>CAWHVT010000005.1:0-2945175 GCA_963832855.1 uncultured Acidobacteriaceae bacterium | reverse complement strand
CCGTGGTCATGATCCAGTGCGTAGGCTCACGCGATGCCGACCACCCCTACTGTTCCCGGGTATGCTGCGCCGGCGCCATCAAGAATGCCCTGAAGATTAAGGCTCTCTCCCCCGAGACGCACGTGTATGTCCTCTACCGCGACATCCGCACGTATGGCTTCAAGGAGAGCTACTACACCAAGGCTCGCCAGCAAGGCGTCGTATTTGTCCGCTACGACGAGAGCCGCCTACCCGAGGTGGCGCGCAACGGCGAAGAACTTCAGGTCACCGTCTATGACCAGACACTGGGGATGCCGCTTAGGATCTCCGCCGGCCTGGTGGTGCTGTCCGCCGGTATCCATCCGCATGAAGACAACCGGACCATCGCGCAGTTCCTCAAGGTTCCGCTGAACAGCGAGGGATTCTTCCTCGAAGCCCATATGAAACTCCGCCCCGTGGACTTCATGACGGACGGCGTCTTTTTGTGCGGGCTGGCCCATTCTCCCAAGAGTATCGACGAATCCATCCTGCAGGCCCAGGCAGCAGCGGCGCGCGCAGCGTCCGTCCTCGTCCAGGATAACCTCGAACTGGGGGCGAATATCTCGCAAGTGGTGGACACCAGTTGCGACGGTTGCGCCTACTGCGTGGACACCTGCCCCTACAAAGCCATCACCCTGGTCGAATACAAGTGGCAGGGGTCAATCAAGAAAGTTGTCGAAACCAACGAATCCACCTGCAAGGGTTGTGGCTGCTGCCAGGCTACGTGTCCAAAGAAGGGCGTATTCATCCGTGGATTTACCCTCGATCAGATCGAGGCCCAGATCCATGCTGCTTTGGGAGTAGAGTAATGGACGACAACTTTCAGCCCTTGATCATCGCGCTGTGTTGCAACTGGTGCTCCTATGCCGGCGCAGACTTGGCGGGCGTCTCCCGCACCCAATACCCGCCCAGCATCCGCATCGTCCGCGTCATGTGCTCGGGAATGGTGCATCCCAACCTAGTGATTGATGCCTTCACCAAGGGGGCGGACGGTGTCCTCATCTGCGGTTGCCATCCTGGAGATTGTCACTATCAGGAGGGCAATCTCAAAACCGAAAAACGCGCGGAAGCCATCAAGCTGATGCTCGCGGATTTCGGTATCGAGGAAGAGCGCTTTCGCCTGGAGTGGGTTTCGGCGGCCGAAGGGCCGAGGTTTGCGCAGGTTGTCCGGGAGTTCACAGAGCAAGTGCAGAAGCTGGGTGTCAGCCCGTACAGGTCGTAGAGCGATCGGCGAGCGTGTACAGGCCGATTCTTGTTTGGATAGCAGTCCTTGCACTGATCCGGGCAGTTGCAGGAGTGTTGCAGGGCGAGAGGATAGGATCGTACGAGTTGATCGCCTCCGGAAGAGAGGGAGGCTCTCGCGGAAATCCTTGGGTAGAACCTGGTGATCTTCTCCGATTGAAGTAATCTTGGGAGCGGGGAGCGCTTGCCGCGTCGTTGAGGTTGCTGGTTCATGTTTCCGTGTTGCGCTTTCGGCCTTTCCCTAGTCCGCAGGGAACGGTGATCGCGTTACCGGCTTATTTGTAGGCATGCAAAATACCGCCTTGAGAAAAGCTTCCGGGCACATCTCAAAAACCTACGTCCGCTACCGATTGCGGGTCATTGTGGTGATTGCTCCTTGTTTGTGAGCGCCGGCACGGAACGAATGCTATCGAAAGCGGTGTGCAGGCGCTGCTTGGTGCGGAACATCACACATGCACGCAAGATTGCGGTTTTGCGATGAATCCAGGCGGTGATGTTCATCACAGCCTGTTATGCGCCTCATCTTTGTGGTGAAAACCATGTGTCTGAGTGATTTGCGGGTCTTGCATGCACCGGGATGCTCCCAAGGCATCACAGAGTCGGCTCGATAAATGTGAGGCCCGTCACATCCAAGGTGGAGTTCCGACAAACAGACTGCTCTTGGATGCCTGTCTCGGTGGACTATCTGCTTTGCCTGCAGGAAATTTCGGCATCCTGGCCCCGGCCGCAGCCTCAGTAGGCAGGAATTGAAACTCAGGAGCGGTGGAGGTGACGGGCCCCATCGATAGCGAACGGGACAAGACGATGGCGGACACACAGATTCCAGTGGAAGAACAGACGAGGCCAAAGCACCCGAACCGGCCGTCGCTGCTCGGCTGTGCGGCCTACGCCAATCGCCGTCCCGGCTGGTTGTGCTCGTTGGGCAGAGCTGTGCTGGCCGATCTGGAGCTGGCCATGAATACCATATCGCTTCCCGCGCAGGCATCTCTTTTCAGCCAGGGCGAAGATGCCCGGTGTCTCTACCTCACTTGCAGCGGTTATCTGAAACTCACAGTGGGCCGGCCCGAAGATCGCCACATGATTGTCCGCGTTGCAGGCCCCGGCTCCATGCTCGGCCTTTATGCGGTGCTTTCGCACGGCGTGTATGAAGTTACCGCAGAGTCATTAACACCCGCGCAATTGCGGCCGGTGGAGCGGGAGCGGTTCCTGAGCTTTTTGCGCAACCATAAAGGTGCCCAGTTAGGCGCGGTGCAGTGTATCTGCCGGGAGTATCGTTTTGCATTGCAGGATGCCTGCCGCATCGCGCTGGCAGAGACCGTGCCCGCACGGCTGGCGCGCCTGCTGATCGAACTGGCGCATCAAATCGGCGAACACACCGAAAACGGCGAGTACCGTTTTCCTTTGCTACTGACACATGGGGAGATAGCGTCGATGACGGGTACCACCCGCGAGACCGTCACCCGCACCCTCGGCCAGTTCCACAAGGACGGTTGGATCTCGATCGAAGAGTCCATCGTTACGCTTCACACCCCCGGCAAGCTGCAAGGCCTTTTCTAAAATCGTCGAAAAGCGCTTGTTAGGGAGCCCCATCAGGGACGTGCGTTTTTTGGCTCGCGTCCGGCCCGTTTTCCGAGCCCAAAGAGCTAAATCCTGGCTTAGAGCGTTGCCTCAGGCAGCGAAGAGGATGCTTTTCGCCTTAACAACGCCTTCGCCCTTATTGGCGAATACATTTGCGCGGACCAACTTGCCAACTTCACGTTTCGCTTGCAGAAGAGCGGCGAACTATACATTCGCTCGGGCGCGTACAAGCGAAGAAATTGAGTAGCGGAACAGAGAGACGGCTCCACATGCGTAGCATGCGATCGGCTTACGCGACAGCTGGCCGGGAAAGATCTGCGAGCTATCGGTGTGGTTTTAAAGTAGACCGTTATGTTGGCGGGCCACAAGTCAAGGGCTATCACAGCAGGCCGCATTCTCGCAATTTGCGGTACAGATTGCGCTCGCTGATTCCGAGCATCCTTGCGGTATTTCCGCGATGGCCGTTGCAGGCCTCGAGCGCGGTCCGGATATGGGCACACTCAACTTCTTGCAATGTCGGCGGCAAGGTTGCCGCGGTTGAGGAAGTCGTTCGCGCAACTGCTTTCGCATTACGCAGAGCGGTGGGCAGATGCTCAGGCTGCACACAGGATCCTTCGCACAGCACCATGGCCGCCTCGACCACGTGCAGCAGCTCACGCACGTTCCCCGGCCAGTTGTGATCTCGCAGAAGTTCCAGGGCCTTTTCGCTGATCTGCTTGTTTGAGCCGAATCGCTCGTTAAGCGCCGCGACAAACTGTTGCGCCAGTAGGTCGATGTCAGAGCCCCGCTCTCGCAAGGGCGGAACCTCAACCGTGATCGTGCTCAGACGGTAGAACAGATCTTCGCGGAAAAGGCCCTGCCGTACCATGACGGCGATATCGCGGTTGGTCGCAGTGAGAACCCTGACGTCCACGTGAATTTCCCGCGTGCCGCCCAAATGCCGGAACGTGGACGTATCGAGCACGCGCAGCAACGTTGTCTGAGTCGCGGGGCTGATCTCGCCGATCTCGTCCAGAAAAATCGTCCCACCATCCGCCACTTCAAACAATCCCGGCTTGGCGCGCTCGGCTCCGGTGAACGCTCCGCGCTCATGTCCGAACAGTTCGCTTTGGAGCAGGTTTTCCTGCAATGCGGCGCACTCTACCACCACGAAAGGCCGGGAGCATCGCGGGCTGCGCGCATGAATCAGCTTGGCCACGCGTTCCTTGCCCGTGCCTGTTTCGCCCATAATGAGGATCGCGGCATCGCTGGGAGCCACGCGGTTGATGACGTTGAGCAAGCGGCGGAACTGCGGGCTTTCGCCAACAAACGTGCTGCCGAGATCCGGAGGCGTCAGCCCGCGCTCGAGCAGATTGGCCCGCTGCCGCAGCGCCCGCCGCTCCAGGGCCCGCTGAATGCGAATATCGAGCTCGTCCAGGGGGCATGGCTTGACCACGTAGTCGAACGCCCCGATGCGGATCGATTCGATGGCGGTGTCAATGGAGCCGTGGCCGGTCAGCATGATCACTTCGGTACCCGGCGCATTCGCGTTTATGGCCTTCAGAGCCTCCAGCCCGCTCATGCCCGGCAGGCGCAGGTCGAGCAAAACAACTTCTGGTTCACCCCCCGCGACTCGCTGGATCGCTTCTTCGCCCGAACTCGCGGTCGTAACTTCGTAGCCGAGCCGACTCAGTTCGCCCGACATCACATGCCGGAATGCCACGTTGTCATCGACCAGAAGAATGGAGGATGGTTTCACAGTCCAACCTCTGGTTCCAAGCCGGGATGGATTGCCGGTAACACCACCTCGAACATCGATCCTTTTCCTGGAGTGCTCTCGACCCGAAGATCGCCTCCCCACTTCCGCACCGCGTTCAAGGAAAGGAACAAGCCGAGACCGATGCCGCCCTGGCGCATGCTGAAGAACGGCTCAAAGATCTTCTTGAGGCTGTCTGCGGCAATCCCGCAGCCTTCGTCTGTGACGCGAATACGAACGTCTGCGCCGCCGTGGGCTTCGACTACAACTTTGCTGCCCGGCTTGGACGCTTGCACGGCATTGAGCAAAAGATTGATTAACAGATCTTGAAACTCCGCCTCGCCGGCCCGCACGTGCAAGCCGTCCGGTAGCGGCCGCACCTCGATTTGCACCGCGTGCGTCCGCCCTGTGGGATCGACGAGCCGCTGTGCGGCCTCGATCGCCTCGGGTACATCGACAATCGCTCCGGTACGGCCCTGTCCTCGCGACAAACGCAAGAAGTGCTGGGTGATGCCGCGACAGCGCAGCAACTGTTCTCGCGCAATCGAAGCATTCTCGCGGATCCTGGCCTGATCCACCTGCCGCTCCTGTTGGGCAGGAGTCTCGCGAAGGATGCCTTCGACGCAGGCAAGCACGGTGCCCAGCGGAGTATTCAACTCGTGCGAAAAGCCGGAGGCTAATATTCCCAGCGATGCAAGGCGATGGGACTCGGCTAGGTTCGCCTCCGCAGCCCACCGCTCGGAGATGTCTCGCCACACCTCCACTACGTGCGTCAGGCGGCCGTTGGCATCCAGGATCGGCGATACGTGAATCTCCTCCCACGTGACCGCGCCATTGCCGGCTCGATGTTCGCAGATCCTCACCTGATGCGTTCCCGAGCGCAGATATTCGAGCGTGGGGCAGTCGGTCAGCTTGCAGGAACCTTGCTCTAGCTGATAGCAGCAGTGACCCAGAATCTGATCGCGGGAACTGCCGATGCGCAGCAGAAATGCGTCGTTGGCCGCGATAATCTTGCGTTCCGGATCGAGGACGACAATCCCGTCGTCGATGCTGTTAATCACAGTTTCCAGCCGTTCCCGCTGGGCGTTGACTTCACCCACCAGTCCAGCCACTGAGTCAGCCATGATATTGAACTCACGTCCCAGCCAGGCCAGCGTATCCGACCCTTCCACGGGCGCGCGGCGCTTCAGGTCGCCTTGCGAAACCAGGCGCGCCGTCATCTCCAGACGCTGCAACCGGCGCAAAACCGACACGCGGATCACGACAAAAATGGCTCCCACGATAACGAAGGTCAGCGCACCCGTGCCGGCGACCATCCAGCCCAGGTCCCGCGTCATGCCGGCGCGCACTTCGCCCGCGTCGTAATCCAGAATCAGAACCCCGTTTATCTTCTGCGCCGCGTCGTGGCACCTCGAGCACTCTTCACGGTTGCGAATCGGGATCACGGTCCTCAGAATGGCTCCGCCCCGGGTCTCAATCACGCGGCTCGATCCCCGTCGCTCCGGCGGGTCGCGATGACAGGCCTGGCAGGTGGGAGAGCTAATCCGAAAATCTTCTCCCTGGTTCAGCGGTGAACTCGAGTAGCGCGGCACGCCGTTGCGGTCCAGCAGCACGAGTTGTTCTACGCGCGCCTGTTTGCCGAATCCCTCAATCATCTGCGCAATCTGGGGCCGGTCGTTGTTCAGCATGGCATGCTCAAGGGCGGTGTGGATCAGCTCGCCTTCGGCCAGCGCGTTGGTTCGCGCCATTTCGAGAATGCTATTGAAGTAATGGACCGAATAGACGTAGGCGGCCACCGTGCAAGCCGCGACCACGGCTGCCGTAACACCCAACGTCAGGCCGACTGTCATGCTGGCGAAACGCAGCTTCATACTGAAGTGGTAACCAATTTTCGCATTGTGGCATACGGGTTCTCTTCCGTCAAACAGTGCCAAATTGTCAGTAGCGGCATGACAAAATGGCAGCAAGGCTCTCGGAACCGCCTCACGCGTGCTGAAACAAAAGCAGTTAGCCAACGACTCTCCTGGCACGCCACGTGCCACAGTAGGCCACCAAGGAGGGACTATTGCTATGGACATGCTCTGGATGGGTTTTTGCATGACCTTCATAGGCGTGGCGGTCACAGCGATGGCGTTCGTTGCGGCAACGCGTCCAAAATCCTCAACCCCAGCGGTTCAGCCTGAGCTTCCAGCAGTGAAGGTGGCCCCGGCCCGCTTCTTCTCAGACCGCGTGGCGTCGTCCATTCCGCTGCAGCCCGAGGTGCCGATTGAAGTTCTGCTGTACCAAATCGAAAACCACGTTCGTCTGGAACAGGCCGCCGCGGAATCGTTCGTCGCGTTTCCCACCCAGGCTCTGTTGCACAGTAAAACGACTTCGCCGTTTGTAAACTAAGGAAATCGCTCATGGTGCATGAACTGTTGAACGGTTTGTCATCCGCCGAGGCGGATCAGGTGCTGGCACTGGGCACCAGAATGACGGTGCCCAGCGGAGGCTCGCTCTTCCGGCTGGGGGACCCGGCCGACGGCCTCTTCCTTACCGAGCGCGGCCGCATCCGGCTGACACTTCCGATGCTGGTCCGGGGCCGGGAAGAAGACATTCTCGTCGAAGAAAAGGCAGCCGGCGAAACGGTGGGTTGGTCCGCCCTGGTTCCACCCTACCGCTTCACCCTCTCCGCCACTGCCCCGCTGGAAACCGAAGTCATTGCGCTGACACGGGAGGCGCTTTGCGCCTTCTGCGATTCCTCGCCGGCGGTCGGTTACAAAATCGGCATGAACTTGGCCATCCTGGTGGGACAACGTCTGCAACTGGTCCAGACGATGTGGCTGCGCGAGATGCAGCGCACGGTTGAACTAAAGGCCGCTGGCGTCGGAGAACACGGATAAGTTGAACCGCGCCGGCAAAAACAATGGGAATTGGGCCGGCGGCAAGCATTCCTGAAGAAGGGCTAGCAGTCAATCGCGTCGTGGCGTACATGAGAGCAGCAGTTCGGAGAAGTAAATATGGAAACCAGTGACCCGGGAATGGCGCATCCAAGCGGCCCGCTGCACGCGTCTGTTTCCCGCAGGGGATTTGTCGAATTGTTGTTGGGCGGCGGCTTTCTGGCCACCGCCGCGGCATTCCTCTATCCCGTGCTGCGCTATTTCATCCCCCCGCCAGTGGCCAATCTCGGCGTCGACGAGGTCGTCGCCGCCAAGGTCGGCGAGCTGAAGCCGAATTCAGGGATGATTTTCCGCTTTGGCAGCCTGCCAGGCCTCTTGATCCTAGAAGCCGACGGTACTTATCGTGCGCTCTCGGCCACTTGCACGCACCTCGGCTGCACGGTGCAGTATCGCCCGGATCTGCGCGAGATCTGGTGTCCTTGCCACAACGGAATCTACAATCTCAATGGCGGCAACGTCTCCGGCCCTCCGCCCAAACCGCTCACGGTCTTCAATGTTCACGTGCGCGGCGACGAGATTTTCGTCAGCCGGAATGGGGAGGTGTGACCGTGTTCCGCGCCCTCCTTCGCTGGCTCGATGAACGCCTCGATCTGGACGGAATCCTGGCCCCATTCCGTCATAAGACCGTTCCCACGCACAAGCTGACCTACTGGTACTTCTTCGGGGGCATCACGCTCTTTCTGTTCGTGATCCAGGTGCTCACCGGCATCTTGCTGCTGCTCTATTACCGTCCCGGCGCCAACGAGGCCTTCGAAAGCGTGCAGTACATCATGACCCGCGTGCAGTTTGGCTGGTTGATTCGTTCCATCCACTCCTGGGCCGCCAATCTCATGATCTTCACCGCCTTTGCCCACATGTTCAGCGTCCTGTTTCTCAAGGCCTACCGCAAGCCCCGGGAGCTGACATGGGTAACGGGCATGTTGCTGCTCTTTCTGGTCATGGGATTCGGCTTCAGTGGCTATCTGCTGCCCTGGAACAAGCTGGCCTTCTTCGCTACCACGGTGGGCACGCAAATGGCCGGAGAGATTCCCATCATCGGCCATCCCATCATGATTTTTCTGCGCGGCGGCCCGCAGGTGACTGGAGCCACGCTGGTCAGGTTCTTTGGCTTCCACGTCGCCGTGCTGCCCGGATTGGTGGTCGTGCTGATCTCGATACACCTATTTCTGGTTCAACGCCAAGGCATGAGCATTCCCCCGAAACTGGAAGCCAAGTGGGCCGCGAATCCTGCTCTGCGCCGGGAGATGAGGTTCTTTCCCAATTTTATGCTGCGCGAGCTGATGGCCTGGTACGTGGCCATCGGCACGCTCGGCGCGCTCGCTGCCCTCTTCCCGTGGAATCTCGGCATCAAGGCAGATCCTTTTGCCTCGGCTCCGGCGGGCATCAAGCCGGAGTGGTACTTCCTGTTCATGTACCAGACCCTCAAGCTCATCCCCGCCAAGGTGTGGTTCGTCGACGGGGAGGTTTTGGGCATCGTGGGCTGCGCTCTGATCGCCCTGTTCTGGCTTCTGCTGCCGTTCTTTGAGAGTGACCGGGCCGCGCGCACAAGAGCCTGGATCACTGGTCTCGGGTTTTTTGCGCTTGCTTACGTGATCGGTATGACTGCTTATGGCTACCTTGCGAAATAAACTCCGTCGGTTGCTCGCAGCCGGCCCTGCCGCGCTGTCCGGCTTCCTTGCACTCGCGGCATGCCTGGGCTACAGCCAGGCCGTGAACTCCTGCCTCGATTGCCACTCCGCGCTGCCCGCGCCCCTGGGTGTGACCCAGGAGCAATTCAGCCAAGACATCCACGCGCAAAAGGGCTTGACTTGCGTCAGTTGCCACGGAGGCGATGCAACCAGCTACGATCCCAACCAGGCCATGAGCCGCAAGGCGGGCTTCAAGGGCAAGATCGATCGCCGGCAGATACCGGAATTATGCGGATCATGCCACTCGAATCCCAACCTCATGCGCCAATATGACCCCAGCCTGCGCACTGACCAGCTGGCCGAATACCACACCAGTGTGCACGGCAAGCGCCTGGCCGCCGGTGACACCAAGGTGGCCGTCTGCATCGACTGCCACAGCGTTCACGATATCCGCCCGCCCAGCGATCCCCGTTCCACGGTCTACCCCCTCAACGTGGCTCAGACCTGCTCGCGGTGCCACTCCGACGCGGCTTACATGAAGCCGTACGGAATTCCCGCCAATCAATATGCCCAGTACATCACCAGCGTGCACTACCAGGATATGGTGACGAACGGCGATCTGAGCGCGCCCACTTGTACAACCTGCCACGGGGACCATGGCGCGGCTCCGCCGGGGGTGGACAAGGTTCAGAACGTATGTGCAACGTGTCACGTCTTCCAAGCCCAGATGTACGAAAAGAGTACGCATTTCAAGGCATTCCAGGAGAAGAACCTTCCCGGCTGCGTCGTCTGTCACAGCAATCATGCCATCCACCAGCCTTCCGACGCCATGCTCGGCACCGGCCCCAGCGGTGTCTGCATGACCTGTCATACGCGGAGCGATGTTTGCGACCAGGATAGAGCGGCCATCCTGGCCGATCTCACCCGGCTGAACGGCGCCATCGCCAACGCCGACCAGACTCTCCACCTCGCCGAATCGTCCGGCATGGAAGTGAGTACGGCTCTGCTAACCCAGGATCAGGCGCGCGATGCGCTCACCAAGGCGCGCGTCACAATCCATACGTTCCAGCCTGCCCTGGTGAATGCAGACGTTCAGACGGGCATGAAAATCGCGGATGCGGACCTGAAAGTCGGCCAGGACGCCATGGTTGAACGCAACCGGCGCCGAGTAGGCCTGGCCATTTCTCTCATCGCGATCGGAATGTTGCTAGCTGGACTTTGGTTGTACATCAGGAGGATAGAGCAGTAACCGCAGGAGAGTAATGGCAAAGCTCTGCGGACATCGCCGGCAGGCACAGGTTTGTTACGGCACTGTTGAATCGTGAAATCGTCCTTGAACCGTCGATATTGAATTATGGCGTGTTTCACAAAGCTGCCGCCCCCGTGGCCTGAGAAGAACCTGCACCAAGCCGCAGCCGGCGACTGAGACCGGCAGCGACCGAGCACGAGCGGATGGGAACTATGAACGATCGTCCCGACGCGATCGAGCGGCTTGAGAATCGCCTGGAAGCGCTGGAGCGGCGCGTCTCCGCGCTGGAACAGCCGCTGGCGGTGCACTTGCCGCCCCCGGCAACAGAGCCAAAGAAGGCCCTTGTACCGCAGACGGCAGGCGCTACAGCGTCTGCACTGGCGAAAAGCATCTTTTCTGTGCTGGGCATCGCGCTGCTGGGCATTGCGGGCGCCTATGTATTGCGCGCCCTGGAGCAGACGGGCCCGCTTCCGCGCGTTGCCGTGGCTGGTGTTGGCATCGTGTATGCGTTCCTGTGGCTGACGTGGGCGGCGTGTGTGCGCGGCGGTCCGCGATTCACAAGCTCCATCTACGCCGCCACGTCGGCGCTCATCCTGGCTCCCATGCTTTGGGAGCTGACCCTGCGCTTCAAAGTGTTGCCGGCGTCAGTCGCCGCCGTTCTGGTCTGCGGCTACGCGCTTGCTGCCTTTGCACTTCAGTGGAAGCACGACTTGAAGCCGGTGCTCCGCGTCGCCTACATCGCCGCGACCGGGCTTGCGCTGGCGCTTGCCTTTGCCTCGTACGCGCTTCTGCCCTTCGTGGTGGTGCTGCTCGTCCTTGTGGCCGTCTGCGAGTTTGTGCCGGGATGCGATCGCGTGCCCGAAGTGGTGGCGCTTGTCGCGCTCGCCGCCGATGCGGCCATCTGGGTCCTCATCTACGTCTACTTCGCCGGGCAAAACGCGCTCGCGGATTACCCTACCCTGAGCCGCGGCGCATTGCTTGCGCCCGGCATCGCGGTCTTCGTCCTGTTCACGGCGAGCGTGTGCCTTAAGACGTTGCTGCACGCGCGACCGATTACGGCCTTCGCAACCGTTCAGACGGTCATCGCGTTTCTGCTGGCCGCGGTGAGCCTGGCGGACTTTGGTCAACCGGACGGCACAACGATTCTTGGCGTGGCTTGCCTGATTCTCTCTGCGGCGTGTTACGCGGCGGTCTTCACGGTCTTCGCGCGCTCCTCGGCGGAGCGCAACACGACCGTCTTTGCGCCAAAGCGGAACGCCGCGGTCTTTGCCGCATGGGCCGCGGCGTTGGTGCTCGCCGGCAGCTTCCTTTGCCTGCCGCCGCTGCCGATGATCGTACTGCTGGGCGTGGCCACGCTGGCGGCAATGGGAGTCGGCCGGCATCCCCACTGGACAGTCTTCGAGTTCTACGGAATGGTGTTTCTGTTGGCTGCAGCAGCCGCATCGGGGCTGCTGGGCTTTCTCGTGAGCGTGTTCCTCGGGACTCCCAGCGGCGCACCAGCGGCGGGCGTGTGGCTCATCGCGGTGTGCGCGGTCCTGTGCTATATGCTTGTGCGGCCGCGCGAGGGTGAGCGATGGAGACCGCAGGTGTTGCATCTCGGCTTTGCCGCGCTGGCGGCCGGTGCCTTAGCTGCGCTGCTGGTCGACGGGCTGTTTGCGCTCACCGCGCTGAGGGTGACTCCCGGAGCGCAGCACCTGGCGTTGATCCGCACTGTGGCTCTGTGCGCGGCCGCGCTCGTGCTGGTCTTTGGCGGCGCGCACTGGCGTCGCCGGGAGCTAACACGGCTGGGCTACGCGGCGCTGGGCCTGGTCGCGGTCAAACTCGTCACCGAAGACCTGCGCCACGGGCATCTGGGATACATTGCCGCTTCAATCTTTCTGGTTGCACTGACGCTGCTTGCGGCGCCGCGCGTGGCGCGAGCGCGGCGGAAGGGTTGAAGAAAGGACCGCGCGGTCGCCAACCAAGATCGGGCCCGACCTATCCAACGCAGCAGCGAAGCGGCCGCCGGTGGCTGGGCAGGCCAGGAAAAACCTGGGTAAGACACCGGCCTCACCGATACATGAAAAGTGCTGTCTGGAAGACGCATTCTACCGCAAGAATGCGACGGCAACCAACAGGACCGTCAACACGAGCACTAAACTGATAAGCCCGACCTGAAGATAATCTTTCATTCGCCGACCTCCGCGAATTGTCGTTCCCCTCCCCGTGGAGTGAGACACTCAGATATGTCAGCGCTTAAAGCAAGAGCCGACGAACCGCGTCACCACTGATTCGTCGCCAGTATGCGCCCCATCGCAAGCACCTGCTGTGCGCAGGATCACATACCGTTGTTCGGTCCCACTCTCACTGGCACCAAATATCGGGCAGGCCATTCGGAGTGGGCGCGTCAATCAAATTCATTCGATGCGCCCGATCAACCCCTCGGCTTAAAGCCGTGGGTCGTTCAGTCGAAGTGCCGCGTCGGCCTTCGGTCCTTTCTTTCAGCACGAACCCAAGCAGCGTTATACTCACTCGAATCGGGCCCACGGAATCGGCAGGTCTATCACCCACAGGTGGAAATACCTTGGTAAATCAACGCGTTCGTCCCATTGAGGATTGTCGATGAAACCCAACGAAATTTGGGCTGAGATTGAACGGCGCAGAGAACGAGCGAGGGACCTCAAACTGCGTGAGGAGTTGTGGTTGCTTTACAGTTCAGTTCTGCGAGGGTACGCCCACGCCATGGCAAACGACCCCGAACTAATCTATCCCCCTATTAGGGAGTCGCTTTCTATTGCACGTGGCGTGTATCAGTTCACCGTGGACGATATCGCGTACAAAGTAATTTATCGAGAGGGCAAGAAAGAAAAGAACGCGCGAATCGCACGTTTAACGGGAATTGAAACTATCACAACACCAATCACCTTGACACTTCAAGTTGATAACAAACTAGTCTTTGAGTTCAAGATGAAAAACTCATTTACAAGCGGGCCCGAAATGCCGGTCTTCAGAGAAGACCTAGGAGAGATTACTGCGTTCATTGAAGGGCCATGGATCCAAGCCATTGCCGAACTGGTGGATAACGCGTCTCAGCATCAATTAGCAGTTTGGAAGAAACGAAACCCGTCAAAGAGTGAACGGGAGTTGCGCAAAAATATGAAGCGCTTTGGTCTCTAGCCCTAATGTTGGGGTCACGGGAGCCAGATCAATACCCATCCCTGTGACCTAATGGGATGGACTCGCCTCCGTCGTCCAGATCGGTTTCGCCGTGCTGCCGCGCCTACCCGGCTGGGAGCGGCAAACCCTCCATCGGCCGCAGTATGCTTCCGAACAAGCGCCGCGTGAGATGGCTCTCCGCCAGCAATAGCCAGTAGAAACGGGCATGCTTTACCAGCCGCCCTCCGGTCTTCGTCAACCGCTGCTGCAGGCTGATCGGCGACCAATTCTCGATTCGCCTAGGAAATTGCTCGGATTCCTTGTTCCGGTCGGATGACCGGCCTCCATGTAAGTCAAAGTCAAGAGAAAAGCGCGGGATTCCTGGGCGCGCTGGGGAGAGCGCGCATTTCGACTGGTCCGGTCATTCGCCTGCGCACGTGTGCCTCACGGCTGGTGGTCCCTGCTTGCCGCAGGACCGGACATCCATTTGCTGCCTCAAGCTCCGAAGAGCTGTCGCAGATGATCGAGTTTGTGTGCTCTGCCAGTCCCGAAACAATCCGAAAGGGGCCTCAGAAGTTGCCTTCGTCGCCCAGCCGGTCAACTGCAGGACCTGGCAGCCTGCGCATCGAATAATCCCGTTTTTGTTCTTCCTTATCAGGAAGGTTTTTACGCTACCGCCCTGCCTGCCATTTCTTCGGCAGGCACGAAGTCCTGTTTTCTGCGCTCCACCGCGAGCATGTAGGCCACCATTTTCCTGGCCACCGCGAGGGTGGCCCGATTCTTGTTTCCTCTTTGGATCTCTCTCTCCCGGACCAGGGCCAGCTCGGGAGAGTATCTGGGCGCCATCTTGGCTGCTTCCACCAGAACATGCTGGATATGCTTATTGCGCTGTTTGGATATCGGCATGCGCATCACCTTGTCAGCGGAGCTCTTTTCCGCGCTGCACAGTCCGCAGTAGCTGATGGCTTCCTTCACCGACCGAAAACGCGTGTAGTCGCCAATCTCCAGTGCCCAGGTCAGAGCTGTGATCGGGCCGACTCCCGGGATCGTCCGGAGTCGCCGCAAGCGCTCCGACAGCAGCGGATCCTTTTCCAATGATCCGATCAGCGCGGAATCCAGCCGCTGCGCTCGGGCGATGTGTTCACGGCCGAGCTTGAGCAGAGGCAGGATGCTCTGGCTGATCTCTTCGTTGGTCGAAAGCAGATCTGTGAAATAGCCCAGCTTGTGCAATCGCTGCTTGTTGTAACTAACGCCGCTCTCCATCAGCAGACCGGAGACCCGATTCTTCATCTGCACCATCTGCCTGACCAGAAGTCCGCGATAGCGAAGTGTTCGCCGTCGGTCGCGGATCTCCGTCGAGGCCATGTGGCACGCGGGCAGAAAATCGCATCTGAGGCAGTCGGCGATCTTGCCGGCATCGATCCGGTCGTTCTTCTTCTTGGCCGCGGCCATGGCCCGCAGCATCAGCGGATGCGCCACCTTCACCTTTTCGGCATGGGGAAGCAGGTGATCGTAGATCCAGCCCGTGAAGATCGTCGCTTCCATGGCCATCATCCGGGGTTGGGGAAGGGTCTTGATCCAGCTGTCCAGTTCGCGGCGTGTCGATCCAATCTTGCCTTCCTGATGGACCTTGCCGGCCGCGTCCTTCACGCAGTAGCTGATCGTCTTCTTGTGAACATCCAGTCCGATGTAATACATAGTCTCTGAGGAGCCTCCGAGGTCGTTCTCTGAATCAGCCTCACAGCTGAGTTCAGCCTTTAGCAACACCTCGTGCTCCTCTCGGACTTAGCATTCAAACAATCCGGACATTGGGGGGCAAATGTCGGTAACCGGTCTTATCGCTCATTGAGTTCGATCCTTTCCTGGCGGCTCCGGGCGAGTGGCCGGCACCCAGGATGTATGTTCCGCGGCATTCCCCTGCAGAATTCCTTGCTGGTTCCATTCAGGAACTGCCGAGAGCACCATGAAGGGTAACGCCATCGGCACGTTGGCCGTGGTGGGTGTACGCTTGAAATAGCGGGCAATTCCTCCTTCTCGCCTCTCGCAACTCCAAGCTCTGCCCCAGACGAGCACCGTTCAAGTACGCAACCGAACGATTGGAGCTGCGATGAGGCTCCTCAAGAAATGCGATGCAAACAATCGTCTATCTGCGAGTCGTAACAAGAGCCGACATTCGTTCAAGCCGGTAGGACGAGCCGATAGAGCCAATCCTTCAGAGATCAAGCCGGACGGACCACGGGCGAGCAGACTGACTTTTGTCGAAGACTTCACACAGGAACATTCTCTCCCTGGCGTGCACATCCTTTCGATCGGGATTTCCGGCAGTTTTTGAACCACGACCGCATCTAAGCTACGGTTGGTCCGGCACAACGCCGGAGAGGCGTAGGTATGAAATGCCCAATCTGCAGGGACCGGGAACGAGCTTATCAGGCTGGGCTCTGCGAGTACATCGAGGCTCGTTCCTCAGCTTACTATCAGATCAGCAAAAAGCTCGCGGCCAAGAAGAATGTCGATATGGAACGCGCCAGGTACGAACTGGAAGAGCACCGGCTTGTATGTGCCTCCGCCATTAGGGTGCTTGCACTCTTGCCGGAGCGGGACGTGTCTACGAGTTTGAGACAACTGGCGGCATAGTGAGCGTTGGATCGGGCGGCGTCGGAGAGTTGCCTCCCAAGTTCTGGACGTATTACCGTCGATACGGAAATAACCAGTTGATCAACACCTGCTGCGAAGTGTTGTCAAACTTGACACTTCCGGGTGGCCGACAATCCAATCGGAATCTGGAATCTCAGCAGAGCTTCCTCGAGGGTTGCGCTGACCAAGTATGATAACTGCGCACGCATTTCGACACTTGCCCCGGATTTGGGCTTAGGTTTATGAAGCGAGGTCCATGGCCCTGCCCGCCTCCATCGCACACTACAAACTCACCTCAAAGCTCGGCGCTGGAGGCATGGGCGAGGTTTACCGCGCCACCGACACCAGGCTGGACCGCGAAGTAGCCGTCAAGATTCTTCCCGCCGCGTTGGCCAGCGATCCCGAAAGGCTGGCACGTTTCACGCGTGAGGCCAAGGTGCTGGCCTCGCTCAATCACCCCAACATTGCCACCATCTTCGGTGTGGAAGAGGGTGCGCTTGTGATGGAGCTGATCGAAGGCGATACGCTCGTGGACCGCATTGCCAGGGGGCCGATCCCGATTGACGATGCAGCGCGCATTGCGGACCAGATCGCCGATGCGCTTGAGTACGCGCACGCGCGGGGAGTCATCCATCGGGATCTAAAGCCGGCCAACGTGAAGGCAGCAGACCGCGTGAAAGTGCTGGACTTCGGACTGGCCAAAGTGCAGGAGTCTGCCGAATCCGATGCAACCATTACCGGCGTAACCCAGACAGGAGCCGTGCTTGGAACGGCGGCCTACATGTCGCCCGAGCAGGCCGCGGGCAAAGCGGTAGACGCCCGCTCCGACGTCTTCTCATTCGGCGTGCTTTTTTACGAGATGCTCTCGGGGAAGCGGGCGTTTTCAGAGTCAACACCGATTTCGACAATGGCGGCGATTCTTCACAAGGAACCGCGCCCATTGCGGGAGATCGCGCCCCATGTACAGGCGGAACTGGAATCGATTGTGACGCGCTGCATGGCAAAGGATCCATCGGCGCGCTTCCCTGGCATGGGTCAGGTGAGGCAGGCGCTGAATGAACTGGCCCAGCCCGCGGCGCGGCAACCCGAAACCGCGTCCATCGCCGTTCTGCCGTTCGCCAATCTCAGCGCGGACAAGGAAAACGAGTACTTCAGCGACGGATTAGCCGAGGAGATACTGATCGCATTGAGCCAGGTGGAGGGCCTGCGTGTCGCCGCGCGCAGCTCGTCGTTCTCCTTCAAGGGCAAGGCTGTCGAAACGGGAGAAATCGCGTCAAAACTCCGCGTCGCCAACATACTCGACGGCAGCGTGCGACGCGCCGGCAATCGCGTTCGCGTTACCGTGCAATTGGTCGACGCCAGGAACGGCTTTCAGCTCTGGTCCGAGCGTTACGACCGGCAGATGGAAGACATTTTCGCTGTTCAGGACGAGATCGCGCGCGCCATTGCCGATCAGCTCAAGGTGACCCTCGGAGCGGGCGTCAAGCCAGCCACAAAGAACCTTGAGGCCTATGAGCTGTACCTTAAGGGCCGCCATCTCTGCAGCCAGCGATCGCCCTCCACCGTGGCCCTGGGCATGAAGTGTTTTCAGCAGGCCATCGAACTCGACCCCCAGTTCGCCCTTGCCTACTCGGGGCTTGCGGACTGCTACAGTATCCTCCGGGTATACGGGTGGATCTCGCACGAAGGAGGCAAAGCGCCTGCGCTCGGTGCCGTGAGCAAAGCCGCCGCCATTGCTCCCGAGCTTTGGGAGGTCAACTTCTCGCGCGCCTTATACACCTTTTACTTTGTCCGCAACTGGCGCGAGGCGGGGTCGCACTTTCAGAAAGCGATTGAGATAAACCCGCGCTCCTCCCTGGCGCACGCCTACTATGGCTTATTTCTGGCGCTGGAACGTCGCCCGGAGGAGACACTAGCCCATGCAACGCTTGCCTGCCAATTGGATCCACTTTCTCCGTTTATCCACGGCCTTTCAGCTCTCTCCTTCGTGATCTCGGGGCGATCTGAACTTGCGTTACGCTACGCTCAACAGGCGCTGGAATTGCAGGGGGATTACCTGTTCGGGAATTGGGCCAAGGGGCTGTCGCTGTGCCTTCTTGGCAGCAACGAGGAGGCGGTTGAAACTCTGGAGAAGGTCGTCGCAATCTCGCGCGCGCCGCTCTACATCGGTCTGCTGGGAATGGCCTACGCACGTACAGGGCGCCGGGATGATGCCAACCACCTGTTGCTTGAACTGGAGGACCGCGGCAGCAATGGCGAATTTATTCCAGCCTTCTCGCTGCTCGAAATTTACGTGGGATTGGGAAACATCCCAGCCGCTCGGGAGATGCTTGCCCGCGCGCAGGCGGAATCCACTCCCGCATTCGACCTTGCCGCCACCTCCGCCCTTTTCCTGGATGAACTCCGCAGCGATCCCGAGATCAACCGGATGCTTGTTGAGATGTTCGGCTATTGAGTCCCCGGACAGAGAAATTGCTCCTGAAAGGGATCTGCGTCAGGCGCGTGCCTCTATGGGAAAGGTGATTATCTGCCTCGGGACTGCTCATTATGGTCAACTCCTTGCATGACGGCTGAGTGACCGCCAATCCGGAAACTACTGGTTGATGATTAGATTTCACGCCTATCGGAGTGCGCACCAATGGCTGGCGTTCCGAATGTCATCAATACACCGGGCGGGTCGGTCGTCGTTGCTTCACTGCCGGCAGCCTGCAGACCGTCGGAACCGGGCTGCGTCAGTTTCGCCAGTCCGAAATCCAGAATCTTCGCTGTCCCGCGGTAGAATGTGCTTCCTTCTTAGGTGGTCACCTAAGCTCCAGTCAACGCAATGGAATTACAGGTAGTGCCTGTCGTTGGTGGTCACGTGGTTCTACAATTGCTGTGCTCCTTGATCGCAGTTTGTGCATGCGGCTCGCAAGGTAAAAGCTAGGGCTGATGCGTTGATGATGCATCTGAGGGACACAGCGCGCAAGGAAGGATACTTCCATGAAAAAAGTGATTGGAATGGCTGCGGCAATTGGCGCCCTTTTGGTAGCTCTGCCTTCGCGCGCCCAGGTGAAGATGACGCACGATCAGATTCTTTTCTACACCTCGGAGTGGAAGGGCAATCGTTTTCCTGATGGGCGGCCTAAGCTGCCTGATGCTCTGCTGAAGCGAGCACTGGATATGACCATTGAAGACGTATGGGAATACCTGCGCGATCACGGCTACCGTAACCAATTTGAGGGCGGCTGGCAGGCGCTGCATAGCGACAAGCCTTTCGCCGGTCGCGCACTCACGGCGCAATACATGCCGACCCGGCCCGACATGCAAATGGCCATTCTTGCCGAAGGCCAAGCCGAAGGCCGCGTAGGCGGGACCAATAGCTGGCCGATCAACGAATTGCAGATTGGAGATGTGTATGTTGCCGACGGGTTTGGCAAGATCGTCGAAGGCACCCTGATCGGCTCAAACCTGGGCAATGCCGTGGCCGCACGCACGCAAACGGGCTTCGTATTCGATGCGGGAATCCGCGATCAGGAAGAGAACCGGGAAATTCCGGATTTCAATGGGTTCTATCGGGGATACGATCCTTCTGCCTGGGCCGATATGGAGCTGACCGGGATCAACGTACCGGTTCGCATCGGAAGAGCCATTGTGCTGCCGGGCGACCTGGTGCTGGCCAAGCCGGAGGGAGTCCTTTTCATTCCAGCGATACTGGCCGAAGACGCCATCAGCGCGGCGGAGTTTACGGCGCTCACCGACGACTATAACTTCGAGCTGAATCGCGAGGGCAAGAACGGCGCGCAATTCGAAGGGGGATGGACGCCGGCGAAGTACGATGCATTCGCCAAGTGGATCGACGCGCATCCCGATAAGTTGAAGATGCCGCGCAGTGAGTTCGATGCTCTGCTTGCAAAAGCCAGACAGCCGAAGCCGCAGCGCCGGAACCCTGGCGCACCGGAGCCCTAGGAACTTGTTGAAATTCGCCGCATCGCAGCGTCTTTTCTTGTGATTTCGATCCCTAGCCGGTTGAAATCTGTTTGAACTGCGGGTCTGGCCAGTGTTTATGGGGCTTTGCAGGTCTCAGGGAAGCATCCCCGAGACCTGCAAGCGACGTTCAGGCACGCTGCTCCATGAGCCTTCCTGGTTGTTGAGCCATCCGTTTGGGCAGCCGGATCAGGTTGTGTGCGGCGCAACTGAAGACGAATAGCCAGTCCACTTTTTCCAGGCCTCGCAGCTTGACCTGGCGCAGCGGGCCGGTTTGCTTAAGCCAACCGAAGCCCTTCTCGATCAGCCATCGCCGGCTCAGGCTGACGGCATAGCCAGGCTGCCGTGTGGTCCTTCGGTCCAGGTTGCTGCTGCGGCCCTTGTCGTTCTTGGCTACATGCGGTGTCACGTTCAACTCCCGCACCGTGCTGACGAAATCCTTGCTGTCGTAAGCCTTGTCCGCGCCCACTGTGATGCGCCGCGAGCGGCCCTCTTGCTTTTGCGCCAGCATCAAGAGCGCAGCATCGCGCTCGGCCAGACCATCGGCGTGCGTCACCATCGCGGAGGCAATCAATCCGTTGCGGTTCTCCACCAGCACGTGGCCCAGGTAACTCAACTTCGACTCCTTGCCGTAGCTCTTCTTGTACAGCCGCGCATCCCAATCGCTGGTCGATTCATGCGTCTGATTCGTACGCTTCTGGCCATGAAAATCTCCCCCGTCGCCGTCATCGGAACCGTCCTTGCTGCGAAAGCTCTTCTGCGAGGCCCACGCCTGGATCAGCGTGCCGTCCACTGTGAAGTGCTCGTCGCTCATGAACCGCTTGGCCTGCTGGTTCACTTCCGCAAAGAACTGCTGCGCCACATCGCTGGTCAGCAACCGGTCTCGGTTCTTCGAAAACACCGCGTGGTTCCACATCGCATCGTCCATGCCCAGACCCACAAACCAGCGGAACAGAAGGTTGTAGTCGATTTGCTCGACCAGCAGCCGCTCCGAACGCACGGAGTAGAACACCTGCAACAGCAGCGCCCGCAGAATGTACTCCGGCGCTATCGAAGGCCGTCCCGAGTCCGCATACAACGCATCGAACTCCGCGCTCAACCTCCCCAACACCGTGTCCGTCAGCTTGCGAACCGCGCGCAACGGATGATCCTGAGGTACCCGCTGCTCCAATGAAACATAGCTGAACATCCCATCCTGAACTCGCTCATCTCCACGCATACCCATTAGACGGGCGACACCTTCGCCCCGATGCAGAACGGTACCTATTTCAACAAGTTCCTAGAGGGCGTAACACACACGTTCACCTGGTTCGCTCGACAATCAGCGCCGCCTGCAGCATTGCCTTCGCGTAGGCGATGTCGTAAAGATCGCCAGCGTAGCCGCCGCCCCCAGGATATCCGCGAATCGGGCCACGCTCCCGGTCGTAGTCGATGGCGCGCGGATGCTCGGGATAGATCTCGCGCGAATACTGCATCTTGATCAGCTCCCGCATCACTGCGAACATATTCACGTCGCCTTCATCGATGAAGCCTTCGTCATATTTCAGATAAGGCACGGTTACGTGCGGATTGCGATAGTGCATGTGGTTGATGCGATCGCGGCTGCCAAAATACCGGCACACTTCGACCGGGTCCTCGCCCATCTCCATCGTCACGCCACAATCGAAGGTAATTCCATTCGCTGGGCTATCTAAGATTTCGATGAGGTGCTTCCAGCCGGCAACTGTGGCCATGATCTGCTGCGATCCCCGGCTGAGCGGAAAGGGTGGATCGTTGGGGTGCAGTGCGAGACGCACGTTCGCTTTTTCGGCGACGGGAATGACCGCCTCGAGGAAATACGTAATGTTGGCCCACATTTCGTCGAGCGTGTGCGCACGCTCCTGCGGGAGTGGCGGAAGATCCTTCATCTGGTCATAATCGACGCCGGTCAGGCCGGCACCGCCCCGCCCGGTCTCTTCGAAATAGCCCTCCATGGCACGGTGCGCGTAAAAGTTGTATTCCACGACAGGCAGGCCGACCTGGCCGGCGGCCTGAATCGACTGCCTGATTTTGTCGATCTCCTCGTCGCGCCCCGGTCGCCCATAAACGACGTTGGGAAAGCCAGTAATCATCAGGTTCCCCAGCCTGACGCCGCCGGCCTTGAGTTTGTCAACGATCGGCTGAAGCTGGTTCACGGTCCACGGAATCGCCGGGCCGTTCGCCAACACATGGTAGACACCGATTTGCACCACGTTGCGAATGGCTTCGTCGGTCACGCCGTTACCTACATCGATCCCGCAGGCAATCTTCGGCGTTGCCGCGCTCTCCTGCGGCATTCCATTGCCCAGCCACCAGGGCTTGGGCGCATCCTTTGCGGCCACCATCTGTAGCGGCAACATAGGCGTCACAGCAGCGGCTCCCATTGCCTTAATCAGGTTTCGTCGGGAAAGCATGGATCTCATCATGGAAAACTCTCGTGGGCTTTGATCTGCCAGCAGCCCCGGTTATGCATTTTTCCACAAACCAGTCCGCTGTGTCGAAACAACGAGGACCCGAACCTCCGGGCCGGACACGGGAATGCAGGAGTAAGATGGGACTTCAAAAAATCTCACGATGGAAGGAACTGACTGAAATGTCCAACGTGCAGCGATTTCGCATCGACCGCCGCAGCATGCTCAAGTCGTCACTCAGTTTACTGGCAGGCGGCGCTGTTTGGCGCGTCGCGGAAGCTCAGCCGGAGATCAAGAACGTGAACCTTGCCTCCAGTCCGTCGAGCCTGAAGATCACTGATATGCGCTATGCGGTGATCGTCAAGCCAGGGCCAAGCCCGTGCGTGCTGATCCGCATTGACACCGATCAAGGTGTCTACGGCCTGGGCGAAGTGCGGGACATTGCCGGGCCGCAGTACGCGATGGTTCTCAAGAGCCGGCTGCTTGGCGAGAATCCTCTGCGCATCGACTACCTGTTCCAGAAGATCGCGCAATTTGGCGGCAATGCGCGCCAGGCGGGCGGAGTGTGCGCGGTGGAGATGGCGCTATGGGACATTGCCGGCAAAGTCTACAACATTCCTGTGTATCAGATGCTCGGCGGCAAGTGGCGCGACGAGATTCGCATCTATGCGGACACCACGGAATCGATGGATCCCGCCGAATATGGCCGTCGCGCCAAAGCGCGCAAGGAAATGGGCTTGACCTGGATGAAGATGGACCTAGGAATCAACGTGCTGGATGGGATTCCCGACGCGGTGATGCGGCCTTCAGGGCTGAGCAACTGGGAACAGAACGTGCAACCGAACCTGTTTATTGCGACCGAGGTGACGGATAAGGGCATCAACCGCCTGTGCGAGTACGTGGCTGCGGTGCGCGAGAACATTGGATACGATATGCCGCTCTCGATGGATCACCTGGGCCACATCGGCGTGAAATCGGTCATCCGGCTCGGCAAGGCGTATGAGAGATTCAACCTAGAGTGGATGGAAGATGTGATTCCCTGGTACTACACGGATCTGCTCAAAGAGATTACGCAGGAGAGCCCGACACCGACGCTTACCGGTGAGGACATTTACAGAGTTGAGGATTTCGAGACCCTATGCAGAGAGCACGCCGTGGACAAGATTCATCCCGATCTCGCCACCTCCGGCGGAATTCTGCAAACCCACCACATCGGCGATATGGCCTTCAAGTATGGTGTACCCATGGCCATGCACTTTGCAGGAACTCCGGTAGGCTGCATGGCATGCGTCCACTGCGCTGCGGCCACGCGCAACTTCCTCGCGCTGGAGAACCATTCGCTCGACGTGCCCTTCTGGCAGAACCTCGTCACTGGGGTGGAAAAGCCGATCATCAACAAAGGTTATATCCCTGTACCCGACACCCCCGGCCTCGGAATTGCGCTGAACGATGACGAGCTCAAGCGTCATCTCAAGCCAGGAACGGGTTACTTTGAGCCCACACCGATGTGGGACGAACCGCAGTCGTGGGACGACGCGCTCTTCAGCTGATCGGCCTGGAGCCGTGGGCTAGGTGGTCAACTGCGTCAGCGTCGGAAACCGGAATCTTGCCTTCGCAATCGGTGTGCCCGCAACCTCGATACGCGTCAGGTCGCGTGTGCCTACGCCCAGGTGCTCAGCGAGCCGCAGTGTGCTGTCGCAGGTTTCAAAGGGAGGAGCACCGCGATCAGCCATGGGGTCCAATCCCATTACCGCTGTGGCTACAGCATCAGTTGAGACGCAGTTCATGCCCGCAATCAACACCCCGGGGTGAACCGGCCGATGGATCCAGTTGCGCTCCTGGTTGGGCAACTCACCGCCGGTCATGGTGTAGATTCCGTCGATGACCGCGAGGTGAATGGGTCTGGCCGCCACCAGGTCGGCGGTAACGCGCGGAACACGAAAGCCCGGGTCCTTCGATTCAGCTACGGGCTGAGGGGCGCTCTTGGGCGGCACGCGCGACCCGGAGTGCATGGGCCCACGGTATCCCACCGGAACAATGCTTGGTTCGTCTTCGGGCGCCTGCTGGCTATAGATGGTGCATGGCGTGATGCCAAACCAGTTCTTCATCGACAGCGTAACGCCTGCCGTGCGGTGCTCCTTCAGCTTGGCCAATGAGACAAAGACGTCTGCATCAAGGTAGGAGTGGTTCAGATCGTAGCCCGCGTAGATCAAACCGCCACCCGGAACCATGAATCGGGCGTACGTCTTTCCACTGCCGAGGAAGTTCGTGTTTTCAAACTCGACGCGCGCCGCAGCGCTCGAAAAATCCTTCGGCTGCCAGCCCGCAGAGAGCATGAACTCCTCAAGCGGCTTTGTACCGACCGGCGCGCTTTCCAGCAGGCGAATGCGCTGTGCCCCGGCGCTGCCGAGCAGCGAGACCAGTGCCCCGATGACTTGCGGGTGGACCCAATGGGTCATCTGGTTGGGCATGTTGTTTAGCTTGGCGCCCGGCCCGCCAGTCATGTTCAACTTGATGGCCACCGTCTTGCCCCGGACAAGCTTATGCAGCCCGCCGAGTTGGTCAAACATGCCGGAAAGCACGTCAGAAACCTGCCGGTCGTATTTAGGACAGTTTCCAATGGCTACGCGGCTTGATGGCGTCGGTATGATTGACGCCAGCGCAGGCTGCGCAATGGAGGCGCCGGCTGCCATTCCTGCGACGCCAAGAAACTCTCTGCGCGAGCAACGCAACTTTATCATCGGGGCGACCTCCGGACGGTTCCTCTTAAGTATTAACCGGAATTCCTCTCGAATGAGCAAAATTCTTTGCCGCAATCACCATATCCGTTGTCCATTCGGGTGTCGCCGTAGCATGGAAGTGCGTGTACCTTCGACCAGCTAAGAGTGAGAGTATGCATGACCTCATCAGCAAGGCGAAGCGGTAGCCCTCGTCGAGGCTGACCGCACACTTTCGCGCATGGCGTAGACGGCGCCCAGCCAGTAGAGGAAGTGAACCTCGAGCGGAAGCTCGAAGCAAGGGACATAGACGTTGTTGCAGTTCGATTCCATGGCAACATCGTGAGCCAAACTTACCGATGGCCGAAGGGACAACTATGGAGATGATCTGGGTGGCCGGCAGACAAACGTGATCAAACTCTCCGACCGCAGCATCAGACAGGTGCCGCGCAAGTGACATGCTCGTTGCGGAGCCGAAGCCCGTTTACGGAGACCTTTCCTGGGGTAATCTCCTGATCACCGGCTATCCTTCAGTTACTACTTGGGCAACGATCCGGAAAGATTCTATCTAGTCTCGAATTCTTAGCCTCCATTTCCGATTTGAATCTAACGAATTAAGTTTACGATGCCCCTGGAAGCCTTGATTCATGCGGGTTCCAGCATGTCTGAGGCGCACTGGAGGTACACACCCCGTGGGTGAAAAGCAAAATCAGCCCTTTCAACTCTCGTTCAATGCTTCCCTGAAGGTCGATTTCCAGGGATCGCGAGTGACTTCCGATGGCGGCCTGATTCTGGTTCGTGAATTGGATGAGCGGCTGGGTCTGGAGACGCTCATCGAGGAACACTTGAGCGACTCGCGACAAGGTTTGAACAAGCAGTTCACGCTAGGCGATCTACTGCGGCAGTCAGTCTACAGCCGCTTGGCGGACTACGAGGACCTCAACGACGCCGAGCGACTGGCAGCCGACCCAACCTTCCGATTGATCGGTTCACAGAGGATTCTGGGATAGGGGTGCAGCACTGACCTCGACCTTGCACTGGTTCGAGACCGAACTGCTGACCAAGGAGGAGAATCTGATCGGGCTTATGGCGTTGAACCGGGAGACGCTAGGGCGGGCTGAGTCTCTCGATAGCTCCGAGCGCGTTGTGCTCGACATGGACTCCAGCGAGAGTCCAGTTCATGGTGAGCAGGAGGGCAGCGCCTACAACGGGCACTTTGAGTCGGTCTGCTACCACCCGCTGTTTCTGTTCAATGGCCACGGGGATTGTTTGGCGGCGAAGCTGCGTCCGGGCAACGTGCACAGCGCCGAAGACCGGAACGAATTGCTGTTGCCGGAGATCGAGCGTCAGCAGGCGGAGGGCAAGCAAGTTGCTTTTCGGGCGGACGCGGCCTTTGCCAAACCGGAAATTTATGGAGCACTGGAGGAGCGCGGTGTGACGTATGCGATTCGCATTCCAGCCAACGATAGCTTGAAGCGGGACATTGCGGAGTTGCTGACGAGGCCACCGGGGAGGCCGAGCTACAAACCAGTGGTCCGGTACAAGGGCTTTCTCTACCAAGCGGCCAGTTGGAAAACGGCACGACGAGTAGTGGCGAAGGTGGAGTTCCACGTCGGAGAGCTGTTTCCGCGAGTCGGCTTCATCGTCACGAATCTAGGCCTGCCGAGCCGGGCCGTAGTGCGGTTCTACAACAAGCGGGGCACGGCCGAGCAATGGATCAAGGAAGGCAAGCAGGCGACGCATTGGACCCGGTTATCGTGTCATCGGTTCCGAGCCAATGAAGCACGCTTACAGTTGAGCCTGCTGGCCTACAACCTGGGCAACTTGTGGCGTCGCCTGGTGCTGCCGAAGAGAATCGACGCCTGCTCGCTGACGAGCTTGCAACAGCGGTTGGTGAAGACGGGCAGACGGCTGGTCAAGCACGCCCGCTACTACTGGTTGTTACTGGTCGAGGAGCATCTGCACCGGCGTCTGTTTGGCCAGATGCTTCCGCGAATCTGGGCGCTGCCGGTGCCGAGCGGGTAGCACCGCGATTGCGGTTGCAAATTCTGGGACTGAGGAAGGAGGGTCGGAGCAGTGTCGGAGAAAATGATTGCGCAGCAGCCAGCGGGGTTTGTCAGACAGCGAAAACCAGCCGACGAAACAGCGCTGAACTCGTTGGGCCCGCCCTGGTGGCAAATTCGTTGCTGTCGAGGGCAGGAGAAGCGTATGATGCGCGAGGCAGGGGGCCATATCGGAAAATCCAATTAGAAAGATACGGGACGGAGTTGCAAATGAGGTGCTGGACCTTGGCGCCCGTGGAAGCGACTCGCGTACATGGCCGCGCGGTGTGATAAGAAGGATTGAAATGCAAGCAAAAAAGCACGATGACACAACGAATAAAAGTTCTAGCATGTACGAAATTCCGAGGACTGAGCACCTTTCCAGTCCGGAGCACAAGCCACGAACCATTGCCGAAGTCGGAATACGAGAGTCCATCCTTGAAAACATCGCGCTGAAAACCCTCTACATCCAAGGGCCATTCTCGATTCTTGATCTTGCACGGCAAACCCGGCTCAGCTACGACGTAGCAGAGCATCTATTCTCGCGGCTAAGGACCAAGCTGCTCTGCGAAGTGACAGGCATGACGGGCAATGTGCCGGAAATTGTTATCTCAACTCAGGGCAGAGCGCGCGCGTTGGAACTCCTATCGCAAAGCCAATATTCAGGCGCGATGCCGGTTTCGCTGCATAGCTACGTCACGCAAGTTCGGAAACAGGGTATGCGCAACATCAATGTACGCCCGGCTGATGTCGAGCGCGCATTCGCTCACCTTGTATTTGACGGCGAAGTGTTATCGCAATTTGGAACGGCTCTGAATTCCGGAGCCGCTATCTTCCTCTATGGTCCGCCAGGCGTAGGCAAGACCGCTGCCGCAGAAGCACTGGCGCATGTGCTCGCTGAAGATGAGATTTGGATTCCGTTCGCTGTCGAAACCGGAGGTCAAATTATTACTGTCTACGATCCGGCGATTCATCTAGCTGCAGTCAACAAAGAGCTAGAGGAAGGGGATCGGCGTTGGGTTCGATGCAAGCGACCCACAGTCACGGTGGGTGGAGAATTGACGGTCGAAATGCTGGATCTTCAATTCAATCCCGTAACGAACTACTATGACGGTCCCCCGCAGATGAAGGCCAACAATGGTGTGCTGATTATCGACGACTTCGGGCGGCAAAGGATTCCCCCCGAGGATTTATTAAACCGTTGGGTTGTTCCACTTGATCGAAGAATTGAGTTTCTCACCCTTGCAGGGGGCATAAAGATCGAGATTCCCTTTGAAATGTTGGTTGTGTTTGCGTCAAACAGAGATCCGGGAACGGTATTGGATTCGGCATTTCTGAGGCGGATTCAGACGAAGATCAGGCTTGGCGCCGCCACGGAAGAGCAGTTCCGCGAGATTTTCCGACGCGTGGCTCACGAACGCGGACTCGAGGTCGACCAGGACGCATTGCGCGAATTGATCCTTTACATTCGCGAAACACTGAAAGAGGAGTTGCGCGCATGCTATCCTCGCGACCTGGTGAACCAGGTCTGCTGGAAAGCTCGCTATGAAGGGATGGAGCCTCATCTTAACCGCGCGTCACTGATGCGTGCAGTGAATACGTATTTCTTGACGGCAACATAACCAAGACGCGATTCATGCTTTGTGATTTGCAGTGTCAGCACGATACATCTGCAATGTGCCATGCATTGAAGAACGCATGTATTCCTTCGTGCATCCGCGCTTTTCGACAAGGCGAAGTAGATAGGCCGTCAAAGAAGAAACTCCACCTGCCACGGCGCGCTGACGTTTCGATGACCGGCAAGCATCAGTAATAGGAGCTGCGATGCACGCCGCTCCGCTTCGCCGGTTAGATACCGGCGAAGCGCATCGTAGCGAAGTGCGCTTAGTACCGAATTGTCGGCTAATCTTCGCCGGTGATCCCAACGGAAGCTGTCTTTTCTTTTTGGAGAAAGTTCACGATCTCAGTCGAGAATTCGGGGCGCTCTTTCCGCGGGCAGGCGTCGAAGGTCAATGCGATTTCAGGCCGGGCGCGTCTGCCGTGATAGAGAATGTCCACCGGGAAGGGATAAGGCCGACCCGTGCCAAGGCCGCTGGAGTGGAAGGATGCAGCATGATCGAGAACCGATTGTGCGGCGCCCAGACCGATGGCTCGGCCGAGAGCCATGGTGCCCGCGAGCTGCAGTAGTGTTCGTCGTTCCACGGCGCGTGCTCTTGAATCTTTTATTGCCGGAATTCTTGACTGCGCAAATTGCTTTTCCACTCGCGCAAACGAAGGAAAGCCCATAGCTAAGGGCCAGAACTTGGTGGAGGCGGCGGGAGTCGAACCCGCGTCCGAAATCGCTGTCAGCCGGGAGAGTCCATGCTGTGTCCGATTCGATTGAATTCGCTCACGGCGCTTAAGAACGGACAAGATGCGACGAGAACTAGTCCGATGATCTTATGGGTGCAACACGGACCGAGCCGCAACCACCAGCCTGCTGTGCGACGCCCGCTCGCGGCCCACAGGCGAAGCCGCGGAGGACGGCTGCTTAATTAATTAAGCAGCAAGTGCCAGATTATCGTTGGCAACTTTGTTTTTGCAGGCGATTACGGGTGCCCACACCCCGACATGCCTCCCATGCCGCAATCGATCCCGTCGAAACCGTGACGCCCCCATTTTTCCACCCCAACGACGAAGACCTGTCGTTGGGGACCCCGGACTTTCTGCGGCCTCTCGTTTGATGATGCCCGAGTACCGCCGGGTGCGCGCAGAGCCGAATGGCTCGTGCTGCATCGTTCTATTTTACGCCGAAATGGCCGGCGAAGCTGCTGGACAGCTCGATTAGGACCTGCGCTAAAAGTGGTATGCGACGCCGACTCCAATGCGATAGTGGCCGGGAGCCGCGGACCCCGTGGACGGCGCTTTGCTGTTGCCGAGGTAATCGCCCGTCACGCGAAGCTTCAATCCAAGAAACACGGGCACGTCTGCGCCGGCGCCCAAGGCGTAACTGGCGGCGTTGTACGAGGTGGAGGGATAGGTGGTAACGGTTGCGCTCTCATGGGCAAGGCCGGCGAGCCCATGAGCAAAGACGCTGAAGCCGGCAGCGTGAGCAGTCACGCGCGGACCGAACATCACCAGCGTCACGTTCTCTGAGAGGCCCGCGGGGTTCTGGCTGTAACGCGACACGTCGCCTTCGATGCCAACAAAGGGAATCAGCTTGACATGCGCCGCAGCCTGCCAGCCATTCATGCCCGACGTATTTGGCGCATACAGATTGGCGCCGACGCGGCTGTAGCCGAAGTAGGCATCCGCTTTGTCTGCTGCCCGGGCCTGGGCAGAAGGGACAAGCAGAAGCGTTAATGCCGCAAGAGACACAGCAAAAATACGCAGCTTCATGACGACCCTCCTCGGATATCTATTGCTGGTCGAGATCGATGGATTCGTACTCGTGGCGTGCGATGCCGGCGCGAATCTGCGCGGGCGTCCAGCCGGCCTTGGTCTTGTAATAGGCGTAAAAGCCTTCCTGGGCGCAGGTGGAGCACTCGGTGGAGTGCGTCGTCTCATAGCAACTGTGCAGGCTGGTGTGGCCCAGGGCGCGATCGCAGCGGCAGTTGCACGGAAGCTGGTAAATGACGGCGGGAATCTGGACGGCCAGTTGATAAGCGCGCACCTGCCAGTGGTAGCGGAAGTTCGGCCCCGTCAACTGCGCGCCGTGAAGAATCGGTGGCAATGCGTGAATATTGAGCGGGGCCGAAGGATGATATGCCGGAACATCGTCGGCCGGATTCGACCACTGCGCATAGCTGGCCGCAGTGAGCGCAAAGACTGCAAGGGTCCAAATCCAGCGGCTTTTGAAAAAGTGCTTGATGAAAGTGCCTCGACTCCCATATTAAGACAAACTTGAAATCTCCGAGGCCGGCCGCGGGCGCAGGCTTGGTCCTCTGTTTACCGATGAGTCATGGGGGGTACCCCTCCCCCCTTCTGAAAATAACTCCGTTGGAATCATAGGATTGGCGCAAGTATGGTGCGCCATCTATGTCAAAAAAGGCGAGTTACCCGCAGATATGTCTCCGCAAAGGAGTTACGGGCCGCCTTCGGCTGCCAGTGGTCAGTGAACCGTGGTGAGTGATCAGCCGGAAGCCAATATCCCCATCGTTGCGACGCTGACCAGATTGGACGACCGAAACAAGTATGCGCCAAAAGGCGGAAATTACCAGCAAACTTGGCAGAGATCAGAGATCAGGGGTCAGAGACTAGAAAAGAAACATCTTAGGGGCAAGTTGGAAGGAAGATCTGAGGCGCAAGGGCTTGACAAGGAAAGACAGGGGCCAGGGTTCAGGGGTCAGGGTTCAGGGGTCGGGGATTGAGAGCCAGTGAGGGAATCTGCGCGCAAAAAAAAAGACGGCACGAACGGTCTAGCTGTTCGTGCCGGGAGGCCAGTGACGCAAACTACTCCCGGCTGGGAGGGGATCTGACCGCCTCACAACCGGAATAAATACACCTTAGCATAGATTGAGGTAAATGCAAATACAAAAATCAAAATTTATTTCTGGTTCGGCCAGCCAACCTTCATTGCAAATGAGCATCTAATTGCGGCTTGAAACGGTGCTGAGCGCCCGCGAAATCGGATGGCCAGGGGTTGAGTGGTTGCAATGCGCCCAATGCCTTTATTGAGAATAACCTCTCTAGAATAAGCTCCTTGGGAACAGGAAACAGGCTGAACGCACGGTCGGAGGGGAGGATGAATCGGAGCGCTCTTCCGTGCCCCGGCCTCATGCGAATCGAGCCTGGGAGGGCTATCGGCACCGCGGAAGTGCCCGGACACGTACCGCAAGATGGGAAGAACGCCAGAGAATCCAGAATTCCGGAGCGGAATCTTGGAGGGCCGAAATCGCGCATCTACTACCTCTGGGTACCTCTGAGTGCACATCGACGGAGCGTGCGGTCGAGATTACGAATCCCATGTGGTCTAAATCACCATAGTTCGGTTTATAGCCGCGTATCAAGGAGGGTTCCAATGACGGACGCAGCAGGTGGAAAAGACAGGCCCGGGGCCGGTCCGCATTGTGAGGAGCTGTTCGCGGACGGTGTGCCCCTCAACTGCTATCTAAACTACAATTCGCAATCCGAGCGGGTCGAGATTGTCCGGATGATGCCACCCGGCGTTCAGGATGAACTAGTGAACGATTTCGCCGATGAGGATGCAGCCCGGGCCTGGATCAGGGCCGAAATTCGTGCCAACAGATTGCCATAGAGCCAGCACCGCTTCGTCAGGGCAGTATCTGAGCCGCGTTCGCCGTCGGCCGAGAGTCACGGTGCCAGGTTTTGTGCCTGTGCGGCGAGGTCGAAGTCTTTTTCGGTGAGGCCGCCGGCAGAGTGGGTGACGAGCGAGAGCCGGACGCGGTTGTATCGAATGTCGATGTCGGGGTGGTGGCCGGCCTGTTCGGCAAGTTCGCCGATGCAGTTGACGAAGGCGAGGGCGGCGACGAAGTCAGGAAACTCGAAGGTGCGGACGAGCTCGCCGGATTCAATTTGCCAGCCGGGAAGTTGGGCGAGACGGGATTGAGCGGCATCAGGGGAAAGGGTGGGCATGGGTTGGACCTCAGTGGATAGTGAACAGTGAACAGTGAACAGTGGACAGTGGACATTGGTCAGTGATCAGCTTCCGGGCCTAAAGGCCGGGATCGTTTTTTGCTGCTGACTCAGGGGCCTGAAGGCCCCTGCTCCCTCCGGTGTTTCAATCGCGGGATGCGCCGGGAACCTGAAAGTCGACGCCGGCGGCGGTGTTGATGCGCACTGTTGCGGCCAGGTCGATCTGATCGAGCGGAATCTGTTCATAGTGCTGGGAGTCAAGATCGGTGAGGACCTTTGCCGTCATGAGGTAGTTCCGCACCTTGATGGGAGCGCGACCGTTTTTGAAGATCACGGTAAGAAACTGGTCTGATACGGCCGGCACTGCGGCGCCGGCTTCCGCAACTGGCGCGGCGTAGCCCTGGTTCGGATACGGTGGCGCTTCTTCAGGATACGGAGGCGGATAAAGCGGCGCCGGGCCGTACTGATTGGATTCGTAGCTGTCAGACTGAGAGGTATCGGACGCAGAGTTATCGGAATCGTCCCAATCGTAGAGGCCGAGATTGTAAGCATTGGGATCGATCAGGTAGGGATATCCGGCCCAATAGGGATAGGTGCTGACGTACCAGTTGTGGAATTGGCGACGGCGTGCGTCGAATCGATCACGATCCGGGTTCCTTCCGCGAGAGAGGCCGGCAGCGCGCGGGTTATATGAAAAACGACCTGGCGACGAACGACCGGCCGCAAATCGATTTCCGTAGTAGGGAGATCTCGGACCAGGTTGGCCGTAGGTTCGAAAACCAGCGACGGAACCGTAGCGAGCCGCGGGCGCAGGCCGCGCAAAGCCGGGCGATCCAGAGAAAGCAGGATGCGAGGAAAAGCCTGCGGGCCCCGAGAATCCTCGACCGCCTATAGATCCGGCGTGGACGCCGCCATGTTGAGCAAAGGCGGGCACGGCAAGCGCGAGAAGAGCGATCGCGGCCCGGAACATCATGGAACCATTCTAGACCTAATCGGACTTTTGCGGCGTTACGAGGCGGCCTGAGTGTGGGCCATTTCGAAGGTGGAGAAGCGCATGTGCTGGCCGCTGATCTCGGAGCGCAGCTCCTGCCAGAGCTCATTGGGGATCTTCAGGAAGACTTCGACGACGGCGGGATCGAATTGCGTGCCCGAACAGCGCAGGATCTCTTCGCGCGCGGAGTCGAAGCCGCGAGCCCTGCGGTAGGGACGGTCGCTGGTGATGGCGTCGAGCGTGTCGGCCACGGCAAAGATGCGCGCACCGATGGGGATTTCGCGGCCGGCGAGGTGATTGGGGTAGCCGTTGCCGTCGTAGTGCTCCTGGTGGCAGAAGACGATTTCGGCCGCGCCGGCAAGGAACGGAATTTTGCGCAGCATGTTGTAGCCGCGGGCGCAGTGCTCGCGCATGAGCGCCTGCTCTTCCTCGGTCAATTTGCCGGGCTTGCGGAGGATTTCGTCGGGAATGGCCATTTTGCCGATGTCGTGGAGGAAAGCGCCGCGCGCGATGATCTTGATTTCTTCGGGGGGAATGCCCATGGCGCGGGCGAGCGCGATGGCGTAGGCGGTGACGCGCTTGGAGTGGCCCTCGGTTTCGGAGTCCTTCAAATCGAGTGCGTCGCCCAGGGCTTCAAGCGTGACGTCATAGGAGTGCTCGAGATCTTCCATGGCGTGGCGCAGCATCTCTGTGCGGGCGCGAACCATTTCTTCGAGGCTCTGGTGGTAGTTATGGGTTTCTTCGAGCGCCTGGCGATGACTGAGGGCGCGCTCGACAGTATTCAACAACTGATCGCGCTCAAACGGCTTGAGGAGATAGTCGTAGGCGCCGCGGCGCATGGAGTCAATGGCCACGCTGATGTCGTGTACGGCGGTGACCATTACGACGGGAAGATTGGGCTGGAGGGCGTGAATGCGCTCGAGCAGGGTGATGCCGTTGACATCGTTCATGACGATGTCAGTGAGCACCAGATTGAAGGTGTTCATCTCGAGAACGTCGAGGGCGTCGCGGCCGTCGCAGGCCTGCTCAACGGTATAGCCCTGACGCTCGAGGGCGGCGGCAATCATGGTGCGGACAGAAGCTTCGTCGTCGACGACGAGAACGCGCGCCGGCTTACGCGCACGCGCGTCGCCTTCGTTTCGCGGGCTCCTCGCTGTGCCCATCGCTTTTACGTCTGTCAAAGATAACGCCAAGCGGCAGCCTCCGTTTTATTATGCCCGCGCGGTCCGCGAAACCAGGTGAATCTTCGAGTGCCCGCGCGGCAGGCTTTTTTCGTTCCAAACCTTCGTGCGTCGCAACTTCAATTTCAAACTGCCGGCCCGTGGTCCTTTCCGTTCCGGTTACGCGGCGCGCTTGCCCTGGGTTCCGCGGGTTGTTTCAGCCTAGTGAAAGTCGTCAAGGCCCGGTTCCAAAGCGTCGGCCACGCCATAACCTTTTGACGCCGGCGCGGGCTGAAAGGTCCACAAAACTAACGAGATATCGCCTTAACGTCGCCGACCGCCGCAGTACCGAGACAGTGGGCGGGGGGCAACTCTTTTGGTGAGAGTATCATCCGGGTTACCCCGTCTCAATCACCCGAACGGGGCACCGTGTTGCGACGAACCTGTAGCACCACTGGCCTTGGCGGGGAATGGTCTCGGAACCGATCTCCTCAGCCGATTTTGGAGGCTTACGATTGCCTGGGCGCGCGTTTGGCGCGGCGAGTACCAGCCCAGCCTTCCTTGGTGATTTGGCGGCTGCGGCTGACGGCCAGGGCGTCGGGGGGGACGTCTTTGGTGATGCAGGAGCCGGCGCCGATGTAGGCTCCGTCGCCGATGGCGACGGGCGCGACGAGCGTGCTGTCGCTACCCACGAATGCGCCTTTGCCGATGCGCGTGACGTGCTTCGAGACACCATCGTAGTTGCAGGTGATGGTTCCGGCGCCAATGTTGGCGGCTTCGCCGATCTCGGCGTCGCCAAGGTAGGTAAGGTGGTTGGCTTTGGCTCCCTTGCCGAGCCGGGACTTTTTCAATTCAACGAAATTGCCGACGTGGGCGTTTTCGCCGACTTCGTTGCCGGGGCGCATGTGGGTGAATGGCCCGATGCGCGCGCCGTCGGCGATGGTGGAATCTTCGAGGACGCAGCTTTGAAGAATCTGAACGCGATCGCCCAGTGTGCAGTTTTCAAGGACGGAGAAGGAACGAATGCGGCAGCCAGCGCCGACACGCGTGCGGCCGAGCAGTTGCGCAAATGGCTCGATGACCGTGCCGGCCGCGACTTCAACATCGGCATCGATGACGCAGGTGTCGGGACGGTCAATGGCGACACCGGCGGCCACGAGGCGCGCGACCGCGGCCCGCTGCGCAGTGAGTTGCGAGGGATGGCGGGAGGTGCCTGTAGAGTCGGGCGGGGTTGCCGGTTGTCTTGAACTCGTATTCATTTCACTTTCTCCTGATTTGTTGGCTTCTCCTGATTTGTTGGCGGGCGGAGCTGAGCGCCTACGGGAATGGCCCGCGATGAGATTGCATGCAATGGATCATTGCGCCGCAGCCCCGGCTGATGACGGTGGACCGGACGGTGGCGGAATTGCGATGTTGACTGGAATCGATGGACCCATGCCAAGGGCGTCGAGTCCCGGCTTGATCTCCGGACCATTTCCGACGACGAGCACGGCGAGCCTTTCGGGATGAATGTACTTTTTGGCGGCGGCGGCCAGATCGGCGAGCGAAACTTTCTCGAGGGCCGCGTGGTAGGTCTCAAGATAATCTGCGGGATAGCCGTAGAATTCGAGTTCCTCGCTCTCATCGAGGACTTTGTCTTTGGTGTCGTAGCGGAAGAGAAAAGAGTTGAGAATGTCGTCTTTGGCGCGCTTGAGCTCGTCCGCGGTGAAGGACCGGGTGTTGAGGGCGGCGATTTCAGCGAGAGCGAGTTTGGTGGCGTCCACGGTTTTTTCGCTTCTGGTGAGGACTTCGACCTGGAAGGCGCCGGGGTGATCGTAGGTGAAACTGAAGCCTCCACCAACGTCGTACGCCAAAGCCTGCTGGGTGCGAATTTTCACGAAGAGCCGGCTGCCGAATCCTCCACCAAGAATCTCATTCATGACCGCGATTGCCGCCACATCGGGATTGCGGCGGTCGATGCCAATGCCCACGATCTGCACGTTGGATTGGTTTACATCTTCTTTGTCGATGAAGTACGCGCCGGGCGTGGGACCGGGAAATTCATCGTGGCGAGGCGGCGCGGGCGTGACCAGGGGAAGGCCTTCAAAGGCCGCGCGCACCTTGGCCTCCATGGCCGCGGGATCAAAGTCGCCGCAGATGCCGACGATCAGTTTTCCCTTGAGCGTGCGTTCGTGCCAGGATTCGAGATCAGAGAGAGTAACAGCGCCGATGGTGGCGAGCTCAGGCTGGCGCGTGTACGGGCTGTTCGCGCCGTAGACCAGCTTGGCCGACTCGCGGCCGGCGATGGCGTCCTCGTCGTCGTTGCGGCGGATGATTGCGGTGGCTTCCTGCTGCTTTGCCAGCTCGAGCTTGTCCGCGCTGAATTTGAGATGGAAGAACAGATCCATGGCCAGGGAAAAGACCTGGTCGGAGTCGCCTTTCAGCGAATCCCAGGAGATCGCGGTGGAATCGTCATCGCCTTCAGTTTCAATATGCGCAGCTTTCGATTCGAGCAGGTCGTCCATAGCGTCGCCGTTGATGCTCGCGATGCCGCTGGTGCGCCATGCCTGGCTGTAGAGGCCGACCAACCCGGCTTTGGCCGGATCTTCATCGCGCGATCCCTCGGGAACGAGCACTGAACCGTAGATAAACGGCAACTCGTGATCTTCCTGTAAGAAGATGACGATGCCGTTCTTCAACTCGATGCGCCTGGGCTGCTGCGGATGAAAGAGGTGGAGCGGAGGAATGGGAATCTGCTCCCAGGGTTTGGATTGCTGCGCGGGAGCAGATGCCGGGGCAACTGCGGCAACAAGGACAGAGAGGATGAGCGCGAAGCAATGTGCGGGTCTGGAGACCCGCACTACAGCCGGTCTTCCACCCCAACGACGAAGACCTGTCGTTGGGGACCCCGGCCTGGAGGCCGGCGCTACGTGTCCGCGTTCGTTCCTCACTGCGCGTCTCCATCCAATTTGCCGGCTGCGGGCGACGGTTCGGTGTCGATCTCCGCGCTGGTCCGGTTGGTGGCCACAAAGATCTTATTGGCAACGCGGCGAATGTCGGCTTTCGTAACTTTGTCGATCTGATCGAGCTGCAGAAACAATTCGCGCCAGTCTCCGTAGCGCGTCTGGTACTCAGCGAGGGAATCGGCGAGGCCCTGGTTGTCGGCGAGGCCCCGCAGAAGGTCGGCACGAGCGCGCGTCTTGTACATCTGAAGCTCCGCATCGGTTACGTCGCTGGTCTTGAGCTTGTCGATCTCCTTGTGAATCGCATCGCGCATTTCGGCGGGAGTGTGACCGGGGAGCGGTTCAGCGTAGAAGGCAAAGAGGCTGGGATACTTTTCGCCGGGGAACGGAGTGAAGCCTTCGGCCGCAGCGGCAATCTGCTGCTGCTCGACGAGACTGCGATAGAGGCGCGATACGCGGCCGTTGGAAAAGATATCGCTGATGGCGTCGTAAACGGCGTCATCGGGATCGTGGTAGCTGGGACGGTGGTAACCCTCCATATAGACCGGCTGGGTTTGCTCGCGGATGATAACGGACTTCTCGGCAAACTGCGGCGGCTCGACGGTCGTCATGTTCTGGGGCTTGGGGCCGGCGGGAACGCGGCTGAAATATTTCTCCAGAATGGGCAGATCGATTCTGGGGTCCACGTCGCCCACGATAGCGATAACGATGTTGCCTCCGACGTAGTATTTCCTGTGGAAGGCCATGGCCTCAGTGGCCGTGATCTGACTCACTTCGCTGGGCCAGCCGATGTCACTGCGGCCGTAATTATGCGCTACGTAGGCTGTGGCCAGAAGCTGCTCCTCAAGACGCCCGATGGGATCTGAATCGACGCGCATACGGCGCTCTTCCATCACTACGTCGCGCTCCTTGTAGAACTCGCGCGGGACCACATCGGCCAGGCGGCTGGATTCCATCCACGCCCACAACTCAAGCCGGTTCTCCGGCATCGACCAGAAATACTGCGTGTCGTCCAGGCCGGTTCCCGCGTTCAAATCGTTTGCGCCGTTGGCTTCAGCAACCTCGGTGAACTGGTTGGGGATGACGTATTTCTCCGCTTCGGCCTGTGTGGCAAGAAAAGCCTGATGCAGCACGGCAAGCTTTTTTTCGTCGCGCCCGACTTGCTTCAGGTATTCGGCCTCATAGGCGTTGTTGGCCGCTTCGACCTTTGCGAGAGCGATTTTTTCAGCGGCGTAGTCGGTGGTGCCGATCTGGGATGTGCCCTTGAAAGCGAGATGCTCAAACATGTGGGCCAGGCCGCTCTCGCCCGACGGGTCGTTCACGTCGCCGGCGTCAACGAATGTGGTGTAGCTGAAGACGGGCGCGTCATGGCGCTCGCACATGATCAGTGTGAGTCCATTGGGAAGCACCTTGACGGTGATGCGCTTTTCGAAGCTTTGCAAATCCTGGGCCGACGCCGCGGACCACGCCAGCAGAAGGACAAGGAGCCAAAAGCCGGTTGAAATGCCCGGGAATGACCTGTGCCGCATCCAACCTCCTAAAACCAGGACACCGAATTGAGGCTTATTCACTCTCTTCCAAGCTATTGCCCTGAGCCTGAGCCGTCAAACACGAAGCCGCGAGAGGAGCAGTCATGACGGCAGCCAGGAAAAAACGCCAAGGGTATAATCGGACGCATGGCGGCGAGCGCGGAAACCAGGGAGCAAGCGAGCAAGGGAACAAGGGAGCGAGTGAGCGCGGCGGGAAGCGCCGTAGATCCCGGAAACGCATATGCGGCCGCGAAACTGCGCAGGCTGGAAGGACGGATCAGTGAATCGGGAAGCCTGATGGTGGCTTACTCGGGTGGAGTTGATTCAGCGTTTCTGGCGGCCACGGCACATCGCGTGCTGGGCGAGCGCATGCTGGCGGTGCTGGCCGATTCGCCCTCGCTGGCAAGGCGCGACATGGAGCAAGCCTGCGCATTTGCGCACTCGCTGGGAATGCCGTTGCAGGTGGTTGCCACGGATGAGTTGGATCGCGAGGAGTATGCGCGCAACGATGCGAACCGCTGCTTCCACTGCAAAGACGAGTTGTTCCGGGTGATGGAGGAGCTGGGGGCGAAGCTGGGATTTGCGAATATCGCCTATGGGATGAATGCCGATGACAGGCAGGATTTTCGCCCCGGCCAGCGCGCCGCCGAGCAGCATGCGGTTCTGGCGCCGCTGGCTGAGGCCGGGCTGACGAAACTGGAGGTGCGGACACTGGCCAAAGCGGCCGGCTACCCAGTGTGGGATCGCCCGGCTGCGCCGTGCCTGAGCTCGCGCGTGGAGTACGGCCGCACGGTGACACGCGAAGTGCTGGAACAGGTGGAACGTGGCGAGGGTAGCCTGCGAGAGTTGGGCTTTCGCGAGATGCGCGTACGCCACCACGGTGAGCTGGCGCGCGTGGAAATCGCCCGCAATGAACTGCCGCGGGCGCTGACGATGGAGATGATGGACGCGATCACGGCGGCTCTGAAAAAGGCGGGATTCAAGTACGTCACGCTCGATTGCCAGGGGTTCCGCTCGGGGGCAATGAATGCGGTTCTGCCCGCCGAAGTGCTGGCGCGGCGGGGCGCGTAGCAGGCCCTCACTTCCCTTCCCCGGGTGTATCGACACATGCGGGCGGCAGCGACGGGAGCCATTTCCGCTCAGTTCTTGGAATGAGGAGCGACGGATACCGGGTGTCTCCTAGCGACGAGTGGCGACGAAATGAACGGAAATGGCCACGTCCCTGCGGGTTGCGGAGGAAATCAGGCTATACTTCGTTGTCGTCCTCGACTGTGGTCCCGCCACAGCCTTCGGACTCCGCCTCGTCTGGCCGGATTTTCGCTCGCAACGCTGTCCGCCCGCATGTGTCGATACATCCGGGGCCTCCGGCGATATAGAATCACAGGGCAATGCGAATCGGCTATCTGGAGTGCTTTTCCGGGATCAGCGGTGACATGCTGCTGGGCGCGCTGGTGGATGCAGGCGTGCCTTTCGACTTGCTCGCCGAGACGACAGCGGCGTTGAATGTTGGCGCGCATCTGGAGATGCGCAAGGTGAGCCGCGGCGGTCTGGCGGCAGTGAAAGTGGACGTGGCAACCGCCGAGGGATCAGGGGTCAGGGGTCAGGGGTCAGAAGACGGGCATGGGCACGAGCACGCTCAAGATGGCCACGCGCACAAGGCGCACGAATCCCGCGGACACGAACCTCACGATCACGAGCACCACACGCATGAGGCGGACTCCGAACACCATCAGCACGATCACGCCGAGCATCGGTCGTTAGCGACGATTCTCGGGATCATTGACGCTGCGCCGCTGAAGGATGCGGTAAAGCAGCGCGCGTCTCGCGCCTTCCAGTTGCTCGGCGAGGCGGAGGCGGCGATCCATTCCATCCCCATTGAGAGAGTGCACTTCCACGAAGTGGGTGCGGTGGACACGATCGTGGACATTGTGTGCGCGGCGGCGGGGTGCGAAGCGTTGGGCGTGGACCGCTGGATGGCTTCGCCGCTCAACGTGGGAAGCGGGACGGTGAATTGCGCGCACGGGACGTTGCCTGTGCCGGCACCGGCGACATTGGCGCTGCTGGGCGACGCGCCGGTGTACGCTGCCGGCGTTGCGATGGAGCGCGTGACGCCGACCGGAGCCGCGTTGCTGCGCATGCTGGACGTGACATACGGGACGTTGCCCGCGATGAGCGTGAAGGCGCGCGGCTATGGAGCGGGGGGACGCGACACGCCGGGCGAACCAAATCTGCTGAGGATTCTGGTTGGCGAGGCGCAGGAGAAGGCCGAGGGCAACGAGGCCATTGCGGTGATTGAGACGGTGATTGACGACGCGACTCCGCAGCTGCTGGCTTATGTGAGCGAGTTGTTGCTGGAGGCGGGCGCCTGGGACGTTTACAGGGCGCCTGTGCAGATGAAAAAGGGACGGACGGGGGTGCAGATGACGGTGCTCTCGAGTCCCGACTTGATGCCCGCGCTGCGCGATCTGCTTTTGCGCGAGACGACCACGATTGGATTGCGCTGGCGGATGGAAAACAAGCTGGCCCTGGCGCGCGAGTTTGTGGAAGTGGAGACGGAGTGGGGAAAGGTGAGGATCAAAGTTGCGCGCTGGCCCTCAGGCGAAGTGGCAAACGTGTCGCCGGAGTATGAGGTGTGCCGCAATATTGCGCGGCGAAACGGGGTACCGCTGAAGCGGGTGACGCAAGAGGCGATGCGCGCGTATGCGCAGGCGGAACACGCGTCGACCGAGGAAAGGGGCGCCGATGGATCGCTCGCAGATTGAGGCGGTGTTGAACGAAGTGCGCTCGGGATCCGCGAGCGTGGCTGACGCGTTGGAACGCCTGCGCAACCTGCCTTTCGAGGATCTGGGCTTTGCCAAGCTGGACCATCATCGCGCGCTGCGCACGGGCATGCCGGAGGTAATCTTCGCGGAGAGCAAGACGCCGGCACAAGTGGCGGCGATCTTTGCGCGCATGGCGAAGGCGGGCGGAAATGTGCTGGCCACGCGCGCTTCGCGCCAAGTATTTGAGGCGGTGCGGGGCGCGGAACCGCGCGCGGAGTTCCACGAAACGGCGCGGGCCATCACGGTCATGCAAACCGAGCCGCCTGCCGGCAAAGGAACTGTAGGAGTGGTCTGCGCGGGGACGAGCGACCTGCCGGTAGCCGAGGAGGCCGCAGTGACGGCACGGCTGATGGGCAACACGGTCGAGTTGGTGGCAGACGTGGGCGTGGCGGGGATTCATCGATTGCTGGCGCAACAGAAGACGCTCAATTCCGCGCGAGTGCTGATTGTTTGCGCCGGCATGGAAGGCGCGCTGCCGACGGTGGTTGGCGGATTGGTGAACGCGCCGGTGATTGCGGTTCCGACGAGCGTGGGTTATGGCGCCTCGCTAGGCGGCGTGGCCGCGCTCCTGGGTATGTTGAACACCTGCGCGCCGAATGTGTCCGTGGTGAACATCGACAATGGATTCGGCGCGGCGTGCATCGCGTCGCTGATCAATCATCTGTAGCCACGCGCACCTTGATTCGCAACGCCGGCAGGCCGGAGCGACGTGCGATTGTGGCGAACGCTGGGCGTTTACGGCCGATCGTAGAAGCGGAAGAACAGCGACGGCTTGGCAACCGGCTCCGCCCTGGCCACAACCGAGTCTGCCTGGGCATCGCTGAGCGGCGTGAACTCGCGGGCAAGATTCACGTTCTCTTCGAGCTGCGCGATGGAGTCGCAGCCGATGATGACGGTGCTCACTGGACGCGAGAGCGTGTAATACATCGCTTCGCGCATGGTGAGCGTGCCGGATGTGGGCGCCGGAACCATCCCTTCCCACATGTGCGCCTGCTCCGAGAGCGGTTGTGGTATCCAACTTGACAGTAGGCGGCCGCGGGCAGGCACTTTCATGCCGATAATGCCCATCTGGCGCTCGACGGTTCGCGGCAAGAGCACCGAGTTGAAGCTGTAGAAGTGCGGATCGGCAGCGTTCATGGCCATCAGGATCGTGTCGAATGGATAGCGCTGGATGCCTTCGATGAGTGCGTCGGGGCGGTAATGGCCGGTGAGACCGAGGAAGCGGACGACCTTCTGCTCCTTCATTTCCAACAGCGCCTCCATGGCGCCACCTTTGGCGAATACCTCGTCGACATCAGTCATGGTGCCAATGTCGTGCAACTGCCACAGGTCGACATGGTCGGTTTGGAGAAGCTCGAGCGATTTCTCGATCATGCGCATTGAGCCGTCGCGGGTACGCTCCTTGGTTTTGGTGGCGAGAAAAGCCATGTTGCGCCGGTGAGCCATCACCTTGCCAACATACTGCTCGCTCCAGCGCTCGGGACCGCCGTAGATGGACGAGGTATCGATGTAGTTGACGCCCAGGTCGAGAGCGCGCTCGACGATGGGCACGGCGACGTCGAAATTATTCGGCTGCTCGAGAGCAGCCTGGCCGCCGAGCGAGAAGATTCCGACCTTGTAGCCGGTTTTGCCAAGGTTGCGCGTGGGCATCGCGCCGGGAGTGACGGGATTCGAAGGAAGAGCGGGGAGGGTTTTCGTCGTCTCGGCCATGGCGGACTGCGCAAGCAATGCGGCGGTGACCGCGCCGCCGGCCTTCAAGAATTCGCGACGTCCTTGCTTGTGCACGGAAACCTGCTTTGGATCGTTCATACTGCCCTCCTGGCTGAACCTGGTGAACCCATCATATCGCCGGGCGCCAGACTGAGGGAACAGGCTTGGAGCGGAACGTACGCGTTGAGGACGGGGCTATCCGATGCGCACTGGATGGACAAGAGAGTCTGAGACGAAGCGACGGACTTTGTGGCGCTCAAGGTGACAGTGAGCCAGGCAGTGTGGGCAACGACCGCGATCCCGGGTCTCTGCTTAGAGACCCGGGGCTGGCCCGATGCCGCTCCTTGCGCTTAAGCCTGAGGCTGCGAGGATTGCGCCTGGTGGTTGTGGCGCGCGCGGCGTTGGGCAAGCATCTGCTCAAATTGCTGCTTCTGCGAATCAGTCAGGATCGCTTCGATTTTGCTGTTCGTATCCTGCCTGATGGCCCGCGCCTTGGTGTGGCGATCCTGCACGCTGAGCGAAGTGTCGGCGCGCAGAGTCTGCATCTGCTGTTGGCGAGCCGTGAGGATGGGCGTGATCTGCGCCACCTGATCGCTCGTCAGGCCCAGGCGCTGACCCAAATGCGCGGCAAATTGGCTGGGGTCGAAGTTGCGGCGCTGGTAGCCGGGCTGACCTTGCGCGGCTTGCGGGGCGTTGGCTCCGGGGGCCTGGTTGGAGTCAGGCGCCTGCGCGAATGCCATACTCGTTGAAAGCAGGCTCGCGGAAAGCAGCGCGCCCAGAATGATGGTTGCCTTGGTTCGGTTCATTTGGATTCTCCCTTGTGGCCTTGATGGTGAACACCGGCCGTTGCGTGTGTAGACACGTTTGTGGGAGGGAAAGTTGCAGCGCACGCTGGCGGGTCAATCGTTGGGTTGAAGCCGCTTAAATCAAGGGCAAAAGCATGCGTCTGTGCGCGGAGTTTGTACGTCTAATGCGGCGCGGTTGGAGGCGCGCCGAAGGGATTTTAACAAGGTAAAACCTGCACACAAACACAAACGCCCCGGATTGAATTCCGGGGCGCTCGGGCAAAAGCTGAAAACTTGCGGACCTCAGCCGGCTTTTTCAAGCAGGCAGAGGGAGAGATCGCGGCGCTCGACCATATCCTTGGTGATTTCGAGATCGCGGACGCGTTTGTTCGAGGGCAAGTGGTACATGAGGTCGAGCATGAGCTCCTCGAGGATCATGCGCAGGCCGCGAGCGCCGACTTTACGCGCCATCGCCTCGCGTGCCACGGCGCAGGCCGCATCCTGGGTGAAGTGCAGCCGGACGTTTTCGTACTCAAAGAGGCGCTGGTACTGCTTGAGAATGGCGTTGCGCGGCTTGGTGAGGATTTCGATGAGCGCGGCTTCGTCGAGCTCGTCGAGGATGCCCATGACGGGCAGGCGGCCGACAAATTCGGGAATGAGACCGTACTTGATGAGGTCCTGCGGCTCGGTTTTGCGGAGCAGCTCGGTATCGCGATGGGAACGCGTGGTTGCCTGATCGGCGTCGGCGTCGACGGCACGGAAGCCGAGAGCTTTCTTGCCGATGCGACGGCCGACAACACGCTCGAGGCCGACAAAGGCGCCGCCGCAGATGAAGAGAATGTTGGTGGTGTCGACGGCGGTGAACTCCTGATGCGGATGCTTGCGGCCGCCCTGCGGAGGCACGTTGGCGACGGTGCCTTCGAGAATCTTGAGCAGCGCCTGCTGCACGCCTTCGCCGGAGACGTCGCGGGTGATGGAGGGGTTCTCGTCCTTGCGGCCGATCTTGTCGATCTCGTCGATGTAGATGATGCCCTGCTGGGCGCGGTTGACGTCGCCGTCGGCGGCCTGAAGAAGCTTGAGGATGATGTTCTCGACATCCTCGCCGACGTAGCCCGCCTCAGTGAGCGTGGTGGCGTCAACAATGGCGAAGGGAACGTCGAGCATCTTGGCCAGGGTGTGGGCGAGGAGGGTTTTGCCGGAGCCGGTGGGACCGATCAGAAGGATGTTCGATTTGGCGAGCTCGACTTCGCTGTTGCGAGTGCGGTTCATCTGGATGCGCTTGTAGTGGTTGTAGACCGCGACAGCGAGTTTCTTCTTGGTCTGATCCTGGCCGATGACGTAATCGTCGAGGAAGCTCTTGACCTCAGTGGGCTTGGGGAGATGGCCGGCGGTGGTGGCGGGAACCTCGCCGCTGCGATCGTTGTCGAGGATGGAGTTGCAGACGGCAACGCACTCGTCGCAGATGTAGGCGCGTGGGTAATCGCTGGGCGAGGAGATCAATTTGGCTACCGCGTCCTGCGACTTATGGCAGAACGAGCAGCGTAGCGCTTCCTCCGGCCCTGTGCGCGTCTTCATGTTGTTGGCTCCCCCTGAAAGAGTTTAGTCCAAATCCCGAATTCCGGCTACGTGCGAGGCCGGTCGATGATTTCGTCCACGATCCCGTATTCCTTAGCTTGCTCGGCGTTCATGATGAAGTCCCGCTCGACGTCGCGCTCGATGCGCTCGAGAGGCTGCCCGGTATGGCGGGCGATGAGGTTGTTGGTAATTTCGCGGATGCGCAGGATTTCGCGCGCATGAATGTCGATGTCGGTGGCCTGGCCGCTCAGGCCGCCCATCGACGGCTGATGAATAAGAATGCGGGAATTGGGCAGGGCAAAACGCTTTCCCTTGTTGCCGGCTAAAAGAAGGAACGCGCCCATGCTGGCGGCCTGACCGATGCAATACGTGACAACGTTGTTCTTGATGAACTGCATGGTGTCGTAGATGGCGAGGCCGGCGGTGATGGAACCGCCCGGCGAATTGATGTAGAGAGAGACGTCTTTTTCCGGGTCCTCGCCCTGGAGAAATAGCATCTGGGCGACGATGAGGTTGGCCACCTGGTCGTCAATGGGGGTACCAAGAAAGATAATGTTATCGCGCAGCAGACGGGAGTAGATGTCGTAGGCGCGCTCGCCCCGGCTCGTCTGCTCAACCACCATGGGAACCAATGCCATTTCCCTTTTAGCTCCTAGCTTCCAGCTTCCAGCTGCTAGCTTTCATGTGCTCGCGCGGGCTGTGTATTCAAGGCTTCCAGCGCCGAGCCCTGAATGCTCGTTCCATTTATGCGGGGAGGCGCTCGTACAAAATGGAGGCGGTTTTGTCCCGTCTGAGCTGTTCCCTGATCCTAGCCAGTCCGCCGTCCTTGGTCAATCGTACTTTCAGGGCATCGAGAGGTTCGCGTGACTGGATAGATACTATCTGCAATTCCTTATCCAAATCCTCGTCACTCACCGTGATGTTTTCCTCACCGGCGATGCGATCGAGGAGGATATTGGTTTTGACTTCGGCCAGAGCGCTGTCACGCTGGGCAGCGCGGAGGCGGGTGAAGTCGAGCTTGCGCATCTGTTCGGGCTGCATTCCCTGGGCGGCGAGGGCGCGCAGGCCACGCTCGAGACGCGTGTCGATCTGGTCCTGGACCAGCGACTCGGGAACGGGGAATGTGAAACGCTCAGCCATCGCGGCGAAGAGGCGGTCCTTGGTTTCGGCCTCGACGCTGCGGCGCTTGCGGGCGGCGAGGTAATCGCGAACGCTTTTCTCGAGATCGGCGTAGGTCTCGTAGTGGCCCAGCTCCTTGGCGAAGTTGTCGTTCAGCTCGGGGAGAATGCGTCTCTTGATGGCCTTGACTTCGACGTCGTAAGCGACGGTTTTGCCGGCCAGCTTGTTCTCAGCGTAGTCCGCTGGATAGATGACTTCGAGTTTCAACTCCTGGCCGGGCTTGGCGCCGCGGAGAGAGTTGGTAAAGGCTTCGACCGTGTCTTTGCCGCCAATTTCGACCAGCGTGTTTTCTCCCCCAATCGGTTCAGACGGGGCGGGCTGGGATTCGGAGGCGCCTTCGGACGCGGACGCGGAGGGGTCGCTCTGAATCTGGCCCTTGTAAGTGATCTCGGCCCAGTCGCCGTCCTGGAGCGAACGGTCTTCTTCGACCGGCTCGATGGTGGCGCGAGACTCGCGAAGGTGATCAATCTCGTGCTGGAATTCTTCTTCAGTGATTTCAACCGATGGCTTGTCGACCTTGACGTCCTTGTAGCCGTCGATGGAGAAGGTGGGCAGATACTCGAAGACGGCTTTTACGTGGAGCGGAGAGCCCTCTTCAAAAGTGAGCTCGGTGACCTGCGGCTGTCCGACGGGACGGATGTTCAGTTCGTTGACCGCTTTGTTGAAGCGCTCGGGAAGCACAGTGTCGATGACTTCCTTACGAATTTCGGCAGCGAAACGGCGGCGGATGACGTTCTCCGGCACCTTACCCGGACGGAAGCCGGGAATTTTGGCGTATTTGCGATAGCCATTCGCGACCCTGCGCCAGGCTGGTGCGACCTCATCGGCGGGGACATCGATAACCAATTCACGGGTGCAATCGGGGTTCAAAACCGGGCCGTGCTGGTGGTCGTGAGTTGCTTCGGCTTGATCGTGTTGGTGCTCGGATTCAGCCGTTTCCGGTTTGCTTTCGAGGGTGCCGCTGGAGCTCAAGATTTTACCTTCCGGGCGCGCGCGCCAATGTTAGGGCCACTGGCTGAGACTGAAGGTAATACAGCGCCGTCTGGCCGGGGAATCCCTCTCTCAATGGTACGGGGGTTTCAGGGAAGGGTCAAACCACGAAAACAGGGATCAGGGGTCAGGGATCAGGGATCAGAAAAACAAATGCAGACGAAACAATGGCGACGACGGCGACCGGAGATTAGGAGCGCAGTCGGCTCACTGCTCGGCCAGTTGGGGCTTTCGAACATAAGGCAGAAAGCGTGGATGGGCAGCGCCGCACTGGACGTAGTTGGCCCGGGCTTCCTTGAGGCTGAGCTGGCCGTTGACGGTGAGGCGCACTTCAGAGGCGTCGCCGTCTTCCTGGCCGTCGTCCTCCCACCAGCAAACCGGGCAAAGTTTAAGGGCGTCGGGTGCATCGAGGGTCTTGTATCCGCAGCAAGGGCAACGGAAGCGGACTTCGGCGACAGAACTCACACAAGGATGGACGGGAAAAGCGGGGGGCGGGATTACGAAAGGTGCAGCTTCTAGCTCCTAGCTCCTAGCTTCTAGCTGCTAGCTCCTGACTTAACGACATTCAGGCGCGGCCGGCAAACTCCCTGGTTTCGGTGTAGACCTTGACTTTTTCGCCCTCTTGAATGAAGAGAGGAACCTTGATCTCGAGGCCCGTCTCGAGGCGAGCAAATTTGGTGACGTCGCCCGATGTATTGCCGCGCGCTCCGGGCTCGGTGTACGCAACTTTGAGCTCAACCTGGGCAGGCAACTCCAAGCCAATGGGATTGCTGTTGAACTTGTGCAACTTAATCAGCGCGCCTTCGACCAGGAAGTCCAACGCATCGCCGACCATGCTGGGAGAGAGCGTGTGCGTATCGAATGTCTCCTGGTCAAGAAAATGCGAACCTTCTCCATCGCTGTAGAGGTAGGACGATTCGACAAGGTCCAGGTCCGGCTCCTTGAACTTTTCTTGGGCTTTGAAGGTCTTGTCGAAGACGGCGCGCGTGAGCAGGTTGCGCATCTTCAGGCGGACCAGGGTCTGGCCGCCGCGAGCTGTGGGCGTAGAAACTTCGGCTTCAAGGCAGTAATAAGGCGTGCCTTCAAACTCAAAAACCATCTTGCGTTTTACGGTGATTGCTTCAATCAGTGCAGCCATGATTCCCCAATAGGAAAGTTCGATAAGGCAAGAAGTGTGCAGAGCACTCCGTCAATCCTTCTCAAGTATAAGTAGAGGGACGGCGCGCCGACGCTCTGTACGAAAGCGCGGGCTCTGGCAGGATGGCCGGCCATAAGGCAAGAAGATTTAGTTCCGCCGCACTACGAACTCGCTCAATTAGGCCAATGCGCGTAAATCTCGGCCAATACCGTTGCGAGCAGGAATGTAGCTACGCAAGCGACCCAAACGCTCGCGCCCACTCCCTTCTTGGCGTCCGGCTTGAAATAGATTCCCTGAGCGGCGCTCTTTCGTTGCTCTCTCATCGTCCGCACGGCAACGCGTGACGAGCGCCAAGCTAATACGGCGCAAAACGCCGCCATTGCAAAGCAGACGTATTTCCCCGGATAAGGGCTCCCAATTGGACTTTGGATCATCGATCTCCCTCATCCGAAGTGTATCGTCGGCAACTCGGAAGTTACGACCCGGCAAACGCATTGAGGCCGCTTAGCCTTCTTCCGCTTCGCGGAGCTTGGCGATGACGGTGAAGTCTTCAAGCGTGGTGACGTCGCCCTTGACTTCGCCGTGGGTGGCCAGCTCCCGTAGCAGACGGCGCATGATTTTGCCGCTGCGAGTTTTTGGAAGCGCTTCGGTAAAGCGAATATCGTCGGGGCGCGCGAGGGAGCCGATTTCTTTCGAGACCCAATTGCGCAGTTCGTCCTTGAGCGCGTCGGAGGGCTGATTGCCCGATTCAAGCGTGACAAAGGCGGCGATGGCCTGGCCCTTGAGATCGTCGGGACGACCGACGACGGCTGCTTCAGCAACTTTAGGATGCGCGACGAGCGCGGACTCGACTTCCATGGTGCCGAGGCGATGGCCACTGACGTTGATGACATCGTCAACGCGGCCCATGAGCCAGAAGTAGCCGTCGGCGTCCTGGCGCGCACCGTCGCCGGTGAAGTAGCAGCCGGGGACGTCGGACCAGTAGGTCTTCTGGAAGCGCTCGGGGTCGCCGTAGATGGTGCGGGCCATCGATGGCCACGGCTTGCGAATCACGAGCAGGCCACCGCTACCGGCGGGAACGGATTCGAAGTGGCCGTTGGCGTCGGGGCGCGTAACGACTTCAGGCTGGATGCCGAAGAAGGGACGCGTGGCCGAGCCAGGCTTGGTGGGGACCGCGCCGGGGATGGGCGCGATCATGATGGCGCCGGTCTCAGTCTGCCACCAGGTGTCGACGATTGGGCAGCGGTTATGGCCGATTTTCTCGCGGTACCACATCCAGGCTTCAGGGTTGATGGGCTCGCCGACCGTGCCGAGCAGGCGGAGCGAGTCGAGCTTGAATTTCTCGACGAATTCGTCGCCCCACTTGATGAAGGCGCGGATCGCCGTGGGCGCGGTGTAGAAGACAGTAACGCGATGGTCGTCGACAATTTTCCAGAAGCGCGAAAAGTCAGGCCAGTTCGGAGCGCCCTCGTATATGAGGACAGTTGCGCCGTTCTGCAGCGGGCCATAGACGACGTAGGAGTGGCCGGTCACCCAGCCGATGTCGGCCGTGCACCAGTAGATGTTGTCGTCGCGCAGGTCGAAGACGTATTTCGTGGTGAGATAGGTTTGCACGGCGTAGCCGCCGGTGGTGTGGAGGAGACCCTTGGGTTTGCCGGTCGATCCCGAGGTGTAAAGGATGTAGAGCGGATCTTCAGAGTCCATGGGCTCGGCGGGACAGCTGGGCGCGGCCTTGGCGACGAGATCGTGCCACCAATGATCGCGGCCGGCAACCATGTTCACAGCGGAGCCGGTCCGCTTGTAGACCACGACGTGCTTCACGGTGGGACAGGCGGGCATGGCCTCATCGACGGTCGCCTTCAGCTTGATTTCGTTGCCGCGGCGGTAACTCGTGTCCTGTGTAAGGATGGCGACGCAGCCGCAGTCGGCAACGCGGTCGGCGATGGCGTTGGCGGCGAACCCACCAAAGATGACGGAGTGGACGGCGCCGACGCGCGCGCAGGCCAGCAGCGCGATGGCGAGCTCGGGCGTCATGCCCATGTAAATGGCGACGCGATCGCCTTTCTTGATGCCGAGGGACTTGAGGGCGCTGGCGAAGCGCTGGACTTCGGCGTGGAGCTCGGCGTAGGTGAGGCGGCGAATCTCGCCGGGCTCGCCCTCCCAGATGAGCGCTGTTTTGTTGGCGCGTGGTCCAAGGGCGTGTCGATCGACGCAGTTGTAACTGAGATTCATTTTGCCGCCGACAAACCATTTGGCCCAGGGAAGATTCCAATCAAGAACTTTGTCCCATGGCTTGAACCAATGCAGTTCTTTCGCCACGCCGGCCCAGAATTTTTCGGGATTTTGGATGGACTCCTGGTAAAGCGCCTCATATTCGGCGAGGCTCTTGATACGGGCCTTGGCGCTGAACTCCGGCGGAGCGGGAAAGACGCGGTTTTCGCGCAACGTGGAGTCGATATCGCGGTTGGCGACGGAAACAGGCTTGGAGGACATGCAGGATCCTTTAGGGAAGCGGTTGGATATGACCCGCAGGCGCGTAGAGGCGGTGCGCAAGCGGAAGAAGCCTCGGCTGAAACTTTATCGGGTGGGACGCAGGGAGAGCAAGGGGCGGCAGGTTGGCGCTCTCGATCATTGGAGCAAATACCGAAGCCGTGTTCACTGTACTGGCTGCACGATTGGCATCGGTGGTATAGTCGCTTGTCTTTCCCAGACACAGGAGCGGCGCGGAGAACCTGCTGGCGGCTGGACCGCGCGAGTAAGGAGACCCATGCAAAACCGAATGGTAAGAGCATTCACTTTGGTTGCCCTGGCTGTGGCGGCGCTAGCGCCGCCCAGCCGAGCGCAATCGCAGCTCGTTGGAGAGTGGCTGGGAACGCTGAAAACCGGGGACACGCAAGTACATGTCGCTTGGCATGTCGCCGCTGCCAGGGACGGAAGCGTCACCTCTACGATTGATAACCTCGACCAGCGCATCTACGGCCTTCCCGTCAGTTCAATGACGCTCAACGACAATGCGCTGACTCTGACGCTCGATACCGTTCGTGTCCTTGACGGAGACACCATCAACATCCGCGGCACATTCACAGGCACCATCAACGCGGGCGCAACGGAGATCCATGGAAGCTGGGTCCAAGGCCAGCCTCTCGAACTGGATTTGAAGCGCGTGACCCTGCAAGCCGCGTTGAATGCAGTGGCACAATCGCAACTGGTCGGCGATTGGAAGGGCACGCTGAGTGCCGGGGGCGTCGAACTTCGCCTCGTCCTGCACGTGACAGCGGCCACGGACGGAAGCCTGACGGCAACGCTCGATAGCGTGGACCAGGGCGCCTACGGAATTCCGGTGACCACAGTGACGCTCAAGGATTCCAAGTTCAGCCTGGTCGTCGATGCGGTGCATGGGACTTATGAAGGCACGCTAAACAAGGACGCAAGCGAAATTGACGGCACCTGGTCGCAGGGCGTGCCGCTACAGCTGAACTTGCGGCGCGCCACCGCAGCAGAAGCCGCGCCGCCGACCGATATCGATGGCACATGGATGGGCACGCTGACCGCCGGAGCCATCCAGCTTCGCATCGTATTCAAAATCGCGAACACGGCGGACGGGCTCACCGCGCGCATGCAGAGCCCCGACCAGAGTCCCGCGTGGGTTCCAGCCAGCGCTGTCAAACGCGAAGGCGCAACGCTCACCGTCGAGATAAAAGGAATCGGCGCCACGTTTGCGGGTAAAATCTCGGCCGACCTCAACTCCATCGGCGGCACATTCACGCAGATGGGGAACGATTTGCCGCTCGTGCTCGAGCGCGTTAAAGACGAATCGGTGCTCGAGCGCCCGCGCCCACAGAATCCCGTGAAGCCGTATCCATATCGGGAGGAGGAAGTAACCTACACCAACAAGACGGCGGGCAATACGCTCGCCGCCACCCTCACACTGCCGCCCGGCAAAGGGCCGTTTCCGGCTGTGCTGCTCATCGCGGGCTCGGGACCGCACGATCGCGACGAAAGCCTGATGGGCCACAAGCCATTTCTCGTGCTCGCCGATTCCCTCACCCGTCGCGGCATCGTGGTGCTGCGCGCCGACAAGCGCGGCATCGGCGAATCCACCGGAAACCTCGCCACGGCCACGACCGCCGATTTTGCCGACGACGCGCAAGCCGGCGTCGAGTATCTCAAGACGCGGACCGAAGTCGATCCGTATCGCATCGGGCTCATCGGCCAAAGCGAGGGCGGCGTGATTGCGCCCATGCTGGCCGTGCGCGACCGCGACGTGGCCTTTGTGGTGATGATGGCCGGCGCTGGCCTGCCTGGCGACCAGATCATCGAAGCGCAGCAGCGGCTCATTGAAGAGGCTGCGGGCGAGAACAAGGACAGGGTCGAGCAGGACGCCGAACGGGAGCGCGAGCTCGTCGCGATGGTCGAAAAAGAGATGGACCCCGCCGCGCTCGACACGGAGTTGCGCGCGCTGCTCGCCAGCAGCATGCCCGATACGCAGGCCGGTTCGCAGATCAAACTCGCCGAATCTCCCTGGTTCCGCTACTTCCTCACCTACGATCCTGCAGTGGCGCTGCGCAAGCTCACCTGCCCGGTGCTGGTGCTGAACGGCGAAAAGGACCTGCAGGTGCCGCCCGCGCTTAATCTGCCCGCCATCCGCAAGGCGCTCGATGAGGCCGGAAACAAGCATTACGAGATCGACGAATTGCCGGGGTTGAACCACCTCTTCCAAACAGCCAAGACCGGCTTGCCTACGGAGTATGCGCAAATCGACGAAACCATTTCGCCGGCCGTGCTGGACATGATCGCCAATTGGATCCTCCGCCAGTAAAAAGCACAGGAACGAACCGGCCGTGGAGGCAAAAAAGCCCTGCTCGCGAGCAGGGCTTTTTGTTGAGGCGGATCGGACGAATCGGGATTAGTGCGGCTTGGCGACTTCCGTGGCCGAAGAGATTTTGGCTTCGGCTTCGGAGATAACGCGCAGGGCCTCGTCGTAGGCTTCTTCGCTTTCGCCGGCTTCGTTCCACATTTTCTGGCCGCGATCGAGTTGCTGCTGGGCACGCTGGAGGTCGATCTCCTCGGGCTTGAGCGCATCGGAGGCCAGGACGGTGACGCGGTTGGGCAGGACTTCAACGAATCCCCAACTGACGTTGTAGTGGGATTCGCCCTCAGGACCACACTGGTCCACGTCGGAAGTGCTCTCAGGCGCGCAGTGCACGATGACATCGCCTGCGCCGAGTTCGGCCATCAGCGGAGCGTGGCCAAGGAGCACTTCCATGTAGCCGTTCTTCGCTGGTAGCTCGACCGCCGTCGCCGCATGCTCAAAGAGAGTGCGCTCGGGAGTGACGAGACGGACGCGGAGTTGGTTGCTTTCTTCTGCCATGAAAAATCCCTTCGGGATTTTTAGGGGTCAGGGATCAGAGATCAGGGGTCAGTCAAAAACCGACCCCGCGCGACGCGCCTTTCTGATCCCTGAAACCTGATCCCTGAACCCTGTTCCTACACCGTTGCTTTCAACTTCTCTGCGGTTTCGAGGACTTCTTCGATGCCGCCCTTCATGTAAAACGCCTGCTCTGGCACATCGTCGTGCTTGCCCTCGATGATCTCCTTGAAGGCGCGGACCGTGTCGGCGATTTTTACGTAGGCGCCGGGAATGCCCGTGAACTGCTCGGCCACGTGGAAGGGCTGCGAAAGGAATTTTTGCACTTTTCGCGCGCGGGCCACTGTGAGCTTGTCGTCTTCAGAGAGTTCGTCGATGCCAAGAATGGCGATGATGTCCTGGAGATCCTTGTACCGCTGCAGAATCTTTTTTACCCCTTGGGCGACATCATAATGATCCTGGCCGACCACGCGCGCGGTGAGGATGCGCGAAGTCGACGCTAATGGATCGACTGCCGGGTAGATGCCGAGCTCGGACAGTGGACGGCTGAGCACAGTGGTGGCGTCGAGGTGAGCGAAGGTGGTGGCCGGCGCGGGGTCGGTAAGGTTGTCGGCGGGAACGTAGACGGCCTGGACGCTGGTGACCGAGCCCTTGCTGGTGGATGTAATACGCTCCTGCAGCTCGCCCATTTCGGTGGCGAGGTTGGGCTGGTAGCCAACGGCCGAAGGCATGCGGCCGAGAAGCGTTGAGACCTCCGAACCGGCCTGCGTGAAGCGGAAGATGTTGTCGATGAACAGGAGCGTGTCGGCGCCTTCGACGTCGCGGAAATACTCGGCAACGGTGAGCGCGCTGAGTGCGACGCGCAGGCGTGCTCCGGGCGGCTCGGTCATCTGTCCGTAGACCAGGGCGCACTTCGAGTCCTGCCAATGCCCTGGCTTGATGACGCCGGACTCGGTCATTTCGAGCCAGAGGTTGTTGCCTTCGCGGGTGCGCTCGCCCACGCCGCCAAAGACGGAGTAGCCGCCGTGGTTCTTGGCGACGTTGTTGATGAGTTCCATGATGACGACAGTCTTGCCCACGCCAGCGCCACCGAAGAGACCGATCTTGCCGCCCTTGAGGAAGGGCTGGATGAGGTCGATGACCTTGATGCCGGTCTCGAACATCTCTTCCTGCGTGGACTGCTCGTCGAAGAGCGGCGCCGGGCGGTGAATGGGCATGCGCATTTTTTCGCCGACGGGCCCGAGCTCGTCGACCGGCTCGCCGATGACGTTGAGGACGCGGCCCAGCGTCTCCTTGCCTACGGGCATGCGGATGGGGCCGCCGAGGTCGATGGCATTCATGCCGCGGACCATACCGTCAGTGGCTTCCATGGCCACGGTGCGCACGCGGCCCTCGCCGAGGTGCTGCTGCACTTCGAGGATGACGTTGATGGGCGTGGGGACCGTGAAGCCGTCGCTGACGACGCGCAGCGCCTGATAGATGGGCGGCATGGTGGCTTCTTCGAATTGAACGTCTACGGCCGGGCCGGAGACCTGGATAACTTTGCCGATGTTGTCTGCCATGTGTTCTTTGCCTTCTTGAAATCTGACTTACGCTAATCCAATTCCTTATGGAGTGCCAAGCGGTCAAGCCCGTCTGCGTTGGTCCCGGACGATTTCATCAGTTCATCCAACTTCCGATCAAAGTCGGCGGAAGAATTTTTCCGTTGCTGCGTCAATTCTTGCCTCTGCATTTGCATTCGCATCACGACGATGTCGAGCTGATAATCCATAAGCTTTAGGACAATTATTCTGTCCCGTGTTGTCCAAGCCGCCCGATGTGCCTCGTCGATCTCTCTCCCCACTTGCTTTGCCCTTACAGAAAAGTCCTTGTTGCTAAGCGGACCAGAATCCTGCAAGGCGTCGAGCTGGATGAGAGCCGCTTTAGCTGCCTTTCGCTCTCCCGGAGTCAGCCAATTTCGGTTGACCGCGTTAAGAGCGAATAGTCCCAGAATTAAAACTGCCAATACGACTGTCGAAACAACAAGTACTCTCCGTGACGTTCTTTTGCTCCAAATCTCATAGTGCAGAAACTCACGGATCTTCATCGCAAACTCTCACAAACTTACAAAGCCGCCGCTCCACTTACGATTTCGATAATCTCCTTGGTGATGGCGGCCTGGCGCACGCGGTTCATGTGCAGCGTGAGGGCGTCGATCATGTCGGAGGCGTTGTTGGTTGCCGAATCCATGGCCGTCATGCGGGCCGCGTGTTCGGCGGCGACCGACTCGGTCATGGCGTGGAAGAGCACGGAAAAAATGTACTGCGGGAGCAGGCCGGCGAAGAGCTCCTCGGCGGGCTGCTCGTAGATGTAGTCGACGTTGGCGGTGCCGAACTTTTTGGCCTCTTCGTCGGCCTCGGTGGTGTCGGCCGGCTCAAGCTCGATGCCTGCGGAGAGGGCGGCTTCGGCCACGCGCTCCTTCTCTTCGGCGGAAGGCTCGACGGCGCCGGTAATCTGCGGACGCCCAAGATCGATGAGCGGGAGCAGGCGCTCGACAACGAGGCGCTGCGCGATCACCGACTTGAACTCGTTGTAGACGATGTAGGCCGCGTCGATCTCCTCGTGGACGTAGCGGGAGATGATGTTGTGGACGAGATCGAAGACGCGAGAAGCTTCGAGCTTCACCAACAGGCCGGGGTGGTCGCCGGTGAGCTCGACGGGGCCCTGGCGCGGGCTGCGAACCTGATGCACAGCGCCCTGCTCGTCGGTTTCGTCGGAGTAGAGGGCGGTAGGATAGCGGCGGCGCAACTGGTCGCGGCCCTTGCGACCGACGGCCTCGATGTCGATTTCCTTGTCGGGGTTGCCGTTAATGAACTGGTAGGCGGTCTTGAGGATGTTGGCGTTGAATGCGCCGGCAAAGCCCTTGTCGCCCGAGACGACAATGAGCAGTACGCGCTTTTCGGGTCGCGTGAGGAAGAGCGCATTACAAAGATTCCCGGTTTTCTCGTCGTAGAGATCGACGCGACGGCGGAGCGATTCGAGGACGCTCACAATCATGCGGGCGTAGGGACGGGCCGCCAAGGCACGCTCCTGCGCGCGGCGCAGCTTGGCCGCGGAGACCATCTTCATGGCCTTGGTGATCTGCCGCGTGTTTTTCACGCTGCGGATGCGACGCCGGAGATCGAGTACGTTCGCCATAGTTCTTCCAGGGGTCAGGAATCAGGGATCAGGGGTCAGGGATCAGAAAACCGCGATCGAAGCTGATTCTTAATCCCTAATCCTTGATCTTCTCCAAAATCGCGTAAATCATCTTCCCCACTTCGTGCGATAAACCTTCGGCTTCATTCAACATTTTCGATTCACCAATCTCAAGCTTTCGCGCGATCTCTAGTTGGGTTTGCAATTCAAAATTCGAACCTCGAGCGATTCCGAGAAATTGTCTGTATTCCGGAGTGTTCAGCCTTCCGTGACCTTCGGCAATGTTGCTCGGGACCGAAACCACAGCGCGCCTCATCTGGCTTGACAACCCGTACGTCTCTCCCTTCGGAAAACCCTTAGTCAAGCGATAAACTGCAACCGCCATCTGAATCGATTTCTGCCAAACTGCTAAGTCCCGGAATGACCGAACCATCTCGCTTGCCTCTTCCCGTTCTGACCCCTGATCCCTGACCCCTGATCCCTGCTTTCTACGCCGTTGCTGCGGCTAACTCCGCCTTGAAGTTTGCCGAATACTCCTTGAGGGCCGCATGCAGGCGGCTGCGGAGATCGTTGTCGAGGGACTTCTTTTGCGTGAGGTCAGCCAGCAGCGCCTGCTGTGAATCCGCGAAATATTTATACAGGCCATCCTCGAAGGCGCGAATGTCAGGGACCTGGAAATCGTCGAGATAGCCCTGCGTGCCGGCGAAGAGAACCACCGCCTGCTGCTGCCACGTGAGTGGATGGAACTGCGGCTGTACGAGCAGTTCGGTGAGCCGGGCGCCGCGGGCCAACTGCTTTTGAGTGAGCGGGTCGAGATCGGAACCGAACTGCGCAAAGGCCGCCAGGTCGCGGTACTGGGCGAGATCGAGCTTGAGCGTGGAGCCGATCTGCTTGACCGCCTTGATGGCCGCCGAAAAGCCGACGCGCGAAACGGAAAGGCCGACGTTGACAGCGGGCCGGATACCGGAGTTGAACAGGTCGGTTTCCAGATAGATCTGCCCGTCGGTAATCGAAATCACGTTGGTGGGGATGTAGGCCGAGACGTCGCCGGCCTGGGTTTCGATCACGGGCAGCGCCGTAAGCGAGCCGCCGCCTTTTTTGTCGCTCAGCTTGGAGGCGCGCTCGAGCAGGCGCGAGTGAAGATAGAAGACATCGCCGGGATAGGCTTCGCGGCCGGGCGGACGGCGGAGCAGGAGCGAGATCTCGCGATAAGCCATGGCGTGCTTGGAGAGATCGTCGTACATGACCAGGGCGTGCTTGCCGCTGTCGCGGAAGTACTCACCCATGGCGCAGGCCGCGTAGGGCGCGAGATAAAGCAAGGGCGCGGGCTCGGAGGCCGATGCGGCAACGACGATGGTGTGGCCCATGGCGCCGTGCTCGGTGAGCGTTTGCACCACCTGCGCGATGGAGGAGCGCTTCTGGCCGATGGCGCAGTAGATGCAGATCAGATCGTTTTTGGCATTGTTAATGATGGTGTCGAGCAGCACGGCGGTCTTGCCGGTCTGCCTATCTCCAATGATCAGCTCGCGCTGGCCGCGGCCGATGGGGATCATGGCGTCAATGGCCTTGAGACCGGTAGCCATGGGCTCGCGCACGGGTTGGCGGTCAACAATCCCAGGCGCGAGGCGCTCGATGGGCAGCGTTTCGGTGGTTGCGATATGGCCCTTATCGTCGATGGGCACCCCAAGGGCGTTGACCACGCGGCCGACCATGGCGGTGCCGACGGGAACGGAGAGAATTTTGCCCGTGCGCTTGACTTCTTCGCCTTCCTTGAGCTCGGTGTAGTCGCCGAGAACGACCGAGCCCACCTGATCCTCTTCAAGCGAGAGGGCGAGGCCGGCAATGCCGTGCGGGAAGCTGAGCAACTCGCCAGCCATGACTTTGTCGAGGCCGTGGATGCGGGCGATGCCGTCACCCAGCGAGGTGATGGTGCCAACCTCGTCCACCTGGACCTTGGAGTCGTAGTTCGCGATCTGCGCGCGAAGGAGTTGCGTGATTTCGTCTGCCTTGATTTGAGCCATTTGCAGGTTCCTTGCAGTTCGTAGTTCTTCGTTCGCAGTTACGAGACTGCGAAATCCCGGCCTCAGCCGGCGGTTAACACTTCCTTCAAGCGGTCGAGGCGGCCGCGTACGCTGCCGTCGTAGACCGTGGAACCGATGCGCACCACGGCGCCGCCGAGAATGGACGAGTCGAGCTTGAAGCTCGGGTCAATCTTTGCGCCGGCGAGCTTGACCAGTTCCGCGACCAGCGTGCCGCGTTCATCGGCGCTCAACTCGCGGGCGGTAACGATTTCGGCGGGGCGGATCCCCAACTGCCGCTGCAGAATGCTGCGATAAGCTGCCGCTACCTCGACGACGTGGCCAATGCGATCGTTATGGATGAGCACGGCGAGCAGGTTGCGCAACTCCTTTTGCATGCCGAGCTTGGCGTTGAGCTTGTCGAGGATGGCGATCTTCTGCGGCGCCGGGATGGCCGGATTCACAAAGAACGTGCGCAGCTCTGCGCTGCCTTCCCAGGTCGAGAGAAAGTCGGAGAACTGCCGGTCGATGGCGGCGGTGTCCAGTTTGGCATCGGTCACGACGTCGGCGAAGGCTTCGGCATAGCGGGCGACAAAGGCAGGCATTTAGTTCCGGCCTCCTTTGCCCGAAGCGTCAGCGGCAACGCCGGCAACGAATTCCGCGATGAGGGCGCGATCAGTCTCGGGCGTGAGTGCGAGCTGCCGCGAGGCCTGGTCAATGGCGAGATCGGCGGCGAAGCCCCGCAGTCCGCGACGGACCTGGGCAGCGGCTACGTTGATTTCCTGTTCGGCGGCCGCGACAATGCGGGCGCTTTCTTCGCTGAGGGAGGCCTTGATGCGCGTTTCGTCTTCGAGACTGTCCTGCTCCACCTGGGCGCGGAACTTCTCGATCTCCTCGCCGAGGCCGGCGAGCCTGGCCTCCACGGCGCTCAAGCGGGACTGCGCGTCGGCAGTGGCTGCGCGCGCGGTCTGAAGATCCTGGCTCAAAGTCTGGGAGCGCTTACGAATAATTTTGGGCATGAGCCGGGCAATGGGGATGGCGATGAAGAAAAAGATGATGGCGAAGTTAATCGCCAGCAGGAGCGTGACAGTGGTATTGAGGTCGAGATGGAGCATGCGGGCAAGCGATTGCACCACCGGAGCATGCAGAAGCTCCTGTTCCTGCTCTTCCTCGGACTTGGAAGCCGGAGTGACGGTCGAGCTGGGACTCGGTACGCTCGCAGCGGTGGAGCTGGCAGGAGGGGCATTCGGCGCCTGAGCGGGAGCGCGGAGTGGCGCGAGGGCCAGCGCGGCGGCAAAGACCGCGAAAAGGAAGAAGGCAGAAATTCGGATTCTTTGAAGGGAGTCTCTCAACGGGAACCCCCGGCGGCGGCGGGCAGGACAGCGCGGACAGCCTGGCCGGCAAGATCGGCGGCGGCGGCTTGAATCGCCTTGCGGGCAGACGCGGCTTCGGCATCGAACTCTGCCTTGGCCTGACGAACTTTTTCGCCGGCTGCCTTTCGGGCGGCGTCGAGGGCGGTGTCGCGTTCCGCGTTCCACTGCCTGACGCGCTGCTCGCGGAGCCTGTAGACGTCGGCGCGGGCGAGGCGCAGGCGCTCGGCATACTCTCCGGTCTTGGCTTCAGCCTCGGCAATTGCTTTGCGTGCGTCCTCCATGGCTCCCTCGGTGAGTGCGCGGCGCTTGGCAAGCATGGCCGTGAGCGGCCCCTGCATCAGGAACTGATAGGCGATGACCAGCACGATAAACAGCGCAGCCGTCGGCATGGCGCCAATCAGATATTTTTCGATTGCTTGAAGGATCTCTTGCATGGAGGTACTGGGGTACCGGGCCTCTTCACAGACAATTTTCGCATGCGGAACCCCTTTTTGTATCAGGGGCAGGCCTTCAAGTCAACGCGCGGAGGGCCGCGGAAACCGCATTCTGTGACGCGAGTCACGAAACTGGAAATTCATACAAAAAAGGGCTTGCTATTGACCAAAACGAGCCTACACTGGGAATACCACCTAGACCCAGTCCAGGGTCCAGCGGGCGGCCGGTTTTGGGATATCCTTCCACTCCTAGGGCCGGACGCCCGCCTCTAATTTTCAGAGCAAAATTTATTCCAGAGATTTACGGGTTTGCGCCGGTAACGGATTTGTCCGCTGTCAGCAGGCCCTGGGCGCGGAGCCAGCTCTCCAGCAGGCTGGGCCATTGGTCGAGCACGGGGTCGCCCTTGCCCAGGCCGCTGCCATGAGCGCCGTTGGCGAAGACGTGCAGCTCTGAAGGAACTCCGGCTTTGACGAGCGCCTGATAGAACTCGATGCTCGGTTCAACGGACGCGGTCTTGTCATTGAACGTGTGGTAGATGAAGGTGGGCGGCGTGTCTTTGCTGACGAAGAGGAGGGGATCGTATTTGGCGCGCAGCGCATCGCACTGATCCATGAGGTTAAAGATCTTGCAGTAACTCAGGAACGTGGTGTCGCGGGTGATGGCATCGAGCCAGGGATAGCCGAGGACGAGGTAGTCGGGGCGGCTGGAGGCGCGGTCGATGGGATCCTCCGCATCGGGATTGCCGGGGACGAACTGGGTCCCTGCCAGGGCGGCGAGGTGGCCGCCGGCAGAAAAGCCAATGGCCACGATGCGATTGGGACTGATGTGGTAATCCGCAGCACGGGCGCGGATGGTCTGGACGGCGCGACGGGCGTCGATGAGGGGAACCGGAAGGAGATAGCCGTTCGAGCTGAGGCGGTAGCTGAGGATGAAGGCGTGGAATCCGCGGGCGGTGAACCAGTCGGCAATCTCGCGGCCTTCGAGGTCGCCGGCGAGATGAATGTACGCGCCGCCGGGAAAGATGATGACGGCGGAGCCGTTTTCAGTGCCCTGGCGCGGATTGAAGATGGTGAGCGCGGGAACGTCGTTGCAGGTGTTGCCCTTGGCTTCGGGCGGAGTTCCGGGCCAGAGCCGGATGGTCTGGATGCCGAGGAAGTTGTTGTCCGTGCCCGGGGTGGCGCAGTTGGCTAATTGGGCGTGGGCGGAAGGGATGGCCAGGGACGCGGCGATGAGGAATGCAAAGACCTGCTTCATGGGAACCTCGTTCGGATTTTCGAGAAGTATAGAACCCGGGGACCAGGCTCAGGGGGCAGAAAGAGGGGGACCGAGGGACTGGCGGGATAGGGGAATAGGTGACATTCTGTTCCCTGCTCCGGTTACAGCGAGAGGGCAGTGTGGCCGGGACAGAGGCTGGCGGCCTGCTCGGAGAGAGTTTCGGCCAACTCCACGCCGTAGCGAGCGAAATAGTAGGCCGCGCCGTGGATGCGCTCCTGAAGAACGCTGCCGGGATAGAGGGCGTTGAAGATGGAGTTGGCGTGGCGGGTGAGCGTGGCCTCGCGCTGGAGCTGGAAGTTGGCGGCGAGGGTGCGCAGGCGGTTCATCTGGTAGCGCATCTTTCCGGCGGCGGTATCGGCTGACTGGCCAAGGCCCTTGTCCTGCGACTGCAGCCATTCGACGAGTATGGTGAGCTCGGCGTCGAGAGCGTTGCCGGTGGCGGCCAGTTTTTGCTTTGTCTCGATGGGCATGGAGCTGGCGGCGAGCCTCTGCGCGAGCGTTCCGGCGTTCTCTTCGGCAAACACCTGTTCAAGGGAGAGATCGTGTTTGCGTAACAGCTCGGCAATTGACGGCTCGATGATCGTGGCGGAGAAGCGCGCGATGGGCGGCGTCTGGCGGCCAAGAATGCGCTCAAAGAGAACCGTGGACTGCGCCAGGTAGGCGATTTCGGCGGGACCTCCGACTTGCGCCGTTGTCCCGAACAGAAAATCCTGAAAGACAGGACGAAGGAGGGCCGCTGGCGAGATGCGTTCCGGCTCGGAGTCGAGGATTCCGAGAAGATCGGCTGTGGAGAACGTCTGGTGGTCGGCGTGCCAGAGGCCGTTCGGCTCGGTGGGCGTGGGCTCGGTGCGGCGAAGGGCGATGCGTGCGCTGGATTTTCCGTCGATGAGGAACAAGAGGCTCGACTGCGGAGCGACGGCGACCTGAACGTGATAGCCGGCGGCTTCGAGGGCCTGGCCGCGCTCGATGAGCGCGGAGTGAAGCTCGTTGGCACACTCGACGGCGGCGCGGAGGACGGGCGCGCCGAGGCGATGGAAGTCGCGGCCGGCAGCGTCGACGATGAGGAGGCCCTGCGCGGCGAAGAGCGAGGAGTAGAGATCGGCGAAGGCCTCGGCGAGGGTGCGGCCGGGTTTGTAAGCAACGGCGAGTGCGTCGGTCGTTGCGGATGGGCCGAGGAGCTCAACGGCGCGTTCGACGAGCGGGGTGATGGAGTTGTCGAAGACGATGCGGCCGGCGGGGACTGCGGACTTGGGAGCTTTGCCGTAGGTGAGCGTAGCCAGTTCGCGGCCGGCGGGAAAGGTGACGTGATCGACCTCGGCGAAATCGTGATCCTCACTGGCGAGCCAGAAGATGGCGGCGTGAGGATGGCCTGCGGAAGTGGACTTGCGGGCGCGGGCAATGGCGGTAGCGGCCTTGAACGGGGTATAGAGTGGGCCGCCGAAGAGACCAACCTGCTGGCCAGTGAGAATGGCGCCTGCGCCCTGGGAAAGAGCGGCCAGCGCGGGCTGCGCGGCGGAAGAGGAGTTCTGGGCGGCGAGGAGGCGGACGAGCTGAGGCCAGTGCGCGGGGCGCGGCGGAGGTGCTTGCGAGATTTCGTCCAAAGGCAAAAAGACACCCAGTGCCCCGGCACAAAAGTCGAGAAAGAGGCGGCTCTGACCCGGCATTACGGTTACTGGATAACAGTCGGCTTTCAAGGATTCGTTCACTCGTGGCTCGTTTGGGCAGGAGTTGGATGGGCGCGCTCAGATTCAGGACGTGTTGCTCCAATTAAGGATGCCACGGCGGGGCGGGGCGATGCAGGAATGGCGCGATCGGAGTGAATTGAAACGGGCGAAACCGGGCAGTGCGTATACTCGTGATGAATTGAGCCGGATGAACGCTCTCGACGAAAAGAGGATGAAATGCCGACGAAATCGACGGGGAAGGCGAAGAAGGTAAAGACGGGGAAGATTAAAAGAGCCGCGGTGGTTGAGCGGGCCACGATCCTGAGTTCGCAGGTTGTGTACAAGGGTCCGCTGTTCCGCGTGCTGCACGACAAGCTGATCGAGCCCGGAGGGCGGCGGAATGAGCGCGACGTGATTCGCCACAACGGGAGCGTAGTGATTCTGGCGATTGACAATGCGAAGAGCAAGACGAATCCGTGGATCGTGATGGAGCGGCAATACCGGCATGCTGCAAACCAGTACCTGTGGGAGCTGCCGGCGGGCAAGCTGGAGCCGGGTGAGGATGCGCTGGAGGGAGCCAAGCGGGAACTCGCCGAGGAGACCGGATACCGGGCGAAGAGGTGGCGGCCGCTGGTGGAGTACTACGCCAGCCCGGGTTTTCTGGGCGAATCGATGAAGGTTTTTGTTGCCGAGGGGCTGGAACCGGGCGCGGCCCATCCGGAAGAGGACGAGCAGATCGAGCTACGGCTGGTGAAGCTCAAGGATGTGCTGAAGGCGATCGAGAAAGGCGCGATTCTGGACGGTAAAACGCTGAGCAGCGTGCTCTTATATGACCGGATCAAGAACCGCCGAGGGAAGAAGTAGCACGCAAAACCGGCCTTTCTCCAGGAAATTTCACGAGAATACCCCTCCGCCTTTGGTCTGGCGGGGCCCCGGCGGGTTTCACTTTGTGGAACAAACGAAACCGAATCAACCTTTCGCGTCTTTTTGGCGTCATAGTAAATATCGGCGGGAATTCCCTCTCATGGCCCGCCGTATTCCACAACAAGAAAGAAGGCAGGAACCTGTGGCTCAGTACAAAGGAAAGGTTAAGTGGTTTAACAACGCCAAGGGCTACGGATTCATCGGACGCGAAGACGGGCCAGATGTATTCGTCCACTACTCGGCGATTCAATTGGATGGATACAAAACGCTCAAAGAAGGCGATGAGGTCGAGTTCGATATCGTTGAAGGCCAGAAAGGCCCGCAGGCGGATGCCGTAGTCCGCAATCGGGATAGTGCAAGCGCCCACAGCGCCGCCTAAGCGCTCGTAGGGCTCCCGGGCGTTCCCGCAAGACCGCCGCCCGGCGGTAGGGGTGAGTTGCGCCCGATACAGTTCTCCTCATCACAGCCGAAACATATTTCCTCATCACATTTGTGAGGTGCCGCTCTCAGGTGACCGCAGAGTTGTCGCGGTTTCGGCGCGCACGCCTACGCGTGGCCGGATAGCCGACGGATGGTCCATACTGCTGGCGGAGCCATTTCATGGACAACAAGACCATGGCCCGCCTGCTGGCGGAGACAGCCGACCTGATGGAGATCGACGGCGCGGACAGCTTCCGCATCCGAAGCTATCGTCGCGCGGCGGACGCGGCGGAGCAGACAACAGTTGATCTGACGGAGGCGGCTGGCGACACGGCCAGGCTCATGGAGATCGACGGGATCGGCAAGAGCATGGCGGCGAAGCTGCAAGCGATTGCCGCCACGGGGACGCTGCCGCAGCGGGAGGAGTTGCTGGCTAAGTACGGGGCAGGAGTGCTGGAGCTGCTGAAGCTGCCGGGGATGGGGCCGAAGACCGTGGCTCTGCTTTGGGATGCGGGCGTGATCGGCAGCGCCAACATCGACAGTATCGGGCAGCTCGCCGAAGCCATTGCGGCGGGGCGTTTGAAGGGCCTGCCGCGTATGGGCACAAAGCAGATCGAGAAGCTGCAAAAGGGGATCGACGATTACCGGCGCAGCGCGGGGCGGTTCCGGATCGACGTGGCGGAGGAGGAGGCGGAACGGATTGCGGCGTACCTGCTGAAGTTCAAAGGAATCGAGAGGGTGACGCCGGCGGGATCGCTGCGCAGGGGACGCGAGACGGTGGGCGATCTGGATTTGCTGGCGACTGGTCCGGCGTGTGCCCCGGAAAAGACGCAGGCAGCCGTGGAACACGTGGCCGCGTACCCCGGGATTCACGACATGATCGCCAAAGGCGAAAACAAGGTGAGCTTTCACGTAGATCAGGGGCTGCAGGTGGACGTGCGCCTGCTGCCCGAGGCGAGCTATGGCGCCGCGCTGCAATACTTTACCGGCTCAAAGGCGCACAATGTGACGCTGCGGCAACGGGCGCTGAAGATGGGCTACACGCTGAATGAGTGGGCGCTGGCGCGGCTGGACGACGGCTCGACTGTGGCGGCGGCAACGGAAGAGGAGATTTACGCGGCGCTGGGGATGGACTGGATGCCACCGGAGATGCGCGAGAACCTGGGCGAGATTGACGCGGCGGTTGCGCATGAACTGACGCGCGTGGTCGAACTGAGCGACGTGCGCGGCGACGTGCACATGCATACCACCGCGAGCGATGGGCGGAATTCACTCCGAGAGATGGCCGAGGCGGCACTGGCTTGCGGATATGGGTATATCGCGATTACCGACCACTCGAAAAACCTAGCCATGACGAATGGGATGGACGAGGGCAGGGCGCTCAAGCAGATCGAGCAGGTGCGCGCGGTGGACCGAGCGATGGAGGGAAAGATCCGAGTGTTCACCGGGATTGAGGTGGACATTCTGGCTGATGGCGCGCTGGACCTGGACGACGAGGTGCTGGCGCAGATGGATGTGGTGATCGCCAGCGTGCATACGCGGTTTGAACAGAGCCGCGAAGAGATGACAGCGCGCGTCCTGAAGGCGATTGAGAATCCGTACGTGCGGATCCTGGGGCATCCAACGGGGCGACTGCTGCTCCGCCGGGAGCCGTTCGCGCTGGATCTGCCGGCGGTTCTGAAGCGCGCGGCGGAGCTGGGCGTGGCCATGGAGCACAATGCCGCGCCGGAGCGGCTGGACCTGAACGATCACGATCTGCGGTTGGCGAGGGAACTGGGCTGCCGGATCGTGATGTCGTCGGATTCACACGACAGCCGCAACCTTGGGAAGATGGGCTATGGCGCGAAGCAGTTACGGCGAGCCTGGCTCACGCCTGAGGATGTGCTGAATACGCGGGAGGCAGACGCGTTTCTGGCGGGGTTGCGGGCCCGACCCTGAGAACCTGGCGGCGGCTGCGCGGGGCTTGACCGGCCATCCCCCAAAGGTCACCAGTCTTGAGCACAAAGGGATTGTGGCCGGACGAGGGAAGGCTTGGCTTATTGTGATCGATTGGGATTAACATGAGAGCGGTTTCACAATTCGCGTGCCGTTCTTGGCTAGGTGCAAGGTGGCTTTTTCTCAATTAAAAAGCCACTTGGCTGTTGCGGCCCCGAACTTATCAATTGTGGAACCGCTGTAGGCCCAACGAGGTGAGGTCGCCATGAGCTTGCTACAACAGGATGCAGCGGGAGTGGACGACGCCGCGCTGGGCGAAGAGCTGACCAAAGGGTCCAGTCACGTGGTGTGGGCTACCATCGCAGCGACCGTTGTGGTGAGCATCGCCATTGGGACTTACGTCTTCGTGGAGCGGACACCGCCCATCGCGTCGGGAGAGATCGTAGCGGTTTGGGCGCATCCCCAGCATACGGAAACATCGGGTTTTGACGCCAGCGGAGCGCCGATGACCAAGGAAGAAGTGGACCAGGTAATGGTCTTCACCCAGGTAAAGCTGCAGAACCACACCAATCACCCGCTCTACCTGGTGAATGTGCTGACCAACGCCACGCTTGCCGACGGCATTCACTCGAGCTACGCGGCCAACACGGCGGACTACGACCGCATTTTTATCGCCTATCCGAATCTTCCTGTGCCGCACAACACCCCCATTTCGCCGCTGGACACGACGATCGATCCCGGGCAGACGGTCGAGGGCACCTTTGTTTCGGCTTTCAAGATGACGAAACAGGATTGGGACGCGCGCAAGAAGCTGGACTATACCTTCAGTTTCCGTTACCAGCCCAGCCTGACGGTCGCGCCCCAGGTTCCGATCACTGAACAGTAGGCGGAACAGGCGCGCTCTTGGGCGTGGAGAGATAGCCCGCAATCTCGTTCCTTGAATTGATATTGTTGACCACGATCTCGTAGAGCGCCTGGTCCTTGCCGCTGTAAAACTGCAGGGGCTCGTTCACATTGCGGTCTTTTTTCTCGTACACTTTGTTGTCGGCAAAGATGTCGAGGGTGAACTTGCTGTGCCTGGCGTCAGTCCTTCTCAATTCCAGCGAAACCGTGCCCACCGGCTTCTTCTGGCCCCTGTCGAGCGAGAATTCATAGAAGTTGCGATCGCCCTTGTGCTCGAGGAGAACCAGCTCATCGTGATTGCGGGCGATGATGCTGTTGGTACTGCTCAAGTCTCCCCTCACGGACTGAAGCTCGTTGTTGGTGTTGGCAAGGTCGCCCTGTGTTTTGGTCAGGTCGGTTTTCACCCCGCCTACGTCCGTCTTTACGTTGGTCAGGTCGCTCGAAATCCCGTTGACCTGCTGCGCCGTCTGCTTCTCGGCGTTCTCATCCGCTTCCTCGCGCTGGACGATGGCCTGGGCGCGCTCGTCCAGTTCTTTCTGCGTCAAACCGACTGATTTGCCCAGCTCGTCGGTGGCTACTTTCAAGCGGGCGTTTGTTTCGCGCAGTTCCGCGGCCAATTGCGTGTCCTGCTGTTTGGAATCGGCCAGCTCTGCTTGCGCGGTGCTTAGCCGGCTGGTCAGAGTGAAGCACCAAACCAGGCTTCCGATTGCGGCCAGCAACGCGATGGCGATTGCCGCCAACAGAGCGCCGGAGTAAGTTCGGGGAGCTTCTTCAATATCACTCATACTCTACCTTTCGTCAACGGGCATTCTGGTTGGAGCGCACTATGCCCGGCGTAATGGCGACATCTAGTCCGGTTAGACGCCGCAAAAGGGGGAAATTGTCTCATCCGATCCGGAAATCCCCATGATTCACTATGTTACCGACTAAACCGTCACCTGAAGAAGCCGGGATTTCAAATCTGTTCTCTCGGTGAATCTACAGGATAAATCGCGCCGATGGAAAGCGGGTGGGCCTCGACAGATAGCGGCAAGAAAGGGCGGCCAGCGCCGGCTGGCGTCCCACTGTCCGTGACAAGGGTGGAACAGCTACGTTATAAACATCTTTACTGCATATTTCGGCACCGGGCGCAGATTTGAGCGGCCCGGAAGTCCATCACACCGGCCAAACTGCCATCGAAACATAAAGGGAGAAGTAAAAACTATGTCGACTGCTGTCGCAGGAAAGGGCCTGGAAGGAATTGTCGCTGCGAACTCCGGCATCTGCTGGATCGACGGAGCAGCGGGCATCCTCTCCTACCGCGGCATCGATATTCACGAGCTGGCCGAGCACTCGACTTTCGAAGAATGCACGTACCTGCTCTGGAACGGAATCCTGCCGAATGCGCTGGCATTGCGCGAGTTCCAGGCGCAACTGGCGCTGGCGCGGTCGCTGGATCAGCGTGTGGTCGACATGCTGCGCAGCTTTCCCACCTCGGCCACACCCATGGAGGTGCTGCGAACGACGGTTTCGGCGCTGAGCTTCTACGATGCCGACGAGAAAGACAATTCCCACGACGCGAACGTGCGCAAAGCCTACAACCTGACCGCGCAGATTGCGATGATTGTGGCGATTTACGACCGGCTGCGCAAAGGCCGGGAGATTGTGCCGCCCGATCGCTCGCTCACGCATGCCGGGAATTTCCTATGGATGCTGAACGGGGAAAAGCCTTCAGAGACAGCCACGCGAACTTTGGATATTGCACTTATTCTTCATGCCGACCACGAACTGAACGCCTCCACCTTCGCAGCCCGCGTCATCGCCGCAACCCTCTCCGACATTCACTCCGCAATTACCGGCGCCATTGGCGCGCTGAAGGGCCCGCTGCACGGCGGCGCCAACGAGGGCGTGATGCGGCTGCTCTTGACCATCGACAAGCAGGGCGCCGATCCGGTGGAGTACGTGAAGAACATGCTGGCGGCGAAGCAGAAGATCTCGGGTTTCGGACACCGCGTATACAAAACCGAGGATCCGCGGGCCACACACTTGCGCAAGATGAGCGAGCAACTGGGCAAGGATTCAGGCCAACCCAAGTGGTTCGAAATGTCGCGAGCCATCGAGCTCTACATTAATCAGGACAAGAAGCTGAACGCCAACGTGGATTTCTATTCAGCTTCGACGTATGCCACACTGGGCATCGACATCGATTTGTATACGCCGATCTTCGCGGTGAGCCGCATCGCCGGATGGGCCGCGCACGTGATTGAGCAACTGGACGACAACCGGCTGATCCGGCCGCGTGCCGAATACATCGGGCCGGTGTATCCTTCGCCGTGGATTCCGGTGGCAGAGCGGCTGTAAGCTGCTTCGGCGATTCTTGCATCGCGATTCCCCCTGCAGACGCCCGAGCGGTCTTCCCTCCTTTTTCGCCCGGACCCTGCGCAGCCGTTAGGGCCCAATCTCGGTCACAAAACTCTTGTTTGAACGCCGCCTAGCCGAATGATAAGCCAATCGATGGCGGCCTGCTCGTTTTCGATCTCGATCCGAAGTTTGACGGTTTGTAGCGATATGGCCGAGGACAGCGCCTGCGCGAGCGCGCCAATGCGGACGCGATCTTTTTCTGTAGTGAGAAGCGTCGTCGCTCCGGCTGCGCGGGCAACCGATGCAAGGTCGGCGAGGTCGACAGCGGTGTAGCTATGGTGATCGGTGAAGGCGGTCCGGGCTGCGAGCTTCACGCCTGCTGATTCGAGGCCCTGGAAGAACTGGCCTGGGTGCGCGATGCCGCAGAATGCAGCGACAGGACCGTCGAGCGGAAGAATCTCCATGTGACGGCGGATGCGCCAGACAGTCCCCTGCCAGCCCATGGATTTGAGTTGCGCTTCGACTTCGGGTTCGTCGGCCGGGATTGCGATGATTGTGGCGCGGCGCAACGCACGAATGGGTTCCCGGAGATTGCCAGCGGGAAGGAGATGATCGTTCAGATCGCCGCGGCTGAGGAGCAGAATGTCGATGTCGCGGGCGAGTTGGCGATGCTGAAAGCCATCGTCGAGAAGATGCACGCCTGCTTGTTCAGCCGCATCGCGCTCTGCTAATAGACCAGCTTCGTACCGTTCGGCTGCCACGTAGACCGGGATTTGGGCTTCGCGCGCGATGACCAGCGGCTCGTCGCCGAAATCTTGTGCTGTGCCGCCGGGATCAACCGAAAATGGACGCGCGGAGCGGCGGCCATAGCCGCGCGAAAGCACATCGACGTGCAGGCCACGCTCGGTGAGCGCCTTTGCGAGGGCGATGGTGAGCGGCGTCTTCCCTGCCCCGCCCGTGGAAAGATTTCCAATACTGACGACTGGCCAGCGCAAACGGCGGATGGGTTTGAGGCCGGTGCGCAATTGCAAATCGCGCAGCGCGAGACCGAGCCGGTAAGCCGAAACGACAGGCCAAAGCAGCGGACGCGCGGCAGATGTGGAGTTCATGGCGTGCGCTCCTCGCTGGAACTTGCGGCGAGTAACTCGCGGATGGCGGCAACACACCGATCGGTGGCGCCTGCCTGGCGGTCGAAGACTTCCCTGGCGCGCTTGCCCATGGCTTCGGCGGCGGAGCGATCGCTGAGGAGTTCAATCAGGGTCGAGGCCAAATCGTCTTTTTCGGTAATACGCAGCGCGTCGTGGCTGCGCAGGCTGTCGGTAATGTCGGCGAAGTTGGCGTAGTGCGGGCCCATGACGATGGGGACAGCGAACTGCGCCGGCTCAAGAGGATTGTGGCCGCCCGCCGGAACGAGGCTGCCACCGACGAACGCAACCGAGGCCAGCGAGTAAACAGAAGCCAGCTCGCCGATGGTGTCGAGAAGGACGATTTCGCCGGGCCGGAGCGCGCGAACAGCGTGCCGCGCAGCCGATGGCTCAGAGGTCCAACTGGAACGCTTGCTCCAAAGAGCGCCGGATTTATCGAGAAGCGTCGCGACGGCGCTGAAGCGCTCAGGATGGCGCGGCGCGAGGATGAGGACAAGCTGCGGATCGGCGGCAAGGAGGCGGGGCCACGCATCAATGAGCGCGGATTCCTCGCCCTCAAGCGTGCTTCCGGCAACGACGAACCGCAGACCGGCGGACATCGACTTCAACCAGCGCGTGGCTTCGGTTTCCTGAGCGACACGCACGTCAAACTTGAGATTGCCCGCGACGGATACACGATCGGAGCGGCAGCCGAGCGCGCGAAGGCGGTCAGCGTCAATCTGGCTTTGCGCAAGCACGCAGCTGAGGCGCGAGAGCAGCGGACGCCAGAAGCGGCGGAGCCTTTGGTAGCGCGGCCACGAATGGTTGGAGATGCGGGCGTTGACGACGGCGATGGGAATGCCGCGGCGGAAGCAGCCGTGAAGCAGATTGGGCCAGAACTCGGTTTCAACGAGAACGAGCAAACTCGGCCGGATCGCGTTGAGATATGCCCGGACAGCCCAGGGCAAATCGAGTGGGCAGTAGAAGACGCGATTCGAGTCGAAGCGCTCGCGGGCCAGAGCCTGGCCCGTGCGAGTGGTGGTGGAAACCACGAAGGCATGATTGGGCAGCGCCAATTCAAGCGCCATTACCAGGCGCGTAATGGCGAGAACTTCTCCCACGGAGACGGTATGGAGCCAGATAAGCGGGCGTTCGTGGGGGGAAGAGGCAAAAACAAGTCTCCGCGGAACGCGCCCCAGGCGCTCCATGAGCCCCTCACGGTACTTGTGTGTGGTGGCCATGCGCCACAGCCACCATGGCGCGCCGGCAATGAGAGCCAGGAACAATGCAAGGTTATAGAAAAAAAGAGTCATGCGTAAACGAACCAGTTTTCTGCAGGTCTAATCGTAGGGCGTCCGGAGCGGTTCCACAATTCACGTGCGCTTGCGGGCTTCGTGCGGGGTGGGTTTGTCCCGGTGAAAAAGCCACTTCGCTGATGTGGTTTCGTGTATTGCAATTGTGGAACCGCTGTGATCCAAGAATGATACAGTTGAGCGCGATGAAAGTTCTGCGGGGAATCCCGTTCCTGTTGCTATGGTGGACGGTGCCGGTGACGGCGAGCGATCGCACGCCGCCCCCGGTGCAACCGGCGACTTCATTTCCGGCGGTCGAGGTTCATGCGCAGGAGCACGTGGCCATCGCCGCCGAGCCCTATGATACGAGGGAAAAAGAGTCCATCTTCCGTGTTGATTACCTGAGCCACGACGTGATGCCAATTCGACTGATCGTGACCAATCAAGGCGACCGGCCCATTTCGCTGATTGATGCGCGGATTCTGTTTGAAACAGCGCAGGGCGACCGGATTCGCGCCGCCGAACCGGATGATGTGGAACGGATGATGACGCGCAAGGAGCGGGAGGGATCCAAAATCCCACTGCCTGCACCGCTGCCGCCGCTCCACGTGAAGCCGAAGGGAAGCATTCAGGAGATCGAGGACGACTTTAATACCTTCGAGTACTCGGCCCTGGCGGTGGAACCGCACACCACGCGTGCCGGCTTCCTGTTTTACGACGTCTCGGGGCTGAAGGAGCCGCTGGTGGGAGCAAAGCTCTATCTCCACGACCTGCGCGACGCGGACGGCAAGGAGCTCTTCTACTTCGAGATTCCCTTCGACAAATATCTGCAATCGAAGTCGAGCCAGATGAATTAGCGGTGTATCGCAAAACCTGCGCGTTGATGCGTCTCGCCCAGGTCTTTGCCGCCCTGCTCTCGGGCGAAAACTGCCCGTGCCCGATTCCAAAAGCCGCTCGGCCGTAAAAACCGTAAATGGCCTTACAATATTTGCGAGAGTATCGCGGTTTCCCGGATTGAGATTTGGAAACTTGCCGGTTCAGTTCCCCCGCAAGCCTCGCGCGATGAATGTAAGGGTCGTGACCGCGCGAGTGAGGAAGCGAGGTTGCGAGATGGCCTTCGGACTACTCCAATCGCAACGAGATGGGTTATTGACGACTCTCTTTGAGGGCTATCGGGGCCCGCTTTTTAGCGTTCGCATGTGGGACGGCTGGCAGTGGACGCCGTCACTGGATGGGAAACCTGCCTGCACCATTGCTGTTGAGACCCCGAAGGCGCTGGCAGCGCTTGTGGCCGAACCGAACGAGATCACCCTGGGCGAAGCATTCATCCACAAGGAACTGGAGATTGAGGGCGACATCTTTGCGGTTTTTCCGGTTGCAGAGCACATACTGAATCGTCCGCGCCGGCTGAAGCAACAAATCGTTGAGACGCTGGCGCGCACGATCGCCGGCGCCGGTCAATGGCTCAAGCATGGCGCGCGGCACTCGATGGCGCGAGACCGCACGTCAATTTCATACCACTACGATCAGCCGGTTGAGTTTTTCCGGCCGTGGCTTGGCGAATCGCTCGCGTACTCCTGCGCGTATTTTCGAAGCGCAGACGATTCTCTTGATTTGGCGCAGGCGCAAAAGCTCGCGATGATCTGCCGTAAGCTGCGCCTCAGACCCGGCGAGCGCTTCCTCGACGTCGGATGCGGATGGGGAAGCCTGGTTCTGTGGGCCGCCGGCTCGCACCGCGCGCGATCACTGGGAATCACGCTGAGCAAAGAGCAGGCCAAGGTTGCGAAGCAGAGGATTCAAGAGGCAGGATTGAGCGAGAGCTGTGCGGTTGAACTATGCGATTACCGTCAGTGCGGGCACCCTGGCGAATCGTTCGACAAGATTGCAAGCATCGGCATGTATGAGCATGTCGGACTGAAGAACCTGTCCCGTTACTTCAGGGTCGTACATGATTTGCTGAAGCCGGGCGGCGTTTTTCTCAATCACGGCATTGCGCGCTTTCCTTGCTCCTCTGTGCACAAAGATTCATTCGTCGAACAATACGTGTTCCCCGACGGCAAACTTGTAACGTTGACGGAAACCATCCAGGCCGCGCAATCGGCGGGCCTGGAAGTGCGCGACGTGGAAAACCTTCGCGATCACTACGATCTGACCTTGCGCCAGTGGGTGAACAGATTGCAACAAAATGCCTGCGAGGTGCGGAAGTATGTCGATGAGGCGACCTATCGCATCTGGCTGTTGTACATGGCGGGTTCGGCCGCCGCCTTTTCCAGGGGAGATATTGCGATCTATCAGGTATTGCTCAGCCGGCCGGAACACGGCAAGAGCCGGCTCCCGCTGGTTCGCGAAGATTGGTATTCGACGCCACCCCTGGAAGAGGCCGGCGGAAACTGAATTCAGGCGCTCGCTGCAGGACTGGGAAGTGGGAGGATGGGCGTTATTCGAAGTAAGTGGCCGTGGTGGTGTCGGTCTCCCAGATGGTGCAGTCTTTTACGCGCACGCGGCCCGCGGTCATTCCGGCAAGCTGGCGATTGGTCTCATCGTAGAAGTATTTGGCGATATTCTCGGCCGAGGGATTGAGCGTGGTGAACGGCTCGAGGTCGTTCAGCATCTGGTGGTCGATGCGATCGACGATCGGGCGCAGCACGTGTTTCAGGAGCTTGAAGTCGAGGAGCAATCCGGCCTCGTCGAGCGTGGCGCCGGCCAGGGTGACGCGAACCTTGTAGTTATGGCCGTGCGGATTTTCGCACTTGCCTTTGTAGTTGCGGAGATAGTGGCCGGAGGAGAAATCCGCCTCGACGGTAACTTCGTACATTTGTGCCTGCTCGATCCTGCGCGGAGAAAGCTCCCGTACTTCCTCATTCTAATTTGATTGGCTTGCTCACGGCTTGCGATTGCCGCGACGCCTGTTTCGCGATGCGCGGCGCGCCTCCTCGCTGCGGCGGTCGACCTGCTCAAAAAGGTTGCTGAGGACGCCGACGAGAGCCGAAGCAAGGCCAGCCAGCAGCAGCAGCAGCGCCAAGGTGCGCCAGAGCGTGCCGTTCGCGGGCAGGCCGGGCTGGAAGCTCGATGGCACGAGCGTCATGACTCCGGAGATGAGGGCGAAGAATCCGAGCGTGGCGGCGAGGATGTAGAAATTGCGGGACATATGTGCTGAGGAGCGAGCGGCTCGATCTGCCTGAAGCGATTCTACGGTGCGTGGCTTCAGGCGGAAAGCTTGGCCGAGTCGATGACGGTGACGCCGGCTTTTGCGAATTCGGCGTCGACGGTGGCGACGGAGCCATCGAGGTCGATGGCGCGGCAGGCATCGCGCAGGACGAAGGCGTCGAGGCCAAGGCGGCGCGCGTCGAGAGCGGAATAGCCGACACAGTAGTCGTAGGCGAGGCCGGCAAGGAAGACACGCGTGAGGCCGCGCTCGCGAAGATAGCCAGCAAGGCCAGTGGGCGTGGAGCGGTCGTTCTCAAAGAAGGCCGAATAGGAATCAATCTGAGGGCGGAAGCCTTTGCGCAGGATCAGCTCGGCTCGCGTGAGCGAGAGCGCGGGATGGAGCTCCGCGCCTCGCGTGCCTTGCACGCAATGCGCAGGCCAGAGTGTCTGCTTGCCGTAGGCGAGCTGGATGGAATCGTAAGGCTTTTTGCCGGGATGCGATTCGGCGAAGGAAGAATGATTGGACGGATGCCAATCCTGAGTGAGAATAATGTGCTCGAAGTGCGGTGCGATGCGATGGATGGGCGCGATGACCTCGTCGCCCAAGGGAACGGCAAGCGCACCGCCGGGGCAAAAATCATTTTGCACGTCGATGACGAGGAGAACGTCGTGCGACTCGATTTGCATCGGAACTCCTGCGGTATATGAATGCGAAAGATGCGGGCTATTCTTTGCGGGGAACGAGGGTATATTTTTCGGCGATCGCCGCCATCACCGATTCGGTGATGGCCTTGACGAGTGCGTCGAAATTGGGGCCGCCGATGCCGTCCGACCCGCCGGCGCTGTCGACTTGAGAGGCGCTGCCATTGCCGGCGCCGCGCGACGTTGGCTGGAGCGCGATCGGGCTCTGGACGGCAAGATTTGCGTCGTTCAAAGGCGGCATGTCGAAGGGAAATTCAGGCAGGCCGAGTTTCTTTCGCAGGGCGCGCAAATCGGCGCCGCGCTCCTCGGAGATGCGCAGGATTGGAGCGCCAAGCTGGGCTGCGAGCATCAGCGTCCAGCAGTAGGTGTCGAGCACTTCGGCGCACCACTCGGCTCGCGTCACCGTGTCGGCCCAGCAGACGATGCCGTGATTGGCGAGGAGCATGGTGTTGTGACTCTTCACGTAGGGAAGAACCGTTTCAGCAAAGGCCTTGGTGCCCGGCGTTTCATAGGGCGCGACGGCGACATTGCCCACGATCACCTCGAACTCCGGAATGATGAGGTTGGGCGGGAGGCAGCCGGTGATCGCGTAGGCGGTGGCGTGCGGCGGATGGCAATGCACGACAGCCTTGGCCTCGGGCACGGCCTTGTAGATCTCAAGATGCAGAAGCAGCTCGCTGGAGCGTGGTTTGCTTCCGGCAAGTTGATGACCGTCAATATCGGTGAGGCAAATGTCCTCGGGTGTCAGGTCGAATTTGCTCACCAGCGAGGGCGTGCAGAGGACGGCGTTGGGACCGATGCGAAAAGAGATGTTGCCGCCATTGCCGTCGACATACTGGCGCATCCAGAGCTTGCGGCCGGCGGCGCAGATTTCACTTTTGATGGCTGCGGCCTGGGAGGAAGAAAAGATGGCGTTTTTGGGGGTGCGCGGGAGGGCGGGCTTGCGGCCGGTTCGGGTGGCCTGGGCGAGTCGGGTGGTTCGGCTGTTTCTTCTGGTTTGGTGTTGGCCGCTTTTTTTCTTGCCGTTCTTCACTTTCTCTCCTCGGTCCCCAAGGAACATTCTAGGTTGCGGGGCAGGAAGTGTCGAAAGGGCGTGTGAGACGTGAAGGTGAGGGGGCGTTGGGCGCGTATGACACGTCACACGCGCTGTAAGACGGCGTAAGACAGAAGAGACAGGGGTCAGGGGTCAGGGGTCAGGGGTCAGAAAAGCAGCTTTCAGCCTTCAGCCGTCGACTGTCAGTGTCTATTGATCTGATTTCGGCGAAGCCGCGGTATGACATCCAGGCCACATTCGAGGGGGGGGTACCCCCCTCCCCATCTCTGCAAATAAGTTCCTTGTATTCAGCAGGTTGGCGCGGCAATAACTTACTTGACTAATGACGAAAAGGAGGCGAAACTAAAATGGCCGTGACAGGGCAGAAAACACATATCTCACTTCAACTGGCCAATCGTATCCTCGAAATGTTTGAAGAGTCGGGAGCCTCAGAGACAGAAAGACACGCTGCCTTGGCAGTGGTTATGGCTATGGTGCCTGTACTGCCAAATGCGTCCTGTTCTGTAGAGAAAAACGAATTGATAGAGGAATGTGGCCAGTAGCTTACTTAGCCCGCACGGTATGGGCCAGTGAATCCAGTCGTGACACAATCCTCTGAAGTTCAGCCACGATCTGTTGTAGTGCGATTGCGATTTGCGAAGCATAAGAATCGTTCATGAAGTGCCCCCTTTAATGGCCGAGATTATACGGGACTTAGGCTGAAACCCTTTAGCACACTTTTTGGTGTATTTCGACACCCTTTTCCACATCTAATTCAAAAAGTTGTGGAAATCCACACCTCTAAATGGTAAAATCTCGAAAGGGAGATTCGCTAGATATTCGCTATTTGGCGGGTTGCGGAGGGGGCAATGCTTCAATATTCAGCAAAAACGGATAAGTTTAAGGCGCTAGTTCATTACATCTGCTGGCGCTGCGCTAATGATCCGTCCAAGCTCGGAGCGGTGAAGCTCAATAAGGCCCTCTGGATTGCCGATCTGGGTGCCTACTACTACCTTGGAAAGCCGATCACTCGATCACGTTATGTGAAGCGCCAGTTTGGACCAACTCCCAAGGCGATTCTTCCAGTCCTGCGCGAGCTTCAAGCAGAAGGCAAACTGGAAATCAGGGAGGATGACTTCCATGGGAAAAAGAAGAGGACATTCATTTCTCTTCAGGATCCTTCCATGGAATTCATGAGTGAGGAAGAGAAACGGCTAGCCGATGCGGCGACGGAGCTTGTTTGCGAGAAGCATACTGCGACATCCATCAGCAACAAGTCGCACGACCATATCTGGAAAGCTGCCGAAGACGGAGAAGAGCTTCCATTTTCTACCGTGTTTGTTACACCTGACACAATTAGCGATGAAGATAGGGAATGGGCGCGCGAGCAGCTAGAAAAGGCTGCGGGCGAATTGGACGAGGATGCCGCCTAGAGAGTCAAGACTGCAAGTGAGAACTCAATGCTTCGAACTATTGTTGAAGAGGCTATCGTCAGTGAAACAATCGACCAGAGTGCTGAGACCTACCCAAGGCTAGAGGAGGCTTTCGATGGCCTTAAGTGGTTTCTTGCTCACAGTGCTGAATCTGGAGAGATTCTAGACGACTTTCACTGGATATTTCGCAACCAGGCCGATCACGATCAGAATATTCCCGCCATTTTGGTCGTGTACACATTTGACGAAAATAAAGTCACCTTGAAGTTCATAGCGCTCCGGATGCCTTTAGTTGAATAATTCACTTATGGAGTACGATGGCGCTATGAAGACGAAACCGCAGTCGGAAGAGTATCAGAGGTTTGAGGGTCTTCTCGGCAAGGTTCTGACCGTACCAAAGGCAGAGATAAACAGGCGCATCGAAGAGGACAAGCGCGAGAAGCGAACACCTAAATCCGCTTCCCGCGCCCCTGCCTCGCAAACCAAGCGCGCCTAGTTCACTTGGTTCCCACTTTGCCGGTCAGTTCTGCGTAAGTCAGTCTCTTCCCTGAAACCTGCGATACTGCCAGCGCGAAGCGATCCGCGTCAGTCATCGGCCTGTCTTTCCTTCCCCGGTTATTAAAGCGAAATGCCTGCTCGTCGGCATACGCTTCAAGGTGGAAAGGCTCTACGGCTACATAGGTTCCATTGAGGGACCGTTTGAGCAGTGACCAGAAATTCTCGATCCCCTGAGTGTGAACATCCTTGCGAACGTATTCCTCAAGGTGGTTCACAGTCTCGTGGATGAAGGCCTTCGCCTTGAGGCCCTCATAGCCGCTCCACTGATCGGTGTAGACGGTTCCCACGGGAACGATCTGCCTGAGAATCTCGGCTTGCAGCGTGGCTCTTGTCACGTCGGGAATGACCTTGACGCGGACCTCGCGGGCGTAGCGGTCCAGCATCCCCATGACGGCGGTCTTGTTATCGCCGTACTCGGCAAGTTGCAGCTTGTTGCGGCGGCTAGCGTGCATGTTCTTCATCTTGCCGCCGACAAAGGTTTCATCGACTTCTACAGGCTTGCCAGAGGGTCCGAGCTTCTTCACAGAGCGGTTCTTCATGGCCTCACGGATACGATGCAGCATGAACCAAGCTGACTTCTGAGTGACACCAATATCCTTTGCCAGCTCATACGAGCTGATTCCGTTCTTGCAGTTCGCCAGAAGCCACATCGCAGGGAGCCATTTTTGGAGCGAGACAGCGGAATCCTCGAAGATAGTATTCAGTTTGACCGAATACTGCCGTCCACATTCCCGGCACTGCCAGCGGCGTTGGTTCTTGAGCCAGTGCTGGCGATCCTTGGCCGAGAGACACGCGGGGCACTCGACGCCGTTAGGCCAGCGCATGAACGCTACGGTGTCGATGCAGGTTTGCTCGTCCGAGAAGTATCTGATTGCATCTGCAAGGGTTTTGACTTCGTTTTTCATGGCAAAACCAGAATCTCACAGATTTAATCATTAGTCAAGTATATTATTGTCGTTGGCGCATGGATTGTGCTCTAAATTCTTCATTCCAAAGGCCTTATTTGCAGATATTAGACAGCAAAGGGGTTACGGCTGAATTTGGAGACCTTGGCTCCATTTTTCTGGTTTCTTGCACTGTTTCTGGTGCGGTTGACGGAGAAGGATTTCTCCGGAGGATCCGGCGCAGACGAGCATCTCTGAAAAAAAGGATGGCCCGGACCGAAAAGGAACGGCAGTTCAAAAACAGGAAGGCAGCTCAAGAAAGGAAGAGCGGTTCGAGGTCTGCCGTAATCCCCTCCGGCACTCCTCGGAACCGCCCGCCCCTCTGTTTGAAGGAGATTCACCCAACTAAGAACAAGTGTAGCGAAACGGGAGAAATAACCGGCAAACTTGAGGAAAAATATAATTGTTTTGGAATCAGGGAGTTGGCGTGGGATGGGGCCCGCGAGGGGGTTGACAGGGCTGGGGTCTCGGCGCGCATTACCGGCAATTAGCGGAAGTTTGTCATTTGGCTTAGAGCGGCCAGGTTCGGTACGAGAGGCGCTTTCGTGCTGCATAGTGGGCGCGGTTTAAGAGGTTGAGCACCAAGCCAGCGGCCGATGCGATGAATTGCTCCGCGGGTGCCGGATAGTCTGGGATCGATCCCAAAAGCAGTTTGCAGCGCGAGGAAACGCTTGGGTGCTCGAACTTCATGTCAATTGAGTGGGCGAATTCGTTTCTGATCTTTCGGATCAACTCGATTTCGTGATACTCCTTTTCGGAGATCAGGCCCAGGGCGAGCGCAAGCAGCGTCCTCGTCGAAAAGGTACCAATCGGGGCGTTAAATCCTTCGGTGAGCTTAACCACCGCGCGGTGGCTGACCAAGAAGGCCTCGATGACCTTTTTCAGCTGTTCATCCAGCATGGTGGCATAGACGAGAACGGCGCCGCGCTCGCTTTCGTGGGCCGCTGCGTTGATGAGGTAGACGAATTGCCTCAGGTACGGAGGAGCTTCTTCAATGGAAATGGATTGTGGCCCGGTTCTTGGCATATTGGAAGTTGGAGTTCCGTGTTTTTTCCCGGCGACCTTTGCCTTGCCTACGGCGAGAATGTAGTCCGGCTTTGCCTTGCTTCCGACCCGGAGGATTCCAAGCACCATTCGTTCTTCTTTCATTCTAAGAATTTGCCACGATGCCGGAAGTGGGTCAATCTTATGCTCCGTGTCACCCATCTTCCCTGCCCTTCGAATAACCAGTCTGATGGGCCGGCGGGGCCGACTCTCGGGCCGCGGCCTGACGGTGGCTCGGGCTCCTGGGGTTTCGAAAGGTGCGACCGTACTTCCGTCGGGTCCCGTCGAAGTCTGGGAGGGGCTTTACGGGATTGATCGTTCAAGTCCGTGGTCTGGATTAGCTCCCGGTCAACCCCGGGCCACTTGCGGTGTGCATGAATTGATTCAGAAGAGATTTTCCTGAATAGCCGGCGACTACGCCCACGAACACTCCTCCCCAGAAATCCTCGATCGCCAGCATTGGCTGTGCGTCCTTCTTCCTCGCGAATGCCACGACAGCTATTGCCCCAAGCAGGACGTTTCCGATTAGGGCGACTGTCCATGTGAGAACCGTCGAGGCGGTTGGCTTCCCTATTGGGCCCCCTAGGGTTCCTTGGTCGAAGATTGACCGAAGTAGAAACCCTGCGATGGATCCGAGGATAGACCCGAGAATCAGGGCGTAGAGCGGAGCGCGCACGCTTAGGTGGTATTCAACGGAGTCTTGATTAGTTTTTCCGTCGACCTTGTACTTGCTCTGGATATGGAGGTTGTAGGCGGATGGGGAGAAAAGCACTGAGCGCGTTGTTCGGAGCGTGAAGACCTTCACGGTTGAATTGCCTGGCTGGAGCGTAATGGGTTCTTGCTGCGGTGCTTCGAGGTCGCGGAAGCGGTCTTGGAGGCGGCTGTAGGCCAATTTGTAGCTTTGTACAGGCGAGGTCTCCTTTGATGTTTCTTTCGCGATTGGCTCGAAGTCAGATTCTTTGAGGATTTCGTCTAGGGAGGCCTTCTTCGGCTCGGCTGGGTAGAGATTCGTCGCTTTGATGGATTGCGCGACTATGCCGCCGACCACGGACCCGCCTAGCCCTAGCAGGGCGGGCAGCAGCGGTAAGGCGACATCGAGGAATCTCTTCATCATTTTTGGGGACTCTGTAAGCGCCATGCTCTGTGTGGCTTGCTTGGACTTCTCCGGTTGTTCGCGGAGTTTCTCGTTGAGCTGCTCCGAAAGCCTCTTTGTTTCCTCGGCGCGGGCCAGGCTCTCCACGCTGACGAATTCGACTGGCAGGAGGGTGCCAAGTTCGACGGCCTCAGCTGGAACGTCGTACGGATTTGTGATCTTAACAAATACCGAGAAGGGCTGGCCGGCCTGGATTTGGGGCGAGGAAGTTGTGACTTCATAGCGCAGCGGGCCCCGCATGGGAGCCAATTGTTCCGGGCTGGTGCCTTCGGGTGACATGGATTCGCAGGTGCCCGATTATAGGGGAACGGAAGAGTACGGACAAGCGTTTTGCTAGTCAATGCTGCGACGAAGCTCGCTCTTTGCTGCGCCGGACCCGACTAGCTTGGCCCGATCTCCTTGGTCAGCGCATCAAAATGCTCCTAGCCGTCTCAAGCTGAATCCACGCTGGCCGGTGCACCGGGGGCCTACGGCCGAGAGATGGGATTGTGCGCGGCCCGTGTCTTTCGGGATGACGGGGCGCTGGGATGGGGAGCGGTCTTTGAGCGGGGTTTGGGCGCGGCTTCGCTGCGCTCTTTGTTTTTGAAATTCGATCGGCGGGTTGGTGTGCTCGATTCTGTCTGCGACGAATGAATGGGTTGAGACCCGTCCCTACCGCTGGAACTCTGCGACGTGGTTCTTTCGCCCCTACGGGGCTGAGTGTGTTTTGGGGGCTTTTCCCAGGATTCGAGTCCGCCGCGGCGGACTCGATCCTGGGCTAACATCTTTCGCTCCCTCCGGGAGCTCGTGGCAGGCGGTTGGGGGGCTTTCGGCGCGCGACCGCAAGAGCGCGCCGCGACGGGCGGGGATCAAGGCGCAGGGGCTAAAGCCCCGTTCATTCTTTGCGACATTTGCGGCATGGCTGAAGCCAAGCCCTGATACAAAGCCTGCGAATTGGGGTTCGTGCGATCCCACCCTAGCCGGAATTTCAAAATGCAGGTCCTTCGACTCCCTTCGTCCGACGTGGCGGACTCCGGTCGCTCAGGATGACACGGCATGGGTGGGTGGGCGGGGGGTTGCGGGGATGCGGTAGTATTTTGGGGTTGGTATGAAAATCGTTTTACCCGAGGAAAGACCGTGACAAAACGTGGACCGCTCCCCTACCACCTGAGCTTTAACGCACAACACTCGCCCATGGGCGCATTTATGAGCTTTACCTGCGGGAACTTCGGGACTCGCGGAGGGATTGGGCTGCAGATCGGGCAGCCGGGGGACCAGGAGGTCTTTGTCGGGTTCAAGGAGGGGGACCGGTATTCCGGCGCGACGCTGAAGTGTTTGCCGTTCTATGTGGGAGCGGTAAGCCGGGCGGCGGATGCGTTCCTGGTGGAACAGGCGGGGCCGTCGGAACAGAACGTGAAGCCGGATGCGGCGCCGTTCAAGGATGGTGAGATTGCGCGGTCATACGGATGGGCCACGGACGAGTGGCGCGCGGATGGGCTGACGTTTACGGTGTACTCGCCGTTTGGGTCGATTCCCGACCCGGAGCGGGACAGCGTGGAGCGGATGCGCGAAGGGCTGCTGCCGGCGGTGGTGGCGCGGCTGGTGCTGGACAACACGAAGGGCAGCGAGACCAAGACGGCGATGTTTGCGCTGAACCATGCGCGGCCGGGCGAGCGGATTCTGGAAGACGATTTGGGAGCGGGACGGCTGGGGTTTGCCTTCAGGCGCGAGGCGGGCGGAGCGGCGGAATTGTGGGACTGGACGACCGGGAAAAAGGCGGCGGCGGCGACGGAGCCGTTTGTGTTCATGCGGTGGTCAGCGAGCGACGGGGTTCGCGAGCGGTATAACCCGGTACACCTGCTGGGGTCATGCCCGGGATTCGGGTTCGAAGTACCGGCGGGAAAGAAGTATGGATTGACGATTGCGCTGGGATCGTACCTTGAAGGTGCGCAGACGAATGGGCTGGATGGAAAGTACCTGTACACGCGGTACTACAAGGGGCTGGGCGACGTGCTGAAGACGGCGCTGGACGGCGCGGACGAGATGGCGGCGCGGGCCGAGGCGCTGGATGCGAAGCTGGACGCGGCGAAACTGTCGGATGATCAGCGGTTCATGATTGCGCACGCGACGCACAGCTACTACGGGAGCACGCAACTGCTGGAAGTGGATGGGCAGCCGCTGTGGGTGGTGAACGAGGGCGAGTACTGCATGATGAACACGCTCGACCTGGCAGTGGATCATGTGTTCTGGGAGCTCGAACACAATCCGTGGCTGGTGCGGAATTTGCTGGACACGTTCGCGCGGCGGTACAGCTACACGGACGAAGTGAAGGTGTACAAGACGGAGATTGCAATGGCGGCGCCGCTGGGGCAGGTCGATCCGTCTCAGCCGCCGCCGGCTCCGGATGAGGCGCAACTGACGCGGCCGTACGACACGAAGCCGGGCGGGTTGAGCTTTTGCCATGACATGGGTGCGCACAATAATTTTTCGCCGAAGGGGCGGAGCAGCTACGAGCTGGCGAATTTGACGGGATGCTTCAGCTACATGACGCAGGAGCAACTGTGCAACTGGATTCTGGTGGCCGGGTGCTACGTGGCGAAGACGCGCGACGTGGAGTGGCTGAAGCGGAATAGGGCCGTGGTCGAGGCGTGCCTCGCGAGCATGATCAATCGCGGCGGGGACGTGGGGTTTGCGCAGTACGACAGCACGCGGACGGCGGGCGGGCAGGAGATTACGACGTACGACTCGCTGGACCACTCGCTGGCGCAGACGCGGAATAACGTGTACATCGCGGTGAAGAGCTGGGCGAGCTATCGCGCGCTGGCATTGCTGTTCCGCGAACTGGGCGCAGCGGCCGACGAGAAGCGGGCGATGGATCTTGCAGTGAAGGTGGCGGGCGTGGTTGCCGATCAGGCGGTGGATGGAGTGCTGCCGGCGATCTTCGAGAAATCGAATCCGGGATACGCGTCGCGGATTTTGCCGGCGGTGGAGGGGTGTGCGTATCCGCTGTACTTTGTGAAGACGGAATTTGCCGGCGGGACGCTGGAGCAGGTGTTCGGGAGCGCGGAGGAGAAACGGATGTTCGACGCGCTAAAAGAACACACGCGGAAGCTGCTGCTGGATGCGGAGCGGCGGAATCTGTTTGCCGACGGCGGGATCAAACTGTCGTCGACGAGCAACAACTCGTGGATGAGCAAGATTTCGATCTTCATGCATGTAACGCGAAGGGTATTTCACCTAGATGAGGATCCGAAGGTGGTGGAGGTCTTCCGCAAAGCCGACGCGGCGCACGTGAAGTGGCAGACGGAAGGCAGCTCGTACTGGGCATGCTGCGACCAGATCGTGTCGGGCGAAGGCAAGGCAAGCCGGTATTATCCGCGAATCATCACCAGCGCGTTGTGGATGGAGTAGAGACGCCGAGGAGCGGAGCCCCTGACTTTCGGGGGCCCCGCTGTCTTCGTTGGACTGCTTCGCCGCGAGACGTGCGAACCGCTACGCCTGCGGCGGAGGCGGCGCCGGCGTTAGGCCGTGGCGCAGCATGATCTCGATCATCTTCGCTCGATCGGGCGGCCCACCACCTGCTGCCTTCACCGCTTCGGCCGCTTCGCGGAAGTATTGCGGGCCGATGGCTGCGGGCGTTACCACGCACAGCCCACGCACGTCCTCGTCGCCGTTGTTGTCGAACCGGTGAACGGCGCCCCGCGGAATGCAGAGCGCCTGGCCTGGCCCCACGTTGATCAACTTTCCGTCCACCGTCCACGTCAACACCCCGTTGATGCCGTAAACCGTCTCTTCGTAGTGGTCGTGGCTATGGGCCGGGGCGGTGAGCCGCTGCCCCGCGGGCACGATCACCTCGAAGACTGCGACCGTGCCGGCCGATTGCTCGCCGGTGACGAGAAAGTGCAGCGTCAGTGGGCCGAGACGGATGGTTTCGTCGGCAGGATTGACGCCAACGTCGATGGCTTGCGTTGTCATGGCGACCTCCTGTTGCGTTCTTTCTCCTTGGGCCCGCTATGCGGGGGGAAGTAGCTCGAGTCCGTACTTCGGGGCGGCGGCGAGCGCCCGGGGGATCAGGTCCTTGCTTTGTGGCGGCGGTGTCGCAAAACGATCTGTGGCAGGATCGAAGACTTCGGCGAAAAAACCTTCAAGGCCTGCCGGTGTGGTCAAAACCAATGCCTTCGCGCAGCCCTCGCCGGTGTTTTTGAAGGAGTGAGCGATTCCACGGGGAAGAAAGGCAAAGTCTCCGGCCGATGCAGTGATTGTAGTCCCGCCCACTTGAATCGTCAGAGAGCCCTCGAGAACATGGAACGCCTCATCCTCACGGCGGTGGATATGCGGCGGCGTGCCTCCACCGGGCGCAACTTCAATCTCCGCCAAAAAGAAGGCGCCGCCGGTCTCCTCGCCGGTCGCGAGAAACGTCATGCGCTCGCCGGGGCCCCAGTATGCCGGACCGGTTCCTCCGGGTACGTGCCGCACAAGGTTTGGTTGCGCCCCGTTCGCGGCGGCGGGCCGCAGTGCATCATTCAGTAAAGGCTCGACTGAAGAATGGTCGAGAATCTCAACGGTTTGCGGTGTCATTTTGAATCTCCCTTTTGGTAAACTCTGTTTACCACGAAATTATGGTAAACATAGTTTACGGAGGGTGTCAATGACTTTTTTTGAAGAAAATCGGCCGCCCAAGCATGTCCCGACGAGGGACATGCTGATCGGCGCGTTGCTGCGCGCTCCAGCTGAGGCCATTCACCGCCGTATCATCCGTGAGCTCAACGCGGCAGGCTTCAAGGAGCTCAGCGCGCCCCATATGGCTGTCTTCCGCTATCCCGGACCCGATGGAGAGCGTCCGGGCGTAATTGCCGAGCGCGCCAACATGAGCAAGCAGGCGATGAACCGTTTGCTGGGCAGCCTTGAGGATCTTGGATACCTGTGGCGATCCGACGCTCCCGAGGAGGGTCGCGCACGCGTGGTGCACTTTACGAAGCGCGGACATGCTGCTTATGCCAAGGCGATTCAGATTCTGCACGACATCGAACGCGATTGGATCGAAGAACTCGGCCCCAGGGACTTCGCGCGGCTGAAATTGTTGCTCGGCCGCGTCTGGGATAGCTCGCTGGTACGGTAGCGCTATGTAGAAGGCTCGATTGCCTTTGCTCATCGAAAATTGGCCGCGAAAACCCAGCCATTTGCAACCGCACGGCAGGCAGGTTGGGGTTTGATACGTGACAACCGAATCGATCGATTGAACCAGGACTCCAACTCCTGGCCTCCGCCCCTCTAAGAAACCCTCCACCGGCGCAGCCGCACTTGACAGGTCTTACTATATCCATATTTAATTCATGAATTAGTTAATTTATTCATGCCAGAGAGAGACAAATCCGCGCATGTGCCAGGACGGCGTAAGTCCGCTCGGGGACCGGGGCGGCCTACTTCGACATCGGGGCTCTATGCGCGCGAGAAGCTGATCGAGGCGGCGACCGAGCTTTTCGCGAAGCAGGGAGTGGCGGCGACGACGTTTGCCATGATCGCCGAGAGGGCGCAACTGACTCCGGCGATGCTGCACTACTACTTCAGGGACCGAGACCAACTGCTGGACGCGGTGGTGGAGGAGCGGCTGGCTCCACTGATCGCGGGAGTGTGGGGCCCGGTGACGGAGGGCGCGGCTCCGGCAGAGCTTCTGCGGGGAGTTGTGGAGCGGATGCTGGCCGGAATCGAGAAGATGCCGTGGGTGCCGTCGACTTGGATGCGCGAGGTGCTGAATGAAGGCGGGCTTTTGCGCGGGAGGGTGCTGCGCTATCTGCCGTTCGAGAAGATCGGAATTCTGAGCCAAAGCGTCGCGAAGGCGCAGGCGGCGGGCGCAGCGAATGCGGAGATCGATCCGGGGTTGATTGTGTTTTCGGTGATTGGGCTAGTGATGATGCACATGGCAACGATCAAGCTGTGGGCGGAAATCTTCGGGCGCAAAGCTCCGGACCGCGCGGCACTGAGCCGGCACATTACGGGATTGCTCATTCACGGACTGCAACCGGGCGGGGAGCAGCATCCGATAGGGCGCGTGAAACGCAAGGCAAGTTCAAGGCGTAAGTGAGTATGGAGGGGAAGATGCATGTTCTCCGGAGAAAGACGTGGGCAGGCGCGGCTTTGGCAACGGCGCTTGCTTTGATGGCTGGCTGCGCGCAGAAGCCGACGAAGACGTACCAGGGCTACATCGAGGGCAAGTTTGTTTACGTGGCTTCGCCGCAAAGTGGGAGGCTGGACCAAGTGAGCGTGGTGCGGGGCGATACGGTGGCGGCAGGTCATCCGCTGTTTGCGCTGGATGATGAGCCCGAGGCATCGGAGATGCGGACAGCCGAGCAAGTGCTGCGCAGCTCGGAGTCGCGGCTGAACGATCTGGAGACGGGAAAGAGGCCGGCAGAGGTGGACGTGACGCGCGCGCAACTGGCACAGGCGATGGCGGACAAGAAGCAGGCGGACGAGATTCTGGCCAGCGACGAGGCGCAGTTCAAAGCGGGAGGGATTGCGCATATAGAGCTGATCAATGCACAGGCGGCCGTAGAGACGAGCGCGGCGAAGGTGAAGGAGCTGGAGGCCGATTTGGCGGTGGATGCGCTGCCGGCGCGTGAGCAGCAGATCAAGGCGCAGGTGAACCAGGTGGCTGCCGATCGCGCTTCGCTGGTGGATGCGGAGTGGCACCTGAAGCAGAAGCAGATTGCGTCGCCGCGCAGCGGGCTGGTGTTCGACACGCTTTACCGTCAGGGAGAGTGGGTGGCGGCGGGAAATCCGGTGGTGCAGTTGCTGCCGCCGGAGAATCTGGAGATTCGATTCTTTGTGCCGGAGACGGTTGTGGGCGGGCTGCGCGTGGGAGGGAGCGTGCGCGTCGCGTGCGACGGGTGCGCCAGCGATGTCGCGGCCAAGATCAGTTTTGTATCGCCGCAGAGCGAGTACACACCGCCCGTAATTTACAGCAACGAGAACCGGTCGAAGCTGGTGTACATGGTGATTGCAAACCCGCCGGCACAGAGCGCGGCGACGCTGCATCCGGGCCAGCCTGTGGAGGTGACAGTGCAGTGACGGCAGCCGCGCAATTCGATTTTGCCATCGACGTGGAGGGTTTGAACAAGCACTTCGACGGCAAGCACGTGGTGAAGGACGTGACGCTGCGCGTACGGCGAGGCGAGATTTTCGGTTTTCTCGGGCCGAATGGAAGTGGAAAGACGACGACGATCCGGATGATGTGCGGACTGCTGAAGCCCGACTCGGGAACTGGCGCGTGCCTGGGGCTGGACATTCTCAGGGAGAGCGCGGAAATCAAGCGCCGCGTGGGCTATATGACGCAGCGGTTCTCCTTCTGGGAGGATTTGACGATCGCGGAAAATCTGGAGTTTGTGGCGCGGGTGTACCAGCTTGGCGATCGCAAGAGGACGGTTCAGAAAAGTCTCGCAGATCTGGGGCTGACGGAGCGGGCGCATCAACTTGCGGGCGAGCTGTCGGGAGGATGGAAGCAGCGCATGGCGCTGGCGGCGTGCATGCTGCACGAACCGCAACTGCTGCTGCTCGATGAGCCGACGGCAGGCGTGGATCCGCGGGCGCGGCGCGATTTCTGGGACGAGATTCAAGCGCTCGCGGCCAGAGGAATTTCTGTGCTGGTAAGCACGCACTATATGGATGAGGCGGTGCGGTGCCACAAGCTGGCCTACATTTCATACGGAACCTTGCTGGCGCAGGGCACGGCGCAAGAGATCATCGAAGGGCAACATTTGAGCACGTGGGCCATTCACGGCGATCATCTGGCGGAGTTGCAAGAGGAGCTGCGAAAGAAGAAAAGCGTGGAACAGACGGTGACGTTTGGCGATGTGTTGCACGTGAGCGGAACGAACGACGCGCAGCTCGAACGGGAGATTGAAGAGACGGTTGGGCGCAGCGGACGGCGCGTAGAGCGTATCGAGACGAGCCTCGAAGACGTGTTCATTTATTTGATGAGCCGTTCGGAACAGAAGGCCGGGGGCAACGCGTGAACAGGCGGCAGCGATTTTCGGGGGCGCGGTGGTGGGCCGTCGTGCTGAAGGAGTTCACGCAACTGAAGCGCGACCGGTTGACTTTCGCGATGATCGTGGGCATTCCGATCATGCAGATGGCGCTGTTCGGCTTTGCCATCAACACGATTCCGAAGCACCTGGATACGGGGATCATCAGCGCGGACGACAGCGACGTGACCCGCGACTTTGTCGAGGCGATGCAGAATTCATCGTACTTCAAGATCGTGGAGCGGCTGCCGAACGAGGAAGCGGGACGCGAGGCGCTGGCGCAGGGCAAGCTTCTGTTTGTGGTGAATATTCCCGCGGGGTTTACACGGCAAGTGCTGCGGCGCGAGCGGCCCTCGATTCTGATTGAGGCCGACGCGACCGATCCGACGACAACGGGAAGCGCGCTGTCGGCGGTGGATGGAATTGCGCAATCGGTCATTCAGCGTGAGCTGACCGGACCACTGGCGAGCCTGGAGGGCGGCCCTGCGCCGTTCAACGTGGACGTGCATCCGCTGTACAACCCGGATGAGATTACTCAGTACAACGTGGTTCCGGGGCTGATGGGGATGGTTTTGACGCTCACCATGGTGATGATGACGGGGCTGGCGGTGACGCGGGAGCGCGAGCGCGGCACGATGGAAAACCTGCTGGCGATGCCGTCGACGCCACTCGAAGTGATGACGGGCAAGCTAATTCCCTACATCGGCATCGGGCTCATTCAGGCGTCGATCATTCTTGCGGCAGCCCGTTATGTGTTTTTCGTGCCGTTCTTCGGCAACGTTTTTGCCGTATATCTTTCGGCGCTGCTTTTTATCGGGGCAAACCTGACGGTGGGAATAACTTTTTCGTCGCTGGCGCGAAATCAGCTGCAGGCAGTGCAATTGGCGATCTTCTATTTTCTGCCCAACATTATTCTGTCGGGGTTCATGTTTCCGTTCAAAGGGATGCCGGGATGGGCACAGGCCATCGGGAATCTATTGCCGCTGACGTACTTCAACCGGCTGGTTCGCGGGATTCTGCTGAAGGGGAATGGGTGGGCGGATTCGTGGCCCAGCGTATGGCCCATGATCGTATTCACCGCGGTGGTGATGGGCGTGGCCGTGGCGACCTACAGGAAAACTCTCGACTGAGGGGGTTATCTTATGCAGCGACTGACGAAGTGGATGAGCGGAGCGGCGGGGCTGGCGGCGCTGATGGCGTTCGCGGGCTGCACGGTGGGACCGCGCTATCGCGCGCCTGCGCCGCCGACGGTGACTGCTTACACGCCGCAGGCGTTGCCGGATGAGACGGCGAGCAGCGAAGGCCCTACGGGCAATGCGCAGCATTTCAATGAGCAAGCAGCGATTCCGGCCGACTGGTGGACGGCGTTCCACTCGCCTGAACTGAATGCGATGGTGGAGCAGGCGCTCAAGAACAGCCCAACGCTGGAGCAGGCGACGGCGCGGCTGAAGCAGGCGCAGGAAGGGGTGATTGCGCGGACGGGAACGACGAAGTATCCGACGGTCACGGGCAATGCTTCCGTGACCGAGGAGCAACTGAACCTGGCAGCGTTTGGAATTCCCTTCCCCAACCCGTCGCCGTTCACGCTGCTGAATGGATCGGTGGCCGTTTCGTATGCGCTCGACATCTGGGGCGCGAACCGGCGGGCGATTGAAGCGCTGAAGGCGCAGCGAGATTACGAGGCGTGGCAGCTGGAGGGCGCGCGGCTGATGCTCGCTGGCAACGTGGTGGCGGCGGCGATTCGGCAGGCGCAGATTCGCCAGCAGATCGAGATCACGGAACGACTGCTGGCGGTGGAGCAGAAGGAGTTGAAGATTGCCGAGGAACGCGAACGGGCGGGGGGCGTCTCGGATTTCGATGTGCGCAGCCAGCGGACGCTGGTGGCGCAGACCGAGGCGGCGATTCCGCCGCTCGAATTGCAGCTGGAAACGATCAACGATCAAATGGCGGCGCTGATGGGACTGAGCCCGGCGGAGGCGCACGTGGAGGAGATTTCGCTGGGAGCGCTGCATCTTCCGGAGGAGTTGCCGCTGACCGTGCCTTCGGAACTGGTGCGGCAGAGGCCGGATATCCGCGCAGCGGAGGCGCTGCTGCACGAGGCGAGCGCAAATGTGGGTGTAGCGAGGGCGAATGAGTTTCCGCAGATTGTGCTGACAGGAAGCGGAGGGGGATTGGGCACGCGATTCGACTCGGGCGGCGACGTGTGGAACGTGGGCGCGTCGCTGGCGGCGCCAATTTTCAACGGCGGCGCGCTGCAGGCGGAGAAGCGCAAGGCGCAGGACGCGTACGACGAAGCAGCGAGCGCATATCGCGGAACAGTGCTGGAAAGTTTTCGCGAAGTGGCGGATGCGCTGTACGCGACAGAGCGCGATGCGGAGACGTTGAAGGCGCGCAGTGCGGCGGCCGGCGAGGCGGAGGGCGCGTACGGAATTGCGGCGAAGCGCTACCAAGCCGGCGGGATCAGCGAGATGAGCCTGCTGGACGCGGAGCGGCAGCAACTGCAGACGTCGCTTGACCGCGAGAACGCGGCGGCGAGCCGGCTGACCGATTCGGCAACACTGTTTGAGGCGTTGGGAGGAAAGGCAGCTTCCAGCTTTTAGCTTTTAGCTTTTAGCTTCCGGCTCTGCTCAGAGCTTGGTGGATTGGGTATCGACGCTGCGAGATGGGGCCCAAATCCGCAATTTCATTGCAATTCATGAAATGCTCTTGCAATTCAGTGCCGGACTCGATGAGAATTCGAGTATTCGGCGCCGGCCGATGAATTCCCTGGGGATACCGACAATCAGCGCGGCTGTTGAGCAGGCAAAGGCTGTACCAGTTGCAGCCGAGGCGGCCGCTAAGGTAACTGTATGAGGCGGACGAGGAGTTCATGATGGGATCTGGGTGGCAGACATGGAATAGCGGCCCCTTTACAATCGAGCGCAAACCTGGCAAATCGCCGGGGACGGTGATTCTGCGTTTCTGCGGACCTTTTACGATACGCGACGCATATAGCTCTCTGCCGCCTGGAGAGCTGAACAGGTTGCTCGGATTGGAACCTGCGCCGGGAGAAGAACCGCCGAAATCAAATATTCTGGACCTGACCACCTGCCCTTATATGGATTCTTCCGGCCTAGGCATCATCGCGACGCACTATGTTCGCTGCAAGAAGCAAGGCTTGAAGATGATCGTCGTCGGAATGAGCCCCAAGGTCCGCGAGGTTTTCAAGATCACGAACATGGACAAGGTGATTCCGATCGCGGCAACAGTTGAGGAAGCAGAAAACAACTGAGGCAAACCCCAAAACTTAAATAGCCGGATATTGTTTTTTGGTCCGCGCAGACGGGCCGGGAGAGTGTGTGGCTTCTGACCCCGGCTCATACCGAGAGCCCGCGGCGTTGCGCCTGCTCAGGTAGGCCTCGGCGCGAAAAACGCCTCGACGTCGGTAATGGAGTTGGTGATTCGGTAAGGAGGGAGAGATTGCAGGAAGATCTGGCCGTAGCGCTGGGTGGTGATGCGCGGGTCGAGGAGGACAAGAACACCGCGGTCTTCAAGGGAGCGGATAAGGCGGCCGAAGCCCTGCTTGAGAGTAAGGACGGCTTCGGGGACCTGGTAGTCGAAGAAGGGACGGCCACCGGATTCCTCGATGGCGCGCATGCGGGCCTGGACGACCGGATCAGACGGGACGGCGAAGGGAAGGCGGTCGATGATGACGCAACTGAGGGCTTCGCCCTGGACATCGACTCCCTGCCAAAAGCTGGAAGTGCCGAAGAGAACGGAGTTCGGCGTGGCTCGGAATTCTTCAAGGAGGGCCTTGCGCGGGGCGGTGCCGTGAAGAAGGAGCGGAAAATCGAGCACCGGAAGGAGCAGGTCGTGAAGCGTGCGCATCTGGTTGTAACTGGTGAAGAGGCAGAAGGCGCGACCGCGGGTGATGCGGAGGACACGCTCGATGATTTTGGCCGCGGACGCGACGAATTCGGGGTCGCGCGGGTCGGGCATGGAAGGCGGGAGATAAAGGAGGGCTTGCTGACCGTAGTGGAAGTGGGAAGGGACGACGAGCTCGCGTGTGTCGGCGAGGCCGAGACGACGGCGGAGGTGCTCAAAGCCGCCCTGGACGGTGAGCGTGGCGGAGGTGAGGACGACTGTGGGGATCTGGTCGAAAACGAGATCGCGAAGAAGCTCGGACACGTCGATGGGAGTGGCCTGCAAAAAAGTGCTGCGGGCACCACTGCGTGGGGCGGACTTTTGGACGGCGGCTGTGCCCGGAGTGGCGCGGCGCTCGAGCCAGAAGACCATGTTGGAGGCGGTGGATTCGAGCATGAATTCGAGGTCGGCGCGGAGAGTGGCGGCGCGGTTTTTGAGGCCGGGGGCTTCGTCGAGATTGGCGATGCGGTCGAGCTCGGATCCGATAAGGGAGAGCGTGGAGCGGACGGCGAGGTAGAGGTCGCCGGAGGACTCGAGAAACTCTTCGCGATTGGTGAAGGGATGGCGGCCGTCAGCGGGCATCGGTAGCGCGGCGAAGAAGAGGCGCGCGCGCTCGCGAAGCTGCTGGGTGAGGGCGGGGATTTGCGTGGCGCCGGAGTTGCCGCGGAGAAGGACATCGGTGTCGCGGGCGAGATCTTCGAAGCGGAGGTTGGAGAGCGAGCGGCCGAAGTATTGCGAGGCGATCTCTTCAAGCTCATGCGCCTCGTCGAAGATGACGGCAGCGGATTCGGGGAGAATGCCGGCGTCGGGCGCGTTGCCGGCGGCGAGACGGACGGCGGTGTCGGCGAAGAAGAGGTGGTGATTGACGATGATGAGGTCGGATTCGAGAGCACGGCGGCGCATCTCGGTAATGAAGCAGCGGCGATAGTCGGGGCAGGTAGAACCGAGGCAGGCGTCTGTGCGGGCGTCGAGCTTGTGCCAGAGAGCGGAGGATTCAGGGAGGGCGGAAAGCTCGGCGCGGTCGCCGGTCTCAGTGATGCGCTCCCACTCGGCGATCTGGCGGTACTCGTCGATTTCATCGAGGCCAGAGAGAATAGGCTGGTCGCGGAGGGCGAAAAGTTTGCGGCGGCAAAGGTAGTTGGCGCGGCCCTTCATGTAACAGACGCGGAGCTCGCCGAGGAGAGTTTCGAGAAAAGGGACGTCGCGAAAGAAGAGCTGGTCCTGGAGAGCCTTGGTGCCGGTGGAGACGATGACGCGCTGGCCGGTGCGGAGGGCGGGAAGAAGATAGGCGAGGGTTTTGCCGGTGCCTGTGCCGGCTTCGACGATGAGATGGCGGCGCTCGGCGAGGGCACGCTCGACGGCTTTGGCCATCTCATACTGGCCGGAGCGGTACTCGAATGGGAGCGGAGACCGAGCGAGGATTCCGCCGGGAGAAAAGAACTCGTGGAGCGAGGGGAGTGCGCGAGTTGAGGCGTCGGAGGAGGGCATGAGGGCGCTGCTTCCATGATAGAGACTCAGGGAGTAGGGAGTAGCCAATAGGGAGTAGAAAGACACGAAGGCGCGGATCAAGGCCCAGGATTGGAAAATTGGGAATGAGGGAGCGAGGCCCTGGCCTGCGGGGCTACGGGACGGCGGATGAAGCGGCGACGCGGCAGACAGGAGCGCACACTGCGGGGAAGCACCTCTCGGTTCGCGTGATGATTGCCGGGTCAGGCGGATTCTGAGGTGGTGGGATCAATGACGCGGCGGACCTGCGCAACGCTGTTGGCCGGGAAACCGCCCTGGCGCGCATGCTCGCGCACCAGTTCCTCGTTGGGCGCGATGTAAACGCAGTAGATCTTGTTGTCGGTGACATAGCTTTGCAGCCACTGGATCTGCGGGCCGAGGTTGTTGAGCACCGAACAGGACTTTTGCGCGATGGCCTGGGCCTGCTCCGCTGACGCGGAACCGATCCCGGGGATTTCGCGCTCAATGACGAACTTTGGCATGGATTGACCTTTCCTGCGGCTTGTGGAGATGGCATAGTGTAACCGAACAATGAACAGGCTGGCGAAGGTTTTTGCACAGGAGCCATGGGGAGAGCCGAGAGAGCAGTTGGCCGGGAATAGCCAATAGGCAGTAGCCGATAGGGAGTAGCCAATAGGGAGTAGAAAGGCTAGAAACGAAGGAAGCAGGAAGTCGAGGATGGCCGATCAGTCGAAGTCGGGATCTTCGCCTTGCGATGCGGCGTGGTAGGTGTCGCCGGGCAGGACTTGGCTGTGGCGGCTGTCGAGCCACTGGCCGATCATAAGATTCTCTTCAGGTGTTGGGGCCGCAGCGGCGCTTTGAGCGGCTTTGAGGAGGCGCTTGCGGACCTCAACGGCGCCCTGGGCGGCGGCGGCGCGTTCATTGCCGGCGGCTGAGGTATTGATGGAGCGCAGGCCGATGGCGGAAGGGTGGATGTGCATGGGGCCCTCCGGCGGGTAAGAGGGCAATTCAAGGGCCGCGGCCGACGGGTGCGGATGAGAAAGCGCTTATCGATGTTGCTTTTGGGGCGCGTTGGACCGGCCTCGCACTTTGAGGACTCACGTGGCGCGGCGGAAGCTCGGCCTGAACCGGACAGTACACTGATGATGCGGCGAATGTTCGAATGATTCGCTGCGGGAGACAAGTCTTGCCGACGTATCGCAGATCGGTCGTGCCGGTGAAAGCCGGAGCCGCGAAGCTGCCCTTGGTAGCGATTGTGGGGCGGCCCAACGTGGGCAAGAGCACGCTGTTCAACAGGCTTACGAGGAGCCGGCGATCGATTGTGGGCGACGAGCCGGGAATCACGCGCGACCGCATTTACGGCGAGTACGAGTGGGCAGGACGGCGCTACCGGCTGGTGGATACGGGCGGGATCGTGCCCAACGATCCGGAGCTCATGGCGGTAGATATTTTTGCGCAGGCGCAGGTGGCGCTGAAAGAGGCCGATGCGCTAGTGATGGTGGTGGACGCGCGCACGGAGCTGGCGCGGCCCGATTACGACCTGGCGCGATTGCTGAAGCGCGGAGGCAAGCCGCTGTTTCTGGCAGTAAACAAAGTTGAGACCGAGGGTTTGGCGGCGGAGGCGGAGAATTTTCGCAAGCTGGGGATCAGCGATGTGTTTGCGGTGAGCTCGGAGCACGGGCAGGGCGTGGGCGAGCTGCTGGATGCGATTGCGGAGGCGGTGCCAGAAAAGCAGGGACCAAGGGACCAAGGGGACGAGGGAGCGATTCAGCAAGTCGGCGAGTCGGCGAGTGAGCAGGTCAGCGATCGACAGCGTGGTGCGCACGACGAAGAAAAAGGCGAGAAGAAAATCCGGACGCACGGGGAGTTTGAGCAGCGCGAGACATCAGTGGCGATTATCGGGCGACCGAATGTGGGCAAGAGCACGCTGCTGAATGCGCTGACGGGGACGACGAGGTCGATTGTGTCGCCCGTTGCGGGGACGACGCGCGACGCGGTGGACGAGGCGGTTGAGTTCGAAGGACAGACGCTGCGATTTGTGGATACGGCGGGGATCAGGCGCAAAGGCAAGACGAAGTTGATGGCGGAGAAGATGAGCGTGGTGATGGCGCGGCGACACCTGGAGGCGGCGGACGTGGCGCTGGTGCTGATCGACGCGACGGAAGGCGTGACGGCGAGCGACGCGACGATCGGAGGGTACGCGCACGAGAGCGGGCGCAGCGTGATCATCATCGTGAACAAGTGGGACCTGGTGACAACGGGACGGACGGATGGGAAAAAGCCCGCGGATCGGGAGATTTTCGAAAAACAGTTGCGGTCGGCTCTCAAGTATCTGGATTATGCGCCGGTGATTTTTTTGTCGGCGCTGGAGGCGATTGGGCCGGAGCGGAAAGGCATGGGGCGCGTGCTGCGCGAGGTTGTGACGGTGGCCAAGGAGCGGCGCAAGCGCGTGTCGACGGGCGCGATGAATAGATTTCTCGAGCGGATCGATTTTCAGCGAGCGCCGGTGCCGATGGCGAAAAGAATCAGGATTTTCTATATGACGCAGGCGGCGGTGGCTCCGCCAACATTTGTGCTGTTTACAGATCGCCAAGTGAAGCTGCACTTTGCGTTTGAGCGCTTTTTGGAGAACCAGATCCGCGAGGCGTTTGGGTTCAAGGGGACGCCGGTGTGGTTCAAGGTGAAGGCACGAAAAGACAGTGGACAGTGATGAGTGGTCAGTGATCAGTGGCCAGCGCCAGCGGTAGCGGTGGCCGGTCTAAACCAAGGAATGGGGAGTGGAGGGGCTGCGTGTTGCGCAGCCCTTTTGATTTGGCGAAAAGTTGGTGGGGGCTTTTGAGCGGTCTTATTGCTTGACGGGGGCGGGCTGGGATGTTGAAGAGTCGCTGCCCGTGTTGTCGAGGGTGCGGACGTGGAGGCTGGCCTCGGTTTCGGGGACGGTGCCGTCGTTGGCTTGAACCTTTGTGGGTTGGCCTTGCATGAGGATGCGTTGCGTGACCTTGCCGCGGGCAGGGACGATGACGCGCTGAGTGACAGAGGTTTGAGGGTTGCTGACGGTGACAGGAATTTCGGCGGCCGCATAGCCGGAGTTGGAGAGGTTGACGGCGACGAGCCAATTGTCACCCTCGGTGTGCGAGGGAAAAACGCTGTCGATGGCGATGTCGGGAAGGCCCTTGTCGGCGTCGACCCAATCGGAGAAGAACCAGGAGAGATCGCGGTCAATAACTGCCTTCTCGATGAGCTTTTCGAAGTCGTCTGAGCCTGCGTTCGGTCCAAGGCCACGAGCGGCGTCATCCGTGGGCGAGTAGGCGCGGAGAGCAGCGGAGAGCGCGACGTCGCCGGCGAGATCGCGGAGCATCCAGAAGACGTAAGCGGCCTTGGTTCGGTAGTAAACGGGCGAGATGGCCTGGGCGAGGGGCTGGCCGGAACTTTCGCCGGGACTGGCAGGCTCGGCAAGCGCGAGAGCCGTGCGGCCGGATTCGAGCGATTCGAGCGCCTTCTTGCGGCCCTGCTGTTTTTCAAGCCAGAGGGTTCCCATGAAGTGAGCAACGCCCTCGCTGAGCCAGGCGCGGGGAGCGGACATCCAGGCGTGCGTGAGAGCGTGCGCGAACACGCCATCGAGCTCGTCTTGCGTGGCCTGTTGGATGGCGGTGACGAGGAGCGCACCGGTTTCGAAGGATGCATCCTCTGGGTCGGGCAAGTCGAGGATGGTGAGCTGAGAGCGCGGCGCCTGACCGAGCCAGCCCTGAAGGAACGGCGTTACGAAGGCTGCAGCAGAGGCCCAGCCTTCTACGGCGGAGTCGTCATCAGGGAGGGTGTAAAGCGTGGTGTTGGTGGCCTGATGAGCGGTGCGGACGGTGAGAAAGAGGCTGGGAGCCTCAAAGCCGAGGAAAGCGGAGTCGAGACTGGCGGAGGCGATACCGGCGACTTCCGCGCCCGCGGTTGGGGGCTCAGTGAGCGCAAGCGCAACGCGATGGCCGTTGATAAGGGCGACGGTGGGCGCCTGGCCGTGGGGGAATTCATCGGTAAGCGTGAGACGGAAGCGCGCTCCGGCCATGCGGAGCTTGTGCTCGCCCATCTCGTCGAAAACGCGCGTGCCGTCGCCGAGGATGACGGGAACGCTGGAGACCGGATACCAGACGACATTGCCGAAACCGCGCAAACCAGTGAAATCGACGGCGATGGAGTCCCAGTCGGTGTGGAGAGCTGCATCGGTGGGCGTGCCGATGGTGATGAGGCGCTGCGCGGATTGCGGAATGGCGCCGGAATAGGTGACATCGAGCTGGAGGGTCGCGCCGGGAGCAAGCGGAGCGGCGAGGGCGATGGCCGCTTCATGAAGCTGGCCGGTGTGATCGACATCGGAATTAAGCGTGGCGACAGTGAAAGCGACGTCGTGGCCGGCGAGGCGAATGGTTTCCCAGTCGAGCGAAGAAGAGATTTCGAGCGGAATGTGAGCGAGCGGGGATTGGCCGTCGTTTCGCACCGTGAGCAGGGCGCGGACGGCGATTTGCTGCGCGGTAGGGCGGAGATGAACGTCCATGTCGAAGGACGTGAAGGTGAGGGCTTCTCGCTCGGCGTCAGTGGCTACAGGAGATGTGACCGGCTGGCCGCCAACTTTCGCGGCGGGGCCGACTGCGGATGTGGTCTGGCCGTTGTTGTCGACGGAGCGAGAGAAGATGACTTGGCCGTGGGGCTGCTGGTCGGGCGCGGAAGTGGGCGTCGAAGTGGGCGCGGACGAAGGCGGGGTGGGGGTGGTTTGGGAGACCGCGGGGAGTGCGGTGAAGGCGGCCGCGACCCAGAAGGCGGACAGAACAAGGAGATGAAGCCCGGATCGCTCCCCAGGGGCTAAAGCCCTCGATTCTTCTATGCGGTTCATATACGGGCTAAAGCCCGTACCCTTCAACGAATCGATCCGCCTTGGGGAACGGGAAAAGCGGATGCAAGAGAGCTTCATGAACCAAGGCCTTTCTGCTTCTTTGGCCGGGCAGCACTGCCGCTGCGCGGCGCAGACCTTTGGACGAGTGAAGAGGGCGAACTGGCAGCGGACCTGCGCTGGCGAGCGGCTTCGTAGAGGACGACGGCTCCGGCGGCGGAGACGTTGAGAGAGCTGACGGCCCCGGCCATGGGAATGGAGAGGAGATGGTCGCAGGTGCGGCGCACGAGATCGTGGAGCCCAGCGCCCTCGCGGCCGAGGACGATGACGAGATCGCCGGTTAAATCGAATTGGTCATATGCGGCCGTACCGCGCTCGTCGAGACCAACGATCCAGAGGTTGCGGCGCTTGAGCTCCTCAAGGGAGCGAACGAGGTTGACGACCCGGGCGATGCGGAGATGCTCGGCGGCTCCGGCACTGGCTTTGACGGCGGCTGGACTGAGAGGGGCGGAGCGGCGCTCGGTAAGGAGAACGCCATCGACGCCTGCGCCGTCCGCGACGCGAAGAAGAGCGCCGAGGTTCTGCGGGTCTTCGACGCCGTCGAGCGCGAGCAGGAGGCGAGCAGAGGATTTGCCGGCAGGATCGGGCGCGAAAAGATCCTCGATGGTGAGGAACTCCTGCGGGCGGACGAGTGCGACGACGCCCTGATGGGTGGAGGTCTTCGCGGTAAGCGTGAGCTGCTCACGCGGCTCCTCAAGAACGCGGATACCTGCGTCGCGGCATTGGGCGATGAGGCGGTTGAGACGATCGTCGTGGCGCTCGCGGTCGACGAGGACGTGGTCGAAGCGGCGGCGGCCGGCCTTTAGAGCTTCAGAGACCGGATGCAGGCCGTAGAGAACTTCCATGGGATTAGTTTAGAGCGGTTCCACAATTTACGTGCTCTTTCCGGTGTCTTGCAGGGTGGCTTTTACTTCCACCCCAGCGGCGAAGACCTGCCGCTGGGGACCCTGGGTTAATGAAAAAGCCACTTTGCGGTTCCGGTTCCGGGCACATCAATTGTGGAACCGCTGTAGTCGGCGCGAGACACGAAGGGCGCCGTTTCGTGAAGCGGCGCCCGGGTGAATTGAGGATTGGCGCGATGGCCTAGACGAAGTTGCCGTTGCTCTGCTCGCGCCACTCTTCCATCTGGCGTTTGAACTGCTCCATCTGCTGCTGGAGCTGCTTCAACTGCTGTTTGTTGAAGTTCTTGCGGAACTGTTCCATCTGCCGGCGGAGCTCGTCCATTTGCTTGGGGTCGACCTTGAAGTTCTTCATGCTCTCGCGCAGTTTTTCGGCCTGCTGGCGAAGCTGGTCCAACTGCTCCGGGTCGAGCTTGAAGTCCTTCATGCTTTCGCGAAGTTTTTCGGTTTGCTGGCGGAGCTGCTCCATCTGTTCCTGGCTAAGCTGGAGATTCATGCCGTCGATTTGCTGACGGATGGCGTCGGCCTGAGCGTGCGCGGCTTCGGCGGCAGCGTTGGCATCGGCAGCGGCCTGAGCGGAGAGCGCATCGCCAAGTCCCGCGTCGAAGTCGGGCAAAACCTCGGCGAACAGTGGTGCGTCGTCGGAAGAGAACAAATCTTCAAGATCGACCGCGCCGCGATGCTTTGAGTCAACCTGGAGGGTGAGGGTCTGCTGTTTTTTGTCGCGCAGGATGGTGACCTGGACGGGCTTGCCCCGGTTGGAGCGGAGGTCCCGGTCCCAGTCGGCGGAGGTGGTGATGGAATCCGTGCCGACCTTGAGAATCACATCGAAGGCTTTGAATCCGGCCGCCGCGGCCTCACTCTTGCGCGCCACCTGCTTGACCATGAGACCGCCGGGAACGCCGAGGTACTCGGCCATTTGCGAGGTAAGCGGCTCAATCAGCGCGCCGACATTGAGGGTGCTAGTGAAGATGGAAATGTGGAAACCGCTGGAGACGGGCACGTCAGAGCCGGTGATGCCCATAGCGGGCGGCGGCGCAGGGGGTGCGATGCCATCGACACCCATGTCGAGCCGGGCCCAGATGTCATGCTCCATGGCTTTGCGGTCGACCAGCTGCACAGCCATGGTTTGAATGTTTCCGTCGCGGCTGATCTCGAGGCTGATTTTGCGGCCCGGTGGAAGATCGCGGAGCATGTGGCGGAGCGTATCCGCGTTGTCGACGTTCTGGCCATTGATGGCGAGGACGACATCGTTGACCTTGAGCCCGACCTGGCCGGCGGGCGCGTCGTGATCGATGAGGGTGATGACGGCACCGTGAACGTCCTTGAGTTTGAGGCTCTGGGCCTTGTCGGCATCGACGTCCGAGACATCAACGCCGAGGTAGCCGGGAACGCTGGCGTGGGCAAGGAGCGGGCTGGTGTCCTCAAGGTAAGGCGCGATTTCTCCAGCCTGGGCATGGATCGCACGCGGTATAACGAGCAGACAGGCGGCAACTGCTGCGAGCCCGCCGCAAGCAAAGATCTGATACGAACGACGGAACGGCCTCAAAAGGTGCTTCATTTCGATTTTCTCCCAACGTTTCATCGTCCGGTCCGCACTCATCAAGACGGTGCAGTGGCCGGAAAGGTTAGCGAATTCAAAGGATCATTGACATTCTTACCCCGTGGTTATTGCACGGTTGTTACTGCGTTTCCGGAACCCGGCTCAAAACCTCCCGGGAAACATTCCTGATCTGAGGATTCTGGTCAGAATTGGAGACTGAATAGAGCACCTGCTGGACGCTGGTATCGGCGTCAACGGGCTCCAGCAAACCGATTGCAGCGGTCCGAATGGCGGGATCGCTGTCGTTCAAAACTGCTTCAAGAACGGCGTCGCGGACGCGCACGTTGTCGGCCACGTATGGCTCGAGTCCCTGGAGGGCCTTCTGGCGGACCTTGGGACTGCGATCGTTGTGGAGGGCATACATGAGCGCATCGCGGATGCCAGAGGGCTGGCAACTGTGGCCGGCGCGGCATTCGGCGGCAAGCAGGGCCACGGAGTCATCGCGGACACCCGGAGAGGCAGAATCTTCAGAGGCCAACATGAGCAACTGGCGAATTCCGGGATCGTCGAGCGAGCCCTCAATCTGGCGCGGGACGATCTGGTTGTAGCTGACGTCGACGATTTCGCTGTTGGGATGGCGCACGATGGCGGAGATGCCGGCCACATTGGCCAGGGAAGGCCCGGCGGCAGCGGGCAAGACCTGATTGCCAGCGGGCGAACCGGCTTGCGCTACTGCGGCGTGTGCCGCACGATTCTGCGCATATTCGTAACCGCCGAGGGTTCCGGCGCCGGCGCCGGCAACGAGTAGAAGCAGCGCCGCGACGGGCGCAGCCTGCAGGCTGGCGAAGTTGTTGACGATACGCTGGCCCAGAACCTCATACCAACGCCTGGGCGGGAGCGCGTCGAGGGCTTCGTCGAGGCGCAGGTGAGCCCGGGCGACAAGATTCGGATCCGGCTCGGCAACAGGATGCGCGTCGGCGAACACTCTGAGCGCAAGGATCTGCTCGCGTTCTTTTTGGCACTCGGGGCAGGCAATCACGTGCCGCTCAAGCTGATGGACCTGATCGTCGGGTAACTCCCCATAGGCAGCCGCGACAATGTGTTCGTGTGCAAGTTCGCAATTCATGGTTACGTCCTTCAAGCCTCTAAAGAGCAGCTATTAGCTTTTAACCATTAGCTGTTAGCTCGTCGTGCTAGGACGAGCTTTTCGTTTTTTCTTACGGCTCATCGCGTTGAATGGATGAGTCTCGTATTTCTCTCCCGAAAAATCGAGCCGGGAGCAAATGGCTAACAACTACCTCAACTCCGCCAGTTGTGCACGCAACTTTTTGGTTGCGCGGAAGAGGGTGTTTTTGGCGGTCTCTTCCGTGGTGTTCAGCATTTCGCCGATGGTGCGAAGGCGAAGGCCCTGGTAATGCTTCAGCTCAAAGACCATGCGTTCGCGCGGGGTGAGCTTGCCCAGCGCGGCCTGAATTTTTGCGCCCAATACTTTGCGGTCGAGCTCGCGGGCAGGATTGGAGAACGAGCGGTTGTCGGAGACGGACGCCAGCAAGTCAATCTCGTCCCCGGTGCGGTCGACAACGACGGCATGGTCCTCGCGGCGGGTTTTGCGGCGGCGCAACTGGTCCAGGCAGAGGTTGGTGACGATGCGGTAGATCCACGTGTAAAAGGAGCACTCAAAGCGAAAGTTACCAATGTACCGGTAGGCCTTGAGGAAGGCGTCCTGGTAGATGTCTTCGGCGTCCTGCTCGGAACCGGTGAGATGGAGGGCCAGACGCAGGACCTGGTGCTCATACTGGCGAACCAGGGTGTCGAACGCGACGCGGGAACCGGCCTGGGCCTCGCGGATCAGGTCCATCTCAAGAGCGCGGCTTTGCGCGCGTCCCTGCGCACGGCTCGCATCGTCCTGGCCAGGGTTCTGGCGCCTTGCTCCGCCCATTGCTCTGGAAGCAGCCACGTCTGGAGAGGATTGTACCCTCCCACAGCCCGCCCAAGCCAAAGTGTTCGCCGCTTCGGCGAGACTCATTGTTGGGGACATGGAAACGCCAATCGTGTCCGTAGCCATCGCTTCTCCGCTCGCGGAAGATGCAGCCTGTACGTAAGAGGTAGACGAAGAAAGGGGGTAATTGTAAGCAGACAGGGACCGAGCCTCCCCAGCGACGAAGACCAGTCTCCCCCGTTTCGCGACCCCGGCAGGGACCGAGGGAACAAGGGACCAGGGAACGAGGAACGGTGAGCCCCGCGGGGTGGGGACGGTTGCTCCCGATACACTGGGAAGCGATGAACGGAAACCTGTTTGAGAATGAGGCAGCCGGTCGTGGAAGCGCCGGCGGGTGGTTCACTGCGCACTGCGACGGCGGGTCGCGGGGCAATCCGGGACCAGCGGGGTATGGGGCGGTGATCGCGGACCCCGAGGGCCGGGTGGTGGCGAAATTGAGCGAATACCTTGGCCGACAGACCAACAATTATGCCGAATACAAAGGGCTGCTGGCGGTGCTGGATTGGGCTCTGGCGAACGGGGCCAGGCGGCTGCGGGTGGTTTCGGACTCGGAGCTGATGGTGCGGCAGATGAAGGGCCGGTACAAAGTGAAGAGCCGAGGGCTGCGGCCCCTGTGGGAGGAGGCGCAACGGCTGGCGATGAAGCTCGACGGGTTTGAGATGCGGCATACGCTGCGCGGCGAGAACAGGGAAGCGGACCGGCTGGCGAATGAGGCGATGGATAGAGGTCGCGGATAGGGATCAGGGGTCAGGGGTCAGGGAATTAGCGAGACGGAACGTCTGCGACTTGATGCGGACGCTTCAATCCCCTGATCCGCTTGCGGGTTCGCTATGCGTTCCGGCCGAGGTCATTGCGCCAGGTGTGGCCGGTGTGTTCGAGCAGATGGTCGGCGCACTCGGGGCCCCAGGAGCCGGCGAAGTAATTGGGAAAGACCTGCGGTTTTTTTTCAGCCCAGGCTTGCAGAATGGGCGTGTAGAGGGCCCAGTTGGTTTCAACGCCGTCGCGATGGGCGAAAAGAGTCTGGTCGCCGAGCATGGCGTCAAGGAGCAGGCGCTCGTAGCCGTTGGCGCTGGACTTGCCGAAGGCAGCTTCGTAATCGAAATCCATATTGACAGGGCAGACGGCCATTTCAGTGCTGGTAGGGACCTTGGCACCGAAGCGCAGGGCGATGCCTTCGTCGGGCTGGATGCGGATGGTGAGCAGGTTGGGCTGAATCTCGCTGCAGGGGCCGGAGGTGGCCATGCGGTTGAAGATGAGCAGCGGCGGCTGCTTGAACTGAATGCTGATTTCGGTGGCGCGCTTCTTCATGCGCTTGCCGGCGCGGAGAAAGAAGGGCACGCCCGCCCAGCGCCAGTTCTCGATGGTGAGGCGGAGAGCGGCGTAGGTTTCGGTCCCGGACTCGGGATTGACGCGGTCTTCGTCGCGGTAGCCGACAACGTGCTCGCCAGCGATGATGCCGGGGCCGTACTGGCCGCGGACGGTATTGAGGATGGGGATGGCGGGGATGGCCTGCCAGACCTTCAGTTTCTCGCGGCGCACGCTTTCAGCCTCGAAGCTGGAGGGCGGTTCGAGGGCGACGAGCGCGAGCAGCTCCATCATGTGGTTCTGTACGACGTCGCGCAGAGCGCCGGCCTTCTCATAGAAGGGACCGCGGCCTTCGACGCCAAGAGTTTCGGCGACGGTGATCTGCACGTGGTCGATGTAGTTGCGTTTCCAGATCGGCTCAAAGATACCATTGGCGAAGCGGAAGACGAGGAGGTTCTGGACGGTCTCCTTGCCGAGATAGTGATCGATGCGGAAGACCTGGCTCTCGTGGAAGACGGCATTGACCTGATGGTTGAGCTGGCGGGCAGAGTCGAGGTCGTGGCCGAAAGGTTTCTCGATGACAATAGCGACGCGGCCCTTTTCAGGCTGCGCCATATTCTGCGCGCCGAGATTCTCAATGATTCCGGCGAAGAACTCGGGCGCGGTGGCGAGATAAAAGAGCCGATCAGGGCCGATTCCCTTCTCCGTCGCAATGCGGTCGAGCTCGGTTTTGAGATTGGCGTAATGGGCAGGATCGTCGAAGTTGAGGGGAAAATAGCTGATTTTGGAGACGAAGCCGTCGAGCTTGGGGTCTTTCGGATCGACATCGCCAAATTCCACGATGCCGGAACGCATGTCGGCGGCAAATTCGTCGCCGAGCGGGCGGCGCGCGACACCGACGATGGCGAATTTCTGAGGCAAAAGGTTCGATTGCCAGAGATGAAAGAGCGCAGGCAACAGCTTGCGCTTGGTGAGGTCTCCGGAGGCGCCAAAGATGACCAGGATGCCAGGGTCGGGGATGCGCTCAGCGCCCTTGGGGAGTTGAGAGAGATCCTCGGGGCGCACTGTCATTTGCATGGTGGCCATGGGTCAGTTCACCTCCAGCAACAGGTAGGGCGGCTTTCAGCTATCAGCTATCAGATCTCAGCTCATCGCGTGAGACGACGCGGTGCGCAGTCGCACTGAAGGAGCTGAGAGCCGACGGCTGAAAACTGATGGCCCGGTTTACTTCTTGGCTTTGGCGAAGCGCTTGTTGACTTCGGCCCAATTGACGACATTCCACCAGGCAGCGAGGTAATCGGGACGGCGGTTCTGGTACTTGAGATAGTACGCGTGCTCCCAGACATCGTTGCCGAGGATGGGATACAGCCCCTGCGAGAGCGGCGAGTCCTGATTGGCAGTAGTGATGACTTTGAGCTTGCCGCCGGTGAAGACGAGCCAGCCCCAGCCGGAACCGAATTGCTTGGCCGTAGTCTCGTTGAAGGTCTTCTTGAAGGCCTCAAAGTCACCGAAGTCGGCGGAGATTTGCTTGGCGATGTCGCCGGAGGGGCTGCCGCCGTTACCGGCCGCGTTGGCCGGACCCATGATGGTCCAGAACATCGAGTGGTTAGAGTGGCCACCACCGTTGTTGCGGACCACGCCGCGAATGTCTTCAGGAACCGCGTTGAGGTCACTGATGAGGTTGTCGACGGATTTGGCGGCGAGCGTGGGGTGACCGGCCAGGGCGTTGTTCACGTTGGTGATGTAGGCCTGGTGATGCTTGTCGTGGTGGAGCTTCATCGTTTCGATGTCGATGAAAGGCTCAAGCGCCGAGTACTCGTAAGGAAGCGGTGGTAACTCGTATGCCATTGGGGAAAGTCTCCTTCGTTCGGATTGTACTTTGTGGGTTAGGCCCGGATGAAGTGTGCGTTGATTAAAATCGGCGGCCGGGCGGGGAACGCCATCTATGAGGATGGATGCGGAAATGGGCGGCAAGGGTGCGGGAAAGTTCACAGAGTGAGATGCATGGACGGAAATGGGCAGGTTTGGGCCTGACCTACGGCGCGAACTTCGTTTAGTCAGGCGGGGGATAGAAGGGCAGCTTGTCGTTCTTGGCGTTGGCGCGGCGGACGGTGGCGTCGCCAAAGAGTAGGGCGGGAGCGAGGACGGTGGTCGGCGGATCGCCGAAATAATTGGCGATCCATAGGTTGTTGCCAGCGGCTTCGATGCTGGAGCGAAGTGCCCGCTCGTCGATGTCGTCGAGCACGGCACCGCGCACCAGTTCGCGCTTGCCGTCGAGGCTGACGCGGTAGAGCAGGCGAGGCGTGAGCCCGCCGCCCAACGTCTGGACGAAATAAATAGATTGCAGGCCGCGATCCTTTGCCATTTCCAGGAGTTTCTGGTTGAGATCGCCGACGGAGAGCCCATTGTCCGCAGAGATTTTGAGGACGCCGATCATGGGATGCGAAGGACCGGTGATGCCAGCGCGGCCGTGGCCATTGGACTGGGGAAAGTCGCGGACGGGCTGGCGGCCGATGAGGTAATTGTCGAGGCGCCCGGCTTCGACGACCTTGACGGCCTGGGCGGGAACGCCCTCGTCGTCGACGTCATAGGCGCCGAGGGGACCTTTGCCGTCGAAGGTCTTGAGGCTGGGATCGTCGACGACGTTCATAAAGTCGGGCAGGATGCGAGCGTGGTAGCTGGAAGCGAACGGGCCATTGGTGCGTGCCTCAGTACCAAGAGCGGGGCGGGTGGCTATGACCCCGGACCCGAGAAGCGAACGCAGCGCGTCCGCAGCGGCGTCGGCCGAGAAAAGCAGCGGGCCGTGGTACTCCTCTTCAACGAGGGGCGCTTTGCGAAGCTCGGCGAGCGAGGCGAGCTCGTCGACGGCGTGCTTGTTAAAGACGGCATCGGAGTCGAGGTCGGCGAGCGAAGTTCCAGAGGATCCATAGGAGCGATCGAGACGCATGCCATCGGGAGCCTGCGTGCCGGCAGCGAAGGACTGCTGATACTCGACCGAGGACTTGCGGACAATGGTTCCTTCGCTGTTGACGAGCCAAGTGGTGGTGGCGCGGGCTCGAAAACTGGCGGAGGAGTACTCGATGTCGCGCTGGCCCGCGTTAACAGAAGAATCTGTGCGGTAGAGACCACTGGCACGAGCGATGCGATCGGCCCAGGAATTCTCGTCGACGTGGAGGGCGATGGGATCGGCGAGCGAGACGATGGGCTTCTCCTGGCTGAAGTTGTCGGCCTGCGGAGGGGTTTGGACCTGCTTCAACTCTGCCTGCTTTTGCGCGTAAGCCGAGAGCGCATTTTTGTAAGCCTGATCGGTGCCGGTCCATAACGTGGAGCGAAGGGCGATGGGATCGTCGTCGAGGACAGCAATTTCGAGAGAACCGTCGCCGCGAGCGCCGGAGCTGTCGGTCTTGTAGTCGCCGACGCGCACCGTGACGCGCGCGACGCGCTGGCGGGCGTGGTCGGAGCCTTCACTTGCGCCGAACTCGGCGGTGGTCTGGAAGTTGTCGACCTCCTCGATGCGGTACTGGATGAAGAAAGGCTTGGCAAAGCCCTGTAACTGGAGCTGGCTCATGCTGCGGTCGAGCTCGGCGAGCATGGCTTTGAGGACAGGGTCTTTTCCGGCGTCGGCGCGAGTAGGATTCGCGGCGTCAAGCTGCGGAACGACGAGAGCGGCAACAAGTAGGGCTGATGCGAGCGGACGGAGCGGATTCATTGGGCTCCCTTCGCTGCGGGCGTTTGGGAGCCGGCGCCGGGGATCGGAAGAATGGGTGGACGGGCGGTGCCCTGTGGTTGGCGTTGCGTTTCGATGGCGCTCAAGAGCATGGCGGGCGCGACGGCGCTGACGGGGATGGTGCCCGATTCCGCGCCACACTCGCCGTTAAAGACTTCGCTCTTGTCGCCGGTGGCGATGATGCTCTTCATGGCGGCGAGCGGCGTGCCGACGATGCTGACGCCGCGTACAAGCTCGTCGGGACGGCCGTCGACGTAGACGCGCCAGACGACAAGCGGAATGACTTGGAAAGCCTGTGGTGAGCTGCGCTGAGTGACGGCGAAGCCGGAGGAGATGTCTTCAAAGTAGAGGCCATAGGGCTTGCCTTGTTTTTTGGCTTCGTCAATCAACTCTTTGCGCAACTCGGAGTCGGGGACGCTTTTGGTGGAAGTGACGATGAGATTGCCCTGACGGCCGGTGGGCACGTGGCCTTCTTCAGCACGGCCGTGTCCGTTGGAGGCGCCGAAGCTGGCAATGGGCAGGCGCGACATGAGGAAGGTTTTGAGCACGCCGTCCTGAATGAGGTCGACGCGCCCGGCTTTCTGTCCTTCGTCGTCGTATTGGTAACTGCCGCTGAGCCATGTGCTGCCGAACTCGTTAACCGTGGGGTTGTCGACGACAGAAAGGAAATCGGGGAGGATCGGCTTGCCAACGTCCTTGGTGAAGGTCTGGCCCTCTTCGTCTCCACGCTGGCGCTGGCCCTCGAGGCGGTGGCCGAGAACTTCATGGAAGAAAACAGCGGCGGCGCGGCCGGAGAGAATGGCGGGACCGTCAAAGGGTTCAGTGACTGGAGCCTTGCGCAGCGCTTCGAGGCTCCCGCCAAGATCGCGCATGGCGGATGCGAGATCGGATTGCGTGGGAAGGCCGTCAACGGTTGGAGCTTCGAAGGTCTGCTCGCGGAAGAGGTCCATGCCATCGTCGGCGCGAGTGACGGCGACGGCAACAATCCGCGCCTGGAGGTGAGGCGTGACGATTTGCGATCCTTCAGAGGAGGCGAAGTAGTCGGTCTCGTTCTGCACGGTGAGAAAGACCATGTTTTCGTACACGTCGGGGTAGTCGCGGAAGATGCGAGATAGTTCCCTCACCCGCTGCTCCCATGCGGCGTGGTCAATGACGATGGGGGGAGCGATGGCGCCGATGTGCGTTTGCGGCGCCTGCCGGCTGAAATCGGGCGAGGTATCTTCCTCCTTGGCGCGAACCTCGGCTTCGGTCTGCACACGAAGATAGTTGTCTAGAGCGGTGCCATAGCCGGTATTGGTGGCCATCCACAGGGAACGCGCGAGGGCCTCGCGATCGTCTCCGAGAGGGAGTTGCTGGCTATTGACGGCCGAGCCGCGATGCGTGCCGTGAGTATTGTCGAGCTTGGGATCGCCAACACGGACCTGAACGTCGGCCGTGCGCGTTCGGCCCGCCGAGCTTTCGGCCAATGCGCCGTAGAGCGCGCGAATAGACACGAAGTTTGTGTCGCGCACGGTGTAACTGAGGAAGTAGGGCGGCAACAGCTTGTCGCTGGAAGGCGCCGGCGTCGCACCCGCAGCCGGTACTTCAGCGGATGCCGACGATGGCGTGCTTGAGGACTTGCCGAGTGAAGTGAAGGCGCGATGAAGCTCTGTGGTCATGGCGTCAAGAACCACGGGGACGGGCTGCTGGGCGTGGGCCGCGGGTAAGAGGATGAGCAGCGAAAGGACGGCTGCCGCCGGCGGGCCGTGGAGGGGAGCAACGATCGTGCGCCGCGAACGGACTTTAGAATGATGGGGCGTGAAAGCTCGAGGTTTTGACGGAACCATCTGTATGTTCGATTCTCGCAGACTTGGCTGGCCAAGGGAGGAGGGGGATGAAATTTAGACGCGTTATTCGGCTGAGCGTCTGCATGGCCGTGTTGCTGGCAGGAATCGTGCCGCAAATGCTGTCCGCGCAGAGCGAAGCAACTCCGCCGGCGCCGGCTCCAGTAGCTGCCCGAGCGCCGGCGTCGGCGAGTCCGCAGCAGGCGTATACGCTACCGCCGGACAAGCTGGAGAAGGCGATTCAACTCAGCCGCATCCGGAACATTCTGAGCATTACCGGGTCGGTATGGGGCCTTGTTTTTCTGTGGCTGACGCTGGCGACGCGGACCTGGGCCGTGGTGGAGAGATGGGCCGAGGGAATTTCGGGACGACGCTGGATTCAGGGAGCAATTTTCTTTGCGGCGTACCTGATGATCGCGGCTCTGGCCGGTCTGCCGCTGGACTGGATCGGCGAGCACTATGAGCGCAATTACGGGATCAGCGTGCAGAGTTGGGGCGGCTGGATCGGTGATGAGGCGAAGTTGCTGGGGTTGACGCTCGCAGTCGGCGTGCCGGTGATGCTGCTGTTCCATTGGATCGTGCGGCGGTGGCCGCGGCGCTACTGGCTCGGCGCGTGGTTGGTGACGCTGCCCCTTCTGGCGTTTCTCACATTCATTGAGCCGCTGGTCGTCCCACTTTTCTTCCAGCAGGAGCCGCTCGAGAAGAATCATGCGGCCCTGGTGGCGAAGCTCGAGAAGGTGGTGGCACGGACGGGGATCGACATTCCGCCGGATCGCATGTACCTGCTGAAAGCCAGCGCGAAGTTCACGGGGATGAACGCATTTGTGGCGGGACTGGGCCCTACAAAACGTTACGAAATGTGGGATACGACGACAGACCAACTGCCGAGCGATGAAATCCTGTTCATCTTCGGGCACGAGAGTGGTCACTACGTGCTCCACCACATTCCGAAGGGATTTGCATTGTCAGCCGTTGGCTTGTTTTTTGTGTTCTGGGTGTGCGCGGGGTTCGCAGCGTGGATGGTGCGGCGATTCGGAGCGCGGTGGGGGACGAATGAGCTTTCGTCGCGCACAGGATTTGTGGTGTTGCTATTCGCGGTCTCGATTGCGAGTTTTCTGCTGCAGCCGGTGAGCAATGCCGTCAGCCGGCACTTTGAGCACCAGGCCGATGTGTACGGGCAGGAGGCGATCCACGGGATCGTACCGGATCCTCAGAAGACAGCGGTCGCTGCGTTCAACGCGCTGGGCCGGTCATGGCTGGACGATCCGAATCCAAGTCCATTCATCGAATTCTGGCTCTACGACCACCCGAGCACGCAACACCGCGCCAACTTCGCGTTGCACTACGACCCTTGGGCGGACGGAGGGCACGGGGAGTTTTTTAAGAACTAGGTGTCAGGGGTCAGGGGTCAGGTGTCAGGGATCAGCGGCAAAGCAGCTCCGGATCAGATGAGGAGCTCGAAGATGCCAGCGGCGCCCATGCCTCCGCCAACGCACATGGTGACCATTCCATAACGGGCGCTCCGCGCTTTCATTTCTTGGAGGAGTGTTGCGGCTAATTTGGCACCGGTGCAGCCGAGCGGGTGGCCAAGAGCGATGGCGCCGCCATTGACGTTGACGCGCGCCGGATCGATTGAGAGGGTGCGGATGATGGCAAGGACCTGCGCTGCGAACGCTTCGTTCAATTCGATGAGGTCGATGTCGTTGAGGGTGAGGCCGGCGAGGGCAAGCGCTTTGGGGATGGCGGTAATGGGGCCGATGCCCATCTCTTCAGGCAAACATCCTGTGACGGCGCAGGAGACGAGGCGGGCGAGCGGGTCAATGCCAAGTTCCCGCGCGCGCGAAGCTGCCATAAGGACGACAGCGGCGGCCCCGTCGGAGGTTTGCGAGGAGTTGCCCGCGGTGACGGTGCCTGCCGAGTGAAAGACGGGCTTGAGCGCGGCGAGAGCTGCGGCGGAGGTATCGGCGCGGGGCCCTTCGTCGGCGGAGAATTCCTTTTCCTGGATGTGAGGCTTTTTCGGCGGGGAGTCGGGCATTGCGGTCGTGACTTTGACCGGAATGAGTTCTTCGGCGAAGCGGCCTGCGGTTTGCGCGGCGAGAGCCTTTTGATGGCTCGCGAGAGCGAAAGCATCCTGGTCGTCGCGCGAGACGGAATAGCGGCGGGCGACGCGCTCGGCAGTAAGGCCCATGGTGAGCAGAGACGCGGGATAGTTGTCGGCGAGCCAGGGATTGGGGCTGGGCTTGTTGCCGCCCATAGGAATGAGGCTCATGGATTCAGCGCCGCCGGCCACGATGACCTGCGCTAAGCCGGAGCGGATGCGTTGATCGGCGATGGCGATGGCTTCAAGACCGGAAGCGCAGAGGCGATTGACGGTGGCGCCTGGAATTTCGACGGGAAGGCCGGCGCGGAGAGTAGCCATGCGCGCGATATTCCAACCCTGTTCGCCTTCAGGCTGCGCGCAGCCGATGATGATGTCGTCAATCGCCGATTTGTCGAGAGCCGGGACGCGGGTGAGCGCGCCGGTGATTGCCGTTGCGGCCAGATCGTCGGGGCGCGTGGTGGAGAGAGCGCCTTTGGGGGCTCGGCCAACAGGCGTGCGGACGGCGGCGACGAGAACTGATCTGGGCATGGGCAGCTCCTGGTAGCGAGTCGGCGAGTCAGCCTGCGACCGGTGACATTGCGCATCCTGCAGCAATGAGGCAAATGACTCGCTCTCGTGGTGATGCTAATCCTGCGTATCGATGAGGGTCCAGGCATTGCTCAAATAAAAGTGGTAGACGGTGCGCTGGTCGATGACAGAGTCGGCGAGGGCGTCATGGTCGATGCGCGGCGGCGGATGACGCATGCTGAGCTGCGCTTCGTGAACGTCCTGAGGCGATGCAGGATCGATGGCCCAGTTGAAGCCAAGGACTCCGGAAAAGCCGTGGGACTGAAGGCGCTCGGTTTCAGGCGCCGAGGCGAGCGTGAAAGGCTGGCTTGAACCGCTGCCAAAAAAGACGAGAAGGGAGACCGTTCCCTGCGCGGAGCAGAGGACGGCCCAATCGGAGGAGCCGGGGCGCTCGAGGCTGGCGTGGATGACGTTTTCCGGCTGCCGCGCTTCATAGGATTGCGGGATGAGGCAGCCGCGATCGCTGAGCTTCTCCTGTACGACGGGCGGCAGACTGGGGAACGAGCTGATGGGGAGACGGCGAATCAGGAAGGGAGTGGGGCGCCCGTCGACCGTGACCGAACCGGAAGTGTTGAGCAGCGTTTGATCGACTTGTTGAGCGGCGACAGCAGCACCGGAGGCCAGAAGAAATAAACCGAGTTGCGCCCAACGAACGCTAGCGAGCATGACTGAGACTCCGGAGCATTTTAGCGCCTATTCATTCACTTTGCTTCTGATCGAAGGTTGTGCATTGGAAGAGTCCGATACATCCATATCCCGCTCGAGATCAGACCGAATTCCAGAATGGCCGCGATCCACGAGTACCGGTGAAGTTGCGCAGCGAAATGAAAATCGCTCAAAGGCGCGAGAGCAGCAATACCAACGAAAATCGCCAAAAACACGCGCTCACCGCCTCGTGTGCGGCGCAGGACGTAGACGAATGCTCCTGCGAAGAGGGCGGCGGAACAAAGATGAAGAATGACATCGAAAAGTGTCGAAGGGAAGCGATATCGCGTAAGCCAGGTTGTATGTCCGGGCACGTAAAGCTCGAATAGATAACGAACGTTCCTCAATGTTAGAAGAATTCCGATGCAAAGAGCTATGACGGCTCCGCGTCGGGTATGAAAGATGAGCGGACTTTGGTCAGGTGCACTCATTTGCCGACTCTAGAACTTTCTCGTTTTTTCGTTCCTAAATGCGCTCCAACTCGCGCTTCTCTGCCCGCCGAAAATCAGTTGCGCAATGGTTTGCCTGTCTTGAGGGTGAAGGCGATGCGCTCCTGGGTTTTGCGCTCGCCGCAGAGAGAGAGAAAGGCCTCGCGTTCGAGATCGAGAAAATATTGCTCGCTAACGAGGGTGCCGGGAGTGATACGGCCACCGGCAAGGATGTACGCGGCCCAGCGGGCAACTTTCTGGTCGTGCTGGGAGGCGTAGCCGGCTTCGCCCATCAAATAGATGCCCATTTCAAGGGTAGCGAGCGCAGCGAGACCGGAAGCGGGGATCTGCGCGCGCGCTTGCGGCGGGACGTAGCCGGACTCGGCGAGTGCGGCAGCCTGAGCCTTTGCGTCGAAAAGCAAACTTTCGCGGTTCATGGTGATGCGGTCGGCGGGGGCGAGCAGACCAAGCGAGCGGGCTTCAGCGGCGGAGGTTGAGACCTTGGCCATGGCGATGGTTTCGAGAGCGCGCTTGAGGGCTGTAGCGAATTCGGCGGATTGTGCGAAGCGGGACGGCGGATCCTTGGGATCAGGCGTCGCGAGGGCGGTGGCTGCGTCGAGGGCGCGAAGCAACATTTCTTTGGTGCCGCCGCCGGCCGGGATGAGGCCGACGCCGGCTTCTACCAAACCCATGTAGGTTTCAGCGTGCGCCTGGCGGCGCGGGGAGTGAAGGCAGATTTCGGCGCCGCCGCCGAGGGTGAGGCCGAAGGGCGCGGCGACCACTGGGCGCGGACAGAATTTGATGGCAGCGGTCATCTGCTGGAAGTTGTGATTCACGCTCGCGAGCTCTTCCCATTCGCCCTCCTGCGCAGCAAGCAAGAGCTGCATAAGGTTGGCGCCGACGGAAAAGTTGTCGCGGTCGCCGGAGATGACGAATCCCGCGAAATCGCGGACCGCATCGGAGGAGGGGCTGAGGACGGCGGAGATGAAAGCGAGAACGTCGGCGCCGATGGCATTTTTGAGCGAGTGCAGCTCGATGCAGGCGATGCCGTCACCGAGATCGACGAGCGACGCGCCGGAATTGGAGCGGAGGACGCCAAGCGAACTGCGGAAATTGGCTACGCGGGCGTGGCCGGGGACGGCGGGAATCGAAATGAACTGACTGGTGGCGGGTTGGAAGCAGGCGTCGTGGCCGGACGAGTACCAGGTAGTGCGCGAAGAGGCGAGAAGTTTCTCAACGGGAGCGCCGACGGGCAGGCCAAGAGCCTTCATTTGGGCGACGGAGTCGGCGACGCCAGCCGCATCCCACATTTCAAAGGGTCCCATTTCCCAGTTGAAGCCGGCGCGCATAGCGGCGTCGATGGAAGGGGCATCGTCGGCGACCTCGCCAATGCGATCGGCGGCGAAGCTCCAGAGTGAAGAGAGAAATGGCCAGAGAAAAGCTGCAGCTTTGTCTTTGGCGGGGTTGCTTGCGAGCAGCAGGCGCATGCGCTCGGGTAGCGTGGCGGCGTTTTTCGCCATTTCGAGCGACGGCAGAGCGGGCTTGGCGGTGGGACGGTAATCGAAAGTGGAAAGATCGAGGACGAGGCGTTCGTCTTTACCGTCGGCGCCGCGGATTTTCTTGTAAAAGCCCTGTCCGGATTTGTCGCCGAGCCAACCGCGCTTGAGGAGCTCGTCGAGGATTGGGGAAAACTTGCTGCCGGTGGCGCCCTGAGGAAAATTGGCGGCGACGTGGGCAAGGATATCGATGCCGACGAGATCGGCAAGGCGGAAGGTTCCGGTGCGAGGCCAGCCGATGGCGGGGCCGGTGAGCGCGTCAATCTCTTCGATAGTGAGCCCCTGCTCGAGCATGAGGCTGGCGGCGTTGAACAGGACCGCGATGCCGATTCGATTGGCAATGAAGTTTGGCATGTCGTGCGCAAAAACGACTTGCTTGCCGAGGATGAGGTCGGCGAAGGCGGAAAAAGCCGAGACGGCGGCGGGATCGGAATCGGCGGTGGGGATGACCTCAAGGAGGCGCATGTAGCGCGGCGGATTAAAGAAATGCGTACCAAAAAAACGGGCGCGGACATCGGGAATCGCGGCGGCGATGCGAGCGATGGGCAGGCCGGAGGTGTTGGTGGTGAGAAGGGCGTGCGCAGCGAGATGAGGGAGGACCCGCGTGAGCAGGGCGGTTTTAATCTCGAGATTTTCGGCGACGGCTTCGATGATCCAGTCGCAGCCGGCAAGCTTGGGCAGATCATCGTCAAAGGTGCCGGGAGTGATGAGCGCGGCGCGGGATGGCTCAAAGAAGGCAGCGGGTTTGGATTTTGCGAGCGCGCCGAGAGCCCGCTCCGCGGTTTGATCTTTGGGAGGAAGGTCGAGGAGAAGAACGGGGATTCCGGCGTTGGCAAGATGGGCGGCTATGCGAGAGCCCATGGTTCCCGCGCCAAGGACGGCGGCGCGGCGAGCGAGAAGGGGTTTGGAGACGATTGTTGGGGCGGGAGTTGCGACCGTGGCGGCGCTCATGCGGACTCTCCCCTTGCGGCGTGAATTCAGATGCTCTGCGCCGTGCGTAAACGCTCGCAGCATACGCAAAGCGGCGGCGCGGGGTCAAGGATGGCAGGCAACTCACGCAAAGGAAGGGCCGTCAGTACTCGACCTTGTTGGGCGACGCAATCCAGGCAGCAAAGCTGGCCCAGGCTTCGTCGGCGAGCAACTGCGTTGAGCTGAGTTTGCGGTCGGCCGCGTCTTTGCGAAGCTCGGCGTAGAGAAAAGCATCGTCGAAACCAGCGCGGGCTGCATCGGCTGCGCTGGCTCCGTAGTAGACGGCGTCGAGGCGCGCCCAGTAGGCGGCAGCGAGGCACATGGGGCATGGCTCGCAACTGGTGTAGAGTTCACAGCCAGCGAGGTTGAAAGTCCGCAGAGCTTTGGCCGCGGCGCGGATGGCGTTGACCTCAGCGTGCGCAGTGGGATCGTTGGTGGCGGTGACGGAGTTGGCGCCTTCGCCAACGATCTTGCCCTGGCGCACGATGACGGCCGCGAACGGGCCGCCGGTCGCGGTGAGAACGTTGCGCGTGGCCAACGCGATGGCGCGGCGCAGGAACTCCGGATTGGGTTGGCCGGGCATCTCGAGCGAATTCAAATTCCCGGGGAAGACGAAGACAGATTCAGTATGGCACAGAGCCATTCCGCAACCGCGCGGGGGTGGACGACGCACTAACCGCGCTTAACGACTATCCGATCGATCCTATTGGCATCCTCTGGGGGCGAAAGGCGCGATTCGCTATCCATTAGAAATGGTTGCCGTGCTTTGGATCGTATTCGAACCTGACCAGGCCGTCACGGTAGTCGATGTGGATGGTCAACTGGAAGAGAGTCGTCGCGCCAAGCAGGCCGGAGATCTCCATTCCATCCGCTTTCGATAGCTTTGAGGTATCGAAAGCCAACACATCGTTCACCTCTTGCGAAAGATTTGCGAATCGGAAGACGATTTTGTTGGCCAAGTAGGTCTTGCTCACTTCGCCATTGATCCCTTCTACCCTGAAAGAGCTATCGCCATAAACCTTTGTCACTTCGCGGGCGGCCTGCGGCGAGACGGTGGTTGTCCATGAGCCGGTATCGAGAATGAAGAGCTTGATCTTGGAAGCATTGAGCGCGGCCGGCAAGATCAGATCCTGCCCCACCCGGTAGACCTTCGTGTAGTCCATCATTTGAGGGGCGACATAGCGATCGTAAGGGCCATGGGTTGGCGGGTTCTCTGCTGCCGCATTTGCAGGCGCGACGGCCGTTCCAGGTTGCGCCGATTTCTCCATCGCCTGGCCATCGTTTTCCTCGTCATCGCTCTCAGTTTTCAATTTGCCCGCGGAACCAGGGTCCTCTCCAGGCCGTGGCGGCAGCGGGCTGAGCGACAGCTTGCGCATCGGATAGTCAAGCGTGACGAGGAATTGCGAAAAGACGTCCATGCCGATCAGCCCGTCGATGTCCCCGGGCATGTAGCGGCCGTCTATCACCTGGACCGCGCAATTCTGAAACTCGAGGTCGCCGATGCGAATTGAGTCGACGTAGGCAGTGAAGCCGTTCCTGTCTGCTTCATCACCGACGCCGCCGATCTGATGATGCGAGAAGGCCTGCAACCCTGCATGTTTCGCAATTGCGCTCGTGACCAGCAGACCGCCCGCGCCAGTGTCAATTTCAAGGCGCGCGCTGCGGTTATTGAGTTTCACGTCAAGGCCAAAGCCGTCAACGTGTGTCGCGTCGCGCATCAAATAGGCAAACGGCATTTGGGTGGCCTTAATCTGCGAAATCAACTTGCAAGGTTTCCTCGGCTCGGTTGAAAGCTTCTGGATATGTTCCAGGTAATCTTTCAGATGGCGCACTTCCTCCGCGTCATCGCCTCGCGGTTCTTCCAGATATGATTCAATCTCCGAAATGCGTTGATTAAGGGGCAAGGTCATCATCCACTCGCCGTGGATCTCCGGATCGTCGGGATCGAGCAGATGCGCCGTCAGAATGTGGGCACGAGCCGAAGCATAGAACGAACTGAGTCGGAACAAGTCCGCGAAGAGTAATTGAGTGCGCGGGTTGCACGGATCGAGTTTGAAGGATTCGTTGGCCGATTGAGCCGCAATCCATGGCTCGCCCTGCCGAAACTCGACCTCTCCGCGGAGCGTGATGAGCGCTGCCGATCCCGGTGCCGAGGCCAAAGCGGCTTGAGCCGTGTCGGCAGCCTCCTGCACCTTCTGGTCGCGGAGCAGAGCGTGGACAAGGCCGACGGTCGGTGCGACATCTGACGGATTTGTAGCAAGCGCCGCACGGTACAAGGTCTCCGCCTTTGCATAATCGGCAGCCAGCAGGGCTTTGTCAGCGTCGGTGGGAGGGCCATGGTGAAGTACAGGGCATTGCACTGCAAATGCGCCTCGCCCAGACGAACAGAGAACTGCCAAAACAAGAAGGAAGCGCGGAAGGCTCAGCCTCGCAGGGTTCGCAGCAATCCTTATAGCTGCCATAAGAGCCCCTTTTGTATGAATGCCGAACGGATTATCAGCAAGTCATGCAGAAAGCGAGCCGGCTGGATGGGGCGGATTACTCCGCAAAGTTCAGGCGGCCGCATGGGCCTCAAGAACCTCGAGGAATTTAGCAAGCCAGGCAGGGTGCGCGGGCCAGGCGGGGCCGGTGACCAGGTTGCCATCGACGACGGCACTGGTCATGTCAACAGTGACGTAGTTTCCGCCGGCAAGCTCGACTTCGGGTGCGCAGGCGGGATAGGCGTTAAGCTTGCGGCCCTTGATGACGCCTGCCGCAGCCAGGAGTTGCGGGCCGTGGCAGAGCGCGGCAATGGGCTTGTTGGCCTTGGCAAAGTGGCGAATCATGTCGAGAACTTTGGGGTTGAGGCGCAGATATTCAGGCGCGCGGCCGCCGGGGATGATGAGGCCGTCGTAGCGCGCGGGGTCGATTTCGTCGAACGTGGCGTTGAGCGTGAAGTTGTGGCCGCGCTTTTCGGTATAGGTTTGATCGCCCTCGAAGTCGTGGATCGCGGTCCGAATCTGATCGCCTTTTTTCTTGCCGGGACAGACGGCGTGAACGGTGTGGCCGACCATCTGCAGGGCCTGAAAAGGAACCATAATCTCGTAGTCCTCAACAAAATCGCCGGCCAGAAGCAAGAGTCTTGCATGTTTCATCGTGCATATTCCTCCGCACCAAGTGTGACATAAGCACGCGGCGCCGCGACGTAGAATTTCTTCATGGCCGGAGCCTCAACTCTCGCAGCGTTGAATGCGCGGATAGTCGCGTGCGAGCTTTGCCCGCGGTTGCGCGCGCATTGCATGGAGGTGGCGCGAAGGCGCCGGCGCGCCTATGTTAACTGGGAATATTGGGGACGCCCGGTACCGTCTTTCGGCGATCCGAAGGCGCGGGTGATGGCGCTGGGCCTGGCGCCGGGAGCGCACGGGTCAAATCGAACCGGGCGGCCGTTCACGGGCGATGGTTCGGGCGACTTTTTGTATCCGGTGTTGCACGAGGCAGGCTTTGCGTCGCAGGCGAAAGCGATGGCGCGCGACGATGGGATGAAGCTGAGCGGGCTTTGGATCACGGCTGTGGCGCGCTGCGCTCCGCCGGGCAACAAGCCTACGCCGGAAGAGCTGCGCAACTGCGCGCCGTGGCTCGACCAAGAGATGAAGCTGCTGACGGAATTGCGCGTGGTGGTTTGCCTGGGGCGGATTGCGTTTGATGGTTTGCTGGCGCATGCGATGAGAGCAGGAACGATGAAGATGCGCGCGGGGTTTGCTTTTGCGCATGGAGCGGAGTACAAGCTGCCGGGCGGCCTGATCGCGATTGCCAGCTATCATCCTTCGCTGCAGAATACGAACACCGGAAAGCTGACGCGGGCGATGCTGCTGAAGGTTTTCAAGCGGGCGAGGAAACTGGCGGAGTTGTGAAGCGGAGCGTGACTGGAAAGTCGCGGAAGCAAAAGGAGTCGAGATGGACTTGCTGTCGAAAGCAATTTTGAAGGATGTGAACCTGGACGAAGTGAGCCCAAAAGCGAGTAAGCCGAAGAATCCAGTGGATCATTGGTCGCCGGCAGTTTTGCTGGAGCGCGCGGCGTACCTTCGCAAACTGGCGAAGAATGGAGATGGTTCGGCGTCGGAGACGCTGAAGGAGTATCCGCAGCATTGCGCGATGCTTTCGTTTCGTAGCTGCGACGGCGAGGTGGAGGTTCACGAGCAGTTTGCTGACCTCTTCTGCGTGCTGGCAGGCAAGGCAACGCTCGTCACCGGCGGAGCTGTGAATGGGGCTCGCGTGGTTGCGCCGGGCGAGACTCGCGGAGTATCGATGGACGGCGGAGCGCGGCAAACGCTGCGAGCGGGAGATCTGGTACACGTCCCGGCGGGGACGCCGCATCAGATGCTCGTGAAGGCTGAGGACACGATCACGTGCCTGGTGATGAAGATGCAGGAAGTTATTTAGAGGCTGACCTAGCTATGCGAGCGATTAGGAGTGGAACTGGAGCGGGAGACCGGGATCGAACCGGCGACATTCAGCTTGGGAAGCTGACGTTCTGCCACTGAACTACTCCCGCTCTTTATAATCAATAACTTACAACAACCGTAGCGATTTACTATCCTACCTAGTCTCCGAATTGCTGGAATGTCTGCAGGAAAAACCTTTCGAAATTTGAACTCCAAATCCTTCACCGAAAGCTCAGTGGATAACTGGCATGGATAGTAAAGTCAATCACAAAGCCGACATGAAAAAGTATATCAAGGTTCACGGATAATGGCGCTTCGTCCCGGTGCAGAAAGAGAACGGAGTGCCCTATCCCGGCACCGTGCTGATCGACGGCGACCCTGCTCGATCAACGACCGGCACCTTTTACCTTGAGTTCCGCGAATCATCACGTGTGGAATCTCGTTCCGACGAACCATACGATACATCGTGCAGATCGATTTGGTCAGAAACTCCGCAACCTCGTCGACGGTCATCAAATGCCGAATGGAGCGCAGTGCGATGAGGATGTTATACGGTCCACTCGTGCTCGCTTCGGTCGAGTTGCCTGACTGCCGATCGTTCGACGATGTGGTTGATGTTGTAAGCGTCCGCTGCGAGTTGGATGGATCCAACTCGAGCAGAGCTCGCTTGCTAGCTGTTTGCTTCTTGCCTTTCACTGCTCTTGATACGCTCCTCAATGGACCGGCTCATCGACAGGAAGGCTTCGCCTTCGGCACGTTGTCGGTGAGCGTCGAGGGAAGCCCGCATCCAGGCATAGCTGGATAGAGGTCCCTTTTGAGAGCGTTCTAAGTGCATTGATTCATACCCCATTTCTTCTGCCTTTTCCAGACGCGATTCGCCAACACGGCGAAGATAGCGCGCCGCGGCGTCAGGACCAGCCATCTCCAGAGCTACGAACGCTATTCTCAACACGGACTCGGCTTCGCCCCCCTCAAGAAGGCAATTCATCCACTTGGTTGCGAGGGCATCAACTCCGCTCTCGGTCAGCGCCATGTCCCTGCGTCTGCGCCTAGCCTCGTCCGCCCGCGTCACCAATTTGCCGTCGACCAACTTTTTCAGTGCCGACCGGATACCTCCCGGTTGGAGCCTTGCTTCCTCCTTGAAGGCGTAGATCGATTTAAGTTCCATCCTTCCGATGAGAACAAGGATGAAGAATTCCATTGGTCCCAGATCATGCGACATAGCGCTCGCATTCTGTTTCACATCTACATTCTTACAACAATGTTGTATTTATGTCAAATGCTCGAGAGTCTCATTTCTTTCCAACATCGGGGCTAAGTAATGAGCCTCATTTCAAAAGGGGTATTCAGCTTCAAGGAACACCATTGGAGGCGTCTCTATTGGGATGAAGGAGCAGCAAGGACGAAAGAACAGTCACAACGGCGTGTCCGCAGCCTGATACCGAAAATGGTCTCGAAAGAGCAACCGACCGACTTATAAGGACTGACACGCGCGCAACTCATCCCGGCCCGGAGAGCTGATCTCCTCACGAAAGGCCGAATACATTTGCGCAGACTTGTCTTCTCGCCCGCGCTTTTTCCTTGCAGTCGCGCGGCGGACCATACATTCTCGGTACCGATCCCTAAATGTATTCGTAAGATACATATTTTAGACACTTTTTATTGTTGAGCAGCTCAAGTTCGAGAGTGCTGGCAGCGCCTCTCCCGGAGCACTTTCACTGCACAAATGCCCTTGCATTAGCATACAGAATTCGCATACGGAGTCGATTCTCCTGCCGCCCCGGCAACGAACATTTGCTAATGGGGGTACCGAGAAAGGAAAAGACCACCGTGCTGCCCGGTTTCGGTAAGGCCGAAAGTGAAAAGGCTTAATTCTGTGCCTCCCGATCCACAATTTCTCTTTGATCCTACTTTTGGCGGATACATGAGCCAATCAAGGGAGCGTAGAGTTCGACACGGCTCAAAACCGTCGCTCTCGATGGTCGAGAAATGACGACTTGAGTTTTTGCGGTAATGGTGCTCGGCACCCGGGAACTGCGGATTTCGGAATGAAAGCGATTTCAATTGCTGCTGGCGATGCCAGATGGCGTGGATTCCAACCTTCGCGACTTCCGCTCGACCAACTTCAGGAGGTAGTTATGCAAACGATCAGCGCAAAGAGGCTGCGAGCTCTGGTGCTCGTTCTTGTTGTTGCCCTCGTTGGCTCTGGCGTGGTTGCCTTTGGACAAGGCACGAGCGGCAGTTTGGCCGGACAGGTTACTGACCCGACCGGTGCAGCCGTCGTGGGCGCGACCGTGACGCTCACCAACGTGGATACCAATCTTATTCAGAAGGAAACCTCTGACAATACGGGAAGTTACCTGCTGAAACCGGTGATGCCGGGTCAATACTCGTTGAGCATTAACGCAAAGGGTTTTGCTGTGTATGTTCAGCGCGGCATCATCATCACGGCGAACCAGTATGCAACCCAGGATGTGCACCTCAGAATCGCCTCCGCTTCGAATGAGGTCGTCACCGTGACCGCCGACGCAGAGCTGATCAACACCACTTCGGCAGAGCTGGGGTCGACGGTTAATGAAGCCGCGATCTCCGAGCTGCCGCTGAACGGACGCGATCCTTCAAGCCTGGTACTGCTGGCGCCCGGCACCGTCAACGTTTTGAATCACGGCGGCGAAGGCATCCAGACTGGCTTCTCCTTCCCGACCGAGACCGGCGCCAGCGCCTCCGGCGGCCGCCAGGGCAGCACCTTCTATATGCTCGACGGCGTCACCAACATGGACAACTACAACCTGCTGACCTCGCCCTTCCCGAACGCCGACGCCACCCAGGAGTTCAAGGTCATCACCAGCAACTACGGCGCGCAGTTCGGCTTTGCGCCCGGCGCGGTGGTCTCCATCGCCACCAAGAGCGGCACCAATGAGTTTCACGGCGGCGCCTTCTGGTACGTCCGCAACAACGCCATGAACGCCACCCAGTGGTTCAGCGGCACGACCGATACGCTGCGGCGCAACCAGTACGGCTTTTTTGCCGGCGGGCCGATCAAGAAGGATAAGCTCTTCGTCTTCGGCAACTACCAGGGCACCAAGATCATCTGGAATTCAACCGACACGTTGACCACCGTGCCGACCGCCGCCATGCTGACGGGCGACTTCAGCGGCCTGGCCTCGGCGGCCGATCTGGCTTCGGGTACGACAGACCTGCTTGGTCCCTTCAAGACCATCGGCGGCAAGCCAAACCAGCTCGACACCAGTATTGCCAAGTTATCTCCGGCCGCGCTGTATTTTGCTAAATACGGCATGATCGAAGGCGCCAAGACGGCGGCCAACGGCACGACTCTGACGCCCGGAGTGCAATTGGCCGACGGCGATATGATGTACACCTATCCCACCGTGCACAACAGCTACGACGAGGGCACCCTCAAGCTGGACTACAACCTCTCGCCTTCGCAGACCCTCACCCTGCGTTCCTTTACCTACGCTTTCGGGGCTCCGTCGACTGACGTTCCGGGCAACATGGAGAGCGCCTACAACCACTCGTCGTGGACGGCCAGCTTCTGGCAGCAGATGTATTACTTCAACAACCTGCTGCAGCACAACTGGACGATCAATCCGAAGACGGTCAACACGATCTCGGTTTTCATGAACCAGCAGAGCGCGCACAACGGGGCCCAGGAACTGAGCAGCGACGGAAAGCCGATGTGCTTCTCCAATAATGGCGGGGATTCTAATGGGGTGAATATTGGGGTCAATGAGCCCACGGGCAGCTGCTACATGGGCGCTCTCCGCATCAACTCGAACTACGGCTTTGAGAGCGGGTGGGATGAGCCCTCGGCGGAAGTGCGCAACACTTTGGGCTTAACGGATACGCTCAACAAGATCCTCGGCAAGCACTCGATCACCGCCGGCATCGACCTGCTCCATCAGCACGCGGTCGAAAATACCCAGTATCCGACTCAGCCGCTGATCGGGTTTGGACGAAGTGGAACAGGCGGAGCCACGAGTTCCTATACCGGCGGATACCTGGCCGATTATTTGTTGGGTGCCGCAACGGGGTACATGCAGGGCGCCGGCGAAATCGCCGATGTAACCGGCTGGCAGATTGGGCCCTTCGTGCAGGACGATTATCGCATCAAGCCGAATCTGACCATCAACCTCGGACTGCGCTGGGATCCGAACACGCCTCCTGTCTCACAAGGCGGCCGTGGCGCAGCCTGGGTCCCCGGCGCGAATACCGTCGCCGGTTTCGCGAATAGCACCCCCGGCAAGCAAAGCATCGTGTTTCCCAACGCTCCCGCGGGACTCCTCTTCCCCGGCGATCCCGGCGTGCCCGATACCCTGATGAACAGCGACTACGGTTACTGGGAGCCTCGCATCGGCATGGCTTACCAGCCCAAGGCGTTGCCGCACACCGTCTTCCACGCCGGCTTCGGCATCTTCACCGGTCCGCTGCAGTACTCTGAATATAACCACGCCGCCGACGTTGCCCCCTTCAGCCCCACCTTTAACTTCTCGGGATGGCAATGGAACTCCAGCTGCAGCGCTGCCGCCTGTCCCGATTCTGCCCTGGCAGGCGCGATTATCCCCTTCGATAACCCTTGGTCCGCCGCCGACACAGCCTCGAACCTTCCGTATACGACAAGCCCCTTCCCGGGGACATTCCCCTGGGCGTCGCTTTCCTACAAGCCTGCGAAAAGCGCTGCCATTCCCAAGGGCCAGGTCGGCCAGGACTTCGCACGCAACTTCAAGCTGCCCACGACGTTTGCCTGGAACGTCTCGATCGAGCAGCAGCTCACCGCGACGACGGCCATCCGCGTGGCTTATGTGGGCAACGAAACCGATCACCTGTCGGTGCTCATCGACATGAACCCACCGTACGCTACAAAATTGCCCGTGAACGGGGCCTTGGGGGACATCTACGATGACCAGAGCTGGGCGACGGCGAGCTACAACTCGCTGCAGATGAGCCTGGATCAGCACGTGTGGCACGGCCTCCAGGTGCAGTCCAGCTTCACCTGGTCGCATACCATCGATATCGCCAGCAGCAGCAACGTCTCCTTCGGCAACCCGGCGCTGGGCAATCCGATCAGCGCCGCGTGGAACCGCGGCAACTCCTTCCAGGATATGCCGTGGAACTGGATCAGTGACTTTATCTACCAGGCCCCCTCGTTCAAGGAAAAGGGCAAGCTGATGGAAGAGACGGTCGGCGGCTGGCAGTTGAGCAGCATCATCACCTGGCAGGCCGGCAACCCGTTCTCGATTGGCCAGTGGAACACCGACCCCGGAGTCGGCATGTGGGCCAACCGCGCCGATTTGGTTCCGGGCGTAGCCGCCAACATGGGCCAGGGCAGCCATTGGGATTGGGTGAACCCGAATAAGGGCTACTTCAACGAGGCAGCCTTTACCCTTCCCGTCTCCTGCAACGACAAAACGCCGGGATGGTGCGGTTTCGGCGACACGGGCAGGAATGCCTACTGGGGACCGGGCGTCTTTGGCATCGATTCATCGATCATGAAGAACTGGGCTCTGACAGAAGGAAAGACCTTCCAGTTCCGCTGGGATGCCTTCAACGCCACCAACCATCCGAATTTCGCCAACCCGTCGAACACCGTGAATCAGGCCCCAGGTGTTTTTGGCGTGATCAGCGGCATTAACGGTAATCCTCGCGTCTTCCAAGGCGCCCTGCGCTTGACCTTCTGATTTCGCGCCTTCACCTGGAGGCCCGGGCTCAATGCCCGGGCCTCCGTTTTTGGTCGGATGATTCATGCATCCATGGAAGCCGGGCGCCGTGGACGCTGCCTGTTCCCTGTTCCCTATTCCCTGTCTTCCGCGGCACCGCGACCTTGATATGAACGCCCTTCCCCACCGCGCTGGTCAAGTGGAACTTTCCGCCCGAGCGTTCAATTCTCTCTCTCATTCCTTTAAGCCCGAAGTGATGGCCGTTGCCGCTCTCCATCTGCTCGGGATCGAAGCCGCAGCCGTCATCGTCCAGGTCCAGGGTCAGTTCGCGATCCAGGTAGGTCAGGGCCACTCCCACATGCGCCGGGTGGCCATGCAGCATTGCGTTGTAGACTCCCTCGCGAGCCACCATCAGCAGATCGTGGACTACGGGCTCGGACACGGTGAAAGGCGCTCCGTTCATCGACCAGGCAATCGGCAGCTGAAACTCGCTGCTCACCTGCCGCGTCATGCTTTCGAGCTTTTCGCCCAGGCTGCCGGCGTCGCTTTCTTGGCGGAGGTTCCAAATGGCCTCGCGCGCTTCGTTGATCGTCGAGCGCAACTGCAGCCGCGCAACATCCATCAGGCCGGTCTCCGCACTATCTTTCAAGTCATTCATCGAAAGAGCTTCGAGCAACGCGGAAACTCCCGTGCAGCCCTGAATCACGGTGTCGTGCATCTCGCGTGCCAGCCTGCTGCGCTCCTCAAGGACCGCTTCGTAACGCGCGCGCACATGTCTCACCCGATACTGGTAGATGGCATAGATCAGCAAGGCAATCAGCGCCACGCATGCGGCCATAAACCACCACGTGCGGTAGAAAAACGGCCGCTGCACGATAAGGATCGATGACTCGCTCACTGCGCCCGGATCGCTCACCTCGAAGGTTTGTACGCGAAACCTGTAGCTCCCCGCGGCCAGGTTCGTGTAGTCGGCCGTGCGCGCGGCGGTGGGCACGCTCCAGTTCTTCTCAAAGCCTTCGAGCATGTAACGGAAACGCAACCCGCCCTGGGAACGAAGCCGAATCGGCGTGAAATCAAACTCCAGGCGCCCATTGCCCGGCCTGAGCACCACGGGGCTGTCCATCGCGACCGGCCGCCCATCGGCAAGCACCGCATCAATATGGAGCGGAGGCGGCGGCAACGGCAGGCGGCGCTGGGGAAGGATGTGAACCGGGCCGAGATTACTCGGGAACCAGACGTCACCACCCGCGGTCATGCAACCTGAAGACTGTGTGCCGCCATAAATCTCCGTGTTGGCCGCCACGTCCGCGGCCGAGTAAAAAGAGAGCGCAAGATGACGCGGTGACAAATCGGCTTGATCGTCCAACTCGTGGCGGTTCACTTCGGAAACGCCATTCGGTCCACTCATCCAAAGATGCCCTGCCCTATCTTCGAGAATCTGATAGATGGCGTTTCCCGGCAGACCATCTGAGGACGAGAAGTGCGCCACTTTCCCGTCACGGTATCGGAACAGGCCGTTGTTACGCGTGCCGAACCAGAGACCGCCGTCCGCATCCTCGTGGATGGCCCAAACCTTCATCTGGGCCAGACTGCTTGTCGCCGCATCGCTCAGGAACCTGCCGTCGTGCAGGTGGCTTACGCCACGGTCGGTGCCGATCCAGAGGTCGCCATTGCGATCTTCGAGCAGCGCTCGCGTGCTGAAGTAGGCAAGCCCGTCGCGCATCTGATAACCGACCAGGCGCGGACGCGCGCCCTCCGCAAAAACGTGATTGAGGCCCTCATCGGCAGCTACCCACATGCTTCCGTCGCGGTCCTGCGTCATGGCGCGAACGAAGTTGTTGGACATCCCGTCCCTCGTCGTCAAATGCGTAACGCGATCTTTTGCTATCCGGTAGACGCCGTCACCATCGGTTCCCACCCAGAGCGCGCCAGAGCGGTCGCGGTAGACGTTGCGGACATGCACGGAGCCCACGCCTGGCAGAGTCTGAGGAGTCACCACGCCGTCTTTCATGCTGAACAGAAGCGTGGAGCCGATCCAGAAACTGCCGTCGCGGTCCTGATAGATGGTCCCGAAGTCGGAATCGTTGGCCTTGGGCAGGGGAACGATGCTCACCTGCGCCTGCGTGAGCCGCAACATTCCCGACTGGGTCCCGATCCAGAAATTCCTTTCGCTATCCTCAAAGAAATTCAGCACCGTGTTGCTGGGCAACGAAGCGGGCGCCGTGATCTGCGTCATGTTTCCCGCCCGGTATTCGTAGACTCCCTGCCCGATGGTTCCCATCCAAAGCACGCCATCCGCGGTTTGGCGCAGCACACGCACTGTCCCTGTGATTCCATTGACGCGCGCGAATTCTTTGCGGCCCGTAACCATGCGGTTCAGTCCGGAAACCGTGCCCACCCACATCGTTCCATCCTGGGTCTGCACAATCGATTTCACGCGGTTCTGGCTGGCTTCCCCGCGCATCGTGAATTCGGTTACGTTGCTGCCGTTGAGCCGAAGCAGCCTGGAACCGCCCACCCACAGGTTCCCGTTGCGATCGAGGTAAATGGCGTGAACGGCCAGGGTGGGCACATTTCCGGTGCCGTCAACGCGCACAAATCGATCGCCATCGAGCCGCAGCAAACCGTTGTCTGTGCCTGCCCAGATGTTGCCCTGTGCGTCCTGGGTCAACGTGCGCACAAAGTCGTTGCTCAGGCCGTCGCGCGCGGTCCAGGAACGAAACTCGCCGTGGGCATATCGGGCCAACCCGCCGCCTTCGGTCCCGATCCAGAGCGCGCCATCGCGGGAAACCATGAGGCAGAACACGCTGTTTTCACGCAACGCAGGCGTGTTCTGGCGGTCAAAGACCACAAAGTGCAGTCCGTCAAAACGCACAAGTCCGCCAGTGGTGCCGATCCAGAGAAAGCCGTCCGGGGTTTGCGCAAAGGCCTGCACGGTCTGTTCCGGCAGTCCGTCAGAGGATTGCCACACATGGTGCGTGTATCCGGCAACTGCGCCGGACTGCGCCAAGGCAAAACCCGTCGCGCCCATGAGCAGCCAGGCGGTCAACACGCCAGTTCTTTGCATAGCGGCGCTCAGTATACCGCGAAGCAACCTTCGCCGCAGGAACGGAATCAGCCAGAAAATCTGCCCACGATCCGACTTTCGGCGGATTCAAAGAAGGCCGCATGGGAATACAGTGGTCTTTCTTGAAGGCGATGGACCAGAGCCACGCTTGAAAAGGACCGGCAGGCACGGAGCCTATCGCAATGTCTTCTTGGATACGATTCATCTCGAAGAGCTCACGGATTTTCGCCGCGGAGGAGCTGCTTTTTGCAGGCACCATTCTGCTCGCCGCTACTTCTGCAGCAGCACCGTCGCGCGCACAACCGAGCGGCACACAGATTCGCATCGACGCGAGTCAGCCCTATCGTGAGCCGGGGCCGGCGCGCTATGACGAGGGCTCCGCGACCACCCCCTCCGGAGTCACGCTTGGCGTCAACAGCCGCTATCTCACGCGCAACGGAAAGCCCTGGCTTCCGGTGATGGGCGAGTTTCACTTCTCCCGTTATCCGCGGACTCAATGGGAAGACGAAATCCTCAAGATGAAGGCCGCTGGGGTGAATATCGTCGCCACCTACGTGATCTGGATTCATCACGAGGAGGTCAAAGACCAATTCGACTGGACCGGCCAGCGCGACCTGCGCGTCTTTGCCCAACTCTGCGCCAAACATGGACTGTATATGGTGGCGCGCATCGGTCCCTGGGATCACGCCGAGGTGCGCAACGGAGGCCTTCCGGATTGGGTTGTCCAGCAGGGCCCAACGCGCGTCAACGATCCCGTCTATCTCGCCAGCGTTCGCGAGTGGTACGGCCAGGTTGGCGCCGAGCTCAAAGGCCTGTTGTGGAAAGATGGCGGTCCGGTCATCGGCATTCAATTGGAGAATGAATACTCACAGCGTGGCCCGGGCGCAGGCGAAGCGCACATTCTGGAACTGAAGAAGATCGCCATCGCCAGCGGCCTCGGCGTGCCGCTTTATCTCATCACCGGTTGGGACAATGCCGTCGTGCCTCCGCGCGCGGTCATTCCGGTCTATGGCGGATATTCCGCCGCGCCGTGGGACAGCTCGATTGCCAAGCTGCCACCGCCGGAAGTGTTTGCCTTCCGGTTCCAAAGCCGCGTTGCGGCCAACGTGAATACGGATAGCGCACGTGGCGAACCTGACGCAACAAGATCCTACTCTGACAATCTGCCGTACCTCACCGCCGAGATCGGGGGCGGCATCGAAGACACTTATCACCGGCGACCGGTGATCACGCCCGATGACATCGCCGCCATGGTTCCCGTGATGCTCGGCTCCGGCGTGAACTTGTACGGAACCTATATGTTTCACGGAGGCGAGAATCCCGACGGCGCGCGCACCACGCTCGAGGAGTCGCAGGCGACCGGCTATCCGAATGACCTGCCCATCAAGTCTTATGATTTTCAGGCTCCATTGGGCGAATTCGGTGAGGAGCGCACGTCCCTTCGCCGGCTCAAGGTCTTTCAATACTTTCTCAACGACTTCGGGGCGGATCTGGCCCCGATGACAGTGCACGCTCCGGAAACGCTGCCCCGCAGCTCCACAGATCTCTCCGTTCCGCGCGCGTCCGTGCGTTCCAACGGCGATGCGGGGTTCATCTTCTTCAATAACTACGTGCGAAATTACGCCATGCCCGCGCGAAAGGCGGCGCAGTTTCTCATTCGCCTGCCGCACGGCACGCTCGCTGTGCCGCGCCACCCCGTCGATCTGCCCTCAGGCGCATACTTCATCTGGCCCTTCAACCTGCGAATGGGCGGCATCACGCTTCGCTACAGCACCGCGCAACTCTTTACGCGCATCGAAAAACCCGGCGTCTTGACGATCTACTTCGAGGCGTTACCGGGAATCCCCGTGGAGCTCGCGTTCGATGCGGCAACGGTTCGTACCGTGAAGATTTCAAGCGGAGAGACGACGCGAGATTCCGGCACCATCTACGCGAACGGGATCCAGCCCGGTTCTGAGTCGTCGATCGATCTCGTTTCCTCTCAGGGCAATCCTGTCCGGCTGGTCGTGTTGACTTCGCGCGAGGCCGAGGATGCCTGGAAGGTGCACATCAGCGGCAGCGATCACCTCCTGATTACGGAACAGGACTTTCTCGCCGATCCCGATGCGCAGCCTGCGCACATCTGGCTGCGGTCTCGCGCCACGCGGCAATTCGCCTTCACTATAACTCCGCCGTCAGCGGCGCCACTTGAGACCACTGCACCACTCACGTCAACACCTGCGCCTGGGCAAGCAGAAGCTTTCACCGCAGAGGCGCCTGCATGGAGCGCCGCCTTGGAATGCAGGCAGATTCGGGCCACTGGACTCGCGCCGCCGGTCAAGCTCGGACCCTCTTTGCCTTGGCGTCCCCATGGCGTGGCGCAGGCTCCCGCAGCGGGCGAACTTCCGCTGGCAGCCGAGTGGGAGATCACCGTTCCCGCAGGAGCGCTCAACGGGCTTAGCGAGCTTTTCCTTGAGGTCAACTACCAGGGTGACGTGGCGCGCCTGTCAACGGAGCATCAGTTGCTGGACGACAACTTCTACAATGGCAAGCCATGGATGATCGGCCTCAAGCGTTTTCTCGCGCCGGATCGGCCCAGTACATTCGATCTGAGCATTCTGCCGTTGCGCAAAGACGCTCCAGTCTACTTCGAACTTTCGCAACCTCCGCAATTCAATTCGGACGGCCAGATCGGCAAACTCGATGACATCCTCCTGGTTCCCGAGTACCAGCTTGTGATTGACGCAGGAGGCAAGTAAGTCGGCATGCTCGCCGCAGCTCAATTCCGAACCACCGCGCTTTCTGAAACCACTTCTGTCGATCGGCGCACCCAACGATAAGGCCGTCTTTACATCGAGAGTTGAAAAGGAGCAAGCTGGAGGCAATCGGTGGAAGAACAAAACGAGATGAAGGAAGCGGCCAAGATCAAGGTGCTCATTGTCGATGACCACCCCATCATGCGCGTCGGCATTGCGGCCATCATTGAGGCCACGCCCGACATGACAACCGTCGCTCAGGCGGGCAGCGGCGAGGAGGCCGTCGAGCTATTCGAGAAACATCTTCCCGACATTACCCTCATGGATCTGCGCCTTCCGGGGATGAGCGGCGTCGAAGCCATTCGCGCCGTGATGGCCCGCCACCGTGACGCCAAATTTGTCGTGCTCACCACCTACGAGGGTGATGAAGACATCCATCAGGCGCTGCAGGCGGGCGCGCGCAGTTACATAATCAAGGGAATGCCGCACGACGCCCTGGTGAGCGCCTTGCGGCGCGTCCATGCCGGCGGGCGGTTTCTTCCCCAGCCCGTCTCGCGCGCCCTCAACTCACGCATTCCCAATTCCGACCTGAGCGCGCGCGAGCGCGAGGTGCTCGATCTCATCGTCAGGGGCAAAAGCAACAAAGAGATTGCTTCTGATCTGGGCATCACCGAATCCACGGTCAAGTGTCACGTCAGCGTTATTCTCATGCGCCTCAACGTGAGTGACCGCACGCAGGCGGTAGTCACGGCGTTGCAGCGCGGACTTGTCCATCTTTGAACACAGCCTTGTTGAAAGCCATTGTCTGCGGTGGCCTTCCCGATCTTCCGCACCGCGGAAAAGCAATATAGGATCTGATTCTGGGCAGTTGGTCGGCCATCAAGATAGACCTTAAGAAACGCCCCAGGGGCCGGGGATGGGGTAGCTCCTGGGTTGTCGCCTATCCGGACATTACTCATTTTCGGTTTATGCCCAGATTGCTGGTGAATCACGAACTGACACGATCCACGTTGGAACTGGAGTCGACCCCTCGCTACCGTATGCACCCAGCGCCGGTGGCAAGAGGGCGCCATGCGTTTACAGTTCCTTGATCTTGATGTTCCGAAACCAGATCTTCACTCCCGGATCACCTTTCGGCTCGGTTCCCTGCAGCGAGATGTGTCCCGTGTGGTACTTGCTGTATCCCGGCATCTTTGCGAACTTCGTTCCAGCGATCAACTTGTTCCAGTTGTCGTCCCACAACTGCGTGTCGATGACTTCGTGGCCGTTCTGGAACAGTTGCAGGTGACCGTGGTCTGCGATGATCTCAAACTGGTTCCACTCCCCGGCGGACTTCACCCACTCGACCTTGTCCGAGATCATGTCGAAGATATCGCCGGAGCGCTCCATCAGGACGCGGCTGTCCGGAACAGTGCAGGCCAGATCCGCAATCTGCATTTCGACGCCCGTATCGTAGGTGTCGCGGTACTCGGGTGATTCATGGACATAGAACATGACGCCGCTGTCGATGCAGGGTTGCGCCTTCCACTCGAGCTGGAGATCGAAGTTAGTGTACTCGGCGTCGGTCACGATGTCGGCAAAGTCGGCTCGCGGGTCCTGGTTGGTCTTTTTCAGTTGAATGGAACCGTCAACCACCGACCAGTCGCTACCCGTTTCCTTCTCGAGGTACGAGTGCCAACCTTTCAGATCGTGCCCGTCGAACAGCAACTGCCATCCGTCCTGCTTCTCCTGTGGTGTAAGTGCGTTCGGTTCCTGCGCCCACGCCATGCCAGTGAAAAAAACGCAGACGAACGCGGCCATCGATAACTTCCTGCGGTTCATTATCACCCTCCTACAAAGAGGTATGCCTGGGAGGTGCTTCGAGACTCACCGGGGGTCGTTCCTCGTAATCCGGTCGAGGAGCAAAGTCATGAAGCCACTTTCATCGGATCTAAGGCAGACCTGGGCATTCGGCGCGCCTTCCACCGGTCTCGTAAAGCCCTTGTCATCTACTTCGAGCCGCATCGGCGTTGCTGGGCATAGTTCGGGGCGAATGGCATAGGTCACGGCTACGGGATCGAAGAGTGTGGGCGTGCGCCATTCGCTTGCGCCTGTCCACTCATGATAGAGCAGGGTCAACTGGTCAGTGAGGGGGGAGCCGTGGGAAAAGATTGCTCCTTGTGCCGGAGTTTTCAAAGGAATCTGAGTCGAATCGAGCGGCATCACGAAGACCGGGATACCGGCAGAAAGGAGAGCCCGTGCTCCTGCCGGATCACAGGTAATGTTCCACTCAGGATCCGGAGGCCGGGGAGTTCCGTTCTGATCGTCGCCGTAGCCCCGGTAGATGCTGCCGCCCATCATCACCACTCGCCTTAGCTGACGAAAGGTAGCCGGATCGCGTTCAATTGCCGCCTGAACGTTGAACAGCGGGCCGATGGCAATCAGCGTGATCTGGCCAGGATGGGCGCGAATCTGGTCGAGCAGAAACGCAACCGCATCCGGGTGCTTCCGCTCGGGCGCCTGATGCGCATAGGCCGCCTGAGTGAAGACATTATGATGAGGAGTGGCGACTCCGGCAGCCACCGGAATATCAAGACGGCCTATGGCACCGAGGTATCGATCGAGTAGCTGCGCACGCAACTCCGTATCACCGTAAGCTGTGGTAATGCCCAGAATGTGCAGCTCCGGGCTGCGCAGCGCAAGAGCAACCGCAAACGCATCGTCGATGTCGTCGCCTATATCGGTATCGATGATTGCAAGTTGCGACCCGGCGTTCGTCTGTGCTGTCTGGCCGTGCGGGAGCGGCGCTGCGGCAACGGCCAGAACGACCGCGCTCAACGCCAAATGAAATCTCCGATTTTTCATAGACGGTAGTATAGAGGGCTCGAAGCACAGGCTGCGCGATGGAAGTGCTGAATACACTCAATTCCGCCATCTGATAGATTGCTATGCTGCCAGTCTCTACACGGTTGTGTCGCCACACGATCCAGCCGAGTCCTTCCACCGCATGAGTGAGCAGCGTAGGCAGCATCATCCACGCCGAAGGCGTGTTGGAATGGGGATCAACCAGTAACTGGCGAGTGGCCGGTGATACGCCCAGAACTGTCAAAGTTCAGGATTACAGTCGCAAAGCCGACTCATGAGATGGTCCGCCGCTTGATTTACCCGCGAGAGCGAATGATCGAGATGGCAGCTTCTGAGAAGGAGGGATCATCGACATGCAGGTACATTCGGTTGGCATCGATCTGGGCAAGACAACTTTTCGTCTCGTGGCACTCGGCGTTGCCGACGGCTCACGCGGAATGCACTGCTGCGCCGACGTTTCCGAACGAGCAACTTGGGAAATCAGACATTTGACGGGTTGCAAGTGAGGCGCTCGATCGCTTACTTTTCCGCTCGAGGGTCTTCGGCGTCGTCCGCAGCCGGGTCTTCGCTTGCGTGCCATCCGCTCAACTAGGAAGAAGCGGCTAGGTTAGCCGCTGTTGAAAGGTCGGGATGAAACACTCAGCACCGCTTTTGCTCTCAGGGCAGAATCTCAGCCTCGATGAAATTCATTGCGTAGCTCGCGGAGGGCGACAAGTGGGCCTCGCGCAATCCGCTCTGGCACGCGTGGATTCATCCCGCCAGCTAATCGAGAAGATTCTCGAGAAAGAAGTGGCCGTGTACGGCGTCAACACCGGCTTCGGCAAGCTCTCTGACGTCCGCATCCCGGGCAAGCATCTTTCTGAATTGCAGGTGAATCTGTTGCGGAGCCATGCTTGCGGACTGGGCAGACCTTTGTCAGAGGCCGAAGTTCGGGCCATGCTTTTGCTGCGCGCAAATGTCCTCGCCAAGGGCTTCAGCGGGGTCCGCAGAGCGGTCATCGAAATGCTGACGAGCCTCCTCAATCGAGGAATTCATCCAGTCGTGCCGGAAAAGGGTTCCGTGGGCGCGAGCGGCGATCTTGCCCCACTAGCGCATCTCGCGTTGGTTCTCATTGGTGAAGGAGAAGCTTTTTATCATGGGCAGCGCATAAGCGGCAGTGAGGCATTGCGGCGGGCCGAACTGACTCCGTTGCGACTCGAAGCGAAAGAAGGTCTTGCGCTTCTGAACGGTACGCAAGGAATGACTGCCGTTGCTTCACTCGCGCTTTACGATGCACAGCGTCTTGTCCGGATCGCGGACGTTGCCGGCGCGATGTCTCTCGAGGCGCTGCGTGGCACGCCTTCTGCTTTCGATCCACGAATCCAGGCGGCTAGGCCCCATCGCGGACAGGCGGCAGCGGCCCGGCATCTGACGGTATTGCTCGACCGCAGCGAGATTCGGGAGTCGCACCGGACTAACGACCCGCGAATTCAGGACGCTTACTGCTTGCGCTGTATGCCGCAGGTGCATGGTGCGGTTCGCGACGCGCTCGACCACGTTACGTCGATTGTGGAGATCGAAACGGGCTCCGCAACCGACAATCCACTCGTCTTCGCAGCGAGCGGTGACGTACTCTCCGGCGGCAACTTCCACGGTGCGCCGCTCTCCTATGCCTTCGACTACGCAGCCATCGCGCTGACCGATCTCGCCAGCATATGTGAACGCCGGATCGACCGCCTTATCAACCCTGACATCAACGAGGGCTTGCCTCCGTTTCTGTCGAGCGAGGCTGGCTTGTTGTCGGGTTACATGATGGCGCACGTCGCCGCGGCTGCGCTCCTGAATGAATGCAAGGTGCTGGCGCATCCGGCTAGCGTGGACAGCGTGCCGACATCTGGCGGGAAGGAAGACCACGTTTCGATGGGGATGAACGCCGCGCTCAAGATGAGGCAGATTGTTGAGAACGTAGAGCAGGTTCTGGCTATCGAGCTCCTGTGCGCAGCACAGGGCCTGGACTACCGGAAACCTTTGAGGCCAGGCAAGCAGATTGAGCAGGTACTCGCCAGGATTCGCAAGATCGTTCCCGGCCTCGAAGCGGATCGGCCCCCCGCAACCGATATCAACCAATTGGTACGGGCGATTCGCGAAGATCTGTTCGACGCATTCGCCGAATAGCAGAAATCAACACGCCCAGGTAGACGGATGGGCAGAGAATTCCTGCGAAGGGCAACATTTCATTGTCAAGAATGATTACGCGGGAGGCACGTCCCGGCCTGCGATGAAGACGCGAGGAAACTCTGCGGCGGCGATGAAATAGGCGATCTCGCGGAAATCAGTGAACTCGTGGATAAGAAAGTCGGCCTGTTTGCCGGTTTCGATGGAGCCAATGCTGTCGCCAAGGCCAAGGCTCCATGCAGCATTGACGGTCGCAGCGGCGAGCGCTTCAGCCGGGGTGAGCCTCATGTAAAGGCAGGCGAGCGAGACGATAAGCGGCATGGAGGGAATTGGAGATGAACCGGGGTTGAAATCGCTGGCCAGCACGATGGCCAGACCGTGCTCGACCATGGCGCGGGCGGGCGGATAGGCGGTGCGCGCGAGCGCAAACACCGAGCCGGGAAGCAAGACCGGTTGCACCGCGGCGGCACGCAATGCATTGAGAGTGTCCGCGGTGGCGGTTTCAAGATGGTCTGCGGTGCGCGCGCGCAGTTCGGCGGCCAAAACGGCTCCCGTGCCAGGGCGGAATTGCTCGGCGTGCACGCGCAGCTCCAGGCCATAGGCGCGCGCGGCGGTGAGTACCTCGCGCGTTTCTTCGACCGTGAAGGCGTGGTCATCGCAGAAGGCGTCGCAGAAGCGCGCCAGCTTGAGGTTTGCAACCTCGGGGATTAGTTCTTCTGCGATCCAGCGAACGTAATCGCCCCGCCGTCCAGCAAACTCTGGAGGCAACGTGTGAGCTGCCAGCAGCGTGGGCACGATCCGCATCGGGCCCTCGGTGTTGAGACGGGCCATGACGCGCAACATACGCAACTCGGTCGCGCGATTGAGGCCGTAGCCGGATTTGGCTTCGGCGGTTGTCGTGCCGGCACGAAGCATCCAATCGCGATGACGGCGCGATTCGGCCAGCAGATCGTCTTCCGAAGCGGCGCGCGTCGACCGCACGGTGCTTGAGATTCCGCCTCCGGCAGCGGCAATCTGCTGATAGCTGGCGCCGGCAATGCGCTGCTCGAATTCGGCAGCGCGGTTGCCCGCGAAGACCAGATGCGTATGCGCGTCAACAAACCCCGGCGTTACGCAGCGGCCCTGCGCATCGACCACAGCGCGGGGCAGGCCTTTGGATTTGATTTCGCGATAGGGTCCAGCCGCAGCGACGAGGCCGTCTTCAATCAGAAGCGCCCCATTGGGAATAAGACCTAACTCGCAGAGCTCCGGGCCCACGCGCGGACGTGCGGGTCCCGCAAGCGTGACGAGCTGCCCGATGTTGACGACTGCAAGCGATCTGGACGCTGTCATTTTTCCGCCATTGGAATGGCGATGCCGTGTTGGCGCGCGGTTTGTTGCGCGAGTTCGTAGCCAGCGTCGGCGTGGCGAGCTACGCCGAGGCCCGGGTCGTTGTTGAGGACGCGCTCGATTTTGCGCGAAGCCATTTCTGTGCCATCGGCCACAGTCACCTGCCCGGCGTGCAGCGAGTAGCCCATTCCAACGCCTCCGCCATGATGGAAGCTGACCCAGGTGGCTCCCGATGCGGTGTTGAGCAGGGCATTCAGGATCGGCCAATCTGCCACCGCATCTGATCCGTCGAGCATTTTCTCCGTCTCGCGGTAGGGGCTGGCCACCGAGCCGGTGTCGAGATGGTCGCGGCCCATGGCAATGGGCGCCGAGATCTCTCCCTTGCTTACGAGGTCGTTGATCGCCTTGCCCATGCGTGCGCGCTCTCCGTAGCCGAGCCAGCAGATGCGCGCGGGCAACCCCTGAAAGGCAAAGCGACCACGTGCCAGGCGCATCCAGCGCGTGAGAATCTCGTTCTCCGGAAACAGCTCCAGCGCCAGCTCGTCGGTGCGGTCAATATCCTTGAGGTCACCAGACAGCGCCACCCATCGAAACGGCCCCTGGCCCGTGCAGAAGAGCGGACGGATGTACTCCGGCACAAATCCGGGGATCAGAAACGCTTCCGTGCAGCCGGCGTCGAATGCGAAGCGGCGAATGTTGTTGCCGTAATCGAATACCACCGCGCCCGCGCGCTGCAAGGCGAGCATGGCGTTGACATGAACCACCATGGTGGCTGTCGAACGTCGCACATACTCCGCGGGATCGCGGCGACGCAAGTCGGCCGCCTGGTCCAGCGAGAATCCCTTTGGGATGTAGCCGTGGAGCGGATCGTGGGCGCTGGTCTGGTCGGTCACAACGTCCACTTGAACGCCGCGGCGAACCATCTCCGGCAGCACGTCGCCGCAGTTGCCGGTCAGGCCCACAGAAAGCGCGCGGCCTTCGCGGCGAGCCTCTTCGCAAAGATGCAGAGCTTCGTCGAGGTCTCCGGCGACGAGGTCGCAATATCGCGTCGCAACCCGGCGCTCGATGCGGCCGCGGTCCACTTCCACGACCAGCGCCACGCCTCCGTTGAGGGTGACGGCAAGCGGCTGCGCACCGCCCATGCCGCCCATGCCACCGGTGACGACGAGCTTGCCTGCGAGCGAGCCGCCGAAGTGCCGCTCCGCGAGAGCCGCGAAGGTCTGGAACGTGCCCTGCAGGATGCCCTGCGTGCCGATGTAGATCCAGCTTCCCGCGGTCATCTGGCCATACATCATCAGGCCTTTGCGATCGAGCTCGTTGAAGTGCTCCCAAGTGGCCCATTTGCCCACGAGGTTGGAATTGGCGATGAGGACGCGCGGGGCCATTTCGTGCGTTGGAAACACCGCGACCGGCTTACCCGACTGCACCAGCAGCGTTTCGTCGCCCTCCAGCCGCTCCAGCTCGCGAACGATGGCGTGGTAGCACTCCCAGTTGCGCGCTGCCTTGCCAATGCCTCCGTAGACGACGAGATCCGCGGGGCGCTCGGCGTTTTCGGGATCCAGGTTGTTCATCAGGCAACGCAGCGCCGCTTCCTGCTGCCATCCCTTGCAGTGCAACTCTGTTCCGCGCGGCGCGCGAATGATGGGAGCTGCAGTCGTCGCCATAGACTCCTCCCGATGAGATACCGCGAGAGCGGCGAAAGGGCACATTTCATCGCAGTCCCGGAGACTGATCCACAGGATACTCCCACGGATAGAAACGTGTTGTGATGGGACTCCGCTCAGAGAGCGTATTTGAGCTTGGCCCGAAAGGAATGGAAGAAGAAGTCTCCGACGCCTCCGTGCTGGTTGCCGGATTGAGCCGCGAATCGTATCCTTTTTGCCGTGGCCACCACTTTAATTGAATGTGTACCGAACTTCTCTGAGGGGCGCGATCCTGCGAGGGTCGATGCCATCGTCGAAGCCATGAAACTGCCCGGAGTCTATCTGCTCGACCGGGAGATGGATGCCGATCACAACCGCTGCGTCATCACGCTAGCCGGTGACCGCGAGGCAATTCAGGAAGCCGCGATTCGCGGCGCCGGCAAGGCTGCCGAATTGATCGACCTTACGCGGCACCAGGGCGCGCATCCGCGACTCGGTGCGGCCGATGTGATTCCTTTCATTCCCATTGAAGGCGTCACACTCGAGGACTGCGTGGCCATGGCGCTTCACGTTGGAGCCGAAATCTGGAAGCGCTACCAGATTCCGGTCTATCTATATGAAGCCGCTGCCACGACGCCTGAGCGCAAGAACCTCGAGAACATCCGCCGCGGCCAGTTTGAAGGAATCCGCGAAGAGATCGCTACCAACCCGGCACGCAAACCCGACTTCGGCGAGGCGCGTTTGCATCCGACGGCCGGAGCGACTGTAGTGGGTGCGCGGAAGTTTTTGATCGCTTACAACATCTTTCTGAACACACCGAATGTCGACATCGCCAAGAGCATCGCCAAGGCAGTGCGCTTTTCCTCGGGCGGGATGCGCTTCGTAAAGGCATCGGGTTTTCTCGTACGCGGTCTGGCGCAGGTTTCCATGAACCTGACCGATTTTGAACAGACGCCGCTTCATCGCGTGTTTGAGTTTGTGAAGCGCGAAGCTGAGCGCTATGGTGTGTTGCCCATTTCCAGCGAAATTGTGGGCCTGATCCCGAAGCGGGCCATCGAGCAGTCCGCCGAGTGGTTTCTTCAATTGGAGAACTTCGATTCCTCGCTGATTCTTGAGAATCGGCTGGCTGCGATCGTAAGCGGCAAGGTGGCTGTTGGGGGCTTGCGTTCAGGAATCGAGCCGTTCATTGAGCAACTGGCCGCGCCCACGGCAGTTCCGGGAGGAGGCAGTGCTGCCGCTGCTAGCGGTGCCATGGCAGCCGGTCTGGCTTGCATGGTTGCATCGATGTCCCGCGGCAAGAAAGCTTATGCGCAATATGAATCTCAACTTAGCGAGGCGCTCGGGCGACTTTTCCATCTGCGCGAGGAGTTAAAATCGGCGATCGACGAGGATGCCGAGGCATACAGCGCGGTCAAGAAGGCATATATATCGGCAGAGGGGGCTGCCGACGGTCAACGCCATATTATCTCTGCGTTGCAGCAGGCAGCAGCAGTGCCACTGAGCGTGGCCGAAAGATCCGCTGAAGTAGAGCGGATCGCCAAGACCTTGAAACCGATTACCAATCCGAACCTGGCGTCGGACCTGACGACCGCGATCGCCTTGGCGAGAGCTGCTGTAGCTGGGGCAATCGCCAATGTGGAGATCAATCTCGAGTCGATCAAATCCGAGTCGGCCGGGAGCGAAGAGTTCGTTGACCTGGCGCGAAGCCGGGCACAAGCGCTGAAGGCCAGTGCTGCATCAGCCCCTGGCTCGTGATTGTTCAGCAGGCTCAATTCCCGCCTTGGTGGGACGAGGCCTAGCCATGTCGTGAGCAGGCACGACCGCAGTTGCGACCGCGGCAAGAGGGAAAGGCGGTGAATCATCGGTTTCGGATACTGGCTGGTTTGTCGCCAACCCTTCCCTAACCAACAATGGTGTAACTTCCGATTTGCCGGTCATCCGACCGGAGCACAAACCACCGCAGCTAGGTGCCGCCTGCACGCCCCGTGTAAGCACGCTGTCCGGTTGCGGCTCGATAGCGCACCAGATGGGGCAGCGCTGGAGGAAACTTAGCCCGCCAACTGTAAATTGGCAGATTCCACGGCCCGAATTTCAGATAGAATTTCTAATCATCAGGGTTTCCCCCCTCAATGAATCAGCCCTGCCACGCCAGAGGTCAGTTTGAAGACTCAGGTTTCATGGGCAGTTTTGATCCCGTGCCTGTGCGTCGCACAGGGCGCCGCCGTCGCGCAAAAGCCTCCCGCCCAGCGAACCGTAGCCGTTATCGTCGCGGATGCGCACACTGAGCCGGCCCGGCCTGTTCCCACGGTGCGCATCTCGATCGGCTATCTCGACGGTTCCGTACTCGTCACCGAAGCGCGCGACGTAACCAATCCCAAAGGCCAGGCGTGGCTGGATGTGTCAGAGGATGCAGCCCAGCGCGGCGGCCTGCGCATTCAAATCGAAGGCGCCAGCGGTCTGGTGATCTATGAGCCGGCCGACGGCCAGTTGCCCGCTCTGCCCGCGACCATCAACGTGAGCTTGCTGCCCAAAGGCTCGCCGGCACTGCTGGGACCCTCCGGAATTCAGGCCATGCTGCGCCGGATGTCACTCCAGATCTCCACTCTCCAGAAGAAGAACGTCGCGCTCGCGGGGCAGGCGAATGCAGCGCAGGCAAGTGCAGCGCAGGCGCAGAAGCCGGACCTGGGCGCCGCGGTGGCCGAGTGGGCGCAGGCCAACGGCTTCTCCGCCGCCGATGCCAACAAGCAGGTGCAGCAGTGGGCCGAGGGGATCCAGAAGCAATCGGGCGAGGCGACGGCGGAACAAAAGGCGCTGGCGGAGCTTGCGCTTAACCACTACGCCAGCGCTGCGCAATTGTTCAACGAGGCCGGCGACGCGGACCGCCAGCAAATCAATGCGGAAGAGGCGCAGGAAAAAGCCCTTCAGGCGCAGATGCAGGCCTTGCAGGCGGCGCAACAGGCGCTGCTCGAAAAGCTTCGAACTCCGATGCGCGAGCTTCTCGATCACAGCAACCAGGCTGCCGGCGCGTATCGTCTAAACGGCCAGTACCATGAGGCCACGCAGACGCTGGAGAGTGCGGCAACTGCCATCGACGCGGAATACAACAAGTTTCCTGACGACAGAGGCTTCCACGAGCTTTGGCTTCAGGCGGTCGGGGCCGCTGCAGACGCGCGCTCGCGCGAGGGCACTGTCGCTCCCGCGGATGAGAGCCTCACTTTGCTCGAACAATCCGCGAACGATTACCAGTCGCTGGCGGGCAAATACGCTGTGCTCGGCGATCGGCAGGAGGAGGCGGCGGCGCGGGATGGGCTAGGCATTGCACTCGAGGATGAGGGCGAGCGGGCCAGCGGAGACAAATCTGCTGCCCTGCTCGATCAGGCGGTGCAGGCATTTCGCAGCGCTCTGGAAGTACGCACCAAAGCCGATCTGCCGAAGGATTGGGCCAGGACGCAAGGCGATCTCGGGGTTGTGCTCACGGCTGAGGGAGTGCGGGCCAGCGGAGACAAGGCCGTTGGCCTGCTCGATCAGGCGGTCGAGGCTTTTCGCAGCGCGCTCGAGGTGTACACCAAAACCGATCAGCCCCAGGACTGGGCAAGGACGCAAAGGAATCTCGGGGTTGCATTCGAGGACGAAGGAAACGACGTGACCGGAGACAAAGCCGCCGGCCTGTTCGACCAGGGGGTGCAGGCGTTTCGCATCGCGCTCGAGGTCTACACCAAAGCCGATCAGCCCCAGGACTGGGCGAGTACGCAAAACGACATCGGACATGCGCTCAGGGACGAGGGAGATCGGGCCGGCGGAGACACGGCGGTAGGATTGTTCGATCAGGCGGCACAGGCGCATCGCAGTGCACTCGAGGTGTACACCCAGGCTGGTCAGCCGCAGGCCTGGGCCAGCACGCAAGCTGGCCTCGGAACTGTGCTGTTGAGAGAGGGTGCGCGGACCAGCGTAGACAAGTCCGTTGGCCTGCTCGATCAGGCGGTGCAGGCGCTTCGCAGTGCGCTCGAGGTCTACACCGAATCCGATCTGCCCCAAGGCTGGGCCTATGCGCAGAACGGTCTGGGGAATGCGCTCTGGAGTGAGGGGATTCGCACCAGCGGAGACAAGGCCGTCGCGTTGCTCGATCAGGCGGCACAGGCGTTCCGCAGCGCCCTCGAAGTACAAACCAAATCCGATCTGCCACAGGGCTGGGCGTTCACACAAAATAATCTCGGCAACGTGCTGGTGGATGAGAGCCAACGGGCGAGCGCGGATAAGTCCGCCGGCCTGCTCGATCAGGCGGCGCAAGCGTATCGCAGCGCGCTGGAGGTCTTCACCAAAGCCGATCTACCCCAGAATTGGGCCAATACCGAGAATAACCTCGGAAATGCGTTGAGAGATGAGGCAGGGCACAGCAGCGGGGAGAAGGCCGCAGGCCTGCTTAATCAGACGGAGCAGGCGTACCGCAGCGCGCTGGAGGTCTTCACCAAGGCCGATCTGCCTCAGCTTTGGGCGACAACCCAGAACAATCTCGGACTTGCGCTGATGGTGGAGGGGGAGCGCGCCACTGGGGACAAAGCCGCCGCGTTGTTCGATCAGTCGGCGCAGGCCTTCCGCAGCGCACTTGAGGTCTTAACCCAGGCCGATGAGCCCCAGTATTGGTCGAAGGCGAAGGCTAACCTCGGACTTGCGCTGCTGGACGAGGGAGGGCGGGCGACGGGAGATAAGGCCAATGAACTGTTCGATCAGTCAGCGCAGGCGCTCCGCAGCGCGCTTGAGGTTTACACCAAAGCCGATCTGCCCCAGGACTGGGCGCGGACCGAAAATGCCCTCGGCATGGCGCTAGTGGACGAGGGAGACCGGGCCATCGGAGATAAGCAAGATGCTCTGTTCGATCAGGCGGTGCAGGCGTATCGCAGTGCGCTTGAAGTCTACACTCAGGCCGATCTGCCCCAGGACTGGGCGCGGACGCAAGTTAGTCTCGGATATGCGCTGGTGGCCCAGGGAAGCCGGGCCAGCGGAGACAAGGCAGCCGCGCTGCTCGATCAGGCGGTCCAGGCGTATCGCAGCGCGCTTGAGGTCTACTCAAAAACCGATGAGCCCAAGGGCTGGGCGAGCACGCAAAACAATCTCGCAAACGCCCTCGAGCGGGAGGCGGCGCAGGCCAGCGGAGATAAAGCTGCTGCTCTGCTCGACCAGGCGGCGCAGGCGTTTCGCAGTACGCTGGATGTCTACACCAGAACCGGTGAACCCAAGGGCTGGGCGTGGACGCAGGACAATCTCGGCAACGCGCTGGTCGACGAGGGGAATCGCACAAGCGCAGACAAGGCGCCTGCTCTATTCGATCAGGCCGTCGAAGCCTACCGGAACGCACTGGAAATCTACACCAAAGCCGATGAGCCCAAGGACTGGGCGCGAATCGAAGACGCTCTCGGCAACGTGCTTCTAAATCAAGGTGGACGCGCCGGTGGGGACAAGGCCGCGGCTCTGTTCGATCAGGCAGTGCTGGCCTTCCGGAATGCGCTTCAGATCTACACCAAAGCTGATCTGCCCGCAGCCTGGGCGTGGACTGAATACGCTCTCGGAAACGCGCTCGCGATTGAGGGGAGTCGCACCAGCGGAGACAAGGCAAATCCTCTGCTGAATGAGGCCATGCAGGCTTACCAGGGCGCGCTTCAGGTCTACACCAAAGCCGAACAGCCCAAGGAGTGGTCGGACACGCAAGCCAGCCTCGGATGGGTGGTGAGGGTTGAGGGAGAACGCGCCAGCGGAGACAAGGCGCTCGCGCTTTTCAACCAGGCGATCACGGCCTACCAGAATGCGCTCGAAGTGCGTACCAGGGTCGATGTGCCCCAGGCCTGGGCTGGAACCGAGCTGTCCCTTGGAGATGTGTTTCAGGATGAAGCCGGACGATCCAGCGGGGCCGAGGCCGATGCGCTGTTCAATCAGGCGACCCAGGCCTACCAGAATGCGCTCGAGGTCTACACCAAGGGCAACTTTTCGCAGTACTGGGCAGGAGGTCAAATGGCCATGGGATCGATAAGCCTCGACACTTCTCACTTTGACACCTGCCTCCAGCAATTCGGGCAAATCACAGACGGGCTGCTGGATCCGCGCCAGGAACTCCGGGAAGACGCGCTCCATTTTCTCTGCGAATGGGGCGCTGGGAACAAGAGCGCAGCGCGTGAAACAGAAAAATCCTTGCTGTCAGGGGCCGCGGATTTAACTCCGTACTATTGGGACGCCACCGCGACAGTCTCCCTGCTCTCGAACTCACCTGCATTTGAAACGGACCGCGCCTCATGGATCGCGTTCTTTAACAGTTTCCACAGCGGCGACAGGGCGGGCATGACCGCGGCCTTGCACCAGCTTGAGCCGATTTTGCAACAATAGAGCCTACGACGATGGCCAAATATGACATATTCCTGAGCTACTCGCGCGCCGACACTGAGCGCATCGCGCCGCTGCGCGACGAACTGCGCCGCCTCGGCTACCGCGTCTTCTTTGACGTGCAGTCGATCGATCCCGGCGAGCAGTGGAAGCGCCGCCTGGAGCGCTCGATTGCCGCCTCACGCACGATCGTGCTTTGCTGGTCGCAAAATACGCGCGCCTCGGAATACATCACCTTCGAGTATTCGCGCGGCGAAGCGCTGCACAAGCCCATCCTGCCGTGGCTGCTGGATAAAACGCCACTGCCGGCCATGCTTGAAGTTCAGGGCATCACCACCGCCGATCCCGCGCAAGCGGCCGCGCAGCTCAAGCCGGCGCTCGGTTGGCCTTTGGTGCACAGGCGCAAACTGCAAGCGGCCCTTGCGGCGCTCGCAGCGATTATTCTCGGCGTTGCGGTTTGGTGGTTTGCATTGCGTCCTCCGCCGCCGTGGCAGTTCAGCACGCAGGTGACGGACCGCGTCTCCGCAGTACCTGTCTCCGGCGTAGAGATCGATGTCCAGATCGGTCAGGGCAAGACGAATACATGCTTCACGGGAAGCGACGGCACGTGCACCCTCCAACTCCCGCAGCCCGAGCCGGCGACCGTTCACATTTTCTTACGCAAGGACGGATACGAACGAGACGAGGCGGTGGTGCCAACCGATAAGGTGTTCAAGACCGATATGGTGAAGGTGCCTTAGAACCCTTCCGGTACCAGATGATTGACAACGGGTAGTCGAGCTGAGGTCGCCGATCAATTGTCGGTAGGTGCTCGCAAATGTCGTTGGGTCCTGAGGTCGAGAGCCATAAGTCGTGCCAGAGGTCAGAGGGTGCTTTTCCAGGCAGACCATTCCAAAGTAACTCTGCATTCATTACCCGGTTTTCAGCGCCGGATCAGCCCTGAACGGGGCTGGCGGCGCGGCGCTCAGAGACAGTTCCAGACTGAAGCCGCCCGGAGCCATATCTCCACCTGCTGACTCAGTAGCTCCAAAGAGCTGGAAGATCACCCTGCCGTAGCTCTCTATCTATGTAAGGAACACACCCGCCCGACCCAGGCAGAGCAGCACAGAGCAAGAAAACACCTGGCCTGGAGAACCTGGAGCCATCTCAAGCCTGAGTCCAGGGAGCGGGGCTCGATAGCATACAGCCACTGGTCAAGCTACCCAAAGGCCCTGGCCCGCACCCAACTGAGGCCCGGGACTGGCTCCCGCCGGCGCGCGAGATTTTATGTGTGCCGGCCGGGAGGCACCTGCTGTGGTCAGCATGTCGGTCAGGGTATCCAGGTCCCGGCGGTGCTCGACCTCCGCGGGGATGAGCTCCGTTCCTGTAACCCGGCCGATGGCGCCCCGCAAGTAAGGCAATAGGAAGTCGTGAAGCGGGCGGTCCCACCGGCGCATGCGTGTGCCGACTGCTTCCTGCTGGATGTACTGGGAGAGGGGCGAACCCTGCTGGGCGAGCTTCGTGTGAAATGGCGTGGGCAGGTAGCGCATTGGATTCAAAGCGCTTTGATCGACCTCGAAGAACATCTCCTCGGAATACTTGCCGAAGAGTCGTCCCAGTCGGCCGTGCATGGCCTGCTGCTCAGCGCCACCCAGGTCACCGCGGAAGACCGCGTAGCCCTTCTCGATGAGCTCGCGGTTGACGTTGGTTCCATGGGCCGGGCTGTCCAGCGAGGTCGGGCCTTTGGCTGCGGCCTCCTTGAGTACATATTCAGCCTGTAGTTCAATCCAGGCAGCCGCCGCTTAACGGGGCGCCCTTTCATGAGTAATGCTCATATGAGTATGAATCGTTCATTATTACATCTCGCGCCTCGCCGTTCAACCCCCGGTAGTGGTGCAGTTTGGATTTCCACAGGTTCGAGGGTGGCGTTAAACTTGGGGGCATGGCAAAGAAACCAAAATTAGTGAAAATCAGCGAGATTGAGTACGGATGCTCATTCGGTGACTGGAAAACACAAGAGTTAAAACCCAGCAAAATGTCATATGCACAGTGGGAACGCCGCAGACAGCGGCAGTTTGACGAACACGTCAAGCAGCGTCACTCAGGCGAGGATTTCAACCAAGCCGCCGCGCGGATCGTGAGAGAAGCCACCCGCGAGTGAGGGTCAGGGTTCAATGTCCTCGAACGTGATGTCGTAAATTGGCAACGAATAATAGGTGATCTCATCCATAGGCTCCAATTGCTGCACAATTCCTTTGCTTTCTAGCTTCTTCAAATCCGAGCGTGCTGTTGGATATGAAACTCCATAAAGGTTCTTGTATTGAGTGACCGTAATTACAGGACTAAAAAAGAGCCGGTCAACGAGTTTCGACAACCTGAGACTTCCGCCTTTGAGCCGCAAATCAAAATCCCGGTGAAGCTCTAACAGTTTGTCGCATCGCTTCTCCGTGTCTAACGATTGAGAAACGACGCCCTCTAAGCAAAAGCGAATCCATGGCTCCCAAGAACCTTGTGTGCTGACGCTGAAAAGCAAATCCATGTAGGCTCTCCGATTCCTCTCAAAAAAGGCGCTCATATAGAGCCACTGACTCGATAATCCGCACCATTCAGCAATGCTCAATGACAGCAATAACCTGCCGACTCGACCGTTTCCGTCGCGAAATGGGTGAATCGCCTCAAACTGATAGTGAACTAGGAACGACCTTACGAGGGGATCATAGACGTCACTGGCGTACAAATACTTCTCAAACGCATCCAAGGCCTCTGTCAGGTATTGAGGAGGAGGAGGAACAAATCGTGCGGGCCACCCAATCTGATTTTGAATCGTTCTAAATTCACCTGGTCTTTGCTCAGCTCCTCTTACACCATCCATGAGGACGGCATGGAGTTCCCTTATCAATCGAAGTGAAAGAGGAAGGTCGTTTTTCCCGTCGAGTCTCAGCCGCAGCGCTTTTCGATAATTAGCCACTTCGCGAAAAGGGTTTGCTGGATCGTTTCTTGAGGTTGGATAGCGAGGATCAGCTTCAAACAGGAGTTGCTGTTTGGGGTCAGTAATTGTTCCTTCCAACTGCGAAGAAAGGCGTGCCTCACGGCCCTGAAGTGGGCGTAGCAGAATTTCCGGGTTAGGCAAGTGCTTGCCCGTTCCGTCAAGACTCGACAGCACTTTTCTGGCTTCGACTAGCAAAGGCCAAAGCGATGCGTCCCAAAGCCAGTTTGGCGGCAGGGGATTAGGGACAAACGCAATAGAGGCATCTGGCGGACCATTTGGAACAGGAACCAGCTGCCCAGTCATTTTGTCGGAAAACTCGTTTCGATCCATACAGGATTTTACTGTAGGCCTTTCCGTTAAAGAAATCAAGGAAATATTTTACTATTTTCTTGACTATTGGGGCGAACATGGGCATAATCTAGCCATGAATCGCCTTCCCATACCGAAGCAGGTGCAAGTCCTTGGTGCTCTGGTAGAAGGGAGCAGCATCAATGCAATCGTCCGCATGACTGGTGTTGCCAAGCACACTGTTCTAAAGCTGTTAGAGGATATTGGTTGCGCCCGTGCGGCGTACCACCATCGGCACGTGCGCGGCCTGCCTACCCGCCGAATTCAATGTGATGAAATTTGGGCATTCTGCGGGGCAAAGCAGAAAAACGCCACGCCAGAGCAGAAAACGGCAGGATGGGGCGATGTGTGGACGTGGACGGCGATTGATGCTGATACGAAGCTGTGCGTTTCTTATCTGGTCGGAGGCCGCGACAAGGGCTGGGCAAACGAGTTCGTTGGCGATCTCGCAGAGCGCGTCATCGGACGCCCACAGATCACCACAGATGCTCACGCGCCCTACCTGAGCGCCATTGAGAATGCGTTTGGCGAGTCTGTGGACTATGCACAACTCCACAAGATTTACGGTGCATCGTCAGACGAAGATCAACGTCGCTATTCCCCCGCAACATGCATCGGGTGCGACATGAAAACGGTGATTGGCTTCCCTGATCCTGATCACGTCTCGACTAGCTTCGTAGAACGGCAGAATCTGACCATGCGCATGTCGATACGTCGGTTCACCAGACTCACCAATGCGTTCTCAAAAAAGATCGAAAACCACGGTCACGCCGTGGCGCTTCACTTTATGTACTACAACTTCGTGAGAGTTCATAAGACGCTACGGGTGACGCCTGCGATGGAAGCGGGCCTTGCTGATCACGTTTGGACGATTGAGGAACTGTGCTCACTACTGCCAGAGCCTACCGTAGCCAAATCTACAAAGGACAGCGAGTTGCTTCGGAAGGCACTTGGAGAGAGCACCTAAACGGGAGTAGGATTTGAGGCACAAGAAAACCCGCCTGCCAGCGGGTCTCTTGCGTTCATGATGTTTCGCGCCCTGCGACGCTTCCAAAAGTGTAACGCAGGAGTTTGCCTTATGGCAACCGTTTTCTCTTTCCCAGAAGTTCTCTCCGCTTCTGAACCGCAGGATGACATGAAGCTACGGGATGAAGATAAGCGGTGGTTGAGCGGCGAGGTCAAGACTCAAATTGAGAGCGCACTTGTCAAAGTCATAGATTCCTTCAAACCGCACGGGGTGCGCCGCGTAACTTTCTGGCTTCGAGAATGGGGCTTAGCGGGTATCGCTATTGTCGTTCCCTTAACGCTGCTTGGCCTCCTGATCACAGTGAGTATCTTCGCCGCCTACGGAATCAAAGACAATGCCAAATTTCAGACTCACACTGAAGACAGACTCGACACCATTGAGAGCGAGTTAAGAACCTTGGAAGCCTCGCAAGCGCCCGCCAAGGTGTTGAAGGAACTCGCGTCGCTCGACACGAAACATCTTGCGCAAAATCTGCCAGCTTTACGAAAAGTATCTGAACAGCCAATCTCTGAGGTTTCACCGCCGCCTATGGTTTTGCAGCAGGTTGTGGTTAGGCTTCAACACGTAAGCGAGAGTACGGAGGATTATTGGCCAACGCTTCTGCGCTTTATTCAGTTTGCAAGCAGAGGGCTTGCGTCCAGGGCTCCGGCTCCCGGAAGCGTCCCGGCCATGTGGCTAGATAATGTGTCAGTGAATGGCGTCAATGTAGTGGGACCAGGAAGCATTGTGGAACTTAGGGGCGGCAAATTACAAAACACCACATTCACTGATTCCTTGATCATTTTTACAACGACACCTACGAAGCTAATTAACGTGCGGTTTGTGGGTTGCGCCTTTGAGTTTCCTGATCTCGATGAGCCATCGCCGTCTGTTAAGGACTATAGCCGAGAATTGCTTGCTTCTGGAATTCAGTCAGCAACGATTACGGGCATGTAGCCAGCATCAGGCCATTGTCGTCCTGTGCAAATCCAAATTGACCCACTACCCAACCCCCAACCCTCTGGTATGCGCGCGGCTTCTCGGCCAGCATATCCAGGCGGCCTGCCTCAGGGATGACCGGCCGCTCGAAGAGCTCGCCCCGCTCGCTGGTCTGACGGCGCCGGAATGGGAGCGCATCGAAGCGGGCCAGGCACCAGACACCTGGGAGCAAATCTGCCTGATCGCTGCGCTGCTCTATCTCGGCCGCTCATGGACGCCGTACCTGTCGCAGTTATGGGCGGGGGCTAAGCCGCTCCGAGCCCTTGGCCAATGAACTCATAAGTGTATAACTTCATCTCCTGAGGAAGGAGGTGAGGATATACGGTTATGAGGATTAGAAGCGAGGACCTTTGGCGTCCCATGCCCCCCGCACAGGTCTACGCAGCGCATCATCTCCTCCCAACTCACATCCGTGGCCAGGGCCATCGCCTTCAGCTGGCGGCCGGTCTATGGGACCTGGCCGTCGTCAGCGGCCTACCACCGCTCGGGTGTCATGCGGGCGCGCCGGGCCGCCTCTTCGACGGAGCGGCCGTGGGTCGAGCGGAAGAAGCGGATGAAGGAACCGAAGACCTCGCCCAGATCCTGGTGGCGAACGGCGGACGGAGAAGCAGAAATCTCTGTACTCATATACTCATTACTCCTGATAAGGCAGCCTGTCAAGCAGACCTGCCTGGATTCGTGTTACTGACCTGAGTATGTACTCAAGTCATTGCCAGCCAAAGCCCCGCCAAATACTCCGAGGAGATGTTCTTCGAAGGTGACCAGAGTGCACTGAACCCCATGCGCTACCTGCCCACGCCCTTCCATACCAAGTTTGCCCAGCAGCGCTCACCACTCTCCCAGTACATCCAGCAGGAAGCAGTCGGCACCCGCATGCGCCGGTGGAACCGCCCGCTTCACGACTTCCTGCTGCCCTACCAGCGGGGCGCTATCGGCCGGGTTACAGGAACGGAGCTCATCCCCGGCGAGGTCGAGCACCGCCGGGACCTGGACACCCTGACCGACATGCTGACCACACCAGGTGCCTTCCCGGCCGGCACACATAAAATTTCGCGCGCCGGCGGGAGCCAGCCCCGGACCCCAGTTGGGTGCAGAGCCTGAGCCTTTGGGTAGCTCGACAAGTGGGCGTATGTTATGCGGCCTCGCTCCGTGGACTCAGGCTTGAGGTGGCTCCAGGTTCTCCAGGCCAGGTGTTTTCTTGCTCTGTGCTGTGCTCTGCCTGGGTCGGGCGGGTGTGTTCCTTACATAGATAGAGAGCTACGGCAGGGTGATCTTCCAGCTCTTTGGAGCTACTGAGTCAGCAGGTGGAGATCTGGCCCGGGGCGGCTTCAGTCTGGAACTGTCTCTGAGCGCCGCGCCGCTAGCCCCGTTCAGGGCTGATCCGGCGCTGAAAACTGGGTAATGAATGCAGAGTTACTTTGGAATGGTCTGCACGGAAAACACTCCTCTGACCTCTGGCACGATTTATGCCTCCGACGGCCGGGTCCCTATAGGGTTCCAGGGTACACCAAGGGGCTATTCGCCAGTTTTCGTCACTACTGGGTATCCATTTGACTCAGGTTGGCCCAACCTGTAGTGTTCGGGTCCATGGAAGAGGATTATCCGCGGACGCTTCTGGAGCTTGAGCGGCGCTTCAGCACGGAGCAGGCTTGCCGGGAGTACCTGTTCGATCTCCGCTGGCCGGATGGATTCCTTTGTCCTCGATGTGAAGCAGGCAAGAGCTGGGCGCTGCAGTCGGGCCGTGTTCAGTGCGCCGGCTGCAGCTATCAGGTTTCGATGACCGAAGGCACGGTGTTTCAGGATACGCGAACGCCACTGACTGCGTGGTTTCGCGCCATCTGGTGGCTGACCAGCCAGAAGAACGGCGTGAGCGCGGTAGCGTTGCAGCGTGTGCTCGACTGGGGCAGTTATCAGACGGCATGGACGTGTTTGCATAAGCTACGCCGCGCTATGATCCGGCCCGGCCGCGAGCGGCTAGCTGGAGTGGTCGAAGTCGACGAGAGCTATCTGGGCGGCAACGAGCAGGGCGCGCTCGGTCGCCACATCGCCGGCGAGGCGCTGATTGTAGTGGCGGCCGAGGAGGATGGCCGAGGGATCGGCCGCATCCGGCTACGACACATTCCGGACCCTTCTGCAGCCAGATTGATTCCGTTTATCGAGGACAGCATCGAGCCCGGCAGCACCGTGCATACGGACGGCTGGTACGGCTACCTGCCGCTGCGCACGGCCGCCTATCAACACCGTATCAGCAATCAAAAGGGCCATTCGGAGCGGGCTTCCGAATTGCTGCCACGCGTCCATCAGGTCTTTTCGCTACTGAAGCGTTGGTTGTTGGGAACGCACCGGGGATCTGTCGCCGGGGAACATCTTGAGGATTATCTAAACGAATTCGCGTTCCGCTTCAACCGCCGCAAATCGCGCAGTCCAGGCAAACTTTTCTTCCGCTTGGTGCAGCACGCCATCGCGACCGAACCCACAACTTACAGACAGATTGTGGACTCGGCCATCAAACGGAAATAGCCCAAACCACAACCTGTTGGGCCTACCTGAGTCAAATGGATACCCAGTACCTCCGAGTAGGCGACCATCCAGACAGAACCTTATGGCCAGACGCTGTCGCATGGACTGGGGCGTCTTTCAAAATACTCATCTCTGCGCTTTCCAGGCAACACGCCTTGGCAGAGCCTGGTTGTGCCCTTAGAATCTTTCGCGAGAGAAGTCTTGGAGAAACGGATCATGAGCTTGCTCAAAAATAGATCGAAGCACTTTCATCTTCGCACTTTCACTTCGCTTGTCCTTGGCTCGTACTTGTTGCTTGGGGCATGCGTGCTGAGTGCAAACTTTGGCTTAAGGCCAGTGAATGCCCAGTCCGCAATTGCGACCAACAGCCCGCCAACTGGCTGGCACATGGCTGGCAGCAAGCCCGCGAACTACCAAACGAGCGTTGACAATGGGATGATTCGGAACGGGCTGCCGAGCGCATCTCTTAAATCGATCGTGCCGGTGACTGATGGATTTGGCACTCTCATGCAATCGATCAGCGCTTCGGATTACGTGGGCAAACGGGTCCGCTTGCGCGCGTGGGTCAGATCGCAGGATGTAGGCGATTGGGCTGGAGTATGGATGAGGGTTGATAAGGAAAATACGGTCGTAGCCTTCGACAACATGGAGAACCGCGCGATCAAAGGAACGCAATCGTGGAAACAATGCGATGTGGTTCTTGATGTGCCCGAAGATGCCACCGGCATCTTCTTCGGAATACTCCTTTCTGGTTCAGGCGAAGTGTGGATGAACGACGTGAGCCTCGAGGCCGTAGGAAAGGAAGTGCCGGTTACAGCCCCGCCGCCTCAAGCACCTGAGCTGCCTGCGCGTCCGACCAACCTGAAATTCACTGAGTAGCACCGACAGAGAGGCGCCCACGCACTCAATTGAATACCTCCCAACGCTTGCCTCTGATTGTTGTCGGATCACCGCCAATCCGGACATAACCTCAAAATGGAGTTATGTCCGGATCGGCGACTACTCTCCCGGAACGCGGAATCCGCGACTGCTCATCGACGACTAGTACTGTTAATCCAGTGAACTAGCGACAAAGCAGCTGCTTCGAGCGTCGGGAGCTGCGCCAAGTACTCTCCCAACAGGAGATCGCCGACATCCTCCAATGCCCTGTCGGAACGGTGATGTCGCGTCTCGCCAGAGCGCGCTCGCGACCGCGAACAATTCTTTCGGGACAACAAGGGAGGGCCGTGGCCGCTGGCCGGATACAATTCAGTATCCGGCCAGCAGTTTCTTATGCGCTTCTGTTGCCGCCTAAAACGTGAGCCGCCCGCCAACCTGGATGATGCGTGGGCTGGCTGCTCCCGTAATCGTGCCAAAGGTGGACGACGAGTTGGCCGCTCCGACGGTTGCAGGAGGACCACTCGATGAGGGAGTGTTGAGGCTCACGAGGTTAAATGCATTGGTCGCTTCGCCGCGGAGCTGGAAGGTGAGCCCTTCTCCGAAGTGGAAATCGCGGAAGATTCCCATATCGACATCGCGGTAGCCAGGCGCGCGCAGATAGTCTCGCGACTCGTTGCCATCGGCTCCTCCGGGGCCGATACCGCCGGCCACGCCAGGTCCATTGGCCACAAAAGCCGCGGTGTTGAACCACTCCGCCGCTTCGGCAGCACGGCTACGGTGAGGATTGAGGAACGCGTTGGCGCCCGCAACCAGATCGGGCCGGTTTGCGTTGGCGCTGTCGTCGTTCTTGTCGGAGCCGGTTGTGGCACTGAACGGCGCCCCGCTTTGCATCACCCAGATCGGAGCAATGGTCCACCCATTGACCACTTGCTCCATAAAGAAGTTCGAACCGTGGTAGTAGTCGATGTCCCACCTGCCAGAGATGGTGGCCACGTTGCGCCGGTCCGCATCCATCGGGCCGATTTCCTCCCACAGGTTGTCGAAGTCCTGTGCGGTCATCTGCCCGATTGCTGATTCGTTGCTGCTTTGCAAAGCGTGGCTCCAGACATAGAAGCCGTTGACCATTACGTGGTGCGTCAGGGGCCGCGAAGCCGAAATCTGGAGCGCGTTGTAGTTGGCAGTCTGATTGGTGATCAGGAAGATGTTCTGACCCAGAGTGCCAGTGCCCGTAGAGTTCTGGTCGTAGGGGCGACGCGCGTTATAGCCGCCCGTACCAGCGGAGCCGGAGCTCTCACCGGTTATGCCCGGAACATAGGGTGCGTAGTTGCCGTCGATCATCGTAGGCACATCGCGAGAGAGAGTGCCAACGTAGGCTGCAGTCAGGGCAACCTGCCAAGGCAATTGCCGTTGCACGGCTAAATTGAATTGGTAGATGTAAGGCCACTGCACGTTGGTTCCGATGGACTCGATGCTAGCCGGAAGCAGGAAGCGCGGGCTCTTCGGATTGTAGGTGTACGGGAAGGGATCTCCATTGGGGAAGGAAGATGGGGACCCATTGACCATCGTGGTGGCGTAGGGATTGCTCATCGAGTTCACCGACCCGAATGTCTGGCGAACGGCGTATGGGTTGGCATTGCCCGGCTGGTTCCACTCGTTGCCGCTCGTGGTTCCGTAGAAGATGCCTGCTCCGGCGCGAATGGCTGTCTTGCCGTCGCCGAACGGATCCCAAGCGAAGCCGATGCGCGGTGCGATATGGTGAAACTTCGTCGAGATGATGCCGCGACCCACGCCCTTGTCTCCCGGGAAGAACATTCCCGGCGGGGCGATGGGGACGACCGTGGATACAGTACCGGTTACGCTTGGGTTGCTGGTAAGCGCTGCTTCGCTGGGAATAAAGGCATCGGTGAGATTTGATGACTCAACCGGCGGCGTGTCGATATCCCACCGGATTCCGAGGTTAGCCGTGAAACGCGGCGTGATGCGGTAGTTGTCCTGGAAGAAGACAGCCGTGTGCCATGCACTCATCAGCGTGTGGTACGGCGTGTCCTGCTCCATTGAGGAGAGCATGCCGGTGTAGAAGTCGGACAGCGCGTTCCCGGTGGTTGTGGGCGCCGAGCTGGCAAAGCTGAATTGGCCATAGTTATACAGATTGCCGACAAACATGCCCTTGTCGAGCGCGAATTCGCCGCCATAGAACATGCTGTGCTTGCCCTTGGTCATGCTCACCATGTCGCGGAGCGAATAAAAGTCTGAAGTCGTGACCGGCCCGGCCAATGACACACCCGCGGTGAAATAACCTGAAATGGCCAGATTGGGCAGCGTTGATGGCCCCTGGATGGTATAAGCGGAGCCGAGCTGGCCAATGTTAACGGCGGGCAGGTTCACGCGTCCGCCGGCCACCCGCGTGAACGCAAGCCAGGCTTGATTGGCTGTGTTGGCGCTGAAAGTGTGGACGTCGCTGATGTTGGCATTCGTCTGGTTGGTATACGACTGATTGATTGTCCAGGGGGCGATATTGCCGCCACCGAAGCCGTTCTGGGTCGTCCTGACGAAAAAGTACGTCATCGCGATGTGATCGCTGTCGCTGAGCGACTGGTCAAACTTGCCGAGATACTCGTTCTCGTCCGTGGGGCCGGTGAAGTAGCCGTTCCATTGCAGGGGTGTGTTGGCGCCGGCCGGGGTAAGGTTCGGCAGCGGAATCGCTGCATTGGCATTCTTGCCGCCCAAAATGGTTGCTGCCACCGCGTCCTCAGCTGAGGGCAGGAGGCAGTTCAGATTGGTGGGGTTGTTGGCATTAACTCCCACCGAAGTGCAGCCCGGGCCGGAGTTCGTATTGCCCGCGTAGGCGGTTTTGGTGCCCGGCATATCAATCGTGAATGGAGTGGATCCGTAGTTTGACACCTTCGGGTTGCTGACGCTGGGAAGATCGCCCGTGAAGTCTCCCTCACGCTCGGCAGCCGTGGGAACTCTGCCGCCGCTCTCATACGCGCCGACCACCTGCCGCAGACCGCCATAGCTGAAGAAGAAGAACGCCTTGTCCTTCTTGATTGGCCCGCCGACCACGCCGCCGTACTGATTGCGGTGGTAGGGAGCATTGATGAATTGCCCCTGCGCATTCTTTGGCGCGTTCCAGGGATAAGCATTGAAGTCGGTGTTGCGATTGAACTCAAACAGCGATCCGTGAAGCCGATTCGTTCCCGACTTGGTGACGGCCGTAACCACCGCGGCGGACATATGTCCGTATTGCGCCGAGAAATCGCTGGTTTCCACGCGAAACTCTTCGAGCGCATCGGGGTTGGGAAGCTGGTTGCCGTAGTTGCGAATGCCGTTGATGTTCAGGCCGCCGTCCAGGTAGAAACTGACTTCGGGATTGCCGCCGTCGATCGAGCCGTTGATCTGCACGTCAGTGGAGGGAAGGCCAATGACAAAATCCGGTGTTCCGCTCGGATTGCTTTGCTGGCTCATGCTGTTGGCCATTACGCCCGGCGTTAGCGAAAGCTCCGCATACGCATTGCGATTGACCAGAGGCAAGCCAACGATCTCAGCCGCCGAGATCGTTTTGCCCAGCTCCGCATCGGAGGTGTCCACCGCCGGCGGAGCCTCCGTAACCGTGACAGTCTGGGTTTGCGCGCCCACTTCGAGGACGACCCCCAGCGTCTGCGTCAGGTCGACCGTGACGACGACGTTTTTCTGCACAAATGTCTTGAAGTTCGTTGCGGTAACCTCGACCGTGTAGTTGCCAACCGGAAGATAGTCGACGCGGAACTCACCATATCCGTTAGTGGGCGCCGAGCGAGTAAAGCCGGTGCCGGTGTTCGTGGCCTTGATGGTCGCCGTGTTTACCACCGCGCCCTGTGGATCTTTCACCGTGCCGACGATGGAACCGGTGATCTGCTGGCTGAAGGCGACGAGACCTCCGCCGAGAACCAACACGAGCAGCGCAATAATGCGCATTCCCGCGTTTGAGAAAAGGCTACCTGCCCAATTCTTTTTGTTCATACTGCCCTCCTGAAAGTCGCCTTACTTCAGTTTCGGGAACGCGCTTCAGTTGCATTGGAGAGCGCTGCCCTTTTTGGGTTGACCATGATGCCTGATGCAGAAATGCCGACTTGGAACTCATCGTCCGCCGAAAGGCGGCGCACTCTTGAAGCGGTTCCAACGATCGCTGGAAATTGGATTCGGTAACCGCACGGCACAGCTTTCTTTGCCAGTGGTTATTTACAAGAGGCCGCTCGATGCTTGGCAAGTGACTCACCGTTTGACCCATCGCGACGCGGCTAAGCATGGTGGAATCTGTCGCATGCAGTGTCAGTCGGGGTTGTGCCAAACGTGTTTTGCGCAACCACAAACTGCGGCGCTGGCGCCCAGCGCTGCTCCGCTGGCCATGGGTCCCGGGCGGTGCTGGTCCACGAAGCGAAGCTGGATGGCACTTCATGCTGAAACCTTCAACGCGGCCACGGAAATTCCGTCGACGGCTGCCTCGACGGTGCAAGCGCCGATTGCCTCAAGCGATATTTGCGCGCGGCCATTGGCCAATTGCAGCTCGCGCGAACCTCGCGTGGTCCCCAGGTTGTCGATCAGCCGGCCTGTCCCGGCAAGAGAGAAGCGGACAATGTGGCGCGCGTCAAGGCAAAGAACTCCATGAGCGTCGAAGAGCTTTGCCTCGACCGTGATCCGGCTGCCGTCGCGTTCTTTTTCATGGAGCACGAGCGCGGCCGGTGTTCCCCACGGTTCGGTCTGGTACGTGAGGTCGATCTCATCGGAAACCGCTGTGTCGCCCTTGTGTGCTTCCACGCGCAAATGGTTAGGCCCGGGAGCGAAGACTACATCCCAGCGCAGACCCGCGGCGGGAAAGTTTTGGCTGTCTCGCTTCTTCGTGCCCTGCGAGACGCCGTTCAGGAATAATTCCGCGCGCTCGCAGTTGGAGTAAACATGGACCGTGCGCAATTGGCCCTCTTTCCCCCAGCGGATGGGCCAGCTATGGCCGTAGATGTGCGCCATCGGCGTCTGCGACCAGTAAGACTGAAAGATGTAGTACGATTCCTTCTTTCTCAAGTCGCGCTCGACGACACCCTTTTGGTTCACGTACGGAATCCCGTTGTCGCCACGCAGGGGCGAAGCGAAATCCTTGAAGATCCATTGCGCCGATCCGGAGAGCCAGTCCAGCTCCTCTTGTGTTTTCAGGTGCCAGTCAAAGAGATTGCAGGCGTAGGTCTCCGACCAGTCGCCGTCGGCCGAGACCCGCGGATCCCCGCCGGTGTCAAGGTAGGCAAGGCCGCGCTCATCCGTCCCTTCGCCCGTGCGGATGTGGCTCAACACCGCGTCAGGGTCTTCAGAGTGGCGTCCCGCATGACTGTCCGCGCCCCACTCGATATGGATGAAGCGGGGAACGCGGCTGCGCTGCTCCACCAGACTCTGCTCGTACTCGCGATAGCTGCCGCGGTACCAGCCGGCCCAGATGGAAGGCGAATAAACATCGGGAATATCGCGGGCAAAGTCGCAGCGGCGAAAAGCCGTCATCCGCGAGCCGTCCAGGCGATGCGCCAGATCGCGCATCCTGGTCATGAACGAGCGAATGGCGGCCTTGTCCATGCGCGGATACTCATCAGGCCAGTCATCCTCATTGCCCAGTCCCCAGAAAACGATCGACGGATGGTTATAGTGCTGGTCGATCATGTGGGTGAGCATGTCGGTTGCGTTCTGCTGGAAGGCGTGGCCGCCGACGCCGGCGCGGCACCAGGGCAGTTCCTCCCAGACCATCAGGCCAAGTTCGTCGCAGAGGTCCAGAACCAGCCGGTCCTGCTGGTAGTGGGCGAGGCGGATGAAGTTCGCGCCCATCTCACGAATCATCCGCAATTCTTCGCGCGTCTGATCGTCGCTCATTCCCGCAGCTACTCCCGCGTGATCCTGGTGGCGCTGCGTGCCGCGCAGCAGGACCCGCTCACCGTTCAGCTTGAACGGCCCGTGCTCGAGAAACTCGAGATGGCGAATGCCGAAGCGTTGTTCGATCTGCATCTCTCCAGCGGAAGTGGAGAGGGTGACCCGGCAACGATAGAGGTTCGGCGATGCCGGGGACCATCGGTCCGGCGAGTCCACCCGGAATCGAGTGAGTGGTGCGAATCCTTGCCAAGCGGGGAGCGCTTGAGACATCCGGTGAATCGTGCTGCCACGAGGGTTCCAGACTTCAACGGCGACTTCGCAGGTCCCATTGAAAGCAGCGGTGTTGTAAAGGCGCGCGGCGACTGAAACGTCCGCTGCGCCGCCGGGATGGACAACCGGAAGAATATGCGCGGCATCCAGCGCCACCGCGGGGAGATAGATGAGATTCACGTGCCGGTAGAGCCCGCCGTAAAGACAGAAATCACTCAACTCCGAAGGAATCCGGTCGCGGTCTGGAGCGTTATCGCAGAGCACGACCGCCTGGACGCCTGAGGCGCGCTCAGCAGCGGTGAACAGGGCTACGGCATCGGTGATGTCGAACGCAAACTCATCGTATCCGCCGATGTGCGTTTCCACGCGCGTCGTTCCGATCCACAGCGTGGTGGTTTGTCCCGCGCCCTGAAAGTGAAGGATAGTTCTCCCGTTCGCATACGGATTGCGGACGACAAGTCTTCTGCGATACCAGCCCTGGCCGCGAAAGTAGGTCTTGTCGGAGTCGCATGCGTCCAGAGCGTTGAAGCAGTGCGGCAAGGTCACCGCTCCCCATTCGATTTGCCGGCCCGGCAGCCAGGCCTCTTCGACTCCACTCATCGAACCGGAATGAAACTCCCATTCGCCGTCGAGCGGAATAATTTGCTCTCTGGCCATTCCCTGCCCCGTTGCGGATTCGCTCGCAGTGCAGGCGGTGGCCCGCATGGAAGGGGCGAGCATTAAGCCGGCTGCGGAAAATGTCGCCGCCTGCAGGAATTGCCTTCGGGCTGGATCGAACAAAGAAAGCCTCAATTCGCTCAACCGCTCGCGCTCACCGTACCCGAAGTCAACGTTCCGCAGGCTGAGTTCTGCCGCCATCGGAGAGCTGCCGATGACTCGCATCAACTCCGCAACGGCTTGCCTCTGATTGCAGACGGACTGTACGAGCCGGTTTTCGTCCCTGACAAGTGACTCACGGTTTGCATCCAGGTAAATCGGAAATCCCTTTTAAAATCTTCGAGCTGCCAGGACCCATTGTCTTGTGACAAACGTGGTTGCAAGGTCGCTGATCGGCGCGTATGATGCGAAAAATCGATGCCCAGCGCTCACGCCATCCACGAAACATGGCACCCGCAGACCAAACAAGACCGTGAAGCGGTTCTCGCCGAGCTTGAAGCAATTTTGGCCAGTCCACACTTCTGCAACAGCAAACGCTACCCCGCACTGCTCCGATTTATCGTTGAAAACTCCCTGGCGGCCAAAGTGGAATTGCTTAAAGAGCGCACCCTGGGCGTTGAGGTCTTCGACCGCCCTCACGCCTACGACACCAACGCCGATACGGTGGTGCGCTATACCGCAGGCGAAGTGAGGAAACGGCTACTGCTTTACTACTCCGAGCAGAGCCACCCATCCTCGATCCGGATTTCGTTGCCCTCCGGTTCTTATGTGCCGGAGTTCGTTCACGCCTCGCTTGAGCCCGCAGATGCGGCAAGCGTCACGGAATCTCACGGAGCCTCCCAGTCCGATACAGGTCCATGGCTGCATACAGAAACCTCCGGCGCCGGGGGGAGCGTTCCCCATGCTGCCGCAGGAGAAGTTCTCCATGGATCGTCCGCTCCAGAGCCGGCAACCGGCGCCATGCGTCTGCTGTTGCCGGCGCTGTTCGTGATGCTTTTGCTTGCCCTGGCGGCGGGCGCGTGGTGGAGGTATCGCGCCAATCCCTCCCAAAATCAGGTGGACGAATTCTGGGCGCCGGTCGTGCATGGCCAGCACAATCTGCTCATCTGCACGGGAAGCAGCGTCTTTTCCAGCAACAGATATTCCGGAGTTGAAACCGCGAACCGGGACATCGACTATCCATTCGTTTCATGGCAGAGCGTTTCAGCCGCCGTCCAGATCAGCGGTGTGTTGTCGCGTACCGGAGTCAGCACGCAGTTGGTTTCCGCCCCTTCAGCAGCGCTCACTGACCTGCGTGAACACTCGGTCACGCTGCTGGGCGCCTACAACAACCAGTGGACCATGCACTTGCAGCAACCGCTGCGCTATTACTTCCTGCCCGGCGCCGACGAAATCATTGTGGACCGGATGCAGCCGCAGGTGCAGTGGAAGCGCGACCAGTCGCTGCCGTACTCCAATTCCGACGATTACGCCGTGGTGGCTCGATTCCACGATGCCACCATCGACGGCTGGGTCGTTATGCTGGCTGGGGTGGGCCGCAACGGAACCGAAGCGGCGGCGGAGTTCGTAACCAGCCCGCACTACCTGCAGCTTCTCCGCGACCGGATCGGGTCCAACTTCGCCAACCGCAACATTGAGGTGGTGCTCAAAATCAATGTGATCGATGGAAAGACCGGAGCACCGACAATTCTGGCCGTTTCGACCTGGTAGATCGTCGGCTGCGCAGGGATCGAAATCTGCTCTTCCCGCGCAAAATCGAAATCGGCCCGCGCCTCAAATGACCAGTACCGCCTGCGCGTCCTACAATCATTCCGGTCCATTGCACCAACCAGACCGGAGAGTTCCATGGAAACTCGTAAGTTTTGTTTGCGCAAACGTGGCACACGCCGCTGCGCTGCCCTCGCCTTCATTGGTTTTCTTCTGCTGCTTGCAGGCACTATCCCGGCCAGCACGCAGGAGCAGCGCGCTTCAGTCGCGCCTCCCGGTGACGCACTGACCACGCCAGGACCGCTAGCGCGAAACCTCTCCTCCCAACTCGACAAGCGCGATCTCGCCAAAGCCATCAAACTTGTTGCTGACTGGCAACTTGGGCGGCTGCCCGCCGACGCGCAGGTCGACTGGACGTGGGCCGCACTCTATACCGGATTCATGGCCGTTCCGGAAAGAGTCGCGGGCGATCGATACAAACAGGCCATGTTCCACCTTGCTGAGCAACTCCACTGGCAGCCGGGCCCGCGCGTGATGCACGCTGACGATCTGGCCATCGGGCAGATGTATATGGAGCAATACTTCATTCATAAAGACGCGACGATGATGGCTCCTTTGCGCGCGCGCCTCGACGCACAAATCGCGACGCCCGATCCTGCTGATCCGACTCGCCCGCTCTGGTGGTGGTGCGACGCGCTCTTCATGGCCCCGCCCGTTTACGCTGAAATGGCCGCCGCAACCGGCGATCAGAAGTACCTCGCCTATATGGACCACGAGTGGGAGATCACCACCGCTCTGCTTTACGACCCCTCAAAGCATCTCTATTTCCGTGACGCCTCCTACCTCGACAAGCATGAGAACAACGGCGAGCCGCTCTTCTGGTCGCGCGGCAACGGCTGGGTGATGGGTGGAGTTGTGCGCGTTCTCAAGGAGCTGCCCGCGGACTCGCCGCTGCGGCCGAAATACATCGCGCTGCTCAAGAAGATGGCGGCCGAGACGCTTTTCATCCAGGGGAAGGACGGCCTCTGGCGGCCCGGAATGCTCGACGCCGATGCTTATCCGCTGCCCGAGATCTCCGGCAGCGCCTTCATCGCTTATGCCATGGCTTATGGCGTCAACGAGGGCATCCTCGATCGCGCTACGTATTGGCCTGCCGTCGAAAAAGCCTGGTCAGGCATGCTCACCCACATCTATGCCGATGGCCGCCTCGGATGCATTCAGCCCGTCGGCGCTGCCCCCGGAGCCTACACGGAGACCACAAGCTATGTCTACGGCGTCGGTGCGTTTCTCCTTGCCGGCTCGGAAATTTATCGCGGCGCGAAGTGATCAGACAACTGCTTGTGCGCCTTGGCAAGCAGATCGTGACAGTAGACGCAGATTGATTTTGACCCGGGGATTCATGCTTAACCCCGGGCCATAATCCGGGATGACATGCAGGCGATGAAGGCGGGGCAATTTACGTTTTCTACACCTGACAGCAAGGATCTGGTTGGATTTGCTCTGCATCGGGGCTTTGTGGCTTGTGGGCTGCGACCACTTTGAAATCGCCGATGGCGTTTCCAACTTTCCCATAACTACTGCGGCGACGGGCTAAGTTGTAAGATCACCGTGCGGAAAAAGGGGGCAGGTCAATTCCATGCGGCAATACATACTATTTGGAGGTCCCACTTCTCACAGCTGAAACACTGTGCAAGGGTGCGCGATTTACTATCCAGATTTACTATCCATCGGTCTAAGTTCTGGATAAACGTGCAAAATTGGCCTATCGCTGCCTACAATTGCAACAGCTCATATATTGATGATTTTAATGGAATTAATACGAGAATAGTCTAAAACTGCGAATCTTGAGAAAAGGCGTCCGCAGAAGCTGACATTCTGCCACTGAACTACTCCCGCTCTTTATAGGCAATAACTTACAACAACCCTAGCGATTTACTATCCTACCTAGTTTCCGAATTGCTGGAATGTCTGCAGGAAAAACCTTTCGAAATTTGAACTCCAAATCCTTCACCGAAAGCTCAGTGGATAACTGGCATGGATAGTAAAGTCAATCACAAAGCCGACGTGAAAAAGTATATCAAGGTTCATGGATAATGGTGTTTCGTCCCGGTGCTCAAACAGAACGGAGTGCCTTATCCCGGCACCGTGCTGATCGACGGCGAGCAGGCCCGCTCGACAACTCTTCAGTCCGAACTCGATGATCCAGGGAAGCAACGGAAGTTTCTACGGGACAACAGCGACCGGCGAAACGAACGGCGATGGCGCCATCTTTGAGGTGAGCACTTCGTTGAAACCGCCGGTGCAGCTGAGCTTTAGCTAGTCGCCGATTACGCTGGGCCCTCGTCTACGCTGGAGTGGACCGTTCCGGATGCCTATTCGTTGACCGCACAACAATGTTATGCCTCCGTGCAGAACAATGCGTCTGGAGCGGGTACCTGGACCAGACTCCAAACCGGCTCGCTTTCGGATGATGCATACAGCGGCTCGATGACAATCACCCCGACCTCGCCGGGTACCTTCACCTACGCCCTTACCTGCAACGGAATCGTTTCCGGCTTCGCGACGCTACAGGTGTCAGCCCTCCGTTCTGCAGAATCACTGAACTCTAGAATGCTTGCACTGAATCGACGGCATCGGAAGAAGAATCAATGCATCGACAATTTGGCGCCGCACGACCCGTGCATCTCAAACGTCTCCTATCCCAGACGAATCAGCGCTGCTGAGTAAGCCGGAACGCTTACGAGCACCTTCCCTGAATGAGGCTTAAGCGGCTCACTGACTCGCGGACGGAACTGCCCGTCGCCGGTCACCATGCTTCCCTGCAACGTGACCCCATTCTTGGCGTCGATGAGCGAAGCCTCGAGGCGCTCGACCGTGCCTCGCTTGAATTCGCCGGAAGACTTGCCGATCGTAACTTCCGCATCGCGGCTATCCTTGTTGAAGATCGCCACCAGGTCCGTAGCGGTTCCCCTGCCACCCGCATAGGCCGTAAGATTCCCTCCCTGCCTTTCAAGCGTTGTCTTATGCAGCGTGCTCCCTGCGAACCTTTGTGAAAGCATGAGGCCGTAGTACTCCGGCCGGGCACCAAAGCCATTCTCAATGGAGCCCACGATCGGTGAGTAGTAGCCATTTGCTCCCCCATGCAAATTCACTCCCACGCAACCCAGAGATGCCATTTGGAGACAGAAGTCTCCGGCCCACAAGGCGGATGCAAAGGTATCACTGACCCCCGGTTTGCCTGCGTTATAGCAGGAGTTTCCTTCCGTCATGCGAAATGGGAGGTTCGCGGCCCTGGACGAATCCAGTGCTTGCTGGCAGGAATAATCGAATTTTTCATGAGAGCGGAGAAGACGATCAATCGTCATCTGCGGATCGGTTGGCGGACCGAGTGGGTAGTAGTGGCTGGTTGCAAGCACGATATCTTTTGAAAGATTCTGAGTGAAATCCCTTACCCAGTCCTGGTTTGAGGCGGTGTCCGGGCCAGCCACCGCAACGTGGGGGAGCTTTTCATGAAACGCAGCACGAAACATCTTCCATCGGGTAAGGTACTCGTCGAATGTCCACGGCTTGTTCTGCTGATCCCGATGCTTGAAAAGATCGGGTTCGTTCCCGAATTGCACAGCGATCAGTTGTCGTCCCAGCGACGATTCTACATATCCGCCTTCGGCGAGCGCCTGCTCCAGAGTGCCTCCGCCGAGATTCAGGCCATAGATACATCTCCAGCCGGTCGCGCCCAGGAACCCCTGCAGGTTGCGGATGGATCGCGGTGTGATGGTGAAAGTGCGTGGCTCGCGATGACCAGGATCGGGCCCAACTAATCCGCCCGCGTCCGGCGGGGTGGCCGGCTCCGTTTCGGACCAGAGCGTAAACTCGCTTAGATTCCCTCCGAGTCGAAGCACTCCCGACGGGCTCAATGTGCGAAACATCTGAATCAGGGCCGTATTCTGCGGCGAAAAAAAGTCTGGATAGGCCAGTTGACCGCTCTCGTAGCTCAACCCCATGTAATCTGCGGGCACGATTGCAAGGCTCGTTGCAGAGTCAATTTTCAACTCAACTTCGAGTACGGTCGGCTGTGCCATCAAACTGCGCGGTGCGCTCAATCCGATGGCCCCGAGCGCGGCGGTCATGGAGCAGAAATCTCTTCTCGACAGTTGTTTCATCTTGCTTTCCTTCTCTCAACGTTCGTCGGCATCGACGCGGCAGTATTAGGCCTCTTTGCGCCTGGTCACTAGGAGCAGGCGCAAAGGACGGATTGCAACGCTGGTTAGAAGGTTAGTCGGCCGCCCAACTGAATAACGCGCTGGGTGGCCGTCGCACCGGTGATCTTGCCGTCGTTGCCCGACGAGAGAGACGATGTCGGGTTGGAGAGATTCACCCAGTTCATGACGTTGGTGATTTCGGCGCGGAACTGGAACACCATTCCCCGCTCGAAGTTAACGTTGCGTAATAGGCCCGCATCCATATCCTTGAGGCCCGGTCCGTTCAGGGAGAATGGTCCCACGTTGCCGTCTGCGCCGCCAGGGCCGATGCCCAAGCCAGGCCCGTTGGGCGTGAATGCCGCTTTGTTGAACCACGCCGACAACTCACTCCCAGAGGCGCAAACACGGCAGCCGTGGGGGAGTTTGGGGCTAACGCCAGGAACTGCGTTGGGGCGGTTTGCGTTCGCGCTGTCATCGTTATTGTCGGATCCCGTGGACATCGAAAACGGCGCGCCGCTCTGGAAATAGGCGACCGATGTGATCGTCCAGCCGTTGGCCACTTCCTGCATGATCTTGTTCCCGTGGACGTAGTCGATGTTCCACATGCCGGAGATGGCCGCATTGCTGTCATGGTTGACAGGCATAAGGCCATATTCTTCCTGAAGGCCGCCGCCGAGGGCGCCCAAGGAGTTGTTGGTCGCGGTGAAGGGCTTGCCAGCGACGCCGAAATCCTGCGCGCCCTGCAATCCATTCTCCACGAAGTTTGCGCTTTCCAGCGCGCGGCTCCAGACATAGAAACCGCTGACTGTGAAGCCGCGTGACATCGTCTTGGTCGCCGAGACTTGAAGCGAGTTAAAATTGGAGGTCTGGCCTGGGATCAGGTAGGTAATCCCGCTCAGGGTGCCGGCCGCACCGGGGACGCCGGAATCGTATTGACGACGGGCGTCGGTGCTGGTTGCCGAAGTGCTTGGCGTACCGAAAGCGGTCGAATACGGCGCGTAGTTCTCGTCGACGAAGGTTGACAGGTTACGCCCAAGGGTGCCTACATAAGCTGTCGTCAGGCTTATCCTGTAAGGCAATTGCCGCTGCACGCTGAGGTTGAACTGGTAAACGGAAGGATACTTCATATACGTTGCGATGGCCTCAGGGCCGGCGAACGGGATGAAGATCGGATGGGCCGGTGTATAGGTGTACGGGAAGATGCCTCCACCGGGACTGGTGTTGAGGAAGCCGTAGGCGACGCCACCGTACATATTTGTGAGGGATGGAGTGGGGCCAAAGCTTTCGCGTAAGGCGAACGGCGCGCCGTTGCCGGGCTGGTTCCACTCATTGCCGCCGGGAATTCCGTAGAAGATGCCCGCTGCGGCGCGAACCGAGGTCTTGCCGTCCCCAAACGGATCCCATGCAAAACCGAGACGAGGCGAAATGTGGCTGAACTCCGTGCTGATGATGCCGCGACCGACGCCAGCGTCTCCCACGAACAACAAGCCCTTCGGCGCGGACGGAGTGACAGTGGATTGCTGGTTGGGAACAAACGACGCCGTCCGATCATGGGCATCGACGGGAGGCGTATCGATGTCCCACCGGAGTCCAAGGTTGGCCGTGAAACGGGGCGTGATGCGGTAGTTATCCTGCGCAAACACCGCGTAGTGCCACGTGCTCAGATGCGTGACATAAGGCGTGTCCTGCTCAAATGAGCTGGTTTGGCCGGCGACAAAGTCCGCAAGCGCATTCCCCGTGCTGGTGGGCGCGGAGCTAGCGAAGCCAACGTCGCCATAATTATTCAGATCGGCAACGAACATGGTCTGGTCGAGAGCGAACTCACCGCCAAGGGAAAGGTTGTGTTTGCCCTTGGTGATGCTGACTACGTCGCGTAACTCATAGTTGTTGGAACCCGTGACCGGGCCGGCATTCGGGTTCCCCGTGTTGAAGTCACCACTGATGTTTAGATAGGGCAGGCTGGCCGGTCCCTGGATTTGGAAGTTCGAGCCGAAACTGCCGAGGGTTTGCGATTGTGGGCCGGTCACAGGAATGAGAATGCGTCCGCCCAGCGCCCGCGTGAACGTTAGCCAGGTCTGATTGGCCGTGCTGGGGCTGAAGGTGTGAACCTCGCTTATGTTGGCATTCGTCTGAACCGTTTTGGACTGATCTCCGGTCCAATTGACGTTGCCGCCTCCGCTGGGAGTTGACGCGGTATTGATAAAAAAGTAGGTCACTCCCACATGGTCCTTGTCGCCGATGTTCTCGTCATACTTTCCCAGGTATTCGTCTGAGTCTGTCGGAGTGACGTATACGCCGACCCAATTCCCGCCTCCGGTTGTAAGAAGGCCGTTGTTGGGCAACGGAACGGAAACACCGATTGTGTTCGTTACGTTCAGGATATTCTTAGCGGTTGGGTCCAGGTAAGCGTAATCGAAGCCCGGGTTAGCGGGGTTTGGGATTGCGGTGGTGTACATGCAATTCAAAGTGGCAACCTGGCAATTGGGGCTACTGTTTGTTCCCATTACCTGATTCGCAGGGACGTCCCAGACGGCCGCGGTCGTGCCGGCCGGTTTCGGGTTGTAAACCTTGATCGATGTGTCCGCGGTAAAGTCGCCCAGACGCTCGGCAGCCGAGGGCACGATAGCACCAGTCACCGCTGCTCCGGCGACCTGGCGCAGACCGGCATAGCTGAAGAAGAAGAAGGCCTTGTCGTGCTTGATGGGGCCGCCGACGGTTCCGCCAAATTGGTTGCGGTGGTAAGGCGCCTTGCCCGCTTTAAGGTTCGGCGCACCCCACTGCCAGGCATTAAAGTCGGTGTTGCGGTTGAACTCAAACAACGAGCCATGGAACTTATTTGTTCCCGACTTTGTGATCACCGAGACGACAGCGGCGGAGAATTGGCCGTATTGCGCCGAGAATGCGCTGGTCTCTACGCGGAACTCTTCGACTGCGTCGGGGTTGGGCGCCGGGTTGCCGTAGTTGCGCATACCGGTGATGTTGTTGCCGCCATCCAGATAAAAGGCGACGGTTCCGTTGCCGGAGTCGAGCCCACCGTTGACCTGGACATCAGTGGACGCAATTCCAACGGTCATATTGGGCGAGCCGCTGGGGTTCGAGGTGGAGCTTTGGTTATTGGCCATCACACCCGGTGTGATTGAAAGTTCGCTGTATATATTGCGATTGACCAGAGGGAGCCCGATGATCTCATCCGGCTCAATCGTCCTGCCTATTACCGCGTCCGACGTATTGATCAGCGGGGGAGCCTCGGTGACCGTGACGGTCTGGGTCTGCGCGCCCACGGCTAGCGTGATATCAACCGTCAGCTCCTGGTCCACGTCGAGGGCGACATTCTTTTGCACATAGCGTTCAAAGCTGGCCGCCGACGCGTCGACGGTGTACCTGCCTACGGGAAGGTAATCGATGCGGTACTCCCCGTAGCCGTTTGCCGGCGCCGACCTGGAAAACCCGGTATCCAAGTTGGTTGCTTTAACGGTCGCGGTGTTCACCACCGCGCCTTGTGGATCCTTCACCGTACCCACGATGGAGCCGGTTGTCTGCTGTCCAAACGCGGCGAAGCTGCCCGCGATCATAAAGACCAGCGCCACAACGATTCGCGCGCTCGCCCTTGCTGTCAGACTGCGTAGGTTCATACTGCCTCCAAAATCATTCTGTTTCGGTTTGTGTAGTCAATTTGCTTACGTAATGAGCCCGACCACCATACAAGCTCGGGCCGAAGCCGAAGAGTCCATCTCGATTACGAGACAACCCCCACGAACCACCCGAGTTCGCGTAATTCGGGACGTCGAGAGCACGGGATTAACGATCGCTGGGGATTCTCGCTGGTCAATCGGGATTGTGAAAGACTGTTACCGTATGTTACGTGCCACTTGCGTGAAAATACGGTTCGCTATCGATTGATAATCAATGACTTGTTGAGTAAATCGGAAACATCGCCAGAACCGCGTCTGACTTGCACTTCAGCGATATTCACTCGTGACAATCATTACGAACCGGGTGTATTCTTGACCAAAATTGGGGTGCTTCAGAAGTCCGACGGGCGAAGGGAAAGAATAGAAAGTGTCCCACTGGATTCCAACTTCGGAGGAGGAGCGCGAGCTGGTTCGCAAAGAACTGGACGCGATCGTTTCCAGCAACCATTTTCGCGGCAGCAAACGCTACCCGGCGATGCTCAGGTACGTGGTTAGAGCGGCGATCGACGGGCGCGCCTCCGATCTGAAAGAACGCACGCTGGGAGTGGAAGTTTTTGGCCGCGATCCCGATTACGACACCAATGCCGATCCCGTGGTTCGCATCAGCGCTGGCGAAGTTCGCAAGCGCATCGCGCAGTTTTATCACGAGAATGGACATGGCGTGAAGTTGGAGATTGAACTCCCCGTCGGTTCCTACGTGCCGGAGTTCATGCTGCGAGAGCCGGAGTCGCCAGAAGCACCTGCTGAACGGGACATTGAAAAGCTTGCGTCAACCGAAGGCCACCTGCACAAAAGCCCGCACCAGTACCGAATCGTAGCTCTCGCGGCAATAGTCGTTCTTACCGTCGCAGCTGCATTCGTCATCTACGCTTACCATAGAGCCGCATCGCTCAAGAGCGCTTCGATCGACGAACTTTGGCGACCGATGATCAAATCTCCGGATCCTGTCCTAGTCGTCGTGGGAACGGGCCACAACGCCGATCAGATGTCTCCGGAATTGGCGGAGACCACCTTCTTCGATCGCATAACCGGCCCCTATCATCGTGTCTCCGTAGCGACCGCGACCACGCTGGCAAATGTTGCGGCCGTTCTGCGTCAGCGTGGCACGGCTTTTGAAATCAAGGAAGACAACGAAACCAGCCTGACAGACATGCACTCGCGCACGATCATTTTGATCGGAGCCACAAACAATGCGTGGACGATGCGCCTGGTGAGCCCCCTCAGGTTTCGTTTCTTGCCCGGTCCAAACGCTCAGGTTCAGGACACCAAGAACCTCCAGAACACCGATTGGAGTGTCGACTTCCTAAAGCCGTACGCCTCTATCTCCACCGACTATGCCATCGTGGCGCGCTACCGCGATCCAACCACCGAGGGGCCCGTCATGGTCGTGGCTGGCCTTGGGCCCTTTGGCACTGAAGCCGCGGGTGCCTTTGTCGCCACACCTCAGTATCTAGAGCAGCTCGCTAAGCAACTGCCCCTAGGCTGGGAGAATAAAAACATTGAGATGGTCCTGAAGACGGAAGTGATTGACGGCAAAGCCGGACCGCCCGTCCTTGTTGCCGCGACCGAATGGTGAACCTCATCGCCTACTTCATCCGGCCCTGATCTTTGATGAATTTCCGCTCCAGGTTTCACGAGGCGCCAAGGCCATTGGCTGGATCGAGCAAGAAGTCGAGCGCTGGATCGTCGAGCGATCGCATCTTAGACCAGGCTCGCAGGCTGAGAGTGTTCCTGATATCGCATCGGATGCGACACGCTCAATCTGGAAGGAAACAGACTGTTTCCGCTCAGGCGAGAGCGAACGGAAAGACTCTATCCGCATAAGACCAAGCGGTAAGACATCACCGCCGGACCTGGACCCGTTTCAATTGGTTGCGACGAGAATTTTTATCGATCGGAACACCAGTGCATTTTGGCTTTAGCTGTTCCCCAAAGGGGGCAGTCTGAGCTGATCTATAAACGGCTGCGCAAGCTATCATTTCGCTGAAGACGGCAATCTCATTTTCAATGTGGACTTTGTTGCCGACAATCCCGGCGACACGTTTTTTCACTGCCACCAGCAACTGCACATGGACTTCGGCTTCACGACCATCCTGAAATACGCTTGAATGGCAAATTGAAAGTGGAGCACAAGAACTTGAATCGGATATGGACAGCGCATGGTAAGCGGTGCGCGATGGCAACGGGATTTGTCTTGACTCTCGCCGTACTCGGCGGTGGAGGGTTGAAGGCCCAAAACTTAAGCTGGCCGACCTACGGCGGCGATGACGGCGATCATTACTCGCGACTCAGCCAAATCAATCGCGCCAACGTCCATCGCCTCAGGCAGGCCTGGGTCTTCGACACCGGCGAGAAAGGCAACATCGAGACCAACCCTCTCATCGTCGGCCACACCCTCTACGCTTACACGCCCAGCCAGAAGGTAATCGCCCTCGATGCTGCCACCGGCAAGCTCAAGTGGAAGTTTGATTCCGGTGTTGTCTCAACCCAGCCCAATCGCGGTGTCGCCTACTGGACCGCCGGCAAGGACGAGCGCATCTTCGCCGGCGTGATGAACTACCTCTATTGCCTCGACGCCAAAACCGGAAAACCCATCCCCAGCTTCGGCGAGAGTGGCCGCATCGACCTCCGTAAAGGCCTGCGTGAGCCATGGGAACAGCAGTCCATCGCGCTCACCACGCCGGGCAGCATCTACAAGGACCTCATCATCGTCGGCGGCCGTAACCCTGAGACCCATCCCGCGCCCCCCGGCGACGTTCGCGCTTTCGATGTGCACACCGGCGCGCTGCGCTGGGTATTCCGCACCATTCCTCGCCCCGGCGAGCCCGGATACTCAACTTGGCCACCCGACGCATGGAAGAGCGCCGGCGCCGCCAACAACTGGGCCGGAATGACTGTAGACAAGAAGCGCGGCATCGTCTACGCGCCTACGGGCTCGGCCGTTATGGACTTCTACGGAGGCGACCGGATCGGAGACGACCTTTACGCCGACACGATCCTCGCCCTTGACGCCGAAACCGGCAAACTCCTCTGGCACTTCCAGGGTGTCCATCACGACATCTGGGATCGCGACTTCCCGGCCGCACCCGCTCTCTACACCGTCCAGAAGAACGGTCAGTCGATTCCCGCCCTCGCGCAGATCACCAAGCAGACCTACGTCTATCTTTTTAACCGCGTCACCGGCGAGCCGCTCTTCCCCATCGACGAGCATGGTTTTCCGGCCAGTACCGTCCCAGACGAAAAAACCTCGCCCACCCAACCGGTTCCATCCGCTCCGGCTCCATTCGGCCGCCAGCAACTCACGGCCGATATGCTGACCAACCGCACCCTTGAGGCGCACACGTGGGCTGTCAACGAGTTCCGCAAACTGCGCAGCAACGGCCAGTTCTACCCCTTCGCCGTCGGTCAGCAGACGATTATCTTCCCGGGCTTCGATGGCGGCGGCGAATGGAACGGCCCGGCGATCGATCCCGCCAGCGACACGCTCTTTGTGGGCTCGACTGAAATGGCATGGCTTGGCGGCCTCGACGAAGTCAGCTCCAGCGGCAGTCCCGGCGAGCGGATCTACCGCCAGCAGTGCACCATTTGCCACGGCGCCAATCGCGCAGGCTCGCCGCCCACCTATCCTTCGCTCGTCGATATCGAAAAGCGTTTCGGCGCACAGAAGATCACCGCCATCGTCCATAACGGCAAGGGACGGATGCAGTCCTTCCCCAATCTCGACGATGCATAGATCGCCGCACTTCTCGATTACCTCCGTGCTCCCACGGCCCCAGCAACCACGAAAATATCCTCCGCGCCCGACTACACGTTCACCGGCTATCGCAAATTCCTCGATCCCGACGGCTACCCGGCGATCGCTCCGCCCTGGGGCACGCTCAACGCCATCGACCTCAAAACCGGAAAGTATCTTTGGAAGATTCCCCTCGGCGAATACCCCGAGCTGGCAGCTAGCGGCATGAAAAATACGGGCTCCGAGATGTACGGCGGTCCCATCGTTACCGCCGGCGGCGTGCTCTTCATCGCCGCTACCGTCTATGACCACAAATTCCGCGCCTTCGACACTCACAACGGCAATCCGCTCTGGGAAACTGTACTGCCCTTTGCCGGAATCGCTACCCCGTCCACCTACATGGTCGACGGCAGGCAATATGTGGTCATCGCAGCCAGCGGCGGCCGCGATCCGAAAGGCCCGGTGGGGGGCCAATACGTGGCCTTTGCGCTGCCGCGCTGAGACTTTTACAGATTATTTCGTGAGCGGCACATCGCCCTTCTTCGGGTCCTGTCCGGTTAGCCTGAATCCACTCGCAGTAAGCCCTAGACCCTGAGAAAACGTTTGCAAAGCCGACTCCCAAGGAACAAATACTGTTCCTTTTCATCCCGTCTGGCTCATGCCAGTTGCACGCTTCTCGGTACCGGTCTCCTATGCTTGCGGACTGCAAAGCGGCTCGATTAATCTCGTCGATAGCTTTCAAGGTCCGTGACACAGATCAAGCCGGCGCGCGGCGGAATTCTTCCCAAGACTGAGGCCGCTTGATCGCACGAACCCCGAAAGGCTAAGAAGTGAATGTGTGGTGACGAATCATGCAGCACGCAGGTTTGCGAATTGTGGCCGAATGGACGGCCACGCATCGGGATCTCGTTAGAATCGGATTCATCGTTGCTGCCTGCGTGGGGGCGGGTGGACTGAGCATATGCGCTAGCGCGCCAGCGGCGTGCACCGGCCCGGCTTCTCTTGAAGCGCGGATCCGCGCGCACCCAGATGCCGATGCTTATGCCGCACTGGGCGTCTGGTTCGATCGACATCAGCAGTGGGAATGCGCCGATCGGACAATCCGGTCCGGATTGAAGATTGCGCCGGACTCCGCACGTCTCAACTATCTCCTAGGGCTGGGCCTCTACTCGTCAGGACAAGCACAGGAGGCAATCGCGCCACTCCGGCAAGCCGCTCACATTGATCCCGACGTGCTGCAGCCGCATCTGTTGCTCGGTGCCGCGCTGGCCCGCCTGGGCGATAACCGGGAGGCTCTTGGAGAATGGCAGGCGGCGCTCAAAATCGATCCCTCCTCAAAGGAAGCGCTGGATGGGTTGGCACGGAGCCTAATTGCCGCCGGGGATTACGACACAGCAATTCAGGCCCTGCGCTCCGCTCCGCTCGATGAGAAACTGACCTTTGATTTAGCCACCGCCTACAAACAGGCGGGCATGTACGATGAAGCCGCGCAGGCTCTGAACCAGGGCCTGGAATCGTTCCCGGACTCCGACGCCCTTACCGCGGCCCTGGTCGCTCTCAATGTCGACGAGTCTCATTTTCAGGCTGCAACCTTGCTGGCCGAGAAGATTGCCCGCAGGAAGCCCAACGACCTTGAGGCGCAGCGCATCTATCTGCGCACGCTGGTCATCACGGGAAACAACGAAGTGGCGGCGCCGTTGGCGCGCAGCCTCCTGGCTCTGGCCCCGCATGACGCCGACCTTCTCAACCTGAACGGCCTGCTCGAGCAAAAGGCAGGTGACTTTGCAGCGGCGCGCAAACACTTGGAAGAAGCGGTAGCGTTGAGTCCCAATGACTACAATCCCCGAGTTAACCTGGGCGTAGTGCTTGCCGAGCTTAAGGATGCCGAGGGCGCGCGGAGACAGTTCGAGAAGGCCATGGAGCTTGGCACCGATGAGCCGCAGGTCCACTTTGAGCTGGCCAAGGTTCTACGCTCGCTGGGCGATATGCAGGCAGCTCAGCAGCAACTCGCGCTTTACCAGCAAAAACTGAAGGAGAAATCGGACCTGGCCGTCGCTGTTTCCAAGGCAACCGAAGCAGCGGAGGCGGTCAAGTCAGGAGACAACTCCAAGGCCGCCGATCTGTATCGCCAGGCCTGCGCTGCACAACCGCAGAATGCCGGTCTAGCTTTCCGTTTGGCCATGGTCCTGGAGAGCCTGGGTGACCTGAATGGCGAGCGCGCCGTGCTGGGGCAGGCCATCCAGGCCAATCCTCATTTTGTTCTGGCGCAATACCGGCTTGGCTACATGGATTTCCAGGCCGGTGACAATGCCGCGGCGGAGCGCCATTTCCGGTTGACCGTCGAGGCGCTCCCGGACAATGTGCAGGCCTGGATTTCGCTAGCCGCAGCTTTGGGCGCACAATCCCGCTTCGACGAAGCGCAGGATGCCGTTGCCCACGCTCTCAAGATCGATCCGGACAATGCCGCCGCTCTTGATCTCAGCAGAAAGCTGGCCGCGAGCCGGAACCAACACTGAAGCACGCAAGAGTTTTTCGCGCGAGGAGATGCACGGCGTGACCAGCGAGAGAATAACCAACCTTTGGACGCGCCGTCGTCTGCTGCGCACCGCACCCGTTGCTCTTGCTCCCGGGCTCGTTCCCAGCGGGCTGCGTGCAGTTATCCGCGCACAAAAACCTGCCGCGCCATTCTCCCGCTTTGTCGATGTAGCCCAGGCCGCCGGTCTCACTGACCCCATCATCTACGGCGAGCCCGACAGCTTCACCTACATCATCGAATCTATGGCCACCGGCTGCGCCTTTTTCGACTACGACAACGACGGCTGGATGGATATCTTCATCCTCGGTGGACGCACGCTCGCCGGAACTCCTCCCGGCTCCGGTAACCGGCTCTACCACAACAATCGCGACGGCACCTTCACCGACGTGACCGCGAAATCCGGGCTCTCCGACCCCGGCTGGGCCCAGGGCGTGTGCGTGGGCGATTACAACAACGACGGCTGGGAGGATCTCTTCCTCACCTACTACGGACAGAATCGCCTCTACCGCAACAATGGAGACGGCACCTTTACTAACGTTACTGCCGAGGCCGGCTTGCTCTACCCCAAAACCCGCTACAGCACCGGCTGCACCTTTGTGGATTACAACCGCGACGGCCATCTCGATCTCTTTGTCTCCAACTACCTCGAAATCGATCTGGCCACCGCTCCCCGACCCTCGCTGGCCGTGTCCAACTGCAACTACGAGGGCGTGGCCACCATGTGCGGCCCGCTGGGCCTGCCCAAGGCCCAGCACTACCTCTACCGCAACAACGGCGACGGCACCTTCACCGATGTCTCTGAACCTGCCGGTATCTCCGCGCTGCGCGGATCATACGGCCTCACCGCGCTTACCTTCGATGCCGACGAAGACGGCTGGCCCGACATCTTTGTGGCCTGCGACATGTCTCCTTCGCTTTTGCTGATGAACAACCACGACGGCACCTTTCGCGAGGAGGCGCTGGTGCGCGGCATCGCGCTGAGCGGCGAAGGCCGCGAGATGGGCGGCATGGGCGCGAGCGTGGGCGACTACAACCTTGACGGCCATACCGACATCGTCAAAACACACTATTACAACCAGGCCAACGGACTCTACCGAAACGACGGCAAAGGCAACTTCGATGACGTCACGGTGGAGGCAGGCCTTAACAAGGAAACCCGCTTTGTCTGCTTTGGCGCCGGCATTGTGGACTTCGACAATGACGGCAATCCCGACATTCTGCTCACGTCTGGCACCGTTTACCCCGAAGTGGCCCGCGTTTCGCCGCGATTTCCGGAGCGCAGCCCGCGCATTTTATTCCGCAACCAGGGCGACGGCGCCTTCGTTCAGATGGGCGGCGATGCCGGCCCTGGCATCAACGCGCCCCACTGCAGCCGTGGCGCAGCTTTTGGCGACTTCGACAACGACGGCGACATGGACGTAATCATCATGAACGTCAACGAGCCGCCCTCCTTGCTGCGTAACGACGCCCCCGCCGGCAACCACTGGATTAAGGTCCGCCTGGAAGGCACGAGAAGCAACCGCAGCGCTATCGGCGCGCGCGTGGTGGTGCGCTACGCGGGCAAGTTGCAGGTCCAGGAAGTCGTGAGCGGCTGTAGCTTTCTTTCCTCCAACGATCCGCGCCTCCACTTCGGCCTCGGCGCGGCAACCACTGCAGACATTGAAATCCGTTGGCCCTCCGCACTCGTCGAGCACTTCCACGGCGCAGCCGCCAACCAGCTGCTCACCTTGCGTGAAGGCGCGGGGCAAGTGAAAGGCCGGCCGTTCCGGTGAGGCGATTCGCGCACCCGGAACCAGTTCCATGTTGAAACCGGATTCGAGAGAGAAAAGAACGCACGAACCGCACCTTCATGCAAATTGCCACTGATGCGCAATACAAGTTCAATACAGCAGTTGCAGTGTCAGCCCCTTGCCATCGTCCGGGACCAAGGCTGTGAGGCGGTGGTGCTCCGCATCGAAGCGAGTGGGGACTCGACTCGCATTGGAGCCAATGAGTGTTGCGGTTGCGGCCGGTGCGCCGGCCCCGTAGACCTCGATTGAAAGCTGCGTCCACCAGGGCGCAAAACTACCCGTATGAGGAGTTATCGTCACCGTTAGTCCGTGCGCCGCGCGCTGACACGTGAACTCCATGCGCAGGAAATCGCCCTTTCTGAAGTCGTAGCTGACACCATCGTCAAGGTAGACGCTGCCGCTGCAACCCTCGCCTGGTTTTGTTGGCGGATAGACGCGCAGCGTGAGCGGCCCATGCGGCTTCTCGTCCGTGCTCTGAACCAGTGGCTGTTCGGGCACAATGGCGCCTGCGCGAACGAAGACGGGCAGAATGCTCACGGTGTTATGCAAGCGGATCTCCGGCTGCGAAGCGTGCAAATTGTTATTGGCACTCGTTCCTCCGCTGCCAGCCACGAGAGCTCCAGTCCAGTAGTCGTACCAGTCCACAGAGGGCAGCGCGACGGAGTAGTCGTCCAATTCGTCGGGAAAAGGGCTCTGCGCAATCAGCAGGTCTGGCCCAAGAAGAAAGCTTCCGCTATCGGTCAAGTCGAGCGGCTCCCCGTTGACGGTGTCATTCGGAAACTCCAGAAAAAGCGGACGTATAAGCGGCAATCCGGTCCGGCTCATCTCCTCGGCTGTAGTGTAGATATACGGCATCAGCCGGTAGCGTTCCTCAATGTAACGCCGCCGCAGGCTAAGATCCTGCGGCGTTCCGTCCTCCCATGGTTCCTGGGGGTGACTGCCAATGGTGGTGTGGTCGCGGTCGAACGGCTGGAACGTCGCCACCTCAATCCAGCGGGTAAGCAACTCTGGCTGCGGGGAACCGTTGAAGCCGCCCACGTCGGCTCCGCTAATGGCAAAGCCACTCAAACCCAGATTAAGCAGTTGTGGAATCGTCTGCCGCAGGTGATTCCAGGTGCTGGAATTGTCGCCGGTCCAAGTGGCGGCGTAGCGTTGTCCGCCTGCATAAGTGGCGCGGGTCAACACGAAGGGCCGCGTATTGGGCCTGAGCTTTAGCAGGCCCTCGTAGGTGCCGCGACTGTTTTGCATTCCGAAGATGTTGTGAACCTCAAGGTGGGTGGTCACGCGAGAAACAAATCCCGGCTCCTGGATGCGGTGGAGCACATCGTCGGGCATGGTCTTCATGGGGCCGTCAAAGACGCTTGGTTCGTTCATGTCGTTCCAGAAACCCGCGGCGCCCTCGGCCACGAAATCCGCGTAAAGAGTGCCCCACCAGTCGCGCGACACATCTTGCGTGAAGTCGGGAAATACCGCTTTCCCCGGCCACACGGTCCCCACGTAGTTTGAGCCATCGGGATTCTTCACGAAGTGGTCGCCGGTAACGCCTTCATCGTAGGGTTTGTAACCAATGTTTGGCTGGTCGGCGATGTGCAGGTCGGTAATGAGCACCGTCCGAAAATGCTCGGCTCTCAGGTCTTCAATCATCTTCCCAAAGTGCGGAAAGCGTTCCGTGTCCACGGTAAAGGGGCGGTACTTAAATTGGTAATCGATGTCCAGCCAGATAACGTCTGCCGGAATGTGTTCGCTGCGCAGCTTGGCGGCAATGCGCATGACTTCTGACTCGGGATAGTAGCTGTAGCGGGACTGCTGGTAGCCTAGCGCCCACCTGGGCGGCAATGGCGTAGCACCGGTGAGCCATGCCCAGTTCTCCACCACTTTCTTTGGCTCCGGGCCGTACAGGATATAGCAGTCCAGCGGGCCGCCTTCAGAGCCAAAGGAATAGCTGTCCCGGTTCTCCTTGTTGAAGTCGAAGCTTGAGCGCCAGGTATTGTCGAGGAAAACTCCGGCCGAAACGCCCTGCCGAAAGGTGATGAAAAAGGGGATCGACTTGTAGATGGGGTCGGTCGACTCCTGCCAGCCAATATCTGTGTTCCAGTCGACAAAGGCCTCGTTGCGGCGATCCAACGATCCCGGCTTGTCGCCGAGACCAAAGTAGTGCTCGTCCTCCGGCGACTTCATGTAAACGCGGAAGGCATCGCCGTGGTACTCGATGGGCCTTTCGGGGAGCTGCGCAACAATGACGTGGCCCTCCATGTCGGTCACCGTCAAATTCAACGGATCTTTTTGAACGGTGATATTGAGTTTGGCTGTTTTGAACCCGACTGACGTCGCCGTGGCCTCCGGCGTAACAGCGATCGCGGAGGTCCGCGACGAGGGGAGCACGGCCCAAGACGCGTCTTCGGGAAGCTCTCCCGCGCGCCCGACGCGTATCCGCAGGACGTCGCCGCGCAGGGCTGTGATCTGGATCGTGGCGCCGCCGGAGCGAATCTCAAGTCCGCTTGTGGTTGCTCGGGAAGAAGAAACACGATCGAGCCGGACATAGTCTGATTGCTTCTGGGCTTCGACAGTTAAACTCGCTGTTGACGCCAGGGCCAGAAACAAAATTGCTGCCAAAAAGATCGAAAAGCGTTCTGATTTTCGCACTCAATACCTCATCGCGATCGGATTCTTTACTGTCCAAAAGAATAACCTTGACGAACGCGGAACTTGCATGTGCGTCAGAATCCTTTTAGCGCTCGGTCAAGTCCACTTCATTGCAGTTGGCCGCAGGCGTGCGGCCGGTGATGAGAAGAAGATCGTCGGGAGCAAGAGCGGCAACGCTGCGTATTCACCTCTGCATGTATGCTGCTACGCGGATAGGCATGCAGCGTCGGCGTGAGCCGGCGTGGGTTTCCGAAGAGAATGCGGATCGTCGAGGTCTTCAACCGTTTGAGTCAGCAAGGCCGCCAGGATGAAGAAGACTCCGCCCACAACCACAGCGGCAAGACGATTGTCGTTCAGCAAATGGCCCATCACCCAGCCGAACCCAAGCGATGCCACGATCTCTGGAATCACCACGAAAGAGTTGAAGATTCCCATGTAGACACCAATCTTTCCCGGAGGCAGCGACCCGGAAACAATGGAATAGGGCATGGAGAGAGTACTGGCCCAGGCAATCCCGACTCCAGTCATAGAAAGCAACAGAAGATACTTGCTGTGAATCACGGCCACGGAAAGTAGTCCAAGGCCACCGCCTATCAGGCACAGACTGTGCGTTGCCTTGCGCCCGAATTTGAGCGCAAGCAAAGGCAGCAGGAAGGAGAAGCCGAAACAGACCAGAGAGTACATTCCGAAGCAAACGCCCGCCCACTCGACTCCCGCGGAATAGAGGAGAGAATTGGTATCCAAAGCGCCGAAGACATTGCGCGCCACCGCGACGGGAAAGTAAAGCCACATGCAGAACAACCCCAGCCAGGTGGAGATCTGGACCCAGGCGAGTTGCCGCATCGTGCGCGGCATCTCGCGGACCGAAACCAGGATTTCGCGAACTCCAGCTGCAATGCCCGCGCGCTCGGCCTTTTTCCTTCGAAATTCGTCAAGATTCTCCGGCGGATATTCCCTGGTAGTGAGAACGGTCCAAAGCACAGCACCGAGAAACGTCGCGGCGCCTATGTAAAAAGAAAAGCGCACTGTAAAGGGAATTGTGCCCGCGACCCGAGTCTGGGCCATGTGAAATACGTTGGTCAGCAGGAAAGGGAGCGCCGAAGCAATCACAGTACTGAGGCCAATGAGAAGGCTCTGCATGGCAAAGCCGCGAGTGCACTGGGATTCGGGCAGCAGGTCGGCCACGAACGCGCGAAAGGGCTGCATACTGATGTTGATGCTGGCGTCAAGAATCCAGAGCAGCCCCGCTGCCATCCACAAAGCGGAGCATCGCGGCATGAGGATCAGCGCCGTCGAGCTCAGAATTGCGCCGGCAAGGAAGTAGGGCCTGCGCCGGCCCAAGGGGCCCCAGGTGCTGTCGCTGGCCTGGCCGACAATCGGCTGAACCAGCAATCCTGTCAGCGGTGCGGCCAGCCACAGAATTGGAATCTGATCGGCTCGCGCACCCAGGTATTCGTAGATGGCGCTCATATTTGCCATCTGCAATCCCCAACCAAACTGGATGCCGAAGAAGCCGAAGCTCAGGTTCCAGATCTGCCAGAACGTGCGTGGTGGTTTGTCCATGAATTCGGCTCTCCAGTTTTCCATTAGAGGATTCTACCTAGCGGTCGTAAAGGGTGGTCAGTGATCGCAGTCTGGCGCTTAATTCGCCGCTCAATACGCCTGGACCGTAACGCCATTTCCAATTTCCGCTCACCGTGCCGGGGAGATTCATGCGCGCGGAACTGCCCAGTCCCAGCATATCCTGCAACGGAACAATCACAATGCCGGCGACGGAGGCCTCCACCGCGCGGATCATGATCCAGTTGATCTCCGCATCGTCATGGAAGTTGAGATAGGCGCGCGCCAGTTCATGCTCTTTGCGCACATCCTCCGTCGTACGTGTGCTGTCGGCTGCACCCGAACTTGACCACCAGCCTACGGCGGTATCGTTGTCGTGGCCGCCGGTATAGGCGACCAAGTCGCGGCTGTAATTATGGGGACGGAAGGACGGTCCCTGCGGATCTGTGCCAAACGCAAACTGCAAGATGCTCATCCCCGGAAGGCCAAACTCTTCTCGCAGCTGCTCCACCGGCGGTGTGATCACGCCCAGGTTCTCGGCCACAATCGGCAGCTCGCCAAACTCGCTCCGCAGCGCCGACAGAAGCCTGTTTCCCGGCGCCTTGACCCAGCGACCGTGGATGGCGGTTGTCTCTTTGGCCGGAACCTCCCAGTAGGATTCAAAGCCGCGGAAATGATCGAGCCGCACCAGATCGAAGAGGGCGAGCGAGGCGCGGAAGCGCTCAATCCACCACCTGAATCCTTCGGCCTCCAGCACATCCCAGCGATAGATCGGATTGCCCCAAAGCTGCCCGGTGGCGCTGAAGTAGTCGGGGGGCACGCCGGAAACTACGGTCGGATCGCCCCGATCGTCGAGATAGAAAAGTTCCGGGCGGGCCCAGACGTCCGCGCTATCGTGCGCGATGTAGATGGGGATGTCCCCCATCAAGCGGATGTCGCGCTGCCGGCAATAAGTCCTGAGGTCTTCCCACTGGCGGAAAAACTCGAATTGCCAGTACTTGATGTCGTTCAACTCGCGCGCAAACCGAAGCGTCCACTCGCTGACGGCATGCGGGTCGCGGCGGCGAATCACTGCGTCCCATGTGGTCCAGGCCGTTCCGCCGTGTGCATCCTTCAGGGACATGAAGAGCGCGAAGTCATCGAGCCAGGGACTGGCACTCTCACAAAAACGGTCGAAGGCCGAGCGATCCGCGCGTGACGCATCGGCAAAGAAAGCTTGTGCTGCCCGGCGCAGCGCCGGTCGCTTGAACTGGATCGTCGCCCCAAAGTCGATCGCGTCCTCTGGAAAGGGCGGCGCCTGAGCCAGCTCCGATTCCTTGAGCAATCCCTGATCGCGCAGGCGCTCAAGGCTCAGCAACAGCGGGTTGCCGGCAAAAGCGGAGAAACATTGGTAAGGAGAATCGCCATATCCAGTGGGATTCAGTGGCAGCACCTGCCACAACTTCTGTCCTGCAGCGAGCAGGAAGTCAGCGAACTCGTAAGCACATGGCCCGAAATCACCGATGCCAAAGCGGCCGGGCAAAGAAGTGCAATGCAGCAGAATACCGCTGATTCGTGGAAGTCTCACGCCGCAAACATACGCGGGCCGCAGTTGCCCGGTCAAGCTCAGAGCGGGACCCGCACACGACCCCGAATTCTTTCAGCGCTCATTCAAGTCCACTTCGTAGAGGTTGGCCGCCGGCGTGCGGGCGGTGACGACAAGAAGATCGCCGGGAGCGAGACCGATGAGGCGGTAGTCGATGGCGGCGATGGGGCGGAGATTGTTAATGGTCGCCACCTGTTGCGGCTTGCCGGCTGGCACGGCAACGCGGTAGATGGGCTTGCCCGTCGCGAGAAAATCCTGGAAATAGATCGATCGGCTATCGTGCGACCAGGTGGGGTCGCCGACGCCCTGGACAGTAAGCGTGGTCCATCGCGCCGTATTACGGTCGAAGAGAAGCAGCGCCCGCTGATCGAGCGGCATAGCCGCGATGAAGCGGCCGTCGGGCGAGAGACGCGGGCTGAAGAGACCGGTTGAGCCGGGAATCCCGGTAACCTTGTGGGTCTGGAGATCGAGGAGATAGATCGCTTTCGGCTGGCCGTTGTCCATACGGTCGGGCAGGCGCCCAAAGACGATCGATTGACCGTCGGGAGACCACGCTGGATCGGCCTCGTTTCGATCCTCGTTGAGCACCGGCGTGAGCTTTCCGCCCTCGGCATCAATGAGATAAATCTTCCACGGCTTTCCGGGCTCGAGACCCATGACGGCCAGGCGGCGGTCGTCGGGCGACCACTTCATCGTGAAGACTCGCTGCAGCGGGGTGGTGAGTTGAATGCGCTCGCTCCCGTCCACCCGGCTACGCCAGAGCGAGTTGTCAGAGGCGTTGAGCCACGCGATCCATTTGCCGTCGGGCGAGTACTCTGCCAGCGAAGCCGCGCTCAGGTTCTGGTCGAGGGTGGTGAATGTGGAGGATTTGGCTACGGCGCGGAGCAGTTCATATTGCGAGGTGGCACCGATGAAGTAAACGCGATCGCCGCCTGGCGCGGTGCTGGGAGCCTGGTAGTCGAACGGCCCGTTCGTGATCTGTCGCGGCTCGCGATCGACCAGGTACCAGGGCCGTTCGCGCCGCACCCAGATTTCGCTGTGGGCATTGTCGCTGTGCGAGGACTGAAACACGAAGTACTGACCGTCGGGAGTCCAGTTTCCGCAACACTCCGATGCTGGCTGGCTCCAACCGGGAAACAGAGGGTGGGAGTTGGACCCATCCGCCGCAACCTCCCAGAGCTCCGAGGTCTGGCGCTTGGAGTCTCGAACCGTAAAGCGCAGCCGACTGCCGTCGGGTGACCAGCGCAGCCAGAAGGCCATGCCCTGAACGGTCAGCAGCCGGTGGGGATCGCTGCCGTCGGCCCCAACGATGGTGAGCTCGTTTCCGCTGGCTTCAAGCAGGTGCTGGCCGTCGGGCATCCAGGTAGCATCGTGCGCCAGAACATTGGGAACACGGCGGGCGTCGCCACCCAAGGTGGGAACAATCCACAGCGGTTGCTCGGGTTCAGCTTGCAAATGACCGCGCACGACGAGCTTCGAACCGTCCGGCGAGAGGGAGCCGATGAGGGGCGCGCCAATCTCAGAGGGCAGACGGAAATGGCTGATCTCGCCGTTGGCCGCCAATGCGACAGCGAGCACGGGATTGCCGTTGTCCATGTGGGAAAAGTAGATGCGCGTGCCATCACTGGCCGAGCTGGAGAAACTCTCGACTTCCAATTCGCTGGTGAGCACTTGGCCGGAAAAAGTGACTTGAACGACGCGGTAAGGCTGGCGAACAGGTTGGCGCAGGATGAGAAACAAGCCCAGCAGCAGGCTAACGAGACCCAGACATCCAGCCAGCCACCAGGAGAGGGGGCTACCTGCTCGCGGCTTTGGCGCGGAAGAATCGGCAGCTGCCGCAGTGCCATCCGTATCGACCAAACTGACGGGGGCAATGAAACGGTAGCCGCGCTTAGCCAGAGTCTCAACGAAACGCGGGTTTTCCGCCGAGTCACCTAGGGCTTCACGCAGTTTGTTTACGGCGATCCCGAGGCTATGGTCGAAATCGACGGTTGTGTCCGCACCCCAGAGCTCCAGCTGCAGAGTCTCGCGGGAAACCACTTCGCCGGGGTGTTCCAAAAGCGCTACCAGCAGCTTAAACGGCTGGCTCTGAAGCCGGACTCGAGCCCCGGAACGCCGCAACTCTCCCGCTTCCAGGTCGGCTTCGAAGATGCCGAAACGCACCCTCTTAACTCCGTTCCTTTGCGCTCCCGTGTTCATACCCGTTCCAGCAACCCAGTAACAGAATCAGTGTACGAGCAAAGCACCAAAAGGGTACAAACGGCAAGTAGAGAGCTTCAGACCTATCGAGGAACCAAGAGAAGTGGCATGACAGGCTGTTTAGAACAAATGCCTTATACGATGATGCTCAATTGACGGCGAATTGGCGGCCCGTGGATTGACCAGCGTCCGCTCACGGGCGTTTTCTCATTCGTGGTTCCGAGAAATGGTGTTGGGCGCAGCCGAATTTCTCTCGAAACAGCCAACGCTCGTCAACGTAGTTTTTTGGAGGACATTGTGATGTTGAAAACAGCCAGTTTCCTGACCTGCCTTGAACGCCATGCCCGGTCGATTGTGGCGGCGATCGCCGTGCTGGTCATCTCCCTTCTGGCGCCTGCCCTGTGGGCGCAGACCGATACAGGTAGCATTACCGGGACGGTGACCGATCCGTCGGGTGCCATTGTCCCCGATGCCACAATCACCGTGACCGAGCTCGCGACCAACCGCGTGGTCTCTGTCCAGAGCCAGGCCGATGGAAGCTTCGCCGTGAATGCTTTGCCCATTGGTAATTACAAGGCGGAAGCAACCAAGCAGGACTTCCAGGTTGAGGCCACCACATTTTCCCTGCAAATCTCCGAAGTGAAAGTTCTCAACTTCAAATTGAGGGTGGGGTCCACCAGCCAGACGGTGGAGGTAACGGGCGCAAGCCAGCTGATCGACGCGTCCACTTCATCGGCCGGCGAAGTCATCGAAGGAAACCAAGTCGTCGATCTGCCGCTCAACGGCCGCAACTTCACCACGCTGGCTCTGCTCACTCCCGGCGTGGGCCGCGGCCAGTACTCCGACAATGCGAGCGCTCCGGCCAATAATGCGGAAACCTGGCGGAATGCCGATTCCGGCGCTGCGGCACTGGCCGTCGACGGCCTGCCCCCGCAGTCGAATAACTTCCAGATCGATGGCATTGACAACAACGAGTCGCTGGTCAACACGCTCGTGATTTTCCCGGCGATCGAGGATATCGCCGAGTTCAAGACGACGACCAGCACTCCTCCGGCCGAGTTTGGCCGCTCCGGCGGCGGCGTAGTACAGGTCGCTACCAAATCCGGCACCAACGATCTTCACGGTGCTCTGTATTGGTTCAACCGTTCCAAGATTGGCGCCGCGGACGTCTTCAACTACACGTCGGCCCCGCAAACGCTTCCGGAGCTGAGCCGCAACCAGTTCGGCGGCTCCGCGGGCGGACCGCTCTGGAAGAACAAGCTGTTCGCCTTCGGGGATTACCAGGGCTGGCGCGAAAACATTCCGGCAGGGACGAATACGACGCATGTGCCTACGGCTTTGATGCAAAAGGGTAATTTCACCGAACTGCTCAGCTCGACCGGGGCTGGAACAGCGACCAGCGTGCCCATTCAGGCCATCTGCCCGGACCTATACACAACAGGCTCCACGCCAACTCTCCTGCCGCAGTTTGCCTCCGGCTACGGCTACGTTTATAACCCGCAAACCTGCTTGCCCTTTGGCTGGGTGGGCGGCGTCGGCGCCACGCAAACTGGAAACGCCGCACTCAACATCATTCCAAGTGCCGACCAGATCACCGTCGGTGCTAACTACCTGAATGCGTTTCCCAATCCGAATATTTCCGGCGCCAATATCGCGACAAACTCTTCGAACTTCGCGTATTCGCAGTACAACGTTGAGAAATTAAACGATTACGACGCACGCCTGGATTGGAATCTCACCGCCAAGGATACCGTCTTCGCGCGTTACAGTATGGGCGATGATTTCCTGCACAACACCCTGTCTCTGCAGGATGCCACTCACGCTCTGCCCTCCGGGAATGGCTTCAACCCGTCACATCCACGTCAGGTTGCCACGGGCTACACGCACATCTTCAGTCCCACCGTCATCAACGAATTCCACTACGGCTGGATCCGGGATCTTTCCGGATACGAGCAACCGGACGCGAGCATTCCGCTGGCGCAGAAACTGGGCATCGCCAATGCCAACACCTCTCCGTTGCTCGGCGGTATGCCGATCATCGGGGGATGGTACGGGAACCTGAGTTACGTGGGCGATGGTGGTCCGTATCTGATCGTCGAGCCGACTAACCAATTCTCAGATGCTCTGAGCTGGAACAAGGGAAAACACTCCTTCAAGTTCGGCGCCAGCATTATTCACCGCGATGTGAACTGGGATCAGGGCAACGATGCCAAGGGGTACTTCTGGATCGACGACAGCAACAGTAACGGAATGCCGGCTCCGACTTCGGCCCACGGAACATTTACCGGCTATGAAACCTCTGAGTTGCTGGGTGGCTTCATGGGTGGCTACCAGGTTGGCGCCTTTTCGGGGTACTACGAGACGCGCAGCTGGGAGAACGGCTACTTTGCCCAGGATGACTGGAAGGTTGGCCGGAAACTCACTCTGAACCTCGGCCTGCGCTATGACACCCTGAGCCCGCCGACGGAAGCTCACAACCACATGTCCAACTTCAACCCGGCTACGGGCGAACTGGTGGAGGCCGGAACCTCCGGATGGCCTGCCGCCTTGGTCAACACTCCACACGACGACTGGGGCCCGCGTGTCGGACTTGCCTGGGATGTGTTCGGGAAGGGCAAAACCGTGCTCCGCGGCGGCTACGGCCTGTTCTACTTTGTGAATCGCGGCGGCGTCGCCGAGGAACTCTCTGAGAACCCGGACTGGAACGGCATCGAAAGCTACTACGCATGCCCGACGGCTACGACATGCGGGACCGGCTATCGCATCACGCTCAGCGGTGAGGCTCCGAATGGTAGCAATAATCCCACCGCCGCGACCGGGACTCTGCCGGCGAAGATCGGCGTTAGCCCCACTGCCATCAACTCGACGGATAGCGTTGTCTACTATCCGAAGAACACCCCGAACTCCCATATAAACCAGTGGAACTTTCAGATCGAACAAGCTCTGGACAGCCACACCTCTCTGGCTGTGGGCTACGTCGGAACCGAGATGGGAAACCTCGCGGCGCAGTTCAATGCCAACCAAACAGCGCTTGGAGGCTCAACCAACTGGTTCCCGATTGGAGGATCCATCAACCCCAACGGTGTGGGCACGATCAACGCCTATGAAATGATCGGCAGCGGAAGCTACAACGGCCTGCAGGCCAAGCTGACTCGCAGAATGGCCACGGGGCTCCAGGCGAACGTTACGTACGCGTGGGGGCACGCATTCGACAATGCCGATGACGTACTGGCGGATGAGGGTGGGGCCATCCTCGTAGGACCCAACGGGACGCCGTTGCTGAAGTACCAGCGCGGCAGCTCGAACAACGATCAGCGCCAGCTTTTTGGCGCCGCCGCGATATACGATCTGCCCTTCGGCCGTGGCAGGATGCTGGGGAATAACATGCCGGTCGCGCTTGACTACATACTTGGCGGCTGGCAATGGAACAACATAATTCAGCTGGCTTCTGGTACACCGATGGACATCCAGGGTGCGCCGAACAGCCCCAACGGCCGTCCGGACTATCACGGCGGATGCAAGACGAACGTCAACTGGCACACATGGATCACCTGCCCCTCGGGAGCATTTACGGCTCCGGCTGGGCTGGTCGGTAACCTGCCGCGTAACTTCTTTGCCGGGCCGGGGACTCATACCTGGGACGCATCCCTGGTCAAGAGCTTTAGCATCGCGGAGCGGGTAAAGTCGGAGTTTCGCGCGCAGCTTTACAACGTGACGAATACACCCCAGTTCCAGTTTCCGGATACCAATTACAACAACGGCGACTTCGGCCAGTTGACGAGCACTCGCATGTCACCTACTCAGCGCGAGCTCGAGCTGGCCCTTCGCGTCTCGTTCTGATCTGCAGCTCTGACGCGCCACGGCTTGGGTTCCTGCCGTGGCGCGGCTCTTCAGGATCCATTACAACCCGATATCTGAACCTGCGAAAGGCTACGTCATGAAGGGCCACGGGAGGCTGCTTTGTCTCGCAACGCTGCTGATGATCAGTGGCGGAACTGTTTTCGCAGCGCCGGCGCAGGGTCTACCGGGTCGGTGCGACGCAAACCGGGACAGCGCTCCGTGTGTCGACAAAATCGATCCGCCTGACTGGTGGAGCGGATTTCCCGACCCCATGTTACTGGTGCACGGTCAGAACCTGAAGCAGGCACATTTCACCGTTGCGGGCAAAGGCGTCGCGATCCTGCATACGCAGGCTTCGGACAACGGTCACTGGGCGTTCCTCTGGCTGCGCACAAAGGATGCCGCGCCGCAAACGCTTTGGGTCATTGCCAGCAATGCCCAGGGCCGGGCACGCAGCGCGTTTGCGCTCAAGGCACGCGACAACGACCCCAAGGCGCATCGCGGATTTTCTTCGGCGGATGCGTTGTATCTGATCATGACCGACCGCTTCGCCGACGGAAAGCCGGCCAACGATCCCACCAGCGACAATCGGGCCGCCGCGCGCGGCTGGCATGGCGGAGACTTGGCCGGTATCGAGCAGCATCTGGATTACCTCAAGCAACTGGGCGTGACGGCAGTGTGGACAACGCCCGTCGCTTCCAACGGCGCGATGCCAGTGGCCTATCATGGCTACGCGGCCACCGACCTTTACGCAGTCGACCCGCACTTTGGCACGCTTGCGGACTACCAGCATCTGTCTGATGCGCTGCACGCGCACGGCATGAAGCTGGTGATCGACCTGGTGCCCAATCACATCGGCGTCAAGCACCCTTGGGTGCTGGATCCTCCCGCGCCCGAGTGGTTCCACGGCACGCTTGAGCATCATAGCGCCGTGAAGACGGACTTTTATGCGCTGGTGAACCCGCACGCTCCGCCGCAGGCGTGGCGCGATGTAACCGACGGCTGGTTCACGGACGACATGCCCGATCTCAACCAGGAGAATCCGCTGGTGGCGCGCTACCTGATTCAAAACGCGCTATGGTGGGTTGAAACGGCCAACCTCGACGGCATCCGGTTGGATACGTTTCCTTATGTGGACCGCGCATTCTGGCGTGATTTTCACGCCACGCTGCATAGCGTCTATCCGCACCTGACAACCGTGGGCGAGATCTTCGATCGTGATCCCGAAGTCACTTCATATTTCGCGGGAGGAGTGACGCACCAGGGCATCGATACAGGGCTGTACACACCTTTCGACTTCCCCGTCTACTTTGCGCTGCGCGACGTTTTGGCCCACGACAATCCCATGACCGAACTGGCCACCGTTTTGCGCCAGGACGCGCTCTATCCGCATCCCGAACGGCTGGTCCCGTTTATAGGCAATCACGATACCTCGCGCTTTTTTACGGAGGCTGGCGGCTCCGTTCCCCGGCAGAAATTGGCGCTGGGTTTGTTGGCCACGTTGCGCGGAATGCCACAGCTTTATTCCGGAGACGAGATTGGCATGGAGGGAGGCAATGATCCTGATAACCGACGGGACTTTCCCGGTGGCTTTCCGGGGGACACGCGCAGCGCCTTTACCAGAGCGGGCCGCACGGCCACTGAGCAGCAGATATTCGCCTGGACCTCAGGGATGCTGGCGCTGCGGGCGTCGCATCCAGCGCTCGAGACAGGGCTCGAACAGGATCTTTTCGCCGACGATGATGTGTTTGCATTTATTCGCACATCAGGGGCGGGGAGTTGTTCGTACAGCCGCTCCGCCGATCCGTCGACGGAGCGGCTCCTCATTATCGTAAACAAGGCAGAACAAAGTGAACTCCTGAAGCTGCCGGTGGAAGGGACCGCGCTTGCCGGGTGTACGAAGTTTCAGGCAATGGCTCCGGCGACGGGAAGTGCGCCGGCGGCCCGCGATGGAAAGTTGAATATCGAAGAGCCGGCGGAGTCGATGACAGTGTATCAAGTGCAGTGAGCCGCTCGTCTGCGACTGGCTCTCGCTTCCACGTATACTGCATCCATATATAACCCTGGGTCCGGTAATAATGAGGTGATCCCTCAGTTGTCGGCCAATCAAATTTTGCGTCAACTGTTGATAAATCCCCTTGCCATACATGAACCCGCCACGAGCCAAGGGACGATCGCTGAAGTCCCTGAATCAGTCCCGAAAAACGCCGTAGGCTCCAAATGGCGTCAATTTCCCCTCTTGATCTCAACCCTGATTTGACAGGATGAACAGTCTATTGGCGCGGCAGAATGTGATTCCGTCGGATCACTGCGCGTGAAAGTGCACTCGTTCGAATGCCTCACAGACGATGGGCGTTGTGATCCCTGTTCAATGGCGCGGCAGATGCACCGAAAGTGACACGGAGTGAACGTAAGATTCGATTGCAAGAGGGCGGAGGTGGGGCTAGCATTTGTGCCACAATTCGAAGGCAAAGCCAAAGTGACTGTGCCCTGCTCAGCTGCGCGCAAGGTCGAACTCCCTTAAGCACGCGCGCCGCGTTGGGCCACGTGGACGCGGAACATAGCGACTGTGGCTTCGCTAGAGGGGGTGGCAGATGAACAATTTGCTACGACTGCTTGCATCGCGGGATTGGCCGCGGGCGCCATTGTGATTGTGGCGCTGGGACTGGAGCGGCACAACACCGATCTGATGGCGCCTGTCAATCTGGTTCTGTTTGTGGCCGGAGTGCTGGTGTACTTGCTGCCGACGGGGCTCGCGATGTACAGGGACTGCAAATCGACTGCATGGATCGCGGTGGTGAATGTGCTGCTGGGATGGACGCTCTTCGGCTGGTTTGCGGCGATGGGATGGGCAGCCAGAGGCGAGACCCGGGAGCCGGTTCATCCGGTCGGTGCTCCGCCGGTTCAACCTGTGCCGGGACACTGAAAGAGGCAGGGAGCAGAAGAACAGCTTCGAGCTTTCAGCTCCCAGCTTTTCGTGTGTGATTCCGAATGAGCGGAGCCGCCATGGGGCGATCGCCGTTTGGCAACTATGTTCCGCTTGGCTGCTCTGGCCTGATCTCCGGGCCCTGAGTTCCACGCGATTTTTCGCCAAATCGTCTGTAACTGGTGAAGTAATAGCCCGCCAAGGAATGTAAAGCGGGCAGCACGGCATCGCTTCGCTGCTCAAAGCGTTGGCACAGCAGCCCGGAGCGAACGATCCGAGAGTCTATCAACAACTTGCAAGTTTCAGCTTGATCTGGGGGATATAAATGCCGCGATTACCAACCTGGAAGCCGCAGCCAGAATGCCACCCGACGAGAGCGCGATCCGTCTTGAGCCAGCAGAGGCCGACCGCAGAAGGGCGAGATCGTACAAGTCAAAAAGTGAAGAGCAGCGGAATGTGCGCACTTTTTGCTTAGTAACCCCGGCCCCTTGTTTCGGGCGGCGGGTTTTGTTAGCATCTCTTTACACATGGTTTGCGCCTTACCAAGCCGTTCCTGTTGTCGCCTGTCGAACATCTTCGACGGGTGTCCCCGCTAGTCTCTGATCTCCTGAGCACAATCGATCCAGAAGACGCACCCGCTGCTGAACGCCGGGTTTGTCTTTGCGCGCACCGGTTTTCAGCATTCCTACTGAAACCGAGAGGTCACAATGCCGGTCGCCGAAACTGAACCAGTCAAAACATCGCCGCAATCGCCAGCCATCACATCGCCGCGGTTGAACCATTTGCGCCTGCTTGAGGCGGAGAGCATTCATATCCTCCGCGAAGTTGCGTCGGAGTTCGAGCGCCCGGTGATGCTCTATTCCATCGGCAAGGACTCCTCAGTAATGCTTAGGCTGGCGCAGAAGGCCTTTTACCCCGGCCCGATTCCCTTCCCGCTCTTGCACATCGATACCGGGTTCAAGTTTGCGGAGATGCTTGCCTTCCGGGACGAAATGGCACGGCAAGTGGGTGCGGAGCTGCTGGTGTGGCGGAATGAGCCGGCGATCGCTGCGGGAACAAATCCCATCGTGCTCGACACCAAGCGCTGTTGCGGGCTGCTCAAGACGCAGGCGCTGCTGGATGCGCTGCGCCATTACAAATTCGATGCGGCCTTCGGTGGGGCGCGGCGCGACGAGGAAAAGTCGCGGGCAAAGGAACGAATTTACTCGTTCCGCGACACAGCGGGGCAGTGGGACCCGAAGAACCAACGCCCCGAGCTGTGGAACCTTTACAACGCGCGCATCCATCCCGGCGAAAGCATTCGTGTGTTTCCGCTTTCGAACTGGACGGAGATGGACGTGTGGCAGTACATCCACGAAGAAAAGATTCCCGTGGTCGATCTCTACTTTGCCAAGGAACGGCCGATGTATGTGCGTCCAATCGGCTCGGGTCAGGAAGCACTGTTACCGATCGAACAGGACTTTGTAGCGCGACCGGGCGAAAAGGCGCAAATGGTGAAGAGCCGTCTGCGCTCGCTGGGCTGCAGCCCCTGCACCGGCGCCATCCGCTCCGATGCCGATACCCTTCCCGCAATCATTGCGGAGCTAATCGGGTTCCATTCGTCGGAGCGAGCAAATCGAGTAATCGATCACGACCAGGAAGGATCGATGGAGATCAAGAAGCGGGAGGGCTACTTTTAAGTGGCAACCTTGACCGCTCCCCCTTTTTCCATTGCGAAATTCCTGCTCGCCGAGCGCGAGAAGGATTTGCTGCGCTTTTCCACGGCGGGCAGCGTGGACGACGGCAAATCGACGCTCATCGGGCGGCTGCTTTACGACACGCAATCGGTCTACGAAGACCAGGTGAAGTCGATCGAGGGCAAAGGCACGACGGCGCCGGGACAGATCGACTTCGCGCTACTGACGGACGGGCTGCGCGCCGAGCGCGAGCAGGGCATCACCATCGACGTGGCCTACCGCTATTTTTCGACCGCGCGACGCAAATTCATCATTGCCGATACGCCGGGCCACGAGCAGTACACGCGCAACATGGCAACAGGCGCGTCAACCGCCGATGCAGCGATCGTGCTCATCGACGCCAGCAAGGGCGCGCAGATCCAGTCGCGGCGCCACGCATACATTGCTTCACTCCTGCGCGTGCGGCATGTGCTTGTCGCCGTCAACAAAATGGATCTGATCGAATACGATGAACCGGCTTTCCGCGCGATCGAGGCCGACTTCAGGGCAGTTCTAGAGCAGATCGCGGCCGATACCGGCACGCCCGTTGAGGTGCATTTTGTTCCCGTCAGCGCATTGAAGGGCGACAATGTGGTTCATTCAACCGCCGCGATGCCGTGGTACGCGGGGCCTTCCCTGCTGGAGTTGCTGGAGGCGCTGCCTTCAGCGCGGGAAACGCGGAACGAACCCTTCCGCTTTCCCGTGCAGCGCGTGCTGCGGCCCGACCACACTTTCCGCGGATTTGCGGGGCAGATTGCGTCAGGGGTGATACGCCGCGGTGACGAGATTGCAGTTTTCCCGTCGGGACGAAGCGCGAGGATCGATCGCATTGTCACCTTCGATGGCGATCTTGAAGAGGCGATTGCACCGCTCTCCGTCACTTTAGTGCTCGATCGCGAAGTGGATATCAGCAGGGGCGACTTGATCGCCGGTATTAAGGCGCCGCCCGTGGTGGTCAGCAGCGTGAGGGCATCGCTGGTGTGGATGGATCAGCGGCCGCTCGATGTGAATCGCCGCTATTTGCTGAAGCACACCAGCCACACAGTTCCTGCAATTGTTTCGTTGATCGATCACCGCGTGGATCTGAGCGCGCTCAGGCACGAGCCGGCGGCGACTCTGCGCATGAACGATATCGGCGGGGTTTCGCTGCATCTGCTGCGGCCCATGGCTCTCGATCTCTATCGCGACAATCGCGGAACCGGCGCGCTTATCCTTATTGATCCCGAAACCAACGCTACCGTGGCGGCCGGCATGATCACCGAAGCACAAGGCCAGGCAGCGGCGAGCGAGGAAGACGAAGCCGGGGCATGGGGTCGAGTGACCTCGGGCGAGCGTGAAGCTCGCTGGCGGCACCGGGGCGGCGTGCTCGAGCTTGCGGGCCCCACGGATTTGATTGACGCTGTTGAACGCTCATTGTTTGCCGTAGGAGCCGTAACGTGCCGCATCGATGCCGGCGAACTGGCGTCTCTCGAACATCTGCGAATCTTCGATATTGTTGCCGATCTGCAAACCCGATCGGGAATGCTCACTATTTTGGCGCGCCTCGGCGATGAGAGTGTGCTTACTGCGAATGCCGGTGGTTTCGAGATCACGCTGGGCGCCGACAACAGGATGCACGCTGTCGCTTCTGTGCATCAGTTGCTGGAGCGAGCGGAAATCTTCATTTCTCCAGAAGGGGCGGATTTGTGATGAGCGTTGCGGAGATAGCCGCTGAAGTGACCATAAGGTTGGCCGCGGTGCGGGCCACGCTGGCGCGCGAGGTGACGGGTAAGGGTGACGTGTGCCTCACTTGCAGCTTTCAGGCCGAAGACGTGCTGCTTACCAAGCTGGCGATCGCGGTCGATCCGCGGATTCCGATTCTTTTTCTCGATACGGGCTACCACTTCGCAGAGACGTACGCGTATCGCGACCGCATTGCGTGCGAGTGGGATCTGAACCTGATCAACCTGCTGCCGGAAAAGACGGTGGCCGAGCAGGAGGCGGAATTCGGCCTGCTCTATCAGACCGCGCCTGACCGCTGCTGCGGGCTGCGTAAAGTCGAACCGCTGTTCAAAGCCGTGGCCGGGTATCGCGTGTGGTTGACCGGCCTGCGTCGCGAGCAGGCAAGAAGCCGCGCCGCGCTTGAAGAGTCGGCGATGTTTTCGCTGCCCGGCGGTAAGCAGGTGCTGAAACTGGCGCCGCTGGCTGAGTGGACAACGCGGGACGTTTGGTACGCATGCGAGCAGCTTGGGATTCCGTTGTTGCCGCTCTATGAGCGAGGCTACACCTCCATCGGCTGCGAGCCATGCACGTCACTGCCGCTCGATCCGAACGATCCGCGCTCGGGCCGTTGGGCCGGCCGCAAAGTGGAATGCGGGATACACATTCAGGCAGCGCCGGCGAAGTAGCCCGGAAAAAGAGGGACTGAGGGCCAGCAGATGCAGTACGTGATCGGATTTTTCATCGCACTGTTCATCGCGCTCACCGGCGTGGGCGCCGGCACTGTTACCGTGCCTGTCCTGGTGCTGTTTCTCGGCGTGCCGGCTCCGGTTGCTGTGGGCATCGGACTGATGTTTTCGGCGGCGGTGAAGTTGATCCTGGTACCGGCGCAAATCGCGCGGCGCAATGTTGCCTGGCGCACGCTGGGCTACATGCTGCTGGGCGGAGCGCCGGGCGTTCTCGTCGGGTCGCTCTTTTTGAAGCATTTGGTCAACGCGGGATCAGCAAACCTGCTGAATGCAATCCTCGGCGCAATTCTGGTCAGCACGGCGAGCTGGCAGCTGTTTTATTCGTTCCGTCCGATGCGAGATAACCCGGCCGCGCGCGACCGCAGCCCGCTGCTTTCGTGGCTCATGTTCCCGGTCAGTGCTGAGGTGGGTTTCTCTTCCGCGGGAGCGGGGGCGCTGGGAAGCGCTGCATTGCTGAGCATGACGCCGTTGGCGCCGGCGCAAGTGGTGGGAACCGATATCGTTTTCGGCTTTGTGGTTTCGCTCATTGGCAGCGGCGCGCACTGGTTCACCCACGCCACCAACCCTGAGTTGTTGCTGCAGCTCATCATCGGCGGCGTGGCTGGGGCGATTGGCGGAACCGTGCTGAGCACGCGGGTTCCGCGCCGGCCCTTGCGTTTCGCGCTATGGGTTTGGCTATTGATTCTGGGCAGCCAGTTTCTCTTCAATAGCTACCATGTGTGGGCCGCCACGCGCTGGAGCAAGCCTGCAACCGAGAATTCCCTGAGCGCTCATGCGCCGACCGGCAGTGGCGGCACAAACAAACAGTGAGCAAGCTTGCTAGCCTGGAAAATGCTCGCTCTCCGGCGGTCCCAGATAGCTTGGCCGCAGCGCACCGTGACTCACCACGATGCGTTCCAGCACGACACCCGGATCAACCGCCCATATCCGCAGCGTGTGATATCCCGGTTTCGCAATGGCGAGTGGTAGCGTAACGCGCCGTACTCCATCGCTCACTGCCTGCTCCCAGTCCTGCTGAGAGTTGTGCTCCAATTCGTCCACTACCGTGCGCGGTCCATCATCCACAGAAACCGCAAATCGCAGCCCGCGCCCCGGAACAAAGTTCAGTGTCGGCGCCAGCGTGGCCTGCAATTCGAAATCGTCTATGTCGTAGAGGTACATGCTATATTCGAGCGCCGCCTTCGAGTCCGTATTGCTCGGCGCCGTTACCGGAAATACCGTCATCGCCGAACGCGTTTCTCCGTAGCCGGGCAATTCCTCCCAATGTGTTTCGCCGTCCGCCGTGCGGCTTGACGTATCGGCCGCTTCGATGGCGACGTAACCATCGCCCTCGATGGTTCCATGTACTGTTTCCGGCATGAGATTCACGCGTTGCTCGCGCAACATGTACGTCATCGGGCGTCCGTCACCCGAGCTCACCCTGACCGTTCCCTCGGCGCTGTCCGTATCCACGGGCACTTTACTCCAGTCAACATGCAGCACCACCTTCTGCTCCGTGGCCCCAACCGTTCCGCTTGTCTCGCTCGCCACGATCCATGGCGCGCTCGTCTCGACCTTGTACTCCACGGGACTCCTGCCGCGGTCGAAGAGTGTGAGGGTTCGCGTTGGGTCTGAAAAGGTACTAATTGTCCCCAGCGAGAATCCAAAACGGCCTCCCGCTCGCGTGAACGTCGCATCCCCTGCGCTCACGCCCAGCGATCCCGCTTCCGGCACCTGGATCCAGCTCACCGCAGGCATCACATTCGCTGGCGGATTTCCAGCCTTCGCATCCGCCGCATTCCGCGCCGCCCCAATGTACATCTCGGTTAAATTCGCGCACGCATCCACCGGATATTGAATCAGTTCAAAATAACTAGTCCGCTCATCTTGCGGCAGAACGGCAGCGAGCTTGTCCACCCGATCGGCCAGCGAGCGCCACTCCGCATCAACGCGGTCTGCCTCGTGATAGTTCGTCAAGCTGAAAGTCGATGGATCGATGAGCTCCGGCTTCCGCCGCCCGTTGTACCTGGTGTAATCCTCCATTGCCGTCGCAATCTCGTCGGCATGTTCAGGCCCGAACTCCCGCGTCGCCCACAGCTTCGTAAACTCGTCCAGGTGGTCTTTGTCCCAGCGCTCAGGCGACCGCGCATAATCAAGAAAAAACTCGATTGGAAACTCCATCGGCTTACCATCGCCCACATTCACAACCCAGAGCCGGTCGGCTCCGTATGCAAGCGCAAGATGCATCTGTTCCTGAACCTTCGGAATAGGATTCGTGTTCAACCACTTGTACGATCTTGGACCGCCCACATAATCGAAGTGGTAGTATATTCCCGCACCGCCCGAGCGCTTGCGCTCCTCGGCCGTCGGCAGCCGGCGCAAATCACCCCAGTTGTCATCGCTCCATAGCAAGGTCACATCGTCCGGCACGCGCATGCCTTTTTCGTAGTAACCCTGCACCTCTTTGTAGAGCGCCCACACCTGCGGAACCTTTGTCAGGTCGGGATTCACCGTCTTCTTCAAAATCTCTCTCTGGTCCGCGACGATCCGCTCCAGCAACTCCGTATTTGCGCTGGCCGACATCGGCGTGTCGCCTTCGCCGCGCATGCCCAGCGTCACCACTTCTTCGAAATCTTTGTCCCGCTCCATCCCCGTGCGCCAGAACTCGTCGATTTCTTTTTGATTGGTCGTGTAGTCCCACGGACCGTGATGTCCAGCCGTCCACTCTTTTTCCGCACGCATCATCGGCTCTTCGTGCGAGGTCCCCATAACGATGCCGTATTCGTCGGCCAGCTTCGCATTCAGTGGATCGTCCGCCGCAAACGCGTTGTTCCACATGGCCGGCCACAGGAAATTTGCCTTCAACCGCAGGAGCAGCTCGAATACTTTCGTGTAGAACTCGTGATTCATTCCTCCGAACTTCTCTTTCGTCCATCCCGACAGCGCCGGAGCCTCATCGTTAAAAAAGATCCCGCGATATTTGACCGCCGGTACGGGCTGCACATATCGCCCCGGCTGCACATACAGAGCATCCGCGTGCGGCACCCGCACATCGGCCCACCAGTACCACGGCGAAACACCCATCTGCTCCGAAAGGTCGTAGATTCCGTAGATGGTGCCGCGCTTATCCGCGCCGGCAATCACCAGCGCCCGCCGTACCCCCTTCATCGGGTGCTCCACCACGGTCGTCACGGCCGACTCCCACTGTCCTTGAATCCCGCTTATATCCAGCTCGTGCCTCTTGATGAGCGAGTCAATCAGCGGGCTCTTGCCGATGGTTCCGATCAGCACAACTTCATCTGCCGCCGGAGCGTCGCTCTTGATCACGGGCGCATCGCGTCCCGTCACTCGCCCCAAGTCCTGACTCAAGTCGCCTACAGCCCTGACCACCCCCAGCCAATCCGAGTCGCTCACCACGAGCGAAACTGCCTTGCCGTTTTCCGCCAGCACAAAATCTGCTGGCGCCGGCGATGTGCTCACATAATTCTGCTCGCCTAGGGCATTGGCAGAATTGGGCAATAGCGCGATAGCGAAAAAGGCCGCAATTGCAGTTCCGGCGATCATGAAACGTGGCATCGATAAACTCCAAGCGCGAAATCGGGTCGCATGCGAGCTGAAGCTGAGAACTTCAGCTTCTCGATTTCGCCTTTTGTCATGCAATTCATTCGCATTCCGACGAACTTCCTGCTTTGTAAGAGTCGTCATCCATTCCGGTAATCACGCCGGGTTTGGGGCTCGAGCCTTCCGTTTTTCACCCATTCGAGGAATTCTTTGGAAAACTCCCGAAATGCGGGCGGCTTCCGGGTTTTGAGCGAGTCGCTGCCCTCGATTGCGGCAGCGAGTTTGAGAGCGGCGATCTTCTGCGCCCTGGTTTCATTGCTTTCTTTGGTCGATCCGCGAAAATGCTCACCGCGCACCGTGAGGTCGCACCAGAAATACTTCGATTTTGCCTTCAGAAATAGGTCCACGAGTCTTACTCCCCTGCTGCCCGCACGGAAGCAACTCGTGTGTTCTCTCGATGGATTCGAGAAGAACAGACAGATCGTACATCATGCGGCTCTCGATCTCAACCCGATCTTGCCCGCCCTTGTACCGACATTCGAGCATGAGAACCGTTGCGGGGACATGCCGCCTCTTTCGTTGCCACAAGTTCTGGGAACGTCTGGTCGCGTGAACGATGCTCTGTCGGCGCGGCTCGATTCGCACCGTCCAGTTGGAGGTGAGACATCCTGCTGCTACGGGTTGCATAAATCCCCATCGGTTGTTTGATTTGCCTCTTCACTTCTCCGTCCAATTGCTATTGGCATACCCCAGATCATGGCCGATTTTTGAAACAGACTGGGCACAAAAATGGGCACAGTCAACGGGGGTGAACCCCTCGGTTGAGACAATCTGAAATTGGCACACTTGCCGTTTGCCGAATCTTGCTACTCCGACAGCTGCTTCTCCTCCAGAATTGCCCTCGATTGGTAAAGCGGAGGTTAGCCACTTGTAGGATCAAGAAGTTCGTCTGGCTTCCTTGCCTCCCGATGGAAAGCGGCATGCTAGCGGCTGCCAATTATCGTCCGAGGACAGAGAACGGAACCCACAACCGCCCTCTGGCTGGAGAGCCACGCCACCGGACTGCGAAGATCAAAGAATAGTTAGATAAGATGTTCTATCTAACATTAGGCGGATGGAGCGGAGAAACGAACCAAGGCGTAGAATGAGCCTCGGCGGACTGATGGCTAGAACCTGTTTAAGTAACCTACCACGCATTTTCGGAGGATCACATGACACAGAACAACCTTGAGCTCATGAGGACACTCGACGACTCGTGGAACGCACAGGACTGGGATTCGTTTGAAAAGCGACATTCCAAGGACACCACTGTATTTTGGCCCGGTCAGGCCGAGCCGACAAGAGGGCGCGACAATCACAAAGCGGAGTCGGTCGAGTTTTTCAAGACGTTTCCCGACAACCATCTGATCAATCATCCCTATAAAGTTGAGATTGCTCAGGGCGACTGGACGTGCACCGTCGCTGATGTTGCGGGCACGATGCGCGGTCCGATGAAGGGGGCCGATGGCAAGATGATCTCCCCAACCAACAAGAAATCTCATATTGAGTTCTGCACCGTGGCGCACTGGAAGGACGCCGAGATCGTCGAAGAGAAGCTCTTCTATGACTTGGTCGGATTGCTGAAACAGATTGGTGTTATGTGAGCCGCTCGCGATCTGTTAGCGATCTGAGACACGCGTGTGGCAGCTCGATGGGTCGGCGTGACATGTTAAAGCGCGGAGGCATCGTAGCGGTGGCGAGTGCAGCACTGGCAGTGCTCGGAGTGACGGCGTGTTCCAAGACTTCGAGTGGTCCGCCACAGCCAGCCCTCACTCCGGCAACGATGTCTCGGATCGGCACTGTTGATGAGCGCTTCCAGTCGTACAACGTTGAAATGCTCGAAGTGACTGGCGGGAATTTCTGGAAGCCTTACGGCAACCCATCAAATGCCGGAGCCAAACTGGTTCAGCCAAGCTCAAGCGCGCCTGCCGGGATGAATCCCGACATGTTTCAGTACCGTCCGCCTATCGATCTGACGAATCTCCGGCGGCGCAGGCTGGCGGTCGCCCTAGGGCCGGCGTATGTGCGCGTCAGTGGAACGTGGGCGAACACCACCTACTTCTACGATGCGACTGGCCCGGCGCCAAAATCGCTGCCGAAGGGTTTCAACGGCGTGCTTACGCGGCAGCAATGGAAGGGCGTCATTGACTTTGCGAATGCGGTGAATGCAAAAACCGTGACATCGTTTGCAACCGGTGTGGGCACGCGCAGTAGTGCCGGTGTGTGGACGCCGAGGGAGGCAAGTAAGGTCCTTGCGTACACCCGATCGATCGGCGGCAATATTGCCGCGGCGGAGTTCATGAATGAGCCGACAGCCGCGGCGATGGGGGGCGCACCGAAGGGTTATGACGCCGCTGCCTATGGGCGCGATCTGGCTGTCATTCGCCCGTTCGTCAAGAAGACCGCTCCGAACCTGGTGATCCTCGGCCCAAGTTCAGTGGGCGAGGGAGGCACCATGGTGCTGCCTGGGGGTATGCTGAGGTCAGAAGATCTGCTCAAAGCTGCCGGCCCCGTCTTTGATGCCTTCTCCTATCATTTTTATGGAGCGGTCTCTAACCGATGTGCGAGCCTTGGCGCGAACGACCTAACCACTGAGGATGCCGCCCTCTCCAATGAGTGGCTTTCGCGAACAGATACCGTCGAAGCCTTCTATGCGAATCTCCGCGACCGCTTTGAGCCGGGCAAGCCGCTCTGGATCACTGAGACTGCGGATGCAGCTTGCGGGGGTAACTCATGGGCCTCCACTTTTCTCGACACCGTTCGCTATTTGAACCAGCTCGGGAGCATGGCCCAACGCGGTGTTGAGGTGGTGATGCACAACACCCTCGATGCGAGCGATTACGGCTTGCTCGATGAGAACACGCTGGCGCCGCGACCCGATTATTGGGCAGCGCTTCTGTGGCGGAAACTCATGGGAACAACGGTGCTTAATCCTGGCGCCTTCTCTGCCGCAGGACTGCATGTCTACGCCCATTGTCTGCGAGACACGCCGGGCGGAGTGACAGTTCTGGTGATCAATGCGAACCGTACTGCACCCCAATCGCTTGACGTGCCCATCGCCGCGGAACTCTATACCATCACGGCGGGGAGTCTGTTGAGCAATCAGGTTCGGTTGAACGGGAACGAACTCAGCCTGGGCGCAGACGACGCCCTGCCGCAACTGATGGGGACGCCAACAGATTCTGGAAATCTCATATTCCCGCCAACCAGCATCACATTTCTTGCGATCCCGAACGCAAACAATTCTGCTTGTCGGTGAGGCTCTGAATCGCAACCAGACATTGAATTTGAAAAGCGGGTGGGCTTGATGGACGACACCTTTTAGGGCCCTCCTCCGGATTCGCACTCGCGAGCAATTAAAAGCATCCTCTGTATCGTCTCGGGAATCGTTAGCTTGGGAATATCGCGGTCGCCGTACTCCGGGGCTCCGGCGAAGGCGTTGGCATGCGCATTCGCAGCGCCCTTATCAACGTTCTTTTGCGAGAGTGATCTTTAAATATATCGTGTGGAGGAGGACGACACGGCCCCCCGTTTAAAGCCCATGGTATGTTCAATATTGAATAGACTCCCGGGATGGAGGTGATAATGAATGGGAACGGGTGGTCCGCAAATACGGGTAGCAATTCGCTCCCTGAATCCACATGGAGATGATCTCGAAGCCTATTCAGGCAGATTTTTGTTGTGTTTCAGACAACCCATAAGAATCCGCGCACGGAATGGATGACGGAGCACATCCAAAGGACGTCTCATGAAGGTTGCATTGACTGGGATCACTGGGCACGTGGGATCAAGACTTGCCGCAGAACTTCTTAGGTGCGGCCACAAAGTCACGGGTATAGCGCGCCATCCCGGGAACGGAGCGACGCGGGCCGGTCTGGAGATTCGGCAGGGAGATGCCACAATACCCTCAATGCTGGCTTCGCTGCTTGTCGATCACGACGCGGTCATTAGCGCCTCGCGATTCCAGACATCGGACGCAAATAGTTTGATAACCGCCGTCAAAGAAGCCAAGGTCAAGCGTCTTCTCGTGGTAGGGGGAGCTGCCAGTCTACAAGTTGCTCCGGGGAAACGGTTGATAGACACACCCGGGTTCCCCGATGCTTACAAGGCTGAAGCACTCGCCGGAATTCGGTTTCTCGATGAACTCCGTAACGAGAAGGATCTTGAATGGACGTTTCTGTCCCCTTCAGCAGAATTCATTCCTGGCGAGCGTACGGGGAAATTTCGCTTGGGAGCGGATCAATTGCTTACCAATTCACACGGCCGAAGTTGGATTTCAATGGAGGATTTTGCCATTGCAATGGTTGATGAGATGGAGCAGCCGAAGCATCTCCGGCAACGCTCACGGTTGGATATTGATTGGAGCTCACGACGAAACTCATTCACCAGCAGGAATGAGACAAGTACTGCTCTCTTCCTACTTTCCGCGGGCCAAATCGCCCCAGAGGCCTGGCGGCCAAGCCTTTATTGAAACAAGCCAAATCGGCAAGGAGGAAATGTATGACGAAATCGATTGCGGTCACAGACAATTTGGAGCGTAAGCAAGAGGCTCCTTTAATCACGCCCACCGACCTCAAACCGAAGGCAACTAAGGATATTTCAGGAGCGATGAATGCGATCCTGGCGGACGTGTTTGCGCTTTACCTGAAGACCAAGAACTTCCATTGGCATATGAGTGGGCCGCACTTTCGCGATTTCCATTTGCTTCTCGACGAACAGGCAGATCAGCTGTTTGCCATGACCGACCCGATTGCGGAACGCATTCGCAAGGTGGGAGGAACGACGCTTCACTCCATTGGACACATATCCCGGATGCAGCGCGTTTTGGACAATGACGCCGAATTTGTCGAACCGGAAGACATGCTTTCAGAGTTGCGCGAAGACAGCAAGGCCTTGGCGGCTCGTCTCCGAGAAGTACATGGAATCTGCGACGGCCATAATGACATTGCGACTGCCAGTCTCATTGAGACTTGGATCGACGAGACCGAGCGGCGCACTTGGTTCCTGTTCGAGGCAAGCCGTCATGCGGACTCCTCTGGGCATTGAATCCTCAGTATTGGCGATTGTTGCTTTCGGACTTATAGGCCCGAGTGCATCGTGAACCGGAAAGACAACTCTCCGGGTTGCTGACGTACTACAATTCCATCCCAGGGTAATGACCTCATGCCCAAGAAGACTCTCGTCGTGACTCGTCGATTGCCCCACGAGGTGGAGTCGCGGATTACCTGCGACTACATCGCTCGATTGAATTCCGATGACCGGCTTTATTCGAGTGACGAGTTAATCGATGTTTCCGCTGGAGCAGACGCACTGCTTATAACGCAGCAGGATGTGATGGACGCACGTGCGCTTTCCCATCTACCGAGTTCGGTGCGTGTGATCGCGACTCTCTCCGCGGGATTCGATCACATTGATCTCGCGGCCGCGGCTGCCTGCGGAATTGAGGTCACGAATACTCCGGGCGTGGTGACCGATGCGACTGCCGATATCGCGATTCTTCTTCTGCTGGCTGCCTCCCGGCGAGCAAGTGAAGGCAAAGCGCTCGTACGGAGTGGCAACTGGCGTGACCGAGACCCACCGAATTGTTGGGTTGGCAGCTGAGCGGCAAGGTCCTTGGCATCTATGGAATGGGGCGCATTGGTTCCGCAGTAGCTGAGAGGGCCCGCGCTTTCGGAATGAGCATCCACTACACGGATTTGCATCGGCTAAGTCCCGAGTTGGAGCGTGGAGCTGTGTTTCATGCCGATGCGCACGATCTTCTTGCCGATAGACCGTTCTCACATTACATGCACCGGGAACGAAGGAAACCGCTCATTTCCTGAATGAAAAAACGATCGAACTGCTGCCTCATGGTGCGGTCGTTGTGAATGAGGCACGAGGCAGCCTAGTCGATGATGACGCGCTGATCCGAGCTCTTCGTTCTGGCCGGATCGCCGCCGCAGGGCTTGACGTTTACAGCGGAGAACCTCATATTAACCCTGCATGCCGAACTCTCCCCAGTGTGTTTTTGCTTCCTCATCTGGGCACGGCGACTATCGAAAGGCGGATACGGATAGGCATGCGGGCGCTCGATAATCTTGATGCCGCCTTGGCGTGTAAGACACCCGAGGATTTACTGACTCCCGCGGATGCTTGTTCGCATTAACTGATGATCATGAAGCCGCTTTTAGAAAAGGAGGTTCTGACATGGCTAATGTGTTCCCCGCAATCTTTTTTGGACACGGTAATTCCATAAATGCGCTTGAGAACAATCGCTACACCGAAGCATGGCGAGAGTTAGGAAGACAGATTCCGAAACCATCCGCGGTTCTTTCGATCTCTGCGCACTGGTTTGTACCTGGAACAGGACTTACTGTCAGTTCGGCACCGCGGACCATTCACGATTTCCGTGGCTTTCCACGCGAGCTATTCCGTGTGCAATACCCAGCGATGGGTGATCCCGATCTCGCCCGGCGGGTTCAAACAATGCTGGCTCCTTTGCATGTTGAACTTGATGACGCATGGGGCCTCGATCACGGCACATGGTCCGTACTCCGGCACGTGTATCCCGATGCCGATATTCCTGTCGTGCAGCTTAGCATCAATGAAAGCAAGCCCGCGAGATTCCATTTCGAGATCGGCAGGAAATTAGCGCCCTTGCGAGATGAAGGCATCCTCATCATGGGTAGTGGCAACCTCGTTCACAATCTTCACACCTATGCGTGGGGAAGGCACATGCCCGATCCTTACGATTGGGCGATTCGATTCGAGACTGAGGCGAAACAAATGATGCTCGCAGGTGAGCACAAGGCTCTGATCGAATACGAGATGCTCGGGCCCTCGGCAAAGCTTTCGATTCCGACACCGGATCATTATTTGCCTCTACTGTATGTTCTTGGGACCAGTCAGGCAGGCGAGAGCGTGTCCTTCCCGGTTGAAGGAGTCGATGGAGGTTCCATATCCATGCTTACGGCCAAGATCGGATAATCGTCGCTTCAAAGTCGTCGATTAGATGATTCTTAGGGCGTAGCGAAGATCGAGGTCGCCCGAGGGGCCTCTGGGCATAGTTTGACAGAGTCGTCCTATTTGCCTGCTCAGGCCCGCGAACGACGTAAGTAAAAACCCCAAACGTGCAAGGTTAAAGAGAGGGGGAAAATCGTGAATCAACAATTCCGTGACAAAGTGGTTCTGGTAGCAGGCGGCACAGGTGGTCTTGGAACGTCAGTCAGCCTCGCCTTTCTGAGGGAAGGCGCCAAAGTTTTTGTCTCCTACAAAAGAAAAGAGGAGTTCTCATCGCTCCAGCGATCGGCGGAAACGATCGAAGGATCGCTCACTGGTCTTGAAGTAGACGTCACCGACGAGACCTCGGTGAAGCGCATGATTGAGCGAATCGTCCAGGAACATGGGAGACTGGATTGCCTGGTCAACACAGTTGGGGGATATGCCGGCGGCACAAAGCTATGGGAACTCGACAACGTCGTCTGGGACCGGCTCTTTGCTCTCAACCTGCGCTCGAATTACCTCCTGAGCCGGGCCGTCGTTCCCGAAATGCTCAAGAGGAAAAGTGGCGCGATTCTCAATGTCATTGCGAAAGCGGCGTTCGATCATGCGGCCGGAGCTGCCGCCTATGCGGCTTCGAAAGCCGCGGCGCTGGCCATGATGGACTCATTGGCGGAGGATCTTAGAAGCACAGGCGTTCGGGCGAATTCGATTCTACCGAGCATCATTGATACTGAAGCGAACCGCAAAGAAATGCCCAGTGCAGATTTCGACAAGTGGCCAAAGCCTGACGATATCGCGCGTGTCATTCTGTTCCTATGCAGTGAGGACGCAAAGGTCGTTCACGGAGCCGCTGTTCCGGTTTACGGCGATCGATAAATACGATTGGACTCAGAAATGGATGATCAGCAGTTGCCAAACTTCAGGGCCGGATTTTCCCTCAAGAATCTCCCGAACGGTCGTTCTGTTGCGGGCAAGGTTGACGATCAGGACGTCATTCTCGTGAAGAGTGGTGCTAATGTATTTGCGGTCGGTGCCTTCTGCACTCATTATCATGGTTCCCTGGCGGATGGCCTCATCGTAGATGATACGGTTCGCTGTCCACTGCACCACGCCTGCTTTAGCTTGCGTACTGGAGAGGCATTGCACGCGCCGGCCTTTGACCCGATCGACTTCTGGCAAGTCGATCGGGTCGGAGATACGGTGTTTGTTAGGAACAGATTGCCCCAAGCACACACCAACCCAAATAGCGAAAGCACACAACTGCAATCGATCGTCATCGTTGGAGGAGGAGCTGCCGCATTCGCGGCAGCGGAAATGTTGCGTCGTGAAGGGTATGAGGAACGTCTCACGTTGATCAGCGCCGACGATTCGCCTCCGTACGATCGGCCTAATCTTTCAAAGGATTTTCTCGCTGGCACAGCTCCAGCGGACTGGATACCGCTCAAACCGCCTGACTTCTACACTGCTGTCAAAATCGACCTTTTGCTCAATGCGCGTGTCGCCGCGATCAATGTGCAGGAGAAAACTGTCATCACAGAGAACGGAGCGACCTATCCGTTCGACTCTCTTCTGCTGGCTACCGGAGCCGAACCCGTCCATCTATCCATTCCTGGTGCAACACAGTCGCGCGTGCACTATCTCCGATCATTCGATGACAGCAAGACGATTGCCGAGAAGGCATCCTCGGCTGAGGGAGTGGTGGTGATCGGCGCAAGCTTCATCGGACTGGAGGTGGCGGCATCGCTAAGGGGAAGAAATATTGAGGTTCATGTTGTCGCTCCTGACCGGGAGCCATTAGAGAGAGTTCTTGGCCTTGAGGTTGGCGCATTCATCCGCAAACTTCACGAGTCTCATGGCGTTGTTTTTCATTTGGGCCGGACAGTCGATCACGTTCGCGATTCAGACGTAATTCTCAGTGATGGGACAGCCCTGGATACTGATTTCATCGTTGTTGGAGCGGGGGTAAGGCCCTCGCTGACGCTCGCAAGTCAAGCAGGGCTTGTTGTCGACCGAGGCGTTGTTGTGAACCAGTATCTGGAAACGAGCCATGCCGGCATTTACGCAGCTGGCGACATTGCGCGCTGGCCAGATCCCCATTTCTGGGCAGGCGATCCGGGTTGAGCACTGGGTCGTTGCTGAGCGGCAGGGACAGGTCGCAGCGAAAAACATGCTGGGAAAGCGTGAGGTATTCAATGCTGTGCCGTTCTTTTGGAGCCAGCATTACGATGTCACCGTGAACTACGTCGGCCATGCCGAGAGATGGGACGAAGTCCTCATCGACGGAACCCTCGAAGAACACAATTGCGCCGTTTCCTACCGCCTGGGAGGAAAGACCGTTGCAGTCGCTACGATCGCCCGGGACCTTGATAGTCTTCAGGCCGAGTTATCGATGGAGCGCGGGGTTTCGTGACTCACGAGATGCATAACCTCGTTGGGATGCCGACTCGAGGTTTACGGACAAAGGATACATACCATCGGGCCCCAGGCATGCCTGACAAGGCGTGACCAACAGACCGCTTCAACGTCGATCGTGATCTTGACTTCATCGCCCACGAGTATGCCGCCAGTTTCCAAGCAGTATTCGAGGCGGGTCCAAAGCGCTCAGCATTAAGGTGAACCTGTCGAGCCATTCAGAAGGGGTACAGCCTCGTTATCTGGATCAGTGATCCCGGTCGTCATAATGTCGGAATTCGGTGGGGGTCCTTGTTTTCCCGAAACTGCTCATGTTTCAGGCAGTACGGGGTCCAAGGGACCGCATCGAGCCTCTTCTGTTCGATAGGGCTGCCATCCACAAGGCACTTGCCGAACGTGCCTTCCTCAATGCGCTTCAGTGCGTCTCTTACCAAGTTGAGAGTAGTCAACTCAGTATTTGCTTCCTGGAACTGCCCATCTTTTTCTTCGTCCCTGACGCTCGCGTCGCCCCGATCCTGGACTGAAGGTCCGCCGCTCAGATCGCGGGCGTTTTCATCGGCGCGGTGAATACTCTTCGAGAGTCTCAGTTCTTCCGCCAGAAGACGTTGCTTATATCCTTCCGTGTCCATGATCCCCTCCATACTCCCGTTGCTCGCATGGCTATTCTTACATCCAAACCGGTAAGGCCAGGTGGAAATCGCTCCCAGTGAGGAATCGGTCAGAACTGCATCTTTATTTGAATTCCAAGTGCCAATGCCCCGCGCTCGCGCACTAAACGAAAGGCCCTGGGATCGAGGATATATTGAGCGTCCGGACGGATCATGAGCCACTGCCTGGCTTGCACTCCGTAGCTGAGCTCGAATACCGACTCGGCTGGCGGAAGATTCGCAGTCATCGACGCGGGCTCCCTGGATGCCCTTCGATCTCGCTCGCCATCGGCGAAAGCAGCCAAGCTCCAACATTGGGGTTGACCACGGCGGCCAGTAGCTCACCCAGTGCGCCAATGGGCGCAGCCGACGAGGTGATGTATCCCCAGAAGCGCAGATGGCCGTTGAATAGAGAGCGATCGAAGAGTAGGTCAGCGGCATGATGGAGCAGCTGCGCTGGATCGGCACCCTCTTGCGGCAACGTGCGCTCGGCCGCGAGAGCTTGCCGTACGTCGGCGGGAGATTCCGCGGGAGTTACAGGCCGGCTGGGTAGCGATTCAAGAAAACCGGCGATGCAATCGATAAGCTGGACGCCCAGCTCTCGAAACTTCTCGGAACTCATGGCCAGCAGTGACGCGCGATTCTTCAGGCTGTCGTCGTTTTGCATGGAAATCCTCAACGGAATTCTATCCGAAGGAGTGTACAGCCTTTTTGCTGTACGTTCTTCGGCCATGGGCGGTAAAATTGCGCGAATCCAAGGGAGGGGGTCAATAGGACACAGATACGCCAACATCCTTGAAACAGTCGGCAACACCCCGGTGGTAAAGATAAACAAACTCGCGCCGCCCGACGTAAATCTCTTTGTCAAGATGGAGGCCTTCAATCCGCTCGGTTCCGTTAAGGACCGTCTCGCTCTCGGCGTGATTGAAGATGCCGAGCGGACAGGACGCCTCAAGCCTGGCCAGACCGTCATCGAGGCCACCAGCGGCAATACCGGCATCGGGCTGGCCATGGTCTGCGCGCAGAAAGGCTATCCCCTTGTTGTCACGATGGCAGAGTCCTTCAGCGTCGAGCGGCGCAAACTCATGCGCTTCCTCGGCGCAAAGGTCGTGCTCACTCCAGCGCCGGCAAAGGGTATTGGTATGGTGGCCAAGGCCATCGAACTGGCCGAAAAACATGGCTGGTTTCCCACCCGCCAGTTCGAGAACGAAGCCAATGCCGACATGCATTCGCGCACAACGGCCAGGGAGATCATTGAAGACTTCAAAGGCGAGCGGCTCGACTACTGGGTCACGGGATTTGGCACCGGCGGCACGCTCAAGGGTGTCGCGCGCGTGCTGGCCAAAGAACGGCCAGAAACGAAAATCGTCGTCTGCGAGCCCGATGACGCGCCCATGCTCTCGAGCGGAATCGAACAGGCGCGCAACCCCGACGGATCCGCTGCCGCGAGTGACCCCGTGTGGAAACCGCACCCCCAGCAGGGCTGGAGCCCCGACTTTATAGCCAAGCTGGTGGGCGACACCGTCGATATGAAGGTCATCAGCCAGGTGGTCCGAATTCCAAATGCGGACGCCATACGCTCCAGCAAGGAACTGGCCCGCAAGGAGGGCATCTTCGTGGGCATTTCCTCGGGTGCAACCTTTTCAGGAGCGTTGCGAGTTGCGGCGGAAGCGCCCAAGGGATCGACAATTCTGTGCATGCTGCCGGATACGGGGGAGCGCTATTTGAGTACTCCGCTTTTTGCCGACGTTTCAGTTGACATGACTGAGGAAGAGCTCGAGATTGCACACTCCACTCCCAGTTGTTGGCTATAGCGCCTGCGCAATAGGACCAGAGCAGAAAGGGGGCGGGCCACCCTTGTTCACTTTTCCTCGCCTAGCCGCAAGCCGTGAGTGCGCGGGGCGCCCCATTCTTCCCTCAGTCTCATTGCGGAAAGGGTGGGATAGCACAACCCTCAACCGTGGGTTTTGTCGAGACTCGGATCTCAATTAACGCATCATCGCCGCGCCACTCATCGAGTGGTGTACGCGGCGAATTCATCGGGTTCCGAGCGAATCACCGGCATTCCGGAAATAACCAGTTGATCAACACTCGGGGCGAGGTGTTATCAAACTTGCAACTTCCGGGTGGGCGACCACTCGGGTGTTACTTCACTTCATTCGGATCGCCGGTCCTGTGATCAATAATCTGAAAGTTCAGAAAGTCATGCACGGCCTTCAACGCTTCGGGATCGTGTGTGGTAATCCGTACCTGTCCGCCCCGATCCGTGGTCCGGAAGGTGTAGGTGATGACATCGTGTTTCCCTTCCATAGTCGGCACGCCGGGCAGCACGGTGTCATGAATGAACATCGGGACATCGAAGTCATTGGCGCTGAACATAGTGGCGATGTGCGCAAGGTGGATCCGGATCTGGTTGCGGGTGGCATCATCGTGATCAGCCTTTATGTCAACCTCGATGATTCCGCCGTCAGACAAGAGTGTGAAATGGTGCGCCGTGGTTTCGTGTGAGAAGCCCATCGCGTGGTCGCCACGCATATCGACCCCTGCGGCATGCTGGTCAGACGTCCCTTGCTGATCGTGCCTGGGGCAGCTCGTGGGAGTCTGGGCGGATGCGGCGACGCTGAGGCCCAGAACTGACGTGAGAAAGATTCGTCTCATGATTGCTTCCTTTCCGTTGCCGATTGGTGGGGAGATCCTGAAGGGCGAGCGATTCGAGCAGCCCGGCTCTTTTTCCTGATGGAGTGCGTTCGAGCCGGCTGTTCCACTTCGCAACCGTGGCGGAAAGCCAGTTGCGTAGTTCCGTTAGCTCCGCAATCTGCCTGTCGAGCGCCGTGATCTTGTCCGAGGCCATGCTCGCGACTCGTCGGCATGGTGTCCCGCCTGTGTCTCGCTCCTTGAATATCCCGGCGAGTTCCGTGAGGCCGAATCCAGCTTTGAGAGCAATGCGAATGGTTTGAACGCGGAGCAGCGCACTGGAGGGATAGAGACGGTACCCTCCCTCCGTGCGCATTGGCCTCGCGAGAAGCCTGAGCTTTTCGTAATGGCGGATCGTGTCGGCACTGACGCCCGCAGCTGCTCCGAGCTGGCCGGACGTGAGGATGCTTGCACGATTGCTTTCCATCATGAGTCGAGTATGAACCCTGGAATGGGTTCGAGAGTCAAGCGGGAAGAGTGAATCACCTGCTACGGGACAAGCCCGCGGCCGGCAATCCGCATTCCGAGCGGATTACCGGCCATCCGGACAGAACTCCATTTTGGCCACCGGGGCTCGGGTTGGGGAAGTATCGGCGACAGAACTCTGTGAGGTATTTCATTGAGAATGGTCTCGCGTGAGTGTAAGATCGCCGCCGTGATACTCGGCATCGTCGGAATTTGTGTTGAGCTTGATGGTGTCTCCGCTGATGGTGCCTTCATGCCAAATTGTGGTGCCGTGGACGGTGAGATTGAAGGAGAATTTATCGCCATCAATCTTGCCGTCAGCAATCTGGATCAGGTCGCCCTGGGGGGATTTTACAAACCCGGTCAGCTTCGCGCCATCCTGTTTGAAGGTGTAGGAGATGTGAAACGTGTCACCGTTCTGGCCCGGCATCTCGCCGGACCAGGTGCCGGTAAGATCGGCCGCGAACGCTGTTGCTGTGGTTAGGGCAATCGCCAGTCCTGTGCAAAGGATCAAGAACTTTTTCATCGGTCGAGCCTCCTGGGGAATTCGCTGGGGCGGAATTAAACCCGCTTGTTGGTTAGACACCCAATTAATCCGGATTGTTCCCGCGCATCAAAACCGGCGACCCAAGCGGCGTTCAAATGACGACAGGTTGGCAAATTGCCAAAACCCGCGCCTTCAGGCTTCCTAAAGGTTCCGTGGGCTCAGACATGGCAAACGGGAGACCTCAACCAGCCGCGTCTTTTGGGGATTCCATCGCGCAGCGCACGGCGAGTGACGCGAGGCTTTAGCGCGGCGCGAGACGTTGCTGCTGCGCGCACCGCTCAGAGGTGTCGGCTGCTCCCATGGCGGGCGCTGGGGCGATGGCTGTTGTTCACAAAGTAACTAATGGGATGGTCCGCCGAGTGGGCGACAATTCGGGCGGAATCATCAGTTTCGCGGGTCACTGACTTATCCGCAGATTGGCGAAGTAGGCTTCAGTCCCCACTCCAATCCACAACCCGATGCCGCCCGAGGCGTCTCCGAGCTTGAGATCATTCACGAGCAGGGTTGGCTGCGATGCGCCGTTCACGTAGAGTCGCATCGTCACGCCGCTCACTTCGATCTTGATTCGGGTCCACTCGCCCGGCACCAGGTCCACATACGATTCGTATTTTCCCGGCGACTCTTTGCGCAGCCGCAGCCATTCGTAGTCGGGTACTGAGCTGTATTGCGTCGAGTGGTTCCGCCGCTCCTGATCGTTGGCGCGACCGTTGGTAGGGCGAATATAGACACACTCGTATTTCGATGAATCGGCATTCACCCGGAACCCAACACCCACGAATCCACGGGCGGCTGAAGGCGCCCCAACATGAGGCTCACCAGCTACGTCCAACTCGATCACGCCGTTATGGAACGAGACTCCCGGGAGAACCACAATTCCGCCGCCCGTGTCTGAAGGCCGAGCAGCCCACGCCGCGTCCGCCTCCTGCGAGGACAGGACTCGCACTGCTTTGCGGCCGTGGTACGTCACTGCCTCGACCGTCACTCCTTGCGCCTGCAGTCCCTTTGTGGAATCCAATGTGAATGTCTGGCCTGACGAAACAACGGGAGATAACGCACCGGCAATCAGGCCGACCGTGATTGCGCTGAGTTGAACCTTGTGTGACATACCCGGCATTGTAGCTCTCTGGTTGAGGCCGTGTACCCTTACATCGGGATCGGAGGACGGTATTCTCGGCAGTTCCGGTCGTATCACCGGCTACTCGGAAGTAACCGGATGCTGAGCGAAGATTCGCCAAAGGTCCGAGTGGGCGACGTCCGCCCGGAACTCAAGAACGCGCCTCATTTGGATTCAATCAGCGCGTTGGCGTCGATTGAGAGTTACGTTTTGTTCGATGTCATCCGGGAGTGGCTCACGGCCACTTCACTGTGAGAGCGTAAATCTCCTGCGTGCCGGTGTCGCGGGTGAAAAGTGGCGAACCATCAGGGGCGACGCCGAACTGGACATTTGCTCCCGGACCAGTGGCAAGAGACAGACCCTTCAGGCTGGCGATCGTCTCCACGCTGTGATCCGCCAATCGAACGCGAAAAGCCATCGGCTCCGAGCCGCCAGTCGTGAAGTAGACAGACTTGCGATCGGGCGATTGGGACACGTTGACGATGTAGCCGGGTAATCCCGACGAGACCAGGTCGGACCATTTTTGCGATTTGAGATCGAAAACGATGAGCTTCTTACTGTCCTGTGTGGTTGCTGCAATCAGGTCATCGGCAGCCCATCGCACGTTGTAAAGGTGTTGCGACCCAGGAACGGTAGCGCGCTGTCCGGTGCGAAGATCGAAGACCTGGACCTTGTGTTGGGTTGCATTGCTGGTATCCACCAAGACCAGGCGGGTCCCGTCGGGGGACCAGTTCGCGCCGTAGGAGTCCGCTGCCACGAGCGTCTGAGGCGGCCCTCCATCCATGCCGATCACACAAGTCGCACCCGCCGTGGTGGAATACACGACCTCCTTCCCGTCAGGAGAGATGGCGGGATAATAGATCTCCCCAGGCGGAAACGTGAGCTGCAACGGGTCCGATCCGTCGCTGCGGCTACGCCACAGGGAGTGATCAGGAAACACGGTGTAGGCGACCCACCGGCCGTCTGAAGAAAACGTGGGATTGAAGGCCGCTACGCCGGGAAGGAAAGGAAGAAACTGTTTCGACTTTGCGTCATAGCGGATAAGCTCCCCCCGATCTCTGATTCCCACGGCAAAGATATGCTTCCCATCTCGTGCAACGACCGGTTTGATGTAGGAGAGCGGACCGTTGGTGAGCTGAACGGGTTGCTGGCGCCGTGACAGAAAGCCGGTCTTCATGGGCAAGACCCAAAGATCTCGGCGTCCCTCATTGCGATTGCGATAGACGATGTACCGGCCGTCGGGAGTCCACGCAGCGCAGCACACCTGTCCGGTCGCGCTGTTGTTCACGACGGGGTGGAGCCCAGAGCCATCTGCGTTGGCTTCTTCGATGGAGCTCGAGCGACGTCCGTTCGAATAGACAGTGAATACAACGTGCTGTCCATCCGCGGAAACGGCGGGATCTGCGATTAAACCGCCGGCGCTCAGAATCCTGCGCGGATTGGAACCGTCTTTCTCAGCGACGGAAAGGTCGTTTCCCACGGAGAAGAGAATCCTTCCGTCCGGGAAATAGTCTGCGTCGTATATCTCGATCGCACCCACGCGGCGCGGTTCTCCGGCGGGCAACGGGAAGGTCAACAAAGGAAGCACAGACGCATCACCCGCCGCGCCGAGCAAGGTAGATCCGTCCTGGGACAATGCCGTAATCTGGGCGTTGTCCAATCCGGTTGGAACAGTCGCCGTGGGGCCGCCAGTCGCCGCGATTTGCACAATGCGATAACTTCCGACGGAACCTTCGTCGAAGTAAATTCGCGAGCCATCGGTTAGCAGTCTGCCACTATTGCCTTTCACCGCGCCGTCATTGCTGAGCTGGGTTACGGCTTCCACGACGGGAACTGCGGGCCGTTGCCTCAGCCACACGATGAGGGCCGCGCCGATGGCCAGTGCGCCCGCGGCCACCCAGAGCCATCTCTTGCCCGCAACCTCCTGGCGAGCAGGAGGCATCGCCGTGCCGCTCGCATCGGACAGGGCTTCAAGCGCAAACCCCAGGTCGGACGCATGTTGAAAGCGCCCCTCCGGACTCTTGCTTAGACAGCGGTTCACAATCTTCTGCAACCCCGGTGAAAGGTTTGGCGCCAGCTGCGAAATTGCCGGTGGGTCTTCGTTCAGGATCGCCGTCATCGTTTCAACCAACGTCGCTTTGTGAAATGCGCGCTTGCCGGTCAACATTTCGTACAGGATCACGCCGAATGCAAAAATATCGCTGCGCGCATCGGCCACTTGTCCACGCACCTGCTCAGGTGACATGTAGCCAACCGTACCCAGCACCTGTCCTGGCGTAGATTCCTCTCGGAAGCTGATAGTCGAATCGTCCAGTGTCGCAGCTTTGGCCGGATCGAGCCTGGCCAGCCCGAAGTCAAGGATTTTGATTCGCCCATCTTTCGTCACGAAGATGTTTTCCGGCTTGAGATCGCGGTGAACAATCCCGGCGCCGTGCGCAGCCGCCAGTCCGCGAACCAACTCCATGCCATAGTCGAGGACTTCTCGCAGCCGCATGGAGCCTTTACGAAGGCGATCGCGCAGATTTTCGCCCTGCAGCAGCTCGGTAACGATGTACGGCGATCCGCTGTGCTCGCCAACGTGGAAGATCGTGACAATATTGGGATGATTGAGGGCTGCAGTGGCCTGGGCTTCCAGCTCGAAGCGCCGAAGGCGCTCGGGATCGGTCGACCAAGCGGCGGGGAGCACCTTGATCGCTACGTCGCGTTTCAGGGCGCCGTCGCGGGCGCGATAGACTTCTCCCATACCGCCGGCGCCCAAAGGGGCGACGACCTCATAAGAGTCTACCCGGGAGCCAGCGGCCAGTGGCATTTGTGAGTTGAATTATAGCCCGAGCCAAGCTTCCCAACGGCCAGGTTAAGTTACGCCGGGTGTCAAATTCTTTCCGCAGTTTCATCCCCGGAAGGGCGGGATTGCACGAATCTCGACCCTCGGCATCTCCAACGTTTCAATCTCAATTGACGCAGATCGTCAATGCGCTCATCAACTACGCCCACGGACCCAGAGACCACCTTTTCCCGAGTTCTGCGTGGATTACCGCCAACCCGGAAATTGCCCCAAAAACGGGTCACTTCCGGATCGGCGACAATACGGGAGTTTGGGGATTCCTTTAATCTTAACGTGAGCAGAATCTCTCAATTGCCGCGTGCGGGGGTGGCAAATGGTGTTGACCCCGGGGCTCGTATCGGGCTTGGCGATCGTGTTCAGTTTGGCGCTTCAAGTCCAAGCGCAAGGATCCCAACCAAATCTCGCGGGCCGTATCAGTGAGGCGGATAGCGGCGCTCCCATCAAGGGTGCGACCATCACGTTGGTGCCACCCATCATTGCGGGACGATTGAACTTCCAGACTGCCAAGACCGACAGCAACGGGAACTACTATTTTGAAAAGGTGGCGGAGGGCACATACTACATCATGGCCTCGGCTGACGGATTCGTCAGGCAGGATTACAACCGCAACGGATCGCCGTGGGGGGCATTCCTGCATTTCGACCCATCAGCGAGATTCCAGGGCATCGACTTCCAGCTCGCGCATGAAGCAGTGATCCGTGGAACCGTTGTCGAGAAAGACGGGAAGCCTGTTGCTAACCTCCCCGTAGCCGCAATCGGGCCTCCGGGAAATGATGGTAGGCCGGGCCATATTGAAGCATTAGAGAAGACAGACGCCCTCGGACAATTTGCGCTCAGAGGATTGCCCGCAGGTACCTATCTGATTGGTGCAAACGAATCCGCATGGTATAACGACGGCCCCACCCCAAGCCTGCCCTATCGCGAAACCTGGTACGGGGGCGCGGCTTCACGCGCAGGAGCGATTCCAATCGCCCTGAAGGAGGGTGACGAGCGAAACGACCTGCGCATCACCGTAGAACCGGAAATGCGCCATCGGGTTATTGTCTGGCCGTCGGGCCCGTTGGGCGCAACCGCGCCAGTTCGGTACGAAGTGACCATCGAGCGTCGGAATTTCATCACTATGAAGCAAGCCAACGGTAGCTATGTAATTCCGGACATGCCTCCCGGGCATTACACCCTGATAACTACCGCCTGGGCGCCGGTCCAATATCTGGGCAAAGGCGAGAAAGGCATCGATGTCACTCACTCGGATCTAACTGTTCATGTGCGCTTGGACGGCCTTGGCGAGATTGCAGGAACTGCAAATTGGGATGGCGCGCCTGTCGAATCGTCTGGGAGAGCCTTGTTCATGATCGAGTCGGAAGAAGGGGCAATACAAGAGGTCCGCGTGAATGCGCATGGACACTTCGATGTCTCAAAGGTGCTTCCGGGAAAATACCTGTTCATCCCGCTCCAAGTTGCGCCCATTGCCGTGCCGCGGAGCGTTCAGTGTAGGGGGAAAGAAGTGAGTGATGATTCTCCGCTGCAAATCGGGGACCGCCAAAAGGCACTCGACTGTCACGTGACGCTTGCAAATCCATGAGCTGCAGAACTTGCCCGGTGGACTCTGCAGAATGGGCCTATAACATTCCTGCTTCCGGCCTGATTACCGGCAATCAGGAAGTTGCACCATTTCTGGTAAGGTCCGGTTAGGCGACAATACGACCACAGCTTCTATTCCGGTGTTCGTGGCAGCGGAATCGGATCACGGCTAGGCCACGTGGGTTGACCTTTCACTGCTGGCCACTCGAATCGACACCTGTCGGCCAGCACTTCTGCGGGCTTGCGAGAGGGGTAGTAGAACATGGTGATTTGTCCCTCGGGAGTCACCACGGCTATGTGGTCGGGTGGGGCCGCATTGCGAATGTTGGCGATCAGTTCGGCGAACTGGCCATATGACACGTCTGGGTCGGCAATGACGAATATCGTATCGTCCTGAATGTCGTCCCTTGCCTCTTTGATCCGCGAGAGCATCGTCCCCATTGGAACCACATCATCTCGGTCGCCTCCTGCAACCTGCCCGTCCGATCTGAGATAGACCGTGAAGCCATTGAATTCGCAGTTAGCCAAGGGAACCGGGCGTACCCTCATCATCGGTATGGGAATGCCCATTGAAGGAGGCCGTTGCGTCGGAAAAACGCACACCAACAGAATGAGGAGAAGACTCGCTAATGGTGGAGCGAGCAACGTGCGGAAGCGTTGAAGGTCCATATCGTTATGGACACCTTATGCTTTGCGATTGTTCCCGCATGTAATCTCGATCACATCTCGCCGGCACGCTCTGGGAGAATCACCGGCAACACAGAAATAACCTAAATTTGGTGCATTTTCGAGTAACGGAAGGATCGGCGACGACACTCCCGCGATCCGGGTTTTATCCTCAATGGATGCGGTTGCTGTTCACAATGCTGTTCGCGATGGTTGCCTTGGCGGAGCCCGGAAGGGTCAACGTTCCCAAGGCGGAATTTGATGTGCCGAAGCCTAATACGTTGTTGCGCGCTCCTGCGCCTGCCACCGTTGCAGTGCCTTGGTACGGCAGCCGGCCGGCAAACAAGCCAAGTCGATGGCTCAAGGCATTGCGCAGGAATGGCAAATTGCTCCCGGCGTCATTTCTTCCGATTCAATTCAAGAACCCCAAAGATTTAGGTATTGGAAAGTTGCTCGTAGCGAGCCGCGGCCTCGGCGACCCGCGTTTCGCTGGAACGGTGATCCTACTGGTTCACTACGATGAAAATGGCGTAGTCGGACTAGTTCTCAACCGGCGCACCGATGTGCCACTTTCTCAAGTTCTTGATCTCAAGGCCGCGAAAGACCGCTCCGACCCGGTTTATATCGGGGGGCCTATGGAACCTTCGGCTGCATTTGCACTTTTTCAGTCCTCGGCCAAGATTAAAAAAGCTGAGAACATCTTCGGTGGTGTTTATTTGATCTCCGACAAAGATCTCTTCGAAAAAACACTTTCGGCCCAGCCTGACCGTGACGTTTTTCACGTTTACCTCGGATACGCCGGATGGACGCAAGATCAATTGCGGACCGAGGTGCAATTGGGCGCGTGGTTCGTTTTTCCGGCAGACTCCGCCACAGTATTCAATTCCGATCCGGATTCTTTGTGGTTGCAGATGATTCAGAAGACAAATTTGCGATGGGCTAAGACGGAGCCCTTCGTAGAAATCTCCCAGCCAGTTGAATTGTTTTGATAGATTCCGAATCATTCACCAATGCGATATTTCGCACAATGCATCGTTCCGGGAGAATTACCGCCAATCCGGAAGTTGCACCATTTCTGGTAAGGTCCGGTTGGGCGACCACACTACCTGAATTCATGAAACCTGTCCGGGAAGCCGACTCGCAGGACTGTTCACAGAGCCAGCGCCACTTCATAAACTCCCCACGATCCCACCGTATTTCCCTGAAAAGTTACCCGCGGTGGACCAGCTTCCCTTAGCGTTCGGCAAAGCGGGGCTGACCGGTCAGGTCGCCAGGGGCCGGAGATGGTTGTCTTCCCGGAAGCAGTGCCAGGAGCGCGACTCCAATCACGCCCATGATCACAACATCCAAGGGACTCCTGTGAATCCCGTGCGCCCAGGCCTCCGCTGTTTGGATTGCCATCGTGAACGCATGGGCAAGGCTTGACCAACCCCCATAGGCGATCAGCGAGCGATGTTTGGCCGGTTGCTTAACGGCCATCAACAGAAAGACCCCAAGCACCATGTTAAGGCTCAAGAACATCGGCAAGACCTCCTGATTTTCTTGAAGCCATCTGGAGTGCCACAGAGCACCGAACAGGAAGTAGATCCAACCGAAATAAAACAAGCCCACCAAGACCAAAACGACCTGCAAAGCGCGTTCACGTTTCATAGCGTTCTCCATTCTAGGAAGGCTAACTTCTGACGGATATCGATCATACTCATGGTTGATCCGAAGGTCCAACCACATGAGAGCAAACAGGGAAGTTGGGACTGAGTCCGTCCCGAATAACCGCCAATCCGGAAGTTGCACCATTTCTGGTAAGGTCCGGTTGGGCGACCATCCAGACCTAGCCGCCTTTCCGGACCGTTCGGCGTTTTCGAATACAGATCTTTGTGACAATCCTGAGGTACATCGGAGCTCCCCGCGGCGTGCTCGGGGACCGTCGCTTCTTTCCTCATCGTATGAGCAAACCCTGCAGGCGGAGGGGATCCGTTTTGCCGAGCCGGCTCCGCCGTGTGCCATTTCGCGCCCGGAAAACGAAATGAAAACTCGTGGTAGGATGGTGCACACACGTTTGCCGCGTCAAGAACCTGCCCCGCAAACCGCGTTGGCTAACTCACTCACGCGGCTCGTAGGCGCGGCTGTTGCGGGGCCTCATACCTGCGCGGCGTTGCGCGTTGCCATTTATGGAGCAGATTGCCGGTGCTCGCCGGCGAATGGTGCAGACGACAGAACGGAACAATCACCGAGGCGAAAGGAAGGATATGCAGAGGGAGCTTCTGCGAAGTATCTCAGCGCTGCTTGTCTGCACGGCGATGCTCGCTTTGATCGGATGCAGCGGCGGTACGACTTCCGGCGGGGGCTCGAATTCCGGCGGCAACACAACCTACACTCTGAGCGGCACTCTTTCCGGACTGGGCTCTGGCCAGAGCGTGAGCCTCCAGGACAACGGGAAAGACACGCTGAGCCTCAGTTTCAATGGCGCATTCTCGTTCCCGACGAGCCTCGACACCGGGAGCGCCTACGCCGTCACGGTGCAGTCGCACGCGCCCGGTATCGCGTGCTCGGTCAGCAACGGCAGCGGCACGGTCGGCTCCTCCGATGTGACAGGAATCGGCGTCTCCTGCACCGCCGGCACGGAGACGATTCTCTACTCTTTCGGCGCAAGCAGCTCCGACGGGAGTCTCCCGACTGCGGGTCTGATCATTGACAGTGCCGGAAACCTCTATGGAACAACCGGCAATGGTGGAGTGGACGTCGGGGGTACGGTGTTCAAGATCGGCGCATCCGACACGGAAACGATTCTCCATTCCTTCGGCTTCGCAGCCGATGGAGTGGGCCCGGATTCGGATCTGGTGATGGACAGCGCCGGAAACTTCTATGGAACAACCGTCGCGGGTGGGGCGAACGTCGGTACGGTCTTCAAGGTCAGCCCAGGCACCGGCGGGACGTACACGGAAACGATTCTCTACTCCTTCCGCGCAAGCCCTGCCGATGGTGCGAGCCCGCATGCCGGTCTGATTATGGACAGTGCCGGAAACCTCTATGGAACGACCTACTGGGGTGGCGCGAACTGCCTCGCGTTGGGAGGCTGTGGTACGGCCTTCAAGGTCGCCCCAGACGGCACGGAAACGGTCCTTCACTCCTTCGGCGCAAGCGCCACCGATGGGATCTGGCCGCACGCTGGTCTGGTGATGGACAGCGCCGGGAACCTCTACGGAACAACCGTAAATGGTGGAGCGAACAGCGACGGTCACACAGCGTATGGCGCCGGCGCCGTCTTCAAGATCAGCCCAGGGGCCGCCGGAACTTACACGGAAACGATTCTCTATTCTTTTGGCGCAAGCGCCACAGATGGGACATGGCCGGGGGCGGGTTTGATCCTGGACAACGCCGGAAACCTCTATGGAACAACCGAATACGGTGGAGCGAATGGGTACGGTGCGGCAGGGTGGGGCGACGGTACGGTCTTCAAGATCAGCGCCTCCGGGACGGAAACGATTCTCTACTCCTTCGGCGCAAGCGCCACCGATGGGGGCGGACCTCTCGCAGGCCTGATTATGGATAGCGCCGGAAACCTTTATGGAACGACCGCATTTGGTGGAGCGAACGACGCAGCGGCCGGCGGCGACGGCACGGTCTTCGAGATCGGCGCCTCCGGGACGGAAACGATTCTCTATTCCTTCGGCGCGAGCGCCACGGACGGACAGCGCCCGTATGCGGGCCTGACCATGGATGGCGCCGGAAACCTCTATGGAACAACCCTCTATGGTGGATCGAACGGCTTGGGCAGCGCAGTGAGCGGCTACGGCACAGTATTTGTCATCAACTAGATGGCTCGCGGACGGGCAGCCCGCCTGGCTCTCAACGATGTTGTTCCGAAGCAACCGGCCGCCCCACCCTAGCCAAGCTGGGGCGGGAGACAGATCGTTATTCCGAGGACCGGCCACGCAAACGGGCTTCGCTCCCGCAATCTTCCAAGGGCCTCAATGAGCGCCTGATCGCCAGCTCACTCATCGGGTCTGAAATCGAGCTCTGGTCGCATCACCGGCAATCCGGACGTAACGTGATTAAAATCACGTAAGGTCCGAGTGGGCGATAAACCTCCCGAAAGCCGGAAATAGCTAAAATTCGACACGGAACTGACCTCTCAAGCTTGAAGAGGCGGGCTACGTGGCGATCCAGAAGACCTTTCGAGGAAAGTACCCTCTTACCCTATGCCGATTGACGCAGCGGGGCGTCGATGTGTTCCGGAACTACAGGAGGGCGATGCGGGCGGCTTTGTAACGGAATTCGGGGCCGATTTTCGCCCCCCGGTAGCCTCGGCTTGGTTTTCGCTTTTACCGCTGAGAAACGGTGACCCATCAGGTTACGGAGAGTCTTAAAGCGCTATTGTTTCAGCCAAGGATCAACCCATGCGGCTTCATTGCAGCAGGCATTTAGCGGCGGTGCTGCTCATCGCGCTCTTATCCAGCAGCGTGACCATACACATGTGGGCACAAACGGGCGAGGCAATTCCGCAGGAGACGAGCGCGAAGATCCCGGCATACGAAATTGTCTCCATCAAGCGCGCAGACCCGGGCGACCGGAACGCCGGATGGGAGACTTTGCCCAACGGCTTCGACTTCAAGAACACTTCACTTTTTTGGCTGATTTATTCGGCGTACGCGATTTTGTTGGATAGCCAGATTTCGGGACTGCCGGAGTGGGCGAAGACCGACAAATACAATGTTTCGGCGCGAGTGGATGAGGAGACGGTCGAGGCCTGGAAGAAGCTTTCGAAAGGGGAACTGCGCAAGCAGCAACAGCTTATGCTGCAGGCGCTGTTTGCCGACCGCTTCCAGCTTAAAATGCGGCGCCAGGTGAAGGAGCTGCCGGTGTACGACCTAGTGATTGCCAAGGGCGGATTGAAGATGAAAGAAGCCGCGCCGGACGAGAAGGGGTACACGATGCAGAAGCAGACCGCTTTCTATGGCGGGGCCAACGAGGGCGAGTACACGATTACAGACACCACCCGTGCCGGTACGGTTCTGGGACTGGCGCAAATTCTGGCATCCTCCGCGGGACGCATCGTCGAAGATAAGACTGGCCTGGGTGATAAGACATTCGACTACGAGTTGAAGTGGTCGTCAAGCGGCCAGGCGCCGCAGGATGGAGGCGATGCGGGCGCGACGCTCTTCAAGGCATTGGAAGAGGAGCTTGGCCTGAAACTCGTGCCTGCAAAGGAGCCGGTCGATACGTTTGTTGTCGAGCACATGGAGCGACCTTCAGCAAATTAGCACGTCCAACTCTTCAAACCAGAGACGTGTGCCTTTGATCTTCGCCCAGCCTCAGTTGGGAGTTGGTTTGCGTACCGGGAGACAAAAATCGGGGACCATGCTTGAAGCGGCCTGTGAAGCAGCGCCGGGCCGGGATGCTCTTCATTGCGGTAAGAAAACTCAACCGATTGCGGTGTTCGCCTGTTTCTTCCTCTTCATCGGCGCTTACCACATTCTCGGTCAAGAGAGTTCTAGACCACTTTCTCCAAGCGAGGCTTACAAGGCGGCTCTCGCGCCGTTTGACGCCACAAGGAGCCAGGCCAACGACCTCACAGATGCCGACAGGATTGCGTTGGGAATCGGAATCGCTCGGGCGGCTCGCGACTGCCTCGCGCTCTCTGCCGATCGTTCTTCCATCGTCGGCGATCCGAATGAGCTTTTCGCTCTAGGCCAGCTTTGCATCTTCGGGCAGCAGTTTGAACCCGCACGTGCAGCCTTGGTGGATTATCTCGCCCTGCCAACGCCGTCGCAGAGGGAGCAAGCTCTTTTACTCCTAGTCCGCGCATTTCTCGGCCTCAAATCACCGGGCTCAGCGGAGGCACAGGTTGACTCTCTGCTTAGCGCTTATCCCTACGACGCTCGCATTCACGCCGCCATTGATCAGATTATCGACAATACAGAGGGAGATAGAAATCTGAACTTTTTCGCTCTCAAGCTCTGTGCGACACAAGGCGCCGCAACACTCCCATTGCTTGCCGGCGGGAAGGTTCTCGAAGGAAAGGATAGCAGCGCGTCCGCCGCAACATTATTCGCTGATGCCATGCGGTGCACCGCCGTGGCGCATAGTTCTGGTAAGCCGGACAACCTGGAGGATCTTGCCGCAATTGTGCAGCAGCCAGCCTGGGTTGGCACAGCAGATTTGGCGCCGATGCGAGCCGCGCTCGAACGTCAGCAGATGGTGGAGAAGAGAGTCCCATTGAAGTCTTTGCACGGATATCTGCCGGGAACCAACGGCCTTGCTCCGCGAACTGTTTCATTGAGACGCGGCACGGTATTGCTGCTTCCTTTCACCCTGTGGTCGCCGAGCACTCCGGAGATCGCGCGCGATCTGGCGAAGCTTATGCCGCAGCAGGCGATCTACGCGATCACCAGTTGGCATGCGAATACAGGGCGCGAGGATGTCCGATCGAGCGACGTGCTCGAGGGACTGCGCTCCTGGCAGCGGAGCTTACCGAAGACGGTCTCGATCCTTATCGTGCCGGACTCAGTGCTGGGCGAATTTCACAGTGATGTCTTTCCCGCAGGCATACTTATGCGCGACGGCATAGTGTCCTCCAACATGGTGCTTTCAAGCGAGGGTGCGGAAAGGCTCCTGACAGACTTTTTCATCGAAAACGCTGGTGCACATTAATCGGCCCTTAGCCGTAGTCGGTGAATATCCTGGGGGGTGACAACCGCCTGGGTTCGCAGCCGGACATATCTCACATTTGAACCATATTTCCGCTCTGCCTGAATAACCGGCTAGCCGGACAGAACTCCATTTTTGGCCACCCGGGAACCGGGTTGGGGAAGGATCGGCGACCATCCTCTCAGGATGCTCACTACTTGTAGATAGTCACCTGTTCGAGGCTACGAAGACGTAGTACATTGTGAACAACGAAAGCACCGGATTGACGTTTACCGTTCGAGGTCAGAGCAAAGTGGGAACGGACGAGCAGGCAATCGTAGCGTTGATGGACCGGTTCATGGATGCGTGGAACCGACATGACGCCAAGGCATTCGCGTCAGTTTTCGCTGAGGACGGCGACTTCACGAATTGGCGCGGCACAGGGGCGAGTGGACGATCAAAGATTGAAGAATTCCATGCGCCAATGTTCACGACCATTTTCAAGAATAGCCACCAGACATATACAACCATCACGTCTAGGTTCATTCGTCCCGACGTAGCAGCCGTGGATGTCCATTGGGAGATGACGGGTGCGATGGATGCCCAGGGGAACCCACGACCCGATCGTCTGGGTTTGTTGAATTTCGTGATGGCAAAGAATGATGGGCAGTGGCAAATCCTGGTGATGCACAACCTGGACTTGACAGCACTTCCAGCGGCGAACTCGGACAATTCGGCAATCAAGAACCGATGAGCGCCAGCACACCGTGAATGCTCATCGAAATCCCGAGAATGATGGGCATCCCCGCATCTGCAGTTTGCGCAATCTTGGAATTCGAAACTCGCAGGCGGCAGATTGCTGGTCTTTCGTGGGATTGGAATTGTTCCTGTCGAGTCACCGCCTACTCGGACATTACCCGAAAAATGGGTTCTGTCCGGATGGGCGACCAACCTCCAGGAACACGAGATTTGACCCTCGAACCATCTGGATGAGTCCTTCGGCCTGTTCGCACCACTTGAACAGCCTCGTGCGCATTCCGAAGCTTACTATGCTAACTCGCCGCGCTCGGAGGATCGCGGCAGCTTCACCATATCCATGTTCCCGGCTCGCAGGTGGGGACATTCAGCGGCTCTTCGGCCTCGTAGCCGACCTTGCGGAAACGCACGCGAATACTTTTCGGCTGCGGCGGGGCAATTCTTCGCGCAGAGGGGCAACTCGCTCCGTGTTTGCGTGGGAGCAGTTGAGGAAGACGTGGTAGCGAGCACCAAACTTGGAGACCGATCACTGTTTCTGCAGGATCGGCTCGAGCTGGTGCAGCGCCGCGGTCATGCCGGCAGCGTCGCCATTCTGGACGGCTGTAAAGAGGGCAATCCAAGAGGGGTGGTCGGCGGCGAAAGCAGGGGAGTTGGAAAGGAAGCGGAGGATGCCCGAATAGTCATAAACGCTTGTCTTGACGGCCGGGGCCTTTGCGGAGAGAACCTTCAAGGCATCGCGGGCGGCGGCGTGCTGTCCGGCTGCCACTGCGCAAGCAAAGCGCATAGCATCTCGAGAATAGTCCAAGGATCCCCACAGTACATCGTCAGTGAGAATCTCTGCATGCTTGGAGCAATCTTCGAAACGGGAGGACACAAAATCGGCTTCCATGATGTTCAGCTCAATCGAAGCCCAGCTTTGGGGTAGATCTACTCTGGTGTAGACCTGAAGCGCGTTCTGGAAAGCCTCGACCGCCTGAGCGAGCAACGCAGCAGCCTTATCTCCGCTGGCTCGCTCTCCCACATCCATGAGCGCATTTCCGAGGTTGTTCTGCGTCTCGGCCCATCTCTGGGGCAGATCGGCTTTGGTGCGAACCTCGAGCGCGCAGCGATACGCCTGCACCGCCTGGTCGAACAACGCAGCGGCCTTGTCTCCGTCAGCGCCCTCTCCCTCATCCACGAGCGCAGCGCCGAGATTGTTCTGCGTCCAGGCCCAGTCCTGCGGCAGATCGGCCTTGGTGCGCACCTCAAGCGCATTCCGGTAGGCCTGGACCGCCTGCGCGAACAAGGCAGCGGCCTTTTCTCCACCGATGCGCTCTCCCTCGTCCTTCCACGTGTTGCCGAGGTTGCTCTCGGTCCTCGCCCAATCCTGCGGCAGATCGGCTTTGGTGTAGACCTGAAGCGCATTTTGGTAGGCCTCGACTGCCTGATCAAGCAAGCCAACGGCCTTATCACCGCCGGCGCGCCTTCCCTCGTCCCCTAGCGCATTTCCGAGGTTATTCTCGGTCCTCGCCCAATCCTGGGGCAGATCGGCTTTGGTGTAGACTTGAAGCGCATTTTGGTAAGCCTCGACCGCCCGATCAAGCAACACGGCGACCTTGGCTCCGCCGGCAGTATCCGTCTCATCAATCAACGCATTTCCGAGGTTGCTCTCGGTCCTCGCCCAATCCTGCGGCAGATCGGCTTTGGTGTAGACCTGAAGCGTATTTTGGTAGGCCTCGACTGCCTGATCAATCAACGCCGCAGCCTTGGCTCCGCCGATAGTTTCTCCCTCATCCAACAACGCATTTCCGAGGTTGTTCTCGGCCCCAGCCCAATCCAGCGGCAGATCGGCTTTGGTGTAGACCTGAAGCGCGTTCTTTAAGGCCTCAACCGCCTGATCGAACAACGCAACGGCCTTGTCTCCGCTGACGCGCTCTCCCTCGATCCATAGAGCAGTGCCGAGGTTGGTCTCTGTCTTCGCCCATTCCTGTGGCAGATCGGCTTTCGTGCAGACCTGAAGTGCATTCTGGTAGGCTTCGACCGATTGAGCGAGCAGATCAGCGGCCTTGTCTCCGGCGGCGATTTGTCCTTCGTCTTTCAAGACATTTCCGAGGCGTATCTGCGTTTTTGCCCAGTCTCGAGGAAGAACGGCTTTGGTGTAAATCTGAAGCGCACTCTCAAAAGCCTCGACCGCCTGTGCGAGCAAAGCGCCGGCTGCGTTGCCGCTTACGCGTCGTCCTTCCTCGTCCAACGCAGTGCCTAGGCCAAGTTGCGCAGACGCCACCTCCTGGCGATCGCCCAATGCGGCATACTCGCGCGCCAGCGAGCGAAACGCGTCGGCAGATTGCGCCAGAAGGGCAATGCTCTCGTTTGCCGGCGAAACTTTACCTTCCTGCCAACGCGCGTTGGCCGCGCTCCAAACCGCCTGCAGCCAGAGCTCGTGAAATCCTTTGTCGCCAGGATGCTTCTTGTATTCCGTCTGTGCTGTAGCGACAGCGTCTTCGAGCGTCAGTGTCGCTTGGTGGTATTGCAGGTTGAGCTGATCAGCACCCGCGGCCTGCTGGCTGTGGTCGATAAGCTGCCGCAACGTGTTTCGCTGTTTGTCGAGAAGCGCCTGCTGCGCGGCTTGGAGCGCCTTCACTTGCGCCTCCAGGGCCTGCTCCTGCGTGTCCTCGGCGTTGATCTGCTGCCGGTCCGCATCGCCGGCCTGGTTGAACAGTTGCGCGGCGTCGGCATAGTGCTTGAGCGCAAGCTCCGCCAGGGCCCTCTGCTCGGCCGTAACCTGGCCCGTTTGCTTTTGGATTCCCTCGGCCCATTGCTGCACCTGTTGGTCGGTCTGCGCGGCGGAGAAGCCGTTGGCCTGGGCCCATTCGGCGATTGCGGCGCCAAGGTCCGGCTTCTGGTTCTGCGCCGTCACGCTCTGCTTCAACGTGGCGACCTGTTTCTGCAGGCTGCTCACCTGCAACAGCGTCCGGTGGAGCATGGCCTCAATCTGCGCCGGCCCCAGCAGCGCGGGCGAGCCTTTGGGAAGCATGCTCACATTGATGGTTGCCGGCAGCGCGGCCAACTGGCCGTCGGCCGGCTGATAGATCATTAGATTGGTGGCGCCGGTGATCTCAATGCGCAGGCCGCCGCGTTTGGCCGCATCCTCCGACACCTCCAGCCACGCCTGGCCTTTGGGGTTACTTACATCGCGAGCCTCAGTGACGAGCACAGCGTTGTCGAGATAACTGAGCGAGACGCGCACCGTGGGGACGGGCTGGGCAGGCTGCACGTCTGCATTGACGACGACCACCGCTACGGTCTGCTGGGCCGGAGTTTTTTGCGCTACGGTCGCGCCGGGAGCACAGCTGAGGCTCAGCAGCAACACCGCCCATGAAACCCGGACTTTCATGCGGACCTCCGATGTGACGGGTCCGATTCGGTGCGAAGGAAAAGCTTTGTTGACTGGAAATTATATCTGAAATTCGGGGCGCTAAGTCTGCCGAAGTCGCGGCTGCCAAACGAAGGTCTCTTCAGCGCTCCCGCAGCCCAGTGCGCCCGCGCCGCAACCGAACAGCGTGTTTACGCGGGGTGCGCAGGCGGCAGCCAGCTGTAGTGGTTTGTGCTCCGGTCGGATGACCGGCAAACCGGAAGTAACCCCGAAAATGGCGTTGTGTCCGAGTCGCCGACCAACCACCCGGAACTCAGTGCCGAGGGGGCAGGCCAGCGCCGTGCTATTGGTCTGAAACTAACCGTAAGTTGAAGAAGGACACGACTTCGGCGTTGAATTGGGCATGAAAGGCAGTTCGGTCGAAGCCGGGTGCATCGACGCAGAGTTTCGCCCAAAGTTTGGGAAGCGCGGTGGCCATCTGCGGATCACACGGTTTCAGAAAAGCATAATGAGCGGCCTTCTCGACAGAGTGGAATTGTACCGGACTGCGCAGGGCATTCCGAATGATTTCCGTATTCGTCGCGTAAGGAACGTTCTTATCTTCCGCGGCCGCCCACAGGTCAACGGGAGCCGTTATGCGCGAAATACTCGCGGGATCGAACTCGAAGCCAAGGCCAGGTGCTGCAATCACCGCCGCCTTGATGCGGGGATCTTTGACCCAGCCCTTCGATAGTTGGGCCGCAACAATCGGATTGGCAAAGTCTCGCGTGAAGCCAAGTTTGCAGGCCGGTTCCTGCGGAACCTCGGCACAATGAGCGATCGAGCGTTTCACGTCGGGGACGCCGCCGAGCATTACCAGTGCAGTGTATCCGCCGGCGGAAAAGCCGAGCATACCGACGCGAAGTGGGTCAATGCGATTGTGTCCACGCCAGGTTTTAAGCAGGTAGTCGAGGACGAGCCGGATTTGCCTAGGCCGATCCACCATCCATCGTGAAGCCGGATAGCTTTCATCACGATAATTATCGCCGGTGTGGGTGACAGCGGCCACGACAAATCCGGCATCCGCGAGCGCGAGCGCAGTATCAGCATGACTATCCGAGGATCCGCCGTTACCATGCGAGACCACGATGAGCGGTAGATGTTCGCCGTCAACCGGGCCGTCGAGGGCCAGCGACTGTCCTGCCGGGTTGTCCCGTTGCTGCGAGATTGGCGCGGCGCTGGGATACCAAATGGAGACCTCGAGTGGCTTGTCCATCGGGTCCGGAACTGTAACGCGCTCGAACCCTGCGGCACTGACCTGGCGGACGAAGAGCACGAATACTGCGGCAGTTGCAATTGACGCGAGTCTCATGACGGCGCAGTCCCTTGGCTTTGCGGTTTCGATGCTAGCATGCAATCGACCGTGGTTGCCATTTTCGGCGGCCGGAGGTCCGAGTCTAGCCGTTGCAGGCAGTCGTGCTGACGGTCCACGCACTTTAGTCGGCTTATCGTCAGCGAACCATTCCGGGCGAATGAACCGCCTATCCGTCAGTTACCACTTGGGCAACAACTCGGGACTAATTCAAAGTCGAGGCAACTTCCGGATTGGCGATCATCCGGCCGGAACTCGGCCCGCTATCGGATGCACACTCTGAGGGCAGGGTCTGAATCTGCTCCCGCGAAGAAGGCGCTCTCTGCTGCGAAGGTTAGTGCTTCGAAGACGAAAGCCCCTGTCTCTTCGGTGGTCCCACCCACGGTGGCAATCTCAGCCTCGTAAGGGCGTCGGAAAGGTAGCCCGGACCACACAGGAGTCCGGGACGGCGGAGAACTCTTACTTCCCGTAGACAAAATGGAAGGATGCAGCTCAGCTTGGTTATTGCACTTCGCTCACCTTGCCGTTCATAAAGGTGACCTTCATGCCGCTGTAGTAGTAGATAACTTTCGGTCCCAGATTCGCCACCCTTGCGGGTGCGCCCAGGGCTGCCTGCACCTGGTCGATAGTCTGGCCCAGCTCCACGGTGGCAGTCGCAGCCGGTGCCGCGGGAACTGCCGGAGCAGCGCCTGCAGGTTGTGCCGCATCGGTCGTCGCTTCCTTCTCGGACTGGTCGCCCGTCTGATCCGTCGCCACTTTTCGCAGTCCCTCGCTTTCTTTCGCCACTCTCGGACTTGGTCCACGGGAACATGAACCAACAGGAGGACAAGTGGGATCAGAAAATCGAAGTAGATCCCAAGGTTCTGCAGGAGCACGTAGCCCACCGAAATGAAAAGCACCGAAGCCAACACAACAATCGCCAGCTTTTTCCATGCGTTTACGTCGGCTGCAAACAAGACGGCCATCGATAACAACACCACAATCTCGAAGATGTATGCGAATAGCTCATGCGCCGGCCAGTAGTAGTCGCCTCCCAGAATGGCCTCCGCATAATTCGCATGCACAAAGACGCCGGAAATCGGACCGATTGGGGAGGGGTGCGAGTCGTTTAACGGACCCGTTTTCCAGCCGAGCCGGTGCCAGTTTGATCCGATAAGAACCAGTTTTCCCCCGACCTGATCCTGCAGAGACATCCTGTCGAGGCTCAGGACATCTCTAGCTTCCAAATGAGGGAATTCGCCGGGTTCAAGATATCCGCCAAACGGGAATATATTCAGATTCTTGATCCTTAGAACAGCGTCGGGCTTATAGGCGCGAACGGCTGCCAGGGCAAACGAGTCAAGATGTCTCGGTCCAGCCAGCGTGATATCCAGGGGCACCGAGCGGGCGTCCAGAGGAAGCGCGATATAACCGGTGAAGAAGAAGCTGGGGGGGAGTTTGGCGTCCGAGTATATGTCAGACTGAAGGACATAGGAGTTGGCCGCGCCAAACCCTATCGAAGCAGGCAGTACCACTGCATGATGCTCGGAACAGGCCTTGTTGATCGCCGCAATGAGTTCATCGGTCTCTTGCTGATAAGCAGGTGTCTCACGGGGATTGCCGTCCGGCACGGGGGATCGCAAATCGAAATCGACGGCCACAACCTTTGCCTGAGCATCGGCAAGGCGCGAAATAAGGTGCGCAAGCATGTCGCGCCGAATCGGGGTTCGACGATTGAAGTCGCCCTTCCAGTAGTCGTCGTCATCGACTGTCACAACAAAAGTGTGTTGAACGTACGGTCTCCGCCAATTGGTTTTCTGCATCAAGCTGTATAGGGAGTATCGGGCTTCAAGCCACGCGTTATGGGAGCTTGCGTAGTGGCCGAGCACAACTCCAAGGAGAATGAGCGCAACCGCTTCGACCCAGTAACGAACCGGCTTCGACCTCAAAATGTCGACGATACCAGTCATGAGGTGTGGTCGCTTCCCTTCAATGATCAGAATTAATCGGCCCTGATCATCCCCTATTTTCAAGAAAATTGGGTTTTCATTATAGTCCGATTCCCGGATGCCAGGGCTCCCGGATGACAGAACGGCAGATTCTCGACGACAGTTCGACCTCAATTTGAGATTCGCGTTCGATTACTCCGCGCAGGCCGAAACTGGCGCGAATGATGAATCGTCCCGCCGTCGGCTTGCCTCAAGCTCTGGTGAGAGGATTGTGCCTAGATTACCGTCTATTGGGAGGTTGCGCACGTTTTGGACGGATCAGTACCGCCAAACGCCGCAGTGTCAAAGTTCGCTTCGTGCTTTGCGCCATGGATTTGACCTCCTAAGCCCTAACGCGCCTCTTGTAGCGGCCTCTGAGCGCCAACGTGCGCCTCTGTATGACAAATGGAGGAGATCGTCAATTTCTCACTTTTGAGACCGATTTTTGGATTTTGGAGACGCGGAAATTTCACTACGCTACGGTCTAGGCGGATCGAAGTCAAATATATTTGACCCCCCTATCCCCCGAGCTAGTCGTTGGAGAATCCGGGCGATCTAATTGTGCGGCTGCCATTGACCCGTCTAGCCCATGTGCGGCCGCCTTTGCTGTATGCTAACCGCACCAGACGAGGAGTCCCGGCCCTTTGCGTGCCCTGTCCGGCGCGCTAAGAAAGGCTGCAGTTTTCGGCCATGATTTGCATTCTTCCGTGTTTCGTGCGAAGAGGAATGCACTCAAATGCACGGCCTATGCTGCGTCGTCTCGAAAGGTTTTGGCCTCAAAACTCTCTGCCTCATCGCTCAATTGGCCAGCGGGCGCCTCAGACACTTGTCGCGGGCGCTGGCCCTCCGCGCTCCCCCCTCGGCCTTGTAGTCGAAGCGTTGCATTGCAGCCATAGAACTTGCGCAAGGTGAGTGCAATGCGTTTTTGAAACTTCTCAAGACCGCGCGCGATAGCCTTTGGATTTGGACAGCTCAGAATCATGACCACCCCGCCCTTCGCATCCATTTCAACGGCCTCCACAGTTACTTCATTGAAGCGGAATGACCGCCGGTATTTTGAACCATTGGCAGATCCGGGACGCTTCTCTGATGCCAATGGAATGTGCGTCAAAAGCGCTTTTTGCACGTCTTGTACAACTGCGTCCCATGCCGTACGGGCTAAGCGCGTGTCTAGGAATGCGGTTCTTGTTCTTTCACCAGGAAAGGGTTTTGCGCAATTAATCGTTTGCATGGCATTTTGGGGAACAGGGGGTAAGGATCCTAATAACGCCTTCAATCCCGAATCCCGTAAAGGCTCCCCTAAAGGTTCTATGGGCGGAGCCTGAGTTCCGGCCGGGGCGGCGGATTTCGTCCGGGTTCCTCGGTCTTCGCGTTCATGAGATCGCGGAACCAGGGTTCGAGATCCCCCGGAGATTGGCGCCCGCGACACCCGCTGAAATCTCCGACGTGCGTTCGCAAGTGCTGTTGCTGGAATTGGTCTTTCGAGAGCAGGGAATATGTATTCGTTTGTGGTCTGGCTTCTATTTTGCTCGCGGCGGTTGAAGACTCGCCGAATTACTCCCTTTCGCTCCAAGCCTTCAATCAGTTGCCGGCAATATCGGTCACTTATGCTACAGGAGTTCGCCAGCTTCTTCATGGACGGCCATGCGCAGCCTAATTCCTCGTTGTACCAGTCAGCAAGGACCATGAGGACAGCCTTCTCAGCAACTTTGAAACACGACCCGTCCGGGGCCGTCAAAAGTTCTTTTGCGTATGCAATCGCTTCGTAACTCAAAGGGCCACTTCCTTCCTCTGTGAGTGCGTTCTTGAAGCCACATTTTCAGGATTTGGAGCGGATAAGGTTCGCTCTGAGTGATACCTCTGGGCGGTTCGCCACGCGATGACTTCCTGGCTTACCGCATGTAGCAGTCCCGCCATTTTAGGCTGACACATGGTCCACCTTCAGGAGTGGGCTCCATTGGCTCGACTGCGGTGCCCCGTTCATGCCGCGCCACCCTGTCCCTTGGGCATCGGGTTTGCAGGCCTGAATCCGGCTTCAATGAGCGCCCGACAATCCTCCTCGCGGAGGAAGACCCGACTGCCTAGCTTCACGAACGGAACACGACGCTTAAGAAGCCAGGACCGAACGGTTGAGGGTTCGATCGAACGCCTGACGCTGGGAGCTCGCGGCGCGCGGTGATGCCGTGAGTACGGCCATTCCGTCCGACGCGGCAGTGGCGCAGGCCCGGACAAGGCTGCCATCGACTTCAACGATGCACGTGTCGCATGTTTGGATCGGGCCGAGTTGAGGGTGGTAGCAAACTTGGGGAATCTTCTCGCCGGCACGGTTGATGATGTCGATCAGGCGCTCGCCCGGAGCAAATTGACGCACCTTGTTGTTGACGGTGACGGTTGCCATAGCTTGCGAATCCTCGCAGGGAATTGGGAAAGCGATTCCAGGCTTGCAACAGGGGAAGCCGGGATGTGCCGGATTGATTATTGCACTTTCATTCGCCGATCACGGGCGACTGTGCAGTTTGATGCGGGAGCTCGTCCGCTGCGTAGCTTTGATTCAAGCAGCGCGCCTGGCCCGAATAGACAACAAAGCGCCGTCCGCGGAGAAAGCCTATCAGCGTCAAATTCAGTTCACGGGCCAGTTGGACTGCGAGGCTCGAGGGAGCAGAGACCGAAGCCGCAATCGGCACACCCGCGGCAATTGCTTTCTGAATGATCTCAAAGCCTCCGCGTCCGCTGACCAAAAGCACATGACTCGAAAGTGGAATCATATCTTGCAGCAGCGCCCATCCCACCACTTTGTCGACTGCGTTGTGGCGGCCAATGTCCTCGCGAAGAGCAACTAATTCCCCTTTGGCGTTAAACAGGGCGGCGGCGTGCAGTCCGCCGGTGCGCTCGAAGACAGATTGCCGCGCGCGCAGTTTTTCAGGAAGGGAACATAGCGTTTCCGCGTCCACTTCGAGTCCCGAACCGAGCGGCCGCAATCCGCGCGTGCGCACATCATCGATGGAAGCTTTCCCGCAGAGCCCGCAGCTTGAATTCGACAGGAAATTGCGCTGCGGATTGTCAGGTTTGTTTACGCCATCGCGCAACTCCACGTCGATGGTGTTCCCAGCTTGGCAGGCTGTGGATTCCCGATCGCGGAAGCCAAGAATCTGATCGCGGTTGTCGATGAGCCCTTCGGTCCAGAGAAAACCGGCGGCCAGCTCGCGGTCGTGGCCGGGAGTCCGCATCGTGACCACGAGCGGATCGCCGCACGCGAGAATCTGGAGCGGCTCTTCAGCGGCAAGATCGTCGCTGCTGGAGCGGATTTGACCGTTCTCCCATTCCGTTACCTGCGTGAGCTCGACGCTTCGGAGCGGCGTTTCCACGGAATGACCTCCGCACAGCGCTCTAAGGGGGCGAGAACGCTACAAGTAAGTATAGTGACTGCATTATGATTGGCAGAAGAAGCGTTTCTCCAGTTCATCGGCGTCAAAATGGCCGGGTGCGGTGTGGCTCTTTCTTGAGGAAAGAGCCACTTTGACCTATAGGCTTCGTCCGAGAGCAACTGGAGAATCTCTCGGGCGGGCCTGTAGCTCAACGGTTAGAGCAGGGGACTCATAATCCCTTGGTTGGGGGTTCAAATCCCTCCGGGCCCACCATAGAAGCCGATATGTAAGCCGCCGGGATTCATAAGGTTGTACCATTCTTGCCTAGCTTCCTGATGTGAGTTGTAGAATCTTGGCACTCTCGACTGTGCCCAAATCTGTGCCCGGTGCTCTCCGTGTGGCTTTGTTTCTCCGGCTCTGTTGCTGGGCCTCCTTTTGGAGCTGCTGAGCCTTAGAGAATACCCGGTCAATCGTCTCCGCTTGGGGATGAACGTACCTCTGCGTGATTGTGATGCTGGAGTGCCCGGCGATTCGGGCCAGCGCGAAAACATCACCCCCGGCCGCCTCTCCTAAGCGTGTCAGAGCCGTATGGCGCAATGTGTATGGTGGGAATGCTGCAACCTTTGAGTCTTTCAACGCTTGCAAGTGCTGAAGTCTCGCCAGTCCATCTGAAGACAACCGTCCTGCTCTAGACGCGCTTGGAAAGATGTTGCCTTCCGTTGGAGAGCCCTGTTCCTCATGGCGAGCCTTTAGGAGGCGATGCACTATCGGCGTCATTGGCAGGAGGCGGCGTGCTGCTTTCGACTTGCCTTCCACAATCTGGATCACGCCCGTATCGCTTCCATCGCTACTCAGGAGCACATGCGGCCACTGAAGAGCGAATACCTCACCCGGTCTCATTCCTTCTTCTGCAATGATTGAAGCGCAATCCTTCCAAGGTTGCTGACAGGCCACAAGGTATGAACTCAACTCTTCAACAGTAAGAACACGGTCCCGCTGATTCTCGCCCTTCGCGAGTTCGATCTTTACAGGCTTATCTATCACTCCCCATTTGTAAGCGAGATTCAAAGCTCTCCGAAGAGTCCGCAATCCGCGGTTGATGCCCGATGGAGTCAATTTGCTGTATTCCGAAGCGTAAAGCTGAGCGTGCTCTTCGGTAAGCTCATCCAACTGCAAATTGGCGAGCTTAGACCGCTTCAGCATCTCCGAGCTTTGTAGGTAATAGCGAACAGTTCCTGGCTTTGCCTTGTGTCGCACTTTAGCATCAGGCACGAAGCGGTCCTCAAGAAAACCGAGCAATGTCGGCATAGCTCGTGCTTTGTCCCAGTTAGCCGAGCACTTCGTGCCGCAAAAGACTGAATCGCCCTTCCGGATAGCTTTGTCTGCGTTGAAGAGCTGCTCGCACTGATGACAGGTAAGAACATGCATGCAGCCCAGCCGCTCACATGCTGCCTCATGATCCTTTTGCTGCTTCGCCAGTCTCGCCTTGTGCGCAGCTTCCATCTGACGAGCGACTTTGTCATTTCTCTGTTTGGTGGATTCACGGACCGACTTCCTGTTCCACATGAACTTGTACCAGTAGACGTGACCCCGTTTATAGATCATCCTGCATCCTCCGCTGTCTTCTTCTTCCGGTTCTCCCGCCACCACTTCAGGGAATAGTTCCTTTGCGCCCATGCGACGCATTCGCCAGCTTCGCAAATCTTTTGGGTCTTACGGGATTTCAGGAAGTATGGCGCTGGACAATCTGGATTCGCGCAAATAGCAGTCTTTCCCTCACCTTGATCTCTCAAGAACAACATAAGAATCAGACGCTGAACGCTCGCCACATAAACTCGCAAACGGCCATCAACCTCGACATGGACTGGCAAGCCATCCGAAAGGTATTTGTCAATTGCAGCCAGCGCACGCTCATCACCCGACCTCCACGCATATTTCAATAAGGACTGGGTGCCAGCCAATTTCTCGACTTGCTCTGAACTGTAGCCCGCGAATTCTTTTGAAATAGTCTCAACACTCGGTGAACTTTCGACTAGCATCAATCGATCTTCGTTTGCCTTCAGGTAATCGATGTATCCTTCTCGTTCTAGGAATCTCGTCCACTCCTTGTCTTCTTCGTTTGCTAATAGGTTGTCGAGGAGCCCATACCGCTTGGTAAACGAGAGCATTGCCGTTGGGTCAATAATCTCCTCTCCGGAATCCGGGAAAGTCGCGACAGGAAGATTAACAAAAGAACGGTGGGCGTAGTCTCTCCAACGAGTGAAAGCAACTGGAACGCTCCCTTCCTTTGCGAGCACTGAATACCCGCCAGATCCACTGCCAATGTGCCATCGTCCAACGAATGGACCCAATTTGACCTCTTGGGGCAATCTCCAATGGGCTTTGAGACCAACTGTGAATCCGTAGCCTTTCCTGTAATTCTTTTCCACGGTACTTGAGTTCTTCAATCGACTCTCCTGCGCAACCATAGACTTTATGCCTACCATCCTGACAGAGCTAAAGAATATATGATATTGTGTCTTTATGTCAACTTAGACCGTTGACCTAAAGAGGAAGTGACGATGCACAATCAAAATCTATTGACCGTGCCCGAGGCCAGTGAGGTGTTGCGGCTCAAAGGAGCGGCGACAGGTAATCCTTGTGACTCACAACGCAAACATAGCTGTACTCGGCGATTCTGAACAAATCTTGCCAATGTTCCGCAAGGACGACTGCGGGGTGACCAAGGACACGGGGTCAATCGACACCGATGCGACCAAACGATGCGTTTTGAACATCCTGGAAGGAGGCCCTGATGCATTCCAAAGGCGGAAAGAGATGTACAGCCATTAGTGCATCGGAGTAAGCGCAAGGGGTTCAAATTCTAAATATGCAGCAGCTGGCTAGCCTCCTATGACGATCGGCGCTCCAGTCACCGAAAGTTTTTCTAATCCTCATAAGTCGGCTTGCGTCCAGCAATCTCATGACCGAGTGGGTGCTGGAAAATGAGAGACACTACGGCGTTTACGGGTACGAATCCTGCCAAGTCGCGTAATGAGCTCTCGATGAGCGAGTTGGGCTGTTCTCGTCAGTTGAGGATTACTTCCAGTTTGATGGTCATAAGCCCGAGCGAACCTATTCTATATTTCAAGTCCGGCAGGCCAGACGCATCCGACAGGAAAGTGAAGAGGGGTAGTGGGCTCTGAGCAAGTCCGGGCGGTGTGGCAAGTCAGGTGGGCGAAAAATAAGGATGGGAGCGGAACGGGGGCCCAGGTCTCAAAATCGAGACCTAGGTCACCACACCGCAAATAAAGGGGCAGGTTTGCCTACTCCTTATAGAGGTAAGCGCCGACGATCGTGCCTGCGACAGACTCGATGAGTCCACCAGCGGTGGTATAGGTCGTGAGGCCATGCGAGTAAAGGCCGCCGACCCACATGAAGCCTAGGTTAGGCAGGAGAGTGCCGATTACCCACGCGGCCACGCCAGCGACGACAGCGGTTTTGATTCCGGCGCCAAAGCGGGGCCGGATGGCGGCATAAAGCCAGATTGAGGCGATGCCAAAGACGAGCCCGAGCAGGTTGAACCAGATCAGCTGGCTTGTGGTTGTTGCGCCAAGGCCAAGAGCCTTATTCCCGGCAGTCCATTGGGGGGCCAGAAAGACGCCGTCCACCAGGTAACCGAGGATATCGCCAACGATACCGGCGACGAGGCCCGCGATGAGGACGCGACCCATGTTGATCTTTCCCATACTACCTCCTTCGTTTACTTGTTATGCCGAAAACCTCTGAAAACACATGCCTTTCAGCGGTCCGGAGAGACATGCAGCGGGGGAATTGCGCAAGTATACGCATGGCGTATGGGAGGGGCAAGAGTATTTGTTGTCTTGGATTGGAAGATGTGGTGATTAGCAAGCGCGCCCCATGGCCTCGGCGATCGCCTCCACGTCGAAGCAACGAGCCGTGCGCTCCTTGGCGCCGTACTCCTGTATGCCCGGGTATCCGCAAATCACCCCGAAAATGGAGTTCTGTCCGAATAGACGACAATGCGCGCGGAACTCGGAAGCTGCCCTTCAAATTCCGTTCAAAGAACGATTGAGTCTGATCGCTCCTCAGCAAGTCCTTCCATTACGATGAGGAGCCACCAATTAGCCATGCGGCGGCGATGCTGCGACCTATAGCCTTCTCCTGCTTAGCAGAAAGGCAACGGAGAGGTAGAATGGTTCCGTCTTCGTTCTCAAAATAGAAATCCCGGTTTAGGAAATGCTGCCTCCTTAACCAACGAGCCTAAGATCGACGGGACCAACAATGGCGGGCCCCGCCAACGGCGTTCGTCCGTACCGTGTGGAGCGGTGATGTGCCTTGGTTTCGTAAAGACGCGCTATCACCGAAAACACTTCGCCGCCCGACTCACATCCGCGCTGCCATCCAAGGAGGCGCTTATGCAGCACCACTATCATTTGCTTGTCTCAGTGGCCGCCATCGTTTTGGTTGGCTCCGTTTTGGGTTTTTCGCAGAACGAGACCGCGAACCGCCTGACCTCGCCCATTGTCGCCTCGCAACGCACAGCGACGAACGGTGTGCATCCCCTGGCCACGAAACAGGGTGACCTGGGCCGGGTGGCCGGCGCGCAGGTGTTTCATCGCATGGTTCTGCTCACGCAGCGCAGCGCCGCTCAGGAAGCCGACCTCGAGCAACTGTTGCAGGAGCAACAGGACCCGAGTTCGCCGCAATATCACCAGTGGCTCACGCCGGCTGAGTTCGGCGAGCGATTCGGACCCAGCGCGAACGATATGGCGAGAATCACAGGCTGGCTCGAGTCGCAGGGTTTTACGGTGGAGAATCCGCCGAACGGACGCCAGTACCTGCTCTTCACGGGAACGAGCGCGCAGGTGGAGTCGGCGTTCCAGACCGAGATGCATCGCTACAGCGTGAACGGCAAGACGTATGTTGCCAACGCCAAGCCTGCCAGCATTCCCACAGCATTGGCGCCGGCGGTGAGCGGCATGGCGAGCCTGAACTCCTTTACAGAGTTGGAGCCGGGATACCACACGGCGGCGACTCCGCAGATCGAAATCAACAAGGCGGCATTGACGGGTCCGGCGGATTTGAGCGCCATCTACGACGCCGCGCCTTTAGCGAAGGCCAACGTGCTGGGACAGGGGCAGTCGATCGCGCTCATCGAGCAGAGCAACATCGTTCTGCAGGATGTAACGGATTTTCGCACGATTACAGGCCTTCCGGCGGCGACGGTGAATGTGATTGTGAACGGCACCGATCCAGGCCCGGTTTATGGCGATGAGACGGAGGCCATCGCGGACGTGGAGTATGCCGGCGCGCTGGCGCCCGATGCGACGCTGAATGTTGTCGTGACGGGCACCACGGATTTCAACCAGGGCGTCGATCTTTCCACGGCCTACGCTGTGGACAACGACATTGCGCCCATCGCGGCACTGAGCTACGGAGGATGCGAAACCGTGGACGACACGCTCGCCAGCACCGAGACTGAGCTCTACAAACTTGCGTGGGAGCAAGGCGCGGCCGAAGGCATCAGCGAGTTTGTTGCGTCGGGCGACTACGGCGGCGACACCTGCGGGTATCTCGGACTGAGCGCGGGCTACAACGTGAATGTTCTGGGCGACTCGCCGTGGAACGTGTCGGTGGGTGGCACGGAGTTCATCATGCCCGACGCCAACGTTTACTTTCCGCCGCCGAGCTATGCCGCAACCGCCTACATCCCGGAAAGCACCTGGAACGACTTCGAGAATCCTGAGGACGGACGGCCGCTGGCGGGCGGCGGAGGCGTTTCCATCAACTTCAGCAAGCCGGCATGGCAGACGGGACCCGGAGTTCCGGCCGACGGCGCGCGCGACGTGCCGGATGTTTCGCTGGTGGCCGGCGACGACCTGGCCTACATGGTGTGCGAAGCCGATGAAGATGGCGACTGTGCGCAGGGCGATGCGCTGGGACTGATCGGGACGTCGCTGTCGAACCAAGTGTGGGCCGGCATCCAGGCGCTCGTGAACCAGCAGAACAACGAGGTGGGCGGCGCGGGCAATCCCAACCCGACTTACTACCGACTCGCAGCAGGATCGAGCTCGCCCTTCCACGACATTACCGTGGGCGATACGAAGGTCCCCGATAACTGCAACGAATTCGTGTTCATATGCTACCCAGGATCGGACGAGGTGGGCTACCAGGCGGCACCCGGCTACGATCTGGCAACGGGCCTTGGCAGCGTGGATGTGAACAAGCTGGTGACCGGCTGGCTGCCGACCACAGGCAGTGGCGCGGCCACCGTGGCGCTAGACACCGGCGGCGTCACCAGCATCGTGCACGGCGATGTGCTGACGGCGATGGTGACAGTGACGGGGAGCGGAGCGACAGCGGCCACGGGCGACGTGGTGCTGATGGCCGGATCGCAGGGTGTCGACCGGATCACGCTGGGCGCGACGGGGACTGCAACGGTAACCTTCGGAGCGGCGTCGGGAGTGGAACTGCCCGGCGGCAGCTACAACCTGACCGCACACTACGCGGGCGACACGAACTTTGCGGCGGCCAACTCGAGCGCGGTGGCTCTGACCGTAAGTGCCGAGCCGACCACGACGGTAGCCTCGACCAGCGCGACAGGCGCGGTTCCGTATGGCACGACGATCACGCTCTCGGCCGCCTCTTACGGCAACAACAGCGGAACGGTTTATCCCGTTCCGGGCACGTACACGTTTACCGAAGGTACGACAACGCTGGGAACCGCGACCCTTCCGGCGACAGGCGAGGGCCTGGCTTTTTTGACCAACGGCGTGATGGCCAGCGTGGTGTGTTGCGGGCAGACGGTGCTGGACGCGGGCACATACCAGATTGTCGCAGCCTCGCCGGCGGCGAGCGCCAGCTTTCAGGCCAGCACTTCCGCGCCGGCGAGCGTGGTGGTGACCAAGGGCCAGGTGCAGGTGTCGCTCACTCCCAGTTACAACAACCCAGCGGTGAATACGACAGTCAACCTGGTGGTCGCCGTCACCCCCCTCTTAGAAACCAGCACCGGACTCTACTTTCCTGGCGTTCCGGTGACGGGCAACGTGGACATCTACGACACCAGCACGACTCCGGAGACGAAACTCGGAACGGTGACTGTATCAGGAAACCCGGCGACGGCGACGCTGCCTGTCACCTTCAGCAGCACAGGCATGCACGCGATCGTTGCGCAGTACGACGGCGATGCCAACGACCTCGCCAATTCCTCCGGTGCGGTGGACATCGCGGTGAGTATCAAGACGCCAACGACGACGACCATCTACAGCCAAGGCTGGACCTATGCGCCCAGTCCGATTGCACTGACGGTGACGCTCACTGGGGACTTCACCGGTAGCGCGCCTACCGGGACTGTAACCTTCACCGATGCCTCGGCCAACAACGGCGCGGGCGCAACCATCGGCACGGCGACGCTGGCCGCGCCGGTGGACGGGGAGGCACAGGCTGCCTTGAACACGAGCGCGTTGTCCGCGGGCACGCACAACGTGACGGCGAGTTACTCGGGCGACGCAAATTACATCGGCTCGACGTCAATGGCCACCGAGGTCTCGGTGATCGCCATGACGCTGTCGCCGATGGCTGCGTCGGCCACGGTGACGGCGGGGCAAAACACCGCGGCGGACTCGATTTCGTTCTCGACCAATCCCATTTTCACCAACTACTACTTCTGGTATGTGAACCTCTCCTGCTCCGGTTTGCCGGCCGGCGCAACGTGCGTCTTCACGCCGGCCACCTTCGATCCCAACTACAATTCAACGACCGGCATTCTCTCGGGCTCATCGTCCTTCAGCATTTACACGAACGGACCAACGCTGGAGAAGGCGGCGACGACTCCGCAACGGAGTCCATGGCGCGGATTCGGAACGTTGACGCTGGCCGGTCTGCTGGCATTTGGCTTCCGCCGGCGATGGCGCCGGATGTTCGTGTCGCTGTCGGCGTTGGCAATGCTCGTCTTTTTCTTGGGTCTTGGCGGCTGCGGAGGAAGCGGCGGTGGGTACAACATCACCAGTCAGGGGACGCCAGCGGGCACTTATCCGGTAACGGTCACCGGAACCATGATCGTGGGATCTTTCGGTACTTACACTACGACGACAACCTTCAACCTCACCGTGACGGCAGCGGGGCAATGAGGAAGCCAACGCGTCTGCGGGTGGGCGGAACGCGTTTGCGATGTGCCACTCGGTTGGCGGCTCGAGCCCGCGAAGTGAAGAGGCCAGCGACGAGATGCCGGCCTTTCTTTTGGGCGTCCTGTGATCTGTTTCGCATCGTAGATCTCGATTCCCTATTCGCTAATGACTGCCATGAACGCGAACGATTGACTCCATCGGACCGAGCTTGGAAGACCAGGATGCAACAGCAGAAAAAGGAACTGGACAAAACGCCGTAACCCTAGGTCTTGCCGCGCGAAGAGAACGGATAACCGGCGGAAGTAACCCCGAAAATGGGGCAATGCCCGGATCGGTGACAATCCGGGCACAACCTTTTCCTGGACCCTGGGGCGTTTTTCAGTATCTATCCGGCATGAGGGCTGCATTTTCGGACTCAAGTGTTTACTCTTGAGTTATTTCCGGATCGGCGACCATCCTCCCAGAACTCCGAACTCTCATCCGCATCGGGCCTCGAAGATTGACTCGAACTATTCTGTCGATCGGGCAGACCACGATCACCTCCGGGAAATTCCAGATTTTCGGCTGGCATGTCAACGCTCGTTATTTCACTCCTTGGGCCTCAAGAACACGTCACTGATGTTGGAGCCATGAATGTTCGAGTGACAACTGATACACGACGGGCTCTGCGCCGACAGGATGTGCGCCGGCACGTCGGGCATTCCTGCTGTGGGGTTCGGCGATGGCAAGTGGCATTGCTGGCAGATCGTGTTCACATTCGCTTGAACCAGCAATTTGGGATTCGGCCCCCCGTGCGGGACGTGGCAGGCCATGCAACCTTCAGCCCTAACCGCAGCGTGCTCATAGACGAAGGGTCCGGCCACCAGCACGTGGCATTTGGTGCACACAATGAACTGCCATCGAGCAGACGGCAGCGTATTCTCGCCAAAGGCGCCGTGCGCATCGTGGCAGTCTGTACAACTGATCAACCCCTCTTCAACCTTGTGATGGACGGGCATAGAGAGCTGTGGCTTGACGTCGCTGTGGCACCGGAAGCAGAGCTGGGGCTGCTCCATCTTGAGCAGATCCTTCGGCGAGCCGGGTGCATGGATGATGTGGCAGGCGATGCAACTCACACCGGCCTTCCCGTGGGATGAGCGCTCAAAGTTGGCGTGATTGCCGCCATGGCACGCCTCGCATTTTTCATCCACCTCTTTGGCGGTGGCCGTAGCGGGGTTGAAGATCATTGAGACAGCGCCGGCCTCCTCGTGCGCCTTGCCGGAGCCGTGACAGCTCTCGCAAGTCACGCCTTTGCCTTCATGCATCAGCGCAGGCCTGCTGTGCGGATTGTTGGCAAAGTCCTTCACGACCTCTTTGTGACAGGTCGCGCAGACAGCTGGGTCACCAAAGTTGCTTGAAGCCTGTTGCATTGCCTGGTGGCCATCAGGCTCGGCTTCGCCGAACGGCTGCGGTGTTTCCCCATCCGTCGGGACCTGAGCAATTGATTGTCCGCCAAGCGCCTGGATCGTAAACGGCTCGGGACTCACCCGGCCGCGATGGCACGTGCTGCAGGTGACAGGAATACCGGAGTCTTCAAACTTTGCGATGTAATTATTGTTGATCTCTTCGGTCATCCTGTACATGAGGCGTGCGACGGCCTTCATTGGTTTGGAGTCATCGGGAAAGTTGAGGCGGGGATGCTCGTCGGGAGCTGCGTTCTTCAAATCTTCAGCATGGCATGAATCGCACTGGGCACCCAACGCGCGCGCCCATTGCTCCATGATGTCGTGCACTTCCAGACCGGTGAGGTCTTGGGGCAGCACTTCCAGATTGGTGGGCGCGGGAAAAGTGCGTGGTGCAACAGGCTGCGAGCCTTGTGGAGATTGAGACAGTGTGGCCCTCGCGAAGAAGGCTGTTGCCAACAGCGCTAACGCCGCAATTAATCGGGTTGTGGATGATGGCCGCAAGGGGTGAGCCTCCGCAATGGGGAGAGGGGCGAATTGTCGGGTATGCAGTTCTACTTGAACGCATAAACCGTTCCCGCCGGCTGATACGGAGGATCGGCTACTGCGCGCGTATAAGCGATGAGAGCCCGAACATCCGCCGCGCTCAGTGTGTTCCCATAGGGCGGCATCAATGCTGAGCGATTCAGCGCCGGTCCGCCGTGCACGATGATCGAAGTAAGATCGGCATCGCTCATCTTGTTGAGAGTGTCGCCCTCCGTAAAGGGGTGCGGCTTGACCGCTAGATTGTCGTAATTCGAAACGCGCTCGGGCGACGATTCCGGATCGTGGCAACGGTTGCAATAATTGTCGGCGAGGATAGATCCTAACCTCTGCTGGTAGCCAAGCGCCGTTTCCACGACTTCAAGAGTTATGGGGCGGGACTTGCCGGGTGTGACTGCGCTGAGTAGGTATCGCCCCGCGAAAGCGCCCAAGGTGACCGAGGTGGTTGCTTGTCCACTGGAATCCGTGAGAACCCCAGCCGGGTCGAAATTGACACCCACAGGCCCGTGAAACTCAACCAACGCACCAGCGACGGCAGTCCCCTGATCGTCGTTGACCTGAACGACGAGTGGATCATTTAGCGCAGTGCCTGTGACACCGATCTGATGACCGCCGCTTGACTCGACGATGGCCGTTCCCATGGCCGTTGGTTTCGGCCCAGAAACAGGCGGAGCGCTCCGATGGCAACCGACGAGAGTAGACAGTACTAGAAGCGTCACAAATCCGAAAGGTCGGAACGTCATGCATGAAGCAAAATGCTTTGTCATTGCTTCGCCCCTCGCCCGCCTGGACCTTTCAGGGACACCAGGAAAGCTGTCAGCGCGCGGGCGTCGTCATCGCTCAAGTTCTGGTTGGGTTCTATCGTGCCGGGCCGCAGCGCCTGTGGATTCCTGAGCCACTCGTAAATCCACGCCGCAGTCAGTCGCGAGCCAACCTGCGTCAGTGTCGGTCCAACATAGCCTTTGTCAAGTTTCGTGTCGACGATGTGGCACGCCTGGCAAGCGTACTTTGAATAAAACAATTGCCGGCCATGTTCCACTGTTTCTGCACTATTCGTCGATGGGAGCGTGAAGTCGGGATCAATCGACGGTGATTGATAAACTGCAGCGATGTAGTCCGTTAATTCCTTGTTTTCGCTGTCGCTGAGATTGAATCGTGGCATGCGCCGGATTAGCGCCGGTCGCAGTGTGTTGGGATTCTTCAGGAAACCAACAAGCCACTGCTGTTGCATCGCGCTCCCTTCCCACGAAAGGTCTGGCGCCATATCGCCGCCCCTTCCGTTGATGCGGTGGCAACTAAGACAGGCAAGCTCGGACATCAGCTTTCCTGCATGCCCTGCCGGCTGATAGTTCGTTTCCTGAATCTCTGAAACGCGCAAACTGTCGGGCATCGATCGGCTCCGGCTTGAAAGTGCAAGTAGCGCAGTGGTCAAAGCATCTGTCTGAGCAACGGTCAGAGTAAACTGCGGCATCTTCACGCTTGCGCCGAAGGCTCGCGGCTGACGAATCTTGGTCACGATGTAACTGGAGAGTGTGTGTTCCATTCCAGGTAGAAAGAGGATCTGCGCAAGAGGTTTGCTTCCGATAGTGCTGAGTTCTGGCGCAAAATTCTCAGGTTTCTGGACTCCATTGATTTCGTGGCACGCCGCGCATCCCAGCTCGACAATGAGCTTTCGCCCGTGGGCAATCTGCGTTGCAGTCCCTGGGTCCAAATGAACATTCGTCCCGAAATCCGGATCGGACTTACCCTGCAAATATCCGGCCAGAATTGCGATCTGCTGCGACGTGAACCGGTAGTGAGGCATGGGTGTTGTCGCATCGTAAGTGCGGGGATTCTGCAGCCATGCCAACAGCCACTCGGGCTTTGCCTTGTTACCGATCCGCGTCAATTCGGGGCCCAGGTTACCGCCCACAAGGTTACCCGCTGCGTTCTGAACGGCGTGGCAGGATGAGCAGAATGACTCGCCATACAGGCTGGGCCCAGATGATGGATCGGCGCTCACCGCAGGTTTGACGTCGAGTGCGGTAGTATCACCCGGCAGCGGCGTGCTGGTGCTCACCAAATACGCCGAGATGTCGCTTGCATCCGCATCGCTGAGCTTGAAATCGGGCATCGTAGTCGATGCCGAGTACGCCTGGGGATTCTTGAGCCAGCTAAAGATCCACTCACGCGTCGTTTTGTCAGCAATGTGGGCGAGCGATGGAGGATGGTCAGTGGCCACCACTTTGGTGCCGTCCGGGAGCGTAATAGCGTGACAGTGGACGCAACCGTAACGCCTCAACATGCTTCTGCCAAGGTTGAGTTGAGGTGTTCCTGGCAATTGATCCTGGTGGCACTGACCGCAGCCGGATTCGATATAGCGCGCAGGCAGGATTGGCTCCTCGCCGGCCCGCTCGCTGGAGTGCGCCTCCGAGACCGTAGTGGCCGCACCTTGGCCACCGTGGCAAATCACGCAACCGAATCCGTCCAGTGAGTGCGGAATAGCCGGGTGTTTGCTGAAAGGCTGCTGATGCACGTCGGCAAGACCGGCTTCATTCAAACCTAGATGGCAGGTAGTACAGCGATCGACGACGCCCAAATTGGGTAGCCATATCTGATGAATGCCAGGCTGGAATCGACGTTGCAGGCTCAAGGCATCGCCGCGATTGTGGATCAGCTTCAGGTACTGCCGCTGATATCGATGCCACTCGCTGAAGTGCTCCTTGGCCGGCGCGATCGCAAGAGCAATCAGCAGGACAAGGCTGACAACGCCGAAGGCTCGGACCGGATCGCCGAAGAGTGCCGCCCATGCCGAGGAGAGGATTTCTCTTATTCGTTGCACTTAACTCCTCCAGGGCCACACCCAGGACCATCCCGGGCCGCGGAAGAATGTGCCGACTGCTGTGAGCACAATCAGTTCAAGAAGGAACCACGTCATGATCCAGTAAGAGAGCGGCTTTGAAGCAAGATAGCGGCGCATCTGCGAATGCGATTCGGGAGTGCTGTACGCAGCCACGACCATACCGAGGGCAACGATCACGGTCGGCGCGACGGCCACGTAGACACGGAACAGCAACAGAAATATCAGCATTCCCGCGGTAGCGAGATAGAAGATCTGTTTTCGTCGTGTCCGGTCCTTCAAAAACATCCCGCTGGCTTCAATGTTGATGTTGAAATACGGGATAACGACCAATGAGACGATTAGTAGCGTCGGCACCAAGACCCCCGCGACGACCGGCGGGAAGTAGTGCAGCAGCTCCTGCAAGCCGAGGAAATACCATGGCGCCTTTGCGGGGTTCGGCGTATGCGTGGGATCGGCGATACCCTCCAGCGGGGCGTTGAAGAATAGCGAGAAGATGACCAGCAGAACCGCAAGCAACTCGATGGCGAGTGCCGCCCGGAAGAGTACTTCCGGAAAGGTTTGCACCTGATCTTCTCGAGTGACCTTCACCTGCGCGGAAGTGCGGCGAGTAACGAAGACAACCCTTGTTGGGGAACGCCGCTGGTCCGAGTCAATACCGGCGACAAAATCCTTCGGAGTGCTCATTTCACCTCCTGCGTGGGCACGATGCTCTCATTGGCTGCCTGCACTTTCGGCTCCGACTGCTGCACATAAAGACCGCCATCTTTGCGAATGCGCCAGAAGTGGACGGCGATGAAGAGAACGGCCGCGATTGGCAGGACGACGCAATGCAACACATAGAAGCGCAGCAACGCGTTGGCATTCACCTGGTTGCCGCCCAACAAAAGGAAGTGAATCTTGTTGCCCACCAGCGGCACCGCGGAAGATAGATTTGAACCGACGGTAATGGCCCAGAATGCAAGCTGGTCCCAGGGAAGCAAATACCCGGTGTAACTCAGGAGGAGCGTAATAAGAAGCAGGACAATGCCGACAACCCAGTTGAATTCGCGCGGTGTCCGGTACGCGCCACGATAGAAAACCTTGAACATGTGCGCGAAAACGAGGAATACCATGAGCTGCGCCGACCAGCGATGCAAATTCCTGAGAAAGAGTCCTGACGACACGACAAACTGCAGGTCCTTCATGTCGGCGTATGCCTGCGGCACGGAGGGATGGTAGTAAAGCATGAGCAGAATGCCGGTGATGACAAGGATCAGAAAAGTGCCCAATGTCAGCGTGCCCAGGTACCATGTTGCGCTGAAACGCACCATCCGCTTGCGGACTTTGGTTGCGAACAGATGAAGGAAGATGTTCTGCTGGATCGCTAGCGCCCGATGAAGCGTGCTGTTGCCCGTGCCGCTGCGGAACACCGATCGCCATATCCGGCTCTCGCGCACCTTTTCGATGGCCTGCTCGGCATTCAGTGGCATGCTCATATCCTCAGATACTGCAGCGGCGGGATGTTCGTGGAGCGATCGACCAGCAGATCGCCTTCGTCGCTCACCCAAGTCTTTAGCCATGGAAGGGGCTTGGGCGCAGGGCCCTCGATCTTCTCGCCGGTTCGCGTAAACTTGCTGCCGTGACACGGGCACACGATGATTCCAAGGTCCTGGTTCCAAGCGGTCAGGCAGCCCAGGTGAGTGCACACTTCGCTGAGCGCAAAGAACCCCTCTTCCGCTCGAATCAGATAAACTGCGGAATTGACGTCCATGGTCACCGAATTGACCGCGAAGCTGTCGGGCTTACCGAGGTTGACAATGGCTGAGGGTTCAAAGAGCACGTTGGGTGAAAGAAACTCATAGGTAAAGACAATTGTGCCGGCGGCGGCGATGCCCAACGACCCGAGACCAATCTTGGTGAAGAAAGCTCTTCGATCAAACTCCGTGGGGAGTTTCTGCGTCGCAGCTTGCGATTCGTCGGGCATGTATTACCTCTTCAACGTGTCCGTCAATGCCGGCCTGGACCGCAGAGAACGGTCGATGGATTCCAGGGAAATCAAGCTGGTTGGATCCGCGGAAACAAGGTTGAAAGACTCCATGGTGATAGTGCCTGCGGGGCAGCGTGCCGCGCACAACCCGCAACGGATACAGCGCGACTCGTTTTTCAGCATTGCCGACCCGGCGATCAATCCCAGCTCGTCTGCCTTGATGTCATCTAATTCCACGCCGAGCAGTTCCCGGAATCCTGCGAGTCGCCCGGTTGTCGCTTCGTCGAAAGAGATGCGGTCCAGCGAGACAAGCTCCAGACAGCTTTCGGGACAAACGTCAACACACCCGCCGCAAAGAATGCACTCGGTGCCGTCTTCCGGAATGCCTTCGAATACCGTGTTCACCCAGCAGTGCAGGCAGCGCTGCGCTTCAGCCATTGCGGTTTCGGCGTTGTAGCCGATTTCCACCTCAGTGACTCCGGTGCGGCGGTTCAGAGGCACCATGGGAATCTGCGGGCGGGTCAGGTCAAGAAGGTTCAACGGCATGCCATGGCGCTCAAGCACTTCCACTTCCACAATGGGTTCCGGGTGACTTGTTCCACGCAGGTATTCATCGATGCCCACCGCCGCCCGCTTGCCGTCGGCAACGCTGTCGATAATCAGCCGCGGACCGAACACGCAGTCGCCGCCGGCGAAGACACCGACAGCGGACGTCATCAGCGTTTGAGGGTTGATAGCGATCAGTCCGCGCGGTGAAACATCCACGCCATCTTCGGGACCAAGGAACGCCAGATTGGGCGCCTGGCCGATCGCCATAATGATGGTGTCGCAATCAAGCCGTGTCTCACTGTTCTCATAGAAGGTCGGATTGAAGCGATGATTGGCATCGAAAACCGACTTGGTTTTGACCACCTCGAGCGCCACGGCCCGCCCCTGCTCACCGATAATCTGCTTCGGACCGAAACCGGGATGGATGATGATGCCCTCTTCTTCCGCCTCCTCAATCTCTTCCAGTGCGGCCGGCATCTCGTGGCGATTCTCCAGACAGACCAAGTGCACTTCCTGTGCACCGAGCCGCAAGGCGGAGAGCGAGACGTCCATCATCTCGCGGGCAGCGACTGCATCCAGACTTCCCTGAGAGGGCTCGAAGTTCTCCACACCGCCTGGATGCTGGCGCAGTACCTCGCGCGCTGCGGATCGGGCCACATCCATCGCCACGTTGCCACCGCCGATGACGAGAACCTTTTTGCCGATGGTGAATCGATACCCGAGATTCACATTGAGGAGGAAATCGATTCCCTTGTACACACCGTCAAGGTTCACGCCCGGAATCGTAAGATCGCGGCTGCGGTGCGCACCAACTGCAATCAGAACAGCATCGAAGTCCCGTCGTAGTTCGGCGATCGTGAAATCTCGGCCGGCCGCCTGGCTCAGTTTTAGTGTGATGTCGCCTGTTGAAAGAATCTCGCGCACTTGCGCTTCCACCACGTCGCGAGGCAAACGATACTCGGGCAGGCCGAGATAGAGCATTCCGCCTGCAACCTGGGATGCTTCAAAGATGGTGACGGCGTAGCCCATCAGGGCAAGATCGTGAGCCGCAGAGAGCCCCACCGGTCCTGCGCCTACGATCGCGATGCGAAAGGGGAGTTTAGCCTGCGCGCGTCCGGCGTTCACATTGACGGGGTGCCGCGACTCCGGGCCGTATTGCTCGGTTAGGAATCGCTTGAGAGCACGAATCGCGATTGGCTTGTCGATCTCACCGCGACGGCACGCCGTTTCGCAAGGATGAGCGCAGACTCGCCCGCAGATGCTGGCAAGCGGATTGGGCTCGCGCGCATAGCGGTATGCCTCCTCAAACTCGCCCTCCGCAATCAGCTCAACATAGCGGCCCGCGTTGGTATGCGCTGGGCAAGCCATCATGCAGGGGAAGTTGGTGTTTAGCCAATCCCTATCCACCTTCTTGTCAACAAAGCGTTGCAGCATGGATGGTCTTCCCCTGTTCGTCGAAGAGGGCGGAAGCGGCAAGAGCCCATGCTTCCGCCCGCGGATTTACTTCGTCAGTGTGAAATCTGTCGGTGTATCCCCAGAAACTTTCACTGGAAAGGATTTGCTCTTTGCTCCTTCGTGCCACACGGTTACGGTGTAGGCGCCGTCCGGCACATTCTCGATCTTGAATCCTCCGGAATTGTCTGTCTCAGCGAAGTAAGGCGTGGGCGAGACAATCACGAAGGCCGACATTTCCGGGTGGACGTTGCAAAGCAGGGGCACGATACCTGGGTTATCGAATTTGAAGCTTTGCCGCTGGCCTTGCGGCCAGGTGCCCAGGTTGTGCCCAAGCTTCTTGTCGCCGCTGATTGAGGGCCAAAAGACGTTGTGCGCAACGCTGTCGCTATTGAGGAATTCAACCGTCGTGCCCTTCTGGATGACCACGATGTGCGGCACGAACATCAGACCCTTCTGATTGATGGTGATGTGTTGCACGGGTGCGGGGAAGTCTTTTCCGGCAACAGCTTCCACGTAGACGACGGATTCACCCTTAACTCCGGAAACTTTACCGTGAATCGTGCCGGCAAAGGCCGCCGTGGCAAACGCGCTCATTGCGGCAAACATTACGAATACGATGGGTTTCATATATTCTCCTGGTTGTGAGAAACAAAAGTTGTTGACGGCATCGCAGACATTGCAGCCGCCATCAAAAAAGGAATCGTGCGAGCAAATAGACGGTGTTGTTATCGCTGGCGGAGCGACCTGCCCCGTCATAGTTAGTGGCTGCGCCATTGAACCGCATGTAGACGGTGTACTGAACGGCCAGGTCGAGATTCTGCATCGGCCACACAGAAAAGTTCGTTGTGAATCCAGTGCTTCTGGGGCTGCCGTTGGCGCTGCCTGTGAGGGCAGTTTGAGGGTAGAAGAGAGGATCCGTCGTTCCATCGGTAAGAAACCACCCGAACGCACCTGAGTACCGATTTCCAAGGTGATACTCGACGTTGGCGTTACTCGCATTCAGATGATGCGGGCCCGGATTCGCTGCCTCGTTTGCGGCACTCGCGACCAGCGCTGAATTCTCCCGGACATAGGTGCCGCGCAGCGAAAGAACATCTTTACCGATGGTTCGGTCATACTGGATATCCGGGCCAAAGTCCGTGTAGCTGTCTTCCGGCCCGGTAATCAACTGAGGCGTCGATTTCATATGCATGCCGTAGAAACCGACTTCCAGGTTGGCCGTTCGCCCAGTTTGCTGCAGTGCCAATCGCCAGTAGGGCGCTACGCCGCGGATGTTGTAGGAATACCCCTGCCCTGTTGTGGGCTGAGAATTGCCGACGTGATTGCTGCGATAGATGGTCCCTGCGAAATACACATGCTGGTCCCACATGGTATAGGCACCGATTCCTGCGACGTCCTGAGCCAGCGGTCCGTTAATCACCGGCACCGCGCTAGGAGTTGGGGCCGAGCTGGAGGCGATGAATGGATACCCCCATGCCGGCGTGCTGTTCCAGAGATCTTCCACGGTCGGGTTATTGTTCAAAGTAATACCGTAATCCAACTCCTTGTTGGCTATTTGTTTCTTGTTGGCGTAACGAATGTCGGTGTTGTCCATGCTGAAGTGATCGTTTTGTATTTCATAGGTCATCTGGAGAAAACTGCCGATGTGCGGGGCCCAGGCTCCGGCGAGGAAAAGCGAGATGTCCTGAGGAAATTCAAAATTCCAATTCTGGGTTGTTGGCTGGGGAATTTTCGTGCCTGTTGTCGAGGTCTCGAGAAATGCGCTCAGCGGTAGAGAAGCGAGGATGTCAAGACCTGAGTGCCGCTTGTCGGACGAAGAAGTGATGCTGGTGTTCTGTGACTTATCTGTGAATGCCAAGAGCTTGAATAGTCGCCCGGCAGAGTTCAGTTCTGGCGGTGTCGTATGGCATCCGCTGCACGGCAAACCGGTCTGGCGAGCATAACTGGGTACTGCCATTGCGCTGGGGGCCAATCCCCAGAAAGCAGCAATCAATGTAACCACACAAGTTGAGAACTTACGAGTCATGAATCCTCCCTCTGACAACCGTTATCGGGCCTCATGTTCATAACGTGCTTCTCTTGCACTTAAGCAAAACGCGCTTCTCTCAACTTGTTGGCGAGGTCATTGAGCTTGGAAGACCTCAGACTGTGCGAGGTGCCATGCCGGCGCGAGGGTATTGGAATCTCTATGCCGGTGGTTAGAAGCGCACTTGGTAAAAACTCCGACAAAAGGGAAGACACCGAAGAGTCGGTTGCTATCCGTGGGCAGGCCTCAGTGATCCAAATCACAGCCCGAGGACTTGCATAGAGTGAGATTGTGAGCTAGCTCACTAGCTATGGATGTGATGGCAGTCACAAGACACGATACGATGATGTTGTTACACGCCGGACCAAAGGCCGAGAATCCAATCGTATCGGAGTGGAAACCGAGCACGGCACCCGCCGTAAGCAGAGGTCAAACACACAAAGATCCTCGACTCCGTAGGAATTCGCTGCATGTGAATGAGATGGTGTTCTTAGCTCGCAAGGAGCGCATTGCGTGCCGCCCGGACTTCTGCTGCAAGCACTTCCAACACCTTGAAACACAATGATGGTTCAGTCCGTGCCAGGTCCTCATAATCGACGCGAGTCACGAAGTTGACCTCGGATCCTTGCCGAGCTGTTGCAGTTAAGGTATAGGGCCTATTCCCGATAATTGCAGGCAGCCCAATCAGTGAACCGGCGACGGCACGGAGACACATTACTTCCTTCCCCGATTCAGACCTCATAACGAGGGTTGCCTCTCCACTTCGGAGAATGTAAAGACCATTGGGCGCTTCTCCCTGGCGGAAGAGAACCAGATCTTCGCCGCAAGAAACCGGCTGCGATCGTCTCTCCAGGGCCCGAATCAACTCTCGATCTGCAACGAATGCCGACGTGTCTTGTTTCATCGATGAACCCTCTGCTTGAGTGCGAGAAAAAGCGCCTGACGGGACCTTTATAAGGTGATCGTAGGCAAATAATCCCACTTCTTGAGCTTTCACATATGTGATGCACGTCACTTTGAGGCTCTGACTCCTTTTGACTGAGGCGAGGGACACAACCCCGATTCCATCTCCGAACCCCGATAAAGACTGACCTTCAAGCGGATTCCGGGTGGATCATCGGCAAACCGGACATAACCCGATTTTGGCCATCCCTACACCGAGTTGAGGAAGGGTGGGCGACAACTCGGGCAGCGCCCGCGCAGATTGCATTAGCCGCCTAATCAAAGATGGCTCCCTTTGACTGCTGCAAGAATGTGCAACTCGATGAGCTTTCATGGCAGGTATCGATGACGAATAGTCGCACCCGTTGAATCTCAAGAGATCTGATGTGCGACAGATTAAGACTCAAGCTATAATCTGACCGCCCATGCCGGTTCCGTTCCATCCCGCCGCGCCGATTGCCTTCCATCCTAACTATTTCTTCATCTGCCCCAACTGCGGAAAACGCATAGAAGTAATTATTGATTTTAAGAAGGCGGGGCAGAGACCAGACGCAGAAGTATTTCTGAATTGCTTGGCACTGGGTGGCTGTAAATGGTCGGGAGAACTTCCGATGTCTAAGGGTGCCCCAATGCCGGGGATTCAGAGGACAACTTCGTGATGAGAGATTCTGCTCACTCGTGCTCCATCGTCGCGATCTTGCTTTTTTGTCTTTCTAGCAAGTCCACCATAAGCTGCAGTACGTAAGTTTCCTTCAGCGTGTTGTCCCAACGGAGTGCGATTGCCGCCTTTTGCAAAAATGTCAAAGCTGCGGTCTCAAACCTCTCCGCCGAGGATGCACATAGTTACAGGCGCAGCGCAAATTGCGCTTTCAGGGTATGAACCCAGCGTCTGCGAATGATGGTTGAGGTTAAGCCGGGACGGCCTTAAAGCCCGGCCAGCTCAACTGTAGCCATATCTGCTCTGAGTTTGGCGACGACGCTTTCCTCAGCATCGATGGTGCCGTATTGTTGTTCCGTCAGTTCGCCGACGAAGGTACCTCGATATCCGAGCATCGTGCGTCCGCCGACCGTCGCGCCTGATGGTCGGCGATTATGAGACGCTATCAAAATGACTTCATTCGCGTCCCTGTCCTAGCGGCACACCTCATCACATCCATCGCCCCGGAGGGTATTAATGGCAACTTTTACGCAGGTTGCGCCCAGCTGCAGCCGTTCCAGATTCACGACCGTTCTCTGGATCTTCCTTGGCCTCACGGCGCTCTTTGTCTTCATCACTTCAGAAGTTCTTCTCGTCACCGACTATCCCTTGTACCACGCCTACCGTCTGCAGGTCATCGCCGACCGCCAACTCCTGATTCCCCATGCACTCTGCGGCGTCATCGCTCTGCTGGCTGGACCTATGCAGTTCTCGTCGCGCCTTCGCCAGCGTCACCTAAGATTTCACCGCGTTCTCGGCCGCATCTACGTGATCTCCGTTTTCATCGGTGCATTCACGGGGATCGCGCTCGCCGCCGGCCGGCCTGGCTTGCCAGGAACTTCCATGCAGGCCGCGGCCTGGATCGTCTGCACCGCCGCGGCCTTCATCACCGCGCGGAACCGCCAGATCATCCAGCATCGCCAGTGGATGGCTCGTTCCTACGCAGTCACGTTTACCTTCGTCTCCAGCCGCGTGCTCAACCTCTGGCCCCGCTACTGGAGCCACCTTGGCGACACCTTCGCCGCTGTAGGCGTCATCGCCTTCACGCTCGCGTCCCTGCTGGTCGTCGACCTCGGCCTCAACTGGCGCGAGCTCACAAGCCGTCGCGCGTGATCACCGATTAAGCCCAAAGTTGACCGGCTAATTTGGGGAAGTGGCCAGGGCTACACGATTCATCTCGCAGACAATCTCGCCGCCACAAAGCTCGCGCAAAGCAGGCTGTAGCTCACGATTCTCTCCTGCGCTCCGTCAAACTCCTGCACCCGCGCTTCGGATTTCGAATAGCGCCGCAATCCAGATGAAGCATTCGTCATGCAACACCCATCAGGAGCGGTACAATTCAACGTATCGGATCCGAAAAAGGAGATTCCAGTTAGAACGTCCAATCTGAATCGGATTCCTTTGCACGACGAAGTTATCATCCTCGGCGGTGGAGTCGCAGGCTGTGCCGCTTCGATCGCTCTGGCCCGCAAGGGACGAGGCGTCACGCTGATCGAACGCGAGCCCACGCCACGCCATAAGGTCTGCGGAGAGTTCCTAAGCGGTGAGGCCCTTGAGGATCTGCACGCGCTGGGCATCGACGTGGCCTCGCTTGGCGCCGTGCCCATCGACTACGTTCGCCTCGCGGCTGCCAAGCGCGCCGCGGAGGCTCCCTTGCCGTTTCCCGCAGCCTCGCTTACGCGCAAGGTGCTTGATACAGCGCTGATCGCCGAGGCCATCGGTGCGGGAGTCCGCGTAGAGCGCGGTCGCAGTGTGCAGGCGCTTGGTCGTACGACCAGTAACGTCTGGCAAGCTACGCTCGACGACGGTACCACGCGTGAAGCCGGAACGGTCTTTCTCGCCACGGGCAAGCACGATCTCCGCGGCCACACGCGCCCGGAGGATCCGGAAAGATGGGTCGCCTTCAAGATGTATTTTCGCTTAACGCACGCGCAGGCCGCGGAGCTCGCACGCGCCTCTGAGCTGATGCTCTATCCCGGAGGCTATGGCGGTATCCAGCCGGTTGAAGGCGGAGTTGCAAACCTCTGCTGCGTGGTACAACAGCGGTATTTCGCGCGCGTGAGTTATCGCTGGGAGAATCTCCTCGCAAAAATGCAGCAGGACTGTCCGCACCTTGCTATGAGACTTGCCGGCGCGGAGCAGTTGCTCGCCAAGCCAATCGCCATTACCCATATCCCGTACGGTTTCATCCGCCGCACAACGGAGAATGGGCTTTACTGCATCGGCGATCAGGCAGCCGTCATCCCATCTTTCACCGGCGACGGCATATCCATCGCGCTGCATACTGCGCGTTGCGCCGCCGCTGCGTATCTTGCCGCCGAGCCGGCGCCGCTCTTCCAGCCTAAACTGCGGTCCGCACTGCTGGCCCAGATGCGGCTTGCCGAGTTTGCCGCCGATGGCTTGAACAACGCAATCGCGCGCGCCGTATTGCCGTTTTGCCTCAGGGTCTGGCCCGGCGTAATGCGGGTGACGGCAAGGCTGACGCGGGTCGCCCAGCAAACCAATGTTGCCGCGCATGCGGTCCCCAGCTGAATTCAACCATGATAAAAAGCCACAACCCGACGCCGGGGTCAATGCCTGCATTGCGAAGGCCGCGCCTTTTGCGCATCCGATCATCGCATATATCCGCAAACGGGTGCACAAGACACGCCCGAACGTGGAGGAAGCGATCGAGTGCTCGATGCAGGTCTTTACCGGTAAGCCGGGCAATGAGTGTCTTCCGTATCACGAAATTGCCGCCTTCGCTTTTTGGTTGAGCCAGGCAACCTTCAGACGTCAAAACCCCCAGGAGAGATGCAATGAGATCCTTCGCAGCCTTCGCCGTCGCCGTTATTTTCAATCCAGCCGCGTTCGCCCAACACCAGACATTCGTCGTTAATCCCGACGCCAGCGAGGTCAAGATGACGCTGAACACAACGCACGAAGTTGTCAGCGGCACCTTTCACGTCCAATCCGGATCGATTGAGTTTGATCGCAGCACTCCTAGAATGTCTGGTTCGGTCGTTGTCCTCGCCGGCAGCGGTAAGACCGGCAACGACAGTCGCGACAAGAAGATGTACAGGGATATCCTTGAGGTCGAACAGCACGCAACCGTTTCCTTTGAGCCGAAGACCTATGCCGGCGCCATCGCCTCTTTAGGCGACTCAACCATCCAGGTAACAGGAATCTTTACCCTGCTGGGCACGGCTCATGAAATCACCGTCCCCATGCTGGTACATCTTGATGGCACGAGCGCAACTGCCAAGGCCCATTTTGTGGTGCCCTACGTCCAATGGGGACTTAAGAATCCTAGTTTTATGATTTGGAGAGCGGATAACGATGTCGCGATCGAGCTCAATCTTGTTGGCGCGATTTCAAAGTAGCCTGCGGTTGTCATCGCGGGTAATCTGACGGCTTGTGGTCCACCCAGGGTGTTGGGTTGCAATGCCGGCAACACGAAGTTCAATTCGCAACTTCAGTCAGAACTGTGAGCCGCTAGGGCATCGGTACCGGGGGGCGGCTTATGGTCAGTTAGCCATTCCGGACGAGTGACCGCCAACCCTTCCCTTACTCAAATTCCCGCCAGATTCGATCGTTTTCCGGGGCGAAGATTCGCCAAAGGTCCGAGTAGGCGACATCCAACCAGAGCGACTACAGGCAACGGGCGCAGCCGGACGACAGGTTGTATTGTTGATGCGAGAGCCAATTCATCATGAATGAGACAAAGGCAATCCTAGCGATCATCTTTGGAAGCGCGGCGATCAATGATTTTGTTATTCGATGGTTAAGACATTAAGCCCGTCTGAATGAGAGGCTGGGTCAGGGATTGTGATCGAGGCTGGAGAAATGGCATGAGCAAAGTGACTGTGATTGGCCTGGGATTGATGGGGTCGGCGCTGGCCGAGGCATTTTTGAAGAAGCCGCTTGCTGTGATGGTGTGGAACCGAAGCGCGGCGCGAAGCGAACGGTTGAAGGCGCAGGGTGCGCAGATGGCGCCAACGGTCGAAGAGGCAATCGCAGCGAGTGATGTTGTGATTGTGAGCCTTTCGAATTATGCGGCAGCGAGTGAGGTGCTTGGCGGAGAAGCTGCGAGCGGTGCACTAAAGGGGAAGACGTTAATCCAGCTCAGCAGTGGGACGACGAAAGAGGGCAGGGATGCGGCCGAATGGGCGCAAGAGCATGGAGTGAAGTATCTGGATGGAGCGATCCTCGCGTATCCGCAACATATTGGAAGTGCGGTGGCGCAAATTTTGCTTTCTGGTTCGGAGGAAATCTTTCATCAACACAAAGAGCTTTTGGAGATACTCGGCACGCCGTTATTTGTCAGCAAGAGTCCCGGAGGTGCAGCGGCGCTGGATTGTGCGGTGCTGATCAGCAGCATGTGTTCGATGATGAGCCTGTTCTACGGCATCGCAGTTTGTGAATCGGAAGGCGTGGCAAGCGAGCACGTGGTGTCGCTGGTGAATGCGTTCTTGCCTTTGCATGGTGTGTTGAACATTGAGATGGCGGAAAGAATTCGCAAGGATAACTTTGCCAACCCGCAGGCAACTGTCAGAACCTGGGCGGGTGTGGCCAGACATTTCGTCGAGATTGCGCATGAGAATGGTTTGCCTGACGATGTGCCGAATATGATTGGCGAAGTGATGGAGCGCGCACTTCGGGACGGGCTTGGGGAGCTGGAGATTTCGTCTTTGATAAAAGTCATGCGGGCAAAGCAATCGCGCCAGTAACCGTGAGGGCCGACGTGCTCATTAGTCGCAACAGTCTGTGACAAAGAGGACGGGCGCTTTTCGGTACAGATTCGCTGAAACGCCTGTATGACCGTCTACGCGTCAATTACTACTGCGTTACTGACGGGTGGGCGACAATCCACTCGGAGCCCGGAGTATTGGCCTGCTTGTGACTCAACGAGTGATTTGGCCTATTCACAGCAGTTGAGGGCGGACTTGTGCAATCAACAGAAATCTGATAAATGAAACGCAACAGTTCACAGCGTACATTCTTCGCAGAGGTTGCCGATTGGGATCAGGATCTCTTGCGCCGTCAACTCTGAGACGAGCACAGGTTGTTGTGGCTGCGAAAAGGAGATCTGCGGAACATGGAACAAACGGACTTCAGACTCGCAGAAGTGGGCGTTATCATGATCGGGGTTTCCAATCTATCGCGTTCGCTCGGATTCTATTGCGAGAAGTTGGGTTTGAATCTGCAGCGTGAGTTTCCCGGCATCGCCTTTCTGGATGGGGGTAGAGTGGCTCTGTGCCTCAGCGAGCCGGCTGCGAAGATGCGCGGGCGGCTTCCCGGCTCTGGCGAGATCGGATTCTCAGTGAAAGACGTCAACGCCGCCTATCGTGGGCTGGAAGCAAGAGGAGTCACCTTTACTCACGTACCGCGAAGTCTTACGCCTACCCATTGGATTGCGAATTTCGACGATCCTGACGGAAACCACCTGTTCATCTCCGGCCCAGTAGCCTCAAGCCCGGAATAAACTCAGGCTGTGCAGTCTCGTGATCCACCCTCGCCTGCAATTCATAGCGCACCGCAGGTCGATCACACGACGACATTGCGTAGTGAGTAACGTTGGCACATGTCTTGGTCAGCCCGCTTGGCCCATTTGGGGATTAACCCGTCGGAGACGAATGCTCGTCGCCTCATGTCGCGCGTGGGATTTCAGTTTTCGAGTTACCCGTGGATCACCGGCAAACCGGAGATTGGACCTTTCGAGCTCCACTTCCGGGCATTCGGACCATTGCTGACCAACCGTCCGGAACCCTGATTTAGCCTCCGCTCAGCCTCAGCTTCCGCAAGACATTCTTCCCATGGCTGCATCAGGGGAAGCTGGGAATCTCCGCTGAGACGATCCCGGCGAGAGCGATCTGACCGCCTCCGATTACGCCTCAGCCATTTTGCGATTCGAGTATTTGATCGTGAATTCGTGTACCGGCCACTTCGCCAGAAGCGGGCTTGTGCACTGTGCTTTGCTTACATCGCTCGTCGCACGGTGGCATCGAGGCACAGGCGCATCGCCAACTCTACGCGACTTGACCTATGATCAGATCGCTCGGACCGACCATGTCAATCCGGTGAATTTCGCTGCATCCAGCTTCTTTCATCCAACTCGAGTATTCAGGCTCACTGTAACTGGTTCCGGCATCGGTGCCAACGAGCATGTTGACCGAAAAGAGAGCGGCATGCTTCGGTCCGGTTTTGCCCGGGTCGAGGATGAAGTCCTGCACGGCCATGCGGCCCTGCGGCGCGAGCGCAAGGCAAGCGCGACGAAAGAGGTCCATGTTTTGCTTTTCTGAGAACATGTGGCAAATCGCGTTCAACATGATCAGGTCGTAGCCGGAACCAAGGTTGTCATGGAGCATGTCTCCAGCGCGAACGACAATTTGCGATGAGAGGCCGGCCTTGGCGACATATTCACAGGTGAGCGGTACGATTTCGGGAAGGTCGAGGATCTCGCACTTCGTCTCACTGGAAGCCTTTGCAAACGCAATCGAATAGAAGCCTGAACCGCCTCCTAAATCGAGGATGCGGTGGACGCCTTCCGTGCCAAGCGCCTTAACGACAAACGGCGCGCGGTCCCGAGCGTTGTGCTGCATCGCAGCAATAAAGTCGTGCGTCCATTGGGCGGTGCCATCACCCGCCACTGGAATGCGTCTGCCTGTCCGTACAACCTCGGTGAGCGTGCTCCAGTGATGCCAGATGTTCGCGACGTGCAGAAGGCCACTCCGGTGGTTGTCTTTGGACCCCTGCGTAAAGAATCGTTCCGACTCATTGGTGTTTCGGTATTGCTCGCCATGCTTCGCAAGCAGGCCGATGGCGACGAGCGCATTGAGCAGGATTTCCGTCGCGCGGGTATTCGTGTCGATTTTCGAAGCAAGCTGTGCAGCAGTCGCGCCTTCTCCAATGGCAGTGAAAATGTCGAGTTCCAGCGCGGTCAGAATGCAGCGGCTCGGCATATAGCCGCGGACCATCTGATAGAGATGATCCGGCAGCTCGCCCGCTTTCTCGCGAGCGGTTATCGCCTCATGAGGTTTCTCGCCATGAGAGGCCGCCATGTGCTCCATCCTAACCTAACGAATCGACCTCAGAGTGCCTGGCTCTGCGCATCAGTGCAATGAGCGGGATGATGACCAGGAAGAGTATGCCCATGAGACGAAACGTCTCGACATAGCTCAGCAGCGCCGCCTGCTGTTGAAGAGACTGGTAAATGAGCGCCTGGGCTCCGTGCGCGGCTGCCGTGGCGTCCAGCCCCCGCTCTCGAAGCATCGCGGCAAGCGCCTTAAACTCGGGTCTGCTCAGAGATTCCGGCGTAATGTGGGCAGCGAGAATCTGCTGATGAAACTGAGAACGCCGCGCGATCGCCGTCGTGACGAAGGAGATCCCCACACTCGATCCGATGTTGCGCATCACGCTGTAGAGGCTGGTGGCGTATCCAGTCTCCTCTTTGGGAATGGACGCCATGGTGAGCGTGGTCAAAGGTACGAAGAGAAATGCCAGGCCTGCTCCCTGCATGACAAGATACCAGAAAATATCCCACGTGCCCGACTGCAGGGTCATATGGGAAAAGCCGAAGAACGAGAGGCCCGCTACGGCGAATGCCGAAGCCAGCATCCAGCGTTCATCCCAGCCCCGGCCCAATAGAAAACCGATCAGGGGCATGCACACAGCCGTCGCAATTCCCCTCGGGCTCATCCAAACGCCCGCGATGGTGGCTGTCCAACCCAACAGCGTTTGCATGAAGAGCGGCAGCAGAACGAGGCTTCCATACAGAACGAAACCCAGGATTGTGATCAACGCAATGCCGGTTGCGAACTGGCGATACCGGAAGAGCTTGAAGCGCACGATCGGCTCCTTCGCTATCAACTCGCGGATGACGAATCCGGTAAGAAACACCGCCGCCATGACCGCGAGCACGCGAATGAAGTCGGAGCCGAACCAGTCATTTTCCTGCCCTTTATCGAGCATAATCTGCAACGAGCCCATGCCCAGCGCGAGCATCCCCAGGCCCCACAGATCGACGCGCAGCGACCCGCGCCGGATATACGGCGGATCGGAGAGGAAGAGCGCGATGAGGATGAAACTGAGGATGCCGACAGGCAGGTTAATGTAGAAAACCCATCGCCAGGTGTAGTTATCCGTGATCCAACCGCCCAGCGTCGGGCCAAAAATGGGAGCGACGATAATTCCCATGCCCCAGAAGGCCATCGCCTTGCCGCGCTCTTTGCCGGGAAACTCCTCAAGCAGGACGGCCTGAGAAAGAGGCTGGATTCCACCGCCGGTTGTCCCCTGCAAAACCCGGAAGATGATCAAAGCGGGCAGACTTTGAGCAGCCCCGCAAAGGGCGCTCGACAGCGTGAAGCCGGTGACGACCATCATCAGCAGCCGCTTGCGGCCAAGAAAATTGGCGAGCCAGCCAGTGATGGGCAGGATGATGGCGTTCGCCACGATATAGGACGTGAGCACCCAGGTGGCCTCCTCGGTGCTCGAGGAAAGCGAGCCGGCAATATGCGGCAGACTCACATTGACTACTGAGGTGTCGAGAACCTCCATCACGGCCGAGGACATCACGGCGATGGCGATGATCCATCGGCTGTGGAGCCTTGGTGAAATGGAAGCAGCGAATTCAGCCTTGCCGAACGAGCCGGGTTTCCGTGCAACCTGACCAGGAACCGGAGCTGCCGCTCGAGCAGACGTTTGACTCGTATTGACGGCCATCCGGCGCCTCACGACTATTATCCCCAGTGTTGCATGGCATTTTGAGATGGCCTTCCTGGCGGCTTCCGAGACGCCAACTAGTCTTTTCGTCGTGCGCGAGCGGACCAACATTGGCGCTGTTGTATTTGACGGGGGAAAATCTCATCGACCTGCCCGATTCTAATCTCGAGCCGTGCCCGCGGCTAACGCCGTCAGAATCTGCGCCGTGCTGCGCACCCTACCCAGGCGCGGAAAGATGTGCGCGATCGAATTCGCGTGGCTGTTGCGACCGGTCATCGCGTCCTCGGCGAACACCAGTTCGTAGCCCCGCTCATAGGCGTCGCGCGCCGTGCTCTCCACGCCGAACTCGGTCGCAATACCGCAAAGAACAATCGTCTTCAATCCCCGCCGGCGCAGTTGCAGGTCGAGATCGGTGCCGTAGAACGCGCCCCACTGGCGCTTCAGGATCAGCACGTCGCCGGGCTGTTGCTTGAGCTCGCACAGCAGCTCGCTCCAGTCCGGCTGCGGCGGCGCGGCCTGCCGCCAGGGCTCGTCCACCGGCATGGCCAGTGCGTCGCGCCCGTCCGCCGAGCGCTCCACGCGGACCATAACCGCCTGCGCTGCCGCCGCCCGCCCCGCATCGAGCAGACGCACACAATTGGCGATGACTGTCTGCGCCGAATGCGGATTGCCCGGCATGTGCACGATGCCCTTCTGTAGATCGATGACGACGATAGCGGTTGTCCGCGCGTCAAGACTCAGTTCGCTCATAAACTCCTCGCAGGTACTCCCATGTCGCGGCGAAGCGCGGCGTTCGACCCGCAATTGCGCAACCGTCAATTCCCTCCGGCTGTGGACTGCACTTTCTTCGCAACAATCTGATACATACCATCCGGAATCTCCTTTTTCGGCGCCGGTTCGATGGAATTGTATCGCTCCTGGGCGCAGTTGCAAGACCGAAGGTGCATTTGCAGTCGAAAACCCTAGGGGGTCCGGACCGTCCTGGATTCCCCCGCGCAATAAGAGCCGTCAAAGTCGATTTCTCTGACAGCGGTTCCTCCTTCTCTGTTCTATGTGATTCGGTTTTCCGCTGGTTTGGACGCACTTCCGTTTTCCGAATCTGCCAGATCTATTCGGCCGGGAAATCGGGGTTGACGGTTTACCCTTCTAAGTTGGTGCATAATCGCCAAGTCACTCCTTGACGCGATTGGTACCGACATGTCGGCATGTGTCCCGCGATCTCATGATCGATTCCGGCAGGGCATCGAAAGACACTGCGGCGTTTTAGGGTGCTGATCCTCAGGACGGGAGTGAAAATGGTCGATGCCCGGCGCCACGGATTGGACGTCCCGTTCCCCCCGACCGCATGTTCCCCGCTCGCGACAGGCTATTACCCAAGTAGTAGTCATTATGTAGTGACCGGCCCGCTGCGCTAGTCGTGGGTTAGGCTGAGTTTGTTTTGAGAACGCAGTCCAGAGCCACAAGCGGAGGAGCCGGTCATGAGAGAGAAGTTACGATTTTTGGGTTTAGATGTCCATGCGGAAACGATCGCCGTCGCGGTAGCCGAGCCGGACGGTGAGGTGCGCAGCCTGGGGACGATCGCCAACCGTGAAGATTCGATTCGCAAGTTCGTTCGCAAGCTTGGTTCGCCCGAGCAGCTGCGCGCCTGTTATGAAGCGGGACCGACAGGATTCGTACTGTACTGGCAGCTGACGCAGTTGGGTGTCGAGTGCGCAGTTGTGGCGCCGAGCCTGGTTCCGAAGAAGCCCGGAGACCGCGTGAAGACGGATCGGCGGGACGCGTTGAAGCTGGCACGGAGTCACCGGTCCGGTGATCTGACTGCGGTGTGGGTTCCCGATGAAGACTCCGAGGCGTTGCGCGATCTTGTCCGGCAACGGGAGGCGGCCAAGCAGGATCAGCTGCGTGCGCGGCATCGGCTAACCAAGTTCCTTCTCCGTACGGGCCGACGTCCACCGCTGGGACTGAAGGCGTGGACAGAGCGTTACCTGGCCTGGCTCGAGCAGATCCGCTACACGCAGCCGGCGCAGGAAGCCACGCTGGTGGATTGTCTGAACGAAGTCGAACACATGAGTGCACGGGGCAAGCGATTGGAAGAGGCCATCCTCGAAGTGGTGAAGCTGGCCCCACAGCCCATGCAGGACGTGATTCGGGGCCTGCAGGCTCTACGCGGTGTGGCGCACATCTCGGCGGTCACAATCGCCGCCGAACTGGGCAACATTTCCTCCCGCTTCGAGAGTGCACGGAAGCTGATGGGCTATTGCGGACTATTTCCGAGCGAGAACTCCAGTGGCAAGCGCAAGCGACAAGGCGGCATCGCCAAGACCGGCAACGCGCACCTCAGACGAATCGTGGTGGAATCGGCCTGGTGCTATCGACACCTGCCTCGCGTAGGGGCCAAGCTGCGCAAACGACAGCAAGGTGTCCCGGCAGACATCACCGAAATAGCCTGGAAGGCACAGAATCGGCTGCACAAGCGCTACATGAAGCTGACCATGGCAGGCAAGGATCAGAGGAAGATCATGACGGCAGTCGGACGAGAACTGCTGGGCTTCATCTGGGCCATCGGAATCAAGGCCGAAGCGGCCTGCGAGCAGCAACTGGCCGCATAACGGGAACCGAAGGAGCACAAGCAAGAACTTTCCCATGAAGGAAAAAGCAAGAACGATTCAACCTATGAATCACGCTATCCAACTCGAGGACAGGGTCAGCCGCAGCCGGAGCAAGCACGAAGGAGAATCCTCGGCGGAAGTTTGCGACAGGCCTGGCCGGACTCGCGTCAGTAGTCAGAGGCAGCTCCCGACGGATCATGATTATGCGGTTTCGACCCGCGAATATCAGCTTGATCAATCGTCGCTTATACCTGCCTCGGCTGCTGCTGACCTTGTCCTCGATCGGAAAAGACGACCAGCTCATCTTGACCGGTCACTACATATCAACTTCCGGATTGGCGACAAACCAGGAATTGACCCATTCGTGAACATGTCGTACTTGGCCAGCAACATAAGAGCTATTGTTGCAAAAGCGGTTCCAGCTGGTGCAGAGCCGCGGTCATGCCAGCGGCGTCGCCGTTCTGGACGGCAGTGAAGAGTGCGATCCAGGAGGCGCGGCCGGTGGCGAAGGCGGGGGACGCCGAAAGGAAGTGCAATGTTCCTACGAAGGTCCAGCCGCTCTGGCTGAAGGACGGGTCGGCCTGTATCCTTGCGAGAAGCCGGCGATCGGCAGCAAGTGCTGCCGCATTTTCTCTGGCACCCCATAGGCAAGCGAAGCCGATAACATCTCGTACCGGCATATTGCCCTTTTGCTGAGCGAGCGCCTGGTCATCGAGTTTTGCCGCCTGCTGAAAGCAATCCTGGAAACTTGCTGCTGTCAGCTCCGCCTCCAGGAGGTTCATGCGGTTGTCGGCGCTGGGATTGAAATCCGCCACTTCCTTGGCGATGTTAAGCGCATCGGCAAACTGAAAAGTCCCGTCGTGGTAGAGCCCCATGAGGTTCGCCTCGGTGTTGGCCCAGTCTTGCGGTAGATCTGCTTTAGTGCGTACCTCCAGCGCCTTCTCATATGCCTGCACGGCCTGATCGAACAAAGCAATCGCCTTGTCTCCGCTGGCCCGTTCTCCTTCGTCCATCAGTGTGTACCCGAGGTCGTTTTCCGTCGTCGCCCAGAACCGCGGCAGATTAGCTTTGGTGTACACCTGAAGTGCCTCCCCGTAGGCTTCGACCGCCTGAGCGAACAGGGCAGTGGACTTCTCCCCGCTGGCGCGAATCCCCTCATCTACGAGCGCATTTGCGAGGTTGGTCTGCGTCACGGCCCAGCCCTGAGGCAGATCGGCTTTGGTGTAGACCTCCAGCGCCTTCTCATACGCCTGCACGGCCTGATCGAACAAAGCAATCGCCTTGTCCCCACTAGCCCGTTCTCCTTCGTCCCACAATGCAATTCCGAGGCTAGCCTGCGTCCTGGCCCAGTCCTGCGGTAGATCGGCTTTGGTGTAGACCTCCAGCGCCTTCTCATATGCCTGCACGGCCTGATCGAACAAAGCAATCGCCCCGTCCCCACTAGCCCGTTCTCCTTCGTCCCACAACGCATTTCCGAGGTTGGTCTCCGTCTCGGCCCAGTCCTGAGGCAGATCGGCTTTGGTACGTACCTCCAGCGCGCTGCGAAACGCCTGCACCGCCTGATCGAACAACGCAGCGGCCTTGTCTTCACCGGCGCGCTCTCCCTCATCCACGAGCGCACGCCCGAGATTGTTTTGCGTCGCGGCCCAGTCCTGAGGCAGACCGGCTTTGGTGAATACCTCCAGTGCATTTCTGTAAGCCTGAACGGCCTGGTCGAGAAAAGCAATCGCCTTGTCGCTACCAACTCGCTCGCCCTCGGTGTCCAGCGCTGCGCCGAGGTTCACCTGCGCCCAAGCCCATTGTTGGGGGAGATCGGCTTTCGTGTAAACCTCCAGCGCATTCCTGTAAGCGTGTGCCGCCTGATCGAGTAGGGCTATTGCCTTGTCTCCGCCTTTGCGTTCGCCCTCGCGCAGCAGCGCAACGCCCAGGTTCATTTCCGCCTGCGCCCAGTCTTGCGGCAAATCTGTTTTGGTGTCGACCTCCAGCGCGCTCGTAAAAGCTTGCACCGCCTGATCGAGCAGGAGCAGCGCTTTGTCTCCACCAGCGCGCTCGCCCTCGCGCACCAGCGCAGCGCCGAGGTCATTTTCCGTCGAGGCCCATTGTTGGGGTAGATCGGCTTTGGTGCGCACCTCCAGCGCGCTCCTGTAAGCTTGCACCGCCCGATCGAGCAGGACCATCGCTTTGTCTCCGCTAGAACGCTCGCCCTCATCCCAGAGCGCAAGGCCCAGGCCGTTTTGCGATGCGGCCCAGTCCTGGGGTAGATCGGCCTTGGTGCGCACCTCCAGCGCGCTCGTAAAAGCTTGCACCGCCTGATCGAGCAGGACCAGCGCCTTGTCTCCACCGGCGCGCTCGCCCTCGCGCGCCAGTGCCATGCCCAGGTTATTCTCCGCTGCCGCAATCTCCGGACGGTCGCCTAAAGCAGAATATTCACTTGCCAGCGAACGGAATTCATCAGCCGCCTGAGCCAGCAGAGGAAGGCTCTGATCCGCAGGCGCGACTTCACCCTCCTTGCGACGTGCATTGGCCGCATCCAAGACCGCACGGAGCCAGAGTTCGTGGAATCCTTCGTTGTCGGGATGCTTCTTGTATTCCGCCTGAGCCGTGGCTGCAACCGTTTCCAGCGTCTGCGTCGCTTCATGGTAGCGCAGGTTCAGCTGGTCCGCTCCCCCCGCCTGCTCGCTGTGGTCGAGCAGTTGTCGCAATGAGCTTCTCTGTTTGTCTAGCAGAGCTTGCTGCGCAGCGTGCAGTGCCTTCACCTGCGCCTGCAATGCCTGTTGTTCCGCATCCTCCGCGCCAATCTCCTGCCGGTCCGCATCGCTGGCTTGATTGAATAGCTGTGCGGCAGCCGCGTAGTGCTTCAGGGCCAGTTCCGCTAGTGCCTTCTGCTCCGTCGTGGCCTGCCCCGATTGCTTCTGGATCGCTTCCGCCCACTGCTGCACCTGCTCATCAGCTTTGGCAGAGGAGAAGCCGTTGGCCTGTGCCCATTCGGCGATCGCGGCGCCGAGGTCCGGCATTTGGTTTTGCGCCGCAGCAGCGTTCTGCTTGAGCGCGGTCACTTGTTTCTCTAGGTTGCTCACCTGCAACAGCGTCCGGTGGAGCATGGCCTCAATCTGCGCCGGCCCCAGCAGCGCGGGCGAACCCTTGGGCAGCATGCTCACATTGATGGTTGCCGGCAGCGCCGGCAATTGGCCGTCGGCCGGCTGATAGATCACGAGATTATTCGCGCCGTCGATCTCAATGCGCAGGCCTCCGCGTTGTGCTGCATCCCCCGACACATCCAGCCAAGCCTGGCCTTTGGGGCTGGTCACATCGCGCGCCTCAGTAACGCGCACAGCGCTGTCGAGATAGCTGAGCGCGACGCGCACGGTGGGAACGGGCTGGGCTGGCTGCACATCTGCATTGACGACGACCACCGCTACGGTTTGCTGGACCGGAGCCTTCTGCGCCACGGCCACGCCGTGACCACAGCTGAGGCAAAGCAGCAAAACCGCCCATGAACCCGGAGCTTTCATGCGGACCTCCGACGTGACGGGTCCGATTGGATGCGAATGAAAAGGTCTGTTGACTGGGAATTATATCTGAAACTCGGCCTGCGGAGTTTGCCGAATTTGCTGTTTGCCATCGAAGTTATCTTCAGCGCCGACCGATCGCGGTCCGCCATTCCGTCGCAACAAGGACGCCTGTCTGCACAGGGTGTGGGGGCGGCAACAAGCTGAGATGATTTTTGCTGCGGTCGGATGACCGGCTAACCGGAAATACTACTTGGTCATTGTCGAATAGGCGGCAAACCGGAAACCATCTCGTCGACCCTAAACCAAAAGTGTGCAGGAACAAACGCATCGCATCTTCGTCGGAGTATAATTTTGGCCCATCGGTACAAAGACGGGGATCGCTCCCACGCTATCTGGTGCCTCGGAACCCCTTGACGGAAAACTCGACACCCGCAGTTTTATTCCGAAGCGTCAAGGAGGAAAGCATGGCCGAAACTGATAGCACCAAGTACCTGCGTATAGCATTGCTGGTGGTGGGCGTGATTTTCATTGTCGGGCTTTACCCGCTCACCATCATCTGGCCGTCCGGCTGGGCGTGGCACACCGGCGGTCACTCGGATTACCTCCAGATGATTCTGGGGATTTACGCGACGCTTGGCGTGTTCCTCGTAATTGCATCCCGCGACCCGCTTGCAAATCTCAGCCTCATCTGGTTTACGGTGTGGTCAAGCGTTGTGCACGGCGGAATCATGGCGGCGCAAGCGCTCGTGAACACCGAGCACATGGGACACCTTTGGGGCGACGTCCTGGCGCTATTTGTTGTCGCGGCTGTTCTCGCGCTCCTCACGCCACGCGGTGCGGCTGCAAAGCCCGCCTGAGTGAGGGTTCAAACAACACAAGCCGGGTGCCGGTTAGGTGGATTGTGTCCGGGCGCCCTTTTCGAGTTCCGGACGGTTAACCGCCTACTCGGAAGTTGCTACTTGGGCAACAACTCGGAAAAGGCCCGTCTCGTCCGGAAAGATCAGCACCGACAAGTCGGACAGTACTTACGAACCCGACTGTTCTATTACCTCAAACGGCAAGAATAGCCTGAAATGCTTCGTGGTTGTTGAAACTGCGCAACAGGCCGCCCGGGTCGTTTACACGTCCTAACCAGACCCTCGGGAGGGTCTCGGAGGGAAATTGCACTCAAGTGCAGAAAACGTTTACAAGGGAGATGCTTGTAAATTTTTCAGGTTATCGTGTCTTTCAAGTGCAACATTATGAATGACTTATGCGTCTAAACAAATATAACCACTCAACGAGATCACCATGGAAACGGAACCGCGCTGCCTCATTCGTCTTAGATCATTCGACCGGCAAACCTGGTATTGCATCTCCCTGGACGACCGGACATGCGACTGCCTCGACTTCCGATTGGGGCAGGGGCGACCGTGCAAACACCTCAACGCTCTTGGCATCTTCAGCGAACTGAGACCGTTTGTGCCCAAGACCCATCCCACCTTCTCCCAGGCATTGTCGGCATTGGTTACCTACGGCCACCTTATTCCGGGCGCAGACATTGTATGGGTTGACCGACTCGATGCAAGAGAATCGCATCAACAGAATGCAACCCCCGCGCAACCAGAGCAGAATGTATTGGAAGATAGAAGACAGGAAGTTATTGATTCTACTTGGCTGCCCCCCAGGGATTCGAACCCCGATATGCTGATCCAGAGTCAGCTGTCCTACCATTGAACGAGGGGGCAACAAGCGCGAGTGCGGCTCGTCTTGCAGCCGATTGGCCTGGCTCGAGAGGCAGGGCGCGCAAAGCCAACCTCTTCATGTTACGGACATTTCCGCCCGCGGTCAATTTCGCTGCTCGGGACAATCCAACGGTGAGACGCCATCGGATTCGTCTTCGTTTTCCTGTTCTAAATTCCGGCCCAGGATTCACCTATTCCTCGCGGAGCACTTCAAGCGGGCGCAGTCCGAGAATACGGTAGCTGGCAATCCAGCCCGTAGCCGTAGCCAGAGCAGCTGTTCCGAGGAGCGCTGTCACAGTAGCGCCCCATGCGATGTGAAAGCCTACATCGAGCCGGTGCAGCAGCACGCGCGTGAGCAGGTTTGCGAAAACGACGCCGACCGCGCCGGCCAGCAAGCCCAGAATGCTGAACTCCACGCTGAAAGTACGCACAATACGCATCCGAGTTGCGCCGAGAGTCTTGAGGACCACGGCTTCCTGCATGCGGCGGAAGCGCGTGCCGGCGATGCTCGAAGCCAGAATCGTCAGTCCGGCGAGAATGGAGAACCCGGCAAGCAGGCGGACGACGAACGTTATCTGATCGACGACATTCTCGATGCGTTCGAGAACGTCGGCGACATTGATGATCGTAATGGTTGGATAGGCGGTAAAGAACGCGCGCTCCATTGCGGGCACCTGTTTGGGATCGATGTGCGCGCCGCCGTACCACGTGGCCGGCTGATCGGAGATCAATCCCGAAGGCAGAACGAACGGCACTCGCGCGCCGAGATGCTGGCCATCGGCGCGATAAATGGCCGCGACTTTGAGCGTTCGTGTTGTTCCGCCAGTCTCAAGTTCCACCGTGGAACCCACGCCAACATGCAGGCGTTGCGCCACGCCATCACCGACCGCAATCTCGGCCGCGCTTCCGCTCGTCCACCACGCGCCCGCGGTCACCTTGTCGCCTTCGGGCGGCGCATCGGCCCAGGTGAGTTCGGCGCTTTCCAGCATGCGAACCGGATAGTGCTGGCCTTTCATTTGATCCACCTGCTGGCCATTGATGGAAACAAACCGGCCCATCACCACCGGAATTAGGCTCAGTTGCTGGCTTACGCCCAGTTGATGCGCGAAGAACGCTTTGACTCCGTCGACCTCTTCGCTGCGCACGTCGACGAGAAATACATTGGGCAGCTTGGGCGAGGCGGTTTCGCGCAGATCGAGCAAGAGATCCTTCTGCATGAGATATACCGCGAGAATGAGCATGACTCCCGTGCCCAGCGCCGCTAATACCGCGGCAGATTGATTGCCGGGCCGGTAGAGATTGGCAAGGCCCTGGCGCAAAGACGAAGGCAGGTGGAGACGAGTTCGGTTGAGCAGGAAGCGCAAGGTGACGAGAGTGATGGCCGCGAGGATAAGCAGGACCACGAGTGTGACGGTAAACAGGAATGCAAACCACGCGCCCACTTTGGGCGAATCGGAAAGCGCCCAAGCGATGCCGGCCAAGCCGGCAATCACTGCCGCTGCAATGGCGAGCTGCAGGCGACGCGCCCACCATCGCGCAAACCAGCCGGCGATCCCGGAAGGGCCCTGCTCCACCATCCTGCGCAGCAACAGAACCGGCCGCACGGCGCGCACATCGAGCAGCGGCGGCAGGCAGAAGAGCAGAGTCGTGAGCAGGCCCGTTCCCAACCCCGCCAGCGCGGACTGCCAGGGAAATTGAAGAATCACATGCACGGGAAGCAACTGGCCAAAGGCTGCCGGCAGCGCCGCCATCACAGCCACGCCCGCGGCAACACCGAGCAATCCACCGGCGAGACCAAGGCCCAGCGTCTGCAAGAGAAAGATGCGCAGCAAGTCGGATGAATCCGCGCCGATCGCCTTGAGGATGGCAAGCATGTCCATCCGCTGCTCGAGATGCGCATGCATGGCCATGGCCACGCCGATTGCGCCCAAAACCATCGCGACAAGGCAAATGAGGCTCAGAATTGAAGTCGCATTGTCGAGGCCGCGCGTGAGCGCTGGGTTGCCTTCGCGGTAGTCCATCACTTGCGCATCCGGCAGCGCCGCTTCCAGTTGCGTTCGAATCGCAGCGGTCTCGGCACTCGCCGACAGCCCTTTCGGCGGCGTATCAGGAAGCTTGACGAGCAAACGCCGGCTCGCGCGGCTGCCCGGCGCCAGCAATCCGGTCTCTGCCAATGCCGCTTCCGAAATCATGACGCGCGGCCCCAGACCCATTCCTGCTGTGATGCGATCGGGCTCCTGTTTCAGTACAGCAGTGATGCGGAAGTCTCTTCCACCGAGACGCAATGTGTCGCCCACGTGAGCATTGAGGCGAACAAGAAACTCATCTGCCACAACAGCCGAGTCACCCTGCAAAGCTTGCCGCAGCGGCATCGCCGGATCCAGCTCCGCCGTTCCGTAGAAGGGATACTCGGCGGGATCGACGGCCTTCAGTGAAACCAACAAAGGTACGGGGCTCGACGCCACCGACGCCATCGAGACTGTTTCTTCGACCCATGTGGACCGAATCGTTCCGCCGCTCTCGGCTTCAATTGCCGCAATCTTGTCAAGCTCCGCGGGAGCGGGCGCGCGAAAAAGTCGCGCACTCAGATCGCCTGCCATCAGCGAACGCGCCTCAGAGTTCAGTGTTTGGCGAAAGCTGTCGCTAAGCCCGCGAACGCCTACCAGCGCGGCCACGCCGACGGCGACCGAGAACACGACAAATCCGAATTTGCCGGGGGCGGACTTCAGATCGCGCCAGCCGATAGCTGCGGCGCGTTTCCAGCTCAGAGCGCGCCTGGCCATTGCTCTCCTTGCGCAGATTGAGTGATGGACGCGACCGACCCCGGCCGCGAATCTTCGACGATAAGACCATCTTTGAGCACGATTTTGCGATCTGCGCGGCTGGCAACTTCAGGATCGTGCGTAACAAGCACCAGTGTCGTTCCTGCCTTGCGATTCCGCTCGAGCAGCAGATCGAGAACCAGGCGGCCGTTCGCCGAGTCAAGATTTCCCGTGGGCTCGTCGGCCATCACGATGGGCGGCTCGGCAACAAAAGCACGCGCCAACGCCACGCGCTGCTGTTCGCCACCGGAAAGTTGCACCGGATAGTGATCCACGCGCTCCTTCAACCCTACTTCGTCGAGCAGCCGCCGCGCTCGCTCCACGCCGTTGCCTGGCAAGTTGAGCTCGTACGGCAGCAACACATTTTCGAGAGCGGTGAGCGTTTGGATCAATTGGTAAGACTGAAAGACAAAGCCGATTTTGCGGCCGCGCACCGCAGCCAACTCGGTCTCCGCCAGATTGTGGATCGGCACGCCATCCAGCCAGATCTCCCCCTCGCTGGGCGAATCGAGGCCGGCAAGCAGCCCGAGCAAAGTGCTCTTTCCGCTTCCGCTCGCGCCGAGGATGGCGACAAACTGCCCGGCGGGAATCTCAATGGATATGCCCTGGAGAATCTCCACGCGCCGCGCGCCGTTCTGGATCCACTTCTTCGCTCCTTTGACTTGAATCAACTCGTCCTCCCGTCACTCGAAGTGTACATGGCTGGTCATCGCGCCTTGGGCGCGCTTCGCACTCTCGCACCCGGATACACTTGATACGTGGACGTTCGGAGAATCGTTCTCGTCGCATGTTTTTTGCTGTTGCCGACGACCGGGCTGCTCTCTGCCTCCGGCCGGCCAATTCCCGATCGCCCGATTCTTGTGTGCTATGGCGACAGCATTACCGCCGGGTATGGCCTTCAGCAAGGCCAGTCTTATCCTGACTTCCTTCAGAAGAAGCTCGATGCGCAAGGATATGCGTACAAAGTAGTCAACGAGGGCACGAGCGGCGCCACCACCAAGGATGCGCTCGCGACTCTACCTTATGTACTGCGCCTGCACCCGGCCATCGTGATTGTTGAGTTTGGCGGCAATGACGGGCTGCGCGGCCTGCCTATCGCCCAGACGCGCAGCAACCTCGATCAGGTGCTCACCGCGCTCGAAAAGGCTCATGTGAAGATTCTGCTCGCCGGCATCACGCTGCCGCCTGATTACGGGCCCGACTACATCCGCTCATTCGATGAGATGTTTCGCGATCTCGCGGCCAGGCACCACGTCGCTTTGGTTCCCATGCTCTATAAAAACCTGGTCAACGTTCCGGGGACGATCCAGAGCGATGGCATCCATCCCACCGCAAAGGGCTCAGAGATCATCGCCGGAACACTCTTTCCCGTGCTCAAGCCATTGCTGCGCAAGGGCTCATAGGCCGAGCGAGCACCCAAAATCAAGGAGCCGGGATCGCTCCCGGCTCCTGCTATTCCATCGATTGGATCGCGCGATGTTACTTTGCCTTGGCGGTAGCCAGAGCTTTCAGGCGCGCATTCAAGCGGCTTTTGTAACGAGAGACGGTGTTCGAATGCAGAACGCGCTTTTGCACGCTCTTGTCGAGAGCCGAAACCGTGGCCCGGTACTGCGCCTGTGCGTCTTTCACGTTTCCCTTGGCCAGAGCCTCGCGCAGCGAGCGCAGGCTTGAGCGCACACGGCTGCGGTTGGCGCGATTCACTTCAGTGCGGGTTTCGGTTTGGCGGGCGCGCTTCAGCGCCGATACGTGGTTTGCCATGATTGTGCTTCCATCTCCAAAGCCTGAATTCGAGGGGTGGTCCTGACTTCAGGAAAAGTGCTGCGGGGTAGAAGGCAGATCAAGCCGAATCCCTCGCAAACCCTTAGTCTACGGGAATTTCCGGGGTGGGTCAAACGCCCTCGGGCGCGCGCGCCGGGGCCCGGATTTCCTGGAGCGGCGCGGGCGGAAACCCAATGGAAAAAAGCAGTTTTGAACGGAACGTGCCGGTTTGACCCGCTTTCTTGAGCCCGGTATACTCGAATTTGCGTTACAGCGGTTCCTGAGTTACTGTATCCCGAAGCCATTGCACTCAAGTGGCTCTTTCCTCAAGGAAGAGCCACCTTGCACAACTTCTGAAAAGGCTGCATCAACTCAGGAACCGGTCTAAGCGGGAGTAGCTCAGTGGTAGAGCATCGCCTTGCCAAGGCGAGGGTCGCGAGTTCAAGTCTCGTCTCCCGCTCCATTCCGCATTTCCCCGGCGGCAGTGGGCCGGGCAGTGAGTGGAATGGGACGATCCGCAAACCGTGAGGCAGGCAGCCCAAGGCGCGGTACCCAAGTGGTAAGGGAGAGGTCTGCAAAACCTTTATGCGCCGGTTCGATCCCGGCCCGCGCCTCCAATTCCTCAAACGCCTGCTCCCACTCAGCGAATTTCCTTTTGCTTTTGGTCTAGGAATGTCTCCGGGGCGCAGCGCGTCCTGAATGAGCGAGGATTGTGCCATGGTGGAGATCGAAAACAACGAATTGCAGCAGCAGTTTGGCAGCGACAACTACGCAGGAATCTGCCCCGAGGCGTGGCAGGCGATGGAGGCCGCCAATCGCGGCCACGTCACCTCATACGGCGACGATCCCTGGACCGCCAAAGCATCCGACGCGTTCCGCAACTTGTTTGAGACCGAATGCGAGGTGTACTTCGTCTTTAACGGTACCGCGGCCAACTCCCTGGCGCTGGCTTCACTCTGCCAGTCCTATCACAGCGTCATCTGCTCCGATCAGTCGCATGTAGAGACAGACGAGTGCGGCGCTCCGGAATTCTTTTCCAATGGTTCAAAACTGTTGGTCGCATCAAGCGCGGAAGGAAAACTCACTCCAGGTGCGATTCGCGAGCTGGCAACGAAGCGCAGCGACATTCACTATCCCAAGCCGCGCGTAGTTTCGATCACGCAATCCACTGAAACGGGCCGCGTCTACACGCTCGCCGAGTTGCGGGCAATTTCCGCCGAATGCCGTTCGCGTGAGCTTTTGCTGCACATGGACGGCGCGCGCTTTGCCAACGCCTGCGCCAGCCTCGGTTACTCGCCGGCGGAAATGGCCTGGAAGAGCGGCGTGGACGTGCTGTGCTTTGGCGGGGCCAAGAACGGCATGGCCATGGGAGAAGCGGTGCTTTTCTTCGATCGCTCTTTGGCCACGGACTTCGACTATCGATGCAAGCAGGCCGGACAACTCGCATCGAAGATGCGATTTCTTTCGGCACCGTGGGTAGGCATGCTTGAGACTGGAGCCTGGCTGCGCAACGCGGAGCACGCCAACCGATGCGCGCGTCAGTTCGCGGAGAGAATCGCCGGAATCCATGACGTGCGCTTGGCGCAGCCGGTCGAAGCGAATGCTGTCTTCGTTGAGGCCCCGGAAAAAGTGCTCAACCAGCTCCGCGCGCGCGGATGGAGCTTTTACACCTTCATCGGCGGAGCGGCGCGATTCATGTTCGCCTGGGATAGCGATCCCAGCCGCATCGATGCGCTCACCCGCGACCTGCGCGCGTGCGCGGCTGCGGCGTAACGGCGCAGGAACGCACAGATCGTTCAGCGAACGGGACTCTCTACGTTTCAGGCTTTTCCCATTGGCCCGATTTCGCCGAGCGGAAGATCGCTTCGATCACGGCCATATTGCCGATCGAGTCTTCAAGCGGCACGGGAACTTCCGTGTTGTCGCGCACGGCCCGCGCAAATGCATCGCCCTGCAGAGTGTATTGATCCGAGGTGGGGAAAGTCTCCATGGTGACGCCGCTGAAGGTGAGATCGCCCGTTGAGTCGATGAAGAGCCGCGTGGGCCGGTCGTTGGGTGCGTTGAAGGGAATCTCAAGTTCGATGCGGCCACGCGAACCGAGAAACTGGATCTTCTGGCATGGAATCTGCTGCGTGCTGCAAGTGAAGACGGCGTGGCCGGAACCGAAGTCGCCCGAACCGAAGTCGAGGATCGCCGAAGTCAGACGGTCAGTGCCGGTTTGCGCATCGCGATCGACGAGCGCAACCACTCGCTCCGGCTCACGCTTGAATGCGTAGCGCGAAGACTGCACGAGGTAGCAGCCGATGTCGTAAAGACCGCCACCGCCTGTCTCGATCTGGTTGCGGATGTTGGCGGGGTTGATATTGAAGTAGCTGTACATTCCGGCGACCGCCCTCAATTCGCCGATGCGGCCCTCGTCGATCAGCTGGCGCACACGAATCCATTGCGGCGCGCTGCGGATCATGAATGCTTCGCATATCTTTGCGCCGGTGCGGGCGCGGACGTCGAGCAGTGTTTTGGCCTCGGCCACGGTCATGCTCAGCGGCTTTTCGCAAAGCACGTGCTTGCCGGCTTCGGCGGCCTTGGTGGTCCAGGGAACATGGAGCTGATTGGGTAGAGGATTGTAAATGGCATCAATGTTGGGGTCAGCAAGCAGCTCCTCGTAAGAGCCGTAGGCCATGGGAATATCCAGTTTTGAGGCAGCCTCGCGGGCCTTGGCCAGGTCGCGCGATGCAATGGCGGCAACGGTAGTGAGCTCGCCCTGCTGCATGGCAGGGATGACCTTTTTCAGGCCGATGTTGGCGGTGCTGAGCACGCCGAAACAAAGCTTCGTTGACATAACGGCATGATACCGCTGCGCGGTGAGTTTGCAGATTAACTGGGTGTGACGGCGATCGCAAGCGCGTCGGCGGCGTTGGCGGCAATGTGAACCAGAGCTCGATTCTTCGAATCGATGAAGCCGGCGGCCACAGCCGTGTCGAGGAAGGCGAGCAAGCCGTTCCAATAATCCAGCGTGTTGATCAAGATGCACGGCTTTGCGTGGAGACCGATCTGCGCCCAGGTGATCGCCTCCAGCAATTCGTCGAGCGTGCCGTACCCTCCGGGCAGCGTGAGGATGGCGTCGGAGAGCTCATGAATGCGGGCCTTGCGTTCGTGCATGGTGGAAACGAGTTCGAGCGAAGTGAGGCCGTTGTGAGCAATCTCGCGCCCACTAAGCGCATCGGGCAGCACGCCGATGACTTCTCCGCCCGCGGCCAGCGCCGCATCTGCAACCGCACCCATCAAGCCACGGCAGGCTCCGCCATAAACCAGTCCCATGCCGGCTTTGGCGATCGCAGTACCGAGAGCTGTCGCCTCGGCACGAAAAGCTGGATTGTTGCCGAAGGCCGATCCACAGAAGACGGCAACGCGGCGAGGAGGCTTAGCTGAGCTGGTCATGGTTATTTCAGGATAACGGGCGCCGGCTGCTTACCTCCGGGCGGTCACGCAGACGGGATCGAATTGCACCGGCTGGGGGTCCGGAAAATATCGGCGCTGAAAAAACAGAGCCACGTTGACCAAAGCGATCATCACGGGCACCTCAACCAAAGGGCCGATGACTGCGGCAAAGGCAGCCCCCGAATTGATACCGAAAACAGACACGGCGACAGCGATTGCGAGCTCGAAGTTGTTTGAAGCAGCCGTGAAAGAGAGCGTCGTGGTTTTGGAGTAGTCTGCGCCGAGCTTGCGGCCCATATAGAACGAGACCAGGAACATGACCACGAAATAGACCAGCAGCGGCGCGGCGATCCTGAGGACGTCAAATGGGAGACGAACGATATAGGCCCCCTTGAGCGAGAACATGACGACGATAGTGAAGAGCAGGGCCACGAGAGTGAGCGGGCCGACGCGCGGAACGAAGTTGCAGTCGTACCAATCGCGGCCCCTGGCGCGGACAAGGGCGGTGCGCGTGAGGAATCCGGCGAGACAGGGAATGCCCAGGTAGATGAAAACGCTCTGGGCAATTTGACCGATGGAGACATGGACGACCGCGCCCTGCAGCCCCAGCTTTGCCGGCAGAACGGTGATGAAGATCCACGCATAAAGCGAGTAGAAGAAGACCTGAAAGAGAGAGTTGAAGGCCACCAGTCCGGCTGCGTATTCAGTGTCGCCTTTGGCCAGCTCGTTCCACACGATGACCATCGCGATGCAGCGCGCCAAGCCAATCATGATGAGACCGGCCATGTACTCCGGGTATCCACGCAGGAATACGATGGCCAAAACGAACATAAGGATCGGCCCGATCACCCAGTTTTGCACTAGCGAAAGCCCAAGCACTTTCTTGTTGCGAAAAACTTCGTGCAGCTCCTCGTAACGCACCTTGGTGAAGGGCGGGTACATCATCACGATCAGGCCCACGGCGATGGGGATGGACGTGGTCCCGATGCTGAAGCGGTCAAGAAAAGGAACGATGCCAGGGACGAGCCATCCGAGTGCCACCCCGGCCACCATGGCCGCAAAGATCCAGGCGGTGAGATAGCGATCGAGAAAAGAGAGCCGGCCGGTGACCTTCATGAACAAACCTCAAAAAAGAAATGTGCGTGCTGCCTTGCGGCGCGCACCGGTCAGGATTGGCCGATCTTGTCGATCTCGCGCTGGATGGCAAGCTGCTCGAGCGATCCGAGCGGCAACGCAAGGAACAGGCTGATGCGCCGGTCGAGTATCGAAAAGGCGTCACGGAAGGCGCGTTCAATTTGCTCAGGCGTGCCCCTCACCGCAGCCGGATCGGGAATCCCCCAATGCGCGGTCATGGGCTGGCCGGGCCAGTACGGACACTGCTCCTTCGCCGCGTTGTCGCAGACGGTGAAAACGAAGTCCATCTGTGGCGCGGAGGGTGATGAAAACTCATCCCACGACTTACTGCGCAGGCCCGGGGTGGGTATGTGCGCAAGGTCAAGCTGCCTCAGCGCCTCGGGCCGGACCGTTCCCGAGGGATGGCTGCCGGCGCTGTAGGCGGTGAAAACGCCTTTGCCCTTGCGATTCAGGATGGCCTCAGCAAGAATTGATCGGGCGGAGTTCCCTGTGCAGAGAAAGAGTACGTTGTAGTGGCTGGACATGGCGTGGCTCCTAAGCCGCGGCGCCGCGGCAGCCGGGCGCGCAACAGGTTGATTGAGGCTTGACGGCGCGGATGAAAGCGCAGAGGAATTTGCCATCGACCTCGGGAGCGATGGCATCCACATTGACACGCGCCTCGGTGAGAAACTGGCGCGCATCCTCGACGTTGTAGATGCGCGTGGGCTCGAAGGACACATTGGCAAATCCGGCAGCCGTGAGCCGAGCGCGATAGTCCTGCTCTTCGAGCGCGCCCGCCATGCAGCCCACCCAGAGCAACATACTCTGGCGAATGGCGTCGGGAACTACCCCCCGCACGACAACATCGGAGACGGCAAAACGGCCGCCAGGCCTGAGCACGCGAAAGGCCTCGCGCAACACGCGGTCCTTGTCGGCGGAGAGGTTGATGACACAGTTCGAGATGACGACGTCGACCGAGTGGTCGGCGAGTGGAATGTTTTCGATCTCGCCTTTAAGGAACTCGACGTTTGCAGCGCCAGCCTTGCGCTGGTTCTCGCGGGCCAGGGCAAGCATGTCGTCGGTCATGTCGAGGCCGTATGCCTTCCCGCTCGGAGCCACGCGGCGAGCGGAGAGCAACACGTCGATTCCGCCGCCCGAGCCGAGGTCGAGCACGACCTCGCCAGGCTTGAGATCAATGAGCGCAGTAGGATTGCCGCAGCCGAGCGAAGCCAGCACCGCTTTCTCAGGGATAAGGCCCTTTTCACTGTCGCTGTAAAGATTTGTCGTGATCGGGTCGCAACAGCGAAGGCCGGGATCGCAACAGGCCTGCAAGCTGCCCGATTCCGACACGGCACGCGCAGCGCTTCCATACTTTTGCTTCACTTGCTCTTTCAATTCAGCCGGGGCTGCCATTCGCGCCCTCCTTCGTATATGCTTACGCAAATATATTGCTGGCATTCATATTTGTCAAGGCGTATATTTGTGGTGATGGGACGCGCTCCAAAATCCATTGACCTGCCCCGCCTGTTTGCCGCTCTGGCGGACCGTACCCGCCTGCGCCTGCTGAACCTGATGAACGGGCGCGAAGTATGCGTGTGCTACTTCGTGGAAATCCTGAAGCAGAGCCAGCCAAAGGTGTCGCGGCACCTCGCGTATCTACGACGGGCTGGGATTGTGCGCGCGCGGCGCGAGGGAAAGTGGATGCACTACAGTATCGAACGCCCGAACGACGCCGCGGGGACAGCAATTCTGAATGCAACGCTCGCGTCATTCGGTGCCGACCGAGAGATGCAGGCTGATCGCGGGCAGCTCGAGCGCGCCTGCTGCCGGCCGGAACGATTCGTGACACTCGTGGGAGCGCCGGTTCCTGCCGACCTCACATCAGACGCCGCTTGACGCGCGGCAATAGGCATGCGAACGCACAAGCTTCTTGACGGCGGGCACGTTTCGGCCGGTTTGGCTCTTTTCAGCCCCAGACCTTCTGTGTCATGCTTGCTTGCATGGGAAACAAAGACAAGGGCAAGAGAGAAGCGAAGAAGGCTCCCAAGCCGAAGCCGAAACCAGAACCCGGACGCAAGCGCGAAATCTTCACGCCGCCGCCCCCGGCGAAGTAGCTATCGGCCCAGTCGCCCGATTCGCGTCCCGGCTCAAGAGCCGGCATGGGAAGCGGTGTCGGCACCAAGCTCAATTCCCTTTCCACCTACCTGCCGGCGACGCGCGACAGCACGATTCTTAAGTCGATTTCACCAAGCAAAAGGCCATCCCGATGGGATGGCCTTTTCTTCGGTCTAAAACGGCAATCTACGCTCAGGGCTGTACGGCGGCGCCTTGGTTCTCTTCGGCGCGCGCCTGCGCCTTTTCCGCCAAAACCTTGTGCGCGCTATTCTCCAGAGCCTGGGCCTCGGGCATGTATATCAGCGCCTTCTGAATCATCGGATCCCAATCGGCGATCACCCGCAAGCCACTGAGCTGGCCGAACTGAATGGTAAAAATGTCCCTCTTGATCTGCGCTTTCAGCCAATCGAAGACTCCGTTGATGTCAGCGTCGGTCCAGTCGACATCCTGGCTGGTCAAATATTTCTTGAAGTCGTTGAGAACGGCATCGTCGACCTGGAAGTTCTTGTCCACCGTGTGTGTAGCTACGTAAACGGGCGCAAAGTGGAAGAAGACGTCTTTGTAAACCAGCTCGTCCTGGAAGCGGTTGGTGGTGGGCGGCTCGATTTTTTCGTCGGGCGTAATGCCGCCGCCGCCATAAACAGTGCGGCCGGAATCAGTGAGCTTGACCTCGCGGCTTGCAGAATCGGGACTGGGCCCTGCGCCTGCGTGGTTGTAGTAGTCGTACAGCGAAACTCCTGCGTAGTTGCGCTGAATGAGGCGGCCGGACGGCGTGTAGTAGTGATAAGTGGTTAGCGCAAGGCCGGAGTCTTCGCTGAGGTTGTAGACAGTCTGCACCAGGCCCTTGCCGAAGGTGGTTTCACCCACGATAAGAGCGCGATCGTGGTCCTGCAGAGCGCCGGAGACGATCTCAGCGGCAGAGGCGGTGTCGCGGTTCACCAGCACGACAATCGGGAATGTCTTGCCGTCGTTGCCGTGCGTCGCGACGTAGTTCTGATCGGAATAGGCGCGGCCGCGCTGGGAGACAATGGTCTGGCCCTTGGCGAGCAGGTGATCACAGACATCGACCGCCTGGCTCAAGAGGCCGCCGGGATTCTCGCGAAGATCGAGAACCAGGCCCTTCAGGTCACCGAAGCCATTAATGGCGTCTTCCATCTCCTGGCCGGTCGTCTCCTGAAACTGCGTCAAATGGATGTAGCCGATCCCGGGACGGATCTCGAATTTCAGATCGATTGAGGGATGCGGAATCTCGTCGCGAACAAGATCGAAAACGAGGGGTTTGGACTGGCCATAGCGAACCATCGTGACCTGCACATGCGTGCCCTTCGGCCCTTTGAGTGCTTTGGCCACCTGGTCAGAAGTCCAGCCGTCAGTCGATTTGCCGTCAACAGCGACCACCTTGTCCCCAGGATGGATACCGGCTCGGTATGAGGGTGTGTCCTCGTAGGGAGTGACAACGTAGACGCTGCTCTTGTTGTTGTTGTCATTTTGCTGTTGGATGACCATGCCCACGCCGTAGTAGTGGCCGGTCTGGTCTTCGCGCAAGCGAGCGTAGGCTTTGGGATCGTAGAAATGAGAGTGCGGGTCAAGGACCTGCAACATGCCGGGGATGGCGCCGTCGTAGATAACGTTGTCCGCTTTGTCCGGGGTGATGGGCTCCGCGTAGTTCTGCTCTACGACCGCGTACACGTCGGTGAATTCCTTCAGGCTGTCGCGAAGCTGGCTTTCGTCCTGTGAAGCTTGGGCGCCGACGCGGCGCTCGACCACTGTGCCGGCCACAGCACAGACAGTGAAAAAAAGGACCACGGCGAAGAAAGCGCGGCGGGCACGGGGAGTCATGGGCAAACCGAACCTCCAGACGGCGCGTGCGGAAGGCGCCTGGGAGCGGAATCTCCATCACCTGCGGGCGAATCCGGTCTTTGCTGGAGATCCGCCCGATAAAACTTGACCTTGCCCGGTACCGGCAAGGCCAGGGAGATGAAAGAGCCGCTCGCGCTGAGGCCGCGAGGCCGTCTTCGGCTAAAGTATAGCACTGCAGCATTTGACGTGGACGGCGTGGTGCCGGTAGCGGGGTTACCGCGGTGCCGGTCCGGTTTGAAGCAGTTTGAGCCTCTGACCGCAGGCGGATTCCAAGCCTCCTCTTTCCGTTTTCGCTCTCCCGGCATTTACAATGACGTCTATGCATCAGGCGGCAGGAAAGCGGGCGCCAGCCACCCGGCCGGACGTCGAACTTATGAATTTGAGAATTTTTCGAGCGGTTGCATTCGTCGCGTTTGGAGCGTTGTTGGCGGCGTGGCCCACCCTGGCGCTCAGCCAGGTAAACGAACCGGAGAGCCCCTACGGCGGGTCGGTGGTCGAGGACATTATCGCCCGCGTCAACGACGAAATCATCACCAAATCGGACTACGACCGCGCGGAAACCGAGCTGGACCAGGAAGGACAGCAGCACGGCGCATCGATGCAGGAGATGGCAGGGCAGCGGAGAGACTTGCTGCGCAATCTGATCGACCAGCAACTGTGGCTGTCGAAGGGCAAGGAACTGGATATCACCGGCGAGACGGAGCTGGTGAAGCGCCTGGATGAGATCCGCAAGCAATACAACCTGGATTCGATTGAAGACCTGGAAAAAGCGGCCAAAGAGCAGGGCGTCTCCTTCGAGGACTTCAAGGCCAACATCCGCAATCAGATCATCACTCAGGAGGTGATGCGGCAGGAAGTTGGCGAACATATCCAGATGACGCCCGGCGAAGTGGAGCGGTACTACGAGGAGCACCAACAGGACTACGTGCAACCGGAAAGCGAACGGCTGAGCGAGATTCTGCTTTCGACCGGGCCCGATGGAGCCAATGATCCAGTGAAGGCCGCCGCGGCCAAAGCGAAGGCCGACGACCTCGAAGCTCGACTGCATGCCGGCGGTGACTTTGCGCAGTTGGCGCGGAGTTTTAGCGATGGATCAACGGCCGCCTCGGGCGGGGATCTTGGCGAGTACAAGCGGGGCCAGCTCCCTAAGGTGCTTGAAGACAAGACATTCGATTTGCAATCGGGCCAATACACGGACCCGATTCTGACGCGGCAGGGTTACATCATTCTGAAGGTTGTGCAGCATGTGCCAGGGGGACCACGGCCATACAAGGACGTGGAGCCCGACGTGGAACAGGCCTATTACATGAGCCTGATGGACCCGGCCATTCGCGATTATCTCAGCAAAATGCGCAATGAGGCCGCCATATGGATTAAGCCGGGCTATACGGACACTGGCGCAACCTTTGCGGAGTTGCACCCCAGCATCAGCTTTAGTACTTATGTGCCGCCGGCGCCGAAGAAGAAAGCCAAGGTGGAAAGGACTCGTTTCCGCGAGAGCACTCACTCGTTCCGTGATAAATCGGGTGCGGTGGCGCCGCCCCACGACTCGGCCAACCAGGCACAGACCAGCGCACCGCCGGCAACACCCGCGACCACAAAGAAGAAAAAGGGTCGCAAGAAGGAAGAAGCATCCACCGAGAAGCCCGGCAAGAAGGAGAAGATCCGCTTCGGTCAGGCGCCGCGCGAGACTCTGCCCTCCGCGACGGTAAACTCGGCCACCGAAAATGCGGGAGCGCTGCCCGAGACGGCCTCGAACACGGACCAGCCGGCCAATCCGCTGGAGCCGACGGCCCCTGCGCAGAAAACTCGCTTCAGCGCGCGAGCACGCGCGCCGAAGACCCCGAAGCAGCAGGGTAACAATGGACAGGCAGGATCTGGAGGCCCCGCTCCGCCCACAGCTGCGGAAGTTGCCGACCAGCAGACGCAGTCGGCGCCCCTGGGGTTGTCGGGCGGCACTCCGACGAAGAAGAAGAAAAAGACATCGACGGCAACAGGCGACAAGACCCGTCTCGCCAACAAGAAGAAGAGCCAGGAGGAGACGCAGCCGAAGCCTGCGCTGCAGCCAACGCCAATCGCTCCCGTGGCGGGCGCGCCGGCTCCCGCGGACCATCCGGAGGCGCCGCAACCGCAGCAACAGAACCAGCAATAGCGCGCAAGTTCATCCTGCCAACTCAGCGGGCCCGGGGCATCAATCCTGGGCCCGCGTTGTTTTTGGACAAAGAATGCTTCTTGTTTTTGAGCAGCGCCTTTGGCAGAGCGCGAGAATTGCGTTAATCTTCTCGGCAGAATGAAAGACATCTATATTGCCGATCTGATGGGCTTTGACGAAGGCAAGGGCTTCGAAAGCTTCTTTCTCGTTCTGGCCAAGCAGCAACGAACAACAAAGCAGAACAAGCCTTACCTCAATCTGACCCTCGGCGACAAGTCGGGGCAGATCGAAGGGCGCGTGTGGGAGTTGGGCGATCCGCGGATCGCCAAGGATTTTGAGCGTGGCGACATCGTAAAGGTGCGCGGCAGCGTGTCGCGCTACGACGATCGCGCACAGGTGAAAGTGGATCAGCTACGCAAGGCGCTTGACGGCGAGGCGGACAAGATGGACATGCTGCCCGCCACCACATGCGACGTAGCTGCGCTGTGGACTGCACTCGAAGCAGTTGTCGCGAGCCTGACAAACCCTCACCTCAAGCGCCTGCTTGAGACTCTGCTCGACGACCCGGCGCTCGCGCAGGCTTTTCGGCAGGCGCCCGCCGCGCGGCAATTGCATCACGCGTGGCTGGGCGGGCTGCTGGAGCACGTGGTCAGCCTGCTCGGTCTCGCCGACCGCATCGCCGCGCACTATCCCATGCTCGATCGCGACCTGCTCATCACTGGTGTGGTTCTGCACGACATCGGAAAAATCCGCGAGCTGAGTTGGGACACGGGCTTCGACTACACCGTAGAGGGTGTGCTGCTGGGGCACATTCAGATGGGCGTCGATCTCGTGGAGAAAGCCATCGCCGGGCTACCCGGATTCCCTGACCGCCTGCGCACTCTGGTGCTGCACATGATTCTTTCGCACCACGGCAAGCTGGAGTTTGGTTCGCCCAAGCTGCCCATGATTCCAGAAGCGCTGGTACTCAACTTTGTCGACGATCTGGACGCAAAGATGCAAGCCATGGTCAGCGAATTTGAGCGATCGGCGCGCGAAGGCCGGGCGCCGGATGAATTAACCGGCAAAGTTTGGGCGCTCGATCAGCGACAGTTGCTGAACACGAGGGCGTGGCTCGAAGGAAAAGGTGAATAAGAGGTTAATGCGCGCTCCGCAACGCCCGTGCTAGAATTCGCTCCGATTCAGCGGGACCCTTTTGAACGCGCGCTGTAATCGCTGGCCCTGTTGTGTCCAGATTGCTTCCCCTCCCCTCCTCAAGGAGAAAGTTCATGCCCGACACGATTGTCCCTGACAGAACAGGAAATCCCGCACCTCTCGGACTGATGGGCTTCGGAATGACCACGGTCCTGCTCAATCTGCACAATGCAGGATTCATTGCACTGGATACGATGATCCTTTCCATGGGGATCTTTTACGGCGGCCTCGCGCAGGTCATCGCCGGCATCATGGAATGGAAGAAGGGGAACACGTTCGCCTGCACGGCCTTTACCAGCTACGGGATGTTTTGGCTCACGCTGGTGGCGCTAATTGCTCTGCCGCACGCGGGGCTTGGCCTCGCGGGCCCCTCCGGGTATTCGATTCCCGCCTACCTCGCCGCGTGGGGCGTCTTCACGCTCGTTTTGTTTTTTGGATCGCTGCGCCTGAATCGTGCGCTGCAAGTTGTCTTCGCAACACTGACCGTCTTGTTCTTTATGCTGGCAGCGGGAGAAGTTGCCGGAAGCGTGTCGGTCACAAAGGCCGCGGGCTGGGTTGGCCTGCTCTGTGGAGTGTCCGCCATCTACACCGGCCTTGCGCAGGTATTGAACGAGGTCCACGGCAAAACCGTGTGGCCGCTCGGGCCTGTGGCACGCGGATAACTTCACGTCTTGGCCTATCGAGAGGGATTGCTCATTCTACGAATCCCTCGATCAGTTGCTTCGCGCAGTTTACGCTACAAACCATTCCCACTGCTCTTTCGTCAGCGGGACCACGGATAGTCGTCCAATGAGAAGCAGCGGCGAGCGAGCGAAGAGCTTTTCAGCCTTGATTTGGGCGAGAGTTTTTGGACGCTTGAGGCGTTTGCCGGCCTTGACGCGCACGATGGGGACTTTGGGATCCGTCGCGTCGACGCTGACGACAGTGCCGGTGCCCACGGCTGTGCGTTCGTCTCCCGTGTGGTAAAAGATCCACTTCGTTCCCGGCTTCATCTCGCGCAGGTGCTTCACGGCTGTGGGATTGGTCACGCCGTCCCACACCGTCTCGCCATCGCGCAGAAGATCGTCGAAAGAATAGACGCCGGGCTCTGACTTGAAGAGGAAGTGAGGCATAAACAGTTCACAGTTCTAAGCTCGTAGTTGTTCGTTGCGCACTGAGTTTTCAGTAGACCGGCGAACGGCAGCCAAGCAACGTTGTCCCTAGCCCCTGGTCCCTACTCCCTGTCTTGCTATTCCCTACCCTTTTTGCGGATCTCGATGTTGAGGCGCTTGATCTTCTGGTTCAGGGTGGAGAGCGGGATACGGAACTGCTCCGCGGCTTCAGTCTGGTTCCAGTTACAGCGCTCGAGCTTCTCGATGATGATGCGGCGCTCGATGACTTCGAGGATATCGAAGAGCGAGGAGTTGGGGTTGTGCTCGAGGAGCGCGTCCTGGAAGCTCCGGCCTGTGATATGGCCGGGAAGGAGTTCGGCGCCGATGAGCGGTCCGGACGACAGCACGACGCCGCGCTCGATGGCGTTCTCCAGCTCGCGGACGTTTCCCGGCCAGTCGTAATCCATGAGCGCGCGCATGGCGTCAGCCGAGAGCTTGCGCGGGCCGAAGTTGTTCTCGCTGGCGTACAGATCGAGAAAGTGCTGGGCGAGGAGCGGAATGTCCTCGCGGCGGGACCGCAGCGGCGGCAAGTCGACGGCGATCACATTGAGACGGTAGAAAAGATCTTCGCGGAAGTGGCCATCGCGTACCGCTTGACGGAGATCGACGTTGGTGGCAGCAAGGATGCGCACATCCACCTGGATCTCCTGTATGCCGCCGAGGTGCATGAAGCGCTTGTCCTGCAGCACGCGCAGAATCTTGGACTGTGTATCGAGGCCCATGGTGGCGATCTCGTCAAGGAAGAGCGTGCCGCCGTTGGCGACTTCGAAGAGGCCTTTCTTGGACGCGACAGCCGAGGTGAACGCGCCCTTAACGTGCCCGAAAAGCGTCGATTCGAGCAGCTCCGAGGGCATGGCGCCGGTATTAATGGGAACAAATGGCTTATCGCGCCGGGGTGAGTTGGCGTGGATCGCCTTGGCGATGATCTCCTTTCCCGTGCCGCTTTCGCCCTGAATCAGAACCGTCGAACGGCTGGGAGCGACCTGCGCCACAAGATCGAAGACGCGAAGCATGGAATCGCTCTTACCCACAATGTTGGCGAAGTTGTAGCGCTGCTTGAGTGTGCGCTTGAGCTGAAGATTCTCTTCCTCGGCGCGATGGCGGGCGACGGCCGAACGAATGTCGGCGAGCAGCTTCTCGTTGTCCCAGGGCTTCTGGACGAAATTCTCCGCGCCCGCGCGAATGGCCTCGACGACGTTGTCCACAGTGCCATACGCGGTGATCATGATGATGGGCACATCGGGCTGGCGCTCCTTGAATTGCGGCAGGAGCTCAAGACCGCTCTGGCCGGGCAAAGCAAGGTCGAGCAGGACCAGATCGAAGCTCGATTGGTCGAGCATGCGCAGGCCTTCCTCGCCACTGGCCGCGGTCTTCACGGCGTATTTCTCGAGGGAGAGCAACACCTCAAGCGATTCCTGGATCCCGGCCTCATCGTCGACAACCAGAATCGAAGCAACGGGCGAACTGCCCTCGAAAGCGGGCGCGGAAACAGTCGCGTTCATGGGCGGTGCGTCCTCAGTGGTGTGCTCAGGCATGGACAGAATTCCTTAACAGAGGAAACTCAAGGTGAAAAGTTGTGCCGGAGCCGACCGCGCTTTCGACGTGAATTTTGCCAGCGTGTTCCTGAATGATGCCGTAGGAAACAGAAAGGCCGAGGCCAGTGCCGCGCCGGTCGCCAGGCATGTTCTTGGTGGTGAAAAAAGGATCGTAGATGCGCTTGAGGTTCTCGGGCGCAATGCCGGAGCCGGAGTCGGAGATGACGGCCTCGACGTGGCCGTTGACCAGAGTGGCGATGCTCAGGCGTCCGCCGCCGGGCATTGCATCCTTGGCGTTCAGCAGCAAATTGAGAAAGACCTGCTGCAGTTTGCCGGGATTGCCGTGGATCGGCGGCAGTTCGTCGGCCAATTCGAGATCGACAAGAATCTGCGCCGTTTTGAACTGGTGCTCGAGTAGCGACAGAGTGTCACGAACAACCTGATTGAGGTCGGTGGACCGAAATTCTGTCGTCGAGGTGCGGGAAAAGTTGAGCAGGCCATTGGCGATTTCGGCGGCGCGGAAACTTTGTTGTGTGATTTTGTCGAGCACGGGCCCAAGGCGCGCGTCGCCGCGCAGTTGTTTGGCCAGCATCTGCGCGTAGGAGGAGATGACAGCAAGGGGCGTGTTGATCTCGTGGGCGACACCGGCGGCGAGCAGCCCGATGGAACTGAGCTTATCGGCCTGGGCGAGCTGTGTTTCAAGCGTGACCCGCTCGGTGATGTTGTCGACCAGAATGATGCGGCCCACGGGAACAAAGTCGCGAGACAGCAGCGGCGCAATGGCAATGTTGGCGGTGCGCAACTCGCCCGCGCGCGTGGTCAGACGGAATTTGTAGAGGTGGTGCACTCCCTGATCGTTGCGGAAGCCCTCGAGAGCCTCGCTGAATTCCAATGGAAAGACCGAGCTCAGCGGCTGGCCGAGAGCTTCGGCGCGGCTGAATGCGTACATGGCCTCCATCTGCGCGTTCCAGCTTTCGATGCGATCGTTGAGGTCGATGGCAAAGATTCCGACGTTGATGGACTCGACAATGTTCTCGTTGAACTCCTTGAGGCGCTCGAACTCGGTGATCTTCTCCTCCAGGCGCGCGTAAAGGGTTGCGTTCTGGATGGCGATGCCGATATAGCCTGCCAGGGATTCGAGAAGCTCGACGTCCTCGCTCGACAGGAAGTCGCCGCCCAGCGTGCGGCCGAGGCCGATGACCGCGATGGTGCGGCTGGCTGCCTCGCCATTGTCCAGTTGCACTGGGGCGACGCGGCAAGGCAGATAGTAGTTCAGGTCGAGCAAGGCGGCAGTGCGCTGCTGGTCGGGCGGCAGATGGAGGGCTGCCTGCGCGTTTTCGAAAAAGATGTGCGAGTGATCCTTGGAGTGGTCGAAATTGAGAAAGCCCAGCGAGAGATTGCCTTGCCCGGCGCTCACTTCGCCCGGCAAACCGTGCGAGGCGGCCAGACGCAAATGTCCGCCCTCTTCCGCCAGGAAGATGGCCACGCGGGCAACCAGCAGGGTGCGCGGCAACTGCTCGACGATGGAGTTGAGGAGCGCCTGGAGGTCGGTCTCGGAGCCGAGACCGCGGCCAAACTCGACCAGCGCCCTGCGATAGTCGTAGCGATGGCGATCGAACGCTCGATCGACCCAACTCTGAATGCGGCGCTTGAGAGGATCGAAGACAGCGGCCGTCACCAGAATGGCGATGACTAGAGCCCACTCACGCATGGTCTCAGGCAATCTCTTGTGCACAACCTCCGCGATGAGCGCAATGATGCCAAAATATCCGCCGAGGATAAGAGCCGTGGCCAGGGTGTAGGCGACGCCGCGCTTGAAGATCAGGTCCGTGTCCATCAAGCGGTAGCGGACGATAGCCCAGGCGAACGTGAGCGGCAAAAACACCAGCGATAGGCCGGCGAGATTGGTCAATAGTTGCGGCGGATTCAGGTGAAGAAGATAGGGAATGGCATAGAAGAACGTGAACGGTAGAACCGCCAGCAGGGTGCCGCGCGTAACCCACTTCAACTGCTGGCGCAGCAGCGGTGTGGTGGCGCGACTGTAGCTGCGCAAGAAAAGCAGTGCGGCGCATACATAGAAGATGGCGTCGTACGCGGTAGCGATCTGGTCCAGCCGGTCGAGAAGGAGCTTGGTGGCCTCGCGCGTGCCGATGGACCAGAGCCACAAGGCAAGCAATCCGGCGCCTGGCGCGTACACCAGGGGCAGCAGCCAGCGGCGGCGCAGATTCTTGAAGCGTTCTTCAGGGAAGCTGAGCGCAAAGTGCAGGAAGAGCGCCGGCTGGAGCGCCTCGGCCACCACGTTCGTCCAGAAGACAGTCCAATCCAGTGTGTCGAATTTCCCTGTGTATTTCAGCGCGTAGAACGCAAATGAAACCAGGCAAAAAAGGTAGAAATGCGTGGCCCGTGGGGCGCCCCAGCGACGGAAGAGCACGTAGAAGCCGATGATCAGGTAGATGAGGCCGATGATACGCAGGCCGAACTCGAGGCTGTGATCCATCGGGTCGGGAATGACCTTGATGGGCGCTTCGAGGGGAATGCCGTCGCGCGTAATCGTGTAATAGACCTGTCCGTAAGGCCCCGTGGCGTAGAGTGCGCGCTCCAGATCCGCGACCAGCGTTACGGGCCTCACATCCGCGGTCGGCGATTCACTGACCCCAGTCAGCAGGTCTCCCACCTGGATCCCGGCGCGCTGCCCGGGCTTGTCTGGGAGGACCTTTTCGGCTTGCAGGCCGCCCGGCGCTTCGCCCCACCATACGCCGTCGTCGGGCTGCGGATACTGCCTCTGCTCGAGGACATTCAGCACTGCCAACACGAACAGCGCCGCTGTGGCCAAGGCCAGCAGCGTAGCCTGCACGCGGTTAAGGAGGCTTGTCTCCATGAGAGGGGTGTTCTACATCAATCGCTTTACAAGCACGTCGGTTGCCATGCAGCGGGGATGCGGCATTGTGCCAAAGGTGTCAGGCCAATCGCCTGAGAACAAGCGTGATATGGACTTTGAAACGCCTACAAAGGTCAACCTAACGTGAAGTAAATCACAACGCCGGTGCAAAAAACAAGAGCAGGCATCCACAGAAGCGAATACGTCTATGAAAAATTGTAGATAAAAGGACCCCCATTATCCATCGGTCAACTGCCCTAAAATACAGGAGTTCCGAGAAGTCAGTGTGTGTCGCTTTGTGCACACCGGACCAGATGAAGGCGCGGAAAGCTTACCCGGCTGCGACTTCCGGGCTGGGGGTCAATGCTGGCCGTACGTCGCCTTCGAACCGTGCTTGCGAAGGTAGTGGTATTCCGAAACGTGCCCAGGGATACCCGCCTCCGGCGCTCCCAGCAGCACGCTCCGGAATGCTAGCCGGGCGATGTACTCAAGAACGTCCGCGTGCTCGACGGCCTCGGCCGGGTCCTTGCCCCAGGCGAACGGGGCGTGGCCCGCCACCAGCACGCCGGGAATGGCCACGGGATCGAGGTTTCCCGAACGGAAGCAGCGGACGATGACCGCGCCCGTGTTTCGAACATAGCCCGAGGCGACTTCTTCAGCGGAAAGTGGCTGCGTGATGGGCACGGGGCCGTGAAAGTAATCGGCGTGCGTAGTGCCGAAGCAAGGAATTGGGCGGCTGGCCTGCGCCCACGCCGTGGCGAATTCGGAGTGCGTGTGAACGATGCCTCCGATTTCGGGAAACTCCCGGTAGAGCAGAGTATGCGTATCGAGATCGCTCGACGGACGCAACGAACCCTCGACGATTTGGCCATCGAGATCGGTGACGACAAGGTCAGCGGGGGTCAAGGCGGCGTAATCGACTCCGCTCGGCTTGATCACCACGAGGGCCTTGGGGCCGGACCGGTCGACGCCGCTGGCATTCCCGAAGGTGTGTGGCGCAAGGCCGCGGCGGGCGATCTCCTGATTGGCGCAAAGGACTTGTTGGCGAAGAGACTCGAGCAGCATGACGGTCTGGAACTAGAGTAAATCCTTCCGCAGGGGACAGGGAGCCGTTAATCCGTTTCTTAAAAGCAGTTTGACGGCGTTCCGCGGGAGCTTGGACTAAAATGGCTGCGGAATCCAACCTTTGGAATTTGAAAGGAGGCTTTCGATGCATCGCATCTGGATCTCCGGCTTGAATGGGTTAGCCTTGTGCCTCCTGGTGGCCACAGTGGCCTGGGCGGGCAAATGGAGCGCTGCCGATTATCCGCTCCGTGTTCACATTTTTCAATTCAATTCACATTCGCACTATTGGCGGCCGGGCGGCGGCTACAGTTCACTGGAAACCGTCGACGGCGAGGGTCGCGCCAATCTCTATGAAAACGGCCAACCCAAAGGTTTCGATTTTAGCTACGAGTGCAGCTCCCGCATCATGGTGTCGCCGGGCTTTGAAACCTACATGGCGCGCTGGAAAAAGCCGGGTCGCGAACTGGCAATTCTGCTCCCTACCCTGGGAGGCAAGCCGGGAGAGATGAACGAATGCGATCTGGGGGTAACCCTGAAGGAGGATTCGGCCTACTACAAGCACAACGGCATGCTGGATGAGGAACCTGCCGCCAAATTCAAGGACTGGATGATTAGGCACCAATACGACCCTGAGCACGGACTCAATGAGCCGGTGAATCCGCCTGCCCAGCCGGCGCAAAATGGCGCCCCGGCTCAGCCCACGCAGCCGGCCGCTCCGCCCAGCGGATCGCAGTAAGTACGTCGGCCGCGGTTTTTTGCGCTATCCGCGAAGCCAATAGGGCTTTGGAACCACCGCGCCAAGCTCGGCAAATTCTGCATCTGTCAGTCGGAAGGCTGCCGCGCTCACGTTCTCTTCAAGGTGCTTCACTGACCCGGTTCCGGGGATGGGCAGCATAACGGGCGAACGGCGCAGCAGCCAGGCCAGTGACAAAACTGCAGTCGAAACCTTGCGCGCTGCGGCAATCCTCTCCATTACCTCGTTGGCCTTGCGGCCTTGCGCCATCGGCCCCCAGGGCAGAAACGCGATGCCGTTGGCCTCACAATAATCAACCACGAAATCCCACTCGCGATCGCTGAAGCTGTAGCGATTTTGCACACTGACAATGGAGACAATCTTTTGCGCACGCTTGATGTGTTCGAGAGTGACATTGGAGAGCCCAACGTGCCGGATCTTCCCCTGTTCTTTGATGCGCGCCAGCGTTTCCACGGAGGCGTCAAAAGAAACAGCCGGATCGGGAACGTGGAGCTGGTAAACGTCGATGCGCTCCAAACGCAACCGCTTGAGGCTGCCCTCGATGGCTCGCTGAATGTGCGCGGGACTGGCGTCGTGCTGCCAAACGCCGGGACCGTGACGCGTCCATCCGGCCTTAGTCGCGATGACGACACCGGCAGGATAGGGATAGAGAGCTTGCGCGATGAGCTCCTCAGAAACATCGGGACCGTAGGAGTCGGCAGTGTCAATGAAATTGACGCCGAGTTCGACTGCGCGGCGCAAAGTGGCGAGTGCCGCATCGACATTGTCGGGCGGACCCCAGATGCCCTGGCCGGTGATGCGCATGGCGCCATAGCCCATGCGGTTCACAGTCGAATCTCCGCCAAGGATAATGGTTCCGGCTTGCGCAGCGGGTGACGATGAGGCTGAAATGGGCATTCTTCACACTCCTGCAGATGTGATGCTCGCCCTCGAGCGGCGATTCCGCAATGCAGATCTTTCAACTCCGCGGCTGCACGGCCTTCGCCCAGGAAGACGGTTTCGAAGCGTGCGACTCTTAGACCGTCACTTCCCAACCCGGTTCGTAGGTGCGGGCCCAGTACTTCATGGCCTCAGGATCGCCGAGGATGTGCGCGGTCTCGCTGTCGACCCGCAATAGCCTGTCAACGAACCAGGCGATGTTTGAAAGCAACAGCATGGTCACGGTGACATTGGCGACCGCAACAGGCGAGTTCAGCTTTTGCTGGCCGCGAATGGCCGCGATGAAGTTGGCAAAGTGAGCGTCGGTCATGGTGTCGGCACTCAGCAGGTCGCCGGTCGAGGTTTCGTGCCCGGTGCGATACGTATCGATCTGCTTGCCTTTCCAGTCGAAGACATCGTAGCCCGCGCGATCGATCACCACCGAACCTTTGGTGCCCATGATGACCGAACCGCGGTCGCGATCGTAGAGTCGCATACCCTGGCAGGAACGACCTTCCCAGGAGATGAGCTTGTCAGGATACTCGAAGTTGGTGATGGTTGTATCCGGGAACTGCCAGTTGTCCTTGAACTGGTAGCGTCCGCCGCTGGCAGTCACGGCATGAGGAATCTCGGCCTGTAGGGCCCATCGGCAAATGTCCACCTCGTGCGTGCCGTTATTGAGTGTCTCCCCGGTGCCATAACGGCGCAGCCAGTGCCAGTTGTAGGGCTGAATGTTGTCCTTGTACTCGCTCCGCGGCGCAGGGCCCTGCCACAAATCCCAGTTGAGCGAGGCAGGCACGGGCGCCGGCTTGCCAATGCCCATCGGCTTGCGCGTGTTGGCGTACCAGGATTTGGCCATATAGGCGTCACCGATGAGGCCGTCGTGAATCTGCTGGATGATGCGGATGGTGTAGTCGGAGGACCGCTGCTGATCGCCCACCTGGACGAGCTTTCCATATTTCTTCTGCGCGGCGACAAGCAGCTCGCCCTCGCGCGGATTCTGGCTGGAGGGCTTCTCGACGTAAACGTGCTTGCCGGCCTTGAGGCCGAGCACCGCCATCGGTGTATGCCAGTGGTCGGGGGTGGCAATCGTAATGGCGTCGACTTCTTTCGCTTCCAGGGCATGACGGAAATCGGTTGCCGCTTGGGGCGCGTAGCCGAGCTTTTGCTCCGCCTCAACCGCAAATTTGCCAAGGATGCCGGAGTCAACGTCGCAAATATAAGCCACTCGCGCGGTCTTGCTGTTGGCGGTCATCGCGGCGAGATGCGCGTGACCGCGTCCGTTCAGGCCATTGATGGCAAAGTTCAGTCGATCGTTGGCGCCGAGAATCTGCGCATAGCTTTTTGCAGTGGACGCAAAGGCCGTGGCCGCCGCTCCCGCGGCCAGCCCGTTGACAAATCTTCGGCGGGAAATCATTTGCTTCTCCAATAGGCGTGGTTCACAATCCTCGGCAGCAGGTTGCGGCCCCTTGCCACAACGTTCACCGCGAGATGCTCGCTCCACCGGGAGGAATTATACCGTTGCGCAGAAAGGGCGCGTTGTCGCCCAGGAACCAGCGTGAGGGCCGCGAGGCCGTGAAACGGGACGAAGCGGCGGAGCAAAGCGTCTGAGTCCTCGATGAGAACAATGGACTTGCGGGCCTCTCGCGGCCTTTCCGCGCCTGGGCTTTATGGCGCTTTGGAGCGAAAATGGACTGAGGGGTTGTAAACTTGCGCCGCATGGGGACGTCTACCAAATCGATGGCAGCCGGGACAGCCGTTAAGCCGATGACCGCGGACGCCGCGGACGAGATCGCCGCGCGCGAGTTTGCGAGCATCGTCGAAAGCCACCGGCCGCAAATCTTCCGCTTCTTGCTGGCATCGCTCAGAGATGTGGACTTGGCGGAGACGCTGACACAGGAGTGTTTCCTGAAGGCACACCGCAACTGGAAAAAATTTCGTGGCGATTCGAGCGCAATGACCTGGCTGATGCGGATTGCCATCAATTTGCAGAAGGACCACTGGCGCAACCGGCGCTTGCAGTTTTGGCGGCATACGCAGGCCAACGCAGTGGGCATAGACGAGGCCAGCGAGTGGCTGCCGAACGGTGAAAGAAGCGCGGAGCAGCAGATTTTGGCGCGGGAGCAGGTTACGCAGGTTTGGAAGGCTGTCGAGGGTCTGAGCCAGCGGCAGCGGACGGTATTCTTGCTGCGCTACGTGGAAGAGCAGGAGTTGAACGAGATTGCGCGAGCCACCGGATTGAGCGAAGGCACGGTGAAAGCGCACTTGTCGCGGGCCGTTGGCAGAGTGCGCGCGGAGCTGAGAGGAACACGATGAGAGGGAGAGATATATCCGGGGGAAAGGTCGACGATCAGATCGTGGCGGGTGCATTGAAGCACTTCAAGGCCAGCGTGGATGCCTGGAGTGAGGCCGTCTACAGCCGGCCGCGAACGGCGGTCATGACAACGCGACACACCTGGCGCCTGGCGGCAAGCTGGGCTCTGGGGTGCTTGCTCGCCGCGGGAAGCCTGGCGGGCGGTTTGTACGAACGCCATCTGCAGCAAGAGTCGGCGCGAATGGCGGCAATAAAAGCGGCGGAGCAAAAAGCCTCGCTGGAGCGCAAGGCCGCCGAACAGCCTGTCGCCGTCACAACTGTTAGTAAGCGGCAGCCAGCCACGGTTAAAAGCGCAGCCAGTGAAAATGAGGATCTTCTGGCAACTGTAGACAGCGATGTATCACGCCAGGTCCCAGCGGCCATGGAGCCGCTGGCGCAAATGATGGAAAGCAACGGAACGAATTAGAGGGCTCCGAGAACAAGGCAAGAGCGAACAAAAGAGAAGGCGGGAAAGGGTCCCTTGAGACGCAAGGGAGGGGAAATCGATGAAGATGTTGAAGACTGTGCGGCTGGTTTTGGCGGTAGCGGGAGTGTTGATGGCGGGAGGTTGGGCTTGCGCGCAAGGTCCCGGCGGGCCAGGCATGGGACCTGGTTTCGGGCAGCATCGGCCTCCTATGGAGCGTTCGTTCGGATTCGCAAACGGGCAATTCTGGAATAATCCGGACGTCGTGAAGCAGTTGAACCTGACTGACGATCAGCGTAAGGCCATGGATGGAATTTTGCAGGATCATCGCTTGAAACTGATCGACATGCAGGCCACGTTGCGCAAGGCGGAGTTGGCGATGGGCCCCCTGATGAAGGCGGACACTCCCGACCGTGCAGCGATCGAAGCGCAAATCGACAAAGTCGTAAGCGCGCGCGCGGATCTGGAAAAGGCGAACGCGCGTTTTCTGCTGGACATCCGGATGCAATTGAAACCGGACCAGTGGAAACAGCTGCAGACCATGCACCAGAACCGGATGCAGCACGAGGGCATGCGTGAGCATGGCCGTGGTGAGTGGGGACACGACGGACGCGGTTCGGGCATGGGTGGCCCCGGCAACCAGTTCCGCGGGCCCGGCGGACAGTTCCACCGGCCGCAGGCGCCACCGCCCCCATCGAATAGTGCTCCGCAGCCGGCTCCAGCTCCGGCGCCCGGATCGGGTCAGGAGCAATAGCACAGTAGCGCTGCGATTTCCGCGTGGCGCCTGCTCGGTGGGATCGGCATCTGGAACTGAGCGCGGCAGAAAGACGAGCGCTCCACGTACCAGGCAACGATTGTTGACAGAAAATCTGGCGGCAGGGGTTGTTCCCCTTGCCGCCGTTTTTTTGTGCTGCGAAGGATGCGCCTCGAGCCGGCGAGACACGGAATTGCGTTCCAAGCCGGGCAGCGGGCCGCGCGGATTCTGTACCATCAGGATGGAAGGAACGGTTTGTGCCCAGTCTCGCTGCCACTGACTCGCTGATCCTGCTGATCTACGCTTTCTTCGTCCTGGCCGCAGGATTCTCGCTCAAGCCGTCGATGACGGGAAGCAGAGAGTTCATGCAGGCCGGGCGCGCGATGCCGGGCTGGCTTTGCGGCATGGCGATGCTCGGCGCCAGCCTCGGCTCTCAGGAAGTGCTGGGCATGGGCTCGGCGGGAGCGCGTTACGGGCTGGCCAGCGTAGGATTTTTCGCGCTTGGCTCAATTCCTGCCATGCTCTTCGCGGGCCTTTATCTCATGCCGGTCTTCTACGGCTCGAACTCGCTGACGTCCGCATCGAGCGCAAAAACTACGCTGGTTGCCCCGCGATCAATTCCGGAGTATCTTGGGCTGCGCTTCGACCGGAAGACGCGCGTGCTGAACGCATTCCTTTTTGCCGCGATGTCCGTGTTCAGCGCGGGGATCGCACTCTACGCTATGGCACGCGTCTTTGTGGCGCTCCACGTCTTCGATCGGGTCGTCGGCACGTTGAACTTGCCGCCAACCGGAGTTCTCCTCCTTGCAATGGCGCTGCCGGCGGCTTTGGTACTGGTCTATATTCTGCTCGGCGGACTTGGCGCCGCGATGTACAACCAGGCGTTGCAGTTTTGTCTCGCCCTTGCCGGGCTCTTGCCGGTCGTCCTATTGGGACTGAAGAGAATCGGCGGCTGGAACGGGTTGAAGGCTTCAGCATCCGCAGGCTTTATGCAAGGCCTGACGCAAGTCTCGCCCGGTGCACATCCCATGGGAGCCGGTGCTTTTGTCCTCGTACTTGGCGTGGGCCTTTTGCTGGGGGGCGGGACCTGGTGCACAGACTTCAGGCTTTTGCAGACCGCGATGGCGGCCAGGAATGTTGAATCGGCACAAAGAAGTCCGATCATCGCCGCTGCGGTGCGCGTGTTTGTGCCCTTCATTGTGGTCGTTCCGGGGCTGATCGCCGTGGCGTTGCCCACTCCGCACACGTCGATCGTGATTCACAACGACAACGGTGTGATTTATCACGAGATCACCGTTGTGCCGCCGGCAGCGGAAGCGGGGACTGGCTTGGTCCCTGCAAAAACCGGCGCGGATGGTAAGCCGTTGATGGCAGCCAACGGCCAAGCTGAGCTGGACTACGCAATGGCCACGCCGAACGTGCTCCTTGAGTTCCTGCCCACGGGTCTGCTGGGGCTGGGAGTAACGGCTCTGTTGGCCTGCCTGATGAGCGGCATGGCGGCGAGCGTAACATCGTTCAGCACTGTCTTCACATGCGACATCTTTCAGGCGCTGTTTGCCCGCAAGGCCCTCGACAAGCGGCTGCTCGCCGCGGCCCGATGGGCTGCGGTGGGTGGCATGCTGCTCGCCTTCGCTGCGGCGTGTGCCGCAATGCGATTCGGCAGCTTGCTTGACGCGATGGTCCTGGTCTTCGCGTTCGTGAATGCTCCGCTGTTCGCGGTGTTGTTGCTGGGTGCTTTCTGGAAGCGCGCAACCGGACACGGCGCATTCGCGGGATTGATTGCGGGCGCAATTGCAGCTCTTCTGCATCACGGGCTCGCCTTGCCGCGCGTCGAACAGCCCGGCATCCACGGCGGCTGGATTGCCGTGCTGATCCATCCTTCGAGTGAGATGGCGCTCGGTCTGGGAACTGCAATGCTTGCCTTTGTCGTGAGTCTGCTCGTGGCCTCGGCCGTAAGCTTGCTCACAAATGCGCGGCCTGAAGACGAGCTCAAAGGACTCGTGCACTCAATGGCGCCGCGACCATCGGCGAACGCAAAATGGTGGAAGCGCCCGGAGGCAATGGCCGCGGCCATCTTGCTGGCGGCGATCGCCGTGAACCTGATCTTCATCTAAGCCGAGAGGGGGAACGATGTTTTACGATCCGCGTATCTCGATGGGTATGCTGTTCACATTGATCGGAACGATTCTGACTGCCTTCGGTCTGTCTACGCGATCCAACGCCGACGTGTATGCAAAGAGCATGGGCATCGACGCCAATCTTTGGTGGGGATTAGTGCTGCTCGTATTTGGAATTGCCACTCTCACGCTGGGCCGACGCGGCCAGATGAAGCTGGAAAAAGACAAGAAATAGCCGCCAGGGTCTACGCCTGCCCCTGGGTTAGGTTCATCCCATGCCGATAGAGGAAGGGGATCGAAAACACCTCCTCCCCCGATTGCTTCCCACTTGCAAAAAAACCGATAGCCAAAAGGTTCTCCGTGATCGCCTTCCACTCTTGGCCGAGCAGAGCCTCAAGCGAAGCGGCGTTATAAACAGTCTTCCCACCCTGAAATTTCTTAATATTTGTCCAGAAGTGCGGGAATTCCGCCTCTAGGAACTTGTTGAAATTCGCCGCATCGCAGCGTCTTTTCTTGTGATTTCGATCCCTAGCCGGTTGAAATCTGTTTGAACTGCGGGTCTGGCCAGTGTTTATGGGGCTTTGCAGGTCTCAGGGAAGCATCCCCGAGACCTGCAAGCGACGTTCAGGCACGCTGCTCCATGAGCCTTCCTGGTTGTTGAGCCATCCGTTTGGGCAGCCGGATCAGGTTGTGTGCGGCGCAACTGAAGACGAATAGCCAGTCCACTTTTTCCAGGCCTCGCAGCTTGACCTGGCGCAGCGGGCCGGTTTGCTTAAGCCAACCGAAGCCCTTCTCGATCAGCCATCGCCGGCTCAGGCTGACGGCATAGCCAGGCTGCCGTGTGGTCCTTCGGTCCAGGTTGCTGCTGCGGCCCTTGTCGTTCTTGGCTACATGCGGTGTCACGTTCAACTCCCGCACCGTGCTGACGAAATCCTTGCTGTCGTAAGCCTTGTCCGCGCCCACTGTGATGCGCCGCGAGCGGCCCTCTTGCTTTTGCGCCAGCATCAAGAGCGCAGCATCGCGCTCGGCCAGACCATCGGCGTGCGTCACCATCGCGGAGGCAATCAATCCGTTGCGGTTCTCCACCAGCACGTGGCCCAGGTAACTCAACTTCGACTCCTTGCCGTAGCTCTTCTTGTACAGCCGCGCATCCCAATCGCTGGTCGATTCATGCGTCTGATTCGTACGCTTCTGGCCATGAAAATCTCCCCCGTCGCCGTCATCGGAACCGTCCTTGCTGCGAAAGCTCTTCTGCGAGGCCCACGCCTGGATCAGCGTGCCGTCCACTGTGAAGTGCTCGTCGCTCATGAACCGCTTGGCCTGCTGGTTCACTTCCGCAAAGAACTGCTGCGCCACATCGCTGGTCAGCAACCGGTCTCGGTTCTTCGAAAACACCGCGTGGTTCCACATCGCATCGTCCATGCCCAGACCCACAAACCAGCGGAACAGAAGGTTGTAGTCGATTTGCTCGACCAGCAGCCGCTCCGAACGCACGGAGTAGAACACCTGCAACAGCAGCGCCCGCAGAATGTACTCCGGCGCTATCGAAGGCCGTCCCGAGTCCGCATACAACGCATCGAACTCCGCGCTCAACCTCCCCAACACCGTGTCCGTCAGCTTGCGAACCGCGCGCAACGGATGATCCTGAGGTACCCGCTGCTCCAATGAAACATAGCTGAACATCCCATCCTGAACTCGCTCATCTCCACGCATACCCATTAGACGGGCGACACCTTCGCCCCGATGCAGAACGGTACCTATTTCAACAAGTTCCTAGGGGTCAACGGCGATGCTTTGGAAGCAAGCGCGGCTTACCGGAGGGAAGCGTTCAACAAGCTTTTCCCGCCAGCGGTCTTCAGGGGCAAGAAGCAGAGCCCGACTATCAGATGGATATGCAATCGGTGTGCTGATGGGCGGGGTGTCGTGACGCCACGTGACGTCCTCGACTTGCTCATTCGCGCGAAGCAGAGGCAGCAAGACACGTATGCCGCTGAGCCGGACGGAACCTCGGACCACGTTATTGCTTCGGCCGCGATTCTATATGGCTTCGAGGAGTTGTCAAAACGGAAGAGGGCGACTTACCTAGGAACTTGTTGAAATAGGTACCGTTCTGCATCGGGGCGAAGGTGTCGCCCGTCTAATGGGTATGCGTGGAGATGAGCGAGTTCAGGATGGGATGTTCAGCTATGTTTCATTGGAGCAGCGGGTACCTCAGGATCATCCGTTGCGCGCGGTTCGCAAGCTGACGGACACGGTGTTGGGGAGGTTGAGCGCGGAGTTCGATGCGTTGTATGCGGACTCGGGACGGCCTTCGATAGCGCCGGAGTACATTCTGCGGGCGCTGCTGTTGCAGGTGTTCTACTCCGTGCGTTCGGAGCGGCTGCTGGTCGAGCAAATCGACTACAACCTTCTGTTCCGCTGGTTTGTGGGTCTGGGCATGGACGATGCGATGTGGAACCACGCGGTGTTTTCGAAGAACCGAGACCGGTTGCTGACCAGCGATGTGGCGCAGCAGTTCTTTGCGGAAGTGAACCAGCAGGCCAAGCGGTTCATGAGCGACGAGCACTTCACAGTGGACGGCACGCTGATCCAGGCGTGGGCCTCGCAGAAGAGCTTTCGCAGCAAGGACGGTTCCGATGACGGCGACGGGGGAGATTTTCATGGCCAGAAGCGTACGAATCAGACGCATGAATCGACCAGCGATTGGGATGCGCGGCTGTACAAGAAGAGCTACGGCAAGGAGTCGAAGTTGAGTTACCTGGGCCACGTGCTGGTGGAGAACCGCAACGGATTGATTGCCTCCGCGATGGTGACGCACGCCGATGGTCTGGCCGAGCGCGATGCTGCGCTCTTGATGCTGGCGCAAAAGCAAGAGGGCCGCTCGCGGCGCATCACAGTGGGCGCGGACAAGGCTTACGACAGCAAGGATTTCGTCAGCACGGTGCGGGAGTTGAACGTGACACCGCATGTAGCCAAGAACGACAAGGGCCGCAGCAGCAACCTGGACCGAAGGACCACACGGCAGCCTGGCTATGCCGTCAGCCTGAGCCGGCGATGGCTGATCGAGAAGGGCTTCGGTTGGCTTAAGCAAACCGGCCCGCTGCGCCAGGTCAAGCTGCGAGGCCTGGAAAAAGTGGACTGGCTATTCGTCTTCAGTTGCGCCGCACACAACCTGATCCGGCTGCCCAAACGGATGGCTCAACAACCAGGAAGGCTCATGGAGCAGCGTGCCTGAACGTCGCTTGCAGGTCTCGGGGATGCTTCCCTGAGACCTGCAAAGCCCCATAAACACTGGCCAGACCCGCAGTTCAAACAGATTTCAACCGGCTAGGGATCGAAATCACAAGAAAAGACGCTGCGATGCGGCGAATTTCAACAAGTTCCTAGAAAGTTCGCGAACGATTGATTTGCAAAGAACCTCTTCACAACGAGCGCGAGGATTTGATCGTCAGTCCACCGCAGGGTGTCCGCCTGCCGCGCTGTAACATGCGTGAGGGCAGTAAAACCCTCGGGATTCCTAACAATCTGCTCAAGCATGTCATCGCGGAGAAAGATCTTTACCCTAATCGTAGTCGATGAGAAAAACCGTGTCGCTCGGAGGATTCCTCGGAGGGCGCTCCGCTCAACGTCTGATCGACGCGGGAATATCTCATCGAGCCGGTCGACCATCAACCAAAGCGATAGCCCAGCTTTTTCCAATATCATCTCAAGTCTTTGTTTAATTTCGTTCACATATTCTGGCAGCGGGCTGACAGGAATCTCGTCGGCATCTTCCGGTATCGAATCTGATCTTGTGCCAAAAAGATCGATCTCAAACTCACCAACGTCCTGCGGAGGCTTGAATTTAAGCTTTGGTCTCCAAGATTTCAAAACCTGCAGCGACCACTCCAGTATGTCCTTGAGCGATTTGTTTGCCTCGATCTGCGGGATTCGAGCGTTGGCGCAGGATTTATTGAATGCTTCAATCTCCTTGCCTGCCCCTTGAAGCATTGCCTTGTACCGCGAACCTTTCACAAACTGTTCGTTTGCGAGTGACACGAGATAAATACACCAGAAGCTCACAAACTCTTCCTCCGAGAGCCGTGAGAACTGCTCCGAGAATGCGTGAAAGACGGGGTCGCCTGGCGCTTGAACGCCGTGTGCGACCACTACCTTTCGTTGCTGCAGCAATGTTACGGGAAGAAAATCGACAAAAATACGGAAAAGGGCGCTTTTCCCGGAGCCCTTCGTTCCAGGTATCAGGTCTACGCGATCTGCGAGAAGGTCCGTGAATGCCGAGGTTTCGATCCTCGCGGTTTCGAGGACCGTATCCTGCTCGGCAACCGATGATCCCAAATCGACGCCGATCAGTGCGTCGTATAGCTCGCGGTTGTTGTATGCCACCTTCGCTGCCTCGTAGGTAGAATCCGCGATTCCGTGCGCCCGGTGCAACTCGTTCGCCAGACCCAGTAGGAGAATATCACCGCTCGCCCCACCGGCCTCTTTTTCGCGACGGCCTGTCCGGTGCCTTACTCGCCTTTTGCGCTGAAGCGCATCGTCCGGTAGTCGAATGTGTAACTGTTCAGCTGGTCGAGTCCGTCAATACCGATCACGCCGTAAACATCGTCGCGTGCGGCTGAGCCAAGCGGCTGGGTAAGAACCGGAAGGTAATGAAGGACGACCGTTTTATCGCCGACGACTAGCGGCACGGTCTCGGCGACGTACGCCGACCGCGGCCCGGAATCCATGCCGGGAAATGAGAAAGGTTCCATCTTTTGGCCGTTGAACTCGGCGGCGTGTTCGTCGAACCAGCGCGACGTCAGGTACGTCTGCTGGCCGCCCGCGTCAATGGCGAACATCCGGTCGTCGCTTTCACCGGACTGGCCGCCACTGCTTGCTTGGCCCTCTTGTGAGGTTGCACCGGCGCTGGAATCCTGTGTCCGCCCGAGAGCGACGATGATTTCATCGCCGTCGAGATAGAATCGCGCGCCGCTGGTGAGGCGATCCTGGTCGGCTGGCGGATCGATTCCCTTCGCGGGATCCACCTGGATGGCGTTGTCGGAGACCGTAATTCTTCCCATCGCAGCGAGCGCGGGATACCCGAGAACACCTTCAACCTGATAGCCGGAGTGAGAAAAGGAATAGTCCGAGTCGTCGAATACGAACGCGGTCACATTGTGCAGCGTGAGCCGGCCGCCGATCGTGAAGCGCGGAATCAGCGTCGAGTGAACCTCGATGGGGCGTCCGGTGAGAGTGTGAATTGTGGCGGACTTCTGTGAGATGTCAAGGCCGACGTCTCGCGCGATGGAGCGCGAGATCAGGTTGAACGGGGCGGTGGGGTCGAGCATCCAACTGTGGGAGCGCGCGTCAATAAAGACTGGCACATCGATCAGGCCGAGAGGATCGCTGCTCACCTGAAGCCTGAACGGTTCGCAGGGGTCGACCGCAGCGGGCGGATTGTCCTTGGCCAGCGGCAGCATCTTGAGCGGCATCTCGATTTCGTCCTGCTCGCCGGGGCTGAGCTTGGCGTGAAGTCGGTTGTCGAGAGTCTGGTAAGCTTGAGCGGCCCTGGTCCAATCGCCAAGACGCAGGTAATCTTCGGCGAGCGTCATGCGCAAAAGCTTCTCGCGAGTTGTATCGCCATTCGCAGTTACATTGTCGACCAGCGGCTCGAGGAGTTGGACCGACTGCTCCAGCTGGTTTGAGCGATTGGCCAGAATGCCGCGATAGAGCTGTGCCTGCCCCGGCGGTAACTGGTCGAGCTGCGCTTGAATGCGAAGGTACTGGTGATCCGCGAGCAGGTTCTGCAAGCGCGCATCGGTATCGAGGCCGCTGCTTGTTCCCGTGTGGAGTTGCGCGCCGGCGCCCGGTTGCTGCGCCGCGGAAGAAGGTTCGCTTTCCGGAACCGATGATGGGCGCGCATCTTGTCGCGTCTCTTGCTGCGGCGGCTGCTCTGTGTTTTGTGGCGCAGCGAAGGAAGAGAACGGCGCGGCGAGCGCCAGGGCGAGCGCCAGCCTTGCCATAGGCGGCAGCGCGCCGTCCGGCAATCGGGGCGGGCGCCGATTGCTTCGTTCCGCCAATCCACTCACGTCGCTCATCTTCAATTCGACGTTAACAGATCGACAATCGCCGAGCGAAGTGCTTCGTCTTGAGACGGTCCTTACGCGATGGCAGCTAGACTTGAGATGAGCGATGAAGCGCAAGACAATTGCCCATTACGAGATTCTGCGGCGCCTTGGCGCCGGAGGCAGCGGCGTGGTGTACGCGGCCAATGACACGCTGCTGCAGCGTCCCGTCGTGCTGAAGATGCTGCACACCGGGCTGCTCACAGCCGAGCAGATGCGGTCCACGGTGCTGCGTGAGGCGCGCCTGGCTTCGGCCATCGAACACCCTAACGTGTGTGCGATCTATGAAGTCGGCGAGAGCGGCGACGAAGCGTATATCGCCATGCAATTTGTTCCCGGCCAGCCGCTGGATGAATTGATTGCCCGTGGTCCGGCGACTCTGCAGCTTGTGCTTTCGGTGGGAATTCAGATTGCCGATGGGCTGCAGGCGGCGCACTCACTCGGTATTTTTCACCGCGATCTGAAGCCGCAGAATGTAATGTTGACCGACGGCGGCCTGGTCAAGATTCTGGATTTCGGTCTCGCTCGGCGGCTCACTCCGGAAGATGCGCGCTTCGACCCGGCAACGCCGGCACTGGCCAAAGACAAACCCGCCGCCTCAACCTACACGGCCCGCGGCGGAACCATCCGCTACATGGCGCCGGAGCAATTTGTCACTGGACATTCGAGCGTGCAATCGGACGTGTGGGCGCTGGGTGTCATTCTCTATGAGCTGGCCAGTGGCCGCCACCCATTCGCCCGCACTGACGCAGAGGACTTTCAGGCGATTCGCGCCATTCAGTTTCTGGAACCGGACGACTTGAGTCTGATCGTCCCGGAGATCTCTGTTGAGCTCAAAAGTGTGATTGCGGCCTGCCTGGAAAAGAATCCGGGCGCGCGTACGGCATCGGCCGCCGAGGTTCGCGAAGGGCTGAAGACAATTATGAAAGCGCTGCGCATCGAGACGGGGATCATTCCCGGCGACGCTGCCGCCAACCTGCCGGCGACGGGAGCCGAAGCCGAGAAGCGCACCACGGGTTTGCTTTCCATGCTGGCCGAGCGGTTTCGCGAGTCCGCTGGAGAGCAAAAAACGCAGAATTCGCTGGTTGTGCTGCCCTTTGCCAACTTGGGCGCAACGGAGGCGGCGCCGCTTTATGGATATGCGCTCGCTGATGCAATCGCCGCCCGGCTGGCGCGGATTCCGTCGCTGGTCGTCAGGCCATCGAGCGCCCTGATGCCGCTCGCCGGCGCGCAGCCGTGGGCGCAGATGGATCCGCTGGCCGTGGGGCAAAAGCTGTTGGTGAAGTTCGTACTCGCGGGCAGCTTTATGCGCTCCGAGAGCGGATTCGATCTGAATTGGCAACTGCTCGACGTGGCTTCGCAAAGCGTGCGCACCGGCGGCTCGATTCGCGTTGCGTCTCTGGATCTGATCGCGGTGCAGTCGGAGATTTCGAACGAAGTGTTCGCCACGCTGCAGGGAATGGGGGCCGCGGACGGAATCGAATCTTCGCGCACCGGGCAGAGCGCCGACGCGACACGCGAAGGATCGCTGCGCGGGCCGGTCAGCGAGAGGTATCTGCAGGCGCGGGCGCTGTTGAGCTCGTTTATGGTGCGGACCGGTTCTCTCGCGGATCTCGATCGCGCTCATCAGTTGTTCACGCGCGTCACCGAGGCCGACCCGGGGTTCGCTGCGGGCTGGAGCGGTCTGGGCATCGCCGAGTTGCAATACGCACGGCACGGCTTCGGAGGACAGATTCATGTCATGCGCGCGCGGCGCGCCTTCGATGAGGCGCTGAAGCTCGACCCGGCGTCGACCGAAACCAATCTCTATCGCATTTATATGTTGCTATCGCGCGGCGAGAAAGAATCGGCGCGGCATGGCATTGCCAACCTGCTCGCCAGCGCCGCCAATGACTGGAGCGTGCATATGGTGGCTGGCCTGGCGCTGCGCGGCGACGGTATGTATGACGAGGCCCTGGGCGAGTTCAGCCGCGCGCTCAAACTCAATCCGGCAAATGCGGCCATTCTCTATAACCATCGCGCCCGCGTGTATCACTACCAGAATCAAATCGAATTAGCGGGCGACGAGTTGGAGAAAGGATTGGCGCTGGAGCCGCGCCATCCGCTCCTCCGCACTTCATCAGGCTATCAGCAGATGCGGCTGGGGAATCTCGACAAGGCCATTGCGATTCTTGAGGGCGTGATTGCCGACGATCCCTCGCTGCGCATTGCCGTGCCCACGCTTGCCATCTGCTACGTACAGGCGAATGCCCGGGAGCGTGGCGCCGCTCTGCTTCAGGACGACACGCTGGCTGCAGCCGAGGCCGACAGCGAAATGGCTTACCGCCTGGCCACTTATTTCGCCGTTGATGGCGACTCCAGCGAGGCCCTGCATTGGCTGCGCCGCGCTATCTATCTCGGCAACGAAAATTATCCCTGGTTCCAGAAAAATCCCGCGTGGAACAACTTGCGCACCAATGCGGACTTCGATCGGATTCTCGAGGATCTAAAAAAGAGTTTCCGCAAAAATCAGAAGACGTGGAAGCGATTGCTGGAAGAAGTTCCAGTTGGCGATTAGGCATTCCTAGCTGGACGACCCGATGCTCTCGTACGGCTGGTATTCCGGCTCCCACACATAGTCGCGGATTCTCTCAGCGAAAGCCGCTTCGTCGCAGGTGTCGGCGACTCCCTCGGCCATCGCCTGCCGGCCCACGACTGCCGCGACTGCCGCGCTCGTTTTGCGGGAATCGGCGATCGGGGGCAGCAGCGGGGCACTCTTGTCGGCGCGTGCAGGAGAAAGCGAGGCTAGCGCTTTGGCGGCGGCCATAATCATGCCGTCGGTCACGCGCCGGGCGCGGGAGACGAGAATGCCCAGAGAGAGACCGGGGAAGATGTATGAATTGTTGACCTGGGCAATGCGGACCAGTTTGCCGTTGACTTCGACCGGAGCAAACGGACTGCCCGTGCCTGCCAGCGCGCGGCCTTCTGTCCAGCGCAGCAGATCGGCGGGCGCAGCCTCGCATTGCGAGGTGGGGTTCGACAACGGAAAAATGACCGGGTGCGGGGTGTGACGCGCCATCTCGCGCACAATCTCCTCGGTGAAAGCCCCAGGCTGAGCGCTCACGCCTGCCAGCACCGTGATGCCTGCGTTGCGCACAACGTCGAGCAAAGAGATCGCGCCTGTCGCCGGCGCTGACAGCTTCCACCCGGCAACATCCTCCCGCTTGCGCACAAAGGGTTGCTGAGCTGGACGGATGCCCTCGCACCCCTCGATGAGCAGGCCAAGGTGGTTGAAGGCATAGATCCGCCGGCGCGCCTGCTCGTCGCTCAGGCCCTCCTGCTTCATTTCGGCAATGAGAAGATCGAGAATGCCGGCGCCGGCCGATCCCGTCCCGAACATGGCAATCGTATGTTCACGCAGAGGAATGCCCGTCGCGTTCACAGCCGCGAGCAGCGTGGCGGTCGTCACGGCCGCGGTTCCCTGAATGTCGTCGTTGAAGGTGCACAGCCGGTCGCGGTAGCGCTGCAGCAGGCGCGACGCGTTCGCGCCGGCGAAGTCTTCCCACTGTAAAAGAACGTGCGGCCAGCGGCGCTCCACGGCAGACACAAAGGCCTCGATAAAATCGTCGTACTCCTGCCCACGGATGCGCTTGTGTTCCCATCCGATATAAATGGGATCGTTGAGCCGGGCCTCGTTGTCGGTGCCCACGTCGAGCAGCACGGGCAGGCAATGCTCCGGCGGAATGCCGCCCAACGCCGTATACAGCGCCATCTTCCCGATGGGAATGCCCATCCCGCCGGCGCCTTGATCGCCCAGGCCGAGGATGCGCTCTCCGTCGCTGACCACAATGCAGCGCACGGGATCGAAATGGGAGCTGGCGAAGATCTGCTCGATGCGGTTCATATTGGGATAGCTGAGGAAAAGACCGCGCGGCTTGCGCCAGATCTCGGAAAAGCGCTGGCAGCCTTCGCCAACAGCCGGTGTGTAGACAATCGGCAGCAACTCCTCGATGTTGTTGGCAAGGAGCGAATAGAAAAGCGTCTCATTGTTGTCCTGCACGTCGCGCATGTAGCTGTATTTGTCAAACGCGGTGGGGTGGCTGTCGAGCACGCGTTTGCGGCGCTCGCGCTGGCTTTCGAGCGTTCCGATATGCGGCGGCAGCAGGCCGTGCAGCGCGAAAGTGTCGCGTTCCGCCTTTGTGAATGCCGTTCCCTTGTTGAGCCGCGGACTCATGAGCAGGTTGAACCCGGTAAGGTGGGTGCGAATTACGCGCTGGCCCGGTGCGGTTGATCCTGACGCGGTCGATTCAGAGTTCAAGACAGGATTCTCCAAAGTTGCAGAATTGGGTGCCAATAGAATAAAAGCCGCTACAACCCGTCTCATAAATGCCTCTGCCGCAAAGCGGGCACGAATGGGACCCGACAACAAAGGCGGGTCCCATGATTCCCGCGTGTTGGAAAAGACGGTCTATGAGACCGTTCCTAGACGAATTCGAGCAAAACGATCTCCGGCCGCGCCCCGACGCGCATCGGAGGACCCCAGGTTCCCGCCCCCGTCGACGTGTAGACCTCGAGCGATCCAAATCGGTGCAGGCCGCGCGTGAAGCGTCCGTAAACGCGGCGTGTAATCCAGGTGAAGGGCAGGAACTGCCCGCCGTGAGTGTGCCCGGAGAGCTGCAGGTCGTAGCCTGCCTGCTCCACGATGGGCAGGCGCGTGGGCGCATGGTTTAGCAAAATCGCTGGATGAATTCCATCGAACTCGGGACCTGCAGCGCGGATGCTGCTGAGCGCGGCCTTCATGTGCAGCGGCGATGACGAGTCGTGATAGAACACGCCGGCAATCCGGAGGCCATCCACCTCAACCTGCTCATTGGCGAGAACGCGGATGCCTGCCCGCTTAATTGCTTCGATGTAATGCGTCGGTGAAGTGAATTCCTCGTGATTGCCGGTGGAAAAGAAAACGCCGAGCGGCGGCCTGAGTGCGTGGAAGGGCGCGAGCAGTTGGTCCAGATCGCCCTTTGTCCCATCAAAGAGGTCACCGGGGATGAACACGACATCCGGTTGGAGACGCGATGCCAGCACGACCAGGCGCCGGCAAAAACGGACTCCGTTGATAGATCCGAGATGCAGATCGCTCATCAGAACGGCTCTGCGTCCGCGCCAGGATGCGGGCAAATCGGGGATCTGCACCGGAATGCGGCGGATGCGAATGATGCGGGCATTGATGAGTCCGTAGACTCCGGTGAGCGCCGCAATTGCGTGGATTGCGGCCACCAGCGGCGCACGGAAAGCGCCGGGACTTACAACCAGATGCGAAAACTTAATCGCCAGCCACGCCAGCCGAATGACGACCGATCCCCAGAAAAAGAAGTTGAGAAAGCCGAGCCAGACCGCGGCAGCCCAATAAATGAATCGGACTGCAGGATTGGAGTGGCGGAAAGAGAGAAGCGAGGCAACAACAAAACTGAAGGCCAGAACGATCATCGCAATGCGCAGATCGGAGGCCGCCGCCAGAGCCAGACCTGGCCAGAATGCGATGAAAGTGGAATAAACGAACCAATGCCCAAGAAAAACGATTGCCTGGATGACGAAGATGGCAAGAATAGGCCAGGCTTTCAAATCCGGATCTCCTTCTATTCATGATTGCATGAGCCCCGGCATAGATTTCCGGAGCGCTTGCTCTATGACCACGTGAAACAATCTTTTTATGACCGGTAACGGCAACACTGCGCTTGGAATCTACGTTTCCATTCCCTTTTGCCGGTCGAAGTGTACCTACTGCAACTTTGCTTCGGGTGTATATCCGGCGGCGGATCACGAGCGCTACGTCGACCGGCTGGTCGAGGATCTTTCTGGAGCAAGAGCCTGGGCCGAAAGGGTAGAAGCGGAACTCCCTCAGGGCGTCGACACGGTCTATCTCGGCGGTGGAACACCCACTCTGTTGGCACCCGAGCTGCTGGCGCGGCTCTTTAACTCGATCCGAGCGCAATTCGATCTCGACGCCGACGCCGAGATCACTATGGAGTGCGCGCCTGGCCAACTAGCAGATGCGACGTTAGAAGCCATAGTGGTCGCGGGTGTGAACCGGGTGAGCCTGGGCGTGCAGTCCTTTGTTGATTCCGAGGCGCACGCGAGCGGCCGTCTGCACAGTCGCACAATTGTTGAGGGAGATTTGCGGCGGCTGCACGCTGCCGGAATCGCGAACCTGAATGTGGATTTGATTGCTGGTTTGGCCGGCCAAACGTTCGTCTCGTGGGAAGAGTCGCTGGAGGCACTCATCGACTTGGGCGTCCCTCATGCCAGCGTGTACATGCTTGAAGTAGATGAAGATTCGCGGCTGGGGCGCGAAATGCTCAAGGGTGGCGTGCGCTATCGCGCAGATTTGGTGCCGGATGACGACGCGATCGCTCGCATGTATGAGAGCGCCATCGAGCGGCTTGAAAAGGCCGGCCTCACCCAGTACGAAATCTCAAACTTCGCGCGGCCCGGACATGAATCGAAGCACAATCAACGCTACTGGCAGCGCCGGCCATACTTCGGATTAGGCCTGGATGCGTCGTCCATGCTGCGCTCGATGACCTCGCACGCAGCGGCCCCGCTATTCGGCGGAGCAGATCAGATCAATCAAAGCTTCGTGCTCCGCTTCACCACCACCGACGATCTGAAGGAATATCTCGCAGGCCCCGCATCGCCGGAGACAACTCGCCTTTCGCCGGCACGGCAATTCGAGGAAGCGTGGTTCCTCGGGCTGCGCATGAATGAAGGCGTCGACATCGCCGCGCTCAGCCAGGAATTCGGCGTCGAGAGGTTCGTGTCGGCAATGGAAACAGTCGAGCGGCTGGTCGACGATGGCCTGTTGGTCGCTGACGGCGCGCGCGTTCGGTTTACGTCGCGCGGGCGGTTGCTCTCCAATGATGTCTTTCAGGAGTTCCTGGAATCGGAAGTCGCTACGGTAACGTCCGATAGATAGTTCCCCACCCGGGTTTTCCCACCCGGGTTCGTCTGCCGCGCTCCGCAACGAACAGAGACGACGGGCTCGGCGAACAACCACGCTACCACGCGAGCAATTCGTCGCCTGAACTCGCGGAGAGAAACTTCACCGGCGACGGTGCGGGCTCCGGCGGGCATCCGAAGCACTGGATCGATTCCGGCCCGGCGGCCTTCGCCCATTCCAGAGCCTTCTCAGCCTCGCGCAGAACTACGACCGGTGACCGTCCGCGGCTGTTGGCAATTCCAAAGCACGCGGAAAGGCGGATGGCGTCGCCTGCGATGCGGAACGGCACGGAGAACACGTCGACGCGAAGACGCTCGGCCAGGATCATGGCGCTGGCGATGCTGCAGGCCGGCAGCGCAATCAGAAACTCGTCCATTCCCGGACGCCCCAGCAGATCGTAGCTGCGCAAGAGCGCCACGGTACGGGTCGACATCTGGCATAGCAGGTCATCGCAGGCGTCCACGCCGAGGCGCGAATTCCAATGGCCGAAGTTGTCGATATCGAAGAGTACCAGGCACAACGAGCTGCTCATACGCTGCGCGCGGTCGGTTTCGCGGAACAGCATGGAGAGCATCGTTTCGCGGTTGTAAACGCCGGTGAGACGGTCGAATTGAGCGTTGCGAATCGCGGCCTCGCGCAGAGTTTCGAGCTCGAGCGTCAGCCGGCCGTTACGCAGCAACAGATCGATCCGAAGCTGCCAGTAAGCAGGTTCTGACGAGCGCAGGATGAGGTCATCGATCACTCCATCGGCGAGGCGATCGATCCATTCCTGGGTCACAATGTCTGCGATCAGCACAATAGGGACGCGCGGTCCGTCGCCGACGGCTCTCGCGGCAGCCAGCAACTGGCCGATCGGCATGCCAGAAAGCCTCGCATCCAGCACCAACATTGCAGGCGGATTTCCGCCCACGAGGAAGGCGAGCGCCGCCTCCGTCGTGAGAACGACTTCGACGCGCGCGCCGGCCACCTCAAGCAGGGGCTCAACGGTGCCAAGAAGAGCCGGATCGGGCGAAGCAAGCAGTAGAGCGGGAGATTCGTGCGATAGCATCCGGGCAATGCTCCTGTTTAGGAGCATCGGCGGAGATTAGAAAACATTTAGAAACGAAGCAACAGTGATGGGGACGGAACAATAACCTTTGGGCGGATTCGTGGCCCCATCGGTACTGTGTCCGCGCCGGGACAAACCAGCGACCCTTGCTCATCGGCTTCGGCTCCGCCCATACGGAATCCGCGCTAATCCACAAAGTCCACTTGCGGAGCCATGGGGATGATCCCGCGCTCGTGCCCCATCGCCAGCAGCTTGCGGATCGCTTCACGGCCGTCGGCGCCGTAGTCGAGAGTGCGCTCGTTCACATACATGCTTACAAACTGGCTGGCCATCGTGGTATCCAGGTCGCGAGCGAACTGCATGGCATACTCGAGGGCTGGCTCGCGATGGTCCAGCGCATACCGGATGGAGTCGCGCAGCGCTTTGGAAATAATCTTATGTGCTTTTCCGCCGAGCGAGCGGCGAATGGCATTGCCGCCCAGCGGCAGCACCAGGCCAATGGTCTCGCGCCACCACGCCCCAAGGTCGATCACCCTGAAAAGACCGCTCGTGGAGTAGGTGAGTTGTCCCTCGTGAATGATGAGCCCGGCCTCGTACTTGCCCGCCAGAATTTCGGGGATGATGCGGTCGAACGGAACGGTAACCGTCTTGATCTCTGGATTCAGGATCTTCAGGGCAAGATAGGCCGTAGTCAACGTGCCCGGCACAGCAACGTGAATGCGCTCCAGTTCGTTCATGTCCAGCATGCGATTGGAAACGACCATGGGCCCGTAGCCCTCGCCTACGCTTCCGCCGCAACCCATCAGCGCGTAATTCTGCTGCAGATATGGGTAGGCATGAAAACTAATCGCCGTAACATCGTAGAAAGCTTCTTCGCGAGCGCGGCGGTTGAGCGTCTCAATGTCGCTAAGCGTGTGGTTGAACCGGTATCCGGGCACACGAATTTTCTGCGTCGCCAGGCCATAAAACATAAAGGCATCGTCGGAATCGGGGCTATGAGCGATGGATATATCAACTGGAGTCTTCGCATTTGCGAGGTCAGGGGTCTTGGTGCTCACGTCTGGGGAGGTCCTTTCGGCAACAAATCGCTTAACGTTCTTCAATCTTATGGCAGTGCTTAGCGTATGGCTACGCGTTGAGCCTGACTGTTCCCAGCAAAACCGTCGGGCAATTCATCTCAATTACAAAATTATCAGGGTTTCAGTTCGAGGTCCGGCTCCTCGGCCGGCTCAACGACAGCCGACGGTCTGTTCCCCGGCTTCGCTCGGTGCCGCCAGACATGGCGGGCAGCCCCCGCGGCCGCAATCAGCAGCGCCCCGAGCGAGACGAGAAAAACAATGAAGAGCCAGCGCATGAGGACAGACCCCAACAAGGATACCAGAGGGCCTCTTTGCGGCTATGACGTTCGTTTACACTTTGGTACCCTGCGGCGAGCCCAGGTTAGCGCAAAGCCATTTGAGGTATGAATGGCTGCCGGCCTCGATCTCAAGCACAAGGAATTCAGGAGTTTGATAACTGTGAAGCTCCTGCAACCGGACTTCAAGAGCCGGCAATTGATCGATGGCGGTCTTGAGCAGAAGCAGCGTTTCGGCTGACGACTCGATTTTGCCTTGCCAGCGGTAGACCGAGTGAACGGGCGGAAGAAGTGTAGCGCACGCAGCCAGGCGCTCCTCCACAAGCGTCCGGCCCAGGCGAGTGGCTTCCTCGGGGCTGACCACGGTGGTCATCACGATGCGGGCGGTCGACGTAGCTTCGATCATGGGCCCTCCTGATTGAAAACGATTCTGCCACCACTCTACGCCGGAATCTGCGCGGCACGGCAATCGCCCACTCGAAAGCGGCAGTCAAGTTTTCAATCGCGGAGAAACCTTGCTAAAGCGGAACGCGGGAAGCGATCCGGATCCGCCCGGCACCGCGAAACAAATCCTCGGAGGTCTAGCGAACAAGGTCCGCGACGACTTCGATCTCCTGGCTCCGCGTGGTACCCGGAAGATCGAGCGACCCAAGGACCAGCGGCTTGCCTTGCGTCAATACTGACGATTCATTAAAGGTGGTCTGCCGAACGACTGGATCCTGTGCAGAGGCTACTGGTTTATCTTCCGCAAGGCTCGATTGCTCGATTTTCGTGTGCAAATTGAGCGCATCCGGCGACCCGTTTGCATGCGCTTCAATGGAGAGCCCTATGTCCTGGTATTGCACTTGTGTGCCCGCGGGTTGGCCTTCGAATGTCCCGGTCACAATGGGCACGCGGCTGCCCTGCTTGAACGTCGACTTTTCGCCCGAAGTAACCAGCAGAGTAAATTGCTGCGACCCCAGGCGCTTGCTGCCGTCGATATCGGTGATCGTGTAGGTCAGGCGATAGAGCTTCCTCGGCTGGTCGAGATCCGCGATCAGCTTTTGCGCCGTCTCCATGTCCTCGGCTGTGGCACGAATTGTGATGGCGTTTTGCGTTTGAATGCCATAGATTTTCGCCTTTGGCAGTACATTGCGCAGATCGGTTTGAATATCGTTTAAGTCGTTTTGTTCGGAGCGGTTGGTCAGGAAAAATGTCCGAACTGTTTCCGGAGCGGATGGCGCCGCGGGCTTGGCTTGGCTGGGTTGTGCGTCTTCCGGTTTGGTTTGCGCGCCCGCGCCTGGCGGCATCAATACTAGAACCAGCGCGGCAGCGGCCATGACAGCCGCCGCGACTAACCCGTACCGACGGGCTGCGATTCTGTTCAACTGCATAGTCTCCTCCTCAGGGCTGTTCCGAAGAACAACGCGGTGTGCTTCCCGATTCTTGCCGTGACTTCTTCTATGCACACAGACGCCACGCTGTGGAATCCGCTCGACAATTCATCCGGCCGGTTCGAAACAAAACCCTCATCGCGCGTAATCCCTGCCCGCACGTCCCGTTACCCAAGTCAACCTTCGGTTAAAAAGCGCGGCGCGGCTTGCCGATCCGGGCCCGGTGTTGCAGTATGAACGTTGCGGCCATCGATGCTGCCGCGCGTGGAGAAACGGATGAGCACTGCAATCAAATTTGGCACCTCGGGATGGCGGGCGATTGTGGCCGACGACTTTACTGTGGCCAATATCCGGCTGGCGGTGGCGGGAATCGCTGCTTATGTCGAAACCCTCCCTGCCCCGCACCGCGTGCTGGTAGGCCGCGATCCGCGCTTCCTCGGCGAGAGCTTCGTAACCGAGGCGGCGCGTGTGCTCGCCGGCGCCGGTGTCGCGCCGATCGTGATTCCCGAGGCTGCCCCCACCCCGGCCATCGCTTACGCCGTGCGCACGCTCAAGACTTCGGGCTCCATCAACTTCACCGCCTCGCACAATCCGCCCGAGTACAACGGCATCAAGTACTCCACCCCCGATGGTGCGCCGGCTCTGCCGGATGTCACGAAGCAGATTGAAGCCGAGATCGACAGAATTGCCGGCGGCGGCGGCCACGATGTTCCCAGCCCGCTCGGAACAACGGCCCCATTCGAGACCGTGGACGTCAAGCCGGCATTCCTTGCCCGTCTCGCCGAGCTCGTGGACCTGAAATCCATCGCCAGATCGGGCATCAAGGTGCTCTACGATCCTTTCTGGGGCGCGGGCCGCGGCTATCCCTGCCATCTGCTCCGCCAGGCCGGCGTCACCGTTGAAACCGTACACGACTATCGCGACGTACTCTTCGGCGGACACGCGCCGGAGCCCTCCGATGAGCTGCTGGGCGCTGCGAAGAAAAAAATGAAGGAAATCGGCGCGGCACTCGCCATAGCAACAGACGGCGACGCCGACCGCTTTGGGATCGTCGATGGCGACGGCACGTTCATCCAGCCCAACTACATCATCGCGCTGCTCTTCGACTACCTTGTGGAAACGCGCGGCTGGAAAAACGGCGTGGCCAAGAGCGTGGCCACCACGAACCTCATCAACGCACTGGCCGAATACTACAAGGTTCCGCTCTACGAAACGCCGGTGGGCTTCAAGTATATTGGCGCGCTGATCGATCAGGACAAGATCGCCATCGGCGGCGAGGAGTCGGCCGGCCTCACCATCCGCGGTCACGTTCCCGAGAAAGATGGCATCATCGCAGGCCTGCTCGTAGCGGAAATGGTGGCTACGCGCGGAACCAGCCTCGGCGTGCAATTAAGGGCGCTTTTTGCCAAGGTTGGTTCCTATTTCCCGGTTCGAGAGAACTTCCACTTGACCGCGGAGCAGAAAGCCGCGTTCACTGAGAAGTTGAAGGCCGATCCGAAGGAGTTGAGCGGGCGCAAAGTCGTCTCCGTCGTCAGGACCGACGGGCTCAAGCTGATTCTGGACGATGGCTCATGGGTTTGCTACCGCCTTTCGGGGACAGAACCGGTGGTGCGCGCCTACACCGAAGCGCGCAACGAGCAGGACATGAACGCTCTGCGGTCAGCGGCCGAAAAGTTTGTGTTGAGCTGAGGCCCGATTACGGGCCGCAAGCGCAGATTGGGATTCGATGCCGGAAGAGAAGGTGCAAGAAAATATGAAATCCCCGGGCGCCAGGCCTGTTTCGCTGCGCAGGCGGGCCCTCAATTGGATGCAGCGCCTCTGGCGGCCGGCAGGCACCGTGACTGCGATCGTGCTCGCGCTATTGGTCACATGGCACGTGATCTACGGCAACCACGGCGTGTCGGTATGGCAGCAGAAACGCGCGGAGGACCGCGCCCTGCAGCGGGAGATCAAGGATCTGCAGCAGGAAAATGCCCAGATGCGCCAGCGAATCGATCATTTGAATTCTGACTCCGACGCCATTGAGCGCGAAGCCCGGGAGAAGCTGCACTACGCCAAGCCCGGCGAAGTCATCGTCAATCTATCCGACCAGCCGCAGCAAACCCCGCCAGGGAAGTGAGCCAGTAGCACGTAGCTTGTAGACGGCGGCTTTCCGCCATTCACTCCTTCACTCCTTCACTTCTTCATTCTGTCAATCTTCTCCGCCCTCTGCTCCTTGCTCTTTCAGAAGTCGATGTGCGTCCGCACCGACCCGGCCTGGCAGGATCACCGTCGCGCTTGTGCTTCGCACCCTCAAAATTCCGTGTGAAAGCGAACGGAGGAGATGGCAACCGGGCCCCGAGCCTGGTTGTAGCCCGGATTGTTAATGTGCTGGAAGTCATATGAGGCGAAGAAGCCGCGCCACAAATGCGCGGTGTAGAAGGTCTCAACGATCTTTTCATGACCATAGGTGAGGCCACCGTCGCCGAGAATGAATCCCAGCCCGCCCAGCGCTAGATACTCCTGATGCGCGGCCACGATCCCATTGCCGACGGCTGCGACCCCGGCACGATCGTCGCGCCGATGCCATAAACTCCCCTGCGCAAAGGCGCCGAGTTCGAGCGTGCGATCGTCCTCGGTGTACGCGAACGACTCGTTGCGGCCATCGCTCCAGCCCAGGCGGCCGAAAACGCTCACTTGCGGCGTGATTTCCTGCTCGAAGTTCAGGCCGAAACCGTATTTGTGCCGTCCTTGCTGCCGCGTGGCAATAATATCGGGCGTAGGCGTTGCACCATCGAGGAATTCGCGAATCGCTTCTTCGTAGTTCCCCATGTCGGCGTGATTCAGATAGCTCAGCAGCCGCACCACGCCCGGCCGGTGCGCAATGCGATTTCCGCGGGCTTCGAGCTCGAGCTTCTCCGAGCGCGCGCGCGCAATATCGGCATCCAGAAACTGCCCATTCGCGGTCTTCGGCATCAGCGCTTCGGCAAAGCGAGCAGTCCACCAATGATCGTCGTATTCGAGCAGGGCGGCGTCGGTGTAGCCGCGCGTGTCGGCGGCGTAGTCATAGGCGCCGTTTGCGTCCACCGTCCAGTTCAGAAATTGCAAATGGCTGTCGGAGCCGTAGCTATTCAAGTCGAGGAAGTCGGTCAGGTCGAATTTGCCCAGGCGAAATTCGAGCCGCCGTACGGGCACCGATGTGGCAAGATGCAACTCGTCGCGATCCGCTTCCTCGCGCTCTCGAGTCAGCGGAATGATCTGCCGCAGCATGAACCGCGCCAGGTAGGGCGCTCGGGAAAGAGCCACCCCATTCGCCAAGCGCACAGAATCCATATTCGAGTAGCCGGCCAGGCCGTTGGCGTTTCCGATGCCCGAGCCCGTCGCGTCTTCCAGGTCGGCGAATACTTCCGTCGTAGACGTGAGTTCGTAGCCGGTATAAAGCGTCAGCACGTGCGTGGTGGCGCTCTGCGCCCAGTTGGTCAAGCTGTCCGGTCCGGAGTACTGCGCGTAGAACGCCGGATGCCACTGCAAAATTACGTTCGCCTGGCCTGAGATCCAGTAACGGCCGGAATCCGTGTGCGGAAAGAGGGTTTCGGGATCGTCGGAGCTGGGATTCTCGGAATTGGATTCGGCGCCTGCCGGCTGGTCCGCACTGGACTCTGGTTCAGGCGGAGTTTTAGCCTGCTCGCCAGGCTGCTCCGTGCTTCCGTTCTGTGTGAGTGGCGGCGGACCCGCTGCTTGCTGGGCCAGTTGCGCCGTGGGAGAGCTCTGTGGCTCGGGCGCTGAAGGCAAATCGCTCGGAACCTGCGCAACGGCGACAGTAGCAGTGAGCAAGAATGCACGGGCGATTCCAGCGAGAGCCGGGAGAAACGAATTGGAGCGGCGGAGAGGCATAAAATGGACGCTGGGTAGCTATACCCCCATTTGGTTCAGACCATACTCAGGGTTAGTATCGCCGAACTGGGAGGCATGAAATGTCGCACCATGACCGGGAAAGAATGAAGTTGTTGCAGCGTGTTCGCAAACTGCGCGGCCAACTGGATGCGGTAGAGAAATCCCTTGGGCTCGATGAAGATTGCAGTGCTCAGCTCATGTTGCTGGCGGCGGTGAGGGGCGGAGTCAATGGATTGATGGGCGAAGTGCTGGAGGATCACATCCGTTTCCATCTGATGGCCGGCGCCAAGGAGCCGATTGCGCCGGAGTTGGCCGAAGATCTGATCGACCTGGTGCGCGCGTATTTGAAGTGACTTTTCCATTAGCCGCCTCATGCTCCAGTTCCGGACTATCGTAATTTGCGGCGGCCGCGCGCTGTGTGAACGTGCGGTTGATTTGCGGCGGGCTACCGCAGTTGGTGCGCAATTCCGGCGAGATCCAGCACATGATAGAGCAGCATGGCGCTCATCACAATCAGGTAGCCGCGCAAAGCGGCGAGCGAGATGCGGACCGCGGGTGTCATGGCGATATGGCCCAGGCCCTCAGAGGAACACTTCTGTTCCGGTACATCGTCGAGCGGATGGATCACGTGGAAGTATTCCGGAGCGTATGAATTCTGTATGGTTGCCATAAATCACCTCGTGCCCTCAGGCAAAAAGTTTGGGTAGCATGACCTGCGCCGCCAGCAGCAGCGACAGGGCAAAGAGGACCACGATGATGGCCCAGTTAATGACGTTGTTCCACGGCCGGTTCACCCGACGCTCCCCAAGCAACTCATGGTCGTTGAGCAGCAGTTGCAGGAAGATGATGGCCGAGGGAAGGATCAGTCCTGCAAAGACCTGCACACTGATGATGACTAACTGCAACGGCACATGCGGAATTAGCACGAAAGCCGCCGCTGCTCCCACGCAGGCAATGTAGGTTGCATAGAATCCCGGCGCCTCCCATATCTTTTTGTGCAGCGAGTGCGGCCACCCGCGCACCTCGCCGTAGGCCCAGGCGCTTGCAAGCGAAATGGCTGTCGTCCCGAGCACGGCGGCATTCACCATCAGGAGCAGAACGCCGTTGCGGACAAAATGGCCCGCCAGTGGAGCCAGCGCAAGTGCAAGCTGCGCCGGGTCTTCAAACGTAATCCCATGCTGATAGCCATAGTTGCCAACCAGCATCATGGCGCCTGCGACCACGACGGTGAAGGTTGCGCCGATCAGCGTGTCGAGTCGTGCCCATTTAAGATCGGAAAAACGCAACCGCTTTTCTGCCACGCAGCTTTGCTGAAAGAAGAGCTGCCAGGGCGCGATGGTTGTGCCTACGATGGCGATGACCAGAAAGACGAGACTGCTGGTGATGCCGCCCGCCGGCATCGTCGGTGCGATTGTGGAGCGGCTTACGGCAGCCCAGTCTGGATGCACAAGGTAAGCCAGCGCGAACCAGGTCAGGTCCAAAAGGCACAGCGCGATGACAATGCGCTCCCAACGCAGATAGCTGCCGGTGACAACGATCAGCGTCAGTCCGAAAGCCGAAACGGGCACCGATATCCATGGATTGACTCCCATCGCGCTGAGCGCAAGGGAAATGGCGGCGAACTCGGTAATCAGTGTGAGGAAGTTGACAACCAGCAGATCGAAGAGCGAAAAGCGTCCCCACCACTTGCCGAAGCGCTCATAAATCATTGCCGCATGGCCTTTGCCCGTCGCAATTCCAAGCCGCGCCACCATCTCCTGCACGAAGTAGCAGATGGGCAAGAGCACAATCAGCGTCCAGAGCAGGTGCAGTCCGTACTGGCCTCCCGCCTGCATATAGGTCGAAACCGCTCCGGCGTCGTTGTCCGCCTCCATCACGATCAGGCCCGGGCCGAAAACCATGAGAAAGGTGAGCAGATGCCGCTGCCAGGAACGGCGAACTAGGACGCTTGGAATATCCACGCCCTCGGCAGGGATTGCCCCGGCTTCGAGTTGAGGCTCGGCTACGCGCACAGGTGCATCCTCCTTGATTCATGCCCAGCCTCTTCCGTGGAGGATGCGGTGGGCGCGGCTTGCGCAGCTTTCAGTTCTGTCCAAACGCAGGCCAGAGGCATTTTGGGATTGCCCGTTGGCACCCAGGAGCAAGTAAGACGTATAGGCTCCCGGATCAAATGCAGTTTGTTCATCATGGCTCCTCCTCGGGACAGTCCTGGCGTGGCTTCGCGATCCGGGCGCATACGGGCGCAACTCGACCGGCGGAATTGGTGCCATCGACTGTTGGTTCGGGAGGGTGAGTCAGCTACCAGCGGCTCACACGCTCAATTCACATGTCATATGTCGTGAAGAGCGGTGTGGGAATCGCCGGCAGCCATGCTACGGGCGGTTTCCAGAGCGCTCTAATCGCGGCACAGGTAAGAACTCCGGGTACTCGGGGGCTCTTGTGCGGATTCAATGCTCATAAAATGGTTTGCAGCTCCTGCGCAGGCTAACCCTGCACCGTTTTTCCTTTGTACCATACCCCGATAGGGTATTGTCAACAAAAAATTGAGGTTTTTTGAAGGATTTGCCGACATTCCGAGGTCTCGTTTCGACCTCGTCAACATTCACCTGGAGCCAAGCCGCTTTTCATGGAGCGATCTGCCGGGGAGGAGCTCCCGAAACAGTGGACGGCGGCAGGAAAGCTCCCAGTTGTTGCGGTAGTCGATCCCGATGCAATTGTGAATCGTTTTAGGACGGTTCAGCGGCCACGAATCATCGACTTCGCCAGCTCGCGTGGCGCACATCGTGGATGAGCTGCTGGCTGATAAAATGAAATCTGCCGCACTGTGCGGCGCATTGCTCCTTAATCCCCCAAACCGGCCCGCCGGCCTGAGCGGCCGGAATCACGCCAAGGAAAAACTGCACCTGTGAGCCAGACGATACGCAATATCGCCATCATCGCCCATGTGGACCACGGCAAGACCACGCTGGTGGACGGGATGCTGCGCCAGGCCGGAACCTTTCGCGCCAATGAGCAGGTCGCCGAGCGCGTGATGGACTCAAACGAGCTGGAGCGCGAGCGCGGCATCACCATTCTCGCCAAGAACACAGCCATTAACTTTGGCGGCGGAAAAATCAACATCGTCGACACACCCGGCCACGCTGACTTCGGCGGCGAGGTGGAGCGCGCGCTCAAAATGGTTGATGGCGTCATGCTGCTGGTCGATGCTGCCGAGGGCCCGCTGCCGCAGACGCGCTACGTGCTGTCGAAGGCCCTCGAGGCCAAGCTGCCGCCCATCGTGGTCATCAACAAGATCGACCGGCCCGATGCTCGCCCGCAGGAAGTGCTGAACGAGATTTACGACTTGTTCATCGACCTTGACGCGGACGAATCGCAATTGGATTTCCCAGTCTTGTACGCCGTCGCCAAGGAAGGCACTGCAACGACCGATCCAACCAAGCCGGGTGTGGATTTGCAGCCGTTATTTCAAGCAATTGTGCACACGATCCCTGAAGCCACTGGCGATCCCGGCGGAGCGCTGCAAATTCTGGTCGCCAATCTCGATTACTCCGATTACCTCGGCCGCATTGCCATCTGCCGCGTCTTTCAGGGCACACTGCACGCCGGCGACGAGGTGAACATCTCGCGCCGTGACGGTTCGCTCTATAAAACGCGCATCACCAAGCTCTTCACGTTTTCGGGCCTCAAGCGCATTGAAACCCAGGAAACCGCGACCGGTGACATTGTGGCCGTGGCCGGCGTTGAAGGCATCACCATCGGCGAGACGATTACCAGCGTCGAAAATCCTGCGCCGCTTCCGCTCATCGTCATCGACGAGCCAACCATTGCCATCCAGTTCAATGTGAATACTTCGCCCTTTGCCGGGCGCGAAGGTCAATACGTCACCAGCCGCAACCTCCGCGAGCGCCTGGAAAAAGAGTTGCTCACCAATGTCTCGATCCGCGTGGAAGAAACCGGATCGCCCGACGCCTTCAAGGTGCTGGGCCGCGGCGAGCTTCAACTAGCCATCCTCATCGAGATGATGCGGCGCGAAGGCTTTGAGCTGATGGCTGGGCGTCCGGAGATCGTCACCAAGGTCGTCGACGGCGTGCGCATGGAGCCTGTCGAGCACCTCACCATCGACGTGCCCGAGCAGTTCACCGGCACGGTGATCGAAAAGCTCGGCCCGCGCAAGGGCGAGATGACCAAGATGCACAATCACGGCTCGGGGCGCGTGCGCCTCGAGTTTCGCGTGCCCAGCCGCGGCCTCATCGGCCTGCGCAGCGAGATGCTCACCGAAACGCGCGGAACCATTGTCATGAACACGCTCTTCGATGGCTACATTCCTTATCAGGGCGAGATTCCGCAGCGGCCCACCGGCGCGCTCATCGCGGACCGCCAGGGACAGACGACGACCTACGCGCTCAATGGCCTTCAAGAACGCGGAATTCTCTTCGTCGGCGCGGGCGTTGAAGTCTACGAGGGCATGATTGTGGGCGAGCACTCGCGCGACAACGATCTCGATGTAAACGTAGTGCGCGAAAAGAAGATGACCAACATGCGCGCTTCCACGGCCGACGATGCCATCCGCCTTGTGCCCTACACAACGCTCAACCTTGAACAGGCCATCGAATTCATCGCCGACGACGAGTTTGTCGAGGTCACGCCCAAGTCGCTGCGCCTGCGCAAGAAGATCTTGCCCGCAAACAGGCGGCCGAAACGTTGGGAAAAGGCCGAGCAAGCCGCGTCAGTCTGATCGCTGCTTGTCGTCCTGATCGACCAGAGCTCAGCGAGACGAGCAGAGAAGAGTAGCGCCGGTCTCCAGACCGACTGTAGTGTGGGTCTCCAGACCCACACTAATCTCTCTGGGGAGCGCGTAGCCGCTACTCGGCGTTTAGATGAAGGATCGCGTCCCAATGCGAGAATCCCTGCAAACCGATCGCCTTCTCCTCCGCCGCTGGCGCGACTCCGACCGCCTTCCGTTCCAAGCGATGAACGCCGACGCACGAGTCATGGAATTCATGCCGTCGCTCCTGTCAGCCGCGGAGTCTGACGCGCTTGTCGACCGCGCTCAGGCCCACTTGGACCGCCACGGCTTTGGGCCGTTCGCCGTCGAGCTACTTGAGAATTGTTCCTTCATCGGCTTCATTGGGCTGTCCATTCCAAATTTCGATGCGCCCTTCATGCCCGCAGTCGAAGTCGGTTGGAGGCTCGCGTTTGATTGCTGGGGCCGAGGATTGGCGACCGAAGGCACCCGTACCGTGGTCCGCTACGGTTTTCAGGAGTTGGATCTCGACTGTCTCGTATCCTTCACAGTTCCTGGAAACGTGCGCTCTCAGCGCGTGATGGAAAAGATCGGCATGACCCACGATCCTCGCGACGACTTTGATCATCCGCGCTTGCCGGAAGGCAATCCGCTCCGCCGCCACGTCCTCTATCGGCTGAAGCGTTAGAGCCTTCTCTTCGCCTCGACTACTCGCTCCAGCGCCTCTTCCGCCGTCGCTCCCGTCGCCGACAAATGCCCCATCTTCCGCCCTGCGCGCGGCGTGTGTTTCTCGTAAAGGTGCAGTCGCACGCCGGGAACCGCGAGCGCCGCAGCGAAATTTGGCTCGCCCTTCAGCCATACATCGCCTAGCAGATTCACGATCGCCGCCGGACTGATCAGCTCAGTCGAGCCCAGCGGCAGATTGCAAACCGCCCTCACAAGCTGCTCGAACTGGCTGGTTACGCAGCCGCGTTCGCTCTGGTGATAACTGTTGTGCGGCCGCGGCGCAAGCTCGTTGATAAAGAGCTCGCGTTTGCGCGTGATGAAGATCTCCGCACACAGCAGCCCCTCAATTCCAAGCTTTGTGACGAGTTCTGCGGCCACGGCTTCGGCGCGCGCTTCGAGTTCGGCCGGAACACCCGCAGGCAAAACGCTCCAAGCCAGAATCTGATTCTCGTGGTGGTTGCGCGCGGCTGGATACACGCGAACCGCGCCTGAAGGGCTTCGCGCAGCCATCACGCTGATCTCGCACTCAAGGTCGAGTGCCTGTTCGGCCACAGCGGGTCTCTCACCAATCGCTTTCCACGCCGCTGCAATTGCGTCTCCTGTCGCCGGTGAATCCATTCCTAGCCGCGCTTGGCCGCGACCATCGTAGCCGCCGTAACCAATCTTCAGATACACGCTTCCGCGGAGCGCAGTTACCGCCTCATGCAGCTCGGCTTCGCTGCGAACCACCCGAAACGGTCCCACGGGAAAGCCGTTCTCCGCCAGCCAGGTTTTTTGCAGTGTCTTGTCCTGAATAATTCGAACCGGTTCCGCGCCAGGCCGCAACGGCGTAAGGCACGCCACTTCGCGCAACGCGTCCACGCCGATCTGCTCGATCTCCAGCGTCACAGCGTCCGCGCCCGCAGCCAGCCGCCGCGCCGCATCCACGTCGCTCCACCGGCCCACAGTCGTCTCATCGGCAACAAAACTAGCCGGGCACTTCGCTTCGGGGTCCATCACGCGCACGCGATAGCCCATGGTTCGTGCGGCCATTGCCGTCATCCGTCCCAATTGGCCACCGCCGAGAATGGCGAGCAACCCGCCGGGAAGAATCTGCTCTTTGGGGGGAGTGGAGGCGGAACTCACCCGGGCTGCTCCTCGCCAAGCTTCTGGTCGAGCACTTCCTGGGTGCGCGCAACGCGCCACGCCGCGAGCCGTTCATAGAGTGCCGCATCGGTTCCGGCCAGGATCTCTGCGGCGAGCAAAGCTGCATTGGCCGCGCCGGCCTTGCCAATGGCGAGAGTCCCCACCGGCACCCCCTTGGGCATCTGCACGATGGAGAGCAGCGAATCGAGTCCGTTAAGCTGCGTTGCGGGAACCGGCACTCCAAGCACGGGGACAAGCGTTTTGGCAGCCAGCATTCCCGGCAGATGCGCCGCGCCGCCTGCGCCGGCGATAATTGCGCGCAGCCCTCGCTCGCGCGCCGTCTCGGCGTACTTGAAAAGCCAGTCCGGCGTGCGATGCGCGCTCACAATCCGCGCTTCGTGCGGAATCTTGAGTGCCCGCAGAATCTCCACGGCCGCCGAGAGCACTTCGTAGTCGCTCTTGCTGCCCATCACAACGCCTACCAGCGGTTGTTCGCTCATGGGGTCATTATACGAAGGCCCGTACACCGGACCGCTTCACCGCCGGCGGCAGCTTAGTGCCGGTGCCAAGCCTCCACGGCAACCTCAACTACGGCGAACACCACGCTCATCGCAGCAAGAAATCCCTTCGCGCGCTGCCAATTCTGCTCGTGGCGATCCATACGCCGCTCCAGCTCTGCCAGCCTGCCTCCGCTGCCGTCGCCCATCAGGCCGCTCATCTGCGATTTCAGCACGCTTAGATCGCTCAGCACCTGGGCCTCGAATTCGTTCATCATGCGCATCTACCCGACTCCATTTTGAGCCTCATTCTCGCCCGCGCTTTCATTCACGAACTCAACGGCAGATTGATAAACAATGCCGTTGAAAACTCCGAGTAATTCGGTGGCGTGGATCCGTCGTACATTCGAATGTAGAACCGATCGCTTGCCGAAACGCGCGAAAATGTTAGATTCGGCTGCGAGCCGCGCAGGACCAGAGTTGGGTCCTCACCGGACATAAAGGCAAAATCCCGCCGCCGAATCTCGAATCCGCCGCCGCCCGGCGGAGTCGCTCCCGTGTTCACCGTGACTGTACTACCGTTCAGCGAAGTGACTGTCAACCACTCAAGATTCACTAACACGGTGGGAGCGATCGCCGCGGGCAGCCATGCGTTTGCCGGGACCGTGGCGCTCGTCTTGATAGCCAGGTCATCGGCCCAGTCATTGGCAAACGCGATTTCGTACTCCACTAAGTCCGGATAACTGGCGCTATAAGTCACTTTGACTGTGCGCACCACGACTTCGGCGTTCTGGTTCGCCGAGGGCGCATTGAGAAGCAGCGCGTCACCGGGCCAAACATCCGAGGCGAAGCTTGTCCGGTTTCCTTTGTAAGTTCCACTCCAAAGCGCGCTCACGCTGGCTGCCGCCTGCTCCATCACCTGGGCAGCGCTGCGGCAATCCGCGGAGCAGCGCGCCGGCGGACACGTCACCGAGCCGATCCACGCCGCTACAGCCGGCGATCCTGCTTGTGCCAGTGCCTGTTGGCTGGCGGAGTTGACCGCGCGCCCCACGGCCCGGCCGATCGTGCGGTAACTCACCGCAATTTGTTCGCCGGCAACCGGCGCGCATCCGGTGTAAAACGTTAACTTGCCGGTGCGCTCGAGATGACACTCGGCAGCTTCAGCCGTTGTGCCGATCCTCCGCGTATACACGCCGCCACTCGGCGGAGTACTTACCACCCAGCCCGACCCCAGGTTTGTAAGATTTACCGCGCGCATGGTTCCGATCAAATTAATGCTGCTCACGGGAACCACAAAACAGACGCCGGGTAAGTAGGTTAGGCCGCCGTCATAAACCGTCACCGGAGGTGCTCCAACGCCGTTGACAAACTCCTGTATCTCCATCTGGATCTTGCCCGGAGCAATCGGCCCTCCTCCACCCGCGGCGATCAGCCCCGAATCTCCAAAGGAGTAATAGACAGCTCCCATTCGATTACACTCCGGGCAATGCACTCGGACACGAAGTGTGTATTGGTTGGCTGGGTTCAGCGTAAAGGGCGTTCCCGCCGGGGTGCCCTGCACAATGAGCTGCAGCGTCACCGTTCCAGTGCCTTGCTGCGCCGTAGCCTGCAGGCCTGCGACGCAATCCGACGCCGTGAAAAGCGTGGCAAAAAATCCCGCCAGAATACCCGTACTGCCGGGAGCAAGCGTCACGCCCACCGACTCGAGCAGCAGCGTCCCGCCCATCTCGATTGGATCGAGCCATTCCAGCAGCGTCTGACCGTCGATCCCGTTGCCGCCGTTCATTGTCAGGCCGCCTGGGCCGATCGCCAGGTAACCCGAACCGCCGGCATCGCCCCACACGGTCTCATTGATTTGCGCCTCATTGAACAGTTCGCTGATGATCGTCGATTGTGAAGCCGCTGGAGAAAACGGGTCGGCAGCCAGATTGAATCCGGTCGTCGCTCCGTCGCCGAGAAAATACTCCGTAACAAAGGCCACCGGCTCGTTCTCGCCGCAGACGGTTACATCGTTTGCCAGCGCGCGCTTTATGCTGGCCGTGAAGGCCAGGTTCTCCAGCGTCAGGCTGCCATCGGTTTCGTTCAGCGCATGAACGGTGGACTGCACGGATGAAAGCGTAACCGCCCCGTTCAGCGCGCGATATCCCGCTCGCGCCATGCTTGCCGCTTGCCCTGCGCTCTTGCTCCAGCTCGCACCGGGCTCCGGCTTAAAACCTCCCACAGGCGTGCTTAGCGAAGCCGTCCTCGGTGCAAGCGATGTCGATCCAGTGTGAGCCACAAGGGAAGCGATCAACGTGCCCGCATTGGCCTCGGCCATGCCGACGCTCGGCGGCATCAACACTTGGTCAAGCAGGATTTCATCGCTTATCGCCTGGATCGCAAGCCGGTAGCGCGGACCTTCAAGGCCCATCCCCGCGTGCTCCGGGAGGGGACTTACTGCAATATAACCCGTGAAGTAAGTTGTCCCGTCATCGTCTGTTACTGCGAGAGATTGAAAGTGCACGGGTGCCGCTAGTCCTCCGCTTGCAGGTAAGCTTAGGCATAACTCGCAAACAGAGGGCTCATTAAGCTTGCGCTCGATGCTCAACGGACGCGCAGCATCGAATGCAGCCGTGTAATCCTGTCCCTGGATTGTGATCTTCATGTCATCTCTCTGTCTGGTGACTTGAGTTCCGCGTCGCGTGTTGGATCAGCGCGTTGGCCGCGGGGAGGAAACTCCGGTAACATACCCCCCGTTCCCCGTCCAACGGGTCCGTCACTGGCAGCGCCCGAAATTGTCCCTTGAGCAGAACTCTCGAATGTCCGCTCTGATTCTTTTGATTGAGCGGTGAAATCGACTCCTCCGCGCCCGTCATCGCCTGCAGTCTGGGATAGTGAAAGAAAATTCTCTCTCCTTGGCTGCCCTCCATGGCGAACAGTGCGGACCACTCCTGATAGAAACTTCCACCTTCTCGGTCTACAAATCCGGTTACCGCCTGCGCCTTGGCGCCCGTTGCGGGCGCGCCGCCTGGCAACGGCTCAGCCAGAGTCAACCCGGTCGCAGTTACCTGCGATACAAGCGCGACGTTGAACGTTACTCGCCGCACATAATCCACGTCCGTGAGCGCCTGGCGTACGTACGCCCCCGCCACCGGCGTGCCCACATAACCGGTCTGGCCGGCGTAATCCACGTCGACGGCAACGATCGCCCCCGGCGTGAATTTAGCTGCATCTGCCGGCGCCAGCAGGATCGATGTGCTCGTCGACCCGGTTTGCGGCGCGACCGCGGGAACGGCCTGTGCTCCGTCCGCTGCCGGAGCCGTGCCCATCGCCGGTGCGAGAATATTCATATGTTGCGAACCCGTCGCCAGGGCCATGGTCAGCTTCGTCCAGCCTAGAAACTGAAGACTGACCTCTGCATCGAGAGTCTCGCGCACCTGTTCAAGCGGAGCTGCGGGAATTCCAGTCATCAGCGCTGCCGACTTACTCGTCGTCTTGCGGACAAAATCCTGGATCCATCCCAAGCTTAGCCACGGCGCCGGCGGAGCGTCGAAACTAAACCGTCCCTGTTGCGACGGATCGAAGAGAACCGGCGTCTGCGCCGCGCGATTCACTGGCGCAAAGAAGGCCCGCACCCTTCGTGCCGCCGGCGCCGGCGCGGAATACCATGTCGCGGTCATTTACTCCCCCTGCTCCTGATAGCTGTAAACCAATATTGTCGCGCTGCGGCTCAGCCGGTCGCGTTGGGTAACGATCGGCGAAAATACCGGCTCGTCCCAGAAGACTTGCGTCAACATGGCCGACGGCGGCGTGGTCGCATAATCCAGTTTCGCCGTGTAGAAAGGCTGAATCATGGCCATCAGCTCCTCGTCCATCGCGCTCAACGCTCGGCCGCGGTCCAACCCGCCAAAGCTCTGCGTGCCCGCAAGCCTGGTAGACGATTTCGCATTGCTCGCCTGCCATCGTTGATGCCAGGTCCATGTCGACAGCCAGCCCCAGCCAGCGCAGCACAAACACATCGTTGGGAAACTGGCTGAACGGGGCTTCCGCTTCCTCCACAAGTATTCCGGGCCGCATTGTGCCACGCAGCAGAATCGTCCGCTCTGGATTGATCGCGGTCAGCCGCGTGCGCAGCGCCATATAAAAAGAATCTTTCGCATTCTGCATTGGAGTTCTCGGTTCTCGGTCTTACGTTCTTAGTTCTTAGTTCGTGGTTGGCGCATCATTCCACGGCATACTGCGAACTGCGAACCGTGAACTGGCTTTTACACCGCCTGTTGCCGCGCCTCGCGTAGAAGCACCCGATAGAGATATACCTGGCCAAACGCTTCATTGGACGCGATCGACTCAATCACATAGTCCTGGCCGGCCACGGTAACCGCCAGCGTCATGGCAAAGAGAGACTGTGCCGACGGCAAGTCGAGCGTGTTCACCTGCTGCTCCACGCTCGTAGCCGACAGCAGCAGCTCCCACTTCGACTCCCCGCCTTCCTGCCAGGCCGGCCGTAGTTTGCGCATCAAGGCGGGGCTCACCGGCACATCGGCAAATGTCGTTGCCACCAGCCCTACCTCCGACATGCTTGTATCCGTGTTCGAGCCGGTCACGCGCAGAAGGGCCGTCGTACCTGCCGCGCTGCGCAGCAGCGCATCGGCCAGCATCTGCGGCGCTCCCCTGGGGTTGCGCGGCGCTGTATCGCTCATCGCTCACCCCAGCCTGTTCGCAACGTACGGATTCAGCCACGCCTGCACCGTCTCGTCGATCAGCGAACTTGAGAAATACTTCATCTGCATGGTGTCGATCCTGCTCATGCTCGTGTTCAGCGACGGCGTGGCCTGCGCGTTGCGCACAATCTGCGCACACGCCGACTTCAGGTCGTCGCCGATGGTCGTCAAACCCGCCGTGTATGTCGCCTGCACTTCGTTGAATGGCAGACCCAGTAGGTTCCACGGCAGCGTCAGCTCACCGGTGTTCGGGTCAAAGTCCACAAGCGTGGGATCGATCGTCGTCCATTGCCCGGGCAGCGCGAACGCCCACGCGATCTCGATAAGAGGCTCCTGCGGAAGCTCCCCGCGCCTGGGCCTCGTATACCGGCCTTCAAGGCTCACAATCGGCGTTGCCGCCGGCGCCAGTGGCGCCAGCGGCAGATAGCTCAGCCGCACGGTCTGCGCCCCCGCCGTGACGCGCAAACGCTCCGTGTACTGAATCACATTCAGATCGGGCCGCCTGCAGTAACTGTTGATCAGGGCCGTCGCCGCCGTGATCCAGTCCGCTGTGGTTCCAGCTGGCAATCCGTAATTCGGGTAATCCGCTGGCTCGAGATATGCCATCGCGTTTCCTTCCGTGCGAGTTCTTAATTCGCAGTTCGTACTTCTTAGTTCTTAGTTCTTAATTCTTAGTCCCTAGTTGCGAGTCGCTAGGTCGCAGTTCGCAGTCCTCAGCCCGCGCCTCACAGCAGCCGGCGGTTCTCCGGCGGCCATGGACTGCGAACTGTGAACTGCGAACTGTGAACTGTTCTTCCTACCGATCCACCAGCACCTGATAGTGAGCGAAGTTCGCGCCCTTCACCACCGGAGCGCCGAACTTGACCGCCACATATTGGTAAGTCAGCGAGCTCGGTAGCCCAAGCTGGAAGATGCGCGGCGTGGGATCGCCCAGCCAGTGATACTCAATCAGGTCCTCGGTAACGATGTACGCCGGAAGCACGGCGTTGCCGGTTCCCGGTGTGCCTGTATAGGGGAGGCTCCAATCCGGAATCAGCGGCAGGTCGCCGGCCTGGGTCGAAAGCATTTTCACCGTGAAGCCCGCCGAGATCTGCGTGGTGCTCAGCACCACGTTGTACTCGGTCTTCATCTCCTGGTCGATCAGGTCCAGCAGCACCGGGTTGGCGTAGATCGCAGTCGGCCGCACATGATAGCCGTTGTTGGCTACCATCTGCGCTACCGTGGTCTTCATCGTGTCCACGATTTTCATCGAGGTGGTCACGGTCACCGAGTTGCCACCCGCCGCGATCTGCGCCGCGCAGCCCATATACTGCGTAGTCGTCGGCGCGCTCAAGCTGGTGTCGTTGCCGTTCCACAGCGCCACGTCGTGCGCCACCATCACGCCGCTCACCGTATCCACCAGGTCTTTGGCCTGCAAATAGGCGAACTGCTTCTGCTGGTCGCCCAGCTCGATGTCGAAAAGGTTGTAGTTGATCTGCGCCACGATCGCCTTCAACGGCACGCTCAGCTCGATCCGAGTCGGGCTCACCACCGTGGGATTGATGCTGCGCGGATTCACAAAGCCGGCCGTGCCCGGATTCGGTATCGCCGTCTCTTCAAAAAAGCGCGACGGATGTCCCGTTGCCGGAACCTGCTTGATGCGCTGCCCGAAGGCGCTCGACCGGCGGCATATGTCGAAGATCTCCGTCTGATACAGCGGAACTTCGATTGCGCCCGGCCCGATGTAGTCTGCTGCCGCGTGAATGTCTGCAAAGGTTGCGTTCATAATTTCTCTCCGCCCCCTCCCTGGGGCCGTGTTCTCAGGTTTCAGGTTCCAGGCGTCAGGGTTCAGTGGTCATTGCTGCGGAAAGGATCGGCAATTCTGATCCCTGACCCCTGAAACCTGATCCCTGCTTCTAAGCGATTGCCCCCGCCCGCAGCAGTTGCGTCTTCACCGCGATGCGCTGCTCCAGGCTCAGGCCCGACAACGCCGCGTCGAGTGCATGCACATCTACCGGGCCCTCGCCGATGCCATGCTTCGCCAGCATCTCCGCGGTAGCTGCGGGCATGGTGCGGCGCAGCGGGTTGAGCGCGTTCTGTGCCGACGCCGCCTTCACCTCGGCCAGCTCCCGCTCTACCGCGGCCAGTTTCTCCGCCAGCTCGGTCTCACGCCTGCTCTGCTCCACGGTGGCTGTGATCCTCTCCACCTCGCCCGACAGCACGCCCTGCCGTTCTTCCAGCCAGCCGAGCGTCTTTTCGAGCGCGTTGGTTGCGGCTTCCAGCCGCTCAACGATGTTTTTCTCTCCGCTTCTCTCTCCTTGCTCCATGTTCTTCCTCTCCTGTTTCTAGTGATTACGCTCCAACATTCGTTTCCAACTCCAATAAAAAAGGCCCCGTTCCCGGAGCCTCGCTTCCAGCCGGCCAAGTTTTTGACTTACTAACTTCCTGACTTTCTCATGCAGCGGCTCCCCTAACTCCGCCGTCCTCCCCTAACTCGCCATCCGAAAGCTTGTCGCCCGGTAAGCCGCTTTGTCCCGCAAAAGAATGGCCGCCCCGGTAAAGGTCACCCGGGTCAGCTTCCATATCTCGGCCCTCATATCCTCGACGCGCGCATCGGCCAGCTCGTAGCTCATGCCCAGCTTCTCCGGTGCGTGCGCCTCGATGGCCCGCGTTACTTCGGGAAAATCGCGCGCGTAGAGGTACCCGCGTACCACGAGCCGCGGCCCGATCACATCGGCCTCGGTCAGCAGACCGATCTTGCGCCGCGCATCGTGGCCGTCCCAACCCGGCCTGTAATCCACGGCCATTCCGAGCAACGACGGCAGTGCTTTCTCCGCCGCCTCGCGCGTCAGCATCACGCGGTGCCCGCGCGCCCCGGCCGGCGCTTTGTCGCTGGCCGCGTTCACCACCGTCAACACGCCCTCAAACGGCATCCGGTTGGGATGCTTGTCCACATGAGGAATCTCCACCGCCATCGCTTCCAATCGCATCGGCTTGCTCCGCTCTTTCAGCTTTCAGCCGACGGCTGATCGCTGCTTCCCTGTTCCTGTTCCCTATTCGCTGACCCCTGACACCTGCTCCCTGACACCTGTATTCAGCGGCGCCAGTCCCCGCATCGCCCGCACCTCGTCGATCGTGAGCACACCGGCCTGCAGCAGTTGCACCTGCACCTGCAGCTCAGTCTGTTCGTCCCGCGCGCTTAGTTCGTTAAACGCAAACTCGAATTCCCTCCAGCCGATGCACTTTGCGAAGAGGTCGCGCGTAATGTGCCCCGCCAGCAGCAACGCCAGCGGGGAGATCGCGCCGCGAAACGCTTCATCCGCCATCTCCGACGCCGTCGACTGGTTGACGTCCGCCTCCAGGCCCAGCATCAGAGGCGGCAAACCAAACGCGTTGGCCACCATTCGGATCAGGAACTCCTGCCATTGCAGCCGCAGATCCGCGTCCGTGCCCTGGGCAAACCGGAGCACCTCCGGCTTTTGTTCCGTCGAAATCAGCGGCACGCGCCCCGTCCCCTCGATCTCGTCCTGCCACCAGCGAATCAGCCGGTCGTGCTGCGCGGGCGTCGCTTCATTCAGCCATAGCGCATACTGCGCCACAGAGTTCGCTGCCAGTTTTCCCGCGAACCGGTGTGCGCTCAGGAACTGGTTGACCGTCTCGAATGCCACCTCCAGCGGCCCCAGCCCGAAGGGCGTAAAGCTGCGCGGGTTCATCCGGACGTACATCAGTTGCCGGTCGAGCAGCTCCACCGCGCCCGATTCCAATTGTCCCGGCACGGCCTGCGCATAGCGCGACGTTTCCTCCCCGCCATCCCACCTGGCGTTGATGCGGATCGACGCCCCATCCACCGGCCACAGCATCGCCGGCCGCTCTGCGTCGCCGGTCGGCTCCATCTCCACGGCCCCGAAGCCGCCCGTCAGCGCGTCCTCGATCACCTGCTCCATCAGCGTGCGAAAGCTGTCCGCCGGATTCGGCTCCTCCAGTGTGCGCCGCAGCGCCCGCAGCTTCCGTCCCGCAAAGGCCACGTCCTCCGGCCTCACGCCCCGCCGCACCCGAACCTGCCAGTCCATCGCGGCGATCCGATCCTTGATCACGTTGATCGCCCGCCGCACCACCGGAGTCTCCGCAAACCGGCGCAGGTTCATCGGCGTGGGCTTGGGCAGGTGCTTGCCCGGAAACTCAACCGGACTCAGAATCGCCGGCAGCGCCAGCGTCTTCCGCTCCGCCTCGGCCTCGGCCCCGGCCTTGAGTCCGACCTCCACCGGCCGCGCCTGCCCGATCTTGCCGGCCTGCCCGCCGTGCCGGGCCTGCCGCCACATCTCCCGCAACTGATCGCCTACCTTCACATGCACCTTCCTTCAAAAACAAAAGGCATGGCCATAGGCCATGCCTCTTTCATTCGTCAGTCTTGCGATGTCAGCCTTCAGCCGTGAGCCATAGCATTTTCGGAATTGCTGTAGACCGAAAGCACACGGTCAAGTGGCTTTTTCCTTATCCGGGCCCCGGCGGCAGGTCCTCGCCGCTGGGGTGGAAGTAAAAGCCACCTTTCAATGCACTCAAGAAGTCTGCGTGTATTCCGGGAATGCTCTAATCCTGCCTCATTCGCTTCCGGCTGCGCCTCTGAAGCACCTGAATTCCATCAACACGGTTCATCCTACCGCGAAGCCCAATAATTATCGGCAAACTTCAAAAAAATATTTTCAGCGGACGCCGACGTTCCCTTAATCATTCTTGTCAATGAACTTAGAGCCTTGTCCGGATCGCTGTTCCTGGCCCCAGTTTCTCGCCCACCTCTTTACAAATGCAGCTCGCGTCGCGCCGTCTCCGCCACGCGGCCCATATCCGAGGTGGTCAGCACGCGGATCCGGTGCTCCTCCATCGTCTCCACTGCGAAGCGGTAGAGCTCCAGCCTCTCCGGCTCTTCGTCGGTCGCACCCACCCGCACCGCGGGCTCGATCACCGCCGTCAAGTCCAGCTTCGCCTTCTCCACGCGCTCCACGCCGGCCCGCAGCGCGGCTGCAGAAAACGCCAGCACCTTGGCCATCTCCAGGCCGGGATCGAAGCTCACCGCATGAAACATGCGCACGATCCCGTTGGGCCGGTACCCCACGTCGATGCGCAGCGGATCGCCCGGCCGCGTGTACTCCGACGCGGCGATTCGCTTGCGCAAGAGATCCCACACCCCGGCATGTTCAAACTCCGAGCGCATGCGCGATTGGATCGCGGCGCGGCCGCTCAGCCGCGGCGCCCGCTCCCGCGGCGGAGCCTCCACATAGAGCCGCATCAATTCTTCCATTCCCGCGGGCAGGCTTTCCGCCAGGTAGGCCTTGGGCTCGGTCATCTGCACGTTCAGCGAGAGCGACTCCTCCAGAAGCCGCATCAACCGGCCGCCCGGCTCCGCTTCCAGCCGCCGTCGCAGTTCGCCTTCCATGCCTTCGAGCAGCGCCGTGTCGGCATCCGGATCGAGGCAGCGCACACGACGCCAGTCGCGCGTGAATCGAACCTCAATCTTCCCGGGCCCAAAGTTTCCAGGCTCGGCTTTCCCAGTCCCACCTTTCCCAGCCTCGCCCTTCCCCGTCTCGTCCGGGGCCGCAGCCTCGCGCAGGATCACGCCGATGTGCACGCACTCGTTCCGCACCGCGTCCGGCACATACCGCAGCAGTCGAAACTCGCACGCACGCCGCTGGTTCCCAATCGCCATACAATGCAGCTTCTAGCTCCTAGCTCCTAGCTTCCGGCTTTCAGCCCTCAGCTTTCAGCTCCGAGGTGTCAGGTGTCAGAACAAATCCATCCATCCCGAAACTCCCATCGACTGTTCCCTGCTCCCTGACGCCTGAAACCACTTCCTGCCTTTCAATTCACCCTCATCGTATTCCCCCATCTCTCCCCTTTCCAAGCCCCCTCCTCCCTTTCTCCACCCCCCATACCCCATTTCGGAAACGGTCCCCGATCCGAGTTCCCAAATGCCTCCACCAGCTCCCGGATCCGGCTCTGCCGCTTGAGCAGTTTCTCCATCAACGCCTCCATCTCCGCCTGGTCGCCGCCGTACCATTCGGGAGGCACCGTATTGGCCACCTCCCATATCGTCTCCGCCGGCATCTTCTCCAGCCGCGTCAGCCAGGGCTCAAAGGATTCCCATCCTCTAATCTCTCGGTAAACATCATTCCGGTAGTAAACACCCCGCAGCGGAGCGTCCTCGAAGCGCCACTCTCCGGCGTGAAAGCAGTAGCCGAAGTCGATGAACACGGCCTTGTACCGCCGCTCCCTCTGTCTCCGCGTGAACACCGCCTGCCGCCCGTTGGCGTTGCCCGTCCATTTGTCCAGCGCCAGCATACCCGCGAACTCATCCAGGTTCCTGAGCTCCAGCAGCTGCTCCTCGGGCAAAAAATCCACCACCTGCCCCGGCATCGTGCCTCCGGCGAAGCGCGACCCGAACTGCAGTCCCGCCTGGCAGCGCACGTTCGTCGACCCCAGGTCGATCTCCAGCTCCGGAGTGTTCTCAATCAGCCAGCTCGAGACCTCCACCAAGTCGGTCTCGGGCACCGTCAGCCCGGCCGCCGCCGCCAGCCGCGAGGCCATCAGTTCGTTGGCCAGCACCCGCGTATGCTGCGGGTTGTTCTGGAACTTGACCACGTACACATGGCCGTCCGCGCCCAGCATCAACTGGCCCTGTGCGCCGCCCCTCATGCGCCGGATCTGCTGCACCGCCAGAACCGCCACCTTTTGCCCCCGTTGTCTCCGGATTCTCTATCGCATTCTAATGCAGCTCTCGGTTCTCAGCTTTCAGCCTTCAGCTTTCAGCCCCAGCTCCCCCAGCTCCGTCGTGCGCTCCAGGAAAGCCGCCGCCCCGGCGAAGAATCGAAAACGGCGCGGCCGCGGGCATCGTTCCGCACATCCCAGCTGAAAGCTGAAGGCTGAAAGCTAAAAGCTGATTTCCCCCATCCGCTTGGCTTCTTCCTCGCCGTCCAGTACGCGAAACACGCCCTCGGCCAGCGCCCGCAGCTCGTCTTCGCCGGGATATACCGCCACCGGCGCGATCCAATCCACGTAGCTGCGTAGCTTCTCCACCATCCGCTCGGAGTGCGCCATGCCGCCGGTCACCAGCACCGCGTCCACATTGCCTTCGAGCACCGCTGCCATCGCGCCCGCCTCTTTTCCAATTTGGTAAACCATGGCTTCAACGACCGCCGCAGCCTGCGCGTCTCCCCCGTCGATTCTCCGTTCCATTTCCATCAGGTCGCGCGTGCCCAGGTACGCGAACAGCCCTCCGTCTCCGAAGACGTGCCGCTCGAGCTCCCTCTCGGTCATCCCACCCCCAAAGCACACCCTGATCAGTTCCCGCACTGGCAGCGACCCCGTGCGGTCCGGACCGAACGGCCCTTCTTCGATCGAATTGCCGTCGATCATGCGCCCGCCGCGGTGCGCCGAAACCGTAATCCCGCTGCCCATGTGCACCACGATCAGCCGCATCTCCTCGTACCGCCGCCCCAGCCCGCGCGCATGGCACCGCGCCACGGCCTCGGTGTTCAGCGCGTGGCCAATGCACGACCGATTGATCAGCGGCGACCCGGAGGGCCGTGCGCACTCCTGCCACTCATCCACCGTCACCGGATCCGCGATGTACGCATTCGCTCCTGCCGCCCGCGCAAAGCGCAGAGCCAGCACCGCGCCCAGGTTCGACGCATGCTCCCCGCGCCGCGCGCGCTTCAGCTCCGCAACCATCGTGTCGTCCACCAGATACGTCCCGCATTCCATCGGCGGCAGCAGGCCCCCGCGTCCGGCCACCGCGGCCCAGGGCTCCGCGCCCCTCCCGCTCACGCTGTATCCTGCCTCCGCCAACGCGTCCACGATCCGCCCCGCGCGGTACTCCAACCGGTCCAGCATCGGCCTCCCGCGGAACCGCTCGATCTCATCGTCCCCATGATGAATGTTGCGCGACCTCTCCTCGCCCGCGCGCGTAAAGATGCCGAATTTGGTCGACGTTGTTCCGGGGTTCAGCACCAGAACCCTCTCGTTCTCGCGGCTCAATCTTCACCTCGCCCGACACTTCTTATCGACACTTCTCAGCGACATTGAGTGTATCCTGCCTTCCGGTCCACGCGCTGTATCCTCCACCCGTCCCCCTAAGCCGTTCAATCCACTCCCCTTCCTCATTGAATCCAAATGATTTTCCCTTCTTCGAACCCATTCCGTGCTACACTGTTTCTAATCGTAGAATTCGATCTGAAGTTCTTGCCTGTTCCGGTTACCGCCTGCACGCAACACTCCACATTGTATTCAGCGGTAATTCAGCACTATGAGGAGCAACACCATGGAACAAGGCACAGTCAAGTGGTTCAATGACGCCAAAGGTTTTGGATTTTTGAGCCGTGAAAACGGCGAGGACGTCTTCGTCCATCACACCGCCATCAAGTCGACCGGTTTCCGGTCGCTGCAGGAAGGCCAGAAGGTCCAGTTCGACGTGACCAAGGGCCCCAAGGGATGGCAGGCCGAGAACGTTCAGGTTATCTAAGACAGAGGCCTGAAACGGTCCGGAATTGAGGACGGGTTCGGAACCGGAAACAAGTTCGGAACCAAGAAAAAGAGGGACGGCGAAACTGCCGTCCCTCTTTTTGCGTTGAGCTGAAGCTCATTCGCATTCCGGGCCGTTCCAAAGCCGTCCCACGCCTCACCGGAAACTGCGAACTGTGAACTGTGGGCTGCTTTTCATGCCGCCGGCTCCAGCTTCTCCGCCGCCTTGGCCGGATGCAGTCCCCCTTGGGGAATTTCGTGATCCCCCAGGTAGATCAGAACGCTATTAATGGAATCCTCGAAGCGCGAGCCAGATTTGTGCGTGACTCTTACGCCCTTCGAGACCAGTCGGCAGACTTCAAAGCGATTCATTCCTCGCGCCAGCGCGCGGTGAACTTGGTCGGAACGCATGACGATCTCCTGCGAACAAGGTGATTGTTGCGTGGAGGTGCGAAGCTCGTCAGAAGCGTTGATTCAGCCGGAGCCGAGCAGGCCAGGCACTGTGTCGGTCTTCCTTCATTGTACGCTGCAATCGCTTCTCCGCCGCACATCCGCCTCACAATGCGGCGCAATGCGCGCTGCATGCTTTCGTTCGCCCCTGCCCGCCTGTTAACATTGATCTCGCAAAGCCCGCGCAGCGGGTTCCCTCAAAAACATTCGATGGAAAGAGGTTAATGTGGCCGACACCACAAAGATCAAAGACAAGGCCGAACGCAAGAAGCTCAAGCGCGCGGCACGCAAAAAAGCTGCCCCCAAGGCCAAGCGCACCACCCCCCGTGGCTCGCTCAAGAAAAAAGTCAAGAAGATGGTCCGCGGCCAGTCGAAGCGGTAAAAAAACAGCCATTAGCTTTTGGCTGCTAGCTTCTAGCCCCATCTTGCTGGCGCTGAAGTTCCGACTCCGCGCAAGAAAGCTAGAGGCTAGTAGCTAGAAGCTGCTTCACAGAGGAGTCCTGCACTGCCCAGCCAGTTCTTCGCCCGCAAGTCCATCGACAAGCTCATCAGCGACTCGGAAGAACCCGAGCACGCGCTGAAGAAGAGCCTCGGGCCCTGGTCGCTCACCGCTCTCGGCATCGGAGCGGTCATCGGCTCGGGTATCTTCACCGTCATCGGCACCGCCATCTCCGGCGAGCAGCTGCCCAACGCCACCATCACCGACACGCCCCTCATCCACTACGTCATCACCCACACCGCGCTCGCCGGCCGTCCCGGCGCCGGTCCCGCCATTGCGCTCTCCATGATCCTGGTGGCCTTCGTCTGCGCTCTCACCGGCCTCTGCTACGCCGAGCTGGCTTCCATGATTCCCATCGCCGGCTCGGCCTACACCTACACCTACGCCACGCTCGGCGAGCTCATTGCCTGGATCATCGGCTGGGATCTGATCCTCGAATACGCCGGCTCCAACATGAGCGTCAGCGTCGGCTTCGCCGCCCACGTTGTCGACCTGCTCGATTGGTTCGGCCTCCATCCCAGCGCCCGATGGATCTCTCCCGCTTATCTCCCCTCCGGCCTGCAGGATCTCGCCGGCAACGACCTCTACAACCCCGGCTGGCACTTCGGCTTCAATATTCCCGCATTCCTCATCGTCATGTTCCTCACCGTCATCCTGGTCCGCGGCATTCGCGAGTCCGCCTCCACCAACAACATGATGGTCGCGTTCAAGCTCGTTGCCATCCTCATCTTTGTCTTCGCCGTCATCGGCTTCATTCATCCCTCCAACTGGCATCCCTTCATGCCCAACGGCTGGTCGGGCGTGCTCACCGGCGGCTCCATCATCTTCTTTACCTACATCGGCTTCGACTCCGTCTCCACTGCCGCCGAAGAGTGCCGCAACCCGCAGCGCGATCTTCCCATCGGCATCATCGCCACGCTGATCGTCTGCACCGTGCTCTATGTCGCCGTCGCCGTCTGCCTCACCGGCCTCGTTCCCTGGCAGTCGATGGTGGGCGACGCCGCGCCCGTCGTCAACGCACTTAAAAAACTCTCGCTCCTGCCCGGCGGCCACCCGCTCTACTGGATCCGCCTCGTCGTCCTGCTCGGCGCGCTCATGGGTATGATCTCCTCCATCCTCGTCTACCAGATCGGCCAGTCGCGTGTCTGGTTCTCCATGTCCCGCGACGGTCTCTTGCCCAAAGTCTTTTCCAACGTCCACCCCCTCTTCCGCACGCCGGCGTTTTCCACCTGGGTCGCCGGCGTGGTCGTCGCCATTCCCTCCGGCCTCTTCGACATCGGCACTCTCGCCGACCTTTCCAATATCGGCACCCTCTTCGCTTTCGTCCTCGTCTCCATCGGTGTCATCGTCCTCCGCTACCGCGACCCCCACCGCCGCCGTGGTTTCGTCGTTCCCGGCGGACCCGTCATCCCCGCTCTCAGCGTCATCTTCTGCTTCCTGCTCATGGCCGGCCTGCCCATCATCACCTGGTACCGCTTCCTCATCTGGCTGGTCATCGGCCTGTTCATTTACTTCTTCTATAGCCGTCACCGCTCCGAGTTCGCCAAGACCCGCTAGCACCGGCCTGCAGCGCAGATTGTAGCACCGGTCTCCAGACCGGGGTCCCCTACGACAGGTCTTCGTCGTTGGGGTGGGAGACCGGCTGTCGTGCGGGCGTCCACGCCCGCACCGGTTCGGCAATCGTCATCCAACCAGGATGTCGGAGCACTAAACTGGACCTGGAGTTCTCCCCATGAAGACCTGGCCAAAAGCCGGAATCATGACGCTTGTCACCCTCGCCATCGGCGGCATCTATCTGTTTTCCGTCTTTGAGAGCCGCCGCAATCCCGGCGTCCTCCCCAGCACTCCCGAACAGAACCTCACACCCGATGACGTCGCCGTCGTGCGCATGAAGTTCATGACCTCCTTCGAGGACGCCCTCAAATTAGAGGGCTCGAGCGTCTGGATGAAGAACGGCTACACCATGCCGTATTTTCCCTACGAAGCCGGTCACATCGTCTTCTCCAAGCGCATCGGCCTCATTCCTTCAGCCCAGCAGCTCAATATCGAAAAAGTCATCAAGGCCGCGCCGCCGGATCAGGTCGATGACGGAATCTCGCACGGCACGCGGCAAGTCTTTGCCGTCTTCGCGCTACCCCACAGCCCGGACCTCTACGCCACGGTCATCGGCGCCATCGACGGCAGCCAGGAAGAATACTTCTGCGATGTGCTCTTTTATTACGACGATCCGCACACCATTTACGACAACTGGTCTAAAAACGTCTGGTCCGCCATCGACGCGCATCAAGTCATTCCGGGAATGAACGAGATGCAAACCCGTATGTCCATCGGCCAGGACCAGCATGTCGACAGCGCCAGCGAAGGCAACCGTACAATCACCTACAATCAAGCCGGCAAAAAGTGGACCATCACCTTCGTCGACAATCGCGCAACGGCGATCAATACGAACTAGTCGCGCCCCTCCGTTCGAAGCCGATTGCACGTCCATGAGCCCAGGTGCCGCGCATGCGGCGGCTGCCGCACCGCAGGTGCCCGCTAAACTGAAAGTGTGACGGAAATCCAGGAATTCATCCGCCGCCTGCCCAAGGCCGAGCTGCATCTGCATCTCGAAGGCACCATCGCGCCCGCCACCCTGGTCGAGCTCAGCGCCCGTCACGACGCCGTGCCCCTCACGTACCACGACGCCGAGGCGCTCTACCGGTTCTCCGACTTCACCGAATTCATCGAATCCTTCAAGGCCGTCACGCGCCGCCTTCGCGACCCCGAGGACTACGAGTTGTCCGCCTGGCGAATGATGCAGCACCTCGCCGCCCAGGGAGTCGTCCACGCCGAGGTGTTTATTTCGGTCGGCGTCATTTATATGTGGCGTAATTTCGATCCGCGCTGCTTCGAGCCCATCTTCGCGGGCCTGGAACGCTCCCGCGAGCGCGCCGCGCGCGAGCTCGGCCTCTCGCTCTATTGGATCTTCGACGCCGTCCGCCACTTCACCGTCGAAGAAGCGGATCGCGTCTTCCGCAAAGCCGCCGAGATGCGCGAGTTCTACCCCTCCATCGTCGCCATCGGCCTTGGCGGAGACGAGCGCCGCTCCGGCTCTGAACCTTTCCGCCAACTCTACGCGCGCACCCAATCCGCCGGCCTGCGCCTCACCAACCATGCCGGCGAAACCACCGGCCCAGAGGCCATCTGGGAGGCGCTTTCCATCGGCTCCGAGCGCATCGGCCACGCCCTCTCCGCCATTCAAGATGAGACTCTCCTCCAAGAGCTAAGAGTGCGGAACACCGGACTCGAGCTCAATCCCACCTCCAATGTCCGCACCGGCGTCTGTCCATCCTTCGCTGCACATCCCCTGCGCCGCTATTTCGATCGCGGCCTCCTGGTCACGCTCAACTCCGATGATCCCGCCTTTTTCGCCTCCGATCTCGCCAACGAGTTCCTCCTCGCCCATACCCAGCAGGGATTTACCTGCGATGAGCTTCGCCAGTTGGCCGCCAACTCCTTCCGCGCCAGCTTTCTTCCTGAAACGGAAAAAGCCTCTTGGCTGGCCCGAATTAACACTTTCGCGTAGAGTACTTCCGTGTTTTCCGCACCACTCCTCACCTCGGTCCCACCCCACCTGCGCTATCATGTGAGCGTGGGAGGCTAAGTTCGATGTCCGCCGATCCTGAATCCGAATTGCTCGCTCCAGAGTCACCCGAACCGGAAAAAACCGGATCGACTGCCCTCCGTGTCATTACCTGGTTTTCCGTCGGCGTCGCCGTCGCTGCCGTCGGCATCTACCTCGGCGCCGAACTGCGCAACCGCTACCGGTTCAAGAAGCGCACACCCTACGACTTCTATTCCAACGCCGGCTCCCGGCAGGCCAGCGAATTTGGCGTCGGCGTCTAACGCCAGTAGCCATCACCCTTCCACAACATGCCGCCCTCGGGCGGCATGTTTGCGTTTGCGGCAACCTAAACCGCTCCAGCCGCTTCCGTTGCATGCGGGCAACTCCGCGAAAACCGCACCCGGAACCGCTAATTCGCTAACTTGCCAACGTGCGCGAATGCGCAAGCTAACCTGCTGTCTTTGTCAACAATTCCCGTCCCCAGCCTGGGTACGGCATCTCTGAATCCACTCTATCGCCGCATCCGCGACAGCAAATACAAAACCACCGATAGCACGATGCTGATCAGAATCGACGTCCCCAGCGGGAAATAAAATGTAACGTTCTTGCCCTTGTAGGAAATGTCGCCCGGCAATCGTCCCAGCGGTAGCCCCACGCGCGCGGCCAGCAGCATCGCCGCCCCGATCCCCGCGACCACCAAACCGATCACTACGAGCGTCTTCCCCAAAACCTGCATCAACAACCTTTGTTTCCAATCAGGCAATCCATGTTCCCTGTTCCCTGCTCCCTGCTTCTCTCACTTCGTCCCGATCAGCCGGATTCTCGCCGTGAACGCCCGCCCCTGCAATTCGCTGAAGGCTCCAAACCCCGGCGAATCCACCACGTTATTCACCACCGCCGGATCAGCGCTGTTCGTCGCGTTCTGCATCACGCCGCGCAGTCCCCAGTACTGTCCGCGAAAGTGAAACTTCCATTCGAGGCCAGGGCTGAAGTTTACGAAATCCGGAAAGCGTTGCCCTCCCGCCGCACCCACCACTTCCTGCGCCGCATTCACCGCTGTATATGGAAAGCCCGTATGCTCATCGAGCAGATACACAAAATCCCATCGCTTCCTCAGCCATGCAAGCGGCACCGGCAGCCATCCCCACGAAATCACGCGATTCGGCACGTCCCAAGCCAGCGGCCCACTTTGTTGCGGACCCAGCGGCGACGGCGTTGGCAGGTAGTCGAGCGCCGCGTTGGTCCGCGCCGAAGAATGTGTGTACGACACATACACCGTGTATCCATCCGCAAAGAGCTTCCGCGCATCGAACTCCCCTGAGCTATAGCGATCTTCCCTTCCGTTGGTCAGCAGGTAATCTCCAGCCGGTGCTGCCGTTCCGCTCTGATTCGCAAACGCGAACACATTCGTCGTGCGCTTCTCCATAAAGTTCGCGCCTGCATTGATGGCCCACGGCAGCTTGCGCTCCATGCCCACGCTCCAATTCAACGCCCGCGGCGCATTCAGCAGGCCATCGTTTGCGGTAAACTCGGTCTCCTCCGCCGGCCGCATTTGCGTCGCTCCATCCGCCTCGTAGTACGTGTCGTAGCGAATGCCCGCATACGTTTGCGCCAAATCGTAAACATAGGTGTGCTCGTAGTAGAGTCCAATTCCCGCCGAAATCTTCGTCGAGTTCTTATCTCCCGGCGGCGTGTACACCGCGGCCAATCGCGGCGCAAGCAGCGGCCTCCGCACAATCTCGTCCCAGTCGAATCGCAGTCCCGGCTCAACCAGCCATCCCTTCGCCGGCTGCCACCGGTCCTGAACATACGCGCCGATCTCGCCGTTGTGCATCGTGAACGCCGGCGCCGGCGCAAAAGTGCTCAGTCGCTCGAGCGTTCCGTCCTCGCGCAGGTAACTCACCGGTGTCCTCATTTGTCTCTGGTCGTATGCGATGTGGTCCACGTCCAGCCCCGCCTTCACATCGTGCCGCCCGAGCCACTGCCGGGGCGGCAAATAAAGTGTCGCGGTCCCCTCCAACCTCTGTGATCGCCCGCTCAGATTCTCAAAATAGCTGCCCTCCGTCTGCTCCGGCGTGTACTCGTACGCCGCGCTCCCGTGCGGCTCGTATCCGTCGCGAATGCTCACGAACCCCACTCCCAAATCGAGCAGCGCTCCCCCGCCAAAGCTCTGCTGGTCCCGCACGTACGGCATCCACGCAATCGTGTTGCGTTTCACCGTGCTTTCTTGCGGCGTAAGCGATGAGATCCCATCGTACGGCGAATGATAGTTGTTGTAGAGCAGCCCGCCGGTCAGGATGTTTGCGGCGGTCACGTTGTCCTGCACCTTCACCAGGTTGCTCCCGCGCACCAGTTCGTCGGTATTGGCGTTCGCCGGCAGCTCGGAAATATAGATGTTGTCCCACTCCGTTTCCACGCCGTCGTACCACCACGCGTGGTCGCGCTTCAGCGGCCCGCTGAACGTAAAGCGCGGAACAAACTGATCGAAGCGGATTCCATTCAGTTCGCGGAATGACGGAATAAAATCCGTCGCATTAAAGCGAAACTTGTTGTCGCCCATCCCCGTGTAAAACGCGATCACGCCGCCCGTCGCTCGCCCGAACTCCACCGGGTAGCGCGTTGTCTCCGCGTCGATCGTGCGCACCGCATCCGTGCTCACGCGCAGAGTCAGCGACCCGCCAACCGGCGAGCGGATGTCGAATCCATCCATCGTATCCAGCGCCTCCCACGTCTCCGAACCGGCTACGTGTACCTGGCCGGTCTCATCCTGCACCACGCCGGGATTGAAGGGCAGCAAATTGCGAATGTCGCGCGAAGTTGGATAAGGAATATTCACAATCTCCGGCGTATTCATCGCGCTCTGGTCGGAGACCTGCTGAGTATCGATTCCCGGCGTCGACGCCGTCACATTCACCTGCTGGCGCACAATCTGCTCGTGCGCCATCACCACTCTCACGCTGCTTAGGCTCGGATCGACGCCGCTCTCATCGGCCTTGTAGAATCCAGCCTTCTCTATGGTGATCCGGTACGGCTCGCGTTGCCCCAAAATGTATTCGCAGTTTCCCGCGTAATCGGTCCACAGTTGTGCTGGCTCCGCTCCCGGTTCGGCAATCGTCACTTCGGCGCCTACGACCGCCTGGCCATTTTCGTCGACCACCGTCACCGTCACGTGCGCGCCACTCGCCTTTGGCTGGGCGCCCGCAAGCCCGCCGACCAGCGCGGCCCAGCTCAAGACCACCAACCCAGCCGCAACCCCCCGGATGCCGTCGCAACGCAGCATGAAGATAAGCCGGAACCCGCTCAACTCGTCCGCCTCGCCGCAAGTATATCGCCGGTGCGTTCCTCGCCAATCATACTGATCATACTGAGTGATAGACGGAACGGCTCAATGGCGGGTGCGATCGAAGAACAAGAGTTCATCCTCCGGATTTTATGCAATCAAGCAACCGCTCCCAATGCAGCGACGCGAATCCGTTACGACCCGTGCTCCGTCCGGGTATAGTACTGCTGCGTTACCTTTCGGCCAGTTGCGTCGAACCGCGGTTGGCGCTTCACGCGCATCTTGTGCGCCACAAAGCCGAACGTTGTTGCCAGAACTCCGAACCCGTACTTTACGCTGTGTCTGAAGTTGATTGAGGATGCCTCCTCAAAATACTTCGTCGGGCACGAAATCTCGCCAATGCGAAATCCGAACATCACCGCTTGCGCAATCATTTGATTGTCGAATACAAAATCGTCCGAGTTCTCGAGCAGTGGAAGCGTTTCCAGCAGTTCCCGCGAGAAAGCCCTGAATCCGGTGTGGTACTCCGAAAGCTTCACGCCCAAAAACAAATTTTGAAAAGCCGTCAGCAGGCGGTTGGCAACGTATTTGTAAAACGGCATTCCGCCCTTCAAAGCTCCGGCGCCCAGAATCCGCGATCCCAGAACCATGTCGTACACACCGCTGGCAATCATCCCCGCCATCGCCGGCACCAGCGACGGTGTGTACTGGTAATCGGGATGCACCATCACCACAATATCTGCCCCAGCTGCCAACGCTTCGCGGTAGCAGGTTTGCTGGTTGCGTCCGTAACCGTAGTTTGCGTCGTGAACGAAGGTTTGCACGCCCAGCTCGCGCGAAAGCTCCGCGGTCTTGTCCTTGCTCGAGTCATCCACCAGGATCTTGATGTCCACAACGTCGGAAAGCTCGCGCACGGTCTGCTCCAGCGTCTTCTCGGCGTTATACGCCGGCATCACCACCGCGATCCGCTTTGCGTTAATCATCGCCTGAACTCCCTCCGCTTCCAGCTATGCGCCGCAACAACCTGACCGGCTCAGTGCGCCGCTCCGGTCGTCGGCTCCGGCATGGGATATGGCGAAATTCTTGCGGGAACCGTATTCGGATCAACCAGCCACGCTTGCCGGTCCCGGTAGTAATGAATTAACTCTAAATTATCGGCAGTATCCATTTCCTGCGCCCATACGACTTTGGCGTCATCGATATCCGCCCCGTTGTAAACCCATTGATCCAAGACATTGCGCTGGAGGTTGGGCCGGACCAGGACCAGCTGCTTTCCGGGAAGATGTTCCAGGCTAGCCTCAATTCGCGTGTGTTCTGACGTATAAGGATCGGGACCGTACCAGCGGATCGACCAGTTGCCCAGCGGCCACTCGGGAACCCTGATGTTGAGCGGCCCCGTGAACAAGCGGAGAATCGCCATGAAGATGCAAATCGCGACGGAGAAGCGGACGATGCCCTTCCCGATGGGTTTGTTTTCCGGTGTCCAAAGACGGAGGTGACGCATGGCCTGGAGCCCAATGGCATAAAACAAACAGGTAAACGGGGCCAAATAGTGGGGGATTGCGTAAATCATGATCGACATGCCAGCCACCAGGACGAGCAAAGACCAGACGAGGAAGCGGATGCGGCGATCGCAAAACGCGCGGTGCATCATCAGCAGCGGCGTCAGCAAGGCAAAACCGGCGTAGAACTGAAGTGCCTCCCAGATTTTTCGCAGGGTGGCGGGAAGAAATCCGGACCAGGAATGAATTTGTCTGAAAAAGGGGAGTTCGTTCTCGTAGTAGAAGCGGCGCATATCGATGTGCCGGTAGTTGGGCTGGGGACGCTGCGACTGCCAGATGAAATAGGGCGCCATGGCGTACTGTGCACGATTGACAACGTAGGGAAGCGTGGTGGCCTTCCCGAAAGCCCTCAGGTCGTAATAGCCCAGCCATGCGATGGCGGCCACGATGAGCAGGAGCGGAACGGCGGCGCGGCGAAGCAGGACGACTGGGCGGAGGCGAGTTTTCCCACGCCATGCCCAATGACCGAGAGCGGCCGCCACGGGAAGGCACAGCAACATACCCTCATAAGGGCGGGTGAGGACGAGAAGAACGATGCCGACAGCCATCAGCAGCCCGTAGCGAAGGCGCGCAGTTTTCTTCAATCGTGGCAGAGCGCCGAGTACGAGCGCACCGCCCAGAGCCAAGATGGGGCCGCCGCCCGTATAAGTATTGATCCAATAACTGAAAAGGCCGAGGCGGAGGATGGCCAGCACTCCGCCCAGCAACGCCCAGCGCGGCGGCAACCATGCCTGCAGCATCCAGCAGATGGCGGCGCACATCAGCGCGTCCATCGCCAGCAGCCCGAACCACGGATGTCCGAACAACACCGTACCCGCCGCAAGGACCAATCCTTCGCCGGGAAAATACATCGACTGGTAAGTCGGCTGCATGGTGATGTGGATGCTTTCAAAGTGCGTCCACATGGCGGGAGTAGGATTGGTCAGCCGGCCATGCACGAAGGTGTCGGCGGCGAGCATGAAACTGAAATCGTTGGCGACGACTGCGGAGGGGATGGGAAACAGGGGGAGAAGAGCCAGACGCAGCAGAAGCGTAGCCAGGCCAATGGATAGAACAACCAGGCCCTGGCGACGGGCCACCTTGTCCAGGCTGCGCTCAATGAGCGCGAAGGCGCCGTCGCCGAGCTGCGGCCAGGCAAAGGCTGACGCGACCGAGATCAAAGTCAAGCCGCATTCGATGATCAGCAGCGTAGAGTCTGGCTTAAAGGCAGAGGGCAGCAGTATCACGGTTCCGTTGTGCGCCGTTCAAATCAGGGCCGGTTAACATTCGGTTCCGCTAAGAATATGCGGAGGTCATGAACATTCTACGGCGGAATCAGGAAGCGCCTTCCCGGCATTCGGCCTCCTGAACCCGCTTTGTCACCCTGTTTACGGCAAAACCAGAGTTACTCCGTCCTGTTTCGCGCGCAAAAAAATGCGGAGGATCAGCCGGCAGAACGATTCGCACCGGCCGCTCTCCGCCGCCAAGCGACGAGACTCAGGCATGCCTTTAGAGCTAAAGGCTGGCCAGGACGCGGCGCGTCCTGGAGACGTGCGTTGCCGGCCGTTAAAACTTGCCGGCCGCGACGGTGAAGAAACCGGATAGCGTTGTTGCGATATTGCCCAGGGTGGTAACGAGCGCCAGCGAAATCATGCACAAGAGCAACGTATACTCGACCAGATCCTGACCTTCTTCGCCGTCTCTCAGATTCCGGAACTTCACGTACAGCTTGAGAAGAAGCGTGCCGTTCATCGCTGTCCTCCTCCCGTCAATGATACACAGCCTTCAGCCGACGCGCAGCGCACTTTGCGTCCGCGAGTTCTCCCGGTGCTCAAAGAGAGACCCACGGTCTTCAGAGTGATCGCTGCCCTCTCGGGGGTGGGGTTAACCTTGCCGGGAGGGTATGCGCCGGATTCCGCCGGCGATGCGAACCCTCCCGCGAGGGTGGTGATAACAGGTGCGTTCGTGCCACCCAGTGTTAGATGTCCCCGGAGATGGTGGTGAACGCGGCCTCGATCGACGTGGCCAGCCCGGAGATAGCGGTCACGCACACGACTGCAATCAAGGCGACCAGCAACGCGTACTCAACCAGATCCTGACCTTCCTCGCGGTCCATCAGGCTCTGGAGCTTCAAATACACTATCGGAAATAGGTTATTCAATGTTTTCCTCCCTCAGTTAGTTTGATCTCCCAGCCTCAGCCGGGTAATCCCTTTCTTGCACTTGGCGTTCCATTCTTAACCGTCGGAGCTGTTGTTTTAGAATCAATGGCTTACAAAATCGCCATGGGTCTGGCCCGCTCGGGACTGTAACGATCCGTATACACCCCGTATACAGCCGCTCCTGCATAGACCGGGGGCGTTCACATTACTTTTTGCTTATTGTAGTGACTTACTGTTGCACCAGAATTGTAGATACTTGCAGTACCCGCAATTCCTGCGCACCAAGAGGCTCGCTGCGCGACGCGAGGGACACGGAGCGGGGACTTCACGGTCCAATCTGAAATCCCGCCGCGCCCTTTCAAGGCGCATTCAAACTGCGAAACCACCGGGAGTCGCTCCGGCAATCTGGCGCTAGCCTGCATTATACCCGAGGTTGGACGCCATGCGGAAAGAATCCCCGCAAAACCCCGTACCCAGAAGCCCTACGGTGAAGCAGGCGAGATTCGTTGAAGGGTTGACAGAGCTGCCGGCCCAGGGTGTACGGGCCTGTTAAGACAAGGGTATTTTGTGATGATAGAACGGCCGGCGAGCGGGTTACCTGTAGGCCTGCTCATCGGCCCAGTCCCCTATAATCGGGAGCTTGCAGCGCCTGCCATCCAACGCGCCGACCACACACCACAGCCATAAGATGAAAACGACCAGACAGACAAGACACAACAGAACCAAGAGGACACGGGGCCCAAGGAACCTGGCAAACGGCAGGACGACTTTCAAGACACAGCCGAAGAGAAATACAAAAGCGTTGAATATGAGGGACTGCCAAGCATGGAATCGCACATAGGGCCTCTTGTTGTAGCGCCTAACGGCCAGAAAGAAGAGCGCCGGGCCGGGGGTGAAGTAGGCGATTGCGCCAATCGAATTGTCAGAGAGGCCGGACTTTCGGGGATGGGACACGATCCCCCCTTTTCGGGATCTGGAAAGGGTTATTGGCATGAGATTTCTCACGCTGGAGGCGTGCAGACAGAATAACCGGAAATCAGGGGAGATCCCCTTTTATTCTTCCGGCAACTAGCCAATACGCCCCATTTGCACACTCATGTTCGGCTTCCTGCATTCTTTCCATTCCAATCGCCTGCTGCCAATGGTTTCCCTCGCCATCGCAACCCCAAAACCCGCGAATCACCGGATCCGTCTCAAAAGCTCTCGCCGCATTTGGATGGGCCCGAAGTACGCTCCGCAGCTTGCCTTTGGCTTGCCCGGCCTCCGATCCTCTTCGCGGCCTGAACTTATACTCTTAGCGCGTAGCATAACTATGGTAGCCGGAACACTAAGAGTCCACCATACAACGGAGGCATTATCACAAGGAAGGCATTTTGGGAGTAACGAAAGTAATGATGCATCGCCCCTGGCGCGCGCCGCGGCGCGCGAACACTCCGCTATCGCCGTACAGGCATAACTTTCTCTAAGCCCTCCCTGCCGCCGGCCGCGGGCCCGATCTCGACCGTATCTCCCCGTTCCGTGCGTGTCTCGCGGATGGTCCCGGCGGGAAGTTCCAGAATGCTGTGCGCCGTCAGGCACGCGGAAAGGCGCCAGGGACCTACCGAGCTCCGCACCTTTTTGATGCGGTTTTCCCGGTCCAGATAGACAAGATCGATGGGGAAGCGCATGAAAAACGTGTGCACTGACTCGCAGGGAGCAATCCACAGTCCTTCGCCGGGCAAAAGGCTCTCCCGGCCCAGCAGCCCTTTCCGGCGAGTTGGTCCGGTGTGCGCAGCTTCAAGCTGCGTAGCCAGGACCGTGCCGCGCGTCAGGTTCAGAACCCGCAAGGGACCTTGAAGAACTGTCGCCCGGCGCGGCGCAAAGAACTCCACCAGGGCCTTGGCGATCCTTGGCAAGGGATTCATCCGCTTTCCTCGGAATTTTGCCGGGCCCCGCTGCAGCAAGACCTACTGTTGAGGAGCTCCCATCGGCGCGGACGTGCCTCCGCCCGCATTGATGTTCCCTCCCGCCGCGCCCAACCCGCCCTTGCCACTCTCGATCACCAGCGGCTGCTCAGGCTTCATGCTTTCGATGAGCGTCTCCACCGGAATCGACTCAGGAGCCGGAGGCAGCGTGTTCTCCGCAGTCTTCTCATCCGGTTGATGCATGGAGATGTTCGAGTTGGGAGGCAGGTACGGTGCAGGGAAATTGAGCTCCGGCACGGCCGTGTTTGTCGCCAGGGGCGCCACGATCTCCGGCGTCACGATCACGATCAGCTCGGTATCGTTTTTGGTCCTCGACTCGGACTGAAACAGCTTGCCGAGAATGGGAATATCGCCCAGGAACGGGATCTTGTTAAAGGTGTCAGAAGTGCTCTTGTCCAGGAGTCCACCGAGGATGAAGCTTTGCCCATCGGACAGTTCCACTTCGGTGTTGACTCGCCGCGTGGTAATGCCCGGTATTTCAAATCCCGATACTTCCACCTCATTGGCATAGTCCAGGGCGCTCACCTCCGGCGACACTTGAAGGCGGATCGTCTTGCGCGGCGTAATCGTGGGGATAAAGTTGAGCCGGATCCCGTATTCCTGGAACTGGATCGTCACCGTGGCCAGACCGGACGATGAGCCCTGAACCACTGGGTACGGAAACTCTCCGCCGGCCAGGAAGCTGGCTTCCTTCCCGTTCGCCGCCATCAAATTGGGCTCCGCCAGCACTTGCACGATGCCTTTGGTCTCCAGCGCATGGATATCCGCGCCCACGTTCAGGCCGGGGAAGTAGGCAAAGATGCTTCCTTCCGCAGAAAGGCTCCCCGTCCCTTGCGTTCCGGTAACCGATGCCGCGCTCGTGGAAGTAGAACTACCGTTCCCGATAACCGGCGGAGAGAACTGGCCGGTCGAAACCCCGCCGATCGCATCTCCCAGACCAAGGTTGAACAAGTTGATGCCGAGCTGGCGGGCCAGGCTGCGATCCACGCTGGCGAAGCGCACTTTGAGCAGGATCTGCGGATCCGACTTGGGCACGTTCACGTCCAGCAGGTTCACCACCTTGCCCGCTGTCGATGCAATTTGCACTGCGCGCGCCGAGGTGGGCAGATCGTTGACCGTGCCGCGAAGAAAGATGCTGTTGTTGCTGGAGCTCACCATGATGGTCTGGCCGGGCAGCTCGGTTCTGAGCTCGCGCCGGATGGCATCCAGATTGCTTCCCGATATCGTGGCGATAGGCCGCACCGTCACGTTGAAAAACTGACGCCCGCCGCGAATATCCCAGATGATCAGGCTGGTCTCGCCGGGAGCTTTGCCGTCAACCATGACTTCTGTGGGACTGACGGCTTCGACTTCCGCAATGTCGCCGAGACCTATGCCCACGCGTTGAATGGGTTGCGCGCAGTCCACCAGCACGGCTTTGCCTACAGCCACTGAGAGCTCGTTCGTAGAATCCTTATACGCGGCTTCGGCAGGCGGCCCGGAAGACGGTGCGGTGGTTTGACCACGCACGGCCTGCCCGGCGCTCAGTGCCAAAGAAAGCGCGCTCCAAGATAAGATGGTGATGCCAACCTTCGTTCTCAATGCTGCCCTTCGGGTGAAGCGAATTTCTGTTCAGTGGTTTTGTTGCCGTTGATCACGACGATGGTGAAGGGCTTCGCCGCCGGCCTGGCAGCCCTCCTGGCACCGCGCGGAGCCGGAGTTGCGACCCCAAACAGGCTGCTCATCGCCGTTGGCGGAACCACGGCAACCTGTGTATCCAGCGGGTTGCGCAGCACCAGCTGGATCTTCAACGAATTGCTGGCCAGGCTCAATTGTTCGGCCTGCTCAGGTGTAACCAGCAGGTTCACCACCTGCACCTGTTGCGGCTTGCCCTCCTCATCCCTCTGAATGTCGGTGCCGGCGGAGAGAACCTGGATGTTCTGCAAGATCGTTTTTGTCACCTCGTCTGCCTGGGAAGTTCCGGTGCCGAGCGGGTTGCCTGAAACCAGAACGTCCACACGCATTCCGGGGATCACGAATCCGGCCACGCCCACCACCTGATCCACCTTGATCGCGCAGGCGCGCATACCCTGCGGGATCGTGGGCGCCAGCCCCCCCCCGGAGCCATAGCCCGCCAGGAAGCTATCCAGAATCGGTTCGCCTTGGGAAATCTGCGTAATCGCGCCCCGGCCGATTGCGTCTTCTGGCTTCAGAATCGCGCCCTTCGGGGGCGTGCTTTCCAACTGCATCGTGGTCAGGTCGGCGCTGGTCAGCACCGCTCCCAGTGAAATGTCTTTGGCTGCCGCAACCACACGCGTCGTCGCCACGGGCTTTGCCATCCTCAGGCGCGCACCCACAATGCGATAGACCAACCAGCCGGAGAGGCTGGCGATTGCGAATGCGATGAGGAGGACCGTGGTCAATCTTCGATTCATTCCAGCTCTATCGGAGCGGTCTTGCCAACTCCGCCTTTCTCTGGCCGCATCGCTTGCCGCGCCCAGCACGCCTCTCTCACTCTACGTGCCCGTCCCGCGCCAACACGTTCCGGTTGCCCCTGCGCATACTGTGCGGGTTCAGTTTAGTCTCGTGTTCGCGTTAGCACGAATCACCATTTAGTGGCATTTACACGTGGGGTACCAAAAGTGCTAATAGGCACAAGCCCCCTCTGCGTCATTCTGAGTTCGGCTACAATGAAACCCTGCAACAGCGCGCGGGAGGCAATTTTCCGTTCATGACATCTTCCCCCTCGGTCTCGCTCTTCACCCAGCGTCTCGATACTGGCCCGCAGCCTTCCTCGTTCGCCGCTTCTATTCTTGTTCATATCGTGGCGGTTGCCGTGATCTCGTTCGGCTTCCTGTACAAGCCACCCATCGCCAAGGTAACCACCGACTATTTCGCCTTCCGCCGGCTCGACCTGCAAATGCCTGACGAACAGGCGCGCGCCGCCGTGGCCCGTGCTGCTTATTCTAGCGCGCATTCCGGTAAAAGTGCGCTGTCCCCCGCCGCCAACCCATCGCCGCGCCCTCCTGTTCTGCGTGAGGTGGCGCGAACCAAGCCCGGCCCGCAAACGCTGATCCAGGCGGACGTTCCCAACCCCATCACTCTCCCTGAGAAGATCCCCATGCCCCAGGTCATGATCTGGTCGCCCGCCAAAACACCGGTAAAGGAAGTCGTTCCGCCCCAACACGAGAAACCCACTGACGCCGAAGTAAAACCTTCGGTGGAACGGCCCAATGAAGAAATGACCCTGGCCGACGTCAACCTTTCGTCTAGCTTCCACCCATCGGCCAAACCCATCGTTGCCGCAAGCACCACAACGCCTGTCGCCGTTCACGTCCCTCAACAGGTGCAATTGCCGCCGGTCACCGCCTCGCAGCCTACGGCGCAGCCTACGCCCGCCGCCATCGTCTCGCTCTCTGACCTGCGCTTGAAGAACGGGACAGCCGCGTTGCCTCCCGTCAATGAATCTGAAGTGACGAAGACGCAGGCTGAGCTGGCGCCGGTTCCGATCGAAAACCTCGCGGTGCCGGACAGGGACATCCCCGCCACGAATGCAGCAGAGGCCGGCACAGGCCAAGGCGCGGGAACCAAAGCCAACAATCCCGACCCCGGTGCGGGGCAAGGCACAATGGCCAGGGCAAGCGGACCGGGCGCTGCATCGGTCGCCGGCAAGTCCAATGCGCCACAGGCCAACCGGGGCTCCGATTTGGGATTGGAGCCGAACGGCCAGTTGTCGGCGACGCAGATCCTGCTGCCCAGGGATGGCCATTTCGGCGCAGTGGTGGTGGGAAACTCACTGCAGGATCAATATCCCGAGGTGGCCAACGTTTGGAACGGCAGAGTGGCCTACACAGTTTACGTCCATGTCGGCCTCGCTCGAAGCTGGATCATGCAGTTCTCGCTTCCGCGCTCCGCCGACGCGGGGGGCGAGGTCGTTCGCCTTGATGCCCCCTGGCCGTATAACATCGTGCGCCCCAACCTCGACGCCGCCTTGATTGACGCTGACGCCATCATGGTCCATGGCTTCATCAATCAATCCGGCCGCTTTGAAACGCTCAGCATCGTTGTCCCACAGTCCTTTGCGCAGGCTCAGTTCGTACTCGCCGCCCTTGAAAAATGGCAATTCCGCCCCGCCTTGCACGACGGCCAATCCGCCAAAGTGGAAGTCTTGCTCATCATCCCCGAACAGTTCGAGTAGCCGGCCGCGCCAGACGTCACTCCCGGTCCTTCCCGTCCGCGCAGCAAAAAAGCACGGGCTGCGCGCCCACCCCCTCTGAGACTTTGACGGTTTCTCCTTGCTCGCCGCAATCGCGTGATCGCCTGCCGTTCTAATACGCGCTGCTCGGGATCAACCGGGAATTCTCTAGGCCGTTTGCGATGGCTTGAAAGATTTCGGCCATCGTGGTGTAGTTCACGTTGCCCCCGCTTGCTGCGCATCCGGCCGTATTATCGGAAAAGAAGGTGTTCATGTTCGAGGCCATCGCCCCGATCGCGTTGCACGGCTGCCCGGAGTGCGTCCCGCTCGGCCACGCTTCAGCGCCATACGTTGAGCCGGACGATATCGTGTAGTGCGCGTCTGTCAGGCACCCTCCTGACGTTTCTGAACCCATGGCAACGGTGTAGACCGTCGTTCCCGCTTGTGTCGCCAACTGCGCCGCCTGCACCGCCTGCCCGCACTCGCCCAGCGCCGATGGGTAAGTGGCTGATTCGTAGCCCGTGGAATTCGTCGTCGAAGTTCCGGTCCCGCTGAGGGGCGCGCCTGTGCAGCCGCTGGGCGGACAATTGACAGTTGTAGCTTTCCCGTTAATAGCGGCACTAGTGGAACCGCAGGTAACGGTTGTTACACCTTTGGAAACCGTTGAGGTAACTGCCGGGCAATTCACTGCAACCATCTGGCTGCCATTGCTGCAGCTGCCATTTCCGCCGGCCGCCGTGTTGGCCTGGCTATTGCACGCGGTCGCGTCCCCGTCGCTCAGGATGATCATGATGTTTTGCGAACCAGGATATGAAGTCTGCTGGCTTACCAGCGCCGCCTGCGCTGCCCGGATCACCTGTGCGTAGTACGTGCCCTCGCCGCCCGGCGCCTGAAGGCCCTTGCAGGTACCGGAGGTGGCGTACCCAACCGCTGACGACAGCGCATCGCCCGACGCCAGTGTCGTCGTCGTATCGTTTGCTTTGTAAGTGTCCTCGAAGGGCTGCACATCGTAGGTCCCTGCGTAGACGCTCGAATACGCGGTGCCGCTCGTTGAACTCGGCAGGCTCAAATTCTGTGACGACGGGGTGACGTTAATAAAAGAGTAGGGTACGATAGGAGGATTTGATGTTGGGCAGGTGGTGTCGTCCGTAGTGTCGTTGATGTTCACAGGCGGAAACACATACAACGCCGTGCCGTCCACGTAGGGAGTGCTTGTGCTGCAGGTCGTGTTCAGATCGCACGGATCCATGTTCTGCAACATCGTCTTCAGCCCAAAAACCGCGCAATTGATCTGCGTTGCGCCGCTGCCGCAGCCGTCACCAGTGGGGGCCGCAGCAGTCATCGAATTCGTGGTGTCAAGGATCACGGCGATGTTATACGGGATGTCTGACCCGCCCCTCATGGACGCGTATGCCTTCGCCGTCAAGTTCACCGTGGGCACGCCAAACAGCTTTCCCAACCATAAATGCACCGTCGCCGTCTGCGTTACCGCTATCGCATTGCAACTCGAAGGGCCGCCGCAGGAGCCGGATGTGGGAGTCTGGCACGCCACGTTGAGCCCCCCGCTGCTCAGTGAGCCTGATACGATGCTGGAGCATGTGTACGCCGCACTGATCGAATCATTCTGCAAAAAGCGGTTCGCGTTCAGCTGGCTCGTCTCGGAGCTATATGCGACCAGGTTTGTGTTGGCCTGGGTCATATTGGGCATGGTTTGCGCTGCCGCCAGGGTAGCCGCGTTCGTTGACGCCACCAGCTCCTGATAGGCGTAATAAATGTGGCCCACCTCCACCGATACTCCGGCCAGGGCGAACATCGTCATCAACGTAAGCCCCACGACGACCAGTGTCTGGCCTTTCTCATCCCTCCACAACCTGCGCAGAAAAAACGTTTCAGACCACTTCATAGCACCAGCCTCCTTTTCACTCTTGTAACGCCGCCTGCGTCGATGACAGGTTGCCGTTCGGGCTGAAATCGAACAAGATCGGGAGCCACGTGTACGTATACGTGACCGTGACCGTGACGGGATAGCCTGCCTCCATCGCCGGCGCCCCACTGCAGCTAAAAGAACTTCCGGTTCCGCTGTGGGTGTACGTGCCGGGCGTGGTCTGGCCGGCTATGGCGTAACTGAGGGTCAATGTCAACGCCAGCTTTGACGGCGCAGCGCTCGGCAACGCTCCGGTAATAAACGATTTGGCTGCTGCGCACGGGTCGCCATTAGTGAACGTGCCCGCCTCGCCTGCAAGCTGCTGTGCCGCGCCAGAGGTGGCGCTGCCAATCTGCTGCAGATAATACAGCGCCAATGAGAACGAAACCGTCCCTGTCAGGATCGTCATCATCACCGGTAGCGTCAAGGCGAGTTCCAGCAGCGACGCTCCTTCCTCGCTCCGTATGCCCAGGGCCCGTTTCACCCGGCGAGCAAGCGCACGGCTCACTGTGCCCAGCCCATAACCAATCCTCACGCTTCTACCTCCTCGCCAGCCTGCAATCCAGCTGGGCGAAGACGCTTGCATATCGTCATTCCGGCAAATCAAGGGACAGTGCTGCGCCGCTCTCGGTGTCCGGGAATCCGAGTGCCGGTAGTTCCTTCCCTGCACCTGGCGGGCCATTCTTAGCCGTCGGAGCTGTGGTTTTAGAATCAATCGTTTACAAGATCGCCATTGGACCCTGGCCCGCGCGACTGTAACCATCCGTCTACAGCCGCTACCGGACAGACCGGGGGCGTTTACATTACTTGAGTTGCAGTTACTTACAGTTGCACCAGAGTTTTAATCACTTGCAGTAACCGCAATTCCTGCACACCAAGAGGCAATTCCAGAGCCTTGGCAATTCGCCCCGCCGAACGCTCCAGCCTGCAGCCTCCTTGCCAACAACCTGGTCTTCCAGGCGAACCATGCTCTTGGGAGTACAGTTCACCGCTCGTCCTGGCACTGAACACCGCCGCCAGCTCGGTTGACCATCGCACTCGACCACCGGCTTTATCCACTGCCAGGAGAGATTAGATTAGACTCACGCTCTATCGCAGTGCAAGATGTACCAGGTAATGATCCGCAACGTAGGAGTAACAGAAATAATGTGTTACTCCTGCACCAGTGGCGGCGCCATGAACACGTTTATGATGGGCCCGAGGCGGGCGCCGCGACTACGGCTTGGTCCCCAGCTCTTTCACTCCGCCAGCGCCGATTCTGACGACGTTAAGGGGCTTGACGGGCTGAACTTCAAGATCGGGAACCACTTGTACGCATAACTCACCGTGACCGTCACGGGCTCGTTCGGAGCCATTTCCGAGGCTCCAGAGGAGCAGGAAGACGGAGACGAGCTTCCGGTCCACGGCCCGTAGGGATGAGTGTCCCCGGATGAGTCAGTAATCACCACCTTGAAGGTGAGAAGACCAGGAGATACCTTCGGCAACGCAGCGGTAACCGATTGTTCCACTGTTGTGCACGGATTCGTGGTGAACCCGGCCTCGGCTCCAACCAGTTGTGCCGCGCCGGAGGTCGCATGGTCAATCTGTTGCAGATAATACAACCCCAAGGAGAACGAGGCAGTCCCCGTCAGCACCAGCATCAGCGCCGGCAGCGCCATGGCAAACTCGACCAGCTCCGATCCTTCCTCGCTGCGCAGGCCCAGAACCCGGTTCATGCGGCGAGCAAGCGCACGGCTCACTGTGCTCAGACCAAAACCCCTTCTCATTCGTCCACCTCCTGACCGGCTGGTTTACCGTCCGGATACCCTTCCCTCGCCCACCAGGGGATGCCTCCGGCGCTCGATTGCGCATTCATGCGCTGGTCTTCAACTGCTCCAGGAAGAGATCGAACTCCTCCCGGCTGGCCGCGTCCAGAATTGGAGTCCTCTCCTGGCGCAACTTCTTTTCGTTGGAGAGAATAAACTGCATCCCCACACCGTCCGGACCCCAACGCACGGCGCGCGACTGCACGGCAATCGACCGCTCCGCGTATTCGTCTCCAAGGTTCGTCCTCTGCAGCGTCATCAGGACCAGCGTCCCCGGATACCATCGTTCCTCGGTCACTACATACAGTCCCGACGAGCTGACATCACGAACTCCGTGCGCCACCGGAGCCGCGCCGTTCCAGTAATACGCAGCCAGGCCAGGCTCCTTGGCCCGCGGAGCTCTGCGCGGGTCGGGCGACCACCACCGTTCAAACCAGGTCCGCAGTTGCCGCATCGTCTTTCCTCCCGGATATGTCAGGTCCATGCTGTGCGGCTGCTCGGCTTCGGGCTTGTCGTGTCCGTTGCGGTCTTCCAGCTCCAGCAGTCCTGGGCCGCCGCTCCATAGTGGTTTTTCGCGCAGCAGCGCCGCGCCTACAATCGCGGGCTCTTCTCCGGTTTCATCGCGCATATTCGTCAACCTCTCCAATTGCCTCTCCATCTCCTCGGCTACGCACAGCACAAGCTGATCGCCGGACTGCGTCTGCGACGAGTAAATCGAGTGCGCCGGGAGTGCCAGCACGCTCTCCGGCCGCGGACTCGATGAACTCACTTGAAAGGTCGGAAACGACTCAGCCATATCGATAACCCGGCACCCCTCGTCCAGATAGATCAGATCTAGCGGCGCCGGCATCGCCGTTGCTGCGATTCCCCGAAATGGCTTCATCCACACCCCTTCTTCCGACTTCAGCGGTTTCTCCTTCATCAAATCCGCGAACTGGATCGAGGAAAGGTTGCCGGCCACTACCTTTAAACCCAAGAAACACTCCCGCGTCTGGTTATAGGCACAAAACGTTTTGGATTCCATGGTCCCTTTTGCCCCTGCCGGCTCTGCCGCGGCTCCATCTTGCTCCGGAACTCCGTCTACCGGTTTGATTGTTTCCATCAGATCCATGTGCCACTCCGCCCTTTCTCTTCGCCTGCAGCCAAGCCTGCGAAGGGAACACTTCACCTCTTCCCCTACCCAGGCTGATTACTGAGGCATCTGCCGCCTGCGCGGCAAGCCACCTTGGCAACGGAATCTTCACTAACCTGCCGCGGCTTCAACCCGTCTTTCTGCACGCCACGGTGTCTTGCGCCCCGCCTTCTACTTCGTCCGAGTCCGGCGGCGCTGAATCAGAATCACCAGAATGACGACCGCCAAAACTCCGGCAACAATTCTGATAATGGTGCTATCCATGAAAATATCCCCCTTGCCTCTCTACTTAGCCATTGAACGGAACGTGTCCATTATTTCCAGCACGGCCGGCCCCAGTGTAACCACAAAGAGCGCAGGAAAAATGAAAAATACCAGAGGAAATACCAGCTTGACCGAAGTCTTGGCTGCCGCCTCCTCGATCATCTGCATCCTCTGCACCCGCACAGTGTCGGAATGAACGCGCAACATCTTGCCAATACTGGTGCCAAATTGTTCGGTCTGCACCAGCATTGCCACCAAGTTGCGCAAAGGCTCCACGCCCGTACGCGTGGCCATCCGTTTCCAGGCCTCTGACCGGGGGCGTCCGGCGCGCTGCTCCAGCACCACGATTCCCAACTCGTCGCACAGATCCGGTTGCGAATGACTTAACTCTTGTGCGGTACGCGCTGTCGCCTGGTCTAGGCTCAGGCCCGCCTCCATGCAAATCACCAGAAGATCGAGAACATCCGGCAAGCCGCGCTGAATCCGCTTCTGCCGGGCTTTCACTCGCCTGTCCAGCCAGAAATCCGGGGCCATGAAACCTAAGCCCAGCGCGAGGAGGTACAGGAGAAACGAGCTCCGGTTCGCCAGTCCTGACGCGCCGACCACTAAAGCCAGCAGCACCGGGGTTACGACTTTGGAACCGTAGAAGATTTTTACCGCCGACTCGTTGCGATACCCGGCCCGCATCAGGCGCTCCGTCACCACCGAGACTTCCTCTTTGCTCCTCGGCATCAGGTTCTCGAACCGCTTGACTACATTGCCGATCGAAGACCCGGTTTGGTGTATGGTTGCGGACAGCGACTTCTGTTGCTTGGCCCTTGGGCTGATGACTTCGTTGATGCGCTTCAGTGCCGCCTCGCGATAGAACATCAGCAGACCGAAGCTGGCCACCAGGACAAAGATCGCCAAAAATACCAGAGCTGCCAATCCCATATCTCTCCTTCACACGTCGATGTTGACGATCTTGTGAATCACAAACCCGCCCAGCACGATCAACCCCGCGGCGCCCTCCATCATCCTGATCCCCATGGGCTTATGCCATAGAACGCTGATCATGCCCGGGTTTTCGAAATACATTAATATACCTAACGCGATCGGAAGAAAAGTCAGAATCCAGCCCGTAAGCCGTCCCTGTGCCGTGCGTGTCCGAATCTCTCTCTTCAGCCGGAAACGCTCCCGGATCACGTACGCCGTCTTGTCCAGGACCTCGGCCAGGTTACCGCCGCTCTCCTTTTGAATCACAATGGCACTGACCACCATCTTCATGTCTTGCAACGGGACGCGCTCCACCAGGTTCTCCAGAGCGACCTTCATCTCCAGGCCGTAGTTCTGCTCCTCGAAGCAGACTTTGAACTCGCTGCCCACCGGCTCGCGGCACTCCCGGGCTACCAGGGCCATGGCGGCAAGCAAACTGTGCCCGGCGCGCAATCCGCTGACCATCAGATCCAGCGCTTCCGGAAGACCCTTCTCGAACGCGGCAAACCGCTGGTTCCGCTTAAACACCACCCAGCTGATCGGTACCGCGCCCAAAATCGCTCCCGACGCGGCGGACAACAGAAAACTGCCGGTGTACTGGTAAATTCCCATTGCCGGAAGCACGAGACAGGCCGCGCTGATCAGCAGCAAACGCCCAGGGCTCCAATCGAGTTGCGCCTGGCTCAGCAGGCGGCGCAGATAGGGTGTCATCTCGATCTTCAGCAGTTTCTGGTTCAACCAGGGAATGCTGCTCTGCAGCTCGTTCTTGCGCACGTTCAGCTTCTGCGGCAGCAAATCCTGCCGGTCGACCTTGATCGCCGAGTCCAGCGAGGCCAGCGCCTGCTTGGCGTTGCTGGAGGACCCCATGGCTACCAGGGGCAGAGCGATCAGCGCGAACACGCCCACAAAAACCAATCCAATGACGATTGCCATCTCTGTGCCCTCCTGTCCTCTCAGTTCACCAGTGTTTCCCGCTCAAACAGGCTCGGCGGAAGGGTGACGCCCGCAACGCGCAGCCTCTCCAGAAACCGGGGACGAATGCGCGTTGGCTTGAACACGCCGATCACGCGGCCGTCCTGGCCGATGCCTTTCCTCTCAAATGTGAAGATCTCCTGCATGCTGATCACGTTCTCTTCCATGCCCGTGATCTCGGAGATGTTGGTGATCTTGCGCGTGCCGTCGCTCATGCGCGTAGCCTGCACCACGATCGTGAGCGCCGAAGCCATCTGCTGTCGGACCGACCGCTCCGGCAGGTTCATGTTGGTCATGGCCACCATGGACTCCAGCCTGGACAACGCGTCGCGCGGCGTGTTCGCGTGAATGGTGGTCATCGAGCCCTCGTGGCCAGTGTTCATGGCCTGCAGCATGTCGAACGCTTCCTCGCCGCGCACCTCGCCGATGATGATGCGGTCGGGCCGCATACGCAGGGCGTTGATCAGCAGTTGCCGCTGCCGGATCGCGCCTTGTCCCTCAATGTTCGGAGGCCGTGTTTCCAGACGCACGATGTTCTCCTGCGCCAGCCTCAATTCGGCCGCATCCTCGATCGTCACCAGCCGCTCGTTGTTGGGAATGTACTGCGACAGAATGTTCAGGAAAGTCGTCTTGCCGGCGCCCGTGCCTCCCGAGATCAGGAGGCTGATACGCGCCCGCACCGCCGACGACAGTACTTCCATCATTTCCGGCGAAATGCTCTTCAGCTGCACGAGCTGGTTGGCGGCCAGGGGGCCGGTTCCGAAGCGCCGGATCGAAATCGAAGGCCCGTCCAGCGCCAGCGGCGGAATGATCGCGTTAACGCGCGATCCGTCAGGCAAGCGGGCATCCACCATCGGCGATGACTCATCCACTCTGCGGCCGATGCGCGAAACAATCCGATCGATGATTTGCATCAGATGCCGGTTGTCGCGGAATGTCGTATCCACCCTCTGCAGCAGTCCGCCCTTTTCCACGAACACGTGGTCCTTATCGTTGACCAGGATGTCGGATATCTTCGGATCTCGCAGCAGCGGCTCCAGCGGCCCCAGCCCAAACACCTCATCCAGCAGCTCGGTGTGGATCTTCTCCTGTTCGTCGAAATTCAGCGGCACGCGCTGGTCCGACATGATGTCTTTCACCAGACCTGAGACCGCTTGCCGCGCCTGGCTCGAGTTCACCCGGGACAGCTTCTCCAGATCCAGTTTCGAGATCAGCGTGCGATGAATCTCTGCTTTGTACGATTCCAAGTTCAGTATTTCCACGTTGTACCTTCGCTCCAGTTCGAGAGTTCCGCTCTGTACGCCCTCATCCGAAAAGACTGAAGGCCTTCTTCCTTTTGGCCGTGGTTTCGCTCTTCCCCGTCACCGCATGCACCATCTGCCGCACCTGCCGCGAGATGGCACAATCTGTAAGCACCAGAGGCTTGGCGCTGATCTGCATGTTCCGCACCGACGCATAGTCGTTGGGGATCTTCCACTGTGCCGCCCTGGTCAGTGCCTTGGTGATGTGCTCCTCCGACACGCCCAGAACGCGCGATTCAAACCGGTTGATCACCACCTCCAGCTTCGGCTGGGGCGCGGAGAAGAATTGCGTGATCAGCCGGTTGGAATTGCGTAGCTCGGGAATGCTCGCTTGCGTGACCAGATAGACCGTGGTCGCTTCCCTGTAGGCCGACGTGCCCATCAGTTCCAGCCTTGACCCAAGATCCACAACCACGTTGTCGAACTCGCGCCGCGCAACCTGCAAAAGCCTGTTGATGCCTTCACTGTCGGCCTGGAACTGAGTGAACCGGCCCGGCGCCGCCAGCACCCACAGGCCCGAGCTGTGCTTCACCAGAAGCTGCTGCAGAAACTTCGTATCCAGCCTTTCCACCTGCTGCAAAGCATCGACGGCTGAAAACTCCGCCGCGATTCCAAGATTCAAAGCAGCATCGCCCAGCGGCAGATCAAGGTCGATCAGCAAAGTCTTCTCGCCCGACTCCTTGGCCAGCGCCACGGCGAAGTTGCAGGCTAGCATGGTCGTTCCGGCTCCGCCCTTGGAGCCCATGAACGCATAAAGCCTCCCCACCCGCTTCTTCGTGGGCCGCGTCGCCGGACGCCGCGCTGCGGCTCGCACCAGTGCCTCCGCGATCACGTCCCGGGAGAACGGAAGCGTGAGGAACTCGCGTGCTCCGGCGCGCATGCACCGCACCAGCAACTCCGGATCGGAGCTCTCCGAATACACCATCACCGTCGCCACACCGTTGGCGCAGATGCTCTCTACCAACTCCAGCGCAAGCTCCGCATCACCGTCCAGATCGATGATGATGACGTCGTGGTCCTCTTCCAGCGTCGAAGGAAGATCGCCCGTTCCCAGTGAATAGCTGGAAAACTCGCTGACGTAGGCGCCCGTGCACCCGTTCATGGCCTGCACAGCCTCCAGCCGGCTCTCTTCGCTGGGACTGATCACCGCGATGGAGAGATCCTCAACGCCGATAGGATCGGGAAACTGGTTGGCGGAGTACGCGGAAGAATTCGTGGCCACGTCCTTTTCGCTCCTTGCTGTGCGATCTGTACGCAAATTGGTAGGCACAGACTCCCAATCGGCGGGAAGTTCATTCTTGACGTGCTCCGAGCCCGACCCTGGCGTGCTCGGTCTTTAACGTGCAAAAAACGAAATCAATGTCCCGATCGCGATCGCCGGCGCATACGGCATTTTGCGCCGACGCGGATTGCTCAAAACCGCTTCTCCACGATCCTGCGCGCTGAAAACCAAATCACTGGTATGTTGAAATAATTCCTTCAGGAATCCGCCCCAGGCGGCTATCGCCAGCGCCATCATTCCGCCCACAACGCCGGTCATCACCAGCGCCAAAATCAATTGGTATGGCCCAATCCATGCCCCGATGGCGGCGAATAGCTTGACGTCTCCTGCGCCCATCCCACCCATCCAGAAAAGAAATCCGAAGATCAAAAGCCCCAGCCCAGCGCCGGCCAGGCTCTGTCCTGTGCCGTGCCAACCGTGCAGCCATCCCGAAGCCGCCACCCCAACAGCAAAGAAAGGCAGCACCAGCCAGTTTGGAATCCGCCGGCTGCGAAGGTCCGTGAAGGTCGCCACGCCCAGAACAATCACGGTCGGCCACCAGGCAAACGAGTGCATTCCCCCTGCTCCTTGATCCCTCCGGTGTTCCGGGATCAACCTCCATCACAGCAATTGTCTAACCAAACCCTTTCGATAGGCTACATCCTTTGAATTCAAAGGGCTACATCCTTTGAATTCAAACAGATGCACCTTCACCACCCAAATAGGTGTACACGGTTGTTTACGGCCCGACCCGCCTTTGGATTGGTCCGTATACAGCCTCGCGCATGCCCCAAAGCCGACATGCTATACCCGAGTCGCCGTGCCTGGCAACCGGAAAGGGAAGTCATGCCTTCGGCCGGAGACCGCCTCGTCGACCCAGCCCGATCTTCAGAGTTTTTTGGACTGAGTTCCAAGGGCTCTTTGTTATCGCAATATTCAGCCCCGCTGAGAATATATTCTACTTCCAACTCCGGTGTTCCCAATGCCGATTTTGATGATTACGGCCCGAGAAGGGGGAAGTGACTTTAGGGTGGGCGATGCGCCTGGCATTTCCCTCCTTTTCGCTTGACGACTTGGGGCAGATCAGAAACAATATCTGGCACTTGGTCTCATTTAGCACTTGGTCTCCCTTTTAGCCAGGGCAGTCTCGTTCCCCCCACCCGGCCACGTAAAGCCACGACTCCGGCAACGTTGAGGGACGGTTGCTGAAGTTGCGGGGGGAAATTATGGGCCTAAGGCATTTTTTGGACTTGTTTCCTTGCAAATGAACGAATGACACGAGGTATGACGGGACGCAACGCGGCCGGAAGAGTGGTTCTTTTCCTTGATTCTCTCGCGGCGGGCGGGTTTACCCCATGCGTTGTTGATCTTGCCTCCCTGCGGCCAGATCGGGTTTCGACCTCCTGTCGCTCGTTTTAGTTCGTGCTCACTACAAAAGTCACAGCAGCCTAGCACGAAAGAGGCATAGGCGGCACGTTACCGATTGACGATCATAAAGTTACATCGCCCAGTCCCCCAGAATGGCATCGCGAATCAGCGATACGGTGGATCGCACGCCCGTGACTAAAATCGGATTGTTCTCTGAAGACCGCACGTTGCACGCCCTTCTTTCTTCTGCCCTTGGTAAGGACTTCGAAGTCCTGCTCCAAATGGATGGAGACGGAATGGACGCTGTCCTATCCGCCACCGGCTGTGCTGTCATGATCCTCGACCTGTACTCCTCCCAGGAAAACCTGCAATCTCGCCTGGAATGCGCCCGGCGCCTGATCGCCTCCAGTATCCCGGCCATCCTGATGGCCGACGACAGCCTGCGTTCCACCGCCTTCGAGCTCGTTCGTTCCGGCGCTTTTGGCTACTGTCGACGTCCGCCATCGATTCGTGACCTGAAAACCATGCTCGCCCGGGCTTGCGAAACCTCATTGCTCAAGCAACAGTTGCACAACGTACAGCAGCGCATCGAGGAGCCCGGCAGTTGCGACCACATCATCGGATCGAGCCCCAGCATGCAGCGCGTCTACCAGTTGGTGCGCAGCGTAACCAATCTCAACGCCGCTGTTCTGGTCACCGGTGACAGTGGAACCGGTAAAGAGCTCATCGCCCGCGCCATCCACAATCTCGGCAGTCGCGCGAACAAGCCTTTTGTGGCTGTCTCCTGCGGCGCCATCCCAGAAACCCTGATTGAAGCCGAACTTTTCGGCCATGAAAAAGGCGCCTTCACGGGCACCATCGGCTCCCGCGAGGGCTACTTCGAGCAGGCCGCCGACGGCACCCTCTTCCTCGATGAAATTGGCGACCTCAGTGTATTCACGCAGGTCAAGCTCCTCCGCGTTCTGCAGCAGATGGAATTCAGCCGGCTTGGCTCGAACAAGCTCATTCCCTTGCGCGCTCGCCTCATCTTTGCCACGCACCAGGATCTGGGCAAGTTAGTAGCTGAAGGCAAATTCCGTCAGGATCTCTTTTATCGCATTAACGTGATGCGCATCGATTCGCCTCCGCTTCAGGATCGGCCGGAGGACATTCCCCTCATCGCTGGCCATTTCCTGCGCCATTACGCCAAGGTCTTCCAAAAACCAATGGACTCGATCGAACCGGGGGCGATGGAGATGCTCCAGAGCTACCATTGGCCCGGCAATGTGCGCGAGCTTGAGAACGTGATGCAGCGTGCCATCATCCTGGCGCCTGGCCGCGTCGTCCGCGCCGAGGACTTGAACCTCAAGACTCACGAACCCGAAGAGGATGCTGCCGCCTTCGACCAGATCGTCGACATCGCGGATTACCAGCCATCCGGCTCGTTCGAGCGCCAGCTCCGTGACTACAAAATCAGGCTTGCTGTCGCCGCCGTCCGCGAGAACAACGGGAACAAGACCCTGGCTGCGCGCAGCCTCTCCATCTCCCGCGCCTATCTTCACCGCCTCCTGCGTCTCGCTGAAAACGACACTCTGTCCACGTCCGATCCTCTCTTCGGGGACCAGAAACTGCGCGAAACCGTGACTGCCTGAGTCAGCGCTCATTCTGCCAGCCATTCTTGCGCCGTGCATCTCCATCGCTGATTGAGTGATTGCGGAATCACTTTTCCCACTTTTACGAACCGGCCACGGGTCGTAGAATGCTCATGTCTCTGAATCGAACCAAACCCCGACAAGGAAAATCCCAGCCATGAAAGCTCTTGTGCTTCCCCTCCTTGCGATTTCTGCCGTTGCCGCCCTCGCCCAACCCCCAGCCACGATGCTCATGAACGCGGCGCCGGTGCCCGGAGAGCGCCTTGGCGTGGTTTCTTTTGCTGTCTCCTGCTCTCAGCAGGTTCAGGCGCCGTTTGACCGCGGCGTCGCTCTGCTGCACGATTTCTGGTACGCGGAGGCTCGGCCGCAGTTTGACCGGATCGCAACGGCCGATCCAGGTTGCGCGATGGCCCACTGGGGAATTGCCATGAGCGTCTTCCATCAGATATGGGACCGGCCTGATGACCCGGCCATGAAGCTCGGTTGGGAAGAGATCAGGAAGGCACAATCGCTGCCGGTAAAGACTGCACGCGAACGGAAATACATTGCGGCTCTGGCCGTCTTCTACAGACCTGGCAGCGATGGCTTTATGGCCCGCGTCACCGCTTACTCGGCCGCGATGGGCGCGCTCTATGGCAGATATCCTGACGACGTCGATGCCGGTGCATTCTACGCACTTTCTCTCCTGGCTTCCGAAGCGCCCGACGACACCAGCCTCCGGCTTGAGCGTGAAGCGATGGCCGTGCTCGTACCGCTTTACGACAAGTATCCTGACAATCCGGGTGTGGTGCACTACACCATTCATTCCTGCGACAACCCTGCCATGGCGAGAGAAGCCCTGGCCGCAGCCGAGCACTATGGAGAGATCGCGCCGTCGGGACCGCATGCAGCCCACATGCCGGGACACATCTTTGCGCGCCTCGGCATGTGGCAACACGACATCGACGCCCAGCTCGCATCCATTCAGGCCTCTGAAGCTGCCGAGGCACACCACGAAGACGGCCTCATGGACGAGCCTCACTCCTACGATTTCCTCATGTACGCATATTTGCAGAGCGGCCAGGATGAAAGCGCAAAACAGGTGCTCCATAAGAGCGCTTCCGTGATCGACCGCATCGACTCAATGCCCTCCATGGCCAGCACCCGTATGGAAGGGATGACGGGATACTACCGGACCAAATTTCCCGTGTTTTACGCGCTCGAAATGCGTGACTGGAATGCAGCGTCGAGGCTCGGGCCCGTTCCCGGCGCGCTGCCTGAGGATGCAACGATGACTTGGTGGGCGCGAGCCATCGGTGACGGGCATCTTCACCACGCAGAACAGGCGCGGGCTGATTTGGCGCAATACGACGCGCTCATGATTGAAGTCGGGAGGGGCCGGCACGCCTACTATGCCGATTCAACCGGAGCGCAGATCGGGCGCGATGAGATCGCGGCATGGGCGAGCTTTGCCGCTGGCCGGCAGGACGATGCGCTGAGGCATATGCGTGACGCAGCCGATTTGCAGGACAAGGTCGGGCAGGGCGAGGTCGACATTCCGGCCCGTGAGATGCTGGCTGACATGATGCTCGAATCTCATCGTCCGCAGGAGGCTTTGGCAGAATACCGTGTTGCGCTCAAGCTGAGCCCCGACCGTTTCAACGGCCTTTACAATGCCGGCGTTGCTGCTGAAGAGGCGGGCGATAAGACCACGGCCGCGGATTATTTTGCTGCACTTCTGAAATCAACCGGCAACGGCGCTCAGTCCTCGCGCCCTGAACTGGCCCACGCCAGAAGCTTTCTATCTTCCGGCCGGCTTGCGGCGGGCAACGTTGGGGAGCAGTAACGCGCAGCAAAAGGCAAAATCGATTGGTTCGCGATCGGTTCACGCGAAATAATCGACTTGTTTCGTTTGCGGCGCTTTCAGATCCTCTCCATCGACCGCGGTCTCGCCCTCCAGCGCAAATTCGTCCTCTTCGTTCTCCTCCGCGCCGGCGGCTTTTCTCCTGTTCCGCTGTTCCGCGCCGTCGCCTGGCCTCGAGGAAGGGTCAATATCGAAGATTGCCGGCGCGCGCATGTCGCCCTGTGGTGCCCGCACCGCAGGCAATGCGCGAATTCCCGGAATGGCGGCGATCTCCATCTTCACATCCCGATTTCTGTCGCTGTACATCGGCAAGGAAGGGAAAGTCTTTAATCTTCCGGCGGCTTTTTTGTCTGATTTTTTGGACACCCCCATCAGCACTACCTTTGCATCGCAAGGTCGGTTGCCGCCAGCAACCCATTTCCACCGTCTGATCGCATTTGGCACATGCTCTCTGCCTCCGTCGCGGCGTGGTCTTGATCCAGGAGCGCCAGTCCCTGCTCCAAGCTCATTCCCGCGGGGACCGGCATAAAACCGCCACGTGCCTCGCTTGTCTCGCGCGCAAATGTCTTCACGAACAGCGCGCGGAAATTCATGTGAACCTCGAGCGACGTTGTCTTCCAGTCGGTTGCGCCCACCCGTTCGCGCACCAGTCGGAACCACCCCCCTTTGTATAACCTGCCCAGAACGCCAAATCCGAAGTCCACATTTTCATCCACGTGGCCTTCCAGACGTGCCAGTCGCTTCGATCGCGCATCCACCCACAGCGTCCCACTCATGGCGTGGAAGATCCGCGCCTCAATCGTGTGCGCTTGATCTGCGGGATTGGGTCGAAAGCGCAGGCGGTAGCAGCCGTTCTCTTCGCCGTCGTATTCGTAAACAAACGCTGTGGGCAAAAGCCCCAGAATCCGCCCGATTCGTTCCTCGTCCTCGTCGTATTGTCGCGATTGTCGAGCCTGCTCGTCGCGTGAGTTCAGCAGCCTCCCGAGCCTCTCCTGCTCCTGCTGCTCCGCGTCCGGCGTCAGCGCGCGTCCGTTGACCAAAGCCAGCCGTGCAATCGGCCCGTCGGCAGTTTCCACCTGATCCTCCACGAGCGTCCCCGCCGGTGACTGCCGTTCCACCCAGTACCGCCAAAATCCGTGCCGCGAGTGATCGTTCAGCTCGTTGTAGACAACCTCACGCACCAGTTGCCCGGCGGGCATCGGCGTCTCGGAACACGCGCTGCATGCGCCCTGCGTAACGATTGATACCGCCAACATCGCCCAAAGCAAGCGCATCCCGTAACCCCCAGCCGAAGAACTCTGAATTGCATCGCGGCCTGTGAGCATCATGCGGGTGGAGCGGTAAAGGTCCGGAAAGATGACGATAAAAAGCCAAACAATTGCTTCGCAGGAACCTTGTTAGCCAAGAGTGGCGCTCAAAGTTCACCGCAACTCACCTTGCCTCGAACCGCTAACTGAACTTGCTACACTGACCCCGTGCAAAACAACCACGAGTTTGGGATTGCCGCCGGGGCCGCGCTTGACGGTCTGAAGCGCCATCTCATCGTCCACGAAGAGGACGATCAGGTCGCATTTGAAGTGGAGCAGCAGAAGGGCGCCTTGAACATCCTCTTCGATCATCCCGGTGCCGGCTTCGTCATCGCACCCAATACGCCCTTACATCAAATCTGGATCTCCGCGCCGACCACGAGCTTCAAGCTCAACTGGGATTCGAGGATGGAGGAGTTCATCCTGCCCCCTACGGGTGAGACGCTCATCGCTCTCGTCGAACGTCTCATCGTCGAGCATCGCGCCGCCTGACTGGCTGCGCTTGTGCTCGATTTCAGCCGCGTTTCACCTCATTTCACCTCGCGTTCCGGATGGTACGATTACAGCGGTTTTCCAGTTGCTGTAAGTCGGAGCTGCAACTGCCAAGTGGCTTTTTCCCAAAGAAAAAGCCACCCCGCGCGACGCTGGAAATGACGCATAATAACTGGAGAACCGCTCTAGTTCCATCCGCATGGGAGGTCATCATCCATGAATGAACATTCTGCGTCTGCAGCGCTGACGAGTGAACAGATTTCCTCGCTCACGCGCCAGAACAACTATGGCACCTGGCGCTTTCAGAAAACCTGGAAGCCGCTGTACATCGCTGATGCCGAAGGCTGCTGGTTCATTGATGGCGCGGGCAAGCGTTATCTCGACTTCAGCTCTCAGCTCATGTGCGTTAATCTCGGCCACAAGAATCCCCGTGTGGTGGAGGCTATCGCCGAGCAGGCCCGCGAACTTTGCTACGTCGCGCCGGGATACGCAACCGCGGCACGCGCCAGCCTCAGTGCCAAGCTTCTCGAGGTTCTCCCTGAGGGCCTCGATAAGTTCTTCTTTGCCACCAGCGGAACTGAAGCCAATGAAGCGGCCTTCAAGATCGCCCGCATGTATTCGGGAAAAACCAAGATCATCTCGCGCTATCGTTCGTATCACGGCTCAACCATGGGCTCCATCGCCGCCACCGGCGATCCACGCCGCTGGGCCATGGAGCCGGCCGGCAAGGGCGCAGGCGTCGCCTTCGCGCCCGAGACCAACTGCTACGACTGCCCCATTAAGCACAGCTACCCCACCTGCAACATCGCCTGCGCCGACTACATCGAGCACATGATCCGCAATGAGAGCGACGTCGCCGCCATCATCTTCGAGCCTGTCGTCGGCACCAACGGCGTCCTCGTTCCGCCGCCCGAGTACTTCCCTCGCCTCCGCGAAATCTGCGACCGGCACGGTGTCCTGATGATCGCCGACGAAGTCATGGCCGGCTGGGGCCGCACCGGCAAGTGGTTCTCCGTAGACCATTGGAACCTCAAGCCCGACATCCTTGTCACCGCCAAAGGCATCACATCGGCCTACGTCCCCCTCGGCCTCTGTGCCACCACCGCGAGAATCGCCGACTACTTCGAAGACCACTACTTTTCACATGGGCATACTTATGAGGCGCACCCGCTCACTCTCGGTCCCGCCGTGGCTACCATCGAAGAGATGCAACGCCTCAAGCTTGTCGAGCGCGCCGCCGAACTCGAGCCTTACGTCCGCCAGAAGCTCGAAGCCATCAAGGCCAAGCACCCATCCGTCGGCGACGTGCGCGGCCTCGGCCTCTTCTTTGCCGTCGAGATTGTGAAAAATCGCAAAACCAAGCAGCTCTTCAACACCATGCGCGACAAGGTGGAAGGCAAGCCGCTCGTCGTCGATCAAATCGCCACCAAGATGATGGCGCAGGGCGTATCGATTCAAGCCTGGGTCAGCCACTTCGTCATCGCCCCGCCGCTCATCGTCACCAAGGAAGAGCTCGACCTCGGCATCGCGGCCCTCGACGAGCATTTAGCCATCGCCGACGCGCTCGTGGAGTGACGTCTGTTGTAGCGCCGGACTCCGGTCCGGCTGTCGTGCGGGTCTCCCGACCCGCACTGCAATCGGAGTACAAGAAGCTAGGAACTAGCGGCCGGTAGTTGCTCTTACGCGATCTCTTCCGCGCGCTCGGTCGCTCCCGCCGGCGCCGCCAGCTTCATCATCGCCACATACGACGCTCCCGCTGTGAAGAACCCCACGAACCACGCGTAGTCGTACAGGAAATGCAGGCTGGGCACGATCAACCCAACGAGTGCAATCGCCACTCCCAGCACAAGCGCAATCAGCGCCCGCGGATTCACTCCCTTGGTGTAGTGGTAAATGCCCTCTCGATGATAGAGCGAGTTCACATCCAGCTCCGTCCCGCGGATGAAAAAGTAATCGCACACCATGATCCCGGCCACCGGCCCCAACAGCCCCGAGTAGCCCACGAGCCAGCCAAAAATGTATGCATCCGGCGTGGCCAGCAGCTTCCACGGGCACATCGCAAGCCCCAGAAACCCGGTGATCAATCCACCGGTCCTGAAGCTGATCAGCCGCGGATACAGATTTGAAAAGTCGTTCGACGGCGACACCACATTGGCCCCGATATTCACGTTCAGTGTCGCCACCAGCACCGCAATCAGCGCCAGGAAAGCGACAAACGGCTGGTGAAACATTCCAATGAGCTGCACTGGGTCCCAGATCGGCTTGCCGAACAGCACCACCGAAGCCGACGTTACCGCGATTCCCAGAAACGTGTAGAGCACCATTGCGACGGGCAATCCGAACGCCTGTCCCCACGATTGCGCGCTTTGCGACTTCGAATAGCGCGTGAAGTCGGGAATGTTCAAGGCAAGCGTCGCCCAGTAGCCCACCATCGCCGTCAGCGACGGAAAGAACACGCTCAGAAACTCGCCCTTTGAGTGGAACTGGCTTGGCGTCGAAAGCATGGCACCAAAGCTCCCCGCCTTCCCGTGCACCCAAATCAGCAGCGCCACTGCCATTACGAACATGAACGGTGCGCCAAATGCTTGCAGGTGCCGGATCGAGTCCACGCCCCGCCACACCACCACCATGTTAAGCAGCCAGAAGCCCAGGAAACACGCCCACAGCACACCGCTGTTTCCAGCAGTGCTTGGCCAAATCACGATCAGCATCGCGTCAATCGCGCTTCCGCCGATCCAGGCTTGAATACCGAACCATCCGCACGCCACCACCGCGCGCAGCAGCGCCGCCAGATTCGCTCCGCGCACTCCAAATGACGCGCGCAGAAACACCGGAAACGGAATTCCGTACTTCGCGCCCGCGTGCGCATTCAGCAGCATGGGAACGAGCACAATCAGGTTCCCCAGCAGCACCGTCCCGATCGCCTGCTTCCAATCCATCCCCTTGGCAATCAGCCCTGACGCCAGCCGGTACGTCGTGATTTCCATGCACATCGAGAACCACAGCGCCGTGTAGTTGTAAAAACCCCAATTCCGCTGCTCGGGCGTTGTCGGAGTCAGGTCGCGATTCGATAGGGATGGATCGACGGTACTCACGGGACCTCCTCCGTGATTCGGGTGCTCTAACTCAAAAGTAAGTTCAATTTAAGAAGTTGTCATCCTGAGCGAGTGAGTGGATTTTTGAAAATTACTGATTTATCGAGAGATAGATGGCCTATTTTTGGCCGTGTAGGAATTGTGCAGGAGAAATGTGTAGTTTTCAGATATTTTGCTCCTATGACCCCTTGGAACAGTGTAGCGAACATGCTCTTTTTAGAGACTATGCCCCATGCCTAAGCCGTGTTCTTTTACCGGCGCGATCTCCGGCTGCGGCGGCGTGATGGATTGCTCCGGCTTTATCGCTGGCATGTGGGCGCTCTCGTGGGACACGTCATGCCCTAACGCTTCAGGTAGCTTCGCGCGGTTGTTGGTGTATACCTGCGCGTCTTCCGCACCGCGCGAGACGGCGACGTAAGCCATGCGGCTGTTGAGCAGGTCTTTTGCGGCCAACTCGGTATCAACGTGAATCAATACGCGCTCTGCGGTCTGCCCCTGGCTGGAATGACTCGTCACCGCATAGCCGTGATCGAGATGGGGATGCTCGCGTGGATCGAGTTGCACGTCACGGCCTGCGTCCATCTTCAAGCGTATCTGTCCGTCCTGGCCGATGGCTTGGACCGTTCCTAATTCGCGGTTGGCGATCTTCAAATCGTTGGCTGGCGCGGTGAACTGGATGCGGTCGCCCACGGCGAAATTGCGCGGTTCCTCGCGATAGACAGACACGCCCTGCTGCCTGCGAGGATCATAGGTCAGCTCTGAGCCATCGGCCCGCATCACCGTCAACAGGTTCTTGTCAGCGTCAACACTTTTGACTCGCGCGTATTCGCCGCGCTCCATGCCCGTTTCTTTCGACGCACGCGCATAGCGCACTACGTCGTTGAACTCGTACCGCGCTGCCCATGTCCGCTCCGGCCCGGTGAGGTCCTGGCGCGGCACAAGCGCCTCGATGCGGTGTTCTTCTTTGCTAACCAAGCCCCGCTCCTGCATCTCGGCACGAATCGCCAGGTTGATCTCGACGCGGGAGCGGTTGTCGGGAGAGACAACCAACGTACCCTCCGGCGACTTTGCGTATTCCTTCGCAATCGCGGCGATGCGTTCCTCGTGGCCTGAAATCTCATGGACGCGGCCCTGCCGCTCCATGCCTTGCACGGCCTCGCGCACCTCACCTCGCGCAAGCTGTTCGACCACCTGTTTCAATTCAGGGTTTTTCTGACGGACAATCTCTTCGAGTTTGACTGTCTTCATGCCCGCATCCTGAAGCTGCGCGAAGGGACGCCCTGCCTCGACCGCTTCATGCTGCCGCCGATCACCTACCAGCAACACACGATCATGGGGATGAAGACGATTCACAAACTCGTGCATCTGCTTGGTGGATGCAAGCGAGGATTCATCGAGCACATACAGGCGGCGCTCTCCGGTGTCCGGCTGCTGCCCGCGTGCAAGATGCTTTTGCAGCGTGGATGTTTCCATACCGGCATCGGCCAGCTTTTGCGCCGCGCGGGACGTAGGCGCAAAGCCTTCCACTTTGTACCCTTGCGCCTCCGCGCCTTCACGGATGACGGCCAGCGTCGTTGTCTTGCCCGCGCCAGCTACGCCATCCAACCCCACCATCTTTTCGCGGGAAAGAAACACTTGCTCAACAACCTGGCGCTGTGAGGCATTCAGCTCCAGGTGGCGGTCCTCCGTCGCAATCCGAATCTGCGGAGAAACCAGCATCGGGTCACTCATCCCGCGCTGATTGCCTTCCTGCATCCGTGTAACAATCTCGCGTTCCATGCGAAGCATGGTAGCGGTGGTGTACTGCTGTCCCGCTCCGGCATGATCGACGGTGCGAAACTCGCCTCGCGCGGCCCGCTGCTCAAACTCCTGCCGAACATGGGCATACGTTGTTTCACCCATACCGCGATTGAGCGCCGCTTCCAGAAGGTCGCGCCGGTCCAGCACGGCGGAACGCTCAAAGAGATGGTCGCGGGCATACGTGACGGCCTGTTGCGCGGCCACTGTGCTCCGATTCAGCGCGGGTTCGTGAACGTGGCGCTGTCCACGCTCCCGCGCCTCGGCCACAACCCGGTCGGCCTGATGTCCATACTGCGCGGCCAGATTCCGGTGCCTCTCTAATACCTGTTCCGGCGATAGCAGCTCCTTGCTGTCCCGCGTCCGGTGTGCAGCGACTTGCGCGGCTCCGGCTCCGTCTATCCCCATCTCACGGAGATGGTCTTTGATCTGCTCCCGACGCGGGCTGCTGGCCTCCAGATACTCTTTCGTGTAGCCCTTGATCTCCGGCTGTCCATGCTTGCCGCGCTCCAGCTCATAGCCCAAGCCCTGCAACCGCATCGCCAGCTCGGAACGGTACAGGCTGGTAGCGACGCGCTGCGACGCGAATAGCTCCTGCGGCTGCAAGGCGCGTGTTTGGCCGTTGTCGCGTTCGGTGACATTGAAGATCACAGCATGGGTGTGGAGCTGCGGCGCGGCGTAGCCGTCCACAGGCCGCGCGGTGTCATGCTCAAAGGTAGCTGCAACGAATTTTCCAGTTGTCTCGGGCGCGTGGACGTTGCCGATGCGGGCCTGCGTGTACCGCTCCAACTCTCCCAAGGCGACACGCACGCTCTCCCGATGCGCCTCTCGGACACGCTCATCGCCGCCGACAAGGGCGGTGAGAGAAACAGACTTCGGCGCGGAGAACGTAGCATCCCAACCGGCGCGATGTTCTACGCTCGTCACCTCCTTGCCGAATTTCCCCTCATAGGTTTTGGAAACCTGATGACGAACGAGCTGCGCTTCCGTGTGCGGGTGCTGGCCTTCGGTCAGCCGGGCGAAGTGCTCATCGCCGACTGCACCTTCTAAACCCCACTGCTCGGCCAGCTTGCCTTGCCACTCGCTATGTCCCTGCTGGTCGCGGCTCCAATAGTTCTGCCGCTCAGAGGCAAACTCCCGCTCATGGTACGTTCGCACCTGTGAAGCTGACAGCGGTTTGGAAATCGTCAGCATAATGCAACTCCATCGCTGGAGAGATTCTATGACTGTTCCATACCCTCCGGCATCTCTACCGGCCATCGCTGCGCACCATGCAAAACGCGCAGGACACGAATGATTTTGCCCATAACCCGATAAGCCACAATATAGGGTGTGTGCTGGATAACCAGCTCTCGTGTGCCTTCGATGCGTCCAGTACGACCCATCTCAGGGAACTGGAGCAGCCATTCGACCTGTTCCTCGATCCGATCATCCACGGTAACAGCGGCTTGCGGACTGTCGGCCTCGATGTAATCGAAGATGGCATTGCGGTCATCCATTGCAAAGATGGACCATTCCAACCTCATAGCTCACCGAGCCTTACGGCTTGCTGCGGCCCGGCGCTTCGCAAAGTGGGCTTTCACTGTTTCATGCGGGATTGCGGGGCGCGGGTTGTCCAGTGCCTCCTGCACCTTAGCTCGGAACCATGCGTCATACTCGGCAGTATTCGCTGTTGGGGTAAAAGGAAGCACACCTTCGTTGGCAGTCCTCGTCAGCAAGATGCGTACTGCATCCGAGACTGTGATGCCCAACTCGTCGAGTACCGCCGCCGCGCGCTCTTTCACGGCAGAATCAATCCGCGTTTGTACCAATGCGTTCGCAGGCATGAGAAGTTCTCCTGGAACTATTGTAATGCAAGTGAATGACAAGTTCATTCAATTCCCTTGGACTCATCCCACACAAATGCCTCTTTGGTTTTGTCGGTGGGCTGGTCGGCGGGCGCATCGAAAAGCGGGAGCGTGGCCTGGGCTGCTGCTGGCGTCTTGGGTTGTTCTGTGCGAGTTACCGGCGTCGGCGGTGACGGCCTGGGCGCAACCTCTGGCATTTTGCGCTCGATGAACTCCGGTTGCCTGCCATGCTTCTTTGCGAACTGGAAGTGAACAGGAACAACTCTGTTCTCCTGCTTGATGAAACCGTGCAACGGCTCCAAGCCGGAGATTTCCGAAGCCATGACAAGCGGCTTGGTCGCAATCTCCATCGCATACGATTTTCGGCTGCGTAGCAGTCCCATGCTGCGCGATTCCTTCAATCGCTCCACTTCAATTTCCCCGATGGCATCGGAAATCCACTTCGCGGCGCGCGGCTCGGTGGTCTTGAAAAACAGCTTGGTTGCGGGCTGCGAAAGCATGGCCTCGGCGTCCTGGCCGTAGCGTTTTTCAAGCTGGCTGCGCCCCTGAAAACCCATTACAACAGGGTTTCCATACTTGCGGTTTTCCGTGACGGCAGTGTGGAGCTGCGGCAGCTTGTTGAGGCTTGCCAGCTCGTCCAGCACAAACCATACCGGCTTCGCCGTATGGTCTTCGCAGTAGCCCATCATGCGAAGGATGAATAAATCGTGCCACACGGAATGCAGCGGCAGAATCTTCGCGCGATAGGCAGGAGTGGAAGTCAGAAACACCCATCGCTTACGCGCGGTGTACCACTCCGCCGTCGCAAACGTCGGCCTCGTATGCTCCCACTCCGGCAACAGTTCTAAGCTGTCAGCCACCATGTTCAGGCTGGCAAGCACACCCGCCCGCTGTGCCGGTGCTCCCGAATCGAGCAAGGCGGCCAGCGGTGTTCCTTTCACCGCCGCCTCGATCCGCGACGGGTCGGCCATCATCCTCAGAATGTCCCTGGGCTGCGGCTTGCGCTTGAGCAGATGGGCCAGTATCCGGCGCGGCCCATCGGTAAAAAACTCCTTCTCATATTCTTTTTCCGGCAGGAACGCGGCGGCAATGGTCGCCGCTGTTTCGTCGCGGTCGATCTCATCGCCTAGTCCCCAATATGGGCAACGCTGGTCCAGCGGATTGAGAATCAAATCGCCCCGCGCGGGCGAATAAAACTCGCTCACAAAGTCCATTGCCGGGTCGTAAACGATGGCGCTTTCTCCCCGCTCCCGCACCTGACGGAGAAGCTGTCGGATGGCGTTGGACTTACCGCTGCCGGTGTCGCCCATCATCAGAATGTGGCTCGCTTCCAACCTCTGCGGGATGCAGTAGCTTGGTCCAAAGGGCAGCCACCGCAATAGGCGATTCTCGAAACGCAGCCGGAATCGTATGCCGTCCGTCTCTGCGCTGCGCCACCGAAAAGCCGATGCCAGTTCCGGGCCTTTGGTTCTGCGTCCGTGCCGTTCCTCCTGCTGTCGTCGTCGCCCAAAAATCTGCTTCCTCTGGAGCCAGAGCACATAGAGCAGCATCAACATGGCAAGGCTGTTGAGCATCGGTCTGCCAAACAGCCACCACACACTCACGCCATCGTAAACATAGTCCTGCAATCCCTTGGCGAGCGCGTCGGCGGGCACTTTCTCCGGGGCGCTGTAAGCTAGTCCACGCCAACCCTCCGCGATGGCTTTGGGCGAGAGGCTGACGGGCAGTTTCGGGTCTGGGCCTGTCACTACATCTTCGGCTGAGGCAGGAATTGCCTTCCGCCTAGGGGCGGTCTTCATCACCCAACGGATCGTCATTTCGCTGTGCGGCATCCCAGCCCCTACGGAGCTGGCGGCATAGGTCGTAAGGTAGACTTTTTGGAGCGGTTCGAGCGTCCAGGAAAGCCAGGCCGAAGCCGGGAAGATGAGCACGAGCGGTCCCACCGCAAGCCAGAAAAGGAACCAAAACAACCGCCCGGAACGATTGGGAAAACGCATGGGGCGGCTCACTGCTTGCTCCCGTCCGGTCCCTCCTGGGACAGAAACTCTGCGAGCAATTTGCGGGCATCGGCCAGCTTCCGCACGTTGGCCTGGTCCCGGATTTTGACCACGGAATCGGGCAGCAGATGCTTGCCTTCGGCGTTCGCCTGGGCCGTCGCGTGAAAGAGATTCAGGAGCATGTAGCGCAGTGCCGAAACCTCGGCCAGTACCAACTCGGTGGGGTTTGCCGGACGTTCCCGCGCGGCTTTCAGGGCCAGCTCGCGCAGCCATTCGGCCAACGTTTTCCCGGCGTCTTCGGCGGCGGTTTCTACCTCGGCCAGCTCTTCCGGCGTAACCCTGGTTGCAATGGTTTTGGCACGAAGAACCGGACGCGCTTCGCCACTCGGCGAGGCTGGAGACTGCAACGGAGCCGGGATGCGGGGAGTGCTCATGGGGAAACCCGCCTCAAATTCAGCTTGCACCCTGCGATTTTGGCCGTCAAGCGCCCGATTGCTGAAAGCCCTTGTCTATCAGTGCGTTTACACGGCGGACGCTGTAGAGCGCATTGCGCGTTTACGCGCGTAAACGCATTGCCATGATGCCGTCTGCGCGAATTGTCAAACTGCTGATTCAAAGTGCGTTCACGTCGCCCGCCTAAGATTTCAAGCCGGTTTACCGGCAGCATCCCATTTGGGGGTGACGTGTCGCAGCGTACATCCGATGCCGAAGGCAGCGCCGGTCTTGCAATGCTCATCCTGACACGGAACTCCGGCCCTCACAGACAATCTGACCCGGCGAAGCTCAGGGATACAGCTTGCGGAACAGCCGGTCGTCGTCGCCGGTGTCGGCATTCGCAGGCAGGATGGAGGCCAGCCGGTCCTCCACGTCCAGCTTGAACACGGCGGCGATCTTCGCAAGGTGGATGCCGAACGTCCCCCGCAACTCCCCGAGCGCGCTCCCGAAAGTCCAGCCATGAAAGCCCCAGCCGCTGCCGTGGTGGATGCCCCCGCGTCCGTCTGTCCCCACCCGCTCAAGGAACTTCCGGCAGGCCGCCCGCATCGCCCGCAAACTCGCGGCCAATTCGGACCCGCTGTCCAACTTGCCCAACACATCGCTGAGATGGTGCCGGATTTCGATCACCGATTGGACACAGTGAGAGGCGACTTCCATCTCCTCTGGGGCGTAGAGAACGCGACGGTCTTCCAGAAAGGCCATCACCCGGCGGGCCGCTGCAATCTCCATTTCGGCAGGCTGCCAAGATGCCCCGCCAAATGGCGTAGAGATGCCCGTCAGACGGTTTGCGATCTCCGAGAACTTCATCGGTTCCCTTTCCATCGGCTTTCAGAATTTGCGTTTTCCGGATGGCAGCATCATAGCCGGGGCCCGGCCAGCATCAAGGCCGGGCTGCGCGCGCCACTTCGCGGTCAAGAGCCTTGACACCAGCTTCCCAGCCTCGGCCTATTGTTGTAGCCTCCGGGGAATGCCAAGCCAAACGAAGATTCCTCACTCCGAACTCGCGGCCTGTCCGCTCTCTGTAACCCACTTTCTTCCCGGACCGCGCAGCAACTCCCCACAGTTGTTGCACGTGTCGCCAAGGTCTCCGTCACCCGGGTCTTTGGCGTAGTGGTAGACGTGGCGGCTACCGCAGTTTTCGCAAATGATCTCTACGTTCACAACCATGTTGCCAACGCCCTCCTGCTCCACAAGCGGATTGGTCCACTCACTCCATTGCAATCAGCATAGACTCCAGCTTTGCTCTGAGAGCAAATAGCGCTCTTTGCATCCTGCTCCGGCCCATCTGACCTGGACCCTCGCCACGAAGCCAGAACGCTCTGCCGGTTTGAAGCCGGATCGTCACTTCCAATCCGAGTGCGTCCTGCAACGATCCCAAGTTCTTTACCGGAGCACCGGAGAGTGTGTTGTTCATCGTCCCCGGTTCCAGCACAAAGCCCCAAAGTGACTCGTTGTCGAACCAATGCACCTGCCCCTTGTGGGTATAGGCGATGTTGGCGATACGATATGCGCGTGTCCGGGAGCGGTTTCTAACGACAAAGTTCGGCCACGCGGAGAAGACACCACTCACCGTCTTGTAGCCCCAGTTGTACGAGACGAGCAGATCAGTCGCTTGCAAGAACCACTGAACGGCGAGGTACATGAATACAAAAAACAGGCCGGCTCCGATTCCGCCGAGTACATTGCTCCAAACGGTTTGCCAAAAACCCATTTTGAAAACCTCGTGAACAGTGTGCAGGGTCCGATCTCAATAGCGTCGCCACGCCAAAAATCATTTTGATCGTTTAACGAAAGCTCGATAGTCTCCGCAACGCTCTCCGGCAGTCCATTTGCAACTATCTTTTGGGTCAGTCAGACCGAGCTTCAACACATCTCCATCCCTCGACGGGTCAGACCCACTCAAAATCGCGTCGCGTAAGCCCCAATGCTTCTCTTCGGCCAAACGCTGGTAGGTAGCGAGCTTGACTTTAGGCGTAGTCTGGATGAAGTTGAAAACCCGATATGGAATTGGAGTTTCGAGCCATCGTTCGACTGCAACACTCCACATCTCTGCATACACTTCGTCAGGTGGGTTTCCATCTCCAAATGTCAGATAGAAGTCTCGACCGAATCGACGGCTTAACTGAATTGGGCGCGGGTTGAGTAATGCGGCACTCAAAAGTTCAATGTGTTCACTTTGGGGAATAGAGAGCGCATCCGATTCTGCTTTCATCAATGCGACAATGAACCGGCTGCTAATATCGGGATTCCGCATCAAAGCAAGACGGTCAAGCGTTGACATACCAGCTACGAGTTCTTCCCATCCCTGGGGAACTCCCAACGAATGAAAAAGTCGGTTCTCCAGCTTCGGGTGGTCTGGATTACTCCAAAGCGCAGCGCGAACAATCGGCTCAACATCGGCGGCAAAAACTTCGGTGAAATCGCGGATGATCGGCGCATTTTCCCAGTCTTTACTTGAATAATCCTTGTAGATAAGATTCATGTGTGCAGCGGCCCAGACTCGCACCGCCGGATCATCATCTTTCGCAGCCGCATCTGCTACTGAAATTGGCAAATAATCCCCGCAGGTTCTGAAAAATCGTTTCAAGAATGCCTTCCGCTCCAAGGCGGCCGGGGGTGCCTTGAACTCGGCCATCAATAAAGCCTCGCTATAAGCATCCCTGTACTCAAACGGGCGCGGATTCGCAAAAAGAACCCACGGTTCCCGATCGTTCTCGTCGTCTGATGGAAGTTGCGGCCACCCGTCCTCATGCCATTCATAACCGAGACGTGGCTGGTTAACAGCAGCCGCATCCGTTCCTGATTTCTTTTGAGTGAGACTCGTCGCAATCGCAGCGGTGTTTGTGCGCGTCTTTTCGGTCAGCCACGCTACATAGAGAACCAAGACGCAAAGAACGACAAGAATTGTTATCAACAAGACAGGACACCTCCAAAATCGCCCGCAAGAAGCGATGCGCTCGTCCTTACTGGGCCTCTGGTTGTACTGACGCAGCTATTGTAGCGGCCAGATCGTCTTTTGCGTCAGGGGCCGACGTTGTTTGATTTGCCTGACACCAGCCCACAAAATATCCGTTCCCAAAAGTCGAAGCGCTTTTGAATCCGGCGTCCGTAAATTCGCGCGCGATACGCTCTGACTGGTCACCAGAAACGATTTCGATTTCAGCTTTACGTTGCGGTTGTCGGAAAAGCAAATCGCGGGCGCGTTGGTCAGCGCTCGGCAGGCTGTAGCCACAAACGACGATTTTGTTAGCGGCCTTTAATGCTCTTGCCGCCAGCGACCAGAGATGATCCCAGAAGTCGCCAAACTCATAACCAAAGGAAGTATCGAAGAAGAATTCTTTGCTGCGACCGGGAAGTATGAGGCACGGAAACGCGCCGCCGCTCTGATACATGTGACCCGAGAATGTTTCGTAGCCGAGAAACTCCAGATCGGCGCGATGGATGACGGGATGTCTTCCCATCGAGGATGGCGGGTTGACTAAAAAGGTTCCTTCCGTTGCGCCCCCAAAAAGCGAGACCAGCCAATTCACGCTGCCGTGTAGCTTGAGCACCAAAACATCCGATGGAATGTCCTCCATTCCGAGCGGAAATCCGTACCCACGCGAAATGTCCCATTTGCCGAACCGCCTAAGCTCTCGCTCAAGGGAATCATCGTAATTGAAAGTGACGACCACGTCTCCTGGTCGCACGATATGTTCAGCAAATATCGCGTAGCTCCCGGCTGGGAGCAAATGAATCTGTCGAAACCATTCCTGTAACGCCACTCCGAGGTAGCCTCGACGATTCCCTATTCTGTTGCGCTGGATGCGGTCTTCGGAAACTTCGGAGTCCTTGAGCCTAACGACCTGAGATTCGATCTCGGTGATCAAGTCCTCGATGTTCCGAGTTTCTCTAAAGGTATCTATGAGAAATTCTGCGGAAGCTCGAATCGACACGTTCTCAGACTTCAGCATGTATTCAAATAGGGCACCGCCCATCTGTGAAGCCAGAGGGTATCCAGCATCGCGCGAAGCACCCGCACCGAAAACGTAAACGGTTGGCATACGGTTTACCCTGATGATAATCCGGGCCGGGTCCCTTAAGACGCGGCCAGCCCACGAAGAGGACGGCTATAGGAGAGTGAGCAGGCAACGCCCCGTGGCTTGTAGTGGAATCTACTCTACAGCGTAATATTCCGGGCTGCCTAGAACGACCGGATAAAATCTACCGACCACTGGGACTCCAGACCGGGTTAGGTTCAGAGCCGATGGAACAGATCCGAAAGGCTCGTTTTCAAACCCTTTGCCACCCGTTCGATGTTCACCAGTGAAACGTTGCGAACGCCGCGTTCGATTCCGCTGTAATACGTCCGATGCAGCCCGCAGCGCTCCGCTGCCTCCTCCTGATTGATCCCCTGTTCCTCGCGGATTCGGCGAATAGCACGGCCAAAGCGAATGCGAATGTCGAGCGGCATCAACTGTCATGCTCGACGCCTCGTAGCCGATGCGTACACAGCCGATGTGTCACAATGTTGTTGTTCCCAAATTCTTGCCGTCCTATGATGACTGACGAAAGTGGGATAGGCAGTGATCGGGCGTCTGTGCTACAAGACAAAAGCGAAAGAGACCATCCATGACTGTACGAAAGCTTGTTTCCTGTTGCCTGCCCGCCGTTCTTTCCTTCACCGTTCTCCTCGCCGGTTGCGGCGGAGGCAGTAGCGGGAGTGGAACAGGTGGTGGTGGAACCACTCCGCCGCCCAGCACGGCTAACGAGTGGACTTGGATGAGCGGCAGCGACACTGTGCCTGCTGGGGGTATACCCGCCGGAGTCTACGGGACACTCGGCACTGCCTCTGCAACCAACGTGCCTGGGGGACGATCTGCTTCCGTAAGTTGGACAGATGGCAGCGGCAACCTTTGGCTTTTCGGTGGCGTCGGTGATGATTCGACCGTTGATCCAACTGACCCCGGCAACGCTTACGGTGGCCTCAACGATCTCTGGGAATTCAGTCCAACCACCAAAGAATGGACCTGGGTAAGTGGAAGCAACACTATAAACGCGAATGGAATTTACGGGACCGAAGGCATTGCAGCCACGGGCAATGTTCCGGGAAGCCGGTACTACGCAGCCAGTTGGATTGATGGTAGCGGCAACCTCTGGCTCTTCGGAGGTGCTGGCCACGATTCAGTCGGGACGAATGGCCTCCTTAATGATTTGTGGCAGTTCAATCCCACGACCAAAGAATGGACTTGGGTGAGCGGGAGCAGCGTGATGCGTTTGAACCCGCCTGGCGACGCCGGCGAGCCGGGCGTCTATGGTACGCAAGGCGTGCCGGCTGCCAACAATGTTCCAGGTGGGCGGTACGGGGGGACAGTTAGCTGGATCGATAGCACTGGAAATCTATGGCTTTTTGGAGGCACAGGGTTTGATTCGACCGGCGCTTATGGCGAACTCAATGACCTTTGGGAGTTCAATCCCACAGCCAAGACCTGGACATGGGTAAGCGGGAGCAGCACGGCAAACGCGGTCGGCGTGTACGGCAATATGGGAGTCGCCGCCGCCAGTGATGTTCCCGGAGCCCGATCTGGCGCAGTTGGCTGGATCGATAGTAGTGGCAGCCTTTGGCTCTTCGGAGGCGCTGGACCTAACGCAACGATTCTGAACGACCTGTGGGAGTTCGATCCTGCGACCAAAGAATGGACTTGGGTGAGTGGGAGCAGCACAGCAAACGCCACCGGTGTCTATGGCACCCAAGGCACTCCCGCAACGGGCAACATGCCCGGAGCCCGATACTCTGCCGTCAGTTGGATCGACGGCAGCGGCAACTTTTGGCTTTTCGGTGGCAATGCGAACGGGGGGTATAGCTACCTCAATGACCTGTGGGAGTTCAGCCCCACGTCCAAAGAATGGACTTGGATGAGCGGAAGCAGCACTGCAAATGCGGCTGGTGTCTATGGCACTCTTGGCGTACCCTCCTCCAACGTTCCCGGCGCACGATCTACCTCCGTCAGCTGGATTGATGGAAGCGGCAACCTTTGGCTTTTCGGAGGCGGCAACTCTTCCACACAAGGAACAGTCGATTTCAACGATCTGTGGCGCTACCAGCCGTAATCATTTCCTGTGATCGTCACTGGCAGCGGTCTACTTTGGATCGTGATGGTTGCGGCTTGCAGCTATCATATGTTGTGCTCAGTCATAGATAGGAGAAAGACTGATGAAAGCGCTTGTTTTACTGGCTCTCTTGGCCGCTGGCTCTGGCTGGGCACAGAATGGGAAGCCAGATGGAGCACGGCCCGGAAGTGTACAACCGCCGACTGCATCTCTCAGCGGGAAACACAGAAATAGTTCCGGACCTCTCGCTTGGGTAAGCTCCGACATCAACCCCAAGACCGTCTTCTGGATTCAGGGAAGGTTCGTTCCTGTTGGCGATTCCAACGATCAAGGTGACGCGGAAGTCGTGACCGTCCTATGTTCGCTCCGCGAAAACGAGTGCCTTGAGATCGACAGTGAAAATCCGTTCGACCGTAGTGAACAGGTCTGGATTGAAGATTTTAAGCCTGCTAGTTGGGACAATACAGGGATTCTGGCCACCACTCGCTCGCTCGACGGCTGCACGGACGAAACGCTGAAAATCCGCTTTTCTCCACCGTCAGTGGTCTTGATCAACTCGCCCGTGCTGCCGATGTCTGAGAATTGCAAAAGAGTCAACAGCTCGTGGGATACACTTCTGCGCAAAAGAGGCAGCGGCATAGCGGCACAGATGGAAGAGGATATGCTTGTCCCTACGCGGGGGCTCCTTCCATTTCAGGATGTAGATTCCGAAACCGGGAAAACTCCCGCATCTGTCCAGCAGAAGAATCCTTGACAGGTCCCCGTGCAGTCCGACAGCGGCTCCAGCCATAGCCAGGCAGCCAGCGCGCGGCAGTAGGATTTGACGGGACGGGCTGGCAGTGGGAGAACCGGGCGCATGAATACCCGCATCGCGGTCCTGTCCCTATTCCTCGCCCTGCGCTGCGCCGCCGGGTTCGCGCAGACAGCCACGGCGTCAATCACCATCGGAACCCATGTGCTCACGCTGACGACTACCGCCCGCATCAAAAGTACTCACCGGCAAAAGCCCTGCTAAACTGTCTCTATGGTGACAATAGAACAGGTCAAAAACGTCCCCTCCATAGAGGATTGGACACACATGATGCAAACTGCTTCACCGGCAGAGGCAATCAAGCTTTGGCAGTTGTCCATTGAATGCCTAAATGCGACTAATAGCCAAGATCAGGATGGGTGGGGGAGGCGAATCGGCATCGCTGAAAGAATCTTGGACGAGCGCGAGATTCCGCGACACTAATTCGGGGCTACTTAAACACCCAAGCCCAGAATGCAGCCCACAAGACTTCCGTCGGTTTTATGACATTCTCAAAGACCCAGCTTGTCCCGCGTTTCACACTCCCCAGAATCTTTGCTACGGTACGGTTCCGATAACCTTTGCAGTCACGCGGGCAACTCACGTGCGGTCCCCATTCCGCAACGGTTGTATAGATCAGGGGACTGAGAGGGTGTTGCGGCATGGGCATGTCAAAATACTGCGCAATGCCTTCTTTATTGAAACGCCCCTCTAAACACACAGGCAGGTATATAACCACGTGTTCCAAACGTGCTGATGGACATTTCAGATTCGCGCAGCGGCGAAATCTATCAGTCTCAAGAAACTTCTCCACGGCATTCCGATCACTGAAATCAAGACCGTCAGGGATCATAATTCCGCCTCTACTTTATTCCGGCACATTCCTATACACTCGCGGGCAGCGTGATCTGCCGTTCAAAGCCGAGAAATCCGCCGTTTGCCATAGGCTCCATTCTACCAGTGCGCATTGTCGCACTCTCGGAGTATTTGAGAGCCGGATAAAGGCATCCTGCCACTGCTCAGAGATGAGCATGGCCGTAGCTTGCCGGAGGTATAGTCATTGCAACGGCTGCGGGGATGCCGCTGACAGTGGCATCCCCGGCGTTTTCGGTTGTCTCCTTCTCTTCCTCAAATGTGCTGCCAAGAATCAAGTCCACGGCTCTCTGCGCGTTAGCGGCGGCATGAACGATAAGGCGGTTATCCTCTTGCAGCTTTTCAAGCCAGTTCTGGATGTACGCGGTGGTGTTGCGGTCGGTGTGCTCGTTGGCGATGCCAGCGATAGCGCAAAGGAATGCCGCGCCCATCTCCGCAACTAACTCTTCCTTGCTGTAAAGTTCATTTCCGAAGCGGTCGCCAAAGGTGCGATGCAGACGGCTCTCATGGCCTGTGCTGTGCACCAACTCGTGAAACAGGGTGCTGTAATAGTGCGGCGCATCGACGAAACGGGAACGTGCGGGCATGTGGACGGAATCGGTAGAGGGCCGGTAGTAAGCGCGGTACTCGCTGGGGCGGTTGAGATAGAGTGCGGGGCGATTCTCCCATCCGGTGACAATGCCCTCGCAGAGTTCGTCTTCGCCGATCTCCTGCGCGATGGCGGGCTGCGAGATTTCAGGAAGCGTGAGACCGTCGCACTGCTCCACGTTGAAAACCGTGTAGTGGCAAAGAATGAAGGGAACGCGCTCATCCTTGCCGGTGGTGTCTTCGTCGTTCTTTGCGTATTTGGGAAGCTGCTTGTAAAAAACAATCGGCGTTCCGTGCTCGCCTTTGCGGACATTGCCTTTCAACGCCTGCGCCTGCTTGAAGGTAAGCCAGAATGGAGAACTGTACTCGCTCGACCAAAGCAAAAGAACATTGATGCCCCGGTAGGGCTTGCCGGTGTAGAAGTTGCGCGGGAACGGGCCGCCAGCGTAGCGCGGCGACTTCCACGGCTTCTCCCACGGAATCACGCCTGCTTTGAGGCTGGAAAGAATGCGGTCGGTAACGGTCTGGTAGATACTTGGCCTGCTGCTGGTGGCGGCATTGCGATGGTTGCTGTATGCCATGACGTTTTGCTCTCCTGTGCTGCCCGCGCGGGGCGAGATTGTGAAGGAGGCATTTCGCCTTTGGCACTCAACCAAATTTCTTTTGTTGAGTGCCCCCCTTCATGTCTTGCGCGGCGGGCAGAGGCGAGGCGGGTTCGGTCAATGCCGCGCGTTCTTCTGCGCGTTCATCGAAGCGCAGCGGAGAGCATTGACGGGTTCCGACCGGCTCTGCCATAAAGCCGCATGAAGCGGGGGCACTTGATAAAAGAAGAAATTTCGGTCTACTTCCGCATGGTTTTAGGGAGGGGCGTTGCGGGGAAGGAACGGCCCCGCATGGATGGGAAGCGGAAAACGCACGGTACTATGGGCGGTTGCAGCGCGGGAAGGGCGCAGCATCCTTCCCGAAAAGTATGGAAACGTCTATCTCGGTATTTGACAAGTGTTAGGCTACAGGCTACAGTTATTCAGGTGAGAATACGCAACTTCGTCCATAAAGGTTTGAAGAAGCTCTACGCGGACGACGCCACCAAGGGCGTGGCAGCCGATACGGTGGACAAGCTCCGCAAGATGTTTGCCTTTCTGGACGACATGGACGACCCGGAAGAATTGCGGGCGCTGCCATCATGGAAAGTGCATACCCTGACGGGCGACCGCAAGGGCACATGGAGCCTGAGCGTTACGGCCAATCGGCGGTTGACCTTTCGTATCGACACAACCGAACGCGAGATTTACGACGTGAATTTAGAGGATTACCACTAGGTTCAAAGGAGAAGAGACCATGCCCATGAAGAACCCGCCCCATCCTGGGGATTTCATTCGGACGGAGATTATCGAAGCCGCAGGGCTAACGGTCACGGCGGCGGCGATAGCGTTGCGCGTCTCGCGTCCTACGTTGTCCAGCCTGCTCAATGGCAAGGCCGACCTTTCCGGGGATATGGCGCTCCGCATCGAGAAAGCCTTTGGAGTAAAGATGGATACGCTGATGCGTATGCAGTCGTCTTACGACATTGCCCAAACACGCAAGCGAGAAAATCAAATCCGTGTGCCGCGCATTTCCGTATTGGCCGCTACGCATTAGCGAAGTGAGATGCCGGGAACCTCAACGGCACGGTTGAGGAAGGCCCACACAAAGCGCACTAAGAACAGCCGCCAGCGGCGGCTCGTGCGCGGAGATTTGCCGCTAAGAACGCCCCGGCGGGGCTGCGGCAAATCGGAATCATCTCAGCAGGAAATGTCCGGGCCGGACAATGGAATCACATCTCCCTGCGCCAGCCTCCGCCAGCGGCTCCGGCCAAAGACGGCTTCGGGAGATTCACGGTCAGCGCGGCCTGTGGCGCTGACCTCTCTTGTCTTTATCGTGTGTCTCCGCCGCTTTCGACGCCTTGGCCCTGGCATCGTCCGGTTGCGGCAGTTCCCAACCTGCCATGCCCTGCAACACGCGGTCGGCGTGCTTGATGGTGTTCACGTGTCCATAGTGGCTTTCAATCATGTGGACGGAAGTTCCCATCTGCTCGGCGAGGAAATACACGTCCACGCCTTCCTGCAAGCGAAGCGTTGCATACGTGTGCCGGAAGCAATAGGTCGAGCGCGGAAAGCCCTGCGTTCCTTCGCGCAGCTTCGCTTCGTTCAAAAGATCGGCAATCAAGGAACTATACAGCGTTTTTGCGGGCTTGCCTGTGATGTTGGTAAATACTCTGTCGTCCGGTTCCGTGGCTTTGGAGATTGCGCGAATGCGTTCTAAATAATCTCCGACACTCTTGGGAGCCACCAGCTTGCGCGACTTGCCCTTGCCTTGCACGAACAGCACGACGATCTCACGGCCCTCGCGGTCCTTCGCGGGCATAATGTCGCGCCAGCGGAGATTCTTCATCTCCGCTGGTCTCATGCCGGTATTGCAGGCAATCAGAATCAAGTTGTAGGTGACAGTGCGATACCAGATGCTTGAGGGCTTGCCCGCCTCCGCAATCCACTTGCGGCCTATGGTGTGCAGCTTGCGATATTCCTCCAGCGTGAACTCGTCACGCCGCATGGTCTTGAGCTTCGGGCGCTCGTCGAAACGCTGGCTTGCGGGAACATAGCGTTTCTTCACCGCGTAGTTCATAATCGCCCCGAAGATGGACATCTCGAAGCGGATGGTGGAATCGCTGATGAAAGGAACCACCCGATCTTCGGAAGGTTTGACTTCAATCGGCTTCAACACTCTGATGCCCAGGGTGTGCTGAACCTTGGTGCGGCGCTCGGCTTCATGGTCCGCGAAGGATTGCGCTGCATCGGCTGTGACTTCCCGAACGCCGTTGCGCCGGTGGCGTCCCGCGCCGTTCTCCCGCCGCCATGCCGGATAGCCGCCCCAGCGTTCGTCACCGATCAGATGGACCTGAGTGGAACCTGCGTACCTGTCTAAAGTGCCTTCGATGACGGCGCGGAGTTTCTTGGGCCGCGCGGCGCTGATCTCCCCGCGCTTCGCTCGCGCCTCCTGCGTCAACAGATACTCTCGCGCCACGTCACGGAAGGGGCGGTTGAATACGGGAACGTCATGCTTGATGCGGAACCGCACGTCCGCGTCCTGATCGAAGGCCCGCTCGCGGGCCGCGCTGATGTCGGTTGTTTTAAGCGAAACCGTCTTATAGCGGTCGGCCTTCGGCATCTTCATGCGGCAATACCACATCCGGTGGTCTACGTCGCCGCGCCGGAAGAGAATCAGGCCGGGTTTCAGCTCCTCTTTCTCGGTAATAAACGCCATGTTCGCCTCCTGCGGTTATTCCGTTCTGTGCAGTTTCTGTGTAGATTTTCCGCGCAAGCCATTGATTCTTCGTGGCTGTGCATACTTTGTATAGAGCATTATATAAAATTATATGGTTTATTTATAGTTATTTATGATATAGTTGTCATCCTGAGCGGAGGTCGCTATAGCGACCGAAGTCGAAGGATCTGCGGTTGCTTTCTTCTAGCGGGAAAGCACTATCCACACCCACGCAAGAAAAAGCTGGAAGCTAGAAGCTCGCAGCTAGTAGCTGCCTTATTTCCACGCCCCGCCCCGCGCCTCGCGCCGCAAGTATTTCCCTCGCCCCGGCTTCCCAATAAACTTTCCGCCACTTACAATCAGCTCGCCGCGCGAATATACATCGCGCGCGTTCCCGCGCACCTTGAATCCCTCGAACATCGAGTAATCCACGCGCATATGATGAGTTTTAGCGCTGATCGTATAGTCCTCCGCTGGATCCCACAGCACCAGGTCCGCGTCGCTTCCCGCGGCCAGCACGCCCTTTTTCGGATACATCCCGAAGATCCGCGCGGGCGCCGTCGAAACCAGCTCGACGAATCTGTTAATGGAAAAATTTCCCTGCCCCACGCCGTGATGATGCAGCAATTGCAACCGGTTTTCGATTCCCGGTCCCCCGTTGGGAATCTTCGTGAAATCGTCTTTGCCCAGCGCCTTCTGATCTTCGAAGCAAAACGGGCAATGATCCGTCGACACCACTTGCAGATTGTCCTTCTTCAGCCCCTCCCACAGCTTCGGCTGATTCTTCTTTTCGCGTAGCGGCGGCGTAAACACGTACTTTGCGCCATCCCAGCCCTTGCCTTCCATGTTGTCTTCAATCGAGAGCAGCAGATACTGTGGGCACGTCTCGGCGAACGCCGGCAACCCGCGGTCACGCGCCTCGCGCACTTGGTTCAGCGCATCCTCGCTCGAAAGGTGCACGATATAAATCGGCACTCCCGCAATCTCCGCCATCGCAATCGCGCGATGCACCGCCTCGGCCTCGGCCTTCGTCGGCCGGGTCAATGCGTGATAAACCGGTGCAGTTTTCCCCTCCGCCAGCGCCTGTTGCACGATCACGTCGATCACCGATCCATTTTCCGCATGCATGCAGATGAGCGCGCCGTTTTTCGCCGTCTGCTGCAGCGCTTTAAAGATCGTCGCATCGTCCACCATCAGCACGTTGGGATAGGCCATGAACAGCTTGAAGCTGGCCACGCCCTCGCGCACCATGTCGTCCATATCTTCGAGACCTGCGTCAGGCAGATCGGTGATGATCATGTGCAGCCCGTAGTCGATGCACGCCTTGCCCTCGGCTTTCTTCCACCACGTGTCCAGCGCCGTCCGCATCTTCGTTCCACGCGCCTGGATGGCGAAGTCCACAATCGTCGTCGTTCCCCCGATCGCAGCGGCCCTTGTCCCCGTCTCAAAATCGTCGGCCGAGTTCGTCCCGCCGAATGGCATGTCGAGGTGCGTGTGCGCATCGATGCCCCCCGGCAGCACCAGCAGCCCCGTCGCGTCCATCACTTCATCCGCCGCGCTCGCCGGGATTCCCGCGCGCACTTCCTTGATCACTGCGCCATCGATCAGCATATCCGCCTTCAAGCTGGCGTCCACATTCACAACCGTTCCGTTTTGAATGAGTACAGTCGACATGGAATCTTTCCTTTCGATCAATTAAGGAGCCCGGACCACCCTCGTAAATACCAGAACACTGGTAGCTCAAAGACCATGACGTTGAACCAAAGTAGACCCCATCTTTGAACATGAATCAGAATTGAGATCCAGAGCAAGAGATGCAACGCCAACAGTAATCCCACCAGAATCCAGAATCGGGGCCTTTGCAGGAATTTGCGGCTTTCGTGAACGAAGAATCCGAAGAGAGCCGCAGTGCTCAGCGTCAAGCCGCTCCACTTTACGTGTCCTGAACCCCCGAAAATAATGAAGCAGCCTACAAGCAGGAAGAATCCTAGCGCAATTACAATCGACTCGCCTGCTGAGAGATCGTCAGGATCAAATCGCCAGCGACTTTTCGCTTTCGCTTCCATTCGGCTTGAATCAACAGCAATTCTAAGCTTCCTTGGTGCTCACGGCGTTTGCGTCTGCGTCACGCACGCCGCTCCCCGCGTGCGTTCGTCCCACGTCTCTGGCTTGAGGCCCGAGTCCACCTGCACCATCGTGATACATCCCTCCACCGGGCAAACCAGCGAACACAAATTGCAGCCTACGCATTCCGTCTCGTCGACCCGCGGAATTCGTTCGAGCGGCGTCGGGTACGGCCCCTGCGCAAACGCCGTCGCGCGCTCTTTCCGGGTCACCGGCGTTTCCGCAATCGACGCGCGGCTCTCTGCTTCCTCCGCCGCCGGCGTCCGATGCAGTTCCACGTGTCCATCCACCGGCCCGGTCACGCGGTCCAGATGAATGCACTGGTGCGCGCCGTCCCAGCAAGCAATGTGGCACAGATCGCATCCGATGCACTTCTGCTCGTCGATGTGCGCCACAATCTTGTAGTTCAGGTTCAGGTGCTTCCATTCCGTCACGCGATTCAGCGACAACCCGCGAAAATCCTCGAGCGTCTTGAATCCCTTCTCGCGCATCCAGTTGTCCAGACCCTCGGCCATGTCCTCCACAATTCGGTAGCCGTAATGCATCACCGCCGTGCACACCTGCACCGTTCCGCATCCCAACAGCAGAAACTCCGCCGCATCGCGCCACGTGCCGATTCCGCCGATCCCCGACAGCGGCAGCGTCGACTCCGGATCGGCCAGAATCTGCTGCACCATGTTTAGCGCGATGGGTTTCACCGCCGGCCCGCAGTAGCCGCCATGCGAGCTCTTCCCGTCCACGTTCGGCCTCGGCACAAACGTGTCCAGATCGATTCCCGTAATCGAATTGATCGTATTGATGGCCGACAGCCCATCGGCCCCGCCGCGCTTGGCCGCTCGTGCCACCGTGCAAATATCGCTGATATTCGGCGTCAGCTTCACCAGCACCGGCGTCCGCGCCTTCTCCTTCACCCACGCGGTAATCATCTCCGCGTATTCCGGCACCTGCCCCACCGCCGAGCCCATTCCGCGCTCGCTCATGCCGTGCGGGCAGCCGAAGTTCAGTTCCAGCCCGTCTGCTCCCGCATCCTCGGTCCGCGTCACGATCTCGTGCCATGCTTCGCGCGTCGACGCCACCATTAGCGACGCAATCACCGCGTGCATCGGATAGCGTCTCTTCACCTCCGCCATCTCGCGCAGATTCTGTTCCACCGTGCGGTCGCTGATCAGCTCAATATTGTTGAAGCCCATGATGCGCTGCCCATTCCAGTCGGTCGCTGAGTAGCGCGAGCTCACATTGGTGATCGGCTCGCCGATCGTCTTCCACACCGCGCCGCCCCAGCCCGCGTCGAAAGCACGCATGATCATCTCGCCCGTATTGGTCGGCGGCGCTGACGCCAGCCAGAACGGATTCGGCGAGTTAATGTTGCCTGCAAAATTTCGTACGCCGATATCAGGCATGGGCCACCTCCGCACTCTTCAGCATCGCAGTTGCAGCACGCTTGCCCCCGGCCACTGCGTCCACCACTTCGCGCCCGCCGTTCACGCAATCGCCGCCGGCATAATATTTCGGATTCCCTGTTTGCCCCGTCATGCGATCCACCACAATCTTCCCGTCGCGCACCTCTATGCCGCGCAGCTCCTGCAGAAGCTGCGTCAGCGGCGACTGCCCGATCGCCGGTACCACCAGGTCGCATGCAATCGCCGACTGCGAATTGGGAACCTCTTCGAGCTTTTCACTCGTCCCCCGCACCTGCACCGTTTCCAGCGTCAACCGGCCGTGCTCGTCCCGCCCGATCGCCACCGGCTTCCTGTGCCACAGAAACTGCACACCTTCCTGCTTGGCGTGCTCGTACTCAAAATCGAACGCCGACATCTCGCTCTCACCGCGCCGGTAAACCATATAGACAGTTGCAGCGCCCAGCCGCCGCGCTGCATTGGCCGCGTCGATGGCCGTATTTCCCGCGCCCACAACCACCACCGTTCCGTGCAGTTCGCGCAGGTGCCCTGTCTTGTACGCAGCAATCAGCTCCAGCGCGTTCATCACGCCCTCTGCTTCTTCGCCGGGAATGTTGAGTCGCTGCATCGCACCCAGTCCCAACCCCAGAAAGATGAAGTCGAATTCCGCTTCCAGAACCGTCAGCGCCTCCGCCGAACCCACATCGATTCCGCATCGAAACTCCACGCCCAGCCGCCGGATCATCTCCACCTCGCGCACGCTGTCAGCAGCGCGCAGCTTGTACTCCGCTACGCCGTACGTATTCAATCCGCCCGGCAGATCGCGCCGCTCGATCACAGTCGCTTGCGCGCCCTCGCGGCACAACTCCGCCGCGCAAGCGAGCGAAGCCGGCCCGCTCCCAATGCATGCCGCGCGCAGCTTATGCGTTCCTGGCGCAGCCGCCGGCACCATCTCGCCCGACGCCCAGAACGAGTCCATTGCATGTCGCTGCAGCAGCGCAATTTGGATTGGCTTCCGGTTCTGCCGATTCAGGACGCACGCGCCCTCGCATAGCACATCCACGGGACAAACCCGCGCGCAGCTCGCTCCCAGAATATTCGCATCCAGAATTCGCATCGCCGACCCGCGCAGATTCTCCGAAGCAATGCGCTTGATGAAACCCGGCACATCGATATGAGTAGGGCATGCTGCTGTGCAAGGCGCGTCGAAGCAATTCAGGCAACGGTCCGCCTCAATCACCGCGGCCTGCGCCGCCAGCGCCGGCTTCAGCTCGCCGAACCGCGCTCGCAGTTGCTCGTCCAGTATTGCTGCGGTGCTCATGCGCTCGCCTCCGCTTTACGACGCCACCAGCGGCCCATACAAATCGGGCCTGCGGTCGCGATAGAATTGCCACGTCCGCCGCACTTCGGCAATCTCATCCAGATTCAGATCTGCGGTCAGCACCTCATCTCTGTCGCGCGCCGCCTCCGCAATAATCTTCCCGCGTGGATTGCAGAAGTAGCTGGTCCCGTAAAACTCCCCGATGTTCCAGGGCGCCTCGGTCCCCACGCGGTTGATCGCCGCGATAAAGTATCCGTTCGCCGCCGCGTGTGCCGGCTGCTCCAGCTTCCACAGATACTCGCTCAAACCCGCCACGGTCGCCGATGGATTGAATACAATCTCGGCCCCATTCAATCCCAGGCACCGTGCGCCCTCAGGAAAGTGCCGGTCATAACAGATATAAATGCCTATCTTGACGAAACCCAGATCGAAGACCGGGTACCCCAGATTTCCCGGCCGGAAGTAGAACTTCTCCCAGAATCCGGGCGCCACATGCGGAATATGTGTCTTGCGATACTTCCCCAGATAAGCTCCGTCGCTCGCGATCATCGCCGCGGTGTTATAGAAGACGCCCTCCTGCTCCACCTCATACACGGGCACAACCAGCGCAATGTGCAGCTCTTTCGCCAGCGCGCGCATCAGGCTCACAGTCGGCCCATCGGGAACCGCCTCCGTCATTTCATACCATTTGGTCTCTTGCTCCGCGCAAAAGTACGGCCCGTTGAAGATCTCCTGCAGGCATACGATTTGCGCGCCCTGCTTGGCCGCCTGGCGAATCAATCCCACATGTTTCTCCACCATCGCTTTCTTTTGCGTGGGCAGCGGTTCAGTCGCAGGCACTGCATTCGACGCCTGGATAATGGAACATCGAACAACTCGGGGCATGGCGTGCCACCTCCCAAAGAAAAGAGTGTGAGTCTTAGAAATTAGCTCAAATGAGCCCTTTCGGCAATAGCCTTTGCAGCGATTCCGGCAGAGCCGTCTCTGCTTCCCTCTTTCACTCCCTCGCCGCCTTTCTCCTGTCCTCCCTCCCTGGTTTGACTTCGCTCCCGCGCAATCCAATAATCGAATGAGATGAACATCTATGAGGAGATCGTAAAGCTGCAACGCGAGGGCCGCAGCGGCGCTGTAGCCACCATCGTCAACTCGCGCGGCTCCATCCCCTCCTTTCAAAGCGCCAAGATGCTTATCCGGGACGACGGCTCCATCGCCGGCACCATCGGGGGCGGCTGCGTCGAGGCTGAAGTCTGGCAGGCCGCCCGCGAGGTCATCGCCCAGGAAAAGCCGCGCAGCCTAACCTTCGATCTCAATCAGGATCCCAAGTACGACACCGGCCTTGTCTGCGGCGGAACGCTCGAAATTTTTATCGAGCCCGTACTGCCCGTGCCGCTGCTCTATATCTTTGGCGCCGGCCATGTCGCCATCGAGCTCTTCAAAGCAGCGCGCAACGCGGGCTTCGACTGTGTCGTTACAGACGACCGCGAGGCCTTCGCCAACGCCGAGCGCTTTCCCAACGCACTTCAGGTCGTCGCCAAAGACTTTGACGATGCGCTTCGGGATCTCAACCCCGTTGAATCGTCTTACATCGTCATTGCCACTCGCGGACATCGCGACGACATGCGCGTTCTGCGCTGGGCCGTGCAAACGCCGGCTCGTTTCATCGGCATGGTCGGCTCCAAACGCAAAGCCATCACGGTCTTTCGCGAGCTCACGCGCGAAGGCCTCAACCCGGAGCTGTTCGACCGCGTCCACTCGCCCGTCGGGCTCGACATTGGCGCCGTAACGCCGGAAGAGATCGCCGTCTCCATCGTCGCCGAGCTCGTTGCCACGCGCCGCCACGCAGAGCGGGCTCTGCCCCATATGAGCTGGTTCCATAACAGCAAACCCGCCGCCGTTTCCGAATCCACTGTACCCGGCGAACCCCTCCCTGTCCCCGCAAAAAAGTAGTCTCAGTCCTTCTCGCACTCTGCCATCTTTTCTCCCTGTTATCTTTATCCTTTATGACTGGTGTGCCCAATCTCTGCGGCCTCATCCTTGCGGCCGGAGAGTCTTCGCGCATGGGATCGGATAAGGCGCTGCTTCCATGGCCTCCGCCGCTGCCCGGCACAGTTCCGCCGCCCGGCCCCACGCTTCTCTCCGCCGCCATCTTGGCATTCGAGCCCTTCACCCGCCTGGTCGTCGTCGTTGCAGGCAACAACGCTCAGGCCGTCGGAATTACCGCCGGCGCATGTGGAGCGCACATGGTCCGCAATCCTAATCCCGAGCTTGGGCAGTTCAGCTCCCTGCAGGTGGGCTTGCGTGAAGCTTTATCGCGCGGCTGCGATTCCGCGATGATTACTCCCGTCGATTGTCCGCCGCTCAGCGCCATCTCGCTCGAGCGTCTCTGCAACTCATTCCAGCGCGCGAACGCGCAAGGCATCTGGGCCGTTGCCCCGGAGAACGACGGCAAACATGGACACCCCCTTTTGGTCACCCGCGAGATGATCGCGCAGTTTCTCGATGCGCCCGTTACCGGCAACGCGCGCGAAGTTCTGCACGCAAACGCGCAGCGCGTCGCCTATGTTTCCGTGCCCGATTCCCTGGAAAAGGCCGGACTCAACACGCCAGAAAACTACGAGGCACTCGCCTCAAAAACCCACCCGCCTTCGCGCTAACGCATTTCTCCTTGTGCTGCATATCGAAACCGATGCGTCGAAGTGGCGATTTCCTCAAGAAATCGCCACCTAGCGCGCAAATGAAGACGGCTATATCTGAAGGAGAAATGCCTTAGGATTTTTCCGCAAACTTCCCGAGCACAGCCGCGAGCGTGTCCATCGCCAGGTAACTCGCGTGCGATGACGCTGCGGGCAGCCCACCTACAGCGCGCACCAGCTCTTCCCTGCTCAGATTCTTCGCCTCGGCCACCGTCTTCCCGCTCGCAAGCTCCGTCACCGCCGAACCGCATGCCATCGCGGACACACAGCCCTTAGCGCGGAAACGAATCTCGGCGATCCGCCCCTCCGCAATTCTCACTGTCAGCTCCAGAACATCGCCGCAGGCTGGATTCTCGATCCGCGCGGACGCATCCGCATCGGCCACTGCCCCTGCGTTGCGCGGGTGCTCAAAATGATCGAGAAGTTGCGATGAATACATGCGTCTTGACTGCTGGTTCAGCGAGCTCCGGCACTTCCGCTCGCGGCCTCAGCGTTGGCCTGCGTCCGCCGCGCGTTCAGGATCTCTGTCACCAAAAAGAGGTCCGCGAGCAGCGCGCGTAAATGGATGGACGCATTCAAATTGTCGATCAACTGCGAGCCAATCGTCGGCTGCGCCAGCACCAGATCCACCGCCGCAACCCCGCCCTCTACATCGCGCTTCAGCACTTCAAAAAACGCCTCGTACTTTTCTGCGGGCTCAAGCTGCTCTTGCTCCAATATATCCGTGCAGCTTCGCGCCAGTCCGCGCATTGCCTCTGCGGCCCGCGTCAGGTGGTCGCGGAGTAACCGCCCTGCATCGCTCCCGTCCTCGCTCGTCAATCCGCGCGCGGCATAGGAAAGGGTGAACTCGTAGCACGCCTCAATCGCCTCGCACTGCCGTTCAATCTCAGTCGCCATCGCTTGCGGCATAACCCTCTTTCGTTTTAGCGCCCGATCCCTTCACCGCCCATCGCCCGGTGTCGTGTTCCTCAAAGTAAAAATCCCGGCTCATCCATCCGAAGATCATCGATTTCGTAATCGGCAGCTTCTCCGGCCGAATTCCCATATAAACGTGCACCATCACCAGCGCAATCAGCCCTACGCCGGCCAGTCCGTGCAGCACATACATCAGTCCCCACGTCATGTCGCTGAAGAGATACGGATTCCGTGTGAAGATGCCCGTCTGCACGCGCTTCATCATGAAGAGCCCAGTCACGATCACCGCCAGGCCAGCCAGCATGATCACGCCGTGGTACAGCTTATTCTCGAGCGGATACTTCGCGAATTTTCTGGGCGGCGGTGCCGGCTTGCCGAAAAATCGCCGCACGCGATTCATCGCGTCGCGCAGATCGGTCTTGTCCGGCCATATCGACCAGAAATCTTGAAAAAACGACGCGTGAACAATGTGATAGAGAATCGAAACCGTCAGCACGCATCCCGCGATCCAGTGGTACACAACCCAGTTGAACTGGATCCCCACCTTGGGCAGGAACGCTGTAAACAGCAATGTAAACATCGACGCAGCCATGATCCAGTGAAACAATCTCGCCGCCAGCGAGTGCCGTGGCACCCGCTCCGGAATGCCCGCGGCGCTCGCTTCTGCCGCCCGCTCCGCAAATCGCTTCGGAGGCTTCACCACAATCAGGTAAAGCGAGTGCACGATCATGAAGAACAAACCCGCAATGACAGCGACCCAGATCAGCCCCCACGCGATATGCGTCGGCACCGATTGTCCCCACGGACTTGTCGCCCACTGGATCAACTCCATGGTGCCTCCTGAATACCGGAGCTCCCGGCAAGCCCGTTTTCGGCTTGCTCAGGCGGCTGAACGCCGCTGATCGCGCGCTTCACCAGGTTCCTCATCAGCGGAATCTTGTAGCCATTGAATTGCAGCGGCGCCGCGCCTTGCACCGCGAGCTTGCCGGCCATCTCACCCGTTTCCGTGCTTGCCGGCTTGCCGCGCACTGCATCTTCCACCGCTTTCAGCCGCATCGGCTTTGGCGCCACTGCGTTCACTGCAATTCTGATGTCGCTGATCGTGCCGCCCGACAGTCTCATCGCTGACGCCACATTCATCAGCGGGAAGTCCCACACGTTGCGATCGCGCACCTTCTCGAAATAGAACTTCGCGCCGGCCCACATCGCAGGAATGCGAATTGCTGTCAGCAGATCGCCCGGACGCAGAATATTCAACCGCGTAATGTCGAGTTCCGGGCCGACAAAATAATCCTCCGCGTCCACCACGCGCTCGCCCTTCGGCGTCTGAATCACGAACTTTGCGTCCAGCACAATGAGCGCCGGCGCTGAGTCCGATGGATGCACCGCCACGCACCGGTCCGCGCCAAAAATCGCGTGCTCCCTGTTGCGTCCCACCGGTGTGTCCGCGTAGCAGATGTTTCCCCCTGCACGGTAGCATGGCCATCCGCCGCGATAGTACCAGCACCGCGTATCCTGGGACACGTTTCCGCCAAGCGTGCCTTGATTGCGGATTTGAGGCGAAGCCACCAGTTCCACGGCCAGCGCCAGTTCGCTGTAGTCCTTCTGAATCACCGGATGATTCGCAATCTCCGTCAGGGTCGTCATCGCGCCGATCTCCACGCCGTCGCTCGTCGCGCGAATCCCCTTCAGTTCCTCCACACCGCTCAGGTCCACCAAAACCTTCGGCTTCTTGATGCGGTCCTTCAGCCAGTCAAAGCTGTCCGACCCGCCGGCCATCACCCACGCATCTTCGCCGTGCTGCTCCAGCAGCTTCTGCGCTTCCGCGGTAGTGTCCGGCTGCAACAGATCAAACGCCGGCATTACGTCTCGAATGACCGCCATAACTCTCTCCGTTTCACATCCCGTCTCAGATGTGGGCCAGCAAAGGATTCTGCATTGGACGCCCCGCTTCGTAGGACGTCAAAATAGTGTCTGCGTTCACCGGCGCGCGCTGGAAGATGTTGTCCCCGAGCGCGTCGGAAAGCGCGTTCAGAATGGACGCGCATCCCCCGCCCACCGGCGGCTCCCCGCATCCGCGAGCGCCCACCGGCGTCTCCGGATCGGGAATGTTCAGGGCACTCCACTTCATGTCGACCGGAACATCCAGGATCGTCGGCGGCTTGTTCTGATAAAAGCGCTCCGCGACGGAGATGCCATACTGCGGGTCGATCACCCACTTCTGACCGATGGCATGCCCAATGCCCAGCGTCGACCGCCCCAGAATCTGCCCGCCCAGCGCGGCAGGATGAAGCACTGTGCCCACGTCCGCGTAGGCCAGGTAGTCGACAATCTCGTACTTGCCCGTCTCCACGTCCGCTTCTACCTCGGCAAAGCACGCAAGATAGGAATACGAATCTCCGTCGTGCGGAAACTTGTCTTTCGCTGAGGCCACAAGACCCTGGCCCGCCAGTGCAGCCACCGACTGCTTGGTGGCTTTGTTCACATCGGGATTCACATCGTGGCCGTCGTAGATTCCACCCAATTCGATCGCGAGTTGCGCAGCTTCCGCAAAGCTCATGCCGGCGCCGCCACCCTTGCGCATAATGCGCAGGTTGGCCACTTCATATTCTTCCGGCTGTCCGCCGAGTTTCTTCGCCGCCACTTCCTTGAGCCGCTGCACACATTCAAGTCCCACCGCGTGCGCCGCCCGGGTCATCGCGTGAACGGTCTGGCTGCCGCCCGAGTCGCAGGTGTAAGGGAAATGCTTCGACGTATCGCCCCAGACAATGTCGCAGACATCCCAGGGTATGTTGAGCACTTCGGCCGCTGCGCGATGCACGTCGATCACCGCTTCCGTTCCCAGATTCCCGATGCCCGATTGAATCTGAACGCGTCCTTGCGGAGTAATGACGATCAATCCATCGAATCCGGTGCTGCCGCCGTGGAAGGTACTCAGCGATACTCCCACGCCGCGCACTTTGGAGCCAATTTGCTTCGGCTGGCGCGCCACACGCTCATTCCATTTGAACTGTTCTGCGCCCAGGTCCAGTGCCTGCTTCAGGAAGCAGCTTGTGACGTACGCGCGCTTACCCTCTTTGTTCGGGGGTCCGTATTCCGCCTTGCCCTCTGGACAATTCACGCGCCGCAGCGCCACTTGGTCCACTCCCAGCTGCCGCGCCGCCTTTGACAGGATGGGCTCCATGATCGCGATGGCCTGCATGCCTCCCGGAGCGCTCTGTGCGCTGCGCGGCGGCGTATTGGTCGCCACCGTCACATTGCGCCACCGCATGGCCGGCGCCTGATACAGCAACGAAGCAATGCTTCCGCACGAGCCCCCGTCTCCGCTCGAGCCATACGACCCGGCGTCGGACACCAAAAACATGTCGACCGCCGTAATGCGGCCGTCCTTGGCAAAACCCACCTTCGTGCGAGCCCGAATTCCGGGCCGGGCGCGTCCGATAAAGTGTTCCTCCTGCCGGCTCACGCGCATCATCACCGGAGCATTCAGCTTCCTCGACAGCAGCGCGGGAATCACCAGGGTCAGTGCGCCGGTAATCTTGCTGCCAAACCCGCCGCCCGTATATTCGCTGATGAAGACGATCTTGTCCTCGTCCATGTGCATCCAGCGCGCGATCGCGGCAACGGTCTGAAAGGTGCTCTGCGTGCCCGTATAAAGGAAGAGCTTGCCATTCTGCCAATAGGCCATGGTCGTGCGCGGCTCCAGGCACTGATGGCTTACGTCCGGCGTCATGAACGTTTCGTCGAGCACGAGCGCGGCGTTTTTGAACCCGGCCTCCACGTCGCCATAGGACCATTCATCGGGCGCATGACCCATGGGTAAGCGGCCTTCTTTTTCCGCGGCAAAATCCTCATCGGTCCACTTCAGCACGGTTAGCTCTTCCGGCCCGCGGCCCGAAGCCGGCCTCACCCAGACATTGCCGTCCTCGCGGGCATTGGAGCTGCGGGGACGCAGGCTTTCCAGCGGATCGGTCGCGAAGGGCAGCGGTTCCATGTCGATCTCGATCTTCTCGATCGCCTCCGCGCACGTCAGTTCGTCCACGGCCGCCACCGCCAGAATCGGTTCGCCCTGGTACATCGGCTCATCCGCCAGTGCCAGCTCGCCCCATTTGTCTGCCTTGATCATGGTTCCGTTGTCGTTCATATACGCCGCGTGGCCCGGAACCTCGGTCGGTGTCAGAATCGCCTTCACCCCCGGCATTGCCAGTGCTTTCTCCGCGCGGATGCTCTTGACGCGCGCGTGCGGCATCGGGCTCAGCACCAGGCGGCAAAACAGCATTCCCTCGGCGCGAAAATCCTCCGCATATTTCGACCGCCCCGTCACCTTCGCCACCAGGTCGTTGGTCGGGTGGTCCTTGCCAATCAGCTTGTATCCCGTGCCATACGGCCGCGGCTGCTCGCTCTCGGCCTTCATCGCACTCTTCTGTGCGTTATCCGGCATCGCTCAGGCCCTCCTCTGCTGCTTCGCCGGCAGGCCGTCGCGCATGTACTCGGCCCCGCGCATCATCGCATCCAGAATCTTGTTGTAGTCCTGGCACCGGCAAAGGTTGCCGCTGATCCCATGCGCCAGCTCGGTCCGCGTCGGTGCGGGGTGCGTCTTCAGGAACCCAACCGCCGACATGACGAACCCCGACATACAGAACGCGCACTGGAATCCCTGCTCATCCACCACCGCTTGCTGCACCGGATGCAGCGTCCCATCGGCCGCCGCCAGTCCTTCAATCGTTGTAACGTTCTTGCCGCGCACGGTATTGGTCAGCACCGAGCAGCTGTAGTGCGGCACGTCATCGATCAGCACCGTGCACGCGCCGCATTCCGCCCGGTCGCAGCCCAGCTTCGTCCCCGTCAGCCCCAGCTTGTAGCGCAGCGTCCACGCCAGGGTCTCCTGCTTCATCACTTCCACGCGCCGCAACTTACCGTTCACGTTCAGCGTGATCAGGCGCTCGCCGCCGAAACTCCGTCCGCCTCCGCCAGGTGACAGAATCTTGTAGCTCGCCGCGCCCACTATCGCGCCGCCGGCAATCACGCCCAGAATGAACCTGCGCCGGGTGATTTGGCCCGCTTTGCTCTCGTTCGTTTTGGATTCTTCCATCTCCGGCATGGCTGTTTCTCCAGCTTCAGGACCGTTTTGGGAAGTCATTGTCGCCTTACGGATATGGCTCTTCTGCGGCCGCGGGATCCGCATCGCCGCTTTTTCTAGGTAAATCCGCGGCGCTTGCAGCTATCTTAGTCCCACCCCTGCGCCCCCAGCAAAATGGCCGTGCCTCGCCGCGCCCACTCTCGATTGCCAAACAGCGCCTTCATGCCTGCCTGCTGCTTTCTGGACTAAACTGAATTCGTTATGGCAATCGCAGGCGTCTCTCCCGCTATACAGCCTCGTTCGCCTCAGGGCGTGTTTTCGAACGAGCCGTTTACTGACTTCAGTAATCCTGAGACTGCGCGTTCCATGCGCCGCGCGCTTGACTACGTGGCCACGCACCTGGGTGTGGAATACAGCCTGATCATTGGCGGCAAGCGTCTCAAAACAGCCGAAAGAATCCGCTCCATCAATCCCGCGCGACCGGCGCAAATCGTCGGCATTCACCAGAAGGCCGGATCTGCGCAGGTTGAACCCGCCATGTCCGCCGCGCTCCGAGCCTATGAATCCTGGAGCCGAACCTCAATCGAAGAGCGCGTCTCTCTGCTCCTCGGCGCCGCGGTCATGATCCGCGAGCGCAAGTTCGAATTCATGGCCTGGCTTACATACGAGGTCGGCAAGAACTGGGCTGAAGCCGACGCCGACGTGGGCGAATCCATCGACTTCCTCGAGTTTTACGCTCGCGAGGCGCTGCGCTTGGCCGCCGCCACCACTCCCATCCAGTATCCCGGCGAGCGCAACGAGCTCCTCTACATCCCGCTCGGCGTGGGCGCAGTCATCTCGCCCTGGAACTTTCCCTTTGCCATCATGGCCGGCATGACCGCCGCCGCCATCGTCGCCGGCAACACCATCATCCTTAAGCCCTCGAGCGATTCACCCACCATCGCCGCCCGCTTCGTCGAAGTTCTCGAGCAAGCCGGCCTTCCCGATGGCGTGGTCAACTTCTGCCCAGGCTCCGGCGCTTCCTTCGGCAACGCCATCGTCGAGCACCCGAAAACTCGCTTCATCGCCTTCACTGGATCCAAAGCCGTTGGCCTCGAAATTCATGAACGCGCCGCGCACGCGCAACCAAGCCAGATCTGGATCAAGCGCACCATCCTCGAGATGGGCGGCAAGGACTCGATCCTCGTCTGCGACGATGCCGATCTCGACGCCGCCATTGAGGGAGTGGTCGCTTCGGCCTTCGGCTTCAGCGGGCAAAAGTGTTCCGCCTGTTCCCGCGCCATCGTTGAGGCCCCCATCTACGATGTCTTTGTCGAGCGACTGCGCGAGCGCGTCGCCGCGCTCACTGTGGGCGATCCCGCCGCCAATCCCAACATGGGTCCGGTCATCAATCAGGCTGCGCTTGACTCCATGTTAAGGTTCATCGAAACCGGAAAGAAAGAAGGCAGACTGATCGCTGGCGGAAACGCACCCGCCACGGCCGACGGCGGCTTCTTCCTTGAACCGACAATCTTCACCGAAATTCCGCCGCACGCAGTGCTTGCGCAGGAAGAAATCTTCGGCCCCGTGCTGGCTCTCATCAAGGTCGCCGGATTCGAAGAGGGCCTGCGCGTGGCCAACAATACTGAATATGGCCTCACCGGCTCTATCTACTCCCCCGATCGCGAGCATCTCAACCGCGCCCGCCGCGAGTTCCACGTAGGCAATCTTTACTTCAATCGCAAGTGCACTGGCGCCATGGTCGGCGCGCATCCTTTCGGCGGCTTCAATATGAGTGGAACCGACTCCAAGGCCGGCGGTCCGGATTACCTCTACCTCTTCACTCAGGCCAAGAGCGTCGCTGAAAAGCTCTAGCTTCCACTGAACGTCGCAACCGCCGGCGTCCGCGCCGCTGCAATCGCACCGGAGACCCGATGACAGCGTGGGAATTTACAGGGGTGGTCTGGATTCTCTCATTCCTGGCGGGATTCCTTGGCGCGCTCACAGGCCTCGGCGGGGGCGTGGTCGTTGTCCCTGCGCTCACCCTCGCGCTCGGCGTCAACATCAAGTACGCCATTGGCGCCTCGCTGGTCTCCGTGATCGCTACCTCTTCCGGCGCGGCCGCAGCCTACGTTCGCGAGGGGTTCTCCAACATTCGCATCGGCATGTTTCTTGAGATCGCCACCACGCTCGGCGCGATTCTCGGCGCCTTTCTTGCCGCCCGCGTCGGCACCCATGCTCTCGCCATCATCTTCGGCCTCGTCCTCATTCAGGCCGCGTACCACTCCTTCAAAGGGATGCCGGAGGGCGATCGACCCATCGAATCCGACTCGCTCGGCCGCCGCTTGCGGCTCGGTAGCTCCTATCCCGTTGATGGCCACGCGCAGGAATACGGTGTGCGCAACGTCCCGGCGGGCTTTGGCCTCATGTTCGGTGCCGGCACGCTTTCCGGCCTCCTCGGTATCGGCTCCGGCGCCGTCAAAGTCATCGCCATGGATCGCATCATGCGCGTCCCCTTCAAGGTTTCCACCACCACCAGCAATTTCATGATCGGCGTTACCGCCGCCGCCAGTGCCGGCATCTACCTCAGCCGCGGGTTTATCGACCCCCCTGTGGCCATGCCCGTGATGCTTGGCGTTCTGGCCGGCGCATTGCTTGGTGCCAAGGTTCTCGTGCACGCTCGGGTGCGTACGTTGCGGGCCGTTTTTGCCTTCGTGGTCCTGGCTCTCGCCATCGAGATGATCGTCAACGGCATTACAGGGAAGGTGTAGCCCACATGAATGATCGACGCCTTGAGACCATCATTGGCCGCCTCCTGCAAATCGGCGTTCTCATCGCCGCCGCAACCGTCATCGCGGGTGGCGTCCTCTATCTCGCTCAGAGTCACTCAGACCACGTCAACTATCGCAGCTTTGTGTCCGGCAGTCCTAATCTCTGTTCGCTTCCCGGAATCGTCCTCTCCGCGGCGCACTTCGAAAGCGTGGGCCTGATTCAACTCGGCCTGCTGCTCCTCATCGCCACACCGGTCGCGCGCGTCGCCATGGCCGTTGTCGGATTCGCTCTCGAGCGCGATCGCCTCTATACGGTTGTCAGCCTGATCGTTCTCCTCGTTCTTGCCTTCAGCCTGATTCATGCCATCTGACGCACAAGAGGCATCGCCAGTTGCGCCACCACTGACAGCGTTCCGTTTGAGATTGTTGATTGAAGTTGCTTCGCGGCTCGCGAATCGGCTGTGTTACGCCACGGCGCCGGAAGCGGATTGGTTCGCGGCCTGATTCTCGGCTTCCAGTTTGCTTCCCACTTCCGCTGCAGCCTTGGCCAGCACCCGGTGATGAATCGTGAACAGCGCCAGCTCCAGCCGATCGCCCACGCCGGTCTTGTCGTAAATCGAGCGCAGATAATTCTTGATCACCTGCTCCGTCGTCTTCAACCGGATGGCGATCTCGCGGTTCTTGCAGCCCTGCACGATAAGCGCCACAATGCGCATCTCTTTCGGCGTCAGCCGGTCGCGCACGCGGGCTCCCACCAGATCCTCTTCAATCGCCTCCGGCGGCGCTGTCTGCGTTGGCAGCCATGAATCTCCGGCCGCAACGCGGCGCACGCATTCCACCAGCGCCGGACCCGTCACGCTGCGGAACACCACCCCGCGAAAGCCCTGCTGCATATACGCCGCCGCATTTTCGTTGTTCTCGGCGATCACAATGCCGCGGCTGCTCGTCGTCTCCAGCAGCATGCCCAGCCGCGTGAAATCCGGTTGCAACGACGCGGCAAACAGAACAATAGAGTTCGGAAAGGTGGTAATGGCATGGTACATGCGTTCAAGATCGGTACATTGCGCAATGATGCGCAGATCCTCGTCCATGGCCAGAACCTTGGCGGTGCCGGCTCGGAAGATCGCCTGCGAATCAGCCAGTATGATCTTGTTCATTGCGTTTCCTGTTTACCCCGTCCCTCTCGGGAGAAACTCGGCCCCCTTCGTCCCTATCGGCGCAATGGCCAGAGTCTTGGCAATGTCTCAAATTGCTACATTCCTGGCCCTCGCCGGTTTGTTTCGCAACACCGGCCCACTCAGATCACTCGACCCCCGGGTGCGGCTATGTCTGAGATTACAGCCTTCGGGTCAAAATAGGGTACCAAAAACCCTTCAGCGGCGTCGGGGAGACCATTAACTAGATTGAGACCGGCGCATTAAGTCTCATGAGTGTCCATGCACTCCACCGGGCAAGTGTGGGCCCGGCAACCAGGCGCAGGCCCAGCCCGGCTCTGAACGGATGCGGTTCGGTGATGCGGCCGGCAGGCTCTACACTCTCCTTATGGCAAGGCCCATCCTGCTGGCGGTTGACGACGACGTAAGCGTGCTGGAAGCCGTGGTCCAGGACCTGCGCCGCCAATACGGCGCCACGTATCGCGTCATGCGCGCCGCTAGCGGCCCGGCCGCGCTCGACACGCTGGCCCAGCTCAAGTCCCGCGATGAGCCCGTCGCTTTGCTCATCAGTGACCAGCGTATGCCCGGCATGAGCGGCGTCGAGATGCTCGAGAGCGCCCGCACCATCTATCCCGACGCGCGCCGTATCCTTCTCACCGCGTATGCCGACACCGAAGCCGCCATCCGTGCCATCAACTCTGCCCGCATCCACTACTACCTGAACAAGCCCTGGGACCCCCCCGAGGAGAAGCTCTACCCTGTTGTCACCGACCTCCTCGACGACTGGCAAGCTAGCTTCCGCCCGCCGTTTGAAGGACTGCGCGTCCTCGGCCACCGCTGGTCGCTCAACGATCACCGCCTGCGCAACTTCCTCTCTCGCAATCACGTTCCATACCGCTGGATCGATGTCTCGGTCGGCGATGAAGCTCTTGCGCTCCTCGAGGACCGCGGGCTCGATCCGGATAAACTCCCGGTGGTGCTCTTGTCCGATGGTGCCGTCCTTGTCGACCCGGATCTTGAGACTCTGGCTGGTCACGTCGGCCTGCGCGTCCAAGCCGCCCAGGATTTCTACGACATCGTCGTCGTGGGCGCCGGCCCCGCCGGCCTCGCCGCCGCTGTTTATGGCGCCAGCGAAGGCCTCCGCACCGTTGTCATCGAGCCTGAGGCCCCAGGCGGGCAGGCCGGTTCCAGCTCCCGCATCGAGAACTATCTCGGCTTTCCTTCGGGTGTCACCGGCGCTGACCTCGGCCGCCGCGCCTTTGCCCAGGCCTCTCGCTTCGGCGCCGAGTTTGTCACCCAACGCGCCACCGGCATGCGCATCGACGGCCAGTACCGCTTTCTCCAGCTCGCCGATGGCCGTGAAGTCTCCAGCCATTGTGTCCTTCTCGCTCCCGGCGTCCAGTACCGCAAGCTCGATATTCCCGGTGCCGACCGCCTCACCGGTCGCGGCATCTATTATGGAGCGGCGCTCGTTGAGGCGCTGGCCTGCAAGGACGAAGATGTCTTTATCGTCGGAGGCGCCAACTCCGCCGGACAGGCCGCCCTGCACTTCGCCAAATATGCCGCCAAAGTAACCATGCTGGTGCGCGGAGAAGGACTTTCTGCCACCATGTCGAAATACTTGATCGATGAGATCGCTCGTACATCCAATATTGTGGTTGAGGCGCGCACCCAGATCCTCGAGGCCCTCGGCGATGAACATCTCACTGAGCTCAGGCTGCGCAACCTGTCAGGTGAAGCTCAGGTGCCCGCGTCCTCGTTGTTTGTCTTTATCGGCGCCGCGCCCGTCACCACGTGGCTGCCGACGTGCATCCTGCGTGACGAGAAAGGATTCATCTTGGCCGGTCCGGATTTGCGCCACGACGGTAAGCTACCCGAAGTCTGGAACGAAAAGCGCGACCCGTTCCTGCTCGAGAGCAGCGTTCCCGGAGTGTTTGTCGCTGGGGATGTCCGCTCCGGCTCCGTCAAGCGTGTCGCATCCGCGGTAGGCGAGGGTTCCATCGCGGTTCAGTTTATGCACCAGTATCTGGCAAGGTTTTAGGCCCCGCTGATGGATCCTGGATTGAGTGCAATGAGCAAGATGAGCGAAAGCACACAACCTATCCGCGTCGAGGCGATCCAGTTAAAGGATCTCGCCAATGTCCTTCAGCAAACGCGCATCTTCGCCTCTACGCCCTTCGACGCCATTTCCGGTGTTGGCCATGTTGAGCGCGTCACTGCCAAATGCGGCTCGGTTCTCGTCGAGCCCAACGAACCATGGCTCTACTACTGGCTCGTGCTCCAGGGCGAAACATACGCCAAACGCCCTGAAGCCGACGGAACCTTAACTCTCGTCGGCATTGCACACGCCGGCGAAGGCTTCGGCGAAGTGCCGCTGCTCACCGGCAGAGGCATGTCCCCGTTCCGCGTAGTTGCATCGCAGGATTCTGTGCTCGTCCGGTTCTCCGAACAGGACTTCTGGTCGCTTCTTGCCTGCTGCCCGGCCGTCCGCAAAACCATCCTCGCCGACAGCGCCGTGCGCCTTCAGGCCTATCAGGTTGAAGCGCTGCATCGAGAGAAGCTCGTATCCCTCGGCACACTCGCCGCCGGCCTCATGCACGAGCTCAACAATCCTGGCGCCGCCGCCAAGCGTGCCGCCGCTCAACTCCGCGAGAATCTCCTCCGTCTGCAGCAGCTCAGCCTGCGCAACAGTGGCAAGGCCAAGACCGCCGCCCAGCTCCAGTGCATGAGAGATCTCCTCGAACACGCTCTCCGCGGTTGCAATCTTCCCGCCATGAGCAGCATCGAGCAGGCCGACGCGGAAGAGGCCATGAGCCAGTGGCTCGCTGACGCGAAAGTTGAGAATGCCTTCACCATCGGCCCCGTCCTCGTCTCCATGGGCATTGACCACGAGGAGATCGCCTGCGCCCAGGAGCACTTCGATCCCGCCTCGTTCTCTGACGCTCTCAACTGGTTCGGCGCTCTCGTCTCCAGCGTCTCGCTCGTCTGCGCCATCGAAGAAAGCATCTCGCGCATCTCCGAGCTGGTCATGGCGGTCAAGAAGTTCGCCTACGACGAGCGCACTCCCGACAAGGATCTCGACGTCCACGACAGCCTGCAGAGCACCCTCACCATCCTCGGCCACAAGTTGCGCCTCAAGCAGATTCAAGTCGAAAAACGCTTCGCCGCCTCGCCCTCCACCATCCGCACGCGCGGCTCCGCTCTCAGCCAGGTATGGACCAACCTCATCGACAACGCTCTCGATGCGTCACCCCAGGGCGGCAAGCTTGAAATCTCCACCTGGTCCGAGCCCGAGTGGCTCGTCGTCTGCATTGGCGATCACGGCTCCGGCATTCCCGCCGATGTTTTACCCCACATCTTCGAGCCTTTTTTCACCACCAAGCCGCAGGGCTCCGGTACCGGTCTCGGCCTCGAAATCGTTCACCGCATCGTCACTCAAAAATTCTCCGGGCAACTTGAAGTCCAATCCCAGCCCGGCGACACTCGCTTCATCGTCCGCCTGCCAGTCAAAACTCCGTCCGCTTAATTTTGGCTTGCGAGGTTTGAGCTGGTACGGAGAGCGCGTGACCCTGTAAGGACAGGAAAGTAGCGCCGGTCTCCAGACCGGCTGTCGTCCATGGGTCCACGCCCGCACTTTTACAGGAGCCATGAGCAACTCGCGTAATTTGAGCGCTAGGAGCCGCAAGCTGGGATCTGCTAAATCCAGTGGTAGGACCACTGGGCTCTCATGGGGTATGATGATTTGCGCAAGAAATCCACCCCGTGCGAGGCCGCTTTGTGATGCAAACAGGAAAGCCGCTCACCCACCGATTCGCCACTCCTCTTCTCACCCTGGCTTTCATCGCCGCTTCCGCCGCATTTCTCCACGCTGCCCCCACTTGCAATCCGCGCGATTTCGGCGCCAAAGCCGATGGAACCACCAAGGATACGGCCGCGATTCAAAAAGCCATTGACGCCTGCGCTTCCAAAGGAGGCGGTACTGTTCAACTCACCGCAGGCACGTATCTCAGCGCTCCCATCGTCCTCAAAAGCAACATCACTCTCCAACTCGATAAAGGCGCTATTCTCCTCGGCTCGCCCGATCATGCCGACTATCCCGAGATCACCGAGTTTCGCCTCCCCGGCGTCCAAGCTTTGGTCAGTGCGACAAACGCTGAGAATGTCTCCATCACCGGCGAAGGCACCATCGACGGCCAGGGCGAAAGCTGGTGGAGCATGATGCGCAGCTTGCACGATGCGGGCGTCATGGGCAATCCGCATCCGCGTCCGCGCCTCGTCGTCTTCGACCATTGCAAACACGTCCGCATCGAAGGAGTCACCATTCAGAATTCGCCCATGTGGCAACTTGTCCCCTACTACAGCGACGATGTCGTCATTCACAACATTCGCGTCCTCGCGCCACAGCACTCGCCCAACACCGACGCCGTCGATCCCTTCTCCTCATCGAATGTCCGCATCGATCATCTCTACGCCGACACAGGCGACGACGATATCGCCATCAAATCCGGCGCCATCAACTCCCCCGGCGACGACGATCCCAGCCGCAACATCATCATCTCCGATTGCACCTTCATGCATGGCCACGGCCTATCCATCGGCAGCGAGATCGCCGGCGGCGCCCGCAACATCGTCGCCGAGCGCATTCATTTCGACGGCACCGACAACGGCATTCGCGTCAAGGCCAATCGCGATCGCGGCAACGATGTCTCGAACCTCGTCTTCCGCGACATTGACATGAAGGACGTGAAGTACCCGCTCGTGATCAGCGAGTACTATCCCCGCATCCTGCCGCCTGAAGGCGACGTCGCGTCTCAACCGGTCACGCGCCTCACGCCTCACTTCCACAACATCGTGCTTGAAAACGTCACCGCAACCGGCGCTGCCATGGCCGGCGCTATCGTCGGCCTGCCTGAAGCGCCGGTCACCGACATCGTCCTCAAGAACGTCAATCTCAGCGGCGAGAAGGGACTCTCGATCGGCTACGCAACCGTGACGGGACAAAACGTGAAAGTCGAGGCCGCGCAAGGCGACGCAATCATCAAGATGGCCGGCGCCACCGTCACCTTCAAGTAACGCGCCCCACACGCAATAAAAAGGCTGCACTTCGCGGCGCAGCCTTTTCATCTACGAACTAAGAACTGTGAACTGTCTTACTGATTTACCCCGCTCGCCAGGAATCCTCCGTCCACCACGAGAATCTGCCCGGTCACGAACGAAGCGCTGTCGGATGCCAGATAAACCGTCGCCCCAATCAGCTCCTCCGTCTTGCCAAACCGCCCCATCGGTGTCCGCATCAGCAGCTCTTTTCCGCGGGCCGTGCTGTCCAGCAGTTGTGCATTCAGGTCGGTGCGGAACACCCCAGGCGCCACCGCATTCACGGTCACGCCTTTTTTTGACCACTCCACAGCCAGCGACCGCGTCAGCGATGCCACTCCCGCCTTGCTCGCCGCATACGCCGCTACTTCGCTCAGCGCCACGAAACTGTTCAGCGACGCAATGTTGACGATGCGCCCGTAGCCGCGCTCCAGCATGTGCCTGCCGAATACCTGGCAGGCCCGCAGTGTCCCTGTCAAATTCGTGTTCAGGATGCTCGTCCACTCGGCTTCGGGCAATTCTAGCGTAGGCGTTCGCTTGATCATGCCTGCGCAGTTCACCAGGATGTCCACTTTGCTGAAGCGCTCCAGCGCCGCTGCCAGCAGCGTCTCCAGCGTGCTTCGATCGCCCACGTCCGAGGCCATGCGCAGCGTCTTTCGTCCGCGCGCTTCAATCTCTTTGGCCGTGTTGTCCACCTGTTCCTTGCGCCGCGCCGTGGCGATTACATCGGCGCCGGCATCTGCCAAACCAAGGCTCAGGGCCCTGCCAATTCCGGAGGTCCCTCCGGTCACAACCGCAACCTTGCCTTCAAGGCTGAATAGCGAATCTTTCATGAGATCTCCGTGGGGAATTCTTGCGGAACGGCGCAGCACGAACCGACACCGGATTCAGGAGCTGCTTCCTAAGAATACCGGAGCGATGTGCCGCGCGTAGAGGTTTTCCGTCACGTTCTTCGCGATCACTGCTTCGTTGGCTTCCAGCAGCGCCAGGTAGCGCTGTCCCATTCTTGCCGCCACCTTGAATCCCACGTGAAGCAGCTGCCGCACGCTGCGGTTGTACGCCGGCGACCATTCCACGTGCCGCAAGGCTGACGTGTATTGCTCCGACGTCCATCCCCGCACCTCATCGGCCGAAGGCAGCTTCTTGGGATCGATGTCAATGACCGTGGCATACGGCGCGCACAGCTCCTCCCGATGCGCCAATGCTTCGGCATACACTTCCTTGGCCAGCGCCAATCCTTCGCCGCCGGCCTCGGCCAGCCCGATCAGTTCCTCAAGCCATGTCGTTCCCGCCGTCTTCAGATGCACTCCCACGTTGAAGCGCTTCATGGTTGCGTGAATTGCCGGATAGATCGAGAACTTGTCACTGCCCGAGTGCACGCTCAACTTCAGATTTCCTGGCAGCCCATATTGCTTCACCGCGTAGGCAATGGCCGCAACATCGAATGCCATCTCCCGCTCGAACTGCGCCACGTTGCCCATATAGTCCACACCTTTGTTGAATCGCCCGCTGAACTTTGGCGCGATCGTCTGTACCGGAATACCTTCGTCGGCGATCGCCGCCAGAATAATCAACAACTCTACCGGGCTCTGCGCGCGATCCGTTTCATCCATCGACACTTCGGGGATAAAGTTCCCCGGGCCGCGCGCGCTCAGCACAAGGCGGTATACATCTCCGGCCTGCTTCACCGCGGCCAGGAATTTCTCCGCGGTCGCTCTCAAAATTGCCGGCGTGATCTCGAACGCTTCATCGGCCCCCGCCAGTTCAATGCTTCCCTGCAACTCCGGATGCCGCTTCACAAAGCTTTCGATGTCCGCTGCCTCTGCCGGCTGCCCGATAAAATCGGCCACGTCGAACGTGAAAAAATCGCACGGCTCAAGAAAGCGCTCCACCGTCGCGGCCGTAATGTGGTCCGCGTCGCAGAAGTACGGCAGCTTCCATCCCAGCGCCTTCACTGCCGCATCGGCGGCCAGCCGAACAGACTCCGGCCCGGAGCCAATGATTAAGTGCTCGCGATTCGATTTGTTCCAAACCGGAACGACTTTAATCCCATGGTCTAAAGCCTTCACGCACGCCTGCAACTGCGCCTTGGCCTGGTGAGCAAACCGGTCACCGGTGCCAACCGAGTATTTGTTCAGCGTTAATCCTTCGGTCCCCATATTCGCCCCGTTTGCGAATCTCTTTATTCTTCTTTGGCTGCGCTTTGCCAGATCCCTATACCGCGTGGCTCTGCGCCAACGCCGGCGTGCCGGAGCTCTCAAATCGGCTGCGGTATGCCCACAAACCCAATCCCGGATTCGCCACGAAGAAAATCCGCTCGCCGCCGACCTCGTTCCAGCCATGGCGCAGCTTTTCCGGGTCATACCGCGCGGTCATCGCCTTCAAATCGCCGTATTCAAATCCCACCCCCTCAACTTCCTTGCGGCTCAATCCTCCCGGGCACCAGCGAATCGTGAACCGTCCCTCCGACGAAGCGTGAATCAGATGCGCTGCAGCGCTCAGGTCTGCGCCAAGATCCGCATTCTCTTCCACCGCTTTGAGCGTGGCGGGCGTACCGCGATAGCCATACTTGCGGATCAGGGCATCGATTCCTTTGTCTTCGCCGAATTCCTTGACACCCGGCGCCAGAATAATCAGCTCCGCCCCGTCAGCCAGCGCCATCCGAGTCCGGTATACCGCCTTGTTGCCGATCCAAGTGCTGTGGAACTCCTTCGGGTCCAGGTACACGACCGCTTTCTTGATCGGCTCGTCAAGCATCTCGAAGTTGACCTTCAGGCTAAGTTCAGCCGCCTTCAGGAAGCACTCCAGATCGTCGCCGATGAATAACCCGCGCACCGCCAGTCCGCCGTTCTTGCCACGCCCCACCACGGTCTGCACGTACACAATAGGCAGGTGCCGCAGAAACTTCTCGCACGCCAGGTTCAGCACGTTGCGCACCGGGTTCTCGGCCCTCCCCATGATTCGCTCCATTCCGTACACCGCACCCAGGTAGTGGCTGCGATTGATCCCTTCGCGCCCGCCTGAGCCAATCAGAATGTTTTTGGAGTGATTCGCCATTCCGATCACTTCGTGCGGCACGACCTGCCCGATAGAAAGAATCAGATCGAACCCGCCCTGCGAAATCAGCTTGTTTACCTGCGCCGGCCACGTGTAATTCAGTTTGCCTTCCGATTGTTCGCGGATAAACTCCGCCGGGAGCTCGCCGAGCGTCTCAATGTCGGTTCGCCAGTTGTGCACGCGAAACAATTCCAACGGCATCTTCCCGAACATGTGCGCGATCTGGTCCGGCCGCATTGGCGTGTGCGTTCCGATTGCGGGTAGCACAGCCTTCAGCCGCTCGCCATAGTGCTCCCACGCATATCGCGTCAGGTCGCCAGCCCGCGAGTGCTCGCGGCTTTGGTCCGGCGGCACAGCCAGCACGCTGGTCCGCTTGCCCAGCTTGGCCAGGCTCTCCACCAGCAGCTCTTTAAGTTGCTTCTCCGAAAGATCGGTCTCCGTGCTTCCCACGGAACAATAGAGACTCATAAGCCAAACTCCGTCCCTCTAACCTTTGGCCCAGCCATCTGGAAAAAGACTCTGCTTGAGTGCGAAGACCCGGTCGCTTCTATCTCCTGCCGACCGGCTACCGGCTACGAGCTTTCTTACAGCCGGTACGCCTTCTTCACCAACTCGTACGTCAATTCGTGCGCCACTTCATGCGCTTCATCTTCGTCTAAGCGGTGTTCGGCCACCAGCCTGCCCAGAAACGCGCAATCCACCCGCCGTGCCACGTCGTGCCTCGCCGGAATCGAGAGAAACGCCCGCGTGTCGTCGTTGAATCCCACCGTGTTATAAAACCCCGCAGTCTCCGTGGCTTGCTCACGGAAGCGCATCATCCCCTCGGGGCTGTCGTTAAACCACCACGGCGGTCCCAGGCGCAAGGACGGATAATGCCCCGCCAGCGGCGCCAGTTCGCGGCTATACGTGGTCTCGTCCAGCGTGAACAGAATGATGGTCAGGTTACGCTCGTTGCCGAACCGGTTCAGCAGCGGCCGCAAAGCGTCCACGTAGTTCGTTGCCCGTGGTATATCGGCTCCCATGTCGCGGCCATAACGCTCGTACACAAAACGGTTATGGTTGCGCACCGATCCAGGATGAATCTGCATCACCAGGCCATCCTCCACGCTCATCCGCGCCATCTCCGTCAGCATCTGCGCGCGGAACAGTTCCTGCTCTTCTGCGTCCGCTCTGCCGGCAACCACCTTGCTGAACAGAGCTGCCGCCTCGGCTTGCGGCAAGTCCGCCGTCTGCGCCGTCGGGTGTCCATGGTCTGTTGACGTGCATCCCAGCGCCTTGAAACGCGCCCGCGCCTTCATTAACGCATTCAGATAGCCATTCCACGTCGAGCTGTCCTCACCGTGCATTTCGCCCAGCTTCGCCACCAGCCCGGCAAAACCGTTGAACTCCGGGTCCACCACCGGATCGGGGCGAAACGCCGGAACAATCCGCGCCTTCCATCCCGAATCGCGAATGGCTTGGTGAGCCTTCAGCTCATCCAGCGGAGATTCCGTTGTCGACAGCACCTCGATGTTGAATTTCTCGTAGAGCGCCCGCGGCAGAAACTCGGGCGTGCGCAGCTTCTCGGCGATCACGTCGAAGGAATGGTCGGCGGTTTTCTCGCTCAACCGCTGCTTCAGCCCGAACAACTCCTGAAAAGCGTAGTCAAGCCACATCCGCGTCGGCGTGCCCCGAAACAAATAGTAATTTTTTGCGAAAATGCGCCACACCTCGCGCGGATCCTCGATCACCGGCTGCCCAATACCCAAATCGTCCAGCGAGATTCCCTGGCTGTAGAGCATGCGAAACACGTAGTGGTCGGGTTGCACAAAAAGCGTCGCCGGATCGGGAAACGGCACGTTGTCGGCGAACCATGCAGCCTGTGTATGTCCGTGGGGACTGATGATGGGAAGCCCGCGTACATGCTCATAGAGAGAACGGGCTACACTACGCGCGCCGGCATCCGCTGGAAACAAACGGTCTTCGTGGAGCAACATGGCTTCCATTCTAATCGTCTCTCGCACCGGCTCACTAAGCCGCTCCCGGAATGAGAGGTCAGACCGGAAGTATACACGGAAATGCCGCGTGTCGGCCTCGACGTGGTTTCTTTCGCACCTCCAGGTCCTTTCTCCAACCAGACACCCGCTTTCGGTGATAATCTCCCTGTGACACTGATTTTCAGTATCGCAAGAGGGTTGCTCAGCTTATGCCTAGGGTGAAAGAAGAAGAACCGAATACTCATCGTACGATGCAAGTGGTTAACCACATCCGCTCCCTCATCGAGAGCGGAACCCTGCAGCCGGGCGACAAAATACCCCCGGAACGCGAGTTTGCCCGTTCCCTCAAAATCAGCCGCGCCAGCCTCCGTACCGGCATCGGCTACATGGCTGCCATGGGCGTCATGAAGATTCGCCACGGCGTCGGCACCTTCGTCGCCGACGGCCCGCCTCAATTCGGGACCGCCTCCCTGAGCCTTATCGGCGCCTTGCACGGCTTCCAGTCCTGGCAAATGTTCGAAGCCCGCATCATCCTTGAAAGCCATCTGGCCGCCTTGGCCGCCGAGCGCGGCAAGCAGGAGCACTTCGCCGCCCTCGCCGATGAGGTCGCCGACATGTTTGCCTCCATGAGCAGTCCGGCCGAGTACCTCATCCACGATCTGCTCTTTCACCGCATCGTTTCCCAGGCCTCCGGGAATCCGATCCTGGCCGCAATTATTGAAACCATTACTTCGGCGCTCTACGATACGCGCCGCAAGACCGTCGAGCGCTCCACCGACATGCGCGAATCCGCGGAGATGCATCGCGAGATTTATCGCGCCATCCGTGCGCGTAACGGAAAGGAAGCGCACAACCTCATGGAGCAGCACCTGCGCATGGCGCAAATCGCGCAGGGAATGGAGCGACCGACGGGCCGCAAAGGATCGCCCACCGTGTCAAAAAAGAAGCACCCCCGCTCCGCATCCGCCGCTTAGCTGCGCTCTGCATCGCGGAACCCTCAAACTCACGTCCGCTGGTAAGCGGGTATTACCTTTGATTCTTAGCACGCTGTGTCAGGATCCCGCCGCCGCGCACATTGAGTCACGCTGCAGCCTTCAGCATCTTTCCCAGGAGCTCGCGATTTCGCGCGCACCAACCAAACCGCATCAAGAAACACTACGGAATATTTTGGCGCTCTGCTCGAGTGAACTTTTGGAACCCTTTCCTGCGAACGGATGCTGACGCCGGGTGGTGGCCTTCCGATGCCCAGCCTCTCTATGTCCCCGCCATCTTGCTCCTGTGGGCAGTCACATCCGGTGCAAGTTCTGACCAACGTTTATTCGAGTGGCGACCAAATTCCGCATTCTCCGGGCTCTCATTGAAACAGCGAAATGAGACTTAATCTTCGGAAAGTGCCCACCAATTTCCCTATTGACAGCCGTACACCCTGTGTATGAGACTACTCGCGCCTCAAAGTGTGGTCAGACCACTGACCTCTAGGCTGTATTCAAGCTTTACATCGGTTCGACTGCGGAAGGTCCAGTCGCCGAGCGGATCAAGAAAACACATTTGGAGGAAGCGATGCAAAGTACCAATACCAAGCCAGCCCTGCAATTCGCGCATCATGTGACGAAATGGCGGGTGTTCCTCGTTCCCCTTTTCGTTCTGGCAACCTTTCTTTCGTGCCCGCCAGCCTCTGCGCGCAAATCGCCGGTACCGCCAACGTCCAGGGAACCGTGTCGGACGCAACCGGAGCTGTTGTCGCCCATGCAAGCGTGACGCTGACCAGTGAGGCGACGCAGGTGAAGCGCACTACCGTGAGCGACGCCAGCGGCGTGTATCTGTTTCCGGGCGTTCCCATCGGGACCTACGATTTGGCCGTAACGGCGCCAGGATTCAAGACCTACGAACAGAAGGGCATCGTGCTTGAAGTCGGCAGCAGCATCGCCATCAATCCGGCCCTCGCTGTCGGCGCAATGTCTCAAAGCATCGAGGTTCAGGCCGAAGGACTGGCGCTGCAGACCGAAGACCCGACGTTCAAGCAGACGATCGATTCGAGTGAAGTGACTGAGATGCCGCTGAACGGACGGCAGATGACCGCGTTGATCACGGCATCGGGCGGCTCGAGCCCGGCGCCCGCGGGTGACTTCACGGGCAGCAAGTATTCTTACCAGACAATTTCGGTGTCGATCGCCGGCGGCGGCGGCAACACAACGCTATGGCGGCTGGATGGCGGCGACAACCAGGACTACATGGCCAACGGCAACCTGCCCTATCCGTTCCCAGACGCGGTGAGTGAGTTCAGCGTGGAATCGACGGACCTGGGCGCGCAGGACGGCGGGCACGTAGGCGGCATGGTGAATGTTGTGACGAAGTCGGGATCGAACCAGTTTCACGGCGAGGGATTCGAGTTTATCCGCAACAACTACATCGACGCGACGAACTTCTTTTCCTCGACGCCCGACACGCTGCACCAGAACCAGTTTGGTGGAGTGTTTGGCGGCCCCGTGAAGCGCAACAAGATGTTCGCGTTCGCGGCGTACCAGCGCTGGGTGGCGGACCAGTCGCAGTCGAACACGCAGGCGACGGTGCCCACGGCCGCGAACCTGGCCGGAAACTGGTCGATCACCGACGGCACACCGGGTGTTTCAGGCAGCAACGCCTGCAATTCGAGCCACGCGCCCATCCAACTGGTTGATCCGACGACCGGCGCAACGCTGGTCGGAAACCAGTATCCGTCGGCGCCAACTTACGCTGCACCTTCGCTGGCGCTGGATAAGTATTTGCCCGCGATCAACCCCACGCTTGACCCGAGCAACTGCGGGTTTGTGTTTTACGCGATTCCCTACAAAGTGACCGACAACCAGTTCGTGACTCGCGAGGACTTTGCCATCAACGCGAAGAACCAGCTCTATGGACGGTATTTCGTCGATGGCTACCAGTTCCCCGCGTACTTCTCGCCAACCAACATCCTGATCACTACGCAATCGGGAAACATCCAGCGGGTGCAGACGTTCACCTTGGGTGAGATTTATACGATTACGCCCAACGTGGTGAACTCGGCGCACATCTCGATTCTGCGGCGTGTGAATAACCGCGGGTACGCGCCCAACGACATCAACGCAGCCACGCTGGGCGTGAACGTGTACCAGGTAGTTCCCAACGGACTGCAGATGAGCGAGGGCAAGTTCAGCATCGGCGGCGGAACGAACTCGGTTGCGCACTTCAACGACAACACTGGATCGGTCGACGACGATGTGACCTGGGTTCGCGGCAAACACCAGGTCGGGTTCGGCGGCGAGTGGGTGCAGAACCAACTCAACATAGGAAATGCATACGAAGGCAACGGCATCTTCACCTTCAACGGCGAATACAGCGGCAGCGGACCGAAGGGCGGGAGCACCATCGGCGATCAGAACCTGGATTTCATGATGGGAACGCTAGGCTCGTCAAGCCCCTTCCAGCAGAGCAAGCAACAACAGAACGCGCTGCGCGGGCCGATTCCCAGCCTCTATGTTCAAGACACCTACCACGCCAATCACCAGCTCACGATGGTTGCGGGACTCCGTTACGGCCCCAACGTGATGCCGCACGACTATTTCAACCGCGGCGTTGAATTCAGCATGTCCAACTTCCTATCGAACACCGTGAGCACCGTCTATCCGAACTCGCCGGCCGGAGCGCTTTATTACGGCGACAAGGGCGTGACCAAGCAGTTCACGCAGAACTCGTTCCTGCAGTTCTCGCCAAACTTTGGCGCATCGTTCGATCCGACAGGTACCGGCAAGACGGTGTTCCGCACCGGACTGGCGCTGATGTTCGACAACCCGAACTTCTTCACCAGCCAGCGCAACCAGCAGAACCCGCCGTTTGCCACGGCGGTGAGCAATACGCAAACCTCGTCGTCGGGGCCGATTCCCTTCGCGGCCCCGTGGTCGGTGGGCGCTATTACGACCAGCCCATTTCCGCAGCCGCAGATTCCGAATCCGACGCAGGCGCTTTTCTTCCCGCAATCGCAGTTCATCGTGATGCCGGCGCACTTCAAGGCGGCCTACTCCGTACAGTGGACCTTCAGCATCCAGCGCGAGTTCGGCCACGGCTGGCAGGCGCAAGTGGACTACATCGGAAACACCACGCGCCACGATCCCGTGGGTTACCCATTTGACCCAGCCGTCTTCATCCCCGGTGTTTGGGGTGCGGGCGGAACGGGGTGCGCGGGCATCGTGACCACCGGGCCGGCAGCGGTGAAGCCCGGTGCGGCCAACGCCAACTGCTCTACGACCGGAAACGAAACTTCGCGGTTCCTGCTGACCATTGACAATCCGACGGGCACAAACGCGGCAGGGAACCCCGCCGGAGGCAACCAGTACCTGGGCGGCGGCGCCGGATCGGTGGTCGTGAGCGACGAGGCCATGGCGAATTACAACGGCTTGGTAGCATCGATCCAGCACCGCATGTCGAACACCTTCAGCCTGCTGGCCAACTGGACGTGGTCGAAATGCCTGGACATCGAGGACGCGCAAGGCGACCTGGCCGGCACTACAGTTGAAAATCCCAACAAACTCTCGATGGACTACGGCCCGTGCGGCTCGGATTTTCGCCATATCGAGAACGCTGTTTTGATTGCCAAGAGCGGCTTCAACGCGCACTTGAACAACTTTGAAAAGCTGCTCGTCAACAACTGGGAACTGGCTCCGCTGATCCGCGTCCAGAGCGGGGCGCCGTTCACCGTGACTTCAGGGCAGGACAACTCACTGACCGATGTGGGCAACGACCGGCCGAACCTGATCCCGGGCGTGAACCCCTACGCGGAAGTGAAATTCCACAAGGCGACAGGCGTGGCGAATCGCGAGTTCCTGAATCCCGCGGCGTTTGCGCAGGTTACGGTCAACTGCACCTCGACCTCGACAGGCGGCTGCCCGGCTCTGGGAACCTACGGGAACATCGGCAAGAACACGTTCCGTGGCCCGAGCTCGCTGAATTTCGATGCGCAGATTTCGCGGATCTTCGTGATCCACGAGAACTGGAGCACGACGTTCCGCCTGGAAGCGTTCAATGTGCTGAATCATCCAGACTTCCAACCTCCATCCAGTTCAACAACTGGCTCGCTTCCCGCAAATACCGGAGGCGCCGCAACCCTTACGTCATCGACCTTTGGTCAGGTTTCAGCAACCTATAATCAAGCCCGCGTCTTCCAGGGCAGCATCAAGATCAATTTCTAGCCCAATTCGATCTGAATGAGTGTCAAATGGGGCGCTTCGGAATCCCGATCAGGGGATACGAAACGCCCCAACCTTTTGGCCCCGGCACTGCACTCAACTGGAATTTGCTTTCGAACTAGAAAACGACGCGCAGTACATCAGCCTCGCGCCGCTTTTCTTCATTCGCACCAGAATGCGGTCCTGTCTCTCTGCCCCACGCAAATGACAACGCCCCGCCCCACCGCCGCCTCGGCCCTCCTTTCAGTAAAACCTTCCAACCTCTATCTCCTTCACCATGTTCCTCATAAATTCAGCGATCTCACGTATGCGGTCTGACCATCATTTATTCGATAGTCGACCAATTCGCCTTTCTACGGGTTCTCATAGAACGAGGGAATCAAGATTTGATTTTCGGAAATCGCCGTGTATTTCCCTATTGACAGCCATTAACCCTGTATAAGAAACTACTCGCGCTTCAAAGTGTGGTCAGACCACGTGTCTGAGATCTGAGTCATGGCATGGGCGGCCGCGTTAGGGAGCGAAAACGCAGTACTTATTGGAGGCAGGACCATATGACGCAATTGGCCGAAAAAGCCCAATTGATGATGAAGAGAATTGCCGGTGGAATGCCTGCCGGCTTCTTCCGTTTCTGTGCGTTAGGCTCCGTGGCGCTCTTCGTCGTCGCCACAGTGATGTCGGTCGGCGCAATGGCACAGCTCAGCGGAAAAGGTGCCATCGCCGGCACAGTGACGGATCAGACGGGCGCCGTGATTCCCGACGCCGTCATTACCGCGACCAACAATGCCACGGGCATTTCGACCACCACGAAGTCCACCGGGTCGGGTGCCTTCAATTTTTCCGACCTAGATCCAGGTGTTTATACCGCAACTGTGACCGCAAAAGGCTTTGAAAAGCTGGAGCAGAAAAATATCCAAGTCAATGCCCTGGAGATGCAGACCTACAATCCTGCGCTCACTGTGGGCGCGGCCGACGTGGAGATTACCGTGTCTGCTGCCCCGCCGCAGTTGGAAACATCCAATGCGACTCTGGGCGCGACCATGGAAAACAGCACCTATGCGGCGCTGCCTCTCGAAATGGGTGCATACAACTCTCCCGATCAGCGGCGCGCCACCGACTTCGTCTACCTGATGCCCGGCGTGCAGGGCAACGAAACCAATGGCAATGCCACCACCAATACTGGCGTTGTCAATGGCTCCGGCAGCCGTGGCGCTGCTTCTGACGTGTACATTGACGGCGTTCCTTTTGTGCGCGCCGGCGGCAACGGCGACCCCCGCTATGTCTGGACTGCCATTTCGGTTGACGCGGTCGACCAATTCCAATTGCAGACCAGTGGCTACTCCGCCATTTATGAAGGCCAGGGCGTCATGAACTACTCCATCAAACAGGGTGGTTCACATTACCACGGCGCTGTCTATGAGTTCGTGCGCAATACGGCTCTCGATACCTGGGGGTTCTTCGGGAAGCTTCCCAATGCGGTGACCGGCACGCCTGTTAAACCCATCGAGCATAGCAATGAATACGGCATTGTTCTCAGTGGGCCGCTTGTCCCGTTTGGCAGTTGGAAGCAGAAAGTCTTCTACTTCGGCAATTACAACGGCTTCCGCTACACCAGTGCGACCCCGACATTAATGACCTTTCCTACCGTGGCTGAGCAAGGAGGCGACTTCAGTGCTGCCGGCGTCAAAATTTATGACCCATCGACGCAGGCCGCTTGCACAGCGAACAGCACCAATGGCCCCTGTCGCTACCAGTACGGCTACGGTCCCGGAGCGGGCACCGGTGCGGCCGGCAATCCGGTGCTGCTCGGCCCTGGCTCACCGGTCAATGTGATTCCTTCCAGCGAATTCTCCACTGTGGCAAATAATATGCAGGCCTTCCTTTCAACCCTTGGTATCAACAAGTCGCTGACCACCGCCCTGCAAAACAACTACGTCGCCCCGAACGCCACGGGCCTCGTCAACTGGTCCATGACCCATCGTCTCGATTACTTCGTCAACTCTCGCGACACGCTCTCCTTCGTCGCATCGATCGGTCGCCAGGCCAGTTCCTCGCCGGTAGGTCAAACGACCGCCGGACGCGACGTCGGTCCGGTTCCGTATAACTTCGGTCAGGCCTATGCTCCAAAAACTGCTGTCGGCATTATTGAAGAGACCCATGTCTTTTCTCCGCACTTGCTCAACCAGGTCAAGTGGGGCTATGCCCGATACAACGGACCAACTTTCAATACCGATGAGGCATCGGCCTATGCAGCTACAGCCATGGGGCTTTCCGGATTACCCACTGGCCAGGCCTCGGACGCCTTTCCGTTCGTTACCTTCGCTGGCACCGATGCCCCGACAAACTGGGCCGGTGAACCTGCTTCGGTAACCGTCGCTGAGAACTACACAGCGCTCGACAATGTGCAGTGGACGATTGGCAAGCATTCCTTCACGTTCGGCGGGCAGGTGGCCTGGATGCTTTACAACGTGATCAACGACACGAGTGGCACAAGTCCTATTACATTGGCCACCGCCGTCACCGAAACCGCCGGAATCAACGCATCGAGCAATAGTGCTCCGAAGTATGCTGCCACGTCCGGCACGGGACTCTCCTATGCCAGCTTCCTGGTCGGCGAAATCGATAAGGGCAGCTTCACCCAATACCTGCAACAGGAATTCGGTGCCCGCTTCCGCGCCATCTCGCCGTACGCTCAGGACACCTGGAAGGTGACCAACAAGCTTACTCTCGACCTCGGCCTGCGCTACGATTTCTTCCCGACCGTCACTGAAGTGCACAACGCCGAGAGTTACTTCAGCCCAACGCTTGCCAATCCCATCACGGGAATCAATGGAGCGCTTCAGTTTACGGGCAAAGGCGCCGGAACCTGTAATTGCTCCACGCCGGTCAACAACTACTATAAGAACTTCGGACCCCGTGTCGGCGTGGCCTACCAACTCGATCCCAACACCGTCATCCGCACGAGTTACGGAATCATGTTTACGCATGGCGACGCGGTAGGCGGCAATGCGTCAAGCCTCGGAACACTGGGCTTCTCAGCGGCGCCTTCCTTCTCGGCGAACGGTCAGTTATTGAGCACGATGCCGCTCACCGGCAGCAATGGGACGATTCCCGCCTACACTGGCGCGGCTGGCCTAGCCTCAGGACCGCAATTCGGCACCGGCTATACCACCACCTCCGGCTTCACTGGGTCACCCTCGTCAATCGGTTATGACGACCCCTATTACGGCAGCCGGGCGCCGGAGTATATCAACTGGACTTTCGGCCTTCAGCGCCAGCTCAACAACTCAATGGCTTTCACCATCACCTATGTCGGGTCGGAAGGGCACTTCCTCCAACTGGATAGCTTCCACGCGCGCGGACAGTGGGCCGATGATCTCGATCCCAAGTACCTTTCTCTTGGAACTACGCTGGCAACACTTGGAACCGGGGCTTGCGCCGCCAACAACCTCACTTGCCCCTCCGGCTTCTCTGCCAGCCAGCCGCTGAGCACTGCTTTGAAGCCCTTCCCGTTCCAAACCGTAAGCGACTCCTTCGGCTACGTTGGCAACGCCAACTACCACGCTCTGCAGGCGCTCCTCAACATGCGCACCTGGCACGGATTGACCACGAATGCCAACTTCACCTGGTCCCGCTCCATTGACGATGGCGGCACCTCCCGTACCGGCTATGCAATTCCCGCCGGTACGCTTGCCAACAACTCCTCGGCGTCCTACGCGCCGGATCGCATCGAGCGGTCCGTCTCCACTTCCAACCAGCCCCTCCACTTTGTCCTGACCTCGGTCTGGGCGTGGCCCTTCGGCAAGTCGATCCTTGGTGAAAACGCCGTCGAGCGCGCAATTCTGGGTGGCTTCAGCTTCTCCGGGGTATACCAGGCCTTTAGTGGCTCACCACTGGCGCTCACTGAATCCTCTGACCAGACCAATCCGGCAGAGAGCAACTTTGAGCCGATCCTGAATCCGAATTTCTCAGGCTCTGCGCGCGTCAACGGCAAATGGGGCAAGGGCATAACTGCTGCCAACACTGGCGCTATCTCCTACATCGTCCCCAGCACCGGGACGACGGCGGCGACCGCAGCCGGGCCCTTCATGAACCCTGTGACGACGGTTCTGAGCTCTTACGCGTATAAAATCAGCGATGCGCCGCGTACTGCGCCGTACAACCTCTACGGCCCCGGCAACTACGATCTCGACCTCGCAATGGTGCGCAGCTTCCCGCTGCATCTTGGAGAATCCACTAAGCTCGACTTCCGCGCCGAGTGGTACAACGTCACCAACCATACCTGGTTCGCTGTTGCCAGCACCGCGGTTGGCAACTCGAGCTTCGGAGATGTCACCAGCAACTCCATCGCTACCCGCAAGGCTGCTCAATTCTCGGCTCGCATCGAGTTCTGATCCGGCCGGGCGCGCATTGGCTCTGGAGGCTGCCGGCTCAACCCGGCAGCCTCTTTTGCGTGATTCCATAAAAGCCCTGGAGTCCTTGCCGTAACAGCGTCCCCCGGAGCAATGATGAAGATCTTCCGCATTCTCGCCCCTCTCCTCACTCTCACCTTCATCGCCGCCTCCCTCGTGCTTCGCGCCGCCACCCCAAACGATGCGTTGCCTTGGTCCCAGCGCGCCGCCAACGCCGCCATCGCGCGCTGGCCCGACGGCCGCTTCCCCGCTCCCGGCGCACCATGGGCCTGGAACTACGAGCTCGGCACCCTGCTTGAAGGAATGGACTCTGTTTGGCCGAACACCGCCGACCCGAGCTACTTCCACTACATCCAAAACTCGGTCGATGCCCTTCTTGCCCCTGATGGATCCATCCCCACGCTCAAGCCGGAGGAACATCAGCTCGACAACATCCTTCTCGGCCGCCAGCTTCTCCTCCTCTACCGCGTCACGCGCAACCAGCGCTATCTCACCGCCGCCGCCTTTCTCTACGATCAGCTCGCTCAACAACCGCGCAACGCTTCAGGCGGCTTCTGGCACAAGCAGCGCTATCCCAACCAGATGTGGCTCGATGGCCTCTATATGGCCGAGCCATTTCGCGCCGAGTACGCCTCCATCTCCCACGACCCCGAGGACTTCAGCGACATCACTCATCAGTTCGTCCTGATGGAGCAGCACGCGCGCGATCCAAAGACCGGCCTGCTCTACCACGGCTGGGATGAATCGAAACAGGAGCGCTGGGCTAACAAGCAAACCGGCAACTCTTCCCAGTTCTGGGCGCGCGGCATCGGCTGGTACATGATGGCCCTCGTCGACACGCTCGACTACTATCCCGCGAACGATCCCGGTCGCAAACAGCTCCTCGCCATCCTTCAGCGTGAAGCCGCCGCCGTCGCTCGCTACCAAGACCCATCGACTGGCCTCTGGTACCAGGTCGTTGACAAACCCGGCGTCAAAGGCAATTACTTCGAGTCGTCCGCAGCCTGCATGTTTGTCTACGCCCTCGCTAAAGGAGTCCGCCGCGGCTATCTGCCTGAACACTACTTAACCAACGCCGATCGCGGCTATCGCGGCATCCTCGCGCACTTCATCACTGCCGCGCCCAGCGGCGACGTCTCGCTCTCCAACACTGTCAAGGGCGCGGGCCTCGGCGGCGATCCCTATCGCGACGGCTCCTACGCCTATTACATTGGCGAAAAAGTTGCCACCAACGATCCCAAAGGCATCGGCGCTTTTCTGCTTGCGGCCTCGGAAATGGAAACCGCACAAAATGCGAAGCTCGGCCGCGGCCGCACGGTCCTCGTCGACGGCTGGTTCAATTCGCAACAACGCACTGATGCCTTCGGCCAGCAGGTCTACTTCCACTACAAATGGGACACCTGGGACGAGCCCGGCTACTCGCTCTTCGGCCACATCTTCCGCAACTACGGCGCCAACACAGCGGAGCTCGACGCAGAGCCCACGACCGCTAATCTCAGCAATGCGCAGGTTTACGTCATCGCTTCACCCGACAACCTCGACAAAAATCCGCTTGCGCATTTCGCCAAGGCCGAAGATGCGGCCCAGATCGCGCAGTGGGTTAATACCGGCGGCGTGCTCATGATCATGGAGAACGATACTTCTTACGCCGACCTCGATCACTTCAACGTCATCTCCGAAAAATTCGGCATACACTTCAACAGCGTTCTGCGAAAGCACGTCATCGGAACGAACTGGGAGCAGGGCAAGATCGCCATCGACGGCACCGGCCCCATCTTCCATCGCCCGCACACCATCTACGTCAAGGATGTTTGCACCATCTCGGTCAGTGGCCCTGCCCACGCGGTGCTCACCGAAGGCCCCGACACTTTCATCGCAACAGCAAAATACGGCAAGGGGACTGTCTTCGCCATGGTCGATCCGTGGCTCTACAACGAGTACACCGACGGCCGCAAGCTTCCCGCCGTCTATGACAACTTCGCCGCTGGCAACGAACTCGTCCGCTGGGTTCTCGAACAAATCCCGCACCGATGAAACCACGCGGTCCCGGCGCGCTCGATGCAGGGAATTGCTTGACGACCCACATCATGACCGATAACCGGAGGAATCCAAATGCGTCCTGTCTCAATCCGTCTTCTGTTTGTCTCCCTTCCACTTCTTGTCGCGTTGGCCCTCCGCGCCCAGGACACCCGCACTGTCACCGAGCCGAAGATTCCTCCCGCCTGCGTTACCCTCCAGGCCGACGTTGTCGCCAACCACGGCGTCATCGCCCTCCCCGATGAGCAAAAGCTTTCCACCGCCCGCATCCAGGATGCGCTTGACCACTGCGCCGCAGGCCACTCGGTGGCCCCCGCGGACGGGTCCATGTCCGTGGGGTCGAAGTCGGTCGTTCTTCAATCCAAAGGCAAGAAAAACGTCTTCCTCACTGGCCCGCTCACCCTGCGTCCCGGCGTTACTCTCGTCGTCAGCAAAAACACCGCGCTCGTCGCCTCGCGCGATCCGCGTCTCTACGATCTTTCTCCCGGCGCCTGTGGCATCGTCGCTGAGCACGGCCGCGGTTGCAAGCCGCTCATCTCCGGCGACGGCGCAAAGGATGCCGGCATCATGGGCCAGGGATCCATCGACGCTCGCGGCGGCGCTACGCTCCTCGGCCAAAACGTTACCTGGTGGGATCTCGCGCATCAAGCCAAAGTCACTGACCAGCAACAGAGCGTCCCGGCAATGATCGCCCTCCGTCACGTCGATAACTTCATCCTTTACAAAATCACTCTGCGCAATTCGCCCGGCTTCCACGTCTCCGTCAACCAGACCGACGGCTTCACCGCGTGGGGCGTCAAAATCATGACTCCCAAAACCGCACGCAACACGGACGGCATCGACCCCGGCTCTTCGCGCAACATCACCATCGCTTACAGCTACATTCACACCGGCGACGATGATGTCTGCCTCAAGCCCAGCGGCGCTGGGCCCGTCTCGAACATGTCCGTTCTCCATAACCACTTTTACTCCGGCCACGGCATGTCCATCGGCAGCGGCACCTTTGGCGGCGTCGATCACCTTCTGGTCGACGACCTCACCATCGACGGCGCCGACAACGGCCTCCGTATCAAGTCCGATCCCAGCCGCGGCGGCCTTGTCCATCAGGTCGTCTATCGCAACGTCTGCATCCGCAACGTGCCCAACCCCCTCGTCTTCACTCCGCACTACACCAATTTCACCGGCGACCGCCTTCCCATCTATCAGGACATCACGCTTCAAAACGTGCATGTGCTCACGCCCGGCGCCTTCACATTTCTCGGCCTCGATGCGGATCACAAGCTCCAGATCAACCTCGACAACGTCTTCGCCGACGATCAGAACGACTCGCTCTTCTACGACAAGGACGCCGACATCACGATCGGCCCAAGCCTCGGCAATCTTGAGCCTAAAGGCGACGACGTCGCGATCACCCAAGCGCCTGCCTCCACGCCTGGCCAGCCGCTTTCCTGCGACGCTCGTTTCGTTCCCTTCCCTGAAGACAAGACGGCTCCCGAGATGGCCGGCAAAATCCCGCTCGAAGACAAAACGTTTTACGTCGCTGCCGACGGCACCGGCGACTACTACTCCATCCAGCGAGCTCTCGACATGGCTCCCAAAACCGGCGGCGCTGCCTTATCGGTCTCACCCGGCGTCTATCGCGAAGTGCTGACTATCGACAAGCCCAACATCACCATTCGCAGCGCAAATCCTGACGCCAGCAAGACCGTCGTCGTCAACGATCGCAGCGCCGGCCAAAACGGCGGAACCCTTCACTCCGCCACCGTCAACGTCACCGCCGACAATTTCTTCGCGGAAAACATTACCTTCCAGAACGACTTCAACCGTACCCACGAACAAATGCCGCAGGGCTCGCAGGCGCTGGCCCTCTTCGTCACCGGCGACCGCGCCATCTTCCACAACGTGCATCTTCTCGGCAATCAGGACACGGTCTATCTCGGCAGCCGCGGCTGCACGCAGAACACTCAAGGGTGCACGCCCACGCGCCAGTACTTCTCTGACTGTTACGTCGAAGGCAACGTCGACTTCATCTTCGGTGACTCGAAGGCCGTCTTCGAGAACTGCGAGATTCACTCCACGCCGCACAACGGCGGCTTCATCACCGCGCAATCGAAGCACTATCCGGAGGAGGACTCCGGGTTCGTCATCGATCACTCGAAGCTCACCGCCGATCCCGGTGTCGTCGGCAACGTCTTTCTCGGCCGCCCCTGGCGCGCCTATTCAACAGTCATCTACATGGACACCTGGATGGACGATAAGATCTCCCCTGCCGGCTGGAGCGAATGGCACGCCGAACAAACACACTCGCTCAACACCGCCTTCTACGCCGAGTTCGACTCTTCGGGCCCCGGCGCGCACCACGATCAGCGCGATCCGCACACCCACTTCCTTACGCCCGACGAAGCCAAACAATACGAGCCTGCAGTCTTTCTCCGCGGCGCCGACAATTGGAATCCGCTCCAACTGCCGCAGCAGTAGAATTGAGTTCAAGGAAAGAGAAAATGAAGACCGTTCTGATGGCTGACCCTGTGCGCTACCCGCGCATGAACACCGACGAGCTCCGCGACACGTTTCTGCTCGAGAGCCTCTGCGAGCCCGGCAAGCTTCATCTCAATTACGTCGATCTCGATCGCGCCGTCGTCGGATTCGCAGCTCCACTCGAATCTCCCATCGCGCTTTCCGCCGATCCCGATCTGCGCGCGACCTACTTTACCGAGCGCCGCGAACTGGGCGCGCTCAACATTGGTGGCGCCGGAGTCATCACTGTCGAAGGCAAAAGTTATGACCTCGACAATCTCGACGTTCTCTACATCGGCCGCGGCAACAAGCAGGTCACGTTCGCCTCAAAAGACAAGTCCGCGCCCGCCGTCTTCTATCTATTGAGTTACCCCGCCCACGCCGAGTACCCAACCGTGCGCGTCCACAAGGCAGAAGCCAGCCCAACCGAACTCGGCTCGCTCGAAACCTGCAACAAGCGAACGATTTGCAAATATATTCATCTCCAGGGCGCGCGCAGTTGTCAGCTCGTCATGGGCGTCACGCATCTCGCCCCCGGCAGCAATTGGAACACCATGCCTCCGCACACCCACATGCGTCGCAGCGAAATCTATATGTACTTCAACCTCGCCGCCGATGCGCGTGTCATGCACTTCATGGGGCCGCCCGCCGAGTCGCGCCACATCGTCATGGCCGACAAGGGCATCGTCATTTCACCCGGCTGGTCGATCCATTGCGGCGTGGGCACGCGCGCCTACAGCTTCTGCTGGGGCATGGGCGGAGAAAACCAGGACTACGCCGACATGGATCCCGCTCCCGTCGAATCCCTTCGCTAGCTTCGAGCCTCGAGTTCGGCCCACATCGGACTCCGCTACAGACAAAAGCGGCGATCTCCAACACGGAAATCGCCGCCTGATCTTCGGATCCCTGACCGCAGTCTCCTGTCCTCTGATCTCTGACCCCTGATCTCTGATCTCTGTCTTTTACGCGTTATACGTCCCCGACGATACCCTTCCTCCGTGCCCCGTCCAATTGGTGTGGAAGAACTCGCCGCGCGGCTTGTCTACCCGCTCATACGTGTGCGCTCCGAAAAAGTCGCGCTGCGCCTGCAGCAGGTTCGCCGGTAGCCGTCCCGCGCGATAGCCGTCGAAGAACGCCAGCGCCGTCGAAAACGCCGGCGTCGGCACGCCCAGCTTCACGGCGTGCACCACTGCCTTGCGCCATGATGCCTGGTACTTGTTCACCAGGCGCGAGAAATACTTGTCCAGCAGCAGATTGTCGAGGGCCTTGTTCTTCTTGAACGCGTCCTTGATCTTGCCCAGGAACTGGCTGCGGATGATGCACCCGCCGCGCCACATCAGCGCGATGCCGCCCATGTTCAGGTTCCAGCCATACTCCTTGGCCGCAGCCCGCAGCAGCATGTACCCCTGCGCGTAGCTGATGATCTTCGACGAGAACAGCGCTCTGCGCACATCCTCGATAAACTTCGCGCGGTCACCCACCTTGGGCACAGACTTCGGTCCGCGCAGAACCTTCTCCGCCTCCACGCGCTCCTCTTTCAGCGCCGACAGGCAGCGCGAAAACACGCTCTCGCCAATCAGCGTCACCGGCTGGCCCGTATCGAGCGCGCTGATCACCGTCCATTTGCCTGTCCCCTTCTGTCCCGCGGTGTCCAGAATCTTGTCCACCAGCGGCGTGCCATCTTCGTCCTTCTTCGCGAAGATCTGGCTCGAAATTTCGATCAGGTAGCTATCCAGCTCGCCCTTGTTCCACTCCGCGAACACATCATGCAGCTCGTCGGCCGTTAATCGCAGCCCGCGCTTCAGCAGATCGTAGGCCTCGCAGATCAACTGCATGTCTCCGTACTCGATGCCGTTGTGCACCATCTTTACGAAGTGCCCGGCGCCCTCTTCGCCCACCCAGTCGCAGCAAGGCGTCCCGTCTTCAACTTTGGCCGCGATCGCCTGGAAGATCGGCTTCACGTGCGGCCACGCCGCCGGGTTCCCTCCCGGCATAATCGACGGTCCGCGTCGCGCGCCCTCTTCGCCGCCTGAAACACCCGTCCCGATAAACAGAATCCCCTTCGCTGCCAGGGCCTTTGTCCGCCGCGTCGAATCGCTGAACAGCGAGTTTCCGCCATCAATGATGATGTCTCCCGCCTCCAGGTGCGGCGTAATCTGGTCGATCATCTGGTCCACGGTATCGCCGGCTTTCACCATCAGCATCACGCGGCGCGGCCGTTTCAGCAGGCTCGTCAGCTCCTCAATCGAGTGCGCGCCCACCACTTGCGTTCCCTTCGCTTCGTTCGCGATAAAATCGTCCACCTTCGAAACGGTTCGGTTAAACACGGCCACTTTAAATCCATGGTCGTTCATATTCAGGACCAGATTCTGTCCCATCACTGCGAGCCCAATCAGGCCGATGTCACACACTGCTTCCGCCATACGTTCTCCAAAATCGGAATTCTATCAATGCGAAATTTGCGCTTGATGACCATTCTATCGCAGTGGTCTGACCTCGTGAAATCCTCGCCCGAAGGGAGACAGAATTCCTTATATGCAAGCTTTTGAGCGCTCAAACTCAAATGTTCGTTCCCGCTGCCTAAGCTGACCCCTGATCCCTGACCCCTGTTTTTTCACTCCACGCTCATGTCACCGTCCGCCTCCACCACCAGCTTGTCGCCCACAATCTGAATCGAAAGAATCTTCAGCCGCCCCAGGCTCACCTTGTATCCCGACGTCGCCGTCGACCCCGCCAGCGCCGCGCGCAACAAATCCGCCGCATTCACCTTCATGCTCTTCGGCACCTGGCCCCGCAAAAACGGCGCCAGCACAAAGTTGATCTCTTTCCGCGCCGAAACCTTATCCAGGCTCGCATCCCGAAATCCGATCGTCTCCCCCTCCGCATCCGGCTCCATCGAAACTTCCGCCGGCAGCGTCACCGTCACGCCCAGGCACGCGCCGCCCACTCCCAACCGCGCCCGCGTCTTCACCCGCACCACGATTCGGCCCTGATCGAATCGCAGCTGCGGGTCTTCGGTCGAAACAAAGCAGGCCGAGTGCGCATTGCCCTTCAGGTAATACCTGCCATCCGGTCCGTTGAAGAGCTGCTGCTTCAGCGTCCGTTCCAGGGCGTCGCGGCTCACCGTCAGCTCCACTCCGCGGCTCATGGTCACCCCTCCAAATAGCACCAAACCTGCTGCAATCAACCGCCAAATTGGTCTCATAACAGTATCCTGCCACTCCCCTCCCTGCTGTCGCCAGCGCCGCCCGTCACACTCATAAGCGCATTTCCTGTGGGAATCGGTGACAATCCAAATAAAGCGTTCAATAACAATCGGATACGAACATAATCCGCTCTCATCCAACCCCCGCCATAAAGCGCTTTCCTATTGATTTTTGAACAAAATATCCCTAGAATGGAAATGTACGTCCCTCGGATCCTGTCGCATCCCCAGCCGCGTCCGAGGCTGAACCACGAAAAACACTCCTTTCCAAGGATAAGGACAAACAAATCAATGGCAAAGCGTCGTGGAAATCCGAATTGGGGCAAGCCGGAGCCCATTGGCCCGGTTGTGCCTACAGTTACGTCTTTCGAGCAGATCACCAAGGAGTTCAAGCTGCCCCCGGACCAGTACATCCGGTCTACCCGCCTCCGCGAGTGGGCGCGCCGTAACAAGAACTCCAAATACATCCCTGAGGCCCTTCTCGAGGCCTGGGGCTTTGAGATCGAATCCACGTTGTAAGCTTTCAGCCAGTTCCGGCAATGACGCCGCCTTCGGGCGGCGTTTTTGCTGCCCGCGAACCAGAAGTGGTGCAATCTCCGAAACGCCGACAAACCGACAAGAACGTTCAAGACCGTGACGAGTCCGGGAGTTTAGTATGGCGTCAATGAAACACCTTAACTGGTTCTTCTGCCTCTGCCTTCCGTGGCTGTGCTTGAGTCAGCCGGCAATCTTTGGAGGGCCCCTAAGCGCACAAACGACGGCCGGCCTTCTCGCAGCACAATACGAGGGTGCGTTGGGCACGACGCAGGCGGGCATGACGTTGGTCGTGAAGGACGAGACGATTACGTCGGGCCATTATTTCAAAGCCAAAGACCTTCGCGACATTCCTATTACAGGCGCTATACAGGATGGACGAATCACGGTTACTGGCGCGGACGGTTCGGAGTTTGAACTTCGCTTTAAGAGCAACGGTAGCGAGCATGGCGAACCCCTGAATTTCGACAATACCGTGGGCCTCGTCGGAATCCGACAGTTCAACGGCAAGGTCGAGAAAGTTGACTTTGGAATCCTAACCGTGGGGCAAAGCACGGGGGAGTGCTCCGAGTGTCGTCGCTATGCTTTCACCACTGATCTGAGCGATGCCGAATTCGAGTCGATTGTGCGCAACTGGCGCGTTGCAGTGCTCGCCGGCAACCGCAAAGCAGCAGCCAAGTACACACATTTTCCTTTGCAGGTGAACCTACACCGCAGGCATCGGACGATCCGCACGCCTGAGGATTTATCCAATCAGTGGGATCGCATATTCACCCCGGAATACTTGTTGCGGATCAAGAAGGATTTGCCGCATGACATGCTAGGGGATTCCAGCCTTTTAGTGACGCTAGGCCCAGGGGATGTTTGGTTCGGGGACAAGGGCATCGAAATACTGAACCTTCCAGACTGAAGCGGGGTTCCGGTCGGTTGACCGCCAATTCGGAAACTGCCCTTTGGTCATCAAGCCGCCCTTTCTGGCCTTCCCCGCCCATATCAGCGAAAATAAAGCAGCACATGCCTCAACCCTCCCGCACCCCCGAGCCGCCCTTCACCGACGTCCCCGGCGCCGTGGCCGACATCCAGGCCGGCCGCATGGTCGTCGTGGTTGACGATGAGGACCGCGAAAACGAGGGCGATCTCACCCTGGCCGCCGAGCACGTCACCCCCGAGGCCATCAACTTCATGGCCCGCTATGGCCGCGGCCTCATCTGCCTCACCCTCACTGAGGAGCGCGCCGACCACTTGCGCCTCCCGCCCATGACGCAGCAAAACTCTTCGCGTTTCGGCACTGCCTTCACCGAGACCATCGAGGCTCGCGAGGGCGTCACCACCGGCATCTCCGCCGCCGACCGCGCCCACACCATCCAGGTCGCGATTGCCCTCCGCTCCACATCCGCCGACCTCGTCCGTCCCGGCCACGTCTTCCCGCTCCGCGCGCGCCGCGGCGGTGTCCTCGTCCGCGCCGGCCAAACCGAGGCCTCCGTCGACCTCGCCCGCCTCGCCGGACTGACACCCGCCGGAGTCATCTGCGAAATCATGCGCGACGACGGCGCCATGGCCCGCATCCCCGACCTCATCCCTTTCTGCCGCGAGCACGGCCTACGCATCCTCACCGTCGCCGAGCTTATCCGCTACCGTCTGCGCAACGAACGCACCATCGTCCGCGCCGGTGAATCCCTCGTCCAAACTCGCTACGGCGAGTTCCGCATGATCGCCTACGAGAGCCAGGTCCAGGGTGGAGAAAGCCACATCGCCCTCATTCGCGGCGACCTCTGTCCCGAATGCCACGCCCTCCACCTCGGTCCCGCCGGGCCCATCCCGGGTGCGCTCAATGACGCCCTCAACGGCGCCGCATCAACTGCCCCCGCATCTTCCGGCCAGCTCGCTCCGCGCCCCACCTGCCCGCATCCCGTCCTCGTTCGCGTTCACACCCGCTGCACCGCCGGCGACGTCTTTGCCGCCGACTGCCACTGCCGCGAAATCCTCGATCGGTCCATGCGCATCATCGCCGAAGCGGGTTGCGGCGTCATCCTCTATCTCCACAACACCTCGCGCGGCTTCGCCATCGACCACACTCCTGCTGCCGCCTTCAACCCTGAAGGCTCTGCCGCCCCAGCCGCCGCCTCGCCGCAGGAAACCGGCCGGCTTATTCTTCACCAGGAACTGCGCGCCCGCGAAGGCTCTCAGGACCGCTCCGGACGCATCCTCCGCGCCATCGGCCTCGGTGGCCAGAATCCTCTCTGACCTCGGCATCCAGCGCATCCGCCTCCTCTCCAACACCCCTATGCACATCCCCGCCCTCGAGGGCTTCGGCCTCGAAATCGTCGAGCAGGTCCCCATCCCCGTCGAAGAGTGTTCCCGCGTCGGCTAACGCTAGCCACTTAATTCGTCTGCTTTTCCATGAACTTACTGGCTTCCTGGGCACTCCGCCCAAAATTCCCCCCAAAATCCCGCCCAAAACCTGTACCATTGCCTGAACTGTCCCCGGGAAGCCATTCTCTCGGGAAATTCTGTGCGCCCCGAGCGACGTGCTGGATTTTCTGGGTCTTCTTACCCGGTGACGCACGCGTCAGCACGGTCAATACTTAGGCCAATTTTGCCGTGGTGCAACTTCAGCGTGGCATCTTCTTCATCCGGGTGCCGCTTCCAATCGTTACCCGCATTACGGCAACCCCGCAATTGCTGTGACGCCAACCGCACCTGTACAGCGAAAGGTTGGTCCGCGTGCGCGTTCATCTGGTCAATCCCAGCGACAATTCCTTTGGCACCGCGGTCATCACGCCGCGTTGGCTCTTCGTGCTTGCAGCCGCAACACCCCGGTGCGTCGGCGATCCCGTCCTCATCGATGAATCGCTCGAGCAAATTGTGCCCGAGTCCATTCAGCCCGGCGACATCGTTGGCATCAGCGTCCATACCGGCAATGCGCTGCGTGGATATGCGGTCGGCCGCATGGCTCGCAGCCGCGGCGCCTGGGTCGTCTATGGCGGCATCCACGCAACACTCTTTCCTGAAGAAGCGCTCGAGCGCGGCGAAGCCCACGCCGTGGTGAAGGGCGATGGCGATCTTGCCTGGGCCCGAGTAGTCTCCGATTGCCTCGCTGGCAAGCCCGAAAACGTCTACGAAGGCGGCCGCATTGACGGCGGCGAATTCCTCTCCGCGCGCTGGGATCTCATGGATCCCCAAAAGTATATGTGGGCCTCGGTGCAAACCATCCGCGGCTGCCCCAAGCACTGCTCCTTTTGCAGCGTCTGGCGCACCGACGGTCAGAAACCACGGCAGAGAAAATTTCAAAACGTTGTCGACGAAATCATTGCCCTGCGCCGCCTCGGTTTTCGCTTCATCGCTCTCGCCGACGACAATTTTTATCCCGTCACCTTTACCGATTTGCGCTTGGCGCGCGAGCAAGGCAACACCGCCAGGCTCGACGAGCTCACCGCCATTCGCAACGAGCGCCTACAGCTCATGGAAGAGTTAGCCAAGCTGCCCAAAGACATGGTCTTCTTTACGCAAATGACCATGGAGGCGGGCGAAGACGGCAGCTATCTCGACGCCATGCGCAAGGCCAACATCAAGGGCGCGCTGGTTGGCGTTGAAGCGGTCACTCCGGAGGGGCTCAAGGCCGTCTATAAGGACTGGAACTACTCCGGCGAGGCCTTGGCCAAACAACTCCAGACGTTCAAACAGCACGGCGTGCACGTCCTCGGCTCGTTCATCTTCGGCCTGCCCACTGACCGGCCCGCAACCTTCACCGCCACCGTCGAAATGGCGATCAAGGCCGGCGTCACCTTCGCTCAATTTGTCATGATGACTCCGTTTCCCGGCACCGTCGACTTCGGCCGCTGGGAAAAAGAGCAGGCCGTCGATCCCATGATGGTGGGCGGCGTGCCCATCACGCGCTACTGGATGATTCCCACCGAAGTGCGGCCCAAAATGTTTACGCCCCACCCCACCATGAGCTCCGACGAGATTCGCGAGCGCACGCAAAAGGTGTGGGACCGATTCTACACGTGGGGAGCCATCTGGGAGCGATCCGCCTGCACTCCCACTCTGCGCGCTCGGCTCGGGTTCATCTTCCTCTCCAAGCTCTATCGCCAGATGTATGCAGGCACCGGCATCTCTACCGACAGTGCGCGGCGAAAGAAGTCGAAGCGATGGGCCAGATGGACCGCTCGCCAATGCAAGAAGCTCTTCCAGGCGCATCCCATGCCAGAACTCGAAGGGCCCAAATGGGAGATTGGCCTGCCCGCATTGGTTCAGCCTGCGTTTGAAGGCGCCGGCGGCCCCGAGATCAACGGCCCATTCACGGTCCTGCCCGACAACTAATCCCCATTTCTCACGGTGCGCAAAACCTGTACCGCTGGTCTCCAGACCGGCTGTTGCGGGGGTCTCCAGACCCCCGCAAGGCAAACGACTTCCGCAAATCCGCCATTTTCCCTACCATCGAGACGACCATCAGAAATGCAGGCAAATCGTGAAAGCACAAGGCATCGGTGCCAGCCCACCTCGTTGAGCGAATAGCTACAAGCTACCGGCTGTACGCAAACGTCCCGCACAGCGCCGTCGACTTCGAGATCGCGTCAAATGTGAACACCGGCATGTCGTCTCCCGAGAAGAACGCCACCTCGAGCGTGTGCCCGGTAGCGTACGTCGCCATCCACTGCGTGTCCTCGTCCCCGCACAATGTGTTCTTCTTCAGAAAGCGCTGCCGCGCCGGAATCCTCAGCCGGTAGAGCATTCCGCTGATGCCGGCGTTCACATCCGCGTCGAATACCGCGCTCACCTCCACCGGTTTCAACGTGCGGATCGGCGCCAACGGATAAACTAAGTAATCGATCGACAGCTTGTCTTTGCCAATCGCGATATCGCTCGTGATCGAGATCGCGTTCGTGCTCGCTGCCCGCCACGCTCCGCCATCTTGTGCGTTGGCCCGCGCCGCACCCGCCAGCATACTCACCGCGGCGCCAAGCACCATCCACTTCCACATCCCGATCTCTGATCTCTGTTCTCTGATCTCTCGCTCCCTACGTCCTTATATATTCACAGCAATGAGCTAACAGCTAAAAGCTAATTGCTAACAGCTAGCTTTCCTACCATCCCAAAACGTACGCAAACACCAGCGGCGCCACGATGCTCGCGTCGCTCTCGATAATGAACTTCGGCGTCTTCTCTCCCAGCTTGCCCCACGTGATCTTCTCGTTCGGCACGGCGCCCGAGTACGACCCATAGCTCGTCGTCGAATCCGAAATCTGGCAGAAGTAAGCCCACAGCGGCACATGCTCACGCTGCAAATCCTGGTGCAGCATCGGCACCACGCAAATCGGAAAGTCGCCCGCGATCCCGCCGCCAATTTGAAAGAATCCCAGCGGCGTCTTCTTCGTCGTCTCCGTGTACCACTCCGCCAGCTCCATCATGTACTCAATGCCCGTCCGCACCGTGTGCACCTTCTTCACGTCGCCCGTGATGCAATGCCCCGCATACATATTGCCCAGCGTCGCGTCCTCCCACCCCGGCACAAACATGGGCAGGTTCTTTTCGGCTGCCGCCAGCAACCAGCTGTTCTTCGCGTCGATCTGGTAGCTCTGCTTCAGCACGCCCGACATCAGAATCTTGTACATGAACTGGTGCGGGAACCACCGCTCTCCTGCCTTGTCCGCCTTCACCCACTCCGCCAGCACCTCGTTTTCAATGCGCCGCATCGCCTCCATCTCAGGAATGCACGTATCCGTCACGCGGTTCATGTGCCGCGCCAGCAGCGCCGCTTCGTCGGCCGGCGTCAGGTCGCGGTAGCCCGGCACGCGCTCATAAAAGTTGTGCGCCACAAGGTTGAACACGTCTTCTTCCAGGTTCGCCCCCGTGCAGCAGATCCCGTGTATCTTGTCCTGCCGGATCATCTCCGCCAGGCTCAGCCCCAACTCCGCCGTGCTCATCGCTCCGGCGATGGTCACAAACATCTTGCCGCCATCTGCCAGCAGCTTGTTGTACGCGTCCGCCGCATCCACCAGCGCCGCGGCATTGAAATGACGGTAATGATGCTTGATAAACTCCGTAATGGGCGCCATATCTCTCTTTTTCACTCCAAATTTCCAACCTAACACAATGAAATCAGAGCCCTGTGAATCGCATGCAAGTGTAGCGCCGGTCTCCTGACCGGCTGTCGTGCGGGCGTCCTCGCCCGCACTCTCCTCACTTCAAAATCTCGCAGCCGATGACCAGCGCCTGTCCTGAGCGCACTCGCAGGATTCCAATTCCGGGTCGTGGCAAGCCACCCAACTCTCCGCATAAAAATTCCCAACCCTTCCACAATCCGATGCCGTAAACTACCCGCAAAACTTCGCTACAGAGGCCGCTCCATGTCTCGGAAGCCCTTCCGCTCCGCCATCGCAATTTTGTTCGTTCTCGCCGTTGCAGCTCCTGCCGCGGTCGCGCAATCGTCCTCCGACGCCTGCTCCCTGCTCACTCAGGCCCAGGTCTCGGCCGCCGTCTCCGCTCAGGTCAGCGCCAGCGCCAGCGCCGATGTCACGCCCACTTTCAAAGCCACTTGCACCTGGACCGCGCCCGGCAAAATCATCACCCTCATGACAGAAGGCACTGACCCCTTCAACGCCGACAAAACGCCCATCAGCCCCGCCATGCAGATCGTGCCGGCCCCGGGCATCGGCGACGACGCCTACTACGTGGTCATCGGCAACATGGTCAGCCTGCTCACCAAGAAGGGTAGCACCGCCTTCAAGACCACGGTCTACTGCAGCAAGCTGCCCGTCGCCACGCTCGAATCCATGGAGAGTGCTCTCGCCCAACAGGTCGCTTCGGAACTCTGACATTCTCGCCTGCGTGCTCCCAGTCTCCAGCATTACGAAGAACTGTCGACAGCGAGCTACTGGCTACAAGCTACCGGCTGCCTTCTCCAGCAGTTCGTTGACCTTCGCAATCACCTCGAACGCATCCGCCACATAGACCACATCCGCTTTGCCGCGCGTCCACCCACAATTCGCATCGAGCGACACCGCTCTGCGCTCGCCGATAAAGCGCCAGCCCACCACATGCGGCTCTTCTCCATGGCAACAGGTTGCCAGGCCTTTCGCATGGCGCGGCGTCGAACCCGTCTGTCCCACCTGGTTCAAATGCGTCAAAAACGGCAGCACGGAATGCCCTTCGCCGCCCTGGTCGACCAACGATTTCGAACTGCCCAGCGACGCGTCCGAAGCAGTCAGGAACTTCAGAATCAACTCGCCCGCCTGCTCCACGTGAACTTGCCCGTCTGGCTGCTTCTTGGTCCATCCCGCTCCCGCAACAAACAGCAGCTTCGCGTCCGGCCGAATGGTCTGCGCATCGTGCTTTGGCGCGCGCATTCCGATCACCTGCGTGCGCAGCGCCGGCAACTCCACCGCAATGGAAATCTCGTCCGCTTGCGCCGCTTCGCCCTCAAGGGCCGCATGTGCTTCTGCCCCGGCGTAAGCCGAATTGGTTCCAAGATCCAGCAGCAGAAACCACGGCCGCTTCTCCCGGCTCACGACCGCTTCGATTCGCTGCCGGTAGAACCACCGGGTCGCTTCCACTCCGTCCGTGCCGCCGATGGCCGTAATGTGTGTGTCGATGAAGCCGCCCACGCGATGAGCCGCCGCGGCCATCACCCGCGCAAACCGCGAGCTCTGCGGAGCCAGCACAATGGTCGGCATCACCGCGCGGCACAACGCCTCGCACGCCGCCGCATCGCTCGCAAACCGCGCCTGCGCAAACGCCTCGCCCTGCGCGGCCAGCAACCGCTTTGCCGCGCCTGCCACTTGCGCCGCCGCGTGGCTTGCGTGTTTCGCGACGATGCCGATGGTCAATTCCGCGCCCAGCCGCCCCGCCAGCTCCTTGCCCGCCGTCACCGCTTCCAGCGACCCCTTGCTCAACGCCGTGCCGCTCTCATCCGCATGCGTGAGAATCAGAATCGATTCCATTACTCCGCCCCCATCCAAGCGATGAGCTCCTGCGCAATCTCGTCCGCGCTCATGTTCTTCTCCACGCGCGTCTCGCGCTGCTGCCTCGGCAGGCTCACCGAAACGTACCTCAAACCATTCCCGTCGAGCGCCGCCGTCTTTGCCTTTTGCAACGCCGGCATGATCGTCCGCATATTGGCCATCCCCACCTGCGGATTGTTCCTGGGCTCGGCCAGATTGCCCGTCGCCCAGCCCAGCACTGCGGGCGCGCCCGCGCACACGCTCACCTGGTGCTTGCCGCCTTCCACGCGTTCCAGCACTTCGAACGACCCATCCGGGCGCAAGTCGATCTGGTCCACTCCCTGAAACTGGTCCGCGATTCCCAGCAGCTCGCCCACGAGTTCGAGCGTCACGCCCGCGCCGCGCGTCGCCGATTCCCACCCGCCGAACACCAGCAGCCGCTCGCGCTCCAGGCCCGGAATCGCGCTGATCGTATCGGCCAGCACTGCCGCAGTCGCCTGCGCGTCCGGAAATCCTCCGATCGGCCCGTCAATCGGAACCAGTTCAAAGCTCACCTTCTGCGCCACGCTCATCATCACTTGCTGCAGCTTAGCCTTGGGCCCCAGCGACACCAGCCATACCTTGCTCCCGGGATTCTTCGCGGCCAAATTCGCCGCCTCATACAGCGCGCTTGCCGCCCAAGGATCGAGCACCGCGGGCAACACCATTTCATTCTTGATCCCCGGCCCATTCGGCCCCGTCGTTGGTTCCAGCGTCTGCAGCGGATCGGGAACAATCCCCGCACAGACGACGATGTGCAGCACATTTGCCATATTGGTCAATCCTTTGAGTGACTCATCGAAGCATCAAGTGATCGGATCACCAGCGGAATTACCGTATGACATCGGACGCTATTCGGAGATACCAGTTACCGTGCATCGCCAGACCGTCCGTTCGGGCAAAACAAGCTCGTACTCCTGAAAGATCGGGGCGGCGTTCTTCTTAGGAGAATCCTTCAGAAGTCGCGCCTGGTAGTCGCCTGGAGAAATGGCCAATTCGTAGTAGCCTGGAAACCAAATCCAGTCTCCCATCAACTCGATCTTCTTTCCGTTCAGAACTGCATCGACGTAAACCACATCGCGGCAAACCTCTCCCCGGCATGGCGTGCGGACGTGTATGCCGGATATGTGTACCCTTAGCGGGTAATCAACTCCCGGCATGGCCTTGGGGGGTGGTTGCCCGATTCGAGTCTTCTGCCCATAAAGGCAGGGGAAGTAGCAAACACCAAGCAAAAGAACGGCCGCCAACTTCCTCATCACTCACCTCAGGAACAGAGTAAATGTTTCTCCCGAATAGCTCGCAGCCAAAAGCTAATAGCTAACACCTAATAGCTGTTTCGCTAATTCTCTGCCGAATGCAGCCCGCCGCTCCCGGCCGCGAACTCGACATTGCCCCGCTCGCCGTCCGGCGACTGCGCGCAGTTCCAAAGGCACGCGCCGCAGTGCACGCATTTCTCGCGCTCGAACTCAGGCGCTCCGTCGGCTCCCAGCGTGATGGCTTGGCCCGAGCACATCGCCACGCACGTCTTCTCCTCGCACGCAATGCAGCGCTGCCTGTCGAGGAAGACTACGTGGTCCGCGAATCCCGGCATCGCCTGCACCTTGCCGCCCATCAGCAGCGCATCCTGCTGCGTCACCAGCAGTCGCCCGTCAAAGGGAATCTCCGGCCATCCGCGCGCGCTCATCAGCGCATCGTGCAATGGATGCCCGCAGTCTAGGGCTACCGTTGCGGCTTGTTTCACTGTCAGACCACCGGCAAGAAACGACGAAAACCGTCGAATCTGCTTCGGCGCCGGCGGAATCTTTCCCCTCAACGCGATCCGCCCGCCGGTAAGCCCTGCCAGCGCCATGCCTACCATGCCGCGAATAAACCCGCGATGAAATCCATTCCGCGCGTTCTCCGCTTCCCTCGCTCCGCGTTCCACCCGGCTGGCCCGTCGCCGCGCCTCGTATGTCGCCTCCAGATTCTCCTGAGTGAACGACCTGTTTGCCCGCAGCAGTTCCAGCACCGCTTCGCCCAGCTGCACGCCCGTGGTCCACGCCTCGTCCACGCCGGAGCCAGTCAGCATGTTGGTCGAGCCCGATCCCTCGCCGATGCGCGCGAATCCGTCTCCGGTAAGAAACGGTTCGCCGTGCCTGCCTGACTCTTCGAGCGACTTCGCTCCCCACGAGCGCAACGTGCCGCCCTCGAGATGCCGCCAGAGCAGCGGATGCTGGATATAGTGCTGCAGATAGCGATAAGCCGTACGCTGCGGATTGCCCAGCCAGGACGGCACGAAAATCCCGACGGAAACCAGCCGGTCGGGATGAACATAGAGAAACCCGAAGATCTCCGGCTCGGGAAATCCAAACGTATGCCACACCGTGCCGGCTTCGAGCGCCGAACCCTCCGGCAGTTCGATCACCATCTTCATGCCCAGCGCCCATTCGCGCCGCGCATGTCCGGCCGGCAGGCCGAATCGCTCGTCGAGCTTCTGGCCCACCGCGCCCACCGGACCATCGCCCACAACGGTCAGCCGCGCCCGCACATCCATGCCCGGCATGTAACCGTCCGCCGGAACTCCATGTTTGTCCACTCCCTGATCGGCAAGGCGCAGACCGAGTACGGTCCGCTTTTCTTTACCATTGTTCCCATCGAAAATCGGGCCGCTCACGGGCATCCCCGGCCAGATCTGCGCCAGCCCTCCGGCCATCAGCTTCGCTCCGACCCACTGGTTGAACTGCCCAATGGAGAGAACAAATCCTCCTTGCTTATGCAGAAAGGCCGGCGTCCACGGCAGCTCGAACGCATGGTCCTTCACCCACGACTTTCGTCCAAGGCCAAGAAGAAAATCTCCAAAATGCAAAAGCGCGGAGTGCCGGCTCGCCCCAATCGGATCGAGCAGATAAAAAACGCTCTCCTGCTTCACCGCCGCTGCCATCGGAATCTCCGCGGGATCGAGCTTGGGAAAGCTCGCACGAATGCCCTCGCCGCGCGTGACCACGCCGCTCACGCCCGCGGCCAGATCGTCGGCGCGCTCATAGCACACAACCTGCAACGGCATTCCCGGCGCCACTTTGCTCTCGAAGGCCGGATCGGCGGGATTTTCGCTCCACGCCTGCAACAGCGTGGTCAGGAATCCCCCTGTCGCCGGACCAAAGCCGGCGCAGGCAATGTCGACGTCCATCTTCTGGCGGTCAAATTCCACCGGTTGTGGCGCCGAGCTCATGCCCCTCCTGCCGCGGGGTAGTCGAGCGCTTCCGGAATCATCACTTTGCTCACCGTCTCTGCCGCGCGATCCTTCGCTAGCCGCGAGCCCGTCAGGCACGTCGTCAGTTTGCTCTGCAGCCGCAGAAACTCGCTCGATCCCGCGCAGCCCGCGCACGGTCCTGCTTTCGCCGGATGACTGCCATCCGCCGAGAGCACGTCCACGGCCATCGCCATGATTCCCGGCATCGTCTCTTCCAGCTCTTCGAGTTCCGCCGCGAGGAAGCAGCTGCGATGCTCCTCTTCGTCCCACGCCGGATGGCGGTTGTAGCCGAACACAAGCTCCGCGCAAATGCGCGAAACTTCGCCCGCCGCCTGCGCCGCCTGCGTGTGGCAAAGGTCGCTCAGGAATTGCACCGTGCCTGCGAGCCCTTCCGCGGCCACAGTGTCCGCCGCTCCGCGCGTCTCAAGCTCGATCACGTCGAGAATCTGGCAGCGCGAAGCCATCAGCCAGCTCAGTGCATCGGCCAGCGCAAAGGTCACGCCCTGCCGCTGCCCGTGATAAAGCTTGCCGCCCGCCGGATCAGTGGCCCGCTGCAGATAATTCAGCGTCCACGCCCACAGGGTCATCGCCGATGCCAGCGTGCAAGCTCCGGTCCCCGGACGCGAAGCCGCAATGCGCCGCATCTCCGCGGTCCACGCCGCAAACTCCGCCAGGAAAACCTCACTGGTCATGGTCACGGTCAGTTGCCGTCGCTGCACTGCCTCGGGACCTTCGTAGGTCGCTTCCAGTTGCGCATCCATCCACTTGTTGGCCAGGAACCCCGGGCAATCCTCGGTAATTCCATACCCGCCCATCAGGCTCACCGCCTCGCGCATCATGTTTGCGCCGTGGCCGGTGTTCCACAGCTTCGTCGCCGGGCACAGCACATTGGCCTCGGCATCTTTCAGTACATACTGCACCAGCGGATCTGCCTCAAGCTCCGCGCGCCGCGCGCTGCCGGCTTTCAGCTTCAACATTTCGATCGCGCGCTCCTCGCTCTCCTTCAGCGCCTTCATCTCCGCACGCCCACCGCTAACGCCGCGCTCCTTCAGCATGGCCGTCTTCTGCTTTTCCAGCGGATCGAGCTCGTCGAACAGCCGCGCCGCCGCAAAGCCCATCGAGGCCGCCGCCTCACCCGCGGCCCACACGTCCACCAGCCTGTGCAGCGCGTCCTCCCGTTGTTGAATCCCCTGCTCGTAGCGCACCGATCCCGGCTTCGCGCCCTCAGCTCCCCTGAACCGCTGCCGCTGGTAGCGAATCACCGGCTCCGCCGCCGACAGCAGCTTGGCCGCCGTCATCAGTCCCACCGGCACGCGCGTCCGCCGGAACACTGCATCGATCACTTCGCCGTGGTTGAAGTTCGGCACAATCACGCCGTCCTTCACCGTATATCCGCCCACAATGCGGCCCGCCGGCACGCGTAAATTGAACACCGGATCGCCGGTCGACGAAAGCTGGTGTACCAGCTTTTTCGTCGGTGTTCCGCGGTCGAACGTGCCCTCATCCGTCTCCTCCAGAATCACCACGCAGCTGCCCTTGATCCGCGGGTCATCGGAGTTCACCGCCGCCGTCACAAAATTCGCAAACGCAATTCCCGTGATGAACCGGCCGCGCTTGTCCACCTGCAGCCACGGCTCTTCGCCGTCCTTCCACTCCGCCACGCGAACCTTGCCGCTCAGCATGCCGGTGTCGACGCCCACGTAGGGAATCGGTTCAGTCAGCGCGAACGCTCCGCGCCATGGCTTGCGACTCTCTCCTGGCTGCGCAGGGGACGCCAGTTTCTTGTAGCGGCTCACTTGTTCCGCTGTGCCCCGCTCGTGAATCGGTGACAGCGCCAGAAATCCTGCCAGGCTCGCCGTCGCCGCGCCCCCGTCCACCCACGCCAGCTCGAATGCCGCCAACCCCAGCGCCAGGTTTTTCGGTCCAGCAATGAATCCGCCTTCTTCCGGCTCCATAAATGCCGCCGTAATTCCCGCGCGATCGAAGGCGTCCATCATCTCGTTCTTCGCCGCGGTCCATTCGTGCGTATTGCGCTCGCCCGCGGCCACCATCCGCGCCACCGTTCCACGCGCCACGCCGCGCGCCGATGCAACCAGCATCTGCAGATCGAACCGGTCGCCAAACCGCCATTGAATCTGCCGTACCGCATCACCGGGAAGGGTCTGCATCGTCTTCGTTTCCGCAACCGCAACTGTGCTCGCAATTGTGCTCATTCGTTGCACCTCAAGCAAAGCAATCTCACGATCCACGCGCCATCTTTGCGCCTGTCGAACGCGGCATCTTCTTTGTGAATTTTCCGCTCCGCTTCCGCCGCTTCGGCGCACCGCAATCGTGGAGCTGCTTCAGCGCCACTATTGTCCTCGACTGCGCATTCCATGGCATGTGACCCACATCACCCCGGCGGCCTCATCACTGATCGCTGATAACTGAAAGCTGAAAAACTGTATTTGTGATCTAAATCGCAGCGCCTGTGACACCTATCACTGCCAGCATCACCCCCAAAAGTGCATCTCTGAACTGTGGCCTCTGCGGCCCGCTTCTTCTTCCCCATCCGCAGCGGTTTTGGATGTACGAGACCAGGGAAAGTCGTGGTCAATCCTCCTTTGCCTGGGGAAAGAAGACGGCAGGATGAATCTCGCCGCACGGAAAAGCTCACCGTCGAGCCTTCGTTACGCAATCATTGCAGCGGGCGCTGCCGTTTTCGCATTCGCACTCGCTCCCATCGCCCTCCGCGCCCAGGCGGATTGCCTTGCCTGTCACGGCGACGCCACCATGACCGACGCCGCCGGCCACAGCATCGCTGTCGACGGCGCGAAGTTCAGCCAGAGCATTCACGGCAGCCTGCAGTGCACAAGCTGCCACGCCGACATCAAGGGTTATCCGCACCCCGACAAAATCGCGCCCGTCGACTGCAAAACCTGCCACGCCGATCAGGCCTCCAGCGTCTCCAGCAGCGTCCACACCTCGGCGTCAGACCACCCCTGCACAAGTTGCCACGGCGTCGCCCATTACATCTACCCCAAAGACGACCCGCGCTCCAACGTCTACCCCCTCAACGTTCCCAAAACCTGCGGCACTTGCCACGGAAGCCCCGAGCTCGCCAAGAAGTACGGCCTGCCCAACGTCTACCCGCTCTACATGGATTCGATCCACGGCTTCGCGCTCAGCAAGGAAGGCCTGCTCGTCGCGGCCAACTGCCAAAGCTGCCACGGCTCGCACAACATCCTCAGCCACACCAACCCGCAAAGCCCCACCTACAAATCCAACGTCCCCAAAACCTGCGGCACCTGCCACGCCAAAATTGAAGCCGATTACGAACAGGGCGTGCACGGCAAAGCCGTCGCCGCCGGCAATCTCAACGCTCCGGTCTGCAGCGATTGCCACACTGCCCACGCCATCCTCCAGCCCACTGAATCGGCATTCCGCATGCAGTCCACGCCCATCTGCGGCAACTGCCACAAGGACAAGTTCTCCACCTACCGCGACACCTTCCACTCGCAGTTAGGCTCGCTCGGCGGCTACGTTGAAACCGCTCGCTGTTGGGATTGCCACGGCGCCCACGACGTGCGGCCCGCATCCGATCCCGCTTCGCCCATCAACAAGGCCAACCTGGTCGCCACCTGCGGCCGCTGCCATGCCGGCGCCAACGAGAGTTTCGTTCAATATCAGCCCCACGCCAACGCGCGCGATCGCGAGCTGAGCCCGGGGCTCTACTTTGTGCGGTTATTTATGAACGTGCTGCTCGTCAGCGTGCTCACCTTCTTCATGATTCACACCATCCTGTGGCTGATCCGCTCCCGCTATAGCCAGGTCAAGAGCAAAGCGGCAAATGGAGGAAAGAATGCCTGACTCTGAGCTCGTTCAACCCCAAACCGAAACTGCAGCCGCCACTTCCGTCCCCGCGCACGTACGCTACTTCGTGCGTTTCACGCGCCAGCAGCGCTACATGCATGCGGTCCTTTTCACCACGTTTCTCGGTCTCGCCGCCACCGGCCTGGTCATGCGCTTCAGTGAGAGCTTCTGGGCGCGCAAATTTGCCGCCGGCGTCGGAGGATTCGGCGCCATCCTCTTCTTCCACAAACTCTGCGCCATCGTCCTCACCATCGCCTTCTTCATTCACGTCAAAGAAGTCTTCCAGCGCGGCCTCCTTCACCATGAAAAAGGAATCTTCTGGGGAGCGACCTCCATGGTCGCCAACTGGAAAGACGTCAAGGACCTCTTCGGCCACATGCGCTGGTTCCTCGGCCTCGGGCCCAAGCCGCAATTCGAGCGCTACTCCTATTGGGAGAAATTCGACTACTGGGCGGTCTTCTGGGGCATGGTCGTTATCGGCTTCTCCGGATACGCCATGTGGTTCGCGCCGTTCTTCGCCCACTTCCTGCCCGGCTGGGCATTGAATGCGGTCCTCGTCATTCACAGTGAAGAAGGCCTGCTCGCCATCCTCTTCATCTTCTCCATCCATTTCGTCAACACGCATCTGCGCCCCGACACCTTTCCCATGGACCTGGTCATCTTCACCGGAGTCGAAAGCGAAGAAGAGTTCAAGCGCAAGCACCCGCTCGAGTACCAGCGGATGCTCTCCGAAGGCAAAGCCGAATCCCGCCTCGGCATCGCCCCCCCGCTCTGGCTCCTCAACTTCTCCAAAGTCGTCGGCTCCATCGCCATCTTCATCGGTCTCACCCTGCTGGTGCTCACGTTGACCGCTTACTTCCGCTAGGGCGCTGCCACTTCGTCCTTGCACCTGGAATGGGTGCCCCATCCTTGCCGCCTTTTGCGGCAAGGATGGGATCGCACGGACTAGCTCTCATCCATTAGCTACAAGCTACTGGCTACGAGCTACAAGCTGTCTCTGTGACTCCTATCACGGCATGAAATCTCCCCAAAGCGTCTCCTCAAAGCGTGGACCTTGCTCGCCGGTTTGTGCCATTTACCTTCGCTTTTCTCTTCTTTGCCTGGGCCTCCTCCCCAATCTCCGCGCAAAAGCTCAAGGACTCCGACTGCCTTACCTGCCATTCCGACCCCACGCTCACCGAGGATGTAAACGGCTCCGTGGAGAGCATCTACATCGATCAAAACAAGTTCAAGCACTCCGTTCACAGCACATTCTCCTGCGTGAATTGCCACACCGACGTTAAAAGCCTCGCGCATAATACGCCCCCGAAGAAAATCACCTGCGACCAGTGCCACGCCGACGAGGGCCAGGGATACGCGCACAGCATTCATGCCCAGGCGACCAGTTCCGGTAAGATTCCCGCCACCTGCCAGGATTGCCACGGTGACGTCCACGCCATCGTTTCCGGCGACGATCCCAAATCGCCCGTCAACCGCTCCAACATTCCCTCCACCTGCGGCCGCTGCCACGGCCAAAAGTTCCTCATGGAGTCCAACGGCGAAACCGCTCAACCCTTCCTCTCTTATCAGTCCAGTGTCCACGGCCGCGCCGTCGCCAACGGCTCGCAAAAGGCCGCCGTCTGCACCGATTGCCACGGCGTCCACCAGATTCTCCCCGCCAGCAACCCCGAGTCGCCCATTTCAAAAACCGCCGTCGCCTCCACCTGCGGCAAGTGCCACACCGATATCGCCAATACCTTCACCGCCAGCATTCACGGCCAGGCGCTTGCGCGCGGCAACATGCTCGCCCCCACGTGCACCGATTGCCACGGCATTCACTCCATCAAGCGGCACACCGATCCCAACTCGCCCGTCGCCGAGCGGAACGTCTCCCGCGACATTTGTGCCCGCTGCCACGAAGGCGTTCGCCTCTCGCAGGAATTCGGCGTCCCCGGCAACCGCGTCACTAGCTACTTTGACAGCTATCACGGCCTTGCCTCTGAAGGTGGCTCGGTCGTCGCCGCCAACTGCTCCAGTTGCCACGGCGTGCACAACATTCTCCCCTCCAGCGATCCCCGCTCCACCATCAATCGCGCCAATCTCGACGCCACCTGCGGCCAGTGCCACAAGGGCGTCACGCAAAAGTTCACCCGCACCCCTGTTCATCTCCAGGCCGGCTCGCGCTCCGGCGACATCGATTCCATCGCCGTCCGCTGGGTGCGCTGGATTTACATTCCCCTCATCCTCATTGTTATCGGCGCCATGTTCCTCCACAACGCCATCATCTGGCGCTCCAAGGCCGTCGCCCGCCGCCGCATGATGAATCCGTTCATGACGCGCATGACGGTCAATCAGCGCTGGCAGCACCTCATCCTGCTCTCCAGCTTCATCATTCTCGTCATCACCGGCTTCGCGCTCAAATTCCCCGACACCTGGTTCGCCCACACCCTGGGCATGGGCGAGAACTTGCGCGGCATCATCCATCGCGTCGCCGGCGTCATTCTCATCGGCGCGGGCATCTATCACGTCTTTTATCTCGCCATCGCGCGTGAAGGCCACCGCCTCTTGCGCGACATCGCGCCTCGCCCCAAAGACGCATTCGATGCGTTAGCCACCATGCGCTACTACCTCGGCCTCAGCGCCGTGAAGCCAAAATTCGGCCGCTTCAACTACGCCGAGAAAGCCGAGTATTGGGCGCTCGTCTGGGGCACCGCTCTCATGGGTCTCACCGGCATCATGATCTGGGCCAAGGTTTGGGTCGGCGACATGTTCGCCCGCTGGTGGGTCGATGTGGCCACCGCCGTGCACTTCTACGAGGCGATCCTCGCCACTCTCGCCATCCTTGTCTGGCACTTCTACCAGGTCTTCTTCGATCCCGATGTCTACCCTATGAACTGGGCTTGGTGGGACGGCAAAATGCCCGTCGACCACTATCGTCACGAACATGAGCTGGATGCCGAGTCGGCCCCGGATGCCGCTGATCCAACAACGGGGCCTGCTCCGAAGAAATAGCCGCCAGCCGTTCTCCTCCCCGGCGCGCCCGAAAACTCAGCGCCTGGCGATCCATTCAGCTCCACCCCAGCAGACGAAACCGAAAATGATGAGCACCGCGAGAAGCTCGAGATCGATGGAGAACTGCCCCTCTTGTCCTGCTTGCCGGAGCCCTTCGGACCCGCGAAGGCAGCCATTGTCTTCGCGGGCCCGCTCCGGAAAGCCTTGCGGTAGATATGGACTTAAGCCGGACACAAGCAACGCCAGTCCAGGATTATTGAGGATCGCGCCAAGCAGCCATGCAGTTCTCTCATCTGGCCACCCTCCCGCCGCGATCCCCGCCGTCATCAATGACCTGCTAAAAAAGCCAGGTCCTCCTCCCGGCTCCCTTCTCCTGCCTGTCTCTCGAGCTTCGTAACCGGCAACGAAACCCCATCCGAGGCGGAATCAAAGCCAACCTCGCTCAGAAAATATTTGCTGCCATACCGGTGAAAGATGAGGCTGTCTTCCTTCCCTTGGCCGATGAATCCGCGCTGGACAAATGCCCCTGCCTTTATGCTCCTTATCCGGCCTTGGATTATCAGCCTGTTTGGAAACGTGGAATCGAATCCAAGCGTGTAGTTCCCCGCCGGTAGAACGGTGCTGTTGACCGTGAAGTCGAATGGAACGTTGACCTTCAGCATAGCGCTCTGTGCGCTGGCGCTTCCGGCCGTCATCAAGGTTGCTGTTGCGAAGAGCGCGATTGCAGCGATGTGTTTCATGTGAGTCCCTCCAGTGCTGTTCCGCGGCCGGGCATCAAATCGGGAATCCCCGCCCAGCCGCGATCTGTTTTTCAGTCTGGCGGAGTACCTTGTATCTGTCCAATAGATTGATGTGATAGATTGAATCTCAATTGGAGATTCGCGCATGGAAGTCCGGCAGCTACAGATCTTTCGCACCCTCGCTGAAGAGTTGAACTTCACCCGTACCGCTGAAAAGGTGCACACCGTGCAGTCCAACGTGACTGCGCAGATCAGGGCGCTTGAAGAAGAACTCGGTACGCCGCTTTTCGATCGCCTTGGTCGCCGCGTCACCCTCACGGACGCGGGCCGCAATTTCCTGCCCTTCGCATCGCAGGCCCTCGCCGCCATGGACCAGGGTCAGCGCGCCATCGAGACCGGCGCCGAGCCCAGCGGGCCGCTGCGCATCGGCGCTCCGGAGAGCGTCCTCACCTACCGCCTGCCCCAGGTATTGCACGCCTTCCGCCGCCACTTTCCCCACGTCGAACTCATCTTCAGTCCCTACATAGGCACGGCGTTTGCGGTCGAGCTCGAAGCCGGCAAGCTCGACATGGCCATCACCATGGCGGACTCCAAGCCCTCATTGAACATCAAGTCCGTCCGCCTGCGCACCGAGCAGGTTTTCCTGCTTGCCGATCCCAGCCATCCGCTTGCCTCCAAGCCCACGGTAAAGCCTTCCGATCTGGTGGGACAGAATCTGCTGCTGACCGAATCGGGATGCAGCTACCGGGAAAAACTCGATCGCATTCTCGCCCTGGCCAACATTCGCCCCGCCAACATCACGGAGTTTTCCAGCGTCGAGGCCATCAAGCAGTGCATCTCTCTCGGCATGGGACTGGGCCTCTTGCCGGCCATCGCCGTTGCCCGCGAACTGCGCCAGCATCATCTCAAAGCGCTCAACTGGGCCGGTCCATCTCTCGACATTGCCGCCAGCATCATCTGGCATAAAGACAAATGGATCTCTCCCGCCATGGCCGCATTCATGAAGATGGTCAAAGACAAGCTCGAGGACCCCGAACGTTAACCGACCGGACCAGTACCGGCTTGGCGCCGGTATCGAGCGCCACCCATCATTGAGGGAGACTGCGAAGAGGCGGCCAGGCTCGAGAAGCCAGTGTGGGGCGCTGGGGCGCCGTGGGGCCGTTTTGGAGCTGTTTTGGGGCGAAAGAAGGCCGTTTCGATGCACAAAATCGACGAAATTTGTCGAAATTTGTCGATGATTTTTGTGTCCCTTTGTTGATTTCAAAAGGGTTACATTGATTTTTGTGCATTTAAGGCGTCTAAGATTTTTTCTTTGGTTATTTTTCCTCCTTCGCGGAAGCTTTGGGGCGACGATCAAAGTGCTCGCTGACGGGCTTTGGCTGATGGCAGATGGCGGTGATGGCGATTTTGGCGTTGGCCAGGTAGTGCCGAGCTTTGTCCGGGCTGAGGATGTCGATCAGGGACGCGTGGTTGATGCAGGCGATGAAGTCGCAGATGTTCTGGTAACCGCTGAGCGGAGGGGTAGCGCGGAGATAGGCTTCGTTGGCAACCTCTTTGGCGTCGAAGTCGTTGTCGTCCTCGTCGAGCTCGGCAGTCTCCTTGTTATAGGCGTAGTTCCAGGCGCGCATGCAGCGGGAGATGGCCTTGTTTACCGTGCCGTTTTTCGAGTCGTCTTTGGTTGCATTGGAGCCGGCAGTTTCGCCGGCGGCGGTGAGGGTAGAGAGAATCGTCGCTGCCATGGAAAAGCTCCTTCATCATTAAGGCTAGCGATTTGGGGGAATTAATCGGCAAACTTGGGGAAGGAAATAATCACCACCGAATCAATGGGATGGGTGGCGCAGGATCGGCTCGGCCTCTTGACAAGTTTGGGGAGGCTGACTGGCGGCGGCGCTGGGAGGGTGAGAAGCCGAATTCAGAAGGCTGGCGGCCGATCTCCGATCGACGCACCGGCCACGGTCTATGCTGGACGCTGATCAACCGGCCCCTGACAGCTGATCCCTCTTCACTGTCTGCTGTCTGCTGTCTGCTGTCTGCTGTCCGCTGTTTTGCTGTCCGCTGTCGCTCACACCCGCCAGTTGTCCGGCCGCCAGCTCTTGATCCGCTCTTTGATCTGCTTGCGGTTCAGATTGTGTTCGAGAGCTTGCTTGGCCAGCTCCACTACCTCATCGTCGGCCGCAAAGCGCAGCCCGATCAGTTGATCTTCCGTGAGCCGATAGATCTGCGTATGCCATTCCGCCGGCGCGAGTGCCTGTAGCCGCAGCCGCTCTTCAAGCCGGATCACCCGGTCCTGCACCTTCAGCGGGTATTGCCGCATCCGGAACAGCGCCACAAACGCCGCCAAGGCCAGCACCACCAGCCACACTGAGTAGAAGCAGAAGTGGTGTACGCAGTAGATGACCGCAATCACGATGCTTGCGATTGAGACGAAGGTTAGGAAGAAATGATACGGCGGATCGAATCGTGCATGGTGCTTGAGACTTTGCGGCTCACTCATTCGCTGCGCTCGTTCCTTGCAGGTCTGACTTGGCTCTCGCGGCCGATGGCGTCACGGTTGATCTGTCGGCCACAACGTCCGGTGCCTGTGCACCTGCAATGGACGAATTCTCTTGGGTAGGGGCCCGCGCTGTCAACGCGGATAAATTGTCCGGCCCCAGAACCGTTGGATTCTTGGGAATCAGGTGGTAGCGGCCGCGCACCAGATAGTCCACAAACAACCCGCCCGCGATGTAGGGATTCATCAACGCGATAGGGATCGCATAGAGAGTTGTCACAAACGATTCGTCGATGGTCTTGGCCGAGTGGCTCCGGTGGCGGTAGCCCGGAATCTGCGGAATTTCAAAAACCGTCAGCTCTGTCCCCGGATTCTTGCGCGCAAACCGCACCAGCTTATACGTGATTTGCTTCGGCGTCGTCATGCCGGCATCGGGGAAGATGCTGCGCCTGAAGGTCCGCGGAAAGTAGTCATTCAGCATCACCCGCGCGAAATCCGCGCAGTTGTTAAAGAGCAGATTGAACCGGGTCCGGTTCGGCGAAGCATTCAGCTTCTCGATCAGAGCATCGTCCTGCGCTTCCGTCGTCTCGAAGCGAAAGGCGTAAATACGCCGCTCATAGGTCGCGCCCAGCAATTGTGTCCAGCCGCCGCGCACCAGATTGCCCGCCGACAAATTCGCCCCTAAGCTCTCGAGATTCTCCTCGCGATAGTGTTCGCGCAACTCGACCACCGTCTCGTGGTCCACATGCGTGGGTACGTCGGCGGCATTCCCCACCGAATACAGGTAGGGAATCAGGGGGATGGCTACCCAGTCGTATCCTTCGATGCCCTGATAGGGCGCAATCACCGCGCCCAGTTCACCAGGCCCGCAGCGCCGCAGCTTCACCGGCGTCGCGGCGCAAATCCTCTCGAAGTAAATCGCGTTGTGCCCGGTCGGGTTCAGCGCGCCGAAGAAGCCGTACGGCTCCTCCATCAGCAGAGCCGCCTGTGCGTGCGCTTGCGCGCACAACGATGCCACAGCCAGAACAGCAAATAAAAGCGTGATGTTCCGAATATTCGAGAGCATCGGCTTCCCTTTGGGGTAAAGCATTTTCGGAATTGCTGTAGGCCGAAAGGACATATTAAAGTGGCCTTTCCCCCAAGAAAAAGTCACCTTTCAATGCACTCAAGAAGTCTACGCATTTCCGAAAAAATGCTCTAAGAGTTACTGGATCTCTCTTACTTCAGTATGCACCAACTTCGATGAAGGCCCGATAAACACGCTCCCTGGCAATCTTCGGATCGGTGGCGATCCCGGAGTTTTGACGCCAGGGAACAGCGCAGACACTCCGCGCTACCGTCCGCCGCTTACCGCCTGCTTGTTAGATGCATTTTCTGGCTGATTGTTGCGGTTCGGCCGCAAAGGGCAAGCCGGCAAAGGAACATCGCCTGTCAACCGCGGATTGCACTACTCGTGGGGAGGAACAATGATCGTGGTCTCCTGCACTTCAATCAGGCCGGACCCGATTCGCTTCTCCAGTTCGGGCAGAACCGCGTCCACTTTTTCCCGCGTCTCGATAAACTCGATCTTGATCGGAAGATGGTCGGAGATCTCGAGGATGTGCGCTGAATGGATGCGGTGCCTCGCTCCAAAGCCTGCAACACCCTTCACCACCGTGGCGCCGGCGATTCCGCTGTGGAAGAGAAAGTCGAGAATCGTTGTGTAGACCGGAACGTGGTGGTGCTTGGCTCCATCGCTCAGGTAGAGAGACACCTTAACTGCCTTGCCCGTCGTTAACATGCACTCCCCTTCTCCATCGCCCGCCGCGCCCGGCTTTGCTTGCTCCCGCGCCGGCGCCGCACTGGTGGACAACGAAGCATTGAAGCACCTTTCCTTCGAACTTGCAACTTCTGGCCGGCCGGCGCTTCGGGATGAACTCTTCACTCGAACATTTCGCTTTCTCGGCGGCATTTGCGTCCCTCCCTACATCAGATCGGCCAGCGCCGTGCCCAGCCATGTCGCGGCAAGCCCGAGAATGAGGCTGCCCACCGCGTAGAGCCCCGCCAACAGGAATGCGCCCGATCGCATCGTCGACAGCGTCTCCCACTCATAGGTCGAGAACGTGCTGTACGCGCCGATGAAGCCGATGGCTACGAGAAACCTCCACCCGGCACTCAAATCCGCCCGTTTGCCAAAGTATGTCAGCGCGAATCCGATGACCACACAGGCCGTGACGTTGATGATCAGAGTCCCATAGGGAAACCTCGTTCCCGTACGGCTGGAGATTGTGGATCCGACCCAGTACCTCAGAATCGAACCCAGCGCGCCGCCCGCAGCAATCAGCAGATATTTCTGCAATTCCATCCTCCTTGAACAAGAGTCTCGCGGGGCAGCGCCGGCGTGCGCACAATCTGCTCAAATCGCAAATCGACGCAGGATTCGCACCATCGGTTCCGCTCACGGTGTATTCAGGGATCAAGCCGCGAAATGACTCCGCAACAGGATTCCCTGTCAGGAGTCATCATCTGTCCGGCTTAGTAGAGGGGACAGCGGTTGAGGGTGAACTCCTTCACCACTGCTTTCATTACAACCTGCCACGTGGAGATATGTCAACGAGCGAGTTCCCGCGGCCAATCTGCCCGCGCAATTCCCTGAAAGAGCTTAGGCGCGATGAAATTCGGACCGGGCGGGAAATCCGTATCAGCGTTCGTCCTGCTTCGGCGGCTTGTCGGCACGGGATTCGGTCATCGCCACGCGCGTTGAGCGCGCAGCGCCGGCAGCAGCCAGCAGGAAACTTCGCATCTGCGGCGTGAACTCTCTGCGCTCTGCTTCTTTCTGCGCAAAACTGACCACCCAATAAATCGAGCAGCAAAAATAGGCAGTCGCTTCGATTTGAGCAAGATGAGCATACTGGGAAGCCGTTGTCTGATGAGTCGCGAGCACGGCAACCGTGAGTCCCACAATGGAATAGAGTCCCAACCCCGTGGCCACTTGCAGCTCGCGGTCTCGCCAGCCAATCGACAAGAGTTGGCTGCCGCCAGCCAGCACCAGGAAGAAAAGAATCCGAAGGATAGATGCTGTCTGTTGCAATTGCGTGAACAGAAGTCCTGCCTTCGAGGTTGCATGTACGAGGCCCGGCAGAGCCGTGAAAGGCCAGATTGCTGCGCCGGCAACCAGAATCAGTACTCCGACCAGCACCAGGGCGCTACGCGGCAAAGACGCGCGCAGCGGCCTCAGCACAGACCAAGCCACTTCCACCAAAACGCAGAACATCAAAGCGGCATCTAGAGCTACCTGCAAGAAGTATGCCTGGAAATAGCTTGCCTCGTGGTATCGTCCGACGAGATAGACGGCAACGTTGCTGGCCACATCCCAGATGCAGTACGCGCAAAAAACAGGCAGTGTTCGCCATATCCGGCGATAAAGAATCAGCCCAATGACCGTTCCCTGGGCCGCGAGGATGGCGAACCATATGGCGTTATCGATATTCATCGTTATCCGGCCCACCTCGCCGCAACGAATGACCGATCCACTGCTTTGTTGTCCGTGCGCTCGCTGCTATCACCACAGTCTACGTCTTCCACTTGAAGACTACAGAAATGCAAAGAGCCCACCTCATGGAGGTGGGCTCTGTATGGTAAACAAGACTGATTATGCAATCGCTGGAGGAGGAAGCTTCACCGGTCCCCAAGGCGCTGTCTCTGCGATGCTGGGTGGCGGAAGCTTCACCGGTCCCCAAGGCGCTGTCTCTGCGATGCTGGGTGGCGGAAGCTTCACCGGTCCCCAAGGCGCTGTCTCTGCGATGCTGGGTGGCGGAAGTTTGACCGGTCCCCAAGGCGCTGTCTCTGCGATGCTGGGTGGCGGAAGCTTCACCGGTCCCCAAGGCGCTGTCACTGCCATGCCGGGCGGGGGAAGCTTTACTGGTCCCCAAGGCGAAGGCGCTGCACTGGCAGCACACACCGACCCAAGAACAAGAACAAGTAGGCCAAACTTCAGGACATTCAACTTACGCGGACTCATTCTGACTATCTCCCGGCGGTAGACACAACCGCCTCAGAACTTTGCTTTGTTAGAGTAACCCAAATTGTGTAGGGGCGCTACAACAAAAGTGTCATGAAGAATTTTTTTTGACAGAAGTACTCATTTGCAGAGCGCGGAAGTAACGCGTACATGGTTACTTTCCGCGAAGTTTTGACTTCTCTTCGTTTTACGGGCCAAATCTTTCCCCAGCCGACGCCTCGCTCGGTCAATCTGCGGCAACATTCGCCTGACTTTAGGACTCCATTCGATCGTCTGCATGACCCTGGCGAGCGTGACCAGAAACCTCAGGGAGCAGCCGGAACCGGCCGCAAGGAGCCGTCAGATGATTCCGGGACGGATGGGGTTACCGCCTATCGACAGCCGCATCCTCGTCTTGGTTACCAGGCTGAAAACTTTCGTGCCGTGGGCCAAATCGACAAAACTGGGTACATTGACAATTAAGCCATTCTCATTTGGGCACGATCTATGAACCCTCTTAATTCAGAATCGCCGCTGTCGTCTGGTGGGCAAGCCGCAACTCATGGCCAGCAGGAAGTTCGCTGTGCAGTACGGTTTCCTCTTTCTCTGCCAGTGGTGCTCTCAGCCGGCGCAAATGAGATTGCCGGCCTCACTCGGAACATCTCCGCAAGCGGTGTTCTTTTCGCTCTTGGCGAGGATTTGCCAGTTGGAATGGATGTCAAGTTCTCCATGCGGATGCCACGTGCCGTTCTGGGCGCCCCTCAGGATGTTCTGGTCCACTGCAAGGGACGTGTGGTACGCTGCTCCTCAAGCCACAATGAGCACCTCGCTGCAGCCACAATTGATGAGTATCGATTCGCGGAGCATTGAGGTTGCGGTTGGCCTTACGGCAGCCGACTATGGAAAACCTGGACGATAACCCTGAAGGTGAAAGCGTTGATACTCCGGTCAAGCCGGGCACGATTCGCGTAATACTCGCGGATTCCCAGGCGATCTACCGAGTTGGGATTCGGAAGGTCTTCGCTCTTGAAGACGACATCCGGGTGGTCGCACAGGCTGACTCGTTGGAAAATCTGCGCGCCGCAATCGAGCGTTATCCCACCGACATTGTGCTTTTGGAGGGTGGCATGCTGGCCGGCACGGCCAATGCAATCCCCGAAATCCTGCGTCTCACCCCCGATGTAAAGTTGATCGTACAAGCCGTTGCGGCCGACGAAAATCACACGGTGGAGCTCTACAGGCGCGGTGTTCGCGGCATTGTCTCCCGCTCCATTTCGCCCGATCTGCTGGTGCGTTGCGTGCGCCGCATCGCTGCAGGCGAAACATGGATCGACAACCAGTCAGTCAACTGGGTGATCGATGCCTATCGCGCCCAGGCTGCCGCGCTCGTCAGTCCGCGTAACCAGCCCCGCCTTTCGCCCAAGGAGATGTCGATCATCACCTGCATCACTCAAGGCAAGCGAAACAAGGAAATCGCCTTTCAATTGGGCACAACCGAGCAGGTTATCAAGAATTACCTGCGCAAAATCTACGACAAGCTCGGAGTGTCGGACCGGTTGGAACTTGCTCTTTATTGCCTGCACAACAAGATCATCCAGTCGGACCTGGACGAGGAAACTGTGGCTCAGAAGATCGTCGCCACATAGCTCCAGCCCTTTCCCTCCACAAGATTTCCGCTTTGCAGCCCTATTCGGGCGGCCGCGCGTCCACGCAGGATTGGCGCGCTTTCTCCAGCAACCGGATCATCTCCGCCAGTTCGCCGCGGCCGATATGCCCCATCAGTTCCAGCGGGATCCTCTGAATGACCGGATCCATGGCGCGCAGCAAATCCAGGCCCGCTTCGGAGATTTGAGTCATCACCACGCGGCGGTCCTGGCGGTCGCGGTGTTGGCGGATCAGCTTGAGACGCTTTAGCCGCCCCAACAATCGCGTAATGTCGGGCTCCACGGCGATCATGCGCTCGCCGATGGCCGCGCAGGTTAGCCCATCAGGCTGCGCCCCGCGCAGAATCCGCAGCACATTGTACTGCGTTTGAGTAAGCCCCCATTCCCGGGTCTTGTGCTGAAACGCACGCTGCAGGCAATCCGAAGTGCGCATCACATTCAAGATCGCCTCTTCTTCCAGGCTCGAAAACGGCGACGTCTGTGCGATCTCAGACTTCAGACTTGACATTGGAAACTCTCCAGGCTCCGCGCCAGCCAACCGCGGATGGATGAAACACAAATAGCCACTTTCTAGGATGCTTTGAACTGGATAGTCGTTGCAACAAACATTGGCCGCGGTCGGCATGTTCGGTCTGGCTCGGAGGGCCAGTGTTAGTGAGCTGCGCTGCCATCGCTGCGAACCTGAAATTCCCTTTGCCGTGCCGTTCACTCCTCTGCCGGTCTGTTATGCTCCCGCCTGTGTCTGTTCTCGGCCCGTTTCGGCAGCTCACCCGCTCTCAGCGCCATGTGTTTCTGGCCGCTTTTCTTGGCTGGACGCTCGACAGCCTGGACTTCTTTCTGCTCGTCTTCTGCGTCAACGCCATCGCCGGCGAGTTTCGCACAAAGCCCTCCACCGTTTTAGGTGCTGTATTCCTCACCCAGGCCTTTCGTCCCGTCGGCGCACTGTTCTTCGGCATGTTGGCAGACCGCTACGGCCGTCGTCCCGTGCTCATGGCGAATATCCTGGGCTTCTCCGCGATCGAGCTGGCTTGCGCCTTTGCGCCCACGCTCAATGTGCTGCTGGTACTGAGGGCCCTGTTTGGAATTGCCATGGGTGGCGAATGGGGCGTCGGCGCCGCGCTCGCTTTTGAATCCTTGCCCAAAGAGGGCCGCGGCACATTCTCCGGCATCCTCCAGGAAGGCTACGCATTCGGATCGATTCTGGCCTCAGCGGCCTTCGGGCTGCTGTTTGCAGGCTTTCATTGGCATGCCTTATCCGTTCCGGCGATGGGCTGGAGGGGATTGTTCATCCTCGGGGCAACACCCGCATTGCTGGCGTTTTACGTCCAGGCTCGCGTACCCGAATCGCCGGTCTGGCTCGCCGGAACCCGCAAGCGAATGGCGCGGGCAGCCATTCACGCCGGACCCGCGTGGCCGCGGGAATTATTCCACTTCATGCCCACATTTCTCTTCCTCGTGATTCTGATGACAGCTTTCATGAGCTTCTCCCATGGAACGCAGGACGTTTATCCGACTTTTCTTGCGGTACAGATGAAGCTCTCTCCGCAGACCATTGGCCTCATCGGAGTTCTCTACGGCATTGGCTCCATCGCAGGTGGAATTATCTTCGGTACGCTGTCTGAAAGATGGGGCCGCAAGAGAGCCATTGTGACCGCGTCACTGCTGGCGATTCCCGTGATCCCTCTTTATGCTTTCGGACATTCCGCCGTCACGCTTGGTATCGGCGCCGTTCTGATGCAATTCATGGTGCAGGGCGCGTGGGGAGTCGTTCCGGCTTATCTCACGGAGTTGTCGCCCGCTCCCGTGCGCGCCACGGCGCCCGGCTTGGCGTATCAGCTAGGCGGCCTCATTACATCCTGGAATGGCAAAGGCCAGGCCCTGGCTGCCGAGCGTTGGGGTAGCTATCGAGCCGTGCTTGCCATCACCGTAGTCGTGGTCGCGCTTTCGCTCGCGGCTTTGGCGGCACTCGGTCGAGAGGCCCGGGGCCGCGAAATGACCGACGCATAAATCCAGCCCCATCGCTCGTGTCATGCACCTTTCATAATCCCGTCAGGTTATGACATTTCTGCTTGCCGCCGCTCCGCAGCAACTGCGGAGTTCTTCCCAGAATCCGCGACTAAAGTAATCTTCCGCCGTTACCAACTTGCTGAGGAAACGCAGTGTCTAAGGATGCAGCGCCTGACGCCCCGAGTCCCACCTTTGCGGCATTGTTCTAAATGGTTCCAGCAGATAGCTTCGATACCACAGACCTTGGCTCGAATGAACCTCCAAGCCGGCTGCAGCGCGACTGAAAAGTGCTTCATCAGTGAGGCGCGATGAATGCAGCGGCAACATCGCGGTTCATCGTCAGGCAGGAAAGCGAATGCATGCAAATGCAAGACGTTTGACTTCATGCCTCCACTCTGCAAAGCGGGCCACGCATCGCCATTGCTCATCCTCAGGTTCCGGAAAAGGCAGCGCCCGCGAGTTGAATTTCAGAACCTTCTGCGGGATTCCGAGTTAGCAGTCGCTGGAGCGGCTCAGTGAGCCAGACTTTCGCACAATCCGTTCCCGCAAACTCGCCCCGGCCGTCTGTCGGCGTTGCCGGACCCTTCACTTTGGCGCCTCGTTTCAAGCAGACTGGCGATCGAACGCAACCAATCCTCCGTCCCGATATTCGTCGCAGTTTACAAGTGCGTCGCCGTATCGCAGTTGGGCTGGCCTTGATCGGACTGGCCCTCGCCCTGGTTTACCTGCGCAATTCATGGTCCATTCGCACGGCTCAGAGCCTCAACGAGTTCGTGCCCACGCTTTCCAGCAACTTTGAAGATTTATCGCAGAAGCACATTGCCGCAATGGGCCCCTGGTCTGAACTTCAGCAAACAGAAAAAACCCCGCGAAATGCTGGCCACGATCGCCTTGTGGACCGGCAATTCCGGAGGTTGGCCCGCATTGGCAATGGTTTTGGCGTTCTTAGCCTGGCTGCCGCCTCGATTCCTCCGTGGTATTCCGCCGATTCCGGTGTAATTCGCAATGCGCTCGTGCTCCTTCTCAGTTTCATATTCTTGGGAGGCGCGATCGCGGTCGTCGCTCATAGAGCAGATCCGCGGGTTTATATCGCTTCTGACGTCGAGCAACTTTTGGGCTTTCCGCCCATGGCACAATTGCCCGACTTCTCCGAAGTCGCCAATGAAATCGCCGAAGAGCACCTTTCGCGGTTGGCCTCAGGAATCGATCTCGCGTTCAGAGACCGCAGCTTCACTCATTGTGTCTTCACTGGCACCGGCCCTGAAGTTGGCGTCACAACAGTCGCCACTCGCTTGAAGCAATTACTGGAGACCATGGGAAGAGCGGCGGTGGTTGCGGATGCCGCTGAAAGTTCGAACAGGGCGGAAGGCATTCAAGCGGAGATCATCCTTGTCGACGCTGCGCCTCTCGCTGACTCGGAAGGAACGGAGCGGCTGGTGCGGTCCGCTCACTGCACCATCGTCGTGATCGAGTCCGGTGTCACCACGCGCGCACAGTTGCGTACCGTGGCCAACATTCTCCAGCGCGTTAAGGCGCCGGCTGTCGGGTTCGTCCTCAACCGTGTGCGCTTAGCAACGGCCGATCCTGAATTCCGCCGTTCCATCAGGGAAATGGGAAAGCTGCTCCGCAAGCAAGGCCAGGCCATGGATTGGCAAATGCTCCAGACGCTCGAGCAGGCGATCGAAGAGGGCCGTGCCAGCCTGGACCTTGACGCCGCGACCTCGCCGGATCAGCCGGCCGCAAGACCGCCGGAAAAGATCGCGACAACCGCTTCGCTATTCAACGAAGTCTTTCAGGCCGACAGGCCGGTGGCCGCCGATCAGGCTGAGCCCACGACACCTGCTGTGCCCTGCGGCCTTCAACTGGTCCCACGTTCGCTGCCGGAGCCCGCGAATCAGATGCGCGAGGAGATTCCATCGCCTCTGGCTGAGATCGCGTCGCAATTCGATCAAGCTCTTCCGGAAACGGAAACTGAACACAACCAGGCGGCGCTGGCGGCTCCCGGCGGCACAAACAGCAACGAGAGCGGCTACGAGCAGGCAAGTCCAGCGCCCCGTCAGACGACGCACGTTTCGCTGCCTCGGCTGAGCGAACTGAGGGGTATGCGCTTTTCGCAAGCGCTCAGGGAGTTGGATCTCGCAAGGCATCCCGCGCCGTCGACTGCCGGAATCGAGACGCTGATGAGCGCGATTGCGCCCTTCGAGCCGATGTTCACGCTCACAGAGCCTACGTCAGCAAAGAACGGCGATTCGTCCGACGCGCCGCCCGACGAATTTGATCAGTCGGCTTCGTTGCGGGCCTTCATTCCGGTCTCCGAATCGGCAGTTTCGCTTGAGGCAAAGGAAGGAGTCGCCGCGGAGGGTACCGGCGCAAATGGGAATTACTTGAATTCGAATTCCTTTGCGCCCAAGCCTGGGCAGCACGCGAAAGGCAAGGGACGCCGCGGAGAAGAGGGCGAACGATCGCGGCCCGAGCAGAAGTTCGCAAATCAAAAACTAAGCGGCCCTTTTGAACAGTTGCAGATCTTGCCTTCGCGGCGCGGGCAATACAAGAAAAAGAGCTGACGGCCGCGGAACCAGTGGACATGAGACAAACTTTGGAGGCCAGTGATTCTTTGAGTAAGTCGTAATATCGATCAGTTTTAACGAGATATATTATCAATAACTTAATGCTTCAAGGCCCAGCCTCTGGCCCGCTTTCATGGGGGCCGGGGCTGGGCTTTTATCTTGCTCCTCCGCGCCAATAAGAACCAAGATTTTGCAGGCACGGAGCCATCCGCCAAGGATCTTTGGCGCTGAAGCCACAAACAGCAACCCTCAGCGTCCTGCGCGGTCGCGGCTGCGCTTGCGAAAGACGATCTTGAGCTCTCGGCGCCAATGTTCGCTCAGAGCGATGAATTCCCACTCGATCTCGGGCGAAAAATAACGCAGCACCGTCTCGTTCGCCGGGTGAATGCGCAGAGCCGGCGCTGCAAGGATAAGGCGGGGAGGAAGCGTCGAAACTTCAGCACCAGCAAAGTAGCCGTTTCGCTCGAAGGCCGAGAGCGGGGCACTCGCCGGTGGAGCGGCCCGGCGATCCGCATTGAGTGCTCTCACGCGAATCCAGTAGTCGAGAGCCTGCAATGGCAAATGCAGGTCCTCGCCGGCCTTTAGTTCCAAAACAACCAGCCGGCCGTTGCGGTCCAGCGTGAGCAGGTCGAGCATGCCGCGATCGCCAGTCGAGAGCGCGGGCACCTGCGTGTAGAGCTGGTCGCCGCGCAACTCGGGCAGTAGCTCGGCAATGCTGGAACCCAGGCGCGACTCAAGCCACCTCTCGGGCGCCATGCGGAAAAGTGGATCGGTGTGCGCGCCGTCAGCGTGGCGGCTCAGGAAGAGACGCTGAAAGAGACCGCGGCAGAGAGGCTCGTTCTCCTCGCTGAGCGGGGTCTCGTTTGCGCCTGCGCCGAAGGTCACTTCATCGTGCCGCGCAAAAGAATGCGCCGACGCGCCGTGGCGTACCCGGGCAAACTCAAGGCCATGCACGAGCAGTCCCACTTCCGTCGCGGAATGGGGTCGGATTTCGACCTGCTCCCGCGCCGCGCCGGGAACGAGTGCGAGCAGGCGATCGATTCCGGATTGGCAGCGCTCGAGAGCTGCGGCTGAAGAAAATGCATGGACGAGGCGCGAATCGAGGTTGCCGGTGTCGCGAAAGTCCACGGGCGCCAGCTCCTCGCTGCGTTCGTCAAGCGTGAATAACGCGAAGTCCGCGGCGGCGTGATTGAGCCATGCCATGCGCTCGGCTGTGGTGCGCCCCGCTCCGGCGGGGACCACGACTTTGAGGCCGCCGAAGTGCCGGCGCGCGTCGCCATGGTTGCGGCAGTATTCGAGCCAGAGAATTCCCAAGGTGAGAATTCCGTCAATCGTCGACGCGGATTCGGCATCGCCAACACCGATGACCGCATCTGCTGCGCTGCCTTTGAGCAGGCGGCCCCGCGCATAGGCCGGCCCGAAGCTGTGCTCAAGGTCCATGGCCGTGCGCATCCCATCAACCTTGGCGCCGATGAAGTGGCGCGAGAGCACGCGCTCGAGCAGGCGCAGGTAGTTTCGGCGCGCGGTGTCGCGGGCGGTGGGGGTGCGGCGATCGCTGGTGGGCACAAGTTCCAGCGTTTGCGGCTTGGCTGCCCCCATACGGCGCGTGACCAGGCGCAGACACTGCGCGCGCTCGTGCACATCCACGACAGTGCGCACCAGGTTGCGCTCTTCGCTCCACACTTCGAGCAGGCAACGGCCATGCGACTCGCCAACTGCATAGTGAGCGGCGCGCATATCAAAAGCAGCGCGGCCGTCCTCGAGCAGCGCGGCAGCCGGGTGATCGGCAAGATAGGATTCGATGATCTCGGCCAGTCGAGCGGGCGGCGCAGATCCGGCCCCAGTGCCTCCAACGGCGGCCTTTTGCCGATTGGCCCGTTCCCCGGGGCAGGCTTGATCGCCGGCGTCCACGCGCGTCTCTACCAGCCCTTGCGGGCGCGAAGGCGGGTAATGTGGGCCGTGTGATGATCCGAGTGCCAGGCGTAGATCGCCAGGTTCGTTGCCAGGGTCACGCGTCCGCGCTCTGGATGGTTGAAGCCGCGTTGAAAATCCTCATCCGCCATCGACTTGAGGAGCGCAACCAGGCGCTGGTGCAAGCCGGTGATAAAGATGAGGGACGGCTCAATTGCCTGACTCGAATCCGGCAGGCGCGCCCACGCCGCTTCATCGTAGGGCTTGATGGTGGGCCAGTCCTCCGTGAGCGCGAGCTTGAAGCGCACGTAGCTGTTGGCGTGGCTGTCGGCGAAGTGATGAACCACCTGGCGCACTGTCCATCCGCCGTCGCGATACGGCGTGTCGAGCTGAGCTTCGTTCAGCCCGGCCACCGCCGCGCGCAGGCGCTCGGGGAGCAGACGCAGAGTTTCAATTTGCGCGGCGCGGACGGCCTGCGTGCTCTCAGCCGGCGGCCTGAATTTTCCAATGGGGTAACGCAGATCTTCCTGATCGGCCATGGCAAAAACTTACCACGCCCGGGCGCCCCGATGGAACGGCGCCCTCTGAAGGAGAACACCACTGACTCTTCGAAACAGGCGAGTCGCTCCGGGCGCCAACCTGAACTCAGGCAGAATGGTGGTGGTGGTGATGATGGTGATGGTGATGATGGTGTGGGCCGTATGCGAACGCCGGACTTGCGAACGTCATTAACAACAAAACTGCCGCGAGAAATCTCTTCATGGCTCGAATCCTAACAGGTTTTCTCTTGCATGCTGCGGCGTTCATGTGACCGACGTACCTAGAGTCAAACGGCGGGGAACAGGGTGCGACCGGCACGCCCCGAGCATCGCTGAGTCAGACGCGGCAAGCGTACACTTGGATTACGATGACGCTTCCTGAAACTTCCCCAAATTCGAGCCATCGGCGTTACTTTTTTGAGAAATTCGGCCTTACGGAGCGGCTGCTGGAGCGCTGCATTGGCCAGGCGCTGAGCGCCGGCGGCGACTACGCGGACCTTTATTTCGAATCGGTTACGGCCACAGCGCTGGGCGTGGACGAGCAGATTGTGAAGTCCGCGAGCCAGGGAACGAGCGCCGGATGCGGAATCCGCGTCCTGAGCGGCGAGCGCACCGGATACGCCTACACCGACAATCTGAGCCCGGAACGCCTGCTGCATGCCGCGCGGACGGCGGCGCTGATTGCCTCCGGTCCAGCGAAACAACCCGTGCAGGGATTCACGGAGACGCGCGGTGCCGATCTCTATCCCGTGCCCCTCGGCGGATTCGATCTCGACCTTGCGGCGCGGTTGGAGCTGATCCTTCGCGCCGATCGAGCCGCGCGCGCATTTGATCCGCGCATCGTGCAGGTCCGCGCCGGTTACAGCGAGGAGCTGCGCCGAATTCTGATTGCAGCGTCAGACGGCGCCTTCGCCAGTGACACGCAACCGTTGTGCAGGCTGAACGTATGGGTCATCGCAAAAGAGGGCCCGGTCACGACCAAGGGCGCGGCTGGCGGAGGAGGCAGAGCTGGCCTCGAGCAATTCACGCAGTCGAGGAGCCCGGAAGCTCTGGCGCACGAGGCCGCGCGGGGCGCAATTCTTCAACTCGGTGCGGTGCCTGCGCCCGCCGGCGAGATGCAGGTGGTACTCGGTCCGGGCTGGCCCGGAATTCTGCTGCACGAAGCGGTGGGTCACGGACTTGAGGCCGACTTCAACCGCAAGAAGACGTCGGCCTTCACCGGGTTGATCGGGCAGCCTGTCGCGAGCCCGAAAGTCACCGTCGTGGACAATGGAAAAATTGCCGGACGGCGCGGTTCGCTCAATGTGGACGACGAGGGATCGGCCACGCAGGAGACGGTCCTTATCGAAGGCGGCGTGCTCAAGGGCTATCTGTCCGACAAACTTTCGGCCCGCCTCATGGGAATGGCGAACACCGGCTCGGGACGGCGCGAGAGCTACCAGTCGATTCCCATGCCGCGTATGACCAACACTTATATGCTGGCCGGCGACGACGCGCCCGAGGATATCCTGCGCAGTGTCAAGCGCGGGCTCTACGCTGTGAACTTCGGCGGCGGCCAGGTAGACATCACCAACGGAAAGTTTGTCTTCTCGGCATCCGAGGCCTACCTTATCGAGGATGGCAAGGTGGCTGCTCCCGTGCGCGATGCGACGCTGATCGGCAATGGACCAGAGGCGCTGAAGTACGTCTCGATGGTGGGCAACGATCTCAAGCTCGACGAAGGCATCGGAACCTGCGGCAAGGATGGCCAGAGCGTGCCCGTCGGCGTGGGCATGCCGACCATCAAGCTGGACAAGATGACCGTCGGTGGCACCGGACGGTAACGCTTGCTCGAACGAGAGCGCGTTGCTCTCGAGTGACTACGTGTGCCGGTTGTACTCCGGCGAGCCGGCGATGACCATGCCGCTCTTCTGGTGGCCGTGGATGTACCAGCAGCACCACCCGGTCTCATACGGCTCTTTGTCTGCCGGCGCGCGCAAGTCCACATACTTCATCTCGCCGTAGAGAAAGATCTTGGCCTCCCATTGCTCCACGCGGCGCAGATCCTCAGCGGTTTCGCAGACCGATTTCACATCCTCGCGGCTAAACGTCTTTAGTTCTGTCGATTCTCCCGGCAGCAGGATGATGGGAACGCGCGGAGGCTTCGGTTCGCCTTGAAAAACCGGAGCGGTCGGCAGGTCGGCCTCATCCCGTGCGGTCGCGATCGTATCGATGAGCGTCACGATTCTCGTGGGACTGCGCCCTCGATTCGTGGCGACGATCGTAAACCTGTCGTTCGGGCCCGGCTCGGCCTCCGCGCTCACAACCAGCCAGGGCCGCTGGGTCAGCGTCTGCGCCTCGGCATACATCAACGCCGCCTTGGCGCTATCGGCAGCCGCTTGAGCGGTCACTTCGATGAATTTCATCTGTCGCGCAATCCTGCGCAGAGCAGGAATACCAAGCATCACTCCCACGTAAGCGATCAGAACCAGAATCAGGCTGGCCGCCCAACTGATCCGATCCTGCAGCGGCCATGGGGCGGGCGCAGGCGCCGGAGTAGCAATGGTAATGTGCGCTGGCGGAGCATCGCACGCGCTGCCCTGGCAATCGCTGCGTGGGATGGGATTTGTCGCGGGAGGCGCCGTCGCCGGTGAAGCGGCTGGTACGCCTGCAGCCGGCGACGCAGGATTCCCGGCCTGCCCTCTGCTTGCCGCCGGAGAAAACGCAAAGCAGACCAAAATGGCGGCGATCGCCAGATTTTTCAATACCATGGCGCCAATGTAGCACAGGACTTACACTGCCGCGTGGGCGCTCGGCACACAGGTAACCTCCTCGCGAACGGATGTTTGCTGGGGCGCATGCGCGGAAGATCCAGGTCTAAACGCCGACCGGAAACGGCTTCGGGCTGGATTCGTCGGGATTCACGCCGGTGCGCCAGCGCTCGAAGCGGCCCTGCAGAAGGCTCATCAAGCCCGTATACCAGTAGCCGAAAACAAAGAGGATCAAGAACGGCGCGGTGAAGAAGTTGTTGTTGGTAAACGTGTAGTAAATCGCCGCGGCGAAGTAGCAGCCCATCAGCAGCTCGATCCATGGAGCCAGTTTCAGCCGCTTGCGGTACTTTGCGGCCTGAGATTTTTCTCCTTTGCGCGCCACGCGGTACTTCGGCGTGCGCACAAATGCGCTCTTGATACCGAGCAGCGCTTCGATGACGGCCTTGGTGTTCGTGATCGTCAGTCCGATACCGAGCGCCATCAGAAAAGGGAGATAGTAGAACGTCTTCTTCCAGGTCTTGGGGAAGATTTCGCGCTCGCTCATTACGTAGAAAACGGCGATCGAAAAGCTGGAGGCCGTAAAAAGGGGCACATCGATCAGCAGCATCTGAAACCAGCCCTGATAGAAGCGGCAGATCATAGCGGGAATCAGCAGGGCCGACATGATCACCATCAGCGGATAGCTCAGATTAGCCGTGAGATGGTAGACGGCCTCGACCTTGTTGCGGCGAGGAGTGTTGGAACGGAAGACCTTGGGCAGAACCTTGATGCTGGTCTGAATCAATCCCTTGGCCCATCGCGCCTGCTGGGTCTTGAAGGCGGTCATCTCGATGGGCAGCTCGGAAGGGCACTCGACGTCCGGCAGGTACTTGAACTTCCAGCCGGCAATCTGGGAGCGGTAGCTGAGGTCTGTGTCTTCCGTCAGCGTATCGTGCTGCCAGCCGCCGCCATCGTAAATGGCCTGGCGCCGCCACATGCCGGCCGTGCCGTTGAAGTTGAAATACTCACCGGACCGGGCGCGGGCGCCGTGCTCCAGAACAAAATGGCCGTCAAGCAGAATGGCCTCAATCTCGGTCAGGATGCTGTAGTCGCGGTTAAGGTACGTCCAGCGCGTCTGAACCATTCCGATCTCGGGCTCGGCAAAATGGTGAATCACCTTCATCAACCAATCGGGCGGCGGAACAAAGTCGGCGTCGAAGATGGCCACGAACTCGCCCTTCGCCACTTTGAGTCCGGCATCGAGGGCCCCGGCCTTGAAGCCGTGCCGGTTGGTCCGATGGATATAAACGATGTTGTACCCGAGGGCGGCGTAGCGCTCAACAATGCCCGCGGCCACCTCGCAGGTTTCGTCAGTGGAGTCGTCAAGCACCTGAATCTCGAGCTTTTCGCCCGGGTATTCGATGGCGCAGACGGCCTCGATCAACCGGTCGATGACAAACTGCTCGTTGAAAATGGGCAGCTGGACGGTGACCAGCGGCAGCTCCTCGAAGTGGCGGCGCGGATTGGGGTTGTAGTTCTTGCGGTACTTGAAGTACTGGTACGCCATGGTGTAGCGGTGGATGCCATAAAGCGAGAGCAGGATCATTACTGCGAAGTAGGGCAGAAGCATCGACGCATCGAAGAAATTCCAGTGGTAGAGCCCTTTGAAGGTCTGGTCAGCGTACTGCATTCTCAGATAGTGACGCAGGCCGCTGTCGGCGATGGCGAAGAGAGCGGCAGCCGAACGCACGAGTCCCCCAAGCGCGCTGGCGAAAGCAAGCAAAGGGGTAAGAGTCGCGGACAAAAGGGCTTCAGCCTCCCGGGCCGGATAGGCTTTATTGTACGCGAGCCTTCAAAGCGAAGAGTGGTGGCCGGGGTCGGGCCCCACACAGAATCGCCACGCCCACCAGTCGGCCGTTTCAGGGCCGCGCTCTACCACTGAGCTACCTGGCCTCGGTCGAGTCGTGCAGTGTTGCCAGTATCAATGGCTTTGAGCAGCCAAGTCTGACCTTCCGAGCTTAGCTCGGACCCAATCGCGCTCACGCCAGCGCTTGGGGATCGAGCCTCCGCTGCATTCGCAGAGCGTGTTCCTTGTCCGCAAACCGCCGCGATCAGTGCCAATGGCTCCAGGAATACCCCCAAAAATCCGCAGATGCTTCACTGAAACCCTCCTGAACGCAATACATGCCGGAGAGGCTCTCAAAAAAGATGTCCTCCGATCGTCGGTAACTTCAGCTTGAGAAAACTGCGTCCCTAGCCGCGAAAAAGCGATCGACTGTACGAGATGACGCTCGAAATCTTCAAATCTTACCAAGCAATCGGGCGGCATCCTTTAGCGACTGTCGTGTGCCGAAGAAATCTCTCCATGGGTCGGCACCTTTCATGCGCTCTTTAAAATTCCCCAGGTTGAAATCGGAAGGGAGCAGCGTGGGCTTCACTTCCGACCATTTCAATGGGGTCGAAATAGGAGCCTTGTCGCGTCGCCGGACCGAAAAGGGGGCCACCACTGTCTGACCAAAACCGTTTCGAAATGGATCCAGGTAGACACGACCCTGCCGTGCTGCGACCGAATGCTCGACAGTCAATTCATCAGAGTGCGCAGCCGCCACGCGCGAGACAAGCGACTCGGCGAAGACGAGAACTTCGTCCGCATCCGGCCCAGTAGCGATCGGCACCAGGACGTGTATGCCCCGGCTACCTGAAGTCTTGGCGAACGAAGTCAGCTTCAAAACGTCCAAGGCTGCTTTGACATGCAACGCTGCGCGAGCGGCGTCTTGAAACTTTCCTGACTCGGGATCAATATCAAAGCAAACCCAGTCCGGCTGCCGGGGCGAACTGGCGCGGGTTGCCATAACGTGTACGGCGATGCAGCCCAGGTTTGCCAGTGATAGTTGTGTGACTAAAGAGCCGCCCACTAAGTAGTCCGTGAACTTGCCGGCTTCGGTCGCGTGAGCGAGCCGCTTGGTTGGCGTTCCGGGAGGCATGCCCTTTGGTTTCTGCTTTTGAAAAAAGCACTCGCCTCGCATCCCATCGGGACAGCGCTCAAGTGACAGTATGCGGTCGGTCACATATGGAGAGAGCTTGGGGAAGATCGCGTTGTAATAGGCAACAAGGTCCAGCTTCGTGTAGCCCTCCTCAGGCCAGAAGACCTTGTCGGGATGCGATACAGCGATCGGCAATTCCCCGCGTACAGATTGTGCAATCTTGGTCCTTTTCATGTGGGCATCTCTGGCCGCTTCCGATGAAGTCTCGGGCATTCCCCTCTACGCCGTTTTTCTGGATCTTTCAACCTTGGCACGTTTAATCCCCTTACTCGTCGACTTGCTTTCAAGGCTTTTCCTAAGTGCCGATGTGAGATCGATTACGGGTGCGAGGCGCTTCCCTTTTTCAGGTTTCGGCGCCGCACGGCCTTTGCTCTTGCTGCTAATCAATTTCCCCACTCGCGCCTCGTATTCATCGCGGAATTTGTCGGGGCGAAAGGGCTCGATCAATCCCTTTGCGAACTGTCCTGACAGACTGATTTCTTGCCTTTTAAGATTTTTCGCACTGTTCTTCCTATATCCAGGCACTTCGCGAATTTCGCTCGGATAATAGATTGTATGAAGTAGCAGGCCGCCGCCATATGGGCGGATGATGACAGTCCGCTCGCGGCGATGTATGGTTAATTTCGCAATCGCCGCAAGCTTCGACTCCTCCATGGTCTTCAACAAGAGCGCATATGCCCGGCGTCCTTCTTCTTCTGGCACAGAGAAGTAAGAAGTTTCAAAATAGATCGGATCGACCTCGTTCAGTTTCACGAACTGTAGGATATCCATCGCGGTCGATGAAGGCGGTTCGAGATCCCTGAGTTCCTTTGGATCGACGATCGTCATCTTATCGTTCCCGGTTCCATAGCCGAGTACGATCTCATCGCGCTGCACAACCCTTTCGTCATACGGGCAGTAAAGTTGTTGTTGGATACGGTGGCGGCATTCCCGATGGACCTCATGAAACTGGATATGCGAATAACGGGCGGCGGAAAATAGACGAATGGGCACGGATACCAATCCGAATGAGATGAAGCCCTTCCAAACATTCGCTGCCATTTCCCCTCCTCATCGGAATCGCGGAATCAGGTATCCCAAACAGGATCTGCTTGTGCTCAGGAATTTAACCATGCTTGTTATCCTCATGCGGAGAGCTCCGGCAGGAGCACGTCCTTGGGATTTTTGTCGTCGCGCAGGCCCAGAAAGACCGGCTGACGGAGCTTCCTGTCTGCGGTCCACTCCTGGAATGAGATTTGCGCGATGAGCCGTGGTGCGAGAAAAACTACCCCAGCTTCGCGCGGAGGGTCCACTAGCGCAGGTTGCAATCTCACGAATGGCTGAAAGGCCCGATACAGCGCGGCAAGAGTTTTCTGATCGAACCCCGTTCCGACTTTGCCCACGTAGTGTAGCTTGCCCTTTTCATAAGCCCCGAGGAGAAGGGCGCCAAAATGTTGCCGCGAGCCGGCCGGCTTGGTATATCCGGCAATGATGAACTCATCTTCCTGGTGGACTTTTACCTTCAGCCACTTGGTTGAGCGCGCTTCGACATAGGGAGAAGAAAGGTCTTTTGCAACCAATCCCTCGTATCCTCGGCGCTGCGCTATACGAAACGCCTCGAGACCATTGGGTGCGAGCCTGTGAGATGGCAACAAAGCCTTACCAGACCCGATCGATTTCTCCATCACAGCGCGCCGTTCGGACAGCGGCTCACGCCGCAGATCCTTGCCATCGAGAAAAAGGCAGTCAAAAACTGCATAGACAGGTTCACCCTTGATCTCTTGAAGGAGTTGGAATCGGGAAACTCCCTTCGTGTCAAATACAACAACTTCGCCATCGAGAAGCAGGGTGACGGGTCGAAGAATCCGTATGGCTGCTGCGATTTTGGGGAACCTGTCCGTACGGTCCTTTCCATTTCTGGAGAGCAGCCTGACCCGATCTTCTTCCTTGTACGCGAGGAACCTGTCGCCGTCGTACTTCTCCTCATAGACCCAGCCCGGCTTGTCAAATGGTTTGGAAACCAGGGTGGCGAGCATGGGCTGAACGCGAAATGGAATTTGATTTTTCAAGACGGCCACTTTCTCTCGTCGATGCGTACCTACACGGGCTTCGCCCTCACTGCGCGGCGCCCCTTGCCGGCCGGATCGCCCTTGGAAGCCTCCTCGATGTCTCCCCCTTCGTCTCGCGCGATCTCCGCAAGAAGACGTCCGGTTGCTTCAGAACGAGGAGCTTCCTTGGTAACGTCGTTCGTAGATGCGTACTGATCGCGATGCTTGATAAGAAGCCAGGCGGATCGGGCAGGATTTTCCCTCAAGCCGCGTGTGCGAACCAGGACCCACGAACCTTGGAGCTTCTTGCCGTGAATAGTGAACTTAATCTCTCCTTTCTGCAAGGACATATCCACATCGTCGTTTTCCGGCTGCCAGGTTCCTCTATCCCATACCATCACTGTTCCCGCTCCATATTGACCGGCGGGAATCACTCCCTCGAAGCCGGAATACTCGATCGGGTGATCTTCCGTCCGCATCGCGAGACGCTTCACCGCAGGATTGAGCGATGGGCCCTTCGGCACGGCCCAGGAGAGGAGTATGCCCCGCCATTCCAGTCGAATATCGTAGTGTAGATGCGAAGCTATATGCTTCTGCACAACATAAATGAGCGATCTATCTCCCTTCTTCAGGGCATTGCCTGCACCCCGCGGCTCCGGGGTCACACCGAAATGACGCTTTTTGCGATATTCATTGAGTTTCATACAAACCCCAAAGGAGAACCCGCGCTACTCCGTCTGAGTGGTTGTTATCTTCCTTCATCTCTTAAGCAGACTCACCGTGAAGAGAAGCCCGGAAACGACAACAATCGTCGGACCAGCCGTCGAGGTCTTGAGAATCAATGTGCTGATAAGAAACCCTGCTTCTGATTCACAGAAATCGGCGCCATTTCATGACTCAAATGGCTGCGTCACCACTGTCAGGACACTCGATAAGGTCGGGCGTGGACCTTCGACCCGGCCAACTTCCTTTCCATTCAGAAACATGATAATGGTTGGCGTGCCCTGGATCCCGCAGCTCCCTGCGAGTTCCTGTTCGACCCCCACGTTGACCCTGAAGATCCTCTCTTCGGATTCCACCATCCCTGCCACTTGCTGGAGGACCGGTTCAATTGCTCGGCAGTGTGCACAGCCAACCACCTTGAAACTCAACAATTGACGTGCTGGGAGAGAACCTCCGTGCGGGGTTCATTCGGTATTAAGTTCGTACACCTGATCGCAGTGACGGAGCGCGATGATCTTCCCGGATCGGTTCGGCGCCGCAGTTGCAAAGAGCCAAGCGCACTTACAGGCGCGCATCAACATTTCACTGCGCGATGCCGCGATGCTAGCGGAACCTCGCGTTGGCGAATACCGGACTAAGCATTTTACTTCCGGCAACGCCCCGACTGTTGTTTATGACATGGCGGCGCAAAAGTCTATTCAAAAGTGAACAGACTTTCTGGATTTTCATATGTCATAAACAGGATGGCCACATAGATCCGAGGATTCGTTTCGACAGTCCTGTTAAGACGGCGGCGGCGGCAAACCGGGAAGCCGACGTCACCGAGCAGACCTACTGCCGTTGGCGCAAGGAATACGGCGGCCTGAAGGTGGATCAGGCCAAGCTGTCTGAGAGCAGCCCGAAGATCGCCGCAAATGTTACGTTCGCAGACACCCTTCGAGATTCCATCGCTGTAGACTTGGCTGCAACTTCCTAGGGTACGGTGCGCCGTGTCACCCGCTCCCCGGTTTTCAATCCTCTGAATGACGGCCAACATCTCCTGGGGGCTGATTTCGTGAATCGGGCGCCTTCCAAGCCAAGGAAAAATATCGTCTTCGAAACGCTCATAGCTTGTATGACTTGGGCTGCTCTCCTGACTTCGTGTTGTACTTCGTCGCGGGCTGAGTATTCTTCTTGGCGCGCGCCGTGTCGACTTCCAATTCATCAGCACCATTGCCTCGAGCACCTTTCCGACGTATGGGCGGTCGTTGGTGGGGCTTTGCGTTCTTCACCTGCGTATCCGTGAGAGGCATCGGGGTATGTCTCTCTCGTTTTCGGAAGTTACCCCAATTTTTGCCCCCAAATAGCCGGTGGGATGTCAGGGTTACCCATGGTACCGCACGGCAGGGGTTCCTGCTCAAAATAAAGGTTTTATTCCGATTCTGGCACGGGATGGGAAGGGGTGAATCGAAGTGGTGGTGGCCAGGGACGGGATTGAACCGCCGACGCCGGCCTTTTCAGGGCCGCGCTCTACCACTGAGCTACCTGGCCTCAGTCGAGACGTGCAGTTGTCCGCCGTGGCGGACACGGATGTCCCGCGATGCCCGCAAAGGTAGGCGAAGTCGACGAACAGTTCGCTGCAACAACCTGAACAGTATATCAATCTGGATTGCCAGGGCCAAGCCGCGGCCCTGGACTACACTGGAGAGCAATCATGCGGAGCCCTATCGCTTTTCCTCTCCTGCAAGTCGCTGCAAGCGTAGCGCTGGCGGCGCTCGCCGGCGGCGGCCAAGAGCCCACCTCGCAAGGCGTGCCGACCAGGGCCGAGGCGCGCACCGCGCTCATCTACGAGGCCAACCTGCATAAGGGCCCCGAGACACTGCGCGCCTTTCTCAGCGATTTTCCCAAAGGGGCCGATTTGCACGTTCACCTCTCGGGCGCGGTCTATGCCGAGACGTTCATCCGCGACGCCGCCGAGGACGGACTGTGCGTGGACAAGACCAGCCTGAGCTTCGCCAAGCCGCCCTGCCGCGGAAACCTGATCCCGGCAACAACCCTCACCGGCGACATCGACCGGCAGAGCCAACTCCTCTATGACAAGCTGATCGATTCGTTATCGCTGCGCGGTTTTGTGCCCACGCCGGGCTGGAGTGGACACGACCAGTTCTTTGCCACCTTTGACCGCTTTGACGGGCTCAGCAAAACGCATGCGGCAGAGTGGGTCGACGAAGTGGCGAACCGGGCCGCCGCGGAGAATAATCAATATCTCGAGCTGATGCACACGCCCGCCTTCAGCCACGCGGCGCAGATCGCCCATCAGATCGGCTGGAACGCAAAGCAGGCGCAGGCTGACTCGCAGGCTTTCGCGCAGTTCCGACAGCAACTTCTGGACCACGGGCTGCGCGACGAAGTCACAGCCGATCGTAACGAAGTGCTGCAGGCCGAATCCGGTCGCAAACAAATAGAGCACTGCGGCACACCGCAGGCTGCGCCCGCGTGCCAGGTCGAAATCCGCTATATTTACCAGGTGCTGCGCGATCTCGCTCCCGAGCAGGTCTTTGCGCAGACTCTTCTCGGGTTTGAGACGGTGCAGGCGAGCATGAACGCGAAGGACGATACCTGGGTGGGCATCAACCTGGTGCGCCCCGAAGATGATCTTGTCTCCATGCGCGATTACACCCTGCACATGAGGATGATCGGCTACCTGCATTCCGTCTATCCAAGCGTTCACATCTCGCTGCACGCCGGTGAGCTCGCGCCCGGCATGGTGCCGCCGGAGGGGCTGCGCTTCCATATTCGTCAGGCAATTGAGCTGGGCGACGCCGAACGCATCGGCCACGGCATCGATGTGATGTACGAGGACCACCCGCGCGATCTGCTGTCGGAGATGGCCGCCCGCCACATCATGGTGGAGATTAACCTGAGCTCGAACGAGGCAATCCTCGGCGTCAAGGGCGACGCCCATCCATTCCCGGTCTATCGCTCTGACCATGTGCCGGTCGCGCTGTCGACAGACGATGAAGGCGTGAGCCGCATTGACTTAACCCACGAGTATGTGCGCGCGGCCATCGATTACGGACTCACCTACCGCGACTTGAAGCAACTTGCGCGCACTGGAATGGAGCACGACTTCCTGCCAGGCGCGAGCTTGTGGGCGAAGCCCGACGATTTTCGCGCGGCAGTGAGCGCGTGCAAAGGCGAAACTCTCGGTGGCGGCAACCCCTCCTCCAACTGCAGCCAGTTCCTCCGCGGCAGCCAGAAGGCCTCGGCCCAATGGGAGCTGGAACGCCGATTCATTGACTTTGAGGCCAGATTCCAGGGGCCGGCCTTCGACCGCCTCACGCACGGACAATAGCCCGCCGCCGTGGAACTCGGCTGCGTCCTACACTGTTGCCATGGACAACGAGCGCATTCGCGAAATTTGTTTGGCGTTGCCCCATGTCACGGAAACCGTGAGCTGGGGCCATCACCTTGTGTATTGGGCCGGCGATCGCGATATCGGCGGAAAGATGTTCGCCATGACCGATCTCGATGGCACCGGGACCGGCGTTCTCTGGTTCCACTGTGGGGCCGAGCGCTTTCACGAGCTGCTTGAGCGCGAGGGGATCTGCGCATCTCCCTACTTGGCCAAAGCGCATTGGGTAACCTTGGAACACTGGAGTGCCCTTCGCCCACGGGAGATTGAAGACGAGCTGAGGCGCGCGCATGCCCTGATCTTTGACAAACTTCCCGCTCGCATCAAAGCCGTTCTGGCTTTGCCTGAAAAGGAAAGAATCAAGGTCATCAGGAAGCGCAAGAAATTGTTTGCCGAAAGGGCCAAGGCAAAGCTCAAATCGTCTAATTAGATCGTCCGAACCTCTATCTCCTAAGATTTTAGTTGACACGAGGACGGTTTTCAGTCTACGCTCCTAAGAAAGTAGGAGATCGTATGGCCAGGGCATTGAAGGCGGCCGGTCTGACCGGACTTGAATTGAAGATCATGCAGGTGATCTGGCGGTGTGGAGCGAGCACGGTGAGCGACGTGCAGTCGGAGATGAAGCCCGCCCTGGCCTACACCACAGTGCAAACCATGCTCAACATTCTTGAGCGCAAGGGAAAGCTCAAACGTGAGTTGCAGGGACGCGCCTTTGTCTACAGCGCCAAGGTATCGGAGGGCAAGGCTCTCGGCCAAGGCGTGCGTGATCTGGTTGACCGAATGTTTGGCGGATCGAGCGAAGAGCTTGTGATGAGCCTGCTGAAGACCCGCCAGATCGACGCGGAGAAGCTCGCGGAACTCACCAGGCGATTCAACCGGGAAGGGAGTGAGCCATGAGGGAGCTAGAAGCTTTTGAGTTGTCGTATCTTCTCAACTCGATGTGGCAGATTCCCGTGCTGTTCGCCGCCGGCTGGCTTGCGGCCCGGATCTTGAAGCGGGTAAGCTCCGCTGCCGAGCATCGCGTCTGGGTGAGCGTCCTGTGCACGCAGAGTCTTCTTCCGGCTTGTTCGGCGCTGCCATCGGAATGGATCCAGAAACTCTGGAACCTCGCGATGCACAAACCTGGCGGCGGTGAAGCTCACATAGCGGTGATCGTAGGCGCAGGAACTCCATTGGGCGTCCGGTCTTTGTCACCGGAATTGCTTCAAACAATTGCAATTCTGTATGGCACGGCTTGCCTGTATTTCCTGATCAGGTTTATTTGGAACTGCCTGGGGCTGGCGAATCTGCGACAGCAGGCCACTGGCGTAGCTCTCGCGGGCGACGCGGAACGCTGCTGGATGCAATGCTCAACCCGAATCGGGATTGCCGGGGTTGCAGTGGCTGCATCGTCACGAGTCTCATCGCCTCTGACAATGGGGATGTTCCGCAAGCTCGTGCTGCTGCCAGAGGGTCTCCTGGCCGGCCTTTCTGAACCTGACCTTCGCACGGTGATTGCGCATGAGTTTGCACACATCCAGCGCAGCGATTTTCTCAAGAATCTGATCTACGAATTGCTTTCATTGCCGGTAAGCTACCATCCGCTGTTCTGGTTCACGCGAGACAAGGTGATAGAAAGCCGCGAAATGATCTGCGACCAGTTGGCGGCAGAGCTTCATGGAAGACATGAGTATGCTAGATCGCTCCTGCGGTTGGCCTCCCTGCTTGTCGAAGGGCTACCGGTCCGCATTCCACACACCCTGGGCATCTTTGATGCCAACACGCTCGAAAGGAGACTTATGAGACTCACTGAGAAGAAGCATGAACTTCAAGGCGTGCGCCGTTTGGGGGCCGTGGTCGTGTGCGCCTTGATCGGCGCCGGAACCTGCTCGTGGGCGTTGGCTCTGGACATGCACGTCGACGCGGCGTCCGTCGGCGCTGGCGTCGGTCAGTCCAGCGACCCGGATTCGACTGCGGTTCCAGCCAAAGTGATGGCAGGAAACCTGCTGTCCAAGGTCGCGCCGAAATACCCCGATGATGCTAAGAAGGCGCGGATTCAAGGCACAGTCGTATTGACCGCCATAATCGGGAAGGACGGGACTGTTGAGCAGCTGGCTGTTGTCTCCGGTCCAAAGGAGCTTCAGCAATCGTCACTCGACGCGGTTCGGCAGTGGGTCTATAAGCCATTTCTCGTGAACGGAGAGCCTGTCGTGGTGAAGACCACCGTTAACATAATCTACCAACTTGCAAAGTAAGCTCCCGCAAGAGCCACCGGGGCCTTGCCGCATAGATAGCACGACGGGAACCGGCTCATCATCTCGTGCGTATCTGAAGATTAAGCCGTACGCGTCGAGGCGCTGATAGCCATGGTCAAATTCCTTCTTTGGTGCATTCTCCTGGTCTTGTGCTGGCCGCTGGCGCTGCTGGCTCTGGTCCTTTATCCCATCGTCTGGTTGCTCTTGTTGCCATTTCGCGTGGTGGGCATCGCCGTGGACGGCGTGCTTCATCTGGTCAGCGCCATCATCTTCCTGCCGGCCCGCGTCCTCCGTGCAGTCTGAGGCGGCAGCTGACCTCGACATCCCCTTCCGCAAGGCTTTAGTGTGGCCCTGACGCTTTTTTCTTGGCCTTCAGCGCCGACTGCGCCCCATCTGCGTCATTCTATGCAGAGACTCGAGTTTGGAGGATTCATGCGGAAGTTTTTGCCCTTTGCCGTCGCTCTGTGCCTGTTGATCGCTCCACAGGCCACGCCGACGCAGACTCAGATGGGCGACCAGGATGCAGCCAAAAATGCGGCTCAGGCACGCGCCGCGCTGGACGCCATGGTGCAGGCCCTCGGCGGGCAGCTCTGGCTCAATATCAACAACATGGAGCGGCATGGCCACATCGCCGCCTTTTATCAGGGCAATCCCGATCCCGGCACCACCGAGTTCTTCGAGTTTCACCAGTGGCCCGACCACGACCGCATCGAATACACCAAGTACCGCGACGTCGTGCAGTTCTATGTCGGCCGCCAGGCCTGGGAGGTCACCTACCGCGGCAAAAAACCGCTCGACAAGGATATTGCCGAGGATTACCTGCGCCGCCGCGACCACTCCATTGAAACGGCCGTAAAGGCCTGGATGAAAAACCCCAACACCATCTTCCTTTACGAAGGCCAGCACATGGTCGAGCGGCACCTGGGCGAGCAGGTCACGCTCATCTCGCCGCAAAATGAAGCCATCACCATCCTCATGGACCTGCAGACGCATCTGCCACTTGCCCGCACCTTCCAGTGGCGCGACCCTGTCTACCACGACAAGAACACTGACACCGAAGAGTACGACGATTACCACACCATTCAGGGCTTCCCCACTCCCTTCACCGTCACGCGCCTCAAGAACGGCGACCCTGTCCGCCAGTACTTCGTTGACCGCGTCAGCTTCAACCAGAACCTGCAAGCGGATTTCTGGGATCCCGACGCCGTCGCCCGCAAGATCAAGAAGTAGCGGCGGATGGGCCAGCGTATAAACGATTCATTCGCAGGCGGCGTCGATATTTATAATCCGAACGAGCGTTCACCACACATCCCCACCGCTCCGAGGAGCCGCAGAATGACGTTCACCATTCAGGAAATCATGGATTTCCTGCCCCACCGTTACCCCTTTCTGCTGATCGACCGCGTGATCGAGTTCGAGCCGCAAAAGCGCATTGTCGCCATCAAGAATGTGACCATGAACGAGCCGTTCTTCCAGGGTCACTTCCCGGGCTATCCCATCATGCCCGGCGTGCTCGTGGTGGAGGCGATGGCTCAGGCTGGAGCGCTGATTATGCTTTCGGAAATCGGCGACCGCGATTCCAAGCTAGCAGTCTTCACCGGCATTGAGAAGGCCAAGTTCCGCCGGCCGGTCACACCCGGCGATCAGATTCGCTTCGAAGTGGAGGTGCTCTCGTTCCGTTCGCGTGCGGGGCGCATCCAGGGCCGGGCCACAGTCGAGGGCAAACTGGCGTGCGAGGCCACCCTGACCTGCGCGGTGGTGACGCGGGAGCGCGAGCAACGGGCGCACGGTGATCCACCCCAGCGACATGGACCTGTCGCCGGGGACCCCGGTGATGCGCCGGCCACGCCCGAATCGGAGACTGTTCCTGCGCCCCCTGCGGAGCCTGCGTGAGCGTTCATCCCAGCGCGGTGATTGCCGACGGTGCGCGGATTCCGAAGTCGTGCACCATCGGCCCTTATTGCACCATCGGGCCGGAGGTCGAGCTCGGCGAAGACTGCAAACTCATTTCGCATGTGGTGATCGACGGCCGGACGCGCATCGGCACACGCAACATCTTTTATCCCTTCGGAGCGATTGGCCTCGCGCCGCAGGATCTGAAATATACCGGCGAGCCAACCCAGACCGAGATCGGCGACGTCAATACGATTCGCGAAGGCGTAACCATCAGCCGCGGCACAACTGGCGGCGGCGGCGTAACGCGCCTCGGCTCGTGCAACCTTCTCATGGCCTACGTGCACATCGGGCACGACAGCCAGGTGGGCAGCCACTGCATCCTCGCCAACAACGCCACGCTCGCCGGCCACGTCATCATTGAGGACCACGTGACGCTCGGCGCCTTTTGTCCTGTCCACCAGCATTGCGTGGTCGGGGCCTATTCATTTATCGGCGGCGGCACCATCGTCACGCAAGACGTCATGCCGTTTTCGCTCACCTCGGCTAAGCGCGAGAATCGCGCCTTCGGCATCAACAAAATCGGTCTCGAGCGGCGCGGATTTTCGGCAGAACGGCTGCAGCAACTGCAGAAGGCCTACCGCCTGTTGCTTGCGGCCAAGCTGAACACTACGCAGGCCGTCGAAAAAATGCGCGAGCTCCCCGGTGACGATGTGGCCCTGCTGGTCAACTTCATCGAGCGCAGCAAGCGCGGAGTCATTAAATAGCGGCCTTTAGGGAAAGGGTTTGACCAATGCGCATTGAAAGAACTCTCTTGCTGGTCCTGGCTTTACCGATTCTCGCGACTCAATTGCATCCCCAAGAGCCCCTCGCCGTGGACGAGCAGACTCTCTCACAACACATTGATCGACAAGTTGAACCTGTCTATCCGCCCATCGCAAAGGCCGCGCACATTCAAGGCGCGGTCACATTTGAAGTTCGTGTCGGGGTTTCAGGCAAGATTGAGGCTATGAAGGTTGTCAGTGGACCAGCGATGCTACAGCAGGCTGCGACGGACTGCCTGAAACAGTGGACTTACCGTCCTTTCGAGAAGGACAGTGTTCCCGTCGCGGTGACTGGCCCGGTGTCAATCATCTTTGCTCTGTCGGACTATCACCCTGCGCCTGACGATGAGGAGATAGCGGCGCAGTATTTTCCGCTCTTCAATCAATGCGGTGCGGCTGTCCGTGCGCGAGCTGATGCCAGAAGTGCTGAAGATATTTGCGAAAAGGCCGCTGAAACCGCTGAGAAGTTTGGCGCTGAAGTACGCTTCATCGAAAAGCGATCCGCATTCGTTTATGCAGCCACAGCCTGTGCCGACAATCGAGATTTGCCAAACGCGCTGGCTTGGGCGGGAAAAGCGGTCGATGTAGTCAAGCTCGGCCACGACGACAATTCCGGGGAGAATGCCGCCTACTCCACGAAGGGAACGATTGAAGGTATGATGGGCGATCTGTCATCGGCAGACCGTGATCTGACCATAGCAGAGAACTTCAGCCGCAAAGGCATTGTCTGGGTCGAGAATGAAGCTCCAAGCCTGCGGCCGGAATATGTGCGGCCATTTGTTCGGGACTTGCAGTTCCACGCGAAAGTGCTCCAGGCCCTGGGTCGACCGGACGAGGCACAAAAGAAGCTTGACGAAGCTGCAAAGTACAACTAGCGAATGAAACCAACGAATTTACGACACGTCGCACTCAGGTGCCGACTATGACCCTCGGCCTCATTGCCGGCAATGGCCGCTTTCCCTTTCTGCTCCTCGACGCGGCGCGGGCAGAAGGCCTCGAAGTCGTTGTCGCGGCCATCAAAGAGGAAACCGACCCCGAAATCGACCGCCGCGCTGAAACCGACACCAGCATCACTGTGCACTGGCTCTCCCTCGGCGAGCTTTCGCGACTCATTGAGACCTTTAGAGCAGCGGGCGTCGCCAAGGCCGTGATGGCCGGTCAGGTAAAGCACAAACAAATTTTCAGTAGCATCCGGCCCGACTGGCGTCTCGCCAAGCTGCTCCTCAACCTGCGCACGCGTTCGACCGACGTCCTGCTCGGTGCGGTCGCCAAGGTCCTGGCAGACGAAGGCATCGAACTGATCAGTTCCACCACCTTTCTCGAGCCTCTTCTTGCCGAAGAGGGCGTGCTCACCAGCCGCGCTCCCGACGAAGAGGAGTGCCGCAACATCGAGTACGGGCTGGGCGTAGCGCGGGCCCTCTCCGCCTTCGACATCGGCCAAACGGTTGTCGTCGCAGCGCAGGCCTGCGTGGCCGTTGAAGCCATGGAGGGCACGGACGCAACCATCGAGCGCGCTGGCAGGTTGATGCGTTCGCTGGACGGGGTCGCGGAAATTGCCGCAGCGGATGTTGCCGATTCCGCGCCCGGCGACACCGCATCCGAGCCGTCGCTCCTGACCCGCCGCCTGACCGTCGTCAAAGTCGCCAAGCCCAACCAGGACATGCGCTTCGACGTGCCCGTCATTGGCGTTTCGACAGTCGATACGATGATTCGCGCAGGGGCGAGTTGCCTCTCCATCGAAGCTGGCCGCACGCTCCTCTTCGATCGCGATGCCCTGCTCAAGCGCGCCAGCGACGCCGGTATTGCCATTGTCGCGGCGCCCCGGTGATAGAGTGAAAAGTGGACAGTGAACAGCGGTCCATGACCGCACTTCCCACCTGGTTTGCTAAACATTTTCTGTTCCCTGCTCCCCTGGAGGTTTGAGATGAACAAGTTTCTGCTTATCGGAATTGTGGCGGCGGTGGTGCTGGTGATTGCCGCCGTGCCCTTTATCACCGCCCACGCCGATGATTCCGCGATGCCCGCGGTGGGCCAAGTCGCGCCCACGTTTACCCTGCCCTCGCAAACCGGCGAGCCGATCTCGCTCGATAGTTATCGCGGCAAGTGGGTCGTCCTCTACTTCTATCCCAAGGACATGACCACGGGCTGCACCATAGAAGCGCACAAGTTTCAGGACGCTTTGCCGCAATTCGAAGCCAAGAACGCCGTGATCCTGGGAGTGAGCGTGGATACGGTCGACAGCCACAAGCAGTTCTGCACCAAGGATGCGCTGACCTTCCACCTGCTTGCCGATCCCGACCACAAAGTCGTGAGCGCCTATGGGTCATTGGGCGGATTCGCTGGAATTACGATGGCCAATCGCAATACGTTCCTGATCGATCCCCAGGGCAAGATCGCCAAGGTCTGGGTCAAGGTGAATCCGAACACCGCGGCCTCGGATGTGCTGGCGGCGCTTCCGTAAGCTGGCCGTCCACTCAGCCACCGGGCAGTTCCACTCATCGCCCGCCTCCTCCGTATCTTCTGGGACGGGGAAAGGGGAAGGTTATGCCAACGCAAACTGCGCGCGACTTTCGGGCGGAGCTTGATAACCTGTGCGCCATGAACGCGCCGGTATCGCTCCGTTTCCTCATCGAGAACTACCTGCGCCAACAACCGGGTCACTTCAGGCAACTTCAGCAGATTGATCCGTACCACGATTGTCGATAGCTATCGACGCAAAAAGGCCCGGCAATGAGCCGGGCCCCCCTGTCTTTTTCAACCAACGCGGACTGCTGCTGAAGGCGGAGTTTTCGCGAGAGGGTCTACCCTCCCGAAGTAATTGCGGCAAACCTACCGCGATTCACACGCCGGAGCAGGATGATCCGCGCTACTTCTTGTTCTTTTTCTTCTTCGCAGCCTTCTTGGCTTTCTTTGCGGCCTTTTTCGCGGCTTTCTTGCCCGGCGCTTTCTTCTTCGCCACCTTCTTGGCAGCTTTCTTCTTGGCTACCTTCTTCGCCGCTTTCTTGGCCGGAGCCTTCTTCTTGGCTACCTTCTTCGCCACTTTCTTGGCTGGCGCCTTCTTCTTCGCCGCCTTCTTGGCAGGGGCTTTCTTGGCTGCCTTCTTTGCCGCAGGCTTCTTCGGCGGGGCAGCAGGTTTCGCGACAACCGCGATCACCGTCTCTTCGGCAATCACCTCGTCGTCATCAGAGGAGGTAAGAATGTCGGCTGTTTCCAACTCGTCTTCCTCTTCAGCAAAGGCTTCGACCTGACCAGGGTCCAGGTCACCCGGCTTCCCAAACGGGTCGCCGTCACTCATCGCGTACATCCTGAACACATCATCCATCCGATTGCCTCCAGCGGATTGCCGCTGCTCACAGTCTGTTCAATCATTCGCAGAGCAGACAAAACGGTTTTGCTCGCGCAAGCGATTGTAGCCTTAGCTTGCCCAGAAACACAAGAAAAACGCAAGCGCGGAATGAAGGTTACGGCCGTTTTTCTAATGCGAGGCCTTGGCCAGGCCGCTCGACTTGCGCTTCGCCTTGTGGGCGCCGCTCGCTCCGGTCCCCGACCCCGTCTTTGCGGCGTTGGAGGAACGCTTTTGGGGCGCCGGACCGCCCGCCCGGCCGGTCGCCCCACTGGAATTCCGATGGGCCGTCGACACCGCGCCCCGCTTGGAAGATGGAGCGGCTGTGTGGGCGGCCGATCCAGCTTCCAGCCCACTTCTCGACCCTGAGGCCGAAGTCCTTCGCCGATGCCGGGCGGACCTGCTGACGGGCGTGGGCTCGGCCACGCGGAGTCGGCGGCCCGGCACCACCCGAATGCCGGAAGGGATCGCGTTCCAGCGCCGCAGTTGGCTCAAGGAAACCCCAAATCGATCCGCAATCGTGACCAGCGTGTCGCCCCGGCGGACGGTGTAAAGCCGGGTGTGGGCCGAAGGCTCGGCGGACGGTGGCACCGGGACCACGAGGGCCTCCACGCTTTCGATGCTGTCTCCCGCCGCGAGCTGGTTGACCGCCGCAAGATCGGGAGCCGATACCCGGTACTCTTCCGCAACGGAGGCAAGCGTATCTCCCGCGACCAACGGGTGGTAGCGCCAGGAGTTGCGCCGGGCTTCGGGAATCAGGGCAACACGTTGGTCAAACAGTGTGGCCGTGCCCGCCGGAAGGTGCAGATCAAAGGTGCTGTCGGGCGGGGTCACCATGCGCAGAAGGCTGGGATTGAGGGCCTCAATCTCATCGACAGGAGAGCCAACGAGGTCCGAAACAAGGCGCAAGTCGATGGAGTAGTTGATGGTCACCGTGTCGGTGAGGATCGGGGGGTCGAGAGTCACATCGGTAAAGCCGTACTGATCGGGGTGGTCGGCAATAATGATGGCAGCCAGAATCTCAGGTACGTAGTTGCTGGTCTCGCGGGGCAATTCGTTGCGCTTGTAAAGCTCCCAGAAATCGGCGTAGCCGGTCTTGGCTACTTCGTGCTGGATGTTGCCGGCGCCATGGTCATAGGCAGCCATCGCCAGGTACCAGTCGCCGAGCTGGTCGTACAGGAACTTCATATAGCGGGCGTAGGCGCGGGTGGATTTTTCGGGGTCGAAACGTTCATCCACGTACAAGTCGCGCTTGAGGCCGTAATACGGACCGGACATAAACTGCCACATGCCGCCGGCCCGGGAGCGGCGATTGACTGCCTGTGGCTGAAATCCCGACTCCGCCACCGCGAGGTAGATCAGGTCCTGCGGAACGCCCTCGTCAGCCAGAATGCGCTGGATCATCGCTTTGTAGTGGCCGCTGCGCTCGAATGAATGCAGCAGTGTGTTGTGGCCCTTCTGCGTGTTGGCAAAGAAGTTGATGTACGAGGCCACATAATCGTTGACCACCAGCGGCAGGTCCGACTTGGTGGTTGCCAGATCGGCTGTGGCCTTGGCAACCAGATTCGGATCGGAAGCGAACGTGATGTCGCTGGCTGCCTCCGAAGGCGTGAGCTCTTCCTTGGGCACGAAGCCATTGCCCTGCTTCAGCGCCTCCATCTCCAGGGCATTCACCTGGTCGACAATCTTGTCGAATTCGTCTTGCAACTCCGCATTGGTCTTGATATCGATGCCGCTCGATAGCATCAGATCGACAGCACGGTCGAACTCGACCTTGGCTTCCGCCAGCGATCCCCGCTGGTAGGCGGCGCTGCCGCGTGCATAGGCCGCCTCAACCTGGGTGATGAGTACCCTGACGTGCTGCGCTTCCGGAGTGAGCTGGGGGGGGTGCGCGGGCGCAGGAGCCTGGGCTGGAGCGGACGCTGGCAACTCCGGCGCGGTCGCCTGTTTCGGCTGCGTGGCTGTGGCGCCTGCGGGTTTCGTTGGCGTACAGCCGGTCAAAGCCACTGCAAGCACAGCGGCCCCCAGCATCAGGCGCGTCGCCGGCAATCGACTCCAATGCATATGCACGATAAGCCGCAACGAACCGCGCAACTGTGAGGCCGCAGAGAACACTATGCCGATGATAAGCTATGCCATGGAGGGCGAAACGCTTCGCGCGCACCGCAATTTGCGCACAGTACACCCTAAACAAACCCTCCGAAAGCCCTCCCATGGACGCCCGTTTCCTTCGCAATTTCGCCATCATCGCGCACATCGACCACGGCAAGTCGACCCTCAGCGACCGGCTGCTGGAACTGACCGGCTCGGTGACCGATCGCGAGATGCAGGCCCAGATCCTCGACGATATGGACCTGGAGCGGGAGCGTGGCATCACCATCAAAGCCCATGCTGTGCGCATGATGTACAAGGCGCGCGACGGCAACATCTACCAGCTCAATTTGATTGATACACCGGGCCACGTGGACTTCAGTTATGAGGTCTCGCGTTCGCTGTCCTCGTGCGAGGGCGCGCTTCTGGTCGTTGACGCAAGCCAGGGTGTGGAAGCGCAGACCCTCGCCAACGCCTATCTGGCCATCCATCACGGCCTGGAAATCATTCCGGTCATCAACAAGATCGACCTTCCCTCGGCCGACATTCTGCGCACCCAGGAGGACATCGAGCAGGCCGTCGGGCTGGACGCGACCGATGCCATCCCCGTAAGCGCCAAGACCGGCCAGGGCGTGGAAGATGTGCTGGAAGCGATCGTGCACCGGCTTCCCGCTCCCAAGGGCGATCCCGACGCGCCCCTCCAGGCTCTCATCTTCGATTCGTGGTTCGATGCCTATCGCGGCGTCATCGTCCTGGTGCGCGTCATGCAGGGCACCTTGCGCAAGGGGCAGCGCATCCGCTTCATGTCGAACGGCATATCGCACGAGATCGAGTCCATGGGCGTACTGTGCCCCAAACCGGTAGAGATTGGCGAACTGAGCGCAGGCGAAGTGGGTTTCTTTGCGGCCACCATCAAGAATGTTGGGGACACGAAGATCGGCGACACCATCACAGACGACGCGCGCCCCGCCGCCCACGCCTTGCCCGGCTTTGAAGACATCAAGCCCATGGTCTTCTCGGGCCTCTACACCGTCGACGCGCACGAGCACACGCTGCTGCGCGACGCTCTCGAAAAGCTGCGGCTCAACGATTCATCTTTTTTCTTCGAGCCGGAAAGCTCTGTCGCGCTGGGCTTCGGCTTTCGCTGCGGCTTCCTCGGATTGCTCCACATGGAGATCATCCAGGAGCGGCTGGAGCGCGAATACGAGCTGGACTTGATTACCACAGCGCCCGGCGTGCGCTACCACATTACCCTGACCGATGGAAACGAGATCGACGTCGACAATCCCTCGCGCTGGCCCGAGCCGCAGTCGATCGCCAGCATCCGCGAGCCCGTGATCACCGCCAAAATCCTCACCAACGAGGAGTACGTCGGCGGCATCTTCAAACTCGTCGAGGAGAAGCGCGGCAAGCAGATCAACTTCGAGTACGTCACCCCCACGCGCGTCATGCTCACCTACGAGCTTCCCCTGAACGAGATCGTGCTCGACTTCTACGATCGCCTCAAGTCCATCTCGCGCGGGTATGCTTCGCTGGATTACCAGCTTGCGGGCGAGTGGGAGTCGCCCATGGTCAAGCTCGACATTCTGGTCTCAGGCGAGCCCGTCGATGCGCTCTCCATCATCGTGCACCACGACCACGCATACGAGCGCGGCCGCGCGCTGGTCTCCAAGATGCGCGAATTGATTCCCCGCCAGCAGTTTGAAGTCGCGATTCAGGCGGCGATTGGCGCCAAGGTCATCGCCCGCGAAACCGTAAGCCCTCTGCGCAAGAACGTCCTGGCCAAGTGCTACGGCGGCGACATCACGCGCAAACGCAAGCTGCTGGAGAAGCAAAAAGAGGGCAAAAAGCGCATGAAGCGGATCGGCAAGGTGGACATCCCGCAGGAAGCGTTCCTAGCCGTTTTACGCGTCGGGGAGGAGCAGCAAAAGTGATGCCAAACTTTTGACGGTCCGTGATTTTTGTCACCGGAAATTCATGACCTACTGTGGAAACCGGGCGAAATCGGCAAGAGGGCAATGAAACCGCCGGCTGCCGGTGACACGGAAGCCAATCCAGCAAGGCCGCATTCAAAAACAAAGAGTTACATCTTCTACCAGAACTCGACTGACACTGGCAAGCGAAGAATTTAGCTTTTTTCTGAAGGGTTTCCGGGAAATATCCACAAAATTTTCCACAGGAAGGCGGCTGCGAGAAAGCAACGCAAAGGCCCCGGAGACGGGGCCTTTACGCAAGGAGTAAAGCTGTTCCTCAGTGGCTGGACGGCGCCGATGTTGGCGCGTGCGACGGAGGTGTAACGCCTCTCGGCCTGGGCGCCTCGCCTGCCGGCTGCGCTGGCGGGGCCGGTACACCGGATTTCAGGTTGTACGCGTCGATCACCTGCTTGGTGATGTTGGTGCCGCCGCTGGCGTAGAGCACGGGTGATTGCTGCTGCGAAATGTCGAGAATCAGCGTGAACCCCTGCTGCTCGGCGTAGGACTGCATCACGTCGTACACCTTTGAAGCCAGCGAGGTGTACAGATCCTGCATATCCTGTTGGCCATCGTTGCGCAGGTCTTCGGTCTCGCGGTCCAGCTGCTTCTTCTTTTCGTCAACGGCTTTGCTGCGGTTGGCGCGCTCCACGTCGCTCAGGTTGGCTCCCGGGTCCTGCATCGACTTGTTCATGGCGTCGATCTCATCGCTGAGAGACTTGAGGGAGGCCTCTTTGGGCGCGTACTTTTTCTGCAGGTCTGCAAAATCCCGCTGGCCTTCGTTGGTTTGGGCCACAGCCAACTGAAAGGCGATGACGGCAATTTTGGCGGGGCCCGCGGGAGCGGCGGCTGGCGCGGCCGTTGCGGCCGGTGCTGCCGGAGTTTGGGCGCCGGCGCTCAGGACCAATCCTGAGGCCAGCAAGAGAACAAATGCTAGCTGACGTTTCATCGGTTTCGAAGGCTCCTTCGGAATTCCTGATCCGCTCCCCGGTTAGACGCAAAAACACGCCTGACTCTTCTGACCAACCTCACGGCTTTTCCACGGGAACTCCGCGCCGGCTGGCACAGGGTTTGAAAAGAACGCGATTGGAAACGTCAGCAGGAACTAACGTGATTATACAGTGGCCGTTGAGCAGTGAACAGGCGGCCCCAGAAACAAGAAGAAATCAGAATCGCTTCCTGTCCGCTGCCCACTGTTCCCTGCCCCCTGTCCTTCAGTGCGCAGGCGCCGGCTGCGGCTGAGGCGCATCCACCGCCGGCTGGTTCGTGCCCGAACTCTCCGGAGGAGGCGCCGGTATGCCCGACTTCACGTTGTAGGCGTCGATGATGGCCTTGGTGATGTCGGTCTGTGGCACGGCATAGAGCACCGTGGCGTTCTGCTGGTCGCCCGCATCGAGCACCAGGGTGTAGCCCTGTTTCTGCGCGTAGTCGGTCATCAGCGCGCCCACCTTGGCAGCCACGCCGTTGAACAACTGTTGCATGTCTCCCTGGAAGTCGCTCTGCGCATCCTGCGTATCGCGGTCCAACTGCTTCTTCTTGTCGTCGATGGCGCGGGCGCGGCTGATGCGCTCCTCCTCACTCAATTGCGGGCCCTGGTCCTGCAACTGCTTAGTCAGGGTGTCGATCTGGTCGGAGAGCGTCTTCAACTGCTGGCGCTTGGGGTCGTACTTCTTCTGCAAGTCAGCAAAGTTGCGCTGGAATTCGTTGGTCTGGCTCACTGCCGCCTGAAAGGCGATCACTGCGACCTTGGCTGGGCCGGTGGTGGCGGCGGCTGTACTGGGCTTTTGCGCAGCTGGGGCGGATGTCTGGCCGGCGGCCGGAATAACCGAAGCCGCGGCAAACAAAAGGACGAATAAGGGCAGATGCTTCATGCGATTCAATAACTCCTTCGGAGTTCCCGCATGCCGGTCCCGCCGGCGCGGCAACCTCGGACCACATGCCTCCAGTGGCGCCTTTGAGGCTCCGGTCCGGCCTGAAACCTGCTCACAAAGCATACGCACCGTGGCATCGCCGGGAACTAGAGGGGATTATAGGAGCCTGATTTCCGAGCGTCAAACCGGCTTCCAAAAGTCCGCTATGCTCGCCCTTCACTCCCCGTTCGCGCTGGCGCGGTGACAAAATCGGCTGCATCTTGGCCTTCTATTTACACGAAATCTCGAAGACGCTGCTGACTGGACCGACGGTCCTGCCCGAATCCCATGAAGAGAACTCAAAAAGTCTGCTGCGCCCCGCCAGCCTGACCGCAGCGCCATGAATTTACTCATCAGTAACGGGGGGTACCCCTCCCCACTCCTGCAAATAACTGCTTTGGAATCATGGTTTTGGCGCAGTATCGTACGCCATCTATGTCAAACCAAACGACTTACCCGCAGATATATCTCCCATAAGGACTTACTGGCAAAGTCCCGCTGACCAAGTGGCCGGTTGTCGACGATCCAGAGCGACCGTTTTCTGTTCCTACAAATCTATCTTGCGCCAAAGCAGCGTAATGATCGGCAAACTTCACGAAGTTTTTTTGCCGAATGTTTTCAGAAGGTTGGCAGCACGCGGCGCAGGCGAGGTTCTTGACAGAAAGAACTACATAACGGAATGCCTGCCAGTACAACTAGAGTCCGCCGCAAGTGGCAGGCCTGGGCAATGGCCCGCCAAGATGGACGATACAACCAAATCCCGCAAGCCTCGAGGCGACCATCTACGGGGTAGTAGTTTCCGAGTCGGCGACAAGCCAGGAGTTGGCCAATTCAGCTACTGTCAGGTGTCAAACGAGCGCCTCAGTTCATGCTAAGGGGCGTTATCGCCAAGTGAGAATTAGGCTCGGCTTCCTCCGCGTTAGCCCCGCGTCAGGAAAATCGGTAGGCCCAGCTTACGATCGTAAATTGGCCGGTAGCGCTCTGTGTTATACATGGTCGCGACATCCACTTTCCGCGGCCCGAGTTTGGGGTCGGGGATTGGCACCATCGCGTAGCAGCCACTGCTGATCGCCGTCATCAGGCCTGCCTTTCCCTCTTTCACGGCGTCCATGGCCATTCCGGCGAAGGTGATGGCCACCATGCGGTCGATGAAATCCGGACTGCCGGAACGCAAATCGTATGTCAGGTCACTCACCACAGTTTCTTCGCCGGTGGCAGCCTTGATCTCGTCGCTCAGGTCTTCCGCTACGCTCATCTTCTTGCGGTGGCCAAAGGCATCGGCTGGACCATATTCCTTTACCGTGTAGCCTTCCCATTCTGCGCCCTCGGAAAGAATCACCAGCGAATAGTTGCTGGGATTGTTGTGCTTATCATCGACCAGGATTTCGATCAAATGCTTTAAGTTCACTTTGTACTCGGGGATGCAGCAGCGCAAGGATGTCACGTACGCGGTGTAGAGAGCGGTGTAGCCGGCGTCGCGTCCGAACACCCGGAAAATGCCGATCCGCTCGTGCGAACCGACTGTCGTCCGCTGCCGTTCGATGGCGTCCATGGCACGCGTAATGGCGGTTGAGAACCCAATGCAATACTCGGTGTTGCGAACGTCATTATCCATGGTCTTTGGCACCGCGATCAGCCTCACGCCGTGCTGGCCAAGTTCGGCGGCATAACTAAGCGTGTTGTCGCCTCCGATCGCCACCACATAATCAAGCCCCAACATCTCGATATTCTTCAGTACAGCAGGCGTCACGTCGAACAGCGTGCTGGTTACGCCATCCTTGGTCGATTGCTTGCTTGAAAACTGTTGCCCATTGAGTGCCGGCGGTAGCTTTTGCATCTTGGTGGGATTGGTGCGCGAACTATGCAGATAGGTGCCGCCTGTGCGATCGATGGTGCGTGTATTCTTGCGGTTGAGCGGTTGGATATATCGCGACCGGCTGGCCTGATCTCTCAGATCGACGTGCGTCAATCCTTCCCAGCCGCGTCGGATGCCAACGATCTCGTATCCGATTTCAGTTCCCCGGTAGACGACCGACTTAATGACCGAATTCAGTCCCGGGACGTCGCCGCCACCCGTGAGAATGCCAATTCGCTTTGCGGACATGGAAAGTACCCCTTTCCTTGCAGGAACCCTCTGTTCCAGCTCTCAGCACGAAGATTAGGCTGCTCTTGAGCTGTATCGCAAGACCCAACCTTCCTCTGCAGCGGAGGAGGCAAACAATTTTGAGAGTTCTGGCGAAGGCTCCAGGAATAGGCGAAAGCCGGATGTGGCGCGCGGTCCGGACTCGTTGCTATTCGCCGTGGCTTCGCGACCATTCCCACAACGCGCGATCGAGCGTGCGCAGCGGTGTGGGACCGGGGAGCTGGCTCTGCGGCTTGACGACGTTGCTGTCGGCCAGCCGCTTGCAAAAGGCCAGATACTCCTCATAGAAATGCACGTCGTGCCGAGCGTATCCCACCGCTTCCAGAGCATGGTAGTCGAGCACCGTGTACCGCTCAGGAAAGATCGCAGCCAGAATCGCCGATGCCGCGCAGATATCTACACCATGCAGTTCGAGCAAAGCCTTCATGGCCGATTCAATAGACGACTCGGGCGCGGCTGCGACGGCCAGGACGTGCCGGACCTGCTGGTCGCTGTTGCCGATCAAATATTGCACCGCGTGCTCCGACTTCCAGCGCACGATCGCTTCCAAATTGGCCAGCGAATAGTCTCCACTGCGAATCGCTTCCCCGGCTTCGAACGCTGCCTTTTCAAGCTCATGCTCTTTCTCGCCGGACTTCTGCCAATACTGCTCTGCTAACTGCTGGAGCTCTGACTCCGCGGGCTGAAGCTGAAAATAGGCAACCATTTCGTCTTCCTTTCTTTCTTTCCTGAAAACGCAAACACAATAGGCCCGGCGCGAAGTCATTGTCAACAACACCGAGGAAGCCCTCGGCGGAGGCGTATCGGCCTGGTTGACTTGGGGTCATACGCGAACTGGAGCTCGCAGGCCGCCGTCCTACCGTTCGCCGTACCCGCCTCGATCTGCCGCAGCAATCCTATAATCTGCTCCGGTGTTGGCTTCCTGGCTCGTGCCATTCAAGACTCCTTTCATTCCAGTTCCGCTTGCAGCAACTGGTACAAAAAGTGACGAGCACTCCATGATGACGCGGTTGAACCCAGCCAAACTCGCGCTCTGGGCGTATCACCGGCTATCCTGCAGTTGCTGGCTGATTAACGATTCAGGCACGCCTTCAGCGCGGACGATGCTGCTCCGTTTCCAACTCATTATGAGCGTGATTCCGTAGTGCCGGGGTGGGCATAACGCTGAAGTGACTCGCGGCATGGCAAGGTACTGCGTGGCGGAATTGAGCACATTCAGGAAGAACCGGGAGATGTCTTTTTTGCGGCTGAAAGCCGGCAGCTACAAGCTCATCTTCATGCTCTAGAACGTTGTCGAGATCGTCAACCGGAACGTCTTGCGCGGTTCGCGGAAGATGTTTTGCGCGCCGTAGGCCTCGATCGCTTCCTGGTAGCTGTAGTCGCCTGCGCCGCCCGGCGGGAACATCGCGCGCGTGATCAACTCGGCTGAGCAGCTCAATTGCTTCTCGCCCAAGTTCACGTTGTTGCAATAGGGCGTTTCATACAGGCGGAGCGGGTTATAGGCATAGTAGAGGCGGAACGGAGCGTTGATGATCGGCATGATGACCGAAAGCTCGGCTCCCAGCGACATGCGCGGAACGAAATTGGTGCCCTCCACGGGGTGGATATCCTTGCGGAAACCAACGTCCGACCCCGGGATGCCGCCCTGGCACGATCCGCTGTTGTAGACCGGGCAGCCGTAGAGCGGAGCCGTTAGGCTGGCGAAGCCCTCGGGGCTTTGCTCCAACTGGCTGTGATTGGTCGCCACGTCGATTCCGAAGTTGTCGAAGAACGAGAACATGAAGGGCCCGACGACAGGGATGCGGTACTCGGCGTTGGCGGTCAGGTCGGAATCGCCGCCGATGGAGGCGATGCCGTAGACCGGTAGCGGCACCTGGATGCACTGGTTGTCCTGCGGATTGGTTGGGTCGCGGGGCACGCAAGTGCCGTCGGGGTTGGTGAGCTGGAAGTTGACCCGAGTGGGCACATAGCCGTAGGGCGTGGCGCCACGCACGTCAAAGCCGCGCAACTCCTGCTCGCCACCGGCAAAAAAGCGGTTGTTGGGAGGAGCCACGTCGCCGCCATAGCCCTGGATGTAGCCCAGCTGCGCGCGCAGGCCCAGCACGTTACGCCCTTCCTTGGAGAACTTGAGGTAGTGCATGGGGATGAACTGCTTGTATGCCACCACCGGGTTCACGTAGCGGACGCTGCCCCAGATGCCTGAGGTCTGGACGTAGACCGTGTATTGCTTGCCCTCGCGCGGGCGGTACGGATTGCTGACCGTGTCGTAGGTGTACGTGAGCGAGAGATTGCTGTTGATGATTCCGGCCAGCGGGTTCGATCCCTCCACTCCGGAGCGGAAGGCGATGGTTTGGAAAAAGGTCGACGACGCTGTGCTGAAGGCGGTGATGGTGGACTTGGTCCACGAATACGTCATGCCCACGCGCTGGAAGGCGTGTTTCCTGAGCGGATAGCTGAGGGAGAAATTAAGGCCGTCGGACCCCACATTGTAGTTCTGCGTCAGCGACTTCTCCGCCGCGGACAGGTTGACCGACGCGCCGGTCGTGGCCTCATAGTTCTTGGCCGCGTTATAGTCCTGTTTGTTATTGAAAATCTGGAATCCCATGTTCACGGGACGATTACGGAAATACGGCTGCGTGAAGCCAAACAGGAAAGTGCGGCTGATACTGCCCAGGTTGGCCTGCAGGCTGAGCGTTTCTCCCAATCCCAAAAAGTTGTTGGTGGAGTAATTCAGTCCCAGGAAGGCGCCCGACAGCCCGCTGACGCCTCCATTGAGGCCGATGGAGTTCTTGCCCTTCTCTTTCACCTTCAAAAGCAATTCGACCGTGCCGTTATCGGGATCCTGGTGGGCCTCGGAGTCCTGATCGACCTTCAACGGTTCGAAGTATTCGAGCTGATTGAGGCGCAGCAGGCTGTACTCCCAAAGTTGGGAGTTGTAAACCGAGCCTTCGTCGAGCAACAGCTCGCGGCGGATGACCTTATCGCGCGTGATGCTGTTGCCGGTGAACTCGATGCGCGATACGAAGAACTGCTTGCCCTCGTCGATGTCGATATTCAGCGAGACGGTTCTCTTCTGGTTGTCGTAGGTGATCTTGGGGATGGCGCCGAAGTTGATGTAGCCCAGGCTGCCATAGGCCTTTTTCAGGTTGTCCAGGCCTTTGCTGATCTCGGTGGCGCTGAACCAGTCGCCATCCTTGATGGGGAAAGTGGCGCGCAGCGCCCTGGGATTATTGATTTGCTTGTTGCCGGTGAACGTGATAGCCCCAAGCCGGTAGCGCCCGCCCTCTTCAATGGTCATCGAGATGTCAATGCGCTTGCCGGTACGCGGCCTGAAAGTGAACCAGTTGAGACCGCCTTCGTCGCGAATCTGCGTCTTGGGCGTCTCCACGGCGGCGTTGGCATAGCCCTTGTCGCGGAAGGCCTGGCGCACTCGCTCGGTGTCCTCTTCAAGCTTCGAGGAGTCGTACGTCTGGGGAAAGAGATCTTCGAAGACGATGGAGTACGGGATGCCGATGGGCTTCAGGTTCTTCATGGAGCGCCGCAGATCGAGAGCGCTCAAATGCTGATTTCCCACGAAGGTGATTCTGCCCACCTTCACCACCGGGCCTTCCTTGATATTGAAGGTAACCTGCACCGAGGCGGGGGGAACGGTCTTGACGTCGGTTTTGACCGTTGCAAACTGGTGGCCGTGTTCGGCGAGCAGTTCCTTGATGACGTTTTCGGCGTGCTGAATTCGGGTGGGATCGTACTGGCTCTCTACCGAAAGCCCCACTTTGTCCTTTTTAAAGGCATCCAGGATGTCGGAGTTGGTGACCGAGTTGTTGCCCTTATAGATGATGTCGCGAATCGTCGGTTTTTCGCGGACAAAAACATCGAGGATGATGCCCTTCTCGGAATCCTCGCGCTCGATGCGCAGATCCTCAAAGTACCCCGTGTTCCAGAGGGAGTTGAAGTCGCGCTCGATGGAGATCGGGTCGTAGGTGTCGCCCGGGTGGGTGAACATGCGGGCGAGGATGGTTTCCTTGGGGATGCGCCGGTTGCCGATGACGCGAATCTGATCGATGGTGTCGGGCGTCTGCGCGAAGGCCGCGCCGGCGCTCAACACAAGGGCGGCCAGCATAAGGAAGCGCGCCACGCGTCCTGCAGCGGACGCGGCGCCGGAGAGGAAAGTGTGCCTGATCTTCACCGGGTCTGGGCCCTGCGGCGAGCACAAAAACTCTTTCTTGCCATTTTTCGGGTTCACAGGAAGAATTTGCACACCCTCATTCGCTGAAAATCCGGCCCTTCCTCGGAGATTCTGATCGTTCCTTCAGGAAAGATCGATTCTACAGGACCGTGCCCACCCTCCCCAAACTTCCCGGGGGCCCGGCAACAGGTCCTCGTTGCCGGGGTGGAAACTTCCCGGCGTCCCCAACGACCAGTCTTCACCGTTGGAGTCAAACCCGAAGCACGGATCCCGGTCCTTGCCACAAATTCCTGCCGCGCCCGCCGCCGGAGATTGAGTTGAATCCTTTTTGAAATCCATCTCACAGTCTACCGGAGCCAGACGGCCTGCCGTGCTCTTGGCGGTATGCTCCTTAGACGCGGTTCCCGGGATCTGGACACCTCCCCTCCGCAGGCTGATTTCAGGCTCCGAATCTTTTTCTGTGCAATGGACGTCCTATAAAGGTCGGCTTCTGTTCGAGTGCCGAACTTCCCGCGCTGGTTCTCATCGCCGTGGTTGATCAGCTACCATAGTATGTTCATTGAAACGTCTGGCCGGACTTACACTTCGGTGCCATCCGGCCCGGTACCCGAGGAGCCGGCGCGCGCCGGAGCATAGCTCAAAACCGGCCCCGGTTTGCGGCTGCAGTTGATGGCGGGACAGTGGTTGGCCTGAACACCATCAAAACGCCGGCCGAGGAGCGAATACCAGCCTTATGATGTGGATTGTCCGGCTTGCGCTGCGGCGGCCTTATACCTTTGTCGTCTTTGCGCTATTGATTTTGATCCTCGGCGTCTACAGCATCGAAACGATGCCCACGGACATCTTTCCCAACATCGATATTCCGGTGATCACCGTGGTGTGGAACTTCGCCGGTTTGTCGGCGGATCAGATGGCCAACCGCATCGTGACCAATGCCGAGCGCGGCATGACCACCACGGTCAACGATATCGACCACATCGAGTCGCAGTCGCTGGTGGGCGTGGGCATCATCAAGATCTTCTTCCACCCCAACGTGAATATCGGGGAGGCGGTGGCGCAGGTGACGGCCATCAGCCAGGTGCAGTTGCGCTCCTTGCCGCCGGGGACCACGCCGCCGTTCATCATCCAGTACAACGCTTCCAGCGTGCCCGTGCTGCAACTGGGTCTCTCCGGACCGGGCCTGAATGAACAGCAGTTGAATGACCTTGCTACGCAGACCATCCGTATCCAGCTGGCCACCGTCGAAGGCGCCCAGACGCCATTTCCATTCGGCGGCAAGCAGCGCCAGATCCAGGTCGACCTCGATCTCAATGCGCTCGAGGCCCGGGGACTTTCGCCGTCCGACGTGGTCAACGCCATCACAGCACAAAACGTGATCGCTCCATCCGGCACCATCAAGCTCAACCGCTTTGAGTACCAGGTAGAGACCAATTCCGCGCCGACGGTTCTCGATGCTTTGAACAACATGCCCATCAAGACCGTGAACGGGGCGGTGGTCTATATCCGCGATGTGGCCCATGTGCGCGACGGCAATCCGCCGCAGACCAACATCGTCCGCGTCGACGGCCGCCGCGCCATCATGATGAACGTCATGAAGACCGGCTCGGCTTCAACGCTGGACATCATCAAGAGCGTCCGCGACATCATTTCCAGCCCCAGCTTGAAGGGCCAACTGCCTCCGCAGCTCAAGATCGTTGCGCTCGCCGATCAGTCGATCTTTGTGCGCAGCGCGATCAGCGGGGTGGTGCGCGAAGCCATCGTTGCAGCCTGCCTGACCGCCCTCATGATCCTGATCTTTCTGGGCAGCTTCCGTTCCACGATCATCATCGCCGTTTCCATTCCGCTTTCGATTCTTTGCTCCCTGATCGTGCTCGACGCGCTGCACGAGACCATCAACATCATGACCCTTGGTGGCATGGCGCTGGCTGTGGGCATCCTGGTTGACGATGCCACCGTGGCCATCGAGAACATCAACCGCTTTCTGGAGACGGGGCGCGAGCTGGAGGCGGCCATCCTCGAAGGCTCCGCGCAAATCGCCACGCCCGCATTCGTCTCCACTCTCGCCATTTGCATCGTTTTTGTGCCCATGTTCTTCCTGAATGGCGTGGCCCGTTATTTGTTTGTGCCCATGGCCGAGGCCGTGGTCTTCGCCATGCTCGCCAGCTATTTCCTTTCGCGCACCCTCGTGCCCACCATGGCCAAGTACCTGCTCAGGGAGCATGACGATGCGCAGGAGGCGAGAAAACAAGCCAGCCGCAACCCGTTCACCCGCTTCCAGCGCGGATTCGAACGCGCATTCGACGGTTTTCGCCGCGGCTACCTGAGCCTGCTCACCTTGTGCGTCGATCACGCGGTAGCTTTTTTGATCTTTTTTCTCGCGTTTGCCCTCGCCTCACTGGGACTTGCGCCATTCCTCGGTCAGGACTTCTTCCCCTCCGTTGACTCCGGCCAGTTTATCATTCACGTGCGCGCACACACCGGCACGCGCATCGAGGAAACCGCCGCCCTCTGCGACCACATCGAGGGAACCATCCGCCAGGAGATTCCGTCGAAGGATCTGGTTACGATCCTGGACAACATCGGTCTGCCCTACTCCGCGCTCAACCTCTCCTACTCCACCTCGGCGCCGGTGGGCCCGTCCGATGCCGACATCCAAGTCCAGTTGAGCCGCGATCATCGGCCCAGCGAGATGTATATCGAGCGCCTGCGCGAGGTGCTGGCCCGCGACTACCCGGGCGTCACCTTCTATGTGGTTCCCGTAGACATCGTCACCCAGATTCTCAATTTCGGGCTGTCGTCGCCGATTGACATTCAAATCGTCGGCCCCAATCTCTATGCCAATCGCGCGCTGGCCGAGCGCATGCTCAATGAGATCCGCTACGTTCGGGGAGCGGCCGACGCGCGTATCCAGCAGCCTTTCAACTATCCCAACCTCACGGTGAACGTTGACCGCACGCGCGCCACGAGCACCGGCCTGACGCAACAGAACGTGGCCCAAAGCATCCTGGTGGCGCTCAGCGGCAGCTTCCAGACCAGCCCGAACTTCTATCTCGATCCGCGCAACGGAGTTTCGTACAACATTGCCATCCAGGCGCCGCAGTACCGGATGGACACGATGTCGGAATTCGAGAGCCTGCCCATCACCAGTTCGGCAACCAACGCGGCTATGACGCAGCCTTCGGCCAGCACTTCGACAGGCGCGCCTGGCGCAGCGCCGCTGGGCAGCGTTGCTCCCGCCGGGACATCCGGGGCCACAACCGCCGCACCTGGAGCGCCCAAACCGGTGCAGGTGTTAAGCAATGTCGCCTCCATTGTTCCCGGCGCCGAGCAGGGCACCATCAGCCATTACGATGTACAGCCCGTGATCGACATTTACACCAACGTGGAAGGCACCGACCTGGGCAGCGTCACCCGGGCCATGCAAAAGATCGTCGACGCCCATCAGAAGGACCTGCCCCGAGGCTCGAACTTCATTCTCCGCGGCCAGAGCGAGACGATGTACCGGTCGTTCCTCGGTTTATTGGGCGGTTTGGCCTTTTCCATCCTGCTGGTCTATCTGCTCATCGTGGTCAATTTCCAATCGTGGCTCGATCCTTTTCTCATCATTTCGGCGCTACCGGCGGCCCTGGCGGGAATCGTCTGGTTTCTTTTCCTCACCGGGACGCGGCTCAGCGTGCCCGCCCTCACCGGCGCCATCATGTGCATGGGCGTGGCCACGGCCAACTCCATCCTCGTCGTGAGCTTTGCGCGCGAGCAGATGGAAATTCTGGTGGGCGATGCGCGTCGCGCCGCGCTGAACGCGGGCTTCGTCCGCCTTCGCCCGGTGCTGATGACGGCATTAGCCATGATCATCGGCATGGTGCCCATGGCCCTGGGCCTTGGCGACGGCGGCGAGCAGAACGCGCCGCTGGGGCGCGCCGTCATCGGCGGACTGCTGCTGGCCACAGTGGCCACGTTATTCTTTGTGCCCGCTTTCTTCTCGTTCATTCACGGCCGCATCGAGCGTCAACGCGAGCGCGACGACGAATCCGATGCCGCTCGCTTTGATGAGTTCGACACCAGACCGGAGTAAGTACTTATGACTCAGGAACCGAATCCAAGTTCTCAATCCGCCGCAACCAGCCACGAAACCGCTCCCGAGGCAACTCCTCTATCGCCGCGCAAGGCCCTCGTGGGCGTGGCCGTTGTCCTGGTCATCCTGATCGTGCTCGCTGCCGTAGGCATCCTTCGCCGATTGCATGCCGACACCGTTCTTGCCCAGCGCACCAACGCTCTGGCCGCGCCCACCGTCTCCATCGCGCCCGCCAAGCCCGGCGCGCCGATGGAGACGCTTGTGCTCCCCGGCAACGTGACTGCGTATACCGATTCGCCCATCTACGCCCGCACCGACGGCTACCTCGACCACTGGTACGCGGACATCGGCGCCAAAGTGAAAAAGGGCCAGCTGCTGGCGGTGATCTCCACGCCCGAACTGGACAAACAAGTGGCGCAGGCCGAGTCCGATTTGGCCACGGCGGAGGCCACCGCCAACAATGCGCGCATTCAGGCGGACCGGTACTCGGGTCTGGTCAAATCGAACGCCGTCTCGCAACAGGACACCGACACCTTTGTGAATCAGGCCGCTGCCACGGCGTCGGCGGTCAAGTCGGCCCAGGCCAACCTGCAGCGCCTGCTTGAATTGCAATCGTTCGAGAAGGTCTATGCCCCCTTCGATGGGGTGGTAACGGCGCGCGAGATCGACACCGGCCAGCTCATCAGCTCCGGCTCCGGCCAGGGCGCCGGCACCGAGCTCTTCCACATGCAGGCGCTCCAGACCTTGCGCGTCTACACCAACGTTCCACAGCTCTTCTCGCAAACCATGAAGCGCGGAATGAAAGTCGATCTCACCTTTCCCGAATACCCCGGCAAGACTTTCCAGGGCACTCTGGTCCGCACGGCTGACGCCATCGATCCCGTGAGCCGCACGCTGCTGGTAGAGATGGACGTGAACAACCGCGCCGGCCAGTTGATGCCCGGCTCCCTGGCGCAGGTTCATTTCAGGACCCCGTCTGTCGCGCCGACGTACATCATCCCCGCTGCGGCGCTGATCTTCCGGCGCGAGGGGATGCAGGTGGCAACTGTGATCCAGAGCAGCGGGGGGACTGTCGCACATCTTGTTCCGGTTGTGATTGGCGAAGACGACGGCGCCACGGTGCAGATCGTCAGCGGCATCAATGCCTCCGACAAAATCGTTCAGGATCCACCGGACTCGCTGATCGACGGAGAAAAGGTGACCGTGGAATCGTCTGAAAGCGATGCGTTCGGCTCGGGGGCAATGTGACCGTGACCGCACATACCCAGCAGACTCGGGCCGTTTGGCCGCGCGACGGAGCCGGCCCCTTCGCTGTCGTGCTCCCTCGCTCCCAGCCGGGGTCGCGCAGCGGGGCGGCGGCTTCGCCGCTGGGGTGGCTCGCTCCCTTGGTCCCTTGGTCCCTCGTTCCCTGCCTTCTTCTCTCCGGCTGCAAGCCCGTCGGCCCCAACTACAACCGACCCGGCTACAACGCACCTGCCGTCTATAAAGGGACCGGCGCGACAGTGGTCGTCCCTCCGCCCAATCCACCGGGCGGCGCATGGCAGCCGGCCAATCCCTCTGACGGAATGTTGAAGGGCAAATGGTGGGAGATCTACCAGGACCCGCAGCTCAACCAGCTCGAAGAGCGCATCGATTCGAACAATGTGCAGCTCCGGCAGGCAATGGAACTCTACCTGGCCGCGGAAGACCAGGCGCGCGCCGCCCGCGCCAATCTTTATCCCACGCTCTCGGCCGGCGTCACGCCCATGCGCCAGAAGTACTCGGCAAACGAGCCGCTGTGGAGCAAAGGAAATCCCACCACGAACAACGACTTCACGATCGCCGGCCAAGCCAGTTGGGAGCCGGACTTCTGGGGCCGCATCCGGCGAACCGTGGAACAAGCGCGCGCGAACGCGCAAGCCAGCGCCGCCGACGAGGCCAACGTGGCTCTCACGCTCCATGCGGAGATGGCCACCGACTATTTCGCTCTGCGCGGGCTCGATTCCCAGATCCAGCTGTTGACTGACACGGTCACCGACCTTGAGCACCAGCTCGACCTGACGCAGCGTCGCCTGACCGGCGGCGTGGCCACCGAGGTGGACGTGGCGCAGGCGCAGACGCAGCTTGAAACCGTCCGCGCACAACTCGTCGACCTGGGCGTGGCCCGTGCGCAGTACGAGCACGCCATCGGCACTCTCGCCAACTTGAACCTTCCCGACTTCAGCATTCCCCCGTCGCCGCTCGATCTTGCGCTGCCTAAGGTACCGCTGGGCGTGCCCTCGCAATTGCTTGAGCGACGGCCCGACATCGCCCAGGCCGAGCGCCTTGCGGCCGCGGCCAACGCGCAGATCGGTATCAACATCTCCGCGTTTTATCCGACCATCACGCTGGGCGGATCGGGTGGCTTTGAAAGCACGAACCCCGGCACCTGGATTCAGGGTCCGAGCTCGCTTTGGAGCTTGGGAGCGCAGGCCACGGAACTGCTTTTTGACGCGGGCCAGCGTCACGCCGTCACCGATGCGGCCCGCCACAACTACGAGGCTCAGGCCGACGCGTATCGCAATACCGTCTTTCAAGCCTTCGACGATGTTGAAGACCAGCTCGCGGCGCTCCGCATCCTGGAGCAGGAATCGGCCACGGAGCAAGGTGCTGTCGACTCTGCCCGACACTCCTTCGATCTCTCCAACGCCCGCTACAAAGGCGGAGCAACCAGCTATCTCGAGGTGCTCACCGCCGAGCAGACCCTGTTGCAGAACCAGGTGACCGCCATCAACATCGTGAGCCGGCAGTTTGCCGCCAGCGTGAGCCTTGTCCGCGCCCTCGGCGGCGGCTGGGATCTCACGCAGATCCCGTAAGAACACGGAGAGCCAGCTGGACCTATTGCCCCGAGCGAACCATAAAGAAAATCACTCCTGAGAGCCTGGCGCCAGCAGGATGATCTTCCCAATGCCGCCTTTCTCTCCCAGCACGTGGGCTTGAGCCGCGTCGCGTAACGGCATCCGGCGGCCGATCGGCAGAAAGAATTTGCCGTCGCGTAGGTCATCGGCAAACTCGCGCACCTTCGATGGATCGGGCCGGGCACTCACGCGCGCAATTTTCACAGTCGGATTCTTTGCCCCTGCATTCTCCGGCAACACGGCTGCATAGCCGAGGGTACCGCCCGGCTTAATCCTCGCGATCAGCTTCGCCGCCACGTCACCGCCCACGGTGTCCGCAATTGCATCCACCGGGCTGAAGTTTTCAATCGCCTGATCGTCATCAATCGCCAGCACGTCGGAGACGCCGAGGGAGCGTGCATCATTCAGCTCTATCCCGCGAACGCCCGCAATCACCTGCGCGCCGATCTTCTTCGCCGTGTGCACTGCCGCGCGCCCCACACTGCCCAGCGCTCCCGTGATCAGAACCACCTGTCCCTTTTGCACGTTTGTCGCAAGGCGCACAAGCTGGTCTCCGGTGACCGAAATCAACGGGATCGCGGCCGCGTCCTTGAGGTCTACGCCATCCGGCAGATGGGTCACGTCCGCATCGTCCACGGCTACCAGTTCGGCATAGGTCTTGTTGGTGAGTGCAAGAACGCGGTCGCCGGCCTTGAAGTGCTTCACATTTGCGCCCACTGCCCGCACCGTTCCGCTCACATCGCGGCCCAGAATCGCCGGAAACGTCAACGGCGAATTCTTCTGGATCCTCCCTGAACGCAGTTTCCAGTCGATCGGATTCACGCTCGCAGCGGCTGCCGCAATCAGTACCGTGCTTCCGCTTATCTGCGGTTCGGGAACGTTGTCTTCAAATTTCAGCTTTTCCGGACCGCCGTATTCATGCAGGACCACTGCCTTCATATCGACCTCCCAAAGTTCAAGACATTCTCAACCTAATAACAATCAGATGCAAGGAATCGTGCAACGGAGCGGGAAGGAAGTCCAGCTCTTCAGTTTGGTCTTTTGCTCAAGTTGCCTTGGGCGGGAAACCTGGGAGGAAACTGCGCGAAACATGGGTCAGGGAATTTGGTGCGGATATCGCGGCACTGGAGGTCTAATGCGAGAATGCCGCCGCCGGCACCTCGGCCAGCAGCGTCGATGGGCCTTCCCAGAGCAAACGCGGCGCACCGGCGCTGGCAGTGTTCAGGGCTTCGACGTGAATCGCGTGAAGGCCTGCGCGCAGGCCCAGCGAGCCGCGATCGTAGCGCAGCGCATTGCCGGGCGAGCCGCAGACCAGCCCGAACGGCGGTCCCGTCTTCGCCACGTCCATTCCGTCGATCGTCAGCCGCGCGCCGTCGCGGTCGATCAGATGAAATGTGTAGCCGCCATCGGCGGGAATCTTGATGAATCCGTCCCAAGCCGTCGCATGCGGCACGAGAGGCGGAAACCCGCTGCTCAGCGCGGGCTCTAGGCTGAATGTCAACGCGGGCATCTGAACCTCAAGATCCGCCGACACTCCGGTGTTCTGCGGCTGAAGCATCGAGAAATTCGGCAATGCGGTCCAGGTTCCGAGATACGCTTTCCAGTTCAAACCCGCGTTCGGCTCAGTACCTTGAAGCGAGACGAGTCCCTGCGCATCGTGCCCTACCACCGCATCGTGCCATTGCCCGACAGCCACCACACCTTGCGCCGCCCAATCCTGATGGCCGGTCTTGTCCGTCACGTGCAGCAGCACGCGGAATCGTCCCGCTCCATTTCTGCCGTCGAGTTCAGTTCCCAGCGCATCGGGAAAGCGATGCCGCACGCGCCGGCCATGCGCCGAGCTTCCATCGCCAAAGAGCCACGTGTATTGTGCGCCCGGAACGTCCTGCGCGGTGAGTGTCACTTTCTGGCGTGGCGCGATGATCTGAGGATTGACGCTGAATGCCGCCGCCAGCGCGGGCGCCGGAGCAAATGCCGGCTGCGCCGCTCCTCCCGAAACCGCCAGTGGAATCTCGGCGTCGCTGGTCACGCGCGCTTGGCCGTACTTCACGTTGTCGAAGGTCACGTCGCTCACGTCGCCCGTGATCGTTGACTCGGCGAGCGGCGGCTGATCGAGCGCCCAGATGTTGCGGAATGCGAATCCGTGCAGGCTGGGTTTCTCCTGCTCCATCTGCACCAGTGAATACCAGTTGTCGAGAAGGAGATTCTCGAAGGTCACGCCGGAGTGGTCGCCGCTGGCTCCATTGGCGCCCCAGAATCCGAGCAGGCCAAACGTTTGTCCACAGGCCCCGATGCCTGCGTGCAGAACATCGGAATCGCGCAGCGTGAAGTTATGCAGGTTATAGGTCTTTTGCGGCCATCCCAACCGCACTACATTGGAGATGCTGGTGGAGAACTCGCTGTTCTCAACCAGCACGTTGTTGACGTCGGCGCCGGGCGCGACCATGGCGGCCTCGGTGTAACCATCCCAATTGCCCAGCGCTGCCAGGTCGTCGTCCGAGGCCCGGAAAAATGCGTGGTTCACCACAGTATCGCCGCCGCCCAGCCAATCCATGCCGTCCTGGTTGGCGTTGCCCGGGTCGCCGCCGATCACGCGCAGATCGTCAAACCGGAATCCTGTCGAATCCTTCATCTGGATCGACCAGGTTCGCGACCGAATGATGCAGGTGAGGCCGTCGATCTCAACGTTGTGCGCCTGGTAGGCGACGATGCAGTGCCAATCGGGCTGTTGCAACCAGCCCGTGTCGCCGTTCGGGTCCTGCGGGCCGTCGTAGACGATTGTTCCCCGGCCCAGCACCTTCACGTTGTCCACTTGCCACAAGTTGAGGCTGCCAAGGACGAACGCGCCGGGCTCGAGGTAGATCGTGTCGCCGCTCTTCGGGTTCAGGCTCTCGCGATGCACGCCCGCAGGCACGATAGTGACATTCGGTCCGCTCGGCGCGGCAGCCGGCGGCGATCCGGCGAAGACGAACAGCATGCGCGCCTTGTTCAGAAAATCGCCGGGCCGCGAAATGGAGAGCTTGGCCGGACCGGAGAGTCGAAAGTGGATGGTTTGCGGCTCTCCTTTCGGGTGCGTCGCGCGAAGCCCCAACCGCCATGGCTCGATGTCAACACCGCTGTCCCAGAAATGGGGGTCGGCCGCGGTAATCGAAATATCCGCGGGTCCGGTTGAGTCGAAGCTGACGAATTCGTAATTCGAAGCGGCGTGGGCCACATCGACCCGCTGGTTGTTCACCGCAATCGCGAAGAAACTGTTGCGCATTTCATCGGGGGCGGGTGCGGCCTGGAGCGCGGCCTTGCCCTGCGCAACGGAGCAGGAAGCGGCTGTAAGCACGAGAAGGAAGACGAAGAACGCGCGAAAACCCTGCAACAGGCGAAGCCCTCAGAAAAGATTTCAGGAACCAGACCACTCTAGCACTCAGACCCGCGAAGCCGGCGCGGAGCGATACTCCAGCCACCTGGCCCCGGAGATTACGCGCCGGGCAGTTTCCAAATATAATCTTCTAAGGTTCTCCGCTCAGCGCGACGCGCTCGGTTATGTCGCGCCGGACTGCATGTGAACCGCGGACTGGTGCTGCCTTCTACATGAGTCAAGAAGAGCTGATCCTGGTGACTGGCGCGACGGGCTTTCTGGGCGCGCAGGTGGTCGGCGAGCTGCTGCAGCGCCAGCCACGGGCCAGGCTTGCGCTGCTCATCCGGCCCCGGCCGGGCCAAACGCCTGCGCAACGCGCGGCATCGATCATTGAAGCGGCGGACTCACAGCGCGTGCAGGTTTATGCCGGCGACGTGAGCGAGCCCAATTGCGGGTTGGACGCTTCGACCTTGCGGCATTTGGCTACGGAGACGACTCGCGTGATTCACTGCGCGGCAACCGTTCGCTTTGACCACTCCCTGGAACAGGCCCGGCACATGAATGTCGATGGCACGCGAAAAGTGCTGGACTTCGCCGCGTCCATGTCCTCGCTCAAGAGCTTTTCCTACGTCGGCACTGCCTATGTGGCGGGAGAGCGTAAAGGATTGATCCGCGAGACCGAGCTCGACGTGGGCCAGCGTTTCCGCAACACCTACGAGCAAACCAAAGCCGAAGCCGAGGCGCTGGTGCGCTCGCGCATGGGCTCACTTCCCTGTGTGATCTTGCGTCCAAGCATCATCGTGGGCGATTCGCGAACCGGGGTCACCTCCAGCTTCAAAATGTTGTACTGGCCGCTCAAGATCTACTCGAGAAGGCTCTGGCGCACTGTGCCCGGATTTCCCGACGCCATTCTGGATATTGTGCCCGTCGATTATGTGGCCAAGGCCGTCGCACAGCTGGCGTTTGACGAAAGGGCTCTGGGCGCCACCGTTCACTTATGCGCCGGGCCCAATGGCAGCGCCACGATCGAGCGCATCGCGAGGCGGGCCGCGGAGTACTTCAAGGTTCGCGAGCCGCGTTATGTCGATCCCAAAATTTTCTTCGCCGCCGTCAGGCCGCTGCTTTCTCTCGCGCTTTGGGGGCGCAAGCGGCGCGTGCTGGTTGACGGCCGCGCCTACCGCGATTACTTCACCATGCGCATGCAGTTTGACACCACGAACGCCGAGCGCCTGCTGGGGCCCGTGGGGATTACCCCGCCGCCCGTCATGGAGTATCTCGATCGACTCCTGCACTACTGCGTAGCCAGCGATTGGGGCCGCAAGGAAGTCCCGGCACAATGAATCTCATTCGCCAAATCCGGCTCGCCCGCGATCGCGGCATCACCGTCGCCAACCTGGTGGACGAACTGCTGCGGTGGCGGGGGGATTGCGAGGTCTCAGTCAACGAGAATGGGCCGTTCCATCTTTCTCAGCTGCACGCGGAAATTTGCAGCATGGATTCGTTCCTTCGCCGGTCCATCGGCCTGCGCCCCGCCGAACCGGTCGCTATCTATTGCTCGAACAATCACAACTACTTTCACTGGTTTCTGGCGATCGTCCGCGCCGGCGGAATCGCGGTTCCGCTGAACCCGCAGCTCTCTCTCAGCGAGGTGAAGCGCATCCTTGCCGATAGCGGAACCGAGCTTCTGATCGCCGACAAAGCGGTGTTCGAGCGCAGCATCCTGGATCGCAGTGCCCTCGATGTCCGGGCATGGATCCAGGCGGACGACGGTCCGGAAACCATCGACGGTTTTTTGCGCGTTGCCGACTGCGGCTCGCCGCTTCCGCCGGCCGCCATCGACCCCGCGGCGACTGTGGCTGTCTTCCATACCTCCGGCACGACTGGATTTCCCAAGGGAGCGGCTCTTTCAAGCCGTGCTCTGCTTGGCGCGCGCGCGTCCACGGTATTTGCCGGGCTTTTTCTCGGCCCCAGGGATCTCGCCCTGATCGCGCTGCCCTGGTCGCACATCATGGCCGTCAGTATTGCGCTTTACGGCTTGATGGCTGGAATCCGCGGATGCTTTCTCGATCGATTCGACGTCGAAGACGCCATCGAACTGGTCGAGCGATCGGGCGTGACGGCCTTTGTTGGCGTTCCCACAATGCTGGCGAGAGTGGTCAACAGCAATCCCGAGCCCCGCCGGCTGGCCAGCCTGCGCGTGTGGCTCTCCGCGAGCGACTACCTGCCCTCTGAGGTTCGCGTGCGCCTGCGCGAATTCGGAGCATTGCTTCGCCTGCCAGGCGGGCGACGTATTCCTCCCATCATCCTGAATGGTTATGGCATGGTTGAACTCGGCGGGCTGGCCATGATGGGCGTCGAATTGTCGCTCTTCCCCGGCAGCGCCCAACTGTGCTTTCCCGTTCCGCCGTTTCGCGTACGCATCGCCGATGAAAACGGCCGGCGGGTTGGGGCGGGCACGCCGGGCGAGTGCCAGATTCACCGACGCGGCATTGCACCGCACTACTGGAAAGACAAGGACAGCAACAGCGGCCTGATGACAAGCGATGGATGGCTGCGCACAGGCGATCTGGCCACTCGCAATCATTTTGGCCTGATCCGGATCGTAGGGCGCATCAAGGATGTCATCAAATCCGGCGGTTACTCGGTTTACGTGTGCGAGCTTGAAGAAACGATAATGGCGCATCCGGCCGTGGCTCGCGCCATTGCCTTCGGCCTGCCCCACAAGGAGAAGGGCGAGATACCCGCCCTAGCCGTGGAGTTGCAGCCCGGCGCCCCGGCAGGCGAATCCGACCTGCTGGATTGGTGCCGCAGCCATCTCGCCGCTTATAAAACGCCACGGCGCATCTGGATTCTCGATCCCGGAGGCTTGCCTCAAAATCACAACGGCAAGTTTCTCAGGCGGGTCCTGCGCGAGCGATTCTCAGAAAAGATTGCTTAGTCGTGTCGAAGCGCATCGACCGGAGAAAGCTTCCCGGCACGCCAGGCCGGAACGGCGCCGGCAATCAGTCCCGCGAAGAGTGCGATCACCATCGCTTGCACGAGCAGCGGCCATTCGAGGGAAGCGGAGACGAAGGTCGCGGTCTGTGGCAGGCTCGCCAGCACACGCAGAGAGATCCATCCCAGTAGCAGACCGAAGACTCCACCGCCCAAGCCGAGGATGGCTGCCTCAAGCTCAATGAGCAGCAACACTTGCCCTCTTTTCCATCCCATGGAGCGCAGGGTGCCGATCTCCTGCGTGCGCTCGAAGACGCTCATGACCATGGTGTTCGCGATCCCCAGAATTCCGATCAGGAGTGCAAGCGTTGACGTGCCCCAGGCGGAGGCTTGCGCAAGTTTGACGAACTGGTTGTCGCTGGCGCGCTCGGCCGCGGGAATTGCTTTCAGGCCCGGCAGTGCGGCCTCGATCTCAGCTTGCGCGCGCTTGATGTAGTGCTCCCACGTCTCGCCTTGCGGGGCTGGACGCAGGCGCACATCAATCGTCGACACCTTGCCTTGCACACTGCTCAACTGCTGCAGCTCGTCGAGCGGCATGATCACCGCGTCGGCTTCGAGCGCCGAGCCGCCGTGGTAGACACCCGTCACGGTAAACGGCGTCCCCTCGATCTCCAGAGCGTCGCCGGGCTTTTTCTTCAATCCTTGCGCCAGAACATCGCCCAGCATCACCTCCGGCCGGCCGTCGCGAAATCGCCTTCCTGAGAGGATCTGCAACGAGTCGAGCTGGTATCCGCTCGCCTGCCAGCCGTAAACCAGGGCATTCTCATCCGAGGTCAGGTCCATCTCGTTGATGATCGCGGGCGCGGCCTGCGCGACAACGGGAATATTCTTCAGCTTGCCGGTAACGGATTCATCCAAAGAGGTATTCAGAAACGTACCGCGAATCACCGCAATGTCGGTGCGGCTGCTGGAGTAGATCTTGATCCATTGCTGCTCGAAAGACCGAGAAAAGCCCACCAGGCCAACAAACGCGCCCACCGCCATGCTGATTCCTCCCAGCGTGAGCAATGTTCTGAGGCGTCGGCGCCGCAGATTCTTCCAGACAAATTTCGTAAACGAGAGTGAGGAGGCCATCGAGCCGGAGCAGATCCTGTGGGGCGGTGATTGGCAAAGAAAGCACGTCCGGAGAGCGCGGCAACGTTCACTTGCCCCATCCCCAAGAATAAGAGGTTACACTCCGGCTTGCAATGCGCCGCCTGTGGCTCTAAGGGTGTGTCGACATATACGGGTGGATGGCGTTGCGCGAGAAAATCAGGCCAGACGAAGCCGAGCCCGAAGGCTGTGGCGGGCCCACCGTCGAGGGCGAGAATGAAGTATGGCCTGATTTTCGCCGCAACCCGGCGGGACGGGGCCATTTCCCCTCATTTCGTCGTCCCTCGTCGCTAGCAGATACCCGGTATGCGTCGCTTCTCACTCCTAGAACTGAGGAAAAATGACTCCCGTCGCCATCTACCCGTATATGTCGACACACCCTTAGATGCCTTCACCCATGGTGACATAGACCCGCATTCGTTCCAGCTCCACGCGATACGCGGTGCGCTCGGCCTCTTCGGCTGCAAAAGGATCGGGCGGGCAGGGCTCGGCGCCCAGCCGTTCTTCTAATTCCTCCACGCGGGCTGAGAGCGCAATGAGCGCGTCGGAGAGCGGGTCCTTGATGTCGTGCGGATCGGTGATGAGCACGCGCTCGCCATTGTAATAGACGATGTGGGCCGGAACGCCGACGACAGTCGAGTTCGGTGGCACATCGGAGAGAACCACGGAGCCCGCGCCCACGCGCGAATTTTCCCCCACGGTCAGGTTGCCCAGAATGTTGGCGTTGTTGCCGATGAAGACGCGGTCGCAAATCGTAGGATGACGCTTGCCGTGGCCCTTGCCGGTGCCGCCCAGGGTCACGCCCTGGTACATGGTCACATCACTGCCCACGATGGCCGTCTCGCCGATCACCACTCCCGTGGCGTGGTCGATAAACAAGCGCTCCCCGATCAGCGCGCCGGGATGAATGTCGACACCGGTGTAGAAGCGGCCCACCTGCGAGAGCACGCGAGCGAGCAGGCGCGCGTGGTGACGCCAAAGCCAGTGCGAGACACGATGAATCCACACCGCCCAGAGGCCCGGATAGCAGAGCAGAACTTCCAGGCGCGTCCGTGCAGCCGGATCGCGCTCCATGATGGAGCTGATTTCGTCGCGCATTCGGCCAAAAATCGACATGATTCTCAAGGGAGATCGGGATCAGGGACTGAAGAGTACGAAATCCACTCGGCAACGTTCGCGTTCCTCAGTCCCTACGTCCCTGGTCCCTGGTCCCTGCCTTTCTTACGCCGTCACCGCAATCGGCTCGGGCTGCAGCGCCAGCGCCTGCTGGCGCAGCGGCTCAAAGAGGATGCTCGACAGGTAGCGTTCGCCAAAGTCAGGCAGCACAACCACGATCAGCTTGCCCGCATTCTCGGGCCGTGCAGCCACTTTCAGCGCCGCCGCGGCCGCTGCGCCGGAACTGATTCCGACAAAGAGACCCTCTTCCTTGGCCAGTCGACGCGCCATCTCCACTGACTCGTCGTTGGTCACCTGGACCACTTCGTCGATGAGCTTGGTGTCGAGAATGCTGGGGATAAACCCGGCGCCCAGACCCTGAATCTTGTGCGGGCCGGGCTTGCCGCCCGAGAGTACCGGGCTGTCGGTCGGTTCCACGGCGACGGCCTTGAACGTGGACTTCTTGGGCTTGATGTAGTTGGCCACGCCAGTGATGGTGCCGCCGGTGCCGACGCCGGAGATGAGAATGTCGACTTTGCCGTCGGTGTCGTCCCAGATCTCGGGGCCGGTCGTCTTCAGGTGAATGGCCGGGTTGGCGGGATTGTCGAACTGCTGCAGGATGTAGCCGTTGGGGGTTTTTTCCTTGATCTCGTTGGCTTTGGCGATCGCGCCTTTCATGCCGTTGGGGCCGGGCGTGAGCACAATCTCCGCGCCATAAGCCAGCAGCGTTACGCGGCGCTCCAGGCTCATGGTTTCGGGCATCGTCAGGATGATCTTGTAGCCCTTGACCGCGGCCACAAACGCCAGCGCGATGCCGGTATTGCCGCTGGTGGGCTCAATCAGAATCGTCTTGCCGGGCGCGATCTTGCCCGCCTTCTCGGCGGCATCGATCATGGCCAACCCGATGCGGTCCTTCACGCTCGATGCGGGGTTCTGGCTTTCCAGCTTGGCGACGACGGTAGCGGGCAATCCCGCTGCCACACGGTTCAACCGCACCAGGGGAGTGCGGCCAATCAATTCAGTAACATTCGCGGCAATGCGCGCCATGATGATCTCCTTTTCCGGGGCTATGGACCCGGATTGCTGGTGAAACGGATTCTTGGGGAACGGTGCAGCTTGTCAGGGGTGAAAAATCGCGCGCCATCAAGCGCACTTCGGCATCGGAGCTGGCACCAGAACGGCGTTAGCGACATCGATGCATAGAGATAGCCTAGACCCAACGCGCCCGGTATGGCAAGGGCTATTGTTTGCGCCTTCATACCGCCTGAAAACCGGGCTAGCCTGCTAAACCCCAATCAATTTGCAGGAGAAAATAGGTACTCTGGCGCGCACAAACGCCGGCGAGCTTCATCAATCGAGCAATCGAGCAGCTTGATCGCCAACATCGACTTGCCCGGCGGAATTGGCGCAGCCGGCAGCCACGGTCACGCGGCCGGTCATCGAAACAGCGGATTCATCCCGTATTGCGCAATCCCGCCGAAATCCCGTTGATCGTCGCCGCGATGGCGCGGTTCACGTCGGGAGTGTCTTCGCCGGCGCGCTTGCGCCGCAGCATATCCACCTGGATCAAATGCATGGGATCGACGTAGGGATTGCGCAGCTTGATCGAATGAGCCAGCACCTGGTTACTCTCAAGCAGTTCCTTCTGACGCGTAACCGCGAGCACCGCGCGGACGGTGCGATGGAACTCGGCCTCAAACATATCGTAGATGCGCTCGCGCAGCTTCTCGTCCTTTACCAGCTTGGAATAAAGCCGCGCCGTGCCCAGGTCCGCTTTACCCAGCGCCATTTCGACATTGCGCAGAAGATCGATGAACAGCGGAAATTCCTTGGCCATCGTCTGCAGCAGTTCGAGCGCGCCCGGCCGCGCCAGAAACTGGTCGATTGCAAATCCCACGCCGAACCAAGCTGGCACCAGCAGCCGCGATTGCGTCCAGCCGAAAACCCACGGAATGGCGCGCAGATCCGACAGTTGAGGTGAATCGCTGCGGCGCGCGGGGCGCGAACCGATCTTGGCGTTCTCCAGTTCGCCGACCGGCGTGCTCTGCTCGAAGTACGTGATCACACCGGGGTCTTCGAGAATGTGCGTGCGGTACGAGTCGTAAGCCAGGCTCGACAGCTCGTCGAGCGCGTCTTCCCACTCCGGCTTGAGCACGCCGGTGAAGTGGCCTTCGGGGTCGCGCGCGTTGGGCCGCGCCAGCGCATCGAGCGACGCGGCAATCATCAACTCCAAATTGCGCTCGGCCAGAACCTCGTCGGCGTATTTGAAGTTGAGCACCTCGCCCTGTTCCGTGATCCGCAACTGGCCATCGAAGGAATCGAAGGGCTGGGCGAAGATGGCGCGATGCGTCGGGCCTCCGCCGCGGCCCACCGTTCCGCCGCGGCCATGGAAGATGCGCAGTTTGATTCCCGCCTCGCGCGCCACCATGTGCAGATCGCGATGCGTGCGAAAGATCTCCCACGTCGAGGTCAGCATGCCGCCGTCCTTGTTCGAGTCGGAATAGCCGAGCATGATCTCCTGCCAGTTGCCCCACGATTCGAGCAGGCGGCGGTAGTCCGCTCGTCCCCACAGCGCCCGGCAAATCGACGGCGCGTTGCGCAGATCGTCGATGGATTCAAAGAGCGGTACGGGCATCAAGCCCGGATCGCGGCCCGGCTCCTCACCCGCGCCCTCCACGGCTACGCCGCCCAGACGCGCCAGGCGAATCACGGCCAGCACATCTTCAACCGACGAAGCGCCGCTGATCACATACTGCCGAACCGCCTCCGGCGAGCAGCCCGCCTTCACCTCGGCTACCACCCGAAACGTCTCCAGCACGCTCGCCGTTTCATTGGAAAGACCGCTCTGCAGCGCCGGCGCAATGGTGTCGCTGATCGCCTCGCGTAATGCGGCCGCGTGAACTCGCGCGTGCTGGCGGATATCGAGCGCGTGCAGATGCAGGCCAAAGGTTCGCACCTGGAGAATGAGCGGATCGATCAGCGTGCGCGCGATGCGAATGCCCTCATGCTCGGCCAACGAAGCGCGAAGCGTCTCCAGGTTGTCAATAAAGTCCTGAACCGAACAGTAAGCCGGCAGCGCCTGGATGAGCTTGTCCTGAGTGCGCGCCAGGGTATACGCCATTACGGGCAATCCCCCGCCGGCGCCCATTCCATCGCTCGCCCGCTCCAGCGTGCGCTGAATGCGCGCCTTGAGGCAGATCACGAAGCAGCGGTAATACTCGAACTCATATTGCGAGCCGAAGACCTGCGCCTCCGGCGTATGGACCTGGGCCATGTAGGCGCGCAGGCGCTCGAGCAGCGCCTCGCTCACCTGCCGCTGCTGCGCGCTCGTGGTGAGCAGGTCGATGATCGCGTCGAGCTGGCGCTGGTAGTAGAGCAGCAAATGCCCGTGCGCAAGTTGCAGGGCCGCGCGAGTCACTTCGGGCGTGACAAAAGGATTGCCATCGCGGTCGCCGCCGATCCACGAGCCGAAGCGCAACACCAGCGGCAGCTCCAGCGGCTCGATTTCGAGATCGTACGCCGACCTCAATGCCGCCGAAATCTCGCGGTAGAGCTCGGGCAGCGTCTCGAAAATGGAAACGTCGTAGTAGTCGAGGCCCATCTTCACTTCGTCGTAAACGGTCGGCCTGCGTGAGCGCACTTCGTCGGTCTGCCACAGGCCCGTGATTTCGGCCAGCAACAGCTCCTCGAGCCGCGCCATGTCCTCGGCGGGCAGCGGAATCCGATCGAGCGCCTCGAGGAATTCGCCGATGCGCCGCCGCTTGAACATCACAGTGCGCCGCGCTGCCTCGGTGGGGTGCGCTGTGAATACCGGCACAATGAGCACGCGGCGCAGCCAGTTCAGCGCCTCCTCCGCGCCGATTCCCACGCGGCGCATTTCGCTGAGCGTACCTGCGAGCGAACCGCGCTGCCGGCCGGCCTGGCCGCTCAGGCGCAACGCCACGCGGCGCCGCTTGCGATGGTTGGTCTCCGCCAGGTTGATGAGCTCGAAGTAGAAGGCAAACGCCCGCGTGAGCAAAATGGCGCGCTCCACGGGCATCGAGTGCACCAGCGCCATCGCGGCAGAGTCCTGGCGCGCGGCCTCCTCGGTTTTTCCATGCGCGTCGGCGTCGCGGCGTCGGATGGTACCCTGCCGCAGCGCCTCAACCTGCGCAAAGAGCTCGTCGCCGGCCTGCTCGCGCAGCACCACGCCCAGCAGCGTGCCCAGCGAGCGCACATCGCGGCGCAGCGGAGCCTCTTTCAGGTCGCCAGTTTGCGCCTCAAGTTCGGCCAGCCGCTGCGACCAGCTCTCGGGATTCCACAAAAGAGCCATCGTATTTCGATTATGCACGACAGGATTCGGAATTCGCCCTCTGATCAGGCCGTCTTGCCTTCCAACTCCGCCATTAGTTCCTCCCACTCGGCAGTCAGCGCCACCAACTGCCCGCGGAGCTGTTCGGCAAGCGCCGTAAGCCGCTGCGTCTCGGCCGCCGACACATAAACGCCCAGTTCTTCATCGGCGTGCGCAATAGCGCTCTCCATGCGCGGAATCTCCTCTTCGAGAAAGGCGCATCGCTCCTGCATCTGCTTTTGCTTGATGGGATTCAGGCGGCGGATCCGTGAGGGCAGCGTCGATGTTGCGTCGTCGAACGGCTCGGGGCCGCCTTCGATGACGATCGTGGTTCCAATCGACGCGGATTTTTCGGATTGCTGTGCAGGCGCCTCGGCGGGCACTGCCGCAGCCAGCGCTGACTTCCGCCGCAGATAGTCTTCGTAGTTGCCTTCGTACGCCGTCACCGCTCCGTCTTCGATTTCGAGCACGCGCGTGGCCAGCCGATCGATGAAGTAGCGATCGTGGGAGACAAAGACCACCGTGCCACTGTAGCCCGCGAGGGCTTCGAGCAGCACGTCCTTGGCGCGCATGTCCAGGTGGTTGGTGGGCTCGTCGAGAAGCAGGAAGTTTGCCGGCGAAACCAGAATCCGCGCCAGCGCGTAGCGATTGCGCTCGCCGCCCGAGAGCACGCCCAGCGGCTTGAAGACGTCGTCGCCGGAAAAGAGAAAGCAGCCCAGCAGCGAGCGCAGCTGAACCTCAGGCACGCGCACGGCTGACCTGTTGATGTCGTCAAGCATGCGCGCTTCCGGATCGAGCACTTTGTACTGATCCTGCGCAAAGTATTCGGCGACGACGTTGTGACCCAGGCGGATCGATCCCGCGGTGGGCGCCTCCTCGCCGGTAAGCAATTTGATCAGCGTAGACTTGCCCGCCCCATTCACGCCTACCAGCGCCACGCGGTCGCCGCGCTCGATGTTGAATCGCGCGCCACTGAACACAAGCTTCGGCCCATAGCTCTTGGCCAGCCCCTCGGCTTCGGCCACGATGCGGCCCGAGGGCGGCGGCTGCGGAAATCTGAAGTGGATGACTGGCTCTTCCTCGGGCACCTCGATGCGTTCGATCTTTTCCAGCTCCTTGATCCGCGACTGCACCTGTTTGGCCTTCGTGGCCTGGTAGCGGAAGCGGCTAATGAAAGCTTCAAGATGCTCGATCCTCTCGCGCTGGTTGCGGTAGGCGGCCATGAGCTGCTCGCGCCGCTCGTCCTTCTGCTTCAGGTATTTGGTGTAATTCCCTTGATAGAGGGTCAGCCGCTTGTTCCAGATCTCCACGGTACGGTCAATCGTCACATCGAGAAAATAGCGGTCGTGCGAGATGAGGATGTAACCGAAGGGGTAGCTCCTCAGGTAGTCCTCGAGCCAGTTGCGCGTCTCCAGATCCAAATGATTTGTGGGCTCATCCAAAAGCAGAAGATTAGGCTTGGCCAGCAGCAGCTTGGCCAGGGCGATGCGCATCTGCCATCCGCCGCTGAACTCATCCGTCTGCCGCGCCCAATCCTCCTTGCCGAAGCCCAAGCCTGTGAGTACGCTGCCTACCTGCGCGTGGAGCGCATAGCCATCAAGCGCGTGAAAGCGGTCCTGCAGCATCGAGTAGCGCTCGGCGGCGGATTGGTACTCCGCGCCTTCGTGATCGAACTCGGCCATCTGCCCGGCCAGTTGCTCGATCTCGCGCTCCATCTCGTGGAATTCGTCGAAAACCGTCAGGCATTCCTCGAAAACCGTCCGGCCTGCGAGCTGTAGCCCCTCCTGGGGCAGATAGCCGATGCTGATCCCGCGCGTTTTTTCGAGCGAGCCGTAGTCCAGCGTTTCCAGACCCGCCAGAATCTTCATCAGCGTGGATTTGCCCGTGCCGTTGGCGCCCACCAGCGCGGTCTTTTCGTCGTTGCGGATCAGCCAGTTGGCCTCGGTAAACAGGACCCGCGGCCCAAACCGCTTGCCGGCATGTTGAAGGGCGAGCATGAAACTCTATTTTCGCAGAGCGTTTCCATCTCAATCCATCCCGCTATGGAATTCGCCGCTGCCCGGCAGGCACGGTTATCTCAGGCCGCCGGGTCGCTACGCCTTCGGCAGTTCTCTCTCACCCGTCATGGAGATTATGATCAATGAGCGCAAGTGCGCCGGCAGCGACAGGGGATCCAGATTGCGGAACTCTCCAAGCGTCAGAACCGGCGGAAATCGTTGCGGGTGCCGGGCAATCCATCAGGAGACGAGCGGAGGACAGATGACAACGAATTTGACAGAACGGCGCGAGTTTTTGAAGCAAGCTGGACTGCTGGGATCTCTGGGATCGGCGGCGATGATTGCCGGATTGCCGGAAAGCGCGATGGCGTTCGGCGGCGGCGCAGCGCGCATCGTGGAAGATGCTGTTGCGCCCGTGCAAACTGAGGAGCCGCCGAAAGTTCACATCAAGTTTGCCGTGTGCGGCATCAGCCACGATCATATCTACGGCATGATCGGCGCCGTCCAGCGCGGCGGCGGCGAGCTGGTGGCGGCATGGGGCGGCGAACAAGACAAGCTCGCGCAGTTCCGCAAGCGGTTTCCCGATGTCAAGATCGTCGCCACGCAGGACGAGATTCTAAACGATCCTTCTGTGCAACTAGTTCTTACGTCGCAAGTCGCCAGTGAGCGTGCGGGAATCGCCGTGCGCGCCATGAAGCGAGGCAAGGATTTTCTCTCAGACAAGCCAGGGATGACGACGCTCGCGCAATTGGCCGAAGTGCGCAAGACCATCGCCGAGACCAAGCGCATCTACGCCATCCTCTATAGCGAGCTGCTTGAAGTGAAGGCAGCGGTCTACGCGGGCGTTCTGGTGCGCCAAGGCGCGATCGGCAAGGTGATCCAGACCATCAATATCGCTCCGCACCAGATCGCCCAGGGCGCCGGCAATTCCGGCGGTGCGAGCCCGCGGCCCGACTGGTTCTGGAACCCGGATCAATATGGCGGAATTCTGTGCGATATCGGCTCGCATCAGGTGGATCAGTTCCTGTTCTACACCGGGTCGACGGAGGCGGAGGTTGCGGAGTCGCAGATTGCCAACATACGCCATCCCCAGCATCCGCGTTTTCAGGACTTTGGCGACATGGTTTTGCGCGGCAACCGCGGTTTCGGTTATGTGCGCCTCGACTGGTTCACGCCCGATGGCGTGGGAACCTGGGGCGACGGCCGGCTCTTCATTCTCGGCACCGACGGCTACATGGAAGTGCGCAAATATACCAATATCGCCGTGAGCCACCAGGGCAACAATCTGTTTGTCGTCGACAGCAAACAGGCGCGGTACATCGACTGCAACGCCATGCCCTTGCCGTTCGGACCGCAGTTTGTGTCCGACATCGTGAACCGTACGCACACGGCGCAAAACCCGGAGGAGGCTCTGCTTGCAGCCGAGCTGGTGCTTAAGGCGCAATTGAATGCGAAGTTCGTGACCATCGAGAGTTGAGGCCGATAGCGCGAAGGCAATCGCTTCACTGCGGCCAGGGTCGCGTTCTCCATATCGCGCTGAAGAACGCGAGCGCGCCGCGTTCGGCCACGCGACTCAAAACCGGAAAATGCCCTCAGCGGAAACTTGAGAAATTCTGGTCACCGACCCGTATATTCCTGGAACAGGTCAGGAAACTCCTTGCGGAGTGTCTCGACCTTTGGCCGGTCGCAGACCAGAATGTATGGATTGTCGGGAAAATGCAGAGCGTAGTCCTGGTGGTAGGACTCAGCGTCGTAGAAGCCCTTCAAGGGCACTACCTGCGTCACAATCGGTTTTGGAAATACTCTTGCCGCGTCGAGCTGTGCGATGTATTCCGCGCTGATCTTCCTCTGCTCTTCGTTGGTATAGAAGATTGCGGAGCGGTACGAGGTTCCCACGTCGGGCCCCTGTCGATTCAGCTGCGTCGGGTCATGGACGACCGAGAAGAAGATCTGCAAGAGCTTGCCGTAGGTGATCCTGGAAGGGTCGTAGACGACTTTGACCGATTCAGCATGGCCGGTCGTTTCCGTTGTCACCTGATCGTAGGTGGCTGTTGCCGCGGAACCGCCTGAGTACCCCGCGGTCGTTGCCACCACCCCTCTCACTCGCTCGAAAACCGACTGCGTTCCCCAGAAGCATCCACCCGCAAAAATGGCCGTCTCTTTACCAGAGTGTTGTGCAAGTGGAACATCGTCTTTGGGGGCCGGTATGCCAACTCGAGTCTCGGCCCGCGCCCAACTGCTCACGCCAAACACTGCGAGCCCAACAAAAAGGACCAGGTAGAAAAAATAGGAACGAAGCATCAATCCTCCAGAATCTCGATACGCACTTCTTGAGACGCGCCAGCCCGCCCTATGGTTACAAGCGATCAAGCGGATGATCATGGCATTCGATTGGGTGCCCGTATCCAGCGCAGTACGGAATCGATCGGTTTTTCGAGTATAAGTGCAGCTTCGGTGTTGCAGCATCCCTCTCGACCAGTACAATTCAAGCGAATCGAAGCTGAGATTGGAGATTCCGGGAAATGCCTGCGAAGACGATGACGGTTGCCGGCATCATGAGCGGCACGTCGGCAGATGGAATCGACGTGGCCCTCGTGCGGATTGTGCCGCGGAAGCAGCGAGTGAAGTTGACCCTCCTGGCACATGAGAGCTTTGCTTTCCCGTCTGCTTTGCGGCGCGCGGTGCTCCAGGCGATGAACGCGACGACCACTTCGACAGCGGAGTTAGCGCGCCTACACTGGCGGCTGGGATTGGCCTACGCCGACGCCGTGAAGGCGACACTTGAGCGGCACTCGGTCAAGCTCGACCTGGTTGGCTGTCACGGGCAGACCCTCTACCATCAGCCGAGCGCCCAAGTTTATGCGGGCCGGCGTTTCGCCTGCACCTGGCAGCTGGGCGAGGCAGCGGTAATTGCCGCTGCGGCTGGAGTTCCGGTAGTTTCGAATTTTCGCCCCGCGGATATGATGGCCGGCGGCCAGGGAGCGCCGCTGGTTTCATTGTTGGATTACGCGTTATTTGCCGACACCAAACGCGGCAGGGTGCTGCAGAACATCGGCGGCATCGCCAACCTCACCGCAATTCCTGCGGGCGCCAAGCTGGATGAAGTCATCGCCTTTGACACGGGCCCGGGCAATATGGTCATCGACGCGTTGGCGCAGAAGCTTTTCGGCAAGCGATTCGACCCCAAAGGCACATTCGCTGCGCGGGGCAAGGTGCTTCAGCCGGCCTTGAGAAAGGCGCTCAGCAACCCCTACTTCACGCTCAAACCGCCCCGCACGGCAGGTCGCGAGCAATTTGGGCGCGAGTACGCGGCGAAGTTTCTCGCCGACTGCAGGCGCAATAGCAAACGGCCTGAGGATGCCATGGCGACAGCAACCGCGCTGACTGCCGAAACCATCGTACGAAGCTACAAAACTTTTGCTTACCCTGGAATGAGGGGCTCCGGAGTCGATTACATCGTGGCCGGCGGTGGAGCGCGTAACGGGACGCTCATGGCCATGCTCGCAGAGAGGCTTGAGCCCTTGGGTTCGAAGCTGGCAGCAAGCGAAGATTTTGGCCTGCCGGTTGAGGCCAAGGAGGCCATGGCATTTGCACTCCTGGCTTGGCAAACATGGCATCACTTGCCGGGCAATGTGCCCAGCGCCACCGGCGCAAAGCGGCCTGCGATTCTTGGGCAAGTCACGTACGCGTAGGCATCGCTTCCCATCGACCGCTGCCCCTTCCGGCTGCGTCTGCTCGATGCAATGCTGGTGGAGAGGGAGGGATTCGAACTTGAGCCGTGTTCAAGGCGTGAGGAGCGCAAGCGACGGGAGCCTTGAGGCGAAATCCTGAGTCCGCGACGGCGGACGAAGGACCTCCCCAAAAGGATCTCGAAGCAAGATGCCAGTTCGAGCGATCAGCGAGCGGCTGCTCCATGTAATGGCGGTGGATGGAGTCTCCAGGGAACCATTCTCCTGGCCGAATTTCCTGCTAACAGGGAAAAATACAGTGAATTTCCTGAATTTAGCCCAAGAAGTTGACCGGAAGAGATTCCTATGATGTCGGCTCTATGGGACCTTGCACCATACAATCGGCATTCTTGGGGCCCCACCGAACAGGGAATTATCACCCGATATCAGGGAATCGCATTTCCCTGATACTTGCCGTCTGAATCACTTCCTCCAGCTCCTCCCAATCGAACGCTCCAGCGACACAAAGATCCGCCGACTGCGAATCGCGGCCAAGGCAAACTCATAATGAAATGTTCGAGTGGCCGGGGACTCAGTACCAAGTAGTAACTTCCGAATAGCCGACCAACCGCCCGGAACCCGTTAAATCGATCCCATTCCGCTCGACAAGTGACTGGGGCTGATCCAAGCTCCTTTCATTCTAATTTCTCTCACTGCAATTGGAACAAAAGGTGCAGGACAGCCTAAGCGTTTTGGAACCCGAGCGGAATCAATAGCTTGAAGCAAGTGCCTTCACGGCTTCACAGTTCTGATTTTGATCGTTCTTTATTTTTCCCGGATTCCAGGTTCTTGCGGAATCGTGCGTTTCGCACGCGTCTTTCGCGCGACGATTCGCGGCCAAACGCTGACCGGTGATGGCTGTTAGCTGCTCACGGTTCACTAGCCACCGATTACTGATCGCCGTTTTCTCTCGACTCCCACAAACCGGTCACTTCACGTCTGTGCCGGTCATCCTTGCAATTCCTTCGCTGTGCTCTTTTAATTCCGTAGCAGTGAAAGCGGCAAATCCAGATTCTTCGCCTGGGCCAGCGGGCGCCTCCTTGGTTGGAGCGCATGCGGCGCTTGCGCTCTGCGGATTCTCCGCCGTGGTCGGCCAGATCGTGCTCATGCGCGAACTGATCCAGGTCTTCAACGGCAACGAGATCGCTCTGGGAATTCTGCTCGCCACGTGGCTTCTCTGGACGGCTGCCGGAAGCGCGCTCACTAGCGGCGCTGGCCTTGGAAGGAATCGGCCGCGCCTCGCCGTCGCCGCGCTCGAATGTGTCCTTGCCGCGAGCTTTCCCGCAACCATTTGGGCGCTGCGCGACGCGAAGGCGTTCTTCCAAACCGTGCCGGGAGAGCTCGTGGGTCTTGTGCCTATGTTGCTCACCTCGCTCGTTTGCCTCAGTGTGTTTTGCGCGGCGTCAGGCGCGCTGTTTGTCGCAGCGGCCCGCATGGCCGAAGTGGAGTGCTCGCTTTCCGCGCGCGCCGCCGCGAGCTCAGCCTATCTGCTGGAAGCGGCGGGCTCAGCACTGGGCGGAATCCTCGCCAGCATCGTGCTCGTGCGCTTCTGCGAGGCCTTTCAGATCGCGGCCATCGTGAGTTCGCTGAATCTCTGCGTGGCGGCGGCGCTTGTGTTGCGAATGCGGCGCGTGCAGGTTGCGGTGTTGGCCGCAATGGCAGTTCTGGCCGCGATTCCGCTGCTTGTCTGGGTTACTCCGCATTGGGACGCTGCAGCGCGGGCACGCCTGTGGCGGGGTTTCAACGTGGTGGGGGCGCGCGAAACGATCTACGGCAACCTGACTGTGACGGAGACGGGCGAGAACGACAGCGGCACGATCCGGAGCATCTACGAGAACGGATCGATTCTGGCCAATGCGCCCGATCCGGCCGCAGCTGAGGAGGCAGTCGATTACGCCCTGCTCGAACACGCCGCGCCCATGCGCGTGCTCCTCATCGGCGGCGGCGTCAACGGCGCCGTCGTTGAGGCGCTCAAAGACCCGACCATCGCGAGCCTCGACTACGTCGAGCTAGACCCCGCGCTGATCGCGATGGCCCGGCAGTTCTTCCCTGCGCAGACGGCGGTCTTCGACTCCGATCCTCGCGTGCATTTACACCTCGTGGACGGCCGAAGATTCCTGGCCGGGACCGCGGAGAAGTTTGACGTGATCATCGTCGATGTGCCGGACCCGCAGACGGCGCAGTTGAACCGCTTCTACACGGTGGAGTTCTTCCGGCTTGCGCGCGCGCATCTTGAGCGGGGCGGATTGCTTGCCATCGAGCTGCACTCGTCTGAAGAGACGATCAGCCCGGATCTGGCGGATTTTTTGCGCTCCATCCGGCGCACACTCAGTGGCGTGTTTTCGTATCAGGCGGCGATTCCAGGCGAGATCATTCACTTTTTCGGCGCTATGCAGCCCGGTGTCCTCACCAGCGATCCGCAGGTGCTCGTCGCGCGGCTGCACGAGCGCAAGCTTAACACGCAGTATGTGCGCGAGTACTTTATTCCCTACCGGATGACGCCGGACCGCATGGAGCAGGTCGCCACCGATTTGGCGCCCACTGCCACCACGCCGGTTAACCGCGACTTCGCACCCGTGGCCTATGAGTTTGACGTGGTGCTTTGGAGCGCGCAGTTCCGCTCGGGTTATGCCGCGTGGTTTCGTGCGGCGGAGCACGTCAGGTTCGGGCAGGTCGCAGGCGCCTTGGCAATTGTGCTGCTCATCGGGGTGGGCCTGCTAGCGTTTTTGCCCGGCCGCGAGCGGCGCCAAAAAGCATCGGCGGAAGCCTGCGTAGCGGCCACTGGATTCACGCTGATGGCCCTTCAAATCTTTTTGCTTCTCGGATTTCAGGCGGTATACGGGTACGTGTATGCCGAGCTGGCAATCCTGATCGGGCTGTTCATGGCGGGCATCGCCCTGGGGAGCTGGCTGGCGATGCGCAGCAACAATTCCAGCGATGCCGGCGCGGAACACCGCTGGAGACTGACGGAGGCTCAGCTTCTGCTCGCGCTCGCCGCTCCGGCGCTGCTGATCGTTGTCAGCCTGATCGGGAGTTTTGCCTCAGCAGCAGCCACATGGATTGCGGCCCAGGTCATCTTTCCGGCGCTGGCTGCGCTGGCCGGCATGCTGGGCGGGTACCAATTCGTCGTCGCTGCGGGAATCTTTCTGCGCGGCCGCAGCGAGCGCTTAGGGGTGGGCGTGCTCTACGCCATCGATCTTCTGGGCGGATGCGTGGGCGCGCTGGCGTTGAGCACTTTCCTGATTCCACTATTTGGATTCTGGCGGACAGCCTGGTTGGCCGTAGCGATCAATGCAGCGGCCGTACTCTTGGCAGCGCGGGTGAACTTGGCGACAAAAGCAGTCCAATTATAGGCCGCGCCTACCTTTGCCTCGACGAAACTGCGCAGCGGATCGCACAACCTTCCTCTGATCCCTGATTCGTGCCTCTCCTACGGCCTGTGCTCGTTGAAGACCACCGCCGTAAAGCTGAAGATGTCGGTGTTCTCGTCTTTCCAACAGTTGACGTTCATGCCGGCCTTGGCGCAGGTTTGCTCGAGGAAGGTTGGCCTGTCCCACTTTTGCTCCACGGGAACCTGCGGCAGCAAAAGGCCTTCCGAATCGCTGTTCTTCATCAGCAAGCCGTCGCGGCCCACCTTGATCTGCTCGATGTCAGTCACGCGGCGCAGCGGCGAGAGCACGGAGATTTCGTAGGCAAGCCGCGGCAACTCCGGGGCGGTGACGGGGGGGAAGCGCGGATCGCGCAGGGCAGCCAGCGTGGCTGTATCGCGCACCGTTATATAGAGCGGCTTGACGGGCGAGGTATAGCCGATGCAGCCGCGCAAAGCGCCACCCTCAGTGAGCGTGACGAAGGCGCCGTACTCCCGGTCGAGCGTTTCGCTCGCGCTCGGCGACGGCGCGTACGGCTCATTCCTCTGGATCATGTACTCGACAGACTTGCGCGCCACGGCAAGCAGTTCCGCCTTTTCCGCGTCAGTGAGCGAGAAGGGCGGGACCGCGTCGGCCGCATGCGCGGACTTGACGAAGAGATCGGCGCTGTAACCGACGACGCGCGAGTGATCGCTGGTCACGTCGCCGGAGTTCGCGTACTTCAGCACTTCGGCCTTGTTTGCGCCCAAGCGTTCGGCGTAGATCATGGCGGCCACAATGGGCGCGCCGCCACAGGCCTCCCACACGCGTGTCTCGAAATTGCGCGACATGCTCAAGTAGTCCCACGCCTCGAGCGCGTGCAGGGTTTTGTGGTCGATGGTCTCGGCGTTGTCGTAGGTATGGTAATGGGAGAGATCAGAGCTGGCCAAAACCAACGTTTCGTGGTCGTTGCGCAGCATCTTGGCCAGGGCTACGCCCAGCGCGCGGCTGCTCTCGTAGCTTTGGTCGCCCATGACGATCGGCACAAGTTCGAAGTTGCCGAGGATTGTTTGCAGCCAGGGCAGTTCGACCTCGACCGAGTGCTCGGGAGCGTCGGGAGTTGCCTGGTGGCCTTTGTCGGAGAGCTCAATGGTGGAGCTCATCTTCGCCAGCCGCCGCGCAAATTCCTTGTCCACGGGAACCTGGCCTAGCGGCGTCGTGTAGGCGTCGCCGTCGTAGACTGAGGTGAAATCGAAGGCCACGTAATGCGAGGGCGCGATGACCACCACGCGCGAGTATTTGTGGCCCTTGAGCGCGGCGTAGGTCCAGGCGGCGACGGGTCCGGAGTAGGGATAGCCGGCGTGGGGCGCGACCGCGGCGAGAATTTCACCGTCGACCGGCGGCGGCGTAGCTTCTGCCAGCAAGTCGTCGATCATCTGCGTGAGCTCTTTGGGGTCGGCGGGATAGAACGCTCCGGCGACGGCGGCCGGTCGGATCTTTTGCTGCCCGGTTGTTTCCTGCGCTGCGCGAACGTGTAGGATGGGCGCGGTCACCAGGAGTGCAATGCATTGTGTCATCAGCCAAGCCATAGCGGAACTCCTTGCGATCTTCATGGATCAGGACCTCCTGGGCGCGCTCAAGCGTGCCATATTCCGGGGATTTTGTGCCGACAGAACGGGCAAGTCGAGTCTTTGCGAATGAGCATCTGGCTAGCGGTGAAGCCGACGCGCTCGACCAGCATTTTGCGGCACTGCGGGCAATACGTGTTCTGCGCGGGATGGCCGGGCACGTTGCCAATGTAGACGTAATGCAGTCCCTCGGCATCGGCGATGGCTTTGGCACGCTCCAGCGTGGGTACGGGCGTGATGGGGAGATTCTTGAGCAGATACTCGGGATGGAACTGCGTGAAGTGCAGCGGAACATCGGGGCCGAGATTCGACTTGATCCACTGCGCAAGACCGCGGAACTCTTGGTCATCGTCATTGAGCGTAGGCAGCACGAGGTAAACGATTTCGGTCCACTTGTCCATTTTGCGCAGGGTGACGAGCGACTCGAGGACGGGCTTCAACTGGCCGGTGACGACCTTCGCGTAGTAGGACTCCGTGAAGGCCTTCAGATCGATCTTGACCGCATCCATCTTGCCGTAGGCCTCCACCAGCGAGTCGTGCTGCATGTAGCCATTGGAGACCACGATGCTGCGCACGCCCGCCGCGTGACCGGCATCGGCCGTGTCCATCAGATACTCGGCAAAGATCACCGGCTCGCTGTAGGTGTACGCGATGGTGGGGCAGTTATACTGGCGCGCAACCTCCGCAGCCTGATGCGGGGAGATGTACTGGGCGGGAATCTCCTCGGGCCGCGACTGCGAGATGTCCCAGTTCTGGCAGAACTTGCAGTTGACGTTGCAGCCGGCGGTGGCAATGGAGAAGGCCGTGGTGCCAGGCAGGTAATGAAAGAGCGGCTTTTTCTCGATCGGATCGATGTGGGCGGCGCAGACGCGGGAGTGAACGAGGGTGTAGTAGACGCCGCCGCGATTCTCGCGCACGCCGCAGTAGCCGCGCTCCTTGTCGCCCACAATGCACTCGCGCGGGCAAAGCTTGCAGCGGATCTTGCGGTTAGGCAGCTTCTCGTAAAAGCGCGCTTCGAAGGTGAATTGCGTGTCGCTCATCGTTTCCGCGCCGCTGGCGAGCGGGACGGCAGCGGCGGGCGCGGCCAGTTCGCCGGCGCCGAGCGCCGCTCCCGAGGCCAGCGCGCACATCAGGAACGCACGGCGATCGATGGGCGCGTCCACCAGATTCTCTTCAGCAACGGATTTGGCATTCATCATGCACCTCCCGGCTGCGCCGGTCACACTTCCACCACTGCGATGCGGCTGGGATCACAACGGCCCAGCCGATGCTCGCCGTCCGCCGCGGTGGCAATGTAGTGTGGAGCGCGTTTCTCGGCTTCGAGCGTCTTCAACCCCATCTCCGCGCGTTTGCGCTCGATCATCTGCCAACCCGTATAGTCGAGTGCGACGAGATCCTGCGAGACCAGCAGGCTGTTCGGTTTCCAACTGTGTTCGGGCTTGAATCCTGGGCCGCCCTCGTACATCGCCGTCGTCGCGTCGCAAATCACGAGCTTCAGCCGCGAGCGAATCTCGGGCAGCATATTCAGATCGGCCACGTAGGGATCGCAGCCATTGGGGTGATACTTGTTGGGGTTGTGAATGGCACCGTAAAGGTTCTTAAGAGCGATGGTCACGCCGGCGCCGTCGTGGTCCTTGAGCACGGGAAGATTGATGAGTACGCTCGAGGAGCGCGTGAGGATTTTGGAGAGGCGGCTGCCCACGCTGCCCCACGCCGAGAGTTCGTCCTCATACCCCACACGGTCGGTGCCGTAGCATTGCACGCGGTCCCCGCCTATGGCGATGCGAAAGCCGGCACGCTCCATTTCTTCGCTGTTGCGGTCCCAGACGACGATGTTGGAGGGTTTGACGCCGGCTTGCTGCAGGCACCCGCATATGGCGGCAACAAGCTCGACATTCGTGGAGATGCCGCGGCCACCGAGCGTGTTCACCTTCATGCTGACCGTATCATCAGGTCCCGCAATGCGGCGCCACGCGGTGTTGGCGTTTTCCGGCGCTACTGCCGCATGATGGCTGCCGCCGAAGAGGGCCTGCATGGCGCGGTCGACGAGCGCTTCGATGCGGCGTGGATCGACCGCGGTGCCAGTGCCGCGGAGCAGGGGATCGCGGGCGACGACAACGCGAGACACAACACTAGAATCGACACGGGACTTCGCGGCGAGTGAGTCCTGTTGCGCCGGCGCGCGCAGAGCAGAGCCGGCTCCCAAGGCTACAGCTCCCGTGAGGCACTGCGTGAGAAAGTTCCGCCGGCTCCGGTCGCTCAGGTCCGTCATACAAATGCTCCGGTACGCCGAGGTTCAGTGCGTTCTGATCCGGCGCCCTTGCACCTGAAAAGTGGATCGGCCGCAAGGACCGGCGCAGAGAGTGTGATGGCTTGGGCGGTTTAGAGGAAGCTGCTCAAACAACGTGAGTTGCCCCGGGATGAATCCTCGGCGACCACAGGCACACACACTGCTATTTCTCATATCTAACGCGACCAGCGAGGGGTTGCAGTGATGCAGAGCACGATACGCAGGCGGCCGCGTCGAGTGGCCGCTGCTCAAGTCAGCACACTGACCTTGACGGCTAGCTTCTCAAAATCCACGGTCCCCAGGCCGCGGGCGGCTGCCATCTGGAGATAAGGGAGCTGGCTGGAGTCGAAGTTCCAGTAGGCTTTTGCCACGTAGGCATCGATGGCCACGGGGTCCGTGCCGGCCACCATGGTTTTCATCAGCGCAACATCTTCCAGGTCGCCGCCGGTCGGGCCGTTGCGCAGCAGAATCCGGTAGCAATCCATCAGCGTGACGGTGGGCAGCATAAAGTTGGCCAGATCGACGAGGCTCTGGTGAATCTGCTGATGAAGCCGGTTGCGTTCTCCGCCCAGAATGCCGTACCAGTTCTTCATGCCCAGGGTTACTCCAACCAAACTGTGCTGCTTTGCAATGGGCAGGTTAAAAACTCTGTCCGCCTCAAGGAACGGCGCAAAGACCGGCCAGCTCTTCAACAACACGCCCTTGATGTCCACCTCGCGGAAAAGCGAGGGATCGGGCAGGATGACCTCGGCTCCCTCGGCGCGCGCTGCCTCCTGAATGCCCGAACGATGAAAGCACCGCCGCGGATCGTTGCAGCTCACGTCGGTGACGACAACGCGTTTGGCGCCAGCCTGCCAGCACTGCCGCACCGCCTCGGCCACAACATCCGGATTGGTGTTGGCGGCCTGCTCCGGCACGCGGTCCCATGCGATGTTGGGCTTGATGACAACAACATCCTGATGGCTGACGAAGCGGCGGATGCCCCCCAGGTTTTCAAGGGCCTGCCGGACGAGTTCGCGCGGCTCACCATTCCGGACAATGGTCATAGAAGGTAGTCGCGGATCGTCCGCAGTGCGATGGTCGCGGCGCGCCTGTTCTGCCTGCGCAGGAACCGGACGAACACTCTGCTCGCTCAGCCAGACGCCCACGCCGGCCGCGCCGGCCGCGATGCCGCCAACGCGCAGCAGCTGCAGTAACGCCTCGCGTCGCGTCATTTGCGCTTGGCGCGGCTCCCGCTCCGATTTCATTGCCTGGTCGGCTTCTCCGCTCATGCCCTTTCTCCTCTTCAGATCTCCACCCGGTTGATGCGCTGCGGATCGTTTGTGCCCAGGCTGTGTGCGGCGTCAGCGGCGGTGGCAATGTAGAGCGGCGGACGGCCCGCGGCTTCCAGCATGGGTAGGCCCATCTCCGCGCGTTTGCGGTCGATCATCTCCCACGCAATCGTGTCGAGGGCAACGCGATCTTCTCCGATGAGCAGCGCATTTGGGTACCAGAGCCTCTCGGGATGGAAACCAGGACCGCCCTCATAGACCGATGAGATTGCGTCGCCGATCGTCAGCCGCACCTTCGTACGAATTACGGGAATGCAGTTCAGATCGGCCACCCCCGGATTGCAGTGATTACCGTGCAGCGTGCACGGCTTGTCCACCACCCCGTACATGTTCTTCATGGCAAAAGTCACTCCGGCTCCTTCGTGATCCTTAAGGATGGGCATGTTGATGACCATGGTGCACTCGCGCGTAAGGATTTTAGTAATCCGAATACGCGCTACGCCCCACGTTGACGCCTCGTCTTCGAATCCGGCCACGTCAGAGGAATAGGCGCGGATGCGGCTGGGATCGGTGTTGATGGTCATGCCGCAGGACTCGACGAAGTGCGCGTTCTGGTCCCAGACGACAATGTTGCCGGGTTTGACGCCGGCCTGCTGCAGCCGCTCGGCCACGGCCATGATCAGAGCCGGGTGCGTTGCAATACCCTTGCTGCCGAGGCCGTTCACCTTCAGCCCGATCACCTTGTCCATCGGCACCAGCGACTTCCATGCAGTGACCGGACTGGCATGGCCGGTGTAGGCCGTGATCGCGCGATCAAGCAGATTCTGGACGCGCTGTTCGTCAGGTTGAGCGCCTGTGCCCGGCCCCCCAGCCGTTCCGTGGAGCGCGGGATCGCGGGCGACGACAACTTTGGACCTTTTGGCTTCTGCGCGTTGATCGACCATCGCCGCAAGCGCAAGTCTGTTTGCTGTTCCAGTCGATCCGACAAGCACGGCGCCCGCCGCGGCTTCTTTCAGAAACTGACGCCGACTCTTCATTTCGGTCCTCCTTCGAATTTACGGCCCTGCAGTTGCGCAACTCAAAGCTTCGACGCAACGCCGCGCGCCAGGCCCAACAAGGCCTGTCCGGTATCCGGTGTCGATTCATAGGCAACGATGCGGACCAGATACGAGCCCTTGCGAAAAATTACACTTTGCTCATGGCTGATGGCTTCATCGCCGAGCGCAACGCTTTTGCCGTCCGTGGATTGGTTACCCGCGAAAATCTTGTGCGCTCCAGCGGCTTCGCTCATCTTGTAGACATCGACAACTGCCTCCACCGCGTCGCGGTACTTGTACTCAGAGGTAGCGACGGAGATCACGCCTGCACTGACGTACTGATCGGCATCGCCATCGATGTATTGCCAAAGATCCTTGGCCGCATAGACGCGCGTATCGCTTGTCTTCTGCCAGCCGGCAATTGCGCCTGACTGAGGAAAAGGATCGACTTGAACTTTCCTGCAACCGATGCCTGCAACGACCGTGGCGAGGGCCAATACTGCTGTCGCCGCCTTCCAATGCTCTGCGAAAATCACGGGATCTCTCCTTATCACCGCGTCAGAAGTACCTGGCTGCTGGGGGAACGGCTCTCGCCGATGCTGGTAACGTACACGGCCGGGTGTTCCTGGAGCGGACAGGCGTACTCGCACGCGCCGCAACCCACGCACCGGCCAGGATCGACGCGGGGCTGCTTGAGGGTCTTGAGACTGCCGGCCGAGTCGACGACCTGGGCGTCTTCGAGGTAGATTGCTTTTGGCGAAACCGGGCACCACTCCTCGCACACAATGCAATCGGTGGCCATGGCCCATGGCAGGCAGCGGCCGCGATCGTAGAAGGCCGTACCCAGACGCACCGGCTGATGCGCGTCTCCAGCATGCGCACCCACTCCCACAACCCAGCCTTTTTCCCTCGCCGTGATCTGCCAGATGGCGCCCGTGGGACACACCTCGGAACAGAGCACGCAGCTTGGCTCGCAGTAACCGATCCGAGGAACGAGGGTGGGCGTCCACAAGCCCTCGATACCCGCTTCCTGGAGCGCCGGATGCAACGCGTTGTTCGGGCACACTTTCATACACTCACCGCAGCGGACGCAGCGGGAAAGAAAATCGGACTCATCGAGCGCGCCGGGCGGACGCAACAGCCGGTCGTTGCGGTCCTTGCCCAAGCTCGTTTCGATACGCATGAGGGGCACGATTGCGGCGCCTGCAACCAGCCCCGTCACCGTCCGGCGGCGGCTGAGATCGGGTGAAGCAACTTCATTTTCTTTGCGGAAGAATCGGAACTCGAGGCTATGCTCCGGGCAGCTTCCGATGCAGTTCATACACATCAGGCACTCGGACTTGCGCCATGGCGCCCCGCCGATTGGATCGTCTCCCCCCTGGCAATGGAGCAGGCAGCGGTTGCAGCGATTGCAGCTTTCCTGATCCTTGTGCAGGCCCAGGATCGACCACCGCGAGACCGCGCCCAGCAGCGCGCCCAGCGGGCAGACGGAGCGGCACCAGAAGCGAGTGATGTGCAGGCTGGCCCAGAGAATGATCAGAAACAGAATGCCAAGCACCGGACCTTGTGAGAAGTGGGCCGCGCGGAAATCGAGCACTGTCGCCTGCAAAACGGCATGAAGGCCCTCGCCGGTTGCTTTCGCGAAGGCGATGTGACTATGCTCCAGCGGTTCAAGCACCGCCCGCACTGCGAAGTTGAAAGCGGGCAGAAGAGCAAGACCAACGGAGCGCACCAGCAGACTCAACGGATCGAGCCATCCAATGGCCATGGACCCAAAGCACGCGGCCACGAGGCCGGCGATCAAGACGACATATTTGATGGTTTGCCAGCGCTTGTAGCGGTTGGATTCAATGCGCTGCTTGCCGCGCTTGGACTCCGAGGGCAGATTGCCCACGAAATGCTGCAGCGTTCCCATGGGACAGATCCATCCGCAGAAGAACCGGCCAACAAACAGCGTGGGCAGCAAGATGACCAGGCTCAGCAGAAGACCCTGGTAGAGCGCGTGACCCGCAAGCGCATTGGAGATTGCAACCAGCGGGTCGAGATCGAAGAAGAGCCGGGCCGGTACATGCAGATGCATATCGCCCGTTGCGCCAGGCATGGCACGCAGCGAGGTGAAGACAAGCAGCGCAAAAAAAAGCAGCAGGAAAAAGGCCTGCGAGATTCTGCGCAGCAGCGGCAATCGGGAATGGGACACGAGGCTCCTTCCTGCTCTGTGCGCGGACATTGTATGTAGAAAGGATCGGCTTTGAGGATGGCCGTGGGAAGTGATAGGCGTCACGTTTTGCACGCCAATGGCTCCTCATCGCCTTTTTGCGCAGTGCTATTGAATCTCCCGTGACAAGCTCGTCGGGGAGGACGAAATCGACGGAAATCGGGAATGCCGTCGCGGACCTGGTTGGCTGACAAGGGCATTCGGATTTCAAAACTCGCGGTTGCAGATGGATAGCTCGCTGTGCGGCGGACGGGGTCATTCATTCATGGCATTTCAATCGCTGGCTGCCGACCGCACGGCATTGCCACAGAAATTCAGAATGAGCGACGAGTTTGGGGCATCTACATCATTCAGGTGCTCCGTACGAAGCAATCGAAAACCTTTTGCCCGCAGCGTCAGCCGCACAACGCCTTAGTGGAATTGGGTTCCTCGCCGTGATCCGATTGGCATGCGTCTACGATTGCGCGGCGCGGTTGTCGACAGGAAAGTTGTTGGACGTTAACCCTCAATGCGGAAGTAAACCCGAAAATGGGGTCATGTCCGGATAGCCGACAATTCGGGCGGAATCATCAGTTTCGCGGGTCACTGACTTATCCGCAGATTGGCGAAGTAGGCTTCAGTCCCCACTCCAATCCACAACCCGATGCCGCCCGAGGCGTCTCCGAGTTTGAGATCATTCACGAGCAGGGTTGGCTGCGATGCGCCGTTCACGTAGAGTCGCATCGTCACGCCGCTCACTTCGATCTTGATTCGGGTCCACTCGCCCGGCACCAGGTCCACATACGATTCGTATTTTCCCGGCGACTCTTTGCGCAGTCGCAGCCATTCGTAGTCGGGTACTGAGCTGTATTGCGTCGAGTGGTTCCGCCGCTCCTGATCGTTGGCGCGACCGTTGGTAGGGCGAATATAGACACACTCGTATTTCGATGAATCGGCATTCACCCGGAACCCAACACCCACGAATCCACGGGCGGCTGAAGGCGCTCCAACATGAGGCTCACCAGCTACGTCCAACTCGATCACGCCGTTATGGAACGAGACTCCCGGGAGAACCACAATTCCGCCGCCCGTGCCTGAAGGCCGAGCAGCCCACGCCGCGTCCGCCTCCTGCGAGGACAGGACTCGGACTGCTTTGCGGCCGCGGTACGTCACTGCCTCGACCGTCACTCCTTGCGCCTGCAGTCCCTTTGTGGAATCCAATGTGAATGTCTGGCCTGACGAAACAACGGGAGATAACGCACCGGCAATCAGGCCGACCGTGATTGCGCTGAGTTGAACCTTGTGTGACATACCCGGCATTGTAGCTCTCTGGTTGAGGCCGTGTACCCTTACATCGGGATCGGAGGACGGCATTCTCGGCAGTTCCGGTCGTATCACCGGCAAACCGGACAGAACCCAAAATCAGGAGTAATGTCCGGATAGGCGACCATCCAGGAGGAACGGTCAGAATGACGTGATTTCCCGAGGGCCGACAATTCGCCCCCCTTTTGGGTCGTGAACTTCTCAGGCACGCACCGATGGCCAGGCCCCCTTAGCGAGTCTATTGCGACGGTGTCGCCGGAAGTACGCGCGCTGTCGACCCAAATCGGTGATAGTTGGTAAATGTCACTTCGTTGATTCTCAGCACCCAAGTGTTCTGCCGCGAGTTCCCGATAAAATGCAAACTTCGCATGACTGCAACACTCCGGATGGGGCAGAAGTAGCTTCCGCCGCCGAATACGACGTGACCATATTGCACTGTGACCGCCGCGAGCGTGATTGGATCGGAGTTACGGAAGTCGCACTCAAGGGTGTATCGCAGGACCGCGCCAGTGGCATGGCAGGTGGAAAGCAATACGGAGCATGGAAAAGTGGAAAGCAAACAACGCGTCCCACTTTTCAACTCCCCCGACTGCGGCTATCAGACTCACCCGATAACTGCGCTACACTAACTCTCGCGCTGATGCAAACGATCGGGCAGGCCAGTTTTGAGGAGATTTGGATGTCAAACAAAGAACAGTACGCACAGAGGCGCATGTCTGCTTTCGATGCGGTCCACAACGTAAAAACCGGGGAGACGATCGTGGTTCCAGCCGGAGTTGGTGAGCCTCCGACGCTCCTAACTGCACTCTCTGAACAGCGCCGGAACTTCCACGACGTCAAGGTTTCCCAGGTTCTGCCTATTCGAGAGTATGCGTATTTTGATCCGGAAACAGTTGAGAACGTCCGGCATGTGGCCTATTTTTTCAGCGGTCCTTCGCGGGCAGGCGGTCAAGAGGGCTGGATCGACTTCATCCCTGCATATTTTTGGGAACTGCCCACACTCATCAATCGCAATCTGATCCCGGCCGACGTTGTCTTCAGCATGGCCTCTCCTATGGAGGAACACGGCTATTTCTCTCTCGGTCTTGCTGCCGACTACACCATGGCGGCGATCCAAAAGGCGCGGGCCATCGTTTTGGAAGTTAACCCAAACGTTCCCTTCGCCTACGGCAACTGCCACGTGCGCATCTCTCAGGTTACCGCTCTCGTGGAAAGCGAAGAGCCCGTGATGGAAGTGGGATTGCCAAGAATCGGACCTGTGCAGGAAGCAATCGGCAAGTACGTGGCCGACATGATTCCCGACGGCGCAACCCTGCAGATTGGCTATGGAGGCATTCCGGACGCCGTGGTCATGCAACTCATTGACAAACATGACCTCGGCATTCACACCGAAATGGTCGGTGACGGCATCATGTGCCTGGTCGAGGCCGGCGTTGTCACTAACCGCAAGAAGAACTACAACCCTGACAAGATGGTGGCCACATTCGCTCTCGGTTCAAAAAAGCTATACCAATTCATGGACCGCAATCCAGCCCTGGAAATGCACCCGGTCGATTTCACCAATGACCCCGCCCTTGCGGGCAAGAATGACAACCTGATCGCCATCAACGGCACAATGCAGGTGGATCTCATCGGCCAGTGCGGATCCGAGAGCCTCGGCTGCGTACCTTACTCTGGCACTGGCGGTCAAGCCGACTTCGTTCACGCCGCAAACCGATCCAATGGCGGAAAGGCCATTATCGTCCTGCCATCAACGGCGAAGAACGACACCATTTCACGCATTGTTCCGACCCTTACCCCGGGCACACATGTGACGACTACCAAGAACGATGTCAATTATGTGGTCACCGAGTTCGGATGTGCCCAATTGCGAGGCAAGACTGCAAAGCAAAGAGCGCTGGAACTAATCAACATCGCTCACCCGAACTTCCGCCAGGAACTGACCGAGCAGGCTAGGCGCATGAAGATCGCTTGAGACAAGGAGTCCGTTGTACAGCGAAGATTGGTCCGCCCGGCGAAATCTGTGCAAGTAGTTTTGAGACAAACTGGTATGGAAGCAGCATGGAATGCATAGGGCAAAGAAATACAGTCCGGAGCAGATCGCGAGCCTGCTGCACGAGGAGACATTGCGGATGAAATCACAAGTAACGCTGGGCGCAAATCATTGCCTGCCATCTTCTCCACCAAGCAGTGCGGGATGATCTAGAGGCGTGCGGGAATTCCGCGAAGCAACTGAGGAAGCGCACTCAAGGCTAGCTGCTTACGCGAATAGCGCGCTGCTCAATCCCGACACGGTGCCTCCGCTGTATCAGATCGTCTTCGTCGAGTCTGATGGGGATGGCCGCCCAGCGTCCGGCACTGTCATCGACGCCAGGAACGCAACTTCGCCGCATTCGTTGTCCGCTAATGCGGATTGATCGCTGCAGACGCACAATAAATCGAGTAATGTCCGTGTAGCCGGTGACACCGGGCCACTAGCAAGAAAGCCTGTCCCAGTGCCTCTGGGCCCCTCACCACAGCGCTACACTAGCAATTCGGCTGGTACAAACGATCGGGGAGGCCATGCTGTGCTGAGAGCGAAGCTCGACCAGAATGCGGAACCGGTTATGGCATATGCCAAGCTTTTTCTCGCTGGGATCACGCGTTGACTTTTTTGCCAACTTACCAGACGCAGGGTCTAGTTTTCGCGGAGGGAAACATGTTCAAGGGTATTTTGATCGAAAAAGACGGGAACAGTTCGAGCGCCACGTTGAAGGATATCAACGACTCGCTTCTACCTGAGGGCGATGTCACCGTAAGGGTCGCGTATTCTTCACTCAACTACAAAGACTCCCTAGCGATCACAGGAAAGTCTCCCGTCGTTCGACGATTCCCCATGATTCCGGGAGTCGATCTGGCAGGCACGGTCGAAGCGTCAAGCAATCCAGACTACCAAGTGGGGGACTCTGTGCTGCTGAATGGCTGGGGCTTAGGGGAAACCCATTGGGGAGGTCTTGCGCAAAAGGCACGTATAAAAGGCGAATGGCTGGTCCATTTGCCCTCGGCCTTTTCTCTCCAGCAAGCCATGGCCATTGGTACAGCCGGTTATACCGCCATGCTATGCGTGCTGGCGCTGGAGCACCACGGCATCACTCCGGACAAGGGCGAAATCGTGGTCACTGGTGCGGCTGGCGGCGTGGGCAGCGTAGCGGTTGCCCTTCTTTCCAAGCTGGGTTATCGAGTGGTAGCCGCCAGTGGAAGAATGGAAGAAGCCGATTTCCTGAAGGGTTTGGGTGCCGCGGAGGTGCTGGGACGGGCGGAATTTGCGAGCCCCGGAAAACCACTCGGGAAGCAACGGTGGGCGGGGGCGGTCGATGTGGTTGGCAGCCACGTGCTTGCGAACGTTTGTGCCACAACCAAGTACGGCGGGGTAGTTACCGCTTGCGGTCAAGCAGGGGGAATGGATTTTCCGGCGACGGTCGCGCCATTCATTCTGCGTGGCGTGACGCTCGCTGGTATCGACAGTGTGATGTGTCCGCGTTCGGCCCGGCTTGAAGCATGGGCACGTTTGGCACGCGACCTCGATATTTCCAGGCTCGACGCGATTTCTCACGGTATCGGCCTCAGTGAAGCGATTTCATCGGCGCCATCTCTCCTGGCGGGAGAGGTTCGGGGACGGCTCGTGGTCGACGTTCAGAGGTGAGCGGTGACAGCTACGACTATACGGGAATTCTCGACGGCTCCATGTGGGGTGTTTCGTCCCTCACCACGAGAATGCTGCGATGCCCAGCGGTTATGCGCGCCGGAAGCGATAACTTCAGCCGCAGGAAAGTTGGACTATCCGCGCCCGGAGATTTCGCATGCTTCGAGGAGAATTGCAAATCTCCGCATGATTAAGATGCGCAAACCTCGACGACGCCATTCAGTCGCCGGTGGAATGATGGGAGCCGCGGCTGGCGCAGCGCCCCCGACAAGCGCGCCGGTTGCTTCGGGCGCATTCTTATTTCCCTGACTTCGATTTCCCCGAGGAAATCCAAGTCGGCCTCAGAACATCAGTAGCCCGCCGTTTACGTTGATCGTCGTTCCAGTGATGTAATCCCCATCCCGGGCCAGGAAGAGAACCGCTTTGGCGACCTCTTCGGGTTTTGCCAGCCGGCGCAGCGGTATCTTGGCGCAAATCTTTTCAAGAACATCTGCCGGCATCGCTTCTACCATTTCCGTACCGGTATACCCTGGGGCAACTGTATTGGCGGTGATGTTATCTCTCGCATACTCCAACGCTATGCACTTGGTGAACGCGATGATTCCGCCTTTGCTGGCGGCGTAATTGGCCTGGCCGAATGCTCCCGTTTGGCCGACGATGGAAGCAATGTTGATGATGCGCCCGTATTTCTGCTCGGTCATCGCCGGCAATGCGGCAGTGGTGCAGTAATAGGTCCCATGCAAGTTCACCGAGATTGCCGATTCCCATTCCTCATCGGTCATCTTGCGCAGGGTATGGTCGCGGGTGATGCCGGCGTTGTTGACCAGGATGTCGATCCTCTTGAATTGCTCGAGGGTTGAGCTGACGATACGGCGTGCGTCCTCCTTGCGAGCCACATCGCCCTGCGCCATCAGGCACTCGACGTCCATGGTGCGAATCTCGGCCGCGACCTCTTCCGCCTTGGCCAGATTGCTGTTATAGCTGAAGGTCACCGTTGCCCCATTGCGGGCAAGTTCCAGAGCGATAGCCTTTCCGATGCCGCGCGATCCGCCCGTCACCAGGGCCACTCTGCCTTTTAGCGAGTCCGTCACCGGCTCGCTGAAGTTGCTCGTACTGCTTATAACGCTGCTTGCTGCCATAAAATGGCTCCTTCCGTACGAAGTGTTCAGACCCCGAGAGTTCCATGTGCTGGTGGTTCCCGCCAGAACCCGATCCACCCTCTGCCAGGACAAGCCCGAGCTATTTCGCCTGCAGCCGCTCCTCGAGCTCGAGCAATTGCTGGCTGGCCTCCTCGGCACTCTCATAGATGTGAGGAGCAACACCGCGCTCGGCCAGGGCATCCCCAAGTTTCATACGTAGGAAGCCACTGGTCGTGTATCTGGTGACACCCGAGTAACGGTCGTTCATCAGCTTCTTCACCATGTCGGTATACGGTCCCAATAGCTCGGGAGAAATCGAGAAATTGTCGTAATTGACGATGGCGTATACCTTGCCGGGTGCCTGCGCCAAACAGTCGCGCACCATTTGCTCGATCCGGTCGATCTGCTCCATGCTGCGCACCGTGTAACCTTCGAAGTTGACGAAGAACAGATTCTGTTGCCGCTCGTAGCTGAGCCGGCTCTCCAGGGGCTGTTCCAATAGATCGCCGCGCAAACCCATGGGCTGTGGCATGAACAAGCGCGCGTCCATTAGCCTAGGCTGGTGCACGATGGGCTGGAAATCCATGTGAGCCAGGATGTCCCTTTCAATATCGATGCCCGGGGCCACCTCAATAAGTTGCAGGCCTTCCGTCGTGAGGCTGAACACGCAGCGTTCGGTTACATAAAGCACCGGCTGTCGGCGCAGGCTGGCATATCGGCCGCTGAAGGTTCGATGTTCAACTTCGTTCACGAACTTTCGCGTGCGGCCCTCTGTGATGATTTGTAATTTGCCGTCTGCGAATCCGACTTCCAGATTGCCCGCCGTGAACGTACCGCAGAACACCAGGCTCTTGGCGTTTTGGCTGATATTGATAAACCCCCCTGCACCCGCCAACCTGGGACCGAATTTGCTCACGTTGAGGCTGCCCTCGCGGTCCGCCTCTGCCAGGCCGAGGACAGCCAAGTCGAGTCCACCGCCGTCGTAAAAATCAAATTGGTAAGGCTGATCGATGATGGCGTGGGCATTGACCGCGGCGCCGAAATCGAGCCCCCCGGCCGGAACTCCGCCGACCACTCCAGGCTCGGCGGTGAGTGTAATGAGATCGATGATCTTCTCCTCATTGGCCACATTGGCTACGCCTTCGGGCATGCCAATTCCCAGGTTGACCACGCTGTTGGTCTTCAGCTCCAGCGCCGACCGGCGCGCGATCACCTTGCGCGCCGATAGCTCCATCGGCGGGATGGCTCCCATTCGCGTACGGATCTCTGCGCTAAAACCGGGGTTGTACACGGTAGCGAAGGTCTGCCAATGGTACTCCGGCTTTTCCGCAACCACGACGCAATCGACGAGAATTCCCGGTATCTTCACCTGTCGTGGATTCAGCGTGCCGCTCTCGGCCACGCGTTCGACCTGGGCGATGACGATCCCGCCGGAGTTGTGGGCTGCCATGGCAATGGAAAGCATTTCTATCGTCAGCGCCTCGCGCTCCATGGTGATATTGCCCTCAGGATCCGCGGTGGTGCCGCGGATAATGCCGACGTTGACCGGAAACGCTTTGTAGAACAGGTACTCTTCGCCGTGAATGGTAATCAACTCAACGAGATCGTCGGTAGTGCGGGAGTTGATTTTGCCGCCGCCGTAACGCGGATCGACGTAGGTCCCCATGCCGACCTTGCTGAGGTGCCCGGGACGATGTGCGGCAATATCGCGAAACAAATGCGAAATCACTCCCTGGGGAAAGTTGTAGGCCTCGATCTTGTTATTGACCGCCAGCGCCCCTAGCTTAGGCACCAAGCCCCAATGGCCGCCAACGACGCGTTTCACCAGACCCGGATGACCGAAGTGATTCAGCCCCCGTTCCTTTCCGTCGCCCTGCCCGGCCGCATAGAGGAGCGTCAGGTCGCAAGGCCGTCCGCTGGCGGGGCCGGTTTCCCCGTCGGGCGCCAGGAACTGTTGCTCGATGGCAACGGCAATCGCTTCGGGAAAGGCGACGCCCACGAAGCCTCCGGTCGCTACTGTGTCGCCGTCGCGAATTAAGCGCACGGCCGCGGCGGCGGTAACGACTTTGTTCCGCTCCGGAGAACGCGTGGCGGAAATCTTGACTATAGGGTGGGTGTCATGAGCGGTGGCCAGAGGATTGTCAGGCATAATCATTCTCCTCCGCGTTATGAAGGCGTGCCTTGCGGCACGCCTTGAAGCATCTTGTCCTAGTGCGCCGTCCAGCCCAAATCAATGTCGAGCGCCGCGCCGGTGATACCTGCGGCATCGTCCGAACACAAGTAGCGAACCAGCGAAGCGACCTCGCTGGGATCCAGCAGCCGCTTGATGGCGGCGGGTTCCAGCATGATCTTTTGAATCACTTCCTCCTCCGAAATGCCGTGAGAACGGGCCTGATTCTCAATTTGCTTCTCGACGAGCGGAGTACGCACGTAGGCGGGACAGATGGCATTACAGGTAATGTTGTGCTCGGCCACCTCCAACGCCACTACCTTCGTCAACCCCAGCACCCCGTGTTTGGCCGAAACATAAGCCACCTTGAAGGGCGACCCCACTTTGCCGTGGAGCGAGTTGACGTTAATAATCCTGCCCCACTTCTGCTTGATCATGTGGGGCAGGGCATATTTACAACAAAGAAACGTTCCGGTAAGCATAACGCCTATCAGAGTGTCCCAGCGCTCTTCGGGGAACTCCACCACTGGCGTCACGAATTGCAGACCCGCATTGTTGACCAGAATGTCGAGACGTCCAAATTTTTCGATGGTGGCATCGACGAGATGGCGCACTTGGTCGGGCTGGGAAACACTTGTAGCAACGAACAGGCAGGGCGTCCCGGCCTCTTGAAGTTTCGCTGCGGCTCGTTCCCCACCGGCAACGTCCATGTCGGCAATCACGCAGTTCACGCCCACTTGGGCGAACGACTCAACAATCGCTAACCCGATCCCGCTCGCACCACCTGTTACGATTGCAACTTTCCCCTTCATGATGCGCTCCTTGCGAAACTACGGTCCGCAGTTTGGCTTTGTCCAGGCTCTGGATGTGTGATTTTGGCCCCCACCCGCCGCTATGGATTCAATCGCGCTGCCGGGCCGTGAAAACAGGATTATGCTTCGTAACTACCAATCAAATGCCAAGCAATAATTACGCCACTCGACAATTCACTCGGCAGTGACCGCTATCACGCTCATAACTCCAGTGACCCCAATCACGCATCCGCCTACTTAGTGACTGCTGTCACGCTCGTTGGAGTTGGTCTTGCAATTTGCGTGAAGCCACGTACAATTCCCGTGAATCTGTTTTCACGATTGAGATTCGGGCCGAAATTTCCTGACCCTCAGAGGACCTGAGCGGAAGCGGAGGCGCGATGTACAGGATTGTCGACGCGCGCGACGTGGGTCTCAACATACGTGAGTTGGTTGTCGAGGCGCCGCGCATCGCCCATAAGCAGGAGCCGGGCCAGTTCGTTATCTTGCGGCTGCACGCCAAGGGTGAACGGATTCCGTTGACCATCAAGAGTTCCGATCCGGAGGCGGGCACCGTCACCATCGTGGTGCAATCTGTGGGCAAAACGACCGCCATGCTGAACTGTCTTCAGAAGGGCGACTCCATCCTCGACATCGTCGGCCCTCTTGGTCGGCCATCGGAGATCGAGAACTACGGCACGGTGGCCATTCTGGCCGGCAGCGTGGGCACGGCCATGGCTCTGCCCACAGCCAACGCCCTCAAACAGGCCGGCAACCATGTCGTCTTTGTTGAAGGCGCCCGCTCCAAAGAGATGGTCATCTTTGAAGACGAGGTGCGCCAGTCCAGCAACGAGGCTTACATCATGACCGACGACGGCAGCTACGGCGAACAGGGGCTGGTGACCAAGAAGCTCAACGAACTGATCGCCGCCGGGAGGAAGATCGACTTCGTGCTCGCCGTTGGTCCTGTGCCCATGATGCGCGCCGTCGCCCAGCTAACCGCTCCGCTGGGGATCAAGACCATGGTCAGCCTGAACTCCATCATGGTGGACGGCACCGGCATGTGTGGCGGCTGCCGTGTGTTGCTCGGCAACAAAAGCAAATTCGCCTGCGTGGATGGGCCGGAGTTCGATGCCTCGCTGGTCAACTTCGACGTCCTCATGCAGCGCAACTCCATGTATCGCGAGAAGGAGTGCCAGTCGCTCAAGCACTTCCAGGAACACACCCTGGAAGAACTGGTCGAACTTCGCGCTGAGTTGGCCGAGAAGGAGCGGGAACTTGCCGAGCTGCGCAACATTCCCATCACGCTCAATCCGAAAAGACGCCCGATGAAGAACGAGGTCCAAAATGTCTGAGAAGAACCTCGTTCCTTTGAAGGACCGGATGAAGATTCCGCGCGTCCCCATGCCGGAGCTCGATCCCCAGGTGCGCAGCCGCAACTTTGAAGAGGTGAACCTGGGTCTGAGCGCAGCCGGCGCCCTTGAGGAGGCCACGCGCTGCATCGCCTGCGCCAAGCCCGGCTGCGTCGTCGATTGCCCGGTGGGCGTTAAGATCAAAGAGGTCGTAGCGCTGATCTATGCGGGCGACTATCTCGCCGCGGCGGCCAAGATGCGCGAGGACAATGCGCTGCCCGCCATCACCGGCCGCGTCTGCCCGCAGGAGAATCAGTGCGAGGGCGGATGCGTGCTGGGCAAAAAAGGCGCGTCCGTCGCCATCGGCAACCTCGAGCGCTTCATCGCCGACTACGAGCGCTCGAGCGGCCAGCTTGGCCTTCCTCCCAACGCGCCGCTCACGGGAAAAAGCGTGGCCATCGTCGGCAGCGGTCCGGCCGGGCTCTCGGCCGCTGGCGACTTGGTCCAGATGGGCCATCGCGTCCGCGTCTTTGAGGCCCTGCACGAGCTCGGCGGTGTGCTCGTCTACGGTATCCCCGAGTTCCGCCTGCCTAAGTCGATTGTCAAAAGCGAAGTCGACAACTTGCACCGTATGGGCGTCGAGTTCGAAACCAACGTGGTGGTCGGCAAGAGCGTAACCATCGATGAGCTGATGCAGCATGAAGGCTACGATGCGGTCTTCGTCGCCACCGGCGCCGGTCTGCCGCGCTTCCTCGGCATCCCCGGCGAGCACCTCATCGGCGTCTACTCGGCCAACGAGTTCCTTACCCGCGTCAACCTGATGCGTGCATACGACGCCACCGAATATGACGAACCCGTCTACGACTGCCGCGATCGCGACGTGATTGTGGTGGGCGGCGGCAACACCGCCATGGACGCGGTGCGCAGCGCGCGCCGCCTGGGCGCGCGCACGTCAACCCTGGTCTATCGCCGTTCTGAAGCCGAGATGCCCGCGCGCCTCGAAGAAATACACCATGCCCGCCAAGAGGGCATCGAGTTCCGCATGCTCACGAACCCCATCGAATTGATCGGCGACGAGAAGGGATGGCTCACCGGCGCGCGCTGCGCCCGCATGGAGCTGGGCGAGCCCGATGAGAGCGGCCGCCGCTCTCCCATCGAGATCAAAGGCTCTGAGTTCATTCTGCCCGCCAACGTGGTCATCATCGGCGTGGGCACCAACGCTAATCCCCTCGTTCAGGCCTCGACGCCCGATCTCAAGACTACGTCGCGTAACTACATCGTGGCCGACACCCAGACCACCCGCACCTCCAAGCGCGGTGTCTTCGCCGGCGGCGACATCGTCACCGGCGGTGCCACGGTGATCCTCGCCATGGGCGCCGGCCGCAAAGCTGCGAAGGGAATCGATGAGTACCTGCGCAGCGGGGAGTGGGCGTAGGGCTACGTCCCTGCCTTTCAAGAAGATGGGCGGAAGAGTTGTGCTCTTGGCGCCGCCCGTCTCTGTGTCGTCTGATGTCGCGGTCCGGGTCAGAGTGCCCAGCGTCGGTGCAATTTCTGTTCTGAAGCGCGCGCCAGTTGCTGTTCAGCATCAGGATTTCGAGTTCAAAAAGGAGATTCCAGTATGAATGGTTCTTCTTGTAACTTGTCTTTTCGTCTCCGGCTTCTTTTATTCTTTCTGCTGATTCTGGTGCTGTCTGCAGTACTTTGCATGCCAGCAAAGGCACAGCAGGAGGTCGCAAAGCCCCACGATCCGCTGGCAGAGATCCTGCTCCGCAAAGGCATTCTCACGCCCGATGATATGAAGCAGATCGATGGGGCGGCCACGCCGAAGCAGGCCGAAGATCTGATGGCCCGCATCCTTTTCGACAAAGGCGTTCTCTCGAATGACGAGTACGCACAGATTGCCGAAAGGCTACCCGCTCGTGCGATGCCGGCTTCAGTCGGTGCGCCAGCCGCGCAGGTCGAGAACGCTGCGCAGGTTCCGGGCGCTCTCACCTCAGCTACTGCGGAACTCAGACAGCCGTTGGTCAACCCCCGTTCACAAGCTCCTGCGGCGTCCGTCGCGGAGAAGTCCCCATCCTAGTCGATCAATGAGGCGCTCGTGCCCATTCGCCAGTTCCCGGTGAATGGGATTTCGCGCACCGGCATCGAACCTACAGTCAGGGCGGAGGGGGTCGGTTTTACTCCCTATGGATTTATCAGATTGACCGGGATTGAAGATAGTTCTTCTGCCAACGGAGATGATTTTCCGCTCCCCGGCTTTCTTACCGACACACCCCCTAATGGATCTCCAGAGTTCCACGTCAAGGCGCGCAGCAGCCGCTTGGGCGTGAACTTCGCGTGGATCGATCCCAATCCGAAGTGGAGCATCACGGGCAGGATCGAAATGGACTTCGAGGGTAACTTCAACCGCTCAGATAATCGCAATCTCTCCAGTATCCGCTCCAGCAACCCTTCGCTCCGCGTCGCATGAGGCAGGTTGGATTACCACTTTGACGACAAGAATACATTTTCGGCGCTCGCTGGGCAGGACTGGACAATCTATGGCTCTTCAACGCTCGTCAACATGGTTGAGTTGACTCTCGCTGGCGGTGAGTTCGGCGGCCTTTGGGAGCGCGATCCGCAGATGCGCGTTGGCTATACGCACAAATTCAGCGGATTCTCGATCATGCCGGAGTTTGCCATCGATCTGCCGGGTTCAGGTCTTCCACCAAGTGCAGCCAACGTCTCAGAGCAACTCGGTTACGGCGAGCGCCAGGGACCGGACTCGAACCGTCCCGAGATTCGGGGACGCCTAGTTGGCCAATGGCAGCTAGACCCCGCGGCCGGAGTTGCTCCCGCACAGCTCATCTTCAGCGGCTTCAAAGGTGAGCGCGCTGCCAATGCCCTGGATTCGGCATTTCCCGCGCCTTATCAGGCCACCTTTCCTGACGGCGTAAGCGCAAGCAGCACACAGGATGGCTGGACCGCCGAGTGGCAATTGCCTATATGCTGGTTCACGCTGACAGGCAAGACTTACGGCGGCAGCGATCTCCGCTGGTTTTTCGGCGGGCAACTTTACTCCTTCTTTAGCGACACCGGCGGCCTGACCAATTTGGCTACCGTCGCCTCTGTAGATAGCGCATCGGACATTGTGCTCGGCACCAACGCGAGTGGGCAGCAGGTGGTTGCACCCGAACGCCCGGTTCGCGCCGCGGGCGGCTTGGCACAACTGGGCCTCCCGCTCTCCCGCATCTTCAATGTCAATCCCACGGGCCGCAACGCCGGTTGGTCCATCTATGGTCTTTATGGCGTTGATCAGGCTAAAGCGCGAGACATCGATGAGTTGCAGGGAACCCGGCATATGAGCACGATGCTCGTTGGCACACTCAACTACAAGCTCGATAAGTGGGTCATGTTCTCGTACGAGCAGTCGCTCTTCACCACCCACGCCAACCCCGAGGAACCCCTGCCGCTCTTTAAAGGCGTGCCGTCGCGGGAGTGGAACGACATTCGCGAGGAATTGGGCCCTACATTCACCTTCTGAGATCCTGCCATCGGCCGCTGCGCATTCTACTCCAGCGCAGCGGCTGATCCTGACACCTTGGGTCACAGCTTTCAAAAAAATCGGAGCGCCACCGCTGGCAAGTATCGGGGATTAGCATTTCTCTGATACTAGCCCTCCAAATTGGGCGCCGGCTTCGCCAGCAGGACGCCGAGGGCGCAACTTGCGATTCGAGCCATTTCTCCGTCGGCGCGGCCGGTAAGGACGATCGGAACCTTGGCTCCCACCACAACTCCGGCCGCCAGCGCTCCGGCCAGGTACTGAAGCTCCTTGAAGAGGATATTCCCAGCCTCCAGATTGGGAACCAAGAGAAGATCGGGATCTCCCGCGACCGGCGATTTGATCTTCTTGACCCGTGCGGCATCGCTTGAAATGGCATTATCGAATGCGAGCGGACCATCGACGATGGCTCCGGTAATCTGTCCGCGATCGACCATCTTGCAAAGGGCGGCGGCATCTAGCGTGGAGGGGATATCCGGGTTCACCGACTCGACCGCCGACAGGATTGCCACCTTCGGGTTCACGACCTCAAGTTCGAGCATCATGTCGATGGCATTCTGCAGAATGTCTATCTTGGTCTCCAAGTCCGACTGAATGTTGACGGCCGCATCGGTAACGAACAGGGTCTTGTGATAGGACGGAACATCCAAAGCGAATACGTGGCTGATGCGCCGCCCGACACGCAATCCCCCCTCGCGTGAGGTAACAGCTTCCATGAGTTCGCCTGTCTGCAGCGAGCCCTTCATGAGCATTTGGACCTCGCCTTTACGAGCCATCTCAACGGCCCTGAAGGCGGCTGTGCGGCTAAAGTCGACGTCTACGATTTGAATGGATCCCAAGTCAAGTTGCATGGTTCCAGCAATGTTGCGGATCGTCGCTTCGGAACCCACAAGAACCGGAACAATCAACCCGTCTTTGCATGCCTCGATGGCGCCTCCGAGAGATAGTTCGTCGCACGGCCAAACGATTGCAGTTTTCACAGCCGGCTTGGCATTTGCACGCGTGATCAAACCGCGGTAGTGACGATAGGGATTGTTCACAATGAGTTGGGGTACCGGGAGCGTGGACAAGCGGAGCTTTTCCAAAGGTGCGATGAGCTGGGCCGTACCCGAAAAGATTAACGCGCCGGTGCTATTGCTTGCCTCGCAATCGAATGTAACCCCCTTTGTAGAATCGTCCTTGGCCCTAACCTCGACCTTGACGAAAATGCGATCTCCGATACGGATGAGTTTATGGAACGCGAGCGACACGTTCGTCAGTGAGCATCCAGGCCCGGGTAGATTCGTGGCGAAAAGACCGGAGATGAGCGAGGCGCACCACATGTTTGGTCCTGTCGGAAGCATGCTGCTCACGGCGCGATCGATGAGTCCATCGGAGTCCAGAACGGAGTTGAATCCGGATATCGAGGCCCAAGCCATCGCGTCTTCCATGGTTAAAACGTGCTCCGTCTCGGCTGTGTCGCCAACTGAAATCTCGTCGTATGTCTTGTTCTCAATAAATCCCAGATTCATTGAAGTTCCTTTCCCACTCCAGCGCCGGCCGATGTGTAGGCTGAATGCCATCGTATTCTCTCGGAGCACAGCCCAACGTGACTGCAATCACGTACGCCAGCTACCTGGGAATAGAATCGGAATCTCATTTTTCAACGCTGGATCCTTACAATTGGAACGCTCCGAGGCAAACGGGCGTATAATCACCGCGAATTTGTTGTCAAGAGATTCCGGTTGCGGCTGCTCCACTTTCGGATTCGCCTCCGCGCACCTGGAGCCCGGCATTTGACTCTCAGTGAGTCAGGCGGCTCCTGGACCGCCTAGTGGTTCAGCCTGAGAAGGCGTAAGGGGGAGTAAATCGTCTTCCGCAACGAGTGCCGTGGCGCGAAAATAAACCGTAAGGTTCGCTAGCAGTTGGCTGCGCGCCTGGGAGAAGATACACATGAGCGATCTGGCTCTCCTGGCTGAAGGCATTACCGTTGACTCGCTGGTCGGCCATCCCGCCGACTATCATGTCTTTCACAGATTCATCGAGCGCTGCAAGAGTCTGCCGGCCATCACCACGGCGGTCGTCTGGCCACTGTCGGACGTAGCCCTCCGCGGCGCCGTCGAAGCCACAGTCGAGGGCCTCATCGAGCCCATGCTCATCGGCGACGAAGCCGCCATGACAGTGCTGGCCGCGAAGATCGGTGTTGACATCAGCGCTTATCCCATTCTCGATGCCGACAGCGAGTTCAAGGCCGCTGAGTTGGGTGTAGCCATGTGCCGCTCCGGCAATGCCCAGGCCATGATGAAGGGCAGCCTGCACACCGACGCGCTTATGAAGGCCGGCATGCCCCGCGATACCGGTCTGCGCACCGCCCGCCGCATTAGCCATGTCTTTATTTTGGATACGCCGGCCTACGCCCGCACGCTGCTCGTCACCGACGCGGCCATCAACATCACTCCCAAGCTCGAAGACAAGATCGACATCGTCCAGAACGCCATCGATCTTGCCCACGCTCTCGGCATCCCCGAGCCCAAGGTCGCCCTGCTGTCTGCGGTCGAGACGGTGAACTCCAAGATCAAGTCCACCCTCGACGTCACCGCCCTCTGCAAGATGGCCGACCGCGGCCAGATCACCGGCGGCATCCTCGACGGGCCTCTTGCATTTGATACTGCCGTCAGCGTGAAGGCCGCAGCTATCAAGAAGCTGGCCTCGCCCGTTACTGGCCGGGCCGATATCCTCGTCGTCCCCGATCTCGAGAGCGGCAACATGCTGGTCAAGCAGTTGCAATACCTGTGCGGCGCACAACTGGCTGGCATCGTCCTCGGCGCCCGCGTACCCATCATTCTCACCAGCCGGGCGGACTCGGCAGAAACCCGCCTTACCAGTTGCGCCGTGGCCGTTTTGCTCCACTACGCCACCCATTCAGCAGTGACGGTCTAGCCTCCAACCGCACCCGCCGACTTAAACGGGCGCCACTCCCTCCCGTGGCCTCCGTTCCAGTGGCTGGGAAGAACTTCTGCTGCCGCAAATGGAAACGGATGCAAAAAAGATAGCGGGCGAAGGCAAATGGGGGTATATTGGTTCGCAGAAAAAACAAAGGGAAACTGCAGGGCAAATAGGGCTTTTCGGCCGTCCTCAAGTTGTGGTAGCGTGTTGGCCGTATCTCCCTTGCATCGAACCCCGAATGCCGCAGAGACACTGGAGAGTCTCCCTGGCCTCGCGGTTCTTTGCATAACCTTCTATCCTGGCATCGTAAGCCAGGACAGAGAGTGAGTGTGATCCTATGGCGACTGTTGCAACTTCCACCCGTGGCCTCAATAAACTCTACTCCGACGCGCGCTCCGCCCTCGACGGCGTTGTCCGCGACGGCATGCTGTTGGCGATCGGCGGTTTTGGCCTCTGCGGAATTCCTGAAGCGCTTATCCAGGCCCTGCGCGACACCGGCGTGCGCAATCTCACCGTCGCCAGCAACAATGCGGGCGTCGACGGCTGGGGTCTCGGCCAGCTCCTTGAAACGCACCAGATCAAGAAAATGATCTCCAGCTACGTGGGTGAGAATGCCGAATTCGAGCGCCAATTCCTCGAAGGCGAGCTCGAGGTCGAGTTCTCTCCACAGGGCACGCTCGCCGAGCGCATGCGCGCCGGCGGCGCCGGCATTCCCGGCTTCTACACGCGCACCGGCGTAGGCACGGTGATTGCCGAAGGCAAGGAGCACAAGGAATTCGACGGCCACACCTACATCCTTGAGCGTGGCATCGTGGCCGACGTCGCTCTCGTGAAAGCCTGGAAGGCCGACACGCACGGCAACCTCGTCTACCGCCGCACCGCGCGCAACTTCAACCCCAACACCGCCACCTGCGGCAAGATCACCATCGCCGAAGCCGAGATCGTCGTCGAGCCCGGCGAGCTCGACCCCGACGAGATTCACACGCCCGGCATCTTTGTTCACCGGCTGGTACACAACCCCAACCCCGAAAAACGCATCGAGCGGCGCACAGTCCGCGAAGGCTGATCACCGATCACAGAAAACTTGAACCAATGACGCCTCGATCGCCACAAGTCGAGCTAAGAGCTAAAAGCTAGGAGCTTCCTTCCATGCCATGGACCCGTCAGCAAATGGCCGCACGCGCCGCCCGTGAGTTAAAGGACGGCTACTACGTCAACCTCGGTATCGGCATCCCCACGCTGGTCGGCAACTATATTCCCGAAGGAATTACGGTTGCGCTGGAGTCGGAGAACGGCCTGCTTGGTATGGGCCCGTTCCCGCTCGATTCCGAAATCGACGCCGACATCATCAACGCCGGCAAGGAGACGGTGACCTGCCTTCCCGGCGCCGCCATCTTTTCCAGCGCCGACTCCTTTGCCATGATCCGCGGCGGCCACGTCGATCTCGCCATCCTCGGCGCCATGGAGGTCTCCGAACACGGCGACCTAGCCAACTGGATGATTCCCGGCAAGCGCGTGAAAGGCATGGGCGGCGCCATGGATCTGGTCAACGGCGTGCGCCGCGTCATCGTCATCATGGAGCACACCGGTCCCGGCGGCAGCGCCAAGCTGCTGCGCGAGTGCAAACTGCCGCTCACCGGCAAGGGCGTCGTCCATCGCATCGTCACCGATCTCTGCGTGATCGACATCACGCCTTCCGGCTTCGAAGTCGTCGAGCTTGCTGACGGCGTTACGCGCGAGATGGTCGAGCAGCGCACCGGCGCACCAGTGCGCTTTCAAGAAGCGATGGCCACCGTTCAAAATTAGCTTGTCGTCCTGAGCAAGGCCGCGCAAGCGAAGCAGTTGAAAGTGTGCCCGCCATGGTGGGGATCTGCGGTTGGGGATGCGGGCCAGCCAAATCTATTTGAGAAGAGAGCGAACACTTACCTCCACCATTCCGCCTTCCGTTTTTCCAAGAACGCCGCCTCGCTCTCGCGAAAATCCGCCGTCTCGCGCGACTGCGCATTGGCTTCGAGCGCCGCCTCAATCGCCGTCGGGCTATAGACCACCGGCGCCAGTAGCCTGGCCAGTGGAAAGCAATACGGAGCATGGAAAAGTGGAAAGCTGGCAGTGCTTACCACTTTCCCACACCTCCGACGACGGCTATCAGATTCACTCGATAACTGCGCTACACCAACTCTCGCGCCGGCACAAAGATCGGCCAGACCACAACTCTATATCCCAGCACGCCTTCGACGGAGATTCTCTAGGAATTTGATCGTTTAGGAGGACGCGCACGGTGAGCGCCCAACGAGAAAGTTGCGCTCGAGGTGGCCATCGGTGCGGCCTTTGCCGGCGGGCGAAGCATCGTCACGATGAAGCACGTGGGCTGAACGTCGCGCAGATCCTCTGTTCACGTCGCCTACGCAGACGTGAGCGGCGCTTTGATCGTGGTTTCAGCAGACGATCCAGGCACGGCGTCAAGCCATAACGAGCAGCACAATCGCCGATATGCCATGGCAGTAGCGATCCCGGGAGATGAATTGGATCCAAGCTAAACGGTTATCCGCCACCCGCCGTCAGGCTTTCGAAGCGGGCAGTTTAATCGGCCGCACGCACAACCATGGCGATTCCCATCCCTCCGCCAATGCAAAGACCCGCTGCGCCCAGCTCTTTCTTGGCTGCGCGCAGGGCATGGATGAGCGTGACCAGCACGCGCGCTCCCGACGCGCCGATAGGATGGCCGAGCGCGATGGCCCCTCCCAAGGGATTGACTTTTGCTGGATCGATCTTCAATTCCCGCAACACGGCAATGGATTGCGCGGCGAAGGCCTCGTTCAATTCGAAGAGATCGATGTCCGCCAGTGTCAGTCCGGCGCGCTGGAGGGCGGCCGGAACCGCGAACGCTGGGCCGATGCCCATGTGGGCCGGGTCTACGCCGGCTGTCGCATAGGAGAGCACCTCGGCGAGAACGGGCAATCCGGCGTTCCGCGCATACTCCTCGGTGGTGACCACCAGCATAGCGGCGCCATCATTGAGTCCGCTGGAATTTCCCGCCGTCACGGTGCCGCCCTGAGGCTGAAAAGCCGGGCGCAACTTGGCTAGCGTTTCCACCGTCGTTCCCGGCCGGATGTGCTCGTCCTTGGTTATCGTCACTGGACCCTTGCGTGCGGGAATTTCGACCGGGATGATTTCGGCGGCGAAAGCTCCACGATCGGTGGCTTCAGAGGCGCGGCGCTGGCTTTCTGCGGCGAAGGCATCCTGGTCTTCGCGGGTGATCTTCCAAAAAGAAGCGATGTTTTCGGCCGTCGCTCCCATGGCGCATTTGTGGAATGGGTCGGTAAGGCCGTCGTTGATGGCGGCGTCGACCAACTCGCCGTTTCCGTAGCGGTACCCGGAGCGCGCTTTGAACAGAAGATAAGGCGCGGTGGACATATTCTCGGTTCCTCCGGCGAGATAGACGCGGCCGTCGCCCGCCTGGAGGGCCTGCATTGCTGAAACTACCGCCTGCAAGCCGCTGCCGCATACACGGTTCACGGTCTGGGCCGGAACGCTGAACGGCAATCCGGCATGGATCGCAATTTGCCGGGCGATATTCATTCCTTGCCCGGCCTGCAGCACATTCCCAACGATAACGTCGGCGATGTCCTGCGGCGGCAGGTTGCCGAGAACAGCTTTGGCGGCCACGGTGCCGAGCTCAACAGCGGAGAAATCAGCGAATGCCCCCAGGAAAGTACCAATGGGCGTGCGTTTTGCGGTAACGATAACCGTCTTCATAACTCTTTCACCTGAGCCGCACAAATCGGGGCTTCTGTTTTGGCCAGCACTTCCTCGAGCGAAACGCCGGGGCCAACTCCAGTTTTTTCCTAGCCCATACTTCGAGCGAGGATCCCGTATTCCCGGCACTGATCTTCGATTTAGATTCACACGCATACACCCACCGGCGGTCAATCTGCTGTGATGTATGGCATTCAAGGTTGTGATGTGGCCTTTACATGCTAGCCTGCCGGACGATCTTCTGCCTCCAGGTCTGGGCAAATCAAAGCCTTCTCTCCAGGGCCCCGGCTTTCTCCTGCTTCTACAGCACCCCGGGCCGGGGAAGACAACCGTGCGCTTCGCCTTCGCCAAAAAGCTGGAGACCCTGGACGTCGCCGTGGCTCGCTTGCGGGCCTACCGGGGCTGACCGGAAATGCATGGTGAAGATGACAGAGTCGAATGAGGATTATGACCAAATCAGGGTTGTGGTTCTCCTCCGAGACCCGAAAATCGATGACTCGGAACTGAGACGGTGTAGCTTGGTCCTGAAGAAAGCACGTCGCAATGCGTCTTGGAAGGAATCATCGCAGGAGATTTCGCGAGGGGCCATGCGATTACCACTTCGCATTCGGGTAAACTAGGCGAGCCCGTAGACATTGTCCGAAAGATAGACTAAAGTCCGCATGTGACTTACCGACCCGCGCAACTGCCCATCATCGCGCGCGCTCAGTGCAACAAAAGACGTGTCGCCGGAATCATAGCCGGCACTCTGTTTCGTTCGATCAACAAGGCTGGCAGGATCTGGGGAAACGGCTTCAGTCCTAAAGTTATTTGGGGCGTCGTGAAGCAAAAGGCAAAGGACTGTGAGCTCCCGTCTCTCGCCCCACACGACCTCCGTCGGACTTGCGCCCGTCTTTGCCATCAAGCCGGTGGCGAGCTAGAACAGATTCAGTTCCTATTGGGGCACGTGTCTGTGCAAACAACGGAACGCTACCTCGGCTGCAAACAGCGATTCCGCAACGCGGTCAATGATCGAATTGGGCTCGAACCGGACCCACCGGGATCTTTGTAGATCCCACCTCGCTAGCCGACTTGCAGATACCAACCAAGTCGGCCCTGCATTGTCTTTGCATGGAGCTTTCTGACGCACTACTAAGAACGGCTATCCGATGGCGTGGCGCACTAATTCAGCAATCGAGGGGATGTAAACCGGGAAGGGCATATAGTCGTGCCAGCCAACGAACAACGAGAAGAACACATGAATGACAGGTGCGATCAGCCACGCTAGTGGGAGGTACTGAAATACCTCGGAACGCGACATCCGAAGCCATGCTGGCGGGAGGAAAATCGTGGTGAGTGCTGGTAGCCCATAGTAAATCCACCACGGAAGCCGAGGAAACGCCAAGTGAGAATACCGGGCAAAGATCATTCCGAGAACGACCACGATGAAGCCTATCGCCATCGTGGTTCGAGGGGCGGGCAACGCTATTCTTCTACGAACAGCGAATCTTAGGAGAGCCACAAACAGCAGAAATGCCGATGCCATGAAGACGATAAACCGGGCTGTATCAGGCATTAGCGTTCCTCCTGTATACATTGCGAGCTACAAGAGCTGAGAGCAGAAGAATTGCATAGGGCATCCAGATCCACGGGGATTGGTCGCGGAAAAATGTCCAGTTTGGTGGGACATGATTGAAGAACGGAATGATGGCAATGTACACAACTGAATCGAGACCGAAAGAGAGCAGTATCCAAGCTGCAGCGACCAACAGGCTCTCCCTTAGACTGGCCTCTTGGCTGATCTTCAGCTTACGCAAATACGTAAAGATGAGCAGAGCACTCACGACCGGCATAATCGTGAATACAGAGATCCGCATGACAAAAGGGGTTAGTAGAAGGTATGTAGCAAACCCTATGATCGTTGCGACGAGGTACATCACAAAAAATGTGCCAACCATCCAGCCCACTCTAGTCACCTGCAGCCTCCGTGTATAAGCCGCTGACTTGACTACGAAGAAGCCTAGAGTTCTGTTCCCTCTCAGATTGCTAGGCAGGAGACGCGACGCCCCGATGACGTGCCGGTTGTTGTGAGCCGCTTGCGGCTATTTCAAAGCGGATCAATACCGAGAAACGCCCTTGTGTTCGGCGGTCGTCTGACTCAACAATTCCAAATCTCCGGTGTGTGTTTTGTGGGATAGCTAAGGCCCGGTCCTAATCTGCCTGGCGCCGTTCCGGAGCAGTACGAAAGGGGACTACGATATACCCCGACGGAGAAACCATCGAGTTTCCGAGCTGCGTTCCCAAGCGGAGAATGCTCTCCGGTCCCTTTTGTCGCGGCCAGATCCGGGAATTTGGCCGGAAATCGGGCGAAGACGGGAAGATTCTCTGTAAGCTGTTGATTATAAAGACTCTATGGCGGACCGAGCGGGATTCGAACTTGGAGTACCCTTTTTGAGGCGAAAATCTGCAGATTTCCCCGAGAATTCCAGCCTACATTCGCCTATTTAGCCCATGGAGAATTTCCTTGATGATTCGCTGAAGATTCGCCTCTCTCCAATTAACATTCTCCCGGCGAATCGGCCCCGAATCCGGCTCATCTCGCCGCTCTATCTTTACGGTTTTGATGCGCAGAAGTTCGCTTGACTTAATGGCCGAGCAGAGCGGAAATGGACTCGTCATGAAGGAGGCAAGTCCATGGAGAAGAAGAAGATAACCCAACCAAAACCCACCAGGCGCCAGGCAGTTGACCAGCTCTTGACACAGCTGCCGACGATGAGTCGGAAGGCGCTCCTGAAGCTTTGGCACGATCTGTTCGACCGGGTGCCCAGTCCGGCTCTGCGCCGCGAAACGCTAATCCCGATCCTGGCCTATCGCCTTCAAGAGAAGGCCTTTGGCGGGCTCAAGGAATCCACTCTCAAGCGCCTGCACGAACTTGCCAAGAATCATGCGAACGGTAAAAAGTCCGCCGTTCAGGCGATGATCCGGCCGAAGATTGGCACGCGCTATGTGCGAGAATACGGCGGCAAACTGCACGAGGTCACAGTTCTCGAGACTGGATACGAGTACCAGGGCCGCGTTTACCGGAGTCTGACCGAGGTCGCCAAGGCCATCACCGGAACCAAGTGGTCCGGACCGGTGTTCTTCGGTTGCAAACGGCCGGGAAAGAGAGCGCAAGCATGAACCCCCGCATCCGTTGTGCTATCTACACACGCAAGTCCTCAGAAGAAGGCTTGGAGCAGTCTTTCAACTCGCTCGACGCCCAGCGCGAAGCCTGTGAGGCTTTCGTGAAAAGTCAGCAGCACGAGGGCTGGCAGGCCATCGCGGCCCACTACGACGACGGCGGCTTCTCGGGTGGCAACATGGACCGGCCGGCGTTGAAGCACTTGATGGCCGACATCCACGCCGGCAAGATCTCGACCGTCGTCGTTTACAAGGTCGACCGCTTGACCCGTTCTCTGGCCGACTTCGCCAAAATCATTGAGCAGTTCGACAAGTTCGGCGTCAGCTTTGTTTCAGTCACCCAACAATTCAATACGACCACTTCGATGGGTCGACTTACGCTCAACGTCCTGCTTTCCTTCGCACAGTTTGAACGCGAAGTCACCGGCGAGCGCATCCGCGACAAGATTGCCGCTTCAAAGAAGAAGGGAATGTGGATGGGCGGTACCATCCCACTTGGCTACGACGTGCGCGATCGCCAGTTACAGATCAACGAAGCGGAAGCCACAACCGTGCGTACGATCTTCAATCAGTTTCTGCGGCTGGGCAACGTCACCATCCTCCGGGAATGGTTACGTGAAAATGATCTCCGCAGCAAGTCGGGCAACCATTTCTTTCCAGGTCCGCTTTACGAGATGCTGCACAACCCTCTGTACATCGGCCTCACTCGGCACAAAGCAGATACCTACCCTGGCCAACACCAAGCGATCCTCGATTCTGGGACCTGGGATAAGGTGCAAGCGTTACTCGCCGAGAACCGCCAAGGCGGAAAACGAAAACCGCGTGCAACCAAATCCAGCCTCTTTACCGGGCTCCTCTTTGACGCTGCAGGCACGCCCTACACGCCAACCCACGCAGCAAAGAACGGCCGCTGCTACCGCTACTACACCTCGCAGGCAGTCATCAAAAAAACAGAAAAGATCGAGACTCCCTCGCGCATTCCGGCGCCCGATTTAGAATCTGCCGTCATCGAACGCTTTTTGAAACTCCTTCGCGATCCAGAGGACCTGGTTGCAAGCATCCGAGATGATTCCCAAGAGGGGGCAAATTTACCTGGCAGTTTCTTCACGAGGATTGTCGCCCGCGCTACATCGACCGCAGCGACCTGGCAATCCCTCACCGGCCCCGACCGAGAGCATTTCCTCCGCGCGGTCATTGACCGCGTCATCATCCACCCAACCCGGGTGGAAATCCGAATCCGCGTGAATCAATTTATCCAAAAACTTCTCGGCAACAATACTCCAATGGCTGACAGCCGAGCCGGAAACGCAGCCGGCACACCGCAGGCCCACGTGCAGCTTATAGCCTCGATCGAATGCCCCTTCCGCCACATTTACCAGGGTCGCGCCCTGCGCCTGATCGTCGGCAATACAAACATCACGACAGAGGCGAGCCGTCAGGCCATTCTGAAAGCCATCGCTCGCGCACGCCAATGGTACGAGCAGATCACAACAGGCAAAGCTACGAATATCGCGCAATTGGCCGCCACCGGCGGCGTGTCACCCCGCTTTATTCGTATGCAGATGAAGTTGGTTCAACTGAGCCCGCAGTCAATCGAGAAGCTGATGACTCGGCCCGAATCACTGCCCCTCTCGCTCAACGATCTGCTCGCTGCGATCCCACTGGACTGGCGCGAGCAGTCGCTCGGCCTGTCTAAAAAGTCCGCGTAACGAGCACGCCAATTCTTCAATCTGCCAACTCCTCAAGCGGCCATCGGGCTGCTTGGGTTTTTTCGATGCAGACGATATCGCGTCCAGCCGGATCATGCAATCACTGCAGGGTCAAATTTCTCCACTTTCAATGCGCATCGAAACGGAACTGCCAGTTTGGCCAACAGAGAAGTGCCGGCAAAACGGCGCACATCTGCACTATTGGAGAACGATCTCCAGTTCCATGCTGATTGAGGATCTAGCGAAATTGCCGGGCAATTCAGGGGTGTTGGGTGGATTCGTCTTGTAAATTGTTGATTCTAAATATATTTGGCGGAGAGAGGGGGATTCGAACCCCCGATACCCTTTCGGGTATGCCGGTTTTCAAGACCGGAGCCATCAACCGCTCGGCCACCTCTCCGCGGTCTGCCGGCCACTTTCGATTGTACGTCGAATTGAGCCAATTCACGGAATTCCAGGCTTCAGTTCGGCCCTGAAATGAAAAGCGGGAGCACGCGGCTCCCGCTCTCTTCAGCCTTGGAGCCTACTGCTTGCCCTCGAGCTCATCGGCCAGCGCGCCTACTCCGTAAATCTTGCGCAGGGCCTCGAGCATCCCGGCAGAATGAACTGCAACGCCGCGATTCTTTGTGCCGTCGTATACGAAGTCTCCTGCCAGCGATTCGATATTTCCGTCAAAAACCAGCCCCACTAACTCACCGTCGCGATCCACGACTGGGGAGCCGGAGTTGCCGCCGATGATGTCGTTGGTGGTGACAAAATCGACCGGTTTTGCCAAGTCGAGCTTGTCACGTGCCGCCTCTTCCTTCAGCGTTAGATTCCACGGGGCCTTGTCGCTGAAGCTCGCCGCGCGATCGTACAGCCCATAAAACGTGGTAAACGGCGGAGCGATCGTTCCGTTGTACGGAAATCCATCGACCGTGCCATAGCTCAACCGCAGCGTGAATGTCGCGTCGGGATACGCGTTCTTGCCATAGACCGCGAAGCGAGCCTTGCCCAACTTCTCGCCTCCGGCATCGAACACGCTGGAGACTTTGTCGCGCATGTACACATAATTGGCGCGCCACACAGGGTCCGCACGACGCGCGGCCGCAATCATGGGATCATTCGAAGCTGCGACTGCAGCTTCGCCTCCATCGAGTAGGCTCTTCCGGAACGCTGGATCGGCGAGCTTGGTGCCATCCACAAGCGCGTCTACCGACTTGTCGATGTCGCCGCCCTGCACGATCGCTTGCAGGTACGCATCATCTGCCCCAAGTTGCTCTTTCGCAAGGTTCAGAGCATTCTTCATGAACATCTTTTCCACCGACGGATAAATGGGCGCTGGAGAACGAAGCTGGAAGAGCAGGGAATCCAGCCCCGCCTCGTGGTACTGCGGCAGCCGTTCGCCGTCGGGCTTCTTCACTTCAGCAACATACTGCACAATCTCCATGGCAAGAGTGAAAAGCTGGCTATCGCCGCGGCGGAAGAGTTGCTTCTTGAATTCGGGCTTGGCAAGGTCTACGGCCTTCGCGATTTCATCCCACGCGTCGCCGTATTCTTTCTGCAACTCAGGATCTGCGGCCACCTTGTCGCGCAGGTCTTTCTCTTCGGCTTGTTTCTTGTCCAGAATGGCCTTATCCGACAGCGCCTCTTGGCGGCCCACATAGACTTTCAGGCTATTTTGCAGAAAGAAGATTGTGCTTTCAACCTTCTCCTCGTTGTCCGCACTCTGCTTCCCAAATTCCTGCGCTGCGTCAATGCGCCGCTGAAGGTATTCAACAATTGCCGGCCCACGGACTTCACGCTCCATCATCAGTTCAGCCACGGTGTCTTGGCGCGATGTCGAACCCGGATGGCCTGAGACGAAAACCAGATCGCCCGGAGCCGCACCCTTCGGGTTCCACTTCAAATAGTTCTCCGTGTGCAGCGGTTTGCCGTTTTCGTACACCCGGTATAACGCCATGTCCAGGTCGTAGCGTGGATAGGTGAAGTTGTCCGGATCGCCGCCGAAGAAGGCAGCCTCCTCCTCGGGCGCGAACACCAGGCGCACATCGGTGTACGCCTTGTATTGATACAGCCAATACTCGCCTCCGTTGTAGAGAGTCACTACATCGGAGCGAAGGCCGGTCTTGTCTTTGCTCTCCTTCTCGATCGCGGCAATCTCAGCATCGCGCGCCCTCAGCGCCGCGGCGTCGTCCTTGGCGCCCTTGGCTGCGCCCTGCACCCGCGTTGTCACGTCCTGCATGGCTACCAGAACATTGATTTCCAGATCGGGAGTCTTCATCTCCTGGTCCTGCGTCGCGGCGTAGAACCCGTCGCGCAGATAATCGTGTTCTGCCGTTGAGTTCTTCTGCAGTTGGACTCGCGCCACGTGGTGATTCGTCAACAGCAGGCCATTGGGGCTTACGAACGATCCTGAGCCGCCGTCGTTGAGCCGCACGCTCGAAAGCCGCAGATGATCAAGCCATTCTTGCGTCGGGTGAAAGTTGTACTTCTCCGCCAGGGCCTTAAGCGGCGGGTTGTCGAACGTCCACATGCCCTCTTCGGCGCAAGCGGGCGCCACCATCGCGAAAAGCAACGCGGGAACGAGTAGCACTGAGCGAAGATCTCGAACGGTCATAGGGTCCTCTTTGGTTTGCGAGCGCCGTATGGCGCCGGCGGTTATAGTTGCGGCAACACCAACACCTCCACGCCGGAGGCTGCGTCCTTCTGGTGAAACACCTGTTCGGTGGCCTTCTGAAAGTCTTCCGGCCTGGCGTAGGGTATGTCGGTAAAGGTTTGCGGATTGCGGTCGGTGAGCGGAAACCACGAGCTCTGCACCTGAACCATGATGCGATGACCGCGGCGGAATGTGTGATACAGATCGGGCATGGTGAAGTCGATATCGGTTTCTTTGCCTGGCGCCAGCGGCTCGGGCTTCTCCCAATTCGTGCGGAATTTCGCGCGGAATGGTTCGCCTCGCAGCAACTCCTCGTAGCCGCCCATGTGCACCGGCGCTTCATCAATCACCCGCTTGTTCCGCGTTGAGACGTTGTCGGCGTCTTCGTCGGGATAAACATCGATGAGCTTGACGTCGAAGTCAGAATCCGTGCCGGAGCTCGCCACTTTCAAATGCGGCGAAATCGGTCCGGCGATGGTCACGTCCTCTGCGAGCGGGTCGGTCTCGTAAACCAGCACGTCAGGCCGGTAGCCGGCAAAGCGCTGGTCGTCGACCATGTAGCGCTGCGGCACCGTGTCTGTGGTGTAGCCCACGAACGGCACCGGATGATTGGGATCGCTCAGGTACTCGTCTGCGCTCGCGGTTTCAATCGGCGGATCGAAACTGAGCTTGCCGCCGGCGTGGAAGTAAAGCGTCTTCGCAACCGCATTCTTTGGTGGCCATTCGTTGAAGCGGCGCCACACGTTGGTTCCGGTTTCAAAAACGATGGCCGTGGGAAGCACCTTGCCTGCGCCCTTCAAGTAGTGCTCGAAAAAGGGAAACTGAATGTTGGCGCGGAAGTAAAGGGAAGTTTTCGCGTTGAAGTGCACGTCGCCCAGGTGATCGCCGTCGTTGCGCGCCCAGCCTCCGTGCACCCAGGGCCCCTCGACAAGCGTTACCGGCGTATCGGGGTTGAATTTCCGTATCGCGTAGAAAGTCCGGTACGGCCCCTCGAGATCTTCAGCGTCGTACCATCCACCCACCACAAGAACCGCGCATTTGATGTTCTTCATGTGCCGCGACAAATCGCGCGACTGCCAGTAGTCGTCGTAGGTGTCGTGCTTGAATTGGTCGTCCCACATCCAGCTTGCGCCGTCCAGGTATTGATCCAGGCTGGCCACGTTTCCGGCCTTAAGAAAGAATTTGTAGCTGTCCGGTGTGCCAAAATCGAAGGGCGCTTCCGGCTTTGGCAGCACCGGATTCTGTTGCGGATGGAAAAACGGCGCGTAGAATTCAAATCCGGCCGCAAGCATGAAGGCCCCGCCGTGATAGGAGTCATCACCCAGAAACAGATCGGTCATGGGCGCCTGCGGGCTGGCCGCCACGATCGCCGGATGCGAGTCGATGATCGACGCCGATGTGTAGAACCCCGGATAGGAGATGCCCCAGATACCGACCTTGCCGTTGTTGTTGGGCACATTCTTCAACAGAAATTCGATCGTATCGTACGTGTCGGATGAATCGTCCACGTCTTGCGGCGCTTTCTTTTGGTCGATGTGCGGCCGCATCTCCACGAACGTGCCCTCGCTCATCCACCGTCCACGCACGTCCTGGTAAACAAAGATGTAGCCGGACTTCTCAAACTCGTCTGATGGTCCGAGCCGTGCCGGATAGCGGTCTTCCCCGTACGGTTCGACGCTGTAGGGCGTCCGGTTCATGAGGAACGGATACGGGCCCGGATCATCGGGAAATGCCGATGCTTTGGGCACATAGACCGCAGTGAACAGCCGCACGCCGTCGCGCATGGGGATGCGGTACTCGTATTTTGTGTAGTGTGCGCGAACGTAGTCCTCGGCTGAAGCCTCCGTCCCGGGCTGCTGCGAGCGCAGGCCCGGTATCGCAACAAGTTGCGCAGCCAGAATGCCGAAAACGAAGAGTCGTGGAGTGTGCATCGTGGCCCGGAACCCCCGATCATCCAGAGTAACGCAGCCGGACGCCGTTTGGTTCCTGCCCGACGCAGGGACTCCGCGAACCGCTGCCGGGTTGCGACAAAGGGAGGAAAAAAGAAGGTCGATTGAACTCCAGTCTCGTGTCTTTTTCTGCCCGCGCGGTTCACGAAATTGTCGAAAGCGGCAATCGCTCGCAGCTCTCGCATCCACTGATTTCATTGCCGTTCTTGCGCTCCCATCTGCCTTCCGCAGAATTCCTGCATTTCCTTATGCCGTCCTTATGCGATTCGCGCTTTCACAGTTTAATCTGACGTTGATCCCTTATTTGGCCGCAGGCGTATTCGCCGCCGGGGCTGTCCTACCATTCCCAACGCGTGAGGAGACCTATGTCAAAGTACAAATTGGAGTACATCTGGCTCGACGGCAAGAAGCCCATACCCGAACTGCGCGGCAAGACAACGATCAAGTCGTTTGACAAGACGCCGACTCTCGCCGACATGCCCCTTTGGGGATTTGACGGCAGCTCCACGATGCAGGCCGAGGGCAGCAAGTCTGACTGCATTCTGAAGCCTGTGGCTCTCTATCCCGATGCCAGCCGCAAGGATGGTTTTATCGTTCTCAGCGAGGTCATGCATCCCGACGGCACTCCGCATTCCACCAATATGCGCGCCACCGCCGCCGATGACCCGGATCTCTGGTTCGGATTTGAGCAGGAATATTTTCTTTATAAGGACGGCCGCCCGCTCGGGTTCCCCGAGGAAGGCTTTCCCGGCCCGCAAGGCCCCTACTACTGCGGCGTCGGCTACAAATATATGGGCAGCATCGCCCGGCAGATCGTAGAAGAGCACCTCGAGCTATGTCTCACCGCCGGCATCAACCACGAAGGCATCAACGCCGAAGTGGCCAAGGGCCAGTGGGAGTTCCAGATCTTCGGCAAGGGCTCGCACAAAGCCGCGGACGACGTGTGGGTCGCACGCTATCTTCTGATGCGTCTCTGCGAGAAGTACGAAGTGGACGTCCAGCTCTATTGCAAACCGATCAAGGGCGATTGGAACGGCTCCGGCATGCACACCAACTTCTCCACCAAGCACTTGCGCGACGTGGGCGGCAAAGAGTATTTTGAGGCGCTGATGAAAGCCTTCGAGAACAATATCTCCGCGCACATCGAGGTCTATGGCCCGGATAATCATCTGCGCCTCACCGGCCTCCACGAGACGCAGGCCATCGACAAGTTCAGCTACGGTCTTTCGGACCGCGGCGCTTCCATCCGGCTGCCCGTGAACTTCATCAAGAACGGCTATAAGGGCTACCTTGAAGATCGCCGCCCGAACTCCGAGGCCGATCCCTACCAGATCGTCGCGCGCATCCTTAAAACCGTGAACAGCGTGCCCGTATCTGGAGTCAAGGAGCTCGTTACAGCCTAAACCGCGGCTTGTTCGAGCTGATTAACGAACGCTCTGCGCTCGGATGTTGGAAGCTTCTTTAAGACCGATCGCAACAAACCAGAAGGGCGGCGCGCCAATCCAGTGGCTGCGCCGCTTTTCTTTCATTGAGCGCTTTCGCGCGGGTCGCGATTTCTAATGGCTCCTTTATAACCGGCGTGTTAGAAACAAGAGAACAGAACGCGGTGAGGGTTGCCCCTGAAACCGGCGAGGCTCGTTGCAGCACATCCGCCTGAGTCTCTTCACTTAGCTGCCCACGTTCTGAATCCGCTGCCAGGAAAGTTTGCCAAAGAATTATGACCGCAGGCCATCCAATCGAGTTGGAACCGCTATTCGGTGACTACCCGCTCGACCAGGCCTACGATGAGATGCGCGCGCCCGGCGGAGAAGTGCGGTCGCAGTACCGTGCGCTCGCCGAGACGCTTGCCGCACTGCCCGCCGACGAGTTGCGCCGCCGCAAGCAGTCTGTCGATCTTGCCTTCCTCACCCAAGGCATCACCTTCACCGTCTACGGCCGCGAAGAAGGCACGGAGCGCATCTTCCCGTACGATTTGCTGCCCCGCCTGGTCACAGCCAGGGAGTGGGAATGCATTGAGCGCGGGCTTACGCAGCGCATCACTGCTCTCAACCTGTTTCTACGCGACGTCTACTCCGACGCCAGAATCCTCGCCGACCGCGTCGTCCCGCGCGAGCTCGTCTACAGTTGCAAGCATTACCGGCGGCAGATGCGCGGCCTCCAAGTGCCGCGCAACGTCTACATCGCGGTCGTCGGCTCCGATCTCCTCCGCCTGTCGACCGGCGAATTCGTCGTCCTTGAAGACAATCTGCGCGTGCCTTCGGGCGTGAGCTACATGCTCACCAACCGCCGCGTCATGAAGCGCACCTTCCCGCAATTGTTTTCGAGCTACGGCGTCCGTCCCATCGAGCACTACCCGCAGCTTCTTTTGTCAACACTGCGCTCGCTCGCACCCGAGGGCCGGCCCGAGCCCAACATCGTGCTCCTCACCCCTGGCGTGTTCAACTCCGCCTACTTCGAGCACACTTATCTCGCCCGCCAGATGGGCATCGATCTGGTCGAAGGCCGCGACCTGGTCACACACGACAACATCGTCTACATGCGCACCACCGACGGCCTCAAGCGCGTTGACGTGATCTATCGCCGCGTCGACGACGACTTCAGCGACCCTCTCGTCTTCCGCTCCGACTCCGCTCTCGGCTGTGCTGGCCTTTTCAATGCCTACCGCGCCGGCAACGTCACCGTGTCCAACGCCTTCGGCACCGGCCTCGCCGACGACAAGGCCGTCTACGCGTTCGTGCCGAAGATGATTCGCTACTACCTCAATGAAGATCCAATCCTGCCCAACGTCGAAACGTTTCTCCTCAGCGAGGAGAAGGACCGCAAACACGTGCTGGCCAATCTCGACAAACTCGTGGTCAAGGCCGTGGGCGAAAGCGGCGGCTACGGCATGCTCATCGGCCCCAAGTCTTCGGCTCGGCAGCGCGAGGACTTTGCCCGCCAGATCGAGGCCAATCCGCGCAACTACATTGCGCAGCCTACGCTCGATTTTTCGCGCGCGCCCTGCCTGGTCGACGACCGGCTCGAGCCGCGCCACGTCGATCTGCGGCCGTACATTCTTTTTGGTGACAAGGTGAACATCGTGCCCGGCGGATTGACGCGCGTGGCGCTCGAAAAAGGATCGCTCGTAGTCAACTCTTCGCAAGGCGGCGGAAGCAAGGACACATGGGTTCTGGAATAAGTTTGATTCGGGAACATCGGGCCGGAGGTGAGAGAAGCACGATGCTATCGCGCGTCGCCGACAGCCTCTACTGGATGAGCCGCTACCTTGAGCGGGCGGAGAACACCGCGCGTTTGCTCGACGTGACCATGAGCCTGATGCTCGACCCTGGCGGCGCCAATGCCGAAGATCGATGGAAGAGAATGACCGCTGCCCTCGGCAGGCCCGTGGGAATCGAGTGGAACGGCTCGCTGGAAGCCATGGCGCGCAAGCTGGTCTTCGATCATCTCGATCCTTCTTCCGTCACCTATTGCATCAACGCCGCGCGCGAAAATGCCCGCCAGGTCCGCGAGGAAATTTCCACCGAGCAATGGCAGCGCCTGAATCGCCTCTTTCACCACATCCACTCGCCCAGCGCGCAGACTCAGTACGCCACCAGTGCCAGCGACATGCTGGCCTCGGTGGTCGACGGCATTCACTTATTCCAGGGTGTCGGCGACTCGACAATGATTCACGGTCAGGGCTGGCAGTTCATCCGCCTCGGCCGCTCCCTCGAGCGCGCCTACGCCACCGCCACCCTGCTCGAGGTCTACCAGTCGGAGCTCTTTCAGGCACACGAGCGCGAATCTTCGGGCTATCAATATCTTGAGCTGGTCGGCTTGCTGCGTTGTTGCACGGCCTTCGAGGCCTATTGCCAGGTCTACACCGCCGATCTCTCCGCCGAGCGCATCCTCGAGTTCCTTGTCCTCAATCGCGATTTCCCTCATGCCATTCGCTATTGCGTCGACAACATCCGCACCGCTATCGAATCCATTCAGCGTGCCGGCGGGCGACGTTCCCCAGATGAGCTGTTTGCCGGCGTCGGAAAACTGCATGCCATGCTTGGCTACACCACCATCGGCGAAATTCTGGCTGGCGAAGCGGCCGCGTTCCTGCATAACATCCGCGAGCAATGCCTGCGCATTCATGAGCTGGTTTACCGTAACTATGTGCACTACTCCATTCAATCCGCGCTGGCGGTGTAGCTTGACTGAAGGGTACGGGCTTCAGCCCGTACAAGAGCATGACGAATGAAGTCGGGGCTTTAGCCCCTGAGGGATTGCCGGAACGATGAACTTCTACTCCATCCGCCACCTGACGCGCTTCCGCTACTCGCAGCCCATCAGCGAGAGCATTATGGAGACGCGCATGCACCCGCGCTCCGACTCCAGCCAGCATTGCCTCACATTCACGCTCTCCGTCAGCCCGCGCTGCCGCGTCTTCAGCTATCGCGACCATCTCGGCAACAACGTCCAGCACTTTGACATTCCCGGCGAGCATAACCAGCTCGTCATCGTGGCCGAATCCGTGGTCGAGCAGCAGCCGCTGCCCGACGTCCCGCAATTTCTTTCGCCCGACGCGTGGGAAGAGCTCGATGAACTGGTCGACGCCGGCGATTACTCTGAGATGCTTCTGCCCAGCACCTTTGCCGCGGAGACGCCGGCGCTCGTCGAGCTCGCAAGAAAAATGGAAGTGGTGCGCCGCGACGATCCGCTCCATCTTGTCCTCGAGCTCAACCAACGCCTCTTCCACCACTTCGATTACGTGCCCCGCTCCACGCGCGTTGACTCGCCCATCGACGAGGCCATCCTCAACGGCGCAGGCGTCTGCCAGGATTTTGCCCACACCATGATCGCGCTGTTGCGCCACGTGCGCATTCCGGCGCGCTACGTTTCAGGTTATTTGTATCGCGGCACCGAGGATCACGACCGCTCAACGCCCGACGCCACGCATGCCTGGGTTGAAGCGCTGCTCCCGCACCTGGGTTGGGTCGGCGTCGATCCCACCAACAATCTGATTGCGCATCATCGCCACATCCGCACCGCAGTCGGCCGCGATTACGCCGATGTTCCGCCCACGCACGGCATCTTTCGCGGCAAGACCGCGAGCGAGCTTTATGTCGCTGTGAAAGTGGAAGCCAGCGAGCAGGCGCCGGCTCTGGACCGCAAGCTGCCCATCCCCGAAGACTGGAGCGTGCTCGTCGAGCGCGCCCAGCAACCGCCCGAACTCTCCGTCCCCTTCGTCGACATGCAACAGATGCAGCAGCAACAGCAGTAATCCGGGAGTACCGCCGGTCTCCAGACCGGGGTCCCCGGCAAGCCCGCCTTTGGCTTGCTGGGGTGGGAGACCGGCTGTCGTGCGGGTCTCCTGACCCGCACGTGCACTTCCTGTTCCAAGCCGTCGCACGCCTATTGGGCCGCCACAGTCTGCTCCGCCCCCATCGCCGTCAGCCTCATCTGCGCCAGCCGCCACGTCGATGTGGGAACTGCGAGAATCTCCTTCGGCTTTTTCAGCTTGCGGTAGTCCGCAATCGCAATGTCGCGCTCGCCATATTGCTCGGCGATGCGGCCCAGCACATACCACACCTCGTCGTTGGGCTCGTCGAGATTCCAAACATCCATGGCGCGCAGCAGCAAGTCGTGAGCTTCTTTCGTCTTGCCCGTCTCCGCATACAGGCACGCCAGCGTATGCAGAATGTCCGGAGCGTCCTTCTGCAGTTGCGTCGCCTTCACCGCCGTCGCAACATCGTCGTCCGTCACTTTGCCCGTGAAGAGTGCGTCCCATGCCAATCCGTTCAGCAGTTCGGCATTCTCCTGGCCAAGCGCCAATTGTTTCTCTCCCCACGCGTGCGCCGCGGCAAAATCGCCGCGATTGGCCTCGATCTCCATCTTCGCTGCATAAGCGTCGCTGTCGTTGTCGAGCAGCTTGAGTCTCGCATCGGCCAGCGCGAGAGCCTCATCGAAGCGGCTTAGCCCCATCAGCGCTTCAATATTGTACTCGAATGCCTGCTTTGACTCCGGCTCATCTTTCTCGAGCGCCGAAGCAACGTCGAGCAAGCGCTCAAAATTGTCCTGGAGCGAATAGCCCTCGGCCAGCGCCACCTCGATGTTGGCGCGCTCGCGATCGCCGGTCGCGTCCTTCAGGCCCGCTTCGAGGATTGCGACACCATCCGCGACGGTCGGCTTGGTGCTGACCATGATTGCGGCCGCGGCCAGCTTCATCTTGCGCGCATCCGCAGCTTCTCCCTTGATCCAGAAGCGTGGAAACACCGGCCCGCCCAGCGGATCGTCTCCGCCTTCCAGATGCTGATCCTCGCGCATCCAGTCGAGCAGCGCCTTCGCACCCTTCAGATCGCCTGCGTTCACGCGATCCACCATCTCCAGCGCGATTGAATTCGGCTTGTCCATCGTGTCGAGCAGCTTGTACTGCCCGTCTTCCTTCACCACAAAGACCGTCATCGTCGAGCCGCCCAGCATCTCCACCTTCTCCCGGTACCCCGTGGCATCGTCGCCTTCGCCCTTGGGATCGAGCATCCGCAGCAGAATGTCCTGCGTAACATCGAGCGAGCTCTCTTCGCGCGCCAGTTGGCTGTTCATCTGCTTGCCCGAACTCAGTTCGTCCTTCAGCTCATCGGCATCCATAGCATTCAGCACCTTGAGGCCGTTGCGGCTGAGCATTGCCGCGAGCTTGTCTTTCGTCATATTGGGGTCAAACGGAACCATCGCGAAGCGCTTCACCACGTCTTCAGGCGTGTTGGCAAATTTCACATCCTCGTGATGGATCGCGCCGCGCAGCATGTTCGCCAGGCCCAGCGTGCGGGCGGCATCGTCGCCCGCTGCGCCCGCCTGCAGAAAGTCCGCCGCCTGCGGGTACTCCCTCCTGTTCATGAGCATCTCGCCCGCAGTACCCGCGGTGTTTTTGAACGACGCATCGTCGGTCGACCTTTTGTTGGCCTCGGCCAGTCCCGCTTTGCTGTCCTCGATCATGGCCATGCTTGCGGAAAGCAGCGGTTGCGGCTCAGGATTCAGAGTCTGCCCGGCTTTGTACGCTTCCGCATAATCGCCGCCGTAGAAAAGCGCGAATGCCAGGTTGTTGCCGATGCCGAGATCGGCCAGCTTGTCCTCGCCCAGCGCCTCATATTCCGCGATGGCTTCTTTCATGTGCGACTGCCCGCTGTATCGCCGTCCCACGGAATCGTACTCAAGAAGAATCGCGAGGTCGCCCTGCGCCGAGTGGTCATCGGGATCGAGCTTGATCGCGGCGCGATACGCATCCGCGGCGCCGGCCATGTCGCTGCCCGCGCGCAGATTCCTGCCGACCAGGTCGTGCTTCAGAATCTCCGCCAGCGTGCGCTCAGCAACCGCCGACGTCGGATCGAGCTTGACCGCAAGCCGCGCTTCATCGCGCGCGGCCTCGCCCATTCCCGCTTCAAGCAGCACATTGGCCACTTGCAAATGGTGCACCGCTGAATTCGGATTTTGCGCGATCAGCGCGCGATAGCTGGCCAGCGCCTCCTTCACCTTGCCCTCGCGCAGCAGCGCCGCTCCCTGCGGCTCAAAGTTCACCAGGATCGCCGGCCCGTTGATAAGATCGGCAATCTCATTGCGCAGCGACGTCGCCTCGGCCACCGTGTAACGCCGCTTCACCGTGTCGAAAACAAGATGCGCCAGCACCACGCCATCTTTGCCGGCGGAAAAATTCTCCGTGAGTACCGCCGGCCCAATCTGGACGGTTGCGTCCTTGGGCAGCTCCTTGGGAATAAATCCGGCAGGCGGGATGAGACGGTAATTCCACTCCATGTTGTAGGGAGCGTCGAGCCACCAGTTGTCCGTGCGAGGCTTTTTCGGCTTGTCGGTCCCGGTCTCCTTCTTTTCGCCGCTGTCGTCTTTCCGCTTCAGCTCGTCGGGCAGCATCTGGAACATGCGATCGACGCGAATGGCGGCCTGCGCGTCTTCGAGATTCGTGAAACCGCGCTTGGCCTTGTCGCAGGCGATGGTCAGCTCGAAGGGGCGCGACAGGTCGGCGGGGTCGGTGCGATCCACCTTGGTCAGATCGTCTGAAACATACTCCGCCTGCACATATCCGCGCAGGCCTTCGCGCGTGTCGTGGTCGGGCTTGTCCGCATAGTAGGCGCGGTACCCTGACTCGTAGATGCCCGCCGGCTCAGTAATCTCCACCACGTTTGCGGGGCCGTTGTCCGCCAGCGTGAACTCGCGCGTCTCCTTCAGGCCGTTATCCTTTGACGTTGACTCCGGAGTCTTCACGAGCGCTGTCGTCGTTGCGCTGGCAATCAGCGCCAGCCGCCCCTGGTCGCCCATGGGAATTTGCCCCAGTTGCGCGTAGCGGTCGGTGGCGTCAATCCAAATTGGATTCTTCCCCGGCACATAAACGATCGCGTGGTCGAACATGCCCATGCCCGGCAGATCGGCGGGCACATCGATCCGCGATTCGACGCTGAGCAGCGCCACGTTGGCCGGAATTCCGGCGGCGCGCAGCATCGCCACCAGCAGCGTGGCTTTGTCTTTGCAGTCGCCGTATTTCTTGGCCAGGGTTTCCGCCGGGTCGTGCGGCACAATGGCCGCTTCGCCAAACTCGATGCCCGTGTACCGCACCTCGCGATCGAGATAGTCTACGATCGCCGCTTCCTTGTCGGCGACGGTCTTCTTCCCGGCAACCAGCGAGTCCACGACCGCCTTCACCGCCGCGGAACCGGAAAAATCGTCGACGATCTTTCCGTACGCGGCCGCTACGCTCTGCCACGATGCGCCGGTCGCGAATGCAATGATGGGAAAATGCACCACGTCCGGCGGGAGATACGGCTCGCGTGAATCGATGCCGTCAATCGGCCCCACATCGAAAGTAAGCGTCACGCGCCCGCCCGCTTCCGTGCGCACCGGCTTCACATCGGGTAACAAAAACAATTCGGTGCGCAGCGGCAGCGCCGCGGGAGCGTCGAACACTACCCGGCTGTGCGCCACCATAACATCTTCCTGTCCAAGTTCCACGCGCCCCACACGGCCCGGAGCAAACAGCGGCTCTATCTCCGTCTCGGTATACTCTTCCTCCACCACCACACCCGGCGCGATCGCCGGGAACGGCGCATGCAGCCGCTTGCCGTCGCTGTAGGTTTTGTAGTCGCCTCCGCGCGCCGGCGCCTCGGTCACCGTGTTTGGGTCGAGCTCGTGCACCGTGAAATCCGGCGCAATTACGCGGGCGCGAATCACGGGCCGCGCCTCATGCCATGGCTCCCAGCCAACCGAAAGAGAATCCCAGTCCTCGGCGCCCTTCTGCGTCAGCACCTTATAGATGATGCGGCCTACATGATTCATGCGTCCCGAATCGTCGAAGGTGTAGCTCTCATCTTCCACCAGCTCGACGACGTTGGCGCCGTCCGGCACAGGCACTGCCGATGCGGCCTCGTCTAGCGTTTTAGGATCGACCGAAAAATCCGGCGCGGCCCAGGGTTCAACTTGCGCACCTGCACTCGGAGCCGGAGCGTCCGGCAACTGCGCCTTTGCAGTGGCGGCAACCGCGCACGTCATGAAGGAAAGGAAAAGACAGCGAAAAACTGGTCGCGCACAACAATTGGACAAAGGGCACCCGGCGGAATGGATTGTGAACACAACGGTAAATCGCGCGGTGCGGAAGCGCAAGCATGCCCCGGAGCCTGCTGCCCTAACCAGATTCAGCTTGGGCTTTCCGTTGTTTTCCCCTGGGCTATGCTGTTCCCGGAGTCGACAATGGACAACCAAACCGGCGCCGCCGAAAACAGGTTTTACGCAAAGTGCGGGGTGCCCCTCGTCGCCAACGCATCCTTTTGCGCTGCGTGTGGGCAGCACGTCGACCCGCTGGGAACGCAGGCCGCTCCTACCACGCCCACTCCGCCGGTTCCTCAAGCTGCTCCCGCTCAACCCGCCAACGTCACCGGATTCAGCCAGCAAGGCTTGAGGTACCCACGCTGCGGTTCCACGCAAGTCCAGGCCGCGAAGCGCGGATGGAAGTGGACAACAGGTATGATCGGAAGCGGCAACATGGAAGCAACTTGTCTGCAGTGCGGCAACAAGTTCGACCTTACTTAGGGTGCCCGATCACGCCTTCCGCGCTTCCGCCGCAATCTTCCTCAACTCCGGCAGAGTCTTTCCCAGTGCTACGGGGGCCGCGTCGCGCCTTCCCAGCGCAAAGTATGCATCGCGATAGTGCCGGTAAAGCCCCTCGTAAACCGGAGCCGATCTTTGGTCCGGCTCTATCGTGCGCAGCGGCAGGCAAACCGCTGCCTGCGCTTCTTCGATGGTCTTGTACGCCCCGGCGGCGATCAGCGCAAAGATCCCCGATCCCAGGCTCGTCGGAACCCCCGTCGGCACCAGCACCGGCTTGTTCAGCACATTTGCATACACGCGGTTCAGCACTTCGTTCTTCTGCGGAATGCCGCCTGCATTGATCACGCGATCGATGCGTACTCCGTGCTCCGCCATCCGCTCCAGAATGATGCGCGTATGGAACGCTGTCCCTTCGATGGCCGCGAACAGCTCGTCCTGCGCGGTGTGCACCAGGTTCCATCCCAGCGTCACGCCGCCCAGCTCGGGATTCACCAGCACCGTGCGATCACCGTTGTCCCAGCTCAACCGCAGCAGGCCGGTTTGCCCGGCCCTGTATTCATCCAGCCCCTCGCTCAGCGCCGCCACCGTCGTTCCTGCGCGCTTGGCGATGGCGTCAAAAATGTCACCCACCGCCGAGAGCCCTGCCTCGATCCCGGTGTAGCCGGGATGCACGCTTCCCGGCACGACACCGCACACGCCCGGAACCAGCTCCGCCTGCCGCGCCATGGCGATGATGCACGTCGAAGTGCCCACCACGTTCACCGCGTCGCCCTCGCGAATATTCGAACCGATCGCGTCCCAGTGTGCATCGAAGGCTCCCACGGGAATCGGAATTCCCGCGCGCAGCCCCAGCTCTGCCGCCCACTTTGCCGAAAGATTCCCCGCAAGGTGATCGCTCGTGAGGTACTCGCCGCCCATCTTCGCGCGCACTCCCGCAAACAGCGGATCGACCGCGACCAGAAACTTCTCCGGCGGCAATCCTCCCCATTTCGGATTCCACATCCACTTGTGGCCCATGGCGCAAACGCTGCGCTTCAGTGCGCCCGGCTCCGTTACGCCGCAAAGCGTCGCCGCCACCATGTCGCAATGTTCGAGCGCTGTCACAAATTTTTCTCTTTGTTTTGGATGAGAGCGTAGCCAATGAAGAAGTTTGGCAAATCCCCACTCGTGCGAGTAGACGCCGCCGCACCACTCGATGCCCTCGAATCCCAGTTCGTGCGCTTTGCGCGTAATCTCCTCGGCTTCGGCGAATGCGCGATGGTCGCACCACAGGTAGTACTCGTCGAGCGGCTCCAGCCCCTCGCCCACAGGAATCACGCTCGATCCCGTCGTGTCCAACGCAATCGCCGCCACCTGTGTGCCGTCGATGCCTGTCGACTTCAGAACATCCTTCGTTGCCGTGGCCAAAGCGGCCATCTGGTCGGCGTGGGCTTGCGTCGCGTAATTTGGATCCTCACGCTTGCGGTGCAGCGGATAGCCGGCCGATGCCGTCCCGATCGGCCCCTTTTTGCTGTCAACAAGAGTCACGCGAACGCTGAGTGTGCCGAAATCGACTCCGGCAACAATGGCCATTCGAAATTCTCCTCAAGTAAACGCTTCCTGATCCGCCCCTCAGACTACACCATCGCCCCGCGTCATCGCCGCGGTCGCGTTCTTCGCGCCTTATTTCTTTGAGCCCGGCAGCATCGACGTCAGCTTGCCCATGATTCCGGTCTTCGCGGCTGGTTGCGTTGGAGACGGCTTCACCGGCGCCGAAGGGGAAGAAGCCGGCGGGCTCTGCGCTTTGGGAGCCGTGGACGGTGCCCCTGCCCCCGGAGCCGGCCCGCTCGAACCTCCGTCGACGACCGCGGCGTGCGACAGCTGAGTGAGCGGCGGCGCGTTGTCCTGATTCTTCACCAGAATCGTGATGCGGCGGTTTGACGGATCGTAGGGATTGCTTTTCACGCGCAGCATCTGGTCGGCGAATCCGCGCACCTGCGTCACCTGGTCCGCGCGCACGCCATCCTGCTGCAGCAGCCGCCTCGCGGAGTTGGCGCGGTCGGCTGAAAGCTCCCAGTTGCTGTAGTTCGCGTCGGTCGAGTACTGAGCCGCATCCGTGTGCCCTTCGATGAGCAATTGGTTGGGCAGCGTCTTCAGCTCGGCCGCCAGCAGTGACAACAGTTCCTGCCCGCTCGAGCTCAGTTGTGCGCTGCCGCTCTGGTAGAACGTGCCGTTCTTGTCTTCGATCAACTCGATGCGCAGCCCCTCGGGAGTGATCGTGATCTCAATCTGCTTCACCAGCTTCTGCAGATCCTTGCGCGCCTCGATCTCCTTCTGGAGCTTCTCCTTCAGGTCCTGCAGCTGTTGCGCGTTTTTATCCGCTGTTGGCGCAACCCCTGTGCCGGTCCCCGACACCGTGGTTCCCAGAAGACCGCCCGTTCCCCTCGGATCGTTGAAATATCCGGCCACGGCTCTCTTCACCGGGTCGCTCTGGCCCATCAGCCACAGCACGATGAACAGCGACATAAGCGCCGTCACAAAGTCTGCATACGCCACCTTCCAAGCGCCACCATGGTGGCCGCCGTGACCACCCTTTCTCTTGATTACGATGATGGGTTGCGCCTTCGCCGCCATTCAGTCCCTCACCCCCGCGCTTTCCTGGTTGCTTGGTCCCTTGGTCCCTGTCTCTACGCCGCCGCCGCTGCTTCCACCGGCTCGGTCTTGTTCTTGCAGTTTTTCTCCATCTCGTCGAACTCCGGCCGCGCATATGCGGGAATCGCGCGCCGCCCCAGCTCAATCGCAATCATCGGCGCCGAGCCCTTCAGAAACGCCAGCAGCAGCACGCGCAGGACGTGCAGGAAATCGTTGTGCTCGTCGGCCAGCTTCTTCATGCTCGCGGCCAATGGCCCCACCACGCCGTAACAAAGCAGAATGCCAAGAAACGTCCCCACCAGCGCCGCCGCCACGTGCTTGCCGATTTCCTCTGGCGGTCCGCCCAGCGAGCCCATCGTGATCACCACTCCCAGCACCGCGGCCACAATGCCCAAACCCGGCAAGGAATCCGCCACCGTGTTCAACGAATCGGCCGGCTGCACCGCCGATTGATGGTGGACCTCCATGTCCAGCTCCATCATCTGGTCCATGTCGAACGGCTCAACCCCTCCCGTAATCGCCGTGCGCAGCGTGTCGCAGACAAAATCCCGCGCATGATGATCGTTCAGAAACTCCGGGTAATTCTTGAAGATCGAGCTCTCACTGGGCTTCTCCACGTCCATCTCCACCGCCAGCAGGCCCTCTTTGCGCACCTTGTTCAGGAACTGGTACATCATCTTCAACGTGCTCAGGTAGCGCGCTTTGGTAAATGGCGAACCCTTCAGCGACGCCACGAGCCCCGCCACAATGTCCTTCAGAAGGCGTACCGGATTAGCCACGAGCAGCGTGCCGGAGGCCGCGCCGGCGATGATCAAAAGCTCGGCGGGCTGCATCAGGACAAGAATGTGACCCTTCTCCATCAGGAAGCCCGCGATGATCGCGGCAAACACCACAAAAATGCCTATGATGGCAAACATGTCGACTCCTCCGCCGGGGCCTGTGCCGCGTCATTCGCCGCAGCAACAGTTGCCCGGTTGCCTCCCGCCCGGCTGCTCGTTTCCATGGCTTGTCGCGCACGTCCCAGCAGTTGCGCCAGCGTCTCCGTGCCGTCGCCGCCGGCCTGTGCCGCGCCAATGCTTACCGTGAGCGACACGCGGTCGCCCCACCAGCGGAAGTCCGCCGTCCGCGCCAGGCCAGCCAAAGTATGTGCGTGCGACGCCAGCATCTCCGCGCTGCGCTCGTGCGCCACGATCAGAAACTCATCGTCGCCCCAGCGGCTCATCTCTTCGGCCGGGCGCAGCCCCTGCACCAGCGCGTGCCGCACCTTTTCGAGCATGGCGTTGCAGGCGCTGGCGCCGTGTGTCTTGCGCAAACCTTCCGCCTGATCCACCCCAACCCACAAAACGCTGAACGGCGCGCCGCCCCGCTTGAAGTCGTCGAACTCCGTTTGCAGCCGCTCCTCGAATTCTTCCCGGGCTTGATCCGCGCCCGCGTCGTTGCTACTCTCCCCGTGGGGTAGCGCGTCCAGACTCTCCGCGGGATGAAACAGCGCCGCGCCGCCAATCCGCTCCCCAAGCCCGTCGCGCAATAGCAGGAATCGCGCAATCAAGGGAACTTCGTGGCCCAGCTTGTGCCGTGCGTGCACCAGTGCTCGCCGGCTCGCTCCCGCCGCCCCTCCGTCCGCTGACTCCTCCTGCAAAAGAGCTTCCAGCCCGTCGGGAATCGGCCGCGACAGCACATCAATCGCCGCGTAGCCTGTAATGCCCTGCGCTGCCTGGTTCCACAGCACCACCTCGCCCTCCCTGCCCATCAGAGCAACGCCCTCGGGGACGGCGTCGAACGCAGCTTCGAGCAGTTCGTTGCAGTGGGCCATCAAATCTCTTTTCTCACCCTCATTCCGGTTCCATCGCAGCCCGGCCTTTGCCGCGCACCCGGCCATCGCGCACACCGCTTCGCAGTTCGGATGCCCTTTCTTAAATCGGCGCAAATCCGCCCAACTTCAAGGAGCCATTCCGCAATAAGGGAATTCAAATCTGAAAAAGGAAGGGAATCTTTGGATGCGACGCCGCGCAACATCCGGGACCATCGCTGACTTGCTGACTGGCTGATCTGCCGGCTCGCGCCTCTACTCGTAGCTCCGCACCCACTCCAGAATCGATCGCACACCGATCCCGCTCGGTCCTTTGGCGATGAATGCACGCGTGTCCTCAACCCACGCCATCCCTGCGATATCCAGATGAATCCACGGCGTGTCCTCGGCGAAGACGTGCAGGAACTCAGCGGCAATGATGGCCCCGCCCCACCGCCCGCCTGCGTTCTTGATGTCGCCGATGTCCGATTTGATCAGGTCCGCATACGCGTCGCCCAGTGGCAGCCGCCAGAACTTTTCACCGGAGACCTCCAGGGCTGACTCGAATTTGCTGTACGCCGCGTCGTCGTTCGAAAACGCGCCGGCCGTGATCTTGCCCAGCGCAACCGAAATGGCTCCGGTCAGCGTGGCTGCGTCGATCAGATGTGTCGCTCCCAGTTGCCGCGCGTACGTCAGCCCGTCAGCCAGCACCAGCCTTCCTTCGGCGTCGGTGTTGATGATCTCAATGGTCTTGCCCGACATCGCCGTCTGCACGTCGCCCGGCTTCTGCGCCGTGCCTGAAGGCATGTTCTCCGCCGCGCAGACAATCGCGATCACCCGCACCTTCGGCTTCAGCAGCGCAATGGCGCGCATCGCCCCGATCATCGCCGCTCCGCCGGCCATGTCGTACTTCATCTTTTCCATGTTGTCGGCGGGCTTGATCGAGATGCCGCCGGTGTCGAACGTAATCCCCTTGCCCACCAGCCCAAGCACGGGGCCCTCGGTCACGCCTTCCGGCTCATAACGCAAAACGATCAGCGCCGGCGGCTCCGCCGAACCCTGCGCCACGCTCCAGAACGCGCCCATCCTCAGCTCGTGTAGCTTTTCCGTGGAGTGCACTTCCCACCCCAGGCCCACCTCCTGCGCCATCTGCGCGGCCCGCTGTCCCAGAATGGTCGGCGTCAGCTTGTTGCCCGGCTCGTTTACCAGCGACCGCGCAAAGTTCTGGCTCTCGCCCACGATCGCGCCCCCGGCAAACGCCTCCTCCACGGCCGCGCGGTCCGCTTCGCCCGCAACCGCAAGTGAGAATGTCTGGATGCTCTGATCCTTGCGATCGCTGCGGTAGGTGTCGGCGTCGAAGTCGCCCACAAACGCGCCCTCAACCGCGGCCCGCACTGCGGCTGCGCCGTGCACGCCTTCTGAAGAGGGCAGCGCGAGGAGCACTTCCCGAATGCCTCGCGGCTTGGCAAAGCGCACCGCCGTTCCCGCGGCTTCGCGCACTGAGTGAACCGTCGCTTTGGCCATCTTGCCCAATCCCACAATCAGCAGCCGCCTAGCCGCGATTCCTGCCGGCGCGTGCAGCAGCACGGTTTCGTTGGCGCCCGCCTTGTACTCGCCGGTCCCGAGCACTCCGGCCGCAGCGGCCCGGACAGCCGGGTCGGTGGTCAGCAGCGCGGGCTGCGGCTTGGCGTCGGGGCCTTTTTCAGTTTGGGTATCGGTGGCCAAAACAGCCAGCAATTCGGTGGCGATCCCCGCAATCGGGGCAAAGGAAAGTTCTGTCCGCATAGTGCCTATTCTTCACGGAACGCTCGGCTTGTGGCAAATCTGACCGCGTCAGGATGAAGGTTGCTCCACATCCGCCTCCAAACCCAGCCCCGAGAACGCACGGCCTCCCGATCCCGCGCAACAAGCTAATAGCTAAAGGCTTTTAGCTAACGGCCGCCTCTGTGCTTGTTCGCCTTGATCGCCGCCCGTGCTTCCCGGTCGGCCTCGCGCCGCCGCTCCGTCTCCCGCTTGTCCCAATCCTGCTTGCCTTTGGCCACCGCCAGCTCGCACTTCACCCTCCCCTTGCGGAAATACAAGCGCGTCGGAATGAGCGTATGCCCCTTGATCTGCGTCTTGGAGAGTAGCTTGCGGACCTCTTCGCGGTGCAGAAGCAGTTTCCGTGTGCGCGTCTCGTCGTGGTTGGCGATGTTGCCGTGGGAGTACGGCCCGATATGCATGTTCAAAAGGAACGCCTCGCCATCCTTGATCAGCCCGTAGGAGTCCTTCAGGTTGGCCTTGCCCTGGCGGATGGATTTGACCTCCGTCCCGCGCAGCGCCACGCCGGCCTCGAACTTCTCCAGCAAAAAGTAGTTGTGGCTGGCCGCGCGGTTGTGCGCCGCGTCGCGTTCGCCGCTGGCCACGGGATCGCGGGGTTTCGCTGGTTTTTTGGCCGCCGGAGCACCTTTCGCGGCAATAACATGACTGGATTGGCGAGCCATGGGCGGGCGTCCTTGAGTTCTCATCGTAGCACCGGTGCGCCATCGCGCCGCTTCCGATGGCAACGAACGGAGCTTTGCTAGAATGAGGGAGCGTTTTTTCCGGGAAGTTCGGCAGAATGAACCGCATCCGGACGCCCGCCGCGGCCCGCAAATGCCTGCCGCCGCGCGCGAATCCGGGTCCCTGACCATGTTCTCTTCGCCGCGTTCCCCTTTGCTGCGCTCCGTTTGGCCTTGTTCCGCTTTGCCGCGTTTTGGAGTCGTATGAACCATCGCACCCTTCAACAAGCCGCCGTTCGAACCATGGCCTCGCGATGGTTCCTCGCGCTTGCAATTTCTTGCACTGTGGCAGGCCTCGGCATATTCGCGGCCAGGCTTAATGCGGAATCTGCCAACTCGGACTTCAAGCAGGCACAGGCCGCCGAGGCCCGCGAAGACTACGACACAGCCTTCGAGCTTTACCAGAAGGCCTATAATCGCGACCCCAAGGACGCGCGCTTCAAAATCGCCCTCGCGCGCATTCGCACCACCGACTCCTCGGTGCACATCACAAGGGGCCGCAAGCTGCTCCAGTCGGGCGACGTACAGGGCGCGCTTTCTGAGTTCCTTCATGCCGCCGAGATCGACCCTGGCAACGAGGCCGCGCAACAGGAAATCGCCCGCGTGCGCCAGCGGCAAGGCACCAGCGCGCCGGTCCCCGAAGTCGGCCTGCCCCAACCCGCTGGCGAGGAGCAGGAACTGGGCGAGGTCGAAGCACCGCCCGAGCTCCGCCCTCTCACCAACGAGCCTCTTTCGCTGCATATGGCCGAGGACGCCAAAGTCGTCTACCAGGCCGTCGCCAAAGCCGCCGGCGTCAATGTCCTCTTCGATCCCGACTTCAATTCCAAGCGCATTCAGGTTGACCTCAACAACGTTTCCCTCCTCGATGCCCTGCGCATCGTCGGCGTCATGTCTGACACCTTCTGGCGTCCCGTCACCAGCAACACCATCTTTATTGCGCAGAACTCCCGCACCAAGCGCCAGGAGCTCGATGAAGAGGCAGTGCAGACCTTCTATCTGACCAACGCCTGGCAGCAGAACGATCTCAATGACGTGCAAACCGCTCTGCGCAACGTCATGCCCAACGCCAAGGTCTACGGCGTGCAAAGCCAGAACGCCATCGTCATGCGCGCCACGCCCGACGAGCTTCTGCTCGCGCAGCAGCTTATTGACGACCTGGACAAGGCCCGCGGCGAAGTTGTCGTCGACATCGCCGTACTCGAGGTGAGCAAGAACTGGGAACGGACGCTGGGGATGGAGTGGCCCAGCAGCGTTGGCATCACCCTGCAGCCTAACTGCGCGGCAACCAACTCCTGCAGTTCGAGCACCACTTCTACCACGTCCACCACCAGCACCAGCACCGTCAGCCCCACTCTCTACAATCTTGCCCACCTCAACTCCACTGATTTCGCCGTGAACGTGGGCTCGGCCACGTTGAATCTCTTGCTGACCGATAACAACACCAAGGTTCTGCAGAGTCCGCGCATCCGCGCTACCGACGATCAAAAGGCCACCATGAAGATCGGTTCGCGCATCCCCATCGCCACCGGCTCTTATCAAACCGGCGCCGCCACCGCGCTGGTCAGTTCGCTGGTGAATACGCAATTCCAGTACCAGGACGTCGGTGTCAACATCGAGATGACGCCCAGCATCCATTACGATCACGACGTTACGCTCAAAATTAAGATCGAAGTCTCCGCCGAAAGCGGCACTGAAACCATCAGCGGTGTCACCGAGCCCATCATCAGCCAGCGCGTCGTCGACCAGACCATCCGCCTGCGCGAGGGCGAAGCCAGCATCCTGGGCGGCATCCAGAACAATCAGGAACAGAACAACTGGAACGGCATCCCCGGCCTGAGCGCTATTCCTGTTCTCAAATACCTCTTTGGTTCCAGAGACCGCATCATCCAGAACGACGACATCGTCTTCGTTGTCGTGCCGCACATCGTCCGCTCGCAAGAGCTGGATCAGGCCAATCTGCGTGAGATCGATACCGGTGCGGGCCAATCCATCGACCTGCGGTACGCCGATACAGGCGCTCCAGCGCCGCCCGCCGCGCCAGCTGTCGAGCCCGCCGCGATGAACCGGCCTGCCGTGGGATCGATTCCCGCCGAGAGCGCTGTCGAGGCCGCTCCCGCGATGCTGGCCCAGTTGCGCTCCGACATGGCTTCCAACGGAGGCCCAAACTCGACCGCCCAATCCGCCGCGACAGCGCCCAATCCCGCTTCGCAGGCGGCTTCACAGGTTGTCACTCCTACGCCCGCGCCACAACCGGCTCTTCCACCGCCTGCCTCGGCGCAGCCTCCGGCAGTTACTCCGCCCGCCCCGGCGGCTGCAACACCCGCTACGTCACCCGCAACCGCTGGCCCGCCTGTATCTTCTGCCGCCGGCGCAGCCTTCGCGCTCAATGCGCCCTCCACTCCGCCGGCCTCCGGGGCAACCTTCCAGGTTCCCGTCGTGTTAAATGGCGCTGCTGACGTCGCATCCGTCGCCCTCCAGTTCCATTACGACGCTTCAAAACTTCAGCTCGTCAATGTCTCACCCGGCGACTTCCTCAGCCGCGATGGTCAGGCTGCGCCTCCCATTCATGCTGACGAGCCCCTTGGAAATCTTGTTGTCGGCATCTCCCGCCCGCCCGGAACACACGGCATCTCCGGCACCGGCGTGGTCTGTGTTCTCACCTTCCAGGCCAAGGCCTCGGGTCCCAGCGATCTCGCCATCACTCGCGCCTCGGTGGTCAACGGCGCGCAACAGCAGCTGCCCGTCGCAAGCGCGCAAACCAGCATCGTCGTCAAGTAGGGAGCAGCACTCATGATTCCCCTCCTTACCGCCCGCACATTCGACGACCTGAAAGGGCGCGACTCCATAGGGGCTTCAGCCCCTGAGGGAGCTTCTTCCTGTATCCGCCGCGGCGCGCCAGTCTCTGTCCGCGGAAAGTCGGAACGCGGCCTCACGCTCGTCGAGCTCATCGTGACCTGCGCTATCCTCACCATTCTCGCTACCGCTGCGCTCCCGCTGGTCCGTTTCCAGGTCAAGCGGCAAAGGGAGCGTGAGCTCCGCTTCGATCTCTGGGAGATGCGCGACGCCATCGACAAATACAAAGACGCAGCCGACAAAGGCGCCTTCCAGACCAAGGTAGAGAGCCAGAACTATCCTCCCGATCTGGATACGCTGGTCAACGGCGTCGACGTGCAAGGCAAGAAGCTCAAGTTCCTGCGCAAGATTCCAGTGGATCCGATGACCGGCAACACTGATTGGGGAATGCGCTCCATGCAGGACGATCCGGACTCCGACTCCTGGGGCGGCCAGAGCGTCTTCGACGTCTACACCAAATCCCAGGGCACAGGCCTGGATGGAACGAAGTATTCAACGTGGTGAAAAATGCAAGCTTTCAGCTTTTAGCTGATAGCCTTTAGCTCGATTTTGGTAGGGGTGCTTCAGGCGCGAAATGAAACCAACACTGAGGGGAAAATGGCATGGAACACAAAGCACGGAAGCTGGGAGCTAGAGGCTAGGAGCTAAGATTTGCGCAACCGACGCACACAATCCGGCTTCACGCTCATCGAGCTGATCATCGTCATGACGATCATCGCCATCCTGGCCACGCTCGCTGTCCCCTACTTCGCGGCCGCCATCAAGCATGCGCGCGAGGCGGTTTTGCGTGAAGACCTTCAAACCATGCGCATGGCCATCGATTCCTACACCATGGACAAGCAAAAGGCCCCGCAGTCGCTCGACGATCTCGTCCAGGAAGGCTACCTCAAGGCCATCCCCGAAGACCCCATGACCCACAGCAAAGATACCTGGGTCACCGACACCAGCGACGCCATGTACTCCATCGACGAAACCGAGTCCGGCATCAACGATGTCCACTCTGGTTCCGATGAGCAAGGTTCCGACGGCCAGCCTTACTCCGCTTGGTAAATTCGGGAGTGAGGAGTCGCTCCATGCCGTCCATCCGCGCTCTTGCCTTGCTCGCCATCGCTTCAGTCTTCTCCCTCTCTCTCCACGCGCAATCCTCGCCATCCATCACCATCCGCTTGCTCGATGGCAAAACCGGCCTTCCCGTCAAGGCCTCCAATTTCCTCGTGCGCGTCGATCATAACGAATCCGTGCACCCCGAATGGGTCAAGATCAATGACGATGGCACGGTGATCGTCACCCTCCCTGCTGACGCCAAGGAAATCTCCGTCAAGGCCACCTATTCCATGGGCATGGACACCTACATCAACTGCGATGCCGCCAAGGAGAGCGATAAGGAGAGGAATATCTGGTATTCAATCGCGACCATTCTCAGTACAGGGATCGCCGCGCCCGACGAATGCGCCAGGACCGACTTCAAAGCCAAGCCCGGCGAGTTCCTCTTCTTTGTCCGCAAACGCAGCTGGCACGATCAACTGGAGAATTAGTCGCTCCCGCCCCGAAGAATAGCGAGAATCCTGGACTTTTGCGCACCATGCTCCACTTATGCTCGATTTCATCGACGCAATCCCGGCGCAAAAGAGCACGGTGCCGACTCGCTGACTTGCTGACTCGCTAACCTGCCAACTCGCTAACTCGCCCGCTAAGATGGAATCTTGGCCCTCGAACCTCCATCTCGGTCCGCCTTCGACTTCCTCGTGCGCGTTGCGCTCTCCTACGCGAGCCTGCTCGATGCGCCCGGCGCTCATCCGGAGACCGGCCTCGGCGGCAAGCTTTTCTATGCGGGCGAGCTTGACGAGGCGGGCCGCGCGCTGCTCGTCGCCGCCAACATTGCCGGCGCCGCTACTCTGGCAACCACCGCCGACCGTGCCGCGCAAAAGCAGGCCCTCCGCGAAGGCGTTGCCGACTTCGTCGTCAACAATCTCGACGAAGCCCTGCGCATCCTGAAAAATCAACTGCGCAAGCGCGAAACCGTCTCGGTCTGCGTCGCCTTGCCGCCCTCAGATGTCGAGCGTGAAATGAACGAGCGCGGTGTCTCGCCAGAATCTGCTGCGCCGCGACGTACCCGTCGCGCCGTTCCACGCGGCGCTCATGCAGAATGGGGAGTCGCCGATCGTTCAGCAAAACGCTGCCACAGGGGCTGATCCCGGCAAGCCGCCTGCCCTCGTCACCTGGCGCGTCGACTCAGCTCTTCCCAAAGAGTTGGCCCAGCTGGATGAAATCGCCCTCGCCTGCCTCGACTCCGAAGAATGGAAATCCCGCCGCTGGCTCCGTTTCGCACCGCGCTATCTCGGCCGCATGGCGCACGGCCTGCGCCTTCTCGATTCCAACTGCGAGTTCGCCGCTCGCTTCATCGCCCGCGTCCGCCAATCCGCCGAACGCAGCGAGATCAAATCGGCTGTTGAAATCGTCGTGTACTTCAATGGCCAGCAGGACCAAATCCGCATCGCCCCCACGAAGCCCTGACCCGCGTCCCTGGCCCCTACGTCCCTGGCCCCTGGTCCCCGTTCCCTGTTCCCTGCTCACTGTCCGCTGCCTCCCCAATCTTCCTCCACAACTCCTCGATCCCCAACCCCGTCTTCGCCGAGACCGGCAAAATCTCGTCCACGTCGAGCCCGCTTTTCAACGTCGCCAGATTGCGCGTCCTCTCGTTCCCGCTCAGCCGATCCGCCTTCGTGGCCACCACCAGAAATTTGCGGCCCGCGCTACGCAGCCACTCGAACAATTGCCGGTCGTTCGGCCGCGGAGGCACGTTCGCATCCACCAGGCAGATACAAAACTCCAGCGTTTCGCGCATCGCAAGGTACGGCTCAATAAACTTCGGCCACTCCGCCGAAATCGACTTCGAAATCTTCGCGTAGCCATAGCCCGGCAAATCCGCGAAAATCATCTTGCTCCCGCGGCGTCCGTCCGAGACCAGAAAAAAATTGATCGCCCGCGTGCGTCCCGGTGTCGACGAGACCTTCGCCGCCTTCGCACCCACCAGCGCGTTCAGCAGACTCGACTTGCCCACATTCGACCGCCCCAGAAACGCGATCTCCGGTACGCTCGCCTCGGGAAGCTCCGCCGCCGAAACCGCCGGGCGCAAAAACTTGGCCGACCATCGCATCGCGCTCAACCTCTCTCATGAGTCTACGAGGCTCGCCTCGGTGCGCCCATTGTTCGAGGAAAGCACCGGCAAAGTTTCGTCCGCGCCCCGAAACCCCGCAAGAGATCTCAGAGGGCCCAGCACTCATTTAGGAAGAAGGCAAGCCGGCTCGCTCAACACTGCACGAGCTCCCGTAGGGAGCGACAGAAGTTAGCCCTGGGCAAGTCCGCCGTGGCGGACGCAGCCCTGGGAAACGCGCACAAAAAGTTCCCAAGCCCCGTAGGGGCGACAAAACCGCTCAAAGAAATCTCTCAAAAAATCTGATCTGGATCGGCGACGCCCGCTACCCGTCCACCGTCGCCAACGGCCGCGCGCGATCGGTGCGCAGCGTCGGCACCGCGGCCAGCAGCGTGCGCGTGTATGCGTGTTCCGGCGCCGCCAGCACCCTGCTGCACTCGCCCGTCTCCACCACTTCTCCGCCTCGCATCACCGCGACCCTCCCGGCCACCTGCCCCACCACCGCCAGATCGTGCGAGATAAACAGCATCGCCAGCCCGTACTCGCGCTGCAACTCCCCCAGCAGTTTCAGAATCTGCGCCTGCACCGTCACATCCAGCGCCGTCGTCGGCTCGTCGGCAATCAACAGCCGCGGCCGGTTGATCAGCGCCATGGCAATCAGAATCCGCTGCCGCTGCCCGCCCGAAAATTGGTGCGGATAGTCGCTGTACCGCTCGGCCGCACGGGGAATCGCCACGGCCTCCATCGCCGCAATCGCCTTGCGCTTCGCCTCTCTCCGCGTAAGCCGCTGTGTGTGCGCCTCTGCGCATTCGGCCACTTGCCGGCCCACGGTCATCACCGGGTTCAGCGCCGTCATCGGCTCTTGAAAGATGATCGCGATCTCGCGTCCGCGAAGGTGCTGCATCTGCTCCGGTCTTTCCCGCAGCAGATCCGCACCGCTCCCCTCGCCCGAGCTCCGCCACATGATCTGCCCGGCTGTCCTGGCCGTCGGCGGCAGCAGTCCCATGATCGCCAGCGCGGTCGCGCTCTTGCCCGATCCCGACTCGCCCACCAGCCCCAGCACTTCGCCTTCGTCCACGCTCAGGCTCACGCCGCGCACGGCGTCCACGGCGCCAAACCGCACCTCGAGCCCGCGAATTTCGAGAACAGCCCCCATAAACTCATCCTAGAGCACGCACGCCCGCGCAACACAAAGCCGCCACATGTTCCAACTGCCGGGGGTTTACGAAATGAAAAAGAAAACCGGGCCCCGAAGAAGCGATGCGCTCTTCGCGGGCCTTACTGGCATAGCTGGTCTATGTGCTGGAATGGATCAGATTCAGCCGGCGGGTAAGGCAAGTGGCGTGAATCCATGAATTGCCCGAGAAGCGTCCCTCCCGATAACAGTCCCGCGTCAGGATCATCGGCATACGCCGGGTCGCTCTCCACCTGCGCGAGGCTCTCGAAGCTGAATCCCTGCTTGCGAAGCAGGTCAAGCAAATCCGGAAGCATCAGCGTAGTGAAAGGCGTTTCGTGCAGCAGCATCACATCGGGAATCTCGCGCCCGAACACCAATTGCTCTTCTTCGCGCCCCAGCGTTATGTCTTCCGCAGCGGCATCAAGATAGCTTTGCCTCAGCTTCGCAATCGCCGCCTCGTCCTGCTTGATCCGGCACCGGCAGTACGCATCGTTCCACGCGTAATCCTCAAACTGCAGCGTCACCTGGGCGATGTGATATCCGTGCTCGCTCAGATAGGCGCGAACCGCGCGGCGTTTCTCCACCGTTTCACCTTCCTCCAAATACGGAAAGCGGAACCAGCGCCAGTCACGCAATTCGCCGTACTGCTCAAGCACCGGCTCATCCTGCGCGATGTCCTGCTCGAAAGCTTCGACGGTGTTCGTGGTCAGCCTCATGTGCGACCAGGTATGACTGCCGATATTCATGCCCGCATCGAGCCAGATCCGCAGTGCCTCCGGCGCTCCGGCACGGCTTGCAAGCTTGCCGCCGTTCACAAATCCGTACGTGCCCTCAAGGTGGTTGGCCTTCAACTCGCTCACGAGCGTTTTCGCCACCTCAACGTAGTCTTCTCCGGGCGGCAAAGTGCCCACCGCCGGCAGATCGTCAAAGGTGATGGCGACGACTGGATGCGCGAGTTGCGGCTGTTCAGACCGTGCTTCCTTCGCGCCCATGCGCGGTCCACGCAACGATTGCGCGCTGGCGCTCGCCGCCGCTCCCGCCACAAAGGCCGCCATAACGGCCACAACCGTCTGCTTCAACATTGCGCTACCTCGAGCCGCCCCCTCCGCTCGCCTCTTCCAACGGTGAAATCGCCCGCGAGCGCGGATCGGAAGCCAGCCACTTGCCAAACTGACTCACCGGATCGCTGCCGCTTAGCCCCAGCAAGGTCTGGCGCAGTTGCGTCGAGTCCTCGTCTGAAGGCGTTGGCTGCAATACGCCGTGATTGTCCAGCTCCTCGCCGCCCGCAATCTCCGCCAGTTGAATCAGCCATGCGGGTGCGCTGCCGGTCACCATCGGCGCTTCATCAAGGTGCACTTCCCATCCCGTCGGCGCTTCATTCTGGTCGACGTCCTGCCAGGCGGTCAGGATCCACTTGCCATCGCTCGTGAACGCCGCGCGAACCGGCAGGCTCTCCGCTGCTGCCTCCGCTCGCTTGATCGGCCTGCCCGCCTCTACTCCGGTCATCGCGTCCCACACCTGCGCCACTCCATCTTGCGACGCGGTGAGTACCCACTCGCTGTTGGGGCTGAACGTTGAAACCAGGACTGTGTCCTTCTCTTGCATCAGTTGGCTCAACCGGCTCTTCGCGGCCACATCCCACACCTGCGCCGCGCCTCCGTAAGAGCTCGCGACCCACTTTCCGTTGGGGCTGAACTCCGCATCGGGCACCCAGTTATCAACCTGTAGCACCCCTGCCTCCGCTCCCGTTTCGACCGTCCACAAGCTTGCTTCATGGCCGGTCGTCGAAGAGGCCACCAGCAGCTGCCCGTCGGGGCTGAAATTCGCGCTCTTCACTTCTCCCTTGTGGATCATCGGTTTGCCGATCGCCGCGCCCGTCGCGACATTCCAAACCCGCACCGTTCCGCCATGCGACCACGTGGCGATCATGCTTCCATCGCCGCTGAACACCGCACTGGTGGCGTCTCCGCCAAGCTGGATCGGATATCCCTTCTCCTGCCCTGTCGCCGCATCCCATATCTCCAGTTCATCCGGCGACACCACGGCCAGCAACTTGTCGCGCGCATCGATCACCGCGGCCTCTGGCGTTTCCTTCAGCGAGATCGCCTCTCCCACCGGCGTGCCCGTCATCGCGTTGCGAATCTGGCCCTGCTTGCCTGAGGCCGTGAACATCAGCGTTCCGTCGGCGCTGCATGTCGCCAGCGTCACGGGGCCCGTCGGCGTCATCTGGCCCGCCGCCTGTCCCGTGCGCGCATTCCAGATCTGCGCGCCGCTTTCGGTCACGGTCACCAGTCTCTCGTCGTCTGCGTTCAGGCAAACGGTTCTCAGCGCGCCCTTGCCGCTGATCACCGGCAGCTCCGCAGCCCGATTCCACTTCCAGATGCGTGCAGTGTGGTCGAACGATGCCGTCACCACCAACGACGAATCCGTCGGGCTGAAGCGTGCCATGTACACATCTCCGCTGTGCCGCATCGGCTCGCTCAGCGGCTGTCCCGTTTGCGCGTCCCACACCCGCGCCGTCCGGTCCGACGAGGCTGTCACCACATATTTGCCGTCCGCGCTGAACGTCGCTGCCTCAACCCAGCCTTCGTGCACCATCTTCTGCCCAATCGGATTGCCCGACGGAACTTCCCAAAGCTGCGCCGTGTTGTCCTGCGAGGCCGTCACAATGCTCCGGCTGTCCGGGCTGAAAGAGACGAAACGGATCGGTTCTCCGCTCCCATCCGTAAGCGGCCGGCCCACGGGCTGAAACGTCCTCGCATCCAGAATGTATCCAGTGCCGTCATCGCCGGCCGTGGCAACCCATCGCCCGTCGGGGCTGATCACCGCCTTATTCATTTCGCCGTTCTGCAGCTTGTGGGCTTTCTCCGTCTGCGTCGCCAGGTCCCATAGCCGCGCCTCATGATCGGCCGATGCCGTCACCACCACCTGCGGCGCGCCCGTCGGATTGAACATCGCCGTCCACACCGTCTCCGATATCGCGCCCGGCAGCTGATGCACCAGAGGCTTTCCAATCTCCGCATGCGCGGGATTCGTCGCGTCCCAAACCCGCGCCGTGTGGTCCCACGACGCGGTCACGATCTCCGTTCCATCTGCGCTGAAGTACGCGCTGTTCACCTTGCCACCTTCAATGGAAACATTGTGCTGCATGGCGTTTCCGATCTGTGCGCCGGTCCTCGCGTCCCACACCCGCGCCGTCCCATCCCAGGACGCGGTCACCACCTTGGTGCCATCCGGGCTGAACTCCGCCGTATGCACCCAATCCGCGTGCCGCATCGGCTCGCCGATTTTCTGCCCCGTCGCCACATCCCACAGCTGCGCCGTGTCGTCTGCTGAAGCTGTCACCACCTTGGTTCCATCGGGGCTGAAGCTCGCATCCTGCACCTCGCCATCGTGGTGCAGCGTCTCCACAGGCAGCACTGCGTTGCGCAGCTCTGACACTGCCAGCGCCATCGCCTTCTGGTTTCCGGGGTTCTTGCTCATGGCATCCGCCAGATACGCCAGTGACACCGGCTCCTCGTCCCGCGCCATCTCCGTAGCCGCAAACTCAGAGTCCGTTTCGCTCGCCGCCATGCGCGCGCCGGCCGCCGCTGCCTGGGCATCGTGCCTCTTGCTCACCAGGTACGCGATCACGAAGCTGAAGATAAGGCAGAGCACAACGGCTATCGCGCCCGTGGTGCGCACCATCTCCCGCCTTCTCAGTGCCGCCGCGTGCGCCACTGAAGCCTCAATGAATCGTCGTTCGGCTTCGTTCAACTGCCGCGGCTTTGCCGTCAGCCACGCCTGCGCCCGCGCCAGCTTAAGTCCCCACAGCAGCGCTTGTGTCTTCTCCTTCTCCGGCGCGCTCTCCCAGTCCGCGAGATCCTGGTCCAATTGCTCTTTGCCGGTCAGGAACTCCTTCTCTTCGTCCAGCCAGTTTTTCAGCCGCGGCCACTTGCGCAGCAATGCTTCATGCGTCACTTCCACCAGCGCCACGCCGCGCTCGTGGCGCACCGTCAACAGGTAGGCTTTCGCCAACCGCTCGACCATGGGCATGGCGCGGCTTGAGATTTTCGACATCTCCGCCGCGCGCCGCGCGTACTCGCCCTCCGCGTTGACCCGCACCAGGCCGGGAATAAATGCTTCCTTGAGCGCCTGCAGATCCTCCGCCGTCGGATTCGCCGCGCCCAGCACCTCATCCGCCTTGCGCCGTACCGCGTTTTCCAGCGGCGAAAGCTGCGCCTGCGCATCGCCCATCGCGCGATAGGCGTCTACCGTCATATGTTTTGTGCCGGCCGAGCGGTCATAGAGTTCGCGCAGCGCGAATGCCAGCAACGGCAGCGCATCGTCGGTCCGCGCGTCCGCCATCATCTCCGTCACCAGCGCATCGTCCACGGTCATGCCCGCCAGCTTGGCCGGCCCCAGCACGATGTCGCGCACCCGCTCCAGCGGCATAGGTTTGAGCGAGAACTGCTCGAACGGCGCTGCCAGCCGCGTCTCCTGCTGCAAACGGCCCAGGTAGTCCGAGCGCAGCGTCATCGTTGCCAGGTACGGCAGTTGCGCGCTCAGCATCGCGTTCAGCACCGCGAAGAACCGCTCTGTCTGTCCGGTATCCGTGCCGCTGAACAGCTCCTCGCCCTGGTCGATCGTGATCAGAATGTGCGCTTCGTTTTGCCCGTGCGCCGCGCGCAGGTCTCGCGCCAGATCCTTCAGCGCGCGCGTCGGATTCTCCCCTTCAAGCTCGATCCGCCATTGCCGCCAGTTCTTCGCATCGCCGAGCGCCGAGGCAATCGCCAGCGCCAACTCGTCCAAAGGTTCTCCCTGGGGACGAAATGGCGGTAGCACGATCCAGTTGTGCCGATCCTGCTTCAATCGCGGCGCAACTCCCGCTCTCAGCAGCGACGACTTGCCCGACCCCGATGCGCCCAGCACCACCACCAGCTTTTCGCCGCCCTGCACGCGCCTGGCTTCCAGCCGTTGAATCAGCGCACGGATGTCGTCGTCGCGCCCGAAGTAGATCGCGGCATCAGCCTCCTCGAAGGCCATTAACCCCGGATAGGGCAGCCGCTTGTTGTCCCAGTGCAGCCCGCCGCGCGCGTTCAATGCGATGCGCGTCAGCTCCGAGCGCAGCCGGTCCATCCCGCCTTCGCGGTCCTTCACCAGGTCCAGCAGTTGGATGTTGTCGCCGATGAACTTCTCTTTGGTCGGCGTCTCCACCAGCGGGAAGATCGCCTTGCCCAGCGCCCGCGCCTGCGCGAACTCCACAAAGCACCACTTGCTGTGGAACCAGTTCTCAGTCAGGATCAGGATCACCGCATCGCAAGCCGAGATCTCGCGATACAGCGTGCTCTCCCACTTCTCTCCCGGAGCGATACCCCGCTCATCGTCGAAATCCAGAAATGTCGAGGCGAATCCCTGGGCGCGCAACCACTCCAGTAGCTCTGCCGCTTCCGTCCGATCCACGCTCGAATGACTGATAAAGATCTGCGACACGCCACTCCCCGGAAACAGAGCTTCGCCCGATGCTGAGAATCGCCGTAAACGCCATCATAATCGCCTTTCTTCGCCGCGCGCCTTTTTCGCGTGCCTCAGGCACCATTGCCTATAATCGGTGGCGCGCGCAGCACGGCCCTTCGGCGGCCCGCTCATTCTGGTTCTCGTGGGAACGGAGCGCTCGGTAGCGGGCCAATTTGAATCCGTTTTGAAATGGCACGGCTTTCACCGTGGTGTGTTCGGACGCGTTGTAACAAGGGTACGGCTTTAGCCGGGCCGAAAAATTGTCCACGGAGTATCCTTGAGGGCTTTAGCCCCTGAGGGATACTCTTCGCCCACACGCCCCTTCGCCCCCTCGACCACGATTGCCTATAATCGCTGCAATCGGAGCACTCCAGTGAATCGACAAAACCTCTGCAAAGCGATCTTTCTCCTGGCCGCAGCGGCCGCGATCTCCGCTCCATGGCTCATGCACGCGCAGCAACCGGTCACTTCGCCCGCTGCCCCACCAACAGCCTCGAACACCGGGCCCCATCCGGCCGCGTTCTACGCCTGGAAGAAAGCGCACGACGCGCAACTGTTGGTCGACTTCGGCGGGCTTGAGCGCTTCAGGGAGGCTGACGCCGCGCTGCCTGCGCCCAAACCGGGAGAGGACCGCGTTGTCTTCATGGGTGACTCGATCACTGAGGACTGGCGCCTAGAAAAATCGTTTCCGGGCAAGCCCTACATCAACCGCGGCATCAGCGGCCAGACCTCGCCGCAGATGCTGGTGCGCTTCCGCCAGGACGTCATTGATTTGAAACCGAAGGTCGTGCTCATTCTCGCCGGGACTAACGACATCATGGAAAACACCGGTCCAATGACCACCGAGCAAAGCGGTGAGAATATCGCCTCCATGGCCGACCTGGCCACGGCCAACAACATTCAAGTGGTGCTGTGCTCGGTGCTGCCTTCATCCGAATTCGCCTGGTCGCCGCACCTGAAGCCTGCGCCGAAGATCGTCGAATTAAATGCGTGGATTAAAAAATATGCGGCTGAAAAAGGCTATCTCTACGTGGACTACTACTCGGCCATGACGGATGAGCATGGCGGCCTTCCGCCCGCGCTGAGCGACGACGGCGTTCACCCGATAGCGGCCGGCTTTGCCATCATGACGCCGCTCGCGGAAGCGGGAATTGAAGCGGCGCTCAAGCGCAGCCACGATTGACGCTTTGGTGTGCCACCGTTAGCGCGGCAGCAGCGCGCAGTCTTCCGTACCTCTCGCCTCACCCTCCAGCGGGGCCATCTCGTAGGGACCGGCCAAACGGCGCTTGCGCCGGGCGAACACCGCCACCGCATAAGCGGCCCGGCGGCGCGCACGCTCCTCCCACCGTGGCAATCCATGCAGGGGTCGCGGATACGCCAGCATTGCGCTGATAAGAGCGGCCTCTTCGATGCCCAGTCGATCGGCATTCTTATTGAAAATCCTCTGCGCCGCCGCATTCGCGCCGATCAGCCCGGACCCGAAATACGCGCAAGCCAGGTAAGACCGCAGAATCTCAAGTTTCTTGTGGCGAAATTGAACAGCCAAAGCTAAGAATGCCTCATAAACTTTCCGCTTCACCGTCGGCGCCCTGAATCCCGTCGCCGTCCGCACAAACTGCATGTCAATGGTGCTTGCCCCGCCATGCTTTCGGCCTGTGAGCACCCTGAGAGTCTCTCGCAAAACTGAACGCGCGTCGACACCGGGATGATGAAAAAACCGCCTGTCTTCCAGCGCGATGGTCATCAGCTCCAGGGCGGTCAATGCAGGCGCAGACGTCTGCGGCGCCGCCATAACATTCTGATCGATGCGCGACAAGTCGCTTCGCAGCCTGGCGAACCACGTTACCGGCCTGGCCCAGTTCGGTAGCTCGAGCGCCCTGCGCCCAGCAGGGTCGGCCGCAACCCTGCGCCGCTTTCGCGGCTCTTGCAGTCCGGCGGCATCTCCAACGTTCGCCGTCACCCATTTCGCAACCGCGTCCGCCGTTGCATCGCCAAAGAGCCGATTCGGGCAGTCGGTGCTTCCTTCGTTGCCCAGGGCAAACTTGTGTCCCACCACATTCGCCGCGGGTATCCCATATTCCGCGACAAGCCAGCGAACCAGCTCCGCGCTCGCCTCGCTCTGGGCATCCGTCAGGCGGTCGGCTGCCGTGCCCACATGCTCGATGCCAATCGATCGTGAATTAGCGGCCTTCGCGTGCCAGGCCGAACAGTTGTCGCGGACCATCTGATAGATATCGCCGTTTTTGTCGACGACATAATGAGCGGATACTCGCGAGTTGCGATTCAGGAACCAATGAATGGTGCCCTCAACGGTCGCCGCTGTGCTGCAGTGCAGCACAATCATGTCGATGTCGGCCCCGTTGCGCGAGGAGTAATTTGGGCTTTCGACAAAGCTCTTGATGAGTGGTTTCACGTGTCGCGCTTTGACCGGAAAATCGCTCATGCGTTCGACCTGCGCATCACCCAAGCCGCCGAACACGTGGACCACGATGCGCAAGTCTGCTCAGGAAACCGTTGCAACCAATATACACTTCATCTTCTTTTGCCAACGTCTTGACGGCTCTCCGGCGGGCTTACGGAGGTCACCCTTCATATTCTCTTGATTTATCCTCATACAATCACTGGGCAAGCGCCGCATCGCCTACGCTGTCGCCCATCTCTCGTTCAGCCACTGGAAGGTGAAAGACGTCAACCATGCCTGGAGAATTTACAATCTTGAGCTCGGTTGGACGGTCTGGCGCAAACCTCTTCGGCGACGTGACAATCATCCAGCAGTTGCTCAACCTCAAGATTCCAGCCCCTCTGCGCCCCATCGATAATGATGGGCTTTGCGGGCGCGCGACAATCTCCGCGATCGAAGCCGTCCAGCGCCATCATCTCCTCATGAAGCGGCCTACTGGAATGGTCGAACCGAACGACCCCACGTTCGACTTTCTCGCGCGTGGCATTGCGGCTGAAGATCTCGGTGTCCAGCAGGTCGCCTGGGGAGCCAGGGTCAGCGCCGCGTTCAAGGCCAGGCTGATTCAGATTGCCCAGAACATTGGCGTCGATCCCAACTACCTCATCTCGGCCATGGCCTTCGAGACCGGCGAGACCTTCAGCCCTTCGATAAAAAATTCCAGCGGCGCCACTGGCCTGATTCAATTCACACCCGCCACAGCCGCTGAGCTCGGCACCAGCACTGCGGACCTGGCCGCCATGACTGCCGTAGACCAGATGGACTACGTCGAGAAGTATCTCGACCCGTACAAGAACATGCTCGAGACTATCGAGGATGTCTACATGGCTATCCTTTGGCCGGCCGCAATCGGCAAGGCAAACTCATGGGTCCTTTTCAGTAAGCCGAGTGCCGAATATGGCCGAAACTCCGGCCTCGACACCGACAAAGACGGCAACGTAACCAAGGAAGAGGCGGCAGCCATGGTCCGCGCCAAGCTGCGCAGAGGCAGAGGCGCGGGATACTTTGGATAATCGTCAGCCCGCGCCGAAGTCCTGAGTCCGCCTCGGCGGAAGAAGGTCCTCTGTTTCCAATTTGCTCAGTGGAGTTTTGGTGCCGAAGAAGGGACGCGCCTTCGGAGTGCCTGGCGTTTTTCCAATTACACTGTAAAAAGTGAACCCTCTAAAAAGCAAGCCAAAAACGCGAGATTTCGAATGCAGGCGAGATTTTCCCAGTCTTGATGGGGATTCTGAGCCCTCGGATTTTAGGAAAAGTGTTAGGAAATGCTAGGAAGTTTCGACCGAAAAATGCACCCCGGTGGGAGGGGTCGCAAAACCCGTGATGGTTGTCACTGGACGTTATTCGAAGCCTCTGCTATCCCGTTGGCTGGCGAGAGGTAGATTGCGTTTATGGCTACCGTGATTCTCAGACTCCCCGCAGTGAAAATGCGAACCGGTCTTTCTCGTTCTTCAATTTACCAATGGATTGCCAAAGGGCAGTTTCCTGCGCCAGTCTCGCTTCGGGCTCGTGCAGTTGGGTGGGTTGAATCTGAGGTCGATGAGTGGATTGCTCGTCGTATCGCAGAGAACCGCAAAAAGCCTTGAATCCTATAGAGGGATGTTCCCTCTCGGCGCGTGCTTGATAGCCTGTATCCGGCTGGCGAGAGAGCGGCAAGTGAACGTCCGCGTGGTGCCCACCGGCAAGGCCATCGAGGAATCGGTAGACCTTGCCTACGAGATTTTCAGCCGGGTGTTTCGGAAGGTGCCGGAGTGGATGCAGGACAAGTGCTAGGTAATAGCAAGAGCGGCTCACCGCTATGCGATGAGCCGACGCCTTGCCACGCAGAACTGAAGGAAAGGATTCACCACCGTAAATTGAATTGGTCACGAATCTCGGAGTCTCGGATTGCGCGAAAGGCGCTTCTTGAAGTTCACGATGAACCGCTCGTATTCACTGCCTTCAGCAAGAAGAGGCGGCTGTATTCTCTTTGGTAGCCGGAGCCAAAGCACCACGGGGGTCAAAAGCAAGATGCAGTAGATGAGGACAAGAGTCCATTCAACGACCTTCGCCAAGACAGGACTAAGCTCCCTCGCGTAGTGAACGACCTGCACAGTCTGGTTGAATACGAAGACCACGAAAACGAGCGTTATGAATAGCGCCAAAGAGAGGCAGATGCGCTTTACCCGTGCAGAAGCCTCCTTTATCGAGTTATGCCCGGGTGGCCGGTTACTCGACCGGAACCGAGAATTCCACGCCAGACAGCTCGATGAGTCCTTGGCCGATTGTGTGAATCCAACAGCACTCCCGGCGACAACGACGCTTGCGAGACCAATTGTTTGAGGTCACCCGATTTGGGTCTGGGATTAGCGTTGTCCCATTTTCAACATCATTTTTTATGGCTCGGCGAAGCAGCGCCTTCAAACTCGCTCGCAGTCACGGCGCCGGGCTTTTACCTGGCCCTGCCCCGGTGTTTGAGGTTCAAAGACGAAGGTTCTTCGGCACCGGGCATTGACCAAAAGTGCGCGATTTACCACTGTAAATAATTGATTTGACAAAGACGCAGGTATTCAGGTAAACCTCAACACACTGTACCCATAGCGCTTGCACGAGGGGCAGCGCGGCTCGTTTTGGGTTGTGTGCTCCTTCCCCGCAGTCATTGCCATTTCGCAGTCTTTCTAACTTGAAAGGTTCGGTAATGTACGAGCGCCGACTGCGTCTCTGTTTTGCCTTGTTTCTTTGGCGTTCCCCTTCGCCCGCCCTCGCAGGCGCGGCGGGGGATTCAACTTGCACCCTCGCTTGCTTCCCGCTCCTGTGTGCTTTCCCGATACCGCCCGGTGCCGAAAAAGACACGATCTCAGGGCACTTTCGTTTCCGCATATCGGCTTTATCCGCAGCGCATTTGGGCCCCGGTTGAATACCGTTTTGAGCCAGTGACGGCCCGCGACGCGCGGGTTAGCCCCTGGCCCGCAGACGGTAACTCAACTTAGCTGTTTTTCACAAGCGATCGCATCGCCGGAGGTTTCTGCGGTGACCGGACCGGGTTTCTTTTTGAAGCCCTCGCTGCCGCAGGCATTCCGTGCCACGGAGGGAGATCCAGCATGAACGGTAAGTATGCGCTTTCAACTGTTAGAACGGGTCGCCCCGCGCTGCCTTCCGGGGCACTGCTGGCGTTGATGCTGACGCTTTTCCTTCTGGCACTGCCGGTAAACGCGGCGGCGCAGACCGCCCAGTTCAGCTACGCCCAGCGCGCGGTGGGCAGCGGCTTCGTCGCTCCCCAGGGCGTTGCCGTGGACGCGAGCGGCAACCTTTTCGTGGCCGATCCCGACACCGGTCTGGTGACAGAGATTTTGGCGGTGAACGGCCAAATCCCCGCCTCGCCGACCATCAACACACTGAACTCCGGCTACTATTTCGTCGAGCCGACTTCGATCGCAGTGGACGCAAACGAGAACGTTTATGTCGGCGATCTGGAAGACGGCTTGTACGAGATGCTTGCGCCCGCCTATACCACGGTACAGCAGTTGGGCGCGCTCTCATCTCCCTACTCTCTCTACAATCCAACGGCCATCGCCGTGGACAAGAACAACAACGTCTACGTCGCCGATTCCAACTCCGGCGCCCCCGATTCCTACGCCGGCTACATCACCGAGCTGACGCCGAACTGCTTTTCCGCCAGTTGCATCACCAATCTGGGCGGTCAGCCTATTCTTGCGAATGGCCTTGCGGTGGACGCGAATGGCGACGTCTACGCCGCCGCTAATAAGGTCGGTTCGACGGTGGCGAGTGAGGTGATCGAGTTGACGCCGGGCTGCATCCTCACCAGTTGCGTCAGCGTCATCACCTCAAGTCTCTACGAAATCACCGGTCTTGCGCGGGACGCGAGCGGCGACCTCTTCGTCCTCGAAGCCGCGCTCCCCACCGATTCCCAACACGGCGCGGTGAACGAGATTGTGGCATCGGGAGGCGTCGTTTCCTCTTCCTCGACCATCCTCACGCTGGCAAGCGACTATTCCGGGCCTTGGGGCGTTGCGGTGGACGCCCACGGCGACATCTACGTTGCGTCCGAGAGTACCGCGGCGGGCGATGCCTACCTGTTGTCGGAGCTGCAAACGGGAGCGATGAACTTCGGGTCGGTTCCCGTGGCCAATGTCAGCGCGGATGTTTCCATGACTGCAACCTTTGCGGTCAGCGGTTACAGCGGCAGTTTTACGCCAACCATCGTCGCGCATTACGGTACGGACTACTCCGTGGGCGCCGTGAGCTGCACCACGACCAGCACCGGCGAGAACTGCTCGGTGACGGTCACTTTCCAGCCCACGCTGCCTGGCGGGCGCAAGGACGCGCTCTTCGTGATGAATGGAACGACGCGGCTGGCTTCGGTGCTGCTCTATGGCATTGGCCAGGCCCCCATGGCTGAGATGCAGCCGGGTGTTGTCACCTCGCCGATCACCAGCTTTTCGGTGGGCTATATCTACGACTCCACAGTCGATGAGAATGGAACCGTCTATTTCCTCGCTACGGAACAAAACAGCGTTTACAGCCTGGCCAAAGGCGGGACGCCTGCGCTGTTGTCGATCACCGGCCTCAATTCGCCGCGGTCGATCGCCATCGATGGCGCCGGCGTGTTGTACATCAGCGACCAGAAGTACAACTCCAGCATGACCACTTACGATACCGTGCAGGGAGTCCAGGGCACGATTACATTGCCCACCACCTCCTATTGGCAATTCAGCAATGTGGACGGAATCGGCGATCTCTTCGTCAATAGTTCCAACAACAACTCGATCTACGAACTCATGGCCAACGGAACCACCACCGATACGGTCATCGATCCCGCGATCACCCAGGCAAGCAACAGCGCGGTAGACTCCGCGGGTGACCTGTTTATCGGCGGCTACACAATCAATGAGCTCACTCCCGCCGGCGTCCAGACTCAAATCAACACCGTCGGCGCGGGCGATGGCATGGGGGTTGACGCTGCCGATACGGTCTATGCCACCCGCTACACCGGATACGGCGGTGTAGTCGAACTTCCTGCCTCCAACTACACCACCCCTTTGGGCAATCTTGACGCATCGGCTTCGCCCCTTGGCATGTCACTGGGTTCCGACGGAACTCTTTATGTGGGCAACTACACCGATCTCGACAAGGTCGACCGCACGCAGGGAGCGATTGCTTTCGGCGAGCAGAATGTGAATACCGCCAGCACCGCGCAGGTTGTGGGCATCTACAACGGAGGCAACCAGAACCTGACCCTCTCGAATCTCGGCGTGAGCGGCACCGGCTTCGCCATAATGCCGGCCGCAACCAACGGCTGCATAACTAGCCTCGTCATCGCGCCCGGTCAACTCTGCCAGGTCGATGTCACCGCCGACTTCCCAAATGCGGGCACATTTACCGGAACGGTGACTTTCACCACCAACTCCCTGAATGCGGCCAGCGTCACGCAGACCGTCAATCTCTCCGGCTTCGTCTACGGCCCCAACGTCACGACGACGCAATCCGCAGCCTTTGGCAATCAGAACGTCGGAACCGAAGCGACGCTGACGGTGACGCTGACCAATAACGGCGATCTCTACAGCGCCGGACTGAGCTTCGGCACAGCCACCGTTCCAACCGGCTTCAGCATTTCAGCCGGCACGGGCGCCGGCTCTTGCGGCAGTGTGGGATCACTCGCCCCCGACGCAAGCTGCACGCTCACTGTCGTCTTCAGTCCAACGCAGGCCATCTCTTACGGCGGCACGGTCAGCATCCCTGTCTCGAGCAGCGGCGGCGGAACATGGCCGGCTGCGACTTTCTCGGTCAGCGGCACCGGGGTCGAGCCTGCGACCACAGCCAGCCTGAGCCCTTCGCTGCTCGCCTTTCCCGCAACAACTGTGGAACAAGGATATGACTCCGGCTCTGGAGGCATACCCGCGATTACGCTGACCAACACCGGAACTTTGCCGCTCACCTTCACCGGCAGCCAGCCCTTCACCCTCACCGGGCCCACGCCCTCGCCCTTCTTCGTCTTTAACACGGCCGGTAACGGTAGTTGCGGAGAGGCTTACCTGGATTTTGCACTCGCCCTGCCAGCCGGCGACTCCTGCACGATCGAAGTCTCGTTCTTCCCCGGGAAAGCAGGCGTCTTCGGGGCAACCCTCTCGGTGGCCGACAACGCTTCCAACTCGCCGCAAACCAGCTTGGTCACCGGCATTGGCGCGGCCGGCCAGTTGCAGTTCATTCCCGACCAGCTCAACATCATTGCCGGAACCTACGGCACGCCGGGCGATAGCGGCGATGGCGCGCCTGCAAGCTCGGCCCTGGTCAGTGGCGGATATGGTGCTGCCGTTGATAACCAGGGCAATTTCTACTTCAGCGACTACGACTACAACACGGTTCGCAAAATCGATACTTCCGGCAACATCACGACCTTTGCCGGCACCCCCGTCTTGAATCCAGGGCACGGGAGTTATAGCGGGGATAACGGTCCAGCCGCGAGCGCTACACTGAACGGCCCCGAGCAGATCGCTGTCGATGGCTTCGGCAACCTCTACATCGCCGACTCGGGCAACAACCTGATACGCATGGTGAACACTTCCGGCACCATCACCACCTTCGCCGGCAGCTATGGCAGCGGCAGCGGCGGCTACGCAGGTGACAATGGCCCGGCCACCAGCGCCACGCTGAACGACCCTACGGGTGTCGCCGTCGATGCCCTCGACAACGTGTACATCGTCGACTCGCTCAACGACATCGTTCGCGAGGTGGACATAAGCGGCACCATCACCCTTTTCGCCGGCACCCCCGGCCAGAGCGGCTACTCCGGCGACACAGGTCCGGCGACCGCGGCAACGCTGAACAGTCCAATGCAAGCGGCGACGGATCTGGCCGGCAACGTCTACATCGGGGACCCCGTCAGCAAGGTTGTGCGCCAGGTGAACACCAGCGGTACCATCACGACTTATGCCGGCGGCGGATCGTCCGCCGTCACCACCACGGCTCAATCGGCAACTGGTGCCATGATCGAGGTCGATGGTTTGGCTACGGACACGGCTGGCAATCTGTACATCGACATCGGCAGCAATCAGCTGGCCGTCGTCAACACCAGCCAGCAGATTTCGTTGATCGCAGGTGGAGGCACTTCGACGGCTTCGGGGATTCCCTCGACGGCCGCCGCAATCGACGCTGAAGGGATTGCCGTGGATCCAAGCGGCGATCTTTTCATCAACGATCCCAGCAATCACGTGATCGATGAGATTGGTCCGCAGGGCGATCTTGTCTTCGGCAGTCAAAGCGTCGGCACAACCAGCGCGGCCCTGCCTCTTACCCTCACCAATACCGGCAATGCCGCAGTGTCTTTCTACAATCCGAACGAAGAAGGTGTTGTCCCAGCCAAGCTCCGCTCCACCAACACCTTCGCCAAGGCGAAGGCACAGGGCGTCACACCCTACGGCACTGTCAGCATTGGCGGTGGCGTGGGCACAATCACGGGGGACTTCGCAATATCCTCAGGCGGAACCTGCAACCTCTCCAATGGAATCGCTTCCGGCGCCAGCTGTACATTGAACGTCACCTTCTCCCCCACCGCCGCCGGCGCTCGGACGGGGACTATCACCCTCTACACGGATGAGCCTTACTCCCCCTATACCGCAACCGTTCAGTTGTCGGGCACCGGAGTGTCCACGCTGACGCCGCAAACCATCACCTTTACCCAGCCCACGTCGCCGGTCACGTATGCTTCGGGCCTGCAGATTTCGTTGGCCGCTACTGGCGGAGCGTCGGGCAACCCGGTGGTCTTCAGCATCGATGGCAGTAGCACCGGCGCCGGCAGCATCAGCGGCAGCACACTCACAGTAACCAGCGTGGGCAGCTTTGTCATCGACGCCAATCAAGCGGGCAACTCAAGTTACTCCGCCGCGCCCCAGGTGCAGCAAACCGTGGTCGTCAATCAGGCGCCGCAGGCCATCACCTTCACCCAGCCCACGTCGCCGGTCACGTATGCTTCGGGCCTGCAGATTACGCTGAGCGCCACCGGCGGAGCATCAGGGAATTCGGTCGTCTTCAGCATCGATGAGAGCAGTACCGCTACCGGCTCGATCAGCGGGAGTACGCTCACCGTCACTTCCACGGGCACTCTGGTCATTGACGCCAACCAGGCCGGAAATGCCGATTACTCCTCGGCCCCGCAGGTGCAGCGCTCGATCACGGTCAATGCGCCCGCGGCGGACTTCAGTGTTGCCGCCACTCCTCCGTCGCAAAGTGTCGAGCCTGGCGCTTCTGCGACTTACCCCATCACAGTGGCGGACGTAGGAAGCAGCTTCACGAGCGCCGTGACGCTCAGCGTCTCTGGATTGCCTCCCGGTGCGACGGGCACCTTCAATCCCGCTTCGGTCACGCCGGGATCCGAGAGCGGAACCTCGACTCTGACGGTGACAACAGCCGCTGTCGCTGGTCTGGTCCGGCCTCACCTCTGGCCGATGGCCACTCCGGTCCTGGCCCTGATCTTCATGCTGCCGTTCCGTCGCTGGCGAAGAGCGTGGAGGGGCAAGCTCCTGCTGCTGGTCGCCGCCCTGGTTTCGCTGGCCGGCGCCGCCTCGACGATGGGTTGCGGAGGAGGCTTCGGACTGAAAACATCCCAGACCTACACACTCACAATCACCGGAACCGGCGGAACTGACACGCATTCGACCACCGTGCAGCTCACGGTTGAGCAATAGGAGACCTCATGCGACTCAGGATCAAGACGACGTTTGCCCTGTTGTTGACTGTTGCCGCGGTCTCCGCTGGTACGGCCGTTGCCCAGAACCCCGCCCAGTCCGCGGCTCAAAGCAGCATGCCGCCGCGCGCCGAACTCGCCCTCGGCTATACCTACATGCACAGCAACGCGCCTCCGGGCGGCTGCGGTTGCTTCAACTTAAATGGAGGCAGCGCGTCCTTCGCCTGGGCCATCAAGCCCGGAAGCTGGGACGTGGTGGGCGATGTGGTTGCTGGCTATGCGGGTGGGGTCTCTGCCGCTGGATACGGCCTCACCCTCAGCGCGTTCACCGCTGGCGTGCGCTATTTGCCGCCCGTGGGCCATTCTTCGTTTCAGCCCTTCGGCCAGGTCCTGGCCGGCGTGGCGCACTCCAGCGGAACGCTCGTACAAGGATCGCAATCCGCAACCACCAACGCCGGCGCAGCCTTTGCGGGCAACTTCGGCGGAGGCGTCGACCTGCACGCCAATCAGCGCTTTTCGATCCGTCTCGTCGAAGCCGACTACCTGCTGACCACCTTCGACAACGGAAGTAACGACCACCAAAACAACCTGCGCATCAGTGCCGGAGTCGTGATTCACTTCTGAAAGAAACGGGGCGATGCTATACCTTCGTCGGGCCGAATCCGCGCGAGACCAAGCTAATTACGCTTGAACATCCTTGCCCCTCTGCAAAGCTTCTGATGCGATCTGATCTGGTAGTCTTTCCGACTTGATTTGGAGTTGCGGTCGGTTGGTCGGCCACCCTTCCGTTACTACTCAGTAATGTCAGGGTAGCCGGTAATTCGCTCGGAACGGTTAACTGACGATAAGCCGACTTGAACGAAGCCGCTGCGGCGGCGGACGCATTCGCGTGCGGCTGAACCGGCCTTTGTGGCTGCCCGGATAGTTTGGGACGCAGAGAAGGAGGATTCTCTGTGAACCAACTACGTCAGCTCATGCTTGAGGAGTTGCGCCGCCGCAACTTCGCCGACACAACCATCCGCTCGTACCTGCACGGTGTTGCCCACTTCAGCCGGTACTGCCGGCGTCCGCCGGATCAGCTTGGCCCGGAGGATATTCGCAAGTATCAGGCGATGCTGTTCACCAAGTTGAAGTTCAGTCCGAACACCGTGATCCTACGGCTTGCGGCTCTGCGGTTCTTCTATATTCACGTGTTGAAGCTCGGCTGGAGCATTGCCGAGACGCCCTATCCGAAGAAGGTGCGTCACCTTCCAGGGGTACTCAGTCAGGAGGAGGTCACGCGCCTGATCGACGCCGCGGATTCCCCCTTTCATCGCATCCTTCTCATGACGCTCTATGCCACCGGCGCACGCCGCGCAGAAGCGGCCCATCTGAAGGTCAGCGACATCGACAGCCAGCGGATGGTGGTCCACATCCGCGAGGGCAAGGGCGGCAAGGACCGCGATGTCATGCTCAGCCCGAAGCTGCTCGATGAGCTGCGCGTCTACTGGCGCGGACTACGACGCAAGCCCAAGGAGTGGTTGTTTCCCGGCAACCGTTGGCACACGGCAACTTACCCTGTCACCACCAAGGTCCTCTGGACCGCGTGCCAGATCGCCGCTGAACGGGCCGGCCTTGAGCACAGGCGCATCCATCCGCACACCTTGAGACATTGCTTCGCTACCCATCTTCTCGAAGCCGGCGCCGACCTGCGCACCATCCAGATACTGCTCGGCCATCGAGACCTCGAAGTCACTACCGTCTACCTGCATTTGTCCCAACGGCATCTCAGCGCCACCGCCAGCCCGCTCGATGCGCTCACCTTCTCTGCACGGGGAGGACACAAGCACAGTTGAACAACCGGCCTCTCGTGGAGATGGCCGACATCGTTCGCTGTGCCGGACAGGCATTTATCGAACACAGTTGCAAGTGGATCAACTGGCAGCATCGAAAAGTGCTGCTGGCCATCGTGCGCTGCCGCACGGCTGCGCTGGGTGGACATCGTGATCGCTGCACCGGCTGCGGACTTACGACCAGGATCTCCTACAACTCATGCAGAAACAGGCATTGCCCAAGATGCCAGGGCAACGCGCGCCGGCGCTGGCTCAAGGCGCGCGAGCGGGAACTGCTGCCCACACGCTACGTCCACGCGGTCTTTACTCTGCCCCGGGAACTGGCCCCGCTGGCCTTGCAGAACAAGCGGCTCATCTACAACCAGCTCTTTCACTCGAGTGCTGAGACCCTGCTTGAGGTCGCTCGCGATCCCCGTCATCTTGGCGCTGAGATCGGCTTCTTCAGCGTGCTGCACAGCTGGAATCAGCGCCTGCAGTTTCATCCTCATATCCACTGCGTACTTGCCGCCGGCGGCCTGGCTCCGGATCACTCCCGTTGGCTCTCCGCCCGGCGTTCCTTCTTCCTGCCCATCGGCGTGCTCAGCCGTGTCTTCCGCGGCAAGTTCGTCGCCGGACTTCGCAACGCCTTCCATCGTGGCGAGCTCCAGTTCCACGGCAGCCTCCTGCCACTCGCCGAACCGCGCGCCTTCGCCTCATGGCTGCGCGTACTGTTCCGCCACGACTGGGTCGTCTATTCCAAGCCACCCTTCGGCGGACCGCAACATGTGCTGCGCTATCTCGGCGCCTACACCCATCGCGTCGCCATCTCCAACTCCAGGCTGGTCGCCCTCTCCGATGGCAACGTCACCTTCCGCTGGCGCGATTCCGCGCACGGCAACAAGAAGAGGCTCATGACTCTGACCGTCGAGGAGTTCCTGCGCCGCTTCCTGCTCCACCTGTTGCCGCCCGGTTTCGTGCGCATCCGCAACTTCGGGTTCCTGGCCAACCGGAGCCGCGCCACACTCCTGCCGCTATGCTTCCAGTTCCTCAGCGGCTCAGAGAAGATGACTGCTTCGGTGCTATCACCGTCCACCGATCAGGCTCACTCGCTCTGGAACTGCCCACTCTGCGGCGCAACCATGCGCGTCGTCGAACGGCTCTCCGCTGCCCAACTCCTGCTTCGCTCTCCACCTCAACCAGACCCGTGCCCAGCATGAAGTTCTATCCACATCCCCGGCCTGTGCCCGTGCTTCGGCGCGTACGTGGACTCCTTGTCTCATCTGTCCGGGATTGCTCGCCCGGCTATCTCTTGGACCCTCGACTGACACCTCATCGCGGTGTTTCACCGCACCATCCCACAGTCCAAGCGGCACATCCTACCCAACTCAGCCGATGCCTGACCCCTCTGCACCTGCTCAAACCGATTCAAAGTACATAGCCTTCCATGAGGGCGGCTTCCTTCAAGTCGCTGTATCAGAAGCGCCCCTTTAACACCAGTCAGCTGCGCAGCGTTGCGTGGCGGGGCGCTCCAGATACAGCACTAAGACTTCGGGGGACCTATCCGAGGAGCAGCGTGGAATCGGGGGTACTTCCGGATTGTCGATCCAACAGCTATCGCGCGAATCGGGATTACTGGTGATATTCACACCAATGAGTGAACTGCGCGACTTCATCGTTCGGCGTTTGCCCAAGCAGAACAGACAAATTGAAAAGGGGCCCCGGCAGCTTCCGATTCGCAGTGGCGGCAAACGAGCTTGCGGGGTATCCCCGTGTTTCGCGGAATTTTCCGGGCGCACGACCTGCTAGTTTTCAGGGCAACCGGTCGTACATTCCCTTGGCGTGCGATGACACGTTTCCAGGGCGGTGAGCGCGGATGCACCGGCTGGCAGTTCGAGAATGCCACGCCTGGAAATTGTTATCACTGGGCTGCCGGGGCCGCCTTCTTGTGCTCTACGAAGGTGTGTGCTTGATGGCAGCTCACACACGTCTTGCCATTCATGAATGGATCAGACTTCAGTTGTGCCACCTGATCGGTGTGACAGGTGTCGCATGTGCTTAACGCCGGCGTGCCCGCGAAGTCCTTTGCTGTTGTCTCGCCATGGCACATGGTGCATTCGATACCGTTGGCGCCATGCGGGCTGGCTTTCCATTGGTCATACAACACCTTGTGGCAGCTGGAACAGGTATCCCCGGCTGGAATCAGCCGATGGTAAATATGCTTGGCTTGATCCTGCTGAGCAATGGCAGGTTGGACGGCAATAGCCAAAACGAGAAAAACGAACAGGGTGAGACCGAACATGCGCGCGCAGAAACTATTCACGGACAGAACTCCTGAGTACGGTCATCAAGTATCGAACCGGCGATGGCTGCAATCAGTGATACACATCACGTCCCACCGGAATGCGATCTGCGCACTGGTCGCGAGGTCTTTTGCCAAATGAATGGTCACAAACCTCGCTTTATACCGCTGTCTGTCGCTGCGGTCGTGCAGATTCATGCGCTATGGTGCGCCCTTTCGCTACCGCCTCGGCTTAGGCGTTGCTGTCACCAGAGTCGGCCAACCGCACAATTGGCAGCGGACCGAGCCGTTGAGGGACCCCGAGGGCACCCTGGTTCTGCTCATCCGCAACGAATTAGCCCATGCGCAACGGGTCACGGTTCGGTTGCAGCAACACGACCTTGGGCTGGAGCTTCCGGCGGATTCGATCCCGACTCTATCCCTAAGAAAGAACCTGAACAACCACCGCGTGTCACGCATAGGACATCCAAACAGCGCAATAAGCATATCCAGCATGTTCTGGTGGAAGCAGCCAAGATGGCGCCCAGATACTCTCCCGAGCTGGCCCTGGTCCGGGAGAGAGAGATCCAAAGAGGAAACAAGAATCGGGCCACCCTCGCGGTGGCCAGGAAAATGGTGGCCTACATGCTCGCGGTGGAGCGCAGAAAACAGGACTTCGTGCCTGCCGAAGAAATGGCAGGCAGGGCGGTAGCGTAAAAACCTTCCTGATAAGGAAGAACAAAAACGGGATTATTCGATGCGCAGGCTGCCAGGTCCTGCAGTTGACCGGCTGGGCGACGAAGGCAACTTCTGAGGCCCCTTTCGGATTGTTTCGGGACTGGCAGAGCACACAAACTCGATCATCTGCGACAGCTCTTCGGAGCTTGAGGCAGCAAATGGATGTCCGGTCCTGCGGCAAGCAGGGACCACCAGCCGTGAGGCACACGTGCGCAGGCGAATGACCGGACCAGTCGAAATGCGCGCTCTCCCCAGCGCGCCCAGGAATCCCGCGCTTTTCTCTTGACTTTGACTTACATGGAGGCCGGTCATCCGACCGGAACCCGGAACGAAAGAGGGAGATGTCCCCGCATTCCGCGTTCGATGAGTGCCTCGGTAATGTACTCATTGAGATATGGCGGGCAGATCAGAGTGCGGCGCCAGATATTTGGCCGAGGGTCGCCGCGAATGGGACTACACTGAAACCGAAGCGAGTATTATGGCTCCCGCTCCGGCTTGCGCCTGCTTTCGCTTTTATGCTGAATTGAACGATCATCTGCCGCCCAGGCTGCAGTATGGGATGGTGGAGAAGCAGTTCTTCGTGCCGGCTTCAGTGAAGGACATGATCGAAGCTATCGGCGTGCCGCATACGGAAGTGGACTTGGTTCTGGTGAATGGCGAATCGTCGGACTTCTCGCGCCTTGTTCGGAACGGCGATCGGGTGGCCGTCTATCCAGTGTTTGAATCGATCGACATTACGCCGGCGTTGCGTCTGAGGCCGCAGCCGCTACGCGAGCCGAAGTTTGTGCTCGATGTCCATCTGGGCCGGCTGGCGGGCTATCTGCGCATGCTCGGGTTCGACACAGTGTATGCCAATCGCGCAAGCGATCTGGAGCTGGTGCGAATCTCCGCCGAAGAAAGGCGGATCCTCCTTACACGCGACCGCGGCGTGCTGAAGCACTCCGCCGTGACCCATGGCTATTGGCTACGCGAGACCGACAGCTGCCGCCAGGCCGAGGAGGTAGTGAGACGCTTTGATCTGGCCCGGTCACTGCGCCCGCTCACGCGCTGCATGGTCTGCAATGAACCGCTCAGGGAAACCTCAAAAGCCGAGGTTGGCGGGCGGGTGCCGCAAGGGATTCTGGCGTGGTGCAACGAGTTCCGGGAGTGCGCAGGCTGCGGGCGAGTGTACTGGGAGGGCTCACACTCCCGGCGAATGCGCCGCTGGATCGAGCAACTGGCTGCTACTGCGCCGGCGCTGTAGGCCGGGCCAGAGGCCGCAGGCCACACTTTTGATATCTCCGCCAAAAACCTTCCCTCAGGAACGAAACCAGATCACAAGCACGGTGAGGCCGCTGACCAGCATCGGGAACCATACCTGCGCCACCCACGGCGCTGGTATCAGGAACAGCACGTCGGAGCTGATCAAGGAAGTGGGCCAGCCAATCGTGAGACGAAGCCAGACGTAATAGAAGATGTCCCAGACGGCGAATGTCCACAGAAAAACAACGCCCTTTTCCTTGGCGCTTTTCCCCGCAAGCAAAGCGATGCCGCCAAGCATGATCATTGTTGCCGCTTCGCGGAAACACTCTATTCTCAGTAAGCTCTCCGGGACGGCGACGAGCGCTTTCACTTGCGGGTTAGGCCATAGTCCTGTGGCCGCTCTCAGATAGACGACAACAGCCGCCTCGACGAACCCAAAGGCTACGCCAATGAGCGCGACTACCAAAAGCCTTTTCCTGCCGATACGAAGTTTCTCCTTCTTCGATAAAAGATAGGGAACCACAGGAATGAGAATGAGCAGGTTTACCCACCAGGGCTTAGCGAGCAGGACAAAACCAGACATAACCCGAGTCTACGGCGAAATGTGTTAATAGGAGTTTGACGATGCGCCCTTCTCAGCTGGCCTTCAGCTACCTGCACATTTCGCTCAGACACGACCTGATCATCCCTGGCCAGTGATGGGTATCACTGAATGGCGCTTCTCTTCGCGCAGAATGTTGGTGTCAGTTTCCGAGACGCAGCCGCGGAGTTCCTTCTCTGCGACGCCCTGCTGCCGTTCCGGGGAGTGGTTTCAGTCCAACGCATCCCTTCCTCCCGCGGAATGGGCGATCCAGCATGCGGCATGCAGAAAACCCGCTGTGAAGTCTGGAGAGGCCTATGATTCTGGCATCCGAAGTGCGGGAAGGGATGACGCTCCGAATCGACCAGCAGGTCTACAGAGTCCTCGAAGTTGAAACCAAGACTGGTGCCGCCAGAATGGGAGGCACAGTACGGGCCAGACTCTCGAATGTGCGCAGCGGCCGTCTATGGGATCAGCACTTCCGGCCTCTGGAGCGGCTAGAAGACGTCCAGCTGGAGAAACGGCGGCTCGAGTTTCTTTACAGCGATGGCCGCAACTGCATTTTTCAGAGACTGGACTCCTTTGAACAGGTTGAATTTCCTGCGGCTGACCTTGGTTTGGCCGGGAGGCTTCTGCAGCCCGGAACCGAAGTGCCTGCGGAGTTTTTCGAGGGAGAACCGATTAACGTAGTCTTGCCCGACACTGTCGAAGCTCGCGTGATGAACACCGCGCCTCCCGCGCGCTCGCAGCAGGATTCGGGCCGAAAGGAAGCCTCGCTCGACAATGGCCTCACCGTACAGGTTCCCCTGTTCGTTGCTCCCGGCGAGTTTGTGAGTGTCGACCTCAGGACCGGACGCTACGTCGAGCGGGTTCGCACACAGCACAAGAAAGCTGTATAGAGAAGTCATGAAGGGGAGGAGAGACCATGATCGATCTGCTGACGGTGCTCATGGAAATTCCGGATGAAGCCAACATCATCATCGGCCAGTCCCACTTCATCAAGACGGTGGAAGATCTTTACGAAGCGGTCGTGACGACAACGCCGTATGCCAGATTTGGCTTGGCCTTCAACGAAAGCTCCGGAGCATGTCTGATTCGCTCAGACGGAAACGATCAGGTTCTCCGCGATACAGCCATCCGGAACGCCAAGGCTCTGGCTGCCGGACATGTATTTGTCCTGATGATCCAAAACGCCTATCCCGTCAATCTTCTGAATACAATCCGTAATGTTCCAGAAGTGTGTTCGATCTTCTGTGCAACGGCCAACCCGGTCGAGGTCGTACTGGCAAGGAGCGAACAAGGGCAAGGCGTGCTTGGCGTCATCGACGGAAGTTCGCCCAAAGGAGTCGAGGGAGAAGTGGATGTGGCCTGGCGGCATGATCTGCTGCGCAAGATCGGCTACAAGCGATAGTCAGCCTGAACCGGAACAGGCCTGACTGCATGGCGCTGATTGCGACCAGGAAGTGGTGGGCGCGCGCGATGGGAATCATCTGCTGATCTCAACTCGCGGAAGAACGCGACCGGACAACGAGGTGGTTATGGCACTCACAAGCTTGATGGAATATCTCGATGAGCACAACGTCGCGTACGTTGTCATCTCCCACTCGCCCGCTTTCACGGCACAAGGGATTGCCGGGCTAACGCACATTTCAGGAAAGGAGCTGGCGAAAACTGTGATCGTCAGGCTGGACGGCAAGCTGGCAATGGCAGTTCTCCCTGCGAAATTCCACGTCGACTTGGTGCTGCTCGGAAAGGCGGTCAATGCAAAGACTGTCGCGCTGGCCACCGAAGAAGAGTTCAAGGATCGATTTCCTGAGTGCGAAACCGGCGCGATGCCTCCCTTTGGGAATATCTTCTCGCTCGATGTCTTTGCCGATGACAGCCTGGAGATGGACAAAGAGATCGCGTTCAATGCAGGGACGCACCGCGAACTGATTCGCATGGCCTGGAAAGACTTCAAGCGCCTGGCTGAACCCAAAGTCATCCGGTTTGCAGCGGGGCGTTCTGCTGAAGCAGCGTAGATCGCAGGATTGTCACGTCGAACGCAATCCCCGCTATCCAGCATAAGGGTAGTCCTGTCTCCACGGGCGGGTGTGGGCCTTCAGTTCCTACTTACCGAAGAGAGGTATTGCGATGTCCCTTGTACTGAAAGCAACCGTATTTGCAAATGGTAGCGAGATTCCCAGGAAGTACACGTGCAGCGGTGCTGACTTGTCGCCCGCACTGATCTGGGATGGCGTCTCACCCGCAGCGCACTCGTTGGCGCTGATTGTGGATGATCCTGATGCGCCCAGAGGTACGTGGACACACTGGTTGATCTGGAACATTCCCGCCCATCTCACGGCTTTGCCAGAGGGAGTACCTGAGAAAGAAGTGCTTGAGAATGGCGCCTGTCAGGGCAGGAATGATTTCCAGCGCATCGGTTATGGTGGTCCATGCCCGCCGCCCGGCAAAGCACATCGCTACTTCTTCAGAATGTATGCACTTGACACTGCTCTCCCCCTCAAGGCAGGAGCCAGCAGAAAAGAACTGGACCGCGCTATGAAAAGACACATCGTGTCCCAGGCGGAATGGATGGGTACCTACAGGCGCTAACCTGGCTTCTTGCGCCATGACATGCAGTTTTTCCATCCCGACGCCAGCTGGATTCCCATAGCCTTCGAGGTGGATGACCTTACCACTGCGCTCGAAGAAAAAGAAATCCCGACATCCCCGAACAGTCCAGGCGAGGGAATCATGGTGGCAATGATCCTCGACAGTGGTGCCTCTATTGAACTGCTGCAGTTTATACCGCCGGTGAAATCGAGGTAAGACTGCCTCGAGATTCGCTCTCTGTAGGAAAGTCGTACTCGAATTCCGTGTTCTGGATGTATCGTCGCCGATCCGGACAGAACTCCATTTTCTGGGTAATGTCCGAATAGCCGGTGATTCGTCCAGAACCGTCAAAATTCAGGATTACAGTCGCAAAGCCGACATATGGGGAGTAATCGGCGTCAGTGAGTGCATTGGCGATTTAGCGTGAATCGAGAATCCCTCCCGGCGACATGTGGTGAGCGTTACGTGAACCACATACTCGCACGAGAGGCCTGGTATGAGCGCATTCGTGCTCGAAGACGGCGGTGCCTACCACACCTATTCCACCTATGCACGTGAAGTGGACGCCCTCTGGGGTATGTATCAGTGGCTTGACCGCACGCCCAAGGGGCGCAATGAGACAGGCGTCTGGTGGCGGCGTCACGACGAGTATGGCGGCTGAACGTTTTCGATCGATTCGTAAATGCAAGACTCCCTTACCGAGGTGATCATGGCGGATAGGCAGACTCGACTGGAAATCCCGCAGATTCTTCGGGCTACACCATCAGTAATTCGTACTCTCGTTAAGGGTTTCACTGACGAGACGCTGCAATGGAGGCCAAATCCTGAGCGATGGTCGGCAGCCATGATGGTTACGCATCTGGCGGAATCGGAGGTGGTCTGTTTTCGAACCCGGCTGATGAGAATTGCGAACGGGCGTTCTCCTTTGCTAGAAAGCTACGACCAGTGGGAGTTTCTTCGCACGCTGGCGTCATATCCGGTTGAAGCAGCCTGAAATCCAACTCGAAGATAAAACACGGGCACCCTACAGCAACTTCACCAAAAGTGCGGAAGAACCATTTTTCCTCCGCCACGTCACGCCGCTATCGCGCCGTCACGTCGTCTATTTTTCCTCCGGCGTGACACACTGTCCGAAATCGAACAGTCGTTTGGCGGAATCGGCCAGTGATGGCCCCTGCGGCAGCAGCACGAATGCGCGAAGCGCTTTGTTTTCAATATGCATTGATTCCGTAGATTTGGCGAGCCGCGTGCTCTTATCCCGAGCGATGGACATTGCACGCCCCGATCTATTGCGAAAGAGGAAGCGCCGGCTGCTGCTTTGGTCCTGCGCCGCGGTGGTGGTCTTGACGTTGCTGGCCTTGGGTGTGTCGCGGCTCAAGCCGGCCGCGCCCGAGGTCGACCGTTCGACCATCTGGACCGACACGGTAAAGCGCGGACCTCTCATCCGCCAGGTTCGGTCATCGACGGGCAGCCTGGTGCCACGCGAGGACTCGATCGAGCTGATCCCGGCCGAGACGGATGCAACCGTCGTTCGGATTCGGGTTTTGCCCGGCGCCCAGGTCACTCCGAACACGATCATCATGGATCTGGCCGATCCGCAACTCCAGCAAGAAGTGCTCAACGCTCAGTTGGAGCTCAAGGCTGCGCGGGCCGACTACAAGAGTCTCCAGGCCACGCTCGAAAGCACATTGATGGACAAGAAAACCGCGGCCGCGCAGGTCGATGCCGATTATGCGCAGGACCAGTTGCAGGCGCAGACCGACAAGGCGCTTTATGACCTCGGCGTCATCTCCGGCCTGGCTTACCAGAAGTCAAAGAGTACGGCCGACCAGTTGACCACGCAGCACCAGCTCAGCCAGGAGCAGCTCGATGTGAACCAGAAGGCTATCGAGGTTCAGCTGGCTTCGCAGAAGACCAAGATCGACGAGGCTCAGGCGCTGCTCGATCTCTATGAGAAGCAGGCTCAGGCGCTTCAGGTCAGGTCCACCATCTCCGGCGCGCTGGCTCCGCTGGCCGCTCCCGTGCAGGTGGGCGAGCACGTGACAGCGGGAACATCGGTGGCCGAAGTGATCCAGCGCGACAAACTGAAGGCGGCTCTCGAGATCGCCGAGACCCAGGCCCGCGACATCCAAATCGGCCAGCCCGCCATGATCGACACACACAATGGGGTGATTCCGGGCCACGTGACCAGGATCGATCCTTCAGTCGTGAACGGAACGCGCACGGTTGACGTAGCACTGGATGGGCCGCTGCCGCCAGGGGCGGTGCCGCAATTAAGCGTGGATGGAACCATCGATCTGGAACGCATGGCCGATGTGCTTTACGTGGGTCGGCCGGCTTTGGGTAATGAGAACTCGACGCTGAGCCTGTTCAAGATTGACCCTGACGGGAAAGGCGCAATCCGCGTACCGGTGAAGGTGGGCCGCGCATCGGTCAACGACATCCAGGTGCTGGAAGGACTGAAGGAAGGCGATACGGTGATTCTTTCCGATATGTCGCGCTGGGATAGCGTGGACCGCATCCGCCTGGATTAGGCACTACGCACCGGGGAATACGGAATCGGATGGAGGGAACCGGGATCGGCAGCGGCGAATGACGAATGATCACAGGTAACGCATCACCGACAACCGACAAGGGGGACGAATGGCATCCAACGGAACGTTAATTGAGATCGAGGACCTGACCAAGGTCTTCTACACCGATGAAGTGGAGACGCACGCGCTCTCCGGAGTTTACCTAACTGTCGCGTCCGGCGAGTACGTGACCATATCCGGCCCCTCGGGTTGCGGCAAGTCCACGCTGCTATCCATTCTCGGCCTGCTCGACACACCGAGCGCGGGCAGGTATGTGCTCAACGGCAACCCGGTTGAGAACCTGAAATTCGCCGACCGCTCGCGCATCCGCAACCAGGAGATCGGCTTCATCTTTCAGAGTTTCAATCTCATCGGCGACCTTACGGTCGAGGAAAACGTAGAACTGCCTCTCACTTACCGCGCCGGCATGCCCTCGGCGGAGCGCAAGAGGCGCGTGAAAGATGCCCTGGAGCGCGTGAACATGGCCCACCGCATGCGGCACTATCCCGCGCAACTCTCCGGCGGCCAGCAGCAGCGCGTGGCCGTGGCCCGCGCCCTGGCCGGCTCGCCGTCGATTCTCCTGGCCGACGAGCCCACCGGCAATCTCGACTCAAAGAACGGTGAAGCCGTCATGCATCTGCTCGCCGATCTGCATCGCGAAGGCTCGACCATCTGCATGGTGACGCACGATCCGCGGTTCGCGCGCCACGCCGAGCGCGAACTGCATCTCTTCGATGGCAAAGTGGTCAGCGAACAAGAACTGAAAAAGCTCGAACAGGAAGCCGAAGAGTGAGAGGTCGGACGACGAACGTAAGGACCGGAGGCTGAGAAGCCACGTACAGGGACCACGAGGAGGAGAGCCAAAATGCTGCAAGATTTGAATTACACATGGCGGCAACTGCGCCGGGCGCCGGGCTTCACGTTTACTGTTGTGCTCACGCTGGCGCTGGGCATCGGCGCCAACACTGCGGTTTTCAGCGTGATGAACGCAACGCTGTTGCAACTGCTGCCTGTGAGCCGACCGGAGGGCCTGTCGTATGTGCGCATGGCCAACGGTCAAGGCCAGCCGGACGGCGCAAGCAGTATCGGAGATTCCAATACGTCGTTTGCCGAGCCGGCCTTTGAAGCGCTGCGCCAGCGCCGCGATGTCTTTGAGGATCTGATCGCCTATGTGCCTCTCAGCTTTACCGGCAACGTGGCCGTGCGTCATGGCGAGCTGCCGGAAGAAGCCGAAGGCGAAGAGGTAAGCGGCAACTTCTTCTCCGGCGTGGGCGCGCGCCTGGCGTTTGGCCGCGGCTTCAACTTGCAGGACGAAAAGGATCACACGCAGGCCGTTGTTCTCAGCTACGACTATTGGACGCGGAGTTATGCGCGTGACCCGGCCGTGGTGGGACAGACGCTTTATGTAAAGGGCCTGCCTCTAATCGTGGTGGGCGTTGCGGCGCGTGGATTCAAAGGCATTGAGCCGGGCTCCAACACCGACTTCTGGATTCCGTTGCAGAACCGGCCTGAGTTGAATGCATGGGGCCTGCCGGTAATTTTCGGATCGCTCTACGGTTCGCCCAAATGTTGGAACCTGCGCATGATGGCGCGACTGCACGCGGGCGTGACTCCCATCCAGGCGCAGCAGGCGCTTGCCGGGACGTTCGGCGAGTTTGCAAAGCAGACCGTCGGCACTATCGATCCAAAGCAATGGAAGCCACTTCTGGATTTCACTCCCGTCCGCGGTATCTCCGGTTACAGCGACCAATATCACGAGCCGCTGCGGATTCTGATGGGCCTGGTTGTTCTGGTGTTGCTGATCGCCTGCACAAACGTGGCCATGATGGTGCAGGCGCGCAATGTTGTTCGGCAGCGCGAGTTCAGCTTGCGCCTGGCCATCGGAGCGGGCCGCGCGACCATCTTTCGCCAGTTGATGTGCGAGAGCCTGCTGCTGGTCTCGGCTGGTTCGGCGCTCGGCTGGCTCTTCGCGGTCTTCGCGACGCGGATGCTTGCTGCGTGGTCCGGCATTGAGACGGGCCTGAGTCCGGACCGCACAGTTCTCATCTTTACGCTGACGGTTTCGGCTGCAGCTGCGCTGGCCTTTGGCCTTGTGCCGTTGTGGACTGCGATTCATGCGCCGGTTGCGGGCGAATTGCGTTCCACCGCTTCGAACACCACGGCGAGCAGAGGCCGCGCGATGGGCGGGCGCATCGTGCTGGCGGGACAGATCGCCATTTGCCTGGTGCTGCTGATGGCTGCAGGATTGCTGCTGCGCACGCTCGGCAACTATGCCAATGTGAACCTGGGCATGCAGGCCCAAGGGCTGGCTGTATTCGGCGTGACGCCGCAAGGGCAGGCGGACTCGCACGCTTTCTATCGCACGCTTCTGGACCGCATCGGCCAGCTTCCCAGTGTGGAGTCAGTCTCCTTTGCATTGGATCGTCCCGGCTCCGGATGGACCAACAACAATGGGCTGATACTGGATGGGGTTGATAAGCCGGGCGAGGTATTGCGCTCGAACGGCGTAGGCCCCGGATTCTTCCACACCATGGGAATTCCTGTGCTTGCCGGACGCGACATTGCCGCTTCCGATACCAAAGATACGCCGCACGTCGCAGTGGTGAACGAGACCTTCGTCAAGAAGTTTCTGCAAAACACCAACCCGCTGGGGCACATCCTCGGCGGAGAAAAGGGAATCGCCATCGTCGGCGTAGTGCGCGACAGCAAGTACGGCGGCGTGGACGAACCTCCCATGCCGATGGCCTATTACGCGCAGATGCAGGAGCCGACTCTCGGCACCATGAACATTGAAGTGCGCACCCGCGGCGAAGCCGCTGGCCTGCTGCCAGAGTTGCGCAAGACCGTTGCGTCGCTGTATCCGAATGTGCCGTTGGAGCAGCCGATGACACAGGAGGCGCAGTTCGAGAAGTCCTATGCGCAGCCGCGCATGTTTGCCGCGATGGGTGGATTCTTCGGCGCGCTTGCCGCGCTGCTGGTGGCAACGGGACTTTATGGAACGCATTCTTTCCGCGTCAACCGCCGCACAGCGGAGATCGGAATCCGCATGGCGCTGGGAGCGAGCCGTGGGCAAGTGCTGGCCATGGTTCTCCGCGAGAGCCTGTGGGTGCTGCTTGCCGGGCTCGCCGCCGGCATTCCGCTCGCCTACTTTGCCATGCAACCGTTGAATTCAATGCTCTACAAAATGTCGCCCTTCGATCCCGCGAGCTTCGCGGTTGCTATTGTGGCGATGATCGCCGTATCCAGCTGCGCGGCTTTGATCCCCGCTCGTCGCGCTGCTTCCATTGAACCCATGCAGGCGTTAAGAACTGAGTAAGAGCAGTGAAGCACTGCAACTGAGGAGAATCAGAATGAATACGCTGCTCCAGGACACGCGTTACGCGCTGCGCCAGTTGCGCAAGTCGCCGGCATTCACGCTGACCGCGGTGCTAACGCTGGCTCTTGGGATCGGCGCCACGACTTCGATTTTCACTTTTTTGTATGACGTGATGTTGCGTCCGTTGCCGTTTGCACAGGCGGACCGCCTCGTGGTGATGGAAGAAATTGCTGCGGAATGGAGCAATATTTATCCCACACTGCCGGTGAGTGCGAATCACTTCACTTTTTGGCAGCAGCACAACCGCAGTTTCGATTCGATGGCCGTAATGCAGCAAGGCTCCGCGCCGCTGGGCGGCGGCGGCCGTCCTCTCGAAGTAGGCGTACTGGCGGCTACGCCTGGGATCTTCTCGATACTGCGGGTACAACCGCAATTAGGGCGGGCGTTCACTGTTAGTGAAGCGCAGCCAGGGCACGAGCCCGTTGCGGTGCTGATGTACGACCTGTGGCGCGAGCAGTTCGGCGGCGATCGCGATATTTTGAGCAAAACCGTCCGGCTGAACGGCTTTCCGTATACCGTCATCGGTGTCATGCCCCGGTCGTTCCACATGCCTTCGGTGCAAACGCTAGCCACAATTGGGGAGACAAATCGTCCGCTGCCAGTTGGGGTATTGGAACCTCTGGTCTTTTCGAAGGAACGGCTCGCCGAACAGATGGGCGATCTGAATTATTTTGGATTGGCGCGGCTCAGGCCTGGAGTATCTGTCGCCGCGGCAACAGCTGATCTGGACGCACTGCAACACACGATCAGCGTTAACTTGCCCGCTGATGAGAAGGCGACCCTTTCGGCGGCGCTGACGCCTTTTCAACAAGAACTGGCAGGCAACAACCGGAAACCACTGATGATTCTGCTGGCGGCTGTTGCCGGCTTGTTGCTCGTGGGGTGCGTGAACGTTACGAACCTGTTGCTGGCTCGCGCCATCGGACGGAGGCAGCAACTGGCAGTGGCGGCGGCATTGGGTGCAAGCCGATCGCAGATGGCGAGCATGACGCTTGGTGAAACTGTTGTGCTTGCCACTGCCGGAGGCGGACTGGGGATTCTGCTGGCGGCGTTGCTCGTTCCCGCAATGCAGAGGTTCCTGCCTCCGGGACTCGATTTTCGCGGCCCATTGCATCTGGACTGGGCCGGAGCGGGATGTGCGTTGTTTCTGGCTGCGCTGGCGGCCCTGCTTGCGGGAGCCGCACCCGCGCTGATGGTTTCCGGCACAGCTCCGCATGAAGTTCTGCACTGCGAATCGCGGCTGGCTACCGAATCGCGTGCAAGCCGGCGAATGCGGCGCATTTTGGTGGGAATCGAAGTCGCGGTAAGCGTAGCACTCGTCTCGATGACCGGGCTAGTGATCGCAAGCATGATCAAGCTGATGAACGTGGACCGCGGATTTACCACAGAGCGAACCATGACGGCCACGATCGACCTGCCCGCGGAGTCTTATCGCGAGGTACAGCATCGCGCAGCGTTTTACAAGGAAGTTCTGGAACGAATGGATCGGCTGCCGGGCGTAGAGCACGCCGCCATCACCAGCGTCCTGCCGCTGACCGGAGACTCTTGGGGCGATATGGCGCGCGTTGCCGGAGACACGCGGCCGGAGACGCAGCTGCCGATCGAGAGTTTCCGCTGGGTAAGTCCAGAATATTTCTCTACGATCCATCTGCAACTCATCTCGGGCCAGTTCTTCAGCCAGAGCGACTGGGGCAAGAATTTGGCTCTGGTATCAGAGAAAACGGCGAAAGCGCTGTGGCCGGGAAAAGGTCCAGTTGGACAGCAATTCAGCCGGGGAGATCCAGACAAAGGGGAAAAGCCATTCACCGTCGTTGGGGTCGTCGCCAATGCAAGGACGATCTCGCTCGCTAAGCCGGATCCTATGCTGATTTACGTTCCGTACTGGTACCGCTGCGACCAAGGGGCCGGACTGGTTGTGCGAACGCGTCAGGCTCCTTCCGAAATGGCGAATTCGATCCGGCAAACCATCTGGAGCGTCGACCCAAACGTGCCCGTTCCGGCCGTGCGTGCGCTGGGCGGCTTGGTCTCCGATTCGGTGGCAACCCAACGGTTCGAGATGGATTTGCTGCTTCTGTTCGCGGTCAGTGCACTGCTTCTGGCAGGGCTCGGCGTCTACGGCGTGGTTACGTATTCCATAATGCAGCGCTACCGCGAAATCGGATTGCGCATGGCGCTGGGGGCGCAGCGTGCGAATGTGTATCGGTTGGTGCTCCATGATGGGCTGCTTCCGGTTGCACTAGGTGCAATTGCGGGCGTTACGCTGGCATTCGGATCAGCGCGCCTGGTGAGCAGTCTCCTCTATGAAGTAAGCCCATACGATCCGATGTTGACCGCCGGAGCGGTCTGCCTCTTGCTTGCCGTTGGCGTGGTTGCCTGTCTGCTGCCCGCGCGCCGAGCGGCATCAATCGACCCCATGCAGGCGCTTCGCGCTGAATAGTCCCCGAGGAGGCCCCGAATGAATACGCTCCTTCACGATATTCGCTACGCGCTGCGCCAGTTGCGCAAGTCGCCGGGATTCACGCTGACCGTGGTCATCACATTGGCGCTCGGCATCGGAGCCAACACGGCCATCTTCACGCTGGTCCATGCCATTCTGCTGCGTTCGCTGCCGGTAGCTAACCCGTCGAGACTCTACCGCATCGGCGACAACAACCAATGCTGCGTCGACGGCGGATTTCCCGAAGATGCCTCGCAAACCGGCAACTTTTCCATCTTCTCCTACGATTTGTATAAGCATTTGAAGCAGTCGGCTCCTGAATTTGAGCAGCTTGCCGCCACGCAGGCCGGTCAATGGTCGTGGAGCGTTCGCCGCGCCGACGAACTGGCCAAATCGCTTCACGGAGAATTTGTTTCGGGCAATTTCTTTTCGACGCTCGGCGTGAATGCCTATACGGGCCGGCTCTTTTCCTACAACGACGATACGCCTTCCTCAGCACCGTCCACAGTGCTCAGTTATGCCGCGTGGCAGGGTGAGTATGCCGGCGATCCTTCGATCCTCGGTTCAACCATCTATATCCAGGCCAAGCCCTTCACCGTGATCGGCATCGCGCCGCCCGGCTTCTTTGGCGACCGCGTCACCGACACGCCGCCCGACTTCTGGATGCCGATCAATACCGAGCCCTACGTGGAGGCAGGGGACTCAATTCTGGATAACCCGGAACTGCACTGGCTTTACGCGCTGGGTCGTGTGCGCGAAGGGACAAATATCCCCGCCCTCCAAAGCAAGTTGACTGTTGCTCTGCGGCAGTGGATATTGTCGCGCCCGAGTTTGATCGCCAACGGTGGAGCGGCACTCGTTCCCCGGATGCGCGTCGTGCTCACACCCGGCGGCGGCGGCATCCAGCTCCTCCAGAACGAGGCGGGGAAGAGTCTCAAGATGCTCATGGCTCTTTCCACTCTTGTGCTGCTCATTGCCTGTGCCAACATTGCCAACCTGATGCTGGCGCGCACCACAACTCGGCGCGCCGACATCGCACTGCGAACGGCCCTGGGTGCGGGGAAGCGCCGCATCCTGCGGGAGATTCTTACCGAGAGCGTGGTCCTGAGCTGCATCGGTGGTCTCGCTGGACTCACCGTTGCATACGCCGGCTCCCGAACGATTTTGGCCCTCGTTTTTCCCAACGCAAAAGATATGCCTATCAGTGCCAACCCCTCGCTCCCGGTACTGGGGTTTGCATTGTTGGTGTCTCTCGTCACCGGCATTCTCTTCGGTGCAGCGCCCGCGTGGCTCTCGCTCCATGCGCAGCCGGTCGAGGCGCTGCGTGGCGTGAGCCGCACCGCGCGCGATCGTTCGTCCCTGCCGCAAAAGGCGCTAGTTGTGTTTCAGGCCGCGCTGTCGGTGGTTCTGCTTGCCGGCGCGATTCTGATGACCAAAACGCTCACCAACCTCCAGAACCAGAACTTCGGCGTCGTTACCGAAAACCGCTATGTGCTGCACTTCGATCCGCAAGGCGCGGGCTATACCATCAACAAGCTGCCCGAGCTCTATCGCGAGATCCAGGATCGCTTCTCTGCTTTGCCCGGCATCTCCAGCGCGAGCTTGGCGGAATATAGCCCGCTTGAGGGAGACAACTGGAGCGATACCGTCATCCTGCAGGGCCATCCCGCGCCCCGACACAACGAAGACTCGGACTCGACATGGGACCGAGTCGACACTCATTTTCTCGATGCCATTGGCGTGCCCATCGTGCGCGGCCGCGGCATCACGGAGCAGGATACGGCTACATCTCCGCAAGTGGCGATTGTCAATCAGGCCTTCGTGAAGAAATTCTTTCCCAACCAGGATCCCATAGGCCGGAGGTTTGGCGTGGAAAGACCGGAATACTCGGGAGCCTTTGAGATTGTGGGCGTTTTCCGCGACTTCAAGATGAACTTGCAATATGTCCACGAGAACGTCCATGCCGTATTTTTGCGCCCGCTCGTGCAACAATACACCGGCTATAAAGATGATGGTGCGATCCGGGGCGAGACCCGCTCCATGTTCGTGAACGCAATGATCCTCGACTTCCACACACCACCGCCCAACGTGGACGCGCTGGTTCGCAACACCCTTGCCGGCATCAATCCCAATCTGACGGTGCAGGATCTGCGCTCTTTCAGCAATCAGGTGGCAGGCAATTTTAATGAACAGCGTGTGGTTGCTCGCCTTACCGGCCTTTTCGGCTTGCTGGCGCTCGTGATCGCGTCGGTGGGCCTCTATGGAGTGATGTCGTACCTCGTGGCGCAGCGTACCAGTGAAATTGGGATTCGCATGGCGCTGGGTGCGACACGGCCGAGCGTCGTCAACATGGTGATGCGCGGCGCGCTCTGGCAGATCCTCGTCGGCCTTGTCCTGGGCATTCCGGCGTCGCTCTATGTCAGCTACTTGATGAAGGCGATGCTGTACGGCGTCGACAGCTATGATCCGACGGCCCTGGCCGGCGCGCCGTTGATGCTGGTGATCTTCGCGGCCGCCGCGGCATTCATCCCGGCCCGGCGCGCGGCCTCCATTGAACCCATGCAGGCACTGCGCACCGAATAACCAGCCGTCGAGGAGAAGAACGATGAACACGCTGCTTCAGGACATTCGCTACGCGCTGCGCCAATTGCGCCGCACGCCGGGCTTCGCGCTCACGGTTGTCGCCGTAATGGCGCTGGGCATTGGCGCCAACGTGGCGCTATTCACCGTGGTGCGGAGCGTGCTGCTGAAACCGCTGCCCTTCGCCGACCCCAGCCGGCTGATGGCAATCTACGAGAACAGCAGCAACGCCTTCCCGTTCAACTCTGTCGCTCCGGGAATGTACGCCCGGTGGAAGGAGCAGAACCACAGCTTCTCCAGCCTGGCGATGCTCGGCCAAGCCGAATTCAACCATTCGACGGATGGCGGCGATCTGCCTGAGATGCTGCTAGGCACGGCCTGCACGGCTAACCTGCTGCCCACGATGGGCGTCGAGCCGGCCCTGGGGCGCAACTTCACCCTCGACGAAGACCGTCCCTCCGGTGATCGCGTCGTGCTGCTGAGTTGGAGCTTGTGGGAACGGCGCTTCGCCGGAGATCCCGCGATCCTGGGCCGGACGATACGGCTGAACAAGCAGCCCTATACCGTGATTGGCGTGATGCCGAGGTGGTTCGCCTATCCCGACGCGGCGACGCAGTTGTGGACGCCGATCTACAAGTATTTTCCGGCCGAAAGAATGACCGCCGTGGGGATGCACCAATTCGGCGTGGTGGGGCGGCTCGATCCGGGAGCAAACCAAGCACATGCACTGGCGGATCTCTCGGCCACTACACTGCGTGTGCACAACGCGCATCTCGACAATCCATTCGTGAGCAAAGCGGCCAACATCAGGCCGCTGATGGAAGATATCGTCGGTGACGTGCGGCGCCCACTCTATGTGCTGTTGGCAGCCACCGGCTGCGTGCTGCTGATCGCCTGCCTGAACGTGGCCAACTTGCTGGTCGTGCGGGCGGTGGCACGGCGCAAAGAGATGGCGATCCGAAGCGCGCTCGGCGGCGGACGATTGCGGTTGCTGCGTGAGCGCTTGGTGGAGAGCCTCCTGCTTTCGGCGGCGGGCGGCGCGGCCGGCTTGGCGCTCGCTTTCGGAGCTGTCCATTGGTTGGTACGCACCCGCCAGGACCTCAGCCGTGTGGAGGCCATCCGGATCGATGGCGAAGTGGCCGCGTTTACGGTTGGGCTGATTGCGCTGTGCGCGTTGTTTACGGGACTGATTGCGTCATTCAGCGGGGCGGGCGGACGGCTCTTCGCCGAATTGCAGGGTGCGCAGCGGGGATCGAGCGCCGGGCACGGGCGGACGCGCTTGCGCAGATGGCTGCTGGCCGTGGGAGTCGGCCTAACGGTTGTGCTGTTGGTCGCGTCGGGACTGCTGCTGAAAAGCTATATGCGGCTGCGCTCGAGCGACCTAGGCTGCACGACCAAAAACGTACTGACGATGAGCCTCAGCCTTTTTGGCGGAAGCTACCGCGAGCCTGCGCAGCAGGTGAACTTTTACGCTGCGCTGCTGGAGCGGGTGCGTGCGTTACCCGGCGTGGAGGCGGCAGGCTTGGCGCGGACCGTCCCGGGCGACGGCTATTGGGGCGACCAATCCTTCTCGATCGTCGAGCACGCGCCGCTGCCACAGGGCGTGGCGCAGTTCGCCATCGACCGCGAAGCCGATCCAGGCTTCTTCCAGGCGATTGGGATTCCGATTCTGCACGGGCGCACCTTCGATGCCGGCCGCAAGCTCGACCAGGCCAACGAGACCGTGATCAGCGAATCGTTCGCGCGGCAGTACTTTCCCAACGAGGACCCACTGGGAAAACATCTGCATTACGAAGACAAGAACTGGGAGATCGTGGGTATCGTGGGCGACACGCGCTACGTTCTCTCTGAGGATCCCAAGCCGATCCAGTATTACCCGCTGTATGCGGGCGGGTTGAACCACGTGATGCTGGTTATCCGCTCCAGCCGCGATGTGGAGCAGTATGCCCTGCCGGTCCAGCGGATTGTGCAGGAGATGGATCACGACCTGCCTGTCTCGGACGTGCTGACGATGGATCAACTGCTGGGTAGAAATACGCTCGACGAGAGCTTCAACACCACGCTGCTCTTGGGCTTCGCGGTTTTGTCGCTGGCGCTCGCCGCGGCGGGAGTTTTCGGCGTAGTGTCGTACACGGTAGCGCAGCGCACAAACGAACTCGGCATCCGCATGGCACTGGGAGCGCAGCGGGAGCAGATTCTGACGAATGTTCTGTTCGACGGACTGAGGCCGACGCTAGCCGGGTTGGCATTCGGACTGGCAGCCAGCGCGGCTGTGGTGAGACTGATCCGGTCGATGCTGTTTGCAACTGCGCCTTTAGACCCTACGGTGTTCGTGCTGGTCAGCCTGGGGTTAATCCTGGTGGCGGCCTCCGCAAGCCTGGCGCCGGCATGGCGCGCCTCGCGAATCGATCCCATGCAGGCACTCAGATCGGAGTAACTCAATCATGATCGAACTGAAAAACGTGGAACGAAGTTACAAAACCGGTTACACCGAGACCTGGGTACTGCGCCGCATCGGCCTCACCATCCGCGAAGGTGACTTTGTGACCATCATGGGTCCGTCGGGAGCAGGCAAGTCTTCGCTCCTCAACATACTTGCCCTGCTCGACGATGGCTGGAAGGGCGAGTATTGGTTCGGCGAGACACCCGTACACGCGTTTAACAGGAAGCAGCGCTCCGATCTCGCCCGCCAGCGCATCGGCATGGTTTTCCAGAGTTATCACCTGCTGGACGATCTGACTGTGGCCGAGAACATCGACCTGCCGCTCTCGTACAAAAACCTGCCCGCCCAGGAGCGCCAGGGAATGGTCGCCGACATCCTCGACCGGTTCCAGATCGTCGCGAAAAAGGACCTGTTTCCTTCGCAGCTCTCCGGAGGGCAGCAGCAATTGGTCGGCATCGCGCGTGCAGTAGTGCATGCACCCTCACTGCTATTGGCCGATGAGCCCACCGGAAACCTGCACTCCACACAGGGCCGCGAGATCATGGAACACTTTTGCGAACTCAATCGCCAGGGAACGACGATCGTGCAGGTGACACATTCAGAGGAGAATGCGCGCTACGGCAAGCGCATTGTCGAACTGCGCGACGGATGGATGACGCGCGACGAAGCCTTGCAGACTGCCGCAATGGAGGCCAGTTGAACGACAATCCTACCCGATCTATTGGTGAGACATCCATGAATTCCCGCTCCTTCAAATCGGCTGTTTTACGTCTTCAGGCCGTCGCAGCGATTCTCCTCGTTCAAGTGAACCTGGCCTTCGCGGCCGCGCCACCTCAAGCGCAATCTGCGCCGGCAAACTCACAGGCGGCGCAACCGACGCCGGAGGCCCCGACGCCCGCGTCGAACGGCGCTGCCGCACCGCCTCCTACGCTGGCGCAGCAGATGCAGCAGACACAGCAGCAGGCGATTGTCCCACAGCGGCCGTTTCACGTGGATCTGCCGCACTCGCACAACCCGTTCGCACCCTACAGGCCCAGCGATGCGCCCCCGCTGGATCTGACCAATTCGCCGCGTCTTGAGAACCTGATCCGTGACGGGAAGTTGTACATTTCGTTGCACGATGCCATCGCCCTCGCGATCGAAAACAACCTCGATCTCGCCTATTTCCGCTATAACTTCCCCATTGCGCAAACCGACTACGCGCGTACCAAGGCCGGTGGCAGCGTGAACGGCGTCAATACCGGAATCGTGCAGTCGTCCACACAGGGAGGCTTCGCCGGGAGCAATACCGGCAGCACCGGCGCAAGTTCCGGGTCGGCTGCCGCCGGTGCCGGCGGCCTTGTGACCTCGACGCTCGGCGCCGGAACTGCGGTCGCGTCCTTTGACCCCTACCTGAACTTCAAGGGCTTCGACGACCACGATGTCACCCAGGAAGGCAACGCTTTCCAGAACGGTGTTCTGGTATTCAAAGAGAACACCATCGAAGCTCTGGCAAATTACAGCCAGAACTTTCCTTTGGGAACAGGCTTGACCGTCAACTACGAAGGCCAGCGCTTCGCCAATAACAGTCCCTACGAAGCGATCAATCCCACGCTCTACTCGAATTTCCAGGTGGTCCTGACTCAGCAGCTCCTCGCCGGTTTCGGTATTTCAACCAACGAGCGCTACATGCACATCGCCAAGAAGAATCTCCAGATCACCGACCTGGCGTTTCGCGCGCAGGTGATTGCGACCATCACGCAGGTCGAAAATATCTATTGGGATCTCGTGAACGCCTATCAGGATGAACAGGTGATGGAGCGCTCCCTCGCCTTTGCGCAGCACACTCTTCAGGACGACCAGAAACAGTTCCAGTTGCAGGCCGTTCCAGCTATGCAGGTCGATAAGGACGAGTTGGAAGTCGCAACCAGCGAAGGCGACCTTACCGTTTCGCGCGCTAACCTTCGCTTGAATGAACTTCTTATCAAGAACGCACTGACCACAACCGACGACGCAACCATCGACGAAATGCCTGTCGTCCCTCTCGATCGCACTGGACCGTCCGATCCCAACGCTTCCAAATCGATTGACGACCTGATCGCCGAAGCCGAAAAGAACCGCCCCGACGTTACCGAGGACGAGCTCGCGATGCAGGTCGCGGAGATGAGCCTCAAATCGATCAGGAGCGAGTTGTTGCCCACTTTAAATGTTTATGGCTTCTATTCTGGGGCGGGCATTGCCGGACCGATAAACCCGAACTGCGATCTGAGCGCGTCCGAGTGCGCGTCCGATCTGCCCACGGGGTTCGGCAGCATGTTCCAGAACACTTTCAATTACTCCTCCCCGGAATATCAGATCGGAATGAATCTGTCGATCAACCTCCGCAACCGCGTCGCCAAGGCCGACCAGTTTCGCGCCTCATTGGAATTCAGGCAGCGCCAGATCACATTTGAAGAGCAAAAGAAAAGCATCCGCTTCGACGTGCGCAACTCGCTGTACGCGTTGCAGCAGGCGCAGGCTCGCGTGGATGCCGCGGCAAAGGCTCGCGACCTGGCACAGCACACCTTCGATGTTGCGCAGCAGGAACAGCAACTCGGAGCCATGTCCAGCAGCGATACGTTGGCCGCGGAACATGACCTGTCCATCGCCGACTCGCTTCTTGTGGCCGCGCAGACTGCCGCGGAAAAGGCAAAGGTGGACATTGACCGGGCCACTGGAGAGACGTTGCAACAAACCGGAGTCTCGATCGACGATGCGAAAACGGGAGTCGTTTCGCGTTAACCGTAGGTCGGTAGAAGCATCCGTTTCCTGGCCCAACTCGACGCATCCCGAATGGAGGAATCGCGCTCGCCCGGGAAACATTCGGTATCATGCAGGCGGAAGCGAAATCCGGGGCCGGCAGTAACGGCTCTTCCTTGCAGGGTCGAAATCAAGATCTATGGAGGCAGGCCATCTCCAGTAAGCAAGATAGAATTCGTATTTTGGTTGCCGACGACCAACCGCACGTTCTGGAGGCGGTTGAGCTGCTGCTCAAGCCGCAGGGGATCGATGTGGACTGTGTGCGATCCCCACAGTTGCTGATGGAAGCGCTCGGCGAGCGCGACTACGATGTGGTGCTCATCGACCTGAATTACACTCGCGACACCACCTCTGGCCGGGAAGGCCTCGATCTGTTGGCCGGCATCCAGGAATTCGATGCGCGGCTTCCGGTGATCGTGATGACGGCATGGGGCAATATCGACCTGGCGGTCGAAAGCATCAAGCGCGGCGCGCGTGACTTCATCCAAAAGCCCTGGGAGAACGAGCGGCTGCTCTCTCTCATCCGCGTTCACGCCGAGCTGCGCCAGGCGCTGCGACGTGCCCGCCAGCTGGAACTTGAAAACCGCCTGCTCCGAGCCGAAGGCATGCCGGAGTTTGTTGCCTCCGCTCCCTCCATGCAACCCGTCCTCGAGCTGATCGCGCGGGTTGGACCCTCCGACGCGAATGTGCTCATTATCGGCGAACACGGCACAGGAAAAGAGATCGTAGCGCGCCTGCTCCACGCCGCCTCGCCGCGCGCTCGCATGCCATTAGTGACGGTAAACGCGGGTGGCTTGCCCGAAGGGACCTTCGAAAGCGAATTCTTCGGCCACGTCAAGGGCGCGTTTACTGACGCGCGCGCCGACCGCGTGGGCCGTTTCGAATTAGCCAACGGCGGCACGCTCTTTCTAGATGAAATTGCCAATGTTCCGCTGCGCCAGCAAGCCAAACTGCTGCGCGTCCTCGAGACAGGAGAATTGGAACGCGTGGGATCGTCGCAAACCCGGCGCGTCGACGTGCGCCTTCTCTGTGCGACTAATGCACTACTGCACGAGGAGGCCAAGGCGGGCAACTTCCGCGAGGACCTGCTCTTCCGCATCAATACTGTGGAGATTCATCTGCCTCCGCTACGCGACCGGCGTGAAGACATCCCGCTGCTCGCGCGGCATTTTCTTTCCCGGCTTCGCACCCGCTACCGCAAGCAGGTGAACGGCTTTTCTGCAATTGCTATGCAGCAGATGCTGCAGTATCCCTGGCCGGGCAATGTGCGTGAGCTGGAGCACAGTATCGAGCGCGCTTTGCTCCTGTGCAGTGGTGAAGAGATTGAGCCGACCAATCTCTCCATCTCGGGAGCGCGGCCAGTGGCGCCTTCACTTGAGAGCATGAGCATCGACGAAATGGAGACCATGCTGATCCGCAAAGTGTTGCGCCGCTGCGACGGGAATATTTCGCAGGCTGCCGAGTCCCTGGGGCTAAGCCGCGCCGCACTCTATCGGCGCATGGAAAAGTATGGCCTATGAGACGAAACCGCGCCGGCGTCCCCGCCAGGCCATTCGCCGGGCGTGGCTTTACTCCTTCCTCCTCTGTTTGCCCGCGCTGATCTTTCTCGCCGTCTTTTTCTATGAGCGCCAGCTCGACGTCGTGCCTGCTCTTCTGCTCGGGGCGTGTCTGCTCATTTATCTCGCGCTCATCGCCTCCGCCCTTGTGGACGGTTTTATCCGCCCGCTGCAAACACTTTCCAACGTCGTTTCCTCGCTTCGTGAAGGCGACTATTCCTTTCGCGCGCGTGGCGCTTCATCCGCCGATGCACTCGGGGAACTGGCCGCGGAGATCAACGCGCTGGCCGATCTGTTGCAAAAGCAGCGCGTGCACTCGCTGGAGGCCACTGCGCTGCTGGCACGCATCCTGGAGGTGATGCAGGCGCCCATCTTCGCCTTCGATCGCGAGAACCGTCTGCAACTGGTCAACAGCGCTGGCCTCAAGCTGCTCGATCGCCCCTATGCGCGATGCATTGGCCATTCCGCAAGTGAGTTGCGCCTCGATGACCTGCTCGGAGCGCCAGACCAGTCCATTCGTTCCTTCGGCGCCGCGCCTGCGCGCTGGCTGCAGCGCAAAGCAGTCTTCCGACAGGATGGAGCGCCCCACACACTGCTTGTTCTGGCTGACGTCAGCGTTCCGCTTCAGGAAGAGGAAAAGGCCGCCTGGATGCGCCTGATTCGCGTGCTGGGCCACGAGCTCTCGAATTCGCTGGCGCCGATCAAATCCATCGCCGGCAGTCTGCTTGCGCGGGTCGAAAACCTGCGCGGCGACGAAGCCGCCACGAGCGATTTTCGCCGCGGCCTGGGCGTGGTCGAGAGCCGCGCCGACGCTCTGCACCGCTTTGTGCAATCTTACCGGCTGCTGGCGCAGTTGCCCCCGCCCCGCCTCCGGCCCATTGCGCTAGGACCCTTGATGGAACGCGTCACACTGCTTGAACAGCGCCTTCCTGTACAGCTCGACCCTGGACCCCCAGTCAATCTCGATGCCGATCCCGATCAGTTGGAGCAGATGCTGATTAATCTGTTGGCCAACGCTGTCGACGCCTCGTTGGCCAACGGGAGTCAACCGGTACGCGCAAGTTGGATGTCAGCAGACGCGAATGTTCAGATATTGATTGAGGATCGCGGATTGGGGATTGCCAATCCGGATAACCTCTTCATTCCCTTCTATACAACGAAGTCCGCGGGCAGCGGCATTGGCCTTGCCCTGGCCCAACAGATCGCCCGCGCTCATGGGGGTGAGATTTCGCTCGTCAATCGAGAAGACGGTGATGGAGCCCGCGCGATAGTCCGGCTGCCTCTGGCTTCAGCGGCCAGCGAGATGAAGCTGGTAGGCGCGTTGTGAAGGATCGAAAGCGCGTCCACAGACCGGGACGAGACGGGCTGCATAATCCACAATGCGAAATTGGGACAACCTTAAGTTCCCTATTGAGTCTGAACTGCACCCCCTGAATTGTTTTTGGCGGCTTGTGATTACCGATGGGCGCTTGGTCCAGCCCCTCGAATTGCGAAAACAGGGCAACGCACGCATTGAGCCCAAATGATGTGCGTCTTTTGAGTTCCGGTTGGATGGTCGCCCAACCGTACACAACTCGAAAATGGAGGGTTCTGTCCGGATGGCCGACCATCCGACCGGAACGAAAAACCTGAATGCCCTGGATGCTCAATGAGCGACTTGGCAATGATGCGCTCGTTGAGGTTCAAGCTTTCTCTGTTGATCGCACCTCTTGACATCCGACAAGAATGGGCGCAGAGTTGTTGTCGAATATCAAGGGGAATAAATGCCAACTCCAACGGACCTTTTGCAGGGGACGCTTGATCTTCTTATTCTTCAAACGCTTGCTCTTGAGCCGATGCATGGCTGGGGAGTGGCGCAGCGCATTCAACAAGTTTCGAAAGATGTGCTCCAGATCGGTCAGGGGTCGCTCTACCCAGCTTTATATCGGCTGGAATACAAGGGATGGATCAAATCGGACTGGGGAAATTCAGATAACCATCGACGGGCGAAGTTCTATCGGTTGACGGCCGCGGGCAGGAAGCAATTAGAAACGGAAGTCGCGACTTGGGATCGGCTTTCGTCCGCGATTGCGCTGGTTCTGGGTCGCGCCGTGGAGGCCTCGTCATGATGACAGAATTGCTGACTCGGCTTTGGTTCCTTGTTCTTCGCAAGAAGCCCAGCGAATTGGACGAAGAACTCCGGTTTCATCTTGAGCAATCCATAGCAATGAAACAGGCGGCAGGACTCAACGCCTCCGAGGCGCGCCGGGAGGCACTGATCGAGTTTGGCGGAATGGAGCGAACGCGAGAGCAATGTGCAAAACAACGGCCTGGATGGTGGCTCGACACCGCGAAACGGGATCTGCGCCACGGTCTGCGCATATTGCGAAAGTCGCCGGGCCTCATGTCGGTCGCCGTGGTAACGCTGGCGCTGGGAATTGGGGCAAACACGGCCATCTTTAGCCTCGTGGATGGGATATCGCTGAGGCCACTTCCAATTGCCGATCCCTCCCACTTGGTAGCGATCAAGAGTGTAAAAAACCGTGCCGCTGCCGATGCAGAGGGAACAGACTCCGGGTCGTCGTACGGGGAATTCTCGGACGTTCGGGAGCGAGTGCCGGCATTTTCTGACGTTGCGGCTGCAGACCGCCGAGGCATGGTCTTCCAGACTGCCGATGGCCTGCAGTTGCTGCTGGCCGAGGTAGTCAGCGACAACTACTTCACGTTTATGGGTGTCCGACCCGAGGTTGGACGTTTGCCAGACGAGAGTGAACTGCATAGCCTTCAGTCGCCCATCGTCGTGCTGAGCCATGGGACGTGGAAGCGCATCTTTGGCGGGAATCCTGGCGTGATTGGTCAAACAATCAAAGTCAAGGGAGGATTCGCAACCGTGCTGGCTGTTTTGCCAGCCGGATTCAGAGGGACCGAGCGATTGATCGATCCGCAGGTCTATGTTCCGCAGTCGAGTTGGGTGATGTGGGCTCCGGACGAGCGAAACACGCCACGAACCGTCCGCGAATTCGAACTCTACGCGCGGCTGCGGCCAGGTGCCACGCTGAGCCAGGCGGCGGGGCAGTTGCAGGTCTTGAGCGCAGATTTGGCGGCGAAGTATCCCCAGGCGAACAGCGGACGCAGCTTCACCGCAGATTGGCAGACCAAGGCTGAAGGAGGCGGGTTGCAGGTGCTCAGCATCCTGGTACTCGCCATTGCCGGGGCTGTCCTGCTGATTGCATGCACGAACGTCGCGAATCTGTTGCTCGCGCTGAACGACTCGCGCCGGCGAGAGATTGCTATGCGCGCCGCGCTGGGCGCCACACGCGGGATGTTGCTGCGGCAACTCGTGACGGAGTACGCGGTGCTTGCGGCCTTCGGCGTAGCAGGTGCACTTGTCCTGGCACAAAGGCTGATCTCGATGGTCCCAGCGCTTTTGCCCGACATCGGCTATCCGCTGGGCTTCGATTTCCGCATCGATCATCGCGTGCTGGCATTTACGGCTGCAGCAGGCATTGTCTCCGTTCTTGTCTGCGGCCTGCTCCCAGCCCTTGCAATGATGCGGACTTCTCCGCTCGATGCCATGCGGACCCAGTTGCCGCACGCTGGCAAGTTGAGGATGCCTGCGCGAAAAGTCTTCGCCGTGACGCAACTGGCGATTTCCATGTCTCTCCTGATCGCGACAGGGCTGTTGGTCAGGGCATTGATTCATATCGAAAACATGGATCTCGGATTCAATAGTGGACAGAACGCAATACTGCTGGGGATTGGCGTGGGCGGGCAAGGCTCGCAAAGGCAAGCGGAATTTGACACCCTTGTCACGCGCATGAAGGCACTGCCCGGCGTGAAAGACGCGAGCGTGGCTCGCGTTGTTCCATTTCCTGATAGTGGAGGAGGTGCAACGCAAGTCGTATTGGCCCCGGGTGAGGTTCCCTCAGAGACCGCTGGAACTCCAGTCTGGTTCAACTCGATTGATGACGGATACTTTCGCTTAATGAGCGTGCCTCTCGTCCGTGGTCGGGCTTTCGGAACGCAGGATACTGCGGTCGGCAGTAGGGTTGTTATCGTCAATCAGACGCTGGCGAAGAAGCTTTTTGGCACTGCGGACGTTGTGGGCCGACACGTGCGTCTCGGACGCAAGGAGCCGTTGGATGCGGAAGTTGTCGGCGTGACTCGTGACGGAAAGTACGCCGATCTGGATGAGGCACCGCAACCATACTTGTACTTGCCGCTGTCGCAGGACGATCGATCCGAAGTCACTTTGATTGTGACAACGGCAGGAGACGCAGGCGAGCTGTTACCTGTGGTCAGGAAGTCCCTGCAGCAAACGAGTTCAAGCACTCTGATCATCAACACTCAAACGCTGACGGACCACATGCGCTTTGTTACATATACAAACCGGATGGCAGCGTGGCTGACGGCATCTCTAGGCGGGCTTGCCCTGCTGCTTACCACGCTCGGGCTATACGGCGTAACGGCGTACTCAGTCTCGCGGCGGACTCATGAGATCGGCATTCGAATGGCACTCGGAGCGCTGCGAGAAACTGTTTTTGCTCGGGTGCTGACAGACGGCCTGAAGCTGACGGTGGCCGGCATGGTGCTGGGAACGTGTCTGGCTATGCTGCTGGGACGTGGCATGAGCAGTTTGCTTTACGGTGTGAAGCCATCGGATCCGATTACCTGGTTGGTGGTAGCCACGCTGGTCATTTCAACATCGTTAGCCGCGCTCATTGTTCCGGCGCGACGAGCGCTTCGCACCGATCCCGTGGAGGCGCTTCGCGAAGAGTAGTCGAACGGTCTCCGATGTTCTCTCGGATTCGGAGGTCGGATTGTTTCAGTTACTGCTAACAGACCAAAGCGCTAATCCAGCCTCAGTTTGGGACTTTCTAGTGGATTAGTAACGGTAAACGCCGATATAGCCAGGAGAAATTCTAGCGTCACGCTAAATCGCCGAGTATCAAATCGAAGTCAGGCACCCGATCCTTGCGCAATTCATTGCGCAAGCGCCTCAGTTTATGGGTCGGATTAATCGTGCTGGGGCTGCTTCAGTGATGGTTTTCGGCACAAAGCAGCACTGTTAAAGGTCTGCAAAGCCCGCGAAATCAAGGATTCCGCGTGGAGCCCGTCGATTCAACGAAGATCTCAGGTCGCCCGAAGGACCTCAAGCGCCGATTACCGCTCTTACTGCCGCCCGTGGGAAGCCACTGCGAGTTTCAGAAGCGACGACTGAATGCCGGTGCAGTCGTCCCCTCTCATGAATGCTCGGGATGGTACTTAAACGATACGCTCAGCTTTGTACGAAAGACCGGCTTCCCGTCCTCAAGGTGTATGTCGAACTGCATGACTTCAGCCACGCGCAAATCGCGCAGCGTCTTGGACGTCGTCTCCAAGGCTACAGTAGCCGCTTTCTCCCAGGACTCAGTGCTGGTGCCAACCAATTCAATTACTTTGTAAACTCTATCGGTCATACTGCCCTCCTTTCCGCCAGGATTTCCTTTCTGGCTTGGTGGCGTGGCAGAATTTTACCACTGGAATCACTCTCGGAGAGGGGAATTATCGAGGACTGGCCTCTTGGCGAGTGGCCCATATTTCACTTAGCACAAATGACTGGGCGCTCCAGGTCTCGCTTTTGAGACCCGGGAAACCACGAACCCCTGCCAGCCACGGATTACTCCCGGTAAACGCCCCAGGGTCCAGGAATAGGGTTGTGCCTGGATTGTCGCCCACCCGTCAGTAACGCAGTAGTAATTGACGGGTTGCCGGTGATCCGCCCGAAACCTACCAACAACGTCGACACCAACGTGCGGAGTTTGGTCTGAGATCCCGAGTGCGCGGCAAAGATGTAGCTGGACCCAGCTTAAACTGGATTTATGAGACGCATGAACGGGACGACCCTTTTGACCGTGCCTTTCCTCGCTGGTCTTGGCTGCGTACTTGGGTCGCTCGCCCCAGCACAGATTGTGAGCGGTTCACCGCAAGCCTCGAAGGCATCGGTTGACCCCACTTTTGAGGTAGCCACGATCAGGCCAAGCAATCCAAATGACGTGGAGTGGGGGTTGGGCACAAGAGGGAATCATTTCTGGGCGCAAAATACAACTGTTATCGATTTGATTTCCTTCGCGTACGAACTTCATGCGAAGCAAATTGCTGGCGGGCCGTCCTGGTGCCGGACGGAGAAATTTGATGTTGAAGGTGTACCGAACTTTGAGGGACGGCCACTCAGAGTGCAGTTGCAGACCATGCTGCGAAAGCTGTTGGCGGATCGATTTCAGCTGCAGGTTCACACGGAAAAGCAGCAGCTAGCAGTCTATGTACTCGCCGTAACGAGTGGCGGAGTGAAGTTCCGCAAGAGCGACGCTCCGCCTGATGCTCGTTCTTTCTACGGGTTCCCGGACATCGTTCCGGTAACCCAAATGAAAGTGATGCGGATGACCATGCCGGCCTTTGCCAGTGCGTTGCAACGAACAGTCCTCGATAGACCTGTTGTTGACGAGACGGGGCTTCCGGATCGATATGACTTCGTTCTGCAGTGGACTCCGGACGAGTCTCAGTTTATTCAGTTCCGAGGGACGGGAGTAATTGTGCCCTCTAACGGCGGGGATGCGAATGCTCCGCCGGGATTGTTCACGGCGATTCAGAATCAGCTTGGACTGAAGTTAGAGGCAAAGAAGGCAATGGACAATGTGATGGTGATCGATCACGTGGAGCACCCTTCTCCGAATTAGCGATTGCTGAATGAAGGAAGAGGCGCGCCGTTTTCCGTGTTCTGGTTGTGTGGTCGCCAATCCGGACAGAACCCCATTTTCTGGGTAATGTCCGGTTTGCCGGTAAACCGCCCGGAACCCAGAATTCAGCCCAAATCGCTAGATAAGCGCATCGGCGGTTATGTACTCAATGAGATCGCCGCTGCGCGCAACATACTTAAGTCATTCCGAAGGCCCACCACCAACGCGCACTGCATTGGTCTGATGCTTCCATCGCTGGACGTTCACGCCGATCACGAGGAGCCAGAGGGTCAGCGATCCTTCTCCGGCGATACCGGGGATCACAATCCAGGGGAAGAACAGGTGGCTACCGAGAGGGGGCCAGAGGAAGGTGAGATAGCCAAGGCCCGCCAGCGCCATCAGGACGCCCAGAAACCGAGGGAAAAAGGTCGATTGGAAGAGGAGATAGCCGGTGAGGAGGCAATGGAGTCCGAAAGGCACCATGGCGATTTCGTAGCCGGTATTGAAGGCGGACGGGGAGCGAGCGCTCTGAAAGAGGACCACGGCGCCGAAGTAGCTCAGCGTGTTGACTGCCATAACGGCGACAAAGATGATCCTGAAGAGCGCCGCAAGCAGCGAGAGGCTCCTGCTAACCGGCTTAAGCAAATCGTAGAAGATGAGCGCGACGCCAGTATCGCAGGCGAGGGTGACGATCATCCGCGCCGGGGTTGCCGTTGCTGCGCCGCTCGGGGCTGCGATGAAGATGACCAGGTACAAGAGGCCGGCGATTCTAGCTTTGAGACGCGGGGACCCGCCTCCGGTGTGCTTCGTCGTTGCGACGGTGCCCATGAGTTCTCATCCTCACGCCACGCTCTAGTTCAGAACCGATGGAAATGCGGGGATGGGCGTTCCAATTCTGTGCCAACCTGCGTCTTCCAGCGCTGGGCGTTGACCCCGATCACGAGCAACCAGAGCATAGGCAATCCTTCTCCCACAAAGCCGGCCATCACGTTGTACGGGGACAGTTGGTTGGTGAGCGGGATGGACAGATCGGTGAGCCAGGCGAAGCCGCCGACGGCCATCAGCACGCCGAATATTCGAGGCAGGAACGCCGACCGGAAAACGAGATAACCGACGAGAAGACAATAGAGCCCGTGAAAAACGAGGGCGATGTTCACGCCCCGAAGGTGCCATTCGAAAGCTTCCAGCATGAGCCCGAACAGGTTGAAGAGCGCCGCGAGCCATGCGAGGTTCCTGTTCACCGGTTTCAGGAGCTGGTAAAGCAGCAGCGTTACCACGGCAAATGAAGCGACCGGGATGAGTCCCGCCGCATAGAGCAACTTGCCACGAACAAAGCTCTCGGCGAATGCGGCCGCCAGCACGGCCAGCAAGTAGAAGACGCCAGCAAGCCTGGCCCTGAGACGCGGCGACGCTTCTCGAATCCGTTGTATCACCCCATCGCCTCCAGGAAAGTCCACTCCACGAGTCGAGCAACAGTTACTGGAATTTTAGGCAAGAGCTTTCGCCTGGAGTCTTATACGAGGGCCAATGCTTGCTGGTTCCATTTCTCGGCAGCGGGACCGACGAGGGATTCCGTGCTCAGGTTGATGACTTCAGGCCAATGCTCTCATTGGGCCCTAATGATGTTTGTCTTTTGAGTTCCGGGTGCATCGTCGCCCAACCGGACCTTACCAGAAATGGTGCAACTTCCGGATTGACGGTCATCCGCTCGGAACTTGAAATTTCCTCCGCCTGTGGTACTCGATGAGTGCGTTGGCTTAAACCGAGAGCACCGGACGGATCAAACTGGATAGATCAATTCATCTGCCTGATTCGATGGCAGATCGTTATTTTGGCGATCCACAGGCTTGACGAGTGCCTCGTCGCCACCGGTGCAATCTCTCGAAGCGAGTGGGGTGTCCGGCGCCGTTAACCGAAGTAGATTCAGGCGGACCTCAAGAGTGAAGCCAGTTTTTTAAGGGAGCCTTGCCAAAGTCTTTGATACCAGAAGAACTCTTCGGCGGAATCAAGTTCAGTATGCCGGAGTTCCAGAATGCTGCTGCCAAAGTTGCCTCGAAGCCGGAAATCGACAACGCTCTCCGCGCAGATTGGTCCGCGAGTCTTTCGCCATAACATGCGCATCTTTCGCAGGTGGCAAAAGAGGTAGGAGCTTGCGATACTCACGGCCGTGCGGCCGGCGAAGCAGTGGCTGAGGCGATAGCCATTAGCATCCTGCGATGCGACCACGAATGAATCTGCCGTCTGATCGGGCATCTCAATCCACGCCTCCAGATATTCCGGCAGTGTCAACGCCTGGAAAATTCGGCGCGTACAAGCGTCGACGCCGATCGACTTGGCAACTGTCCAATTTGCTTCGCACGCCGGCCCCACGGGTGGAACGCCCGTGGGGACCGACCGGTCGAGGGGATCGACGGCAGTCTCAATCATGATGAAACCTCCATCTCGGCAGAATGCACGTCGCACTCCAAACAATGCGATCGAAGTGACAGTGTGATGGGAGCGCCCATTAATGGGATGAGCTACTGCTTTCGAAGGACGGCCGTGCAGTTGCGAGGAAGCAATCAGAATGTCCGAACTGCTGTCATTTTTCGATTCAGGAATTTCAGGATCCATTCCTCCAGATTTGAGAATTGTGGGTTGGAAGAGGGAGAATCCGTGATGAAATGCTCCGCTTCGCATCCGGACGCCAATTCTGATTGCGCAGGAATGCGCACAACTGCTGTAAATCCTTCAAAAATCCGGATGCTCACGCCCGATAAAGCTGCTGGTTAAGCGACGCCCGATAGCTAAGTCCCCAGATACATCTGGTTGAGAGCGTTGTAAGGGGCAAGGGAGGCATCCGGACCACCAACGGAGTTGCCGTTGTTCGACTGGCCGTCGATTTCGAAGTTGTTGTAGCGGCCGCTCTGGTCATTGACTGAGAAATTGTCGCCATTGTCATTAGAGCCCGGGAAGCTCCGATCCTGAGGGCCTCTTCCGCAGCGTGCTCTTTGGGCCGCCAGGGTGGATTTGGGTACGGGGACTGTGCCGCCAGCAAAAGAAAGGGCGCCGATTGGGGACGCCCTTTTGGTTGCATTCGGCCTCGAAGCCGAAGGGTTAGAAGTAGACCTTGCCCGCGAGCTGAACGGCGCGGCCAGGCGATGGATCTTGGTTGCCTTCCTGGCCGTTGATCACGCCGGTGACCTCTCCGAATGTGGGGCTGGATAAGGTGCCGCTCGGCGCGGCGAAGTTGGCGTGGTTAAACACGTTGAACCCTTCCAGGCGCAATTGCACGTACCGCGAGTTGTCGGCGCTGAATTGGAAATTCTTCGTGACGCTGAGATTCGAGTAGTTGAATCCGGGGCCATGGAAGAAGTTCCGCCCCGTATTGCCAAACGTGCCGACTGCCTCTTCAGAGAACGGCGCGGTATTGAAATAGGCATTGCCCATCGCCTGCCGCGGATTGAAGGTTTGGATATGGAAGCTGGACGTATTTGGATTGTCGAGGCACTGGAATTTGCTGGCACCATCGCACCACAGCGAACGGTCGACTCCTGTGCTGATCCCGATAGGGAATCCGGTTTGCAGAGCAGTAACCCCGCTGACTCCCCATCCAGCCAGAGCCTCGCGCAGGATCAAGTTGTTCCTGAGGAACCCCGCCGCCGGCACGGAGTAAACGTACGTGGCTGCGAGGCGCTGGCGCGCGTCGAAGTCCGAGGAGCCGTAGTTGAGGTACTCATAACCCGGCACATAAGTTCTTGGGCGGCCGTAGTTTCCATAAGCTGAGCTGCCGCTGCCTGTGGTGCTCTCGTATCCTGACCCGTCGTCGAGCGCGTGGGAATACGTGTAGGCAAGGCTGAATTGCAGCCCGTGATCCATTGCCTTGATGAGTGTGGCCTGCAGCGAGTTGTAATTGGAGGCGCCTTCAGAGTTCTGTTGGCCGACGGACCCGTACCAGGGGTATCCCCCGCTGCCTGGCGCGATAGCCGGTTGAGCGGTGTATTCCGGGAAGAAGAGATGGACATCGCCAGGAAAGGCAGAGCACCCCGGATTGGCAACACAAGCCGCATGGCCGGCTGCCGTAATGGGATCGGCTTCATTCCACGTTGGGAGCCGATGGCTGAGCGATCCGACGTAGCCGACCTGCGCCAGATAGTTAGATCCGAGCTCTCGCTGAATGTTGAGGTTGAAGTTGTAGGTGTAGGGCGGGACATAGCTCTGAGAAAACGCATTGAGGGTTAGGTAATAGTAGCCTTCCGCGACCCAGTTGAGGGCCGCACCCGGCGCTGGCGTGGTAAAGGGAAACGGGTCGGGTGTCGATCCGTAGCCTGCAACATCCGCAAAGGGATTGGCAAAGCCAGGGTTGCATGCTTTGCCCGCGTAAGGGCCTGTTGTGCAGATAATTTCACCTACGCCAACATTCTCAAGCAGGGATGGCGGATCGAGCAGGTTTTGCAGAGACTGCTCCTCCTGGTCGCGGTTGTAATAGAGTCCAAAACCCGCGCGGATGGAGAAGCTGTGCGAGCCGTTAGCGCCAATCAGGGCGGACGGACCGGCAGACGGGGACCATGCGAAGCCGATTCTGGGACCAAACCGGTCCCAGTGCGTCGTGGGACTGCCCGCCTCATTGCATCCCGGATCGCCTTTAAAGGTCAGCCCCGGGGGGCCGCCGGGGTAGACGATTGAGCTTGCGCTGTTGACAGCGAAACAGTCGATTCCGAGACCGTCATACTGCTTGTCCTGCGTGGGCTCCTCAATGTCCCACGCCGTGCCGAAGTTGAAGGTGAAGTCGGGACTGACCTTCCAGTTGTCCTGAAAGTACGCGAAGCTTTCGCTGGAGAGCGCGTCAATGAACCCATCGTTGGTCTGTTCGTACCCGTCGGGAATGCCCATCGCGAAATCGATGTACGGGTCGCCGGAGCTGTAAAGCCCCCCTCCGGTTAATCCGCCGTAGTAGTAGTAGTAGCCGTTGTTCAAATAGCCGAAGGGATTGTGCACCCGGAACTGCTCATAAATGGCGCCAAACTTGAGGGAGTGATTGCCCCTGATCCAGGTGAAGTTATCGGCGTAGGTCAGGTTGGTATCGAGCCGGGGCTGTGGACCCTCGTAGCTGTTGCCCAGATCAAAGGCCTCGCCGACAGCCATGTACGGAATCCCCGCCTGGGCAAGCTGTGGATTGATGTCGAATCCAAGCGAGCTGGGGTCCTGGACCGGGGTCGGAATAACGGACGGGAAGTTGAAGCGATAGTAATTGCCATGCAGCTCATTCAGCTTGTTCGCGCTGAAGGTATGCGTGTAGGAGCCGTTGAAGAGCTTGTAATGCGAGGACGCATGCTGGCCGAAGCCGGGGAAAGTGCCGCCGCCGAAGGAAAGATCGTTCGTGCTGGGGTTCGATTGAAAGATGCTGGACCCCCAGATCGTGTCTCTTGAGCTCAGAGTGTAGTCGGCGCGGAGAACGCCTTGATCTTCCGCACCGGTATTGCCCGAATTGAAAAGGAGCTGCCCGGTCGAAGAATTTGCGGGCTGAACGTATTTTGTGATGAGCTTCGACGCGATCGAATTCCACTCGCTCGGAGGTATCACCACAGACGCGGTGGGGAAGCAGACATTCCACGCCGTTCCCGCGGAACAGCCGCCGATGGCGAACGGAATCGGGTTGCTGGTTAGGCCCGCGCTGTTGGGAGCGAACCCATCGGCGTAGTTCGGGTCGGCCGAAAAGTCGCCCGCAAAATCGCCCGTCGGACTGGAACCGCTGGTTCCCGAGAATGTGGACGTTGCTGAACTTGTCGAGGTTTTGTTGCGGAAGCCTTGATACGCCGCGAAGAGGAAGAGTTTATTTTTGAAGATCGGCCCTCCCAGCGTGCCGCCATACTCGTTCTGGTGGAAGATGGGGCGAATCTTCAGGCCGGTGGTGGGGTCGACCGGAGAAAAATAGTTGGCGTTGTTCATGAACGTGTCGCGGTAGTATTCGAATCCGCTGCCGTGAAGGGAGTTGGTGCCGCTCTTGATGACCTCATTGACGATGGCGCCGGAATTCCGCGAAAACTCCGGATTCATGGTGCTGGTGACGATGTTTTCTTCCTGAAGCGCGTCGGGATTCACCAGGATTCCTTCGTCCTGAAGGGCGCCATCGTTGTCGTCGGCCCCGTCGAGGATGACATCGTTTTGCGGGGTTTGACTGCCGTTGCTGGAGTAGGTGCCGAAGCGGTCGGACGATTCCATGACGCCGGCCTCAAACTTCTGCAGCCCCGCTGCGTCGCGCCCTTCCAACGGCACGTTTTCGATCTGGCTTGCGGTGATAAGCTGCTGCAGCTGCGTATTCGAGGTCTCAACCTGAAGCGCGGTGGCTGTCACATGTACGGTTTGCGCAGTTCCGCCCACCTTCATCGTGGCCAGCACTTCGCGGTTGTCGTTCACGTTCAGCGTCAGCCCGGAAGCGACGAAGTTCTCAAAGCCCTCTGCCGAAACAGTAACCGTGTACGGACCACCCACCTGGAGCTCGGGAAAAATGAAATAGCCACTCTTGTTCGAGGTGGTTTCTGTCGAGATACCCGTGGCAGTGTTGAGCGCGGTGACTTTGGCGTCGGGAAGCACGGCTCCGCTGGGATCGGTGACCGTACCGTGAATGGCGGCCGTGGTTATCTGAGACAAAGCAAGCGGGGTGTCGACAAACGCGAGAGAACCAACGAACACCAACAGGATGACAGCCAACATCGCAGATTGAAACCGGGGATTCCGCATCTTATACCTCCAAATTGAACAAGGACGATTTTTTCTCAATCGGGAAGCCGCAAGATTGCACTGGCCAACCCCCCTCGTCCATGCACGCGCGGTTCCGCTTGCGGAGTTTTTGGGATTTATGTGATAACCGATTGAGATTGTGGGACGAATGGAGGTCCACCACGCGTTGGCCGCGAGGAAAGAGAGCTGAAGAGGCACCGGCACTGAAGATCTGTGCATCGGCCGGAATTCGACCTACAGCATTCTGGAACTCGTGACGTAGTGCAAGGAATCCGTGATGAAAAGCTCGCCGCTGGGTCGAGATGCAACTTGTAGACCAGAATCGCGGATCAAGTTCACAGATGTGCTATGAAAGAGCGTAGATCACTGCGATGCGGTGCCTCAATATGTTCAGGCGATTGGTTGCCCGACCGGCAGTGACACAAGATAAATGGCTGTGCGGGTTTGGTTTTACTAGGCCTCGCAGCGACGAATAATCTGGCGCTCTGTTTTTCCTTGATGCTCCGTTGTACCAGAACCCACACCTTTCGGAACGGATGAGGCGGGGAGACCACTGGCACATGTGCGAATGCGCGTCCAACCGTCCGAGGATTTTGCACTACTTTGCACTACATTTTTGTACTACATTTCGCGAAAAACCAGCTGAGGTAGACGCGCCTTGGTTCGACCGCCAGTGCCTGGCGTTCAGCATCCACGCAACCGATTGCCGAGGGATGAGCGGTAACTGCGGCCCATTTCGACCTTCTGACCGTTGTCCAGGATTACTACGGAGTCGCCGTTCGCTTCCCGGCAAACTTCTTTCACATACTTCAGGTTCACGATGAAGGAACGATGAACGCGCAGGAAACCGCGCGGGTCCAGCCGATCCTGCAGATGAGCCATCGTTTCGCGCAGAAGGTGAGTTTCAGTGGCCGTGCAGAGCCGGACATAATTGCCCTCGGCGCCAATCCAGCGAATGTCGGAGACGGGCAGGAAGAGAATTCGGCCGCGCGACTTGAAGATGATGCGATTGGTGTACAGGTTCACGGCCGAACCGGCGGCATTGCCGGCGCCGATGTTTTGTTGCTGGACGCCGGCCTGCTCGCGGACGCGCTGAATGGCCGTGCGAAGCCTTTCGCGCGTAAACGGCTTGAGCAGATAGTCGACCGCATTGACTTCGAATGCGCGCACCGCGTATTGGTCATACGCCGTGGTAAAGATGATGCGCGGGACCGGAGGCGCCGGCTCGCCGGCGAGAGCTCCAAGGACATCAAATCCATCCATGCCGGGCATATGGATATCGAGGAATAAAAGCTCGGGATTGGCCGCGTGCACCAGCTCGATGGTTTCAAGGGCCGAGGCTGACTCGCCAACAATCTCGATATCGATTTCGTCGTGGAGCAACTGGCGCAGTTTCTGCCGGGCCAGGACCTCGTCATCTGCGATCACTGCGTGAATCATCACACACCGAACCTTGTGACACTTTCAAGAGCGCTTTGCGAAAGCTGGAGTGGGAAGGCGATGGAGACCTGGACATGGGTTGGATCAACCTCGCTGATCGAAAACGAGCAATCGTCGCCGTAATGCAGGCGGAGCCGGTTCTTTACGTTGCTCAATCCCACGCCGTGGCCGGCGACTGGGTCTTCCGGGCCGGTTGCCAGCCCCAAGCCGCTATTGACGACACGTGCATGCACGTTCTCGCCGTCCCTGAAGACCTCGATGGATAGTTCTCCGCCCCGGTCCAGTTTCGACAGGCCGTGGGCGAAGGCGTTCTCGACAATCGGTTGCAGGATCATGGCAGGAACCAATGCGTCGTGCAGCTCCGGATCGATTGAAAGTGTCCGGATGACTCGTCCTGTATACCGCCGGTCTTGCATGGCGAGGTAGGTTTCGATGAATTCGATCTCGTCGTGCAGTGGAATGAGCTGAACGTCTCGCCGTTCCAGTGTCATACGAAGCAGGCTGCTCATTTGTTCCAACATGGAGTCGGCGGCTTCAATGTCGCTGCGCATCAGGCTGGAAATGCCGTTCATGGTGTTGAAGAGGAAGTGTGGATTCAACTGCATCCGCAATGCCGCGATTTGCGCATTGGCCAGTTGCGCCTGAAGCTGAGCGGCGACGGTTTCTTTCTCGCGAAACTGCTGGTAATACCCGAATCCGCGAAAGAAGAAGAGCGTACACCAGAAGATGGCCATACTTTCCGCTAGGTCAGCCTGGAAGTTGAAAGCGACACGCGGCCAATAAGGCATGGGAGGGCGGTTGAGGGGTACGCCGGGAAAGAAGGCGACCACTATCAATTCCTCGATCAGGCAGGTGATGAGACTGACCGGGAGTACGACGGTCACGATGCGTAGGACGCTCGCTGTCTGAATGAAGGGCCGGAAGAGCCGCCAAAGCGTCCATGCGATCACGCCCCAAAGGAAATACTGTGCTCCCCAGGACTCGAAGACGATGGCGGGGCCAATGCGATAGCCGTAATGGAGGATATTCAGCCACTCCTGCGCCGCGAAAAGGATTCCGATCGACGTGAAAGCAGCGACAAAGATAACCGGGTGCGTCCAGAGCGACCGCTCAGAGAACTTGTGAGCTTTGACCCCCGTCGAGGAATGAGCCCCAAAGGTCCTGGGCGTCGACACGTACCTGCCTCCCACCATAACAATTTGACTCGATCATATTGTCATCGATTTGACATTCGATTGTTGCTTCTTCAATACAAAAGCACGGGGGGAGCTAATGTTCGAAGAGAAAACGAAGCAAGACATTCAATCCCGCCAGCACTTCGCCGACGGTTCCGGAGCCATTCTTCCGGTGACGCTAGTTTGGCGGCGCGGCGAGCAGCTGCAACACGTGCATGCCGTGCTCAGGGGACGCCAAGGCGTAAGCAGGAAACCTGTTCTGATTTTCCCCTCCTTTGTAGACGAATTCAAGAACAAGATGGTGTTGTTGAAACCATGCGTCCGCTTGGGAATCGAGAGTCTGAGTCTGAGCGGGGCCCAAGCCGGCGGAGAGGTTGCGAAGGTCCGTTTCGAGAAGCTTTGCCGCCTCGTCTCCGCCTTGAAGCGCGGCGACTCGGAAATGGTAGTACGCGGCCTCGGTGTCGCGAGGAACTCCGTTGCCGTCCCGCGCCAGCACGCCGAGCAACATCGACGATCTCCAACTGCCTGCATTCGATGCATCGTTGAGAAGATTCGTCGCCTCAACCGGGGATCGGGCAAGGCCAGGATTGCGAACGAGAAGCAGCCCCAGGCTGTGCATCGCGGGAACATAGCCCGCCGCGGCAGATTCGCGGAACAAGGATGCGGCGGCGCTGAGGTCGTGCGTGTGATTTGTTGCGTCGAACAGGAGCGTGCCCAGGTCGAATTCTGCCATAGGATCGTGCAGACTTGCACCCTTCCGATACCACCGCTCGGCGGCAGCCTGATCTACTGGTACACCGATTCCGAAGGCGTAGAAGTCTCCGAGATAGCAACCTGCGAGCCCGCTGCCATTGGCGGCCGCTTCATTCAGGAGTTTTAGAGCCAGCTTTTCGTCTGTTGGGACTCCTGTGCCCCACGTGTAGGCAATGGCGAGATTCACCTTGGCGCGAACCGATCCGCCGGAAGCTGCGAGTTGATACCAGTGCGCGGCGCGCGCCGGGTCTTTGGCAACGCCGATTCCGGTCGCGTAGAAGTAACCGATCTGCAGTTGCGCCTGAGGATCTCCGGCCCCTGCCGCCTTCTCATACCAGTACGCTGCCAGCTTGAGATCATGCGGGACGCCACGGCCAGCGAGGTAGTCGCCGGCGAGCTTGCTCTGTTCGTCAACGGATCGCGGCTCCGGCGCAACCGTGGTGGAGGGAATGTCGGGTTCGGCAGCTGCACTGGCAATCATCTTCGTTGGCGCGGTGAGCAAAACACAGCAGGCCGCAGCGGAGATGGCAAGGGCGCGATGACGGCTGCTTTGCAGGAGGATCATTGGTTTTCTCCGTTGTTACGTCGTAAATTGGGGAACGGCCGGTGAGCTGGCCGATAAGATGCAACGGTTACGCACTAGACTTGCATTATGACAGAATGTTATTTACTTTGAACGGTTTACGGGGACGTCCCGCACTGCAAACCGGCCATCACAAATCCATCTGCGGGCGATTGGTCACGGGAAGGATGCTGTTGGTCACAAATCGAAGACTAACCTTGTAATTGGTACAAAACATCGGGCAATCCACTTCGAACTGGGGGTATCCGTGCCGAGAGCACTGACTTTGTTTTCCCTGTGTCGGATAAACGCAATCGCTGGGGTCGCCCTGCTTTTGGGCGCCTATACGCTACACGCTCAAAGCCCTGCCGATGCGGCTGCCAACGAGGGAATCTGGCAAGGATACGACGGCGAATGGCGGTACGTTTCACGCCTTCTGGTCTCGCTCGCAGAGGCGATTCCGGCTGACAAGTACGGTTGGAGGCCGGAGCCGGGGGTGCGTTCGGTGAGCGAAGTGTTCATGCATATCGCCCAGTCGAACTACTACCTGCTCAGCCTAACCGGGCCGGAGATGCCACCCGAGCTCAAGTCGAACGACGTGGAGAAAAGGATTGTGTCCAAGCCGGAGGTTGTGGCATACCTGCGGCAGTCTCTTGAGGCAGTCAAGACAGCGCGAGCCCACCTTAAACCTGGCGATCTGCAGCGCAAGGTGAAGATATATGGCGAAACCGTCAACGTGGACGGAATGTACCTGCGGATCATCTGTCACGATAACGAGCACTTGGGCCAACTGATAGCCTACGCTCGCGTGAACGGTATCGTGCCACCTTGGTCAGCAGGTGTCGTTCTCCCGAAGTAGCTTACACAGTTGCGGGCAGGAACCTTTTGGCGTCCATCAGCGATTGGTAATGATAAACGCCGTAGTGTCTCTCATTTCCAGCGCCCACTCGGTCGTGAAATCGCGGGACACTGATTCCATAAAAGCGTCGGCTCCTTCGAGAGCCTGAGCGAAGCCTGGCAGTTGCTGACTGACCGGGAGTGCTCGAAGAGGAAGGAGCCGAACGTGGCCAAATTATAAGTCTGCTTCTGTGTGGAATACACTTGGGCAGTTGCTGACTGACCAGGGCTCGGGAGAAAGGAGCCGAATATGTTGATTGTGGGATGCGATTATCACCCGAGTGTTCAGCAGATCGCGTGGTTAGACACCGAGAGCGGAGAATGTGGTGAACGCCGATTGCTGCACAGCAATGGAGAAGCGGAGACATTCTATCGGAAATTGAAGGAGCAGGGAGTGAGCGTCCGCGTGGGAATAGAGGCTACGGGGCACGCGCGCTGGTTCGAGCGTTTGCTGGCGGAGCTGGAATACGAGCTGTGGGTCGGCGACCCGGCCGAAATCAAGGCTAAACGCGTACGGAAGCAAAAGAATGATCGGGAGGATGCCCGGCTCCTGCTGAAGCTGATGATGGAAGATCGGTTCCCGCGGGTGTGGGTACCCGGTGTGGAGAATCGCGATTTGCGGCAACTGCTGTGGCACCGCCACCGGCTGGTGCAGATGCGAACGCGGGTCATGAATCAGCTTCAGGCCGTGGCTCTGAACGAGGGAGTACGGCGCAAGAAGGCACTGTGGAGCGACGCGGGAAGATCGCAGTTGGAGTCGTTCCATTTGATGCCTTGGGCGACCCGGCGCCGCCAGGACCTGCTGCAGCTGCTCGACCAATTGACTCCTACCATCGCGGCGTTAACGGCCGCGGTTGTACAACAGGCTGGGCAGCATCCGGAGGCGCAACGTCTGATGACGCATCCGGGAGTTGGTGCACTCACAGCACTGGCCTATGTTTTGATCATCGGATCTCCGCAGCGTTTTCGTTGCGGTAAACAGATAGGCAGCTACCTGGGACTGATCCCTTGCGAGGACTCCAGCGCTGGCCGGCAGCGGCTGGGACACATCAGCAAACAAGGCAACTCGCTTTTGCGTTTTCTGCTGGTGGAGGCGGCGCAAGCCGCTGTCCGTGCCAATGCCGATTGGCGGCGCGAGTTCCTGCACCTGGCGATGCGCCGCGAACGTCAGATCGCCAAGGTTGCGATGGCCCGCAAACTCGCAGTCCGCTTGTATTGGATGTGGCGCAAGGGATGGGATTACGAGACGTTTTTGCAATTCGGTTCGCACGTGGGGCAGCCCGAAGTCGGCTATGGTGTGAAGTAGATCACCGCGACACTGATTGAGACGCCCCGCTCCCTTCCCCAAGGGAGTTCGAAGAAGTAATCATGGTCGCAATTGCGATCGGATAGATGGTTGGGTCGAACCGAGTTCACTCGAAAGATTACAAGCGAGCCCTGGTCGAGGCGACTATGCAAGCGATCTGGAAGAAGAAAGAGAAACTGAGCCCTATAAGGAACGAAGCTTCACTGAACTTCGTTTCGCTTCGTTCCCACTTCAATTCTGTGGGACGTAGAGGGCTGTCAAGGGTCAAGATGAACGCCCTCCGGGCGCCCTTGACAACCCTCTACGTCTCTGCCGAGATGGAGATCGTTTTTTCTCTTGACACCGCCGACGCTTTCATAGATGGCCGACTTCTCGGTACCGATCCATAAGTGATCGCTCCTCTCTGCGCTTTCTCGCTACGTTTTAACCAGATCCGAAGATGCGGTAAGCTGGCCACGGCGCAGGGCCCTGCGCTTGATGAGAAGAAAGAACACCGGAACGAGAATCAGGACGTGGATCGTGGATGTAATCATTCCCCCAACAATGGGGGTTGCAATGGGTTTCATCACGTCTGAGCCGATGCCGGTTTCCCATAGGATCGGCGCGAGACTCAGGATGACCGCCGTCACGGTCATTAGCTTGGGCCGCAGACGCTGGACCGCGCCATCGATGACAGCCTGCAACAGCCCGGCTTCTGTCATGGGCGCATCTTGCCCTAGCCGCTGCTTGAAAGCTTCATCCAGGTACACCACCATCACCACGCCGGTTTCCACCGCAATGCCGAAGAGCGCTATATAGCCAACCCAAACGGCAACGCTGAAGTTGTAGCCGAGCGTCCATTGCAGCAGCAAGCCTCCCGACATCGCGTAGAGAGTGGGAAAGATGAGCACGGCAGCTTCGGCGGCGGATTTGAAGACGAGATAGAGCAGCAGGAAGATCACGAAAAAGACAATCGGCAAGATGATCTTGAGCCGTTGTTTGGCACGCATTTCGAATTCATATTCTCCAGCCCAGCGCCATGTGTATCCCGCCGGCAGCGCGAGCTTCTCATTGATCAAATTCTCCGCGTCATTCACAAAACCACCGTAATTGTGGGTATTCAGGTTGAGATAGACATAGCCAGTCAAAGAGCCGTCTTCGTCGCTGATCATTGCGGGGCCGCGCGAGTAGTACACTCGCGCCACTTCGCTGATGGGAATCTGCTCGCCGGAAGGAGTCGCGATAAGCGCCTGCGATAACGCTTCAGGATGGTCGCGGAAGCTGCGTTGATAGCGCACGGAGATGGGAAAGCGCTCGCGGCCTTCAACATTCTGCGCAATGTTTGCACCGCCGATCTCGGATGTAATGACCTGCTGCACGTCAGCCACCGTGAGACCGTAGCGCGCGGCTTCGGGCCGGTTCACTTCCACATTCAGATAGAATCCCTGCGCAACTCGCTCCGCAAAGACAGAGTTAGTTTCCGGCATGGTGGAAAGAATTTGCTGCATGTGTGCGCCGATATCTTCAATGTGCCCCAGATCAGGGCCCTGAATCTTGATCCCGACCGCGGTCTTGATTCCGGTCAACTCCATGTCGAGCCGGTTTTCCACCGGCATGGTCCATGTGTTGGTGAGTCCCGGAAACTGGAGTTTCTCATCCATATCGTGGATCAGCATCTCGTATGTCATGCCGGGGCGCCACTGGTCGCGCGGCTTGAGCATGATGGTGGTGTCGTACATATCGAGAGGTGCGTTGTCGGTGGCGCTGTCCGATCGGCCTACCGTTCCAAATACCGTCGCGACTTCAGGAAACGAGCGAATGATGCGGTCCTGCTCCTGCATCAGCGTAACTGCCTGCGTGATCGAGATGCCCGGTAGCGCACTCGGCATATAGAGAGCGGATCCCTCATATAGCGCGGGCATGAACTGGCTTCCGAGACGGAAGTAAAGAGGAATCGTCGCGCAGAGAAAAGCCAGATTCAGCGCGATGACAAGCTTCCAATGCTTCAGGCTCCAGCGCAGCACGGGAAGATAAATGGACTGGGTGATGCGGGCGGCGGGATTCTTCGACTCTGGCCGTAACTTGCCGCGCAGACAGAGCGGCATGAGCGCAGGGACCAGCGTGATGGACAAAAGCGATGCGAAGATGAGGGACAGTGTCTTGGTCCAGGCCAAGGGACGGAACATACGGCCTTCCTGCGCTTCCAGCAGAAACACCGGCAGAAACGACACGACAATAATGATGAGGGAGTAGAAGAGCGCCGGCCCCACCTGCTGCGCCGAGCGGACGAGAATGAGCCGCCGCTCCTTTTCGTCCGGAACATCGTTGCGCTCGGCCAGATGGCGGTATCCGTTCTCTACCATCACAATCGCAGCGTCAATCAGCACACCCACGGCCAGCGCCAGTCCACCAAGCGACATGATGTTGGAGCTGACGTGCAGATAGTACATCGGAATGAATGCAGCCAGGACGGCAATTGGGAGCGTAAGAATGGGGACCAGCGCGGAACGGAAGTGGAAGAGAAAAGCGATGCACACAAAACTGACGATGATTGCTTCGGCAATAAGGTCCCGCTTCAATGTGTGGATCGACTGATTGATCAGCCATGAGCGGTCGTAGCCAGTAACGATCTCAACACCGGCCGGTAGGGAGGGCGCGATCTCCTTGAACTTTTCTTTTACGCCGTCAATTACATTCAGAGCGTTCATGCCGTAGCGCATGACGACGATGCCGCCCACAGTTTCGCCTTCACCCTGCCAATCGGCCGCGCCACGCCGCTCGTCGGGTCCAAACGACACAGTCCCCAGGTCCCGCACGAGCACGGGAGTGCCGTTCTTGGTTGCCACAGGAACGTTCTCAAGATCTGCAAGCGAGTGAAAGTAGCCGAGGCCACGAATCATATACTCGGAGCCGCTCATCTCCATCACGTCTCCGCCTACTTCGTTCGTGCTCTGCCTCACCTTGTCGATCACTGTGGCCGCGGAGATGCCATAAGAGAACAGTTTGTTGGGGTCGAGGTTCACCTGGTACTGGCGCACAAAACCGCCGATGCTAGCTACCTCTGCCACGCCGGGCACGGTTTCAAGCTGATAGCGCAGATACCAGTCCTGTATTGCGCGCAGATCGGCCAGGCTCTTGGTGTGACTGCGATCGATGACCGCATACTCATAGACCCAACCTGCACCGGTTGCATCGGGGCCGATGGCCGGATGCACGTCCGCAGGCAGTCGCCCGGCGATTTGTTGGAGATACTCGGTCACTCGGGATCGGGCCCAGTAGAGATCGGTGTCGTCCTGAAAAACGACGAAGACATAGGAGTCGCCGAACATGGTTTGGGCGCGCACGTTCTTCACGCGCGGAGCCGCCAGTAGAGCCGTCACGATCGGGTAGGTAACTTGGTCCTCAATCACATTTGGGGGCTCGCCGGTCCACTGCGTGTGAATGATCACTTGCACGTCGCTGATGTCGGGCAGTGCATCGAGCGGCACTCGCCGCAGGCTCCAGATGCCCGCAACAACCAGAAAAATGGCCCCCGTGAATACCAGGAAGGGATTGCGCGCGCACCACGCGATGATGCGTGAAATCATCACATGCCTCCCATGGCGCTGACGCTCAGTTGCTTCGTACCCACAGTCTGCCCGCCGCGCTGCACTGTCACCGTGACCTGCCACGTGCCACCCGCCGACAGTTGTACTGACCCTTCATAAAGCCCGTTGCCTTTGTCGCTTAGCGTGACGGCAGCGCGCTCCGCCGCCATTCCCATCGCGGGCATCGCCGGCATGAAGAAAGTTGCGGTCACCTGCGCGCCCGGCACCGGCTTTCCGTCAGTGCCGGTCAATTTCACGCGCACCGTGTTTGCCCCTTTACGAGGTGGGGAAGGCTCAGTGCTGAGGTCGACTTCGATTTGCGTGGCAGGCGCTGAGCTGGCAGCCGGCTGCGGCGCCGTCGGCGCAAAAGCGCCCATAGCCGCCTGTAGCTGAGCCTCGGAGTCGACAAGAAAATTGGCTGAGCTCACCACCTTCTCGCCGGCCTTAAGCCCGCTGAGGACAACGACTGAATCGTCAAGTTGTAGCCCGATCTCAATGGTGCGCGGCTCCAGGCGGCCGTTTCCGAGGTCGACAAACACGACTGGCCGCGTGCCGGTTTGCAGAACCGCAGAGGCCGGTATCACCATCTGCCGCCCCAACCGGACTGAGATGGCGACATTCACATACATCCCCGGCTTGAGGATCACGCCGGGGTTGCTGAAGACAAGGCGCACTCGCACGGTGCGCGTTGTCATATCCACCTGCGGCAGAATCTGATCGATCCGGCCATTGAACTCGCGTCCCGGATAAGCATCCACCGTCACTTGCGCATGGTCGCCGGGATGCAGCTTGCCAACGTCGTTCTGAAACACATTGGCATACACCCATACCGTGGACAGATCAGCAATCGTGTAAAGCTTCGTGTCCGGCTGCACGTACTCGTTCGGCAAGGCATCGCGCTCGATGATGTAGCCCGAGGCTGGCGATTCGACGGCGATGTTGCGCTGCACCTTGCCGCTCTGCTCCAAATCGGCGATCGCTCGCGCCGACACACCGAATTGCTGCAAACGCTCCTCGGCCGCTTTCTGCAGCCAACCGTCCTCCGGTGTTCCCATGCCGTGCGCATCCTGCGAGAATGCGGCCTTGTTCTGGCGAGCCAGCAGATACTCCTGCTCGCTGCTCACAATGTCCGGGCTGTACATGGTGAATAGCCGCTGTCCCTTGCGCACGTACTGGTAGGTTGCAGTCGCCTGGACATCCTGAATCCAGCCGGGAAAACGAGACTGCACATACGAAAGCCGCTCTTCATCGATGTCGACATTTCCGGGAACGCTCAGATCGTCGCTCACATCCTTCATTTCCGCGGTCGCCGACGTAATGCCGATTTCCTGCATTCGTTGCGGCGTTAACTGCAATGGCGCAAGGCCAGGATCGGCGTTCGACGCTCCGCCCGGAGCCGGTGTGGGCCGCGAGGTCATCTCCGGACCGCGCGCCACCACCGGATCCTGCGAAGACGCCTGCGGTGTCGCATGTCCGCGACGGATGAGCACATACCCAAGAGCGGCTGCAAGCAAGACGCAAGCGCCAACTGCGGCCGCCAATGCAAACTGATAGCTTCGTGTCTTCATGGTTTCACCTCCGCTGCCGAGGAATCGGACGGGTTGATTGGGGTGCCCGTGGCGAGTTCGAGATCTGCCAGGCGCGTGTCGAAATCGGCAACCGCCTGAAGCCAGGCAAGGTCGATGTTGACGACCGTCATCTGGCTGTCGAGCAGATCGAGAAGGTCCGTCTTGTCGTTTTCATATGCAATCACGCTCGACTGGAGCGTCGCCTCGGCTTGGGGTCGGAGTTGGTCGTGATACAGGTGCGCCAGCTTCTGCGCAGCCTCTACCTCCACAAGCGCTTCCTGGACCTGCCCGGATGCCGCATTGCGGAGCGCGGCTAGCTCGGCGTCCTGCTCAGTCGTCTGCACTGTGGCTTCCGCAATCTCCGCATCGTGCTTGCGATGATTCAGCCAGGGCAGGTTCATCGAGCCCTCTACCATGTACGCGTTGCGCATGTTTTGCCCGGACGGCATGATCATGTACCCCGCTGACAACGTGAAATCCGGTACATAAGCCTTCTTTGCCAGCTCTTGCTCTTTATGGCTGCGCTCGGCGGCTTGCTGGGCTGCGAGCAGATCAGGCCGCGAGCGCATCGCCAGAACGTCCAGACTTTCAGCCTGCGGCAGCGTAACGAGCACGGCATGCTCACCAGCCACGCTGAGCGGCGATTCGGGATTGCGGCCTAGCAGCGTGTTCAGGCGGGCCCGCGCCAGTTCGGCATCATGATCGAACCGAATCATGTGCTCGGCTAACTGTGTAAGCGCGACCTGCGCCTTCAGAATGTCCTGTTGCGGCACCTTTCCGTTGGTGTACTTGATACGAGCTTCTTCAATAGCCTGGCGCGCAATGGCCTCATGTTGATCGTGTATCCGCATCTCGTCGCCAGCGAGCAACAGGTTGTCGAAGGCTTTGTGTACGCGGACCCGAACGCCGAGGCGCACTTGCTCTAGATCGGCCTTCGCCTCATCCGCGCTCGACTCAGCAACACTCGTCTGAAGGGCCAGCTTTCCCCGTCCCGGAAACGTCTGGCTGATGCTGAACATGTTTTGCGCGTCGTTATAATTCCACGGCTGCTGGAGAGGTACTCCCCATCCGCGATACATCGCCATGGGATCGTCGAGTGCGCCGGCCGTGGGAACGTGCGCTTGGGCGACAGCAACCCGTCTGGCTGCAACTTCAATCTCGGGATTCGCGGCAAGGGCGATCCGCTCTGCATCTTCGAGTGTCAATGCTGGCTCGGAATCTTCGGCCACGTGGTGTTCCTGGAGCAGGGCTGCAAGGCTCGCCAGGCCGTCGCTCCCTGCGGGCGTTTGCGCGTGAGAGATACTGGCAGACCCAACGACCGCAAAAAAACAGAGTGCAGCAACAAAAGATTTCATGACTCCCTCCAAAGGAGATTGGGTGCACGAGCCTGGGGGTGCGCTCGCATAGGCATGCGAGAACACACGAAGGCCCAGGTTCAGCCTGCGATGGAAGGAGTTTTAGATTCTGAGTGCGAAGGCCCCGCCCGGCGGGAATTTCGGAGGCGGAGTTTCAAGAGCATTCCCGTAACCGCCGCCCGGAGCGGCAGGCAATTCCAAACCCGCCTGATGCTCTACAGCGGCCAGCTTCTGCGAATGCCAAACAGAGAACGAAGGGACCGGAGTGAAAGCGGGGTTGTTCCCTTGGACCCGGCAGCATGAACTGTCTGCACCCATCCCGGGCGAGTCGCAACTGAGCGCCATGCCGCCACAGCAATTGGGCTGGCCTGCTGAGTGGGAGGCGAGCAGGCAGGTGGACGCCGGCGATGCGGCCCAGAAGACCACAACCGCTAACATCAGCAACGCGCCTTTTCTACCCCAATTCATGGTTTACAGATCCCGAGAATCTATTATAAGAATCCGCTGCTTCAGCCTCAGGCCGCTGTGATTTAGATCACGTCGGCGGAATCCGAATAGCGCAACCGCTTGGAATGAGCCTATCAGATCCATTGAATTCCGTGCTTGCCGGGAACCTGCGAGTCTCATATTTGCGGCTAGAGTGCCAGCGCGGCGGCTTACAGGCCGAAGTCAGTTCAACGAGTTGGCCGAGATGAGTCCTGATAAACGCCGCAATGTCCGGCAATGGGGTAGTTCCTGGATTGTCGCCTAACCGGAAATTACTTCCTGGTAAACAGACCTTCTGGTTGGGGCTGGTGCTTGGCCCACACACAGCGGGCGACGCAAATGTGGTGAGATACAGATCTTGCATTGATAGGTCCTGAAGAACGCGCCAGTGTCACTTATTCGCTAGCCACGGCTCGGTAATCAGATCGCGGGACATTGGCCGACATTTCAGTACCGATCAGTCTAGCTGAGTGATTCGGCGAGATTTATCAACAACGATGCCCAGGGTCCCCCGGAATCCCACGATCAACGAGCCGCGCAACACCTGCGCCGTTTGTCGTGCCACCCGCTAACTGCTGTCCCCGCACGCGCTTCGGGCCCACGTCGCTGCTCTGATTCTGGCCCCTGAATTAAAATGAGCGCCTGGTATCAATGACAACTGAAGCTCAAGTCGTATCTCTCCTTCGCGGCGAACTTATCGACCTCTTCTCCGGAGCGTTTTTCGTTTTCTTCGGCGTGGTCGCTTTCGCCATCGCCGTCATTCGCCGCCGTGGTGGCGTGAGAATGCTCGTCTGGATCGGCCTCTGGAGCGCGATCTTCGGTCTCAACCTGCTTTTCCAGTCGCCTGCGATAGAGGCCGCGTTCCCTGTCTGGCTTCGACCTATTCTCGTCCTGGGCGCCGTCTCCGCTTCCTACCTAACGCTTGTCGCGGCCGCGCTCGCATTTCTGGAACTGACCCTCGGAGTACTTCGACGTCTCATTCAGTTTATGTTTGTCGCGGACGCGACAATTGCTGTGGCCGGAATTGGGACTTACCTCGTCACGGGCGACGCCAAGGCGTTCATTCTGCCGAATCAGATCATGGCCATGATCGGACTCGTGAGCCTGCTCGTCGCGCTTGCCGTTCCAAGTCTGACGCACCGTTACCTAGTGCTCTCACACAGCAGGGTACTCACGACCGGTTCGTTCATCTTCGCCGCCGAGGCGCTCTGGACAAACGTCGCAGCACCACTGAACATCCATGTCCCCTCTATCCTTAGTTCGCTCGGTTTCGCCGTTCTCCTGTTCTCATTCGGATATGTCGCGCTCGACATGATTCTCAGCAACGAGCGTCGGCTCCTCTCGATCGATAGCGAGCTCCGGACCGCGAGACAACTTCAGTTGTCCTTACTTCCTGAAGGCGTCCCAAGGCTCCCCGACCTCCGTATCGCCGCGGCCTACGAACCGATGACAGCCGTGGCCGGCGATTTTTACGAATTCCTCACCATCGATGAACAGCGTGTCGGGTTCTTGATTGTCGATGTCAGCGGGCACGGCGTGCCGGCTGCGCTCATCGCGGCGATGGTCAAGGTTGCCGCGAGCTCCCTTGATGGCTGCGCCAACGATCCCGCCGAGTTCCTTCGCCGCCTCGGCAACACTCTGTCCAGCAACTTGCGTGGACAGCTTGTCACCGCCGCATACCTGTGGATTGATGTTGCTTCCCGGATTGTGCGCTACTCAGCGGCGGGACATCCGCCCCTCTTACGTTGGCGCACGGCTGACGATACCCTCGTGCGCATCGAGAGCAACGGACTCCTCTTCGGCTTTGGCCAGGACTGTCTTTACCCGGTTTGCGAGTTACAACTCTCGCCTGGAGACCGTTTCCTTCTTTACACTGACGGCGTTACCGAGGCCGAAAACGCCGCCGGTGAAGCATTCGGAGACCGGAAACTCGAAAAGGTCATTCGCGCCCACCAATCCGTTACACCCACGGAACTCACGCATCGCCTGGTCGCTGAACTCCGCGCCTGGCAGCCACCATCAGGCACGCAGCAGGACGATCTTACCCTTATCGTCGTCGATGTGTTGTAGGTTTCTTCTTGAGAAACAGAAACAATGGCCTCGGAGAGGGGTCGAACTTACATCTCCCATCCGGCCGTGGGTAGGCAGAACAGGATCTCCGATTGTTGACAACAGACCGGGGCACTCATCCAGCACGGGTTACGCGCGATTTTCGGGATTACTCCCCATAAACGCCGTTTGAACCATCAATCTTATGACCGCCGAATCATAGCGCGGAGGACCGCCAGTGCATAGGCGGCATCCACCGAAAGTCAGTCGGCGGTTGAAGGACACGCAGCATGTTTGACCGTTACACCATTACCGACCCGGATGCCATGAGCATGGCTTTAGCTGCAGTCACAGCGCCTTTTGTGCCCAACAGCCCCCAAATAGCCCCCGACGGCCTGCAGGATAAATTTGCTTCAAGGGCGGCCATAAAATGGAGATGCTCATATTTAAGGGTTTGTGGTGCCCAGAGGGGGACTTGAACCCCCACGGCCGGTTAAGGCCTGCGGATTTTAAGTCCGCTGCGTCTGCCAATTTCGCCATCCGGGCCTGCCTCTATATTATGGGCTGGTTTGGTCTCGTCGGCACGCCAGATCGCTCTCTGCCGCTCTTTTGGCAACGCCTGTGGAGGTTCTGCTGCGGTCGATCTTTCCACAACTTGCTCTGGACCGCCGGGCCCTCGTATCATCCGGCAGAAGCACTTCCACGATCGACGACCTGCGCAGCCGATCTTCCTGAGCCGATGCTCCATTGCGGAGCAGCGGCCTTGAGCGGAACCGGAGACGTGCAGCTATCCTGAGAGTGCTCGAGAACAACCACCATGAGCGACTTGGAAACCAAGACCGGATTGCGAGTGAAGGGGCGGCTCATGTCCGCCTCGGAGATTGAGCGCACCCTGGTGCGACTGGCTCACGAAATTGTCGAAAAGAGCAACGGCAGCGAAGATCTGGCCCTCGTTGGCATCAAGCGCCGCGGCGTTCCTTTGGCGGAACGGCTGGGCAAACTGATTTCCACCATCGAGAAGCGGCCCGTCGATACAGGAGTGCTGGACATTCAGTTTTATCGCGACGATCTTTCTACGGCGGGCGTTCGACCGGTGGTCACGCCGGGAGCAGTCGGCTTCGATGTGGAGGGCCGCGACATCGTAATTTGCGACGATGTGCTCTACACCGGACGCACCATCCGGGCCGCCCTCGATGCGCTCTTCGACTATGGCCGGCCCCGGCGCGTGCAGCTAGCCGTGCTCATCGACCGTGGGCACCGAGAACTCCCCATCGAAGCCACTTACGTGGGCAAGCATGTTCCCACCAGCAGCCGCGAGATCATCGAAGTAAAGTTCGAGGAAGTCGACTCCACCGAGCAGGTGTTGCTCGTCGAGAAGACCATTTAAAGCACGTCCTTCCAGCTGCCACTCTCTGGCCTTCGAGGAACGGTGAAGTAGAGCGGCGGGCGGCTGGAAGCTCGCAACAGGAATGTGCCTCACCAAGGCGATCGGGCCCAGAGCTCCGAAATAGGTCAACGATGAATCCAGCCGCACCCGCGATTCGCCGCTCAATGACAACTCCGCCCGCGCCTGCATCTTCGTTTCCATACAATCCGGGTTCGCTGCTGTCGGTTCTCGATCTGACTGTCGAAGGCGTAAGCCGCCTGCTGGTCCGCGCCACTGAGCTGGAGCACGAGGACCCCATCGTGCGCGATCGCATCCTGGCCAAGCGCAGGATCGCGCTCCTGTTCTACGAGTCGTCAACGCGCACCCGCACCAGCTTTGAGTTGGCGTCAAAAGCGCTGGGCGCCGACACCACGCTGGTCTCGAACCTGAGCTCGAGCATCGAGAAGGGCGAGTCACTGAAGGATACCGGGCTCACGTTGCGGGCGCTGGGCGCGGAGGCGATCATCCTCCGGCACAACTCGTCCGGCGCGGCATGGCTATTGGAAGAGGCGACGCGCCTGCCTGTGGTCAACGCAGGCGACGGCATGCACGAGCATCCCACGCAGGCGTTGCTCGATTTGAGGACGATCCTGGCGCATCTGCGGCCAGGGTTGACTGGGGTTGGTCCGGAGACGCTGGCCGGGGTGACGGTGATGATCGTCGGCGACATCCTGCACAGCCGGGTGGCACGGTCCAACATGCTGTTGCTGCCGCGCGTAGGAGCACGCGTGTTGCTGTGCGGGCCGAGGGAGCTGCTGCCGGAGCAGGCTGCGCGGTCAGGGCCGGGCATCGAGATCGAGCGGGACTTTGAGGCGGCGCTCAAGCAGTCGCAGGCGGTGATGATGCTGCGCATCCAGGCAGAGCGGCTGGCGGGGCTGCAACTCGACCTGGAGGAGTACAAGGCCAGCTACCAACTAACCGGGCAGCGGCTGGCGGCGCTGGCGCCGGCAGCGGTGGTGCTGCATCCGGGGCCGATCATCCGCGGCATGGAGCTCACCGCCGGCGTGGCCGACGGAGTGCAGTCGGCAATCCTGGAGCAGGTGACAAATGGACTGGCCATTCGCATGGCGGTGATGGAGCGTGCGCTGACGGCAGAGAACGGAGCGCCCGCGGACCTGGCTCCGTCTGCGGGGCGGAAGAACGGAGGCCGCGCATGACGGCTTTGGCGATATGCGGTGGGCGGCTGATCGATCCCGCAGCGGGAGTGGACGCGCAGAAGGACCTGCTGCTGGTCGATGGACGCGTGGCCGAGATTGCCGGCGCGGGGAAGCTGAAGCCGACGAATGGCGCTCAGGTGCTGGACGCGACGGGAATGGTTGTCGCCCCGGGGCTGATTGACATCCATGTGCACCTGCGCGAGCCGGGACAAGCGTACAAGGAGACCATCGCGACGGGAACGGCCGCGGCCGCAGCGGGCGGATTCACCAGCGTGGCGGCGATGCCGAACACGACGCCGGTCAACGACTCGCCAGAGGTCACGCGGTGGATGCAGGCGCCGGAGCGCGGCGCACAGGTGAGAGTCTTCCCCATCGCGGCGGCAACACGTGGATCGAAAGGTGAGGCGATAAGCGATTACGCCGCTCTCAAGGCCGCTGGAGCCGTGGCCGTGACCGACGACGGACGGCCGATCCTGAAAGACAGCACGATGCGCGAGACGCTGGCAGCGGCGGCGCGCGTGGGACTGACCGTGATCCAGCACGCCGAGGACACGCGCATGACGCAAGGCGCGAGCATGAATCTTGGTCCCGTGTCGTTCAAGCTGGGTCTGCGCGGAATGCCTCCCGAAGCCGAGACGAGTATCGTGGAGCGCGACATCCGGCTGGTCGCCGAGCTCCGCGAGGCTCATCCGCATCTGCACGTCGCGCATATATCGACGGCTGCGGCGCTGGCTGCGGTGCGGCAGGCGCGGCGCAACGGGCTGCGCGTCACCTGCGAGGTCACACCGCATCATTTTCTGCTGACCGATGAACACGTTGGTCTCTACAACACGCACGCCAAGATGAATCCGCCGCTGCGTTCCGCGGCCGATCGCGAGGCGATGATCGAAGGCATTCTCGACGGCGTTGTGGACGCAATCGCCACCGATCACGCGCCGCACGCGATGCACGAGAAGGAAGTCGAGTTTGAGCTGGCGCCGAACGGAATCATTGGCCTCGAAACGGCGCTGGGCCTGAGCGTTCGCTGGCTGCATCGCGAGTGGCGCATGCCGCTCGGCCGCGTGCTCAGCCTGCTGAGCGCGCAGCCTGCCGCGCTGCTCGGATTGAAAGGCCGCGGCACGCTGACCGTTGGAAGCTATGCCGACGTTGTCGTCTTCGATCCCAATGTCGAGTGGACGTACCGCGCAACAGAGTCGAAATCGAAGGCCAAGAATACTCCGTTCGACGGCTGGCAGATGCTGGGCAAAGTGCGCTGGACGGTGAGCGAAGGCAAGATCGCCTACGCGAGCGCGTAGGCGCGTCCCCAGCCATCAGCAGTCAGCGACTGCGACCAGCTCGACATGGAATCCGGATCTCCTGACTCCTTTGCGAGGGCGAACAGCCGCACATTTCGGCGCTTCGTTGCCGCGTGGGCCGGGCGCAGCATCCAACGAATGAGCCAAGTCGGTTGCGCCTGCACCATTGGGGCGAAGGAGGGCGGTTATGTTAACGATTCCGGGAGCGATGGCGTATGCGGATTGGAGTTTGCTTTTTCTTCGGCTCATGTTGGCGCTCGTGTTCGGGACCAGTGGGTACAGCCACCTGACCAAGACGAAAGAACGGGCGGCGAGCATCGAGATGAGCGTGGGGTTCACCGCCTTTCTGGGCGCGGCGGAGCTGGCTGGAGCGATGGCCCTCGCGACAGGAATCTTGGCGCAGTGGGCGGCGCTGGGGCTGATCTTCATTATGCTGGGCGCGATCTTCAAGAAAGCGGTCAAGTGGCACACAGGCTTCTGGGGCGAGAAGTCGATGGGCTGGCACTACGACATGCTGATGATCGCGATGAACCTGGTGATCGTGACAATGGGGCCGGGGAAGTACAGCTTGTGAAAAGCAGCTGCTAGCTCCTAGCTTCTAGCTTTTCGCTGATCTTCTGGCTTTGCGCGCGAGCGAGAAGAGCATCATACCGAGAAGGACGCTGGCGACGATGCCGGTGACGGCGTCGATAGCCAGGGCGCCAGAGATTCCTTTGCGGGCATAGCCGAAGGCGTCGACATAGAGCATGTAGGAGATGGGCACTCCATAGGCCGAGCCGAGGAAGCAGAAGGTGGTGGAGGCGAGCGGATTGTTCTGGCCAATGGTTTCAAAAGTGATGGCGGTGCAGGCGGTGATGGCCAGGCATTGAAAGAGATTTTCGGCGATTAAGACGATGGCGAAAGAGGCCGGGACGCGCGGCAGCGGAATGAGCAAAAGCGTGCAGACGGCGCCGGCAACTCCCACGGCAAGATAAAAAGGGCGAAGCGGCAAGTGGCGGCTGAGGACAGGAAATATCAGGCAGCCGGCAATGCCGCCGAAGGCCACTCCCGCGCCCCCGATGAGACCGACGAAACCGGCAGAGGCATGGAAGTCGCTGCCGCGGCCGCCAAGGAAGTTGGTGAGCGAGAAGGTGGCAGCGGGAGAGATGAAAAGGACCAGGGCGATGAGCACTTCGCGGCGCTCGACGAGCGATACGAGGTCGCCGAAGAACTGCGGGAAGGACTCGCTGGCCAGACGTCGGTCAGGGCCGGGCGCCTGCATGAAAGGAAAAGGAATGATGGGCACGAGGATGGATGCGGCGAGGACCAGCGCGGCGGCGAACGGCGAAAGGTGGCGCACGATCTGATTGCATCCGATGGCCATGAGGCCAAAGCCGCCGGTATTGCCAATGGTGATCCAGACGCTGACCAGATTCTCCTCTTCGGCGGAAGTGATGGAGGAAAGCCAGCCGCCGAGAGCGCTCTGATAGAGATATATGGCGAAGAAGCCTACCGTGAGCACAACTTGAAGCAGCGTCAAATGATCGAGCGAGAGAAAAGCTACAACGAGGGTGAGCGAGGCGAACGCCGCGAGCCCGAAAGCATAGAAACGGCGGCTGAAGCGGACATCAAGGACGGGGCTGAAGAGGAATGCCCAGAAGCCGGGCGAGATGGCGACGGCGGTGAGGCCGGCGATGGCCGCCTCGGGAACCTGGCGGCTGCCGAGATGTTGCGGAATAGCGAAGGCGATGGCGCCGCCGTAGAGGCCGTAGGACAGGTTGGTGAGTCCCATGAGCCAGACAGGAACCCGATGGCGGTTTGGCATCCAGCGTTGCTCCCGCGGCGACGAAGTTGAATCAGGTTAACACGGCTGTCGGACTCGGGAGCGCGGGACACGGGAGCCGCTTGCTGAGCGCGTTTACGATGCACGACCCGGCTAAGGGCTCGACTCATGGATTCTGCAAGCAGTAGAAGAGAGACCGCCGTTGATACGCGTGGCTTACTTACCCTGAATCGCGTACAACGTGATCGACATGGCCGGAAATAGCTGGCCTCTTACGACGCTTGCTTTGTCGTTCCCACCGGAGCGGGAAGCCTTGACATCGGGAAGCGCATGAATGACGGTGAGATCCGCATCGCTGTACCGATAGACCGTGGCCTTCCTCTTCGCCTTGAAGTGGTGAATTTCTATATCGGTCCGCAGATCGCCGAAGGTTTTGTTGATGACGACCACGGTGACGGCGCGATCGGCCGCGCGCCGTGCGGCATAGATGGCGAGCTTGCCCTGGTCCACGCTTGAGGCGCGAAGGCTCGTGTCGCCAAATCCTGAGCCGTAATCGTCATAGTTGCGAAAGATCTTGAAGGCGAACATCAAGGGCTGATTCAGATCGGGCGGTCCCCACAGCGCACCCAGGTCGAGACCCTCGCGCCCGAAGATGCCCAGAATGTCGGCCTGCGCGACGGCGCCGCTGATATGCTCCGGCGCGCCCCAGTTATACTCCGTGATCGCAGTCTTGGTTCCCGGATAATCCGCGGCAACCCAGTTCTTCATCCGGGGAATCATCTGCGGCGCAAGCGGCTCAGCGTAGTTTTCGGGATTCCGGAAGTGCGGATCGGTGTAGGTCGGATCCCAGAAGACCCGCGTCGAGTCGATAACCGCCCGCTGCTGAACGCTCGTTCCGGCAGGCTTGAGCATCGCATCATTGGCGGCAAAGTAGGTGTGCAGGTCGAGATAGTCGAGGAATCGCGTATGTTGCGGGTCGGCTTCCTGCGCCGCCTTGAAGGCGCGCAGATAGTAATCGATCAGCGGAACGTTGCCGTGCGCGACGCGATCGACGGGACCACCGGAGACATTCGGCCAGTGGTCCTGAAACCATTCAATATCTTTCTTTGAATAGAAGTACGTGATCCAGAGATCGATCACGGGGCCGCTCACTTCAGCCGTAGGATCGGCAGTCTTAATTGCCTTGGCCACCTTCAGCCCCTTGTCCGTGATTTCGTCGTAGGAGAAGGGCAACGGGTGCACATCGCGGTGCATCTTGTCCCACCACGTCGGTTCATTGTCGAGGGCGTAGATGGCGACGCCGCCGTTGGCGGCATTGCCGAACCTGCCGACAAGGTACTTCACCCAATCCGAGGTCCAGCTTTCATCGATGGGCATGCAGGTATCGTTGGGATCGTTCGCGATCTTTGTTCCATCGGGCTTGATGCCGTTTCCGAAGTCGGGCCAGTTGGGATCAGCTTTTTGTTGGGGGCCGTACTTTGCCACCGAGAAGCTGGAACCGCGGGTGCGTGATTTTGCGACCCAACCGATCACGGGTACGGAGAGCAGGGTTTTGGCGCCGACTGTCCGATCGCCGATTACCTGCGAGTTGAACTCGGATTCGTCGGGGTATTTCGTGTTGGCGTTGGGAGCGATCTCGAAGAACCAGTTGTCGCCAAGGTTGGAGACGTCGAGTTTGTAGTTGTACAGGGTGTATCCATCGCCGCCCCAACGGTCGAGCGGCAAGCGTACGGCCTCTGCCACTTTGGGCGCCTCATGCTTTGGGTCCGAGAGTCGCCAAGAGTTCATCCCATAAATGAGTGGACTGATGGGGCGCGCAACCGCTGAAGCATCCACCTGGAGCGCCGGGCCCGGGGCTACCGGCGGAGCAGCTAACGTGATGGTTGCGCTGGCAGATTGGGTGGGATCCGCAGTGCTTGTGGCCTTCAGAGTGACAACTGCCGGCGTTGGGTAGGGCGTCACGTACATCCCGCTGCTGCTGACGGTTCCCAGCGACACATTGCCTCCGTCGATGCCGTTTACCGACCATTTCAATTGAGAGCTGAAGGCTCCGGTCCCCGCGACGGTGGCGGTGAACTGCTCGCTCTCGCCGGGAGCGAGAATCACATGGCTGGGCTCGATGGTGACCGCGGTGATTAAGCCGGCAGCCTGGGTAGGCGGCGGCTGTTTGGCTACTGCGTTTTCCTGCGCGCTCAATCCAAGCGCAGCGGCGCAGACGAGGATCGATGCCACGAAATTGAACGTGCAGCGAACTGCGACACGATGCGCGTGTCCGCGCCCCCCGGCTGGACGCTCAAAACACGATGCCGCCGATAGCTCGTCGCTCCCACGCATATCGCCCCCAAGAATACAAAGAATTGATTTGGCCATAATCTAACAGCATCACCCGCTTCTTCGCGTGAAATTGGCAGCGCCGGCCGCAAATCGGGAAGCCCGCGTGCCGGATCCGACAGAGCTCCGCGCAACTTTGGTCTTATAAGTGGCTGTTGAGCAGGGATCGAATGTCGCCCGTTTCTAACACAGGCTTGGGCGCGCCATTGCGGGCGACGAGTAGCATGGCGCGGCCGATTTCATCGGTGGTAAGCACTTGATTGGGAAAGGCGCGGAGCAGGAGCGGAAGAAACGGGCGTGCAAGCATATAGGGGATGCGATAAAGCGCCGTGCGCGAGCGGGCTTCGAAGCGGGGCACGATGATCCCGGGGCGAAACATGAAAGCAGCTTTGAAAGGCAGGCGCAGGAGGGCGTTCTCCGTGCGCCCTTTGACGCGCGCCCACATGATGCGGCCGTGCTCGGAGCTGTCGGTTCCCTGCCCTGAGACATAGACAAAGGTCATGCCGGGATTGAGGCGCGCGAGGGTTTCCGCGGCGCGCATGGTGATGTCGTATGTGACGCGAGCGTACTGATCTTCTGTAAGGCCCGCGGAGGAGATGCCGAGACAGAAGAAGCAGGCATCGAAGCCAGAGAGCTGAGCTTCGATGGGCGCGTATTGGGTGAGATCGGCGTGAGTGATTTCGCGCAGCTTGGCATGAGACACACCCGTTGCCGAGCGGCCAATAGAGACGACCGAGGCGACGCCGGAATCGCGCAGACATTCGCGGAGAACTCCCTGGCCGACCATGCCGGTGGCGCCAAAGAGAAGCACATTCATGCGCATCTGCTCCCGTTGATGGGTTTTTGATCGTTCATCGACCGCGGCTGACGTTTTTGATGGGCGGACTCCAAAAGTCTAGCCTTTGCGGCGATAGTGGATCTGAAATTCGTAGCCGGAGTTGGGAGGGAAGAGGCCGGCAACGTGACGGAGGCGCTCGGTGAGAGCAGGAGCGGCGAGCAGTGGATATTCGCGCTCGCGCAGGTCGTGGTAGTCGAAGTCGACGGCCAGAGAAAGCATATAGATGGCCAGCGCGTCGGAGAACGACGCCTCGAAGAAGGCGTTGCGGGCGCGCTCGTCGATCACTTTAGCGCCGGGGTGGGGCTCGAGAGCGCGGCGGCGGGTCTCCCACGCGTCCTGGCTCGTCTCACCCCGGGCCTGAGCCTCAGCCTGCGACCAGACAAGGGTGGCGAAGCTTTCAGGAACGCTGGCCACCTCGACAAAGTTGTGGGCAACGTTGATAAAAAACTCGAAGGCGAGGCCGAAGCGGTCTTCGACGAGGCGCGTGGAGAGAAAAACAGCCTCCGTGGCGCCGAAACTGGCGTTGCGATGGCAGACGGCGCGGTCGCCGAGCTCGACGGTGTAGGCGGGGGCGACGAGATTCTCGCCAGTGTCGGCGATGGCGAGGGGGACAAAATAGTAGGCGCGCTGGCGCAGCGCGGGGGCGAGCGGGGCGGGGACGGCACCGACGAGACGCTCGAGATCGCTCTCGGGGACACGGGTTTCGCCCCAGACGGCGTATCGAATGCCGTTGGGCGCAGTGAGCACGGCGACCTGGGTAGCGACTTTGTCAGCTGGCCATAGCTCGATTTGCGCTGTGCCGGTCATGAAACAGTATTCTAGACGACAGAGGTCAGGCGATGATGGCGCAAACGGCGCAGGGCAGACGCGGGAGAACGGTGCTGGGGTTTCCGCTGGAGGGGTTCAGCTTGTTTCAAAGTTTGCTGCTGGCCCTGGCGTCGGCGTTTCTGACGTTTTTCGCTACGACATGCGTGTCGATCTTCGCTCTGCTGGGCTGGAATGAGCTGGGCGGCCATTCTGTGAGCTACGTGGACACGTACCGCTATGTCGGGCTCCCCGCGGGCTTGCTGGTGCTGGTTGTGGCGCTGCCCTTCTTCCTGGTTCTGTGGGTGCGGGGAAAGGTCAGGCACTAAGCGGCGGGCAGTCTGCGACGAGCTTTCAGGATAAACCGCAAGCCGAGCGGAGTAAGATGTCTTCCCAACCTGAACGGAGCGCGTCTATCCTTTTAGAATTTCCCGGCTGAGCATCTTCGGAGCATAGAAGCACGATTCCGCTGGGTTCCCCACCCCCACACAAACAAGGCGGAGGCCGATTGACGATCGCGAGGCAACGGACGTTTTTGCTGGCTGCGGCGGGGATCCTGCTCGCCGCTGTGGCGGGATTCCTGCTCGAGGGATGCGGCGGGGGCACGGCGACGACGACCACCACGACCACGACGAGCAATTTAATTCCAAGCCTGCAGCCTTATCCAACGCCGAGCGGGACGGAGTCAACGTACACGGCGACCGGAAGCATCGATCCAAATGGGATTTTCTTTCAGGCGCTGGGAACGAATGCGCGGAGCTGTGGCAGTTGCCACCAGTTGAGCCAGGGGATGGGATTGAGCGCGGCGAATGCGCAGGCTCTGTTTGCCACGAGCAACGGGAGCGATCCGCTGTTCCTTGCTGTCGATGGCGCGAATTGCCCGACAGCGGCCACAGGCGACAGCGCGGGCCACAGCCTGGTGCTGAATGACGGACTGATTCGCATCGCCGAGGCGCTGCCTTCGGGCGCGCAGTTCACCGTGGCCGTGGCGCAGGACCCGTATGGGTGCGCGGCGACTACCAATGTGCCGACGGGGCAGACCACCTATTCGGTGTACAGGCGTCCGCTGCCCGCTACGAGCCTGACGGTCCTGAGCCAGGTGATGTGGGATGCGCGATTCACAGGAGCGCCGTTGAACGCGGCGGCAACGCTGAGCGCGAATTTGGAATCGGACCTGAGCACGCAGGCGGCGAACGCGATCGTGACGCATGAGCAGGGGAGCGCGGCTCCGACGCCGGCGCAGTTGAGCGAACTGGTGGCGTTTGAGGAGGGGCTGTTTACGGCGGAAGCGACGGACACGCAGGCGGGACCGTTGACTGGCGGCGGTGCGACAGGCGGAGCGGCGGCGTTGGCGGGACAGAATTATTACCCGGGGATCAACGATGCGTTCGGGCAGGATCCGAAAGGCGCCAAGTTCAATCCGGTAGTGTTTACGCTGTTTCAGGCGTGGGAGGGGAGCGCGAATCCGGCGCAGGCGAGCATCGCGCGGGGCGAAGATATCTTCAACAGCGCGCCAATGCAGATCACGGATGTGCACGGGTTGAATGACAATCCCGCGCTCGGCAGCCCGACGGTGGTTGTGGGAACGTGCGGAACATGCCACGACGCCCCGAACATCGGAACGCATTCGCTGCCGCTGACGATGGACATCGGCACAAGCCATGTGATCGCGAGCGAAACGGACGCGAACATCATTGGAGGGCTGCAGGCGCTCACGATGGCCAGTTTGCCGGTGTACCAGATCAGCGGTTGCACCGGCGCCGGCGGGAATGCGGTGGTGTACGTGACGACCGATCCCGGCGTGGCGCTCGAGACGGGAGACTGCGCGGATGTGGGTCGAGTAAAAGTGCCGGGATTACGCGGGTTGGCGGCGCGGGGGCCGTTCTTTCACAACGGCTCGGCGGCGAACCTGGGGCAGGTAGTTCAGTTCTATAGCACGCGCTTTCAGATGAACCTGAATCCGCAGCAACTGGTGGACTTGCAGAACTTTCTGGCCGCACTGTGAAGGTCGCGGAGAAGCGGCGCGAGGGCGCAGCGGCAGGCGCGACTGGGCCGCTTGCGCGTTGAATCCAGCCGCAAGCATAATGACCGATGCGCCTACTTCCCTCCATTCCGGCGTGATGGGCTCACAATGACTCAAACGACTTTCTGCGCGGACAGTTTCTGGCGATGGCCGGTGGCGGCGGGCGCCGCGTGGCTGGCGATTGCCGCGGCAGCGGCAGGAGCGCAGACCAACTTCGGCGCCATAAATGTTGGCTCGAGCGCGACGGCGATGGTGACAGTGACCCTCCCGGCGCCGGCGACACTTGGCAGCATTGCGGTGCTGACGCAGGGCGCGGCTGGATTGGATTTTACAAATGGCGGTGGAGGGAGCTGCGCGGCGGGAACAACCTATGAAGCCGAACAAAGCTGCACGGTTCAGGTTAAGTTCACGCCCGTGTATCCGGGCGAGCGCTACGGAGCGGCCCTGCTGCTGGATGGGTCGGGGAATGTGATCGCGAGCGCGCTGCTCGAAGGAAATGGCTTAGGACCGCAGATCGCCTTCGGCCCCGGGACGGCGATTGCGTTCGCGCCGATGGCGAACGGCGTTGCGTTTAACGATCCCTTCGACGCCACGGTGGACGGCAAGGGAAATCTATACATCACCGACCAAAATAACTCCCGCGTGGTGGAGCTACCGGCAGGCGGTGGCGCTCCGATTGCGATTGATCCGATCGTAGGCGGAGAGGGGTTGGTGCATCCGGGCGGCGTAGCCGTGGATGGCACGGGGAATCTGTATATCTCTGACCTGGACCGCAATATTGTGGTGGAAGTACCTGCGAATGGCGGCGCTGCGACGGTGATCAACCCGATGGTGAACGGAATCGGGCTGCATTATCCGTGCGGAATGGTGATCGACGGGGCAGGCGACCTGTACATCGCAGACGTGGACAACGGGCGCGTGGTGGAGGTGCCCGCGGGTGGCGGCGCGGCGGTCGCAATCGATCCACTGGTCGACGGCGAGAAGTTGTCGTACCCGGTGACGCTGGCCATGGACAGCGCGGGGATTCTGTACATCGCGGATTTGTTTGCCAATCGCGTGGTGGAGGTGGCGGCAAATGGCGGCGCCGCGACAGCGATCGATCCAAGGGTGAACGGGCAGAGCCTGCACTTTCCCTACGGCGTTGCGGTGGACGCGGCAGGAGATTTGTTCATTGCCGACGCCAACAACCGCGTTGTCGAGGCGCCTGCAGGCGGAGGCGCAGCGACGGCGATTACCCCAATCGTGAATGGCGCGGCGCTGAACGATCCGATCGGCATCGGCCTGGACGCTGTGGGCGATCTGTTCATTGCAGACTCGTTGAACAATCGAGTATTGGAGGTCGAGCGAGGGCAGCCGCCGGCGATCAACTTTGAGGCGACGGCGGCAGGGACAGTGAGCAGCGACAGCCCGCAGACGGTGGAAGTGGAGAACGTGGGCAATGCGGCGCTGACGTTTCCCGTGCCGGGCACCGGTGCGAATCCCGCAATCTCGTCGAACTTTACGCTGAATGCGAGCGCGGCCTCGGCATGCCCGTTGCTGACGGCCGGCGCCGCGCAGCCGGGGACGCTGGCGGCCGGAGCGGCGTGCGTTTTGCCGATCAGCTTTCAGCCTGCGGCGACTGGGACAGAATATGGCACGCTGACGCTGACGGACAACAATCTGAATGCGGCGGGTCCAGCGTACGCGACACAGACGATCGCGCTGAGCGGGGCCGTACCGGTGGCGACAGTTTCGGCGACCATGCTCGCATTCGGACCGCAGCAGGCGCAGACAGTGAGCGCACCGCAGCAGGTGACGCTGACCAACACAGGAAGCGCGACGCTGACGATTACCGATATCACCGTGACGGGAGCGAATTCGTCGGCGTTCATTTTTCCGAATCCGTGCGGAGCAAGCCTGGCGGCGGGAGCACCCTGCACGATCCAAGGCAACTTTACGCCAGCGGCTGCGGGCCCAATGGCTGCCACGCTCACAATCACGGACAACGCGAGCGGCTCACCGCAGGTCATCTTCCTCAACGGCGTGGGCGTGTATCCCGTGACGGTTGCGGTAACGCCCTCGGCAACGAATGTGACCACGGCGCAAGCCTTCACCCTGACGGTGGCAGTGGGTGGCGCCAACGGCGAGCCAACGCCGACCGGATCCGTCGAGGTCACGAGCGGCACCTACGCCCTGGGGACAGCGACGCTGACCGGCGGCAGCGCCACCATCGGCGTTCCGCCGGGCGGGCTGGCCACAGGAACCGACAACATTGAAGCCGTGTACACGCCGGACAATGCGAGCGCTCTTCTTTATGCGGCCGGGTCGGGAGAAACCTCGGTGACTGTTACCGCGTTGTCGACGTCGACGGCGCCGGCGACAGCAACGGCCGTAGCGACCGCAGTCACGGCGGGCACGGCAACGCTCGAAGGCACGGTGAATCCGAACGGAGCGGACACTCACGCGTGGTTCCTGTGGGCCACAAGCAGTTCGCTGAGCGGAGCGGCACAGACGGCAGCGCAGGACCTGGGAGCGACAGCGGGCAGCGACGCCGTGAGCGCGCCGATCCAAGGATTGAGCGCGAGCACCACGTACTACTACCAGGCGGTGGCGCAGAATAGCCTGGGCACGACGAGCGGCGGAATTTTTTCATTTACGACGACGCCGGCGCCGTATTTCTCCGTGCTGACGGGAGCGCCGCTGAGCGTTGCGCCGGGAGCAACAACAGGGAACACGTCAACGATTTCAGTGACGCCGTGGTATGGATTCACAGGAGTAGTGAACCTGAGTTGCGCCATCACTCCCGCGGCGGCGAGCGATCCGCCAACGTGCAGCGTCCCTGCGACTGTAACGATCAGCGGCACAACGGCGCAGACGGCAACGCTGATAGTAAACACAACGGCGGCGACGGCGATGAATCGGCCGATGCGAATGCCTTGGCGAGGCTCGGGTGGCGCGGTGCTGGCTTGCATCGCACTGCTGTTTGTACCCTTGCGGCGACGGAGCTGGCTGGCGCAGATGGCATGGGTGGCGCTGTTTGCCGCGATGGCTGGAATGGGCTGCGGAGGCGGAAGCAGCACGGTTGGTGGCGGCGGCGGTGGCGGCGGAGGAGGAACAAACTCCGGGACGACTGCAGGGACCTACACCGTGACCATCACGGGCGTGTCAGGCGGGATGACGGAGACGGGAACGGTGGCGCTGACGGTGCAGTGAAATGAGCTGTCTGGTTTCGGGCGCCAGGTGTCGATGGTCAGCCCTGCACGACGATTCAATCGCAGAATAAAAATGCGGCAATTGCGCGGAGATGTTACATCCCTGCGGGTTTCGGGTTGTTTCGGTCGAACTTCGCGACCTGGACTTTGCGAGCCAGGCCAATCTTCGACAAAATCCAGATGCCCCAGAAGTTGGGATCGATCTCGTACCAGGTTAGCCCGTGGCGCGCGGAAACCGGATGCGCGTGGTGGTTGTTGTGCCAGCCTTCGCCGCCGGTCAGAAGCGCGACCCACCAGCTGTTGCGGGAGTCGTCGTGTGTTTCAAAGCGGCGCTTGCCCCACATGTGGGTTGCGGAGTTCACGAGCCAAGTGGCGTGAAGCCCCAGCGTGACGCGCAGCAGGGCGCCCCAGAGGACCATGGCAATGCCGTTTACGAAGCCGCCCCAGTACCATCCGAGCGTGAGCAGCAGCACGGCGCTGAGAGTGATTGGAATCCAGTGGTACTTGCTGAGCCAGACGTGGAAGCGGTCGCGGCTCAGGTCGGGTGAGTAGCGCGAGAGCGCCTCAATCTGCAGGTGCAACGATTGGCCGAAGAGGATCCATCCGGCGTGCGCCCACCAGCCGCCTTCGCGCGGGGTGTGCGGATCGCCTTCTTTGTCGCTCAGCTGGTGATGGACGCGATGCGTAGATACCCAGAAGATGGGCCCGCCCTCAAGCGAGAGGGTGGCGAAAACCGTCATCGTATATTCAAGCCACTTGGGCACCCTGTAGCCGCGATGCGTGAGCAGGCGGTGATAGCACATGCCGATGCCAACATTGATCGCGAGGACGTAGAGGATGGCCATGACCAGCAGGCGCTGCCAACTGAACAGGAAGAGCGCGGCCACCGCGCCCAGGTGAAAGATGGCGATCACAAGGACCATCGGCCAGCTCAAGCCATCGCTGACAGCCATGGCGCGGCCCATGCGAATCTGGCGCCACTTGGCAACGGCTTTGGCGGCGACGGAGGCGGAAGTACTTGGCTCGGGAACGAGAGAAGTGGGCTCAGTTAACTCAGTGACGACGGGATCGGTTGAAGGGACGGTGGTTACAGATGCCATGCGAAGGGGAATCCTTGAGAAGTGTCAATGTGCCCACTTGTATCTTCTTATTGTATAGGACACCTTGCGAAAATGCGCGGACGCTCCAGAAAAGAGTAGGCGAAAGTACTGCGGGGGAGTGTACAAAGAACAAACACCCGCATGTGAAGTCGGCTGATTCTAAAGGTGCGCCAGCCCCCGAGGATCTGCAGACGTCAGTTGGCGGCGGGAACGACACCGATGGACTCGGGGGCGCTGAGGAAGATCCGCGAGGAGTCGCCGCGAAGGACGCGATAAAGGGCGAACTGCCGCTGGGTGGCTCCGCGAAGCTCGAAGAGAAGCTCGCCGCGGTTGTCGGCTTCGGCGTCGACGGCATCGACAAGGCGCATGCGCGGCGTCAAGTCAAGGCTCGCGGCATCGGTAACATTCTTGAACAGGACAGAGACGCCTCCATAAAGGTCGGGCTGCGCAATCAGGGTGACAAACTTCTCATTGGCGCCTGTGCCGGTGGTATGCGCGGATAGAACCATGGTGGCGCCGGCATCGTAGGCCAACTGGAAAACACGGAACTGTTCGACGAGGAGTGGTGCGGGCGCAAGAGGAGTAACGGGCTTCGTGTGGCGCCGCGCGGCCGCGGATTTGGACGTCGGTTTGGGAGCGGGAGGTGGATTGAGGCCGAGCGCGCTCCGAGCAAGATCTTCCATGGCGGCCTTCATTTTGTCTTCGTCGCCGGGGTTGGCCCAGGTGTAGTTCCACGGATGCTCGGGACGATCCGTCGCGTCGGAGACGGCGACAGTTTGATGCATATCGACCGGCAGGCCGAAGAGGGTCGGAACGACGGGCGCGCCGTAGCCCGCAAATTTGCCGGGGATGAGGCGCGGACGATTCGGATCGGCGGCTGAGGCAACGTCTGCTACGTAAGCCTCATCGTCGTCCTTCTTTTTCTTCTTAAGCTTCGGACGGCTGGAGTTGTCGGGGGATGTGCTGCCGCCAGACGTGTTTGCGGTCGATGAGCTGTCATCGCTGCGGTGCAGGACGGGGCGGTTGGAATCGGGTGGAGGAGCGGATGAATCGGCGCTCGAGCCCGAGCTGGTCCCGCCGGAATTCGAGCTTGAATCCGTAGTTGATGCATCTCCGCTCTTGTGCAGGGTCGGGCGATCGGGATCGGGAGCCGGCGCGTTGGAACCTGAGCCCGACCCGGAACCCGAACCGGAGCTCGAACCGCCGGCGGAATCGTCGGCATGATGCTTGCGGTGCAATATGGGCACGTCGCTCTGCGCATCGTTGTCTTCGTCCACCTTGGCCACTTGCGCCGGGACGGATTTGGGCGTCGACGGCGGCAACAACTTGCCGTAGCCAACCCACCCGCCCTGCTCACGAGCCGAGGTGTCAATGTCGAACAGGCCCACCGGTTTGCCATCCCGCTGGAGTTGATACTCGACGTCACTTTCGAGTGCGAGCGGCTCGGGCCGAGCGAGATAGACGCCCGCGTCATTGAGGTCCTGGCCGTCGTAGATGCAGACGGGAACAAGCCGGGCGGCCTTGGGGTGCGCTTCATCGCCCGTCCACTCATAGACCGCAACGGCGCGCAGGTCGGGCGCGTTCGCGTCCGGTTTGGCGATCTGGCCGGGATATTGTGCGGACCCAGGCAGGGTCAAAACCAACGCGGCCGGAGCGAGCAGCATGGCTGCCTTTATCCACAAGCGGCTTGAGTAGCGCAATGACACCTTCGACTTCCCTCGACAATAATCAAAACTGGCGGCCGCATTGCGGCCCGATCCATCTATAGAGAGGATATTCCCCATGAAGCTCAACGAGAAAGTTGCCGACTTTACCCTGCAAACAGATGAAGACAAAACCGTGAGCCTTTCGGACTTTGCCGGCAAGCCGGTGATCCTCTTCTTTTATCCCAAAGCCGATACCCCGGGCTGCACCATTGAGGCCTGCGGCTTTCGCGATACGTTCAAAAAGCTACAGGCAGCGGGCGCCGTGGTTCTGGGCATCAGCCGCGACACGCCCCGCGAACAGGCCAAGTTCCGGACCAAATATAACCTCCCGTACACACTCCTTGCTGATGTAGACGAGAAAGTGTGCAAACAGTTTGATGTGTTGAAGGAAAAGAACATGTACGGGAAGAAAGTGATGGGCATCGAGCGGACTACATTTGTGATCGGGCCGGATCGGACGCTGCTGCACATCTACCCCAAGGTGACTCCGCAGGGCCACGCCGAGGAAGTACTGGAACTGATCAAGGAATGGAACAAGACGCACAAGAAGGCGTGAAAATCGACCCAACCCGGAGCAGGAAGTGCAAATGCGCGGCAGGCTGCTGAAGCGCAGTTTCTTTGAGGATGCGCCGGAACGAGTTGCACCAAGGCTGTTGGGCAAGTTGCTGGTTCACAAGACCGCGGCGGGCCTCGTGGCAGGGCGAATCGTCGAGGTTGAGGCGTACCTAGGGCCCGACCACGCGACACCCGATCCTGCCGCGCACTCGCATCGCGGACCGACGCCGAGGAACCGTGTGCTGTTCGGTCCGGCCGGATTCGCGTATGTGTACTCAATTTACGGGCTCTACAACTGCATGAACTTCTCCTGCGAGAAAGAAGGCCTGGGAGGGGGCGTGTTGCTGCGTGCGCTGGAACCGGTGGCGGGGATGGCTCAGATGGCGCGCAACCGGAATCTGGGTCCCGGCGCGGAGGCTTGCGAGCTCACGGGTGGGCCCAGCCGTTTGTGCCAGGCGCTCGGCCTTACGCGGCCGACGCACAATGGTCTCGATTTGCTCGATCCCCGTTCACCCCTGCAGGTGAGGGACGACGGGATGCGCGTGACGCGCGTGCTGGTGACCCGGCGCATCGGCATCCGGCACGCCGTGGAACTGCCGCTGCGCTTTGCCGTTCCCGATCATCCCTGCGTATCGGGGCCCAAACGAATGACCGGCAGGCTCGTGATTCTGCGATCGGGCCGAGTGTTTAAACTGAAACGGTAGTGTTGCCGGGGCTTGCGAACAGGCCCTGAGAGGAACTTCGCCCCGTGAAACTTACTTCCCTGCTCCCACCCGCCGCCGCGGTTACCCTGATGGCCGCGGCCGTGCTTGCCACAACCACTGGAGTGCAAGCGACGCAAGATCAGCCGCAAGCTAGCGCGCCGGCCCCGCAGACGGCACCTGCTCCGCCCGCAGGGGGCGCGCCCATGCAAGGCGCACGGCCGATGCGCAGCTTTCCTGCGCCGACCAACCTCCAGGTGCTGCCCAAGGACCTGACCGGGCAGCAGGTTCACCAGATCATGGAGGGTTTTGCCGGTTCGCTCGGCGTGCACTGCGATTTTTGTCACGCGGCCGACCCGAACAAAGTGGGACCCAATGGAAGGCCGCTGCTCAACTTCGCCGATGACTCCAAGGATGACAAAAAAATTGCGCGAATCATGATCTCCATGGTCCAGCAGATCAACGGTGACTACATCAGCAAGACGACGGCCATGGACCCGGACGCAATGGGCATGAAGGTAACGTGCGGGACATGTCATCGCGGCCATGAGATGCCCGAGGAGTTCGTGATTCCAAAGGAACAGGGACCGGGCGGGCCTCCACCGGCGGGAGCACCTCCGGCGGGTGGCGCGCCACCGGCTGGCAGCACTCCGCCGCCAACGTCGAACTGAGCTGCCGCACCGCTGTCCTCGCCGGCCGGGCTTACACTGGCTCGGTATGCGGCTGTTCGTGGGGATCCCGTTGGCAGATGCGGCGACGCGCGAGCTTGCCGCAGTGGTCGAACAACTACAGGACGCAGGCCGGGAAAAGGGACGAACTGCGGTCGGCCTGCGCTGGAGCACTCCGGATTCGTGGCACATCACGCTGCAGTTTCTGGGCAATGCAACGGAAGAGCAATTGGAGTGCCTGAAGGCGCGGCTGGGCGAGGTGCGCGCTGCGGCGGTTCCTGTCAAATTAGGCGAGCTCGGCTGCTTCGATCGCGCCGGCGTGTTCTTCGCGGACGTAACCGTAACGCCTGAGCTCGCCGCGCTCGAAAGGAGCGTCGTGGCGGCGACAGGCCGGTGCGGGTTCGCGGAGGAAGCGCGGCCGCTTCATCCGCACATTACGCTGGCGCGCGCCAAGGGAGATGCGCGGCGAGCGGGATTGCGTGAACTTCTGAGCCTTGTCCCGAAAAATTTGGTGTTTCAGGCGTTCGCGGCCCACGAAATCCTGCTGTATGAGAGCCATCTCGGCGCTGGCGGGGCCCGCTACGAGGCTCGTATGCGCGTGGCGCTCGCCGGCAGTTGGGGCCCGATGGCCGGCGGCAATGACTGATATACTGAAGATTCGGCAAGGCGATGGCGCGGGCCGCAGTCTGCGTCGTGGCTGCTCACCGAGCGCCCGAAAACATAAGAAAGATTTGGAGTTGGACGATGGCACAAACTTGCGATATCTGCGGCAAAGGGCCGCGCTTTGGCAATAACATCTCGCACGCGCACAACATCACCCGGCGGCGCTGGAACGTGAACCTGCAGGCGGTGAAAGCGATAGTAAACGGCGCGCCCAAGAAGCTGCGCGTTTGCGCCAGCTGCATCAAGAGCGGAAAAGTCGCCAAGGCGTAAGGCGCCCCGCGCTCTTATCCTTCGGCTGAGCATTCCAACAACCCCGCCCGAGAGGCGGGGTTTTGTTGTGTGCGGAAGACGCGCCTCGCAGCCGGCGCATGCGCGATGACCCGACTTGCTTATTCGCCCTCGCGGGTGAAAGTCAGTGAGGCGGAGTTGATGCAGTAGCGCAGGCCGGTGGGCCGGGGGCCGTCAGGGAAGACGTGGCCAAGATGACCGCCGCAGTGGGCGCAGGTGACCTCGATGCGCCGCATTCCGTGGCTCAAGTCCTCGTGCTCTTCGACGGCTTTGGAGCCGGCGGGGATCATGAAGCTGGGCCAGCCGCAGCCGGAATCGAATTTCGCGCCGCTCATGAAAAGCAGCGCGCCGCACGCCGCGCAGTGGTAGTTACCGGATTCGTGATTCTCCGTGAGCACGCCGGTAAAGGGGCGTTCGGTGCCTTTCTCTCTTAGCACGTGATATTGCATCGGCGTGAGAAGATTTCGCCATTCAGCGTCGCTTCGAACGACTTTCTCTTCGGAATCGCTCAAGATGACCTCCTGCACCTGCGGGACAGTGAACCGCGGGCCGACTGCGCGTGAGCCACACGTATAAGGCCAACGATGGCGGAACAGCCAAATGATATAGATGTGCGGCGAAGGCCGGTCACACTTCGGCGACGACTTCGATCTCGACGAGCAAATTGCGCGGCAACCGGGCAACTTCAACGGTGGTGCGCGCGGGAAGCGTTTCGCTGTCGTCTCCAAAGTACGATGCGTAGACCGCATTCATGGCCGCGAAATCGTTCATGTCCTTGAGAAAAACAGTCGCCTTGACCACTTGGCCGAGACTGCTGCCGCCGGCCTCAAGAATGGCCTTGAGGTTTTCGAGAGTTCGCGCCGTCTGATCCTTGATTCCGCCGGAGACAACCTGACCGGTGACTGGATCCAGACCGCCTTGGCCGGCGGTGAAGATGAGGTTTCCTGCACGCACGCCTTGCGCGTAAGGGCCAATCGCGGCGGGCGCGCCGTCGGTGGTGATATTCGAGCGAGTCATGGGTCGATTTTATGACGATGGGCGAGGGGTGGATTGAGAAAATCGTTGCAAGCCTGTGAACGCAGTCGCCAGTTTCAACTGGCGGCAGCGATGAAATGCAGAGGGGCAATTCCGCGAAGGAATTGCCCCTGTATTCGACAGGTTTGTCTGGGCCGGAGCGAAAGATTCGCTAGCCGTGGAAGGCTGCCGTGAGGCCGCCGCCGATGGCCATGACCAACAGCCAATAGGCTGCGTTGATGGCAAAGAGATTGGCACGGCGGTTCTCAAAAATGTGCTGAGTAAAGAGCGGCGGCGCCAAAATGCCAAGCCAGCAGACGATGCCGAGCTGGGCGCCCCTGGCAAAGGTCGCGGCTCTCGCCCAACCCACGACGTGCGCGATCACATAGGTGAGGAGCAGGCAGGCAATAAACGATGAGACCATGCCCAGGGCGCCGTTCTTCGGCTTGTTGGTCTCGGAAAAGCCGGCCATCGCCATCCAGGACTTACGGAAAATGAGCCCGTACCAGAGAGCTCCCAGGAGCCATTCGATCACGGCTGCAATCACGATAATCGTCATCATGTGCCCGGAAAGCATCGCCGAGAACAAAACCGCGCTGTAGGTGACAACGTGCATTCTTGAATCCTCCACAATGGAATTAACGTCCGGCTCCCACGCCCAGAAGCCCCCACGGACCAGGGTTCCCGTGCAGTCCGTTTGACAGGAGTCGCCGCAAACACGATGCGGCACGGACAGAAGCCATGTCAAGGGTTTTCAGGGGTTTTGCGCAGAAGTGGTAACTAACACAAACGCGCCATAAAGAGCCGCAAACGGGCCTCGGTATCGGCTTGAGTGCATGGCAGAAGACGAAACTCGCTAGCGGCGTTTGAGCGCCTCAAGCTCGTCGAGAGTGCGAGGCCAATCGGAGCCCAGTAGGCGCGAGAGGCTGCGGTCGGCGAGAACTTTTCCGCTGGTCTGGCAGGTGGCGCAGTAGTTGGTTTCGTTATCGGCATAGCGGATGCGCTGAATGGGGCTGCCGCAGCGCGGGCACGGCTGGCCGAAACGGCCGTGGACAGCCATCTCGGGTCGGAATGCTGTCACGCCTTCAGGAAACTTCTTCTTCGCCTCGGCCGAAAGCCGATCAATCCAAAGCTCCATCGTGGATCGCGTGGCGTCGAAGAGGCTCTGCCACTGGTCAGGCGTGAGCCTGTGGGTGAGCACGATGGGCGAGAGCCGCGCGGCGTGCAGAATCTCGTCGGAATAGGCGTTGCCCACGCCGCTGATGAGGCGCGGATCGGTGAGGGCGCGCTTGAGCGTGCGGTTCTCTACGGTGAGAGCGGCGCGGAATTGATCCAGGTCCGAGGAAAAAATCTCGACGCCGCCGGGATTGATGTCAGCGAGTGCATCCTCACCGCGAAGTAGATGCAATGAGGCGCGGCGCTTCGAACCGGCCTCCGTCAGGACAAGGGTGCCGTCCAAAAAGTCAAGGGCGAGCAGCCCCTGGCGGCCGGAGAGTTTCGCGTGCGGCGGACGCCAGTGGAGACGGCCCGCAATCATGAGATGGATCACGAGCCAAAGGTCGCCGTCAATTCCAATGGCAATGCGCTTGCCAATGCGGCGGAGTTCGCGCACGGTGCGGCCTTCGACGGATGTGATGGGGGGGTCGGCAGTGCGCAGGACGAAGACGCTGTGCAGGCGGACATGCTCGAGGGTTCGGCCGACAATGCGCGGCTCGAGGGCTGCGATGTAGGCGGTGATGTCGGGGAGTTCCGGCATTGATATCAGCTTGCTGCGAATGCCTTGGCCAGCGCAACGGAATTCTTTCGCTGGCTTATTGCAGAATCGTATTGTCGATGAGCCGCGTTTTGCCGACGTGCGCTGCGACGGCGAAGAGCGTGCCGGGGGCTGCGGTTTCGACGGGCTCGAGCGTGGACCAATCGACGAGGACGATGTAGTCGATGCGAATATCGGGCTCCTCGGCAAACACTCCGTGCGCGGATGCGAGGAGCATATTCGCGCGGCGCTCGCCTTGCGCAACCAGAGACTCGACGTGACCAACTGCGCGGCTGAGAGTCAAGGCCTGGGCGCGCTCGGATGGTTTGAGGTAAACATTGCGAGAGCTGATGGCGAGGCCGTCGGCGTCACGGACGATGGGGCAGGCGACGATTTCGACGGCTAGGCGCAAATCGGCGACCATGCGGCGGAGAACCGCGACCTGGGCCGCATCCTTCTGGCCGAAGAAAGCGCGAGCGGGCTCGGCGGCAACGAGCAGCTTGGCGACAACGGTTGCGACGCCGCGAAAGTGGCCAGGACGGGATGCGCCGTCGAGGCGAGCGCCAAGGTCCGGAACTTCGACAAAAGTGGACGCAGTACCGTTGGGATAGAGATCTTCAACTGCGGGGGCGAAGAGGACATCTGCGCCTTCCCGCTCGGCCAAGGCGCAATCGGCCTCAAAGGAGCGAGGGTAGCGGGCGTAGTCTTCGCTGGGGCCGAACTGCGTGGGGTTGACGAAGAGGCTGACGGCGACACGGGAACACGCGGCGCGCGCGGCGCGGATGAGTGAGGCATGGCCCGCATGAAGCGCGCCCATGGTGGGCACAAGGCCGACAGTGCTGCCAGAAGTTGAGCGTGAGGCGCGGGACCAGCGTCGGAGTTCGTCAACAGTCCGGAGGATCTGCATCACGCTTAGCTCGCCCAATCCTCGAAGGCGTCGCGATTCACGACCGCGTCATCGGAATCGAAATCAGGATCGGCAGCGGCCGCGCCCATCGCTTCCCGCGCGGGCAGGTGATAGCTCTCCGCGTCCGAAGGGAAGGCGCGATGTTCGACGTCTTCGCGGTAGCGCTCGATGGCCGAGCGGAAAAGTGCCGAGGCGTCCGCATAGCGGCGGACAAATTTGGCGGCAGGCGCAAAGGTAAGATTGACGAGGTCGTGGAAGACGAGGATCTGGCCGTCACATTCTGGTCCGGCGCCGATTCCAATCGTCGGGATGGGCAGCGCGGCTGTGATGGCCGCGCCAGCCTCGCGGGGAACGCCCTCGAGAACGATGGCGCCGGCGCCGGCCTGAGCGAGCGCGTGTGCGTCGGCTTCAAGCTGGCGCGCGGCCTCAGCAGTGCGGCCCTGAACACGATAGCCGCCCATGCGATGGACGCTCTGCGGCGTGAGTCCAATATGGCCGACGACGGGAATCTCCGCTTCGACGAGAGCCTGGACGATCTCAATGCGCGGGCCCTCGATCTTGACCGCTTCGGCGCCAGCTTCCTTGACGAAACGAACGGCGTTGGCGACGGCGTCTGCGACCGAACCGTGATAGCTGCCGAAAGGCATGTCGGAAACCACGAGAGCGCGATGAACGGCGCGGCGGACGGCGCGGGTATGATGCAGCATCTCGTCGACGGTAACGGCCAGCGTGTTTTCCTGGCCCAGGACGACCATGGCGAGCGAGTCGCCTACGAGGACGAGATCGATCCCAGCCTCGTCGACAAGACGCGCAGTTGAGTAGTCGTACGCGGTGAGCGCGGAGATGGGCTTGCCCTGGCGCTTCATCTCGGTGAGCGCCGGCATGGTGACTTTGGGGACGGAAACACCGGACGGCGAAGGACGCGCGCCCGAAGGAGGCTGGGTGAGGCTCATGATTGGCTCCAGTGCCGCTCCGAAGACTCAGGATGCGACCCGAACAATGCCAGTATACGCCGCAGATTCCCCGAAGGAAACAGCGCTATCGAACAGCTTCTTCCAAGTTGTATAAGGATGAGAGCGGGCAGCGAGTGCGAATCCAAGCAGCTTCGGAATTGTCCAGCGCCGCGGAGGAAAAAAATGGCCTACGATCTGACGATCGTGCTGCCCACATTTAACGAGAGCAAGAATGTGGGTCCGATTTTGGATCGGCTGGAAAAGGCGCTCAAGGGCATCCGCTACGAAGTGATTTTTGTGGATGACGATTCGCCCGACGGCACCGCGAATGTGGTGCGGCGACTGGCCGAGCAGCACGACAATCTGCGCGTGCTGCAGCGAATTGGCCGGCGAGGGCTGGCGTCGGCGTGCATCGAGGGAATTCTGGGCGCCGCAGCGCCTTTTGTCGCCGTGATGGATGCGGACATGCAACACGATGAAAGCATCCTGCCGGAGATGCTGCGCCGGATTCGTGAAGAGAATCTCGACCTGGTAGTGGGCTCGCGTAACATCGCGGGCGGCAGCATGGGCGAGTTTGCCAAGTCGCGCGTGAAGCTGAGCCAACTGGGCCGGCGGCTGAGCCTGATGGGCGCCGAGCATGAGCTGAGCGATCCCATGAGCGGCTTCTTTATGGTGCGCGTGGCAACCTTCGAGCAATTCGCGCACAGGCTTTCGGGCATCGGCTTCAAGATCCTGCTCGATATCGTGCTTTCGGCGGGACCCGGGCTGCGCATCGGCGAGGTGCCTTATCGCTTCAGGCAGCGCGAGCATGGCGAAAGCAAGCTTGACCTGCTGGTTGGCCTGGAGTATTTCGAACTGCTGGTGGATAAGCACCTCGGGGGACTGGTGAATGTGCGCTTTGCGCTCTTCGCCATGGTGGGCGCACTGGGAGTAGGAGTGCACCTGCTGATTTTGAGCGCGCTGCTCAAACTTCCAGGGGTGAGCTTTGCCGCCGGCCAGGCCGTGACGACGTTCATTGTGATGATTCTGAACTTTGTCCTAAACAACTCCGTAACCTACCGCGACCGGCGGCTCAAGGGATGGAGGTTCTGGGGTGGCCTGATCACGTTCTGCCTGGCATGCGGATTGGGCGTTGCCGCCAACGTGGCCATTGCGAATGAGGCGTTCCGCCGCGGAGTTCCGTGGGTGCTGGCGGCGGTTACAGGCCTGCTGTTTTCCGCGGTGTGGAATTACGGCGTGACATCGATGACGACATGGCGGCAGGCGCGGCGCTCAAGCGAGAAGCGCGCCAGGCAGCGGATGGAAGCAGGCGCGGCCCAGACTGGGCAGCGGAACAACGACGGAATCCCCGCGAAAACACTATGAACTAGTAAGGCATGGCGGTTACCTTGGGGGTTGCCTGTTTTGGCCCCACACCCCCATACTGGCAGGCAGAATGATCACCCCCATTGAGACAGGGATTTATGCGGGACTGGGCGTGGCCGCATGCGCGGGCGTTGCGGCAGGCGTGTATGCCTATGCTTCCAGGTGGCCGGATTCACGGCTTTTCGGCACGGCGCTGACGGCCCCGGCGCGGCCAGGCGAACTGGCGCTGACCTTCGACGATGGGCCCAATGCCACGTGGACGCCGAAGCTGCTCGAGATTCTGGCGAATCACAACGTTCGGGCAACGTTCTTCGTGCTCGGTGGGCGCGCCAAAGTGCAGCCGGAACTGGTGCAGCGGACGGCCAAGGCCGGGCATCTCATCGGAAATCACTCCTGGGACCATCCCAATATGGCGCGCAGCTCTCCTGAAGTGATTCGCGAACAAATGACGCGCACACAGGACATGCTGGAGCAGATCACGGGCACGACGGGAAAGTTCTTCCGGCCGCCTTACGGTGCGCGCAGGCCGGCGCTATTTCAAATTGCGCGCGAGATCGGCCTCAATGTAGTGCTGTGGAATGCCATGACCTCGGACTGGAGCAATCCCTCACCGCAGCGGATCGCACTGCGGTTGACAGACAAGATCGAGCGACTGCGGCAGATGGGCCGCGCGGCAAATATCGTGCTGCACGATGGCGGTCATCGTGACCCGGCGGCAAATCGCGTGGCGTCAGTGGCCGCCGCGGAAAGGCTCATCGTGCGGTACAAAGCGACACACAAATTTGTGACGCTGGACGCGTGGGCTTGAGCGCGTGATTCTAGCTCTCGCGCATCGAGGCGAAGGTCGCGCGCGCGGCTGCGATCGTGGCCTCAACTTCGGCTTCCCCGTGGGCAGTTGAAGCGAATGCGGCTTCGAACTGCGATGGCGGGAGCCAGACGCCGCGATCGAGCATGGCCCGATGGAAGCGGCCGAAAGCGGCCGTGTCTGACTTCGCGGCCTGCTCATAGTCCTTAACCGGACCAGGGTTGAAGAACCAGGTCCACATGGAGCCTACGCGGTTGGTTGTGAGCGGAATTCCAGCCTGGGCAGCCTCCCGTGCTACACCCTCTGCGACAGCTTTGGTGGTGGTTTCAAGACGCGGGTAGACTTCAGCCTCGTGTTCCTGAAGGTAGCTGATGGTGGCAATGCCCGCAGCCATGGCGAGTGGATTGCCACTCAGAGTTCCAGCTTGATAAACAGGGCCCAGAGGCGCGAGCAATTCCATGAACCTGTGCTTGCCGCCGAAGACGCCGACGGGAAGTCCTCCGCCGACGATTTTTCCCAGAGTGACGAGATCGGGATCGATCGAGTAGAGCTGGCAGGCGCCGCCGAGGACGACGCGAAAGCCGGTCATGACTTCATCCACGATGAACAGCGCGCCGTGGCTTGCGGTGAGCTTGCGCAGAGCGGCCAAAAAGCCGCGCGCGGGCGGAATGCAGCCCGCGTTGCCGACGATGGGCTCAACAATGACCGCGGCGATGGCTTTGGGGTGAGCGGCAAAGGCTGCCTCAACGGCGTCAAGGTTGTTGTACGGCAGAGCCACAGTGAGCCGAGCAACCTCTTCGGGAACACCTGCGGAGCCGGGAATGCCGAATGTGGCAACGCCGGAGCCAGCTTTCACGAGAAGACCGTCGGCGTGGCCGTGATAACAGCCTTCGAACTTGATGATGATGTCGCGGCTGGTAGCAGCGCGGGCCAGGCGGATGGCCGACATCGTCGCCTCTGTGCCCGAGCTGACGAAGCGCATCTTTTCGATGGCGGGATAGCAGGCCGCGATGCGCTCAGCGAGATCGGCCTCAAGGGCCGTGGATGCGCCGAAGCTGGCGGAGTTGCGCGCGGCGCGTTCGATGGCCTCGACGACGGGCGGAAATGCATGGCCGAGGATCATCGGTCCCCAGGAGCCAAAGTAATCGATATACCGGTTGCCGTCGGCGTCGTAGAGGGTTGCGCCTTCGGCCCGCTCAATGAATGGCGGCGATCCGCCTACCGCGCGAAATGCCCGCACCGGCGAGTTCACGCCGCCGGGGAAGAACTTCTCGGCGCGCTGCTGGAGCGCATGGGAGCGGGCGTGATTCATGACCTCAGTATATTTGAAGCTATTTCTTCATCTCCCTATCAAGAATGGCCGCGATTTCCGTCCATCCCTTTTTGAACTTATTTACGCTGTGTCCCTCGGGGCGCCATTCGACGCTACCTCTTCCCAAGGCTGGAGTTCCGAGTAGTCTCTTCCCTCTTCGCACATAGATTTCAAGCGAATTCTTGCTACCGCGCTTCGTTAACTCAACTGTTGAGGCTTGGTAAACGAAGATCCTTGTTCTTGTCTGTGCGTGTGTTCTTGCAGCCATAAGGTTTGAGCTTACCTCCCCGCTGGGGATAGTACTCGTCGCCCTCATCGGAGGCCAGTCCCAGATCAGTTCGAGCGGCGCCGATGCTCGCGAAATCGCTCGTCGGCCACCTGATCGAGCATAAGGATGCGGTTGAGGATGGGATGGGTCATGATTGGCTCTCCAACTGGAAGATTTGGTCTGTGGAACAGGAGAAGATGCGGGCGAAAGTAAGGGCCAGCTCGAGCGAGGGCACGTAGCGGTTGCGTTCGATGGAGTTGATGCTCTGCCGGGAGACTCCGGCGGCCTGGGCCAGTTGCTCCTGGGTCCAGCCGAGCGCGATGCGAAGTTCTTTGACGCGATTTGTGATCGTCTGTGCCACGTTTTCCGGCGGTCCGCCCTATGTAAAGCCGACTTTCCAAACCACACTAGCCCGGATAGAATTTCATGTCAAGCCAACTTTCCATTTTTCTTCAAAGAATGCTCGCTGTACGGTCGGCAGGCACGGTCGGACTGAAGTGGCAGCCCACGAGATGATTTGTGGGAAATGGGCAGCACGATTGCTGCTAGAATTCTGCTTTCCGGCTCATCCGCGCCGAAGCATTTCACTGATTAGGAAAGCCAGGGGCCGTGGCTCAAGAGATCGCACCGAAGACCGTAACTTACGCCGACGCCGGCGTGGACCTGCGCAGCGGCGACCACGCCAAAGAGCGCATCAAGTACCTGGCGCAAAAGACCTTTAATCGCAACGTGCTGGGCGGGATTGGGAGCTTTGGCGCGCTCTACCGGCTCGACATGCAGCGGTGGAAGAATCCCATCCTGGTGAGCTCGGCGGACGGCGTCGGGACCAAGCTGAAGGTGGCCTTTCAACTGGGGCTGCACCAGACCGTCGGCGTGGACCTGGTGAACCACTGCGTCAACGACATTGCCGTGCAGGGGGCGACGCCGCTCTTCTTTTTGGACTACCTGGCGACGGGCAAGCTGGACGAGGATGTGGTCGAGAGCGTGGTCAGCGGGCTGGCCGACGCCTGCAAAGCAAACGGGTGCGTGCTGATCGGCGGCGAGACCGCGCAGATGCCGGGTTTCTATTCCGACGGCGAGTACGACCTGGCCGGTTTCATCGTCGGCGCGGTAGACCGCGACAAAATGGTGACGGGCGTGGGCATCAAGCCTGGCGACGTGCTGATCGGCCTGCCCTCGACGGGCCTGCACACCAACGGCTACTCGCTGGCGCGCAAGCTCCTTTTCGAAGTGGCTGGCTACAAGGCCACGCAATATGTCACCGCGATCAAAGAGAAGGCCGGCGCTGCGCTCTTGCGCACGCACCGCAGCTATTTGCACGTCATCCAGAAGCTGGTCGGCGGCGGGCTGACCACGGGCATGGCGCACATCACCGGCGGCGGCATCACGGAAAATCTGCCGCGCATTTTGCCCAAGGGAGTGACGGCGCAGGTAGAGATTGGATCGTGGCCCGTGCTGCCCATCTTTGAGCACCTGCGGGAGCTGGGAAACATTCCGCAGGAGGAGATGATGCGCACGTTCAACATGGGCATCGGACTGATTGCGGCGATTCCGGCGGCGAAGTTCACGCGCGCCAAGAACCTCCTGGACCGCTCGGAAGAAAAGTTCTATGTAATCGGCCGCGTAGTCAAGGGCGAGCGCCGGGTGCAGTACACGTGAGCAGTGAGTAGCGCCGGTCTCCAGACCGGGGCCCCCGGGCAAGCCCGTTCTTGGCTTGCTGGGGCGGGAGACCGGCAGCTTCATCAGGTTGCATCGGCAATCGCAGTTGTGAAGGAACGTCGTTGGGTGATTCGCAAATCAATCGATCGTCTTTGTCGCTAGTGCGGCTCGGTATTCTCCTTTCCGGCCGCGGCTCCAACTTTCTTGCCATTGCCGAGTCGATTCGCGCAGGACGGCTGAAGGGCGCGGAGATCGCTGTGGTGATCTCGAATGTCGCCGCCGCCCCTGGATTGGCCAGGGCGCGCGAGATGGGTCTTCACACGACGGTCCTCGTTTCCCGGGGTCGCAAGCGCGAAGAGCACGACGCCGAGGTGATCGCGTGCCTGCGCGCGCACGGCGTGGAGTTGGTTTGCCTGGCCGGCTACATGCGGCTCCTGTCGCCGCAGTTCGTGGCCGCATTCCCGAATCGCATTCTCAATATTCACCCCTCGCTGCTGCCGGCCTTTCCCGGCCTCGATGCGCAGGAGCAGGCGTTCAACTACGGCGTAAAATTCACCGGCTGCACGGTGCACTTTGTCGACGAGGAACTGGACCACGGCGCAATCGTGGTGCAGCGCGCGGTTTCAGTGCTCGCAACGGACGATGCGCACTTGCTGGCGGAACGGATCTTGAAAGAGGAGCACCTCGCCTACACCGAAGCCATCGCGCGCGTAGTGAGCGGGGAGTACGAGGTGCGCGGCCGCAGATACGTGAAGAAATAGGGCCCGAGGGACAGTAAAGACGGCGACCAAGATACGAGTCTTATCCTCGTTTCTCGCCGGCACGTTGCGCAGTGTCAAGCCCGCCACCCCAGCCGATGAGCCGCAACCCGTTGAAAACAAAATGCAAAAATCGTTCGCGAAGTTTGCCGATCAATTCGCGCGCCCTGCTAACCTGAATCTTGAAGAAAGCGTCTTGGCTTTTGCCCGGCTCCCGAGAAGAGAAGTGAATTAGAAAAAATTTTAGGGGTCCTCAAGGGCACATTGTGCCACTTAACTCTTTTGGAATCATCACAACGATCGAAAAACCGTCGACGAATTTAGTCGATTTTGTGAGCGAAGCAGGCCTTTTTGTGCGCGAAACCGGCCTCAAACGCCGCCTTGCCCCGCTCAAGTTCCCCGCCTCGTCGAGTGGACAATCAGGGGGTAGCCGGCCCTGAAGTTTTGCCGGGTTTCAGAGCTTGTCAAGAGGGCAAACGCGAAGATTTTTTGTAACTAGCTTATTTTTCAGCAATTCACAGTTTCGCGAAGTTTGCCGGTAATTAACCCCTAATTCCCTATCCTTATACATAACCAGACAAAGTACGGAAATACCGAGCCGGGCGAATGGGTACGCCCTCCCCTGGCGCGGCTCTCCAGCACCCGTGCCCCTGAAGAGGTTTGAGCGGGGCACTGCCGGCGAACTGCGCCTGCGGATGGCGCCGGGGCGCGGGACCGTCTTCGTCTGCGCGGAGCAGCTCTCCGCTCGATGCCGGACCGGAACCACGGCAACATCGAGATCTTGAGAGCGCTTCGAGGCGATGCGCATGGCCGGTGGGGGATCGCAAATTCTGGATCACTCCGGCCATGCGCAGGAAAAACAGAGACGCAGGATTTAAGTAGATCCCGCAGGCCGCGCTAGAGCGGCACGGAGGAGTGTGAACCATGAACTTCAAAAACATCTGGAATCATCCGAAGACGTCGGCGGCGGGGCTGCTCATTGCGGTCGCGAGTGTTGCCGGTGTGTTGTCGCAGCAGGGCGTTTCGCTGGGCAAAGTGGGAACCGGCACCGTCGTATCGCTGGCAAGCGCGCTGGCCACGGCGCTGCTGGGACTGTTGGCAAAGGATCCCGATACTGCAACAAGCCCATCCACCGCAACCAGCGCGTCAGCGAGCCAGCAGGCCAAGCTGAGTGCTTGGATGCTGATTGCGTTGCTCATTCCGCTGCCATGGATGCAGGGCTGCACGGCCACAAGCGTGGCCCAGAATATTGTCAACTGGACGCCGGCCCTGCAAAGCGCTGTGGCCACGGTTGACTCGACCGCGGCGCTGCTGGCGCCGGCCGACGCGCCGATCTTCACTGCGGCAACCATCGGCTTCGACGCGGCCAGCAATCTGCTCGTGGCGCAAGCCAAGGCATACCTAGCGAATCCCTCGGGTAGCGCGCTCGGGAAGTTGCAAAACCAGATTGTGACCTTTCAGCAGCAGGTGAATACAGCACTGTTGCAGGCGGCAAAAATCGTGGATCAAAAGAGCCAGCAGCACGCGCTGGCTGCGATTCAGGGAGTGGGCACGATCATCGTCGCCATTTTGTCCCTCGTTCAGTCGATCTCGAGCAAGGCGCAGGTGGCGCAGATGGCCGCCGGCTCCGGCGTGAAACTAGCCGCGGTCGAGCCGTATTTAAACGAGTCGCAATCGGCGCGGATTGTTGCCGCGCATTACGGCGAGCCGGTTTCAGTGGCGCGCGCGCAAGTGGCGCAGGCAACGCAGGCCGAGATGAACGCTGGGTTCTGAAGAACAGTTGTCAGTGATCTGCCTTCAACTCTCGACGAAGCAATTCGCCTGGACCGTGGAATCGCAGATAAAACGGGCCGCTCCTTGAGTGGAGCGGCCCGCAGAATCACTAGAGCGTGTTTCAAGAAATTGCCTTGTAACAAGGGCACGGCTTTAGCCGGGCCGAAAAAGGCAGGAAGAATATGGGGTTTTAACCCCTGAAGGATTACAACCGGATTCTATACAACCAATCTTGAAACACGCTCTACAAATGACCTGGATCGATTTCCCTCTTAGGTGTTCGTGTCCCGCGCTTCTCCCAGAATCAGCTTGAGCGTCATCTGCTTTTTGCCGCGCACGATAGTGACGCTAATCGTGTCGCCGGCCTGGTGCTTGTCCATCAGGGCGCTTATGTCCTCGGGATCGGAAACCGGCCGGCCGTCGATCGCGACAATGAGATCGCCACCGAGCATGATGGGCGTGTTGCCCACATAAGCCTGCTCCGTGCCGCCGCGCAGGCCAGCGCGCTCCGCCGCGCCACCAGGAAGCACTCGCTGAATCAGCACGCCGGAATCCGCGGCCAGGCCCATCTGCGAAGCGAGGTCAGGACCGATCGCATAGGAAACGATGCCCAGCGAGGGCCGCTTCACGCGTCCGTAGCGGATCAGATCTGCGAGCACTGCTTTAGCGGTATTGATGGGGATGGCGAAGCCGATGCCGGAGCTTTGGTCGGCGCCGTTCGAGGCGATCATGGTGTTGATGCCGATCACCTCGCCGCTCGAGTTCAGCAGCGGACCGCCGGAGTTGCCTGGATTGATGGCCGCATCGGTCTGGATGGCGTCCTCAATCGGCGCGCCGTCGGCATTTCGGATCGACCGGATGGAGCTGATGATGCCCCTCGTCATGGTGCCGCTCAGGCCGAAGGGATTGCCGATGGCGTAGACCTTTTGACCGACATTAAGCTGCGAGGAATCGGCGAGCGTAACGGGCTGGAGGTCGGGCGCGTCGATCTGGAGCAGCGCAAGGTCGTGAACCTTGTCGGTGCCCACGACGCGGGCCGGATAGCGGCGCTTGTTCGAGAGCATCACCTCGATGCCTCGATTGGCGCCATCGACTACGTGAAAGTTGGTGAGGATGTGGCCGGCCTTATCGAGGATGAATCCCGAGCCCTGGCCCTGCTGCGGAACCGTTCCATAAAAGAAGTCGAAGACCAGAGTGGTCGAAGTGATGTTGACTACCGAAGGAAGGACTCGCTTGTAGATGGCGATGTTGTTCTGTTCCTCGGCGTCATAAGAAGGCGCAGCGTGAGCCTCAGTGAGCTCGAGCGGCGAGTTTGAGCCGTCGGACCCGATGAGCCCAGAGCGAGTTCCGAAAAAACCGCGCTCAAGGCGGGTGGTGATGAGCCAGAATCCGCACAAAAACAGCAAGACGATAATGAGAATCCGGGTCAGTTTCATAGTTGGTCGACCTGAAAGACCCTCCTGGTCTTGTTACGGATGCAGCGAAGCGGAGTTCCCGCTGCAAGGGCGCATCCGCCTCTCCTATTGTAGTGACATGTTCTTCCGGGATTTGTTGCTTTCGGCCTCGAGGCGCGGCCACAGGGCCTCAACCTGGGCGCGGAGAGCCGTGATATCACCCGAATTATCAAGGACATAATCGGCTTGGGCGGCTTTTTCGGCATCGGAAACCTGGTGCGACAGGCGAATGCGGGCATCGGCTTCGATAGCCGTACGGTTTCGGGCATCCGGAGCCACGCGGACGGTGTAGCGGGCGATCTTGAGATCGTCGGGCGCTGTGACCACGATGATGCGGTCGATGCGGCAGTGCCAGTCTGCGAGAACGCCTTCTTTTTCGCCGCGCGCGCGAGCGTCGCGGGCGACTTCGAAGATCAGCGCGGACTCCAGGACGGCGATGGCGGAGGGATCGCGCGCGAAGATTTCGTCCATCCAGAGGCGCTGGGCGTCGATGACGGGCGGATGCACGATGGCGTTGAGCTCTTGCAAGCGGCCGTGGCGAAAGGCGAGGTCGGCGAGGCGAGCGCGGTTGAGATGGCCGTCGGGATTCACGACCTCCGGACCGAAGCGCGTGACGATTCTGTCGTAGACTTCGTGGCCGGGTTCCATGAGCTCACGGCCGAGGGCGTCGGACTCGATGACTTGAGCGCCGAGCTCGCGCAGCATCGCGGCGACGGTGCTTTTGCCGCTGCCCAGTCCGCCGGTGAGACCGACGCGGAGCATGGGCTAAAGCCCCCGCCGCGGCAGTTCACGTCTCATGCGGGCGGCGCGCACGGTGTTGGACATCAGCATCGCAATCGTCAGCAAACCTACGCCACCGGGCACAGGCGTGTAGGCTCCGGCGAGTTCGAAGGCCTTGGGATCGATGTCACCGACGACAACGGACCCGCGCTTGGCGAACGCGGCTTCGCGCTTGGCGTTGCCCTTGAAGAAGCGATCGAACTCCTTGCGAGTGGTGAGGCGGTTGATGCCGACATCGACGAGCGTGGCGCCGGGGGTGACCATCTCCGGCTTGATGAAGCCCGGACGGCCAATGGCAGCAACAAGAATGTCAGCCTGCCTGGTGATCTCTCCAAGGTTTCGTGTTTTGGAGTGGCAAATCGTCACAGTCGCGTTCTGGTGAAGCAGGAGCATGGCGACGGGTTTGCCGACAATGTCACTGCGGCCGACGACGACGGCGTGCTGGCCGGCGATGGGAATGTCACTGCGCTTCAAAATCTCAATGACGCCGGCGGGCGTGCAAGGCGCGAGCGCCGGACGGCCGGCGAGCAGGCGACCCGCGTTCACGGGATGAAGGCCGTCCACGTCTTTTGCGGGATCGACGGCGTCGAGGAGAGCTTTGGCGTCGACTTGGGCCGGAAGCGGCAACTGAATGAGAATGCCGTCCACGTCGTCGCGCGCGTTGAGCTGGGCAACAAGCGAAAGCATCTCCTCGGTGGTGACGGTGTCGGGCGGGGTGATGAGTTCGCTGGCAAGGCCAAGCTCGGCGCAGGCCTGCACCTTGCTGCGGACGTAAATCTCCGATGCGGGCACATGGCCCACCAGGACCGCCGCAAGCTTCGGCTTGATGCCGTGAGCGGCGAGCGCGCGGACCTCTTCGGCCACTTCCTGCTTGATGGCTGCGGCAATGGCCGCGCCGTCGAGAACTTTTGGCATTATTCGCTCCAAAGATTCATGGTATCGCCTGAGGCGACAACAGCCCGAAGTCACCCATCGCGTCACATAGGTTTGTGAGCAGGCTCACATACAGCCCTGTACTGAAAGCCTAGTTTGATCGATGTCGGAAGTGTCCCAGATCACACGCTGGATCACTTTCCACTTCCGGCGGTTGCTACACGAAGAGAGCGCCTGATGAGCAGTTTGAAGGATGCAGGACATCTTTTTCGGTTTGCAGGGCTTTTCGTTCTCGCATTTCTGGTGTTTCTGGTGGTGCGCTCCTACGTGGTGCCAAAGAGTTTCGGAGAGTATGGGCACTATCGTGGAGCGGCGATTGGCGAGATTGCGGCGCGCCCGGTAAAGTTCGCGGGGCACCAGACCTGCGAGACCTGCCACACGGATATTGCCGACACAAAGACGAAAGGCGCGCACGCGCACGTGAACTGCGAGGCATGCCACGGAGCGTTGGCCGCCCATGCCGACGATCCGACGACGGTAACGCCGGTTAAGCCGGATACAGCGGTGCTGTGCGCACGCTGCCATACGGCCAGCGCGGCCAAGCCGGCGAACTTTCCTCAAGTGGATCCGGCGGACCACTCGGGCGGCGTTCCCTGCGAGACCTGCCACAACCCGCATAGCCCAGCCATCGGCTCTGACTCCAGCGCGAGCGCGGCGAAAGGAAGCGCGAAATGAACATCAGCCGGCGTCATCTGCTGATTCTTTTGCCCGCGGCGGCCGTGGCGTGGAAACACGTCTTGGCCGGGACTCCTGAAGACTCGCCAAACTACCAGATGAGCGAGCACTGGTGGGGCATGCTGATCGATATTCCCAAGTGCATTGGCTGCGGCAACTGCGTGCGCGCCTGCCAGACAGAAAACGATGTGCCCGATGGCTTCTTCCGCACATGGGTAGAGCGATACCACCGGTCGGACATCCATCTGGAAAGCCCCGAGGTGATTTCGCCCGATGGCGGCAAAGAGGGATTCCCGGCAGTAGCGGCTGGCGAAGAAGGGAAATTCTTCTTCGTTCCCAAGATGTGCAACCACTGCACGGATTCGCCGTGCACGCAGGTATGCCCCGTAGGCGCGACGTTTATCACTCCGGATGGGGTGGTGCTGATCGACCAGAAGTACTGCCTGGGCTGCGCCTATTGCGTGCAGGCTTGCCCCTACGGATGTCGCTACATTCATCCCACCAAGAAAGTCGCGGACAAGTGCACGCTGTGCTACCACAGGATCACCAAAGGGCTGACGACGGCTTGCTGCGAGGCGTGCCCGACGGGAGCGCGGCAATTGGCGGACCTGAAGAATCCCAATGACCCAATTCACGAGTTTCTGAAGACCCACACGGTGCAGGTATTGAAGCCGCAGATGGCCACCGGAGCGAAGGCTTTTTATAACGGTTTGGATGGGTCGGTGCGGTGAGAAAGGCAGCCATCAGCCCTCAGCTTTCAGCTTCTAGCTGGGCCTTGCGGCGAGAGGCTGATGTGGCGGGATCAAGCGGGACGAGCAGGAAGCTGAAAGCTGGGAGCTGTTTCTATGAGCGGTGTTGAAGGCTATATGTATCCGAACGAAGTGACGCTCTACTGGAGCGTGCTGATCGTCCTGTACCCCTACATTACGGGTCTGGTGGCGGGCGCATTCATTCTGGCGTCGTTAGAGCGCGTGTTTCGCGTGGAGGCGGTGAAGCCGACGTACAGGCTCGCGCTGCTGACGGCGCTGGCATTTCTGCTGGTTGCGCCGCTGCCTCTGGTTTTGCACCTGGGCCATCCGTTTCGCTCCCCGGAAATGTACTTTACCCCCCACGACACCTCGGCGATGGCGATGTTCGGGTATGTATACATGTGGTACCTGATGGCTGTGCTGGTCTTTGAGATTTGGCTCGACTACCGGCGCGAGATCGTGCTCCTCTCGCAGACAAGCAAAGGTCTGCCGCGCTTGATCTATAAGGTGATGACGCTGGGGTCGAGCAACATCAGCGCGCGCGCGCTGCATATCGACGATAAGGTCGGCTGGATCGTCACGCTGATCGGCATTCCGTCAGCCTTTCTGCTGCACGGGTATGTCGGCTTCATCTTCGGCTCGCTCAAGGCCAATCCGTGGTGGTCATCGCCGCTCATGCCGGTAATCTTCATCTTCTCGGCCATGGTGTCGGGGATTGCCGCCGTGATGCTGCTCTACATGGCGACGACCAAGCTGCGCGGGCAGAAGATCGACATGCGCTGCGTGGACACGGTGGCGATGTACATGTTCTATATCTTCATCATCGACTTCAGCCTGGAGATGCTGGACTTGGTGCACCGCGTCTACGAGGCCGACGAATCGTTCCGCAGCCTGAATTTTCTGGTCCACACAAAGCTTTACTTTTCGCAGATCGTAGTCCAAATCTGCCTGGGCACGATCATGCCGCTGGTTCTGCTGTTCCTTACGCAGGTGGTGAAGCTCAAGGAGATGACGCGCAAGCGCATCTATATCCTCTCCGGCTCCCTGGCTTTGATCGGAGTCCTCGCCATGCGCTGGAACGTGGTGATCGGCGGCCAACTGTTCTCAAAGAGTTTTCTTGGGTACACGACCTACAAGATGGCATTGGTGACGCGCGAAGGCCTGCTGGTCGCCGTTGGCTTGACCATCCTGCCGCTGCTCTTCTTGTGGGCGCTGGTCAAGCTGCTGCCCCCCTGGCCGGATAAGAGCCTGCACGAAGCCGCGACCGGCGACTGAGTTCAACATCGTCTGAGAAAGATCGGGGGAGCCATGCACGATCTTCCCGACGAAATCGAGCGGCTTGAGAAACGCATGGAAGTGATGGAGCGGCGCGTGCATGCGTTGGAGCACCCGCTGGAAGCACGTTGGCCTTGCCCCTCGCAAGAACGGAAAGCTGTGTCCGCCGAGTCGATTGCGGCCGTTGCACCCGTCGCGCCGGCCGGAAGCATATTTCCGGTGCTGGGCAAGGCCATGCTTGGCGTTGCGGGCGCCTATGTGCTGCGCGCGGTCGAAGAGTCCAGCTCCCTTCCCCGGCTGGCCGTTGCTGTAGCCGGAATCGCCTACGCCTTCGCGTGGCTGGTTTGGGCGGCACGAGTGCGCGGCGGACCGCGCTTCACAAGCACAATCTATGCGGGAACCTCGGCGCTGATCCTCGCTCCCATGGTCTGGGAACTTACCTTGCGCTTTAATGTGTTTTCACCGTCGATGGCTGCGGGCGTGATTTGCGCCTTTGCGCTTGCCGCAATCGGCTTGGCATGGAGACGCGATGTGGCGCCTGTGCTGCGCGCCGCATGCATTGCAGCGGCTGGGCTCGCGCTGGCACTGGCCATCGCCTCGCACGCGCTGATGCCTTTCGTGGTCGCGCTGCTGGTGCTCACGGCAGTCTGCGAGTTTGCTCCGCGAGTGGAGCGCTTGCCGGAGGTGCGCGCGCTGGTGGCGCTGGCTGCCGATGCAGCGATCTGGGTCCTGATCTATATCTACTTTGCTTCGCAGTCTATCGGCGAAGATTATCCGCCCCTGGGAAGATTCGCGCTGCTTGCACCCGGCGTGGCGATCTTCCTGCTGTTTGCTTCGAGCGTGGGTTGGCAGACGCTGGCACGCGGGCGACAAATCTCTCTCATTGCGACGCTCCAGACGACGATTGCATTTCTGCTGGCTGCGGTGAGCGTGGCGGACTTCGGGCTGCAAGGCAGCGTCGCGATTCTCGGGGCGGTTTGCCTGGGTCTGTCTGGCGCGGTCTATGCGGCGGTCTTTACGGTCTTTGATCGCGCCAAGGAACCGCGCAACGTTGCGGTCTTTGCTGCGTGGGGTGCGGCGCTGCTTCTGGCCGGGAGTTTTTTGTGCCTGCCGCCGCTAGCCACAATTGCGCTGCTGGGCGGGGCCGCGATCGCGGCGACGCTTGTGGGAAGCCGAAGGAACCGGCTGGCCTTCGAGTTCTACGGGATGGTATTCCTGCTGGCTGGAGCCGCGGAATCAGGATTGCCGAGCTTTCTTGTCAGCGCATTCGCGGAGACTCCGCAAGGCGCGCCGGCGGCAGGCGTTTGGTTGATCGCGTGTTCCGCGATCCTCTGCTATGCGGCCGCGCAGCCGCGCGAAGGCGAGTCCTGGGTACCGCAAACACTTCATCTTGGCTTTGCCGCGCTGGCGGCCGCCGCCGTGGCTGCGCTGCTGGTGGAGGGGCTTATGGGTCTGGCCGCGCTCCGCATTCAGCCCGGCGCGCATCACCTGGCATTCATACGAACGTTGACGCTGTGCGCGGCGGCGCTCGGTCTGGTGTTTAGCGGAGCGCATTGGCGGCGAGTGGAGTTGACGCGGCTGGGTTACGCGGCAATGGCTCTGGTCGCAATCAAGCTCGTAACTGAAGACCTGCGTCACGGCCACCTGGCCTACATTGCCGCGTCAATCTTTCTCGTGGCTCTCACGCTGATTGCCGCGCCGCGCCTGGCACGAGCCAGGCAGACGGCGCTCGGCAAATAGCAAACGCGACTTGAATGCTTTCTCCGCGCCCACCGCGGTGTGCTGCCACGGGCGCAGAGATAATGTGCGCCGTTCCGGTCATTGGACGATCTCGGGTCGATAGACGTCGCGACGAACCATCGGGTGGCCGGACGATTGCGGCTTGACGTTCTGACTTTCATCGCCGCGCAATTTCATTTTGCTCAAATGCACGTCGTAGCCGGCTCCTGGGAGCAGCGATTCGAGAACAAAAGTTTCCGTGCCGCTGCTCTTGAGCTCGCGATAGCGGTAGATGCCGACCTCGCCTTCGCTGTTCTCAGTGCCGCCTGAGGGCGCATCGAGAAAATGCTGCGCGTCGGCCACGGTGGGCGCGGGATGATCTTCACCTTCCGTCAGGCTCTCGGCCGCGTAGGAGCGGACCAGCTTGGTCCAATAGCGGGAGAGGAGGTCGGTGTTGGCAAAAAGGTCGGCCCAGATGATCTCGCCGCGAACGGCCACGACCACGCCGACGGCATGCTCGTCGCGCAATTGGGCGAGCACCTGCTCTCGAGCGTTCATGACAGGAGCCGCGGCCTCATCGACTTTCTCGCTGACGGCGGTGTCCTGCATGGCTTTGGCGTAGCTACTGGTGCCAAGAGTGCCGGGATAGAGGCCTTCGCCGTGCGAAGAGCCGGAGCCCACCGGCGGCGCTGCCGCGACTTCCATTTGCGAGATTGCACCGTTCACGGAGTTCCACACCTGCTGCTGGTCCTGGTCGACCATCGCGCGCTCGCGCACTCGGGGCTGGACCATAAAGCCCTTGGCGGCCGATTTTCCCGCGGCGCCAAAAGTGGCTGAGCTTTCGGTCCAGCGGCCAGGCTCGATGCAGAAGACTCCAAGGTCAATGGGATCGGCGTCCGCGGGGACGATGCGGTCCTTGGCGACGATGCGGTCCTGCTTGCCACCGGTGACGATTTCGCCGGCGAGCAACAACAGCGGGCGCTTGGAGCGGTTGACGAGCACCAGCGTGTTCACCTCGTCACCGCGATCGAAGTTGTCGTGATTCGCGGGCCCTCTGGGCCGCACCAGCCCTCGCGCGCGGCCGGCCTCGGTGACTTCCACCTCACCGCTCTTCAGGCCTTCGTCGAGCGTGATGAACGGGGTCTCTGCAGCAGACTTTGCGTCGGCGCGCACCACGGGAAACAAGAGAAGGTTGCCGCTTTCGATAGGAGCGAGCACGCGGTAGGGACCGCCTTCGCCCTCAACCGGGCCACCTGCTGCCTTCACGCCGCTTCCCAGAAACCATGCGGCAGCTGCGACGAACAGCGCCGCCGCCAACCCAAATCTACCCCAAGTCTTCATGAGTCTCCTCCGCCGGCCCGCGGTTTGCCGTACCGGCCTTCGATTGAAGAACGCCGGGCCGGCGGGAACTTGCAGGATTTTTTCGAGTGCAGGCCGGCCTGGCGCCCTGGATTGGGAGGCCAAAGGGTTAGTCAAAACGTCAAAGTTACTATGCGAACGGCGAGGTAGTAAGAATGGCGTCAGCTGAGTCGGTGGCCGGCGGGGCAGAGACGGAGATCCCCGCACTGCGGGGAGCAATGGACCGCCGTTTGCTCGATAAGCTTTGGCACGCGAGCGATGGACCATGCTGGGGACTGGAGCGCGACGAGTTTGACCGGATCGTGATGGGCGCGGGAACTGCACAGAACTATGGGCTGGAAGCGGGCTTGGAGGCGACTCGCCAGCAGCGAGCGTCGTTTTTTCGCGGGCTGCGCGTGGACGATTTGGTGCTCGCGCGCGCCTGCGCGGCCGGGAACGAGCGCGCGTGGGAGCACTTCATTGCTCAGCACAGGCAGCCGCTGATTCGCGCGGCCATTGCTATCACAGGGAGCGAAACGCTGGGCCACGATCTGGCCGATCAGCTTTATGCGGAGCTGTTTGGACTGAACGCGCGCGATGGCGAACGGCGCTGCCCGCTGCTTTCGTATCGCGGACGGGGGTCGCTGATGGGCTGGCTGCGGACCACACTGGCCCAGCGGTACGTGGATCATCATCGCCGAAGCCGGCGCCTGGAGTCTCTCGACGGCCCGATGGAAGAGATCGAAGTGCCGACGGTGGATGCGTCGCCGCAGACACCCGCCACCGAGTTCTCGCAGCTGGAGCGGGCCATCGAAGAGGCGCTCGAGGAGCGGGATGCGGAGGAGCGATTCTTGTTTGCAGCCTATTATCTTGACGGGCAAACCTTGTTGCAGATTGCGCGCGTATTGGGAGTACACGAAGCCACGGTGAGCCGCAAGCTGCGGCGCGCGAACGAGGTCACGCGGAAACAGGTTCTCAGAAACCTGCAGCGCAGTGGAATGAGCAGACGCGCGGCAGAAGAGGCGATGGGCGTAGATGCGCGGGATTTGAATGTGAACCTGAAAAAACTTCTGCAAAACTCGCAGACCGAAGCGTTCAAAGAACAGGCAGCGCAATGAGTACGGCAATGAATGTAACCGGCCATCACGAGATTCACCCCGGCGCCGAAATGCTCAGCGCGTTCGTCGAGCTGGCACTGAGCGAGAAGGAGCGCGGCGAAGTGCTCAAGCATTTGGCCGTTTGCGGCCGGTGCAGGCAGGTGGTTGCCCTGGCGCGCGAGGCTGCGGACGCGGGAATTGCGGCAGCGCGGCACGAAGTTGTGCAGCCAAGAGCATGGTGGACAAGCTGGGGACTTGTGTTGGCTCCGGCCGCGGCAGTCGCGGCGACGACTGCGATTGCAGTCTACGTGCACGAACGGGATGTCGAACGACGCGCGGATGTGGCGAAGCTTGAGCAGCAGCAAGCGATCGAGAAAGCGCCGGTGCTGCCGCAGGTCCCGCCGCAGCCGCTCGTGCAAAGTGCGCCTCCGGCGGCTCCGCGTAGCGCTCCCGCAAGATCTCAGAAGACCGAGCGAACGGCTGCTGCGCGGCCTATGTCCGTTGCCGAGCCGGACGAAACGGCTGCCGCGCCTCCGCCCGTAGTCATCAATGGGCTGTTCTCCTCGCACGAGGGGCCATCTGCGACTCCTGGCTTTGAACGTCACAGAACGGCCGGCGAGGCACTGTCTCCAACAGGAGCGGCTCCGGACCACAAGATGCCCGCTGAAGCTGCCGTGTATGACGAGGAGCGAAAGAAACCGACAGAGGAAGCCGAAGAGAGGCACCAGTTCGCCGCCAAGGCGCCGGTGTCGAGCAGAGAACACGACTCAGGAAGCGGCGCAGGGGGAAACGGCGAACCGGTCGATCTCTCTGCCCAACAGGTTGAGCCGCAACCGGCTCGTACGGCGGGCTATCTCCAGCTGCATGAACTGCGCTCCATGGTGGATGCCGGAACTGGTCCGAACGCCTTTCACCTTCCCAGCGGGCTCCCCGCAATTTCGATTGCTTTTGCGGATCATCGCATGCTCGCCATCGACGAGGCGGGCACGTTGTTTCTCAGCAAGGACTCCGGAGGAACTTGGGACAAAGTCGAGCGGCAATGGACCGGGCGCGTCGTTGCGGTGCGCCGGCATGCGGACGGGATCGACACAATGGGAGCGACGCCGGCTCCCGAAACTGCGGGACACCCTGCCGGCTCGGGCAGTGCGTCCCAACCCAACACAGTTTTCGAACTCGTTAATGACCAAAGTCAGGTGTGGATCAGCTTAGACGGAAGAATCTGGACTGCAAAGTAGATTCAAGCGCCGCGCTTCGACTCAGCTTCTGCAAATTTTCCTGTTGAAAAGGCGGCAAACAGCCGAAAAAGCACTTACGGGAACATGCGTGGCTGCAGTAGCGAGCCGGGCGCACCCTCGCTTCGGCAAAGATCACAATCTCTGAGCTGTGCGGCACGGTTGCTGAATTGGGGGCATTGCTAGTGATGGCGACGGGATTGGACCAGCGAAACGCAGGCGCGGCCGCAATGCCATGGGCGTATCTTCGCCTTCCACCCTTTCCTCAGGTGGCCGTGAGGGTGCTGCAACTGGCCAACAACGAGAATGTGCAGTTGCACCAACTGTGCGATCTCATTTCCTCTGACCCGGCGTTCGCCAGCGAGGTACTGACGGTCTCCAATTCCCTGCTCTACGCGCCGCGTTATCCCTCGACGACGATTCTGCAGGCTGTGGCCGTGCTCGGCGCCAACACGCTGCAAGGGATGTGTGTGACCGTGGGCGTCAGAGCCTATCTGGGCAAGACCATGAGCTACCCGGCCATGCGCAGCCTGTGGCGGCACAACCTGGCATGCGCCATCATCGCCACACGAATTGCGAATTCGGGATCGATCGACAAAGACACCGCATACACCGCGGGCATCCTGCACGACATTGGGCGCATGGCCCTGGCGGTGATTCAACCCAAGGGGTATGCAGCGCTGCTCGAGAAGCACCACGGAGCAGCGGCATCGATGCTGGAGGCCGAGCGAGAGCTGTTCGGCTGGGATCATTGCGAGATTGGGCGGCAACTGATCGGTGACTGGAAGCTGCCGCAGAGCTTCGAGGCCGTGGTTGCCGATCATCATTCAGAGAGGCGCTCGGACGGCGAGTGGGATGTGGCCGAACTAGTAAAGGTTAGCTGCGCCATGGCTTCTGCAATCGGATTCAAGGCGTTTTCCGGCTGCGAAACAGCGAAGTACCCGGAACTGCTTGAAGAGCTGCCGGCGGCGGAACGAAATTCGTTTCATCCCGATGCGGAGACACTCAGGAACGAGATTGCCGAAAGCATTCACGCAATCGAGTCGGTTTGAGATTGACGTTTCACCTTGCAACGGTTGCGCCGGGGCGCATTAGGCCCGCGTTCCGGCGCGCTTTTTGCGGCCCGCCGGCCTTTTATGCCCGCATCAGCTTACGCTGCAACTGCTCAAGGGTTTGGCCCTTGGTTTCGGGGTAGAAGAGCGCCACCACAATAAACTGAACCACCGTAGCCCCGGCGAAGAACACGAATGGCGTGGCCGTGTTCATCATTGTCACCACAACTGGGAAGACGAGCGCAATCAGCGTGTCACTGAGCCAGTGACTGGCGCTGCCCACACCCTGTCCCTTGGAACGGACCGCAGTAGGAAACACTTCGCCGATGTAAACCCAGATCACTGCCCCCTGCGAAACGCTGAAGAACGCAATGAAAACCACCAGCAGCCACAGCAAATCGCCGCGATGGGATTCGGTTGCAAACACCCAGGCCACGCCGGCGAGACAGCTGGCGCAGCCCGCTGCACCGATCAGGAGCAACGTCTTACGTCCCAGCTTGTCGATCAGCGACATGCCGACGATGGTAAACAGAAAGTTGGTTGTGCCGATGGCGATTGCCTGCTGATCACTCGAGATCTGGCTGAAGCCGGCGGCGGCGAAGATGTTGTTGAGGTAATACAGAATTGCGTTGATGCCGGCAAGCTGGTTGAAAGCGCCGATGCTGATGGCGAGGAATAATGGATAGCGATACTTCCTTTGGAAAACGCGCTCATGAGCCGTCACGTGTTCCTGCGCCAAGGCCGCCTGAATATCGGCCAGTTCTGCCTCCGGATCCGGATCTCCCATCAATTTCAGCACCGACAGCGCTTCATCCATTCGATTCTTCGAAACCGACCAGCGCGGGCTACGCGGAATTCCGAAAAGCAGCGCGAGGAAGACCGCTGCCGGAACCACAGCGATGCCCACCTGGAAGCGCCATTCAGCCGCGCCCAGGTGCATGGTGCGAATCACGTAATTGGAGATGTAGGCCACCATCACGCCAAACACGACGTTCAACTGGAAGGCCGCCACAAGCCGCCCGCGCAACCCGGCAGGGGCAAGCTCTGCAATGTACACCGGACCGAGCACCGACGATGCGCCAATCCCCAGTCCGCCGATGAAGCGAAAAGTCATGAACGACATCCAGCTCCATGACAGCCCGCCTCCGAGCGCTGAAGCAATGTAGAGCAACGCGGTAATGCGGAGCGTCTCGCGGCTGCCGAGCCTCTGTCCCACGTGGCCGGCGCCCAGCGCGCCAATCACCGTGCCGACCAACCCGATGGCCACCGTGAATCCTTTTTCCTGCGGGTTCAGGCCGTAAAGATGAACCAGCGCATCAATTGCGCCCGAGATCACGACGGTGTCGAATCCGAAGAGCAGACCCGCCAAAGCTCCCGAGAGCGTGGCACGAAGCAGCCTGGAGTTGAGTTGCATTGTCCTTGCACCCTCGAGTTCCAAACTATGCTACAGAGAGAACGCGAAGGCGGCAAACGGGAGCGGTCGGCTGAGGCCACGTCGATGTTGCCTCAGCGGCGTTGGAGCTCAACGCGTCACGGGGAGTTTCGCGCCGATGGTTTCCCTGGAGCATTGTCGCGAGGCATGACAGCCAGAACGCGGCAGCGATGCTTGTCAGCCGCGCTCCAGGACATGGGCATTTCGCTTTCCATACAGGCGCAGTCGCCAGTCTCCAGAGTGTCGTGCATGCCGCCCCCATCGAGCCGAAGGCGCCCTTCGAGCACATAGACGACGGCTCCAGTTTCCCGAAAGGCGTTGACCGCGATGTGGGCGCCGCCGGATGGAAACTCGACGACCTGCGCCATGAGACGGAAGCCCTCACCCTCGGCGTTTAACGGCGTTACCTTGATGGAGTCCATTCCGCGTCCATCGCCCTCGAGGTGCGCTTTGCGCGTGATGGAGAGCGAGTGGCGCGCGGGCCCGGAGAAAAAGTAGCTCATGTTTACGCCGTAAACGCGAGCGATCGTAGCAAGCGTAGGCAGGGTCGGAATCATGCGGTCGGTTTCCAGTTTGGAGAGGAGCGCGGCTGAAAGGCCGGTTTCGGCAGCCAAACGGGAGAGTGTGAGCCGCTTGCCGGTTCGCAGCGAACGCAGCTTGAGGCCAATGCAATACGGTTCCAGAGACCATTGGGCGTACGAAACAGTCTTGGACATAAAAGACTCCGGAATCATGGTTTGAAAACTGACAACCAGTCTACGTCAAACTGCGGAAAAATGCGGTGCGAATGGACCACCGATGGTGTTCGCGAATGAGATGCAGGCCGGTGACGAAATGCAGTCATCCCGGAAGCGACGGAAGAATACAAGCACGGTCGCGGCCGTAACGACCAAGACGGCCGTCTACCATGCCGACACGGAGCGCGACGAATATCTCTCGCCGCGATTCTTTGCGCTGGGGCAGACGGCCTTCGATCATAACTTCGGACAGGACCTCGATCTGCAACAAATCTACGGCGGCGGCATGGGATGGACGGCAATCAAAACTCCAAGGCAGGAGCTGGATGTGAAGGCGACCGTGCGGTATGAGAAGCAGCAGTTCATCAGCGGTGCAGCAAGCACAAATCAGAATCTCGTCGGCTCGACGTTTTCCGCGGGCTATGCGCTGCACATGAAGCTGCTCAACTATACGCAAGGCGTCGCGTTCATTCCCGCATACAACAACACCGCAGCGTTTTCGTTCAACGAGACAGATACATTTGCGTTTCCCGCATACAAGAACCTCAGCTTTTCGCTGGGAACGATGGAAAGCTTTTTGAACGATCCGCCGGTGTCGCTGCCTCCGACCAGGCGCAACTCTTTTCAGTTCACGATGGGGCTGACGTACGCGATCAAGTCGAAATATTGAGCGGCTTGAACCGGCTAAACTTTCACGAAGATCTTCCTGCGATAAAGCGCCCACACCGGGAGTAAACAGACAGCCGTGTAGAAGACAGAGTAGGCCAATGCTCTCCAGCCGGGATCGCCGATGGGCACGAAGACATGCTCGTATACATAGCTAAGCGCATCGTATCGGTGGCCGCCGGCGGTGAAGCGCACGAGGCCGATGGTGGATTCCAGCAGATCGCTGATGATGTAGGCAACGATGGCGTTCGAACCGAAGACGAGCCACGGCCAGAGCAGTAGCTTGCTCCAAGCTGACTTGCCCCATCCGAGTTGCTCGACGGCCCAATAGGCGAGGGCAAACAAAAGCAGCGACCATCCGGCAGCAACGAGAACATAGGAGCTTGTCCACATTTTCTTGTTGAGAGGAAACCAGATCGACCAGAAATAGCCTGTAGCGAGGCATGCGGCAGCGCCAATCGCCAGGCCGAGCGCATTCGTCCTCGCCGCGCGCATCCCGCGGAGCCATAGCCCAGCCAGCAGACCAAGGAGCGTGGTCCCGACTGCGGGAATGTCGCTGAGCAGACCTTCAGGGTCGCGCAGATTGTGAGCTGGCGGGTCTTCGTAAAGGTGTCCCGGCATCAGTTGGCGGTCGAACCATGCGACGATGTTCTGGTCTTTGTCGAGGAAAGGAACGTCGCGTCCCGGAACGCCCGCTCCCGGAACCGGAACCCAGCGCACCAGAATCCAGTAGCCGATGAGCACGCAAAGGAGCAGCGCGACCTTCGTCCACACGCGGCGATCCCAAAGGTAAAGCAGGCTCACGACCAGGTAGCACACGGCGATGCGCTGCAACACACCGTAGAAGCGCAGGTGGGCAAGATGAAAATGCGGGAAGCCGTTGACGAAAATACCCAGCAGGAACAGAACGGCCGCGCGTCGCAGCGAGTGCCACGCCAGCTTTGTGCGCGAATCGCCGCGCTTGAGCCGCGCCTCGATGGAAAAGACGGTGGATACGCCCACCACGAAGAGAAAGGTAGGAAAGACGAGATCGGTGGCTGTGAATCCATTCCAGTCGGCATGGCGCATCTCGGTCCATGCGCCCTCGCCGCCGGTGTTGTTCACCATGATCATGAAGGCGATAGTGAGACCGCGGAACACGTCAAGCGACTGCAGCCTTTTGGGCGTCGAAACAAGCGCGGGACCGGTCATGGCGCCAAGGCTCTCCTTGATTCATGAATGCACCTACGCTACGCGACCGGAGCTCATTTCGCAATGCTGGTGCCGGGCATTGCCGCATCCACCCCTCCCGCTGCTAAACTCGCCCTTCAAGGAGTTTTAAAGAAACTTCGCAGTTCACCGTCCGGAGGCTTGCCTTGGCCGTATTTCAGCCTTTTGTTCCCGCCGATCAGCGCCCGCCCGAGTTCACGTTCCGCGCCCTGTTACTCGGCTCCATCTTCGGGCTCATCTTTGGCGCCGTCACAGTATATGTAGGCTTGCGCGCCGGGCTCACCGTGGCGGCGTCGATTCCCATTGCAGTGCTTTCCATCAGCATTCTTCGCGCCTTCGGGCGCGCTTCGATTCTTGAGAACAACATTGTCCAAACCACGGGCAACGCCGGACAGTCAATCGCATCGGGCGTCATCTTCACCTTGCCTGCTCTCGTCTTCCTCGGGTTCGATCTGGAGTACTCGCGCATCTTCATGCTGGCCCTGATCGGCGGCTGGCTCGGCGTTCTTTTCATGATTCCGCTACGGCGCCAGTTGATTGTGCAGGAGCACGAAGCGCTGCCCTATCCCGAGGGCACCGCGTGCGCCGATGTGCTCATCGCGGGCGAAAAAGGCGGCTCACTCGCCAGCCGCGTCTTTCTCGGACTGGGACTTGGCGGCGTTTACACGCTGTTTCAGAACAAAAACCTGTTCGGGGCCTGGCCAGACGCGCCGGAGTATCAGCCTGACTTCGGCCACCAGCACGTGCTCAAGGGAGCATCGATCAACGCCAACGCCACATCGGAGTATCTTGGCGTGGGTTACATCATCGGTCCGCGCGTCGCGGGCATCATCTTCGCCGGCGGTGTCTTGTCCTGGCTCGTCATCATGCCGCTCATCTACTTTTTCGGAAAAGACCTCAGCCATCCCATCTACCCCTCTTTGGTTCCGGTTGGCCAGATGGGCCCGTGGGATCTTTGGGCCACATACATCAAGCCCATGGGCGCTGGCGCCGTGGCCGCGGCAGGCGTCATCACTCTCATCAAAACGGTGCCCACCATCGTCAGCGCTCTCGTGGCAGGACTGAAGACCATGCGCCCCGGAGTCACAGGGCAGGCAAAACCCATCCGCACGGAAAATGACCTCTCCATGCGCGTGGTGATCATCGGCTCATTGCTCATTGTGGTCTGCATGTTCCTCTTTCTTGAGTTCAAGCCCGTCCCCGGCGCATTTGTAGGCTGGGCCGCAAACCTCGCTGCTTCGCTTCTGGTTGTGGTCTTCGGATTTCTCTTTGTCACCGTCAGCTCACGGATCGTGGGCCTCGTCGGCAGCTCGGCCAGCCCTGTCTCCGGGATGACCATCGCGACCCTGATGGCAACTGCGGCGGTATTTCTCCTGCAGGGCTGGACAGCGCCTGCGTTTGGCGCGCTGGCCATCATGATCGGGGGCGTAGTCTGCATCGCCGCTTCCAACGCGGGCGATACTTCGCAGGATCTGAAGACCGGCTATATCGTCGGATCGACGCCGCGCCTGCAACAGATTGCGCTGATGATCGGCGTCGTCGCATCTACGATCGTGATTGGATTCACGCTCAACCTGATGAACACGGGCCTGCAGGAGTTCGATGCCGCTTCCCAGCCGTGGAGCCTTAACGCCTCGCATCCCGGCGTAATCATCCAGACGGACACGCAGCACCTGCCCAATCAGATTCACGTGGTGGGGCCCGACGGTAAAACCACAACCACACACCAGAAGTCCGAGTACATTCTCCTCAATGCGATCGGTTCAACCGAGTTGCAGGACGGCAAATACCTCTACTCGCCCGCCACGGGACATATTGAGGTGCATTGGATACAGGGAATCGGCAGCGCAGCCGCTCCAGCCCCGCAAGCGCGCCTGATGGCCACGGTGATCAACGGAATTCTAAGTCGCAAGCTTCCCTGGGGACTCGTACTGATCGGCGTTTCGCTGGTGATCGCGGTTGAACTCCTGGGAATTCGCTCACTGCCGTTTGCTGTCGGCGCATATCTGCCCATCGGGACCACTTTGCCGATTTTTGTGGGCGGCGTAGTGCGCTGGCTGGTGGATCAGGCTGCAAAGCGCCACGGCGAAGGCGCGGACGCTGAAAGTGAAATCTCGCCTGGCTCTCTTTTTGCCTCCGGACTGATTGCTGCTGGCGGCATTGTGGGGCTGATCGGTGTTGCGCTCAAAGCCTATGAAGCCACTGTCGGCAAAGGCGACATCCTCAACTTCCCGCATACTTTTTTGGACAACAACTATGTCAGCGTCCTAGCATTCGCCGCGCTGGCGTACTCGCTGTATCACTTTGCCAGGAAGCCGCTGAAGAAGTAAGCGTGCATCCGTCGCCCTCGCCCCCTCCGCTACAATAGTGTGAAGCTCCTGCCAGCCGGGAACACGAGTCCCCGGTCCGCCAGGAGCATTGACACATGATGCTGGCAGAAAATCTTCCTGAAGCCCTCACATTCGACGATGTCCTGCTGGTACCCGCCTTCAGCGAGGTTGTGCCGGTACAGGTGAGCACGCAGACGCAACTGACGCGCGCAATTACGCTGAACACGCCGCTGCTCTCTTCGGCCATGGATACGGTGACGGAGTCGCGCATGGCCATCGCCATGGCGCAGCAGGGCGGCATTGGCATCGTGCACCGCAATCTTTCCATTGCCGACCAGGCCGGCGAGATCGACAAGGTGAAGCGGTCGGAGAGCGGCATGATCGTCGATCCGGTGACCATCGGCCCCGACAAATTGATTGCCGATGCTCTGGAGGTGATGCGCCGCTACCGCATCAGCGGCGTGCCGGTGACGCAGGGCAAGCGCCTGGTAGGCATCCTGACCAATCGCGATCTTCGGTTTGAAACGCGCACCGACATTCCTGTGGGCGACGTGATGACCAAGGAAAATCTGATCACCGTGCCCGTAGGCACCACGCTCGAGGAGGCCGAGTTCATCCTGCACAAGCACCGCGTGGAGAAGCTGCTGGTGGTGAACGACAAGTACGAGCTGATGGGCCTGATCACGGTCAAGGACATCCAGAAGAAGCTGAAATATCCCAATGCCAGCAAGGACGATCAGGGACGGCTGCGCGTAGGCGGAGCGGTCGGGGCTACGGGCGATTTTCTGGAGCGCGCGGAGGAACTGGTGCGCAACCGCGCCGACGCGCTGGCCATCGACTCGGCGCACGGGCACTCGTCGCGGGTGCTGGAGGCGGTGCGCGAAGTGAAAAAGCGCTTCCCCGGCGTAGCAGTGCTGGCAGGGAATGTGGCCACCTATGAGGGGGCGATGGCGCTGATCGACGCTGGCGCCGACGCCATCAAAGTGGGCATCGGACCAGGCTCCATTTGCACCACGCGCATGGTCACCGGCGCGGGCATGCCACAGATTACGGCTATCGCCGAAGCCTACCGCGCTGCGCGCCAGCACGGCATTCCGGTGATTGCCGACGGTGGCATCAAGTACTCCGGCGAGATCACCAAGGCGATCGCTGCTGGTGCCAGCTCAGTGATGATTGGCTCGCTCTTTGCCGGCGTGGATGAAAGTCCCGGCGAGACGATTCTTTACCAGGGCCGCAGTTTCAAGAGCTATCGCGGCATGGGCTCGCTGACGGCCATGAGCCAGGGCTCGGGCGAGCGCTACTTCCAGGGTTCGGCGGATCTGGCCGTCGCGGAAAGCGGGCCGGCGGACGTAGTGCAGCGCGAGCGCGCCAATGAAAACCGGCTGGCCAAATTCGTGCCCGAAGGAATTGAAGGGCGCGTGCCCTACCGCGGACCGCTTGAGGCGATGGTTTTTCAGCTTGTCGGCGGTTTGCGCTCCGGCATGGGCTACCTAGGATGCGCCAATATCGCGGAGTTGCAAGAGAAGGCAAAGTTCGTGCGCATCTCCGGCGCCGGCCTGCGCGAGAGTCACGTGCACGACGTGATCATTACGCGCGAGGCGCCGAACTACCATGTCGAGTAGCCGGCGCGGCCTCCGGTTCTGGGTAAGCGCTTGGTGGCCGGTCGCGGTGGGAATCGCCGTGATCGCGATGGAGTCCACAAAGTATTTTGGGGCCGATCTGACTTCCCACCCCCTCCGCGTCTTGTTTGAGGCGCTCTTTGGCCCCGTGAGCAACGCGAGTTGGGATTCCATTCACCACTCCATTCGCAAGTCCGGCCACTTTCTCGGCTACGGCGCGCTGGGCCTGACCTGGCTGCGCGCGTGGTGGATGACTCTGTCGCGCAATCGGTTTCTTTTCAATGCCGGATTGGCGCTTGCCGGCACCGCGCTGGTCGCCAGTTGGGATGAGTGGCACCAAACTTTCCTGCCCAATCGGACCGGGACTCCGTGGGATGTCGTGCTGGATTGCTGCGGCGCCTTGTTCATGCAGTGGGTCACTTTCATGGTTCTGCGGTGGCGCTGGCCTGGCCTGCTGGATCAGCGGGGTTGAGGAGCTCCGCCGGCCCGGGAGGGGTACCTTTGGTCACCTACGCAACGGGCGAAAATCGGTCATGCTTAGCAATGGAGTCAATCACTTAGATATGTATTGCGAGTGTCATACGTTTCCCTTGCTTCCCCCAGATTCGCGTGTTAAGGTAGTCTCGCTCACGAAACCCAGCTAGGCGAAGTCGGGCCGCATCGCGCTGCGAGGCGCGCAACCTTCAAGGCAATTGCCTCGACCGCGCGCGTGTTTTTTCAGGTAAAGATGAGCGGCCCATCCAGCGGCGTTGGACCGAGAGGAGCGAAGCTTGTCCGGCTGCCGCTCCTGGCTCGAACGCGATCCCGACTTCACTTTATTTTCCGGCGTCGATTCTTACCCCAGGAAAGATCTGCAGCTCCACCTCGCAGGCTCCGGCGAGCCAGGTCTTCAATTCCCTGCATGAACCCACTATGAGAGTCCTTAGACCAAGGTCGCGGATTGTCAGTATCCGAATGTCGGAGGAGGAGTTTTCCACTCTGCGGCAGATTTCGCTCGCCACAGGCGCGCGCAGCGTGTCGGATCTGGCGCACGGAGCGATGCGTGGACTATTAAATGGCACAAACCAGGGAAACGGCGGCGATGCAGCGAGGAACGAATACTCAACACAAATGCGTGAACTGGAGCAAAGGGTCGACAAGCTCAGTGCCGAAATTGAGATGTTCAAGGCGGACCGCAACCTTTAGAGGGACCTTTACTGGAGCAGGAACACACAAAAAACGAATGCTGACCTGAATTGAGAACACTCGATCCTGATGAAACATAGAATTCTTCTTCTATTTCTCGTTCCCGGCGCGCTGTGCGCGGGGCAGACGATACCCACTGCTCCCGGAGCGCAAACCATTGAATGCCCAACCGGACCGGGACCTGTCCCCGAAGGCTTTGAGGCCGTATGTCCTCCGGCGACCAGCACGGTTCCAACTCCAGGAACGGCGGCGTATCCGCAAACGCCTACACCGGGCGTGAGTGCACTTCCTTCCGGAATCTCTCCAGCTCCAACGACAAACATTCCGCCGCCTTACAAAGTGGTTGGCCCGATTACCACGCGAACAGGGTTCCAGATTTTTGCCGAGGACGAGGCCGGCCATCCCCTGCAGGTATTTGGCAGAAAGCTGTTCGACGAGGTTCCCACAACCTTTGCTCCGCTCGACCGCATTCCGGTGCCGGCAAATTACGTGCTCGGGCCGGGCGATGAATTGCTCATTCACGTTTGGGGAAAGATCGACCTGGATACGCGCGTCACGGTCGATCGCAACGGGTAGATTTTTGTTCCCACGGTGGGGACATTGACCGTGGCCGGCCTGCGCTACGAGCAACTGCAGAGCTTTCTGCATTCGGCCATTGCCACTCTACAAGAATTTTGACCTCAACGTGACTCTGGGCCAGCTTCGCTCGATCCAGGTCTTTGTGCTGGGCAGCGCGCGCCAGCCCGGCGTTTATACCATCGGTTCGCTCAGCACCCTGGTGAATGCGCTCTTCACTTCCGGAGGTCCGTCGGCGACCGGCTCCATGCGCCACATTCAGCTGCGGCGCAACGATCAGGTGATCACCGAGTTTGACCTTTACGATTTATTGCGCAGAGGCGACAAGTCGCATGACGTTCAACTCCTGCCCGGCGATGTGATCTATATTCCGCCGGCGGGGCAGCAGGTGGCGATCATCGGCAGCGTCAACGAGCCGGGAATTTACGAAATCAAGAGCGACGAGACCGTTGCTTCGGCTCTGGGCGATGCAGGTGGCGCAACAAATCTCGCCGACGAAGACCGGGTTCTGCTGGAGCGGATTGAGAATCACGAGGGCCGGTAGGTGGAGTCGTTCGCGCTGGATGCCTCAGGGCTGAGGCGCACACTTCGCGATGGAGACCTGTTGCGCGTCTATCCACTCTCTCCGCGCTTCGACAATGCAGTTACTCTTCGCGGCAACGTGGGACGGCCGGAGCGTTATGCATGGCACGACGGAATGCGGATCTCAGACCTCATTCCTAATCAACGATTCGATTGCGGCTTTCGCTTTGATTGTGGTGACGAAGACGGCGTGCGGTCATTGCTCTTGCGTCTCCTTGAACATCCGGACGAGATCGAGGAAAAGGGGAAGAACGGCCGCGAGGCCTTCATCGAGAGTTACGACAAGCCCGCTGGGGTGGCTCGAGTGATGCACGCCTTGGGTTTGGAAACACAGAATGCTTCTTGAGATGAACGCGCCAATTGACGCAGATTGAATGGCTGCAATGAACATTACGTTTCCTCATGTGCCGGAATGAACGAACGAGTATTGGTGACGGGCGCGAACGGATTTGTGGGGAAATATGTTTGCCGCAAGCTGATCGCATCGGGAATTACTCCAGTTGCCGGGGTCAGTGACCCCAGGGTTTGGCCGGAGCTGCAGCAGGAGGTTCCGGGGCTGAATGGGGTTTCCCTTCTGGGAGATCTGAGTGGGAATCCGGAAATTCGAGATTCGCTCTCCGGCTTATCTGTTGTTGTGCACCTGGCGGCTCGCGTCCACGTGATGAGGGAGTCTGCCGTCGATCCATTGCAAGAGTTCAGGAGAGTCAATGCGAACGGCACCAAGTCCATCGCTCTCGCTGCCGCTGCAGCAGGTGTGCGCCGTCTCGTTTTTGTCAGCACGGTAAAGGTTCACGGCGAGTCAACCTCCAGGAATTCGTTCCGCGAGGATGCGCCCCCAAACCCTGAAGATCCGTATGCGATTTCGAAATGGGAGGCGGAAGAGGCGCTTCGCGCCGTTGCGGCAGAATGCGGGCTCGAGGTGGTCATTGTCCGCCCCCCACTCGTCTATGGTCCGGAAGTTCGAGGAAACTTTCTGCGGCTCATCCAGCTTGTCGATCGCGCTCTACCCCTACCCTGGCCCAAAAGAGCGAACTGCCGAAGTATGATCGGGGCCGGCAATCTTGCCGATTTCCTGGTGCAATGCGTCGCCCATCCCAAGGCTGCCGGTCACAGTTTTCTAGTGAAAGACGCCGAGGATGTATCGACACGCGAGTTGATCACTCGTTTGGCGCAGCTTCTGGATCGACCCCTGAGGCTTTTTCCCGTTCCAGAGCCTTTGATCCGCTTGGCGGCCAAACTCGCCTCGAAAGAGGATGCGGTGAGCAGGCTCTTGGATTCGCTCGTGATTGACTCCGGCCGTGCGCGAGACGCGCTGGGGTGGTCTCCGCCCATGACTCTTGACGATGGCTTGGCGCTGACCGCCCGCTGGTATCGGGAATCCCGGCAGTCAGCGCGAACGAAGGCCTTTTGATGCGCGTCTTCGTTCTGCTCTTTGCCATTTCGGCTCTCATTACTGCCGGCGTCCGCAAGCTTCTTGGGCGGCACGGCCTGATGGATCTCCCCAACGCTCGCAGCTCCCATGCGGTTCCTGTGCCGCGCGGCGGCGGCGTGGGAATCGTAGTAGCTTTCCTTTCTGCAGTTGCGTGGATTTTCGCCAGGCATGTCATCCTTGCCGGCCTTGCATGGGCGCTGATCGGAGGCGGTGTTGCGATCGCCATTGTCGGATTTCTTGACGATCGCTTCCGGTTGTCTGCCTGGCCGCGCATTGTTGTTCACTCTCTCGCCGCCGCATGGGCAGTTTGGTGTCTCGATGCAATGCACCCCGCGCAGTTCAGTGAGGGCTGCGATGCTTGGGCCTGGGTCCGCAGGTGCGCCGCGTTCGTTGCGTTGGTCTGGCTTACGAACCTTTTCAACTTCATGGACGGAATCGACGGGCTAGCCGGAATGGAAGCCGTCTGCGTGAGCGGGTTCGGCGCAGTCTTATTGCAGGGCAATGGATTGCCAGGTGGGGCGCGACTTTCGTTGATGCTGACTGCCGCGAGTCTGGGCTTCCTGGTTTGGAACTGGCCCCCCGCCAAAATCTTCATGGGTGACGTAGGAAGCGGATTCCTCGGCTTCACGCTGGGCACACTCGCGCTCTTCTCCGCGAAGACAAGCCCAAAGCTCATTTGGCCCTGGCTGATCCTGCTGGCCACTTTCATTGTGGACACCACAGTAACCTTGTTGCGTCGCATGTTCTTGCGCGCGCGCTGGTACGAGGCTCATCGCAGTCACGCCTACCAACATGCCGCCCAAGCCTTCAATAGTCATGCGAAGGTGACACTCGCGGTCGCTGCCATTAACATCGGATGGTTGTTTCCGCTGGCATGGGCGGCGTCGCGTTATCAGCAAGCCGCACCCATACTCGCCGCGGTTGCTGTCGTTCCGCTTGTGTACATGACTTTTCGATTTGAAGGGGGCCGGGAGCGACTTTCTTCACGGTTTGTTCCTCAGGATTGATTCGATTCGCAAATCATCCGAGCCTGCTCATGAATTACATTTATGAATCCTCGTTCCCGATTGCGTGTTTCCGAAAGTGAGAGATTGAACATGAAGAAGGAAACGGGATTTCTTATTCGGAACATCGCTGTGCGCCGGGCTCTTATCTGGGCGACGCAGGCCGTCATCTTTGCGGCCTCGGCCGTGGCAGCGTTTCTGCTGCGATTTGATTTCAGCGTGCCGGCATTCTATCTCCGCTATCTTCCTTATGCACTCGCCATATGGCTGCCTGCTAAATTCGTCGTATTCTACGCCGCAAAGCTCGATCGAGGATTTTGGCGTTACGTCTCCGCGATCGACCTGGTCCGACTTTCAGTTGCAAATGTCGCCGCCTCAGTCATTGGCTTTTTTCTTATTAGTTGGCTGGCGCCTCCAGGCTTTCCGCGATCGATCTTCGTTCTCGATTTGATGGTCTGTTTCTTCGGGACATGCGGACTTCGGCTTTTGGCTCGCGCAACATCGCGGTTCAGCTCGCAAGCGCGGAACAGTAAAGCATCGCTGAAAAGGACGCTGATTTACGGCGCGGGTGATGCGGGTAACACGCTTCTGAGGGAAATTCGCAATAATTCCAGACTGGCTTATCGAGTGTGCGGCTTCATTGACGATGATTCCAACAAGATGGGCCTGCGCATCGCCGGCGTGCCGGTGCTTGGAACGGGCAACACGATCGGCGCGGTTGCGGCGCGGCACAGAATAGCGGCTGTGCTGATCGCCATTCCGTCCGCGACGGGCGTTGAGATGACGAGAATTTTGGAATTATGTCAAGCCACCGGCGTCGAATTCAAAACCGTGCCTGGGTTAGGTGAGGTGATTCAGGAGCGCGGCCTCGCCGGCCAAATTCGGGAAGTGGCAGTTGAGGATTTATTAGGGCGTACATCGGTGCACCTGGAAGAAGGCTCGATCCGGAGCACGCTGGAGGGCAAGGTTGTCCTTGTTACAGGCGCGGCGGGATCGATCGGCTTCGAGCTGTGCCGCCAAATTGCGCGCTTCCATCCTGCCGGCATCGTCGGATTTGAGATTGCTGAATCGGCCTTGTTTGAAATCGATCGCGAAATGCACCAGTCTTTTCCTCGAGTTTCGTTTTACCCCGAGATTGGGAGCATTCAGAATCGCGATCGATTGAACGAAATCTTCAGGCTCTACAAACCGGCGGCGGTCTATCATGCGGCGGCCTACAAGCATGTTCCACTGATGGAGACGCATGCGTTTGAGGCCATCGAAAACAACGTCTTCGGAAGCTATAATGTCGCCGTCGCGGCCGCGGAGCATGGCGTCGAAGACTTTCTGCTGATTTCCTCGGACAAGGCAGTGCGGCCGTCTAACATGATGGGCGCGACGAAGCGCATCGCCGAACTGATCCTGATGGCATTGCAGAATGGCCGCACAAAATACGTGGCGGTCCGTTTCGGCAACGTGCTGGGTTCAAACGGCAGCGTGATTCCGATTTTCAAAAAGCAGATCGCGGCCGGAGGGCCGGTCACGGTCACGCATGCCGAGATGCGCCGCTTCTTCATGACCATTCCCGAGGCTTGCCAGCTTGTGCTCCAATCCCTGGCGATCGGCAAGGGCGGCCAGATCTGCGTTCTCGACATGGGGCAGCCCGTAAAGATTCTCGATCTCGCCAGGCACTTGATTCTCCTGTCGGGGCTCCGTCCGGAGGATGATATCAAAATCGAATTCACCGGTGTACGCCCAGGTGAAAAGCTCTCAGAAGAACTCACCACCATGCTTGAGGATACAGTGCCGTCGAAGCATGAGAAGATTCGGATCTTTGTCGGCAATGGGGTACCGGAGCAAGACATGCGGACCTGGCTCGAAACGCTGCGCGAAATCTGCGAGACGCGGGACATGGGCCGCCTGGTTGTCGCGCTCAAGGAACTGGTTCCGGATTACAGCCCAAGCGTTCACTTGCTCAAACGCATTACGGCATACGACGAGCTCGGGCGATCTCCAATTGAGGCAAATTGATTTTTGTGTGATCGAACGCGCACTCAGTCGCGGTGAGAATTACTTCAATCGGTCAGCAGAATCGTCAAATAGACTAAACGCTTCTTAAAATTGCCTTTGCGCCATTCGGTTCCGGCGATCTGCAAGGTCCGGCGCTTTATCCCTTTTAACTGAAGAAACGGCGGCTCGCCTCAACTCCTTGAGCGATGCATCGGCCAGTTTGCGCTTGACGGCAATTTTAACGGCCTAGCGCAGCGTGGAATTCGAACGGCCGTCCATCTTCCGATTCTTCGAAAGCTTGGTTTTGGCCAAAAACGATTCACACGGTATTCTGGGATATACTTGCACTGTCGCCCAGATAAAATCGACTTTGGCGGTGCTGAGTTTCTTCGAATTAAACGATTGCGAGCACCCCTGAAAGACCGACGAGCACGGCGCAGCCGGCATTGCGAGTGGAACCATTGAAGCTTTTCCTGATCTGCGAAGTATTCATCGGAGCGTGCGATGTTCGATAGCCCCTGGCGTGTTCTGCATGTCGTCGCGAACCACGAAAAGCGTGTTGCGCAACATTTGATGGCCCGCTCCTTGGAGTACTACCTGCCGCTCTACTCAGTGCGCTCCAAATGGACTGACCGCATTGTCGATCTGGAGCGCCCACTCTTTGCCGGGTATATTTTTGTCCGCTTCGCGCGCGAGGCTCGAATATCCGTCGTGAGCGCGCCGGGCGTTCTGCGCCTGCTGGGAAGCGGTATAGGCGAAACAGTAAGCGCCGAGGAAATCGAGAGAATCCGCACAGGCCTGGCCAGTGGATGCATCCTGCGGCCACATCCCACGGTTTCCATCGGAGAAGCGGTGCGCGTGAAGCGCGGCGTGTTCGAGGGCGTGGAGGGAATCGTGACGGAGCTTCGCCATCAATGCAAAGTCGTCATCACCCTCGCTGCAACCAAACAGTGCTTCTCGCTCGAAGTGGATCTCGATGACATCGAAGTTCTGCGCAAGACGGTCGCCAGGGAAGCGATTGAAGAGAGAAGCAAATCAGCAGTACTCCGTTCGTAGCCGCTCAGGCGCATCGCTCATAAACAAGCGGGCATAACTCATTTGAGATATACCCGCTTGTTTTTTATCCACCGGGCGCAAAGGCGCCTTGGGCTTATGCGGCTTGTTCGCCGCCCTCGGGTTCTTCTGCGTCCTTTTTCTGCTCTTCGAGCTGCTTCTCGAGTTCGGCGCGCTTTTTGGCCTTAAGGTCGGCGCGCTTCTGGCGCTTGACTTCAAGCTGCTTTTCGGCGCCCAGCAGTTCGATGAACGCCTTGGCGGCGCCGTCTCCCTGTTGGAAACCGGTGCGAATGATTCTCAAATAGCCGCCGTTGCGGTCGCCGTAGCGCGGAGCTACGACATCAAAAAGCCGCTTGACGGCATCGTCGGTGCGAAGAAAGGCGAGCGCCTGCCGGCGCGCATGCAAATCGCCTTTCTTGCCCAGAGTAATCATCTTTTCGATGTGCGGACGGACCGCTTTGGCTTTCGCCACGGTGGTCTGCACGCGGTCTTCTTCGATAACGGACGTGACCAGGTTGCGCAAAAGCGCGCGGCGATGGCTGGTGTTGCGTCCGAGTTTGAACCCTGCATTGCGATGGCGCATAACAAAACTCTCTTTCCAGGCTTCAGGTGTCAGGGTTCAGGGATCAAGAAACCTGCGTGTTGGTACTTGTCAAAAACCGATCCCTGGTCCCTGTTCCCTGGCTTTAGAAATTCTCCGTCTCGGTGGGCAACTGGAGATCCACCGAATCCAAAGGCTCCTCTTCATCATCGAAGCGGCCATAACCCGCGGCCAGTGCCGTCTGCGGCGGAATGCTCGTTGGCCCTGGAACCGCGTTACCCTGCTCATCGATCTTCATACCAAGTGACAGGCCCATCTGCGCCAAGATTTCCTTAATCTCGTTCAGGCTCTTGCGGCCAAAGTTCTTGGTCTTCAGCATCTCGGCTTCGGTCTTCTGCACCAGCTCGCCGATGGTCTGAATGTTGGCATTCTTCAGGCAGTTGTAGCTGCGAACCGAGAGCTCAAGCTCCTCAACGCTCCGGTTGAGATTGTTGTTGCGGAGCAGGATGCGGCCTTCATCGCCGCGCGCCTCCGCTTCAATCTCTTCCTCGAAGTTGATGAAGATGTTCATATGGTCCTTGAGCAGCTTGGCGGCCAGGCCGATGGCATCGGCAGGTAGCACGGCGCCGTTGGTCCACACTTCGAGAGTCAACTTGTCGAAGTCCGTGATCTGGCCCAGACGCGCGGCGTCGACCGCGTAGTTTACGCGGCGGACAGGCGAGTGCACTGAGTCCACGGGAATGAACCCGAGCCCCAGGTCTGCGTCGAAATTCTTATCTGCCGAGATATAGCCGCGCCCGCGCTTGAGGCGCATCTCCATGTCGAGCTTGCCGCTCTCCGATAGAGTGGCGATGTACACGTTCTTGTCGAGGATTTCAACGTCGCTGTCGGCCTCGATCATGCCGCTGGTCACCGGGCCAGGCTGGTCGGCGCGCAGGTACAACGCCTTGGGGCCCTCGCCCTGCAGCTTGAAGGGAATCTGCTTGAGGTTGAGAATGATGTCGGTGGCGTCTTCTACCACCCCGGTGATGGACTGGAACTCGTGCAGCACGCCTTCAATGCGGACCGCGGTAACCGCTGCGCCCTCAATGGAGCTGAGCAGCGTGCGCCGCAAAGCGTTGCCGATGGTGGTGCCGAAGCCCCGTTCAAAAGGCTGGGCGCTGAACTTTCCGTAGGTTTCGGTAAGCGTCTCGGCATCGACCGCAAGGCGCTTCGGTTTTTGAAATCCTCTCCACAGCATATATGTCTCTCGTTTCCCACACGGCAAGTACGTCGCGATGCATTTTGCGGCGGCCGCGCAAGTTCTCCTTCGATTGAATTTCAGCCTTAGCGATTAGCTCTTACCTTTTAGCCCACTCACTGTGGAACCGATTGGAATCGGCCATCCCACGATGAAGCTAAAAGCTAATGGCTAATAGCTGTTACTTCGAGTACAGTTCGACGATCAACTGTTCGTTGATCGGCAGGTTGACGTCCGCGCGCTTGGGCAGATGCAGCACGCGCCCGGACAGGTTTTCAAAGTTCGCTTCCAGCCAGCTGGGGACAGGGTTCTGCGCGGCGTACTGCGAGGCCTGCTCCACAATCAACAGCTTCTTGGCGTTGTCGCGGACAGCAATTTCATCGCCCGCGTTCACCTGATACGAGGGAATGTTCACCTTGCGTCCATTCACCGTGACGTGCCCATGACGAAGCAACTGTCGGGCCTGGCGGCGCGAGATGGCGAATCCCAGCCGGTAAGTCACGTTGTCGAGGCGCCGCTCCAATTGCTGGATGAGCAACTCGCCGGTGACGCCGGTGGCGCGGTTGGCCTTCTCGTAGTACTCGCGGAACTGGCTTTCCAGCGTAAAGTACATACGCTTGGCCTTCTGCTTCTCATGCAGTTGCAGGCCATAACCCACGATCTTGGCTTTGCGGTCTTTGCCGTGCTGGCCGGGCGGGAAGTTACGCTTCTCCAGCGGGCAGCGGTCCGAGGTGCACTTGGTGCCCTTCAAAAATAACTTTGTGCCTTCGCGTCGACAAAGGCGGCAAACTGCTCCGGTGTAACGTGCCATTTTCCTCTCCTGACTTCGGATGTCGGCCGGTTTACGTCCAATGTGGACTTCGTCCCGGCCCATGCTAGGTTTCAGAGATCAGGGGTCAGCTCTATGTGCTTCAGCCGCCTGCGTCAACTCTCTCTGCAACCGTTCATTCGTAAAAATCAGGCCGGAAATTGAGGGACTCGCTATCGAAGCTCGATGCAACTGGATGAAGCCGATCCCTGATCCCTGAAACCTGATCCCTGTTTCTTACACTCTGCGCCGCTTCGGCGGACGGCAGCCGTTGTGCGGAACCGGCGTAACGTCGCGGATGGTCTTCACCTCAATGCCGGCGGCAGCCAACGCACGAATGGCCGACTCGCGGCCCGAGCCCGGACCTGCAACCCGAACTTCCACGGCGCGCACGCCGTGATCGCGAGCCATGTTGGCGGCGTTTGAAGCCGCCTGCTGGGCCGCGAAGGGCGTGCCTTTGCGTGATCCGCGGAATCCCAGCGAGCCCGAGCTCTTCCAGCTCAGTGTATTGCCCATCTGGTCGGTGATGGTGACGATGGTGTTGTTGAACGAGGCCTGAATGTACGCAATGCCGAACGGCACATTCTTGCGCTCGCGCTTCTTGAACTTTTTGGTCTTGCCCTTCTTGCCGGCTTCCGGCTTCTGCTCTGGTTTCGCCATTAGGTCTTCGCCGTCGCTTTCTTCTTGCCGGCAATCGTGCCCTTACGCGGGCCCTTGCGAGTGCGGGCATTGGTGTGGGTGCGCTGTCCGCGCACCGGCAGCGACTTCCGGTGGCGCAAGCCGCGATAGCTCTGAATGTCGATGAGGCGCTTGATGTGCATCGAGACGTCCTTGCGCAGATCGCCTTCGACGTCGCCTTCGTCCTCAATCACCTGGCGGATGCGGTTGACCTCTTCCTCGCCCAGATCCTGGATCTTCTTGAAGGCATCGACGTTCGCCTTGTCCAGAATCTTGAGGGCGCGGGGCTGCCCGATCCCGAAGATATAAGTGAGCGCGATCCGTGCCTGCTTGTTGCGGGGCAGATCGACGCCAGCAATACGTGCCATTCTCGGTTTCCTTCTTTCGTTATGTGCCTCCGGCCTCAACCGGCTCGCACGGGTTACCAGGAACAACTTCCGAGGTTCATCGCAAGCCTTGACTCCGGCTAACTAGCCTCTTGCCAGGTTTCAGGTATCGGGGTTCAGGGGTCAGTTGTATGTTGCTTATGCGAACGTCTTTTGCCCGATCCCTGATCCCTGAAACCTGATCCCTGATTTGGAAGTCTCCCTTTCCTTGCCAGGCCTAACTTATCCCTGACGCTGCTTGTGCTTGGGATTCTCGCAGATCACGCGTACCACTCCATTGCGAGTAATCACCTTGCACTTGACGCAAATCTTCTTGACCGATGCCCGAACTTTCATTGCTGCAACCCCTCTCCGCGCAATCATCAAGCCGCGGGATGCTTTCTCAGCTTCTAGCTTCTAGCTTCTAGCTTCTAGCCCATCGTGCGAGATCGCCACTGCTTACTCAACTCGAAAAAGCTAGAGGCTAGCGGCTAACAGCTATTTGTAGCGGTACACAATCCGCCCGCGATTCAGGTCGTATGGACTTAGCTCAACGGCCACGCGGTCGCCAGGCAATATCCGGATGAAGTTCTTGCGCATTCTTCCCGAGACATGGGCTAACACCTCATGATTATTCTCGAGCTTCACCTTGAACATGGCGTTTGGCAGCGTCTCCAGGACGGTTGCCATGACCTCAATCGCATCTTCCTTCGACAATCAGTGTCCACTTCTGGCGCTTCCCGCGCCTTCGCGTTTTGGACGAGAGTATTGCTACTCCGTCAGAATCCTTGCTCCGGTCGCGGTCACCGCAACCGTGTGCTCAAAATGAGCGCTCATGCTTCCATCGCTGGCCACGGCTGTCCAGCCGTCGTCCAGCACCTGCACATCCGGCTTGCCGGCATTCACCATGGGCTCGATGGCAATGACCATGCCCACTTTCAGCTTCATTCCCTGGCCGGCTTCGCCAAAGTTCGGCACCTGCGGATCCTCGTGCATGTGCACGCCGATCCCGTGACCCACGAAGTCCCGAACCACCGAAAACCCTTCACCCTCGACCACGTTCTGTACGGCAGCTCCCACATCGCCCAGAGTCGCGCCCGGCCGAACCGCCGCGATACCGGCCTTCAGCGAGTCTTCCGTGGCCTTCAGCAACCGCGCGGCCGTGGCGTCGATCGAACCCACCGGCACCGTGATGGCCGCATCGCCGTAGTAACCGTCGACTACCAGGCCAAAGTCGACCGAGACGATGTCCCCTTCCTTCAGGACCCGCTTGGGCGACGGAATGCCGTGCACCACTTCGCTGTTGACCGAGGTGCAAAGCACGCAAGGGAAACCGTGGTACCCCTTGAATGCGGCCTTCACGCCCAGTTCCTTCACCCGAGCTTCAGCCGCCTTTTCCAGATCGTAGGTAGTCGCGCCCGGTTTCACTTTGCTGCGCACCAGCTCCAGAACCTCACGGACCATCTGACCCGCGCGGCGCATCTTCTCGATCTCCTGTGACGACTTCAGTACAACAGCCACTTAATCCCAGCCTTCGCCTAACCCTACGCACAAACCCGCCGCTGCAGTTACGTTGCCTTGCGCAACCGTTCAACGGCGGAAACAATTCCGGCCGCGATCTCTGTGATCGGCCGGTCACCATCGACTTCCGTAAATCGTCCCAGTTCCCGGTAGTGTTCGACGGCGGGCCGAGTGAGGGCCTCGTAAGCGCGCATGCGCTCCTTGAAAACCTCTTCCGTGTCGTCGGCTCGCTGGACCAGCTCGGCACCTTCAACGTCGCAGAATCCCTCCCGCTGCGGCGGGTGCATATAGACGTTGTAGATGGTCTGGCAAACAGGACAATTCCGGCGCCCCGTAATGCGGCGTAATAACTGATTATAGTTCACTTGGATGCTCACCGCAACTACCGGCAATGACTCGATTTGCGCCGCCAGCCGGCCGTCGAGCCAGTGGGCCTGCCCCAGCGTTCGGGGGAATCCGTCCAGAATGTATCCCCGAGCCGTGTCCGGCTCCAGAAGCCGGGCGGCGACCATCTCGTCTACCAGGGAATCCGGCACCAGTTCACCCCGTGCCATGATCTCCTTGGCCGTCGTGCCCAGGTTGGTTCCCCGAGCCACGTTGCCGCGCAGCAGGTCTCCGGTGGAGATCTGCGGAATGTTCCAGAGCTTGACGAGCTCCTTGGCCTGGGTTCCCTTGCCCACGCCCGGCGCGCCCAATAAAAGAATCGGGCCGGGAACGGTGTCAGATTCCGTTTCCCGGCCAGATTCCATACCAGTCTCTGATGAAAGAGAGGATGACATTACCAGGTTTTCCTTCCGCGGATGCGACCGGACCGCGGGGAAAAGCCGTCATAGTGACGCATGATCAGCTGCGATTCGATCTGGTTTACCGTATCCATGGCCACACCCACCACGATCAGCAGTGAAGTGCCGCCAAAGTAGAAGTTCACGTTCATGCCGTGAATTGCCCAGTTGGGCAAATTCTCAAAGAACCTCCCGATAAGCCAAATCTTGTCGAAGCGGATGCCCGAAATGAGGAAGGTGGGCACCATCTGAACCAGAATCAGGTAAATCGCGCCTACCAGCGTAATGCGCGTCAGAATATCGTTGATGAAGTCGGACGTGCGCTTGCCGGGCCGGATTCCGGGGATAAAAGAACCCGACTTGCGGAAGTTGTCGGCGATGTTGTCCGGCCGCATCACGATGGAAACGTAAAAATAGGCAAAGAAGATGATGAACAGGATGTTCAGCAGCTCATACCATGGGTAGCCTGGCGTAAGCGCCTGCATGATGGGCTGCAGAAGGCGGTTATTCTGCACCCATTCCACCTGGCCAAACAATAATGGCGCCGAAAGAATCGAGCTGGCGAAAATAATCGGCATCACGCCGCCGGAGTTCACCTTCAGCGGCAGATGGCTGGAGGCTCCGCCCATCATGCGCCGGCCCACAATGCGCCGCGCACTCTGGATGGGAATGCGCCGCTCGCTGCGCTCCACAAAAACGATGAAGGCCACGACCGCCGCCATGCCCGCCACCAGCAACAGAACCACCAGAAAGGTCATTGGGCCCCAGGCGTCGGTCTGGACCTTCTGGTAAAGATCGGCGATGCCGCGCGGCAGGCCGGCGACGATGCCAGCAAAAATCAGCAGGCTCATGCCGTTGCCGATGCCGCGGTCGGTGATCTGCTCGCCCAGCCACATGATGAAGGCGCTTCCGGTGGTCAGCGTGAGTACGGTCATCAGGATGAAGCCGGGGCCGGGATTCATCACCACGCCCTGCTTGGTGAGAATGGCCGCAATGCCGATCGCCTGCAGCGCGGCGAGAATGACGGTCACGTAGCGCGTCCACTGCGTGATCTTGCGCCGGCCCAGCTCGCCTTCTTTCTGGATGCGCGCTAGCGGCTCATAAACCACGGTGAGAAGCTGAAAGATGATGGACGCAGTGATGTAGGGCATGATGCCCAGCGCGAAAATCGTCATGCGGCGCAGCGTGCCGCCGCTGAACAGGTCCATCAGGCCAAGCGCCGATCCGCCCTGCTGGCTGAACAGCAGCTCCAGTTGGCGGTAATTCACGCCCGGCGTGGGGATCCACGCGCCCAGACGGTAAACAGCCAGTATGCCCAGCGTGAAAAGCACCCGCTTGCGCAGGTCGGGAATCCGGAAGATGTTGAGAAACTTCTCCAGCATATTGGGGTATCCGCTTCAGGCGCCCGAAGCGCCGGTCGATTCTTGCAATGAACCCATCTTAAGGCGCTTCCTGGTTCTTTCAGCCTACCCAATCCCGGGAAACGCGGACTATGCGTTGCGTCACACCTAAAGGTTATCAGCCATCAGCTTTTAGCTCTCAGCTTCATTTCGGCCTTGCAAACGTCCGATCCATCGCCGTCGAACTGAAAGCTGAGGGCTGACAGCTGCCGCCTTAAGCCGCCGGTGCCGTCTCGCCGCCTACAACCACGGCCTTACCACCGGCCTTCTCAATTTTTTCCGCCGCCGACTTTGAAAACTTGTGCGCGTGAATGGTGATGGCCTTCTTGAGCTCGCCCGAGCCGAGCACTTTGATCAACGCGTTCTTGCCCGACACCAGGCCCAGCTTGCGGTAATCGTCGAGGCCGACCTCGGCAACTTTCAGCCCCGCAATCCGGTCCAGATTCACGATCGTATATTCGGTGCGGAAGATGTTGGTAAAGCCGCGTTTGGGCAGCCGCCGGTGCAACGGCATCTGGCCGCCTTCAAAACCGCGCATCATGTGAGAGCCGGAGCGCGAACGCTGGCCTTTGTGGCCGCGGGTTGAAGTCTTGCCCATGCCGGATCCCATGCCCCGGCCCACGCGCTTGCGCCCGGTGTTGGCTTTCTTCGGCGCGCGCAAATTCGATAGATTTCTTGCCATGTTCTCCTCGCTATAACGCCGGTGGTTTTAATTCCCGCCGACTCGCGTTTTGTCAGTGAAGAAGCGATTAAGAGCGTCGATCCGCTTCACTCTTTCACTTCTTCACTCGTTCACTTCTCTTCCAGAATCCTCACCAGGTGCGGCACAGCCTTCACCATGCCCCGCACCGAGTCCGTGTCTTCGCGCTCGACGATCTGATTGAGACGCGTAAAGCCCAGCCCTTTGATCACCAGCTTGTGCTTGGTCGGCGTGGCGATCTTGGAACGGTAATACTGAATGCGAATCATCTTGGTCTTCGCCATTACAGTTCTCCCACCTGCTTGCCGCGCGCCGTGGCCACATCGGCCTTGTCGCGCAACTGCGTCAGCGCGTCGAACGTGGCCTTGATCACGTTATGTGGATTGGGCGAGCCCAGGCTCTTGGTCAGCACGTTCTGCACGCCGACCGAGGTCATCACCGCGCGCACCGCGCCGCCGGCAATCACTCCCGTGCCTTCCGGAGCCGGCTTCAACAGCACCTGGCCGGAACCGAAACGGCCCAGCACCTGATGCGGAATCGTAGTCTCGGTCAGATGTACCCTCACCAAATTCTTCTTGGCCGATTCGATTCCCTTGCGAATAGCCTGGGGAACTTCCTTGGCCTTGCCCGATCCGTAGCCCACCACGCCTGAAGCGGCGTCGCCCACCACCACCAGCGCGGCAAACGACATATTCTTGCCGCCCTTCACCACTTTGGTCACGCGGTTGATGGCCACCACCTGATCCTTCAGGTTGTACTGGTTGGCATCGAGTTTCTTCGTCAGCATTGTCATTTGCTCTTGTCTGTCCTTCCCGGCTACTCGCGCCGCGGAAAACTCCCACTGTTCTCGTCCAAAACTCTAAAGAGCGGAGCTCAGAACTCCAGCCCTGCCTCGCGCGCCGCATCGGCCAGCGCTTTCACGCGCCCGTGATACAGATAGCCGCCGCGATCGAAGACCACCTGCTTGATGCCCTTGGCAACTGCCTTTTCCGCCACTGCCTTGCCAATCTCTTTCGCCGCCGCCACGTTGCCGCCGCTCTTCAGCTTGATACTCGAAGCCGAAACCAGCGTCTGCCCGGTCTGATCATCAACAACCTGCGCGTAAATGTGGTTGAGCGAGCGGTAAACGTTCAGCCGCGGCCGCTCCGTCGTCCCGGCCAACTTCTCGCGAATGCGTGCATGAATGCGTTGCCGGATTGCGTTTCTCTTGTGTTGCGTAATCATATTCTTCTCTCACCTATCAGCGGAACCGCCCCGCGGCCCCGTTCGGAATTTCCAGCCTTCAGCTCTCAGCTTTCAGCTATTAGCTTCATCCAGCTACTACGTATCGCTTCGTCCACCGCGATGAGCTGAAAGCTGACGGCTGATAGCTGATGGCTGTCTTACTTCGCTCCCGTCTTGCCGGCCTTCTTCTTCAGCCGCTCGTCGGAGTAGCGCACGCCCTTGTTCTTGTACGGATCCGGCTTGCGCAGTGAGCGCATGTCGGCCGCCACCTGGCCCACTTTCTGCCGGTCAACGCCCGCGACAGTCAAGTGCGTTTGTTTTGGATCGATCGTCACCTCTATGCCTGTGGGCAGCGGAAACTCGATGGGGTGCGAGTAGCCCAGCGTGAACACGACTGTACTCTTGCCCTTCAACTCGGCGCGATAGCCGATGCCCACGATATCCAGTTCCTTGGTCCATCCCTTGGTCACGCCTTGCACCGCGTTATTCACCAGGGCGCGAGTGAGCCCGTGCACCGCAGCTTTGTCTTCGCTTGCGCGCTCCAGCTGCACGTTGCCATCGGCGGTCTTCAACGTGATGCCATCGGCGATCAGCGCCGTGACCTTGCCCTTAGGCCCTTCGACCAGCACGGTGTTGCCCTCAACTTTGTATTTGACCCCCGCCGGCAGCGGGATCAGTTTCTTTCCAATGCGCGACATTCTTCAAATTCCTTTTGTTGGCTTGCGAGTCTCGCAAGAGCGTCTCCGCTCCGCGTTCCACTGCAGCCGGTTCGGGCCAAAGGCCCGGAGAGCTTGTAGCCTTTAGCTGGTAGCTCTTAGCTTCTTCTCGCTTCAACCAACACCGTCAACTTCGCAAGATGAGCTAATGGCTAAGGGCTAATCGCTGCTTCTCACCACACTTCGCACAGCAGTTCGCCGCCTACGCCCTCGCGGCGCGCCTGGCGGCCCGTCATCACGCCCTTGGGCGTGGTCAAAATCGAAATACCCAGCCCGCCCTGCACGCGTTTGATGCCGTCGCGGCCCACGTAAACGCGGCATCCGGGACGCGAAACGCGCGCCAAGTCGCGGATCGCCGCTTCCGTGCCGCCGTATTTCAGATACACGCGCAGCACCAGCTTGCCGTCTTCGTCCTGGACTTTGTAGTTCGAGATGTAGCCTTCCTCTTTGAGGATGCGGGCGATCTCGGTCTTCAGCTTCGAAGCGGGAACATCCATCTTCTGATGGCGCGCCCGAATCGCATTGCGAATGCGCGCCAGAAAATCTGCTACTGGATCCGTCAGACTCATTCCTTCTCCTTCATTCCCCGTTCGTCCGCCGCGGCGGAAACCAGCGGGAATGCTTGTTTCAAGGTTTCAGGTGTCAGGTTTCAGGTGTCAGAAAGGATTGCGTTCCATCGCCCTCGTAACTGACCCCTGAAATCTGAACCTTGACCCATGGCTTGCTACCAGCTCGACTTGTTGACGCCGGGAATCTCGCCCTTCAGCGCGAGCGCCCGGAAGCACAGACGGCAGACGCCGAACTTACGCAGGAAACCTCTCGGCCGCCCGCACAGCTGGCAGCGATTATGTTTGCGGCTGCTGAACTTCGGCTTCCGCGCGTCCTTCACTCGTTTTGCAGTAGTTGCCATAAATCCCTCAAAAAAGTTCTGAGTTCGTAGTTCTCAGTGATTCAGTTGTTGGCCCGAGGCGGCGAACTGTGAACTGCGAACTATGAACCGTTCCTACGCTCCCTGGCGGAAAGGCATTCCGAAGTGGCGCAGCAACGCGCGCGCCTGGTTGTCGTCCCTTGCCGTGGTCACAATCGTGATGTTCATGCCCTTCAGCTTTTCCACCTTCGCGTAGTCAATCTCCGGAAAAATCAACTGGTCGCGCAATCCCAGCGTGTAATTGCCGCGGCCGTCAAAGCTCTTGGTCGAAACCCCCCGGAAGTCGCGCACGCGCGGCAGCGCAATCGAGATCAACCGGTCAAGAAACTCGTACGCCTTATCGGACCGCAGCGTGACCATGGCGCCGATGGCATTGCCGGTCCGAACCTTGAACGCCGCAATCGACTTCTTGGCCTTCGTGGTCACCGGCTTCTGGCCGGCGATCTGCGTCAGGTCGGCCACCAGCGGGTCCAGCAGCTTTGAGTTCTGCGTCGCCTCGCCCAGGCCCATGTTGATCACGATCTTGTTCAGGCGCGGCACCGCCATGGCATTCTCTAGGCCCAATTCCTTCTGGAGCGCCTGCTTGATCTCTTTCTGGTACTTCTCTTTCAACCTTGCTGCCATCTCAATTCACTCACTTTCTTCCGTTGCTCGGATTGGCTCGCCGCAGCGAACCGTCTACCGTTGCGGAAGGACTGGCCGTCCAGGCATTCGCGCTTCGCGCATTTTCTCGTTCCGGCCCTCAAACCCTCAGATCGGTTCTCAGCGTTCCGCGTTTCTCAGTTCAACACGGGTCAACTGATCACTGACCACTGCCTTTCTACTTCTTCGTGGGCAATTCCTGCCCGCACTTTTTGCAAACCCGAACCCGCATGTCGCCTTCGACCTTGTGGCCCACGCGCGCCTCGCCGCAGTTGGGGCACACCAGCACCACGTTCGAAACGTGGATCGGCGACTCCTGCTCGGCGATGCCGCCCTTGGTTCGCCGGCCCTGCTTGCTCGAAACCGTCTTCTTGACTACGCGCACATGCTCTACCAGCACCGCGTTTTTGTCAGGAGAGACGCGCAGCACGCGACCCGTCTTGCCCCGGTCAGAGCCCGTCAGGACCTTGACCGTATCGTTGCGATGAATACTCAAACTCGGCATCTTCTCTCCAAATCAGCTTGTAGCTCGTAGCTACCGGCTACAAGCTACTGGCTCCTGGCTGGCTTTACACCACTTCAGGCGCTAAAGACACAATCTTCAAAAACTTCTTCTCGCGCAGCTCGCGGGCCACCGGCCCGAACACGCGCGTGCCGATGGGCTCGTGATCGTCGCCGATCACAACCGCTGCGTTCTCGTCAAAGCGAATGTAGGTACCGTCGCGCCGCCGGTGCTCTTTGCGCGTGCGCACGATCACCGCTTTGACCACCTTGCCCTTCTTTACCGTGCCGTCAGGCGAGGCTTCCTTTACTGCAGCGGTTACCACATCGCCCAAACCGGCCTTCAGGCCCAGCCCGCCGCCCAGCGGCAGAATCACTTGCAGCTTGCGCGCGCCGGAGTTGTCGGCTACCGCGAGCATCGTTCTCATTTGCACAGCCATGGTTTGCCCTCCTTTCGGCAGCCTTACTTTTCAGCGGGAACGGTCTCGCCGGGAAGCACGGCGTCTTCAATCTGGCCCAGCGACGACCGCCGTACGATCTCTTCAAGCGACCACCGCTTCAGCTTGCTCAGCGGACGCGTCTCGCGGATGCGCACCACATCGCCCATCCGCGCCGAGCTCTGTTCGTCGTGCGCGTAGAACTTCTTGGTCGAGCGCACAATCCGCTTGTATTTCGCGTGGGCCTTGCGCATCTCTACCGCGACCACGATGGTTTTTTGCATCTTGGTCGAAACCACCTGCCCAACCTTTTCGTTACGCCGCGCGCCTGTTGCGGCTGGCGCCTGTGCCGGGTTCCTGGTCGCCGTCATTTGCTCGCCCCCTTCGCCTTTCCAGTCTTCTTCGTGCTCGCCGCGGCCTTCTTCGTCTTCCCGGTTTTGGCTTTCGCGACCGGTGCAGCTTTCTTCGCCTTCGCCGTATTAGCCCTGGCCGGGGCTTCGGTTTTTTTCGTCTTCGCAGCCTTTGCTTCCGCCGTCGGCGCCGCTTCCCTGGCCTTCACCGTCTTGGGCTCCGCAGGCGAAGCTTGCTGTTCTTCCCCGGTCTCCCCTTGAATGCCCAGCTCGCGCTCGCGCGCCACAGTCTTGATCTGCGCAATCTCCTTGCGCAGTTGACGGAGTTTCTTCACCCCGTCGTTCTGCCCCAGAGCCACCTGGAAGCGGATACGGAAGAGCTGCTCCGCGGAGGTCTTCTCCTGGTGCTTCAGCTCTTCGTCGCTCAAATTACGAATCTTTGTCAGTTCCATCTTCTTTTCCTAAACTCCAGGCTTTCAGCGTCTCTACTCGGCCTTGATCGCGACCTTCTCGCCCCCGCCGCGCTGCACAAATTTGGTTCTCAGCGGCAGCTTGTGCGATGCGAGGCGCATGGCCTCGGCCGCAAGCTCCGGCGTCACGCCTTCCATCTCAAACAAGATCTTTCCTGGCCGCACCACTGCGACCCAGTGGTCCAGCGCACCCTTGCCCGAGCCCATGCGGACTTCGGCGGGCTTCTTGGTGATGGGCTTGTCAGGGAACAGCCGCAACCAGATCTTGCCCCCGCGCTTGATGAAACGCGTCATGGCGATACGGCTGGCCTCGATCTGCCGGTCCGTGATGTACCCGCACTCCAAAACCTTCAAACCGTACTCGCCGAACGACAGCGTGGAGCCGCGCCACGCCTTGCCCCGGCGCTTGCCCTTCTGCTGCTTGCGGAACTTCACCTTCTTTGGCATCAACATAACGAAAACCTCGAAAACAGCTATCAGCTCTTAGCTGTCAGCTCTCAGCCTGTACTTACCCAAAACCGCTTCCATGACCTCTCTTCAGCTGATAGCTGAAAGCTGAGGGCTGAAAGCCGCTCTTAAAACACCGTCTTCCCAACCGGCGGGGCCTGGCGGCGCTTCTGCTCATAGATGTCGCCGCGATAAATCCAAACCTTCACGCCGATCACGCCATACGTCGTTTGGGCCTCGGTAAATCCATAGTCAATGTCGGCGCGCAGCGTGTGCAGCGGCAACCGCCCCTGCAGATACCATTCCGAGCGCGCGATTTCATTGCCGTTCAGACGGCCCGAAACGCGCACCTTGATTCCCTTGCAGCCAAAGCGCAGCGCCGAGTCCACGCTCTTGCGCATCGCCCGCCGAAAACTCACGCGCTTTTCGAGCTGCAGTGCGATATTCTCGCTCACCAGCTGCGCATCCAGTTCTGGCTTGTTCACTTCAATGATGTCGATGAACACGTCGCGATTGGTGCGCTTGGCCAGCTCGGTCTTGAGCTTCTCAATTTCCGCGCCCTTGCGCCCGATCACGATGCCCGGCCGCGCAGTGCGGATGAGGAAGCGCAGCTTGTTTCCCGGCCGCTCGATCTCAACTGAGCTCACGCCGGCCGCCTTCAGCTTCTCGCGCAGCTCGGCCTTCAGCTTCACGTCCTCGACCAGCAGCTTCGCATACTCGCGCTCCGAGAACCAGCGTGACCGCCACGGCTTGTTGATTCCCAGCCGGAATCCGTAAGGATGAACTTTTTGTCCCATATACTTCCTCTCAAAAATCTCCCGGCTTACTTGCCGGACTTCTTCTTGGTTGCCGCAGTCTTCTTGGCCGCGGGCTTGGCTTTCGCTGCTTTGGGCGCGGCTTTCTTCGCCTTGGCTGTCTTGGCGGGCTGCGTCGCAGCCGCCGGCTCTTCCACCTTTGTTACCAGGCCCGTCGCCGACTCGCGCTCGGCCACCGACAGAATGATGTGCGTAAGCCGGCGCTGATAGCGATAAGCCCGCCCCATCGGCGCGGGACGAATCCTCTTCATGCGCGGCCCGTCATTGGCCACCGCCGACTTCACGTAAAGATTGTCCACGTCCAGATCGATGCCTTCTTCGCCGGCGACATACTTCGCGTTGTCCACCGCCGAAGTTAAAAGCTTGTGCACCACCGGGGCGATGCGCTTCTTGGTAAACGCCGCCGTATCCAGCGCTTCCTGAACTCCGCGCCCCTTGATCAGTTCCAGCACCAGCCGCGCCTTCTGCGGCGATACGCGCTGGAACCTTGCCTCGGCTCTGTATTCCCTTGTTGCCACTGCCATACTCATGCCTTCCTCAAACTTCAGCTTTCAGCCTTCAGCGCCTACGCCGCTGGCGCCGGCTTGGCAACCGTCTCGGTTGACGCTGCCTTGGAGCCGCCGGTGTGGCCCTTGAACACCCGCGTCGGCGCAAACTCGCCCAGCTTGTGTCCCACCATGTTCTCGGTCACGTACACAGGAACAAATTTCCTGCCGTTGTGCACGGCGATCGTGTGGCCCACGAACTCGGGAAAGATCGTCGAGCGCCGCGTCCAGGTCTTCACCACTTTCTTATCGTTGGCCTTGTTCAGCGCCTCGATCTTCACCATGAGGTGCGCATCCACAAACGGCCCTTTCTTCGTCGAACGTCCCATAAAACCCAGCTCCTCTACTTCGCTCTGCGGCTGACGATGAACGCGTCCGTCCGCTTGTTGTTGCGCGTCTTGTAGCCGCGTGTCGGCTGGCCCCACGGCGTAACCGGATGGCGTCCGCCCGAAGTCTTTCCCTCGCCGCCGCCATGCGGATGGTCCACAGGATTCATGGAAACGCCGCGATTCGTTGGCCGGATGCCCAGCCAGCGATTGCGTCCCGCCTTGCCGATGGCCACGTTCTCGTGATCCGTGTTGCCCACCTGCCCGATGGTTGCCATGCACTCGACAAGCACTCTGCGCGTCTCGCCGGAAGGCAGCTTGAGCAGGGCATAGTCGCCCTCTTTAGCTACCAACTGCGCCTGCGCCCCGGCCGAACGCGCCATCTGCGCGCCCTTGCCCGGCTTGAGCTCAATGGCATGCACCGTCGTGCCCGCGGGAATGCTCTTGAGCGGCAGCGCATTGCCAATGAGAATGTCGGCCTCGGGACCCGAGGTCACAGTCGCCCCCACCTTGAGCCCCACCGGCTGCAAGATGTAGCGCTTCTCGCCATCGGCGTAGTTCACCAGGGCGATGCGCGCTGATCGGTTGGGATCGTACTCAATGGTCGCCACCTTGCCCGGCACGCCAAACTTCTCGCGCTTGAAGTCGATGAGGCGCAGCTTCTGCTTGTGCCCGCCGCCTTGGTGACGAATCGTCAGATCGCCCGAGTTGCGCCGCCCGCCGGTGCGCTTGCGCGTCGTGACCAGCGGCTTGTGCGGCGTTTGGGCCGTCAGATCGCCGGTCTCAAGCGACGTCTGAAATCGCAACGTCGGTGTGATCGGCCTGTATGTCTTGATTGCCATGTTCGTTTTCCTAAACTGTCCACTGTGAACTGCGAACCGCCTTACAGATTGCTCACGTACTCCGGCAGCTTCTCGCCGGCCTTTAGTTTCACGTACGCTTTCTTCCAATCCGGCCTGAAGCCTGCGTACTTACCCCGCCGGCGTTCCTTGCCGGCAAAAGTTGCCGTGCGCACCGCGTCCACCTTCACCTTGAAGAGCGCTTCCACGGCCTCTTTCACTTCCGTCTTGGTGGCATTGGGCGCAACTTCGAAGACCAGTGTGTTTTCGGCTTCCTTTGCGCCCAAGCCTTTTTCGGTAATTACGGGGCGGCGAATGACTGTGTGCAGAGTCGGCATTACGCAACCTCCTTCTCGGCCGCAGCCTTGCGCGCCTCATGCTTACGTTTCGACGCGGTCTTCTCGAGTGCCTCTGTCAGCTGCTCAATCGCGGCCTTCGAGAAAATGGCCCGGTCGTAGCGCAGCAGATCGTAGGGATGAACCTCGTTGTTCAGCACCAGTTCAACGCCTTTGAGATTCCGCGCGCCCAGCACCAGCGAATGCGCCAGCGTTTTGCCGTTTTCCACCAGCAGCACTGTCCGCTTCGCGTCTAGATTGTTCAACGCTTCGCGGTAGAGCTTGGTCTTGCCTTCCTTGATCTCCAGTGAATCCACCACCGTCAGCTTGCCGTCGGCCAGCTTCGCGGCCAGCGCCGAGCGCAGCGCGCCCAACAGCTTCTTGCGGGGAAAAGGATACTCATAGCTACGCGGCTGCGGCCCGTGCACGGTGCCGCCATGGCGCCACAACGGAGAACGAACGGAGCCCACACGCGCCCTGCCCGTGCCCTTCTGTTTCCAGAGCTTCTTGCCTGATCCGGCTACCAGCTTGCGGTTCTTGGTGGCCGCCGTGCCCTGGCGCTGCGAGGCGCGGAAGTGCTTCACCGCTTCCCACAACAGGGCCTCGTTCACCTGCTCCGGCGCAAACACTGCGTCGGACAGCTCCACCGAGCCCACTTTCTTGCCGCTCAAATTCAATACATCCACTTTTGCCATCGTCTTTTCCAATCAGCTTCTAGCTACGAACTCATGCTTTCTTCTTCGCTGCCTTCTTCGCCGCCTTCAATGGATCAACCGTGCCCAAGCCGGCAAAGCCACGGCGCTCGCGCGGTGGAGCCTTGGCTTTCGAGATCAGCACGTAACCCTCGCGTGGTCCCGGCACCGCTCCTTCAACCATCAGCAGATTCTCGTCCACATCGATACCGCGAATACGCAAATTGCGCACCGTCACCTGGTCCGTTCCGAAATGGCCTGGCATGCGCTGGCCGGGAAATACCCGCGACGGAAAGCTCGATGCGCCGATCGATCCCTGCACCTGGAACATGTGCCCGTGCGACTTGGGGCCGCCGCCAAATTTGTGCCTCTTCACCACGCCGGAGAATCCGCGGCCCTTCGATGTGCCGATGACGTCCACAAACTTTGCATCGGTAAAAATGTCCACAAGCACGCGATCGCCGGCCTTGGTCTCTGCGGTGCCCTCGGCCGCAGCTTCAACGTCCACTTCCTTGATCACTTTCACCGGCGGTGCTTCGCTCTTCGCAAGGTGGCCATTCTGCGCCTTGGTCATCCGCGAAGCCTTCACGAACTCCACCAGTCCGATCTGCGCTGCGTCGTATCCGTCCTTCGCCGCCGTCTTCAGCTGCGTGATGACGCACGGGCCGGCCTGCAGCACCGTAATCGGGTGCACGTCGCCCTTTTCGTCAAAGACCTGTGTCATGCCGATCTTTTTTCCCAGAATCCCTGTGACTGCCATCTTTCCCTCACCTCATCATGCGAGCTTGTCCGCATCGCACTGCCGGAATTCTCGATGAGCTTCTAGCCGCTAGCTTCTAGCTCCTAGCTCCTAGCTGTTTTCTTGCCAGGAATCAGCCATCAACTCACCCAACAAAAACTTCGCTCTGCTTCGACTGCCGGTTCGACCCCTATCGAGCTAGCGGCTAGAAGCTAGTAGCTAGAAGCTCGAAAAGTAGCGTCGCTACTTTTCAAACGCCTTGATCTCCACATCCACGCCGGCGGGCAGATCGAGCTTCATCAGCGCATCCACCGTCTGTTGCGTCGGCTCCAGAATGTCAATCAGCCGTTTATGCGTGCGGATCTCAAATTGCTCGCGCGACTTCTTGTCCACATGGGGTGAGCGCAGCACGCAATACTTGTTCTTGATCGTCGGCAAGGGAATCGGCCCCGCCACCGTTGCTCCGGTGCGCTTGGCCGTGTCCACAATCTCGCCGGTCGAGGTGTCCAGCACGCGATAGTCGTATGCCTTCAACCGGATTCGAATTCTCTGTCCTACCATTTGTTCCCCTTCGGGTCACAGCGCACAGCGGTCAGTGAACAGTGATCGGTTTTCCTGCTATTCAAAACCGCTTTGCTTTCCGACTGACGTTCTTACTGTTCGCTGTTCGCTGTTCGCTGTCCACTGTTCACTATTCACTTACTTAATAATTTCGCTGATCGTTCCCGCGCCCACGGTCCTGCCGCCTTCGCGGATCGCGAAGCGCAGGCCCTTCTCCATGGCCACCGGCGTGATCAGATCGATTTCCAGCTCCACGTTGTCGCCCGGCATCACCATCTCCACGCCCGCCGGCAGCTCCGCCACTCCCGTCACGTCCGTCGTGCGGAAGTAGAACTGCGGCCGGTAGCCCTTGAAGAACGGCGTATGACGGCCGCCCTCTTCCTTCGACAGCACGTACACCGAGCTCTTGAAGTTGGTGTGCGGCGTAATCGATGCCGGCTTGGCCAGCACCATCCCCCGCTCCACGTCTTCCTTCGGCGTGCCGCGCAGCAGGATTCCGGCGTTGTCCCCCGCCAGACCCTCGTCCAACTGCTTCTTGAACATCTCCACGCCCGTGCACACCGTCTTGCGCGTCTCGCGGAAGCCGACGATCTCCACGTCCTCGCCCACCTTCACCTTGCCGCGCTCGATCCTGCCCGTGACCACGGTCCCGCGCCCCGAGATCGAGAAAATGTCCTCAATCGGCATCAGGAACGGCTGCTCCACGTCGCGCTTCGGCTGCGGCACGTACTTGTCCACCGCCGCCATCAGCTCGTCGATCTTCGCCTCCCACTGCGGCTCGCCGTTCAACGCGCCCAGCGCCGACCCGCGAACTACCGGCACGTCGTCGCCCGGGAACTGGTACTTGGTCAACAGCTCCCTGACTTCCATCTCCACCAGGTCGATCAGCTCCGTGTCTTCCACCGCATCGCACTTGTTCAGGAACACCACGATGTACGGCACGCCCACCTGGCGGGCCAGCAACACGTGCTCCTTGGTCTGCGGCATCGGTCCATCGGTCGCCGCTACCACCAGGATCGCGCCGTCCATCTGTGCCGCGCCGGTGATCATGTTCTTGATGTAGTCGGCGTGGCCCGGGCAATCCACGTGCGCGTAGTGACGGTTGGCCGTCTCGTACTCCACGTGCGCCGTGGCGATCGTGATCCCGCGCTCCCGCTCCTCCGGCGCGTTATCGATCGAGTCGAACGAGCGAAACTGGTTCTTCGGGTTGTGCTTCTGCAACACCTTCGTGATGGCCGCCGTCAACGTCGTCTTGCCGTGATCGATGTGCCCGATCGTCCCCACGTTCACGTGCGGCTTTGAACGATCAAACTTTTCCTTCGCCATAAAAATCCCAAATCCCTTTCATTGCTCTTACTGCCCGTTGCTTCTCAGGGCGCCGGCGGTCCGGCTCCAGCCCCAAAACCTTACTTGCCCTGCGCGCGGCCGATGATTTCATCGGCAATCATGCGCGGCGCCTCTTCGTAGCGCGCAAACTGCATCGAATACGACGCCCGGCCCTGTGTGGACGAGCGAATTTCGTTCACGTAGCCGAACATCTCCTTGAGCGGCACCATCGCCCTGATCACCTGCGAACCCGCGGCATGCTCCATGCCCTCGATTCGCCCGCGACGCGAGTTGATGTCGCCAATAATTACGCCCATGAACTCCTCAGGCACCGTCACTTCCACGGCCATCACCGGCTCCAGCAGCACTGGCGACGCCTTCCTGGCCGCTTCCTTGAACGCGATCGAGCCGGCAAACTTAAAGGCCATCTCGTTCGAGTCCACCTCGTGATAGCTGCCGTCAAACAGTGTTACCTTGATGTCGACCATCGGGAAGCCGGCCAGAATGCCCAGCTCCATGGCGCCCCGCACTCCCTGGTCGATGGGCTTGATGTACTCCCTCGGAACGGAGCCGCCTTTGATCTCATTGACGAACTCATAGCCCTTGCCCGGCTCGTTCGGCTCGACGCGCAGCCAGCAGTCGCCGTAGTTGCCCGAGCCGCCGGTCTGCCGGATGTACTTGCCCTCGGCCTCGGCCTTCTTCCGGATGGTCTCGCGGAAGGCAACCTTGGGCTCGCCCACATTGGCTTCCACCTTGTGTTCGCGCCTCATGCGGTCGACCAGAATCTCCAGGTGCAATTCGCCCATGCCGCTGATGATCGTCTGGCCCGAGTCTTCGTCGGTGCGCACCTTGAAGGTGGGATCCTCATCGGCCAGCCGCGACAGCGCCATGGCCATCTTTTCCTGGTCGGCCTTGGTCTTGGGCTCAATGGCCACCGAAATTACGGTGTCGGGGAAGGTAATCGCGCCCAGCGCAATGGGATGATGCGGATCGCAAAGCGTGTCGCCGGTCTTCAGATCCTTGACACCCAGACAGGCGCAGATGTCGCCGGCCAGAATCTCGGTCACGTCCTCGCGCTTGTTGGCGTGCATCTTCACCAGGCGCCCGATGCGGTCGGTCTTGCCAGTGCGCGGGTTCAGCACCGTGTCGCCGGTCCTGAGCGAACCCGAATAAACGCGGACGAAGCACAACTTGCCGTAAGGATCGTTGATGATCTTAAAGGCCAGCGCCGACAGTGGCTCGTTGTCGTCGGGCTTGCGCGTTTCAATTTTGGAGTGATGGTTGGGGTCGATGCCCTCAACCGGAGGCTTGTCGAGCGGGCTGGGAAGGTAATCGACGACGGCGTCGAGAAGCGTCTGAATGCCCTTGTTCTTGAAGGCGCTTCCGCAAATCACCGGAAAAACCTTCAGATCGATGGTGGCCTGTCGAATGCCGGCCTTCAACTCTTCCACGGTTGGCGTTTCGCCTTCCAGGAACTTTTCCAGCAGAACGTCATCGGTCTCGGCGATGACTTCAATCAACTGCAGGCGGAAGGCCTCGGCCTTCTTTTGCAACCCGGCGGGAATCGGCTCGATGGAAAACTCGGCGCCCAGAGTTTCGTCGTGCCAGAGAATGGCTTTCATCTCAATCAGGTCCACGACGCCCTTGAAGTTCGCCTCGGCGCCGACGGGAATCTGCAGCGCTACGGGCCGCGCGCCCAGCCGCTTGCGAATGGTCTCAAGCACATGCTCGAAGTCCGCGCCGTTCTTGTCCATCTTGTTGACGAAGCAAATTCGGGGAACCTTGTATTTATCGCCCTGCCGCCACACAGTCTCGGTCTGCGGCTGCACGCCGCTCACGGAGTCAAACAACGCCACCGCGCCATCGAGCACGCGCAGGCTGCGTTCCACTTCGGCGGTAAAGTCCACGTGGCCGGGGGTATCAATAATATTGATGCGAACGTCGCGCCAGGTGCAGGTGGTCGCCGCCGAGGTAATCGTGATGCCGCGCTCCTGCTCCTGCTCCATGTAATCCATGGTCGCCGTGCCTTCATGCACCTCTCCCAGCCGGTGCGTGATGCCGGTGTAGAACAGGATGCGTTCTGTCGCTGTCGTCTTTCCGGCGTCGATGTGCGCCATGATCCCGATGTTCCGGCAGCGATTTAGGGGTACGGTGCGAGCCACGATTTCAATTCCTTGCGGGACGTCTTTCCCCGCGGTTACGACTAGCTGCTAGCCTCTAGCTCCCAGCCTCTAGCCCTTTATCCCCGGAACCGCCTCGTGCGGTCCCAATTTTTTGCTCCACTGCTGGCCGCTAAAAGCTAGAAGCTAGGAGCTAGTAGCTAGCGGCTGAATTCCCTACCACCGGTAGTGCGCAAAGGCCTTGTTGGCCTCGGCCATACGGTGCACGTCTTCCTTCTTCTTCATGGCCGCGCCGCGCCCGTTGGCCGCGTCCAGCAACTCGTTGCTCAGCTTGTCGGTCATGCCCTTCTCGCCACGGCTGCGCCCGTAGGTGATCAGCCAGCGGATGGCCAGCGAGGTTCTGCGGTCGGCATTCACCTCGATCGGCACCTGGTAGTTGGCGCCGCCCACGCGACGCGTCTTCACTTCAAGCAGCGGCTTGCAGTTCTCCACAGCCTTCTTGAACAGCTTGAGCGCGTCGTCCCCGCCGCCCTTCTCCTCCAGGTTCTTCATCGCCTGATAGAAGATGGACTGCGCGGTCGACTTCTTGCCGCCCCACATCATGGAGTTCACAAACTTGGTCACCAGCGTCGATCCGTACACCGGATCCGGCGCCACTTCCCGCTTCGCAATGTGCCCTTTTCTTGGCATAAATCCTCAAAACAGCTATTAGCTCTCAGCCGTCAGCTTTCAGCTTCTTCGTGCCGAATCTACTGACGATGGTTCCCGCGAGTTTTGGCTGAAAGCTGATAGCTGACAGCTGTTAGCTCGCCTTACTTCGCGCCGCCCTTGGCGCGCTTGGCGCCATACTTCGACCGGCTTTGCGAACGGGCCGTCACGCCCACTGAATCCAGCGTTCCCCGCACCACGTGATAACGCACGCCTGGCAGGTCCTTCACACGGCCCCCGCGAATCAGCACAATCGAGTGCTCCTGCAGGTTGTGGCCGATGCCGGGAATGTAGGTGGTCACCTCAATCCCATTGGTCAGCCGTACGCGGGCCACTTTGCGCAGTGCCGAGTTCGGCTTCTTGGGCGTTTGCGTATACACGCGCGTGCACACGCCGCGCCGCTGCGGCGATGCCTGCAACGCAGGCGACGCCGTCTTGTAACGGGGGGCCGTACGCCCCTTGCGAACAAGTTGATTAAAAGTTGGCAAACCGCAGCTCCTTACTTCACAAACCCATTACTTGCCGCTCCACAGCCGCACACACCCTTCGGGCTGTTCTGGTTTTTGAATGGCGTTTGCGCCAGCCAAACACACAGAGAAGCCCCAGGTTGCTGCTTCGCGTCTGTCTTCGTTCCACTCTCAGACGAGAACCCCGACGGTGATCGGTCGTCCCTTTAGGCAGGAGCCAATTCCGTTTCGACGATTCCGGCCCGCATAGCCCCTCCAAGGTGGGGAACGCGCGGGCTCCGATGCGAATGTTCCCTGCCCTCCGCAAGAAGAGAGCGATTCCGGGAACTTGTCTGGCCGGCCAACTTCACCTGGCCCTGGAAATCCCTCCGTCTTCTAAAACCTTCGCGGAGAATTTCCTTACTCCGCCCGAGTTCACACACACTTCAAGCGGTGTTCTTGCGAACCTTTCAAAGATATCAAGAAAAAACCCGGGAGTCAACGCTCGAATGCGGGCTTACGAGGGACTCGAGAAGACAGGCTGCTGGAGCGCTGCCGGCCCCAATCCTGCCGTCTCGCGCACAATCTGCCCGTCGCGCATATATAAGATTCGGCCGGCAATAGCCGCCGCCTCGGGATTGTGGGTAATCATGAGCGTGGTTTGCCCCAACTCCCGGTTCGACCGGAGCAGCATCTGCAGAACCGCGTCCGAGTTCTTCGTATCGAGGTTCCCCGTTGGCTCGTCCGCCAGAACGATCGCCGGCCGCGTGATCAGCGCCCTGGCAATCGCCACCCGCTGTTGCTCGCCGCCGCTCAGTTCCGATGGCCTATGATCAAGCCTTCCCTTGATCGCCAGCATTTCGCTCAGGTGGTCAAGATACTGCCGGTCCATCGGGGCTCCATTGGGACCCGAGGCGCGCCCGCTGATCGTGTAGGCAATCTCGATATTGCCCATCGCCGAAAGCGTCGGCAGCAGGTTAAACCTTTGGAAAACAAAGCCGATACGGTGTTTCCGCAGCCGGGTTCGCTCAGCGTCGCTGAGCGAGGCGAAATCGACACCGTCAATGACCACGCGACCCTCGGTTGCCCGCGTCAGGCCGCCTAAAAGATAGAAAAGAGTGGACTTGCCTGAACCAGACGGTCCCACGATGGCCACAAACTCGCCCGGCTCGACGGCCAGTGAAACCCCGCGTACCGCGGCTACCTCGATGCGGCCCGCCCTATAAACTTTGGTTAGATTTTCGGCGAGAATAATGTGTTTTGAGGCTTCGGAGGTCACGACTGCCATTGTAACCGGGGCGTTTCGGACACGCTTTGCGAACCTGCCTCTATCCGGGCTTGCGCGAGAACCGAATGCGTTGGCTGACCGCGTGCAAGCTGGAAGTTCGCAGCCAGAAGCTACAATGATCCTGCATCGATTTTCGGCCCAGGATTCCCCACGCATGGCCTCAGATCTAAAGACTTCGCTCGTCTCATCGCTCGAATCGGCCGCCACAAAAGCCGGCATGGTTCTTATCTCCGTCAAGCAGGGCGCCGACTTTCGCGGCCAGCCCACCGCCATCTTCGAGCTTGGCCTGCCCGGCGCCGAGTCCCTTGGCCGCTCACTCAAGCTCGAGTTGAGCGATGCGTTCGATTTCGATAAGCCGCACCTGCTTCCCGAGATGACCGCGCACCTGGCCGGCGAAGCCAAGCGGCTGCGCAATCCTCGTCCCGATTGCTACGTCACGCTCGGCGGATTGCCCCTCTCCTTCAGGGATTTCTGCTGGCCCTTTCACACCTCGACCTCCGGCGCGGACACCCACATCGTCCACGGCGAAATTCATGTGGCCGACGGCGGAGCGCACAACCTGCACGCCAAAATCTCCGCCGCCGTCACGCTCACCTTTGCCGAAATCGTCCCCGCCATGGAGCAGCCCTACGCGGAAACCTTCGTCTACAACGCCATCCGCAAAACGGTCGACATGGGCCAGCTCGAGTTCGTGAAGTCCGGCAACCGCCAGCCCGTTCCCGTCACCACGCGCTACTACAGCCGCTGGCAAAAGAAGTTTATCTTTACCGAGACCGACGATAATGAGCGGCTCCGCTACCTGCTCAGCAAGGTTTATTGGCTGTCGGGCGTGCTGGGAGAAGGCGAGCCAGTGTGGATCGCCGATCCGCGCGACGCGCAGTACCTGAACACCACTGAGGCCGACCTGTTGCGCATGGCCGGCGACGAAGCCGGCGAAGGATTGATGGTGCTCTCTGGCGAGTTTGGCGCCGCCACTCCTGCGCTCATGGCCCGCGCCGCGGATTACCAGGAAGCCCTCGAAGCCGCGCTCGAGTTCTCCAAGCCCAAGTTCAACGAGTCCATGCGCTCCGGCCACGCGAATATGTAGGCGCACCGCGTGATTGACACTTTCTGATCCCTGAAACCTGATCCCTGACCCCTGCTGCTACAGCGCCTGTCCGCATCCCGAGCAGAACCTTGCGCCTGGCGCATTGGTGCGCTGACAGTTCGCGCACGTCGCTACTGGAGCAACAGTCGGTGGGTACGCTGCGATCGCAGTCGGCGGCGGCGCGTATGTCGCCGCGCTAACCGCCGGACCCGACACAGCTCCCGCCGGCGGCATATTGACCGCTACATTCACCGGCGCCTGGCCCCATCCCGGCACTGGAATGCCCAGTGACGCCGCAATCGCCGCCGCCTGAATCGAGTTGAACTCGCGCACCCGCCCCGGCATGAAGAAGCACTCAATGAACCCGAGAAGCGAGGGAATACCAGTCCAGCAGAAGCAGATATATAGAATCCCCAATCCCGTCCGGCGCAGATAAAAGTGATGCACGCCAAATCCGCCCAGGAACAGCGCCAGCAATATGCCCACGACCTCATCGCGTCGCGCTGCGTTGTATTGCTGATAAAAGATGGCTTGCGGATTGGGGTATGTGTACGTACTCATGGTCGTTGCTCTCCTTGCCTATCGTGAACTGGCTCTTGCCTTGGTCTGAAATACGCAGCCCGCGCCCGCCCGGTTCCGGATCTCCCAGTTGCAGGCCCAAACCCACACATTGTCCCACGCCGCTCCGCGAGGCTACCATCGAAATCGAATGACGGACCCGTCTCATCTCTCCGCGTCTCTTAGTGGCACGTTTCTTATCGGGGGCGATCTGCCCGTTCACCGGCTGGGATACGGAACCATGCGCCTCGTCGGCGAGGGCGCTTGGGGCGAGCCGTCCGATGAAGCCGAAGCACGCCGCGTGCTGCGCCGCGCCGTCGAGCTCGGCATCAATCTCATTGACACCGCCGATGCCTACGGCCCCGAGATCGCCGAACGGCTCATCGGCGAGACCCTCGCGCCTTACCCATCCGGCATGGTCATCGCCACCAAGGGCGGCATCACCCGCCAGGGCCCCGCCAAAACCGAGTATGTGGGCCGTGCCGGCTACCTCATTCAATGTGTGGAGATGAGCCTGCGCCGCCTCAAGCTCGAACGCATCGATCTTTACCAACTCCATCGAATCGACCCGCGCACGCCGCTCGAAGAGTCTTTAGGCGCCCTGAAACTACTCCAAGACCAGGGAAAAATCCGCCACATCGGCCTCAGCGAAGTTACACCTGCCGAAATCGAAGCCGCTGAGAAAATCGTCCCCATCGTCTCTGTTCAAAACCGATATTCGCTCGCCGACCGCCGCCACGAGGAAACACTCAACTACTGCGAGCGCCGTGGCATCGCCTTCCTGCCCTGGTACCCCAACGCTGGTGGCAAGCTCCTCAAACCCGAGCACCCTGCCGCGCAGGAACTCATCCGCATCGCCGGCTTCCATCTGATTTCCGTCTCGCAACTCTCGCTGGCCTGGCTGCTGCACCGCTCGCCTGTCCTGTTGCCCATCCCCGGCACCTCGAAGGTCGCGCATCTCGAGGAGAACGTCGCCGCGGCCGAAATCAAGCTCCCAGACGGAGAATGGCGCGAAGTGGAAGCCGCCGCGGGCTCGCCTCAAAAATGATTCCGCCTGTGCGGCGTGACAAACACAACCATGCGCAACAGCAGAATCAGGACGAAAATCACGGCGGCGACAACAAGAAGCCATGTCCCGCTGCGACTCTTTGCTGCCGCCAATTTTGCCTTGCGCCTCATTGCCACCGGGCTCCGAATCGCCCCATCTTACGCCCGAATCTATTTTGCCAAAAAATCAAATGCCCTCCAGCATTCGCTAAAGGGCCTCGCAAAATCCAGCTAGAAGCTAGAGGCTAGGAGCTACTCGCTGTTCCCACCGGCTTCGATCCCCACAGCCCGTACCACGCAATGTAGAGATAGCAGATGAGCGGAATCACGAACGCGCGCTGGATGCCCCACCGGTCCGCCGCCGCGCCCAGCAAAGCCGGAATAATCGCTCCTCCGACGATCGCCGTCATAATCAACCCCGACCCTTTGCTCGTCATCGGCCCCAGTCCGGCAATGCCCAGCGTAAAGATGTTCGGGAACATGATGGAGTTGAAAAAGCCGCACAGCACCATCGTCCAAATGGCTACATTGCCTGAAGTCGCCATTGACGTAATCAGGAGCGCTGATGCCGCGAATCCAAAAATTCCCAGCAGCTTGCCCGACTTGACCTTGGTCAGAATCCAGGAACCGGCCAAACGGCCCACCAGCGCGCCAAACCAGTAGAGCGACGCCAAGTCCGATGCCGTCTTGAACGAGCTTATGCCCTGCGCCTTGAAGTAATTCACCGCGATCGAGGCCAGTCCAACCTCTACGCCCACATACAGAAAAATTCCCAGCGCGCCCAGAACCGTGTGCCGGTAGCTCCAAACGCTGCGGCTCGCCTGCGCGCCCTCCTTTACCGGGTGGGACGATGGCGGCTGGTCAATGTGAGGCAAATGAGAAAACGCCACCGCGATACCGAGCACGAGGAGCGCTCCCGCAATCGCGATATACGGCGCGCGAACCGTGTTCGCAATGGCCGCCGGCGTGGCAAACTTGGTGGGATCCGTCAGGATAAAAGCGCCGGCGAAGATCGGCGCCACCGTCGTCCCAATCGAGTTGAATGCCTGCGCCAGCGTCAGCCGCACCGGAGCGCTCGCCTCCGGACCCAGAATCGCCGTATAGGGATTGGCGGAAGTCTGCAAGGCCGTCACGCCCGCGCCCACAACAAAACAAGCAGTGAGGAACAGCGGGAAATTCACCAGGTTGGCCGCCGGAATAAACAACAGGCAGCCCACCACCTGAATGAACAGCGACACCACCATCGTCTTCTTGTAGCCAATCCACTCGATCAGCTTTGAGGTCGGCGCGGAAAAGACGAAGTAAGCGAGAAAGAACGCCGACTCCGCCAGCATCGCCGACTTGTAGCCAACGTTGAAGATCAACCGCAGGTGCGGCACCAGCGACATATTCAGCGTGGTGATAAAACCGAATGTCAAAAACAGCGCCGTAACCGTGACGAACGGCATAAAGTAGCCCGGCGACGTAAGCGGCGCCGACGGTTTTGAGTTTTCTACCATAAAAGCTTATCCCTGCTTTCCCAATTTCGATGCTCGTCTGATTCAAGACCGGTGCTTCTCTTGCTCAGGCCCAATTCCAGGCGCGCCAATGCCAACGCACAGGCCAAGGTCTTCCGCGGGCCGGCGCTCAGTAAATCTGGTACCGCCCTTCCCCAGCCCACACAACACTATACGAGAGACAGCAGCAGGCTGGCTCAGCGTGCCAATGCGCCATGGGATGTTTCAACACCTTAGGGCCGCGCGATCCGTTATCCTCAAAGCGAGGTTTACCCATGCCCATTGCCATTCTGAGCGGCGCCCGAAACAAAAAGATCCTTGCCGCCCTCGAAGGCAACTGGCAGGCCGAGATGGAGGGCTACCACACCTACAACACCCTCGCTGATCGCGATTCCGACCCCGTCCGCGCGCAAGTGCTGCGCCATCTGGCCCAGGCTGAAATCGAGCACGCCACGCTGTGGGAGGGCCGCATCAAGCAGCTCGGCGGACCTGAACCGGTCTACTCCGGTGGTCCCGGTGGCCAGGCTGACTCGCTGGCCAATCGCGCCGGCGGCATGCGAATGGCTCTGCGCCGCCTTGAAATTGAAGAGAGTCGCGACATCGCTCGCTACGGCGAGCAGTTGAAGGCCCTCGGCGACGAGGGATCCATCGCCATCCTCGAGCACGTCATCCAGGACGAGAAAGATCATTACCGCGAGCTCGGCTCGCTTCTGCGCGGGCACTACACCGTCCCTGCCGGCACGCACAAAATTGACGCCAAAGCCGTGCTTGACGAGATGCTGGCCAAGCGCAACCAGGGCCGCACTCAGCCTGGATCGTGGATCGGCGACGCTATCTACGGCGTGAACGACGGACTCGGCGCAATCTTCGGCATCGTCTCCGGCGTCTCCGGCGCCACTTCGGGCGACTCCAAATACGTTCTGCTCGCCGGCCTCTCCGGCATGATCGCTTCCGCGCTCTCCATGGGCTCCGGCGCTTACCTCGCCGCTAAAAGCGAACGCGAAATCTACCATGCCGAAATCGCCCGCGAACGCGAGGCCATCCAGATGAACGGTCCCGAGGCCCGCGAGCTGCTTTCGCTCTACTACCAGGTCAAGGGCCTTCCCGAAGAAGACGCCCTTCATATGGTCGACCACATCGCCAGCGACCCCGAGCAGTTGCTTCGCGCTCTGTCGGCCGAGCGCCTCGGCTCCAGTGAAGAGGCTCTGGCCAACCCCCTCGTCTCGGCCAGCTCCGGCGCGCTTTCCACGGCCGTCGGCGCTATCATTCCGGTCATCCCCTTCTTCTTCATGCAGGGAATCCCGGCGGTCATCGCCGCGGCTATCGTCTCGCTCGCCGCGCACTTCGCCGTCGGAGCAGCCAAGTCCCTTATCACCGTCCGCTCCTGGTGGGCCTCGGGCCTCGAAATGACTGTCGTCGGCGCTGTCGAAGGCGCCGTCACCTACGGCATCGGTATTCTGCTGGGTAAGGGTGGGGTGTAGGCCCGTTCATCAGGATCCGTTTCGCGCTAGAATAAGAACTGCAGTGACCCTTCGCGAGCCCATTCCGGCCCTCCTCTAGCGGCTCCCGCCGCATACACTCCTGCTGCAACCTTTCACTTGTTCACTCTTTCACTTTTTCACTCGACGTAAACCCGCCCCACGCAGTGGCACGGAGGCCCGCAATGCTTGACCGCCTGGAACAAATGGAGCAGCGCTACAACGACCTGCAGTCGCAGTTCGCCCTGCCCGAGGTCCTCAACGACCACGAAAAATATCAGAAGACCGCCAAAGCGCTGCGCGAAATTGAAGCTCCCGTGGAGAAATTCCGCGAGCTCAAGCAAGTCCGCCAGGGCCTCGTCGACGCGCGCGCCATGCTGGCCGAAACCGACGCCGACCTGCGCGCCATGGCGCAGGAGGAGATCGCCGCGCTCGAGCCGCGCCAGCAGGCCCTTGAAGAAGAGCTCAAGGTGATGCTGCTGCCCAAGGATCCAAACGACGAAAAGAACATCATCCTTGAGATTCGCGCCGGCACCGGCGGCGACGAGGCGTCGCTCTTTGCCGCGGAAATCTTCCGCATGTACACGCGCTTCGCCGAGCAGAAGCGCTGGAAGGTTGAAGTGATGTCGATCTCGGAGTCCGGCATCGGCGGCTACAAGGAAGTCATCGCCATCATCGAGGGTAACCGCGTCTACTCGCAGCTCAAGTGGGAGTCCGGCGTGCACCGCGTGCAGCGCGTGCCCGAGACCGAGCAGCAGGGCCGCGTGCATACCTCCGCCGTCACCGTCGCCGTGTTGCCCGAGGCCGAGGAAGTCGACATCAAAATCGAGGCCAAGGATCTCCGCATCGACACCTTCTGCTCTTCCGGCCCCGGCGGCCAGTCAGTCAATACCACCTACTCCGCGGTGCGCATCACTCACCTGCCCACCAATACCGTGGTCAGTTGCCAGGACGAGAAATCGCAGATCAAGAACCGCGAAAAAGGCATGCGCGTGCTTCGCGCCCGCCTTTACGAAATGGAAATGGAAAAGCAGAACGCTGAACTCGCCCAGGCCCGCAAACAGCAGGTGGGCTCAGGCGATCGCAGCGAAAAAATCCGCACCTACAACTTCCCGCAGAATCGCGTCACCGACCACCGCATCGGCCTTACGCTGCACCAGCTCGACCTGGTGATGCAGGGCCGCCTTCAGCCCATCGTCGACGCGCTCATTGCTCACTACCAGGCCGAGCAGTTGAGGGGCGAAACGCAGGCCGCGTAAACAGCTTGTAGCTCCGATCTGTTGTAGCGCCGGTCCGCACTTAACAAGCACAATTATGCGAACTCAATCTGCATCGGGGATCCGCACCGGCCAGCTCCCGTAGGGAGCGCAAGAGATTAGCCCAGGGCAAGTCCGCCGCGACGGACGCAGCCCTGGGAATGCCGCACAAATAACCGCCAGCCCCGTAGGGGCGTAAGAACCTGCTTCCTACACAAACAGAATTCGCATCGGCGCTTCCACATCTGCGCTGCTCTTCACTTCATCGGCCAGCTCCCCCGTCGCCGGGTCGCGCGCAAACACGCTGATCCCATTTGAATCCTGATTCGCCACCAGCATCCACCGCTCCGTGGGATCGAGCGTGAAGTTGCGCGGCGTTTTCCCGCCGCAATTCGACCGCTTCATCGGCGTCAGGCTTCCGGTCCTCGGGTCAGCCTTGAACGCATACAGAAAGTTGTTGTCGCGGTTGGCGAAGTAGACGAACCGCCCGTCGCGCGTGATCACCGTATCGCATCCGCGCGTGGGTCCGTGATAATCCACAGGCAGCAATTCAATCCGATTGACGAGCGTCAGGCTTCCGTCCGCTTTGTGCCAGTCGAGCACGTCCACCGTCGAAGACAGTTCGTTCATGCAATAACCCGTATGGCCATTGGGATGGAAGTGCAGCGTGCGAGCTCCCGAGCCTGGCGCTCCGTGATACGTCCCCGCCGCGGTCATTTGCGCCGTAGTCGGATCGGCTTTGTAAATGTGAATGCAGTCGCCGCCCAGATCGTTGATATAGGCGAAGCGATTGTCGGGCGAAAACGACGCAAAATGCGCATGCGCGGTTTGCTGGCGGTCAGGATTCGGACCGTGCTCCGTGTAGTGTTCGGTCCAAACCGCCTCGCTCAGCTTCCCATCCGCAATGCGAAAACTGGCTGCACTCGCGCCTGTGTAGTCGGCGGCTACGAGCATGCGCCCCGTCGCATCCACGGCCACGTGGCAGGTCCCCGTTCCGGCTGAGTTGCGCGCCGACAACGCTTGCAACTCTCCGCCAACCAAGCGAAAGCTGGCCACCTCCCCGGTCGGCTTGCCTTCGAACGTATCCAGCTCCGACGCCGAATAAACGAATCCGCCTGAAAGCGCAATCCACGCCACGTTAGGAACTTTGGCCGCCACGCCCACTGGCGTCAGCGTCGCGCTCGCCTCGTCCCAGTCGAACGCCAGAATCCCAGCCGGCGTGTGAGACGCGACGAGAACACGTCGTCGCCGCGCAGAAACAGGCGCGACGCCTCCCAATGCATCGGGCATGGCAAAAGCTCCAAGAGTTACGGTGGAGGCAACCATCAGGAATTCGCGGCGCGTGGTCTCTGTCATGGCAGAAGCCATTGTCGCCGACCACGCCCACCTCGTTCCAGTGAGTGCTCGATCCTTGACTCGCCGCAGAGCAGCGAGCATGCCGTGGGATTGTCTGAACTCTTCGCCGGGTTGCTCCATGCCCGAGTTCGCGACACGGTACTCAACTTCAGGCTGTCACCCCGCGAGTTCCCCAGCAGTTCTCCGCTCAATCCAGCGTGAAGTTCACTTCCACCGTGGTCTCCACCTCCACCGGCTGGCCGTTCAGCATGTAAGGCCGGTAGCGCCACTGCCTCACCGCATCGAGCGCCGCCTGCCGCAACATCGCAGGCCCTTCCACCACACGCAGATTCTCGATCGCTCCCGTGCGCGAGATGGTCGCCTGCAGCAATACTGTGCCTGATGCGCGAATCGCCTGCGCCACCACTGGATACGTCGGAATCACTTTGTAGATGAGCATTCCCTGCATCACGCCGGAGGAGACGTGCTGAGTCGCCGCCGGCGCCGGCCGCACATCAGGATGCGTCCCGCGCCCGTTGAATGGATTGTCCGGGCTGTTTGCTCCGTTCAGCCCGCCGCCGAGATCCGCGGTTCTCATCGGCCCGGGATCATCCGTTGCGCCAGGAATCCACGGCTTGCTCGGAATCTGTCGCGGAGCCAGTATGACGCCGTCCGGCATCTCCGTCCGCTCGGTTGGCGCCTGCTCTGTCCGCACGACCGGCCTTTGCTCCTCGACCGGCGCAGGCTCTTCCATCAGGATCGCGTTCGTGATCTGCGGCAACATCTCAGGGTGGATGATCGGGATGATCACCAGCGCCAGCAGAATGGAGCTGTTGAAGGCCAATGTCGCCATCATCCAGCCCCGGCTGCGGGTCTGGATCCTGCCCATGGTTTCAAATGTGGAGTCTTCGAACAAGGTCGCCTCCCCCAACTTCAATTCAGCCGCGCCGATGAGGAGACGAAAGCGTGCCGACAGCCCACTCTGCGCGTCGGCGCGGGGAGTGGAGTTCTACGGCCCTCCGATCATCCCAATCGGTGCCACTGTGCTTCTGTAGACACCGCACTGGAGCAAAGTGTTCCGGCACCCTGCGAGAAAAACTTCTGCACAAGTTTGCCGGTCGAGTTCTCTGCGTCTATTTGGTTTGCCGCGCGTTCACTCCCGCTCCAGCAGGGCTTCTACCGGGTGGTTGAAGTGGATCAGTGCGATCCACATTCCGTCATCGTCGCGCTTCCACACCAGGTCCCCGCCCAGTTCGCGGGCGATCAGCTCCGGCGGCAGGTCGTGATGCAGCCCGAAGTAGCGTTCGTCGAGAGCCTCGCCACTTAGTTTCTCCAAGGGTGAGTCCGGATCGTATTTCGTCGAGAAGACCAGCGCGGCCGAGTACGCTTGCGGCTTCTCCGCGGCGCGCGCGATCTGTCCTGCCGAAAAATCGTCGATCGCGACCACATCCCACGGATGCTTCACATAGCCAAGCTCGGGATGCGTCAGCTCATCTGTCATAGGCCAGGCGCTCAGCACCGTGGCGCCGGGATCAAGTTTCGTCAGCTCCACGATGCCCGATTCATGCATTCTTACCACGCGCGCATATGCCAGGTTGTCTTCCGGAGCAAACCCGTACGGCGGATTGACGAACAGGCCCACGAAAAACGCAACGGCCGAAATCAGCGCCAAGCCTTGCCAATAAGGCACGCGCCGGTAAAAAGTTGCCACCGCCAGCAGCAGCACCAGCGGATACATCGGCAGCAGGTAGCGCGTCAGCAGCGCACCGCCCAGCACGCTGAAGAGCACGGCGTTGGCCAACAGGAGAAAGAAAATCCGCATCTGCGCCGACGGCGAAATCACCGCGCGGTCGTGGCCGTTCGCGTCGGGCCGTGGACTAAGCAGGAGCGCGGCAAAAGCCATCAGCACCGGCACAAACAGGTTCATGTGTGCCGTCAGGTGCAGGATGCGATGGCCGAATGCGGCCAGAATGCGCAGCGGTGTGAGCGTCGCCTCGGCGTTGTACCGCAGGTACTCCGGATTGCCGAAGAGAAATCCGGTCTTCGCGTAGTGATACGCGTACCACCCCGCTAAAGGCAGAACGCAGCTCGAGAGCCACGCTGCTTCCCCCCACAACTTGCTGCGCGTTGTGCCGCCAAGCCTGAAACCCTCCGCAACGTTCAGCCCGGCCAATGTCAGCGGAATAATGATCGAGGTCTCCTTGCACAAAGCAGCGGCGGAAAACCACAGAGCAGCAGCCCACGGCACACGGCCGCGGCTGGGCAGCGCGTACACCAGTCCCCACAGCGAACATGCGGCGGCAAAAATGTCCGCTTGGGCCAGCGAGCTCTGCGCGAACCAGATCGGATAAAGCCCCGTCAGCAGCGTCGTCCAGAACGCGACTGAGCCCACACCAACCAGCCGCATGACCAGCCGCCACACGGCTAAAAGTCCCAGCGAAGCCACCATCAGCACGGCCTCGCGCGTCACCTCGGGATAGTAGCCGCAGATCTTCCACCACAGCGCCAGGTAAATGCTGGGCAGCGGGGGATGAGCGTTGCTCAGCGTAGTGGTCGGAATGAGCGAGCCGGTGCGGAAAAAATCCCACGCCGCGGGAATGTAATAGCCTGCCTCGTCCCAGTAGTAAGGAACGCGCAGCAGCGTGAAGTGGCTGGCGTAGAGCGCCGTGAAGATGACCGGAAAAATCATCCAGATGGGCAGCGGGGCGTCCAGCCGCGGGTTCAGAATTCCTTTCAGGCGCAAGGGCTCGCTCCTGCGGTGCGATCGCGCGCCGCTTAGTTCACCGGACCGCGCGGAAAGTTCTGGGTCTGCGGCTCCAGATTGAGCGTGCCGAATGCCTGCTCGTATTGCGCAATGTTCTGTCCTAGCACGTTGCACAGGGCCTTGGCCTGCTGCGGGCTCAGAAAGATGGCCTGGTGGTTGCGGATGGTCACCTGGTCAGGGCTTTCGCTGGAGGCAAGGCCGAAAACCAGTTGGAAGTCCCACACGCTCACGCGCACTTGCACGCTGTTGGCATAGGACTCCCTGTAGTCCGCGGTCTGGGCGAGGTTCAGTTGGGGCTGCTGCGGAGTTGGGCTCATGATGCAATCAGATTACAGCTTTCAGCTGTGAGCTCGCATGGCGAAGATCCGCCGCCAGCGGGCAGCCCTCGCACCGCGCCGTCCGCCCGCAGTGCGCCTTGCCCACCGCCACCGTCAGCGCATGGAATTCGTTGAACAGTTGCGCGCGGCTCCCCGCGGGATCGCTCGCAAATGCGTTTCGCGTCAGCTCCGCGAGAGCATCGTACGGAATGTGCCGGCGGCCTGCCGCAGGCGCTGCAAGCTCATGCCGCTCCGCAATCCGCCGCAAATACTCGTCAGCCACCGGAACCGTGTGGCCAAGCGCATAGAGCAGGATCGCATCCGCCGTCTCATCGCCCACGCCGGGCAACTCGAGCAGCCGCTCGCGCAGCGCGGCGGTCGGCATTGCGGCCATCGCTTCCAGCGAACCGCCAAACTCCTTGTCGAGCATCGCCACAAATGCCTTCAGCGCCGCCGCCTTGCGCAGGATGAATCCCGAAGGCCGGATCAGCCGCCGCAACCTTGCCAGCGGAATTGCCCGCAACCCCTCGACTGAAAGCGCGCCGGCCGCGCGAAGATTCTCGAGTGATCGTTCAACCGCCTTCCAGGCAGTGTTTTGCGTCAGATACGCGCCCAGGATCACCTCGAACGGAGTCTTTGCCGGCCACCAATGCTGCGGACCATAGGCGCGCAGCAATTCATCGTGCATGCGGCGCAGGCGCTTGGCGCCATCGATTTGGCGGCGTTCGTTCACGGCTCCTTTAGGATAAGGGCGAGAGCGTTGCGATGTTTTCGCGACTGGCTGCCACATTCAAGGAGCTTTTATGAAGAGTCACACCGAATACCTGGTCTTTGAAACGCGCAAGCGCCGCGAGATGGTGCACATCACCGATCAAGTCGAGGAGATCGTCGAGCGCAGCGGCGTCAGAGATGGTTTGTGCTTTGTCTCGCCCATGCACATCACTGCTGCCGTCTACGTCAACGACCTCGAGAGCGGCCTCATCGAGGACATCGGCAAATGGCTTGAAGAGCTTGCGCCCGCGCGCCCCGACTACAAGCACCACCGCACCGGAGAGGACAACGGCGACGCGCACCTCAAATCATTGCTGCTCCACCACGAGACCACACTGCCCGTAACCAACGGCAAGCTCGACCTGGGCACCTGGCAGCGCGTCTTCTACGCCGAATTCGACGGCCAGCGCCGCAAGCGCGTGATCGTGAAAGTTCTCGGAGTGGAGTAACTGCTCGTCGCCGACCTGCTGACTCGCTAACTTGCTGACTCGCCGTCTCACTGCCCATCCGTCACCTTCCGCCACGGACCCGACGGACTGCTGCTCGCCGGCGATGCGAAGTTGATCTTGGTTCGCGGCATCACCACCAGGTCCACGCGGCGATTCTCCGCGCGGCCTTCCGCCGTGTCATTGCTTGCGACGGGATGGAACTCGGCATACCCGGCGGCCGAAAGCCGATCGGCGGGAATGGCCTTCATATCCAGAAACAGCCGCGCAATGTGCGTGGCGCGCGCCGCGGACAGCTCCCAGTTGGAGTCGAATTGCGCATTGTGGATGGGCACATTGTCGGTGTGCCCTTCGATGCGCAAATCGTAGGGCGTCGGTCCCAGCTTGCCGGCAATCTGGTGCAACGTTGGAAGCGCCTCCGGCTTTGGTGTCGCGGAGCCGGACTCGAAGAATCCAGCCTCGCGCAGGCTGATCACCAGGCCATCGCGGCCCATCTCGAGAGAAACAGTATGTGCGGCAACCTGCGTGGAGAGCGTCGCCGCCAGATCGCGCCGGATGCGGTCCAGATCCTCCTTCACCTGCGCCGGCGAAACTACATTTTCGTCCATCACCGCGTTCGCGGGCGTCGTTGCATCGCCCGCGCTGGATTGCTGGCTTGGCGCATCGGGAATAACGCCCATGGAACGAAAGGCGGTGTCGATCGCCTTCGACACCTGCGCCTGCTTCTTCTGGTCGGCCCTGGCAAAAGCAAACATCACCACGAACAATCCGAACAGCAGCGTGATGAAATCGGCGTAGGAAACCAGCCAGCGGTCGTGAGTCACGCGGCTGCGTGGAATGCGTGGATTCATGCGGCGCGCCTCTGCTCTTCGCGATTTGCGTCATCCAAAAAGCCGGTCAGTTTAATCTCTAGCATGCGCGGGTTCATCCCTTCCAGAATCGAAATCACGCCTTCCAACATCATCTCCCGCCGCCGGTGCCCGCTGCGGATGCGCAGCCGCATCTTGCCCGCAAAAGGCAGAAAAAAAAGATTGGCGATGCCTACTCCGTAAATCGTCGCCACAAAGGCCACGGCGATGCCGCGTCCCACTTCCGCAATGTTGTCCAGATGCTGCATCACCTGGATCAAGCCCAGAACCGCGCCCAGAATGCCGATGGTGGGCGAGAATCCGCCCGCCGATTCAAACACCGCGGGCAGCCGCTCCTCATCTTCCGTCATCGAATCCAGGCTCACGCGCATGATCTTGCGCAAGTCCGCCGGCTCGGTGCCGTCCACCGCCAGCATCAGGGTTTGCTTTAGAAACGGATCCTGGATCGCCCCCAGATCGGCATCGAGCGAGACCAGGCCCTGACGCCGCGCTTTGTTCGCGAACGCAATCATCTGGCGAATCAGGTGTGTGTCCTCCTTGCGCGGGGCTGCGAAGACGTGCGCGAGGCTGCGGAATGCCCCCACCACTGTGGTCAGCGGAAACTGCAGCAGCACAGCTCCCATCGTGCCGCCGAAAACAATCAGCGCCGCGGTAGGCTGCAGGATCTGGCCCACGTTCCCGCCTTCAATCAGCAATCCGGCGATGATGCCCGCGATGGCCAGAACCGCTCCGCCGACGCTCGCTTTGTCCATGTGCAGCTCCTGAGAGAATTACGGTCGCGCGCGCTATTGCTCGGCGTCGCTGTCTTGCTTTGGTTTTTGCCACGGCTCGCCGGGAGAGCCGGCGGCATCCAGACTCACCAGCGCAGCCGCGCGCTCCAGATCGCCAAAGTGGTGCAGCCGCCGCGCCACCACGGCAAGCAGTCGCGCGCGATACACCAGAATCCGCTCCACCACTTCGGCGATCTCCTCGCGCACGATCAGCTTTTCTCCATTGATCAGGGTCAGCATCGTATCCGGAGACGCTTCCGCGGTCTTGATCAGGTCGCTGTTGACCACCATCGGACGGCCGTTGAGCCGCGTCAATTCGATCATCGTCCTATCCCCTTCGCGTCCATTATCGGCAGCAGTTCTCAAACGTTAAAAAAACAAAACAAATGCCGCCAAACTGTCCCCGGCGGGACACAATTCCCACATTCATAAAGTCCTTATGTACCGCGCCGAAATAGGGACCAGATGCGTCGGCTCCACACCGCGAGCAGCAACCCAGGGCCATACATAGGGATGCGCAACCGGAATTGGAACCGCAAATCACCGCATCCACAAGGAGAACCCCATGTCCCTGGGTGTCTTAAACAACCTCTCCGCGGTGTATGCGGAGAATAACCTTACCAACACCAACAACAGCCTCTCGAAGACGCTGCAACAGTTGTCTTCGGGGTCCAAGATCAACTCCGGCGCCGACGACGCTGCCGGTCTTTCGTTGGTCGACGGCCTTGAGGCTAACCAGACGGCGCTCACACAATCGGTAACCAACGCCCAGGAAGGCGTGGGTCTGTTGCAGGTCGCCGATGGTGCCCTCTCACAGGTCACAACCCTGCTCAACCGTGCTGTTACGCTGGCTACCGAAGCCTCCAACGGCACCCTTAACTCCAGCCAGGATACGGCCGCCAATCAGGAGTACCAATCGATCCTGTCGGAAATCTCCAACATCGGCTCGACGACCACTTACAACAATCAGGCCGTTTTCAACTCCAACACCAACATCTATACCGGTGACTCTTCGACCACCGGCTCGGCCATCGACGACCTCAACATCCGCACGCTGTCGTCCTCCAACGTGGGCGACTCCGGCGGCACCATGGCATACAGCACCGGCGCCAACAACGCTTTCATCGACCTGTCGAACACCGGCACACTGGCCTCGACAAGCGATGCACTTGTAAACACCGGCGGCGTCACAAGTATCGACGTCAACTACCTGTCAGCTGGAGCCGGGGGAGCCATTACCAGTCAAACCCAGGTGATTAGCGTCGGTACCGGCACCAACTATTCCGACACCGTCGGGGGTTTGATCGATGCCATCAATGGCGCGGGGCTGGGCTTGACAGCCAGCTTCACGACCGCGACGCAAGCTGGAACCGCGGCTGTGGTGGCAGCGGGAGCAGGCCACAGCACCGATACCGGTATCGAGATCTCCGGTCTTGGCTCCGGTGTAGCCGGCGCAGCCAATGCCGCCGCCAATCTCCCTGGCGTCAATGGCACTCTTGGCGCCAACGGCGCGCTGACCCTCACCGGGGGCACGATGACCATTAACGGCAAATCCATCACACTGGGCGCGGGCGTAAACACTGTCACCCAGTTGGAGACCGCAATCAACACCGGCAACTATGGCGTCTACGTTGACACGGCAACCGGCAATATCGAATCGCTGTCCAAGGCGACGATTTCCACCAATGGCATCACCGGCACCGGCTCCTACACCGCGGGAACCTACTACACTGCCGGGGTTAATGAGGACCTGACGGCTCCATTGGGCGACGTTGCCACCGGCTTAGCAGCGGCGGGCACGCCGGCTTCTGACACCAACGGCACGGGCGGAGTCGCCACCATCAGCTACTCCGACAGTGCCGGCCAATCGCTGGCAGCAACCGATCTATCCAGCCAGTCCGATGCGCAATCGGCGTTGACCGCTCTCAACACGGCCATCACCGATGTCGCGGCGCAGGACGGCTACGTCGGCGCACAGATCAACACGCTGAATGCCGTCAGCCAGGTCATCTCAACGCAGCAGGAAAACGTGCAGTCGGCCCAGAACGCCGTCCAAGCCACCGACTACGCGCAGGCCAGCTCCAACATGTCGAAGTACGAAATCCTGAGCCAGACCGGCATCTCCGCCCTGGCCCAGGCCAACAGCGTGCAGCAGGAAGTCACCAAGCTCCTGCAGTAACCAGCGTCCCCGGCGGCGGTTAGCTCGAAAGAGCCGTTGTCGCTGGGGTGGAGTAATCAAACAGGCAGAAATGCCGATAGCCAAAGAGGGGCGTCCGGTTGACGCCCCTCTTTGCTTGAGCGCATAGCTCCCGCGGTCCTGAGAACTCTTTAATCCGGCTTATACGAGAGTTGGTTCATGGGCTGCATCGGTTTTCGATGGAGGATTCCATGGGCACAGTCGGACTGAGCTTCGGGTCGCCAACCAGCGGAGCGGGATTCGACGTCAGCTCCACCGTGGTTGAAATCGTCAGCAATCTCCAGAACGTCGAAACGCCCTGGAAGACCCAGTTGACCTCGCTTGAGAGCCAGGACAGCGTGATCTCCAACCTCGGCACGCTGTTCTCAAATCTCTCCAATGACATGAGCTCGCTCACCGATTTTCAGGGCATTTTGGCGCAAAAAGAAGGTTCGAGCTCCGACAACAATGTGCTGCAACTTACTGCGGCCTCCTCTTCGGCAACGGCCGGCACGCACACAGTGGTCGTGAACAATCTCGCCCAGACCTCGAGCGGTTATCTCGACTCGATCGCGAACGCCTCGGATGCGCTCTCCGGCTCCATGACCATCCAGTTGGGCAACGGGACAACCGAAAACATCGTGATTGGCGCGGCGCCAAATCCGCCCGCGGCCAACACGATCTATACCGGCAGCGGCGTCAACACGCTCGCCGGCATCGCCTCCGCCATCAACTCCGCGAACCTTGGGCTCACCGCCAATGTGCTCGCCGATTCCACGGGTTCCCGGCTCAGCCTCGTCTCCGGTACCTCCGGCCAGGCCGGGCAGTTGACCGTCACTTCCAGCCTCATCGACCCCAACCTCGTCAGCAGCACCAACTCGACGGGTGCAATGAACTATAACGACGGCGTCGACGGCAAGGATGCCTCTCTGACCATCGACGGCGTGCCTCTCACCAGCGCCTCGAACACCGTGAGCAACCTGATCCCCGGCGTAACTTTCCAGTTGCTCGCGCCCAGCGCCCAGGAGTCCGACACCACCCTCGAATCGGTCCAGGTCGTGATCGCCAACGACAACTCGGGTGTGGAAAGCACGGTCAATCAATTCGTCACCGACTACAACTCGCTCATCAGCGCCATCAACACCCAGGAAGGGCATGACAGCTCGGGCAATCCAGAGCCCCTCTTTGGCTCGCCTACGCTCTCCTTGCTCCAGCAGGAGCTTCTTGGCGGCCTCGACACGCTCAACCCGAACGGCTACGTCGATCCCGTCTCATCCGCCGCGGGCGTCACGTTATCCGGCTCGATCACCATCCAGATGGGCTCGAACGCAGCGCAAACGGTCAACGTCGGCGACTCTTCGACACCCGACACGCTCTCCGGTCTCGCCGCCGCGATCAATGCCGCCAATCTGGGCGTCAATGCTGGAATCGCCACCAGCGATGGCCAGTCCACGCTCACGCTTACTTCGCAAACGGCGGGCACGAGCGGCGCGTTGACCGTAATCTCCGCGCTTACCGCCAGCACGCCCACGCCGCTGAAGTACTCCGACACGACGCCCTACACCAGCTCGACCCCCGACATCGGCACTCTCGGCGCGGTCGCCGGCGCCAACGATGCGCTCTCCGGCTCCCTGACGATTCAGGTCGGCAGCGGCACGGCGCAGACCATCACGCTCGATTCGTCCGACAGCACCCTCTCCGGGCTCATGGGCGCCATCAACGGCTTATCCGGCGTCTCGGCGGAGCTCGATGAGGCCGGAACCGGCCTTACCCTGACCTCTGGAACGAATGGCGCTGCCGGGGCGCTCATTGTGACCTCCAACATCGTTGACACCACCAGCCCCACGACCACGGCGCTCAACTACAACACCTCCGCCGACATCAACAGCCTGACCTCGCTCGGCATCAGCGTGAACAACGACGGCTCACTCGCCTTCGACGCCGACTCGCTAGATTCAGTGCTCAACACCGATTACTCCAGCGTGGCCGGCTTTTTCCAGAACGCCAATAGCTGGGGCCAGACGTTTGCCAACATACTCAGCGGCGCAAGCACCAGCTCCTCCACAGGAATTCTTTCCCTGGCGTCCAGCTCCAACAGCATGATTGAATCCACGCTCAATGCCGACATCTCCCGGGAGCAGAGCCTGATCTCAGCCGAGCAGTCGAGCCTGACCACGGAATTGAACAACGCCAACGAAATCCTGCAACAGCTGCCCACCGAGTTGGACGGCATGAACGAGCTTTACTCGGCCATCACAGGTTACGACCAGAACCTGAACGGATAAGGAATTGCAATGGCAAGTTACCGCGAACACGCGCTGGAAAGCGCATCGGCTGTCGACCTCGTCGTCGCGCTCTATGACGGCGTTATCCGATTTCTCTATGCCGCCATCGCCGCGGTCGAGCGTGGCGACGCCGATGCCCGCCGCGCCGCGGTCAAGCGCGCCATGGACATCATCATTCACCTGCAGGCGCGGTTGCGCATGGATGTGGGCGGGCGCCCCGCGCAATCTCTCAGCGAATTCTATGCCGCCATCTTTGCCCAGATCCTGCAGGCTTCGCAATCGGCGTCCAAGGCAAAGTTCGAGCATGCCATCGACTGCGTGCGCAACGTTCGCGATGCCTGGCGCGAGGTGGCAAAGGACCCAAGCGCCAGTTCTGTTTCGCCGCGCGGGATCAACCCGTGGCGGCCGGCGCCGATCGCCGCGGAGCCCTCGCAGTCAGCCGCCGGCTCATCCTGGACCGCCTAGCTGCGGCACCGCGTCAACGCCGCTTCCGGCTTGCCGACCCGCTGACTTGCTGACTCGCTGTCTCTTTCATCCCGCCACCGTCAGCTCCTCTTCCAGTTGCTGCTTCTGGTAGAGGCTGGCGTAGTAGCCGTCGAGGGCAAGTAGTTCGTCGTGACGCCCCACCTCGACGATTCGCCCCTTGTCCAGCACTGCGATGCGGTCCGCGCTGCGCACCGTCGAGACTCTGTGCGAGATGAGGATTGTGGTTGCCGTCGCCGTGTAGCTGCGCAATCCGCCGAGGATCCGTTCTTCCGTATACGTGTCCACGCTGGCCAGCGCATCATCCAGAATCAAAATTGCCGGCCGCCGCAGCAGCGCGCGCGCAATGGCGGCGCGCTGTTTCTGCCCGCCTGAAAGAGTCACACCGCGCTCGCCGACCATGGTTTCAAAGCCCTGCGGAAACTCCTCGAACTCCCGGCGGATGTGCGCCGCCTCAGCCGCCTCCAGCAGCTCCTCGGCGCCCGCGTGCGGCGCGCCAAAGGCCAGGTTCTCGCGGATGGTTTCGCTGAAGAGGAATGTTTCCTGTGGCACCATGCCGATGTTGCGTCGCAGCACGGCCAGCGGATACTCGGTGATCGGCCGGCCGTCGATGAAGAGCTTCCCCTCCGGCGCGTCGTAGATGCGTGGAATGAGGTTTGCGAGCGTCGACTTGCCGCAGCCCGTTGGCCCCACGATCGCCAGACTCGATCCCGCCGGAATCCGCAGCGTGATGTCGCGTAGCACGGGCGTCTCGCCGTAGCTGAAGTTGAGATGCCGAAATTCGATCTCCCCATTGAGGGTGAAATCTTGTCCAAAACCAAAAGCGGCGGAGCGGTCGGCGATGGCAGGCTCGGCTTTAAGCAGCTCATCGATACGCTTCACTGAAGCCGTGCCGCGCTGGAAGATGTTGATCACCCAGCCCACGGCGATGATCGGCCAGATCAGCATGATCATGTAGGTGCTGAAGGCGACGAACTGCCCCACGTTGATGCGGTGCGCCAGAACCTCGTGTCCGCCGGCCAGCAGCGTGATCACCATGGAGATGCCGAGAATGAACTCCAGCGTCGGCCACAACATTCCCATCAGTTGCACCAGCCGCAGCGCGCGGCCGATGTATTGGCGATTGAGCCGCTCGAAGAGCCCGATCTGCGATTCCTCGCGCGCGAAGGCTCTTATCAGCCGCACGCCGGAGTAGTTCTCCTGCGCCTGCGCGGAGATGTCGGAGAAACTGGCCTGAATGCGCTCGAAGCGCTCGTGAATTCTGCGTCCGAGATATTGCACCAGGATGCTCGCCAGCGGCATCGGCGCCAGCGCCACCAGCGTCAGGTAAGGGCTGATGCGCAGCATGAAGAACAGCGCGAAGACGCTGAGGAAGATCGTGTTGGCGCTGTACATCAGCGCCGGCCCCAGCAGCATGCGCACCGCATTCAGGTTGTTGGTCATGCGCGCCATGATGTCGCCGGTGCGATAGCGCTGGTAAAAACCCGAATCCTGGATCTCGAGCTTGCGAAACAGGTTGTTGCGCAGGTCAAACTCGATTTCGCGCGAAATGCCGATCAGGATCCATCGCTGCGCGTAAAGAAACACGCCTTTCACCAGGCTGATCGCTACCAGGATCGCCGCAAAAACCAGAATCAGTTCCCGCGTGGTCCCCTGCTGGATCCGGTTTACCGCCATTCCCAGTACGCGCGGAAACTGCACGGCGACGATGTTCGTAGCTACACACGCCAGCGTTCCCTGCACGTACTGCCAGCGGTAGCGGCGCATGTAGTTGTAGAGGGGACCGAGGTCGCCAAGCATATTCTTTATTGTACCGGGGGCGTGATTGAAGCTCGAAATTCTCCGGCTACTTCAATTTGTCCAACGATGTGACGATTGAATTCTTCAAGCTGCTCCGCGGGAATCCAATATTCCTGGTGAATCTTCGCACCGGCCGTTCGCACAGGAAATTGCTCTAAGTACTCAGATTGAACGCTAAAACGCAGAACATAGCCCGTTCCACCATCACGCGTGTTCCAGTCGCGGGCGATTTGCGTCGCGTAGTCCTCGTTAAGGACTGGATAGAAGATGGGCTGATCGGGCAACCGCGGCGGGAACTCGCGCCAGCCACTAGAGCGAATCAATTCGAGCTTCTTGTCACCAGTGGGTCTGAAAAGCGTTGTAGTCTCCGCAGTTCCCATTGAGCTGTTCCCTGTTCCCTGTTACCTGACCCTTGGCACCTGACACCCGCCTCTCTCACGTCGGCGTCTTCAGCAGCAGGTACCCGCCGACCAGTCCAAAAAGGATGTCGGCTGACCATGCGGCCATCGATGCGGGCAGATAATTCACATTGCCCATGGCGCCAAACAGGGTGTCGACCACCCGGTACGCAAGCGCCACGCCGATGGCCACCGCGATTCCCGTGATCGATCCGCGGCGTCCCATGGAGAGCGCAAACGGAATGGCCAGAACAGCCATGACCACCGCAACCAGCGGGTAGGAGAGTTTTTGCCACAGCGCGACGCTCAGCCGCTTGGTGTCGAATCCGCTCTGCCGCAGGTCGCGAATGTAGCGGTCAAGCTGCCCGAAGTTCATTTCCTGCGATTCCAGCGCCTCTTTCTTGAAGTAATCCGGCGCCGCGCGCATCTCTGGAAACGACGTCTCGAGGAATGTGCGGTACCCGGTCACATTGCCGCTCTGAATGTCGCGCACCCATCCGTTCTCGAAGTGCCATGCGGCGGAGTCCTGATCCCACACGGCCCGCTTGGCAAAGATCCGCCGCGTCAGCTGGAAGGTCGAGGGCTCAAACTCGAAGACCGAGAGATTGGCGAACCCGTTCGTGTCCGGGTCGAAGAATTGGTAATAAAAGATGCAACCCGGTTCGCTGGGAGCGGCCCTCGGTCCGAAGATCCAATGCTCTTCGGGATTGAAATAGGTCTGCGGTGGCCGTCCTTTGATCACGTTGCGCAGCGACTCCTGCCTCCGGTTGGCTTGCGGCAGATAGTACTGGTCGAAGAGAAACAGGCATACCGCCAGGCAAGCCGCGATGCTGACGATCGGGATCACCAGCCGGTAGAGGCTGATGCCCGTGGCCTTCATGGCGATGATCTCGCTGTTGCGATTGAGTACGCTGAAAGTCACCAGCACGGCGATCAGCACCGCCAGTGGCGCGGTCAGGTAGAGCATGCTCGGCGTTAGGTTCAGCAGGTATTCGCCCACAATGGCCAGCGCGATGTGGTTGCGCAGAATGTCGCCCAGCAAATCGAAAAACGTGAAAACAATCAGCAGCAAAACAAAGCCCGCCAGCACCAGCACGAACAAGGTGGCGAATTCGCGCACGATGTATTCGTCGATGATCCGTGGAATGATGCCCCGCGGCCTGCTTTTCGTCCCATTGGTTCCGCGCGGCCATAACTTGTCAAGAAACTCCGTGAGCGCGAATCCCCCTCGTTTCGCCGTGGCCACTGGTTTCGGTGTCCGTGCAATCCATGCCGCAATGGCGCTCAAGATCCACCCGCCGGTCGCCATCTGCCACAGCAGAAAAGTGCCCGCCGCAGCAAACATCAAATTCGCCGACCACACCGCCAGGAACGCCGGCAGTCTGTTCTGGTGGCCAAGCGCGATCCCCGTCGAAGAAAGAAAGTAGTAAACAAACACCAGCAGAATCGTGAAAACAAACCCTGAGCTCTTGCCGCCCCTGCGCGAGGCCACGCCCAGCGGCACGCCCACCAGCATCAACACAAGGCACGCGGCGGGAAAAGCAAAACGGTTATGCAGCTCGATCAGAAATCGTTTCGCGTCTGGCCCGCTCGTATGTTTGAGTAGCGCGCTCAACGGCATCGCGTAAAGAGCCGTGTCCATCCGCCCCAGGTGCACGTCGCTCTGCTGGCCCAGCATCAGCGGCAAGTCGGTGGTCGTGAAGGTTGAAATGTTCGATTGTTCCGGTTCGTCGGCCACGGTCTCGTCGCGCACGCCGTCGCGCAGCCGCATCAGCAGCTCCTGCGTATTGTCCGTCACCACAGTGGCCGATGCGGCGGTTGTGATCAGCGGATTGTTGGGGTCGGAGACGTCGGCCATGAACACCTGGCGCCAGTTGGCCGCGCCCGTCCCCGAGCGCACGTCCTGCACATAGAGAACGTAGTTGCGAAAATCCTCGTAGAAGACGCGCGGCTCAATCTCGTAGCTGGCCTGCGACGTCTCCAGCGACTGCTCCATCTCGACAATTGCCTGGTTCGCCCGTGGCGCAAGATAAAGCGAGTTGCCCAGCCCCAGCAGCGTGCCTCCAATGGCCACAATCGATGCCACGCGCACAAAGTACCCGATGCCCAGCCCGGATGCGCGCATGGCAATTACTTCGCTGTCTGAAGCCAGTCTGCTCAGCCCCAGCAGAATCCCCCACAGCACCGCCATAGGAATCGTTACCTTGAACAGATTGGGCAGCGTGAAGAGGAAAATCTCTGCCACGTCCGCGAGCGTGGAGCTGTTGCGCACCACAACCTCAAGAATGTGCGGCAGCAGGGGCATGAACAGAATGAAGGTAAAGAGCGCGCAACCGATCAGCGTGAGCGAGAGGATTTCGCCGAGAATGTAGCGAGTTAGGATGCGCACAAAGAGATCCTGCGCCTAGTTTAGCGTGCCCGTGCGCCGCGTCCTGCGAATAGACCCCTGATCGCTCTACCTGACCTGGAGCAGTACAACAATCACAACCCCAGCAAGGAGAAGCTGGAAGCTAGGGGCTAGTGGCTGACAATTCGGGCTGCCAGCCTTGCAGCCGCAAACTGTTCCCCAGCACGCACACCGAGCTTAGCGCCATCGCCGCTGCTGCCAGCCATGGCGTCAGCAAAATGTGAAACGTGGGATACAGCAGCCCTGCGGCCAGCGGAATTCCGATCAGGTTGTAGCCCACCGCCCATCCCAGGTTCTGCCGCATCACGTGGACGGTCTCGTGCGCCAGCGCGAGTGCTGCCGGAATCGCGGCCGGTTGCGTGCGCAGCAGCAGCACGTCGCCGGCCTCCTGCGCCAGATCCGCGCCGGTTCCCATGGCAATGCCCGCGTCCGCCTGTGCCAGCGCGGCAGCGTCGTTGATTCCGTCGCCCACCATGGCGATGCGCAGCCCCGATTTCTGCAGCTCGCGAATTCTGGCCAGCTTCCCCGCCGGGTCGAGTCCTGCTTCTACTTCCGTAATACCAGCCTGCTTGGCGATCGGCGCCGCCGCGGCAGCAGAATCGCCCGTCAGCATCAGTACGCGGAGGCCCTCTTTCCGCAGCGCCGCAATCGCTTGCGCCGCATCCGGCCGCAGCGCATCGCGCGCGTCAAAATATCCAGCGGCCCTGCCGTCCAGCGCCATCCACAACCGCGTCACTCCCGGCTCCGGCGTCGCTGCATCGCCGGGTAGTGCGATGCCAAACTCCTTGAACAGCGCTTCATTCCCCAGCAGGCAATCGCGCCCTTCCACGCGTGCCGTCAGGCCGCGGCCCGGCAAAATTTGCACATCCTCCGCCGGCCGCCACTCAAGCTCATGCGCATGCGCCGCAGAAACTATCGCGTGCGCCAGCGGATGATTCGACCGCTCCTCCGCCGCCGCCGCCATCCGCAGCAGTTCGTCTTCAGTGTGTTGCCCCATCCTTTTCGCGTCCTTCGTGGAAAGGGTGGGCGATCCTGCCGACTCGCTGACTCGCTGACTTGCTGGCTCGCCTTGTTGTTCCCTAGCCCCTACGTCCCTAGTCCCTAGTCCCTGTATTCTCTCCAGCACCGGCCTTCCCACCGTAATCGTCCCCGTCTTGTCCAGCACTATGACATCCAGCCGCGCCAGCCGTTCCAGCGCCTCGCCGCCCTTGAACAGCACTCCCAACTGCGCGCCGCGTCCCACAGCCACCGTCAGAGCGGCGGGCACCGCCAGTCCCATCGCGCACGGGCACGCAATCACCAGCACCGCCACCGTGTTCGCAAGCGCCAGCGGCAGCGACCGCGCCGCGATCAGCCACGCGGCAAAAGTGATCAAAGCAAGCCCCAGCACCACGGGCACAAAAATCGCGCTCGCCCGGTCGGCCAGCCTCTCCATCGGCGCGCGCGAGCTCTGCGCCTGGTCCACCAAGCGCGCAATCTGTGCCAGTACCGTGGCCTCGCCCAGCGACTCCGCCCGGCACACCACCGCGCCGTCGTAATTCAGCGACCCCGCCAGCACGCGCCCGCCCACCTCGCGCTCCAGCGGCGTCGACTCGCCCGTCAGCATCGACTCATCCACCGTCGTGCGCCCCTCAACAATCGTCGCGTCCACCGGAAATCGATCCCCGGGCAGCACCACGATGCGATCGCCCGGCCGTACCTCTTCGAGCGGCACCACGCTCTCCACGCCATCCACAATCCGGCGCGCGTTCACCGGCCGCAGTCTTGAAAGTGCATTGAGTGCCGAAAGCGCCCGCCGCTTGGCCCTGCTCTCCAGGCTCTTACCCAACAGGAGAAAGCCAAGAATCAGCAGCACCGCATCGAAATAAACCTGCCGCCCCGGCGCAGGCGCGATCGTTGCAAAGGCGGAATTTGCAAACGCCACTCCCGTTCCCAGGCTTACCAGCGTGTTCATATTCGTTGCGCCGTGGCCCAGCGCGCGAATTGCGCTCACATATATTCCTCGCCCCGCCCACGCCACAACCAGTGCTGTCATCACCAGCAGAAACCAACGCGTCCCGTCCGCCGGCAGCGCATAGAGCCACGGCAACACGCGCATCACCGCGTGATCCACCGCCCCCATTTCTGTCCCCAGCGGCATCGCCAGCAGCATCGCAGCCGCGCCCGCCACCAGGGTCCCCCACGCCTTCAGGTCCGCGCCCGCTTGCGCATCTTCGCCCCGCGCCGTGCCTTCGCCCGCCCTCGGCAGCACCGCATCGTAGCCTGCCCCGCGAATCGCCTCTACCAGTTGCTCAGGCGCGGCCACCGCCGGGTCAAACACCACGCTCGCTCGATGAGCCATCAAATCCACGCGCGCTTGCTCCACGCCCGCGGTCGCGCGCAGCGCTTCCTCCACATGGTGTTGGCAACTGGCACACGTCATCCCCAGAACGGGGAGCGTCAGCGATTCTGTCGCATGTGCAGCCACAAGTTGATCCGATCCCGACAAAGCTCCAGCGGTTTACGATTCCAGATGCGCTGTGTAGCCGGCTTTGGCGATCGCCGCGATCGCCAGATCGACCGCCGCCGGCTCGTCGGCTGCGCTCAACCTGGCCGCCCCTACGCGCACCTCGTTCACCACGATTCCCGGCGTTGCGGCGAGCGCCCGGCTCACTCGCTGTACGCAGGAGCCGCAGTGCATCCCATCGATCTTCAAAGCAAACTCAACCATTTCTGTTCACCGTCTCTATCATTTGATGATAGTTGCCGGTTGACGATTCGCGAGTGACTCGGCTCACTCCGCTTCGCGGCATGTCAAAATGGCTCAGCGTATGCAAGACATCGTCGAACGTGAGTTTCCTCGCGCGCCCCTCGTCGGCGTCGGCGCGATTGTCGTCCAGGACGCTCGCGTGCTCATGGTTCGCCGTGGCACAGAACCCCTCAAAGGCCACTGGACCCTCCCCGGCGGCATGCTCGAAGTCGGTGAGGCCCTCACCGCCGGCGTCGTTCGCGAGGTCCGCGAAGAAACCGGACTCGACGTCGAACCCATCGAGCTCATTGAGCTTCTCGATCGCATTCACCGCGAAGGCGGCCGCGTCCGCTATCACTATGTCATCGCCGATTACCTCTGCCGCGTCGCCGGCGGAGAGCTGCGCGCCGCTTCTGACGCCGCCGCCGTCCGTTGGGTCGAGCGTTCCGAGTGGAACAGCCACAGCGCCCTGGTCCTCGATCCCATCACCGTGCGCGTGATCGAAAAAGGCTGGCAGCGTGCTGAGCAACTCTTCGATAAAAGGCGTCCCATCCATGACTAGACCCATGAAGTGGATAATGCGCGTGTTTCTCGCCTTGATCGCCTTCGCTGCAATCGCCGCGCTCGGATTCTATCTCCGCCCCGTGAGCTACCTGAATGCCTGGGTCTACCTGCAGGAGCATTTCGTCGGAATCGAAAGCCGCAATATTAAAGTCGACGGCTACCGCGTGCATTACCTCGCGATGGGGCCTTCCGGCGGTCCTCCGGTCGTGCTTGTTCACGGGCTCGGCGGCCGCGCTGAAGACTGGTGGAATGTCGCGCCAGTACTCGCCAAAGCAGGTTTCCGCGTTTACATGCCTGATTTGCTCGGCTATGGGCGCAGCCAGCAGCCCGCCGATTTTTCCTATTCCGTGCGTGACCAGGCCGCAGTCGTTGTGGATTTCATGGACGCCCTCGGCATCAAGCAAACCGACCTCGCCGGCTGGTCGATGGGCGGATGGATCGTGCAGTTAATCGCATTCGACCATCCTGAATGTGTGGGCAAGCTCATGCTCATCGATTCCGTCGGCCTCAACATCAAGCCCACCTGGGACACCAGGCTCTTTACCCCGACCTCGCCCCAGCAGTTGGACCAGCTCGATGCCCTGCTCATGCCAAATCCGCCGGCGGTTCCGGCCTTCATGGCGCGCGACATTTTGCGCATTTCCCGCCGCAACGCCTGGGTCATCAAGCGCGCTCTGGCCACCATGATGACGGCCCAGGATGTCACCGACAACCTGCTGCCGCAACTGAAAATGCCGGTCCTCATCATTTGGGGCTCGCTGGATCAGATTGCTCCCGTCGATCAAGCCCAGATCATGCACCATCTCATTCCGCAATCGCAGCTCGAGGTCCTTCCCGGTTGCGGTCACATGGTCCCTCTGCAATGCGCCGCGGGAATGGATCCAACAACCTTGAAATTCATCCAGTAATAATTCGACTTCCCAGGTCCAATTTCGATTTGACGCCCGCCCACCTCCTCTGCGAGACTCAGCCAGATGTCTTACACCGGAAAATTTGAATTCGCTGCGGAGCGCAGATACCGGGAACGCAATACGCGACTCTACCGGTTGGCGCATTGCCCCATCTGGATTTGGGTCTTTTTTATTTCCCCCGGGCCGCTCACCTTCTCCGTGTTCTCCCGTGGTTTCCATTGGATTAATTGGACTTGGCTGGCCCTTGTCCTGCTCGTCACGGGAATCGCCGGCCTCCGTGGCCGCCTTCCCGGTGTCGAGCCGCGCCCCTATATCCTCCGCTTCGATGAAGACCGGCCCAATCCGCTCTATCGCCGCGTCTGCTACACCTTCGCCTGGAACGCCGTCCTCAACTTCACCCTGCTCAATCTCACCGGCCTGGTGCTCGCTTCGGCCACCGGCGTCTGGCACCTCAAGCAGATTTACGCCTATACCTACTCGCCGCTCTGCGCCCTCATTCTGCTCCTCGGCATCATGGGCAAGCTTCCCCGCGTAGGACCGTCGACCAAAGGTGAAGGTGTTGAGCGCCGCTACTTCTACGGTTCGGTCTGGGCCGCCACCGCCGCTCACGTTGTCCTCCTCCTTCTCTGGAGGGTTTTGCCTGAAACGCGCCCCGGCAACCTCGCTAAGCTGGTGGTCTTCGTCGCTGTGCTCGCGGCTTTTGGCGTCGCTGCCTCGCGCGGCCAGCTCCCGCGTACCCGCCCCATCGTCTCCGGCGAGCTCATGGCCTCCGACTAGCGCACCTAAAACGCCGCGCGCAGCACGGCCCTCCTGACCCGCATATTTCAGCTGACCGTTCTCTCCTACTCAAGCCCGCTTTAGCGGACGAAAGACGTTAGCCCCAGGCGCAAGCCTGGGATCCGACCGGGCGGCCCATCTCGCAGCCCGCTTCGGCGGGCGAAAGATCGATCTTTTTTCTGGCTGGCGCCGCTGTCAATCCCTGCGACCCTCCCTTCGTTCCCCAACCCGCTGAAAGCGCTCCGCAAATAAACTCCGCGAAGTTTGCCGATCATTTCTGCCTTTCCGGGCATACTCAAACCATGAGAGCTCAGCGTGGGAAGCCGCAGGCTACCGGTTTCTGGCTACCGGCTGTTTTTCTGACTCCTGTTTCCTGACCACTGGCCTTGGCCCGACTTCTTTTAGATCAATGCGGGCGAATAATCCTTTTGCGATCAGCACTTTGCCGCTAATCGTAACCATCGAGAGACTTTGCCACGGTTGCACCGCACAATCCTTTTCTTATGAATACTTTGCGCAAAATGACCGGGTCGGAAGGGGGTTTGGGTACGGACCAGTAAGTTATACAGCTACCTTTGTAGGTGATTCAAATCACATTTGACCGTCACGCCGCAGAGGTATAACAAGGTTGCTATGTGCCTCGCCATTCCCGGAAAAGTCGAAGAAATCACATCCGACGGCATGATCCGCGTCGGCCGCGTCAACTTTGGCGGCGTGATCAAAAACGTCTGCCTCGACTACGTGCCTGAGGTCGTCGTCGGCGACTACACCATCGTCCACGTCGGCTTCGCCATCTCCAAAATTGACGAGGAAACCGCCGAGCAGACGCTCGCCGACTTCCGCGCCCTCGGCGTTCTCGACGAAGAACTGGCCGGCGAAGAAGAAGCTTTTTCCCGCGCGGCTCAGCGTCCTCAATCGAGCTGTCCCGATGGGAGCTGTTCCAATCAGGGCTGTGGCTGCGAATCAAGCTCCGCTAACCCCGCCAACTCCGCTGCCGAAAAGCAATGAAGTACCTCACCGAATTCCGCAACGGTGAAATCGCTCGCAAGCTTGCGCGCGAGATCACGCAAATCACCACGCGCCCGTGGAAGATCATGGAAGTCTGCGGCGGCCAAACTCACTCGATTATCAAAAACGGCATCGACCAGATGCTCCCTCCCGGCGTCGAAATGATTCACGGCCCCGGCTGTCCCGTCTGCGTCACGCCGCTCGAGCTCATTGATAAAGCCCTCGCCATTGCCTCGCAGCCCGGCGTCATCTTCTGCTCCTTCGGCGATATGCTTCGCGTCCCCGGCACTGACAGCGATCTTTTTCAGGTCAAGGGCCGCGGCGGCGATGTGCGCGTTGTCTACTCGCCTCTCGACGCCGTCGATCTCGCCGTCAAGAACCCTGATAAGCAAGTCGTATTCTTCGGCGTCGGCTTTGAAACCACCGCCCCCGCCAACGCCATGAGCGTCCATCTGGCCAAACGTCGCGGCCTCAGCAATTTCTCGCTCCTCGTCTCGCACGTTCTCGTCCCCCCGGCCATCTTGGCCATCATGTCCTCGCCCGGCAATCAGGTGCAAGCCTTTCTCGCCGCGGGTCACGTGTGCAGCGTGATGGGCTACTGGCAGTACCCGCCTCTCGCGGAGAAGTTCGGCGTGCCCATCGTCGTCACCGGCTTTGAGCCGCTCGATCTGCTCGAAGGCATCCGCCGTGCGGTCGCACAACTCGAAAGCGGCCGCCATGAAGTGGAGAACGCCTACAGTCGCGTCGTCACCTTCGACGGCAATCAAGCCGCGCAAAAGCTCCTTGCAGAAGTCTTCGAAGTCACCGATCGCGCCTGGCGCGGCATCGGAGTCATCCCGAAAAGCGGCTGGCGTCTCAACGCCGACTATCGCGACTTCGACGCCGAAGAACGTTTCCACATTACCGGTATTCATACCGAGGAATCGGCTGTCTGCCGCGCCGGAGACGTTCTCCGCGGAGCCATCAAGCCTGCCCAATGCGCAGCCTTCGGCAAGGAATGCACTCCCCGCCACCCGCTCGGCGCAACCATGGTCTCGAGCGAAGGCGCCTGCGCCGCCTACTACAACTACGGCCGCTTCCTCTCCGCCGAAGATCTTGCCGGCGCTGGTTCCGCTCTCACGGGTGCAGTAAATGGCTAACAACTCCAGGACCGTAGCGCCGCACACGGAGAGAGCCTCGCCCGACCCCTCGGGTTGGTCCTGCCCGCTTCCCCTCGCCGACTATCCCACCATCGTGATGGGCCACGGCGGCGGCGGCAAACTCGGCGCCGAGCTTATCGAGCATCTTTTTCTTCCCGCCTTTCGCAATCCCGCCCTCGAAAATCTGGGCGATGCCGCCGTGCTTGAAACGGCCGGCGCGCGCCTCGCGCTCAGCACCGACTCCTTCGTCGTTCAGCCGTTGTTTTTTCCGGGCGGCTCGATCGGCGAGCTCGCCGTGAACGGCACTGTGAATGACCTCGCCGTTTCGGGAGCAGAGCCAAAGTTCCTGAGCGCAAGCTTCATCCTCGAAGAAGGCTTCTCGCTCGCCCAACTCGCTGCCATCGTTGATGCGATGGCCAACTCCGCCGCCACAGCCGGCGTTCAGATCGTCACCGGCGACACAAAAGTTGTCGAGCGCGGTCACGGCGACGGCTGCTACATCACCACGGCGGGCGTGGGAGTTCTTCGCGTGGGAGTACAAGTGGGCCCGCATCGCGTCCAGCCTGGTGATGCGGTTATTGTCTCGGGAACCATGGGAGACCACGGCATGGCCATCATGAGTGTCCGCGAAGGCCTCGAATTCGAGAGCCCCATCCGCTCCGATTGCGCCGCTCTCAATGGCATGATCGCCCAGGTTCTCGATGGCGTGGGCGCGTCCGTGCATGCCATGCGCGATCCCACGCGCGGCGGCCTTGCTTCCACGCTGAACGAGATCGCCCAGTCTTCAAACGTCGGCATTGTTATCGACGAGGCTCACGTTCCCGTCCGCGATGAGGTGCATTCGGCCTGCGAACTGCTTGGCCTCGACCCGGTCTACGTCGCCAACGAGGGCAAAGCCGTTTTCTTCGTCGCGCCAGAAGCTGCGGATCGGGTGCTCTCCATTCTTCGCGCCCACCCGCTCGGCCGTGACGCCGCGCGCATCGGCCACGCTACCGCGGAACACAAGCGCATGCTGGTCGCGCGCACGGCCATGGGCGCCAACCGCGTCATTCCCACCATGATCGGCGAGCAACTGCCGCGCATCTGTTAATCCCGGGTGCTTCGTCCAACTCCGATGGCAAAATCTCCCTTATTCATCTGGAGGTTTCTCGGATAACATTCGTATCGCTGCACACGGCTCACACTCGGGCTTCGTCAGGTTGCGCCTCGCATTGCTTCAGATTACAAGAGCGATTACTCAAAAAGTGCAAACGCCTTCCCAATCTGCGCCGGCAGCTCGGCATGAGCTTCAGGAAGTGTGTAGCTTATTTCGAGGACCGTTGCCGGCGGCGAGGCGAGCGCTTTAAGCGCCTTCACGGTTTCCGGCCAATCGATCGTTCCATCCCCTGGCCACAGGTGCTCATCCTTCAAGCCATGATTGTCATGAACGTGAACGGAAGCAATGCGGCCACCGAGTGTGGCGATTGCCGCCGCGGTTCCAACGCTGATATTCGCATGGCCAAGATCGAGGCATACGCCAACGTTGTCCAGATGGCCCATCTCGAGAATCAGGACCAGGTGGTCCGGCGTGGTGGCTTCGCTCAGCAGATTTTCTACCAGCAGGCGAACGCCAAGCGGCCTGGCAAACGCGCCCAGGTGCTCGAGCGCGGTGAGCGCGAGCTCGATAGTGCGTTGCGACCATGTATCGTCCCGCTCGCCGAGGTGCACAACCATATTGCGGATGGGGATGTGCTCGGCCGATTCCAGCGCGCGCTTGATCTCGTCCATGGCATCGATGCGGCGGGTCTTGTCTGGGTGCAGCACGTTGATGCCCGGCGCGCCGGCGCGGCCCATTTCGCGGTCGGGATACATCGGAGCGTGCATGGAGAACGGCTGCAGCGCGTTCGACCGGAACCATTCCGCCAGCTCAGCGACATCCTCGCGGCTGGTGTAGTCGAAGTGCTGGCGCGCCGCAAAAATCTCCACTGCCTGCGCGCCTGAGCGATCCGCAAGCTCAAGCAGGCCCGGATGCAGGCGATGGTTCAGAAACAAATGAGTCGATAGGACGCGCAGCATCTTCGAGAGGCCCCTGGCGCGGGAGGAGTATGTCTCCGAGACCCGGCTCTAGGTCTATTCTCGCATCCTGACAAGGTTCTCTCGCGGAAGCCCTGTTGTGACTGATGATGCGGCCGGTTAGACGTCCTGGCGCAGCCTCAATCTTCCTACGGTGCGCCAAAGGTTCGGGCGAACCATCGGAGCGTTGAGCGCCAACCATCTATCATCAATTTCAGCAACGCGCATTCTTTCGCCGTTCCGGAGTTTGTTCGCTTGGACGATGTTTTCTGGATCGAAGGAAAACCCCCTGTTGGCCTGGCCGTCGTACTGCGTCCGCGCGACAATGAGTCGCTTAAACAGGATCTCCTGCGGTTCCGGCAGAGCGGAGTCGAAGTTCTCGTTTCGCTGCTTGAGCCGAGCGAAGCCATCTGGCTTGGCTTGAGGGACGAAGGTCCCCTCGCCGAAGCCGCGGGCATGCACTTCCTTTCCTACCCAATTCTCGACGTTCACGTGCCCGCCAACGTAGCGTCTTTCCGCGCATTCGTAGCGGGCCTGGCCGACCGTCTTCGCGCCGGGGAGCGCATCGGCGTGCACTGCCGCGGAAGCATTGGCAGATCGACCGTCACGGCGGCCTGCACCCTCATCCACATGGGCTGGAATGCGAAAGACGCTCTAAGAGCCATCGAGGTTGCGCGCGGCTGCGGTGTTCCCGATACCGAAGAACAACTCCGCTGGATTCTCAAATACAAGGCACAGCCGTGACCACGGTAAATCCGACAGTTGATCTCGGCTTTCCTCATCGCTGGCAGGCCGAACTGCTTGCGGCGCGGCCGCTGATTCTGCCTCCGCGCCACTTCGTTTATCCGCAAGCGGCTGAGGAGGTGGAGCGCGGGGCGCTTGAGGTGCTCGTCCGGCCCGATGCGTCCTGCGCGCAGCCTTTCCTCGCCACTTGCGCGCTTGGTTTTCGCGATCCGGCCGCTCCGACTGGCCTATGGTCCACTCCAAAACCAGAGGAACTCTGCGCCGTTGCGGGAGGCTATGCGTACCTCATCGACACCACGGCGCCGGAGCGCTTCACCATGATTCCCTACAGGCCGGTTCTGGAGATTCGCCCGCTTGTGCAGGAAGGTTTGCTCCTCTTCGTCGGCCATCGTTCGATTCTTGCCTGGGGACGCAACGGTCAGGCGTGGGAGTCGGAGAAGCTGTCGGACGAGGGCGTGACGATGACCGGGATCGATGGCAGTGTGTTGCGCGGAACGGGCTGGGACATGAAGACCGATTGCGAGATGCCGTTCGCAATCGACCTTAAAAATGGGGCGCGCCTGCCATTCGAAAGCTCCGGATGAGCAGTGATCGAGGCGCAGCGCGCGGGAACCATCGCCATGTTTGTTTCGTAGCAAGTATCATTCAGGTTGAGAGCCCCTCCATCCGCGTCCGATCGAGGTCAAAGGAAGCCATGACAATATCGAAGCTCTTTGCGGACTTGTTCTGGGTGTGGGTTGCGTCAGAGATTCTGCTTCAACTGGTCACGCGTACCAGCCGGAGCACCGGCCAGCTCAAAGATCGCGGGTCCCTGCTCCTCCTGTTCCCGGTGGTGGTCGCCTCCTCCTGGTGGGCCATGTGGTACGGGGACGTGCATCCGCACACCATGCTTGGCGGAGCGCACTGGCTCAGAATGGCTGGATTTGTGTTACTAATCCTTGGCCTGGCCATTCGCTGGACCGCGATTCTCACTCTTGGAACAACGTTCAGTACCAATGTTGCGATTCACGCCGCTCAAACCCTGCGCACCACGGGACCCTACCGGTGGGTGCGCCATCCTTCGTACACCGGCATGCTGGTCATCTTTACCGCAATCGGTCTTTACGAGCGCAACTGGATCAGCCTTGCGGTCGTGCTCATCCTTCCCACTGCGGCGCTGCTCTATCGCATTCATGTGGAGGAGATGGCACTGGCTGAGGCATTCGGCGATCAGTACCTTGAGTACCGCAAGACGACCAGGCGGCTTATTCCCGGCATCTACTGATGTGTCCTCAGGCGGAACGCTTCACCGCGGATCACCGGCCCGGAACCGCCATGGGACGACGCAGGCCGAGAGCCTCAGGCACGCTACCCAGAAATTTGACCGCTCAATCTTAACTTCTCTGCCAGAGCAACGCGCGGCAGGATCGTTTCATACTCGGCATAGACGCCCTCGAAAACCGAATCCCAACTGGCGGTGAGGGCGTAGGCGCGGGCGGCGCGGCGCATCTCGCCGAGGCGACCGGGGTCGTCAAGCAATCCGGCGATCGCCTCTGTGAATTCATCGTCGGGCACGATGCGGCCGGTTTCGCCGTCGCGGACGATCGTGCGCGGACCGCCATCGGGGGTCACGATGGCCGGTACTCCGCTGGCGAGCGCCTCGAGCACCACGTTGCCAAACGTGTCGGTATGCGAGGGAAATACGAACAGGTCCATGTCGGCGTAAGCGGTCGCCAGCGCTTCTCCGCGCAGCACTCCCTTGAACTCTGCCTTCGGGAGCCGTTCACGCAGCCAGGCCTCGTCGCCGCCGTGGCCAACGATGAGGAATCTGAAGTCCGTAACGCTCAGGCGATCGAGTTCCTCCTGGACTCGCACCAGCAGGCCAATGTTTTTCTCGATGGAAAGCCGCCCGACGAAACCGAGGACGCAATCGCGATCGTCTGGATGGCGCGTGCGTTTCGAGGGATGAAACACCTCCGCGTCCACGCCCCGCGGCATGCGATGGCAGGGGCGGCCCGTGCTGCGCTCGAGCAGGGCGCACAGTTCAGGGTTGGGCGCGAACAGTACCTTCGCCGTGGAATAGAACCGGGCAGCCGTCGCCAATGCCAGGTTTTCGATCGCCTGGCCGGTAGATTCAGATTGCTGCCTGGGCAACAAGCGCAGCAGCCACTCCGCGCGACGCGCGGCGTATTCGTGAACATTAGTGTGCCAGCTCGCGGCAAGGGGCAGGTAAAGATGGTGCGCCAGCCCCGCGCCCAGAATGCCGATCTCGCTCGGCCCGGTGATATGAATCAGATCCGGTTGGAAACGCCGGAGAACTTCGCTGATCAGCGGAATGTGGCGGAAGAACGCCGGATCAAGGCGCAAATCCTTCTCCAGAATGAAGGAAAGAAAGCTACGCGGCAGTTCGAGAGTCCATACGCTGTCCTCCTCGATCAAGGCCTGGGCGCGATGACCCGCGCGCACACAAAGAAAGGGAAGATTGCGCCGTCGCGCGAAGTTTTCGAAATGGCGGCTGGTATGGGCGACCCCATTCACTTCGTGGAAGGAGTCCGGAAAGTACGCGACGCGCGGAACCGATGCGGTCATTTCGGCAGCGAGACTGATTGCGCTGGCAAGGGCTGTCACGCAAACTCCGCGAACACCGCTGTCTTGTTTAGAACTCGTGCTCGCCCAGCGCAAGCCGTAATTGATCTGAATCGCTCCAGGCCAAACGCAACCCGCCCGCGACCAGCCCCTGGCCCATCGCTTGCACGAGTGCGAGTCCCGCGCCGATCAGGCGCGGCGGTGACCCCTTCGGCCAAAGCTCGCTCAGCGGCCTCACGACTCCTTTCGCATCGGGATGAAAGACGCGGTCATCCCATGAGCGCGAGCCTTGCGGAAAGTCGGGATAATGACGAATCGCATCGATCGTCGATTGCAGAATCCGATGCTTCCATGGCTCGGCGTATTGCTCGAGGAAGAGCACGTTGCTCCGCTTTTCCCGGCGCACTTCATGCACAAACTCGGTAAAGGTGGTGGCGTTGGTCAGGTTCACGTTGGCGTTCGGTTCCACGCCATGACGGTCACCGCCTGAGAGCAGCAGCATGTTCCACTTTTCCGCCAGACGCCGCACAGCTCGGTTCTCGTCCCAGTTGCGCAGGCCGTTCAGCTCCAGGGCGTGAACAAAGGCGCCGTTCTTCTGCAGGAACTCGCCAACCAGGAACTGGTGCTTTTCTTTGCCGATCAGGTACAGGTCCCACATCGGGTGGTTGAAGACCACCAGCACGTTCGGCTCGCGATGCAGAGCGGCAAGAATCTCGGTCAGACGCGCGTCGCTTGGATGGGCGGTGAAATCCTCGAGTGTCGCCATCCACTCCGCCGCTCGGGCACTCGGCAGGTTGTGCACGCCCAGATGAAATGATTGCGCTCCGCCATAGGGCGCACTCCATTCCACTGAGACCGGAATTTGCCGTGCACTGGGCACCGTGCGCAGAAGCATGGGCGCCTTGATGGTGTCGTGGTCGGTGATCGAGACCATGGGCGCCAGGCCGAGCTTTTCGATCTGCCGCATTTCCAGATCGAATGCCAGCTTCGGCGTCATGGGCGGGGTCCAGTAGCTGGCGGCGTAGTCGATGTGGATGCCGTGATACTGCTCAGCGCGCCGCTCCATGCGCGACAGCAACGGGCGCATCACCGGGAACTGGTTGCCAAAGTTGGCCAGGAAATCCAGGGTCTCGTGCGACTGGTTGGTGTGACTGTGTAACGAAACACCCGTCCGGAAGCCTTTGGGAGCATCCTTGTCGCGCCATAGGTATGAGATCGCTGAACTAGGCATATCCACTCCTCGGTTTTGCGGATTTCCACAGCCAGTATCCGTTGCCTGCCGTGAATTTCCAGTTAAGAGCGTGCGAAATGCCCTTCAATTAAGGATGCAACGGAACCAAGGGAGTTACGAAGATACCGAAAATATTTGGTAAAAACACGTGTAAATTCCCAATACCTCTATTCTATGACGAACACGACATTCGAGCCGGCGATCGCAGTTCCGTTAGCGATCAGGGCAAGTCGTAAGCCAAATGGAATGCGGCGCAAAGAAAATTTCGTGAATTTTCAGTGAAACGTATCGCCGGGATCCATCCCCTGCAAAGATTCCGGAGTTGCTTTACTTCCGTGTCTTGGCAAGTTCAGGGCCGAGAAAGTCGTCCATATTCCAGCCGGCCATCAAATCCTCGTCGTGATTCGGCTTCCTGGTTGCAGCCTGTGTGCCGGCAGCAGAGGCTGCTTCCGCGGCGAGGTAGTTCTCGGTGAGGCCCTTGCGCAGGAGTTCGAATGCTCGTTCGGGCGAATCGGCGTACTGAAACAGATTGAGATCCTTGGGAGAGATGGCGCCCGTATCAACCAGCGCTTCCAGGTTGAATACCTTCTTCCAGTATTCCGGTCCATAGATGACCACCGTGATCTTCTTGGCCATCTTCTCCGTTTGGGCGAGGGTGAGGATCTCAAACATCTCGTCGAGCGTTCCGTAGCCGCCGGGAAAAACCACCAGAGCTTTGGCCAGGTAGGCGAACCAAAGCTTGCGCATGAAGAAGTAGTGGAATTCGAAGTTGAGTGACGGCGTGATGTAGGGATTCGGCCGCTGTTCGAACGGCAGAAGGATGTTCATGCCGATCGTCTTGCCGCCGGCCTCGTACGCGCCGCGATTGGCTGCCTCCATGATTCCCGGACCACCGCCTGAAGTGACGACGAAGCGGTGCTTGCGCGAGGGGATCGTTTTGGCCCATTGCGTCAGGAGCTGCGCCAGGCGTCGCGCATCCTCGTAGTAGCGAGCCATCTCCACTGCGGCCACAGCGCGCTTGCGCTGCAATTCGGTAGCACTGCCTTTCGCAATCTCTACGGGCTCGGCTGGCTGTTCTTCGCTGGGCGCGGGTTGCGTGAAGCCGGTGTTGTCCAGTAGTTCCAGGGCATGATCGGCTTCTTCGCGTCCGCGAAAGCGCGCCGACCCGAAAAACACCACCGTATCCTGAATCTGCTCGCGGCGGAATCGCGCCAAGGGCTCCAGAAACTCCGACACAATCCGGATGAGGCGTCCGTCGGCGCTGTTCAGGAATCCCGAATTCTCGTAGGCGAGCGGTGCTCGCTCCAGAAGAGGCGGCGTTCCATTGCCGGGAATCACGGCCCGGGGAAGCGCTTCAGAAGCAGCGCTCTTGGAACCTCCGCCAGAATTCTTCAGGATCTCGACTTTCTGATCCCTGTTCCGTGATCCCTGTTCACTGTTTTTCATTACTCAACCATCACGACGTCGAATGGCGTCTTGAAATGCAAACCATAAATTCAAGAGACCGAGTCCGGAAACGATGCCGCGCACAGCGCCGAGCCTGACGAAATCTTCCAGCGCGGTGGACTGCAGGAAGATCGGATTCTGGTCCCAGAAGTTGTGCGACCATGGCGCGTAACAGATGGCCAGTCCAATGTACATACGCAGCATAACGCGCAGGAACAATTCGACGCGCTCGAGCCAACGGGGAACCCGGTGCGGCGGGTGCTCTGCCCCTTGCGATTCGGGTTGCGGAGAGGCTGCAGGATCCGATGCCGTTCCGGAGAGTGGCGCCGGACTCGCAGTGAGCGTTGATGAGGTCGATTCCGGCTGCTGCATTCGTATGCTTCTGTCCGTCGTCCCCGATGTCCGCGCATCGCAATCACTCGCGCTCACCGCCGGCCTTTGCGACCGGACGCGGCGGCCAATGCCGGCACGGAGACACCGTAATCAAACGGTAACACAGCGCCCACAGCCCCGCTGAAGCGCGCCGGCGAACCCTTTGTGCTCTCACCAATTGCAAGGGTGAACGGCGTCAAAAACGGTAAAAGATACCGCCCATCGGCTCGTAGATCTGAGTATATTTGGTCGTCGCGTTGAAGAGGTCCGACAAATTCGGCGCTTTGGACATATTGCCGCGAACTTGGAGGCGCAGACCAAAATGCGGAACAAATGACCAATCCACACCGCCGCCATAGATGAAGTCCGGCCTCATGACCGTATTCACCGAGTATGGGCTGGATCCGGGCACCGTGATCACAAAGCCAGCGCCGCCCAATACAAACGGTCTCACGTTTCCAATCTTCTTGGACAAAACCCAGGTCCCGCCGAATTGAGTCGCCTTGCCCGAAACCTTTTGCGGTTGGCAAGCTGGAGGCGTTCCGGTGGGTCCGGTGGGATAGCAGGTTGGCGGAGTGGCATTGGTGGCGATATAAGACTGATTCGCCGGGTTAAACGTGACCTCAAACTCGTAGCCAACCAGTGGATTCGCAATATGGCGCCATTCGAACAGGCCGCCTTCGGAGTCTGTCGGCGTCTGCTGCGTGCCGGAGCCGGTCGTGCTGCTCGTAAAAGTCCGGTATCCGCTCAACGCCACATCGGTCTGCGCCTGGGCCATTGCGCCGCACAGAAGAATCGCCACGGCCACTACGAACGCGCCTTGCATCCAAATCTTCATCCGAATCACAGCCTCCTGGGTCAATTGCCTCTTTTGTCTTGCAAGCTTCCAAACCGCCTTTTCTATCTTCAACGCACTTGGACGCTTAGACGAGTCGAACGGATAGTTCCCGACTCCATGCGGCGCCGTTGGCTCGACCAAAAAACAGAGCCCGGCAACTTACGGAGCGACTCACGGAACCGCGGGCAGGCCCGCAAGCGCCATGGCGATCTCTTCCGCCGGATACTCGTAATTTTCTAGTTTACCTGCCTGGTAGTCGATATAGGATTGCATATCGAAATGACCGTGCCCGCTTAGATTGAAGAGAATGGTGCGCGGTTTGCCTTCCGCCTTGGCTTCGAGAGCCTGGCGAATGGCTTCGGCAATCGCGTGATTCGCCTCCGGCGCGGGAACAATTCCCTCAGCTCGGGCGAACCGGATGCCGGCGGCGAACGCGTCCAGCTGCTGCACCGTGGTGGCCTCGGCAAGACCAAGGTCGATCACATGCGACACTAGCGGCGCCATGCCGTGATAGCGCAACCCGCCGGCGTGAATCCCGGGAGGCATAAACGTGCTGCCCAGCGTGTGCATCTTGACCAACGGCGTTAGATGACCGGTGTCGCCGAAGTCGTACGCGAACCTTCCCTTCGTTAAGCTGGGGCAGGCGGCAGGCTCCACGGCGACCACGCGCGCGTTGCACTTGCCTTTCAGCTTGCGTCCCAGGAAGGGCATCACGAGGCCGGCAAAATTCGATCCGCCGCCCGTACAGCCAATGATCACGTCGGGCTCGTCGCCGGCCATCGCCATCTGTTCGATCGCTTCCTGGCCGATCACCGTTTGGTGCAGCAGCACGTGATTCAACACGCTGCCCAGCGCGTACTTGGTCTGCGGGTCTTTGGCGGCAGTTTCCACGGCTTCCGATATTGCAATGCCGAGCGATCCGTTGGAGTGCGGATGCTCGGCGAGGATGGCGCGCCCCGATTCGGTTTCAGTGCTGGGGCTGGCGATGACCGTGGCGCCGAAGGCTTCAATCAGCGCGCGGCGGTACGGCTTCTGGTCGTAGCTCACGCGCACCATGAAGACCTTGCAGTGCATGCCGAGAAAGGCGCATGCCATCGCCAACGCGGAGCCCCACTGTCCGGCGCCGGTCTCTGTGCAGAGGTTCTGAACGCCCTCGCGCTTGTTGTAGTACGCCTGCGGGACCGCGGTATTCAGCTTGTGCGAGCCAGCCGGGCTCACGCCTTCGTATTTGTAATAGATGCGCGCCGGAGTATCGAGCGCTTTCTCCAGGCGCCGCGCTCTTATGAGAGGCGACGGCCGCCACTGCGCGTAAGTCTGCCGCACCTCTTCGGGAATCTCGATCTCGCGTTCGGCGCTGACCTCTTGCATGATCAAAGCCATGGGAAACAGCGGCGCCAGATCGTCGGGGCCGAGGGGCTGCAAGGTTCCCGGGTGCAATGGCGGTGCCAAAGGCTTGGGTAAATCGGCAAGGATGTTGTACCAAGCTTGCGGAATGTGGCTTTGCGGCAGGTTGTACTGAATTGTCTCCATGCGCAACATTCTACAGGTCCGCGCGGGCAGCCAAGGGTGCGGAGGGTCAAGGTCTGTCAGCGCTGGCTCGCTTTTCCCGCCGCCACTCTGCGGTTGAATTCGGCCGACTTATTGCGGGGCACGCTGAGCGACTGCCAATGATCGCAGGCAAAATGCTTCGCCAGAAAAACGATCTGTCCTACGTGATGCGGATAGTGCGCCAGTTGACGGTTGATGGCCTGCATCACGGAGTGTGCCTCGCCGCGAATCGTCACGGTGCGCCCAAGTTCGGCGTCGGTGAGCGGCTCAATGGCGGTGAAGACGCGGTTCCAGCCGTCTTCCCACGCGGCCATTAAGCCTTCGCGTGTTGGCGGCGGCTCGACAAACTCGCTGTCGCGGTCCCGATCGGGCTTCTCGCCGTCCGTCGTCAGGAAGTCGGTCCAGCGGGAGCGCATGTTGCCTGTCATGTGTTTCACAATGACGGCGATCGAGTTGGCCTCTTTGTCGATCGCAGCAAAAAGCTGCTCGTCCGTCACCTGCTCCATGGCGCGCTCGGCCAGGCGCTTGTAGTAGCGGAAGAGCGAAAGCGCGTCTTCAATGTACGAAGTTGTGAATTCGAGCGCCATGGGGACAGTGTATTCGAGATTTGTGCGCCGATCCGCGGGCTCGAAGTGAAACGCTACCGCGCCCCCGCTCACGGCTCATCGCTGTAAATGTGTACCTCAATCTGCCCGCCTTCCACCTGCCGGGCGCGGAACATGCCAGATGTATTGAAGCTCCATGCAAGCTGGCCGTCGGGAGCAATGGCGATCACGCCGCCGTCACCATGAACCGGCGCAAGCCGTTTGTGGATGACTTCGTCGGCAGCCTGTTGCAGCGTGAAACCCTTGTACTGAACCAGCGCACAGATCGTGCGCGCGACCGTGTAGCGAATAAAAAACTCCCCCACCCCGGTGCCTGAGACGGCACAGGATTGATTGGACGCGTACGTACCGGCGCCGATCAGCGGCGAGTCGCCTACGCGGCCCGGCATCTTGCCCTGCAGCCCGCCCGTCGATGTACCCACGGCGACGTTGCCCTGGCGATCGAGCGCCACCACGCCCACCGTGCCAAAGCGGCGCATGTCGGCGGGCTCCTGCCATTGTGCCAGCGGCACGGCTTGCTCCGCGGTTGGCGCGCCTGCTGGACGCGGCGGAATCGGCTTGCCCTCCTTTTCGAGTTGCTTCACGAGCGACTGCCAGCGGCTCTCCGTGAAGAAGTAGGCGGCGTCTTCCTGTTCCATGCCGGCCTGCAATGAAAATGCATCGGCACCCGGTCCGACGAGAAGAACGTATGGCGTTTTTTCCATCACCGCCCGCGCAAGCGTGATTGGGTACCGCGTATGCGTCACGTCGGCCACGGCCCCGGCGCGGAGCGTTGCGCCATCCATGATGGCTGCGTCAAGCTCCGTTTTGCCGGCTGCGGTAAAGACCGCTCCGCGGGCGGCGTTGAAGTGCGGATCATCTTCCATCACGCGAACGGCCGCCTCGACCGCATCGAGCGACGAGCCTCCGCGATCGAGCACTGCCGCGCCCGCCTTCACTACCTCACTCAGCGCCTCGCGATACGCTTTGGCGCGTTCCGGCCCAAGCGCCGCGCGGTCAATGTCGCCTGCGCCGCCATGCACCACGATCGCCCAGCGCCGCGCCTGCTGTCCCATAGCCGTTGACCCCGTCAGGGCGGCCCATGCGCCGATGATGCAAATGAATTTTGTGATTCTCGCTTGCACGCGCCGGTCCTCCCATCGACTTTCATGGTACAGCCGCGACGCGCCCGGCGGTCGCTTCTGTTCTGCGCCGAATTCAATAGGGCTGAATCAGGAATGTTCAGCCGGTATGTGCTTCATCCATTCCCTCGTGCCCGCGTACCGGCACGATTCGGACGCCACTTTCGTCGCCTCCGCCAGTGACTCGATGAATCCGCGCCCGGTCGACGCGAAAAAACAATAGGCGCCGTGAAAAATGTCGCCTGCGCCCATCGTGTCGACCACTTCGACTTGCGGGACGCCGATGGTTCCCGAAGATTGACCTGAAACGAAATGAATGGCCTCGGCTCCATCCGTGATGGCGATGTTCGCCACTCCCCGGCTCTTCAAAAACTCGACAACTTCGTCACGGGACGCACAGCCCGGAGGCAGAAAGTCGGCGGAGCAGATCGCTGTGTGGACGCTTTTGAGAAGCTCTTCCGTCCCATCCTTCCAGCTTCCTCCATCAAGAACCACTGGCTTGCCGCGAGCCTTTGCTGCGCCGGCCCATGCCTGGCAAGCCTCCATGAAATGACCGTCGACCATTACCACGCGCGCAGTGTCGCAAAGAGTCGCGTCCGCCTTCGCGGGCTGCGTCGTCACGCGAATTGCATTCACCGAAACCACATTCCGGTTGCCATGGCGGTCAACGGTCACCGATGACAAAGCGGGTACGCCTTCAAATTCGGGATTCAAATCGACAAGTTGAACCTTGTGTCTCTTAAGTTCTTCCCATACCACCACTGCCAGGGTGTTGCGCCCCACCACTGTCACCAGCGCCGGTTCCCCGCCCAGTTGAGTAAACGTAACCGCAGCATTCGTCGCCGGGCCGCCCACGAAGACCTCCTGGCTGCGCGCCTCGACCTTCGTATTGGCCGCGGGAAACTCGTCGACGCCGTACACCATGTCAATCGTCGTCAATCCAACGAAAATACCGCTCGCCATGGTTCAGTTGCTCCGCGCCAAGAGTTACGCGCCATCTTCCTTGATTTTAGATTCGCTGATCGGATATTTGGCTGGCTTGCACCCTTTCTCGCGCTTTTCGCTCTTGGCGAGCGCATGTCCGGCAGTGGACAATGCTTGGGTTCCTCAAATTGCATTGCGAGCCAAGCCCTGTTTTGTTCAGCGAAGGCCGGCCGCGCGGATTTGGGCAAGAGGGCCCAAGAAGGAAGCTTGATGCACTCCATCTGGTTTGGCGAGTTCATGGGCACGCTGGTTCTGGTTCTGTTCGGCGACGGCGTGAACGCCGCTGTGACGCTGCGCAAGTCCTACGCGGCAGACTCCGGCTGGATGGTGATCACGACCGGATGGGCTCTGGGCGTGTTTTGCGGTGTGGTGGTCGCACAGGCCTTCGGTAGTGGAGCGGCAAACCTGAATCCAGCCATCACTCTTGCCGCCGCTGTCGTCACCGGAGACTATGCGCGGCTCCCTGTCTACTGGTCCGCGCAACTCGTGGGCGCGATGGGCGGCGCCGCATTGGTCACCCTCCACTACGCGCCGCACTGGAGCCTCACGCCCGATCCCGCGGCCAAGCTCGGCGTCTTCTGCACCAACGCGGCAGTGCGCAGCCCCCTGGCTAACATCTTCAGCGAAATGCTGGGCACTGCGGCGCTTGTCGTGATCGCGGCTTCCATCTTCTCGCACGGCGTGGCCATGAACGGCCCCGCTGCGGGTCTGGGTCCATGGCTCATCGGCAGTTTGGTGTGGGGCATCGGCCTCTCGCTCGGCGGCACCACCGGCTATGCCATCAACCCCGCGCGCGATCTCGGGCCCCGCATCGTTCACGCGCTGCTGCCTATTCCCGGCAAGGGTGGATCAAACTGGCGATACGCGCCGATTCCCATCATTGGCGATCTCGCCGGCGCGGTGCTCGCGGGTCTGCTGCTGCGCTTTGCGCGTCTTTAGGTGCCCGCGTATTGCAGATTTGTGCCGCCTTTTCCACAATGAATCGCAAATCTTCCGCTCTCGGTCCTGCTTGAGCTGGAGCAATCACTCCAGGCACGACGCGATAACCGCCAATGCAGCGATGGCCGCCGTCTCAGCGCGCACGATGCGCGGCCCGAGCGACGCAGCACGCCAGCCGGTGGCGTCGAAGAGAGCTTCCTCGGCGGGAGCCCATCCACCTTCGGGTCCGATGGCGATCTCGAGCGCGGACATTTCCTCTCCGGTAGATTCGAGGGCTTCCTCGATCGCCTGGCGCAGCGTGGTTGTGCGCTCCTGTTCGCCAAGCACGATGCGCGCGGCTTGCGATGCGGCGCGCACGCGCACGGCTAGATCAACAGGATCGTAAATCAACGGCACATCGGAGCGGCGCGCCTGCTGCGATGCTTCGTGCGCAATGCGCCGCCAGCGTTCCGCGCGCTTCTCCGCTGCCTGAGAAAGGTGCTTCTCCGTCCTTCGCGCAATCACCGGTGCGATTGCCGCGACGCCGAGCTCGGTGGCTTTTTCGATGGCCCACTCCATGCGATCGAACTTGTAGACGGCCATCACCAAAGTAACCGGCAAAGCGGGGTCGGCATCGAGTTCAGCAACAAGATTGAAGCGAACCTCGCTCTTCTCTCCATCCAGGGAAACCGCGGCAACCTCGGCATGAAAGACGCGGCCGCCGGCGACAACGTCCGCCTCCATCCCCAATTGCGCGCGCAGCCCGCGCGCCAAATGTTCGGCTTGCGTACCCACGATCGTGGCAGTTGCTTCGTCCCAATGCTCGGCAATCCAGCGGCGGCGTGTCATTGTGCACTCACTCTCTTCTCATAAAGTCTACGGCGTCGTGCACCGGCGCAGTGAATCCCCAGTTTTGTCGAATGGGCTCCATCGCCGCGCCCAGAGCGGGTTTTCGCGATTTCGTGCTGCATCAAATCGTCACTCCACCATGCGCCGATTTTTTCTCCGCCCAAAACACTAAGGGGAACGCTTTTGAGCGTCCCCCTAGAGTGTTGCCTTTTGGGTTGTTCAGACCGCTACTTTTTCTTCGCGGCCTTCTTGGCGGTCTTCTTGGCTTTCTTCGCTGGTTTCTTGGCTGCTTTCTTGGTTGCCATTTGCCTATTCTCCCTTTTCGATGGGTTGCATCGATTCTGCAATTAGAAACTGCAGTTGAAGAATGTATAGAATCGCGCGACATCGATGTCAAGAAAAAAACGACGTCCAAGTGAAAAAAAGATCAACACCGTTTCCGTCGCGAATCGAGGTTCAACGAGAAATTGAACTCGAAATTCGAAGCGCCGAAAGAAAAGTGCCGGCGATCGGATCGCATTCGATGATTGCGCGAGTGAATTGAAATGCGCGATGCGCGGCGATGTTCGCTGTTGCGCTCAACACTCGATCACATTCAGCGCAAGCCCCGCGAGGCTTGTCTCCTTGTAGCGCGATTGCATATCGAGGCCGGTGAGATACATGGTGCGGATCACCTGATCGAGAGAAACCTTGTGCGCTTCAGACTCGTTGAGAGCCAGGCGCGCGGCCTGCACGGCCTTCGCGGCGCCCATGGCGTTGCGCTCGATGCAGGGAATCTGCACCAGGCCTCCGATGGGGTCGCAGGTCATGCCCAGGTTGTGTTCCATCGCAATCTCCGCGGCGTGCTCGATCTGGCCATCGTTGCCGCCGAGCGCCGAAGTAAGCCCCCCAGCCGCCATGGAGCAGGCGACGCCGACTTCGCCCTGGCATCCGACCTCTGCGCCGCTGATCGATGCGTTCTCCTTGTAGAGAACGCCGATTGCCGCGGAGGTGAGAAAGAAGCGAATGATGCCCTCATCGTCTGAGCCGGGAACAAAGCGGCGATAGTAGAGCGCCACGGCAGGAATCACCCCCGCCGCTCCATTGGTTGGCGCGGTCACCACGCGTCCGCCGGCGGCATTCTCCTCGTTCACCGCCATGGCGTAGACCGTAACCCAATCAAGCGGCGCCAGCGGATCGCCTTGATGTCCGCTCGCGTCGCGCGCGCGCAGGCGCTCCGCCAGGCGGTGCGCGCGTCGGCGAACCTTCAGGCCGCCAGGCAGAATGCCTTCCGCCGCCATGCCGCGCTCCGCGCACGCCTGCATGATCTTCCAGATTTCCGCGATGTCCTGGTGGACGCGACTCTCGAGCGACGCCGTTGTAGCGCCGTGGTAGGCAGCGCGCAGTCGCTCGCACTCGTTGGCCAGCATGATGCGGTCGACGGAAAGCGAGTGCGCCCGTGCCGCTTCAAGCAGTTCAGCGGCGTTATGGAACGGATAAGGCAGACGAACCTCGGATTCACCGGCCGGTTTGTCGGCCGCTCCGTCTTCGACGATGAATCCGCCGCCAATGGAAAAGAACGTGCGCTCGACCACGATCGAGCCGGCAGCATCGAAAGCGGTGAAACGAAGGCCGTTGGGGTGCCGCGTCTGCGCTGCGGGCGGAAACATCATGTCGCGGTGAAAAACCACGTTGCGGGCCTCGTCGAATTCGAGCCCTCTCTTGCCCGCGAGCTCCATGCGCCTGGAGGCGCGAATCGCAGCCACCCTCGATTCAATCTTGGCGGGATCGATGGAGGCAGGCTCGTTGCCGGCAAGGCCCAGAAGAATCGCGCGATCGGTTCCATGGCCCAGGCCCGTCAGCGCCAGCGATCCATACAATTCCGCCTGCACACGGGCGATTCTGTCCAGCAGGCCGGCGGAGTCAAGATCGCGCGCGAACTGGCAAGCCGCGCGCATCGGCCCCATGGTATGCGAGCTGGAGGGACCCACACCGATCTTGTACAGATCGAAGAGACTCGCGGTCACGCATCAAATTGTAGCGGGAAAAGAAAGAATCGGCACCGGCCGCCTTTAGTTCTCTCAGATGGGGATCGCCTTTATTCGAGAAACTCGCGAACCGCCTCGTTGTCGGTGTGAAGAAGTTCGTGGAGCGAGCCATCCAGAATCAGGCGGCCTTCTTCGAGCATGAGAAAAGTAGTATTGTGGTTGATTTGCCCCTCGGGAAGCGGAACCATTCGATTCTCATCCGGATCGAAGCGGTGATTGCACATCGTGAAAGCATCCTGGAGACGGTGAGTAACCAGCAAAGCCGGGGTCGCGTGCACGTCGCGCTGCTTCACAATCAGTTCGATGATGGTCGTTGACGTGACCGGATCCAGGCCCCCGGTAGGCGAGTCGTACAAAATCAGTTCCGGATGGTGGATGAGGGCGCGAGCGATGGCCACGCGCCGCCTCATGCCCCCAGAAAGGCTTGCGGGATACAGAGCGAAGGTTTCTGCGAGTCCGACAAAGCTCAGCGCCTCGTGGACACGGCTGTCGATTTCATCATCGGGGACGCGTTCCTGAATCAGCTGGTAGGCAACGTTGTCGCGCACCGTGAGCGAGTCGAAAAGCGCGCCTTCCTGGAAGACCATTCCGGCGCGCGCGCGCAAGGGAAAAAGCCGTTCCTCTGGCAAGCGGGATATGTCTCCGCCGAAGAGCAGAATCGAGCCCTTCAGCGGGCGAAGCAGTCCGATGATCAACTTGAGCAGCGTGCTTTTGCCCACGCCGGCGGGACCAAGCAGAATGCGCGTCTCGGCGGGAGCAACAGAAAAGCTGATGTCCTCAAGTACCGGCGGTCCGTCGAAGCCGGCCGAAACGCCTTGAAGGGAGACAACCGGGCCAGCATCCCGCCCGGGAGTCGATGATTGCGGCGCAGGCACGGAAGCGTGGCTCATGTGGGGAAAATGGACAGCAACACATGCGTGATCAGAAAGTCTACGGCGATGATCAGCACGGATGACGTGACGACCGCCGAAATTGTGGAACGGCCAACGCCCTCGGTCCCTCCGGTCGTTCTCATTCCGTAGAAGCAGCCGATGGAGCTGAGAATGTAGCCGAAGAACAGAGGCTTCACCAGCCCCTGGATAATGTCAGGATAGCGAAGATGCTCGTAGGCCGAGTTAAGGTACTGCGTGCCGTTCTGATGGTTGAGGAAAACCGTCACCGCGTCGCCGCCCAGAATGCCGAACGCGTCAGCCACGATCGTCAGCAGCAGCAGCATGGCGATGCTGGCAAAAATCCGCGGAGTCACCAGCTTGCGCAATGGGTCGACGCCCAGAGCGCGCATCGCATCGATCTGCTCGGTCACCACCATCGACCCCAATTCGCTGGCCATCGAGGATGCATTGCGGCCAGCCACCATAATCCCGGTTAACACCGCGCCCAGTTCGCGGATCATGGTGAGGCTGACGAACTGGCCCGTGACCGCCGTGGCGCCAAACTCTTCCAGAGTGGCTGCGGACTGGAGAGCAAGCACGCCTCCGGTAAAGAAGCCGGAGAGAATGACGATGGGCAGGGACCCGACGCCGATAATGTCCGATTGAATGAGAAAGTCGGTCCAGTAAATCGGCGGACGAAAGAGATTAAGCAGAGCCCGCCACACGAACAGGGAATACTCCTGCACAGCGAGCACGATTTGTTTGGCGGTCCGGTCGATTGCGATTATCGCCATGGGGTGCAGGTCTTGCGAAGGAAAGATTTGTGCGCTTCAGAGGACAGGATAGCGCATAGAATAGGTCAGTATGAAAGCGGTGCGGCTTGCGGCGATCCCAAAGCCCTCGAGCAGACTGTCGCACACCGCTCCACCTCGAGAACGCGGCATCGAGAGAGAAGCTGAATCTTTCGCGTCGAAGTTGCTCCCCGCCCCCTGACAAATCAGAATAAGGCGGCGTCCCAAAATCGATTGCTGAGGCTAAGTGGCTTTCCTCTCAGCGGATAGTTGAGTTGCCGCACATTTACGACCCTGGCGTCGGCTCATTCGCCGTCAAGCGCATCTAAATTATAGATACGGAGGCTTCGATGCATCTTTTTCGCGTGCGGTTGATCCTTGCTCTTATCGCAAGCGTCACATTCGTGTCGCTTGCCTCCACGTATTTTGACGTATTAGCCCATCGGCATAGCTTGCGCGAGGATCTGGAGCGCCGCACCAAGTGGATGGGCATGAGCATCGAGCCCGATGTGCGCAGCGCCCTCGAAACCGGTGACTCGTCTGGTCTCCCCGGACTAGCGCAGCTCCTCAAGGACGGAACCGGCGCGCTGGGATTGGCGATCTACGACGCGCACGGCAATCTTCTCGCGGGCAGCGGCCCACCCGATGTGATGGGGGCGCTGGGGCGCGGGGTGGTGGAGAAATCGCTGCAGCGAGGCGTTGAGGCAGGTGCATTTGGCCATGCCGGACGATGGGAATGGCTGGAACAGGCGTTTCCCATCCACGACGGAAACCAGTTGCGAGGCGCGATGGCTCTTGTGGTAGATGCCAGCTATATCCGCTCCGAAGGCATCGCTCTGTGGCAACGGAGCTTTTGGCGCATTGTTGCGTTTGTGATTGTGATTGTGGGCATCACGTTCCTCATGGTGCGCTGGTTCCTCCTTCGGCCCATGAGCCGCGCGGTTGAGCGCCTGCGTCTCCTTCGCACTGGAAATGTCCAGGACTCCGCGGGGGCGGAGCTGGGAGCACTCCGCCTGTTTTCGCCGCTGGCGCGCGAGGTGGAGACGATGGCTGCAAGCCTGAAAGCTGCTCGCGCTTCCGCTGCGGCCGAGGCCCGACTTCGCGAAGCCGGCGCGAACCTTTGGACCGCCGAGCGCCTGGCAGTGCACATCCGCAACCAGGCCGGTTCAAGCAAAATCTTCGTGGTCTCGAACCGCGAGCCTTACATGCACGTGCGCCAGGGACGAGAAATCACCTGCGTGGTGCCGCCCAGCGGACTGGTAACCGCGCTTGAGCCTGTCCTGCGCGCATGTGACGGCATTTGGGTGGCCAGCGGCACCGGCGACGCGGACGCAGCCGCTGTGGACGAATTCGACCGTTTGCGCGTGCCGCCAGACGATCCACGTTATACCTTGCGCAGGGTCTGGCTCTCGGAGCAGGAAGATGCGCGTTACTACGAGGGCTTCTCCAATGAGGGGCTGTGGCCGCTTTGTCACATTGCGCATACCCGGCCCATCTTCCGCGCGGCAGATTGGGAATGTTATCAACTCGTGAACCAGCGCTTTGCCGATGCGCTTTTTGAAGAGATGTCAGACAGTGCAGACCCGGTGGTCTTTGTGCAGGACTATCATCTGGCTTTGCTGCCGCGCCTCATCAAAAAGGAGCGGCCCGATGCACGTGTCGCGATCTTCTGGCATATCCCCTGGCCCAATCCCGAGGCATTCGGGATTTGTCCCTGGCAGGCTGAATTGCTTGACGGGCTCCTTGGCGCCGACCTGATCGGGTTTCACATTCCTCTCCACTGCCACAATTTTCTTGCCACGGTGGATCGCGCGCTGGAGGCGCGCACTGACCGCGATCACATGACCGTGCAACGTCATGGCCACGCAAGCACAATTCGGCCTTATGCGGTCAGCGTCGCGTTCGACGGCGCCATGCGGCCCGCGGCGAGTTGGGACGGCGAGACGATGGAGGAAGAGCGTGACGCTGCGCGGCGGCAATTGCTGAGCGACTACGGCGTGCGCGCTGAAACTTTGGCAGTCGGTGTCGACCGGCTCGACTACACCAAGGGGATCGTCGAGCGGCTCGAAGCCATTGGCCAGCTCCTCGAAGATCACCCCTGGCACCGGGAGCGGCTCACGATGGTGCAAATCGCGGCTCCCAGCCGCACGCGCATTCCCAGCTACGCCGAGCTCCGCCGCCGCGTTGAAGAAACCGTCGCCCGAATCAACGCTCGCTATCAGACCGTCCACTGGAGACCCATCGTTCTCATCGAGCGCCAGTGTAGTCACCAGGAAGTGACCCACTGGTATCGCGCGGCCGATATTTGCCTCGTCACATCGCTTCACGACGGAATGAACCTCGTAGCCAAGGAATTTGTGGCTGCCCGCGACGACGATGACGGCGTGCTCGTGCTGAGCCGGTTCACCGGCGCGGCCGTTGAGCTGCGCGATGCCTTGCTCGTCAATCCATACGACGTCGTCGGTGTCGCCGAGGCTATCCATGCCGGCCTGGAGATGAGCCGACCCGAACGCCGCGAGCGCATGCAGAGAATGCGCCGCCAGGTGATGGAATACAACATCTATATGTGGGCGGCGAACATTTTGGGCGATCTGCGCGAGATGCGGCTGGAACCCGCCGAAGCCCCTGCGTCCGATCGTGTCGCGCCCTCCGCCGTCCTCGAAGAGGAATTTTCGGCGGAAAAGCTGGCATGAAAGCGATCCCCCTGAAAACGAACTTCGAATGACGAACCGTGCACGAGCGAAACTGGATGGGTTTTTCCGCTGCTTCACCGGCGCGGCCAGAACTTCATTGCTGCTCGACTACGACGGGACGTTGGCGCCTTTCCGCGTGGACCGCTTCCAGGCGCGCCCGTGGGCCGGTGTGCGGGAGGTACTCACGCAGATCCAGAACCAGGGCCGGACGCACTTGGTCGTGGTCAGCGGCCGACCCGCTCGAGAGATCCTGCCGCTGTTGCGGGTCGAACCCGCGCCCGAAGTCTGGGGCTTGCACGGCGCCGAACGGTTGCATGCCAATGGCCGCCGCGAGCTGGAGCCGCTCTCTCCCACGGTCCGCGCCCAACTCGATGCGCTGAGCGCACAGCTCAAGCGCGACGCGACTGGAGGCTTGATTGAAGAAAAACCCAATGCGATCGCCATGCATTGGCGCGGCGTCGCCCCGGTGCGCGCCAAAACCATCGAAAAGCAAACCCGCGCACTGTTCGAGCCGGCGACCCGGATAGACGGCCTCAATCTGCTCGAATTCGAGGCCGGCCTGGAGTTGCGCGCAGGCCGCGACAAAGGCGGAGCGGTCACCGCCATCCTTGAAGAGACTCACGGCCCCGAACGTCATTCCGTTGCTTACCTCGGCGACGACCTGACCGACGAATCGGCGTTTCGTGCCATCAAAGGGCACGGGCTCGGCGTGCTCGTCCGCCGCCAAATCCGCCCCTCCGCCGCCGATGTATGGCTGCGCCCGCCGCAGGACCTGCGAGACTTCTTGAAAATGTGGTTGCACGCCTGCGCGCATTTACAATCGAATGTGTATGATCCGCTTCTCCACCGCCGGTGAATCCCACGGCGAAGCCCTTATCGCCTTGGTCTCCGGGATTCCTGCCGGCATTCCCGTCGACCTCGAATTCATCGACCACGAGCTTTGGCGGCGCCAGCAGGGCTATGGCCGCGGCGGCCGCATGAAGATCGAGACCGATCAGGCTCACATCCTCTCCGGTGTGCGCCACGGCAAAACCATCGGCTCACCCATCACCATTCAACTCGCCAATCGCGACTGGAAAAATTGGCAAGAAAAGCTGCCTGTCGAAACCGGCGATCCCGCCAAGCACCGTGCCGTCGCCTCGCCGCGGCCCGGCCACGCCGACCTGGCAGGAGCGCTCAAATTCAACTTCCCTGACGCTCGCTATGTGCTGGAACGCGCCTCGGCGCGCGAGTCCGCAGCTCGTGTCGCCGCCGGAGCCTTCGCCAAGCTGCTCCTTCGTTGCTTGGGCATCGAAGTCGCAAGCCACGTGGTTCGCGTCGGTAGTGTCGAGCTTGACCGCGACCCGACCTGGAACGAGATCGCTGCCCTCGCGGCAAAGGAAGAGGTCGTTCTCGCCTGCGTCGATCCCGCTGCCGAAGCGCGCATGAAAGACGAAGTCGACGCCGCCTCCAAAGCCGGCGACACCGTAAACGGCATCTTCGAAGTCGTCGCCCACTCGGTTCCCGCGGGCCTCGGCTCCTATGCCAACTGGGATGAGCGGCTCGACGGCCAGCTTGCCTGGGCGGTGATGAGCCTGCAGGCTGTGAAAGCCGTTGAAATTGGCCGCGGAGTTGCCGCCGCCGCAGCCTTCGGCTCGCGCGTCCACGATCCCATTCACTACGCCAGCGAGAATCCGCCCGGGAAGCCCACGCGCTTTACGCGCCCGCACAATAACGCCGGCGGCATCGAGGGCGGCGTCTCCAACGGCGAGGACATTGTGGTTCGCGGCTACCTCAAGCCCATCTCCACGTTGCGCCAGCCGCTCGAATCCGTCCGTTTTGACACGCGCGAGCCCACCAGCGCAAGCTACGAGCGCAGCGACATTTGCGTGGTTCCGGCCGCCGGCGTGGCCGCTGAAGCCATGGTGGCGCTGGTTCTGGCCAATCTGGCCCGCGAGAAATTCGGCGGCGATTCCTTGTTGGAGTTGAAACGGAATTTCGACGGCTACATCGAACAGATACGGAGCTATTAGCGGCGCCAATGATTCTGACAATTATGAAATATCCCGAGCCGGTGCTGGAGCAGCCCGGCGAACCGGTCACCGAGTTCAATGCCGAGTTGCGCAAGCTGGTCGCCGACATGTTCGAAACTACCTACGCTTCGCAGGGCATTGGCCTGGCCGCGCCGCAGGTCGGCGTCTCCAAGCGCATCACGGTCATCGACCTCAGCATGGGCAAGGATCCCAAGCAGAAGCTCGTGATCATCAATCCCGAGATTATCCTGAGCGAAGGCCGTCAGTACGAAGAGGAAGGCTGCCTCAGCTTTCCCGAGATTCGCGAGAAAATCTTCCGCGCCGCCAAAGTCCGCATCCGCGCGCAGGATGCGAACGGCAAATGGTTTGAGATGGACGGTGAAGAACTTCTCGCACGCGCCTTCCAGCATGAGATCGATCACGTTGACGGAATCGTGTTTCTCTTTCGCATGAGCGCGCTCAAGCGTCGCCTGAATTTGCGCAAGATTCGCAAGATGCAGAACGAGGGTACCTGGTAACCCTGCCATGTCGAACGCTGGGAACGGCCTCAAGATCGTCTTTTGCGGTACTCCGGAGTTCGCTGTTCCCACGCTCGAGGCCCTGCTCGCGGCCCATCATCAAATCGCGCTCGTCGTCTCGCAGCCTGACCGGCCTTCGGGACGCGATCAGCAACTCACCGCTCCGGCCGTCAAACAGGCCGCGCTTGCTGCGGGCCTTCTAATCACGCAGCCTGAAAAAATCCGCACCAATGCGGAGTTTCGTTCGCAGCTTGAATTGATCGCCCCCGACGCCATTGTCGTCGTGGCCTATGGCCGCATCATTCCGCCGTGGATGCTCGCGCTGCCTCGTCTCGGTTGCATCAATCTGCACGCTTCCCTGCTGCCCAAATACCGTGGCGCTGCGCCCATCCAATGGGCCATCGCCACGGGCGACGCTTATACCGGCAATACCACGATGCTTTTGGAAGAGGGCCTTGACACGGGGCCGATTCTGCTCCAGCAGACCATGGAGATCGGACCCACGCAAACTGCCGTCGATCTTTTTCCTCTGCTGGCGCATGCCGGCGCTCCTCTGGTTGTCGAGACTCTCGCCGGTTTGGCCAATGGTACAATTCAACCTCAACCGCAGAGCCACGAAAACGCGACCTTCGCCCCTCTCCTCGACCGCGAAGATGGCCGCATCGACTTTGCCGCGCGCACCGCGCACGAAATCTACAATCGCTGGCGCGGCTTTCAGCCGTGGCCCGGAGCCTTCACCGCTCTCAACGGCAAGAAGCTGATCGTGCATCGCATGGCCATCGCGCGTGGCAGCTATGCTGAGGGCCTGGGCTTCGCCGAGCCGGGCTGGGTGGTCGTGGAGAACCATCGCCTTCTGGCTGCGTGCGCCGAGAACACCTGGCTCGAGTTTCTCGAAGTCCAGATCGAAGGCAAGAAACGCATGACCATGGATGAGTTTCTGCGCGGAAACCCGCTGCACGCGGATGCGCGCCTCGGTTGACCGTCGTGGCTGCCATTTCGCCCGCACGCAAAGCCGCCTTCGACGTTTTGCTGGCCGTCGAGCGTGGCAAGGCTCACGCAGATGACCTGCTTCGCGCGCGAGCAGTCGACGCGCTTTCGCCCGCCGACCGCCATTTGGCCACAACTCTCGTGCTCGGCGTGCTCCGGTGGCAGATCCTGCTCGACGAGCAATTAAGAACCCTGATCAAGAAGCCAAAGGCCAAACTCGATCGAGAGGTCTCGATCGCTCTGCGCATGGGCGCCTTTCAGCTCCGCTTTCTCGATCGCGTTCCCGCCCACGCCGCCATCGACGAAAGTGTCGAGCTGACCAAGCGGTCTGGCCACCGCTTTGCCACCGGGCTGGTGAACGCCGTCTTGCGCAAATTCGCAGCCGCTGGTCCCGCTCACGAAATTCCGGAGGAGTCCGCGAGCGAACTCGCGTTGGCCTATGCTCATCCTGCGTGGCTCGTCGAACGCTGGACGCGCTTCTATGGCCTGGACGCCGCACGACAAATCTGCCAGCACGGCCAGGCCCAACCTGCCCGAACCATCCGCCTCGTGAACCCCGCCGCCGAAACCGAACTACTCACCGCCGGTCTCACCCTCGAACCCGAAGCCATGCTCACTTCCGCGCGCTCCGTCACTTCCGGCGACGTCACCGCGACCGCAGCCTTTCGCGAGGGCCGCGCGCGCATCCAGGATGAAGGTTCGCAATTGATCGCTGAGCTGGCGGCGTGCTCCGGCAACGCTCTCAACCAAGACCAAGAAAAAATTCTCGATGCCTGCGCAGCGCCCGGCGGAAAAACCCTGATCCTCGCCGAGCGCAACCCGCAGGCTCGCATTCTAGCCTGTGAATCGAATCCGCGGCGCCTCTCCGAGTTCCGCGAGCGTCTTGCCGCCTGTGCCGGCAGCGTCGAATGCCGTCTCGCCAATGCGACTGTACTCAACGAGGAATCGGCGTTCGATCTTGTCCTGGCCGATGTACCTTGCAGCGGCACCGGAACTCTCGGCCGCAATCCGGAGATTCGCCATCGCCTTCGTCCGGAAGATTTGCCGCGCCACGCCGAGCGCCAGCGAGCGATCCTGTCCGCTGCATTACGCTCATTGCGTCCCAGGGGCCACGTTGTCTATTCCACCTGCTCTCTCGAGCCTGAAGAGAACGAGCAGGTCGTGGCCGCCGTCCTCGCCGAAAATCAAAATGCGCGCCAAGTTTCTCTTGAATCGCGCATCGCGGCGCTAGAAAAGGCCGGAATCCTCACCGCCCCCGGCGCCGCACAGCTCCGCGGTTGTCTTACGCCCGACGGCGCACTCCGCCTGTTGCCAGGCGCTCTGCCTACCGATGGTTTCTATGCCGCGCTGATCGAGAAAACTGCCTAAATCCGGCAACGATATAATTCGGCTGATTAGGAAAATGCGATTGAAACAATATATGCGCCATTTGAGTCATATTCGGGCATTAAGAAGCACCACTGTGGCGCTCATCTGTCTTGCGCTGACGGGATCGAAACGGGCGATCTCTCAGGCTCCAAGTTATGCATGTAGCGAGGGAGTCTCCATCTTTGAAGAAGTTCACAACTACAAACCGCTTTTTGACTGTTCAGCAGTGCCCGGCGCTCTTACCCGCGACGATTTGGATGTTTTGGGATTCAGAATTGGCAGGTCGACGCTTCGAGATGTCGAGAAACGCTTTCCGGGTAGTAGCTCCGGGGTGTTGACCGACGAGGAGGAAGCCGACCTGGGAATCTGCATAAAGAACAAGGAAGGGTTTGGAGCCGTCTTCGCATCCGGGGTTATGGGTAGTCCGGACACAATCACGGCGATTTACTTGGCCCCAGCACGCCTGATCGAAAGGAGACTTTCGAGCTGCAAGACCGTTGACATTCCAGCCGAGCATTTCACAACCAAATCCGGAATTCATGTTGGAATTCATTTCACTCAGATTTCAGGCACCTCTCACCGCGGGATAAAAACCGACGGCCCCTTTTGTGCGGCGTATATTATTCCGAGCGCCCAGGGACCGTTGCTCACGAACGCCGAAAAACATTCAAAAACCAATGCAGATTTGACAGATTTCACAGGCGTAAGAGGATGTATGTCAAAGGGCAAGGCTGACTGGCTGGCGTTGTTCGGCATAGCATCCGACTGAGAAGCATTGATATAACTCTCTCTATGCCGTCTCCGGTTCAAGCCGCAATGCCGCGAAATCCCGCCCCAGCATCGCGCACAGCGCCTCCACCACGAGGTTATGATCGTCGCGCTGCGGCAGGCCGGAAACGGTTACGCTGCCCACCACTCCCACGCCCTCGACGGCCAGCGGAAACGATCCCCCATCCGCCGCGTAATCCGCAACCGGCAGCCCCTGCCGCTCGAACAAGGTCGTCCCCTTCAACTTCTGCGTCATGCCCACGCCATACGAACTGCGATGAAAGCGCGCCACCACGTTGCTCTTGCGGCGCACCCATTCGGGATTATCAGGAGTCGTCCCGTCCAGTGCCGCATAGAACAGCGGCTGGCCGAAACGCCGCACGTCGACCACCAGCGTGAGTCCACGTTCGAGCGCCATCGTTCGAATCTTCGAGCCAAGCTCCCACGCCACGCGCGCATCCAGGCGCGGCAAGCACAGCTCGCGCTCCTGTTGGGCAATCTTTTCCAAATCCTCGCTCAGTCCCATACCTGCTTGTCTCCTATCCTCGGCTATCGCGCAACCGTCAGCTTCACCGTCGTGGTCTGGTCTACGCGCGTACCCGCACTCGGTGATTGCGCCACCACGTCGCCCGGTCTCACCGGCAGCTTGATCGGCGCGTCTCCGCTTCCCACCGGCGGCACAGGTTCACTCACGTAACTGGGCGGCGCTGTCTTGATTCCGACTTTTTTGAGCGCCGATTCCGCGCTCGCCAGGGGCATTCCGGTTAGGTCGGGCATCACATAACCGTCCGGCGTTTCGTCGTCTGGAGCTGCAACAAGCAGGCTCACGTTGGGTTGCTCGATGCCCTGTGCGTGAGGCGGCGGGTCCTGTGCCAGAACGGTTCCCTCCGTGGCCGAGCCATCGGGCAGGTGCGCCACCTCGCCCACCTCGAGGCCGGCCCGGCGCAGCTCCAGTTCCGCCACTCGCTCATTGGCGCCCACTGTATCGGGGACATCGACTCTCTGCGCGCCAAGGCTTTCCGCCACGCGCACGCGCCACTCGCGCCGCACCACGGTTCCCGCCGCGGGCGATTGCGACAGGATGTGCCCCGCCGCCACGTCGGCCGAATAGTAGCGGTTGTCCACATCCAAAGTGAGTCCCAGCCCCGCCGCAACGCTGCGCGCGTCCGCCGTCGTCATCCCTTTCAGTTCCGGAACCTGGACCTCGGCGCCGTGAATGGCGAAATGCATCGTGAGGATCGCCGAAAGCAGGCAGACAGCTACCAGCACCATCAGCAGCGAGGCGATGCGGAAGAATCTGGCGATGGAACCGGTGTTGATTAATTTGATCCGCATTTGAAAGTCGCGAGTGTTCTCTCTATCGCGTATTATCGGTCACCGGCTCCGGATGAATGGTCACCCGGTACACCTCCGGGCACTCCAGCTTGAATCGGTCTTCAAGCGCGGTGATCACTTCGTGCACGCGATTCATGGCGAGCTCGTCGGGCAATGTGCAGTGGCACGTGACCGAGATGTGCTCCCCCGTCCGGCCCACGGTGATGGCGTGTACATCGGCGATCTCGGGAAATGCCGCGGCCGCTGAGCGCAGCGCCTGCTCCAGCCTGCGGTCTTCCACAAGTTCTTCCTCCGGCTGCTCGATCGTCGCCGGCTCGCTCTCGATGTGCGTCAGAACCGAGTCGACTTCGGGCACGCTGCGCAGAATCTGCGCCTCCAGGGTCGTTACAAAGCCGTGCGCCTCCCGCAGCGTCAGGTGCTCTTCAAGCTCCACGTGCAACTCCACCTGCAGCCGCCCATGATGCGTCTGAATACTCAGCTCGTGCACTGAAACGTTGTTGCGAGCAGCCACGGCGCGCACGCGGTCGAAGATGCTCTCCGCTTTGGTCTCGCGCGGAATCGTGTGGATCACCACATCGGCGCCAGGCAGCACGCGCTCGACGGCCGCAGTGGCCGCCTCCACCAGCTCGTTGGTGTGCTCAAACGTAAATCGCCGCGGCAACGCCAGCGTAACGTCGGCAAAATAGCCGGCGCCCGCCCGCCGCACACGCGCCCGTTCCACGGCCAGCACTCCGTCCACGCGCTCAACTTCGCGCACCAGCTTGCGGCGAGTTTCCGCGGGAATTTCGTCCACCAGCGCAGCCACTGCTTCATGCCCCAGCCGCACCGTCATGCGCAGAATCATGAGCGATACCACCAGGGCTGCCAGCGGATCGGCATAATGCAACGGCGCAATCTGGAATCGCTCACCCGCCCACGAGGCGCCAAGCCCGGCAAGCACTGCAAGCGTCGCCCAGATGTCCGAGGCGAAGTGGAACGCGTCGGTCGCAAGGGCCGGCGACCCGGTGCGCACCGCTACCGCGCGTAGTTGATGCGAGCGCCAGATGTCCACGCCGATTGAAGTCACCAGCACCAGCACCGGCCACAGGGAGTGGTGTACCTCCACCGGATGAAAGAAGATTCGCTCCACAGCCTCCCACATGATCCACGCGCACGACAGAGCCATCAGCCCCGCTTCGCTGAACGCGGAGAGATTCTCAATCTTTCCGTGGCCGTAAGTGTGATCCTCATCCGCCGGCTTGTCGCTCACATGGACGGAAAAGTACGTCAGCGCCGCGCCCACAAGGTCAAGCCCCGAATGTGCCGCATCGGAAAGCACCCCCAGCGAGCCCGACAGCAGGCCGGCCGCAATCTTGAGCAGCGTCATCGCTGCAGCGGCCGCCATCGAGCGCCGCGCCACACGCTGCTTTTCCGCGGGGAAGCTCGCCGCGGCAGGCTCGTTCACGCGCGAATTGGAGGCAGTGGTCATTGAGTTCCTAGACTCATTTGGGCCGTTCCGCGCTATACAACCCGGCAATGCCAAAGGTGTAGGGCTGCCACGCGCATTGCGCAAAGCCTGCTTCTTGCATCATCTGCACTATCGCGCCGGGCGACGGAAAATCGCCGACAGAGCTGGGCAGATAATTGTACGGCCCATCCTTTCCGCAGATCATGCGGCCGATGGCGGGCAGCACGCGACGGAAATACACAGCGTAGGCCCTCCCTAGCAAGCCTCCCGGCTCGCTGAACTCGAGAATTCCCAACTGACCGCCGGGTTTCAGAACGCGATGAAACTCCTTCAGGCCGGCTCCGTAGTTTGCCAGGTTCCTGAAGCCGAACGCCGTCACAATCAGGTCGAGCGATTCCGCGCGCAATGGCAGATGCAGCGCGTCAGCCTCGATCGCCACCGCGTACGGCGCGCCGTTCGGCGAACTGTTTACCTTCTTCGGTCCAAATTTCTCCGCCCCGCGCCGCAACATGGCGGGCGAAAAGTCTCCTGCCAGAATCGGCCTTGCCCCCTGCGGCCGCAGCTTGAGCAGCGCCATCGTCAAATCGCCCGTGCCGCAGCAAATATCCAGAATCGCCGCCTCGGGCCGAGCCAACACCGCCTCGAACCTGCGCGCGGCCCTGCGCCACCACAGCCGGTCCACATTGGCTGAGAGCACGTGATTCAGCAGGTCATAACGGGGCGCGATCGAATCGAACATCTGCCGCACGGCTGCCGCCGCGCCTGCTTCGTCCACCGCGCCCGCGGGTCTTGCTCCCGTTGCAGGCATCGTCCTTGTCCCTTCGCCAATGGCGGCAATTCGCGAGCCCGGTCGCAGCATGCTCGCCTAATCATGCTATCGCTTCCCTTCCGCCCACGCCGTGATTGAATCCTCTGGCCTTTCAAGTCCCTGCGAAAAGGGATACGCTTGAAGTTGCCGATGGCTGCCCCTTCCCTCTCCGCATTTCCCGCGCCGGCGCTCGATCCGCCGCTTACGGATAGTTATGGCCGTGTGATTCACGACCTGCGTGTCTCCATCACCGACCGCTGCAATTACAAATGCGTCTACTGCCGCACCGGCGAGATGGGTGCGCAGTATCCCGAACTGGCCATCGACGAATATCTCCGGCTCATCGAGCTCTTTGTGGGCCTGGGCATCACGAAAGTCCGCCTCACTGGCGGTGAGCCGCTGTTGCGCCGCGGCCTGGTCGACCTGGTTCGCGAGCTGTCGCGCCTGCGCACCCTCGATGGTGAGCCGTTGGACCTGGCGCTCACCACCAACGGCCATCTGCTCGAGTCGCTTGCACAGCCGCTCAAGGATGCAGGCTTGAACCGCGTCACGGTCAGCATGGACGCTGTCGATGCGCCGACATTCGAGCGCATCACGCGCGTCGAAGGCAGCTTTGCCAAGGTTCTTGCCGGCATTCGCGCCGCCCGCGCCGCCGGTCTCACGCCTCTCAAAATCAACTGCGTGCTGCTGCGCGGATTCAACGATGATCAGGTTGAAGGCTTTGCCCGCTTTGCCCGCGAAGAGCACGTTGTCGTCCGCTTCATTGAGTTCATGCCGCTCGAAGAAGGCCGCCTCTGGACGCCCGAAATCGTCGTCACGCTTCGCGAAATCGTGGAACGCGTCGGCCGCACCCTGCCTCTGGTCGAGCTTCCGCCGCGCGAAGCCAGCGAAACAGCCCGCCGCTATACCTTCCTTGACGGCGTGGGCGAAATCGGCATCATTGCGCCCGTCAGCCAGGCCTTTTGCGGCGCATGCAGCCGCGTGCGCCTCACCTCTGACGGCAAGATACGCACTTGCCTCTTTTCACAAGTGGAGCATGACCTCTACGGCCGTCTCCGCGCGGGCGCCGGCAACGACGAACTGCGCGCCTACATTGTCGGCACCATCCATGGCAAGGAGGCCCGCCACCACATCGGTGAGCCGGGATTTCTCAAACCCTCCCGATCGATGGTCCACATTGGCGGCTAACCGCAGGTCCATATTGGCGGCTGACCGCGGGTCCACATCGGCGGTTGATAGCGGCGGCTGACCGCTCGCGACCTGCGACGAACGATCTATGCAACAATACGGTCATCGCTCCCCCCAGGGCCCGAATATGCCGAACGAGACGGAAGGGCGTATCCCGCTCGCCGATCTGCTTGTATTTCATCAACTGGCGCGATCGCTCACCTCGAGCTTCGACCTGGACAAGATTCTGCGCACCATCCTCGAGCAAATGGAGCGAATGGTGGAGGCGGAGTTTTGGGCGCTGCTCATGCTCGAGGAATCCACACAGGACCTCTACTACGCCATCGCTGCGGGCGAGGAACAGGAAACCTTGCGCGGCCTTCGCGTCAAGCCGGGCGAGGGCGTTGCCGGGTGGGTCCTGCAGCACAGCGAGACGCTCATCGTGCCCGAAGTTGATGGCGATCCCCGCGTCGAGCAATCCGCCCCCCCCGGCATCACCAGCGTCAGGTCGGTCATCGCCATGCCTTTGCGCGGGCGCACCGGCACGCAAGGCGTCATTGAAATCCTCAACCCGCGCGCCGCCATGTCGGACTACAGCATCGCCTTCCTGCACATTCTTGCCGACCACGCGGCCATCGCCATTGAGAACGCCCGCGACGTCGCGCGCATCCAGCAGCTCACCATCACCGACGACACCACCAGCCTCTATAATGTGCGCCACCTCTACGATGTTCTCGGCCGCGAGCTGCAGCAATCGGCCAAACTCAAGCTGCCGCTGAGCCTTGCCTTTTGGGATCTCGATCGCTTCAAGCTGGTCAACGATGCCCACGGCCACATGGTCGGCAGCGAACTGCTCGCCCTCGCCGGGCGGCGCCTTCAGAAGTTGTGCCGCAGGCAGGACCTGGCCTTTCGCTATGGCGGCGACGAATTTGTCATCCTGATGCCCAGAACCCCAGCCGCTCAGGCGCTGGAGCTGACAAAAGGAATGCACGAGGCGCTCATGGAAACTCCGTTCGGAATGAAGAGCGGCCTTACGCTCCAGGTCAGCGCCAGCGTGGGCCTGTCCTCCTCGCCCGCCGACGGCACGCATGTGCACGAGATCATCGGTACCGCCGACGCGCGCATGTACGCCGTCAAACGCCACGGCCGCGGCCAGGTCCGCGCTTCCTGATTGCAGCCGCTCCTTTGTATCGCCGGTCTCTCGTGTAGCGCCGGTCTCCTGACCGGCTGTCGTGCGGGTCTCCTGACCCGCGCTCTCACGTCGAGCTTGAAAAACTGACCACTGACGACTGACCACTGCCCTGCTACTTGCCCGTGTCCCCGCCAATCTGGATGACTACATACTTAGCCGGCCCGTCGCCCACGTTCCTGACGGAGTGCAAGGTCCCGAACGCAACGTAAATGATGCTGCCCGCGCCCGCGCGTTCCACTTTGCCGTCGTGCGCGTACTCGAGCGTTCCTTCTTCCACCACAATCAGCTCCGAGTGCTCAATGCGGTGCGCGGGATTGGGCACGGTTCCTTTGGGCTGCATGGTCTCGTGCACACCAATGGCCTCGCCGGTCGCGAGCGTCCCCGTGAACACGTTGCGCCCCACCGCGCCGTTCGCAGCGGTCTTGGCCACCATCTCGTCGTACGCAAACACGCGCGACTTGGCCAGCGGATTCGGGCCGGGTTGCTGCGCGGCAGCCCCCGCGCACGCGAAGATGAAAACTGCCAGGCTGATCCATTTCATGGTTCGTCCTTCCATCTCTCTATTCTCTGTCCCCGCGCCGGCGCGCAATCCGAATGGTCGCGGTCTTCGAAACAACGCCTTGCGAGGGCCGAAATTGGCAGTTTGGCGCAAAAATCGACAAAATTGGTCGAAATCTGTCGACGGCTTTGAGCCCTTATCATTGATTCCAAATGAGTTAAGGCGATTTTTGCCCCTTTCCGAAAAGAGGGGGGTGGTTTTTCAATTAATTAATTTCGGAGGAGCTGTGGACGTGAACGGTGGACGGTGGCCAGGAAATAGGAGACAGGAGACAGCAAACAGCCGAAAGCTAGTCGCCGGCCGCTTGTGGCGATGAATCCTTCTGTCGCGCTGGTCTGGACATCGATCATTGAATAAGTATGCACCGGGAGGGGGAAATTATCGGCAAACTTGGTGAGGCACAGACTAGGGACGTAGAGACCAGGGAAAGAACGACTTACGGGAAGCTGGACACATTTATTTTGGCTGCGGGGGCTTGACAAGAAAAGACAGGGGTCAGAAAGGCGGGGACCGAGGGAACAAGGGAGCGAGAAGACAGGGAGCAGGGAGTAGCCAATAGGGAATAGGAAGACAGGGGACGAGGGAACGGGGGAGCAAGGGGCCAAGGATTGGGAAACGGCGGGGTCGCCAAGCTCGTGGGTGAAATGGATGGACCCCGGTAAACGCCCTTTGCGACTGCGATCCTCACACGACGCCGGGCGGGGATTTCGAGTGCAGTGCGGCCTATGGGGATCAAGCCCTCAAGGATAGGGGCCGCCGAGGGAGTGCCCACGGTCTGACCGGATTCAAAACGAGATGACGGAAAATCGAAATCCGGCAGGAACCCGGCGAGTTATCCACCGATCGCAGTCCGAACCGAAAGAAATCCCGCGAAACCATGGACTCTGCGAAGTACGTTGTGATCCAATGGCCACAACTTTCTTCAGGAGGATAAATGGGAAGCAGCGGATCAGGAAAGATCAGCGACTATCCGGGTTGATCGTCTTCTGGCAAACCCGGCGGCAGCTCTGGCAGCTCTGGCGGCAAAGGCGGCGGCGGCAACGGGGGCGCAGGGGACTGCTGTGCGAAGGCGTTTACCGCCCGATTGGAAGATGTGGAGCACTCTGAATACTACCGAAAGCATGGAGGGACGCCTCCGGTTGGCACACAGGTGGGAGTATCCATGCGCAAGCGGCCCGTCGCCCAGACGACCGCTGGAGAAAGCATTGGCAATCTTCCAACCTCCTTCAACTACCTTGCCTCTTGCATGAAGGAAGGATGGGTCTATGTTGGTGCGGTTCAAAGCGTGAAGGCCGGGCCGCCGGTCGCCGCCATCCAGGTTGACTTCGCCGCGACCCATCCATAATGAAACCTGCCAGGCCAATTCCACTTCTGGTCGGTGAGGTTTTTGTCGATTTCACCCTGACGGAGCCCGGCAAGGAAAACAAACTGAGGCTCGGCGGCGTCGCGCATGCCGCGCGTGGCTTTTGGGCGCTCGACGCACCGTACGGTGCCGCCGTCGTCTTGCCGCGTTACTTGGAGGAAATCGCTCGCAGGTACTTCGAGGCCTTTGGATGCGTCGACTTTCGCGTGCTAGGTGAAGTGAAAGGGGCTCCCAACGTAACAGTGATCCTTGATGCGATCGAAGTTGCGGACCAGGAATACGACACGCTCCTGCGCGACGAGAAGACGGTTGAGTTATCGGGGCTCGACCTGTCCAACGAGTCGTTTGGCGACATATTGGTCTTTCCGGGAAGCTTTGGTCTCGTCAAGGTCTGCAAGTCTCTACCATCCACCTCGCGACTCCACGTGGACGTTGCGTATGATGTCGATACGCCTGACGCACTCGCCGAGCTTCCGCAGGCAGTCGAGACGATTCTGATCTCGACATCTTCGCCGCTGTTCAGGTCCATCGCCGATACCAGCCCACAGGGGCTAGCCAAGTCTTTCGAGGCTTGCGCTCCCGCCACCCTGATTCTTAAGGAAAACAGAGGAGGCGCGAGAATGTTCTTGACAAAGAACAAGTCAACCGAGTCTCTGCCTTCCCAGCTGGGCGCAACGGTCAATTCCGTGGGTGTCGGGGACGTGTTCGCAGCCGCTTATGTTGCGAACTTTGAGCGCGGATGTATCGAAGCTGGCTGGCGCGCGACTTATGCCGCAGCTGCCTACTCGCAGACGACTTACCCTGATCTTTTTAAGACCTACGTTCATCGTGATTTGAACTTGACCTTGGAGGAAATGCGGGATCTCGGCGGCGTACTTTTGCCCTGGGAGAAACGGCGAGAATGCCCGATTTACCTCGCTGCCCCCGATTTCAGCTATGGCGATCGGCGGGCCATCGACAAAGCGATCGCCTCGCTCAGGTATCACAATTTCGTGGTCCGTCGACCAGTTGTCGAGAACGGCGAACTCCCGGCGGATTCCGCTCCAACGGCCCTTCAAGACACGTTTCAGGGGGACTACGAGTTGCTTAAGCAGTGCGTGCTGCTTTTTGCGGTTCCAACTGGGCGAGATCCCGGCGCGCTGGTGGAACTTGGGCTTGCGATCGAGGCAGGCCTGCCTGCCGTCGTCTACGACCCCGCAGGTGAAAACGCGAACACAATGGTGATGGCGGGGGCGCGACATTATTCAAGGGACCTCGACAGTTGCCTTAATGCTGTGTTCGAAATCCTATCTGGAGCTGAGCAACAATGACGACTGCGCTTCTGCTCTGTTCAGGCGGCCTCGACTCGACAACCCTCGCATATTGGCTGCTCGAGCGCGGATTTCGGTTGGCCCCGGTATTCCTCGATTATGGCCAGCATTGTGTGGAGACGGAGTGGGAGACGCTCAAGGAGATACTGCCGTCCAAGGGCCCCCTGCCGCTCGAGCGAATTGACGTATCGGGCATCTTTCGCGGCTCGAAATCGCGGCTTATCGTTGAGCCAGACCTTTGGAGCGAGTCTGTCAAGGATGGGGACCTCTACATACCCTATCGCACTTTGCTATTTCTCTCGATTGGCGCGGCTTGCGCTCAGACACGCGGACTTGTCGATGTGTATAGCGGTTTTATCAACAGTAATCATGCCAAGGAAATTGACTGCTCGGCAGCCTTCCTAAACAGCGTCGATTCGCTAGCAGAAAATGTTGGACCTGTCCGTTTCCACATGCCATTTCGCGATTGGTCGAAGTCACAGGTGGTGGCGGAAGCGGTGCGTTTAGGGGTGCCTATCGGCGCTACCTATTCGTGTCAGCTCCTGAGTGACACTCCCTGCGGAGCCTGCCCTAACTGCGTTGAACGACTGAACGCCATCGAAGCAAATCGAGGATGATCTGATGCAGCACTCCATCTTACTCGAGGAATTGAGCTACGCCCGCCGAATTGCAGATTACGCAGATGGTCTTGGGGTCCGCCATTTGCCGGTCAAGCCCCGCGTGGCTTCCGATCATTTGGGCGCGGTCCTTGCTGACGCCATCCTCCAAGCCGGCGTAAGTTATCGCACAGTTGTGCGTACGCGAATCGATCGAATACATTCACGGTTCCCTGAAGCAGCGACCCTGTCAGGCCTAATGGCGATTCTCGAGCGCCAAGGAGCAGCTGATTTCCTTTTGTGGAGCCATCCCATAAAGACCATGCGCTTTGAGTCGCTCACTCGCCTCCTGGCCGCGCAAAGCGTCGGCACGACCTTCGAGCTCAAGTGCTGGCTCAGCCGAAGCGACGCGCGAGAGCACCTCCTTAGCGTTCACGGAATTGGCCCCAAGACATGCGACTATTTAGGTTGCTTGGTCGGCATCGACTGCATTGCTGTCGATAGACACGTGAGGACTTTTGTTAGTGAGGCCGGCGTGATCATCGGCGACTATGACCGATTAAAATCTGTCGTCTCATACGCGGCAGACCTTCTCGGCGTGACACGGCGCGATTTCGACGCCTGGATTTGGAAAACCACCTCTGAAAGAGGGGCGGCCGCCCGCCAGCTTTCTCTCGTCTAGCGCCGCTCTCTCCGAGCGACCTCTATGAGCGCGGTTCCAGCGACGCCGGCTCTTAGATGTCGAGGTTCTTGACGTCGAGGGCGTTGTCTTCGATGAATTTGCGGCGGGCTTCGACGTCTTCGCCCATGAGCGTGGTGAAGATCCGCTCGGTCTCGGCGATGTCCTCGAGTTTCACGGAGAGAAGCGTCCGGCGCTCGGGATCCATGGTGGTTTCCCAAAGCTGCGTGGCCGTCATTTCGCCGAGGCCCTTGTAGCGCTGGACTTGATAGTCTTTTTTACCCTGCTCCACGATGTAGGCGAAGAGATCGCGGGCGGTCTGCTTTTCGACCGGCTCGCGAAGCGCGCGCGCACCGCGAGCAGATGCCTTGGTCTCGACACTGCCCGGTGAGGGCGCGCCTTCGGCATCCGGTTCGTCGTCGTCGCTCGTGGCCGCATCACTACTCCCGGCGGCTTTGGCGGCTTTGGGCGCGTACTCCACCAGGAACGGCGGCTCAAGAAATTCCTTGATGAGCGAATACTTGGCCATCATCTGGCGGAACTCGGGGCTGGAGGCCAGCGTCCAATCAATGCAGCGCGTAGCGCCCTGCGCATCGGTGAAACAGACGGACCAGGTGTGGTGCTCCTCGTCTTCGACCGGCTTGGTGACCTTGAACTGGAGCTCATCGGCAAGCTCGACGAGCTGCGCATGCAAGGCCGCGATTTTTTCAGGGATCTCCTTGCCGTTCTTCGAGGCAAAGTCGGCGCGATGAGTCAATTCCGCGCGAGCCAGCATTTCGGTGAGCTTCTCGTTGCGGATGCGCTTGTCGACCTTCTCGACGAAACCGAGATACTCATTGAGCGTGGCCATGAAGCGCATGAGGTCGGCGCCCTCGATGCGTCCCGCCGTTTCGCCGTGGCGGACGATCATGCCCTCGGCGGCGCGGTTGACCATGACCTTCACAAACTCGCGGTTGTCCTTGATGTATTGCTCAAAGCGGCCCTTCTTGATTTTGTAGAGCGGCGGCTGCGCGATGAAGATGTGATCGCGCTTGATGAGCTCCGTCATGTGGCGGAAGAAGAAGGTGAGCAAAAGGGTGCGAATGTGGGAGCCGTCGACGTCGGCGTCGGTCATGAGGATGATTTTGCCGTAGCGGATCTTGGCGGCGTCGAAGTCGTCTTTGCCGATGCCGCAGCCGAGCGCGGTGATCATGGCGCGGATTTCCTCGTGGCCCAGCATCTTGTCGTAGCGCGCTTTTTCGACGTTGAGGATTTTGCCCTTGAGCGGAAGGATGGCCTGGAACTTGCGATCGCGGCCCTGCTTGGCGGTGCCGCCGGCGCTCTCGCCCTCGACCAGATACAGCTCGCAGCGCTCGGGATTGCGCTCGCTGCAATCGGCGAGCTTGCCGGGAAGGCCGCCGCCGTCGAGCGCACCCTTGCGGCGGGTGAGGTCGCGCGCCTTGCGTGCGGCTTCGCGCGCGCGGGCTGCTTCAATGGCTTTGTTGATGATCTTCCGGGCGACGGGCGGATTCTGCTCAAGAAACATGCCCAGGCGCTCGTTGACAAAGGCCTGCACGGTGCCGGCGATGTCGGAGTTGAGCTTGCCCTTGGTCTGGCCTTCAAACTGCGGCTGCGACAGTTTGACGCTGACCACGGCCACCAGGCCCTCGCGCACATCGTCGCCGCTGAGCGACTCCTTCATGTCTTTGAACAGGCCCATCTGCTGGCCGACGTAGTTGATGGTGCGGGTGAGAGCGGCGCGGAAGCCGGAGAGATGCGTGCCCCCGTCGACGGTGTTGATGTTGTTGGCGAAGCTGAAGACGGTCTCGGAGTAGCTGTTGTTGTATTGCAGCGCGATGTCGATATCGACGCCGTCGCGGAGGGCCTCCATGACGATGGGCTTGTCATGCAGGACGGACTTGCCGCGGTTGAGATGCTTGACGAACTCGGCGATGCCGCCGGCGTAGCGGAACTCGGCACGGCGCGCTTCACCGGTTTTGGGGTCGGCAGTGCGCTCATCGGTGAGCGTGATTTCGAGGCCCTTGTTGAGGAAGGCCATCTCGCGGAGCCGCTGCGCGAGCGTGTCGTAGTTGAATTCGGTGGCGGTGAAGATGCTCCTGTCGGGCAGGAAGTGAACCTTTGTGCCGCGACGCTTGCTGGTGCCGGTTTTCAGCAGCTTCGATGTGGGAATGCCCTTGGAATAGCTTTGCTCGTAAGTGTGGCTGGGCTCGCCGGGTTTTTCCGGGCGCCAGATTTCGACTTCGAGCTCCTCACTGAGCGCGTTGACGCAACTGACGCCGACGCCGTGCAAGCCGCCGGAGACTTTGTAGTTGGAGGCATCGAACTTGCCGCCGGCATGCAGCTTGGTGAGGACCACTTGCGCGGCAGGCAAGCGCTCGCCATCAGCCAGATCCATCATGTCGACGGGAATGCCGCGTCCATCGTCGACCACCGTGATGGAGTTGTCGACGTGAATGATGACATCGACTTTCTTTGCGTAGCCGGCGAGAGCTTCGTCGACGGAATTGTCGACGACCTCGTAGACAAGGTGGTGCAATCCGATCTCGCCCGTCGAGCCGATGTACATTGCGGGACGGAGACGAACCGCCTCGAGGCCTTCAAGGACCTTGATGTTTTCGCCAGTGTAGCTGTCGTTATCGCCGTGGATGGAGGAGGAGCCGAGGACTTCAGTCGCCATAGAATTCCGTTCGCAAAGTGTTGCCTGGTGTCGTGGGCCGCCGGGGATGAATCCGGACGCTGAAGCGGGAGTTAACCGCTTGAAAAGAGGGGGCTATCAAGCGCCTTTACCTACAACTATTTTACCATGCGGGAACGGCTGCTGGAGGGAGGCCAGGGTATTGTGAAAACGGTTGCTGCCCGAGACGGAAAGGCGTCTTGCAATGACGATGGTAACTCACAACCGTTCTTGTTTAGTATCTATATGAAAAAAGTAGACTTGAAATCGTTTATACGATAAGATTATGTCTGAAAAGGAAATAATTTTCCTTTCAAAATCTACTAAGAAAGGTTACCAAAGATGAAAACCGCCATTCGGTTCTTCGCCCTGTTCGTTGCCATCGCCGGCCTTGCCTCCGCGTCGCTGGTGCCAGCCAACACCCAGGCTCGTGTTTCGCACAATTCGGTAGCCGCGACGGATCCTGGTCCGCTCATCAACCTTCCCGGGCCTCTTCCCTGCCAATCAGTCAACGCCTGCTTCGCGACGCCCTCGACGTCCCGATAAGGATCGCGAAGGGTCCGCTCATTGGAAAAGGCCATGGGAGCACTGTATAGCACGAAAGTGCCAACGGCGCGTTACCCTTTTGTGTTTGAGCCATTCGGCATATTGGCGATATCCTGAAGGCGTTCGAACGATCGCAAACCTGCCTCTATGCCATTGAACTTTGCAATGTCGGCGATGAGCGCGGCTGAACTTGTCCTTTGGGCCGCGCTCGCCGTTCTTTTCCTAAGCAAAAGGCTGCATCGCCGCTTCCCGGCGATGGGCTATTACCTGCTGTTGCGCGCGATCTCGACGCCTGTGCTGACGCTGGCTCTCTACCTGACATCAAAACCGTGGGGCAGAGACTTTCATATCGGCCAAATCTATTATTTTGGCTTTTTCGCGACCTATCTCGCGAGCACGGTGCTCCTGTTTTTCATTTGCATTGAGGTTTTCCGGTCGGCGCTGTCCGCGTTCCCCGGGATTGCCAAGCTGGCGATCGTGATCTTCCGCTGGGCGGCTGTGGTTTCGATCATTGTCAGCCTGACCTCCATCACTTACGGGCACAAAGGAATCTACATTATTGCGGACGTTTCGTACGGGCTGATGCACTCGGTCAGCGTTCTTGAGCTTTGCTTGCTGGCGTTTCTCTGCCTGAGCATGAATGCGCTGCGCCTGACGGTGCGCGATTTGTCTTTTGGCATTGCATTGGGCTTTGGAGTTATGTCCTCGGCAGACTTTATTCTCGCGTCGTGGATCTCTCGCGTTGCCACGCTCAGCGACCCGCTGCAATTCGTTTACGAATCGCTGATTCTCGGGACCCTGTTGATCTGGATGGTTTACTGCATCGTTCCGGAGCCGACCCGCAAGCCGGTGTTGATGCCGGCAAGCTCGACCATCTACCGGTGGAACGAAATCGCTTCAGCACTTGGCCACACGGGCACGAAGGTGGCGGTGCAGCAGCCTGCCAACAGCTTCTTCCTTTCGGATGTGGAGCGTGTGGTGGAGAAGGTTCTGGCGAGGAATATGAAGGGGCGAGAATCGGAGACGTAGTAACAGGGATCAGGGATTGGAACGCAAAAGGCCACGGCGATTGCCGTGGCCTTTTGATTTGGTCGAAACTTCGTGGTGATTGCCGTTGAGGCGCGCCTACTCGGAGGCGGGTTCAACCGAGGCGAAGCGGCCGCGGTTCCCGCGGTCAGTGAACTTGACGCGGCCAGAAACCTTGGCAAACAGCGTGTCGTCCGAGCCGATGCCCACATTGACGCCTGGCTTGATGCGGGTGCCGCGCTGGCGGGTGATGATGGAACCGCCGGTGACGAACTGACCGGCGAAGGCCTTTACACCCAGCCGCTGCGCGTTTGAGTCGCGTCCGTTTGTGGAACTGCCTCCACCTTTTTTGTGTGCCATTGAAGAATTCCCTTCTGAAAAAAGCTTCTAGCTGCTAGCTTCTAGCTCCTAGCCTGACTTGTGGGAGAACCACAGCTGGCGCCAGAGCGTGAATCCAATCCGGATGCGGCGGTGAGCTACTTCTTGTCCGTGTCGTAAGTGACGCCGTCAGCCACGATGGCCTTGATGCGCACTTCGGTAAAGTTCTGCCGGTGGCCCTGGAGCTTCTTGTACTGCTTTTTCCGCTTGAAATGGAAGACCAGAACCTTGTCGCCGCGGCCTTCCCCGAGGACTTCGGCCGTGACCTTAGCCGAGGCTGGTTTGGCAATCGATCCTGACTCGCCGGAAACGGCAAGCACATCGCTGAACTCGACGGTCGGACTGCCCGACTCGACGCTCTCAATTTTCAAAACGTCGCCGGGAGAGACGCGGTATTGCTTGCCACCGGTGCGAATGACTGCGTACATAACAAAGCCTCCAGCGCCGAGGGTCCCAGGACCGGGCGCAAAATGCGAATCGTGTGCTCGATGGGGGCGGATACAGACAGTGACTGCATCGGGAGGCGGGCAGCACACACACTGAATCCAGCGGAGAACCCGGCACCATCCCGCGCACCCAACAACTGGGTGCATCGCCAAACTCTTCGATTTTACCGTTAAATCGAGGTTGGGTCAACGAAGGGCCCCATGGCCGAAAAGGGTCAAAGCGCCGGCCAATTATCGAGGCTTCAGCAGGAGCCGCGAGGGTACGTTCAAAGGCGCGCGGGCACGACGTAGAAGTAGATGGCGAAGTAGTGGGCAACGCTGCCGGCGAGGACGAAGAGGTGCCATGTGGCGTGGAAGAAAGGCAGACGGTCAAGGGCGAAGAAGATGGCGCCCAGGGAATAAGCGATGCCGCCTGCGCCGAGCCAGAAAAGTCCGTGCCAGCCAATGGCATGAAGAAGCGATCGCACGACGAAGATGGCGAGCCAGCCCTGAAACAGATAAACCAGGGCCGATGCCAAAGGGAAACGACCAATGGCAAAGCTCTTGAAGACGATGCCTGCCACAGCCAGAGACCAGACCACGGCAAAAAGAGCCCATCCGAGCGGCCCGTGCAGAGAGACGAGAGTGAAGGGCGTATAGGTTGCTGCGATGAGCACATAGATGGCGGAGTGGTCGAGGACATGGAGTACATGGCGAGCGCGCGTCCGAACCAGCGAGTGGTAAAGAGTGGAGCAAAGATAGACGAGCACCAGGGCGACGGAAAAGACTGCGCAACTGAAGATGAGGCGGGCCGTCCCGCGCGCTGAGGCGACGATGAGACAAATCGCTCCTGCCACGGCGAAAACGAGGCCGATGCCGTGAGTGATGGCATTGGCGAGGAGGTCGCTCAAGTTAGCACGGGAGGGCACAGCTGAATGATAGTGCCCGTGAAGGAGCGGACGAGGGGATTGCCCGTTCCGAAACAGGACCCCGCGGAAAGAACGGGAAACCGTGTCGTGGCCGGGCGGGAACGTAGGAATTCGGCCCTTGAGCGGGCGACTGCGCCGGGCTAGGTTGAGAAAGTATGCGGGGACTGGCAGATGGCTTCGCGACGGCGAAGCGGACGGGGCGATTGGCTGAGATTGCGCTCTGCTACCAGCGCGCGCTGGAGCGAAACCCACAACAGCCGGAGGCTTTGGTGGGCATGAGCCTCGTGGCCTTGAGCAGCCGTCAGACCGAAGCCGCGGTGAAGATGGCGGGTGCAGGAGTGGCGGCAGCGCCGAAGATGGGCGCGGCGTGGGTTGTGCTTGGGCAAGCGCTCAAGGCTGCCGAGCGGATGGAGGAAGCAGAACGAGCCTACGCAGAGGCTATCCGGCTGGACGGAATGGATGCGCTGGCGCGGATGGGACAGGGCGAACTGAGGATTGCCGCGGGGCGGCCTGGCGAGGCGATTCGGGAGTTTGAGCTGGCGCTACAACGGCGGCCTGCGCTCGTGGCTGCGCATGTGGGATTGGGGAATGCGCTCGCGCTTACGGGACGGAATGAAGAGGCGCTGGAACGGTACGAGGCAGCGCTGGCTTTGCGACCGCGATTGCCCGAGGGCGAGTTTGCCGTTGGGTTTGCGCTGGCGCGATTGGGCCGCGCGAAAGAGGCGGAGATACGCTACCGGCGAGCGCTGATGATGCGGCCAGACTTTGTGGCAGCGTGGATCAATTTGGGATCGTTGCTGCGCGACGAGGGCCGAGAGGTGGAAGCCGAGGCTGCTCTGCGACGGGCGGTGGAGTTGCGTCCGGACCTGATTTCAGGTTGGGTGAACCTGGCGCTGCTGGAGCGGGACAGGAAAAGGCCCGAGGCGGCAGAGGGGAATCTGCGGCGTGCGCTGGCGCTCAATCCAAACCAAGTGGAAACGCTGGTGGCGTGGTGCCAGTTTCGCGCAGCAGAGCGAGACGTGGCGGGCGCGAGGGGGTGGATGTGCTGGGCGCTGGCGCGGAATGCGGAGTTCGACGAGGCCGTGAATCTCTACGGCATCGTGCTGCACCTCGAGGGGCGGTTTGGGGAGGCGGTTGAAGTGTTTGAGCGGGCTGAGGAACTGGGCAATCGCGCGGCAGCGTCGAATCGCGGAAACTCACTTCTTGACCTGGGACGCATGGGGGAAGCGCTGAAGGCGCACGAGCGCGCTGTCGAGCTGGATCCGGCGAGCGCAGGAGCGAAGTATAACCTGGCGCTGACGCAGTTGCGATTGGGCGACTGGGAGCACGGATGGAAAGGATACGAGGCGCGATGGCGGTTCCGTGAAGTGCATCGTGCGCCGAGACGATTTACGCAACCACGATGGAATGGCGAGGAACTCGATGGAGAGCGCGTGCTGCTGCATGCCGAGCAGGGACTCGGAGACACCATCCAGTTCTGCCGCTATGCGGCGCTGGTGGCGGCTCGAGGCGGTGTGCCGGTGCTTGAAGTGCAACCGGCGGCGGAGCGGCTCGTGCGGACAATTCCCGTGGTGGGCGCCGTGGTGCGCGCGGGATGGGCGGAGGCGGCGGTGATGGACGCGAGCGGATTGGCGTTCGACTACGAGTGTCCGCTGATGAGCTTGCCCACAGTGTTCGGGACAACGGTGGAGACGGTTCCGTGGACGGGAGCGTACCTAGGCGCGGATGAGGAACTGGTGCGCGAGAAGCGCAGGCAGTTTGCTGCGACTCTGGCCGATGGGCGCGACGGTATTCGCGTGGGATTGGCGTGGGCCGGAAATCGGAAGTACAAGGCGGACGCGGCACGATCGATGCGGTTGAAGACGCTGGTGCCGCTGCTGCGCGCAGTGGATGCGAACTGGATCTCGCTGCAGAAGGGCGAAGCGGCGGGACAATTGGCGAGCCTGCCTGCCGATGTGTGTGTTCTCGATGGATCGAGCGGCGAGCGCGATCTGGCGGAGGCGGCGGCTTTGATGGCCACGCTCGACTTGGTGATCACGACGGATACGTGCATCGCGCACCTGGCCGGCGCGATGGGCAAACCGGTTTGGATTCTGCTACCGCACCTGGCGGACTGGCGCTGGATGGACGTGACGGAGCGAACGCCATGGTACCCGACGGCGCGGCTGTTCCGGCAGCGTGTGGCTGGCGATTGGGCGGAAGTGGTGGAGCGGGTGATTGGCACGTTGCGCGAGCGGGACGTGAATCGCGGGTCGTGAATCGTGGATCGTGAGTTACGGACGCGGCGGCCAGGCAGGGATTGAGCGCGAGAACGGAAGGCTGCAGCCGAACGGCGGATGTTTACTACAAAAATAACAGCCAATTCGTGCAATTGGCACTTCATTTTTGCCCTGATTTTGGTGCAAAAAAAATCCGTTCTAAAGGAGTTACGGGCCAAAAGATACCCCCCCTGGGGTATCAAAAAATAATTGATGATTTCCCTCTCCGGCCTCGGAATTTCGGCCGGAGTCCTTCCTTACCCAAGAAAAGGCTGGGCCGGAGTGAGCACGCGGCCGGTTGTTGAGATTGCACACTTAAGATAAGTGTAGCGATTTGGCGGAAATAACCGGCAAACTTGACAGAGATCCGAGATCAGGGGTCAGAGATCAGAAAAGGAAAGAGTTAGGGGAGGCCGCGCGGATTTATTTTGGGGTACGGGGCTTGACAGAGGAGTTGCGGGGCTAGCGGAGTTAGCGTGGGGCGCATGAGCTCGGTTGTTTTGGCTGTGAACGCGCTCGATATAATGCCCGCATGTACACGCCCAAGGCTGGAATCTTCGCCCTTGGAACTTCCTCGCACGCGTACCTGGAGTTTGACATTCTGGACGCGAAGAAACGCGGGGAGTTTGCGTCGACGATCTCCTCGATCCGTGAACCGGATCCTATTATTTCGTGCCGTCGGTCGAGGGGTTGCGTCGGCTGCGGTAAGGCAACAGGGCGAGGTCGGCGCTGCTGCGTCAAGATGCGTTTCAGGGAGGATGCCTTGCGAAAAACAAAAGGCAAGTTGATTGCGCTCGTTGGCCTGATACTGGTCGCGTTGCCGTGCGCGGAGCGAGCGCGCGCGAGCGGAGTTCCCTACTCTGCCATGGCTCCGGTGGATGAGTATTTGATGGCCGACGCGAGCGCGGAGATTGCGCTGGCGCGCAGTGGTGCTCCGGCGTCGATTTCAGATGCGGCCGAAGTGATGGTGCTGGGACGGGGCGGGTACACGACCGCGGTGAAAGGCACGAATGGCTTTCTCTGTGTTGTCGAACGATCATGGGGCGCGGCGACCGATGAACCGGAGTTCTGGAATCCCAGGGTTCGCGCTCCCATCTGCTTTAATCCGGCGGCGGCGAGGAGCTTTGTGCCCATCTACCTGATGAAGACGAAGCTGGTGCTCAAAGAAAAATCGAAGGCAGAGATTTTAGAGGCGACTTCATCTGCGCTGGACAGGAAAGAACTGCCGGCGCTCGAGCCGGGAGCGATGTGCTACATGATGTCGAAGCAGCAGTATCTGAACGACGAGGGCAAGAGCTGGCATCCACACCTAATGTTTTTTGTTGCGGGCGACGCGGCGAAAAGCTGGGGAGCCGATCTGCCGGGCTCACCGGTGATTTCGGCCAACGACCCGGAAGAACGCGTGACAATTCTGATGGTCTGGGTTGCTAAGTGGTCCGATGGGACGCCGGCTCCTGCGATGGCGCACTGAGTGCTGGCCGGGCAAACAATCTCGAATTGAGGAGGTGCGATGATCGAATACCGGACGACTTTTGGAACGGTGGTGAGGCAGCCGAGCGCGCTGATTCCCCTGGTGATGGCGCTGACGGCGCTGGCGGTGGTGCTGGGGCACATTGCGCAGTTCGGCGCGGCGCGCGAGGCGGACGAGGGAGCGGCCGCGCACATCTGGCAACTGCTGATGGTGGCGCAGTTGCCGGCGCTTGTTGCGTTTGGAATCCGATGGCTGCCGAAGGCGCCGAGGCAGGCAATGGGCGTGCTGGCGCTGCTGGTGGCGGCAATCCTGGCGGCGATGGCGCCGGTGTACTTCCTACACCTCTAGTCGGATAAGTTGATAAGCGCTTTTAGAATCAAATAGTTAATTGTAAATCAGCGAGACCAGCAGGGACGGGGAAGAATTTGCTTGACTTCTAGTACTCTATTTTATAGAGTACTCTTCACGCAGAGGCGAGGGCCGAGAGAACAAGGGAACAAGAAAGCAGTTGAAGGTGGACAGAGAGGGACGATGGCGGCGAGCGAACAAAGGATCGGAACGGGGCCGGCGCTGGAAGTTGACGCGCTGGTAAAGCGGTTCGGCGATTTGACGGCGGTGGACAAGGTGAGCCTGAAGGTGCGCGCGGGCGAGTGTCTGGGACTGCTGGGGCCGAACGGAGCGGGCAAGAGCACGCTGATCCGAAGCATGGTGGGGCGCGTGATCCAGGACAGCGGGCGGGTGATGGTGATGGGGCAGGCGGCGGGATCGACCGAGGCGCGCATGGCGCTGGGATGGGTTCCGCAGGAGCTCTCGATTTATCCGCGGATCACGTGCAGGGAGAACCTGGGATCGTTTGGGCGGTACTACGGGCTGAAGGGGCAGGCGCTGAAGGAAGCGATTGCGTGGTGCCTGCACTGGGCGGCGCTCGAAGACAAGCAGGGCGAGGTGGCAAAGACGCTGAGCGGGGGAATGAAGCGGCGGCTGAACATGGCGGCGGGGATGATGCACCGGCCAAAAGTAGTCCTATTTGATGAGCCGACGGTGGGCGTCGATCCGCAGTCGCGCAACCGGATCTTCGAGATGATCGAGGCGCTGCGCGATGCGGGGACGGCGATTGTGTACACGACGCACTACATGGAAGAGGCGGAGCGGCTGTGCGACCGAATCGCGATTATCGATCACGGAAGGATTATCGCCGAGGGCACGAAGGAAGAGCTGGTGGAGGGAACTTTTGGAAGACGAAGCCAGGTGCTGGCGCGGGTTGCAGGAGAGAAGGATGCGATTGAAGCGTGGGCCAAGCGTCACGGCGGGCGAGTGACGGAAGAGATGGTGGAGTTCACGATCGAGCAGCCTGGGGAGATTGCACCGCTCCTGGACGATGCGACGAAGGCCGGCCTGGAGTTGGTGGACATTTCGCTGAGGCGGCCGAATCTGGAGTCGGTATTCCTGCACCTGACAGGAAGGGAGCTACGAGATTGATCTGGAATGTGGCAAGAACGGCATTGATTGCATTGCGGCGAGACCGCGGGGCGATGGTGTTGAGTTTTGTGCTGCCGCTGGCGTTTTTCACCATTTTCGCTGTGATTTTCGGGCGGCAACACGATTCGACGCCGCGCGTCACGCTCATCGTTGTCGACCAGGATAAGAGCGAGGGTTCAGAGAACCTGGTTCGGGCGCTGGAGCAAGACGGATCGCTCTGGGTCCATCGCAGTCCTGTGACAGAGAAAGGGACGCCGTCAGGTCCTGAATACACGGCAACGACGGCCGAGGCGGCGGTGAAGGCAGGCGACGCGCCGGTGGCACTGATTATTCCTGCGGGGTTTGGGCAGCATCCAATTGCGTTTGGGCCGGACGCCAAGGGAACCACGCTGGTGTTGCTCAACGACCAGAGCGACACGATCGCTCCGCAGATTGTGGTGGGGCTGTTGCAGAAGGCGGCGATGACTTCGATGCCATCGGCGATGGCGGACGAAGGAATGAAGTATGCGGACGAGTATGTGGGCGGATTTACGCCGGCGCAGAAGGCAAGGATGGACGAGGATTTGGATGCGCTGCGCAAAGAAGAAGCGAGCGGAAAGATTGGAGTAGGGAGCGGGTCGGATTCGGCGGGCATGAGCGGAGGGATTGTTGCGGTGGACGTGCGCGCGGTGGTGGGCGAGACCAAGAAGAGCCCGATGATTTCGTTTTATGCGGCGGCGATCGGAGTGATGTTTCTGCTGTTCACGGCGAGCGGTTCGGCGGGAGCACTGCTGGACGAGGCTGAGAGCGGAACGCTGGAGCGGGTGCTGAGCACGCGCGTGACGATGACAAAGCTGATGGCGGGAAAGCTGGTGTTCAACACGCTGCTGGCGTTTGTGCAGCTGGTGGCGATGTTCCTGTGGGGATGGGCGGCGTTCAAGCTGGACTTCTTCAGCCATCTGCCGGGGTTCGTGGTGATGGGGTTATGCACGGCGTTCGCGGTGGCGGCGTTTGGGATGCTGCTGGCGAGCGCGTGCCACACGAGGGCGCAACTGGGGGCGCTGTCGACGCTGGTGATTCTGATTATGTCGTCGATCGGCGGGAGTATGTTTCCGCGGTTCCTGATGCCGGAGGCGATGCAGAAGGCGGGACTGCTGACGATCAACGCGTGGGCGATCGATGGGTTCACGAAGGTGTTCTGGCGGGATTTGCCGGTCACGGCTCTGTGGCCGCAAGTGGCGGTGCTGGTGGGGATCGGCGTGGTGCTGTTTGTGGTTGCGCGGAGAATTGCGCGGCGGTGGGAGTATGCGTGAAGAGCAGTGGTCAGTGGTCAGGGATCAGGGGTCAGTTGCGGCGCGGACAGTTTGCTTCTGTCTCTTTTCGATGGTTCGGCGGCGAGAGGGATGGGGCAACCAGCTGAGCTGGCAGGTTAGGCTCCCACCCTAGCCGCAAAAACACGGGCGCGGCGAGGGTGGGGCACCCGGCATCGGTAAAGACAAAACGAAATGGATGCGAGGCGAGAGATGGAGAACATGGCGAAAGATACAGAACTGACGGAGCGGCTGGAGCTGATTGAGAGCATGATCGCCGAGGGACGGCGGAGCACGGAGAGCTGGGGATGGACGTTTGTGCTGTGGGGGGTGGCATACTACGTGGCAATCCTGTGGGCCGGCCTGGGCCACAGCTACCTGGCCTGGCCCGTAACGATGATCGCCGCCGGCGTGTTGACTGGAGTCTTCATTGCCCGAAAGCGCAGCAGGGGACCGGCGACCACTGCGAACCGAGCCATTGGCGCAATCTGGTGGGCGGTGGGAATCTCAATGTTCATCCTTCTGATGTCGCTCGGCTTTAGTGGAATAGCCGATCAGCACAGCTCGATCGCGGTGGCTGCGGCCATGCTCGCGACGGCCAACGCGGCCTCGAGCTTCATTCTCAAGTGGAAGCTGCAATTTGCCTGCGTGCTGGTTTGGTGGGCATTGACTGTCTATGCCTGTTTTGGCGGGGGCAACATGCTGACGATTGCATTTTTGACCGCGATCTTCTTCTGCCAAATTGTCTTCGGAAGCTATGGAATGATCTGCGAATCGCGGAGGCGGCGGCAGGTACAAGGGGCGGCGAATGCCTGAGTTGCCGGAGTTGAATCCTGTCATTCACGGGAAGCTGCGTCTGGCTCTGCTCTCGCTGCTGATGGGAGTGGAAGAGGCGGAGTTTACCTGGCTGCGGGAGAAGACCGGCTCGACGGACGGGAACCTGGGCGCGCAGTTGATGAAGCTGGAAGAGGCTGGATACGTTGCCGTGGAGAAGCGATTCGTGCTGCGGAAGCCGCAGACGCTCTATCGCATGACGGAGAAGGGGCGCACGGCGCTGACGGAGTACGTATCGGCGCTGAAGGAGCTGCTGGGCTCGGCGATTTAAGGGGCGGGGCTGGTCCGAGGACCGGAGGATGGAATGAGCAAGGCAGGCGGAATTCTTGGTCCAAAGGACGGTCCGGATTTGCTGGTTCGCATGCGAGGCAGAGCGGTTGGCGCCATTGTCTGCGCGGGGTTCGGCGCCTATGCGATGTATTGGTGGGTTGAGGCTGCGATCCAAGGTGAACGAAGACCGTGGTTCGGGGCAATCGCGGCGATCACGGCGATTCTTGTGGTTTGGGCGATTGCGAACCTTGTTACCCTGCGCCACGTGCCACGAGTTGCTTTGGACAAGCGATTGGTGCGGTATTACAGAATTGGATACGCGCTGATCGTCGCGACAGAGGGCGCCGCGATTTCGGTTGGAGGGCCGATCCTGGGCCACTTCCATCGGCCAGACCTATTCGGGCAATGGATCGGCGCGGTCGTCGGGATCCGCTTTTTTCCTCTCGGCAAACTCTTCAAACTTCCTCTTTACTATGGGACGGGCGCTGCCATTTCGCTGGCTGCTTTTGGCTCGCTGTTGATTTCCACGAGTTCGCTCCGCTCCGCCATATGCGCAGGCGGAACAGGCATGGCTCTGTGGATCACGGCGCTGATCACCCTAAGCAAAAATCTGGAGAGTTTGCGGGCGAAGGCCGCGGTTGCCGTTTCGCCGGGCGAATGAAAGCGATCAACCTTGCAAGCGCGCGGGAGCGGATTCGAGCGACGCGCGGACTCGCTGCATGATGCCCAGATAGTAGGCGAGATTGTGGATGGAGTTGAGAGTGGCGGACAGAGGTTCGCCGGCCTGCACGAGATGGCGCAAATAGGCGCGGCTGTAGCGGCTGCAGACGGGACACTGGCAGGCGGGGTCGGGCGGGGACTGGTCTTCGGCGAACTGTTTGTTCTTGATGTTGAGGCGGCCCTCGCTGGTGAAGAGCAGAGCGTGGCGGGCGGCGCGGGTGGGAAGAACGCAATCCATCATGTCGACACCCATGCGCGCGTAGAGCTCGATTTCGTCGGGATAGCCGACTCCCATGACGTAGCGCGGCTTGTCTTTGGGCAGCAGCGGCAAAACTTCAGAGATCATTTCAAGGGTGAGCTCGCGCGGCTCGCCGACGCTGAGGCCGCCGATGGCGTAGCCGTCGAAGTCCATTTCGACGAGGCGCTCGGCGCATTGGCGGCGGAGATCGCGATGCATGCCGCCCTGAACGATACCGAATAGGCACTGCGTGCGGTGGACCTGTGGATCGAACCACGGGACATCCTGACTGTGGGCGCGGAAGTGATCGAGAGAACGGCGGGCCCAGGCCATGGTGAGGCGGAGGCTTTCTTCAGCGCGGGCGCGCGAGGCGGGATACTCGGTGCACTCATCAAAAGCCATCACAATGTCGGCGCCGAGAGCGATTTGAACGTCGATGGAGTGCTCGGGGGTGAAGAAGTGCGAACTCCCGTCGAGGTGAGAGCGGAATTGCACGCCGTCGTCAGTGACTTTGCGGAGCGAGCTGAGGGAGAAAACCTGAAAGCCTCCGGAGTCAGTGAGGATGGCGCGCGGCCAACTGATGAAGCGATGCAGGCCGCCCATGCGGCGGATGGGTTCGTGGCCGGGGCGGAGATAGAGATGGTAGGTGTTGCCAAGAATGATTTCGACGCCGAGGGATTCGAGCGTGTCCTGGGGGACGGCTTTGACGGTGCCCTGCGTGCCGACGGGCATGAAGACGGGGGTTTCAACGGTTTGATAGGGCAGGAGGAGGCGGCCGCGGCGGCCGCCGGGGGCGGTTGAGGCCAGAATCTGGAATTGCAGGCTCACCACAGAATTCTATCGGGATGATGCGGAGGGGCCGGGCCGCGAGCGGTTCATTCGCTTGCGCGGCCGAGGTGGACAAGGAAGCCGGCGCGGGCTGTGCGCGGCTGGCCGAGGGTGGTGGTCGGGGTCTTGGAAACCTCGATGGAGCGGTTGAAGAGATTTTCGCCGGCGGCGAAGAGCTGGAGGCGCTTGCCGAAGTTGTGCGAGGCGTAGGCGTCGAGGCGAAAGAAACCGTGGAGAAGATAGTCGTTGGCGTCGTCGTCAAACTGGCGACCGCTGAGACGACTTTGGAGGCTGATGGTTCCGAGAGACGGCCGGGACGCGCGCAGGTTGAGGGTGGCCAGATTGCGGGCAACTTCGGGAATCCAATTGCCGAGGTCCTGCGTGCCGCGAGAGACCACGGCGTGCGCGTACTGATAGCCGCCGTCGACGGCGAGCCAGGAGCGGGGTCGAAGCTGGAAATCGAGAGAGACGCCGCGGCTCTCGATCTGGCCGAGGTTTTCGCGCATGAGCAGAATGGGGGAACAGGTAGCACAAGTGGTGACGGCGGCGATGGGGCGATTGATCTGGGTGAGGAAATAGCTGGAGCGGATGCTGCCCCAGGAGCGCTCGGCGGCGATACCGGCTTCCGTCCGGTGGCGCGCTCACTGAGGAGGTTGCCATTGGGAAGAGTGAGCTGGCTGCCGACCTGTGTGGAACGGTAGAGCTCGCTGGGCGTGGGAGCGCGAAAGGCGCGGAATCCGGAGGCCGTGAGCGCCCAGTGCGGCGACAACTTGCGCGAGAGGCCGAGGCGCGGGTCGAAAATTCGTTCGTCGCGTTGCGGCGGCTGGGCCGGGGTGGGCGTCCAGAGTGAACCGTTCCACTCGGTTTCGTGGCCATCGTAGTTCTGGAACCAGTCCATGCGCGATGAGGCGACGATCGTCCAGGCTTTGTGCTCCCACATGGCCTCAGGGTAGGCGGCCGAGTCGCGCTGATGGTCGGCGAGGTTGGTGAGCGCGGCGGCGCCGGTATACGACTGTTCGCGATCCCAGACGCGGACGTCATGCGCATCGGCTCCGACAATGAGCAAGAGGCCTGCGCCAAAGGGCCGACTCCAATGCGCGGCTGCGCCGAGCTCGTTGTCGGGGACATAAGAGAATTTGCTCGGAGTTTCGCCGCAGCGGTAGGTGCAAGCCGCGTCGCCGAAGTCGGGGAGATTCGAAATGCTCGAAAAGGTTTGGCGATAGCGTTCCGACGATCCGTAGAGGCGAAAGACGAGCGCGGCGCTGCGTGCATTTTGCCAATCGGCGCCCGTGCTGTAGCGGATGAGCCGCGTGGCGTTGATCTGATACGGGGTTCCATTGTGGCGCGATTCGTCAAAACCGGTGCCGCGCACGAAGAGCTTGAGGCTACCGATGTCGCGGCTGGCGAGGATGAGCGCGTTCTGGCTGTGAACATTACTGGGGACATCGACCGGGCCGCGCTGGGATGGAGCTTCCTGAATGTATCCGTCGGTGCCGATGAGGCCGCCGGCTGCGAGGAGATTCCATGGACCGGAGTGCGCGGAAGCGAGCAAGCTGTTGTCGTAAGTGCCTTCGCCGCCAAAGGTACTCCGTACCTCCAAGCCATTGGACGAGGGTCGTGCCGGGACTATGTTCACCACGCCGCCAATGGCGCTTGATCCGTAGAGGTCGCTAGCGCCGCCGCGGACCAGCTCGACGTCTTTGATGGAGAGCTCGGGCTGCTCTTGCCAGTGGATCCATCCACCGAGCGGATCGTTGAGCGGCACATCGTCTTCAGTGACGAGCGTGCGGCTGGCGGAGGTGGAACCGAGAGCGCGAAGGCTGATGCCTTGCGAAGTGGGATTGGCCACGAGCGAGCTGGAACGGCGAAAGAGCTCGACGCCGGGAAGCTGGCGCAACTGATCATCGAAGGTGACGCCGGCGGCAGAGCGGAGCGATTGCTGGGTGAGGAGGCGCGTCGTGACGGGGCTTTCTAAAACGCCGAGCGGCGCGCGATAGGCAGTGACGGTGACCTGTTCGATATTCGTGATCGGCGCGGGTTTGGCGTCCGGAGCCGGCTGGGTCGATGGGGATGCGGGCGGGGACTGCGGCGGGGATTGGGCGGCAAGGAGCGGCGAGATCGACAGTGCAATGACCGGCAATTGCAGGCGAATGATCGCTTTGAGTTGGAACTGCCGCATGAGCTGCACTCTCAAGGCTGGGAGAAAAGGCTACTCAACCATTTTGATGCAGCCGAACGGGATTTCGCGACACCAGCTACGAAGCCGAGCGGTGTTATATTCCGTTTCAGCCGGGAATTGAATGGGGTTCAAGACGTGAAGGATGCGCGGGGATCGAGGAGGGATGCGAAGTGAGTTCGCGAAAGTATCCCGCGAAGGGCGCGCAGGTAAAACGCAAGGCAGACGGCTTGAGGGGACAGGTGTATGTAAGCAGCCCGACCAGCGACCTGGTGGCGGTGCGCTGGCAAAAAGAAGATGAGACCGGAACGCTGCTCTATGACGTGGAGCAGTTTTCGCGCGAATGGGGGCTGACGCGAACCAAGAGCGCGAAGTGGAAAGTGGCCGCCGCGACAATTGCGATTGTTGCCGTGTGCGCGATCGGGGTTTACGTGGGGCTGAGGGCGTGGGAAGCCTCGCGCGTCAGCGGGGTGGCGGCGGCGGGCAGGCAACAGGCGAGAAGAACGCCGGAAGACGATGGAGCGCAGGCAGAGCGGGCCTGCTCGAGGGGCGCGGACGAATACTTAAGGTCCGTCGCAGGCGACCGGTTCAGGTGGGCATACGGCGCCACGCCAGATGAGCGGTTCAACGATCAGGTTGCGGTTCACGTGGCGCCGGGGATTACGACGAGCGTATCGGACAAGCTGCTGATGGAGGATTCGACAGGCGTGTTCAAGCGCGTTGAACTGGTTTGCAGCTACGACAGCCAGAACAATAAGGTGCTGCGCTATTGGATTGCGGAGAGCGATGAGTAGCGCGCAGTAGACGGGGCCGGCATCCGGACCATCAGGCGAGCGAAAAGTTCAGGGTTCAGGGCTGGGGCAGTGCTGGACGCACGCTCGGCGCCGCTGCGTCATGCGCAACGGACTGCGGCGCGTCGCCGGCAAGAGCGGCGTGCACCTGCTTGGGCGCGGTTGCGACAGGCGCTGCCGGAGGCTGCTGCGGAGCGGTTGGGGTTGCGCTGGAAGGGGTTGAGGGCGACTGGGCATTTGCTTGTGGCGCCATCACGACAGGTTGCGCGGCGGCAGACGGCATGGGGAGGGCGGCGCTGCCCTGGAGCGACTTCTGACTTGAGCCGGATGAAGGGGCTGGGGACGCCGACTGCAAAGGAACGGAAGCCGCGGGTCTCGCAGTGATTGGGGAGGGCTTGGGAATGGAGGCTGCCTGCATCGGCCTGGGAGCAGCGGCGGGCACGGAAACCGGACTGTCGGAATCGGCCGGCGCAGTGGACTCGGTCGCGGCAGGATCGTCGGAATCCGATGGCTGCGGGGCCGTCACATCTGTGGTCTGGTCGGCGCCAGTTACGTGTGAGGGCGGGGACAAGACCTCAGTAAGCCGAAGCACGCCAACGAAGCTTATGACGAGGATGAGCACGCCTGCGGGAACCCAGAGCATCACGCTGCCGACGGTCGCTGAAGCGAAATGCACGAGCCGGAGCCTGGTCCGCTCCCAGAACCTGGGCACGGCGGGCTCGGCCGCTGGTTCCTCTCGGTCTGCCGGGATGGGATCGCTCGAATCCGGCATCAAGCGAAGGCCGGCAAATTCCCTGCGTTTCCTGGGCTGCTCAACCGCTTCATCGACGGCGGCTGCGACGGAAGCTTCGACCGCGGACGGGGCGAAAGCGCTCGATTGCGGAACCAACTGGAGGGCGGTGATGACCTTGGCCACCATGGCAGCGTCAACCTGCCTCGACTTGAGCTTTGAGCAAAGCGACAGCGCGTTATAGCAAAGGTTGTTGATGATGCGGGGAGTGCCCTTGCTGGCCTCCGCGATCAACTTGATTGCGTCTTCAGAGAAGAGCGGCCGGCCAAGATAGCCCGCCTTTTTTACACGGTAGTCGATGTAGCCGGCGATCTCCTGGGCTGAAAGCGGCTCAATGTGGCAGACCGTGGAGATGCGCTGGCGAAGTTGGATGAGAGAAGACTGGAGCAGCTTGCCAGATAGCTGCGGCTGGCCGGAGAGGATGACCTGGATGAGCTTGCCGCGCGAGTTTTCAAAGTTGGTGAGGAGGCGAACGCGCTCGAGCACGGCATCGGAGAGATTCTGGGCCTCGTCAATCACGATGACGAATTTGCGGCCGGCCATGTTCTCTTTGATGAGAGCTTCGCTGAGCTGCTCATGCATTTCAGCGCTGCTCTCGGCAGGCGCGATGCCGAGATCGCGCAGGACGTAGGCAACAAAATCGCGCGGCTCGCATGTGGCGTCGATATCGAAGAGGAACACGACGCGGGCTTCCTCGCGAACGTCCTCGAGGAAGCGAAACAGCAGCGTTGTTTTCCCCATTCCGGGGGGCGCAATCATGGCGGAGAAACCTCGATTGCTGGAGAAGCCATCTTCAAGCGCCTCAAGCGCCTCGCGATGGGTGCGGCTAAGAAACAAGCATCGCGGATCGGGACTGATACCGAACGGTTCTTCTTTGAATCCGAAGTACTGCGACAACATGATGCGAACCTCCAACTTACAACTGTGCGGCGGGCACCGGAGCGCCGCGAGCTGGAACGCTCAAGCTAGACGCTGAACGATGGACTCATCTTATCTGGAATCGCAGCCTAACTCATGGGCTCAGAACCAATACGGTTACCTGCGATGGGGGGCGTAAGTGCAATTGGGGTCAGAAGGCGGAGTTAAGCTTTCAGCTCTTGGCGCTCAGCCGTCAGCTTTCTTTTGCGGTGCTGCCCGATTCGATGGACCAGTGGGGGCTTGCGAAGCGGACGGCTGCAGCTGGATCGGCATGTGGCTGGAGATTGGCGAGGAGTTGCGCGGCGGTGAGGCCGGAGGGGCGAATGCGGAGGTTGGGGGCGATTTCAGCGAGGGGAACGAGGACGAAGGCGCGCTGAGCGAGGCGCGGATGAGGAATTTCGAGGCCGGGCTCGGCGAGGACGAGATCGCCGTAGAGGAGGAGGTCGAGGTCGAGGGTGCGGGGGCCGTTGGGGACGGAGGCGGAGCGGTCGCGGGCGAAGAAGCGTTCGATGGTGAGAAGAGCGTCAAGGAGCGGGCGCGGTGCGAGAACGGTTTCGAGCGCGACGACGGCATTGAGGAAACGAGGCTGATCGGCAACGCCGACGGGCGCGGTGGAATAGAGAGAAGAATGCGCGGCGATGCGGCCGAGCGAGCGAATGTGCTCAAGGGCAGCCGCGAAAGTGGCATCGGGAGGGCCGACGGGGCTGGGAAGGTTTGCGCCGAGGGCGATGTAGGCGAGGGGCATGGGACCAGAGTAGCGGAGCTAGCAGGGTTAGCGGAGTTAGCGGCGGTTGATCTGGTAGCATCAGTGTTCGGAGAAATGCTTATGGACACATTGAATAGCGCGGGCCTTGGGGCCCGGCGCAATGAAGATATCGCGCTGGACCTGATGAAGTTTGTGGCGGGAACGGCGGGAGTGGGAAAGCCGGCGGTGCCGTCGACGGGATTTACGGGGGCGGGCGGGGCGAAACCCGATGAGCACGTGAGCCAACTGCTGGCGCTCTATAGCCGGTGCCTAAAGGCTGTGGAAGGAAAAGGGGCAGAGAAATAGCTGGCGAACGACAGTTGCGCATCGCGGTGGCTGGCGCGGGAGCGTTCGGGCGCAACCATTTAAGGGTGGTGCGCGAACTGGAGACGGCGGGCGAGGGCGTGGCTCTTGTGGCGGCTGTCGATCCTGATGCGGCGCGGGCGGAAGAGGCGGCCAGGCAATATGGGATCAAGACGTTCGCGACCATCGACGAGCTGCTGAAGGCGGACCTGAAGCTGGATGCGGCATGCGTGGCTGTGCCGACCGTGAAGCATCACGAGGTGGCCGCGGCGCTTCTCGATGCGGGTCTGGACCTGCTGGTGGAAAAGCCGCTGGCAGCTACTCTGGCTGAAGCTGACGATCTGATTGTGCGCGCGGAACACGGTGCGCGGATTGTGCAGCCGGGACATCTGGAGCGGTTCAATCCAGCGGTATTGGCGGTGGAACCGAACCTGAAGCGGCCGATGTTTTTTGAGGCGCATCGATTGAGCGTGTTTACGCCGCGGGCGCTGGACGTGGATGTTGTTCTGGACCTGATGATCCACGACCTGGACATTGTGCTGACGTTTGCGAAGTCGGCGGTGCGCGAAGTGCGCGCGGTGGGGCTGCCGATTCTCTCGCCCAAAGTGGACATTGCGAATGTGCGGGTCGAATTCGAGAGCGGTTGCGTGGCGAACTTTACGGCGTCGCGCGTGTCGACGGAGCGAGTGAGGAAGCTGAGGTTCTTCGAGCCGCGACAGTACGTGTCGATTGATTACGCGAGGCGGGATGTGCTGGTGATTCGGATCGACCCCCTTGCGGGGGGACAGACTTTTGGACCGGATTCGTCGGATGGGACCATTGCAGCTGCGGCTGCGGAATTTCTGGCGACGGGGAAGCTCGATTCTGCTGTGATCCAGAAGCCGCTGGCATCGGGAAAGATTCCTGCGACGCTGGCGATGAAGATTGCCGCCGCGAAGAACGATCCCGAAAAACTGAAGGAAATCGCAAAAGGACTGGCTGGGCCGCAGGATGGACCGGCGCCGGGGTTGAGCTTTGTGAAGCCGGAGGTCACGCCGGGCGAGCCGCTGCGGCTGGAGATTCTTTCGTTCCTTGAAGCGGTGCGGACGCGGCGCGAGCCGAAGGTGACGGCGCGACAGGGACGTGCGGCGCTGGAGTTGGCGCTGACGATCCAGGCGACGATGGCAGCCCATGCGGAGCGCGCAGGGCTGGGAGACTTCTTTAAAAGCTAGGGGTCAGGTATCAGCGATCAGGGGTCGGTTTCCGGTTCGCAGTTTGTAATTCGTAGTTCGCAGCCAGCCAAGTACGCGGAAGCGACGGAGAGTTGAGACCGCCTTCGACGGTCAGTGAATGGTTGTGTGCGACGGAATGGACGGCCACCAGCGGTGGACGTGCTCGCAGTAGGCCTGGTACTCAAGCCCAAAAAGACGGTGAAGAGTTGGCTCCTCATAGAGGACGACGAAGAGGTGTGTGACTAAGAGGAAGCCAGCTACGAAGGCGAGTAACTGAATGGATTGATAGAAGAGGGCGGCGCCTGCGACAGCGAGAGCGGCACCGACATACATGGGGTTGCGGACGAAGCGATAGGGGCCGCGGACGACGAGGCGGCGTGGCGGATCGAAGGGCGCGGGGGTACCTTTGCCGATGAAGGCGAAGGCGCAGACACATGAGAGAGCCACGGCGGCACCCGCAGTACCAATGATGAGGCCGACGATCTGCGGCCAGCCCATGGCCGCGGGACGCGCAATGCCCGACCAGGCGAGGATGCGCGCCGGAAGATAGATCAGCAACAGGCCGATGAATAATGTCGCGTAGATGATGGTGCGAGCGATCACGAACATTGCGCTCCTCCTTTTGAGGCGGGGATTCATGGATTAGCGCGCGGGCATGAAGATCCGCACTACAGCCGGTCGGAGACCGGCGCTACAAATGGCCGGCGCTACGCCGCGATGCCGAGAGTGCCGTTGAGGAAGCCGACGATGTACTTCCAGACGAGATAGTAGACAGCGACGCCACAGCAGAATACGACGGCAATGAGGGCGTACGGGATTGAGCACGCGTTGAACCAGGTGACGCCCGTAACGCCCAACGCGAGAATGCCGTAGCAGTGGGCGAAGGTGGCTCCGACAGGCAGCAGCAGAAAGGGCAGCACTGCACCATGGACGCCGACGGCAAGATGCGTGCGCTCGTGCGAGGCGAGCCAGAGCATGTTCCACAGGCCCCAGACCGCGGGGACGAGCGCCATGGGGAAAATGAGCCCGCGCTCGATGGGGACCGGCAGCTGCAGCACAAGGCGAATGATGATGAACGCAGTGAGCATGAGCGGCAGGACGAGCGTAGTGACGAAGACTCCGGCGAGGTAAGCGCGAAGGTAAGGATGCGGGTTCATGGTTCAGCTCCTTTCAGGAGCTGAGAGCTGTCAGCTATCAGCTCTCAGCTTTCAGTTCATAGGTAATAGAGAAAGACAGGGATCGTGGCCGGGAACGAGGCGGCGAAGACGACGAGGCCGGCGAGAAGCGCCCAGTCAAACCAGTTCTGGCGAGGCAGGCCCGGAGCCGAGGCGGGGTGAGCATCAACGCGGCGGAAGACTGCGGGCCATAGATCGCGGGACGGTTCGGCCGCGGGATCAACAGGCGGCAGCGACTGCTGGAGGAGTTGCTTGATGCGGTCTTCTTCTTGTTTTTTCATGGCGTAATTCCCTGCTGGAACAGATCCTTTCTCAACAATCGAATGGCGCGAAAGACGCGCAGTTTGACGGCGCCGACAGAGATGCCAAGGGCGGCGGCGACGTCTTTGTGCGGCTGCTCCTCGACGACGGCGAGAGTGGCCGCGATGCGCAGACCGGGGGGTAAACGAGCGAAAGCCTGCGCGGTTTTCAAGCGAACCTCGGCGGCGATGCCGGGATCGGGCGCCAGATTCGAGGGCAGATCGGCAACGTCCCGATCGAAATTGTGGGCGGCCAGCTCGGCCTCGGGGCGGCGTGCGCGGAGCCAGTCGAGAGCGGCACGGGTGGCAATGCGCCGCGCCCAGGGCTCAAAGGGGCGCGCAGGCTCGAAGCGGGCATGAGCGCGATGGATACGCCAGAAGGTCTCGACCGTGAGATCTTCTGCGGCGGCGGGATCGCGGACGATGCGGAGAATCCAACCGTAGACGGAACGCTGATGCTCGCGGAAGAGAGATTCGAATGCATCGAGATCGCCCTGCCGGAACTGATTCAGCACGTTGTCCGACCGTTCCGGCATCTGACTTCCCTTTCTGAACGGGTTTACGGAGGTGACGGCAAAAAGGTTACAACAGCAGGGTTCAGGTGTCAGGTGTCAGGGGTCAGCTACTAGCTTCGAGCTACTAGCTTCTAGCAACTGGCAGCTGGCTACTGGCTTCCGGCTGTGAGCTGTTAGATTGACGGCATGAAGTGATCCGTTCGTTGCCTTTGGCAGCTTTAGGCATGCGATCTTTCGTCGGGCGGTCTTTCTGTCGCGGTTCTTCAAAATCGATGCCCGATCGACCACGACAAGGCGGCGCGCGTCGAGGGGGCCGAGTGAGACAATCTCTTTGTAAAACGGTTCTCCCGAGGCAGTTTGTTGACAGAGAAGTTTGGCGGTAATTAAAGTGAGCCGCTGAGGGCGTGAGAGTTCGCGCCTCGAAGGAAAGTGGCAGCGGGACGGGAAAAGGTTTTCGGAGGAGAGGAATTCGATGGTCGGAACGCGGATAGTGGCGGGAGCGTTGCTGGTGGTTGGCGCGATGGGGCTGGCGTGCGCGCAGGATGCCCACCCCAGCGACATGGACCCGTCGCTGGGGACCCCGGTTGCGGAGAAACCGGCGTATCTGAATCCGAATTTGCCTGCCGAACAGCGCGCGGCCGACCTGGTGCACCGCATGACGCTGGAAGAGAAGGCGAGCCAACTGGTGAACCAGGCGCGCGCGATTCCGCGGCTGGGCGTGCCCGCATACGACTGGTGGAGCGAGGCGCTGCACGGCGTGGCCAACACCGGCGGCGTAACGTCTTTTCCCGAGCCGATCGGGCTGGCGGCGACCTTCGATACACCTGGAATTTACGAGATGGCAGTGGCCACCGGAACGGAAGCGCGGGTGGTTCATGCGAAAGCGGTGGACGCGAATGGCAACAGCCCGATCTTTCGCGGGCTTGATTTCTGGGCGCCGAACGTAAATATCTTCCGCGATCCAAGATGGGGACGCGGGCAGGAGACGTACGGCGAGGATCCATTCTTGACGGCGCGGATGGGCGTGGCGTTTGTGACGGGGATGCAAGGCGACGATCCGCATTATTACCGGGTGATTTCGACGCCGAAGCATTTCGACGTGCACTCGGGACCGGAGCCGACGCGGCATTTTGCCGATGTGGATGTGAGCAAGCACGATGAGCTGGACACGTATCTGCCGGCGTTCCGCGCGGCGGTGACGGAAGGCAAGGCGGGCAGCGTGATGTGCGCATACAACGGCGTCAACGGGCAGCCGGCGTGCGCCAATGAGTTTCTGCTCCAGGATCAACTGCGCAGGAAGTGGGGATTTGAGGGGTACGTGGTTTCAGACTGCGGGGCGGTGCGCGACATTTTTGAAAATCACCACTACGAACCGACGCAGGCGCAGGCCTCGGCGATCAGCCTGGAGCGCGGCATGGACAACGAGTGCATCGATTTCCGGGCGACGCTGACGGACAACTCGGACTACAAGCCGTATCTCGACGCGGTGAAAGAAGGCTATCTGAAGGAGAGCGACATTGACACCGCGGTGACGAGGCTGTTTACGGCGCGGATCAAGCTGGGAATGTTCGATCCGCCGTCGATGGTGCCGTACACGAAAATCAACCCCGACGAGCTGAACAGCGAGACGCATCGCGAACTGGCGCTGAAGCTGGCGAACGAGTCCATGGTGCTCTTGAAGAACGACGGCGTTCTGCCGCTGAAGACCACGGGCGAAAAGATCCTGGTGGTGGGGCCGCTGGCGGAACAGACGCGGGTGCTGCTGGGAAATTACAACGGGGTTCCCACGCATACGGTGTCGATTCTGGAAGGACTAAAGAAGGAATTCGCGGGCGACACGATCAACTATATGACGGGCACGAACTTTCTGAGCAAGGATACGTGGCCGGTGCCGAACGCGCTGCTGACAACAGATGGGAAGCCCGGAGCGAAGGAAACGTTCTCCAGCAAGAACATTGTGGGTTTCAGCAATGAACTGGGGAACAACACGGGAGCGGTGGCGGCACGGATTGAACCGGGGATCGACCTGGGGGCGGACGAGCTACCGGCCGCGGCGGCGAACCTGAATCCGTTGACGGTGCAGTGGGAGACGACGCTGACGCCCGACGAAACGGCCGACTACAACCTGGGAGTGGAGACGGACGGGTTCTTCCGGCTGTACCTGGACGGCAGGATCGTGACGGTGGCGAATTATCCGCATGGCGTAGAGGCGCGGACAGGCCAAGTGCACCTGGAGAAGGGTCAGGCCTACCAGGTGGTGGTGCAATACCAGCGGACGGATCGCACATCGCCGCTGCACCTGAAGCTCGTGTGGGCGAAGATCGATCGCGCTGTGGATCCGATGGTGCTCAGCGCGGCGAAGGACGCGGACGTCGTGGTGGCCGTGGTGGGAATCACGAGCCAGCTGGAAGGCGAAGAGATGCTGGTGAGCGAGCCGGGCTTTGAAGGCGGCGACAGGACCAGCCTGGATTTGCCGGCGCCGGAAGAGACTTTGATTCGAGGGCTGGCGACGGCGGGCAAGCCGCTGGTTGTGGTGCTGACCAACGGGAGCGCGCTGGCGGTGAACTGGGCGAGCGAGCATGCAAACGCGATTCTGGATGCGTGGTATCCGGGCGAAGAAGGCGGGGACGCAGTGGCGCAAACGCTCTCGGGAGCGAATGATCCCGCGGGACGCTTGCCGGTGACGTTCTACAAAGGCGTGTATCAGTTGCCGAAGTTCGAAGACTACTCGATGAAGGGGCGGACGTATCGGTACTTCACGGGAACGCCGCTGTATCCGTTCGGGTATGGATTGAGCTACACCAAGTTCGCGTATAGCGGGCTGACGGTTCCCACGGAGGCTGTGGATGCGGGAAAGCCGGCGGTGGTGGAAGCGACGGTGACGAACACGGGTTCGCGGGCCGGCGATGAAGTGGCGGAGCTGTACCTGAAGTTTCCGGATGTACCGGGCGCACCGAGAATTGCGCTGCGAGGATTTGAGCGCGTTCACCTGGAGCCGGGCGCGTCGAAGAAGGTGCACTTTGAGCTGAATCCTCGCGACCTGAGCATGGTGACGGACCTGGGCCAGATGATTGAACCGAAGGGCGCGTACACGGTGAGCGTAGGCGGCGGCCAGCCGGATACAGGAGCGCCTGAGGTGACGGGGACGCTCAGCGTGAAGGGAACGGTGACGATCCCTGAGTAAGCCGGCGCCCCGATCGGGCGCAATGGGGAACTAAGGCAACGCGAAACGAGTATGCTTTAGCAAATGTACCCGCAAAATGAGTTGCCCGTTCGGCGCGGCGACTTTCTGCCGGACCGGCTGTTCGAACTCACGCGCCGGATCAAGGGGATTGACCCGCAGCTTACGCGTGTCCTTGTTCCCTGGGTCATGCAGCATCGGCGCTATCTGGCGGGATTCCTGCGCCTTGCGCGGACGGTTTCGCACTCCAGCCGGGTGAGAGCGCGTTCGCTGACCCGCGGGGTACGGGTTCCTCCGTTTCTGGTTCTCAGCGTTACATCCAAATGCAATCTGCGCTGCGCCGGCTGCTATGCGGGAGCAGTGGGAACGGTGACGAACGCGCCAGCACAGCCAGGACTCGGCTTGAGCGAATGGCGCGGAGTGGTGGACGAAGCGGTTCGGCTGGGCGTAATGGCATTCATGATCGCCGGGGGTGAGCCGTTTCTTCTGCCCGGCATCGCCAAGCTTTTCCGTGACTATCCCGACCGGCTGTTTCTCGTCTTCACGAATGGAACGGCTTTGCGGCCCAGCGATTACGAAATCCTGAGGCGATGCACCAATACGGTGGTCGTGGTGAGCCTGGAGGGCGATCGCGACCTGACCGATCTGCGAAGGGGAAACGGAGTTTTTGAGAAGGCGATGGGCTCACTCGACAAGCTTCGGGAGGCGGGCATCTTGACCGGCATCGCCGTCACGATCGGGTCGGCAAACGTCGAGTACTGGTCGCAACCGGAAAATATCGACGCACTGATCGCCCATAGCGGTCCGCTGGCCATGTTCATCGAACAGATTCCGACGGGAGGGTACGAAAACGGGGCGGTGCTGACCGAGAAGGAGCGAGCGCGCTTCCGGCAGGTGGTGGTCGAGTACCGGGGCCGGTTGACGGGAGGCGCATACATCATCCATTCGCCGGGGGATGAAGAAACGCTCGGTGGTTGCGTCTCCGCCGGGCGCGGCTTCGTGCACGTGAATCCGAGCGGAGATGTGACCGCATGTCCCGTTTCCGCGCTGGCGACGCATAACGTGAGGAAGTCGAATCTCGAAGAAGCGCTGGCGAGTCCCCTGTTCGCGATGATCCGGGAAAACGGCCACTTGCTCGAGACGGAGGGTCATCCGTGCGGGCTGTCCGCGCACGCTGAAGAACTGGAGAAGATGGCCGAAGGGCTGGGCGCATACCGCACTGGCGCGCATGAAGCCGCGCCGAAAGTGAGCGAAGGCGGGCTGGCGGTTTTGAGTTGACTGGTTGGATCGAGCTTTGGGGTGAAAGAGCGGCGGGCGTATTGCGAATAAACTTTTTAGAAACAGCCAGATGGTTTGCTTTCTCAGGTTCAGTGGGGCCAAAATCGGGCAAAAGCTGTCAAGGGCCAGCCCAAGGACCGTCCCAGAACGAGCGGGCCCCGGAGCCTTATTATCCTAACTGGTAGTAACAATTACAGATAGGGTCTTACTCCTTCCTTGAAGGCGCGTGCGAGCCGGCGAGAAAGGCCGCGGTCTTGCACACCTTCCCTGGACCGAGGTGTAGACTTTTCTGTAGCCCGGTTCGATCTCCCTCACCGCCGGGTAAACAGCCGTAAACCACCACGGTTGTTGAGGTTTTATGCAAGCCATCCTCTCCGGTTCGACTCCTCCCAGGCCCAAATCATTTCTATTCCCATTGAAAAAAAGCGCTGCCGTTGAGTTGTCCAACAGGAGGCCCAGGCCGGAGCAGAACCAGAACTCCCGTGCCCAATCTGAGGGTCTTCAGTGTGGCTTTTTCTTTAGGAAAAAGCCACTCATCGGGCGTGCCACCGGTTGCAGCTGTTCTGGTTCTGCTGTAGCCCGGAATTTCTCCGGCAGCCGTGGTGATTTCTGATGGCCGATCTCGCGACGGCAGTCCATGTACTTCCTGCGCCTCCCAAGCGGGTCGAAGGCGGGGCGAGGGGCGCTCAGAGCCGTGTGGGCGCGTGGTTGTTCGCACTGGCACTCTTGACCGGCCTGGGATACATCGGCGTGCATCTTGCCCGGGACCTGGATCATGCGACGGTAATCGGCATTTGGCCCTATATGCTGCTGGCGCTGGCACTGACGATCGCGCTGGGATTCGAATTTGTGAACGGATTCCACGACACGGCTAACGCGGTGGCAACGGTGATCTACACCAACTCGTTGACACCTACTATTGCGGTGGTTTGGTCGGGTGTATGCAACCTGGCCGGCGTGCTGTTGTCGTCGGGGACCGTGGCTTTTGCGGTGATCACGCTGCTGCCGGTGGAGCTGATTCTGAAGGTGAGCTCGGGCGCGGGATTCGCGATGGTGTTTGCGCTGCTGATCGCGGCGATCCTGTGGAACCTGGGCACGTGGTGGTTTGGGCTGCCGGCTTCAAGCTCGCACACGATGGTGGGCTCGATTATCGGCGTGGGACTGGCAAGCCAACTCATGAATATACGCGGCGGCGCCTCCGGACTGGACTGGGGACAGGTGTTGCGGGTTCTGGAGGCCCTGCTCATTTCGCCGCTGATCGGGTTTGCTTTGGCGGGAGTTACGATTCTGGCGGCGAAGCGGCTGATCAAGATTCCGGCGCTGTATGAAACGCCCAAAGACAAGGAGCCGCCGCCGTGGCCGATCCGCGCGCTGATGGTGCTGACCTGCACGGGCGTGAGCTTTTTTCATGGGTCGAACGACGGGCAGAAGGGCATGGGGCTGATCATGCTGATCCTGATCGGCACGGTGCCGACGGCATATGCGCTGAACCACGCGGTGAGCCCGGCCGAGGTGAAGAGCTTTATTGCGGCGTCAGAGCAGGCGGGACAAATTCTGGACCGGCATGTGAGCCAGGGTACGGCAGCCGACCCGGATGCGCGCGGAGAGGTGACCCAGTACATCCAGACCAGGGAATTGCAGCCAGATACGCTCGCGGCAATGAGCCAACTGGTGAGTGAGCTGAACCGGGAAGTGGCGGGATACAAGACGTTCCAAGCGGTTCCGGCGCGGAACCAGGCAAACGTTCGCAACGATATGTATTTGACGTCCGCGGCGCTCAAGCAGATGGAAAAGACGCACCATCCGGCGTTCACCAGCGCGGAGAGCGCGGCACTCCAGAACTACCAAGGCAAGTTGGACAAGAGCACGAAATTCATTCCCGACTGGGTGAAGGTGGCCGTAGCGCTGGCGCTGGGCCTCGGAACCATGGTGGGTTGGAAACGCATTGTAGTGACGGTGGGCGAGAGGATCGGCAAGGAACACATGACCTACGCGGAGGGCGCGAGCGCGGCGCTGGTGACGATGGGGACGATCTTCGCCGCGGATACGTGGGGATTGCCGGTTTCAACGACGCACATCCTGAGCTCGGGCGTGGCAGGCACGATGGCGGCGAACGGAAGCGGACTGCGCTGGGTGACGGTGCGAAACATCGCAGCAGGCTGGGTGCTCACATTGCCGGCAGCGGCGGTGCTGTCGGGTCTGCTCTATTGCCTTTTCCACATGTTCTTCTGAAGTACGAAAGCTGATCGCGAAAGGGCGTCCTGCGCTGCCGCGGACGCCTTTTTTGTGCGCGCAGACGGCGACTTGCCGCAAGCGCGTGCGCAAATCTTCAACTGCCGTTCACATGCCATTCATCGAAGCCCGATATCCCTGAGAGGTTCGGAGTTTCCTACTTCCTCCAACTCCGAGACCCTTCAAAATTTCAATCCGGAGTTGGACGATGGCCGATTTGGCGACAACTGTAGAAGGCATGCCTGCGGGCAGGTCGCTTCTTGACCGAAAGATGAAGAAGAGTTCCGCCTGGGTGAGTGGCGCGGTGGATGTGATCGCGCTGCTGGGCGGGTTGGGTTACATCGGCCTCCACATACAGCAGGACCTGAGCAACGTGGTTGTCGTCAGCGTCTGGCCCTATCTGCTGCTGGGCGTGGCGCTGCTGATCGCGCTGGGATTCGAGTTCGTGAACGGGTTCCACGACACGGCGAACGCGGTGGCGACGGTGATCTACACGCATTCACTCGATCCCAACATTGCCGTCGTGTGGTCGGGACTGTGCAACCTGGCCGGCGTGCTGGTTTCAAGCGGCGCTGTGGCCTTCAGCGTGATTACGCTGTTACCGGTGGAGTTGATTCTGCAGGTGAGCTATGGCGCCGGATTCGCGATGGTGTTCGCGCTGCTGATCGCGGCCATCATCTGGAACCTGAGCACGTGGTGGTTCGGGCTGCCGGCGTCCAGCTCGCACACGATGGTGGGGTCAATTATCGGCGTGGGTGTGGCGAACCAATTGATGAATGTGCACTCCGGGACTTCAGCCGTGGACTGGGGACAGGCCGGCAAGGTGTTCGAGGTGCTGCTCATCTCGCCCATCGTCGGTTTCGTCTGCGCCGGCGCGCTGCTGCTGCTGTCGAAGTTATTCATCCTCACCCAATGGGCCAAGCATTTCGCGGTCCTCTTCGATGCGAACCACAAAAAGCCACTTTGGATGATTCCTACCATCGCAATTGCAGGAGTCCCTGGGGCTTACATATTTTTGTGGATCGCTCCCATGGTTTTCGGGACCTTCGGCACTCCGGGGATGGCCGTATGGCAGCCGATCAAATATTTCACGTCCTGGAATCCTCCGATGGGCCTCATCGCCACGATGGTTCTGGTGGGCATCGCCGGCTGGTACCTGGTGGCCGTGTTCGCCAGGATTGTGATCGAGAATGCCGATGTGCTGTTTACCGCGCCCAAAGGCGATGCTCCTCCACCGTGGCCGATCCGCGCACTCCTGATCTTCACCTGCTCAGGCGTGAGCTTTGCGCACGGCTCCAATGACGGACAGAAGGGCATGGGGCTGATCATGCTGATCCTGATTGGCACGGTGCCCACAGCGTATGCGCTGAACCATGCGGTTACCGCGAAAGACGTGCAGGCGTTTGTTTCGGCTTCGCAAGCGGCTGACCAGGTGATCAACAAGCACGCCGACCAGAGTGCCGTGATGGGCGCCGACGCGAGAGCAACAGTAACCCAGTACATCGCGAGCAAGCAGATGCAGCCGGACACGATGCTCGCGCTGCGCGAGCTGGTGAACAATTTGAGTACCGAAGTTTCGCTCTACAAGGAGTACAAGGCGGTTCCGGCAAGCCAGCAAACAAACGTGCGCAACGATATGTACGTGGCGAGCGAGGCAATCCGGCTGATGCTGAAGAGCAAGAATCCGCAATTTACGGCGGACGAAACCACCGCCCTGACGAAGTACGAGGCCCAGGTGAACAAGGCGACAAAGTTCATTCCCGGATGGGTGAAGGTGGCTGTGGCGCTGGCGCTGGGACTCGGGACCATGGTCGGCTGGAAGCGCATTGTGGTGACGGTGGGCGAGAAGATCGGCAAGGAGCACCTGACGTATGCGCAGGGCGCGTGCGCGGAGTTGGTGGCGATGGGGACCATCATGGCGGCGGATAACTTCGGGTTGCCTGTATCGACAACGCACGTGCTGAACTCCGGCGTGGCGGGAACGATGGCGGCGAACAAGAGCGGCTTGCAGTTCTCGACCATTCGCAATATTGCGGCTGCGTGGGTGTTTACTCTGCCTGTGGCGGCGCTGCTTTCAGGGTCGCTGTTCTGGCTGTTCCGGCAGATATCGCTTTAATTTGCAGGTTGCACTCATGGGAGGCGTCCGCTGCGGCGGACGCCTTTTTTTGCGCGCGAGGTGGTCGTTGGCGGCAAGCGGGCGAAGGGAGAGGCGCATCCGGTACCATACAGAATGGTGCGTCGAGAGGAATGAGCCTGAAAGCCAAGCTGGAAGCCGTAATCTATGCCGCCGAGGAGCCGGTAACGCTGGCGCAACTGGCCGGGTTGTTTGCCGATGAGGCGCTGGAATGGAAGGCCGAGCGGGACGCCGCGGCTGTGGCGAAGGCCGCGGAGGGCGCCGCTGAGAGCGCGAGTGCATCGCAACTGAACGAGGCGTTTCCGTATCTGGAACTGGAGCCGGTTGCTGAGGGCGAGGCGGCTGTTGAGAGCGGCGCAGACCCGGCCGCGGAGGCAGCGCCCGAAAGTGGGGTTGAGGCCGAGCCGGCGGCGACTGAGAGCGGCGAGGCGACGGTCGAGGCCGGTGCGGGCGATGAGGCCGCGGCCGAAGCAGAGGCCAAGCGTGCGGCGAAGTTGCGCGAGCGCGAGGTTCGCGCAGCGATCAAGCTGGCCCTGGACGAGTTGATTGCGGAGTACGCATCCGACGAGAGGGGAATTGAGATCCGCGAGATTGCGGGCGGCTACCGCATGGCGACCAAGCCGCAGTGCCATGACGCGGTGCGCTCGTTTGTGAAGAGTTCGAAGCCGCCGCTGAAGCTGTCGTTGCCGGCTCTCGAGACCCTGGCGGTGATCGCGTACAAGCAGCCGGTGACTGCGCCGGAGGTGAACGAGATTCGCGGCGTGGATTCGTCGGCGGTGTTCGGTTCGCTGCTGGCGCGGAAGCTGATCGTGACGGCGGGACGCAAGCCGGTTGTGGGGCGCCCGATTCTCTACAAGACCACACGGGAGTTTCTGCTGCGCTTTGGGCTGAAGGATGTGACGGAGCTGCCTTCGATGGAGGAGTTCGAAAAGATGGCGGCGAGCGAGTTCGAAGAAGAGACGCAGGCGGGCGGAGATGAGCTGGCCACAGAAACCGAACCGGAATTCGACGCGGATATAAGCGCTGAGACGGAAGAGGACGCGAGCGAAGTGCCGGCGGACGCGAAAGAAAATACCCCAGAAGCCGCCCAAGAATAAGAAGAAACAGCGGGCGGCAACGAGTAATAAGAAGAAACCGAGGCAGTTCCCCATGAAAAAAGAGTTGAAATCGAAGGCGAAATCGCCGGCGGCGAAGCGTGCTCCAAAAACCGCGTCGAAGAGCACGAAAGCGGCGGTCAAGAGCAAACCAGAGGTCGCGAGCAAAGGCGTTGGCGCGAAGGCTAAGCCGGCAGCGGTGAAAGCGAAGATGCCGGCCGCAAAGATTAAGGCGGCTAAGGCCAAGCCGGCGGAGAGTTCCGCAACAAGACGCGTAGCGAGGGACGATAAGCCGAAAGCGCCAGTGAAGGCGACAGGCGCGAAGATTCGGAAGGCGAAGACTGAGGATTCCGCAAGTATCCGGATCGGTGAGCCGGTGCTGGATCCGATTGGCGACGTGATCAGCGGGGAGGCGCGGACGTACCTGGGCGAAGCGGAGTCGCAGGGCCAGGTGGAGATGGACGCATACCGGGCGGACACGGAGGCGGCCGCGGCGGATGGAACGCTTGACGACGGACCTGGAATGGCGGCGGCGAGCGGGACCGGCGAGGAGGAGGAAGACGAGGCCGAAGGCGAAGCGGGCGCAAAAGAGCGGCCACCAGCGAACCTCGAACGGCTGCAGAAGATTCTGTCGCAGGCGGGAATTGCGAGCAGACGCCACGCCGAGGAGATGATTGTTGCCGGCCGGGTGATAGTGAATGGGCAGGTGGTGACGCAACTGGGAAGCAAGGCCGATGCGAGGCGCGACCACATTCGCGTAGACGGCAAGTTACTGCAGGGCGCCGAGCGGCACCGGTACTTTGTTTTGAACAAGCCGAAGGGCTACGTGACCACGGTGAGCGATCCCGAGGGGCGGCCGACAGTGATGGAGTTCTTTGCGAAAACGAATGAACGCCTGTATCCGGTGGGCCGGCTCGATTATCTGAGCGAAGGCCTGCTGCTGATGACCAACGACGGCGAGCTGGCGAATCTGCTGACGAAGGCCAAATCAGGCGTGGAGAAGGTTTACCTGGTGAAGGTGGCCGGACAGCCGAGCGAGGAGGAACTGAAGCGTCTGCGCGGGGGCATAGCGATTGAGCGCGGCGAGGCGGGATCGGAGCGGGTGCGAACGGCACCGGCGCGGATCAGGCAAGTAAGAGTGGGCGACAATCCGTGGTACGAGGTGGTGCTGACGGAAGGACGAAATCGCGAGCTGCGAAAGATGTTCGCGGCGATTGGGCACTTTGCGGAGAAGATTCGGCGCGTGGGATACGGGCCGCTGGTTCTCGATGTGGAACCGGGAAACCTGCGCGAGCTGACGGCGGATGAAGTGAACGCGCTGCGGCTGACGGCCGAAGGAAAGATAAAGCCGCGGCGTATGAGAGTGGACATTTCGCTGCCGAAGGAAGCGGGAAGGGCTCCGGGAAAACGCGGCGAGAGGCCGGCGCGGCCGTGGCGAGACAAGCCGGCGGGAAAGCGATTCGATCGAGCGCCGGAGCGTGGCGGAAAGCCGTTCGCGCAGCGGGAGGAGCGCGGGCCGAGGACGGAATGGAAGCCGCGGGAGGCGAGGTTTGGCGGGCGCGGCGAGGGTAAGCCGTTTCGACGCGAGGAAAGAGCGGGCTTTGGCGAGCGGTCGGGTGGGCCCCCGAGGGCGAGGTCGGATTTCGGGAAGCGACCGAGCAAACCATTTGGCGCGAGGCCGAGGTTTGATAGACCGGAACGAGGACAGAGCGCCGGCAAGCCTGGAGGATTCGGAGAGCGGCCGAAGTTCGGTGAACGGCGGCCGTTTTCTGGCGGGCAGCGGTCGTTCAGTGGGGGACGGCCTTCGACGGGGACAAAGCCGCGGTTCGAGAGGCCGGGATTTAAACGGCCCGAATTCGGCGGCAAACCGCAAGGGCAGGGTGAGCGGCCGGCGTTCGTGCGGCGGGAAGGCTCCTTCAAGCGAAGCGAGGGACCGAAGAAACCGTTCGAGGGCGCACGGTCACCTTTTAAGCGGGACGACGAGGGGAAGAGGCGGAACGAATTCACGAAACGAGTCAGCGGCGGAAGCGGCAAGGGTTTTGGCCAGGGCGGGAGTTTTGGCGGAAAACCGGGCGGGTTCGGCAAGTTTCGCGGTGAAGGCGGGCGCGGCAAGAAGTTCGGCGGCAGCAGGCCCGGCGCGGCGCGCGGCGGATTTAAGCGCGGCTAATTCAGGAAAAAGTCCGCTCAGGACGACTGAGCGGATTTTTGCGCGCGAAAGCGGCGCATGCGACCGATGAGCGAGGCGGGGCCGCTGACCGAGAGACGGACGAGGTTGCCTTCGTAATCGCGCGAATGAACGATCATTCCGGCCTCGATAGCGGCGAGCACGGCGCCTTCATGCTGTGGAACGCGAAGATCGGCTTCGACGATGGGATCGGAGTGGAGCGCAGCGTCGATGGCCTCGAGGAGAGCCGGGACGCCTTCGCCAGTGAGCGCTGACACGGGCGCTACCGCGCTTTCACCTTTTGGACTGGAGTTTGTGCGGAGCAAAAGTGCCGCGCGCTCGTCTTCCGGCAACAGATCAATCTTGTTGAGGACTTCAATGCGGGGCTTGGAGAGGCTTTCAAGCTCGCCGAGGACTTTCTCGACCTGCGCTTTTTGCTCGTCGCCGTAGGTAGAGGAAGCGTCGCGAATGTGGAGGAGCACCTCGGCCTGGGCGACTTCTTCGAGCGTGGCGCGAAAGCTGGTGATGAGCGTGTGGGGCAGGTTGCGGATGAAGCCGACCGTGTCAGACAGCAGAACGCGGCGGCGGCTGGGCAATTCGATGGCGCGGAGCTTGGGATCGAGCGTAGCGAACATGCGCGCCGATGAAAGCACCTGCGCGCCGGTGATGCAGTTGAAGAGAGTGCTTTTGCCGGCGTTGGTGTAACCCACAAGAGCGACGGTGGGGACAGGAACAGCTTCGCGGCGCTGGCGCTGCTGGCGGCGGACGCGGCGAACAGAGTCAAGATCGCGCTTGAGCTGATCGATGCGGCGCTGGATGCGACGGCGATCGGTTTCGAGCTGTGTTTCGCCGGGGCCGCGGGTGCCGATGCCGCCGCCGAGTTGCGACATGGCTTTGCCGCGGCCGGTGAGACGAGGCAGCATGTATTCGAGCTGCGCGAGCTCGACCTGGAGCTGGCCCTCGCGCGTGCGGGCGTGACGGGCAAAGATATCGAGGATGAGCTGGGTGCGGTCGAGGACGCGACACGGGAGAGCCGCTTCAAGGTTGCGCAGTTGCGTGGGCGAAAGGTCGCAATCGAAGAGAACGAGATCGGCGTTGGTGGACGCGGCGACAGCGGCGATCTCTTGAACCTTGCCGGAGCCAATAAGAGTGGCGGGATCTGGGCGAGGGCGGCGCTGGACGAGCTCGGCAGCCACCTGGCCGCCGGCGCTCAGAACTAGCTCGCGAAATTCGGCGAGAGACTCTTCGGCGTCAAGGCCGGGAGAGATCGAAGAAAGCGCAGAGCCGTCAGCATGGAGTGATGCAAGCGTTTCCGGCGCGGGACCACCCGCCGGGCCAGCGCCGAAGCGCTCACCCGGTGTCGCCAGGCCTTTGCTGCGCGAGCGAACTTCGAGGTCCACAGCGACGAGGACAGCACGCTCAGACCTGTCACCCGGCAAACTTAGACCTGCCTGTGCGGGTCCCGGCCCGGCGCCCCAGCGGCCAGTATCTGCCGATGAGGATTGCGACCGGCCACGAGCTTTGCCCGACCTATACGCCCCGCGAACCAATCGAGGACGCTCCCGCCCTAACGCTATTCAGCGGTCGCCTGGGATATCGATTGCACGGGCGCCGGAACCGCTGACGGACCGATGCCCCCTGACACAGCAGCCGGACGATGCTCGCTATGCATCACGCTCCGGTTGCTCACCACGGTTGAGATCGCGTGTTTGAAAATCAACTGTTCCTGGCTGTTGTTCTCCAGGAGCACGGAGTATTTATCAAACGACCTGATCTTCCCTGTCAGCTTGACTCCGCTGACCAGATAAATCGTAATCGGGGATTTGTCTTTCCGAACCGTGTTCAGAAAGGTGTCCTGAATATTTTGTGCCGGCTTATTCTCCATGTGCCGATCTCCTGCTTTCTTGTGAAGTTGTGGTGCTGCTCTTGCTTCGCGATTCAGATAAGCGGGGACGGCTCCGGAACGCCCGGTGCCGGCAAACCCCGCAATGGCTCAACTTTATAGAGATTCCTGGCCTATTTCAACTCCACAGGCGGGTGATCTCCGGTGTGGAATGGGGCGGGAGGGCCGTTTCTGAGCCGAGATTTGCGGGGAAGCTCTGTGTTTGCCGTGAAATAGGCGAAGGGACGCCAAAGGCCGGATCGGGCGACATTCGGCGCCCGGAGAAGCGCGCTTTTCCGGCCTGGGACAAGGCGGATTCCGCGGCTGATAGCATTCAGGTGAGAAAGAAGACGGCATGCAAAAGACTGACCTTCCGGAGCGGGTTGAGACGAAAAGTGCCCGGGCAGCGCGCGGGTCGGTTCCAATGCTGGACCTGAAGCGCCAATACAAGCCGATTCAAGAGGAGTTGCTGGAAGCGCTGGGGCAGGTGCTGGAGACGCAGCAGTTTATTCTCGGCGAGCACGTAGCGGTGTTCGAGCGTGCGGCGGCGGAGCAGTTGGGAGTGAAGCACGCGCTGGGCTGCTCGTCGGGGACAGACGCGCTGTGGCTGGCGCTGGCGGGGACTGGGATTGGTCCCCCACCCCAGCGACGTGGACCTGTCGCTGGGGACCCCGGAGCCGGCGACGCGGTGGTGACGACGCCGTTCAGCTTTTTTGCATCCGTGAGCGCGATTCTGCGAGCGGGCGCCAGGCCGGTGCTGGCGGACATCGAGCCGGTGACGTTCAATATATCGCCCGCGGCGGTTGAAGCGGTTCTGGATGGAGAACGCGGGGCGGGCGTGAAGGCGATTTTGCCGGTGCATCTTTACGGATTGTGTGCCGATGCGAAAGCCTTTTCGCGTTTTGGCCGAGAGCGCGGCCTGACGATCATCGAGGACGCTGCGCAGGCGTGGGGCGCGGAGTGGAACGGCACGAAAGCCGGCGCGTTTGGCGATGCGGCCGCGTTCAGCTTTTATCCCACGAAGAACCTGAGCGCGGCGGGCGATGCGGGGATGGTAACGACGAACCGCGATGATGTGGCGGAACGGGTGAAGATGCTGCGCAACCAGGGAATGCGGCGGCGCTACCACCACGACGAGCTGGGCTGGAACGCGCGCATGGACGGCTTCCAGGGCGCGGTGCTCACGCTAAAGCTGAAGTATATCGGCGCGTGGAACGAAAGACGGCGGGAGATAGCCGCGCGGTACGACGCGCTGTTCGCGAAGGCGGGGCTCAAGGAGATCGGGCCGTATCCGGCGCATGGTGTGGTTACGCCGCACGAAGCACCGGGAGCAAAACACGTGTGGCACCAATATGTGATTCGCGTGGTTCGGCGCGATGCGCTGCGGGAGTTTCTGACGGCGCGCGGGATTGGGTCGGAGATCTACTATCCGGTTCCACTGCATCTGCAGGAAGCGCTGAAGGGGCTGGGGTACGGCGAGGGCGATTTTCCCGAGGCGGAGCGTGCCGCGGGCGAAGTGCTGGCGCTGCCGATTTTTCCGGAGCTGCGCGAGGACGAGCAGGAGACGGTGGTCGAGGCGATTGCGGAGTTTCTTTCCTAGCCTTCAGCTCTCAGCTTTCAGCTTGATTGTGCGAAGGAATGTTGCTCGGTTCCATGATCATTTCTGGCGGCCATGGAGCCGGCATTTAGACTCAACTCACAACTGAAGCGGACTTGACGACTCCACATGAGAGGAGCGGGCAGATTTGCGCATTGCAATCGATACCGGCGGCACGTTTACCGACTGCGTTTGCCTGGAGGACGGGAAGCTGCGCGTGAAGAAGATTTTTTCGACGCCGGCGGACCCATCGCGAGCCGTGCTCGAAGGCGTGAAACAGTTGGGCGGCGCGGAGAACATCGAGGTGCGCCACGGAACGACTGTGGGCACCAATACGATGCTGGAGCGGACCGGGGCACGCGTGGCGTTTGTGACGACGGCGGGATTTGAAGACACGATTGCGATCGGAAGGCAGACGCGGGCGCGGCTTTACGACTGGTTTGCGCCGGTACCTGAATACCTGGTGGCGAGAGCGCTGCGATTCGGCGTGTCGGAACGCGTGAGCGCCGAGGGAGAAATTCTGCGCGAGCCGACAAACGATGAGCTGGCCGCGCTGGTTGAGGCTATAAGGGCGAGCGGCGCGGAGGCCGTGGCGATCAGCCTGCTGTTTTCGTTTGCGAATCCGAAGAGCGAGCGGCGCGTAGAGGCGGCGCTGCGAGAGCTGGGCATTCCGGTTTCAGCGTCGCACCGGATTCTGCCGGAGTTCCGCGAGTACGAGCGCGCATCGACGACGGTGGTGAACGCGTACCTGGCGCCGCGGATGAATCAATATTTGACAGCGCTTGAAGAGCGTGTTGGCGCCGAGCATAAGGGCGGACGCGTGGATGTGATGCAGTTGTCGGGAGGGATTATTGCAGCGCGCGTGGCGGCGCAGGAGCCGGTGCGTACGGTGCTGAGCGGGCCGGCGGGCGGAGTGGTGGGCGCGTGCTGCATGGCGCGGTGGGCGGAGTTCGACAAGATCATCGGGTTCGATATGGGCGGGACGTCGACCGATGTGTTTGCGGCCAGCGCGGCGACGGGCGCTGAGCGCACGCGCGAGTCTGTGGTGGCGGGGGTGCCGATTGGCGTCCCGATGCTGGACATTCACACGGCAGGAGCGGGCGGCGGATCCCTCGCGAGATTTGACGCGGGAGGCATGCTGCGCGTGGGGCCGGAGTCGGCCGGCGCCGATCCGGGGTCAATTTGCTTTGGGCGCGGCGAGCGGGCGACGGTGACGGATGCGAACTTTGTGCTGGGGCGGCTGGATGCGGAAAGCTTTCTGGGCGGAGGCGTACAGCTCGACGGCGAGCGCACTTGGCGTTTGCTGCGCGAGCAAATGGGTGCGCTCAAGACCGTGGAAGATTTCGCAGCGGGGATTGTACGCGTTGTCGAGATGCAGATGGAGAAGGCGATTCGCGTGATCAGCGTGGAACGCGGGCACGATCCGCGCGACTTTACGCTGGTGGCGTTTGGCGGCGGAGGGCCGCTGCACGCGTGCTCGCTGGCACGCGCGCTGCGCATTCCGCGCGTGCTGGTTCCAGCACTGCCGGGCGCGCTCTCGGCGGTTGGAATTCTGCTGGCGAATACGGTGCGGGATTTTTCGCGGACGGTAATGCTGCCGGGCGAAGCGATGGAAAGTCTTGGCGAGATTTTCGGCGAACTTGAGAAGCAGGGTGCGGCGGAGTTTGCGGCGGAGGGTTTAACGGGCGTGGCGGAGCGAAGCGTGGATCTGCGTTACCGGGGACAGGGGTACGAGCTCAATGTGCCGTATGATCCACAAACGCCGGAGAAGTCGATGAGGACGTTTCACGATCTGCACAGGCAGCGGTACGGATTTGCGGATGCAGCCAGACCGGTGGAGATTGTGAACCTACGCGTACGGATGGTTGCGGCGAGCGAGGCGTATGAACCGGAGCGGCAAGCGCTGTTGGCAGGCGATGGGAGTGCGGCTCGCACGAACCAGCGCGAAGTTTGGTTTGAAGACGGATGGAGGGCGGCGCGATTCTACAAGCGCGAGCTGCTTCGGCCGGGCGATGCGATCGCAGGACCGGCGCTGATCACCGAGTACACGGCGGCGACGCTCGTGCCGCCGGAATGCGTGACGCGTGTGGATGAGCTGAGCAACTTGGTGATCGACGTTGGCGAAGAAGATAAGATTCGCGAAGAATCTTTGGGTGAGGAGGCAGGCGCATGAAGACGCAGGCTGCCGATCCGGTGGAGCTCGCGATTTTTCAGGCCGCAGTGCACTCGATTGCAGAGGAGATGGGCGCGGCGCTCAGGCGGACCGCGCTTTCGCCCAACATCAAAGAGCGGCGCGACTACTCATGCGCGGTTTTTGACGGGCGTGGGCGCGCGATTGCGATGGGCGACCACATGCCTGTGCACCTGGGATCGATGCCAATGAGCGTGCAGGCAGCGATTGCGGCGATCGAGTTTGCACCGGGAGACATTGCGATTTTGAACGATCCGTATGCAGGTGGAACGCACCTGCCGGACATCACGATGGTGCTGCCGGTGCTTCTAGATGGCGGGGACACGCCGGGGTTTTATGTTGCGAATCGCGCGCATCACGCCGATGTGGGCGGGAAGTTTGCAGGATCGATGGGGCCGGCGACGACGATTGAGGACGAGGGGATTCGCATTGCGCCGGTGCGGATTGTGCGCGGAGGGCTGGTCGATCGCGAAGTGTTGGATTGGATTCTGCGCAGCGTGCGGACGCCGCAGGAGCGCGAGGGAGATCTGGCCGCGCAGATGGGCGCGTGCCGCGTGGGCGAACAGCGCGTGCTGCAACTGGCGGCGAAGCACGGCATGGAAAAGCTGGCCGCGTGGGGCGATGAGCTGCTGGATTACTCGGAACGGCTGGTGAGGGCGGAGCTGAAGAAGATGCCGGCGGGCGATTACGACGCAGACGATTGGCTGGATGACGATGGGGTGACGGATGAGCCGCGGAGGATTGCGGTGCGGCTCAGGATCGATCCAGAGGCGGGAGCGATGGACGTGGATTTTGCAGGATCGTCGCCGCAGGTTGCGGGCGCGGTGAACGCGGTTCGAGCGATTACGCTTTCGGCGTGCTTTTATGTGCTGCGGTGTTTGCTCGGGGAGGATGCGCCGGCTACAGAGGGAATTTTGCGGCCGTTAACGCTGCATGCGCCAGAGGGATCGATTGTGAATGCGCGGCCACCTGCCGCGGTGGCCGGCGGGAATGTGGAGACGTCGCAACGGATTGTGGACGTGCTGATGCGGGCGCTGGCAAAGGCTGTGCCGGAGCGGGTTCCGGCGGCGAGCGCGGGAACGATGAGCAATGTGACCATCGGCGGAATGGATCCGAGAACGGGCGAGGCGTTTGCGTACTACGAGACGGCTGCGGGCGGAATGGGAGCGCGGCCTGGGATAGACGGGATCAGCGGCGTGCATACGCACATGACCAATTCGCTGAATACGCCGGTCGAGGCGCTTGAATATGCGTACCCGTTTCGCGTACGGCGGTATGGCTATCGCTACGACTCGGGCGGCGAGGGAAGGTTCCGCGGCGGGGATGGACTGGTTCGCGAAGTGGAGCTGCTGACCGATGCGGAAGCGACACTGCTGGCGGATCGGAGGAAATTTCGGCCGTACGGGTTGGACGGCGGCGAGGATGGAGCGGCGGGACGCGCGATGGTGGTGAAGGCGGAGAGCGGCGAAGAAATTGAGCTACCGGGAAAGTGCAGCCTGCAATTGAAGAAGGGCGATTTGTTGCGGATTGAGACGCCGGGCGGAGGGGGATGGGGAAAGACAGTGGATAGTGAGCAGTGAACGGTGGGCAGTTTCTCCGTGCTGGGTTAAGGATGGTGCGATCCGAAGCAAAGACAGCGGAGTGGCGAGAGTCGGTCCCCGATGTTTAGGCAGTGCTAAGCGGAAGGCACTTTGACTACGACGTGGGAGGCGGTCTCGACGAAGGTGGCGATGGCGGAATGATCGAAGTCGCCTTTGCCGTCGGCAATGAGGGATGAGAGCATCTGATGCACCTCGGCCGTGAGCGGCAGGAAGACGTGATTGGCTTCGGCGGTCTGGAGGGCGTTGCGCAGGTCCTTCTGGTGAAGGCTGATTTTGAAGCCGGGCTTGAAGTTGCGCGCGATGAGCATGGGGCCCTTGGCGTTGAGGACGGCGCTGCCGGCGAGTCCGGCTTTGACGGCGTTGACGACGACTTCAGGATTGAGGCCGCAGCGCGTGGCGAGGGTGAGCGCCTCGCCCATAGCGGCAATGTTGCACGCGACCATGATTTGATTGGCGAGCTTGGTGGTGTTGCCTGCGCCGACGGGGCCGGTGAGGGTGACGCTGGAGCCGAGGCACTTGAGGATGGGCTCGGCTTTGGCGAATACTTCGGGTTTACCGCCGACCATGATGGCGAGCGTGCCGTCGATGGCCTTAGGCTCGCCGCCCGAGACAGGCGCGTCTAAGAAATCGACGCCTTTGGCTTCGCACGCCGCGGCGATCTTCTGCGAGACGAGCGGACTGATGGAGCTCATATCGATAATGACTGGGCGCGGGATGAGCGAGCCGGACTTTACGCCGGAGAGGATTCCGTTGGCGCCGAGAACCACTTCTTCGACTTCCGGGCCGTCGGGCAGCATGGTGATGACGATGGGGCAGCGCGCGCCGACGTCGGCATTAGAGGCGCCGCGCTGAGCACCGTCAGCGACGACCGAGTCGAGCTCTGCGGGCGTGCGACCGTAGGCGATAACGGTGTGGCCGGCCTTGAGAAGGTTCCTGAGCATGGGGCGGCCCATGATGCCGAGCCCGACAAATCCAACGGTTGCCATCGTTCGTCTCCATTTGCCGAATTTACAGCGGTTCTGCAGCTGCTGTGTCCCGAGGTCTTGAACGCCAAGTGGATTCTTCCTCAAGAAGAATCCACCCCGCACTAGAGCTGGAAAACGGCTACATTCGCCGCGGAACCGCTCTAAGATGGAACTGTGCGGAACTACTTTAACTATTTTACCGAGATCGAGGAGCGCTTCCAGCAGAGGCGGGGAACGATTCTGCTGCTTTCGACGCTGGATTGGGCGCTGATCGAGATGTGGCGCGAGGCGGGCATTCCGCTGGAGGCGGTGCTGCGCGGGATCGACGAGGCGTTTGACAAGTATGAGGCGCGGCAGAAACGTGCTCGCATGCAGCGTGTGAACGGACTGGCGTGGTGCGCGCAGGCGGTGATGCAGGCGGCCATGGAGATGAGTGAGGCGGCAACGGGATCGGCGGCTACGACCGTGGCGGAAGAATCGGGTTTCGAGCATGAGCGCGTGGCGGCTCATTTGACGGCAGCCGCGGAAGCGCTGGATCGGGCAACGGTTGCTGAGGAGGCTTGCCGGGCAACGGCTGTGCGGTTGAGAGAACTGGCAGCGGAAGTGCGGGGCGGAGGCGAGGAGAAGGCCGCGGAAGTGAATCTCGAAGGGCTGGAGCGATCGCTGACGGTGCTCGAAGAGAAACTGTATACGGCGCTCAGGGCGGCGGCGCCGGAGGCTCTGCTGGTAGGGCTGAAAGAGCACGCGGCGCTGGAGCTTGCGCCCTATCGCAGCCGCATGGGGGTTGTGCAGTTGCGGCAGGTGGAACAGCAGTTTGAGCGAAAGCAATTGCTGGTGCATTACAACCTGCCCCGCTTGAGCCTGTTTTACATGAGCCAGCAATGAAGAGGCGGTCACGATCGCTCTCGCGGCGTGAGGCCGCTACGCCGCGAACCTCCAGCCGGAATGCCGCGCCGGTGCAACTTGTCAAAATCGAAAAGCCTATTTATGGCGGAGCGTCTTTGGCGCGCGTGGAGGGCAAGGCGGTGTTTGTGCCGCTGGCGTTGCCCGGGGAACAGGCGCGGGTGCGCATCATCGAAGAGAAGCGCGGGTATGCGACGGCCGAGATGGAAGAGATCGTCGCTGCTGCGCCGGAGCGGGTTGCGCCCAGGTGTAAACACTTTGGGGCGTGCGGCGGTTGCCAGTACCAGCACGCGGAATACAGAGCACAGGTCGAGATGAAGCAGGCCATTCTGCGCGAGACACTGGAGCGCGGCGGAGTCCGCGCGCCGGAGGAGATTACGGTGCTGGCGGGCGAGCCGTGGGCGTACCGGAACCGGATCCGGCTGGCATTCGATTCGGAGGGACGGCCCGGATATCGCGGTCGGCGGTCGCATGCTGTGGTTGCGATTGATGAGTGCCCGATCGCGGCGCCGCTGCTGGTGCGGGCTGCGCTGGCGGCCGGACAGATTGTGCACGAGCTGCCCTCGCGGCTGCGGCCGACGGAGATGACGCTGTTTTGCAATGCGGAAGAAACGGCGCTGCTGGCGGGTGCGACAGTTGGAGGCGGCGAAAAAGACTGGTTTGAGGATTTTGCGCGAGCACTTGCCGGGGAAGTTCCTGAGATGAAGGGCGTGGAACTTTGCGTGGAAGACGCAAAGGGACGGGACATGCGGGGCGTTGCGCGGTGGGGCGCTGGTTCCCTGCCCTATAACGCAGCAGGTTTTGCGTATCGCGTGGATCAAGGCGCATTCTTTCAAGTCAACCGCTGGCTCGTGGACGAGTTGGTGGAATGCGCGACGAGCGGGCTGAGCGGCCGGCTTGTCTGGGATTTGTTCGCCGGTGTGGGGCTGTTTGCGCGGAAACTTGCGGAGCGGTTTGAGCGTGTGATCGCAGTGGAGTCGGCGCCAGCGGCGATTGCCCCGCTCAACGAGAATCTGCAGGGAACGCACGCGACGGCTGTGAAGACGACCACGATGGAGTTTCTGCGAGCGGCGGCGAAGGGCGAACGGCCGGATGTGGTTGTCGCCGATCCACCGCGCACGGGATTGGGCGCGGAGACGGCGGAGCTGCTTGGGCAAATTGCGGCACCGGAACTCGTGTATGTGTCGTGCGATCCGGCCACGCTGGCGCGCGACCTGCGCGCGCTTGTGGGAGCAGGCTATGCCATCGAGCGCCTTACGCTTGCTGACCTGTTTCCGCAGACGTTTCACCTGGAGACGGTGGTACGGTTACGGCGGTGATGAGCGAAGTGTCGGAAAGAACTGCCGGAATTTCCGATTCCTGATAGGCTTGATGCCAAATTCAATCTTGAAATTTGGGCCCCATGCACGGCGATCAATGCAATCCTGCGCAACGCACGCATGGCTTGACTGCCGTGCCGTTGTTTCATGCGGCGTGGCTGTTTGCCGCCGGAATTGTCGTGGCAAGCCGCGTCTGGCTTGCCCCTCCGCTCGTGCTGGTGCTCCTGGTGTTGGTTGCTGCCTTGTGCGGCTTGGCGGTTCGCCGCGGCGGACGCGCGCAGCGGATTGTTTGGTTGCCGCTTGCGGTTTTGTGGTTGCTGCTCGGTGCGTGGTGCGGGGAGATGCAGCCCCAGCCGGCGCCTGCGCCCGAATTGGCAAAGCTCTCTGACGGGCTGACGCGGACACTGGAAGGGACCGTGGTGGATGCGGGGCCCGTGCGCACGGAGCTGGAGCAGAGTGTTGACGAGGCCCAAACGGCCGCGCCATCGCAGCGGATCGATGTGCGCGTGTCGACGGTCGAAGTGGTGGACGACCAGAGCGACGCGCAGGCGCCGGTCGCGGGAGGGGTGCGCCTGACGGTGCGCTGGCCGGTTGGTGCGGACAACAGCGCGGAGCCGTTCCGATGCGGTGAGCGCTTGCGGGCCGTGGTTCGGTTGCTTCCGTCAGAGGCTTACCACGATCCGGGGGTATGGAGTCGCGCGGATTACCTGCTGGACCAGGGAATTACTTCGACGGCAACGGTTTCGTCAGATCGAATTGAACGGCTGGGCCAGACGCCGGGAGCGTTTTTGAAGTGCAGAGTCAGCGTATGGCAGCATGCATCGACGACGCGGCTGCTGGCGCTGCCCACGGCTATGCGCAATCTGCCTGCGCCGCTGCGGCTGAGCGAAGACGACGCCGCGATGCTGGCGGCGATGGTGGCCGGCGACCGCACCTATCTGACGCATGCGCTGCGCGTGGGCTTTGAGCGCACGGGTTCCTTCCACATGCTTGTGGTTTCAGGATTTCACCTAGCGATTGTTGCCGCGTGCATTTTCTGGATTACGCGGCGGCTGCGCATGCCACGCGTGCCGGCGACGGTGCTGACGATCGTGGCGTCGTTTGCCTACGCTCTTTTTACGGGATTCGCCACGCCGGTGCAGCGGTCGCTGTGGATGGTGAGTCTTTACCTGCTGGGACGGCTGGTCTATCGCGAGCGAAATCCGCTGAACACCATTGGGTTTGCCGCGCTGTGCCTGCTGGTGGTGAACCCGCGCAGCCTGTTCGACTCCAGCCTGCAGATGACGCTGCTGGCGGTGCTTGCGATTGCGGGAGTGGCGGCGCCGCTGCTGCAAGGGACGATTCATCCTTATGCAGCGGCGATGCGCGACCTGCGGCTCGTAGCCGTGGACATCAAGCTGGCTCCGCGGTTGGCGGAGTTTCGCTTGATGATGCGGGCGGTGGCGGAACGGATGGAGCGCGCCGGGAATGGCGTGATCGCTTGGCGCGTTTTTCCGTGGTGCGTGCGATTTGCCATTCGCTTTGCCGAGCTGCTGGTGGTTTCGTGTGTGGTGGAGCTGGCCATGACATTGCCGATGGCAGTTTACTTTCATCGCATCACGATCTTCGCGCTGCCGGTGAACCTGCTGATTTTGCCGCTGCTGGTGGTGCTGATGCCGGCGGCGCTGTTGACGCTGCTATTGCTGGTCGTTTGGCCGGCGGCGGCAGTGGTTCCGGCAACGGTTGTGGCGCTGGCGATGCACATTGGAGTCGGGCTGGTGCACCTGTTCGGCTCGATGACGCTGGGAGATTTCAGGATTCCCAATCCGCTGCTGTGGCAATCGGCCGCATTTTGCGCGCTGCTGGGCGCGGCCATTGTGCTGGCGCATGAGAGCCTTGTGCGCGGGGCACGCTGGCTGCGGCGCGGAGCGTGGGTGGCGCTGGCGATGGCCGCGCTGACAGCGGTGATGCCGCGACCCGTGGAACGGCCGAAGGGCGCACTGCTGATGGAAGCAATCGACGTTGGACAGGGCGACTCACTGCTGATTATTACGCCGGACGGAAAGACGCTGCTGGTCGATGGAGGGGGATTCGGCGGGGGGCCGAGGCAGGCACCGCAGGATTTTGATATTGGAGAAGAGGTCGTGTCGCCGGCGTTGTGGGCGCGGGGCATTCGGCACCTGGACGCGGTGGCGCTGAGCCATGCGCACTCCGATCACATCAGTGGATTGTTCGCGGTGCTGCGCAACTTCCACCCCGACGAGTTGTGGGTGGGCAACAATCCGCGATTTGGGGCGTACAACGCGCTGCTGGATGAGGCCGCGGCGTTGCACGTGCAGGTGAGGAGCTTTCGCGCGGGCGATGCGTTCACATTTGGAAGCACGCAGGTGAACGTGCTGGCGCCGTTTCGCGATTACGTGCCCGGCCCGGAACCGACGAACAACGATTCGCTGGTGCTGCACGTAGCGTACGGCGCGACATCCGTGATGCTGGAAGGCGACGCGGAGGCCCCGATCGAGCAGGCGATGCTGGCCGAGCCGGGGCTTGGGAGCACGCTGCTGAAGGTGGGGCATCACGGGAGCATCACGTCGACGCGGCCGGAGTTTTTTGCCCGCGTCGCGCCGCAGTGGGCGGTGATTTCGTGCGGATTACACAACCGGTATGGCCATCCGCGCGAGGAGGTGCTCGAGGAGTTGCAGGCGGCGCATGTGCGGACCTTCAGGACGGACATCAATGGGATTTCGTGCTTCGTGCTCGATGGGAAGATGGCGACGGGGACGGTGGGGTGCGGAGGACCGTGAATGGTCAGCGCGCCGCGGCAGCCTGGATGGCCAGCAGCGACTCGAGCAACGGCTTGAGGAGCTTCAAGTCGAGGGCGTTGGCACCGTCGGATTTGGCGTTGGGCGGGTTGTCGTGGACTTCGACGAAGAGGCCGTCGATGCCGGCGGCGACTGCCGCTCGAGAAAGCAGAGGAATGAACTCCGGCTGGCCGCCGCTGACGCCGTTGGCGGCAGACGGCTGCTGCACGGAATGAGTGGCGTCGAAGACCACAGGCGCGAGATTGCGCATGATGGCGAGCGAACGGAAATCGACGACCAGGTTGTTGTAACCGAAGGATGAGCCGCGCTCGGTGAGGAAGACGCGCTCGTTACCCGTGGAGCGGACCTTCTCGACGCCGTGGGTCATGTCCCAGGGAGCGACGAACTGGCCCTTCTTGATGTTGACCGCGCGGCCGGTGCGGCCGGCAGCGATAAGCAGATCGGTCTGGCGGCAGAGAAAAGCGGGAATCTGGAGCACGTCGACCGCTTCGGCTGCGACTTCGCAGTGTGCGGGCTCGTGAACATCGGTAAGGATTGGCAGGCCGGTGTCTCTGGCGATGCGGCCGAGGATATGCGTGCCTTCAATGAGGCCGGGTCCGCGAAAGCTTTTCGCGCTGGTGCGGTTGGCCTTGTCGTAGCTGGCTTTGAAGATGAAAGGAACGCCGAGATTGCCGGCGATGCGCTGGATGGCCTCGGCCATTTTGAAGGCGTGGGCTTCAGACTCAATGACGCAGGGACCGGCGATGAGGAAGAGCCGGCCAGAGCCCACCTGCACCGGGCCGATTTCGAACGAACTGCTCACGAGGGGAATTGTACAGTGGTTCGTGGTCAGTGATCGGTGATCCGTTGTCAGCGACGGGGCCGGTAGCTTGTAGCCGGTAGCTAGTAACCAGTAACACGCGGGACGGCCAGTGGAACGGGAACTGCGCCCAGCTTGCGCACTCCCCCCTCAAAGAGGGATGGAGCGCGCACTTGGTGGTTCCGGCAGCAGCGGCCCCAGTCAGCCCGCGTGGATGCGCGACCACTCCCACAGGGCGCGATCGAGCGTGCGCAGAGGCGTGGGAGCGGGGAGTTCATCGAGCGGCTTGACGACGTTGCTGTCGGCGAGGCGCTTGCAGAAGTCGAGATACTCTTCGTAGAAGCGAACGTCGTGACGGGCGTGGCCGAGAGCCTCGAGGGTGCGATAGTCCAACACCGTGTAGCGCGCAGGGAAGATCGCGGCCAGAACGGCCGAGGCCACGGCGATGTCTACACCATGCAGCTCAAGCAGGGCCTTGACGGCGGCTTCCGTTGACGAATCGGGCGAGGCGGCGACAGCCAGCACTTGCCGGATCTTCTCGTTGCTGTTGCAAATCAAAACCTGCACGGCGCGCTCGGACTTCCAGCGCACGATCGCTTCCAGATTGGCCAGCGAGTAGTCTCCATTGCGAATGGCTTCCCCGGCCTCGAAGGCAGCTTTTTCAAGCTCGTGCTCCTTCTCGCCGGCGGTTTGCCAGTATTGCTCTGCCAAGTCTTGCAGCTCCGCTTCAGCGGGCTGAAGCTGGAAATAGGCGACCATCTTTCATTCCATCCTTTCGATTCCTATGCCAAAAACTTAGACACAATAGGCCCGGCGGGAAATCATTGTCAATAACCCGGAGGGTAGTTTTTTCTAGCTGAGTACCGGCCTTGTCCGTGAGACGCTTGCGGCCGGGGTATGGGTTCAGAGGGAAGCTGTGGAAGAAGCTCTTTTTCATCAAATCCTGGCTCGAATTCATGCGCTCCGTTGGTAGTAGACGCAACCTTCGATGAATTCGCTTCAAGGCGGGTTGGATTTGAGAAGAATGTTTCGAGAAAAGGGATTGAAGCGGGCGGGGAGATCGGGGGCTGGCGGGAGCAATAAGCCGCCAGCGTCCCCGATCGAGCAATTTTTGGAATTGTATGCATAGATCAATAAATATGCTAATATATATTTATGCGGACCACAGTCGACATTCAAGACGATGTTTACAGGGCGGTCAAAGTGTTGGCCGCCGAGCGCGGCTCTACGGTGCGGGAGCTGGTTCTTGAGGGGCTTGAGATGGTGATGCGAACCCGAAAGGCGGGGCGCGCGGGGTCGCCGGAGACGCCGCACGCCGAACTCGAGTCGTTGGAGATCGATCACGAGACCAACGAAGAGCTCGTTGGGTTTCCGTGACGCTATTGGACGGCTGTCGCAGTGTCACCAAACGTGCCCTTTTCTTGTGAGCGAGAGAGTTGCGCGAGATAGTGATGTTCACTCATGCAGGTTGCACGGCGTATGCTTGCTTGATTCCTCCCACGAACCTTAGGGGATTCGCTGTTGACTGCATGGCGAATGTAAGGCGAATATCGTATTGACGGAATTCGGGTTCCGTCCGTGGCATGTGGGGAGCCGGTGATGTCAAGTTCGCTCGATGATCTGCGTGTTGAGGACGACGGGCTCGTCTGCGGCGAAGTGGGCAAGTGGGCAGACACGAAGTATCGTTTGATTTCCCTTTACGATCAGCTGTTCTCAACTGGCATGAAAAACAAATGGGAACAGCGAGTGTATATCGATCTCTATGCCGGAGGTGGACATGGGCAGATTCGAGGCACCGACATTCGAATCAAAGGATCGCCAATCTTGGCACTTGATCTACCTTGCCCATTCGATAAATACATTTTCTGCGACGCGAACGAATCACTACTGGCTGCTCTTCGGATCCGCGCGGAGCGGATAGCCCCCAAAGCGCACGTAACCTACGTTTTGGGCAATTGCGATCACGAGATCGAACAGATCTGCGGTGCGATTCCGCGAGCGTCAAAGACGAATAGGGTACTGAGCATGTGCCTCGTCGACCCATTCGACTTTGGCATTAAATTCGAAACGATTCGTAGGCTTTCCAGTGGTCTTGTCGATTTCTTGGTTTTGCTGGCAGTCGGTATGGATGCCGGTCGTAACTACGACCATTATGTCGAGGGCAATAATCCGAAGATCAGCGAAGCATTGGGGGAATACTGCGTGGCTCGAAAGATGGAAGGCCTTTCCTGGCGGCAGAAAGAGATTTCGAGAATTCCTCGCTACTGAGTTTGCCCTCAGCATGAGATCTCTCGGGTACTTAGATGTGGAGACGCACCGAATGAAGCTGGTCCGATCCGACGAGAAAAACTTGCCGCTTTACTACCTGGCACTCTTTTCACGAAATCAAACGGCCTATCAATTTTGGGACGAAGTTCTCAAATACGGCACAGATCAACAGAGCTTTCCCTGGGGGTGAATGATGGCTTCTATCTCAAAAATCGAATGGACGGATGCGACGTGGAATCCGGTACGGGGCTGCACGAAAATCAGCCCCGGCTGCAAGCACTGCTATGCGGAGGTGTTTGCGGAGCGGTTTCGTGGTGTTCCGGGGCATCCATATGAACAAGGATTCGAATTAAGGTTGGTTCCAGAGAAATTGGCCGAACCGCTGCGTTGGCAAACACCCAAGATGATCTTCGTGAACTCAATGAGTGACCTGTTTCACGATGGGGCGCCGGATGAATATATCGAAGCGGTCGCAACTGTGATGGTGAAGGCCAACTGGCACACATACCAGGTACTCACTAAACGCTCGGCCCGTATGGCGAGTCTCTTAAAAGGAAGACTGCGATTCGCTGCGAAGTTGCCGCATATCTGGTGGGGAGTCAGCGTCGAAAACAAGCAACATGGACTACCGCGAGTGCGCGACCTGCAAGAATCGCCGGCATCGGTCAGGTTCCTATCAATTGAACCGCTGCTTGAGGAACTTGGACGATTGCGCCTGAGGGGTATCCATTGGGTCATCGTTGGCGGGGAGAGCGGTCACGGCGCTAGACCGCTGAAGAAAGAGTGGGTGACTTCGATTCGCGACCAGTGCAGTGACGCCGACGTACCGTTTTTCTTTAAACAGTGGGGCGGCGTCCGTAAGAAGCGTGCTGGGCGGGCGCTTGATGGGCGGATCTACAACGGGTTCCCCTCGCGGTTAAGTAATCCCGTCACTCCAGTCGCAGTCGCTTTGGCTTGGGCTCGAGAGATTCGTCAGACCTACGATGCGTCTCAATCGGAACTGTTGCCCGTCCTGGCGTAATGGGTCTCGCCATCGGTTCCGACGATCAGCGCGCCGATCTGAGCTCCTGATTCGCTTAGGCGGCCAAGAATCTCGAAATTCCCAGCAATTCTACTGGACGACCTGGCCGACAGCCGACTCGATTTGCGACCGCTGCAAGCGGTGCCTGTAGCTGGCGATGATGAACTCGCGGAAGAGAGGGTGGGGCTCGAGGGGCTTGGATTTGAACTCGGGGTGGAACTGGCAGCCGAGGAAGTAGGGGTGGCCGGGGATTTCGACGATTTCGACGTAGGTCTGGTCGGGTGTCGAGCCCGAGATGCGCAGGCCAGCGCCGGTGAGCAGCGCCTCGTACTCGCGGTTGAATTCGTAGCGGTGGCGATGGCGCTCGCTGATCTCTTTTTGGCCACCGTAGGCGCGCCACGCGAGCGAATCTTCCTGTAGAACGCAGGTCCACGCGCCTAGGCGCATGGTGCCGCCCATCTCCTCGACGCCGAGCAGCTCGCGCAGCTTGTAGATGATGCGATGCTCGGTTGCGGGGTCGAATTCGCTGGAGTTGGCATCTTTGAGGCCGCAGACGTTGCGCGCAAACTCGATGCAGGCGGTTTGCATCCCAAGGCAGATACCGAAGTAGGGCACGTTCTTCTCGCGTGCGTAGCGTATGGCGTTCAACATGCCGTCGATGCCGCGCTTGCCGAAGCCGCCGGGAACAAGGATACCGTCGTAGCCCTCAAGCTGCGCTTCGTAGCTGCGATCGTCGGGGCCGGAGGACTCGAGACCTTCGGCCTCGATCCAGTGAATTTTCAGTTTCAAGTTTTGTGAGATCGCCCCGTGCGTGAGCGCTTCCTTGAGCGATTTGTAACTGTCTTCATACTCGACGTACTTGCCGACGATGGCGATGGAGACCTCGTCCTTGGGGTGGTAGCAGCGGTCGACGAGTTCCCGCCAGAGAGTGATGTCGGCCTCGGGCGCCTCTTTGTGCAGATATTTGAGGATGAGCGAGTCGACACCTTCCTCGGCAAAGCCAATCGGAACTTCGTAGATGAAGGGCACGGTTTTGGCGCCGATCACGGCCTTTTCTTCAACGTTGCAGAAGGCGGCGATCTTTTGCTTGATGTCGCGGCTGAGGGCGCGGTCGGAGCGGCAAAGAAGAATGTCGGCCTGGATGCCAATCGAAAGCAGCTCCTTGACGGAGTGCTGCGTGGGCTTGGTTTTGAGCTCCTGCGCGGCAGCGATCCAGGGAACAAGCGTGACGTGAACGAAAACGGTGTTCTCGCGGCCGAGTTCCTGGCGCATCTGGCGAATGGCTTCGAGGAACGGGAGGGATTCGATGTCGCCGACGGTGCCGCCGATTTCGACGATGGTGACGTCGGCGCCGTTGGACGCGACCTTTCGCATGGCGTTCTTGATTTCGTTGGTGACGTGAGGAATGACCTGGACGGTTTTGCCGAGGTAGTCGCCGCGTCGTTCCTTCAAAATGATCTGCTCGTAGATGCGGCCGGTGGTGTAGTTGTTGTCGCGGGAGAGAGGCGCGTGAGTGAAGCGCTCGTAGTGGCCGAGGTCGAGATCGGTCTCAGCGCCGTTGTCGGTGACGAAAACTTCGCCGTGTTGGAAGGGCGACATGGTACCGGGATCGACGTTGAGGTAGGGGTCGAACTTCATGAGGTTGACGCGGAGGCCGCGGCTCTCAAGCAGGCAGCCGATAGAGGCCGCCGCGAGACCTTTGCCTAAACTGGACACAACTCCACCCGTCACAAAGACATACTTTGCCGACATCGATGCAACCTCGTCACTAAGTTTTTGAGATTGGCCGTACCTGGTGGGCACATACAAGTATGGCAGAGATTCGGGGTGGGGTGAAAGAGGAAATTTTGTTCGAATTAGGGTTGAATGGGAGGGAGATGGGATCGCGTGCCGCCTAACGATACTGAAATGAGGGCGTTGCGGCTAACTGTGGCGCCGGACACCTGCGGGTTTACGATGCTCTCGGGGATGGACTGCGATGACGAGCAAGATTGAGGTGGTGAAGACCGACATCACGACGCTGCAAGTCGATGCGATTGTGAACGCAGCCAATGAGTCTTTGCTCGGCGGAGGCGGAGTGGATGGGGCGATTCATCGCGCGGCGGGGCCGGAGCTGTTTGACGAGTGCTATCAGATTGGCGGATGCCCGACGGGCGAGGCGAGGATGACGAAGGGCTACAAGCTGCCGGCGAAGTTCGTGATTCATACGGTGGGGCCGGTATGGAGCGGCGGCGAGCGCGGCGAGCCGGAGCTCTTGAAGAGCTGCTACCAGTCGGTTTTCAAGATTGCGCGGGAGAACGGGATTCGGTCGCTGGCATTTCCGGCGATCAGCTGCGGCGTCTATCGGTTTCCCGTGGAGCGGGCGGTGAAGATCGCGGTGGGCGAGACCGTGGCGGAGCTCGTCTCGAGCGATGCGATTCAAAAGGTGATTTTTGCGTGCTTCGGGGATGAGATTTTTCAGGCGTACCAGCGCGCGGTGGACAGCGTGTCGTAGCTGGACCGGAGGCGTTCCTACGCCTTCAGGGAAACGCGATCAGCAGCCCGCCAGTCACACTGAAGGACTGGTCGTGCGCGTACACGAAGCCGTGATCGTAAGCGGGCTCGAGATACCAGCCGAACTTGTGTCTTCGTGCCGGCCAGAACATAAAGTCCAACGCCGCTTCCCCGGCCAACGCATTCACTCCCGCCCCGGCATGCCTTGTGTGCACCCACTCCGGACCGATGCCGGCCATGAACTCGACCTTGCGTGACAGGGTCCACGGCTTTTTGAAAAGCAAATCCGTGTCCCATTCCGTAGCCTGCGCGCTGAAGAGCGGCGTGACGCCGGCTTCGAGCTCGAGCCATTCCTTGATGGGCGTGACTTCAACGGCAAGCGAAGGCCCTCCTGCCGATCCGCCATCATTCAGGCTGCGGCTCGCCTCTGCGCCCAGCTCCAGAATCGCGGCCGGCTCCTTCTCTGCCGATTGCGCGAGGGCCAGCTCCGAGAGGAGCAGCAAAGAAACTGCCAGGGCAGCATTTCTGGAACTGGCGATCATTTCGAGAGGCGGCCTCCATTGTCGATTTTCAGGAATCCGAAAACCGATCGAGGACGCGATGTGCGCCCTCGATCTTGAATGCGCTCATCCGAATTAGAAGTTGAGCGTGATCTTCGCCGTCAGCGCGCGAGGTGTGACATAGTGCGTGCCGCTGAAGGTGGAGAGGAAGTTGTAGAGCGCGTACTTGTTGGTTACGTTGATCGCCGTGAGGTCGAGATCGGTCTTGAAGCGCTCCTTGTTGAAGATGTTGTTTTTGCCCACAGTGACGTCGAAGAGGCTGCGCGGGGCGATGCGCGGCGGGTTGTGATCGTCGTTCTCCGTGCCAGGAGCGGGAATCTGCACCAACTTGGAGGTGTATCCCGCCGCGTCGCAACTGGTAAAGCCGGAGGTGGGAGTGGCCGTAACGCCGTCGCAGGTTAACCCGGCTTCAAATTGCTCGTCGGGAGTGAGGCCGCTGAGATCGACCCCCGGTACGCCTCCGGGCAGCGTGATGGAAGCTCCGCCATTGATCGGATTGCACAAGCTGTTTGGGTCGGTGACGTTATAGCAAGGCACCGAACCTGCGACGAGTCCGGAGTCGTAGCGCCAGTTGAAGCCACCCCACAGCCCGTTCACCCAATTGCCATCGCGGGAGAGGGTGTACTGCAGGTGCGTGGTTTGGTTGTACTTCTCATCGTGATCGATGCGGAAGGCATACCCGCCCTGGCCTGGAGCGGCGCCGGCGCCGGCCGACTGCGGCGGGAAGAAGCGGGCGGCCACTGAGGACATGACGGTGTAGGCGCTGAAGTTGTGTATATTGGGCAGCTCGACGTGCAGCGCGTATCCGGGAATCTTGGAGTTGTGCCAGTCGATAGGGAAGGTGATGGGCGTATTGCCGAGCACGCTGAAGTCGAAGGCGTTGTGGGTGTACTTCCAGATGTACTCGCCACCGAAGACGGCGTATTTGCCTAGTGCCTGCTGCAAGCTCGCGTGAAACTCGTTGCGGAAGCCTGGATCAAGGGTTCCGGATACGCCGGGACTGCATAGTAACAACGGATTCAGAACCGCATTCGAGCAGCCGCTGCTGGACAGAACAAGGTTTTCGTTGAAGGGCGTTTCGAGCGTGCGCGCATAAGACACGGCCATTACGGTGCCGGAGGGCTTGATGTTATAGGCGATGCCCACGCGCGGCTGGGTCTGGTTGGCATCGGTTAGGCCGTTGTAGAGGTCTTCGCGGAGACCCAGGTTGAAGTCCCAGTTTCCGGCTTTGATCTCGTCTTCAATGTAAACGGCCAGTTCCTTCACGTCGGTGTGGCCAAAGTAGTTGTAAAGACTGCCGCCGCGTGTCAGGTCGTAGGGCGCCAGAACCGGGAGGTAATTGCCATTTGGGAACGACGTTTCGCCGCCGCAGTCTTCCTGACTGGCGTACCCCGGCAGGGGGTTTCCATCAGCATCGGCGCAGGGCGAATTATAGGTGTTGTCTACAATTCCCAGGCTATCGTGCTCGCGCAGGAAGGTTTGCTCGTATTGTGCGCCGATCTTGAGGTTGTGAATTCCCTTCACATACGAGTAGTCCGCATGGAGACCCGTATTGGTGAGCGTGCGGTACTGGGAGATGGATGAGGTTTGCAGGTTCGAGGGCCCCAGGTCGGCGAGAGGATTGAAGCTGGGGTAGTAGCCATAGAGATCTTTCCGCACAAATGCGCCCAGGTTGAATACAGAGTTGTTGCTAATGATGCGGGTGTAGGTGGGTGAGACGTCAAAGGTATTGATCTTCGAGCCCTGGTTGGCGTTGCCTACGTCGACAAAGGTGGGGTTTGCGCTCGTTCCACTGTTTGGGCCGGTGGTTTGCACGTTTTGCACGTTGAGGTTGTCGTAGGAATTCGGCGTCTGAAACCAGGAACGGCTGTAGTTAAGGTCGAGGTGAATCGAATCGGCCTGCGTGATGCTGTAATCGACGCGATCGAAGATGTTCTCCTCATTCCCCTTGTCATGAAAGACGGTAAACTCCGGGGGATCGAGAAAGCGGCCGGTATTGAGGCCGTCGGCCTCGATGAAGTTTCCCCAGCTTTTTCCGCCGTAAGAGAGATCGAAGCCGCCATTCGCCGATCCGAAGCTCCCGTAGGAAGCATAGGCAGCACCCGTCGGCTTGGTGACTCCCTGGCCGGATCGTGTGGTGGCCACGATGACGAGGCTGGTCTTGCCGCCGTACTCGGCGGGCGGCGCGCCGCTGATGACCTCAATGGATTGAATGGAGTTGGACGGTAGCTGGTTGGAGAAGACCTTGCTCTGCTGGTCGGTGATGGCTTGGCCGTCAACGGAGAAAGAGTTTGAGGCGTGGTCGCCCAGGCCGTGGAAGAGGCCGTTGGAGTCGGCCGCCACTCCGGGCGTGGTCATGGTGACAAGCGAGCTGAGCGTGGACGATGCGCTCTCCAAAGGGACTTTGTTGAACAGGTCGCGGTCCACATCTGTGTGGAAGGTTGGGTCGTCTTCAATGAGGTCGCCGCCAGACTCGACCGTAACCGTTTGGCTGGCGCCGGCAATCTGGAGTACGAGCTTGACGCTGATTCCGACGGACGAGCGAATCTCCACATCCTGGCGGAGCGAGGCAAAGCCTTTGGCGGAAACATAGATTTGATATGGATTGAATGGAACATTGGAGAAGGTGAACTGGCCGGTGGCGTCGGTAGTTGCAGTGCGATCGAATCCGCTGACTTTATCGGTGAGTTGGACAGTAGCGTTGGGGATAACGGCGCTGGAAGGATCGGTGACGGTGCCGCGCACAGGGCCGGCGTTGCCGCTCTGCGCCGGCGCGGAGAGCGCGGCAAAGGCGAGAGCAATCAGGGGAAGGAGGCGCGTAATCGCGCCGCGGTAGAACGTCATGGCAAAATCTCCTGAACAATGGCTGATAAATGGGAAATGCAAGCCGCGGGACGTGCCGCCGCGGGTTCCTCAGTGCATTGGAGGAGCATCGGTCCGCTTCAAAATCAGGATGTGCAAATGCTGCCGGGCATCGCCCGATGAGTGCAGCAGTGGGTCGATGCGAAGGCCTCAAATGAAAACGGAAAGATGCCCTAGCAGGAGATGGGAGGCGGACGAATGAAGAGGCGAATCTGCCGCTGGCGGGCAACGACGATGGGCTCGGCCTGGGGAGTGGAGGCTCCTAACTGCACGATGACGACGACAGCCGCCGCGGCCGCAACCGGAACCACCGTGTGCATCACGATGCAAAGCTGGCAGTGATCCGCGTCGGTATCGTTCGAGTGAAGGTGCGTGACCTGAGCTACGGCCAGCATCGCCAGCAGGACCAGACAGACGATCGCCACGGCCGGCAAGATGCCGGGCCAGACGCCGCGTTTGCCTCGGAAAATTGTCTTAAGCCCTGTCAATCGATGGAACCTTCCACTTCCATTCTACAGAAAGCCTTCATCGAATTGGACGCTCAGGGCATGGAGGGGTTGTACTTAAGTTACAATTTCGCTGAGGCGCGCGGGAAAACGCCGGCTGGGCGTTAGCGTCTAAACTGAGTTGCCATGCTTTGCTTTTCGCAAGTTCGGCGCGTGCCGGCGCTTTCGCTGGCTATTCTCCTCGTGACGCCGGCGGCCGTTTTTGCGCAAAACGATCTGCAGAGCGTAACCATACAGTCCGCACCGAGCCAGCCTGCACCGAGCGCGAATGATCAAAGTTCGAAGCCGCTGCCTCTGAAGCCCGCGGTTCCCGGCACGGGAAGAAACCTGCGGCTGATCCTCAAAGACGGCTCTTACCAGATGGTGCGCGATTACCAGATCGTGGGCGAACGCGTGCGCTATCTCTCACAGGAGCGCGACGAGTGGGAGGAGCTGCCGAAGGACCTGGTCGACTGGGACGCGACAAACAAGTGGGCCAGGGAACATGCGGACCTGGCGAACGAGAATGCATCGCCGGCGATGAAAGAAGCCGCGGACATCGACGCGGAAGAAAGCGAGGAGCGCAGCGACGAAAAGGCGCGCATGCCACAGGTGGCGCCCGGAGTGGAGCTGCCGGACGAGGATGGCGTGTATGTGCTGGATACGTATCACGGCACTCCTGAACTCGTGGAGCTGAGGGCGACCGATCTGTCGCTGAACACAAAGAACCGCAAGGGGATTGCCGTGCTGAATCCGCTGGCGACGCAGCGGGCGAGCCTTGAACTGGAAGGCGCGAACGCCCGGGTGCATCTGCACGTGAACGATCCGGCGATTTATCTTTCGCTGGGCGTCGCCGATCAAACGGAGCCGGTGCTGACGCACCCGCTAACTGTGGATACGGGCGGCGCGAAGGCCGTGAACGGCGGAAAGCATGGCGCGCACTCGGCGCAGTCAGGCTTTGTGATCGTGCGCGTCGACGAGCGGCAGGCAATGCGGATTGTGGGCGCGATCCACGTCAGCCCTACTGGGACAGTGACGCAGGACGAAGATACGATCCCCACCAAAGCGGAAGTGCTGCCGGGCAAGCACTGGTTGAAGATCGAGCCGGCGCAGGCGCTGACCATCGGCGAGTACGCGCTGGTCGAGATCATTTCCCCATCGGACATCAGCGAATCGGTGTGGGATTTTCGCGTGGACCCACGGCTGGGTGACAATCCAGGTTCGATCGGGCCGATCCTGGATTCAGGGAACAGGCAGTAGAAACTCAGGGAACAGGGATCAGGGGTCAGGGAACACAAAGCACGGAGCTGCGCAACCGGGATTGCGCAGGCCTCGAAATATGGCATGCGCGCCTCGCGCTTCCCCTCAGATGGAATCTGATTGAGCCGCAAGCCGTGATTGATTACGACGCCGGCTGACAGCGAAGTGCGCAAGCAGGATCAAGCATACGGCAGCGGTAATGATGGCGTCCACGGCGGGCATGGCGCGGGGGCCCCAAAGCGCATAGCCGCGGCCGTCGAGATAAGTCATGTAGGCGACGGGAAGGTTTCCGATGGAGTTGATGATGGCATAGCGCGAGCTGCCGCTTTTGCCTGAGCCTCCGAGGAACTCGAGCGCGACACCGGTGAAAAGCGCATAGCCCGCGCCGATCGTGAAGAGAAAAAGAACCGTGCCTGTGAAGTAGACAGCGGGGCGCAAGGGGCCGATGGCAAAGATGGCCAGCGTGGCTGCGTTGACCAGGCCGGCCAATAAAAATGCTACTGACGCGCGGACGCGCACGGGAATGAGCGATGCGGCAAGCGCGCCAGCCGAGGTGAGGAGAGCGCCGGCCAAGCCGTTGATCCACGCAACCTGATGGCCGGTGACGCCGTAATCGCGGGCCAACTGCGTGAGCAGGCCGATCATGGCGCCGCTGCAGCATGGGGAACCGACGAGGAGCGTGTACGGAATCGCTTCCCAGCGCAGGAAGGTTGACTTGAATTCGTGCCAGATGCGCGCGGCGGTCTGGCCGGCGCCGTGCTCGGTGATCATGGACTGATGAGGCGCGGCCAGGGCGGCCAGCGAGGGCACCACGATCATGGCGGCAACGATCCAGCCCAAAGAGCTGAGCGAGAGGCGGCCGGACCAGGTGACCAGCACAAAGACAGCGACAGCACCGAAGGCCAGCGAGCCAGTCTGATAGAAGCTGCTGGCGCGTCGGCGGCTCAACTCGCTCTTGAGCGTGCCCAGGATCCCGCCGCAGGCGGCGACAACGAAGACGCCGAAACATGCGCTGAGGAACAAAAGAGCCACTGCCCACGGGGTCCCAAGTTGGGGCTGATGAAACGCGGCAACCAGGGCGATGGCGGAGGCGGCTGCTGCAAGCAGGAGCCATGTGCGGCGGCGCATCCAGAAATCAGTGAGCGGACCCCAGAGGAAATAAACGGCGTGAGGCAGCGAAAGCAGCGCGGCGATGCTCGCGGCGCGCGCGGGGTCCACGCCTTGGTCGCGCAGCAGATAGGTGATGGCGCCGCTAATAAGACCGAGGGAGATGACCGCATCGGGTGTAATGAGGAAGGCGAAGAGCCAGGGGCGGTCGTGCGGCGTCGCCGGGGATTGGGTTTCGACCTCCGAACGAGCCGCTGGTGGCATGAGAGTTAGCGTAGCATCCGGCCGAATTGGGAGGCGATCCCCGGTAGCCGAAATATCGGTCCAAGTGGTTCTTCAAAAAGGCCTTAGGAGCAATCGGGAATCAAAAGGCGGGGCGGTTCCGGATTGGCACGCCGCTGCAGGCTCCCACCAATGCGGGATACCAAGACGATTCAGGCGCGGCTAAGCTCAAGAGCGATACTCGGGAGAACTATGGCCACGCCGGTACACGATTACTACGAGTTTCTCCAAATCAGCCCCAACGCCGATGCTGAGACGATCCACCGCGTCTACCGTTTCCTGGCGGCGCGGCTGCACCCCGACAACAGCGACACCGGCCACGAAGAGAATTTCCGCCTGCTGAGGGCGGCCTATGACGTTCTGTCCGATCCGCGGCGGCGCATGGAATACGACGCGGACCGCGCGAAAACCCAGGCGGCCCCCGAGCCGCTTGCCGCGACCATCGATTTCATGGACGTGATGGAAGGCGAGCTAAACCGGCGGCTGGCGGTGCTGGCGGTTCTTTACTACAGGCGGCGCACCAACCCAACCTATCCTGAGGTTCCCCTCTCCGAAATCGAAGAGCGGATGGGTTTCCCGCGCGACTACCTGGACTTTACGCTGTGGTATCTGCAGAGGAAGGGTTACGTCACCAAGGCGGACAACGCGCAGTACACGCTTTCGGTCGACGGCGTGGACTTTGTGGAGACGCAACGCGCGAACATTCCGACCCTGCACAAGCTGCTCACCAGCGGTTCGGGATCATCGGTTGAAGACCTTGCGCGCGCGCCGCGCAAAGAGGCACCCGCGGCCGAGCCTCCCGTCGCTCCGCAAAAGCCTACAGATGTGAGGCCCGAACCCAAGCCAGCCAGGAAATACCAGCCACTGCGCGCTTCCGGCCCGATTATTCTGCCGTCGTCCATGAGCCAGCCTGAGGACCGGCGCCGCCTGGACAGACCGGAGCGCCGCGTCGGCAAACCCGATCTGCGCGACAAGAAAGTGGAGCGGCGCTTTCACTTCACGGATCGGCGAGACGAATTGCAAGTCCCCCTTGCATCCGGCACACCTCTACTCGCGAGCGGCGATTCCTAAGGCCTTCATCTTGCGGTAAAGGTGACTGCGCTCCAAACCCAGCAGCTCGGCGGCATGGCTGATGTTGTTGTGCGCCTCTTCAATCTTCTTGAGAATGTATTCGCGCTCGTAAGCGTCGCGCGCCTGCTGCAGGCTTGAGAACTCTTCAGCCGAGCGGGAGCCGGCCTTGTGCGTAAGCGGCGGCAGATGCTTGCGCTCGATGCGCAGGACGCGCGGATTGAGAATAAGCACTCGCTCGATGAGATTCTTTAGCTCGCGCACGTTGCCGGGCCAGTGATACAGCGCCAGGGCATCCAGAGCCTCGTCGCCGATCTCGACGCGCGGACGGCCGTACTGACGGCCAAATTCGAGAAGGAACTCGCGCGCCAGAAGCGGAATATCCTGCTTGCGCTCGCGCAGCGGAGGCACGAAAAACGGAACCACATTCAGGCGGTAGAAAAGATCTTCGCGAAAGTTGCCTTTGGCGATCTCGTCTTCGAGATCCTTATTGGTTGAAGCGATCACGCGCACATCCACGCGCAGGGGCTGCGTGCCGCCCACCGGGGTAAACATCTGATCGTCGAGGGCGCTCAGAACTTTGGCCTGCGTCTTGAGGCTCATGTCGCCCACTTCATCGAGGTAGAGCGTTCCGCCGTCGGCGCGCTCGAGGGTGCCGCGGTGTTCTGACGGGCCGCCTTGAGAGCCGGGGCTGAATCCCGGGCCCACCGCGCCATGCCGGTAGCCGAAGAGCTCGGCTTCAATATGCGCTTCAGGAATAGCGGCGCAGTTGAGCTCGACAAAGACGGCGTCGCGGCGCAGGCTCTCCGCGTGGATGGAGCGCGCGATGAGCTCCTTGCCGGTGCCTGACTCGCCATAGATGAGCACGCGCCCGTTGGTGGGGGCCATGAGCTTGATCTGCTGGCGGAGGGCCTTGAGCGGCACGCTTTCGCCGGTCAGCACAGCCGCGGCGCTGAACTGGCGCTTGAATTCCTCGTTCTGGGTGCGCAAACGCCGAGCCTCGACTGCGTTTTTGAGGACAATTAAGGTTCGCTCCAGCGAGAGCGGCTTCTCAAGGAAGTCGTAGGCGCCGAGCTTGGTGGCCTTCACGGCGGCTTCGATCGTTCCGTGGCCGCTAATGATCACAACCTCAGGCCGCATCTCCGGCGATAGGTCGCGAATTTCGGCGAGCAGCTCGAGACCGTCGCGGCCGGGAAGCCAGATGTCGAGCAGGACCACATCGTAAGGCGTGTCGCGCAGCAGCACGATCGCCTCGTCGGCATCGGACGCACCGGCAACGCCGTAACCTTCCTCGCGCAGAATCTCCTCGAGCGAGTTGCGTATCTCCGCTTCGTCGTCCACCACCAGGATGTGACTCATGAGGCGACGCCCTTCACCGCTTCGGCATCTTCCGCGGCGGATGAGTGCGACGGGACCGGCTCAACCAGCGGCAGGCGCAGCAGAAACCGCGCGCCCTTAGGAACATTTGCTTCAGCGCTGATGGTGCCGCCGTGCTCCTGAACGATTTTGGCGGCGATGGAGAGGCCCAGGCCCGTGCCGCGGCGCTTGGTGGAGTAATAGGGCAAGAAAAGCCGCTCACGAATCTCGTCGCTGAGTCCGGGTCCGGTGTCGGAGACAGTGACTTCGGCGGCTGCGCCATCTTCGCTCAGCGCGGTGCACAGGGTAAGAACGCGCAGCAGGCTACCCTGCATGGCTTCGGCGGCGTTGTCAATCAGATTGGCGAGGGCGCGGCGGATGGCCTCGGGATCGGCAAGCACGGGCGGCAAATCGGGCTCAAGATTGCGCTGCACCGTGATGCCTTCAAGGCGCCCGCCAAAGAGGGCGATGGCCTCTTCGACGATCTGATTCATGTTGCATGGCCGGGGCTGCGGCGCTGGAAATTGCGCCAGAGCGGAGAACTGGTCAACCAGCGTGCGCAGAGTCGCGACACAGCCGAGAATCACTTCCGTGCATTTGCGAATGATGCTGGGAGAATCGGGATGGCCGCGATCGAGATGCCGGGCGATTCGATCGGCGCTGAGGGCGATGGGTGTGAGCGGGTTCTTGATCTCGTGAGCCACCTGCTGGGCGACTTCTTTCCACGCCAGCTGCCGCTGCGCACGCAGAAAATCCGTGGTGTCTTCGACCACCAGCACCGATCCGGTTTGGCCGCGGCCAAGCTCGAGCCGTGCGCTGGTGATGGCCAAATGGAGAGTGCGCCCGCGGGCGCGAAACTCCAACTCGGTGGAGGCTGCGCCCATGCGGTTGGCGCGACGAATCAGCGTGGCCAGTTCCTCGGCGCAGTCGGCGGGCAACAACGATGCGATGCTGTCACCGGCCAAAGGCGCATCCAGCCTGAGTCCCATGAGCGCGGCAAAGGCCCGGTTGGCCTGAAGCACGACGCCGGCTCCGTCGAGCGTGACGACGCCTGAGGGAATGGTCTCGACAATCGTCTCCAACTCGCGGCGGCGCTCCTCGACGGCGAGGTTGGCGGCGGTGAGTTGCGCCTGGGCAGTCTGAGCCAATTGGCGGCTGGTCTCGAGATCCGATGCCATGTGATTGAACGAACGCACCAGGTCGCCCATCTCTCCGGTGGCAACGTCGGTGACGCGTTGCTCGTACTTCCCGGCGGCGATCGCATCCATGGCGTCGGCCAGGGCCTCGACGGGGTGTGTGATTTGCTTGGAGAGAAAAACCGCCAGCCAGACGCTCGAGAAAAAGACGAACACTGTGACCAGCAGCAACGTGAGAGACAAGGTGGCGCGAATGACGCGCCGTGAGCGGAAAAGCTGCCAATACTCGTCGGCGCCGGAACGGATGCGCGCGGTGGTTGCGTTCAGCCCCTGGGGCATGGGCAGCACGGCGACGACGATCTTGCCCGAGGCAGTGGCAGCCATGCCCATCGCGTATTCCTGGCCCGCGATATCGACCACCGGATTGTCATTCCGCTGCGCAGCAAAGAGGACTGCTGTTGAAAGCGGCCCGCGAAGCGGAGTTTCGTTCCATTCCGACTCCGGAGTGGACGCGCGAAGAGAGGCGTGACTCGATTCGGGCGGAGCCTGAAAGCTCGCGAACATCAGCTTGTCACTCCCGTAGACGAGCAGAAAGCCGCCTTGCAAAGAAAGGCGGCGCGAAGCCATCACCTGTTGGAGAGCCTGGGAAGTTCCGTCGAGCGCTCCACTCTCGGCCACCGACTCCGCCTCGCTGCGCGCGTTGCTGGCGACATATTCCACCAGCTCCTGGACGACCCGGGTCGAGTTGTCGCGCAACTGCGAGGCGTCAGGCGAAAACCAGCGCTCCAGCGAACGATTGAGCAGCAGATAGCTGAAGATGGCCATGAGGGCGGCGGGCATGAAGGTGATGATGACCGCGCCCAGAACCATGCGCGAACGGAGGCGCGCGCCCAGGCCGCTGCTTCCCTGGCCCACGTAGACCTTGAGGACGGTGCGAAAGAGCAGGACGAGCAGCAGAAGCAACAGCAGGAAGAGCAGCAGTTCCAGGGCCGTGAGAACCATGGTCTGCGCATAGGTTCCCGGATTGAGGAAATCGACCTTGGAGGTGTTGAACCAGTTGAGCGTTCCCAGCAAAACGAAGACCAGGACCGCTCCGCCTGTGAGCAGAGCGATCGATCTGCGCCGCGGATCGGCGAGGAAACGCATGGGGCGATTATAGAGCGGACAGGGAACGGGCAGTGGGAATAGGCAATAGGGCGGAGTCGTGGCAAAGGCTACCGGATGACCGGACCCAGACCTATGCCGTAGCGGCTTCGAAGGTCCAACTCATGCAATGCGCATGGTCAGATTTGCGAGCAATCGAGCGGACTCAGGATCAGGTTGGTGATGTTGCTGACGATCGGGTCGAAAGCGTAGCGCGGGTTGGTGGAGAGTTTCTTCCAGGCTGGATCGTTGCGGAAGACATCCCACTTGGCGTCGAGTTCGGCCAGATCGGCAAAGCTGAGCATGTAAGTAAGGTTGGGCATGCGCGCGCCAATCAGCGTATCTCCGAAGAAGACAGGATGGAAGCCGGCATTCAAGAAGATCTCGAATTCGCCGGAGTGGAACATCTCCACTTTGCGGACATGTTCACCGTCGCTGGGGCTCTCATACGTGCGCAGTTGAAAGATGCGTTTGGCTTTAGTGGCAGCAGCAGCGGGCGGGGTGAGCTTTGGCCAGCCCGCAAAGGCAGCGAGGAGTGAAATCTCTACGCGCTGAAAGGCAGGCACTACAGAAGTGGCATTCCAGAATGGGTCGGCGGCCTTCAGGAACTCCGCATCCTCGGGCAGGCGCAGATCGAGTTCCGCAAGCGTCTCAACGGACGGGCCAGGAATGAGCAGGTAATACGCGGGCGTTTCAGGGCCGATATCGAGCTTGAATGCCCCGACCGGTCCCAGCCCCAGGCGGGCCAATGCGGGAATCAATGCGCCGGAGAAATAGCTCTCCGTGACCTTTAACTGTTGACCGCTGAACAGGTTATACCGGCGCAACTGATAGAACCCGCGGTGTCCGCTTGCGGAAGCCTCGGTAGCGGAGGCATGAGCAACCGTCTTGCCGGCGGCGGCGAGGGTTGAGGCGGCAATCGATGCGGCGATAAAACGGCGGCGTTTCACTTGTCCTCCGAGAGCGATTGTAAGCCGCTGCGCGGGAGCTTGACTGCGAGAAAGCCGCAACGAGGCGCGCAACTATCGCGGCGCGGCCGTGTCTGGAAATCCATAAGCTCTGCGGAGCTTCGACGATTTTTCGGCAACTCCCGCCGAAACCTGCGCCGCCGTTCCGAAAGGACGGCGGCATCTTTTGTCTTTTTCCTGGATTTGGACCGAAAGTTAGGGAGAGCCCTACCGCGCGATGAGGAACATGACCCAACTGAAGACGATGACCGAGCCGACGAAGAGAACGAAGCAATACGCGCCGTAGCGGAACATGCGCCGCGGGGTATCGCGCATGGTGATGCCGAAAACGGTGGAGGCGAAGAGCGCGAAGAGAAGGACCGCCGTGAAGTGGGAGGGATGCATCAATGCATTTCTCCTTCACACTTATCTCTCGCCAAAATCATGCAAGGTTGCGATTTCTTGAGGAAATCGCAACTTGAGGGCACCTGCTTCGGCGCAGAGCGGAAGGAGAAATGCATCAGGACTTCCTCCCCGTGCGCAGGTTGTGCGCGTCAACCGCGGCAATGATGTTGAGCAGGCCGGCGACAACGATGAATTTGGTGCCGTAGTCGGCGACCGTAGTTTGGACTGGTGTTCCGCCCCAGCCTGCCGCGCGGCCCAGGAAGTAGAGCAAACCATTGCCAAGGTCGCCCGCGACGCCGAGCATGTCGAGAATGTCTTGCGCGCTGGTGTAGAGCTTGCCCTGCATGGCCAGGCCGAGCCCGAACATGGCGATGATGGAGATGGTCAGCAAAGTGCCGCGAATCCATTTGCCGAGGAGAAAGTGACCGGCGCCCGGGACCAGCCATCCGGCGATGAGGGGAAGGTAGACGAATCCTTGGCTGGAGTTTTTTGCCGCGGCAGGCTTGTTCGGGGTGGTGGCCATTCCTTTATCGACTATACAAGAGGCGGCAGCGGGGTTAGCGGAGTTAGTTGGTAACTGACGTTGGCAAGTAAACTGGCGAACGCTTCAGGACGGTTTTTCCGATTCACCGAGAATAAACTGAATCCTCCAAAGCAAGCAGGCCGCCCCATGGTTGTTTTTCACGCACGAAGGGATCAGCCTTCATCATTGAGGGATCGTTGCCAATTGGCGCGTTCAAACCGGAGATCGTCAACACAAACTGCCTCCCGCTCGGATCCACGGCGTAGTAGACGACCCCGGGAGCTGCCGGCGTTGCGGCGGTAAAGGCCGTTCCTTCGTTGAGCACGAGTGCTAAGCCAAATGGAAGCGTTTTTCCGACTCGCATATACGGCGACGGTGCAAACGCGGCGTCGCCTATTGCGGCCTTGAGGCCGCCTTCGGAGGTCGGAAAGGCCCCAGCGTCACGGCCTGCCCGTTTCAGGCGTTCGTCCAACCGTTCCAACTGGTTCCAATCTGCAGAGCGTTCGGCGTCTACGAATGGCAGTTCCGCAAGTCCGAGCACGACCCCCGATGGCGCACCTCCTACCGACGAAGCGGAGGCGCAGCTGATCGGCTCAATAATGAGGAATGAACTCAGCACGATCACGGCTGTCAATGGGCGCCAGCGACTCAATAGGAGGGCCGCCGCAATACAAACGAACCACGCCGGTGCAAAGAAGGCAGACGCTACGGTGTAAGGTGTCCACCAATGCGTGACGATGAATTCACCAGACGCAGGATGGTTGACCCGCCACCAAAAGTGAACGGCTGAGAAAGTCTCATCGAGCTGCGACCCTGCCATGAATAGCAGAAGCAGGCTTAGTGCGACGGACGCCTGTTGACTCCCTTTGAGCCTCATAATCTGTTAGTCCCTGCAAGAGTACGCAATTTGTTCGAGCTGGGTTCGAATCGATACAGTTTCGGCCCCGTTGTCGAACTGTCGCGCGCGCAAAGTCAAGCTCCAGCCGCCGCGAATTCACCGTAACCCATTGAAAACAATTTGCAAAAATCCCAAGCCAAGTTTGCCGATGATTTCCGCCTTTCGGCGCATACTCATCTCATGCTGGCTCAACCAAAATCCGCGCGCATCGTGCCTGACGCCAACCAAACCTGTATCCATCTCCCAACTCGAGCTTGGCGCCGGAACGAAAAATTTTCGAGCCTGGAATCGCCTCATATCTGGTGCAATTCTCGGCAGTTTTATGATATGACTCAATAGAATCAATAATATACGTATTAACTTATCGAGAAGATTATGCACTTGACACATATCTAAGATAAGCCGAAGATTGTATTGCTGTGACAGGGTATGCACCTATTTCGATAATACGTACCGGCTTTCACACATCAATTTGGGTAAATCTGTGGAAAATTAAAACAGAAACTGCTAAACTGCGGAAGGAGGGTTTCGCCTTTTCTTCTCATGCTTCTTGATTTCGACATCAACAAGGCAATCGCGGCTACCGGCTTTCTTCTTGAGCGGGAGGGCGGCTCTGACGACATGTTCCCGCTTCTCAAGAAGCTCTACTACGCGGATCGTTTGGCGCTTATCGAATGGGGCCAACCGATAACGGGCGATAAGCTGGCGTCTCTCGCTAAAGGTCCAATTGTGAGTGGAATTTATGATCTCCTCAAAGGCAAAGGCTCGGAGGAAGACTTAATCAAATGGAACAATTTCATCCACCGGCGGCAGCCTTATACCATCGAATTGCGGAAAGCGCCGAATCAAGGAATTCTTTCAAAAAGAGAGAAGCGAGTATTGGAGGAATCTCGAACGATCATTGATGCAATTCGTGGGAGTATCCCAGCATGGTTCCACGAACATTGCCCGGAATGGACAGACCCAGGTCGCAGTTCATCACCCATTGATCCAAGCACGATTCTCCGTTTGGCGAAGAAGAGCGAAGAAGAGATACAAAGACTCGAAGAAGCAAATCAGGAAATTCGTTTTTTGAAATACCTGATGGCTTCTCATTGAAGCTATGCAGATTGGGGATACATTCTATTGGGGAGATGGCGGTCATTTATGGGTGGTGATCTCCGATCCATTATGCCATGATGGGGAATTCATCATGGTGAACTTGACCAAGGATGTTCTCAGAGCGGGCAAAGAATGTGAACTAAATGTGGGCGATCATCGCTGGATAAATGACAAGACTTATGCGAGCTTTGGCGATGCGCAAAAGGTTGGGCCTAAAGAAACAGTAAATCTAGAGAGAGCTATTGCGAACGGCGTCATTCGGACACACTACCCTATGAAGCCGGCTGTACTTCAAAAGATCATTGCCGCCGCGAAGCAAAGCAAAGCGCTACGCGAAGAATACATAGAATTCCTATAGCGCCTTGCTTCACTTCAAGTGAAAAGCCTATTGCAACAAGCTCGCTTGCGCAGCTTCTTTTGTTGGATAGGTCAGGAGCCTGAACACCCCTGAACCTGTCGAGCTTTTCTCAAATTCCTTGCTGCGTTGCAATGTTGTGTAAACAATCGCCCACGTATTTTTCGTTGGCTTGAGGATTTTGGCCGAAACGAGGGCGTTCTTTGCCTCGGCAACACGAACAATCCCATTGTTCTTCTTGGCGATCTCAATACACGCTTCGCGCGCACTCAGCCCGTCCAAGTTGTTGGGGATGACTGTCGGCTTGTAGAGTTCAATCTGCGGCACCGCCCCGTCCTTTTCCCTGAGCAAACGAGCAGTGATCGATACCGCCTCTATTTCCTTTTCGATTTCCGCCAGTTCCGCAGTGTGTCTTGCTTGCAGAGCCTCTTTCTTAGATTTCAAGTGCTTCAGTAGCTCCAGTGTCGCACCCTCGAATTTTGCTTCAGTTGACATAGCGACCTACGCTTTCCTTGCTAGGTTCCCTATGACTAGACATGCTTCCATAGGGTTGGGTTAACGTAATGTCAATTGGCGGAGCCGGGGGGATTCGAACCCCCACCTGCTGTGTGCGCAGCAGATCTCGGATTATAAATCCGCTCCTGTGACCATTGAGGCACGGCTCCTGCTAATTAACGTGGTGAAAGGCCCGGACCGGATTTGCACCGGCGTGACAACCTTTGCAGGGGGTGCGCCTAGCTACTCGGCCACCGGGCCATTCACTTTTACGGTAGCAGAAATCCGCTTGGTCCGCTACGGGCCTATAGTCAGGTCTGACTGTGGAAAACTGGGTACTAATTGAATGAAAGTGGAAAAAGAGAAATTCGACGCGCTGCTGGGGAGGCTGATGCAGACCCCGCCGCAGCCTGCAAAGTCGATAGAAACGACAGGGAAGGCGGGAAAGATAGTCCCGTCTATTTCTCCGCAATCAACTCCGCGTAAGGCATAGGTTCGACGCCGAGCATCGCCCTGAGCGTGGGGTTGAACCTGTCATCCGCTTTCCGTGCATTGAACCGCGTCTCGAACTCTGACAGGTAGCGGTGCAGGTGCTTTATCGAAATCTTGTGAAAGCTCCCTATCACGCCACGCTTGAAGAGTGAGAACGCGGATTCGATTCCATTGGTTGTGGTATTGCCGTCCACCCAAATCTCAGCGCTGTGATTGACTGTCCTGTGCTTCTCAACATCGTGGCCTGATAGCCTGAGCGCCTTTGGATACGCTGGCAGTTCATCGGTCATGATGTACTCCACATCGGCGCTGACGTGTTCCTTGAGGTATTTCGCCAACGTCTCTATCTTCGCGTTTGGCGCATGGATCATCTTGATACGACCGCCGCGCTGTTTGATTCCTACGACTACCTGCTTTTGGCCCTTTTGGTTGTAGCGCCACGCCTGCCCTTGACCTCTCAGCTTGCCACCCAGGTACGTCTCATCCATCTCCACGATCCCGGTCAATTCGGCGGAGCCTTCATTCGCCATCGACTTGCGGATGCGGTGCGCCATGTACCATGCGGTGCGATAGGAGCCAATGCCGAGATGCTGCTGGAGTTGTTTCGCGGAGATGCTTTTCTTCGCGTCCACGATCAGCGCCAGCGCCATGAACCACTTTGTCAGGGGGAGATGCGAGTCATTGAAGATCGTGCCAGCGGTGGCCGAGAATTGCTGCTTGCAGGTTTCCTCAAGGCACTGGTAGATGCGGGTGCGGCGATTCTTCCGGGCCTCGCCCTCTGTCTTGCCGCGCGTCACGGTCCCAGCCTTGCGGGTGATCTTCGAGATGCGGTCACAGCCGCAGACGGGGCAACGGATGCCATCAGGCCAGCGCATCGACTCAAGGTAGGCTAGGCAATCATCATCATTTTGGAACTGGCGGGTTACGTCTATCAGGTTCATGACTCGTTCTCCATCCGCGTCAACTCGTCCGTCTTCGCCGTGATCTTCGTTAGGAGCGGCCCAAGCTTCACTTGCGCTTGCCTCTTGATTCCGGGTCCAGCCAGCTTTAAGGAGATAATTGACTGCAATCTCCGATGCTGCTTTTGGAGCAACTTGATTTCTACCCGAAGGCGGGCGATTCTAAGACTGCGGCGGACGTTCATGAATCAAATATAGGACAGAATCATTTCTGTGTCAAGTGCATAATCTTCCTTATCGATAAACAACTCGTTATCTCATCTATAAACATTTTCGTCTCTTATTCGCCCAATCCAGTAACCCAAACGTCAGCGAGCGACAATCCATGCAGCATGTTGACACGATGATTCGGCGGCTTGCTGAATCGCTCCCCTAAATGCGCACAAGCTCCTGCTGAACGCGGCCCGTGACCCAGGCTTTGCCAGGAGCTGTGATCATGTTGATCTCGCTGCGCACGCCGAACTCGGGCAGGTAGATGCCGGGCTCGACGGAGAAGCAGGTGTGGGGCAGGATGCGGCGCACGTCGTGGGTTTCGAGGTTGTCCAGATGCGCGCCTGACCCGTGAATCTCGTGGGCGATGTTGTGGCCTGTGCGGTGGACGAAGAAATCTCCGAAGCCGGCGTCGCGAATGACGGAGCGGGCAGCGTTGTCGGCTTCGAATCCGTAAATGGGCCGGTTCTCGGCAAAGGCGTGCTCGACGGTGGTGATAGCGGCGTCGCGGGCGCGGCGGACGGTATCGAAGACGAGCTGTTCTTTCTTTGAAGGCTCGCGGCCGATCACTCCAGTCCATGTCACGTCGTAGAACACGCTGGTGGGCGTGTCCTGGCGGCCCCAGATATCGATGAGGAGGAAGTCGCCCTCGCGAATGGGCGCGGCACGATCGGCGGTCGGCTCGTAGTGCTGGTCGGAAGTATTGGCGTTGACGCTGACGTCGGGGCCGTTTTCCCAGACCAGGCCTTCGCGGCGCATCGCTTCGCGCAGCCAGACGACAAGATCGTTTTCCGAAATATCTCCCGTACGCCCTGCGCCGCCTGAAGGCGGACGGAGGCAGCGAGCGATCTCGGCCCATGCGCCGACGAGAATGAGGTCGATGGCGCGCTGGGCGGCGGAGTGGCTGGCAATTTGATCCTGTGTCAGGACAGCTTCAAACTGGCTGACGAGATCGGCGGAAGTGACGATTTCCTTGCCCAGGCCGCGCAAAAACTCGACCGTGCCGGCATCGACCATGGAGATGTACATGATGTCGTTATTGGGCGAATACTGCATGGCGATCTTTTTCTGATTTTGGAGGAGATTTTCGAGCCCCGAGTGCAATTCCTGCCAACTTGAATACTGCGATTTTGCGCCAGGGAGCGAGTCGAGGCGGGCCTGCTCGATGCGATGGACGAGCTTGCGCGGCTCGCCGGTGGCGGGAATGAAATAGTACCAGCGGCGCGTGATGTGAGCGTTGGGGTCGAGCGAGAGGATGCGCGCGGCAATAGGATCGCGATGGTGGTGATCGTAGAAGAGCCAGCCGTCAAGCGCGGATTCGCGGAGGGCTGTTTGAATGGCGTCGAGATTCATCACGGGAACATCATACGCGCGCGGGAGACGCGGCGAGTTAACGAGCAGGCGAGTCAGCGGGCGCGTGGCGCTCGGCGCTCTGCCGCTTGCCCTGCAGCTTGATCGACACGTGGACCAGCGTGAGCGCAGCGGGAGTGACGCCGGGAATGCGGCTGGCCTGGCCGATGGTCATGGGGCGGATGCGCTCGAGGGTTTCGCGCATTTCGCGCGAGAGGCCGCTGATGGCGCTGTATTCCAGCCAATCGGGAATGGAGACGGACTCGGCAGCCCTGAGGCGCTCGATGGACTTCTTCTGCTGTTCGAGGTAGCCGGCAAACTTGATTTCGGTTTCGACGGCGCGCGCCTCGTTGCGCATCATCGCTCGCGAAATATGCACATCCGCGTTGTCATGCTGAGGGGCGCGAGAAGCGCTCGTTGCGGCTCGCGCAGTCGAGGGATCTGCGGTTAAAAAGGCCTCAAACTCCGCGAGCAACGGGTCGCGGGCTAGGTTGTTGCCGACGGCCGAGAGAAGCGGCTCGATTGTGACTTCAGGGCGCTTGAGGAGTTGCGCCCAGGTGAGACCGGCGGTCGCGGGGAGTTCGCCAAATCCGGCACGCTGGAGCTTTTCAGGATCGACTTTGCCGGTGGTGAGCAGGCGCTCCAACGCGGACATGCGCGCCTGCTTCTGCTCGTACTCGGCCCACGCTTCATCGTTGATGAGGCCGAGGCGGCGGCCGTACGGAGTGAGGCGGCGGTCGGCGTTGTCGATGCGCAGATGCAGGCGGAACTCGGCGCGCGAGGTGAACATGCGGTAAGGCTCGTTCGTGCCCTTGGAGATGAGGTTGTCGATCAGGATTCCCGTGTATCCCTCTGTCCGGTCCATGGTGAACGGCGGCTGGCCCTTGAGCCAGAGCGCGGCGTTGATGCCGGCCATGATGCCCTGGCAGGCAGCTTCTTCGTATCCACTCGTTCCGTTGATCTGGCCGGCGAGATAGAGACCGGTCATGCATTTGACGCGCAGGGTGCGGTCAAGCTCCGTGGCGTCAACCGAGTCGTACTCGATGGCGTATCCGGGGCGCAGCATCTCAGCCTGATCGAGGCCGGGAATGGAATGGACCATCTGCCACTGGACTTCCATGGGGAGCGAGGTGGACATGCCGTTGATGTAAACCTCGTGAGTGTTGAGGCCCTCGGGCTCGAGGAAGAACTGGTGCTGGGTCTTGTCAGGGAATTTGACGATCTTGTCTTCAATGGACGGGCAGTAGCGCGGGCCGATGCCCTGAATACGGCCGGAGTACATGGCCGAGCGGTGGACGTTCTCGCGGATGAGCCGGAGCGTCTCCGGCGTAGTGAAGGCAATGTGGCAGGAGACTTGCGGCTGGACGATCTTCTTCGTGCGGAAACTGAATGGAGTTGGGTCGGCGTCGCCAGGCTGCTCCTCGAACATCTCCCAGCGAATGGTACGGCCGTCGAGACGGGGAGGTGTCCCCGTCTTGAGTCTGCAAGTCCGAAGGCCTAGAGCCCGGAGGGCCTCGCCGAGGAGGACCGAGGCGGGTTCACCGCTGCGGCCGGCGGGGTAACGCTCTTCGCCGCAGTGGATGAGGCCGTTGAGAAAGGTTCCGGTGGTAATGATGGTGGCCCCGGCGAGGAGTTGGCGTCCGTCGCGGAGCTTGAGACCGAGAACGCGGCGATGAGCACGGGTGGGCCGGGGAATGGACTGGCCGTCGGGGAGTTCTTCTTCCGCGATTGGGGCGATTGGTTCGGATTCTTCGATGACGAGATCGACGACTTCGGCCTGGCGGATGTGGAGTCCGGGCTGGGACTCGAGGACCTCGCGCATTTTGACGCGGTAGAGCTGCTTGTCACACTGGGCGCGCGGGCTCCAGACGGCGGGGCCGCGCGAGGCGTTGAGGAGGCGGAACTGGATGCCGACAGCATCCGCGACTTCGCCCATGATGCCGCCGAGCGCGTCGACTTCGCGGACGAGATGGCCCTTGGCGACGCCGCCGATGGCGGGGTTGCAGCTCATCTGGGCGATCAGGTCGAGATTCATGGTGATGAGCGCGGTCTTGAGGCCCATGCGAGCTGCGGCCATGGCGGCCTCGCAGCCGGCGTGACCGGCACCGACGACAACGACATCGTATTGTTCGGTGAAAGCCATCCAATTCTATTTTACGGGCGCAGGGGAACGGCGTGGCGGCCAGAGCGAAGCGCAGCAGAATCAATAAACAATGGCGTAAGCGCGGGCTTCAAGGTCGGGCGGGTCTGCGTTGCGCGGGTTGGCGAGATTGGAGTGAACGCAGACGCGAACCGGCACGCCCGGGGTGAGGTCGTTCACGTCAATATCGGCGACGAGCAAGGAGGGCCGGCCTCCGAACAGATTATGACGGCCGCTCTGGTTGACAAGCCGGAAGGGAACAGGCCGGTCCCATTGAGTGACTTCGAGGGTAAGCAACGGGCGGACGCCAGCGGAGCCGCCTTGCTGAGGCCGGCCTGCGGATGACCTGGTCCGCACGATGATGCGCAGGACACCCTGGATGGGCGGATCGAGGCTCGCCTCGATTGTGCCGGAAGCCCCGATGTGGAAGAAGGCGTCAAGGGGCTCGACGGAGGGGGCCTTGGAGTGGGCGGCAGAAGCGAAGGCCGCGCCGCTGGCCAGCAATGCCAGGAATAGAATCCGCGAGGCTGAGGAACCCATTACGCCGCCTGCAGCTCAAGAATGATGGCCGCGCCGCGAGGCTGCAGGTTGACGGCAGAGGCGCGGCCGTTCTGGTCGCGCAAAATGGTGGCGCATAGGCTGAGCCCCATTCCGGCTGTTTCGCCACAAGCGCGGGCGGGAACAAAAGGATCGAATGCGCGCTCGGGGTCAAGGAAGCCAGGACCGGAGTGGGTAACAGAGATGTGCACAAGGCTGCCTTCCCGGGCCGCTTCGAGGCGAATGGATTTGGACTCCTTGAACGCCGAAGAGGGGCCTTCGCGGTCTACAGCTCCAATGGCGTATTGCAGGCAATGGAGCAGGGCCTGACGCAACTGCTGCGCACCGCAAAGGATCCGGGGCATTCCCGGCGCCACATTGACCTGGAATTCGATGGAGCGCTGCAGGAATTCGGGGCGATAGAGCTGCTCCATGTCGGCCAGCAGCTCGGTAACGGAGATGGCGGCGGGCTGGTCAGAGCGAACATGCGAAACGCGAGAGAGGCTCTGAAGCGTGGAGCGAATGCTGCGCGCTTCATTGACGATAGCCTCGACGGCCTTGCGATCGTGCACTTCGAGAGCAGGCGATTCCTGAAGCAGAGAGGCATAGCCGAGGATGACTGTGAGCGGGCTGTTCAATTGCTGGGTGACATTGCCGGATAACTGACCGAGGCCGGCAAACCGCTCGGAGTCGATCAGTTTTTCAAAGAGCATGGTTTGACTGCGCGTGGCCTGGAGACGAGCAACCAGCATCTCGATGGGGAGCAGGTCGTCGAGGCGAGGAACATTGGCGGAGTGAATGCCCTGCTCGCCGTCGACGCGCATTGCCCCAAGTAACAATGCACCATCGACGCCGGAGCGGCCGATCATGGGAATGGCCAGGACAGAGGTGAAGCGCAGGCGCGCGAGGTCGTCACCGGGAATAAGCCAGGGCGCAAGATCGAGGCGGACGGTTTTGCTGTGCGCGACGGCGATCGGGGCCGAGCCCGGGACGAGAAAGCCTTCAACCGGGATCCGGCTTGCCAGTTGACCGAGCGGCCTGGCAATGGCAACCTCCAAACCCGCGTAGCCGGCAAGCTGGTACCGCCCGCCGCATTCAAGCAGCAACGCAGCCTGCGCGAAGCGGCTGTTTGTCACAACGGTGTCACAGACCTCGGCGGCCTGGCGGTCGAAGTCCTCGACCCGGCGGCGGGTGAGCATTAGGTTGGCGTAGGCCTCAAGCTGGCGACGGGCGCTGCGTTCACGCTCCTGGGCCGCCCTGTTGCTTTTCAGTTCGTCTTCGAGGGCAAGCATGATCATGCCCACGGCAGCGACCACCTTGCCCATGACGATGACGCGGGTCAGGTTGATGTCGAGCGGCACATAATGTCTAACCTCGAGAAGAACATGCACAGGGGCAAGCGACCAGGCAAAGAAGCCGAGCGTACTCAGGAAGACTCCCGGAGAGAATCGCCGAGAGACGAAGACGAGCAGCACGACAGTCAACTGCAGGTTGACGCACTCGACAAAGGTGAGGCCGGCGGCAGCGCCCTGCAGGCAACAAACCCAGATGGCGAAGGTGCCCAGGACAGAGCTGAACGAGACTCCCAGCCAGGTGGGCACCGTGCCCCTGGTCATTCCCCAGAAGACACCGACGCCAAAGCTCATGCCCACCAAAGCTGGAAAGATGAGAAAGGCCGGGCCGCTAGGCTGGACTCCGCCGAGCACTCCGTAGAGAAAGATGGAGTAGAGGACAAGAGGCGCGGCATACGCGACGACAAAAAGAACCTGAATGCGTCCGATGCGGAATCGCAGCGGCGAAAGCGAGCCAAGAAACATGGCCGCACTAAGTTGCATGGAGATTTGACCGGAAGCCACCAGCCATGGGGAATCGGCTCCCGGGTAGCCATTCATGGTGTAGAGCAGGACCATGGCAACGATGGAGAAGAGGAAACCCAGGAACCAAAGGAAGGAGCGGGTATCGCGGAAGCGGAGATAGAGGTAACCGAAGGCCGGCAGCAAAAGCGCCGTCAGGATCAAGGCCGGAAGGTGATAGTAATCGGGCATGGAAGCCGCGAATCTCCTCCCCTATCAACGGAAAGTGCAGATCCATCGATGCTTGCGAATCCAGGCCCTGAGGATTGCTTGCAGACCCACGAGCCGCTAGACGGCACTGCCGCTCATCGTGCCGTGACAGGGCGTTCCGTGGCTAGTATCGTGGCCTTCCCAACGCGGAGTACATCCGTCTAAAGTTGCAGAGGGATGCGAGTATTGAGGTGCAGATTCCCGGCCCATGCGCAGTGCGCAACCACCCCAGGAGGCAAGCTGAAGTGAACCTTCGAAACCTGATTGCGGCGATCGCGTTTGCCGGCTGCGCCCTGATGGTTGCGGCGCAGGACAAAGACACGTTTACGCCGATGCCGCTCGATTCAGGCTTCGGGCGCATGGACATCTCCGACCCGCCGATTCCGCCGGAGCAGATCATCAAAGAGTTTTCGGCGAAAGAGACGGAGTTTCAGGACGCGCTGGACCACTACACGTATCGACGCACCGCAAGCGTAGACGAGATAGACGACGACAACAAGGTAAGCGGGGAGTGGTACGAGGTCGACGACGTGATCTTCGATCCCACTGGCAGACGTACCGAGAGAGTGGACTTTGCGCCGCCAAACACGCTGAAGCAGATCATGATGTCGCCTACCGATCTCCAGGACCTGCAGCACGGCTATCCGTTTGTCCTGACCACCGCGGACGTTCCCGAGTACAACATCAAGTACGTGGGCCGGCAGCACGTGGATGAAGTGGACTGCTATGTCTTCGACGTGAGCCCGATCAAGATAGAGAAGGGCAAGCGGTATCTGGATGGACGCATCTGGGTGGACGCGACCGACCTGCAGATTGTGGTGACCGACGGGCGCATGGTTCCGGACGACACGCGCAAGAATTCCGAGGACCTGCACGCGCCATTTATGACGTGGCGGCAGCAGGTCGACGGCCACTACTGGTTCCCCGTTTATACAAAGGGCGAAGGAATTCTGCACTTCTCCGGTGGTTATGGATACATGGCGCAGGATGTGCATATTCGCGAAGTGATCAAATACACCGACTACAAACGGTTCGGGTCATCGAGCAAGGTGTTTTACAACGGGCAGGAGATCACCAACGACGGGCAACAGCCGAATCCTGCGCCGAATACCCCACCCGATAACGGCAAATAGAACGAACGCACCAATCCAGACGGCGTTAGCAAAATGTATGCCACAGCGGGAAGTTGAATGATCCCGATGGCGACCGATGCGGCGGCTGGATGATCTACTACATTCGTGGCGGGAAGCTTGAAACGAGCGCCCGTCCAAGGTAGAGATGCGGCGCCTCCTCCAGCGAAATGTCGTGCGGGTTTTTTGCGTCCTGGCTTTGGCCGCGTGCTGGCGGCCGCTGCGGGTGGGCGCGCAGGCGGCTGGGTCAGCTCAAACGGATGAAGGGCAAGCTGCGACGACAGCGCCGGACGGCATGGGCGCGGTTCAGGCTGCGAATAAAGATTCGAAGGGGGATTCGAGTGGAAATTCGAACGGGGATGACGCGAGTAACGATGTTGAGACGATCTTTCCGCACACTTTGACGGGGCGCTACTGGATCTCTGGGCAAGCGAACGTAGTTCTGCAGGGTTATGAGGCATTCAGGGCCGAATACAGCGGGCCGAACAGCCTGACGAACTGGGCGCAGAGCGCAACGACGCACCTGCTGACGCTCTATACCGGCTACCAGGTTTCGCAGTCGACCGAAGTCTTTGCGGATATCGAAGACGCGACCGGCAACGGTGTGGGGAACGCAGGTGGGTTAGCGGGATACGTCAACCTGGATGTGGTGCGGCTGGTGCAAGGGGAGCCAACCCCGTACCTGGCGCAGGCGATGCTACGCCAGATTATTCCTCTGACGAGTGAGCGAGTGGAAGCCGATCGCGACGAACTGGACCTGGCCACATCGCTGCCCGCGCGTCGCATTGAAGTGCGATTGGGAAAGATGGACCTGACGGATTTCTTCGATGCGAACACGTATGGATCCGACAGCAATCTGCAGTTTTTGAACTGGACGGTAGATGACAACGGGGCGTATGACGTGGCCGCAAACGCGAGGGGTTATACCGACGCCGTGGTTGTGGAATACGACGATCGCTCGCATTCAGTGCGCTTTGCTGAAGCACTAATGCCGAAGCTTCCGTTTGGAAAATTCCTGGATGCCGACCTGGCGCGTTCGCGATCGGAAAACCTGGAACTGGAAGCGCGGGGTAAACATATTGTTCATCGTGAGGGCGTGGTAAGAGTTTTGGGGTATTTGAATCACGCCAATATGGGAAACTACCGCCTGACCAACGCCGAATTTCTCAATGACGAGACAGCCACGCCGGATATAACCGCAACGCGCCGTGAGGGACGGCATCGTTACGGGTTCGGCTTGAACATGGAGCAGGAAATTACGAGCGATCTTGGCGTCTTTGGGCGGCTCGGCTGGAGCGACGGGCACAACGAAGCCTTTTGCTACACAGAAGACGACCGGACTTTGCAACTCGGTGGGCTCGTCAAGGGCAGCTCATGGCGACGCAGCAGCGATCGCGCCGGAGTTGCGTTTGTGGCGAACGGGATCGTGGCGGCACATCAACAGTATCTAGCGCTGGGCGGATTGGGCATTATGCTCGGTGACGGCGGGTTGACTTACGGGCGGGAAAAGATCGTCGAGACCTTCTACACCGCACATCTTTGGCGAGGTTTCTCGATTTCCTACGATTTTCAGCACGTGACCAATCCCGGATATAACCAGGCGCGCGGACCGATTGAGGTTTCCGCAGTACGATTCCACACGGAATTCTGATGGATGCAGGGACGTCGGGACTAGGGATCCTTCGACTTCGCTCAGGACAGGATCCGGGACTTCGGGAATCAGCGGCTAGCGAAGCAACGCGGCCTAGGGTGTATCGACATATACGGGGTGCAGCGACGGGAGCCGTTTTTTCTCAGTTCAAGAAAAGAGGAGCGACGGACACCGGGCGTCTCCTAGCGACGATTGACGACGAAATGAGAGAAAATGGCCCCGTCCCTCCGGATTGCGGAGAAAACCCGGCCATACTTTGTTGTCGTCCTCGGCTGTGGACCCGCCACAGCCTTCGGACTCCGCCTCGTCTTGCCGGATTTTCGCTCGCAACGCTGTCCACCCGTATATGTCGATACACCCTAGTGAGGTGCGCTGCCAGCGCCCATGAGGACGATGGAGCGTTGCGCGAAGGGCGAGTAGACGAGAAGCGTTGTGCAGGCAAGAGCCAGGCCGAAGTTGATGTGGTGCAGGAGAAGGAAGGGCGACAACGACCACAGTTCGTCGAAAACGAGCAGAAACGGCCAGAGGGTGAGGAATTTGCTGCGGAATCCCGGCGCATGGAAAAGGGCGGCGCAGAGGACGAAGGCGCGCGCGGGAATGAGCACGGCGGCTGAGACAACAAGGACGCGGAAGACCACCGTTGCTACCGGCAGCAGCGAAAGAAGATCCTGGATTTCCGCGAGGTTCGCCAGCGCGCCAATATAAAAACCCAGATACATGAGCTGAAAGAGTACGAAAAGGGTTTGCACAACCGGAAAGGAAGTTCTGGGAAGGTCCTCCGGAGTGGAGAGAATCCGCGTGCGCGGCTGGGTTTCAGGCTGGGAAGATAGCGCGGCTGGGTCACTGGGCGCGGAGGGCTTGGAGCCGTTGGGCTCGGGTTGAACGAGATCACCGGAATCGATCCGCTCGACGGGGGCGAGGAAACGATAGCCGCGACGAGCGAGAGTTTCGACGAACCGCGGACTGCCGGCCGTGTCGCCGAGGACCTCTCGAATGCGATTGACCGCCGAGTTGACGCCGTGCTCGTAGTCGACAAAGGTTCCGTCGGGCCATAGCGCGCGGGCGATCTCATCGCGCGTGACGAACTGACCGGGCCCGTCTAAATACCGGACAAGCAGCATGAGAAGAACCTGGAAGGGCTGGGCGTTCAGCTTGACGCGCATCCCCTGCCTGCGCAACTCGCCGGTGGCGGCATCCGCTTCAAAGACTCCAAAGCGATAGCGCTGTGCCGGCCGAAGGTCGCTCCTCAAGTCCGCCATGTCTTTCGATCAGTTTAGCTGATGGAGAGTTGAGTCAATGTCCGGTTGTCACGAAGGATAATTCGCCGGAAGCTCAACAGCTGAAATGGCTTGCGCGGTGAGAAACATTCGTCTCCGAATGAGTCGCCGTGCATTGCACGGTTTTCGTCGAAGAGGTAAGGTGCGGAACATGACGAACGGGCGAGCCGCGAAATCGCAATGGCTTCAGACAGCCGGCGCAGTGCTCCTGCTTGCGATGGCTGCGGGCCTGGCCGCGGAAGAGCCCACGCCTGAAGCTCTTGCCGGGTTCCAGACGTACGTCAGTCGCGTGGAGTCGCGCATCGCAGAGCAAAACGGATCGGGGGACCGTTTTCTCGCTCCCGCGGACCGAAGGCGCCTGCGGCGAGGCGACGTGGTGACTGAACAACTGACCCCGGCGACTGGCCTGGAGTTGCCGGGAGCACTCGTCCATGACTGGCGGGGGACCGCGTTTTTCCGAGGAGCGACAGCAGAGGATTTTGAGCGCGTGTTAAGGGATTTCGACGCATATCCGAGGTTTTATTCGCCGCAGGTGCTGCGGGCGCGAATGATTGCACAACAGGGCGATCACTACCAAGTGACGATGCGCGTGATGCAGCACCACATTTTGACGTTCGTGATGGACGGAACGTACGACGTCACGTTTGGGAGGCTGGATGCGCAGCATAGGTACTGTGTTTCGCGCAGCATCAAGATCGCGGAGATAAAGGCGCCGGGAACGGCCAGGGAGCGCGCTCTGACTCCAGGCGAAGAGCACGGGTTCTTGTGGCGGATGAACACGTATTGGAACTACGAAGAAGGGGACGGCGGGCTGTACATCCAGATCGAGTCGGTTTCGCTGACGCGATCCATTCCGGTGGGCCTGGGGTGGGCGATTGGGCCGTTTGTGGAGAGCGTGCCGAAAGAGTCGCTGGAGTTTACGCTGCGGGCGACACGAGACGCGCTGAAGAAGTAGTGGCGAAGACGGCGGGATGAATTGGCCGGGAAAGGAAACCCAGATGAGCACAGAGATTCATGCAGCGAAGCATAAGGGTGCGTTTGAAAATGCGCGGCGCGTGAACCTGGCGTTGACGGCGCGGATGGAGAAGCGCGCCCTGCAGTGGATGGCCGAGCGCGCGCCGCGCTGGGTTAGCTCAGACCAGCTGACCGTGCTGGGACTGAGCGCCCAGATTGGAGCGGGCATCTGTTATGGGCTTTCGCGCTATGACAGGCGGATGTTGCTGCTGGCGATTGGGTGCCTGGCGCTGAACTGGCTGGGCGACAGCCTGGATGGAACGCTGGCGCGCGTGCGGCGTCAGGAGCGGCCGCGGTACGGATTCTACGTGGACCATATCGTGGATGTTCTGGGATCGGTGGCGCTGATGTGCGGGCTTGGCTGGAGCGGGCTGCTGCACTGGGCGACGGCGATGGCCATGCTGATCGCGTTTCTGGTGCTTTCGAGCGAGAGCTACCTGGCCACGTACACGCTGAAGACGTTTGAGCTTTCGCAGGGAATCTTTGGGCCGACGGAGATTCGGATTCTGCTGGCGATGGGCAGCCTGGCAGCGCTGCGCAACCCGTATGCGACGGTTTTTGGGCATAAAATGCTGCTGTTCGATCTAGGCGGGGCGATCGCGACGCTCGGAATGGCCGGGATGGCGGCTGCGGTGACGGTGCGGCACACAGCGCAACTCTACCGGCAGGAGCCGTTGCGATGAATGCATTGATTCGTTGGTGCAGGTTCAACGTAGTGGGAGCCATGGGCATGGCAGTGCAGCTCGGATCGCTGGCTCTTCTGAATCGATTGACCGGTGGCCACTATCTTGTGGCTACAGCCGTGGCATTGGAGCTGACGCTGGTGCACAACTTTGTGTGGCACCTGCACTACACATGGCGAGACAGACGCGACCAGGATGCGCTGCTCGGCCAGTTCGTGCGCTTTCATCTTTCGAATGGGCTGGTTTCGATGGCGGGAAATCTGGCCCTTATGCCGGTTCTGGTTCGTGACGCGCGCATTCCGGTGGTTGCATCGAACGCGATCGCGATCCTGTGCTGCTCGATCCTTAATTTCTGCCTGGGCAACAACTGGGCATTCGCGGCGCGGACGGAGGCGAGGCAGGCCTAATACACAGATGGATCGCGCCGATGAATGAGATCGAAGGGGTGTCTTCAGGGATTCGGCGGATGCCGCGATGGAAGCAAATGCGATATTCTGCTTCGTCCTGAGGAATCCCGTCGTGGCAAGCTCGATGTCGAATCACGCGACGTACAAGAATCCGGCAGTCTTGTCGCACCACGCGATGCGCAGAATGGTCGGCATCATCGCGCTGCTGCTGCCTTTCGTTCTCGCCGGCGGAACGATTCTGCTCTCGCTTCTCGGGCCCAGCCATGCACTGCCCCATCCCCTGCTGCAGCGATCGATCAGCGACTATCGGTGGACGTCGATGAGAGATTGCCAAGTGGGAGGACTGTGCGCGATCGCGGCATTCCTGATGTGCTCCCGAGGATACGACTGGATCGACGAGATCACCGGGTACCTGGCGGGATTTCTCACGCTGGGTGTGGCACTGTGCCCTTCGGTGAATCCGCGAGACCCTGTGCACACTCCGCTGCAGTTGGAGTTGAATACGGTTCACACCGTTTTTGCGGCGCAGCTGTTTCTTGTGCTGGCATTCTTCTGCCTGGTTCTATTCCGCAAGACGGCGCCAGGGAAAACCCTCACGCGGCGCAAGCGCCATAGAAACGCCGTCTACGCGACCTGCGGCACGGTGATCCTGGTCTGCGATGCCGTAATGATCAGCCTGAATATCGAGGGCGCACAGCGATTGCTAAGACTCATCAACCCGCTGCTGACCTGCGAATCACTTGCGCTGATCGCCTTCGGCATCGCCTGGCTGACCAAGGGCAACGGCATCCTTCGAGACAGGCCGCAAAACCACGTGCCGGCTACCTGACGGCGCGGAAGAACACTCCAGTCGAATGCTCAGTGGCCTTTCCCTGTATGAGTCTGATCCGCGGAGGCTGGACCCTGGAGCGGAATCTGGCGACGCAGGGGCACACGGGCATCGCGAGCGAAATACCAGCGCGCCGCGATCGAGAAGGAGTTCACCACCAAGTTCTTGTCGCTCTCCTGCGCCTTGTAGTAGAAGCCGGAGTAGGTGGGAGCGAAGGTGAGATTGCCTTTGGAAGGAAGGACCAGCGCCACGCTTAAAGGAATGGCGTACTGCGTTTGCGTGGGCAATTCCGCGGAAATGGGACGCCCGAAGAAGTAATCGCCCGAACTATCGGTGACCAGGTTGATCTGATTTGCCGGATTCTTGCCAAAGAGATGGTTTTGGAAATGGAGAGTCCAGTAGTAGCCGGGAGTAAAGAGGGTTTTAACGGCCGGGGTGCCGACAATTGTTGTCGTGCTGTTGATGGTGAGCGTCTTGGCCGGCGTGCCGGAAGTTGAGGAGCTGAAACATGATTGCAGCGTGATGTTGGAGTTGGCGGAGCAGGTTTTTTGCATTGGGCCGCTGCTGGTGATGGTTTGCAGCGTGAGCGAGGACAAATTGCCATTCTGCGTGCTGAACTCCATACCCGTCTCAAGGTAGCTTCCGCCCAAAAAGAAGGATTTGGTGCGGTTTGTACCGAACTCCTCCCGGAAGCCGGCGCGGTCAGTCCAAACCGAGACGCGCGGAAGCTGGACCGTCAGCTCGCCAGACGGGACTTGGCCAGCCGAAAAGGGGAAGAACAAGTATGGAGTGTCGATATTCACCTGGTATTGGTGGGGCGTAAGCACCAAGAGACTTCGCGGCGTGGACCACACTCTGGGCGCGCCTCCCGCCTTACTTCTGGCGTTGAGCCGGATCTGCAAGAAGGCTCCCACGGTGAGATTGTTCAGCACATAGGATGCGTTGATCGGCTTGCCGGTAATATTGCCGATGACCGCGCGGTCGTAGCCGAAACTGGTTTGTTCACCGACAGAGATGGGAGTAAGCACCTTGGCGCTGTTGCCGGGGTGGAAAAAGGTTCCCGTAATTCTGTTGGCCAGTTCGAGATCCAATTCCTGCGAGGCCGGCGCATAAGCACGAGGATCGGAGACCCCCTGGAAGAAGCCGCCGACGTAATTGTTGCCGTTAACTGGAGCCCGCGAATTGAAGCTGGCGATCACCTTTGCGAAATCGATCTGCCAAAGCGGCATTTGCTGGAAGATTTCGTTCTGGCTCGTAATCGCCTTTTCTGCGGTACCTGAAGAGGCCGCCAAGGTGGCGACCTGAGTGTTGCTGTTGGGATTGTTGGCGGGGCTGGGGAGGTGCAGAGAAGACAGAACGTAGTGCGACAGCGGACCGGTAATGTAATAGTTCGATTTCAGGTGGTTTTTAGATGGAAGGCTCTCAAGCGTTCCGTAGACAGCCTTATCCTGGGCCAACTGATCGCTTGTGACCAGCCAATAGTAGGCATCGTCCGAGACGGGAGTTCCGCCAATGCAATAGGTGCTCTGGCTAGGGGAGTCGCCATTGCACGATGGGTCGACAGGGATCCAAAGAGGCTCGTTGTTCTGGTTGATTTGAGTGATGTTGGCAAGGGTGGATTGCACAATGCCGTAGGAGATGAGCCACTCCTGTGAGAGGCCGGTGTCGGCCAGTTGTGCTTGTTGGGCCATCTCGTCTTCGGACTCCGCGAGCATACTTTTCAGGCTCTTGCCAGTGACGGCCACATATTCCAGGTAGTCGCCCTTCCAGAAAATCCGGTCGAGGGCGACGCGCACCTTGCAGAGATCGAGACGGTCTGTCTCGCCTGCGCATACGCTATAGTCGGTGTACCCCGGTCCCATGGCATCCAGTTCTACGTCGCGGCTTTGCAACAGGACTACGTCTGCGTTGGGGTGTGCGGCCTTTTCCAAGTTGTTGAGGAGTATAAATTCGGCCTTACTTGCCTGGTCCGAACCAACAATCGGCTGGGGCGCGGGAGCGTTTTGCAGCTGTGCCATCAATTGAGAAAGCATCTCAATGGTTGTGGGATTGGAACCCTGGACTTTTGCCGGCGCAAAGACGCTATCGGGATCGTTGGTCAGGGAGGCAGTCTGATTGGCTGGGGAGTCAATGGTGAGGCGCGAGACTCTTCCGGGGTAGTCACCAGTCTGAGAATTGTAGCTAGGAATAGGCGCCACGACGGGAGCGGAGTACGTGTCCGTCGCGGGCGAAAAAAAACTGAACGTGACGTGCGGCGTGCCGAATCCGGATTCGGCCTCGCTGATTACGACGTCAACATGGTACTGACGGCCCCCAACAGCATCAAGCCTAAGCAGCGTCGAGACGCGTTCGGACAGAACCTCCGCTTCAGTGTGGGGCATCTGGGCCATCACCACAACCCTGTCGAAAGGGCGCTGGTTCTGGTCGACGGCCAGGAGCTCGGCGCCACGCACAATGGCTTCGGTGATCGGAACAGGATCGACGGCAACCGTAGTGCCATCTCCGGAAGTTACACGGTCTCCGCAGGCGCCAAAGGCATTCACGGGGTCCTTGCCAGTGCCCGGGCACAAGCGAATATTGGTTTCGGAAACCGCCTTCATAGTGCTCTGGCCGGTGACGCCAACAATGAGGACATTGCTGCCGTCTGCCAGTTGCGCAACCGTGTAGCCGGCGTCTTTTTCTTCCATCGCGATGGTGCGGAGGAGGCCGTTCACCGCAGCAACGCGCGCATCCGCCGTGAGGACGAAGCAGAGGCCGATACTGCCGCCCTTCGCGCAATCGCCAAGGGTCTTCTGCAAAAGTTCCTTGCTGGGGTTGGCAGGGAGGCTGGGATCGGCGAGCTTGTTGAGATTGCTGAGAACCGTTATCAACGAGGCTCTGTAGGTGTTGAAATCGGAACGATCCGCAGGGTCTAGAGGGTGCTCCGGGGTATAAACCAAATCCAATTTGTTGAGCACATTCAGGATTTGCTCCAACGTCTTTTGATTTAATGAACCTGTGCCAGCTAACTCGACGAGTTCCTGCGCACCGCGATTGTCCTTTCCGGAGGCGTCATCACCAGACGGCGCAAGCGAGCCAAGGCGCGTGCCCCAGGCCGATTGCAGGATCTTAAGCTCATCCTGAGCGAGTTCATCGAGAACCGATTGTCTTCCAGCAGCCCTTGCGGCGCTCTCAGAGGCCAATTGTTGAAGGGCCTGGACCGTGGGGTTGACCGACTGGTCTGAAGACTGGCGACTCAAGCGATCGAGGCGGTTAAGCCAGTCGAGAGGCTCGGGCTCGATTCCGGAGGCATTGCCGACGCAGCGAAAAGCGTCCCGGTCGAGTGGATTCTGGCTGAAGAGCAAGGGACAGCGTTCACCTTTCAGAGTAATGCGCAGGTTGGCGCCGAGAATGAAGGTCGCGTGGTCGTGATTGCCGATCGCCGCGGCCTGCTGCGGGTCGCGAGCGGCATCCGACAGGAGCAACGCCGAGACGCGCAGCCATTGCGCCGTATACATAAAATCCTGGCTTCCGGGCACCACGGCGCGAAATCCGGCGTGCATAAGAAAATTGAGCACGTTGTCGCAGTTGGCTCTGGGAGCGACGCGATCGTCATCCTTGTAAAGGCTCTCAGGGCGCGTTTCCTTGGTGACTGGATCTATGGTTTGAGCCAGCTTGCAGCCGCCCTGAGAAGGGTCAGGGGCATTGAGGTTCTCAAGCTGAATGGAGGCGCCAAACTCGGGACCGAAGTTGTCGCCCAAGCCGAGCAGCAGCCGGCTCGGATCAGACTTGCGAAAGTCGAGAAAACTCTTCACTGGAGGCAGATGGTTCTGATCCGGCTCGTTGAATTCCATTCTGTAGTAGCCGTAGAGGCTGCCGAGGTAATCGATCTGAGTCGTCGTTGACTGTCCCTGGAGGGCGTATGGCCACAGCAACGAAGGAACGATGGAAATGAATAGTGGGAAAAGGGAACGAACGAACGACAAGGATGTGCGCATAGCGCCCTCCGGAAATCGTGGGGGGAAGAAGCCGGGTAGTTGAGCGTTCCGCCGTTGTTGTGGCCGTTTTCAGCTTCGGTGCAGGGTGAATTTTTCTTATTGAAAAATCCACTTGGCCTCTGCCGCTTCAGAACACAGTCACCGCGGAACCGCTAGGTGTCCCTCCATAATCCAAGAACAGCAGAGGAACGTCAATGGATTTCGGAGAGGGGGACGCCAATCGGGGCTGATATCTTTTTGCAGATCGAGAACCGCCGGATCTGTAGATATAATCCTCGGCCTTAGGGAGGGCTCACGCATCCAACGCGACGCGATCGCGCAGCGACCAGCCATTGGCTCGCTGAATAAGGCGAGCACGGTCTTCAGGCTGGGCCTGCGGTTTGCGCAGCGAAAACTCCCGCGGCTCTTCGGCGGAGAAGAGCCAGAGGCTGAACGAGGGCAAGGACAGCGCGCGCGCGGCGGCTCGGACCGCGTCACGATCGTCGAGATCGACGGTGAGAGTGCAATGCACAGAAGCCGGGGTGGCCACCAGTTGTTCCAGTTCCGCAGTGGCGCCAGCCAGCCACTTGCCATAGAGGCGCACGGGGCGAACGGGGTGGATCTCGATGCCGAGGCCGGCCATAATCTCGGGCAACCTGGCGGCTTCTTTCCGTTCCCAATTCTTCTGATCGTCATCGAGTTCATCCCAGTCAGGCGTGCTTTGGCGCTGCGCGGATCCGAAGCGCCGTTCAATGAGCCGGCGCTCGATGGTGTAGCGACGGCGTTCCAGTCTCGCAAGCGATTCGATTTGTTCCTCGCTCAGTTTCAGGATGGCCGGCGATGGCACGTCCGTCTCCAAGTGCAAGCCGGTAAGCTCCATGAGCAAAGGCGTGTGGTCGGCCCGCCAGCGATTCGACATCTTCATAAACTCAGGAAGCTCTTGCCAAGGAACATTGGCCTGAGGATTGATCGTGTCCTGAGAGCGTTGCCGGTAGTCCTCGTGAAGGGCCTGCGCGAATGCATCCAAGCGGGACCCAAGAAGCACATCGGCGCTCAGGGTTTCTTCGAGGGTTCCGAAGATTTGCAGGCGATCGCCGAATGCGGAAATGTCTTCAATGGTGCGTACGACCTCGCCCAGCCGGCGATAATGCTCGAGACGCGCGTAGACGGGAACGTGCACATAACCACCCCGGTCGAGCAGGGAGCGCATTTCAAGCGCGGCGCACAAGCTCATTTCGTCATCGCCAAGGGCAAGCGCGATGCCGAGCAAGGGCCCCGCCGACTTGAGCGCCGGTTCGACAGTGCGCGCCAGATCAGAGGATCCGGGCGTGACGCGGGCGGCGACAAATTCAAGTGTGGCCATCTCTGCCGCTGAGGGATTAGTAATGAGGAACTTCTCCCTGGCCGCATCTGCCTCCTGGTCGAAAACGACGATTTTGAGTTTCTCTCCCCATGCGACGGGCGAAGAACGAATGAGATGAAGCGCAATCTCGTGGCCATAGGCGCCGAAGCCAACCAGGACGAAAGTACGCGCCTCAAACTCGGGGCTGGGGGGCAGATGGAGACGCTTGATGAGCATGCGCGCCGCGGCGTTGAAGGAGTTGAAGAGGCGCAGATCGACGTGCGCGGAACCGAGTGACCGCTTATCGCTGGCGATTAAGCGCTTGTGCATCCAATCATTGCGCAGCTCGGCCAGCACCTGAATGTTGCCCGCCCGGCGGTGTGCGAACTCGGAATGGATCGCGTTGATCTGCAGCGCGACGTCCATATTCTCACTGTCAGATCCTGTGCAGACGATGGCCGTTTGCGCCCGGCGAATTCCCGCAGCGAGCAGCACGTGAGGGCTCTTTGCATCGCCTTGAAGCACGGGAACGCCAGCTTTCTCACAGGTTGCGGCATTGGGCGAATCACCCTGCAGATCGATGGCAACGATCAGGTGATGCGCGGCGCGAAGATTCTGCACGATCTGCATACCTACGTCGCCAATGCCGCAAACAATGGCGTGGTTTGATTTGCGGCGCGCCATTGCGGTGCGGAGGTTCTTCCTTACGCCGGTGACAAAAAGTTGCAAGGCGGAGAAAAGTGCGATGCCGGGAACCAGGATCTGGGCGATGACAAGCTGCCAAGGATCGATACCGGGCTGAAAGAGGTCGTAGAGCCGGAGAAGGCCGATGGCTGCGATCAGGCAGTGCAAAGCCTCCATCCACGTGAACGGGCGAACAGGATTAGGACAGGGGGGCGGAGGAATGTGATGAAGACAAGCACCGCCGGTGTAATCGCTGCCGGCGATGGCGTATCCCCAAAAGCCGAGCCCTACGGCAAAAATGGCGAAACTAATGAGAAAGATTTTTTCGAAGCGCTTTTCCATGTTTACCTGCAGACAGCGGCAACGATCAGCCGGGAAGATTCAACGTGCGATAGCGGAAGACGAAGCTCCAATCCATAGTTTCAGCAATCATAACTCCTGCAATTCTCTGGGCGGCCTGACGGAGAGCGGCAAAGCTCTCGGTTCGAGAATCAAGCGCGTTCTTCAGATCCATTGACTGCAGCGATCTGAGCTCAAGAGCCATGGCGCGTGAGCGATCGGCTGTACGGGCGAATTCTCCGTGACTGGCGATGCCATAAAATGCGGCGCCGAAAGCAGGCGGCACGGTCGCCAGGATGAGCAACCAGTACGATTCCTGGTTGGTAAAAACATGGACGACGCACGCGAGCAAGGTGAGGACGAAGAGAGTGGTTCCGATGTGATGCAACCGATGGCTGAGCTTTGAAAGGGTGTGGCAGTTGCCCTCGTGGTATCCGATCTGATCGTCGAGGATATTCTCGATCAGCTTGCCGATTGAGGCGAGATAGGGGCGGTCAACGGTGGCGGGCGCCAAACCAAGATCGCGCGCGATGGCGCGAAACATGCCGTCAACCCAGGAACGATCGGAGCCGGAAGAGAAGTGGGCGGGCAGCGGAGGCGTGGCGAGCGGGCAGCCCAAAGGAGACAAATAGCAATATTGGCGGAGCAACTCGGCTAACTGCCTGTAGTTGAGCCAGCGTTCGTGCCAGCACTTACGGCGGCCATGCCAAGTGATCGCCAGGATGACCACAATCAATGCGAACTCTGTGAATGCCGGGACTCTGCCTCCCTCCAAATGGTAAGCGTGGAAAAGCATGCCAAGCATTGCAACCAATACCGCGGACGCACTGAGAAGATTGATGGCAAGCGAGCTGGAGCGGAGCAAGCCGGCATAGTAGCCGGATAGTCCGTCGGCCCAAGCGTAGTGAGGGCAGAGGCGGTCAAGAAGGTAACGCTGAGTTGCCTCGGGCGGAGCGGGGGGCTGCGAAATCATTTTCGTCCATTCGGCTCGTGCTGACAGCTCAAAGTCCTTGATCTTCCACGAGCCTCCGGGAAACTTGCGCTTCGCCAGCACATCGCGGAAGATGCGGAAAAGCCGGCCAAAATCATATCGGGGCTGCTTCTCAGCGCAATATGCATGGCTGAAGTTGAAATTCCTCTCCGCATCTCCGCCGGCTTGCGAAAACCGAGAGGCGAAGCGCGAATCCAGCTGTTCCAGGGGGAGTTCCTGACGGTTGCCTGCGTCATCGATAAGGAGAATGCACGGCGCCTTTTGCTGGGAAGCATGCAGCCAGACGATAGGAATATTCTGCTCCAATGCCTCGTTAATAATCTGCGTTGTGCCGCCTCTGCCAGCGGCGGGTTCGCCGTCCCAAATGGCTATGAGGAAGTCCGACTGCTCAAGCACGATCCGCCCGATTCGCTCATAGGCCAGGGAATCCGCGTCGCGCTCGCCGTCGGACTCAAAGACCGCGGAGGCTTTGGCGAGCAGAATGCGGAACTCTTCGCGCGAGGCTTGACTCGTAAAGTCGCGGCAATACTCTTCGATGTGGAATGGGATGGGGCATTGCAAATCCGCGTCCAAGGCAAGGCCAGCGTGGGCGACAATGCGGTCCGAGCCCTCAGCGAGAGGAGAGAGGATGCGAAGAAGCGGCGGCTGGGGTGAATGGAGCAGGGGATCGTGCATGCGGGAAGCGAGCGAGGCAATGGCCTGAAGAACCTGTTTGCATTGACCAGGCAGGCTGGCGGCGGCATCGGGAGGTAGCCGGTTGGGCCGATGGCCCGTTACGCCGATTTGAACCACCAGGCGGGGCCGCGGCGGCGAGCTTGACACTTGAGAGGCCATGGCGCGGTGATGGACGATGCTCCCTCGGCCGGTTCTCCTGTTGCCGTGAGGCGGAGTCACAATTGCTCGGCGGTCCTTTCACCAAGGAAAAGCCACCCTGCGCCGCACTGGAAATGATCGATTCTAACTGGAGAACCGCGTTAAATCTGGGTTGAGCATATCACGGCGTCAAACGCAAGACAGGCCGGTATTTATGCGCGGGAAAAATGCGAAGGCGGTGAATCAGAGGGCGGAATGAATGGTAGGCACCGATTGGATTCGAACCAACGACCTCTTCCGTGTCAAATTTGAGCAGATTCAGAGTTCATAGGAAAGGTTGAACCGGGCGTTTGATCGCGAGGGCGGCGTTTTAGCGGATCCATCCACTCAACGGGTCAACGGGCCGTAAACCACGGCCGCAAGCGCTTATCGCCGGAAAAAACTCAGCGACGGCCGCGAGCATGACGCAAGGGTTACAGTCTTGTCATCGCGTTGCGAAGGCCGACAGGCGTAGGGTGACGCGAGTTCCATGTCCGAGCTGACTCGTAATCTCCGCGCTGCCGCCGTGGAGCGTCAGGATGCTCTGCACGATGGCCAGACCCAACCCCGTGCCACCCGATGTCTTGGAGCGCGATGGATCGACGCGGAAGAAGCGATCGAATACTCTGGGCAGCGCTTCGGCGGGAATGCCGCCGCCTGTGTCGGAGACCTCGATGCGAATCGCGGCGTCCTCGTTCGTGGCCGCCAGCGTCACGGTTCCTCCGGGTGGCGTATGTGCAATAGCATTCGAGACCAGGTTGCTCACCGCCCGCAACATCAGCGAGCGATCCAGTTCTATAGTGGGCGGCTCCGCGCTTTCGAGCGCGACGAGCGAAATGCCTCCGTTCGCTGCGGATGCCTCGTAATAATCGCGGACTGCGATCAGTAACTCACCCACGTTCACGCGCTCACGGCGCAACTCATTCAGCGGGCTCTCTGCGCGGGCAAGAAACAGGAGGTCCCCTATCAATTCCGAAAGCCGGACCGCTTCTTCCAATGAAGACTCCAGCACGTCGCGGTACTCATCGACGGTTCGCGCCCGTGCCAAAGCTACCTCGGATTCGCCGCGAATGTTATTCACCGGCGTGCGCAGGTCGTGCGCAATATCCGCCGAGAATCTTGAGATGCGTTCGAAGGATTCCTCCAGGCGGTCCAGCATTTGGTTGAAGGTGCTGGCCAGGGACGCAAGTTCAAACGGATACCCTTCCGGTTGAATCCGTTCCCGCAGGTTCGTTGAACTGATGTGGCGGGCGGTCGTCGCCATCTCCTCCACTGGACGAATGCCCTGGCGTGCAATGTGGTACCCAACCAATGGAAAGATGATGAAGGTCGCCAGCAGGACGGCCCAGAACCAAAATCGATAGCGCGCCAGCAACGCGTCCTTTTGCGAGACATCAACTGCAATCTGAAGAGTGAAGGTTTGAGCTGCAGGGGAACCGACCGGCGCCAAGGCGCTGATCACCCGGAAAGACTTTCCGTCCCTGCCTTTCATCGCGACGGTGCGATCAGGGTGGCTTTGAGTTTGACCGGCTAATTGCGCCAGGTCCAGTTGATCAGCCATGCCCGGGGTCATCAGCAGGGTTGTGTTTCGTTCATCCATCAGGCGGATATAAAACTGCTCGTAACGACGAGCTGCCGATTCCAGCACAACCTCTTCATGCAGCGCATCCTGGTCACCGGGCCGCTCCCGCAACATGGTGCGCAGCACGTGCACCTTGTCAGCGAGGAACAAATCCGTGCTCTTCTCAAGTTCCCTCATCAGCACCAGATAAAGACTCGCGACGGAGAAGAAGACCAGAAAGAACCCTGCCAGCGCATAGCCAGCCGTCAGGCGGAAGGCCAGCGTCCGCCACAAGCGTGAGACAGGCGCCAGGCTACTGGCCGGATTCCAGGACATAGCCGGCGCCGCGAACGGTATGAATCAATTTGAACGGGAAAGGATCGTCAACCTTGCTGCGCAGCCTGCGCACATTGACGTCCACGACGTTGGTATCGCTGTCGAAGTTCATATCCCAGACCGCCTCTGCGATCAGGGTTCGCGACAGTACCTCGCCCGCGCGCCTCGCCAGCAAAGTGAGAAGAAGGAATTCTTTGGAAGTAAGTTCCAACCGCTGGCCGGCGCGCGTGGCGCGTTGGCGCAACAGGTCGACTTCAAGGTCAGCCAGGCGAAGCGTCTCCTGCGTGCGCGGAGGCCCGCGACGCAGCAGCGATCGCACGCGCGCCAGCAATTCAGAAAATGCGAAGGGCTTTACCAGGTAGTCGTCCGCGCCCAATTCGAATCCTTGCACGCGTTCGTGCACGGCATCGCGAGCGGTCAGAACAAGTACCAGCGCGCGCCGGCCCTCCTGGCGCAACCGAGTGAGAACCTGCCAGCCATCCAGCCCTGGGAGCATCACGTCGAGAATGACAAGATCGAATTCCAGTTCCAGGGCGAGATGCAACCCATCGATTCCATTTCCGGCGACACTGACGACGAAACATGCCTCCTCAAGCCCCTTCTTCAGAAACTTAGCCGTCTTGGATTCATCTTCGATGACCAGAATTCTCATGATGAGTCAGCCTCGAATCTCGGTTCGGACCTCTACGAGAGGGTGGCCGGGCGGATTCGCACATTCCGATGTGCGGACTGCGCGACCTCTTTCATGTGTCGTAGCCTCTTGATGCGCGAAGCGGCTGCGCCTGCCGCCAGGCGCACCGGTTGGCGTCTGTCAGAATTCCAGACGCAGCGCGAATTGCATCTCACGCGGGGTTCCCGTTCCTACCGGGGTTACCGGCGATATCGTGTTCAGCGTATTGATGATGCTACCGAACCCCGTAGTGTTCGACGGGTTGAAAGTAGCCTGCGGCTGCCCCAATTGCGGGTGATTGAAGATGTTGTAAAACTCCGAGCGGAACTCCAACCGCCCGCGCTCCGACAACGGAAATGTCTTGTCGGCACTGAGATCGATCTGCCAGGTGCCCGGACCGCGAACCAGGTTGCGCGGCGCGGTGCCGAATTCTCCGGCCGGAGTGGCGAAGGCCGCTGGGTTGATCCATTCCGTCACTGTTCTGCCTCCCGGCGGAGTCAGCGAAACGCCGGGGACCAGGTCGGGACGCTCCGTGCCGGAAGCCCCATCCAGCGCGGTGTAGCTCGAGGGCATCAGCACATTCACCGGGAAGCCGGTACGCGCAAGCGCCGTTGTGGTCAGTTCCCAGTTGCCCGCAATTGCGCTGGCAATCCCGCTTTGGTTCAGCATTGGTTTGCCCAGGCCGAAGGGGAGTTGATAGACCGCATTGCCATTGACCACATGACGGGCGTCCCAGGCGCCGCTGGCGGTATCACAGGATTGGCACAACGGATTCTGCGGGTCCACCTCGTCGCCATCGCCGCTGCCATTGGAGCCATCGTCGATCTCGTGGGACCACATGTAATTCGCCGCCACCAGCAGGCTGCGGGTCAACGGACGCCGCATTGCCACGGAGAGACCGTTGTACGTGCTCATGCCGACTGAGCCGCGCCAGCCGATGGCGGGAGCAAAGGCCGGATATTGCTGAAGCCCCGTCGCCGGATTCATCACGTTCACCTCGTTGGTCTCGAGCAGATGCACGCCATGGCTTCCCAGGTAGGAGACCGTGCCCACGAAGTTCGTCGGCAGTTCCCGCTGCGCCGAGAAGCTCCACTGCTCAACATACGTGTCTTTGCGGTTCCGTTGTTCGGCATTCGGTGAGAGGGTCCCGGCGCCAAATGGGACCGCAGTCGGGCACGTTGTGGGTGGGCAGTAAGAGAGCGGCGAGCTCGAACTGCTTGTGGCCGAATAGGAGGGCACTTCGTTTTTCGCGGGTAGATTCTGATCGTCCAACTGCCCGTCTTCGTGGTACATGCCGAACCCACCCCGTATCACCGTCTTGCCGCCTTTCCGCGGCGTCCATGCAAAGGCCACACGAGGATCGATATCGCCGTAATTCTGTTGGCCGAAGCTGGCGCCTACGCCGCAGAATCCCTGAGGCCCACAAGTGGCAAAGTCGAAGGGATTGGCCTTCCCGTGCGCCTCGTGGAAGAGTTCGAAAATGGTGTAGCGCAAGCCGAGGTTCAGGATAAGATTGGGTCGCCACTTGTACTCGTCCTGCGCGTAGGCGAAGTAAACGTTCTTGCGCAAATCGTTGACCGGCAACGCGCCTGTCAGTTTGGCTTTCGTCGCTACATTGTCTGCGAGATTCTCCACCGTCGAAAACGTGAGCGTTCCGTGTTCCCCATATTCCTGGTTCATTTGAATGTAGCGGATCTCCACTCCGGCTTTGAAAGTTTGCCGGTCATGTGCCCAGGTCAGGTTGTCGATCCCCGAAAACGAGTTGCCCACGTAGATGCTGTCGTAGTTGTAGTTCTCAGTGACGAATCCCGGGCCAGGCCCTGTTGAAATCGCAATCTGATAGATGATCCCTGCGTCACTGTAGTTGTACTGGTTATCGGTGGAGCGATTGAAGCCTGCCTCGGCCTCGTTCACGAGGTAGGGACTGAAGATGTGCAGCACTTCCAGCGCGCCATTGACCGGCGCGGAAACCTTCTGCTGCAAGTCCGTTGCGGACGCCGAAAGTGGCTGCGTATCGACCGACCGGTCATAGTTGAAGCGCATGAAGCCCGTGGTCTTCGCGGAGAAGTGCTGGTCGAGACGCAGCATCGCCGAGCTCTCGTTGACCACCTGCTCGCACGCGCAGGTCAGCAGGTCATAGTCCATGTAGTTCGGGTCGCCCGGGTCGTTGGTTGGCGTCCAGGGCGTCAGAATTGTCTTTGGACCCGCTCCTGGGAAGGCATTGATAATCCCATAGACCGGCGAGGTGCTCGGAACCGTTGCTTTGAGCGACTGGCTCGGCACGTCGCCGCTCACCGGATAGCCCCAGTTTTGCCGATAGGCTTCGGACGCGAGGAAGAAGAAGGTCTTATCGCGCACGGTGGGACCGCCCAGCGATCCGCCGAACTGATTCAGGCGAAGCGGCTGTTGAGCTTCACCGTTGGAGGCCCATTCTGGCAGCGGCGCGTCAAAGATATTGTTGCGCAGGTACTCGAACAGTCGTCCGTGGAAGCGGTTGGTGCCCGAGGACGAGCTAACGTCCAATTGTGCGCCGCCTGTCGCGCCTTCGTCAGCGGTTGCCATCAGCGTATCGACGCGGAACTCGGCAATCGCGTCCAGGGGAATGGCAAGCCGCACCCACTGGCGCTGTGTCTGATTCACGATGTTGGTGGCATCGACGCCGTCGTAGGTAAAGCTGCTGTCGTCGAGGCCGCGCCCGGCAAAGCGAATCGTCCGCTGATTGCTACCGCCGGTGTCAATGGCGCCGGGCACGAAAGTGGTTAGCGCCGACCAGTTGCGGCCATTGAGCGGTAATTCGTCCGCCTGCTCTCTCTCGATCAGGCCGGTCACAGCGCTCGTGCTGTGGTCCATCAGCGCCGAGGCGGGCGAAACTTGCACGTGCTCTTCGCCGCCCGCGACTTGCAGCGTCGCATCCAGGGTGTGCGTCCTGCCGATGACCTGCTCCACATCGACAAACTCGAGCTTCTTGAAGCCCTGGTGCTCGAAGGTGACGGTATAAATGCCCACCGGCAATTGGGGAATGGCGTAGTTGCCGGTCGGATCCGACACCGTTTCGCGCCGCAGTTCAGTCGTGTTCTGCAGCGCCGTGACGTGCGTCTCAGGCAGTATCCGGCCTGAGGCATCGGTGACGGTCCCATTCAACGTGCTGCGATTCACTTGCGCGAAAGAGGTCCCGGCAAGGAAAAACACCGCGCAGAATCCGATCGAAACGCGACCGCTTCGAAACACAGAAGAACTCCCGCTGGACAGACCTTGCTTCATCTCGCAATGCATAGCCCTCCAACAAAAAACGGATTCCAGGGCAAATACAAAGATTCCGCGTCATGCCGCCGCTAATTGCGCGCATCGGAATCGCAATCCGGATGTTCAACTTGTGAAAATTGGAAACACATATCCTCGTTCCTGAGTGTAGGCGGAGAGCCGCATCGGCGTCTCCCGCCGCGGGCTTTCAAACGTTGCGGTGTATGCGAGGTTTGATCGCGCTCAATGACGTCCACGCGGAAGCACGATCCCTGAAGGACGTCGCGCATCTAAGTCAATGACAATTTTGTAATCCGGTTTTGTTTGATGCAGATCACTCCCCAGTTAAGGTTTCGTCAAATATCGATCTCGGTGGGATCAGCTAATTGTCGAACGCGAGGTTCGTCCAGAACCGATGATGTTGCGGTTCACCAGATAGATACGAAGCCCGGCCCGCGATCTGATGTTGCGAAACACACGACTGCACTTGCGGCAGATTACAAAATTGTCATTTTCGCGTAATGCTGGCGTCCATTTCGCGGCTCTAGATTAGGGCCGTTGGCGCCGCTCTCCCTTTGCGTCATCTCCTGCAATCGAAGAAACGGCATCCGCCTGTTTCAGGCTTCTCGTGTCGCGTGGCCGATTCCGGGTTGCGTGAGAAACAAACCTAAGCAAAAAAGGAGAACCACAGATGTCTCGAAATCATTCTCAGATCAACCAACTGCTCGTCGGCCTGATGGCGGCGGCGCTCGGCGTTCCGGCGCTCGCGCAGTCTTCGTATTTCCCGACCTACGCGCCCGGCGAGAACACGACCGCGACCACCGGCCCGACCTACTCGCATCCGTTGTCGAACCCGTGGGTCGCCAGCGACGGCACAATCCTCACCCCCGCGGGCACCCAAGTCTACCTCGGGATCACGACCCGCGCCAAGGCCATCGCGCTGAACCCCACTGGCAATCACACCGCCGCCGTCCTGCAAATGGGCGCCCCACAGGCCGTCACCGTATTCAACACGCAGACCGGCGCTATCCTGCAGACCTACATCCCGGCCGCAGGCAACGACCCAGATGGCAGCAGCACCGGAATCAGCTATACACCGGATGGAAAGTACTTGCTGTTCAGCCAGGACGGCAACAACTACTATGACAGTTTCCAACAGGGCGGCTTCGTTGCCATTGCCAGCGTCAGCTCGTCGGGCATGCTCTCGGACTACGCCCACGTTAGCGTTCCAATGGACGTTAACGCCAACTACTCTCTAGCCAACGTCACCTGCTTCTCGAACAGCCCTGGGGGAACCTCGGGCAGCTTTCTAATCCCGTGCGGGTTCCCCGTCTCGCTTTTCTCAGATGGCGTATTGACGTCCTATCCCATGGGCATCGCGATCGCGCCGCCGCCCGCCGGCCAGACGGCCTCTACGACCGCATACGCCGTGCTGGACAACAACGATACGCTGACCAAGATCGACCTGACCGCGTCAACACCGGTCCAAGGTCCGGAAGTCCGCGTCGGCAACGTCCCGCACAGTGTCGTGATCTCGCCGGATGGCAAGACCGCCTATGTCTCCAACGAGGCGGGCCGGACTGCTTCCGAGAATGACTTCCAGGAGTACTCCAATGGCACCCCGGTCGTCGCCGAGTATCCGACCGGCACCACAGCGACGGGCACCGTATCCGTGGTCGACCTGGCCTCGTTTAAGGTTACCGGCAGCATCTCGACCGGCCACCACCCGACTGGCATGGCCTTCTGGGGCAAGTATCTGCTGGTCGCCAATACCTATAGCGACAGCATCTCGGTGATCGACACGGCCATGAACCAGGTGGTGCGGACGATCGACCTCGGGCTGCCGATCGGCGTGCCCGGTGAAAACCGGCCGGCTTACGGCGCAGGTCCGAATTCGATCGCCGTCGATGCCAGGAACAACATTGCCTACGTCGCGCTCTATAATGCCAACGCCATCGCCGTTGTCGACCTCAATGCCTTCGGGTGGAGTCCCGTCACGGGCATGATCCCGGTCGGTTATGCGCCGGCCTCGGTTGTGCTGGACTCGGCGGACAACGCGCTGCTCATTGCTAACGACAAGGGCATCGGCACCACCGGCTACGGGGTGGCGTCCCCTCCGGCGAATACGGCCGAAAATTCGTACGAAACAGACTTTGGCGTGACCGACTTCAACACTCACCAGGATCTTGGCACCGTTAGCATCGTTCCCGTGCCAAATCGCTCGACCCTGAGCGCGATGACGCAGCGGGTCTTCGAGAATAATCACTGGGATCTGGCGCAAAACATCTGGTCGGCCGCTGGGGGCGACCGGCATGCCAAGCCGGTCGTAATCCCGGAGAGGATCGGCGATCCGTCGCTGATCAAGCATGTGTTCTTGATCATCCGTGAAAACCGCACCTACGACCAGATGCTGGGCGACGTGGCAGGCGGCAATGGCGACCCCAAGCTGGCGGTCTTCGGCGACGACTCGACCTACGCCGCATACCCCCACGTAACGCCCAACGCGCATGCGCTGGTCGACCGCTTCCCACTTCTGGACAACTTCTACGACCCGAGCCGCCAGTCGGCAGACGGTCACAACTGGATCCTCCAGGCCATGGCACCCTACGGCGACGACATCCAGTCGCCGGACTGGCTCCGCGACTACCCCTCCAACGGCGGCGATGCGATTGCTTATCAGCAGAAGGGCCACCTGTTCGATGTGGCGGCCGCAGCCGGCATCAGGATGAAGAACTACGGCGAGTACATCGAGTACAACACGTTCAAGGTGCCGGGGTGTACTCCGACGAACCTTACGCAGGCAAACAGCTATAACGGCGCCGGTAAACCCGTTGCATTACCGTTTGTTGTTTCGGATAGCTGCGAGCCGAGCTGGACCCAGTTTTACAACGACACATTGGAATACGAGGCTGGCAACGAGCCGCAGCTCCAGTACTACAACGACATCGGCTCTGTCACCCCGCTCCCGAACCTGCAAAAGGTCACGGTCCAGAACTTCCCACAGTTCGATCTGGGCATCCCCGACCAGTACCGCGTCGATGTATGGAAGCAGGACTTCGCCAAGGACGTGGCCGCCGGCTCGGTGCCCCAGTTAGAATTCATCTGGATCATGCAAGACCACACCACCGGGCCGCCGAACGCGACAGCCGAACAGGCCGATAACGACCTGGCCATCGGGCGCATTGTCGACTACATCAGCCACAGCAACGTGTGGTCAACATCGGCGATCTTCATCGAGGAAGACGACGCGCAGGACGGTGTCGACCACGTCGATGGTCACCGCAGCCCGGGCTATGTTATCAGCCCCTACGTCACGCAGCAGGTGAACTCTGATGGCACCGGAGCCGGGGTCACCGAAGAGAGCACCTTCTACACGCAGGTCAACCTGACGCGCACGATCGAGCAGATCCTCGGTCTGACGCCCATGAACCAGAACGACCTGGTGGCCTCGCCGATGAAAACGCTCTTCGTCGACAATCCGCCCAAGGATAACTTCCTGCCGTGGACTCATGTGCCGAACGGTGTCCCCTTGTGCTACGGCGTTTCCGGGTATTCGGCCCCGACTAACATCACCCCCAGCCTCAACACTTGCAGCACCACGACCGCGGCCCTGCAGGATAGCCCTGCAGTCAAAGCTCTGCGGGCCGGCTGGCTCAAAAAGAAGGCGGAGATCTCCGCCGGCAAATATCACATTCCTGACTCAGAAGACCCGGACACCGTCAGCCACCTCGACTGGTACGAGGCCACCGGCTTGAGGGTCCCGTTCCCCGGTGAAAAGACGGTTCGCCCGGCGAGCGACTTCAACCGCCCGGCGCCCGCCGCTAGCGCTGACTCCGACGACTAATATTCATCCCAACCACAATGGCCCTCTCCCCGGCACCGGGGAGAGGGTTTCTTATTCACTCCTCAAACGCAAGGTCTTCACCGGCTTGAACACCCCTCCTGTAAACACGGAGCCCCGGAGAAGGGCGGCAAAATGGTGGTATTCCTCCCAGCACCCTTCGGCACCCTAAATCGGGGGCAGAATGAAGAGGTCATGCCATTAACTAATTGATTCTAAAGGAGAAATGGTAGGCACGATTGGATTCGAACCAACGACCTCTTCCGTGTCAAAAGCGAGCCGCTGGGGCACACGGGAAAGAATTTGAAATTGTTGACATCTCTATTCGTTCCCGTACAGGTAATGCATGTTTGTTGGGTACTTGGCCTTCCATTTGTTTTTCTCTACAACCACTTGTTCTTGATCGTCTCGCGGTAGAACGGCTTCGATCTTCGCCATGAGTTTCTGACCTGCCCTCCAAAATCCGCACAGAACCGAGTATGAAATCGTATTTGGAGAGGGCGGATTTATGTCGAAAAGTAGGCACACGGAGGCGCAGATGATCACTGCGCTGAAGCAGGTAGAGGCAGGCCGGAAGGTCGAGGACGTAGCGCGAGAGAACGGGGTCTCGAAGCACACCATCTATGCCTGGAAGGCGAAGTATGGCGGGATGGATGTGAGCGAGGCTCAGGAAGCCAAGCAGCTTCGCGATGAAAATACCCGGCTGCGGAAATTGGTGGCGGATCTGAGTCTGGACAAGGAAGCGCTGCAGTCGGTGATCCGAAAAAACGGATGGAGCTCGTAGCCATGAAGGCAGCTGTCGAGCATGTCGAACAACAGTACGCCTTCAGCCAGCGGCGAGCGTGCGGGCTTCTGATGGTAGCAGTGTCGAGCGTCCGCTACCAGGCACGAAGCTCAGATGATGAGCTGCGGGCTCGTTTGGTGGAGTTGGCCAGAGAGAAGCCTCGGTTCGGATATCGGCGATTGCAAGTGCTGCTGCGCCGGAGCGGAGAAGTGGTAAACCATAAGCGAGTCCATCGCGTGTATCGCGAGGCAGGACTGGCTCTGCGGCGGAAGAAGCGGAAGCACTGTGCCAGACAGAGCGCTCCCTTGCGCCGGTACACAGCCGCCAACCAGGAGTGGGCACTGGATTTTGTGCACGATGCGATCGCAGCAGGCCGAGCGATCCGTGTGTTGAGTGTGGTCGATGCTTTTACGCGCGAGTGCCTCGCGCTGGAGGTTGATACCAGCTTCGCCAGCCGGCGCGTGACACGCGTGCTGGACGAAATCATCGAGCAACGCGGAGAACCGAGGTCGATCCGCTGCGACAACGGCCCTGAACTGACCAGTCGTCATTTCCTGGCCTGGTGTATCGAGCGGAAGATCGAGCTAGTCCATATCCAGCCCGGCAAGCCCACGCAGAACGCACATGTGGAAAGCTTCCATGGGCGGCTGCGCGAAGAGTGCTTACGAGTAAGTTGGTTTCAGAATCTGTTTGACGCCAGGCAGAAGATCGCATTCTGGCGCCACGACTACAATGAACAACGGCCTCACAGCAGCTTGAACTATCGGACGCCCGCGGAATTCGCCCGGGACATGAGCTATGGAAAAGACGTGGGCTCCGCCCACTTTGAAAACGCCGATGGCGTTTCCAACTTTCCCACAGCTGCTGCGGCGGCGGGCTAAGTTGTAAGATCACCGTGCGGAAAATGGGGGCAGGTCATGCTGGCGAACAACGAGATGGCACAACGGTCGAACCCGGCGCTCTCAAAACCCGAACCCGTCAGAAGTCTTTCAAGACTGTGTAACTAAATGGGAAAAGAGCGCAGCGCATTCCATCATGGCCCGGAGCTTCAACTCCAACAAAGGCCGAATACATTTGCGCAGACCAACCCGTCATCCTCATTTTTCGCTTGCGACAAAGCAGCGGACCATACATGACGGTTAGCCGGTTAAACCGCCCGGGACGGTTCACTGACGAGAAGTCGACTTGCCGGGATCTTTCTTCCATCGATGAGTGAAATCGGGAAGTTTGCGTCGAGTGGAGCTTCGGTGATGTTCTTCGGATCACAGGCGATCCTCATTTGACAAATCTTCCAAGTTACCCGGACGACCGGCAGCCCGGTGCACACGAAGCTCCCCAATTCTGTTGACTCGTCCAACCGAGCTTGGATAGCATGACGCCATCAAGACAGGCTCTCTATTACAAGAAATGGGGCTGGAGGTGTGATGGCTCACAGACTCTACCAATCCTTAACAGGGTTGATCGCGCCGATTTTCTTCACAAGCTTGCTCTGCCTTTCTGGCACCGCCGAATTGGCAGCGCAGTCCTCCAATCAATACGCGCTTTTGCGCAAGCCGACGGTCAGTGAGACGCAGATCGCGTTCAGTTACGGAGGCGACCTTTGGATCGTGGATCGCAACGGCGGGGATGCGAAGCGACTGACTAGCGACGTCGGCATCGAAATCGACCCAGTGTTTTCCCCGATGGTTCCATGATAGCTTTCACCGGCGAGTATGACGGCAACGAAGATGTCTTCGTGATTCCTGCGACGGGCGGCATTCCGAGGCGTCTGACTTCACTTGCCGGCGACCAGGTGGTGGGTTGGTCGCGCGATGGCAAGCAGGTCCTGTTTCGCTCCGGCCGACAGAGCTACGCCCACTTCACGCAGCTCTACAGCGTTTCTGTCAGCGGAGGGTTGCCGGAACAACTGCCCCTGCCGACAGCAGTGGAGGGTTCCTATTCGCCCGACAGCTCGCACTTTGCCTATGTGCCTTTCACGAACTTTCAAGAATCGTGGCAATTCCAACGCGGATTGAAGCACTATCGCGGCGGCACTGCCTCTCCGGTGTGGATCGCCCGGTTGTCCGATTCGAGTGTCGAGAAGTTGCCCCGCAAGGATTCCAACGATTCCACGCCAATGTGGATCGGCGACAAGATCTATTTCCTCTCCGACCGCGATGGACCGGTGAATTTGTACGTCTATGACACGAAGTCGAAGCAGGTGAATGCAGCGCTGTCGAGCAACGGAGTGGATATCAAATCGGCGTCAGCGGGACCTGGAGCGATCGTTTACGAACAGTTTGGCTCGATTCACCTGTACGACCTGGCCACCGGCAAACAGCACCCAGTGGATATTCACGTCACCGGGGACTTTCCGGCAGTTCGTCCGCACTACGTGCCTGCCGGAGACCAGATCGAGAACGCGAACATCTCGCCCACGGGTGCTCGCGCAGTGTTTGAAGCTCACGGCGAAATTCTTACGGTGCCTGTTGAACATGGCGACATTCGCAACCTCACCAATACCGTGGCAGTTGAGGAACGCGATCCGGCATGGTCCCCCGATGGAAAGTGGATCGCCTACTTTTCCGATGAGTCCGGCGAATACGCGCTGCACCTGCGCCAGCAGGACGGCATGGGCGATGTAAAGAAGATCAGCCTTGGTGATCACCCAACGTTTTTCTATTCGCCTACCTGGTCGCCTGACAGCAAGAAGATTGCATACAGCGACAAGCGGGGTCAGCTTTGGTACCTGGACATCGAGGCGGGGAAACCAATTCTCGTCGACACCAATCCATTCGAAGACAGCGATTTCAATCCAAGCTGGTCACCGGACAACCGCTGGCTCGCCTATACGCGCCAACTCGACAACTCGCTGAAAGCGGTGTTTGTTTACGGCATCGAGGACAAGACGGCACATCAAATCACCGATGGTTTAAGTGACACCGATTCAGCAGTCTTCGACAAGAACGGAAAGTACCTCTATTTTCTGGCCAGCACCGACGATGGACCAACCATCGCCAGCAGTATGGGCGCGTATAAAGTTCCGGTTACGCGCAGCGCCTACGTCGTGGTTCTGCGCAAAGATCTGAAGTCGCCATTGGCACCTCAAAGCGACGAAGAAAAGATCGAATCTGGCACATCGCCCGGCGCTGCTGCCGACACCGACGATTGCAAGCCCGGAGACGAGGGGAAGCCGTCGAGCGAAGAGCCGGCCGCGGGCGCCAAGAAGACCGGCGACGAGCCGGCTGCAAACAAGAACGATGAGAAGCCGACAGAGAAAAAGGATGATGGAACGAGCGCGGAGAAACCCAAAGAGCCCGCAAAGACGGCGATTGACTTCGAGGAAATCAGCCAGCGCATTCTTGCATTGCCGATTCCTTCCCGCAACTATGATCAGTTGCTGGCTGGAAAAACGCATGAGCTCTATCTGCTCGAAGGACGCGTTGTCGATGATGCGGGAGAGAACGGGCGCACCGTACAGAAGTTTGACGTTTGCACGCGGAAGACCGATAAGCTGCTGGATCATGTCGGCGGCTTCGTGATTTCTGCAAATGGTGAGAAGGCGCTCTACGAGCAGTTACCGCCGGCAGACCCCATGGCTTCCGGCGACGGGAGGCCGTCCCATGGCGCCTGGACCATCAAGGCCGTCGATGCATTGGGCAAGCCGGGTGAGCCCGGCAAGCCGGATGGGACCCTGCACCTCGACTCCATGATGGTCTACACCGACCCGCGCACGGAATGGAAGCAAATGTTCCGCGAGGTGGGTAGGATCGAGCGCGACTGGTTCTACGATCCCAATATGCACGGTGTCGACCTGCCGAAATTGATGGCCGCGTATCAACCATATGTGGATAACGTGATGAGCCGCGCGGATCTCAACTACATCTTTGCCGACATGCTGGGCGAGATTACTGCACAGCATGTCTACGTGTTCGGGGGCGCTCGTCCGGAAGTGAAACCGGTCAATGTGGGCTTGCTGGGGGCGGACTATGCAATCGACCACGACCGCTATCGCTTTGCCAAGGTTTACTTCGGCGAAAACTGGAACCCGGGTCTGCGCGCACCGCTGACGGAACCGGGCGTCAATGTTCACGCGGGCGAATATCTGCTCGCCGTCGACGGGCGCGAGGTGCATGGAAGCGACGAGATCTACAGCTTCTTCCTGGAGCGTGCCGACAAAGCCGTGCAGTTGAAGGTGGGGCCGGACCCCGATGGGAAAGATGCGCGCACGGTGACCGTTGTTCCCATCGCGAGTGAGCATGCCTTGCGGCAGCGTGAGTGGATGGAGGGGAACCGCAAAAAGGTCGGCGAGCTGAGCGGCGGCAAGCTCGCTTATGTGTATGTGCCGGATACTGCCGTGAATGGCTTCACGTATTTCAACCGATACTACTTCGCACAGAACGCAAAGCAGGGCGCGGTGATTGACGAGCGCTTCAATGGCGGCGGATGGATTGCCGATTACATCGTCGATTGGCTGCAGCGCCCACTCCTGATGGCGGGCATGACCCGCGAAGGCAAAGATATAGTCGTTCCCCGCGTGATCTTTGGCCCCAAAGTAATGCTGATCAACCAATTTGCCGGATCGGGCGGCGATGCTCTTCCCTGGATGTTCAGAAAACTTGGCACGGGCCCGCTGATCGGCACGCGCACCTGGGGTGGCCTCATCGGAATCGGCGGCTATCCGGACTTGATGGATGGCGGCGCAGTCACAGCCCCGCGGGATGCATTATTCAACCCCGACACCGGAGAATTCGATGTCGAGAACAAAGGCGTCGCGCCGGATATCGAGGTGGATCTCGACCCGGCACTCTGGCGGCAGGGTCACGACCCGCAATTGGAGAAAGGCGTCGAGGTCGCGCTCAAGCTGATGCAGGAGCACCCGGTGCCGCCGATCAAACGCCCGAAGTATCCGGTGTATGAATGGCAGAAGGTGCGGGCCGAAGCTGCTGGCCGGCAATCATCTTCCGATATGAGATCGGGACACGAGCAGTAGACGCCACCGCAGATGAATTGGTCTTCCGCGATGGACCAGTGCATCAATTGGAAAATGATAATACGCGTCATGCCCGATCGATTCTCCGTTGTGCCACTTAGTGCAAACGGATACATGTGCTCATTGACTGTGGCACGCGTGCAAGCGCTTCCGGATAGGTAATGGCAAACGCCGCAGGGTCCAGGAAAAGGTTGTGCCCGGATTGTCGCCCACTCGGAAGTTTCAAGTTTGACAACACTTCGCAGCAGGTGTTGATCAACTGGTTATTTCCGTCTCGCCGGTCAACCGTTCTATTCTCGCGGCAAGACCCCGGGCTACGACTTTTTGTTCTGTTCCTTATTCTGCTGTTGCATCCTGGTCTTCCCAGCTCGGCGGTGAGGTTATTGAACACAACCAAGGCATAGAGAAAAGCCACAGAAACCAAAAGAAGCAGCTTCGCGATGCGAACGATCATTCGAGCCTCATGCTGAGATGTTGTTGGACCGGCACGCGCTATGCGTTGTCACGATCAGGTCCTGTCCAGTTTCACGGCCAATGCTAACTTGGTCCGGCTTGTGGGCAAAGAGGCAATTTCCGGGCGATGTCTATCCCGCCCCGTGTTCCTGGTCCCTATGAGCTTCCATATCCAGATCCTCTGCGATGGCAGGGATTCGGTTTGATTCAGCGCAATTGACCAGCGTTTCGCGCGCTTTGTCACGCCTGGTTCGCCATTCGTCACCGATTCCAGAATGCAGTAGGCGTACGTGGCTTCAGATACGCCGATTCTAAAAAATTGCGACCCTCTTCGTCTCCTTAGAGCGTTGCAGGAGCTTATCGCCCTCTATTGATCCCTGAATTCTTATCGCTCGTCACATTGTCCCTGCGAATTAAGCGATAGGCACCATGCGTGCATAGACAGAAAGCGTTTGGCCAGTGACGTCCATTGCACTATCGAAGTGAAACATTCCCCGGTCCTCGATGAGTGGTCACCAGGAAAACGCAAGAGCCGGCCGGGCACAGGCGGGGAAGCGAGGGCCTTTTTCACTTCACGAAGAGCCGAAGTTTCATGCATCGGAGCTGAAGGCTGAATTTCGGCGCGACTTGTGCGCAATTTCAAAGCCGTGAGGAGTAGCGAATCGTGAAAATCCTGAACAAGTTGGTTTCTTGCTGTGGAACGCTGATTTTTGCCGCGTCTGCATGGGGTCAAGGCATTACCACGGGCACCATCACTGGAACGGTTACCGACCCCTCCGGGGCCGTTGTTCCCGGCGCACAGATTCAAATCACCGATCTGGCGACTGGCGTCAAGCTCGACGTGAAGTCCGGCGGCGATGGCTCCTTCAAGTTTTTTACCGTTCCGATCGGAACCTATCGTGCGCTCATCACCGCAGGCGGATTCGCCAATGAGGACGTCGATAACGTTCAGGTTGTAGCCGGAGCCACCACAAATTTGGCCGAAGTAAAGCTCCATGTCGCGGCCGGCCAGGCACAAGAGGTTGAGGTCAACGGCTCCGCCGCCGCCTTGCTTGAGACAACCGATTCGCAGGTGACGACGATTTTCGATACCAATACCGTGCAGAATCTGCCCCTGAACAATGGCTTCGATACCATAGTGGAGCTCATTCCAGGTGTGACCGGTGTTGGCGATGACAACTTTTCCAATTCCAACGGCGACGACTATTCCGTGAACGGTCAGAGTTCGCGTTACAACAACTACGAAATCGACGGCCAGTCGAACAACGACAACTCAGTCGGCGGAACGCTGGTGTTTTTTGGCAACCAGGACGCAATCGAGCAGCTCCAGGTGATTACCAACCAATACAGCGCACAGTATGGCCGCAACGCCGGCGCGGTAGAGAACTACATCACAAAATCCGGAACCAACTCGTTCCATGGCAGCGGCTTCGATCTTTATCAAAGCCAATTCATGAGTTCGCTGACCAACGGCGAAAAGAACCCGCTCCTGATTGCAACCCCGGTACTTCCGCGCTACGTGGAGAATCGCCCCGGAGCAACCATTGGCGGTCCGGTTTTGAGGAATAAGCTCTTTTTCTTTTTCAGTACCTATTGGGACAGGGTGCGCACCGGTGTGGCGCCCTCCGAATCTTTCCCCTTTCTTACTCCCGTTCCCGGCGCCGCTGGCCTCGGCGCCATTCAATCGACATTTGCCAGCGACCCAGGCGCAGCCGCGATCGCGGGCTTCGGCCCATATTCCATCGCGGCCGGTAATCCGCAGCCCATTCCGGTTCCAGCCAGCCTATGCCCCGCCGGAGACACCTATACGGGCGGTGGTGCTTGCCTGGAAAGTGTTACCGACGCCAATGGCGCCACCGCCAACATTCAAGTTGCCGGTGTTACACGGTCCATTGCCAGCCCCACCAACGACCAGGAGCAACTTGCTCGAATCGACTGGCAGCCCACCGAAAAAGATCGCTTCTTCTTACGATTCCTTTACCAGAACCAACTCGCCTTAGGGCTGGAGGGCGGAGACGGGATCGCCGCCGGCGACTGGTTCAACGAACCGTCCGAGACTTACGACATCGGAGCCGATTGGACTCATAGTTTCACTGCCAACTTCGTTGACCAGTCGCGCTACAGCTATCAGGATTCCAAGTTCGACTTCCAGGGTGGCCCATTTCCCAATTGCGTGGTCTCGAATTTCGGCGTGTGCCCTGCAGAAGTGAACTTCAATGGAGGACTCGATGAGTCGAATTTCGGCGGAGATGCCGACTTCCCGCAAGGCAACACGGTGAAGGTCACCCAAGTACAAAACAACGCCACCTGGACTCATGGCCACCAAACGCTCCTCTTTGGCGGCGAATTCGATTACCAGAACTCGCCCGACACCGGCATCTTCTACTACAACGGCCAGCCCAACTACGCAACACTCAGCAACCTGCTGGGCGCCCAGGATGCATCACTTCCGCCGGGCGCATCCAGCTTCGCTTATCTGGCGAAAGGCGATCTGACCATACCTTTCACCGAACCAGACGTTGCTGCCTACTTCCAGGACGACTGGAAGGCTCTTCCCACGTTGACTCTGCATCTCGGCGTACGATGGGAGTTTTTTAGCGATGTGATCGATAAGCTGCACTCACAAACCGTCGCCCGCGAAAGCAACCCCGCCACCGCGTTTTGGGATCCTTCGCTGCCGCTCAGCGTTCGCACCGTGCCTTATGTCCCTCAGATTTATACGAACTTCGAGCCCCGCATCGGCTTGGCCTGGAATCCGGACTTCGACAAAAAACTGGTCGTCAGCTCCGGCTACGCCATCAATGCGAACCCCGCGTACTATAACCTTGCTCTGCTCGTCGCCGATGGAGCGCCGGTGACCAACGATGGCGCTTTCCTTTGTGGTTCCAATGCATGCCTCCCTTCAAACGGCTCAATCTTAAACGCGGATTTTCGCACACTCAACTTGCCTTCTTTACCCACTGGCGGAGACCCTGGCCAGGATGTCGTAGACTCCTTCCCGACCAATTTCCGTACGCCGTATGTGCAAACCTGGACACTCAGAATCCAGCATCAGATAGGCAATGCCGCTGTTGGGGAGGTGCGCTACGTCGGCTCCAAGACTACCGACGATTTTCAATCGATCGACGCCAATCCGTACCTGCTCCCTGTAGTCTCGGCCTTCCCCAAGTTCTATTCCGGCCTGTCGCTTTGCTCCAACCCTTCAGCCGATGGATACGGCCGCCCGAATTGTAACTATGGGGACCTTATTCAGACCAGTAACGGCGGCTGGGCTAACTACAACGCGCTCGAGTTGAACCTGACCACGCAAAACTACCACGGACTCAATTCGACGGTTTCCTATACCTTTAGCAAGGCCATGAACAACGCCACCGACGGATTCCGCAGCACCGGGGCCGGAGGCAGCACGCTCGCTTTTCCTCAGAACCCACTTGACCCCGGCGTTGCCGAGCGCGGGCTCAGCGGCAACGACTTCCCCAATACACTTGGCATTGGATTCACTTACAACATTCCCAAATTCGTGAAAGGCGACACGCTGCTCGGTCGGTTCGCGAACGGCTTCCTGCTGAGTGGCATCTACCGCTATCGCAGCGGCCAGGTCTACACTCCGTATCAACCTATCGATCTCGATGCGAACACAGGCGACATCAGCTTCTGCGATGGGGCTTTCAACCAGGACGTAATTGGCGTGGATACCTGCCGGCTTGTGGTTTCGAACAAGAGCGCTCCGATCAATACGGTTGCCTACCTGGACTCGTATATCTCAGATCCCTCCACGGGAGCCGCAGTTCCTGGAACCCCGCACTACATCATCTACAACACCGATAGCACCGACCAGAGTACCGGCGTCTACAGCCCTGGCACGCCCGTCGATCCTGCCAACACGCACTGGATCATCAACAACCAGGCCTACGCGCTTTCGGTGAGCAATCCCTATCCGGGTTGGAGCAGAAGCTTGCTTCGCGGGCAGCCCTTCAGCGATTTCGACGCAACCGTTGTGAAAACGTTCCCCATCACTGAGCGCGTGAACCTGCAACTGTCCATGGCAGCCTACAACGTGTTGAACCAGCAATTCCGCGGAGTCGGCAATGCCTTCGTGGGAGCAAGCAACTTCACGAGCAATGCTGAGAACACTTCGGGCAGCGTATCCGGCTCGGCCTCGGGCAATCGATTCGTGATTCTGGGGGGCAAAGTCGTCTTCTGATTGCTCGACGCGCAACTTTGCTTTCAACCAACGGCGGCGTCCCCGCGGCGCCGCCACCCAAAACTCGCTGAGAGCATCGCTGCTGCCTGACCTTGCGCTGCAGTTATTCACCATCCTGATTCCAATTAAATTTTTGTGACCAACAGCACCCATCCCGTGACCGACCGCCACAGAATGGATTTGTGATGGCTGGTTGGCGGTGCGGAAGAGCCCCGTAAATCATTCAAAGTAAATAACATTCGGTCATAATCAAAGTCGAATGCGTAGTCAGCCGCATCTGATCGGCCAGCTCACCGGCCGTCCCCGAATCACGACCTCACCATCGGAGAAGACCCATGATGCTCCAACAAAGCCGTCGCCGCCGCGCCTTTGCCATCACCCTTGCGTCCTGCTGCGTCTTATTCTCCGCACCAACGAAGATCATGGCTGGCCCTGCTGCCGAACCCGACATTCCCTCCACCACGGTTGCGCCCGAGCCTCGCAACGTTGACCAGCAAATCAAACTCGCAGCGGACTACCTCGCTGGCCGCGGCACCGCGCAGAATCTGAAATTGGCAGCTTATTGGTATGAGAAGGCGGCAGGAGCAGGAGATCCGCAGGCGGAACTGCAAATCGGGTACTTCTATGAGGCTGGCATCGGCGTTGCAAAGAATCCGGCGCGCGCCGCACGCTGGTATCAACTCGCAGCCTCCGGCGGACTGGTTCGCGCCAAGGTGAATCTTGCTGTGGCCTACTTGTGGGGCACGGGAGTCCCGGCCAACGAGAAACTGGCTTTAAAACTCTTGAATGAAGCTGCCGGCCAAGGCAGCGGGTTGGCAGCTTGCTATCTCGGAGATTTCTATGCTTTCGGAATCGGTGTGCCTGTGGATCAGGCTACCGCCGAGCGGTGGTACCGGAAGGGTGCAAGCCTGCACGATCCTTTGGCGGAATTCGATCTGGGTACGCTCCTGTTCAACGGCGCAAATCACCCACACGACCTCAGCGCCGCCGCATCTTTCTTCCGCGAATCTGCCGCGTCGGGCTATGTTCCCGCCATGCACACAGCCTGGGGCTGCTTCTGGTTCGCAACCCCGCGCTTGCCCGTTCCCCCGGCGAGGCCACAGAACTTCTCAACAATGCGGCAAATGCAGGCAATTGGAGGTCCTCAGTCTTGCTCGGCGTCCTGGCGCGGGACGGAAACGGAGTTCCCAAGGACAGCAACGCCGCGTACTATCATTTCCGCGTAGCTTGCCTGCAAGGCGGGGACGAGCCGAAGAACCTTCTTGCAAACGATCTGCGGCTCCTGTCGGCCAGGCTGGGTTCGTTCCAGACCCAGACCATCGGTTCCGAAGCTGAGCAATGGTTTACAAAGCACCATTTCGTGCTTGCGTTCGTCGATAGAGAAGGAGAGATTCCGGAGGGGTTCCCCGGGCTTGCCTTGGCTGATCCTGGACTCGGTGAGCACGCGGCGCAATTGCTGACATCGCCGAACAATTAACAGCAGAGCGCTGCTGCTGAGCGAACTCGACGTGGTGGCCTTGTTCTCTCTCAAGGTTTCAACACACTGGCGGTTTTGCGCCTTCACCCTGCTTTTGAGCGGTATTGCTGCGATTGAACGAGAAATCGGTGACAATGCAATCAACGCCAATCTTTCTGGTACGGAGGCAGGTTCGTGTCAGCACCCAGTACATCCTGGGCTCATTCGCGGCGCAGCGCAAAAGCATCTGATTCCCCCGGCCACTCGGTGCTGACGCACCCTGTGGTTTTCGTTGCCATCTTCACTTTGCTTGGATTATCGTTCGCGATGCAGGAGTGGCTTCATATCTATCACTCCGGCTATCGCATTGGCCCCGCCATCGTCTTCGAGTCCTGGGGAGCGCAATATCTCATCTGGGGTGTAATCGGTTGGACGCTTTGGCGCCTCTTCAGGCCCTTCATCCAAAAGGCAAGTGTCGCCCAGATTTTGACCATCGTATTCCCGGTCAGCCTGGTTACCTGCTGGATCCAGGAGATGATCTGGGTCATTTTCTTTCCCAACATACCTGTCGACCGAACTCCGATGCCCTATTGGCAAAGCGTCTTATTCAACTTCAAAGGTGACCTGGTGGAGAGCATGGTCATCTTCTGGGGGGCGTTCTTCTTCTTTCGCGGCTTCGGCTACTATCAGCAGTTTCGCGAAAAGGAGACTTTCGCCGCCCGGCTTGAAACTCAATTGGCCAACGCGCAAATTGCGGCGTTGCGGATGCAGCTGAATCCGCACTTCCTCTTCAACACCATGAACAGCATCTCCAGCCTGATGCGGAGCGACATTGACGCTGCCGACTCGATGTTGGAACAAATGAGCAGCCTGCTCCGTATGACATTGGAACGAAGAGACGTTCAGCTGATTCCCCTGCACGATGAGATCGAATTCATTGAGACCTACCTCGCTATGCAAGACAGGCGCTACGCGGGACGAATCATTCGGACGCTCTCCGTTGATCCGGAACTGCATGACGCATTGGTTCCAGCCATGATTCTGCAGCCGATTGTCGAAAACGCCTTTGTCCATGGTTTGTCGAAACTCGATAGGGGCGGCGAATTGACGGTTGAGGTCTCCAGGCACGGCGACAACGTGAGGACCTGTGTCACGAACAGCGGTGTGGGCCTTTCGAATAGCACCGATGGTTCCTGCGCCGGCCATGGCGTTGGATTATCCAATGTGAAAAACCGGCTGCGCCTGCATTACGGGGATGAGGGCTCTTTCCTGATCAGCGAAGTAGATCCAACCCGTGTGCAGGTCTCCATCGAATTCCCGCTCCAGCTCTCGCAAAGCGTTCTTGAAACTGTCACAAGGTTCGGTGTGTGATGATTCACGCAGTCATCGCAGATGACGAAGTCCTTGCCCGCCAGAAGCTTCGCCAGCTACTCCGCGACGAGAGCGACATCGAGATCGTTGGCGAGTCTGCTACGTCCCTTGAGACCATCGACCTGGTGCGCGCCGCTAATCCCCAGCTCTTGTTCCTCGACATCCATATGCCCGGCATGGATGGATTTGACGTCGTAGGAGCGCTCAGCGGCGAGCCGGCGACGCAAGTTCCCCGCATCATCTTCACTACTGCGTATGACCAATATGCGGTGCGGGCTTTTGAGGTGAATGCGGTCGATTATCTCTTGAAGCCATTTACGCGCGAAAGGCTATGCACTGCGATTCAGCGTGTCCGCGAGCAGTTCGCTCTGCCGCAGCAAAATGCCGGCCCGGGCAGTGGCTCCGCCTCGGCTCTCAACTTGTACACCAATCGCATTGTGTTTAAGTCTCGCGGACGCATTCTCTTCCTTCCCGTCTCCGACATTCGCTGGATCGGCGCTGAGGGCAACTACGTCCGCCTTTGCACGGCCACTGAAATACATCTCCTGCGCGAGACCATGGCGCACTTGCAGGATCGTTTGGACCCAAGAGGATTCCTTCGCGTTCATCGTTCCTTCATCGTGAATCTGAAGTACGTAAAGGAAGTGCGCAGAGAAACGAACGGCGACTCCGTGGTCATCCTCGACAACGGCCAAAAGGTCGCAATGGGTCGCAGTTACAGATCATCCCTCGGCGATCGCCTCCATCGCTCCTGAACCTTCCGTTTTTTGAAGGGCTTTTCTTGTTTCTAAGGGCAGTTCATTCGCTCAATCTACATTCTGGCGAATGTTCCTTGCCGTTCGTCACGCCGGCTCGGCGGTTCAACCCTCAATCCCTCTATTGGAAGGCGAGGCTCGCGAACCTACTGATCGTAAGAGGCACGAAGGGCGCGGTTGTGCGAAAACCGTCTTGTGAATCTGCGGCTCCGCCCGGCAAACTGCAGCTGGTCCCACCCGGGAAGTTGTCCATCACTCCACCAGTCCAAACGTGCAATCTGGTCTGCGACATGCAGTTTGTCTGAAGTGAGGTCATCGTCGTGGTAGAAACACTGTCAGCTTCCCCACAGCAGGCGTCAGAAAGACTGAATCCATCCGCCCTTCCGGCGCGACGATCAGACTGGGCCATCGAACTTTCGATCGCTGTCGATGCGGATGCACGCCGCATTTCGCAGGCTTTGACGGAGCCCGAGTATCTCGAGGCGTGGATATCTATGCCCGATCAGACTGAAGGCTCGTCGATTGTGATTTCGAAAAGGCCAAACGGCTACGGGCTCGATCATTGGCGCGCGGGCCGTGTTGTCACAAGCATTATCGGCTCCTTCCTCTTTTGCCATCTGCGCAAAATGCGCCTCTCGTGGCGCAACGTATGCAGACCGAATTTTGCCGAGAGCCTGGTGGATTTCCGCATTCGGGGTAACTTTGGCAGCAGCGTTCTCGAACTCCGCCAGACCGCATTCACCTCCGCAGACGACTACCTCTGGCATCAGACGCTTTGGCAACGCTCGCTCGAAACCCTGGCCCGGATTTTGCGGTCTAGGTGACGCTGGCAGCATCCCTAGCTTCCGCTCACTGACACCTGGGACGCTGTTTCTTCTGGGCTGCGAGACGCGATGCACGCTTGCATCTGTACTGTCTTGTTACCCACATCTTTTGGAACACTCGCAGAGTCCCGGTCCCGACTCGTGTTTTCAATGGCATACAATTCGCTGGTGCGACGCCTTTTCGGGACGATTTGCGAGGGATTATCAAGGCTTTCGATGTTCCAAAAGGGCTGCGGCGGCGACGCTCCGGCGAACCTCTTTTGGAACACCTGGCTGACCTTCGCCGCTGTCGATTTTTCCGGATGACAATTCGATAAGTAACGGGAATGTATGGTCCGCCGCGCGACTGCAAGGAAAAAGCGAGGGCGAGAAGACAAGTCTGCGCAAATGTATTCGGCCTTTAGTGTGGAGATCAGCTCTCCGGGCCAGGATGAGTTGCGCGCGTGTCAGTCCTTATAAGTCGGTCGGTTGCTCTTTCGAGACCATTTTCGGTATCAGGCTGCGGACACGCCGTTGTGACTGTTCTTTCGTCCTTGCTGCTCCTTACAGACCTCGGTGGGTGAAAATTGCTCGTCGTCGCAGTAGTGCGGGAAAGTGGGAGCGCGCCAGCACTTCCAAGCCGCAGGCGTCTTTTCCGCACTATTTCATGCGGCAATCGCGTTGGCTGTCGGCCGGTAGTCTTGCCCACTCGACAGCACAGCCCATGCGATCCGCGCGAGTTTGTTAGCCATCGCAACCACGACGACGTTCTTCGGTGCTCTGGCGTCCAGGGCGTCCAGCCAGGCTCCGATTGGTGCTCGGTCGCGTTTGATGCGCAGTACGGCAGCCCGTGCACCATGAATCAAGACCTTCCGCAGATAGACGTTGCCACGTTTGCTGATGCCGAGCAGCTTTGACTTGCCCCCGGTCGAGTACTGGCGTGGCACGATCCCCAGCCACGCAGCGAAGTCCCGGCCCTTACGGAAAGCGGCGCCGTTGCCGATGGCGGCAACGATGGCGGTGGCTACCACGGGTCCGATCCCTGGGATCTGTCGTATCCGCGTGCATCCTGCATCTGCAGCGCAGATCCGCTCCAGTTCCAGGTTCAACTTTTCGATCTGCTGTTCAACCAGCTTCCACTCATCCCACAACATGTCGACCAGGTTCCGCATCTGGGGCGTCAGGTCGGCCTCTGCGTTCTCCAGGATGTCCGCCATGACAGCCTTGAGGTTCGCTGGCCTCTGTGCAAACACCATCCCGCGCTCGAGCAGAAATGCCCGAATCTGGTTTATCACCGCCGTACGCCGGGAGATCAGGCGATCACGAACCCGGTGAATGCCCTGGAGGTCCAACTGATCATCGGTCTTGATCGGGACGAAGCGCATGTTCTTCCGCTCGACTGCCTCAGCGATCGCCTCCGCGTCGATGAAGTCGTTCTTGTTCGACTTCACGAAGGGCTTTACAAACTTGGCTGCGATCAGCCGGACGTCGTGGCCCTGAGTTCGCAGTGCGCGTCCAAGGAAATGCGCGCCGGCGCAAGCCTCCATCCCGATCAGAGATGCCGGCATGTTCGCGGTATAGGCCAGAAGCTGCTTCCGACTGAACTTCTTCCGCACAAGTACCTTGCCTGCTGAGCCAAGCGCTACTAGATGGAACGTCGTCTTACCCAGGTCGATGCCGACGGAATGTATCTGCATGTCGATGATCCTCCTTCTCAAAGGCTGCCATATTGGTCACCCACAGATCGCGGGTGAATTAAGCGGCGGACCATCTCATTAGTCGGCTTGTGTTCGGAGATCCGCCAATTGCTGATTCATAGTCGGCTACCTACTTCCTCGTTGGGATACGAGCGCAGCTCTCGACATTCAGCCGCTCGAAATTGAGCAGTGGCTCGGATCGTTGAAGCGTTCAAATCCGACGAAGGACAAAATCCGGCGCATCATGTCCGTGATCTACACAAGAGCGCAGAAATACGGACTTGTACCGCGCAGCGATTCGTCGAATCCGGTGAAGTGGGTTGAGCAATCGGCGAAGTCCAGCTACAAACCAATCGTGCTGGACCCTGCGACCGCCGCCAAAATCTTCGAGCAATTGTCGGGGTTTGAATTGACTCTGACGATCCTCGTGGCGGCAACCGGCATTCGGATCAGTGAGGCGATGGGCTTGAAATGGGAGGATATTGACTACCAGAACAAGCAGATCAACCTCCGCCGGGTCTGGGTCAGCGACACCATCGTGGAGAAAATGAAGACGGAAGACTCCGAGGCTCCCGTGCCGCTCACCGATCTGCTGGCCCAGCATCTGCGGGACTGGCAGCGGGAGACGGTTTATGGACGGCCTAGCGATTGGGTGTTTGCCAGCACACAGAAGAAGGGGAAGGCTCCGAGGTCGAGCAGCGTTCTGACTTGGGACCATCTTCGTCCGGCAGCGATTGCCGCCGGAGTGAAGCTCAAGAAGGGCCAGCGGTTCGGTTTCCACAACTTCCGGCACGGATTGGCGAGTTGGCTGGTTAACCAAGGAACGGACGTAAAGACGGTTCAAGGGCTCCTACGCCACGCCAACGTCTCGACCACGCTCGGGCTGTACGCTCACCGAGTAAATTCGTCGATGTTGGCCGCGCAGGACTCGATGATGCGGGCTTTGCAGCCCAAATCGCGGACCGTTCAATAGGGTATAGAGGACTCGAAAACAGAAGCAGGTGAGATTTTACAGGTGAGAACCGATCAGCCATCCATTGAAGACGGGCGCAAGTTATTGAAAATAAATGGTAGGCACGATTGGATTCGAACCAACGACCTCTTCCGTGTCAAGGAAGCGCTCTAACCAACTGAGCTACGCGCCTAAGACGTGGCAGTGGTTAGTTTAACAGGATCGTGGAGCCGCGAAAAGACGCGAGTTGCGCCGCCCTTCCGCACCTTTGCGGTTCAGTGAAGACGCAGGGATGGGCCGGGCGTGAGGATGGCGTAGCTCATCCATGGCGAATGCGCGACTTATCCGTGGCGGATGAACGAACCGTTTTGGAGCTCGGCCATCGCCTGGCGCAATTCTTCCTGGGTGTTCATGACGATGGGGCCGTACCACGCAACCGGCTCCTCAAGCGGCTTGCCCGAAACGAGCAGAAAGCGGATGCCCTCGGGACCGGCCTGGACCACGATCTCATCGCCACGGTCGAAGAGGACGAGCGAATGGTTTTTCGCGTCGTAGACTGCCTCAGCATTGGGGTCGACTGCAGATTCCGTGAGGACAGCCCGGGACTCGGAGGCGTCGCGGAAGGTTCCCGTACCAGCGAAGACATAGGCGAAGGCGTTGCGCGTGGTCTCGACCTTGATCCGCTTGCGCTTGAAGGGCGGAACGGAGATGTCGACGTAGCGGGGATCCGCTGCGACGCCTTCGACAGGACCGGTTTTGCCCCAAAACTCGCCGCAAATGATGCGCGCCTTGGTTCCATCATCCTCGGTAACTTCAGGAATGGCACCGGAGGGGATGTCCTGATAGCGCGGGTCGGTCATCTTGAGCGACGCTGGAAGATTGGCCCACAACTGAAAGCCGTGCATACGTCCACGATCATCGCCTTTGGGCATCTCCTGGTGGAGAATGCCGCTTCCAGCGGTCATCCATTGCACGTCGCCTGCGGTCATGCGGCCCTTGTTGCCGAGGCTATCGCCGTGCTGGACTTCGCCAGCGAGGACGTAGGTGATGGTCTCGATGCCGCGATGCGGGTGCCAGGGAAAGCCAGCCAGGTAGTCGGCGGGATTCTCGTTGCGGAAGTCGTCCAGCAAGAGGAACGGATCGAATTCGGCGGTTTTGCCGAATCCGAAGGCGCGCTGCAGCTTGACCCCGGCTCCCTCGATGGTGGGCTTGGTTTGGTAGATCTCTTTGACAGCTCTAAGTGACACGGTGGACCTCCGGTTTTTGGAACCAAGGCGACGCGGCGGGCAACCATAGGAGCCCGCCCGGGAAAACCGCATGGATCTGATGTGGATCGTACCTGTATTTGATGCGCGAGGAAGATCCCGGTTGCAACCGTCAACTGCGGACGCCGGCGACTGCAGCCTCCAACCGATTTCTCGACTCAGGCGGCCTTGATGAACTGCACATCGAGTGTGATGGCCACTTCCTCGCCCACCAGCACGCCACCGGCTTCGAGAGTTGTATTCCAGGTGAGTCCGAAATCTTTGCGATTGATTTTTGCGGTTGCGGTAAGGCCAATGCGCGTATTTCCCCATGGATCCTTCGCGGGCTCGCTCACTTCCTCGACATTCAAAACCACTGGCTTGGTTACGCCGCGGATGGTCAGGTCGCCCGTAACGGCGAAGCCGTCGCCCTTTTTCTCGATTTGGGTTGATTTGAAGGTCATGGCGGGGAATTTTTCCACATGGAGGAAGTCGGGGCTTTTGAGATGGCCGTCGCGCTGCGCGTCCTGGGTATTGACAGTGCTGGCATCGATGGAGACTTCAAGGGTGGATTGGGTGTGGTCGGCTTCGAAGCGGTGCAATGCGCCGCTGATTCCGCTGAACTTGCCTCTGACGTTGGCGATCATCATGTGCTTGACCTTGAACTCGGCCGCGGAGTGGGCGGGATCGATGTTCCAGGTGGAGGTGGCGTTGGTAGGGGTCATGGTGGGTTGCTCCTTTCTGTTGGTTGGATGCGGGAAGGAGATATTCGTTGCAACAAGTATTTGGCCGGGAGCCGGAGCCCGGCGAGGCATCCTCTACTTGTGCTCGATGGTCACATTCGAACTAAGCCACTTGTAGGACTGGGCAAGGAGCACGAACGCCGGGTAGTCTTTTTTGAATGAATCCGCGTTTTTCGAGGAGATCACAAACATGACGAGAACCTTTTCCTCGCCGATGTACGCCACGGCCTCGAAACGGTCGGAGTAACCGGGGGCGAATTGCAGGGTGGGTACGGAATTGTCCCCTATCTTGATCGGATCACCCTGCTTCACGACGGTGGCCGGCGCATCGTGCTTGGCTTGGTCGGCGTCGCCGGCCATCATCGTCGCAACAGTAGAATCCGCCGGTCTGCCAACCACGCTGATGTACATGAAGGTCCCGGATTCCTTTGCGTCTTGAAAGTTTGAGCCAGTTGGGTAAAAGACTGCGTAGATCCCTTGATCGTTCATGATGCCGTTGTCCAGGACCCACCCGTCGGGTGCACAGAACGTCAAAGCGTGGTCTTTCCCGTAGAGGAGGCCGCAGTTGTCGTTAGGCTTCGTGCCGCCCCCAGCTTCGCTTGCGTTCGAAGGGGTTTGCTGCGCGCCTGCTTGCAGCGCGACAGCAAGCAAAAGCAGGGTTCCGGTTGTCAGGATTTTCATGCGGGGATTATATGCCGCAATCTGGGTTCAGGCTGTGAGCCCGAGGCGGGCGGTTCCGGCCCGGTTATCCACTCCGCTCCACAAAATGCTAGTCCAGGCTGCACCGTATCCTCAGTAGAGACCCGTCCGTGAGCGATTTTGCCCAAACCGTGAAGCAGCAGGCCGACATCGTGAAGGTGATCGAGAGCTATATCCGCTTGCGCAAAGCGGGGGCACAACGGTTTACGGGGCTGTGCCCATTCCACAAGGAGAAGACGCCTTCGTTCAGCGTACACGCGGGGCAGCAGTTCTTTTACTGCTTCGGCTGTCAGGCTTCGGGGGACGTGTTCAGCTTCGTGGGCAAGATCGAGAGTGTGGGCTTTCCCGAGGCCGTGCGAATCGTGGCGCAGAAGTGCGGCATTCCGCTGCCCAAGCGGGAGTTCTCGTCGCCGGAGGAGGCCGCCGGAGCGCGGTTGCGGACCAAACTGCTGGAGCTGCACGAGACGGCCGCAATGTGGTTTGAGGAACAATTGCGGGGGCCTGGCGGAGCGCTGGCGCGGGAATATCTTGCGGGTCGCGGACTGACGGATGAGGGGATCAAGAAATTTCGAATCGGGTATGCGCCGGACAGCTTTAACGCTCTGCGCGACCGGCTGAGCGCAATGGCGGACCAGGAGGCGCTGCGCGCGAGCGGGCTGTTCAGCTCAAAGGAACAAGGTGATGGAAGCGAGGGACCGATCTACGACCGATTTCGCAAGCGGGTGATGTTTCCTATCTGCAACGAGGGCGGCCGGGTGATTGCCTTTACCGCACGGACACTGGAAACGGGCGAGAAAGCAGGAGCGAAGTACATCAATTCGCCGGAGACGCGCCTTTACTCAAAAGGCCAAGTGCTCTTCAATCTGGACAAGGCGAAGCCGGCGATTCGTGCGCTTGAGTTCGCCCTGCTGGTGGAGGGCCAGATGGATTGCATCAGCGTGTTTCTGGCGGGAATCCAGAACGTGATTGCGACCAGCGGGACGGCTTTTACCGAGCAGCAAGTGGCCATCCTGAAGCGGCACACCTCGAACGTGATCGTGAACTTCGATCCTGACACGGCGGGCGCGAATGCAGCGGAGAAGTCCATTGCACTCCTGACCGAGGAGGGCTTTGCGGTCAAGATTGTGACGCTCGAGGGAGGACTCGATCCAGACCGATTCATCAGGGAGAGGGGGAAAGAGAGCTACGACGAAGCAAGCGGTCCCGGGGCTTGGAAGACGCTTACGCCCAGAGGGCTCAGTCAGCAGGAGTATAAGGCGGCTATCCGCGGTGCGCGCTGGTACACAGACTATTTACTGGACCGCGCGCAGCTGCTTTTTCCGGGGGCCAGCGCCGAGCAGAAGGTGAAGGCGATGAACTTTCTGCTACCGCACATCAAGCGCATGCCGCAAAAGCAGGCGCGGATTCAATTTGCGAGAGAAGCGTCCGTCCGCCTCAACATCGACTCTGCCGTTTTTAGGGAAGAATTGGAGCAGGCCGCGCGACAACGTCTAGACCGGCTCGGCGCTCGGATAGCGGGGGATGTCGTTAATCTTCCAAAAGGATTCGCCGAAGCGCCCGACGTTCTTCGGGAGCAGGTCATTGAGGCTGCTGCGATCGGTGCAGGTAGGGCGGCAGTGCGCGGTGGCCGCATCACCGAGGTAGAAAAAGTGCTGCTGCGGGCACTGGCTGTGACCGATCCCGAGGGCGCCGAGGCGAGACTGCTGGCGGCAGAGGCTTTGACAAACAACGCGGCCTGGTTTGAGCACCTGGGCGCATTCGGGGCGATGCAAGCCTTGGTAAGCCGTGCGGCAAAGGACCCGATGGAGGCGGTGGAGGATCCGGGCCAAAGAGCACTGCTGGCGGAGGCGCTTTTAGGCGAGAGCCGACCGCCAGAGGCAAAAGAGGTAGCGAGCGCGGTGCAGGAGGTTCAGGAGCGCGCTATAGAAGGGAGGCTCCGTGAACTGCGGGCACAGATCGCTGAGGCCGAGCGGAATGGCGACTTTGCGGGGCTGGCGCTTTTGACCCAGAAGAAGCTGGAACTGGACCGGACACTGCGGCGGCTGCATGGCCAGAAGGCGCAGGAACGGTAAGGTTTTGGCCCCTGGCTGGGGAGGCTAACGGGGGCAAATCATGCGTCGAAACAGCTCTTCGGAGCGTCTAAATATTGAGTAAGAATCGGGATCGGGTGGCTGGAAGCGGGTGGCGAGGCGATTGAGGCTGCCAAGACGGGGCTGGTTTTGGGCCGAGTTTTTTGTTAGCGCCGGCAAGTGCAGTTGTGGTAATCTATTGATCTCAGTGAGGATGCGCGCCCCCTTTGCCCCACACATGAGCTGCGGCTCGCGGGCGACCCAGGCGAAACCTGAAGCGCTGCCATCCTGTTCCGAGAAAAATTATCACCGCTTTTTTGCGGGCTTGCAGAGGTGTACGCAAGCGAGGATTTCCTTTGGGAAATCTTCATTTTGTGCGTCCGGAGTCGGGCGCGGCGCGGGTCTGCGATGGGCGCGGAACGATGCGCGCGCGAATTGGCGCGGCTCGTTGTAATGACGCGGGCCAGGAACGAAATCGGGTGAGACGCGATCTGTGAACGCGTCCTGCCGAAGAGAGCAGGCATATTTTGGCGATTGAAGACAAATTCGAAGAGGATGTGCACGGCCTGATCGAGACCGGCAAGGAGAAGGGCTACCTCACTTACGGCGAAGTGAATGACGCGTTGCCGGATGAGATTGGCTCTCCCGACGATCTGGACGATCTGATCACGACCATCGGAACACAGGGCATCGACCTGCTCGACACTCCGAAATTCCACGGCGACAAAGATTTTGAGCTGGAGGAGGGAGAGGACGTCGAGCTGGACCTGACGCCGGGAACGCTGGAGAAGACCAACGATCCGGTGCGCATGTACTTGCGCGAGATGGGAACCGTGCCGCTGCTGACGCGCGAGGGCGAGGTGGAGATCGCCAAGCGCATCGAGCGCGGCCAGAACCGCGTGCTCAAGGCGATTTCGCGCTCGCCGATCGTGATCCGCGAAGTGGCGGCGCTGGGCGAAGACCTGAAGCGCGGCGTGCGCAACGTGAAGGAAGTGGTGATCTTCGACGAAGAAGAGCTCACCGAAGAGGTGGTGCAGGCCCGCGTGAAGGCCACCGTAGCGCGTACGGACACGCTGGTGAAGCACCAGAAGAAAGCTGTTCAGATTGAAGAGAAGCAGGCAGCGATCTCGCCCGGTAACAAAGCGAAGGTGAAAGAGGCGCGACGGCTGCGCTGGGCCCTGGGCCGCGAGAAGGTGTTCATCTCACGCATCGTGCGCGAGCTGAAGTACACAGCGCTGGAGCGCAAGCGCCTGCTGGACAAGGTCAACAAGACCGTGGACACAATGCGCACGCTGGAGCGCCAGGTTCGCTCTCTGGAGCAGAAGCACGAAGCCTCAAAGAGCGAGGAGATGAAAAAGGAGTATCGGCGCCAGCAGAAGAACTGCCGGACGGACCTGGAAAAGATCGAAGGCGACGCAGGCGTGTCGATTGTCGAGTTGAAGCGCACGCAGCGCGAGATGATCCAGGGTGACATGGATGCCGAGCAGGCGAAGCGCGAGCTGATCGAGGCGAACCTGCGGCTCGTGGTGTCGATCGCCAAGAAGTACACCAATCGCGGACTGCAGTTCCTCGACCTCATTCAGGAGGGCAACATCGGCCTGATGAAGGCAGTGGATAAGTTCGAGTACCGGCGCGGCTACAAGTTTTCGACGTATGCAACGTGGTGGATCCGGCAGGCAATCACACGCGCGATCGCGGACCAGGCGCGCACGATCCGCATTCCGGTGCACATGATCGAAACGATCAACAAGCTGATCCGCACCAGCCGCCAGCTGGTGCAGGAGCTCGGCCGCGAACCTTCGAGCGAGGAGATTGCGAGGCGCATGGACATCCCGGTGGCCAAGGTGCGCAAGGTACTGAAGATCGCGCAGGAACCCATCTCGCTGGAGACGCCGATCGGCGAAGAGGAAGACTCTCACCTGGGCGATTTCATCGAAGATCGCCAGGCAGTTTCGCCATCGGAAGCGGTGATTGGAGTGAACCTGAAGGAATACACGTCACAAGTGCTGCGCACACTGACACCGCGCGAAGAGCGGGTGATCAAGATGCGCTTCGGGCTCGAGGACGGTAGCGAGCACACGCTGGAAGAAGTCGGACAGAGCTTCCAGGTAACGCGCGAGCGCATCCGGCAGATTGAAGCCAAGGCGCTGCGCAAGCTGCGGCATCCGAGCCGGAGCCGCAAGTTGAAGGCGTTTGTCGAAGGCGTGAAGGAGATGTAGCCACCTCCGCCCCAGGAAACCAGGATCGATTCCTGGGGACCCCGGGTCTGCGGTGGGGCAGCCGCGCTTCGCGCATTCCAAAATTAGAGCCGAGACACGGACGAGAGGCCGCAGCTTTCAAACGGGCTGCGGCCTTTTTTGCGTGCACCGAAACGCTGAAGGCTGGTCGAGCAGCCAGACTATCTAGAAGCCGTAGTTCTTCTTTCGTAAGGCATTCTTATAGGCGTCGCGCGCCTTCTTGGCCGTCAATTCCGCATCGTGGAGTTTGAAGCCGGCGTCATCCCACTTCTCCATCTGAACCATGGAATGGTCTGCCGTTGCGAGCGATTCCTCGGCGCGGATCGCATCAACCCAGCGATCCACCGCCTGTCTGTACGAGCTAAGTAGCTGGTCGAATTCCAAATTGTCCATGAGTGTGAAGTTAGAAACGATCCGGCGGTGCGTCAATCCATGAAGTTGACTTTTCACGGAAGATTCACGAGCGTGCCGTGAGGCGCACAGAGTTTAAGATTATCTGCCTTTTGTAAGACCCTGTTAATGCATTCGACCTTGTACGACCATCTCTCCGATTTCATGATGCATCTCTCTGATAGAATTCCGGTTGATTCTGGCGCTGTCGCGCCCTTGGATCGTCATTCCCTGTGTTGTTCCTGAGTTAGACGAAGAGGTTTCCTGATGCAAGGTATGACCCGGCGGCAATTCGGTAAGGCCGTAGCAGCAACTGCGGCGCTGGCCAACGTTGTGATTCCCGAGAATTCGTCAGGTCAATCAACAGCGGTGGCGCAGGACCTCCAATTCCAGAATGGATTTGTTTGGGGCTGCGCCACGGCTGCGTACCAGATTGAAGGCGCGGTGAAAGAGGATGGGCGCAAGCCATCGATTTGGGATGTGTTCGCACACACGCCGGGAAAGACAAGTGACGGCGACACGGGCGATGTGGCCGACGATTCGTATCACCGGTACAAAGAGGACACGCACCTGCTAAAAAATCTAGGCGCGGGCGCATGCCGAATGTCGATCTCGTGGCCGCGTATCTTTCCCGACGGCACCGGGCAGCCAAACCCGTTGGGTCTGGACCACTATAAGCGGGTCTTGGATGAGCTGCTGGCGAACGGAATTACGCCCTACGTCACGCTCTTTCATTGGGACCTTCCGGCTGCGCTTGAGGGAGGTTGGCAGTCGCGCGACACAGCGAAGGCCTATGCTGACTATGCGGGTTACGTGGCGCAGCAACTCTCCGACCGTGTTCGCCATTTCATGACCGTCAACGAATTCGATTCTTTTACCAACCTTGGGTACAAGACCGGGAAGTTTGCGCCGGGGCTGATGCTGCCCGCGGCCGAAGTGAACCAGGTGCGTCATCACGCGCTTCTCGCGCACGGACTCGGTGTCGAGGCGATTCGCGCGGGTGCGTCAGGGGCGCAAGTGGGCTTGGCCGAGAATCCAACGGCTTTTGTGCCCGTGATTGAGGACGAAAAAAACATCGATGCGGCGCGGCGGGCGACGCGCGAGGAAAACGCCGCGTTTCTGACTGCGGTGATGGAAGGAAGATATACCGAGGGTTACCTGGAGCGCGAAGGAGAGAATGCGCCGCGAGTCGCGCCCGGCGACATGAAAGCTATTGGGAGCCCGATCGACTTTCTCGGCTTGAATGTGTATGCGCCGTTTTATGTGCAGACGGATGATTCCGCGCGGGGGTACGACCTTTTGCCCCGCCAGTCATCGTATCCACGTATGGCTTCTCCGTGGATTGCCGTCGGCCCGGAGGTGATGTACTGGGCGGTGCGCAACGTTTGCGAGCTGTGGCATCCGCGGGAGATTTACATCACGGAGAATGGATGTTCGGCCGACGATGTGGTGACAGCAGACGGACGGATTGAAGATACCGATCGCGTAATGTACCTGCGGAATCACCTGACGCATCTGCACCGCGCTGCGACAGAAGGCTTCCCCGTGAAGGGCTATTTTGTGTGGAGCTTGCTGGATAACTTTGAGTGGGCCGACGGCTACAGCAAGCGCTTCGGAATTCATTACGTGGATTTCAAGACGGAGAAGCGCACGGCCAAGCTAAGCGCGGAGTGGTATCGCGAAGTTATACGACGGAATGCGGTCGTCTAACTGCCGGACGGGACGCGGATCGTGCCGTACTTCATCCGGCACAGGAAAGCGTAGTGCGCTCCCGTGCCGGATGTTGATTTGCCCCTTCGTATTAATGCGGTAAAACAAGCAGGTCGGCGGCCAGCAGTTTCTCGGTGAGCCTGTCCAAGGCCAGAGGGACTCTGTAACCAATGGTCCTCATGCCCAGGCCAAGCATCATTGCGGTTTCTTCCTGCGTGTAATCCTGAAGCACGACCCGGCTTAACAGTTCCCTGTCGAGGACGTTGAGCTGGTTCAGGGAGTTTTCGATATCGAGTACGAAGATGACCGCGTCCTCGAATGTTCGAACCGGCCGGCTGGAGGCCCAACCGCGCCCGACCGGATCGCCCAGAATGGAAGGCGCCCTGCCGACCTGCGTTGAGGCGTAAAGATACCGCCGCAACAAACTTTCTGTGTGTTTCCTGTAGAACGCCAGGTTGGCCGGAGGCTTGTGGCCGTGCTTCTCAGGCCCTAATTGCTGCCGTGCGGCGGATTGTCGTTTCGATCTCCTTTGCTCGATTTGCCAGGCTGCGTCAGCAGTGCTGGGCTCCCATTCCATTGGCAACTGGAAGGCTGCGCTCATTGCACACCCCCTGCTGCCTCAGCCACCGCCCAAACTCTGGAAAGTTGCGTGAGGCTCGGGCGTCCGCGCCGCCTGCGACTTTCCGGCGATGGAAAATCTCTCAGTTTAGATTCACACTCCCTGCAGTAAACACTTCCTTGAGTCTGGGCCCGATACCAAAGGCAACCACACCCTTCGCAAACCTTCAATTGCACGCGCACTTCCATGACCGATTCTCCGCATATGTTTCATCTCCCGACGGAATTTTGTGATGAATGTTGTTCCCCGGGGTGTAGAGAACCAGGCCGGACAACTCATTTCTCGTGTCCTGATGGGGGATTGTCGCCTGTGCTCTCTTGTTCTCTGTCATGACCATCGGCGCGCAGGTCCTGGAATGTTCTCGATCGACTTGTCCCCTGCGCCCCAACGAGGCGCCTTGGTTGGGAATGGAAATGCCGGCTCAATCAAATCCCTCCGGCAATGTTCAATCGCACCCGCGAAGAGCAGGTTTCCGCCCTCGTCTAAGCTGATGGCGATAAAGCATTTCCCAAAAGATTCCCACAAGTCAGTGCTTGATTTAGTAAGCCAAATGTAGGGTTCCGCTTCCTGTGCGTCAATATTTGGCTACAACTTTCCGGTCACTCCCTTTTAAAACCTCGGCAAGACGCTCAGAATTAAGGCCAACAGCCACTGATGACTTTTTCATGTGAAATGAGACATGAATCTGTCTCATTGCTGGCAATAAATTTTCCACAGATGAATTTCACGCAAATGCACGAGCGCCTTCGCCTGGAACTGCTGCGCAGAGTGCAGCGGGGGACGGTCAGTGTCTCGCTTCTGGGCCGCCAGACCGGTTTTGGGCAGGCACATTTATCCAATTTTCTGCACAGCCGCAGACAACTCTCGCTGGAGGCCATGGACCGCATCCTGGCGGCACAGCATCTCACGGTCGCCGATTTGTTGCCTTCCGCTCCGCAGTTGACGCCGGAACCCAGGGGCAACGGCATGTGCGCCGTCCCGGTTGTTTCGCACGCTGTTGCGCTTTTCGAGCCGGTGATCCGACCGTCTGCTATTCAGTCACTGCTGTACCTGCCTGCGGATACGTTCGAATCGATTCATTCGCGCGCATCGGGTACCCGCCGCGCATGGGAGCGGTTCGTTGCTGTTCGTGTGCCGGCGGCCGATGCTCCGGCGATGGACCCACTGCTACTGCCAGAGGCGATAACGCTCATTGACCGGCATTACAATTCGCTGCTGCCTTACCGTCCAAATCGCGTGAATCTGTACGCCGTTCGGGACGGCGCGCACTTGAAGTTCCGATACGTGGACTTTCTTGCCAGCCGTCTTGTACTGCGTCCCCACAACTTTGCCTTTCCCGTGGGCCTGATCGACGTGGATCCTGGGGAGTCTCCAAACGAACTGCTGGTGGGAAGGATTGCGGTGATCTTGAATGAGCTGTGAGGAATGGCGCGCGCATGGGGGCTGAGGCCGCGCGCGACGGCATCAACTTGCGGGGAACTTTGCGCTCGCCAGATCGCTTTCGGCTTCAACAATATCTTCAGGCCGCCCGAGATCGCGCCAGTAGAATTCGTCGGCGCGGAAGGCGAGGATCGCTTCACCCTGAGCGGCGAGACGCAGATAGGCGGGAATGATGGAAAAGCCGCCTTCCTCGGACAAGTCGGCGAAGATGCGTGGCGAAAGGACGTGAATACCAGAGAAGGCTAGCGAGTGAACTTCAAGTGCGGGGAGGGCCCACTCGATTTCTGCATCGCGACCGGCGCGGCGGCCGCAGAGCTGGCTATGCTCGTTGAAGAACAGAAGCCGCGAAGTGTCGCGCTGTTGAACGGCCAGTGTGGCGAGGGCGTTGTGCTCGGTGTGGAAGCGCACCATGCGGGCAAGATCGATGGTGCTGAGAACATCGACATTGTGGACGAGAAAGGGTTCGTCTTTTGCCCCCTTGTCTTCGAGGAAGAACCATGCGGCCTTCTTAAGGCCACCGCCAGTATCGAGTAGTTCGTCTTCACGCGAGATTTCAATTCGCATGCCGAAGTTGCGATTCGCTTCAAGATAAGCGACGATGCTGTCGGCGAAGTGGTGGACGTTGACGATCACTTCGTTGACGCCGAAAGAGCGCAAGCGGAGGAGGGTGATTTCCAGCAACGTGCGGCCGGCGAGGGTCACTAATGCCTTGGGGCGATGGTCCGTGAGCGGACGCAGGCGCGTACCGAGGCCGGCGGCAAGAACCATCGCCTTCATTTATGCGGCCTCTCCGGACATGCCCAACTTTTCAAGCTCAATGTGACGGACGACGACTTCAACACCGGGTGCGCCGCGCAAGTGTTTTGCCAACTGCTCTGCCAGATAGACCGAGCGGTGCTGGCCGCCAGTGCAGCCAAAGGAAACCATCAGGCTGGTAAAACCGCGCTGGCGGTATCTAGCCACGCTGGCATCAACAAGCGAGATGGCATGAGACAGAAACTCGTGGACGCTCTGATGCCGGTCGAGATATTCGATCACCCTCAGATCCCGGCCGGTGAGGTTGCGGAATTGCTCTTCGCGGCCTGGATTGGGGAGGCTGCGGGTATCAAAGACAAATCCGCCGCCGTTGCCCGACTCATCGAGAGGCATGGAGCGGTGGAAGGAGAAGCTGAAGATGTGGACAGTGAGGCCTGTTGCAGGAGCGGCATGGTGCTGCAGTTTGTCGCTGGATGACATTCTGTCAAGCGCGTGGAGAAGTTCAGGCAAGGCAATGGGTAGCTTGACATGCTCCGCTAGCCAGCGCAGATTCTTAAGCGCGTAAGGAACGCTTTGCAGGAAATGCGCTTTACGCTCATAGAAGCCGCGGAAACCGTACGCGCCTAACGCCTGAAGGATGCGGACATAGACGAAGGCGTAGTAGTGCTCCATGAATACGTCGCGCTTGAGGTCAATGAAACCGGCGAGACAGTCAAGATAGTGTTCGAGCAGTTCGTGGCGCAGGCCGGGCGGAAGATCGGCCTTGCCATCGTAAAGAAGCGACGCGATGTCATATTGAAGCGCCCCTTTGCGGCCGCCCTGATAGTCGAGAAACCAGGGCTGACCGTCGCGGAGCATGATGTTGCGCGATTGGAAATCACGATAGAGAAAGTAGTCGTGATCGGCGCCGAGAAGAAATTTGGTGAGGCGCGTGAAATCGACTTCGAGTGCCTGCTCGTTGAACGGAATTCCGGCGAGGCGGAGAAAGTAGTACTTGAAGTAGTTCAGATCCCAGGCAATGGACTGGCGGTCGAAGCTCGCGCGCGGATAGCAGACTTTGTAGTTCAGGTCGCGGCTAGCTTCGATTTGAAATCGCGGCAAAATAGCGACGACTTTGCGGTAGGCCTCAAGCACCTGCGGAGAGATCGTATCGCGCGAACGATTGGCGCTCAGAAACTCAAAGAGCGTAGTGTCGCCCAAATCTTCTTCGAGGTATGCGCCGTGGTTGAGATCGTCCGCATAGATTTGCGGGACCGGAAGGCCGTGACGGCGGAAATGGCGGGAGAACTCGAGGAAAGCAACATTTTCTTCGCGGACCGAATAGAGAATCCCGATCGCACTCTGCCCCGCGCCGGCGAGGCGGACAATGACGCGCCCCGAGCCGCCGAGCTGGCCCTGGAGCGGAACCACGCGGTCCGGCGGCGAGTGGAATTGCTGCTCGAAGAGGCGCTTGAGAACTTCCATGAAGGTCCAGGGAACTGCCTACGGTGCTTCGACAAAGATAGTCACGCAAGGGAAGTGTATGCAAGATGGGCGGCTTTTCAATCGGCCCTATTCTTTCTGGTGACTTGTATCCACGCCATCAAAGCGCGTAAAGGCCGAGTTCCAGTGCATCTGGATGATGCCCGTGGGGCCGTTGCGCTGCTTGGCGATAATGATCTCCGCCTTGGATTTGTCGGCGTCGGCCATGTTCTCGTCGCGGTTGTAATAACTCTCGCGGTGAATGAAGGCGACGACGTCGGCGTCCTGCTCAATGGAGCCTGACTCGCGCAGATCGCTCAATAAGGGGCGCTTGTTGTCGCGTTTTTCATTGCTGCGTGAGAGCTGGGAAAGCGCGATGACGGGAACCTGGAGCTCCTTGGCCATAGCTTTGAGGCCGCGCGAAATGGCTGAGACTTCCTGGACGCGGTTTTCGTAGCCTTTGCGGCTGGCGCCGGGCAATGTAGCAGACATGAGCTGGAGATAGTCGACCATGACCAGGTCGAGCCCCCCGGAGTTCTGCTTGAGGCGGCGCGCCTTGGCTCGCATTTCGGACACAGTAGATCCTGCAGAGTCGTCGATGAAGATGTGTGCCTCCAACAGCTGGCTCAGCGCGACCTGCAGTCTCTCCTGCTCCACGCGCCCGAAAAAGCCCTTTTGGATCTTTTGCTGATCCACGTTCGCTTGAGACGCCAACATGCGGCGAAGGAGGGATTCGCGGCTCATTTCCAAGCTGAAGATGGCCACAACAGAGCCGTAGCGCAGGGCGGCATTCTCGGCGATGTTGATGGCCAGCGCCGTCTTGCCCATGGAGGGCCGCGCCGCGATGATAATCAGCTCGCCTTTTTGCAGGCCGCTGGTCATGCGATCGAAGTCGGTAAAGCCTGTGGCCAAGCCGGTCACATCCCGGCTTTGCTTGTAAAGATTGTCGATGGAGCCGAAGGAGTCGCGGATGATGAATTCAATGGACTGCAGGCCTTGGGTGAGACCGGCATCGCTCACTTCGAGCAGTTGGGACTCGGTCTCATCGAGAACGCCTATGGCGTCCTGGCTCTGGTCGGCGGCTTTGGCAATGGCGGCTGAGCAGATGCCCATGAGGCGGCGCAACATGCTCTTGTCTTTGACGATGCGGATGTAATCTTCAATGACAGGACGGCGCGGCAATCCCTCAGTAAGCGATGCGAGGTAGGCTACGCCGCCAACGGATTCGACTTCCTTGTAACGCGCCAATTCATTGGAAAGCGTAACGATGTCCACCGTGCGGCCAGTGTCGATCAACTCGGTCATACGCAGGAAGATACGGCGGTGGGAGTCCAGCGAGAAATCATCAGATTTCAGGGATTGGGCGGCCTCGGCGTGGGCGGTATTGTCAAGCAAGATCGCGCCCAGGATGGTCTTTTCCGCGTCAAGGTTCGCGGGAAGGCCGGCTTCGAGGGTAAGGTCGGGGACGGTGGCCATAGCGGTGGTAGTTGGGCTCCCCTTGGCCAAGAGCCGAGAGGAGTTTCTCTGAGTTTGAGGCTTCCGGATGCTGAGGGCAAGCCCAAATCAGAGCACCAATGAGCCACTTGGGCTGTGAGAAAGACGTCAGACTTTGGAAACTCTGGAAAAACAGCCCGCAACCGACCAGCCTGTCCAAAACTCCTTCCTATTGCCCATTGAGCCGCGCGAAGATGGTGTCGAAATTACCTGTTTCGGCGGCAAAGCGAAGGGTCTTCACATTCTCGACGCAGATTTCCGGCAGAGTCGGCTGAGTCTTGAGGATTTCCATGGCCTCGGCGATGAATTTGTCGAGCGACATGGCGCGCGGATTGTTGAAGCCGTCCATCAGGTGCGTGGCGACGTATGGCGGAATCAACTCGATGACATCAATGCGGGTGTTGCGGAGCTGCGCGCGCAGCGAAAGCGTGTAGGAGTGGAGGGCGGCCTTGGTGGCGCAGTAGGTGGGCGTGTGCGCCATGGGCAGAAATGCCAGGCCCGACGAGACGTTGATGATGGCGGCGCGCGGCTGCTTTTGGAGATGCGGCAGCAGCGCCGCGGTCAGGCGGATGGGACCGAGCAGATTAGTGGCAACGATGGCCTCTGCGTCTGCAAGGTCGGGCTGCTGATCGAGAAGATTTTCGCTGCGCATAATGCCGGCATTGTTGATGAGGATGCTGAGCGAAGGGAATTCAGCAATAACCTGGGCAGCAAAGGCGCGGATCGACGCAGGATCCTGCAGGTCAACCGTAAGGGACTTCATGCCTGGATTGGCTGCGGTAGTTTCGTCAAGGGCGTGGCATCTGCGGCCGGAGACGATGACCTGGTTGCCGAGCGCGTGGAGGGATTCAGCGAGACCACGGCCAATGCCAGAACCGCCGCCAGTGATGAGGACGGTGTTGCCGCTGAGATTCATCAGAGAAGATGCCTCTGACTGACATGATAGCCGGGCCGAGCGATTGGAGTGTGACGACTGCCACAGGCTGCGAGAGAGCCAAATCGGACCGGTGCGGCCATCAGTTACCACCTTGGGACTGATTGGCCCAGGAGTGTTTCAAATCACTCGCCATCCCATTGACCCATAAGGATAATGGGGCATTGATTACGAAGCTCCGCCTGTTGCCGGGCAACTTTGTTGTCGACCTCGACTGATTCCTTGGGGCGCAACGCCGATAGAAGCCGAAGGAGGATGCCGCCGTGGCAACCCAACGATTGAAGGTCGCTCACCTGTTGGCAGCTTCGCCTTCCCCGGTCGCGTCTCAGCTGCAAATGGCAAGCTATGCCTCCACATTCGCGAGCGCTCAAGCGGTCGCGAGCTGCGGCCTTCGCACGCAGCCGGAGTGGCATCCCGAGGCAGTCGTCAATCTTCGTCTTTTGGGAAAAGGAGTCGGCTGGGCGTTGGGAATCGAAGGCGTAACTGCCCTTTCCCTGTATGCTGTCTGGTTTCTGTGGCATCTCCGGCTGTAAGTCACGCCAATCCGTCCGGCATGTCGAGAAGACATGTCGACGTGCACGTTCGGCGGAATCCGAATGCTGGAAGTGAACCTGGGAAGTGAAGCATTCTGTACCCGTAGGCATTTATATCCGCAGTAAACCCGATACATATTTCGTGGCATTTCGGGCAGGCGACCTGCATTTCCATCTTCAAATCTGCGATGATAGCAAGATGTGCCAATGGGCACTTTGAACAGATAGGAACCACCGTCCAAGTGAAACCCGCAATGCGCCGCGTGGCGCTGATTTACAACCCGGCTTCAGGACAATACTCCTCTCGGAGAAAAGCGGCCGTCGGCGAGATCAGAGCCGTGCTGCGTGAAGCGGGTGTCGAGTCAGAGGCATTTGAGACGGGCGCCCCCGGCAGCGCCACAACCATTGCAGAAGAGGCAGTTCGAGAAGGCTACGATACGGTGCTCGCGTGCGGAGGCGATGGTACAGTTCACGAAGCCGTGCAGAGCCTTGTGGGTACCGACGTGGCGCTGGGGGTGGTTCCGCTGGGCACGGCCAACGCGCTGGCTGCGGATCTGGGATTGATTGCGCCGCCGGCCAAGGTAGCGCGCACCTTGCTCGATGCGGCACCGGCACGGGTTTCAGTTGGCCGCATCCACTATGCGGACGCTTCCGGGAACCCGGGTTCACGGTATTTCGTCGTAGCGGCAGGGGTCGGCGCCGATGCTCTGCTGATGTCACGCCTGGATTCCGGGCTGAAGCGGCGCCTGGGATACGTTCTGTATCTGATCGAGGCGTTCCGTCTCTGGGCGACGTCGCCATTCCCGCTTTTCGAGGCAGTTCTCCCGTCGAACGGAAATGGCGGCGGGCGCGTGGTGGAAGTCTCTCAGTTGCTGGCGGTGCGAGTGCGCTCATTCGGGGGTGTGTTACGCACGCTTGCTCCGGGCGCGAGTTTGCGGAACGGCAGCCTGAGCATGCTGGCGTTCAAGACGCAGAGCCGGTTGCAATATCTCTCGTTTCTGCTTGCGGTCATTGCGGGCAGGCACACGTTCAACCGCGCAGTGGAACTGATGGATTCGCCTTCGATTGAATGCCGAGCATGCGACGGCGCGGCGGATCCGCTCTTCGTCGAAGCAGATGGGGAGGTCTTGGGCTGCCTGCCTGTGCGCCTCGAAGTCGTGCCGCACTCGCTCACGCTCTTGATCCCGCCAGGAGTGCAACCGTGATGAGTTCGCGGCGGACGCCTTAATCCTGGTAAATATAGCCTTTAGCTGTTTCCTGAAAACTTCGCAGATCGTTCGTCTTCCAGCCGTCGCAGCGGTGCAGCTCGCGGGCTAAGATATCCGCGACAGCTGGCGCGGCTTCGATGGCGGCGCGCGCATCGAGAAAGAGAGCGCGCGTGCGCCGGGCGAGCACATCCTCGACCGATCGCGCCATTTCGTAGCGCGCTGCCCAAACGACCTCGCGCAGTTGAAAGGGAAGGCGCGGGTGCAGCAAGGCGTCCAGGCTCGAGTTTTGCGCGGAAAGAGCGCGAAGCGCGGCGAGATCGGAACCATACACGCTTTCCCATGTGGAATTCGCAGAGGTTGCTTCGGAAGTCCATCCGTGAAGCTTCAATTCGAGCGTTGGGGAGGGGCGTTTGGGGAGCGCTGCAACCTGTGCGGCGCGATCAATTGTGTCTTGACCCATTCGGCGGTAGGTCGTCCACTTTCCGCCCGTGACAGTAATCATGCCGGAGGTGGAAACCATGATGGTGTGATCGCGGGAAAGCTTTGAGGTCTTGACGCCGCTATTGCGGACCAGCGGACGCAGACCCGACCACACGCTGAGAATCTCTTCAGGACGAGGCGCGCGGCCCAAATAACGGGCGATGTGGTCGCGCAGGAATTGCTTTTCCTCGGGGAGGGCGCGTGGCTCCGGCGAGGTTGTTTCAACGGGCACGTCAGTGGTTCCGACAAGCAATGCGCCCAGCCATGGAATGGCAAAAAGAACGCGCCCGTCTCGGGTTTTGGGAATCATGAGCGCAGTATTACCCGGAAGGAAGGTGCGGGGCAGGACGAAATGCGATCCCTGGCTGACGACCAGAAAAGAATCGCGCGGACGGCCATTGAGCGCGAGCGTTGCCTCAGCGTGAACGCCGCAGGCGTTGATGACTGCCTTGGCTTGCAGGTCGAAGACAGCACCGTCTTCGCGGTCATGGACCTGGATACCGACGATTCTGCCGCCCCTCTCAATCAGACCCGTGGCTTCAACGTAATTGATGGCAGTTCCGCCAAGGTCCTGGAGGGTCCGGAGCAGAGCGATGGCATACCGGGCGTCGTCGAACTGGCCGTCGTGATAGAGAATGCCACCACAAAGATGGTTCTCCTTCACCCCGGGTAGCTTTTCCAACGTGCTCCGGCGGGATAGCAGCTCGGACCGGCCCAACGACAACTTCCCTGAAAGCCGTTCATAGACCTTGAGGCCGAGTCCATAGTAAGGAAGCGAAAGATAGCTATAGGCCGGGACGACGAAGCATAAATCGTGGACCAGATGCGGCGCGTTGCGCAACATGTGTCCGCGCTCGCGCAAAGCGTCAAGGACCAGCGTCAAGTTCATTTGCTCCAGATAGCGCACGCCGCCATGGACGAGCTTGGTGCTGCGGCTGGAGGTCTCCTTGGCGAAATCGGAGCGCTCCACAAGCAGAGTGCGGTAGCCGCGAGCGGCAGCTTCGACCGCAGAGCCCAGGCCGGTAGCCCCGCCGCCTATCACTAATACATCCCAAGGTTGCGCTTGGGCGCCCAATTCGCTGAGGATTTCCTGCCTTGACACCACGCTTGTCACTTCCTTTCGGTCTGCCTGGAAGACGGAAAAACAACACGATCGGAGGCAAAGCGTGGCTCGACGCAGGCTGAAGATGCCCGCGTGCCCTTGCGCGGCCTTCGATTGAGGTGGATTGCTGTTATTTCCGCCCAGACTCTGGTTTCTCAGTGGGCGTGACCCTGGGTGAATCCAGGGGAACCTGCTGGGCGTGCCGGTCGCGATTGCCGAGGCCGGCACGCCCGATTGACGCAGGTTAATAGTTTACTTTTAACCCGAACTGAATGATGCGCGGCTCCCATGTGCCGGTGATGGTGCCGCCAGTGTCGCCAGTAATAGCTCCGGCGACATTTGTGTCACTGCCTGAGACAGTGCCGCCGCCCGAGCCGCCCGGCAGGTAAAGGTTGGTGTGGTTGAAGATGTTATAGAACTCGGCGCGGAACTCGATCTTGATTCTTTCCACCGGGGTATTGAACTTTTTGTTGAAAGCCAGATCCGTTTCGTAGAAGGCAGGGGTACGGCCATAATTCTTGGGCAGGTTGCCAAACGGGCTCGACAGCCCATCGGCCGAGGTGTTGTTCACATAGGTTGAAGGCAATGCTAAGGCCGCCGGGTTGACATACTGAACATACCCGTTCTGATAACCCGAAGTGAATCCGGAGAGCGCCTTCGTCTTCAAGATATAGGGGACTCCGGGAACGAGATTGGGTCGATAGAGATTCTCGCCGCGCCAGTTCTGGGTCAGCTCGGGCGATACAGCATTGGTAGCCGAGGGCGAATAGGTTAGATTAAACGGCGTGCCCGCCTGCATGGTGTTCACGCCGCTGATCTGCCATCCGCCCAGCACGGCGTTCATTAGTCCGTTAGCGTTATTCAGAAACATCTTTCCCTGCCCGAACGGCAGATCGTAGACGAGGGTGGTGACATTGGTGATGGGCAGGTTGTAGTCCGATTGGCCGTAGTCGGCTTCGATGTTGTCGCCATTCTGCGGGCAGGGCGTGTTGGCTTCGAGGGTGGACGAGGCATTATCCAGCGCGTGCGACCAGGTGAAGGAGTTCAGTAAGGTCAAGCCGCCGGTATAACGCTGCTCGTAGCGGGCTTGCAATGCATTGTAAGTGGAGTGAAACTCGCTCAACGCTTGGGTGATGTCGCCGTTGCTGAAGGTGGGATACAGCGTCTCGTTGTTGAGCAGGTAGCCGCCCCAATTCGGGTAAGGGCGAGCGAAGGCATTAGCCGGGTTCTTCTGGTTGGCGTTGATGAAACCCTGGAGGTGGACGCCATGGTTGCCGACATAGGCAACGTCGAACAGGATGTTCTTGGCCAGGGCCTTCTGCACGTCGAGGAACCAGCTTTCGGCGTAGCCGTCCCGGGTGCCGGGCGGGATGGAATCGATGTCGTCTGTGCCGGGGCTGAAAGTGGTGGCCAACCCCGCCGGAAAGCCCTGTGACAACCGGATAAAGCCTGGCGTAGAGCCGAGCCCGGCAGCGGCAGCCGCAGGATTGGTGACCGAGGTAAAGAGGGCAAAGGGCGCGTTAATCTCGATGTTGTTCCCTGATCCGGCGCGCCAGTAGTGGACATAGGCGGAGCCGTAACCGCCGCGGACTGCAATGGTGGGCGTGGCGGCAATAGCAAAGCCTATGCGAGGCGACCAGTCGGAGAGATCGGGATTGACCAGCGTCTTGCCATACACGCCGCTGCCGCTAGTGGGAGCGATGCAGGCTACTGTGCCGCACATCCCGTTGTTGGTTGGACCTCCCGCGGTGGTGGGAGTGAAACCGGGAGTCAGCGTCAGCATGCCTCCGGTTCCGATGTCGAAGTTCGAGACGTAGTTATTCCGCTCCCACCAGGGCGAACCGTACTCCCAGCGCAGTCCAACGTTCAGAGTCAGATTGTTGGTGACCTTCCAGTCGTCCTGCGCATAAGCGCTATCCATCTGTTGGTAGACGTGGGTGATGTAGTAGGTCGCAAGCGAGTAGGCTTTGCTTGCTCCGAAGAGAAAGTCGGCCCAGTAGGTGTCGGCCTGGGCGCTGTTTGTGGTGGTGGGGGAGCTGGCGAAGCTCCCGGTAACTGGGCACGAGGCTCCAGCCGACGCCGGGCAGAGGCTGTAGCCACCGTTATAAGTGAAGGAGCCATAAAGGGGATTCGAATCCTCAATCTCCTGCCAGACCTTCTCGTACTCATAGCCGAACTTGAGGGAGTGCCTGCCTCTGACCCAGGAGTAGTTCACCTTGGGATCGAGCAGTGACGGGTTCTGCCACTGCGGGTTTGTGCTCTGGCGGCCAAAAGAACTGAAACCGCCGGAGATGGCGATTGAGGGCAGACCACCGGATACGTCGGCGATGGTGGGCAGACCCGGAATATCACTCGATGGAAAGGCCGTGCTGCCGATCGCGTAGGTCCACTTGCCGGCCCGTGTACTGGATAGCGCCAGGCGGGCATCGAGAAACTTGTTGGTTCCCATGGCATGGTTGAAACCGAGGGCGACCTGCTCGTCATGAATCAGGATGTGGCCATTTGTCTGCAGGTCGATCGGCTCGGGAAGCAGGTTGTAGTTCCTGCCCGTCTCCTTGCGATCGCTAACCTTCAGGAACCAGGAGGTATTTGCGCTTTGCTGGAAATCGAAGCGCAGATCGCCCTTGTCGCCACGATCCGTGAAGGGCGCGTTTAGCGGACAGTTGTTGGCGGCCGCGCCCGATCCCACTACGCCGGCGGTTACCGTGCACTTGCCGGGCAGCGCACTCAGGTACAGGCTTGCAATCTCCAAGGCAGTAGGGTCGGCATCAGTCTTGGCTTGAGTGGGCCAACTGGCATACGGCGTGCCCTCCGGTATGTAGGTTCCGGGGTGCCAGGGATCTTGCACAGCCACGGCCAGTTGACCGTTGAGTTCGTTGGTCGTGGGAACGGTATCGACGACCGTGGGCGTGAGCGTTTGCCGCAGGCCCTCGTAGTCAAGGAACCAGAAGAAACGGTTCTTGATGATGGGCCCGCCAACGTTGGCGCCGAACTGATTGCGGTTGAAGACCGGCTTGAAGGGCGGATAGAGCGTGCCGGTGAGGGCATTTTCCGAGACAGGTTTAATGTAGCCAAACGCATTCAGGTCGGTGTTGCGGACGAATTCGTACAGCGTGGTGTGGAATTGATTCGTGCCGCTCTTGGTGGCCACGTTGACGGTGGCGCCCGAGGAGCGGCCGTATTCCGCGCTCTCGTTGTTGGTGATCACGTCAAACTGGGCGACGGAGTCGGGCGGGGGCTGAATAATCTGGTTGTCGAAGCCCTGGTTGCTCTCGCCGTAGGCATTGTTGTCCATGCCGTCAATCAGGTAGTCGTTGAACATGCTGCGCTGGCCGTTGACGTTGAACGATCCGGCTCGCGTGAACGATGTGACCGAGGTAACGGTCGCGTCGGCCGGGGCTCCATGAGCGCCGGTGACGTAATTTACCAGGTCGGAATAGTTCCGACTTACCAGCGGCAGAGCCTCAGTCTGATAGCCGGTGATGGTCTGGTCGCGCTGGCTCGAGTCAGTTTGGAGTTGCAGGGCGACATCGCTGACCTCAACCGTTGTTGCCTGTGCCGTGCCCACTTTGAGCGTCAGGTCAATGCGCTCGCGCTCACCGACGGAGATGGTGATCTGCTTGGCTTCGGCGATGGCATATCCCGCGGCGCTTGCGGAGATGGTGTAGACACCTACGCGCAGGGTCGGGACTTCATAATCGCCCGACGCGTCGGTTTTTACCACCGAGGCGACACCTGTAGCGTCGTTCGAGACCGTCACGGTGACGTTGGGAACCACGGCTCCGCTGGAATCGCGAATGGTCCCGACCAGGTCGCCATAGTCGTATTGCGCAAAAGCGGCGCGCGATGGAAGCATCAACAGAAGCGCGATTGCGAGAAGAAGCCAAGCGGGACGCCGGTTTTCACATTTCGTCGTGAAGATGGTTCCGGTTCGTTGACCCACAGATCGGTTTGACAAACTCATATTGCCTCCAAGTGTTCCTGTTTCAAAAGCGGTTGACTGTCTTCCCTGTTCGCCAGGGCTATCGACTAATCACAGGCACCGTCATCGGAGAACCCGATTGCTTATTTGAAATGGATGACAAAGCCAGGCCCCAGAGACACGCGTTCGTCTAAGGGGATGGTACGACGAGTCGCTCGCCCCAGCGGGCAAAGGGTTCACTTAGCCCGGGCATGAAAAAGCGCCCTGAGTCATCGAGTTCGAGACGATTCAAAGCCATCCTTGGCCACTTCCGTTAAGATTCGAGGAATACGGCGTTAAAAGTCTGCCAAAGACAAAAATCCACCCCAAACACGAGCACCTCCACCGGCGCACTTTCAGTCAACCGGTTCAGGAGAAGTTGTATTTGGCGGTGGATTTCTCTGAGTCTTTTTCCGCGGAAGGAAGCTAACAAAGGCGCAACTAGAGTGTCAAGAACAATCTGACACTGGCGGGCGGCGCGGCGTTCGCATAGCCGGATTTTGGAGGGTTTGTTGAAGTCAACCGATGAGGCTTGCCGCGGCCTTCCAGGCTCGATTCTGGCTTTCGGCCACGCTGCGATACGAAAGCGTTCCCAGCCATGTGTTTAGCCCTTCAGCCAACCCGGCATCTTGTCGGAGAGCTTCGCTCGCGCCCAAATTGGCCAAGCGCAGCAGATAAGGAAAAGTCGAGTTTGTGAGCGCCAGCGTGGAAGTATGCGGCACCGCACCAGGCATATTCGTGACGCAGTAATGTACCACGCCGTCGACGACAAAACTGGGGTTGGAGTGCGAGGTCGGCCGCGCTGTCTCCACACAGCCCCCCTGGTCGATGGCCACGTCAACAATGACCGCGCCCTTCTTCATCTGGGCTACCATGGCACGCGTAACCAGCTTGGGCGCCGTGGCTCCGGGAATCAGCACTCCGCCAATGACAAGATCCGCCTCGCGCGTCGCCTGTGCGATGTTGTAGCTGTTTGAGGCGAGAGTGTATAAGCGCCCGCCAAAGATGTCGTCAAGCTCGCGCAGCCGGTTCAGGTTCAAGTCGATGAGAGTGACTTTGGCGCCGAAGCCGAGCGCGATACGCGCCGCATTGGTCCCGACGGTACCGCCGCCGAGAATGGTGACATGCGCCGGCGGTACACCGGGCACGCCGCCCAGCAAAATGCCACGGCCGCCGCGTTCTCTTTCAAGATAGCTCGCGCCCACCTGCACGCTCATGCGCCCAGCGACCTCACTCATCGGCGTAAGCAAAGGCAATGTTCCCTGCCGGTCGCGGACCGTCTCGTAGGCAATGCCGATGACTTTCGATTCGAGAAGCTTGTCAGTGAGCATGGGGAGCGGGGCCAGGTGCAGATAGGTGAAAAGTACCAGGCCTTCGCGGAAATATACATACTCCTGATCGATCGGCTCCTTGACCTTGACGACCATCTCCGATTTGCCCCAGACAAAGCCCGCGTCGCCAACGATCTCCGCGCCGGCATTCTGATACTCCTGGTCGGGAAAACCGGACTGTGTGCCAGCCTGCGTCTCGACGAGCACCGTGTGGCCGGCTTCAGTGAGCGCCTTGACGCCCGACGGTGTTACGCCCACCCGAGCTTCGTTGTCTTTAATCTCTTTGGGAACGCCGACGATCATGGCTGATTCTCCTCAAACGGAGTTGCCTTCATTTTGAGTCGAAGCGACCTTTGGGGGAGGGCTTCGGTGCTAAAAGAGGCGCAGCGAGCTGGACAGCATGGAGCTAAAAGTGCTCGCCAAGCTTCCGACTGCAGGCAATTCTACGGCGCTCATGGGTTTCAATGTGTGCAAAATTTGTGATAGAACACAAGAATGAGCACGAATCGTGACCTTAATGCCATACCAGAGCAACAATCTCTTCGGATGCCCGCCGAGTCAGTGATTCCAGCGGGAGCGGCATCCGGGTTGGACGAACTAGACGCCACCATCCTGCGCTTTCTGGCACGCAACGGACGAGCGACGAATTACGAGGTGGGCGATGCCGTGGGCCTGTCGGCGTCGGCTGCTTCGCGACGCATTCAGGCACTGGAGTCATCAGGAGCAATTCGCGGCTATCGCGCAATCATCGATGATCGGGTTTTGGGCAAGCACATGACGGTCTACATCCGGGTCACGTTGGAGCGGCAGTCAGCCGCAGTGCTCAACGCGTTCGAGGCCGCGGTGCGTCACTGCCACGACATTGTGAGTTGCCACCTGCTGGCCGGACAGTACGACTACATTCTGGTGGCTCGGGTGGCTGGAATCGACGACTACAATCGCCTGCACCAGAATGAACTCTCGCGGCTGCCGGGTGTGATCCGGCTGGAGACGAGCTTCGCACTGAGGGACGTGCTGGACGGGAAGAGCTAGAGGCTCGGAACAATCGAAGCCCAGCCCATCTCTTCAGGTTGACTATTCCATGGTTTCGCGCGCTTCGCGCCACAAGTCGACACCGCCCTCCTGCGCGTAGCGATCGATTTCCTTGAGTTCCGCGGCTGTGAATTTGAGCTTCTTCAGCGCGTCGAGGGAGTCATCGAGTTGCTCGACGTTGCGCGCGCCGGTAAGGGCCGAAGTGACACGCTGGTCGCGCAGCACCCAGGCGATGGCCATTTGCGCAAGAGTCTGGCCGCGACCACGGGCGATTTCATTGAGTGCGCGGACTCGCTTCAGGTTTTTCTCGCTCAGGAACTCCTTGAGCAGCGATGAGTTTTCGAGCTTGGCGCGAGAGTCTTTGGGAATGCCTTTCAGGTATTTGCTGGTGAGCAAGCCCTGGGCGAGCGAAGAGAAGGCGATGCAGCCTGCGCCAATTTCTTCGAGCGCAGCGAGAAGACCTTTCTCGATCCAGCGGTTCAACATAGAGTACGAGGGCTGGTGAATGAGCAAAGGCACGCCCATGTTCTTGAGAATCTTCGCGGCCTGGCGCGTGCGGTCTGGATCGTAGGACGAAATGCCGACATAGAGAGCCTTGCCCTGATGCACGGCGGAGACGAGCGCGCCCATGGTCTCTTCGAGTGGGCAATCTTTCCAGGGTCGATGCGCGTAGAAGATGTCAACCTAATCGAGGCCCATGCGCTTGAGGCTGTCGTCGAGCGAGGCGAGCAGGTATTTGCGCGATGCGCCGATGCCGTAAGGGCCGGGCCACATATCCCACCCGGCTTTGGTGGAGATGATGAGCTCGTTGCGCAGGCCGCGAAAGTCCTTGCGCAGAATGGTGCCGAAGTTCTCCTCGGCCGAGCCGTAGGGAGGGCCATAGTTGTTGGCGAGGTCGAAATGTGTGACTCCACGATCGAAAGCCCTGCGGATCATGGCGCGGCCGGTTTCAAAGACGTCGGCGCCTCCGAAATTCTGCCACAGGCCGAGAGTGATGGCAGGCAGGACAAGGCCGGATTTGCCGCAGCGGCGAAAGTTGGCGTGGTCGTAGCGGGTGGGGGCAGGGACGTAGGCGGTTTCCATGGGGGTTTCTCCAGATTCTGGCGAGTCGAACGGATCAGTATTTCATAGCGGCGATGCTGAACTACGATCCGCCAGGAAAGCTTGAGGGCCAACGGCGAGCACCGTGATAGAGGCGGAGAACACGGACTGTTTCGGAATCGAGCCGGTAGACCAGGATATAGGGAGTACGCAGGATCACCCATTCGCGCGTTCCGCTCACGCGGCCCGGACGGCCAGCGCCCGGCAGCACCAAAAGCAGTTTGGCTGAAGCGTGAATCCGCGCCTCGACGAGACGTGCGTTCTGCTCACTGTCTTCCGCAATGTAGGCCGCCAACTCTTCCAGATCGTTCATGGCAGCCTCGCCCCAAACAAGCTTTACGCCGATCTTTTCAGCTTTCTGGTCCGATCAATGGCGCCGCGAAGTCCCTTCATGGCCTCTTCGTGCGGGACGCCGGGTGAAGTGTCAGCGAGCGCTTCCTCGACCCCGGCGCGGAACCACTCGTCGTATCCGGGCTCCGGATCGCCTGCGTCTTTTTGCCAGCGTGCCAACGCGGTGTCCGAGGCAACGCCGAGCTCGCCCAGGAGCTTGTTGAGCAGCCATTCGCGTTCCGTGTGCGGGAGCTGGCGAGCTTCTTCGAGGAGCTTGGCGGCGCGGCGGGGCATGGTGAAATTGTAGCGCGGAAAGCGAGCGGATGGTCATTTGTCGAGGGCAATTACCATCAGCCGGGAATCGGAAACGGTTAAGTCATAGCGAGCCACAAAATCAAGCATTTTGTCTGGATCTTCATTGTAAGAACCCACCCACTTCGAGATCGCTCCCGCCACCACTTCTAGAAGCGGTTTGAATTTGAGGATCTTCCATGATGGATTATCGAGCGGTGGGTGTTCAGAACTTCCGACGGACAAAATCAGGCTTTTTACCTGTCCTTTTTGAACTTTTCGCGAGTAGAGGTTTGTCATATGCAGTATGCCGTTTCGGAATTCCCATAGCTCGCGAGATGTGACCTCGAGTGGGGCCAAATCCGCATATCGATCCAACCATCGGATAAAGTTGCCCTGTGTGTCCCCAAACTCAACAAATGCGATCGAGTCGATGGAGGACACAAACAACTTGGCAGCGGAGACGTAGAGACCCTCGTTATTAAGCACTTTGATTGCCTTGAAATAGTCATCGTTTATCAATCTTGGCAAGTCAAAAAAACCGCCTTCCACACATTTCTCGAGGTAATCAATCATTATTCCGGGCTTGCCCAACGGAGTTCCTTTCAACATGGAAAGGGTTGTAGGGCCGTGCTCTGATGTTGCACGGATTTGAGGAGTCCCATTCTCGACCGTCGTCACTACACACAGGGGGTGGTTTGATGCATTGTGTTCCTTGAAAATGTCTTCGAAGATCTCAATATGACGGCCAAGGCGCAGTCTCGCTTCGTACTCATCAACACTTAGTGGCTTTCTTGGCGCATAACGCTTGGCGGATGCGAAATCTCTACTTACGCTTGCTTGAAGAAAGGCCACTTTTTGGTTGTCGGTGCCTTCCATCTCATGGGAGGAAACGCCAAGATTCTTGACCGCATTTCCTTCCAAAAAAGCAAATAGATTATAGATTTTCTCCTTCGACATAGTGTCTCCTGGCCCTCAAAGTAAACGTATCGCCAATCCGGTTTGTCTGAACGATCAACGTGCGCTGCCCTTCTGCGCTTATTCCGCATTGTCGATCTGCGCCCGCTGGAGCTTATCGGAGTAATCCACATAGACGGCTTTCCTTGTAGTGAAGAAGTCGAGTGCGCCGAGGCCTTCGCGGTGGCCGTTGCCGGTGTGCTTCACCCGCGAACTCGGCGGTTGGCGCGCGGCGGTTTGCTCGTCAACTCTGCGACCTTCTCAGCAACCCATAGCTTGATCAAAGACTGATACGGCACATCGAGTTTCTGCGCATGACTGCGAATTGTATCCAGCAGATTTTCAGGCATGCGCAGTGAAATCGCCTCAGTAGAAGGCTTGAGCTTGGGAAACGCGGTCAGCTTCGCCTTGCTCCAATCCACGTATTCCGCGCTTTCATTTCCCGGAGATTCCCAAAAGGCGCGCTCGTCCGCCTCACTTGCGAACTTAGGGATTGGCTTTAAGCGCTTCTTCATAGATTTTCCTCTCCTTTCGGCTCGCAGCCCGGGCCGAGATCGGGCGAATCAGCGTGCCGTCACCGCGTTCCGTAAATGTGATGTGTAGACAGCGATTCGCGTCAGTCCGGCCCAATGCGTGATACCTGGGTTCTTGCTGGCTATGTTTCATGTCCGCCGCCACAATCAGAGGCTTATTCAAGAAAGCCTGTTCAACCTCCGCTTTGGTTACGCCATGCTTCTCATTCTTACGCGAGTTCCCTTCATCCCATTCGAACCCCGTGTATTCCATCAATGGCTTCCTTCAGTATCTTTACGAAACTATCTCCGAGCCACTTCGTGTATATGTATGCAATATACACCGAAAGCGACCATTTGAGTAAGACCCCCGCCCATAGGGTGGTCACTCCGCATTATCGATCTGCGCGCGCTGCAGCTTGTCGGAGTAATCCACATAGACGGCCTTCCAGGTTGTGAAGAAGTCGAGCGCCCCGAGACCTTCGCGATGGCCGTTTCCGGTATGCTTGACCCCGCCGAAGGGTAGGTGCACTTCAGCGCCGATGGTGGGCGCGTTGATGTAGGTGATGCCGGCTTCGAGGTCGCGGATGGCGGTGAAGGCGCGGTTCACGTCCCGCGTGTAAAGTGCAGTGGAGAGGCCGTAGTCGATGGAGTTGGCAATCTCGATTGCTTCCTCGAACGTGGAGAACTCGATGAGCGCGACGACAGGTCCGAAAACTTCTTCGCGGGCGATGCGCATCGCGGGCGCGACGCCGGCAAGGATCGTGAGCTCGAAGAACGTGCCATGGGCATAAGGGCCCGAAGTGAGCGCATGGCCTCCGCAGAGGAGTTGCGCTCCCTCGCGTAGCGCGATCTCGACGTACTTTTCAGAGGTTTCGATCTGGTTGGCGTTGACCTGTGGGCCGACTTCGACGGATTCATCGAGACCGTTGCCGATTTTGAGCCTCTTGGCGCGGGCCACAAGCTTGTTAGTGAACTCTACGGCAATTCCCTTCTGCAAAAGAAGGCGGCTGGTGGCTGTACAGCGCTGGCCGGTGGTGCCAAACGCGCCCCAGAGCGCGCCGTCGAGGGCGAGGTCGAGGTTGGCGTCGTCGAGCACGATTTGAGCGTTTTTGCCGCCCATCTCGAGCGAGACCTGCTTGAAGGTGGCGGCCGCGCGCTGGGCGACAAACGATCCGACGGAGCTGGAGCCGGTGAAACTGATGGCGCGAACATCGGGATGATCGACCAGCGCTGCGCCCGCGGTGGAGCCCGTCCCGAAGACGATGTTGACCACGCCGGGCGGCAGGCCCGCATCGATGAGCGCCTGGACGAGATTGTAGGCCGACAGCGGCGTGTCGGTAGCCGGTTTGATGACGCAGGTGTTGCCGGCGACGAGCGCGGGAAAGAGCTTCCAACTGGGGATAGCCATGGGGAAGTTCCACGGCGTGATGAGGCCGACCACGCCCACGGGCATGCGGACGGACATGGCGAACTTGTTCTGCAGCTCGGAGGGGGTGGTGACGCCAAAGAGCCTCCGGCCCTCGCCGGCCACGTAAAAGGCCTCGTCGATGGCTTCCTGCACGTCGCCGCGCGTCTCGGCCAGCACCTTACCCATCTCGCGGGTCATTTCGCGCGCGAATTTTTCCTTGTTTTGGATGAGATTGTTGCCGGCTCGGAGAAGAATCTCGGCACGTTTGGGAGCGGGAACCAGCCGCCACGCAGCGAAAGCCTTCTTCGCTGCGGCTACGGCCAAGGCCACATCTTCGGCGTGGGAGGAGGGAAACTCGCCAATGACGTCGGAGTGATCAGCGGGGTTCAGGTTGAGGATGGTCTTGCCGGTCGCCGCGGCGACCCATTGGCCGCCGATCAGGTTGTGGTAGGTGGGATAGGTCATTTGTCAGCTCGCAGTGGACAGTGCACAGTGGAGGTTGGCTGGCGCCGCCAGCCCTCTCTTCGACCGTAACTGAATCCGCCAAACAGCGTACGCCCAAGGAGTGGGCCCCGGCCAGCCAGGGAAGCTTTGTGAGCCGGGCGCGGAGTCCCGTTTACTAAGGCGGCACGCCAGACACCGGTTGCCTCCTTCGTGTTATGAACCAATCGCAACGGCCAAGGGCAAGTGGCCGTACAATAGGCTTTGAGGTTGATTCAATTCTTCCATGTCTTTGAATGGATATCGCTCCCGTTCGTCGCGGTCCCATGGGTTCCGCTCGCTTTTCAGCATGTTTTCGAGCGATCTGGCCATCGATTTGGGGACCGCCAATACTCTTGTGTACGCGGCCGGCAAGGGCATCGTTGTCAATGAGCCGTCGATCGTAGCCATTAACAAAACCACTGGCGAAGTAGAGGCCGTGGGCAAAGAAGCCAAGGACATGCTAGGGAGGACACCCGGCAACATCGTGGCCATCAAGCCCATGAAGGACGGCGTGATCGCCGACTTCAAAGTCACCGAGAAGATGCTCAACTACTTTATCCAGAAGGCTCACAACCGTAAGATGCTGGTGCATCCGCGCATCGTAATCGGCGTCCCGTCGGAAATTACGCAGGTGGAGAAGCGCGCCGTGGAGGACTCAGCCTATCGCGCCAAGGCGAGCGAAGTGTATCTGGTGGAGCAGGCGATGGTGGCAGCAATCGGCGCCGGACTGCCGATCACCGAGCCCTCGGGCAACATGGTGGTGGACATTGGCGGCGGAACAACCGACATCGCGGTCATTTCGCTGAGCGGCATTGTTTACTCGCGCTCGGTGCGCATGGCCGGCAATCAGATGGACGAGGCCATCATCAACTACCTGAAGCGAAAATATAACCTTTTGATCGGCGAGCGTACGGCGGAACAAATCAAAATTGACATCGGTTCCGCGTACCCGTTGGATAAGCCGCTGACGATGGAGATCAAGGGGCGCAACCTGATTGAGGGAGTACCCAAAACCATCGCGATCGACGACAGCGAAATTCGCGAGGCGCTGGGCGAGTGCATCGCGGTCATCATGAACGCGATTCGCGTGGCCTTGGAGCGCACGCCGCCAGAGCTTTCAGCCGATATCAGCGATCGCGGCATCGTTCTGACCGGCGGCGGAGCTCTCATCAAGAATCTTGACAAGCGCATTCGCGAGGAGACCGGGCTGCCCGTATCCGTGGCCGACGACCCGCTGGCATCAGTGGTTTTGGGCACGGGCAAGATGCTCTCGGATTTCCGGCTGCTGCGCAAGATCAAGATCGACTAAAAACAGAGATCAGGTTTAAGGGATCAGAAAAGACCCGTCAGCCCTCCACCATCGATCAAGTTACGGCCTTCCGCCCTCTGACCCCTGAGACCCGATACCTGAACCCTGGCTGTTATGGAATCGTTCATCTTCCGCTACCGAAACCTCGTGGTGCTGCTTGCATTGCTGATGTTGCAGCTGGTCGGGCTTGCGGTGCAAGTGCGCCGGAACCCAAGCGGCACAAGCACCCTGGAGAACACCGACCCGGGAGGTGTACGGCTGATCCGACTTTGGGCAAATGCCGTGATTTCTCCACCGGAGCGATTGATTCACTCGAGCACGATGGGAATGGCGACCCTGTGGTCGAACTACATCGATCTGGTCCACGTCCGCCAGCAGAACCAGAGTTTGGAAAACACTGTCGACCGGTTGCGGCTCGAGGAGGCCGCACTGCTAGAGGATGCGCGCCAAGGCGAGCGGTTGCAGGCAATGCTCGGCTTCCAGCAAAGGTATATCGATTCGACGGTGGCGGCGCAGGTCTATGGTTCGAGTGGCAGCGACCAATCGCACGTTTTCTATATCGACAAGGGCTCGTATGAGGGTTTGAAGCCGGATATGGCGGTGATTACGGCCGAAGGCATTGTGGGTAAGGTGCGCGACGTCTTTCCGCATACTGCGCAGGTGCTGGCTGTGAATGACACCACCAGCGGCGCGGGCGTGATCCTGGAGACGACGCGCATACGCGGAATTCTTCGCGGCGATGCCACGGGGCAGCTGGAAGTGGTGGGAGTGACTGCCGATCAGCGCATTCAGCCGGGCGAGCATGTGCTTACTGCAGGGGGCGATCTGATCTTCCCGCGCGGGCTGCCTGTAGGCGTGGTGAAGAAAGTGGTTCGCGACCCCGATCGTGACGGCCTCGTCGACATTATCCTCACGCCGGCGGCGCCGTTGGATCGCCTTGACGAGGTGCTGGTGATCACCTCGACTGTGCCGCGCTTTCCGCCCCAAGATGAGAAAGACCTTGCAGCCAGCGCAGCAAAAGAGGGCACGGTTCCGCCCGCGATCAAGGATCAGGTGAAGGCGTCGGAGATCATGGCAGAGAAGCTGCCGGGACTCATCGACCCCAACCTGCCTCCAGATCAACAGCCATTGAAGGACAGTAGCAACCCGAATCCAGCTGCCCAGCCGCCGCAACCGCTGCATCCGGACGAGTTCTCGCCGAGCGCCAATGATGATTCCGGCGGGAAGCCAGAGGCGAACTCCACCCCGAAGGCAAATCGTTCCTCCACTGCTCCCGCTGGCTCGATCGGCGCGGCCGAGCCGTCGTCGAAGGAAAAACCGCAAACGAAACCGCCGAGGAATCCATAGCCATGTCCGTGCTCGGCGCCGAATCCAGGCGCGATATGGAGATCCGCCGGTATCCGCTCCTGGTTTATACCCTGGTTCCGCTCGGTGCACTGGTGCTGCAGGCATGGCTCCCGCGTGTTGTCGGCCCCTACGCCTGGTTCGATCTGCCCCTTGTGGTCACTGTTTACTTTGCCCTGGGACGCCGCAACCCATTGCAAGGGACGGTGATGGGAGCAGTTATGGGGCTGTTCCAAGATGCGCTGTCGCATAACGCCATCGGCATCAACGGCATTGCCAAGACCGTTGTTGGCTTTCTGGCTGGCTCCGTCGGTATTCGCATCGACGTCGATAATCACATCATCCGAGTGCTGCTCATCTTCGCGCTATCGTTGCTCTCCAGCGCTCTTTACCTTTTCGTGGCACGCTTTCTGCTCGGCTTGGCGGCGGACTGGAACGGGCTGATGGAGTTGCTGCGCGCCGTAGGTAATGCAGTGATCGCGCTGGTGCTGTTTCCGTTGCTCGACCGTCTCCAGGTCAGGGACTAAGGGATCAATGCGCGGAAGGTAGCGATCAGGCGAAAAACCGAATTCGCTGTATTCTGAAGAGTAGGATCATGGTTTCAATCGGCAGCCGCGGCGAAAAGCTTTCCACAGTCAAACTGACGTTTGTGCAGTACGGCATTCTTTTGATGATGCTCGGCCTGGCTGCCGGCTTGTGGCGTCTGCAAGTGCTGAACGTAGACAGCTACCGCGTGTTGGCCGAGCAGAATCGAATTCGCAAGGAGCCGATTTTGGCGCCACGCGGGAAACTCTTCGACCGCGAGAACCGGCTTGTCGTCGACAATTACCCGTCTGTCACCTGCTTCCTGGTGCGCGAGCAGAGCCGCAATGTGGATGCGGATCTGCCGTTGATGGCCCATGGGCTGGATCTCGATCTCGATCAGTTGCGGGCCACCTTGCACCGTTATCGCTCCGAGCCCGGCTATCAGCCGATCCCCATCAAACAGGACGTGACTGCCGACGAGCAGGCATTTATCGCGGCGCATCGTAACGAGCTGCCGGAGCTGGAGACGATTGACGAGGAGCGCAGGCTGTATCCGCGCGACGGGTTTGCCGCGCATCTGATCGGATACGTGGGCGAGGTGAGCGAGGACGATCTGAACAACCCCCGCTTTGCCTACTATGAGCCGGGCGATGTGGTGGGCAAGGCAGGTGTAGAAGAAACCTACGACGAACTGTTGCGCGGGCAGGACGGCTCGCGAGAGGTGGTTGTCGACAGCCGCGGACGCGAGGTGGGCTACTTCGGCATCCAGCACGCCGTTCCGGGGCAGGATCTGAAGCTCACGATTGACAACGATTTGCAGCGCGCTGCTGAACTCGCACTGGGCAACCGGAACGGCGCTATCGTTGCCATGGACCCGCGGAACGGCGAGATTCTGGCGATGGTGTCGCGGCCCAGCTTCGACCCTAATGAATTTGCCGTCAAGATCGATCGGACGGACTGGAACAAGCTGGTCACCGATCCCGACCATCCGTTGTTGAACAAGGCCATCCAGGCGCAGCTCGCGCCCGGCTCGACCTTCAAGATCCTGATGTCGGTAGCAGGGCTTCAGGAAGGGATTGCGCAGAACATGCATATCGTCTGCACAGGCGGCTGGGGCCCTTATGGCTATTACCACCACTGCGACGAGCATCATGGACCGGTCGACATCTACAACGCGATTCCGTACTCCTGTGACACGTTCTTTTACATGCTCGGCGACAAGCTGGGGATCGATCGCATTGTGAAGTACGCGACGGAATTCGGATACGGCCAGAAGACCGGGATCGATCTACCCGGCGAGCAGGCTGGACTGATGCCCTCGCCGGATTGGCTGATCAAGAACTTCCATCACCGCTGGTATCCCGACGAGACGCTCGACGTGGCTATCGGTCAGGGCGCAATCGAGGCTACGCCGATCCAACTGGCACGGATCATCGGCGGCATTGCATCGGGGGGGCATATGGTGCGGCCGCATGTGGTCCTTCCCAACGAGCTTCCCGCCGACTTTTATAAGTCGCTGCTGGACAGCTTTCCGGGAACTGGCGAAGCATACGTTCCCATCGATCCGGCAAATTGGGACATTATCACCAATGGCATGGCTGAAGTGACGCAGCCGGGCTTGTATCACACGGCGAGCTCTGCGCACCTTGAGGGGATCGACATTGCGGGGAAGACGGGTACGGCGCAGCAGATGAGCCACGAGGCGCTGGAAAAAACCAACAAGGGTCGGAACACGTATCCCAATGTATGGTTTGTGGGACTGGTGCCGCGGCGGAACCCTGAGTTGGTGGTAGCGGTTCTTTGGGAGAATGGCGAGTTCAGCTATTATCCTGCGCGCATCGGCGCACAGGTAGTGGCGGCGTTTGTGGATAAGAAGCGGCGCGAAGCACACAACCTGCCGCCTGCAAAGGCCGCGGCGCCAGTTGAGGTGGGCGCGGTGTGGTCTGTGCCGGACTCCAAACCGGGCGCAAAGGGCACCACGGCCGCTCGAATACGAAGCGGACATTTCTTTGTCGACAGCAACGGAATTGTGGCGGAAGCCCCTAAGGCTGCGCAGAAACACGAGACCAGGCGTAGGACTGCGCAAGCGTCCGCATCCGCGAAAAATTCGCCGCAAGTGGCAACGCTGGCACCGTCGCGGCAAAAGGAACCGCAGCCCTGATGCCGATACGACGCTTCCTGAGTTTTCGCGACTTCGATTGGACGCTGCTGGGCCTGGTACTCCTGCTTTGCAGCCTGTCGGTGCTGGAGGTGCACTCGGCCACTGTACATACGAAGTTTGCCAGCTTCGGAACCAAGCAAATCCTCTGGGTGGCAGCCGGTGTCGCGGCCATGTTCATCTTCGCCAAGATCGACTACCACCGCGTTATCGACTGGGCCCCCTGGGCCTATGGGGTTGGCCTTCTGGCATTGGTTGCCGTACTGTCGCCCCTTGGCCACAAGGCATTGGGCGGGCGACGCTGGATCAAACTCGGACCCATGCTGGTGCAGCCCTCCGAATACGTGAAGCTGGTGCTGATTCTCGCGGTGGCACGGTACTTTGCCAATCTTGGCGGGCGTAGCGTGACGTGGCGGGAGATTCTGAAGGCGTTTGCGCTTGTGGGTATTCCCATGCTTCTCGTGCTGAAGCAGCCCGATCTGGGGACGACACTAACGTACACACCTATCCTGATTGCCGGCCTGTTCTTGGGCGGGATCAATCTTCGCCAGAGCCTGATCTTGATTACCGTGGGCGCCGTACTGGTCGGGGGAGTCTGGTCGAGCGGCAGGTTTCTGAAGCCGTACCAGAAGGCGCGGCTCACCGCCTTCGTCAATCCCCAAAACGATCCTCGTGGCACCGGCTACCAGGTGCTGCAATCGGAGATTGCCGTTGGATCTGGCGGCATTTGGGGCAAGGGCCTGGAAAAAGGAACTCAAACGCAGGGCTACTTCCTTCCCATTCCCTATACGGACTTTATCTTTGCCGCATTCAGCGAGGAGCACGGCTTTGTGGGTGCGTTTTTTGTGCTGCTGCTATACTTCCTTATATTGATGCGTTTGATTCAAAACGCTCAAACAGCCGCCGACCTGCCCGGTTCCCTCATTATTATGGGAATCGTGGCTGTGTTGACCTTTCAGATCGCGGTCAACGTTGGCATGGTCATCGGGCTGATGCCCGTCACCGGAATCCCTTTACCTTTAATGAGTTACGGTGGATCTTCGGTGCTGTTTACGTTCCTGGCGCTGGGCGTGGCGATGAATGTCCGCATGCGCCGGTTCGTTAACTGACGCATCTCGATCCGTTTGGTCGAGGTGTTGTCCCAAAGGTTTGACTCTTGGTAAGCCGAGAAACGATCAAGGGATTGTTTCAGGCCGCAGGAGGTATTTTCAAGCATTTCGCCGGCATGGTCCCGATGGATCGCGCTCGGCAGGATTGGGTTAATGAGTACGCAGAGACGGGAAGACCACTTGCGGCTCGCACATTGCATGGATCGCGTGGGCAATTCGGGAAATAGCATCCCCGGCTCCCGGGCGCGGAACATCTCTGCAATAGCCGCTGGTCGAACGGCCCCGCCGGAATGTCCGGCCCGGACGGCCACAAACTCTCTGTCATCGGATCACCGCAACCAGCAGCCCGTTCGGCTTGTTTTGATCAACATCCGCATTGGTTCGCCGCCCATACGGAGGGCCTGCACGCAGAGGCCATTCCTCGGGCATCCCCCGGTTATCCGTCCATCCATTCCTTCGCCGATCGTGCGACCCATCCAACCTTGCCGCGTGTATCGACAGCCATGAGCTGCCGGACGGAAAGGTACGATGGCAAAAGAAATTTGTATTTCCAGCACGCCGCATGAGACGCGGCTTGCGATTCTAGAAGACGATCAACTCGCGGAAATCTACTACGAACGCGAAAACGAGTACACCCTCGCGGGTTCCATTTACAACGGACGCGTTACACGCGTATTACCGGGCATGCAGTCGGCATTTGTCGATCTGGGGCTGGAGCGCGACGCGTTCCTCTACGTAACCGACTTCATCGAGCTCGAAGATCAGGAAGAGACCGACGAGTTGGAGAGAGCCGCGGCGAGCGGAGCCGGGCAGGCCCCTCGCGAGGTCCGGCATCCACATGGGATCGACAGCAACGGCGGCCGCCAGGAAGAGCGGGGCCCGCGTCGCGAGCAAAATAGACATGAGCCGCGGCCTGAGCATCGGCCGGCGGAAGAAGCCCGGACGCAATCTGCCGAATCATCGCATTCGGAGATTCCGGCCGCTCAAGACCAGTCAGGGTTCGCGCAGGATTCGGATGAGGCGGGCGCACGCCGCTGGCGTGGCCGGCGGCGCCGGCGTGGGGGCCGCGGGCCGGGAGGCCAGCCTGCAATTCAAAACCAATTCGAGCCCGCTTCCGATAGCGGCGCGGAAGCGCCGATCGCCGCGGAACAGTCGCCGACGTTTCAAGCTTCAGAAGCTGCGCCGTCACCTCGGGGACATCGTGCGCCAGCGCCTTTTGTTTTGCCTGGCGAATCGCTTTCGAAGTACGGCACCACGCCCGAGGCCGAGAGCCCACAAACAGCACCGGAACCGGCAGCCCCACGCCGCCCGGAGAGTACGTTTAAGCCCTCTACGCTCGTCGAAGCGCCCCTCCAGTGGGACGGCAGCGGGCTGTTACCGGGCGAGTCGCTCTCACTGCGTCGCCGTGAAGCCGAGTACCCGGTTGAAGCCGGACAAGAGACGCAGAACGACTCGGCCCCGGAGCCCCAAACAGAATTGGTGCAGGAAGAAACAGTTGGAGAGACCGAGGAGCTTGGTGCGCCCGCGCTTCAGGAAGCCGGCGAGCAACCTCAGAAAGAAGCTGCCTTCGAGTTCGAGGAAGATGAACTCGATCCGGACGGCGAGGAATCGCTCACCGAAGAAGAACTTTCCGCGCCGGAGGGCAGCGATGATGCCGAATCGGAGTTAGGCACGCGGGGCGAGGGTTCAGCGGAGCCTGATGAGGACGCGGACGCTTCTCATCGCGTCGATCCATCGGCCCCGACCGGATTCAAGCTTTTCGGATTCGGCAAGAAGAAGAAGGAAGGCGATGCCACCTCTGGCGCCAAAACTGCCGTAACCAGCGCCCCGGCATCGACGTACGCGCCCGGCAACGGTGTGGTTGAAGAAGAAGTCATCGAAGGCGAGGAACTTGAGGCTACGCCTCATGCGCGCCGTCACAAGCCAGAGGTTCACGACACGGACGACTACGAAGAGGAGACTCTCCCCAGCCACCTCCGCACCGGCGATCTTGGCGAGATGTTTCAGGAGGCTCATCTCGATCACCGCATCCAGATGAACTTCGACGAAAAGAACGTCGAGGAAGCGGAAGCCGAAGCGGAAGAAGAAGAAGAGACCGCGACGGGAGCACAGCCTGCGCCCGGCCGCGAACGCCGCGATCGCGGAGGCCGCGGACAGCGTAGCCGCGGGGTCCAGAGCAATCGTCGCGGACCATCGCGCCGCTCGGCTCAGACCTCGGACCTGCCCATCATCTCCGACCTTCTGAAGTCGGGCCAGGAGATTTTGGTGCAGATTGCGAAGGAGCCGATCGCCAAGAAAGGCGCACGGATCACGAGCCACATCGCTCTGCCCGGCCGTTTCCTGGTCTTCATGCCGACTGTCACGCACGTTGGCGTGAGCCGGAAGATCGCCTCCGACGAAGAGCGTCATCGTTTGAAACGGATTCTTGTGCACGAGCGCGGTGATGCCCCCGGCGGGTTCATTGTGCGAACCGCGGCTGAAGGCGCCTCGGAAGAAGAGCTGCGCGCCGACCTGCGCTTCCTGATGAACCTATGGAACGACATCAAGCAGCGCTCGGAGTCGTCCAAGTCGCCGGCGCTCATTTATCACGACCTATCGCTCATCGAGCGCATTCTGCGCGACCAGGTGAGCTCGAACTTCGCCAGCATCTGGGTCGACACCGAGGCCGACTATGAGCGCATCGTGCGGTTCCTCAATCGATTCTCGCCCTCGCTGGTGCGGCGCGTGAAGCTTTACACCAAGGAGACTCCACTCTTCGAGCACTTCGGCATTCAGGAGGAGATTTCGAAGGCGCTGCGCTCGAAGGTATGGCTCAAGAGCGGGGGGTCGATTGTGATCAACCAGACTGAGGCGCTGGTCGCCATCGATATCAATACGGGAAAGTATGTGGGCAAATCGGCGAGGCTTGAGGATACGATTCTAAAAACCAACCTCGACGCCGTGCCGGAGATTGTGCGCCAGATCCGGCTACGCGACCTGGGCGGCATCATCGTCATTGACTTCATCGACATGGACGAACGCAAGAACCGGTTCAAAGTGATGGCCGCGCTCGAAGAGGCGCTGAAGAGCGATCGCGCTCCGACCAAGGTGCTGCAATTTAACGACTTTGGACTCGTGGCGATCACTCGCAAACGTGTGAAGCAGTCGCTGGAGCGGACGCTTAGCGTGCCCTGCCCAACCTGCCAGGCGACCGGCATGGTGAAAAGCCCGACTACGGTGTGCAATGAGATTTACATCGAAATGCGCAAGATGCGGAAGCACTTTGAAAATGCCGACGTTATGCTGCGCGTGAACCCCGAGACAGTGAAGGTCCTGAAGGCGAACGGCAATCGCTGGCTGAACGACTTCGAGGAACTGATTGGAAAGAACGTCCTCGTGAAGAGCGATCCAACTCTGCATCCGGAGCAGTTCGACATCCAGGGGTAAAAGCGGCAACCCAGCGAGTCAGAAAATCTGCCAAAGGCCCGAAGCGGATTCTCCGGCCTTTGGTTTCCTGGGCAGCCACTCCTTCGCGGTACGGACGAACCAGGTCTGGCAGGACATCCTGGAACAGCTACTGCTGAGGTCATTGCCGAGGATATTTCGCGTCTCATCCAAAGGGAATCTAGCGTCCCGCGGAGGCAACCTCTGACAACTTTCGGTGTCTAATTCAAGTGACAGGCGATTCCCTTCCCGGAAGTTGCACAAAATCCAGTATTTGAGGTGGTTTCTATGTCCTTCTCCTGTTTGATCTCACCGATCCGGCGCGTAGGTCTGATGGTTGTCGCGGGCATGGTCGCGGCTGGTTTTGCCGCTGCGCAATCTGCTCCTTCGCCCGCCTCATCCATCGATCAATTCACCCATAGCCCATTCAGTGGCGCCGGCTATTCTTCGAGCCAGGCGGGGCTGAGCGCATCGGGGCTGCAATTAGCCGATTTCTCGTTGCCCGAAGCCGCGAATCTCGGTCGTCCCGCTGCGGAAGGAGCCGGCGCGGGCCAATACGGCCAAAGCGGCGGATCCGGCGGTGGCAGCCAGCGTGGACTGTTCCACCACCTGGCATTTGAGGCTGGAGGTGGATTCAACGGGCCCGTCGGTAACGACACCCCATACATCACGTGGGGCGGCAACTTCACCGTCGGCGCGGGTTTCCGCTTCTCCAGGATGTTCTCCACGCTGCTGGAGTACCAGTTTATTGACGATAAGCTGCCTGGCGCATTCATTTCAGCGGTCGGCACTCAGTCGGGCGATGCCCATTTCAACTCGATTACCGGCTCTCCCATCATCGATCTCACTCCGAAGAAGTCGAACGGCGTTTACCTGGTTGGCGGCTTCGGCTATTACCACAAGTCGACAAACTTCAGCGATTACGAGTGCTGCGACCTCTATGGATACGAGGTGCCGGAAAATGTTCTCACGATTACTTCCAATCAGTGGGGAGGCAATGCCGGTTTAGGGATTTACCACCGCATGGGCGGGACATACGGCGACGGAACGAGCCAGCTTTTTGCCGAAGCACGCTACCTGTATGTGCACACTCCCCCCATCTCTCAGAACAACGGTCTCGGGACTACTGAGCTGATTCCCGTCACGTTGGGGATTCGTTTTTAATCTGTCGGCTTTAGTGTCTTTGATCCTCAAATCTCTGGAGAGCCGTTGCACCCGGAGATTTGCTGGACATTTCGTCGCTTGTTTCTGAAGGCGCCTGTCGCGCGTCCTCACCAAAGCCGTTTATCGTCCGTGGGCGTGCCCACTTCGCCGCGCTCGATTCGCTCAAGAAACGCGCGTGCCAGTTTGCGCTCTCCTGGATGGCTCTCGCCATGGATGGTGCAGAGGTCAAGGAACTCATCGCAGAGCGCGTTCCTTTCCCCGTGCTGAGCGAGGACACTCTGAAGCGCGACAGCAAGATCGCGCAGGCGGGCAGCTTCGGGCCAGGACTTTTCTTCTTCCTTGTCAATTAACTCCGAGAAGAGACCGACATGCCCGCGTGCGCATTCGTCGAGGCAGGCCAGCAGTTGCTCGCTGAAGACGCGGCTGAGCATCTCGATTTGACTGGGAGGCATAGCGTCGCGCGGATCCATGGTCATTTTTCGCGATTCGCTGCTCACTTTGCGCGCATTGCCGCTTCGATCTCGTCTGCGGTGTGCGGCAGCGCAGCATCGAGATCGATCAACTTGCCGTCCGAACCGACCAGGAAATCGCATTCGATGCGCACGCCGAGCCTTTCTTCGGGAATATAAATGCCGGGTTCGATGGTGAAAACCATTCCCGGCTTCAGAACCACCGGGTAGTTGGCAGGATCGTGCACATCGATGCCCATCATGTGGCCCAGCCCATGCAGCCAATACTGGCCGAGAGGCTGGCCGTGCTGGTCTTTTCCGTGGGTGTTGATGTAGTTGTAGGCCGCCGTGTCGAGCGAGTTCGGGTCCTGACGATCGCGATCGTTGATGGTCGACTTGCCAGCAACGAAAGCGTTGATGGCTGCCTGCTGGGCGCCGAGCACAATGTCGTAGATCTCGCGTTGCCGCGGGGTGAAGTGGCCGTTCACAGGGACGGTGCGGGTGATGTCGGCGGCATACATGGAATACTCGCAGGCGGCGTCGACGAGGAGAATGTCGCCGTCCTGCATGGTGCGGTCGTTGGCCGAGTAGTGCAGGATGGTGGAGTTGATCCCCGAGCCAACGATGGGCGCATAGCTTGGCCGCTCGCAGCCGTTCTCCATCCACACGGCGGTCATGGCTCCGGCGATAGCGCGCTCGGTCATACCCGGCTTGACCCACCACTGCATCATGACGCGCTGGGCAAGGATTGACGCCGCTGAGGCTTTCTTGATCAGTTCGACCTCGCCCTCATCCTTGATCTGGCGCAGAGGCATCAGCTGGCTGGTGACGTCATGGAGCGGCGGAACGGCTGACGTCCCCAGCGCGACAGTGGTAAAACCGAGCAGTGCTTTGGCCGCGGCTGAATCCGGCTGTGTCCACAAATTGTTGATGAGCGAGCGATCCGCGGAAACAAGCTGGTTCAGCTCCGCGGGGAGCTCGGCCATCGGTTCAACATGATCCACGCCCGCGGCCTGCTCCACTCCCGGAGTTACCGCATCCATCTTGACGCCGGTGTACTTTTCCATGCGGAGATTGCGCGTGGGCAGGAACAGAATCTCTTTGTAGGCGCGCGGCGAAGCTGCGTGCGGCGCGTCGCTCACGATCAGCAGCGCTGCGCCGGGCTCATTCCATCCGGTTAGATAGTAAAAATCCGAGTCCTGCCGGTAAGGCATGAAATCGAGTTGCGATTCTTCTGCCGCGAAGAGTACGGCTACGCCACCATCCAGCTTGGCCGCCAGCGCCATGCGCCGGCCGTGGTACACGTCGGGGGATTGCTTATCAAGTGCGTAGAGCTGAGGCAGTGCAGAAAAAGAAACAAGCAGAGCCAAGGCAGAAAGACGAAGCCACTTCATTGCGCTATTGTCGCGCCTTGGCTTGGCGGCGTGCAAAGCAAATCGAGAGAGTTTGCTGCAACTTTGGCTGCGAACAGGCGAGCGCTCGTAACCTAGTTTATGCAAACGGGAGTAACGGTCGGCCGATCCAGAAACGGTTGCTCCATCGGGTCATTGGGCCCACCGAGCGATAGGTCAGCCGCGCCTGCGCCTCGCGCTATGGCGGGTGCGAACCATCCACCTTTCTCAATGCGGCTCCCTATACACCAGGAAGAAACCGATACGCAGTTCAGAATCCGGCACAAAGTTCGTCAGGTGTACTCGAATGTGGGCCTCGTCAGGTTCTTCGATCTTGCCCCCGGCCGGCGGGCAAAAACTGACTAGTGACCACCTGTTGTCATTCTGCGGGCGCTCGACGATGAGGGTGAAATCCTCGATCGGGCGTTGCCAGGTATTCGCGGAGGTCAGGATGAAATCTACCCAGTCGGCCCCGCCCATTTCGTCTCTGAACCCATTCGATTGAACCCAGACCTTAGACTCCAATTTTTGCAGTAATCCTTCGTCCGGGCAAAAACCCATCAGGAGATTCAGGTTGTCGCGACCGTTCGAATCCAGTTTCGCGCTGCCTCGAAAGTGCGGCTGCTGCTTCGCGAGTGCGAGCACTTCGGGACTAAAGTCGCTATCTCCCTCCCCTAAGACCGGGGAATACTCATGCCGGATGTGAACCGTCGAATGGGCCGGGAAAGTCTGCCTCCAGTGATACTGCAAGTGGACGTCCCATCTGGGCATGATGAACGCCTCGAGCTGCCGGTCGAACAGGCCCCATGCCTCAAGCTGCTTCTGGTCGCTCTTCGATAGCCGCTCGAAATCGACAAAATGAACGCCGCCATTCTCCGCAACCGAATTCCAATCGGGATTGGCGAGATTGAGAATATCGATCTTGTATTTATTCAGAGTATCTGTGACGTCTTGCCCGTTAAGCGTCGCCTTTACTTCAGTGCTGTATCGGACCGGGGAACCATCGACAAGGAGCCGAAAATCGGAAAAGGACTGCTTGGTGATGTCCGGCCCGAGGATTTCGAAATTGTAAGGAGGCACCGGAAACGCTACCTCGGTCGTTACATCCTGGTTCGTAGCGTTGCGGAAGTCGTAATCGACGACGACCTTCGTGGGGCTGATTTGAAGCACCTCTTTCGCCATCACGATGCGGGTTTCCCGTCGCGGCACAAGGCCGCCGGCGGCAATCGACGAGGCCGAATCGTCAGCCAATGCGGGGATGGGTCCGGATGCGCACACTGAGATAGCGAAGAACGCCGCGCAAACGAACAACTTGGGATTCATGGCCGAAAGTATGGCAGGGTTTTTTGAGCCTCGCAACAGCAGATGTCCGGCTTCGGCCAGAATCAAGCAGCCGCCTTAGGAGGTTGAATTTCGCGGCAATTCGAGGTATTCTAGCCATGCAGACGAATTTGTCCGTCAGGTTTTTCCGTGTGCACACCGGCTGGCGGAGAGAGGAGTGGGCTCATCGCCCACTTTTTATTTGCGGCAAATTGCACTCGGAAATCACCGGAAATCAGTGTGATACAGGCAAAACGGCTCCCAGTTTGGTAGCAGGGTCGATGGCGGTTAACTTGGACGAAATCCGGAGGGCGGCGGAGAGGGTGGCCGCCTCGCATGGACTCGATGTGGTCGACATTGAGCTCACCGGTTCAGCGAAGGAACGCACACTGCGCGTGTCTCTCGAGAAGAACGCCGAGGGGCGGGCGCAACTGAAGGCTGCGGCAGCGGCTGGCGCGGAAGGGCTGCCGGAGAGACTTTTGGAGGGTTCGCTCACGGTAGAGCAGCTTTCCGGCGTAACGCACGAAGATTGCGCAGCGTTCAGCCGCGACTTTGGAGTTTTGCTCGACGTGGAGGACATGGTTCCTGGCAGCGAGTACACGCTGGAGGCCAGTTCGCCCGGCCTGGATCGGAAACTCAGCCGTCCGGAAGACTTCGAGCGGTTTGCAGGTTGCCTGGTGAAAGTGCGGACCTTTGAACCGATCCGAAACAACCGGCATTGGCAGGGAAGATTGATGTCGGTACCGCAGGCTGCTCGGGGCTCAGGAACGATCTCGATTGACTTGGCGGCCGTGAAGCAAAACAGTAAGAGCCGCAAGGCGGGCGTAAACGCAGTGGAGATCGCTCTCAGCAATATTGAGAAGGCGAATCTGGTACCGGAGATCTGAAATGCGAGCTACGAGCCTCTAGCTCCTAGCTTCCAGCTTGTGAGTGCGCGGACTGAAAGGTGCGGCTCGCACAAGAACTGCAAAACAACTGCGCTGTCACGAGGCCAGAAGCGGGCCAGGCGGCGCGGAACGAACAAGAGAGTTCAAAACGAGTATGGCCACCAGCGCTTTGTATCAAAGTATCGAGCTCCTGAGTCAGGAAAAGGGCATCGACCCCGCCATCGTTGTAGGCGCGGTCGAGGAAGCAATTGCCCTGGCCACGCGCAAGTTCTACAAGACCCAGGAGAACATGCGTGGGGAACTGAACAAGGATACCGGTGAGATCACTGCCTACATCTACAAGACGGTGGTCGCCGACGAGGATCAAATTGAGGATCCCGTGAACCAGATCACGCTCGCGGAGGCTAATGAAATGGCCCCCGGCGTGGAAGTGGGCAGCGAGATCCGCATCTACCGCGACACCAGCCCGCTGGGCCGCATCGCGGCGCAACTGGCCAAGCAGATCATCTTCCAGAAGGTGCGCGAGGCGGAGCGCGATACGGTCTTCCAGGAATATGCGCACCGTGAAAAGGAAGTGCTGAACGCGACGGTGAAGCGGATCGAGGGCCAGGACGTGATCTTCGATCTGGGCAAGGCCGAGGCCCGCTGCCCCAAGCGCGAGCAGTCGCGGCTGGAGCAATTCAGCGTGGGTGAGCGGTTGCGCGTGGTGCTGATCAAGGTGGACCGCGCCGCCAAAGGGCCGCAGGTGATCGTGAGCCGCGCGGCGCCCGAACTGGTATCGAACCTGTTCCAGTCAGAGGTACCCGAGATCTACGACAACACGGTGGTGATTCGCGCGATTGCGCGCGAAGCCGGCGAGCGGACCAAGATCGCCGTGCAGAGCCGCGACAAGGACGTGGACCCTGTGGGCGCGTGCGTGGGCATGAAGGGCATGCGTGTGCAGTCGATTATCCGCGAGCTGCGCGGCGAAAAGATCGACATCATCGAGTTCAGCGATGAAATTACGACCTTCGCGGAAAAAGCGCTGCAGCCGGCCAAGGTCAGCCGCGTCTCCATTTCCGACCTTACCGACAAGCAGCTGGAAGTAATCGTCGACGACACGCAGCTTTCGCTGGCCATCGGCAAGAAGGGCCAGAACGTGCGCCTGGCAGCGAAATTGCTTGGCTGGAAGATCGATATCAAGAGCGAAGAGGAGAAGCGCCAGGAGGTCGAGCAGCAGATGCAGGCTCTGGCCGGCGCTCCGACCACGCCGATCGAGCAGGTGACCGAGCTGGGCGACGGCATTATTCAGAAGCTGATTACGGCAGGAATTACGACCGTTGAAGGCCTTGCCGACATGACCCCGGAGCAGCTCGAGGAAATACCGGGAATCGGCGAAAAGACGCTGGAGAAGATCGGCGTCGCGGTGCGGAACTACTTCAGCCGATTTGATGAGGCCGAGGCGGCACAGGCGGCAGAGTCAAGCGAAGCTGCGGCGGAAGATTTGGCAGCGGAGTCGGTTGCGGCAGATACGGAAGTGCCCGCGGAAGGAGAATCGGAGATTCCGACGGCGGAAGCAGCGGCGGATACCTCCGAAGCGGAGCTTGAAAACTCGGCTGATGTACTGCGGGAGTCGGAGTCGGTGCAGGCGGCGCAAGCCGATGAGGATCTGTCAGGTTCAAGTGGCCAGGAAGAAAGCGCGCCGGAGAGCGAGACCGAAGATCAAGGTCGCACGGCGACGGAATTGGCGGTGGAGAATGTTCCGCCAGCCGACGAGGCCGAGGCCAACGACGATGCGGCGGAAGAGAACAACGAGAAGTCCGGAGAGGGCAAGGCGTAAATGGGCTGCCCCCTCACGAGCGGACGCTCGATAACAAAAGGCAAAGCGGGCAGTGCCATGAGGTAGTCATGAACGACTAAGGGGCCTTTTGGCGGCACAAACTGAAAAGAGGCGGATGAGTAAGGTTCGTATCAACGATCTCGCAAAAGAGCTGGAAGTCAAGTCTCGGGCGATTCTCGACGTTCTTCCGGAACTCGGCGTTTCCAGCGGCAAGACGCACAGCAGCTCGCTGGAGCTGGACGAGGCGGAGAAGGTTCGTGCGCACTTTGTGCGGGAATCGCGGCGCGCTGCGACGCATGCTGGCGTTGCGCCTGGCCGTCATGGCGCGGAAGCCATCGTCCCCAAGATCGATCTTTCGCACATCTCCAAGCCTGGCGATGTGATGAAGGCCCTTCTGGCCAAGAAGAAGGAAGAGGAAGAAGAGTCGCGTCACGCGCGGGTCCCGGGAAAACCGCCTGCGGCTGCGCCGGCCGCCGCTGCGCCGGTTGCCGCAAAGCCCGCCGCCGCCCCAGCCCCAGCCCGGCCGGAACCACGCAGGATCGTTCCGCAGCCGCGCTCGGCGCCTCCTATTGTCGCTGCTCCGTCGCCCACTCCAGCGATTGCCTCGCGTCCGCCCGCGGGCGCAGTTGTCGCCAAGGCTCCCGCAGGGGCTGCGGCCCCCGCGCGCCCAGTTGTTGTTGTGGCGCCACCTCCGCCTGGCGTGGTCGTGAAGCCGCCCGCAGCTCCGGCTACGCGTGAAGAAAAGATCGCCGTTAAGGCACCCGTCGTTGCTGTTCCTCCAGTTGCTGAAGCACCCGCGCAGTCTGGAACAGCGACGGAGCAAGCCGCGGCAGCGCCTCATGCCGCTGAAGCTCCCTCAGGTGGAGCCGCACGTGCGGTGACCACTATCGCCGCAGAATCAACAACTCCTCACGCGAAGACCGCAAAGCCAAGCGCACCTGCACCCCGCCGCATGGTGATGCCGCAAACAGGGCCCCGGCCTGTGTACAAAGCGTCTATCGTTGCGCCAACTGCTCCGGCTGCGGGAACCGGGCTGCAGCGCGGAAAACCAATTTTCGATCGCAGGCCGGCAGGCGGACAAACAGGTCCAGGTCAAAGATTCCCGGGAACGGCCCCCACGGGTCAATACGCAGGAGGTCCTCGTCCGAAGCATCCCACGCGCACAGGGACGGGCGGATTCGCGGGGCCCGGTGGTTCGGCAGCTCCCGGCGCACGGCCCGGTTTTGGTGCGCGCCCAGGATTCGGAGCCCGCCCAGGGTTCGGAGCGCGTCCAGGCCCAGGCGGCGCGGCGCCGCCCCCTGAGACAGCGCGTCCGCAGCGCGCAAGTTCTCGCGGCCGCGGACGAGGCAAGCAGCAATACCCCAAGACCAAAGAAGGCCCGATGAAGGGCTTTGTGCCGCCGCCGCGCTATGGCGGGGCGCAATACAGCACTGAGCCCGTGCCCATCACCCGCGACATTACAGTCACGGAAGGCATCAGCGTAAAGGACCTGGCCGAGAAGCTCGATGTCCGCGCCAAGGACCTGATCGCGACGCTGCTGATGGGAGGTGTATTCGTCACGGTGAACCAGTCGCTCGACGCCGAGATGGTTAAAGACGTAGCGGCCAAATTCGGCGCCGCAGCCACTGTGATCAGCTACGAAGAAGAGATCGCCAACCAGGCCATCGAAGAGGTACTGGAAGCCGAGAACTCCGATGAGCTCGAAGTACCGCGTCCGCCGGTGGTCACGGTGATGGGCCACGTCGATCATGGTAAGACTTCGCTCCTCGACGCTATCCGCGAGACACATGTTGCGGCAGGCGAAGCGGGCGGAATTACGCAGCACATCGGCGCGTATAAGGTAAAGTTCTCCAAAGAAGGCTCGCCTGCCTCGGGGCGCGAGATTGTCTTCCTCGACACGCCTGGCCACGAAGCCTTTACCCGTATGCGTGCACGCGGAGCCAAGGTGACGGACATCGTGGTGATCGTGGTTGCCGCAGACGACGGAGTGATGCCACAGACCCTGGAGGCCATCGATCACGCCAAGGCTGCCGAAGTGCCCATCATCGTAGCCGTAAATAAGATAGACAAGCCGGAGGCCAATCCAGACCGCGTGAAGAAGCAACTCGCGGACCGCGGCCTGATTCCGGAAGAATGGGCGGGCGCGGGCCAGCAAGGCACGGTTTTTGTCGAAGTTTCCGCAAAGAAGCGCATTAATCTCGACTTGCTGCTCGAAATGATCTGCCTGGTGAGCGACATCAAGGCGCCCAAGGCCACGCCCGGACGCAAAGCTGTGGGCAGCGTTCTTGAAGCCAAGCTGGATCGTGGCCGCGGCGCAGTGGCCACCGTACTGGTGCAGGACGGAACGCTGCACCTGAATGACAGCTATATCGTGGGTAACACCTTCGGTAAAGTTCGCGCCATGTTTGATGATCGCGGTCGCCCGCTGGAAGAGGCCGGCCCCTCCACACCGGTTGAGGTGCTGGGCCTTGAAAGCATGCCTGACGCCGGCGACACCTTTTTGGTGGTGGCCGACCGCGACAAGGCCAAGGGCATCGCCCAGTACCGCAAGATGAAGGAACGTGACGCACAGCTTGCCAAGAGCTCGCGCGTGTCGCTGGAAGGATTGGCGGAGCAGGTTCGCCAATCGGGAATCAAGGATCTGCCGTTGATCATCAAGGGTGACGTGACCGGCTCCGTGGAAGTGCTGGCCGATTCACTGGTGAGGATGTCAACAGAGAAGGTGCGGGTCAAGGTGCTGCACTCCGGCGTCGGCTCCATCACCGAGAGCGACGTGCTTCTGGCGACGGCGTCGAACGCAATCATCATCGGTTTCAACGTCCGGCCCGAGCGGAAGGCGGCCGAGTTGGCACAACAGGAGAACGTGGAAATTCGCCTGCACACGATCATCTACGAGTTGCAGGACGAGATTCGCCTGGCCATGATGGGACTGCTCGAACCGGCGTTCAAGGAGAACTACGCGGGTCGCGCCGAGGTGATCAATGTTTTCCGCATTCCCAAGGTGGGCACCATCGCCGGCTGCCGCGTGCAGGACGGCGTGATCCGCCGCGACGCGGAAGTGAGGGTGATGCGCGACGGAGCGCAGGTCTTCAAGGGGAAGATCGGCTCGCTGAAACGGTTCAAGGACGATGCTCGCGAAGTGACCAACGGCATGGAATGCGGCATCGGCATCGCCAACTTCAGCGACGTGAAGGAAGGCGACATCATTGAGGCGTTCAGCACGGAAAAGCTGGCCGCCGATTTGGGCGCGCTAACGTCGGCCAAGGCGTGACGCCAGTCCAGAACCAAGAAAAGACAGGCCTGCTTCTCATTGATAGGAGCAGGCCATTTCTTCGTTCACCAGCAAGCGTATCGAGCGTGACCACAACCGTGACGATGTCTATCTCCGCATTCAAGAGAGAACAGATAGCATTCTGACCTTTCAATGCGAGTCAGGCTGTCGCGTCGCGCAGCCAAACGGCCGCATCGAAGCTATGCGCGCACGTGTAGCCTTCGTCCTTGTAAAGTTCGATAGCATCGGCGTTGGCTTCCGTCACGGTGAGAGAGATCTCCGTGGCGCCAAGGCGCATAAAGCTGTGCGCCGCCTGAGAGAGCAGCATTCGAGCCAGCCCGCGGCGGCGGAAGCCGGGGTGAACGCAGACCTGGGTGAGGTGTCCGCTCGGCCCGCTGACGCGCGAGCCGAGCACCAGGGCGGCCAGTTCCCGGCTGGCGCGCTCCACCACCACATACGACGCCTGCTGGGAAAAGCTGCCGCAGCCGGCATAATGCACAATGTTGTTCAAGAAACGCATGGAGCCGTGAACCGAACGGTATTGGTCGTTAATCAGGCTATCGGGATGGTCGCGGTAGGCTTCGCAAATTAGACGCGCTGCCGGCGCCAGATCCGCTTCGCGCCACGAGCGAAACTCCAGGTTGGCGGGCAGATCGACGTCCGGCGGCTTCGAATGCCCTTGCAATGCCTGCACCAAAAAAAGCCTGCGAAAGATCTCAAATCCTGCGTCGCGGAAGAGTGCGCCAAACGTGCCGGAGGGATGAAGGAGCAGTTGGGCCTCGATGCGCTCGACGTGCGGCGAATTGAGCAGCAATTCAAATAGGTGACGGAGTAATGTCTCTTCTGTGGTTGATGCCTCTCGGCTCATGTCGATTGACAGCGCGAATACATCGCCGATGACGGCCTTGGTTTCCTCGTAGACGCAGAATACATAGCCCATCACGCGACCCGAATCAAGCGCTGCATATCCGGGCAGCATATGATTGTCGAGGTATTGCATAAGAAGACGCGCCGACGCCTGGTAGTCCCAATGGAGGCGCTGTTCCCACAACTCTCCCTCCGCCTCCAGCACCGGCCGCAAAACCGGGGCCGCGAAGTGCCGAAGGTCGAGTATTTCAATGGAATTGCCCGAGGTTTGCATTCGCCCTCTATATGGTGCCAGGTCGGGTTGGCTCAAGACCGATGAGCGAGTGAGAAACTCGTTTTGGGGTCTTCGATTTGCTGAACAAAGTCCGAAATGCATGGGGCGCGCCGGTTTCCGGAGATTCGAATCAAGGAGACTCAGAGCAAAATCAGTTTCAAAGGACGGCGCGCGCGGAAAGGCCCTCCCGGCCACTTTGACATGAGTTCGCGCTCTGCCGCAAGTTGGCGAGCGGCTATTTGCTTCCCACGAGATAAACTTCCAGCCCTTGCTCCGGCCAAGCGAAGAGCGGGTCATACTGGCGACCTTCAAGAAGCTCGCTCAGCACAAGTTGCGTATCGAGGTCCACGCCGCGGCCCTGAATGCGCGCCACAAGGATATGCTGTTCGTCGGGCACGCCGTTCTCGTCGTAATTCACCACCTCGTGGTTGCGATAAAACGAGAGCCCGTACTCAACATCACGGCGAACGCGGAACACCGCAATCGGTTCATTCGCAGGAACCAAATCTGCAATTCGCTGGGCCAGTGGTCGCGCCGAGTAGGTGCGGTCGAGGAGGTGAATGACGCGCTTGGTGGAGTCGACTCCGGGGATGCCGAAGGCCGGGCCAACACCGTACACGAAAAGGACAAGAACGACCAGGACCCAGCACGTTGCCGGCCGCAGCCGGGCCACTCCAAAGCCCTTGGTCACGACCAGGATCAGGAGTGTTGCACCGGTCGCCGCCAGAACAGCCGCGACAAGCGCATGAGCGGGCGGCATGGAAGCGCCATCAGCGATCGGCATGGTTGCGCCATGAACAACAAACCAGGGCAAAAGCAGAGCCACCATGGTCATGGCGCCACACAGCAGGGCATGTCCAAGGAGAATCCATCGGTTCAGTCCCGGATGCCTGCGCCGATAGAGGTAGTCTCCGGTGAGAATGGTGATGGGCGGAAGGGCGGGAACGATGTAGCCGGGCAGCTTGGATTGCGAAAAGGAAAAGAAGACCACGGGAATGAGCGACCATAGCACTAGAAACTCGGGGAACGCGTCGCCGGGTCGCGCAGGCAATGGCTTTCCCGCCCGGGAACGTCGGAGCCTCCACTCTGCGACAGAGGTCAGAATGCCGTCGATAAGAGCGCGAACCGCAATGACCGTCCAAGGCATGAGGCCAAGGAGCACAATCACGAAGTAGTACCAAAATGGCTGATTGTGCTGGTAGCGGTCGGTGGCGAAGCGCTGCAGATTGTGTTCGAGAAAGAATTCCCGGAAGAATGTGGGATTTTGATGCTGCACGGCAATGAACCAGGGCAGCACCATGGCAAAGTAGAGCACCACTCCCGGCCACCAGAATGAGCGGCGAATGATGTGCCACTCGCGACGCAGGAAAGCAAATGCGGCAATGATGAGGAAAGCGAGAAGGGGCGCCACCGGCCCCTTGGCAAGCGTGGCCAGGCCGGTAAAGAAGTAGATGTCGTAAAGCCAGAACTTGGAGTTGGTTTCATACCAGGCATACCAACCGAGCAACCCGATGGCCAGCGGAGCGGCCATCTGCATATCAGTGGATGCTCCGCGCGCGAAGGCCATGATGCCGGCACAAGCCACAGTGATGAGCGCCGCATCCAGATGCCCGCCGGGACGAAAACGCCTCATGTGCAGGTAGATGAGCGCCGCCATGATAAAGGCAAAGGTGGCGGAGGGAAGGCGAGCGGCCCAGTCGTGGACGCCGAAATCCTGGAAGATAAACATCGCGCGCCAATAGTAAAGCGCAGGCTTCTCGAGCCATGGGTGCCCATAGAGATAGGGCGTGACACATGCGCTCAACCTGTCCTTGAGTGTGGGCGCAGCGTCGAAGCGCACCAGCATCTCGTGCGCGATCTGCGCATAGCGCGGTTCGTCAGCACCCACCAGGCCCAGACCATCCCCTCCCAGGATGGGCGTGACGCCATACACGATGAAAAAGACGCTGAATGCGAGAAAAACTGCCGCCTCGGCGATGGTGGCCCAGCACGGCATCCGCCACGGCCGGCGTGCAGCTTTATCCGGAACCGACGGTTCCACGGGGTTCTCCATCTCCGGCAATACTCCAAAACGCAGCAGCCTGCATTGCGCAGGACAAAGGTCGTGGTTCCATACAAGGCGGAGGGGAATGCAGGCCGGGCCTGCTCGCCTTCCGCGCTAGAGCTTGTTATTAACTTTCGCACGCGCAGGCGTTGCGAGCGAAAGTCGCGCCAGACGAGGCGGAGGACGACGGTTGTGGCGACCCCACCACCTAGGACGACAACGAAGTATGGCGCGATTTTCGCCGCAACCCTTCGGGCTGGGGCTAATTTCCCCCGTTTCTTTGTCGCTCGTCGCTCCAGTAGACCGGCTACAGTTCGCTCCTCGCTTCGCGAACCGGGAAAAATCGGCTACCAGCGCCGCGCACGCCAAAGTTAATAACAGGCTCTAGAGGCGCGGAGATCCTTCAGTGGTCAAGGCTAACAGATTCAGGCGGAATCTCAAGCGGGCTCAGGACGCAGCGGCGACCCGGACATTCGGGAATTACGATTCATGGTTTCAGTGAGTCGGTACTTCCTTTTCCTGCGATGGACCTGTCTCCGCGGAACCCGATTCCATTGGGCCGCGATGAGTCCCGGCGGACTTGCCTCCCGCACCAGATTTGCGCCGCCGGCCCATCAACTCTTCGATGCGCGCCTGGAAGCGTCCCGAGCGGTCAGCCAAAAAGCTCAGCTCAGGGACATGGCGCACGCCCATCCGATCCTTCAACTCGCGTCGAATATAGCCCTTCGCTGCCTCAAGGCCTGCGACGGTTTCTGCTTCGGCCTTGGCGATATCTTTCGAGTTACTATCGAGGGCAACGTATATGCGCGCTGATTTTCCGCCAGGATTCAGCGCGACTTCACTCACGTGACAGAAGTCAATGCGCGGGTCGGAGAGCTCGCCCTCAATCATGGCGCCAATCTCATCTTTCAGCGCCTCCGCCACCCGGTCCTGATGATGCTTCCTTGCTCGGTGTTCCGGCATGGCTCGTTCCTCCAATGCAATCAACGAAGACCAGTCCGCAGGGACTCTTCCTCGCCCAAGTAAACCCATCAGGATAACAGAGGCGAAACTTGAGCGGGAGGGGCCGCGCTTTGGATTGCCTTTGCCGCGCAGGATTCCCCTGGCAGGCCCGCTCGATTGCCGGCTAAGCCGAGAAATCCACCGCGATCACTTCGTGAAGCCCGATCGGCTGCGTTTCGAGAAGAATCGTGTCGCGTTCGGCGCGATACGGAACGTCTCTGGCGGCCACGAGCAGTTGGACACGGCTGACCCGCCTGCCCGCCGGAATCCGCAGAGAGATTTTTTGCCCGGAAATCGGAACGATCTCTCGCACCGGGCCCTTCAACATCATGGGATTGGTGAGGTTGACGAGGTGCAGAGTCATCGAGTTCGTTTGCTCCCAGAGAGCGATATCCAGAATGCCTTTGCCCTCGACGGTCACAAATGGAGGTTCATTCGTCGCCCAGTCGACCGCGTTACGAAGCAACTTTCCGTGATCCACACAAAGAACCTGCCAGAATGTGCGATCGATATCGCCGGGGAAATAGACCACGCGCCCATTGCCAACCTGCCGCACGAAGACCCCGGGAGGATGCGCAACGCCGGGCCGCGTGTAAACCGACTCCATCGGCAAATCGGGGTATGAGGGGATGATGCGGAGCGGAGCAAACCGGCCTTCATCGGCGGAGGTCACATCCACCTGGTTCACTGCGTTGACGATACGGCCAGCGTCTTCGAAGCCGCGAAGAAGCGGATGACTTGTATTAGTTAACGGATCTTTTTCCAGATTGAAATACGAATTGAGCATGTTCTCTTCGAGCTTGCCCGCGTAGGACGCGCCGAAGAGCGAAGCCAAACCGAAATCTTTGCGCCGCACACCCCACTCGTCGTAAAGCGATGTTTCATACGTCGCGACAAGACCACCTCCGCGCTCAACGAAAGCACGCAAGCTGGCGCACTGCTCGTCGGACAACGCTGCAATGTTAGGCAAGATCAGCGCGCGGAGTGGCGCGAGATGCTCGGCGTCGAAGCACCGATCGTGAACCATTTCAAAGGGAATGCGCGCTTCGACAAGTGCCTCGTAGAATCCCAACGCCGGCTCGTCAATTTTCTCGCGAGCCTGTTCGCCGCCATAGAACCATGCGCTCTGCTGCGAGTAGACGAGGCCAACACGCGCCAGCGGCCGGAGATTGCGCAGATAATTCTCGTTGGCGTGGTGCCACGTGAAGATTTCCTGGACGACAGGGAGCCAGCGCCGGTCGTTCGGTTTCGCGTTGAATTTGATGAACCACGGCCGCAGCCCCTGCGCCATGCCATCGGCAACCCACATGCGAATCTCATCGCCGTTCTGCACAGAATCTTTCCAACGATGTTCGTCCTCGATGCCCACGCTGAACATTCCAGCGATGGCTTTGTTGCCCATGGTTGCGCGGTACTCTTTGCCGTTTTTTCCATTGGCCCACGGAGCCATCAGGCCGCGACGGCCCTGACGGTCGGCAACCATCGTGGGAGCGAGTTCGTTGATGGTCTTCATGTCGAGATCGCTGAGTGCTCCTCCGCCGGCATTGGCAATGTAGCTTGCGGTCGGATTGATCGCCCTGATTTTTTCGTTCCACAAGCGCCAGAGATCGAAGAGACGCTGCTGGCGCCAGACGATGTATTGTTTTCGAGCCGGATCCTGCGGGTTGTTGGTGCGTGGCAGATCCAAACCCGAGACGGCACGGAAATTCTCCCGGCAATGCTGGCAATAGCACATACCGCTGCCGGCCCATCGGTTGGTGAAGATGCCGTCCGGCTTGTACATGCGCATGATTTCTTCGTGGACAGAGGTCATGAACTCGAAGTTGTACGGGCCGAGAGCGCACGTTTCCCAGTAGCGCGGATCGGAAGGATGGCGCACCGGCTGGCCGTTGGCATCGACCCTGATCCAGTCTGGATGCGCATCGAATACCTTCTGCCAGCAGGCGTGGGCATCGGTCCGCGCAATCACATTCACGTTCATCGCGCGGCAACCGGCCAGCAGGTCACCAAACGCGTCGCGATCGCCGAGCCACGCGCTCCGCTGCTGCAAAGGAATCTGCGTGGGGTAGAATGCCACCACTCCGCCCGCGCTCAGGCAGGCCGCATCGGCATGAACGCCGCGGAAGTAGTCGAGCCAGAACTGCTGGTCGTAGTTGCCGGGATCGTCCTCGACAAATGCAAGTTGCGCCCAGCGCATCGGCCGGTCGTACCAGCCGTCTGCACCGTTTTGAGGCTGCGCCGGTTCGACCGCCTCACCCGCCGCATAGACTTCCTTCGCTACGTTTGCCGGCAAAAGACATCCAGTTGCTGCAAGTGCCGATCCCTTCACGAATTCTCGCCGGCTGCTCATTCCACGGCCTCCAGGGCCTCTGCCATTTCATCACGAGAAACCGGTTGAGGGAAACTCATGGCGCAAACAGCGGGCACGTGACGCAAGCCATGGTCAGGCTTCGCGTGCAGCCCGCTCCAATTCTGCGATGTCGAGCTTTTTCATCTTCATCATCGCCTGCATGGCTTTGGAATGCTTGACGAGCTCGGGCAGGTTCGCAGGAACGATCTGCCAGGAAAGACCGAACTTGTCCTTGAGCCAGCCGCAGGCAACCTCGCTGCCGCCGGCGGTGAGCTTCGACCAATAGTCGTCGATTTCCTCCTGCGTATCGCAGCGCACGACAAAGGAGATGGCTTCAGTGAACTTGTAGGCTGGGCCGCCGTTGAGAGCGGTGAACCTTACACCGTCGAGTTCGAAGGAGACGGTCAACGCGCCTCCCTTGGGGCCGGGGGCGTCGCCGGGATTGCGCAGTTCGCCGAGGCGGCGGGAGTTGGGGAAGATACTCACGTAAAAATCCGCGGCCTCTTCGGCGTTCGAATCGAACCAGAGAAAGGGCGTGATACGGGGATAGTCTGCGTAGGTGCTCATGGAATCACCTGGTCTATGAATTGGCTGCTTTGGCGGACCAGCGGCCGATTTCCATTGCTACCATTGGTAGACTGCTGAATGCAAGTAAAGTTCGCAGGATGCCGTTGTGAAAAGAATCTCCATGGCCAAGCGCCGCCGCTGATTTCCCCGTTTACATCAAGCTCGAAATCCAAATCCAATTCCCCGAAAGGATGGACCAAGCGATGAAGGTGAATATCTACCTGAATTTCCCCGGCACGTGTCAGGAAGCCATGAGCTTCTACGAGAAACACCTGGGCGCAAAGATCCTGATGAAGTCGACCTTCGCTGAAATGAGCGCACCCGGCGCTCCACAGAATATGCCGCCTGGCCTGAACCGGGATGGCATTCTGCACGCGCGCTTCTCTCTGGGCGACACCGTTGTGATGGCGAGCGACGGCCCGAAAGCGGAGCCGATGCGCAGCGCCTATCTGTCCCTGAGTGTCGACAGCAATGAAGAGGCGGAGCGCATCTACGCTGCGCTCACTGAAGGCGGTCAGGTCTTTATGCCGATGGGCGAGCAGTTTTTCGCGCACCGTTTTGGGCAGTTCCGAGACAAGTTCGGCATCAATTGGATGGTCATTCACGAAAAGGCGATGCAGCGACCGGCGTGAGGCGTGCTGTCTCGCGGGCTGAATTGAAAAGAAGGCCATAGGCTGGTACTCTCATCTGTCCCGCTAAACCAACGGGGCGGAAGGTACGACTATGGCCTTCAAATTTCAAGGTTTTGATTTTCTCGGGCTCGATGCGAGCTTGACAGAAGAGGAACTCCTCGTCCGGCGGACCGCGCGCGAGTTTGTTGACTCGAATGTGGTTCCAATCATTGAAGGGTGCTTTCGCGAGGGGCGCTTTCCGCGCGAGATCGTGCCCTTGATGGGCGAGCTGGGTTTCTACGGCGCAAACCTTGAAGGCTACGGCTGCGCCGGCATGTCGAATGTCGAGTATGGGCTGGTATTGCAGGAGTTGGAGCGCGGCGATTCGGGACTGCGCAGCTTTGTCAGCGTGCAGTCGGCGCTGGTGATGTACCCGATCTTCACCTTTGGGTCAGAAGAACAGAAGGACAATTGGCTGCCCGCACTGGCCACGGGCGAAAAGCTCGGCTGCTTTGGGCTGACTGAGCCGGGCTTCGGGTCGAATCCGGCCGGCATGACTACGCGCGCGCGGAAGTCGGGCGACGAGTACATCCTGAGCGGCGAGAAGATGTGGATCACGTCGGGATCGATTGCCGATGTGGCCGTAGTGTGGGCAAAGCTCGATGGCGTGGGCGACGAGGACGAAGGCGGGGCTGGCAGCGTTCGCGGCTTCCTGGTGGAGACCGACCGACCCGGTTTCAAGTCCAGCGACATTCATGGCAAGTGGTCGCTGCGCGCCTCGGTCACCAGCAGCCTTTCGCTTGAGGACGTGCGCGTGCCCGCGACCAACCTTCTGCCGGGAGCGGACAGCCTGAAAGCCGCGCTGATGTGCCTGAACCAGGCGCGCTACGGCATCAGCTGGGGCGCGATTGGCGCGGCGATGGATTGCTATTCGACGGCACTCAACTACGCGAAGACGAGAAAGCAGTTTCGCAACGAACCCATTGCCAGCCATCAGCTCGTGCAGGAAAAGCTGGTGTGGATGGCAAGCGAAATATCCAAAGCGCAATTGCTTTCGCTGCACGTGGGCCGGCTGAAGGACCAAGGCAAGGCCGGCCATCAGCACATCTCCATGGCGAAAAGAAACAATGTGTGGATGGCGCTCGAATGCGCGAGGTTGGCGCGCGACATTCTGGCCGCGAACGGCGTCACGGAAGACTACCCGATCATGCGGCACAGCATGAATCTGGAATCGGTGAAGACTTACGAGGGAACGCACGACATTCACACGCTGATCCTGGGGCAAAACCTGACGGGGATCGGGGCCTACTGAGGCGAGCAGAGCCGGCTGAAGTTCTTCGTCGACAAGCCGGGGCTGACAGCGGCATAGTCGTATCCATGCAGAGATTCCATATGCAGTTCAGTTTGGCTCTCACTTTGGCGGCGATCGTCTCTGGTGCAGCTACCGGCTCGCATTCGCAGCAATCGGCAACCGCGCCGATCGTGCTGCACGCAGCGCGGCTTCTCCAAGTCGATACGGGAAACATCCTCCAGCCCGGCGAGATTCTGGTGGAGGGCGAGCGCATCAAGGCCGTAGGCGTTTCAGTAGACCATCCGCAAGGCGCAAAGGTGATCGACCTCGGCGACACAACGCTGCTGCCCGGCCTCATCGACGCCCACGTGCATCTGTTCCTGCATCCCGGCGCGGAAGATTTGCAGACCGTCGAGGAATCCGTACCGTGGCGCACGATTCTTGCCGAGCAGGCCGCAAAGGCCGACCTGATGGCCGGATTTACAGCGGAGCGCGACATGGGCACCGAAGGCGCGGGGTCGGCCAGCACGGCGGTGCGCGACGCCATCAACCAAGGGATCATTCCCGGTCCACGCATGCGCGTCTGCGCGAACGCCATCGACATTCTGGGCGGCCACGAGGATGCCAACCATTTCAATCCTGCGCAGCATGTGCTCTCGAATGCCGATTATGCAAACGATGCTGAACAACTGATCGAAGTGATCCGGGAACAGCACAAAGAAGGCTCGGACTTTGTGAAGATTTACGAGACCGGGCCGGACCAGATGATTGGCGGCGTGCTGCACACGCCGTACCAGTACACCGAGGCGCAACTGGCTGCGGCTGTAGAGGAGGCGCGCAGGCTTGGAACGAACGTGGGCGTGCACGCCATGGGAGAGCCGGGAACGCTTTATGCGGCGGAAGCTGGAGTGGCTTCCATCGACCACGGCACGCAGCTCAGCGAAGAGACCATGCGGCTGATGAAGGAAAAGGGCATCTTCGCCGTGCCGACCTTCACCATCTTCGACTATTTCGCGCATCATCGCGAGTCGCAAGACCAAGCGGCGGCTGAGTCGGCCATGCTTGATTACAAGATCGCGGAGTTCAAGAAACAAATCGCAGCCGGTATTCCGTTTGCGGTCGGATCCGACGTGGGCCCGTTCCCGCACGGCACGCAGGCGCGGGAATTAACACTCATGGTCAAGTACGGCATGACGCCGCTGGCCGTTCTACAAGCCGATATGATCAATGGCGCAAAACTGCTGCGCTGGGACGGCCAGATCGGCGAGCTGAAACCGGGATACTACGCCGACATCGTCGCGGTTCCAGGCAATCCATTGGACGACATCTCGGTGGTCGAGCACGTCAGCTTCGTGATGAAGAATGGCGTGGTGGTAAGGCAGTAGCGCAATTTTGTGTCGTCAGCGCGACTCGTCCGCCATTCCGCTCGCTACGGCCCACGGACCACCCCAAAGCCCGACGGCGATGAAGAGACTCGACCACTCGTCGGGATCGGTGATGGCGCCGGGGATGGAATAGAAGCCGAGGTGCGCGGGATGTGAAGGGTGATGACCCAGATTGCGAACATCCACCCAATCGCGATCCAACTCCAGCGCTCGAGAACGCCTAATCCGATTCCAACGCCGGCGGCGATGAACACCGCGCCGAAAAAAGCAACCCAGAATGCGTGCCATGGAATCCAGCCGGGCAGTAGCGTGACAATGAAGCCGATGCCCAGGAAGTGATCGACGCCGAAGACGATCATCGCGACGGCAATGATGGCGCGGCAGGCGACGGAGATGCCCTTCGGCGTGGCTGCGGGGCGGGGCAGCAGAAGCGCGATGCAGGCGAGCGACAGCGGCTCGAAGACCACGGTACGAAGGCCCATGTCGCCGGGCAAGGCGATGTATTTCGGCAGGATGTGGACGAGAGTCCAGAAGATGTAGGTGACGCCGAGGGTGTAAGCAGACGCACGCAGCCAGCGCGGGGTGAGGAGGCCGATGGCGCACGCGATCCAGAGAATGCCGAAGAGAATGGCCAGCCATGGAATCGATGGCAAAAAAGGAAGCACGGGCATGGAGTGGGAGTTCGGACCGAGCGATTGAAACGAACCACGGGCGCAGACGATGTTTTCAACGCCAAGGGCGGCGATGGCGAAAGCGAAGATCCAACGGCCGGAGCGAAGCAAGAAATTCATCATCTGGCCAACGAGGCTCCTGGATTGACGGACGAGTGCCTAAAAAGGCACGCGACACGCGCCGATTCTCTGGCAGTCTTTCGGGGAATTGGAGGATGTTCCCTAAACCAAATCCATGCTACACCGCGACGGTGAAGCTCTCTTCGTCTCGGGTTACGGCTCGATAAAGCGTGTCGCGCTCGAAGGGCACGCGGCCGGCCTCGGTGATGAGGCGGCAAAGCTCCTTGCGCGTGAGGCCCTGTGGGGTGGTGGCGCCGGCGTCATGGTAGATCTTCTCCTCGATCACGGTACCGTCAAGGTCATCGGCGCCAAACCGGAGCGCAATCTGCGCAATCTTCGGAGTCATCATCTGCCAGTAGGCCTTGATGTGCGGGAAGTTGTCGAGGAGCAGGCGGCTGACGGCGATCTGGCGAATGTCGGTGAGCCCGGTTGTCACTGGAAGGTGGTCAAGCGGCGTGTTTTCGGGATGAAATGCCAGAGGGATGAAGGTCTGGAAGCCACCGGTTTCGTCCTGCAGGGCGCGCAGCTTGAGCAGATGATCGACGCGATCGGCATCGTTCTCAATGTGGCCGTACAACATGGTCGCATTCGACTTGAAGCCGAGCTTGTGGGCCGCGCGCGCGGTTTCGAGCCACTCCTCGCCGTCGATCTTGTGATCGCAGATGATGGAGCGCACGCGGGCGGCAAAAATCTCCGCGCCGCCGCCCGGCATAGAGTCGACCCCAGCATCGCGAAGCTTCAGCAGCGTTTCGTCGACGGTTAATTTGGCGCGCCGAGCGAGGAATGCGATCTCGACCATGGTGAAGGCCTTGATGTGCACCTTGGGGAAACGTTTCTTTAGCCCTTGGATCAAATCCAGGAAGAACTCAAGAGGAAGATCGGGGTGCAAGCCGCCGACAATGTGAAACTCTGTGACCGCCTCCGAGTATCCCGAGGCCGCAGTCGCCCAGGCCTCTTCGAGGGCCATGGTATAGCCGGCCGGGTCCCCCTTTTTGCGGCCGAAGGCACAGAGCTTGCAGGCCGCCACGCAGACGTTGGTGGGATTGATGTGGCGATTGACGTTGAAGTAGGTGAGGTCGCCGTGCATCCGCTCACGGACGTGGTTCGCGAGCCAGCCAACTGCCAGAACGTCAGAAGAGGCGTACAGTCTGAGCCCGTCGTCGGCGCTAAGACGTTGCTGGGCCAGCACCTTGGCGGCTATAGGCTCCAGGAGGGGGTCGTATGTGCGAAAGGCATGGGCCGGACCGGCCGATTGATCCCGGGTTTTCAGCGTACCTACGGCCATGCATTGATGATACCGAAGTTCGAGTGAGATCGCTCGCCAGGGATCAGGCGGCGCTGTCGTGTGGGCTGGATCACATTTGGGGGCTTGCCGGAGGCGTACACTGCCCCTTCACCGCGGAGACAATGGCAGAACCATGCCCGTTGAAGAGCAGATTTCGACCCGGAGTTATGCACGTGGCCCGGCCACACCGCTGCTGGAATTGACGGTTGGCGACCTGCTGCAGCGGACGGCAGAGCGCTTCCCACCGCGTAGCACGCGGGCTTTGGGCGCTGGGTATTCGCCGTGGCGACCGGGTGGGCCTGTGGTCCACCAACTGCATCGAGTGGATCGTGATGCACATGGGCTGCGCGCGGGCCGAGGCGGCGCTGGTGAATGTGAATCCCGCCTACCGCTCGCACGAGCTGCAATTCACGCTCGTGCGGTCGCGGATGAAGGCGCTCTTCCTGTGGCATAAGGATAAGCACGCCGACTACGAGGAGATTCTGGGCCGGGCGCGACACTGTCAGGAAAGATCCAGAAGTTCAAGATGCGCGAGTTCGAGATTGAGGCGCGTGGACTTGAGGACGTGGCGAAGACGGCGACAGCGTAGGCTCATTCGGCTCGGAAAGGCTGCCGCGAAGCCTTGAAGCTGAGCTTGACAGGCGTGGAAACCGCCGTGACCCGCAGCGGTGCAATTACTGCGGCTGCGCGGTTCCGGTCATGCCTGTTGGCGGAGCCGGAGTGGCCGGCGGCGCAGGGGCTGCCGGAGCGGCATCGGCTGGAGCTCTCTTGGCGACGAACTCTTGCGGAGGCCGATCGCCGTTGGCGCCGAAGGTGCGCGTGAACTTGATGGAGTCAGCGCCGTCGGCTGTGCCCTTGTAGCTGATGGTGAAGGAATTGCCGTTGAAGTTCAGGACCTGGTCGAAGGAGATGTTATCGCCATCGACTTTGCCGTTCGAAATGTCCATGTCGCCGCGCGGCGTGGTGATTTTTCCCGTGAGATTGCTGCCGTCGACGTGAAAGACGAAGGTGAGGGTCTGCGTGCCGTTGCGCCCCTGCACATCGCCGGTCCATTTGCCGTTGAAGTCTGCGGCCAGCGCGCTGACGGAACCGAGCGCGAAAAACAGAAGTGCAATTCCGAGTTTCTTCATCATGTAAGGTCTCCCAACGGTCAAATTGATCCGGGCGGCGAGTTCAGAGTCTGGCGCCTGTTTATGAGAGACGTTTGGAAGCCAAGACAAGACGCGTCTCGGGGGTGCGATTTGGGGCTGAATAGGGCCGTTTTGAGTCATACAATCGACGAAATTCGACGAAATTTGTCGACGGTTTTGAAAAGTTTCTGTTGATTCCAAATGAGTTAAGTGGCATTTGCACCAACTTTGAGGCAGGAATTTTTTTCCTTTCATTAATTTTTGGTCTTAGCCGGGCCGCTGAGATGAGTGGATCCGGCGTGCCCGCGGAGTTCCCGACGCAAATGAAGGCTGAATCAAGCTTCAGTGCGCAGGCGATCCAAATGGGTGTCGGGGTGCGCATCGAAGCGCGTGTTGAGGTGATGCTCATAGTTTGAGGATGCGCCCAATGAGGGAATTAATCGGCAAACTTCGCGAAATCTTTTTGAGGAATGCTTTCAGTGGGTTAGGGTCCGAGGGCGAGAGGGAGGCATTTGACTCCACGACAACAGCGGAGTTGGCGGGGTGGCGGAGTCGACTGGCCTGTTCCAAGTTGTTGCCGAAGTAGTAACTTCCGGTTAGGCGGTCATCCGCCCGGAATCCGAAAAGCCGAGGGGTTTCTCAACTTTCAGTGCGCGATGAGTGCGCTGGTGAGTTGCGCCAGAGATTTATCGCCAAGGGGTTTTCAAGCCCAATTGAATCCGCTCCGCTGCAGCGGCAAGGTACGAATCCTCTTGCCAGTGGCGGCAAAGATGGCGTTGCTCACCGCCGGCAAGGTCGGTGGCAGCGTCGGCTCACCCAAGCCCGTCGGTGCGTAGTCGGTCTTGCGCCAATACACCTCAATCTTCGGCGCTTGCTTCATGCGCATCACGGGGTGGTTATGGAAGTTGGACTGCTGAATCTTGCCGTCCACCAGCGTGATCTCCTGCCCCATGTGGCTCATCCCCTCGATGATGCCGCCGAAGGCGAGGTTCTCCGCCGCGGCAGGGTTGATGATCTGGCTGCCAATATCCCCTGCAACCCAGACCTCGTGCACCGTCACCCGGTTCTGGGCGTCAACGCTCACATCAGCGATCTCGGCGAAGTAGCCCAAATGGCAGAACCAGGCAGCGATGCCCATTCCGCGCCCAGGTGTCTTGCTGCGATGAGCCCAGCCTGACTTCTCCGCTACTAACTCAAGCACGCCTTTGTACCGCTCCGGGATGAGAACAGATTGTCCTGTTGGCTCATGGTTACCCACGGCGTCGTGCTCTCCCGCGGACCATGGCGCTTGCTTGTTGCTCAGCAGTTCAAGCTGGAACTCAAGTGGATCGCGGCCCGCTACATGAGCCAGCTCGTCAAGGAAGGACTGCGCCACCCAGCAGTAAGCGTTGTCGCCAGGGGCGCGGAGGGCTCCGGTGCGAAGCGTGAGCGGCTGCGCGGAAGTGTAAAGAGCGTAAGCCGGCGGAAAGCCGGCAGGATACGTGTCCTGTTCGATGCCGCCGCCGGAGGTCGAATTCTTTTCATCGCCAAAGGTCACCAGGTACTGCCGCCAGGCAGTGAGCTTGCCCTGCGCGTCGAGACCGGCCTTCAGGCCGTGATATCCGCCCGGCCGGAAGGGGTCGTGGGCAATGTCATCTTCGCGCGACCATAGCAGCTTTACCGGCGCGTCAACGCGCTTGGCGATCCAGGCAGCCTCCACCAGGTAGTCGTTCTGAAGTCTCCTGCCAAAGCTGCCTCCCGCGCGGATCATGTGAGTAGTGATGTCACTTTCCTGGATGCCAAGCGTCCTGGCTACGAGTCCACGGCCATCGCCCGGCAAAGTGCTGGTGGACCACATCTCCAGCTTGCCGTCTTTCCAGCGTGCAGTGGCGCCCTGCGGCTCAAGCGTGACGTGCGCAATGAACGGGTATTGGTATATTGCCTCGACGACCTTGGCCGACGACTTGAGCGCGGCGTCCGGATCGCCATACTTGCGCAGCGTGTTTGCGGGCGGGACCTGAAGAAGTTCCTCTGCCCGCTTCCTGAAGCCCTCCGTGCTTTGTGCGGCTGCCGGGCCCAGGTCCCAGTCGACCTTGAGCTGTTTGCGGGCCTGCTGCGCCTGCCACCAGTTATCAGCGACGATCGCAATGCCAGGTTCCATGCCTGGCTCCCACGGCGTGAAGGCTGCGGGAGTGATGCCGCCATCAATCACCAGGACCTGGCGCACGCCCGGCAGCGCCTTGACCTGATCGATGTTGGCAGACTTCACCTTGCCGGCAAACACGGGCGCCTTCTCAATTGCTGCGTACAGCATTCCCGGGAGCTGGACGTCGACGCCGTAAAGCGGCTTCCCTGTGACGATCGCGTGTGTATCTACGCCGGTCTGCGAATGGCCGATGATGCGGTAATCCCTGGGGTCCTTCAGCTTCACGCTGCTTAGCGCGGGCGGGTGCAGCGCGGCGGCTTTGTCGGCAAGCTCGCCGTAACTCAGCAAGCGCCCCGAGGCCGCGTGAAGCACCCGGCCGGATTGCGTGGTGCACTCAGTCTCAGGCACGCCCCACGTTTGTGCAGCGGCTGTAATCAGCAACTGGCGCCCGGCCGCGCCGACGCGGCGCATTGGCTCCCAGCCCATCGGGGTATTCGCGGAGCCTCCAGAAAACTGCGGGCCGTATATCTTCTCGTTCAGTTCTGCCTGCTGCACGCGAACGTTCTTCCAGTCAACATCCAGTTCTTCAGCAATCAGCATGGGTAGCATGTTGCGCATGCCCTGGCCGGACTCTGAGGCGCGCGCCATGATAGTTACTACACCATCCGGTGCAATGTGGATGAAGGCTTGGGGCGTAAGGTCGGGCGGTGTCCCTGGCCCTTGAGCTGCGGCGAGGGGTGAGCGATAAAGATCCAGAGCGAGGCCGCCGCCCGCAAGGGCCGTCAACTGCAGAAACAATCTCCGATTCAGGCGCATGAGAGGTCCCTCCTTCACTTGGGACGGGCTGCGGCGCCCGCTTCTGCTGCTTCGTGAATGGCTTGACGGATGCGGATATAGGTTCCGCAGCGGCAGAGGTTGCCGCTCATGGCCGCGTCAATGTCCGCGTCGGTGGGATGCGGTGTGCGCTCCAACAAAGCGGCGGCTGACATGATCTGACCTGCCTGGCAGTATCCGCACTGCGGCACGTCCAGCGCCGCCCACGCCACCTGAACCGGATGAAAGCCATCCGGCGAGAGCCCTTCGATGGTGGTGATCGGTTCGCCCGCCACAGATCCCACATGCGTCATGCAGGAGCGCACCGCATGGCCGCCCACCAGAACCGTGCATGCGCCACAAAGCCCAATTCCACACCCGAACTTGGCGCCCTTGAGGTTCAATATGTCGCGCAGCACCCACAACAGGGGCATATCCGGCGGAACGTTCACCGTAGCCGCCACGTTGTTGACATTCAAATTGATCGGCATCGATTCACTCCACAATCCGTTAGGAGAAGAGGATCGTTCACGAACACCGGCTTGGGACTGAAGTTTACCAAACCCCGCATTTGAATTCCACAGAGAAGACGAGCAATGGGACTATCCGAGCGGTATGAAGGCTTGAAACGCGATCTGCAAGAAGTACGTGGTGCTAGTCACGGCGCTCATTGACTGATTCGCAGCCATTTTGCCGCTTCGGGTGGATGGTCGGCTACTCGGCAGTAACGGAAAGGGGCAAATATCGCAAGCTGTTGACAACGATTGCTTTATTCCAAATTCGCTGTAGCCTATATGCGCTATGAGGAAGAGGCGTCCGGCGCCGAAGGAACCTGATTCGAACCGTCAGCGTGTGACGAGCGAAAGGGTTGCCGGACTGAGCATCAGGAGGTCTGGCTCATATTCGGAAGCCGAACGTTTGTCTCAGAAGATACGATCTGCGCTCTCCTTGATAAGTTGATCACGGGTTGTTCTCTGATTCGGAGGCCGATTAAGCGGCAATTGAGATTTCCAGCTTCGACTTTTCCGGATACAAGCCGATATTCACATAGCATGAGTGGCGGACTCGCGCCTTTAGCGTGATTCGGCTAAAGTATTAACCGATGAAATTCTTCTTCTGCGCCATTCTCCTGCCTTTCACCATGAGTGCTGCCGCGCAAAACACGGTTCAATTCGACATCAACGCGGCGCAGCGGTTTGCCAATCTTGCCCTCACCTGCGTACACAAGGAGTATCCAAATCACATAAGCCACACGTTGAACAGCGATGCGGATGCGGAGACCGCCTATTTAATGCTGGAAACGGACGAACTCCTCCATCACCGGGCCAGCGAGAAAACGGAACGAAGGTCAAAAATGCTGGTCGATCACGCTCTTGCCTACGGTTGGGACGCGAGCAACGGCGGCTTTTTCCAGGACGGCACAACCATGGGCAAGTCGGAGAGTCAGCTCAAGGAATGGTGGGTCCAGGCAGAAGGGCTCAATGCGCTGCTTATGATGCACGAGCGATATGGAACGCAGGAGCCTGTTTACTTCCAGAGGTTCGTCGAACAGTGGAACTTCATAAAGAACCACACAATTGATAGCCAATACCACGGCCTGTATAACCTGACCGAGGCGGACGGCACGCCAATCACACAGGACAAGGGCTCCATTTGGAAGGGCGGATATCACGACGGCAGGGCGTTTTGGAATGTAAGTGCTCGCCTGCGAAAACTCGCGGGAGAGGAATAGTCTGAGCCTGCACTTGCTCAACGGTAAGGGGAAATACCAATATCTGACCTTTGGTTCCGGTTTGGAGGCCGACCAACCGCCCGGGACCAATAAACGGCTCCGATGACTGGCTTCACCTTGGATGTGGGCCGCCCGCCATTATTTCTGGGGCGCGGCAACCACGTGCGGATCCGCGTAAAAGGCCTTGATCGCGTCAGAACCAGACACAGCAGCGGGGCGAGACGCAGCAGCGGGCGACAGCAGCATCCACCGCCAGTTCACCTCTCGCGCGAGTACGTCCATGGCCGGTACGCCCGAAGCGACGCGAACACCGAATGGTTTGTCGCCGGCAAACTGAGTCACAAGGCGATCGAGCGGGAAGCGGCTTCCGCCAAGCGTATCTGCATCCAGCGTGATCGCTTCGACGTACAACGGACCGGGAAAGAACTCTTCCAACCCGTTGTTTCCTTCAGGATTGAAGCTGGGAGGCGCCGCTTCCCAAACCCACGCAAGGTTGTGCAGGTTGGCTTCGCCGGTGAGGCGCTCATGGAGTCTTCGGTACAGCTCCTCGGAACCTTCAGGCCCAGGGTGACCTGACCACCAAATGCCGTCGCCGTTCAGTGCCGGATATGGACTCCAGAGCACGGCGAGATGCGCCTCGGCGAGCGGGCGCAGCAGCGCGGCTGCAGCGTCTGCCTGCGCTGCCCAACGATGATTCAGGTCTGTTCCCGGCTCGAGCAACTGCTGCCATTCGAAACTCGTGAGCACGCCTGTCGCGGCGCCGTCGGTTGGACGAGGCGGTGTCCAGCGTAATTCGACCAACTCGCCCTGACGCGCCGCCTCCCGCACTTGCGCGAGAAGCGCATCTGGCTCCTCGGCTCCGGTCAGATCGATTTCGATGATCGCCGGTTGTTTGCCGGTTGCACCGAGGACCGCCTGCACCTCAGGAAAAGCCATGGCGGCGGATTCAACGACGCTTTGTCCGCCAAGCACTCCCTTTCCCTTGGCATCAGCTAATTTGTCGAGCAGGGCGCGCACCTCAGCACCCGCATGAATGTCTCCCGGCGCCGGGGGCGTGGTTGGAGCCGCCAGCGGCGCGGAAAGGCGTGAGTCACCGCGATTGACGATGTTCGGCGCATGAAAAACTGTCTGCAATTGGTCGAGGCTATTGGAGGCTTCCGCCAATCCGCTCCACATCATGAAGTATGCCCAGCGGGGCTGTTGCGCGAGTGTGGTGAGCGCCGGCATGGCTCCGACCTCGGCCAGGGCGATCGTCTTATGAAGGGGATCGGCAAGCGCCACCATTTCGTCATAGAACTCCTGCCTGAACGGCTCGTAGATATCCATCGTGAGCACGTCAGCATAGGCGGAGCCGGGAAAGTAGTCGGCAACAGGGCCGGCGTTCCCATTCGGGCTGTTCACGTTCCACACCCAAACAAGATTGTTGAGATGATGCACGTGCACGTAGCGGTCATAGATCTGGCGGTAGAGTGCCGCCGAGCCTTCCGGGCCGGGGCGACCGCCCCACCAGAACCAGCTGCCGTTCATCTCGTGGTAAGGGCGGAAGAGCACAGGCACGCCTGCATCCTGCAACTCTTTGAGGTAACCCGCTATGCGGTCCACCTGCCGGCACCAGCGCATATTAAGATCCGTACCGGGCGTAAGGAGCTGGTGCCACTCCCAGTCAGTCAAGTGCCCTTGCACGCTGTCGTGGAAGGTGACGGGTTCGTCGTCTGTCGGCCGCACCGCATGCCATGTGAGTGCGATCACGGCGCCATTGCGGTACTGGCGAATCACTTCCTGAATCATGGACGGACGCCCAAGCGCGGAATCCTTATCGTCTCCGCCCGAGAAGCCGAAGTCCTGTCCGAAGATGCCGGGGTATTCGCCAGTCAAATCGTAAACGCGGTCTGAGTAGCGGGAGACAGTGTTTGGATAGTTATGCTGGCCGCTGATCGTGGCGCGGCCTGTGATTGTATCCAAATCGTGCAGGAGCGCCCGCGCGGCCGGTGTCGCATCCGGGTTGACCGGTTGGGCGTCGGGCGTTTGCGCTGTTGTGGCGCAAGTCGAGCAGATGCACACGAAGGATGCGAGAAACAAGTGCCGCATAATCGCGGTCCGCAAGCTGGCACAACCGGATGCCGAAGCATCTTGTGCGGAGTCGTCCTTTGCCATGTCCTGCCTCCTACCGAAATAAGTCTACGGTGCCGGCGCGGCGCAGCATCTTCGACCACAGTTACAGTCAACCATTTTCAGTCCGACAGGCAGGATCGGTAACGGAATACGCCCCAGTGTCCGGGAATGGAGTAGCGCCTGAATTGTCGGCAATCCGGAAGTTACGTGTCCGCTAATAGCTGCTGCCGTCGCAGTTGGTTGACGGGTTCGCACAGTTGGGAGCGGCCTGGAGCTACTTGGCGATGCCGGCGCGGTGGATGCGTTCGACAGGCTTGTTGTAGCGTCCAAGCAGCGCGTTCCAGCGAACGATAGCGATGTCCTGCAACATCCGCGTTCCGTCGCGGAGGTAGCTGATGCGGGTGCGCTCGTCGTGGGCCCAGCTTACGGGAACTTCGTCGATGCGGTAGCCGCGCTTGCGAGCGATGAAGAGAATTTCCGGATCGAAGCCCCAGCGCTCGATGGTCTGGAGCTGGAAGATGGTTTGCGCAGCGGCGCGAGTGAAGGCTTTGAAGCCGCATTGCGTGTCGGCGTAAGGCAGGCCCATGACGGCGCGGGTGACGGCGTTGAAGCAGCGGCCAAAGAACTGGCGGTAGAGAGGCTGGCGAATGGTTTGGCGCGTGCGTTCGAGCCAGCGAGAGCCGATGGCGATGTCAGCGCCGGCGGCGATGGCGCGAAAGAGGTCGTCGGCTTCCTCGATGGGCGCGGAGAGATCGGCATCAGTGAACATGACCACTTCGCCAAAGGAGTGGAGGAGGCCGTTGCGCACGCTGTAACCCTTTCCATGATTGCCGGGATTCTGGAGCATGCGGATTTCCGAGTTTTTGGCGGCGAAAGCACGGACGATTTCGGCGGTCTGGTCGCGGGAGCCATCGTCCACCACGACAATTTCGGCGTTCCAGCCGCGCTGGTGGACGCAGGCGACGACCGCCTCCAACGCCCCGCCGATGCGCGCGGCCTCGTTATATGCGGGTATGACGATGCTGTATTGCGGATAGCTCATTTGGCCGATGGAGGTACTCCGATCAATTTACGCTATGCCGGCCGCAGGAAGGGAAAATGCGTCCGGCGTGGGCGGATTTGGCGACGCCTGGGCGGGCTGAAAGGACCGGCGAAGGAGGGCGGGAGGAGGCGATGCAATTGGCCAAACTGCTGATGCGCAAAGGATAATTTCAACAAAGGGGCTTGCATTTTCGTGATTTCCTCGGCACAATCCGTTTATGCTGGATGCGGAGGTCTGAGGGAGATGACAAAGGCGGACTTGGTGGAGAAGGTGACCGGCCTGGGCGATTTGACCCGGCGCGACGGCGAAGTGATTGTAGAAACCATCTTCGGATCCGTGATTGGCGCCCTGCAAAGCGGAGACAAGATTGAGATTCGCGGCTTCGGTTCGTTTCGCATCCGCCAGCGCAAGCCCCGCATTGGGCGCAACCCCAAAACCGGCGCACGTGTGGACGTTCCCGCCAAGAAAGTTCCCTACTTCAAGCCGTCAAAGGAATTACGCGACCTGGTGAACCCGGGCGAGGCGGCGAAGGCGTAGCCGTCACGGGTTTTTCGCGACGATTCAGATTTTCCTCAAAAGCAAATTGAGCTGCGACGGCCGGGCCTGAAGGCCGGATGAATTTGTTGCGTTCATTCAGGGACCTGAAGGTCCCTGCTCCTTCCAGAGGGGAGCCGGCGCGGCCCGCTGCGCTCAGGATGACATGTTGTTTCGAATGCCGATCACGGCCATCATGCGGCCGGTGTGGCCGCGCGAGGCGCGATGAGAGAAGAAGAGGCTGGTGTGGCATTGGGTGCAGCCGGGAACGATCTGAATGGATTGAGGCTTGAGGCCGGCGGCGAGAAGCTGGCGGCGGTTAGCCTCGACGAGATCAACGTGAAGGCTGGGACCGATGGGCGAGTGACCGGGCGCGCGCTGGGTGAGAAAGAGCATGGGGTATTTCTTGCGGACGGGATCGGAATCGAAGACCTCTTTGAACAATTCGCGCGCGTAAGAGAACTGGGATTCGAAGGCCGATAGAACTTCTTCGCCGACGGCGTAACAGCAGAGGCCGATGCCGGGACCGATGGCGGCGATCAGGTCCTGGGGTTGGGAGCCGAAGGCCAGCCGCATGGCGCCGACGCCCGATTCGACGATACGCTTGACGGTTCCGCGCCATCCGGCGTGGAAGGCGGCCACGACGCGGCGCTTGCGATCGGCAACCAAGACAGGAATGCAGTCGGCGGTCAGGACGGCGAGGAGGAAGTCCGACTCATCGGTGATTTGTCCGTCGGCCTTGCGAGGGTGGGGGCGTAGGGCGTCGGCGCGGACGGCATGGACGATGCGGTTGGAATGGAATTGGCGCAGCGGAATGAGAGGAGTCGAAACGCTGGACGTGACGGCCTCGGCGAGTAGGCGGCGGTTGGCAAGGACGGTCTTTCGGGAGTCGGCTTCAGTGAAGCCGAGGTTCAGTTCGCCCGTCACGGCGGGCAGGCCCGGGGCGCCGTGGTCAGGGCAATAGGCGCGGCTGAGGCCACCCCTGCGCGTGGAGAACCCTGCCCAGAGCCAGGGAAGGTCCCAGCCGGGGACCGGAAGCCATTCGATACCATTGGCGGCGCGGCGGGGAACGGGCGCGGGAGCGGTGAGTTCTTCGGCATCTGCTCGCTCGAAGCGGGGGCTGTGGACGGGCGGCGCTTTTTTGTTGCGCAATTTACGCGCGAGGCCAGCCTTGAACATACGGCGATCGATTGCCGGCGGGAAGGTGGAGTTTTTGCCGGAAGAAGGCGGCATGGCTGTCTTGATTTTAGGGGTTGGAGGGTTTTGAAGGCGCGACGCGGACAGGGAGAGCATGTGGGCCTACCTTCCGGTAGGCCTGCTCGAGAGGCAGTTTAGGGAGGGTAACCAGGGGGGATTTTGGGAAGAGGTTCCGAAGAACCCTCAAGAGAGAGTTGTTGCCTTTCTTTGGCGGGACATTTGGGGAAGCCTCTGCTAATTACTAGTTAGGATGCCTAATCTGAAAAAAGGTTGCAAGGCAATTCGCGTGAAGATGGGGACGCGTGGTGTGGAAATTGGCTGGATTGGTCGCTTTTTTACCTCTGAGGCACACAATTTAGCCCAAAAGGGGAATCTTCTTGAAAACACAGGGGCAGATTGGGCAATCTTGGAAGAGTGAAGCGACCGTTGAGCCTCGTCATTGGGATTCTGCTGATCGGCGTGGTTGCGTACCTCGTGTGGGAGTACCGGGCGGATTTCGGGCTGGGCGGGCGAGGGAGCGAGACGAATCCGGGGCCGGGCTCGTTGACGTGGCAAACGATTGACCGGAGCGCGGACGGGTTCACGGTGCAGATGCCGGCGGCGGTGAGCGAGACGCAGATTCCGGCGTATAGCAATCACGGAGTGGTGGAGCAGGTGCCGATGATCGAGGCGACGATCAATTCTCCGAGCGGGGGGCCAGACACGACTTACGCAGTGGCTTGGGCGGATAATCCTCCGGTGGAGCGGGTGGCCGACGAAGACGCGGAAAAGACGCTGGATATGGCACGGGATGGCGCGCTGGGGCGGACGCAAACGAGCCTGGTGAGCGAATCGAGCAGGGAAATCGATGGACATGTGAGCCGCGAGTTTGTGGCGCGGAACGCAGGCGGCGGGATTCTGAACGGACGCCTGATTCTGGCGGGAACCCATTTGTACATGCTGATTGCGACGTTTCCCGGGACAGAGGAGCGGCGCGAAGAGGACGTGAATCGCTTCTTCGAGTCGTTCAAGCTGACGGCGGTTCCGCAGCAATGACCAGATGACAGCGTCTCGAATTGCTAGGCGGGAGCCAGAGTTTTTCGGTGAGGGCCGAGTTCCGGAATTGTCCGAATTGGGTCGAGCTGAGCGGTGTTTACTCGAGCGTGAATTCCGGTTAGGCGACAAACCCACTGCAACTCAAGAAGTTCGTTGTATCAGGTAGCCTGCCAGTTCACGCTTATCACTACTCCCCGGTGATCGTTTTGACCGCAAAGTTGCCCGTGGGAAGACGATCCCAGAAGAACACGAACATCGACGGCGTGTTGGAGCCGTAATGGCCTTCGTCTCGGCTTAAGTTTACTTCTACTCCCAGCGGCATCGTAGCGATAGAGAGATTCGCTCTGACAACGGCCGGATCGCCTTCATTCTTGAGTGTATTTTCCAGAAACTTATCCAACCTTGTGAGCAATTCAATCCGTTCCTGAAGCTGCTTCTCACTTTGTACGTTGTCCAGGTCAAGGTGGAAGTTGGGATCCATGTGGTTGCTTCGCAGGAATTCTGCTTTCAGCGCTTCCCGCTTGTGCCCTGCTGCACTTAACGCTGAGACTGGACTGGCGGCGAACGCAGGCATTGAAAGTGCATAGCGCCATGCCCAGAAGATATACCCCCCAATGAGCGCAGCCGCTTCTTGGACCTCGTGTGGGTTAGCTCCCAGTTTTCGAAGGGAATTAGGGATCGCGAACAAAGTTCCCTGGAATAGGTCACCCTCAGGGAAGCTGCCACCGTAGAATCTGCTCGCCAGAGAGGAATCCTCGGTTGAAGGTGTGGAGTACAACTGCTCGACGAACTCGGTCGTGTCCTTGACCAGTTCCTCTGCGTCGGCCAGTTTGAGAACACCGGGGCACTCCAACCAAAAATCCTTCGGGGCGCTGCCGGGCTCCAGCGAGACGAGGTGCAGCGCGATCACGTTGTTCGTTCGCGGATCGGTTTCTGCGAGAAGAAATCCGCCGGACCTCAAAATATTAGTAAGAAGTCCGTTCTCGTAGAGCTCGATCTTGTGCGCCTGTGCCTGTTCAAGCGCCTGGTCGCCGATTCGTCGCGTATCCGCATTCGCGACGATTTCCCGAAGAACCGTGAATGAGCTTCCCGGCTTCGCGTTGCGGCGAGCCGCGGCGATCGCCTGCTGTGGAGTAAGGCGCTGGCCATAGAGACCGGCCGCGGACAAAATAGCCGCCAGAAATAAGGCTGTCTGTTTCAATGCGCCGAATTGTACACCCAAAACGGTTTCTCGAGCGGTGAGGAACTTCGACGCACATTTCGGGAAGCGGAGGGTGGTTCGGCGGGTTCGGGGTGGGTGACCGGGAATCCGGAAGTTACCGGTCAAATAATGGTTCTGCATTACGGCTTTGGGCGGGCGAACTTCTCGACAAAGCCTGTGATGAGGTCGACGGGCAGGAAGCGGACGAAAAACGAGCGGAGCTTGCCAATGAAGTTGGTGCTGATGGTGTGCTGGCCGCGGGCGAGTGCGGCGATGCCGATGCGCGCGACGTCTTCAGCCGATTGCTGGTTACGGTTCAGGAACTGGTTGGCGTGGGCTACCTCGATGAACTCGCTCTCCGTCGTTCCGGGACAGAGAGCCGTCACTTTCACGCCGAACCTTGCGACTTCAGCGGCGACACCGAGCGCGAAGAAGCGGTCGAAAGCCTTGGTGGCCGCGTAAGTGGAGAGATAGGTGACCGGCTGAAAGCTGGCCGCGGACGCGACGACGAGCATCCAGCCGCGACGGCGTTCGACCATGCGCGGCAGGAAGAGCCGCGAAAGGCGGACGACGGCTTCGCAGTTGACGCGGACCTGGCTGAACAACTGATCGGGATTGCTGGCGACGAAAGCGCCGAACTGACCGAGGCCGGCGTTGTCGACAAGAACATCGACGACGAGGCCGGCACCCTCAGTGGCGTCGAAGATCTGCTGCGGCGCGGAAGGATCGTTTAGATCCGCGACGATGATGCGCGTCTCGGAGCCTTTTGCGTTGAGCTCGGCGGCGAGGGTATCAAGGCGATCGCGCCGGCGCGCGGTGAGGATGAGTTTGGCTCCGTGCGCAGCTAGCTCACGCGCAAGCGCGGCGCCAATTCCAGAGCTGGCTCCGGTGATGAGCGCCCATTTGTTTTGGAAGTCGGTTGTCTTTGGCACCGTTCCATGATCATAGAAGACGGGGGATGATATTGGATGCGGGAGGTGTGTTACAGCAAGTCTACTTAGGATTCGGCCGGCCCTCCGGGATGGGGACAGTCGCGAACTCGCGCTCCCAGGGTTCACGTGCACTGAAGCGGACTTCACCCTGGGCTATTCTCGCCCCTCCCTCCGGGAGGGTTTTTCCGACGGCATGCTAGTGAGCGGGCGCGGGCGGCTTGGAAAACGAGCGAATGTAGATGACGAGGTTCCAGACCTCGGTGTCGGTGGCGCGGCCATCCGTTTCGGGAGGCATCTTGTCCTTGCCGGCGCGAATGACGTTGAACAGCTCCCAGTCTTCCTTGTTGGCGAGAGTTGCAGGGTTGGTCCAATCGTCGAGGGTAAGCCCCATGCTGGTGGCGAGATCGGTCTTGCCGTTTCCGTTGTCGCCATGGCACATGGCGCAATCGATTTGATAGACGCTCTTCGCTTTGGCTTGCGACTCGGGGGTGGGCTTAACGGGATTCTTGACGGCTACGGCTTGCGGGGTAGCAACAGTTTGGGGAGGCGTGAGGGCGGGCCCAGGCGTGGTTTGCTGCGGACTGCGTCCTTGCAAGGGTAAACAAGCTATGGTCAGCAGGACCACGGCAAAAAAAAGCAGAAACGACTTCAACATGAAAGCCCTCCCCGGCAGATGTCAACGAGCAGGCATCTTTTTGATTTAAGTGAATTCTCGGGAGGAATTATAGGCCGATTTTGCGGAAAGGGCTATGGGAACGGGCACAGGGGGTGGAAGGCGGTGTTAGTGCATGCCTCCGCCGCCTCCGCCTTCGCCGGGCCTGTTTTTGCTGAGGAGAAAAGCGAGGAAGACGAGAATGATGGACGCGTAGGAAAGCTCCATATAGACGTCCTGGTAGCCCTGCGTACGCGCTTGAGCCAGCATTTGGTTGTAAATTTGAGCCAAAGCCAGGGCTGCGCCATTGGCAGTTCCAAATGCGTGGTTATAGGCACCGGCAAGAGCCTGCCGATGAAGGTCGAAGGCGATGGTTCCGGGCTGCATGGCCTGCTGCAGATGCTGCTCGTGCCACATGGCGCGGCTGGTGACCTGGGCGTTGGTGATGGAAATCAGGATGGAGCCGCCGATGTTGCGGACGAAGTTGATGAGCCCGGCGACCTGGTTGCTCTGCTCCTTGGGCATGCCCACGTAGGCCGCGTTGGTGATGGAGATGAAACAGAACGGCAGCGGAAACATTTGCACGACGCGGAGCCACGACGCCTCGGCAAAGCTCATCTGGAGATTGGTGACGGCCGCGGCGTAGCGGAAGGTGATGACGAGCATCGTGAAGCCGAAAGCGGCGAGGTAGCGCGCGGAGATTCTTCCCGTGGCAATGCCGGCCAGGGGCATCATGAAGACGAGCGTAACTCCGCCGGCGGTGAGAGCCAAACCGGCAGTGGTGGCGTTGTAGCCAAGCAACTGCTGCGTAAATTGCGGCTGCAAGACAGTGTTGGCATTGAGAACGCCGCCCACCAGCATCATGAGGAAGCAGCAGATGGCGAAGTTGCGGTAGCCGAAGAGTCGCAGGTTGATGAGCGGCTCTTTCTGGCGCCACTCCCAGGCGAATAGGCCTATCATGCCGGCCACGAAGAGAACGCCAAAGAAGCAGATGAAGGGCGAAGAGAACCAGTCATTCTCTTCACCCTTATCGAGCATGATCTGGAGGCCTCCCATGGCCAAAGTGAGAAAGCCCAGGCCGAGATAATCCATGTTGCGCAGCTTGGAAGGATCGGCTTTGATCCAGGGCGGATCTTCGACGAGGCGGGTGACAAGGATGAAGGCGAGGATGCCGACGGGAATGTTGATGAAGAAGATCCAGCGCCAGGAGAAGTTGTCGGTGATCCAGCCGCCGAGCGTGGGGCCGATGGATGGCGCGAGCACAGCGACCAGGCCGTAAAGAGCGAAAGCCTGGCCGCGCTTGTGCGGCTCGAAAGAATCAGCCATGATGGCCTGCGCCATGGGCTGCATACCGCCGCCACCTGCTCCCTGAAGGACGCGGCAAAGCAGAAGGATAGGGAGAGACGGCGCGGCGCCGCAAAGAAAGCTGGAGATGGTGAAGATGGTGATGCAGACAACGAAGAAATTGCGCCGGCCCATCAGCGAAGAAGCCCAACCGCCCAGAGGGAGCACGATGGCATTCGAGACGAGGTAGCTGGTGAGCACCCACGTGGCCTCGTCGGTGCTTGCGCCCAAAGAGCCGCCGATGTGCGGCAGTGCCACGTTGGCGATGGAGGTATCGAGCACCTCCATAAACGCGGCCAGGGCCACAGTCATCGCGATCAGCCACGGATTCACCCTCGGCTTCCAGGCCACAGGCAGCGCGAGATTGGGATTCTGAATCAGCGCAGGCTGAGTCCCTGCTTCCGTTCTGTCGCGCTTACCAGCGGCAGGATCAGAGGGCAGAGCGGGCAATGTGGAGTCGATCGCGGACAACAGTTTTCTCCTCTGTCGCTTGGAGCTTTCTATTTATGCATGGACCGGGGAGGTGCAGGGTTCAACCGGGTGTACTTCTATCTAGATTCGCATAAACCTGTTTTGGGTGCAGGGATTCGGTCCCGGGCCGTTAGGCGCATGCCGGAGGGTGGACCATATTCTACTTTGAGGGCGCCCCTGAAGATCGATCGGCAGGCATTGCCGCGCACCAGCGGCCGAAAGCGAAGCGTACACCTTAGAGCGTGTTTCAGAAATCTATGTGTCGAATCCGGGTGTGGTCCCTCAGGGGTTAAAACCCCGATGTTTTGCTGCCTTTGCCGGCCCGCGACCCACCCACTGGGTGGGTGCCCCGGCCGTGCCCTTATTACAAAGCTGGTTTTTGAAACAGGCTCTAAGAACTTGTTGAAATAGGTACCGTTCTGCATCGGGGCGAAGGTGTCGCCCGTCTAATGGGTATGCGTGGAGATGAGCGAGTTCAGGATGGGATGTTCAGCTATGTTTCATTGGAGCAGCGGGTACCTCAGGATCATCCGTTGCGCGCGGTTCGCAAGCTGACGGACACGGTGTTGGGGAGGTTGAGCGCGGAGTTCGATGCGTTGTATGCGGACTCGGGACGGCCTTCGATAGCGCCGGAGTACATTCTGCGGGCGCTGCTGTTGCAGGTGTTCTACTCCGTGCGTTCGGAGCGGCTGCTGGTCGAGCAAATCGACTACAACCTTCTGTTCCGCTGGTTTGTGGGTCTGGGCATGGACGATGCGATGTGGAACCACGCGGTGTTTTCGAAGAACCGAGACCGGTTGCTGACCAGCGATGTGGCGCAGCAGTTCTTTGCGGAAGTGAACCAGCAGGCCAAGCGGTTCATGAGCGACGAGCACTTCACAGTGGACGGCACGCTGATCCAGGCGTGGGCCTCGCAGAAGAGCTTTCGCAGCAAGGACGGTTCCGATGACGGCGACGGGGGAGATTTTCATGGCCAGAAGCGTACGAATCAGACGCATGAATCGACCAGCGATTGGGATGCGCGGCTGTACAAGAAGAGCTACGGCAAGGAGTCGAAGTTGAGTTACCTGGGCCACGTGCTGGTGGAGAACCGCAACGGATTGATTGCCTCCGCGATGGTGACGCACGCCGATGGTCTGGCCGAGCGCGATGCTGCGCTCTTGATGCTGGCGCAAAAGCAAGAGGGCCGCTCGCGGCGCATCACAGTGGGCGCGGACAAGGCTTACGACAGCAAGGATTTCGTCAGCACGGTGCGGGAGTTGAACGTGACACCGCATGTAGCCAAGAACGACAAGGGCCGCAGCAGCAACCTGGACCGAAGGACCACACGGCAGCCTGGCTATGCCGTCAGCCTGAGCCGGCGATGGCTGATCGAGAAGGGCTTCGGTTGGCTTAAGCAAACCGGCCCGCTGCGCCAGGTCAAGCTGCGAGGCCTGGAAAAAGTGGACTGGCTATTCGTCTTCAGTTGCGCCGCACACAACCTGATCCGGCTGCCCAAACGGATGGCTCAACAACCAGGAAGGCTCATGGAGCAGCGTGCCTGAACGTCGCTTGCAGGTCTCGGGGATGCTTCCCTGAGACCTGCAAAGCCCCATAAACACTGGCCAGACCCGCAGTTCAAACAGATTTCAACCGGCTAGGGATCGAAATCACAAGAAAAGACGCTGCGATGCGGCGAATTTCAACAAGTTCCTAAGGAAATTCAGCAAGTTTCTGGATGACGTGCGGCCGCGCAGTTGCTGCGCCGCCGGCATCGTCGATGACGTGAGAGATTTCGCCCAGGTTGTCAAGCGCGATGGTAATCATGTGATGAAAACGCACATCCGGCGTGATGGGCACCTCGATGGCGCGCGTGAGCACGACGTTGGGATGGCGGAAGACCGAGTAGATTCCGAGGCCCCACGCCTCATGGCTCACGACCCCAGCGGCGACTTTGTACGAAGCCCACCCGTCGATGCGCCGGTCCTGGGCATCCGATCCGCTCGAGTAACTGGCCTGGTCTGGGGGATCGTAGGGGATTTCAGATTGGTAGAAGTAGGTGCGCCCGGCGTTGCCGGCCCACACAACCTGATACTGCTGGTGATGCTCGACGAAGAGCCCGTAGGCCGTAACGCGGTTGCCGTTGACTACGAGGCCGTTGGCGCTGGTGTTCAGGTTCCAGCCGACGCCTGAACCATGGTCGGCACGCCAGATCCATGTGTGATCGACGATGGTGTCGTTCGAGTTGATGCGGAGGTCGACCACAGCGCGGCCCACGCCGGCTCCGCCGACGCGGAAGAAGACGTCATCCAAAGAAATCGGGTTGCGCGCGTGATTCGCGTGGCTATCTTGGGGGCCGACCTCGACGAGCACCGGAGATTCCACGGGACCGGCGTCGATGAGTAGTCCGGCGACGATTACGCCATCGACGTCGGCGGTGATGAGAGCGGCTGTGCCACGAATGGGCTTGAGCGTGGCGAAACCAAGGCCAAGGACGACGGCGCCTGGCCGCGTGACGCGAATCGGTTCGGTGAGCTCGTAGATGCCGGGAGTGAAGAGGAGATTTCTGCCATCGGCGAGCTGCGCGTTGATTGCGGCAGCGGTATCGCCGGGATGCGCGATGAAGAAACGGCTGAGCGGGAGGGAACGGCCAGGGGTGATGCCTCCGCGCCAGGTGATGCCGGAGCTATCGTGGCGCTGCGCAGGCAAGCGGACAAGATAGTTTCCGCGTGGGTCGACATAGAGAAAGGGCTTCTCGCGCACGAAGGGCACGCGGGCGACTTTGGTGTACGGCGGCGAGGGCCATTCGCCAGGGGGAGGAGTGAGGTCGCCGACAAACACCATATTCCAATTGGAGCCGGCCCAACTGCCCCACTGACTGTTGCGCGCGATCCATTGTTGCTGCGAGCCCGAGTCCACCTTGCCGTCAACCAAGGTATCCGACATCCAGCCGCCGCTAGCCCAGCCGTGATTCTGGTGGAGCGAAAGATTTCCGTAGACGTGCATGCGGCGGAACGGCGCGGCTTGGGAGACGGCCCACTGCATGGAGCCACCGGCCGGAGTGACGGAGAAGCCCTCAGCGGCGCGCCAGAATGTGCAGGTGGCGTTGTTGCGAGGCAGACTGGCATCTGCATGCACATTGCCGGTGATGTGGACAGCATCGGGCGTGGCACCGAGACCCAGGACCTCGGTATAGAAACCGATGGGCACGTCGACACTATAGCTGCCGGGCAAGAAGAGCAAGGCATTGCGCGCGGAGCCGAATTCACTGTGTTCCTGAATCGCGTAGACCTCGTCGATCTGCTTTTGAATGGCGGCAGAGGACATGGAGGGATCGAAGACGATTATGTTGGGGCCGAAGTCAGGGGTTTGCGGCCCCGCGTGAAGGGCTGTGGGCGCAACAGCAAGCAGCAGGGCAAGAGATAGGAACTTGAGGTTCGCGGTCATCCTCTTATGGTTCGCGGCCATCGCGGCCATTGTACTCTGCCTGTGCGATTGTTTCGACGATGCGAGGGCCGGGGGAAAACTATCTATTGCGTTGCGAGCGCCCATGTACATTGATGAGGAGGGAACTTGCCATGCGCCGCCGAACCTTTATTCAAACACTTCCTCTGGCTGCCGCAGCGTCGGCCGCCGCGATGCAGAACCCTGTAACGGTCCTGGGCCAAAGCGGGTCAGGAGAAACGCCGGAGTTGCCAAAATTCCAACCTGCGGGCGCGGAGCAATTCGTTCGCCCCGACGTACACGCCGGCGACCGGCCGTCGGGCGCGAGCTTTGCGACGCGGTCGCCTGCGCTGGGCTTGAACGGGGCGGCGGGGACAGCGCATCCGCTGGCAACACAGACAGCGATCGCGATGCTGAAGCGCGGAGGGTCTGCAGTGGACGCGGCGGTGGCTGCGAATGCGGTGCTCGGATTCGTTGAGCCAACGAGCAGCGGGCTAGGCGGCGACTGCTTTGCATTTGTGTGGGATCCGGAGGCCAACAAGCTGATGGGCATGGCCAGCTCGGGCCGGTCGCCCAAGTCGCTTTCGCTGGCCACGGTGCGCTCGCGCGCGGTGCACCGCCACATTCCGTCAGTGGGAGCGGTGAGTGTGTCGACTCCGGGCGCGCTGGACGGATGGTGGACGCTGCACCAGCGCTACGGAAAGCTGAAGTGGGCCGAGCTGTTTGAGCCCGCGATTCATGCTTGCGAGGCCGGCGATCCTGCGCCGCAAATTATCGGCTACTACATCAAGGGCAACATGGAGTTCTTTGAGCGCGCCGGCTCGGCGATTGAAGAGACGGCGAACGCGATGAAGACTTATATGCTGCCCAGCGGTGCTGCGCCGAAGGAATACGACGTGCGGCGCAACCCGGACCTGGCACGCACTTACCAGATGATCGCTGCGGGCGGCTGGGACGCGTTCTACGACGGTCCCATTGCGCAGACCATCGATGCGTACTTCAAACGCATCGGAGGATGGCTCAGCGCAGAGGATTTGCGCGAACATCATGCGGAGTGGGTTGAGCCGCTGGTGACGAAGTATCGCGGCGTGGATGTTTACGGAATGCCCGCGAACACGCAGGGCCTGGCGACGCTGCAGATGCTCAACATGATTGAGAACTTCGATATGCGGGGGTACGGATTCCAATCAGCGCAATCGCTGCAGGTGCAGATTGAAGCGAAAAGGCTAGCCTACGAAGATCGGGCGCGATACTATGCCGATCCGCACTTTGCAAAGATTCCGATTGAGTGGCTCAACTCAAAGGAGTACGCAAAGGAGCGGGCGAAGCTGATCAGACTGGATGCGATTAACGATCACGTGGCGCCGGGACAGGCGCCGAGCCACGGCGAAACGACGTACTTTACGACGGCCGACAGCAGCGGCATGATGGTGTCGATCATCCAATCGAACTTCCGCGGGATGGGGTCGGGGCTCGTGGCCGATGGGCTCGGTTTCATGTTTCAGGATCGCGGGCAATTGTTTTCACTTCAGGATGGGCATCCGAACATTTACGCGCCGGGCAAGCGGCCGTTCCAGACCATCATTCCGGGATTCGCGTCGAAGGACGGCGTGCCATGGCTGTCGTTTGGCGTGATGGGCGGGGATATGCAGCCGCAGGGCCAGACGCAGATCATTTTGAACCGCGTGGATTACGGGCTGGATGTGCAGGCCGCGGCCGACAGCCCGCGCTGGCACCATGAAGGCTCATCGCAAACGATGGGCGAGGACCGGCCGGGGCTGGGCCCGCGCGGGGTGCTGCGACTGGAAGCGGGCGTACCGGCCGCGACGCGCAAGGCGCTGGCCGATCTGGGCTGGCCGATGGGCGAGAGCGATGGCGGATTCGGGCGCTACGAATGCATCGAGCTGCGCAAGCAGGGCGGGATCCGAGTGTACGCGGCGGGCAGCGAGATGCGCGCCGATGCGGTGGCGCTGGCGTATTGAGCGAGTGCGGCCGTCCCAACCTTGCCGCAGAAAAAACGCCGCGGCAAAGGATGGGGCAACCAGCGGCTGAAGGCGCGGCGGTTAGTGCGCAACGGGGTGCACGTAGACCTGTTCTGGCGCATCGATCTTTACCTGCGCGGCGACTTTCAACTTCAGGCTTACCATTTGCGGCTTGCCGCCAACGGGCGTCATAAATTTCAACTCATATTGGTTCTCGAGACGCCGGTCAATATCAGCGAGGTAGGGTTGAAAGCTCACCGGGTTTCCGTTTCCTTCCCAGTAGCTGTTCCCGCCAGTCGCTTCAGTCACTTCGGCCATGAGGCTCTGGCCGGAGAAGGCTCCATAGTTGGTACGGTCGACGATGCCGGAGTTGCGCCAGTAGATGGCGTAGACGATGAGATGGGCGCGGACTGAATCCTGGATGGCAGCCTGCACGTATGGGTCCTCGGGATCGTATCGCATGTCGTAATAATCGACGCCGTCGGTGACCGCGACGACCTCGCGGCGCGCACGAACGTCATGCGAGGGCCAGTGCTTAGCCAGATCGGAAAGGCAAAAGTACGGACTTGCGCTTGCACCTGGCGCTCCGGGCGTGGGCAAATGTAATTCACGGACCGCAGCTGCGCGATCGGTGCTCAAAGGACCGCCGAGCACAGCGCGGCCGTTCTCCATGTACGCAACAGCAACTTTGGCATCCGGCGGTAATCCCTGCATGAACTTCGCAATATCGGGTAACTGCAATCCGAGGCTCTGTCGAGCGCCATCGTCGATGAGCACAACCATTTCAACGGTGCTCTGCGGGCCGCGCAGGGGCGACCAGCCGGTGATTGTCGAATCCTTGCCATCCACTCTCAGGTGCAACGCCTTCTGAGGGATGCCACCGGGGATTTCATTTCCGGACATGACAGTGACGACGGCCCTTCCCTGCTGCTGGTTGCTGTTCTCGCTCGCCAAGGCAGGAATAGCCGCAAGCAACGATCCGGCCACCGCAAGGGCAGCGAGTTGAAGTTTGTGCATTCGCATTGCTGTTGCTCCTTAAAATGATTCGGGCCAAGGCGATTCGGAACGAGGGCAAATTGCCGCTCCTGACCTTGTTCAACCCGGTTCCGGTGGTTTAGATGTGCGTGGAAGCGCGGTGGCTCAGGGGTTAAGGGCCGGAACCGAGGAGTACGTTTATGGAAATGGATTTAGATTGAGCGCGTTGCGAGGACATGAAAGCGAAGACGGCTCTTCTTTGATGAGGGATGGAAGGACAGTGAGCGAACATGCTACGAAGAGAGGTGGCTGGCGGATTGAGTTCGGGCGGCGGTCAATCTTCTACGAACGATTTGAGACGGGCGAGGGCCTGATCCCACTGATGCGAGACGCGATCGAGGTAATGCTGCATGACATGAAGCGGGCGCGGATCGAGAACGAACCGGCTTTCGCGACCGGAACGAACGCTGTGGACCAAGCCGGCGTGCTCAAGCACGCGCAAGTGCTTGGTGATGGCCTGGCGGGTTAGAGGCGAACCCGAGGCGAGCTCGGCAATGGACGCCGGTTTCCCCGAGACAAGTTTGGCCACGAGCGCGAGACGCGTGTTGTCGCCCAACGCCGCGAAAACGACGGCCTGCCGCGGCTCTTGGGGCCGGGCTTGCTTATGGCTTTTGGGCGACATGAGTTTCAATATTCTGCATCTGCTGTGTCCAGCCGCCTTCGTTCATGCGGAAAGCTTCAGCACGGCGATGGGCTGGAACGTTCTCGAATCCCGACTCGGTGAGCGTGAGACGCGTGCCGGTTGCGGCCGGCTCCAGACGAAACTGAACGAGTGTCGGCGGTTCCGCGGAATAATCGACGGCGGGGTCGACGGCGTAGGGATGCCAGGTGAAAGAGAAGAGCTGTTCCGGCTCCATCTTCTGGACGGTGGCCTCCCAGACGATGTGCTCGTAGCCGGGCCAGGTGATGTGACCGCGCGCAGGTTGGCCGACGACGAAAGGGCCTTCGAGGGCCACACGGAACCACTCGCCGAACTCGCGGTAATCGGTAAGGGCGCGCCACACGCGAGAGACGGGGGCGTTGAGCTCGATCTGCTTTTCGATTTTGTTGTCCATACTAATCAGCCTCCTGGACCAGCAACCTCTTGGTTGCATATTAGCAAAAGGCGAACCTGAAACGCAACCCTTTGGTTGCGTGTGCGAATCAGTGCCGCGGCATGAAGGGCACAAACGTTGCGGCCGATCAGCTGGTGGGCACCGCTGGGGTGATCTGGGTCAGGATCGCGTTGTACTGATCCTGGGTGAGGGGCAGAACCTGCGTGCCCGAAGGCGTGATTTCCATTTGAGCAGGCGCGGACATGGTGGGGCCGGTGGCCCCGCCTTTCGGTGTGAGGGCGATGGCGCCGGAGATCAAGTCAATTTCGAGGTGGTTGGGCGTGCCGTCGGATTTAACGATGAACTCGGTGCCGCGAATACCGATGCTTCCATACGGAGTATCAATATTGACGTCGGCATCTTTCTGCTTTGTGAGCAGTCCGCTGATGTATTGGAATGCGCCCTGCAAGATTGAGTAGTGGGCCTTGTTGCCGCTGCCGTTTGGATTGTAGACCCAGTCATCCACGGTGAGAGTCGTGGTCGGAGCTTGCGTGAACTCGGTGTTGTCGTTGAAGAGGATGTTCACGTCGCCGTCGGCACCGGTTAGAATTTGGTCGCCCATTTCGATCGGGTCGTTCGCGTTCAGCGGCTGGCCGGTCAAGCTGCCGGGATGAATCACGGTCACGCTGCCCTTCACCGCCAGGACGTGTCCGATGAGTTGCGGCGCGGTTGGCGCCGGCGACTTCGAGACCACGGGCACCTGGCCGAGGGCCTGCGCACCTTGTCCCTGCGAGTAGCCGAGCGTGCCCTGCATAATGGCGGCAATGGTGACCGCCATGTTGGCGAGTGCGGGAATGACCTGCGGCTCGCCGTACGAGGCTCGAATGAGGCGCGCGCTGCCAGGCGGGTTGCCTGCGTTTGCCGTTGGCGAAGGCATGACGCGAATCTGCATGACGTTGTTGGTGGTCATGTTGCCGCCGGCGATGAGCAGCTTCATGTAGACCTGCCCCGCTACGCGTTCCGTCCATGGCCCGTTTTCCGCTTTCACCGGCGTGTAGATGCCGCTTTCTTGCCCCTGAAAGAGCGTTTGTTGTTTCAGTTGGTCGCTGGTGTTCTGCGACGTGAGAATCTGGCGCTGGCGCTCGGCGTCGAGCGCCAACTGGCCGGACGTGCCCATCTTGGCGAGAAGGGTATCGAGCGGCGGAAGCTTTACCGTGCTCGCGTAGCTGTTGTAGGTGTCTTCGAGATTCTGCGCGAAGTCGCCGGTAATTTCGCTTTTGAAGTCGGGGATGACCTGATCGATGATGGCTTGATACGTTTTTGGCATCTGGGAATAGGTGAGACCGGACTGGATGGCCCAGGAGACGGCTTGCAGCGAGTTGGGATTGATTTGGTACTGGACCGTTCCACGCCAGATGAGCGCTCCGATGGCGCCGGCGGCTTTGCCCTCATAGGGCCCGAGCACGTAGGCGACGCCGGCTCCCGGCTGATGGACCGAATACTCCGAACAGAAATCGAGAGTGTTGATGGTGTAGTCGCCGGGTGCGAGCGGCTGATTGAGCTGGTCGGCGGTGAGCTGCAACGGCTGCGGACTGAACGGCCCGCCGGGGAGGGTAGTGACGGTGGGATACACGTCTTTGGCATTCAACGTAAGCGGGAGTTGATTGTTCAGGAGGGTTTCAATGGCTGTTTCCGCAGCTTTTTCCTTGGCCGCGTCGGCGAGGGCGGCGAGCGGGTTCTGGGCGGCGGCAGGCGGTTCCGCGGATCGCAGAGCGGAGGGTCCTGTGACCACGATGATTTCGAGTGCAAGCACTGCGACGACGGCTTGGATTCTCATGTGTGAACTCCCCCGGGGAAAGGTCATTGAGCGAATTCAATCAATGCTGGATGGCCGACACGCCGCTGCGGGGGGACAGGGCGTAACAAACGAGTGCAGGGCCTCAACATACCTGTGGAGGTGGCCACAAGTCAATGAAAAGGTGATTGTGGTTTGTTAATAGAACAAATATTTGCGCCAGCGGTTGTCGCTGCGGCCCAGCATGCGCATGATCTGCCGGCTGGTATGGAGCGAGAAGGGACGCGGCTCACGCAGCAGGATCATGTCGTCGATTTCGCTGAGGAGGCGATTGCCTTTCCTGCGGTTGCACTCGTGGCAACAGGCGACTAGATTTTCCCAGGTGGAGTTGCCGCCGCGCGAGCGAGGGACCACGTGATCGAGGGTAAGGTCGCCGGGCGGATAGGCCTCGCCGCAGTACTGGCAGGTGTTGCGGTCGCGCAGGAGGATGTTTTTGCGCGAGAGGGCGCGGGTCTGGTGGGGGATACGGCGATACTCGAGCAGGCGAATGACCGAGGGCATGGCGATGATGGTGCGCTGCGCGTGAAGCGAGAGGCCGTGCTCCTCCTCAGTGCGCGCGATTCCTTTGAGCACCAGCACGAGGGCGCGGCGCGCACCGCAGATGTTGATGGGCTCATAGGAGGCATTGAGCACAAGGACCGGCATCTGCAAAATATGCGCGTGGGCGTACGGCGCGGTACCATGGTCCGCGGCCAGCACTACAGCCTTGGCAATCGCTTTCTGCTTACGCGCGTGAATCATGGCTTTTCCCAACGACATCTCTTTCCCCCGGCTAAAAAGATGGTTGTTCACCCACGGTTGACGAACTCGATTGTGTTGCGTGCATGATTGCGTTGGTTAATGCTTCGTTGTCTTCGAGCGCTCGGTTGTCTTCCAGCTCGCTTTCTTCCAAAGTGGCATCGCGCGATGATCGTCCGAATCCCACGGCGCGCTGCGCGCGCGCCAAGGTTGCCACCCAAACCGAAGCCGCGCCGGCTTTGAGCAGGGTTTGCGCGGCTGCCCGCGCCGTGGCGCCGGTGGTGAGAATGTTGTCGACCAACAAGATGTGCTGCGCTGTAACCAGCGACGGATCGGAAACCGAAAACGCGCCGCGCACGTTCAGCCGGCGCTGGCGCGGGGTGAGGCCGGCCTGAGTATCTGTGGCGCGCAGGCGCATGAGCGTGCTGGGGGCGAGGGTGAGCCGCCACTGCGGATGCGTCCTTCGGAGGGATTGGAGGGCCTGGACGGCAAGCGAGCGCGATTGATTGAATCCGCGCAGCGCGAATTTGGAGCGGTGCAGTGGGACCGGAATCACGAGCATTTCGCCGGGAGCCTCGCCGGAGAGTTGTGCGATGGCTTCGGCCAGCAATCCTCCAAGGCCTTGTGCAGCCGGGTGGAGATGGTCGTATTTCAGAGCGTGGATGGCCTCGCGCATGCGGCCCTGGTAGACGCCGTAGGAAACGGCGCGGGCAAAGGGCGGCGGCGCCAAGCGGCAAGCACGGCAAAGCGTTGAATGTGTGGGGTTTTCGGGGGTGTTGAGCGCTTCGCCGCAACGGGCGCAGACGGGACCCGTCTGGACAGGGAACTCCGACCAACAAACAGGGCAGATTGGAACGGAAGAGAGCGCGGGCAGAGGCGAGCCGCAAAGATCGCATGAGGAAGGTAGGAGAGCGCAACTCAAACTATCGATTGGACTTCGGAGCACGCGAACCACGGCGCGCCAGCGCGTTGTCTGCGCCAGCGGAACGTCGGTTATGCGGATGGCGGTGTCTCTTGAGAAGACGCACCTCGCTTCGGGCAAAGCCGAACCGGGCGAAAACCGAAAGGATTGGGCCCGATGCGGAAAGTATAGCGCATAGTTCGGTTTGACTTCCACGGCGGCGCAGCCGAGCTGGACGGGGCTCGAGGTGGGGGCAGAGCAGGCCCGCGCAATCAAAGCTCGATGCTGAGCGGCTCTAAAAGACTCCGGCCATGTAGGCTTCAGCAGGACGCAGATGCTCTGCCTTTGAACCGCACTGGGCGAGAACGACAGGCGAGAGCGTGATGACCGGGCAGTGGGTGTGGGCGAGCGTTTTGTAGACCACGCCGTGCCGGGTAATGGCCGCGAATGCCGACGCACCCTGGGCGCCGAGGACGATGAGATCGGCCTGCTGCGCACGGCTCTGATAGAGCAATTCTTCCGTCGGGTCGCCGGGCACCACGACGGTCTGGATGGCGATTTGGCCTTGCAGATTGCGTGGAACCAGGGCGAGCATGCCGGCTTCGACCTCGTCGAGGGATCGGCCGGCAAGAAATTCAGCGCGGTCCTGCGGACGGATGACGTGCTGCAGAATCAGACGCGCCTGGTGCTGGGCGGCAAGCTCGGCGGCAAATGCGGCCACGACAGAGCTGGCCTCATGCAGGCTGACGGCGCAGAGAATGGAGCGCGTGGCGAAGTTGCGATAACTGCCGTCGACGACCTCAGGGCCGATGACGTAGACAGGCGAGGTTGCGGTCCGCAACACGGCCTCGGCCACCGAACCCACCAAAAGCTTGCCGATAGGACCGGGCGAGTGCGTGCCCATCACGATACGGTCGATCTGGCGCTCGCGGGTAAAGGCGAGAATCTCATCGGCGGGCAAACCCGACCGCGCGACAACTTCACATTTAAGGCCCGCTTCACGAACGCGCGCGGCGAGCGGCTCGAGGTGCAGTTTTTCACTTCGCGTGGCGGCTGCGTAGTCATAATAGCGAATGCCCGAGGACTCCGAAGCGGTCGCTACGAGCGTGTCAAAGGCGTGAAAGAGGATGAGATCGGAGCCGAATTCCAGGGCTTGGGCAAGCGCAAACGAGAAGGCTTTCTCGTTGTGCGGTAATTCGGTGGCGAACAGAATGGTGGAGGGCTTTGTCCAGCCTGGCTTCAATAAGGCGGCCATGGGTACCTCCTTATGGTGCGTTCAAATCGTGCCAGAGGCGGTGCTACATTTGCGGTGTTTAGCCGCACATAAAAAGGTGATCCTACTCACCTTAAGGCGGCTCGCGAGCTTCGGATGCCGAGTGCGACACTTCCCCGCACTATCACTATCGGCCCGGGACCAGGCAAGTGGCCTTGTCGGTGACAGAATTGTGTTCCTGTTTCCCGATTTTGTCCAGAATGGAACCGTGATGGCCCCATAGATGGTCCATAAAGTGATCCCAATCACAGCCTGACTGACCTAAAGAGTGTTCTTCTGGACCGGAATCGTGGCCCTCGGGATCGGTTTTCCTGTTTGTGGCGCATACGGCATTTGAGTGCGCTGCGTGGATATTCCAGCAGGAAGCCGGTCCGTCCCCAAAGCCCCAAGCGCTGAGGAACCCTACGATCCGAACGGTTTTTGTCTGCGCATTGCGCGCCAGGAGGCCCCATGCCGTTAGAACCGATGCAAAACATTCCCGCACGTGGCGGGATCGACTACGACGAATCGCCGTTCCTCGCCATCTGGGAAGTGACGCAGTCCTGCGACCTGGCTTGCAAGCATTGCCGCGCCGCCGCGCAGCCCATCCCGCATCCGGATGAGCTGACCCATGAGGAAGGCAAAGCGCTGATCGATCAGATTGCTGCGATGCACATTCCCATTTTTGTGTTCACAGGGGGCGACCCGCTGAAGCGCAAGGATCTTTTTGAGTTGATCCGCTACGCAGCGAGCAAGGACGTTCACGTTGCGGTGACTCCGAGCGCCACACCGCTGCTGACGCGGGAGGCAATTTTCAAGATGAAGGAAGCCGGGCTGGTGCGGTTGGGCATATCGCTCGACGGCTCGACGCCCGAGATTCATGACGCATTCCGCGGATTGCCCGGAGCGTGGGCGCGCACGATTCAGGCCATCGAGTGGGCCAACGAGGCGGGCATTCCGATCCAGGTGCACACGACTGTGAGCCGCCACAACGTGCACGACCTCGACAATCTGTGCGATCTGTTTGAGAAGCTGGCCATCGTGATGTGGAATGTTTTCTTCCTGGTTCCCGTGGGCCGCGGCCAGCTGGATGATTTGCTGAGCGGCGAGGAGTTTGAGCAGGTTTTCGGCAAGATCTACGAACTTTCGCGGCGGGCAAACTTCCAGATCAAGACGACGGAAGCGATGCACTATCGCCGCTACCTGCTCCAGCACAATCTTGAAGAGCGCCGCATGGGACACGGGTCGGGGAACGGTTCGGGGCATCCGCGCGGGACCGCATATGAGCCCGGCGCACCGACGGCCGACGCCAGGACGCGCAACATGGGCTGGGCCACGCGCCGCGTGAACGACGGCAAGGGATTCGTTTTTATCTCGCACATGGGCAACGTATATCCCAGCGGTTTTTTGCCCATTCATGCGGGCAATGTGCGCGCGACGCCGCTCGGAGAGATTTACCGGAACGCGCCGATCTTCAAGGCGTTGCGCGACACCGGGCGGCTAGAAGGCAAGTGCGGCGCCTGCGAGTTCAAAGAGATCTGCGGCGGGTCGCGGGCGCGAGCTTACGCTCTGACCGGCGATCCACTGGCCCAGGAGCCCTGCTGCATTTACCAACCGAAGAACTGGGACCCGGAGTTGGACAGCCAGGCGGAAGCCTTCCGGCACGCGGCGGCGGCGGGGACGCTGGTGACGCTGTAAGGCTGGAATCGCCCCGCACTCAATGACCGCCGGCGTGGGCGTCCGCTTTGCCTTTGAAGCGGCTGTAGACGAAGACGACGTAGCCGACGGCGAGAGCCATGCCGAAGAGCCACCAGACCAGGCCCACGGCCAGAGTGTGCGGGCCGGAAAGCGCTCGACTAAGCGTAATGTCGTTCGCGGCGCCTGTGGTCGAGGGCAGCAGCGTGGGATAAACGCCCCAGCATGCTCCGGCCAGCATAAAGAACAGATAGAGGCACGAGGCGAGAAAGGCTTTCAGCGGCTGACCCTTGCGATTCCAGAGCCAGATGGCGGCGAGCGAGGCGACTACGCCTGCAGGAACGATAAACGTGACCGGGTAGCGGAAGTAATTGTCGAGGCTGGCGGGGCGCACGGCGATGGTGGCGAAGAGGCTGACAACGGTCAGGGCCACGAGGATGAGCCACAGCGGCGAGGCCACGTTGCGTGCACGCTGCTCGAGATCGCCTGAGGTTTTGAGGGAGAGCCACAAGGCGCCGTGCAGCGTGAGAGCAACAAGCGCAACAAGGCCGCCGATAACCGTGTACCAATCGAGAATGCCGGGCGCGACGCCGGGCTGCCAATTGGTCCAAAGCGGCAGGAAGAAATAGCCATCGGCATTGAGCGGGACACCGCGGAGCACGTTGGCGAGAGCCGCACCGTAGAAGATGGCGAGCAGCGCGCTGGAAAAGCCGAAGACGCCGTCGAGCAGCGCTCGCCACACGCCGACGTCGATGTGATTGCGCAGCTCAAGGCTCACGCCGCGCAGGATCAGCAGCCAGAGCACGATCATCAGCGGGAGATAGAAGCCCGAGAAGGCCGAGGCGTAGAGCAACGGAAAAGCGAAGTAGAGTGTGCCGCCGCCGGCGAGAAGCCAAACTTCGTTGCCGTCCCAGACGGGGCCGATGGAGGCGAGCGTGGCACGGCGCTCAGCCTCAGTGCGGACAAGAAACAAGTGCAGCACGCCCACGCCGAGATCGAAGCCATCGAGGACCACGTAGCCAACGATCATTACGGCAACGAGCCAGAACCAGACAAAACCCATCATGAGGAAATCCTCAGTTTTCAGTTCGCAGTTCGCAGTTCGTAGTTCACAGTTTCAGTTCGCACAGGCCGATTGCAGTTTCTCAATCTGCAGCAGCCGCTTCAGTGGCCGGTTTCTTCGGCTCCGGTCCGTGATCGATTTCGCGATAGATGAGCACCGTGAACAAAAGTCCGAGCAAGGCGTAGAGGCCCATGAAGCCGAGCAGGGTAAAGAGACCGTTGCTGGCCGATACGGTGCTTGAGAAGCCCTCGCTGGTGCGCATCAATCCGTAGATGAGCCAGGGCTGGCGGCCCAGCTCGGCTGTCATCCAGCCGGCAGTGTTGGCGATGTAGGGCAGCGGGAAGCTGAGCAAGAGCGCCCAAAGCGCCCAGCGCGCAGTGAAGAGGCGTCCACGCCATAGCAACAGAGCGGCCACCACCATGAGCAACACGAACCACGTCCCAAGGCCAGCCATGATGTGGTAGGCGTAGAAGAGCAGCGGCAGCGCCGTGGGCCACTGGTCTTGCGGAAACTGATCGAGCCCTTTCACTTCGGCTTTGGTGGTGCCGTAGATGAGGAAGCTGAGGACGTCGTTGACGACAATCGGATTGTCGATCTGGCCCGTTTCTTCGTTTGGCTGACCCATGAGCACGATTCCCGCGCCGGTTTCGGTCTTGAAGAGGCCCTCCATCGCGGCGATGGCCGCGGGCTGGTATTGCGCAACGTATTTGCCGGCAAGGTCACCTGTGGGGAAGATGATCAGGATCGACGAGATGACGCCGGCGATGACGCCGACCTTTAAAAAGATGCGTCCGTAGTCGATGCACCGGCCCTCGAGCAGATAGAACGCGCCAACCGCGGCCATGACAAATGAGCCGGTGACGACCGCGCCCGTCATGTTGTGCATGTACTGGAGCAGGCCCCAGGGATTCATGAGCAGTTGCCAGAAGCTGAACACTTCAAAGTGGCCGTCGGGCATACGGCTGTAGGCGACGGGATGCTGCATCCACGCGTCGGTAACGATGATGAAGAAGCCGGAGACCCACGAACCCAGAAAGACCATGACCGCCGAGAACCAGTGCATCAGCTTCGAGATTTTCCTTTCGCCGTAGAGAAAGAGGCCGAGAAAGGCCGACTCGAGAAAGAAACTGAAGACGCCCTCCATGGCGAGGGGCTGGCCGATGACGCCGCCGGAGAGCCGCGAGAAGCGCGCCCAGTTGGTGCCGAATTCGAACTCCATGGGAATGCCAGTGACCACGCCAAAGACGAAGTTGATGGCAAAGATGCGGCCCCAAGTCTCGCTGCCGGTGCGCAAGGCCACGGTTTTAAGCACGACGATGAGCAGGGCCAAGCCCATGGTGAGCTGGGGAAACAAATAGTGGAAGGTGACGGTGAAGGCGAAGTGCAGCCGGTGGATGATCTCGGCGGTCATGCAAGGTCTCCTGCTGCGGTTGAGGACCGGATTACGAAGAAGCGAGGCACCCGGAATCAGAATCGAAGGATGATCGAAGGCAAGTTCGACACAAACGTTCGGATCGGCAACAGGTGGATTCGAACTCCGCTGACGATTCTAGCTCTTCCAATGACTTAAATCACTTACTGCGGACAGGCCGCGGGTTGATTCTAGACTGAGAGGGTGCATTTCCGGTTAGCCGAGTCGCTCTGCTGCCGCGCACATGCCGCGAATTGCTGTAAATATGGAGCGGGGTCAAAGAATGCGGGTTGCGATTATCGGCGGAGGCATTGCGGGGCTGGCGGCGGCTTATGAGCTCGAAAAGGCGCGCACCGCGGGAGCTTCCGTTAGCTACACGCTTTATGAGGAGCGGGCTCGGCTGGGCGGATCGCTGGCGTCGGAGACTGTGAATGGAGCAGTGCTCGAGCGCGGGCCGGATTCGTTCCTGACCGAGAAGCCTGCAGCGGCTGAGCTTTGCCGCGAGTTGGGCCTTGGCGGCGAGCTACTGCCCTCGAACGACGCCGCGCGCAAGACCTACATCGTAGTGCGCAACCGGCTGGTGGCGCTGCCCGACGGGCTCATGTTTCTGGTGCCGACCAAGCTGGTGCCGACGGCGCTGACGCGGCTCTTTGGATTGCGCACCAAAATGCGCATGGGGCTTGAGCTGCTGCATCCTCCGCGGGCGAGCGGCGGCGACGAGTCTGTGGCGGCCTTGGTCCGGCGGCACTTTGGACAGGAGGCCGTGGACCGGCTGGCCGATCCGCTGCTGAGCGGCATCTACGGCGGCGACGCTGAGCAATTGAGCGCGCGAACGGTGCTTCCGCGGCTGGTGCAGATGGAGACGAAATACGGCTCGCTCACGCGCGGGATGCTGGCCGCACACAAGCGAATGAGAGACGCGGCAAAGAACTCGTCCAAGACTCGAAACGGCGGAGCCGCTATTTTTACGGCGCTGCGGGGCGGCATGAGCCAGTTGGTGGATGCGCTTGTGACGCGGATTGATCCGGCGAGTCTGCGCATGGGAACGCGGGTAAGTGCAATCCAGAAGACGGCCGGCGGCTGGAGCGTGGAGGCGGGCGGGACGAAGGAAACTTTTGACGCTTTGATTATGGCCGCGCCGGCGTGGGCGGCAGGTGCTCTGCTTGCCCCAGTTGACGCTGTGCTCGGCGGTGAGCTCGCGGGAATTCCGTACTCATCGTCGATCACTTTGAATTTGATTTACGACGAGGCGAAGATCGGGCAATTGCCCCAGGGCTTCGGATTTCTGGTTCCGGCGGTTGAAGGCCGCGCGATGCTGGCGTGCACCTTTGTCCATCGCAAGTTTCTTGGGCGTACGCCGCCGGGCAAAGCCGTGTTTCGCGCATTCCTGGGCGGAATGAATCGCGAGGCGCTGCTCGACGAGAACGACGAGGCACTGATTGCCGCTGTGCGGCGCGAGATGGCTGCAATTCTAGGAGTGAGGACGTTCAGCGCGGACGTAGAGCCGGAACATGCGCAGGTTTCGCGGTGGCGAGGGGCGATGGCGCAGTACGCAGTGGGGCACAAGGAGCGGATGCAGCGAGTTCGCGCACGCGTAGCCGAGCTGCCGGGGCTGCGGCTTGCAGGCAACGCGTACGACGGGATCGGGGTTCCGGACTGCATCCGGCTGGGGCGGCAGGCGGCGCGGGAGCTGGCGGCGACAGGCACAAAGACGGCAGCTGTCCGGTGAATCGGGATTTGCTAGAGCTGCGCCGTATGATTGCCCAACCGTATACTCGACTGAGAGCCTGTCATTCACTTTGGCGCGTGCGGCGCTGGGAGCCAATTTTTCCCAGTTCGCGAAGCGAGGAGGGAACTGTAGCCGGCCTACTGGAGCGACGAGCGACAAAGAAACGGGGAAAATTGGCCCCAGCCCGAAGGGTTGCGGCGCAAATCGCGCCATACTTCGTTATCGTCCTAGGTAGTGGGGTCACCACAACCGTCGTCCTCCGCCTCGTCTGGTGTGATTTGCGCTCGCAACGCCTGCGCGTGCGAAAGTGAATAACAGGCTCTCGAGTATGACGATCCGCACGGACACATTTTTGGCGACGATTCTGGCATCGACGCGCGCCACGCTGGCCGCAGCGAAGGCCGGCGTGCCTGTCGCGGAGCTGGAGCGACGCGCAGCCGAGCATCGCCCGCGGGGATGGGCCGCGGCGCTGCGCCGACGGGCCGCAACAGGACCCGCTGTCATCGCGGAGATTAAGAAGGCATCCCCTTCGAAGGGGCTGATTCGCGCCGCATTCGACCCCGCGTGGCTGGCGCGGCGCTATCGTGCTGGCGGGGCGGCGGCGCTCTCGGTGCTCACGGACGAGCCGTACTTTCAGGGCAGCCTGCGCAACCTGGAGATGGCGTCGAGTGCCGCGCCGCTTCCCTGCCTGCGCAAAGACTTCATCGTCGATGAGTACCAGATTGTTGAGGCGCGCGCGCATCGAGCGGACGCGATTCTGCTGATCGCCGCCGCGCTCGACAGTTCTGAATTGAAGCGACTGGCCCAGGCTGCGCGGTCGCTTGCGCTCGATGTGCTGGTGGAGGTTCACACCGCGGAGGAACTGGACAGCGTGCTCGATGCGCTGGGCGAATCGGGGGCCGATGCAATCGGCGTGAACAATCGCGACCTGAAAACCTTCGAGGTGAGCGCAGGGACTTCGATGGCGCTGGCCGGGCGGATTCCGGCGAGCGTGGTGCGCGTTACGGAGAGCGGAATCTCAACGCATGAGGACATTGCGCGCCTGCGCAAGGCAGGCTTCGATGCATTCCTGATCGGCGAAAGCCTGATGCGCCAGCCCGATCCCGGAGTGGCGCTGGCGGAGTTGCTGAAGGGCGCCACAAGCAAGCCATGAGCCTCTGGATCAAAATCTGCGCCAACACTTCGCTGGCGGACGCAATGGTTGCCGCTGAGGCCGGAGCGGAGGCGGTGGGATTTGTGTTTGCGCCGAGCCCGAGGCGAGTGACGGCAGAGCAGGCGGCGGCGATTGTGGCGGGTTTGCCGGCGAAGATCGAGAAGATTGGCGTGTTTGTCGATTCGCCGCTTGATGCGATCGCTGCGACGGTGGAAGCTGCGGGCTTGACCGGTGTGCAACTGCACTGGGAGGCGACAACCGACGCAACAGCGAAACTGCGCGCGCGGTTCGGACCGGAGTTAAGGATTCTGCGTGCGGTGCACTTTGAACCCGGCGCGACGGAGCGCGCCGCTGCCGCTGCGCAGGATGCGAGCGTCGACGCGATCCTGATCGACTCGCGCACGGCGACAGCGGTGGGTGGAACCGGAAAGACTTACGACTGGGCCGAGGCGCGACGGGCTGTGTTTGGCGCGATGAAGGAATTGAAGATGGTGGCGGCCGGTGGTCTGACTCCGGAGAATGTCGCAGAAGCCATCATCACCCTGCATCCGTGGGGCGTGGACGTGGTGAGCGGCGTGGAAGCAGCGCCGGGACGGAAAGATGCGGCGAAGGTACGCGCTTTTGTTGCCAAAGCGCGTACGGCGAGCGCTTCTTGAGTTTGACGAATCGAGAGGATCTTGTGGAGGTGCGCGATGGAGGGAGAAAGCAACGGACGCGCGCGCGTTTCGCCGTTGGAAATTGATCCAGGACAGTTCCGCTTGCTGGGTCATGAACTGGTCGACCGCATCGCGGGCCTGTTGGAGTCGCTTCCAACTCGGCCAGTCACGCGCGGCGAATCGCCGCTTGAGGTTCGCAAGGCTCTCGATGCCGATCGCGGCCTGCCGAACCGCGGAGCCGATCCGGCCCAGCTGCTTTGTCGCGCCGCGGATTTGCTCTTCGACCATTCCTTGTTCAATGGGCACCCGCGGTTCTGGGGATACATCACCTCATCTGCGACACCCATCGGAGCTCTTGGCGAGTTGCTGGCCGCTGCTGTGAATGCGAATGTGGGCGCTTGGCCGCTTTCGCCGATGGCCAGCGAAATCGAAGCCCAGACCATTCGCTGGATCGCCGCGATGCTGGGCTATCCCGAAGATTGCGGCGGCCTGTTTGTGAGCGGCGGCAACATGGCGAATGTCGTCGGGTTCCTGGCTGCGCGGCAGGCAAAGGCCGGCCACGACGTTCGGGCGATGGGGTTGCGGGGCGCGCCGCTGAGGGTCTACTGCTCGAAAGAGACTCACACGTGGATTCAAAAGGCTGCCGATATTTCGGGAATGGGCACGGATGCAATCCGTTGGATTGGAGTAAACGAACGGATGCAGATTGATCTTTCTGCTGTCCTGCATCAGATTACGGATGATCTCGCCAGTGGAGATCGACCTTTCCTCGTTGTCGGGTCGGCTGGAACCGTGAGCACCGGAGCCGTTGACCCGCTCAGTGAACTTGCGGCAATCTGCCGGGAGTTCAATCTCTGGTTCCACGTGGACGGGGCCTATGGCGCGATGGCGGCGATTCTTCCCGACGCTCCTCTGGAGCTGGCTGGCCTTAGCGAAGCAGACTCGATCGCGATGGATCCTCACAAATGGCTCTACGCGCCGCTGGAAGCCGGATGTGCGCTGGTGCGCAGCCGCGAGAAGCTGCGTGACGCGTTTTCATACCATCCGCCGTATTACCACTTTGAGACGGAGGCGATCAACTATTACGATCTCGGTCCGCAGAACTCGCGCGGCTTTCGCGCGCTGAAGGTGTGGCTGGCGCTGCAGCAGGCGGGCCGCGACGGTTATGTGCAGACAATCTCAGAAGATATTCGCCTGGCAGGCGCACTCTATCGACGGATCGCACAAACCCCGGAGCTGGAAGCACTCACGCAGGGCCTCAGCATCACGACGTTCCGGTTCATTCCGCGTGACTTGACGCCCGGCAGCGAAGAGGTTGAAATCTATCTTGACCAGCTCAACAACGAACTGCTCACACGCTTGCAGAACAGCGGCGAGGCGTATCTTTCGAATGCGATCGTGCGAGGCAAGTTCGCGCTGCGCGCGTGCATTGTGAACTTTCGCACCACGCAGGCGGATATTGAAGCGCTGCCGCTGCTGATCGTGAGGATCGGCAAGAAAACCGATGCGGAGCTGCGACCAAGGACCTTGCGGGCGCGAAGTCGGCTTTCGTAGCGCGGCGCCGCCACGGCGCGGATATAACTTTTGACGCTGATCCGGCGTAAACCGTATGAGGACAGGGGTACGTAGAATCCCTGTCCGCAATCATCAAAATCTGCAAAGAGAGTCCCCGGAGGTTTGCCCATGGCTACGTTTCTTCCCCCCATTGAGAATCCGTCAAGCCTGATGATGAAATTCGTCTACAACATGTCGCGGCGCCAATTCGGAAAGGTCATGACACCGCTCAAGGTGTATGCGGCGCGGATGCCGCTTGGCTTTGGCATGTTCACCGCGAAGATCAGCAAGCTCGACAAGAAGCTGGAGCTGCCGGCCGAGATGCGGATGCTGGTGCGAGAGCGGGTAGCGCATATTAATGTGTGCGAGTTCTGCATCGACATTGGCCGGGCGTTTGCGATCAAGGCGGGAATGAACGAGGCCAAGTTCGATGCGCTCGGCGATTACGCCACGAGTCCGCTGTTCAACGAGGCGGAGCGCGCCGCGCTGGACTACGTGACCGAGCTGACGCGCGACAAGAACGTGAAGCCGGAAACGTTTGCGCGGCTCAGGAAGTACTACTCCGAGCGGGCGATCTGTGAGATTGTGTGGCTGGTGGCGAGCGAGCACGTGTACAACATGACCAACATCGGGCTGAACATTCATTCGGACATGTTGTGCGACATCAGCCGGGCGCGGAAACAGGCGTGAAGAAGACGCAGGACTCCTAGTACACTGGATAGTTCCCCCATTGCACGGGCATCCAGGCAGGAGTTCGTTGATGGCGTCGATTATTGTTCCGGCAAATCCGAGCGAGTCGCGCGCGGGGCGCTTTGGCGTTTACGGCGGGCGCTATGTGCCGGAGACGCTGGTGGCGGCGCTCGATGAGCTGGAGCACGCGTACGAAGAGGCGAAGGCCGATGCGGCTTTCCAGGCCGAGCTGAGTTCCCTGCTCAAGGATTACGCGGGGCGGCCCACGCCGCTCTATCTTGCCAAGCGGCTGACGGAGCAACTGGGCGGGCCAAAGATTTACTTGAAGCGCGAAGACCTGCTGCACACGGGCGCGCACAAGATCAACAACGCGCTGGGCCAAGGACTGCTGGCGAAGCGGATGGGCAAGAAGCGCGTGATTGCCGAGACCGGCGCGGGGCAGCACGGCGTGGCCACGGCGACGGTGTGCGCGCTGCTGGGCATGGAGTGCGTGGTCTACATGGGCGATGTGGACATGGAGCGCCAGGAGCTGAACGTGAAGCGCATGCGCTTGCTGGGCGCGGAGGTGCGCGGGGTTTCGTCGGGCTCGAAGACGCTGAAGGACGCGATCAGCGAGGCGATGCGCGACTGGGTGACGAATGTGCGGACCACTTACTACCTGCTTGGCTCGGCGCTGGGCGCGCATCCGTATCCGACGATTGTGCGCGACTTTCATCGCGTGATCAGCAAGGAATTGAAGCAGCAAATTCTCGAAAAGGAAGGCCGGTTGCCGACGGCGGTGATTGCGTGCGTGGGCGGAGGGTCGAACGCGATCGGCGCGTTTTACGAATTCATTCCCGAGCGGCAGGTCCGGCTGATCGGCGTTGAAGCCGGAGGACGAGGCACGGCGCTGGGCGAGCACGCGGCGCGGTTCCAGGGCGGAGCGCCGGGCGTGCTGCAGGGGACGTACTCCTACGTGCTGCAGGATGAGGACGGGCAGATTGCGCTGACCCATTCGGTTTCAGCGGGGCTGGATTATGCGTCGATTGGGCCGGAGCATGCGGCACTGCACGACTCGGGCCGCGCGGAGTATGTTTCGTGCGACGATGCGGCCGCGCTCGACGCGGTGGTGAGGCTGGCGCGGACGGAAGGCATTTTGCCGGCTCTCGAAAGCGCGCACGCGGTGGCGGGGGCGATTCGCATGGCTCCCACGCTGGCCCCAAATGACATACTGGTGGTGAACCTCTCTGGACGCGGCGATAAGGATATGGGCATCCTGGCACGCGAGTTGAAGTTGTAGCTGGCGGATCTGAAGCAATGTCCCTCAGGGGCTAAAGCCCACTCAGCTTTTTCAGGCTTTATCGGCACGACTAAAGTCGAGCCCTGATACAAACCTGAAATATTCTCGTAGTGTTCGAGCGCAGTTGACATGCCGATTCGATTCGATCACAAGCCGGGCCTGGTTGTTTATCTGACGGCCGGCGATCCGAGCCTCGACGCAACACGCGGAATTGGCCTTGCGGCGATCGACGCGGGAGCCGACGTGATCGAGCTCGGCGTTCCCTTCAGCGATCCGCTGGCGGATGGTCCAATCATTCAGAGGGCAAGTGAACGCGCACTGGCCCACGGCACGCGGCTCAAGGATGTTCTTGGGCTGGCGCGCGAGATTCGCGCCGCGCGACCCGCCGCGGGACTGGTGATCTTCAGCTATTTGAATCCGATGCTGCGCTACGGCCTGCGCAGGTTTGCCGATGACGCTGCTGCGGCCGGCGTGGATGGCGTGCTGGCGACAGACATGATCGTCGATGAGGCGGCTGAGTATTTAAGCGAGATGAGCCGTGTGAACCTGGCGCCGATTTTTCTGGCTGCACCGACCAGTCCTGACGCGCGGCTGGAGGCGATCGCGAGGAACACCAAAGGTTTTGTTTACGCGATTTCGCGCGTGGGCGTTACGGGCACGCAGCAAAGTGTGGCCACCGATGCCAAGGCGCTGGTTGAGCGTGTTCGGCGATATACGAAGCTGCCGGTGGCCGTGGGGTTCGGGATCAGCAACGCGGAACACGTGGCGCGGGTAGCGGAGTTCGCGGATGCAGCAGTGATTGGCAGCGCAATCGTCGAGCTGGTGGAGAGAGCGACTGCTGAGACAGCGCCCGGCGAAGTGTCGCGATTTATAAAGGGCTTGCGCCTGCCGCAGGCGGCGCTGGCCCGGTGATGAAAGCAGCTTCTAGCTTCTAGCTTCTAGCTTCTAGCTTCTAGCTTCTAGCTTCTAGCTTCTAGCTTTTCCGGTGGTGGGTTGGACTGTAGAGGTTTGCGCCAGCAGAATGGAGCTAGCGGCTAGAAGCTAGCAGCTGACGGCTAGCTTTTCAGAGGATGCAATGACCATCGAAGAATTGCGAATCCGAATCGATGCGCTGGACCGGCAGCTTGTAGAGCTGCTCAGTGAGCGGGCGCGCGCGGCACAGACGATCGGCAACCTGAAGGCCGCAACCTCGCTTCCGGTTTACGAGCCGGAGCGCGAGAAGATCATTTACGCCAACGTGCGCGCGGCCAACAAAGGTCCGCTGCCCGACATCGAATTGACGCATATCTACGAGCGCATCATCGACGTGATGCGGGCGTTGCAGCGGAACGAGCTGGCAAGCCAAAGAAATGCCCAGGCCGCCCATGCAGAGAGCGGACAACCGGGCGTCGCCGCGGGCGCAGGGCCACCCCAGCGACCCCGGCCCTTCGAGCCGCCCATCGCTGGGGACCCCGGGTTAACGATCGAGACAGGGAAAAAACAATGATTGTCGCCATGCAAGAGAAAGCCACCGAAGAACAAGTGGATGCAGTGATCAGCGCCATGGAAGAGGCCGGCGTGAACGTGCATCGGACCACGGGAGAATTCCAAACGATTCTGGCCGGCGTGGGCCCTACAGCGGGCCTGGACCTGACGAAATTTGAAATGCTGCCCGGCGTGCTGCACGTGCACCGCATCAGCGCGCCCTACAAGCTGGCGGGGCGCGCCTTTCGGCCCGAAGGCACAGTGGTGGAGTTTCGCAACGGGGCAACGATCGGCGCGGAGAAGGTAGCGGTGATTGCCGGGCCGTGCGCGATTGAAAGCCGCCTGCAGATCTTCACCATTGCAAAATGCGTGAAGGCTGCCGGCGGAGGCTTTCTGCGCGGGGGAGCGTTCAAGCCACGCAGTTCGCCGTACTCGTTTCAGGGGCTTGGGATTCCCGCACTGGAATTTATGCGCGAAGCCGCCGAAGCCAACGGTCTGCTGGTGGTGAGCGAGGTGATGGAGATCGCGCAGATTGAGCCGATGCTGCCGCTGGTGGACTGCTTCCAGGTGGGCGCCCGCAACATGCAGAACTTTAATCTGCTGCGCGAGCTGGGCCAAGTGCGCAAGCCGATCCTGCTGAAGCGCGGGATTGCGGCGACGGTGGAGGAGCTGCTGCTTTCAAGCGAGTACATCCTCGCTGGAGGCAACTACGACGTGATTCTGTGCGAGCGCGGCATTAGGACGTATGAGACTGCGACACGCAACACGATGGACATCGCCGCGATCCCGGTGATCAAGAAGCTTTCGCACTTGCCGGTAGTGGCCGACCCATCGCACGGCACGGGCAGGCGCGACATGGTTCCCGCGATGGCCAAGGCCGCCGTGGCCGCGGGCGCCGACGCGGTGCTCATCGAGATCCACCCCAATGCGGACAAAGCTGTCTCCGACGCGGCACAGACGCTCTATCTCGATCAGTTTGAAAAGCTGGTGGGCGAGTTGCGGTTAATTGCTCAAGCGGTGGGCAGAACGTTGTAAGCTAACGGGACAGCGAGACTCCGCATGATCGAGCGCATCACAATCTTGGGTACAGGCCTGTTGGGCACGTCCGTTGGATTGGCGCTGCGGGCGGCGGGTTTTCGCGGCTCGATCACAGGCTGGAATCGGAGCGCCGAACAGGGACAGGCCGCGCTGAAGATGGGTGCGGTGGATTTGCTGGTGGCCGATGGCTTGGAAGCTGCGCGCGCGAGCCAGGTGACGGTGCTCGCTGTCCCCATCTACGCCACTCTCGATTGGATGGAGAAGCTCGCACCGGTGCTCGGGCCCCAGCAACTCATCACCGATGTGGGCAGCACAAAACGCGTGATTTCGGAGACGGCGACTCGGCTCTACAACACGCAGGAGCGCGCGGCGTTCCTTCCCGGGCATCCGATGGCGGGAAAAGAGCGCGGCGGCGCGGCGCTGGGCGATGCAAATCTTTTTCGCGGTGCGGTGTGGCTGTTCACGGACGGTGAGGCTCCGCTGCGTTCCCCGCGGGGAGCGCAGCTCGTAAATGACTGGCGGGAATTGGTTGCCGCGATGGGCGCGAAAACGCTCGATCTCAATCCTGAACGGCATGACGAGCTGGTGGCCTGGGTCAGTCATCTGCCGCAGTTCACGGCGACGGCCCTGAGCGCGTTGCTTGAAGAGGAAGTGGGCAATGCGCCCGAGCTGAAGGACGTGGGCGGACGCGCGCTGCGCGAGATGACGCGCCTAGGCGCTAGCCCCTATTCGATGTGGCGCGACATTGCGCATACCAATACCGAAGCCGTGGAGCGCGCACTGCTGGCACTCGAACAGCGACTGGCCCAATTGCGCGAGAATCTGCGCACGCCGGAGCTGCGCAGCGAGTTCGAACAGGCCAACAGATTCCGGCGGGAGTAGCGCGGGTTTGGCGGGAATAGTCGTCGCTAGAGGCTTGGCGCCCGCGTACCGCGATCCGGACTTCGTTGACCAAAAGCCGGATAGATAAGTCAAGACGAATGAGCCGGTTCATGCCGTCCCACTTTCTGGCTACCCCATTCGTTCCATAGGCACATAACTCCTTTGCCGATACACTCTCTCAGGATCATGAAAGCGCAGGGGTACGGCCGGCTTTGGGGCGTGGTCAAGGTGTCTGCGGCGTGTGTAGTGATTGCTGCCGCCGCGCGCGCAGGTGCGCTCGATCCGCAAAAGACCATCTCCCAATACATCCAGGCGGTGTGGAACACGGAAACGGGGCTACCGCAGACGTCGATCTACTCTGTTGCGCAGACCGGCGACGGCTACTTGTGGGTAGGGACCGAATCGGGGCTGGCGCGATTCGATGGCGTGCGTTTTACGGTCTATAACCGGCGCAATACCAAGGCTCTGCCCGCCGACTACATCCCACACCTGCTGGGCGCGCGCGACGGGAGCCTGTGGATCGCCACCGACAGCGGACTTGTGCACATGAAAAATGGCGCGTGGACCACCTACACGGTTCGCGACGGTCTTTCAAGCAACGATATTCGCGCGCTGTTTGAAGGCAGCGATGGGAGCCTCTGGGTCGGCACAGCGCGCGGCCTTGACCGGCTGAAAGACGGCGGGATCGAGGTCTACGGCAGCCGCGATGGATTGCCCGGAACCATGGTGACCGACGTGAAGGCCGATTCCACGGGAGTTTTGTGGATTGCGACCGATGCGGGACTGGGGCGGTTCGACGGCAAGCGCTTTGAGGCGTACACGGCGCTCGGCGGCCTGACCAACAATTCGATTTCAGCGCTGGCCATCACTCCCGATGGCGCAGTGTGGATGGCTGCGGCGCACGGACAATTGGCCCGGCTTGCGCAGGGGCACCTGGAGAGCGAGTCTACGAACGCGATCAAGGACGAAACAAAAGGAGACGACATCACCGCGCTGCTCTTCGACCACAACGGCAATCTCTGGATCGGATTTGAGAGCCATGGACTGGCCCGCCTGCATAACGGAGCCCTGAGCCTTTATGGCGCGCAGAACGGATTGCCGGGCGACACGGTCGAGTCGTTCTTTGAAGACAGCGAACACAACCTGTGGGTGGGGCTGTTCGATGGCGGCCTGGTGCAACTGCGCGATGGAACGTTTACGACATACGGAAAACCGGAAGGGCTTTCATCGAATACCGACTGGTGCGAGCTGCCGGCGCGTGATGGAAGCATCTGGCTGGCAACGAGCACGGGCGGATTGGACCGGATTCTGCCGAATGGCGTTGTCCGATCCTACTCAAGCGGGGAGCGGAAGTCGAATGAAACCATCCATTCGATGCTCGAGACGCGTGATGGTGCGATCTGGCTCGGCCAGCGCCACGGCGTGCTGACGCGATTTCAGGACGGCCGATTCGCAACCTTCCAGTACGTGCAATCAAACAAAAGCGCCATCAATTCGCTACTTGAGGACCGCAACGGCAACCTGATCGTCGGCACGTACGGATCGGGAGTGGCGCGCTTCAAGGACGGCAAATTCGAAGTGATCCGAGCCACGGGTGAGATTCCGGCGATGGCGGAGGCTGCCGATGGGACGCTGTGGCTGGGCACGGACGGCGAGGGCGTGATCCGAATCAAGAACGGAATCGCAACGAGTCTGACAAAGGCAAAGGGGCTGCTGAGCGATCACATTCTGGCGCTGCACATGGACGAGGAAGGTGTGCTGTGGATCGGCTCATCCTCGGGCGGGTTGAACCGTGTGGAGGATGGAAGGATCACGTCCTATACGCCGGATCAAGGGCTCTTCGACTCCACGGTGGGAAACATTCTCGAAGATGCGTTCGGCAATCTGTGGATGGGGTCGGACAAAGGCGTCTTCCGCGTAGCAAAAAGCGAGCTGAACGATCTTGCCAACGGGCGCATCAGCTCGATTCACGGCGTGGTGTACGACACGATGGACGGCCTGCGCTCCCGCGAAACCATGCAGGGCGGGACTGGGACCGCATCAAAAGGTTCGGACGGACGGCTTTGGTTCTCCACCATGAATGGATTGTCAGTTGTCGATCCTGCTCGCGCGTTGGGCGACGACCAGCCACTGCGTGTGCAGATCGAAGAAGTGTCGATTGGCGGCAAGGCAGCCGATGCAGCTCAGATTGTGCGCGTGGGTCCGCGAGCGAGCCGGCTGGAGATCCAATTCACCGCGCCCAGCTTTGTCGCACCTGAGAGGATTCAATTCCGCTATCTGCTGGAGGGATTCGACGACCATTGGAGTGCGGCGTCCACGCGCCGAACTGCCGACTACACAAACCTGCCTCCGGGCCGGTATCGCTTCATGGTCGAGGCCAGCCGGGACGGCGAACAATGGAGTGCTGCTGCCGAGCCCCTGAGCCTTTCTGTCGTACCGCCCTGGTACAGAACCCGGATGGCAATCTCCAGTTTTGTATTTGCAGCGATCATCCTCACCTGGTTCTTTGTGGAGATGCGGACGCGCAGTTTGAAGCGGCGGCGCAACGAGTTGGAGCGATTGGTGGTGGAGAGAACCGCGCAGTTGGAGATCGAGAAACAGGGCCTTCTGAGAGCGCGAGAAGCGCTGCAGTTCCAGGCCGCACACGATTCCCTCACCGGGCTGTGGAGCCGCAGCGCGATCCTCGACCAACTTGCCCGTGAATTGGAGCGGGCCAAGCGCCAGCGCACCGTGCTCAGCGTGGTTGTCGGCGATCTGGATCACTTCAAGGTGATCAACGACACGTACGGCCATCTTTGCGGCGACATTGTGCTGCGCGAGTCGGCCCATCGCCTGGTGGGATTGATGCGTGGATACGATGCCATTGGCAGGTATGGCGGCGAAGAATTCCTGATCGTTTTACCCGGCTACGATGCCGCGAAGAACCCGGCGCGCGCGTGGGACCTTGTGGACGCGCTCGCGGCGCGGCCCTTCGACTGCAATGGAACCGAGATGAACATTACCTGCAGCTTCGGCGTGGCAGTAACGTGGCCCTGGCTCGATCTGACCACGATCGACGATCTGATTCGACGCGCCGACAAGGCTCTGTACCAGGCAAAGCGGAATGGCCGCAACCGCGTGGAATTCGATCCGTCGTTAACGCCGGTGAAGGCAAAACACTGATCGAGGGGCTCATCCCTTCATTCGACGCCATGCGGCCGGCTGGTTCTTACTCCGCGCCAATACAAGAACAGGCCGATGAGGATTGAGCCGGTGGTTCCGGCGATCACATCCACGAGAAATACCGTAACGTTGGCGCCGCCCGGCGGCACGAACGACAGAGCAATTCCCGCTAGAACCACAAAAAAACCGACGCAACCACAAATCCATACACCAACCATGCCGCCGGGAACGAGAACTGCGTGTGGATTCTCCCGCCGGTCCGCGCGGCGGGCCAGCTTGATGACGGCCGCAAACATGTAGAGGAATGGAATGAAGTAAAGAATGATGCCAGCATCGACGAGCACCTGGTAGGCGGCCATCACGCCATGATTCTTGATCTGGCTCAGCAGAAGGATGGCAGTGGACAGCACCGCCTGCACAAGGATAGAGATGTAGGGAGTTTTCCAGCGCGGGTGAATTTTGCCGAATGCAGCGGGAAGGTAGCGGTCAATGCCAACCTGGAAAGGCACGCGCGCGACACCGGCGACCGTGGTACCAACGCCGCCAGCGTTGCCGGCAGTAACCAGAATGGCGGCGATGACGCCGATGAATCCGATCTTGAGAGTCGCAGAGCCCACGGCGATGGCATGAAAGACGCCGCTCTTGGGATCGATGTCGCCGGCGGGAGCGAGGGACAACACGGCAAAGGTTCCGGCAATGTACATGACGGCGATGAGGGCGCCGGCACCGAAAACTGCGCGTGGGAGCGTGCGGCGCGGATCGCGGACTTCCTCGGCCATGCAGGAAACCAGCTCGAGGCCGGTAAACGCGAATGCGATCTGCGACCAGAAGTTGACCGTGTCCCAGTTCCAGGTGGGCATCATGTTGGCGACTGTAAAGTGCGTGGCGGAGCCATGATGCGCGTAAATGACAACGGCAACGACGACGAGAATCAGCAGGGGCACATAGGTTCCGACACCGCCGGCGTTCTGCAACCATTTGCCGATGTTGAGGCCGATGAGGTTGAGCAGGACCGCGACGATCAGCATGGCGATGGAAACCCAGAGCAGGAAGGGACGGTTTTGCGCGAGACTGTCGCCGTGACTGGATGAAATGTAGGCGCACATCGCGGCGCTGGCCAGCAGGAGGCCGGGAAAATAGAAGATGGTATAGATCCAGTAAGTCCAGCCGGCGATGAACCCGTGAAATGGGCCGAAAGCGTCGCGGGCCCACGCGTAGATGCCTCCCTCCTCAGGAAAGCGCGAGGAGAGCTCATTGATGACCAGCGCGCCGGGCACAAAGAATAAGACCGCAGCCAGCACCCATAGGCTGATGGAAGAAGTGCCGTTGTGGCCGGCGGCCGCAATCCAGCGGGGCCCGAGGACCGCGGCGATGTTGAACAGCAGGACATCCCAGAACCCCATGGCCTTGCGCAGTTGCGGTTTGGAATCGCGCGCGTCGGGCGCGGAGAGGGTCATTAGGTCACCTGGGGTGAAAGCAGTATGGGGAGATGATAATAGGCGCGAGCCTCTAACTTCTAGCTCCTAGCTCCTAGCTTGTATTTGCGGGATTCGACTGTTTTGGCAAGCCTACCCATTTCTTGCGGACGAAATCCATGTAGGGCGGCCGGTGATTCAAAGCTAGAGGCTAGAAGCTAGTAGCTGGAAGCTGATTTACTCGTCGCGGAGCCAATGCTCAGTGCGGCCCAGCACGGGGATGAGGAAGTAACCGTGCAGGCGCAGCTTTTTGCCACCGTTTTCAAGCGAGAGCGAGGCGCGATAGATCCTGCCACTTTCGGGATCGAGGACTTGTCCACCGGACCATTGACTGCCATCTGGCGCAAATCCCCAAAGCACTTGCAGACCCACAAGAGGACGGTCTTTCAACGCACCGCTGCAGAGATAGCAGGTGGGCCGCGGAACGGGAGGGTCGAAAAGTTCCTCAATCGTCCCGTAGAGTTTTCCGTTCTCTTCGCGGATTTGGACGATGGACTTTACCTTGCCGGTGGCGTCGTCGACGGTCTGCCATCGGCCCACCGGAGACTCTGGTTCGGAATTCGGCGCGCGGACGGCCTGTGCCTGCGCAAGGGGAGAGGGTCCAACCAGCGAGGCAAGGACAAGAAACAAAATGCGGGCAATGGCGAAGCGAAGCCGGGGAATAGGCATGAGCTCGGGTTGCGTGCAGGGGATTAGACTCGCGGCGCTCAGAGAGGTTTGACGCGGGCCACAGCCGCTCGCGCGGCCCTACTCGGCTTCTTTGGCGGCTTCTGCTTCCGGCGTGGCTCCGGCATCGGCTGCGGGCAGACTCGACGGGGCAATGTTGGACGGATCAAGTGGTTCAAGGCCCTCCGCTCTTGCCGCATCGAGCAAGGCCGCCGAAGAAGCAACGAAAGTGATTCCAGTACCGGGAAACATATCGCGGGCGGTAAGCGCAGAGCCGAGTTGGAGTGCTTCCGGCCAACGCAGCGAAGTGCGGTCGAGAAGCTGGCGCGCCGATTCCAACACGCCTGGATTCAGGGGCAGCTGCACCATTCGCCCCGCCTCAATGCGCAGCATCTCAAGCGCCGCGGCGGCGGCTTCAGCGGCGATCAGCCCGGAGCGCTCGCGCCGCCTGATGGCCGCATAGACCTCAAGGGGCGTTGCGGCAGAGATCAGCTTGCGATTGTCTTCCACGTTCTCCAGCAGACGGATCAGCGCATCGGTACCGGGTTCGCGCACAAACAGCTTGGCGAATGCCGTCGCTTCAAGAAAGAAGAAGCTCAATGGCTCCCCCGATCCTCATCGATCGCAACGGTCACTGGCTCACCCTGCATCTCAACCGGATGAAAGCGCTGCGCTTCCTCGGGAATGCCAGCCTCGGCGCGGTTGAGGCGAATGGTGGTGGTGGGATATGCCGGAGTCTTGGGATTGGCGATTTTGCTGGTGATCACGACGCCGCGCTGGATGGCTTCGGCGAGCACGGTTTGGCGCGTTTCCGGATGCTGGTTCCAACGGAAAGCTTTGCGCGGAAGAAAGGAATCGCGGAACCACTTGAGAGCGATGAAGGCGTGGCCGCCACGCTCGGCCTCAGCCAACGCAGCGCAGAGTTCTTTGACGCGAGCATCCAGATCGGCGGGCGACACCTCCTCTTCTTCGTCCCCTTCCTCTGCGGTGTGGCCGGTGCGCGGCGCGCGAGTCAGGCGCGGAGCGGGTTCCTCTCCATCGATGCGCTCAAAGTAGATGCGCACTTCGTCGTCCTCGGGGGACCAGGAGTCGGCCAGAGCGTTGCGGCGTTTGCTGCGTCCATTTTCGCTGCATAGCTCCACGATGGCCTGATACCCGGGAGGGGCGAGAAAACGCAGCGCCCGCACCAGGCCGGGATCCTGCGAATAGGCCAACTCATTTAATGCATCCTCAATAATCTCTTCAGCCGCAGGGATTGTCAGATTTCCATTTTCCACGGGATTCTGGGCAGCTCTCGTCGATTTCATCTTTGTTCTCCCTATACAGCCGATCGCGGTTGCGGAGCCAGCAACAATCACCGGCCGGGTTGCCTAAACGGCTCGGAGCTGCGCCGCACCCATCGAACAGCAGCCTTCGATTTATGAGTCCCAAAGCGCTCCTGGGAACGAGGAAGACGAGCTCCAACTCCTCTATTCAAAGCATTAAGAATGCGATATGAGGGCGGTTACGGCTGGATATGTCTGCGCCTGCACCTTTCCAGTCGAGCGGAAAACAGGCCCACGGAAAAAACTCGAAGTTACAATTAATGTTCCATCATAGGCACGGTCCCCCTCCGTGACAACATTTATTTGCCGTGGATATTGTGGGGAGAATCCTACTCGGAAACAGCCTATTTGCCCCAGCGTGGCGCGGATTTCCCCGGCCCGAGCACATTTCCGCGACGGCGCTGCGCCCACGCTTTGCTACCACCAGACGCCGAGATTCGTAAAATAGAGTACATGCGCCATTGTTTGCAGTTGTTTTTTTGTATTTGCTTTGCGGCTTCCATACTGCACGCCGATGGCCAGCCGTTCGATCTGTCCGGACCCAAGATCGATATTCACGTCAAGCGCGGAGACGTGACGCTCCCAATCTCCGAGGTACCCAACCTAATGCCGGGAGACAGGCTGTGGGTTCATCCAGACCTGCCGGAGAGCCAGGCAACCAATTTTGTGCTGGTGGTGGCTTTTCTCCGCGGTTCCACGAATCCCCCGCCTCCGGGGTGGTTTACTCGCGTGGAAACGTGGACGCGAGAGGCACGCGACGAAGGGGTCTTTGTCACTGTTCCCGAGGGGGCACAGCAGGCATTGTTGTTTCTTGCGCCGGAAACGGGCGGCGACTTTAACACGTTGCGCAGCGCGGTTCGCGGCCGGCCTGGATCGTTTGTGCGCGCCGCCCAGGATCTGCAGGCAGCCAGTTGGGAGCGCATGCGGCTCGAGGCCTATCTGGACGATGTGAAGGTGAGCAGCCAGTTCGATCCCCGGGAGCTGAAGACGCGCACGGAAATGGCGGCGCGCAGCCTGGGAATCAAGATTAACGAGAGGTGCTTTGATAAACCGGCCGAGGAGCAGGCTTCGTGCCTGTCGCAGAACTCAGAGGGATTGGTGCTCGACGACGCCAACGCGCAATCGCTGGTGGCCCAACTAGCCAATGGGGACGCTCTGAATCTGATGAACGCAATTAGTTCAACGTCCCTTGCCGGGGGCGGCCTTTATAGCCCTTATGTGGGCGCTGTAGTGGATACAGCGAGAATTCTTGCCTCTCTACACACTGCACACTTCCAATACATTCCGGCACTGGCCTTGCCCACGGCCGACAGCCTGAATCTGCGGCTGAACATGCCGCCCTCATTCCGCAACCCGAAGTCGGTTGTTGTGATCGCACTGCCTCCGGCTGGAAAAGCGCGGCCTGAACCGCTGCATCCCGTGAATCCCGATGATCATTTCTGCGCGCTGAAGCCGGGATTGGTGCTGCCCGCTGAAGGAGCGCCGTTGGTTTTCGCAACCGGTCTGGCTCATAACCTGGTTCTGCATGTTGAGGCCGCCGATGGCAAGGGTCAGGCGGTTGACCTTCCATTGGAAGTGGACACAGACAAGGGCGGACTGGTTCCCCTTGAAAAGATGCCCGCGCTGCCCGGTGGAGATCTGACGGCGATTGTTCGCGGTAAATGGGGATTCGACGATTGGGTTGGACCGCAATACCGCCTGGTGACCGCGCGGCCTGGCGAGTGGAGCGTGGATGCTACCGACCGATCAGCCCTGGTGGTGGGCCGCGACGACACCGTGCAACTCGACGGCCAGACCTCGGATTGCGTTGAGAAGGTGACTGCGCAGATCGATGAAGACCCGGCAGTAACTCTTCAATGGAAATCGCCCAAACCCAGCGAACTGGAGATCGCAATCCCGCTCAAGAGCGCAGGGCCGGGGCCAGTCAATCTGGAACTCGACGAGTACGGCCTGGCCAAACCGGATCGCCTGAAGATGGTGGCCTACGCTGCTGCCGCATCGCTTTATGGCTTGACGCTGAACTCCGGAGACAAGACTGCGCTGCTGAAGGGGACGCGGCTCGATGAGGTGGCAAAGGCCGAGGTTGGAGGCGTCATGTTTACGCCCTCGACGCTGAACCGCGTGGAGAACCTCGATCAGCTGCAAATGAACAGCGTCGGATCGACGGACAGACTTGAAGCCGGCAAGCCGTATGTCGCGCTGGTGGATTTGAAGGACGGCCGGACACTGCAAGCGCCTGTAACCGTCGATCAGCCGCGCCCGCAGGTGACGCTGCTCAATGAAGGCATTCAGGAGGCTGGCGCCGTGACCTTGCCCGTGGAAATGAGCAGCCCTACGGACCTACTTGTGGATGGCCGCGTGGTCTTCTTTCTCAAATCCGACGTCCCGCCTGAGTTTCCGCGCGATGAAAAGATCGAGGTGGCTGCGGCCGACTCAAGCTTTCACACCACGCTCGCGTTGAGCGACGGCAGCCTGATGCTCGAAGATGCGCACACGGCGGAGGCCAGCCTGGAACCACTGGCACGCTTCGGCCTTTCAGCGTTTGGCCCGGTGCGGGTGCGCGCCATCTCCGCGGACGGCGCCACCGGCGATTGGGTGCCGCTGGGGACGCTTGTGCGCGTCCCCGGATTCAAAGAGCTGCGCTGCCCGCGCGCAACGGCCAAACCATGTATCTTGAGCGGAACCGATCTTTTCCTGGCAACGTCGATTTCAGCTACGGCGACGTTCGACAGCCCGGTGAATGTTCCTCCGGAGTTTACCGGGACGGAGCTGGTGGTTCCCCATCCGACGAAAGGCGTCCTTTATCTCAAGTTGCGCGACGACCCGGCTAACGAGGAGACGCTGACGCTTCCCGTGACACTGATGGCAGGACCCGCGCCGGAAACGGAGAGGCCATTGCCAGCCGCTCCGGCCATGGCACCGATTACGCCGCAGGCAGCGCCGACTGCGCAGGCTCCGGCCGCCGAGGGTGTGCCAAGTCAAACGCCCGCGCCGAAACAGAATTGAAGGAGCCGCTAAGAAGCTTCGAGGATTCCCGTTAAATCGAGAAGAGAATCTGAATTAGTTGAAGTAACTGCGGTTTTTCTCGGCGAAGTGCGCCTTGTCGGCCGGGAGCTCGTCCAGCGAGAAGATGGCGTTCTGCGCGCAAATGGTGGCGCAGTTGCCGCAGTCGACGCACTCGTCGGGATTAATAAAGACCTGGGCGACAGTTGCGGCCGCAGGGTGATCCTGGGTGGGCGCAATGGCGGCGGTGGCGCATTCGGCCACGCAAACAAAATCCTTGGTGCAGGCATCGGTGACGACATAAGCCATGAGAGTGTTGCTCCTCGAACGCGGGCGCGCTCTGTTTGGCACCCTTGCCTAGAGGTTATCGGCGGAGCTTCGCCGCCGGCCGTGATCCGAATCACGACTCAGGCAGTATCACGCTTGGGATTTACCCGATAGCGGTACGGCGGGGATTGCCTTTGCGCATACTCGCTTGATGCCAGACCCAAGGCTACAACCGGTCTCATAAATGCCTCAGCTGCGTCATAGGGACGCATGGGACCCAACACCAAGGCGGGTCCCAAGATTCCGGTGAGTTGAATGAGACGGTTTATGAGACCGGTTCTAGAAGATTCGCACGCGAAGGCCTGCGTTCACACCGAGCGAATTCATTTTGCCGAAGGTGAAGTTGGGCCAGTCCTGGTACTCGAAATCGACGGCGCGGACAGTAACTCTGCGCGTCCAATGGAAGTCCAATCCGCCACCTGCCGTCACCACCAGGTAGCGCCCATAGGCATAGTTGTAAGGAAAGTTGAAGTCGCCGAGACCGACGAGGCCCTTGGCGTAGGGCGCGAATCGGTCGACATCGAAGTGGTACCGGCCGCCGATCGAATAGGTTTCGGCATGGACATCGGCGGTCTGGTGGTATTCCAGCCAGCGCCCCTCCGCCTCGATGCCGAAGCGGCGTTTGGTGTCGGCATCGACAAATGCCGTAATGCCTGCCATCTTCCGCTGACCGTACTGAATGGAATACCCGGAGCCCATGGCGCCGGCCGACAGGATGAGACCACCCTTGTCGCCGGAAGCCTGAACCTGAGCCTGCGAAATGCGCGGCCCGACGCTGAGGATCGCCAGCACAAGAAGCGCGGCCAACTGAACCCGCAAACTCGGCTTTCCGTTCCGCAAAAAATTCAAATCAAGCAAGTAGTTCATCTTTCTCCCGTGCCCGCTCGGCGACAACCGCCCTCGGATCTACTTCGTGATCGTAAGCGAAACATTCTGGTACTGCTGCACGTCGGTGGTTGCGCCGGTGCCGGTTACCTGAATCACATAGTTGCCGGGCGTGGCCGTGCTGACGGAATAGCTGCTGCACCCGGTAGCGAGCAGCGCCGCCGCTGAAAGCACCATGACCATGGCCGTGGTGAGAATTCCGGCGCTCCGCCGGCGCAGACGCCAGAAGACAAATCCGAAGAGGACGCTGAATGGAAGGAACAGGCCGGCCAGGGAGAACCTGGAGGCGCCTGCCGGGCGGTTCATGGCCGAGCTTCCTCCGCCCAGCGGATTGTTGGTATCGATGGTGAGCTGAACGCTAGCGAAACCACCTGGCGTTAATTTCGCGCTGGGGCTGGAAAAGTGACAGAAGACTCCCACAGGAAGCGACGCGCAGCCGAGTCCAATGGTGTCGGTAAAAGTCCCGTTGGAGTTCAGGTTTACGGTCACCGTGGCGTTCTGGGAGGTTGCCATGGTCACACTGGCAGGATTCACGCCCAAAGTGAACAAGGTTGGGGTTCCAGAAACGGGTATGACCGGCGAGGAGGACGGGCTGTGGTCCGCATCCCCGCTGTAGGTAGCAATGATGCTGTAATTCACGCCGCCGGTAAGATTTGGCGTAAGTGTGGCTACACCGCTGGCGTCCAACGTGGCCGACCCGAGCTGGGTGGCGCCGCTCATGAAGGTGACGGTGCCGGTGGGCGGGACTCCGGTGGCACTATTCAAGACCGTCGCGACGAGGACGACTTGCGGAGTGGGGCCGGTGGTCGTCGAAGAGCCCAGGCTGGTGGTGGTTGGAATGAGGCCAACGGTTTCGCTGATGGCGGCCGAGGAGCTGGGTGCGTCGGCGGCGTCGCCCAGATAGCTTGCTGTGATCGAGTAGGTTCCGGGAGGCAACGTGGAGGTGGTGAAGCTGGCCGTGCCCGCGTTCAGGGTTGCGGAAGCGAGAGTGTTGCCGTTGGCGATGAAGTTCACGGTGCCGGTGGGAGTTCCGCCGTTGCCTGTGACCTTTGCGGTGATGGTGATTGCCGCTCCCACCAGGGCCGGATTGGGGGTGACGGTGATGGCGGTGGCCGTGGTGGCCAGCGAGACCGTGAGCGAGACGGGCGACGACACGCTGCCAGCGTCATTAGCATCGCCCGTGTAGGTGGCAGTGATGGCGTAGGTACCAACTGCCAATGTTGAGGTGGTGAATGTCGCGGTTCCAGATGGGTTCACGGTCCCCGTACCGATCACATTGCCGTTGGCGAGGAAGTTCACGCTGCCTGTGGGCGCTCCGCCGTTACCGGTTACGGTTGCGGTGAAGGTAATGGGCGCAAGCACCAGCGCCGGGTTGGGCGCGACGACGAGTACGGTCTGTGTGGTTGCCTGCACCACGGTGAGGGGCAATGGCGCTGAAGCGCTGCCCTGATTATTGGCGTCTCCGCTGTAGGTGGCCACGATCTGGTAGCTTCCCTGCGCCAGCGCCGGCGTGATGGTCGCCGTTCCGGTGTTGCTGACCGGTGCGCTGCCCAGTTGTGTTGTCCCCGAGGTAAATGTGACGGTGCCGGTGGGTGTTCCTGAACCTGCCGTCACCGTGACGGTTGCGGTGATTGTCTCTGGTCCGCCGGCAATGCCCGGGCTCGGTGTAGCCGTGACGTTGGTTGCGGTTTGCGCCTGCTTGACCACCTGGTTCAAAGGCAAAGAGACGCTAGGCCCGTTATAGGAGTCGCCCGGATACGACACGGTGATGCTATGCGTGCCCATGTTGAGGTTCGCAGTGGTGAATGTCGCGACGCCCGGATTGCCACTAAGCGTCCCCGTGCCGATTTGCGTGGCGCCATCGAGAAAACTTACCGTTCCCGTGGGCGCCGTGGTGCCACTTGGAGGAATGGTCGCGGTGAATGTGACGGAGTTGCCGTAGAACGACGGATTGAGGCTTGAGATCAATGTCGCGGTGGTCGGCGCCTGCACATCCTGATTGAGGACTGCCGAAGTGCTGCCCTGAATCTGCTTGGCGGCGTCGCCGTTATAGACCGCAGTGATCTGGTGCACGCCGGCCGTCAGAGTTGAAGTTGCAAACATCGCCACGCCGCCTGCGTTGATGGTTTGCGTGCTGAGGAGGGTGGTTCCGTCCATGAAGCTCACGGTGCCGTCCGGAGTCACGCCTCCACCGCCGGAGATGGACACCGTGGCCGTGAAGGTGACGTTCTGGCCCACAGCGGAGGGATTCGCGGTCGAGGTCAAAGCGGTTGAAGTGCCCTCAAGAACGGTCTGAATGAGCGCCGGGGCCGAAGTGCTGGTGAAGTGCATCGTGTCGCCGTTGTAGGATGCGACGACGGAGTGGAGACCGACCGCCAGAGTTGTGGTGGAGAATGTGGCGACGCCCGACGCATCAAGGGCAAGGCCGGAGGCCAACGTTGTTGTGTTGCCCCCGAAAGTATCCGTGATGGTGACGGTTCCGGTGAGGTTGCCGGTCCCGGCTCCCGTGACCACCGTGACCGTAAAGGTGACGTTCTGTCCGAATCCGGAAGGATCGGGATTGGAGGCCAGGGTGGTGGTGGTGGAGTTCACCGGCTCGGCGATCCCGACCAGCTGAATGTCGAGGGGCGAGTTGGCGGCGACAATGCTCGGCTGCGCATCCTCATACACGTCGATGTTCGGCATCTCCGTTTCATTGTTGGTCAACGTGGGAGTGGCAGCCGGCGCAAAGACCGCGCCGATGGTGCAATCGGCATTGACGGCGAGGGATGCGCCACTGGTGCATGAGTTTGCCACCGTGGGGTCGATGGCGGCGTCCACCGCGGGAGTGATTGCTGTCAGGTCGAGCGCGACATTGCCGTCGTTTTCAACGGTCTCGTCCTGGGTAGCGGACGAGCTGCCCTGGCGAATCGGCGTGGTGTAATCGAGCGCGGCGAAGTTGCCCTGCATCTCGCGCACCACCATGTCGAGCGTGTCGGCAACATAGAGGTCGCCGATTCCGTCGAGGTAGAGACCGATCGGGCCGTAAAGCTGCACGCCCTGGAATTGACCGCCCGCGAAATACGTGCCGCAGCCGTTTTCCGCGACTGTTGAAATGAGCCCTGTGGCCGCGCTTACTTTGCGGATGGCCGCGTTCTGCGTCTCGGCGATGTAGACGTTGCCCGCCGCATCGACCGCGACACCCGAGGGCGACCATATGTCGGCCTGGTTGGCAGCAACCGGGGTCGCCGTGCACGGCGTGGCGCCCGCGTTTCCCGTGCCGGCAAACGTGGAGATGGTGCTGGCAGGCGTAATGACGCCGCCCACCGCCATCACTTCGCGGACGCGCTGGTTGGCGGAGTCGGGAATGTACATGTTGCCGGAGGGATCGAAGGCCACTGCATAGGGAAAGTTGAGCTTCGCGCTGGTAGCCGCGATTCCGTCGCCATTGAAGTCACCCGTGCCGTTGGGGTTGGTGAAGCCGTTGCCCGCGATGGTCGCGATTTCACCAGTGGCCGCACTCACTTCGCGAATGCGATGGTCGCTGGTGTCGGCGATGTAGAGATTCGCGCTTGCATCGAGGGTCACGCCCTGAGGCTGGTCGAGCGTGGCCTGCGTGGCCGGGCAGCCGTCACCGACCGCATCGCTTTTTGAACCGCAGACGGCGCCTGGGTTACTGCCGGCGATGGTGGTGATGACGCCGGTTGCCGCGCTGATCATGCGGATGACGCCATTGCCGCTGTCGGCGATATAGAGGTTTCCCGCACCGTCAAGAGCGACGCCGGCGGGACCACTGAGCGTGGAGCTGGCCGCCGGGCCGCCGTCGCCTGTGTAGGAAGGATTGCCGTTGCCGGCGATGGTCGAGATGATTCCTGCGCCGGTGCAGGTGGTTCCCTGAATGGTGGCGCTGGTTGCAACGCCGCACACCATGCGGATGCGGTTGTGCAGGCTATCGGCGATGTAGAGATTTCCGGCTCCGTCCATGGTGATTCCGCTGGGCAGATAAAACTCAGCCTGCGTGGCCGGACCGCCGTCGCCCACCGATGTGTAGAGACCGAGCTGGCCGGCCACCGGCAACAGGTTGCCGCTTACCAGTACGCCCAGCCCTCCGGTTCCCGTGCCGGAAAGGTAGGCGGTGCCCAGGACGGATGGGCCAGGGCCGCTTGAGGGCGTTCCAACCAGCACGACTGCGCCAAGCCTCAGACCCGGCGCCGCAGGCGTAAACGTGACCGATGCCGTGCAGGTGGCACCCTGCGCAAGCGTGGCCGATGCGCAGTTCGCCGCGCCTGTGCCGGCCGCGAAGTCTCCCGTCGGCGAGCCGAGGGTAAGAATTTGGACGCTCGTAACCGTGCCCGCTGCCGACGCTGTCACAGTGACGCCTTGATTCCCTGTGGTTGCCCCGACCGGCTGCGCGCCGAATTGTGCGTGCGCGCTTGCCGCCGCAAGGAGAAGCGATGCGGCAAGAACGACGGCGCAATTTTGCAGCGAATGCCGAATCAAACGGCTGCCTAGAAAATGGCTGCGCTTGCGATGGTCACCAAAGGCTGCTCGACAAGAAAAATTGCGATTCATGGGTCCAGTCTGGCGTTCCATAAACGACTCCGTTCACTGCCTCTCTGCGCGTCTTTCTCCCACCCGGAATGCTCTATCCGGCTCACAAAGAGCGGCGGGAGCGAGCGTGACCGGGAGTGGGGCACTGCCGATTTGTGGCCTGCGGAAGCAAGACAGCCGGTACAGCTTCCGAGCCCAATTCGAGAGCGGCGACTTATCGTCTCATAATTACCTTCGTGCATTAGTTAAAAGTCGAGGGTAATACAACCATAGTCGTATTCATATCTTTGGTTCCTCGATATGAATTACCTTTGTACTAATTTGAGTCATTTCAGGCGGTTTGGGCCTACTCTCCTAGACTTTGCGAGCTACCGGCGAATGCGCCCGCCTCCACGTCTGAGTTACTCGTGGTCATCGAACCATGAAGGCCATACTGAGGTCCGTTGCCAGGGCGTTCGCTTTTTCGTTGAGCTTCAAAACTTGCGTGTGCTAGCCTTGCGCTACTTCCCCGCTGGCATTTCGGGTACGGCCAGGATTTCCCAAAGATCAAAAAATGAGGTTTCGACGATGGCAACTGTGTCGCAAAGCGCGACTGTGCATCCGGGCGTTCACTTCACAGGGCGTAATGGCCTTGTGGACAAGTATTTCTATTTGTCGATGTCGCTGCTGGTTGCCGGCATCGTGGTGTGGGGATTCAACCATACAATCGACCAGAACTTGTTCCATCCCGCAGTGCCGCGGCCGCTGATCCTCTGGTTTCACGGCGCAGCGTTTTCTACGTGGGTGCTGTTTTTTATCTTTCAGTCGACGCTGGTGCGCACGCACAACGTGAAGTGGCATCGGTTCTTTGGATGGTTCGGGGTGGCGCTGGCCACGGTGATGGTGCCGCTGGGCATTACAACGTCCATCGTGATGGGACGCTTCGATATCCATACCCTGCGCGAGACGGGCGTCGACACGTTTCTGATTATTCCCTGGTACGACATGGTTGCGTTCGCTACGCTCATCAGTCTGGCGATTCTGTGGCGAAAGAAGCCCGAGTTTCATCGCAGGCTAATCTTCATTGCCACCTGCTGCCTGCTCGATGCTGCTTTTGGCCGGCAGGATTACCTCTTCAACCACAACCTCTATTTCTGGTGCCTCGACGGAGTGATTCTGCTCGGCGTAGTGCGCGATCTGGTGGTGAATCGGAGCATCCACAAGGTGTACCTGGTGGCGCTGCCGGTGTTGGTTGTCTGCCAGATGTTTGTCGTTCATACCTACGCAAGCGCGTCGGCGTGGTGGCTGAGGATTGCGGACGGGGTCCTGCGGTAGCGGGCTCGAAGCGAGCCACGCGTTGGGTCGCGGTCTGAAGCCTTCCTTTTCCCATTTAGACTAGATAGGTTATGGCCACCCTGAAAGCTGTGCGCGGGACGCGCGATCTACTGCCTCCGGAGACAGAGCTGTGGAATCGCATCGAGACGACCGCGCGCCAGGTTCTTGCCCGCTACAACTTCGGGGAGATTCGCACGCCGATCTTTGAAGACACGGCCTTGTTTGCGCGCAGCGTGGGCGAGGAGACTGACATTGTCTCCAAGGAAATGTACACATGGGAGGATCGCGCGCGCGCGCAGTCGGAGAAGACGCAGTCGCTGACGCTGCGGCCCGAGAATACGGCCGGAGTGGTGCGTGCGTACATCGAGCACGGGCTGGGCGACAGCGGCCAGTTGCAGAAGCTCTATTACATTGGTCCGCAGTTCCGCAGAGAACGCCCGCAGAAGGGACGCTACCGGCAGTTCTGGCAGATCGGCGCAGAAGTCGTCGGGCCACCGTCGTCAGGCAGCGAATCGCCGCTGCGTGATGCGGAAGTTCTTGAGATGCTGGTGAGGCTGCTCGAGGAGCTGGGCATTGCGGGCTGGACGCTTGAGCTGAATTCGGTTGGCTCGGCCGCAGACCGGGCGAAGTATAACGACGTGTTGCGGGCGGCGTTGGTTGATGTGGCGCCGAAGATGTGCGGTGACTGCCAGCGGCGCGCGGTGACCAATCCTTTGCGCGTGCTCGATTGCAAAGTGCCGGAGGATCAGCCGATCATTGAGAAGCTGCCGAAGATTAGCGACTCGCTCGGAGAGGATTCAAAGACTCACTTTGCCGCTGTGCTTGCGGCGCTCGACGCGGCGGGCGTGGCCTACAAGCTGAATCAGAGGATGGTGCGCGGGCTGGACTATTACACGCGGACGACGTTTGAGTTCACGCACGGAGGGCTGGGGGCGCAGAATGCGCTGCTCGGCGGCGGACGCTACGACGGATTGAGCGAGGCGATCGGCGGGCCGAAGGCGCCGGGCATCGGTTTCGCCATCGGCCTTGACCGGCTGGTCTTAACCCTTCAATCCCAACTCATCCAAAACTCCGCCTCCCCGCAGGGGACGCAGGTGGCTGATGCCTATATTGCGCCGATCGGAGAATCGCTCAACGCAGCGGCTCTCGTTTTGGCGCGCGAGTTGCGCAAAGCGGGGCTGCGCGTCGAACTCGGCGACGGCAGCTTCCGATTGAAGAAGTCGTTTGAGGCAGCTGACAAGATTGCCCGAAGCATCGTGATCCTGGGCGAAGACGAACTTGCCTCGGGCGTTCTGACCGTGAAGGATTTTTCAACGGGCGAGCAGACAAAGGTGCCTCGCGCGGAGCTGGCAGTGCATCTAGCCGAGGAGACCGAGTGAGTGCCCTAAAGACGAAAACTCGCTAAAATCGGAGCCAAAATGGATACATGTTCGCCCATAGATCAACCCACACTCGCAAAAGAATTCTGCACTCTCTGCAACTGGGCATTTGTGTGCTGGATTGCGCACAGAAGGATCTTTGATGACAGCCCAAACAAAGAACTCCTTGATCGCAACGCGCCCTATTTCCACGATTATTTATGGCGCATTTCCCAGGCTTATTCTTATCTCCAAATTTGCAAACTTCACGATCGAGCCGGTTTCGCAGGTGCTAAATCCTCTAATTTATCGATCCGCTATATCATCGACAATCTCGATTGGGGCGATGATAGAGACAGCGTCCAGCAGTCTGCTGCGAAGCTTGAAGAGCTCTATCGGCGCATCAGCCCGGCGCGAAATAAAGTAATCGCGCATAATGATTTGGATACCCTGCTCCGAGGCGAACCTATCGGGGCCTTCCCTGAGGACCTTGATAAGGAGTACTTTCGATGCCTAGAAGAATTCGCGAGGCGCGTACACAAAAAATGTGATCGTGGCCACTACTATTTCAAGGACATGAACCACGTGATGGATGGTGCCTATGAATATCTCGAGGTTTTAGAAAACTCGGATCGGTCTAACCGCAGCCTCAATCCGCCAACTTCCCGATCTCATCAAGATCAAAGTTAGCCTGGCCGCCTTCGAGAACAAAGGACCGCACGGCCAGCGGCGCCAGACGCCCTTAGCGATATAGACAGGTCAGTCCGTCGGGGGTCGACAACAGCGGTAGTCAACTGCCGCGTTCAGGCTGCAAATCCCGTCCATTACAATAAAAAGGCAATGTCTCTCGATTTTTTAGGGAATCTCGAACGGACCCACATGTGCGGAGAGTTGCGTGCCGCTGACGCGGGCAAACAAGTAGTGCTGATGGGCTGGGTGAATCGCCGCCGCGACCACGGCAACCTTATCTTCCTCGATCTGCGCGACCGCACAGGAATTGCGCAGGTGGTGCTGGACCACGACCTGATTCCAGATGGCCACGCGAAGGGCGAACAGGTGCGCCCTGAGTACGTGGTGGCGGCGGTGGGCAAGGTGCGGCTGCGGGGGCCGGACGCGATTAACCCCAAAATGCCAACGGGCGAGATCGAGATTGAGGCGACCGAGCTGCGCGTGCTGAATGACACGAGGCTGGCGCCATTTTCGCCGTCCGAAGAGGCGATCCAGAACGAAGAAGTGCGGCTCAAATACCGATACATCGATCTGCGCAGACCGGAGATGCAGCACAACTTCAAGCTGCGGCACGAGATTACGCTGGCCATTCGCGAGAGCCTGAGTAAGCAGGGGTTTCTCGAGATCGAGACGCCGATTCTGACCAAGTCGACGCCCGAGGGCGCGCGCGATTTCCTGGTGCCGAGCCGCGTGCATCCGGGCGAGTTCTATGCGCTGCCGCAGTCGCCGCAGATCTTCAAGCAGATCCTGATGATCTCGGGATTCGACCGGTACTTCCAGATCGCCCGCTGCTTCCGCGACGAGGATCTGCGCGCCGATCGCCAGCTCGAGTTCACGCAGGTGGATCTCGAAATGAGCTTCCCGCAGCAGGATACGGTCTTCAGTGTGGTGGAACAGTTTATGAAGGCGGGCTTTGCGGCGGCAGGCATCGATTTGCCGATTCCCTTCCCGCGCATCTCCTACGACGAGTCCATGCGGCAATTCGGAACCGATAAGCCTGACCTGCGGCTGCCGGGCCTCACCGACGTGCGACCGGCGTTCACCGACGATGCGCTGGCGACGCTTCAGATCGATCCCGCACTGCCCGTGGTGGCGCTGCGCATTCCCGATGTGGGAGAGCTGAGCCGCAAGGAGCGCGAGGACAACCATCCGCTCTTCGACCAGAAGAAGGGCGCAAAGTTCATCGACGATTTCAAGCGGCTGGCGAAGAGCTTCCCTGAAGCTGCGGTGAAAGTGCGGGAGTTGGCGGGCGCGGCGGATGCGGACTTCGTGATCGTGGTGGCCGGCGATCCTGCACATCACATCAAGGCCAGCGATACGAAGTTTCCGGGCCGGCTTTCAGAGCGGGAGATCAATGTGTACGCAGCGGCCGGCAACTTCCGCGCCGAACTGGCGAAGAAGTATGCCGATCGGCACGGCGCGTTTCGCGCGACCGATGAGGTGGTTCAAAACGCGGCAGCCAGAAACGCGGCGAGTGAGCTGATCGACGGGAGCCGAGCCTTCCATCCCATGTGGCTCACAGACTTCCCGATGTTCGAGTACAATCTGGCGTCGGGAAAGTGGATGCCGGCGCACCATCCGTTTACCGCGCCCATTGAGGCCGACATGGCGAACCTTGTCAGCGATCCGGCAAGCGTGCGTGCCAACTGCTATGACCTGGCGATGAATGGGCTCGAACTGGGATCGGGATCGATCCGGATTCACCGCAAGGACGTGCAGCAGCAGATTTTTGCCTCGCTTGGGATTAGCGAGGCGGAAGCGAAAGCAAGATTCGGCTTCTTTCTCGACGCGCTGGAATACGGAACGCCGCCACACGGCGGCATTGCGCTGGGCCTCGACCGCATCGTGATGCTGCTGGCAGGCGCGAGCAACCTGCGCGAGGTAATCACCTTCCCCAAGACGGCGAAGGCGATCGATCTGATGGCGGAAGCGCCGACGACCGTAAGCGAGCAGCAGTTAAAGGAGCTGCACATTCGCGTGGCGCTGAAAAACTGATTTCCTCCCTGGTGATTGGCTGAGCGGCGCTTGGGCGTGCGCTGAGTCTGTGGTATATTTTTTGAGGTGCGGAAGCGATTTTCACCTCCGCCTGGAGTCGCGCAGGAACGTCGACGGCGTGGCTTTTTGAACCCCAAGGACGCGTAGCTCAACTGGCAGAGCATTCGGCTCTTAACCGACAGGTTGCAGGTTCGATTCCTGCCGCGTCCACCATTCCTGAGCAGTTTGAATTCCCTCCAAAACGATCGCCGTCCACGCCGAGCCATGCGGGCAGGCCGGCGAATTCAGGAAATGCGGTATTCTGATGAAGCGCGCCCGTAGCTCAGCTGGATAGAGCGAACGCCTCCGGAGCGTTAGGTCGGGAGTTCGAATCTCTCCGGGCGCACCAAGTTCCCCATCTCGATCCACAGCGCCAACCGGCCGGTCTTTCGTTGACTTGGGGCTGATTTTTGAGTATTCTAGAGGTCTTGCGCGGTGTTGCGCCTGGGGTCTCGGTGTGCTCACCCGGACCTATCTGATGGAGGCTGCGGCCAGGTTCTGGCGAGCCCTTGATGGAACAGGCGACCGGCTGTGGGACCCGGTGAACGTGGTCCGGCGCGGCCAGGGTTCCGATTGGAACCCAACTCCCGCAGCTTCTCACCCGAACAGATTTGTTTGGCAGTGGGTAGATTTGCACGAGCTATTAGCTTTTTGGCTATTAGCCGCTAGCTTTGTCGTGGTTCAGGAAGAACAGGGACCTAGGGACTAGGGACTAGGGACTAGGGACCAGGGACTAGGGACCAGGGAAAAAATACTGCTGAAGGCTAGTTGCTGGAAGGGTATTGAGCCATTTTTTTCGAGGGAAGCAAAGAGATGTCGACGTTTATTCCGAGCGGCAAGGATATCAGCCGCAAATGGTATGTGGTGGACGCGAGCGGGCAGACGCTTGGACGCCTGGCGACCAAGGCCGCAATGTTGCTGAGCGGCAAGACGAATCCGCAATATGTGCCGTACATCGACATGGGCGACCACGTGATCGTGATCAACGCGGAGAAGGTTCGCCTGACGGGTTTGAAGGACCAGACGAAGCTTTACCGGCGCTACACGGGCTTTCCGGGCGGGCTGCGCGAGGAGTCATTTACGCGGCTGATCAACCGCCGGCCAGAGAAGGTTCTGGAAGAGGCGATCAAGGGCATGTTGCCGAAGACGAAGCTGGGGCGCGCCATGGGATCGAAGTTGAAGGTTTATCGCGGCGACAAGCATCCGCACACGGCGCAGAAGCCGGTTGTTTTGTAAGACAGGGACTAGCCACCCCAGCGAGCATAGATCGCTCGCCGGGGACCCCGGCAGGGACGTAGGGACTAAGGGACTAGGAAAGATAAGACAGACGGCTGAGAGCTAAGAGGAAACGAATGGCAGAGGATCTGGTTCAGTATTACGGGACGGGGCGGCGCAAGTCGGCGATCGCGCGAGTTTTTATGCGTCCCGGCACGGGCGAGTGGAAGGTCAACGGCAAGAAGTTCGAAGAGCACTTTGTGACCGAGCAGCAGAGGGTCAGCGCCAAGCGGACGCTTGTGGTGGCCGAGCTCGGAGCGAGCTTCGACGTTGTGACGACCGTGAGAGGCGGCGGAGTTTCCGCGCAGGCCGACGCGGTGAAGATGGGCATAGCCCGGGCCCTGGTTGAGTTCAACCCTGAGCTGCGGAAGTTGCTCAAGGCCGAAGGATTGATGACTCGCGATGCGCGCCAGAAGGAACGCAAGAAGTATGGCCAGAAGGGCGCGAGGAAGCGGTTCCAGTTCAGCAAGCGCTAAAGCTCGCGAGGGATCAGGTTTCAGGGTTCAGGTGCCAGTTAAGGCGACCGGCTTTTGCTGACACCCGACACCTGATGTCTGACACCTGGTTTCACCAAATCTCCCCGCAAGGGGATAAATCCGGGCCACAGAATCACCAGCCCGGATGCAGTCCACGAAGGAGGACCATTGGCAACCATCACCATGAAGGAACTGCTCGAAGCGGGTGTTCACTTCGGGCATCAGACGAAGCGCTGGAATCCCAAGATGAAGGAATACATCTTTGGGGAGCGCAACGGAATTTACATCATCGATCTGCAGAAGACGCTGAAGCTGTTCAAGGAAGCGTCGAAGTTTGTGGTCGAGCTGTGCGCAAGCGGCAAGACGATTCTGTTCGTCGGCACCAAGCGCCAGGCGCAGGATGCGATTGCCGAAGAGGCCACGCGGGCGGGCATGCCATACATCAACCAGCGCTGGCTGGGCGGCCTGCTTACAAATTGGGTAACGGTGCAGAAGAGTGTGAAGCGCCTGCAGGAACTGGATGAGATGGCCACGGACGGCCGCTACGACCTGCTGACCAAAAAAGAAGTGATCAAGCTGGAGCGCGAGCGCAAGCACCTCCAGGCCAATCTGGCCGGCATCAAGAGCATGAAGCGGCTGCCGGACGCGCTGTTCATCGTGGATTCGAACAACGAGCAGATCGCAGTGAAGGAAGCGCGGAAGCTGGGCATTCCGGTGGTTGCGGTGGTGGACACGAACTGCGACCCGACAGTGGTGGATTACGTGATTCCCGGCAACGACGACGCGCTGCGCGCTATTCGGCTGTTTACGTCGAAGGTAGCCGACTCGGCGGCCGAGGGTGTGAACTTGCTGAGCGACAAGGCCTTCACGGAAGAGGCGCCGGCAGCGGCGGCCACAGAAGCGGGCGAAGGCGGCGTAGAGGTCGTGGCGATTTCGGCGGAGAGCGCACCGAGCGAGGAAGTCGACCTGGAAGCAGCGCTGGGCGGGGGCATCCGCAAGGCGCCGGCTGTTGTGGCGGCCCTGCTGGAAGAGGACGAAGTGGCAGCGGAAAGCGCCAAGTAGCCTTTCGGCGCGGAAGCACGCACTGAGTCGGAAGAGCGTGGCCGCTTTGGTCGAGTCTTATTAGACCGTCCGAATGAGCGCCACGCTTTTTTTATGCCGGAAATTCTCCAGCGCGCAACACGATTGTGAAATCTTAAACGCAATCCATCGATAAGGCCGTGTGCGGCCAGGGAAAAAGAGAGATGACGACAGTGACTGAGAAGATAGACGCGAAACTTGTGAAAGAACTGCGCGAGAAGTCGGGCGCGCCGATGGGCGACTGCCTGAAGGCTTTGCAGGAGACCAAGGGCAACATGGAAGACGCGTTCGTGGTGCTGCGCAAGCGGGGCATGGCTTCGGCGCAGAAGAAGTTGTCGCGCGTGACCAACGAGGGTGCGGTGGGCAGCTACATTCATGCCGGCGGAAAGATTGCCGTGCTGGTGGAGCTGAACTGCGAGAGCGATTTCGTGGCCAGGACCGAGGACTTTCAGGAACTGCTGAAGGACGTGGCCATGCACATTGCGGCCAGCGATCCGCGCTACGTGAAGCCCGAGGACGTGACCGTTGACGATCTGGAGCGCGAGAAGGAGATCTATCGCGCGCAGGCAGCGGCTACGGGCAAGCCGGCGCCGGTGATCGAGAAGATCGTGGATGGAAAGATGGCCAAGTTCTACGAAGAGGTTTGCCTGCTGGAACAGCCGTTTATCAAGGACCAGGCGATCAGCGTGAAGGAACTGATTGCGCAGAAGGTGGGCAAGCTGGGCGAGAATATCACGGTGCGCCGGTTCGCGCGGTTCAAGGTGGGCGCACCAGAGTGGACTGTCGCGCAGACCAAGCCGGTGGAAGCGGCGGAATAGGGGCCCAGCGGTCGACCTTCCGCGGACCAAATCAGGGTCAGAACCAAATAGAAAGGGGCAGTCCATTGCGGACTGCCCCTTTTGTTTTGGTCCGCGTGCTACGCGCTTAAGGCAGGTAGTAGCGGAACGAGGTGAAGATCATGTTGTCGTCGCCATGCGCGCCTGCAGTGGGATTGAGCGTGCCGCCCGCACCGGACCAGAGATCGCGGCGAATCAGGCTGTATTGAATGCCCTGGCGCAAGCGGCCCTTGGGACCGGCGATGATATTCCACCAGTAACCGGCCGTGAACTCCTGCACGTCTTTGTTGTTGCCCTTGCAACCGTTGGTGGAGTTGCCCGGGGTAATCGGGTCGGTGGTCGGGTTAGACGCGGTGGAAACAGGCTCGATTTCGCAACCGGACATATCGGCAGAGTAGTTGCCGTAGCCGACTTGCGTGGTTCCGCTCAGCACCCAGTCACGGGCGATATAGTCGCCGCCGTAATTGGCGTACACCGTGAAATTCTTCGAGGGGCTGACTTCCAGCGTGCTCAGAGCGGAGAACCCATGGACTGGTGAGATGGTTCCGTTGGGCCGCAGAGTTATGTCGGTGATGGTTGAAGACCCGTAGCGGCCGACGCCCTGGCCCCAGAGTCCCTTCAAACCGAACATGACTGCCTTGGTCCCGAGCGGTGCACGGAAGCCACCGCCGAGGCCGGCGCCCGTCGCCGTGCTGTTGAAGGGCAGAGTCGAAGCTGGCACGGTGCAGGTGGCCGTTATGGTCGCGCATGGATAGATGCGGTCACGGAAGTTGCGTTCGATGCCGAACACCTCCCAGTGGCCCCAGCCGGGCTCGAACGCCATCTTCACAACAAAGTCAGGAGTGTAGTTGAACGAGTAGTTCGCCAGGGTGCCCGCAGCCGCAGTTCCGCCGGCGTTGAATAAGCCGCCAGCGGTTCCGGCCGAGCCGATGAGGACATTTGAGGGCAGGTTGTTGCCGCCGGGGTTCAGAGTTTCGGCGTTCTCAACCGAGAAGCCCAAGAATGCCGCCTTGCCGAAGTCCTTGGACACGCGGAAGCTGTACTGGCGGGTCCATGCAAAGCCGGCTTCGTACTGTGCATCGATTGTGGCCGGCAAAATCTCCGTGCCACGCGTCAGTCCCTGCGTGGTTTCCGTGACCAGCGACCAACCCTGGCCGCCGGAGAAATCCCAACCGCTGGTGGTCTTGGCGTCAGCCCACAATTGGCGCTGGCGCAACACGTAGCTGTTCGACTGGTTATTGTTCGAAGTGACGCCCGTTCCCAGCCAGTCCATCTCGTAGTAGCCGTTGAGGACCACGCTGGGGAGCTTGCCGGTGGCTTTGAACGCCAAGCGCGACTGACGGCCCGTACCGAAGAATTCGCTCACGTTGTAGGCTTCGGAGTTCTGCAGCGGGATGCCGGTGAACGCCGTGTTGATGTCGCTGGCGGTCGCCGCGGTGCGGTCCACGGTTTCAGCCGCGATGAAGCTGCCCGTGAACGACAGGGCCACTCCCTTGAAGTAGATCGCATCGGGATTCGTGATCTGCTTCTTGATTGCGGTGGTCTCGTCGGAGACCGTGGTGGCGAGCGAGAGTGAGTCGGCCTTCAGGTCGGTCACGGTGCTCTGCAGGGTGGAAACGGCCGCGGCATTGTCAGTGGCTGACTGCTGCTGCGCCGTGGCGTCGGCTTCGGCCTTAGCTGCTGCCGCCTGCGCATCGGCTGCCGTCTGCTGCGCCTGCTTCAGCTGCTCGTCCTTGGTGGCAAGATCGGCCTTCAGGCCGTCGATCTCGCCCTGAAACTGCTGCTTCATTTGGTCGATCTGCTCTTGCACCGTGGGACCAGCCGGTGCTGCGGGCTTCATGGCTGCAGCGTGCTTCTTTGCCGGCGGCGTTGAGCCGCTGGTTTGTGCGTAAGAAACAACAAGACCGGCTGCAAGAAATGCAATGGCAGCCGCTTTCACTGTCAATTTCATTTGGGCCTCTCTTTTCCTCATGGAATTGTGTTGGAAAGTGTCAGCGCCCACGTGCATAACGGACGCAGACGACTTCTGCATCCCGGACGCATTGATGAAAGGTAAAATCTGCGGTATTCCCATCGGCACGAAGAATTAGGGGAGTGGTAGAGAAGGAAGTCTCGCGCCGGCAAAACTCCTTCTGTCGTTACGCATCCAAGCCTCGCAGAGCAAGATTAAGATTTGACGAATTCACGCAGAATTCACAGTGGCGACAAGATGCAGGTCCTCAGGAAAAGAGGATGACAAGAAATTCAATTTCTATTCACAATCGCTTCGCTTTTCTTGCGCGATTCTGCGTGCGATTCAAGATGGAAGGATGCGGGAGTGTGGTAGGAGACGCGAAAGATATTGAGGCTGACCCGCCCGCGACCTGCGCATCAGAGCTGTACGGCTTGGCCAGCATGTGCGACGGGGTGCGCAAACTCGGATGAGCGAAGCAGGTCAATTTGAAGCGTTAATGCCGCGGCGATCATTCGCGTTTTTTACGTCACGATGGTGAGTTTTCGGAGCTGGTCTGAACGCGCAGCAACATACCGCTGCCGACGCGCAGCAGCAGCTTTCCGTGATCGGAGGCGAAGACGATTGTGCCGGCGGGATCCGTCCGCCCCGCATGCTCGATGCGAAGATTTGGATAACCGTACACTCCGCAAGCGTCCGTAGAGAACAACCAGAATGCCTGCGGCCGGGTGGCTTCCGCAACCACTCCGCGGCAGTCGCTGCCGGGTTGGACACGCGGATCGCCGAGCACGCCGTACGGGGTTGGCTCACCAACTGTCGTTAAGCCGACAGCGACAGGGCCTCCTCCCCGGTATACCTGGTCACCGCCGATCTGCTGAGTTGTCCAGGTTTCAGGTGTCAAACCGCGCGAAGACATGTCTTCCGGAATCTGTGCTTCCTCAACCTCGAGATACGAAGCCAACGCCCTGAGATTGGTCTTGATGGGGATTATGTGGCCGTGCGATTTCACGGTATCGAAGCAAATCTCCAACTTCGCCGGGCCGCTCGCCTGTGATCTTGCACCGACCACATGTCCCAACACCTTGGCGCCCCGGCGAACAAAGGTGCCTGGAATGTTCTGCATGATCTCACCCTGAATCTGCTGTCCGGGATGGACCTTGCTTGCATCGAGGCTTTTGTCGAGGCTGATGGGAAGGATAGTTCCCGCCGGAAGCGCGCTTTGCGCCGCCGCAGCAGCAGACAGGATCAGAATGGCCGCGAACATGCCCATGAATCTCATAGGGACTCCTCTCTCGTCGTCGCACTAACCATTTCTGGGTTTCATGCCGCCCTGCCGCGCAAACGTCCTTACTCGATTATGAGTCCGGATATTAAGTGTCGGATGCCCCTCCGGGATATTTCACTTTGCATGGTCGAAGCTTCGAGGGCGTTCTTTCGCCGTCCATTGCCGGTAATCGACCTTGCGGCAGATTCAACGGGCGGAGGTTTCGCCGGCCGCGCTCAGCAGGTTTGCGAGAATCCGGTACGCTCCCGGCACTAACTCTGGGAACTGCCTGTAGAGCGCGAACGCAACATAGACATAGGTGCCTTTGCCGCGATGCACGACGAGCAGTCCACCGCGCTGCGGATCCTGGCCGGGGTCGGAGGTCTCGGTGAGCGCCGTGTATCCGGGGTCCCAGTGATCGAGGAATCCGTGGCCGCGCTCTTCGAACCATCCGGCAAAATCGGTGGACGTGATTTGATTGGGCCAGGAGAGTAGCGGATTCGTGGGATCGAGGAGCTTGACGGGCGCTTGCTCATCGACGACGCGCTCGGGAAAGCGGCCCATAGTGACCGGCAGCGGCGCAGGAAACGTGTTGCCCTGGTACTGCACAATGAGCGTTCCTCCGCCCTCAACGAATTTCTCGAGACGCGATTGGGCAGAGGCGAGCGCGGGTCGCACGGAATAGGCGCGAATGCCGACGAGGAGCACATTCCACTGCGACAGGTCGGCGGTGGCAAGCTCGTCGTCGGTGAGAAGATGCGGCGTGATGCCGAGGGCCTCGATGGCCTTCGGAACATGATCGCCGGTTCCCATCACATAGCCCACACGCAGACCTGGCTGTACCTTCACGTCGATTTTGCGCGTGCGGAGTTCCGCGGGCTCGTACTGGTTATAGGGAAGCAGGCCCGTATAGCCGATGCTCTGCCAGCCAATCGCGTAGCTCTGATCGCCGACGTGCGCGATGGCCTTGATCGCATAGGCGCGCGCGGCGACGTCCCCGGCAGGCGTAATCGAAAACACGAGCGGCTCTGTGTCGCCCGCAGCTTTCAGGTGGAACTCACGCTGGGCAGGATTGGCGCGCCAGCCCTCGGGCAGCTCAAGATCGACGAAGCCGTCGGCGGCATGTTCGGCGTGGATGGTTACATTGACGGGCAGAGGAGAGCCATCGAGAGGAAGAATGCGCGCCTCAGGCTCCACGCGCACGCCGACAGCAGGCGTGACCAGAAGCGGCTGATAGACGCCGCCGACGCCGGTGACGTGCCCGAGCGTTTGAACGACCATACCGAGGCGAATGGGAACGCCGTCGAAGGTGAACTCCGCCCAGGCAGATAACGGATAGGGCGCGAAGGAACGCTCGCGCCAGGCTTCATTTGAGATGTTGTAGACGGGCTGCTCAGTGTTGGGCCGCGTATAGTACGGTTCCGTAGGCGCGGCATCGGCGGGAACGCGCACATGAAAGATCCTGTCGCTCGCCGGCGCCGCGGCCTGCTGGGCGTCGATCGATCCGCCGGTGTCATCGACCTTCCACGACGCGCCGTCGCTGCTCTCGAGCCACACCCGTCCCAGCTCTGCCGCATCCAGCCCTTCCGCGAGATGTGCGCGCACACTGAATTCCTCGCCGGGCCATACGCTGCGCGCGGTTTCATCGGCGGAAGCACCGCGCCCTCCGGAACTTTGCCCGCCGCCTCCGCTAGTCGTGAATGCAACAAGATCGAGGCCGAGCAAATCCTTGAGCACCGTTTGGAACTGGTCGATCTTCTCGCCAAGCTCAAGCTCGAGACCCGCCTTCGCCTCAGCGTCCAGGTCGCTCGCGTTCACGCGCGCGTAGAGGTCGAGAGTCTGACGATAGATGGGAACGAGATTGTGCGCAGCTGCAACGCCGCTCTGGTCCTTGCAATCGCTCGTGAATGCATTCAGGCCGGCCTCAATTTGGCCGAGGCCATTGGTGAGCCACTGGGGCGGCGCGTTGCCGGCCAGCCGAGCCAGGCCCGCGATACTCGTATCGATCTTAACCTTCGGATTCTGAAAGAGGCTCGCATCATTCTTAACGCCTCCCGCTGCGGCGGTCGGCGCGCCTTCGCCAGATGTAGCGACGGGTGGCGCAACGGCCCAAAGGTGGTAGCTGGATGAATCCGGGACCATGAGGGCAGGATCGGCGCCGCCATACTGGGACTTTTGCTCGCCCCAGCCTTCGCGCGCAATCTGCACATAGGTGCGGCCGAGCGCCGCGTCCCAGTTACCTACGGGAATCGTCACATCAGCCGGCAATGCGCCTTCAATCCACTGGCCGGTGAGGTAATTGCGAAACCGTGCCGGCGCCCACTTGCCGGTGGCATAGTCAAGCATCTGGCCATTGGTGATGGGCGCGAAGGGCGTGCGCGAATAAACGGCGAGCGGCTGCCAGGGCTGGAGGCCGGCGCCGCCGTCTTTCACCGGGCGCAATTGCTCGGGAAAAACGTTGGGATCAGCGGCGGCTTTGAAAGCTTCCTGCGCAATTTCGCCGGCCACCTGGTGCTGGCCGTGGCCGTCGGTGACGCCGCCAACAAAGGTGGACACGATGACCTGCGGGCGCACCGTGCGAATGGCGAGAACCGCATCGTAGAGCACGCGATCGTGCCCCCACTTTTCAAAGGATTCCTGCTGCGTTTTTGAGAAGCCGAAGTCGACCTCGGTGCCCCAAAGTTGCCGCGCACCATAATATCGATCGGCTTTGAGCAGCTCGTTGGTGCGAATGAGTCCCAAAGCATCGTAGCTCTCGGCGGACATGGCGTTCTGGCCGCCCTCGCCGCGGGTGAAGGTGAGCAGAGTGGCCCGCACGCCCAGTCCGCGCGACAGATAGGTCATCAGCGCGCCGTCTTCGTCGTCAGGATGGGGCACGATGAAAAGCACGCTGGCGGTCGTGACAAGGCGCTTCAAAGTCTGTTCGAGATCGGCAGCGCCGCGGTCTTCAGGCAGCGGCAGAGCATTGACCGGGGGCTCGGGCAAAGGGACCTGAGCAAGCTCCGCCTCCGGCGAGAGCTGGGGCGCTTGTTGCGCGCTGAGAAGCACGCGGCCGGCGATCAATAACAGCGCTGCGCCGAGTGCGATGCGATGCAGTTTTCGTGGAAAGGATCTCATCAGGGTCAGTTTACAATCCGGCGGGGACGATCAGCGCCAGTTGTCGTGCGCACTGGCCAGTCCTTCATTTGCCACGGCATCGAAGCCGGTGTTTTTCTTGATAAAGATCTCGCTGAACTGACGATCCTGGCGGAGGAGGATGGCCTGCAAGCGTACCAGCTCAAGCAGACCCAGGAACATGGCGATGAGCGCGCGCTCGGAATGCGTGTGGCTGAGCAGGCGGCGCAGCGCTACAGGCTTGTCTTCCATAGTGAGGCGCCGCGTAAGGAACTGGATCATCTGGCCGACGGTTACCGAGTCCTCTTCAACATCGAGAATGGGGCGATTGCGCGCCCGGTCCAGAATGTCGCGAAAGATGCGGACAAGGTCGGTTGTGTCGGCGGCAATCTCGGGCTCCGCGCCGGCATCTTCGCGGAACTCGCGCACGCCGGGATTGGTCCAAGTGGCTGCTTCGAGCATTTGCTTTTCGTGCAGCATTTGCGCGGCGTTCTTGAAGCGCTCGTGCTCCAGCAGGCGATCGACGAGTTCGCGGCGCGGATCCTCGGTCGACTCTTCCGGCCCGACGGGCGCGCGTGGCAACAACATCTTGCTCTTGATGTGAATGAGGAGGGCGGCGGTGTAGATGAAGTCGCCGGCCACGTCCATATCGCTGGCGCGGAGGCGGTCAACGTAGGCCAGGAACTGCGCGGTAATTTTGGCGATGGGGATGTCGTAGATGTCGATGTCCTGCTTGCGGATGAGATCGAGCAGGAGGTCGAGCGGGCCGTCGTAAACCTGGTTGACGATGACCGAGAAGGGCGACTGCTCCGCGTCCACGCCGCGGGCTTTGAGCGCGGCGGCAACTTTTTCGGCAGTGGTTGGCTCGGCTACGGGCGGCTCGGGAGCCATCGGTGGGTCGAAAGGCAAAGCAGGCGCTGCATCCTGCGCGGGATCCGCTTCGGGGACGGCGATTGGTTCGGGCGCTGGGTCGGCCGGGTTGGCGGGTGCGGACGCGAATGCTTCTTCAGGCGCAGAAGCGGGGGCTGCTTCGTGCGCAGGCCCGGTCACGGTATCGTCGGATTTTGGGGAAAGATTCGTCACCGCACTATCTTCTTCTGCTGTTTCTGCCGGCGCCAACTCTGCCGGGTTGTCCTCTGGTAGTTCCGTGGGCATGATCGACGCGATTTCAGGTTCGGTGCTCTTGTCGGCGGCGCTGGCTATTGCGACCGATTCAACGTCACTCCCAATATTCTCCGGCTCAACGCGGCTTTCGGGCTCGGAGCTGTTTTCGACCGCTGCGGGTTGCTCCGCGTTTGCCTCAAGCTCAATCTCCTTATTTTCGGGCTCGAAGCTGCTCTCCGGCTCAGTGGATTTCTCGGCGTTCGATTCGACCTCTACGACCTCGGACTCGGGGCTACTTTTCTGCTCAAAGCTGCTGTCAGGCTCAAGGCTACTTTCCGTGCCGAGCTCTGCTCCTTCGATCGCAGGCTCGGCGACTACTGCTTCCAAGGTTGGCTGCGAGCTGGCTTCAACTTTTCCATTGCGGCGGAAGAGCCCAAATCCGGAGCGGATTCCGCCCAACGCAAACTCGAGCGCCCAACGCCACCACGGGAGTCTTTCTTTCTCCACTTGCACTTTCCTGACCCGACAAGCCGCTTCGGTTCCCGTGGTTTATTCTCTTCAATTCATCGTGGTATGTTTCCGCGTTTGTCTCATGCGGGTGCAACCGTTGTCAACGTCATTTGCATGGCTTCGCGCACCTCGATCATGGTTTGCTCGGCACGGGCTGCCGCGCGGCGCGAACCTGCGTTCAGAATTTCGATGGCCTGCGCCTCGGTGGTAGCGGCCCGACGCTGCTGGATGGGGGCGAGAATCTGCACCAATGCATCTGCGGCCCAGCTTTTACATTCGATGCAGCCGATCCCCGCCGAGCGACAGCCCTCATACACCTTGGCCATCGTCTCGGGCGATGAAAAGACCTTGTGCAGATCGCCGACGGGGCACTTATCCGGATCGCCCGGATCGGTGCGGCGGACGCGGGCGGGATCGGTGACCATGGTCTTGAGCTTCTGGCGGACCAGAGGCTCAGGATCGTTCAAGAGAATGGTGTTCCCGTAGCTCTTGGACATTTTGCGGCCGTCGGTGCCTGGAAGCTTGGGCGAGGGCGTCAGCAGGACTTTGGGCTCGGGAAGAACATCCCGCTCGCCAAGCCTATAGAACTGGTTGAATCGGCGCGCGAGCTCGCGCGTCAGCTCCACGTGCGCTTGTTGATCCTGGCCTACGGGAACGAAGTCGGGCTGATAGAGCAGAATATCGGCGGCCATGAGCACCGGGTAGCCGAGGAATCCGTAGGTGGTGAGGTCCTTGCTGGCGAGGTTTTCCTGCATCTCCTTGTAGCTGGGCACGCGCTCAAGCCAGCCGAGCGGGGAGATCATCGCGAGGTCAAGGAAGAGCTCGCAGTGCTGTTTTACTTGGCTCTGCAAGAAAAGCACACTGACCTCGGGGTCGAGGCCGGCCGCGAGATAGTCCAGCATCACTTCGACGGTGTTGGGTGCGATCTGGCTGGGGTCTGCGTAGTCGGTGGTGAGCGCATGCCAGTCAGCGATGAAGAAGTAGCAATCGTACCGGTCTTGGAGCTTGACCCAGTTGGCCAAAGCGCCCATGTAGTTGCCCAAGTGCAGCTTTCCCGTGGGACGCATGCCGCTGAGGACGCGCGGGCGGGAGGATGAAATGGCGGGTTCGGGCATGGGACGAGTGGATTCCTCGGCGGCCAAAAAATGCCGGCCGCCCTCTCGTAAAAACGCGTTAAAAAGCCTCGTTCTATTGTAGCGGGAGGGGTTCGGCTGTAGCGGGCTTCGAGATCGGAATCGAAGCCTAAATGCCCATCAGGGCCGAGAAGATCAAGCCAATCGACGGACCGACGAGCAGCCTAAGGATGAAGCTGCCCACGACGATCATGAGTATCCAGCTGATCCAGCCGCCGATACGGTCATATTGCTGGACCGCGTTATAGGGCAGCATGTTGCGCACGACGCGGCTGCCGTCGAGAGGCGGAATAGGCAAAAGGTTAAAGAAGAACAGCGACAGGTTGACTTCAATGGCCAAAAGCGCAAGCAGGACCAATGGTTGCAATCCGCTGCCGAAGGCCAAGGCGCCAGACAGATTTGCGCGCACGAGCGAGCGCCCGCCGGGAACAGCAATGCAAATGACCGCCAGTGCAGCAAAAGCTACGCCCACCAGAAGGAGATTGGAGACCGGCCCGGCCAGGGTGACCAGGTTGTCGTCGCGGACGATTTTCTTGAAGTTGCGCGTGATGACCGGGGTGGGCTTGGCCCAGCCAATGAGAAATCCACTGAAGAAAGTGAACCCGACGAAAGGGCCAAAGATGGCGAGCGCGGGAATCAGCAGCGTGCCGATGGGATCGACGTGATACATCGGGTTGAGCGTGATGCGGCCTTGGAGCCGCGCGGTCTGATCGCCCAGGCGCGAGGCCATCCACGCGTGCGCACACTCATGAAAACTGAGAGAGAAAAGCAGCAGGACAAACTCGAAGATGCCGATGACGAAGGCGGTGGACAGCAAGCAGTTTCTCCAGAGATCAAGCCGCGAGCGCATCGATTGCGCGCTGCGACAGCGATGCTCGAAGGTTTAGGTTAGCATGGTGTTCCCGCGCAGAATGTTCACGGAACGCCCTCAGCTCTCGATGTACTCCCAGAAGGAGTCAGCAAGATCGGCGCCGAGCTCGTTGGTCATACGGCGGGCGGCACGTTCGACCTCTTCCATCAGGCCGTGGAGGTAGTCGCGCGAGCGGGAGATGGCCGCGACACCGAGGGTCGCCGACTGCCAGGTGACGGCTTCATCCAGCTCTGCCACCGAGACGTTGAAGCCCTGCCGCAACTGGTCTTTGAGCGAGCGGACGACCTGCCGCCTGTCCTTGAGCGACTGGGCGTGCTCGATGCGAATCTCGAGGGTCAGTTGCGCCACCGGCATACGGATAAGGAATTGTCACCGACAGTGTAAGGCGATATTGCGCGGGCGGAGCAAGTTTTTTCGTGGGGGTTGGGCAGGCAGGCGAACCGTCACTCCGCAACCGCCGCCAGTTGCTCCGCCGTCGGCCGGGGCGTGACGGCGCTGACGATGATGAGCGCGGCGACTGCCGCAAAGAGCGCGGGAAAAATCGCGTCTCGTTGCGCGAGGATGGGCGGAAAGAGCTCTCTCACCCCGGGCGCGTCCCAGACCAGCGTGACGACGGTTCCCGAGGCGATGCCGGCGACCGCGCCCCACGCTGTTGCGCGCTTGGAGTAGAAGGCGGCGAGGACCACCGGAGTGACCGCGGCGGAGTAAATGGTGTAGGCGTAAAGCATCTTCTCAAGAATGCTGGGCGCGTAGATGGCCTGGTACAGCGCCCAGACGCCCAGCAGCACGACAGCCAGGCGCGAGACGATGAGCACCCGCTTGTTCGACGCGGCGGGAGCAATGTAGCGCACGAAAACATCCTCGATGAGGTTCGAAGCCGGCGAAAACAGGTAATTGGAGGCCGTGGAAATGACTTTGGCGAAGACCGCGCCGAGCAACAGCGCGCCCATCAGCGCCGGCAGGCCGTTACGCGCCGTATAGGGAATGATCTCGTAAGACTGGCGCGCGACCTCGCCCGTTTTGTAGAGCGCCGAACCGAAGATCGCGATGGCGACGATCAGCGTTTCAAGCACCACGGTGCCTACGATCCAGCCCACCACCGAGACGCGCGCGTCGCGCTCCGACTTTGCCGAGAAGAACTTCTGGTACATCACCTGGTTGCCCAACATCAGCAGCAGCGTCGGCAACAGGAACTCCATCGCCTGCATGAATGTAAGGTTGCCAAGCACCTGAAAGTGCGTAGGCGGCAGCGCGGCGTGCAGGCCGGCCCAGCCGCCGGCCTTGAGGAACAGCATGGGCGTGGCGATGATGCAAATCACGGTGACCAGCGAGCCGATGGCCACATCCATATAGGCAACCGAAGACATTCCGGCCATGGCCGTGGTGACGATGACGAAAGCGGCGATGATCCAGGTACCCATTTCCGGCGTGACCGAGTCGGGGAAGATGAGATGCAGCACATTCCCGCCGCCTTTGAACTGATAGCTGGTGATGGCCACGTAGGCGAAGAGGATGGCGATGGTACCCAGCACGCGCGCCGCCTGGTTGTAGCGGGCTTCGAGGAGGTCAGGCAGAGTGAATTGGGCGAACTTGCGCGCGCGCGGCGCAATAAAGTAGATGAGCACAAGGCCCAGCCAGCCGCCGGCGGGCAGCCAAAGGGCGGCGAAGCCATTTCTATAGGCGTTTTCAGCGCCGGCAAAGAGCGAGCCTGCGCCAATCCACGATGTGAGGAGCGTGAGGACGAGAACCAGTGCCGGGAGCGAGCGGCCAGCAACCAGGTAGTCGGCCTTGGTTTTGACCCCGATGGCGCGGTATATGGCCACGGCCAGCAGTGCGGCAGCGATGGCAACGAGCACGACGATATAGAGTGCAGAAAACAAGATGCTTCCTTGGCGGGCTCCATTAGCGCAGCCTGAGATTGAAAGCAGTGTAACGGATCGCGCAGAGGTATCTGCCAAGACAACCGCTGCATCAAAAGTAACGATGCAGCGGTTGACGCGCCGCTCGACTGGCGCTACTCTCGCAATACCGGATTTGGTACGCGAACCCAACACGCGGATGCGCAAGGCGGCCAGGAAGCTGGACCTGGGTTTGCCTCGCGCCGTCCGGCTCCCTTCTCAACTTGCCGTTTGCCTTGAAGCGCCCTGCCGGGGCGCGCGCGTGCGCAATTGTCCGCCCAGGCGGGCCATACTCGCGAACGCCGCGCCGATGGCCGATAACAACCCTGCCAACCCTCCGGCAACAGCCCCAAGGGACCGCTGCCGGACAATTCAAACCCGCCGTCCTGGAGGACGTAGAAGCCTTTGAAGATCGCCCTGGAGATTACGCCCAATCTTGAGCCCCTGTTCGGGACCCGCGATGAAAACCTGAGACTGATGGAAGACTCGCTTGGCGTGCGCATCGATCTGCGCTCCGACGCCGTCCACGTGGAGGGCCAGGAAGAGAGCGTGGTCCGCGTACAGCGGATCTTTGAGGACTTTGAGGCTCTCCGCCGCCAGGGGATCCATCCGCACAATGGCGAGCTGAACGGAATGTTGCGCCTGGTTGTGGCCGATCCGGCGGCAACGCTGCGCTCCGTGGCGGAGGCCGGCAAGCAGCGGTCAGTGGGAATCAAGCGCACAGTGCAGCCGCGCTCGCTGAATCAGCGCCGCTACGTTGAGGCCATTGAACAAAACGATATGGTGTTCAGCGTAGGCCCGGCCGGCACGGGCAAAACGTATCTCGCGGTAGCGATGGCTGTGGCGGCCTTCAACGCCAAGCGCATGGGCCGCATCGTGCTGGTGAGGCCGGCCGTAGAAGCCGGCGAGCGGCTGGGCTTTTTGCCGGGCACCTTGCAGGAAAAGGTAGACCCCTACCTGCGCCCGCTGTACGACGCGCTCTACGATTTGCTCGATCCCGACCGCGTAGACAAGATGCTCGAGAAGAACATCATTGAGGTTGCGCCGCTGGCCTTTATGCGCGGGCGTACGCTCAATGACGCGTTCATCATCATGGACGAGGCGCAGAACACCACGGTCGAGCAGATGAAAATGTTCCTGACGCGCATGGGGAACAACTCGAAGGCCGTGATTACGGGCGACATTACACAGATCGATCTGCCGAATCCGCGCAAGTCTGGGCTGCTGGACGCGATCAACGTGCTGAACGGCGTGGAAGGCATCGTGTTCTGCCACTTCGACGACGGTGACGTGGTGCGCCATCCGCTGGTGCAGCGCGTAGTGCGCGCGTATGAGAGCGCCAAGCCGCGGCAGCAGGAACTTCCGCTCACAATGGGCGATGCGATTCAAGTGGGCGCCCAGGAGAGCGAAGAGCGCGCGGAAGTGCAGGCGAAGCAGACGGCGAAACCGCAGTAAGGGAGCTGTTCACGTAGAATCGAAGTCATCGCGGAGCCGTCTGCCGCTGCGGCGCCCTGCACGATGATTCTCATCGATCCAGATTTGGAGCCTGACTCAACATTGGCACCCGCCAATGCGAAGCAATCCACTGTGCCCGGACCAGGAAAGAACCTTCGCATTCCCTCAGAGCGCACGCTGGGACGGCACCTGCGCGAAGCGCAAGGCGCAGTTGGATTGGCCGGCCAGGTGACGGTGCTGCTCACCACCGATCGAACGATCCGCGCTTTGAACCGGCGCTTCCGCGACAAGGACGAGGCGACGGACGTACTTTCATTTCCCGCCAATCCGCTCCAAAACACGAAGCCCGCGGAGCGGGTTGCCGGCGATGTGGCGATCAGCGTGGAGACGGCACGGAAGCAAGCCGCGGAGCAGGGGCATGCGCTCGGGGTCGAGCTGCGGGTCCTGATTCTTCATGGACTGCTGCACCTGGCGGGCTACGACCACGAAGCGGACGCGGGACGGATGCAGCGGCGCGAGCGGCAACTGCGCGCGAAGCTTGGGCTGCCGCAGGGACTGATTGAACGGACGAGCGCCAGGCGAACGAAAACGCGGAGGAGCAAGCCATGACTCCGCTTGAGATCGTCGCCCTCGTTGCCCTCATCGTGGTGGCTACACTAGCTTCCTACATCCAGCGCGTCTACTCCGAGTTCGGCAAGATTTTGAGCCGCGAGGTGCAGGAGAATCTTGACGCGTGGGAGGTGCGCATTGAGCCGCATCTCGGCCTGAGCCGCGAACATGCGGCGCTCTGCGCATCGGTGCTGAAGCAGCTCGCGCTCGGCATCATCGCTCTTGGGTTCGGCGCGCTGCTTTTCATCCGGCCCACGCACCCCGGCCCGCCCACGACGCTTGAGATCGCGCAGGCCATTCTTGCGGTGGTGCTGGTTGTCGTGTTCGCGTACCAGCTTATTCCCTCGCTGCTCTTCAACCGCACCCGCGGCCTGTGGGTAGCGCGACTGCTTTGGCTCATCCGCCTGCTGCTTTGGCTTGTCACGCCGGTTACCGTGTTCATCCGATTTTTCTTTTCCATTGCCGCGCTCGCCGAGGCGCCGGCTGGTCCCGAAGAAGAAGAGCCCGCTCCCGGCGTCGAAGCGCTCATCGAGGCCGGCGAGGAAGAAGGCATTCTGGAGCAGAGCGACCGCGAGCTGGTTCGCTCCGCAGTCGAGTTCGGCGACATGCTGGTGCGCGAGGTGATGACGCCGCGGCCGGAGATCTTCGCTGTTCCCGAATCCACCACGATCGAGCACTTCCTCGAGATGCTGCGCATACAGAATTACTCGCGCGTGCCCGTTTATTCCGGCTCGCTCGACAACATTAAAGGGCTCGCATTCGCCCACGACCTGTTGCAGATTGCGGACGTCGAAGCGCGCACGCGGACCGTCGCGACGATCCTGCATCCCGCCGCATTCGTGCCTGAGACCAAGCGTGGCTACGAGCTGCTGCGCGAGATGCAGCGCGAAAAACAGCACATGCGCATTGTGATCGACGAGTACGGCGCGGTAGCCGGCCTCGTGACCATCGAGGATCTGCTGGAGCAGATTGTCGGCAACATCCGCGACGAACACGAAACCGACACGCAGATCGAGGAGCCGCAGCGCGAGCCTTCGGGATCGTGGCTCATTCCGGGCAGCTTTCCCGCCGATCAGCTGGGAGACATCATTGGCGAGCCGGTGGAGTTGGACGAGGACTATGAAGCAACGACGCTCGGCGGCCTGGTGAGCGAGATTGTGGGCCGGATTCCGAAGGCGGGCGAAGTCGTGACGCTCGATCCGCTTGGTCTGCGCGTCGAGATCGTGGCTTCGACTGGCAGGCGGGTGGAGCGGGTGCGGCTGTTTCCGCCGACGGCACGGCTGCCGTTTCCGAAGGAAACTGACGATAAGTCTGGGTTGTCGTAATGCAGGTGGTTCGCCTCAGAGCGATTCGCGCGCAGCGTTGGCTTTCCACGCGCGCCATTCTTCGGCTGTAATTTCCCAAATCTCCGAGGGCAGGCGGCCTGAGACGTAGTCTTTTTCGGTGGTGCCGACAAGGCGCATGCCGTGCTTTTCTGAGATGCGGCGCGAGGTCGTGTTGGCGACGGCCTTGGCTACGCGCAACACCTGGAAGCCGAGCTGTCCGAACCAGAAGTTGTTGGCCCACACGCAGGCTTCGCTCATCAGGCCTTGTCCCTGCCACGCGAGGCCCAGCCAGAATCCGCGATTGTCTTCGCCGCCCTTGCGCAGGTCGAGGCAGCCAATGATCTGCTCAGGCGCGGACTTCAGGCGCAGCGTCCACGTCCATTGGTCGCCGCGCTCCATCGCGGGCAGGGCCTTGTCGCGGACGAAACGAAGCGCACCATCGTCGGGATAGGGCCACGGGACGACACTCAGAAGATGACGCACGATCTCCCAATGAGGAAACAACTCCTGAATCTGCGCGGCGTCAGCCAGAGCGAGCGGGCGCAGGATCAGCCGCCTTGTTTCGCCCGCAGGAATCATGCGGCGATGATATCAATCTTCGATTGGCGCGGAGCGTGATCGCGAAACAGGGGCGGAGACTTGCGACCCCGCCCCCCACTGCGGACACGCAGCGCGTCGTTGGACTCGCGGATTCAGAACCCTTTGCGGCTCTGCTCGCGAATGCTTTTGATCTCAGCCGCTGGTATGTGCAGGAACTTAAGAAACTCTTCGTGCTCCTCCGGCGCCGAGCGTTCAAACTCCGTGTGCCAGCGATGCATCTGCTCGTCGCTCAGACCGCAGGCCTTCATGATGGAAACCCATTTTTGCTTCGTGATCATTTTTCCTCTCCTTAGACTTCCGTGGCTCAGCAGTTTGAGGATCGCCGCCTGATGCTCGCGGAGGGTCCTGATCTCGCCGTCCAGTTCCATGAGCCGCCGCTGCAAAACCCCTGCCGCATCGCCGGCCGGGTGATTCTGGATGGCGCGGATATCGGCCAGCCTGAGGCCCGCGTCGCGAAAAGCGCGAATTTCGAGCAGTCGCTTGAGATCGCCCTCTCCGTAGCAGCGGTAATTCCCGTTGGTGCGTTCGGGCGCGCGCATCAGTCCGATGGATTCGTAATACAAGAGCGCGGTCCGGCTGAGGCCGGCGCGCCTGGCGAATTTGGTTACTGTCCACATGGTCTACTCCAAGGGTCAACCCTATAGTTATAGACAGGTCAAGCAGTTTTTCAAGAGGAGTGAAATAGAATTCACTCTTGTGTTGTCCTGGCGGTTCGCGAGGGGAGTTGCGGCTTTGGCTTTGAAGGGCGCCGGAGTGCGAAGAAACGGAGATCGGCGAAACGGGCGCGAGAGCTTTGGCCTGTCGCCGGGGAATCTGCGTACGCTGCGCGCGCTGAAGACGCCCGCCCGAATCCAGAAATTCATCGACGCGATTGAGTATCAGTACGCCGACACGGCGTGGTCGCCGGAACGCGTTCTGCGCGAGCGCAAGGGGCACTGCCTTGAAGGAGCGCTGGTGGCCGCCGCCGCACTGCGCGTCAACGGCTATCCGCCGCTGGTGATGGATCTGGAGGCGGTGCGAGACGACGACCACGTGGTGGCGCTCTATCGCGAGCGCGGCCTGTGGGGAGGCGTTGCCAAATCGAACTTCGCGGGACTGCGTTTTCGCGCACCCATTTACCGCACGCTGCGCGAACTGGCGCTGAGCTACTTTGAGCACTACTACAATCTTCGCGGCGAACGGACCTTGCGATCCTATTCGCGGCCGGTGAATCTGGCTCGACTGGACCGCGAGCATTGGATGACCGCCGAGCACGATGTGTGGCGCGTGCCCGAGCTGCTGATCGCGGCGCGGCACTATCCGCTGTTTCCCGACAAGGTGGCGCGCGCGCTGCCGCGGCTCGACCGGCGCAGCTTTGAAGCCGGAATGCACGGCCGGGTGAAGCACTGAGGCGATGCAGAGCCTGCGCCGACAAACAGCCCCACGAAGCCACAAAGCGCGGCGATGGGGCACCCGCTCAACGCGAAATAACCTACACTGAGTCAAGAGCGGTCAGTCAGGAGCGCATCGCGCGTGAAATCAGGATTTGTCGCCATTCTCGGCCGGCCCAACGTAGGCAAGAGCACCTTGCTGAACGCGCTCACAGGCGAGAAGGTAGCCATTGTCACGGCCAAGCCGCAGACCACGCGCAACCGCATCATTGGCGTGGTTGAGGTGCCTGCTCAAAAGGGCGCACACCCCGCTGCACAGATCGTCTTTGTGGACACGCCCGGAGTACACGAGCCTGGCTCGCAGCTTGATCGGCGCATGCTGCAGGAGGTGCACGAGGCGCTCGAAGCGCGCGATCTTGTGCTGGTGCTCGTCGACGCAACGCGGAGAATTCAACTCGACTTGCCTCCCAATCAGAAAGAAAAGAGCGCTCGCGGCTCTCGCGACGCTGGGAGCGAAGACGAGTTTCTCTTTTCGCTGGTACGCAAGCTCGATTGCCCAGTGTTTCTGGTGCTGACCAAGATCGATCTGGTGCGCAAAGACCAGCTTCTGCCGCTGATCGAGTCGCTCACCAAGCAGTACAACTTTGCGCAAGTGATCCCGGTGAGCGCGCGCAAGCGCGACGGGCTCGATGTGCTGGTGCAGAAGATCGTCGATGTGCTGCCTAAGGGCGAGCGCTTTTATCCCAAAGACCAGTACACCGACCAGCCGCTGCGCTTTATGGTGGCCGAGCTCATCCGCGAGAGCATCCTGATCGAAACCGGCGAAGAGGTCCCGTATGCGTCGGCAGTGGTGATTGAGCAGTTTGAAGAACCTGAGGCGCCGACGAGGCCCGGCAAAAGACCGCTGACACGGATTGCGGCGGCCATTTATTGCGAGCGCGATGGGCAGAAGGCGATTTTGATCGGCAAAGGCGGAACGAAGCTTAAGGCCATCGGCACCGGAGCGCGGCGAAAGATCGAGTCGCTTTTGGGCACGCAGGTTTATCTTGAGCTGCACATCATCGTCGAGCCCGGCTGGCGCAACTCGAGTGCATTCGTCGATTCTCTCGATTGGCGCAGGCAGTTGGAGAAATTGGGTGACGAAGAAGTTGGCTGATTCCAGGTGCGATTTTTTTGATTGGCGCTGGCGCAGTGTCAGCGAAGGACCTTGAAGGGCCCGGAGTTCGACGGCGAGGGCTTCGCGTTTGCCGCCCCGTAATCGGAATCGAAGCCGAGCTGGAGCTTGGCGCCTTCGGACATCATGCCGGGGTTCCAGGGCGGATCGAAGACAATCTCGACTCGGACTTCGCGGACTTCAGGGAGCGCGGCGAGCTTGCGTTCAACTTCAGCCTTGATGACGTCGGACATGCTGCAACCGGGCGCGGTAAGGGACATGCGCACGTCGATGCGATGGCCGCCGCTTTCGAGCGGGACCGCCGCGGCCGCATAGACAAGACCCAGGTTGACGATGTCGACTGGAATCTCCGGATCGCGCACCGTCTTCAACTGCTGCCAGATCATCTCCTCGCGAAAGGGCCCGGCAACTGGCGCGTTGTTGAGATTGTTTGGGGCAGGATCTGTCATGGGAATGGAATGCGCTACTCAGTGGAGACGGTTTCCGGCTTGTCTTCAAGCGCCGATTGCAGCGTGTGCCAGGCAAGCGTGGCGCACTTGACGCGCGCGGGAAACTTGGAGACGCCGCCAAACGCGGCCAGCTTGCCCAGATCAGACGCGTTTTTCATCGCCTCGGGGTCACCGGTCACAAGATTGTGGAACTCCTCGAAGAGCTTGGCCGCTTCTTCCGTGCTCTTGCCTTTGAGAATCTGCGTCATCATCGAGGCCGAGGCGCGCGAGATGGCGCAACCCGAGCCCTGGAAGCCGATGTCCTTGATGGCGCCGTTCTCTACGTCGAGATAGACCGAGCAGCGATCGCCGCAGAGGGGATTGAATCCTTCGGCGTGATGATTGGCCGACGCCGGCTTCCGAAAATTGCGCGGAGCCTTGCTGTGCTCCAGAATCACTTCCTGATAAAGATCGCCGAGTTCACCCAGGTCCGCGCTCACGCAAACACCTCACGCGCCGCGCGAATTCTCGCGACCAGCGCGTCGACTTCTTCTTTGGTGTTGTAGACGGCGAAGGATGCCCTCGCCGTGGCGGGAATGCCAAAGCGCTCCATCACCGGCTGCGCGCAGTGGTGGCCAGTGCGGATGGCGATGCCCTCGCGGTCGAGAATCGTTCCCAGATCGTGTGGATGCACGCCTTCGAGCACAAAAGACAGCACCCCGGCGCGTTCACGAGCCGTGCCGATAAGCCGGACGCCGGGAATGGCGCCGACAGCTTCTGTCCCGTAAGCGAGTAGCTCGTGCTCGTGGGCGGCGATCTTTTCCATGCCCAGGGCCGTGATGTATTCGAGGGCCGCGCCAAGAGCGATGGCGCCAGCGATGTCGGGCGTGCCCGCTTCAAACTTAAATGGCAAAACGTTGTAGGTGGTCTTCGCAAAGGTTACGGAACTGATCATGTCGCCGCCGCCCTGATAGGGAGGCATGGCATCGAGCAGCGCACGCTTGCCGTAGAGCACGCCGATGCCGGTGGGACCGTAGACTTTGTGGCCGCTGAAAGCATAGAAATCACATTCGAGGGCCTGCACGTCGACAGCGAAGTGCGGAACAGCCTGCGCTCCATCGACGAGAACGGGAACGTCTTGGCGGTGAGCCAGCTCGATCATCTCGCGCAGAGGATTCACCGTGCCCAGCGCGTTCGACACGTGTGTGACGGCGACGATCTTTGTGCGGGGGCCGATGAGTTTGGCGAATTCGTCCAGCAAAAGCTCGCCGCGATCGTTGATGGGCGCGACCTTCAGGTGCGCGCCTTTTTCTTCACAGAGAATCTGCCACGGCACGATGTTCGAGTGATGCTCCATTGCGGTGATCAGCACTTCGTCGCCCGCGCCCACATGCACACGGCCGTAAGTCTGCGCGACAAGGTTGATGGCCTCGGTGGCGCCCCGCACAAAGACGATTTCGCGCGTGCCGGCTGCGTTGATGAACTCCTTGACGGTCAGCCGCGCAGCGTCGTGCGCCTCAGTAGCGCGCACGCTGAGCGTATGCACGCCGCGATGAATGTTGGCGTTCATGTGCTCGTAGTAGTTCGCGATGGCGTCGAGCACCACGCGCGGCTTTTGCGATGTGGCCGCGTTGTCGAGATAGACGAGCGGCTTACCGCTGACCCGCTCGGCGAGGATGGGGAAATCGGCGCGAATCTTCGCGAGATCGAGGCCCGATGCAACGGGATGCGGCTGTGGCTCGCGTGCGAGGGACTGGGCGACTGCGGTCAACGCACTTCCTCCCAGCTCTGCATTTCTTCATCTTCCGCCAGAGCGGACAAAGAAGCAGTCTGGCGATTCCGCGCCAACTCAGCGATCCGCTCGCGAATCAGACGTTCGGCAAATTCGCGCGCCGCCGGCTCATGCATGCGGTCGAGGCACTCCGCGGCGAAGGCATAGAGGAGAATGTTCCGAGCCGAGACTTCGTCGATTCCACGCGAACGCAGGTAGAAGAGCTGCTCCTCTTCGATCTGGCCGATGGTTGCGCCGTGCGTGCACTTCACATCGTCGGCGTAGATTTCGAGCTGCGGCTTGGTGTCGATGCGCGCGTTGTCCGAGAGCAGCAGGTTGCGATTGGTCTGCTTGGCGTCAGTCTTCTGCGCATCCTTATGCACTATGATGCGGCCGTGGAAGACGCCGCGCGCGGAGCCATCGAGAATGCCGTTGTAAAACTGGCGGCTCGAGCACTGCGGCTGCGCGTGCTCCACCAGCATGTAGTTGTCGAGATGCTGATGTCCCGCGCCTACAAAAAGGCCGTTGATGAGACACTCCGCGCCATCACCGGAAAGAACGGGGTGGACGTTGTTGCGCACCAGGCCTCCGCCCAGAAGAATGGAGTGCGAGGAGACATTGGCGCCGCGCGCCTGCTCGAGGCGCAGCGTGGAAACGTTGAACGCGGCCAAATTCTCGCGCTCGATCAGATAATGCGAGACCACGGCATCCTGCCCGGCTACGAGCTCCGTAACGGCGTTCGAAAATGCGGCTTCGCTGCCGAGCGAAACATAATCTTCAATCAATGCGGCATGGCTGGTCGGCTCGGCGACAATGAGCGTGCGCGGGTGCGTCATGATCTCCGCGCCGGCGCCGGCAGAAACATACAAAAGGTGGACGGGCTGCAATAGGTTGGCGCCACGGCGAATGCGCACGTACGCGCCATCTTCCCAGAGCGCCGTGTTCAGCGCGGTAAACACATCGCGGCGAGCGTCGGCATAACGGCCCAGATGCTGCTCGATTCCGTCAGATGCGCAGCCTTCGGGCGCCGCGCCTACCATGCCGCAATCGATGGCTGACTCGAGCGAGCAAATCTCAAGACCCGTGGGAAGGCCGCTGAGCTCCGAGAGCTCCGGCGCGAAGTGGCCGTTGACAAACACCAACTGGCAGGCCGAGCCCGGAACGCGAAACGGCTCAATCTCGCGGAGTGAAACCGCAACGCTGCCCTTGGCCGCGCGCTGGAACGGAATCTTTGCCATTGCCGCGAGATTGGTGAACCGCCAGTCCTCTTCGTGCGTGGTGGGGAATCCTTTGGCGTGGAAGCGCGCCCATGCGTCCTCGCGCAGTTGCCGCAGCCACACCGGGTCGCGCTCCAGCCGCTCGGCGATCAGTTCGCCATACGCTTCAAGATATGTATTCGGCCTTCCGGTCAACGTCGCCATTTCTTTCTCGCTTCCGCTTTCTTTCGATGTGCTTCTCATGCAGGCAGAGCCGCATCCGCTTCCGCCCAGCCGTATCCCTTTTCTTCGAGCTCCAGCGCCAGCTCCGGCCCTCCAGAGCGGGCGATCTTGCCGTCTACCAGGACGTGCACGAAATCGGGCGGGATGTAATCGAGGAGCCGCTGGTAGTGCGTGATCACCACGAACGCGCGATCGGGGCTGCGCATGGCGTTCACGCCCTGAGCCACAACTCGAAGAGCATCGATATCGAGTCCGGAATCGGTCTCGTCGAGGATCGCCAGCCGTGGCTGCAGCACGGCCATCTGCAGAATCTCGTTGCGCTTCTTCTCGCCGCCGGAGAAACCCTCATTCACCGAGCGGTTCATCAGCTTGTCGTCCATTTCGAGGAGCCTCATGCGCTCTTTGTAGAGCGGCAGAAAATCCATGGCGTCGAGCTCGTCTTCGCCGCGGTATTTGCGGATCGCATTCAGGGCCGAGCGCAGAAAGTACGCATTGCCGATGCCGGGAATCTCAACCGGATACTGAAAGGCCAGAAACACGCCCTCGCGGGCCGCTTCTTCCGGCTTCATTTCGAGCAGATCCTTGCCGTCAAGCAGGACTCGACCGCCCGTGACCTCGTAGGTTTCGCGGCGCGCCAGCACCGCCGCCAGCGTGCTCTTGCCCGAGCCGTTGGGGCCCATGATGGAGTGAACCTCTCCCACATTCACGGTCAGATTCACGCCTTTGAGAATCTCGTGGCCATCCACGCTGGCGTGCAGATCTTGAATTTCTAACAAAGCCATCAGTTTCTCTCTCCGTTCATTTTCTTCCTTGAAGCCAAAATCCCTCAGGGGCTCAAGTCCCGTCGATTTTGTTTCGCTTGCGGCACGACTAAAGTCGTGCCCTGATAAGACGCCCTCAGCCGACGCTGCCTTCAAGGCTCACGCCCAGGAGCTTTTGCGCTTCGACTGCGAACTCCATGGGCAACTCCTTAAAGACGGTCTTGCAAAATCCGTTCACGATCATCGAGACAGCATCTTCCGCCGTCAGCCCGCGCTGGCGCAGATAGAAGAGCTGGTTCTCGCCAATTTTCGAAGTGGACGCTTCGTGCTCCATGCGCGCCGTGGCGTTCCTTACTTCGATGTAGGGGAAGGTGTGCGCGCCGCAGCGGTCGCCAATCAATAGCGAATCGCACTGCGTATAGTTGCGTGCGCCCGTCGCGCTCTTGAGAATCTTGACCTGGCCACGGTAGGTGTTCTGACCGTAGCCCGCCGAGATGCCCTTGGAGACGATGGTCGAGCGCGTGTTCTTGCCGATGTGGATCATCTTGGTGCCTGTGTCGGCCTGCTGGCGGTTGTTGGTGAGCGCCACGGAATAGAACTCGCCCACAGAGTTGTCGCCCTGCAGAATGCAGCTCGGATACTTCCAGGTGATCGCGGAGCCGGTTTCGACCTGGGTCCACGAGATCTTCGAGTTGACGCCGAGGCACTTGCCGCGCTTGGTGACGAAGTTGTAGATACCGCCGCGACCATCCTTGTCGCCGGGATACCAGTTCTGCACTGTCGAGTACTTGATCTGTGCGTTGTCGAGCGCGACCAGCTCCACGACCGCTGCGTGCAACTGGTTCTCGTCGCGAATGGGCGCAGTGCAACCTTCGAGATAGCTTACGTATGCGCCTTCGTCGGCGATGATCAGCGTGCGCTCAAACTGGCCGGTTTCCGACGCGTTAATGCGGAAGTAAGTGGACAGCTCCATGGGGCAGCGCACGCCCTTGGGCACGTATACGAATGAGCCGTCGGTGAAAACTGCGGCATTGAGCGCGGCGTAAAAGTTGTCGGTTTGGGGAACCACCGAGCCGAGGTACTTCTTGACGAGTTCGGGATGCTTTTGGACGGCCTCAGAGAAGGAGCAGAAGATGACGCCCATCTCGGCTAGCTTGCCCTTGAAGGTGGTGGCCACGGAGACCGAGTCAAAGACCGCGTCTACGGCGACGCCGGCCAGCAGCTTCTGCTCGGTGAGGGGAATGCCCAACTTTTCATAGGTGCGCAGAATCTCGGGATCAACTTGATCGAGGTTCTCGAGCTGCGGCTTCTTCTTCGGCGCCGAATAGTAGGAGATGTTCTGGTAATCGATGGGAGCGATCGTCAGGTTAGCCCACTTGGGCTCGCCCTCCTCGCGCTTCATCTTGAACCAGTTACGCAGCGCGTTCAGCCGCCACTCCAGCATGAACTCCGGCTCACCTTTGCGTGTGGAGATGAGGCGGACAATATCCTCGTTCAGCCCCTTTGGAACGCGGTCTTCGGCAATGTCGGTGACAAAGCCCCACTTGTATTCCTGCTCGGTAAGACCGCGAATTGTGTCAACGCTTGAACTCATTCGTCCTCCAAAGGACTGGGTACGGGATTGGGTCCGGAATCAGGTCGTTACAGCGGTGCCCGGATCGGGCGGGGTATTGCTTGTTCCGCGATCCCGCAATATAGGACTTGTTTAGTCCTATATTAGATTTAGTGTACCCCTAGATGGGGCAGTTTTCAAGGCTGGCGCCGTACAATTGCGTGCGCAGAGCCCTGCGACGGAGATGCGAAAGCCAAGACGGCCCTTAGTTGCAGATTTTATTGGAGATATGAGATGGAATCGTCCTTCAAACAGGCGGCTTCATTTCAATCAGTGGAACTCACTTCGCTTCTGGGGTCCGGGCTCGCGGACGCGGCTGGCCTCAAAGCTCACGATCTTCCAATCTCCCTGGGCGTCGCGAACGTAAACGTGCGTGTAGCGGTAGTTCCCGCTTACCTTTCCGTCCGGCGTGGTTGCCTGAATATTGGCCAGCGAAGTAACCAGGGCTGTGGACCCATAAAAGCGCACCTTCCGGTCAGTCACTTCGAGGAGGGTGAAATGCAGTCGACCAGAACTGAGGCTTTGCAGGGTTTCATCGCGCGATTGCAGTGTGCCGGACGCTGTGATGCCCATATAATCGGGGGCCAGCAGCGAGTCCATTACCTTGGTGTTGGAGCTCAGCACGGCATCACGCCACTCATCCTCAAGCTGATCGATATCGTGGCGGCTCTCGTGCTTTTGACCCGTGTGCATTGCGGCACAGAGAGGAAGGGCGCAAACGATACATGCAACAAGTGTTGCGATGGCTCGGCCGGGATGCAGGCGGCGGCAAGCGGGGCTTGAGGAGACGTTTACAGATCCCGGCATACGCGTACACGGTATTCCGGAAACCATACGGTGGTCAAATAGAAATCCCCAAAAGGCGCGCCTTCGAGCGATCGGCGCTCTGTTCGCCGCACCGTACCCGGCTCGAAATCAGACGGAATGAACCGCCCTGGGAGTTGCGCCCTAGGAGGTGAGGGATTTAAGTTCCGCCGCGAATTCTTGCAGCACGATGGTCTGGCCGCGATCAGGGCCCGTGGAGATCATGCCGATCTTCGCTCCGCTCTCGCGTTCCTGGAAGGCGAGGTACTCTCGAGCAGCCTGGGGCAGCCTGTCAAACTCGGTGATGCCCTCCGTGGATTCGCGCCAGCCCTTGAACGTGGTGTAGCGCGGCTTGATCGCTTCCAGCCCGCGCACGTCCGCGGGAATCTCGTCGGTGATCTTACCGTCAATCTCGTAACCGGTGCAGACGGGAATCTCTTCGAGTTCATCGAGAACGTCGAGCTTGGTGACCACGAGCCATTGCGCACCATTCACCTGGTTGGAGTAGCGGAGCAGAGGAATATCGAGCCAGCCGCAGCGCCGGGGACGTCCCGTGACGGCGCCGTATTCGTGGCCGCGCGCGCGCAGCAGATCACCGGCTGCGTCGTGGATCTCGGTGGGGAACGGGCCCCCGCCGACGCGTGTGACGTAGGCCTTGGCGACGGAGATAACCGTACCGATGGCCGTCGGCCCCACGCCGGTTCCCGTGGACGCGCCGCCTGCCGTGGCCGAAGACGAGGTGACGTAGGGATAGGTACCGTGGTCGATGTCAAGCAGAGTTCCCTGCGCGCCCTCAAACATGATGCTGCCGCCCTTGGCCAGAATGTCGTTGAGCATGCGGCCGGTATCGGCTACAAAGGGCCGGATCTGCTCGGCCGCCGCCGCGTACTCTTCATACATTTTTTCCGAGTCGAGGGGGGCGGTGCCGAAAAGCGCGTGGGCGATGGCGTTCTTCTCTGCGCAGGCCGCTTCAATGTGCGTTTTCAGCAGCGCCGGATGCAGCAGATCGACCACCCGCAAGCCGCTGCGCGCCATCTTGTCCTCGTAGGCGGGTCCGATGCCGCGACTGGTGGTGCCAATCTTCTTGCGTCCCGGCGCGCTTTCCGCAGCCAGCTCAATCATGCGGTGGTAAGGCAGGATGACTTGCGCGCGGTTGGAGATGAAAAGATTCCCGTCGACTTCGACGCCCAACTCGCGAATGCGCCCGACCTCGCTGAGGAACGCGATGGGATCGAGCACCACTCCGTTGCCGATCACGCCCTTGCACCCCGGCCGAAGCACGCCGCAGGGGATGAGTTGCAACACGAACCTGTGCTCGCCAATGATGACGGTGTGCCCGGCATTATGCCCGCCGGCGTAGCGGGCCACGGCGGAGAACCGCTCGCTGAGCACGTCAACGATCTTGCCCTTGCCCTCGTCGCCCCACTGGGCGCCCAGCACTACAGCTGTCTTCGCTCGCATCGCTTTCCCGATTTCACACGATCACCCGCCGCAGCAGGCATTTTTTAGAACCGCTTACGCGCGGTCAACAGATTTGGTCGCGGATTGCTCGACCGCAGCCTCTTCGATTCTAAACGAGCTTGATCACCGATATGACGAAAGGTCGCTGGAGGGCACGCAACCGGGTGGTCTAGGATTATCCGTGCGCCTGCCGGGCCAAGTCCTGCCGCGCCGCCCGGTTCTGTTTGCGCACGCCAAGACGGGCGCGCCGCGGACACTGCGACAGCGAAAAGGAGAGACCCATGGATTGGAGCGAGAGGACGAGACGGGTATTCCTGAAACAGTTTGGCGCGGTGAGCGCAGCGGCGTTGGCTGCCGCGAATGCAGACGGACTGGCGTTGCCGCAGGATTCTGCATCGCAGCCGGCGCCCACGGCCGCGGACCAGAAGCAGGCCGCCACGCGCGACGCCCGCATGGCGTGGTGGCACCAGGCAAAGTTTGGCATGTTCGTCCACTGGGGCCTCTATAGCGTGATCGGCCAGCACGAGTGGGCGAAAGAAAACGAAGGAGTTCCCTTGTTGCAGTACGAGCTTCTGGCCAAACACTTTCATCCGAAGCCCAACGCCGCGCGCGATTGGGCTCGGCTGGCCAAGCGCGCCGGCCAGAAGTACATGGTGATGACAACCAAGCATCACGAGGGCTTTTGCAACTGGGACACGCAACTGACCGACTACAACGCCATGGACCAAGGACCGGGGCGCGACCTGGTGCGCGAGTTTGTTGAGGCCGCCCGCGCCGAGGGGCTGCGCCTGGGCTTCTACTACTCGCTGATGGACTGGCACCACCCGGACGGCGCCACTTGCAAGACCGACGAGGCCGCGCGCCGCCGCTTTGTCGACTACACGCACGGCCTCATTCGCGAGCTGATGACCAACTACGGCAAGATTGACATTCTCTGGTACGACGTCGCGTGGCCGCTCAACGCCGAGCAATGGGAATCGGAGCGGATGAACGAGATGGTCTTCTCGCTGCAGCCCCAGATCATTGTGAACAATCGCAACCTGCTGCCGGGAGATTTCTCCACGCCGGAGCAGCACATCCAGGCCGCCGAGGCGGGACGCGCATGGGAAACGTGCATGACGCTGAACGACAGTTGGGGTTTCAACCGTGGCGACGATGCCTGGAAGACACCGAAGACCATCGTCAACAACCTGATCACCTGTGCGCAGGGCGGCGGCAACTACCTGCTCAACATTGGCCCCGAACCCGATGGATCGGTACCGCCGCAATCAGTGGAGATTCTGGAGACGGTGGGCAGGTGGCTCGACACGAACGGCAAGACGATCCATGACGCTGAGCGCATGAAGGCCGAGTGGACAACGAACCTGAATTTCACGCGGCGCGGAAACACGCTTTATGTGCATGTGTGCTTTTGGCCGGGCCGCACTCCAGCGGCGGAGTGGCTCGACTTCTATCGGCCCGAGGTGGTTGTCTCGATGGCCGGGCTCAAAGCAAAGGCGCTTTCGGCGCGGCTCGTCAAAAACGGCCAAAAGGTCGAGTTCACGCAGGATGAATTTACCTTGAGATTGACGGGCCTGCCACTGGTTGCGCCTGACCAGCCTGCAACGGTAATCGAAGTAGAGTGCGAGGGTGAGCCGGCAATCGACCACAGCGCCCTGCGCCCGCTATGGCCGCGGCACAAGGTAGGCATCAGCGTGTAGCTCGGGGCGAATTCACTCTGCAGCGATCATGGCGTCGGCGATGCGTGCGGCCTCGACCGCGGGCCGCACCGCGTGCACGCGCACGATCGATGCTCCGTGGAGGATCGCAGCCGTCATGGCGGCCAGGCTTGCGTTTTCGCGCGCCGCAGGGGGTGCGGGCTCACCGCCGAAGAGGGGCGCCAGTGTGTGGCCGAGGAATGACTTCCGGCTCAGCCCAGCGAGCAGAGGCCGGCCCAGCGAAAGCAACTCTGCCTGCCTCGCCAGAAGCGCGTAATTCTCGTCGAAGCGCTTGCCGAATCCGTAGCCTGGGTCGAGCACGATCGCATCCGGCGGAATTCCTGCGCGCCCCGTCACGGCAAGACTGGCGGCCAGCCCTTCGCGCACTGTGGCCAGAAGCGTATCGGGCTCAAGCTGCGGTTGCGCGCGCCACTCCTCCGGCCGCCCGCGCGTGTGCGAGAGCACTAATCCCGCTTGAAACTCGGCGCACACTTCGGCAATTGCAGGATCCCAGGTGAATCCGCTCACGTCGTTCACGATCTGAGCGCCCGCCAGGAGCGCCGCGCGCGCTGTCTGAGCTTTATAGGTGTCAACAGATAGCACCGCGTCAGGCCGAGCGCGAAGAATCTCTTTGAGGACGGGAAGCAGTCGCGCCTGTTCTTCTTCGGAGCTGACCGCCGCATTGGGGCTGGCTGCCGGGCCGGGGCCGCCTGCGCGCGAGCCGGGCCGCGTGCTCTCCGCGCCCAGATCGACAATGTCCGCGCCTTCCTCAATGAGCTTGAGCCCGTGCGCGACGGCTGCTTCGGACGAGAGAAAAAGCCCGCCGTCGCTGAACGAATCAGGAGTAATGTTTACGACGCCCATTACAAGCGTGCGCCGGCCCAATTCGAGGGTCCGCGACCGCAGCCGCCAATGTGCAGTGCGTCTCATAAGCGCTCAATCCCGATGGTACGCCGTGATGTTGGCGCTTTTTGCTACACTTCCGGGCATGGCGTCCCTTCGGCGAACCATTGCATGGAGCAGCCTTTTGGTTTGCATTTTCGGCCTGGCAGCGCTCGCCCCCGCCCAGGCACGCAGGAATCCACAAAACGCTGCGCCGCGCGTGCCTACGACCGGCCCGCTCGCCTCGCGTATCCAGGCCATTCTCGCCGATCCTGCGCTGAGCCAGGCGACCTTCGGCATCAGCGTAACCACTCTCGACGGGCAAGCGCTTTATGGATTGAACGACGCGCGGCTGTTTTCCCCTGGCTCCGATGCGAAATTGACGACCACCGCCGCAGCATTCGCTCTGCTCCCGGTGGACACGCTGACCTGGACCACCTTCGTGGCCGCTGACGGAGACGTCGATGCCGGCGGCACGCTTCATGGCAACCTCATGCTGCTCGGTGTAGGCGATCCCACCATCAGCGCGCGGCGTTACCCGTATGTCGAGCCCGGAACCGCGCCTCCAGCTTCAACAGGGAGTTTGCCCGCTTCCGCGCCGAAGACAGCCATGGACGTTCTGGGCCTGCTTGCCGAACAGGTGGAGCAAACGGGCGTGCGCACAGTCGATGGCAACGTGATCGGCGACGATACTTTCTTTTTGAGCGAACCCTATCCGCTGGGCTGGAGCTGGGACCATTTGCAGTGGAGCTATGGCGCGCCAGTCTCCGCGCTTACATTCAATGACAACACGGACGAGCTCAGCATCACCGCCGATCCCGCCACTCCAGGCGCAACGCGAGCGGAATGGACGCCGGACGTGGATTACTACACGATCGACAACCGGATGACTCTTGCTGAGGCTGGCCAGGAGGCCTTTCCCGGCCTGGAGCGGCGACCCGGTTCCCTGCTGGTACGCGCGTGGGGCACGGCTCCCGCGAGCGGACTGCAGGTTGCAATGGCCGTGGAGGATCCAGCACAGTTCACAGCGGACGCGTTCAAGCAGGCGCTCGAACTGCGCGGCATCAAGGTGACGGGGGAGGCCGAATCGCGCCACAAAGACGCCTCTGGAACGGGCGACTTTGCCGGCGAACGCGAGCAGCCTCTCAAGCTTACGCCCGGCAACTTCACCTCCATCGCTGCTCCGGCAGAGGGCCGCCGCATCCTGGGAGCGCACATGTCCGTCCCCATCGCGGACGACATCACCTTGACGAATAAGACCAGCCAGAATTTGCACGCCGAACTTCTGCTGCGGCTGCTGGGCAAGCTCTATGGAACCGACGGCAGCTTCGAAGAAGGGGCGCGCGTGGTGCGCCAGTTCATGGTCAACGCGGGTGTAGCCGACACGGATTTCTATCTCGTTGACGGCTGCGGCCTGAGCAATGACGACAAGATGACGCCGCGCGCTTTTACGCGGTTGCTGGCCTATGCGTCGATGCAAACGTGGGGTAAGGAATGGCGTGAGACGCTGCCCCTGGCCGGCATCGACGGCACGCTGGATCACCGCTTCACGAATTCGCCTCTGAAAGGGCAGATGTGGGCCAAGACGGGCACTCTGAGCGAGGTGAACGCCCTTTCCGGTTACGTAAATGCCGCGAGCGGTCGCATGGTGGCATTCTCCATTCTCGTGAACGGCCGCTATCCCGGCAGTAACGCTGAAGATCAAGCCATCGACCGCATCGCTGAAGCCATCGCCGCGGCGGAGTGAGCGCAGTCGACTCCGCGCCCACAGTTTATGCGCCGCGCGAACTCGAGGGCCAGCTAGAGCGAAAACTTCCCATTCGCAGACGCCGCTCCCATTCGGGAACGCAGTTGCAAAACAAGGAACACTCTCTCGTGGCACATGCCGAGCGCGGTCTAAGCGGCGGTATCATGAGAGGCAATGCGCACGTGGAATCTTCTGATGGCTTCTGCTCTGACCACATTCGCCTTCGGAATGGCCGGCTGCCGCAAGTTGCCGCCCTCGAAACCGGCCTCAGGGTGGACGCCACAGGAGGCGCGCGGCGCGGCGGTGTTCCAGGCAAAGTGCGCGCGCTGCCACTATCCGACATCGACGGAGCCGCTGCACGGGCCTGGATTGCAGGCGATTACCAAGGTAAAGGCCATGCCCTCCGGAGCGCCTCCGACCGACGAAAGGCTGACTGCAGTCATTCTCGACGGACGAGGGATGATGCCCGCCACAGCGCTGAACGACCGAGATCTCGCTGACTTGCTGGCCTACCTGCACACACTATGAGCACGAACGCCAACACGAGCACGCCCACACCCGGCATGGCGCCCACGCCGACGGGGCGAAAGGAGCAGCGGCCTTCGCTGCTCAAGCTTCCGGGCCTGATCGCAATCAGCCTTTACATGCTGTTGCTCTCCGGCTTCACTGTTGTGTCTGTCGTGGAAGAACGCACCGGAGCAATCTATCTTGTCTTTTCAGTTTTCTTCATTGCCGGCGCCCTGGGCTTGTTACTGCTGCTGCGCTGGGCGTGGGCACTCACGCTCGCGGCCGTAGCGATCCTGTCTGGATCTTTCCTGTGGGGCTTCTCTTTGCAGCACTCCTATCCTTCACTGGTGCAAGGGCTGCTGAATCTTATGTTCTTCCTTTATCTCGTGCGCACCGACGTACGAGAGAAGCTGAAGTAGGCGCAAGAAAGGCGTTACCGAGCCAGCCGTCGCAGCCCAATTTTGATCCGCGCCAATCTCACTGTCAGCCGCTAAAACCAGTAATCCGGTGCGATCATGCGCAGCAAGGCGCGCACGTCCCGCGAAATAGCGGTTCGCGGCGAATCATAGCGCCGATTCTTGAAGCCGAAATGGCCCACGGGGTCGACGTTGCAGGGAAAACGCAAATAATAGCCAGGCCGGCCCTTGAACGGAATCACCTTGCGATAGATCAGGTGCTCGAGCAGACGAACGTCGGTCGAATTCATCTCGCGATTCGCGCCGCGCAGCACGCGATCGTAAAAGGCATGCGAACAGGCGAAGAGCTGCACGCGCGCGTCGTAGCCACGGCGAAAAAGGCCGAGCTTGCGGCAATCGATCATGAGCTCGAAGGAAGCGAAGCGCGATTTAAGGATCCGATCAAGCGCTTTACCCAGCGCGGGAAATGTCAGCCGGCCTGTCACCTTGATCATGTGCGTGGTGGCGAGGCGCAGTTTGCTCGCGGCCAAGCCCTCGTCGAGCGTTTGCATTTCCGCATAGCCGTAGTTTGTGCCGGCGGGAATCTCGCGAACCGGCAGGGACAAAAACTCCACCTCGCGGCGCTGCGGGTTTTCGGTCTCGGCAATCGCGCGCAGTTCGCCGAGATCCGCGCCAGAGTTTTCGAGGAACAGAATTCGCTCCGCGGCAGCGTGCGGATAGCTCAGCCAGAACCGCAGCGCGCGTTTGTAATCCTCAAGGCGGACCTGCGGCGAAGAGCGCTTGATTTGGGCGTTGAGCGCGGGGGTAATTGTGGCCGTCATGACCAGGAGAAAGCTGGGCTTTGCAAACGTCTCGGGCGAGTCCATGGAAAAGATCATTTCCCGGGAGGTGACGGCGCGCCGGAATCATCAGTCGAGACGGTGTGCGCGACAGGTTGAGCACTCACCCCAGTGGCTAATCGATGCGCCTCCCATGCCTTGGCAAACTTCCAATTGATGTAGGCGGAGTGATTCAGATGGAAGATCAGGCCTTCCCTGCCATCCAGAAAGCCGCCGCGAAAGATGTAGTTCTTAATGAAAGTGAGGGCCGGATTGAGCACCATGTTGACCACGAAAGCGAAGAACGAATCGCTCGTCCTTCCCTTGCGCAGAAACAGTGGAATGGTCGCGGTGCTGTAGCGCTGCATGTGTTCGAGGTAATACTCCACCGTCGAATATTGCAGATGAAGCATGTGGTTCTTCAACTTGCCGGTTGGCTCTTGCGTCTTGGGCGTGGCGTGCGGCTCCGTATCCTCGCGCAGGCGCGCTGAGCCGCGGCGAAAGAGTCGCAATTTGTGGTCGGGATAGAGACCGCCATGGCGCATCCACCGGCCAAAAATCCAGTTGAGACGGGGAATCATGTACGCGTTGTAGCGCGGCTGACCGCTGAGCAAAGATTGAATCTCGCTGGCCAGCTCCGGTGTCAGCCACTCGTCCGCATCGAGATTCAAAATCCAGTCGCAGGTGCATTTGTCCAGCGCGGAATTGACCTGCGGGCCGTAGCCCTTCCAACTTTCGTAGAAAATCCGCGCGCCAAAGCTCTTTGCGATTTCGACCGTTTTGTCGGTGGAACCCGAATCGACGAGATTGATTTCATTGGCCCAGGCGACGCTGGCCAGCGTGCGGCGGATGTTCTCCGCTTCATTGCATGCGACGATCGCCACTGAGATGCTTTGCATGATTCGATGCGTTGGTGTTCCGGCAATTGTGCACAGAGTAGCATGCCGTGGTCCGAGCAACTGGCTACAATAAGCAGGATGGAGCTGGTGCAGATTGAACCCGCGCGCCGTGTGCCCGTGCCCAAGCCGGAGTGGTTGAAGGCCCGCGCGCCTGTGGGCGAGAACTACCACAGCCTCAAGCGGCTGGCGCGCTCGCTTGGACTGCACACCGTGTGCGAAAGCGCGCAATGCCCCAACATCGGCGAGTGCTGGCACCACAAAACGGCGACCTTCATGATGCTCGGCAACCTGTGCACGCGCCGCTGCGGATTCTGCGCCGTGCCGAAGGGCCGGCCAGATTCCATCGACTTCGACGAGCCGCGCCGCGTGGCTGAGGCGATCGCCGAGCTGGGACTGGAGCACGCCGTGATCACCAGCGTCAATCGTGACGACGATAACCTGGGCGGTGCGCGCGCCTTCGCTCTGGTCATTGAGGAGATTCGCCGACAGGCGCCAGGCTGCCGCGTCGAAGTCCTCATTCCCGACTTTCAGGGCGACAAGGAATGCATTCGCACAGTTGTCGAAGCCCGGCCCGAGATCCTCGACCACAACACCGAATCTGTGCCTCGGCTTTATCGCGTGGTTCGCTCCGGCGCGCGGTATGAGCGCACTTTAGAACTGTTGAACTACTCCAAAACGTTAAGGCCCGGAGGGCTCACGAAATCCGGGGTCATGGTTGGCCTAGGGGAGGAGACTGCGGAGTTGCTTGAAGTCTTTCGCGACCTGGCCGACGTGGGCTGCGACATTCTGACCATCGGCCAATACCTGCGCCCTTCGCGCGACCATCTGCCGATGGCACGCCTCTACACTCCGCGGGAATTCACGGAGCTCAAGCACGAAGCGCTTCGCATGGGCTTCCGCCACGTCGAGTCCGGCCCGCTGGTGCGGTCGAGCTATCATGCGCACGAGCAGGCTGTGGCAACGGGCTTAGCAATCGTTGCATAAGGCGTTGCAAGCACTCGTCTCCCACCGCAGGAGTTGTAGAATAGCCGTTGACGAATTCGCGTAGTGAGGGCAAGTTCCAATGGCATCGTTCATGGACGGCAATCCAGCACTCAAAGGACTCTCGAGCGATCTCAGGCGGCGCATGGATCAATCGGTAGCCGATTTCCAGGCCAGCCTGGCCGCAACGCGCACGGGCCGCGCCAGCGTTCACATGCTCGATCAGATCAAGGTGGACTACTACGGCACGCAGACGCCGATCAATCAACTGGCGCAGCTCTCGGCGCCCGAGCCGCAGCTCATCATCATCTCCCCGTGGGATCCGACCATCTTGAAGGAAATCGAAAAGGCCATTCAGACCGCGGCGCTCGGCTTCAATCCTCAATCTGACGGCAAGATCATCCGCGTTCCCGTCCCGCCCATGACCGAGGAGCGCCGCCGCGAGGTCTGCAAGCACATCAACAAAGTGCTTGAGGAGCACCGCACCGCGATCCGCAACGTCCGCCGCGACGGCAATGATGCCCTTAAGAAGCTCGCCAAGGAAAGGAAAGTGAGCGAAGACGACGAGAAACGCGCCCTTGAAGAAGTGCAAAAGATGACCGACGCGGAGATTCGCCGCATGGAAGAGCTTTCGCAGAAAAAAGAAGCCGAAGTGATGCAAGTGTGACGCGCATGGCGGCTACTGCGCCGCCGCCACACGCTTGCGATACGCTTCGAGGCTTGCCCGCACAATTCCCCATACGAGTTGCAGCACCAGGATTGCAACCAGGATCGTCAATGCCTGAAAAACTCCCTTGTTCGCGGACGCCAGCGCTGCGTCATGCGCGGCCGCATCCGCGGGGTTTTTGAGCAGGAACAGCACGTGGTTCGGAGCCGCGAGCAACACGCATATTGGAATGAGGGAGAGAGCGTGCAGGGCCAGGTGGCGCGCGCGATTCCGTGGCCTTTGCCATGCGCCTCGCGCAAGGTCCACAATTTTCCACGCCAGCTCAAAAGCGTTCAACGCGACCAGGCACCAATAAAACGTCCACCATACGGGCGCCAAGGCATACGGCGAGGCTTGGAAATACCACGCGCCCGGACCAAAGAGCAGAAACGGGTAGTGTGGAACGAGCAGAATGTAGGCCAGAAACAGGCAGCCTGAAAACACCTGAAGCAAGGCTTTCATGAAGCTCCGCGGCTTGGCCCAATCGCCGTCACCGGCGCCCGCCGGCGGAAGATCCATGGGCGACCAGGGCGCCGTCATTGGCCCGGCCATTGATCCGGCCATGGGCCCAAACGCGCGGAACTTTTCGGGAAAGTGCGCGCCCATCAGCTCGATTACCGCAAAAATCAGCGTCGTGACCGCTGCGTTGATGAGCCAAATCCACGGCAGGCTCAGCGCCATTCCTACGTATGCCCCGGCGCCCAAACCCTGCGCCGCAATCGTTACCACCCTGGCGATAAGATAAATCGCCGTGGCCCATGCCAGCACCAGCCTGAGGACATAGGAATATGTTGGAAACAACGTCGGCCCGATCAGATACTGCTGGCGCTGGTAGCGCGCGGCCACCTGGATTGGCGAGCCCATCTGCTTGAGCCATTCTTCGGCCTCTGCCTTGGTGATCGGCCGCCCAAGCTCGGCCTCTTTGTCTTCGAGTTGCGCTTCAAGGTTGGCGCGCAGTTCGGCGATGATGTCGTCCTGCCGCTGCCAGGGCAAGTGCCGCTTTACGGCTTGAAGGTATCGATCGAGAAGTTCCATGGCGTTCCTCAGTTCCTTACAAAAGGTTGTTGATGGCTGTGTTGATCGCGTTCCACTCTTCGAGCAGCCGCGAAAAAATCTGCTCGCCGTCGGTCGAGAGCCGGTAGAACCGTTTGTTTCGCTTCTCCTCTTCGCGCCACTCGCTGGTGAGCAGTCCCTGCGCCTCAAGGCGCCGCAGCAACGGATAGAGGGTGCTTTCGTCGATCTCCATGCCGCGACTGGCCAGCGCCTTGCGCAGCGTGTATCCGTAGTGCTCCTGCTTGAGCTGCGCCAGAACCGCCAGCGTCAGGCAGCCCCGCCGTAGCTCCAGGCAAAGGTTTTCGAAGAGGTTTTCGGTCAAGGTCATGCTGTACCCCACACACTGTACAAGACACACTGTATGACACACAGTAGCTAATGTCAAGCATATTTTTTCAGAGTTTTTTCAGGACGGGCCCGTGGACAGCGCACTTTCGCCCACCCTCGGGCGGTATAAAGAACTATCCGGTTCCCCATTCCTAGAACCCTATCTCCAGAAAGGCAAAGAAGATGAGCCTCACGCGACGCGAGTTTCTGATGCGAGCTGGCCAAACGGGCGGGTACAGCGCCGCCTTCGTCCTGATGCAGTCCCTGGGACTGTTGGCCATTCCTGAAGCGGTTGGCGAAAGCGGCCCGCTGCGTCTCGTCGATGGCAAAGGCACGCGGGTGGTGATTCTCGGCGGGGGGATTGCCGGCCTGGTGGCGGCCTACGAGCTGGGCAAAGCCGGGTGGTCGTGCACGATTCTCGAAGCGCGCCAGCGCCCCGGCGGCCGTAATTGGAGCATCCGCAACGGCACCGAAGTGGACTTCACCGATGGCACTCGCCAGATCTGCGCTTTCGAGGAGGGCCACTACTTCAACGCCGGCCCCGCGCGCCTGCCTTCCACGCACCACACCATGCTCGGCTATTGCCACGAGCTGGGCGTCGCGCTTGAAGTTGAGGTGAACGCGTCGCGGAGCGCTTTGATGCAGAGCGACAAGCTGAACGGCGGCGCGGCTGTGCAGGAGCGTCGCGTGGTGAACGACACCCGCGGCCACGTGAGCGAATTGCTCGCCAAGTGCATCCGCAAAGGCGCACTCGACCAGGAGATGGGCGCCGACGACCGCGAGCGCATGATCGAATTCCTCCGCCAGTATGGCGATTTGAATCCCGATCTGCTTTTCCGCGGCACAGACCGCTCCGGTTTCAAAGTTCCGCCTGGCGCTACGCAGCAAGCGCCGGTGGTCAACGATCCGCTGGCGATGCATGAGCTGCTCGACGCCGATTTGTGGCAGGGCATGCTGGTGGAGGAAGTTTTCGAGTGGCAGCCGACCATGTTCCAGCCCGTCGGCGGAATGGACCGCATTCCATTCGCATTCGCGTCGCGACTCGACTCCGTGATCCGCTACGGCGCGGCAGTCAGCCGCATTCGCCAGTCGGACTCCGGTGTCACGATCACGTACGGCGACGGCTCCGGCGCCAGCCAGACGATTGAGGCCGACTATTGCATCTGCGCCATGCCGCTCACCATTGCGCGCACGCTCGACGCCGACTTCAGCGCGCCGATTCGTGACCTTCTCGACAAGGTCCGGTACGACTCCGCTTACAAAATTGCATGGGAGGCGCCGCGCTTCTGGGAGAAGGAGACGAATATTTTCGGGGGCATCTCCTATCTGCAGCAGACCGTCGACCTGGTCTGGTATCCAAGCGCGCGCTTCTTTTCAGAAAAAGGCGTCGTCATCGGCGGCTACTCCACCGAAGAGCCGCCCTCGCTCGGCGCGCTGCCCGAGTTGCTGAAGAAGACCGACCTTTTGCTGCGTGAAGCAACCGAGAATGGTTACGCCTTTGCCTCGCTGCCCACGATGCAGGCCAAGCTCGACGCTTCGCGGCGGTCTATCGAGCTGCTGCATCCCGGCCACGGCAAGGACCTCTCGAAACCGATCTACATCAGTTGGGGCCACATTCCCCACAATCTCGGGTCGTGGATCGGCTTCGAATGGAACGACGAGAAGACGCTCCAGACGCTGCAAACGCCCGACCGGAGGGTCTACTTTGCCGGCGACCACACGAGCCACCTGGTTGGCTGGCAGGAGGGCGCGGCACTCTCGGCTTATCGCGTGATCAACCAGCTTGGGGAGCGGATGCAGAGCGGCGTCTAACTGCAGTCATCGTTCAACTTCGCCTGCTGGACGGACTCAGCGTCGTGTCGCTCAGGATGACTGCATTTAGACTGGACCCTACTTTTTCGCGCGTTTGTAGAACGGCAGCGGGACCTGCTTCGCGCGAACGCGATTGGCGCGGCACTGGACGATGACATTGGCGCCGCTCTCGGCGACGCCGACAGGTACAAGCGCCATGGCAATGTTGGTCTTCAAGAATGGCGCCGGAGAGCCGGATGTAATTGTGCCAATGCGGTCTCCGTCCAAGGACAGTACGAAGTACCCGTCGCGTGCGATGCCGCGTTCGATCATCTCGAGACCGACAATCTTGCGTGCAGGCCCGCCCGCAGCTTTAACGGCCTGCAACGCGTCGCGACCAATGAATGCGCCTTTGTCGAGTTTGAGCCAGCGGTCGAGCCCGGCTTCGAGCACGTTGATTTCTTCGGAGATTTCGTGGCCGTAGAGGCTCATGCCCGCCTCAAGGCGCAACGTGTTACGCGCGCCCAGGCCGCACGGCCGAATGCCAAACTCCGCGCCGGCATCGAGCAGCGCGTTCCACATCTTCACCGTGGTCGCCTCGTCCGAAGGGATGTAAACCTCAAAGCCGTCCTCACCCGAATAGCCGGTGCGCGCGATGAGGGTGTTCGCAATTCCGGCCACAGTACCCCACGTGAACCAATAATTCTTGATCGCCGCGAGATCGACCTTGGTCAGCTTGGCCAGCGTGTCAAGCGCGCGCGGCCCCTGAAGCGCCAGTTGCGAGTAGTAGGCCGAATAGTTGCTGAGGTGAATGCCGGGCCGGCCGCCTACCTGCTGCTTGATCCACGCGAAGTCCTTTTCGGTGGTGCCAGCGTTGACGACCAGCAGGTAGTCGTTTTCGCTTAGCCGGTGAACGAGGATGTCGTCGACGAAGGTCCCGTTTGGCGTGAGCAGCGCTGAGTATTGTGCTTGTCCATCCTTGAGGCGCGACGCGTCGTTCATGGTGATGTGTTGGACAGCCGCCAGAGCGCCGGGGCCGCGAAACTGAATTTCGCCCATGTGGCTCACGTCAAAGAGGCCCACGGCGGTACGCACCGCCATGTGCTCGGCAATCAGGCCTACGCCGGGGCCAGGATATTCGACCGGCATATCCCATCCGCCGAAGTCGACCATCTTGGCCTTGAGCGCGCGGTGCGTGGCATTCAGGGCGGTCTTTTTGAGCGGTGCGGCGGCGGGTGCGGTGAGATCGGACATGCGGGCTCCTCTCGGCGCTAGAGTCTGCGGCTAACTTTTCACGCAGGCAAGTCAATGGCAGGTTCTGGCGTCAACATTCATCATAGGGACTGCGGACGTCTGGGTCGATCAAGCAGTGCATGCGTTTAGGATGGATGCGGCCATCGCTCGCTCCGCGGGCGGCGCCGAAAGGATGCGCGTGTGAATCCTGTTCGAGGAATCGTGATGCTCGTCGCCGCCGCGTTGGCCATCTGGAAGGGCTGGCAGATTCATCGCGGAGAAACAGCCGTGCTGGCTTATGGGCTGGGCGCGATGGCCCTGGCGCTGGGAGTGTGGCACCTGACGCGGAAGACGCCGCAGCCCAAAATCTGATCGATTTTGAGGCTTTTGACGGCTCTCTTGGTTTTTGATCGGCGGACAAACCGAACGGGGCTATAATTCCGCCAACCTAATCCTATGGAACCCATCGTCTCTCTACTCATTCTCGTAGTGGTCGCGATCATCGTCCTGCCGATCGTCGCGATTGTGACGGCGAACTCGCGCGCGAGCCAATTGCGCGCCGAGATGGCCGAGTTGATCAGGCGCATTCACTACCTGGAGGAGAGGCTGGAGAATCTCGTCCAGCGTGTGGCATCGGGCGCTCAGCCGCAACGTGAGGCAGCTCAGGCCGCGCCTGCGCCGCCGGCGGCAGTGTCGCCGCCGTCAGCAGTCGAGCCCTTGCCCACGACTGAGCGCTTTTTGGCTCCCGCTCAACCCCCTGTTCCGGTCTCAGTCCCGGTCTCTGCGCCGGCGCCGGCCCTAGCGCCGCCCCCGGTTCCCATCGCGCCGCCTCAATTCTCGTCCCTTGAAGCGGCGACAGCCAGCGATTCACGTTCGCTCGAAAGCCGCATCGGCTCGCAGTGGTTCAATCGCATCGGCATTCTGGCTGTGCTCATCGGCGTGGCGTGGTTCCTCAAGATGGCCTTCGACAACCACTGGATTGGCCCGCTGGGCCGCGTGCTGATCGGATTGATCGCCGGCGCCGCGCTCATCGGCTGGTCAGAACGCTTCCACAAGCGCGGATACGCGATTTTCTCCTATTCGCTGAAGGCCATTGGAAGCGGCACGCTCTATCTTTCGCTGTGGGCTGCCTTCCAGCTTTATGGACTGATGCCGACGGGCGCTGCTTTTGCAGCCATGATCGCGGTGACCGCCTTCAATGGCTACATGTCGTGGATCCAGGATTCAGAGTTGCTCGCGCTCTACGCGATTGCGGGCGCCCTCAGCACTCCGCTGCTCGTTTCCACCGGCGGCAATCATGAGGTGACGCTCTTCACCTATTTGCTGATTCTGGATCTGGCGGTGCTGGTTCTGGTGGCGCTGCGCCCCTGGTCGCGCCTGCTCTTTGTTTCGTTCGTCGGCACTGTGATCTTCATCTTTGCCTGGTGGTCTTCGTTTTATTCGCAGGACCAGGCTGCACGTACGGCCTTCTTCCTCTGTTGTTTTTTCATTCCCTTCTCGCTTGCGCCGCGCCTGTTCAAGATCGCGCTCGATCCAGGCGAAACATCCCAGGGCTGGGACTCGCTGGTCTCATTTGTGTTGCCTGTCGCCAATGCTGCGCTCGGTTTTATCGGCTTTTACTCGCTGATCGATCCCGCGACAGGCGATTGGGCGGGGCCGTGGCTCGCGGTCGCATTTGCCGCATACTACTTGCTGCTGATGCGGCTGCCGGAAGCGGGCCCTCTTCATGCAGGAGTGCGAGTGCTGCCGCCTTTGCACCTGACAATGGCCATCGTCTTCCTGACTATTGCGATTCCGCTCAAGACACAAGGCCGCTGGATGACGATTGGCTGGCTGGTGGAAGGCGCTGTGCTGCTATGGCTCTCGCGCCGCGTGCAATCGATGCTGCTGAGGGCCTTTGGGCTCATCTGCACAGTCCTTGGATTGGGCGCGTTGCTCATCGTGAATCCGCCTGCGGCAAGCCGGCCAATCTTCAACGAGCGATTTGGAACCTACTGCGTCGCCATCGCCGTATGCGCCTTCATCGCATGGCTGGCGCGAAACTCGCACGATGAACAGGAACCGGCGCCGCTGATGCACTGGCCCAACCTAGCCGCCGTTGCCGTGCTGGCCGTGAATGTGTTGATTCTGATCGCATTCAGCTGGGAGATTCACAGCTACTGGTGGTTGCTGCGCTGGCACGACGGCACTTACGGAATGATGCGCGATTACTGGATGTACGCCCAGTTTTCTTACTCGGCGCTCTTCATGCTCTATGGCGGCGCGCTTTTGACGATCGGCTTCATCAAGCGGTCGGCGTTCCTGCGCTGGCAGGCGCTTATTCTGATGGCGGCTACGATTGCCAAGGTGTTTCTTGTGGATATGAGCGAACTCAGCCGCGGATTGCGCATTGTGAGCTTCATCGGCCTGGGCGTTCTGCTGCTTTCGGTGAGCTTTGTTTACCAGCGCGACTGGCTCAACCTGCGCGGACAGAAGGAACGGAACTCATGAAACTGCTCGTTGCCCTGGCCCTGCTTCTTTTCGCGGCTCCTGTGCCGGAGATTCGCTACTTTCACTTCGAGCGGCCCATCGCGATGGCTGCGCAAGCGAGCGGACAAACCTGCATGGTCGTTGATCCAGCGGTTTTTGCCCATGCTTCGGGCGGCCTTGCGGACCTGAGACTTTATCAAGGCGCGACCGAGACGCCGTATGTTGTGCATTCGGAGGTTCCAGTTCTTCCTGCGGACCAGAAAATTTCTCCGCTCAACCTGGGCAAAAGCGGAGGGCAAACGGTCTTCGACGTCGAAATGCCCGAAGGACCGTACAGCGACATCCAACTTGAAGTGAGCGGCCACGATTTTCTGGCAACGGTTACGGTCTCAGGCAGCCAGACACAAGGCGCCGGTTCACGCACCAAGCTTGGTTCATTTACCATCTTCGATTTGACCCGGCAGCGATTGGGCCGTAGCACCGTGCTTCACCTGCCGGAATCGGATTTCCGCTATTTGCATTTTCAAATTGCGGAACCCATCGCGCCGGAAAACGTGACCGGACTTTCCGTGACGCGCCCGCCGAAGAGCCAGCCGAAATATGCCACAGTGGCCGTAACGGCACAGAGCACGTTGAAGGATCGCAACTCGGTCGTCGAATTCGACGTGCCCGCACACACTCCGATCGATCGCATTGTTGTTGTGCCCGGACAAAATCCGCCCAACTTCAGCCGCGACGTCCAGATCAGCATTGCGGCGATTCAAAAGCGGCCGGCCAATGACGAGAGCGAGCCGCCTCCGCCGGTTACGGGATGGGGAAACATCCTGCGCGTGCACGGGATGCAGGACGGTCACCGGATCGATGAAGAGCGCCTCACCGTGAGCGCACCTGAAGCCGACTTCGATGATCCGGCAAAGTGGACGATCACAATTGATAACCACGATGACGCGCCAATACAACTGACATTCGTCCAGCTGGATATGCTCGAGCGGAATGTTTGCTTCAATGCTACGGCCGGCGATGTTTACACTCTTTTCTACGGTGATCCAAAGTTGGCGGCGCCCGTGTACGACTACGCCGCTCTGTTCGTTCTTCAGCAGAACGCGATCACCGCGCAGTTGGGAGCTGAAACCGTGAATCCGGCCTATCAGCCCAGGCCAGACGAGCGCCCCTTCACAGAGAAGCATCCGACATTGTTGTGGGCCGCGCTGGTTCTGGTTGTCGCGTTGCTCGGGGCTGTGGCGTTCCGCTCGTTCAAAGCGGCGCCGGCCAATCAATCGTAGGTCTTGGACACGCGCGCCTATCTTCTTTTATTAGAACAACCTGCCGGTGTCTCTTGATCTATAATTCACGCCTCGAATAAAATCATGATAACCTGCTTTTGGAGCCTTTTTGGGCAGATGCCGACGCTGCGCGAAAAACTCGCCGATCAAAAGCGCTTTCTGGTCGCCACGGAGCTGGTGTCGGTGCGCGGTTCGATGGCCGGAGTGAACGCCATCAAGGCGCGCGACTTTGCCAACGACCTGGTTGCGTGCGGCGACATCGACTGGATTTCGATTACGGATAATGCCGGGGGCAATCCGCAACTGGCGCCGCTGGTTCTGGGCCGGCCGATTCTCTACGCGGGGAAAGATGTGGTCATTCATCTCACCTGCAAGGATCTGAACCGCAACGGCCTGGAGAGCGAGGCCTGGATGTTGAACAGCGAGGGCTTCAACAACATTCTGGCCATGACCGGCGACTATCCGGTGGCGGGCAACGACGGGCTGGCGCGGCCGGTGTTCGACATCGATTCCATTGGTCTGATTTCTCTACTGCAAAAGATGAACCAGGGACTTGGCACGGCGGCGGCGAACGGCGAGAGACAGCAACTGGAAAAGACGCAATTCTGCATTGGCGCGGTGACCACCAACTTCAAGCTGCGCGAGGGCGAGGTCATACCGCAGTACCAAAAGCTCAAGAAGAAGGTAGAGTGCGGCGCGCGGTTCATCATCAACCAGATCGGGTTCGACTCGCGAAAGATCTCGGAGCTGCGCTGCTACGGGGATGCGCACGGGATGAGGGAGACGCCGCTGATCGGCAATGTGTATCTGCTGAGCCCGCGCGTGGCCGATCTTTTCCATGAGGGCAGAATTCCCGGCGTGGTAGTGAGCGACGCGCTATGGGAACTTTGCCGAATTCAGAGCGGATCGCCGGATCTCGGCAAAGCATTTTTCCTCGAGTTTGCGGCAGAGCAGATTGCGGTCTATCGCGGACTTGGGTTTCGTGGCGTGTATTTGGGCGGAGTGCATAGCCTTGCCGCGATTGAGCGGATTCTGGAGATTGAGCGGAGCTTTGCTCCGGACGACTGGAAACAGTTCGCGCGAGAGATCAAGTTCTCGCGGCCAGGAGAATTCTTCTTTTACGCAGAAGATCCATCGACGGGGCTGGCGAATCCGCGTGAAGAGACGCCGCGAACCAAAACTCCATCGAAGCATGTAACGGCGGTCTACCAAATCTCGAAGCTGTCACACGCGACAATGTTCGCTCCCGGCACAGCGTTTGCACGTTGGGGCGCAAAGGCCTGCGCGCACTCGAAGAACCCGATGCAGGGACCGAAGCCGCTACGGATTCTGGAGCATGTGAGCAAGGCCATCCTCTACCAGTGCAAGGATTGCGGCGACTGCTCATTGCCTGACATTGCGTATCTTTGCCCCGAATCGCAATGCGCGAAAAACCAGCGCAACGGCCCGTGCGGCGGCACGCGCGAAGGCCGCTGCGAGGTGGACGGATACGGCGACTGCATCTGGCTACGCGCATATGAGCGCCTGAAGCACGATGGCCGCGAAGAGAAGCTGCTCGACCACGTGCCCGTGGTCCAGAACCAGGGACTGCGCGGAACCTCGGCGTGGGCGAACCTTTGGCTGGGGCGCGACCACAATTCAAAACGGGAGGCCGCAAAGGCGGAGACGGACACTCCCATTCCGGAGTTGCAAAAGCAATGAATAAGAAACTACATATTGTCGGCGAATTGATGAATAACTCTTATGCCCGCGCGCGCAAGGCGTTTAAAGCGCGTGATCCTGAGGGCTACGGGCACCTGGCCAAACTGCAGGCCGACCTGGGCGCGGATTATCTGACGCTCAATATCGACGGCACGCAGCGAATCCAGGTGCGGCGGGAGGAGATGCTCGACTTTCTGCCCGAAGTGATTCCGGCTATTCAGGAAGCCACGTCCACGCCGATCGCCTTCGACAATCCGTCAGTCGACTACCACAAGATTGCGCTGGCCCACTACGACCGGAAAAAGAGCGGCCCGCCGATTCTGAATTCGCTGGCCGCTTCGCGCGAGCGGCTGGAGGAGATGGTCGAACTGGTGAAGCATTACGACATGCTTGCCGTGGTCATGGCCTCCGAGACGTTTGTGCCCGGCGGGACCTCGCAATGCCTGAATCCGCAGGACTCGTATCGCGCGGCCAAGCACTTTGTCGAGTTGCTGGTGACCAAGGCGGGCCGCCGCAACGATCAGATCATCATCGATACCGGCCTGGCGCCGGTGGGCGCGGATACATACGGCCTGGTGAACATTGGGCTCGACGCAATGCGGTTGATCAGCGCCGATCCGGATTTGAAGGGCGTACACATGATTGTGGGCCTTTCAAACTTTGCCTGGGGCACACCAAAAGAGGTCCGCGAAGAACTGGAAAAGGCATACCTGACACTGGGAATGGAAGCGGGTTTGGATTTCGCGCTGGCGAATCCGGAGAAAACTCCGTCGCCTTTGCCGCCCGGCCATCCCATGGTCGCTAAGCTGCGTGAAGCGCTGGAGCAGGGCCGCCCGGGCGAAGGGGAGACCTCTGAAATATCCGGCTTCCGGCAGGCCGAGGCCATTATGAATATTTGCAGAGAGGTTGAGGCCGTCGATTACTAAGCGGGTTCCACAATTCACGTGCCCTTTCCGGCGTCTTGCAGGGTGGCTTTTTCTTGGCGAAAAAGCCACTTGGCGGATGCGAACCAGGTTGCCGCAATTGTGGAACCGCTGTGAGCGCGGGTGCGAGCGATGCCTGAAATCCAACTCATTTCCCCAGCGGCCACTGAGCGCCGCGTCTGGATGCGCGTTGGAACGCTGCTGGACGGCGTGAGCACAGCGCCCCTGCGCAATGCCAATGTTGTATACGACTCGAAGTCGATTCTATTTGTGGGTGAAGAGCTGCCGCCGGAGGGTTTGCGGAACGCCGGACAGATGCAACCGGACCACGACCTGCCTCAGTACACTCTGCTGCCGGGATTGACGGACGCGCATACGCATTTCTTTCTTGAAGGCGGCGAACTGAATCCCGATAAACGCTCCGCTTACTTGAAGCAAACTCCTGCGCAGTTGCTGGACGATGCGCGCCAGCGACTGGAGAAGCTGGTGCGGCTCGGCATCATTGCTGCGCGCGACGCCGGCGACAAGAACGGCGTTGGCCTCGCGTTGAGCAAGCTCTATTCGAGCGCGGAGCGGCCGCTGATGCCGTATGTCGACAGCCCCGGCGCAGCGATTCATCATCGCGGCCGTTACGGCAGCTTTATGGCCGAACCGTTTGAGGATTGCTCGACGCCGCGCCAGTGCGTGGAAGCGCGCGTGAAGGCAGGCGCCGACCGCATCAAGCTGATTCCCACCGGGATCATCAACTTCAAAAAAGGCGCGGTGACATCTGCGCCGCAAATGTCCGCGGAGCGAGTCGGCGAGTTCGTGGCGGCGGCAAAGAGTTTTGGCAAGCAGACCCTGGCGCATGCATCCGGAGATGCCGGCATCGATCATGTGATCGACGGCGGCGTGGACTCGATCGAGCACGGCTTTTTTGTTCGCGACGATCAGTTGGCGAGGATGCGTGACAAGGAGATTGCATGGGTGCCGACGTTTGCGCCCGTGCAAATGCAGGTGGATCACGCGAAGTGGATGGGCTGGGATGCGGAGATCGTCGGGAATCTGAAAAGGATCGTCGATGCGCACGCGAAGAGCCTGGTGAAAGCCGATGCCATGGGGGTGCAGGTGATCGCGGGGGCCGATGCTGGATCTTACGGCGTGGCCCATGGGCTGGGCCTGCTGTACGAGCTGGAGTTAATGCAGCGAGCCGGGCTTTCGCCTTTGGCTGTGATCAACTCGGCCACGGGGGCCGGTTCAAAGCGGCTGGCCTTCAAGGAAAAGTTCGGGCAGATCAAGCCTGGATTCCTCAGCCGATTCATTCTTACGCGCCACTCTCCGCTCGAGAACGTCGCCAACCTGCGCAAGGAACGGATCGTCGTGTTTGACGGGGCGGTTTTCGCGACCGGTGAGGACATCGACCCGAGCGGGCTGTAAGAGATTAGGCCTCCTTGAATTGTGGAAAGTACAGCCCGAGGAGTTCGTCGACGGCGTGGAATCCATGACAACTTGATCGGCTTTTTCGGGTTTTCTCCAATGCGGCGGGCAACGATGCCAGCCGAGGGAGGAAATGCATGTTGACTGCAGGGTTGAACTCGTTGGCGTTGGTGCGCTTTGGCGGATTCCGATTGGCGCACGGCGGCGGGGCCGGTGGATTTGCTTGGCTCCTGATCGGGCTGGCAGCGATCGCGATCGGGATCTGGGCGTTTTCGCGGACCAGCGAGAGTGCACCAGCGAAAAACTAAGGCTCGCGATTCTCTTTATCTGCGGCGTGCGCGCCAGAATGAACTGATTCCAAGGTAGAGAAAAACCACGGCCGCGCCGATGGAAAAATCCCTGGAAACTTCTCCTATTCCGGACCAGTTCTGCCAAAGGCGTAGAGCGAAAACGGCTGCGAATAAAAGGAAGAATGTGCCGGTGACTTCAAGCCAGACGATGCCGCCGACGCGGCGGAATGGGCGCAGGAGCCCGCCGATGCCCTTGCTGAGGTTGGGGCCGGTTTGAGCTGCGATGCGCCGTGCGGCTTGTGCCTGAGGGGGAGCCGGGGACACGAGTCGGGGGGCGGGGGCGACCGATTGCGCCTTAGGCCGGGCCGGGCTCGCGCCAGACGGCGCCGGACTGGCGATTCGCTGGCCGGCGATACGTCCGGCGACGCGAACGCCGATGCCCAGAGCGCGGCCGATGTTTCGCGGTTCCATACCGTTTATGATGGTAGCAGTGGCTTACGGTACTTTTCGCGGTTTGGCGCGGGTCCCGGGTTGCTCTCAACCCTGAATGGAAGTAAGGTTAAGAGATTCCGCGTTGCAGCCCGCATACCTCAACCGCGGGTGCGCCGCTCATGGAGGTAGCTGTGACATCCCGTCTGCGTGAACTGATTCAGCAACTGGGCGAGGCCATCCATGAGTCGGTGATTGAGAGCGAACAGATTGCCGGCGTGGTGCAGGACATCCGCAAGTACGGATTCGATGTGCTGCTGATGCTGGAGGCCACGATCGGGCTGAACGAAGTCTCAGAGAAGAACGCCGGCATTGGGAAGGATGAGCCGAGCACAGGCGAGGTGGGAACCTTCACGCCTAATGACCTGCACTTTCTGCGCTCGCTGCGGATCTCGGTTGAAGGCGAACCCGACGAAGACGCAACGGATGTGAAGTAGGTGACCCAGCCGGGCTGACTCCAAGATTTGGCCTCGCCAGCCTGCAATTCCCGTTTTCGGCTCCTCTTAAGGAATCGCTTCCAAAATCACCTGTCATTGTGCGGGCGTTCAGCTCGCGCGATTGACCCCCATTCACCGGCTTGATAAGATGAAGGTGCGGGGTGGAGCAGCCCGGTAGCTCGTTGGGCTCATAACCCAAAGGTCGCTGGTTCAAATCCAGCCCCCGCAACCAAAAAAATCAATAACTTACAGAATTTGGTCGCTTCCGGCAAGTCCCCGTTATCCCCCATTAGGAACAACTGCAATTTATTGGACAGTCGCAACACCTGTGTTTTCAGTTGGATGCTGCGAGTTCGGGCCGAACACCAGTCCCACAACCTGACTGTTTGCCCGGCGTTTGGTTTCCGTCATGGCCCGTCCATAGACATTCATCGTCGTCTGGATCGAAGCGTGACGCATCAGTTCCTGTTGCACTTTCATCGGAGCACCCGTTTCGTCGAGCCAGGAGCGATACGTGTGGCGGAATGTGTGCCACCCGATATCCTCTCCCAACGCGGCGAGCTTAGCAGCCCGCTGAAGCTGCCTTTTTCGCAAGCTCTCCTGGTGGTACGGCCTTCCCGTTACCGGATTGGCAAAAACCCAATCGGCGTCTCGCGGGAAGATTGAAGCCGAGCGCCAGTGCAACAGCGCCTCGGCCAGACGAGCATCGAGCGGAACATCATCTTTCGAATATTCCGTCTTCACATTGTCCACTCTGCCGCCCACCACACTTCTCTGAACCAGCACAGAGCGATCCTCAAAGTTGAAATCGCCCCATTGCAGCCCGAGAATTTCACTAACGCGAAGGCCCAGGCACTGTGCGACCAAAACCATCGTTCGGCATGGATCGTCGAGGTGCTTGAGCAGTTCAAAGAACTCAGCCACGTCCAGAACCCGTGGCCGCTTCAGCCGTTTGCTTGCGTTCTTCACGCGCACCAGAGAGACAGGGTTCTTACCAAGTTCGATAATGCCCCACCGCTCTGCGCACTTGAAAACCAGGTGCATGATTCCCCGCACATGAGTCTTTGACTTTGGGGCCAATGGCAGATCTCGCAGCCATTGCTCCATTGCCATCGGCTTCATCTTGTCCACGGGGTATTCACCCCAACGTGGCCGGATGTGAACCCGGATATTCGACAGATGCGACTTCCGGGTTGAGTAGCGTTCCGAGAGCTCCTTCTCGACATAGCGGTCGAGCAAGGCTCCGAAGGACGCGACCTCCACTTCCGCACGCGGAGACTCTTCGTTGAGTCGAAGAAGAAGAGCTTGCGTAGCCTTCCGTGCCTGGGTTTCCGTTACGTACAGATTGCGATCCCCAAGGATCACACTCTGCCGTTTCCGCTTGCCCTGAGAGTCCGTCTCGTAATAGCGAAACTCCCACACGTCAGGACCGCGTTCGCGCTTCCTCAGCCGTAGACTTCCGTATTGATACCGTGTCCGAACAAACAAGGGTTACCTCCTCTTTTGTTGCGGGCACGAGTGGTTAAGAACAGGGTACCTCTGTTCGGTTTGAGAGTCGATAGCGGTGTGCGCCCCGTCCTGTGCCCGGCCATAGAGATCCGAGGCTCGGAAACGCCACAGTTTGCCTACGCGCAGACCGGCAACGAGCCCGGCGCGCGAGTAACGTTGGAGGGTTTTAGGATGCACTTTTACGAGGGCCGCAGCCTGCACGCTGTCGAGTAGCGGTTCAAAGACATGAACGGAATCGAACATCGTTCGAACGCTCCTATTCACCACAATGCATCAGATCGGGAGGCGCGTCTACATTACCTAGATGTACTTTTGAAGGCACTATTGGAAACCAGAGTTGCATCAGGTCGCGGGAAGAACCTGAAGGCAATTTCAGGAACAATTGACGCAAAGACTTTTTGATTTAATTTGAGCGAAGTAGGTCGTCTGGGCAAAAATCTGCTGGGATATTTCCCGGATCGCCAAAGCATGGCCGAGACACGGTCTGTGTTAGGGCCATGCTGCGCGCGCCGCTTTCGCGGTTGGAGAGCCTTGACACGGAATCTTGCGCCTCGGCTTTTTATTCAGCTATTCCGGGAATGCCATTTTCCACGTGGCCTCTCGGGTCGACAGCTATCGCCTGTCTATGCTCTAACGGAACGCCTCGTTTTCTTGAGCGACCACCGCACCCGCTCTGCAATGAAACTTGCAAAGGGTCTTGCATCCACGTCAATGCTCGCGCGATCCAAAGCCTTCAAATACTCAGTGCGGTCCTCAACGCGAACCACCGTCCAAGGATACCCGCCGGAAGCGAGTAGAACATTCATCAGGAAACGGGCCATACGGCCATTGCCATCGGGGTAGGGATGAATATATCCAAAGAGCCAATGACCGAGTACCGCCCGAACAGATGGCTCCGGTTCCGCCTCGATCAAATCGAACAGTGCGGGCATGGCATCACGCACAGCTTCCCAGCGCGGTGGAACGTACCTGGAATTTCGTAGATAAACGGCGTCATTCCGATAACCAGCCAGGGCGGAGGCCGGGATCAGCCCGGATACAACGCATGGCTCAAAAAGCTCTCTGTGCCATTCCCTGTGATCCGTTCTGGCAACCGCTCCAGGATTCTCGCCAGCGAGCACCTTGGACACAGCACTCTTCACCTTTTGAAAAGCTTGCCAATACCCACGCGCGGCCAGTGCATTCCTGCTTTGCCGGTCCGCTTCGTGATGCGCCGGGTCCCATGCTCCTGACATGACCCTCTCAATCAACTCAGGGCTGACGCGGTAGCCTTCGATCGAGAGCGAATGATAGGCATCGCTTTGGTAAATCTCATCAACGAAGTTCAGGTAGGCGGTCTTGTTCTTGGGCAATCCAGGTAGCTTAGGAAAACTCTCAAGCACGGCATTCCGTGATGCTGACCAGATAGCCTGAAGCCTGCCAACGATTGGCGCTTCCATAGCCCCGCCTATTGCGAATACACGCTGCGCAACTTCAAACGGGTCTGTTTCTCGAACGTCATACCCTGCCGCCTTCATCGCCGAAAGAATCTCACCAGCCTGTTCCGCACGGCCGACACGACGCAAGGCACCCGCCAGGCGGCCAGCGATAGCGGAGTGCCCACCATCCAATAGAGGTCTGAGCAGTTCAGATGCATCGCGGATGCCCGCAAGCACGATTTGGGTTTCAATCGGGTTGCGAATAAAAAAGGACTCTGGCACACGGATCAACGCAGCCGCCGTAGAAAAAATCCGCAGGCCATTTCGAATGACCAGGTCATTGCGTGAGGGGAATTGCTGTTCCTTCAGGTCGTACAGCGATGTGCGAAAGAGCAACTCGACCGTGTTGTTATGGCCCTTCGGGCTGTAAATGATTGCCTGAGCCGGAATGATGGTGTTTTCAGCGTGCAGCAGAAGCGATTGTTCCGGCGAAAGATGCCAGTCTTTCCCGAAACGTTCGTTGCAATATCGGGCGCAAAACTCCCAGAAGGACGCAAACCACGGCGTGCTGTCTCCGGGCCGCACGCCAGGGCTGGCGGAAATAAGCCAGCCTTTCATGACCGCTTGCATGAATCCATGTTTCAGCAGCCGGTCCCGATGAACCCGGCTCAGTTCACTCGATTGAAAGACGCGACGCCCGTCTTTCTGCAGTTTTTGGAGAACGCTCAGAGATGCCGCCAATTTTTCGTTCGCTGTCGCCATTTACGCCTGTCTCCTTGCGGACGAATACAAGTTTATAGAGCCGTGCAGTTACAAGTATATACTGACGCGCAATTACAAGTACACTATGCTGTGGAGATACAAGTCTCTTTGGCGGACAACGGGGATTTGCTTGTTTCGCTCGCATTCGACGCTGCAAGCCACCGCGTACGATGGCTGTTTCCAGCCCTGTTTCCGGCAGCGCTCCCCAAATCTCCGCAAGGTAAAGGGGTTCGAGTTCCACGATGCCCAACCTGCCTGCCGGCGATTCAGAAATGTTTGCAGAATATGCGATAGAATCGCACATTTTACATATTCTAGAAAATTCGGCCAACGTCAGCGGCCCCCGGCCATAGCTTCGCCTTTGTCAGCCTGCGCAGAAAGGTGTCCTTGGCTGCATGGGTCTTGCGAAGCTCCTCCATCATCAACTGGAAACCAGTTTCATCTCCTTGGCGGACAGCCAATTCATGCAGATCAGTTAGCAGAATCACAGCCCTGTCGTAATCCTTCGGCTGCCGCTTCTGGATATACGCCTCCACCTGTTTCCAGACCGCATTTTCGCGCTTTGCCAGATGGTCCAGGTACAGCGCGCGGTCTGCTTCTTCCTTCGCTTTCAGCCGCGCTGCTTCTGCTGCCCGCTTGGCGTTCGTTTTCCGTGTTCGCTCATCCGCACGGGCATGTGATGCCGTCAGGAGGTCTTCGACTGTACGCCGTTCGATTGCGTCGTGACTTGATCCAGGGGCGTTCTTGTGCTGAAAGCGGCGCAGAAGTTCGATCTTCCACCGTTCATCCGATTCCGTCAGCGCGTCTACGAGCAGGCCCTCCTTCTCCACATTCGGCAGGCCTCGAATCCAGGAAGCAAGCTCCTTGCGCGACGGCCCAGCTTTCAACGGCTCTGAAGCAGCAGCGGCAACTTCGATGAGATCCTCATCGATTCCAAGAAACTCAATCAACGAATCAAGGGGCGCTGACAGTTCGCGCAGGCCGGCAGGCACGGGAGGCTCCAATGTATCTGCGGAGAATTCCCCATTCTCCACACATGCTAACCATCCGAGGTATAGGCAGCGGAAGTCGCCGTGAAGCAGATCAGCACGCAAAGAGTTCAACGAACCCATCCAGCCTGTACCATCATCCCAATCGTTGTCGAGCTCCACTTCACTTTCAAATGCAACAATCACGAATTGTCCAGAACTACGCACGTATGCGGTCTTGCCTGGGAGCATCGCCTTGAGCTGCTTCGAGTCAACCAACTCCTGCGGCAAGCGAAAGCATAACTCCCGCGTCCCCCAATTTGCCACGTATACAAAGGCGTCGAAATACTCTGCCAGAAGTTTGAGCGGATCGGCTTTCAGGTCTCCCCATTCGTAGTGATTCGTAAAACTCGTCGAGGTAATCACGGCGCGCGTGGAAATAGACCGCAGCGCGGTCATTTCTGCTTTTGTCAGCGCACGATCAATTGCTTTGAAGTCGTAGTACTGGTATTCGCTCACTTAGAACCCTCTGCGCCAATGGCTGTAAGCAGCAATCCATTCCGCACCTGCTGGTGCGGGCTTCGGCAGCGGCAGATCGAGAATTTCAATTCTCTGCTTGACTCCATCTCGCAAGCAAACCGCTACAATCCGGCCATCGCGCGTCATATCCACCTTCTCCACGGTGGCCTCAATGCCTAGGATACTCACCCGAAATGGTAATGCGAGATATTGCTGCATCATGGTGAGCAAACCAACCTTCTGTTCGTCTTCGTTGTAAGCATCCACCACTGCTTCCTCAATCAGTGCTTCCAGCTTCGCCTTGCTAAGGGGCGGAAGGTTGGTTTCCGGCTCAGGTTTCAACTTGCGAATATCCATATGGACCACCACGGGATTGCTTTGCTTCTGCGTCATATTCCTCCATTTCAGCCTAGAAGTGCCGCATTCGGTTTCTCCAGGCCGACAGCTTGCCATTCCGATCCAAATACCTCATTGGGCGCATTGCAAATCCGGTAGCCGATGGTACTGTAACCCTTTAATCGCCGTGCGTACATTCTTGCCAGCATGAGGACATTGGAATCGAGGTAGTCGTAAACTCGGACAACGCGCTTCGCATCGTGGAGCCGATGAAGGCGGCCAACGTACTGCTGTAACGTGCCCTTCCACGAAATGGGCATTGCCAGGAACAGCGTGTCCAGCCGAGCATCGTCAAAGCCTTCACCGATGTAGCTGCCTGTTGCCAGGATGACTCTTGGCGCGTCCTCCGGCACGGCTGCAATTGCCTCTGCTATCGACCGCCGTTGCTTCTTCCCCATACCCCCTTTCAGCACAAATACGCTTTCTACTTTACCGGCGAGAGCTGTCTCGAAATACTTTAGGTGCTCAGTCCTGGCGGTGAGGAGCAGCGGTGAGCATCCATCTTGGACTGCACGCAGCAGATCGCCGACAATCAGTTCATTGCGGGTCTTGTCATCCACAAGCGCCGCGTATAGTTCCTGAATCGCCGTGTCAGCCTGTTCGGGCGGCAAGCAAAAGTCTGTCAATCGTGGAATCACCTCATGCTCGAATGGTGAGGCAGCGGTCATTGAGCGCGCACTGAGCTTGTATCGTATTGGGCCGCACTGCATACAAATGATGGGATGGTGTCCATCTTTGCGTTCAGGAGTTGCCGTCAGGCCGAGGACGTACTTCGCCTTTACCTGTTTCAGAACCTGCTCAAACGTGAATGCAGATAGATGGTGGCATTCATCGACAATGACCTGGCCATATTCTGCGACGAAGTCTTTCACTCCTGCCTTGTCGTGAGTGCTTTGGATGATGGCAATGTCTACTAAACCACTACGCTCGTTCTTTCCGCCGCCAACCTGACCTATTGACTTGGCAGGCAGGTTGAGGAACATTGCCAACCTTGCGTGCCATTGATCGAGCAATTGCTGGCGGTGTACCAGCACGAGGGTATTTACTTTCCTCGCGGCGATCATCCATGCTGCCAAAGCGGTTTTTCCAAAAGCGGTTGGAGCGCAGAGAATCCCTTCGTCGTGTTCTGCGATCATAGCGGCGGCATCGAGTTGCGCCGGACGCAACTGGCCGGAGAACTCCACGTCAATCGGATGGCCAGCAAACCGCTCATCACGCATCACCGCCTTGACATGGTGCGTTTCAAGTAATTGCACGATCTCGGCGATACAGCCGCGCGGCAATGCGATGTAGTTGGCGAGATCTTCGCCACATGCAATCACTCGCGGCTTGTTGAATGTGGGAAGCCGCATAGCCTGGGCTTTATAGAACTCCGGATTTTGAAATGCCGCCAGGCGCAGGAGCCGATTCAACATTGCGGAAGGCAGACCATTTTTCTCGACATATATAAGATTCGACCGAACAAGTTGTACCTGCTTTGGGAAAGGCCCAGGTATCGGGCGCTCCGCTCTCGTTCGTGACGGCGGAAGCATCCAGGGATCAACGTCTTCGTCTTCGGCGATACTGATTCTGACGCCGATTAGATCTCCGCGCTTCTGCGCTTCAAAAACTACGGATTCGACGGCGTCAGCGGACATTCTCTTGATGCTTGCCAGAAACTCCCACTGATCCGGATATGGGCGGAACTGTACATCAACAAAAACGCTGTTCCCGTTTGCGCGCGGAACCTTTTGCAGAGGAAGAGCAATCAGGTTGCCAAACCCACCCTTGGGCATCGTGTCCTGGTTGGGGAATAATCGGTCATATGAATCCAATCCGAGTTGGTGGCGAGATTCCATGGTTCGAGTGATGATTGCACAGCCAAGCTTGCGCGCGGTTGTGGCGGGGATTGCTCGTTCGAAGAATACCCACACGTGGCCACCGTTTCCTGAGCGTGAGCGTTCCAGTGCCGCTGGCACGTTGAGTTCGCGGCAGGCCGCGAGAAACGCGGTGGCATCTTGCTGCCATGTCTTCTTGTCAAAATCGACCGCCAGCAGCCAGCATGTCTCATCCTGTAGGAGCGGGTAGAGTCCTACCGTATGCTCGCCAACAAGATGCGCGCGGACAGCGTCATCGGTGAGTGACCTGTACTTTCGCGTCAGGCGATCAACCTTCTTGCGATCTTTGTCCTTGGCGCTTAAATACGATTTCCAGTCGCGATCCGCCTTGGGCATGTATCCAGATCGACCGTCGGCGTTCTCCCAGCGAATAGCATAGACATCGTCCCGTCCACGGAAGAGACTGCGGAACAAAGCGATTCGCTGCTCCGCCGTGGCCACTCCGGGATTCCGGGCATCAGGTGCAGAATTGGAGACTTGAGGAGTCTCACAGGCGAGTTTTGCGGCTTCCGGAATTCGTATGCCATGCGTGATCAGGAGGCTCCGCAGACGGGCGTTCTCTTCCCGCAGCTGAAGTACTTCCGCGACGGACGCCCCGGAGTTGGAGAGTTCGCTATCGACTGTGTTCACGATGAGTCCCACCAGTGTCTTGACACTAAAATGATCGCACGCAGTAGGGGCCGGCTCGCTGGGACCCTCAGGCACTATGGTGAAAACCAAGAGTCACCGGCCCATTCCCAGATCGTGCCTATAACCACTTTTCTGCCGCAGCACCGACGGTTCAATGACCAGCAATGGTGGCTGCTCAGGGCCAAGCCTTGGCGCGGAATGCAGCAGCGCCTGCCCTCTTGCCAGTTCAGTCGCCGATGGCCGCGCTGTGGAGATGCCGAGCAAGTTGCGCAGCTGCTCGCGGTCGCTGGTCACGACGACGATTTCCTGACGGCCACGCGAGGCCCCGACGTAGAACAACTCCTGCTTCATCGCATCGGCGGAAAGAATCACCGCATCTACAGTTTTTCCCTGGCTGCGATGTGCGGTGATCGCATAACCGTGATCGAACTCGTGGTAATTCGCGGGCAGCGTCCGGCCATCCTCAAGCTGTATGCGGCCGCCTTCGACATCGCGCACTCGAACGAGCTCGCCATTGGTGGCACGGAAGCCCGCATCACCGCGATTGCCCGTCAGCAGCAACCTGTCGCCAGGGGCCACCTCAATCTGTTGGCGTTCATGGACCGAAAAAGAGCGCGCCTGTGATGGACTCACCGTGTGTTCAGTGCCGAGCTGGTCTCTGACGACGATGCCCAACTTGTCCGTTCGCTCCACAGTGAGCGCCTCATGCTTTTCGATCCCATGCGAAGACCTATGGAAGAGCAGTACTTGTCCTGACTTGTAGTTCACCAGGTCTTTCTTTTGCGCCTCGGTCCATTGCAGCGGCACATAACGCTCGGAGACAACGCCGCGCTCCAGTTCGCCGCGCCGCTTCATATCCTCACGGATTGCATCCGTAATCTTGCCGATCTCCTCATGCGTGCCGGCAACGACGAGAACAGTGCGGCTTGAGTCCGACGTGAGCGCCCGATAGGCGGATGCCACCGCTTGAGCGCGTTCCAGGTAAGGAGCCTCACGAACGGCGCCAAGCTGCTCCAGCTTTTCAAAGCCCTTCTCCGGCGAATGCCGCAACGTCTGTATGGCATCCCGATATTCAGCCTGCGTCTGCCGTTGCACAGCCGTCAGCGAGACGCTCTTCATCCGCGATTCCTGCTCCAAAATGCGCAGGGCGTCCGATGCCTCGACGCTCTGAAGTTGCCGGGTATCGCCGGAGAACAAAATCCGCGCGTCCTCGCGCTCCGCCAGCTTGAGCAACTCCTCCATTTGACGGCCTGAGACCATGCCCGCTTCATCCACGACCAGCACCCTGCCGCGCAGCGCGGTCTGCGCCTTTGGGTCCTCAAGCAATCGCGAGATCGTCATCGCATCGCGAAATCCGACTTTTTGCAATTCCTCAACCGCGCCGCGCGTTGGCGCAACTGCCAAAACTTCACGGCCTGCCTCGCGTAAACCGCGGGCGATCTCCGTGAGCGTAGCCGTCTTGCCGGTTCCAGCGGCTCCGCGCAGATTGAGGACAAAATCCCGCGAGTCCAGGATCTGATGAACGGCCCGCCGCTGTTCCTCTCGCAACCGTTCTGAGGGGCTGAATGCGTGCTCCCCGCCCAGACGTTCATACCGCCCGACGCCACCATCAATCGCTACAATCATGCGCTGCTCGCGCTCAAGACTTTCGCGTGTAGCGAGATTGTTCCCGGCTCGGATAAGAACACCCCGCGACTGTTCCAGTTCCAGAGCACCGCGCAGTTGACGGCGATCAATCTTTCCGCGCCCGTGCCGCAGAGCCTCAGTCATCAACTCGTGGTCACGCACAGCTGAGCTGCGCTCGAAGAGATGCTCTTTCGCGTGTTGAAGCGACTCCGCGACTTCAGACGGTTCAGGCGGAATGCGCCGGGGGTGCTTTAAGGACTTCTTATGGAGATTCTTCAGCGCGCAGCCCTCTTCGGGAAGCAATCTGGCCTGCTGCTGTTGCCTCAATCTTTCCGTCGAGATTTCAGCCAGCTTGTCTGCACGGGATTCTCGGACGAGGATGGCGACTTCGTTATTGGTTGGCTTGCGGCCATGCTCCACCGTGAATCGTTCGATGGCAGCGTCCCGCTGTGCGCTGCGAGCGCTGTACTTTTCCAGCAATTCATCGGAGACGCCGCGAATCTCGAAACCGTGATCTCTGCCTTTGGAATCGCGGCGCGGCTCAATCTCATATCCCAGTCCACATACTTCACGCGCCAGCGCGTTCCGGTAAACCTCCGTCAGATACGCACGGCGCTCATAAAGGCCCGATGCTTGCAATGCCTTCCAGCGGCCCTCCACACCGTCGTAGGTCAGATTGGCAGTAACGGCATGGGTATGCAGTTGCGGATCGAGTTCACGGCTCGTGTCGTGCCGGTATGCGGCCAGAATCCAGTTGGCCGTTGCCCGATCCTCGTTCGCGCCATTCAGCCGGACGCGGGCGGCGGCATAGTTTTCCGCCTCGGTGATTGCTTCCCGTACAGCTTTGTCGTGGGCGGAAATCAACCGCTCATCACCGCCGACGAGCGCCTGAATCGAAACCGACTTCGGCGCGGAGAAGGTCAGATCGTAAAGAGACCTCCCTTTGCTCTGTTCGCTTCCATTTGCATCAATGCGGTCAGCACTGTGACGAGGCCGGAGGAATTCTCCCGACTCTGGGTGCAACCCCTCCCGGACAGCCTCAAATTGCTCCTGCGTTACCTCCCCGCGCAGGCCCAGCAACTCCGCTCCTTGGCCATGCCATTCACCTTGAACACGACGATTTTCATCGTAATAGTCGCTGTGTTCCAGATGTCGTTGGGCATATCCGGCGCCACCCGTCATGGCACGTAGAGTCAACACAAACCGACGCTACCCCTGTTCGAATTCCGAATGCAACGGCTTGTGTCACGATACCCTGCTGATGGAACACGCAGACACAGGAACCTGGAGAGCGCATTATGCAATTCCTCAAATCATTCGGGATGAAGCTGTAGATGCGGTGAAGTCAATCTAACATCGCGATTTACTCGCATTGCAGTCAAAGCCGCCAGATTCTGCGAGCATCAATTGAAGGAAACGCCTCGAAAACCATTCTCGCTGCGCTCGCTTTGGAGGAAGACACCATCCCTAAGCCTGACGGCTTAGCGATGGTGACGAAATCCTCAGAAATCGAACGGAATTCGGACAACGTCGAACAGTGTTCGAAGATGATCGAAGATTGTTCGCAATTCGTTCGAGAATGAATGTAGCCCACTAAAAGGGCTTGCGATTGCCTCATCCCACCAACACGGCGACGTTTGCCATGCACCAGCCGCACGCAGGTTAGGCTTGGCTTCGGGCACTAATGCTGCACGAAAGCACCAGCGCCATCTCGTTTGGTAGATGCCCTGAATTGGCTACGCGGGGATCGTCTGTGTTTGATTCTTGAGTTTATGAACAAAGGCAAAATAGGCCACCATCACTCGAAAAGTCTTGGACCGATTGACTCCGCAGAGGACCTCTCCTCCGACCCTCTCCAGTTCGTCGGCAATCTCGTATGTCAAAGGAAAGACGAACGCGGTGTCGATACTTTGAAACGGAATGTTCAGCCATTGGTTGTTGTAGAACGCTACGAGTTGCGTCTGCGCAGCCTTGCTTTTGAAACTCATGATGATGTGTTCAGCGAGGGCGTTCTTTTTGCGGATTTTCAGCACGGCAAAAAGTTGGTTGAAATAGTTCTTGGTGAATCTGGAATCGACGGTAATCCGGAGTTGAGTGCGCTTATCTGCAGGAGAAACGACTCTGCGCTTCGGTCGAGTTGTGGCCTTCTTCACTGTAGGCATATGGTTTCCTTGTCGTGACGCATCTTACAGCACACGTGTATGAGTGCAGAATACCAGGCTCTAACCGGTAGCAGCCAAAGGAGTTCGCGTGAAGGCAACACCGGGGGAGTAATGGATTCATTGCATGAAGAGTCGAGGGATTCAAGCCGAATAAACCACAACGAGTCGAACCGTGAGGGGGATGGAGAAAAGAGAACCGGCCATATACCGCGTAGCGCATGACTGTGTTTCAATCCACGCCCCCCGCGTGGGGGGCGACCTGCGCCACGTCCACCTCGGTGGCCACGCCGCGTTTCAATCCACGCCCCCCGCGTGGGGGGCGACGGCGCATGGCATAACAGACTCCATGCGCTAGACATATCTTGCCACAATTGCGGACTCACCGTGCCGCTCACCCTTAGAGAGAACATTAGCTACCCAAAGCAGGAACTTCTCTCTGAATGCAGGTCAGTTAGCTCCAGCGCGGATGTCCCGGTAAATCCATGCTCGCTTGAGGTTCGCGTGAGAAATGGTCTCTCTCTCCTGGCAGAGAGATTAGAGAATGAGTGGCCCTTCAGGATCGTAAGCAACTTTTGCGCCGACGTGCTCGACCCTCCGCTTCCATTCAGATCCGAGAAAGTAGAAACGGAGACTGTCCTGCGCGGGATCGGCTTCCGACACAAGACTTGTTCGAAGGACCACCCATTGGGCTGCATCCACGACGCATTCAAAAACCGAATTCTGCACGCGCTGGCCGTGATTTTCGCACAATCGGGCCACTCGGCGCAGTCTGCGACGACCGGCTTCATCGCGAGTGCTCACATCGTAACTGACAAGGACCATCATGTATTGCGTTATCTCCAGAAGAATGCAGGATACGCGTCCAGTCCGCCTCGAACGTAACGCGCAAGCAACAGAGCCTGCGTATAAGGCACGAGCCCGACCGGAATGCGCTCCTTCAGGTAGGGGTGCTCGATCTCGTCCTGTTTCCGCAATTGCCAGGCAGAGATGACCTCCTTCCGCGTCGCATCGTCCATCTGAATGCCGCCACCATCCTGCTCGGTAAAGCCTGAGCCCTGCACCTGCCGCCGGTTAATAAGAGTCAGGACCAAGCGATCAGCCAGAGCGGAGCGCAACTCCTCCATGAGATCGAGCGCAAGACTAGGCCGCCCAGGCCGGTCCGTGTGGAGAAAGCCGACTGCCGGGTCCAACCCAACGCTTTCGAGGGCTGATTCGATGTCGTGCCGAAGCAGCGCATACACAAACGACAAGAGTGCATTGACGCGGTCCAGCGGTGGCCTGCGAGACCGGCCGTCAAAATGGAATGCTTCACGGTCACCAGCGATCATGTCGTCGAAGGCAGAAAAATACGCCTGTCCGGCCGATCCTTCATGGCCTCGCACCTCATCGATGGAGGGTGCGCGCGCGGCCTCCAACCCCGCCCAAGAAAGCTGCGTTGCCGCCTCGCGCAATGGTTTTTGCCGAGCCTCATCGGAAATCTCGCGGGCCGCTCGCAGCAGAATCACGCGGCTGTTTGCGATTTTCGCCGCAACAATGATCCGTACCACAGGAAGCGCGCCGTCCGCGCCATCTGCCATTCGGTATTGCTGTCTTCGCAGCAACACATTGCCCGAGACAGGCCCAGTTACGCGCGCCAAAAACCTGCCTTGCTCGGTCAGAAAAGAGATGCCGACGCCACGCTCACAACACAGCCCCAGCAGCGGCGGACTGCATGAAACCTGGCCCCAGCAAACCAAGCCTTCTAGCGTATGCACCGGAACGCGCAGCTTCAGCTCCTGCCCAACCTTGATGGCGATCGTCTCGCCATCGCGGTGCAGGTAGGCGCCTTGAGTCATCACGTGCAATGTGTTGAGCAGTTTTCGCATAACGAGCGGAACTAACCCTCCTGTTGAAGCGAACGCACTTGGCGCTCCACCCAGTACGCCGCGCCGTCTGGCTGCGCGGTGGCCTGGGGAAGGCAGATGTGAACCAAAGAGCAACTGCTACAGTACGCCCCCGGTTGCGCCGGCGGCGTTTCTCGATTGTTGTAAAGGCGATGCATTGTGGCAGCCAGTTCTTCGGTCCGGGCGCGAAGCTCCGGCGTAAAGATCACCTCCTGCCGCCGGCGTGGATTGCCGTAGAAGATTGCGCCTCGCGCAATCGCCGAATGCAACATCTCCTCCAGACAAAGCGCCTGTGCGCAGAGCTGTACAGTATCGCAGTCAGTCGGCTTGCTCTTGCCGCGCTTGTACTCCACCGGATAGGGCTCCGGCCTAAACTCCACGATGTCGGCGCGCCCGGTCAACCTGAGTCTTTCCGACCGCAGCCACATACCGCGCACGGTGCGAAGGTCGCCACGTCTGCTCTCTCCGGGCAGGTCGGCGCGCTCGTGCAGCAACCGCCCTTCGGCGGTCCGCAGGTTCTCCACCCAGACCTGTTCGAGATGGATAAGCGCCCATTGCCGCGGGCAGAAGGCCAGATGCTGCAAGCCGCTGATCGGCAATGCGTCGTCATCTTCAGAACCGGAATCGGCCATGCAGCACTCCCGCCTGGTTTCGGTGTTAAAAGCCTGGAATCTCCTCCGCAGTCAGCCCATCGAGCTTTCCAAGCGTGAATCCACCGCTGCCATCCTCATTCATATGGAGCAAGGCATGTACTTTTGCCGAGGAATACTTGCCAGGCTTCGATTGCTTCCACCACAACACCTTGAGTACCTCCATGCTGCCTTCTGGTCGGGCAGAGGAAGCATCGTTCTCAAAAAGCCTTGGCAGCACAGCCTTGATCGCGTCGGCATCCTCGTCGCTAAATCCAGTGCGCTCAGCCAACTGCGGATTCATGCTGCCATAAAAGACATAAACGGCATCGTCAACGCGGTGCTTCATGCCCATGGTGTCGGAACCGCGCTTGCTGCCATCGCCTTCTCCGCTGACGCTCTTGGTGATCTGCGTGCTTGTGACGTCAACAGGCTTCAGACTAAAGGCGGACTGCACCGTCACGGGGCCACGGATGGGGATGGAAACACCCGTATCGCCGTTTTCGTCATCCCCTTTGCTTTTGCTCTTCTTCGGCAGAGCGAATAGTTGGCCAAAGGTGCGCACGTCGAACCAGGTCTCATTCGCCAATCTGGCTGTGTCAGCGGAACCAAACTTTCCGCTGAGCGCTTTCTCAGCGCGGTCACGCAAGCTCTTCGCGTCGTCGTTCTTTCGGTCGTCTGACTGAACGAAGATCTTCTGCCCTGCCTCCATCAGGCGGTCGCGCAGTTTACGCTTTAAGCAAACATCTGAAATCTCCCCGTTGCCGTTGTAATCGATCCGTGGCCGATTCCCATTCAACGGGTCACCGTTCGGGTTAGCATGTTTCACGCGCAGCACCACGGCAAAGTCGATCTTGTGTTGAAGCGAGCTCACTGATTCCTCCTTTTGCGTTCAATTTGAGTCATGATTATGCGGAAGTCTCCGCTTGGATAGGTTCGTCCGCGGGATCATCCTTGCGGAAGGCGGCACGCTGGCAGTGATAGCCGAGCAGAAACTCAGCATCAAGGCGGCCTGCTCTGGTGAAATCGTCGCCCTGAAAGCGGTTAACCACATCGTCAAGCAGGCGCTTCCAGATGTATAGGGCGGCGGGACGGCTACTTTGCAGACGTTGCATATAGGGCCTGAGCGCAAGTTCAATCGTGCGCCAGGTTGAAGCCGGATGGTCGGAGAAACGCTGCATCAGCCGTTCGGCCGTCGTGTCACGGCCTTCCTTGGCAAGGTAAAGGGCATAGTTCTCGATCTTCTCCGCAATAGCGAGCAACCTGCCGAACAGATAGTCTCGCGAGTTGCGGTCTTCTTCAAGCGACATGGAATAGTTCTCCTCTCTTCTACTGCTGCGGACCAAGGCACAGGCAATGCCAAGGCTGCGCTCCCACTCCCAGTGGTTCTTGCCGGCAGGGTTTGCGGCCTGGTGGGCGCAGGCGGTGACCAGGTCGCGCGGAATAGAGCGGCCATCCACAATACATGGCAGGAGCCTTTCGACGGTGGCCTTCTTCATCTTTTCGTCCACGCGCCGGCCGTAGGCAGCCTCGGCAATATCTCCTGGAGCAGGCGCTCCGATGAACCTGCGATCCTTCCCCAGGTCTTGTCGCCAAGCGGTATGCTCGTGCCAGCTTTGAATCCGCTCCAGAAACTCCGAAGCTTGCAACTCGCGATAGTAGGTAATTGCCATACGGCCCGGCGTGGCTGAGTCCAGTGCCATAACCACGATGTCCTCGCGCTTCGCCAGCTTTGCTTCATACCCTCGAATCAGGTTGTTCAATTGTTTTGCGAATAACTGGCCGGCATCACCCTTATACCGCTCTGGAGCCCCAACATGTACGGAGTCAGGCGAAGCTTTCATCCCAGCATTGTTCTCGACAGAGCTGATCTCATCTGAACCAGCAATCAGTTTCGGAATTGGCTTGCCGCTTACTGCCCAGGCAACAATGGCTTGATCACCGTTCCTGTATCCCTGCCGCGCAATGAGCCAACGCAGAGCGGTATGGGCCTTCTGGGTAGTCGAGCTCCCGATTCCGTAGGCTTGTTCGGGGAAGGCGAAACGACCGCGGAAGGTGAAGCCGTTGCCATCGTTGGAAGAGATCAGCTTTGCGCCGTCCGCTCCATGCCTGAGCCGCTTGGGATGATTAACAGCAGGCGGAAGTTGCTCTCCCGTCACCATGCATAATTGTGATTTCTTCGCTTGCTTTGCGACGAATCTCTGCCAGGAATGTTGTACATTGGGATTAAGCCAAAGGCAGGCATCTCCCTGCGGATCGTGTAATTCCACGCGCCAGCGAACGACAGCGGCAAGCTGATCACGCTGTCCTGCGGTCGCTGTTAGTATCTTGAGAAGTGGCGGTGGATTTCCCGTGCCAGTCCATTGTTTCAGCAGATGGCCCGAGGCATCGGCATGGAGAATCTTTTGTTCCAGCAGATCCTTCAGGATCGTTCCGCCCTCTACATAGTGCAATACTGCTTCCACATGAGGATCTGGTTCTGAAGCCACCCAGCGGCGAAGTTGATTGAGATACAAAGTGTGCGGCGGCTCTTTGCCCTTCTTCTTCCGCCCTCGCGCAGCGTTTGTTATCACGTCTGTCCCCGAGTCCTCCACGCCCGCAGCAACGTACTGGAGCTTGTCCGCCAATCCGTGCGCCACAGGCGCCGAGGTGCGGCCAGCCGATTCCTCCGTAGCAGGTATGAACGTCGTTTCCTTGGAGATCACTGCTGCGCTGCGAAACTTGCCGGAACCACTCAGCGTGATCTCGACGTGAACTTGCTGCTCGGCATGATCGATAGGCATCAGCGGCGTGGATTCAAACTGTGACTGTCCGGCGCAGCGATCATAGGTCTCTTGCAGTTTTTGAATCCAGCTCACACCGTGCCCCCGACGCCTGCGGCGTTCTGCTGAGCCTCGGTCTCCACATACTGAAGATTTTCTTCCAAGCCGAAGCACTTTTTACCCATTGCCCGAATATCCTTCTTGTGCTTCGCAGGGATATTATCAGGGCGCGGAAAAGTGAGCACACCATTCACCAGCTTCGGTTGCCAGAGGTTACCGACGAGCCGGTCTTCTCCCGTCTCGTCCGGGTAGTCGAAGCTGTGGAACATCAGACCGTATTGCAATTCGTCCAGATCGTCGTATTCTCCCTTGCCGGAGCCAAAGTCACACGGTGCGACATATCCTTGGCACTCGCGTGTTCCTAAAAAGATGTCCTGCCTCCCGCCATGCTCCAAGCTGCGCTTCGCGATCTCGAAGTGCTTCCCATCGTTTCGATCCCGCTCCAGTTCGGGCCGGTGTAGGTTCCACTCGAAGTGGGCGCGGACTTGGTACTCGACGCGCGGCTCACGCGTCGCAGTATCGGGATCGCCGGTCAGATATGTGTAGATCGCCAGGGTGTTGCCACCGCCGTAGTCGAGCGGCTTCATCCCCTTGGTCTGCGTGCGGATACGTTTCATTACCCGGGCACAGTCGACATACCAGATGAAGGTGGGCTTCCAGTAGATGGATTTGACGATCCCTTTCAACGCCTCGTAGGTCGGCAGATGGTAAGAGTATTTCTCACCGCCGACGCGGGTCAGGGGATCGGTAAACATGGCGTACCGTCCCCAGACGCGAAACTCAATCGTGTTCTTCGGTGTGCTATGCAATCAGGCTCTCCATTCTTTCGCCGCCATCGAATGCTAGGCCGAACTCGTCCGAGTAGAAACCTTCGCGCAGACATAATACTCCAGTCCCCGGCTGCACCTCACACACAGCTTCTTTTCTTCGCAAAGACTCCATTTCATACGGGAATACATTCACTGTGAACTGCTGCGCCTTTCTTAGAAGGCGGAACTCCGATGCAAAATTCTGTGTGGCACTCAATTCAGCAATCAAATTCATTCCTTCTTTCCGAAAAGGAACGATAACTCCCTGCGTTTGGGAATCGATTGCTCGAAACGCTTGAGCTGCACTATGAAACGACTGCATCAGGCCAGCCCGCGTGACGCCTGCGACTCTTGCATCGTCGACCGCCATGCCATTCTCCCCAAGCATCCGCAGAAGGGTGTTGTCGCGTTGTGCAGGAGGAGCCTTTACTGGATAATCCATCTGATTTGCACGCGCGAAGAAGTGATGCCTGAAGAAGCTTTCCATCTCCTGCGGGTTCGACAACTCAAATGGCTGGTTTCCCTTCTCTTCACGCCAGTTGTCGAGGACTCGCCGCGCATTTGTCTGCGCGCAGCGTATCTCCTCCAACTGCTTTGGAAGTGCCTGCGCCATCTTCACGATGTGTACCCTCCCGGTGGCTCGCTCGCCGTTGCGATTGCAGCGGCCCGCGGCCTGTGCAATCGAGTCCAGCCCGGCCAGATCGCGCACCACTGTGGCGAAGTCTATGTCCACCCCGGCTTCGATCAACTGTGTGCTGACGCAGAGCACCCGTTTTCCTGACTGGGGAGCAAGCGCAGCCTTCATCCTGTTCAGAGCTTCAAGCCGGTGCGCCGGGCACATATGCGTGCTCAGGTGCACGAGGCACCCATACTCCATCGGCTCTTCGAGTGTCTTGAGCTGTTCCTTCCACTGCGCGTAAATCGCCAGCGCATCGCGCTTCGTATTCACAATCACCAGGCAACTACCATGCTCCCGCATCTCATCGATGGATAGTTTGCCTACGTCCGCTGCGCTCCAACCGCCCGGCTTATTCGTTTTGTCGAACGTCTCATACCGTCGTAGATCGCGAAAGAGCTGAGGACCATTTGGCATCAACTCGGCGTCAGGCTTTAGACGGATGGCCCCTTTCCTTGCGTCTACTTGATGAAGCAAAGGCTGTGTCGCCGTACACAGCACGACGCTTGCCCCGCACTGCTCCACCAGAAAGTTCACAGAGTTGTTGAAAAGGTGTATCGAGCGCACCGGAAGCGTCTGCACCTCGTCGAAGACTATTACCGCCTTTGTGAGCGCATGCAGCCTCCGTACCGACCGCGTTCCACCGCCAAACAGCGCTTCGATCACCTGCACCGCCGTCGTGAAGACCACCGGAGCGTCCCAGTTTTCAGCCAACACCGAACCTCGCCAGCTCTCCTTCTCTTCCGTCAGATTGGAGTGGTGTTCGAGCACAATCGAAGCGAAATCGCACTCCTTTGGCTCCAGCACTTCGCGCACCACTTGCGCGTTCTGGTCTGCAATCGAAATGTACGGGCTGACATAAATCACGCGATCCATGCTCCAGCGCTGCGCATGGTGCAACGCAAAGCGCAGGCTTGCCAGCGTCTTACCCCCACCTGTCGGCACGGTCAGGGTGAAAATTCCTTTAGGCCGTTCCGCTCCCGCGAGGCAATGACCGGAGATCTCGCGACGACATTGATCCACCCAATGTTCGTTCTGGAACGTCGCCAACTTACGTTCCAGCCGGTCTATCAAAACCTGCCACGAAACATACTCACCATGCTGACGAAAACTCGCGCCCTTGGGCTTGTCGAAGTCCGCCGTATCAGTGCGGTCGCCGTCGATCAGACAACTGAAGAGCAACCGCAGCAGTAATCCCTGTTTGAATGGCTGAATGACCTCATCGTTGTCTGTCGTGCGAATCCGATCCATTGCTGCGGAAATCTCCGCGGCGACCTCAGGATCGTTGAGAAGGGATTCCAATGGAACGCGGATAGCTGGCTCGGCGGTGCTCCATGCCTCGCTGCGGTGGCTTGAGAGGTCATCCTTGTTGAGCCTTCGCGATAGCCCATCGTTTCCGTTGGGAAGGATACAGTCTATTAGTCCCGAATGATGCGAAGCTACGCATAGAGCAAGAGCCTCGACCGCGAACCTGCCAGCTTCTTCCTCGGCACCGATAAGGCCATGCGCAATGATCTGCGCGCCTGCCGTAGAGTGATCGACGCTTCCCCTTAGCGGAATATCCGGCTCCATTTCCATGGAGGCATCGCCCGCAACTCTGCTGAGGTACCGCTGAAATGCATTGGAGTATTTGCCGAGATCGTGCGCAAGGCCGATTAGTGCACCGACACGAGGCATACCAGTCTTCGCGGCCAGCCGCGATGTGATCGCGGAGACTTTGAGGAGGTGGTCGCTGAGAAACTGCCCGTCTCCAGAAGATCCCAAATGAGCGAGAAAAGAATTGGCAGCCGGCATATGCATGAGCATCCGTCTTGGCGCAAGAACATGGTCGTACCAGTTCCCGCGAGTTTCTCCCGGAAAACCGCTTCAGCCAAAGCATATATCAGATGTCACTGCTGTCCGGTTAGTCTTGGCGGTGCTGGCCGCAAGTGATTACAGGGCAATAGCTTAAATAGAATTTATTCTTGCCACGATTTGAATTGTGCGCGGCTATTTGGAAACATGGATTGGGATTTTTGACTCAAAACTGCCCGTGCCGTGACGCGATCTTGCGGAGCACACATTACGCACACTGATTCTCGCTTGCCTCGTTACAACTACAACGAAACGCGCGATCGCCAACGCACCGATCACTGATGAGACGAATCAGTGGTCACCACCTTATGCAACTAGACGAGGCAGACGCAGAGACGCGTTCTCAATCAACCGGCAAGCTTCTGCTGTATCCACTCGTCGAGGACGGAAGCTCGGAAGCGCCAGACCTTGCCGATCTGCAAGGCACGAATCACCCCACGCCGCGCCAGCTTCTGGAGCGTCTTGGGATGGATTTGCATGATCGCTGCCGCCTGAATTGAGTCGAGCAGTGGCTCTGGGCAAAATGCGCCCGTCGGAAATGCCTGTAACCGAGCCCTCGAAGGCTCAGCACCAACTACGGCTGCCGACTGGGTTTTCTCCGGATTGCCCCGCACGGTTAATCTGTCTTTCCCCGGAAAAGCCTCGTACAGATCGTTTCGTGCCCCAATGCTCGCAACTGAAGAAAAGCCCTCCACCGCACGGCGGTCCTCTTTTCGCATCGCATTATTCATCACTGCCCTCCATAACGGTACTAAGAGAATATTCTTATATCATACCATAATTACAGCAGAAAGATATTATATGTAGCGAGAAAGATGGCACTATTAAATCGCTCAAGAATAAGGCTATACCCCTCTATTTCATGGCAAATGCGACGGTTGGACTAGTCGGTCTCTGGTCTCTAGCGGGCTTGCCGCCCATCATTCGCTGTTGTTTCAGCCCCTGGTCAGATTTAGCGCATATCGAGCATGCTTGCGCTCACCCGTGCGGACAAGCGCGCCCTTTTCCGTCAGGTCTGCCAAATCGCGGGTTGTGGTGGCAGGTGAGGCTCCGGTGATCGTGCTGTAGTTGCCCGCGCTTAGTCCGCCCTTGAATCCTCCGGGGCCTTCTCTGAACATGCGCAGGATGGCCTTCTGCTGCCTCTCATTGATGTGGCCACGCAATCGGTCAAGTAGCTTTGTCTTGGTAATCAAGAATTCCACTTGCGCGATGGTGCGGCGCTGCGCTTCCAAAGCGATGTCAGCAAACCATGTGAGCCACGTGGTGACATTCATCTGCCGATTGGCCTTTTCAAGGGCTTCGTAATAGCTCTTCTGATGAGCGAGAATCGTTGTGGCCAAAGCGACGAGCAGGGGTTGGCCGAAGCTCTGTGCAATCGCTTTCTCGGCGATGGCGCGACCGATCCGGCCGTTGCCATCTTCAAAGGGATGGATCGACTCGAAGTACAAATGGGCTACGCCCGCTCTGGTAATGGCCGGCAGGGGTTCCGCGCTCTCCGGCGCCGTTTGATTGAACCAGGCAATGAACCGCTTCGTCTCCGCTGGAACCTGTTTCGACGGCGGAGCTTCGAAATGGACCTTAGGATCGCCAATTGGTCCGGAGACAACCTGCATTGGCTCCAGACTAGTGCGGTATCTCCCAATGTCAATGAGGTCCTTACGTCCCGAGGTCAGCATCCTGTGCCAGGTAAACAACATCTCGCTCGAAACAGGCCGGGAAAATGACCTGTAAAGATCGACCATCATTTCAGCGATGCCCTGTTCCGCTGGCGTTATGCGCCGCTTGTCGGCGGCCAGCCCGAGTTGACGCTGAATTGACGATTGAACGCTGTCACGGTTGAGAATTTCGCCTTCAATTTCGGAAGTTGTCAGAGCTTCCCCACTCATCACTTCGACGAAGAGCTGGTTGTGCTCGTCTTCGCCCAAGTGCTTGACGGCTCCGATGACAACCCCGGCACCAAGGAGAAACTGCTCTTCCGTAGCGGACAGCCGGGAGCGGTCCCACTTGAAGATTGGCCAATCCGGGTTTTGCCAGTTCCAGGTCATGAGCGATAGAGAACCCGTCTATCGCTCATTATGACACGGATTCATGAGCGATACAAACTGATCCTATCGCTCAGGTTCAGCGCCGCCGTTCACTTTGCCCCGGCTATGGCTGCGCTGCTTTGGACTACCAACCGGCCGACCGTCCTCTTGAGGTTCGGGGGTTGGAACAGCTTGCACCGCTGTTGGCGTTGCAGCCGCCGTGGGAACGGAATCCATGCAGCCTCGAATCCCCATTCCAGCAATCAGTCCGACCGACAGGGCTGCGGTGGAGATCAGCGGAATCCAGACACCCAGCACATAAGTGTTCAGTTGATGCAAGAGGGCGTCAAGAGCATTCTCCCGCTTTTCCAGAGACTGCGTAAGTCGGTTGTTCGCCGACTCAACTTGAGCGACCACTCCGCCCTTTGGATCACTCAGATTGCCGAGCGCGGCAGTGAGTTCCTTCTGCGCGCTCGTCATCATCGCGCTGGTTCCTTGCAGACATCTCGCCGCGGCCGGCAGGCCAGATTCGAGAAAACTCTGGCGCAGACTCTCACTCAGCAATCTTGCAATCTTCTGTACATCAAGCCCGGATTCGATCTTCTCGGGCAGTCGAGCAATCCGAGACTCCAGCTTGTAGACATAGTCGAGCATTTTCTGTTGCGCTTCGTCTGTAAACTCGTGATGAAGATCGAGCATCTCCTGAAAGCGCGCGCGCTCCTCGGCAATTTCCATCGGCGTTTGGCGGGTGAGCAGGGCCAGGATGCCCATCGCTTCGAGAATACGCAGCATCTCATCATCCGGGCTGAGTTTACGAGTGTGTGCAAGAACGCGATAATACGCAGCCTGCAGTTCCTCGGGGACAAGCTGGCCGAGAGAGTCGAACAGAGTCGACTCTCCCTCCGCAACGATTGCAAGGTTGGAAGTTCCTGGTTCCGTACTCATGGCAGGAATACCTGCCTTGCCCGGTCGAATTCAGAGAAGAGCCGCCGCCGGTAGCTCTGCGCCCGCATGACGAGAGACGCTCTCTTCAGTTCATCAACACCGGTATTTCGGTTGGCTACCTGCCCCAGTTGAATTCCATGTTGCCGGACAGGGTTCTCAAGTTCCGCAAGGCGAAACTCCATCTGCAAAATCTCCGGAGAGAAGACTTCGCGGAAGCGATTCGCCTGCTCCGTAGACTTCCAGTAGGTGAAGTCAGCCAGGGCGCTGGTTGCGTTCTCGACAACGACGTACTCGACACGTTCCTGGAGGCGATTTGCCCAGGCAAGAACGCTTTCGACGCTGGCCGGGTCAGGCGTGACCACGCCAACCGCTGTAAAGTGGACACCGGTTGCAGCGACATCTTCGTACATCGACTCGAACCAGTCGGCCGCAACCTGCCCGGCGCCTGATCCCATATCGGCAAGAATGATGGGCGTACCGCCATCAAGATGATCGACGAAGGCATCGAGGCCGGCGGGCGTGTGGATGTTGACTTTGGTGACCCGCCCATTGAAGAAGTGTTGCAGGGAGCCACGCGCCTTGTTCTCTGTGTCGAGATCGAGCAGCGTGACAGGAATCTGATTCTCCTCAAACCACTCGGCCAGGGCGACCATGACGCCCGTCTTGCCGACACCGCCTTTACCGCCCATGGTGAAAACTACACGCTTCGTATTGGCCGTCATTGCTTACCTCCATTGGTTGTCAGGGTTAGGGGTTCGTTCTCACGGAAAACGAAGCGGGCACGCTTCGCTTCCCGCACTGCGGGCTTTGCCTTGAGAGCAGCAACGCGTTCGAGCGCCGGCGAGTCTGCAGCAGCCAGACCCACTGGCGGCAACTCAAATTGCGTTCGCTTGCGATGCTTCGCGCGGACCTTCACGAAGGAGTGGAGGGTGCTGAGTGCGACATCCAGCCCCAGACGCTCGTGGAAAAGGCGAGCGACTTCGCGATACGTCCGCCCTTTGCGGCGCAGTTCGCGGATCAATTCGCGGTGGGGCTCCAGCTTGGATCGTGGAGGCTTGGGCGGTAGACCGGCCAACTCGATTAGGACGGTCTGGTGCCCTGTATTCGCGGTCGAAAAAGGAAGAGTCATGGCTATCCCCGGAGGCGGCTGAGGCCGCACTCGGCTGACGACCATTGGGCAGGTCGTTGGGGAGCTTTTTGAGCGACTGAAAAATCAGTCCCCATTCGTTCTAGGCCCATATTCATTGGTCAAACGCAAATTTCGTCGACCTCAGAACCCGACCATTGGGTTAGATCGTTGGGCAGATCGTTGGGCATTGCAAATTCAGTCCCCATAAGGTCCCCAATAAGCGTTTCCAGCCGTTCCTGGGGGTTCTCAGGGTTACCACTCGTGCCCTGTTTTCTTGTACTTACCGAAGGTTTGCGTCCCTCATAACCCAAAGGTCGCTGGTTCAAATCCAGCCCCCGCAACCAAAACCTTCAAGATTCTAAACGGCTTCCGATATGAGTTCGGAGGCCGTTTCTGCTTTAGGCATCAATTTGGGCAAATCTTGGGCAACGAATTCCTCGTCCAGAAGTGCTGCAAGTTCGTTGGCTATCACGCAGTAACTCGATTGACGTTTTCCTCAATGCCGATCTCCGTTCAATGTTCCGGCAGCTGCAGATGCACTCGAATCTGATATGTGCCTTGTGTCACAGCACGTTCGCGGCGTCGGCATCAGAATGCATCGCAGGGTTGCGGGCAGCGTGGACCCAAGCCGAATTCTCACTGCGGCAAGTTTCCTCACAATTCTCGCGGTCGTCCATTTACGAGCATTCGAGAGAATAGGTTCCGCCCGCCAAGCGCGTAGCTGAGGGTAAAGGACAATGAAGCAAAATGGCCGGAAGATCGTCATCATCGGCGGCGGCATTGCAGGACTCAGTGCCGCAGTGTATGCGCTGAAGTGCGGCTACCAAGTCGAGGTGCTGGAAATGCACGACATGGCCGGCGGCCTGGCGATGAGTTGGCGCCGCGGCCCCTATACATTCGAGACTTGTCTGCACTGGCTGGTTGGCTCCAGTCCGAACGGAGAGTTTCACTCTCATTGGCAAGAGCTCTTCGATATTGGAAGGCTGACCTTAATTAATCCGGAGGAGTTTGTCCGGATTGAAACCGGAGGCGGCGACAGTCTGAGCATCTACACGAACGTCGATCGCCTGGAGGCGGAGCTCCTGCGGCGCGCCCCGCAGGATGGCGTTGCGATTCGCGATCTTACGCACTCGATACGCAGCCTCAGCAAGTTCAGAATGCTTGACCCTTCTGGAGGTTTGGCCGACAACTGGCTAAACATGCTCAGGGACTTGCCCGTCTTTCCGGTACTCGGCAAGCTTTCGAAGATCAGCGGGAAAGAGTATGCCACCTGCTTCTCCGATCCGCTACTGAAATGCTTCTTCTCCAACGGAGACATTGGGAAGATGTCCGCCATCGCCATGGTGATTTCCCTGGCCTGGATGAATATGCGTAACGCGGGCTATTGCATCGGCGGATCGCAGGCGATGATCCGCCTGATCATGGACAAGATTGCCAGCTTAGGCGGGAACATTCGTTTCAAAGCCAAAGTCGAGCGCATCCTGGTGGAGAATGACACTGCGGTGGGGGTGCAATTGGCAGGCGGCGAGACCGTTATGGCCGATTGGGTGATCTCCGCGGCCGATGGCCACGCCACCATCTTTGATCTCCTGGGTGGCAAATACGCCGACGAGGCTACGCGGAACAGGTATGTCGAGAAAGAACTCTTCGCTTCGTATCTTCAGGTGTCTCTCGGTGTGGCGCTCGATCTGCGCGAACAGCCTCCAATGTTAACGCGGATTCTTGAGTCCCCCATGATGGTAGACCCCGGCACCGAACTTGCCAGCGTCGGCTTCCGCTTCTTCCATTTCGATCCAAGCTTCGCCCCGCCCGGCAAGACCTCGGTCACAAGCATTCTTCCTACTCGCAATTTCAAATACTGGGCAGATCTACGGCGCGACGACCTTGCCGCCTATCACGCGGAGAAGCAGCGCGTCGCTGATAGCGTCATCGGCGTTCTGGAGAAGCGTATTCCCGGAGTGCGTGGAGTCATCGAGACCATCGATGTATCCACACCAGCAACTGTCTTCCGCTACACCGGCAATTGGAATGGCACGATGGAGGGATGGCTGGTTGCGCCCGGCGACAGTTTCAAACCTCTACCCAACACTCTTCCGGGATTGCGGCAGTTTGTGATGGTGGGCCAGTGGGTAATGCCTGGCGGCGGCCTTCCATCTGGCCCGATGACTGCCCGGCCCGCGGTGAAATTCATCTGCAGGCATGATCGTGTTCCGTTCGAGGTTCATACAGAGCACACCGCCACGCTCGAACCGGTTGGAGTGTGATGGCAAAGACATAGAGACTTCTTTTACTGCATGATGCTACCGTGGCCCAGTCACGATCGCGCTGAAATTGGCACCCTCGACAGTGCTGAAACGGGACGTGCTACTATCCCCGCAATGCGTTCACGCGTCTTGCAAGCATGGCTAAATAAACTTACCCTCCCGATCCGTCGCGTCTTCCGATACTCCACCCGCAACTGGATCCGCGAGATGCCCCGGTCGAAACGCATCATCACGCAGGTCGGGATTTTGCTCCAGGGATTTGCCATTTATTGCCTATGGTCACGGTCCATGGTGTGGCCTTTGATGTGGCCAAGAGATCAGAGCCTGCTCCTTCTCATTGCGCTTGGCATATACATCGTCGGTAGCGCAATGATGAACGCGATGCTGATTTCGGAATTTACCCGCAAGACCCAACTGGAAGCCGACCAGATTGCCGCGCGCCAGATCCAGCAAACGCTCACCCCGGCGAGTGTGGACGAGCTGCCGGGCTATCAGGTGGAGACGTTTTATAAGCCCCTGCGTGAAGTGGGCGGCGATTACTTTGACGTGATCGAGCTTGGGAGCAAGCGAACGCTTTTTGCGGTGGCGGATGTGTCGGGTAAAGGCATGGCGGCGGCGCTCTTGGCGGCAAACATACAGGCGCTGGTGAGAAGCATCGCAGGCACCGGTGCGGATCCCCTCGAATTGACCCGGCAGATGAACAGGCATCTGAGCCGATATACGCCCATCGACCGTTTTGCGACCGCGGTGTTTGTTGAGTTGGATCGCAACACCGGAGAATTGACCTACGTAAACGCCGGCCACAATGCCCCGATTCTTTTCGGCTCCGGATGCGCACAGTCACTGAAGGCCACCGGCGTGCCTCTTGGACTATTCCCTGATGCGGCTTATACAGCCAACACAGCTCTGCTTTCTCCCGGCGGAGCCCTTCTTCTTTTCACTGACGGACTTACCGATTCGATTTCCGGGGAAAATGCCGAGGACCGTTTGCGCGATGCTCTGGCTGACGATTCGGGAAAAACGATGGATATTCTGAAATCGTTGGTCGGGCCCCAGTTCAATGAGGATGACATCACTATCTTGCTCGTGAAACGGAATAGCGATGCACCTCGGCTCGGCCGCCTCGGATAAGACCGCCTCTTGCACAGGCCACTCGAAAATCGCCGAATTGTCAGCAACCTGGAGATTCCGCGCGAAAGCGCCTGCCGGTGAGTGGAAAATCACCAATTGAGAATCACTTCCGGCTCATTTGTCATCCTGACAAGACCGAACGTTAAATTGCTTTGGGCCGGCAGTACGAATATCGGTGACGCCGCCACGCGTGGCGCGTAACGTTAATTGGTTGCGTGTATTATTTCTGCGAGGTTAGGCCGGAGTGTACGAGTGACAGAAACGAGCACTGGCGATCAGTTGCTCACGAGAGGCAGGCATTGGAAAGGATTGAAACCAAAGATGACTTCGCCTCAAGCCAATCCATTCATTCTCAATCTGGATAGCCCCCTAGCGATCCTCGAACGGGTGGGCGGTAAAGGCGCATCGCTGGCACGGATGGCGGCGGCAGGGCTGCCCGTTCCGCCCGGCTTCCATATCACCACCGCAGCATATGACCGTTATGTCGATGAGAACTGCCTTGGCGAGAGAATCCGGTCTGCCGCGGCAGAGGCGCAGGCCGGCAAGCCCGCCACGCTGGACCGCGCGTCAGCGCAGATTCAGTCTCTCTTCGCAGAAGGCACGATACCCGACGAGATCGCTGAAATGATACGGCAGCGGTATGGCGAGCTCGGCGCCGATATTCCGGTCGCGGTGCGTTCGTCGGCAACGGCGGAAGATCTGCCGGAGATGTCATTCGCGGGCCAACTGGACTCGTACCTCAACGTGCGCGGCGGCGATGAAGTGATTCGCGCAGTCAAGCGGTGCTGGGAGTCGCTCTGGACGGGACGCGCGATCGGCTACCGCCAGCGGCAGGGGATCCAGCAGGAAAACGTTCGCATGGCCGTGGTCGTGCAGCAGCTTGTTGCGGCCGAAGTTGCAGGCGTGGTCTTTACCGCGAATCCGGTGACTGGCGCGCGCGACGAACTGATGATCAACGCGGCATGGGGTCTGGGCGAGGCGCTCGTCAGCGGCCGCGTGACGCCGGACACGATCATCGTCAACAAGCAGACGGGCGCAATTCTCTCGCAGGAGATTGCCAGCAAAGACGTGATGACCGTGCGCTTGAAGCTGGGTACGCGCGAAGAGGCGGTTGCGGCCGGCAAACGCCAACAAGCCGCGCTGGAGCCGGCACAGGTCGCGGAACTGGCACGGCTCGGCGTGAAAATCGAACAGCTCTACGGCCAGCCGATGGACATCGAGTGGGCCATGTGCGATGCGCGGATCTCCATTGTGCAGGCGCGGCCGGTGACCGCACTGCCCGAAGCGCGCGCGGCGTTGGATTGGACGGTCCCGCGCAAAGGCGGGCGATACTTCAGAACCAGTGTGGCCGAATTGCTGCCCGAGCCGCTCTCGCCATTGTTTGCGACGCTGGCATTGCCGCCGTTGACCGATGAGACGCAAAAGATCATGGCGGAGGCGATGGGGCTCAAGGCCGACTCGGTTGCGCTTCTCACGATCCATGACTACGTGTATTACGAAGTGGCACTGACGGCAGGGCAAACTGCGCGCATGATCTTAAGCTTCGCGGTGCGGGGCAGGCAGTTAGCGAGAATGCTGCGCACAGCGCGGGCGCAGTGGGCCGATGAAGCACACCCGCGTTATGCGAACGTGGTCAGCGAGTGGACCGGACGCGACCTGGCCGCGACGCCTGCGCGGGATTTGCTCGCCGGCGGGCACAGGATCGTGGATGCTGCGGCATGCCACTACGTGAGCATCCAGCTCGTTTTGGGAATCGCGTATATGAGCGAAGCCGCATTCACTTTTGTGTACGGCCGTCTTATCAGGCGCAAGAACGACCCGCCCGCGCTGACCTTCCTGCTGGGCTTCGATAGCGTACCCATCCGAGCGGATAAGTCGCTCTACGATCTGGCCATGTGGGCGCGCAGTGAAGAGGAACTTGCCGGATATCTGGCGCAAACAAGCGGCAAGGACATTGCGGCGGCATACGAATCGCACTCCGCGCCGACAGCCAAAGAGGAAAGCTGGCGCGAATTCGCAGCGCGCCTCGCGGATCATCTGAACCGCTACGGCCACACCGTCTACGACCTGGATTTCGCCAAGAGCGTCCCCGCCGAGGCCCCGGCGTTGTTGCTGGAAACGCTGAAATACTTTGTTGCGGGGCAAGGCCGTAACCCCTACGAGCGGCAAGCGGCAGCAGCAGCGGCGCGAGAGCAGGCCACCGAATCGTTGCTGGTGCGCCTGGGTGGATTGCGCCTGCGACTGTTCAGGCGCTTGCTTGGCTGGGCGCAACGTTCGGCGCCGCTGCGCGAGGACGCGCTTGCCGACGTCGGCCTGGGATGGCCGATGCTGCGCCGCATCCTGCGCGAGGTAGGACGCCGCATGGTTGTGGCGGGCGCGATTGCCGATCACGACGAGGTGTTCTGGCTGAAGTGGGAAGAGCTGGAGGAGGCAGCGCGCTTGCTCGATGCCGGCCAACCCGTGGAGGACTATCGCGGCGCGATAGCGGAGCGGCGCGAAACTTGGCAGCGGGAGCAAGGTGTCACGCCGCCTGTCGCGTTGCCTTTGAAGGGCGGCGCCCGGATCCTGGGCCTTGACTTCAGCCGCTGGATGCCCGCGCACAGTGACCAGGCGGCAAGTAACACCATTCGAGGAATTGGCGCCAGCCCAGGGAAGGTGACCGGCCCGGCTTGCGTGATTCACGGCCCTGAAGAGTTCGCCCAGATGAGGCCGGGCGATGTTCTCGTGGCCAACATCACTACACCGGCGTGGACGCCGCTGTTCGCGATGGCGTCAGGCATCGTTACGGATGTAGGCGGCCCGCTGAGTCACAGCTCGATTGTGGCGCGCGAATACGGCGTGCCCGCCGTGCTGGGAACCGGCGTGGCCACCCATCGCATTCGCGGCGGGCAGCACATCACGGTGGACGGCGACGGCGGTGTGGTGACGTTGGGTGGATGATCGATGTTGCTCCTATGAGCCAGGCCATAGGTTCCATCTGAAGCCCACCTGAACGTCTGTGCGATGTGCTGAAGTATCACCGAAATGGAAACGGTGCGAGCCTCCGCCGCGCAGGGAGCTACGTGCGAATCGTACACTGCATCCACTCTGTTGGCGTGGCTGGGATTCGAAACTCTCACCCTCGGTCGTGCAGAAGTCAGAATCAGGAGTAACGGGTCCAAACGGCGTTCTGGGAAGCGAACGACGATGCTCTGAACGGTTGGTCGCTGATCCTTCCCTAACGTTGTGATCCAGCGCACTCCGCGCATGCGGTGCAGCCAAAATCAGGTTAGGGACGAGTAGCCGGTCATCCGACCAGAGCACAAACCACTACAGCTATCCAAAGATTCCGAGCGGATCATTTCGCATCCACTGTTGCCCCGCCGTAGCTCGACAGCGCCGCTCCCTTGCGATCCAACAGCAGCACCGCGCCACGCTGCGCCTGCATTTTGAAGTGAATGTGCGCGCCCGTAAGCGCATCCACGATGTCCACCGTCTGTGGATCGAGCGACTCGTTGCTGAAGCTGTAGATTTCCGCGTCGTCCAGAACTGTGGGAAACGCCAGCACCGCTGGCGACAGACGCTCCACTTCCCTGAATGCCGGTTTCAGCCCGGCTTCGTCCAGCGCCCACCGATATAGCGCCGCGACTGCCGTATATCCCTCGGCAAACTCTACCGGATCTGCGGCCCACAAAATCTGGCCTTTGCCATGCGGAACGATTTCCACGGATTTCCCATCGGCGAAGCGCATGGTCCATGTCTCTGCCTGCTGCACGTCGGCGGGGAAACCGAGCGAATATGAATTCCCATTCGGCAACGTCAACTCCGACTCGCGCACCGCTAGTGGAGCAACTGTTGCCATCACGCCCAGGTCCGCCGCTCGATTCACCGGCTGCCAATGCTCGTCGCGATCGACCGGGCCGGTCACCAGCAGCGTTCCGCCGCGTGTGGCGTAATCCAGCAGTTCGCCCCAGGCCTTGACCGTTAGCCCCTGCGCCGACGGCAGAATCACCAGCTTCGGCATCCCCAGCTCTGCGAGGCGATTCTCCGGCAACATCCGCAGCGGGGTGTGATCGCAGTACGCCATTGCGCGCAGTGCGTGCTTCTGCGTATCCAGCGCCAGGCCGCCCAGAATCGAATACAGCAGCGTTTGCGACGTCACCATCGTTACCGCCGGCGGCTCAATCTTCGTGAAGCTCTGCGGACTTTTGTTTGCGAACGCCGCGTAGCCCGCCAGCACCTCCGCTTCCGGCTTCTCCGTTCCGTCCGGGCGCACGGCGCCGATGGTGATCTCATTGTTGTTGGCCATGTCCGCGTTCACATTCCACACCCACTCAAGCGCGCCGGCCCCCTGTGCAAATGCGATGGCGATCTTGCGCTCCAGTTGCCACGCCTCGATCTGTACGCTGAAGCGCAATTGGTCGTCCAGCGTGAGCTTGCGCTGCTCTCCCGTCTCCTGGATCAGCATCGGCTTGCCGGGAAACTTCGGCGCCAGTGAAGCCCACAGGATCGCGTCATAGTCCCACCACGTGTGGTCCGCCGTAAAGTCGATCTGCGGCGAATAAAAGGCGGGCGATACGCGTCCCGCTACGCCGCCTTCATCCTGGCCCACGGTGACCAATTGTTCCGAGCCGGTGCTGCGAATCAGGGTTCGCATCCTGTTCACCCAATTGGTGAACACCCACTGTGTGAAGAGGGCGTAGTCGTAATCCTTAAGCGGATTGAAGCCGCTCTGCACCGCATCCGGTGAAAACGCGCCGGCCTTGGGGAGCGCCAGTGGATCTTCGGCCGCCATCTCCGTACCCATGGCCGTCGGACGCGCCTGCAAATCGCGCCCGATTCCCAGCGACGGTTCAGCCCAGTCATGCAGCAGCTTCGCGCGGTCCGGATATCGATCCGCAATCCACTTGCGCCACCCTTCTTGCTCGAATGGATCGTAATCAGGTTGGGTCCGCCACAGGTTCCTGTTTGCACTGGGCTCGTTGATCAGGTCCCAAGCCAGGAACGGCACTGCATGAAAGCGCTCCACCAGCGACTGCACGTAGAGCGATTCCGCGTTGAGCGCCGCCGGATCGAGGTAGCCGTTCTCTGCGCCAAACTCGTCGGGGTAGAACGCAAACAGATTGAACTGCACCGGCAGATCGTTGTGCCGCGCGCACATTAGAAACGCCTCCACCGATCGCATCGCTGGCTCGCTCATCTGCCCGTCGGGAGCCAACTCGTGTTGCCAGGTTGTCCACAGTCCCGTGCGGATCATGTTGAGTCCCGCCCCATGAATTTGCGCCATGTCGTGGTCCCACACGTATGCGTTCGGCAGCATGAGGTAGAGGCGCGATACATCTCCGGACATATACGTCGTCCCAACCACCGGGAGCGGCTTGCTGTTCAACTCGAAATAGTCAGTGCCCACGGTCAGCTTCGCCCCAGACAGCAGATACTGCCAGTCCCGCATCCAGAATCCGGACCGGTATGTCCGCAGCGGCTTCCCGTCGCGGAGAAGCGTGGCTTCGACACTGTGCAAACCCTTGCCTTCGGCCGCGCTTTCGGGCAGCGTTACCACATCTTCCGCGGGATCGGTCTGGTCGTAATGCACCCCGCCGTCTTCTGAGGTCACGCGAACGTGCAGTTGTTCGCCCGCGGGCTGAGTCGCCAGCGGATCGGAGGAAGTGTAATCGAACTCCAACGCTTCACCCGGCACGAAAAGCGGCACCCGCGGCCGGAAGGCGAAGCGGTCGCTCTTTCTTACCGCCAGTTCCGCAAGGGTCGCCAACAGCTCCCCGTTGCCGAAGAAATCCGCATCCGGCTCGCACGCCACCAGGATCCATCGCCCGCCCACGAACCGATGTGCGTTGTGGTCGAGCTCAAGCACCGGGGCCGCCAGCTTGTGCCCGCTACGTTCACCCCAAGCGAGCGTGGTCAGATCCATGTCCTCGCCGCCGGTCGCGCCACCGGTCGCGTCGTAGTTAATCACCGAGAGCCGCGCAACCGGGCTGAACGCCCGATGCCATCCAAACGAAGCAAGCTGCGGAAAAACATCGCCGTTGGGTGTGAACTGGAGACCATCGGATCCCGGCGTCTCCTGATACCCGTCGATGAACAGTTCCAGCGTCTGCGCCGTGCTTTCCGCGCGCAGATGCCATCCGCTCGCGTCCTCGTACGCCGCGCGCGTGAATGGCTTGCCACCCAGGGTGAGCAGGTTCTCGCCGCGCTCCAGATACTGCAGAATTGCATCCCAGTCCGCCTCCGGCCACGCCGATCCATAGGGCAGCACCAGCAGGTCCGTGTCCGCGGCGGCCAAGGCACCGGGCAGATCGGCAGCATTGGCAAACCCCTCGCCGGCAAAGGCTGCGCGCAATTCTGCTTCATTCGGCGCAGGAGAATCCGCCGACGGAAATTCGGGTTGCCAGAACACGACCGTCCTTGCAAACGAGCACGCTGGCAAGAGCGAGAGAACTAACGGAACGAGAAGACGAGATACGCAGCGTTGCGCCATTCGAACCTCCACTGCAGCGGGTTAACCATAGCACGACGTGCGGCGGAGCGGCCGCCGTGCAGTTTACCGGCGCACAGCCTCCGCAGGCGCCCAGTCCGCCCGATCTGAGCAGCGTACATGCGCACACGATGACAAATCCGGATGCCCACCCCCACACCTGCAATGCCGCCTGCTTCCGTTAAGCCGGCGATGAGGACGATTTCCGGATAACGACACACCGCATGTTGAGCAGTCAAATCGCGAGAATAAGCCAGTGCGCCGAGTGAGCCAATCTGCTGTTATTCCCGGGTTGCATGGTCGCCCACCCTTCCATTACTACTCAGTCATGTCAGGGTAGCCGGTGATACAGAGTAATCGGCTGCTGAGCACACGGCTCTCAATCCGCATCGGGCTGTAACGACGCACATGCGCGGTGACGCAACGGGATTTTCCCCGAAGCGGTGAAGCGTTAGTAAATCCTGCTAGCTATGACCTGCGTTGCCGTGGCGTTCGATTCGATGCTGGTAGAACGCAGCAAGACCTCGAAGTTGCGGAGGGAACCGTCGGGGCGTATGGCGCGTTTGAGGATCGGGTCGATGCCGGCGGGATGCAAGAGCATCTCTGCCGCCGCCTGTGTTCCGGCCACATCAAGCCCCTCAAGAACCAACAGATGCCCATTGCCGCTCAAGTTGGGGAGAAATGCAATGAGGGCGAAGGTTTCATGCGCCGGCTCGTTCCAGTGGCTGGCATATGAATCAGCTTCTCCCGGTTGCGGCTTCATGTTGACTATTGTGGCGCCCTCCATTCCGGGGCGGTAAACAATACGGAAGTTGGCATAGGGCTCGGCAATCACGGCCCACGGGTTGCTTCCTACCGAGCCGATAATCACCGCGTTGGCACTCTTCAAGTTGTCGAGCCTAATGTCGCGCGGAAACCGGATGAAGACCCGTTGCGGATCGTTATCGGTCAGGCGGGCGAGAGCGGCCGCAATCTGCAGATCCACGAATGGCGTCAGCTGCTGTGAACGCAAATCCTCGGCGCTGTGCGCGTCCACTCCCCGAAGCTGCAAGCTTTGATAGCTGCCGGCAATATACTCCGCCAGCGGCACCGGCCGGCGCGAGAAATCCTCGAGCAGGTTGAAGCCCGCATCGGAAGGAACGATGTAGCAGTTCAAGGAACCGTTAAACAAAGCCGACCACAGCACATGCGCCGGATCCTGTGGGCGCAGCGGAGTTTTTTCGCGCGTTACGGCATACCAAGTCGCGCCAACCAATAGGGCGCTATAGATTGCGGCCAGCATCGCGCCCAGGACGATGCGTTTCGCCCTCGATCCAAGAGCAATCACATGTTCAGCGCCCTGTTGGCGCGGGGCCAATGGTTGTGTTTGGCTGTCCAAGTTAACCGGCAACCGCGCTGCTTCCTCCCTTCCGCTATCCACGCTCGCCGGGAGAAAGACCGGGACATAGCCTCCAACCGGAATATCAATGCGCACCGGTTCCGCATTGCCTTGATCTGCAAAGTGTTCAGCCAGCCGCTTGCGCAACTGGCGGGCATAGTTGCGAACTATGTTGTCTTCGAGGGTGCGATAGTCCGGCGGCCGGTCGAAGACCTGCACGCCGATCTGATGCTCCGTAATGTCGTTTCCACGGCCAGCGAGGGTTTCCGCGACGACAAAGAGGAGAAACTTCGAAAGCAAGGGAGAGCGGCAGAAGTGCGGTCCCGCAACAACTCTTTGCGCAAGTTCCCACTGCGGGTCGTCTTGAAAACTCGGCGGCCACGCCACTTCCGGCGTCACCGAGGGTCGGGGTTGGACAGCAGCAGAGTTTTCCATTGCGTCATCTCCGCTCGGACATTCCGGCGTGATCGAGGTATTACAGGTGAACTGGGCTCGCGCGGCCGCTCACCAATTCGCCTTTGTGTGCTTCAATACGAGTTTCCGCATCAAAACTGACGGCAAGGATTCAACATGATCTCCACTCTGCAGGTAGAGAACTCAGCTGAATCTTCGACCCGGCCAAATTGCAAGGCGTCGTGACCCTTGCGGCTTGAATTTGCGCCTAACATCGCAATCGAGTCTTCGTTCAAAGAGCCGAGCCGGCTTGAAAAACAGTTGCCGAAGTCAATTTGCGGTAGCTCTTGCTCATTCGCTCCACGTACGTTCCACAGTTTACCAACATTTCAAGAGAGCAACAATTCCCGATTGATCAGTTAGTTATGCGCGCTCAACACCTGTGTATACACCGGTATCCACGTAGGGTAAACACTCCCACGTGCGATTTGGGCGCAGTATCGTTGCGCTGGTCGCGGGGTGCGGCCCAATGCACACGTGTGAAAAATCGTTGAACTTTGGAGGTTCTAAAGGCATATGAAAGCGACATTTTGGCACAGAATCGCAGCCTCACTGTTTCCGTCTCTCGGGTTGTTCGTTCTGCTTTGCGTCCCCTGCAGGCTGGCCGCACAGCTGGATCGCGGAGAAATCACCGGAACCGCCGAAGATCCGTCCCATGCCGTGGTGCAGAACGCAAGCCTCGTGCTGACGAATAACGACACCGGCGTCATGACCAGAACCAAATCCACCACTACCGGCACGTACGTATTCGACGACGTGATTCCCGGCAAATATACGATTGAAGCCGAGGCGGGCGGCTTTGAAAAATATGTGGTGCACGACGTAATCGTGCAAGTGCAGCAAGTGTTGACTGTTGACATCCACTTTGCCACTGGCAACGTGCAGCAGAGCGTCACCGTAACCGCCGCAGAGCCGCTTCTTGAAGCGGAAAACGCACAAGTCGGCCAATCCATCACCAACGAGGCCGTCAACGATCTGCCCCTTGCCACCCGCGATTGGGGCTCGCTGGCGCAAATGTCCGCCGGCGTCGGTACCACACCGACCGGATCCGGTGGCGGAGGCGTCACCCCCGATGCAGGCAGCTCTGAGTCGGCTTATTTCAGGGTGAATGGCGTCGACGAATGGCAAAACGATTTCCGTCTGAACGGCATTAACGACAATATCGAGATCTATGGCGGCAACTACACCCTGACCAACGCCGCCATCGTCCCGCCGCCTGATGCCATTCAGGAATTCACGCTGCAGAGCGGCGACTTCAACGCCGAATTCGGGCACTCCACTGGCGGCATTATCAACGCGTCCCTCAAATCAGGCACCAATGGAGTGCACGGCGACCTCTGGGAGTACGTGCGCAATGACGATCTGAACGCCAACTATTTCTTCAACAGAACCTGCAGTGGCAGCGCCTGCCTCGCCGGTAAAATTCCCGACTACCACCAGAACCTGTTCGGCTTCACGGCCGGCGGACCGGTTATCATCCCGCACGTCGTGCAGGGTAAGAACCGGCTCTTCTGGTTCGCCGATTATCAGGGCGGACGCTACGTGCTGCCCGAGTCGCCGGGCGGCCAAAACGTCCCTACCTGCGACACGGCCGGGGCGACCTCGGCATCGCAATGCACCGCCACTAGCGAGTTTGGCAGCGGCTTTACCAACCTGCAGGACAATATCAATTTCAACAGCGGCACGGCGACGGATGCCCTGGGCCGGGTATTTCCCAACGGCACCATCCTCGATCCGGCCACCACTCGTACCATCGCGGCCGGAGGAACCGACCCCATCAGCGGAATCACCAACACTTCGTCCAGCGCAGTCTTTGTCCGCGACCCCTTCTACAACTGCACTGCGACGGGCGGCTGCAGCTCGGCCAACTACGGACCCGCTGGACCGCTCACCGGGATCACGAACTTTACCACCCTGAAATCGTCTCTGAACGTGCTGCCCACCTCCAGAATCGATCCCAACGCGGTCAAGGTCCTTAACCTTTTTCCGCTGCCCACGGTGATCAACAAGCTTAGCAGCAATTTCCCCAGCTACATTCCCATCGAGGACAAGAACTCCAACACCTGGGACATTCGAATTGACGCCAACATCAGTCCCAAGGATGTCCTGTTCGGCGTCTATGACCGCAGCCTGCTCAACGCCTACCTGCCGGGATACTTTCCCGGGTATGCCGTGGGCCAGACCGACGCACGCAACGACAGCCTGCCTGCCTACGCCTGGGCGGTCGGCTATACGCGCACCCTGACACCCACGCTGATTAACGACATGCACGTGGGCATGGTGCATAGTGACAAGTTTCAACGGTCCATCTACGGCGACACCTTTGGAATTCCCGCGATGTTCGGCATCCAGGGAATTCCGCAGGTGGCCAACAATGGCGGCTTCCCATACATGAACATCGCCGGCCTTCGCGGCATCGGCGTTGGCAACTACACCCCTACCATTCAAACCGTCTATAGCCTCGAGGGTGTGGATGCGGTGACCAAGGTCTGGCGCAACCACGCCTTCAAGACTGGAATCGATGTGGACGACATGGAAGCCGATATCTCGCAGCCGCCGCAAGGCCGCGGCGACTTCAGCTTCAACGGCATGTACACCGATATTCCCAACCGGATCGCCGTCTCTGGCACCGGCCTGAACGGCATCGGCGATCTCCTGGTTTCGCCGGTCGCTTCGCTGGTCACGCCGAATGGCGCGTCAGGAGTGGATTACGTAGGCGGCATGAACGGCTTCTCCGGATCCAATATCGCTGCTACCGACGACCATCGCTGGTACATTGGCGCGTACTTCCAGGACGACTGGAAGGTGAATCCCAGGTTGACGCTGAATCTCGGCCTGCGCTGGGATCTCTTCACGCCTTACGCAGAAACCCGCGGCTACCAGGCCAACTTTATCGCTGCGGGCGGCGGCAACGGGCCCACCGCCACCTACGAAATGTCCTCCCAGGGTTGCCAGGTAGCGCGGGCGGCGATCTTCAATACCGTGGCCGCTCTCAGCAATGTCAACATCGCCTGCGTCTCCGGCCTCGATGATGGTAACGCACAAAAGGACAACTTCGCCCCGCGTGTCGGGTTCGCGTACAAGATCCTGCCTACGCTGGTGGTGCGCGGAGGATTCGGCACAGCCTATGGAGCGCTCGGCAATCTCGGTTACGGCGGCACGCTGGGATTCAACTACCCGTTCGTCTACGTCCAGACCGTCCCCGCTCCCGATTCCAATCACCCGTTGCTGCTGGCTCCTGGTCAGGCGGCAACCATGGAGACGGCCTTCACCGTCTTTAATTTCCAGAGTCCGACCGTGCTGCAAAGCCCGACCCCGTACACAACTACACCGGTTACTTGCCCGTCCGGCAGCTCCTGCGACGGCGGTCAATACATCGGTAGCGACTATCTGGGCCTTCCCTTCGATGCCCGCCAGAACAACTTCCAGACGCCGCTGGTGCAGACGGAGAACCTGACCGTCGAGGATCAGTTCACGAGCCACGACGCGGTCCAGGTGGGATATGTCGCCACCCAAGGCCGTCACCTGGATATTCTGGGGAACACGAACAGCAACTCCGAGATCTTGCCCAGCGGCACCAACACCCAACTCTATATTCCGTACCCGTACTTCAGCCGGAACAGCACCTACGAAACCACCAACGCCGCCAGCAGCTACAACGCCTTGCAGGTCACGTATCAGCACCGGATGAGCTTTGGGCTTTCGCTGCTCGGCAACTACACCTGGTCCAAGTGCCTGAGCGACCAGCACGCGCCGCAGAACTCGCAGTACAACGTAGCTTACCGCGCCCAGTGGCTGCCTGGATTCGGCATCAAGGGCGACTACGCCCTGTGCGACGGTGATGCCGCCGGCCTCATCCACCTGGCCGGAACGTACAACCTGCCCTTCGGCCGTGGACGCCAATTCGGAGGCTCCATGAGCAGGCCCGCGGATCTCATCGTGGGCGGGTGGGTGATCAACGGCTTCTACACGTTCCAAAGCGGGCAGCCGCTCACAGTCACATGCCCGAATGCGACGTCTGCCGACTTTGGCTGCGCTGCCAATCTCACCGGGCAAGGCCTCTACACCGGCCCGCACAACTACACGCAATGGATGAACCCCGCTGCGTTTGCACAGCCACCGGTAGCCACCGCCATCGGGCAGACTAGCATTGCCCCGCTTGGCGGCCCCCTCCAGCAGGTACGCGGACCGCATTTCGCCAACCTGGATTCGTCAATCCTCAAGAACTTCAACTTCACTGAAACTGCTTACCTGCAGTTCCGCGCCGAAGCCTTCAACACCACCAACACGCCGCCCTTTGCGCAGCCGGGACAGCTGAACTTCACAACAACGAGCTTCAGCAACATTTCGGCCACGAAGAACAGCAACCAGAACAATGGCGCGCGCACGCTGCAGCTCGCGCTCAAGATGGTCTTCTAAGGTCCGGAGCTGTTGCATTCTGCTCGGCTCAGACCTACCCCGCACCCGGCACAGCCTCTCGCTCCGGGTGCGGGTATTTTCGATGGTCAGGATTCGTAACGGGCCATAGCATCGCGCTATCATAGCCGGTGTTTTCCACGGCGCGCACGGCGTGCATTCCTGCATTTGAGAGTAGCTTTCATGATCAGAAAACTTTTGCGCAGCGCAAGAGCGGCTTTTGGGTCCGCTGTTTTGGTTTTTCCGCTTCTCTGGCAGTCTTTCGGCGCAAATGCGCAATCACCTGCTCACATCACGCCACATCCTTTCAACGAACTCGCGCTTGAAGGCACGGTGCGAGGCGCGCAAAACCATAGCTATATCAAGGTTCCTTTTTCTGTTCCCGCCGGTACTGAGCGCGTGACGATCACTTTCGACTACACCGGCAAAGACCAACACACGGCGCTCGATCTCGGCCTGCTCGACCCGGCGGAAATTCGTTGCTGGAGCGGGGGTAACAAATCCACACTCACCGTCGGCCTGATGGACGCCACGCCGTCCTGCCTGCCGGGAGCGATTCCACCCGGCCAATGGAATGTTCTGATTGGCGTACCAAACATTCGTGCCAGCGTCGAGTCGCACTACACCATTCACGTGTATTTTTCGCGCACGGGCGCAGTCGCTCAGGAACCAGCTGTGCTTCTCGAGCCACTGCGCGCCGGGCCGGCTTGGTTTCGCGGCGACCTCCATATGCATACCGCGCACAGCGATGGCCAGTGTCCCAGCCAAACCGGGAAGATGGTTCCCTGCCCGGTTTACTTCACCGTCGATGCCGCCGCGCGCCGAGGCCTGGACTTCATCGCCATCACCGATCACAATGCCAGTTCGCAATACGATGCCATGCGCGAGCTACAGCCCTATTTCGACAAGGTGCTCCTGATTCCCGGTCGCGAGATCACGACTTTCCAGGGTCATATCAACTTCCTCGGCAGCACTGATACCATCGATTTTCGCCTCGACGGCCGCAACGTTTTCGACGTGAATACGCTGCTGCGCAGCGCCGCCACGGTGGGTGCGATCACGTCGATCAACCACCCCGCATCGCCAACTGGCGAAATCTGCATGGGCTGCGGATGGACGCCATCCACACCGGTCGATATGCGTTTGCTCACCGGCGTCGAGGCCGTGAATGGAGGCGAAGAACGGTACGGCATCTCCGACCTTCCCTTCTGGAACAGCGAACTCAACCGTGGCTGCCGCCTGACGGGCATCGGTGGCAGCGACAATCACCGTCCGATGCAACCGCTCGATCAAGTTGGCTCCATTGGAAGCCCGACGACCGTCGTCTACGCAACAGAGCTTTCTACGCCGGCTATCCTCAACGCCATTCGCGCTGGCCACGTCTTTATCGACGTCGCGGGAACCCGTGACCGGCTCCTCGAAGTAACGGCGCTTGCCGGAGCCCAAACCGTTCACGCGGGAGACATGCTTAGCGCTACGCAGGGCGAGAGCATCGATTTCGAAGTGCGGATGCGGGCGGCTGCGGGCGGCACAGTACATTGGATCGAGGACGGTCAGGAAGTAACTCCCTCAACCAGCGCCAAAGTCTCGTCCGCGGATCAGAAGTTTGCGCTGTTGTCGGTGAGCGATGGACTCCGTCATTGGTTTCGCATGCAGGTTACGGGCCCCGATGGCAAGTTGTGGCTCCTCGGCAATCCCATCTACGTGAATTGGGATGCTTCGAACGACTGTGCAAAAGGCCATTCAAGCCAGCCGGTGGGAACGAAGGAATGATCATGATTCAGCAGTGTCGATCGGCAAAGTGACTATGGCCCTCTCGGCTCTCAAGGGTGGGTTCCGGCCGGTGGCCGCCAATGCAACCGTCCTCGGCTGCACGCTCGAAGAACTTTGCTATGCGGTGGCCGATGCTGCCGCCATGTTTTTAGCGCCCTTCGTCTTCTGCAAGATAAAACTCGCCACAACGGGATGATGAGAGCAACCAGCTTCATGAGGCGCTTGAGAACTTCCATTCTCTCCTTTGTGGAGTTGATTCGGCAAGTATATATTTGCCCAAGGTTTCAGAAAAGCGGGATTGCCGATTTACCGGGAAGCGTAATAGACTCTACGTCGATGCATTCGGTTCCCACCAAAAACAATTCAGCGGTTGGGCTCCCATTCGCTTTCTCTGATAACCATCAATCTTCAGCCAGCGTAATCATCGCGATCAGCCCATCGGATGAGGAAGCTCGCGCATTGATGCACGAGTTGGATGCAGAGATCGCCGCGCTGTATCCGGGTTCCGTGATCAGCGGGATCGACGAAGCCGAATTTGAAAAGTGCGGTGGATACTTCGTCATCGCCCAGCAGGGGAACAAGATTATCAGGTGCGGCGGTTTCAAGCCGGTTGATAAAGAGTGCGTGGAGATTAAGCGCATGTTTGTGCGGCCGGACGTGAGGCGCCGCGGCGGGGCGCGCCAGATCCTGCGGCACTTGGAAGAAGAAGTTCGCCGCCGCGGATTTCGCTCGACCGTGCTGGAAACAGGATGTGACAACGCCGGGGCGATCGCCCTGTATGAATCCGAGGGGTATTCGCAAATCGCAGAGTTTCCCGGATGTCTCGGAATTCCGGTCAGCCGTTGTTACATCAAGCCATGCTGAGGTCCGGCTGTTGATTTCAGTCGGGGTCCGAACCATGCTGCGAACAGCCATTCGGCGGGGAGGTCGTGGTCGATGCTCCGTGCGATCATTTGGAAGCGCCACCGGGGCTTGGATTAAGCCAACCGCCGTCTGCGGCGATGAATGCGTCCGCTTCTTTCGGCCCCCATGTACCGCGCTGGTAACGGCGAACCCGGTGATGGTGTTTCAGAACTCGATTGACCACCTCCCACGCAGCTTCAACCGCGTCCTCGCGGGTGAAGAGCGCCCCGTCGCCCTTCATTGCGTCGCCCAAGAGCCTTTCGTAAGGGGCTTCCGCTCCCGGCAGCTCATCGGACAGGGAAAGCTCTCGCACCTCCCCGATGAATTCCTCGCCTGGAAGCTTGACGCGGGCCGATAGAGCGATTGCCGAGTTGGGAGAGAGCCGAAAGCGCAGGTAATTCGATCGGCTATCCGCGTCGACAGCGTCGGCAAAGAGTTTCTGCGGCGGCCGCTTCAATTCCACCACAATCTCCGTTGCGGTCGTGGGGAGATATTTGCCGGAGCGCAAATACCAGGGCACTCCGTCCCAGCGCCATGAGTCGATGAAGAGACGCAGGGCGCAATAGGTTTCGACGTCAGATCGCTTCGCCACGTCCGGCTCCTCCCGGTAGCCGGCATACTGGCCGCGCACCATATCGTCGGGCTTCAGCGGGAGCATGGCTTTAAAAACCTTCGCCTTCTCGCTTTGCACATCTCCATAGTTCTGGCCCGCTGGCGGTTCCATGGCCAGCAACGCCACGATCTGGAACAGATGGTTCTGGATCACGTCGCGCAGACAGCCTGCGGTCTCGTAAAACGCTCCGCGCCCAGCTACGCCGAAACTCTCCGATAGAGTGATTTGAACGCTGGCCACGTAGTTGCGGTTCCAGATCGGCTCGAGAAACGAGTTAGCAAATCGGAAATAAAGGATATTCATGATCGCTTCCTTGCCCAGGAAGTGATCGATGCGGAAGATGGAGTCTTCAGGAAACACCGCATGCGCAACCCGGTTCAGCTCGCGCGCTGAAGCCAGATCGCGCCCAAAAGGCTTTTCGACAATCACGCGCGCGTCGGCAGCCAGCTTCGCGCTTCCGAGTCCCTCAATCACCGTTTCAAAGAGCGGGGGCGGGATTGCCAGATAGTGCGCAGGACGGCGCGCGTTCCCCAGCGCCTTTTTGATCGCCTCGAACGTATTGCTGTCTGCGTAGTCTCCGCTCACATAGGTCAGCAACGACAGAAGGCGCTGCAGCGCGCGCTTGTCATCAATTCCGCCCGCCCGCTTGATGCTGTCGGTCGCACGCCTATGCAGTCGCTCCAGGCTCCATTTCGGAAAGGCAACGCCGATCACCGGAACCTTGAGCGCCCCGCGCTTGACCATGGCATAGAGCGCGGGAAAGATCATTTTGTGTGCCAGATCGCCCGTGACACCGAAGACGACCAGAGCGTCAGATTCCGACCGGGCCATCAGACGCCTTCTTTCTGGCTGGTTTTTTCCTGGTGGCCGCCGAATTGGAAGCGCAGCGCGGATAACAGCTTGTCGGCGAAGGTGTCTTCGCCGCGCGAACTGAAGCGCTCATACAAGGCAGCACTGAGCACGGGGGCGGGAACCGATTCGTCGATCGCAGCAGTAATTGTCCAGCGTCCTTCACCCGAGTCCGACACGCGTCCGGCAAATTTTGCCAGATCCGGGCTGTCGAGGAGGGAGATGGCGGTCAGATCCAGGAGCCAGGATGCGATCACGCTGCCGCGGCGCCAGACCTCGGCGATATCGGCAAGGTTCAGGTCGTACTGGTACACCTCGGGGTGGCGCAGGGGCGTAGTTTCGGCGTCCACAGTTTCCTGCTCCTTGCCGACATTGGCATGGCGGAGAATGTTCAGCCCCTCTGCGTACGCGGCCATGATTCCGTACTCGATTCCGTTGTGCACCATCTTGACAAAGTGGCCGGCGCCGCTGGGTCCGCAGTGCAAGTAGCCGTGCTCGGCAGTGCCGCCCACCTTATCCCGGCCGGGCGTGCGCGGCGCCGAATCAATGGATGGCGCCAATGCGGAGAAAATAGAGTCGAGGCGCTGAACCACGTCCCTTTCGCCGCCAATCATCAGGCAATAACCACGTTCAGCGCCCCACACTCCGCCGCTGGTTCCCACGTCGACATAGTGGATGCCTTTATGTTTCAATTCAGCGGCGCGGCGAAGGTTGTCGCGATAATAGGAGTTCCCGCCATCGATGATTACATCATCCGCTTCGAGCAGAGGAGTCAGGCCTTTGAGCGTTGCATCGACCACGCCTGCCGGCACCATCATCCAGACGGCGCGAGGTGATTTCGCCTTCTTGACCAGGTCTTCCATCGAATCCGCGCCAACCGCGCCCTCCTTGGCAAGCGATTGCACGGCTTGCGGGTGAATATCGTAGACAACGCAGCGGTGGCCGGCCCGCATAAGACGCCGGACCATGTTGGTTCCCATTCTGCCCAAGCCGATCATGCACAGTTCCATAAAATCCTCCCGATACGCTGTTTGATGCGCGAGAACAAACATTGCACACGAGCACGAGAAACCCTTAGGCACAACTCACCTGATAGTGGCAGAGTACAGGACGCACCAGAAATTTCGCCAAGTTTTGCGAGGCTTACTCCTGCACGTGCCGACAAAGCACGTGCGGAAGCAGGCGTCGCGAACTGATTACGGCGTCAGGGTATCTCCCTGGAAGTCGACGCGCCAGCATTGGCGTGGAAGGCTGGTTATGCCTTTTGTGGCGACCGAAGGGAATGTAAAAGGCTGAGTCACTTACCCGCTGCGCTACACTAACTCTCACCGTGGTGCAAAATCCCGGGCAGCCCGAGGACACCGGTCATGATGCCGGATCAGGACAGTTTTTGGGACGAGTTGCTGACCTATATCGAGGCGCACAGCGTCATCCCTATAGTCGGCCCACAACTTGTCATCGTGGATCATGACGGACGGCGCGAACCCTACCACCGTGTGCTGGCGCGCGAGCTTGCGACTCGATTGAAGGTTGGCGACCTGGGCGAAGGCGCGACGCTCGATCAGGTGGTGGGAGCTTATCTGGCCAAGCCGGGCAGCAGACGGCAGTTGGTGTATCGCGAGTTAGGCGACATCGCCGCAAAGCTCACCGTCAAAATCCCGGAGCCTCTGCTGCAACTCGCGGGCATACGCGACCTGAATCTTTTCGCGAGCTTCTGCACCGATAATCTTCTGGCCCAGGCGATCAACGCGGCGCGATTTGGCGGACGCGCGGAGACACGCGAACTGGCTTTCAATCCCAGCGAAGCTGGCGACCTGCCCGATGGGCCGCGCGATGCGCCGGTAGTTTATGGCCTGTTTGGACGCATGTCGGTGCTGCCCAAGTACGTGATTGCGGAAGAGGACGAACTGGAGTGGGTGACCGCATTGCAGATTCCGGAAAAGCGCCCGGAGCGGCTCTTCGACGAATTGGGCCACAACCACCTGCTGTTCCTCGGCTGCGGATTTCCCGACTGGCTCGCGCGTTTCATCCTGCGCACAGCCAAGAACAGCAAGCTATCCGCGGAGCGCGGCTTCTCAGAGTACCTGATCGACGCCGATGCGGAATCGAATACACCATTGGTCGCCTTCCTGACCAGCTTCAGCCGCGAAACCGTGGTGCTGGCGCTGGACCCGGTCGACTTCGTAGCCGAACTCGCGCGGCGCTGGCAGGAACGTCAAGGCAGCGATGCGGCGGCCAAGGAGCCGGAGCCGATGCCGGAGACCATGCCGCCCGGAAGCTTGTTTATCAGCTATGCCAGCGAGGACCGGCCGGCCGCGCTGCGACTTGCGGCGGAACTGCAAGACGCCGGGCTGCCGGTGTGGCTCGATCGCCAGCAACTCGACTGGGGCAGCGACTACACGGCGCGCATTCGGCTCGCGATCCAGCAATGTGCCTTATTTGTGCCTGTGCTCTCGCGAACGGCGGAACAGCGGACCGGATTCTTTCGCAAGGAATGGGCGTGGGCCAGCGAGCGGAACCTGGATTTCACCGGCAGCAGCCTCGCCTTCCTTTGCCCATTGGTGATCGACGATACTCCGGTGGTTACCAGCGCCGAGATTCCCCCGGCGTTCAAGATGGTGCACATTGAACAGGCGCCCGCCGGCAGCCTCGAGAGCCACCAGGCAGAAGCCATCGTGAAGGCCTTCAACGCCATGCGCGCACGCATGCAAGGTAAGCAATGAACGAGCTGCCGACAATCGACGCTGAACGCCCATGGCCGGGCTTGGTGCCGTTCGGCGAAGACTCGCGCATGTTCTTTCACGGCCGCGAAGCGGAGACAGACGAACTGTTCCGCTTGATCGAGCGCGAACCGCTGACCGTGCTGTTCGGCCAGTCGGGATTGGGAAAATCGTCGCTGCTGAGTGCTGGCGTATTTCCGAACCTGCGCCGCGCCGGTTATCTGCCGGTGTACCTGCGCCTGAGTTTCGACGCAGAAGCGCCTGTGCTCATCGACCAAGTGTGGCAGGCACTCAATGCCGCATGCGCCAATCACGAGGTGAGCGCGAGCCCGGTCCTGCCGGGTGACGGATTCTGGCAATACCTGCATCGGCCCGGCACGCAGTTCCTCAATCCCCATGGGCGCCCGGTTGTGCCAGTACTGGCTTTCGATCAATTTGAGGAGATTTTTACGCTCGGCCGGCAAACGCCGGAGCAAACCGCGCGCACGCAACTGCTGCTGCAAGAGCTGGGCGAACTGATCGAAAACCGGCTGCCGCCGGCCCTTGAACGCGAACTGACCGTGCATCCGGAGCTTCTGGATCAGTTTGATTTGCTGCGCCAGAACATCAAAATGGTCTTCAGTTTCCGAGAAGATTATCTGGCCGAATTCGAGAGCCTGAAGACCGTCATTCGCCCCATTATGCAAAATCGGATGCGCCTGACACCGATGCGCGGCGACCGGGCGGCGGCGGCAATTGAGCAGGCTGGTGGAGGGTTGCTGAGTGCAACTGTTGCGGCGCGCATTGTGAGGTTCGTTGGCGGCGCCGCGAGGGGCGCCTCCGTGCAACTCGAAGAGATTTCAGTCGAACCCGCGCTTCTGTCGCTGGTTTGCCGCGAGCTCAACGAGCAACGCATTGCGCGCGGACAGACGGAGATCAGCGCCGACCTCATCCAGGGCGAAAACACGCAGCAGATCATTGCGCAGTTTTACAACCAGGGATTCGCGGGGCTGGACGTGAGGGTGCGCTATTTCGTCGAGGATCGGCTGCTGACGGCCGCAGGCTACCGCGACAGTTGCGCGCTGGACAATGCCCTGGCGGAGCCCGGCGTGAGCGAAGCGGCGATTCAGAGCCTGGTGGATCGACGCATTCTGCGCCGGGAAGAGCGCGGCGGATTGGTTCGCATCGAGCTGATCCACGATGTTCTGGCGCTGGTGGCCAAAGAGAGCCGCGATACGCGGCATGAGGCTGCCGCCCTCGAGGCAGCCCGGCAGCTATTGGCCAAGCAGCGGCGACGCCAGAGAATCGTGATCGCGTGGGCCGCAGTTCTGGTGGCGTGCCTGGTGGGCGTTTCCTGGCTGGCGGTGATGGCGAGCCGGGGGAAGAAAGAAGCTGAAACTGCGCAGAGCCAGGCGGATCAACAGGCCAGGCTGGCTCTCGAGCAGAAAAAGGTCGCATTGGACGAAAGCGTGCGGGAGCGCCAAGCGGAAGGCCTGGCCGTTTCAAAGCAGGCGCAATTGGCTGGCGCTTTGGAGAAGGCAGACGAGGCGACGCGCACGGCTAAGAGCGAGACCGAGGCGAGGGATGCGCAGCGATTGCAAGCGGTAATCTGGGCAGCGGCCGCCGACGAGCAATTGGACACGCACGGCACGGGGGAGCAACTGCGCGCGTGCATCGATTCAACAAATCGCCTTGCCACCGATCCGGCGAAGGCGTCGCCCGATTACATGTTTGGACGCTGGCATGTGGACGAAGGCGGCGGATCGACGGACATGGGGTGGAATAGCGACGGCACCTGCGTCAACAACCATATGTACGAAAACGTAAACGGCAGTGAGCTCGAAGTAGGCGGCAATGGGACCGGCCAGAAGAAAGAAGTCTGTACCTGGAAATACAAGCCTGTCGCCGGGCACGACGATGAATTCGAGGTGGACTTCGCCGACAACATGCTCGGGCCCGATTATCCAAAGCAGCTGATCTTCAAAATCAAGAGCCGCACGCAGATGCGCAACATCAATATCGGCTATGGCGCGTTTCGAATCATCTGCCCGGCGCAGGAGATCACGATTCGCGAGGACGAACTCGCGACTCTCCAGAAACAAGTCGACGCGAACCCCGGCAACGTGGAGGATCACACGGCGCTGGCAAGCGGATTCGACAGACTGGGAACAGCTTCGACGGACCAAGGCGATTTTACAAATGCCTTCAAAGACTTCGACCAGGAACTCGGCGTCTGTCAACAATTGGCGCAGCGCAAGCCCGCCGATCCGGATTGTCTCGAGAGAGTCGCGGCGTCGCTCGAGCAACTTGGAAACCAGGAATTCAACAAGGCGGTAGCGCTCGACCAGGCCGGCGACGGGCAAGGGAGCACGCAAGATGCCAACGCGGCGATCGCGTCGTACCAAAAGGACCTGGCGATCCGAGAGCAGTTGCTGCACGCTGACCCAGACGACGTGGATGCGCAACACAACGTGGCGCTGGCATCGAACCATGCCGGCATTGTTCTCTACTGGATTGGCCGCAATACGGAGGGGGTCGATGCGATTCGAACGGCGGCGCAGCAGCTCGAGAAAATCACCGACGCGCATCGTGGAAGTCCGCAGATCAGCGTGGATCTGCTTTGGATTCTCTACAATCTGAGCCAGAGGTCGGGAAATGCGGCCGAGGCCAAGGACTCTTTGAGCAAATCGCTCGCCATCGCGACCGAACTGGCGCGCGAGCATGAGGGTCCCGACAATATGCCCATTGTGGTCAAATTCTTGCAAGGCGCCAAGCCAAGGTAAGTTTTTTGAGACGACAAGCGCTCGGGCGCGTCTCAATTCACGTTGCAGGGCTCCACTCGCGTTCCTGAAGTCGCTACGCCATACTGGTTCGCACCGGAGATGGTTTGATCGTCGGCGGAGAGCGTGACGCTGTCGACCGGATCCGGCCAGGTAAGCGTGTAAATCCCGCGCGAGGCATCGACGGTTTGCCATGTTCCCGAGAATGTTCCGGCCGAGAAGGCGCCATTCGCAGACACAAGCAATGGAACGTTATTTGACATGTTCCAGGTGCCGACGATGCCGAATGTGCCCGCGATGCGCGTGGCTGCAATCGGGTACCCATATTGATTGCTTCCGCTCAACGAGCGCTGGTCAGGAATGATCGTGATGGTGTCAATCGCTGCAGGCCATGTAAAGGTGTATGCGCGCCGCGCGGCGTTCACGAGCCGCCAATGTCCCGTGAAGGGTCCACCGAGGATGACGCCATTCGAGTGAATGAAGACCAATCCGTTATTGAACCAGTGGTAGCAGCCCACAATGGGATCGGCGGCGGTGGGGCCGGGTGCAGGGGTCGGATTGGGCGTGACGAGCGATGGGTTGGGTGAAGGACTCACGGTTGAAGTGATTGTTCCCCCCGGCACTGCTGGTTTTGGCCTGAGGAAAATGATGCCAAGGACAACCGCTGCCACAACGACTGCCGCGGCAATGCCGATCCAAAGCTTTTTTGACGGGGCTGCGCTACCGATACTGGCGGGCATCGTGGGCCGAACGGCTGGAGGATAGGCTGGCGGGGACTGGGGCAAAACCGTTGGCGGTAAGCCCTGAGAAACCGATGCACCGACCGGCGGCGGAAGCAACTTCTGAACAGTATCAACCAATTCGTCGAGATGCTTTTCAAGGGGCGGCGTCATGGCGTCAAGCCAGTGGACCGAGCCAATGAAATAATCCAGCGACTTGCCCGGAGGAACATCCTCGATGCGGAAGGGCAGGATGGCCACGCCATTGCTGACAGCGCGCTCCACCTCCTTGGGAATGTGGCCGGATGAATTTGCGTTCGCGGAAAGGACGAGCACCATCACCTTTACGGAATGAATCGCGTCAATGATGGATTCACCGTAGGACGTTCCAGCTACGATGTCGCGCGGGGCAATCCAGCAGCGAATGCCGGCGGCCTCAAGCCGCGCGCAAACGGCATTGGCGACGAGCCGGTCCTTCGATGAGTGACTGACGAAGACGTCGAACGGCAAGGGGAAGAACTCCTTGAGCCTGCGAGCGGGCCATGAATTTTGGGGATTACCGGCTAAACACGGAAATCATACCATCCGTTCACTCAGTCGATTGGGGATTGAGATTGGCCGCAGGCGCGGCGTCAAGCGCGCAGCTGGGCTGAATTGCGGGGGTGAAAGGGCGGGGAAGCTAGAAGAGGCAATCAACTGTCTGAAGGGTTTGGTGGTGCTGGCAGTCTCGAGCAAGCCGCTCTCTCACAGCATTTCCCTGCTAACAGGGAATTTAACAGGGAAATCTTGAGCTTTTAGGCTCTCGTTCACTTTGGCGCCGCGTGGCATGCTGCACAATTCACCGTGCTTAGCCCGCCGTGGTCGACCATCAGGGCTCAAAAAGAACAGGGAATTTTCTCCAGATATCAGGGAATTGAAATTCCCTGTTACGGGTTCGAGCAGCGAGAGTTTGTTGATTTTTCCGCGACCTTGTCGCGAAAAACGCCCCCCAATTCCCACTAGATAAGTAGAGCAATTTTTAAGGGCGGCCTTCACGAAAGCCCAAGGCTGGATTGGTGACCAGCATGGACCTTGCTTCAGCATCCTTGACCGCGCGGGCGCCGTCTCGCGCGGCTCAGTACGTCCGCATGTCGACCGAGCATCAGCAGTATTCGCCAGAAAACCAGCTCGACATCATCCGCCAGTACGCAGCGGCCCACAACATGGAGATCGTCCAGGACTATTCCGACCATGGCCGTAGTGGGCTGAACATCGCCGGCCGGGAAGGTCTCAACCAGCTAATGGCTGATGTCGAGGCCAAGCGAACCAACTTCACCTCGCTGCTCGTCTATGACGTGAGCCGTTGGGGAAGGTTCCAAGACGTAGACGAGAGCGCCTGCTACGAGTACGTCCTGAAGCGGTCTGGCATCCGAGTTCATTACTGCGCAGAGCAGTTTGAGAACGACGGGAGCATGTCCTCATCGGTGCTCAAAACCTTGAAACGTTCGATGGCTGCGGAATACAGCCGCGAGCTCTCGGTCAAAGTGTTCTCCGGCCAGTGTCGCCTCATTGAGCTGGGATTTCGGCAGGGCGGCGCCGCGGGCTATGGCCTGAGGCGCCAGCTAATCGATCGCAATCAGGCGCCCAAAGGGCTGCTTGGCCGGGGAGAGCGAAAAAGTCTGCAGACGGACCGGGTCATCCTGGTCCCGGGTCCCCACAAGGAGATCGAAGTGGTCCAGAAGATCTACACACGGTTTGTCACGGACAAGCAGGCCGCACCCTCTTCGTCGTGTAATTCACACTGTTCCCAACGAATCTTTTGTGGCGGATCTAGGCGGGATCCACCGTGGCGGCCAAACTTTCGTATTGCCGACTACACAGCGAGAATTCGTGCTTGAGCGCATTGGGCTGAATTCATCAATCCAGACTGAGCAGTCGGATCGCTCGCCAGCTTTTGCCAGATCACTTCCCACAAGCCGACTTGAACGAAGCCGCTGCGGCGGCGGACGCATTCGCGTGCGGCTGAACCGGCCTTTGTGGCTGCCCGGATAGTTTGGGACGCAGAGAAGGAGGATTCTCTGTGAACCAACTACGTCAGCTCATGCTTGAGGAGTTGCGCCGCCGCAACTTCGCCGACACAACCATCCGCTCGTACCTGCACGGTGTTGCCCACTTCAGCCGGTACTGCCGGCGTCCGCCGGATCAGCTTGGCCCGGAGGATATTCGCAAGTATCAGGCGATGCTGTTCACCAAGTTGAAGTTCAGTCCGAACACCGTGATCCTACGGCTTGCGGCTCTGCGGTTCTTCTATATTCACGTGTTGAAGCTCGGCTGGAGCATTGCCGAGACGCCCTATCCGAAGAAGGTGCGTCACCTTCCAGGGGTACTCAGTCAGGAGGAGGTCACGCGCCTGATCGACGCCGCGGATTCCCCCTTTCATCGCATCCTTCTCATGACGCTCTATGCCACCGGCGCACGCCGCGCAGAAGCGGCCCATCTGAAGGTCAGCGACATCGACAGCCAGCGGATGGTGGTCCACATCCGCGAGGGCAAGGGCGGCAAGGACCGCGATGTCATGCTCAGCCCGAAGCTGCTCGATGAGCTGCGCGTCTACTGGCGCGGACTACGACGCAAGCCCAAGGAGTGGTTGTTTCCCGGCAACCGTTGGCACACGGCAACTTACCCTGTCACCACCAAGGTCCTCTGGACCGCGTGCCAGATCGCCGCTGAACGGGCCGGCCTTGAGCACAGGCGCATCCATCCGCACACCTTGAGACATTGCTTCGCTACCCATCTTCTCGAAGCCGGCGCCGACCTGCGCACCATCCAGATACTGCTCGGCCATCGAGACCTCGAAGTCACTACCGTCTACCTGCATTTGTCCCAACGGCATCTCAGCGCCACCGCCAGCCCGCTCGATGCGCTCACCTTCTCTGCACGGGGAGGACACAAGCACAGTTGAACAACCGGCCTCTCGTGGAGATGGCCGACATCGTTCGCTGTGCCGGACAGGCATTTATCGAACACAGTTGCAAGTGGATCAACTGGCAGCATCGAAAAGTGCTGCTGGCCATCGTGCGCTGCCGCACGGCTGCGCTGGGTGGACATCGTGATCGCTGCACCGGCTGCGGACTTACGACCAGGATCTCCTACAACTCATGCAGAAACAGGCATTGCCCAAGATGCCAGGGCAACGCGCGCCGGCGCTGGCTCAAGGCGCGCGAGCGGGAACTGCTGCCCACACGCTACGTCCACGCGGTCTTTACTCTGCCCCGGGAACTGGCCCCGCTGGCCTTGCAGAACAAGCGGCTCATCTACAACCAGCTCTTTCACTCGAGTGCTGAGACCCTGCTTGAGGTCGCTCGCGATCCCCGTCATCTTGGCGCTGAGATCGGCTTCTTCAGCGTGCTGCACAGCTGGAATCAGCGCCTGCAGTTTCATCCTCATATCCACTGCGTACTTGCCGCCGGCGGCCTGGCTCCGGATCACTCCCGTTGGCTCTCCGCCCGGCGTTCCTTCTTCCTGCCCATCGGCGTGCTCAGCCGTGTCTTCCGCGGCAAGTTCGTCGCCGGACTTCGCAACGCCTTCCATCGTGGCGAGCTCCAGTTCCACGGCAGCCTCCTGCCACTCGCCGAACCGCGCGCCTTCGCCTCATGGCTGCGCGTACTGTTCCGCCACGACTGGGTCGTCTATTCCAAGCCACCCTTCGGCGGACCGCAACATGTGCTGCGCTATCTCGGCGCCTACACCCATCGCGTCGCCATCTCCAACTCCAGGCTGGTCGCCCTCTCCGATGGCAACGTCACCTTCCGCTGGCGCGATTCCGCGCACGGCAACAAGAAGAGGCTCATGACTCTGACCGTCGAGGAGTTCCTGCGCCGCTTCCTGCTCCACCTGTTGCCGCCCGGTTTCGTGCGCATCCGCAACTTCGGGTTCCTGGCCAACCGGAGCCGCGCCACACTCCTGCCGCTATGCTTCCAGTTCCTCAGCGGCTCAGAGAAGATGACTGCTTCGGTGCTATCACCGTCCACCGATCAGGCTCACTCGCTCTGGAACTGCCCACTCTGCGGCGCAACCATGCGCGTCGTCGAACGGCTCTCCGCTGCCCAACTCCTGCTTCGCTCTCCACCTCAACCAGACCCGTGCCCAGCATGAAGTTCTATCCACATCCCCGGCCTGTGCCCGTGCTTCGGCGCGTACGTGGACTCCTTGTCTCATCTGTCCGGGATTGCTCGCCCGGCTATCTCTTGGACCCTCGACTGACACCTCATCGCGGTGTTTCACCGCACCATCCCACAGTCCAAGCGGCACATCCTACCCAACTCAGCCGATGCCTGACCCCTCTGCACCTGCTCAAACCGATTCAAAGTACATAGCCTTCCATGAGGGCGGCTTCCTTCAAGTCGCTGTATCAGAAGCGCCCCTTTAACACCAGTCAGCTGCGCAGCGTTGCGTGGCGGGGCGCTCCAGATACAGCACTAAGACTTCCCGGGACCGTTTCGCGGGCGCATTTTAATTACTTCCCGTTCACCGACCACGCGGGAGCGAACGGGCATCCCGCACCAAGCTGGTTCCAACAGCGCGCGTTGTCGTATGATTATTCAAGACACACTTTGCCGTGGAAAGCGAGGCGCGCGTGAAGAGCTGGTCGAGTGATCATCCTAAGGCTTCCCTGATGAAGCGCAAACGGTCCGCCATCGTGCATGCCGCACGGAAGTCGTTTCTTGAAGGTGGGTATGCGAAGACCTCGATGGACAACATCGCCGAAGCAGCAGGCGTGGGAATCAAGACCCTCTATCGCCACTTTGAGAATAAAGACGATCTGTTCAGCGCTGTCATGCATGCAGCCTGCGATCCCGCTTCCTTTGATGAACTGAGCGGTCAAGGCCAGGAGAAGACAGCAGAACCTGACAAGGCATGGTTCCCTAAACCTCCTCGCGCAGCTCTGGTCCTGGCTGGTATTGAATATCTGCAACATGCGCTGTCGAAAGAGCAATTGGATTTGTATCGAGTGGTGACGCAGGATGCACACTTGTTCCCCGAGTTGGGAAAGCGATACAGAGAACAGGTCATTGAGCGCAGGAACGATGTTTTCGCCCGATATTTAGATCACTGGGTTCCCATCGAAAAGTGGAAGGTAAGAGACAAACGCGGCGCAGCGAACATATTTGGCGGCTTGCTTTGTGTTGGTGTCTTTGAGGATGCGCTACACGGCCTGCGCAAGTTTAAGAAATCCGAGATTGCAGCGCATGCACGCCATGCTGCCGCCCAAATGCTGGTTCTTCTAGAGTCTCGCACATTGTAAGCGTCGGCACCAACCTCGAAGTTCAATCGCATCTTTGTCTTGCAGGCCGCTTCACGCGCCATGCAGGAAGCACTTCTCGCGGCTAAGCGGCACCGCTCAGATCTTGTCCCGAAATAATCTGAAAAAATATTGCGACAACGGGCATTGTCGTATAGTCTAAGTATACGACAACGGTGATTGTCGTATTGGACGAAGACCGTGTCGAGAACTATTCAGAGGTGAAATATGAAGGTATTTGTAACTGGAGCGACCGGCTACATCGGTGGTTCGGTCGCAGAACGCCTAATCGCTTCAGGTCATCAGGTAGCTGGGCTGGTTAGGTCCAAAGAGAAAGCCCTCCTGCTGAAGGACCGCGGGATTGAGCCGGTTCTCGGAGCCCTAGATGATCCGGAGATACTCACGAGTGCCGCACATGAGGCTGATACCGTAATCCACGCCGCCAGCGCCGATCATCCAGGGTCGGTCGTGACGCTAGTCTCGGCGCTCGAACGCAGCGAAAAGGCACTGATCTACACAACGGGTTCGGGCATTGTCGCGGATTCCGCGGATGGTGAATACGCGGGCTCTGTTTTCTACACAGAGGACACCTACTTCGAGCCAGTCCCGTTCCGCCGGCCCCGCGTGGCGATGAATCGCTTTGTCCGCGAGGCAGCCATCGACAAAGGGATCAGGTCTGTCGTGATCTGCCCTTCCATGATCTATGGAAGGGGGCGAGGGTTACAGCCGGACAGCGATCAACTCCCGAAAATCATTGCACTTTCTAAACAGCTGGGTGCAGGGGTCTATTTCGGCAAAGGCCTCAATCGATACTCAAATGTCCACATCGATGACCTCGCGGAACTGTACCTCCTCGCTCTGCAGAAGGCTCCGGGAGGTTCATTCTTCTTCGCGGAGAGTGGTCACGCATCCTTCAAGGAGATTGCCGAGATGGTCAGCCGCTCACTTGGGCTTGGCGGCAAGACAATCAGCCTGAATGTCGAGGATCTGGTCCGCCAATACGGCGATGCAGGCCGCTATGGCATAACCTCCAACAGCCTGGTAAGTGCAGTCAACGCACGGCGACTCGGTTGGTCTCCCAAAGGACCTTCGCTTGTCGAATATTTCGAGAGCCGTCAGTAGCGCCCCGGAGACAGAACTGATCGAAAACATTGAATGCAAGCGCAAGTAAAGAAGGAGAACATCATGGCATATCAAAGCATTAATCCGTTTAACGGTGAGTTACTGCAAAGGTTCGACCTGCAAACCGATGCGCAGTTGGAAAGCGCGCTGGCAAAGGCTGACAGCGCCTTTCAAAACGTATGGTCCAAAGCAACTTTCCAGGACCGTGCCAAGGTCGTAGGAGGGGCTGCGTCCCTGATGCTGGAACGGAAGGAGAGTCTGGCTCGCCTTGCTGCCATTGAAATGGGGAAGAGGATCTCGGAAGGTCGCGACGAGGTGGAGATGAGCGCCGCTATTCTCCAATACTTTGCCGATCATGCCGAGGAATTTCTTGCGCCGCAAGCCATCGACACAACGATGGGTGACGCGCACCTTGAATTTTCTCCGCTTGGGGTATTGGTCGGCGTTCAACCATGGAACTTTCCTTACTACCAGCTTGCGCGGTTTGCCGCTCCGAACCTGATGGCCGGTAACGTCCTTCTGGTAAAGCATTCCTCAGGCGTGCCGCAATGTGCTCTCGCCTTCCAGCAACTCTTCACAGATGCAGGAGCGCCCAGCGGCGCCTACACGAATCTCTTTGTTTCAAGCGATCAGGTTGGCGCGTTGTTGGATGATCCGCGGACCGAAGGCGTCGCTCTTACCGGATCGGAGCAGGCGGGCGAATCGCTGGCATCGCGCGCCGGCAAGAACCTGAAGAGATCGACGATGGAGCTGGGAGGAAGCGATGCTTTCATTGTGTTGGAAGATTGCGATCTTGAGTTCGCCGTCAAGATGGCCGTTCTGGGCCGCATCGGCAATGTAGGCCAGACCTGCATCGGCGCGAAACGCTTCATCGTCGTGGGGCCGAGGGCCGAACAGTTCCTGCACGCGTTTCGTGACGCGTTAGGGCAGCTGAAGCCCGGCGATCCATTGGATGAAAGCACTACGCTGGGTCCATTGGCTTCCGAGACCGCGTTGAACCTCTTACTCACGCAGGTCCGCGAAGCCGTCGCTCATGGGGCGCGGATCTTCGCGGGAGGCGATCGCATCGGCCATCAAGGCGCGTTTATGCAGCCGACGATCCTCACCAATGTGACGCCCGATAACCCCGCATACCGTCAGGAGTTTTTTGGCCCGGTCGCGCTCTTTTTCCCGGCAAAGGATGAGGAGGAAGCGATTGCCATAGCCAACAACTCTCCGTTTGGCCTGGGCGGCTCGGTGTACACGTCCGACATCGAGCACGGCAAGCAGGTGGCCAGCCGCATCGAGACCGGTATGGTTTTCGTCAACTTTCCCTTTATCAGCGCTCCAGAACTGCCATTTGGCGGAATCAAGCGGTCGGGGTACGGCAAGGAGCTCTCGAGTCTTGGCATCCAGGAGTTTGTGAACAAGAAGCTGATTTGCGCTGTGAAAACCACAGCCGGAAACAAATAACAGGAGGCTCAAAATGACGGATCTGAATATCGCAAAGGAAGCAGGAGTACAGGGGACGCTGTCGCCACGGCAGGTCGCCGAAGCATGGTTCTCAAGCCTGGAACAGAACAGGTTACAGGACGCTAAGGCGCTGTTGGATGAGAACGTTCTGTGGGAAAACATTCCATCGACGCCGGGCGTCAGCGATCTGGCGCCGTGGCTGGGAACTTACAAGGGTGCAGCCGCAGCCCTGAAGAGCATTGAAGTTTGGGCAGCGCATGCGCGCTTGCTGTCGTTCAAGCTGCTGCGGTTAATGGTTGATGGCCCCGAGGCGGTTGGGATTGTGCACGAACACGGCCAGTGTCTGGCCAACAACAATGAGTACGACGTGTACGTAGCAGAGAACATCAGGATCGAAGGCGGCAAGATCACGCTCTACCGAGTCTATTGGGATATTTCGCCCATCATTAAGGCCCTTCGAAACATCTAGTCCCTAAGCAGATCACAACCAACCAGAAAGGGGGAAAACTCATGGATCTGCAATTAAGAAACAAAACCGCTCTTGTGACCGGCTCAACCGCCGGAATTGGCTTCGCAATAGCCTCGCTCCTCACCCAGGAAGGAGCTGCCGTACTGATGAATGGCCGTTCTCAGAGACGTGTAGATGAGGGTATTGAGCGTATTCGACAAAAGCAAAAGGATGCGCATGTCACGGGAGTAGCGGCCGATCTGGGCACGCGGGAAGGCATAGACAAGCTCACAAATGCTGTGCCGGAAATCGACATACTCGTCAACAATCTCGGCATCTTTGAAGCGAAGCCGTTCAGCGAGATTACGGACGATGAATGGCTGCGGTTTTTTGAAGTCAACGTCATGAGTGGCGTCCGTTTGAGCCGATTCTATCTTCCGGGAATGTTGAAGAGGAACTGGGGTCGAATTGTTTTCATCTCCAGCGAATCTGCTCTGAACATACCCGTCGAGATGATCCACTACGGGGTTACGAAGACAGCCCAGATCTCCTTATCCCGCGGATTAGCTGAGACAACTGCAGGAACCAACGTTACTGTGAATTCGGTGCTTGCCGGGCCAACACTCAGCGAGGGGGTCGAAGGGTTTCTGCGCCAAATGGCGACGGCCAAGGGAAGCGGTATGGCCGATGTTGAGAAAGAGGTCTTTCGCTCTTTGCGCCCGTCCTCATTGCTGAAGCGATTCGCCAGTCCGGAGGAAGTCGCGGCAATGGCAGCCTATGTGTGCAGCCCGCTGGCGTCAGCAACGAATGGCGCAGCCCTGCGCGTGGAGGGCGGCGTTGTGCGATCGATTATGTGACTTATTCAGTCAGACGAAAAGCGAGTCAGATGCACGCTACATCGACTGAGAATGAACAGATTCAAGTGCAAAGGAGAAACGGTCAAATGAGACCGGTACCGGATGTCGGGCAATCCGGAGCCGATGCCTCCGGATTCTTCCCGATAAACGCCGTAGTGGCTTTCATTTTTTAGCCCTTACTCTAGCATGAGGATCGCGAGACACTGATTCCATAAAAGCGTCGGCTCCTTCGAGAGCCTGAGCGAAGCCTGGCAGTTGCTGACTGACCGGGAGTGCTCGAAGAGGAAGGAGCCGAACGTGGCCAAATTATAAGTCTGCTTCTGTGTGGAATACACTTGGGCAGTTGCTGACTGACCAGGGCTCGGGAGAAAGGAGCCGAATATGTTGATTGTGGGATGCGATTATCACCCGAGTGTTCAGCAGATCGCGTGGTTAGACACCGAGAGCGGAGAATGTGGTGAACGCCGATTGCTGCACAGCAATGGAGAAGCGGAGACATTCTATCGGAAATTGAAGGAGCAGGGAGTGAGCGTCCGCGTGGGAATAGAGGCTACGGGGCACGCGCGCTGGTTCGAGCGTTTGCTGGCGGAGCTGGAATACGAGCTGTGGGTCGGCGACCCGGCCGAAATCAAGGCTAAACGCGTACGGAAGCAAAAGAATGATCGGGAGGATGCCCGGCTCCTGCTGAAGCTGATGATGGAAGATCGGTTCCCGCGGGTGTGGGTACCCGGTGTGGAGAATCGCGATTTGCGGCAACTGCTGTGGCACCGCCACCGGCTGGTGCAGATGCGAACGCGGGTCATGAATCAGCTTCAGGCCGTGGCTCTGAACGAGGGAGTACGGCGCAAGAAGGCACTGTGGAGCGACGCGGGAAGATCGCAGTTGGAGTCGTTCCATTTGATGCCTTGGGCGACCCGGCGCCGCCAGGACCTGCTGCAGCTGCTCGACCAATTGACTCCTACCATCGCGGCGTTAACGGCCGCGGTTGTACAACAGGCTGGGCAGCATCCGGAGGCGCAACGTCTGATGACGCATCCGGGAGTTGGTGCACTCACAGCACTGGCCTATGTTTTGATCATCGGATCTCCGCAGCGTTTTCGTTGCGGTAAACAGATAGGCAGCTACCTGGGACTGATCCCTTGCGAGGACTCCAGCGCTGGCCGGCAGCGGCTGGGACACATCAGCAAACAAGGCAACTCGCTTTTGCGTTTTCTGCTGGTGGAGGCGGCGCAAGCCGCTGTCCGTGCCAATGCCGATTGGCGGCGCGAGTTCCTGCACCTGGCGATGCGCCGCGAACGTCAGATCGCCAAGGTTGCGATGGCCCGCAAACTCGCAGTCCGCTTGTATTGGATGTGGCGCAAGGGATGGGATTACGAGACGTTTTTGCAATTCGGTTCGCACGTGGGGCAGCCCGAAGTCGGCTATGGTGTGAAGTAGATCACCGCGACACTGATTGAGACGCCCCGCTCCCTTCCCCAAGGGAGTTCGAAGAAGTAATCATGGTCGCAATTGCGATCGGATAGATGGTTGGGTCGAACCGAGTTCACTCGAAAGATTACAAGCGAGCCCTGGTCGAGGCGACTATGCAAGCGATCTGGAAGAAGAAAGAGAAACTGAGCCCTATAAGGAACGAAGCTTCACTGAACTTCGTTTCGCTTCGTTCCCACTTCAATTCTGTGGGACGTAGAGGGCTGTCAAGGGTCAAGATGAACGCCCTCCGGGCGCCCTTGACAACCCTCTACGTCTCTGCCGAGATGGAGATCGTTTTTTCTCTTGACACCGCCGACGCTTTCATAGATAGCCGACTCCTGATTAACAACGCCTGGAAGGCTGTTTATCCCCTCCCTGTTGGGGCGCCCCATCCGATGCTTCAGGTTACTGATCCAGAAACGGTTCTCTCGGTTCCAATAGTATTCGAATATGCTAATATTCGGTCATGCCAGACTCCCTCCGCCGCTTCAAAGCTGACATCTTCCAGGCCCTCGGCCATCCAACCCGCATCGCCATTCTGGAACTCTTGAGCGAAGGCGAACTCTCCGCCGGGACGCTCATCGAAAAGCTCGGCATGGAGCAGGCCAACATCTCGCAGCACCTCGGCATCCTGCGCGCCAAACAGATCCTCGTGAACCGCCGCGCGGGCAACCAGGTCTTCTATTCCGTCCGTGACCGCATTATCGTCGAGGTTTTGAATCTCATGCGCGTCTACTTCCATTCCCAGCTCAAAGAATCTCAGGGAATGTTAGAAGAAATGGAAAAACCCCTCGAAACTTTTCATTGAACCTTTTTGAAAGGCGGCTTCATCCTTGAATCCTTCTTTTAAGCGGCTTCCCCGCTCGCTTCAGTGTCTGCACGGTTACACTGCCAAGGAGCTTTCGCACGACCTCGTTGCCGGCGTAACGGTAGGTTTGGTCGCGCTGCCTTTGGCCATGGCCTTTGCCATTGCTTCCGGCGTCTCTCCGCAGGCTGGCCTCTACACCGCTGTTGTCGCCGGATTCCTCATCTCCGCGCTCGGCGGCTCGCGCACGCAGATTGGCGGCCCCACGGGCGCATTCGTGGTCATCGTCGCCGGAATTGTGGCAAAGTTCGGCGTCTCCGGCCTCGCCCTCGTCAGCCTCATGGCCGGTCTCCTCCTGCTCATCATGGGCTTCACCGGCCTCGGCACCGCTGTCAAATATATTCCCCGCCCCGTCACCATCGGCTTCACCAACGGCATCGCGCTCCTCATTGCTTCCACCCAGATCAAAGACTTCCTCGGCCTAACTACGCCGCCCGTTCCCAGCGAATTCCTCCCCCGCATCGAGGTGCTCCTTCATTACGCCGGAACCCTCCGCTGGCAACCCGTCGCTGTCGCCGCTGCATCTTTCGCCGTCATTCTCTTCTTGCCGCGCGTTACTCGACGCGTTCCCGGCTCGATTGTTGCGCTTGTGATCACAACCGCTGCTGCGGCTCTCTTCCATTTACCTGTCGAAACCATCGGCAGCCGCTTCGGCGGTATTCCGCAGGGTCTTCCGCACTTCGCATTCCCCGCGTTTCACTCCGAGCACATCCTTCCCCTGCTCCCTTCTGCTTTTACAGTGGCGCTGCTGGCGGCCGTTGAAAGCCTGCTGTCTGCCGTTGTTGCCGATGGCATGAGCGGCGACCGCCACGATTCCAACGTCGAGCTCGTTGCCCAGGGCGTCGCCAACATCGCATCGCCCCTCTTCGGCGGAATCCCTGCCACGGGCGCCATCGCCCGCACCGCCACCAACATTCGTTCCGGTGCGCTCACCCCCATCGCCGGAATGACGCACGCGGTTACCTTGCTCACGATTCTCGTCGTCGCCGCGCCTCTGGCTCGCTTCGTTCCCCTCGCCACTTTGGCTGCGGTCCTGTTCGTCGTTTCCTACAACATGGGTGAGTGGCGCGAAATCGGCTCCATCCTCCGCCTCTCCGCTACCGACATCGCTGTCTGGTTTGCGACGTTTGCTCTCACCGTCTTCGCCGATCTCACCGTCGCCGTCGGCGTGGGCATGGCGCTCGCCGCGCTGCTCTACATCTACCGCATCGCTGAAACCACTACGGTCGCTCCTGTAACCCGCGACTACCTCCGCGACGGGCAGGCCCACATCCTTCAGGACAAGGACATCCCAGCCAATGTCACCATCCTCCGCATCCACGGCCCCTTCCTCTTCGGAACCACAGAGAAGCTTGCCGAAGCCACCCGCCACCTCGGCCAGTTTGGTGACGTCGTCATTCTTCGCCTCCGTAACATGACGGCGCTCGACGCCACCGGCATCCACGCTCTGGAAGGCTTCTCTGAGCGTCTGCACAAGGCCGGCAAAGTGCTCCTCATGTGTGGTGCACGCGATCAACCTTCGCAGCTCCTCGCCCGATCCGACTTTCTCGAGCGCGTTGGCCCTGAAAATGTTCTTCCCAACGTCCAGGTAGCTCTCGACCGAGCCCGCGAAATCCAGCAGGACTTCTCCGGCATCGGCCACGAGCTCGCCCTCGACCTCGAGCACCACCCGCTCTAGAGTCCGGAATTTTTTGAAGAAACATTTGGCACCCCGGGGGCGGGTGGCCTAGGGCACGAATGCAGAGCGAACTCCCAATCGAGATCGCCGCTCGATGAGCGGTCATCATCACTCATCTGTACGCAACCCCGGACCCACGCTTTTCGATGGGCTCTGGAAGCACCAATGTCGGCGCGGGCTGTAGCTGTCACTCGACCGGCACTAACAATGATCGGGCGACTCGCGTTCCTTCGCATCCTGTCTGGCCAAAGGCCAGTTGCACGCTTTTCGTTACTGATTCAGCCAGTTTCAATCATTTCCCCAACGGATTTGTCCGCGTAAACGCCCCAGGCGCCAGGCATTTGGACCGTATGGCTCGCCACCGGAAGGCTGGCGCGATGCCGAATGATCAGAACCAAGCTCGTTGTGCTATTGCGCAAGATGTTCGAAGTGGTGCAGGACGATCTGAGGGGTCTCCGGAAGACGACCTTCCTCTTGCGCGAACGCAAGGCGGATAAATTGAGCGCAGGTCCAGGCTAGAGGGTTTGCCGATCCCGTGGGTTTTCCGAATTGCAGTCCTGGCTTCGGTTGCTCCAGACGATCCCAAACCTGCTCGGAGAGCATTCCTCCCGGGCCGGCCATTTTCTCCATCGTGTCGAGGTACGGCGTCGCGTCGCGCCCGTTTGCCAGCTCGTACTCGCCTCGCTCTCCGGTCAGCAGCGGCCACAGCCGACCGATGCCGGAGCCGTTGTAGGGCTCTCCGTCGGCGTGTTCTCCATAGCCGTCGTGGGTGTAACGGTACCAGCCCGGGCCCTCGGGTGTGTTCACCATGATCGTGCGGTCGATCACCTTTACGGATTCCGAAATCACGGGATCATTCGGACTCCGAATCCCCAGCCGCACCAGCTCCAGAAATCCAGCGTCCACAATCTCTCTCTCATCCCAGGTACCGGCGCCGTTTTTCAGCACCAGCTTCTCACCGGAGTTCGGATTGCCATGCGGAGAGATGCGGATGAAATAACGCGGACCGTATGGCCCCGTGGTCGTCACCATCCATGTGTTCACATCGCGCGCCCACGCATCCGCGATGCCGGTCCACAGCTTCGCGCTCGCCGCATCGCCGTTCCTGTGGGCGATGTCCGCCGCGCAGATCAGCCCTGCAATCTCAGCCGCAATGGTTGATGAAGAGTAGCCGGACATTTCCTCCCATCGCTCCTCCGGCGTTGCCGGCCCATGCTGAACGAGAAAGTTGGCTGCGGTGCGAATGTGATGCTCGTAGGTCGCCGTGTCCGTCTGGTTGAGCTGCCAGGCGAGGATGATGGGGTAGGACACTTCGTCGAGCTGCTGGGAGGTCCACCATGGCTTCCCGTCCAGCCAGGAATTCTGAGGAAACGAGCCATCCGGCCGCTGCTGTGTGTTGAAGAGGTATTCAAGGCCGCGCAGCGCATCGGCGCGATCGCCCATGGCCAGAAACGCGGTGGCGGCCTGATAGAGATCGCGCGACCAAACCACGTGATAGCCGCCGACCGCGGCAACCGAGGCGTCCGACGCATTGCCCCAGGGAATCGTCAGCGATGCGGCCAGGGCACCGGGGTGCAGCTTGTCTTCATGGGCGCGTAGGACCATGGCCGCCATTTGAAACTGCCGCTGATATTTGGGCTCCGGGTGCCGCAGACTGGCGATGTATCGGTGCCAGCCGTCGGCATAGGCGCGCGCAGCCACATCGAATCCTTGTTGAAGAGCGGCGGTTGCAGTGCCGATCGCGGCCTTGTCGGTCACGCCAAAGCCCAGGGCTAGAACGGCCGGCTCGCCCCGGCCGAAGCTTTCCGGCAGCTCGGCGATTTGTGCCACGTTGCCGTCGTCCGCGCGCCCATAGCGGACCGCGAGGGTGTGGGTGGTGCGCAGGCTGTCCCACCCGTCGCTGACTCCCACAAAACCGCTGCTCGTGGCGGCGAATCCCGGCGCGGCCATCAGGGCCGAGCTTACGTCTCCGCGGGTTGCCCCGGCATTGGCGGCGCCCTGTGGCAATCGGCTGTCCGGCGTATGCGACACCAGAACGTTGCCCTGGCTGTAAGCAGTGCCGTCCAGGCCGCAGTTGTTGAGGGATGGATCGTAATAAACCCAGACGTGGAGCGCGGGCCCGGGCTGAAGCACCTTCAGCTTCAAGCGGATCAGCAGGGCATCACGCACGGGATCGGTGACATAGGTCTTTGAGATCCGGTAGCGCCCACTTCTGGCTGTGTTGATTTGCGTAAAGATCAGAGCAGCGGGATCGGGAACGACAACGGAGTGTAAGGTATCCAGCGTTTCAAAATCAGTGAAGGTCTTTCCGTCGGTGACAATCAGCTCGAGGTCGCGGGTGTTGGCTTTATCGACCGCCGGATAGTAGACCTCGTTGAGCGCGCCGTTGCCGAGAGTGAACCATACATGCGAGGCGCGAGTGATGGATGTGCCGACGCCCTGTTTGTCTCCGCTGGTCCAGTAAGGCACGGCTCCGGGAGCGCCGGGCGCCTGCGCGACCGTGAATCCCCGCTCTGCGTGATTCTGCGCCTGCGCATTGTTGGGATGCCAGACAAAGGAAGTGGCCATGCCCGCCAGCAGCAGACAGATTGTACGCCGCATGCAGTCGCTCTCCTTCACTGCGCAGGGGTCTGGTGATCGAGCACGACCATATCCCAGTATTCAAGCGACGGCAGGACGAACTCGACATATCGCTGGCCGTGGTCGTTGCCGCTAGTGAGCGCCAGCGGGTGATAGGCACCTCCGTCGACATCGGGCGACGCCCAGCCGGCCGCAGCGATGTCGGAGTCGACTGCGACGCGGACTTTAAGGTTAGTGAGCAGGGGCGCCGGGGGACGATCGGCGCGGACGTCGCGCCAGTGCGGATCGTCGGAGCCCTTCAAATTGATGAAATGCACGATGGTTCTTTCGCCCTTGCAGCGGGCGATGGTCCAGATAGTGTTGGGCACCCCGTAGGGGCTCGATGGCTGTCCGGCTACCGCAACGGTGGCGGCCGTCGGGGTGACCTGGTAACGCAGGACGTTCTCATACGCGGTCAGAAAGTCGTAATAATGGCGGAGTTGCATGGAGAGTTCGTAAGAAACGGCAAACTTAGTATCTGCCGGGAAATATTCACTAGATAACATCCGCGAGCCGTCGCCCAGTTCGATGTGCGAGGCGCCCGACGCGAAGATGGCAGCGTCAGCCAGCAGAACAGCGGGCGTGTTGAATTCCTTCGCCGGGGGTGGATCGTTCTCATTCGGCGCACGCTGCAGGTACGCGGCGAAGACGAGGCCAACCTGCGGATTCGCGGTGTGGACCTGGGACGCCGCATCGAGGATGCTGGCGTAGGTTTCGTGGTCTTCCCATAACTCCGAGTAGACAAAGTCGGCGTCGGAACGGGCAGTTTCGTCCTGTCCCCAGGTATTGACCGTGTTCAGCACCACGCGCTTGTTCAGGTATTCGTGTGCATGGTCGATAAAGGGGCGAAATCCTTCGATGAAGTTCACGTACGCGCCGCCGTAGGCGTACGCGCCGCGGGTTCCGAAGGTGTCAATGTGCCAGCCATCGAAGTGGTAGACGCTGAAGAGATTGGCCATCTGCCCGAAGAGATAGTATTGCCACTCGGGGCTGTTCTGATTCATATACACCAGGCGATGCGTTTTCCATTCTTCACTGCCATGCAAGTCGAGTGCCATAGCGGTTTGCACCGTTCTCGGCTCCGCGGACGTATTCCAAGTGGCCCATTTAAGGTTGACCCCGGAACCATCTTCAAACGCATCCGCATAGGCGCAGTAGCTGGTGTTATAGGCCATACTCGTCATGTTGTACTGCCGAGCACTCGCAAGAAACCCATCAACGATAGCGCGATCGACCTCGCGTCCTGCAATATCCTTCCAGAAGGGAGCCGGGTGCTCTACGCTGCCAGCAAGTGGTTGCTCGTGCCGATTCTCGAAATCATAGAACTCTAACCCGTCGATATGGAATTTATTCAGAGCGGCGATCCACTCCCTCTGTACGGCACCTTCAGCTTTCGAGAAGTGGGCCAGATAGCCATAACGGGGAAACCGCTTCCAATCAGATGACACATCGACCGCAGTCTGCGACCGGTCGGCCACATGACCGCCTTTCGCAATCAGGCGAACCTCCACGAAATAGCCGCAGAAATCGGCGTTCGGAGGCATCCAGTCAATCGCAACTTGGACCGGTTGCGACCCGGTAACATCGACCGTCTTCGAGACGTCATTCCCGATGCGTGCTCCCAGATGCCAGAACGTCAGCGTAACTGTAAAAGCCGAGTCGCCGTGGCTCGCCCCATGGTTTCGCAGCACAACAAAGACGTGAACCTCTTCGTTCGGCGCATAGCGCGCCTTGTCGGTGTAGACATCGCTGATGGCAATGCCCGCTTGATTCTGTGCCTGAATTGAACAGCAGAAGATTATCGCTAAGATCGCCAGTGTGACACCGCGCCAAAGATTCATCATGTATTCCCTGTGACGTCGCTGAGATCATGGCCAAACCGCCTTGATTTTCGCTTTATTGTTCAGACAGAGCACTTGGCCGGATGCTTTCCTCGACTCCGCTGCCTTGCGCCGAGGCCTCGTAGAGAGGCCTTAGCGCGCAGTGGTTATTAGCTGACAAGCGAGAATCGATCCTCACCAGTAGAACTTCCCAGACATTTGAACTTCTCTGCTAGGAAACGTATTCGTGATCTGTCCGAAACTGGAGCTGCACGACGCATCACTATTCGGATCGCAACCCGAGTAACCTGTATTCGGAGAATAAAACTGCGGATGGTTGAACGTATTGAACAGTTCGGCCCGGAACTGTATTCGTTCTTTCTCCCGAATGCTCCAGTTCTTCATAATGGCCGTGTCAAAGTTGTTGTAGCCCGGAGCCCTTACATCCGAAGAATAACGAGGAGCCGTGCCAAACGTGCCATAGGAAGCGTAGGCGAGCGCCCCGGTGTTGAACCACTCATGTATTGAGCGGTGCGAAATGCTGTTTGGGTTGCCAATGATGTCGGGCCGCGGGTTGCCGCCGTACGAGGGAATGTCGTTGCCGTGGAAGCCCAGCGGGATGCCTGATTTTTCGGTCACAATACCGGATAACTCCCATCCCCCCACCACTGCATCCACTTTACGGTTCATTCCGGAGCCGATGGATTTGCCGCGTCCGATCGGGAGGTCGTAGATATAGCTGACCACCAGACTTTGTGGCGTGTCGCCGGCATCTACGCTTTTCTCCGCAGCTAGATTGTAATTGTTCGCTGGAGACGGCGAGAACATATACGCCCAGCTCTGTGTGCCTTCCGTATTGTCGAGAAACTTCGAGAACGTATAGGACACAACGACATTGAGACCCTTGGTGAAACGGTGGTTGTAAGACGCTTGTAGCGAGTTGTACAGATCAAAACCGGCCGCTGGATAGTTCTCAGTTACACCGCAATACTGCGGATAAGGCTGCAGCAATTGGTACTGCTCGATAGTCGGCTCATTTAGGCTGCAACTGCTTGCGGTTATATGCCCATAGAACGGATTGGGCACCAGCGTATCCAGTGCCACAGTTCCTTCAGACAGATAGCTTGGATTCAGTTGGGAGCGATTCAGTGAGCTGTACGATATGTGCGTGCCATGGTTGCCGACATACGACACATCGAGGATGTCGTTACCGGTTAGCATAAATTCCAGGCCCGCCATGAATTGTTGCGTCGTTGGGGAACGCCGATTCCTGAATACGCTCGTGGCGCTGTATCCGACGTCCTCCAGCTCGCCCAGGGAATTGCCAGTAATCGCAACATATCCGTATGGCCACGGGTTTGTGGTCGAAACCGCCGGATTCGGCGTCACTCCGTCGAGGGTCGGAACCACATCTGTTGAGGCGGAATACCCATCTACACTACCCGGCGCAGAGGTACTGAAAAAGACTGCGGGCGTATAAAAGATTCCGTACCCACCGCGAAACACGATCTTTTTGGCAAGCTGATAGTTAAGCCCAATTCGCGGCGCAAAATTCTCGTAATTTGTTGCATAGATACCCCGGTTGCTGGAAGAGAGAAAGACCAGGGAGCCGGGCAGCGTTTGTCCAACCGACATACCGATCGGATTCGCCAGGGTAGGGTCGAAATAAGACGCGGCGTTGTGCCGATAGGTCGGAGCGCCCTGGAACTCATACCTGAGTCCAAGGTTCAGTGTCAGCTTCCGTAATGGTCTGTAATCGTCCTGTACATACCACCCCTCGTATCGCTTCGTAATGGCCGGATTAAGGTATTCTTCCGTATTTCCGCCGTCCAGAACGCCCAGAAGGGCCTCCGCCACACCGTTTCCTGTATTTGCCGTCGGCAATTCCGGATTGGGTCCCTCGGTGAACGTACCATTGAAGTCCAGGGTGGTACCGGGAAATCCGGTGAAGTTAGACTCCGAATTCACAAACATGTATCCGAACGACAACGTGTGCTTGCCTGAAGCCCGAAGAAAATCTGCCGCGGCAGTTGTAAGGGGTGGAATTGTTCCATTGACATTGTTAGTCCCCAGCTGGCTCTGACTGCCGATGTTGACTACGGGAAACTCCGGAGTATTATTATCGAGATAAGTGGGCAATCCCAGCGTTGTTGAGGACTGGAATCCCGGTGACTGGCCAATGGATCCTTGGTTCCAGTACTCGTAGCCCGCCGTCAGGTTCATGGTTAGCCTGGGCGTGAATGTGTGGGAGTATCCAAAAGCGATGCTATAGCGGTTATTAGTCTTGATGTTACCGGGTCCAGCGGGATTATCAGGGCCCCAGAAGTAGCCCGTGCTGGTTTTCCATTCGGTCTTATAGGAGTACCGGCCATAGAATCGCGTCGCGTCACTGACATTCTGATCGATCCGCACCGAATACTCATTGGATTCAGCTGGCGCGGATGACGAAGGCGTGAAGTTGTTCGTGAGGCTTGTTGAATTCGGATTTGGGTTGGGATAGTAAGTCAGAAGCTTCGCGCCGAGCGTATTTGGAGTGTAACCAGCCAGGTTGTTGAGAATGTTGCCCTGAATTGGATCGCGGATATAGCCCGTTTGTGTGGCCGTAAGGCCTGTCACCGGATCGACTGTGCCTGCAGTGATCGCTCGTGTACTATGTGGGTTGTAGATTTGACCGGAGAGGATTGGGCGCCCAAGGGCATCGGTTCCGACCTGAGAGCCCAACAGTTGAGCAAAGTCACCGCTGCGGAAGTTGGTATCGGGAACCGTGAATGTGCCAATCAGAGGCGTGGACAAGCCCAAGTGTTCGTAGATGCCATAGATAAAAGTCTTTTGGCGCTGCTGGTAGAGGTGGGGCAGATAAAGGGGGCCGCCGGCGGCGACGCCCGTCTGATTGCGACTAACTGACTCTTTCGGCTCGTTGTTGTAATCATTGAACCAGAGATTCGCGTCCATCGCAGAGTTGCGATAAAACTCCCACATATCTCCGTGGAAATCGCTGGTTCCCGACTTGGTGGTCACGTTGACCACATTGCCTGTGCTCCAGCCATACTGTGCCGTAAACGAGTTGTTCTGAACCTTAAACTCCTGCACATCGTCGACAGAGGGGACATACACGACGGCTCCCCACGAAGGATCCGTGTTCCACAAGCCATCCAGCAGATAACCGCTCGTCGAGAAAAATCCTCCGGAGAAATTAAGAAACGTGATGTCTTGATCAGCGTTATCCGTGCTGTTGCCTCCGCCACCGAGCAGAGTCTGTTGTTCGGAATTGTTGTTGACCGACGAGTTCAGAGTGGCCAACCCATAAGGGTTCCGGAGATTGAGCGGCAATTCGACAACCTGTTGGTCATTCACCTCTGTCGACACATTGGCGTTGTCAGTGTTCAATATCGATGCGCCGGCAGTGACGACAACCTGCTGGCTAACCGACGCGGGAACCAAGGTTACATCCTGGGTTGCCGCCTGCGAGGAGTTCAGAACGATTCCATTCTGCTGATAAGTCGCAAAATTGCCGCCCCGCACCAGAAGGACATAGGTGGACGGCGGCAGTTGGGAAAATGTGTAGCGCCCAGTCTCGTTGGTGTTTGTCGTGCGCGCGATACCGCGTTCGCCGCTTTTCAGGGTAACAACAGCATTCGGAACGACCGCGCCCGTCGAGTCCGCCACCGTTCCACTAAGGTTCGCCGTTGTAACCGACAGTTGAGCACGCGCACTCTCCATGGGCAGCATCAGCAGCACCACCGACATTCCTGCGACTGCTCCTCGAACGAGCCAGGCAACAGTGGCTCCTATTCGTCTTGTCAGGAATTCTGTGTCCGCCGTCTTCAAGGATGGCTGTTGTGCCTCATTGCCCCTGCCGTGCCCAAAATGCACCGTCATTGATCTCATAGCTCCTCCAAATTTCATGGCTCCTCCAAATCGTCACGTTTGCGTGCTGCAGACTGCATGTATTTTCCCCGTGGCTTTCTCTGGACTGTCCGTTATCAGCCTTCACGATGTTGGCAACGACTTCTCCAGGGAGTAATCTCAGCGGCTGGTAGACTCCCATCGAGCAGTCCTTCCGATCTGTAGCGACGACCATACGCTTCTGGTTCCAGCACAGTTGCCCCACAAGGTCCCGCTTCCCACGGGGATAATGGCGAAAGGAAGATGCAACTTCGAATTCGGCTATCAACCTAGGCTGCTACCGTTGACTTTGGCGAGGGAGATGAGGCGAACTTTTCCCGAAGATTTCCCGATGGTAGGCAAGTATCTGTATTTGATCGGATTATAGCCACGGGTGTCAGGGCCCTCTTTGTCGATTTGCGCGCTACTATAATCTCTTAGCGAGAGGAATGAACTTTTGCGCGGTGATTTTCGAATTCACGATTGGGTTGTTCATACTCGCCTGAACGCACTGGAACGAGATGGAGAGAGGGTTCATCTCGAGCCGAAAGTCATGCAAGTGTTCCTCACGCTCGCGTCCGAGCCTGGGGAGGTATTCACTCGGGAAAGTCTGCTGCGCCTGGTCTGGCCGGACGTTATTGTCGGGGAGGACGTCCTTGTTCGCGCCATAAGCAAATTACGCCAGGCCTTTAAGGACGAACACGTCATACAAACCGTGCACAAGGTGGGCTATCGCTTAACCGCTCCCGTAGTCCAGGAATCCGCCCTCGCGCCAAACGGCCTACCTCTCGAGATTCATGAAGCAGGAGCAACGGCCCAATCGGCACCGGCGGTATTGCCGGATCTCGCTGCCGACCAACAAAGCAGCAGTTTTTCCGCGCCCTGGCGTTCTGCATGGTTGTCTTTTCGGAGTCACTCGCTTTTGTGGCTTGTCTCCAGTGTGACCGCATCAGCAATCGCCCTGGCATTTCTCGTCTGGACCCCACGGTCCAACCATCCTGTGCGTGCCACGGCATACATCACCCGGCCTCTCACAACTGATCCTGGCTCTCAGATTGAGCCGAGTTTTTCCCCAGACGGAAAGTCCATTACCTTTGTCTGGCTCCGGCCGGGTAAGCGTTATCGACAGGTTTACACACGATCTCTAACCTCACGTGAGCCGGTGCAGCTCACATCCGAAGAATCTGCCGATCAATTCGACCCTGTCTGGTCTCCCGATGGGCGCCTTATCGCTTTTGTACGGAAGGACAATGTGCACAGCAGTCTCGTCTTGGTCCCCTCAAGCGGAGGCTCAGAACGTGAGGTGTACTCCCTGCCGGTCAATTCAGCCCGGGAGTACGGTGGCCTCGCCTGGTCCGCTGATGGAGAGAACCTTATTTTCCCACAACAGGATACGCAGGAAACCCCCAGTTACCTCGTCGAGTTGTCGCTCCGAAACGGAGCTATTCGCACCATCACCGTTCCCCCGCGCTTATGGGACGGAGACTTTTGGCCAGCGGTTTCCCCCGACGGCAGTAAGCTGGCTTTCATTCGCGGGTCGGAGCTTCTAGTGCGCGACATTTATGTGATGAAGCTTCCCGATGGCCCTGTGCGGCAGATCACGCATAACTATCCTGCCATGAGCCTTGCTTGGTTTGACGACAATACAACCATCATCTTTCCCGCCAGCCACAACGGCGCTCTTTCTCTCTGGCGAGTCAAGATAACCGGGGGCGAACCTGGGCGTGTCGCGGCAGTCGGCGATGATGCCTATGGACCGGCAATCGCGCCACAAGGTCACCAACTGGTCTATTCCCACGGCAGTGCCATGTGGGGGATTTTTGCAGCCAATTTCGTCGGAAGCGAACCTCTAGCACCTAGGGTTGTCCTCACTTCCAGCGAAGAGGACGCGTTGCCGCGTCTCTCCCCGTCCGGCGATCGAATCGCTTTTCAGTCTTGGCGTTCTGGCTCGCGCGAAATCTGGACAGCGCTAATGGATGGCAGCAATCTGGTTCAGCTGACAAACAGGACAGACCAGTCTGCGGGAAACCCCAGCTGGTCGCCCGATGGACGATGGATTGCCTTCGATGCCCGCACCGATTCCTTCGCCCATGTCTACTTTATCGATGCCAACGGTGGCGGGCAGAAGGCGATTACCGGCGGCAGCTACAATGATGTCGCCCCAAACTGGTCCGCGGATGGTCGCTGGATCTATTTTGGTTCAAATCGTTCAGGATCTTGGCAGATATGGAAAGTCGCGGTCGATGGTAGCCACGCACCACAGCAAGTAACGACCAACGGCGGCATGATATCGATGGTTGGCCCCGACGGCCGTTGGCTCTATTTTTCCAAATACGCCGATCCAGGTATCTGGCGACAGCCACTTTCCGGGGGGCCAGAGCACAAGGTATTCGATGGTCCTCAGTCCGACATTCAGAATGACTGGACCGTTTTCCGCGACGCCGTTTATGCGCTCTCGTCGCGGAGCGGGCAGTTCACGCTCGACAGTATCAATCCCGAGACAGGCCAAGCACGCATCGTCGGCGTTTTCAACGGTGAACCGTCGCAAGGGCTCTCGGTTTCGCCCGATGGCAAGCTGGTCATTTTCGGCGAGATCATCAGCGCATCCAGTCACTTAACCCTAGTCGAGAATTTTTATTGACGCGTTTGTCGCCGCCATCGGATTCCTTCCAAGGCTGATGCGTGTCACGATACAGCGGATCGGTTCAAAGCATTCCACATGGTGATGCCAATTTGTGGCTCTTCCCCCTAGAAAGGGCCACAAAGCGAGAGCCGGTTTGTCAATATGCAAATGCGCAATGCTTTAATGAATGTCGCTCTGCATAACGTCGCTATCGTCCTCCACAGCAATTACCGCACGCTCCCGCCGCTTTTTCTCCAGATCCTTTGTGTGTGCAAACGCGTCCTCTGCAGCCGCTTTGTTTCCTTCGCTCATATACAGCCGAGCCAGCTGGTAATACGCTCCTCCTGTTTCGTCACTGGAGGCCCCCATTAGAAGTTCCGCAATGGCTTGCTGCGGACGGTTGGTATTTTCATAGACTTCACCCAGCAGGACGTGGAGGTGCGGCAGCATCTGCGGTTTGGCGCCCATCCCCCGCTTCAGATAAGCTTCTGCGTCACTCCACTCGTGACCCGCAATCAGAATCTCTCCGGTCAGCAGGTTGAAATCCGGATCATCGGGATTCTTGTCTAGAGCGGTCCGCGCAATCGCCAGCGCCTGATACTCCTTCGCGTCCTGAAGGTACGCCGACGCCAATCCAAAGAGCGGCGCTGTATCCCGCGGTGCGAGAAGCGAGGCCTCCTTGTACTCGCTCTCGGCCTGCTCGAAGCGTTGCCGCTGGCGATACATATCACCGAGCATGAGATGTGTTCTCTCTGAATTCGGATCCAGTTGTTCGAAGCGACCGAATGCGCGAACGGCCAACCGCTCGTTTGCTTTCACTGACCAATAGCGCGCTGCTGCGTCGTGCGGCAACCGTCCCACAACGCGGTCGCTCGCCTTTGCTGCCAGATCATAGTCCCCCGCCATAAAAGCACAGTTGGCGAGCAGGAGATCACTGTCGCTGCTCCGTGTCGCGTCGCTCGGCGCCACTTTGCCGGCTCTGCCCACGTTGCCGGTCAGATCCCGGACGCATAGACCGTAGTGTCCGGCGCTGTCGTCCGCTTGAGCTTCCGCTCTGGTTGCCGTTCTAGGCTGTTCCGCCTCCGCCACTCGGGCCGATTCATCCTGCGATCCACCTCTGAGTGCCGCAGCCAGCACGTTGTACAGCTCTGTTTCAGAGTCCTCCTTGCCATTCAGCTGTGCCACAAAATCGGAAAAGGAAACTTTCCGGTCCTCAGGCACGTTGTTGACAAGACTCGCAACATTGGCTCGAAGAAAGCCGGGATCCTGCTTCCACAAAGCGTTGAGCAGCGAAAATGCCTTGACGTTGTCGCCTGCCTGGATGCGCAGTTCAGCCTGACCAAGGCCAGCCAGTCCACAGTTCTGCGCTTCGGCCGCAAACTCCTGCGCCGCATTCGCAACCTGCTGTTCTGCAAGATAGAAAAGCCCAAGTTGTGCGTGAGCGCAGGGAAAATGGGGATCCACGGCGAGTACTGCCTGCAACTCCGTGATCGCCTCCTTGAATCGCAATTGCTCCCCAAGTGATTCCGCATAGAGCGCCCGAGCGTATGCGGAGTGCGGAGCTTCGCCGGAGAGCATCCGTCCGCCCATCTCAACTTCGTTAAGTGTCGCAATACCAAAATCGAACCAAGCGGAAGAATTCGTCGGATCGAGATCCAGAGCGCGCCGATACGCGCTGCCCGCGGCTGCATAGTCTCGCAAAGACGCGTAAGCTCGACCCAAGGTCAGCGGAGTCCGCGCGTCGCGGGGATTGAGCCTCTCTGCTTTCTCCAGAAAGGGAATCGCTTGCTGAGGCTGCTGGATGTGGAGGTAATCTATTCCTAGAAAAAGGTTTGGAACGTAAAGCCCCGGTTTCAGACGTTCGGCTTTCTGAAAGCTCATGATCGCTTCTTTGTAGTTGCCCGTCACATTCTGCATGAGCCCCAGATTTGACCACAATTCAGGCACGTTCGGCCGCAGAGCAGCAGCGCTCTGATAGTAGCTTGCGGCAGCAGCGAAATCACCGCGGCGCTGAGCATCCCGTGCCGACTGAACCCGCGAATCGAAAGAGTCATTTCCCTGGCAAGATGCCGCCGCAACTCCGATACAGAGCAGCAGGACGAGAAAAGGAAAGGAGCGTATCATCAGCGTTTCCACGGAGTGGTGAAGCGTCCAGAACTCGAAACTACAGGCATGCGCTGACAGACGTTTCATCGATCCTATGTCCATCTGGTGTTGCCTAGACACACTGAAGTATATCTGGAAACTTGGCTGGCTTCACTGCTGTCGCGTCCTTATCTAAATAAAGGTCCTGTCGATGAAGCAGAATTTTGCCGCAATCATCCTCGGTGGTACCGGTCAAGTCGGTGGTGCAGCCGTCGCGGAACTGTTGGCAATTTCGGAATGTCGGCAAGTGGTGATGGTCACCAGAAAGCCAGTCGCGGCGCGATCGCGGGTGCGCATCGTCGTTCTTGATACCGGCGCTGCTGACTTTGCCGAGCGCACTGCTGCCATTGCACGCGAAGTTTTGAGTCAAGGCCCGGTCAGCGCGGTGAGCTGTGTGGGTGTCGGTTCTGGCTCGATGCGCTGGAGCGAAGAAGAATTGCAGCGACTTGAACTCGGCGTCGTCGGTGCTTTTGCACGTGGCTGCCATAACGCCGGAATCGCCCAGTTTTGCCTGCTTTCTGCAGCAGGAAGCACAGCCCGCAGCCGGTTTCGCTAGGCCCGCATCATGGGTATGAAGGAAGACACCGTGCGCAAAATCGGTTTTACCCGCCTCGCCATCTTTCGTCCCGGCATCATTGTCGGGAACGCTCATACCCCGGCCTGGGTCGGTTGGCTGGGAAGACTCGTGCCCGGGCCATTTGGCAATATCGATCAGCGAATCCTCGGTCGCTCAATCGCTCGAGAGATAGCTTTGCACAGTCGAGAGTCTGGTGAAGTTACCCGGGATAACTCAGCAATGAAGAAACTCGCTGCGCAGTTGAAATAGCGTGACGTTGGAATTCTTGCATGGGGTCGTATAACCGGCAATCCGGAAATTTTCAGGTTATCGCGCGGTCTCGCTTCAATCACGACAGCAAATTGCCGGGCTATCGGCCATCTGCGCCATCTGGAGTGGATACTTTATACAGGCGCATTTTCAGGCCCCCTGTAGCGATCGCCGCGAGCTGATCGTCGGTTAGATCATCTGCTGTCCGATACACGGGCCGTTGCTGTTCTGCCGCCTTCTCGAGTCCTTGCAGATACAAAGGGATCAGCAGCCGTGTTGACGGATGATGTCCGGAGAGAGACTTGTTTAGCAACTGCTTCACGACTCCCTCCAATTTTGTTATGACTTTTCGCTTCCCGTTCTCGTTAATGATGAGTTTTGAGTCGAGTTCCCGTAGCAACTGCGATCCGAAATCTTTTAATTTCTTCGGTCGCCCCGAAGGGTTTCCCGAAGTTCCCTTTTTGAACTTCCCGCTTTCCGGAGGTTTACCGTAGCCAACTTCGTAGTTTTCTGTCTCTCTATCGTCGCTCATGTATTCATTCACCTTTCGTCTCTGAAGTTGATGTACTCTGACTTGCCTTGCGTGTCTCTCTGACCCCGAAGCTCTCTCCTGACTCAACGTGAAAAGCATCGCGTTTGCTGTGCCGCTGCCAGCGACGAATGACTGCGTCCACATAAATTGGATCGAGTTCCATTCCGTAGCAGACACGTCCGGAACGCTCAGCTGCGATGACAGCAGTCCCTGACCCGAGGAACGGATCGAGAATCAATGCCCCTCGGGTGGTCGAATCCTTGATCGCATCGGCGATAAGGGAGACTGGCTTTGGTGTCGGGTGGAGCGCAAGCAGATCTCCGTCAGGGCCTGATCGAGAGAAGGTATTTGCCGATGGATAGTGCCAGACATTCGTGCGATATCTACCATACCTACCAAGCTGGATGTTGTTACGATGTGAGGCCTCTCCGTTCTTGAACAGAAAGATCAATTCATGTGCACTTCGATAGAAGCTCCCCATGCCGCCATTGTTCTTGGCCCAGATGCAGAGGTTCATTGGCTCCCCGTAGACGAGTAGGCTGGCAGCGAGGATCTCGTTCAAATGTCTCCAATCAATAAAGTAATACGCGAGCGAACCGAGTTGGCTGCTTAGCGTGCACAGCGCCATTGCCTTACCGAGGAACTCGGTGAACTCCCCAGCGCTCATCTCCCCGGAGGCCATCTGAAACTCCCGGTGACGGGTTCTCCCAAGACCGCTGGCATGACCGTGGATGACCACGTTGTAGGGTGGATCGGTGAAAACCAAATCCGCCCTGGCTCCGTCCATCAGCCGGTCATAGTTCTCTAAAATCAGCGAATCACCGCAGAGCACCCGGTGCTTTCCGAGCTGCCAAAGGTCGCCCGTGGCGGATACGGCCGAGGTTTCAATGGCCGGGAGACGATCGTCAGGATCAGGCTCATTGATGGTTTCAAGTCCGTCGATCAGCACATCGATCTCGGCCGTCTCAAAGCCGGTGACCTCGAGATCGAAGTCCAACTCCAATTCGGAAAGCGCTTTGAGTTGTTCTCCGAGGAGCCGTTCATCCCATGAGGAATTTGCGGTCAGTCGATTGTCGGCGATCAGGAATGCTTTGTACTGCGACTCCGAGAGATGATTTAGCTTGATGACCGGAACTGTGTTCCAGCCAAGTTTCCGCGCGGCAAGCAGCCGCCCGTGCCCAGCGACCACATTCTGTCGCACGTCCACAAGGATTGGAATATTAAAGCCGAATGCCTCAATGCTCTGAGCAATTTGGTGCACCTGCTTCTCGCTATGGACGCGCGGGTTCTGCGGGTGCGGTTTGAGAGAAGTTGTGGGAAGGTAAGTTACTTCCAGAGGTGCTGTGAGTGATTGCATTTTTGTCTCTCCCATTGACGAGCAGTTCTATAGATACCAATAACAATTCGGCGCCGGGGAAATATTTCGGGCGCCTTTTCTCGCGGATATGACTGCGCAGGACTAGGCCTTAATGCGCAGTATTTTCCCATCGAGGTACTTCCGTCTAGTCTTCGAGATAGCACTCAATGTTTTCAAGGAAATACGCGCGGATCACTACGAAGTAAGCAACTAACCCTTGAACCGTTTTCGTCGCGCACGAATCATAATTACCATTTTGGTACGTCGAGTCAGCTGATATCGATAAGTCAGTGGAACGGGCGCAAGGCGCCCGCTCATTCCGAGAAAACCCGCTCTTCGTATCGCGTATTCCTGGGCGCGGACCATGCCTCTGACATCCCATTTGCCGCGGTTTTTGAGACGTCTATCATGGCGGCCTGGCTATGCATCAGATGCTTCATCTCCATTGCGAGCACCGGCCTAGCGGAAAATGACTCGCGCGTGATAGTCGAGATTTTCGCTTAGCGGCCGGTAGGCGGTGTGGTTGGGATCGCGCACGATTTGCCCGTCGAGCCGATAGTATTCTTTGCCGTTTTCGAATTCCTCGCGAATGCGCTTACTGACGACGATTCGCCGGTCCGATGGATCGATCGTGATATAACCCTCATCGAAGAGGCGGTGCAGATCGCTTCGCATCAGCAGGCCGTTTGAGACTTCGTGTCTCTGAAGCACCGAATATGGCTTGATGTGAGCGGCATCTAAAACAGGTAGTGTCCGTTCTCCTGTTAAGGCGCAGCGACGCTCATAGGCTTCCGTCACAACAATACGGAAGGAGCCCTGGCCGAGCCGAGGCAGTACCACGGTAGGCTTGCCAAAGCCGTGCGACTCGATAGCGGCGACTGTGGCAGTTTCCTGCGTAAGCGAGGCAGAGGGTAGGAGCTGGAGGCGCTGCTCCACTTCGTTCCAAAGCATGCGGCCTGTACCCGACTCCGCTTCGTAGCCCTTGCCCTGAACGGTCTGTGATTTGAAATCGTCAGGCGAAGGAATCCAAAGATTCCTCGGCCAGAAGAAAGGCTCTGCAAGCATGATGCAGCCGATTGTGGGATTCTCGGAGAGTGAGATGGGCGAGCGACGATAGAACGCGATCCGCTCCCGCATTTCAGAAAGGGATATCACGCCATTGGCCTCCCGGAATGCATCCCATGCCAGATTTACTGGCAGCTGCTGGAACTTGGCAAAGAAACCGCCGCCGGCGATGTAGTTGTCAGGGGCGTGCAGCTTGAAGAGGAATAGTTCACCGGGATCGAGGGCTTTAAAGGTAGCGGTGGGAGAGGGGCGCCAGAAATTGACCTCGTCTACACTAGCGCGAGAGGCGTGAAGCGAAAACCAATCTTTATCAGTTACGCCAACGAATATCCGCATGACTCGAACTCAGTGACACAGTTTACCGAGATTGGCGAGCCGCTTGATCATAGGCCGCTATGACGGCTAGCATTTTCGGCAGAAAACTGCAGCAATCCGCGGCGCCGCGCCCCTGTACCCGATGAGTCCAAGGTTGGCAGTCTGCGCGTGAACAAGAACGTTCGTCGAGACACAGTCAATGAGGTGAAGGCGTTGGGGCAACTCCTTGAGTACTCGTATTGGCCGGGGCTGCGCGAAGCCGACAGGCTCATCGTTGTGGGCGAAGAGGCTCCCACTGCCGATTCGCGAAAATACATCTCGATTCTCAGGAAGCGATTTAAGCTTCCGGTCGAATACCAACAGTTCAATTTATCGAGTCGCGAACTGACTCTTGCATAGCTCAGTGCGCCTCGTCGTGGCCGTCACGGATAACGATTAGTTCGGGCTCCGCGTGGGCGGGGGCGGCGGAACAGTTGGACCGTCACACAGCGGAAATTCTCTGAGTCGCGCGGAGTCTGAGATGCCCTTACACAGATTCGTGTATACCGGCTACGTTGGATGCGCGGAGCAGCGGCTATAGGGTTGGGCGGGCTTGGATGGGCCGCTTACAAGGGTGTGCACGACCGTTTGAGCGACGTTTCAGGAAGTAAACCGCTCGATGATCGTGGACAAAGCATGGTATGCTTAGAAAAGCGAAGAAAGGGCGAAACTACTGATTGCTTGATCTAAACCTTTGAATCCATGGGAGAAAGCAGGACAACGGTAATCGGAACCTTCGCTTGAGGAACCAAGGTAATTAACATTTTCGCCTATAATTAAAATGTAATTATAGGCGATCATGCATGAGAGGCAAGAACTCGGTACCGACGGAAATGCTTCAATTGTCGCTGTCGGAGAATCTGGCTGCCGTTCTTGCCCAGTTAGCTGAACTGGGATTGGGAAAAAACAAAGCTGAGATCGCAACATGGATCATCACTGATTGGGTTTGGAATAACGGGGATCGGCTAGCTGGACAGGGAATTTTCTTGAGACAGCAAATCAAACAAAAAGAAGCGCTAAATGGGGAAGACAAGAAGGTATGAAGCGTCTTTTCCGAAATTTGCAGAGGAATCAGGGGTAGATGGAATACAACCCCTAGTGCTAAACAAGAAGCTACACATTGGACTGGAGTGGAAAATGGCGATGCAGGCGTTAAAGGTGCAATCATCGGTGAACCCAAAGCAGAATCGGGATCGTGTGATTGAAAGGGTGAACGCTTGGCCGGAATGGAAGCGAAACGCCTTCAGCTATCGAAGCCAAGGATCGTCAACATCTCCTACGGAAAAGGTCCACAGCGATCAGGATGATTGCCGTTGCTCTGAAAAGGGCAAATAGGTAATCTTTTTTAACTCGGCCCGATTTCCGGACTAGCCCGGCCGCTTGACGCTCTCTTCTTTGGGCTGAAGGACTCGCAAAACGGGGTCAAAGTCTCTCCGCAGTCTCTCTTCGCTATCCAGGTAGCTGTCGGGGTCCAAGAAAACCCGTGGCGCACGTTCCATCTTTGGAGGATTGCAGGGCTTGTCATCTTCTCCCTTTCGGTCAACTTTCCCACCGCTACTCAAGTCCATCGAGAAGAAATCCAGATAACGTCGTGGACCGATACCCACGAATGGAAGGAATGGTATTTTGCCGGTCTTCTCGGCCACTTCTTCATCAAAACATATGGCATCTGAATGAAGATCACGAGCCTTGCTCTTTGGGTAAGGCTCGATATAGTAGACCCTCTTCATACCGCTGGCAATGATGTGGCGCGTGCAATTATGGCAGGGAAATGTTGTCACGTAGAGATAGTTTCCGCGAACACTGATTCCCAGACGCGCGCAAGTCAGAATCGCATCCATCTCTCCATGCACGGCTCTTCCGTATTCAGTTATCATTTGGAGTTTGCTTTCATTTACGACGGCTGTCGCCGTTTCGCCATCGATCAGCGTTCCAGCAGAAGCGAGTTCTTCTTGTAGATGCTTGTCCAAATCATCAGTCCCCAATTCCACTTTCCGCCTCACGGCAAGACGTTCAAGAAAGTCCCGTAGCTTCCGAGCATCGATGATCTTGTTCGTTAGATTTTCGACAATGCTCTTCACTATCAACCCGCGTTGCTCCGCATTGGAATCGATGGATTTTTTGTCGTCTCTACTATCGTTTTCGTCTCCATCCCAATAGGGACCACCCAGGGAAGAAGGAACTTCGTTCATGCCGACCGCAAGAATATCCCCTTGTGGAGTCGCAATTGCCGCTCCTACTTGCCTGCCTAACTGCGCCGAACGTGCAGCAGATGCATAAGCCAAAAACATTGCGTGCTCGTGGCGCCGCGGCGTAATAAACGGATGCCCGAACACCAATTCAAGAAATCGATTGATTTGGTCCTTGTATTGTTCTTCGTTGGCTTGAATGAAAACGTCCGAAAGATAGAATGTGCTTCTGGTCCTCTGTCCGTGGGGCTTGGCTTCGTTCTGATCTCGATCAATCAATTCCTTTGCCTGATGTGGATCAATTCCGAGTTCCCCTGTTAAATACTTCTCTTGCGCGTCATCGTCCGTGGCGATCCCAATCAAATAGAAACCCGATTTATAAATCTCTCGAAGCAGCGAAACTTCTTCAGGGCGTTTGATGGAACGCAAAAGGTGTGCTGTGCGCGGCATCGCAGCAGGCTGGCCCTCTTCATCTGAGCGCCGTCTGGAAGCAATGTCCTCTACTGCCATCACCGCAAGTATTCTGTCGTCGTCAGCGAGGGAACGCGCCTCATTTCCAGCTTTTATCAAGGCGTCGCGCTTTCCGTAAGGTGATTTATCCGCAAACGAAGTTTTCAACTTCATCTTCTTCAGTTGATCGCTGATTCTGTATTGGTGGCTCTCGTATCCGTACTGACCTAAATAGTTCTTAAATGTTTCAATGACAGGGTCGACGGATGTTCCGAGGGGATACACGAAGGCGAAAACAAGCTCTGAATACCGTGCTTCAGACATTCCCTGTTCTGCCAATGGTTGTCCTCCCATTTGTGATTCTTATAGAATATGCTCGATGAGTGATCTTGCCAAACTGACGCACTGATGTAGCACCGGCTTACACGACAGGATGCCGATGATTGTGAAGCCCGACGATTACGAGCGTTGGCTTGATTCGACGCTCGGCATGGCAGATTACTGAGAAGCGCGATACATTTGCTTCCTCATGGCTCGGGATTACGTACTATGAATTTGGCGCGCGCTAGAAGTTCATCGAACGTCAGAATCTCCGGTATTCGAAGGTTGCAGCGAAGCAGCTCGAAGGCATTTTGTTTGTCGAAATCATCAGCCAGTTCTTGTAAATGGCCGCATACTAATATCGCACGCGGTGATATTGTTCGTATCCTCGCTTGATCTAATTGCCGTGCATCGCGCTCTCTCTTGCTGCCTTCATATTCCCAGGTATGGGAATTGACCTGAACTTGCGAAATCGCATTCGCAAACTCAGAATTGAAACCCGGAACCCCGCTCCGATATGGGTGCTCGCCGAAGAATTTTGTATCGGGCCTCTTGATCTCCACGAGCACTGTGAATCGCTCGTCAGCTTCCGTGTGCATCAGAAATTCACCCTTTTGTTCTCCCTTTCGATTAAGTCCCGCTCCCCCATAGTTCGCTTGGTTCTGCAGAACGCTCAGATATTGGAATCGAAGCCCCAAGCCGAAGATCCATTCGTTCGAGCGGAAGAACTTCTCCCACTCGGGTTCAGTCCATCTGCAGTTCGAAAGTTCACGCTCGAATTCCTCTATCGCCGTCTTCCTTCGCTTCAGAAGCTCCGCATCAGCAAGGCGAGCCGCCAACTCAGGTCGCAAGGACCTGAGTGTGCCCCAAATCTGACCGCCCTGCTCGCTGTTTACCAGTTCTTCGATAAATGCTTTCTGGGCACGACCTACTTGCGCAACTTCGTCCTTCTTGCCCACAACTAGATCAGCGCCATGCCAATCAATATCCTTGACCTTTGCGGCATCACGTAACACGTTCAGCCCGATTAGAAGTCTGTTTACGTTTTCCCTGCTAAGCTCCAGCTTGGTGATCTCCCCACCCTTCAGTCTGTTCAGCAAGGCCCCATCCTGGCGATGCCAACCATCCCTCCCCTTTCGCTCAACCATTAGTGTTCCCCGCAATTCCCATTCCCCACCGTCGGGCTTCACCAGCGTGCCGTAGAAGCACCGCCGAGTGGTCTGCGATTCTTCCAGAATGATCGGCTTTGTGAACTCCATTACCCCGTGGGCGACGCTGTGCAGCTCCAGTTCTTTCATAGAACTAGCCTCCTCCCTTATTTGTTCGGATGTATGGCTATCCCACGCCCATTTAGCGACGTGAGAGCCACCCCCACAGGTGGTCGAGTAGCGATCTCAAGCTTGCCCCAATTGTCTTGGCCTCTGCCTGGCGGTTTGCTTGAATCTCAGCCCGCTGGCGTTCATTTTTTCGTTGCTCTTTCCGATGCTTCCGCCGGTTTAACTCAAATTCAGCCGTGCCGGGCTGCATTCCCTCGCCGAACCGCATGGGCTTGTAGACCCGCCGCTTGGGTTCGGGCTTCTCGACCTTAGGGTTGGGGGTTCTCACGTCCTGAGGGTACACCTCACAGCGAGGCCGCTGTCGCTGTAGTTGGCGCGAATAGAGGTACAATTGCGTGGTGATTATTCCAGAAGACTCTCACTTTTGTTGCCTAGCTCTCAAAGGGCCGAGGCTGGCAGTCAAACAAGAGCACAATGTCCTGCCCGGTCTGACGGTGGCCGACACTCAGGACGCGTTTGGGCTGCAGCCGCATTGGGTCGAATGGCTTGGGTCGATTCAGGCAAAGTCATTTGAGAAGAGTTCACTGTTTATCACTGCCGTATTGCCCTCTCGCCATGATTCGCTCGGTTCACCAATTCATCAGTTTCTCGACAATCGAGTCAGATTGTTTCATCACACTCTGGCACTCCTTGGCTGCGGATATAACAATGCGGTGTTGATGGTTGGAGGAAATAGATACCTCGGTGGAAGCCTGCATATCGGGCCGGTACGATACGGCTTGACGCCGTGTTTTGCTCCCTACTATCGGAAGCCGAGACGAATTGAAACTGCTGATCTTGGTCGTGCCGCGACGATACTTACTAGCTTGGAAATAATCTACAACCACGCGCCGGATCGTTTGTACAGGAGACTTAGGAAAGGCTTCAATGTTTGGATTCGCGGAGTGCAAGAGGGTGAGGAGTGGATCGAACGGCTGCATTCATTCGTGCGGTCGACTGAAGCCATTTTGAAACCGACGATTGCTGAGAAACGCTCAAGAACAACGGTAAAGCGCACGAAGCAGAAACGCTGGAGAGACATCACTCCTACATTCATAGCCCGAGGACAAACGATAATCGGTCGATCAACGAAGAGCGAAAGACTTCTCCGTGCGTTGTACGATATTCGGAGCAGCATTGAGCACATCAAAGACGTTATGCCCGCAGTCAGGAAGGTGCGCGGCATCTCTCCAGATGAAGCCTTCGGATTTCGTGCATTGCAATGCGAGATTCTCGCCAGCACGATCTATACGCGCATTTTGAGCAGCGTGGAGTTGATGGGCGCATTTTCGACTGAGGCAAGAGTAGAGGGATTTTGGAGGCGAGTTGGATACAAGCGCCAGGCAATTTGGGGCGGTCCAATCGATCTTGATGTGGAAGCTCGTCAGCAATTCTTTTCTCACGTATTACCGGACCTTTACTAACCTCAGATGTGCGGACGATAAGGCAGACGGGCAGACAAGCAGCGCTTCTCAGAGTGGATGGGTGAACGGCTGGGAAGGCTGGAGGAAGCTCTGGGGAAAGCGATGATTCATCTGGAACACCCCTCACAAGAAATCTGGGATAGCCGACGCTCTTGGTTCGAGCAGAGGGCTGAGCCACCCGAAAACGGCGGATATTTGCTCAGCGAACAAGCCTGCGCTCTAATAGCGGACTTGCAGTGTGCATTCTGTGCTGGTGCGTGGATTGCGGTTAACCCCGCTTGCATATCCTTATTTCCACGAGGCACACAATGAACGCTACAGGATGGAAGGGCGGTACATACGGTGTCAGAGTCGGGTCGGTGAATGCGTCCAAGTTTTTTCGCAGGACATGGCAGACGGTCGAATTGGAGATTGACGGGGAATTTCACGTCTTCGAGCTATCGCCCAAATTTTGGGGGAAATGCCCAGAGATTCGGGGTGCAGCGATCGGGGAATGGTTCATGAGGCGCGGACTCGCTCCCTGGCCAACGCGGAAACCGCCACAATTGACGTTAGAGCCTCTTGGGGACAGTCGCTTTCGTCTCAGAGATAGATAACCAGTTCGTGCACGGACGCTCCAGTTGACGCTTCGAACGACGATGCGATTGAAGCGCGTGTTTCTCGCCTGCCGTTAGGCTCCATCCCCTTTATCAGAAGTTGCGGTGGGCTGTGCGAGGCAATTTTTGAGGTCTGACGGCCAAACTTAGCGTTTATCATTGTGGCGTCTGGGACACAAGTCATTCAGCCGTCTTGAATCCCTTGGACTCCCTATGATGAGGCGAGCATGTCCGAGCCCCGCGAACTCTTGGTGGGTCTTCTCGAATACATCAAGGAACAAGCAAAGGTCGTTGACCCGCGAGGATTCGTTCTCGGGCGTGCTGACTCATTCCTTCGCAAGAGAGTGGATGTCGCCGGACTAATAGGAGTCGAGTTCGATCTACGCGTCGAAGCGGATCATGTCTGGATGCGGGTTGCGCACCGGAACTGGCCGTCAGTGCGATCGATCGGCTATGTTCATGATCGGCCGGCTGATGACCAGTCAGCCTATTGGAGGCATACCGAATCCGATCAAATTTCCGGCGCCAAACTCTGATACTCGTTCACCTCAACCACTGCCCGATAATTTCATATTCCCGGGCAGTGAAAACAGCCACAAATCTGACGCCCCGTGGCTTCTGATAAGCCCTTTTTCTCAGAAGTCAGAAATGCGAGCTAAATGCCGAGGCCGGCAGCTGCGTTGCGCGTGAACATCTGACCGATGCGAATAAATTTCGCGAGCATGACCGCAGACTTGTGGCCGGTCTCCCTCCTCAATCCCATGGCTATTTCCTGCTTATCGCCTAACGCCCCTTATGCGCCGACGAGGCGGTGCGGTCTCAGGCAAAACTGGGGCGAGTCGTGGGATAATCATCCGCTCATAGAGCGTGAAGAGGTGTTCAACCCTCTCGCGATCCGAAGCAAAAGCTTGACCTCGATAGAGTCGATCCACGGCCCTGTCAAGTGCATGGTGTGCACGCAAGAGGTCTGGCGCCATAGCATCGACGTCGTACAGGTCCGCCAACGAAGCATTTGGAAAACCGGCTCTGGCATTGAGGACGTCTTGAGCAAGGGTTGCAATCCTAGTCCTCATTCTGTTGTCTAATTCAGGCCATGGAAATGGGTTGTAAACGACTCCGACCGAGTAACGGTAGCGGCTTTCAAGCCTGCCGCCTATGTAACGCAGCCACGCCATGTGCATCCGCGATGTCAGAATCCCAAAGTGCCAAAGGGATGCTCCAATCAGAATTTTGACCAGATTGCTCGGTATTACTGGCGGGCGCAGCCAAGCAATTGGGACATACTCTCTGCGCTCAGATGTGACTTCTGGCACCACCAGAAACGGACCTGTGGGGATGACTGTGACATGGAACCGCGTGGGTGTTGCGGCTAGCTCACGAGTTCCTTCACTCGTGCTTTCCAAGCGGTACTTGCGTACGGCTGCAATACGAGCGCGCACATGCGGGAGCGCCCTCAGTTCATTCGGGTCGGCTCCGTCGAGCGCGAGGATCCAGCGTTTTTCTCCGTACAGGAACTCCGTGGAGCCAACAAACGGCCGTAGGAAAGCACGGGCGCCTGGCTCCTCTCGAAGTAACTCGGCCCGTTCTTCTTCCTTGAAGATGAAATGTCCGCCGTCGATGGGCTTTGACCCGATAACTAATTGCGGCACGTCACACAATGGGGCCGTGCGTTCGGCAACTACCAGGTGTCGATCGGTCAGATTCGACCCATCGAAGAGGTATGCGGTTAAACATGTATGAACACTTTCGACTGGATCGCCGTGAACATCCGCATAGTTGTATAGGCGCTTTTCCGGTGGTTCATCCGCCCTACGAGTCAAGCCAATAATTACAACGTGGACATGAGCCATACCCCTTGCATCGCTGCCCCAGGCGAAGGTCCGATGGGCATAGGAAATCTCGAGGCTGAAGCGATCGAATAAGATCGGCCATAATTGCGCGACTTGTTCTCCCTGTGTGATGGAATTTGTGGCAACAAAACCAATTTTGCCGTGGGTTCCTTGGATGTACTCGCCGGCAGTGATGAACCAAGCTGTCACGTAATCCAGCGTCCCGCCGCTGCCCCCAAGTCTCGCAACCCTTCGCACCTGCTCCCGCTGGAATTCACTTTGGTACTTGGCACCGCCGAACGGCGGATTGCCGTAGACATAGGAACATTCTGCCGAGGGGAGAACGGTCTGCCAATCGATTTCCAAAGCGTCTTCGTTGTGTATGTGCGGAGACGTCTTTAGCGGGATGCGGACATAACTGTTGCCGAACTCGAGAGACAGGCGGTTATTCATGATGTGGTCCATCATCCACATCGCTACTTCCGCTATCCTGACGGGAAACTCGCCGATCTCGATTCCATAGAACTGGTCGACGTTGATCCGTGATAGGTTAGCGACGTCTATGTTCAGCTGTCCCAGCCGCTCCTGTTCGAAGATCTCCTTCAGTAGCTCAATCTCAAGCGCGCGCAGCTCTCGATAGGAGATGATGAGGAAGTTACCGCACCCGCACGCTGGATCGAAGAACTTCATCTCAGCGAGTCTGTCATGAAAGCGAAGCAGGGCCTGCCTGCGGCCCGCATCATGGCGTTGCCGAAGACGATCAAACTCGTCTTGCAGTTCATCGAGAAACAGGGGCTTGATTACTTTGAGGATGTTCTTCTCAGTTGTGTAGTGGGCGCCCGCATGACGCCTCTCCTCTGTCTTCATTACCGATTGGAACAACGCACCAAAGATGGCCGGAGAAATGGCGTCCCAGGTGAAATCGCAGGCTTCAAGAAGCAGCTTGCGCATATCGGCGTCGAACGCTGAGACCGGCAGGCGCTCCGCAAACAGATCCCCGTTCACATATGGGAACTGCCGCAGATCTTCGTCGAGCCGACGTTGACGGCGGTCCACCGGCGAATTCAGCACATCAAAGAGTTGAGTAAGCCATGGCCCGACATCGCTGCCATCTTCCTGAGTACGATTCAGGATAAGTTCGTAAAAAAGGTCGCGCGGCTCGAAGATCCCTGTGTCATCGGCGAACAGGCAGAAAACCAGCCGGACCAGCAGGCGTTCAAGGTCGTGCCCAACGTAGCCGGAATCTTTCAGTGCATCGTGCAGCCGCCCCATCAACTCCGAGGCTTCTATGTTGACCGGATCCTGGTCGCGGAACGCACGCTTCTGGACCCCTAGGATGAACGTGAATGCTTCAATATGCTCCGGGAAGTCTTTGAGCTTGAACTTTACGGGGTCGCCATCTTCGTCCAGGTCGTACAACTCGAAGTTCTGGAAGTCGCTGACAAGGACGTATCGTGGCAGCTCATGCTCTTTCAGGCCAGGGAAGTATTCGAGCGCTTGCTGTTTGGCACGTGCGAGGTCTCTGCCAGCGCTCTTCTGCTCGACCAGCAGAACACCCTTCCAGAAGAGGTCAATGAAGCCGCGATGCTCTCCCAATAGCTTTACTGGCTCTTCATAGGTGGCCACCCGTCGGCGGGTAACCCCAAACACCTGGAAGAACTCGTTATAGAAGGTCTGTGTTTCGCCCTTCTCATACTCGGCGTCTCTCCAATCGTTTGCGAAGCGTGCCGCTCGAGCCCGTATTTCATTCCAGCTGAGATGCATGATGCTTCTAAGATTACCCCTTCCTCGCGGGGTTTCGCTGACGTCCGTGGCCTCTCCGCACGGAAAAGTTCGCTTGACTCTTTCGGCAAGCAGAGCGTGAATGGATCTGCCGGGAGAGGGGCAGATTTATGACCCAAATGGCGGAGGCCAAACTTACAAGAGCACAAGCAATTGCTCGGCTTTTGGCGCAATTGCCGGCGATGGATCACAAAGAACTCCAGCAGCATTGGAGAGAACTGTTTGGCCGGGAGGCGAGCTCGGGAATGCGCCGCAATTACATGATTCCGATTCTTGCCTATCGTGCCCAGGAGAAGGCCTTCGGAGGGTTGAAGGAATCGACCGTTCGAATGCTGCGGGAATTAGCTCTCGGCATTGCCAGTGAAGCTCAAGCTGCGTATCGACCCAAGACCGGCACCCGCTACGTTCGCGAACACAACGGTAAATTGCACGAGGTGACGGTGTTGGATGACGGTTTCGAGTACGAGGGCGAAAGTTACCGCAGCCTGACTGAAATCGCCAAGGCCATCACCGGTACCAAGTGGTCAGGACCGGCCTTCTTCGGCTTGAAGAAGAAGAGGCTGACTGAATGAATCAACGTATCCGTTGTGCCATTTACACGCGCAAATCGACCGACGAAGGCCTGGAGCAAACCTTCAACTCCCTCGACGCCCAACGCGAAGCCTGCGAGGCCTACGTCAAGAGTCAGCAGCACGAGGGCTGGCAAGCTATTTCCTCTCATTACGATGACGGCAACTACTCAGGCGGCAATATGGAGCGGCCGGCACTCAAACAGATCATGGCTGACATCGAGGCCGGACAAGTCGGTGTTGTGGTCGTATACAAAGTCGACCGCCTGACGCGCTCCCTGGCCGATTTCGCTAAGATGATCGAACTTTTCGATAAATACAAGGTTAGCTTTGTCTCGATCACCCAACATTTCAATACAACCACCTCAATGGGTCGGCTCACACTCAATGTGCTACTCTCCTTCGCTCAGTTCGAACGGGAGGTGACCAGTGAGCGCATCCGGGACAAGATCGCCGCCTCAAAGAAGAAGGGCATGTGGATGGGGGGAAACGTCTCACTTGGGTACAAGGTTGTTGATCGCAAGCTGCTCATCCAGGAGTCGGAAGCCGTCATTGTACGCAGAGTCTTCCGCGAGTTTCTTCGCCTGGGTAGCGTGCTGCGCCTGGAAGAGTGGCTGCGCGCGAACAACATCAGGACCCGGCGCGGCTATTATTTCCTTCGCGGTCCTCTTTATACGATGCTTCGCAATCCGCTCTACCTTGGCCTCATCCGGCACAAGACCGAGATCTATCCTGGCGAGCACCCGGGTGTTATCGACCGGGTCATCTGGGACAAGGCGCAATCGCTGCTTGATCAAAACACTCATGGGCAGCGGCGCAAAAAGCGCTCAACACAGCCGAGCCTCTTCACCGGAATCATTTTCGATGCTGGCGATAACCGATATTCGCCGACGCACTCAAGTAAGAACGGCTGCCGATATCGCTACTACACCTCGCGGGCAGTCATCCACAAAACTAAACGCCCTGATTCGCCGGCCCGAATCCCGGCTCCCGGTCTTGAAAAGGCTGTCACTGAGCGCATCTTTGGCTTTTTGAACGCGCCGAGCGAGTTGCTGGCAGTTCTGAAGGATAGCCTACTCGACGAGGAAAATGCTCCCCCGAATGGGTTCTACACCACCGTCGTTGAACGAGCAGCCAAGATGGTCAAGAGTTGGAAGCCGCGTCTGGCTCCGGACCGCGACCATTTCCTCAAGGCCGTTATCGATCGCATCGTGGTCCAGGCCGAGCACATCGAGATTCGATTGCGCTTGGCAGCTATTTTGCATGAACTGCTCGGGTCTGATCCTGCAGACCAGGGAGTTCAAGCCGCAGCCAAATTTCTGCCGATTGCTTCCGTGACTTGTCCATTCAAACACATCAATAGCGGCCGGGCATTGCGACTGGTCATCGCAAACGATCGTGTTTCCAATGACAGGAGCCGGCAGTTGATTCTCCGGGCAATCGCGCTAGCCCGCTATTGGTATCAGCGGATCGCTGACGGCGACGCTAAATGCTTGAACGACATCATCCGACAGGATTGTATCGATGCTTCCCATGCCAAGAAGATCTTCCCACTGGCCTTCTTAAGCCCGTCCTGCACGCAATCGATCCTCCGCTCCAATACTGATTTCACTCTCAAAGCCTTGCTCGCAAACATTCCTATGGAATGGAATCGGCAAAGTATCCCTCTGCCACCGCATTCGCTGGAATAGTTTTTCGGGTGCTCGATCTCGTATCGCCAAAGTGGAATCTCGGAGAATACTTCCTTCGGTGGATTTCGAGTGATAGTCTGGTTTGTCGTAAGCTCTGCCGACAGCCCGTAGGTCCAAGCGTGAACCTCTACACATTGGGGTATCAGGGCATCGACTTGTCTACCTACATCCAGACATTGAAGGGTGCGGGCATCGGATTGGTGGTCGATGTCCGTGAGACGCCATGGAGCTACAAGCGTTCATTTTGCAAGAGCGCGCTAGCAAATGGGCTGTCGAATGCAGGAATTGAGTACGTCCATGTTCGCTCTGCGGGGAACCCGAAAGAGAATCGTCGGACCGCAGTCAGCCGTGAACAATGCCTAAAAAGGTACCGAGTGCATCTTCGTAAGAACCCAGACGTATTGAGCGATCTTTTCGCCGTAATTCAACCGGCAGTGAAGCGCAAGAAAGCCATCTGCTTCACCTGCTTCGAAAAAGAACCCCATGAGTGCCACAGATCGATCCTGATCTCTGCCCTTCAGAAATCAGCGAAACGTCTGAAAGCAATTCACCTTCAGGCTTAGCGAAAGAGAAGATCAGCCCTCTTCGGATACCAGAGACCAGCAATCATAAAATTCCGGGGATGCAGGAACAGATTCCCGAGAAAAAAACGAACATCGTAACGCGCAATGTCGGTAATCTCCCGTAGCTTCTGAAGAGCTTGTTCGTCACCATGCTTTCGTTGAAGTTCGCAAACCTCCCAATCGAGAACCTGCATTTTGTGGCTACGACAATCCGGATTCCCGCATAGCCATGTTATCTGGAAACGTGCTCTGATGAATTGGAGCTGTTTCATTTCTCGGGGGATACTTTGTTCCATTTCGAATAGGGTCAATTGGTTGTGCTTCGCATCAAGTGCCTTCCTGATGCGCTGGAATTTTGCTTCGAAACTCTTTGCTTCATCATCGTCCCTGGGAACTACTTGAATCTCTAGAATCTCTCGCGTGGCGACGACACCAATTGATGTGCCTTGCGTTCGCTGAGCGTGTAAGAGTGCCTCAACGGTAGCGAATTGCCAATCCTGGTGCTGGAATACAACTTCGGCCCGTTTTCCCCATTCATCCGCGGTTGCCGGAATCTTCTCCCCGCACACGATGGAATCGCAGTCTATTCGATAACTCTCTGGACGGGAATCGTTGGAGTTTTTCGAAATGTTGGCAGTAATCCATTGATATTTCTCGAAGGTTTCGGTGAGATACCGATATGGGATTGGGTAAAGGCGCACCGGTTGGCCGACCTCAGTCACACCAGCCGTACAAACAGTCTCAAAATACCTTTGGCTGAGCTCTGGATAGGTCTTTCCCCAAATTAGGATTCGCTCCGTCTTGGCCGGAGGGTTCATGGATACTTGAAATATACGAGGAAGAATTCAATTCGCAAGTAACCAACGTGGAACTCGAAGAACTGCCCATTCGCCTGTGTGCGACTCAAACGGACGGGTTGGCGTAGAAAGCACGAAACACCAATTCGACCGCGAATCTCGCGTCTTGTTCGAGCCCCGCGCGTTCGGACCATTGTTGATCAACCGTAATCGCTGGTGAGGCAGGGCTTAGGTGGACCAGCGCATTGCGCCGCTCTCGGAGCCGGTGCAAATCTGGGTTTGCTCCAGCTTGATCGATCACTTTTTTGAAGTTGCCTGTTAATCCTTCTGCACCTCGCAGATGGGCATCAATTGTTGCAGCAGCTAATACGATGACTGCAATCCACGCACCACAGCAGAACGCACACTGTAAATCTGCAACAAGGGCACATGCTTGTTCGCTAAGTTGGTATCCACCGTCATCGGGCGGTTCAGCCTTCCGCTCGAACCAATTGCGACGATTTTCCCAGAGTTCTTGCGAGGGGTGTTCCAGATGAATCATCGCGTTTCTCAAAGCCTCCAGCGACGCTGAATTCGGAGTCTAGCGCTTAAAATCATTTTCTACTAGAAGTAAACCAATGAGCGCTCCGAAATTACATCACTACGTGCCGCAGTTTTATCTGCGGCGGTTCACCGATGCTTCGGGCCAATTGTGGCTGTGGGATCGCGACCTGGACCGCGTTTTTCGCACACGGCCCAATGGGGTCGCGGCGGAGAATAAGTTCTACTGGAATGAAGAACTCGCAGCGCTGGGACATGATCCGCTCGCGATGGAGAGGCAGTTCTCTCAGCTAGAGGGCGAGGTAGCCCAAATCACCGGACAGTGGCTTGAATGGCTCCGGGACATGAAACCGATGGAGAAAGTTGAGGTTCCGGACATCAACCGCGAATTGGTGTCGCTTTACATCGCTCTGCAATTCTTACGTACCGCGGACACCAGGGACATTCTCGCCGCATTTGTAGAACAGAAGGTATATGGTAGGCCCGTGGCTGAGGCTGAGAAACGGTTGCTGCATCTGGAGATGCTCTGGAAAGACAGCATCTACGAGGGGCTGGCAGAGCGAATTAGAAACGCGATTTGGCTTTTCGGGCGCAACATGACTGCAACCCCGTTCATCACTTCCGACAATCCCATCGCATTCCGCACTGGCGACAATGCGATGTGGCTAAAGGTGGGCATGTATATCGATGGTACCTATTCGGTGTTTCCTATGGCTCCTGACATCGTGATGTATTGCCATCCGAAAGAGTCACCGTGGAGGAAGCTGGGCCGGTTCGACTGCCGGTTATCGCCTGTGACCTTCACCGAAGAGATGGTCGAGAGCGAAAATAGCGGCCAGGTCTTCATGGCGTCGCGCTTTGTCATTTCGTCACGCGACGGTTTTGACTCCGAACGCGAATTCGCAAAGAGCATTGGCACCGACCTTTACAAGCCGCGGTGGAGTCCACAGAAACCTCATCAAGTGTGAAGGGGGCGCCTGGCAATTCGCGCATCAATGGCTCACCTGTCCACTTTCCTTAACCACAATGTCAGGCACTCCCCTGTAGTCCTGAATCATCCCGGTGGCGCAGACCCGCGATCCTTCTCGCGGCAATTCTCCAACTTTCTGCCGGTTGTCTCCCCACACGAAGATGGTGAAAATCTGATTCGACTAGGCGGCATCCAGATTGATGAACGTGGGCTCTCCCCGGCTACTTGGCACGGTCCGCTTACCGGCCACCTTGCCGCACACAGTGGCACTTTCGCCAACGTGGTTCTTGGCGTCCGCCACTGAAATCGTTTCTGCTAAGGCAGGCGTGAGGACAAACGCCAGCATCACGAATAGAGCGATAGAAGAGTTCTCATTCTCACCTCCGCGATGGTCGGAATCCGAAAGTATGATACTCCCGGCGGGAGGTCAAACGAGGTCCATACTGTGAAGGGTTGGGAGACGGGGCAGCACTTGCCCTCTCAAAAAAGCTGGAACTGACGGAGAATCAACTCAACATGCAAGGCGATCCGCACGCGGTGCAAATCTCGGTCGATGGGTCCTGTTATCCCAGCGAAGGAAGGAAGGCTGGATATGCTGGGGTGGTCGTCTATCCGGGCGACGAAACCGAGCATGAAGTTGCCTTCCAGGGATTTGAAGAGAGCACGATCAACCGAATGGAACTATCTGCATGTATCGCCGCGATGCAGTGGGTGCGGGAGGCATCGCTAACGCAGAGCGGATATGCCAGGGTGCAGATTTTCAGCGACTCCCAATACGTCGTGGACGGTCAATACTCTGCGCCATTCTGGCAAAAGGCGAAGTGGCGAACCTCCTCCGGCCGTCCTGTCGAGAACTCTGACTTATGGAAAGAGTTCCTGTCCGCGAAAGCAAAGGCAGGCATTCGGGTGGACGTATGCAAAGTGGCAAGCAAGTCCACTCCACGGCTGAAAAAAATCGATAAGCTTGCCAAAGCGGCGGCGAAGAGTCTCCCTCGGAAGGATCGTGGACTTGTCATCGGGAAGGTCGGGCGAGCGAAGATTAAGGGTCCAGCAACGTTGTTCCCAGCTGCCAATCAGGTAGTTGTAGTTCATATCGTCGGATCCAGAACGGTAGGGCCGACACGCGAGAATCGGTTCGTTGTCGAAGTGTTCGACGAGACAACGCAAAGGTACGTCTCAAAGCACACCGCATACTGCACGCCAGAAATAGGGGCGCGGATACACAGACGAAGGGGATTCCGGGTCCAAATGAATGCTAACCCAAAGTATCCTCAGATTATCGAAGTGCTGGAAGAAGTCTCGCTGCCGAAAGCGGATCGTAAGAAGGCTGCGAAGAGGGTCGGTTCCGTTTGACGGTCGCGGGATTGCGGTCGCATCGTCGGCTATCCGGAGGTTCGGCCGGTGTAGGAGGCGGTTCGATTTTGCGCGCCCACCGAACGTTCCTCCCTTCTGAAGGACACTCGGCATCTACCGATCAGAGAATGGCTCTGTTCTGGGCCAGATTTCAAAACGCGGAGAATCCTTTCCTGTGTCCTTGATGAGCGAATGATGCAAATCTTGTGGGGAAAATCGGGGGATCTTTTTGTAAGGTAAAGATATTAAAAGACTTATGACTGCGTGGTGGTTCAAGTCGAGAGCGAACCGTTCTCCACCGCCGAATACACGTTACCCGATTTGCTTCAGGGTACCGTCGAATGGATTTCCGCGATGCACCCTCCTGGAAATTGGAGTACCGCCGACTTGCGCCTCTCCGACGTGTAAGGCGGGACAAGAACGCTGACTCCAAGACTTTGCGCTTTTGCCAGAGTCGCCTCGAGATTGTCGACCTCGTAGCCGGTGTTCTCGCGGCCGTAAGGATAGGGAATATGACCGTCAGTTACGAGCACCTGCATCTTGCCAAAGTTTGACTCGATGCGAATGCGCCGGTAACTCGCGTCCGGACGGCCAATTTCGATCCCCGGAGCCTGTGCTTCGTCTGACACGACTTGGCCGTGTGAGAAGGCAAGGAACGAGCTGACGAAGCGATCGGCGCGATCGCCGGAGATGTAGATGCGATTCTCCGGTATGTGGCGAAATGGCTGATAGGAAGGTGGCGTGAAGTGCCAGTAGAGTTGCATATTCACGCCGCCCGGCCACTGGATGATGGCATCAATGCCGATGGGATCGCGAAAGGGCGCGACGACAATGTCAGCGCCGACCTGGCGGGCCGCGGCGATGGCCGAGTTCATATCGGTGACTAGATACCCGTTGCGCTCGTCGCCGAAATGAGCTGGGATGGGGGTCGTAAAGCCGAAGAGCGAAACGGTCCCTACGGGAGTCTGCAGCAATTGGGATGTGGTGCTGCTTGAGGTCGGCGTGACCGTCACAACTACCTGCTTCGTACTCGTCCCACCGAACGTGCCCAGGAAGCTCTTGACGAAGGCGTCAACATCGGCTGGAAAAACATAGACGTGTGTCGTGTCGTACTGAGGAGCGACTGCAAGCGCCGCAGACGGTCCACTCAACTCCTGCGAAAAAGCAATGCTGCTGCCCGCAAGCAGCAAAGCGACCACTGTCCATTTGAGACTCCGCATCATCCATTTACCTCCGAAAACTTCGCCGCAAAATCATCGATTTCAGCAGTTCCGCTTCCGCGGGTGATCAGGCCGCAGCCACGAATAAAAGAACGCTAGCAGGTCTGGGTTGGTCCGGTCATCCAGGCTAACGACCGGGCCGCGCGAGTTGATAAACTTTCTGCACCGCGTTCTCCATGTCCTTCGCGGCAGCCTCGATGAGTTGTCAAACAGCACGATTTGATCCTCAACGCCATCGAGTAGCGCGCTTCGAAACCTTGTGAACACAATGAATGTGCAGAACACTACGGCGGCGGTCTTGTACTCATCGCGCAAGCTGGTCCTGCGCAGGGTTCTGCACCTGATTCTCTCCCTTCTGGCTCTTTCAGGCTTTCTTTTCGCGCAACAAAGCCTCATTCCGCCATCGGAGCAGACTGCGCCAAAGCGGCCATCCATTCGCCTCATTCGTTACGAAGAAGATTGGAGCTCATTGTGCGATCGAAACGCGCGCAGCGATTTTCTCGATCCGTTGAAATGCATGTCATTGCGAGCGCTGGGAGACGGCAGTTATGTGTCGCTGGGCGGCGAGTTCCGCGGTGTGTATGAGGACGTTCTGGATGACAACTGGAGCAACACTCCCTACCCGGTCAACTCCTTTTGGCTGGAACGCTTTCAGTTGCACGCCGATGTTCATTTCAATCCCCATGTCCGCTTGTTTCTTCAGTTGGAAAGTGGGCAAGAGCAGGGCCGGCCAGGTGGGCCGCGTCCCATCGACAAAAAGAACCTCGATTTTTTGAATGCATTTCTTGAGCTGGATCGCGGGAAGAACTCGAAAACTCCCACGGCCTTTCGCATCGGGCGGCAGGAAATGCAATTCGGTGCGGGAAGGCTGATGGCAGTTCGTGAAGGCCCGAACGTGAGGCAAGGATTCTACGCTGCGCGGATTACCCAGCAACTGAATCATTGGACCCTGGATGCATTTGCGGCCCGCCCCGCGAAAGACAATCCCGGTTTCTTCGACAATGTCCCTGTGCAAACGACCAGCTTCTGGGGCGTCTATTCTGAGCGCGCGCTTGGCGGAGATCCCGCAAGAGTAGCGGATTTCTACTATTTTGGGCTCGATCGCAAAAGCGCTTCCTTCAACAAGGGCACAGCCCGCGAACAGCGGCAAACAGTGGGCGCACGAATCGCTGCGGGGGCGCCACGACTCGATGATCTGCGCCTGATGATTCCGCACTATGACATTGAGGCCGCGTATCAATTCGGCTCGTTCGGCCAGGGATCGATCGAGGCATGGACCGTCGCCTCAGAACTCGGTATGACATTGCCGCGCCTGCCAGCGCGACCGCGTCTCGGCCTTCGTGCAGACGTGGCCAGCGGCGACCACGATCCACGCAACAACAATCTGGGAACCTTCAATCCTCTGTTTCCAATCGGCAACTACTTCGGCGTTCTCTCCGACACCGGCCCAGGACCCGTCAATTTCTATGACCTTCATCCCAACCTCCGCACCTATTTTCCGCATAACCTCAGTGCCGATACTGACTGGGTGATCTGGTGGCGGCAGAGCTTGAACGACGGAATTTATAACGTGCCTGGAAATCTCTTTGTACCCTCCAGCACCAGCCAGGCTCGTTTCGTTGGGCATCGCCCCGGAGTTGAAGTCCGTTGGCAGCGTGACGCCCACTTTTACGTTCAGGGAGATTACGGTGTCTTTTTCGCCGGTCCATTTCTTCAGCAGAGCGGACATCCTCACAATCTGAACTACGCCTCAATGTGGATCGGCTTCAAGTTCTGAAGCGCGGGTGACGCTGCTGGGCATCCGAGGCCTTATGTGGCGCGAACAATTGTCTACGAATGAGGCCGAATCGCACCCTCGATGGGTGTTCATCGGTCAGCAACAGGCCAGTGAAGGAGGCGGTTCAATTCTGCGCGTCCCCGATGTTCCTCCTTTCCGAAGGACACTCGGCATTTTCAATCAGAGAATGGCTCAGTTCTGAGCCACGCCCCAAAACTCGGAGAATCCTCTCCTGTATCCTTCATGAGCGAAAGGCGCCAATTTTGCGGGGAAATTCGGGAATTGTTTGGTGTAAGTTACAGATATTAAATTACTTAAGACTGCGTGGTGGACCTGGTCGGGATCGAACCGACGACCTCTTCCATGCCATGGAAGCGCGCTCCCAGCTGCGCCACAGGCCCACGATTGGCGGGCAACTCTTCTATTGTCGTAGGTGGCGGCTGGTTCGTCAAACGCCGGAAGACCTGCCAAGGCGGGGATCGGGAAGGCCGTGCGCGAGCGCCAGTAGAGCTCCGCCGCGCCCGCGCGCCAAGCCGTCCAGTTGCTACTGCACGGGCACGGCGAGAACATACACGTAGACCAGGAATCCCACTCCAATGAGTCCGGGAATCAACCCGCAGAGGTAGATCGCGGTCCCGGGAAGCAGCGCATGCAGAAAGATCAAAAGGCCAATGCCAACGCCGATGTTTACGAGGCCGCCGATCTTCATGCCCTCGCGTCCCTTGAGCCGCTTGAGCCGCTCGTCTTGATGCATCAGTTCGAGGGCCGCCTTGGCTCCTTCGCCTGAGGCCTCAGTCACCCGGCGAAGGGTTTCTGTTTTGTAATAGGCCTCGCGCTCCTTGCGCTGCGTGTCTAGCCAGTGGACCACAATGACGAATGTGAACGTGCACACAATGGCCACGATCGGAATCAGAATCCCAAACATCTCTGGACCGTTTCCCCACATGACTTCCTCCTCGCCGGGGATTTTCCCCTTGCGCCTAGTACGACACGAGGAGCCCCTGTCCGGTTGCATAATCTTTGCAGGTAGATTTTCAAGAGAAAATGCAACCGGGACCGGACGGGAATGGTCTCACAGGTTCGAGAGGAGCGCTTTTCGGAATGCACGCCGCGATGAGCGCCGAAGAAGACTTGGCCGATGCAGAGCGCGTCTTGGCGGGCGAGGCGCAGGCCTTCGAAGGAATTGTCCGCCGCTGGCAGGGTCCGCTGGTGAACATGGCCTGGCGGTACTGCCGCGATCGGGGGCGCGCTGAAGAGATGGCGCAGGAGGCTTTTTTGCGCGCCTGGCGCGGGCTGGCCGGGTGGCGGCGCGAATCGAGTTTTTCGACGTGGCTTTTCGCTCTTGCGGCGAACGTTTTTCGCTCCGAGCTGCAGCGGTTTCCCGTGGTGAATGTGACCCTGGAAGAAGCGGCCGAGCCGGCGGGCCCTGCCACGCAGCACGAAGGGCTGGCCAGGAAGCAGAGCGACGAAGCAGTAAGGAGGGCCGTGCTGGCGCTGCCCAAGCGCTACCGCGAGCCGGTGGTCCTTTATTACTTTCACGAGATGGATGTGGCAACCGCGGCGCGCACCATGGGTTTGCCCGAGGGAACTTTGAAAGCGCGCCTGGCGCGGGGGCGCGAGTTGCTACAAAAGAGATTTCCGCGCCTGCGCGAAGAAGGCACGCCGCTGCTGAGCTCGACGCTCGGCCCCAAAAAGGAGGTCCTGCAATGAAGAGCGGTCTGAATCCCAAGACGGATCCTGGCGCGATCGACACAATTCTCGGCGATGAAGAAGAGTTGATTCCTTCCTCCGGTTTTCTGGCGGCGACGATGGACCGGGTGCGTGAAGAAGCCGCAATGCCCAAGCCGATTCCCTTCCCGTGGCTGCGGGCGCTGCCCGGAATCGTGCTGGCGGTCGCGGTTCTTGGCTGGTGCGGGTTTGAGCTGGCGCGCGTGGTTTTGGCCAATCCGCGAGAGGTTTCGTTTGCACAATTGCATTTAGCGGCCGCAACCGGGCGCGCATTGGAGCCGGCCGGATGGGTGGTGCTGGCGCTTGCGGTTTCAGCGTTTTCCTGGCTTTTTGCGCGGCGGTTGGCTGGAAGATCGGGTCTGCTGTAGCGAGCGCCTAAAAAGGATGCCGCCAGCCAGCTTTTCAATTGGGGTTTACTGCTTCGTCGTGTGTTTTGCGCCGAACTGCCCGAGTTTTGCGAGGGTGGCAGCGGCTTGGCCTGTATCGATGGCCTCCGCGCCCATAGCGACGCCCTCTTTCAGGTCGCCGGCGAGGCCGGCAGCGACCAGCACTGCCGCGGCATTGAGCAAAACTACGTCGCGGCGCGCGCCGGGAATTCCGGTGAGAACGTCGTAAAGCAGCGCCTTGTTAGTGGGCACATCGCCGCCGACGAAGTGATCGAGCGTAGTGCGCGGCAGCCCGGCCATCTCTGGCGTAATGCGCGCGGCCTTCAGCTCCGGCTTTCCTGATTCTGTTTCCTCGATGCGCGCGACGACGGACTCGCCCGTGGTGGTGAGCTCATCGATTCCGTCAGTACCGTGAACAACGAAGGCACGCCTGGCTCCGAGCGCCGCGAGCGTGCGCCCAACGAGGAGAACGCGGCTGGAAGCGAGCACGCCAATCACCTGCGTGCGCGCGTGAGCGGGGTTGGTGAGCGGACCGACCAGGTTGAAGATGGTGCGGAAGCCGAGCGCGCGGCGGAGCGGACCGAGGGCCTTCATGGCCGGGTGATAGAGCGGCGCGAAGAGGAAGACGAAGCCGGTTTCGCGGAGACACTCGACGGCCAGTTCCGGTGAGAGCTCAATGGGAACGCCGAGAGCCTCAAGGACATCGGCGGCGCCGCAGCGCGAGGTGACGGCGCGGTTGCCGTGCTTGGCGACACGGGCTCCGGCGGCTGCGGCAACGAGCGCAGCGCCACAGGAGATGTTGAAGGTCTGCGGCCCGCCGCCGCCGGTGCCAACGCAGTCGACTAATTGCTCGCGCTCGGCGTCGGTGAACGGCATGGGCACGGAGTGACGGCGCGTCACGTCGACAAAGCCAGCCAACTCGGGAGCCTGCTCGCCGCGCGTGGCGAGGACAGCCAGCAGCGCGGCCATTTCAACTTCCGGCACGCCGCCGGCGAGGATCTCCGCGAGAACTTCGGCCGCCTGCTCACGGGTGAGCGACGCGCCGTCCTCCGCCAGCGGGCGAAGCAGCTCTTTCACCAAAGACATGACAGAAGTATTGCAGAGCGGAGGCTGTTGAGCGAAAAGCGAGTCTTTCCCAGGGCTGCCCTTCGCTTCGTGAAGTGTTGCGCTGGGCTATTTTCCTGCGTTCCCTCCGGGAGTTCGTCGTCGAGGCCCAAGAAAGAATGTGCTTCACGAAGCACTCCGTTACGCTTTCGGGTCCACTAAATGGTGAGATTCGAGCCGAAATCTGCGTGATAATCTGGGAAATGTCTGAGGTCCAATCCATTTGAAAATTCACGAGTATCAGGCAAAGGGAATCCTGGCGAAGTATGGCGTCGCCGTGCCCAAAGGCGAGGAAGCGGCCACCTTCGAGGAGGCCGTAGCGGTAGCGCGCAAACTGTTCGCGGAAGGCGCTCCCGGAGTGGTGGTGAAGGCGCAGATTCACGCAGGAGGCCGGGGCAAAGGCGGCGGCGTGAAAGTGGCCAAGGTGCGCGAAGACGCGGAACTGCACAGCAAGAACATTTTGGGAATGACACTGGTGACCCACCAGACCGGACCGCAGGGACAAAAGGTGCAGCGGTTGCTGATTGAGGAGACTGCGGACATTGAACGCGAACTCTATCTAGGCATTGTGCTGGACCGCGCCACGGGCAAACTGGTGTTTATGGCATCGCAGGCCGGCGGGATGGAGATTGAAGAGGTTGCGGCGAAGACTCCCGAGGCGATCTTCAAGGAAACGATCTATCCGGCGGTTGGGTTCGGCGCGTGGCAGGCTCGCAAGCTGGCCTTCGCGCTGGGACTGAAGCCGGCACAGATCAATCAGGCCGTCAATTTTTTCCAGAGCCTGTACAGCGCCTTCGTGGAGACGGACGCATCGCTGGTGGAGATCAACCCATTCATTACGACGAAGGATGGCAAGCTTTTAGCGCTCGACGCCAAGATCACCTTCGACGACAACGCGCTCTTTCGCCACCCCGAGATCAAAGCGCTGCGCGACGTGGCCGAAGAGGATCCGCTGGAGGTGGAGGCGAGCAAGTACGCGCTGAACTACATCAAGCTTGATGGCACCATCGCCTGCATGGTGAATGGCGCGGGACTGGCGATGGCGACGATGGACATTATTCAGTATGCCGGCGGCAGCCCGGCGAATTTTCTGGATGTGGGCGGCGGCGCGACGCAGGAGCAGATCGAGCACGCTTTTGAAATCCTGCTCTCCGACAAGAACGTGAAGGCGATCTTCATCAATATCTTTGGCGGAATTCTGCGCGTGGACCGGCTGGCGACGGGCGTGGTTGCTGCAACGCGAAACCTGCATGTGAAGGTGCCGATTGTGCTGCGGCTCGAAGGGACGAACGTGGAAGAGGGGCGCAAGATTCTGAAGGAATCGGGATTGAACTTCCAGGTAGGGGCAACGATGAAAGAAGCGGCTGAAATGGTCGTGAAGGCAGCCTCTAGCTAGGAGCTGCGAGCTATCAGCCGTCAGCTTTCAGCCATCAGCTAAGATCATCTTAACCATCATTGACTGCTCGGAACATAGGGGAATTGAAATGCCGCAAGACGTGCACGACCTAACCGTCTGGCAGCGCGCAATCGATTTAACGGTTTGCATTTACAGATTGACTCGGGAGTTTCCCAAGGATGAGCTATATGGGTTGGTATCGCAAATGCGCCGCGCCAGCGTTTCCGTGGCAAGCAATATCGCGGAAGGACGAGGGCGGCTCAACTCGGCGGAGTTTCGGCAGTTTCTCGGAGTTGCTCTGGGATTGGTGTTTGAGTTGAAAACTCAACTCGTCGTCGCCAGAAGATTGGAATTGGGCAGCGAACATGCGATTAACGAGGCTGCCGCGTTGAGTGAGGAAGTTTCAAAGATGCTCACCTCGCTCATTCAAAAACTGGGGCCCCAAAGCAAGAAGCTGAGAGCTGAGGGCTGAGGGCTTTTCAGTGAAAGCTAGCAGCTAGGAGCTGAAATTCATGGCGGTTTTGGTCGATAACGATACGCGGCTCATTGTGCAGGGAATCACGGGCAAGGAAGGCACGTTCCACGCCAAGGGCTGCGCGGAGTACGGAACGAAGGTGGTTGGCGGAGTGACCCCCGGTAAGGGCGGAACGACCCACGAGGGCTGGCCGGTGTTCAATACCGTGGCGGACGCCGTGGCCAAGACCGGCGCGAATGCAACCATGATCTTTGTGCCGCCGCCGTTTGCCGCCGATGCGATTCTTGAGGCCGAAGACGCGGGGATTCCGCTGATCGTCTGCATCACCGAGGGCATTCCGACGCTGGACATGGTGAAGGTGTGGGCCAAGCTGAAGACGTCAAAGTCGCGGCTCATTGGGCCGAATTGCCCGGGAGTCATCTCGCCGGGAAAAGCGAAGATTGGCATCATGCCGGGGCGGATTCATAAGGAAGGATCGATCGGGATTGTTTCGCGCTCGGGCACGCTGACGTATGAGGCAGTGCATCAGTTGACGCAGCGTGGGATCGGGCAGTCGACGGCGATCGGCATCGGCGGCGATCCCATCGTTGGCACGACGCACATTGACGCGCTGCGGCTGCTGAATGACGATCTCGCCACGGAAGCGATCATCATGATCGGCGAGATTGGCGGATCGGCGGAGGAAGCGGCGGCGGAGTTTGTGAAGCAGTATGTGAAGAAGCCGGTGGTGGGGTTCATCGCGGGGCAGACCGCGCCCCCGGGGCGGCGCATGGGCCACGCAGGCGCGATCATCAGCGGCGGCCAGGGAACGGCGGCCGACAAGATGAAGGCCATGGCGGCTGCCGGGATTCACGTCGTAGTGTCGCCGGCCGAGATTGGGGCCACGCTGGCGAAGGTGATCGGCAAGGCGTAAAGGCAGCTTTTGCTTCTAGCCTCTAGCTTCTAGCTCGTCGTGGGAGAGTGGAGGCCGCGACGTGCGCAGGCGAGCTTCATCGGCTGCGCGGTAACCTCCTGCGGATTACTTCCAGCTTCAAAGACGCTGTTAACAGCTGCTCACCCCGCCCACTCGGGGTGGATAATCGATGCATCGACATGCTTATTGGGCCGATTGACCGCTTGAGCGATTGCGGCCCTGTTGCGTGCCTAGTGAAAATTCACCATCTTTGCCTTCTTGGATTGCCTTCCCCGGATGATTGCGGTGTGAACCCTCGCTGCTGAACCCGGCGATGAATCGAGAGCGAGCGTTCTCGATTCCGGCCGGCGGTAGAAGAGGATTCCCCAGAACTGCGTTGGTTTCTATGAACCATTCGTCGCCGGCGCCTGCGCACTCGAAGCCTCTTCGTTATTGGTTTTCCGGCTTCAGCCTGGAGACCGATGGGACGCTGCTGCGCGGGGAAACGACACTGCCGATTCCCACGGAGGAGGCAGCAGTTTTGCGGCTGCTGCTCGAGCGGGCAGGTGAGATCGTCAGTCCGGCGGAGCTGAAGCGCGCGGTCTGGGGCGAAGAGCATGCTTCCGGTGACGTCGTGGCGAAATGCATCGCCTCGCTGCGCGAGAGGCTGCAACCCGCGGATTGCATCGAGAGCATCTATAAGCGCGGATACCGAATCTCTGCCGCTGTGCACACGAACGTCACGCGGGCTGCCGGCGCGCTGCCGCGGCTTGCCATTGTGCCATTCGTGGTTGGGTATGGCGCTCCCGAATATCTTGGTGCGGCGATTGCCGAAGAAACGGCGGCGCAATTGTGCGGCGCCGAATCCGCAATGGCGTCGGTGGTGGCGTGGGATTCGGTGTTGACGCTGGCCCGGCGCGGAACGGCGGCACTTGAGATTGGCAAGACGCTCGGGGCGGACCTGGTTCTGGGCGGCGAGCTTCACGCGACGCCAGAGCGACTGAGATTGAGGGCCGAGATGATCCGGGTGGTGGATGGCGCGCAGCTCTGGATTGAAGATCTGATGGTGATGCACGGGCTTACCCTGGAGCTCAACCGCGAGCTGGTGAACCGAGTGCGCAGCCGGATTCATTCCTGCGGTCTATCCATCGCGGCAGTTGCGGCGGCAGGAGCTACGCGTGAAGCCTCAGCGCAACAGCGCGAGGCGTATGAGCACTATCTGCGCGCGCATCAGGAGTGGCAGACTCTGGAACGGCACCGCATGCAGGATGCGATGGGGCGGCTGCAACGGGCGATCGAACTGGATCCATCGTTCACGGCCGCTCGCGCCGACCTGGCGCATCTTTGCGTGGTGCAGGCGCTTTACGGATTCATGCCGGCCTCGGCCGCGGCAAGCGTGGTGCGGAGAACGGTCGCGCAGATTCCCGAATCGGCGGAGAATGCAGAGACGCTGCTGCCGGTGATGGGATGGATCTGGTTTCATGTGGACCGGAATCTGCACTCGGCGCTCGACGCGTTCGCGCGCTCGAAGCACTTGCCGCACGATTCGTGTACGACGCGCATGCGGACGATGTTCCTGCTGAGCCGGCACCGATTCGTCGAAGCTCTGGAGGCGCTACGCGCGGCGATTCAAAACGATCCGTATTCGCCGTGGCTGCAGGCGGAGTTGGCGTGGGCGCTGCACATGGCTGGAGAAGCCGAGGCGAGCGTAGACCAGATTCGCAAGGCGATCTCGCAGTTTACCGAGCACGACGGCGCGCACTTGTATGGCGCGATGATTCTGGCCTACAACGGCGAAGCGGCGCGGGCGGTGGAGCTTGCGCGCGCGCTGGCTGCGCGGTCGGCGCACTTCGATTTGGCGACGTCGGCGCACGCCTACGCGCTGGCGTGCGCGGGGCGCAAAGAAGAGGCGCGGACACTGCTGGATCGGCTGCAATGGCTGAGCCGGGAACGGTTTGTGATGAACACGTTCGACGCAGCAACGTATGTGGCGATGGACGAAGACGATGCTGCGCTCGAAGAATTGCGCATTGCGAATGAAAATCGCTGCCCGTGGTTTTTTCAAATGCTTGGCGACCCGCGGCTGCAGCCGCTCCGTGGGCGTCCGGAGTTTGAGCGGATGCGGAGCTCACTGCGGGCGATGGAGACAGACGCCTTGAAGGGCGAGGAGCCGGGCTGGGTCGCCGCACGCGCGGGGTGAGGCTAACGAAAGTGGTTGGTGGTTAGTGGTCAGTGATCAGTTCTTGAGACAGCCGCCAGCCCCGACTGTGCAGTGTCAGGTATGTCCCCGGTTCGATCTGTCAGGTATGTGCCCGGTCCGTACCGTCGGCTTGTACCCTCCCCCCCACCCCATTCTTGGTTAAGGGATTTGCTTTCAGCCACTTGTACCCACGATCATTTACTCCAGCTCTTTGATTCCAAAGGGTTTAAGTCGCAAAGTCGTCATAAATAAAGGGTTACGGCCTCATTTCTGAGGCTTTTCCGGTATTTCGTGCTGCATTGTGACGCCAGTGAACAGTGGTCAGTGGTCAGTTCCCTTCCGGCCCTGGGATTTCGATTTGCTTTTAGTTTGCGCCGGTGGGTCGAAATAACCGGCAAACTTCGGAAGAAAAATATTTAGCGTGGAATCAGGGAGATGCGGGGTGGTGAGGGCGGCGGGGGGCTTGACAGGGGGGACAGCGGGGTTGGCGGGGATAGCGGAGTTGGGCTGGCTCGCCCTTATTCGTCGCCGGGGAGGAGCGGCAGGGTGAGGTTTTCGGCAGGAGCGGGGCGGCTGCGCGGAGCCTTCTTGAATGTCGCATCGCGCCTGTGTGCCGGGTATTCAGGCTGCTTACCGTCGAGAATTTGCTGAATGGTGAGGATTTGCAGGCGCGGGTAGCGAGTTCGTCGATGCGGAGCGGCTTGGCGTAGTTGGCGCGCAGCCAGGCAATGGCCCTGGCTGTTCTGTAGCTGAGGTCCCCGGCCGTGGCGATGGCGCGGAGGCGTTCGCCCTGGGGGGTGCGGAGGACGCGGTAGAGGATTTCGCGATGGATCAGGTGGCTGAGAAACGGTATGTCCTCGGGAGCATCAAGAAGGTCGATGAGCCGAGAGCACGCGGCCAGCAATCCGGCAGTCGTGACCCCGACCGCAAGCCCGTGGCGCTGACCAGCGGTTAAGGGCTCGGGAAGATCTTCGCGGCTCAGGACCTCGCGCACGATCGGCATGTCGAGCTGGAGGTTCATGGTCAGCATCGGGACCTGTTCCGAGGCCTCGGTGATCTGGCTTTCGACGGGAATGTCGATTGACGACAGGAGAAAGGACGACGCGTTGCACAGATATACCGTTCCCGAGAGGTTGATGCGCTTTCGGCCCTGCGCGAAAACCGTGAGGCTGGGCTCATAAATGGCCCGGAAACACGGCGTCGGCCTGGTGCGACGATACAGCGCAAGGCCGGGAACGGCGGTGCGATTTTCTCCGCGCGCCGGCGCATGGGCGGCAATTTTGCGGGCCAGTTCCTGGCGCATTTCGACGACCACTGCGTTGAGGCCGTTCCGTTTCTCTGTCCGTGTCGCCATTTTGATTCACGTTTCTCCATTTAGAGCGTACAGCCAGAACGCGCGCTGTGTGCACAAAATCGGAGGTCGGGACAGGATCAGGCAAAGAATAGGCAGGATTGGGAAAGCGCGCGCGCGAGGGATCTGTGTACTTTTGGGATGGGGAAGAGCCGAAGGGCATTGGCCCATCGCCTCGTCATTGAAGGAGGTTGGGCGTTGGCGGTTCACGAATCCAAAACTACAACGAACGCGTGGCGAGAGGCCGAGCTGCGTAAGATCGCCGAGGCCGACGACTTGCATATCGCGCCGTTGCGCGAGGATGGGGCGACCTACGGCACGCCAACGTGGATCTGGTCCGTCGCCGTTGAGGGAGCCCTCTATGTGCGCGCCTACAACGGGCGGAAGTCTCGCTGGTACCAGGCGGCGGTGCGGCAAAAGGCGGGTCGGATCCTTGCCGCCGGTATGACGAAGGAAGTGACATTCGAGGCGGTGGACGGACCGATCAATGACCGCGTCGACGATGCCTACCGGGCGAAGTATGGGGGCAGCCCGTATCTCAGTCCGATGATCAGCACCCGCGCCCGCGCCGCGACCGTGAGAGTGATGCCACGCAAGACAACAGCGTCTTAAAAGAGGAGAAACAATGCAGAAACGCAAACTAGGAAAAAGCAAACTTGAAGTTTCGGCGATCGGGCTCGGATGCATGGGCATGAGCTTCAGCTATGGCGCCCCGAAAGACGTGCCGGAGATGATTTCACTGATCCGCGCGGCGGTGGATCGCGGCGTGACTTTTTTCGATACGGCCGAAGTGTACGGCCCGTTCACCAATGAGGAGCTGGTAGGCGAGGCGCTCGCGCCGGTTCGCGACAAGGTGGTGATTGCCACGAAATTCGGATTTAACACGAAGGGCGACAAGAGGCCCGGCGCGCAAGGCCTGGATAGCCGGCCTGAGCACATCAAGGAAGTGGCGGAGGCCTCGCTGAAGCGGCTGAGGACCGATGTGATCGATTTGTTTTATCAGCATCGCGTGGACCCGAACGTGCCGATCGAAGAGGTGGCGGGCGCGGTGAAGGATTTGATCGCGCAGGGCAAGGTGAGGCACTTTGGCCTTTCAGAAGCAGGGGTGCAGACGATTCGGCGCGCCAATGCCGTGCAGGCGGTGACGGCACTGCAGAGCGAATACTCGCTGTGGTGGCGGAAGCCTGAGGCGGAGGTGATCCCGACGCTCGAAGAACTGGGAATCGGCCTGGTTCCATATAGCCCGCTGGGCAAGGGCTTCCTGACGGGAAAGATGGATGAGAACACCAAGCTCGCGAGCAACGATTTCCGCAGCACGCTGCCCAGGTTTACGCCGGAAGCGATGAAGGCGAATCGGGCGGTTTTGGACCTGCTGAAGGCGATGGCGAAACGGAAGAACGGGACACCGGCCCAGATCGCGCTGGCGTGGCTGCTCGCGCAGAAGCCGTGGATCGTTCCGATTCCGGGCACGACGAAGCTGGCGCGGCTGGAGGAGAACATCGGAGCGGTTGCTGTGGAGCTGACGGCCGAAGATCTGAGCGAGATCGATCGCGCTTCGTCGAGCATCAGGTTCGAAGGAGCGCGGTATCCGGAGAAGCTGGAACAGTTGACGGGGCGGTGAAAGCAAGCCGTCGAGTGTGCCCGGCTGGGAAGAAATTGCCGCAGGTGGAAGTTTTTGCCGGGGAATCCCGGGGGCGGCCGGCTGGAAGCTGCGGGTGGTGAAGGGGATGCGAATTTTGCGGGTTTGGAACCGGACGTGCTTTTGTGATGCATGGAATTCTACGTGGAGGTTTGTTATGGTCGGTTCCCTGTTTCCGGCATCCGGGTCGGTTGCCAAGATTGTGGCGCCTATCGCAGGCGCTGTTGTGATTGGCGTTGCGGGCATTGGTTATGCGGTGCACGAGCACGGCGACGCGCAAACCATGGCAAGAGAGAATCAACAGATCACTTCCCAACTGGTGGCTACGCGGATCCAATTGGACACGCTGGCGGCCAAGGTGGACGCGCTGAATCAGGCAAGCCAAGCGAACAGCGGGGCGAATATCGAGGCGGGGCCCGCGCAATCGAGTTCGGCGGATCGGGCGACGAATGCGGATCGGGCGGGGCGCAGGACGCCAGCGCGACGCGGCATGGCGCGAGACTCGCGCTTCGACAAGCTGCAGTCGCGGGTGGATGCCCAAGGGAAAGCGATTGAGCAAACGCAGAATGAACTGGTGAGCACGCAGGGAGACCTCGTGAAGACTCGCACCGAGTTGAGTGGATCAATCGCCAAAACACATGATGAGCTGGTGGTCCTGGAGAAGAAGGGCGAGCGCAGCTACTTCGAGTTTGACCTTTCGAAAACGAAGGAGTTCAAGCGCGAAGGACCGCTGAGCATGAGCCTGCGAAAGGCCAACGACAAGCACGGGTATGCCGACCTGGCGCTGATTGTGGACGATCGCAACCTGCAACAGAAGCACGTGAATCTCTATCAGCCGGCGATGTTCTACGAGCCTGACAGCCAACTGCCCGTGGAGGTGGTGATCAACGATATTTCAAAGGACCACATTCACGGATATGTGAGCGCGCCGAAGTACAGGCCGTCGGAGCTGACGGCGATGGCGAGTGCCAATCCGGCATCGGGAGCGAATCAGCCGGCGGATTCCGGCCGGGGCGATAACGGCGTTGTGGGACAGCCGGCCAATGCGGATCAGACGAGTCAAGGCGCGCCGAATCAGGGAGGTCAGCCGGAACTGAGGCAAAGGCTCCCGTTGCCAGGACAGGGTTCGAGCCAGGAGTAGGACTCGCGGGAAGTGCGAAGACAAGAACAGGGGCCTGACTGGCCCCTGTTTTTTTTGCGCCGGTATCCTAGTGTCAATGGGGAAACGCTGAGCCTGAGAGGGAGCAATGAGCGATGAAACCGCCGTAAGACAGATGCTCGACGAATACTACCGCGCCTTCAGCACATTGAATGTTCGAGCGATCTTGCCTTACCTTAACGAGCCAGCATTACTTGTCGGACCGCAGGGAGCGATCGCATTGCCGACGCTCTCGGCGATCGAACCGATCTTCGGTCCGGTTATGGAGAATCTTCGAGCACGCGGATACGGCCGGAGCGAACTAGGTTCGCAGGAAATTCGAATTCTAAGCGCGCAGGCTGCGTTCGCAACCGGGATCGCCATCCGTTACAGATCGGATGGAGAGGAGTTGGAACGCGCCGGTATCACCTATTTGCTGCGGAAGAATGACGACGGCTGGAAATTTGTTGTGATGGTGCTGCACGGCGCGCCTAAGGCGTGACGGTACCCTGCGATTTCTTCGATCGCGCCTCATTCGAACTCAGCAATTGGGGGTAAGAAGCCGGGAGGCGGGCGGCGCGGCGAAGTTGCGGATCCAGCAGCTATTCGGCGTGGAAGACGACGTCAAAGAGCAGCAGGCTGGCGGTGGTGAAGATGATGTCGTAGCCGAGGAGCATCTTGATCCAGAGGGTGGGGTCGCCGTCGCCGGTGAGGATGGATGTGACGGCCTGGACCATGGCGAGCAGAGCGGGAATGAAGATGGGAAAGAGAATAAGCGAGAGCAGAAATTCGCGGTTGCGGCTGCCGATGGAGAGCGCGGCGAAAAAGACTCCGTTGACGACCAGGGCCCATGTGCCGAGAGGGAGAACGAGGGCCAACTGCCAGGCATTGCCGGCGATGTGAAGGTTGTAGAAGACGAAGAAGAAGGGCGCGAGGACGATCTGGACGATGGAGACGAAGAGGAAGTTGGCGATGGTTTTCGCTAGATAAAGCTCCGCGCCCGGAGAAGGGACCATGCGCTGCGCGTCCATGACCTGATGGCGGATTTCGCGGGCCCAGGCCTGATTGAGCGCGCTGACCGAGGCGAACATGGTGGCCACGCAGAGGACGCCGCCGGCGATTTGCTGCGAGAATGCGCCGCGGGGATCGAAGGCGATGGAGAAGAGCACGACGACGAGGCCGGAAAAAAAAATCATGGAGATCATGGCATCGAGGGTGCGCCACTCGATGCGGAGATCCTTGGCGAGATGAGTGAAGAGGGCGTGGGTCATTCGTGGCCCTCCTGGGGATTTGATTTTGAGTCTTTGGTGAGGTCGGCGGATTGGACGGGCGGGCCGATTGCAGCGGCGGCGCGGAGATAGTCATCGGGCGTGAGGATCAACTGCGTGCCGCGGGTTCCGGCGGAGACGCTGATGCGATCGAAGAGGATGACGGTCTCGTCGACGAAGATGGGGTAGGGCTTTTTGGCGCCGAAGATGGTGACGCCGCCGCGAATGTAGCCGGTGAGCGGCTGCACATCTTTGAGCGGAGCCATTTCGGCTTTGCGCCAGCCTGCCAAACGCGACAATTTCTTGAAGTCGAGTGCGGCGTCGCCGGGGACGACGGCGAAAACGTAGTCGTGTGCGCCGTCGGTCGTCAGCAATGTTTTGAAGACCTGTTCGGCGGGTATGCCGATTTTTTTTGCGACGGCGATCGCGGAAAGGTCTTCGGGATCGACCTCGTACTCGCGGAGCTCGAAGGGAATGTTGAGCGATTCAAGGAAGCGCGCGCCGTTGGTCTTCATTGGGTTGGGCTCCCTTTATTCGCACCCCACGGACCAGGACCTGTCCGTGGGGACCCCGGGTCAATCGATGCGACGCGGCCGGCGTGGAGGGTGATGACGAAGTCAGCGATGGGAGCGGCGAGCTCGCGCTGATGCGTGGTGAGGACGATGGTGCGATCGGAATGGCGGAAGCCGGCGAGGAGGGCGACCATCTGGCGTGCACTTTCGACGTCCATGTTGGAAAAGGGCTCGTCGAGAAGGAGGAGCTCAGGAACGGAGAGGAGAACGCGGGCGAGCGATGTGCGCTGGCGCATTCCCTGCGAGTATTGGCCAAAGAGGCGATTGAGATCGGGATCGAGGTCGACCTGGCGGAGCGCTTCAACGGGCGTGAGGCAGGGACGGCCGGGATAAAGACTGCTGAAGTAGCGGAGATTTTCCTGGGCGGTGAGCTCGTCGTAAAGCATGGGAGCGTGGCTCATGTAGCCGATGCGGGCGCGGGCCTCGTGGGGCTGGGATTCGCCGAAGACGCTGACTGTGCCGTGGGTGGGACGAAGAAGGCCGGCGAGAATGCGCAGGAGCGTGGATTTGCCGGCGCCATTTTCGCCGAGAAGGACATAGCAGCGGCCGGGCTCAAGATCGAGCGAAACCTGGCGGAGAGCGGCAAAGCTGCCGAAGAGCTTGGACACCTGATCGAGCCGCGCGCAGAGGGTTGAGCGGCCGGCTTCGGAGACGTTCGTGTTCATTCGATCAGTTGGCGGCGGTCTGGGCGGAGGCGGGAGGCGCGGGAGCCGGAGCCGATGCGGTGTTCGGTTTGGGCGTGGGTGCGGTAGATGGAGTTGCGCCGGGCTGCTGTGGAGCGTATTTGCTGGCGCACTTGGCCTGGAGAACCGAGGCGTGGAAGACGCCGTCGCGGCCGTAGGTGCCTTCAGCGAGAGCCTGCGCATCGTCTTTGAAAGTGTCCGGGGGTGGCTCGGTTCCCTTGTAGCTGACCTTGAGAAGGTGACCGCTGGGGGCTTTGGGCGAATGGCTCTCGTATTCGTTGAGGACGAAGTCGACGTGGGTTCCGACTTGCTCGATGGAACCGGGTTGAACGAAGCCCTCGACGCGGAGATTGCTGTGATAGGCCTTGTCGCCCATGGTGCCGAGCTCGGAGATGGTGACGTAGTAGCTCTTATTGGAGCTGTAACCGGTAAAGGCAAGCCAGGCAACCGTGCCCAGGATGACGACGACAGCGATGCCGATGCGGAGAGTGTTCGGTGCAAGCTTCATGGTGGTCCAACCTTAACGATACGAGGCGCGAGGCGCGGGGTCAAATACGGCAGGGGTCAGGGATCAGGGGTCAGGGATCAGAAGAGCAGCTACTAGCTTCTAGCTGCAAGCTTTGCCTTGCTGAGGATGGGGCTGAGCGAGGGTTTGGGGGGGCGCCAAGGTGTGGGGCGCACGCGATCCCGGTTATTGGCTGCGGCGAGCGTTTCCGAGGCGGCCGCAGTAGTCGCGATTGACGGCCCGAGAGGGCCTCGGCGTGGTGACAACGAGCGGCAGAATGCCCACTGCAATCAGCGTGACCTCAATGACCACGGCAACCATTGGAACCCCCAAGGGGAGCTCACCCTTCAAGACCGGTTTCTGAGTTGTTGTAGCCTCTTCCGAAATTGTGCAAGGTGGCTCTTTCTTGAGGAGAAGAGCCACTTGAGTGCAATGGCTTCGAGGCACAGTAACTCAGGAACCGGTGTAGTTGTTGCGCCTGTGGTTCCGGCCGCGATGGCGCGTCGCCAGAATTGACGGCGAAAGGATCATCGCAACGAAGGCCAAGGCGAGCAAGAAATCAACCATGAAGGGAGGTCTCCAATTAGCTGCCGCGCATGCGTTCCACGCGGTCAGCATGAGAAGGGACGATAGCTCCACACATTGACGATGGGGAATGGCTCGTCGGTGGGAGGGCGTGGCCTGTTGGGGGCATGGGCTGCTGCGACTCCCGTGCGCACTTAAGTAAGGCAAGCCGAATGATGGAATCCGGTTGTGATCCCTCAGGGGTAAAAACCCCCAACTTTTGCTGCCTTTTATTGGCCCGCTAGCCGCCCACTGGGTGGGTGGCCCGGCCGTGCCCGTTTCAAAGCATCACCAAAACCGACCCACCGCCCGCCGGCTGAAAGACCGATTGCTTGATTTCGTCCAACCGCAACGCCAGAATCGAGTGGCTGGTATGGGTCAGGGAGCGTTGTTCAACGCACTGGCGGCGTGGTCGAGGGCTTGCGTCAGGACTGCAAGCTGCTGTGCAGCAAGATTGGGATCGCGAGCATCGATGGCCTCGTTGACGCCGGGGATGACGACTGCGGCATAGCCGGTAAGCACACCGGGAGCGTAGATGGTGTGGCGATACCAGGGGCGGCCGGGAAGGCCGGATTCGGAGAGGAAAGCAGTTTCGGTTTGGCGGAGGGCGAAATTCAACTGCGCGAGATCGCCGGATGGAGCGGATTGGAGGGCATGGACGCGTTGGGCGGCAACGGCGAGACGCGATGCGGCGGCTTGAGCAGGGGCGAAGTCGAGAGAGCGGAGGCCGCTGTCGTCTGCCTTGCGCTTCGCCGCCTCAATGTAGGCGGAGATTTCGCGCGCGTAGGCGATGTAGTCATAGGGCAGCACGTCAGCGTCGGCCATGCGCATGGCTTCAAGGCCGAAGACGCGCGCCATTTCCTGGAGATAGACGAAATCAGGATCGGCGTTTTTCGTATACCAGGCCATGTCGTCGAATGTGGAGTGGTAAACGCCGTAAGGGCCATTGGACTCGATATCGGTTGAGGGCACGCCAGCATGTTGCAGAAAGGGCGTGAAGTCCGATCCCGAGCCGAGATCACCGACGTGCACCTCTTCACCCTCGATGGGCGGCGCATTCGAGCCGCGATGCTCATCGCCGCTGAGAGACTTGATGTGCCACTGGAGATAGACCGAGCCGGCCACGGGACTGGGAACGGAGCGTGCGATGTCGCGGACAAACTCCTTGAGCGAGGGCACGGCGGAAGCGGAGAAATCAGGCCCGGAGGCGGCCTCATCCATGTTGAAGTAGGCGACGGCGTGGTCGAGCGCGTGGCCCTGCTGCTCGACCCACTCCGTGGAACCGATGAGTCCTTCTTCTTCCGCGTCCCAACTGCAAAAGACGATGGTGCGGCGTGGACGCCAGCCCTGGCGAACGAGAGCACCGAGGCCGCGAACGGCCTCAAGCATGGCGGCGGTGCCGCTGGAGGGATCGACCGTGCCAAAGACCCACGCGTCTCGGTGGTTGCCGACGATGACCGGGGCTTCGGGATCCTGCGATCCTTCGATTTTCCCGATGACGTCCCAGATGATGCGGCGCTGGTAGTCCTGCTGGGAGACGAGATGAACTTTCACGCCGCTGGGACCGAGGTGATAACGGAAGGGCAGCGCGCCTTGCCAGGCTTGCGGAACGCCCGGCCCGGTGAGCGCCTGGAGGATCGGCGCGGCATCGTGTGAGCTGAGAGGAATGGAGATGATGCGCGGCTGGACGCCATCGGGCCCGGCGATATTGGTGGCGCGGGACGAGTCGGGCAGATCGAGCGTGGAAGCGACGCCGGGAGTTTCAGGATCGCCGGGATAACGGAAAAGATAATTCACCGAACCGCGCTGGACGCCCGAGTCGGGACGCCAGGGACCGATAGGATACGGGTCGCCTTTGTAATAGCCGTTGTCCTGGGGATCGGAATAAATGAGGACGCCGGCGGCGCCGCGCTGCTCGGCCAAATAAACTTTGACGCCGCGAAAGTTGGAGCCGTAGCGGCAGAGGACGATCTTGCCGTGAACGTCGATGTGCTGCGTGGCGAGCTCGTTGAAATCTTCGAGGCGGCAGTAGTTTCCGTAGACGGCCTGGCCGGTTACGTCGCCGGAGCCCGAAGAGCTGTTATAGGGCATGACAATGCGCGGATTGTCCTGATCGGGATCGCCGTTCACATGCTCGCGGTTGGGGCCGGTCATGAGTGGATGGCCGGCCTCGTCCCAGGCTTCGACGCGGACGACTTTCGGATAATCCAGAAGCACGCGATAGGGAACGATTTCGGTGTCAAGCCCAGCGGCGCGAAACTTGCGCGCGACGAACTCGGCGGTTTTGTAATCTTCCGGAGTGGCGGCGAGATGCGGCTCCGCAGTGAGCGTCCTGAGGTTCTCACCGGCCAGTCTGGCATCGGGCACGGCGAGGAACTTTTCTTCCAGCTTTGCCTCCGCGTCGAAGTTGGCGTAGCCAAAGCTGCCCTGCGGCACGACTTGCGCGAAGGATGGGCGCGAAGACGGCCCCAGAACTCCGGCAAGGAGAACGAACGAAAATACGCAGCGGAAATTCATTGAAGAGGCCCCTGGAGCGAATCGAGCCCGCGGTCAACACGCGATCTGGCCGCGATCAGGCGACGGGCTGTGCACAATGCGCGCAGCGGCGCGCGGCCAACGGAATCTCGCTCAGACATTCCGGGCAGTTCTTGGTGGTGGGAGCTTCGGGCTTTTTTAAACGAGCCTGCACCGCGTTCATGGGCAAAACGATGGCGAGATACACCACTGCGGCCACAATGATAAAGGAGATCGCCGCGTTGAAGAAATTGCCCACTTTGATTTCCCCGCCACCCACATACAGAACCACGCGGCTGAAATCGGGCTTGCCAACGGTGGCGGCGATCAATGGGTTCAGGACATCGGCAACAAGCGAGGCAATGATGGCGTTGAATGCGGCGCCGATAATCACGGCCACGGCCAAGTCGACGACGTTACCGCGGAAGATGAAATCGCGAAATCCTTTGAGCATGGATCCCTCCGGTAAGTTTCAGGTTCAACCGGCGCGTGAGGCAGCACCCAAAAACCAGCCGCGGCGAAGACAGCCGATTGAGCACCCTGCCATGCTACACGGCGAGGCGGAACAGGTGCAGCAAGCCTCATTTCCCGGCGAGCGGTCATGGGACGGCGAGCAGGACCACGATTGCGGCGAGAATCATGAGGTCGGCGTACAGGAGGATGAGCACGCCGGCGTGATAGAGGCTCCATTTGCGCTGGAGGCAGCGGGCAGTCTCGGCCATGCCCCACGCAGCAACCAGCAAAGCGAGAATCTGCCACCAGGATCCGTGAAGATTCTCAATGCGCGGAAAGCCGGCAAGGCGCAGGCTGGCGGCGAAAGCGCCCAAGGAAAGAAGAATGGCGCGCACGAGAGATTTTTGGCGCAAGCGGAAGATGGAGAAGCGGAGATGCACAACCCTTCAATGTACAGGGCAGGGGTAAAGGGGGTGATTTGACGGATTCGGGCTGGTGGAGGGCCTAGCAGGCGGGCGCACCAGGTATCGTCCGCCGCGGCAGAAGACCTGGGAACGACCAGGTTTCGACCTTCGATCTGGATAAAAAAACTTTGCTCTGGCGTACGAAGATCGGCAATTGATTGCGTCCAAAAATAATGATCGCCGCGCAGAAATTGCGCTAGACTGCCTGCGAAGACTTTGGGGAAATCTGAAAAATGAAGGGACCATCGACATCGCTCTCCGTCTGTGCGACGGTTTTCCTCTGTTGGCCCGCTCTGGCATTCGCCCAGTTAGTCCCCGATCCTGGAGCCCCGCCGCAGCCGGACTCTTCGCCCGCCGCGCAGGCGCCGACGCCAGCGCAAGCACCCGCGCCAGAGCCCACCGCAGCGGCCGATTCTCAGCCCGCTCTGGCGCCTCCCGGGCCTCCGCCGCCGGCCAATTTTCAGAAACTCATTCCGCCTGATCAGCTGGTGTTCCTCAAGGATTACGACAACCAGCCGACGAAGGCACTGCTCAAGGACAAACGCTTCCATAGCCTGCGGAATCAGGCCATCTCCAGCACCGAATACCACTATGGCCGCGACATGTCGCTCTCCGAGGCGGTTGAGACCGTTCTCGACGGCTCCATGCGGCCGGTCCGGGTCCGCGACGGCCGCTTCGTAACCGTCTCCGGCAGCAACGGCCCCTACCTTGGCGGTCGTGGCATGCTCTGGTTCGATATGCAAACCGGCGTCGCGATGGGCGCGTTTTATTTCCACCCCACGAATGGCGAGCCGACACCCACGGTCACCGTCTTTTCCCGGCAGTTGACCGATCGCGAGCTAACGATGGGCCAGCTTCCGGGACCTTTCGAAGATGACCTGGAGCAATGGATGGCAGATACGCGCATTCCCGAGGTGACGCCACGCTACTTTATCCCCGAAAATGGCAAGAAGTATGTGCTGGAACATGACGAAGACTATTGTTGGCACCCGCCCGGCACTCCCGAGCCCGACCCTGAGGACTGCCAGCAGATGAACGCCGATGCTGCCGATGACGACATGAACGCCGCCTACTTTATGCAGGAGACGGGAAACGCCGCGAACGCCACAGCATGGATGCTTGGCCCCGATCAAATCGCCTGGCTTGAAGTGCGCGACCGAACCTGCGGCCCACGCGGATATGCCTGCCGGATTCGCGTCACACGCGCACGCACGCGGGTGCTTCTGGGGCATCCTGAGCCGCCGCGATCAAGAAGGTAGCTGCGCGCGTGTTGACTGCGCTTCACGGTTGAGCGGACGCGAGCATTGTGCGGCGGATGATAGACTCTGTGAGCCCGCCCCAGGGTTCCCAAAATCCAAGCACCCGAAGGCCGAACGAGGAGGTCAACCATGCAACCAGGCAATCCCGCGGAAGCTCCGCTCAATCCAGGCATCGTTTTCGAGATGGTGCAGGCGCACCAACGGACCGCGGCACTGAAAGCAGCCATCGATCTGGACATTTTCAGGGCCGTGGGCAAGGGGCCCGGAGATGCGGCGTCGATCGCGCGCCATTGTTCAGCGTCGGAGCGAGGCATCCGGATTCTCTGCGATTTTCTGGTGATCAACGGAGTGCTGGCCAAAGAGAACGGGCACTATACGCACACGCCGTCGAGCGCAGCGTTTCTCGATCCGGCCTCGCCTGCATGCATGGCGTCGGTGGCGCATTTTCTGAGCGAGGAAGCGATTATGCAGGCCGACGTGCAATTGGCCGAAATTGTTCGCAACGGCCGCACGCATCTTCCGGGCCAGGGCTCGGTCGAGCCGGAGAATCCGCTTTGGGTTGAGTTCGCCGAGAAGATGGCGCCGATGATGGGACCGATGGCAGGCCCGCTGGGCGCGGTGGTGCTGGAGGGACACAACGGGCCGATGCGCGTGCTGGATATTGCGGCGGGGCACGGGCTATTCGGAATTGAGATCGCGAAGCAGAATCCGCAGGCGCGCGTGACGGGCCTGGACTGGGCGCCGGTGCTGCGCGTGGCGCTGAAGAACGCGGAGAAAGCCGGCGTGAAAGACCGCTACGACATGCTGCCGGGCAGCGCGTTCGAAGTGGAGTTCGGAGGGCCGTACGACACGGTGCTGCTGACGAATTTTCTGCACCACTTTGACAAGGCGACGAACGTTGGATTGCTCAAGAAGGTTCGCGCGGCGCTGAAACCGGGCGGACGCGCGGCGACACTGGAGTTTGTGCCGAATCCGGATCGCGTGTCGCCGCCGATGCCGGCAGCCTTCGCCATGACCATGCTGACCACGACGGCGGATGGAGACGCGTACACCTTTGCCGAGCTCGAGGCAATGTATACAGAGGCAGGGTTCAAGGGAATCACCCAGCATCCCATTCCGATGAGCCCGCACACGGTGGTGATGGGGACGGCGTAGGGACGAGTGAAGAAGTGAATCTGTGAAAGAGTGAACAAGTGAAGGGCCGGCGGGGATGAATACGCCGGCTTTTTTGCGTGAGGCTATTTCGCGCCGCGGCGGGAGCGGACAGCGGCAGCGAGCTCGGCGAGGAGCGTGCGCGTTTCGGTCCAGTCGATGCAGGCGTCGGTAATGCTTTGGCCGTAGACCAGAGGCTGGCCGGGAACGAGCTTCTGCGCGCCTGCGACGAGGTTGCTTTCGATCATGGCGCCGATGATGTTGCGATTGCCCTGGGCGACCTGCGCGGCCACGTCGTGGCAGACGACGGCCTGGCGGCGGTAATCCTTGCCGCTGTTGGCGTGGCTGAAATCGATCATGATGCGGGGCGCGATGCCGGCTTGCTCCATGAGCGCAGCGGTCTCGGCGACGCAATTGGCGGTGTAGTTGACGGTTTTGCGGCCGCCGCGCAGGATGATGTGGCAGTCGGGGTTGCCGGTGGTGACGAAGATGGCCGACTGGCCGTAATGCGTGTGGCCAAGAAAAGTGTGCGAGCAGGCGGCGGAGAGCACGGCGTCGATTGCTACCTGAACGTCGCCCGAAGTGGCGTTCTTGAAGCCGACGGGACATGACACGCCGGAAACGAGCTGGCGATGCACCTGGCTTTCAGCGGTGCGAGCGCCGATGGCGCCCCAGCAGACAAGGCCGGCGATGTACTGCGGCGAGATCATGTCGAGAAATTCGGTTCCCGTGGGCACGCCCATTTCCGCAAGGTCAATGAGGAGATGGCGCGCGATGCGTAGGCCGTCGTTGATTTTGTATGTGCCGTCGAGGTGCGGATCGTTGATGAGACCTTTCCATCCGATGGTGGTGCGAGGCTTTTCAAAGTAGACGCGCATGACGATGCGCAGGTCGGCGGCAAATTCGCCGATGGCGCCTTTGAGAAGGCCAGCGTATTCGCGAGCGGCCTGGGGATCGTGAATGGAACAGGGGCCGGCGAGAACGAGAAGACGATCGTCCTGACCGTTGAGGATCGAAATGATCTCGCTGCGCGCGTTGAAGATGGTGGACGACGCGGCTTCAGTGACAGGAAGCTCTTCCTCAAGAAAGACGGGAGGGAGAACGACCTTGGTCCATTGGATACGAAGATCTTCAGTGGGATGGAACATGGGCTCTCTTTTGACGCGATCCGGGCGGCGCGTGCGCGGCCCTCTAACGAATCTATCAGGCGAAGTTAGGAGCGAAACTCGTCTGGCCCAGGCCCAGGAGCGTTGGCTTGTTCTCTGCGGGTTTAATTGCGAGGGTCAGAGACCCTCGCTACAGCCGGTCAGGAGACCGGCGCTACATGGCAGCACACCCGATCGGTGCGCGGGGGCTTAGCGAAGGACTTCGTAGGTGGCGATACCGGCGGCCGCGGCTCCAGCGCCGATCAGCACGGGCACGAGGAGGCGCACATGATGCCTCGGCTCCGAGCCTTCGCCAATGTACTCCTTGGCCTTTTTCACTTCCACGAGGTCGGAGTAAAGGTGCGTCTGCGTCTTGTTGCTGTCGGAATCGGTGAAGACGAAAGAGGTATCGGACAGCGGGCCTAGAGAGCCAAAGGTCTGCGAGCTGTCGCGGAATTCGAAGTCAAGAAATGTGCCCTGGCGGAACTTAGCGAGACGTTTTTCGATTCTTCGCGCGTGCTTGTCGAGCGGCACGGAGGACTGCACGCCAGCGGGCGCTGCCGCGGCGGGCAACACGAAGGCAGCAAGCGCGATCGCGGCAAGGATGTGGACGGTGGAATTGCGGCGGAAAAAGCTGAGAAAGCTATTCATATTGGACCCCCAAAGAGAAAAGCCGCGGACGGCAATTGTGGCTTGGCATGGATGCCTCGGCGACAGGCACTGGTGCGTAACACATTACCATCAAATTGGGTTCGCGAGTTACCAGCTGCAGTGCCTTTGGTAATGGGCAACGTCAGAAGCCCAAGGATAATCAAAGACTTGAGAGCGGCCGGAGGATTCACATATTTCGACGCCGGGCCTGTTTTTTGGAGGGGATTTTGTGGAAGGCCGCGCCGGAAGCAACGATGCGTAAAGACTCGCGGGTAACCTTCCGGTGTCTTGACAGTGACGGCTTGCGCTCCGTAAAATCAAGGTGGGACGGTGTGGAAATTTCTCTTCTCAAGTGTAAGAAATATAAACACTTAATGGGCGGCGCCCGGCTCGTTGCGCGGCCCGGGCCGCACGTGGAAGAGAACGGAGAACAGCCAAGATGCCTGAGACGCGCCTGAGCCCGCGCGAGCGGCTGGTGTTGACGGCCATTATCGAGCTGTATATCGCCACCGGCGAGCCGGTGGCGTCGCAGGCGGTTGCGCACTTCTTTGCCGACCGGGACGGGCTGAGCTCGGCAACCCTGCGCAATGTGATGGCAGCGCTGGGCGAGGCAGGACTGCTGGAGCAACCACACACATCGGCCGGACGCGTTCCCACGGCGGTCGCATTCCGCTATTACGTAGAACAGATCACGCACCCGGGGCGGGCAGGCGCGGGCCTCGGTGGGGCGAGCGTGCCGGGACGCGCGGAATTGCCATTGAGCGAAGCGCGCCGCGGACAAATTGAGGAAAGCTATACCGGCGTGGCCAGTGGGAACGATTACCTGGAGCGAACTTCACACGTGCTGGCGCTGATTTCGAGCGGGCTGGGCGTGGCGCTGGCAAGCTCGACTGCCGGACAGGTGCTGGAACACATACATTTTTCGCGGCTATCGACGGGGCGCGTGCTGGCGGTGCTGGTCACGCAGGCGGGCGCGGTGCAGGATCGCGTGCTGGCGGTGGATCACCAGATGACGCCCGTGGAGTTGGAAACGGCGGGCACTTATTTGAACGAGAATTTCCGAGGCTGGCCAATCGAGCGGATCCGGGCGGAAGTGGCGCGGCGCGTGGAGATGGAGCGCGAGGCTTACCGGGAGTTGCTGACGTCAGTAGAAGAGCTTTGCCGCAAGGGCGCACTGGCCGGCGACGAAGGCGGCCCGACAATTTTTGTGGACGGGATTGCGAACCTGATCACGGCCGAACAGGACCGGGAGCGGTTAAGGCAGATGCTGCTGGCTGTGGAGGCCAAGCAGCGGCTGGTGGAACTGCTGAATGCGTATGTGGATGGCCGGGAGCAGGAAGTGCGCGTGGTGGTGGGCCTGGATGAGGCGTCGCCGGCGATGCAGGACCTGGTGCTGATTGGCGCACCGGCGCGGCTGGGCGGCGGGAACCTGGGAACCGTTGCGGTGATCGCGCCCACGCGGATCCAATATCAGGAGATGATCCAGGCGGTGAGCTACATCGCGCGGCTTTCCGAGAGAATTCTGGACGTTCCAACTGCGTAGGTACGGGCAGCGTAGGCGGGGGCGTTCCGGCGGCTGGACCAACGGCTCCGGATGCGCCGAATCTCACGACTGGCGCAGAAGGCTTGCAGCCGGGCGCGGAGAAAATCATCCAATAGATAGACGCTCTAGATGATTTTGAGAGAATAGACTGAGCCATGTGGAAACAAAAGACAGAGTTGACAGAAGTGGACTCCCCGGAGTTTGAAGAGGCATTGCGCGGCGAGAACAAAGCAAATCTTGAGCCCGCGACGGAGCTGCCTGCGCCGACGGCCGGGGAGGAGTTTGCCTCTGAGGTGGAGACGAGAGTTGCGGACGAGGCGCAAGAACAGACCGAATTCGATCAGTTGAAGGCGGAGCGCGATCGGCTGCTGGATCGACTGGCAAGGCTGCAAGCAGAGTTTGAGAACGCACGCAAACGCGCCGAACGCGAGCGGGCCGAATACCGGGAGTTTGCGGCGGGCAGCGCGGCGGAACAGTTTCTGCCGGTGCTGGATAATCTGGAGCTGGCGCTGAAGGCGAAGGGGTCGGCGGAGCAACTGCGGTCTGGCGTGGGCCTGATCATGAAGCAGATGGAAGAGATTCTGGAGGAGATGCAGGTGAAGGTGGTGCCCACGGTGGGCGAAGCATTCGACCCGCGCTTTCACGAAGCCCTGGGGACCGTGGAGCGCGACGACGTGCCGGATCAGCATGTGGCCGAGGAAGTTCGCCGGGGATACAAAATTCGCGAGCGGATGCTGCGGCCGGCGCTGGTGCGCGTGGCGCACAATACGAAGCAGGTAAACGAATAGAGCAGCTTCTCGCTCCTAGCTTCTAGCTCCTCGCTTCATTGAGGGAGAACGAGCGGTTGAGGCGGAGCTAAGAGTCAGGTAATGCCGCTACCGATAAAAAGAAGTGCGGCGATGCGCGCGGGATGAAGAGAAAGAGCTCAACGCGGAAGGCTGTAGCTGAAAGCTGATCAAGGGGATTATGGGGTCTAATACAAGAGTGAGCAAAGCGGATTATTACGAGGTTCTGGGTGTCTCGCGTGAATGCACGGACCAGGAATTGAAGAGCGCGTACCGGAAACAGGCGCTGAAATATCATCCCGACCGCAATCCCGGCGATCACACAGCTGAGGAAAAATTCAAAGAGGCCAGCGAGGCCTACCAGGTGCTGAGCGATACCGACAAGCGCGCGGCCTACGACCGCTTTGGGCATGCCGGGCTGGGCGCGCAGGGATTCGGGGGCAGTCCGTTTGCGGGCGGCGTGGACCTGGGCGACATCTTCGGCGATCTGTTCGGCGAGATGTTCTCGATGAGCGGCGCACAAGGCGGAGCAGGGCGCGGCCAGCGCCAGCAGCGCGGCGACGATTTGCGCTTCGACATGACGATCAATTTTGAGGATGCGTTCTTTGGCACCGAGAAAGAAGTGAAGATCCGGCGGCTGGAGACGTGCAGTGTGTGCAGTGGGCGGGGGAGCGCGTCAGGACGCGGTCCAAGCGTTTGCAGCCATTGCCAGGGACGCGGGCAGCTCCGCTATCAGCAGGGATTTTTCTCGGTGGCGAGGACGTGCGTGGCGTGCGGAGGGACCGGCTCGGTGATCAGCGATCCTTGCTCCGCGTGCCGCGGCGAGGGGCGCAAGACCGCGGAGGTCAAGCTGAACGTGAAAGTGCCGCCGGGCGTGGAAGAGGGAACGCGCATTCGTTACGGCGGCGAGGGCGACGTGGGCCGCGTGGGCGGACCGAAGGGCGACCTTTATGTGATTCTTTCCATCCGGCCGCACGACTATTTTGAGCGCCACGGCGCGGATTTGCATTGCGTGCTGCCCATCAGCTTTCCGCAGGCAGCCATGGGCGCGGAGTTCGAGATTCCCGGAATCGATGGGCCGGTGAGCATCAAGATTCCCGAGGGAACGCAAAGCGGCAAAGAGCTGCACGTTCGCGGGCGCGGATTTCCCCACCTGAACGAGCGAGGAAAAGGCGACCTGATTGTGAAGGTCGTGGTGCAGATTCCGCGCAAGCTGAACCGAGCGCAGCGCGAGCTGGTGGCCAAGCTGGCGGAGACGATGGCGGTAGAGAATAAGCCGACATCGCCGGGGCTGATGGAGAAGATGAAGGATCTCTTCAGCTGAAGAGCCAGCTCTCAGTGATCAGCTTTCAGCTATCAGCGCATTCGAGGAGTCCGCCTTCGCTGAAGCTACGGCGCGACAGCCTTCACTCCCCAATGGCCTGCCGAGCCAGAGCCCGTCAGGCGGGCGAAGGCTGGTGGAGCTGAGCGGGATCGAACCGCTGGCCTCCTCGTTGCGAACGAGGCGCTCTCCCAGCTGAGCTACAGCCCCACGAGATTCTTATTTTAGCAGCGGATGAACGATCCGGAAAGAGGCGACGTTTGGCCGCGCCGTTCAATAGTAATAGGGCGTCTTGGCGGTCCACGGCGACTTTGGGTAGTGCTTGTGCAGGAGCTCGAACGCGGCCTTGCCGGTGACGCTGAATTGCTGCCGCTTGTCGTAGGGAAGGCGGGGGTCAAAGGTCTGGCAATCGTAGTGGGTGGCTCGCACGACGAGCGCGAGGGCTTCGGGCACGTTCGGGTCGTTGGGGTGCTGTTCAGCATAGTCGATGACTCGCTGGCCGAAAAAGTCGGAGGAATCCGGCAGGGCCTTGAGGCGTGCGAATTCGGATGCGGCCAGCTGTTGCTCGGCCGGAGTGAAAATCGGCGGGGTTGGTAATGCAGACGACGGAGGGGTATTGCCCCCCTGTGTCCCGTTGTTTGCACCGAGCTTGCACCAGCCGTTATCGCGGTACTCGTCAAACTGGCTGTAACTCGCCACGCGGGCGATGCCGGAATCAAGGATGGGCTGCACGCCGTCGTGGCGCAGAATGGCCACGAAGGCGGGGAAACCCGAGCCGGTCTTCGCGTCGACGCCCATCTCTGTGGGTAATCTTGGCGCGAGAGCGGCGGCGGACTTTGTGTCGTCGAGGATGACGGCACGAGCCCAGCTGGCAATCGCGATATTCCGGCGGAGATTTGGGGGCAGAACCGGTGAATTTGCCGCCTCAATAAGCTGCGATAGCGGCGTTTCTTCGTTCAGGATGTTGGTTGCATCGCTATCAAAGGTTATGGGCCGGTCGAGTTCGGGGCAAGGAGCAGTTTTGCCGCCGTAGAGCGGAAGACCGGCACGCTTCTGGCAGAGCGCGCGCAAATCGACTGCGGGCTCAGAACCGGTCTCGAGTGCGACGCGTGGAGCGTAGGTGAGGAATTCAGGGAGGTCGCGCGCGACTGCCATCCGCTCGCCGAGAATGGCGTTCCGTTCGGAGCTGGGTTTTTGAAGGTTGGGTGCGGCGAGGGCCTTTTCGAGCAAGGCTCGTGCTTCATCGGTTTGGTTGAGAGCGATGAGAAGTCGGACGCGGTGATAGAAGGCTGTGTCATAGGCGGGCGATTCGGGCGCGATCTTCGCGGCTTCCGCGATCAGGTCAGGCGCGAAGGCGTCGGAGGTGCCAGCCTTGACCATTGCCATTACAAGCCAAGGCAGCGAATGATTCTGCTGCCAAAGTGCGTAGGCGGAAGCGGCAGTGCCGGAGCCGCGCCAGGCGGCGACCCAGGCAAGGAGCGGAGGCGGATTCTTGATGGCGATCTGGTTCTGGAGTAGCCAGCTCAGGTCTTTGAGATCCTGAGCATAGATGGGATCGGGCTTCGGGCCAGTGAGGTCGGCGCTGATTTCGGCGGCGCGCTTTTCCGGTTCGGTGCGGATGCGGATGAAGTTCAGCTCGGCCTGCAAATCATTTCGCAGTGAAGCCGGATGCGGGCTCGAGAGTTCGTGTTCCAAAATCTGCTGTGCCCGATTCATAACGCCGGGATCGAAATCGGCGATACCTTCGCTGTAGGGGTTGGAACCTTTGCCTAATGCGAAGGCTTTTCGGACAATCGCGCGGGCAGCGAGGTAATTGCCCATGTCATGCCAGGGAGATTCTTGGTCGGCGGCAATCGCGGCGAATTGCTGAGCAGCTTCGTCGTATTTTCCCGCATAGAGATTAGCAGCGGCGATCTGGTAAGCGCGATCAGCGCTGAGCAGTGCAGGCGCATCTGCCGGCGCGGCGGAGGGCATGGACGGGACCTTGCCGTCGCAGTTTGAGAAAACGGCGTCCTGTGCGCGAATCCAGTCGAGGAGCGCTGAGTTGGACTTGCCCCAAGTGGCGGCACGTTTACGCAATGTAAGAATGGCCGTCAGAAAAGAGGGGCTGGGGCAATTCAGGTAATACTCGGTGTAATGGAAACCTCCAGCAACGTTCGTCTCTATGCCGATTTGCTGGCCGGGAGCGGGGATGGCCGATGCATATTCCGCTCGGGCTTTCTCCCACAGCTTGGGCGGCGTCGATTCTTCCGCAGCTTTCTCTGCTTCTTCGTAAGCCTTCCACTGCTCGGCTGTGAGGCTATTGAGGTCCCGGGCGGGAGGATTGATTGCTGACTGCTCTTTGGCGCTGAGCCTGCCGCCGGTCAAGTAGCGCCAGGCAATTGCGTACTCATCGGAGTCATATCGAGGCTGGAGGATGCCGAGCTGGCCCTTCGAGAAGGACGTGAGGTTGTCGGGATTTGTGTTGCTGACGAAGACCTCGTCTTCAAAGAACGGACCGCAGGCTTCGACGTTGCGGATGGGCGAAAGAAGGACAGCTGCGGCGACAGCCGCGAGAGCGAAATAACGCGTCTTCATTGAAGTCTCCGTTCAACTTCGTTGGGGGAATCGACGTGCCAGCCACTGTCGGCAAAGATGTAAATCCGTTTGCCGTCAAGGTCGAGCGGCCATGGTTCAGTGGTGGATATGCCGACCGAGGATTGGCAGAGCGGTTCGCGGATTCGGAAGTCGTCAAGATTGGGCGGCGCACGACGGCGGTCGGGCTCCATGCGAAACATCATTGGGACGGCTTCGTCGATGGGAAGGCCCCCAAGCCAGTCGTCGAAACTACACCAGGAAGCGAGAGCAGTAATTGAGATGGGCAGATTGGCGGGCATTCGGGCGTGAAGGTCGACCAGGAGGTCGCGGTAGAACTGGCGCTGCGAGCGCGTGGCATCGAAGTCGACTTGAAGAGCGGCAATGCCGGGCTCGCGCGCGCTGCGCAGAATTGCATCAACGGCGCCGCTGCGATTTTCAGCGTTGAGCACGGCGTTTGGCGACGCCTCAATTCGGATCACTGGGATTCGTGTCGCCGAGGCAGGAAACACTAGAAGATCGCGCCGCGGTTGGCTAGAAACGGTTAGACCGATGGTCAGGGCCTGATCAAGATACGCGACGGCGAAGCGGCGAGTGTCGAGTGCATGCAAGTCTTCACGGCGCTCCCACGCCCATAAGGTAACCCGCGGCAAAGCGGCCAGGCGTGCGGGCGGATGAGGAAGCGTGTCGGAGCGGATGCCGAACGAGCAGAAAAGCGCAGCAACAGCGAAAGGAACGATATTCAAGTGGCGTGCGTTGGGTGGCATTGCGGTGACGGTAACACAATGCACCAGTCGGAATAAGAAAGCAAGGCCGGGGACGATGCCCCGGCCTTCTCAATTGCTCCGGACGATCCAGACCACCTAGACTCGGAGCTCGGAATGAACTCTGCAAAGTGAAGGCGTATTGGCGCGAAGCGCGGCTGCCCCACCGCAGGTGGTTACAGCTGATTCATGTTGGCCAGGAATTCGGCGTTGTTGCGCACCTTTTCCAGGCGGCTGATCAAAAGCTCCATGGCTTCGACGGGCGAGAGCGGATTGAGCACGCGGCGAAGGATGAAGACGCGCTGCAGATCTTCCTTGGGAATGAGCAGCTCTTCCTTACGTGTGCCGGAGCGCTGAATGTCGATGGCCGGGAAGACTCGCTTGTCGACCAGCTTGCGGTCGAGAATGATTTCCATGTTGCCTGTGCCCTTGAACTCCTCGAAGATGACTTCGTCCATGCGGGAGCCGGTATCAACGAGGGCGGTGGCGATGATGGTGAGCGAGCCGCCTTCCTCAATGTTGCGGGCCGCGCCGAAGAAGCGCTTGGGGCGTTGCAAGGCGTTGGAGTCGACGCCGCCGGAGAGGACTTTGCCGGAGGGCGGAACGATGGTGTTGTAGGCGCGGGCGAGACGGGTGATGGAGTCGAGGAGAATGACGACGTCGCGCTTGTGCTCGACGAGGCGCTTGGCCTTCTCGATCACCATTTCGGCCACCTGCACGTGGCGGGCGGCGGGCTCGTCGAACGTGGAGCTGATGACTTCGCCCTTGACCGAGCGCTGCATGTCGGTGACTTCTTCGGGGCGCTCGTCGATGAGCAAAACGATCAGCACAACCTCGGGGTGGTTGGTGGTGACGGAGTTGGCGATGGACTGCAGCAGCATGGTTTTGCCGGTGCGTGGAGGAGCGACGATCAAGCCGCGCTGGCCTCTGCCAACGGGCGTCAGGAGATCCATGACGCGGCCGCTGACGCCTTCGCGCACCGTCTCCATCTTGATGCGCTCCTGAGGATAGAGGGGCGTGAGGTTGTCAAAGAGAATCTTGTTGCGCGTCTCTTCAGGCGACTCGAAGTTGATGGCCTCAATCTTGACGAGGGCGAAGTATTTCTCGCCTTCATGGGGCGGGCGGACGTTGCCGCTGATGGAGTCGCCGGTTTTGAGATCGAACTTGCGTATTTGGGACGGAGACACGTAAATGTTGTCCGGTCCGGGCAAGTAGTTGTAGTCGGGCGAGCGGAGGAAGCCGTAGCCGTCGGGGAGAATCTCAAGGACTCCCTCGGCGAAGATGTGGCCTTCTTTTTCGCTCTGCGCCTGGAGGATCTTGAAGATCAGATCCTGCTTGCGAAGGCCGCTGGTCCCAGGAATTTCAAGGGTACGGGCGATGCGGCTCAATTCAGTGATGTTCTTTTCTTTCAGTTCTGCGATGGTCATGTTTACCTGCGAATGGACGGGATGTGTTGGAGGGAATGCGGAGCGGGAAGTGCTCCTGAGGGAACAACCGTGCGGGTCACAAGAAATTCAGCCGGCGCTAACCAGCTTTGAATCGTCCTCCAAACTCATTTGGAGTCGCGGAGCGCCGGGAAAGAGATGGCCTCGTTTCGACGGGGAGCTGCCTTGAAACCCTTGCTTGACTGAACGCACAATGCGGCGAGAGACGCCGTCAGGCCGCACGGCGTCTTTCAACCGGATGAACCGCAGGCGCCTCTTCGGGCGTCTCCGCTTCAGGATTGGCTACTTCAAAACGGCACAAAACTTCGTTTGTCGTATCTTGCAGCCGTGTGTTCGGCTTGTGGAGCTTACGGGTAGCCTTGCTGGCCAGCGTACAGAGCTGGTAGCGATTGGACACATGAGAAAGTGCCTTAAAAACGAGATCGGAACGCATTGTTTATCTCCTTCTTTTTCAAATTGCTGCACTGGAAAGAGCCGGTGACCCGCCAGCACAGCACAGGGGAAGCCAATACAAGCCAAACCAGACTGCGGGCTACCCCAAATTGCAACTTCCACCTCTTAGACGCACTTCGCCTGCCCACAGTTCAAAAACATTTGGGGCCACTGCACGCTATGAAATGGATGCCATACCGTATCGGATCTGCAGTTTGCGCGCCGGAAACCCGGGCGCCTATCTGGCCGTTCCCAGCGCTGCTCAAAAACACAGCAGAGGCATCAACTGAGCCTTCTCTCAAAGGTTTGATGCTGGAAATGGCTGATGGGCACACCCGGCCGCAATGCGCAACCTGCCCTCTATGGATGGCTATGTTGAGAGTATATGGAAGACACAATCCGGTCAATAGTTATTTCGGGTGAATTGCGGCTAAATGTCGAACGTTTACTGGGAGGGACGGGACCAGCCTGGAGCCCGGCCGTTTCTTCTATAACTTATTTATTATAAAAGGATTATCAGACACCAAGGGTTCGCGGCCAAGGGGGCGAATAGGAGAGGACAATTGCCAGAGGTCGCCGGATGGTGAAGGGGTGAACCTATTCAGTCAATTTGGGCTCTGCGCGGCGCTCGGGGAGAGTCGTTCCAGGACCTTCCATCGGGGTCGCTCATGAGCACGTTGCCGTTTTCGTCATTGCCGGGAAGCCTGGGACCCTGGCCGCGACCAGGGTTTGTAGCAATTTCATCGAGGCGGAAGACGCCGACGAGAACCATGCCCACAATAGGAGCGGCCAGAAGAAAGGTTTCCCAACCGGACTGAAGGGCAATACCCTGCACGTGCGCCTCCCCGCTCTCAAGACCGCGGACGTGAGATGTATGTTAGCCGGGATATCGGCGAACGGACTGGGATTCACAGGCGATTTTGAACCCAAGGTAATGCCACGGATTGGTGAGGGGCGGACGGTCCGCCGGCGTGTTGGCGGCTCCCAAATCATGCAGGTTCTGGCAATTGCGCGGCGCAAGGCATGCGTCAGGCCCAATAGGTCCGGTCCAGCGTTCTATATTGGATCGCTTCGGCCAGGTGGGCGACGGAAAGGCTTTCGGCGCCTTCAAGGTCGGCAATGGTGCGGGCGACTTTGAGGATACGATCGTGGGCGCGCGCGGTAAGTCCCTGCTGCTGCATGGCGCGCTCGAGGAGGCGCTCGGCGTCGGGGCTCAACTCGCAGTAGGCGCGAATCTGGCGGGTGGTCATCTGCGCATTGGCGTAGATCTTTTCTTTGGCTTTGGAGAAGCGCTCGCGTTGACGCACCCTGGCGGCCATGACGCGGGCGCGAATCTGAGCCGAACCTTCGGCGGCCGCGCTGCCGCGCAGCTCTTTATATTGAACCGCTGGAACTTCAATGTGGATGTCGATACGGTCGAGCAGAGGGCCGGAGATTTTGGCCACGTAGCGCTGAATCATAGGCAGAGTACATGTGCACTCGCGCGACTTGTCGTTGAAATAGCCGCAGGGACAGGGATTCATGGCGGCGGCAAGCATGAAGCGTGCGGGAAAACTGAGCGTCATGGAGGCGCGGGCGATGGTGACGGTGTGGTCTTCAAGGGGCTGGCGCATGACTTCGAGAACGTTGCGCGGAAACTCAGGAAGCTCATCGAGAAAGAGGAGGCCGTTGTGCGCGAGCGAGACTTCGCCGGGACGCGGCACCATGCCGCCGCCGATGAGGCCGGCGTCGGAGATGGTGTGATGCGGCGAGCGAAAAGGCCTCTGCGTGACCAGGCCGGCGCCGGCTTCGAGAACTCCGGCGACGGAGTGAATCTTGGTGGTCTCGAGCGCTTCCTCGAAAGTGAGCGGGGCAAGAATCGACGGCAGGCGCTTGGCAAGCATGGTTTTGCCGGAGCCGGGCGGGCCGATCATGAGAATGTTGTGGCTGCCTGCGGCGGCTACTTCAAGAGCACGCTTGGCGGTTTGCTGGCCGCGAACGTCGTGAAAATCGACGGTGAACTCCTCGAGCTTTCCGAGAAGTTCCTGGGTGACGACGCGGTAAGGCTCGCGCTGGATGACGCCGACGACCGAGGTGTTGAGCAGATCGAGCACATCGAGGAGCGAGGAAACGGGATAGACGTTGACGCCCTCGACAACCGCGGCTTCAGCGGCGTTGGCGGCGGGCAGAATCAGGTTGGCAATTCCTTTCTCGCGGGCCAGGATGGCGACGGGCAACATGCCAGGGATGGGGCGCACGCCGCCATCGAGGCCGAGCTCGCCGACCATGAGAAAGCGGCTGAGGTCGTTGGAGTGCAAGGCGCCGTAGGCCCCGAGGATACTGACGGCGATGGGCAGGTCGAAGCCTGAACCTTCCTTTTTGAGGTCGGCGGGCGCGAGGTTGATGGTGATGAAGGTGGGCGGGATGGTGTATCCGGAGTTTTTGATCGCGGCGCGGACGCGGTCGCGGCTTTCACGAACGGCAGCGTCAGGCAGACCGACGGTGTGAAAGTGGTCTTCATTCATGACCACGCCGCTATAGTCCACCTCGACTTCGATGAGGTTGGCGTCGATCCCGTAGACGGCCGCACTAAGAGCCTTGAAGAGCATGAGGAGGGCTGAACCGCGAGTGTACCAGAGGACAGCTATCCGCGCTCTGTGCGCTCAGGCACAGGGCATCAGGCGCTATTGGCGGGGAAACTGCCGATGGATGCGCCGGGCGCGACGTTCTGGCCGGCGAGCACGATCGCGTGGCTGGCGATGTGGGCGCCGTCGCCAATGACGGTGGGCTGAAGACGGATTTTTTCGTAATCAGCGGCGTCGTGCCAGAAGGAATAGATGCGCGTGTAAGAGCCGATGATGGCGTTCTTGCCGATTTTGATGCCGCCACGATCGTTCAGCAGCGCGCGCTGGCGGATGACGGTGCCGTCGCCGATGGAAAGATTGTAGCCATAGGTGAGGTCGACGCCGTGGTAAATTTTGACGCCCGAGCCGAGATGCTCAAAGATGTGGCGGCCCAGCATGCAGCGAAAACGCAGGCCGAGCCAGTGATTGAGGCCCAGCGGCGAACGGTCGAACATTTGCCAGAACCAGAGCAGCGGCTTACGGCACTGAAAACGCTCGCGATCAACTTCCGGGAAGTGCTCGGCTTCCAGCGTGACGTTCAGTGGGTCGAGGGAGAGACTGACCACATTGCCGGGCAACTCAGAGGTGAGGGTGAGATTGAGTTTGCCGCCGTGGGGCCGGCCGAGATAGATCTGTGTCAACTGGTCGCGCACAATTTCGCTGCGGCGCTCCATCGAGTGGTGGCGCAGGAACTCCTCGTCGAGAAATCGAATCCAGCGGCGATAGATTTCTTCGGCTTCGGCGGCGGGATGGGGGACGATGATCTCGGAGGTGGCCATCTGCATTTGAAGATAGAACAGGGAGTAGGGATTAGGGAATAGGGAGCAGGGACTCGCTGCTGACAACTGAACCCTTTGAACTGTGAACTGAGAACCGGCTTTACCGTTTGCCCTGGACGGTTTTGGGGGTTGCGCCGAGTTTTTTGGCGGCGCGGCGATTGGCGATGGCGTGCATCTCCTTGCCCCAATGCGAACGGTTGATGCCGATCTGCATGGCCAGCATCATGATGTTGCCCGTGCCCCAATAGAGCGCCAAGCCCGAAGCGTAGTGCCACAGCATGAAGCCGAAGAGAACCGGCATCATAAAGGCCATCATGCGGCGCTGGGCGGGATCCATGCCCGGGGAAGGCGTTATGTACTGCGTGAGGAACATGCTCACAATGATGAAAATGGGCAGAATGTGCGTTGGGTCCGGCTGCGAAAGATCAGGCAGCCAGAGCCAGTGCGCCTGGCGCAGCTCTACCGTGTACTCCAAAACGCGGAAGTACGGCCACAAAAGCAGCATGGGCACGAGCATGGGAAGGCAGTTGCCGTACATGTTCACGCCTTCGGTCTTGTAGAGGGCCATCATTTCGGCGTTCATATCGGCGCGCTTGGGGTCGGTGGCCTTGAGATTCGCGTAGCGCTTTTTGATCGCGTCAACCTTGGGCTGGATGCGCATCATCTTGAGCGACGACTTGGTCATCATCAAGCGTGTGGGCAGGAGGGTCAGGTTGAAGATGACGGTGGACAGAATGATGGCCCAGCCCCAGTTACCGATGCCATGTTCGACCATGAAGCGAAGCAGGAAGTAGAGCGGCTTGGCGATAATGGTCATCCAGCCGTATTGGATGAGCGGTTCGAGCGAGGGCCCGTCTGGTTTGCCGTCCTCGCCGACAACGTGGATGGATTTGAGCACATCGGTGGCCTTGGGACCGGCAAACAGGCGCAGGCGCGTGTCGCCGCTGGTGTCACCCACGGCCAGGCCAAGGACATCGATGTGAATTTTTTTACTATTCGGGTCACTCGCATCGCCGGGCAGCTCGATGGCATTGTGCAGGGTGACCACAGTGGTGCGATCGGGCACGTCGGGCAGAAAGGTCGAGGCGAAGTAAAGATCCATGACAGCGGCGTACTGGTAGGGCGCGTCGAGCGTGTTGTTGCCGCTCACCTTCGCCGCCGCCTGCGAGTCCTGCTTGCCATTGATCGACCAGGCGAAGAAGGAAGGAGTCGGCGTCCGCGACGGCATCATCCCCGTCTGCTGCAACTCTTCGATGTCGCCCAGACCGGCAGGCCAGGCGACCAGGGCGCGGACCGGGACGCCGTCCTGCTGTACCTGCGCGTCGACGTCGATGACGTAGCTCGAATTGAAGCTGAAGGTCTTAACGACGTCGAGGCCGTTCGATGCGTAGTGGAAGGTGATGGAGGCGGGTGCAAGGACGCTCCCGGTGGCCGTGGGTTGCGCCCCTGAGACCGAGACCTGATAGAGGGCCTGATTAAGCTCGGAAGTGAGCGCCGGATCGTAAGCAAACAGCGAGAGGGGCAGCCCGAAACGCGCGGCAGCCTGCGGCTGCACCAGGTCAAGGGGCTTGCCCGCCGAGTCAAAGTATTTTTTCAGGATCCAGTGCTCAACCTGCGCGCCGCGATTGGTGAACTCGATCTTGAAGAGCTCATTTTCGACCGTGGTGGTGGTGACGATAGAGGCGGCGATTTGCGGCGTGGCGCTGGCAGGCCGGGCGGTTGGGGCCATTGGCGCCGGACCCTGCGGGGCTTGAGGCACCGGCGCGGTGGGCTGGGATTGGGTGGGAACGTGCTGCTGGTCTTCCGGCTTGGGCTTGGCGAAGAAGTACTGGTAGCCAAGGAAAGCGGCGAGCACAATGAACATCAAAGCCATGGTGGAGCGCATGTCGCCGCCAGCACCACCGCCAGAGCCCTGCGATTGCAGATTGGGATTGTGAATTTCGGGCAAAGGAAATTTCCTATCGTCTTCAGAAGGCAGCCTGCAAGGCAGCCGCTCTACCTATGGTAACGGTTCGTGGGGGGAAACAGTCCCGGCGCGATGGTCAGAAGTGGGAATACGGGGGGCCTGACGGCGAGCGGGCGAGGCTGGCCGAACCGCAGGCGGCGGGACGGGGTCGAATCCACCGGGCGTAAAGGGATGGCAGCGTAACAATCTCCATGCGGCGAGGGCAGAGCCGCGCAGCGGACCATGCGTGGCGATGGCGACCGCGGCGTACTCAGAGCAAGTGGGCAGGAATTTGCAGCCGCCCGGATGCAGCAAATGCAGCGCCGGAGACAGCCAGCGTTTGTAAAAGGCGAGCAGTGCAAGCAAGATGCGCGTCATGGTCCGGTCGACCCCGGGGCATTTGGCGCGGCTGCGAAATGTTTTGCGGAGCGTGCCGCCTCGGTCAGGGCCTGTTCAAGGATACGCAAAATCTCCCGCTCAAGTTGCGCGAATTCCATGGTGAGCACGATGCGGCGCGGGTGCAGGATGAGGTCGAATCCCGCAGGCAAGAGATCGACGTGGCGGCGCAGTGCCTCGCGCATGCGGCGCTTGATACGGTTACGCTCGTGGGCCTTGCCGATCACCTTACCGACCGTGAGGCCGACGCGCGCAGCAGCCGGAGCAGCCGCGCTTTCAGTTGTTTGCGGCGCCAGGAACCAGCTCATCGCAGCGGACTGGCGCTTGCGGCCGGCAGCATAGGCGCGCACGTAGTCAGCGTGCTTGCGCAGGCGCGAATTGGCCAGAGTTTGGGGTGGGGCAGGCTTGGAAGCTGAACTCATCAGGGCCAAATGGCGGAGCTGGGCGGCGGTTTCCAGTTCAAGCGGCACAGCTCTCAAATCAAGCACCGGTTGGGAAATCAATCGCGATGCGCGGGGCTGACGGAGACACGCTTGCGGCCGGCGGCGCGGCGGCGGCTGAGCACGGCGGCGCCGGCTTTGGACTTCATGCGCGCGCGGAAACCGTGTGTTTTTGCACGGTGGCGGCGGTTGGGTTGAAACGTGCGTTTGGGCATGGTGACCCGCTCCTGTTTTTAAAAGAGAATCTGCTATTTAGCAACCCTTTGAGTATATCGCAGGCGAAATTTGGAAGCCACCCGAGAGCCGGTCTCATAAACCATCCTTCCCGGCTCGCTGGATTCATGGGACCCGCCTTGATGTTGGGTCCCACACTTGCACAATTTGCAGCTGAGGCATTTATGAGACCGGTTGCAGGCGCTTTCACGATGTGGCAAGGGAGCAGAGAGATTCGTCGTATGCTGAGAAGAGAGCCGCAGTGAGGAAGTGAGAGGCACGAGAAGAGTGCGACACTTCAGTAACGCGGGTAACTAAGGCGCGAACTTTCACCATCCTTGGTGCAACTCGAAGAGATCGCAGAAAACTTGTGTGAATAGGGGATTGCAACGGCCTCGGTTTGTGCTACTATCGGGACCGTTCCTGAAATTTCATGTGAAATTTCGTGTGAGATTTCCGGCGTTCTGCGTTCCGGATTTTAGTCAACAGCCTCGGCGTTGAATCCTTCGAGGCGGACCAGTAGTAGACAGGTACCCCGGTCGTCAACGAGTGGGCGCAATGGAAGTCTTTTTGCGCCGGAAAGAGACCGTTGCCTGCAAGACAACAAATGAGCCGCGCGGCGCAACGCCGGCGGAATCAGCAAGGATTGTACGATGGCATTTGCGACTACGCCGACTTCGGCGCTCAATCCATGGCTCCAGATTCTCGCAGCACTCGAGAAGAAGGTCATCCGGCAATCGTTCGAGACCTGGCTCAAGCCGACTCGATTCAGCCATGCCGCGGGGCGCAAGCTGTATGTGCGCGTGCCCTCGCCGGAGTTTCAGCACATCGGCGACAAGTATGGCGATCTGATTCAGGAAGCGATCGATCTGCAATCGCTCGAGTTCGACGACGTATGTTTTGTGACCGCGGAAGAGGATCCGTCGATTCCGCCGCAGCGCAAGGATGGCGGATTCGGCCCGGTGCCGTCGCATGCGCCCACGGCGCCCCCGGCGAGCACGACACGCTCACCGGAGCAGGGCCGGTTCGATTGGTCGACCGCGGCGCAGCTTAACTCGCGCTATACCTTCGACGCATTCGTGATCGGCAACGGAAACCAATTTGCGCGCGCCGCGGCCCTGGCCGTGGCCGAACGCCCCTCGCGCGCCTACAATCCGCTCTTTCTGTATGGCGGCGTGGGCATGGGCAAGACGCACCTGATGCACGCCATCGGGCACGAAGTGAAGCGCAGGCAGCCGGCCGCGAGCATTTGCTACGTGTCGGCGGAGAAGTTCACCAACGAGATGATCAACTCCATCCGCAACGATCGCATGACCAGCTTCCGCGACCGTTTCCGCACAGTGGACGTGCTGCTGATCGACGATATTCAGTTCATCTCGCAGAAGGAGCGCACGCAGGAAGAGTTCTTCCACACCTTCAACGCGCTGCACGAGAGCATGAAGCAGGTGGTGATTGCCTCGGACCGACCTCCCAAGGAGCTGACGGAGATCGAGGAGCGGCTGCGTTCTCGGTTTGAGTGGGGATTGATCGCGGATATTCAGCCGCCCGACCTTGAAACGAAGGTGGCCATCCTGCTGAAGAAGGCGGAGAGCGAACAGGCGCAACTGCCGACCGACGTGGCGCTGTTTGTGGCTTCGAATGTGCGCACCAACGTGCGCGAGCTGGAAGGCGCACTGGTGCGGCTAATTGCATGGTGCCAGCTGAACCGCATGGAGATTTCTCTGGCGGCGGCGCAGCAGTGCCTGAAGCAGTTCATCGACATGCAGGTGCGCAAGATCACCATTGAAGCGATCCAGCGCGCTGTTGCGGAGCAGTTTGGCATGCGCGTCGCGGACCTGAAGCAGAAGAACAACTCGCGCAATGTGGTGGTGCCGCGGCAAATCGCGATGTACCTGGCCAAACAGATGACGGAAGCGAGCCTGCCGGAGATCGGTCGCCAGTTCGGCAACAAGCATCACACCACAGTGATGCACTCGATCGGCAAGATCGACGAACTGCGCCGGACGGACAAGGACCTGCATCGTACCCTGACCAAGCTGCAGGATGTGTTGAGCTGCTGAGAACAGGGGTCAGGTTTCAGGGAACAGGGATCAGAGACTACGGGACGAGCCGCCTGGGTTGAGCAATGCTTGATGCGTTGCCGCAACGATGGGCGGCTCTTCTGTTTTGAGCTAGACTTGCAGCGATATGGCGCACTCAAGTCCTGAGGGGTTCCGCGGAATGAGGGTACCCATGTGATGGTCTGTGCTTGCTGTAGCGGCGATTGTCGTTTTGGCTGCGAGCGCGGCTGCGCAAACTCCGATCGACGTGCAGCCGGTCAAGGAATTGAAGCCGACCGATACGCTGGCAACCTGCGAGTACAGGCCGATTGCAAGAGAAGCGCCTTTCTTTGCTCGCCTGAGCGACGCGGAGAGAACCAACGACACGATCTTCGGCGGCAACTACACAATGCACGGCAAGACGGGCGCATCCGTGGCGTGGTTCGGGATTGTGCGGGGCATGACTCCGCCGGCCGAAAAAGGCGGAGACGTGACGCTGCTGGTGCAGCATCATTTCTTCGACGGCATGACTGACTGCCACATCATGCTGGTGGCAAAGAGCGGCGACGGGGACTTTGTGGCCAAGCTTCAAGTCGATCCGGCGCAGATTCCGGCGCTGGCGCTGGTGCGTGTTTATGGCCGGGTGACCAGCGAAAAGGCTGGCGTGCCGGAGGTTGCAGTCGATTACATTCGCGTGTGGCCGTGGATGACGTTCACGTTCACGGACCTGGCCGGCGAGGATCATAGCAATCCGCGCTGGCAAAAATACTCCAAGGTGAGGCCGGACGACCGGATTTATGTTCCTTATCCCGACGAGAACTACTATCTGAATGTGCTGGGCGATCCGGCGGACTTCGGACTGAATCTGCTGCCGGAGTGATTGCGGAGCATTGGCGCATCCTTGCGCAAGATGGGGCATCCAAAACGCCATGGAATATCGACTGCTGGGAGGCTCCGGCCTCAAAGTTTCCGCGTTGAGTTTTGGGACCGCGACGTTTGGCGGTGTCAACGAGTTTTTCAAAGGGTTCGGCTCGACCGAGGTTGAAGAGGCGCGGAGGCTGATCAATATTTGCTTCGAAGCCGGCGTCAACCTGTTCGATACGGCCGACGGATACTCGGAAGGGCGCTCGGAAGAGATCTTAGGGAAGGCTCTCGCGGGCAAGCGGGACAAGGCACTCATTTCAACCAAGTCAGGGTTTGGGACGGGGCCGGGGCCAAATGACGAAGGCTCTTCGCGCTACCATCTGCAGCGCGCGCTGGAGGCCAGCCTGCGGCGGCTGGGGACCGACTATATCGACATCTATCACCTGCACGGTTTCGACGCGCTGACGCCGATTGAGGAAACGCACGACACGCTGAACAAGTTTGTGCGCGAAGGCAAGGTGCGGTATATCGCCTGCTCGAATTTCTCCGGCTGGCATCTGATGAAATCTCTGGCCGTGGCCGATCGCTACGGGTGGACGCGATTCGTGGCGCACCAGGTGTACTACTCGCTGATCGGACGCGAGTACGAATGGGAGCTGATGCCGCTCGGGCTCGATCAGAAGGTTGGCGCGCTGGTGTGGAGTCCGCTGGGCTGGGGACGCCTGACCGGCAAGATTCGCCGCGGCAAGCCGCTGCCGGAGGTGAGCCGGTTGCACTCGATCGCCGACGCGGGACCGCAGATGCCGGACGAATACCTCTATGCCGTGGTGGATGCGCTGGAGAATGTTGCGATCGAGACCGGGAAGACAGTCCCCCAGGTTGCGCTCAACTGGCTGTTGCAGAGGCCGACCATTTCGTCAGTGATTGTGGGCGCTCGGAATGAGGAGCAGCTGCGGCAGAATCTGGGCGCGGTGGGATGGAAGCTGAGCGCAGACCAGGTCGCGCAGCTAGACATGGCGAGCAATCCGCAGCCAGTGTACCCCTACTGGCACCAGAGAAAAACCTTCTCGGGGCGCAATCCGCCGCCGGTGTGAAAAGCAGGTTCCAGGGGTCAGGTTTCAGGTGTCAGGTTCCAGGGGTCAGGTTTCAGGTGTCAGCGGTCAGGAGATCGGCGCCCGCGACTTGCGATGGGCGATGTGTTCGCTCGGCGAGTGATGGTGGTGGCGCTTGACGACGTTGTGACCGACTAGCCAACCGAGGGCGCCGCCGACCAGAACATCGGCGGGGAAGTGGTCCCGGCCAAGGACGCGAGTGAGGCCGACGCCGGTGGCCCCGGTGTAGAGAAGGAATTGGGTCCAGTGGGACGGATATTCGGCGGCGAGCGCGGACGCGGCTGAAAAGGCAATCAGCGTGTGGGAAGACGGAAACGCGGAGTCGACGCCCGCGCTCGACTGAAAGAACCGCCCTCTTGCGTTGTCCTGGTTGGGCCGCTCCTGCCAGAAGACCAGCTTCAGGCCCTGCTCAACAACCACGCCATCGAGCATGGACTCGGCCGCGAGGATCCCTGCTTCGCGCGCGTGGTCGTCCTGCTGGAATCGGCCGAATCCATACAACACAACCGGAGTGGCGACGAGGCTGTAGATCATGGCGTTGGAAGCGTTGATGTTTGCCTGGTTGAAGCTGGGATTCGTTGAAACCACGTGCGTCATGACGTAGTGATCGGTGCCGAGAGCCACGCCGGTGGCCACACCGAGCGGAACGAGCCACTTGAGGTCGCGGGTACGCAGATCCTTGGGGCTGGTCCAGATGGCCGCCTGGTCGTGGAGGAAATTGCGCGGCAGGTTGCGGACCGTCACGTTGTCTTGCGGAGCAGATTGCGGGGATGGCGCGTCGGGAAGCGAAGCGCGGTCGGCGGCGTTTGGCGCGGTTTGCGCCTGAACACCAAGCCCGAAACCGAAGGCCAATGCGGCGAGGAACAAAGGACTCGCGCCGAGCCGGCGTAGAAGCTGGGTGCGGGGACGGATTGAGCGTTCTAGCATGAGACGTCGAAGAGGAATCGGACAGCGGAACTATCTACTATCCGACGATTTCAAGCTGGTAAATGTCAACGAAATTGGGCACATTCCCTCGATGAAGCGCGGGAACGGGACGACGCGTTCATCTTCGCGGCGGTGATTCGCACATTGAATCGGACAACAGCCGTCAGAGCGTTTGCGGAGGATTCTTCAGGTAGATTTCGACGTAGTCGAGATAATTCTGCGCATATTCGCGGATGAGTTCGCGATCCTTGTCGGAGATTTCGCGGCGCAGCCTGGCAGGAACGCCGACCCAGAGGGTGCGCGGCGGAACGACGGTGTGCTCGGGAACCACGGAGCCGGCGGCGATGATGCAGCCCTCGCCGATGCGGCAGTCATTCAAGACCCGGGCTCCCATGCCGATGACGCACATATCCTCGACCACGCAGCCGTGGACAGTGGCGTTGTGGCCGATGGTGACCCAGTCGCCTACGATGACGGGATAGAGGTTGCGCTGGCCGTGGAGGACGGAGCAGTCCTGGACGTTGGAGTTGGAGCCGACGCGGATGAAGTTGACGTCGCCGCGAAGGACGGCGTTCATCCACACGGAAGAGCGTTCGCCGAGCACGACGTCGCCAAGGATTTGTGCGGAGGGGTCGATGTAGCAACTGGCTGGAATGGCTGGCGAATGGCCCTGGTAACTTCGGAGCATGGAAACCTCTGCGGTGGCCGCTATCTGAAAGTTTAACCGCCGGTTCGACGGGCTGGTTTCGGGACAATCGGCGGTATCGGATTTCCGCACCGGGGGTTCGATGCCGAACGGAGCGATCGGCGGAAGCCTATGAAAAATATGAGATTGGCCGCGGACCCAAATCTCGCGTATGATTATTGGAGCCTTACAGGCAGGTTTGGAGGTGTTGACCTTTGGCGGAGGTTCGCGTTCAGGAAGGCGAACCGCTGGAAAATGCTTTGCGCCGATTCAAGCGGAAGGTGCAGCAGGAGGACATTATCAAGGAAGTGAAGCGTCACTCCTACTACCTGAAGCCGGGCGAGAAGCGTCGCGTCAAGGCAGCCTTGGCGCGCAAGCGGAACCGTAAGAAGGCTCGCAAAGAGCAGGATTAAATTCATCAACCGCCGCGGGAAGCACAGTTCCGACAGCTTTCAATGAACGAAAGCGAAAGCTGCTAGAAATATCAGCGAGAATCGGGACGGCAACCGCGGCGTTGTAGTTGGCTGGAACGTTTCTCCAGTTTCTGTCGATCGATTTTATTGGGAAACCTTTGGCATTTGCCCAGCGAGTAAGGCTTGGGGCAGCTTGCCGCAATCCCGTCAGAAACCGGAGAAGCGCGAAAGATCACTGACCACGCGTCTGGCGTGCGAAGTGTAACGTTGCCCGCAATTCCGGGCATAAGATCGAATGCCGCCCTCCTTTAGGTGCGGTCCGGGCCCCTTTTAGTGCACCACGAAGGAATACGGGGAACCGGAACCGGCAAGTTCCTTCAGAGCCATGGCCGATTTCGGCAGAAGTCCCTGTGAGGGAAGCCGGCCATGGAATTCACCGATCGAGTCCTGAAGTGCGTTGACTGCGGCGCCGAGTTTGTGTTCACAGCAGGCGAGCAGCTCTTCTTCCACGACAAGCAATTCAAGAACGACCCCAAGCACTGCAAGCAGTGCAAGGCGAAGCGCGCGCGGGGAAGCCAGCGCGTGCGCCCCGAGACGCGGACCACGTGCTCGGAGTGCGGCACGGAGACGACAGTTCCTTTCAAGCCGACTCAAGGCAGGCCGGTACTCTGCCGTTCGTGCTTTCAAAAGCAACCGCCTGCGCCTATGCCAGCGCAGGACTGAAGAGCAGGTCGCCCCGGAAGTCCGAGGGGAAGCCGGCGTTGCGAACCAGCGTGGCGAGCTGCGCCCAATGGCGTTGGCTGTGGAAGAGCGCATGCGCCGCGATCTTTCTGCGGGAGACCGTGCGCTGTTCCGGAGGCACCCAGTCAAATTTGAGAACATAGGGCTCGCTCCAGGTCTGTTCCGGCGCGGCCAGGAGCCCGCGATAGATTGCGATCGCCTGGGCGTGCAGGTCGAAGAGGGCGTCAAGCGGGCCGACGGGGATCTTCTCCCTTGCCGTCTCCTCGACTCCCGCGAGCCGCTGGGCCCAGCGCAGTTCCGCGCCCCAGATGTGGCGCACAAACTCCTGGACGTTTTTAGCGCCGCCTATGCCGCAAGGAAGTTCGAGCAGATTGGGGTTGGCGTCGAAGTGAGTCTTCCAGTAAGCGGACGCCTGATCGTTCCAAGCGAGCAGCTCTTCCAGTGTGATTCCCGCGCTCATGACGCTCCTTTCAATGCTCGATGTCCGGCGTGGGCCCGATGTCCGATGTCGCGCCGGTAATACATTCCTTCAAAGGATATCTCCGCCATGGCCTGATAGGCGCGTGCCAGAGCCTGTTCGAGAGAGTCGGCAGCAGCGGTGACGCCAAGAACGCGGCCGCCCGCGGTGACAATTTGCCCGCCCACCTGCGCCGTGCCTGCATGAAAGACCTGAACGCCGGGAACCTGGGCTGCTGCTTCGAGGCCAGAGATGGGGAAACCGTTTTTGTAGCTGCCGGGATAGCCGCCGGAACTGGCGACGACGCAGGCGGAGGCGCCGGACGCCCAACGCAGAGGTGTGTCGGCAAGGCGGCCCTCGATGCAGGCCTCGAGGGCGTCGACGAGATCGCTTTCCAAGCGGACGAGGATGGCCTGGGTTTCGGGATCGCCGAAGCGGGCGTTGAATTCGAGCACCTGCGGTCCGCGCGCGGTCATCATGAGCCCGCAATAAAGGACGCCGGCGAAAGGTGTATCCTCGGCAGCCATGCCCTCGACGGTGGGCACGGCGATGTGGTGCAGAATCCATTCGGACATGGCGGGATCGAGGAGCGAATCGGTGGAGTAGACGCCCATGCCGCCGGTGTTGGGACCGGTGTCACCTTCGCCGATACGCTTGTGATCCTGCGCGGGGACGAGCGGCGTAACGTGCTTGCCGTCGCTGAGGCAGAGGAAACTGACCTCGTCGCCTTTGATGAATTCCTCGATGACGACCTGCTGCTCGGGCGAGCCGAGGAGTGCGCCGGTGAAAAGCCCCTGCGCAGCTTCGGCCGCCGTGGCGCGCGAGTCGCAGATGATAACGCCTTTGCCCGCGGCCAGGCCGTCGGCCTTGACCACGATGGGCGGATGAAAGATTTCGATGGCCTTTTCGACTTCGGCCGGCGATGAGCAAACGGCATAGTTGGGCGTGGGAATGTTGTGGCGCTGCAGGAAGCGCTTGGCGAATCCCTTGCTGGATTCGAGCATGGCGGCGGCGCGCGTGGGACCAAAGACACGCAGGCCGCACTGCTGGAGTTCGTCGACGATGCCCAGCGAAAGCGGAAGCTCGGGGCCGACGATGGTGAGATCGGGCTTTTCGGCTTCGGCGAGGCGAACCATGGCGACCAGGTTCTTTAGGTCGACAGGGACGCAACGTGCAATTTGGGCCATGCCGCCGTTGCCGGGAGCGCAGACGACCTCCGTGACGCGCGGGCTGCGTTTGACTGCCCAGGCGAGAGCATGTTCGCGGCCGCCGGAACCAAGGATCAGGACTTTCATTTGAGTGTCTTTCTCCAATCTCGTCCAAAACCAGAAGAATAATGGTCGGCAATGGAGGCGGGGGAAGTCAAACGGGGTGTCGCGGAATTTGATGCGCTTGCGCTCGCCTATACTGATGCGGGATGCGCGAACTTGGTGCGCGTTTCGGTTTGCGAGACTGGGATGATGGTTGACACCCGCATCAAGCCGTACAACGAACAGCAGGCCGAGAAGGCCGTGCGTGAGGAGCAGACGCGCGTTTTCCGGCGCAACCAGGTGTTCGGGTTGCTGATCGTCGCGGCGGCGATTTGCCTGTGGTGGCTCTGGCATACGAATCCAAAGTGGATTTTTCCGCCGGGGTGGTGGAGGTGGTAAGGCAGGGATCGGGGATCAGCCACCCCAGCGAGCACGGACCGCTCGCCGGGGACCCCGGCAGGGATCAGGGATCAGAAAAGTTCGCCGAGAGTGCACGCGAGCCGCTTGTTGTGGTTCTGCTGGGGCCGACGGGCAGCGGGAAGACGGCGCTTTCGCTCGAATTGGCGGAGCGGTTTGGCGGCGAGATTGTGAGCTGCGACTCGGTTGCTGTTTATCGCGGCATTGAACTGGGCACGGCCAAACCCACCAAAGAGGAGCGGGCGCGCGTGCCGCACCACCTGATTGATGTGGCCGCGCCGGATGAGCCGTTTACCGCGGGCGAGTACGGCAGACTGGCCCGGAAGGCCCTCCAAGAAATCAGGGCACGCAAGCGCTTGCCGATTGTGACCGGCGGAACGGGGCTCTATCTGCGGGCGCTGACGGAAGGGTTGTTTGCGGGACCGGCGCGGCGCGAAGATCTGCGGGCGCGGTTGCGGCGGAGCGCGGAACAGCACGGGAGCGGGTGGCTGCATCGCGTGTTGCGGAAATTGGACGCGGCGACGGCGGAGCGCATCCATGCGAACGATACGGCGAAGCTGATTCGCGCAATTGAGGTGTGCGTGGCGGCGCGGAAGCCGATGTCGCAAGTGATGGGCCGCGATCCGCTGATGGGGTTCCGGCTGCTGCAGATCGGGCTGAATCCGCCGCGGGCTATCTTGTATGAGCGAATCAATCGGCGGTGCGCGGCGATGTTTGCGGCGGGGCTTGTAGAGGAGACGCGTGGATTGCTGGAGCGGTACGGGCCGGTGAAGTCGCTGGACTCGCTGGGCTATAAACAAGCGCGCAGTGTGCTGGACGGGACCCTGAGCGTGGAAGATGCGATCAAAGTGGCTCAGCAGGGCCATCGCAATTATGCAAAGAGGCAGATGACATGGTTCCGGCGGGAGCCGGAGGTGCGGTGGATGGAGGGCTTCGGCGACGAGGCGGAGACGGTGCGGGCGGCGGCCAAGCTGGTTCAAAGCGCGCTCGCGTGATCGCGCAGCCATTTAAACTAAGCGTGTTGAGACAGCGCTCGACGTGATGAGCGCGCAGAACGGAGTTTCCCTTGGCAGAGACAAATCCAGACACGATTTATGACGTGGCAGTGATCGGCGGCGGCCCGGCGGGATATACGGCGGCGATTCGCGGGGCGGAGTATGGGCTGAAGGTGGCGCTCATCGACGCGAGCCCGAAGCTGGGCGGGACGTGCCTGCACGTGGGCTGCATTCCGACGAAGGCCCTGCTGTTCAATGCCGAGCTCTGGGACTACCTGAAAGAGGCCGACGAGTTTGGCATCAAGGGCGTCGAGGCGCGGTCGCTCGATTGGACAGCGGTGCTGGCGCGCAAGAACGCGATTATCACGAAGCACGTGAAGGGCCTCGAATTCCTGATGAAGAAACATAAGATCGCCGTTGTTTCTGGTTTTGGACGAGTGACTGGGCCGGCGCAAGGCGGCGTGCACACGGTAGAGGTGGAGACAAACGGGCAGAAGAACCCGGTGAAGGCGAAGAATGTGCTGCTGGCGACTGGATCCGAGGCGAAGCTGCTGCCGGGATTGAAAGCGGACGCGACGATCCTGACCAATATCGAGATTCTGAGCCTGAGCGCGCCGCCGAAGTCGCTGATCGTGATTGGAGCGGGCGCGGTGGGCGTGGAGTTCGCGTCGATTTTCAAGAGCTTTGGGACCGAAGTGACGATTCTGGAGTTTCTGCCACGCATGGTTCCGGTGGAGGATGAGGATATTTCAAAAGAGCTGGCGCGCGTGTTCAGAAAGCGCGGCATCGAGACGAGCACCGGCGCGAAGGTGGAGAAGGTGGAGAAGACTGCCGATGGCGTTCGCGTGAGCTACACGGACGCGAACGGAAACGCGCAAGTGAAGGAAGCCGAGAAAGTGCTCGTTGCTGTTGGGCGCGGGCCGCTGACGCAGGGGATTGGCCTGGAGAAGACGAAGGTCGAGCTGGAGCGCGGGTTTGTGAAAGTGAATGAGACGCAGGAGACGGCGGAGCCAGGAGTGTTTGCGATTGGCGACATTGTGGCGGGGCTGCCGCAGCTGGCGCACGTGGGCGCGATGAGCGGCATGGTGGCGATGGCGAAGATTGCTGGTCGTTACTACAAACCTGTCCGGCGGGATCGGATTCCGAGTTGCACCTATACCGAGCCGCAGATTGGAAGCGCGGGACTGACCGAAGCGCAGGCAAAGGAAAAGGGATTGGAAATTAAAGTGGGCAAGTTTCCGTTTGCGGGGAATTCGAAGGCCACGATTGTGGGCGGCCACGACGGGTTTGTGAAGGTGGTGTCCGATGCGAAGTTCGGCGAAATCCTGGGTGTGCACATCATCGGGCCGCAGGCCACGGAGCTGATTGCGGAAGCCGTCGCGGTGATGGAGCTTGAAGGAACAGTGGAGCACCTGATGTTCACGATCCACGCGCATCCCACGCTGAGCGAGGCGATGCTGGATGGGTACGGCGCAGTCGAGGGGATGGCGATCAACGCATAGAGCAGCGGAGTCAGCGTGGTTGAGCAAGTGCAGGAGCTTGCTCTTGGGCATTGGGGGAAAGAGCGGCTGGAACGCAGTTCACAACAACAGCCTTGGCGTTGTTGCATTCAGGCATCTGTCCGAAGCGACCGTCATACGTGATAAGCAATTCATTGTTGCCGACCCAGCGAAGATCTTTTCGTTCGACGATCTTCCATGTTCCCGAGAGGACGCTCTCTTTCTTAAGCCCCCAATAGGAGTACAAGTCGACCACAGTATCTCCGCCCACAGCTCCCTCATCGAAATCAGTAATCTGCACCGCGTGCCGACGGTCAGGGGAATAAACCATTGTCGTACGCGAGATCGCAATGAGCCCGATGAAGAGAAGAAGACAGAACGCCAGGCTACCAAGAGAAATGACTGCGACTGACAGTATTCTTAATGGAATTCGGAGCGATCTGCGCTGCCTCTTCACCGATCGAAACGCCCAAAAACCGATAGCTACGACCGATAAGATCACGAAGTAAACAGCTACGTTGTAAAGCCAGTGAAAAGGCATCCGAGCGCCCCAGAATGGTCCGTTGTTTTCGGGCAGCGCGGCTTCATCAGCCGCGCCTCCGTACAAACAGTATCGCCCCAAGCTTACGAAATTTTACAGTTCTGTTGACTGGCTCTTCACCAATCCCTGGCACTTGGCGATGAAGTCGGCGAGGGGCATGGAGCTTTGCTCCTGCTTGCCGCGGGTACGCACGTTGACTCCGCCAGTCGACTCTTCCCTGTCGCCGAAAACGAGAATGTACGGCGTCTTCTGCAAAGCGAAGTCGCGAATCTTGGCGTTCATCTTTTCGTTGCGGGCATCGGTTTCAACACGGAAGCCGGCGGCTTTGAGTTCGGCTTCGAGTTTCTGAGCGTAGGCGGTGTGCTTCTCGCTGATGGGGACGAGGCCGATCTGCACAGGCGCGAGCCATAGCGGGAAGGCTCCGGCGTAGTGCTCGATGAGCACGCCGAAGAAGCGTTCGACGGAGCCGAACAACGCGCGGTGGACCATGACCGGTTGGTGACGCTCGCCGTCTTCGCCGACGTATTCAAGCTCAAAACGCGCGGGAAGGTTGAAATCGAATTGAACCGTAGAGAGCTGCCAGAGGCGGCCGAGAACGTCGACAAGCTTGATATCGATTTTGGGGCCGTAGAAGGCGGCTTCGCCGGGGATGGTCTTGTACTGGATGCCCTTCGCCTTGAGCACGTTGTCGAGCGAGCGGCTGGCGAGGTCCCAGTCTTCGTTGGAGCCGGCGTAGTGGGCGCGGTCGTTTGGGTCCCACGTCGAAAGCTCGACCTTGAACTCGGAGAAGCCAAAAGTTTTAAGAACGGCTTCGGCAAAATCGATGCAGGCGGCGACTTCGCTCTCGATCTGCGAAGGCATGCAGAAGATGTGGGCATCGTCCTGCGTAAAGCCGCGCACGCGCAGCAGGCCGTGCATGGTTCCGGAGCGCTCATACCGATAAACATTGCCCAGCTCGGCGTAACGCGCGGGCAGATCGCGATAGCTCTTGGGCGAGTTCTTGTAGATGAGGATGTGGAAGGGGCAGTTCATGGGCTTGAGGCGATAGAGCGCATCGTCAAGCTCCATGGGCGTGTACATGTTGGCGGCGTAGAAGCCTTCGTGGCCGGAAGTCTGCCAAAGATTGATGCGGGCAACGTGGGGCGTGTAGACGAGCTGGTAGCCGCGGCGGAGGCACTCGTCGCGCATCCAGTCTTCCATGACCTTGCGGATGATGGCGCCCTTGGGATGCCAGAAGATGAGGCCAGCGCCGGCGAGCTCCTGAATGCTGAAGAGGTCTAATTGTTTTCCTAAAACGCGATGGTCGCGGCGCGCGGCTTCTTCGAGGCGAGCGAAATGCTCGTCGAGATCTTTTTTGGAGAAGAACGCGGTGCCGTAGATGCGCTGGAGTTGCGGGTTTTTCTCGTCGCCGAGCCAGTACGCGCCGGCCAGGCTTGTGACCTTGAAAGCTTTGACGCGGCCGGTGGATGGAACGTGCGGGCCGCGGCAGAAATCGACGAAGTTGCCATTGCGATAGAAGCTGACCTGGTCGCCGGGCTGCGTGAATTTCATCACGAAGTGCGTCTTCATGAAGTCGCCGTCGCGCGCAAATTCTTCGAGCGCCTGCTCGCGCGGTTCGTACTCGCGGACGAAGGGCTCGTTGCGGGCGACGACTTCGGCCATTTTGGCTTCGATGGCGGCAAGATCTTCGGGCGTGAAGGGCTTTTCGCGGTAGAAGTCGTAGAAGAAGCCGGAGTCGGTTGCGGGGCCGTGGCCGAGCTTGGTCTCAGGAAAGAGCTCGAGAACGGCGGTCGCGAGAACATGCGCGGAGGAGTGGCGCAGGACTTTCAGCGCCTCGGGGTCTTTTTCGGTGACGAGCTCAAGGCGCGTGTCGGAGGTGAGGGGCGCAGAGAGATCGACGAGGCGCGGTGCGGCGGCGTCTTCCGTGGCGTACATGGCGGCTTCGTCGGACGACTGACCGTGGGACTGCCCGTCCCGGGCGGGGTTTTGGACGCCGGCGCTGGCAACGGGCGAGATGCGCGCGGCGATGGAGGCTGCGGCGAGGCGCGGCGAGATGGAGTTGGCAATTTCGAGAGGCGTTGTACCGGAGGGCACTTCGCGAATGGCCCCATCAGGCAGGTGTACGGCAATCATGTTCGTGCTCATAGGTGTGATGGAATCCAATTTGGCCGCGGAATGAACAAGAATACGGCCAACTTTTGAGGATAGAGGGTTGAAGGCGCGAAGTCGAGAGCGAGGATGGCGAGTTAGCGGGTCAGCAAGTCAGCGAGTAAGCGGGGGCGGAGTCTGCGACGCAATTGGGGTTATTGGATCGGGCGGTGCAGGCTCGGCGCCGCGCGAATCGATGATGGAATTCGGCTGGAAAAACGCAAAAGGACCGGCTTCGCTCCAGATTTGTTGTTCAGGAGCGTTCCTCAGCCCTTGTGCTGTTTCGAGCTAGATTCTGCCGGAATCCGGCTGATCTTGCTTAGAGCGGCTGTACGTCAGCAGCCTGCCATCCCTTGGGGCCCTTAACCACGTTAAACTGCACGGCTTGACCTTCCTGCAAGCTCTTGAAACCGCTTGAGTTGATCGCCGAGTAGTGCACGAAAACATCTTCACCGTTCTGGCGCGAGATGAAGCCAAAGCCCTTCGCGTCATTGAACCACTTCACAGTACCTTGTTCCATTTTGTTCGTATTTCCTGTATTGAATTGCGCTGGATGAATCGGAGCGAACACTGGCAGAATCTTGCTTTTGGGCGAGTACTGCTCACGCCCGGTTCGGTTCTAACGCTGACCCTATTCTATCATTTTCGTCAAAAGAAGACGCGGGAATTGTGTGTTCTATCTCACCAGTTGGTGTTATACGCCGGAAGCCATTGAACCGTTGAGGCTTAGCGGCACATGGCGGCGTGTGATAAGGTTAGGGCCTGTTCACACTACGCGAGTGGATGGCGTTGCTTGGGAAAATCGCGCCAGACGAGGCGGAGGACGACGGCTGTGGCGGGTCCACAGCCTAGGACAACAACGAAGTATGGCGCGATTTTCCCCGCAACCCATTGGGACGGGGCCAATTTCCCCGATTTCTGCGTCGCTCGTCGCTAGCAGTCACCCGGTATGCGTCGCTCCTCATTCCTTGAACTCGAGAAAATTGGCTCCCGGCGCCATCACCCACGTAGTATGAGCAGGCCCTAGGTCGCCATGGCGAAGGATCCCGTCCCCGAATTGCTGGCTCGCGCCACCGAGGCGCTTGAGGCAGAGTTTGGGGCGCTGCCGGGATTTGAGGCCGAGCCGGGGCCGAGCTTGGCAAAGCTCGCCGAAGTTCTCGAAGAGACGGCGCGACGCCTGGGCGATAACTATCCCTACTTTCATCCTCTCTATGCAGGGCAGATGCTGAAACCGCCGCATCCGGTGGCGCGAGCGGCGTACGCGCTGGCGATGAAGCTCAATCCCAACAACCATGCGCTGGACGGCGGGCGAGCGAGCTCGGCGATGGAAGTGGAGGCGGTGAAGGAAATCGCCAGGATGTTCGGGTGGAAGGAGTTTCTGGGCCACCTGACGTCGAGCGGGACGTTTGCCAATCTAGAGGCGCTGTGGATGGCGGGGCGACTGGCGCCAGGGCGGCGGATCGTGGGCTCGGAGCAGGCGCACTACACGCATCCACGGATTTCGGGTGTGTTGAAGCTGAAGTTCACGAGCGTTGGCGCCGATGAGCGCGGGCGAATGAGGCTGGATGCGCTCGAAGACGAGCTTCGCAAGGGCGACGTGGGCGCAGTGGTGGCGACACTGGGCACGACGGCGATGGGAGCAGTGGATCCGCTCGACAAGATTCTGAAGCTGAAGGAGCGTTACGGGTTCAGGGTGCATGTTGATGCGGCGTACGGCGGGTACTTCGGGTTGATTGCCGGTGTGCTGGAGGAGCCGGCGCGGAAGGCGTATGCGGCAATCGGCCAGGCGGATTCCATTGTGATCGATCCGCACAAGCACGGGCTGCAGCCGTATGGATGCGGATGCGTGCTGTTTCGCGATCCGGCGGAGGGACGGTTCTACAAGCACGACTCCCCGTATACGTACTTCACGTCGAAGGAATTGCATTTAGGGGAGATCAGCCTGGAGTGCTCGCGGGCAGGTGCAGCTGCGGTGGCGCTGTGGGCGACGCAAAGGCTGCTGCCGCTTGTTCCCGATGGGGAGTTTGCGCGCGGTCTCGCGAAAGGGCGGCGGGCCGCGGTGGAACTGGACAGGAGATTGCGTGGCGATACGCGGTTTGAAGCTGTTGCCGGCGGTGGGCCGGAACTGGACATTGTGGTGTGGGCATTGCATGCAGCAGACTTTCGGACGGAAGCCGAGCAAGCGCGGAAAGTGTTCGACGCATGCGCCCTTCGCGGACTGCATCTGGCGCTCGTACAATTGCCGGGATCGTGGTTTGGTTTTGGGCCGCGCGACCGGGCGAAGAATGAAGAGGGCACCGTGACATGCCTCCGCAGCGTGTTGATGAAGCCGGAGCATGAGGCATGGATCGGCGAGATCTGGAAGCGGCTGAGCGCGGCGTGCGGGGAAGTCCTCAGGGGTGAGAAAGGCCTTTAGGAGAGCTGGACTCGGACCGGGAAGAAAACGTTATCATTGCGGCAGGCTCGCGTGCGCCGCGCGAACGTTAGCGCGCGGTCCGTGGCGGGTTTGGGATGATGCCGACCGGTGGCTACCGCTTCGGTGGGTAGGGAGTTTGAGGTTCGAATTCAGACAGGGGTTGAGAAAGATGCACGATCCAGCAGCATTTCGTTCCATGCACCGGGCGCGCTTTGGCGCAGAGCCGGCGATTTTTGTCGCGCCTGGGCGCGTGAACCTGATCGGCGAGCATACCGATTATGCCGAGGGCTTCGTGATGCCTGCGGCGATCAACTTTGCCACGCTGGCGGGGATTTCGCCGCGGACGGATGGCAAGATCGTGGTTTATTCCGAGAACCTTGGCGAAGAAAAGACATTTGACGCGGCGTCGCTGCCCGCGAAGGGGAGTAAGCATTGGAGCGACTATCCGATGGGCGTGGTGTCGATTCTCACGGGCGAGGGGCACAAGATTCCGGCATTCAGCCTGAGCATCTGGAGCGATGTGCCGCTGGCTTCGGGGCTCTCAAGCTCCGCTGCGTTGGAAGTGGCAACGGCGCTGGCAGTTTTGTCGCTGGTCGGAGCGAGTTATCCGGGACCCGTGCTGGCCCGGCTTTGCCAGCGGGCGGAAAACGAGTTTGTAGGCGCCAATTGCGGCATCATGGACCAGTTCATCAGCGTGAATGGGAAGGAGAATCACGCGCTGCTGCTCGATTGCCGCGACCTGAGCTACAAGCTGGCGCCGATTCCCGATGATGTGGCGCTGGTGATCGCCAATACGATGGTGAAGCACTCCGTGGCGGGAGGGGATTATCCGACGCGGCGGCGGGAATCGGAGGCGGCGTGCGCAGTGATCGCGAGCCACCGGCCCGGTGTGCCGTTTCTGCGCGACGCGACGCTCGAGGATTTGGACAAGTGGGGCCACGAGATGGAGCCCAAGAGCCTGATGCGCGCCCGACACGTAATCAGCGAGAACCTGCGCACGGTGGCGGCCTGCGAAGCTCTGAGGAAGGGCGACATGAAGGAGCTGGGACGGCTGATGGCAGAGGCGCATCGAAGTTATAGTCAGGATTTTGAAGGCAGCTGCGTGGAGGCTGACGCCATGGTGGCCCTGGCGCAGGACCTTCCAGGATTGATTGGAGCGCGCCTGACCGGCGGAGGGTTTGGCGGCTGCACGATCAATTTGGTCGAGCGGAGCGAGGCGGGGAAATTCGCCGAGATGCTAGGCGCGCGTTACGCCGCGAAGACGGGAATCGAGCCGCAGATTCACGTTTGTCACGCATCAGGAGGGGCACACAGGCTGGAGTAGCTGAAAAACAGCAAGTTAGCAAGTCAGCGACGATCAATCAGTCGCCGGCCAATGCGTCTGGACCGCAGCATCTGAATTCGGAATCGATTTGAAGAGATTTATCCTGCAGGGCAGGAAACCCGCGAGTAACTGACACGAAAGAACCATGTTCGCAACTGGGCCGGGACATTTCCCGGCGGGGATTCCTTGCTAAACTTGTGTGGTATTTGCCCCGATGAAGTAGGCAACTGTTCAGACCCTACCGGGTTCGAATTGATCCGGGGCGGGCAAGCTAAACCGACTGGTTGGCCGGAAACAAAAATATATGGAATCCACTCCCTCGAAATCATTTCTGCACGAGACTATTCCTCAATCGGGCCTGGTGGCCTACTTCTGCATGGAGATCGCGATCCGCCCGGAGATGCCCACCTACTCCGGCGGTCTCGGCGTGCTGGCCGGGGACACGCTGCGGTCGGCGGCGGACCTGGGCATTCCGCTAGCTGCGTTTACGCTGCTGCACCGCAAGGGGTACTTCCAGCAGCATCTGGACGCGAACGGAACGCAGACCGAAGAAGTGCAGCCGTGGAACCCGGTGGACTATTGCACGGAAGAGCCGGCGCGGGTGACGGTTGCGGTGGAAGGGCGCACGGTCACGCTTCGCGCATGGCGGTACGATTTGACGGGACAGTTCGGGCACGTGGTGCCGATCTATCTGTTGGACACCGACCTCGAGGAAAACTCCGGATGGGACCGCGGGCTGACGGATCACCTGTATGGCGGGGACACGAATTACCGCCTGCAGCAGGAGATTGTGCTGGGGATGGGCGGGGTGCGTATGGCGCGCGCGCTGGGTTTGCGCATCAACGTGTACCACATGAACGAGGGCCACGCGGCGCTGCTGACGCTGGCGCTGCTGGAGAGCCAGTTGGGCGGCGGACCGGAAGGTGCGGCCACGGATTCCGATATTGAGGTGGTGCGCAGGAAGTGCGTATTCACGACGCATACGCCGGTTTCGGCAGGGCACGACCGGTTCTCGACCGAACAGGTGATTCGGATTCTGGGCGGAGAGCGAACGGCGCGTCTGGAAAGGCTGGGGTGTTTCCGTGACGGCTTGCTGAACATGACGCTGCTGGCGCTGCGCTTCTCGCGCTATGCCAACGGCGTGGCCATGAAGCACGGCAAGGTTTCTCAGGCGATGTTCCCGGAGTTTTCGATCGGCTCGATCACCAACGGAGTGCACGCGCCGACGTGGATCAGCGAGCCGGTGGAGCACATGCTGGATGAGGCAGTTCCGGCATGGCGGCGGGACAATTTGTATTTGCGCAACGCGATCGACGTGCCGGAGACGGAAATGCTGGCGGCGCACGCGCGCGCCAAGGAGAATCTTCTGGCCGAAGTGGGGTCGCGGACGGGGCTGGTGCTGAACCCCAAGGTATTGACGCTGGGATTTGCGCGGCGTGCGGCGACCTACAAGCGCGCCACGCTGCTGTTCACCGATCCGGAACGGCTAAAGGAAATTGCGGCAAACGCCGGCGGCTTGCAGATTCTGTATGCGGGCAAGGCGCATCCGCAGGACGAGCCGGGAAAAGCGCTGATCCAGCAGGTTGTGGAGGAAGCCGCGAAGTTCTCGAACAGCGACTTGCGGATTGTGTACCTCGAGAACTACGCGTGGGCCTTGGGCGCACAACTGACGGCGGGCGTGGATGTGTGGGTGAATACGCCCAAGCGGCCGTATGAGGCGTCGGGCACGAGCGGAATGAAGGCGGCAATGAATGGCGTGCCCAGCCTGTCGATTCTGGATGGATGGTGGATCGAGGGGTGTATCGAGGGCGTGACAGGATGGGCGATTGAAGATGGGGCCAACGATGTCGAGGAAGCGCAATCGCTCTACGCCAAGCTGGAGACGGCGGTGGTTCCGCTTTACCGCGACGCGCCAGAGAAGTGGGCGCGGCTGATGCGCACGACGCTGGCGTTCAACGGGTCGTACTTTAATACCAACCGCATGGTGAAACAGTACGCGCGCAATGCGTACTACCCGGAGTTGCCGCCCACGGCAGCGAGGGTTGAAGAGCCGGCGTTTGCGGACTGAAAAAGACAGTGGTTAGTGATTAGTGGCTAGTGGTTAGAGCCTGTGACGAGCCATCGTGGAGGCTGCGCGAGGGTTCGTTGCAGGCGCTAAAGTTTTTTGCGCAGGAACTCAAAGATTCCGTAGCCGATAAAGGCGCTGACGATGGCAATGAGGAAGTTGGTGGGGGTGACGATGTCTTGCAGGGCGAAGGCAAAGGTCTTGCCATGGCCGTTGACGCCTGTGAACTCGCCCATGAGCAGGTTCGAGTAGAAGAGGAAGACGATAAACGCAACCTCGATCAACGCTCGCCAGAGCGGCTTGACCCGGGGAGGTGGGGTGAGCGGCGTCATGGAGCGATGATAGCGGCGCGATTGTGGCAGGCCAAGCGAAATCGGATGGGCGGCTCGGTGAAGCCTTCGTCCGCGACGCGTAGTTAAAAGCCACAACGCCTATAATCTCCATGACGTGCTTCGACGTGAATCAATGCGGTTGCGGTGGGTGCGGCTTGTTTTCGCAGGCGCGACGACGATCGCCGTTTGCGCATTGTCTGCCGCAATTTGCGCGCGGGGGCAGGCGAGCGGAGACGCTTCAGGCAGCGGCGCAGCGGGTGGTGACGGAACCGCTTCAGAGGCTGGCGGCTCACGGGTGCTGCTGGTGCTGCCGTTCGACAACCGCACCGGACAGCCAAACCTGGAATGGATGCGCGAAGCGGCGGCGGAGGTGCTGAGCACCCGCTTTGCCTCGGCGGGGTTCCAGCCCACCAGCCGCGCCGACCGCACGTACGCGCTGGACCATCTGGGGCTGCCGCAGGGCTTTCAGCCTTCGCGGGCGAGCGCGCTTAAGCTGGCGCAGACATTGGACGCCGATTCGATTGTCGTGGGCAGCTATATCACCGACGGCAGCGGAATTGTGGCCGAGGCGACGCTGGTGGACGTGCCGGACCTTCGGATGCTGCCGGAGGTGAGCGCGCGCGGCGAGATGAAAGACATGATCGCCGTCTTCGGCGAGCTGGCGTGGAAACTGACGAAACAGCTCGACCCCCAGTTCAACGTGGCCGAAGAGACGTTTGCGGCGGCGGGAAAGAACATCCGGCTGGACGCGTTCGAGCAGTATATCCGCGGAATTACCGAGCCGGACCAGGCGGAGCGGCTGAGGCACCTCGAAAATGCGGTGAAGCTGAGTCCGGACTTTGGACCGGCGTGGATGGCGCTGGGCCGCGAAGACTACAACGGACAACAGTACCAGGAGGCGGCCGATGCTTTCGCGAAGGTCGATCATAACGGGCCCGACGGCCTCGAGGCAGATTTTTACCGCGGCCTGTCGCTGATGTTTTTGGGCGACTACGCACACGCGGAGCAGGCGTTTGCCGATGTAGCGCGCGTGCTGCCGCTGGCCGAGGTAATCAACAACGAAGGCGTGGCTGTGAGCCGCCAGGGCAAGGACGGGGTCTCACTATTCATTCAAGCGGCGGCGACCGATCCCAACGCGGCGGATTACCACTTCAACCTGGCGGTGAGCCTGAAGCGGGAGGGGAACCTCGCCGGGGCGTTGAATGAGCTGGCGCAATGCCTGAAGCTGCGGCCGAACGACAGCGAAGCGCAGGCGCTGAATGATGCTTGGAAGGGAAAGCCCGGAGCCCCAGGGGTCAACGGAACTGCCGGCGCGGATGCGAGCGCGGACCCTCTGGAGAGAATTGTTCGCAGATTCGACGAGACGGCCTTCCGGCAGGCGGCAGCCATGCTGGACGAGGTGAACGCCGGGCGGCTGGCGGCACTGACTCCGCGCGACCGGGCACGAACGCTGTGTACGCAGGCGAAGGCCTTTCTGGACCGCGGTCTGCTGCTGGAAGCGGAGAGATTGTATCGGGATGCCGTGAGCGCCGACGGTACGAGCGCGCAGGCGCATGCCGGCCTGGCTGAGGTGAGCGAACGGAGCGGCGACGCCGATGGGGCGCGCAAGGAAGCTCACGAGGCGCTGGAACTTGGGCAATCGGCCGATGCGTATCTTGTGCTGGCGCAACTGGACTTTACGGCGGGGTCATTGGATGCGGCGAATACCGAAGCCGGCGACGCGCTGAAGCTGGAGCCGGCGAATCGGACGGCGCAGGATCTGATGCGGCAGATCAGGGAGAAGACGGGGGAACGATAGCGAGCCATGGAAGACTTTGTTGCGAAGAGCCGAATTGCCGCTTGGGCGATGACGGCGGCTTTATTGATTTTTCCTGGATTTGGCCTGAGCGTTCCGTCTTCCGCGCAGCAGCCGGTGGTTGACAAGCTGGTTCTGGATGACACCGTTCAAGCGGTGAGCGCGGATGAGTTGACGAGGGCTCTCGATCGGGCGAACAGCGATGGAGCCAGCGCGCTGCTGATCGAGATGAACACTCCGGGCGGGCTGCTGGATTCGATGCGCGACATGGTGGGCGCAATTCTGCGCTCGCGCGTTCCGGTCATCGTGTACGTGGCACCATCGGGGGCGCGCGCGGGCTCGGCGGGGTTCTTCATTCTGGAGTCGGCGGACGTGGCCGCGATGGCGCCGGGGACCGAGGCGGGCGCAGCTCATCCTGTGTTTGAGTTCGGCGGGCAACCCGACAACACCGAAATGCAAAAGGTGGAGAACGATGCCGAGGCATTCCTGCGCTCGTATGTCGCCAAGCGGAATCGAAACACGGATGCTGCAGTGGCGGCCGTCGAATCGTCGCACTCCTATACCGCGGATGAATCGCTGAATCAGCACCTGATCGACGTGATCGCCAACAGCGATTCGGAGCTGCTGAATGCGCTCAACGGGCGCGAAATACCACGCATGGACGGATCGAAGATGACGTTGCACCTGGCCGGTGCACGCATCAACCTGATCAAGCCCACGCTGCGCGACGAGTTGCTGGGATGGCTGGTGAACCCGAATATCGCGCTGCTATTTCTGGTGGGCGGGGCACTGCTGATCTATCTCGAATTCAATGCGCCCGGCACCATTGTTCCCGGCACGCTGGGAACCCTGATGGTGCTTCTGGGCATCTTCGGCTTGAATCTGCTCCCGATCCGCTACACCGCGGTGTTGCTGCTGGTGGCGGCGATGGTTCTGCTGCTGCTGGAGGCCAAGTTTGGCGGGCACGGCGCACTGGCCATCGGGGGAATTGTTTGCCTGACGTTCGGAATGTTGACGCTGGTAGCGGCGCCAGTGCCGGAGATGGGGATCAGCCCGCTGGTAGCCATCAGCGTGAGCGCGGCGTTTGGCGCGATTACCGTGTTTCTGGTGCGGCTGGCCGTGCGCGCGCGGAGGAGGAAGACGCGCATCGGCGCCGACGCGATGGTGGGCTATCCGGCAACCGCGATGGAGCCACTCGATCCACAGGGCCATGTGCTGGTGGAGGGCGAGATCTGGCTGGCCGTGGCGAGCGCTCCCGTGGCCAAGGGAGCGAAGCTGCGCGTGACAGGGCACGACCAGTTGCTGTTGCAAGTCGAGCCGGTGGCGCAGGCTCAGTCAAGCGAGCCCCACGCATAACGCCTTAGGAGTACAATCCCTGCTGAGTGATGAAAGGAACTTGCCATGTCCTTCGGTGATGTCTCGATTCCGACCCTGGTGATCATTGCCATCGTCGTCCTTTACCTGCTGAACTCGATCAAGATTCTGCGCGAATACGAGCGCGGCGTCATCTTCCGTTTGGGACGCGTTCTGGGAACGCCCAAGGGGCCCGGCATCATTCTCGTTTTCCGGCCGATCGACCAGATGGTGCGCCTTTCGCTTCGGCAGGAGGTGCTGGAGGTTCCGCCGCAGGACATCATCACTCGCGATAACGTCACGCTGAAGGTGAATGCAGTGGTGACGTTGTACGTGGTGAATCCCAACGATGCAGCCATCAAAGTGGCCAACTATGTGTACCAGACCTCGCAGTTCGCGCAGACCACGCTGCGCTCGGTGCTGGGCGAGGTGGAGTTGGACGAGGTGCTGAGCCATCGCGACAAGCTTAATCTGCGCATCCAAAGCATTATTGACCAGCGCACTGAGCCGTTCGGGGTTAAGGTCATCAGCGTGGAAGTGAAGCAGGTGGATCTGCCGGAGCAGATGCTGCGCGCCATTGCGAAACAGGCCGAGGCGGAGCGTGAAAAGCGGTCGAAGATCATTCACGCCGAGGGCGAGTTCAGCGCCGCGCAAAGGCTGGTGGACGCCGCAGCCCTAATGGCCACGCAGCCCATGACTTTGCAATTGCGCTATTTGCAGACATTGGCGGACATTGGAGTGGAGAAGAACACAACCGTTGTTTTCCCGCTGCCCCTTGAAATGTTGACGCTGCTGAACAAACTTGCAGCCCCATCGAAGCCGGCGGCGGAGAAGCCGTAGACGCGAAGCTGTTAGCTATTAGCTGTTAGCCATTTTCCTGGTCGCTTCGACAGTCAGGACAAAGGCCGGCGGCCAAAGGCTGTGAATTTGGAGTCAATGGGCGGTCGATGCGGGGATATTTTGACAACAATGAAGAGCCCGAAGGCGAGGAACCCGAGGAGAGCAGGCACGACACCGAGGTAACGCTGAGCACGGCCGCGCAGCTGGGGATTGTCTTCTGCCTATTGCTCTTGTGCGGCCTGTGCTTCGGGCTGGGCTACTGGGTGGGGCACAGGCCTTCGGCTGCGGCTCCGGCGACGGCCGCGACCCAACCCGCCACGCCGACGGCCGCTCCAGACCAGGAGCCATTGCAGGGAAGCGAGACGATTCCCAAGCCATCGGCAGACGCTCAGGTGCCGCCGGAGCAACCTCCGGCGGGAAGCGGCGGCACGACGCCGAGCGCAAATAGCGGCGCGAATCCCGCGCCGACGCAGCCGGCACCGTCGGCGGCTGGGCAGCCCGGCCCATCCGCGAGTACTCCGGCGAACAAGCCAGCGGCTCCCGCTTCACCGGTTCCCGCACCTGCGCCTAGGTCGACGCCGGTTCAGCCGGCGTACCCCGCAGAGGCCAATCAGCCGCAAGGTGGGCAGCCGGCGCCGCCGATGCGTCCGGCACCTCTAGGCGCCGCGGGAGAGTACATGGTGCAGATTGCCGCGGTGTCGCACGCCGAGGATGCCAACGTGCTGGTGGATGCTTTGCGCAGGCGCGGATTCGCGGCAACCGCGCAGCGCATGCCATCGGATGGCATGATTCACGTACGCATTGGACCGTTCGCAACGCACGAGGAAGCAAGCCGCATGTGCATGAGGCTGCTGGGCGATGGGTACAACGCGATGGTGCAGCCGTAAAAACAGGGGTCAGTGGTCAGGTGTCAGGGGTCAGTGAGATCCTGCTGAGTTGAGGGTGGTGCTGCAAAGCGGCGGGAAATTCGTCGTCCGTCGCATCCTCTCTTTTGTCCTGCTAGCTCCGCATCCACTCTGGCAATCCGGAAGCGATAGCTGCGCGGACCGCTTGGGATAGCTCGTCGCGCGTCGCATAATTGGCCGGGTCGATGGGTGGATGAAAGATGATGTGCACCGTTCCAGGGAAGATGCGCTTGCTGTCGACGGGAAGAATTTTCTCACTGCCGAAGATTGAAATGGGAATGCAGAGCGCGCCGGAATCTTTGGCGAGATAGAACGGGCCTTTCTTGAAGGGCAGCATGCGGCCGTCTGGCGAGCGCATGCCCTCAACAAATGTGGTGATGTGCATGCCGGAGGCGAGAACGCTTTGCGCCTCCGCAACGGCGAGCTGCGCTTCCGCTACGTCACCGGTGCGGTCGACCGGGATGAAGTGTGCGAGCTTGAATGCGTAGCCGAGGATGGGGATCTTCATGAGCGAGCTCTTGAGGAAGACCACGGTGCGGCCGGGAAGACTCGACATGAGCGCGGGCGCATCGAGATAGGAGATGTGGTTGGCCATGAAGATACAGGCGCGGCCGACTGGAATGTGCTCGCGGCCTTCGATCGACAGATGGATTCCGGCGACACGGATGGCGGCGCGGGCGATCCAGGAGCCGACTGCGTAGAGCGGGCCGACGTTGCCGGTGAGCAGCGTAAACGGGAAGAAGATGACCACCGAGGGAAGGGCCAGGATAACGATAGTGGCGAAAACGAGGAGCGAGACGATCATGGGCGGCCAGGATGGGTGTGTAAGGTGAGTATCGCATTAACAGCGAACAGTGGACAGTAAGCAGTGGACAGAAGAGCAGCTTCTAGCTTCTAGCTCCTAGCTTCTAGCCTTTCGCAGGCGAGGGAGCGATGATCGCTTGCCAAAACTACGTGCGCATCCACTCGGGCAGACCAGAAGCGATGGCGGCGTGGACGGCGCGCATGAGCTCGTCGCGCGTGGCGAATGTAGCCGGATCGATCGGTTCGTGAAAGATGACGTGGGCGACGCCGGGATGAATGCGATTGCTGCCCTTGGGCAGGAGCGATTCAGTCCCGTAGATGGAGACGGGAATGCACGGCGCGCCGGCGGCCATGGCGAGGAAGAATGGGCCTTTCTTGAAGGGCAGCATGCGGCCGTCGGGCGAACGAGTGCCCTCGACAAATGTGGTGATATGAACGCCTTTGGCGAGCACGCGCTGGGCTTCGGCTACGCTGCGCTGCGCGTCCGTTGGATTGCCAGTGCGGTCGACGGCGATGAATTCTCCCTGGCGGAAGCCGGTGCCAAGGATGGGCAGATTCATGAGGGACCGCTTCATGAAGGCTGAGGTGCGACCGGGTATGAGCGAGATGAGCGCGGGCGGATCGAGGTTGGAGACATGGTTGGACATGAAGATGCACGCGCGATCGCGGGCGATGCAGTCGCGGCCCGCGACCTGAAAGCGCACGCCGGCGAAGCGGCAGCTTGAGGAGAGCATGAAGCGGGTGGCCTTGTAGAGCGGCAGCACGTTGCCGGTGATCCAGCACCAGGGAATGAAGAGAAGGGCTGACGGAATGCCCAGGACGACCATGTTGGCGATGAAGATAAGCGACCAGATCATGCGCGAACCTTGTGGCTACGTTCCTGCGGCGAAGCGCTCGCGGAGGCGCGCGGGAAGTTTTTCGTAGATGCCGTCGAAGCCGCCATTGGAGAGGATGGCGACGATGTCGCCGGGGGCGAGCTGAGGTGTAATAGCGGCAACGATGGTGTCAGCATCGGCAAGAAGCTCAGCGGGCGTGCCTGCGTTGTTGAGGGCGCGGACGACTTCCTCGGGATGCAGGCGCTCCTGCTCGGGAATTCGCTCCTGCTGGTAGACAGCGGCGAGGATGGCGCGATCGGCAAGGCCGAGGCTTTCAATGAGATCAGGCGCGAGGACCTTGCGGCGCAGCGTGTTGGAGCGCGGCTCGAGCACGGCCCAAAGGCGTCGCGAAGGATAGAGTTCGCGGAGTGCCCGGAGCGTCTCGCGGATGGCCGTGGGGTGATGGGCGAAGTCCTCGATGAGGGTGATGCCGTTGATTTCCGCGCGGACCTCGAGACGGCGCTTGACGCTTTTGAAGGTGGCGAGAGCTTCGGTGATTGCGGCGGTGGGAATGCCAGCGGCGGCAGCGAGGGCCGCGGCGGCAGTAGCGTTCAGCGCGTTGTGCTCGCCGGCGAGGTGCATGCTGAAATCGGCCCAGGCATTGCCGGCACGGAGAACCTCCCACCGCGTGCGGCCCGATTCATAGCGGAGATTGCGGATGCGCCAATTGGCGGCATCGGTGAATCCGTACCGTTCGACCGGGCAGAAGGCGTGGCTCACACATTCAGTCACGTTGGGGCTGCCATCGTACGCGACGATCAGGCCGCGGCGCGGGACGAGATTGACGAGGCGTTTGAAGGCGGTCTTGACGGCTTCGAGGTCGGAGTAAATGTCGGCGTGGTCGAACTCGACGTGCGTGAGGATGAGCGCGGCGGGAAAGTAGTGAAGAAACTTGGGGCCCTTGTCGAAGAACGCGGTGTCGTACTCATCGCCTTCAACGATGAAGTTGCGCGTGGGGCGGAGCTGGAAGCTAGAACCGAAGTTCTCCGCGACTCCGCCGATCAAAAACGACGGCTCGAGCAAGGGATTGTTGCGCGCGGCGACCTGGTAGATCCAAGCCAGCATGCTGGTGGTGGTGGTTTTGCCGTGGGTTCCGGCGACGACGAGGGGTTCGCGGCCTTTGAGGAATTCTTCGCGCAGAAGCGCGGCCATGGAGGTGAAAGGAATGCGCTCATCGAGGACGCGCTCGATTTCGGGATTGCCGCGCGAGAGCGCATTGCCGATGACGACGAGATCGGGAACGGGATCGAGATTGGCTTCGGCGTAGGGCTCGAGGACGCGGATGCCGAGCGAGCGAAGCAAATCGCTCATCGGCGGATAGGCGGCTTTGTCGGAACCGGTGATGCGATGGCCCTGGAGTTGCAGAAGGCCGGCGAGCGAAGCCATAGCGGTGCCGCAGATGCCGATGAGATGGATGTGGCGCGGCGATGCGGTCACCTCTTCACCGCCGGTTCGAGGATGTGAAGGCTGGCTTTGTCGCCGACTGCGAGCTCGGCTTCGACGCCGAAGGTGAGCGTGACATTTTCGCGCGAAACGTGGCCGCTGCGCAGGCCGATAGCAAGAGGCACGTCGAGGCCGTCGAGTGCATTGAGAATGGCTTCGTCGAGAAGAGACGGCGGCGCGCCAGCGGAAGCACAATCGAGCATTTCACCGAAGACGATGCCGCGAACACCTTCGAGCTTTCTGGCTTTGCGCAGTTGCCAGAGCATGCGATCGATCTGGTAGGGCTTGACGCCCGTGTCTTCAAGAAACAGCAGCGTGCCCTCGGTGCTCGGCTCCCACGGTGTGCCCAGCAGCGACGCGAGGATGCTGAGGCAGCCGCCGTAAAGCGTGCCGCGCGCGGCGGAGTGATTTGGCGACGCCTTGAGCATGCGCAGGCCTTCCGCGGCGCCAACGCTGTATGGATCGCCGGCAAGGGCGGCATGAAAACTTTCAAGGTGCACGCCGTTGGGAAGATAGAAATCCGCGGCGAGCATGGGGCCGTGAAAGACGGGCAGGCCAAGTTCGTCAAGCACGTGGAGCTGGGGGCCGGTCAGGTCGCTATAGGCAAAGAAAGGTTTGGGATGCGCGGCGATGGTCTCGAGATCGAGGCCTTCGAGCAGGTAGTTCGACCCGTAGCCGCCGCGAATGCACATGACTGCGGCTGTGGTCGGATCGGCGAAGGCAGCGTGAAGATCGGCGAGGTGCTCGAGAGGAGTTCCGGCGAAGTAGAGCGGCTCGCGCAGAAGAGCGTTGGAAGCGAGCCTTGGCGCATATCCCAATGAGCGAAGCGCCGCGAGGCCAAGATCGACGCGCTCGGGATTGGCTGGGGAGGCCGGGGCGACGATACTGATAGCCGCATCCGGCGCAACGGGCGGCGGTTTGAGAAGTGCTCTCATTTCACCAGGCCTCCCCGCGGGCAATGAGCGCGGCCGGGCCCGTAAGATGCAGCTCCGTGCCGGGACCATCCCAGGCAACGGTCTGCGCGCCGCCGGGCGCGACGACTTTAAGCGGCGAGAGGCAGCGGCGCAACGCGAGGGCCGCAGTGGCCGCGGCCGAGCTGCCGGTTCCGGAAGAACTGGTGGAGCCCACGCCGCGCTCGAAGATGCGAATCACAATCTCGTGCTCGCCAACGACGCGCACAAACTCGACGTTGGTGCGATGGGGGAAATCGCGATGCGTGCAAATCTCCGCGCCGATCCCCGTCCAGGCGCGGTGGCCGACGGCGAAGTCCGGCTTCTCGACGAAGACGACGAAATGGGGATTGCCGGCGGAGACTTCGACGCCGATGACCTCAACACCGTCAATCAGCTTGAGCGTGTGCGGCACAAACCGGGGTATACCCATCGCGGTGGTGACTTCCACCGCAAATTCATCTCCATTGCGTACGCTGACAATTTGGCAGGCGCGAAGACCGGCGTCGGTGGTGATTTCGAGCATATCGCCGGGCTTGGAGCCGAGGGCCTCGGCCATCCACGCAGCGACGCATCGCGTGCCGTTGCCGCTGATTTCAGCGATGGAGCCGTCGGCGTTGTAAAGGCGAATGCGGCCGGCTGCCGGACCGGTCCAGGAAAAGAACTCAACGCCGTCGGCGCCGATGCCGGTGTTGCGCTGGCATAGGCGGCGCGTGAAAGCGGTAGGATCGTGGCCTGCGGCGGCTTCTTCGGTGACGATGAGGAAATCGTTGCCGTATGCATGGGCTTTGGTGAAGGGGATCAATCTTCCTCCGGAATGCGGACGTTAAGCGGTGAGGCCAACGGTTGAGCGAGTTGTGCAGCGTCGAAAATCACGTTGTTTCTCAGCCCGATGCTAACACCGTTGAGAGCCGACATCCGATCAAGAATGCGGAGGCGTGTCGACTATAGCATTTTCGGAAATGCTGTAAACCGAAAGTACACATTCAGAAAAAATCGGGAGCGCGATGAAGCCAGTTGGTGGAAGCATAAATCTCGGCCGATGGCTGATTTTGGGCAGCAAAGCAGCCGATCAGGGTGAACTCGGTTCGATGCATTTTGATGGCCTTGTCGATCTCGTCTCCGTCAAATGCGACGACGATGGCGGCATGAGCAGCGGGATCGGCGAGCGCGGAATGATAGATGCCGAGGTCACTCTCGTTGATCGTCTGGCGGAGAGGGATTCCGGTGAAGGCAACAATCTCCGGGTAAATGGATGTGTTCATGAGCACGGTCGCGTGCGGATCGAGGGTGAGCAACGACTGGAGGGCCGGAGGAATTGAATTGTCATAGGGCCGGCGCGCGCGGGCATTCTTGGTGCTTTCCACGTAGACGATGGGGCCGGAGCGCAGGAGAGCGAACACGTTGAGGCTGGCAAGAACAAAGAGGAATACAAAGGCAAGTTTGGGCAGGAGCGGAGCGAAGCGCGGGAGCTTGATGCGGCGGAGCGCGGCGGCGAGCAACTGAGCCGCGAATCCAAGGCCGAGAGCGAGAGCGGGCAACAGCTCAAGGCCGTAGCGCGTGTTGTACCAGGTGTAGGGCCACCATGCGGGGAAAAAGATGGGGACCGACCCGTAGGCGACGGACCACACATAAAAGGGGATGGGGAGCCAGAGGAGAAGCGTCCACGCAATTGCGCGACGGCGAGAGCGGGATTTTTCGATGAGCCACGCGCCGAGTGAACCGGCCGCGGCGAGCGTCAGAACCATGTTGCCCCAGACACTGCCCCAACCGGACGCGGCAACGGAGTCGAGCTCGGAGACTTTGAGATAGAAGAGGAGCGCGACCCACGGGCTGTGCCAGCCAGGATGCGGCGGCCAGCCGGGCGCGTTGGCTGCGGTGCGGAGTTCGATGGCGTGAGCGGAGTAGGGCCCGCGAGCGAAGTAGAGCCAGTCGCCGAAGCAGACGGAGTTGTAAAGGAACCAGAGGAGCGGCGCGGCGACGATAGCGACGGTGGCAAGCCAAAATGCCGGCGCAGCGAGGCGTGCGCGATCCCCGGCTGCGGCGCGGCGAAACAGTGTGAATGCGACGCCGGACCAGGCGATGAGCGCGATGATCCAGCCGTCGTAGCGCGTGAAGATGGCGGCGATGAGAGCCACGGCGATGCAGACCTGGAGGCGCGCGGTTCGCGCAATGCTGGAGCGCGGTGCGGATGGAGCCGAGCGCAAGTTGGAACCGGCGACCGCTGTCTCACCGTCGAGCGCGGCGCGCCACTCGACCAGGCAGACCACGATCCAAATGAATTCGCAAAGAAACAATGGCTCGGTCATGGCCGTTGTTTGCAAGTAAAGAAGGTTGGGATTGAGGGCAAAGAAGACAAGCGCGAGTACTGCGGGCGCGGGGTCAAGCCAGTTTCGCGCCAGGCGATAGATGCCGGCGCAGGAGGCAATGTAGGAAAGCGCCGATGGAACAACTCCAGCGAGGCCAGTGGCCCACCAGGAATAGTTCTGCACGAAAGGAAGAAGAAGAATGTGCGGGAGCGGCAACCACACCGAGCCAAGCTGCGAGAAGCGGGGCGTTCGGGAATCGAAGATGCGGCGCGCGATGTGCAGATGGGCGATGGCGTCGCCGTAGTTGATCATCGCTCCGTGACGCCAGCTCCAGATGATGGCGACCGCCGAGGCGACCATCGAGAAGGCCAGAACCGCCCAGCCTTCCGCATGCGAGATGGTCTTCTCAGTCAAGGTGCGTGATCTCGCGAAAGAGATTGAAGCGCGCGTCGATCTCGGCACGCGAAAGCTGCTGCAGGCGCTCGGTGCCGAAGCGCTCGCAGGCGTAGGAGCCCATGACGCCGCCGTAGAACATGGCGTGACGCCAGGAGGCGGGCGTGAGCTCCGGCTGCGAGGCCAGATAGCCGAAGAAGCCTCCGGCAAAGCTATCGCCTGCGCCGGTGGGATCGATGACTTCCTTGAGCGGGAGGGCCGGAGCCTTGAAAGTGCGCAGTTCCTCGCCCTTACCCTTTGGATTGGAACTACTGTGGAATAACGTCGCGCCGTACTCGCCGTGCTTAACGACCAGAGTCCGCGGACCGAGAGCAATGACGCCGCGTGCGGCCTGCACGAGGTTGTTGATGCCGGCCAGCATGCGCACTTCAGTGTCGTTGATAAGCAGAACGTCGAGGCCCTTGAGAACTTCAAGAAGAGCAGGGCGATGGTCCTTGATCCAGTAATTCATGGTGTCGCCGGCGACGAGCTTTACGTTGGGCATCGCCTCGCGCACGCGCCGCTGAAGGACGGGATCGATGTTTGCGAGAAAGAGAAATTCCGAGTCGTGGTAGGCGTCGGGGATTTTGGGCTCGAAGGCGGCGAAGACGTTGAGCTCGGTGTTGTGGGTCTTCGCCTCATTGATGTTTTCGAGATAGGAGCCTTCCCAGAAGAAGCTCTTGCCGGGAGCGCGCTCAATGCCGCGCGTATCGATGTTGCGGGCGTCGAAGACGGCTTGTTCGGCGGAGCCAAAGTCTTCGCCGACGACGGCGATGACGCGGATATCGGTGAAAAAGCTGGCAGCGAGCGAGAAGTATGTCGCGGCTCCGGCGAGGCAGCGTTCGCTGCGGCCTGCGGGAGTTTCCACGGTATCGAACGCGACGCTACCGACTACAGTGATGGACATTCTCTTCTTTCCTCTTTCGTGAGTAAGGATAGCAACTTAGCAAGTCAGCAAGTCAGCTAGTCAGCTAGTCAGCCAGTTAGATCGTGCTCTACCAGCCCAGGTATTTGCCGAAGAAAAGCTTGAGGCGCTCTTTGGCGGCGGCAGGAATGGCGTCGGGCTGGGTGAGCACCGCGTACTTTGCGGCGGAGACGCACGGGCAAGTGCGTTCGCGCGGCATGGCGGCGACGGCGGCCTTGACCACCTTGGCGGCATTGTCGGCATTCTTGTGCAGCACGGCTACGATCTCCTCGACCGTGACGGAATCGTGGCCTTCGCGCCAGCAATCGTAATCGGTGACCATGGCAATGGTGGCGTAGCAGATCTCGGCCTCGCGCGCGAGCTTGGCTTCCTGAAGGTTGGTCATGCCGATGACGTCGGCGCCCCAACTGCGATAGAGGTTCGACTCGGCGCGGGTTGAAAACTGCGGGCCCTCCATGCAGACGTAGGTGCCGCCGAGCTTGCCGACGACTCCAACTTTGGCGCAGGCATCGGCTGCGGCTTTGGCCACGGTTGCGCAGACGGGGTCGCCGAATGCGACATGGCCGACGATGCCGTCGCCGAAAAAAGTGGCGATGCGATGGAAGGTGCGGTCGATGAACTGATCGGGAATGACGAAGTCGGTCGGCTTGTGCTCTTCCTTGAGCGAGCCGACGGCGGAGACGGAAAGGATGCGCTCGACGCCGAGCTGCTTGAAGGCGTAAATGTTGGCGCGGAAGTTGAGCTCGGAGGGAAGAATGCGATGGCCGCGGCCGTGGCGCGCTAGAAAAGCGACCTTGCGGCCTTCGAGCTCGCCGAGGACAAAGGCTTCAGAGGGTGAGCCGAAGGGCGTTTCGATGCGCTCCTCGTGGACGTTGGTGAAGCCCGGCATGGAATACAGCCCGCTGCCGCCAATGATGCCGATTTCTGCTTGAGACAATTTCAACTCCTTGCTGAGCTCTCAGCCTTCAGCTATCAGCTTTCAGCTCTTCCGTGTGGTAGCGATCCTAGGTGGTTCAATCAGCGATGAACTGCTGAGAGCTGATGGCTGAAAGCTGAGGGCTTTTCATCGTTGAACGATCAGGCGGATGGTTTCAAGAAACACGTCGCCGTCGATCATCAAACTGTGCGCGCTGATCTTGTCCATCGTATCCTGCGCGGTGTGGTGGTAGCTGTTGTTGGGCCCGTAGTCGAGGTCGATGATGTCAATGGACGGCACGCCGCGCTCGACGAATGGCACGTGATCGTCCTCGACCTCCATCTGCTGCTGGAAGAAATAACGCTGGTAGCCGAATTTTTTGGCCGCCTGGGCGACGAGCGAGACCAGCCAGGGGGCGGAACGGGTTTCCTGCTGAATGTCGAGGTCCTTGTCGCCAATCATGTCGGCAAGGAGGAAAGCTTTGATCTGATTGAGGGTTCCGTCGCGGCCCCATTTGGCGGCGAGATGACGGCTGCCGTAAGTGGAGTCGGAGGCCGACCACTGCTGGATAGCCTCTTCGCCGTCGAAGAAGACGAGCCAGACGGAGTAGCCGTCGAGCTTTTTCGCGGGCGAGTGGGCGGCCCGGTCGCGGAGGCGGTCGGCGATGGCCATCAGCAGGCCGGTAGTGGAAGCGCCGTCATTGGCGCCGATGAAGTTGATGTTGCGGAGCGGGTAATTGGTCTCGTAGTGCGAGGCGAGAACGATGACGCCGGGCTTGGTGCCGGGGAAGCGCACGATGAAGTTGCACATGGGCACGGGACCGATGGGAGTGTCGGCGGTGAACGTGTCCTGTTCGAGCTGGTCGTGGTCGCGCAGGAAGTGGCTGCGGATGAAGTCCTCAGCCTCCACGTGGCCGGGTCCGGTGGGCCAGCGCGGACCGATGGCGGCGAACTCGCGCGCGTATTCGTAAGCGGCGTTGCCATCGAAGTGCTGAGCGGATGCGGCAAGCGGAGCTAAAGCGAGCAGAACTGCCGCAACTCTCGTCCAAAACCGGGAAGAACTCATCCCGCAGCCTCCTTTTTCTTTCTGCGCGAGGGGTGGACCCACCAGGCGACGCCGATGCCAACCAGGTAAAGCGCCAGCATGGGTAAAGCGTAAATGCACATTGTTCCGGGATCGGGGCTGGGGCAAATGATAGCGGCAACGAGGAACACAGCGAGGATGGCGTAGCGGATGTTTTTCCAAAGGAACCTGGGGCTGACAATACCGAACAAAGCGAGGAAGAAGATGAGGATGGGAAGCTCGAAGCTGACGCCAAGGCCAAGAATGATGGACAGGAAGAAGCCGGTGTATTCCTCGATCGTGACGATGGGGTTGAATTTGCTGCCGAAGCCGAGGATCAGAATTCTAAGCGCGCCGGGCAGAACGAAAAAGTAGCCGAAGGCCGCGCCCGTCAGGAACAGTCCCACCGTGGCCGTCATAAACGGCACTACAAACCGCTTTTCCTTCTGATAGAGTCCCGGCGCAATAAAGAGCCACACCTGATAGAGGATGAAGGGCGAAGCGATGATGGCTCCGCCGATGAGCGAGACCTGGAGATAAAGGTTGAGCGGATCCATGGGGTGGGTGTAATTGAGTTTGATGCCAAGCTTGTCGAGTGGGGCCTGCACGAAGCCATAGAGACGCTCGTGGAAGGCGTACGCGACGATGAAGCCTATGCCGAGATAGATGGCGGAGTGGACGAGACGCTTGCGCAGCTCCTCGAGGTGCTCCATCAGGCTCATGCCGGGGAGCTCGGCGCGCTCGGTGACGGCTTTGCGCGCCCGTTCGATGGCTTCCTGCGGGTCAACGATGAGTTGATCAGCCATGATGAGCAGCCGGCTCCGATCTTTCGGCTTCAGGTGCGGCGGTTTCAGAGATGGGGCTCGTGTCTTCGGAGAAAAGTTCGCGCTGCTGGAACTGCGAGCCGGGGCGCTCGGCGGAAACCGTCTCGCCGGTGGAGGGCGGCTGTATGTGCGGGACAGCCGCAGCCGGCGCAGGCTCGGTCGGTTGGGCGGGGGGCGGCGCGGGTTCTTGCGGGCCGGTCGCCTGGGAGCCGGTTGCCTGGGATTTGACATTGAGGTCGGTCCCCTCAGAGTAAGGACTTTCCGCTAAAACTGGTGCGCCGGAGTCCTTTGTTGCAGATGCGGCCGCCGGTGTCTGCGAGGCCGTTGCCTCGAGCTGAGCCGCGGGCGGGGCTGCGGCCAGGGCGCGCTGCCGTGCTTCTTCTTCCTTTTTGCGGCGGTCGGCTTCCTCGGCGTTGCGCAACTCCTCTTCCATCTGGAATTTGAAGTCGTTGGAGGCTTTGCGGAACTCGTACATCAGCTTGCCAAGCTGGCGGCCGATCTTGGGGAGACGCCGCGGGCCGAAGACGACCAAGGCCAGCGCCATGAGCAGGAGCGTATCCCACATGCTCAATGTGGCGAGCTGAATTGGCGGCGGAGATCCCATGAAGGATCATGATACCCGCGGTTACGTGGCGCTCACAAACAGCTGTGATCTGGCTCATCTATCAGGCAACAGGATGAGTGGTAGGATGCCGATACATTCCAAGCTTACTGAGATTCAGATGGAGAGCTCAAAAGAGTGCCAATCTGATACGGTTTTGCTTTTGATTTCCCACCATGGTCTGCAGCTCGGTGCGAGTTTGTTTGAGCGCACTTAAGGGAGTCGATTCCTGTGGAAGAATCGACCCTTGATAAGGGGTGCGGAGGCCAGGAAGTCTGCCCCTTTATCACCTCAAGGGAGACGGCGTGGGGAATTCTTTAAGGGTCCTCTTTGTTGGCGGCTGTCACATCAATGGTTTTCCGGTGGGCAAGGAACATGCATTCATGCACGTGGCCCTGAGATGCCTTTCTGAACCTGGAGAAAGTTCTTCGTACGTGCTGCCCCTTTTCAATCTTCGCTCAGGGCCGCAGATTCTGGCTGCGTGCCAGGAGCTAAAGCCGGACGCAGTTGTTCTGCAGCTTGGCCACTATGAAGCGCCGGCGCCTTTGCAGAAGAGCCTGGGACTGAGATGCTCCAAGAAGTCACACACCCAAGATCGCGGGTCGGTTGGTCAATCTCATCCGGAGATGCGATACCAGCACACTCTGTCCACGGTATTTGCCCAATTGCGGAGGATTGTGGCGGCTGGGATGATCGTTGCCGTGGGAAGAAAAAGGAAGATGTTCAACGCCGCGGCGATCGCGGATTATCTGGATTCGATTCTTTTGAGCCTCAAGGAGTTGCCACTGCGAGGGGTTGTTCTAGTCGGACCGTTTTCGGCGCCGGACCCCGTCGCGCGCTTTTTCCGGCGAAGGGCGGTACCGATTTTTGAGGCAGCGGCGAAAAAACACGACTGCACTTTCGTCGATGTTTTCTCGCTGCTGGAGTCCTATCCAAAAGGGGAGGCATTCCGCGCAAATTTCGCCGACACCCAACATCTAAGTGTACTGGGCCACCAGAGGGTGGGTGTTCTGGTGGGAGCGGCGCTCAAGAGGGTAATGGAACAGTCCACCGCGACCGAGGCTGAGCCGGTTATGGTGACGCCGATCAAGGACGTGGCGCGGGCGGCACGGCCGGGATGGGCGGGCCAGCCTGTGATTGCGCTTCGATCGTAAATAAGCTGCATGGCGCGCGCGGCGAGATTCTTTGGCGAGCTCCACGATCGAGAAACACAGCGATCTCTCGACGCTGAGTGCGGGAAACGCTTGAGTCTCGGTCAAATCCATCAAGTTCGGGATTCATGCCGTAACCTCCCGATTTGTTCGGTAATCATAGAATCTGATTGACCAAACCGCACTAACCCTGTTGCAAATGCTTGATACTTGCATCGTCGCTGGACGAGGCTGCGGGGCGGCACATGCACAGGGTGCGCGGCGCCGGATCGATTCTCCGGCTGCTCAAAGTTCACATACAATGAATGCGGGATCCCCCGCCCCCTCAAATCCCAAGACGGCGCCCGCGCGGCCCGATGACGATGCGTTGCAACCGACTGCGAACCGTCGCGCTGATCCTGTTGCTGCTGCCGATGTGCGCTTCACGGCACGCGGCGGCGTATTCCTTGCTGACGCATGAACAGCTCATCGACCTGACGTGGAACGACTCGATTGTTCCCTTGCTGAAGAGCCACTATCCCAATCTGACGCCGGCGGAGCTGGACCGCGCGCGCTCCTTTGCTTACGGCGGGTGCGTGATGCAGGACATGGGGTACTACCCTTTCGGCGACTCGTTTTTCTCGGACCTGACGCACTATGTGCGCACCGGCGACTTTGTTCTGGCCCTCTTCCGTAATGCGCACAACGCCAACGAGCTGGCCTTCGCCGTGGGCGCTCTGTCGCATTACATCGGCGATTCCATTGGACATTCGGAGGCAACCAATCGTGCGGTTGCGCTCCAGTTTCCCAAGCTGGCGGCGCGCTACGGGACGAGCGTGAACTATGCCGAGGGGCCACACCAGCATGTGCAGGTAGAGTTTGCCTTCGACATCGATCAGATTGCGAAGCATCGCGTGGCGCCATTGGGCTATTTGCGCCATATCGGGATCAGGGTTCCAACACACCAGCTCGCGCTGGCATTTTATGAAACATACGGGGTGACCGAAGATTTCAGCGCCGGTGCGCGGCATCAATTCAACGCCAGCGAGTACCAGGTTGCGACGCGGAAGTTCATTCCCCGCGTGGCCTACGCGGTGGCGCTCATGCACCACGGCCATGAAGCGGCAGAGCCGGACACGGCCGATGCGAAAGAAATTGAAAAGGAGTCGGCCGAGGCCGCAACACTCTACGATTGGGACGCTTATCGCAAAAAACCGGGCGTGGAAACGCATCTGATTGCCGGCTTATTCCGCATCCTTCCCAAAGTGGGCCCGCTGGCGATGGTCGCGATCAAGGGGCCCAGCAAGGCTGCTGAGGCCGATTACATGCACAGCCTGGTCTCAGCCACCGCGGTGCTGCGCGAGCGCCTGGCGCTTTTTACGCCCACGAAAGATCGGCTGGTACAGCCGTTGAGAGCAGCGGCTCCGCCTGACGCGTTGGGTCCGGCCGATCCTGAGCATCCACTGCCCAATCGAGACCTGGACACCGGGCAAGTGGTCAAGCCCGGCGGCTATCCGCTGACTGACGAAACTTACGCGGAGCTCTTGCGGCGCCTTACGCGCGATTCGAATCAGCCGATTCCTCCGGGGATCAAGAGCGACGTACAGGCCTACTATTCCGATGTGAATGCGCCCATTACGACCAAGCGAAAGCCGCGCGCGTGGGCGCAGGTGCAGGCGGACCTGAAGACGCTGGCCGCAATGCCGACGAGCGCTGCGCCCGCACCATACCCAACCTATGGAGATTTGAACCGGACACCAACCAAGAAGTAGGCGGCCGCTACTTGCCGTTGGTCCTTGGTGGCACTACAGGTTGCGCCGGATGCGCGGGCGCAGCGACGGCGGGCGAGCGCAGCGATTGCAGATGATCTGCCGACGCCTGATGCATGGTGACGATAACGGCTTCAGCGGGTTTGGGACCTACGCAACGATAGGAGTGCGGGGCGCCCGCGTCAAAATAGACGGCGTCGCCGGGCCCCAGCTTAGCTTCCTGTTCCCCGTGCCGCAACGCCAGTTCACCTGAAAGCACGTAGAGGAACTCGAATCCCGCGTGCATGTGCGATCGGGACTCTACATGATCAGGCAGGGGAATAAACTCGGCAAAGTAAGGATCCATGGGCCGGTCGGCCACCATATAGCCGAGGCTTTCGAACGTGTAGGTGGGCGGCTCGACGCCTGTTTGCGGAATGCGCACCCGGTCTCTCTTGCGGTGTACACGGAAGATCGGCGACGGCTCGGTCTCAAAAAAATACGAGAGATCCTTGGAGAAGACCATCGCGATGCGCGCCAGATTGCGCAGCGTGGGCACCACCCGGCCGGTTTCCAACTGAGAAAGGAAACTGGCGGAAAGCCCGGTGTGCTTACCGAGGTCCACGAGGCCCATGGACTTTTTCAGACGCAAGCGCCGGATGCGTTCGCCCAGGTGCTTCTCGGTAATGAAACGCTCGGCGGTGTCGGCATCCGCCAGGGTCTTGTGCATCTCTTCGCCATTTGGCTCAAGCCGTTCAGTCATCGCGGCTCCTCACCAAGCTAGGATGCATGTTGGGAGTATTTGTTGTCCAATCAAAACAATTTCTTGTAGCACGAAATTATCGAGCTGCGGAAAGGGCGCAGTGCCGCGCTTCGGGAACCGCGCTATTCTGGAGAGTCCGGCGCGAAGGAACAAGCCGCCCAGAAAGCCTAAAAGGAATGTCAGAAGAGACCGCTTCCGCTCAAGAATCCACCAAAACCACACCACCTGTTGCGACCATTGCCGAGATTGGCCGGCACGAAGGGCAATCTGTCACCTTGCAGGGGTGGCTTTACAACTCACGCGAGAGCGGAAAGCTGCTGTTCCCCATCTTCCGCGATGGAACGGGGTCGATCCAGGGAGTGGCTCACGTGAAGAGCGTGACGCCGGAAGTCTTCGAGAAGCTGAAAGGGTTGACCCAGGAGTTGTCGGTCATTGTCACAGGGAAGGTGCGCGCGGATAAGCGCGCGCCGGGCGGGTACGAACTGGACGTGGAAGACGTGCAGGTGGTGCAGCGCGTGCCGGAGTCGGACCCGTACCCGATCACGCTGAAGGAGCATGGGGTCGATTTTCTGCAGGAGCGTCGGCACCTGTGGGTGCGCAGCCCGCGGCAATCGGCCATTTTGAGGATTCGGGCCGAAATCATGCGGGCGGCGGCCGAATACTTTGATTCTAATGGGTTTATCCGGACCGATCCGCCGATTCTGACGCCGGCGGCGTGCGAGGGCACATCGACGCTGTTTCCGGTGGACTATTTCGGCGATCCCGCGTACCTGACGCAGAGCGGGCAGCTCTACATCGAGTCGACGGCGCTGGCGCTGGGCAAGGTGTACAGCTTCGGGCCGACCTTCCGGGCGGAGAAATCAAAGACGCGGCGGCACTTGACGGAGTTCTGGATGATCGAGCCCGAGGTGGCCTACATGGACCTCGACGGGCTGATGGAACTCGCCGAAAACTTCATCTCGCACATTGTCCAGAGCGTGTTGAAGAATCGCGCGCCGGAGTTGCAGGTGATCGGGCGCGACGCGGCGAAACTGGAAGCGATCAAGGCGCCGTTCCCTAGGCTGCGCTACGACGAGGCGGCGGAGATGCTGAACCAGGCCTACAAAGATGGGAAGCTGGAAGCGCCGTTCGAGTATGGAAACGATTTCGGCTCGCCGGACGAAACGTGGCTAAGCTCGCAGTACGATCGGCCGGTGATGGTGCATCGCTACCCGGCGAATGTGAAGGCGTTTTACATGGAACCCGACGCGAAGGATCCGCGGTACGCCTTGTGCGTGGATGTGCTCGCGCCGGAGGGTTACGGCGAGATCATCGGAGGGTCGCAGCGCGTGTCGAGCTACGAGCTGCTGAGCTCGCGGATCGACCAACATAAACTTCCCCGCGAGGCGTTCGAATGGTATCTCGATTTGCGGCGGTACGGCAGCGTGCCGCACTCGGGATTCGGCATGGGCATTGAGCGCCTGGTGGCGTGGGTGTGCGCGTTGGACCATGTGCGGGAGACGATTCCGTTTCCGCGAATGCTGAACCGGATGTACCCGTAGTACAGCAATCAGCTTTCAGCCGTCAGCAATCAGCTAAAAACTATCGGCAGCGAAGGTCGATGGAGCGGGCCATTGGCGACGCCGAGTTGAAGCCTTCAAAACGACTTCGCGCCTGGCGAAGCAGATTCCATGAGACAGGTCATGGAAGGGCATTATCACTTTCGTAGCGAAATACTTGTTGCAACAACCATTTAGGCGAGAGGCGAATCCTCCGGGCAGATTAGGGAATCAAACGGTGTGAAGAAGATTGGTTCCGGATTGATTTTCAAGGAGATGAGCAAAGTGGCGACGGCTACGGTTTTGACAGCAAAAGAAGCGGATGCGGTGAAGAGAGCGCCAGCGGTTGAGGGCGTGTTGACCGCCATTCACGAGCGGTGGAGCGCGCGGTCTTTCAACGGGCGCGAGGTGAGCCCTGCGGTGCTGAAGAAGGTGTTTGAAGCGGCGCGGTGGGCGGCCTCGTCGAACAACGAGCAGCCATGGCGATTTGTTGTGGGACTGCGCGGGTCGGAGACCTTCAAGAAGCTCCATGAGTCGCTCGGTGGTTTCAACCGGGAATGGGCGGGGCGGGCCGCGGCGCTGATTCTGGGAACGGCGGCGACGCGATTCAGCAAGAACGGCGAAAACCGGTTCGCACTCTATGACCTGGGGGCGGCGAGCTCGCACCTGACTCTCGAAGCCGCGGAGCTTGGACTGACAACGCACCAGATGGGCGGGTTCGACCAGGAAGCTGTGCGGAAGGCGCTGGGGATTCCGGCTGAATACGAGTTGGGAGCGGTAATTGCTCTGGGGTACCGAGGCGAACCGGCCGAGTTGGGCAATGACACGCTGATCGAGCGGGAGACGACGCCGCGGACGCGGAAGCCGCTCAGCGAGATCGTCTTCAGCGAGTGGGGCGATGCCGCGAGCTTGTAACGAGAACGGGTCACTTGGCAGGCGGGAAGGTTGGTGCAGGCGCTTTCCTTTTGATGAGCGCGTTTAGCTGATCCTGTGTGCTGTTCAGGTCGTCCTCCGCATTCCGGAGTTTGGCCTGTAAATCGTCGAGTGCGCTGGAACTAGCTTGCACTTCGGCCGTCATTGCCGTGACGCTTCCCTGCAAACGCTCGACTTCCTCTTTCCAATGCGCCTGGCCAATGGCGTCGGTGGCCGAGTCTAAATGGTCTTGAGCTTCCGAAAGGTGAACTGCTGCCAGCTTCTGATCCGTCTGGAACTGGATCAGCTTTTGTCGTGCATCCTCAACGCGGTCGGCGGCGCGATTCACCACCCCCTGTTCCATTTGCCACTCGACGAGGAGGACTTGAGTGGTTTGAGCCGCGCGGATGTCTTCGTGAATGCTCCGGAGCTCGGAAAGGATCGCGGCGAGCGTTGTTGCGTCTGAGCCAGTGGACTGCGCGAAACAGAGAGGCGCGAGTGCACCCGCCAGTAAAACCAGGAGTAGTCTTCGAATCTGCAATTGCGTTCCTCCTTTTGTCCGTTCCGAGGCAGGATAAACGGCCCATTGCAGGAAGTCGACGCGGCCTGCAAATCAGCAGGATTGAATTTCCGCGCTAGAGTTGATGGGTGGAGGAAGGCAGCTTTGAGCGCGGCGGTTAGACGGAAGCGGACGGGCACGGGACGAGTTGGCGCGCGCGGCGGAAGCAAGCACACCTTTGCGGTAAAGAAGAGAGCGCCGCGAGGATTGCGCATTCGGCGGCAGCCGCTGGGTTGGAAGGGGCGCGCAGTCGTTGCGTGTGCGGCTGTCATGGTGGGGCTCATTGCGTGGGCGGCGATTGCGCGGGCGCTGGCGCCCAAAGAAAACACAACACAAGAACAATTTGATGCGCTGATGGTGCTGGGTTCTCCGGCGGACTCGGACGGGAATCCGACGCCGACCGAGCTCGAGCGCGTGACCGAAGCTGTCGACGAGTATGAGCGGGGCGTGGCGCCGAGGATGATTATCACGGGCGGACCTGCGAAGAATCGTTTTGTTGAGGCCGAGGTGATGGCGCGGGTGGCCGAGGCGCAAGGAATTCCTGCCGGCGCGATTTTGGAAGAGCGAACGGCGCGGAACACGATGGAAAATACGTGCGACTCGCTCAGGATCATGCGCAGCTACGGTTGGGAGTCGGCAGAGGTGATTTCAAGCGCGAGCCACTTGCCGCGCGCGGGGCTGATCCTGAGCCGGCTGCCGCTGAAGTGGAGAACCCATGCCGCGCCGGGGCTGGAGCCGGAGGGGCCGTGGAGGCAGGGGGCGACGACGGCGATGGAGATCGTAAAGACGGTGCGCTACCTGGTGTGGGCGAGGCAGATGGATGGGTGCTCGCTGTAAGGTGGGGCGCACACGACCGAAGCAAATGCGAGTCTAAGAGGGAATGCTTGTAAGGCGCGTTGTCCGCCCTCGGGGGGCTCCTGTAAGCTTGTTTATGATGCATCTCCCAGTCAAGTTATCTGCAACGATTGCCGTTGTTTTCACGATGTGTGTGTGCGCGGGAGCGCGCGCCGGGGCGCAGGAGTCCAATGCGCAACCGGGCCAGCAGCAGCCAAGCTCGCAGCCGCAGCAGGGCTCTTCCTCTTCATCGCAACAGGCGCCGGCAGAGCGCCAGCCGGCGCAGACTCCCGAGTACGGGGTTTACATGGCCGTCGACCCGCTGGCCAAGGTTCGCTACGACAACCGCTACGACATGTCGCTGGGTTTTGCGTACGACCACATGAAGGCGGGGCCGACTCTGCTGCAGGGTTCGAACCTGGGCGGCCTGGACATGGAAGGCTCGTACTGGCTGACGAGGAACTGGGGAATCGAAGCAACAGGCCGGGGATACATCGGGACAAGCGGGGCCGCACCCAACGACTACAACGGGAATGTGATCCGGGGCCCGGTGGTGAAGCAGTACTTTTTTGCGGGCGGAGCGGAGTGGCTGGGCCCGCACAACAAGCATGCGGCGCTGATTGCGCATGCCATGTTCGGCGGGGTGTACGGGGACTTCCAGAAGGACCTCCGGGGAGAGCCGCCCGAGGTGGTGGGCTTTTACTACAACCAGCTTGCTCCGGCGGGGATCATCGGCGGGCATATGGACCTGAACCGGAACGAACATTGGGTGTTTCGCATCACGCCCGATGCGGTGATGACCCACTACACATTCAGCGACGCGCCTCATTCCTCGCTGACCTACGGGCAATACGACGTGAACTTTGCCATCTCGGTGGGACTGGAATACAAATTCACATCGATCAAGCGCTCGACCAACAAGAAGACCAACTGGAAGTCGGGCTGGTAGGCAAAGACAGCGGGGCTGGCGGCGTTGGCGGGATCGCCGAGACTGGGCCGGCGCGCACAACCCGCGGCTGAAGGCGAGTAGTAGGCAATCGAGCCAACCGTTCGGCTCGCGGCATCATCACAGGGGATTGCGGGGCTGCAAAGGGCATTGGTATGTGTGGTATTCTCCTGCGTTCAGCGGCGGGTAAGGAAAAGTGCCGCCTGAAAGTATGCCGTTTCGGATAGCGGCACTCATCGGCCGATCCCGAAGACGCGAGCCAGAGGTGAAGCGAAGCAGGTAGCCTATGGATATGAAAGACACACTGGGCGTATTGCTTGCGGGCGGAGCGGGAGAACGGCTGTTTCCGCTGACACGCGACCGGGCCAAGCCTGCAGTGCCGTTTGGCGGACATTACCGCATCATCGACATCACGCTTTCGAACTGCATCAATTCCGGGCTGCGGCGGGTGTACATCCTTACGCAATACAAGGCGCTGAGCCTGAACCGGCATATCCGCGAGGGCTGGACCGGAATTGTGGCGCAGGAGCTGGGCGAGTTTTTCGAGCTGATGCCGCCCATGCAACGAACGGGTGCCAACTGGTACATGGGCACGGCGGATGCGGTGTACCAGAACCTCTACTCGATCGGCAGCGAGCAACCGGCCCATGTGATCATCCTGTCGGGAGACCACATCTACAAGATGGATTACAGCCGGATGCTGGCGCACCACAAGGAGACAGGCGCGGAGGTTACGCTGGCGACTCTGCCCATTTCGCCCGATGAGGTTTCACGGTTTGGGGTGGTGGAGGTTGGTGCGACGGGAGAAGTGCTGGGATTCCAGGAGAAGCCGGCGTCGACGAGCTTCCGCTCGCCGTTCAATCCCAATGCCGTGGATGCATCAATGGGGATTTATATCTTCAACACCGAGACCCTGCTGAAGGCTCTGATCGCGGATGCGGACGACGCGGAATCGAAGCACGACTTCGGGCACAACATTCTGCCCAAGCTGCTCGGCCAGAAGAAGATGATGGCCTACAGCTTTGTGGACGAGAACAAGAAAGAGGCGCTCTACTGGCGGGACGTCGGGACGCTCGATGCGTATTACGAAGCCAATATGGATTTGTGCTCAGTGTCGCCGGTGTTCAACCTGTACGACAAGAGCTGGCCGATCCGCACCCGAACGAGGCAGTATCCGCCGGCGAAATTTGTGTTCGGCGAGCCAGGGCGGTCGGGTATGGCGGTGAACTCGATTATCACCGCGGGCGTGATCATTTCCGGCGCGTCGGTGTACAACTCGGTGCTGTCACAGGATGTGCGCGTGAATTCGTACTCGGACGTGGACGCGAGCATCATCTTTTCGCACGTGAATATCGGGCGGCACTGCAGAATCCGGAAGGCGATTATCGATCGCGATGTGCACATCCCGGAGGGCACGGTGATCGGGTACGACCCGGTGGAGGACAAGCGCCGGTACTTCGTGACGCCGTCGGGCCTGACGATCGTGACGAGGGATGCGTCGATGTTCGAGAACCCGGTGGACCCGGCGTTCGGGCAGGGATATTCAGCCGAGTAGACGGCGTTTTCGGGCTCAGCCGGCGCCGTCAGATTGCGGCGGATCGCAGGTTGGGGAAGCTGCTGAAGGCAGTTCGGGGCCCTCATACTCGAACTTGCGGAGATTCCTCAGGCACTCCGTCAGCGCGCCCATCAGGGTGTCGGCCCAACCGCAGGGCTGGAATTTCATGGTCTTCTGATTCAACTCAAGATCGGCCACGGCAAAGAATTTCAAGTCGGTTGTTTTTGCCGAGGCGAATTCCTTGACCGTGATGCGCGCTTCAACCTCGCCCGATGCATGTTTTTTCTTGATGGAGAAGAAGTGCAATCTGGCCAGGGCTTCTGAGGGATCCTTTTCCACGAACTTCCAATCTTCCACGTTTTGACCTCCGCTGCTGCCCAGTTTACGGTGCGAGCCAAGGGACGGGGTGGTTTTCTTGCGAGGCGGGGAATTGTTCTCCGGGCGGAGCAGGCTTGCATGTGGGGTCTGGAATTGCGAACGGAACCAGCGCCAAGGGATTTCCGGAAAGGAACCAAAGGATTGTGATTTTCGTATGAACAGACCATGGAGTGCGTGGGTGCATTAAGCTGGAGCGGGGCGAGTTGGGGTGTCGCAATGGCACGCTCCGACTCCCGGAACGCGGCCAGGAAACGGTCGCAGGTTCAGCAATATTCCGCCGGGGCCGTGGCTGCGACGCCGGCGGCGCCTGCGGTGCGGCGGACCCTCGGAGATGATAACCGTGGACGCACGCAGCCCGCGGCGCGCGCGGAGGTAAGACCGCTGGAGCAAGACTGGTCCCAAATCGTCCACCGCTGCATGGATGGAGACTCCGGCGCATGGGCCGAGATGGTCCGCACGCACCAGAAGCGTGTGTACGGGCTGTGCTACCGGTTTACGGGGAATGCGGCCGACGCCGAGGACCTAACCCAGGATGTTTTCCTGAAGATCTATTCGAATCTGGGCAGCTTTGACGCCGCTCGCGGCAGCCTGCCGGTGTGGATTACCACCATGACGCGGAACCTGCTGGTGGACAACTTCAGGCGGACGCGCAATCAGAGGGCGACGAGCTCGCTGGACGATGGATGGGACCAGACAGAAGAGCTGAAGCCAGCCGACCGGCTGATGGCGGCGGGGCCTTCGCCGCATGAGTTTGCGGCCCGCAAGGAACTGGCCAACATGGTGCAGGGCGCTCTGGCCAAGGTGAGCGTGGAGCTGCGCGAGGCCGTGATCCTTAGAGACCTTCAAGACCTTGATTATAAAGAGATTGCACAGGTTTTGGCGATCCCCGAGGGAACGGTGAAGTCGCGCATCAGCCGGGGCCGTGCGGAACTTGCAAGGCTGCTGGAGCGTAGTAAACGAGAGGTGGTGTAGCCATGGCAGAGCGCACACAATTTCCGAACTCTCCAGCCTGCGGCGCGTGGGAGACGCTGCTGGCGGATGCTCTGGACGGGCTGTTGAAGCCCGAGGATGAAGCGCAGTTTGCGGCGCACAAGGCCGCCTGCCCGGCATGCGCGGCACTCTATGAGGAAGCGCGGAAGGGGCGCGAGTGGCTGGAGTTTCTCTCTCCTGAGCCGGATGCGCCGGCCGGGCTGCTGGAGAGGATTCTGGCGCACACGGGTCCGGGACACGCGACGAGCATGCCGGTGCCTGCATTGGCCGGCTCGAGAGCCGTTCCCGCATTTGTACCGCCGGTGTGGCAACAGGCGGGATTCTTTGCCCGTACGCGGCAAGCGATGCAACCCGGTCTTCTGATGACGGCAGCGATGGCGTTCTTCTCGATCGCGCTCACGTTGAGCCTGACTGGAGTGCGGCTGTCGACCCTGCGGCTGGCCGATCTGCGACCGGTTGCGGTGCGGTCGTATATGGTGAGGCAGTTGAACATGGCCTCGGTGCCCATCGTGCGGTATTACGACCATCTGCGGTTTGTGTACGAAGTGGAATCGCGGGTGCGGCAACTGCGCAGCCAAAGCGAAGGCAGTGGCAATGAGAACACAACGCCAGGAGGCGACCAGGACCAGAAGCAGGGGCAGCCCGCGACACCTGGAGAGACGAAACAGAATCCCGGGAAGAACCCTGGCGGGGGTCGCCTGGACCCTCGGCAGGAGCCGAACAACTCAGTGGCACAGCCGGCGTCCGGCGCAATGAATGACTTTGTGGAAACTTCGTTTCACTTGCAAGGCAAGAGAGGGCGATCCAACAGCTCCGCAAGGAGAGAACGGGAAGGGAGCAAGGTATGGATTGCGTAAACCATAGTGGTGTGAACGCGACGGCCTTTTGCCAGAATTGCGGCAAGCCGCTGTGCCAATCGTGCGTGAAGACGGGGGCGGGAGGCCAGATCTTCTGCGAGCCGTGCTGGATGGCGTGGCAAGGAGGGCAACAGCCGTTTGTGCCACCGCCGGTGGGAGCACCCAATCCGGTGCTGGCGGGGCTTCTGGGCCTGATTCCCGGCGTGGGCGCAATGTACAACGGCCAGTTGATCAAGGGGCTCATTCATGTGCTGATCTTCGCGGTGCTGGTGAGCGCGGCCCACGTGTACGGGATCTTCGGGCTCTTTATCGCGGGCTGGGTCTGCTACCAGGTTTTTGAGGCCTACCACACGGCAAAGGCGCGGCGTGACGGCGAACCCTTGCCCGATCCATTAGGGCTGAACGAACTGACCAACCTGTTTAGCACAGGCGGACGAATGCACCAGGGAATGCCGCCCGCAGCGCAATCGGGAAGCGGGACGGGGCCGGCGAGCCCGTATCAGGCGGCTTATCAAGCACCGGGGCCGGTGCCGAGCCAGGCGCCGAACCAGGCGCAGTATGAGCCGCCGTACCAAACGCCGTATCAGACGACCTATCAGGGTCCAAATGTGCCGCCGGGTTATGTGGGGCCGGACTCTCCGCCGGTTCCTTCTGTGTACTGGCGGCGGAAGGAGCCGATTGGAGCGATCATTCTCATCGCCCTGGGAGTGCTGTTCCTGCTGGGGCACTTCGACTGGTTTTCAGGGCGGGTGATTGAATTCACGTGGCCGATTCTCCTGATCGGACTGGGCGTGTGGTTGATTGTGCGACGCCTGAGCGAGACGAAGGGGAGTTCGCAAGGGAATTCCCAGGGAGGGCACCAATGAATCGCTACATCATGATTCGCCGATTGCGTGGGCCGGCAGTTTTGTTGCTGATTGGCGTGATGGCGCTGCTGGCGCAGGCAAACATTCTTGGCTGGGGCGAGAGCTGGCCGCTGATCCTGATCCTGATTGGGTTGTTGTTGCTGGCAGAACGGGCGGCACTGGCGGCGGGAGGATATCCACCCCCTCCGGGTGCGCCGTGGCCGAATGCTGCGCAGGGAACAGGCCAGGGCACGCAGCCAACAACGGCAACGCCGATCGCGCCGGCTGAATCGCATGACTTTGGGGATGAGATTCATAGGGGGCAATCATGAGCAGCGCACCTCCGAATATGCCTCCGGGAGGCGGACCGCCTCCGCCATACGATCCCAAGATGCAGTGGCGCGTATATCGCGAACAGCAGCGCGCCGCCTGGCGGGCGCAACGCGATGCATGGCGGGCGCAGCGCCACGCATGGAAAGCGAATTACGTGGGCGCTTACGGACCTCGCGTGCCTTCGGTGGTAGGTCCGGTGATTCTGATTTGCGTGGGCGTGATTGCCCTGCTGCTGGTGACCGGGCATATCGATGCCAGTTCCTTCTCCATGTGGTACGGGCGCTGGTGGCCGCTGCTGCTGATCGTGGCAGGGCTTGCGCTGCTGGGAGAGTGGGCGCTGGATATGCGGCGGCCGACACCCGTCCACCGCAGCGGCAGCTTTGTGGGGATCCTGTTTCTGGTCGCATTCCTTGGCCTTTGCGCGGCGGGATGGAATCATATGCGGCCGTTCATCGGCGGCTGGAACGGAGACAACGACTTCTTCAACTTCTGGGGCCTGCCCGAGCACGACAGCGATCAGCCGGCGAACACGCAGGCGATTCCGGCGAATGCGACGATTCAGATTCTCAATCCGCGCGGGGACGTGAGCATTACATCGAGCGACCAGCCAAGCCTGCAGGTGCAGGCGCATGAGATGGCGTATGCCGACTCCGATTCCGAAGCGAAGAAGATCTTCGACAGTGAAGCCGCGCACGAAACGGTAAGCGGGACGTCGGTGCTGGTGCAGTCGAACGGCAACGACCACGGCCGCGTGAATCTCACGGTAACGGTTCCGCGAACGGCGAAGGTCATGGTCAACGCGGGAAAAGGGGACGTGACCGCTTCAGGGCTGGGCGCGGGAATCGATGTGACCGCCGGACACGGGGATACGCATCTTGACGCGATTTCGGGCCCGGTGAACGTGCACTTCTCCAATGACAAGCATGACTTCTCGGCACACCAGATCGACGGAGACGTGATTGCCAGCGGCAATTGCAACGACATCACTCTTTCAGAGATTCAGGGGAAGATCTCGCTGAGCGGGGAGCTCTTCGGCGAGACGCACATCGAAAATGCCTCGGCACAAATCAATCTGCATACGCCGTATACCGACCTGCAGATTGCGAGCCTTCCCGGCGACATGACGCTCGATTCGGACAACCTGCACGTAAGCGACGCCAAGGGCCTGGTACACGTGGTGACGCGCTCGAAGGACATCGATCTGAGCGAGATTTACGGCGACACATCCATCGAAAGCAGTAATGGAACCATCAGCGTGGCGCCGGCCGAATCTTACAACGTGGACGCCAGGAACGATAAGGGCGACATCGAGTTGACACTGCCGCCGGATGCCTCGGCCACGGTGAACGGGCAGACTCATAACGGAGACATTGTGACCGACTACGGGCTGACGATCAGCGGCGATGAAAACAAGACCGTGAGCGGGAAGATCGGATCGGGCACGGCGCATATCCAACTCAGCACAAGCAATGGCGACCTGCACATCAAGAAGGGATCGGCGTTCCCGGCCGCGGCTCCTGCAGCCGGCAAGACTCCGAACGCGCCGGCCGCGCCCAACGCTCCACACCTGAAGAGCAACAAAACGCTGCCCCAGCAGCCGGTTACCCAGTAGGGCAAAAAACGAAAAACACGGGCAGCAAGTGGGCGCGAGCGGGTGATTCCTCTCGCGCTCATTTTGTTTTTTTGAACAAGTAGCGTTATGCTCCTTTGCGGGGGGATTCGTCCCCCGGGGGTCGATCGGGCCATGGTGCATGCGCCGGTGAAGGTGATCACCGTTGAGCGCGAGTACGGTTCGCGCGGCGGGGAGTTTGCGCGCCATCTGGCCAAACACCTGGGCTGGCGGCTGCTGGATTCGGAGCTGGTGGCGGGCGCGGCACGCATGGCGGGCGTGGATCCAAAGCTGGCAGCCAAGCTCGACGAGCGGCTGGACCCCTGGTACTACCGCTACGGAAAAATGTTCTGGCGCGACCCCGTCTATGCGCCCGTCTCCACCGAAGATGAGAAAATCTTCGACTCCGAACACATGCTGGAGCTGATCCAGAAGGAGATTCTGGATGCGGCCCATGAAGGCAACTGCGTGCTGGTAGGCCGTGGCGCAGCGTGTGTGCTCGCCGGGAAGCCGGGCTGCTTTCACATTTTTGTGTATGCCACGGCCAGCGCCAAGAAGGACTGGTTCGCGCACGCGTTTCCGGAACAGGCGCAGGAGGCGGAGCAACAACTGGCGGCGTTCGACCGGCGGCGCGCGGCGGTGATCCGCAGGTTCTACCAGCAGGAGTGGTGCTCGCGCGGGCTTTATCACATGCTGCTGAATTCCTGCATCGGAACCCAGGCGATGATCGACGCGGTGCAATGCGCGGCGGGATTGTGCGCGGCGGCGCCGGAATCGGTCGCGAGCTGATTTTTCCAAAACCGAGTTCAGGTCCGGGGCGCTTAGACTGCGGTCCTCGGAACGCGCGGCGCGATGCGTGTGAAGACTTCCCAGGGGATGGTGCCCGCGGCATCGGCGTGGTCGAAAGCGGTGATCGATTCGCTGCCTTGCGCTCCGATAAGGACGACTTCGTCGCCGTGCACGACGCCGGGAATCTCGGTTACATCGAGAACAATCTGATCCATGCTGACGCGGCCTACAAGCGGGACGCGCTGGCCGCGAACCAAAAAACTGAAATGATTGCCGAGAGAGCGGGCGAGGCCGTCACCGTATCCCGCGGAGACGAGCGCCAGACACATGGGCTCGGTGGCGACGAAGGTGCCGTTGTAGCCGACGGTTGCGCCCGCTGGAACTGCGCGGATGCCTGCGACCGAGGCTTTCCAGGTGAGGACTGGCTGAAGCGCGGTACGAGCGGCGACGAGCGACAGCGGCTCGGCTAGAGTATTCGGCTGGTCGGGCGCGAATGCGGGATCGAAGCGGGGGACCAGACCGTAGAGCGCAAGGCCGGGACGGAGCATGGCCTTCATGCCGTGACGCGCGGCCAGATCGGCGATGATGCGGGCCTGACCGGCAAGGAGCGTGGCGGATGCGCCGACATTGAGCCACTCGGCGAAGAGGCCCGCGGCGGAGATGCGGCTCATCGCTTCATCGAGCCGCGCGAGCTGCTCCTGGGTTGCCTGGCCGTCGGCTTCGTCAGCGGCGAAGAGATGCGTCATCACGCCTTCAAATCGCAGCGGCGAGCCGGGACCGAAGCGCGCGAAGAGTGCGGCAAGTCCGCCGGGGCTCGCGCCCTGGCGGCTCATGCCCGTGTCGATTTCAAGATGAATGGGCACGGAGCCGGGTTGCGCTCCGGCAGCGCGGGCAGCGGCGAGAAGCTCGTCGAGTTGCCACGTCTCCCAGGCGACAGGAGTGAGTTGAAACTGAATGGCGGCCGAGGCCTGGCCGGGAAAGACGCCGCCGATGATGAGCACGCGTGCGTCTGGGCAGAGCGCACGGGCGACGATTCCCTCTTCAACGCTGGTGACGCCGAGCCATTTTGCGCCGGCGCGCGCGACGGCGGGAGCGCAAAGTGCGAGCGAGTGGCCGTAGGCGTTGGCTTTGACGATGGCGAGCAGTTCGGCGTGTGGAGCGGCAACGCCCGAGAGAAAGCGGAAGTTTTCCTCGAGAGCGCGGGTGCGAATCTCAACCCAGCAGGGGCGCGTTGTCATGGGGGTCGGCAAAGATCAGTTTACGGCAAGCGCCGAGAACGTAGCGCGGTCCTTTGATCCCTCTATCGAGAGCGGGATTTCGAAATGCAGGTCTCGAGCTCCTCGCGAGACGTTTTCAGGACGGCCTATGCAACTTGAACGTGGCGCGATCATGAATCAAGATAGCCGGGTTCCGCATCGCTCTTTGAGCTTCGACGAGCCAGGTGCCTGGTAAGCCCGGGAGAGACGCACTGTCGACAATTAGCAGATCAGCGTTCCCGCACCCCGCGCCGACCAAGTTGGCCGCACCGCTGAATACCCAGACGGCATGGCCGATACAGCTAAAACCCATGAGCATTCCAAAAAAGGGATGGCTTGGTTTGCAGCCTGGAGGTCTGCGGAGGCTTCTTCGGCCCATCGGGTATCGCTAATCGCGGCGACGTTGCGTTTAACACTCGAGGGCAGGAGCCGTTCAACGCCGGCGATCATCTGCGGCTTGACGGAGTCCTTTGCCATTGCGGGGAGAAGCAGGTGTTGGCCATGCCCGCGAACAACCACGAGATTTCCCAGCGCTGCGCTCGCCCGCACCTGTTCAAAGCTGTCTTTCTCGCTAGCCGCTGTCATGATTCCCGGATTTTACCGCCGCGAGCCGCAGCAGCGCGAACGCGACGACGGTTTCGTCTTTCGACCCGAGTTCTTCAAGCAGTTCCGCTTCGAGTGCGTGCGGGACGGGCATCTCGCAGGCGGCAACTTGCTCAGGAGTGGCGCCGATGAAGCAAAGCTCGCAGTGGCCGAGGCCTTCGACGCCGTTTTCGCCAACCGACCGAACCGGCGGGCCGAAGACGCGGCAGGTCATGGGACGCCACGCGTAGACGTCGCAGCGGCCGGTATCGGGGTCGAGCGCGGGACAAGCGGCGTCATTGGCGAAGTCTTCAAAACGGGCCTGATCGGCGGCGGACGTGCCGAGCACGCCGGTCTCTAGATCGCCGGGAAAGCCGGGACCATGCTCTGCAAGCCATTTACGCGCGCGGCCTTCTATCTCGGCAACTAGCGCAGGATTTGTGACTCGTAGATCGGCCATGCCTTCGCGGAGGCGGGCGGCGTCGAGAGCGCTGATGGCGAAGGCTCCGTAGCAGCACTGCGTGCAACCGATGCGGCAGGCGAGGAGGTCTCCGGCGCGGCGGGCGGCATCGGCGAGCGAGGCGTCAATGCTCTGGAGAAGCCTGGCTTCGCGGATCTGGACGAGCTGGGCGGCGCGCGCGGGAAAGGGCATAAGGAGAGGATAATTTGCCTGGATGAGCGGTGCTTGCCTGATGAGGCAGCGGCTAAAATCGAACAATGCTGATCGTGCCGGAGGCTCGCACTGGGATTCTACGGGCTGCTGTAATGGCCGCAGTTGCCATCCTATGCATCGTCAGCGCAATCCGCGCTCATCGCCGCTGGGTGCGTATCATTTTTGCTATCGTAGCCGTGCCAGTCACTTTCGCTGCCCTCTTCGGAATTTTTGTCGTCTGGCTGGTCATGCACTACGGGCCTCGTTAACATGCCTTCATTGTCCCTTTCAAATTCAATCTGAGGCGCTGCCAAACAATTCGGCGCGATTGCGCGTGGACCCAAAGAAGAGCTAACCTTGGCGCCGAGGCTTCCCCATGGCTGAATCCCGCAGCACCGTGATTCCCGCGCTTCGCTATCGCGACGCTCCCGCCGCGATCGAATGGCTTTGCAAAGTGCTTGGATTCACCCGCCATGCCGTGTATGAAGGAGCGGGCGGAGTCATCAATCACGCCGAGCTTGCGCTGGGCGGAGGAATGATCATGCTGGGCTCGATGAAAGAAGACGAGCACGGCCGCAGATTCAAGGCGCCCGGAGAGTTGGGCGGCGTGGAGACACGCAGCGCGTATATCGTGGTTCCCGATGCGGACGAGGTGTACGCGCGGGCGCAGGCAGCGGGCGCAACGATCGTGCGCCCACTGCAAAACATGGACTACGGCAGCCGCGAGTTTACCGTGAACGATCCAGAGGGGCACTCGTGGAGCGTGGGGACGTACGACCCGTGGAACGCGCGGAGCTGAGAAGCGAAGCGCTCGCGCAGATCAAGATTCGAATCAATCGTCATTCGGTTTTAGAGGGAGGCACTCATTGAAGCTGTTTTCATGGGTTGGAATAGCGGCCGCGGCGTTGCTGGCTGCGGGCGCCGCGCAAGCGCAGACGGGCCGCCTGCTCGTTGCGCAAAAGGGCGACCGCAGTTTGGCGATCGTGGATCCCGTCGCGGGCAATGTGATTGCCAACGTGGCAGAGAATGGCACCACCGGGCACGAAGTTGCGGGATCGGTGGATGGGCGGCTGGCCTTTGTGCCCATCTACGGCAACTCGGGCGTGGGCAAGCCGGGAACCGACGGGCGGAACATCGTCGTGGTGGATGTGGCGGCGCACAAGGTTGTGGGGAGTATCGAGTTCGATCATGGAGTCCGGCCGCACTGCGCGGTGATAGGGCCGAAGGACGGAATGCTCTACGTGACGACGGAGCTGGATCATGCGGTGACGATCGTCGACCCGAAGACTCTGAAGATCGTGGGCGCAATACCGACGGGGCAGCCGGAGAGCCACATGCTGGCGCTCTCGCACGACGGGCTGCGCGGCTACACGGCGAATGTGGGTCCGGGAACGGTGAGCGTGCTCGACATAGAAGCGCGAAAGACTTTGGGGATCATTCCTGTCTCGGGCAACGTGCAGCGGATTGCAATTTCGAATGACGATCACTGGGTGTTTACCGCCGACCAGACGGAGCCGCGCATGGCGGTGATCGACACGGCGACCGACAAGGTGGCGAAGTGGGTGAGGATCGATGGCCTGGGCTACGGCGCTGCGCCCACAGTGGACGGACGCTGGCTGCTGGTGGCTTTGCCCGACGAGAACAAAGTGGACGTGATCGACCTGAAGACGATGACGCTGGCGCGCGCGGTGGACGTGGGAAGGAGTCCGCAGGAGGTGCTGGTGCGACCCGACGGCAAGTCGGCCTACGTCTCTTGCGAGGGCAGCAATGAAGTGGCAGAGATCGATTTGGCCACGTGGACAGTGAAACGGACCATCAAGACCGGCAACGTGACGGACGGACTGGGCTGGGCAAAATAGGGCAGCGAGCCAGCGAGTTAGCGAGTCAGCAAGTCAGCGGGTGGAGTGCCCGGCCAGCGGAAAAGGTATCTCACCCTAAACACAAAAAACGTGTTTAGGATGGGGCACCCAGGGGTTGGTGTTGGATTGAAGGAGGTCAACGATGGCAGCGCAATGCACGCACATGGCAACGATTAAAAAGGGTGTGAAGCCAAAGACGAAGGGCTGCGAAGAGTGCCTGAAGATGGGCGACACATGGGTGCACCTGCGCATGTGCCTGGAGTGCGGGCACGTGGGCTGCTGCGACTCGTCGAAGAACCGGCACGCGCGGGCGCACTTCAATGAGACAGCGCATCCGCTGATCCAATCGGCCGAGCGGGGCGAGAATTGGCGCTGGTGTTATGTGGATGAGGTGTACCTTTAGCAGCAAGTCAGCGAGTTGGCCAATTAGCCGGTTGGCGGATTCGCTTAGAAGCCTGCCCGCACCAACCTCACTTCAGTGGTCTTTGAATCGGCGACGAGCTTTGTGATTTTGAAGGCGCGGATCTCGCCATTCAGTTACGTTTGGCGCTCAAGTCCAAACGCGCCGCGCCGGTCACATCGGGCAATCCGGTTCTGTGCTATTCTTTCCGGCAAATTCTCGAAGCGAAGCCGGGGGCCCGTTGTGAAGAGCCGCGCGAAGAGTCTTGTTGTGGCGCTGGCGGTTTGCCTTTCGCCGTGCATCCTGCCGGCGCAGACCGCGGCCAGCTCACCCTGCACGCTGGAAACTCCGGACTTCGCAAGAAACGCGCCCAATATCTTCAACGACCGCCAGGAGCAAGACCTGGGCGACGCGCAGGCCGAGTACTTCGAGGCGGACATGCGCATTGCGCCCCCTGCCGCAGACGATGAGCTGACGCGCATCGGCGAGAAGCTACTAGCGACACTGCCGCCGACCGGAATTCACTATACCTTTCGCATCTACGACTCGGGCGAAGTGAACGCATTCTCGGTCGCCGGAGGGCGAGTTTACGTCAGCCGTAAGATGATTGCCGCGGTGAAAAGCGAGGACGAGTTGGCCGGCGTGGTGGCGCACGAGATCGGCCACATATCCACGCACCAGATGGCGATCGAAATGACCTACCTGTTCAGGGTGCGGATGGGCGTGACCTCGGTTGGAGACCGCGCCGATGTTTTTGCCAAGTATCACCAATTCCAGAGCACTCCGGCCAAGGACATCGAGGCGGAAGAAAACGAAACCAAAAAAGAGGTTGTGGCCGACCACGTGGCGCTCTACGCGCTGGTGCGAGCCGGTTATGCGGCGGAAAGCTTTCCCGCGTTCTTCAATCAAATCTCCATGAATCAAGGCAAGACCGGCAACTGGCTTTCGGACGTTTTCGGCTTGACCCATCAAGACAGCCGCCGCTACCGCGAAGCCACGAAGCTGATCGGCGAGCTTCCGGCGGGTTGCGCTGGACGGAAGACAACGGCGAGCGCGGAGTTTCTAGCATGGCAGCACGGCATTGTTGAAGAGCGGGTGAAGAATGCGGCTGAGAGCGCAACAGGCGACGAGCCAATCAAACTGGATCCGCCGCTGCGGCCGAGCTTGTGGCGGGTTCGCTTCAGCCTTGACGGAAAGTATGTATTGACGCAGGACGACGGCAGCATCGCAGTGTTCAGCACGGATGCGCAGAAGGTGTTGTTCCGGATCGATGCGCCGGATGTGAACGCCGCATGGTTTACGCCCGACTCCTCAAGCGTGGTGTTTAACGACAGCAACCTGCGCGTGGAGCGGTGGAGCGTGGCAACAGGGCAGCGCACGGACGTGAAAGAGGTTGTGGACTACCAGGGCTGCACGCAATCGCTGCTGACACCGGACGGGAAGACGCTGGTATGCGTGAATGCGGCGGTCGAAGAGTCCAGTCCGCGCGTCGGCGTGAAACTGATCGACGTGGACACAGGCAACGCGTATTTTGAAAAGCCGAAGTTCCTCGACATGAATTCGTTTTCGAATTATTACCAGCTTTTGCGCGTGGTTTATGAAGCCCTGTCGGGCAACGACGTAGCCAGCATTCATGTTGATCCGGGGAGCCACTTTCTGCTGGTGACAGCGGAGGGTCACGAGCTGGCCTTCGACCTCGCGCAGCGACAGCCGATCACGCTGGGAGGAAAGCTGAGAGACGTGGGCGATATGCGTGCAACCTTTATGGGCTCCGATCGGATGTATGTGGTTGAAAACAGCTTGTCCAAAGGGCTGTACAAGGCGCACATCGTCAGCTTTCCCGACGGAAAGGTTCTGAGCGAGTCGCAGATCGGAGATCAGGGAATACGAGGAGCAACAAAAGGACCGCTCATGATCGTGGGCCCTTTGAAGGAGTATGCGGTTGGAGTTTTCGATCCCTCTCAATCCAAAGTTCTGTTCGCCTTGAAGCTTCCTACGATTGACATCTGGGATAAGAAAGTCGCCGCCGAAGACGCGGCGGGCGGACTGTTTCTGGGACAGCTTGATTCAACTAGAACCATGGACATTCCTTTGCCACTGGGGCCGTTGCCCTGGGCGCGTGCCGGTGCATTCTCACGGGACGGCAAGTATCTGATTGTTTCGCTGCGAAACCGTTCGGCGGTTTGGGACGTGGAGACCGGAAAGCAGGTCAGGGTGATGCGGCCCATGCGCAGCCTTTGGATGGACGACCAGGATCACGTGTTTGGACTGCTTCCCAAGTACCGGGACATGGACGCAACCGAGATGGAAATAACACTGCCGTCGATTACGACCAACGATCTGGGCAAGTATGACGACAAGGAAAGTCAATACGGTAATTTAACGTACTCTTTCAAACCGATGGGCAACAGCGGAACGGCCAATTACCACGCCACGCTGCAGGTGAAGAAAATGGGAGCGCAAACGCTGCTCTGGACGCGCGACTATCCCGACGCAACGCCGGCGTGCTGGCCCGCGGACGGAGATCGCATGGTGCTGGCGTGGGACCTGAGCAACTTTGCGGCCAAGGATGAAGTGAAAAAGTACCCGAAGCTGCAAGAGGAGTCCAAAGCGCTGACGAGCCACAAAAAGGGATTGCTGATTGAAACGGTGACGCCGGAGACAGGCGCGCCACTGGAACAAGTGGCATTACCCGAGGTGGACTTGAGCCGCGGCTGGAACGACGAGCGATTTGCCCAGCTTTCCGGTGAGTATGCGCTGGTGCACGGCGAGCATAGCAACACGGTGATCTACCGGCTCGACACAGGCGAGAAAGTGGGCGAGTTTTTTGGCACCCCGCTTGCGACCGATTCGGGGGCCGGACTGATTGCGGCGGTGAATCGCGAGGACGAGATTCTGCTGGTTGATGAGCGGACGGGCAAGGAGATTGAGCGCTTCACACTGGGCTCACCTGCGAGGCTGGCGCGCATTGTGACCGGCAAGGAAAAGAAGCTGCTGGTGCTAACGGCAGACCAGGTGGTACACCAGTTGCCGCTGCCGCAGTAGGACCTGGCGGGCGCGCTAGGCGAGTTCCACCTCGATCTTCTTTGCATCGGCAACGAGCTTGGTGATTTTGAAGGTGCGGATCTGACCTTCGGCGAGGGGATCGGGAGCGGCCGAGGGCGCGGGGGAATTGCCTTTCCAGCGGGCTTTCAACATAGAGGAAAGCTGCGAGAGGTCGGGCGCGGCGGGCGACTGCGCGGAAGTTGCGGCGTCTCCCGAAGGTGCGGCGGTTGCCGCGGCAGAGGACGCTTTTTCCCGAGAAGGCGCGTTGCCGGTGCGGCAGTCGCAGCGGATGCCTTCGCCGAGTTCGACAATTGCCCCGGAAGGCGTGAGCTCGACCACGCGGCCGGAGACCTGGTCGCCCACTTTGTGCTCGGCGATGTACTCGTCGATGCTGGTGGGGATGAGCTGCTTCATCGAGAGCTTGATCTGGCGCTTCTCGGAGTCAATGGCGAGAACGAGGGCTTTGACGCGCTGGCCTTCGCGCAAAACGTCGCGCGGATGGTTGATGCGGCGGTCGGCAACGATCTCGCTGACGTGGACCAGGCCGTCGACGCCCTCGGCGATTTGAACAAAGGCGCCGAAGTTCATGATCCTGGTGACGGGGCCCTCGACCTGCGAGCCCACGGGGAATTTGCGCTCGACCTCGAGCCACGGATCGGCGAGCGTTTGCTTGAGGCCGAGAGAGATGCGACCCTGCTCCGTGCCCGCGGGCGGCTTGACGGAGAGAACAACGGCGTCAACGCGGTCGCCCTCGCGAAGAAGGTCGGAGGGGTGGCGAATTTTCTTGGCCCACGACATCTCCGAGATGTGAATGAGGCCTTCGAGGCCGGGCTCGAGCTCAACGAATGCGCCGAAGTCGGTAAGGCGCGTGACGTCGCCTGCGATGCGCTGGCCAGGCACATAGCGCTCCGCGGCGGTTTCCCACGGCTCGGGCTGGAGCTGCTTGAGGCCAAGCGAAATTTTATTGGTCTCGGAGTCGACCTTCAGCACGCGAAGTGTCAGCTGCTCGCCAACGGAGAGAACGTCTTCAGGTTTTGCGACACGAGCACGGGAGATGTCGGAGATGTGCAGAAGACCGTCGAGCCCGGGCTCAAGTTCGACAAACGCGCCGTAGGGCATGATGGTGCGGACCGTGCCGGTGACCGTGTCGCCGGGCTTGAGCGCGGCGCGGCGGCCGGCCAGCTCGCCGCGAGCCTGCTCCTCGAGAACGACGCGGCGATCGACGACGACATCTTCATCAGCAACGTCGAGCTTGGTAATGCGGCAGGTGATCTCTTGACCCACGAGGGCCTCGAGCTCGGCGGCGTCGCGCGTGCCGCTGCGGCTTGCGGGCATGAAGGCGCGAACACCGACGTCGACGCTGAGGCCACCCTTGATGACGGCGGTGACGGTGCCGGCGACGGCGATTTTTTCAGTGAAGGCGCGCTCGAGGGCCGACCAGTCGCGGGGCTGCGCGACGCGGTGGCGCGAAAGCTCGTAGTAGCCCTCTTCGTTGCGGCCGGTAATGGATACGGGGAAGCTGTCGCCGGGTTTGACGCCCTCAGCGTTGTCAGGGAAGGCCGAGCGCGGCAGAACGCCTTCCATCTTGTAGCCGACGTCGAGTACCACCTGGTCGGCAGTAAGCGAGACGACCGTGCCCTGAAGCTGCTTGGTTTCGGCGCGATGGGTGTGTGAGCGCTCGAAGGCCTGGAGCGCATCAGCGAAAGAGGAATGACCGTCCAGGTCTTGGTCTTCGACAGATGAGGTAAGCGCCGATTCGTCGGGCACTGGGGCCTTGGTGCCGACGGGCGCGGATTGGCCGTCGCGGGCCTGGTCGGTCTGGCCGGTTGGGTCTTGGTCTTGGATGGGTTCAGCAGGAATGATTTCGTCGGTCATATCGGGTTCGGGATTATTGTTTCACGATTTGGTCGAACGGCGGCGCGGTGCGCGGCGTTATACCCTGAGAGCAGACGATGGAGCCTGCTTCCCCACAGCCGCGACGCGGCCTTGAGGCATTCGCCTCCCACGACTTCAGGCGGTACCAACTGGCGCGCGTGGCTGTGATTCTGGGCGCCGAAGCGCAGTCGGTCGCGGTGGCTTGGCAGGTGTATTCGATTACTCATCGCGCCATCGACCTGGGCTATACAGGGCTGGCGCTGTTTTTGCCGGGGTTGATTTTTCTTCTTCCGGCAGGCCACGTGGCCGACCGCTTCGACCGCAGGCGCGTGATCCTGACCTGTTACGCACTGCAAGTGTTCTGCACGTGCGCCCTGATCGAGCTGGCGCGCCATAACACGCAGAACATTCTGGCCATTTACACCGTGCTTTTCTTTGTCGGCACGGGACGCGCGTTTTCGTCTCCGGCAAGCTCGGCGCTGATTCCGCACCTCGTGCCGGAGAGTCACTTTGTGAACGCGGTGACATGGGGTGGCGCGATTTTTCAGTTGGCGAACATCACCGGCCCGGCGCTGGGCGGATTGCTGTTCACGTTGCCGCTGACAGGCTTTCTGGCTCGCTCGCGGCTGGAAGGCGCGGGGATTGTGTATGTGTTCACGCTGGGGACGGTAGGGTGGTTTCTGGCGCTGGTGGCGTCGCTACGCGTGCGGCTGGGCCGGATGGAACATCGCGATTTTTCAATGAAGTTGTTGCTGGCGGGGTTCCAGTATGTGCGGCGGGCGCGGATCCTGCTCGGATCGTTTTCGCTGGACCTGTTTGTAGTGTTGCTGGGCGGCGCAGTGGCGCTGATGCCGATTTTCGCACACGAGATTCTGCACCAGGGTCCGCGGGGACTGGGCATGCTGCGCGCGGCTCCGGCAGTGGGCGCGGTGACCATGTCGCTGATCATGGCGCGCTTTCCGCTGCATCGACGCGCGGGTAGATGGCTGTTTATCTGCGTCTCGATTTTCGGCGTGGCGACGGCGGTGTTTGGACTGTCGCACACGCTCTGGCTTTCGCTGGCGTCGCTGGCCGTGGCGGGGGCGGTAGACACGGTCAGTGTGATCATTCGTGGATCGCTGCTGCAACTGGCCACGCCGCCGGCGATGCGCGGACGGGTGAGCGCGGTGAACTCGCTGTTTATCGGCGCGTCCAATGAGCTGGGCGAGTTTGAGAGCGGGCTGACGGCGCAGTGGTGGGGCGCGGTGCGAGCCACGGTGATTGGGGGAGTGGGCGCGCTGGCTGTCGCCGGCCTGTGGGCCGCGATCTTCCCCAGCCTGCGCCAAGCCGATGAACTGACGGCGGAAAGCCTGCGCGAGCATATTCCCGCGGCGCAGGAAGTGCTATCGGGGTTATGACGGGACAGTTACTCAGCGCGCGCGGCCGCGAGGGCGCGCGGTACGATTGCGCTCGAAGAGAATGCACAGGCCATCGAGAGTGAGCATGTCGTCGATCTCCTGGATGTAGCGCGAGTCCGGCGCGATCATGCGCGCGAGGCCGCCGCTGGCGATGATGCGGGGCGGCTTGGCGGGGTCTGCGCCAGCTGGGGGGCCAAGCTCGGCAAGAATGCGCTCGATGATGCCGTCGACAAGGCCGATGTAGCCGAAGTAGAGACCGCTCTGCAGGTGGCCGACAGTGTTGGTGCCGATGACCTTTGCGGGACGCTTGATGTCGACGCGGCTGAGGCGCGCGGCGCGGTTGAAGAGCGCATCGGCGCTGAGGCCGAGGCCAGGCGCGATGGCCCCGCCGAGATACTCGCCGCGCGCGGAGATGACCTCAAACTTGGTAGCCGTGCCGAAATCGACGACGATACACGGGCCGCCGTAGCGCTCATATGCGGCGACGCAGTCGGCGATGCGATCGGCGCCAAGCTCCGTGGGTTGGTCGATGAGCAACGTCATGCCCGTCTTGATGCCGGGCTCGACGAAGAGCGGCTCGACGTGGAAGTAGGATTCGCAGACCTGGCGGAGCGTGGAATCGACGGGCGGCACGACTGAGGCGATGATGATGTCCGTGACCTGGCTCGGCGCCATGCCGTGCATCTCGAAAAGGTTGATGAAGAAGACGCCGTACTCGTCGACAGTTTGCGTGCGATGCGAGGTCACGCGCCAGTGCGCGGCGAGCTCGGGTTTTTCCCCGTCGAGCTTGTAGAGGCCCAGCGTCGTATTCGTGTTGCCGACATCGAGAGCGAGCAGCATTGTCCTTAGCTCCTAGCCTCTAGCTTCTAGCTTCCAGCTGGATTCTCGTAACGGCACAAATGATAAATTCGGCCAGACGAGCTAGGAGCTAAAAGCTAGCGGCTAGAAGCCGCTTTTTCGCGGAGTCCGCCGGTTTGCACGGTGACAAGCCCATTGGCGGTTGCTACGCGCAGGAAACCGTGTTCGTCGAGACCGCCCGTGACGCCCGTGCAGGACTGCGGGCCGTGCACTTCGACGCTGCGGCCCCGAATCCACGTGGAAGCCTGCTCCACGCGGGCGGGAATCTCTGGGCCGCCGCCTGATCAGCGAGCGCGGAGGCCTCTCGCTCCAAAGATTTTAGCAGGGCGACGAGGAGGGTTTGGCGGCTGATGCGCCGGTCGGCTTTCCACCCCAGCGACAAAGACCTGTCGCCCCCCCGCTGCGCGACCTCGGCCTCCAGGTCGAGTGAAGTTGCGGGCGTGGCGAATTTGGATGAAAGGACGCGCTGGTGCACATTGATGCCGATGCCGACCACCACCACTGCGTGGGGCGGGCCTTTGGATTCGGGCTTTGACTCAAGAAGAATGCCGCCGGTTTTGCGCGGACCGATGAGGAGGTCGTTGGGCCAGCGCAGATCGACGCTCAATCCGGAGGCGGCGCGAATGGATTCGGCGGCGGCGAGGCCCGCAGCCAACGGCAAAAGCGGCAGGCGCGCGGGGGGAATCTGCGGGCGAAAAAGCACGCTGACGTAAAGCCCCTTGCCGGCAGCGGAGATCCAACCGTGATTGCCGCGGCCGCGCCCGGCCATCTGCTCATCGGCGAGAAAAACCGAGCCGTGCGGAGCGCCATCGCGGGCGGCGGTGATGGCGTCGGCGTTTGTCGAGCCTGTAACGCGGGCAAAGTGCAGCTTGCCCGCGAAAAGAGTGCCGACGAGTTCAGCGTTGAGGGCGGCGAGATCGTACATTCCTTGGCGGCCTTCTCCTGAGTTCAACTGTAAAGCCGGCATTCCCTCAGGGCTAAAGCCCGCATCCATTTCCTGCAAGAGATGTACGGGCTGAAGCCCGCACCCTTCATCTACAGGCCGGCGCCTTCAAAGGTTCGGGCTGTTCGCGGGCTGGGCTGGCCGGGCTCTGCTGCGATGATCATGGAGATGTCGGCAGCGCGGGCGGAGTGAGTGAGCGCGCCGACGCTGATGAAGTCAACGCCGGTCTCGGCATAGGCGCGGACGGTGTTCAGCACGATGCCGCCCGAGGCTTCGGTGGGAATCCAGCGGCCCGGTTGCGCGGCTGTGACGGCTTTGATTCGTTCGATGGAGCGGCGGACTTCGACCGGGGTCATGTTGTCAAGCAGAATGGCCTCGGCGCCGTGAGCGAGGGCTTCGTCAAGCTCTTGCGCGGTGCGGACTTCGACCTGCACGCGCTGGCCCGGCTTGCGCTGAGCAAGCGCTCGGGAAAGAACGTGCGTAATTCCGCCACCGAGCGCGATGTGATTGCTTTTGACGAGAATGCCGGAGGCGAGATCGATGCGGTGATTGGTGCCGCCGCCGCAGAGGACCGCGTATTTCTCGAGAGGTCGCAGGCCGGGGACGGTCTTGCGCGTGTCGAGAATGCGGGCGTGCGTGCCCTGAATCGCGTCGGCATATTGGCGCGTAAGCGTGGCGATGCCGCTCATGTGCTGGAGCAGGTTGAGAATCACGCGCTCGCAACTGAGCAGCACGCGTGCGTTGTGGCGAATGACGGCGAGGACCTGGCCGGCATGGACGCGCACGCCGTCGAAGATTTCGGGATGGCTGATGACTTCAAAGCGGGTCTGCGCTTCGGGACTCGGGTCGAGGCGGGCGTAAATCTCAAAGAAGCGCGGGATGGCGCCGAGACCGGCGACGACCAGCTCTTCGCGGGCAATAATGGAGCCGGCGGCAAGGAGATTGGCATCGATGGTGATATGGGTCGTGGCGTCATGCGGAGCCTGGTCCTCAAGCAGGGCCTGCTCCAGGAACGCGTCGATGCGGTGGCTCTTCCAATCCATAACGCAGCTTCTAGCTCCTAGCTTCTAGCCGCCAGCTTTCCGCTCTCAGCTTTCAGCCTTTAGCTTGAACTTCCCTTGCTCCTGCGCAACCTAACATGCCTCAACTCCCGCCAATGTCTCTTCGCTCCCTTCTCCACGGAAAGGCCAGGAGCTAGAAGCTAGCGGCTGTCTTTCGGCAGCGCGGCAAGAGCGGCCTGTGCTTTTTCAAGCAGGAGGCGGGTTTCGGCTTCCTGCTTTTTGAGGCCTTCGACCACGTGCGCGGGTGCCTTGGCCAAAAAGGCTTCGTTGCCCAATTGACGCTCTGCTGCTGCCAAGCCTTTTTCGTACCTGGCGATATCCTTTGTCAAGCGCTCGCGTTCTGCGGCGACGTCGATGGTCTTCTCGTAGATAACGGCGACGTCGAAGTTGAGCCGTGTACGCAATGGCAGGCCGGGAGTGATCTGTTTGACGAAGTGCACATCGCTGACCTTAGCCAACCTCTCGACGATTCCGCGATTCTCTTCAATGACGCCTTGATCTCCGATCCCGATGCGCACCTCAATCGGCGTTTCGGCCCTCTCTTCGACACCACTCTCCTTGCGCAAAGCCCGGACCTCGACGACGAGGCTTTGAACGGTGTTCATATCGATTTGGGCGACGGCATCAACTGCCGTTTCGGAGGCCTGCGGGAAGCGCGTCAGCGCAATCGACTTGGCCGGCGGGTTGCCGTCGTAGACCGCGTACCAGAGTTCTTCGGTAATGAAGGGCATGAAAGGCGAGAGAAGACGGAGGGCAATCTCGAAGACTTGCACCAGCGTGGTAAGTGCGGATTTCGTCGCGGCTTTGTCGACCGTTTCGGAGAAATCGAGGCGCAACTTCACGATTTCGAGGTACCAATCACAGAAACTGCCCCAGAAGAATTGATAAATGATACTTGCCGCTTCATCGAAGCGGTAGTTTTCGAGCGACTCGTTGACCTTGGCCGCGGTTGCGTGCAGCTCGGCCACGATCCAGCGCTCTTCGAGTGGAGCGTCGGCGGGAACGGTGGGCATTTGGTCGAGCGTGGCTCGAACGACGGTAATGCCGAGCTCCGCTGCGCGATCTACGTTCATGAAGATGAAGCGCGCGGCGTTCCAAATCTTGTTGGCGAAGGCGCGGTAGCCCTCGGTGCGTGCGATATTAAACGCGATATCGGTGCCGGGCGAGGCCATCGACGCCAGCGTGAACCTGACTGCATCCGTTCCGTACTGCTTGACGATCTCGATCGGATCGATGACGTTGCCCTTGGTCTTGGACATCTTTTCGCGGTTGGCGTCGCGAACGAGGGCGTGAATGTAGACCTCGCGATACGGAACGGATTCTGCAAGCGAGCGTGGGCTGCCGTCGGGCATAGGGACGTCGCGCGAAAACCAGCAACCGAACATGATCATGCGCGCGACCCAGAAGAAAAGAATGTCGAAGCCGGTTACAAGCAGCGAGGTCGGATAGAAAGCGGCAAAATTGGCGAGCGTTTCAGCGTTGATGCTGGGCCAGCCGAAGACGGAGACGGGCAGCAGGCCCGAGGAGAACCATGTGTCGAGAACGTCGGTTTCCTGCGTCAGCATTTCGGACCCGCAGTGCGCGCACATTGTGGGGTCTTTTGCGCCGGGTAGGGGCACGGTGATCTTGTGGCAGGCGCCACAGTGCCACGCGGGAATGCGATGGCCCCACCAGAGCTGGCGCGAGATGCACCAGTCGTGAATGTTCGTCATCCACTCGAGGTAGATTTTTTCGTAATTCTCCGGCGTGAAGCGAATGGCCTTTTTTCCGTTCGCGTCCGGCTTGACGCCGGCAATGGCCAGTTCCGCCATCGTCGCACCGCCGGTATTGGGCTGCTTGTTGACGGCGATGAACCATTGCGTGGAGAGGCGTGGCTCAATGACGGTCTTGCAGCGGTCGCAATGGCCGATGTTGTTGGTGTAGTCCTTGACGGCGGCCAAGAGCCCCTGCTCTTCGAGATCGTGGACGATGTGCTTGCGCGCGACGTAACGGTCAAGGCCGGCGTAGGGCCCGCCTTCGGCGTTGATGTGTGCGCGGTTGTCCATCACGTTGATGGCGGGCAGATGATGCCGCTCGGCCAGCGCGAAATCATTGGGATCGTGCGCGGGCGTAACCTTGACGGCGCCGGTACCGAAGTCGCGGCTGACCCACTCGTCGAGGACGATGGGGATTTCGCGATTCATGAGCGGCAGGCGCAGCTTCTTGCCGTGCAGATGCAGGTAACGCTCGTCCTCGGGATGAATGGCAACGGCCGTATCGCCGAGCATGGTCTCGGGACGCGTGGTGGCGACGATCAAGAACTCGCCGGAGTCTTTGCCGTCGGCGCCGAGGACTGAGTACTTGATCTCCCAGAGATGGCCCTTGTGCTCGGAGTGGATCACTTCAAGATCGCTGACGGCGGTTTGGCAGCCCGGGCACCAGTTGACGATGTAAGCGCCGCGATAGATGAGGCCCTGATGGTAGAGGCGGAGGAATGCCTCGCGCACGGCAACCGACAGGCGCTCGTCCATGGTGAAGTATTCGCGGTGCCAGTCGACGGAGACGCCGAGACGCTTCATCTGCTCGAGGATGGCTCCGCCGTAGTGCTGCTTCCACTGCCACACGCGCTCGACGAATGCCTCGCGGCCGAGCTGCTGGCGCGACGTGCCTTCAGAGACCAGTTGACGCTCGACCATCATCTGCGTGGCGATTCCCGCGTGGTCAGTGCCCGGCAGCCAGAGTGCGAGCCTGCCGGACATGCGACGCCAGCGGGTGAGGATGTCTATCTCGGTCTGGTTGAGCATGTGGCCCATGTGCAGGCGGCCGGTAACGTTGGGTGGCGGCAGCAGGATCGTGAAGGGTGGTTTGCGCTCGTCCAGCAGGGACGCGAGGAATTCGTCGCCCATGGTCGGAGTCAGCACGTCGAAGAGTTTTTCGCGGACCCAGTAGGCGGCCCAGTGATCTTCAATGGCGGTGGGGTCGTAGGCTTTGGGCAGGTCGTGGGGCATTTTCTTCGATCGGAGGCCCCTCAGGAATGCGCGCCAACTCCCATGACGAAAGGGTTTTGCGCGAGGGGACTACCCCTCAGGTTAGCAGACGGAGAGCAAAGCGACGGCTGGGCCGGAAAGCGAAGGAATCGCGGATTCGGAATGAAAAAGGCCGCAACGGATAAGGCTGCGGCCTTGTCAATCAAGATTGCTCCTAAAGTCAGAACGGGTTCAGCTTGGCCAGACCCTTCTTCTTTTTCTTCTTGCTGGAGGAGTCTTCGCTCAAGTCGACCTTGGGCTTCTTGGGCTTGCCGCTGGAGGCAGTCTCGGTGGTTGGCTGAGCGGGGTTTTCGCCGGGCTTGATGTCATTGACCTGGAGGGGCGCTTCGGCGGGCTTCTCAGGCGCAGGCAGCATTGTGTTGGTGGGGCCAACCGGCTTGACGACGGCATTGGGATCGGCTGCAGCGGTGTTGCTGGGCGCGTTCACCACTTCGACGCCGACGCCGGTGCCTTCACCGGGCGCCTGCATTTGCAGCGGAGCGGTGGATGGCTGGTCGCTGCGCGGCGGCTCGTTGGGGCCGGTGGGAGTGACGGCAGCGGCAGGCGCCGACGGCTTGCCCTGGTTCAGCGCGTCCATAAAGACGGTCTTATTCTGGTTGGTAACATCGGGGGCGAGCGTGCGCTTGGGGTCGTCGAGAGTCGGTTCGCCGACGTGCACTGCCTCAACGACGGTGGGACCACGCTTGATGATACCGATCACGCTGTCGGTAAAGTGGAGGGGCTGGCGGCTGCGTTCCTCGGCGTCGCTTTCGGCGATGGCCGCCTGGGTAGGCTCGGGAACGGCGCGATTCATGGCCACGAGGCGGTCGCGGGCATCCTCAACATGGGGCGCCATGGGATAGCGCGTGATGACTTTGGCGTAGGCCGCCGCGGCCTTGTCCTCATAGGCGGAGCGCATGCGCTCTTTGATGGCGCCGTTCAGGCCGGGAGCCATTTCGATGTTGTGTGCCTCGCCGGCATAGGCGTCGCCAATGTCGATCAGCACCTGGTCGCTCTTGGAATAAAGAGGATAAGAGTCGGCCACTGTGTCGAGGCGGGCGATGGCGGCAATATAGTCAGCGCGGCTCTCGTAATAACTGCCGATCTGAAACTCGCGCTCAGCCAGAACCTCCTGAACGTCGCGCAGCCTCTGCTTGGCGCGCGGGATAAGAGTCGAATCGGGAAACATGTTGATCATCTCCCGATACTCTCTCTCCGCTTGCTGAGCATTCGTGAAATCGCGGTCGGGCTTTTCCATCTGCTGGTAGTAGATGTCGGCTACTTTCATCTTGGCTTCAGCAGCCTCGGGGACATTGGGGAAGAAGGTGATGAAGTCCTCGTATTCAGCCTCAGCCTGAGTCAAGGCCGCGGAGCCACCCTCTTTGAACCAGGTGTCACCAACCGACAGCTTGGCGCGCATGCGGTATTCCGACTCGGGATAGGTATTGAGCAGGGTTTGCAGGTCGAGGCGGGCCACATCATAACGGCCCTTCTTCATGGCGACCATGGCCTTGTCGTAGAGCTCTTTGTCGGGCTGCCGGGATTGAACGCCGGCGAGTGGGTTGGCGTTCAGATCGTAGGCCTTCTTCTGCTTTTTCTGCCTTTTGAACTTCGGGTGCTGGACGTCGTCCGGGTTCCGGGCGGAGTTCTGGTTCTGGACGGCGCTCTGATCCTGAGCCTCGGCTACAATTCCGCTCGAAAACAACGCCAGAAGGGCAATCGTCACAATTTTGAGAGACAACCGGTTCATACCACCTCTTGGGAGGAGGACCCTGGGGTGGGCCATCCGCAGCTCACGTGCGCTTTTTAGTGAATTCTACTCTTTCCGGCCGCTATCCTGCTGGCAATGATCCGTCGTCGGCCTCGCGGGCCGCGGCCAGTAGGGCACGGGCATCGCGCTCCGGCTCGCCGGCGCCAAAAACGGCGTTTCCAGCGACCAGCAGCTCTGCTCCAGCTTGGACGACGGCAGCCACAGTGTCGTGAGCCACGCCGCCATCCACTTCGATCCTGAAGTCGAGATCGAGATCGCTGCGTAGTTCGACGAGATGGCGAATCTTGTTCAGCGAAAAGGGGATAAACTCCTGCCCCCCGAAGCCTGGGTTGACGCTCATCACGAGTACGTGGTGGACCATGGGCAGAATATCGATGAGGAGATCTACGCGCGTGGCCGGATTGAGAACCACGCCCGGCTTCATGCCGTGGTGCAGGATCATCTCCAGCGAGCGGTGCAGGTGGGTGCAGGCCTCGTAGTGGACGCTGAGCCAATTGGCGCCCGCGTCGGCGAAGTCGGCGATGTATTCGTTGGGGTTCTCGATCATCAGGTGGCAATCGAGCGGCAGGCGGGTGAACTTGCGCAGGCTGGCCACCACGGGCGGACCGATGGTGATGTTGGGGACGAAGTGGCCGTCCATGACGTCGACGTGAATGGCTGTGCCGCCGCCGCGCTCGGCCGCGGCCACCTGGTCGGCCAGGTGCGCAAAGTCCGCGGAGAGGATGGAGGGCAGCAGCTCGACCATAGGATGTGCGCGCAACTCCTTGCGGGAACAGTTTATCAGCCGCTGTGGGAAGCGGGAGCGGTAACTCGGCAACGTACCCACATCAGATAAGCGTCGCCGGTCTCGCGGTACTCGGTGTAGGGCCTCCAGCCGCTGGGGTCGACATTGGCGGCGGACCATGCGGAGTTGTCGCCTAGCCTGTAGACGCATTGGTCAAAAGGCACCTGAGTAACCTGCGCAGAGAGAGCGCAGGGCAGGGCAAGGAAGAAAGCAATCAGCCAATTTCGCACGAGAGAACTCCGCATGAAGTTCAACGGCCCCGGAAGAGACTCGAACGAATCATAGCCGGTGAAGGCCAGTCGCGGCCACGCCTTCATCCCCGCATGGCTCGTGACGCGCCTCACACGCGCCCGTGGAACTGTGCCCCTGCCGGCTGCGTATCCCATCCATGTGAGCATTTGCAGTCTCGTCGCTCAGCTGCAGCTTACGGTAAGTCGAAAGGATCGATCGCATGAATCATTCGACAAAGGCATCATCCGTATTCTTCATTCCCAGCAGCTGGGCACTGCGGAACCTCGCAGCTGTTTGCGGCCTCGCGGCTGCATTCTCGACCGTCGCCGCTCCAGCGTTCGCGCAAGCCTCCGCCTCTGCGGATCCGTTACAGCAAAGGTTGGAGCTGATGCGGCGAACCGCCATGACCGCCTGGCAAAACAAGGATGCCGCAACGTTGAAGCAGACCATGGCGCCCGACTTTCTCTTTGTCGGTCCGCGGGGTGTTTCTACGCGCGATGGCTGGCTTTCGTCGCTCGGGTTCTGCTCGCTCGTCAGCTATTCCATAAGCGACGTGCAGATGCGCACGCTGCCTTCGAAGGCTGCCATGCTCATCTACAAGCTCAACTATGTGGGCGATTGCGGAGGCCAACCGATTCCGGCTGACACCGTCGTGACCGATACCTTCGCCAGGCGCAACGGCCGCTGGTGGATCGTGACTACAACGTTCACGCCGGTGATGCACTGAGTGGCCGCACGCGGGCAGTCGGGGTGAGCAGCACGCACACTCCGATTATGACGGGACGGGCTGGGTAAGCGCCTTTGCGGCGACGCGGCCGATTCCGCGAAGAATGGCTTTGATAGGCCAGCGATCTTCGGCATCGGGGAAAAAGATTTCGCCGGCGCGCTTTGCCTCAGGGCGGTAGTACCAGCGCTTGAGCAACGCGAGATTTCCTTGACGGATTGTGGATGAGGGCGGAGAGTCCGAAGCAGAGAGCTCTCCGAGCACATTTTCCAGCCGCGACTCGAGAACGCCGCGGGCGAGCCGGGGCGCGGGGGGCGGTGCCTCAGGGGCTAAAGCCCCCTCATTGGGTTGGCTCTTTGCGGCACGCGACCCACCCATTGGGTGGGTGCCCCGGTCGTGCCCTGACACTTCGTGCTCCGCGAAGTTCTGGCTGATCTCTGGTCCCTGACCCCTGACTGCTGTTCCATGTTCTTCTGATCCCTGTTCCCTGTTCCCTGACCCCTGTTCTTCTGGAATCGGCTCGATCGCGAGCGGCTGCGCGAAGAGCGAAGTTGAGCCGGACTGCTCGTTCTGAATCCGCATTCCTAATGTCGAGAAGGGGGCAGGCCCGCGCAGGCGCCCGCCGTCAAAGAGAAACACGACGACTTCATCGGGGTTTGCGGAGGCTTGAAGAATCACAGCGCGAAGACGGCTGAGAGGGCGGACCAGCTCGGCGGCGAGCGCGCGCACGGATTCCACGCGCTGGACCTGCGCGTGAAGCGCGGCTGCGGATTCAAAGGCGAGATCGGCCGAGGCCTGCTCGCGCTCGGCGCGAATCGTGATGAGCCGGCTTTCGCCGCGCGTCGCGAGAAATCTTTCCACGGCCACGGACTCTTCGGCATAGCGCTCGTCGGTGCAGCCTTTGAAGCAGGGCGCGAGGCACATCTTCATCTCGGAGTAGACGCAACCGGGATAGCTGGGGTCGGGCGCGAGCTCGAAGGTGCAGCGGCGCAGGAGAAACAGCTTGAGCATCTCCTCGGAAAATCGCTCGGCCGCGGCGCGCGACGGAAACGGCCCATAGGCCCAATCGGCCTCGCGCAGGCTGGGCCGGTGCGTCACGGTGACGCGCGGATAGGGATTGCTGCCGAGAAAACGGACGAAGGCCGGAGGTCGCAGGTGCATGCGCTCTAGTGCCTTCGCGCCGAAAATATCTTCCAAAAGAGAAAACTGCGCGAGCAGAGACTCAAACTCGGAGCCGGTCAACTTCCAATCCATGCGGCGAACGAGGCCGGCGAGTTGCAACCGGCGCGGATGCTTCGCGGAAGGCTGGAGCAGGCGCTCAAGCCTGGAACGAAGGTTGGGCGTGCGGCCGATGTAGGGCTCGGCGTGGGCGTCCGCGCCATAAAGGGCAAAAACGGCCTGCGACTGCGGCAGTTGGGCCAGCGCGCCCATGGCGTCCGCCGGATCGAAGGGTACGGACTTCCACCTCACGGACGTGGGCCGGTCTCCTGATTGGAATTCACTCTGCACGGACCCGGTCACCTCGTAACGCACGTCACAAGTACACGTGTTCAGTGAAATTCTACGGCGGGCGCCAGGGCTAAGCTGGATTATGCTCGCACAGCCCATAGACAACTTTCCCTTCCGCTGTCGCGTCCAACAAGAGTGATACCGCAGCACGTGGAGGTGGTATCGTGAGACGCTTTGCAGCGGTCTTGCTTGCAGTTTTTCTCCTTGGTTTGACGGCAAGTGCCTCGGCAATCCAGAATCCATCGACGCTGGCGCAGCCCTCCCCAGCAAACACCTCCGTGTCCGTCACTCTCCCTGCTGGAACCAAAATTGAGTTGGTTGTGACGCGCCCCGAGTGGGCGCAGTCCGCCAAGGACGGCGACACCGTCTACGCGCAGACCTCGTTTCCAGTCGTCGCCGGCGGCAGCATGGCCATTCCCGCGGGCACCTACGTGCAAGGAATGATTGAAGGCGTGACGCGGCCGACGCGCAAGCTCGAGCGCGCCGAGATTGAGGTGCTGTTTACCAAGATCATTTTTGCCAGCGGCTACACCCTTGAACTTCCAGGGCCTGACGTGCCCGGTGGGGCGAACGCGGTGCAGGCGCCGGGCGAAACTCTGATCGCGATCACGATTCAAGTCACGACGGTGAACGATTTATTGCTCGACAACGGCGCAGAGGTTGAGATGACGCTTGGTGCGCCGCTCGAGCTGGACGCAAAGCAGGTTGCGCGGTCGATTCCGCTTTCGCGCGTGCCGGAGCCGGGACAGCTCCAGTCGGCCACGCTCTGCCGCGACATTCCCGGCAGCCCGGGCACGCCGGGAACGCCGGACACGGTGATTCCCGGATCGCCAGGAACGCCTGACATCACGATCCCCGGTGGGCCGGGAATGCCCGACACTACAATTCCGGGAACACCGGCCACGCCGGACGCAGTGATTCCCGGCATGCCGGGAACGCCGGATGATCCCGGCTATACCTGTCCGGCCAGGCCGCTCGTGATTTCGTGTGCCCCTGTCGTCACCAACCAGTCAACGCAAAATGGTCAGCCTGTGGCGGCACGCTGAAACGCCGCTTTTTTTGATTGAACTGCGCCTTGGAAGGAATAGGGTCTTATGTTTGCAGAATCCATTACCGCGCTCATGATTGCTTCACTTGCGATAGGGCAGACTCCGGTTCCCGCAACGCAAACTGCACCGCCTGTAACGCAGAGTTCTCCGGCGCAAAACATACCGGCTGCGGCGGGGCAAGTTGCGCCGGCGCCAGCCGGACAAAATGCGCCCGCGCCTTCATCCCAAACGATCATCGTTCCCGTGGGGACCGCGATTCAGCTCACGTTGATGAGCGCCGTGAAAAGCAAGTCGACGAAAGCCGGAGACACGGTGCGCGCGGTGGTGGCATTTCCGGTGACGATCGGGACGCAGCTTGCGATTCCCGCGGGAACCTTCGTGGACGGCGATGTGATGCAGGTGACGGCGCGCCCCAAGGCGGGCCAGCAGCCATCGTTTCGCGTCCACTTCACCCGACTGGTCTATTCCAACGGCTATTCAGTGGCTTTGAACGGCGAAAACACGCAGGCGTTGCTTCTGCCATCTCAGAGCAGCGCGCCTGCAGATGAGGTGGCGGAACTCACGCCGATCCGGTTGCCGGGCATGCGCTTCGCGATGGGCGAGGGTCAAGGTCAGACTCCAATACCTACGCAGCTGCCGCAAGTAGGCCCCAACCCCGCGGTCGTGATCGGGATCTCGCTGGGCGCTACGGCTGCGTTCGTGATCGGAATGCTGGTTCTTGCGCATCACCACGCGAACAGTACGGATTTCGTCCTCTATGACGCCGGCTGGCAATTCCAGATGGTTCTCGACAGCCCGCTCACGCTCGATGCGGCGCAGGTTGCAGCTGCGGCGGCCTTTCCCAGCGCAAACTGAGCCAGGTTTCGCAGCGAATTAACAGCCAACATATCCAAGCGCCGCTTCTGCGCCCAGGAGCCGCTCGGCTTTTCTCTGCCCCGCGAAAGCTGGTATGCTGCGGGGTCTATTGAAAATCGAATCACGGCGAGGAGAACGGCGATGTGGTTTTTGGGCATGGATGTGGGAACGGGCGGAACGCGGGCGCTTGTGGTGGACGCAGCCGGCAAGCTGATGGGAACGGCATCGAGCGAGCATGCGCCGTTTCGCGCCGAGCATCCAGGGTGGGCCGAGCAGGATCCTGAGGATTGGTGGCGCGCGGCGCAGGACGCGATTCGCGGAGCGCTGGCGGCGACGGCAGAGCCGCGGGAGCCGATTGCGGCCATCGCGCTCACCGGCCAGATGCACGGCGCCGTCATGCTCGATGAGGCAGGTGCGGTGCTGCGGCCTGCACTCATCTGGTGCGACACCCGCACCCAGCCGGAGTGCGACTGGCTAACGGAAAAGATCGGATATGAGCGGCTGATCGAGCTCACATGCAATCCAGCGCTGCCCAACTTTACGCTGACCAAGCTGCTGTGGGTGAAGATACATCAGCCGGAAATCTTCGCAAAGATCCGCCACGTGATGTGCCCCAAGGACTACGTGCGCTACCGGCTGACGGGCGAGTTTGCCATTGACGTGCAGGAAGCCAGCGGAACGCTGCTGCTGGACGTGACGCACTGGCGCTGGTCGCGCGAGATGGCCGAGGTGGCGGGGATCGATATGAGCTGGCTGCCTAAGTTGTACGAGTCGACGGAGATTTGCGCGCACATCAGCGAGAAGGCGGCGGAGCTGACGGGATTGAAAGCGGGCACGCCGGTGGCTGCGGGTGCAGGCGATCAGGGCGCGGGCGCAGTGGGCATGGGCATTCTGCAGCCGGGGAGCGTGTCGGCGACGATCGGAACTTCAGGCGTGGTATTTGCGGCAACTGCCGAACCGACAAAGGATCCGAAGGGACGGCTGCACACCTTTTGCCATGCGGTGCCTGGCGTGTGGCACGTGATGGGCGTAACGCAGAGCGCGGGGCTGAGCTTGAACTGGCTGCGCGGAGCGTTTTTTGCCGGGCAGAGCTACGACGCGCTGAGCGACGGCGCGGAAAAGGTTCCGCCGTGCTCCGACGGATTGGAGTGGGCGCCGTACTTGCTTGGCGAGCGCACTCCGCATCTCGATCCCGAGGTACGGGCTGCGTTTGCTGGCATCGGCGTCGAGCACACCGGGGCGCATTTTGTGCGCGCAGTGCAGGAGGGCGTGGCTTACTCGTTGCAGGATACCTTCACCCTCTTTCACGAGCTGGGTATTCCCGTCACCGGCATTCGCCTGGGCGGCGGCGGAGCGCGTGGAAAGCTGTGGCGCAAGATTCAGGCCGGCATTTACGGGCGTGCGGTGGAAATTCTGGTGGCCGAAGAGGGCGGGGCGTTTGGCTGCGCGCTGATGGCCGGCGTGGGCGCGGGGCACTGGAAAAATCTTGACGAGGCGTGCGGACAAGCCATCCAGGTGGCGGAGCGGATCGAGCCCGACGCCGCGGACATGGCGGCATACAAGACCGGCTACGCGCGCTGGAGGAAGCTGTATCCGGCGCTGCGTGGGTTGAGAAACTAGACGCTCACGGTTTCGGCGGCCGGTATTGTGAAATCGGCGAAGGTGAATCCGTCGCGCGTAACGACTTCTCCTGTTGCGACAGGCAGCGGGGCTGAGAACATGGGTCCGGCGTAGACGCAGGTGTGGAACTCGCCGCGCTCGCCGCAGGGATCGGCTTCGGGAGGCAAATCTCGTAACAAGTCCAAATCGAATTCGCGGCCGGCAAAGACCGCGGGGATCTGCTTTGTGTCCACGCAGGAGAGGCGCGCGCGCAGGCCGCCTGTGATCATCTCGAGGGCCAGCGCGTCGGTCGGGATTTTCCAGAGAGGGAAGAGCGGCTCGAGGCCGGTGGGCGCGAGCTGCTTGATGCGATACGCCCGCACGTCTTCAAGAAAGAGATCGCCGAAGGCCACGGCGTCGATCTTCTCGGCGACGGCTCGCGCGCAAGTCTCGGCCATGCGCTGCTCGTAGATTTCATTCGGACATAGCCAGGGAAGCGGAACGATCCAGAGCGGGAGCCCCGCGGCCGCAGCCTGAGCTTCGAGCACCGCACGGCGCACGCCATGCATGGCGACGCGGTCGAATGCGGAGTTGAGGGTGGTGAGCAGGCCGCAGATTTCGATGGAGGGATCGCGACGGAGGACATGTAAGGTCCACGCGCTGTCTTTGCCGCTGCTCCAGGAGAGAAGAACGCGCTTCATAGAGCGATGATAGCGGTGCCGGCAATGCAGGCGCGCCTGAAAGGCCGCGCGAGCGCATGTGATGCCATTATGTAATGTGGTTATGTCATTACAGAATGTGGTACAATTTGGTCTGGAGTCGATGCCATGCCAGTGACTGAGGACCGCGGAAAAGAAGCCACGCTCAACCTGCGCGTCGATGCGGCGCTCAAGGCGGAGTTTACCTCCGCGGTGGAGGCCGAGGACCGACCGGCCGCCGAGGTTTTGCGAGCCTTGATGCGCAGTTATGTAGAGGAGTCGCGCCGGCGTCTCTTTGCTGCTGAAGCGCGCCGTCAATCGCAACTCATCGCCGCCTCAAAGGATGAGGCAGAGGTGATGCGCTGGATTCAGGACGTAAGCTCGGAGAAGCGGCGCAAATGAAACGCGGCGATCTCGTGACGGTTGCTGTTTCGGAAGACTACGGCAAGCCGCGCCCGGCGCTGGTTGTGCAGGCTGACGCTTTTGACTTGCACCCCTCGGTGATTGTGCTGCCACTCACCAGCGAGCTGCACGATGCGCCTCTGTTCCGCGTGACGGTGAACGCAAGCAAGGAAACCGGATTGCGCTCGGCGTCGCAGATCATGGTGGACAAAGCAACGACCGTGCCGCGCGGCAAAATCGGACCGCGGATGGGGCGCGTGAACGCGCAAACGATGCAGGCGGTCAACCAGGCGCTGCGCGGATTCCTTGATTTATAGGGTCAATCGCTTACTTGCCGAAGAGCGAGAGATCGATGGCGTCGGCCATCGCCTTGTAGCCCGCGTCTTTAGGGTGCAGATGATCGCCTGAGTCGTATGCCGGATTAAAGTGGGTGGGATTCGCCGGATCCTGCGTGACCTTGTCGAAATCGGCCACACCGTCGAAGGTGCCGCTCGATCGAATCCAATCGTTGACCGCTTCGCGTACCTGCTCGCCCTTGTCGGAGTAGTAGCCCGCGCCGCCGTAGGGCGTGAGCGTCGCGCCGATGGCCTTGATGCCGTGCTCGTGTGCCGCATCGGCAATCTGCTTGAGTGCCATCTCCAACTGCGCAGCGGTAATGTCGTCATACGGGGTTGCGAGGTGCGCCAGCCGGCCGATGTCGTTGATGCCCTCAAGCACGATGACGTAGCGCACACCGCTCTGCGAAAGCACGTCTCGATCGAGGCGCGAGAGCGCGCTGGGTCCAGCGACCTCGTTCAGCACGCGGTTGCCGCCTATGCCTACGTTGAGGACGGATACATTCTTCAGGTTGGGATCGGCGTTGAGCCGCGCGGCCAGAAGGTCGGGCCAGCGAAGATTGGCGTTGTGCGTGGAGAGGGCGCCATCGGTGATGGAGTCGCCAAGTGTAACGATGGCTTGCGAGCCATCGACGGCCTGCACGTCGATGCCGTTGAGGAAGTACCACGAAAAGATCTTCGTCGCATCAGCCAGATCCGGCGCGGTGGACACGTCGCCATTGGCGATGAAGTTGTCCTGGTCGGCGAAGGAGTGATAGGTCTCGGCGCGCGTCACCTGGGACGGAAGATAGAAGCTGACGACGAGATCGGAGAGCGGCTGCACGGCGAACGCGATGGGATCGGAGAAGAGCTCGGCGCCGGGCGGGATGTTGACAGAGGTTGCTCCGCCGAAGGTGATGGCGTGGTCGACGCCGGTTTGAATCGCCGCGTTGCCGGCGCTCAGGGCCACGTGCGCATCGCTGACGATCAGCGGATCGGTTCCGTACGCATTGGTAAAGCGCACGCGAATCTGCGCGCCGCCGGCGGAGATGTGAACGATCTCGCGCAACGTGACGCCGCAGAGGGGACGAACGTTGAAGCCGCCCTCAGCGAGCATGGGAGCAGTGGCCCACGCACCCACCCACTGCGGATGCGGCGCGGTCTGCGCAAGAGACAACGCAGGAACGGCGAAGACGAAAGCGACAAAGGCAGCAAGACGGCAGCAGCGATTCAACATGAGTTGGTTCTCCTCAATGGCCGGAAGGATTTGGGCGGACGGTTGATCAGTGCAGGTCAATGTCGGCTTGGAGCGGAGTGTTCTCGCTGGAGTCGCCGACGCGAATGATGAACTTGCCGGGATCCTCGATCCATCTGTGGGCGGGCTCATCCCAGTAGCTGAAGGAGCGCGCGTCCAGGCTGATGGTCACGTGCTGTGTTGCGCCGGGATCGAGACGGACTTTCGCGAATCCCTTCAACTCGCGCTCGGGGCGGTCAACTTGCGCGGAGGGGTCGGAGACGTAGAGCTGGGCCACTTCAGCGCCGGCCACGCTGCCGGTATTCGTGACGTCGAAACTGACGTCGACCGTGGAACCCGACTTGGATGAGGCGGGAACTTTGAGATTCGAGAATTTGAATGTGGTGTAGCTCAGGCCGAAGCCGAAGGGAAAGAGCGGGTGCTTGCCGCTGGTGGTCCAGTAGCGATAGCCCACCATCAGCTTGTCGCCATATTTGATGTGCTCGATGGTGTAGTCGAGCGGCTGGCCATTGGCGCCGATGGTGTGGAGAGTGGTGTTGTCCTTGGGATCGCCGTAGTACCACTTCGCGGAAGGATTTTGGTCCCAGCTGCGGTCGAAACTGACGGGCAGTTTGCCCTCGGGGTCATGTTGGCCGAAAAGAATCTGCGCAACGGCCGTGCCGCCTTCCTGGCCCGGGTACCAGGTGTGCAGCAGAACCGGAACTTTATCGAGCCAGCGGCTCGTGTCCATTCCACCGCCGCCGGTGAGCGTGACGATGGAACGCGGATTGGCCGCGACGATCGCTTCGATGAGCGCGTCCTGGCCGGGCGGCAGTGTGAAGGTGCGGTCGGCGCCTTCGCGTTCCGTCTTGGCGTCGAAACCGACTGAAACAACAACCACGTCAGCATTGGCGACGGCCTTCATCTGGTCGGGCGAATCGGGCAAGCCTGGACTGTAGAAGACATGCGCATTGGGTCCGAGCAGGTTGGCAATGCCGGTGAGGATACTGACCGGTTCGAAGGCATGCGCCTCGGAAGAGCCGCCGCCGCCCGTGACCGCGGGATAGGCGTCAGGGCCAATGATGGCGATGGATTTGACCTTGGCTGGATCGAGGGGCAGCAGATTTCCCTCGTTCTTGAGCAACGTGATACTTTCGAGAGCGCCTTGAAGGGCGACGGCTCGATCGGCGACTGAATACGTGGAGTCGGTGGGATCGAACTGCGGACGATCGGTGAAGCCGTAGCGGAGCTCAGTGCGGAAAAGGCGCAGAAGATGATCGTCGATGGTGGCCTCATTCACCTGCCCGCTCTGAACGGCGGGAATGAGATTCTTCGCGTTCATGAATTTGGGGCTGGGCATCTCAAGATCAAGTCCGTTGTTGACAGCGGCGACGCCGTCGTACGTCGCGTCCCAGTCAGACATAAGAATTCCCTGAAAACCCCATTCGCCCTTGAGCACTTTGACGTTGAGAAAGTCGTTTTGCGTGGAATGGACGCCGTTGACCAGGTTGTAAGAGTCCATCACCGCGTCAACGTGGGCCTTGGTGACAGCCGCCTCGAAGGAGGGCAGATAAATCTCGCGCATGGTGCGTTCGTCGATGTCCACGCTGGCGTTGTGCCGGTTGAACTCCTGATTGTTTAGGTCGAAGTGCTTGACGGTGGCGACTACGCCCTGTGACTGTACGCCTTCAATGAATGGCACAACGAGAGAAGCGTTCAGGAACGGGTCCTCGGAGAGGTACTCGAAGTTGCGCCCGCATAGGGGTGAGCGTGCGATGTTGACGCCGGGGCCAAGAAGGAAGTTGACGTTCCGCGCGCGGGCGTCGCGGCCGAGGCTTTCGCCGATCTTCCGGGCGAGCTCGGGATCCCAGCTGGCGGCAATCGCAACGCCGCCGGCGTAGGCCGTAGTCGGTCCCCAGGTGCGGACGCCCAGAGAGGCATCGGACATTTTGAAACGCGGCAGCCCGATGACGGACATGGGACGCGTGAACATGCTGTCGACGCCGCCGAGGAGCTCAACCTTCTGCTCCAGCGTGAGCTTCGAGATCATCGCGTGGGCCTGGGCTTCGATGGCGGGCGAATCGGGCGCCGGAGCCTGGGCTGAAACGGCGAGGCTGGCTGCAAGGAAAATTGTGGAGGCGATAGAGAAAGACGAGAGAAGGGGGTGCAACCGAAGAGTTTTCATACCGCGCCCACGTTAGCGCATTGGGCCGCCGGATGTACAGGGTGCCCGCCGGCGTGGTTGCCGATTACCTGATCTGGGGGCGCTACCCCTTCGCTCGGCAGCATGCTGAGGCCCTCCTGCCGAAGACGATGTCTATCCTGGCAGGTTCTGCGAACACGAGCCTCGCCAAGCAGACGGCGGGCGGCGAGGCGCCTGAGGCCAAGGCAGCCGAGCAAGCTAGCCGCTAGGACCGTTGGAATTGGCAGCCGCGGCAGGCCATTTGAATGCCCCTCGGAAGCCAGCAGTTTATGTGAAGGTCGCCTACTTCGCAGACTTCCTGGCTCTCCCGGATCGTGGCGCGGCCGCCTTAGGGGGCGGTTCGAGATTTGCATGGGTCCACGCAAATTCCGTGAAATTCACCTTATACCTCTCGCCAATGATTTGCACTGCCGCGGGCGTGATCTGCGCCAGGAACTCTGGTCGGCAGAACACATGTCCGCGCCATTTCTGCTGCAGATACTGCCTCTGCCATTGATCGATTGGGATGAATTGTTCGAGTGTGCGAAAAACGGGCTTTTCGTTTGAACCGACGTTTATGAATGTTCCCGCTAGGTCCTTGGTCTTGGGGCCCTTCGGGAAGTCAAGCCACACCTCCTCCTTCCTGCCCGGCCTCCCGGCCGCCTGCCAGATGGCTTCGGCGAGTTCGCGCTGGCCGTCGAAAGGCAGCTCAATGAGCGCGTAAACCTCATTCAAGTCTCTCGTCCCCGTGCGCTCTTCGTCTTTCTCGGTGTCCGGGTGCTCAAAGGTATTCATGGAGAGTACAAGTGCCCTCTTGTACAGTCACCGGTTGACTAGATTAGATAGCATCTCGCGGACGGGTCCGGCTTCGTTTTCGACGCCTCCCAGCAGCTTGAAATCCGTGAGATGGAGAAAGTCGGCCGCAGTTTCGATTCGCCGCCCGCAAACCCTCTCGCCGTTTTTCCGACAGAAAAGAAACAGGGCCTTAAGCATGCAGTCGCAGGCGCGAATTTTGTGGTGATGATAGAGACTGGCCGTCAAATTCATTCGGGCCGCGACGATCTGTTCAAGCGAGTTTATGCCGGGACGCGCCATCACTAGGCGTCGCATTTGGCCCGTGAATAGCGGGGACTTCTTCGGAATATTTTTCTCGTTTATGACGTGGATTTCGGTCTTCAAATAGAGCCTGTCTAGGTCGACTCCGAGGGGCAACCCGCTGTAGTGACCGTCTCTGAAAATGTAATCAAGCTTGTCTGCGTCAAACGGTCCGTTAAGAATCTGCTGATAGTGACCGCTCATCGATGTTTTCAGCTGGCCCATGATCATTTGAGCAAGCCAGTCCGCATCGAGACCGAGGGCAGTGTGGGCCTCGAGCTTGCCTAAGAATGTTCTAAAAGCGTCACTCGTGAGGATCAGGTAGGCTAGAACTTCACTTGCGCTAGCGCCCTCGAACTTTCCGCCGGAACCGACGAACTCCTGGAACTCTGGAAAGGTACTGTAGTAGTCCTCGCTTGTATGGGAAAAGGGCCCATGCGAGCAATCATGGAGTAGGGCGGCGACCCGGAGCCGTTTGATCGCTTGACGATCAACAATATCTTTGTCTCCTAGGTCTTCGTATTTCTCAAGAAGTGCCCTTCCCATCCTGTCAGCTTGGTACAAAACGCCCAGGGTGTGGTCAAAGCGCGTGTGCGTCACGGACGGGAAGGTCAGGAAGGTGAATCCGGTTTGATGAATTTGCCGGAGTCTTTGGAGCAGAGGCGTGTCTAGGATCGCGACCTCGTTTTCGTGGAGGCTTTGCGTTCCCCAGATGGCGTCATGGATGACTTTTGAGCCGCGCGGAAAGTGGGGCTCTCCGAGGAATTTCTCGGCGAATTCGGCGACGGCCTTTTCGAGCTTCCCCGACGTTTGCGTCGGAGCGGCTGCTTTGGCGTTACCTTCCGGCTCGCTTCTTCTCTGTTTCGATGTTTTCGACAAACTCCCCCGCGAGTGCCTCCAATTCTTTGAGTTGGAGCTCCCCGAATCTTGATCTCACATCTTTTTGGAAAAGCCTCTCAATTTCAGGCACGATTACGTAATATGTTCCGCGCGGGTTCGTCCGCTCCAAATAGCCTGCCAATTGCAGGCCGTCGAGCACGCGGTCGAGTGTTTCAGAGTAGGGGAAATAATCCCTTTTGTCGAAAATGAACTCGTCAAAGAGCCGCGAGAAATCGGGGTTTTCACGCCATTTGTAGAAGCTCGAGTGCACGCTGACTGGATCCGCTTTGAAACGATCGTATTTCTTCCTCCAAAGCGCAGCCAGCAGCCCAACAATTACGTCTTCAGGCCGGATTGCCTCGGTCGTTGGCATATTCACCTCCATGCATGCGGAGCGTGGGAACATTCTACAGATGTGGGAATCAAACCAGTCAACGACTCCGACCGCATTTTTGTGCAAATCGTCATGCTCTGGTTTGATGCACCATCGACTACTTCATAATCTGCTACCCTTATAATCCTATTAAAAGGGGATTTCAAGGGGATAATGATGGAAGAGGAACCTTCCAAAAAACAGGGCGGCAGGCCCGAGAGGAACATACCCTCCCATACGATCGAAATCAAGGCAATGGACCCAGTGACATTCCGGATGATTGAGACGCTTGCTGCGTACGGACGTTTCGGTTGTTCAAAGCCAGAAGTCGCGCTGTTCATAATTCGATCTTGGCTCATGGAGAGGGAAGAGTACTTGAGGAAAGCGATTGCTTCTCAAGACTCTCCGCTCGGTCATGCCTAGCTCTCTTCAATAGCTGAATCGGCCTTTGGTCGCTCGCGAGCCGTGTGCCTTCTCCAGCAAAATCAAGGTTTTGCATTGTGACTCGAATCACAGGTAGGGGTGAATGGGGTCACTGCCGCTCCTTGGCCGTGAAGCGCACACTCAGAGTCCAATGAGCGAGATAGCAATGGACCCCGGAGAAGAGTGAAGCGTGAGTTTCGATCAAGGATTGAAAACGATTGTGGTGGCAACTGGCCTCGATGGCCAGGCAGAGGCGGCTTTGGAATACGCCCGCAAGCTGGCCACAAATTACGGCGCACGCATCGTTCTGGCGCATGGGCTCGACCCAATGGAATACGCCGCGGTGGACGGGCTGCCGGGAAGCGTGGCCAACCACCTGACGGCGGAGGCGCGCAAGGTGCTGGACAGGATGGCAGGCGAGCTGCTGCGCGAAGGCATTCACAGCCATTCCGAAGTGCGGCAAGGGACCGTGGCCGAGATGCTGGTGGATGTGGCGCGGCAGTACGAGGCCGGGCTGATTGTGATTGGCACCAAAGGGATGGAAGGCGCCGGACCGGTTGTGGTGGGCGCCATTGCGGAACAACTGGTAAGGCTGGCGCCGTGTCCAGTGCTGGCCGTGGCCGCGGACTGGAATGCGGGCCCGAATCGGCCGGCGCCGGGTGGACCGGTCTTACTGGCCGTAGAACGCAACGAAGCGGCCAGTGCGGCGGCGGCAACGGCATATTCGCTGGCCGTCACCTTTCAGCGTCCGTTACTGTTGCTGCACGTGCGCTCCGCCGCCGAGATTAGAGCAGGCAAGGATCCTTGCGCTGCCGCGCCGGCGGATTTTGGCATCAAGCTTCCGCCGCGCCCGCACCACGCGCGCAGTGGGGGCTCAGGCTGGCTGCTTAACGAAGCCCCAGTGCATTGCCTCGTGAAGGACGGAGACCCTGGAGAGGCCATTCAGGAAGCGATTGCCGAATGTCACCCCTGCATTCTTGTAGCTGGGGTAAAACGCATGAGCGGAACGCGGGGGCCGCATGGCACGGCCTTTGCCCTGCTCACTGCTTCGCGCGTGCCGGTTCTCTGCGTTCCACCTGAAAGATCGCGTGCCGAGGTGGAACAGCTGGTTGCGCTTCCGGTGGGAGCGCCGTAGCAGGCGGGCTGGGGCGCATTCTTCAGCGCGGGGCGCTGATCGCCTCATGTGGATCGATCAATAGGGATCGATCGATAGGGAAAATGGGCGGTTGAAAGGAGAACCGCACCGTTTTGTCCGACCAGCATCGAGTACAAATCCGGAAGCTTACGGGCCAGCGCCACGGCGCGCAGGAGATGGTCCGCCTGCAGTGAAGTGCCGGGAAATCGTGCCCGCAGCGGACCTGCAATTGGGAAGTCCTAAAGCCGGGAATAGAGCGTGGAAATGGTGAGCAATCAGTCCGATACGCGATTCGAGCGCCTGGCCGCCGCGGCGGCGCATCCGCTCGCGGAGCTATTGGAGTGCCCACCGGATGCCGGGAGTCTGCTGAGCGGGGAGACGCGGTGCATCGATTTCGAGTCCGGCCAGGTGGTCTTTCGCCAGCAGGAGCCTTGCGAGGGACTGTATGTCGTGGTTTCGGGCGATTTTGTGCGCAAGGCAGAGCGCTTTGAGATGCGCGTCACGTTGGGGTCAGCGCGGCCGGGGGATCTGTTGGAGCTCGCTGCCGTCCTGGGAGACAGTTATCATACTTACACCCTGAGTGCGGTGGGATCGGGATCGATGCTGCTGGTACCAATCGAAGCTTTGCACCGGGCCTTTCAAGGCTATCCACCGCTGCGAATGCGGCTCCTGGAGGAACTGGCACGCGAGGTTTCGCGAGCTTACATTACGTGTTGCCTCACCCGGGTGGTGCCTGCACGCCGGCACAGCAACGGAGCGATGCCCGCATAAGATAATCGCCTTCGTCGGAGATTATGCCGGGAGCCGAACGAGGCCGTCGGGAACGTTCGGCGTCCCGAATAGTGATTTGCGCTATACTTTGGGTAGCTGTTAGCGCCCAACGGTATAGGTATGGCCACGCTCCACGCTCATCACCCTCCGGAAGATTGCCTGAATTGCGAGCATCGGCATCTCAGGATGTTCTGCAATCTCACGCCCGAAGCATTGGCGGATTACGACCAGATCGGCATCATGATGAGCCACGCTCGCGGGGCCAAGCTGTTCTCAGAGGGCGATGCGGCGCGCAATGTCTTTGTCATCTGCTTCGGGCAGGTGAAGATCTCCTCGACGTCGCGGGACGGCAAGACAATGATCCTTAAGATCGCCGGGCCGGGCGACGTGATGGGGTTGAGCGCGGTGCTGGCCAACGTGCCGCACGAAGTAACCGCCGAGGCCATCGAGCCCTGCCAGGTAAAGACGGTGCGCAAGCAGGAGTTTGTTGAGTTCCTGGGCCGGCATGGGATCGCATCGATGCACGCGGCTCAGTCGCTCAGCGGTGAATACCTGACGGTCTTCCACGATGCCAAGCGGCTGGCTCTTTCTGGCTCGGCTGCGGGACGCCTGGCCCGGCTGCTTCTGGACTGGGGACGCGCATCGGCCAACGGCAAACCGGAGATTCGCTTCACCATGGCGCTGACGCACGAGGAGATCGCCAACATGGCGGGCACTTCGCGCGAGACAGTGACGCGACTGCTGAACCAGTTCCGGCGCGACCAGTGGATCACCATCAAGGGTACCAGCCTCACGATCGTCAAGCCGGATCAGCTGGAGCGGCTGACGGCATAGAGCTCTGGTTCTTCGCATCGCTCAAATCCTCCAAACAAATCGCAAGTCCATCGGCTTTTGATAGCTTGAGGACATGCCTCAATCTGCTGCCCCATCCAACGAAACCGCAATCGATCTCGAATCCCTCGTCTCCGACGTTGTCGCACAGGCCGTGAAAGCGGGCGCGAGCGACGCGGAGGCCGTGGCGCGCGAGGGCGACGAGTTCAGCGTGAACGTGCGCATGGGCGAAGTGGAAACGCTGAAGGAATCTGGCTCGCGCGGACTGGGGCTGCGGGTGTTCCTGGGCAGGCGGTCGGGCTCGGCCTCGACGAGCGACCTGACCCCGGATGGAATCCGGCAGCTTGTTGATGGGGCGCTGGCGCTGGCCAAGGTTACGGAGGAGGATCCATTCGCCGGGTTGCCGGAGGCGGGCGAGTTTGGCAAGGCGGACGGCGATCTGCACCTTTATTTCGACGATGTGTACTCACTCGAAGGAGCAGAGCGCATCGAGTGGGCGCGGCGGGCCGAGGCGGCAGCCCTGGCTGCTGACCCGCGCATTACCAACTCCGACGGCGGCAGCTTCGACGTGTCGACCGGGCGTAAGGCCATGGCCAACTCGCGCGGATTTGTGGGCAGCTATCGCACCAGCTTCGCGGGCGTTTCCGCGGCGCCGCTGGCCATGGATGCAAATGGCAAGATGCAGCGCGATGGTTGGTGGTCGAGCGCGCGGCGGCTCGAGCTTCTCGAATCTCCTGAGGCCGTGGGCGCCGAGGCAGCCAGGCGCACGCTGCGGCGGTTGGGGGCGCGGCGCGTTCCCACACAGCGCGTTCCGATCGTGTTTGCTCCCGAGACGGCGCGAACGCTCGTCGGCTCGGTCTTTGAGGCCGCTTCCGGCGATGCGATCTGGCGTAGCGCATCGTTTCTTGCGGGAAAGCTTGGCGAGACGATTGGCGCAACGAGCGTGACCATCGTAGACGACAACACCATGCTGTTGCCCTCCGGCGTGGGAGGCGTCGGGACCTCGCCTTTCGACGACGAGGGCCTGGCTTCGCAGCGCACCGTTGTCGTCGAGCGCGGCGTGCTGCAGAACTACTTGCTGAACACGTACACCGCGCGCAAGCTGGGGATGAAGTCCACGCACAACGCCGCGCGGGGATTGGCGGGCGCGCCGGGGATCGGTTGCGGCAATCTCTTCCTCGAACCGGGAACGCTTGCTCCCGAGGAGATCATCGCGGAGGTTCCGGCGGGACTCTACGTGACGGGGCTGATGGGCTTCGGCACCAATCTTGTGACCGGCGACTACTCGCGCGGCGCGACGGGCCTTTGGATTGAGAATGGCCAGCTCACGCATGCAGTGGAGGAAGTGACGATTGCTGGAAACCTTGCCGAGATGCTGCGCAATGTGACGGCGATCGGGAATGACCTTGTATTCCGAGGATCGGTGGCTTCGCCCACGCTGCGCATTGACGGCATGACCATTGCGGGGGAATGACGAACGCGGCCGCGTGAGCGCCAGCGGGAGCGATTCTAGCTCACGCGGCCCGCAGCGTGAGCAGCGTAATCTCCGGCGGACAGTCGAGCCGGACAGGGATGCCGACGGTGCCGAGACCGCGATTGACGTAGAGTTGCAGATTCCCGAACCGGAACCAACCCTCGACATACTTGTGGCCCAATGGCGGAAGAATCAGAGGTCTGATGAGCGGCACGCGCACCTGGCCACCGTGGGTGTGGCCTGCAAGCATGAGTGAGAGCGCCCGGCCCGCCGGTGTTGGCAAAAGATCGTCGACGTAGTCGGGTGCGTGGCAAAGCAGCACGATGGGCTCATGCGGCACGTTGCGGATGGATTGAGGAATCGCCAACTCGGGATCGGGCGTGTCTACGACCGGATCGTCGACGCCGGCAAGCCAGAATCGGGCACCCGCGCGCTCAATGGGCGCATGCGCGTTGTCGAGCACGGTGATGGCGTTTGCACTGAGCGCCTCGGTAACGATTTCCCGGCTGATTAACACGTCGTGATTGCCGAGAACCGCATAGCGGTGAGGGCACTCAAGCTGGTTGAGCAGATTTGCGCATTGCCACGCCGAACCGACTGCAAATTTCGTGGGCAGAATCCCCTTGGTCACAAAATCGCCGGTCAAAAAAACCGCGTCGGGGTTCATGCTGTTGATGTGATGGACTGCGTCACCGACCAGGAACGGCTCCATGTATTCGTCCAGGTGGATGTCGCTGAGCTGCGCGATGCGGAAACCGTCGAAGGCCTGAGGCAGACCGGGCAGGAAAACGTCGCGGTGCGCAATCTCGATCCAGTGCCGCTCGAATTCGCCACTATAGAGCACCAGACCGGCGCCCACACACGCACTTGCGAGCAGAAAGCGGCGGCGCGTGATAGGCGCCTTAGAGATGGACCCGGACACTGTCATAGTCCATGGTATCGAACCTGGATGGATGCAGTTATGCGCGCGGCCCTGGACCGTAGATTCGGAGGTTGTGCGGGCTTGAGGGCTTTGCGCCTGCTCAGGCAGAGGTTTGGGGCTCGGAGGGGACGGCATCGAAGTAATCGGCGACTTCGCGCCAGTTGTTTACGCGGACAAAACCGGTGGCCGCGAGGTTGTGCGGCGCGGTGTAGAGCAGTCCCTGGCCTTCAAAGCGAAGGAGGTTTCTGGGCTGGTCGTCGATGAGGTAGTCGGCGCGGAGGATGGATTTGTTGCCGCAGAAGACGTAGTGGGTCGGCGGGATGAAGGAAAAGTGGCGCTGCAGCCAGCGATACTTGGGGCCGAGGGAGTTCGGAACCGCCATGGCCTGCGTGGCGATGAAGATTTCAAAGCGCAACGAAAGCTCCTTCAGCACCGGCTGCGCGCCGGGAATCACGTCCAGCACCTCGAAAAAGTCTTCGGCATCGAGAAATGCGCGGAGCTGCGCCTGGCGGTCTTGCGGCGCGATCTCCCACAGCCCTTTTCCGGCCAGGTCCTCCGGCGTGACGTCTTCTTCGAAGGCCTGGTTATAGCGGCGCAAGTGCTCGGCGAGCGTATCGGCCATCACCTCGTCCATATCCACACAGATGCGCTGCACGGTAGTGCTCCAGAGGACGGTCGTCAGTTTGTTTCGGCGGTTTGAGCTGCTGAGAAAAGGGTAGCAGGCGCAAAGCGGTGGGGAGCGGCTGAGGCAACCTGGGGGAAAATGCTTGCCGGGCAAACGCAGCTACGCGCCCGCCTCGCGGGGTTTGCGCGGGGCGCGGCCGGCGCCGGGGATCAATTCCGGTTGCGGCGCTTTGGGCGCGGGTGCCATCACCGGGTCCCAATAGAGAAAGCGGCTGCAACTGTCGCAGGTCAGCAGCTCGCCCTCGCGGAGCTGGTTCCAGACTTGCGGACGCACACCCATACTGCAGCCCGTGCATTGCTGATTCTCGGCGCGGGCGATGCCGGTGCCGCGGCCTTTGGCGATGCGGTCAAAGCGCGCAAGCCACTCCGAATCGATCGCGTTGCGGACGGCATCGCGCTCATTGTCGAGAGCGATCAATTTGGCTGTAAGTTCCTGCTGGCGAGCGGCCACGCTGGCGCGAACAGACTCCACCTCCGCGGCAAGCTGTTCCACCTGAGCACGGGCCTGGGATAGCGCGGATTCGTGCGCCTCGGTGCGCTCCAGGCTGGCGTATTCGTCGTTTTCCAAGCGATCGGCTTCGGATGTCGCGAATTGAATCTCGTGCTCGATGGCCGCAGCCTGCTCCGGAGTCGTAACCGAGTCGAGCTGGACGCGGAAACGGGAGGCCTTCTTGCGATGGGAATCGATGTCGCGATCCAGCCGGGTACGGAGCGTCTCCTCGCGGCCCAGCGCGGCGGAAAGATCGGCAGACTGGCGCTGGGCGGCGGCGAGCGCGGCCTCGGCCTGAGCGATCTCGGAGGGCAGCGCACGCATCTCTTGATTCAGGCGGGTGCGGCTGAGTTCGATCGATTGGAGCTTTACGAGGTTTTCAATCAACGCTTGCATCGGTGAGAAGAAGTCTACGGCATTTAGGTACCGGGAACAAAAGAGCGGAAGGTCAGGGAGCCACAGACCGAAGGATTAAGGGGAACCAGAAGGCGGCAAGACGTCGGTGCGCTGTCGGCCGCGAGCGGCGTCAAACAGTGCAGGGGATTAACCTTCCAGTGCAAAGGGGCCTGCGAGAATGAACGCAGGCAAGGGTGGGTTGTGGCAGCGAGGGGAACGGGAAAACGGCGCAAGCGCACATGGCTCAAGTGGGCCGCCGCAGCGGTTTTGCTGGCGTTTCTTTTGCTCGGCGTGGCGATCACTGTGGCGATCCGCCGGGCCGAGCCCATGCTGCGCGCCGCGATTGTGGAGAAACTCGAAGAGCATTTTCACGCGCGCGTGGAGCTGGATAGCTTTCACGTCTCGCTTATCAGCGGATTGTGGGCCGAGGGCAAGGGGCTGCGCATCTGGCCGCCGGTCGACATGCCGGGTGTAACTGTAGAAGGCCCAAATGGCACTGTCGTAACCAAGCCTCTCATCACGCTCGGTGAGTTTCGTTTTCACACCCCCCTGCGTTACAAGCCGGGCGAGCCCATCCGAATTGCAGTGGTGCAATTGAACGGTCTCAACATTGACCTGCCGCCCAAGCCGCTTTTCAAGCACGCGCATGCGCCGGCTGGCACCGCGCCCGGCGGAGGCCAACAACCCATGCTGAGCTTCCTGATCCGCAGAATCGAATGTTATGGCGCCCATCTGACGATCCAGACCAGCAAGCCGGGAAAGCTTCCGCTGGAGTTCGACATTGCGAAATTGCAACTCCACAACGTGAGTTTGGGCGGGTCGATGCATTTCGATGCACAGTTGACCAACCCGCGGCCGGCAGGAATCATCTTCACCTCAGGCAGCCTGGGGCCGTGGGTTGTCGAGGATCCCGGAGAGACTCCAGTCGAGGGCGGCTACCGCTTCGAACATGCTGACCTCGCCGTCTTCAAAGGGATTGCGGGAATCCTCAACTCGACAGGGAAGTACCAGGGTGTGTTACGCAACCTAGAAGTAGACGGGCAGACGAGCACTCCGGACTTCAGGCTGACGCACTTCGGCACCGCGATGCCGCTGGAGACGACCTTCCACGCCACGGTGGACGGGACCAACGGCGACACCTGGCTGCATCCGGTGCGCGCCACGCTGGGACAGTCACGCTTTACCGCTGAAGGTCAGATCGTTGGAATTCCGTCCGAAACGCTGCCCAATGGAACCGGGCGGCCCGGAGGTCGCCAGATCGCGATGAATGTGATTGTGAACGGCGGGCGGATGGAGGACTTTATGCGCCTGGTGAGCAAGAACGGGACGCCGCTGATGACTGGCGAGCTGACGTTGAAGACAAAGCTTGAGATTGCGCCGGGAACGGAGCCGGTGGAGGAAAAGATCGAGCTGAACGGAAGCTTCGAACTTGAGGACGCGGCGTTCACGAGCGCAAAGGTTCAGAACGATGTCGGCGAGCTGAGTATGCGCGGTCAAGGCGAGCCCAAGGACGCGAAGAACGCCGGGGACGAGGTGCGCTCGGCAATCGTAAGCAATTTCACGATGGCCAATGGAGTGATTACGCTGCCCAACCTTAAGTACACCGCGCCTGGAGCAGAGATCGATCTGGCGGGCAAATATGGACTGGACGCCAGTACTCTCGATTTCAAGGGCACGGCTCAGACAGAGGCCACGGTTTCGCAGATGGTGGGCGGCTGGAAGGGAATACTGCTGAAGCCGGCCGACAGATTCTTCAAGAAACATGGAGCAGGGACTCTGGTTCCCATTCATGTCGATGGCACCGAGCAGGACCCGCACTTTGGGATCGATTTCGGCCGCATTGAACATACCTCTCCGCAGACTCCGGGTCAGACTCAGTAAAGGAGCGTCCCCAATTTTAAGGAGAATGCCCGTTGGAAGCGGAGGGCCCCGGGGGACAACGAGTTTGCCACTGCCGCATGGCCAGCAGAGCGGGCCTCATCCACCGCGCGTAGACTGGTGGCTGAATCCATGCGTCATCGATCGAAGGATCGGCTTTGAACGATCTGCCGAAACACGATTCCACCGATAAGCGACTGCGGCAATATCGCGATGCTCGCTTCGCCATGTTGTTGTCATTGATCGTGGGCGTGCTGATGCTCGCCGGAAAGATGACTGCTTACCTCTACACGGGGTCATCGGCTATCTTCTCTGACGCTGCGGAATCGGTGGTGCACGTGGTGGCCGTGGCATTTGCCGTTTTCAGCCTGTGGTTGAGCGCGCGGCCGGCGGTCGCCCATTTTCACTACGGATACGAGCGCATCACTTTTTTCTCCGCGGGCTTTGAAGGCGCCATGATCGTGCTGGCCGCCGGAAGCATTCTCTACACGACCACGGTGAAATGGAGAAGCGGCCTGGCCCTGGAGAACCTGGGGAGCGGGGTGATCCTGATCGTCGCTGCCGGCGTATTGAACGCCGTTTTGGGAATGTATCTGTTGCGCATCGGCCGGCGCAATCATTCGGTGATCCTCGAAGCCGATGGGAAGCACGTGCTCACCGATAGCTGGACCAGCTTTGGCGTGGTCGCGGGCCTGGTACTGGTGATGGCGACTGGATGGAAGCCGTTCGATCCCCTGGTCGCTTATGCCGTGGCGGCAAACATTCTGTGGGCGGGCGGACGATTGCTTTGGCGCGCATTTAAAGGGCTGCTCGACTACTCGGATCCCAAAGTTGGCCACCTGATTCGCGCGCGACTCGATGCTCTCTGCACGGAGTTGGGCTTGGAATACCACGGAGTGCGATTCCGCACCACGGGCTACCGACAGATCATCGAAGTTCATCTTTTGTTTCCCGACAACATGAAGCTGGGGGAAGCCCATCGTCTGGCGACACAGGTTGAAGAGCAGCTCGCGGTTGACCTGGAGATGCCTGCCGAAGTGACAACGCATCTGGAGTCGATTGAGGACCACTCCGAGGTACACCACATGGAGCACTACACCGGGCGGCCTGAGTAACGGCAGGAAGTTCCGGACCGCTCAATGAATAGAGCTGCATTTCGGCATTCTGCGTCTCAGCGCGATAGGTCTCCAAACTAAAGTCATGGTTACTTCGATGATCCGCTACTTCCTTCGTCTAATTCTATTGTCAAAATAGATCGAGATTCTATTTGCCCAAAGGCTCCTTCATGCTCGAACGCGATGGGCCTCGGAATAGGAGCCAAGCTGATCGAAAGACAGGCACATAAAGGCGGCGCCTGGCGATGCCCGCGGTGGCCGTTCACCCTGCGCGGCGGTCTGCTTGCGCTCGGAGCGTGCCTGCTGGCCGCGGCTTACGCACCGGCACAACAGGCCGCGGCACAAGCCACGCCGGCCACCGACGCCGCTATGGGAAGCGTGCACGGAACCGTTGAGAGCGCCGACGGAACGGTGTACGAGGGCGCACGCGTGGTGCTGGAGCTGACTCTTGGCGACGATCCCGAAACGGCGACCCAGCAAACCGACAGCAGTGGTGCATTCAATTTCGCGAATTTAACCGCTGGAACGTTCAAGATCACAGTCTCTTCCGACGGCTTTCAAACCCAATCGATCTCCGGCGAGTTGCGCGCGGGTGAGGCCTACGATACGCGCACCATCGTTTTGCCGATGGCTGCGGCCGCGAATTCCGTGGAGGTGTCGGCCGGATCGCAAGAAGAGATTGCTGAAGCGCAATTGAACCTGGAGGAGCAGCAGCGGGTCCTCGGCATCCTGCCGAACTATTACGTCAGCTACGATCCCAACGCTCTTCCGCTCACCACCCGTCAGAAATTCCAGCTCGCCTGGAGGACCTCGATCGATCCCGTCACGTTTCTGATGACTGGAACCGTTGCGGGGATGGAGCAAGCCGACCACATTTTCAAAGGCTACGGCCAGGGGGCGGAGGGATACGCGAAGCGGTTCGGCGCCAATTATGCAGACAACTTTAACGAAGATATGATCGGCGGCGCAATTCTTCCTTCCCTGTTCCGGCAGGACCCGCGATACTTCTACAAGGGGACGGGCAGCATTCGTTCGCGAGCGATGCGCGCGATCGCCAGCGCGGTCATCTGCAAGGGCGACAACGCCCACTGGCAGTTTGATTACTCCGGAATCCTGGGTGGAATTGCGGCTGGCGGAATCTCAGATCTTTACTATCCGGCCGGCGACCGCAGCGGCGTGGAGGTGACCTTTGAAAATGCGCTCATCGGCACTGCTGCAGGCGCGGCGCAGAATCTGATTCAGGAGTTCGTGATCCGCCGGCTTACGCCGCGCCTGCCCGCCTACACTTCGGCACAAACCCCGTAAACCGCGCCGGTCATCCGATCGACTCCACCAGCCGGTTCATTTCTTCTTCCTGCCGCTCGATCGACTCCACAAGCTTGAATTGCGTGCGGCAGCGGTCAAGATTGTGCCCCTCGCGATGCACTTTGAAGTAGGTGTCGCCTGCGAGATAGTCGGTGAGGAAGCGAATTCCGATTTCGAATGTGATGGGCTTGCCGGACAAGGCGAGAAGTTTTCTCTCCGCGGCCGTGAGGAAAGGGCCGGCCGATTCAAGGTAGCCGCGGACCAGAGCCTCGAACATGGGGAACTGCATCGTCACCAGCGACAGGTCCTTTTCGTCCTCTTTCGCCGGACTTGTCGTGGTGCGCACCATGTCGCCAAAGTCGTAAAGCGCCATGCCGGGCATCACGGTGTCGAGATCGATCACGCAGACGGCTTCGCCGGTCTTGTTGTCGAGCAGAACGTTGTTGAACTTCGTATCGTTGTGAGTGATGCGCTCGGGGAGATTGGCGTCGAGGAGAACGCCGGTGATCGATCGGCGGGAGCGTGCAAATTCGATCTCCGGTTCGGCCAGAGCGGCGCGGCCGGCGGCGTCATCGGCGATTGCTTGCTCCAGCGCGGCAAAGCGTTTGGGCGTCGAGTGAAAGTCGGGAATGGTTTCGTTGAGGCGCGGCGGTGGCAAATTGCTCAGCTGCCGCTGGAAATGGCCGAATGCTCGCGCCGCCTCAAATGCCTGGTCGGTCGACGTCGCAGTTTCGTAGGTCCGCGCATTTTTAATAAAACGATAGGCGCGCCACGTCTCTCCCTGCGCATCCACGTGCCAGTTGCGGCCGTCCCGCGCGGGAACAAGCTGAAGCGCGCGGCGTGCGCCGTCCGGTTGACCTGCTGCTTGCGCGGCAAGGTGCGCTGTGACGCGTTCGATATTCCGCATTACGGCGATGGGATCGTGGAAGACGTGGCGATTGATGTGCTGCAGAATGTAGCGAACCGGCGCGCCCGGCGCCTCGCATGTGACGAGAAACGTGTTGTTGATGTGGCCACCGCCGTGTGGCGTCAGGCCCAAAACCGCGCCACGGAATTCAAACTGAGTTGCCGCGGCTTGTGCGTCGGGCCGTTCGCTCATGGCCAGAGACTTTCGGGATAAACCCCTTCGGCGATGAGGCGGCGGATGCTCTCAACGACGCGCGGGCGGTCTTCACGATAGGTGACGCCAAACCAGGCGTCGCGCGAGCGAAGCATTTTGAGACGCGCTTCGCCGGAGCGAATCAACTCGCCAACGGTGTTGGGAATGTAGCACTCCGATTTCAAGTCGGTGGCATTGGCCTCAAGGAACTTTTCAAAGCGCTCGCGCAGTTGATCGAAGATCCGCGGCGTGAATCCCCACATATTCATTGAGACCGGCTCGTCGCCGGTGAATTTCGTCACGGTACCGGCGGCATCGGTGTTGCGTGCGCCGTCTCCGTCGCGCTCCACCTTGGTGAACTCCACAATGTGCTGGAGGTAGCCATCATCGGAGACTTGGCAAACGCCGCGCGCCACGGAGCCAAAATCGGAAAGCGTGTTGCGCAGCACGAAGCCGACCATCGAATAGTCTGGTGAGCCGGAAGTCAGGTGCGCGGCCAGCGAGCGGTAGCCGTCGGCGCCGTAGAAATCGTCGGCGTTGATGGCGGCGAAGGGCTCGTGGATTGCGTCTGCGCAGATCAGGATGGCCTGCGTGGTTCCCCACGGCTTGGTGCGGCCCGCAGGAACGGTGAAGCGCGAAGGAATGTCTTCGAGCGCCTGGAAGACATAGTCGACCGCAACGCGCTTTTCAAACCGCGCACCGACGATCTCGCGGAATTGCTGTTCGATGTCCTTGCGGATGACAAAGACGAGCTTGCCGAAGCCGGCGCGAAGGGCGTCGAAGATGGAGTAGTCGATGATGGTTTCGCCGGCGGGGCCGACCGAATCGATTTGTTTGAGGCCGCCGTAGCGGCTGCCCATTCCGGCGGCAAGAATCAGCAGTGTGGGAGAGGATGTGGGGGTCATAGTTCAGAGCTTTCTCTGGAGGCTCGAATCCAATCGAATGGTACAACACAGGGGGGTTCTGGGAAACGACGGTGGAATCAGGGACCGACCACGCTCATAGGGAGGAGGCGCCGGGAGCCGATTTTTGTCAGTTCCAGGAAAGAGGAGCGACGCAGACCGGGTGTCTGCTAGCGACGATTGACAACGAAATGACAAAAATTGGCCCCGGCGCACGGGCAGCGGCCCAAGGGGTCTGCTAGAGTGGGTTGCCATGAGAATACGCATCGCTTGCCGGCTCCTTATAATGATTCCGATTTTGGCAGCACTCGGCTTTTCGAGCTCAGCGCTTCTGCTTCCTGCGCAGACGCCGGCGGCGCAAAATCTGCCGCCGGTGCCGGATTGGGCGCTGCCCGGCTCAGCAACGCATCAGCAGGTGGCGCCGCCCGCGGATTTTCATCGGCCGAGCACAAATTTCGATGCGCCGATCGGGATTTTCGATGGCCAATCGGACGTTGGCAGCGCGCTTGTGCCGGGGAGCACAAGCTACGACGCCGCGACCGGGCAGTACACGATCAATTCGGCGGGCTACAACGTCTGGTACACACGCGACGAATTTCGCTTCCTGTGGAAGCGAATGTCAGGCGACGTTTCGCTGGCCGCCGATATCAACTTCCCCGATCCCAAAGGCTACGGCGACCGCAAGGTCGTGATCATGATCCGGCAAAGTCTCGACGACGATTCGAAGGCGGCGATGGTGGCCGAGCACGGAGCGGGGATGGTGCACCTGGCTTGGCGGCCGGAGAAAGACACGCGCGTGACCGACATGGAGTTTCGCATCGGCGGGCGCGGCCGGCCGGGCGGAGCAAGTCCCGACAGCCTGGTGACGATCAGCGCCAAGCGGATTGGGATTGAAAAGCACGGCGACGAGTTTTCCGTCTGGATGAGCCTCGAGGGCGAGCCGATGCACCAATTCGGCCCGCCGATCAAGCTGCATCTGGATGCGCCGTTCTATGTCGGCATCGGATTCTGCTCGCACCAGCCGGAGACGGTGGACACGGCGGTGCTGAGCAACGTGGTGCTTGAGAACAAGGCGGGGAAGGTGCGGTAACGGCACTTTCCATCTCGGCGTGACGGTAGGGTTTTTCCGGAAAGGTGATTGCCCATGGCCTATGTATTGGCGCTCGACCAGGGAACAACGAGCTCGCGGGCGATTCTCTTCGATGCGGCTGGCGCGATTGCGGCCGTCGCGCAGAAGGAGTTCCAGCAGTTCTATCCGCAGGCGGGCTGGGTGGAGCACGATCCGACGGAGATCCTGACAAGCCAGCTTTCCTGTGCCGTTGAAGCGCTGGGCAAGGTAGGTGCACGGCCGCGCGATGTGGCCGCAATCGGCATCACCAATCAGCGCGAGACGGTGATCGTGTGGGATCGTGCGACGGGCAAGGCGATTCATCCGGCAATCGTGTGGCAGGACCGGCGGACCGCTCCGCTGTGCGAAGCGCTGGAGCAGAGTGGCACCGGGGAAATGGTCTCGTCGAAGACCGGCCTCGTGCTCGATCCATACTTCTCCGGGACCAAAGTAAAGTGGATTCTCGACAATGTGAACGGCGCGCGGGCGCGTGCTGAGCGCGGAGAGCTGGCTTTCGGCACTGTGGACAGTTGGCTCGTGTGGCACCTGACCAGCGGCCACAAGCATGTGACTGACGTGACCAATGCCTCGCGCACTCTGCTCTTCAACGTGGTGAAGGGCGATTGGGACCCGGAGCTGTTGAAGCTTTTCGGAATTCCCGCAAGCATGTTGCCTGAAGTCGCGTGGTCAAGCGAGCGCGTGGGCGAGGTGACGACCACGCTGGGTCTCGGCGGCGTTGCCATCGCGGGCATCGCCGGCGATCAGCAGGCGGCGCTCTTCGGCCAGTTGTGCTGGAGCGCGGGCGAGGCCAAGAATACTTATGGAACGGGCTGCTTTTTGCTCCAGAACATCGGCACAGAGTTCATGCGGTCGAAGCACAAGCTGATCACAACAGTCGCGGCGAGCACGCAAAGGCGGCTTGAGTACGCGTTCGAAGGCAGCATCTTCATCGGCGGCGCGGTGGTGCAGTGGTTGCGCGACAATCTGAAAATGATCGACGCCTCTGCTGAAGTCGAGGCGCTCGCGGCGAGCGTGCCCGACACGGGCGGAGTGGTTTTTGTGCCGGCGTTTGTTGGCCTGGGCGCGCCGCACTGGGACGCGCACGCGGCGGGCATGTTGATCGGTTTGCGCCGCGACACTGGGCCGGGGCAGATTGCGCGCGCGGCACTCGAGGCCATCGCGTTCCAGGTGGCCGACGTGCTCGAAGCTGTCCACAGCGAAACGGGTGCCCCGCTCCAGGCCCTGAGAGTGGACGGCGGCGCCGCGGTGAACGATCTTCTCATGCAGTTCCAGGCAGACATTCTTGGCGTTCCCGTCGTTCGGCCGCGCGTGACGGAGACGACGGCGCTCGGTGCTGCCTACCTGGCCGGACTGGCGACAGGTTTCTGGCCGAGCCCCGATGCGCTGCGCGCCGAACGCAAAGGCGACGTGCGTTTTGAGCCGAAGATGGGCTTGTCCGAACGTTCAGACCGGCGCGGGCGCTGGCAAAAGGCCGTGGAGCGGGCCAAGGCCTGGACTGCTTAGTATCGACCGCGTAGTAGTGGACCGCGTAGTAGTCTCGATGAAACCGGCTGCAACGATCCCTTGATGGCTGAAAGAGGAGCTCTAAGGTTGTGAATCTGTTTCGAGGCTTACGGCCGATCCAGCGCACAGCCGCTGTGCACGATGCGCTCGCCGGCATCGTGATGGCGGCGATGGACATCCCGCAAGTGCTGGGATACAGCAAGATTGCGGGAATGCCTGTGGTGACGGGGCTTTACTCGCTGCTGCTGCCGCTGGTGGCGTTTGCGGCGTTCGGCTCGTCGCGCTACCTGGTGGTGGCGGCGGACTCGGCGACGGCTGCGATCTTTGCAGATGGTGTATCGGGCACGGCAACGTCGGGCGGGGCGCAATATATCGCCTTGGCGTGCATTGTGGCAGTACTGACGGCGGTGATTCTGCTGCTGGCGCGGCTGCTGCAGCTGGGGTTTATCGCGGATTTTCTTTCGCGGACGGTGCTGGTAGGCTTTCTTACCGGCGTGGGCTTCCAGGTCGGAATCTCCGTGCTGAGCGAGATGTTTGGCGTGCCCGTGGATTCGCGCCGGCCGGTGGTGCAGCTTTGGGAGGTGGGTCGCAGCTTGCCGCGGGCTAATCTGCCGACGGTGTTGTTGTCGGTCTCGGTGCTGGCGTTTGTTTTGCTGCTGCGGCACTTTGCTCCCAAAGTGCCGGGCGCGCTGGTGGCGGTTGCGGGCGCGGTTGCAGCCAGCGCGGCGTGGAATTTTGCGGGACATGGGATTGCGACCATTGGGCCGGTGGCCGGCGGTTTGCCCCATCTGGGATTGATGGCGTTGCTCAGCCTGCGCGGGATGAACCGCAAGGAAGTGGAACTGCTGATCACGGTTTCGGCCTCGTGCGCCGTGATGATTGTTACGCAGAGCGCGGCGACTGCACGTGTTTATGCGGCGAAACATTACGAGAAGGTGGACGAGGATATCGATCTGTATGGGCTTTCGGCCGCGAATGCCGCGGCGGCGCTCAGTGGCGGGTTCGTGGTGAACGGCAGTCCCACGCAGACGGCAATGATGGAAGATGCCGGCGGCCACAGCCAGATGGCCCAAGTGGCAACGGCGGTCGTGGTGGGTGTGGTGCTGCTGTTTCTCACCGGGCCGCTCCAGTATCTGCCCACTTGCGTGCTGGGCGTGCTGGTGTTCCTGGTTGCGCTCCGGCTGATCGATTTGGTTGAGCTGCGGAACATTCGGTCAGAGAGCCCTCAGGAATACGCGCTGGCCGTGATGACCGCAGTGGTTGTGGTTCTGGTGGGAGTGGAAGAGGGGATCGTGCTGGCGATGCTGGTCTCGTTGGCGCGCGTCGTGCGGCACGATTATCACCCGCATAGCGGCGTGCTCGTGGCAAATCCGGACGGAAGCTGGAGACTCGAGCCGGCAGCCCCCAATGTGGTCACCGAACCCGGGCTGGTGCTCTACCGGTTTGGCGCGGAACTTTTCTACGCCAATGCCGGCCGGTTTCTCGAGGAGGTGTTGCAGGTGGTGCGGCCCATGCCGTCCGCCGTGAAGTGGGTGGTGGTGGACGCGGAGGCCATGACACATCTGGATTACACGGCGGCCCGGATCGTGCAGGGGCTCAACAAGAGCCTCACCGAGGCCGGCGTGGAGCTGGCGTTTGCGCGCGTGCCATGGGATCTGAAATCCGACTTCGATCGGCACCACGTGACGGAGGTGATCGGGCCAGGGCGATTTTTCAACCGGCTGCACGATGCGACTGCGGCGTTTAAAGCGTCGGCGAAGCCGCCAGGATCCTGATCCTTCTCGAGAGGAGGAAGCAGCCGCTCAGCGCGCAGTGACCACTGAAGAAGTTCGGCGGTGAACAAGAAGGAGATAGATGATGGTGCATATTGTCGAGACTGCCGCTGCGACCAGGACAAGCGTCGATGTATGTGGAGCGAACCCTGACGAACGTGGGCCGGTAATGTAGACATACAGAGCGAGGCCATAAATCACTCCCGGACCAATACCCGCTCCAATCCCTCCCCACGACCACATCCTCCAGCCCGAGTAACTGCGGACCAAGAGCACAATGGGAACGGCCATCAGCCAACCGGAGGAACTCAATGCAACGAAAATGCAAGTGGAAACAAGAATTCGCGAAAGATCGAGCTTGCTCCCGGAACGGATGTTGGAGTCGAAACACGAAACGGCTAATCCAACTACACCTGCCCCCGCTATGACGCTGACAACCGAACAAATGAGCCGTTTCCACCATGGCAGCATATGAGCTGTCCTCAGTTGAATGATATGCGTACGATTGCGGCTTATCCGCACAGGGCGGGTTCGCCACGAAGGAAGGCATCCAACCTCGTGCTGAATCGGGGCGAAAAGCGTGAGGTCTGTATTATCCCGGATCAAAGGAACGGAACCTAGGCCCGAAAGAATCTTCGCGGCATTCAGCCGACCTCCTGATTCCAGGTTTCCAGCACTTTTTTGAACTCAAGCATGAATTTGCCGCCGTCGGCCCCGTCGATGAGACGGTGATCGAAGCCGAGGCAGAAGTACTGCATCGACCGGATGGCAATGGTGTCGTTCCCCTCGGCGTCTGTCAGGACAGCCGGCTCCTTGCGCAGGCCGCCGACCGCGAGGATAGCCGACTCGGGCTGGTTGATGATCGGCATACCGAACTCGCCGCCGAATGCGCCGGCGTTGGTCAGCGTAAATGTCGATCCACCAACCTCGTCGGGCGAGAGCTTTTTGGAGCGGGCGCGGAGGGCGAGATCGGCGATGGAGTGAGCGAGATCGGCGAAGCTGCGCTGCTCGGCATGGCGAATGACGGGAACGATGAGTCCCCAATCGAGGGCCACGGCGATCCCGAGATCAATAGACCGGTGATAGCGGATCGCGAGGCCCTGCGCATTGTTTTCGAGCGAGGCGTTGACGATGGGGCAGCGGCGCAGCGCGGCAACGGCAGCCGCGGCGATGAAAGGCATGAAGGTGAGCTTCACGCCGTGGCGCGCGTCGAAGGCGGCTTTGCGCTGCTCGCGCAGGCGCGCGATGCGCGTCATGTCTACTTTGTAGACGGTGTGGACGTGAGGGCTGATGCGGCGGCTCTCCACCATGCGCTCGGCGATGATGGCCCTCATGCGGGTGAGCGGCACGGGATCGGCCGGGAGCGTTGCGAGATCCGGCGCCACTTCCGGTGGGGGCACTTGCAGTGCGGCAGCCCTTTGGACTGGTTCTTGTGCCAATGCAAAGCTTGCGGCGCGCAGAACGTCTTCCTTGGTGATGAGGCCCTCGGAGCCGGTGCCGGCGATGCCGCCTAACTCGAGGCCATGCTCCTTGGCGATGCGGCGTGCGAGCGGCGATGAGCGGATGCGGCCGCCTTGTGCTTGCTGCGGCGCCTGCTGTGCGGAAACTTGCAGTGCGGCCTTTTGAACTGGCACCACCTGCGGTGGGGCGGATTTTTGGACTGACGGTTGTGCGACGGCCCCTTGCGGTGTAGCAGCCTTTGCAGCCGTTGCGGGAGCGACGGCCTTCGTACCGGCTTCGCCAATCACCGCGACCACGGTGTTGACCTCGACGGTGGCGCCTTCGGGGAAGCGGATCTCAGCCAGCACGCCGGCAACCGGCGAGGGAATCTCGGCGTCGACCTTGTCGGTAGAAATTTCGAAGAGCGGCTCGTCGATGGCGATGGTGTCGCCGACGGCTTTGAGCCATTTGGTGATCGTGCCCTCGAAGATCGACTCGCCCAACTGGGGCATGGGGACTTCTGTCGGCATGCGTTCCTTTCTTCGCGCTCCCGGTGCGCCAGCACCGCTCTGGCGTCTCGCGTCGCTCCTGCCGGATTATAAATCGCGGACGCGACGAACCGGACGGCCGTTGAAGCTCTGGCCCGGGCGGGCCTTACGCGGAGACGGGCCGGTCTTTGCGGTGGCGCAGACGCTCGATCTCCGGCGGAATCTGTAATGGCGTGTCGTTTGCCGGGAATTCTTGCGCGGGAAACTCGGGCGCTGGAAAATCAGGATCTGGCGAATCGGACTTGGCGCCCGCCTGCGCGCGCAACGGAGCAAGGCTCGCAACAAACTCGACCGGCTCATTGAAAACCAGGCCAAACTGGCGCGCGGCCCTGTGGGCCAGAGATTCGAGGCCGGGCAGCGAATTCGAATCGGCGATTTCCCTTTCGAGGCTCGTAACCGGGCGGTCCGTGATACCACAGGGATTGATGAGCGTGAAGTCACGCAGATCGGTGGTCACGTTGAACGCGAATCCATGCGAGGTCACGCCGCGAGCCACGTGAATGCCGATGGCGGCGATTTTGCGCTCTCGCCCTGCGGGCGGCGACGTTTTGGAAGGTGCTGCGCACGGCAGCCCTTCGGATGAGATTTGTGGCTCGGGAAGCCCGCACCACACTCCGGTCAGGCCGCAGATGCGTCCGGCTTGGACGCCAAACTCGCCGCAGAGACGAATGAGAGCCTCCTCCATCAGCCGGATAAAATCGACCGGGCCGAGGCGGCCGCCGCTCGCAGGGTTGCGCAGGCTGCGCAGATCGAAGATGGGGTAGCCGATAAGCTGGCCTGGACCGTGATAGGTGACGTCACCGCCGCGGTTGATCTCGTGGAGCATGACGCCGCGCGCAGCCAAAAGCTCGTCCGACGCCAGAATGTTCGAGCGGTTCGCGTTGCGGCCGAGCGTGAGCACAGGCGGATGCTCAAGCAGCAAAAGCACGTTGCCGATGCTCCCCCGCGTACGCAGCCCGACCAGCTCTTGTTGAAGGCGCAGCGCTTCGCCGTAATCCACACGGCCGAGATAGAGGTACTGGATCATCCCTACGTGCGATTGTAGCGAGGCGGGCCGGCGCAGCAGGTTCGCGCCTCCGCGACGGACCAGCCTGCTTTGACGGATCGACTATTTCGCTGGATCCACCAGTGCCTGATCGACCAGGGCGTGTGTCCGGTAGAGCAGGTGGTGATTGTAAGGGCTGGTGCGCCGCTGGATCATGCCGACGAAGACGATGTCGTTCGTTGGATCGTCCCAGAACCATGTCCCCGCGGCGCCATCCCAGAAAAACGTTCCCTTACCGTCGGGGAGATCGGCGAGCGGGGGATCGTACACCACCGCGCAGTTGTAGCCGTAGCCGAATCCCGGGCGCATGATGTGCTGGCCGATGCCGAATTGGCCGGTGAGCAGCGCGGCGGGCAAATGGTTTGAGGTCATCAGCTTTACAGTAGCCGGCGCCAGGATGCGCGTTCCGCCCAGATGGCCGTCGTTCATGAGCATCTGCGCAAAACGGTAATAATCTTCGGCTGTCGAAACGAGGCCGCCGCCGCCCGAAGGATTGGTGGGTTGAGTGGCATAGTCGTCGGGAATGCCGTTCGTCGTGGCTTCGGCTACGAGCTGCCCATTGACCTCGTGATAGCCGGCGGCAAAGCGGGCGCGCTTGTCTGCAGGCACAAAGAAGCCCGCGTCGGTCATGCCCAGCGGCGCGAAGATGTGGTCGCGCATGAAGTCGGGCAGCGACTGGCCGGAGAGTTTCTCGACAATGTAGCCCTGGATGTCCATCGACGGGCTGTAAACCCAACGGGTGCCGGGTTGATAGAGCAGCGGAACCTGCGCCAGGCGGTCGATCCGCTCCTGAAGGTCCTTCGCGCCATCCAGCTTCAGGTCGTGGACCATCTTGTCGACGGGCGTGTCACCGCTTCCGTAAGTGAAGCCGGCGGTATGCGTCATCAGCTCGTGCATGGTCGGCGCGTGGTCGGGGTCGGCCAGGAGCATCTTGCCGTTGGCGTCAAAGCCGTTGAACACCTTGAGGTGCGCGAACTCGGGGATGTATTTCGAGATGGGATCGGAGGGCAGCCACTTGCCCTCTTCGTAAAGGATCATCATGGCGACCCCGGTCACGGGCTTGGTCATGGAGTAGTCGCGGAAAATGGTGTCTTTGGTCATCGGCGTCGCAGTGGCCATGTCGCGCATGCCGTAGGTGCGGTAGTCCACGATTTTCCCGTGGCGGGCGAGGATGGTGACGGCACCGGCCATCTGCTTCTGGTCGATTTCCTCCTGAATGGCCGTGTGGAGGCGTTCGAGCCGCTCCGCGGAGAAGCCAACGGACTCGGGCTTGACCGGCGTCATGTCGACGGCGGGCGCGGAGGCCGGCGCCGAGGGCTGCTGGGCGCGTCCAGTGATCGGACCGAGGGTCAAAAACAGTGCGATAAGGGCGGATGCGATAGGGAGCGATGCGGCCATTTTCATGGGAATCCTCTTGGATGACGAGTTCTGCTGCGCGAATCGTCCGGCAATCTTTATAGCAGATGGAGCGGACTTGACGGCCGGGGGCGAATGCCTTCCGAATGAATGTTGGTTAGAATAGATGCAGTTAACGGAGATAGTCGCCCATGCGGCCGTCGGAGATACTTCCGCAGTACCGGGAAACCATTCGCCAGCTTGTGCTGCAAGCGGGGATGGCCAACCCGCGCGTCTTCGGAAGCGTCGTGCGCGGGGAGGACAGCGAGGACAGCGACCTGGACATCCTCGTCGATCCCGCGCCACGCGCAAGTCTGCTCGCAATGGAGCGCCTACAGGCGCAACTAGCAAAAGTGACTGGAGCTAGGATTGACCTTCGCACGCCTGAGGAGATTCATCTTAAGTTCCGCGAAAAGGTGCTCTCTGAGGCCGCGAGCTTGTGAGCAAGGAAGACCTTACCGCGCGGGACTTCATCGGCCACATCCTTGAGGCTGCAGATAAAGTTCTCCAGTACACGAAGAACATGAACCGAGATCAGTTCTATTCCGACACACTCACGCAGGATGCCGTGATCCGCAATATTGAGATCATCGGCGAAGCCGCGAATAACCTTCTCGAAGCCGATCCGACCATCGCCCTAAAATACCCCTCGATTCCGTTCGCAGAGATTTATGGGATGAGAAACCGTGTGGCTCACGGCTACTTTGCCGTGAGCCTTGCGATGGTCTGGGATTCCGTCCAAGAGGATATCCCGGAGTTACGCGAGAAGATTGCATCGGTGCTCGAAGAACTCCGAGAAGGCGATGGGTAAGTATGGAAGAGCAAGAACGCCAGGAAAATGCGGATCAGGCCGAGCCTGAGTTGCTCTACCACTACACCACGCTCGATGGCTTGTTGGGCATCGCGGAAAAGGGGGGAGCTCCGGGCGACCGGGATCTTGTATCTCAACGATACCTCTGAGTTTGAGGCTGCATCGACGGCAGCCTTCGATATCGCAATGTCTAATTCGCAGTATGGAGAGATTGATTCCGGTCTGAAGGATTACAACTCCTTGTTTCGTTATTCTGCAGCACACCCAGAGTCTGTCTATACGGCCTCATTTTCTGCGGAGGCCAGTGGCGACGATTTAAGCCAATGGAGAGCATATAGCGGAGAATACTCGGGGATAGGTTTAGGGTTTTCGCCTCAGTACCTTACGACGATTGGCAGGCAGTTTCTGAACAGCAACAAGAATACAGGGTGGATCGGCGCTGACGAGGATCCCTTAATCAAGTGCGAGTACTACCGAGACGGGGCGGGCTTTGAAAGCAACAACGCTATACACGATCACCTTCAACAAACCATGTCGATAGAGGACCCTTGGAAAAAGGTTCTGACGTTCGCACGATACGCCGCGACTTTGAAACATGAGAAGTTCCATGCAGAAAAGGAATGGCGGATCGTGCTGGTTTGGGGAGGCCCGGAAGTCCCGAATGTAGTTAAATACCGCAGAGTCAAGTCTCTGGTCGTCCCCTACGTCCCCGTTCCGCTGAAATGGGAGGGTCAACAAATCGAGTTAAAACGAGTTGTCGTTGAGCCGACGCCACACAAAAGGGAAGCCAAACAGTCCATCGAGATGCTTCTCAAGCACTACAACGTGAAGTGCGACGAGGTCGAAGAGTCAAGGGTACCGTTTCGCAATTGGTGAACCCGTTTTCGCGGTACACTAAAGCCTGGCAGGAGGACCGGGCGGTCGCTGCCGGAAGTCCTTGCGCAAGCAAGGGTTCCCGGGAGAGGAAAGTCCGAACTCCAGAGGGCAGTGTGCCGGATAACGTCCGGGACGCGGGCTTCAAATCCCGTGGACGGCTAGTGCCACAGAGAACATACCGCCCGGTCGTTCGCGCTTCGGCACGGACGATTGGCCGGAAGGGCTTAGGCCTCGACGGCCAGTCCGGGTAAGGGTGAAAAGGTGCGGTAAGAGCGCACCGCTCCGTCAGTAATGGCGGAGGCAGGGTAAACCCCACACGGAGCAAGACCAAATAGGGAGGGAAACCGGGGCCAGGAGCCAGGCGCCGGTTGCGCATCGGCCCGATGCGGCAAGGCGGCTCTTGGCAATCGCCGGAACCTCCGGGTAGGTCGCTGATGAGCGCAAGCGGTAACGCTTCGCCTAGAGGAATGACCGCATAAACAGAATTCGGCTTACGAGTCCTTTTGCCGAATTGACGACAGCCCCGGCCGGGTGAAGACCCGGCCGGGGCTGACCATTTTCTGGTGTCGACACCAAAGGAACCGAGCGCCGCAGCCGTTGGCGGCTAAAGCGGCGACAGCCGGCTGACCCAGTGCGGCCGGCACAGCGTCTCCACCCCTGTCAGGCGGATTTACCGAGCGCTACCTCGGCGAACTGATGGGATTCTGTGATTCTTTCGGAGTACTGGCGAATCTTTTCACAGACTCCGATCACCGTCTGGTCTACACAGACACAGTAGACCTGAATATCCCCATCTTTCGGGTTGTCCGGCGTGGCGCGCGCAACATTAAACATTTTGCGGGCGCTCTCAAGGAAGTCCTCGTGGGCCAGATGCCCGTTTGGCGTGTGACCTTTGGCTATAGAACGGGCTGACTCGAGGATCGCTTGGGCCTCTTTGAAGCTGCAAGTGTGCTCCCAGACGTCCCAGACGCCATTCCTGAACTGCTCCGCAAAAACAATAATCCCCATTCGATGTCCTTCCTGAGCAAGGAGAACGATGCTTTCGCCGAAGCCTTTGGCCAAAGGATTTGTAATCTGTTGGTTTTGGGGCCCTTCGAACTTTTGGCTCGCCGACCGGCTCTAGCATGACCTTGCAACGTCTCAGTAGCTCGAAACAAACGCTCGGGAAAAAGTTGCTTGAACCGAGTCTAGAGCACCAATTCTGATGCAACAATGCGACGAAAGGGTTATCCGCAAGCGCCGAAAGGCCCACAATCTCTTGAACCTGACCTGAATTCAGCCGTAGGAAGGTGTCCTGCTAACTCCACTGCTACCATCAGACTCATGTTGCGCGTGAAGCTCTTGCAGGCGGGGGCCCGGGCGCCGGTGGTGGCGCATCCGGGCGAGGACCTGGGCTACGATCTGTTTGCGCTGGAGGCGATTATGCTTGGGCCCCGTGCCACGGTAAAGGTGCGGACGGGAATCGCCGTTGAAGCGCGCGACCCGCGGACAGGCGCGCCGCTGGGACTGCTGGTGCGCGACCGCTCGTCGATGGCGGCGCGCGGAGTGGCCACAACCGGCGGCGTGATCGATGCCGGCTATCGCGGCGAGATCCTGGTGGTGATGACCAACCTGGGCGATGCGCCCATCGAGTTGAAGGCCGGCGAAAAGATCGCGCAGATGGTTCCCGTGCCCGTCCTAACAGGTCTCGTCCAGGAGGTTGAAAGCCTGGACGGCTCCGCACGGGCGGAGAAGGGTTTCGGCAGCTCGGGCCGGTGAATTCGACAGCAATCGGAGATGAGGGGTCAGCGATCAAAGGCTCTTCACGTTCGGGCCGCCGGAACTGCGCCTCGCGCGGGTGCGTATCATAAACATTAAAGGATCATGCCGCTTCAAGAGGCCTTCAAACTCGCGCTGCAATCGCTATGGGGCAACAAGCTGCGCACTATTCTCACGCTGATCGGCGTGGTCATGGGCGTGGCGTCGGTGATCATGGTGATCACGATGGTGAACGGCGCCAACCGCTATGTGGCCACCAAGCTCTCAGGCTATGGCGCCGATGTGTTTCAGGTGTCGCGGATGCCGAGCGTGATCTTCAACGCGCAGGATTATTTCCGCTACCAGAAGCGCAAGATCGTGCGCATTGAGGACTACGAGGCAGTGCGGGACAACTGCACGGATTGCAGCGCCGTTGGCGCGTCGCTAAACAAGTCCACCAACGTCTTCTACGAAGGGCACTCGAGCGACAACACCGCAGTGCGCGGGTACATATGGACGATGCTGACGCTGAGCAACATCGATATCGCGATGGGGCGCGGCTTTACACCGGCCGACGACGAGCACGGTACACACGATGCCATTGTGGGCTACGACATTGTAGACAACATTCTCGGCGCAGGCGATCCCATCGGCAAAGAGATTCGCGTAGACGGAATCCCCTACACCATCGTGGGCGTGGGCGAGCGCCAGGGCAAGACGCTGGGCCAGTCGCAGGACAACTGGGTCGCCGTGCCCATCAGCACCTACCAGCAGATCTACGGCTACAACGATTCGGTGGACATTTTTGCGCGGGTGGCGGGCGGCGCGCAGGCGATGGAGCGGGCCGAGGACCAGGTGCGCGTGCTGATGCGGACGCGCCGCCACGATACGCCGGGGTCGCCCGACGACTTTGAAATCCAGACCAACGATACCTTCCTCGACATCTGGAAGCAGATTAGCTCGCTCTTCGCCAGCGTGGTGCTGGGGCTGGCATCGATCGCGCTCGTAGTGGGCGGCGTGGTGATCATGAACATCATGCTGGTGAGTGTCACGGAGCGGACGCGCGAGATTGGCGTGCGCAAGGCGCTGGGCGCCAAACAGCGCGATGTGCTGATGCAATTCCTCATCGAGAGCGCAACCATGGCGGTGATTGGAGGAGCAATCGGCGTGCTCTGTGGAATCCTGGTGGGCAAACTGATCACGATTGTCATCGGATTCCCGACCAGCGTGCCATTGTGGGCGGTTTTTCTGGGGTTGTTCCTGGCCGGCTCGGTGGGCATCTTCTTCGGCGTTTATCCGGCCAGTAAGGCTGCCAAGCTTGATCCGGTGGTGGCATTGCGCGCAGAGCTGTGAGACTGAACGATGGCATCGACAGGACAAACCCGCGAATCCGTCAAGATGGCGCTGGACACGCTGCGCGCAAACAAGATGCGCTCCGGGCTGACCATCCTCGGCATCGTGATTGGCGTCGCGACCGTCATCTCCATTTCGTCGGTCATCAATGGGCTTAATAACCGTGTGTCTGAATGGGTGAGCACGCTCGGCTCGAATGTGATCTGGGTCTTCCAGATGCCCGTGATCGCCGTGCGACCGACCGCGGAGATGCTCGCGCGCAAAAAAATGACGCTCGATGATGTGCTGGCGCTGCGCCGACTCCCGCACGTTATTGCAGTGGATGGTGGGCGGCGCCACGTGAAGTATCCCTTTCAAGTGGGCGACGTGGACGTGAAGTACAACGGGAAGAAAGTTGCCGGCACCATTCTGCAGGGCGATACCGCCGAAGCTTCGGACGTAAACGATCTGACCATGCTCCAGGGGCGCGTGTGGACCGACGAAGAAGATGCGCGCGCGGCGCACGTGGTGGTGCTGGGCCACGACACATGGGAAGAGCTTTTCGGCGACCAGCCCGCCGTCGGCAAAGAAGTGGCGATCGAGTCGGGTCTCTACACCGTGATTGGCGTGCTGGACAAGCGGAAACAGCCCTTCGGTAGCGGCAAAAATCCCGACGACAACATGGCAATGTTCCCGCTGGGTACGTTTCAGAATCTGCACCCGGAAGAGAAAGACCTGTGGGTAGCCGTGAAATACGACGACGGTAAAAACAAAGCGCTGGTACAGGAAGAAATTCGTGAGCTGCTGCGGATCCGCCGCAAGGTGCGTGTCGACAAACCCGATGACTTCGAAATCTTCGGACCGGATTCGCTCAGCCGTCTGTGGGATCAAGTGACCGGAGGGCTGGTCATCTTCATGATCGCCGTCTCCAGCGTGGGACTCATGGTGGGCGGCGTGGGCGTGATGAACATCATGCTGGTGAGCGTCACCGAGAGGACGCGTGAGATCGGCGTGCGCAAGGCGATTGGCGCGACCAAACACACCATCCTTACGCAGTTCACGACGGAAGCAGTCACGCTGTGCGCGCTTGGCGGCATCGTGGGAATTCTGACGGGCGCGATCATTACCTGGATTGTGTATTTTCTTCCCATCGGATTGCCGGCCACTCTTTCCACCACATGGGTTCTGGTTGGCCTCGGCGCTTCCTGCGCGATTGGGTTGCTGTTCGGCATTTATCCCGCATGGAAGGCGGCCAACCTCGATCCGATTGAGGCGCTACGGTATGAGTGAATTCAGGTGTCAGGTTTCAGGTGTAAGGTGTCAAAATCACCCCCGTGCAACCAGATCTGAATCCTGACCCTGTAAACTGCTTGAGGCTCCTCGATGGCAAGAACCGGCCAGACCAGCGAATCCGTCAAGATGGCGCTGGATACATTGCGAACCAACAAGCTGCGCTCGGGTCTGACGATTCTTGGCATCGTCATCGGAGTTTCCACCGTCATCGCGATTTCATCGGTCGTTAATGGCATTGATAATCGTGTGTCCAGTTTTATCAACTCGCTGGGATCGAATGTGTTCTGGATCGGTCGCCTGCCGATCATCAGCGTGCGGCCCACGGCCGAGATGCTTGCGCGCCGGATGCTCACTGTCGACGATGCGAGGGCCTTGCGCGCACTGCCTCACGTGATCACAACCGACGCCGAAGGCGCTTACATCAAGAGCTTCCAGGTAGGGGACGTCAGCGCAAGATACGGAGGCAAGAAGGTTGCTGGGTCGATCCTTGCGGGGGACTTCCCTGAAGTGATGGACGTGACCGAGCTGACACTGCTGCAGGGACGCATGTTCACCGACGCCGAGGATCAACGCGCCGCGCACGTGGTGGTGCTCGGCCACGACACCTGGCAGGAGCTCTTCGGCGACCAGCCGGCGGTGGGCAAAGAGATCGCCATCGAGTCGGGTCTCTACACCGTGATTGGAGTGCTGGATAAGCGCAAGCAGCCCTTCGGAAGCGGGAAGAATCCACGCGACAACATCATCCTGTTTCCCTTCGGAACCTTTCACAACCTGCACCCGGAGATCACGGATCTCACGCTCATCGTGAAATACGACAGTCCTAAAAACAAGGACCTTGTGCAGGAAGAGATTCGCGAATTGCTGCGCATCCGCCGCAAGGTGCGTGTCGACAAGGCCGACGACTTCGAGATCTTCGGGCCCGATTCGCTGACCCGGCTGTGGGGTCAACTAACCGATGGGCTGGTCATCTTCATGATCGCTGTGTCAAGCGTGGGGCTGATGGTGGGCGGCGTGGGCGTGATGAACATCATGCTGGTGAGCGTGACGGAGCGGACACGCGAGATTGGCGTGCGCAAGGCGATTGGCGCAACCAAGCGCACCATCCTCACACAGTTCACCGTGGAAGCAGTGACGTTGTGCTCGGTTGGCGGGGTGATGGGCATTCTGCTCGGCGCGATGATTACCTGGATCGTATATTTTCTTCCCATCGGATTGCCGGCCACGCTTTCAACCACATGGGTGCTGGTCGGATTCGGCGCTTCCTGCGCCATCGGGTTGCTCTTCGGCATTTATCCCGCGTGGAAGGCAGCGAATCTGGACCCGATTGAGGCGCTGCGGTACGAGTGAAGCAGCTTCTAGCTTCTAGCTTCTAGCTGCTAGCCCTGGCGTTCAGCTCTCAATCCTCCGCGCGAAAGATTCCTATCTGTGAGTCGATGATCGTTTTGAAAGGCGAAACCTGTCGAGCCGTGCACGAAGAGCTAGCGGCTAGAAGCTAGCAGCTAGAAGCTGTAATCTAGCCGTTGTGATGCCACACGCACTGGGGCAGGCCGTGGAGATCGCAACGACGGCGCTGGCCGTGGCCGGAATGGGATACTTTCTGGCGTCGATCGTGGCGGCGCGCGTGTTCCTGCACGAGCGTCGAGCACCGCGTCCGCAATTCGCGCCCGGCGTGAGCATCCTGAAATCTCTCAAAGGCCTCGACCCTGGCATGCTGGACGGCTTTCGCAGCCACTGCCGCCAGAACTACGCAGGCGAGTTCGAACTGCTCTTCGGCGTCGCATCGCTCAGAGATCCGGCCGCCGCGGCTGTGAAGGAGCTGCAGGCCGAATTCCCTGAGCGCGTGATCCGGCTGGTGGAGTGCCCCCTGCAACTGGGCACGAATGGCAAAGTCAGCACGCTGGCGCAGCTCGCAACGCACGCGCGGCACGACTTTCTGCTCATCAACGATTCCGACATTACCGTGAGCCCGCGTTATCTGGAGCGCGTGATGTGCCGCTTCGCGCCGGCGTCAGGCGATGCAGGCAAACCAACCGTGGGCATGGTGACGGCGCTCTATCGCGGGAAGGCGCACGGCACGCTCCCATCGCGGCTTGAGGCTTTGGGCATTTCCGCCGAGTTTATGCCTGCCGTATTGCTCTCGAAGATGATCGAAGGCGGCCTGCGTTACGGGCTGGGCTCGACCCTTGCCGTGGGGCGTGAGGCGCTGGAGAAAGCCGGCGGCTTGCTTTCAATCGTCGATCACCTGGCCGACGATTACGAGCTCGGCGCGCGCATTGCGCACGCGGGCTATCGCGTGGAGGTGAGCGCCGAGGTGGTGGAGACCTCGGTGCCCGCGTATGGTTGGCGCGGATTCTTCGATCATCAATTGCGCTGGCTGCGCACGGTGCGCTGCTCGCGTCCCGCCGGCTACACAGGCCTGATCTTCACGCATGGCCTCGGTGGGGCGCTCGTGAACGTGTTAGCCAGTGGATTGAGCCCCGTGAGCTTGTGGCTGCTGGGGCTGAGCTTTTTCCTGCGCCTGGCCCAGGCCATGACGGTCGGCGCCGCGGTGCTGGGCGATCACGAAATGCTCGCGAACCTTTGGCTGCTGCCGCTGCGCGATCTCATCGCGATGGGCTTGTGGGTGGCGGGTTTTGCCGGGGACACGATCGTGTGGCGCGGGGAGCGATTCGCGCTCAAAGATGGAAAGCTCGCCAGAGTCTGAACGTGGCACGCGAACTCTGGAGCTGCTCTAGTCTGCCGCGGCGAGCGCGTCGGCTTGCTCCCCGGCGCGCATGGCTGCCGTATCAATCGTGAGGCACGCGCCGAGTTCGTCGAAGTCCTTCTCCCAGCGCGGACGATCTTCCGCGCCGAGCGCGGTGAGCGCGTAGTCTGAAGTGCGCAGAATCTCGTACCAGATGTTCTGCGCCTGCCAGAGATTCAGGTCGAAAGGCAGCTCAGTGAGCGTGCGCGCAAGCACGAGCGCGCGGTCGAGTTTCTCAAGAGAGCCGGACGACATTTGCAGCTCGACCATGGCGCGCTTCATGCGCTGGTCGGCGTTGTAGGAGAGAGTTGCGGTTTCAAGCTGAACTTGGTCCGCCTTGGCCAGTGAGAGGAAAGATCGCATCTGCGCGACATCGATGGGTTCGCCCTCGAGCGTGCGGCGCAATCCGGCGTTGATGGCGAATCCCGCGGCCAGAGCAAGCGCGGGCGGCTTGGGCAGGCCCGCCTGCGAAAGATAGTGCAGCAGGCTGGCGTGATCCCGATAAATCGTGGTGAGCGAACTCTCGATGTCGGAGAGGGTAGAGTTGAGAATGATCCCGATGATGCGGCGCTGCTCGTCCCTGAACAACGAGGTCAGCGAATAGTCGGCGTGGCCGTAGAAGCGATCGATCAGCCGAATGACCTCGGGGAAGTCGGCGCGCTGCACATGACCGGCGGCCTCGGCGGCGAAAGCCTCGAAGGCTGCGGCGCCCGAGTCCTCATAAGGTTTCACCGCTGCAGTAATGTTCTGGTCGCCAAAATGGAGAACGGCGAAGGAAAAGCTCTGCGCGTGGTCGGTAATGGTGCTGACCACATGCGCGCGGCCTACGGAGAGACGGCCGCGCCCGGAAGTGAAAATCTCGTTGGAGATGCGGCTGATGCGAAAGCAAAAGAGGTCCGTCTCATCGGCGAACGACGAGAATACCGAACTGATGGCATAGTGCGCGGCCACCTGCTCCAGGTGCAGCTCCATGGTCGCGACGCTCTTTTTGTAGATGCAGGCCCCGTCGCCGGCATCGGGTACGTTGGAGTGGGCTTCGGCCAGTCGGGCGAGAAACGCAGGCTCCAGCGGCGTGGCTTGTTCGCCAAAGAGTTGCTGCGCAAGCTGCAGCACGCGCGCGGCGTAGGCAATCACCTGCACGGTCTCAATGCCCGAGATGTTGTCGAAGAACCAGCCGCAACTCGTGTACATCAACTGCGCGTGGCGCTGCATCTCCATGAGCTCCAGAGCGCGGACGCGCTCGGGATCAGAGAGCGCATGCGTCTGCTGCGCCGCGAAAAAGCGGTCCACCGTCTCCGTGCTGCGGTCGAGTACGACTTGAATGTAGGCGTCGCGTGCGGCCCACACATCTTTAAAGAGCTTGCCGCCCTCGCGCTCGGTAAGCGGAACCAGTGCATCGCGCAACTCGTCCATCGCCTGACGCAGAGGCGCCCGCCAAGCCTGATTCCAGCCCAGCTTGCCGCTGTTGCAGCCGCAGTCGGAGCGCCAGCGTTCGATGCCATGCACGCAGCTCCATGAAGTGTTGTCGACAATCTCGCACTCGAACTCCGGCGGATACATTTCGAGGAAACTCGCGTAGTTGGTCAGCTTCACCGTCTTGTCCTGCTCGATGAGCCGGAGCGCATACGCCAGCGCCATCTCCCCGTACTTGTGATGATGGCCGTAAGACTCGCCATCGGTGGCCACGTGAACCAACTGCGGTTGAGATGAGTCTTTGAATCCTGCCTTGAGGCGAGCAACATAGTGGTCGCCGGAATCGAGAAGCCCCTCAAAGGCAATGGCGCGAGAGTCTGGGCCGTTGTAGAAAAAGACGGCGATCGATGCGCCGGATGCGAAGCGCACCAGATAGGGATGCGTGGTGTCCACGCTGGCATTCGGCGTGTCGGTCCACTCGGCTTCGCCTTTCAGTGGACGAATGTGTTTGCACTGGTGCGGCGCAAGCAAGGTGAATTTGATGCCGTTCGTAGCGAGCGCCTCAAGGGTGGCCGTGTCGGCCGCGGTCTCGGGTAGCCACATGCCCTTTGGCGGCGAGCCAAAAGTTTTCTCGTAATCGGCAATTCCCCAACGGATTTGCGTATTTCGGTCGCGCGCATTGGCCAGCGGCATAATCATGTGGTTGTAGCCCTGCGCCATGGCCGAGCTGTGGCCGTGGTAGCGCTGGCGGCTGCGGCTCTCGCCATCGAGGATCATGCGGAATGTGCGCGGCGCATTCTCCTTGAGCCAACTGAGAAGCGTTGGACCGAAGTCGAAGCTTATGCGCGCATAGTTGTTTACGATGCGCGTGATCTGGTTTTTTTCGTTCACCACGCGTGCCGCGCCATTGGGCGCGTAACATTCGGCGCAGATGCGTTCGTTCCAGTCGTGGTAGGGGGCAGCTGAGTCCTGAGTCTCCACCGTCTCCAGCCAGGGATTCTCGCGTGGCGGCTGGTAAAAATGGCCATGAATGCAGACGAAGCGCTTTCCAGCAGGCATGAATGATCCGATGCAGTGCGAGCGCTCTCTGCCGCCCGCTCAATCTATTTTACGGCTACAACCGGTCTCATAAATGCCTCCGCTGCATAGTGTGCAAGGATGGGACCCGACAACAAGGCAGGTCCCATGATTCCATCGGGCCGACAACTTTGGTTTATGAGACCGGTTCTAGAGCGTTCGCGCTATCGCGCCGATCGCCCGGTTGGAGCGGTTTTCTTTTCGAGGTCGCAGGCGCGCCACAGATACCAGCTTGCAATGGAGCGATAAGGCGCCCAGCGCTTGCCGCGGCGCAAGAGCACCTCGGCTTTGGGCAGGTCGGCGGCTTCGAGCGCTCTGGATTTGGGCATGCGCAGGAAGGTGAGCGCGAAGCCCTTGCGCACGCCGTAGTCGGTTACGGGCAGCACGTCGGGCCGGCCGAGGCGGAAGATAAGCAGCATTTCCGCGGTCCATCTGCCAATGCCGCGGACCGCGGTAAGGCGTTCGATGATCTCGGAATCGGACATCTTGCGAATTTCGGCGTGCGCCGGCACCGTGCCGTCGAGGGTGCGGGCCGCCAGGTCGCGCAGTGCCTTGATCTTGTTGCTTGACACGCCTGCCGCGCGGAGCGGCTCATCGGGCGTGTCGAGCAAAAGCTGCGGCGTGGGATCGCCGCCAAAGTACTCGCGAACGCGGCGGTGAATGGTGGCCGCCGCCTTGCCGTGCAACTGCTGGTAAAGGATCGATTCGAGCAGGGACTCGAAGAGCGAAGCCGTCTGGTCGAGCCGGAGGGTGAAGGGGCCTGCGCGATCGATCAGAACGGCGAGTTTCGGGTCGATCGAGCGCAAATGCTTCACCGCTGTCACGTGATCGAAGGGAAGTTTCCGGCTGCGGCCATTGTGAATCATGGATGGAGTGTACCGCAGAGGCGCATCGCGGTGTGCGAGCACGAAGCAGCCGCGCACAAGACAAAAGGCCGCCCGCGTATGCGTTGTTCCGCGCGGGAGGCCTCTCAGCTGGCGGCGTCGCTAATTCGACGAAGTACCCGTCGTGTTCACGATCGTGATTTGCGTCTCGCCGTTGTTTTCGCTTGCCGATTGCGTCAGGGTGACAGTGACGGAATTGGACCCGCTTTGCATCGTGATGATTCCCCCGGTCCCGGTCGACATGATCTGTGCGTTGGGGCCGGCCAAGCCCTTGTAGAAGGCCATCACCTTGTCCGGTGAGTCGGGCGTCAGGAAGTTTGCGGTGACCATGGATTTGCTGCCAATGGTCATGCGCAAGCCGCCTTTACCCTGCGTAGCGCCGGGATAGATGGCAATTCCCAGATCGCTTGCCGTGAACGTTTGATTGGGGTTCGCGGAGATGGCGCCCTTGGGCGTATTAATGGTGATTTCGCCGTTGGCATCCTTGTGGATGGAATGGGCAACACGATAAACCCCGTAGCCAATGATGCCGGCGCCAATGATGCCCAGGCCAACAAAGATACCCACGATGATGAGGATGATCTTGAGGGCGCTTGACCCTGACTTGGGCGGAGGCGCGCCGACCGGCGGCGGCACGGGCTGAAACGAACCGGGCTGAGGGACTTGACTGTTTGTGGGATCGGACATAGTCACATCCTTTTCATCGGGCGTTGTGATTGTGAATTTTGACCGGGGGGTTCTGGAACCGCTCCAATATACCTGATCCAGCGCTCATCCGGTAACCGATTTCTTTTAGCCGCGGGCCGCATCTCCCAGCCGTAACCTGGAATTCATTCCCGATTGGCAATTCGGCAGGCAGGGCTGGCTCCGGCGCCGGACAACCCGAGCCTATCCGCTTTACCATCAAAAGGTAGCTTCAGGAGCTCCACCATGAAAATGCGGCCGGGATCGCAAACCGGTTTCTTGTTGTGCGGCAAGGAATGGACGGACGGAGAGGCGCTGGAGGTGCGCTCGCCTTGGGACCAGGGGCTGGTGGGCCGGGTCACCGTGGCCACGCGAGCGGACGCGCGCCAGGCCTTGAATCACGCCGTAGCGAGCCTGCGCCGCACGCGCCTTCTGCCGCGTTGGAAGCGGCGCGAGATCCTGGAGGACGTTGCAGCGGCGCTCATTGAACAAAAGGAGCGGTTTGCGCAGTTGATCGTGGCCGAGGCAGGCAAGCCGCTGCGCATGGCGCGGACGGAAGTGGATCGCGCTGTGCTCACCTTCAAGACCGCAGCCGAAGAGGCCGTGCGGCTGGGCGGAGAGAGCATTCCGCTGGATTTGACTGAAGGCAATGAGGGGCGCTGGGGGCTGGTGCAGCGGTTTGGCATCGGCCCGATTCTGGCGATTACGCCGTTCAATTTTCCGCTGAATCTGGTAGCGCACAAGGTTGCGCCGGCCATCGCCGCGGGCTGCCCGGTAATGGTGAAACCGGCGCCGCAGACGCCGTTTACTGCGCTGGCGCTCGGCGAGGTGATCTTGAAGGCCGGCTGGCCTGAGGAAGCGCTCGCCATCCTGACGCTGGCCGATGCCGACACCGCATGGCTCGCGGAAAAGGAAGATCGCATCAAGCTGATCAGCTTTACCGGTTCAGCCAAAGTGGGTTGGGAGCTGAAAGCGCACTCGGGGCGCAAGCGCGTATTGCTTGAGCTCGGCGGGAACGCGGCGCTCGTGGTGCACAGCGATTGGAAGAACCTGGACGATGCGGCGTTGCGCACCGCGCATGCGGCGTTTGGTTTTGCGGGCCAGTCGTGCATTAGCTTGCAACGCGTTTTTGTGGAGCGCAGCATCTTCCAAACTTTCGTTTGGAAGGTGGTGGAAGTTGCGGAAAAAATGGCCATCGGCGACCCCTCGAATGAATTAACCGAGGTGGGACCGATGATCCGCCTGAGCGAAGCGGAGCGCGTTGAAGCTTGGGTCAAGGAGGCCGTCGAAGGCGGCGCCAAGCTTGTGGCTGGCGGCGAACGCAAGGCATCCACGATCACCCCCGCCACCCTGACTGCGACCAAGCCCGGCATGAAGGTTCGCGATGAGGAAATCTTCGGGCCGGTGCTGCTGATCGAGCCATACGACGACTTCGAGGACGCGCTGGCGCAGGTGAATCACTCGAAGTACGGATTGCAGGCAGGGCTGCTCACGCGCGATTCCGGGCGCATCCTGACCGCGTATCGCGAGCTGGAAGTGGGTGCGCTGGTGGTGGGAGACACGCCAAACTGGCGCCTGGATCCGATGCCCTACGGTGGAGTAAAGGAGTCGGGCCTCGGTCGCGAGGGCGTGCGCTGGGCCATTGAGGAGATGACCGAGCCACGCATGCTGGTGATGGCGTCCCTGGGATAGAGCGTAACTTCAACGCCCGGCCGGCCAGCGCCAGCGCCAGCGGCGCCATGTTCCGGCAGAAATCGACTATCCCTTTTTGGCCTTGGCTCGCACTGCGGCCCAGCGCTTCCGCTGTGCATCGGCAATCCGCTTGCGCGCGTCGGCACTTAGAAAACGCTTCTTCCGGGGTTTAGCTTTGGCAGCCGCCTTCGCTGCTTTGCGTCCGGATGCAGCGGTTGCGGTCCCGATGTTGGCCAGCAATGCGCGTGCCTGCTTCAGCCTTGAAATCTCGGAGTCTATTTGGGCAAGAATATTTTCAATCGCCATATTGTAAGAATAACTCAGGAAATTCGCCTTCGCACAGCTTCATGCAAAAGTTTTTTCAGTCAGTTACGAGGGGTTATTGGATCGATCGATGCCCCGTTGGAGCTGACTTACAAACAGGGAACGGCTAAATAATGTTTGGTCCCCAGTGATCCTGATGGCTTGATACCAAGTTAAGTTGCACCGGTCACCCAAAGAAACATTGCATTCAGCGCGCGGATACGCGCAAAAAGTGCGCGACGGGAAAACCTATGCGCCCAGAACCGGCCTCATAATCCATCTTTGGCAACTCGCTGGGATCATGGGACCCGTCTTGGTGTCCGGTCCCATGCGCGCTCATTTTTGAGCAGAGGCATTGATGAGCCCGGTTGTATCCCGCCGAGTTACGATCCCATTGCGCGATGTCGCTACAGAGACGGCAAACTTAGGCGCCGAGATACATGACGTGCACATAGGTGCCAAGGCGCACATTGTAGGCAATGTACCAGCCGGGTGTGTCCGGATCCTCGTAAATGATGATCTCATCCGAGTTCCAAAGCCAATCGGCGCAGTACGCGAGATCGGCCTGAGCTACTGACCAGTACCAGCCGTTAAACCAGAACCGGGAAGGTCCGCCGCCCGCAATCCGCCATTCGTGTGAGGGCCCAAAGCCGCCCGTGAACTGGCCGTATTGCCACGGATGGGCAAGATGGTAGCGAGGATCGTTGGGCCCGGTATCATGCCCCACCCAGGTGTTCCCGTCCACGTGTGGAGCATTGGGATGGCCGGGCGCATCGGAGTAGTTACGGTGGATGTCGAGGGTTTGCGGCGTGCCATGATATGCCGCGGGTCCGTGCGCCGGCGGAGCCTGATGGCCGCCTGAAGCGGGCGGGGCTCGATGGCCGCCCTGCGCAGGCTGACCCTGATGGCCGTTTGATTTGTCCTGTGCCGCGACCGGTATTGCGAATACCAGCAAAGCTGCGAACGCAATGTGAATGGACTTCATCGATTCCTCCTGATGACCGTTTGGGAAGCTGAATCGGCCGATATAGGCCTCATTTGTGGGTCATCAACCACCCCTTGGTGATTCACCGGCATTCTTGCATATGCCGGCACTGCCCGGCACGTGAATTCTTTGTGCCGGAACCTCGCCGCCACGCTGCTTTGTAAACGAGAGGAAGAATTCGAGCCGCGGCTTGAAACCGATCTTATAAATGCCTCTGCCGCATAGTACGCAAGCATGGAACCCGGCAACGAGGCCGGTCCGACAATCCCAGTAAGTTGACAAAGACGGTTTATGAGACCGGTTCTAAGCAGTGACTGCCACCGGCGTCCGCAGCCATGCGTAAAGCGGGAATTGGTTGGCTAACTCCGCCACCTCGCCGCGAATGCGCGCTAACGCCGCGTCGTCGTTGCGCTGCTCGAGAGCCTTGGCAATCCATGCGGCAATCGTGCGCATCTCCGGCTCCTTCATGCCGCGAGTGGTTAGCGCGGGCGTGCCCACGCGGATGCCGGAGGGTTTGAGCGGCGGGTTCGTATCCCAGGGGATGGAGTTCTTGTTGACCGTGATGCCGGCCTTGCCCAGCGCCAGTTCAGCCTCAGAGCCCAGGATGCCTTTTTCAAAGACATCGACCAGCAGGAGATGGTTATCTGTTCCACCGGAAACCAACCGAAACCCTGCCGCACTCAGAGCTTCTGCGAGGACCTTGGCGTTGGAAACGATCTGCGCGGCGTAGTCGCGGAAGTCGGGGCGCAGAGCCTCAGCGAATGCAACCGCCTTGGCCGCCACGATGTGCATGAGCGGACCGCCTTGCTGGCCAGGAAAGACGGACTTATCGACGGCAGTGGCCAGGTCCTGCGTGCAGATGATGAGTCCGGCGCGCGGACCGCGCAGAGTTTTGTGCGTCGTGGTGGTGGTGATCTGCGCGTGCGGAACCGGCGAAGGATGTACGGCGCCGGCGACGAGCCCTGCAATGTGCGCCATGTCGAAGATGTAAATCGCGCCCACTTTATCGGCGATCTCGCGCATGCGTGCGAAATCCCACAGGCGGGGATAAGCGCTGGCGCCGCCGATGATGACCTTCGGTTTTTCCTGGAGGGCAACCGCCTCCATCTCGTCGTAGTCGATGGTTTCAGTGTCGCGGCGGACGTGATAGAAGGTGGGGCGATAAAGCTTGCCGCTGAAGCTGAGCCGATGGCCGTGAGTCAGGTGGCCGCCGTGCGACAGATCGAGACCGAGAATGGTGTCACCCGGCTGCAGGACTGCCGCGTAGGCCGAGGCGTTGGCCTGCGAGCCGGAGTGCGGCTGCACATTGATGTGCTCGCCGCCAAAGAGCTGGCGCGCGCGGTCGCGAGCCAGGTTCTCGACGATGTCGGCATACTCGCACCCGCCGTAGTAACGTCGCCCCGGGTAGCCCTCTGCGTATTTATTGGTGAAGACCGATCCGGCCGCCTCCAGTACTGCTTCGGAGACAAAATTTTCGCTGGCAATCATCTCCAGCCCCTCGTGCTGGCGGAGAGTTTCCTGGTCAAGGGCGGCGGCGACTTCGGGGTCAACCTGGGCAAGGGAAAGCGACATGCGGTCCGTCATACTTGGAATTTTAGCTTGTTCTCCCTTGTGGGAATAGATCGATCAACTCCTTTCGAAGTGCAAATCCCGTACACTGATTTCGGCGTCAACCTTCATCGCCCATCGAGGACCCAATGAATAGCCGAAACAGGCAGCTTGGTTGGATCCAATTTACCTTGATCTTGACCTGTGCACTCGCGTTGCACCTTGCGGCAGCCCAGGCGCCGGGCCCGGCGCCGGCCTCGCCGGTGAATATCGACGCGGGCCTGCTGGCCAGGGCGAACGCCGGCGATGCGGCTGCGCAAGTTGAAGTGGGTGAGCACTATGCGCAGGCAGCCGCTACTGAGCGCAGCCGCAGCCAGATCGCCCAGGATTACCAGCAGGCGGCCGCGTGGTATTTGAAGGCTGCTGAGCAGAAATCGATTGACGGAGAGCTCCATCTGGCCGCCCTCTACCGCGACGGTGGCAGCGGCTTTCCCCGCGACATGGAGCAGGCCGCGGCGTGGTACTTGAAGGCTGCCAACCAGGGAGACGTCAGCGCGCAGGGAACCCTCGGGGTCCTCTACTCCATGGGCCAGGGCGTGCCCCACGACGACGTTGAGGCCTACTTCTGGTTCGACATTGCAGCTTCTGTCAAAGGGCCCAATCAGGAAAAGTACGCGGCAAACCGCCAGATGATCGGCGAGCGAATCACTGCCGATGAACTGGCCGATGTCGAAGATCGCGTGGCGGCGTGGAAGGCCGCGCACCCTCAGCCCGATTCCTCCAAATGAATTCCTGAGACGCGCCCCAAAAGGCCCGCTCGTCTTCGCGAAACACGCCGCGGGACGCCGCCCGGTATGCTGATTGCATGACCGGAACGCGCATTCCGCGGTTTGCGTTTTGGCTGTTTTTGGCAGCGGTGATTTCGCCGCTGCACGCAAGAGCGCAGACAGGTGATGAAGTAACGATCACTCCGGCTGCAGTGGTGGCGGGATCGCCCGAGTTGATCTGCGTTCATTTGCCGCCGGGCGCGACATTGGACGGCGAGCGGCCCGAAGGTATCTGGCTGGGCCAGAATCTCCAGTTTTTTCGCAGTCGCGACGGGCACGAGTGGTATGCGCTGGCAGGAGTCGACGTGCAGACGCAAACTGGCCCATCGAATCTGCAAATCTCTGCGCGAACGCCGGCAGGCGCAACGATCGACCTAAGCCGCACGGTTCAGATTCTTCCCGCGCATTACCGCACCAGTACCCTCACCGTAGCGCCGAAGTTTGTTGAGCCCGGCCCTGACGAGATGACAAGGATCAAGGCCGAACGAGAGCTCAAGGACAAAGTCTTCGCGTCAAGCGCACCGGAGCCATTGTGGTCCGGCGATTTCCGTGCGCCGGTCGATGCCGCGCCGACCGACAGCTTCGGCACGCGGCGCACGTTCAACGGAGAGCTCGCCAGCATTCACCAGGGGATGGACTTTCGCGCGGCAATGGGAACGCCCGTGCGCGCCGGCAACAGCGGGGTGGTCGTGCTGGCGCGGCCGCTCTACTACGAAGGCAATTGCGTAGTGATCGACCACGGCCTCGGCCTGTTCACGATTTCGATGCATCTTAGCCGCATCGACGTGCAGGAGGGCGAGCATGTGATCACTGGCCAGCTCCTCGGGCTGAGCGGAGCCACGGGGCGCGTGACCGGCCCGCACCTGCACTGGGCCGTGCGCTGGCAGAACGCTTATCTCGATCCTGCGAAGATGCTGCGCATGGATCTGATAAACGTGCGCTAGCGTGTGAGCCCTCTCCGCCAGTCCAGAGAAAGCGGCGCGGAGCTGGATCGTTGTTCGCTCATGAGGGCGCGTCTTGACACGGCGTCGGCGATGGTCTGTACTGTTGCGCATGCGAACAATCAGGGCTGTGCTGCTTCCTGTCGTTCTGGCTGCGGCTCTCACTGTTTGCGCGCGAGCTCAGGATTCGGCAGGCGGCGCGCCATCAGCGCAGGCGCCAGCGCAACCACCGACGCGCATGTTGGCAAAGGAGATGTGGATCCGCATGCCCGAGGCCTTCCCCCATGGCCTGGATGCGCTGGAAGTCTACATGGAAGTGCCCGGACAGCATCCGCTTGTGGTGTTGACGCACGGCACGTCAAGAGAACCCGATGTTCGCGCGCATGTGACTCCCTGGGGACAGTTTTCTCAGGCTGAGTGGTTCGCGCAGCGCGGATACGTCGCCATCGTGGTGGTGCGCAGAGGATATGGTCGCTCAGGCGGGCAGCAGGACTCGGCCAACGGCGGCTGTGGCCCCAGGGGCGGAAGCTTTTATCAAACCGGCGAGGCAAGCGCGGACGATCTGCGCGCCGTGATGGACTTTGCCCGCAGCCTGCCGGAAGTGGATGCGGACACGATGGTAAGCGCCGGCGTCTCCACCGGAGGCTTTGCGCAAGTGGCGCTTTCAGCCAATCCGCCAAAGGGGCTGAAGGCCGCAATCAGTTTTGCCGGAGGACGTGGCGGTGACGGGCACGAGCACAACTGCAATCTCAGCGGGGTGATCGACGCATTTCACGACTTTGGCAAGGAAGCGCACAAGCATGGCGACCTGCCCATGTTGTGGATCTATGCCCAGAACGACCATTGGTTTCCGCCGGCGATGGCGCAGCAGTTCGATGCGGCCTATAAGAAGGGCGGCGGCACGGATCAGTTTGTGATGGCCCCGCCCGACGGAGACGAAGGACACCGTTTGTATACCCACGTCGAGGCGTGGTCCGGCACGGTGACCGCATTTCTGAAGGCGCGGAACCTGCTGCCTCTCGGCGATACCGTCTTGCCGGCACCCGCACCGCCCAACATCCCCTTGCCTGCCGCGCTGACAGACAAAGATAAGGACGCGTGGAGGCGCTTCCTCCTCGCCCCGCCCTATAAATCCATCGCTGTCAATGAAAACGGCGAATCGTTTCTCTTTGCAGCTGGATTCGATCAATTGTTGGCCGACGAAGGTGCAATCGATCGTTGCAAAAAAGCCGCCGGCGGCAGCAAACATTGCACGATTATCGCCAGGACGCCCGGCATGAAGTAGAAGCCGCCGCAACTTTCTGGGGGCTGCACGTTACCGTGATTGAATTTCCTCTTCCAGCACATCCAGCGCAGTCTGTCCTGCCGCTTTTTCTTCCCGCAGCGCCTTGAAAGCTCGGTAAACGAACCAGCCCATGTACCATCCGTCGATAAACTTGTAGGGCGTTTCGCCGGTGGTGTAGTGGCCGCAGGGCAGCACGCGTACTTCGTAATTCAATCCCGAGTGACGTGCTGCCTCGACCACCTTGAGCGAGTACTCCAGGGGAAACGTGAGGTCGTAGTTTGCGTAGACCAGCAGCACGCGCTTCTGGGGACCGCCGGCTTCAGGGCTGGCAAACTTTCTGTAGTAGCTGATGGGGCTGGCGGCGGCCCACAGTGCGCGCAGCCGGTCCTGCGTGAGCCCCGCCGCTTCCACTCCCGCTCGGATATGGCGCGTGCTTTGCCCCGCCCACACCACGTCGCCGAATGCGGTGGACGCGTGGTTGAAGGCATTCACGCGCAGCCGTGCATCGTGCGCGCTGGCCAAAAACCCGTAGCACGATCCGAGGCTCGTACCCAGCACGCCGAAGTGCTCATAGCCCTGCTCCTCAAGCCAGTCGACGCAGCAGCGAATATCGACCACCGCCTGACGGCAGGCTGAAATCGTCCGGCCGATGTTGGCGCTCACGGCGAAGTCCGAGCGCTCCAGCTCTGCGGGCCGGCGAATGTCGTGATAAGGCTTGGAGAGGCGCAGCGCCGACACGCCCATGCGATTGAACAACGTGCACAGCGAGTTGTGACTGAACCCGTCGGCGTTCCACTGCGGCAGCACGATGATGGCCTGTTTGGGACGCGCGGGATCTTTGTGCGCGGGCGCGGGAAACCAGCGCGCGTTCACCTGGTCGTTCTCCGCGTATGGTGTGCGCTCGGGCGAAGTAAAGCGCAGATACTGCGCCTTCGGTAGCTTGCCGTCGACGGCTTGCTGCTTGAGCTCCGCATCCTTCGCAAGCGTTTCAGGACGCACGTTGGTGGGGAACAATTCCGGGTGACGCTCCTCCAGCCGGAAATCCGTCGGGCGCTCGTAGCCATAGAAGACGTCGCTGTGGCGGACGAGAATCTCATTGATGCGAAGCATGGCGGCTTCGGCAGCCGCGGGGTCGCGAACGACATCGGGATCGGGCACCGCCCCGCCAAAACCGTGCGTCTCGAGAAACGGAGCGACCCACTCAAAGCCCCACTCCAGCGGGCGCACCACGCGGTTTTCGTCGCGCGTGCTTAGCCGCGTCTCCCACGCGTACATCTTGCGTGCATACCAACCAGTCAGCATGAATATGACTCAATTTTATCAGCGTGAACGGCGCGGAGGGCATGCGAGCCGGAAAACGCCGCTCATTGAATCCGGCACTGATAGCCGAGCGCTGTGAGCTACGCGCTCGCCTTTTTCGCCGCGCGTCGCAGCGCGAGATACTCGGCGCCAAACCAGCTCATCGTAAGCAGCAATAGGACGGCAATGATGGCTTGCGAGATCGCGCAATACAGGCACCAGACACCAAGGCCGTATTGCTCAATCATGGAGAGTCGGAAGGCAAAAAGAAATCCCAGAAATGCGCCGAGGAAAGTGGCGAAACGCTGGCGCGCGAGACCGAGAAGACCAAGCACCAGGTATCCGGCGATGCCAATGGCTGCTACCGGGACTTTGTCAATGACAGAAAATGAGCTGTGATTGACGGTGCCGCAATCCCACCGCTCGTTGATGTCGCACGGCGCGGTGCCCGTGGAGTAGTGAAGGCGAAGCGCAAGCGCCGAGACAACGATGCCGGCAATGGCGAGAACCAAAATGACAAATCGCATAGGAAGTGGAGAAGCGACCCCTTTTGCTTCATCCCGATTCTAGCTGACGGACCTCAGAGGTTTGTGCGCCGGATGGTGTCCGGCCTAGGCTGTACGATGAAGCCATGAATCAGGCCGGGGGCAGAGGCGCGCCGGGCAACGAGGAACTGGCTTGGCGGCGCGCGGCGGGGGTCGCCTTCTTCGGAGGCAGTTTCGACCCGCCGCATCTGGGCCATCTGGCCATAGCGCGCGCCGCCCGCGATGCCTTCCATCTGGATGCCGTTTTGTTTGCGCCGGTGGCCGTGCAGCCGCTCAAACCCGAAGGATCGGCGGCAAGCTTTGAGGACCGCCTGGCGATGACGCAGCTGGCCATTGCAGGCGAGCCTGGATTTGCGGTTTCACTTGCCGATGCGCCAAAATCCTCCGCCGGAGGATCGCCGAATTACACGCTCGAAACACTCGATGGTTTGCGCGCGGAATTCAAGCCGGAGACAGCGCTTTATTGCCTGATGGGCGCAGATTCGTTTTTTGGCCTGCGGCACTGGCATCGCGCCGCGGAGATTCCCTACGCGGCGTCGCTCATCGTAGCCTCGCGGCCAGGCCAGCCGCTTGAAGGATTGAAGGCGGCCCTGCCTCAGGGGCTTTCGCTCGAACCCTCCCCAGCCGGCGATCGGAACGAATCTGGCGTCGAGGTTCGCGCTTTCTCTATCGTGAATCCCACCGGGGAGCGCGCACCGTTTTATCTGTTGCCGGGGCTGGATGTGGAGATCAGCGCGACGGAGATTCGCGAAGCGATCCGCAAGGCCGCCCGCCGAGAGCCGGGAGCCGCGCAGCCTGGTTCCGCTGCAATCCAGACGATGCTCCCCGCCGCCGTTGCCGAGTACATCCGCAACCACGGCCTCTACGCCTGAGCGGTCCTCCGTTAGGTGGCTTTTACTCCCTGCTGGCTATTCCCTATTCCCTTCTTCCCGGTCCCTGCTCTACCATGAGCTTGGAGACGCCTCCCATAGAATGAACACATCGCCGGCGCAGAAGCAAACGCGCATCCTGGTGCAAGCCGCAGCCGCGGTTTGCGAAGAAAAGAAGGGCCAGCACACACGCATTCTCGAGCTTGATCCTATCGACTCTGGCCTCTCGGACTTTTTCCTCGTTACGTCAGCCACCAATGAGCGGCAGGCCGTCGCCATTGCCGATGAGATTGAGCTGCGCCTCAAACACAACTTCGGCGCCTTCCCGAACTCGGTGGAGGGCCGCCGCAACGGCGCGTGGATTCTGCTCGACTACGTGGACTTTGTGATTCACGTGTTTCTCGCTGAGAAGCGCGCCTTTTATGACATCGAGCGGCTGCGCAAGTCGGCGCGCCCGCTCACGCCGGCCGAGTTTGACGCCGAGCTAACGGCTGCGCTCAAAGAAAAGACGCGCGCCGTGCGCGGGAAAGTAGTGACCGCGAAACCGGCAACCGGTGTGAGCGCTGCGAAGGAGCCCTTGAAAGGTATTGCAAGAAGGAAACCTGCTTCGGCGAAAACAGCGTCAGCAAAGAAGGCTGTTGCGAAGAGAGTTTCTGCGCGAAAACCTTCGGCGAGGACACGATCTGCACGAAACAGGAGTTAGATTGACCCTACAACGATGCCTGCGAGCGTGCTGCTACTTCTTTAAGGCCGCCGCCAAGGCGCGCGCTTCGCGTGCTCGGTTTGTGTCTCCGGACGCCTGGCAGGCGTCTGCCAACACCGCATAAAGATCAGCGCTCGGCGGTTGAAGAGCAAGCTGGGCGTCGAGCATCCGCACAACCGCTTTTGGATCTCCGTTCTTGTTCAGAGCCTGGGCGATCGCCAACAAAGTTGCCGGGCTGGCCGCGCTTTTGGCTAGAATCGGCAGCTGGCTCAACGCCGCCAACTGTACGGTCATTCCATTTCGCATGAGCAGAGCCGCGAGACTTTCGAGGGGGCGCGTATCGCCAGACCCCTCCTTGAGAGCTCGTTCATAGGCAGCTTGTGCGTCGGCATCCGCGCCCTGCGCCTCAGCAGAAAGACCGCGCTTAAGATCGTCGACCGCTTCTCCCCCGGAATCGGCAGGGCCGTATGCGGTCCATGTGTCGGTAAAATCGGCCGTCGCAGCTACGTGGAGATTGAGCGTCGCGTATGCTGCCTTCTGCTCGCCGTCCCGCTTCGCGCTCACGACCACCTGATAGATCCCAGGCTGCAATTCGGACGTGTCGAGCGTGTGGCCGGTAAGCAGATTCCCTACCTGGTCGTGATTTACCGTGTCGACCTCTTCATCCGACTGCTGAGCCTCGCCATGGGAGGCGGCGATGGAACCAAAAACATAATGCAGGTGAATCTTGTCCGGTCCGGTTTCCGAGGCCGTTTTGGGATCGAGCCACAACTGGAATACTAGCGGGAGCTTGTCGCCCTGCCTGATGTACACGTTTTGCGCGCCGCGTGGCGTAAAGCGAAAACCGGAACCGCTGAAGGGAAGCTGATTGTGGGGATCCGGAACTGCAGCCGGCGCCCTATAGGCCAAGAGATTAGAGATTGCGATGGCATTGTTTTTTGGCGCTGGCATGGTCACCACAGTGCGCCGACGTGTGGCGCTCTTGTCAATGTTGTTGGTCAACGTGGTGATCACGTTGTAGTTTCCAGGCGCGAGGGGCAGCCGCGCTTCAGCTGCAAAGCGCTCCTTGCGGGCCACCTCGGCCTGAGCATTCGACAGGTTGCCGGTCAGCTGATCCACCTGCGTGTATGCAGGCTTTCCGGCGCTCGTCAGAACGTCAGTGCGAAGCGTTAGGTCGTAGTAACTCCCGCCGTCCTTACGTGTACCAATGAGGCTCGGTTCGGCGAAACTCCTGCTGAGGAGATAGCTGAGCGTCATGCGACCGCGATCGTCGCGGAAGCTCACGTAACTCAGTAAAGCATCCTCGCCACCGAGAAAAACACTTGTTGTCACGCGCTCACGCGCCCGATTCTGATTCAGCATTTCCTGTGTGATTGGGTTGTCGGGGAGGCCGGCGATTTCGCCGAGCAGCAGGTCGGACGACATGCTTGGCTCGTATGTATTCGCGTTCAAATCGACCGGCTCTCCGGGAATCAACGAAACTGCCGTTGTGGCCACTTCATCGCCCAGCGACTTGCGCAGCGTGTCCAGGCTCCGTTTCTGGTCGTTCATCGCCTCGAGCGTCGAAACCAGCCGCGCGGGCCCATCCGACATTGGAGAATAAAGCGTGAAATCCTCGGTGTTACTGCGCTTATAGAAGATCAGGCTGAAGTAGGGCGGCAGCGCGAGGCTCGGAGACTGGTAGAACCAAATCTCCATCGGCCGCACATTGCGCGCAGAAAGATAGGACATCACCTGCTTCGGCGGTCCGAGAATGATGTACATCCGTCCCTGGTCGGTTCGCCAGCCATCGTCTCTTCCCACAGTTCCGTAATGTTCGCTGACGTAGGCCAGCCGCTTGTAGTGCTCTTCTTTGTAAGTGTTGATTGTTGACGAGGGGTCGGGGTTGCGAACTCGCCAGAATTCATCGATAAAGCTGTCCCGCTGCGCATCAGTCGTCAGCGCGAGAAACTCCTTCCTCTCGTCGCTGTCGATGATGTAGGTGACCTCTTCGTTGAGCCAATGCCGATAGCGTGCAGACAGTTCTTTCGAGTGGTCTGCTGCGTGTGCGGAAGGTAGAAGACAGGCGAAGAACAGAGCCCAAGCCAGGATGCGGGTGAAGTGCGACTTCAAGTTTAATACTCCAAATGCAGTCAAAAGGGGGAGAAAGTGAACACCCTCTCCCCCTCCAGATTCAATTTTAACAAGCTTTAGAATTCGATCCGGATCGTAGCCCTCGCATAGAACGGACCCTGGAAGGCGGTCGGGCGTCCGTAGTCAACATTGATCTGCGGAGATGCGCCAACCACTGGGACGACATTTGCGGGCTGTTGCGTATATTCGACCTTGCCCTGGATGGGCTGCGAGTTGGTGACGTTGATGGCATCCAGCGCCAGCTTCAGCACTGTCCTCTCGTGAATCGGTAGCGTGTATTCGCCTTTGAGGTCGAGTTGGAGATCCGCGGGGGTACGGCCGGCAGCGCCGCGGCCGCCGATCGGAACCTCGCCCTGGTTAAGATAGGCCGGGTGGTCGCCGAGAAAGCTGAGTGGGACACCGCTTTGGCCGCGCAGGCCAACACCGGTAGTGAGGCCCTTCATGCCATGGATCAATGGGCTGCTTTTATCCACGGTGTAACTCAGGAACAGGTTTGAGACGATCCGGCGGTCGGTGCTCAGGTAGCCAGGCTTGAATTGGTCGCCCAGCAGGTTGAGCTCGCCGGCCGTGAAATCGAAGAGTGAGCTGATGCCCGGGTCGGACTGGCCGTTGTCATTGCGATAGGCGCCCTCGTAATTACCCCAGAGATTGGCGTAGCGGAAGTTCACCGCCGCGAGCCAGTGGTTGCTATAGCGCTTGTCAAGCTCCAGTTCCATGGCCTGATACTTGCGCTCTGGATTGACGAAGCCATCGGGCTTACCATCGCCCGGTGGGGCATCCATCGTGGCCAGGTTCTGGAAGCAAGCGCCGCCGAGAGGAGTGTTGTTTCCGTCGACGAAGATGCCGCCGGCTGAAAAGTAAGTGTCAGTGCCCTTGGTGCATAGTTTCCCCGTGTCGGGTGGCGCGTAGACCCAGCCGGTTTGGCCGGCGTTCGGGTTTGCCGCAGCCCACTGCGCGGGCGTATAGGTAACTTCCTGATCGTTCACCGCAATGTCAGTCTTGGAATTTGGATTGGCGATGCCGCCGGTGTAGTTACCTCCGATTGTGGAACCTTCCGGCGACTGGCTGCCGATGTCCTCGATGATGCGGTCCAGATTGCGCTGAACGTAGCGCGCCTTTATCACGAAGCCGTTTTGGATTTCCCGCTCCAAGCCAACCACGTACTCGGATTCGTACTCTGCCTTTGTTCCGGGAATGATGCCTTCACCGGTAGAGGACGAGAAGTTGGGAGAACCAAACGTATGGACGCCGCCAGATGAGTCAGTGTACTTGTTCAAGCCGTTCAGATTGTGCGCATCGTCGGGAACTACGACAAGCGCCCCTCCCTGGATTTCCGGGGCAAACACGTAGGCGGTATCGTCCTGCTCGTTGCCGAGCTGACGGTTGGCAGCGTCAAGCGGCATGGCCCAGTAGTTGAGTCCATAGTTGATGAATATCTTGCCCTTTCGGTCGCCAAAAGGATCAATATTGAGGCCGAGACGCGGGGACCAGTTTCCGCCAAAGACATAACTCAGCACCGTTCCGGCAATTCGCTCCTGCTCCCAGCGGAGCCCAGCATCGACGGTGATGAAGCGGTTCATTGCCCATATGTCATCCCCATAGGCCGCATGGTAGCGTTCGATGGAGTTCACGTACAGCCCGACATAGGTGCCGCGATAGACCGAGGCATAGACCCGCATTCCGTTCCACACCGGGCACTGCGTGCAAGTAGCGTCTGCGAGGTTGCTTGCATCGGTGCCGGTAACGGTGAAGATCGCGTTTGACATTGAGCCGGCTGGCGCCCTGATGTTAGAGAACAGCGAGCTCAAAGCCACGCCGTTGGCATTTTTGTCAGGAACGGTCCAAAGAGGGCCCGAACGCTCCGGCTCATAGAGGAACTTGGTGTGGTCGTAGCTGTAACCAACCGAGAACGTGTGGTCACCCAGGAAGTGAGCTGTCTTCTGCGTGTTGAAGATCAGGCTGTAAGTGCCCTCGCGAGAACCAACAAAAGCGCCGAAACCGGTGTTTACCTGGCCTCCGGGAGTGGGCAGCAGCTCAGCCGACTGGTCCTCAATTTCATAGACATTCTGCGCCGGTGTTTCGACGAAGTGATCGTAATTGTAGGTGTACGACGCATCGGCTATCCATGTGGGACTGATGGTGTAGCTAAGGCGGGCCAGAGAATCGCGCGTGCCCCACTGGTAGCTGCTCTCCGACGACACGATGTTTGCTGTCGAGAGCGTGTTGGGAAGGACATTATGCTTCGACGGATCGCCGAAGCTCGCCGCTTCCAGTTGCAGCTTCGAGGTTGGGTTGAAGGTCAGTTTACCGGCCCAGCTCAACGTGGTGATGTCGGAGGGCCAAGCGCCGTGTGTGACGACCGGAGGACCTCCGGACGGCGCGCCGGAATAGGTGAAGAACGGATTGGCAATGTCGATGTTCTGATCGATCGACGGGTTGAATGCGCCAAAGAAGAAGATCTTGTCCTTGAAGTGGGGAATATAACCGCCGAACTCAGCAGCGAGGTCATAGTGCGGACTGGAAAGGACGCCGCTCGGCGTGGTTTGGATATAACCATACTGGTAAAACTGCTTGCGGGTCGCATACCATGCGCCGGGGCCGAGGTAAGCGCCCAACGCCCCGTGGAGGGTGTCTGACCCGGACTTGGTCACGATCTGAACGATGCCGCCCTGTGCCTTACCGAATTGAGGAGCGAAGCCATACTCCTTGACGTCGACTTCCTGGATGAACGCAAGGTTGATGCCAGTGCCGAGCGATCCGTGTTGCGAGTTAAAAGTGCCGAGACTACCGTAGGCTTGGTCGGTGACGGTAACGCCATCGACTACGTACAGGTTTTCAAGACCGGACGAGCCGCCGATGGATGGGTTCGATTGGCCCGGGCCAAGCTGATTAGCAGAGCCTGCAACCTGCCCGTTGGCCACACCGGGGGCCGCGTAGAAGACGGCGCTCACCGTGCGCGGCAATGGAACGTTGTTATAAAAAACGTCCGTCAGGTTCGTGTCGACAGCGGTCGACTGTGTGTCAATGCTCACGGCCGATGCCGAGACTTGAACTGTCTCTTCTGCGCTGCCGACAGGCAATGTGACATTCAGCAGCGACGAAACACCGACCACGACCTCGTTGTGGATCGATTTCACCGTCTTGAACCCGGTCTTATCTACCCTCACGTCGTAGTAGCCCGGAACGAGGCCGGTAAAGCTGTAATGTCCAAGCGAGTCGGTGAGCATCACGTGCGTGCCCTGAGGGCCGGTGATCGTGACGGAGGCACCTGTTACGGCCGCAGAACTTGAATCAATAACAGTTCCATTCAAGCCGCCTAAAACCGCTCCCGATTGCTGCGCTGCCAACGTTAGGGGCAACAATGCCAACAACGCGGCAAAAATAAAGAATGTCTTGAGCCAGCTCCTCATCCTAACTCCTCCAAAACGGCTCTGGACCGGGACGCCTTTCGGGGAAAGGCTTGTCGATCTAGGTTGTGCGCTTTCGGTGGCTCGATGGGGAGGCGAGTCCGATCCCGCGAATTGATCCAAACAAAGAAAAAGGCACGATGAGCAATCAATTCCTGCACGCTACCTCGCACGCGCAGGCTAGTGCCCCCGGACTTGACTCCAGTAACGTGGAATTAACTTTGTGCTGGTTAAGGCAATTCAGGTGCCAATTCTATGCAAGCGGCCAAAGATGCTCAACGAGTTGAAAATAAAAGACATCGTCATCTACGACTTCCGTGGTATTTGGGACATGAATATGAAAATCCGTAGCGACCCATGCCAATCTTGCATAAACTGGATAATCAGGTGCGACGGCCGTCCTCAGATGTCCGCCCTTCCTAGCCGATAAAGCGCCGCCGTGCGGGGTTTTTCCCGCAGCAGAGAACTTCGAGCCGCCGCACTGTACTCGAGCTCTTTTCCGCTCTTGAGAACAAAAAGAAAGGGCGCCCCGTTCGGGACGCCCTGCTTTGAGTCGGATATGAAAAGAGAGCCAGCTCTTAGAAGCGGATCCTGGCTACCAGTTGCACAGTGCGGCCGCCCTTCGGGTCTTGGTTGTAATCGGCCGATGCCCTCACCCCAGTAACGGTTCCGAAGTAGGGACCGTCAGTAAAGTTTCCGTCGGGCTGGTCGAAGTTAGCGTGGTTGAACGCGTTCGCGGCTTGCATCATGACCTGAATCGCGCGCGTACCCTCGCCGCCGAGCGGGAAGTACTTATACAGGCTTAGGTTGCTGTAGTTGAAGCCGGGTCCGTGGATCAGGCCGCGGCCCACGTTACCAAAGCCGCCGAGCGGCTCCTGTGAGAACGAGCTGTTGTTAAAGTACGTCCCGAGGCCGGTGCTCACGTAGGTTGAGCGGATGTTCTCCTTGGGGATGTTGAAAGTGGAAGTGGACGGCACATCCGGGCAGGCGTAATAGCTGTACTCGCCGCAGTAGCCAGAAAGGAAGGAGCCGAAGTCAGTAATGTCGACTGGAAAACCGGATTGGAGGATCGTAAAGCCGGCGAAATGCCAGCTGCCCAGCGCTTCCTTCACAATGGTCTGGCGATTCATCGAAGCCAGCAGCGGCACTTGGTAGTCGTAGGAGGTCACAACGCGCTGGCGCGCATCGAAGTCGGAGCTGCCGTAGCTCAGGTGGTGGTATCCAGGAAAGTAATTCGTTCCGGGACCATTAAAGCCCGAGCTCTCCAAACCCGATGCGTTGTCGAGGGCATGGCTGTAGGTGTAGGCAAAGGTAAAGAACAGACCGTGCCAGAGATTGTTGTTCAGGCTCACCTGCAGGGAGTTGTAATTCGAAGTTCCCTCGGTGCCCAGCGTCCCCATGCTCGCGTATGCCGGGTAGCCATCGAAGATTACCGGCTCCGCAGTGTATTGCGGGAAGGTCAGAGGAACGTCCACAATGTTGGCGACGCAAGCGGGGTTGGCAAGGCAGGCTGCGTGACCCGCCGGGGTGACCGGATCGCTTTCGTAAGCAGTGGCGAGCTTATGACCAACGGATCCTACATAGCCAACCTGCAGAATCATGGCGCTCGTGATTTGGCGCTGGATATTCAGATTGAAGTTGTAGATGTAAGGCACGGTGTAATTCTTGGCGATGGAACTGGTGTCCTGCTCCACATACTGTGCCCAGTTAAGCGCAGAGCCGGCCGCCGGAGGCGTGTAAGGGAACGGACTAGGCTCCGAGCAACCACTGCAGCCGGTCACATCCGCAAAGGGGTTGATGAAGCCGGGACTGCCGCCAAAGTCCGCCGCCCCAAAGGAGTTGAGGAAGTTCGGGGTATCGCCCAGGTTCTGCAACTGGCCTTCTTCCTGGTCGCGGTTGAAGTACATTCCAAAGCTCATGCGCACTGAGAACTTGTGCTCGCCCGCCGTGCCGACGAGCGCCTCGGGGCCGCTGCTGGGAGACCAGGCGAAGCCCAGGCGCGGTCCAAAATGGTCGTATTTGGTGGTGGCGCCGCCGGCAGTGTTGCAACCGGGGTCGCCGGGGAAGGTCAGACCAGGAAATCCGCCGGGAAAGACCGTCGAAGCGGGACCACCGACCGTGAAGCAGGTAATGCCTTCGCCTTTGAACTGCTCGTTCTTGTTGGGTGTCTCCACATCCCAGGCGACGCCGTAGTTGACGGTCAGATCGCTGGTTGCCTTCCAACTATCCTGAGCAAAGGCATAGTACTCATAGGCAAGTGTGTCGGTGAATCCGCCGGAGGTTTGCTGGTAGGTATCGGGGATGCCGAGGAGGAAGTCGATGCCTGGGTCGCCCGAGCTATATGTTCCGGCGCCAGAGAAGCCGAAGGAGCCTGCGTTGTCGGCCGAGTATGGATTTTTGACCCGGAACTGTTCCAGAGAGGCACCGAACTTCAGAGTGTGGTTATGGAGGACGCTCGTATAGTCGTCGCCAAAGGTTAGGTTGGTGTCTTTGCGGGGTTGGGGGCCCTCACGGGTAAAGCCCAGGTCAAACAGGCCAGTGAGGCTCATGTACGGTACGCCGGAAAGAGGGTTATTCGGATAGATGTCGAAACCGACGCTGCTGGGAGAGACCACCTTGGCCGGGAAAACGGCCGCAAAGTTGAACCGGAAGTAACCGGCGCGAAGCTCGTTCAGGTTGTTCGCATTGAAGGTGTGCGTTTCATTTCCGGAGAAAAGCTTGAAATGCTCCGCCTGGATGGTGCCGAAGCCGGGAAGATTGGAACCACCGAAGCCCAGCGTGGCGGTTGACGGGCTGGACTGAAAGACGCCCGTGCCATAGAAAGAATCCTTGCTGCCCAGGTGGTAGTCCGCGCGAAGGATGCCTTGATCGCCCGCGCCCGTATCGGCAGTGTTGAAGTTGTATAGCGGCGCCGAAGCGGTGCCGGCATTGCCCGGCGGCACATACTTCTCTGCCAGGGCGTAGGCAACGCTATTGAAGCTGGTGGTCGCGATCGTAACCGGCGAGCCCGCTTTGAAGCAGCCGGGGACGGCAGGCTGGGCGGGCGTGCTGCCCGCGGCGGGCACGGCAGGGATGGTCGTCCAGGCCGGGTAGGACGTTCCCGGCCCGCACGTGTATCCAGCGTTCGGCGAGCCGGGCCCGGCCGTGATGACGAAGGGAATGTAGTTCTCGGTCAATCCAGCCGCTTCGTTGGTTCCGCCGTTGGCCGCGTTGTACTCATTCGAGAAGGTTCCAGAGGAGAGAATGCCGTTTTGGAAGACCGCAGTCTCAGTGGGGGCGCCGGTGCGGTTGCGGAAGCCCTGATAGGCCACGAAGAGGAAGAGCTTATTTTTGACGATCGGGCCACCGAGAGTGCCGCCATAGATATTTTGATGGAACGGCGGACGCTCCCCGGGAAGGGCGAAGTAGCCACCCAGGTTCATAAACGTGTCGCGGTAGTACTCGAAGCCGCTTCCGTGGAACTGGTTGGTGCCGGACTTGAGCACCTGATTGACGACCGCGCCGCCATTACGGGAGAATTCAGGATTCAACGTGCTGGTGATGATGTTTTCCTCGGCCAGCGCATCGGGATTGATGGTGAGCCCTTCATCCTGGAGCGGGCCGTCGTTGTTATCGATGCCATCCACCAGGTAGGAATTGTTTGTGGTCTGGCTTCCGTTTGCGGAGTAAGATCCGAACCGGTCAGAGGACTCCACGACGCCTGGAGCCAGCCTCTCAAGCGACGCTGCGTCGCCGCCCAGCATGGGGAGATTCTGGATCTGTGTATCCGGAACAGTCTGCTCCAATTGGGTGTTGGCCGTCTCCACCTGCATCTCCGTGGCTATCACCTGGACGGTCTGCGCGGCTCCGCCGACCTTCATCGAGGCAAGCACTTCGCGGTTGTCATTCGCGTTCAATGTGAATCCACTTGCCACGAAGTTCTCAAAGCCTGCGGCGGAAATGGTAACCGTATAGGGACCACCCGCCTGGAGCTCGGGGAAAATGAAGTATCCAGTCTTATTCGTGGTTGTTGCTGTCGAGATGCCCGTGGCGGTATTCAGCGCCGTCACTTTGGCGTCAGGCAGCACGGCTCCGCTGGAATCTGTGACCGTGCCGTGAATCGCGGCGTTGGCGTTGGCTATCTGAGCCAAAGCAGCAGGAGCATCGAAAAACGCGAGAGAACCAACGAGCGCCAATAGGGCGAGCGCCAACATCGCAGATTGAAAACGGAAAATGCGCATTCTAATCCTCCAGAGTGAGCTGGGACGGTTTGTACTCAGACAGGAAGCTCCAACTCCTGGCTTCCTCTGTTTCTTTTCCAACGGCAACTCGATTCTCCGAACGTCGAAATGGGCCTCATCTATGTAGGAGAGTGAAACCAAGATCAATGTTCCTCATGCCTCGAATCACGGATTCTCACGGATTCAAGCCTGATCATGCGAACCACGGACAATTTCCCAGATCTCATACTGCACGCGGCGGGCCATTCCTGGATTCCAGCTCCCCTAACAGCTTATTAATAGAAAACAAACGGGTTGTCCATCACCAGTTGGTGTCATAAGAAACTCGCGGCAGCCTAGCCCTGGATTGGAATCTATGAATTTTCATACAATACCTGGCGAATACTGCAAAAATTGAATATAAGTTCCAGATTCCGGAATGGATGCGGGTGCCTCCAGCAAGCGGAAGGCCTTTTGAGATATCCTCCACACCATGCAATTGACCCTGGCGCAGATCGGTTCACCGCCTCGATCTCAGGATCCGTGCGAGGCGATGGTGCTTGACTATCTCAAGCGTTGTGTTGGGGTTGCGCGATGCGAGAATCAGGCCTTCCGGAGCGAGGCTGCGTTCTTCGCTTGGATCGGCCGCCAAAAGGCCCGAACGGAACCGGTCGTCCTGCTGCTGGACGGCCGTGGGCGGCAGATGAGCTCCGAAGCGCTCGCGGACTGGCTCGGTGCGCGCCGCGATGAAGGAACGCAACATGTTGTTTTCGGCGTCGGACCTGCGGATGGGTGGTCGGACGAAGCTCGAGCCGAGGCAAAACGCCGCAGCGGCCTGCTCTCACTGGGACCGATGACTCTCGCGCACCAGCTGGCTCGCCTGGTCATGGCCGAGCAGATCTATCGCGCATGTACAATTCTCACGGGTCATCCGTACCACAAGGGACACTAAAGGAAGACAGTTCACAGTTTGCGGTGCGCAGTTCTCAGAATCAGGCAGAACTCCGGCGGCCAATTGAGAAAGCCCAGCAACTGCGAACGATTGACTGAGAACTGAAATGGCCGACACGCGACGCGGACTGATTCTGATCAACACCGGCTCTGGCAAAGGCAAAACCACAGCCGCGCTGGGTACAGCATTGCGCGCCGTTGGATGCGGCATGAAAGTCCTCGTGTTGCAGTTCATCAAGGGCTCGTGGCACTACGGCGAGCTGGATGCAGCCGAGGCCTTCGGTGGGAACTTCGCGGGCAACTTTGTCATTCGGCAGATGGGGCGCGGGTTTGTGAAGATCGGTGGCGCGGAGGCCGACCCTGAAGACATTCGCCTGGTGCAGGCGGCGTGGGAGGAAGCGCGCGACGCCATCAACTCGGGCGTTTGGGATCTGGTGGTGCTCGACGAGATCAACTACGCCATCAGTTACGGGATGCTCGACCCGCAAGTCGTGGCGGAGACTCTGAAAGGCAAGCCCGAGATGGTGCACGTGATCCTGACCGGGCGCAACGCCCATCCGCTGCTGGTGGAGCTGGCCGATACCGTAACGGAAATGCGCGAAGTGAAGCACGCGTACCAGAAAGGCATCCTCGCGCAGCGCGGGATTGAATATTGACCAGCGCAGCATCGAGGATTGTGGAGGAATTGTGCCGGAAGCCACGCGCTATCGCTGGACCGACATTGAGCCGGAGCCGTTGAATCCGCTGATCACGCGGCAATATGTTGTCGGCGCCAACACCATGCTTGCCCGCATCGTCCTCAAAAAGGGCGCTCGCGTGCCTATGCATCAACACTTTCACGAGCAGATCAGCCACGTGGTTGATGGCGCGCTGAATTTCATCGTCGACGGCAAGGAAGTTGCCGTCCGCAGTGGTGAAATTCTCACCATCCCGCCAGACGTCCCGCACGAGGTGATTGCGATTGAAGACTCGGTGGCGCTCGACATCTTCAATCCGCCGCGCCAGGACTGGATCGACGGCGACGACGCCTATCTGCGCGGCACGCCGGTTTCTCCGCCCCCCAAGCGTTAAGCGGTTCCTTGCGGGCTATCCATATACAATTGGGTTCGGTATGTCGTGGTTTAAACGCGAAGATGGCGAATATTCCTCCGGACCCGGCGGTCCCGGAGGGGAGAACGGCCCCGAGGCCGGCACGAAAAACGTGCGCACGGAGGGCCTCTGGGTCAAATGTCCGGGCTGCCGACAGCCCATTTATAGACAAGATCTTGAAGCCAATTTGCTGGTCTGTCCCAAGTGCCAGCACCACTTCAAGCTCAGCGCCCGGGAGCGCTTTGAGACTCTCCTCGAGCCTGGCTACACGCTGGTCGACACCGGCCTGCGCTCCACCGATCCGCTCAATTTCACTGACGTAAAGCCCTACAAGCAGCGGTTGCGCAAGGCGCGCGAGGACACAGGCCTCGATGACGCCATCCTGAATGCCGTCGGGCAGATGGGCCCGCATGAAGTGGTGATGAGCGCCATGGAGTATGCGTTCATCGGTGGATCCATGGGCGCAGTCGTGGGCGAAACCATTGCGCGCGCGGTCGATCGCGCGAGAGAGACACAGAAGCCTCTGATCGTTGTTGCCGCTTCAGGCGGAGCGCGCATGATGGAGGGCGTCGTGAGCTTGATGCAGATGGCCAAGATCTCCACCGCGCTGGCGCAACTGGATGACGCGCGCGTGCCCTACATCTGCGTGCTCACCGACCCCACCACGGGAGGCGTAACAGCCAGCTTCGCCATGCTGGGCGACTTGAACATTGCTGAGCCCGGCGCGCTGATCGGCTTCGCGGGCCCGCGCGTCATCGAGCAGACCATCCGGCAAAAGCTCCCGGAAGGTTTCCAGCGCTCGGAGTTCCTGCTCGAAAAAGGCTTTCTCGATGCCGTCGTGCATCGCCACGCTTTGAAGGCTTACCTGATTCGCGCCCTGCACTTCCTCAAGACGCCCGCCGCGGCGTAGCTGCCGCCCCGCTTATTAAACTGAATTGCTTTTCTCTCCGATCGCCTCTGAGGCACACGCGCCCGACCTAGAATTCCCACATCAGCCCGGTCGAAACCCGCGCGAAGTTGTTGGGCAGGCCCGGGGTCTGAATCGGCATTATGTCGCTCACGTTGTTGATCAATTGGAAATTCGACCACTGGTAGCCGCCACTGATGCGGAAGGCGACGCTCCGTGAGATCGGCGTATCGAGTCCGCCGCCCACGACCGTTGCGAATGACGCCGTCTCACCGGGACTTGCCTGTGGTCCCCAATATCTGTTCATGCCGCCATCGCCCGCGAGCGCTTCGACGTAAACGGATTCTCTGCCGAATCGCCGCGTAAATTGCCACCCGCCCAGGATGTAGTACACATCTTCTTGCGCGCCCTGGTTCGTGCCCTGGTAACTGGACAAATCGACTTTGAATCGGATAAATCGCCACTGCCGAATGCCAATCGTTGCATTCCATCCGTTCATGGGCTGGCGCTCTCCCGGCAGGCCGTTCGGCGAATTGCTGACGAACGCATAGCCACCGTAAAGCTGAAAGCGCGCGGGCTTCTGCGCTGGTGCCTCGGTTTGGGCGCGAACTGCCAAGGCCGTCAATAGCAGCGCAATCAGCAACGAGAGGCGAAAGGTCATGAAGAGCCTTAAGGGAGGCGCTCCTGCAAATAAAGCCGATCAGATGCGCATGGGCATCAGCACGTAGCGATATTTGAACTCTGCGTCTGGATCTTCGGGCCGCATCTGGCCAGCCGACTGCGCGTCCTTGAACTCCAGCCGGACCTCGCCCGCATTGTCGAGCGCCTTGAGGAAGTCGAGAATGTAGCCGGAGTTAAAGCCAACCGTGATGGCCTCCGATGAGTACGGCGTGTCGATGGTGTCTTCGCTCTCGCCGGACTCCGTCGAATTAGCGCTCACCTTGAGCTCGTTGTCTTCGAGTCTCATCCGAATCGCTCCCGACCGCTCGTCGGCGAACTGCGCCACGCGCTGAATGGCCGCGGAGAGTTCGCTCGAACGCACCACCGCGAACTTGGTGTTGTCACGCGGCATCACCGCCTCAAAGTTCGGGAACTGGCCCGTCAGCTTGCGGCTTGAGAGCGTGCGATGGCCCACGCGGAAGAACAGCGTGTGCTCGTCGTCGGCAAACTCCACCTTCTCGGCTTCGGAATTCGCCAGCAGGCTCTGCAGCTCTTGTAGCGCCTTGCGCGGAATCAGCACGCGCTTTTCGCCGCTGATTCCCTCGAGTGTCTCGCCGGGCTTTTCGACAAACGAGAGCCGGTGGCCATCGGTCGCCACCATGGCCATCGATTCCGCTTTCAGTATGAGCAAGGCGCCGTTCAGCGTGTAGCGCGACTCTTCATTTGAGATCGCAAAGATAGTCCGCGCAATCAGCGTACGCAGCGACGTAAGCGAAATGCTGGTTGCCGCGATCGTCGGGAACTCAGGCACCTGCGGGTAGTTGGCGCGCGCCATGCCGACCATCTTGGTATTCGATCGTCCGCTCCTGATCTGCACCCAGTGATTCTCCAGCAGCTTGATGGAGATATCGCCATCAGGGAGCAGCTTGATATAGTCGTAGAGCTTGCGCGCGGGGATAGTGCAGGAGCCTGGCTTCTTGACCTTCACCTTGGTGCTGGTGCGGATCGCCTGGTCCAGATCGGTGGCCGTAATATTCAGGCGATCTTCGTCCGCCTCAAGGAGAAAGTTGGAGAGAATCGGGATCGTCGTCTTCCGCTCGACCACACTCTGCGTCGCAGTAAGTTCCTTCACCAGATCCTGGCGGCTTACGCTAATCTCCATTGCTGCCCCCTCGACCGCTGATTGCCCGGCCGGCCTGTCGACTTCGGCTTCCGCACTCGGCATACACCCACCCCTGCTCGCGAAGCCGCGCCCTATGCCCCAACTCTATAACAGCTTGCGAGACATCGGAAGCGACAGTTTTTCTTGCTCTCGATTGTAGTCATCCTGCAAATGCCGTGCGCGTGGAAAAGCGGGCTCATTCTGTGAATTCTGACGGTTCCCATTTTCCGCGAGCGGTCACGACCAAGCCTTCTGTTCTCCGCAACCACGCAGGTGCGCTGGTCGCGGTTTTGGGGCTGGTTCCAAGCGGCTTGTGAATGGATGAGAAAGAATATAAATAAGCCCGTAGTACCCGTAGTTGTGTTCGGAAAAGTGGGAATCTGAGCAATGTAGCTTAGGGGAAGCGGGTTGGATTGTGGGCGAGTTTCCTAAATTGTGGTGTGCCAATTCGAACAAGCCGGAAAACAAGCCGCGCCAAGTTCAATCGTGCTCCTCTTTCCCACTTCTCCCACACCCTACCGCGAATCCTTTGTGGATCGTGCCGGGGTTGTGTACATGCTCCGCTCAACGCCAAACCTGGCAGCGAGTTGGAGCCATCCCCTCTTGCACAGATACCGCTTTGAATCAACAGGCAGCTGCATGCAAGACGGACCTTCCACGTGCCTCTTATACTTAACCTTTCATGTCCTACGCCGCAGCCATCGACCAACTGAATTCTCTGGTGCCGGAACTTTACGCGCCCAGAGGAAAGCCGCAGCGCAGGTTCTCCGTCGACGAAGTTCGAATCCTTCTGGATGCAGTCGGAAACCCACATCAGCATTTCCCATCGGTGCTAATTGCCGGAACCAATGGAAAGGGCTCGACTGCATCGACACTCGCGTCGATCCTGATCGAGGCAGGCCAACGCACAGGCCTCTACACCTCGCCACACTTGGAGCGGCCCAATGAGCGCATCCGCCTCGGTCGCGAAGAGATCGCCGACGATGACTTTGCGCGCCTTTACTTCTGTGTGCACGACGCAGGCCAGCAGTTGCTGCTTGCCGGGCGCCTGGCGCAACTGCCCAGCTACTTTGAGATCCTCACGGCCCTTGCCTTCCTCCACTTTGCTGAGAGCAAGGTAGACGTGGCAGTGCTCGAGGTGGGCATGGGCGGTCGCCTCGACGCAACGAACGTTGTTGACCCGCTGCTTTCGATCGTCACCGATATTTCGCTCGACCATATGGAATGGCTGGGTCCAACCATCTCTTCCATTGCGCGCGAGAAAGCCGGAATTCTTCGCCCTGGCGGCACGATGATTACGCTGCTGCAGCATCCTGAAGCCAACCAGGTTCTCGGCGAGGTGGCTACGGAGCTGGGAGTGCGCGGCGTCAACGCAGCCCCCTATGTGCCGGCGGTCGGAACCAGCGGTCCCTATACCGTCGACGCGTTGGGTGCCGCGATCAAAGTGGATTCGCCGCTTGCGGGAGCGCACCAGCAGCGGAATGTTGCCCTCGCCGTTGCCGCGGCTGTCGAGCTCGCGGAGCACCACGCATTTCCCATGATGCCCGCCGCAATCGAGAATGGGATTCGCCGCACCCGCTGGCCCGGACGCCTGGAACGGATCGCCAAGAACGATACAGAATGGATCCTCGATGTTGCGCACAACCCTGCCGGGGCATGGGCGCTGCGCGCAGCCGTGCGTGGAATCCTTGAAGCTCACCAGCCAAGGCTGCTCGTCTTCAGTTGCCTGCGCGACAAGCCTCTCAGCGAAATGGCACAGATTCTATTTCCTCTTTTCGACGAGGTCATTGTCGCGCCGATTCAAAGTGCACGGGCTACGGCTCTTGAAGATCTGCTGGCTGCCGCCGCGGCCACAGGAACGCCGGCGATGGCAGCGGATTCGGTGAGCGATGCTCTGCGCATGGCACAGGCGCGCGCAGCCGGAGGCATCGCCGTCGTCTCGGGATCGGTCTATCTTGTTGGCGAGGCGCGCACGTTGCTTTTGTCGCGGAAAAGCGAACCGTCATGAGCACGCGCCCCAACCCGTTGCCGCGATTCTATGCGTGGCTCACCTATGGTTTGCTCGGGCCGCTGATGCTGGTGCTCACCGCGGTGTGCGCTTCCACCGCGTTTCTCGTCTCCGTGGCCGACAAAAAGGGCCGCGTCCAGCACTGGATCGCACATTTCTGGGGGCGCAGCATGGTCCGCCTTTCGCTCTCCAGGCTGAATATCGAAGGGGAGGAGAACTTTCACAAAGCTCCCGTCGCCGTCTACGCCTCCAACCACACGTCGTACATGGACACGCCCGTTGTCTTCGGTGCCCTTCCCTTCCAGTTCCGCATTTTGGCTAAGAAAGATCTTTGGCAGTGGCCGATGATCGGATGGTATCTCGGTCGCTCCGGCCAAATGCCAATCGACCTCGAAAATCCCCACGCCACGCTCTCGAGTTTGGGCGGCGCAGTCAAGGCTTTGCGCGCCGGCATGCCGCTTTTTGTCTTTCCCGAGGGAGGTCGCACCTCAAACGGCGAGCTGCGGCCGTTCCTTGCCGGCGCGGCGTACCTCGCCATCCGCGCCCAGGTTCCGCTCGTTCCCATTGCGCTCAGCGGCGTTTACGATCTCTTGCCCATTCACACCAAACACTTTTATCCATGCAAACTCACCGTGCGCGTCGGCGAGCCGATTGATACCAAAGGCATGCATGTGCGCCAGAATGGCGAATTGACTGAGCGCCTCCGCAACGCAATCGAAGAAATGCGCATCCCGCCCGAGCACGCTCACGCAGAATCGCCCGCCCCCGTCGCATAAAAAGCCCCAGGGAGCCGTCCCCGAAGAAACATGCCTTTCAGCTCCGTTGGACTTCCCAATTGCCGAGCACATGTCAGCTGTTTCCCTTCATGCGCTAGAATCCATCATGCTCCGTAGTCGTAATGTTTTCGTCGCCTGCGCTTCCGTGGTTTTGGCTAATTCCGTATTGGCCCAATCTCCAATCGTTCGTCCAGACGGCATTGGAGCGGTTCGTGTCGGGATGAGCCTCTCAGATTTAAACAAGACGCTCCACTGGCCGCTTTCAAAACCGTCAAATTCTGACGAACAGTCCTGCTTCTACATAGGCATGCCCAATGAGTCTGGGATAGCACTGATGATTCTCAACGGACGAGTGGCGCGCATCGATGTCGATAACCAAACGACACGGACAGCTGAAGGAATTCGAAATGGCGATTCCGAAATCCAACTACGACGGGTTTACGGCGCTAGATTGACAGTCGCACCTCATGCCTATCTAGGAACTTGTTGAAATTCGCCGCATCGCAGCGTCTTTTCTTGTGATTTCGATCCCTAGCCGGTTGAAATCTGTTTGAACTGCGGGTCTGGCCAGTGTTTATGGGGCTTTGCAGGTCTCAGGGAAGCATCCCCGAGACCTGCAAGCGACGTTCAGGCACGCTGCTCCATGAGCCTTCCTGGTTGTTGAGCCATCCGTTTGGGCAGCCGGATCAGGTTGTGTGCGGCGCAACTGAAGACGAATAGCCAGTCCACTTTTTCCAGGCCTCGCAGCTTGACCTGGCGCAGCGGGCCGGTTTGCTTAAGCCAACCGAAGCCCTTCTCGATCAGCCATCGCCGGCTCAGGCTGACGGCATAGCCAGGCTGCCGTGTGGTCCTTCGGTCCAGGTTGCTGCTGCGGCCCTTGTCGTTCTTGGCTACATGCGGTGTCACGTTCAACTCCCGCACCGTGCTGACGAAATCCTTGCTGTCGTAAGCCTTGTCCGCGCCCACTGTGATGCGCCGCGAGCGGCCCTCTTGCTTTTGCGCCAGCATCAAGAGCGCAGCATCGCGCTCGGCCAGACCATCGGCGTGCGTCACCATCGCGGAGGCAATCAATCCGTTGCGGTTCTCCACCAGCACGTGGCCCAGGTAACTCAACTTCGACTCCTTGCCGTAGCTCTTCTTGTACAGCCGCGCATCCCAATCGCTGGTCGATTCATGCGTCTGATTCGTACGCTTCTGGCCATGAAAATCTCCCCCGTCGCCGTCATCGGAACCGTCCTTGCTGCGAAAGCTCTTCTGCGAGGCCCACGCCTGGATCAGCGTGCCGTCCACTGTGAAGTGCTCGTCGCTCATGAACCGCTTGGCCTGCTGGTTCACTTCCGCAAAGAACTGCTGCGCCACATCGCTGGTCAGCAACCGGTCTCGGTTCTTCGAAAACACCGCGTGGTTCCACATCGCATCGTCCATGCCCAGACCCACAAACCAGCGGAACAGAAGGTTGTAGTCGATTTGCTCGACCAGCAGCCGCTCCGAACGCACGGAGTAGAACACCTGCAACAGCAGCGCCCGCAGAATGTACTCCGGCGCTATCGAAGGCCGTCCCGAGTCCGCATACAACGCATCGAACTCCGCGCTCAACCTCCCCAACACCGTGTCCGTCAGCTTGCGAACCGCGCGCAACGGATGATCCTGAGGTACCCGCTGCTCCAATGAAACATAGCTGAACATCCCATCCTGAACTCGCTCATCTCCACGCATACCCATTAGACGGGCGACACCTTCGCCCCGATGCAGAACGGTACCTATTTCAACAAGTTCCTAGAGGCGAAGGGACGCTACCTCACCTTGATGTCAAGCGATCGGAAATATGGGATCAGATTCGAGACTGAAGACGGAACAGTTACCCGCTACTATGCTGGGACCGCTGAAGCAATTTCTTTCATCGAGGGCTGCGAATAAATCAGGCCATTCTCGCTTTACACTGTCCCCATGGCCGTGCGCATCGCCATTCCCGAGCCCACAAGCGACGATCCGGAATACAACCAGCGCGCATTGCCGCAGTACCTTGCCGCCGTCGAGGCTGCAGGCGCCGAGCCGGTCGTCGTGCCATTGCACGAAACTCCAGATCGCGTCGCCAAACTCCTCGCATCCGTGCAGGGCGTTCTCTTACCGGGCAGCGCCCACGACGTGGATCCCGGGCGCTACGGCGAAGCGCGCGCGCCGGAATGCGCAGCCGACGACCCAGTCCGTGCTGCGGCCGACGGACTGCTCCTGCAGGACGCATTCAACCTTCGCAAGCCGATTCTCGCAATTTGCCACGGCGCGCAGACGCTGAACGTGTGGCGCGGCGGATCGCTCATTCAGGATTTGAAGACGCCAGTAAATCATCGGCCCGGCCGCGAGGTGGTTAAAGCGCATCCTGTGCGCATCGAGCCGCACTCGCGATTGACGGCAATTCTGGCGCACGCCGGCGAATCCGATGCGCAGGTGAATTCGAGCCATCACCAGGCAATTCGCGCGCCGGGCGAGAATCTGCGCGTGACTGCGGTCTCCCCAAATGACGGCGTCGCCGAAGCAGTTGAGCTCGACGCACCAGATCATTTTGTCGTGGGCGTGCAATGGCATCCGGAGCGGACGTACGCCCAGAGTGAATTCTCGCGCGCGATTTTTTCCGCATTCGTTCACGCTGCCGGCGCGTGGCAACCATCGCGGCCCGATGCTCCCGAAAGCGGAGCCCCTGAAACGGAATTGGCCCAATGACGGCCGAAGGCGCTGCTTCCCGGCTCAACGACCTGCTGCAAAAGGCCGGCCTCGCTCCGCCAGACGACCAGACAGTCAGTCAATTCGAGGTCTACCTTTCGCTCTTTGTTCGCTGGAATGAGCGCCTCAACCTCAGCTCCGTACGCGATGAAGAGAGCCTTATATCGCGACATATTATTGAATCAATTGTAGTTGCGCGTTCCCTTCCCGCGGAGATTGCCACGTTGCTCGATTTCGGCTCCGGCGGTGGCCTGCCCGGAATCCCCATCGCGCTCTGCCGGCCGCAGGTCGCCGTAACGCTGGCCGAATCGAAAGGCAAAAAGGCCGCGTTTCTCCAGGAAGCAGTCCGCGCTCTCGGAATTGCCGCGAAGGTCCATTCGGATCGGGCCGAGAAGCTTCATGCCGGCTTCGATTGCGTGGCCTTGAGGGCTGTCGAAAAAATGCCGAAGGCCGTTGCAGCCGCTGCGAAACTTGTCGCGCCACAGGGCTGGCTGGCATTGATGACGACGGATGCGGGGCTCACCGAGCTTCAGACGGCCGCTGGGCCGCAGTTTCGCTGGGATTCGCCGATTCGCCTGCCGGAAAGCGAGTCCCGCATTCTCGCTCTGGGCCGCAGAATCAATTTGCCAGCTTGATTTCAACAAGCTTACGAACCGGGGCCAGATCCAAAGGCTTCCGAATCGTGAGCCGAACGTCGGTTCCCTCCGCGTAGCGTCTGGCCTCCGAGATCTCCTTCAATAGCCCACTCGGCAAACCACTGGTGCGGGCTGCAATAACGGCCTTGTCGCCGAGGACAAAGCTGACGCGGAAGCAGCCGTCACATGGACCGAGATAGAGAATGGTGCGCCTTTTGAGCCATGGGCGCAGAGCCCAGCCGTACTTCTTCGGAGAAACCGACTTCCAATCCCCGCTGGCGATTCCTTTCTCGTGGAGCCAGGCGATCAGCTCCGTCCAGGCTGCCAGGGCTGGCCCGAGCTTGTTGGCCAGGTCTTTTTCCGAAGGAGGAGTCAACTTACCGATAAAGGCGTTTGAGAAATCCATTCTTGCCTTCTTTCTGGATTCCAATGGAAGTGTACTCCCGGGCATCGCGCGTCAAGGTTCCGCCGATGTCAAGTCTCCGGTCCCCTCCTCGCGGCCTCAAACTCCTGAAAACAATCGTCAAATATCCCTTGGGAAGTTGGCCGATCATTTCCTGCTTCCGGCGCATACTGAATCCATGATCGTGCACCAAGAAAGCGGTTCCGGAAGTAATGTATGCATCATCGTGCTGGTGTCTCTAGGCCGGTTTTTCGCCTCGTGAACGCGGAAACTGCGCGCAGCCGTATTGCGAAGAAAGAATAAAAGAGTTTCGGGGCCATCGGAGGCGCAAAATGACCATAACTATCATGGAATCAACAGAGTTCTCCAAAATCCGTCGACAGATTTCGACAAATTTCGTCGATTTTGTGATCGAAGCAGCCTCAAAATGCCCTCATATCGGCCCCAAAATCTGGCCCACGCGCCCTGCTTCTTCAGCCCGGTAGCGCGGGTCTCTTAGCGTGCGATGTCCAGACCAATACAGCCAGCTCGCCGATATGCCCCGCGTCCACCCTCCAAGGTCATGTTTTGTCCCACGTGGAACGTGTGTCTCCCTAGATTCCGTCCCGCATGACCATCAAGCGCCCTTCACCGTTCCACGTGGAACATAGCCCCAAATCGGGCGAAGTCCCAAATTGGAACCCGCCCCGCGCCGTGCACAAATCCGCCCCTTCCATCAGGAGTTTTCCACCACCAACCCTTTTTTCTGCCGCTCCTGACCATTCCGGTGTGTCAGGCTCAAAGCCATTCCACCTTAATGATTTGTCGTCTTTCCCCAACCGGGCCCCATAGCCGCTTTCCACAACTCTGCCCCGTTCTCCACAATGCAAGCACAAACGCGCCGCCGCGCTTTCGCTTTACTCTGGAATGCCATGGGCAAGATCGTCGGACTCGTCAATCAAAAAGGAGGCGTGGGCAAAACAACCACAGCCATCAATCTCTCTGCCTGCCTGGCTCTCGAAGGTCTCAAAATCCTCCTCGTCGATTGCGATCCCCAGGCCAACGCGTCCTCCGGCCTCGGCCTCCAACGCGACGACAGCCGCCATTCGGTCTACGACGTACTCATGGGCGACAGCCGCGCAGATCAAGTGATTCTGCCGACTGAGGTCGAAGGCCTTTCCCTCCTTCCCGGATCCAAGAACCTCACAGGTGCGAATATCGAGCTTTCCGGCGTTCAGGACCGCGCCCTGCGCCTTCGCACCAGCCTCGCGCCCGTCAAGGACAACTACGAGCTCATTTTCCTCGATTGCCCACCGGCTCTCGACCTGCTCACCCTCAATGTCCTCTCTGCTGCGGAAAGCCTGATCGTGCCCATGCAGGCCGAATACTTCGCTCTCGAGGGGATCTCGGAGCTCATCTCGACCCTTGAACGCGTGCGCGCAGCTTACAACCCCAATCTTGCTATTGAGGGCGTACTTCTAACGATGTACGACGACCGCACGAACCTTGCCCAGCAAGTGACAGAAACCCTCCGCGAGCACTTTCGCGAGATCATCTATCGCACCGTCATTCCCCGCAATGTCCGCCTGGCTGAAGCGCCCAGCCATGGCAAGCCGGTTGCCCTTTATGACCCGCGATCGCGTGGCGCCGAAGCCTATTTCGAGATGACGTGGGAGTTCCTGGCCCGCAATCAGATGGAGAGCCCACTTGCAGTGGAGCGCAAGGCCGCGACGGACGAACGTCCCCGGGTCAAAGGAACGTTTTGGCCCTATTCGTAACCTTTCGACGGCTCTTTCAAGCACGCAATCAGCCCCCGATTTCAATCATTTTGTTGTATTCACTACTCCTTGAGGTTTCAGCACCATGACTACCGCCGCCATTGACCCCAAGCGCCGCGCACTCGGCAAAGGCCTCGACTCCCTGCTGCCGCGCGCACAGGCTTCGTCGGCCCCCGAGATAGATGGAGGAAGGCCGCGCGAAATTCCCCTCGACCAGATCGACCATAACCCATTCCAGACACGCTCGAAGGTGAACGAAGAACAGCTGGCCGAACTGGCTGCCTCCATTGCCGCCAACGGTGTCGTGCAGCCGGTGCTTGTTCGCCCGCTTGCCGGAGGCCGGTTTCAGCTCATCGCTGGCGAGCGCCGCTGGCGCGCATCGCAGATCGCCGGCAAGACCACCGTGCCCGCAATCTTGCGCCAGGTTTCCGACGAGCAGGCAATGGAAATCACGATTGTCGAGAACCTCCAGCGCGCGGACTTGAACCCCATGGAGCAGGCGCGGGCGTTCGAGCGGCTCTCGCGCGAGTTTCACATGACTCAGGAGCAGATCGCGCAGCGCACCGGAAAAGACCGCGCGACTGTTGCCAACTGCCTACGCCTGCTTCGCTTGCCGGCCAGCGTCCAGGCCCGCGTCGAATCCGGCGAGCTTTCCTTTGGTCACGCGCGCGCCTTGCTCGCCCTCCAGGAACCCGAGGAGATCGAAAGAGCGGCTCAGCGGATCGCCGATAATTCGCTTTCTGTTCGCCAAACGGAGAGCTTTGTCCAGGAGTTGATCGATCCCAGCCGCAAGGCAAAGAAAGCTCCCAAGCCGCCTGCGCCTCTTGACGCGAACGTTCGCGATGCCCAGGAACGTCTGCAGCGCGCTCTCGGCCTCAAGGTAACAATCGACGATCACAACGGCCGCGGCAAAGTGATCATCGAATACGCCCGCCTGGAAGATTTCGACGTGTTGATGGAACGGTTTGCGGCAGAATGAGCGAATGGACGATCGAAGCCGAAGAGTTACCCTGAAAATCTGATAATCTGACTTTATGGATCCGGTTTCGATCAGCGTGACCGAAGCTTCGCGGAACTTTTCCGATTGCATAAACCGTGCGCGCTATCAGGGCGCGAGCTTCATCCTGCACAAGGGCGGCGTGCCTGTGGCGCGAATCGAGCCGGCTGAAACGCAGCCCAGGAAAGGAAGCGAGCTGGCCGCTGCGCTCAAGCAGGCCATCGAGGGCGTTCACGTCGGCACGGAAGAGGCCACTTCATGGCTGCATGATCTGGAACAGGCACGCGGATGGTTGCAGCCGCAGGTGAGGCCGTGGCGTTTTTAATCGATGCCGATGTCATCATTCAGGCCGAGCGAAGGGGGCTCGATCTCGATGCATGGCTTCGCTCGCATCCCGACGAAGAGATCAAGCTCGCGGCCATCACGGTTGCTGAGTTAAGTCGCAGCGTGGAGCGTGCCACTGGCGTCCACCGCGCCAGGCGGCAAAAGTATCTCCAGGCTGTGCTCTCTGTGTTCGAAGTTGTTCCGTACACCAAGAAGGCAGCCGTGGAACATGCGCGGCTGTGGGCCGACGTTGAGGCCGCCGGCCAAAGAATGAGCCCTCACGACCTGATGCTCGCGGCAACCGCCAGGGATTCCGGCGCCACGATTGTCACTTTCAACACCCGGCGTTTCGCGGCTGTTCCGGGATTGACGGTGCTCAAGCCTTAGCCCGTTTGAGGGAGAGGATCGGAACCCGATGATCAAGTCTTCGGCTTTGTTCCTTTTTGCCGCACTCGCCGCGGGCCAGGCGCCACTGCCAAATCCTGTCTCCATCCATGTCGATCTGGCCAAGCCGGTCGGCAACTACAAGCCCATCACCAGTTGGTTCGGCTACGACGAGTCCAACTACACCACGATGAAGTACGGCAGACAACTGCTCGGCGAGCTTCATGATCTGAGCCCCGTTCCCGTTTACATTCGCGCTCACCATCTGCTCACCTCAGGCAACGGCGTGCCCGAGCTCAAGTGGAGTTCCTCCAACGTCTTCAGCCTTAACGCGAACGGCAAGCCGGCCTACGATTTCACCATCACCGACCAGACATTCGACGCGTTTGAGAGGGCCGGCGTCCGGCCGATGGTCGAACTCGGCTTCATGCCCAGGGATCTGGCCACGGCCGTTCCTGGCATCACCGAATATCAGCTCCACTATCCCATGCCGACGATGGGGGGCGCATCGAACAATCCGCCGAAAGACTACAAGATGTGGGGCGAGCTGGTGCGCAAGTTTACTGAGCATCTTGTTGATCGCTACGGCCGCCAGCAGGTCAGCACCTGGTACTTCGAAGTGTGGAACGAGCCCGACATCGGCTATTGGCATGGCACACCGAAGGAGTACTTCAAGCTCTACGACTACGCTGTCGCTGGTGTGAGGGCTGCGCTGCCCGATGCAAAGGTTGGGGGCCCGGCGAGCACGGGGCCGGGTAACGCCAAGGCCAGCGGCTTCCTCGAGAGCTTCCTTGAACATTGCTCGCACGACAAAAGCGCTGCCGACGGCAAGCCGGTCCCGCTCGACTTCATCTCCTTTCATCCCAAGGGCCGCACCGCATTGGTCGATGGGCATGTGCGCATGGGCATCTCCAACGAGCTCCAGGCCGCGCAAACGGGATTCCAGATCGTCGCGAAATACCCGCAGTATCGGCGCTTGCCGATCATCCTGAGCGAAGCAGATCCGGAAGGTTGCGCAGCTTGCTCCGTCATTGACAATCCAGCCAACGCTTACCGCAACGGGCCGCTCTATGCGAGCTATACAGCAACGGCAATCAAGGCGCTCTTCGAATTGCAGGACTCGGCGAAGGTAAGCCTGATCGCAATGCTGTCCTGGTCCTTTGAGTTTGAGAACAAGAACTACTTCGAGGGATTTAGAACCCTCGCGACCAACGGCATTGACAAGCCTATTCTCAACCTCTTCCGGATGGCAGGGCTCATGGCAGGTGATCGTGTGACCACCACCAGCACCGGCCAGGTTCCGCTCGGCGACCTAGTCAAAACTGGAGTGCGCCAGGCCCCCGATATCGACGCGCTTGCGACGCGAGCCGATCGTGAAGCAGCCGTCATGGTCTGGAACTATGATGACGATGACCTTCCCGCGTCTGCCGCCCGCGTCCAAATTACTGTCACCGGAATCCCGGCAGGCGTGAAGAGAGTTCTGCTCCAGCATTACCGCATCGACGAGATCCACAGCAACGCTTACACCACGTGGAAAAACATGGGATCGCCGCAGTCGCCGACGGCCGAGCAGTACGCCCAGCTCAAGGCCGCCGGCCAATTGCAGCTCATCACCTCTCCCGCCTGGCTCGACGTCGACAACGGAAGAGTCACCGTCGACACGAACCTGCCCCGTCAGGCCGTATCCCTGCTTCGCCTTAAGTGGTAGCGCGGCTGCCCGATTACCGGAGTGTCCAGCAAACGATTCGGCGGTTGCTTTGCGGCTGCCAGAGATTTATCCTTCATTTCTACTCGAGGCTTCTCCTGACGATGTGAAGGAGCCCGTCTTTTCTGGCTGAATTCAGTTCTTCAGCACTGTTGCGGAGTCACTCCATGGCCGTCCAACCCGTCACCTCGAATCAGAACGCGTCCCACCCCGCGCCGCATACCGTCCGATCCATCCCCGTCGTCCTGAATGGACGCACTCTTGAACCCAACCGCCGCATCCCGCTCAACCTGGATTGGGTTGAAGGGGTCCGCGTTAACACCAGTGCGGTGGAGCGGCGCGCGGCGACCCATGTTGCGCGGCGCACTGTGAAAAAGGAAACGCAGGCTGCGTGGCTCCTTCGCGCCATCGCCTGCATGGACCTGACCACGCTCAGCGGCGACGACTCTGCCGACCGCGTGCGCCGACTCTGCGCCAAGGCGCGCAATCCTCTGCAGCGCCACCTTATTGAAGGCCTCGGCATTGAGGATCTCCATCTGACGGTCGGCGCGGTATGCGTCTATCACGCGTATGTTGAGACCGCAGTCAAGGCGCTCGAAGGCTCAGGCATTCCTGTCGCCGCTGTTTCCGCTGGATTTCCCGCGGGCCTTTCGCCTCTGGCCGAGCGCGTCGACGAGATTCATCGAAGCGTCGAAGCCGGAGCGCAGGAGATCGACATCGTCATCACACGCGCGCACGTTTTCAACGGCGAGTGGCAGGCGCTTTACGACGAGGTCGCGGCATTCAAACAGGCCGCAGGACCGGCGCACTTGAAAGCCATCCTCGGAACAGGCGACCTGATGACGCTGCGCAACGTAGCGCGCGCCAGTTGGGTAGCCATGATGGCCGGCGCGGACTTCATCAAAACATCGACAGGCAAGGAAAGCGTCAACGCCACGTTGCCAGTTTCTCTAGTAATGGTCCGGTGCATTCGCGACTACGCCGAGCGCACCGGCAGCGCAGTCGGGTTCAAGCCGGCGGGCGGTATTCGCACGGCGAAGCAGGCGACAGACTGGCTGGCGTTGATGAAGGACGAGCTGGGACGGCCGTGGCTTGAGCCGTCACTCTTTCGGTTCGGCGCCAGTGGATTGTTGGGCGATATCGAGCGCCAACTGGAGCATCATTTAACTGGGCGCTACTCGGCCACGTATAGGCACCCGATCGCGTGAGCAACATTAACATGCGTGACACACACCCGCAGACGCCATCAATGATGGACGAAATCACTTTCGCAGCAGCAGAAGACAGCCGCAAGTTTCCACCCAGACTGATTGTAGGCAATCGGGTGTGGACTGAAACCGGATACCGCCAACACGGACCAGAAAATGGTCCAAAGATCGACATCGCTCCGAATCAGGGCGGGACAATTACATCTTGCCAAGAGAACGGATACACGAGAATTCTTGGCGATCTCCTACACACGGTGCGGTGGGACGATGGCCAAGTGTCCAAACACTACTCCAAAGACCTTTTTTGTATCGGACGCTTCCAAACCCGAGCTGACTTTGAACAAGCAATCAACCCGACCGGAACCGTGGAGCTCACCGTTGGGCCCGCCGGCGGATTCCGCCACGTCCGATTTGAGCTTGAATACGACGGGAAGCGCGAGAAAGCTGAGCTATACAATCGGGATTTTTGGTATGACTGCGTCGAGTTACTCGTCAACAGAGCGGGTTGTACTGTCTCGACGAAAGTGCTGCCGGGAAAAAAGAGACCAAAACCAGGTTCGTCGACACCCTAAGTTTTCTGGGGATTTGCTATCGATCTCTTCATCATCAAGGGTAACAAGGAGACGCTGTGAGCATTGCGGAAAAGTTCTACACCATGGAGTACGGCGCCGCGCCGGAGGATCCGAAGGAAGCCGTGCAGTGGCTCGAGCGGCACCACCGCCGGTTTGAAGAGTTCATCGGCGGCACGTGGGTAAAGCCCGTAAGCGGCGAGTACCAGACCACCAGCGACCCTTCCACCGGCGAAACACTCGCCGAGGTCGCCAAGGGCAACACCGACGATGTCGAAGCCGCAGTCTCCGCCGCGCGCAAAGCTCTTCCCGCATGGCAGGCGCTGAGCGGCCACGAGCGCGCTCGCTATCTCTACGCTCTCGCGCGCCAGGTGCAGAAGCATTCGCGCCGCCTGGCAGTTCTCGAGACGATGGACAACGGCAAGCCTATCCGCGAAAGCCGCGATATCGACATTCCGCTTGTTGCGCGTCACTTTTATCATCATGCCGGCTGGGCGCAGCTTCTTGAGTCCGAGTTTCCCAACTACACGGCCTGCGGCGTTGTCGGACAGATCATTCCGTGGAACTTTCCGCTCCTGATGTTTGCCTGGAAAGTAGCTCCCGCACTCGCCGCGGGCAACACAGTCGTCATCAAGCCGGCAAAATATACGCCGCTCACCGCGCTGGCCTTCGCCGAGCTGGCCATGGAAGTAGGCCTGCCTCCCGGAGTGCTCAATGTGCTCACCTGCGACGCAAAGACCGGGCAGGCGCTCATCGAACATCCCGGCATCGACAAAGTCGCTTTCACCGGATCGACCGAAGTTGGCCGCACCATCCGCAAAGCCACGGCCAACTCAACGAAAAAGCTCTCGCTCGAGCTCGGCGGCAAATCGCCCTTCGTTGTCTTCGACGACGCCGACCTCGACTCCGCGGTCGAAGGGCTCGTCGACGCCATCTGGTTCAACCAGGGACAGGTGTGCTGCGCGGGCTCGCGGCTGCTGGTGCAGGAGCGCGTGGCCGAAACGCTTTATACGAAGGTTCGCGCGCGCATGGAGTCGCTGCGCGTGGGACCCCCGCTCGACAAAGCCATCGACATTGGCGCAATCGTTTCGCCGGTGCAACTTGAATCGATCCGCAAGATGGTCGATGCAGGTGTGGCCGAGGGCGCGCGGTGTTGGCAGCCGAGCAATCCTCTGCCGGAGAAGGGCTGTTTCTTCCCGCCTACGTTGCTCACAGATGTGCATCCCGCTGCAACCGTGGTCCAGGAAGAAATCTTTGGGCCAGTCCTCGTCGCCATGACCTTCCGCACTCCAGCCGAAGCGGCGGTGCTGGCCAACAACACTATCTACGGCCTCGCCGCGAGCATCTGGAGCGAGAACATCAACGTCGCGCTCGACCTGGCCTCTCAGGTAAAGGCCGGCGTGGTGTGGGTCAACTGCACCAATCAATTCGACGCGGCCTGCGGATTCGGCGGCTATCGCGAATCCGGTTACGGTCGCGAAGGTGGTCGCGAGGGCATGCTCGAGTACCTGACGCCGAAGTGGCTGCACTCGCTGCCTGCCGCACAGGCAAAGCCGGCGCATGTAGCCGCTCCCGACGAAGAAGAAGGATTCGTGTCGGCCGATTCCGCACTCGGATCGAGTATTGACCGCACCGTCAAGCAATACATCGGCGGCAAGCAGGCGCGTCCCGACTTCGGCTATTCGTTCCCGGTCTTTGGGCGCGACGGCGAGCTGCTCGGCGAGGCGCCGCTGGGCAATCGCAAAGATATTCGCAACGCTGTCGAAGCTGCTCGCAATGCCGCAGGCTGGGCCAGGACTTCAGCACACAATCGCGCGCAAATCCTCTACTTCTTTGCCGAAAATATGATTCAGCGCCGCGACGAGATCGCGCATCGCCTGGCCCGCGCTGTCAGTGAGGAGCAAGCGGCGGTCGAAGTCGATCTCTCCGTCGAGCGCATCTTCACTTATGCCGCCTGGGCCGACAAATACGAAGGCGTCGTGCATCATCCGCCGGGCCGCAACATCACCATCGCCATGCCTGAAGCCGTGGGCGCTATCGGGATTCTTGCACCGTCCGAGGCGCCGCTGCTCGGCCTGCTCTCGCTCGTGCTGCCGGCCATCGCCGTGGGCAACACGGTCGTAGCCGTGCCTTCTGACCGTTATCCGCTCATTATCGGTGACGTGTATCAGTTACTCGATACGAGCGACGTGCCCGCCGGCGTTGTGAATCTTGTTGCCGGCCGTCCCGTGGAGCTGGGCAAGACACTCGCCGAACATGACGGCATCGAGGCCATCTGGTGCTTCCGCAGTAATGAAGAGGCCGACTTCGCGCGCGCCGCCTCCATCGGCAACATGAAGCAAGTGTGGACCAACGATGGCCACGAGTACGACTGGTTCAATCCCGCGCAGGCCGAAGGCCGCTGGTTCCTGCAGCACGCCACGCAGGTGAAGAACATTTGGGTGCCGTACGGTGAATGACCCGCGAGCCGGTCTACTTGCCGATGCAGAACGTCGAGAAGATCAGATTCAGGATATCGTCGGAAGTGGTTTGGCCGGTGAGCGAGTCGAGGGCCCAGAGCGCCCGGTAGAGATCGAGCAGAATCATCTCGTGAGGAATTCCGCCAGAGTTGGCCTTCGCTGCGTCGGCCATCGCCGAAAGCGCGGCAGCGACAGCCTGATGCTGGCGAAGATTAGTCAACATTCCCGGCTCGGCTGCCGCACCGCCGGTGGCAAGCGTCAAAATGCGCTCGCGCAGCGCAACAATGCCTTCGCCCGTAAGCGCGGAAGTTGAGATTGCAATATGCCCTCGGAGTGCGGGCTGGCCGCCGGCAGCGGGCTCCAATCGATCCGCAAGCAAGTCGCTCTTGTTGAGCGCGACAATCGCCGGCCTTCCCTCAACCGCGGCGAGTAGCCGACGATCCTCATCGATCAGCGGCCGTGTCGCGTCGAGCACGATAACCACCAGCGCCGCGTCGGCCAGCGCTTCATGGCTGCGGCGGATTCCGAGTTGTTCGGCTTCCTCGAGTAGTTCGCGTACGCCCTCACGAAAACCCGCCGTGTCCACAAGCTCAATCGGAATGCCTCCAATCGCGATGCGTTCGCTGACCAGATCGCGTGTAGTGCCGGGCGAAGAAGTAACGATGGCGCGGTCGCGCTCTACGAGCCGGTTAAAAAGCGAGCTCTTTCCGACGTTGGGTCGGCCCACGATCGCCAGCGTCAAGCCGTCGTGTACGATGCGGCCGCGCGCGAAAGAGGCCTCAAGAGCGGCGAGCGGCGGCGTGATTTCCTCGATGCGCCGCGCGATCTCGGCTTGCGGCGTCACGTCGATGTCATCTTCGCCAAAGTCGATGCCGGCTTCGAGCAGCGCGATCAGTTCCACGAGGGATTGCTTGGCGGGCGCAGCGCGGCGGCTGAGCGCACCGCCCATCTGGCTGGCGGCCTGGCGCGCCTGCGTCAGCGTCTGCGCATCGATCAGGTCGCGAACCGCTTCGGCTTGCGTAAGATCAAGTCGGCCCGCCAGAAAAGCGCGCTGCGTAAATTCGCCGGGTTCGGCCAGCCGCGCGCCCAGCTCCAATGCGCGTCGAAGAAGAAGCTCCAGCACCACCGGCGACCCATGCGCAGCAATTTCGACAAGATCTTCCGACGTGTACGAGTTTGGCGCGGCGAAAAAAGTCACCAGCGCTTCGTCAACGCGCGGACCATCTGCGTCTTCTGGGTCGAGCACATCCGCCAGGCGCGCGCGCGAGTGTTCAAGGGGCTGATGGGGGCGCACGAGCTTCAGCGCAATTGTTGCGGCCTGCGGCCCGCTCAGGCGCACAATTCCGATGCCGCCGCGCCCGGGTGGAGTGGAGATAGCGGCGATTGTATCGGCTACGGTTTCGGGCGCAGTCATGGGTGCACCCAGTGTATTGTCTCGCGCCCAGAATCCCACCGCGACGCCGCCGTCGAATGGTAAGCGCCTTGCTGCGATTCCCTTTTGGAGCGCGCAGAATGATTTCGCGCTTGACTTTGAAGATGCTTGTGCCAAGCGTCGTGAAATCTGATCTAAACTTTACGCGGGAACAGCGAACCCCGGCGTTCTCCGTCTTCCCGCCCAACAATCTGGCTCGGGAATCCTAATTGACTTGAGGTGAAAGCGATGAAAACTGCGAGATTGGCCACGCTCAAGTTCTTCGCGCTGCTGTTTCTCTTACCCGGCCTTGCTGGCCTCATTGTCTCCGCGATGATCTCGACGCATTACCTTGACATCATGCCCAGGTGGCCGGCGCCGGAAGTGAATCGCGTAGTGCCGCGCGGCATTCATGGAACTACGGTGTATCAAACCCCTGCCGAGGACCGTGATCTGAACCTGATTGAGGGCGCTTCTGTGGGGATCTTCCTGGTCGGTCTCGCACTTGGGGTGGTGTATCTGGAGCAGTGGGGAGCCCTCCAGAGCCGTCTGGCAGAAGAGGAATCCGAACTCGCCGAGAATCCTCGATAGTATTCCAGATGAATCGCGCATCGAGGCGCACGGGTCGCGATCCTCTACAATAAGCCGATGCCGGAACTGCCCGAGGTGGAGACGATCGCTCGCGGCGTTGACAAGCGCATACGCGGCGATCGCATTGTTCAGGTCTGGTTTGACCGTCATCCTCAACCCTTCAAGACGCCACGCGCGCTTCAGGCCAAGGGGCTTTCAGGCCGCAACATCCTGGCAGTTCACCGCACCGGAAAGCACATCGTCTTTGAATTAAGTTCGTCGGCGTCCGTGCCCGATGCGCAATGGATCGTGCACCTTGGCATGACGGGACGGCTGTTGGTCACCTCGCCCGAAAGCCCCATCGCGGCTCATACACACGCGCGGCTCTTCCTCGAAAGCGGAAGTGAGCTGCGCTTTGTCGATCCGCGGAGATTCGGTCGGCTCGCGTTCCGCGATCTTCGTCGCGAGGCCGTGTTCGGGGCGCCAGGCGATGAGCCCCTTACCATCGGCGAGCGCGAGTTTGCCGCACTCTTCCGCGTCCGGCGCCTATCCATCAAGGCAGCTCTGCTCAACCAAACCCTGCTTGCAGGCATCGGCAATATCTATGCTGACGAAAGCCTCTTTCACGCCGGCATTCGCCCGCGGCGACGGGCCGACCGCATAACGCGTTCCGAACTCGAACGGTTGCGGCTGGCGTTGCGCGAAATCCTGACGCACGCCATTCGATTAGGCGGCTCATCGGTCTCCGACTACGTCGGCGCCGATGGCGAGCGTGGCTTTTTTCAGCTTGAGCACTGTGTTTACCAGCGCACCGGCGAGCCCTGCCGCCGCTGCCAAACGCCAATTCGCCGTGTTCTCGTGGCTGGCCGCGGAACTCATTATTGTCCCAACTGCCAGCGCTGACCGGCTAGTAAGGGGTGTGCGCCCCGCACCTCTATGCTTTTTTGAATAATTTTCGCTTTTTCTCTTCCAGAATCCAGACAATTTCGGCTCACGAGGGCGCGCAAACCATTGCAAAGAAACAATGTAGGGAACGGTACATCGATTGCTACTCTATCAGTGCCAGTGATTATGAGGCCGCTCAACGAAACCTCGAGCGAGCCTGATCAGCACCGGGTACCCGGTAGAGCAACCGCCAACGAGCGACCCCCAAAGAGGGGGATAAGCCGGCCGGGGAGAGCCCGCAATCGGAGCCGAGCAAATCAGCCCGCTCCTCAACTCGCTGGGAGGCCAGTGACCAGCGCAGGGTCCCAAAATGCCGTTGTTGAGACGCCACTCCTCCAGAGTGGCGTTTCGCGCATCAGGGCTTATTTCCAAACTGCGTTGGAGTCATCCCTTCGCCGAACCTGAAGTTCGCCGGGTTTATTACTTAAGGCGGTTCCTCCCTAAACCCCCTCTTGCCAGAGGGAGACCTTCCCTGTACTATCGGAGTTGCCTATCAAGCGGCTGACGCAGGCCACCCGGGTTTGGGTAGAGCAAGCTCGCCGCGGAGCAAGCAAATCATCGTTCGCCAGTCTGATTCTTATCAAGCTGTGTGCGATGAAGGCTCACATAGGAAAGGGCATTCTCCGAGAAAAGCAGAAGCTGCGCCGGGAAAGTTCCGGCGGTCGGATGGAGTTGATTAACGGCTCCCGCGTATAAAGCAGCAATCGCATTCTCTAAGACGCTCACGGGGTTGAACCACAGAATCTGAGGCGCGGGGCCAGTTTCGGGGCCATTTGCGCGGCATTTCATCGCTCCGCAGTCGAGACTCTTGCTCCTCATCGAGGAAAAGACCTCGCGGGGAAGAAAACGGTCTGCACCAGTTTAAGAATTGAGCAGTGGATTGATTTGTCTGCGCCACATTCCGGAGGAATCCGGAGAGCACTTGCGCACGGTCATTGAACGGCTCAACCAAGAGTAAAACGCGCAATTCAATACACCGGAAAGCAAAGCACCAGGAAGCATACGCATTATGACAACAGAACCGACGCAGCCCCAGCCTGAACAGGGGCCTTCTCCTGACAACGGTCAGGTGCAGTCGCATGGGCATCGGCGCCGTCGCCGCCGCCGCAAGAACAAATCGAGCCAGCAGGCTGGGATGCAGGGGCAGCAGCCACAGGGACAGGCGCAGGACTCGCCGCAAACGCAGGCGCCGCATCTCTCTCATCCCGCGCAGCACAAGCCTCAGCACCAGCACCAGGGCCGCAAGAAGAAGAAATTCTTCCAGAAGAATTCGGCTCCTCCGTTGCAGCCTGGCAATAGCATTTCAGGCCCGCCGCAAGGTAAGCGCAGAGGAAGGCAGAAAGGCCCCCGCGCTTTTGTCGGCCCCATGGACCACAGTTATCGCATGGTGAACGGCAATGTTGCCGACGGTCCGCCATCCACCATTCCCACGGCGGGCAACGGTCATAGCAGCGGATACTATCCCGATGTTTATGCGGCGCAGCCCCCAGCGCCCATCCGCGAAGATGCACCCACGCGCATCTTCTGCTTCATTGAGGATCTCTTTTTCCTGGCCAAGATTCAGGAGACGGCTCGCAAACTTGGCGTGAAGGTGGAGTTTGTGAAAGGCGAGAACAAGGACGCGATCGCGCGCATTTACGAGGCGCCGGAAAATGAGAAGCCCGCGCTCCTTGTCTTCGACCTCAACAATCTGAACGCCAAGCCCATGACGCTCATTCCCAAATTCAAGTCCAAGTTCAAGAAGGCCGTCTCCATCATCGGCTTCCTCAATCATCTGCAGGGAGACCTCAAGATGAAGGCCGTCGAGGCGGGATGCGACTCGGTCATGCCACGCTCGGCCTTCTCGCAGAGCCTCCCTATTCTCCTCCGCCGCTACGGCGTGGAAGAAGAAGAGGAATATTCACAGCAGCCTGCTTGACGAAGACAGGGACCAAGGCACCAAGGGAACAAGAAGACAAGGGCGCTCCGCAACGGGGCGCCCTTTTTTCTTTGCGTTTGTGCGCAAACGTAGTTCAAATCACAACATGTTGTGTGCTTTCGTTATTGCGCAACTACGAACCCGTACCAAGATAAGCTGAACCCTGACCCCTGAAACCTGAAACCTGCCTTTATCCCGGTGGCCAGGTCATCTGCCGGCCCCCCATCAAGTGCAAATGAAGATGGTCGACGGTCTGGCCGCCATCTTCGCCGGAGTTGACGACGATCCGGTACCCCTTTGCCAGGCCTTTCTGGCGCGCAATCTCCGCCGCAGCCCACATCAAGTGACCGAGCAGAGTTCGATGTTCGGTGACGGCCTCGGCAAGCGAGCGAATGTGCTCGCGCGGAATGATGAGCACGTGAACCGGCGCCTTGGGGTTGATATCGGCGAACGCATAAACCAGATCGTCCTGGTAGACGGCCGCGGATGGAATCTCGCCTGACGCGATCTTGCAGAAGAGGCAACTCATGGCGAGGTCAGTGTACATGCGCGGCCGGGAACCGAGCTCAGCTTACAATGACGCCATGGCTGCCTCCGCGCCATTCCGCATCGTTCACACGGTCTGCTCGCACGACTGCCCCGATTCGTGCGCGGTGCTGGTGACGGTGAATGAGGAAGGCCGCGCGGTGAAGGTTGAGGGCGACCCCTCGCAGCCGGTGACGCGTGGATTCCTGTGCGGCAAGGTGGCGAAGTATCTCGATCGCGTGTACGCGCCGGACCGGGTCCTTTATCCGTTGCGGCGCAAAGCCGGCGTGGCAAAAGGTCCGCTGCAACGCGGGCGCGAGCACGAGTCCTTCGAGCGCGTGAGCTGGGACGAAGCGCTCGACGCCATTGCCGCGCGCCTCAAGGAGACTGGCGAGCGTTACGGGACCGAGTCGATTCTGCCCTACAGCTATGCGGGCACCATCGGTGTGCTCGGCTACGGATCGATGGATCGCCGCTTCTTTCATCGTCTCGGCGCGAGCCAGCTCGACCGAACCATTTGCTCTGAAGCAGGCGGGCAGGCGTGGAACCTGGTTTACGGCAAGAAGTACGGCACGCCGACCGAAGAGGTGCGGCTCGCGAAGCTCATCCTGGCGTGGGGCGCGAACATCCATGGCAACAACATTCATCTGTGGCCGTTCGTTGAGGAGGCGCGGCGCAACGGAGCGCGGCTGATCGTCATCGATCCCTACCGAACGCGCACCGCGGCCGTGGCCGACTGGCACATCGCCATCCGTCCGGGCACAGACGCCGCGCTCGCGCTCGGCATGATGCACGTCATCCTGAATGAGGGCCTCGAAGATAGGGCCTACATCGCCCAGATGACACACGGGTTCGAGCGGCTCGCGGAACGCGCGCGCGAGTACACGCCGCGGCGCGTGGCCGCGTGGACGGGCATGACGGCGGCCGAGATCGAACAGCTTGCGCGCGAGTATGCCGCCACGCGTCCGGCGATGCTGCGCCTGAACTACGGCGTGCAGAGGTGCGAGAACGGTGGCACAGCGGTGCGGGCCATCGCCATGCTGCCGGCGCTTACCGGCGCGTGGAAGCATCGCGGCGGCGGCGGACAGCTTTCCACTTCGGGCGCGTTTCAGTGGGACAAGCGTGCCCTCGAGCGGCCCGATCTGGCGCTGGCTTCGCCGATCGGACGGCTTGCGCGCGTGGTGAACATGTCGGAGCTTGGACGCGCGCTGACTGATCTTGGCTCGCACGCTGAAGACGGCCCTCGAGTTCATGCGCTGTTTGTCTACAACTCGAATCCGGGCGCAGTGGCTCCGAACCACAACGCTGTGTGCCGGGGCTTGACGCGCGACGATCTGTTCACCGTCGTTCATGAACAGTTCTTCACCGACACAACGGACTACGCGGACTACATTTTGCCGGCGACGACGTTCCTAGAGCACACCGACGTGCAGGGCGCATACGGCCACTACTTTGTCCAGCTTTCCAAGCAGGCCATTGAGCCGCGTGGCGAAGCCCGGCCGAACGTGTGGCTCTTCGGTCAGCTCGCGCAACGAATGGGATTTACCGAAGCGTGCTTCCGCGACACGCCGGAGGAGATAATCCGTCAGGCGCTTTCGATCGGTGCAGACGGCCACTCGAAGAACGCAAACATGGAGCACATTACATTTGAGGACCTGGAGCGCGAAGGGCACATTCCGCTCGCGTTTTACGCAGAACCAGAGAAGCGGCCGTTCCTGCCGTACGCTTTTGGCCCGCTCCCAACGCCTTCCGGCAAGATCGAATTTTTCTCGGAGACTCTTTCCGCAGCCGGCGCTGATGGCCTTCCGAATTTTGTTCCGCCGATCGAATCGCGCTGGGGCGACGCGGCAAAAAAGTTTCCGCTTGAGCTGCTGGGGCGCAAGAACGACAACTACATGAACTCGACGTTCGCGAATTTGCCCGGCCATCGCAAGATGGAAGCGCGGACCAGCGAGCGAATCGAAATGCATCCGACAGACGCCCAATCGCGCGGCGTGGCGGACGGCGAACGCGTGCGCGTTTTCAACGACCGCGGGTCGCTCGAGCTAACCGCGATGCTGAACGCTAGCCTGCCCGCAGGCGTGGTGGCTGCGCGGCTCGATTGGGCCAAGCTGCACCCGGACGGCGCGAACATCAACGCGCTGACCAGCGAGCGGCTGACCGACATCGGCGGCGGGGCGACGTTCTACTCGGTGCTGGTGGAAGTGGCGAAAGCCTAAGAACAGGGACCAAAGGACCAAGGGAACAAGAAAACGGGTTCCCTTGAGGCGAAGCGCTGGGGCCCTGGCAGGAAACCGGCGGATTCCCTCAGCGTTTTTTTGCGCGCTCGCGCTGGAGTTCGCGGTAAACCTCGCTCTTTGAACGGCCCAGTTCGCGGGCCAGGCGCTTGAGCGCCTCTTTTTCGTCGACACCGGCTTCAGAGATCACGCGGGCGACACGAGCGCTGATCGTTTCGTGCGCGTTGGCCGCGCCCGATGCTCCGGCCGATGAAGCGTTTTGCGCCGGCGCTTCGACAAGCAGCGTGATCTCTCCGCGGATGCGATCGCGAGCGGCGAGTTCGCGGCGTATTTCCGACACAGTGCCGCGCAGAAACTCTTCGTGAATCTTGGTCAGCTCGCGTGCAACGGCGATGCGAAGGTCTGGGCCAAAAATCGATTCGAGATCGGCGAGCGTGTCGAGCAGGCGGTGCGGCGCTTCATAGAAGATCAGAGTGCGCGTGGTCTCGCGCGATTCGGCGGCAAGATTCTCCAGGCGCGTGCGGCGCGCGCCGGCTTTCTCCGGCAGGAAACCAAGAAATTCAAATTCGTCGGCGGGCAATCCCGAGGCAATGAGTGCGCTGACGGCGGCATTGGCGCCGGGAATGGGAAAGACTGCCACGCCGGCGGCGATGGCTTCGCGAACGAGCCACGAGCCAGGGTCGCTGACACCGGGGGTTCCGGCGTCCGACACGAGCGCGACGGCCGTCCCGGCTTTCATGTTTTGGATGAGTTCCGTGGCACGGGTGTGCTCATTGTGCTCATGGCAACTGACGGTTTTTTTCTCGATTTGGAAATGATTGAGAAGTTTCTGGGTTTGGCGCGTGTCTTCGCAGGCGATGCGGTCGACGTTGCGCAGAACTTCAAGCGCACGCAGCGTGATGTCGCCCAGATTGCCGATAGGAGTGGCGACGAGGTAGAGGCCCGGCGTGAGATTCGCTGGGGGACCCGCATCTTCTTCGTGCGCCATCGGAACCCCTAGTTCTCGGCTTCCTGTCGTTCGATGCGGCGCTGCTCGGCGAGCAGCGACATCGAACTCATGAGATTCTGCACGCTGACAATGCCCACCACGCGGCCGCTCTCGGTGACGGGGATGAGCGCGAGTCCATGGCCCGCGGTGAGGCGGCGAATGGTGGTGCCGAGCGTGTCCTCAGGCCGAGCCACCTGAAAAGCGCGCGACATGACGGACTGCACGTAGCCGTTCCCGTCGCTGCGCAAGGCCTCAAGAATGCGCTGACGGGAGACGATGCCCACCAATTGCGGACCGCGCACTACAGGGAAGTCCTCCTGCAGCGAGTGCACGCAGCGGTAGAGCGCGTCGGCGAGCGTATCGGAGGGCGAGAGCGTGGCAAAGTCAGTGAGCATCACCTCGCGCATGCGCACGGTGTCAACGACCGATTGGAAGAAGACGCCCTGATCCTCGATCTGCGCGCCAATCATGATGAAGAAGCCGGCGAGGATGAGCCACGGCTCCTGCGCCAGCATGCCGCCGAGGATGGCAGCGAGGGCCAGCACCTGGCCAAGGCCGGATACGGCACGGCTCGCGGGAGCAGAACCGTGGGTTTGCGCGAACTTGTTACGGATGAGGCGGCCGCAATCGAGAGGATACGCGGGGAAGAAGTGCAAGATGCCCAGAGACGCCTGCATCCAGACCAGGCTGCGCAGCAAGTGGCTGGCGGTGATGAAGGGATGATCGAAGAGGCGCACGTTGCCGCTGGCGCCGAGGATGATGCCGGCGGCCGTGAGCGCCGCGCCGATATTCGCCAGGGGCCCGGCCAGCGCAAGAATAAACTGCCCGCTGCCATGATTGGCGATCTCCTGGCTCTCAGGATTGGCGTAGGCAAACAGGCCGCCGATGGGCAGGAGCAGGATGGCGCGGAGGCGGAGACCGAGCCATGCCGCTGCCACGAGGCGCGCGGTTTCACGCACGGCCACAGCCGCAACAAGGAGAAGAAAGAGGGCCAGCGAGCGGGGCCACCCGTCAGTGCCGCCGATCGCGAACAGCACCAGGACGAGCAGAGGAAAGAAGATGTGGACGCGCATCTCCACACCCAGCCATCGGCCCAGCGGAATTGACCAGCCACGCATAGATCGATTGTAGAGGGTGGGGCGGGAGAAGAGCAGCTTCCAGCCTCTAGCTTCTAGCTGCTAGCTGATCGTGCAGGTCGAAGCGAAGTGACCCACCAAAGAAGAGCGGGACGACAAAGGCAGTTCCGATATGCTGGTTGGCGATGCGAATCATTGCCGGAACGTATCGCTCGCGCACGCTCGCGGCACCGCCTGGAATGAGCACACGGCCCACCAGCGACCGCCTGCGCGAGACGCTCTTCAACGTGCTCGCCCCGCGGATTGAGGGCGCGGTTTTTCTGGATCTGTATGCCGGCTCGGGTGCGGTGGGGTTGGAGGCGCTGAGCCGAGGGGCCGCGAGGGTTGCGTTTGTGGAACGTGCGCCGGCGGCACTGAAGGTTCTTGACGGCAACCTGGCGCGGCTTGGAATCGGCGATGGCGTGCGCGTACACAGAAAAAGTGTGAGTGCGTATCTCCGTTCGGCTGTGGAAGCCGGTCCAAAGCCAGAAAAAAACGAAGTAGTGTTTCTGGATCCTCCGTATGACGCGGCCGAGGAGTATGCGATCGCTCTGGGATTGATGGGTGGTCCGGCACAGGGGATTCTGGCGCCGGATGCGGTGGTGATTGCCGAGCACCGGCGCAAGTTCGCGCTCGACGAGCGGTACGGCAGCCTGAAACGAACCCGCGTGCTCGAGCAAGGAGATGCGGCATTGAGCTTCTACGCGGTTCAACCCTAGAGCTGACAACCAGCCATGAAAAGTGCCCGTGCGGTGATCCGCGTGCGAGCAATTCTCTGCTTGTACGTTGAGGTGTGAGCGGGGTCACTTTCAACTGCATTGACAGTGGAGGAAAGTAGATGAAAAATGGCGGGGCGAAAGATTTCGAGCCGTTCAGTGCGGTCTATTCATGCGGGCCACTCACGTGGTTGAGGGAGGGAATGTGAAAAACGCGGTGAAGTTGGAGGTTTTGGGAGTCCTGGTTTCGCTTGGAGCCGGACTATTGATGGCGGGATGCAAGTCGGCCCCGGATCTGACGCAAGCCCAGGCATTGACGATGATTCAGGCCAAATACGACCAGACTCCCGCGGCGCCGATGAGCATTACTGTGAACTCGACGGGCATGGTGCAGGGAGTGACAGCCAAATACTGGTTCGAGACCAAGAGATATCCGAATGGGTATTGGGCGGACTTTACGGTGACGCCCGACGGCGGGAAGGTACTCACGTTGGCGAGCGGGGGAAGCGTGATCCAGTGGCGGCCCGATAACCCGACCGATCCGAAGTTTGTCATCGTCATCCAGACCGTGGCGACGAATCATCTGAAGGCGCGGGACGTGGGAGATATTCAGTCGGTGGGAGACACGAGGATCGCATCGTTCACCGAAGAGGTAAATCTGGACGGGATCCCACAACCGCTCGCGGATATAGCGCACAATCCCGGCAACAAACTGAGCGCGCTGCGCCAGGCCACGTTTGTCCTGACCAACGGAGCGTGGACGCTGCAGTCGATCGAATAAAGCGTGCTTATTGGGGCGGCGCGCGGCGCGGAACCTGTGGCGTCTCGCCGCCCTGCCCGCCAAAAACGTTCATGTTGGCGGCGGTAAAGACTCCATCTTTCAGAGTGCCGTCGGCGCGAACGGTGTCTCCCACCTGAATATCCGCAAGAGTGATGGGATCGCGGCGTTTGCGGAATTCAGTGTTTTCATCGGCAACAAGGGTGTGCGGCGCACCGTCGAGCGCGCCAGTGAGCGTGATTCTTGTGCCGTCGATGGCGGTTACTTTTCCCATCAGCCAGGTCTTGCCGAAGTTCGCTTCCATGGCGTGGATCTGGTCGACAGTTTGCTGATCCATGAGCGCTACGGCCCTTGCGTTCACGCTTTTTGCTGTGGCGTCGGTGTCGCCCATGACAGAGATAACGTCGCCCGCCTTGATGTCGGTGGCGGCGATCTGTTGCGGAGGATTGCCGTAACCCCCGACCATCCCGCGACGTCCGCCTCCAGGCTGCTCGCCAGCCTCTCCCTGACCGCCGCCCTGACCCCCGCCCGGCCCTCCCGTTCTGGCCTGGCGCTTGAACATTCGCGTGTCCGCGGTGAAGTGGATGGTGTAGACGTCGCCGGCGTCGGTTTTGATCGTGTAGTGATCGGCATCCACCGCTGTAACGGTGCCCATAAGGCCGCGGCCCATCATACCGATTCCGCCGCCGAACCCGCCACGACCGCCGCGCTGGCCGTAGCCGCCGCCCGATCCAGAGTTCCCATTCTGGCCCGCGCTTTGGCCGGACGGCGGCGCGTTACCGGGCTCCTGAGCGCAGGCTGCAGCGGTGAAAGCGACAGCAATCACAAGTGAGGGAAAGAGGCGGCTATTCATCGGAGTCTCCCGGGAAGGCGGAAAGGCCAACCTATGAGATAGACGCCTGAGATGCGGCGGGAGACGACGATAGACCCCAGAATGGCGCGGCCTGAGCCGCTTACTGGCTGCGCTGCTGCTCTTCAATCAACTGTTTGAAGGCCGGGTTCGAGCGCAGGCTGGCGAACTCGACGTCGTTTGCAACTTTTTTGCGCGTGGTAAAGCCCTCATCGAGCGCCAGCCGCAGATACTGCAGAGCGCAGTCGGCGTAGCCGGCACGCGCGCAGCCTGCCGCCATGTAGTAGTTCATCGCGCCACGCTCCTGGACCGAAGACGGATTGTCGACTGACGGAGTGTCGTGGTTGGAAAAGATCTGAGGATCGATTGCCAACGCCTGCTGGTAGGCCTGCCAGCCCTTGCTGTACTTATGTTCCACCAGCAGGTTGGTACCGAGATTCTTGAGAATGAGCGCGGATTTGGGATCGAACTTGAGCGCCTTGCGGTACAGGCGGTCGGCCTGGCCATATTCCTTGAGCGAGGCATACACAGTGGCCAGATTGTTCAGAACCTGGGGATTGCCCGGATCGAGCTGGAGAGACTGTTTGTAGCAGCGAGTGGCGTCTTTGGAGTTAAACATCATCTGGTAGGCAATGCCCATCTTGTTCCAGATCGTGGCGGTCATCTCCGGCGCTTTGGAATAGGCCGCGATGGCAGCCTGGTAGCGTTGGCGCACCGTGAGCGAGTCACCGAGCTGCTCGGCCGTCGGCGGGATGTGGGCCGGCGTGGTCGCCTCGGTGGCAGGTGGAGCAGCGGGAGACGGGGACTGGACGCTGGCCTGGGCCGGCAGGCTCCCCGGGACCGCCAGGGAGAGCGCGAAGAGCGCCGCGACCGGAATCCGCTTTATATCGAACCTGGACATGCTCCCACCCGCCATTGCGCCTGAAGGCGAGGAATCGTGCAAATCTCTGGCAGGAATTAAAGCACCATTCAAAGTCAAATGCCAGACAGGAGCATAGGATCTTAACCGTTACATGAGGCAAAATCGGATGATCGGCGAAGGGCAGATCGTATTCAACAGGCAGACCATTCCAGGGCAACAAGGACGGATAGCCCTCGGTTCGCTGTTCCCAAAATGCTCGCACCCTGCATGATAAGGCGTCGAAATGGCAGTGGATCGCATCAAAATGGTCTACACTCAGCGGATGCGGGAGGGCGGACCGTGAGCACAACCACTTTTTCCGGCGCCGGATCGGCGATTCGTAACCGTTTCAACGATGTGCGGCGTGGCACCATCACCCTGTGCGAGCCGCTTTCGGCCGAGGACATGATGGTGCAGTCGTGCCCGGAAGCTTCGCCGGCCAAGTGGCACCTGACGCACACTGCATGGTTCTTTGAGTCGTTCGTGCTGCGGGAGTTTCTGCCCGGCTACTGGCTCTTCAACGAGGACTTTCCCTGGCTCTTCAACAGCTATTACGAAGGTTTCTCGGCCTTTCCTGAGAAGCGGCTGCGGTCGTCATTTTCGAGGCCCGGGCTCGAGGAGATTCTGCGGTATCGCGAGCACGTGGACGCCGCGATGGAGCGGCTGTTTGAGCGCGAGCCGGAGGGGGAAGCGCTGCGGCGCATCGAACTGGGCGCGAACCACGAGGAGCAGCATCAGGAATTGCTGTTGACCGACATTTTGAATGCGTTCTTTACCAATCCGCTGCGGCCGAAATACAGGGACCAGGAATCAGGGGTCAGGGATCAGAAAACCGGGGCCAGGGAAGAAAGAATCGAGCTCAAGTTTCTGGAGTTCGAGGGCGGGCTGAAAGAGGCGGGCAACGCGGGCAAAGGGTTTTGCTTCGACAACGAGCTGCCGCGGCATCGCGTCTGGCTGGAGCCTTTTGCCCTGGCCAACCGGCTCGTAACCTGTGGCGAGTACGCGGAGTTTATGGCCGACGGCGGCTACCGCAAGCCGCAGTTGTGGCTCTCGGCGGGTTGGGATGCGGTGAAGGCGAACGCCTGGCGAGCGCCGCTTTATTGGACCGAAAGTGACGGTGCATGGAGCGTGTTTACCTTGCGAGGCGAACTGCCACTCAAGGCGCTGGAAGCGGTCCCGGTGAGCCAGGTAAGTTATTACGAAGCAGATGCTTATGCGCGATGGGCTGGGCGTCGACTGCCCACGGAGTTTGAGTGGGAGGCCGCAGTCGAGGGCCAGCCCGTGGAGGGGAATCTGCTGGATTCCGGGCGGTTTATGCCCGACCCCGCCACGGATCCCCTGCAAAACGAGGACGGTGCGAAGCACCAAAACCAGAACGGTACGAAGTGCTATGGGGACTGCTGGGTGTGGACGAGCAGCGCCTACCTGGGTTATCCCGGCTTCAAACCGCTGGAGGGCGCGCTGGGCGAGTACAACGGCAAATTCATGAGCGGGCAAATGGTTTTGCGCGGCGGATCGTGCGTGACGCCGGCGCGGCACATCCGTTGGACCTACCGCAACTTCTTCTCCCCCGAGACAAGATGGCAGTTTTCCGGAATCCGGCTGGCGACATAAGCGCGCGAGCCGCATCCAATTGAGAACACATGAGCGCAGCAGCTTCCCCAGCCCCAGTCCTGCAATTTGACGAACGCGTAGCCACAGCGGTCCGCGATGGACTCACTTCGCGGCCAAAACGGCTGCCCTCGTGGCTCTTTTACGATCGCGCCGGTTCGCGCCTTTTCGAGGCGATCACCGAACTCGACGAGTATTACTTGACCCGCACGGAACGCCGCATTTTTCTTCGCGCTTCAGAAGAGATCGTGCGGCGAGCGAGCGCGGAGCGGCGATTGCGCATCGCGGAGCTGGGCGCGGGATCGGCGGAGAAGACACGGCTTCTGTTGCGCGCCGCGGTGCGGCGCCAGGAGTCCGTTCTCTATGAGCCGGTCGACGTGTCCGCGAGCGCGCTGGATGTTGCGAGACAGCGCATTGAGCGAGAGATCCCCGGCGTGACGGTGGCTCCGCGGGTGATGGATTACACCGATGGCGACGGCCGCCGGTTTCATCTTGGCGCCATGGGCGCCGACGAAAAACGGCTGGTGCTTTACATCGGATCGAGTATTGGAAACTTTGAGCCAACCGAGGCGGAGCGGCTGCTCGGCCGCGTGCGCGCCGGACTGGAGATCGGCGATTCCATGCTTCTAGGCGTCGATCTGGTGAAGGACGAATCAACTCTGGTAGCGGCATACGACGACGCCAAGGGCGTGACGGCGGCGTTTAATCGCAATGTGCTGGTGCGCCTCAATCGCGAGCTGGATGCGGAGTTCGATGTGGAGGCCTTCGCGCATCGCGCGGTGTGGAACCAGTCGAAGTCACGGATGGAAATGCACCTGGTGAGCCGCTGTGCCCAGCATGTAAATGTTGACGAGCTGGATTTGACCGTCGAATTTGCCGCCGGCGAGACCATCCACACCGAGAACAGCTACAAGTACCGGCCGGGGCAGGCCGAAGCGCTGCTCACGGAGACGGGCTTCCGCGCCGAGGCAACCTGGACCGATGAGCGCGGCTGGTTCGCGGTGTGCCTCGGACGGGCAGTTTCGTTCTAACTGGCCGACGAATCGTCGTCGACCGTTGAATCATCGACCGGCGTGTCGTCAACGGGTGTGTCGTCAACGGGCGTATCGTCGGCGGGCGCATCATCCGTCGGCGTATCGACAGGCTCGCCGACGGGATCGCCGTACTCACCCGATTCGCCAGCGCTGTCGGCACTCTGCTCCTCGCTTGTGGCAGCGTCGCCATAGAGCTGCGCGTCGGCCGCATCGTCCGGATTCCCGGAAGTGTCGTCTGCGTAACTTGCGGCAGTCGTCGCATCCTGCTCGGCGGTCTGCTGGTCTGAGCTGGCGTAACTTTCGTCCAGCTGCGCCTGCCAGGTTTCGTCGGTGTTATCAGGACCTCCTTCGCCTGCCACGGTCTCCGATTGCTGATAAGCCTGCTGGGCATCGGTTGATGCGGCTGAGTAGTCCCCCGCCTGGACGTCCTGAGCCTCCTGTTGCTCGTCCTGTTGGAGCGTGTCCTGGTCAGAAGTCAAGGTGCCGCTTTGGGACGAGCTGTCAGGATCGGTGGAGCCGGTCGAATCTGGATCGGAGCCGACCACTCCTCCCGCCGTCGGATCGTCGCTGCCGCTCACAGTGGGGTCGCTCCCGTCGGGCGACGTCGATCCGTCTCCGGGATCGGACGATGAGCTGATTGGATCCACTGAGCCTTCCGGTTCCGTGTCGCCCGTAGAAGAAATGGTCGGCGAGTCGCCGGGGTCGGAGTAACTGCCGGTGGGATCGACTGAACCCTCGGGCCCCTGGTCGCCCGGAGTCGAACCGTCGCCGGGAGTGGTGGCAATGGGATCGACCGAGCCTGTGGGATTTGTTGCAGGATCCGATGCCGGATCCGATTGAGCGCCGGGGTCAACGGCGTCAGGGTCGACGACGAAGACCTCGGTTTCGCCATCGGGTGCAGCTTCAACGACCACGACTTCGGGATCGGTGGTTCCGGCCGGGTCCGTAGGATCGCTGGTTCCTGTCGGATCGGTGACTGCGTCGAAGACTTCGACAACGACCGGTTCGTCGGATGGGGTTGAGCCGTCCGGTGAATTCGCGGCTGCATCGGGGACAATCACGACAACTTCATTGGGATCGTCTGGCATAAGTTAACCTCTCTTTTCTTTTTTGGTCACCTGGCTTGTTTATGCGCGGCTACAGCCCCCTGCGGCCGGGAGGGCAGTTTTGCTATTGCACTCGAAGGCGCGGGCGAGGCCGCCAGCTTTGGTTTTGCGCCAGCGGTTACAGCCGGCTTTGCCTGTTGAGATGCGGGCGGCGGGGGGGCGACCGGTTTTGCCGGTGCGGAGGGGGACACCGGCTTGGCAGTTGGATTGGTTCCCGCGGCAGCCGGGGCTGGCGGCTGAGAAGCCGGCTTGGGCCGCAGCGTAAAAATGTTCTGGCATTTTGGACAGCGAACGTTCAGCGATGGTTTGCCGCGTAAGACGGCAAGGGGAATGCGCATCGCGGTCTGGCACTTGTTGCAAAGAACGCGGACGGAGTCAGAGGGCGGCGGTGCGGGCGCATGCGCCAGTGCGGGACCCTGAGCTGCCGGAGGACGCCGGACGCTAGCCAAGGGAGTACCCATGCCCGGCAGGATTGCCGTCTGGGGCGGCGGCGCCAGGCGCTTGCGAACCGGCTGGATGGTCTGGCTCCAGCGCATCAGTTCGGTCTCGCGCCCCGCCACCCCGAGCAACCGCAGACGCCGCGTGGTGTACATCGAGGAAGTGGTCGTCATCTCGGAGAAGCGAGTCATTTGATCGTCGCTCGCATCTTCCTGCTTCATCCACTCATCGATGTTGACTTGCTTGAGCAGCCGAGCGGAACGGATGGACCATGCAAGCAGCACGCGGCGCGCGAGTCCTTGGTCGCCGATGGCGAGCAATCCGGCGCGGTCGGCGGTAATGTCCGCCTGGCGCGCCCATGCCATCAGCGGCAAGTCGACTGCATCTTGAAGCCATTTCGTCGGGCTCAGGCTAATGGCGTTCAACACACCGTTCGAAAGGATGCCGTGCGTGCTGGTGTCGCCGACGAGGAAGCGGGTTACCGTTTTCCAAAGGGCATGGCCGGCACGGCAGTGGCCCATTTCTCGCGCCAGCACAAAGAGCAGATCGTCGTTCTGGAAATTGTTGAGGATGGCCGTGCCCAGTACGATAAACGCGCTGGTGTCGGTGCCATAGGTATATGTGTTCCACTGCGAATCGCCCGAAATATACACGTCGGGCATTTTGGGCAGGCCCAGAATGCGCGCGGCCAGAACAGCTCGAACCCAGATATCGGAGAACTGCCTGGGACCCAGGCGAATGCCGTTGAACGTCGATTCAATCCACGGACGGCCTACTTTGTCGGAGACTGCCTTCACGGCCGAGTGAAGCGCGGAGATGCTCTGCAATTTGGTCATCGCCTGGCCGTCCTGCGCCCACAGGAAAACCGAGCGATCGAGCTTGTAGCCGGGAAGCAGCGGACGCAGCCAACTGCATTCGGGGCAGACCAATACGTCTTCGCTGAGCCCGGCGCCGATGTTCCCACACGTTTTGCATGGGAGCGGTTGATTCGCGGCGATCGGCGCTGCCTGCGTGGGAGCCGGCGCTGGAACTGGGCCTGAAGAGGGCGGCGGAACAGGCGCTACAGGTGCGGGTTGCCACTGCGGCGCGGCCGTAGCTTGAGCCGGTCCGGTATTGACCGGCTGCCATCCGCCGTTTGCAGGCGGCTGCGCCACTGCTGGACTTGCGGGCACGGGCTGCCCTGGCGCAAGTGGCGCCACGAGCACGGTCCCGCAGAAGGTGCAGAACCGGGAACCAGGCACTCCGGGCCCGTGTCCCTGCGGGCAAATCAGCGGAGGTGCTGTGGTGGTGGCCATGAGTACTCCAATTGCGGTTGCGCAGCAAAAACGTCAGTAACCCGCGAAGTGAAACTCCGCTAACTTGAAAATCCAGCTCACAAACAAAAGCACAGTCGAAGCATAGATAGCCCTGTTGAACCAGGCGTGGTCAGTAATCCGGCGAAACGAAATGCGGCGCCAGAGCAAAACCATGGCCAACGGAATGAGAGAAACCGTGCCGAAGAATGCAAGGACGCCGAACGGGTTGGCGAAGAACGCCTTCCGGAATTGAAGACGGATGGCCCACGCAAAACACGTCGTCATTCCGCACGTCGGGCAGGGCAGATGCGTCACCCGCAGAAAGTTGCAGGGGGGCAAGCCGAGTTGCATATGCGTTCCATAGCCGATCGCCGCCGGTTTGAGCCAGGCCGCGATGGCAAGAACCGAGCAGGCGAAGGCCAGCAGTCCTACAGCAACCGATTTGTCGGCGCGGCTGTACATGCAGGCCCCCCAGTGAGCTCAAAAACCGCGAAAACCCCTGCCCCAGAAGAACAGGATTCCGATAAGCGACAGAACCAAAGCAATGACGTTTAGATAAAAAGCGGTCTTGGCCGTGCTTTCGTTCAAATGCGGGGCGCGCCCCGAGGCAAATTCATCCATGTCTTTCTTGGCAAGAAAGAGGCCAGGAATTGCGGTGAACGGCCCGCAGCAAAACAAGGCCGCAATGCCCAGCCCGATGGCCCACTTGGTGTTTTGACCGGTCACGTTGACGCCGAGTGCCGTTGGTGGATAGACGCCGGGGGCAGGCGGATAGACTCCGGGCGGCGCGGGAATTGCGCCCGGCGGTGGTGGCGTATAGGCGCCAGGTTGTGGAGGCTGGTACGAAGCGGGGGGCTGCAGCGCGGCGGATGGAGGTTGGTTCGCGGGCGCAGCAGGCGGTTGAACAGCAAGCGGCGTTCCGCAGGTTCCGCAGAACGCAGCATTGGACTCGTTGGTCCCCCCACAATGTGGGCATCTGACGTCGCTCATCGCAAGGCCTCTTGAAGGACAGTGGAAAGAGATCAGATCACGAACGGACAACACGCCCCATACCGGCGCAATAAAAGCGTCACAAATGGTGCGGCGGGAGGGAACCGTTTGGGATACTCTAACCGGTTTTGGCGATAAGAAGAAATAAAAATCTGAGATTCATGCGACGTGGCTTTTCGTCCGTCCGATCGAAAAGCCGGCTGGGCCCTGCTTTCGCTCTACTTCGGCGACGGAATGCGGACCAGGAGAATGTCGTGGCTCGCGATTTCAAGAGGCATCCGGTCGGTCAGCACGATCTTCTTGCCGGTCCAGAGGTCTTTTCCCTTTTGTGGGCCGCGCAGGCCGAGCCTGGCCAGGCTGAGGTGAAACGGATGCGTGGAGTAGCGGTCGGAACCGGCGTTCACGACAGCGACGGCCATGGCTCCTCCGGAGAGATGCCGGGTCCAGACGTCCACTTCGCCGTCAGAATATGCGCGCGTGGCCTCGCGACCCAGGCGATCTTGATCAATGGCGATGACGTCGCGATTGGTGAGGATGGCGCGGATCTCGGGCGTCATGTTGGGCAGGTTGTTGCCCGCGAGCAGCGGCGCGGCCAGCATGGCCCACAAGGGAAAATGCGTGCGATTCTCCGCAAGCGAAAGCCTGCCGTTGCCGACCTCGAGCATGTCAGGATCGTTCCAGTGGCCGCGTCGGGCGTACTTCGCGAGTCCGGCCTGCTCGTTCAGGATGGAATAGATGCTCTGCCAGTTGGGCTGAATATCGCCCGTGGTGCGCCACAGATTCGCGCCCACCGTTGGACCCCACTCCCATGCCGCGTCCCAGCCATACTGGCACAGCGAGTAGACGATGGGACGGCCTGTGGCCTTGAGCGCCTTGTCCATCTTGCCGTAGGCCGCGATCATCATGCGCATCTGCGCGGCTGGGTCGCCGGGCGCCTGCGCAGCCATCATGGCATCTCGATAGCTGCACAGGTCGTACTTCAAGTAGTCGACGCCCCATGAGGCATAAAGCTGGGCGTCCTGAGCTTCATGATCGAGCGATCCGGCATAGCCAGCGCAGGTCTTCGGCCCCGGCGATGAATAGATGCCAAGCTTGAGCCCCTTCGAGTGCACGTAGTCGGCGAGGGCCTTCATGTCGGGAAACTTTGCATTCGAGTGCAGCACGCCATCGGCATCGCGCTCGCCCTCCCACGTGTTGTCGATGTTGACGTAGACATAGCCGGCATCTTTCATGCCGGTCGCCGCAAGCTGGTCGGCGGCGTTGCGAATGTCCTTGTCGGTAACGCGGCCAGCGAAGAAGTTCCAACTGTTCCAGCCTATGGGCGGTGTCAGTGCCACCTCCGCGGCTGCAGACTTTTGGACGTCTTTCCTCGTGGTCTTCGGGGCGGTCTGCGCGACAGAGGCGAGGGATCCCAAAGCAAAAACGCAAACAGGCACAAGGTAGAATGCACGCACGGCGAATATCTCCTGAAAACCTTTTCCGGGCCATCGTATCTTGCCGATACACAGAACATCAACGGGGCGCGGCGAATCTTTCGGCGATTAAGAACCTTTGTGCGGCATGCGAGATACTTGAAACTATGCCTTTTACCTTCTCGCACGCAGCTGCCGCATGGCCCTTTCAAAGAACGCGTCTTGTGATGTCGGCCCTTATCGTCGGATGTTTCGCGCCCGATTTCGCCTACTTTTTCTTTCTCAGCGCGCGCGGACTCGGCGCTCACTCATTGACGGGCATGTTTCTTGTTGATTTGCCGTTGAGCGTCGCTGCGCTTTGGCTCTTTCATGCCTTCATGAAGCAGCCCTTCACAATGCTCCTGCCGAAGGGATTTCGCGCGCGACTGAAACCCAGCGAGAAACCTTTCTCCTTCTGGCCGCCGGCGCGATTGGCGTTGATCGTGGTCTCCATCCTGGTTGGAACAGCGACGCATCTTCTATGGGACTCGTTCACGCACCCGTTCTATTGGCCGTATCGTCATTGGAGCTTCCTCAGGCAGCCAGTCCACTTGCCCGTTGAAGGGAATGTGCATGTGTACAAGGTGCTGCAAGACGGCAGCAGTTTGTTCGGCCTGGCTGTTGTTGCCGTGTGGATATGGATGTGGTATCGCGCGACCGAGCCGCATGAGTTGCCGGCCGCCAAGCCCTATACACGGCCACAAATCTTCGTCATCACCATAGTTGTGCCGGCACTCGCGCTCGTCGGCGGAATTCTCAAAGCGTATATGGACATGGGTGTCCCCGACGTTGAGTTTCGACCCATTCTGCACTTCGCGGTCATCGCGGGAATCACCGCAACCACGTTTTTGGGGATTGGACTCTTGATCTGTGGCGCAGTTTTCCGGCGGCGGGTCGCTGTGACAGAGCCGGTCAAAGTGGAGTGAACCGGCTGCTCACGGCTGCTTGCCCGGCGTTTCCTTCTCCTTGGGTCCCAGCAAAAGTTGGAAACCGATATAGGCGATCCAGCTTGGCTCGCCATTGCTGCGCGTGACCGCCTGGATGGCGCGGCCGCCCATGAACAGCAAGCGAAGGTGGCCGGAATGGCCGAGGGTCTGGCGTCCGCCCAAGTCGAGAGTGAAAGAACGCTGCTTGGGCTGGCCATCGATGCGATTGATGGCCTGCAGGTCATAGAGCTCGGCATAGAGTTCGGTGCGATTGTTGAATTCGTGTCCCGCGATCAGGCCTCGGCCCCACTGATCGGGCATGTTTTTATTCCCGATCCATCGCCCCACTTCGCCGTTAAGCGCCAGCCACCCGAGCTGTGCCGTGGCCTCGATGGGCAGATAGTATTGCGGGCCGGGTTCAACAATGCCGCGCCGCACGGAGCTGGTGGGGTTGTTGATCATCACCTGCGGGTACGTGCCCAGCGAGAAGAGCAGATTCTCGTCTGTCTTGGGCTGGCCCGCGCGATGGTATTCGAAGTAGCGCCACTTGACGCCGGGGTAGGATTCGCCAAGCCCGACGCCCGTGGAGTTTTTTGGGTCGGTGCCGGCGGCAAGGGACAGCTCATATTTGAGCTGGATCCGATCGCCCCAGCCGTAGTTCAGGTCGACGTCGGGAATCTCGTAGTACGACTGGCCGGGATTATGGTTGGCGATCCAGCCGAAGTTGATCTCCCAGTGGTGGTTTCCAGGCGTGCCGGGGTCGTCGCCGATGAATGGCGGTCCGCCTTGCGCTCGAGCAAGCGCCGCGAACGCAAAGGGCGCGAAGAGCAAAAGAATTGAAAACAGGCGGCGCACCGGCGGGTCGAAGGGCTTGTGCAACATCGGGCTCAAGGCGATCGCGGAAGGTCCAAGTCAAAGTTAGCATTTTGCGTCCCCCGGGCAGCGGAATCAACGGGCCATTTACGGACCTGACCGGCCGCCGTTCTTCTATCCTGTGGGAGGCATGCACCGAGCCGCCCGGCTCTGCGATACTTGTCTGTTATGCCCATTGACGACCTGCAGCAGGCTGCACAAAAAATCGCTGGATTTTTGAATACCCTGAACAAGTTGGGCGGGCTGCGCCTGAAGTATCGCATCAGCGCGTCCGATGGCGCGAGCGAAGGGGAAGGCGCCGCGGCGCGCCAAATCTCGGTTGAATTGGCCGGCCCCGATGTGCCACTGGTGATCCAGCACAACGGCGAGTTGCTGCGGGCCCTGGAAACCCTGGCTGCGCAGATGCTGCGCCTTGACCATCACGAACACCACATGGTGAGCTTTGACGCCGGCAACTTCAAGGCTCTGCGCGCCGAGGAACTGCGGCTGGCCGCCGAAGCCGCTGCGGAAAAGGTGCGCCAGACCGGAGTTCCCTACAGTTTTCCGCCCATGAACAGCCGCGAGCGGCGCATGCTGCATCTTGTCTGCCGGTCGCTCCAGGGCGTTGAGACGGCCAGCGTGGGCGAAGGGTCAAACCGCTTCCTCGTGGTCTATCCCGAGGGCAAGACCAATCTGCCCGTCGCGCCGCAGTTCAAGCCGCGAGGGTTTGGACGAAGGTAAGACAGGGATCAGGTTTCAGGGGTCAGGGTTCAGGTCGAAGGTTCGCGCGTCAGGCCGAATCAAGGGTCCACGCGCTGTGCCACAATCCAATTTATGAAAAAACAATTGCTAGCGCTTATCGCGTTCGCCTGCGTAACCATGTGCCCCGCGCAAAAGCGGATGGTGCTGATCGATCAGGATGGTGCAGGGCCAGGCGGTTCGGACCAGATGTCGATGCTCGCGCTGTTGCAGGCGCCGGACGTGCAGGTACTGGGCATCACCATGGTCACCGGCGACGCGTGGCGCGACGAAGAGACGCTGCACACGCTGCGCACGCTGGAGTTGACCGGTCACACCGATGTTCCAGTCGTTCGCGGCGCTGTGTTCCCGCTGGTCCGCAATGAAGAGCAAACGCGCCTTGAGGAAGCGATCGACGGCAAGGTGGCGTGGCTGGGCGCATGGGGAGGCATCGTGGCAACATCTGCGGCCGGCGCTGTGAAACCGGAATCGCACGGGCCCTACGAGATTCCGCCCATGCCCGAGGGCCTGCCGGCCACCAAGCCTCTCGATGGAGATGCCGCACATTTTCTCATTCGCGAAGTACGCGCGCATCCGCACGAGGTCACGATTTACGCCGCCGGCCCGCTGACCAACATCGCGCTGGCCGTCGCCATCGATCCAGAGTTCGCCGCGCTGACCAAGGGCATCGTGGTCATGGGCGGCAGCCTCAATCCGCAGACTGCCGATATCGAGACCGCCGACCCGCGGCACGAGTTCAACTTCTGGTTCGATCCCGAGGCCGCACACATCGTGCTGCGCGCCAACTGGCCGCGCATCGACGTTACCACCGAAGACGTTTCCGCCAAGGCGCCCTTCACGCAGGAGATGCTCGACGCGATTTCGAAGTCGCAAGCGCCCGCGGCGCGCTACATTGCCGCATGGAGCCAGCGGCGAACGTTGATGTGGGACGAGCTCGAAGCCTGCGCGTGGATCGATCCCGCGATCATTATCAAGGAAGTGGATGTGTATATGGACGTTGACCTGAGCCACGGCCCGAGCTACGGCGATACGCTCGCCTGGCCGGAATCGCTGAAGCCGGCGGATGGCGTCCGGCTCGTCCACGCGCAGATGGACCTGGATCTGCCGCGTTTCCAAAAGGACTTTGTCGACCTGATGACACGGACCAATTCAAAATAGAGGATCCAAGGGAAACTCTTCGCGGAGGTGCTGGATGACGCAGGACTCAATACTTGGAAAGTGCAAGCTCGTGGCGTTTGCCGCCACCAGGGATTCCGCCAAAGCGCGGGCGTTCTACGAAGGCGTTCTGGGACTTAATCTCGTTGAAGATCAGCAGCCGTTCGCGCTTGTCTTCGACGCCAATGGAACCATGCTGCGCGTAACGGCAGTACGTGAACACAATCCTGCGCCCTTCACCGTGTTGGGGTGGGGTGCGGACTCGATTGAGGAAACGGTGGAGCGGTTGACGGCGGTGGGAGTCGAGTTTCAGCGCTACCCAGGAATCAATGACGGCGATCCGAAGGGAATCTGGACTGCACCTGGCGGGGCCCGGATCGCATGGTTCAAGGACCCCGATGGAAACGTGTTGAGCGTGACCCAGTTTTAGAGCGGCTTATGGTTCGCCCGCTCACCTTGACCGCTTTAAGTTGTGCGCATCAATTGGACGCGTGTTCATCTCCGTCGTGATGCTTGTACTTGATAATCGTCTCGTTCAGCCGGTCCGGATCGACGGAGACCTGAACGACATTGAGTTCCCTGCCATCGAGATTGAGAATGAAAAGCCCCATGCGCTTGCCTTCGGCGTGCGAGAAGATCAGCGTCTGCTCGCCGCCATGACGGCTGGTCTCGCGGATCATCCGATCCCATCCCTGGCCGAGCTTTTCCTCGACCAGCCGATTCAAATCTTCTCCATCCACGGGCGCTGAGAATTGCTCGAACTCGGCAACATGCACGCCGGCCACGCCGCCATGTGTGGCCACACCCGCCACCACGCTGGCCAGGCCCATGAGCGGAATGCGCATCGCGTGTTGGTGATAGTGCGACTCGATGGAATCGACGACGCCGTCAAAGCCGCCTTCGCCGGCCGCTCGCACAACCCACCACGGAGCGGTGAACAGCACGCACAGCGCGGCGCAGCCAACAGGAATCCAAAAGTGCCGGTTCATTGGTCACCTCCTGACTTGTTCGCCTTGTCCGGGGCCTTTTCCAAGGCTTTCTCGGCCTTGTGTTTATTGCCGTTCGTATCAATGTCGCCCAGCTTGCCCAGTCCACTTAGGCCCTTGAGTTCGCTCAGTTGGTCCATGCGAATCGGGCCCAGGATGAGCACGATGGTCAATTCTTTCGGCTCGGCATCCAGCACAAAAATTCCCTGCGGTTCGCCGTTGACCATCTTCATCAGCACGTCGGTGCTCTCCGCGCCCTTGCTCTCGCGCACGTGCACCATCGGCGTCCACTCAGGAGCCCCGAAGGCCTGACGCAGTTGTTGAAGCTCGTCGATGGAGTACTGGCCTTCCTTGTCGAATTCATAATCGCGGACGTAGATTCCGTCGAGCCCTTCGATCAACTGCTTTACCGCAGCCTGGTCCTTGTCGCTCTTGTCCATGAATTTGGCGGCGAAGTCGAGCATGCCCTTACCCAGCGTCACCTCGGTTACGTTGGCGGCGCGTGTGCCGAGTTCCTTTTCGACCGGCGTGGGCAGCGGAAACGGCGAAGCCGAGGTTTGTGCGCACGCTGGCGCAACAAGCGCAGCCGCTCCCAGAATGAATGCAACAATGCGATGTTTCATGCTCAAATCTCCTTCTTCCTTACCACGAGTTCTTGTTATTGCGATTCGTTATTGCGAATCTTTGTCTTGCTGCTGCAACTGATCGTTCATCACCTGGAACGCGTGATTGGTGATGCGGAGCGCGGTGAAAACCTGCTGCTTTGCTTCTTCTCCCTTGCGGCGCTCGACGGCGTAATGCCCCACCACGGCGCTGCCTGCCACACCGGCCAGGACGAGCGAAGCTGCGATGCGCTCGAGCCAGACCATGCGCGCGTGCTGTTGCGAGCGACGGAATTGAAGCCGCTCCCGATTCTGCGCGCGACGATCCATCACTTTGCGCTTCAGGCTCAGTGGCGCGGGTTGGCGGCTCAGGGTTTCGCGCAACTCGCGTTCGAATTCGTCGATTTGCTCAAACGGCACGGATGTACTCCTTCAGTCTGCTTTCAGCCTTGGCGCGCAATAGCTTCAATCCCCGCTGCAGATGGCTCTTCACCGTGGCCAGCGGCGCGCCCAGCGTAGCCGCAATTTCTTCCGGCGTGAGGTCTTCCTGGTAGCGGAGAACGATCGCCGCGCGTTGCGCCTCCGGCAGCGTGGCCAGCAAAGCTTCAATGCGGCCGCCGAGGGGCGAGCTTCTTTCCTCTGCCTGCGCGCCGTGGTTCTCGTCAATCTCGACCCACTGGCCGAAGCCGCGCGCACGCCGCCGGCGCAGCGCATCGGTTGACCGGCTTATGGCGACGCGCCGCAGCCAGAAGCAAGCGTGTTGCGCGGATTCGATCTTCGCGATGTTCCGGTCAAGCTCCATAAAAACGTCCTGCGCAATCTCCTCGGCCAGACCGCGGTCACCGGTCATGCCGAGCGCCAGTGAAAAGACCATGGACTGGTGCTCGTCAAAAAGCCGTTCGAAGTCCGGAAGTGGTTCGAAGCCGGGCTGCCAGTCACCGCTCATAAACTCGCTTCTACCCTCTAATCCGCAGGAATGCGCGGGTTGGGATGCAAGGAATTACGCGGTGGGCAGGAAAAAGTTCAAGGTATGGCGGTTGGACTGGATTGGCGTGGGCCAAGCAGAGGGGACGATTGTTCTGGTCCCTGACCCCTGAAACCTGTTCCCTGTCTTTAGAACAAATCCGGAATCGCGTTGAACGCGATGCGCGTCGGCGCAGCCTTGTAAGCGGTGAGCATGGCGGCGGGGGCAAGCGTGCTCATGCCGTACTTGTCGTTGATCTGGTCCATGGTCGCGTTGAGACGCGTGCGGCTCTGCTCTTCCTCGAGTCCGTCAAAGAGCGCCAGCGTGTGCAGGCGATCGGGAACCAGGTTGTTGAGCTGTACTCCGATGAAATACGGGTGGTCGTACTGTGCGCCGCATGGCCGCGACTCCCACAGGCGGCGCAGAGCTGCGATGAGCGTTTGATTGTCCTGGCATTCGCTGAGCTTGAGCTCGCTGCGCCACCCGCGCGCGGGCACGCCAAAGCGCGAGACGGGTGTGCCCTCGCTGCGCGGCACGGCAAAGCCAATCGCCAGGCCGATGTGGCTGGCCCACAGTCCCGCGGCGCGCAGGCGCATGGCCGCTTTGTGGAGCAGCTTGTGGGCCACGGCCCAGGCTTTTTCCGCGTCGCGCATCTCGGGCGACAGCACGTGTGAGTGGCTGATGGACTTCTGGTGCTCCAACTCAGCCATCTCGAAGTCTTCGCCTTGCAGCCAGTGAAAAAGCCGCTCGCCCCATACCGATCCCCAGATTTCGCCGGCATGTTCGCGGTCGAGCGCGAGAAGATCATCCATGGTGCGAATGCCTTGCTCGTTCAGGCGTTTCTCAGTGCGCGCGCCGATGCCCGGCAGATCGCGCAGCGTGAGCTGGTGGAGCGCCTCAGGCAAGATGTCGAGCGGCAGCGCCACCAGGCCGTCGGGCTTTTCCATGTCGCTGGCCACTTTGGCGAGATAGCGGTTTGTGGCGAGGCCCACGGAGCTGCGCAGGCACTCGCCGACTTTTTCGCGGATGGCCGTCTTCACGCGAAGGCCAAGATCGAGCGCATTCAACAGCGGCCGCTCGCGGCCGATGAGGCGGCAGGCCATTTCGTCGATGGAGCAAACCGCAGTCACCGGCACGCAGCTCTCGACGGCTTCGACGACGCGATGGTGGTATTCGGTGTAGATCTCGTGGCGGCCTTCGACAAGGACGATCTCCGGGCACATGCGCTTGGCGTCGGCGACAATGGTGCCGGTGCGCACGCCGAAGGCCTTGGCTTCGTAGCTGGCGGCGATGCAGACCGTGGTGTCGGCCATCATCGGCACCACGCCGACGGGGCGGCCGCGAAGCTCGGGCCGGACCTGCTGCTCCACGGACGCAAAGTAGGAGTTCAGGTCGACGAAAAGCCAGTTGAGCATTGGCCCCTGGGTGGAACCCGCCGGTACAGGTTCCGGATCCCGCGTGGGGCTATTTGCCGTAAATCGAAGGTTCGCAAACTCCTCCGGCCACTCCTCGGGAATGGGCGAGAGGGCCGGGTTAGCATAGGCAGCCATTTTCGCCTCGTGTTATTTTCGCCTTTTCTTTGCTGTTTTGCAATCAGGTTTATTTTTCTCAACAGGCCGATAGATAACCTGAAAGCATTAGTTACTGACGCAAAAGGGTGCAATGGCGTCTATTGTAAGAAGTGGGTAGCATTTTTGAAGATCCCAAATCCTCTCGGATGGCGGGATCCTGACCCGGAATGGTGACCGAAGATGCGGACCCTGGCACATTGGATCGCGGTGAATGGAAGCGTACTCGCCGTGCTGGTCACGTTGGGGGTAGCCATCTTGCTGGTCGTTTGCCTCGAGTGCACGCATTGCCCCAAGAGCAAGAAAGACGAACTCTTCCATCGCCACGAACTCTGATTAAGAACTAGTTCCCGCCCGCGGCCGGAGCTTCCGGCTTCAAATAGGCCTTAAACTGCGCCAAAATCCGGTTGTATAAGTAGGTTTCCGCCTCGGGTCCTGCAAGCGAATGCGTTTTGCGCGGGAAAATCTGCAGATCGTAAGGAATGCCTGCGTCGATGAGCCGCTGGACGAACCGCACCGTGTTTTCGAAGTGCACGTTATCGTCGCCGGTTCCGTGCGCCAGCAACAACCGCCCCTTCAAATCGGCCGCGGAATTGACCACAGAGAAATCGCGATAGCCGTCCGGGTCCTCCGCGGGTAGGCCCAGATAGCGCTCAGTGTAGATCGAGTCGTAGTCGCGCCAATCGGTGACGGGGGCAACCGCCACGCCGGCCCGGAAACGCTCCGAATGCGTCATAGCGTACAGCGTGAACGTGCCACCCCAGCTCCATCCCCACCACCCCAGGCGTTGGGGATCGAGCTGCGGATACTCCTTGAGCGCCTGATCGATCACGGTCAGCTGGTCCTCGAGCTGCACGGGGCCAAAGTTGCGGTAAGCCGCCTGCGCGAATGCGCGCCCGCGACTACCCATGCCGCGATTGTCGGCATGGAGCACGGCAAAACCATGCTGCGCGAGCAGCTCATCGAACAACAGGTGGCCGCTCCATCCATTAAGGACTGTCTGATCGTGAGGGCCTCCATAAGGATTCACAATCAACGGCGTGCCGGCCGGGTTCGCCGAGCCCTCGGGAAGCAACAGCGTGGCATAGAGCATGGTTCCGTCGCGCGCCTTCACTTCGAGGGGCAACGGCGCGCGCAGACGGTAGGAATCGAGCGCGTGCGTCTGCCAAAACACGCGGCATGCTCCATTGGTCGCGGACGCACCCGGAGCTCGGCAGATGCGCAATACCGGCGGCGTCATGCGCGTGGAGAAATGATCGGTGAAGGTGCTCCCATCGGGAGAAAAAGTGGCTTGGTGAACTCCCGCGCCCGCGCTCAACTGTTTACGCTCACCGGCGAAGTTTACCTCCCAGATCTGCTGCTCCAGCGGATCGCCTTCATTGGATGCGTAATCCACCACCTTGCGCACCATGTCAACGTTGTACACGCCGCTCACTTCGAAATCGCCGCTTGTGAGCTGGCGATCAAGCTTCGCATCGGATCCAAACGGCTTCGATTTGTCGTAGCGAAAGAGATAAATGTGATTGTGCCCGTCGCTCCAGCTGGTGAGCACGATGGCGCCGTCGTTCACCGTCACGTCGTAATTCTCATCGAGAAACTTGTCGTCGTTGATCTCGAGCATCGGACGCGCCTCGCCGTAATCGGTGTCGGCAAAGAGAAGAGCGAGGTGCTTGTGGTCGCGAGCCAGCGTTTCGACCCAAAGGGTTTTGTTGTCGACCCAGCCGAAGCGCGGAACGTAATCGTCGTTCGCGCGAAACGGGACCTTGATCCATACGGTTTTGCCTCCATGCGCCGGCACCACGCCCAGGTGCATATCGGGATTGGGGTCGCCGGGCTGCGGATAGCGCTGCCAATCTACCGAGGCGTGGTTCGGAATCCAGTCGGTGAGCGGGTACCGCGGCACCTGGGTCTCATTGGTCTGCAAATACGCAATCTTCTTTGAGTCGGGCGACCAGAAGTAATTGCTGCGCACGTCGAGCTCTTCCTCGTACACCCAGTCCACTTCGCCGTTCAGGAAATGCTGGCCATCGACGGAGGCGGGATTGGGCGCGGGAGCAAGCGGAATGGTGGGCGTGCCGGGTTCGCGGAGCGGGATGACGGCCAGGCCGTGATCCTTGATGAACGAGATGAACCATCCGTCGGGAGAGAACTTGGGATCGTCGCCCGATAGAATGCCTGAGAAGCCTATCTCGACTCCAACCCCGTTGCGCAGATCGTAGAGCCACAGCCGGCCGTTGGAGTCGAAGAGAATGTGCGTGGAGTCCGGAGCCCAGATATAGCTGGCCTGGTTGTAGCGCTCACGATGATCGCGGTCCCGCTCGGAGCTGTTGCTGCCGTTCAGGTTCTCCATCTTTGCCGCGCTTACCAGCACATGCGTCTTGCCGGTGGCGGGATCGACGTCCATCAATTCGCCGCCATCGAGATACGTCAGATGCTTTCCGTCGGGCGACCAAGACAGCTGATCGGGCGGCTCGCCGGTCAACGGACCATGGGCAAAGATAGCGTCGACAGTGAGCGGCTTTTCGGGTGCCTGCGCGGCGATTGAAAGGGTGGCCAGCGCAAAGGCGGCAGCAGCCGAAAACAGGATGGCGGCTTTTCGCGTCAAGGGGCCTCTCCTGGAGCAGGAATCCGGCCCGGAACGTGGAACATCGACCGCATAAATCGGAGGTGGGCCGGTGGATCCGGGAAAAATCAGTGTAAATCAAAGCGTGTGGCGGCGAATCGCTGTCCCGGACGCCAACTTCCTCCGGAAATGAATGCTTGCCTGTTACCGGCATAACAAAATAAATTCAGGAAATCCCCCGGGAGGAAAAAGCATGTCGACAACGTACGATGTTGCCATCGCAGGCGGCGGCCTGGGCGGCGCAGCTCTGGCCAAAAGCATGGCAGAAAGCGGCGCCAGGGTCCTCGTCATCGAGCATGAGCGGCAGTTCAAGGACCGCGTGCGCGGCGAGGCGATGTTTCCCTGGGGCTACGCTGAAGTTCAGGCCCTTGGAGCGGCCGATTGCTTTGCCAAAGCCGGCAGGCACCACCTCAACTGGCTCGACACTTACGTTGCGAGCGACCTGGTGGAACATCGCGAAGTTGTCCCCAGCACAAAGCATCGACTGCCTTTTCTTACGTGCTATCACCCCGCAATGCAAGAGTCGCTTTTGAAAGCGGCGGCGGCAGCGGGCGCCACGGTGCGACGCGGCGCGGCGGTTCGCGAAGTGCGGCCGGGTGCGCCGCCGGAGATGGTTATTGAGAAAAATGGCCGCGTTGAAACGATCTCCGCGCGGCTCGTAGTCGGAGCTGAGGGACGCTCGTCTGTGGTGCGTTCTTCGGCGCGCTTCACGGTCGAGCGTGATCCCGAAGACATGATGATCGCCGGAATTCTGCTCGAAAACGTCCCGGCGGCGGAAGACACACTCCAGGGCATCTACAACTTTGCGCTGGGGCAACTGGCCATTGTCATTCCGCAGGGAGGCGGCCGCGCGCGGATTTATCTTTGCTACCACGACGCCACGCAAGCACGTTTTCAGGGGCCCGGCGACGTGGCCAGATTTTTTGACGGCTGCAAAAAAACAGGCGCAAACTCTGCGCTATTCGATGGCGTGAAGCAGGCCGGTCCGCTGGCGACGTTCAGCTGCGCGCATACCTGGGTCGATCATCCATACCGCGATGGAGTGGCGCTCGTGGGTGATTCGGCCACGTCGAGCGATCCCACCTGGGGGCAGGGCCTTTCTCTAACCATGCGCGACGTCCGCGTGCTGCGCGATCATCTGATTCACACCGACGATTGGGATGGCGCAGGACACGCTTACGCCGATGAGCACGATGGCTACGCGGGCCGGATGCATACTTTTCACCGGTGGATGACCACAATGTATCTCGCCACGGGACCGGATGCCGATACGCGCCGCGCGCGTGCCATGCCGCTCATTGGGCAAGACCCCAGCCGGCAGCCGGACGCGCTCTTTGTCGGGCCCGACCTGCCGGTTGACGAAGGAGTAAGGAAACGCTTCTTCGGCGAAGACTGACGGCGGGCGACGTGCGCAGTTTGTTCCGACTGCGGCTTCCGAAGCGACTCGCAGCGAGACTGCGCTGTTTGGTCCCGCAAGGGTCGACAGTGTATGTTGCGCTGTATGCACTGGGCAACTCCTGAAGAACGGCGCGCACTTGGCCAGGCGCGGCGCAAGCAAGTGGGTCGCCACCAGCACGAAGCACTGCATCCCAAGGCGCGGCCGGCCCCGGCACTGGAATTCGTCGCGCAATCAATGCGCGGCCGCGTCCCGGCGCTGATCCAGCTCAAGTATCAGCTCATGGCGGAGTCGCCGTTCGGATACTTTCGCGGCGCGGCGCCGGTGTTGGCCGCGGACCTGGCGCAGCTTCCGTCGACCGGCATCGTGAGCCAGCTTTGCGGCGACGCGCATGTGCGCAACCTGGGCGCATTCGCCGCGCCCGATGGACGGCTGGTCTTCGACCTCAACGACTTCGACGAGACCATACGGGGCCCGTTCGAGTGGGACTTGAAACGCATGGCGGCTTCGCTGGTGCTGTCTGGGCGCGCCGCGGGACACAAAGACGGCACCGCGCGAAAAGCCGCCGCGGCCTGCATCGAACGCTATGTCGAACAAATGCGCGCGTTTGCCCGCATGCCGCAACTTGAAGTGAACCGGTTTCAGGTGCACCGCCTCGACCTGGCCAAACCGGTGCACGACGCCCTTAGCAAGGCGGAGCGCGCAACGCCGCAACACATCTTTGAGCAACTGACTGTGCCGGTTTCATCCCGCGCCGGAGCACGCCGCCGCTTCAAGGAATTGAAGCCGATGCTCTGGCGCGTTGCCGGTGCCCGCGCCGCCGCCGTGTTGGCCTCGCTCGTGCCCTATCGCGAAATGCTGGAGCCGCAGCGGCAACACCTGCTCGATTTCTACAGGCCCGTCGATGTGGCCTTCAAAGTTGTCGGCACCGGTTCGGTGGGCCTGCGCGACTACTGCATCTATATGGAAGGCAACGGACCGGGCGATCCGCTCTTTTTGCAGATTAAAGAAGAGGTTGCGTCGGCCTACGCGCCGTATCTGCCCGACGCCCGGCCCGCCGCGCACAACGGCAAGCGCACGGCCGAAGGACAGAAGTACATGCAGATCCAGACCGATCCGTTTCTCGGCTGGACGCACATCGGCAACCGGCAGTATCTGGTGCGCCAACTCAACGACCACAAGGGGGAGATCGCGATCGAGGACCTGGCCGGCGCCAATCTCAAGGCCTACGCGGAAGTCTGCGGCGAACTGCTCGCCCGCGGCCACGCGCGATCGGGAGACGCGCAAACCATCGCCGGCTACATCGGCACCGGCAACGCATTCCCTGAAGCGATTGCCGAGTTCGGCATCGCGTACGCCGATCAAACGGTAAAAGACTGGGAGGATCTGAAGCGGTCGGGTAGAGCGAAAAAGAAACCGTAGCGCTGCCGCGCGTCACGCTCAGCGGCGATACACGTCATACCCACGTAGACGCGCTGCCAGCGTGAATTCGCCCATCAGCGCGTGCATCGTCGCGGCGCGGTCCGGCGTCGGGTCAGTATTAATCTGCAGATCGCGCTTCACAATCAGCCATCGGATGTTGTACGCGCCAGCCAACGTAGCAGTTTCGGCAGGCGAATAAGGATCGGTCGTGGGATCGAAGAGCAGGACCGGAAAGCGCGGCACGCGGCCCGTGGCAAAGTAGAACGGATCCTCTCCGGGAATCAGGATCAGCCCGTCATCCTCAGGAATATTGGCCGCTGCGTAGCGCAGCAACTCGTCAAATTCTGAGAGATATGGCCCTGGCGTGGCCATACCCGCAAGCTCGGGAACCGCCGAGTGCTCGAGCGGCGCATCGGGAAGATTGACGTAAGAGAGCCGTTCCTCGCTGGCAGTGTAGAAGCCTCCGCAGACAAGAAGCGTGACGGAGATGAGAGTGGTGAGCGCGGGCACGAACCATCGTAAGCCGGCGCGGGCGGTGAGTGGGGCGAGGAATGCGAGCAGCTCCGCGATGAGCAGCACGAGCAGCGGCCAGATGGCGTACGTTGAGCCCCAAAGCTGCTGCGACATGAATGTGCCCAGAACAGCGGCGAGCACGATCAGCGGAAAAAGCGCGCGCACCGACGGCTTTCGACGCAGGCTGAACAGATTTGCGATGGCCGCGACAGAAGCCAGCAAGAGCAACAGCGGCCAAAGCGCCAGAAGGCTGTCGCCGCGCGAATCGGCGTTGTCGAAGAGGCCGAGCGAAGCGAGCGTAAAGAGGAATGGTGCGGCCAGCAGGAGGAATGCCGCGATCCGCGCCCAGCGGAATCCCCAGCGGAATCTTTGATCCGCGACCCACAAAAGCGCCAAAGCAGCAACGACGCAGGGCAACGTCCATAGCAGCGTCGGATCGCGAAAGACGGCGAGCATGAGGTCGAGACGTGGCAGGCGGCGTTCGCCGGCGAAGGTGATCGTCCAGTGAATGTAATTGCGAATGCCGGCGGTCCAGTGCAGAACGAGCGCGGCCGCGAACAAAGTGAAACCCGCACCGGCCAGAACGGAGAGCAGTGTGCGAACGTCGGGCGCTTCAACCGGACCTGGTCTGCGCCGGATGACTGTGAATGCGAGCACGAGCAGCGCTGCTGCGATGGCCGCCGCCAGAAACGGCAGTCCCATGTTCTGCTTCGAGAAGAGCGGCAGGCAGAGTCCAACTCCGGCAGCAAGCCCGCGCACGACACTCCTTTTTTCCTCCGCTCGCTGCAACAGCCACAGAGCGACCAGAATCCAGAACGCGCAGTCGCCATCGTATTCGGGAATGGGGACGATGCTATAGATGCCGAGAACGGTAAGTGGCGCAGCAACCAGCAGCGCGACCATCCATGAAGCCGCAGTGCGTCCGCGCAACAATGTGAGAGCGATTCTCCAGGTGAAGGCCGTGGCCAGCCCGCCCGCGACTGCGACATACATCACGTGATGAAAGAAGACGCGGCCCGTGAAACGGATGATTACAGCCTGGATCAGGAATGTGAGCGGAGGGTGGACAAAGGGAAAGTCGCGGTAGGGCATCTGTCCAAGCGCGAAACGCATCGCGCTGTCGAGCACGTAGCTCGTGTCCCACAGAATCGCGACGTGCGCGTTTTGCCAAAGCACAACGCAGGCCGTGGCGGCGAAGAGGCCGATGCCGGCGATCCAGTCGCGCAATGTCGAGCACGGACGCGACTGGCCGGGCTTTGGCAGCTCAGGTTCCAAGGGCTCAGCCCCTGTTTTCACCATCCGCGGCGATAATAGTAGGGGGCGTAATAGGGCAACGAGAAGATCGCCATCATGAGCGCGACGACCCAGCCGATCAAAGTCCAGCCAAGGAAGAGATTCAGGAACAAAATCCCCATGGAGTTATGCGTGTGCCGCGCGGCCGCGATGATCGCAGGTAGGAAATAAAGCCCAATGCCGAAGATCAGGAAGTGCATAGAATCTCCCGCTGGTGTTCACATATTTCTACGAAGAGTGTACCTCCGAAGTTCCCATGTTTCCCGCCACAAGACTACTAATCCCATGAAAATGCGGTGCATATTTTGGTTGCGCGCCGATTTGGGGCAAGACTATACTCCCGCCCTCCCCCCATTTCCCCCCCAACACAACCTGTAAGGAGGAGTTATGGGCAAAATCAATATTGGGCGGGTCATTCTCGGTGGCATCGTTGCCGGCATCGTGGGAGATGTTTTGGACTACCCAGTCGATGGTGTCTGGCTCGCGAAACGTTGGATGGATGGGTTGAACGCCCTCGGGCATCCCGGATTTGGGAACAGCCAGCTTATCTGGTTCAACGTGCTTGGACTTGTCACCGGGATTGTCACCATCTGGATTTACGCCGGGATCCGGCCACGCTTCGGCGCGGGTGTTAAGACAGCAATCTTTGCCGGGGTGGCGACGTGGATCCTTGGCTTCGCGGTACCGAATGCGGCCTTCATGTGGATTTGGGGCCTGTTTTCGGAACACCTCACGCTCTATACAACGGCCGGAAATTTTGTGGAGTGTGTCGTCGGGGCGATTGCTGGAGCCGCGCTCTACAAAGAGGACTGACTTCCTTTACCGTCGAACGGACTCCGGTTCAATGAATTTCTAACTGGGCGCACGGGCGCCTGAACAACGCTTGGTCGGTTTTGTGGTGATCGGCCGTGCCCTGCGCACGCGACGAGCAAAGGTGTAAGTGTGCGCCACCCACCTTGAATCCCTCTACAATGAACCGGTATGCCGACCCAAGTCCGATCGCACGCGAAGATCAACCTGGGGTTGTTCCTCGGACCGCCACGGCAGGACGGTTTTCACACGCTGGCAACCGTCTATCAAACGCTGGAAATGCATGATCTGGTGACGGTTACAGCCCGGAAGACGTCCGAAACCGCCTTGCGCATCAGCTCGAACGATCCTCGCGTGCCAACCGACGAGCGCAACACCGTCTGGAAGATTCTTTCCCCGGTTTTGGAGGAGATTGGCGGGAAAACCGAAGTCGAAGTCTATATCGATAAACGACTTCCCGTGCAGGGCGGGTTGGGCGCGGGGTCGGGCAATGCGGTAGCGGCGCTGGTGGGGCTGGACGCGGAATTGGGTACACAGTTCCGCAGCCTGTTCACTCGGGAGCTTGAGATTCCGGCCAAAGTTGGCTCCGACGTGCCCCTGTTTCTCATCGGTGGAACGGTGCTCGGAGTGGATCGCGGGCAGGAGGTGTATCCGCTCGCCGATTTTGAGCCAACCTGGTGCGTGGTCGCGGTGCCGGAGATCGGGATCTCGACGCCGCAGGCCTTTCGCGACTGGGACGCACTTTGCGCGGCCGAAGGTTTGACCCGAGAGGCCGGTACCGCTAGACTAGAGAAGTTGAGCCGAGACTATGCCAGCGCCTTTCGGGGAGAGATTCCCGAGGGCGGGTTTGGACGAGGCTCCTCCGGTGTCTTCTCTTTGGGAGAAGACCTGGCCGGACCTAAAGAGTCCGCGCTTGTCCGCACCGGGATCATGAGCTGGATCGAGAACGACTTCGAGCGCGTTCTGTTTCCCCAGCATCCCTCCCTTGCAGAGATCAAGCGTCTTCTTTGGGCTCCGGGCACTCCGGAGGCAGCCCTATTTGCGTCTCTGTCGGGTTCCGGTTCGGCGCTCTTCGGGTTGTACCTGACCCGCGGAGATGCGGAAGCGGCAGTTGACCGGATCGGCAACAAAGTCCGGGACCTGGAAGTGCGGAGCACCACGATCACTCGCACGCTACCTCGATCGGATTACTGGAAGCAGATGTTGAAAAACGTTGATTGACAGTCCACCGTTGGGCAAGCGAGACTCACCCACGGCTGACCGAAGTGCTGGGCGATCGTTCAATGGTAGGACAATGCCCTTTGGAGGCATTTATCCAGGTTCGAATCCTGGTCGCCCAGCCAGAAAACAGCTTTTAGCTCTTAGCTAATAGCTTTTAGCTTGACATTGCGAGACCCAAAAATGTGGGGTTCCGTGAGGACGAAGCTAATGGCTAAGAGCTAAAGGCTGAGAGCTCGGAAAAGAACGCAGCCATAGCCAACCAGCATGGAGGTGCTCTCAAGATGGAAGCGGCGACGTCGACAGTGACACTCGAAAACAAGCCGGGCGAAGCAGGCCCGGAGAAGCACGAAGCCAGCAAGGACGCACCAAAAGGTGGGTCAGGAAGCGGTTCCGTGGACGGCGGCAAGAGCAAAGAACCAAAGCTGGCTCCGGCGCCGGAGCGCAAGAAGGCCGCGAAGCTGAGCGAGGACAAGCGCTTCAAGCTGTTCAGCGGCACTGCCAATCCCAGGCTGGCTCAGTTGATCGGCGAGGATATCGGCGTCAAGGTCGGCGAGGCCAAGATGCAGCGCTTTGCCGACGGGGAAGTTTACTTTCAGCTTCTCGAGAACGTGCGCGGCGTAGATGTTTTTGTGGTGCAGCCGACCTGTTATCCGGTGGATCAGCACCTGGTTGAATTGCTCATTATGATTGATGCGCTCAAAAGAGCTTCGGCGGCAAGGATCACTGCGGTGGTTCCCTACTACGGCTATGCGCGCCAGGATCGCAAAGACCGCCCGCGCGTCGCCATCAGTGCCAAGCTCATTGCCGACCTGCTGACAACGGCGGGCGCCAATCGCGCGCTGTTTGTCGATCTGCACGCAGCACAAATCCAGGGCTTCTTCAACATTCCGGTCGACCACATTTTTGCCAGCCCGGTGCTGGTCAGCTATTTCAAGGAGCTCAAGCTGCCCAACCTGACGGTAGTTTCGCCGGATGCGGGCGGCGTGGAACGGGCTCGCCACTTTGCGCAGAAGATGGAAGTGCCGCTGGCCATCGTCGACAAGCGGCGCACGGACATCAATGTGGCCGAAGTGATGCATGTGGTGGGCGACGTAAACGGCAAAACGTGCCTCATCATCGACGACATCATTGATACTGCGGGCACGCTGGTAAAGACTGTCGACGCGCTGTACGCTTCCGGCGCCACCGCCGTGTATGCCTGCGCCAGCCACGCCGTGCTTTCGGGCCCGGCCATCGACCGCATTGCCAATTCTCGGCTGGAACAGCTGGTCGTGACCGACACCATTCCGTTGCGCGAGGCGGCGCATAAGCTGCCCAAGATTAAAGTGCTCTCGATTGCGGGACTGCTGGGTACGGCAATCGAGAACATTCATTTGGAGACCAGCGTGAGTACGCTGTTTAGTTAACAGGGGTCAGGGATCAGTGACCCGTAACAACAATGAGCCGCCAGTTGTCGGCAGATCATAGGCGCGGATTGTCAACGGTATTTTCTGACCCCTGATCCCTGATCTCTGAAACCTGGCTTTTGCAAAGGGAGCGGAGCAACACTCCGTGCCCGATCTTTTAAGAAACGAGAAGACGAGAAATGCCAGAAGTTGTCGTAGCTAAAACCCGCGAGGGCAAGTTCAACAAGAACGCCGCGCGCCGCTTGCGCGCCGCAGGCAAGATTCCGGCCGTGCTGTACGGTTCGGGACAGGATCCCCTAGCCGTGGAAGTGGATCCGAAACAGATTTCCCGGATCCTCTACTCCGAGACCGGCCATAACACGATTTTAGATGTCGAGGTGGCAGGACAGCCCGCGACCAAGGCCATGATCGTCGACTGGCAGCGGGAGCCGATCAAAGACAAACTCATTCACATCGACCTGAAGCGCATTGCGCTCGACAAGGTCTTGCGCGTACGAGTGCGCGTGAAGCTGATGGGCATCCCGATAGGCGTGAAAACGGAGGGTGGAGTTCTGGATCAGGTGCTGCGCGAGGTGGAAATCGAGTGCCTGCCGGCGGATATTCCCGGCCACATCGATGTGGATGTGAGCGAGCTGGGAATGCACCAGGTTCTGCGTGTTAGCGGCCTACCTCACTCCGACAAGATCAAATACCTGACCGCGGAAGACGCTACCGTGGCTCACGTTGTCACCATCCGCGAGGAAGTGGTTGCGACGCCTGAAGCAGTGGAAGGAGCGGCGGCGGCAGTGCCGGGTGCGGCTCCTGCAGCGGGTGAAGCGGGTGCTTCGGCTGAGCCCGAAGTGATCAAGAAGGGCAAGGGCGAAGCTGAGGCGCCGGCGGCGAAGAAGCCCGAGGCGAAGAAGTAAGCCTTGCCTGAAGCAAGCGAGACCGGTTTTCAGCGCGGCCCTTTCCTGATTGTGGGGCTTGGCAATCCCGGTCTCGAGTATCTGTGGACCCCGCACAACGCGGGATTCATGGCCATCGACCGCATCGCCCAACAGGAGGGCGTTGTGGTTCAGAACCGGCGATGCCGGGCCACAACCGCAACCTGCCGCATAGCAGGGCGCGAAGTGGTCCTGGCCAAACCGGAGACATTCATGAACCTGAGCGGCGTTGCAGTCGCCGCTCTCGTGGAAGAACTTGAAGTGGACCCATCGCAGGATTTGCTCGTGATCTACGACGAGCTGGACCTGGTGCTCGGCACCTTCAAGATCAGGGAGCGCGGTTCGCCCGCCGGGCACAACGGAGCCCGCAGCCTTACTGGTGCTCTTGGAACGGAAGAATGGTTGCGCTTGCGTATCGGCGTGGGCCCCGACCTACCTCCGGAGGCAATTGCAGCAGGAGGGGGAAAGCGGCCGGGCAGAGATTTTCTGCTCTCGCCCATGCGCAAGGCGGATTTGGCGGTGTTGGACGAGGTACTGGACAAAGTGGCGGCAGCCACGCGGCGCATTCTCGAACTGGGACCGGCGGCCGCGATGAATGAATTCAACCGGAAGGATTTGAAAGCAGGGATCGGGGATCAGGATTAGAAGCTGCTGTGAACTGTGAGCTACGAACTGTGTGTTGCTAGCTGTGAGCTGGAGCGATGGCTCCGGCGGAAAAGGAATACTGATGTCGCGTGTGTATGAAGTGATGTTTATTATTCGTCCCGATGTGGACGACGACGAAGCCGAGAAGCTGATTACCGGCTTCACCTCCACGGTTACATCCGGAGGAGGCGTGGTGAAGTCGGTGGAGAAGCTGGGCCGCCGCAAGCTGGCCTATATGGTGCGCAAGTTTAACGACGGAAACTACGTGCTGCTGACCATCGAGGCCAATGGCGCGGTAGTTCTGGAGCTGGAGCGCCGGTTGCGCGTCACTGAGCCGGTGATCAAGTTCATTACCGTGCGCGTGGACGAGGAAGAGAAACGCCTGGCAAAAGTGAAGGCTGCTCGTGGAGTGCGCCGCAAGCCGGCCGAGAGCGCGCCCGCCCCGCCCGCGGCTGCACCCGATGCAGCAGCGGCGGCGGAGCCTGCCGAGCCGGCCCGGGCCAGCGCGTAGAGACAGGGACCAAAGAGCGATCGCGTTCATGGTTCTCGAACCTTGATTCTGGTCGCTCAAGAGACTTTCCGGCGAGGCCGGAACAAAGAAATGGAATGAGGAAACAAGATGGCTGAAGAAAACCAGGTAAAAGCGTCCGGCTCGTCGGACGCAGCTCCACAAAGTGCGCCCGGACCAGGTGGCTCATCCGGACCGGGGCCCGGTCCTCGTGGTCCGGGCCGAGGCGCCGGCGGTCCCGGCGGAAGAGGAAAGTTTTTCCGCCGCAAGAAGGTGTGCAAGTTCTGCACGGAGAAGATCGACGCGATTCCTTATCGCGACGTGCGGCTGCTGCAGCAGTTTGTGGCCGAGCGCGGCAAGATTGTTCCGCGGCGGCTGAGCGGCGTTTGCACTACACACCAGCGCCGCCTGACGCGCGCCATCAAGCAGGCGCGGAACATCGCGTTGCTGCCGTTTGCAACGAGGCACTAGAGAAGGCTGATTGTGCCGATGAAAAATTTGGAGAGTTTCTTATGGAAGTGATTCTGAGAGAAGATGTAGCCGACCTGGGCTTTCGCGGAGAAGTGGTGAAGGTAGCCGACGGCTATGCACGTAACTATCTGCTGCCGCGCAAGCTGGCCATGCAGGCCACTGCGGCCAACAAAGCCGTGATTGAACAGATGAAGGCGGCCGCCGCGCGACGCTCCGCGAGCGAAAAGGCGCAAGCCGAGGAACTGGTCACCCGGCTCGAGCCCCTCGTGCTCAGCTTCACGCGCAAGGCCGGCGAAGCAGGCCATCTGTTCGGCTCGGTCACCTCGGCCGACATCGCCGCGGAGCTGGCGGCGCAGGGCCACGAGGTCGATCGCCGCAAGATTCAGTTAGGTGATCCGCTCAAGAGCGTGGGCGACTTCAAGGTGGCCATCCGGCTGCACCGCGAAGTGACCGCGCGCGTGACGGTGAAGGTTCAGGCGGAAGTGACAGAGGAACAAAAAGCTGCTGCCACAAACGCTACCGAAGCCGCTGCGGCCGAAGAAGCTGCCGAGCCGGCCGCGGAAGAAACGACGGCCGAGTAGCCTAGGCTAGCTACGACGGAAACAGCGAGCCCGATGCGGCGCGAATCGGCGCCAGGCGGTTGCGACGGCGCGCGGGCTGCTGGACCGAAGATCCCAGCAGGCTTGCAATCTCGCGCAGTTCAGCGCGGGCGCGGCCAATGGCCGCTGCTACTGCATCGAGCCGCTTGCTTTCCCCGGCAGCGAGCGGCAATGCCGTCTGCGCATCATGCTTCTTGTTCCGCTCAGGCTTGCGCTGGTCTGGTCCAAGATCCGCGCGGCCAGGAACCGCGCGCCCAAGAACCGCGCGTGCGCCACTGAGCGTGTAGCCTTCCGCGTGGACGAGGCGCTTGATCTCCATCGCCATCTCCACGTCGCGGCGGCGATAAAGCCGCTGGCCGGTTCCACTTTTATTCGGCTTCAGCTGGGGAAACTGGGACTCCCAAAATCGGAGGACGTACGTCTCCACGCCGCAGAGCTCCGCGACATCTCCAATTTTGAAGTAAAGACGATCCGGTATCGGCGGTGGCTCGTAGGCGCGCTTCCGGTTGAGTTGCGTAGCCATAGTATTCGGCGAGGAACACAGTTTCGTATGGGGGAGGAATCCTCGCTCTAGACGAAGTATAGGCCACAGTGTTCACACTTTGTGAAGCAAAATCAGGCGGCGAACCAACCTGAGCAGAGGAAAAACAAGGCGAAATTCGTATCGTGGGCATCGCAGTTTCGCGCTCTATGTGTGGGTCGTTGCCGTCCGTGCGGGCGAGCCCGGCGGCGCCGCACGCAAATACTGTTTGGGCCAGCTTGCTTGTTCGCCCAGTGCGGCCGCCGCGTGCACCGGCCAGTAGGGATCGCGCAATATGGCACGGCCCAGGAATACGAGATCGGCCTCGCCCTCCGCGATGATGGCGTTGGCCTGCGCCGCCTCGGTAATCATTCCGACCGCTGCCGTGGAGATGCCGGCCTCGCGCCGAATCCTCGCCGCAAAGCCAACCTGAAAACCGGGAGCTGCGGGAATCTTCGCATGGGGAACGAGTCCGCCCGAAGAAGCATCGACTAGGTCAACGCCATGCTCGCGCAACCGCTTCGCAAGCTCGACCGATTCGTCGGGATTCCAGCCGCCATCCGCCCAGTCGGTGGCGGAGATGCGCACAAACAGCGGCAAGCGTTCCGGCCACTCGAGGCGAACGGCATCCACCACTTCAAGCACCAGGCGGATGCGATTGTCGAAGCTGCCCCCATAAGTGTCCGTGCGGCGATTCGCGAGCGGCGATAGAAACTCATGCAGCAGGTAGCCGTGAGCTGCGTGAATCTCAACGAAATCGAAGCCCGCCTCGAGAACCCTGCGCGCCGCCTGGCGAAAGCCCTCGACAACGGTCTTGATTCCGGATGCATCGAGCGCAGCAGGCACAGCGTAATCCGGCGCAAAGGCAATCGTGCTCGGAGCGACCGGCTGCCAACCACCCTCCGCGGGAATGACCAGGACTCGCCCGGCTTCGAATGGCGTGGCAGTGCTTGCCTTGCGACCCGCGTGCGCCAACTGCATGCCGGCGCGAGAGCCCTGTGTATGGATGAAGGCGGCGATGCGGCGGAGGTTGGGGATGTGCTCGTCTTTCCAGATGCCGAGATCGGCGGGCGAGATGCGGCCTTCAGGCAGAACGGCCGCGGCCTCAAGAGTGACCAGCCCGGCTCCGCCCTGTGCGCGGCTCCCCAGGTGCACGAGGTGCCAGTTGTTGGCAAAGCCATCCTCGCTGGAGTACTGGCACATGGGCGAAACGCCGATGCGGTTGCGAAACTCAACAGAGCGAAGCTGAAAGGGAGAAAAAAGTGGAAGTGTCATGTCTTTCTTAGTGGATGATTTCCGCGCGAAAGCGATTCAACACTCTACAGCATGAATGACGCAAATCCGCGCATAGGCAGAATCCTGCCGAAGTTTTTGGAGTGGAATCTACTGCTTCTTGAGTACCGCCGCGCCCTTTTCGTCGAAAAGAATCGCGCTTTCGAGTTTGCGGAAGTCGGCTGCCTTTTCGGCCGGAATCTCCACCTGCCGCACCACGTAGAGGCGCTCGTAGTGGAGCACGTTGCCCTTGGCTGTAGTTGACGAGTGGTAACTAGCGAAGTCCGTGTCCACATTCACCGGATCGGGCGTCTCGTCGACCACGTAGCCGGGCGGCAGCGTGATGTCGAAGCTGTCGCGCCATTCGCCAGGATGCCCGATTTCGATGGGATATATGCGCGTCTTGCTCTCCATGAGTTCCGGCACGGAGCGAGCATCGTTGCCCACCACGCGTGGACGCAGCAACAGCAGCGGGCCGGCTGAATGAGCGTAGCTTGAGTCACTCAAGTGCAAGTCGAGCGTGACCGGCTGATCGAGTGCGTCCGTCTTGTGGAATTCATATCCCTTGAAGTCCACGCTCGGAAGGTCGGAGCTTAGTCCCTCTTCCAGCTTGTCATGGACTTCTTTGGTGTCCGCTCCTTTCAGGAGTCTGCGTTCGCCCGCCGCATCTACGCCGGTAAACACGTCGGTAATGTCGCCGGCGAGCGTGCCATCGGCAGTCAGAACAAAAGAGCCCTTGCGGCTCAGGCTCGCCGACTGAGGCGAGAGAACAGGCATTTGTATTACTTGGCTATCGGTCCCGCTGGCGAGGTTCCCATATCCACCCTGCAGTTCTCCGCGAATCAGGCCCAGCGGCGTTTCCTCATCGGTGGGATCGAAGATCAGGAGGGTGGTCTTGCCGTTCACGGCCCTTACCAGCGATTGCAGGCGGGGATCTTTCTCTCCATCGGGGAGCTCGATAGCGGTGATGACATGGTTGGCCATGAGCGATGGCGCATCGGGATCAATGATGCCGCGAAGCGGTCCCGCGGCTACAACCACGTAGTGTGCACGGATGCCGACGGCCTCAAGCATCGAGATCAGCAGCGTGGTTTTGTCTTTACAGTCCCCATAGCGATTGCGGTAAATGTCGCCGGCATAATGAGCCTGCCAGCCTCCGATGCCCTTCATGATGACAAAATACCGGACGTTCTCCTGGATATAGCTTGTGATGCGGCTCAGCCTGGTGTAGAGATCGGGTGCGCCGGCGATGAGCTCCTGAGCCTTGGCGGTAATCTCCGGTGTGGGATCAGGCCGATGCGCTTCGAGTTGATCTTCCCATTGGCCAAGGGCGCGCCATTGATTTTCCGGCCCCTTGACCGCTTCGTCGCCCCACATGACCGTCATGCGCGCTGCGAGCGCCCACCACGTTGGTGTGGCGTGGAGATTCTCGAGATCGAGCGCGGGCACGTCTCTGATCTCCCAACGGAGATGGTTATCCGCTGTTTCATCAGGTCGAATGGGTGCGTGGTGTCCCCATGAATCCGCATAATGGCCGCCGGCCGGCAGAGCCAGCTCAAGGCCTTCGTTCACAACGGGAATTGGCGCCTGAATCAGCCAATCCTCGGAGTTCATGTAGGGCCGCAGATGATATTCGGTCTCGCAAGTGACGACTGCGCCGGGGTCGCTTCCGGGAGGTTTCAGCAAGCGGAAGCGCTCGGTGGCCTGCATGTCTGCGTCCCCATAGGCTCCCACGTCCGTGAAGTCGGTATCCATGGCCTGAAGTTGCCGGCCGTCAGCGGAAATCGTCCAGGAGTGGAAGGAGTCCAGCTTCTCGTCCGTGTCGTACTCTGCTTCGCAGTGGGAGTATTCCCGTCCCTGCGGCTTGAGGATGCGCACGGCGTATCTCTCGCGCACGACCGCGTGATTCTGCTCGTCAACCGTAATCAGATAGTCGTCGAGCAAAATCACGGCGGAGGCATCGCCCACGTTCGCCGGAGTCGGCGTCTTTGCCGCCTCAACAGCCCAATCCGGTGCAGGCTGCGATTTCTCCCTGGCTGCGCCGGGATGCGAGCCGAAAAGCACCGCCGAGCAGCACGCCGCGAAAATCAGAAAGCGGGATGGGCCGTTGTGCGCGCGCATCAGTTCCCCCTTCCTGACGCCACCGCCGCGGAGGTTGTCAGAACCAACTGCTGTTGATCGGCCGCCGCCACCTTCTGGTAGAACCCGCGCAGATCCTGGTACTCCTCCGGCTTGAGGAATGTAAACGCGACCGACAGTGTTTGGCCAATGACGATCTGGCCGGGTTGCGTCGCACTCTTGGCTACGAGCAGTGCGTGCCCCTGCCATCCGATGTTTTCATCCTGCGGGACGCCCTCCAGAGTGACTCCGTCGGGGACGTGATAAGTGATCTGATCCGTCTCGCGATCACCATAGTGCATATCGACCGGCACCAAGCGCTTTTCCTCGTTGACGAAAGGCGCATGGCCACGTGTCTCAAAGAAGAACCCTGGCAATATGAGGCGCTTTGCCGTCGCCGTGCCAAGCGACCCTTTGAGGTTGACCACAGCCATTAGATTTGTATACGGATCGTCGATGGAAAGAAAATGATCGACGTGCGCTTCTACGCCTTCGGGCACAACTCGCTCCAACTCTTCGTGGTCGAACTCCTTCTTTAATTCGGTGTTGTCTTCCCTCAGCGCCCTCTGCCGCCAGTGGAGCGCACGCTGGCCGATCATCATGATGTTGATGTGACCCGTAATCCCGCCTTGAGCGTCAAGGTAAACATCTCCAACTCGCTGAGTGACGTTGTCCTTGTATTGCTGCATTGGCGTGGCCGCGTAAGAGACACCCTGCGCGCTCTGTGCGAGGCCCCCGGCATACGAATGGCGCCAGTTCACCGTCTGAAAGGGACACATCTTCTCCCCGGGATCGAGGACAATCTGCCTGCCCCCTGTACTCAACATCACCACCGTGGTGTCAAGCTGATCGAGACTCAAATAGGAAGGGTCGAAAATTCCCCGGTCGCGGTCGACGACCTTGACGGCGTAAGCGCTCAGTCCCGCGGCGCGCAACATGGTCAGATACAGCATGGCGATGTCTTCGCTCGATCCGCTTTTCTGCGCCCATGTGTCCTGGGCATGCTTGGCCACCTTGATCTTCAGCTCTTTCAACTCCGACACGCTCTTCGCGCGGGAGTAGTCGGTGTTGTCGAGAGCCTGCACTGCATCGTACAGCTTTTTTGCCTTGTCAAGATCGCTGTCCATCGGGGCAATTAACCCGTTCACTGCATCCTGGATTACTCTCGAGGGCTCGGCGAATTTGTCGACATCCTTTGACCAGAGCTTGGCCTCACTCGGCCAGAATTCCTCGGGGCTGCTGGCGGCCTTGTAATAGAAGAACACCTTGTAAAGGAGACTATTGACGGGCGGCATCCACTCCTCTTCGGGAATGGGTGGAATGTCGGTTACGTCCACGCTGTAACTGCCGTTGACGCTGGTCTGCATCGTCACGCCCGGTGGCAGGCGATTCCACCAGATCAGGCTATTCACCACTCGCCCCCGATCGTCGGTCAGGTACATGCTTGTCGTCGTGTCGGCAGTGCCTCTCGGCATGAAGGCCTTAAAGGGCGTGAACTGGTAATGCGCCTTATGGACAAAATACGGCCGCTGGATCTCCCACTCCGGCGAGGAGTACTCGTCATCGTCGTAGCGAATATTGTAGCTGTACTCCAGGATGCTTCCCACCTCGACACTGGGCAGGCTAAAGACCTTCTTCCCGACCTGAGTCTCGCCAGTCCTGGACACCATCAGGTCTTCCGGTTTGACGGTGAGCGGAATCACGGTGCCATCGGGATGAATGGTGCGGCCCTTGATGTCTTCGATTTTGAAGCTCCCCCTTAGGTAAGGAAGCTCTACCGTCGCCAGTTCCTTGCCCTTCTCCGTGAGCACCTTGATCCGCGCATAGGTGCTCTGGTAGTGCATCGGATCGTTCCCTACCTCATTGATGTCGAAGTACACCGCATCCGCTCCCGGAGCCTTGGGGTCGGAGGTCATCTTCAGCTCGTCGGGATTCGGCGGCTGAAACTGCGCGCAAACAAGAACTGGTGACATTACGGCGAAGATCAACGCTGCGCCGCGCAGAAGAATTGATTTAGTCATCGTGGCTGGCCCTGGCTTTTTAAGTGCGACCATTCTAACCCGGAACGATTCCGGTGGGCGGAACAAGCGAGAGAATTTGTACTGGACCACAACGCGGAGGTACCTTGAAGGTGGCTCAGAACCCTTTCTGACTGGCCGGGACGGTAAACACAAGCTGCCCCTGGTCGGCGGCTGCCACCTTCTGGTAGAACCCGCGTAAATCTTGATAATCAGATGGCTTGGCCACATCGAAAGCGCGAGCCAGCACGCGGGCTACGGTCACTTCTCCGCCGTCCGATTTGGTTCTGACAATGTACATGGCATGGTCCGGCCAGGAAACTTTGGCGTCTGGGGGCGCGCCCTCCGCCGTGGCTCCCGTAGGCAGATCGTAGGTCAATTGTTCGGTCACCTGCTCGGCATAGTGCATATCGATCGGCTCTAGGCGCGTCTCTTCGTTGACAAAGGGCTCACTTTCGCGGGTTTCAAAGAAGAAACCCGGCAGAATCAGCCGCTTCGCCGTTGCCGTGCCCAGCGTGCCCGTGACTTTGAAGACAGCCATCAGCAGACTGTTCGGATCATCGAGTCCCAGGAAGTGGTCAACGTGAGCCTCGACGCCCTCCGGCACGATCTGCCCGAGATCCCGGTCAAACTGCTTTTTTAGTTCAGCCGCGTCAACCTCGAGCGCCGTTTGTCGCCAGGCAAGTGCCTCCTGGCCGGTCATCACAATCTGCAGAGTCCCTGAGATGCCGCCATGCGGATCGACCGTCAGCTCGCCGGAGCGCTTTATCGTGTTTGTGCTAAAGACCTGAGATGGCGTCACGGTTCTGGCCGGTCCGTTCTCGCTTTGCCTCAGGCCTCCGGCATTCGAATGTCTCCAATTGACGGCCCCGAAGGGGCACAACTTCTCGCCGGGATCGAGAAGAATCTCTTTGCCGCCGGCGTTCAAAGTCACCAGCAAGTAGTCAAATTGGTCAAAGGTCATGTAATTGGCGTCGAAGACGCCATGTTTGCGATCGACCACTAAATCCGCGTATGCGGTAAGGCCCGCGGCGCGCAGCATGGAAAGGTAGAGCAGCGCCATGTTGTTGCTGTCGCCACGCTTTTGTGTCCATGTGTCCTCGTTTCGCTTGACCTCCTTTTGCTTCGACTGCTTCAGCTCTGAAGTGCTCTTCTGTCGCGAGTAATCCGTGTTATCGAGTGCTTCGACTGCGGCATAAAGCTTCTGTGCCTTCACCAAATCGCTATCGGCAGGAGCAACCAGGCCTGCAACCGCGTCGCGGATCGTCTTGGTCGGTTCGACGAAGTGGTCCACGTCCTTGGACCAGTTTTTCGCAGCGACCTGCCAAAAGTTGTCAATGCTTTTTAGACCTGAACCTTCGTAATAGAAACGAACTCTGTAAAGGAAGCTTTCGATGGGTGGCATCCACTCTTCGTCGGGGATGGGTGGAATATCCGTCAGATCCAGGGTGAACCGGCCACCTCCTTCGTCCTTAACATTCGCGCCCGGCGGCAGAACGGCCCGCCAGATTATTCCCGACCACCCATTGGGATAGCACTCGTAGTGTGCCTTACGGACAAAGTAGTTCTTTTGGATCTCCCAGACCGGGCTTTTGAAGTAGCCGTATGGGTCGTTAATGCGCAGCAGGTAAGAATACTCGAGAATGCTGCCGACCTCCACGCTGGGCAGAGTGAAGACCTTACGCTCTTTCCTGATTTGATCGGCATACGTCTCGCCTCCAACTTCGACTTCGTTGGTTTTCTCGATGAGTAGATCCTCGGGCTTGACCGTCAATGGGACGATCGTTCCATCCGGGTGGATGGTCCGGGCACTAATGCTGCCCACCGATAACTCGCCTCCCCAGTAGGGAATCTCCACCGTTGCCGCGCCCTTTCCGTTCTCGGTCAGCACCTTGATGCGCGCGTAGTAGTTCCGGCTTTGAATGCCGTCGCGGTCGATTTCCTCGTAATCGAGGTAAACCGCTGCCGCTCCCGGAGCTTTGGGGTCGGAGGTCATCTTGAGTTCGTCGGGATTCGGCGGCTGGAATTGCGCGCGAAGATCCAAAGCAAAGATCGCGGCGAGCAAAACAATCGCACCGCACAGGAAAAGAGTTTTCCGCATGAGAATGGCCTTGTTTTGAAATCGCGACCATTCTAACGCGAAACGGCAGGAATCGCGCGGCGCCGCCAGCAAAGCACGCGCAGCGCACACTTTAATGCGGGCGACTCAGTTGTTTTTGCCGCCAGTTGGGAGATCCAACACCACTTGCTCCTGGTCGGCGGCCGCAACCTTCTGATAAAAGGCGCGCAAATCTTGATATTCCTCGGGTTTGGCGACTGTGAAGGCTCGCGTGAGCGTTTGCGCGAGGGTGATTTGGCCCGGCTGCGTCAGGCTCTTGGCCACGAACAGTGCATGGCTCGGCCAGGAGAAATTTGCGTCTTGTGGCGCACCTTCTACGGTCATTCCGTCAGGCAGTCGATACGTAATCTGATCGGTTACGCGTTCGCCGTAGTGCATATCGACCAGCTCCTGCCGCTTTTCCTCATTTACGAACGGCACGCGGCCGCGCGTTTCAAAGAAGAAGGCAGGTAACACGAGGCGCCTGCCCACGGGTGTGGCCAAGGACCCAGTCATTTCGACCACGGCGATCAAGGGCGCGCTTGGGTCGCCGATTTCTTCAAAGCGATCAATATGGGCCTCGACCCCGGCGGGAACAAGGTCCGCTAATTCGTCGTGGAATTGCTTTTTCACTTCGCTTTCGTCATTTTCCAGGGCCGATTGCCGCCATCGCAGCGCTTCCTGGCCCGTCATCGCGATTTGAACTTGTCCCGAGACGCCTCCCTGGGCGTCAACACTCAGAATGCCCGTGCGCCTGACGATGTTGTCGGCGTATTTTTGCTCGGGGATCGTGATGAACGATGGCCCCTGCGGACTTTGCGCGAGGCCGGTAGCCAGAGAATGACGCCAACTAACCGTTTGAAAGGGACATTTCTTCTCGCCAGGATCGAGAATGATCTTCTGGTCGCCCGAATTCAGGATCACCAGTATGCTGTCGAACTGGTCTTCGCCGAATTTGGTCATATCGAAAATTCCCTTGTCGCGATCGACCACCCAGGCCGCATAGGGAGTGAGTCCGGCAGCGCGAAGCATGGAGAGATACAGTATGGCAATTTGTTCTGCTGAGCCGCTTTTCTGCTTCCACGTAGCTTCGGGCTCCCACCCGGCTTTCAGCTTGAGCTTCTTGCGTTCCGTCTCGCCCTTTACCCGCGAAAAGTCCGTGTTGTCGAGCGACTGTACGGCGGCGTAGAGCTTCCGGGCCTTCACGAGATCGTTGTCGGCAGAAATGACTCTATCCACAGCCTGCTTGATTTCCTTTGTGGGCTCGGTGAGAGCGTCCATTTCAAGCGACCAAGCAGCCGCTTCCTGGGCCCACAAAGCCGTCGCGCTTCCCTGCGTCGCCGAACCTCCCAGAAACTCACTTACGTAATCAAAGTCCACCGTGTAAAGCAGGCTGTCGACAGGTGGCATCCATTCCTCATCCGGAATGGGGGGAACGTCGATCAAGTCCAGTTTGTAAAGACCTCCAAACCCAGATTTCACTGCAGCTCCCGGAGGCAGGCGCTCCCAATAGATTATCCCTCCCGGAGACACAAACTCGAAGTGCTCTTTGTGGACGAAATACTTCTTCTGAATATCCCATCGCGGCGGTCCAAGATCCTGGGAATTGTAATCGTAGGTGTATTCGAGGACGCTTCCCACTTCCACATTGGGAAGGGTGAAGACCTTCTGTTTCAACTCCAGTTTGCCGCTCTTCTCGCTTAGGAGTTCTTCCGGCTTGACCTCGAGCGGAAATACTGTCCCATCGGAATGGATGGTACGGGCATGGATTCCCCGTACGCTCATATTCCCCTTGAAAAACGGCATAGAAACGGTTGCCGCCTCCTCGCCCTTTTCCGTGAGGACCTTGATCCGAGCGTAGAAGGTCCAATATGCCGACGGCGTGTCGTCTTTTTCGCGAAATTCCAAGTACACCGCATCGGCTCCCGGAGCCTTGGGATCGGAGGTCATCTTGAGCTCGTCGGGATTCGGCGGTTGGAATTGCGCGGCCACAAATGCCGGAGATATTGAGGCGAGCAAACCAATCACGCTGCACAAGAAAAGAGTTTTCCGCATCAGAATGGCCCTGTTTTTTGAAGTGCGACCATTCTAGCGTGAAAAGCGAATCTGAGGCAGAAAACTCAGTCGGCGCAGTCGCACGATTCCAGCAACGACGAAACCAGCGCCAGCGGCAGGCCCATCACGTTGAAGTAGCAGCCTTCGACGCGGGGAATCCAGCGCGCGGCGCGGCCCTGGATGGCATAGGCTCCGGCTTTGTCCATGGGTTCGCCTCCGGCTACGTAATCGGCGATCTCGGCGTCAGAAAGCGTGAGGAAACGGACCGCTGTGACTTCAGCGGCCACTTCCGCGCCCGAAGCCGTGACCAACGCCACGCCGGTAATGACGTGATGCGTTCGGCCCGACAGCAGGCGCAACACGCGCATGGCGTCGGCCGCATCCGCGGGCTTGCCGAGGATGGCGTTGTCGAGGGTGACCGTGGTGTCTGCGCCGAGCACGGCTAGGGAGGATTGACCGTCCGAGCGAGCTTCCTCGGAATTGCCGCTGGAGGTCAGCTCACGAAAAACGGCCTCCGCTTTTTCTCGCGCCAGGCGTGTGACGTATTGGATCGGATCCTCGTCCGCGAGCGGATCCTCGTTGATGTGCGCGGGATGCACGCGGAACCGGTATCCCGCCTGTGTAAGGAGTTCACTGCGGCGCGGCGAAGCGGAAGCGAGAACCAGCATGATGGAATTATGGCAGGCTCTTGAGCGAAACCAGAATCGGTATGCCCTGGTCACGGTTGTGCCGGGTTGTCGCTCCCTGAGGGTCCCACCCCAAACGACAACGAATGTCGTAGCCCCGTGTCGTCGCCCCGACTGGAATTCTACAGCCTTGGGTGCGGCAACTCTGGTTTCGCACCCGCGCCTGCCCGCCCGGTTAGACTTATGAAGGGCATGCGACGGAACAAAGCCGCGTGAACAAGGTCAAGATGCACTTCAACTTTGATTTCTCAACGGGTCAGATTCTTTGGACGCTCACGTTTGCGGCCCTGCTGGTTTTGCTCGTCGTTTTGCTGGGGCGCGACCGGGCCCAGCGCTTTCCGTGGTTTACCGCCAGCATTGCCATGATGGCAGTGCTGCTGCTGACAGAGCAGCTCCTGCTGAGCAGGCTTTCGCGGTTCACGGGTACAGAGATCTTTCTGGTGCTGTCGGTTCTGGACGTGGCGATCAGCCTGCTTGTGCTGGTGGAATTGGCGCGGCGCTCGTTTCGCGGCATGGGCAGATCCGGCTGGATCATCGGCACGCTTGCGATGGTGGCTGTGGGCGCGGCGATGCTGGTGTTCTGGGGACCATGGCCGGCGTGGAAAACGCTGACGGCTACCTCGGAGCTGACGACGATCCGGCTGATGGATCTGGTCGTGGACAAGGGCATTCTGCTTTCCAGCCTGTTAACCATCGAGTTGGGCGTCGTGATCACCCTGCTGGGCAGGCGCTTCGGGGCCGGATGGCATAGCCATGCGCAGCGCATCGTGATCGGCCTTTCGACCGCGGCGCTCGCGCAACTGACGCTGCGCGTAAGTTTGCAGGCCATCGGCACGCACACCCACATTCACTCGCAGGCGGACTATGAGCGCGTGATGGATCTGCGCGACAAGCTGATCCACGGCAACAACGTTGCCTATCTATGCGTGCTGGTGTGGTGGATCGCCTGCATGTGGTTCGACGAGCCCGGCACCGCGACGGGTGCGGAAGCAGAAACCGAGCCTGCCGAAGGCGATGCGGCCGCGCTGGATGCACCCGATTCCGAGAAGAGCGCAGAGCCGCATGACGAGAGCAGCGTCTCTGAGATTCCTAACTGACCACTGATCACCGAGCACTAACCACTAACCACTAGCCACTGTTCTTCAGATGTGGCAGCTTGCCTGGCCGCGCTTTTCAAGATACCGCTGGTGATAATCCTCCGCGCGCCAGAAGGTCTGCGCCGGTTCCACTTTGGTCACAATCCTGCGCGGCTTGTAGCGGCCATCGGCGGTGAGGCGCTCAATCTTGGCGCGGGCTTGCGCCTCCTGCTCCGGCGAGTGAAAGAAGATGGCGGAGCGATACTGCGTGCCCCAGTCCGGTCCTTGGCGGTTGAGCGTCGTGGGATCGTGCAGCTCAAAGAATGCGTCGAGCAGCTTTTCGTAGGTCACTTTTTCGGGATCGAATTCGAGCTCCACGACTTCCGCATGGCCGGTCTTATCGGTGCACACGTCTTTGTAGGTGGGCCGGTCGAGCGATCCGCCCTCATAACCCACGGCCGTCGCCGTCACGCCGGGAATCGCCGCAAACGCAGCCTCGACGCCCCAAAAACATCCCGCTCCGAATGTCGCTTTTTCTGTGCTCATATGGGATGAGATGCGCGAGAGCAGCTTCAAGCTTCTAGCCGCTAGCTTCTAGCCCCATTGTGCTGGAGTTGCAGGCCTTCTGTCATCCGAGAAGTTTCCTGGCCTTTTGCCGGCGACTTAAATTCGTCAAGCTTGAAGCGCGGGCCCGGCTTCGGCGAGGAAAGCTAAGAGCTAAGAGCTAATAGCTATCTTTTACGTCAGCGGCGCCAGGTGCTTGGTGTTCTGGTAGGTGTAGACGACGCGGTGAATCACGGTGATCGTCGACAGCACTGCAAGCAGCCACAGCACCGGAGCCATCACGCCCCAGTGATTGAACAGCGCGCCCAGAAGGATGAGCACGATGCGTTCGGGCCGCTCCATAAAGCCCACCTTGCACTGGCCGATGAGCGCCTCGGCGCGGGCGCGCGTGTAGCTCACCATGAGCGATGTGACCATGACAAACGCCACCAGCACCACGTAGCGGAAGCGGTTGATGCGCCCGTAGTAGACCAGCAGCCCGAAGAACAGCACAACGTCGGAGTAGCGGTCGATGACAGAGTCAAAGAACGAGCCGAATACGGTGACCATGTTGATGCGGCGCGCCACGCGGCCGTCGACCATGTCGAAGATGCCTGCGCCGAAGATGACTAGGCCAGCGTAGAAAAACATCCAGTCGTGGTTGGTGGCATTGGCGTGGCCAAACAGAAATGCGGCAATGATGTTGATGACCAGCCCAATGAAAGTGAGTGTGTTGGGCGAGATGCGCGTAAGCGCCAACCCATGCACGATGCGGTCAAGAAGCCAGCCGCAGGCACGGCCAAAGGCGCTAGTCCAGGTCATTCGAGCTTCCTTGCTACGTTTCATCGCCGGCTGCAGTTTCGCTTTCGCCGGCTTCGTCGTGGATCGTCGTCAGTTTCAGAATCTCAAGTTCGCGCTTGCCGTTGGGCGTCACGATGGTGGCCACTTCACCCACCTTTTTGCCGACGATCCCGCGGCCAATAGGTGAAGTGGTTGAAATCAGGCCTTTGGAGACATCGGCCTCCTCGCTCATCACGAGGCGGTAAATGATCTCCTCGTCTTTGGTCGAGTCGTAGACCACAACCGTGGATCCGAACCCGGCTTTGTCGCGGGGAATGTTTTGAAGATTGACCAGCGAAAGCTCGCCCATGCGCTTCTTGAGCTGGCCCAGCCGGGCATTCACAAACTCCTGCCGCTGCTTAGCCATGTGATACTCGGCGTTTTCAGACAAATCGCCCAGGGCCCGGGCCTTTTTGATCTCGGCGGGAAGCTCGGAGGTAAGCTCGTACTCGAGCTGTTGGATCTCCTCGATGAGCTTCTTTTTGATATGTTCGGGCATTAGATCCAGTAGCGAGCGAGCAGGGTTTCTCGCGGCGCAAGAGATAGTAAAACCTAACTCTCCATTATACGCAGTGGATGCAGAAGCCTCATTCCTACCGGCGCCGTTCATATCCTCGTCGTATCTCTCGATTAGTCGACGCCTGGCCCTCTTTTGCAGCCTGTTCTCAATCCTAATGATGGCGATGGCAAGCGCGACCATTATGAGGACGGCGATAATGCCCTGTTCCATGCGCCAGCGCTCTGTCCCTTATTCCCAACTAGGTGTCTTTCTATCGTTCAGAAACGACTGCAGAATCATCACCGCTGCCACCTGGTCCACCACTTTGCGGTGCTTTTGGCGTGCGTTTCCTGCCTTGTAGAGGATCTTGTGCGCTTCGCGGGTGGTCATGCGTTCATCCCAAAAGTGAATGGGCAGCCCGGTCAGCTCGCCCAGCTCGGCGGCAAACGCCTGCGTCTTGGCTGAGCGCGGGCTCCCCTCCCCGGAGAGATGCAGCGGGTTGCCGACCACAATTCCGGCCACTGCAAACCGTCGGCAGAGCCGCGCCAGCGAGCGCAGGTCTTCTCGTCGGTTGGCGGTCCCGCTGCCGCGCCGCTCAAGCGTGAGTACGGGCTGCGCCGTCAGGCCCAACTCGTCCGACACGGCCACGCCGATGCGGCGGCTGCCAACGTCAAGTCCGAGATAGCGGGGAGGGTCGCCGGATTCCACTATGCTGTACCTCACAGTCAGCTTACGGCTTTGGGTCACCGGCCGCTTCGAGGCGGCATCGGCCCCAGGCAGCGTCGCTTTGCTCCCGGTACAATCGAAAGAAGGGGAACAGGGGAAGGAATCTTTGCGTTCTCATTCTTTCTTGGGGGGAGGATCAAAAACGGCGGGATGGCTCGGCGCAGACGGAGTGGCGGCAAAAAGAAAGGTTCCGGCGCGGCGGGGATCTTGTTGGTATTGCTGCTGGTTTTGGGCATTGGAGCTGCCACGGGAGCCTGGCTGGTGATGACGCCCTACGGGCCCGAGGCGGAGACGTTTGTGAACATTGTGCCCGGTTCGTCCGCTACGCGAATTGGGCGCCAACTGGAATCGGCCGGCGTGGTTCGCAGCCGATATGCGTTCGATTTCGTGCGCTGGTTCGGGCATGGAACCCTGCAGGCCGGCACCTATCGGTTCGACCATCCTGTGCCTGTCACCGAGGTTTATGCGCGGATTGCCCGAGGCGACGTATATACCAAGGCTCTGACGATTCCGGAAGGGGCTAACATCTTCGATATTGCCGCGCGCGTGGAACAGGCGGGGCTGGGCACGCGGCAGGAGTTTCTTGACGCGGCAAGGAGCCAGACGGATCTGGTGGCCGATTTGGATCCCCGCGCGAAGAGCCTGGAGGGTTACCTGTTTCCGGATACGTACCGCTTTTCGCCAACCATTGCCGCGGACCAGATGGTTGCCGCCATGGTGAAGCGGTTCCGGTCGGTGGCCGTGCAATTGGGTTTGGGTGAGAACGTGCATCAGGTTGTGACCATCGCGTCGCTGGTAGAGCGTGAAACGGCAGTCGATGCCGAGCGCCCACTTGTGGCCAGCGTCTTTGAAAACCGGCTGGCCAGGAAGATGCCGCTCAACACCGATCCCTCGGTGATCTACGGGCTTGAGCTTACGGGACGGTGGCGCGGCGCGATCTACGAAAGCGATCTGACGCGCAACACACCCTACAACACATATCTGCACGCCGGACTGCCGCCGGGACCCGTGTGCAATCCGGGCATTCCGTCGCTGCGCGCCGCCATAGATCCGCCCAAGACAAACTATTTCTACTTTGTGGCCGCTGGGATTGACGCCAAGGGACATTCTTTGTTCGCCACAACCCTCGATGAGCACAACCGCGACGTGGCGAATTATCGCAAGGCACAGAAGAAAGCGGGTGAGCGATGAGGCTGTACGCTCGTCTCGCCCGCTCCGCTTCGCTGGTTCTTCCGCTCCTGCTTTCCGGGTGCTCCTACTTCATCCCTACCAAGCGTCATTTGCCGGTGCCAATCGCGCCTGCAATTGTGCAAACGGCTACGCCAGACCAACTCGTCGCGCAGCTCAACCAACGGTGGAATGCGCTGAACAATCTTACGGCCATCGTGGAAATCTACGCGACCGAGATGAAAACCGGCCAGGGGATCGCGCAGGATTTCCCCTCCTGCCGCGGAGTCATTATCATGCGCAAGCCGCAGATGCTGCGCGTACGGGGAACGTACTTCGGCGTCATGATCTTCGACATGGGGAGCGACGGCAATCGCTTCACGCTTGTCATTCCATCAAAGAATCTGGCCATTGAAGGTACAAGCGCCGTGACGGAAGAATCGGCTAATCCGCTTGAAAACCTCCGCCCGGACTTCTTCCTGGATGCGATCGCGGTGTGGGGCATGGACCCGGACGACGAATACATGGTGGCCAGCGATACCGAAACGGTGGAAGACGCCGCGAAGAAGCATTTGTACATAGAGCCGGAATATGTTTTGAGCATCATGCACCATAAAAGCGGCCATGAGCTGTTGCCCGCCCGCACCATCACATTTCACCGCGACGATATGATGCCCTACGACCAGTACGTCTACAACAGCGAAGGCGTGCTTGAGACGCAAATCTTTTACAGCAACTACACCACGTTCAGCGCCGGCAAGTACCCCTCCAAAGTGACCATCAAGCGCCCGCAGGAGGGAATCCAGATCGTGCTGAGTTTTGAAGAGGTCCACGAGAACGTCAACGTCACTGATAGCCAGTTCCAGGTGAAGATTCCTGATGACGCCACGATCAAGAATCTGAAATAGCCGGATTCATCTACTTCTCCCGCCGCGTATTCTTGAAGCTGCCTTAAAACCTACATTGCTTTTGGAGAGAAGCATGCGCGCCAGTGCGATCGAGTTTCGCCTGCGGATGATCATTCAGATCGTCATCGTCTTTTTTGGATTCTGGGCGCCATGGATCGGAGGGTGGGATTTCGGCCGGCGCATCTCCACGCTGGAGTGGCTTCCACTTGAATTAAACCGGCTAGGGATGGCCAGCTTTGCCGTTGCCACGCCAATCGTCATCGTTCTCGGCGCTCTTGCGGCTTTCCTGGGCGCGGTTTTACGCGTGTGGGGCACAGCGTACCTCGGCTACAGCACGGTTCACCATGGCGATATGAAGGCCGGCGCGGTCATAGCCGACGGCCCTTACCGCTTCATGCGCAATCCCCTCTATCTTGGCGGCTGGTTCATGATGCTCGCTGTCACGCTGCTCATGATGCCCTCGGGAGCGCTGTTCACCATCGTTCTGATCTCGATTTTTTACATGCGCCTGATTCTTGGAGAAGAAGCGTTCCTCGGCAAGCAACTTGGCCAGCCCTATGCAGAGTATCTGCGCGCGGTGCCGCGGCTGCTTCCGCGCTTGCGCGGCAGCCTGCCGACGGCCGGGAACAAGCCGCACTGGCTCACCGCGGTCACCACTGAGGTCATGCCCATCGGCACGTTCTTCACCATGGCGGTTCTCGCCTGGTTCTACGACCAGCAACTCATGCTGGAGGGGATTTTCTGGAGCTTCCTGGCTTCACTCCTGGCGCGCGGGCTGATGAAAGCGTGGATCCCCACGTTGGCCAGCGCAGCGGCTTTCGTCGTCGCGTGGTGGCCGTTCCACCTCAACTGGCTCCGTTCGATCCTGATCGCGTTTGGAGTGTGGCTCATCGTGCGCGCGATCATGCCGCGCAAAGAACCCAAAGCCGGCGTCGAGTGATCAGGCTCGCTGTTTTCCCAAGCGCCCCAGGTGTGTGAATCCGAATCCGTCACCGTACTTTAATCCGAAACCAAGCAGTCTATCGACGCCGATGTGGTTTGCCCAAATGAGCGCCAGCGGTAGCACAGTGTGCGCGCCGGGCAGCAGCGAACACAGCGCCAGCGCACCCGGCGCAACGTAGGTGTGGAAGGCGTTGTAGATGCGCGCGCCGCGGCAGGGACCGGCAAGGTAGCCGAGCATCGATAGGTCCGGCGCAAGCCACAGCGCGAAGAGCCACCAGCTCGCGCCTGTGCGCGCATAGAGCACGGCCGTAGCGATGGCCGCAACCAGCCCCTCCAGCCGTAGAAGAAAAAGAATCGACGAGCCGCGCGAGGAAGCGACAGCCATTTGTCCAGGGAGAGCCGGAGCCGTTGTCATAGCTCATTGGATGAGCCGGCAGGCCGGCGGTGTGCGGGAAAATCTCCTGGGGCAACACCAGGGGCAGGAATGGAAAAGGGGAGAGCGCAGGGCTCTCCCCTTTCTCTTGCACTCTGAGGGAGGAGTTACTTCTTGGGCGGTGCGATGACGTCCTTCGCGGACTTCGCCACGCGGAACTTCACTACGGTCTTGGCCTTGATCTTGATGGCCTCGCCGGTCTGGGGGTTGCGGCCCATGCGAGCCTTACGCTCGGCCTTCACGAGACGGCCGATTCCGGGGATTACGAACACGCCGTTCCTCTTGGTTTCTTTGATGGCGGTTTCCGCCAGCAGGTCAAGGAAAGCTGCGGCTTGCTTGTTAGTCAGTTCGAGCTTCTCGGCCAGATGCCGCGTCAAAGCTGTCTTGGTCATTCCAGCTGCCATTGATTGTTCTCCTTCTGGGCGAGCCCTTCGGGCTGCCTGATTGGTGGGGCTTTCGCGCAAAATTCACACCGCATGGAGGAAGGGCGATCGAAGCTGATTGGCGCGAAACCCCTGTATTCATGCGGCTACGAAGAACCCTGCCGATGGTTACCATGCGGCCTGGGCATGGGCAAAGTCAATGGGAAAATGCGTGTTTTCCACAGTTTTCTTGGGTTTTTATGGGTGAAATGCCGATTTTTGCCGGATTTTGGGCCATCGGGCCTGTTGAAACCCGCAATTGGAGCGGGTTTGGCGCTTCGGCGGGAGGGCGACCGTTCAGCCAAGATCGAAGTTTGTCCGCGCTATTTCAGCCCGAAGAGTACCTTTCTTTTGGGCGCGAGGCTCGCTGCAATCGGCGTGTTCAGCGCGTTAACCACGGGCGCGGCGACCTTGAAGTAGCGAATCACCACGTCGGCAATGTCTTTTTTGAGGGCGGCCTTCGCGGGCAGCTCCGCGGCCAGCCCCCACTGGCGGCAGCGGATCAGGTCCATCCCTGGATGCTCGCACGGGAAACCCTTCGGCGGCCGAGTGAGCGCGTTGCCTTCAAACTCGTCAAACAGCTTTCGCACGGTGGGGCGCTTGAGCAGCTTGCGAAATTCGACGTGATGATCGAGCAGCCAGTGGCGGATCGCGGCCAGTTGTTCCTTCTCCGGCATGTAAGAGCCGGCGGCGATGATCACTTCCTTCGCGCTCACATGGAAGTAGTAGCCCGCGCCGGAAGTCTTCTCGAATCCCGTATGAGTCCACCACGCGGCCACATGCGTTTTGTAGGGGCGCTTGTCCGAGGAGAAGCGCGTGTCCCGGTAAATGCGGAACAACGATTTTTCGGCGGGCCGAACGTGATTGGGCGCAAAGTCCACCATGGCGTCGGTAATCTTGCGCACGATGGCCAGCATCGGCTCTTTCAATTCCGCCTCAAACTGCTCCTTGCGCGGCTGAAACCACGCGCGGTCATTGTGCTTGGCCAAGTTGCGGAGGAAGGTGAGAGCTTCGGGGTGGAAGTAAGGGGGCGCGGGAGCGGGTTTCTTCTTGGGAGCCATGACAAATGGAGTTTAACGCGAAGGGCTCAGGAATTCGGTGCTAGAGTGGAGGCGATGAAATCTCAGATTCTCGCAATGTTGGTCCTAGTGTTGTCAACTATCTCGACTTGCGCCGAGAGTCCATCTTCAAACAGCTCGATTCAATTCAAGTTTGAATTGGAGAATCGTCCCCACTCCTGCGCGAACCTCAAGGTTCAGCTAATGCTAGGTGAGCAGAGCTTCGCACCGCCAATCACTGGGGATACGTTCGCCGTACCCGCTCCAATTCTGCAAGCATACGCCTCCAAGCGACTTCGGTATAAAGCAAACCTGACCGCGAAGATTTCGTGCAACAATTACTTCATCACCTTCCCTGGGCTTTATCCTGTTCGCGCTCTACCAGGTGGGTGGACCGTCGGAATCTCCTATCCAACTTCTTGGTTCGATGGGCCAACGCAGGGCCCTGAGGCGGGCACATGGGTGAGTTATCTCGTGACAGACTGCAACGGGTGCGACCCAGGCGTAGTCACAGAGCAGACTCACAATAATGTCCCTCAACCTGTGCTGGACGCCCTTCGCGACGAACAGCCGACCGCTGGGGGCCAGCGAGCCCGGAATATTGCCTATGCGTTGGCCGTTTTTCGTTTCGATTACGACGGCAATCGCGAGCTTCTGGTCAAGCAATTGAAATCATGCCTTGCGCGCCCTAAGAACTCTCCGGAAGACGATGTTTGCGATCGGAGACTCGTAGACTACCTCGCAAACCTCTATTGGCGGGGAGACTCCGGGCTATTGCAAATCCTTTTGAATATTGCAGAGAGGCGCGAAGATGTCCTGGACGAAGCCGGCGAGTTTTATGCTGTTCTTCTTGACCGCCGCATGAACGCAGCGATGGGAGGGCTACATAATCTTCCCGAAGAGAAGCAGCGCCTCGTGTGTCAAATGGCCTTCACGGACGACCTCAGGTTCGACAGCCCCAAGCTGAAGAGGATCACAGATAAACTCCGCGCTTCCACGCAAAATGAAGCTGCGCAGTGCCTCCGCGGCATAAGTGAGATCGCCGCACAATCGCGCTGATCATCGGCGCATTCTCGTTGTCGAATCACTTTCAGCGCGCTGCCGAATAGGCATCACCGCGCCGTCGCATCCAGCGCCGCCGCTTTGGCCGCCATCCTCTCGCGGTGCCTGCGGATAAAATGCGCGGCCGCGTCGGGATAGAACTCTCGAATCGACGTGAAGATCACGTCGCGCATCACCGAGTAGCCAAACTTCTCGGCCAGAACGGGAAACGTGGTTGCGCTGGGCGGGTAATAGTATCGCGAGACAACTTGCGTAATCGCCTTGCCGCCGAGGCCGGCGATGTTAGGCGTCTGGTGTCCGCCGTACGTCTTCGCTACCCCCTCGCGGCTGATGACGTACATTTCGCGGACGAAATAGTTGTGACCCGCACCGAGCGCGTAATAGCGCGTGTCTTCGTGGATGAGCGAGGGCAACAGCCACGCAGAGAGATATGTATTGTCGGACTTATCGAGGAAGCCGCGCCACGTGTAGGCATAGAAGCCGCTCGCGCCGTGGCCGAGAGCGGGATGCTCGTCGATTCCTTCGGCGCTGAGAGACGTAAGGCCGAGAAAGATGAATGAGGAATAGTCCGTGGCTTGATGGGTGGCCACGGTGAAGTTGTACTTCCAACCGGGCGGGGGTGGTTTGGCGCCGCCGGAGACGGTACGGAAATTGGGCATGAAACCGAGGATGCGCGCCGGATTGGCGATCGGGCTCGTATCCGGAATCGGCGTACACCCAGCATGGACACTGAGGGCGACACCGACGCTTACCAGGGCAATGGTTAAACGCAATCAAACCGTCCTTTGCATGCAGGGAAGGCTGAAGCTCAACGGGGACTTTAAGAATCAGCGGTACCTATATTTTAGACTCGATTGTTCGAATTTACGGTTACAAGACTGCCTGGGAAACCAACAAATGCACCTGTGTTTTGCGATGAGAGCATTCCGTCGTGCGATTCTCAAAAAAAAATGCTGCCCGAACCTACCGAATCACCTTCAGCGCCGCACGGAACAGGCCATCGAAGTCGGCGGCCAGTGCTTTTTCTTTCGCAATGGCCTGCTCGATCGCTTTCTCCGCGGCCGGTCGTTGATAGCCCAGGTTCGTCAGCGCGGACAGCACGTCGTCGACCGCAGGGCCTTGCACGGACGGCTGCGCGGGCGGTACGGCAAAGTCGTCCAGCTTGTCTTTGAGCTCGACCACAAGGCGCTCGGCCAGCTTCTTGCCCACACCGGGGATGTGCGTAAGCTGCGCGTGATCCTGCCCTCGAATGGCCTGAATCACGCGTTCGGAGTTAAGCCCGCTGAGGATTTTGATGGCCAGCTTGGGGCCGACCCCGCTCACGGTGATGAGCCGCTCGAATAGCCGCTTTTCATCGGTGTCAAGGAAGCCGAAGAGGGCGATCTGGCTGTCGCTCACTTGCGTATGAATGTGCAACGCGGCCTCAGCGCCCACCGGGGGCAGCGCCGTAAACGTGGGCACGGAGATGGTGACGTCGTAGCCAACGCCTCCGGCCTCAACGATGGCCTGGCCGGGCTGCTTGTGAATGAGCTTGCCGCGCAGGTGAGCGATCATTTCAAGCTATTGTAGAATCCCCATCCGCTTTGCCACGCGCTCCAGCGTCTCCAGCGCGCGGTCAAGCTCCGCTCGCGTGTGTTCGCTGGTCAAAATGGCGCGGATGCGCGCTTTGCCCTCAGGCACCGTGGGGAACGCGATGCCTGTTGCCATCACGCCCTCGTCGAAAAGTGCGCGGCTGAAATCCATGGCTGCGCGGCCCTCGCCCACAATGATCGGCGTGATGGGCGTCTCCGTGGCCGGCGTGTTGACGCCGCCGATGTTGAAGCCGATGCGTTTGAGCTCGCCCTGGAAATACCGCGTATTCGACCAAAGCCGCAGAATCCGCTCCGGCTCACGTTCCAGGATGTCGAAGGCGGCGATGCACGTGGCCGCGATCGACGGCGGATGCGAAGTGGAAAACAGAAATGGCCGCGCGCGGTGGTAGAGGTAATCAATTAAATCTTTGGAACCGCAGACGTAACCGCCCAGCGCGCCGATGGCCTTGGAAAGCGTTCCCACCTGCACATCCACCTTGCCGTGCATTCCAAAATGATCCACCGACCCTCGCCCGTTGCGGCCCAGCACGCCCGAGGCGTGGGCATCATCGACCATCATGATGGCGCCGTATTTCTCAGCCAGCGCGGCGAGCTTGTCCACGGGACCGATGTCGCCATCCATCGAAAAGACGCCGTCGGTAATAACGAGCTTTTTGCCCGGCGGTTTCTCCAATTCCTGGAGTATCTCCTCGCAATGGGCCATGTCTTTGTGCCGGAACACCTTGATGGTGGCCCTTGAAAGCCGCGCGCCGTCAATGATGCTGGCGTGGTTCAGCTCGTCGGAGAGGATGAAGTCCTCTTTGCCGAGGATGGCGCTCACCGTGCCGGCATTGGCCGCGAAGCCGCTCTGGAAGACCACGCAGGCTTCGACATTCTTGAAGCGCGCAATCTTCTCTTCGAGCTCCATGTGGATGCGCATGGTCCCAGCGATCGTGCGCACGGCCCCTGACCCCACGCCGAAGGCGCGCGTGGCGGCAACGGCGGCCTCAATGAGTTTGGGGTGGTTGGCGAGGCCAAGATAGTTGTTGCTGGCCAGGTTGATGACCTCGCGGCCGTCGTAGTGGCACACCGGCGCCTGCTGGTTGTCGAGCACGCGCAGATTGAAATGCGTGCCCTTGGCGCGCAACTCGTTAAGCACGGCGGTCAAGTGTGCAAGCTGGGGGCGGGGCGTAGCTTCTGTCATGGCGAAGCACCTACGCTCAAAAGCATACAACCGGCCACATAAGTGCCTCCGTCGCACAATGCGCAAGTATGGGACCCAACAACAAGGCGGGTCCCATGTTTCGAGCGAGTTGACGAAGATTGCTTATGAGGCCGGTCTTAGCGCGACTGGCGGGGTGGCATTCCAGTTGGTCACGCGTCAAAGAGGAGGGCGGATGGGGAGATCGTAGGGTTGGCCGGGCTGCGCCCTGGCCAGATACAATTGGGGTTTACGAAGAAATCATAGGCGAAGCGCTGCCGGGCGAAAGCCAATCATTTTGGAGAGTTGGAGCAGGTGCAAGTGAGAGGGTCGAACTGCCGCTATTCGTGGCTTGAATGGTTCGCGGGACTGGGGATCGCGTTGGCGCTGGCTGTGTTGCCGGCGGGCGCAACGGCGCAGCAAATCGCGACGCACACCGCGCTGACCGTCGAAACCAGCGAGCAGGGCGGGCACACACAGGCAACCGCGACGGTCGCTGTAACCGCCGCGGACGGTCTGCCCGCGTCTGGCGTCGTGGTCATTGAAGACGGCGACCGCGTTCTGGCCGAAGCAGTTTTGAATGGCCAGGGCGTGGCTGCGCCGGCGTTTTCGCTGTCCGGCGGCGATCACAACCTGCGCGCTGTCTATGCCGGCGATGCGTCGCACCTTAGCTCGTCTTCCCCCACCACCGATGCGACGGGCCAAACCAGCTCCACTCCGAGCTTCACTCTTTCGCTCGCGCCCGTGGCGCCTGCAACGCTGCCGCTCACGCTCACGGCCGGCGATTCCGGCACGATCGCTGTCACTATCGTGCCTGAAGACAACGCCGCGCTCACGTCGCCCATGTTCGTCACCCTCTCGTGTTCCGGCCTTCCCACCCTGGCCAGTTGCAGCTTTACGCCGGAATCGGTTGAGATTCTGCCGACCACTCCCACAAGTTGCCCATCCGGCTCGCTGCCGGCAGCTTGCCCGCCTGTCAGCTCCATGCTGCTTCAAACCCAGGGTGCGGGGACATCCAGGGCCGTGCGGCCTCGACTCCCGGGAGACACCGGCCGCCCCGTCGCCTGGGCCATTCTGCTGCCGGGCATGTTGGGGCTCGGCGGACTGGCGTGGGGAGCGCGCCGGCAGCGCTGGTTGCAGCGCCTGTCGCTCGTGGCATTGATTGGCTTGGTGACAGCCCTGGGAACAACGGCGTGCAAGCCGACCTACTACTACTACAATCACGGCCCGCCGCCAAATCCCGCGACTCCTTCGGGCACATACAACGTCACCATCACGGCACAGTCGACGAACGGCGTTACCGCCATCACCTACAACACCACGATGGTGCTCACGGTCACCGGTGGTTCATAACAGCGGCTCTCCAATTCCTATGAAGTTTAGAAAGGCGTGCCGGGTGGCGTTCGCCGCGGCGAACGCCACGAAACAGTCGCGGTTTCGCTTTACGCCAATTGGAGGGCCGCTACAACCGGTCTCGTAAATACCTCTGGTGCGTGGTGAGCACGTATGGGACCCAACAACAAGGCGGGTCCCATGATTCCGACGTGTCGGCAATGACGGCTTATGAGACCGGTTCTATACACTGCCTGCATGGCGCGGCGGCATCCCATTCCCCCGGAAATCTATGCGCTGGTGGAGCAGACGCCGGCCACGGTGCTGCTGGAAGGCGGAAAACCAGGACAAGACCAGACAAGCGAGCAGCCGTGGACGCAACTGTTCACAGCTCCCCTGCGTGTGTGCGTTGCGCGCTCGCCGGCGGAGATTCCGTCTCTCTTTGCGGAAATTAAGAGCGCGGTAGCGGCAGGCCGCTGCGCGGCAGGATTCTTCAGCTACCAGTGTGCAAGCTGCTTTGAACCGAAAGCAGGAATGCGCGCAGCGCCGGACGGAAAACCGCTGGCCTGGTTCGGGATCTACGAACGAAGCTACGCTTTCGATCACACCACAGGAACATTCGAAGGCGGCGAGCCGCCGGAGCTCGAGCGATTCCGCAGCCAGTTGCCGAATGCGGAAATGGCAGGTCGGGCGCTGGAACCGGAGATTGCCGCGGAGTTTGCGCTCGCAGAGGCCGAATACGTCCGGCGCATTGCCCGGATTCACGAGTGGATCCGCGCCGGGGACGTATATCAGCTGAACTTCACGGCTCCGTTTTCGGTCGAAGTGCCGGGCAGCATTGCAGCCCACTATGCGCGGTTGCGTGGGCGCCAGCCGGTCGATTACGGCGCCTTCCTGCACTGCGAGCCGGGCCGTCGCATCCTCTCTTTTTCGCCGGAGCTGTTCTTCCGCATCGACGATGATGGCGCAACACGCCGCATCGTTACGCGGCCGATGAAAGGAACGGCGCGCCGCGGGCGCACCACGCGCGAGGACAGGAAGATTGCCGAATGGCTGCATAACGACGCAAAGAACCGCAGCGAAAACGTGATGATCGTCGACCTGCTGCGCAACGACCTGGGCCGCGTTGCCAAAACGGGCAGCGTCAGAGTCGAAGAGCTCTTTGCCGTCGAGCGCTACCCCACGCTCTGGCAGATGACCTCAACCGTCAGCGCGGAGCTGCGGCCCGATGCCAGCTTATACGAAATTTTCCGTGCGCTGTTTCCCTGCGGGTCCGTCACGGGAGCGCCGAAGGTGCGAGCCATGCAGCTCATTGCCGAGCTCGAAGACACGCCGCGAGGGGTGTATACGGGCGTCATCGGCTTCTTTTCTCCGCGTCGGACGGTCTTCAACGTGGCCATTCGCACGCTGGAGCTCAACGGCGAGCGCGGAACGATGGGAGTTGGCAGCGGCGTGGTCATCGACTCCAATGCGGCCGAGGAGTTTCGCGAATGCCTTTTGAAAGCGAAGTTCCTCACCGGTCCCGCGCATCGTATCGCCAGCCCGATCAATGGGAACATACCGATCGTCAGCCAGCCCGACAAGTTTTTTCTCATCGAGACGCTGCTGTGGGACAGCGGCTACCCGCTCATCAAGTTGCATCTCGATCGTCTCGCGGATTCAGCCGAATATTTCGGTTTTGCTTGCGATCGTGCCGCGGTCCGCGCAGCTCTGGAAGACCATGCGCGCCAATTCGCCGACGCCACGCCACGCTCGCCGCGCAAAGTACGCCTACTGATGGTTGACGCCGAGGGCCACGTCCAGATCGGGAGCGAAGCGCTTCCTCCGCCCGGCGATCCGAACCGTGTCGGCCAAGTGTGCATCTCCAGCACGCGTACTGACCCAGCCGACGCAATTCTCTACCACAAGACCACACAGCGCCCGTTCTATGCCTTGGAGTTCATGCAGGCGAAGGAACGCGGCTTTGACGATGTTCTCTTTCTCAATCAGCCCGGCGAAGTGACGGAGGGCGCAATCAGTAACGTTTTCATTGAGAAAGGCGGCCGCTGGTTCACGCCGCCCGTCGAGTGCGGTTTGCTGGCTGGCGTCTATCGGCGTCATCTGCTCGAGACGCGTCCGGAGATCGAGGAGCGTGTGCTGTCCTTGGATGATCTGCGCACCGCCGATGCCATTTACCTCTGCAACGCGGTCCGCGGCTTGCGGCGCGTAACCCTTGTCGAGTGACTGTCTCGCGCGAAGCGGCGTTTTCTGATCCCTGACCCCTGACCCCTGTTCCCTGCATTTTTCACTCTGGCCGCATCACAACTTTGATTGCCTCGCCCGATTGCAACAGCTCCATCGCCTTCTTGAACTCGCTCAGCTTGAGGCGATGCGTGATTACCGGCTCCAGGTTCAGCTTGCCCGTCGCCAGCAGCGCCTCCATCTGAAACCACGTCTCGAACATCTTGCGTCCGTTAATGCCCTGCACCGTGGCGCCCTTGAAGATGATGTCGCGTGCAAAGTCTAGCTCGAACGGCCGCGAGGGAATGCCGAGCAATGAAGCCCGTCCGCCGGTGCGCAGCAGCGCGAAGCCCAGCCGCATGGCCTCGGGATGGCCCGACATTTCAAGCAGCACGTCCACTCCCGTACCGCCCGTCGCTTCGAGAATCTGCTTTTCAACTTCATCGGCGGTGGGATCGAGAGCCAGCTCCGCGCCCATTTCCAGCGCTACTTTCCTGCGATGCGCATTCACTTCGGTCGCGAAGACGCGCGCCGCGCCGCATGCCTTCGCCACGGCAATTGAGAACAACCCAATCGCGCCGCAACCGGTGACCGCCACGGTCTTCGCGGCAATCGGCCCGGCGAGTACAGTGTGCACCGCGTTGCCCAGCGGGTCGAGCAGCGAAGCGTAGTCGCGTGGGATCGACGGTGAGAGCTTCCAGATGTTCGACTCGGGAATAACCGCGTAGCCTGCGAAAGCGCCGTCGGCATCCACTCCCAGGATGCGGACGTGCTGGCACACGTGCGCCAGGCCAGTGCGGCATTGCAAGCACTTGCCGCAGGCCACGTGCATCTCCGCGCTCACCAGGTCGCCCTCGTGCACGGTGGTTACGCCGCGGCCCAGTCCTGCCACAGCACCGCAGAACTCGTGCCCGGGAATCAGCGGCGGATGAATGCGCCCCTTGGCCCACGGATCCCAGTTATAAATGTGCAGATCGGTTCCGCACACACTCGCGGCTTCGACGCGCACCAGCACCTCGCCGGTGCCGGGCGCGGGAACCGGCACTTCGCGCAGTTCGATGCCAGGCGCGGCTTTGGCCTTCACAACGGCCTGCATGGTGGCGAGCATAGCGGCGGGAACCTCCCTCAATCCGCAGGCCTACAAGTCTATCAACAGGGAACGAGTGGTAGAACGTTGTAGGGAGTTAAAACATGGCAAAGATGCGCATTGCGACGCGATGGACCATTGGTTTCCTGGCAGCGTTTTTGCTGGTGGTCTTTTGTGCCGCAGCTCTGGTCGCGCACGCCCAAACGGAGGACCAGGCGTGGCTCAAGTACGCCGACAATCGGGTTCAGCTCGCGGATCTCCCTCGCACCGTTAGAGCGCTTGGAACCAATGTTCTCGAACAGAGTGCGGCTAACGAGCTGCGGCCCGGTGTGATCGGGATCTTGGACTACGAACCGAAGCCGGGTACGAAAGGGAAATACAACCCTCCACTTGGCGAAACCGTCGTTGGCACCCTCGACGAAGTTCGCGCAGCATTTCCGGGCCTCACGGTTCCCACGCACATCGTAGCGCACGGATTTTGGCTCAAGCGAACCACCTGGCGTGGGCAGCCGCTCGTGATCGTCGCCGGGTCCAACGAGCACGGTGCGCTGTTTGGTGCGTTCGACTTGCTGCGCCTCGTCGCAACCGGTGCGGACCTCTCTCAGCTCGACGTGATCGAGGCTCCCGCCATGCCCATCCGCTGGGTGGATGAGTGGGACAACGCCGATGGCACCGTCACCCGCGGCTACGATGGCCGGTCGATCTTCTTCGAGGGCGGAAAAGTTCGCGAAGATCTGAGCGAAGCCACCACCTACGCGCGACTGCTCGCGTCCGTGGGCATCAACGGCTGTAACGTGAATAACGTGAACGACGCGGCGCCGTTCCTCGAGCCGGACATGATCAAAGGCCTGGCGCGGATCGCCGACGCCATGCGCCCCTGGGGCGTGCGGCTCGCCGTCAGCGTCGACATTGCCAGCCCGCAAAAAATTGCCGGTCTCAAGACCTTCGATCCGCTCGATGCCGATGTGAAAGCCTGGTGGACCGCGAAGGTGAATGAGATCTACCAGCAGATTCCCGATTTCGCCGGCTTCACCGTGAAGGCCGATTCGGAGGGGCAGCCCGGTCCCGCAAGCTATGGCCGCAGCCCGGCTGACGCCGCCAACGTGCTGGCCAACGCTCTTGCACCGCACGGCGGCGTGGTGCTCTATCGCGCCTTTGTCTACAACAATCACCTCGACTACAACGACATGAAAGCCGATCGTGCGCGCGCCGCCTACGACATCTTTCATCCCCTCGACGGCCAATTCGCGCCCAACGTCATTGTCCAGATCAAATACGGCCCCATCGACTTTCAGGCCGAGGAGCCGGTATCACCTCTCTTCGCCGGCCTGCACAAGACGAGCGAGGCCATGGAGCTGCAGATCACACAGGAGTATCTTGGCCAGCAGCGCCACCTCGTCTATCTCGCGCCGCTTTGGAAGGAAAAACTCAACTTCGATCTGCGCGCGGAAAATCGCGCTACACCGGTGAAAGAAATCATTGAAGGGAAGACCTTCAACCAGCCTCTCGGTGGCATGATCGGCGTCTCCTGCGTGGGGCGCGACAACTGGCTGGGCGCGCCGATGGCGATGGTAAACCTTTACGCTTTCGGCCGCCTTGCGTGGAATCCGAATCTAAGCGCCGAACAAATCGCCGCGGAGTGGACAAAGCAAACCATCAGCAGCAACCCGCAAGTGGTTGCGACCGTGGACAGGATGCTCATGCAATCGTGGCCCACATACGTCGCCTACACGGGATTCCTGGGTACGCAAACGCTCACCGACATTACGGGAAGCCACTACGGACCGAACATCGAATCGAGTGAGCGCAACGGATGGGGTCAGTGGCACCGCGACGATGCCAAGGGAATCGGCATGGACCGCACCGTGGCCACCGGTACCGGATTTGTCGGCCAATACCCGCCTGAAGTGGCCAAGATGTATGAGTCGCTGGCTACAACGCCGGAAAGTCTGCTCCTCTTCTTCCATCATGTTCCGTGGACCTATAAATTGCACAACGGCAAAACCGTCATTCAGTTCGTTTACGACAGCCACTACAAGGGCGCGGACGAAGCGGCGCGGCTCGGCGAAGAGTGGACCACGCTGAAAGGCAAAATCGACCCGCAGCTCTATGAAGATGAACGCGCGCGGCTGGAGTACCAGGCCGGTCACGCAATCGTCTGGCGCGACGCGATCGTGCAGTATTTCCTGAAGGAAAGCGGCATTCCCGACGCCCTCGGCCGCGCCGGGCATTATCCGGGCCGCATGGAAGCAGAGGATGCGCGCCTCACGGGATACAAAGTTATCGACGTCACGCCATGGGAAGACGCATCCGGAGGCAAGGCGGTGTCGTGCGACCCAAATACACAAAAAACCTGCACCGCCGAGTGGACTTGCACCGGCAAACCCGGCCGCTTCGACATCGCCGTACAGTACTTCGATCTGCAACGGGGCGTCGCGCACTTCACGCTCGCGATCAATGGAACGGAAATCGTCTCGTGGGCCGCCGATGCCAAGTTGCCGTCGCGCCGGCCCAACGGCGACAATTCAACCCGGTTCACCGCGCGCGGCCCCGATGGACGAGGCTTCGACTTGAAGCCAGGCGATCTGTTGCGTGTAGAAGGTGCGCCCGACGCGGGCGACCCGGCGGCGCTCGACTACATTGAGGTCGATCCGATTCAGTAGCCCGCACTAGGCTCTTGCCCGCAAGCGAAACTACCGTGTGATTTGGCTGGAGTTGAATGAGCTTGCGTCGCCTTCAGGCACGGCCTTCGGCTGTGGCAGGAGGCGCCGCGCGCAACTGGTCGATCTCGCTGATCAGTTCCAGCACTTGATTGCGCTTGCGTTCGCTCAGGTCGAGAAAGCGAATCCCCACTGTGTTGCGGTCGTGGATGGCTTGAATCACGCCGCCGAGCCGGAACGGCAGTCCCTGGTATCGGAATTCGGTCTCCACGCGCGTGTAAATGCCCACCGGGAAGTGCTCGTCGGTGCGGATGCGGCAGCCGGTCAGGCTCAGGTCCAGAATGCGGCCCCGCAGCGTGGAACCGACATTCACGAGGAGGATCTTCGCGGTAGTGTCTACCTTGTGTCGGGATTGCTGGCGTCGTTCGCGGCCCACGGGCTTCCGCGGAGGTTGCGGCAAGGGCTCCTGGAGAGCGGGCTGCTGCGGAGACCCTTGCTCCGCGACCAGCAAATTCAATGCCTCGGCTCGGCACTCCGATGCTTCCTCCATCGTGCAAATCACATTGGCCAACTCCACCATGCGGCGCGGGATCACATTCACAAAGCGGATACCAAGAAGGTTGTGGCTGTCGGTCCACCGCAGAACGCCACGAAAACGGAATGAGACTCCATTGACTTTGAAGAAGACTTCGACTGGCAGGCGGGAACGGGCGGTGACCGGCAGTTTGGTGCGAATCCGGCATCCTTCCTGGCTCAGATCGACAAGACGAGCCTGAAGCGGCGCTCCATAGCCAACGAAAAGAACAACCGATTCCTCATCGACGGAGTAGCGCGGATCGGAACGACGCTCAGCCTGGGGAGCCGCGAAGTCGTCCTTGTCTTCCCACCCGCCCATGGCATGCTCCGCTCAAACATTCAGCAGAGATCAATGCCCGTCGGTCAACTCCGGCGCATGGTCCGATGCCTGATCCCATGGCTCGGCGGGCGCGGCATCCGCGGCTTCACGGCCCATCAGTCGATCGTAACGATACACATCGCTGGTGGTTCCCAGCGACTCGTTGTACAGGCTGATGGCACCAATAAGCTGTGTCAGCTCCTCGCTGAATGTGTGGATTGCCTGCAATTGATTGGCCGTCGCAGGGAGCTCGTATTGGGAAGTCTTAATAAATTTCTGGTAGCCGCGGTCCAGAAGCCGCCCCACTTCCCCCCTTACCAGAATTCCGGGGCCCTCAGCGTATGCTGCCGGCGCGTCTTCCGGATCATCCGCGCGGCGCAGCGGCACCAGAACCGCCCCCACTCCGTGCTTGCTCGCCAGCACGCCTCCGGCGACGGCGGCGTACGGAACCACGTCAAAGGAATGGGCGCGCAACAGTTCCAGGGTTTGATCGAAGTTTGGATGAGAGGAGCTTCTTTTCATGCGGGCGCCTACACTGCAAGAATACCGGATAAGTCCGGAAAACTCCCGTCGCTTCGATCTTGCACTTCCGCGTTCCACGCCTCAATTCCTCATGCGCCCTTGCGTGTCACAACCCGTAACCTGCTTCGAGCTGAGGCAAGTGGAGATCGCATGAGCCTCCTGCGCCTGCCGCTTGCGGTCTACCGCGAACTTCGCGCGCACGCTGAAGAGGCTTTTCCCAATGAGTGCTGCGGCGCGCTCCTGGGCCGTATCACCGCGGAGGGTTGGCAGATCGATTCTCTGATGCGGGCAACAAACTCCCGCGCGGAATCTCTGCGCGACCGCTATGAGATCGCTCCCGCCGAGCTGGTGAAGATCGCGCGTGAGGCGCGCAGCCGCGGCCTTGAGATCGCCGGTTTTTATCACTCTCACCCCGGCCATCCTGCGCGCTGGTCCGCTGCGGATCTCGAAGAAGCTCACTGGCTGGGTTGCGTTTACGTCATCACCGAGGTGATTCAAGGCAAAGCCAAAGACACCAACGCGCTCATGCTTGCCGGAACGGCCGAAGAAAACAAACACTTCGTGCCGCAAAGGATCGAGATCGATAGCACCAGCGCCGGTGCAGACCCCGCCTGATCCAGCCCCTTGCAAGTTGAATTCTCGTTCGCTGAATGAATCTCATTGGTCCCTATCCTATGGAAAATGAAAAACTTCTTTACATAGCCCGGTTTGGGGCCTCATAATCGCTTTGCCCTGGAGAGCTTGCGCTTCCCGTTCCCCTTCCCCCATCGCCAAGAAACTCCGAGCCAATCAAGGAGGATTCTCGAAATATGAAAATCATGCGTCCCGCTCTGTTTGCGCTGTCCCTCGCGGCCGGTGGAAGTCTGTTCGCCGCGGCACAAGAAATGCATCATCCGCCCAAGGTTCTCGAAATCGAGCGTGAGTTCATCAAGCCGGGAAAAGCCGGCTCGCTGCACGACAAATCCGAGAGCAAATTCGTGGCTGCCATGGCCGCCGCCAAGTGGCCCACCCACTACATCGCGCTCAATTCGATGTCGGGCAAATCGCGTGCCCTCTACCTCATTGGTTATGACTCCTTCGCAGCGTTGGAGAACGACAACAATGCCACCATGAAGAACGCGACACTCTCCGCGGAGATGGATAAGGACAGCCAGGCCGACGGCGAGCTGCTCGACGGGACTGACCAGTTTATTTTCACGCTCGACGACGACCTGAGCTACCGTCCCGACGTGGACATTGCGCAGGCGCGCGACTTCGAGATCACGTCGTTCCACGTCAAGCCCGGCCATGGCAAGGAATGGCACGAGCTTGTCAGTTTGGTCATCGATGCGCAAAAGAAGGCGGGAACCAGCGCGCACTGGGCCACCTATGATCTCGCCTACGGCGGCGACAACGAGTATGTTGCCTTCAGCGCCGACAAGTCGCTGGCCGAAATCGACACCGGCTTTGCTGAAGACAAGCAGTTCCGCGATGCCCTTGGCGAAGATGGGCTGAAGAGGCTGCGTGAACTGGAAGCGGACTGCATCCAGGAATCCGATTCGGAGTTGTTCGCCATCAACCCTGTTCAGAGCTATCCGAGGGATGAGTGGGTCAAGGAAGCTCCGGATTTCTGGAAGCCGAAGCATGCCGCGCCTGCGGCCAAGCCCGCCGCCAAGCCTGCGGCAAAACCCGCACAGTAGTCCCTCAACCGAATGCCTCGCGCCGGCGGCTTGGCCTTTTTTGAGAGCCGCCGGACGCATGGCGACACGCCGCGCCGGCCCGATACACTAGGGTCTGTTCACACTACTGGGGTGGCGGCGCCGGGTGCCAATTTTCCTTAGTTCTAGGAGAGAGGAGCGACGCATACCGGGTGTCTGCTAGCGACGACTGACAACGAAATGAGGAAAATTGGCACCCGGCGCCGCCACCCCAGTAGTGTGAACAGACCCTAGAGTGACCGGAGATTCCGCGCCATGGTCGCCGCCGCTTCCCCAATCAAACTACCTGACCTGACCAGCGCCGAACTCTCGCGCTATGCGCGCCACATCACCCTGCCTGAGGTGGGCATGGAGGGCCAGCAGAAGCTCAAGGCTGCGCGCGTTCTATGCGTCGGCGCCGGCGGACTCGGTTCGCCCCTCGCGCTCTATCTGGCCGCGGCCGGTATCGGGACCCTCGGAATTGTGGACTTCGACGTCGTGGACGCGAGCAACCTGCAGCGCCAGATCATTCACACCACCCACGACATCGGCCGCGGGAAGCTCGACTCCGCCGCGGAAAAGCTCGCCGCGCTCAATCCTGGCGTAAAGGTGGTCAAGCATGAAACTGCGCTGACCAGCGCCAACGCCCTCGAAATTCTTAAGGACTACGACATCGTCGCGGATGGCACCGACAACTTCCCTACGCGCTACCTGGTCAACGACGCCTGCGTTCTTTTGGACAAGCCCAATGTCTACGGGTCGGTGTTCCGCTTTGAAGGCCAGGCCAGTGTCTTTGCTGCGCGCGAAGGGCCTTGCTACCGTTGCATCTATCCTGAGCCGCCGCCGCCCGGCACGGTGCCGAATTGCGCCGAAGGCGGAGTGCTGGGCATTCTGCCCGGCCTCGTCGGGATCATCCAGGCTACCGAGGTCATCAAGCTTATTCTCGGCAAAGGCGAGCCACTAATCGGACGCCTGTTGCTCGTCGACGCGCTGGCTATGCGCTTCCGGGAGCTCAAGCTGAAGAAGAATCCCCTGTGTCCGGTCTGCGGCGAAAATCCCACGGTCACCCGGCTCATTGATTACCAGCAATTTTGCGGCCTCGCGCCCGAATCCGGTAAGGAGAGAACCTTGAATAGCGGCATTCCGCAAATCAGCGTGCAGGAGCTTAAGCGGCGCCTCGACGCCGGAGACGACATCATGATCCTCGACGTCCGCGAGCCCTACGAATATCAGATCGCGAACATCGGCGGCACGCTCATTCCGCAGAACGAAGTACCGCGGCGGCTGGCCGAGATCGATCGCAACCGTGAAATCGTTGTCCAGTGCCGCTCCGGTGGCCGCAGCCAGCGCATCGCCGAGTTCCTCGTCCAGCAGGGCTACCCCGACGTGAAGAACCTCGCGGGCGGAATCCTGGCATGGGCCGATCAGATTGACCCCAAGATAACCAAGTACTGAACACGCACTTCATCGCGTCCGCTCCACCGGCGCCGCAGCCTCAGAAAAACGTGACCCTCGACTCTCCAGTCCTTACCGGCAGCCACATTCGACTTGAGCCGTTGTCCCTGGCCCACGCTGACGGCCTCGTCGCCGCGTCTTCGGGCGATCCCTCGCTTTATCAATGGAGTGCCGTTCCCACCGGCCGCGACCCCGTTCTCCGCTACATCGAGACCGCGCTCGCATGGCGCGATGCCGGCTCGGCCGTACCCTTCGCCACCGTTCGCATCGCAGATGGGGTTGTCATCGGTTCCACGCGCTTCTTTGACATCGATCGCTGGGCCTGGCCTCCGGGGCATCCGCGCCACGGCCGCGAGAACCCCGATGTATGCGAGATCGGCTACACGTGGCTGGCGCATCACGCCGTCCGTACTGCGGCAAACACCGAAGCCAAGCTCCTGATGCTCACGCATGCCTTTGAGGTGTGGCAGATGCTCCGCGTGTGCCTGCACACCGATGCACGCAACAAGCGGTCGCAAGCCGCCATTGAGCGCATCGGAGGCAAGTTCGAGGGGGCTCTTCGCGCACACAGGATGGGATCCGACTTCACGGCGCGCACTTCCTGGCGCTATTCCATTCTTGAGTCGGAATGGCCCGAGACGAAGCGCCGCCTCACGGAACGCCTGCGGCCGGCATAGGGCGAGGCAATTGGTTTCAGAATGCTCGAGAGTTTGCGGCAGATTATTGCGCGGGCCGCGCGCCGAACATGCGCTTGAACCACCCCTGCTTGCGTTCGCAATAGGGCGATCGTTGGCGCTTCGAGTGCAGGTGATAGTCTCTGCACCGCTGGCAATCGCCGTGCAGCGGACACTCCCGCTTGGGACACGTGCAAACGGCCGGCTTCTCCGCGACGATTGTGAAAACCTGCACTTTGCTTCTCATCATGCTTCAACCAACGGCTTGCCGTTCTCGTCCATTTTGCCAAAGATCATTTTGCCGCTGGCCGTCTGCAACACGCTGGTTACGGAGATGCCGACCGACCGCCCGATCAGCTTCCGCGCGTGATCCACCACCACCATGGTGCCGTCATCCAGGTAGCCCACGCCCTGGTTGTACTCCTTGCCTTCTTTCAGAATCAGCACGCTCATGCGCTCGCCGGGCAGCACCACCGGCTTCAGAGCATTGGCCAGGTCGTTAATGTTCAGCACTTCCACATGGTGCAGGTGAGCCACTTTATTCAGGTTGAAGTCGTTGGTCACCACCTTGGCTTCCCATTTCTTGGCCAGTTCCAAAAGCTTCAGGTCCACTTCGCGAATCGAAGGAAAGTCGTCGGGCACAATCTGCACCAGGATCTTGTCGTTCGACTGCATGCGCTGCAGCATATCCAGGCCGCGGCGCCCTCGCTGCCGCTTGGAGCCGTCGGTGGAGTCGGCCACAGTCTGCAGTTCGCGCAGCACGAACTCCGGCACCACCAGCGTTCCGTCGATAAAGCCGGCTTCGGCAATGTCGGCGATGCGGCCGTCGATAATCACGCTGGTATCCAGCACCTTGGCGCTGCGGCGGACAGGCTTGTCGCCCGAGAAGACAGTGCCCAGCGCGGCGGGGTTCAGCAGGTCGCCCTTGCTGGCGCCCACCAGCAGGCCGACATAGGTCATGAGGAAGAGCACGAAGATTTGCAGGGCCGCGGAATTTGCGCCGGAGAGCGGGGCCGAGCGCAGCACCAGGCAGAACAACGCCGCGCCGACGATGCCGAGCACGCTGCCCACAACTGCGCCGATCAGTCGCCGCAGCGTGAGAGCCCTGACGCGCATCTCGAAGACAATGACCGCGCAGGCCGCGACCGCACCCACGATTGCGCCCTCCCAACCCGTCGCCAGTCCGAAGGGACGCAGGAAGTAACAAACCGCGGCAAGTAATAGGACAAAAAGAAGACGCAAAAGAACCAGGTCCATACGAACCTACTTTCACCGGAGGCTCACTTCACCGGCAGCGTACAGCCTTAGGTACAGCCATAGATGGCGAGTATGAGGAAACCCCTGCATCGTCGTCAAGTGGGAAGCGGGCAAGGGGCGGATGGCTGGGAACAGGGAATAGCGAACAGGGAATAGGGCTGGTTGGCCTGCCTAGCCGTCTGCTGTCCCATGTAATAGAGATCGCTCACGCGGCAGTCTTTCGCTCCGCCAGGTTTGCCGTTTCATAGAGGATTCAAACTGGCGCGGCCGTTGCCGCTTCAGGCTGAGCCGCAGCCCTGATCCCTATTCCCTGTTCCCTACTCCCTGTTTTCTCACGACGCCGCAGCCAGCACCTCGTCCTGGACGATGCGGTGCGCGCCCTTGCGTGGGCCGCGCTTGCGCGCGCTCATCAGCTTCACACGCTCCAGGAGTTCAAAGGAAGTACAGTTCTTCCTCGCCATCACTGCATCGGCCACATGGATTTCTCCACCTGCGGCCTGGGCATCGCCGAGCAGGAGCATGGGGACATGCGATCGCATGCGCTTCAGCCGTTCCACGAGCTGGATTCCGCTCATCTGGGGCATGTTGGTGTCGGCCAGAACCAGGTCGATTTGCGGCGCCGTCGAAAAAACGGCAATCGCCTCTTGGCCGTTTGAAGCCGCCAGCACGCGGTAGCCATTCGTTGCCAGCGTGAACTTGAGCACGGAAAGCTCTTGCTCGTTGTCGTCTACACAGAGGATCACTTTCTTGGGACGCATGGTATGGGGGTTACTCCTAACTCAATTTCAAGAACACGTTTCAAGGCAACAGTTTCCCGCCCGGATGGTGGGTTCAAGCTACAGGTAATACTCTCTGGCCCGGCTGTCGGCAACAAGGCAGGCTCGTTTGCTTCGGATCTGTGCGCACGGCCTCCCAGCGCGGGTGTCCGCACCTTTTGGGGATGCAGCCACGCACGCGGCCAAGCAATCGGCAGGAAACCTTCAACGGCTCAACCTTGCTTCGCGGTCGAGTGCTCAGCGGTTTAACGCGTCTGGCAAATTCCGACGTGACGCGCCAGGGAATTGTCTGCTACGAATCGAAACAGTACGTGTAGCAGCGGATCGTGAAAAGAGGGAAAACGAAGCGAAGACACAACTGAAAATCCGATTGAAACAAGTGGAAAACCCGTAGCAGCAAGACACAATGTCACTTGCGAAGATGAATATCTGTTGAAAGCATGTGCATCATGGAAGGAAAAGCTGCCCTTTTGCAACAAGAACTGTGCTGCCTGCGACGCGCACATCGCGGACCCTCGCGTTTTCTCTTTGCGCGGAAAGAAAAAGGTCGCTCGGCCTGCCCATCTCAACTCCCTGGCGTACATGCATCCGCGTAGCCGGCGCAACCGCGCCGCGAGCGACGAGGTAAGCGATGGCGCATCCGGCTGCCGAGCCCGTGGCCGGATCTTCCCCTCCATAAAACTGCATCCTTGCCCTGTACTTCGCATTTTCCTGGTTTTGGTCCGGGTCCGGTGCAACCACATAAAACCACCGCGCACCGCGCTCGCGCAGCCACGCCGTCGCTTCCTCCTGATTCACCTTGAGCCGCCCCAGGGCTTCCTGAGATCGCAGGGCCACAATGGCGAAGGCCGTTCCCGTCGAAACCACCTGGGGTGGCAAAGCAGGATCAACGTCATCCGGCTCCAGACCCGCCAGGCGAGCCACAATTGCCCGGTCGAGTTCCGCGCCAAACTCCGGATCGCGCTGCGTCATCTCGCCGAAGAGCCCTGCCGAACCGGCTGCGCTCTGCTCGAAGCGAACCGGGATCGGCCCGACATTTTCTTTGAGAGTCACCGTGTCATGCTGCACCGTTTCCGGCGCGAGCATCTTCAGGACGCTCGCCGTCCCCAGCGTCGGATGCCCTGCGAAGGCCAACTCTTCCCGCGCGGTGAAGATACGCACGCGAACGCCCTCGGTCCGCTCCGTCGCCTCTGCCCTGCGCTCGACAAATGTGGTCTCAGAAAGGTTGAACTCGCGCGCGATGGCCTGCATCCGGTCGGTCGCGAGGCCGCACGTGTTCATCACCACCGCCAGCGGATTGCCGGCCAGCGGCTCGGTCGTGAAGACGTCTACAACGGAATAATCGAGGGTCGGCAAACGGTGTGCACCTCCAAAGTGGCTTATACCGGTTACCCAGTTACCGTGTCCGGAAGCCGCGAAAGCCGTGTGGCGTTTTCATAAAGGAAACGCCACCTTTCACAACGGCTCGCGACGGATAGATCAACTGAAGAACCGGTCAAGTGTACGACCGTTCGATCAGCGGCGCACCTGTGGAAACGTGCGGTCCTGTGGATTCGCTCACCGAACACTGATTGTGAAGGATTTCTCTAGAGCTCGATCAGCGGGCGCGAGAGCCGTGTTCTGGCGCGATCGAGAAAGATTCTCATGCGGAGAGCTTCGGCGCGCTCAACGGCCACCAGGCGCATCTGCCGGCGAATATGGTCGATGTCGTTCAGCCGGTCCAATTGCGCTTCGTCGTGAGTGGCATCGCGCTCCAGCCGGGCAATTCGCTCCTCGAGGATCTGGCGGAATCGCGGACTGATTTCGAAGCCTTCCTGAAGAGCGAATTGAATGGCCATCAACATCACCTCGGAGCGGGAATGTCTGAGGCCGAAATTTCTTCTGACGGCGGCCTCAAGTTTTTCCTTACGCTGCCGATACTATCGAAGCGCCATCCTTCGCGCCAGATTACGGGGTTGCGCAACTTCGGTAACCTGCTGTCCGAAAATCGGACAGTGGCCAGTAATCGGTATTCAGTTGTCAGCGATGGAGCGGCGTGGAAAAAGGTCTCGGCTCCTCGCCGGCGATTCACCAGCGCGGCCGCCATAGCACAGAGAGACCTGATCCCTGATCCCTGACCGCTGTTCCCTTTCTTCACCGGTCCGCAACCACACCTAATTGAAATTGCGCTCCGCTCTCCATTTGGATGTTTTTCTTTGTGGCCAGCAGTACCCCGGACGAAGAGCTGTTTCCGGCCAGCATCACGCCCGGGATGCCCGTGGGATGCGGCACGGCGCGAGCCGCGGCAAGTCCATGAGCGCCGGTATCCATCTTCAAACCGCCGCCGGGCTGCACCGTTGTGCTTGCCGTCGAGCCGGCTCCGGTGTCCACTCTGTTGCTCGCTGAAACTGCCGCATCGGAGGCTCGGTCCACTTGGCTGGTTGCCAATCCGGCTCCATTCTCTGGTGCAATGCTGCCGTAGCCAGGGCCCATCCTTCCACCGTTTGCCACGGCGCCCGCGGGCACTGGCATTCCCATCATGTTGTTGTCGTTCGTTTGGCGCACGGTCATGGCGTTTGCGCTCGGGGCCACCCCACGGATCAGCGTGTGAACGGCAATACTCTGCCCGTTCTTCAGCTCCGCGTGATCGAACGCAATGGCGATGCGCGCCGGCCCGTGTTCCTGGTCGTATGCCTGCACCTCGGTCACATGGCCCACCAGGCGCGCGCCCCTGGGAATCACGGTGCCGTCGGAGGTCTGCAGCTTCTCCGTAGTCTTGAGCTCAACGCGATCGCCCACTTTGGCGGTCCTTGAGTCCAGTTTGCCATCGAGTTCGCACGTCACCAGGCTCATCTCATAGGCATGCGCGTACGCCAGGTCGCCGAACCCTCCCGCGGTCGACGCATAGGTCACCTTCGCGGAGTCGGCTGACGGCGCGGTCGCATCCTCTTGCTGAGCCGGGAGCGGAATACTCACGAGCGTTGTCGCAGCCACCGCAAGAGTCATGGCGAGCTTCATTTCGAGATCCTCTATGAAAGCCCGCCCGCATTCGGGCCGCAAAATCCAATGGCGCGAAGATCCAATGCGGCGGTCAGATTCTCAGTTCTCCGGCGTTGGGGCGTAGTAGCCCTTGCGCACCTGCACTTTTAGGTTTTCGCCGCTATCGCCCTTGCACTCCAACGCAATGTGCCGGAATGTCCCATCCTGTTTGGTATTGCTGGGCGTGTAACTGGCCACGTACTGGGTGCGCAGCTCAGCTTCGATCTGCTCAAACGCGGCCTGCAGCTTGGCGCCGTTGTTGCCGACGTCGATCAGCCGGCCGCCCGTTTCGTCCGAGATTTGCTTTGCCGGAGCGTAGCCGTAGTAGCCCTCACCCTGGCTCCAATACATCGCCCGGTCGGCAATCAGGATCACGTAAATGATGACGTTATTTCTCTCCGCCGCGCCGATGGCGTCGCGGATCTTGTGATCGCTGCCCTCATCCTCGCCATCCGTCAGGATAATCAGCGCCTTGCGGCCAGTCTCCTGGTTGAGCTTGTTATTGGTAGCCTCGTAAATGGCGTCATAGAGGACTGTGCCCTTGGGATCGCTGATGGGGACCGGGCCGCCGCCGAGACCGGGAGGGCCTAGAGATCCGCCGCCGATGTTGATCTGCGCTTTGTCCATGGCGCGCGCCAGCAAGTGCGGACTGTTGGTAAAGTCCTGCAGAAGGTCGACATTCACATCGAATTCAGCCAGAAAAGCTTCATCCTGTTTCCGCAAAACCTGCTCCAGAAACTGGCTGCCTGCTTGCTGCTCCAGCGGCAGGACTCGTTGCTGGCTGCCCGAGGTGTCGAGCAGAATTCCAAGTGTAAGGGGTTGGTCAGTCTCTGCCACAAAGCTCTTGAACGTTTGCGGAACCTTGTCCTCGGCCACAGTGCATTCGTTGCGGGTGAGATGCGGAATCAGAGTTCCGCTCTTGTCCTTAACCGTGAAGAACAGGTCAACGAGATTCACTCTCACTTTAAGGGTTTCCATTGGCGTTTCATCCGGCGGAGGAGCAGGCGCAGTGCTCACCGGCGGCGCGTCTGGCGATGGCGCAAGTTGTGCCCATCCCATTGCCGGCAACACCGGCAAGCCAAGCAACAACGCAGCGATTCCGACCGCTCGTACACAGCCTTGCCGCATAATGCTCCGTTAGACGAAAACTCAACACCTAAGAGAGCATAACGCGCCTGTTCCTGTGAATGCTCGCGGGCCTGTTCTCGTGTAATCAGGCAACCTGCGCGTATCTGGCGCGTCTGATACTCTGACAGGTGCGGCATTACGAGTGTGCGTCACAAGTTTCAGCGGCGCACATGACGGCCTTTTGGGGAGGGTGAGTTCGCTGTGAAGGGTTTGAAAGCTATTGTGCCGGTGGGACTTCTGAGTATCGGACTGGTGCTGGCTTCAGGGATTCTGGCCCAACAGCAACCGGGCGCAGTTCCCGACGCGCCTACCCCGCAAGCCCCGCCGCCACTCCCAGGCCTCAGCGGCGGAATCACGCCGGGAATCGGCGCCGGAGAAGCGCCCACAACTCCAGACTCGGGCTCCGCCACTGGGACGCAAGCCGCTCCTGAGCAGCCACCTACGCCTCCGAGCCAGCAGCCTGCCGCCGAGCCGCAGCCTCAACCCCAGGCTATTCCTCCCCAGGAGGGTAGCGGCGCAGTGGCGCAGTTCGTTGTGCAGGTCAACTTCGTCCAGGTTCCGGTCACTGTGAAGGACTCCAAAGGAAACCTGGTATCTGGGCTTACCTGGCGGGACTTCAGCGTCTACGAAAACAGCACCCGCGAGCCGCTGCGCGTGTTCAGCGTGGATCCGGAGCCCCTTTCCATCGCCTTCGTCATCGATCAGACCCTGCCCTCGAACGTCATGGACGAAGTGAACCGTTCCATGGGCTCCATCCAGGGCGCGTTGACGCCCTATGACGAGGCTGCGGTCTTCACCTACACGAACGGTGCCAAGGAGTGGACGGGTTTCACCGGCGCGCAGAGCTCCCGGCTTCCGGCCGTGCTTTCGCTGGCGCAAGCCACCGGCAGCGACCCCGCGGTGCCTGTGACCGGTGGCAATCCTTTCGCCGCCTGTGCGATTTCAATCAATGGGAATTGCCCTGACCCGAACCTTCAGCCGGGGAAGTCAACCCAAAGCATCGGGCAATATGACCTTCCAAAAGAGATTCACACGCTCAACGATGCGATCCTGGCTGCCGCCAAGGAGCTTTCCACTCGTCCCAAGGAACGCCGGCGCGTCATCTTCGTAATCTCCGACGGCAAGGAATATGGCAGCAAGGCTACTTGGAAAGAAGTGGTGCGGTACCTTGAAACCAACCACATTTCCGTCTACGCCACGCTGGTGGGTGACACGGCCCACTGGGGCGTGGAGTGGGTTGACCGCTTCCACGTCCCGTTCACGGGCGTGTACGACAACATTCTCTACAGGTACACCCTCGCCACGGGCGGCGATTATTACGCCGAGGGCAACGTGAACGGCATCGAGCGCAGCTACGCCAAGATCGCCGATCAGGCCCGCGACCAGTACACGCTGGGATACCTGAGCCACGAGTCGATCTACGACGACAAGTTCCGCAACATCGATGTGCGCGTCGATCGGCCGAATGTCTCGGTGATCGCCCCGCTGGGTTATTATCCTTCCGCACAGGAATACAAGTAAGCGCGCATCCTGATTTTCAGCTTCAAGAAACACGAAAGCCTGTGCCATGGCACAGGCTTTTCTTTTCCTCCAATGCTGAGCGGGACACGGCGAACCCGAGTCCGAAATCCTTGCGCTGCCCGGCAGCGTTGCTTCGGGCCGTTTACTTCGGTTCGACCGGCGCGTTTGACGCCGGAGGCGGGGGTGGTGTGTTCTGCTGCTGAGCAGGCGGCGCCGGCGCTGGCGGATCCGGAGTGCCTTTTATTCCCTCGCGGAAACCCTTCAATCCCTCGCCCAGCCCCTTACCCAGCTCCGGCAGCCGCTTGGCCCCGAACAGCACGAACACAAGGATGGCCAGCACGATGATGTGCCAAGGCTGAAGTAGATCGCCCATCGATATTCCTCCACGCGCACCAACTTATGCAGCGCGTTTCTTCACGCGTCTATTGTCGCACAAATGCGGCGCGGCATGCTCAGCGATGGGCCTTTGTGGCAGACTGGAATAGTCGAGGAGGTCTCCCCCATGAAGGCTCTCAAGCTCTTTGCTCTGGCAGGTTTAGTGGCCCTCGCCTGCGGCACGGCCAACTCCGCCGGCCGTGACATCTATCCCGATCCATCCCAAGCCAAAGCCGACCTGGCTGCTGCGCTCAAAACGGCTGCGGCTACGCATCGGCGCATTCTTCTGGATTTTGGAGGCAACTGGTGCGGCGACTGTCAGGTGCTCGATCTCTATATGCACGACAGCAGCAACAAACCTCTGCTCGACGCGAACTTTGTCGTGGTGCATATCAATATCGGCCGCTTCGATGCCAATCTCGACCTCGCCGAAAAGTACGGAGTCCCGCTCCATAAAGGCGTGCCCGCGCTGGCCGTCCTCAGCGACCGCGGCGCGCTGCTCTACAGCCAGAAGAACGGCGAGTTTGAAGCCATGCGCAGCATGGAATCCTCGGCGCTGACTGATTTTTTGGTGCACTGGAGACCGGAGCGTCCCGGCTGTTCGGCTGTCGTGGTCAACTGCTAGCCAACGCGTTTGCGCCGCACGGCCCGCGCGCGAAACTCGTAAGGAGACTTGATGCACTCCGCCGATGACAGCGACGGTCTCAGCGCAGGCCGCACCATCACCACCCTTTCAAGCCGCGAGGTTTACCGCAACCGCTGGATGCGCGTCCGCGAGGACGAAATCCTACGCTCCAATGGCCAAAAAGGCATCTACGGCGTGGTCGAGAAAGAAGATGGAGCCATCATTCTGCCCATCGAAGACGGGCGCGTCTGGCTGGTAGAGCAGTTCCGCTACACCATTCAAGAGCGGACGCTCGAGCTGCCCCAGGGCACCTGGGAAAAGGTGATTGAGAACCCCGAAGAGTTGGCTCGCGGCGAGCTCAAAGAAGAACTGGGGATGGAAGCCAGGCAAATGACCAGGCTGGGAACGATGTGGATCGCCTACGGTTTCACGCGACAACGCGAACACATATTCCTGGCCACAGGCCTTACGCCTACGGAGAAGAAACCCGACGCCGAGGAGCACGATCTGGTGGTCCATTCCGTTTCCATCGCGGAATTCGAGCGCATGATCCTCGATGGAACCATCCGCGACGAATGCACGCTGGCGGCCTGGGGTCTCTATCTGCTTTGGAAGGCGCGACAAGGGTAAGCCGCTCCCGCATCAGCCAACCTGGCTGATGCGTTCCCGCGCGTGACTCGCGTCACAAGCCAATGCTCGCAATTCCTGAATAATCAAGCCTGAACGAGGAGCGTGGAGCGATCCGCGCGCCCGTGCATCTATGTCCCATGGACCTTGAGCCGCGTGGAACACACGTTGCACCAGGCCCCTCGCGCGCCAGAAAGATTCGGCGCGAAGAACGAGACCCGCCATGTTCAGGATCGTGGAAGCCCGCACTGCCGGCCTCAATATCCGGCAATTTACGGTCGAGGCGCCGCGCATCGCGCGCAAGCAGCGGCCAGGGCAATTCGTCATTCTGCGGCTTCACGATCGGGGTGAGCGCATTCCTCTCACCATCAAGAGCGCCAATCCGGCGGCCGGTACCATCACCATCGCAGTGCAAGCTGTGGGCAAAACCACCTCGCTGCTCAACTCGCTTGAGGCGGGCGACTCGATTCTCGATGTTGTCGGCCCGCTCGGCCGGCCCTCGGAGGTTCGGAACTACGGAACAGCCGTGATTCTGGCCGGAAGCGTGGGAACGGCCATGGCGCTGCCCACCGCCAATGCGCTGCGCGAGGCCCCCAATCACGTCATCTTCATTGAAGGCGCGCGCAGCAAGGAAATGGTGGTCTTTGAAGACGAGGTGCGCGCGGCCAGCCACGAAGCATTCATCCTTACCGACGACGGCAGCTATGGCGAACAGGGCTTGGTGACAAAGAAGCTCAATGATTTGATTGCCGCCGGCCGCAAGCTGGATTTTGTGCTTGCCGTTGGCCCCGTGCCCATGATGCGCGCCGTGGCCGCAATCACCAGGCCCCTGGGCATCAAGACCATGGTCAGCCTTAACTCCATCATGGTCGACGGCACCGGCATGTGCGGCGGCTGCCGCGTCCTGCTCGGCAATCAGAGCAAGTTTGCCTGCGTGGATGGACCGGAGTTCGACGCTTCGCTGGTGAACTTCGACGTCCTGATGCAGCGCAACGCCATGTATCGCCCTCAGGAGTGCCAGTCACTGAAGGAATTTGAGCTGCACAAGCAGGAGGAGCTGGCCCGCGTGCGCTCGGCGCTTACCACCAAAGAGAAAGAAGCGGCGCAATTGCGCGCAAGGCTCGAAGCGCAGGGAGGGAAGCGCCATGCCTGACGCCAATCCAATTCCGCTTAAGGAGCGCATGCAGATTCCGCGCGTGCATATGCCGGAGCTCGATGCTGAGATCCGCGCGCGCAACTTCGAAGAAGTAAACCTCGGACTTGCTTCCGCCGGCGCCGTGACTGAGGCCACGCGCTGCATCGCCTGCGCCAAACCCGGTTGCCAGTTGCATTGCCCGGTCGGCGTCAAAGTCAAGGAGATCGTTGCGTTGATCTATGCCGGCGATTTTCTTGGTGCGGCCAGGAAGATGCGCGAGGACAACGCCCTGCCCGCGATCACTGGCCGCGTTTGCCCGCAGGAGAGCCAGTGCGAAGGTGGCTGCGTTCTAGGCAAGAAGGGTGAGCCTGTAGCCATCGGCAACTTGGAGCGGTTTATCGCCGACTTTGAGCGGCAGAGCGGCGAGCTCGGATTGCCGTCGATTGCTCCTTCCACGGGCAAGTGCGTTGCTGTCGTCGGCAGCGGCCCGGCAGGGCTTTCGGCCGCGGGCGATTTGATTCAAAAGGGATATGGCGTGCACGTCTTTGAGGCTCTGCACGAGCTGGGCGGCGTGCTCGTCTACGGGATTCCAGAGTTCCGTTTGCCCAAGGCCTTCGTGAAAGAAGAAGTCGACAATCTGCGGCGCATGGGCGTGGAATTCGAGACCAACGTGGTCGTAGGCAAGAGTGTGACGCTCGATGAGCTGATGCGCGTGGAGGGATACGACGCGGTGTTTGTGGCCACTGGCGCCGGCCTGCCGGTGTTTTTGGGCGTTCCCGGCGAGCATCTGAACGGCGTCTACTCGGCCAACGAATTTCTCACGCGCACCAACCTGATGCGCGCCTACAAGTTTCCCGAATTTGACCAGCCGATCTACGACTGCCGCGATCGCGATGTGATTGTCGTCGGCGGCGGCAATACAGCCATGGACGCGGTGCGCACGGCTCGGCGGCTCGGCGCCAAGACGGCCTCGCTGGTTTACCGGCGCTCCCAGGCAGAGATGCCGGCGCGCGCCGAAGAAGTGAAGCACGCGCGCGAAGAGGGCATCGAGTTCCGCATGCTCACCAATCCGGTCGAGTTCCTCGGCGACGAAAGCGGTTGGCTCACCGGTGCGCGCTGCGTGCGCATGGAACTGGGCGAGCCTGATGCTGATGGACGCCGGCGCCCGGTTGCAATTGCCGGGTCGGAATTCATCTTGCCGGCCGATGCGGCCATCATCGGCGTGGGGACGACCGCGAACCCGCTCATACAGAGCACCACGCCCGACCTCGCGACCAACAAGCACAACTACATCGTGGCCGATCCCGAGACCATGCGTACCTCGAAGCGCGGCGTCTTTGCGGGCGGCGACATTGTCACCGGCGGAGCCACCGTGATCCTGGCCATGGGCGCCGGACGCAAAGCCGCGAAGGCAATCGACGAGTACTTAAGGACGAGCGAGTGACGCTGAAGGACCGCCCCTGTCTTCCAAAAGAATGGGCGGCAGAGCTTTCGCCCTGCCGCCGCCCTGTCCCTGGGTTGTCTTGAAGGTGCAGCAGTCTTGCTAAACCTGAATCACCGAAGATCGCCGGAGCTGTTTTCCGGTCCCGACATCCCTCGGTCCCTGCTTTATTGCAAGAGCTTGGTCACTTCCTGCTGCACTTGGTTAGCCTGCGCTAATGCTGCGATGCCGGTCTGGCTCAGAATTTCGTACTTCGACATATTTGAGGTTGCCGAGGCATAATCGGTGGCCTGGATCGCATTTTGCGCCGAAACCACGTTTTCCTGTTGCGTGCTCATCACCTGGCTGAGCGAATTGAGAGTATTGATCTGGGCGCCAATGTAGCCGTCCTGCGCGGCGACGTCGCTTATGGCCACGTTGATCATGTTCAGTGCCGTTTCGGCATCCGTCTGATTGGTCAGGTCGGTCGTGTTCAGGGCCTCGCCTGCGCCGTCCGTGTAGCTCATCGTGGCTACGCCTCCCGACCCGCCGCTGCTTCCGGCGAAGCCCGCGGGCGCCGCATTCGTCTGGACGGTGTGAGCGTCCGCAACGTCAAACCCGGATCCTACCGTCGAGTCCGTCACCCCGACCGTATAGAACCCGGTCGACGCTACGAATGTAGCTTCGTCACCGCCCGTCGTGGTCGTGACATTTGCACCAGTGACGGTTACCGAAGGGTCTGACGAAGTGAACACTAAGTTCCCTCCCGGCTCCTGCGTCGCTGTGATCCCGTAGCCGCCATTGTTGATGGCGGTCAGCAAGGTCGCTTGATCGTAGCTGCCGCCGCCGTCCCCAGTGGCTAGATTAATCACGCTCGTGCTGCCGTCGGAACCCTTTATCGTGAGCGTGCCGGAGAGCGCGTCCGTGGTATTCGTTGCCGTTATTGTGCCCACCAGGCCCGGAGTCGCGCCATTGCCCACGCCCGCGCCCGCACCCGTGATTTCGATGCCAGTATCGACACCGGCGGCGGAATCTCCAGCCGCTTTTCCAGTGGTGAAGCTGGCCGTCAAGCCGAGGCCCGAGCTGTTGATGGCGTTGATCAGTCCTTGGACCGTGTCGTCTGCTGAAGGCTCGCCAGCACCAACGCCAATAGTTGTCGGAGTAACCACGGTGCCGTTCGCTCCCTGCACCAGGTAGTCCACATCGATCTCCGACATCGGGTTGACAAGAGAATCGTTGGCCGTCGCAAGTGTGCCGCCGTTCGACAGATCGATGAACACGTTATTCGAACCGTTGCTGTATGCCATTGCGCCGCCGGTGTCGCCCACACTCGATTCCGAAAGCGTCCGGATATTCAAATCGTCAATCGATGAGCCTTCCGCCGACGAGTCGCCCGTATAGATCGCCACGATATTCCCGTCAAACACCTGCTCCTGGTTATAGGTGGTGGTCGATCCGATGTTGTTGATTTCAGCCAGGATGGATTGGTACTCCTGATTTGCCGCTCCTTCCTGAGTCGAATTGAGGGTGCCGTTCGAGGCTTCGGTAGCCAGCGTTACGGCGCGGTCGAGCAGGCTCGTTACCTGCGACAGCGCGCCATCGGCCACCTGTAGCAGCCCCACGCCCTCCGTGGCGTTGGTTCCGGACTGCGTGAGCGCAACCGAATTCGCCTCCAGTCCGTTGACCAGCGAGAGGCCGGCCGCGTCATCCGCTCCGGAGTTGATGCGCGACCCCGACGACAATTGCTGCAGTACCGTCTGCAGGCTGGCATTCGTGTTGTTGAGATTGTTCTCAGCGTAGATTGCCGACAGATTGTTCAAAACACCGAGGGCCATGGAATCAACTCCTTCTCGGATGCCCTGCCGCCCTCAGATCCGTCGGCGCCTCACCGTCGTGTCAAGGCTGCTGCTCCTTCCGGATGGGCCTGTTCGCATCCACCCCCTTCATCGGTCCGTGCCGAAATAACTTTAGTCATACGCTTTAAATTTTCTTCGACCGCGATTGTTTCGCCGCGATTCAAGCTGTCGTGCAGTCAGACAAACGCTGTCGCAGTACGCTCCAGGCACTGTCCCGACGCTATGCAGGTATTTGTCCTGCTTTGAGCCAGTGTGTCCGCGGATCTGAACGCGGAAATCGCTGCATTCTCTGGGTTCTCTTGGATTCATTCGCAGCGCGGATACGCAACAACATCAAGCCCTCCGGCAAGCGCCGAAGGGCCTGACAAAATCGTGGAGAGCTCCGCCTACACCGCTTCGCTGCGCGAGGGTTTGTGCCCCCATAGGCCGTAGTAAGCCACGTAGATGTATCCGATGATCGGAATGATGAAGGCGTATTGGATGCTCGTCTTGTCTGCCAGCAGGCCAAACAGTGGCGGAATGACGGCTCCGCCGACGTTGCCGATGGTGAGCACGCCGGAGCCTTTACTGGTGAGCGGTCCCAGCTCCGCCACCCCCAGCGCGAAGATCGTCGGATACATGATGGAGTTGGCCAGCCCAGTCAGCACCAGGCAGGCGATGGCGACCGTTCCATGGGTGCCCATCGCGGTGCACAGTAACGCTACGCCGCAAAGACCCAGAAGGATGAGCAGTTTATCTGCCTTGATCCAGACCATGATGACGCTGCCGAGCAGACGGCCGATCATCATGCCCAGGTAAAACAAGCTGACCATCAGGCTGGCGGTCTCAACCTTCGTCATGCCCTGGCTGAGACAGAACTGAATCATGATCGAGGCCTCCGCAATCTCCAGCCCGACATAGAAAAAGATGCCCACCATGCCGAGCACTGTGTGCGAATAGGTCCATATGTTGCGCTCGACGGCCGGGGCACCACCGGTACCGGGACGAAACTCGCTCGTCGTGGTGATGGCCGGCAAGTGCAGCATCATGACCGCGAAGGCCAGCACGAGCAGCGTGACGGCGATCGCGATGTAGGGCCCCTCCAGCATGTGCGCGGTGGCGGCGGCGCTTAAGGTCCTGTTGGGATCGGTGAGGATGAAAATGCCTGCGACCCAGGGAGCGAGCAGCGAGCCGATGGAGTTGACCGCCTGCGCCAGGGTGAGCCGCGCGGGGGCGCTGCGCTCCGGCCCGAGAATCGAGACGTATGGATTGGCCGAAGTCTGCAACCCGCATACGCCCGAGGCCAGCACAAAGATGGCAAAGAGCGTCATGGGGAAGCTGACCATGTTGGCTGCCGGAACAAAGAGCAGCGCGCCCACCACCATGACGAACAGCGAGATAACCATGGTGCTCTTGTAGCCCACCGTCTCAATCACTTTGGCGGCGGGGACCGAGAAGACGAGATAGGCGAAGAACCATGCCGCCGTGGCCAGCATGGCCTGGCCGTGCCCCAGCCGGAAGACCGCCTCCAACTTGGCCACAAGCACGTTGTTCAAGCTGGTCAGGAACCCGAAGATTCCGAAGAGAACGGCGACCGCGATAAACGGTCCGGTGTAATTGGGCGCACTGGGCGCGGCTGCGGGATTGGAGCGCGTAGCCATAAAGAGTTCTTCCTCCGCCGGATGCAAAGAAAACAGCTTGAGAGGTATCGGAAACACTCTATCCAGCGCAGCCGCCCACGTCCAGTGGAAACTGAAAAGGTTTTCAGTCTCCCCGAGTTGACACTCCAATCCAAAGGGCTGCCGCACGCAGTGCCCCATTTACACTGGAACTGCATGATTCCCACCCTCACATGGACCCCAGAGGGCGTCCGCTTCATCGACCAGACCAAGCTCCCGCTCGAAGAGAGCTACGTGCTCGCCACAACGTACGAAGAGGTGGCCGACGCCATCGTCACCATGGTCGTCCGCGGCGCGCCGGCTATCGGCGTCTCCGCGGCTTACGGCATTGCTCTTGGGGCAATCCGCTCCAAGGCTGAGAGCGCGGAGCGCTTCGCGCCCGAGTTCGAGAAGATCTGCGCTCGGCTCGCCGGCACGCGGCCCACGGCAGTCAACCTCTTCTGGGCCATCGATCGCATGAAGGCGCTGTTTGCCAAATTATTGGCTTCCGGCACGCCCCTCGCCCAAATCCAGGAAAAGCTTCTCGCCGAAGCGAACGCCATGTACGACGAAGACATCGCCGCTTGCAAGGCGATGGGTGCATTTGGCGCGGAGCTCTTGCCCGATGAAGGCGGCGTTCTAACGCACTGCAACGCTGGCGCTCTGGCCGCGTGTGGATATGGAACCGCGCTGGGCGTGATTCGCGCTGCGGTTGAACGGGGCAAGCGCATTCATGTCTTCGCCGATGAGACGCGGCCGTTTTTGCAGGGTGCGAGGCTTACAGCGTGGGAGCTGATAGCCGACGGCATTCCGACTACGGTGATCTGCGACAACATGGCCGCCAGCCTCATGCGGCAGGGGAAGATTCAGGCCGTGGTTGTCGGCGCGGACCGCATCGCCGCCAACGGCGACACCGCAAATAAAATAGGCACCTACAACGTCGCCATCCTGGCGCGCGAGCACGGCATCCCCTTTTACGTGGCCGCGCCGTGGTCCACCATCGATCTCGCCACCGCGACGGGCGACTCTATCCCCATCGAAGAACGCCCAGCGAGGGAAGTCACGCACCACGCCGGCAAACAGCTAACGCCCAACGGCGTAGGCATCTGCAACCCGGCATTCGACGTGACCCCGGCTCGGTACATCGCCGCCATTATCACCGAGCGCGGAGCGCTGCGCGCGCCATATTCTGAATCGCTCAAAGAAATCGAGCTGGTGAGCTAGATCGCGCTTCGAGCGCGGCACTACGCCAGCGTACGCACGTCGCTCGATGTGCCGCCCGCCGCGGGAATGTAGCACCCCTGCGTGTAGTCCATCACCATGCGGTCGGCGTTGAAGCGCCATCCCAGCGTCCGGATCGTCCGCTTCATGCGCTGGATCCAGCCTCGCGGCAGCCCGTCGCGATCGCGCTGATAGTAGAGCGGAATCACCTCTTCCAGAAGCACGCGGTAAAGCGCCTCGCCATCGCGCCTGTCGTGCACATCCATATTGGAGTGCGTTCTGCCGTTGCCGATTGCGAAGCCGTTCCGCCCGTCGTAGGCCTCAGCCCACCAGCCATCCAAAACGGAAAGATTCAGGCCGCCGTTCAGCACCACCTTCATTCCGCTCGTGCCCGAAGCTTCGAGCGGCCGTCGCGGATTGTTCAGCCACACATCCACGCCCTGCACGAAGTGCCGGCCCACGTTGATGTCGTAGTCCTCAACAAAAACGAACTTGTCGCCAAAGTCCGCATGCCGCATCATCTGCGCAATTTGTTGCAGTACTGTCTTGCCCGGCTCGTCGTGCGGGTGCGCCTTGCCGGCAAACACAAACTGCACCGGGCGTTTGGCGTCATTCACCATCGCGGCCAGCCGCTCCAGATCCTTCAACAGCAGGTTGGCGCGCTTGTAGGTCGCGAACCGGCGAGCGAAGCCGATGGTCAAGGCATCGGGTGAGAGCACTTTGTCCAGCCGCTTCAAGGCCTCTGCCGGTTCGCTGCGTCGCTCAGCCTGCTCGTGCGCGCGCCGCCGCAAAAAATTGAAGAGCTGCCCCTTCAGGCTGAGGTGCGTCTCCCACAGCTCGCCGTCGTCCACGGTCTCGATGGCCGCCCAGGTGTGCGCAGCTCCGCTTTGGCGCTGCCATCCCACGCCGAGATGGCGATCGTAAAGCCGTCGCATCTGGGGCGCCAGCCACGACGGCACGTGCACGCCGTTGGTCACATGGCCGATCGGTACCGCGTCCTCCGGCCCGTCGGGGTACAGGCTTCGCCACATGGCACGCGAAACTTCGCCGTGCAACGAGCTCACCGCATTCACGCGCCGTGCCAGCTTCAGCCCCAGCACTGTCATGCAGAAAGATTCCTGAAAGTCGGTAGGATGTTCCCGGCCAAATCCCATCAGGTTTTCGTGCGAGATGCCCAGTTGATCACGCAGCGGCCCCAGGTGTTCCTCGATCAGGTCGGGACTGAAGCGGTCGTGTCCCGCCGGCACCGGAGTATGCGTGGTAAAGATCACTTCGCGCGGAATCTGGCGGGCAGCCGAGTAGAAGTCCAGCCCCTCCTCTTCCATGCGGCTGCGAATCGCCTCGAAGACCGCAAATCCGCTGTGGCCTTCGTTCAAATGCAAAACGCCCGGCGTAATGCCCATGGCCTTGAGCGCGCGATAGCCGCCCACCCCCAGCAGCAGCTCCTGCCGGATGCGCGTGCGCGCATCGCCGCCATACAGGCGCGACGTAGTTTCCAGATCTTCAGGCGCATTGCCGGCTACGTTCGAATCAAGCAGCAGCAGATCGCAGCGGCCGACCTTCACGCGCCACACCTTGGCGCGGATCGAGCTGCCGCGCGTGCCGATCTCCACTACCACCGGCTCGCCGTTCACGCCGATGGCCTGCTGCATCGGCAGTTGATTCACGTCGGTCTCGAGATACTCTTCGCGCTGCCAACCGTCTTTGTCCAGCCGCTGCAGAAAGTAGCCTTGCCCGTAGAAAAGCCCAACTCCGATAAGCGGAATGTCCAGGTCGGAAGCGCTCTTGATGTGGTCGCCGGCCAGCACACCCAATCCTCCGGAGTAGATCGGCAGCGACTCATGCAGGCCGAACTCGGCGGAAAAATACGCCACGGGCCGCGTTCTCAGCACGCCCGCATGGCTCGCGCCCCAGGTATGGTCGTCGCGCAGGTATTCCTGCTGGCGCCGGTAGGTGTAATTGATGCGGCTATGCAATACATGCTCGGTGGCCCGTCGCTCGATCTCCGCCAGCGGGATCTCATTCAACAACGTAATCGGATTTTGATTGAGCTGCCGCCAGCGCACGGGATTCAGGTCGCGAAACAGGCTTACGCACTCGTTGTCCCAGCACCACCATATGTTGCGCGCCAATTCCCAAAGCTTTTCCTGCGCCGGAGCGATAAACCGGTCGAGGGTCCGCGCTTCGCTCACCACCGGCGCAACCTGTCCCGCAGCCTCGGCCAGCATGCGGATTTCGTTCTCGCGAAAGACTCGCGGCTCCTTGGTTTGCACCACCAGCACGCCTTGCAGCACGCCGCGGTCGATCAACGGCACGCCGAGGAAAGAGTGATATTCCTCTTCGCCAGATTCCTTGAAGAACTTATAGCGCGGATGCTCGCGCGCGTCAGGCACGGCCACGGGAACCAACTGCTCGGCAACCAGCCCGGAGAGGCCTTCGTTCAAGGGCATGCGCAGCGAACCGATCGATCGCGGGTGAAGGCCCAGCGTAGCGGCCAGCACCAGGTTCGACCGGTCCGGCTCCAGCAGGTAGGCTGAGCACACGTCGGTCCGGAATCGCGTGGCAATCAGGGCCACCACGTTCATCAGCGTGTCGGCCGGCTTGCCCCCCTGCTCCGCCAGGTTCGTGATCTCCTCCAGCGTCAAAACCAGATTGGCGTCAGTGGATTCGCTGATTGGGGTCATCGAATGGGTACACCTCAAGCGTGAAATAGGAACTCGTGCCCCGCGCGCAGCGCCCAGCTTCAAAGGCAAAAAGCTGTGGGACAAAGACACGCGGTTGAGAACCGAGACAAAAACTATTTGGACTTAGGGAAAACCCGTGAATCGCTACTGCGGGATTGATTCGACAATACCACACGCGCCGGTTGGCTTCGCCGCTGCGCGGACGCCAGGCGGCGACAAACATGCAGCGCGGGCACACTCATCCGCGCCGCACACGTTGCGGGGTGCCCCGTCAGCTCGCTTTCAGCCTCAGCGGTGGAATGTGAAATAGAAACCGGTGAATGCGACTGCCCCGCCAACGGGCATCAAGGCCAACCCGGCGTCCCTGGCTTCCGGGCAGCCGCCGGATTTCTCGTTTGCGCAGATGTCGTTTCGGCCAAACGCATAGGCGACTGCGCCCGCGGCCAGCGTCACGCTTCCAAGTACGGCCAGCGTCACTCCCAGCGCACGATGCTGCGGCTTCGTCTTGGCCGCTGCGGGCGTTGTGGGCGCTGGCAAACTTTGCGACGAGCTTTCGGGGTACTCTGGCTCCCGGCCTGGGTTGCCGCCAGCGTTGAGAAGGGAATCGGCAGCGGGGTAGACAGGTCCGCCTCTTCCACTGTCGGAATTGGGGCAGAGAGACCTATCTCGGCTTGGGAAAATGGTGCGGCCAAGGCTTGCCCTGCGGTTGTCGCATTTTGTGGCAGTGCCTCAACATCGCGAGTCAGCCGAGTCTGGGAAATCGCTTGCGTGCTGACAAGAACAGCGGCGAGAGCGAAGATCACCGCCGGGACGGTGGAGCTGTGGCTGGCATTTACGTGATCCCGCACGGCTCTTGGCCTGAATTGATGCAATTGCATTGGGAGACCTCCTGCAAGGATTTCCGGGGAACTTTCGGGGAACTGACAAAATCCTACTCCGGTAGCGGCCGCAAGCCAGCTTAGTTGCGCGGACTGGCACCGGAGTCGTTAACCTCGGTGGCTGGCCACTCGCGCCGCCATCACCACGAAAATCGGGAACGTCACTTGTGGCCGCAGGGGTAGTCCTGCCGTGCTACATTGGGATTCCACGGAGGGCGCGATGGCACTGGATACTCAGCTTGCCTCGGACGGCGAAACCATTGAGTTGCAGCAGCAGGTATTCCGGCTGCAGGCTTTGCTTGAGGCCTCGCGCCAGGTCCATTCCACGATCCGGGAGGACGAAGTCCTCGAGTCTGTCCTGCGCATCGTGGTGCGCGAGCTGGAGATGGCTGGTGCGTCCTTTCCCGGTGCCGGCCTCACCTACGGCTCTATGCCAAAAGATCCAGCCGGCGCCGCTGCCGAGCAACTGCTCATGTATCCGCTTGCCGATCGCGACGGACGAACGATGATCGATCTGGCGGTGGCTTCTCCCGAGGGGCGGGGCCTCACGCTTTCTGAAGCCGACTTCCTCGAAGGCTTGGTCCTCCAGGCTGCGGTTGCGCTTGAAAATGCGCGCAATCACAAGCGCAATGTTGAGTTCGCGCGCTTGCAGCAGGATCTGGACGCGGCGCGCCAGATTCAGCGCTCTCTGCTTCCGCAGCAGGTGCCCCAGATCCCCGGCTACTCTATCGCCTTTCGCTCCGACACCTGCTACGAAGTAGGTGGCGACTATCTCGATATTGTTGAGCAGCCCGACGGCAGCCTGCTGATTGCCGTGGCCGACGTGGCCGGCAAGGGGCTGGCCTCAGCCATCATGTCCACCAGTTTCCGCGCGGCTTTTCGTGGCATGGCCATCACCGGGCCGCCGCTCGATGAACTGGCCACGCGCATGAACCAGCACCACTGGGCCGAAGGCGAGGAGGCCCGTCGGCGTTACGTTACGGCGATCTTTCTCCGGCTGCATCCTGCGGCGGGCGAAATCGAGGTGGTGAATGCCGGCCATAATCCAGGGTTCCTGGTGGCGCCGGGCAAGTCGCCGGTCCAGTTCGATGCGGCAGGAGCCCCCTTGGGCCTTTTGCCCGGAATGCGCTACACGAGCGAACACCACATCTTCGGTACCGGAGCGCGCCTGCTTTTCTATACCGACGGCTTGACTGAGGTCTTCAGAGGAGATGAGGAATTTGGTCCGGAAAGGCTTTTGAATGAATTTTCTACGTGTCCCTGCTCGAAGGCCGATGGTATCCTCGATGCATTGTGGGTAGCCATCCAGGCGTTTGCCGAAGGTGGACCGCAGGCTGACGACATGACCGCCTTGGCGCTGTGCCGCGGAGAAAAGCCGTAATGAACAAGCCGAAATCCACCTCTGTTGAGGTCCGCCTGCCTACAAAATTGGGCTACGAAAAGGTAGCTATGAGCACGGCGTCAGCGGTGGCCAAGCTGATGGGTTTCCCTGAGGATCGGATCGAAGACCTGAAGACGGCTGTGGCGGAAGCGTGCATCAATGCCATCGAGCACGGCAACCGGCTGAATGAGAAGCTCTCTGTCGGCGTGGTTCTTCGCGCCGATACCGACGCGCTTGAAGTGAAGGTGATTGACGACGGCACGGGCATCAAGGTCCAGCCTGCTAAGCCGGACATCGATCGCAAGATGCACGGCGAAGAAGACCCCCGCGGCATGGGCATGTTTCTCATCCAGGCGTTGGTCGACGAAGCAGAGTGGGTGGCTGGTTCGGATGGCAAAAGCAGCTATGTCCGGCTTGTCATCAAACTGAACAAAGAACCGGGGTAGGCTAAAGCAACACCCCAACGAAAGTGGAGGCGATCGACAAGTGGAGAGCGAGACCAAAACGCGCGTTGACCAGCTCAAGTCCCCAACCGGGTACCCGGTGGCCGTCCTCCGTTTTGAGGGCGACATCGCCAGCACTTCGAAAGACGCTGTCCTCGGCGCCTACGAAGGGCTGCCCAGGGACACGACCAAGCTCATCTCGCTGGACTTCACGCGCGTCGATTACATCAACTCCAGCGGGATTGCCCTGATCATCCAATTACTGATTCAGGCCGCGCACTTTGGCCAGACCGTTTGCATCTTCGGCCTCTCCGCCCACTTCACCAAGGTCTTCACCATGGTGGGCATCACCAAGTACGCGCGCCTGTTTCCCAATCAGGCCGAGGCGCTGGCCGCACTGTGAGAAGGTTAATAACTTAACTGACAAAACAGAAGCATGAAGCGGAGGTTAGTCACGATCCGCGGGAATCAAGGATGTCGACATTAGTAGACCCCCGAGAACTGCCAATACAATCCCAATGCGGGGAATCCACGGCGTCGACTCCCACGGGCGAGTGAGACCGGAATTTGGCGGTTGTGGTCTTGGAGTTAGCCCAACCAGATGTGTGAAGAGATTGATCCCGAAAAAGAAAATGAGTGCCCCCAGAAGGAACATAAGTGCTCCGAAAAGGAGAGCGATCTTCCACTACGTCCGTTGAGCGTCTTCCCTCGCTGTCGCATCCGCCATGTTGCTCAAACTCCCGGCGCAGCTATGCATTCTTCGGCTGAGTTTTCTTCCCTTGCATCTCTTGCCATTCAGCCTAAAAGGCGTACTCAAATTCCGCTGAAGTGATTTTAGCGCGCGTGGAACTCGGTCGCCGCCGACTACTGCGGCCCCTTCTCGCCCCTGGAGAACGGGTTCGGCAGATGGAAGGGCGATTCCGGCGTAGACTCCTTTTTCTTGCTCGCATCTTGCCGCAGCAGTGTGCGCTGCGAATTGATGCAGAGCCAGCCGCCGTGCACTCGCTCGAAAACTTGCGTGAAGATGCCTTTTTCATCCACCTGGCTTGAGCCGACCTTGTGGTGCAGCGTATAAGTGCCGTTGGCCACGGCGATATCTCCGAGCATGCGCACCGTGACGACCTTCTGCGTCAGATAGAGTGTTTTGTCGTCGCCGCTGATCACCTGCGCCACCTGCTGGTTGCGCGTGGTCACATCGCCGCTTGCTGACACGTCGACAAAGAGAGGGGAAAGCACCAATTCCAGGCTGTATTGGTCGCGCCGGTTCACGGCGTCCGACCAACTGTCCTCAATCTTCTGGAATTCGAGGATTTCGGGACTGATGGTTTCAGTCACGCCCGGCTTGTCGGCAGGCGGAACAGATGCCGGATCGCGGGCGGGACTCTGCGCGGCTGCGGTCGAGCACCAAAGAAGTACAGCAGAAAAGGGCAAAAGAAAGCGATTCATGTTTGGATCGAGCTCCAACCTGGAAAGCAATGCTCCTCCCAGAATCATAGCTCTTTGGACTCCGCAATCGGGGCGCGGGGAGCGAAAAACTCCTTGCCGCGCAGACCCCTCTCGGGGCCTTACAAAAGGCTTTGCAAGCGGACAGGTTGGTGAATGGTCACGTTGGAGTCTTCAATCGAGATCCAGCGATCCTTGCGGAACTGGCCGAGGGTGCGGGTGACGGTCTCGCGCGTGGTGCAGGTCATTGAGGCCATCTCCTCGTGCGTCAGCAGCAGCGGAAATCGGAATTCTCCGGCCTCGGTGTGCTCGCCGATCTGATGCGCAAGCTCCAGCAACAGCCGCGCCAGCCGCGCAGCCACCGTTTCTGCCAGAGCGATACGGCATGCATCCTGCAGTGCGAAGCGGTACTCCTGGCAGATGCATTGCACTGCGCGCAGTTGCGCTTCCTTGTGATTGCGCAGGAAACTCAGGAATCTCTCCCGCTCCACGGGCCGCAGTTGCGCCGGCGTCAACGACTCCGCTGAAACCTCGTAAACGCCGTGCGACAGCACTGCGTAAAGTCCCAGCATCGATCCCGGCCCGGCCACGCGGACAATCATGTGCCGGTCTTCCGGCCGTCCCGCAGTCAGCTTGAGATAGCCGCTGCAAATCAGGTACAAACAGCGTGCGTCCTCACCCTCGGTAAACAGCGACGCCTGCCCCGGCAGCGAAATCGTGCTAGTGGCCAGCTCCAGATCGGCCAATACTGCGCTTCCAAGCGAGCAAAACCAGCCGGGACGCCGATTTGCGCAGGCCGCGCACCCCAGTGGCGATGACCGGCCCAGGTGCCTTGATCGCGTCGGCTCCTCGATCGAAATCTGCATGTCCGCCATCGTCTTCCTTCTTCCCATTCCGACGCGGCCCTTGGTTTCTTACGCCTTTTGGCTTGCAATTCATTCCATGCAAGCTGCGATTCGGACCCAGATGCCCTGCTGTTTTCTGCCAGCACATGCACTCGCTCAAAGTTTGCCGGAGTGGCGGGAGTTTTGGATGTGATGGGCCTCACGTTCGAGGGCGGGTTTTTGGCGGTGTGACGGCACATCCGGACCCTTCGAGATGGGGAATGGGTAAATGGCTCAATCAATAGGCTTGTACGCCAAGATGTTCCTTCCGGTCTCATGTGATAGGCATCACCGCCTCTCTTTACGGCAAACCGTACCCTTTCGTGCAGGTGGTGATGCTCCGCACCGGCAAGCGTCCGCAGAAGGCTCCAGCGGTGCTCGCGCTCACATGGAGAATCCACCACATTCAGCCTGAATCGGCGGCTGATGTAACTTCTAAGCGGTTCCACGAAGTTTTTTGAAGGCGGTAATTTGCATGCATACTGATAGGCCGGTAACGCGTTTATTCAATGGTGCGGCTCTCGGGAAACGGCCGGGACTGCGAGTGTTTTTGATGTTCCTGCTGGTTGCGGGCATGCTGTCGGCAACGGCTCTGGCAGCTCCGCCGCCGGGATCCAAAGCTCAGGCCGCGCCGGCCGAGCCGACCAGTCACGCCGAGTTCGTCGGCGCCGACACCTGCGCCACCTGTCACGCGGACGTGGCAAAAAGCTTCGCCACCAATCCTCACACCAAGATGGCATTGATGCCCGGGAACGCGAATGGTGTGACCTGCGAGAACTGTCATGGCGCCGGCAGTGAGCACGTAGCCGGCGGGGGCGACGTGACCAAGATCTTCGATCCCGCCAAGGCTTCCACCAAAGACGTCGACACAAAGTGTTTGAGCTGCCACGCTGGCGCGCATCCCAACTTCGATCGCTCTCCTCATGCCAAGGCCAACGTCGGCTGCACCAGTTGCCACAGCATTCACGGCAGCAAAGAGGAGACGCTGCTCAAGGCTCCGCAGCCCATGCTCTGTTTCCAGTGCCACAGCGACCAGAGAGCTAAGTTCGATATGCCCTTCCACCACCCGGTGAACGAAGGCACGGTCAAGTGCACCGACTGCCACGACGTGCACGGGACTTTCGGGAACAACAACCTCAGGTCCACTGTCGACGAGAACATGATCTGCACCAAGTGCCACATGGATAAGCGTGGGCCCTTTGTCTACGAGCACCCCCCGGTCAAGGCGGAAGGCTGCCTGGCATGTCATTCGCCCCACGGTTCCCAGAACGTCCGGATGCTGAACATGCCGAACATCAATACGCTCTGCAACCAGTGCCATAGCGCGGTAGCCGTCGGCACGATTCACGGTCAAGGTCAGGGATCGTCGGATAGCGTGCCGTGCACCAGCTGCCACACCTACATTCACGGTTCAAACATGAATGAGGCGTTTCTCAGATAAGGGTGATGGAGCCTTGCTTCGCCTGGGCTTTACATCGGCGCAGCACGGCTCACACAACGGCTTTGCACGGAGTTTCAAAGGTTCGATGTCGGCAACGAGTTTTATTCAAGTGAGGCTTCATATGAAGAAAGCAGGCTGGGTTTCACGGCTTCTTAATCAACAGCCATCTTTTGCAATGTTCCTGGGAATGCTGGTGGCCATGTTTCTTGCAGCGGCATGCATCGCCGTTGCGCAGAATCCAGCTGAACCCAGTCCCACTCCGGATTCAACGATGTCTGTCCCGCAAGGGTATTCGGTCCATGAGTCCGTCGATCTCGGCGGCCGCATGTCCGGCATCTCGGGCAGCGGTGCCATGTACGACACAATGGTGAACCTGCAGTCCGGGCCGCGCGTTCTCGGCGAGACCTTCAATCTGCACGCGCTGCCGGGTACCAAAAGCACCCCGCTCGACGACTTGCAGGTTTTTGCCAGCGGTTTCGGCGGCGAGCCCAACGACTTCGCCAAGCTCGACTTCTCAAAGGGCAAGTACTACGAGTTTTCCGGCCTGTTCCGCCGCGACCGGCAGTACTTCGACTACGATCTGCTCGGCAATCCGGGAATCCCCAGCGGGTATTCCATTCCGATCGGACCCTCGACGGCGCCCACTGGCTCCTATGCGTGGCCGGAGGTGACGCAGTCGCCGTTCATGTTTAACACTGTGCGCCGCATGACCGACACCAACTTGACCCTGCTTCCGCTGTCGAAATTCACGTTCCGCGTTGAGTATGCGCAGAACATCTTTCAGGGACCGAGCCAGACTCCGAGCGGCAATTCGGTGGCCGGACAGGAAATTCTGCTTCAGGAGTACCAGCGCAACAGTACCGACGATTTTACGGGCACGATCGACTGGAAGCCGGTCCAGGGCACCAAGCTGACCTTTGAAGAGCAGATCGATCACTACAAGGGTGACTCCTACTTCTCGATGGCTCCGCAATACTTCACCGTGCAGGAGTCGGATGGAACCAAGGTCGCCTTGCTGGACAGCTATCAGAGCTTCGTGCCGTATGGCTACAGCAGCACCACGGGCGCATTCGCCGCCAGCAGTAACTGCAACACCACCAGCATGATCAGTTCGACCACCATCCTGTATGCCAATCCCAGTGGCGGCTTGCCGATCATCGACCCGGCGTGCAACGTCATCAGCAGCTATGTCCGGAATCAGCCAACACGCGTCATCTTCCCCACTGAAATCTTCCGGCTGCAAAGCTCCAGCATCAAGAACATCTCAATGAATGGCGATGTCCGCTACACCAACGCGAACATGAACCTGCCGAATTATTACGAGCAGTTCCAGGGCCTGGACGGTGCGGACCGCTCGATCGCCTATACGGCGTTCGCGAATGCCAAGCGGGAAGTGATGGCCTTCGATTACGGCATCGTGTGGCAGGTGGCGAAGACGGTCAGCGTCGAAGACCAGATCAGCTATTCCAACGCTCACCAGCCGGGAACTTCCGAATTCACGGGTGAGACCACTGGTGTGGTTCCCGCGACGGCGGGCGAGGAGACCATCAATTACACGGGGTTGAGCACCGTGACGGCGTCTGGAAGCCCCTGCGTAGTCAACCCGTCAACCAGCAAAGCGGCCAGTTGCGGGGCGCCCTTTGAAGGCAGTTCTTCCATTGGCGCGGGGCAGGCCGGCTACTTCGGCCAGCGGTTCACCACCAACGACGCCACGGTGAGCTGGGACGCGACGCCGCGCAGCACGTATTCGCTCACCTGGCGCTATCAGGAACACCTCATCTCCGAAGGCCAGGGAACTGCGGCGCACAATATTCCGATTCCGGCCAACAACACCACCTCCGGCGAGGTGACCATTCACGAAAACGGCGGAATCCTCAGTGCAGCCCTGCATCCCGCCAGTAACTGGGACCTTAACGGAAGCGCCGAGGCCATGTTTAACGACAACGTCTTCACTCCGATGGGATTCCGGCAGCTCCTGCATATCAGGGTGCATACCATCTATCGGCCAAAGTCCTGGGCCACGGTCTCCGGCGCCTTCAACGATCTTGAGCGGCATAACAATACAAACAACAACCAGACCTTCCCCGGCAACACCACGGCCTACTACGGCCCGCTCGATCATGTCGATCACTCCCGGATAGGGAGCTTTGCCGCCGAGCTGTTCCCGAACGATCGCTACGGGCTCGATCTCAACTACTCCTATAGCGATGTGTACATGAGAGACAACGTCTGCTTCCAGGGCGCGGCCAGCGTCCTGCCGGGCGGCACCGTCGCACCCGCAGCGGCAATCCAGAGCGGCTCGCTCTGTGGCGCTGTTGCAAGCGGCCACGGATCGAACACCGTACTCTTTGGGCCAGCCAGGGATTTCGAAGACGCTCCCACGCAGTTCGCATCGGTTGCCTTCATGTACACGCCGACCAAGAAGCTGCATTCCAATCTTGGCTACCGCGTCAATTCCTCCAACGGCAGCAGGTTCTTCACCGATGCCGGCGACGTCAATGGTTCGCTCGTGTCCAACTACCAGACTCCCTTTGTAAGCGCTGAATGGACCATGCACCCCGGGTTGATCTGGAAAGCCGAATACGACTACTTCGGTTATGGAGAGGGTGGCCGCTCCGGCGCGCAGTATTGCAACGACAACCCCGCCCTCGCCGTAGGCACCACCGGAACCGCGCCGGTTGTGCCTTGCAGTTCCGTGGCGAATACCGCGATGTCCCCGGGCACGCCAGTTTACGGGTTCACAGCGCCGCGCAACTTCCACGCCAACAACGTTGTTTTGGGAGTGCATTATGAGTTTTAACCGTCCCCGCGCCGGCGTACGGCGCCGGGACGAGCCGGCATGAAGAGCTTTGTTTGACGACCGCTTCTGTCATCAAAGGGGTGAGCTGCTGAAGAAGAGGAAAAGCCTTTTTGGGTTCAACCGCTGTAAGTAACTTCCTGGAAAAAGCCGCAAGCGACGGGAAGGGCCGCGCGCAGACTGGCCGGGAAAGCAATTCAGGAGTTATGCGATGAGCAAAACAATTCAGTTTGCAGTTGCGCTGACCGCGGTGGTTCTTATGGCCGGTGCGGCGGGCTTTGCCCAGTCCTCTGGCGAAGCAACCTACAAGGCCAAATGCCAAAGCTGTCATGGAGCCGAAGGTACTCCGAATCCGGGCATCGCCAAGATGATGGGCGTTAAGCCCGTGAGCGATCCTTCGGTGAAGTCGCTGAGCGAAGCGCAGATGATTACTGACACCACCAACGGCAAGGGCAAGATGCCGGCATTCAAGGGCAAGCTCACGGATGCCCAGATCAAGGATTCTGTAATGTACTTCCGTTCCCTCGCCAAGTAAGGGCACGGGTTTCGTAAAAGCAAGACGAAGTATAAGACCAAAACCAAGCCGGCGCGATCGTCGGTCTCGAAAACCTCGATCGCGCCGGTCTGCGTCAGGTGGTTCCTGCTACTATCTCGATTGCAGAACAAACGGCTGCGAACGTTGGCCGGCGGCATCAACAAATAACCACGCGGCTGGCGCTTGAACGTTCGTGCGGGCCTCGAAAAAAACCAAGGAGTTTTGCCATGAATAAAAACCTTCGTTCTCGAATCGTGCTGGCTGCGGTGGTGTTGCTTGCCGGCTCCATGTGCTTCGCTGAAGACGGCGCGGCCATCTACAAATCCAAGTGCGCCATGTGCCATGGGCCAACCGGCACACCGAGTGCGGGAATGGCCAAGATGATGGGCATGAAGCCGGTCTCCGATCCTTCGATGAAGACGCTCACACTCGACCAGATCGTCTCGACAGTCAAGAACGGCAAAGGCAAGATGAAGCCCATTACCGGCCTGACCGATCCACAGGTTCAGGCTGTCGCTGCGTATTTCAAGACCCTGAAGTAAGCTCTGGAATCAGCGGAGCAGTTTGAAGGCAGGCCCGTCATCCCCGGCGGGCCGTCGATCCACGGAGGTTGAGGAAACGTGTCGTCGTTTGAGAGATTCCGCGATAGCTGGGTTCGTCCTGCGCTGTTTTTCGGCAACAACCCCATCAGCCTGGCTGGCGGCGCCATCACCACCGCCTCCGGCATCACCATGATCAGCTACTGGCTGGCCGAGCTTTCCGGCCATCTCAGCGACAACCCCTATCTCGGCATCATCTTCTTCCTCATTCTTCCGACCCTCTTCCTGCTGGGTCTGGCGCTCATTCCCGTCGGCGTTCTGTTGCGGCGCAGGAAGCTGCAGAAGGCGGGTCAGATTCCCGCCACGTTTCCCAGGATCGATCTCAACGATCGCGTCTTCCGCCATGGACTCGACATTGTTCTCGTATTCACGGTCATCAACTTCCTCGTCGTAGCCACGGCCAGTTATCACGGCGCCGCGTATATGGATTCGCCGCAGTTCTGCGGCCGCTCCTGCCATGTGATGAAGCCCGAGTATACGGCGTACCTGATCTCCCCCCACTCCCACGTGGCCTGCGTCGAGTGCCACATCGGAACCGGTGCGGAAGCCTACTTCAGCGCCAAGATAAACGGCACCAAGCAGCTGATTGAAGTCACCTTCCATCCGCTTGCGCCGCTCGCGCCCAAAATCATTCCCAACTATCCCACGCCGATTCCGTCGCCAGTTACCAGCCTGCGCCCCGCGCGCTACACCTGCGAAGGCTGCCACACGCCCACGCGCTTCGACGGCGACAAGCTGCTGTTCAAGTCGAGCTTTGCTGACGACGAGCAGAACACCGAGACGCAGACCGTGCTCATCCTGCACCTCGGCGGCGTTGAATCGCTCTCGCAGCACTACACGGGCATCCACGGCGTCCACCTTGGCCACATCGAGTACGTCGCCACCGACTCGTCGCGCACCACGATTCCCTGGGTGGAGCGGCAGAACGCCGACGGTTCCTTCACCGAATACAGCACTCTGCCGGCCGGCAGCGGCATTCCCAAGGGCGACCGCAGGGTCATGGATTGCATCGACTGCCACAACCGCGCCGCGCATACCTTCGTGACCGCGGAGGAGGCCATCGACCAGGCCATGACCGTCGGGGCGATCAGCTCGAATCTGCCCTGGATTCACAAGGAGGGTCTGGCGTTGCTAAATGGCACCTACTCGAGCCAGGAACAGGCCGGCGTCCAGATTCCTCAGCAGCTCGAAACCTTCTATCGTTCGCAGAATCCCGCAGTGCTCTCGCAGAATGCGGCTCTGGTCGAACAGGCGGGCAAGGAAGTCGTGACGCTCTACGACCAGAACGTATTTCCGTTCATGAAGGTCACCTGGGGAACGCATCCCAATCACATCGGCCACATGGATTACCCGGGATGCTTCCGTTGTCACGACGGAAACCACACCGCGAAGAACGGCGATACGATCCCTCAGGACTGCTCCGTCTGCCACAACCTGCTGGCCGTGGAAGAAGCCAAACCCAAGGTTCTCTCTGACCTCGGCATTCAGTAGGAGCAGTGCGCCTGCGCAGCCCGCGCCGCTATACAATCGGGTCCAGATGTAAACGCACCTTCGTGGGGCGAGAAGTCGGATGCAGCGACGAAGCATCGGTCCGCGGCTGGCAACTGCTCTCCTGAGCAGCCTTTCGCTATCCTCATTCGCAGCAGCCGTCGTGCCCATCAAGCCCACCCTGCTTCCCGTCACGGTCACCCTCGCCGCAAATAGCGTGACAGTGCCGCAAGGCACTGCCATCATCCTCACTGCCACAGTCACACCGAACTCGGTCCCGCCCGCAGCCGGCGAGCAAAATCCGACCGGCTCGGTAGTCTTCCTCAACGGCACCGTGGTCATCGGCCAGTCCGCTCTCTCGCCGCTCCCCGTCGACAATGCCTCCACGGCCACGCTGACCATCCAAAGTCTTCCCGCCGGCCAGGACTCGATCACGGCCTACTACGCCGGCGACGCCGTCTTCAGTGCGGGCACGTCGACTCCGCTCGCGATCAGCATTCAGGGATTCACCATCGCGCCCGCGGCCACCAATCCACCCACCAACCTCAATATCGTGCTGGGCCAATCCGGTTCGGAGTCCTTCGTCGTCACCAACGCAGGCGGCTTCTCCGGGCAAGTACAAGTCGTCTGCGCGGTGGCCTTGCAGGACGACATGACCTGCACGCCCACCCCGCAGCAGGTCACACCTACAGCCACGGTCACGTTCGCAATTCAGACCTTTGCCTCGGGCGGCCCTCTCTACGCCACCGCGTCCGCAACCCGTCATCACGTTTCGCCGTGGCCGCAAGCCGCGGGAGGCGCGGCGCTGGCCGCGATCCTCTTCTTCGCCCTTCCATTCAAGCGTCGCAAGCGAGCATTTCTGTCACATGCCCCGCGCCGTTCCATCATCCTTCTCCTACTGCTCGCGCCGCTCGTCGGCCTCGCCAGTTGCAACAGCTCGAGCGTGCTCGCTCCCAACGGCACGCCGCTCGGCGTGGCTACGCTCCAGGTCACGGCCACCGCGTACGTCGACAACGCCGTCACCAGCCAGACTGTCTACTTCACCGTCAATGTGCAGCCGCAATAGGAGCAACCGGATGAGAACGATTTCGCGAATCCTATTGTCATTCTGCTCGATGCTTCTGGCAGTCGCCATCTTCAGCCTCGTGCTCGGAAAACTCGGTGCTTGGCTGTTCATTTTCAAAATCACGCTGCTCTTTGCCCTGCCTGTCTGGCTGATCAATTTACCCTTCCTGTTTCTGCTTAAAAATGTTGACCGTCATCACAGGTGGATCGTTCCAGCGCTCGGGGCATTCATTGGCCCAGTGTCCCTGATCCTCTGGTGCGGCATTCTTGTTCTCAGAGGCAGCAATTGGCTCAGCCTTTGGAACGGCGACCCGGAAGCAGGAGGGCTCGAGTCAGCGCTGATCTTTGCATCACTCATTGGGCTCGGCACAAATTCGTTCTACACAGTCGCGCTCATTCTGCGTAAACGGCATACGGTCTCCAGCGCCCCGCACAATGATGAGTCAGGTGCTGACTCGTTAACTCACTGACCTGCTGACTCGCCGCCCCCCCGGCCGTGTTAGGCTGGCATGTCGCCAAGAAAACACCGCCCACCAACACCGTAGGAGCGCCATTCTTCATGCATTCCACCCATCCCTTTCACTTCAATCTTGTGTCCGCGGCCCATGCCTCTATGATCGAGCACGGCTTTCAGCCCGATTTTCCTCCCGGAACCCAAACGGAGTTGGCCGCAATCGAGGCGCAGCCCGCTCTTCCGGCCGTTGACGGTCTCGCCGACCTGCGCGGCCTGCTCTGGTCCTCCATCGATAACGACACCTCGAAGGATCTCGATCAGATCGAGTGGGCGGAGCAGTTGCCAGATGGCCGCATTCGCGTGCTCGTCGGCATCGCCGACGTGGACGCGCGCGTCTCAAGGGGCACGGTGATCGACAAACATGCGCAGTTTGAGACCACCTCGGTTTACACCGGCGTGACCATTTTTCCCATGCTGCCCACGGAGCTCTCTGAAGGCATCACCTCTCTGAACGAAAATGAAGATCGCGCGGCCGCGGTGGTCGAGTATTCGATCGACGCCAATGGAATCGCTTCCGATGAAAAAGCCTACCGCGCACTGGTGCGCAACCGCGCGCAGTTGGCGTACCCGAGCGTCGGCGCGTGGCTCGAAGGCAAAGCCGCGCCGCCGGCGAAGGTTGCCGCCAGCTCGGACCTCGCCGCGCAGCTCAAGCTGCAGGACACCGCCGCGCAGCGCATGGAGGGCGGCCGCTTTCAGCACGGCGCGCTCGAATTCGAGACCATCGAGACTCAGCCCGTGTTGATTACCGATCAGATCATCGGCATCGCGCCCATCGTAAAAAATCGGGCGACGTCGCTCATTGAAGAGTTCATGGTTGCCGCCAACGGCGTCATCGCGCGCACCTTCGAAAGCGCGGGCCTCGCCTCCATCCGTCGCATTGTGCGGAACCCCAAGCGCTGGGACCGCATTGTCGAGCTGGCCGCGCAAAAGGGCACAGCGCTGCCCGCCGATCCCGACTCCAAGGCCCTCAACGAATTTCTCCTCGCGCAGAAACGGAAAGATCCCGACCACTTTCCCGATCTCTCGCTCGCGATCATCAAGCTCATGGGGCCCGGCGAGTATCTGCTAGTCAAGCCCAACGCGCCGTCGCCCGGCCACTTCGGCCTCGCGGTTCGGGACTACACCCACTCCACGGCGCCCAACCGCCGCTTCCCCGACGTAGTCACGCAGCGCCTCCTGAAAGCATGGCTCACGCACAGCACGGCGCCATACTCTGAAGACGACCTCAACGCCATCGCGCAGCGATGCACTCAGATGGAGGACGCCGCCCGCAAGGTGGAGCGCGAAATGCAGAAACGCATTGCCGCGGTCGTTCTTCACCCGCACATCGGCCAAACCTATCAGGCCATCGTCACCGGCGCCACCGACCACGGAACCTTCGTGCGCACGCTCGATCCGCACGTTGAAGGCATGCTGGTGCGCGGCGGCAAGGGCCTCGACGTTGGCGACCGAGTCACCGTCAAGCTCGTCTCCACCGATCCCCAGCGCGGCTATATCGATTTCGAGGCGTAAAACTTAACGTTTCATCGGTTTCCAGTCGTACCTTAGCCAAGAACTCTGGGTGGCCTGTCGGCTCGCTTTCCGCCTCACGGCGTGAATCATTGTGTCCAGCGGGCGCGCAAATGCGTCTAACTGTAAGAAAATATTCATGTGTTACGGAGCGGATTCCGGTGAAGTGCTTTGAGCTCAAAGCTCCTGCAACCGGTCCAGTTCCGAGCGGCCTCTCCCGAGCCGGCTTGCCTCCCACAGCAGGTTGCGCCGGCTAACGCCGACTTCCCCCGACCAGGTGAACGAATGCGATTCAGTTCCAGCCTCATCTCAGGAGCCTTCTTCTCCGCAATATCGATCCTGTGTTTGCCTTCACCGCTTCACTCGCAGGAGATTCGTTCGAACGCCGCAATTGCCTCCGCCGCCCTGCCAGAAGCACCTGAACCGCAGAACTCCTCAGCCCAGCCGCAATCGTCCCCCCAGCCGCAGCCAAATCCAAACGCCGCCACGCCGTCGACCGATGCGAACAACCCGCCAAAGCATAAGCCGCCTCCGCAGCCGAAACGCATCCTCGGCATTATGCCCAACTACCGAGCCGTCAGCGCTGGTGTTATTCCTCCACCCCCAACGCCGCGCGAGGCGTTCATGGTTGCCACCAAAAACAGCTTCGATTATTCCGCCTTCGTCTTCGTCGGCATTACCTCGCTCCTGGCGGAAGGCACCGATGCGCACACCCAATTAGGCAAGGGCGTTGGCGGCTACTGGGCCTACTACTGGCGCGGCTATCTCGACAAAACCGACGGCAACTATTGGGTCGACTGGATCATGCCCACCGTGTTTCATCAGGACGAGCGCTACTACGCGATGGGCGAGGGCAATGTGTTCAAGCGCGGAGTCTACGCGGCCACCCGCGTGCTCATCACGCCCAACTATCACGGTAAAAACAGCTTCAATGCCTCTGAGGTCTTTGGCCGCGGCGTATCGCAGGCCATTTCGCTTTCCTATTACCCGAGCAAGACTCAGACTCCCTCTGCCTTTGCGGAGAAATACGCTTACGCCGTCGGGCGCGATGCGCTCACCAACGTTTTTCGCGAGGTCTGGCCCGACATCAACGAGCATCTGTTCCACCATCGTCACTGATTCACGATCGTAGCTTCATCGCTGCTCCTCGCAGCCTTGGTTCGCTCGCGCGCCGGTCCGCTCTAACGCGCCGTTCGCACTCCTGCGGTATCATTCCTCCATCTCAAAAGCGCGGATCAAATTCAATCCCTATTCGCCTCTCCCGCGCCGGAGTTAGAAAGGCTCGTCATGGACAACTCCGCAGTTGCCGTTCTCGTTCTCATCGTTGTCGCGGTCCTCGGCATCTTTGTTCTCGTTACGCTCCTCAAGACCATGTACACGGTGCGCACCTACTCGGCCGGCGTGGTCGAGCGCTTCGGAAAATTCAACCGCGTCGCGCGTCCCGGCCTGCAATTCCTGCTGCCCTGGTGCGAAACCGTCCGCCTTGTCGACCTGCAGGTGCGCCAGGCCGTCGTCAACGTCGAAACCAAAACCAAGGACAACGTCTTCGTCACCATCCCCGTTTCGGTGCAATATCAAGTGGTCGAAGCCAAGGTCTTTGACGCCTATTACAAGCTCAGCAATCCGCAGAGCCAGATCGAGAGTTACGTCTTTAACTCCATCCTGGGCCATGTGCCCACGCTCACCCTCGACGAAGCCTTCGAGCAGATGCAGCAGATCTCCGGCGCCGTCAAGCGCGACCTCGACGAGGTCATGGACACCTTCGGCTACAACATTCTGCGCGCGCTGGTCACCGACATCGTTCCCGACGCCAAGGTGAAGGCGGCCATGAACGACATCAACGCCGCGCAGCGCGAGCAGATCGCGGCGCAGGCCCGCGGCGAGGCCGAGAAGATCCTGAAAGTGAAGCAAGCTGAGGCGGAGGCGGAATCGAAGGCGCTGCAAGGAGAAGGCACGGCTCGCCAGCGTCAGGCGATTATCAAGGGCTTGCAGGCATCGGTGGAGGAGTTCAAAACCGCCGTTGAAGGCTCAACTGCGCAGGACGTGATGGCCATGGTCTTGATGACCCAGTATTTCGACACCATGCGCGAAGTCGGCGTCACGGGCAAGGCGAGCACCATCTTCCTGCCCAGCTCTCCCGGCACCGTCAACGACCTGATGACGCAAATCCTCGCCGGCTTCCAGGGCGCCAAATCGTCCTGATTTGCGGAGGAACATCACCAATTCGTGTTGCCCGATCCTTTCCGCTATCTCATCGCGGAAAGGGTGGGACAGGAAGCTACCGGCTACCAGCTACAGGCTGCCCTTCAAACTCTTCATTCAGCCACTTGCTGAACGCCGAAAACTCCTCATCGCGTCCTAGAAAATCCCGCACCAGCTCGCGCCCCGGCTTCGACCCGCCCTGTTCAAGCACCGCTTTGCGGTAGCGCGCTCCCGCCTCGCAGCCCAGCAAATCATCTGGCTCGAATTGCCCAAAGAAATCCAGCGCAATCACCTTGTCGAACATGTACGTGTAGTAGTTCGACGAGTAGCCGGTCAGGTGTCCGAAGCTCGCGTACATGCGGTTGCCTTCGAGCCACGTCCACGGCTGGAACTGCTTGTAGAGCTCGCGCGTCACCACGTCGGGATCGATCCTCGCCGGATCCTCGTCGTGCAAATTGAGCGCGAGTGTCGTGTAGTAGAGCTGCGTCCGGACCCAGTCCGCGCGCCCGAAGGCGCCCGCAAGCTTCATCGTCCGGATCAGCTCCGCCGGCAGCACCTCATTCGTTTCGTAGTGCCGCGCGAACAACTGCAGCAGCTTCTCGTCGCGGAAAAACTCCTCCAGCATCTGCGACGGCACCTCGATGAAGTCGCCCTCCGTCGCAAATCCCGAAAGCCCCGCCCACTCCGTGTGCCCGCCGAGAATCGCGTGCATCAGGTGCCCGAACTCGTGGAAGAACGTCACCACGTCGGAATATTGCAGCAGCCCGGGATCGTTTTCATCACCCGCCGGGAAGTTGCAGATCAGCGCCGCCTCAGGCAGCGCGCGCCCGCGCACGCCCGTCACTACCGGCGCCGCGGAGAACCACTTGTCCTTGCCCTCGCGCGGATGCATGTCCAGATAGAACCGCCCCACCAGCCGCCCGCCATCGAAGACCTCGAACACTGAAACTGCCGCATCCCACGCCGGCGCGTTCGACGACCGAAACTCCACTTTGAACAGCTTCGCCGCCGTGTTCAGCACGCCCGCCTCGACCCGCGCATAAGGAAAATACGGCCGTACCGACTGCGAGTCGAAATCGAACTTCGCGCGCCGGAATTGTTCGTACCAATACCCGCGGCTCACGATGTCGATCTCATTCAATCCCGGCGCCCGACCGCGCGCAAATTCGAGCACCAGCGCGTGCTCGTGCTTCGCGCCGTCGCGGCTGGCCTCGTCGAGCTTCGCCAAAAACGCGCGCACATTTGCCGCCGACTTCATCATCTGGTCGGCCGTCGCCAAATCTGCCCAGCTCCGGAATCCGAGAATCGACGCAATCTCCTGCCGCGTTGCCAAAAGATCGAGAAGAATCTGCCGGTTCGCCGGATAGGCGCGCGTGTTGTACGCCAGAAACATGCGCTCGCGTAGCGCCGCGCTCGCCGCAAACGTCATCACCGGCATCATGTCCGGAGGATCGGTCGTCAGCATCACGCGTTCCCGGCCGTCTTCGCCCTTTTGCGCCGGATGCCGAGCAACGTAGTCGGCAGGCAGTCCCTCCAGCTCTTCGGGCGTCGCCTCAATCGTCTTCCCGCCCTCCTGAATGTTGCGCCCGAACTCGAGCGACAGGCCAGTTGCTTTATCGTGCAGCGCGTGCAGTCGATCGCGTGTGGCCTGGTCCTTGTCCACGCCGGACAAGCGGTAGCTGAGCAGCGTGCGGTCTACATAGTGCTTCGTCGCCGCGCTCGCGCCGTCCAGCTTGATGGCCGTCAGCGTGTCGTACACTTCGCGATTCAGGCTCAACGCGCTGCCTGCCATCGCCACGCGCTGCGCCTCCATCTGCGCCTGGTCGCGCACGGCCTTGTCGGCGGCCACGGAATTCAGAATCCCCGCCTGCGCTCCGGCCAGGCTCAGGTGCTCGATCGCCTTGTCGTAGAGCAGCAGTGAATTCGCGGGCGTGCGCTCGCCCTTGACGGCCAGCAACTCAGCCAGTGCGGCCTCATGAGCATTCAAGCGCTCGCTCACCCACGCGGTCAGCGCCTCGGCCGACCCGGCGCCACCAGCCTCCCATGCGTGTAGAGTCTTGTTTTTAGTCGCGCCGGCTTGAGTTTCTATCGCCATCGTTGCGGAATCCTCCAAAGCTTTAGGAACTTGTTGAAATTCGCCGCATCGCAGCGTCTTTTCTTGTGATTTCGATCCCTAGCCGGTTGAAATCTGTTTGAACTGCGGGTCTGGCCAGTGTTTATGGGGCTTTGCAGGTCTCAGGGAAGCATCCCCGAGACCTGCAAGCGACGTTCAGGCACGCTGCTCCATGAGCCTTCCTGGTTGTTGAGCCATCCGTTTGGGCAGCCGGATCAGGTTGTGTGCGGCGCAACTGAAGACGAATAGCCAGTCCACTTTTTCCAGGCCTCGCAGCTTGACCTGGCGCAGCGGGCCGGTTTGCTTAAGCCAACCGAAGCCCTTCTCGATCAGCCATCGCCGGCTCAGGCTGACGGCATAGCCAGGCTGCCGTGTGGTCCTTCGGTCCAGGTTGCTGCTGCGGCCCTTGTCGTTCTTGGCTACATGCGGTGTCACGTTCAACTCCCGCACCGTGCTGACGAAATCCTTGCTGTCGTAAGCCTTGTCCGCGCCCACTGTGATGCGCCGCGAGCGGCCCTCTTGCTTTTGCGCCAGCATCAAGAGCGCAGCATCGCGCTCGGCCAGACCATCGGCGTGCGTCACCATCGCGGAGGCAATCAATCCGTTGCGGTTCTCCACCAGCACGTGGCCCAGGTAACTCAACTTCGACTCCTTGCCGTAGCTCTTCTTGTACAGCCGCGCATCCCAATCGCTGGTCGATTCATGCGTCTGATTCGTACGCTTCTGGCCATGAAAATCTCCCCCGTCGCCGTCATCGGAACCGTCCTTGCTGCGAAAGCTCTTCTGCGAGGCCCACGCCTGGATCAGCGTGCCGTCCACTGTGAAGTGCTCGTCGCTCATGAACCGCTTGGCCTGCTGGTTCACTTCCGCAAAGAACTGCTGCGCCACATCGCTGGTCAGCAACCGGTCTCGGTTCTTCGAAAACACCGCGTGGTTCCACATCGCATCGTCCATGCCCAGACCCACAAACCAGCGGAACAGAAGGTTGTAGTCGATTTGCTCGACCAGCAGCCGCTCCGAACGCACGGAGTAGAACACCTGCAACAGCAGCGCCCGCAGAATGTACTCCGGCGCTATCGAAGGCCGTCCCGAGTCCGCATACAACGCATCGAACTCCGCGCTCAACCTCCCCAACACCGTGTCCGTCAGCTTGCGAACCGCGCGCAACGGATGATCCTGAGGTACCCGCTGCTCCAATGAAACATAGCTGAACATCCCATCCTGAACTCGCTCATCTCCACGCATACCCATTAGACGGGCGACACCTTCGCCCCGATGCAGAACGGTACCTATTTCAACAAGTTCCTAGGGTATCAAGGCTTGATTGAGACACAATTCTCCGCGCGCGGCCTATGCGGCGGCAACGCTGCTCTCCTATTTCGATGGCCGTGTGGTGTACGCGTCCAGTCGCTTCTTATAAAGCAGCAGGACACTCGGGCCAAACGACAGCAGCATCACCGCAATCCCCGTCACGATACCGAAGCTCGTCGCAATGGGCGCGGAGCAATCGCCGCGTTGTCGTACCCAGACATGGCATGGAACCACGATCAGAAGCTCCAGCACGCTGCCTTTCAGCAGCCAAGACACAATGCGGGTCGTCACCGCCGCAGAGTTCCTGAAATACAGATAGAAAAGAACTCCCCAGACCAGCCATATCGCCGAGAAAATCCACACGACCTCCATCTCGGTATCCCAGAACCGGTCGATGAACTTATCCCCGGCCACGGCCGCTCCGCCCGCTGAGATTGCAGCGAATGCAAGAAGCGCAAATAGCATCGACCCTGCGACTACCGACACCGCAAGATGCGTCCGCGGCTTCAATCGCTTCTGCGAGGTGTCAACTGACAGGAAAAGCAGGATCGCCTGGCCACCGATGAGGGCAACAATCGCCGCCCACACCAGCCACTCGGTATACATATCGCCCAGGGTCTTGAAGAAGGGAGCGTCTGATCCCGCCATGGCCAGGCGCAACCCGGCGGGCGCCAGCAGCCCCACAACAATCACGGCGTAAAACACGCTGATGACGATGCCCCACTTGCGCATGGCACGTCCTTTCCGTATCACGCAACCAATTATCCGCCCGCAAAGCGCCGGCGCGCCTTTCTTCCCGCTAAGGAGGCATCGTCGGCTGACTCGCTTACTCGCTGACCCGCTACTTTGCTCCGCTCTCCACCGGCGGCATCTTCAAATACTCTTCCGGCTCGAGCGCTCGCGGCGTAAACCGCGCCTCGAACACCGCACCCTTGAAGGAATCGCGCTGGTTGATCCGCGTTCCAATCGACGAGTGGCCCGGTCCCTGCGGCGTCATATGCAACTCGCCTTCTCCCTGCATCTCGTCGCCTACGTAGTTGCGCAGCGTCTTGCCGTCATACACTGCCGTCACCCGGTACCACTGCCCCAGCGGATGCAGATCGTTGCAGTTCAGTAGCGTGCGCTCGGAGCCATTGGTATTGGCAAAGCTGTCGAGGCACCACTCGCCCTTCACGATGCGAATCTCAAAGAGCATGCGGTTGTCGGTGTCTTTCCCGGTGGCCGGATCAATTTCCGACAAATGAAAAAATCGTTGCGCCTCGGCGCCATCCACGTCGGGCCTGAAGATCACTTCCCACGTGTAGGTGCTGGCCCCGGCCAGCGGATGCTCGTCGACAAACAGCGCGTCATCCACGCCGTTGAACTCCACAGCCTTGCCATACGGCGAATCGATCAGGTACGGATGCCCATGCACATGCGTGGCATGGCCGCCGATGGAGTCAATATTGTCAAACCGCCAGATCGTTGAGTCCGAAACGTCACTCTGCGCCTGCGCAAGCGCCATGGTCAGGAACATCGACGCGCCTGCGAGCAGCGCGCCCATTCTCTTGCATCTGGTCCTCATGTGAATGTTCTCCTGGGCCGACTTGCTGACTCGCTGACTTGCTGACTTGCTGCTTCACTTCAGCTCGTACGCCTTCTCTGGCGCTGGCACCGCCTCCGGCGCCTTGGGCATCTTCGCCGCATCGATCTTCGCCGCGCCCGCCAATCCAACGCCCGTCACGTTGTCGATGCTAAGCAACGGCCCATCGAATCCCGTCACCTTCACGTTGCGAATCGCCACATCTTTCATGTTCGCCAGCGCGATTCCACTCTTGCACGTCCCCGTCACGTTGGTCAGCGAAAAGCCGATCAGCGGTTTGCGCGGGTGAATCTCCGTGGCCTCAACTAGCACAGGCACGTCCGTTACGCGAATGTTCGCGAAATGAAAGTCGGCAAACTTCGGAATGCCTTCATCGCCCGGCACGGGAAACTCATCCTGTTTGCCGCTATTCAAATTGTTCAGCCGCAAAAATCCCTGCCTTGCGCCCGAAACGTCGAGGTCGTTCACCTTAACGTTCTCAACGTACGCGCCGCGTCCCGGCCGGCTCTTGATATAGATGGCGTAGGTGCGCGCCCCCACGCATTTGCAGTGCTCCACAACCACGTTGCGAATTCCCGCCGACGTTTCGCTCCCGATCCCCACGCAGGCAAAGTTCCGGTCGATGAATGTGCAGTTCGCAATGTGCACATCTTCGGTCGGCCGGTTGATGGTGTACCCTTCCTCGCCGCGCCCCGACTTCAGCGATATGCAGTTGTCGCCGGTGTCAAAAGCGCAGCCGTCGATCGTTACGTGTTTGCACGAGTCCACGTCGATGCCATCCGCGCCGCTGTTTACTACGACGCTGTTGAAGGTCACGTTTTCGCAGTACACGGGATGAATCGACCACATTCCCGCCTGGCTGGTAAAGCAGTTCTCCACATTCACGCCGCGGCAATTCGTAAACTCCAGCAGCGCAGGCAGCCGCATTCCCGTCTTCCGTTCCACGCGGCCCACAATCGCCTCGCTCGCCACAATTTTCCCAGGCCCCGTAATGCCCACACTTTCGCTGTCGATCGCCGAGATCAGCGCGCTGTATCCCTTGATCCACCGTCCCTCCCAGCGCACCTGCGTTACCGGATAATCATTCATGTCGCCGGTCCCGAGCAGACTCGCGCCGTCCTCAATGCGCAGCAGCACATTGCTCCTCAACTCCAGTGCGCCCGTCGCGTAGTCGCCCGCCGGAACCACCACCTCGCCTCCACCCAGCCCAGCGCAACGGTCGATCGTCTGTTGCAGCGCCGGCGTATCCATCGTCTTGCCATCGCCAACCGCGCCCAGGTCGCGCACGTTAAGCGATACCTTCGGGCCGCCTTCCATCGCTTTCGCTCGATGCGGGTGAGCAGGCGCCGCTGATGTCGCCTTCACCGCCTGCGCCAAACCAAGCCCGCTCAGCGAAGCCACGACGGGCGCCATCAGCGCGCCCCGCGCTGCGTTCTTCAGGAAATCTCTCCGATCCGCAATTCTGCCTGCAATTCTGCTCATTGGCTTGATTCCTCCCTGAATTGGGTCAAGCGCGTCGCGTCCAAGCGGCGATATTCGCTTCAACTTCAATGTCCTTCTGTTCTGCATGCTCGCGGATCGCGATGAGACTCTCGCCGGATCGAATGCGGCGTGCGCGGCCCTGAGCGCTCAGCAGGTCAAACTGCCCTCATCGCTTACGCCGCATGTTCCGGATACAAGCGGTTGAACTCCGGTTCGTCGTGGAGCTTCAGCAGGTCCGGGTCGCGGCGCGCCCAGGCGGCGTCGCGAAATCCCGCTTCCCAGGCCTTGTGCAAGGTGTCCAAAGCCTCCGCTTTTCTATTCAGAGAGCAGTACAGGCAAGCCGCGTTGTACAGAATGGATGCCTCGTTGGCGCGCAGAGTTACGGCCAGGTTCAGCTCGCGCAGGGCGTCGTCGGTCCGCGCCAGGCGGGCGTAGGCCCCACCCAGCAGAATGCGGGCACGCGCGTCTTCCGGCACCTGCTTCAAGTGGTTTTCAAAAGCCGCGATCCAGCGCTGGATCATGTTGCGCACGCCTTCTGTCTTGCCCAGCGCGCCCATGGAGTTCAAGATGGGCACGTAAACGTTGTAGTCCTCGCCGCTGGCCTCGATGGCAGTTTCCGCCACGTCCAGCACTTCCTGGTAGCGGCCCGCGGCAAACAGGGCGCGGCACAGCAGGTAATACGCTCCCTCGCAGTCGCGCTTTCGCTCGATGGCCTTCTTCACCATGCGCACGGCTTCGTCGTGCAGTGAGGCCGCATAGAGCACCCACGCCTGGCTTACCTGCACTTCGGGCAGGTCCCAGCGCAGGGCCACGGCCTTGCCTGAAGCTTCGCGCGCGCGCTCCACCCACACCTCATCGCGGCTGTAGTTGCAGTAAAACATCGCGCAGGCATTGGCGCAGGCGGCGTAGGCCAGCGCGAAGTTGGGATCGATGGCGACTCCGTTTTCGAACATCTGCAGCGCGAATTCCAGGTCCTGCCGCGTCTGCCGGCGCGCGTAGCGCTTGCCGCGCAGGTAGAGATCGTAGGCCTGCAGATTCTCCGTCGGCTTCACCGCCAGGGCTTCCAGCTCCTCCGGCGAAAGCGTGACGCGCAGGGCTTCGGCGATCTTGCGGGCCATTTCGTCCTGCACTTCGAAAACGTCCTTCATCTCGCGGTCGAAGCGCTCCGACCACAACGGAAAATCCGTGTGCGCATCCACCAGTTGCGCGTTGATGCGCAGCCGCGCGCCGGAGCGGCGCAAGGTGCCGGTCAGCACGTACGCGGCGCCCAACTTCTGCCCCACCTGCTGCGGGGTCACGGTCTGGTCGCGGAAGGCCAGCACCGTGGGGCGCGAAAAGATATTCAGTCCGCGTATTTTTGATAGCTCCGTAATCACGTCTTCCGTGATGCCGTCGCGCAGGTATTCGTCTTCCTTGGCGCCGCTCAGATTCTCGAAATAGAGGACGGCGACCGATTTCCCCGGCTTGTGCGCTCCGGGATCGGAGTCGGTCTTCGCTTTGGCGCGGTTCCTGGCCGACTCGAGATTGCGCTTCATCCGGCTCAGGTCGGTTTTCAACTCCGTCGCTGTCTGGCAGCGCAGCGTTCGGTCCTTTTCGATGCACTTCTCCAGGATGCGCACAAACTCCTCAGGCAGCGCAGGGTTTACCTCGGCGGCCGGCTGCGGATCGCGGTTGAGTATGGCGTCGAAGATCACCGCCGACGTCTCTCCCTGAAACGGCAGAGTGCCGGTGGCCATCTGGTAGAGGACCGTGCCCGTCGAAAAGAGGTCGGTGCGCGCATCCACGAGTTGCCCGCGCGCCTGCTCCGGTGACATATAAGAGATGGTGCCCACCGCCGAGCCAGGCGAGGTCAGTTCTTCCCCCGCGGCCAGCGTCCTGTCACCATCCGCCGCCTGCGTCGTCTGGCCCAGCGTGATCTTTGCCAGCCCGAAGTCCAGAATCTTCAACTGCCCGCGGTCCGTCAGAAACAGATTCGCCGGCTTGATGTCCCGGTGCACAATGCCTTTGGCATGGGCCGACTCCAACGCATCGGCCATCTGGATCGCCAGCGGCAGGATCGTCTCCACATCCATGGGCCGTCCCGTCAGCCGATCCGCCAGCGTCTGCCCTACCAGCAGCTCCATCACGATGAAATGCTGCAGCTCGTGCCGTTCAATGGCGTGGATGGTGCAGATATTCGGGTGATTCAGCGACGAGGCCGCACGCGCCTCGCGCTGAAAGCGCTCCAGCAACTGGCTGTCTCTGGCCAAATCCGCCGGCAGAAACTTGAGGGCCACGTGCCGGTCCAGTTGCGCGTCCTGGGCTTCGTACACCACGCCCATGCCGCCCGAGCCCAGTTGGCGAAGAATGGTGTAGTGCAGGATTGATTGGCCAATTAACGGATCAGGATTCATCTTGTGCCGTTTAGTATAGAACGGCGCAGCGGTCGTCAATGGGCCGCATGCCGATCAGAGCGCCGGCCACCGATCCCATGATTGCGCAGCGACCCTCCGGTCCGCCGAGTTCTGTCACCTCTCGCCTCGCCGTCTGGAATTCCTGCGCTAGGCGCGGCGCAACCTGCGCTTCGATCCTGCGCTGAATCATCCTCGGTATTGCTCGTCGCTCACATGCTCCATCCAGTCGACCACCTTCCCGTCGAGCTTCTCCTGGATGGCGATGTGCGTCATGGCCGTCGCCGGGCCGGCCCCATGCCAATGCTTCTCGCCCGGCGCGAACCACACTACATCGCCGGGCCGGATCTCCTCGATCTCGCCGCTCCAGCGTTGCGCCCGTCCGCAACCCGCCGTCACAATAAGAGTCTGTCCCAGCGGATGTGTGTGCCATGCCGTTCGCGCGCCCGGCTCAAACGTCACGCTCGCGCCCTGCACCCGCGCCGGCTCCGGCACCTGAAACAGCGGATCGATCCGCACTGTGCCGGTGAACCAATCTGCCGGTCCTCTGCCCGATGGCTGCGAGCCGCTTCTCTTGATCTCCATCTCTGAGTTTCCTCCAGGTGGTCCTGATCGTTCACGTTCCCGGGTCATCGAGTTGCTTGACGAACCCTGAACCACCTTCTCCATCGTATGCAATCTGCGCCACCAGCAGCGCAAATGGTTCGGTATAACGCGCGATCCAAAGCGGCCTAAAGGTTGAAAGCTGAAGCCCTAAAGCCCTATAAGATGGAAGTCATTCATTCTAAATTGGATGTATCAACTTCGGCCCAGCGCGCGGAAACCAGATTGAAAAAACTTCCAAAACCTCCATCACCTCCTCAAAACTGCGTGTCTTCTGTAGCTTGCGAGCCATGGAGGTTCTCGGTCTCTGCCGGCGAATCCTCCATCACGTCCACCATATACACCGCGGCAAGCCGCTGAATTTGGGCGATGGCGGCCCTATCGAACTTCAGACCATTGCCGCTTTGTGATAACCGGCGCGTGCGCAGGCCGAGCCCCTTCAAGGTGTGGCCTACGTTTTCCGGACGCAGACGCGCCGATTCACCGCGCGCTTCCAGCAGATGGTTGGCCGCGGCGGCGATCTCGCGGGCGTAAGCGTGCTCCCGCCCATCACGGCAGAGCGTCCAGGTCGCTTCCAGGACGACAGCCTCAGTGGTGTTCGACATTTCAGAGAGACGCTGCTGGTCCTCGGTTCTGAGGAGTGCTAGCAGCCTCCGCCGGAGTTCGGGCGCGTTCGTGAGGCAACGCCCGAGTGGCGCCGCGATGGCCGCCGGTTCGGAGGACAATCCGGAGGGAACCCACGTCCAGCGGCGTACATCACTGAGGTTCTTGTCGCGGTACTGGTCCATGTGGACGGGGAGGCGCTCCATCATTTTTTGCAGCCATTGAGGAGGAGCTGGTGGCGCTGCGTTTGTAGGAGCGAGGTGAATGTGGATAGAGTTCTCGATCCGGGGTGTCTCCGGATTCTCGCCGGCGTAGATCGCCGCCGACTTGGCGCAAGAGATCAACGAGCCGCGCTCCACGACCATGAAGTTCTTGTCGGTTAGATTCCCAAGTAAGCCGGCTGTCCGCTTGTCGAGGTTTGGCTCCGAAACCAAGTTGGTTTTGCAGCCCCAGTGGAGTACGCAAATGTGGCTCCGCCGGAATCCGGACAGAAGTCTCGCCTCACAGCAGAGGTTGCGGAGGACGTGTAGAACACGGCTTGCCTCATGGGCGGCGCCGGTGAGTAGTAAGCACGGAAGAACGGTCAATGCGTCCTGAAACCAAGTCGTAATCACCCAGAAACCGATCAGCTCGGCCGCATCCTCTGACAGATGCGTCTGCGCCGAGAGAGCCCGCTTGATCCACATATGGAGCTCGACTGCCGCGGCCACCCGAGGTGGCGGGAGCGGCGCCTGCACCGGCGCGGGGAGAGTCTCGCTTGACTTTGCCCTTTCAGCGTCATCTTTGCTTCCGTCTGCCGCAGGAGCCGGAATCTCCGTCTCCGGTGTCGTGTCCGCCGGGGTGGGGAGGTAGTCCTCGCTGAAGATGGCTTTGTCGATCATGTGCATGAGCGATCGTGGCTTGGGTTGTGGGGCTGGCTTGGGTGCGGGAGGTAACGGGACCTGGGGAATGAAGGGCTCAAAACATCCGCCGTCCTCGAGCTCGGCAGCGTGCGTCACATCGCCGCCGACGGTTGGCGGTAGGTTGCTTTCGGGGGCCTTTGACGGGGCCGCGGAAACTTGGCCTTCTGCGCCCGCTTCATCATTCCTTGCGCTAGCGCCAAAAGTGTCTTCCTGTGGCGATGTTGGTTCCGCGGTCCCGGGTTCCTCGGGAGACGAGATAGGATCGGTCGTCTCTTCTGGCATACCTTGATTCCCGACGACATCATGCTTGACGGGGCATGTCGCGGTGGCTTCGAGGCTGTCGGATGCGGCGCGCGCAACTTGGGTTTCTGGTTCGGCCACGCCATTTGATGGCGTGGCTTCGGTCGTGCCGGTCTGTGGGGGTGTTGGTTCCGCCATCCCGGGCTCCGCGGGAGGCGGGTTCGGATTGATCGTCTCTTCCTGCATCTATATATTCCTCCTTGCACTTTGGGGAGGGAAACGCCGTCTCCAAGTCCTGCCGCGAAGCATCAAGTATGGAATCCGCCGCGCTCAGGTAAGGTATCTTTTGCGTTCCCCTTGGCCACTAATACTGACTTCTGAAGGGAAAACGCAGAAGGTTTGCAATCTTTTTTAGGGGGCCGGCCTGAAACGCCCGTTTGGTTTTGAAACTGTCAGCGCCGCTGCATGAACTGATTGCAAATTCCCCGGGCCTTGGGCGCCGCCCGGCCAGCCTGATTTTGGGGACAGAGGAGCGCCGTAGGCGCCTGGGCGGAGATACGTGGATGAAGTCATCGCGCTCAAACGGCAGGGTTTGAACGTCCGGCCATCGGCCAGCTGACGGCCTACGGCCGCAGGCCGACAGTGAATCTGGCTGCGCCTGCGGGGGGGCGGTCCGGTGTAAGGGCCTCTGGCCTCGACCGAGAGCAAGCAGAGGGTCTTCAATGCAAGTCTGAACGAGGGGCTGCGGTCCGGTGTGTGGGAAGCCAGAGAGCTATTGCCCGAACTCTCGGACCTCAACCTATGGTATGGGTAAACTATTCCGATCGACGGCCTGCGGCCGCAGCGGAAGGAACCCTTGCGGGCGGGGGTGCAGGAGATTGACGCGCCGGCTGCGCCGCGGCAGTGCCGGCCGTATCGGGTACAGGAGCAGGATTGCCGCCAATGTAGGGCAACGGTCCGATCATGTCTGGATGTGGCTGAGTTTTCCGGTATCGCGTCAGTACCCCGGCCCGCCGCTTGCAAAAATCAAACCTCACACCGTACGCAAGCTCAGCAAATTGTTCCGGGGTTTCGTCCCCTCACGGCCCCATGACTGCTTGATTGAAGGGATTTCCATGATCTCTTTCCACTCGGCATTTGATATTTGGTGCGGCGTATTCATTGAAGCATCTGTCATTTGTTGATCTCACCGTACCATGCTGTCTGGAAACGTCAAGTCGGCGGGTTCAGCGAAAAGGATGTAGGACCGTCGTCCTTCCCGAGCACGGGTCAAGGGGCCGCAACCTGGGTGATGAGTTTGCGTTCCGGCCATCTTCGCTCCTCGAATGGCTGGCACCCGTCGAACGGCCCGGCATTACGATGCGCGGTGAATGGCCGTTTTCAAGGTGGCATTTCTGTCCTCTTACGGCAAAACTGTTGACTTATTTCGAGGTAGGATTATAATGATAACTGTATGATTCCCAGCAACTTACTAACGTTATTCTGGGATACGAACCTTGACACTTTCACGCCCGAGGCCTATCCCGACTACACGATCTTTAGGGTTCTGGAGTTAGGCGACGATGAGGCCATAACCTGGCTGCGGCAAACTTTCTCCGAAGCGGGGATTCGTCGGGTCCTCTCGACTGAGGGCCGCCTCTCTCCGAAATCTGCCAACTTCTGGGCGCTTGTATATGGGGTTCCATCCCGCGAGGTTGCGGAGCTGAACGGCAGCCGCTAACCATCACCAATTCACCGAAGGACACTGCCATGACCAATCATGAACACGGTGCGTGGCATCGAGAGGTGATCCACGCTTCGACTGAATTAACGCTTAGCCTCCTTCGGAATGCGCGCCTCTTGGAGGGCTTTTATCTCGCTGGCGGAACGGGGCTCGCGCTCCAATTCGGCCATCGGCTGTCCCTTGACTTGGACTTCTTCGCAACGGAGCAATTCGACGAAGAGATGCTCCTCCAGCGTTTCCAGACGCTCGACCAATTCACGCTGGTTGCGAAGGCGCCGTACACTCTTCACGCAACTGTCCAGGAAACAAAAGTCAGCTTCTTGGGCTACGCATACCCGGTATTGTTTCCGGCCAACTCATTTATTGACGTTGCCATTGCGGATCCACGCGACATCGCCTGCATGACGGTGAGCGCAATTGCGAGCCGCGGCACCAAACGCGATTTCGTCGATCTCTACCTATGCGTCGAGCGCTACGGTCTTAAGGAAATCCTTCGCCTTTTCGATCAAAAGTATTCCCAAACGCACTACAACAGGATTCACATCCTCAAATCTCTGACCTTCTTCGGCGATGCCGAAAAGGACCCGATGCCCCACATGCTCGTGACGCTCGACTGGACTGAAGTGAAATGGCGCTTCGTTCAGGAAGTATCTCGGCTGTTCTGATGCAAGTTCGCCGAGTTTCCTTCAGTCAGAGCGACCAACTCCGCGCTGCTGCCCTGGGACGGAAAACTACCTCTACGCCGGCTGCGACACCGGCGGCCAACGCGCCGCCGCCAACTACAGTCTCATCGGACCAGCGAAACTGAACGAGCTCGACCCGGATCGCTGACATTGCATTGGAAGCGCAGCGCCGGACCATCACGCAGGTGGAGTTCCTGATTGCCAAGACCAAGCTACTGGACCGGCTGCGCGGCCACATCAATGACAAGCAGCAGAAGGCGCTCCTGCGGATGTTCCGGGAAGGCCACGAAGGGTTCAAGGGCGGACTGAGCGCGGGCAACTACAGCACGATCACCGGAGCCTCTCCCGCCACAACAACCCGCGATTTAACTGACCTTAGAGAAAAGGGCGCGCTTGTCCGCACGGGCGAGCGCAAGCACGCTCGCTATGCGCTGAATCTGGCCAGAGGCTGAAACAACAAGGCGGTACCCGTGATAAAGAACGTCGGGCACGGGAAGCGCTTCCGCCATTCCTTGCGGCTCATGTGCCGCATTTCGGACAATGCGAGTCGCTTGCCCTCGTACACAGTCCTGCCCTTGCTGAGCTTCACCTCGCAGACGCGATGCGGCCGGGATCGCCTCCATTGCGCATGTCCTCGATCAGGAAAGTGCGTGCGCGTGGGATGGTGAGCAGGACCTCGCGCGCCCACTTGTGCTTGATATGGGCGGGGTACATGACCAGCGTGGCGCTGGGGCGTCCCTCCGCGAGAACTTGGATGGCGCCGAGCGCCATGAAGGTTTTGCCGGCGCCACACTCGGTGACGATGCGCGCAGCTTTTGCCGTGCGCAGATATTTGGCTGTACCCGTGATGGCGAGCGCCTTAGCCGGAAGCGCCTTGCGCAGAAGACCTGCCAGTGTCGGTGCAACGGGGTCTTTGGTGTTCTGCAGTGGCGGATAAGTTTCGAGAATGCGTTCAGCCAATGCAGGGCCAAACTGGCGCAGATAATCGAAGGTTGTCTCCATGGAGATACTTCGTGAAAGCTGATGCCTGGGTTTTCGCGGAGTTGAACGCTGGAAAGCGGATGGGACAGGTCAGGGGTTGAGCGACAGGAAGAACTGAGACTCCTAGAAAGAACGGTGGGCGCTCCTTAAGGAGCGCCCGCTGAGATCTGCCGAAATAGGGTCGATTGTGAATCCGTCACCAGATGACCGGAACCACGCCCGACTTTTTAATCAGCCTGTCGTGCGTGACCAGGTCGATTCCTTCGACAAGGGCCGTTGCGCCAATCAGTCGGTCCTGAGGATCTTTGGGGTAGGAATCAGGGAAGCTCACTGCACGCGCAGCAACCTCTGGCGTAATGGGAAGCACAGTCACTTTCGAGGCGCACTCCCGGACGAATGATTCGACGCTCATCGTCGTCTCAATCCGGCCGTTTGCCGCAAGCCATGCTACCTCCCACAAGGTGATTCCGGCGACCGCCAAATGGCCATTTCGGCGAGCGGCTCGGATGGCATCCTTCGCGTTCTTCGACAGCTTGGTTGGCTCAAGAGCAAGCCAAATGAGGACATGGGTATCGAGGAGGATCATTGGGGGTCCCAATCGCTGAGCGGCACGGAGGTCTCGATGTCCCCCACAACCTTGGCCTTGCCAGCCATGAAGCCGAAAATGTCCTCCCCGGCGGGGCCGACTGGAACAAGCTTCACGACCGGTTTGCCGTGTTTCGTGATGACGACAGGGCGACCGCTTTGCGAAACCTCGTCCATCACGGCAAGGCACTGGGACTTGAATTGGGCAGCCGGAATCTTCCGCATGCGGGCCTCCTTTACTAGTATAGTCATAATAATATGACCACTTTTAGAAAGCAAGGCCAAAGCACGCTGGTAGACGGAGGTCGGGTTCTCTTACGTTGCTTTTTCCCTAGGTTTTGGCTGCAACGGTGATCTCCGGCATGCGTCTTTCCACACGATAATTGCGAATCGTGCGTTGGATCTCCTCTTCGGAGATCTCTCCTATATCCTTGGCTGCTTCAGAAAGAGCCTCCAGGAACTCCTTCTTCCATCCAACACGCTTCCGCCCGCGTGGCATGTCGCGGTACCCAATCCCCACATCCTGATGCGTCCCTTCGTGCGGCGCGAGGCCGTGCTGTCCAGCAAGATTGAAGGCACACAGGCCACGCTCGGCGAATTGTCGGCGGCCGAGGCCGGCGCAGCAGTCGAACGCAGTCCTGAGGATCTGCAAGAGGTCGCCTAGTCGAAGGTCGTCTCCATGGAGATACCTCGCGAATAGTAAGTTCATAGGATGTGCGCAGAAACTGTGATGGAATGGTAGCAACAAGCCGGCGTAAATCCGATCACCAAATCAATGCCCGCAGTCAGCGTGTCGATCAGTAAAACCCGAATAAACCAAGCGTTCATTTGGGTTCGGTAGCTCAAATCTTCGGAAGCGCGACGTTCCGCGCGGTCTCACTTCGCCATCTGAGATGTTTGGCTGTGAGGCGTGAGCTGTGTGCAGGGAACTGGATCAGTGAATTAGATGCGGCGCAACCAGGCTGACAAATTCACGGGGCGTGACGATCTTCGTATTCTTCCAGAAGGCCGGAAAGTGCTCACGATTACCGGTGATCAGAAAGTCGGCGCGCGCCGCGTCGGCACACTCGATAAAGATGTTGTCATCCGGATCGCTCGTCACCTCGATCTGGCGCGAAGGAACGACCAGATGGCCGTGGTTCTTGAGGAGCTGAAGCAGTTGTAACCGCAACCCTCTCCGAATGGACAGTTCAGGACGGGACAGCACATCCGCGTATTCTTCGAGAATCGGTGTGGAAACGCATAAACGGCCCGGCTTTGTGATTGCCAGAAGGAATGTAGTTCGCTGAAGTCCGTCGGGTTTCAGGGCTGCGGAAATCAACACGTTCGTATCGATTACAAGGCGCAATGCGAGCATTAGCGCCTCTTCTTTTCCGATCTCGCTGCCTTGATGACCTGATCGATCTGGCGCGAAGTGAGGCCGTTGGTTTTATTGCGCTTGGCCTCATCGCCAATGACTTTGAGAATCTCCGGCTCCGGCGCAGCAAGTTTGACATAATCGCGGATATTCAGAAGAACGGCGGTAGGAGTGCCGCGTTTCTCGATGACAAGTGAGCGCCGTTCGACGTCCATTCGGCGGAGGATCTTGCCAAGGTTGGTGCGCAGACTCAGTGCCGAGACTATGATCGTGCCATTTTTGCTCGTTGTTGTGGTCGGCATAAACTCTCCATTTCGACTGATCTAACTGTACAGTTCATCCGAAGCTGAGTCAACTTTCGCTCTCAACTGAAATTGATGAGCGTGCCGATCGCGGCGGATCGAACGTGCAACCGCTTCAGAACTTCCTTGTACTCGGCGAGAATATCCTCCTAATACAGCCACACAAAATGTTCCTCGTCCGCCCAGCGGTGGAGCGGATCCGCGCTCGAAATGGGTCTCGCAACGTACTGGTCTCGAAATCCTACGGTCGAAAGATTGGGCGCAGCTTAAGGCGTTAGAGTGAATGCGGTCGGATGAATGAGTGGTGCCGGCTTCGATCAGAAAGCAGTCTTCAATCAGTTCCCCGATGCACGATGGAGTGGCATCGAGTGCAAAGGGTAATGAGGTTTTGTTCTGCATCATCCCCGGACTGGCTGCGCAATTCCCTGTGGTGAACCTCGAGATTCGACAGCGCGCCGCAATTCTGGCACCTCCACCCGTCCCTGCGTAACACCTGCTGCCGCAGGTTTTCGTACCATTTGGGAGCGAGACGCAGGCGAGAACTCTTTACCGGAATCCGGTTCATGACGCTTTCTCAGTGATCTGCTCGATGAACGCCTGCCGCTGTTCGCCGGGCAGGAACCGGAAAAACCGTGCGATCGAGAACAAGAGCACGTTGGGTTGTCCGCTGTCCAGGTTGGCTCCCGCCAGGAAATCCGCGCAGATCATCTCCAGACAATAGCCGCGCGACTTGTCCGTACCCAGCATCAGGGTTGCCGTCTCGATTGCCTGCTCGATCACCGGGATCTGGCTCCGGTAGAACTTGAAGTAGATGATCTCGGTCGGTTCGGTGTCCTTGCCGGTGAGGTGATGATCCACCTCGCGTTTGAACTGATCCCGGGGTAAGGAACGGGCTTTGTGCATCCATGCTGCACAATCGAAATCCTTCCCGTCGGAACGCGCGACCTTGGTCAACTCCGCCGCCTTGGTCCAGCCCACCTGTTTCAACTCCCGCCGGATCTGGGGCGGCAAGTGTTCATGAATGGACATCAGATAGTAGGCGGTGCGGCGCGAATCGGGAAAACGTCTTTGCAGAAATTCATCGAACGACTTTAAGTTCTCGAGCCGCCAGTACTGACCCGCCCGCACCTCGCACAAATACCTGCCCAGGTCGACGAAGCGCGTGTCGCGCTCCGCTTCTTTCTGCTTTTCCCACGCCAGGATCTCGTCGATCTTGGTCAGAACAAAGAGAGCACGTTTGCGATTGAGCTTGGGCGGCATCGGCATCGGCCTAAAACGAAAGTTCGTCAAACAGACCAAGGTCAACTCCGGGCTTGCGCACCAGTGCAGTTTCGACCAAGTCGGACTGATCCAGGCAGAGCCCGACAAAGGGGCATGTCGTGCACGGATTTTGTGGAAAGCGGATGCCGCTATGGGGCAGGAACAATCCGGACTCGATGCGTCGCACTGTGTCATCGACCAGGGTCGCGAACTCCTGCCGCTGTTCCTCAGAAATGGTGGCCCGGAGGTACTGAACTTCGACCAGCCGCTTGCGCACGAAAACAACCTGGGCGACTTCGTCGATGCCGGTCATCCACGAATAGCAGACCAGTTGCGGATCCAGTGCGGCAATGCCGGCCGGTTCTTCTGGATATCGCGCGGAGCTGGTCTTCCATTCCAGAACGCAAGGCGTACCGTCCAGTTCACCAATGGCATCGACGTAGGAGACGAAATGGTTGCCAGAACCGAGCATCCGATTGAACTGAATCTGCTGGCTTGAACGAGGGCGCCGAATACGAACGCGGCCGTCCTGAGCGAAGCGCTCCAGCAACTGGACGCCTTGTTGCAGCATCCGGTCCCAAGTGTCGTTGCCGGAGTAGGTCAGGCCCATGTCCTTCGACAGGCTCCACTGCTCGCACAACACAGCCGCCGGGTCTTCGCGGCGAAAAAGGGCGGCCACGGCCTGTTCGAAGGCTCGACCAAAGAGCATAGCGGCACGCGTGTCTTTCTCTCGCCATCCGTCGAGGTAGCGGTGCCGGTAACGGCGCGGACAGCTCAGATACTGGCTGATCTGGGTGTAGGAATAGGTCATCAGGACGCCTCCGCATGGTTGGAGCGAGAAGCACTCGATACCGGAGCCGCGGATCGTTCTTCCCACTGGCTGGCTGGGGCGAAGCCGTCGAGGTTGATCAGCGAAATTCCGTTGATCACGGTATGGCTGATCTTGACGACGCCGCGAAGTCCGGGCAAAGCTTTCTCATCGACCTGTTCGTGGGCCAGCAGTTCCGGGTCATAGAGAAAATCCCGCAGGAACCAGCCCAGCTTCCACATCGCTTTTTGCGTGCAGTAGAGCCGGCCGACAATGGGCTGACCGGCCAGAGTGCGGGGCTCCAGTACGGAGAGTCGGAGGACGTAGAACGGTTTGTGGGCATGCCAGCGGAACTGGGCGCCGTCGACCTGAACCAGAAAGACGCCGTCGGGAATCTCGGGACGAGAATCGCGGGCCGTTTCGGCGAGGCCTGGGACTTGGCGTTTCACGCGACCCCCTCCTGCTTCGCTTGCGAGTAGCTGTTGAGTTGGCCGAGCAGAGCATTTCTGTCCTTCGCGGCCCAGTCGGCCAGTTGCTGGACGAAGTTCTCAACCTGGTCCCTGCTAGCCTCTCGGAGCGTCCTGGTGCCGCAGAAGTCGACGGCGTAGGCCTTGACCAGCTCGGGGTCGAGCTTGTGCTGGCGGATGATCTGGCAGAGACGGTCGCGGACCTTGGGGCCAGTGCCATTCCCGTTCCCATTTGCTCTTTGTGGAGAAAACTTCTCAACCGGATTCGGAATCGTTCCGATTTCCTCCAATGAGCAGATGCCAATGCCGTATGCCTTGCGGAGGGCGCGGTTGACGGCACGAGTCTCGGCGATCCGCATCTCGGCGCCACGGACGAGCGAGGAAACATTGGAGGGGTCGGCGTCGCCGTAGCCGACGAAGCCCGATGAACCCTTGGACGGGAAGACCGTTGCCTTCAGGACGAAGCGATTTGCCCCCGAATCACAAAGCGAATCGACGGCTTCAACATGGATGCCGCTGCATCTCTTGCGACGCGCCAGCCGCAGCAGTCCCGTGTGGGTTACGTACCAATTGCCGTTAATGATCTGGAGTTCGCTCGCTTTAAGGGAAAATTGGAATTCTCTCGTAATTGAGGCGAGAAGATCAATGGCACGGGATGAGAAGAACGCAGTTTTCCTGGCAAGGCGAACATTTTCCCGAATTAACCTCTTAACGTTCGGAACCGGCCTGGTGTCCGATTCACGTGTGGGAAGTTTCATTAAGTCCTCCTGTGTTATCTGAGGATAACATACATCACATTGTTAACTTTGTCAAATGGTATTGCTCGGCGATTACGCAAACAGCTATATTCCGGGTGTGGCCAAGACCGAATTCATAGCCTTTCGTGTTGCTCCGGAACTCAAGCGTGAGCTACAGCGCATAGCGGACGACGAGCAGAGAGCTCTTTCTCAGGTTTGCGAGATGTTCCTGTACGAAGCTGTTGAGGGCTCCAAAAAGGACGGACCCAAGTTCATGCAGCGCCTGGTCGCCAAACAGAAGGCCAGGGTCAAAGACTCCTGACCTGGGCGGGTAAAGAGGTCGCCCTCGTTGACTGAACCGGGCTTGTGTGCGTCAGGTGAGCAGCATTAAAAGGACTTGGTAGAGCGCGAATGCACAACCGTGCGCAATAACAGTCATGTAGACGACTTGAAGGGCTGTCGTCTCGATTGCCTGCTCGGTGAGCAGGATCTCGCGGTACAAAGACAACTGCCGACCAATCGGGCAGTGAGTTCCCCTGGCCGGAAGCAGCCGATTATGTGCCACATAAGAGGGCTATCCCGCAGGGACGCGGGAGGTCCCGCGTCGACCAATTGTGAAAGGGTGCCCGCTTAGTAGAGAAAGCCGCCAGTAACTGACCTTTGACGATCCCGGCATTCTGGCGGCTGCCACCCCGATCCCATAGCTCATCTGAAGCTTGGCTGAAACCTCGCAAATTTAATATGATCTGTTTAATATGCAGCGATGATTCCGCGTTGGCGACCGCCAGAATTGAGCACGCGTTAAAGAAGCAGGCTACCGTGGCCATCATTCGGCCGCGGACATGGCGTTCCAGGTCCGTGGGCAGACACTGAAACATTGAAGTGGCTTGCGCCACTTAAGGCTTCCTTTATTCCAGTTTCTTTTCTCTCACTCCAACAGGTGGTGCAAAAGGTGCCGGGAAGTCCACCTCTGTGCGAATTCGGTACCGAAAATACCCTCCAAATCTGCACATTCTCTGTTGCATTAGCATCGAAACCCCTTTAATATGCGTCAATTGAAGAGAATGCCTCTCGCCGTCTCCAAGACGATCGACGCTCCGGCCGCCCCACACGCGGTTTTGCCGCGCCTGCGCGTCGGCAAGCTCTGTATCGCGGTCCAGGGAGCCACGCCCGCCGAGCTCATTTCACGCGCCGAGACAGCTCTTAAAGACTCTGCTTTCATTGAGTTCCGTCTCGACTTCCTACCCAAGCCAGCCGCTGTCCTGCCCGACCTCAAGTCCCTCCTCACCCGGCGACGTGACATGACGGCCATCGCCACCTGCCGCCGCAAGCCCGCCGGCGGCAAGTTCACCGGCTCTCTCAACGCCGAGCTCGAAATCCTCCTCAAAGCCGCTGAAACCGGCTGCCAAATCGTCGATCTCGAGGTCGATTCGGCCGAGCAGTGTACCCGTTCCCAGTTGGCCAAGTTCCGTGCCGCCCTCCGCGCCGCCGACGCCTCGCTCCTCATCAGCTCGCATGACTTTACCCGCACCCGCCGCCCCGACGGCCTCAATCAGACCGCTCAGCGCATCGCCGCCTTCGAGCCCGATTTCGTCAAAGTCGTCACCACCGCCCGCACCCTGACCGACAATCTCTCCGTCCTGCAGATGATCGAGGACCAGTCCCTTAACGCCCACATTGTCGGCATCGCCATGGGGGAGGAGGGCCTCATCAGCCGCGTACTGAGCCCTCGCGCCGGCGCAGCCTTCACCTTCGCTTCCTCAGCCGACGGCGCTGAGACCGCCGCGGGCCAGGTCCCTGCGCGCACGCTCCTCGACCTCTATCGTCTCGAGCAGATCGATCAGGCCACGCGCATCTTCGCGGTCGCCGGCAATCCCATCGCCCACTCGCTTTCGCCGCTCATGCACGCCACGGCCTTTCGCCGTGAAAACGTCAACGCCGTCATGCTTCCCCTCAAGGTGCGCACTCTCGACGATCTGCTCACCGTCGTCCGCGATCTGCCTCTCGACGGCGTAGCCGTCACCATGCCGCTCAAGCAGGAGGTCCTGCCGCACCTCGCCAACATGGACCCGCTCACCGGCCGCATCGGCGCATGCAACACGCTGCGCACCGGCGCTGACGGCAAGCTCTACGGCTTCAATACCGATGTTGCCGGAGTGGTTCGCCCGCTCGAGCGCCGCATGCGTCTCCAGGGCGCGCGCATCCTTATTCTCGGGGCAGGCGGCGCGGCCCGCGCAGCGGTCTTCGGTCTCGTCGAGCAGGGCGCCGAGGTTTACATCGTCAACCGCACCCACGAGAAAGCTGTTGCCCTGGCCCGCAAGGCCAAGGCCCACGTGCTCCGCCAGGGCCTGCTCGCCAAAACCCGCTTTGACGCCATTGTCAACACCACCCCTTGCGGTATGACCGGCATCAAGCAGCAATTGCCCTTGAAAGAAAGCGAGCTCAACGCCTCGCTCGTCTTTGACCTCGTCTACACTCCGCTGGAAACCCCGCTCCTCAAATTGGCAAAGGCCCGCGGCCTCGCCATCATCTCCGGTCTTGAAATGTTCGTCCAGCAGGGCGCTCGCCAGTTCGAAATCTGGACCGGCAAGCCCGCTCCCGAATCCGAAATGCTCCACGCTGTCGAGCTCGAGCTCCGCCGCCACCCGCAGTAGACCACTCGTTCAGGTTCCTCCTGCATCACGTGCATTCAGAATAGCGCGGAGCCCCGGCTTTTCCGCCCGGAAATGCGGCATTCACCACGCAACATTTCCAGCAGCGGTACAATTCAAGCGACTCAGCGCTAAAGAAGGAGCCGCACGATATCAGGAGGTGCCGCCTTGATCCTGTCCTTTTTCATCGTCGTTGTTTTGTTCCTGCTTGCCACGGTCTTTGTATCGTTCTACAGCATTGGTCCCACCCAAATTGGACTCGTTCGAAAACGGTTTGGGAGGAGGTTGCCCGGCGACAACCCCGTCGCCTTCCAGGGCGAAGCGGGTTATCAGGCCGATCTTCTGATGCCCGGCGTGCGCTTCAAGTTCAAGCCGTTTTTCGCCGTGACCAAACACCCATGGGCGCAGGTGCCGGCAGGACAGATTGGCGTGGTGATCGCACAGGTCGGCAAGCCCACACCCATCGGCGCCAAATCGGCCAGATACGCTACGGCTTTCGGCAACTTCGCCGACCTGCGAACGTTTGTTGAGAAGAACGGAGAGAAGGGCGTGCAAAGACCGGTCCTCTCTCCCGGCACCCTGGCGCCAATTCACCCTGTGGCTTTCCTGGTCATCACCAAGCCGCAGGTCTTCGGCGTGCCGGTATCCGACGAGTACAAGAGACTCGCCAGAGGCGGCAAGCTCGATTTTCGGGCCTTCGGCCTTGATGACTGGCAGCTCGATGTCACACGCATTGCGCCCAAGCCGACCGGCGATAGCGGCAAAGTCGTTGACATGATTGGAGTGGTCACCGCACTCGACGGCGAACCCTTACCGGCGGGCGCCATTGCCAGCCGCCTCGGAGGGTTCAAAGACGTCAGCGAGCTTGAAGCGAAAGGCGGCATCACCGATTTCGAACTGATGGGGTTGATTCTCGCCAGCAAGAACGACCAGCACAACAACTATCAGGACTTCCAGAAGTTCCTTGAGGCTGGCGGAAAGATCGGCCTGCAGCACGACCCGCTGCTCTATGGCGCGTACAATCTTAATCCGTTCCTGCTCCGCGTGGAGCAGGTGCCGATGCTGGTTGTGGAACAGGGTCAGGTCGCCGTCATCAAAGCCTATGTCGGATTGCCCACACAGGACACATCGGGCGCAAACTTCAAGTTCGGCAGTCTGGTTCGCCCCGGCCACCAGGGCATCTGGGAAGAGGCGTTACGAACGGGAAAGTACCCGATCAATCCCAGGATTTACGACGCCAAGCTCGTTCTTACGGCAATCCTCAAGCTCGATTGGGCGAAAGACGTCACCGGCGCTCACGGTCTCGATGCGCGCCTTGAGCCCATCATCGCCAAAAGCAATGAAGGCTTCGTATTCAGCATCGATCTCCAGGTTCTCATTCACGTTCCGGATACGAAGGCTCCGCGTGTGATCTCCATGGTCGGTTCCATGGAAAACCTTGTAAACGAGGTTCTCCAGGCTGCCGTCGGCAACCTCTTTCGCGACAAGATTGGCGGCATGGAAGCGATCACCTTCATCCAGACACGCCAGAAAGTTCAGGAACAGGCCTTCGCCTACATCCAGGGAAAGCTCGCCGAATATGAAATTGAAACGCGGGGCGTTTATATCCAGGATGTCGTCTACCCCGAACAGTTGGTGACTGTTCTCACCCAGCGCGAAGTCGCGCATCAGGAAGTGGAAACCTTCAAAATGCAACGCCAGGCGCAGGACCAGCGCATCGAGACGGAGAAGGCTCGCGGCACCGCCGACATGCAGGTGGATCTTGCCAAGGCAAAGGTCGGAGTAGACATCCAGGTAAACAGAACCGAAGCCAGGATGAAGGAGGCCCAGGGCGAGGCTGCTTACATTGAGCAGACCGGCACCGCTAGGGGAGCCGAAGTTCGCGCGGTAGGATTGGCCAACGCCGAGGCCTATGAGCGGCAGGTCGGAGCGCTGGGCAAGGGGCCCACTGCTCTCGTCAATGCCATCAAGGCGCTCTCGGTCGGAAATGTCGCGTTCGTGCCCAAAATCCTTGTCGTTGGCGGCGCCGGCAATCAGGGGGTTCTTGAGAGCCTGGGAGCACTGCTAATGGACAAGCTCGACTCGAGCACTGCGGAATCTGGATATTCCAGCTCAGTGACGGACAAACCCGCCCCCGCCAGCCGCGCAAAAAACGCTGCTCCTTGATCGCAAGCCTTGAGAGGCTCGTGCAGCAGGGCGCACACCCGTTGCGCCCGCAAGAGCTAATCTTGTCCTCGGAGGAACTCCGATGCGCGCAGCCGTCTTCGACTCCACGTCAACTCATCCCGGCGCATGGCTTTCGATCGAAGACATCCCGCGCCTGCAGCCGCAGCCCGGCGAAGTTCTTCTCAAAGTCCTTGCCTGCGGCGTTTGCCGAACCGATCTTCATATCGTCGAGCGCGATCTCCCGCCCCTGCACCCGCGCATCATCCCCGGCCATCAGATCGTGGGCGAAGTTGTGGAAGGCGCAACCGCGGCCCTCCCCGCCGGTACGCACGTCGGCGTCTCCTGGATCGGCGGTGTTGACGGCGATTGCTGGTTCTGCCGTCACGGCATGGAGAACCTCTGCGACCACCCCGTCTTCACCGGCTACTCGGTCAACGGCGGCTACGCAGAGTTCGCCGCGGTGCGCGCGGACTTCGCCAATGCTCTCCCCGTGGGCCTCGACCCCATTGCCGCAGCGCCGCTGCTCTGCGCCGGTGTCATCGGCTTTCGCAGTCTGCGCGTCGCGGGCGTCGAGCACGGGGAGCGCGTGGGCCTCTACGGCTTCGGCAGTTCCGCCTCGCTCGCCATTCGCGTTCTTCAGTCGTGGGATTGCCAGGTCTACGTTGTCACGCGCGGCGAGTCGCACCGCAAAGCCGCCGCAGCCCTCGGCGCCACGTGGATCGGCGACGAGGACTCCAGGCCTCCCGTCGAGCTCGACCGCGCCATCACTTTCGCCCCCAGCGGCAAGGTCGTAGTCAGCGCGCTCTCCGCTCTGCGCAAGGGCGGCGGCGTCGCCATCAACGCCATTCACCTCGACCAGATGCCCGCCTTCGACTACGATCGCCTGCTTTGGGGCGAGCGCCAGTTGCGCAGCGTCGCCAACATGACCCGCCAGGACGCGCGCGACTTCCTCGCCCTCGCACGCGACCTCTCGCTTTCTCCCACCGTCCAAACCTTCCCGCTCGACGACGCCAATCGCGCCCTCGAGGCCGTCAAGGACGAAACCGCCTCTGGCTCCGCCGTCATCGTCCCCTAGAGGATCCGCGCCAGTTTGAAATCTGGACAGGCAAGCCCGCTTGCCTCTACTCAGCCCCCTCGCAGCGGCACAAATTACGGCGAATACGCGTTCACGCCCCAACCCCAAAGCCACCGCGCCCTCTGCATCACCCGGCCATGTGACCGGGATCACCGCATGTCGCATTGCAACAGGTGAGCAATGGAAGTTTGTGACTATTTGGAGTGAGGTGCGGCGAAAGGTCGCCGGCCTGAGTCTCTCCGCGGGAACGCCGGAACAGGAGGAGCCGCATGAACTATCCGGTTTGGGATGTGGCATTTGGCGCCGGTTTGCTCATCGCCATCGTCGCCATCCTTCACGTATTTGTCTCTCATTTCGCCGTCGGAGGCGGGCTCTTTTTGGTAGTCACCGAGCACCGGGCCCGGCGCAAAAACGACGCAGCCCTCCTCGGCTGGCTTAAAAAGCACTCGAAGTTTTTTGTGCTCGTTACCGTAGTCTTCGGCGCCATCAGCGGGGTAGGCATCTGGTTCACCATCGGCTTGATCAGCCCCACGGCCACGAGCAACCTGATCCATGCCTACGTTTGGGGTTGGGCGATTGAATGGGTTTTCTTTTTCATTGAGATCACCGCTGCACTCCTCTATTTCTACGGTTGGGACAAGCTGGAACCGCGCCTGCACCTGTGGTACGGCTGGGTCTACTTCATTGCCGCCTACTTCAGCCTGGTAATCATCAACGGCATCGTCGCTTTCATGCTGACCTCCGGAAGCTGGATCAGGAATCACCAATTCTGGCGAGGCTTCTTCAATCCCACCTACTTCCCGTCTTTGGCCTTCCGCACAGCTATTGCGCTGGCGCTGGCAGGCATCTACGCGCTCATCACCGCCAGCGTGCAGAAGGATCCCGCGCTCAAGGCGCGCATTGTGCGATGGAGCGCATGGTGGACTGTGCCCGCGCTGGCCGTTCTCCCCTTGCTCGCGTGGTGGTACGTCCGCAGGATTCCCGCCGACGCATGGGCCAACGCCCGCGGCCTCATGCCCACGGCCACTTTTTTTGCCCTCCTCGCTCTGGTTCTTCTGTCCGTAACCTTTGTGCTCGCCCTGCTCACACTCGTCCACCCCGGCCGCATGCATCTCGCTTTCAGTCTGCTGGTCGCCGTGGCCGCGCTCGGCGCCATGGGCTCATTCGAGTTCGTCCGCGAAGCCATTCGCAAGCCTTATGTCATCTCCAACTACCTCTACGCCAATTCGCTCTACTCCACGCAGATACCCGGCGACGCCGGATTCAGCGTGGACGAGGTGGACAATTCAGGCGTTCTCGCATCCGCGAAATGGATCGACAACCGCGTCATCACCGCCGGCAATCAAGTCACAGTCGGCCATGAAATCTTTCGCGTCGAGTGCCAGAGCTGCCACACGGGAAACGCCTATCGCGGACTCAAGCACTATCTCACTCTGCGCGCGTGGGACCAGAACAAGATTCAGGCCATGATTGGCGGTCTTGAATTCATGCACAACAGTGTCATGCCGCCGTTCGCCGGCACTGACTCAGAGCGCGCCGCGCTCGCTGCCTATCTCGGCTCCATCCATCCCGTCTCTGCCACCGCGCCCGTTGCAACTGACGGCCAGACCGTCTTCGAGCAGAATTGCTCTATGTGCCATCAGGTCAACGCCAGTGACAAGCTCTTCACGAATCTGCCGCAGGATCCGAACGCGGCCAGCGACGCCATGAAGGACCTCACCAGCCTGTTTCCGCTCATGCCGGACCTGAAGCTCTCTGACCAGCAGCGCTTAGCGTTGGCGCAGTGGGTCAACGCGCAGCGTGCTGCCAAGGGCATCGCCGTCGCACCGCAAGGAGGGAATTGATCATGATCCAGTCCAACCTGATTCCGGCGTTAGATCCCAATCCGCTGCCCGCGCCCTATTGGGTCTTCAAATTGCTCTTGATTGTGACGTTCTTCCTTCACATCGTTGCCATGAATTTCATGCTTGGCGCGGCCGTCCTGGCGCTCGGGGCAAAATGGCGTTCGAAACACCTGCCCCATGGCAGCCGCATTTTTTTTGACGTCGCCAAAAAGCTTCCCTCGCTTCTGCCGGCGACCATCACCCTGGGCATCGCCCCGCTGCTCTTCGTGCAGGTTCTCTACGGACAGTTCTTCTATACCTCGTCCATCGTCATGGCCTGGCCGTGGTTTTTGGTGCTGGTCATGCTCACCGCCGCCTACTACGGTTTCTATTACGTTTCGTTCCGTGGCGGTCAGCAAATGGGCAAGGCCGGCGGCGTCATGCTTGCGAGCACCATCCTCATCTTCTTCATCGGTTTCCTGTTCAGCAACAATCTCACCCTCAGCCAGTCGCCATCGCGCTGGGGCGCCAAGTACTTCGCCCATCCTTCCGGCTGGAGCCTCAATCTCTCTGAGCCCACTCTCATCCCGCGCTTCCTGCACTTCTTTGTCGCGGCAGTGGCCGTGGGTGGCATCTTCCTCGTCTTCGTGGCGATGGCCAACTGGAAGCGGGACAGGGAATACGCGCAACAGGTGCTCCAGTTCGGCGGAAAGGCTTTCATGTACGCCACCATGGCGCAAATTGTCGTAGGCCTCATCTTTCTCATCAGCCTTCCGCGCGACCTACGCATGTTGTTCATGGGCGACAACGTCTTGGCCACCACGCTGCTTCTAGTGGGAATCACCGGAGCCATCGCCGCCATCTTCCTCATGTCCGGTGCCCTGCGCACTCAGAACCTTCGCGTTGCCGCATATTTCGTTCCGGGCATCCTGGCCGTCGTCATCGTCTGTATGTCGGTCATGAGGGACATTCTGCGCGACGCCTATCTCCAGCCTTGGTTCAATCCCGGCCAGTTTGCCGTCAAGACGCAGTGGTCCGTGTTCCCGCTGTTTCTGGCGCTCTTCGTCTTGGGTGTCATCCTTTGGTTCGTGATGCTGGCGCGATACGGCCTGTTCCGCGACCTGCTCGGCGGCAGGAAAGGGCCGTCACCGTCCGCGGACTCTCAAGCCGCCCGGTAGTCATAGAATGCTGGGCGCTGCTGATTCACGCGTCTGGTTTCAGGCGCACAGGAATCAAGGCCAAGCGCTGGGAGTTGACATCTGCCCTAGCGTTTCTTCCCCTTCACCGGCTTTTTCGCCGTCGCCTTCTTCTCTCCCGGCTCATGCGTGATCGGAATCGGCGCCATATCCGGCCCAATGCGCTCGACGCGCGTATCGATCATCTCGTAGTTGATCGTTCGCGGAGTCGTTGGCCGCGTGATGCCCGTCGCCGGATCGGTCCTCACGTCGTTGTTGCCGGCAATTTGAAAGCTGAACGCGGGTACGCTTCCCTTCGGCGTGTTCTGCGTATAGACGCGCGCCGGCAAGTAACCCTGAATCGGATGCAGCCGGAAACCGGTCTCGTAACGGTGGTGCTTGATGCTCCATGTAAAGACGCGCACTTCGTCGAAGTCGAAAGGCAGCCCAGATTTGAGCGGGTCGAGCACGGTCAAATATTCGGGAACCTGATGATCCGGCGTGTCTGCAACCGCGTCGGTCACCTTGGTCAGGACCCACGCGCCGACGATGCGCTGGTCCTCGGCGTATTGCGCAATCTCGTCCGGCACGTCCACATCCAGGCGGCTCGCAAGCAGCCAGCCCACGCGGCCTTGCGCGTCGCGCGCCAACCACCAGTCCTCCATGACCGGCGGCACTGGTTCCTCTGCTCCCGCGGCATTCGGCGGCGCTACGCCTGTAGATGGCTTTGCGGGTGTCTTGCTGCTCGGCGCGGGATTTGCAGTTCTAGGCAACGAAATCGGCGCAGGCGCTTCCGCCGGATTCTTGGGAGCGGATGCACGCGCCAGCAGTTGCACCCTGTCATTGCCGGCGAGCAGGTAGAAGCGCGGCGTATCGCGCCCTGGAAGCAAATGCATAGCCAGGTTGTCGCGCAGCGTTGCCGTCGCAGCCGCGGGATCGTCTTTGTGCAGCTTGCTGAGCCGGACGAATCCGTCGTACGTCTTCTCGTCGATCACCGCGCGCTCTTCAATCCAGCCGATCTCGTTCTTATCGGTTTGAACCTTCAAAAAGCGCTTGCCAGGCTCCAGGACTTCCAGCGGCTGCCCGTTCTGCACTTCGCACACGCGGTTTGAGACCGCCGCTACACGATCGTGCAGGTAGGTTGCGCGGATTGAGACGTACACCACCTCATGATGCTCGTGCCGGAATCGCGAGCAACCTGACGCAAAGATCAGACAGCACAGCGCCGCCAACGGCAGCGCAAGGAGGATTGAGATGCGCCGAAGAGAGCGAACAGGGAGGATTGGCAAACGAGTGAGCACAGCTCGTGGCGTTCAAGTTGAGGATAGCACCAATACGGATCACATCTGTAGCTGGCCATCGACGGCTGGTTCCTGGCCGCTGAGGACTATGAACTGCGAACTAAGAACTGTGAGCTGTTCTTACGGCAGCGCCGCGATGGCCACCGCTCCAACCGGATCGGTCCCGGTCTCGGACTGAATCGCTGAGGTCAACGCGCCGGAGCTCATGGTGTAGGCATCGAGGTCAGGATCGCCGCTGGACGTGGATCCGCCCGTCGACACCGCCAGCACAAAGTTGCCCTTGCTGTCCTCGGTCAGACCCATGGGCTGAATGCCGGAGGCGATCGTGCTGCCTGCCGCCACTGTGTACGTCGTTCCGCTTGCCGTTATGGGAAACCAGGCGATGTTCCCGGCCGATGTCGTGCCCGTGCCGTTGGCGACGTACACATAATCCCCAGTGGCGAGAGGCAAAATGGCGTTCGGTGCAAGGCCGCCGCTGGCGATCGGCGAACCAGTTGCCTGCGTCAGCGTGGCGCTGCCAAGCGAGCTGTAGTTGAATACGCGCAGCCCGCCCGAGGTCCCAGCGGAGTTGGCCAGCGTCTCGCCGATGTAGAACAGCCGAGGCGTGCTGCTCGGATCGACGGCCACGGAAAGCGCCGAACCGCCCGTGTTGGCGGGCTTGATCGTTGATGCCGTCGCTCCCAGTGGGTTGGCATTGCCGGAGGAGAAGGGAACAACAATGGTTCCACCGGTACCGAGCGCGACAAAGAGGTTGGCGTTGTCGGGCGATAGAACCATCTGCCTTACTGCCGCGTTGGTGATGTTGCTGAACACCTGGCTCGGCGGTGCACCTCCCGGTCCAGCGTAAAGCCCGTTGGATGAGTTGATCGCGATGGCGTCAAGCTGCGGGCTGTTGCCGGCCGTGGTAAATGCGTCGATGAGCCATGAGCCGCTGATCACCATGGCTGCGGGGATATCAGTCGCGATCGGGTTGCCGCTGTTTTGAATGGTCAGCGCGCCGCCCGATCCAATGGTGTAGAGGTAGATGCCATTCACGGTGCCGACGTAAAGGAATCCGCCACTCGGGGCGACAACGATGGAAGTCGGCGTGGCGGCCAGTGCGTAGGGGCTGCCTGACACATTATCCAGCGTGCCCGAAGAGATGGCGTAAGCCGCGATTTGGCTCGTCGTCTGGTTGAGCACATAGAAAACGCCGCTGGAGAGCGTAGTGGGGGTGACGCCGGTTGTGCCAGTCGATGCCGGTAGGTCCCAAAATCCTTTGCATCCGGCCAGAGCCGCGGCGAGGACCAATCCAAGTGCCGCCCAATGCACGCTCTTCATTGCCACTCCTCGCATATTGCCCATCTTGGGGGCCAATTCGTGCAGGCAGAAGTCCAGAAAGGATTCTGCTCAAAGGGTACCGCTCAGTTGTCGGTTTTGTCTTGTCGCCAGACTCAACACGCGCGAACGTGCCAGTACTGCCTGTGATCGTCAGTAAGATAGACGCGATTCGTGCAGATTTCGCTCTCCGCCGAGGCCGGCGCCGCTGCTGCGATCAATCACGAGGTGCCAAAAGCTCTGGATCGTTGTTGCGTACATTCCCAACCCGCTCGCTGACGAGCCAGGAGATCATTTGCTCTGCTGGAAACGGCCGTAGCAGATCCACTGGCAAACGCACTGCTTTTGCGGGCTCCAGCCAGCGGTTGTAATTCCTCGGCTCCAGGATCACCGGCATGCGATCGTGAATGGGCTCGAGGACTTCATTGGCGTCGGTGGTCAGAATGGTAAACGTCTCAAGCGCCTGTCCGTCCTTGGGGCGCCACCGTTCCCAGAGCCCCGCAAAGGCAAATGGCTCCCCGCTTCTTAAGGCGAACGCGAACGGTTGCTTGCTCTTGGCGTCGCGCCTGGCCCACTCGTAAAAGGCGTCGGCGGGAATCAGGCATCGCCGCTTCCTCAGTGCTTCACGGAAAGCGGGCTTATTCGCGGCCTCTTCCGCTCGGGCGTTGATGGTGGAGTAGCCGATCTTTGCGTCTTTGGCCCAGAACGGTACAAGTCCCCAGCGGAGCAGCGCAAACTCCCTGGCTCCAGATTCCGCGCCTTGACGCACGACAGGCTGCACACTTTGCGGTGCAACGTTGTAACTGGCAGGGAAGGCCGGCAGATCTTCAAGGTCGACTCCGAACCAATCAGCAAGTACCTCGCGCGTAGACCTGCGCGCAAATCGTCCGCACATAACGCAAATGATACGGCTGTTTCCGTCGAACGGACTTCGCCAGCCCCCAGCTCTAGTTTGGACGGCCGCCAGATGCGGCGCGGCGGCGGAAACGCTCATCCAGATGTTGGCGCCCCTGAAAGCCCGCTTCAACAGTGTGCCAGTATTCGATTGCCGGCTCGCCCATGCGCCAACAGAGCAGCACCACTTGATCGTCAACGCGGCAGGGGAAGTCAAGCAGGCCGGATTCGAGGTCCTTCACCTGAACGCCGATCGCGTCGATCTCCGCAATGCTCTCGCGGACCTGTTTCAGAAGTTCCTCCATCTCGGCGCGCTGCCTGGCAACGCTGGCAGAGTTTATTTTCATTCCTCCCGAGAGAAAGATGCGCTGCGCCAGACCGTTGAGACCGGACTCGACGGATTGTGCGGAGCGCCTGCCCTCAATGGCGCGCTTGAGCAGGGACTCCAACACCGGGAGCAGGGATTGTGCTTCGTCCAGGGTGAAAGTCTTCATCGCACGCCCCAATTTTCCTACAGAATACGACGAAATTCGAAGGTACAGGTTGCCGGCGAGGGTTCGTGAGCAGCCAGCCGACTTCGGCTCCATTTGACCACTGAGAAAACACTCGCCGATTGGCAGGCTCGCGGGTGTTCCTCGGATTCGTGAGGCCCAGGTCGCCGGTCAAGCAAACCCTCCGCCCGCGCTGCCCTGTGGATAAAGTGGATAACGAAGATAAACCAAACCGCCCCGTGACTTTGGGGGCGATTGGGGGTTTCGAGGAAATTCGGTTTCGTTCCGGTGAGGAACTTCAGCCGTTGCCATGATTTGGTCAAAGACTTTTCGGGATACGCACAATTCCTGCTAGTGCTAAGAAAGGTAATGCAGCCTGTTACGAACGCGAGTTACCCGAGCGCACAGCTCATGACCATTGTGCCATTGACACTGACTGTGTTCTCTCATATCGTCAGATCACGAAAGTAAATTTCGAAATCGTTGGCGTCGTCAGTTCGAACCGCTTTTGGGGTCCGAGTTCAACGCTCCTCGGATTCTTTAAATGGGGTTCCGCTTCCCATGGAGGTTGCCCAAATGGGTAACGGACGAGACTACTGTAATGGATCCTTGGACGCTACGATAATCAAAATTTCCTCAAACGGTTAGTAAAATAAAAGCCGCTCGAGACGCTTAACCCCGCTCTTACCAGCGCATCATTTCTTTACGGGAAATCGTTCGATTGCCGTCGGCTTGTTTTTTTCAGCTGAAGGGCCCTTGCACACATCATGTTCCGTTAATACGGAAGACATCATGTCCTTTGGGGGATGTGATCTCGTGACCTTTCATTTGTAGTATTTGGACTCTCAGAAAGAGGCCTTGGTGAAAACGCTTCTCCTGGTTCTGACAAGCATTCAGAACGCCAAAGCGCGTTCCACAGTCAAGATGGTTCTTGAGGGCGCCGGCCACAGAGTGATCGAGGCAGCCGGACATGCCCAGGTCCATGCGCTTCTTAGCAACGGGCTTGATCCTGACCTGTTTCTCTGCGAAGCTTCGCCCGCCAATGCGCCAGGCACATCTCAGTTGCATCAACTATTGGACTTCGTTCCCAGAGAGAGAGTTTGTCTGGTTACGAAATTGAGTGAACAACAGCTGCGCAAAGAGGCTGCCCAGCTCGGCATCGAGCACACTTTGACTATGCCGCTGACACGCGAAGACGTCGAGTTGGTCGTTGAATCGTTGACTCCCGCGAGGGGAACCATCTGTGCGGTTCGCGACACATCTCCCCATTGCGCGGGTCTTCCAGTCGCGTCGGAAAATCTCTCGCCTTCAGTCCATATTCCCGATGACATGCCTGCCGTGCCCTATCTGGAAGAGCTTAGCGGCAGCAATTTCTTTCTTGCGGCGTCGCCGCAGATGCTGGAAATCCAGCGCCAAGTGAAGTTGCTTGCGGATATCGATGTCAACGTTTTGATCCTTGGCGAAAGCGGTACCGGCAAGGAAATGATCGCACAATTGATTCATAAACACTCTCGGCGGTCCCGAGAGAGATTTCTGAAAGTCAATTGTGCAGCTCTGCCGGCGGACTTACTCGAAAGTGAACTTTTCGGGCATCGGCAAGGTGCCTTCACCGGAGCCATTAACGACCGGGCGGGTAAATTTGAGCAGGCGAATCGCGGCACACTGCTGCTGGACGAAATTGGTGAAATCGGCGTGCAGATGCAAGCGAAACTGCTTCAGGTTCTCCAGGATGGGCAATTCGCCCGCCTTGGCGCCCAGGAGACCACTAAGGTCGACGTCAGAGTTCTTGCGGCCACAAACGTTCTGATGGAAGATGCGCTGTTCGCAAAGACATTCCGCGAGGATCTTTATTATCGCCTCAGCGTCTTCACCATCAAAGTTCCACCTCTGCGCGAACGGCGCGAAGAGATTCCCTATCTCATTGAGGAGTTCATTCGCCGCTCACCTGTGGAATTGACAAGCGGGTTTGGAAGCAGTCTTCCTTCCCGGTTGATGGATGCGGCTCTCCTCTACGATTGGAGGGGAAACCTGAGGGAGCTTCGGAATTTCGTGACGCGAACGATCGTTATGCGCGACGTTGAAGCCGCCACGCGGGAATTGGAAACCAAGGCGGCCACATCAGAAACAGCCGATTCGCGGGACCAGCTGATTGACGCGCCCGCTCCCTGCGTGGGCATCCGATCGGTTATCCGCGATGTGAAGGCCCGCGCCGAGGCAAAAATGATCCAAAGTGCGCTGGAGACTTTCGGGTGGAATCGCCGCCGCGCCGCGCAGTATCTCAATATGAGCTACCGCGCCCTGCTGTATAAGATCCAGCAGCATCACCTTCGACCCTGGGCAACCGGAGACGCTCAACAAAGCTTCCAGAAGACCCAATCAGCTCGGAATAATGCGGTCTAGCTGACAAGCAGAGAATCAAAGAGGAGCAATCTTGCTCGCCGCTGCTGGTCATTCCTGATGCTGGGGCTGGTAGCCCTTGCGATTGGTCTCCCCTGTGAACCCTTACGCAAACACTGCGCGACATGCGGCTGATTCTTCCAGCACGATGTCGAAAACCAGCTGTTTCCATTTGGGTGCGCTCTTAATCGTTCTTTTTGAATAACTTATGACAGACGTTTACGCATGAGTTAAGCTTCTAAAGAGCAAGATGGGAGAACGGCGACTTTGAAGTCCTCAGGACGAACCAGCGAACTGAAGCATCGCATCGAGACCAGGGAGGCGCGGATCGGCATTGTCGGCATGGGCTATGTTGGGCTGCCGCTCGCGCTTTTGTTTAGTGAAGAACATTTCAAGGTGACCGGCTTCGATATCGATACTCGAAAGGTGGAGATTCTCAATCAGAGCGGCTCGTATATTGTGCGAATTCCCGATAGCATGATTCAGGTGGCGCGGGACAACGGGTTCAGAGCCACCGTGGATTATCGCGAAATCGCGCAAATTGATGTTGTCATCTTGTGCGTGCCGACGCCACTTGACGAATATCATGAGCCGGACCTCAGTTATGTTTGCGACACCGTTCGCGGCATAGCGCCGCACATCCACAACGGACAGCTCATCATTTTAGAAAGCACAACCTATCCGGGCACCACGGAAGAAGTTGTTGTTCCTCTTCTCGAGAAAGGGAATCAAGCCGATCTTCGTCTGGCGATGGACGATGTCAGCCCTGGTTTCTACGTGGCGTTCTCTCCGGAACGGGAGGACCCGGGAAACGAATCGATCGCACGGCGCGATATCCCAAAGGTGGTAGGCGGATGTGGCTCGGCGGCGGTCGAACTCGCGTCGGCGGTATACGCGTCCATCTTCAACCGAATCGTTCCGGTCTCCTCGCCTGCGGCGGCCGAGATGACGAAGCTCCTGGAGAATATCTATCGTTGCGTAAACATCGCGCTGGTTAACGAGTTGAAGCAACTTTGCATGCGCATGGGGATTGACATCTTTGAAGTGATTGAAGCTGCCAAGACGAAGCCCTTTGGATTCCAGGCGTTCTATCCTGGTCCTGGCCTGGGCGGGCACTGCATTCCCATTGACCCGTTCTATCTTTCCTGGAAAGCCAAGCAGTTCGACTTCCATACGCGATTCATCGAACTAGCCGGAGAAGTGAACATTGGCATGCCCTATTTCGTTGTCGAGAACATCATTGAGGCGTTGAGCCAACGGCATCAATCGCTCTGTGGTTCACGAGTGCTGGTTCTTGGACTCGCCTACAAGCGTGATATCGACGACCTCCGCGAGTCCCCATCCCTAACGATCATCGAGCTGCTGCAAAAGCGCGGGGCACACGTCGAATACAACGACCCGTTCATTCCTTCGGCAGGCCAGGGACGCAAGTATGCGCTCAATATGACCAGCACCTCCTTGGACCATATTCCGGAGTTCGATTGCATTGTTATCGCTACGGATCATTCCCAGTACAACTATCCCGACATTGTTACCAAGGCGCAGCTGGTTGTGGACACGCGCAACGCTACCCGCGGTCTGACGGCTGAGAATATCGTCAGGTGCTAACGGCGGACGTTGGGAAAGGAAGACCGCATTCACGGCGCCGAGAAGTTCGATAATTACATCACAAGAGAACGACGTGAGAGGCCCGGATGCATCCGCCAGGATTAATCCTCACCTCGAACCTGTTGACAAACGCTGAACTGAAGTTCCGGAGTCAGGAACCACAGCCGGAAGGACAGTTAACTATATTTCTCGCAATGTAGCCGGGAATTAACAAGGCTTGGGGTGAATCCTTGCGATGATCGCGGAAGGGGATTCGAAAGCCAGAGCTCGGCGCCTGATCGGATCAGCTCACCAGAATTCCAGGGGAAAACAAACTGCAAACTATTGGTAAGAAGTATGCAAAGTTTTGCATACATGGGCCACAATCCACGGAGTACCCGTGCCAAGCAGCGCCCTAACCATCAAATAATCAACAACAAACGCATTCATCGAACACTTCTGATCTGGCCCAACTTTGGCCAACTGCGTGCTTATCTTAAGCAGTACCTCCCTCAGTTCCGAGGTTTATGTCCACAGACTTGACGCAAGGCTTTCGCATCGATCCCGCGGAATTGCCGGGTGAAGCTGTCATTTTCGGCAGCGCGCCATCCATGCGCGAAATCCGGAGCAAGATCGATTCCATTCTTTCGAGCGATCTTCCGGTGCTCATTCAGGGGGAGAGCGGAACCGGTAAGGAAGTGATTGCCCGATTTCTGCACACGCGCTCGAACCGGCGCGAGGCGCCGTTTGTGAAGCTCAACTGTGCGGCCATTCCGACAAGCTTGCTCGAAAGCGAGCTATTTGGCTGTGAAAAGGGATGCTCTGCAGGGGTGAGTGAAGATCGGCCAGGTTTGGTTGAAATCGCAGACGGAGGCACGCTCTTCCTGAACGAGATCGGTGACTCAAGCTTGGAACTACAGGGGAAATTGCTCCGTTTGCTGCGGGATGGCTCCTATATGAGGATCGGCGGTCGCGAAAGGCGAATGGGGCACATACGAGTTGTCTGCGCAACAAACAGCCACTTGCAGCAGGCTGTCGAAAAGGGCGCTTTTCGCGAAGACCTCTTCTATCGCATCGGCGTTGTTTCTTTGCACCTATCGCCGCTGCGTGACCGCAAGAATGACATCCCACAGCTATGTGAGTACTTTCTTCGGAAACTGTCTCGCCAGTTTCGAAGAAGCATACCCCTGTTACATCCAGCTACGCTTGACCTGCTGAAGCAATGGGACTGGCCGGGGAACTTGCGCGAACTCGAAAACTGGATTGCACGAGCCATCATTCTCGGCGATGACCAAGCTCTAGGTGCGGAACTTAAACGTCAGCTGGAAGCGCCAAATAGGTTTGCCAGCCGGCAGCCTCGACTGGGGTCTTTGAATGAGGCCACCAATCGGGCGACTTCAGCTGCGACCAACGCCTTGATTCTGAGGGCCTTGCAGGCAAATCGCTGGAACAGACAAAAGACAGCGGAAGAACTGAATATGAGCTATCGTGCGTTGCTTTACAAGTTGCGCGATGTGGGCCTACCCCAAAGGCGCAGAAGCCACAGGAGGCGTCCACCTGCACATTAGTTGTTGCCTGCAAGAGATTCCACGGACTGATGTGGCTTCAGCAGACAGAGATGGGTTTCGAGGATCGTAGATGAGATTTGGCAGGTTTGGTGATTTGGGCATGCGGGGATGGAAAGATCACCCCCACCATTTTTTCGGGCGTGCCATTCGCACTTGGGGGTAAAACGCCGGGAGATCTGAAGGCGGCTGAAGTACTGGTGGACTGGTTTTAGGTGAATGGGGCATTTTAAGTCGTTACCAGCGGTGTCTTGAAAACATTACCGGGAGTCGGGTCGCTAGCACAATAGAGGCATTGTCACTTACCGCACGGGCCATGATGATGAAGACACAGTACTTGTACGCCGATTGTGTGCGACAATTCTCCTCGTTTTGAGGCCAATGGCGAGGGGAAGACAAGCTAGCTAAAAGGGAGTCATCAGCTCATCGATGTGACTCACAGGGCGAAGCTATATCTTATGAGCCCATTCGAGGATTGCTTCTGGCCGTAAGCAAGGGAATTTGAAATGCAGGTTTTTGAGACATTCAAATCCGAAACTCTTGGCCCCTCGCCTTGGTGGGCCGTCTATACACGCCATCAACACGAGAAAGTCGTTGCAGAAATGCTTTCCGTGAAGGGTTTTGAGGTCTTTCTGCCGCTCTATAAATCAACTCGTCGCTGGAAAGACAGAAGAATGGTACTATCTCTGCCCTTGTTCCCATGCTACGTTTTCGTTCGCGGAGGCCTCGATCGCAAATTGCAAGTCGTGACAACTCCGGGGATCCACATGATTCTCTATCACGGTGAAAAGGTTGCAGTCATCCCGGACCATGAGATCGAGGCGATTCAAAGAGCCGTTGATGGACCTCGTAGCATCGAGCCCCATCCGTTTCTCAAATGCGGCACAAGGGTTCGTGTCACGCGTGGTCCGCTTGAGGGAGTTGAAGGAATCTTGATCCGTAAGAAGAATCTGCTCCGCCTTGTTCTGTCCGTTGACATGCTTGCCCAATCCGTATCCGTTGAGGTCCTTGCCTCCGACGTTGAGCCGTGCGCGGCTTCCGGCAAGAAGGCCGAGATGCGCTTTTCAGCTTTGTGCACGGGCCTGAACCGAACCCAAACCAGAAGCCCGCAGCGGGTGTATGCTTCTTAGCATCTCGGGGCTCGGTCCCTCGATCGCATCAGTTTCCCCTCAAATGACTGGCGATCATCCGTGCTTGACTCTTTAAAATGTGCGTAATCGGGGAATCTTCGATGCGAAAATCTCAGTCATCAGCATGTTCAATTCCTCCAAGAATGGGGTTGGGGAGCGAAGTTGTGAAATGCTTGAGTAATCTGCCGCTCAAATCGTGCCTGCTAGCCTCGGCGGCGTTTTCCATGGCTTTATGGGGACAGGCCCCCGGCTCTAACCAGCCAGACGCCACACCTGATCCAGCGGCAGCCGCACCCTCGCCGGCGCAGCGCGATCCGGCTGCCAAAGGCCCGCGCGCCGACGACACTTACGTCATTGGCGACGATGACGTTCTCGCCATCAATGTCTGGAAGGAGCCGGAACTGACGCGAGCCGTGACCGTGCGATCGGACGGGAGAATCTCCCTGCCGCTGGTGGGCGAAATGCAAGCGGCAGGACGAACTCCAGCCCAACTCGAGGAAGATCTCAAGGCCGCCCTCGTCGGTTACATCACAGATCCACAAGTGACTGTAATCGTTCAGGCGATCAACAGCCGGAAGTTCAACGTTCTGGGAGAAGTAACCAAACCCGGTTCCTTCTTGCTCAACTCCGATACAACCATTATCGACGCGATTGCATTAGCCGGCGGATTAAGGGAATTCGCGAAAAAGAAGGACATTTACATCATCCGCCAGGGTCCAAACGGGGCGGAGATTCGAATCCCTTTTAACTATCAGAATTTCATTAAGGGAAAGAAGAAGACGGCCCAAAACATTGAACTTAAGCCAAATGACACAGTCGTAGTACCTTAAGGGGCGCTTATGCTTTCACGTGCCCGAATCCTTCTTGCATCCCTTGCGTTCGCCGCGCTCATCGTGACGACCCCCGTGCTCGCCCAGGTGGAGCCCAGCGCCACGGGGAACGCTGGAGGTTCGCTTGATGAGAGTGAGATGATGACACCTCCACCCGTGAGCGGAATGCCATACCCCAACGGTGCCGGCTCGGACGAGCGATCGAATTATCTGGCGGCCAATTTAACCTTTTCGCCTTCCTACATCGACAATGTCCTGCCGGGCGCCTCGTCTACTCCGGTCAGCGATGTGACCTACTCCATTCTTCCGAGTGTGTTGTTTGACTACTCTGCGCCGCGCCAGAAAGCGCAATTTTCATACAGCCCGAACTTTGCTTTCTACGAACCAACAACCGCCCTCGATACAGTGGATCACAATGCGTCCGCTGCATTTCAGTACCGATTCAGCCCCAAAGTGGCCGTCAGTGTCCAGGATAACTTCACCAGAACATCCAACGTCTATGATTCGACATATTTGTTTTCCAGCCCGATTTCTGGGTCCACGCTGACTCCTACCCCGACAGCCATCGCACCATTCGCAGAACAGATGATCAATAACCTCAATGGCGTCTTAAGTTATCAATTCGGGTTAAATGCGATGATCGGCGGCGGAGGCTCATATAACACCTTTGATCTTCCAGATCCGGCAGAGGCTCAAGGTCTTTTCAATTCCCACGAGGCGTCAGGCTTCGTCTTTTACAATCGGCGCTTGTCGCGCGCGCAGTATTTCGGCGTGCAATACGAGTACACCCATATCCTCGCCTATCCCTTGACTGGAACGAGTGACACTCAGCTTCACTCGCTGCTTCCGTTCTACACGTTCTACTTCAATCGGGCGTTCTCCTTCTCCATCTCTCCTGGAATACAGCACGTTGAGGAGTCAGAAGTCGGACTGCCCGAATCCAACTCATGGTCGCCATCCGGCACCGCAAGCGTTGGATGGCAAGGCGGCCGCGGAAGCGTTGCGGGCAGCTTCACCCGTACCGTCACCGCGGGAGGAGGCCTCCTGGGCGCCTTCAACTCAAATAATGTTTCTGCGTCCGCCGGCTGGAAACTTGCAAACACCTGGAGCGCGGCGCTGTCCTTCGGCTATTCCAGCATTAGTTCCGCCACGCCGGCGGCCATCTCATCATTTCAAAACGGCAACATACTCACGGCGGGGGGCTCGCTCCAGCACTCCATTGGCGAACATTTCAATGCAAATTTCCAATATCAGCATCTGCGCGAATCCTACAATGGAATTTCGTCAATTAGCGCCGATCCGGACAGCAATCGCGAGGCTTTCACTATTAGCTATCAGTTTAGAAAGCCTCTGGGGAGATAATCATGTCGGAAGTGATTGAAGAGCAAGAATTAGAGCGGCCCGACATCCAGCGCTTGGCCGGGATTGTTCGCCGTCGGCATCCGCAGTTTTTGCTCGCCTTATTTCTTGGATGGTTAGCTGTATGGGGGACAAGTTGGATCCTCCCGCCGCGCTACAAATCAAGCACGACCATTCTGGTGGAGCAGCCGACGATGCCGCAGAATTATGTGGAACCGAACATCAATGACGATTTGCAAGCGCGCTTGGCGAGCATGAGCGAGCAGATACTCAGCCGTACGCGCCTTCTTATCATCATTCGAAGCCTTCACTTGTATGAGGGCGCTCAAGGAGGTTTGACCGACGATCAAAAGATTGCGAGCATGCGCAAGGATATTGGCGTCGACCTTGTGCGGGATCCGGGAAGGCAAGATATTTCTGCATTTACCATCTCCTACTCGACCCGCAATCCGCGTTTGGCTCAACAAGTGACGTCGGAGCTTACCCGGCTTTTCATCAGCGAGAACCTCAAGGTGCGCCAGCAGGAGTCCGAGGGAACGACAGATTTCCTCGAAAAGCAACTGGAGGATGCGCGCGAGAGCCTCTCGGAGCAGGAGGCCAAGGTTCGAGAGTTCGAAGGCGGTCACGAAGGAGCTTTGCCCACGCAGGAACAAAGCAATCTTCAGATCCTGGGTGGCCTGACCTCGCAACTTCAAAGCGAAGAGGATGCGCTGAATTCTGCGAAACAACAACGGGTTTATCTCCAGGCCCTGCTCGAACAAGAGCGGAACGCTCAGAGCCGCCTCCGGCCGAGCGGCGAGGGAGGTGACGCGTCAGCGCAAACCGACCTGGGAGCAGTCGACGCTCAGCTTGAGAAGTTGAGAGCCCAGCTCGCCGACCTCAGCTCCCGCTACACCGATAACTATCCCGATGTGCAAAACACGAAGAACCAGATCGTGAGATTGGAAGGCGTCCGGGATGGCCTTGTCGCGGCAGCGAAGAAAAGCAGAGAAACGAGACAACCGGGCGATGGCTCTACCGTGGTTGATCCAACTCTTTCAGGGCCGGCGCAGCAAACTCAAAGTCAATTGCAGGCCAACCAGTTAGAAATCCAAAATCGGGAAGGTGCAATTGCCGGCCTGAAGGCCAGGATCAGCGACTACCAGGGCCGCTTGAACGCGGAACCGGCGACTGAGCAGGAATTGGACGATTTGAATCGCGGCTACGAGCAATCCAAAGCAAATTACGATGAGCTTCTCAAAAAGAAAGATGAATCCGAGATGGCGACGAGCATGGAGGAGATGCAGCAGGGCGAGCGCTTCACGATGCTTGATCCTCCCAGTTTGCCGTCCAAGCCCGACTTCCCAAACCGGCTTGAATTCTGCGCCTTCGGCCTCGCGGCCGGTCTGGTTTTCGGTGGGATCGTAGCGGGGGGATTTGAGTTTATGGACGATCGCCTGTACGCCGAAAAGGAAATCAAGTCTCTTTTGCCGGTTCCGGTGATCTCTGAGATACCCGAGATCGTGAGCCCGGCGGATGAACGGAATGCGAAAAAGAAACTGGTGTTCGGGTGGGCTGCATCGGCAGTTGTAGTGAGCGCAATCCTCGCCGGCTCCATCTTAAGTTTTCTACACAGTTAGGCCCGATTCTGAATGTACAAAGCCTATTTTCATCTCAAGCGCAACCCGTTCGATCTGACGCCGGATCCCCATTGCTTTGTGCCCACGCCTCGGCACAACGAGGCGCTCGCCGCGCTTTACTACGGTGTGCGCCGGCACAAGGGATTCGTCGTAGTGACCGGGGAAGTCGGCACGGGAAAGACATTGCTGCTTCGGTGTCTTTTGCGGCTCTTGGAAAACAGCAAGGATATTGCATATGCTTATCTGTTCAATAGCAGGCTTTCTCCCACAGACTTTCTCCAATACATTCTCTCCGACTTCGGACTTCCGGCTTCCGGAAAGAACAAATGCGAACTCCTGCTGGATCTGAGTAAGTTCCTCGTCGCGCGTGGTTCGAAGCAGTTGACCAGTGTGGTGATCGTCGACGAAGCGCATGATTTGTCTGCCGATACATTAGAGGAACTTCGCCTCCTTTCTAACCTCGAGACGGCGGAAGACAAACTGGTGCAGATCATTCTGGCAGGCCAGCCGGAGCTTGACAAGAAACTGGATTCTGTCGAACTGAGACAGCTGAAGCAGCGCATTGCCCTCAGGACGCAGCTTGGAGCTCTTAGTGCAAAGCAGACACAGGAGTATATCGAGCAGCGCCTGCGGATCGCCGGCGTGGACTCAAGTCAGCCGCCCATCTTTTCCGCGCAGGCGATCGACCAGGTGTATTCCTATTCGCGGGGTTTCCCTCGCCTCATTAACACCATCTGTGAAAACGCGCTCATCAGTGCCTATGCCAGGCAATCTCCAACGGTGTCGGCGCGGATCATTGAAGATGTGGCAACCGAATTCCGTCTTGATGCTTTTGTGCCTGTGCAGCAGCCTTCATAGGCGGCTGAATCCAGAGTGTTGCTGTGAAAGGTAACCTAAGTGAGCCGAATCTTTGATGCATTACAACGGTTGGAAAGTGAGCGGTCCGGCGACGACACTTCTGTGCTGCCTCAGGGCCCCGAACTGTTACGCCGTGCAGAACGCCGAGCTGCGGAGAAATGGGAAGCCTCCGGTTCCCGCGTGGAAGGGGATGTGGCGGAAAAGGGTGAAGAGGATAAGCTCGATCTTTTCGAAGTCGAATCCTCGGTTGGGGACGGCGTGTCGGCGGCGGGTTTTGCGCAAGGTCCTTCTAAAGTCAGCTGGTCAGAACTACTAGAGAACTCCCCTTCGCTCAAGATTTCGCTCGCCTTGCAGAGCCGGCTGGTGTGCCTGACCGATAGAGAGAGTCCGACCGCCGAAGCGATTCGACTTTTGGGAGTCCGCTTAAGAGACCTCCGCCAGATCCGGCCGCTCAAGACGGTGTTGATTACGAGCACCATTCCACAAGAGGGCAAGAGCACGATCTCTGCCAATCTTGCATGCGTTCTTTCCCAAACGTCCGGCGAAAGAACGCTGCTGCTGGAAGGCGACCTGAGGCGTCCATCGCTGCTGCAAATCTTTGGGACCGAGGCCACTTCGGGTATCTCGGAATGTCTGAAAGACGAGGGGCGCCACCTTGCCGGCGTTTACCGTCTCGAGAATGCGGGATGCTGGATTCTTCCTGCTGGACGATCACCGAGCAACCCCCTCGAACTCCTGCAATCGCATGAACTCAAGGTTTTGATGGAGCGGCTCACTGCGTGCTTCGATTGGATTGTCATCGATTCGCCTCCCGTACTGCCTTTGGCAGATACAAGCATCTGGATGCGCATGGCCGACGGAGTCCTTCTCGTGACTCGCCAAGGAATAACTCAGAAACGACAATTGGAAAAAGGCCTTGAAGCGCTCGACCAGCAAAAGTTGCTCGGTGCTCTCGTGAATGGCGCCGTAGCCTCAGCCTACAGTGGTTACTATGACACCCCGTCGACTTCCTCCTATTAAGAGGTAAACGATCATCGAATTTCGCGGTCTCCGCTTGCTCACTTTCACATGGCGGAACAGCTATGTTAAACGTCTAACGCCTTTGCATCTGGCGTGAACCAGCTCATTCGCATTCCATCCCGATTCGAGTTCAGGGACGAGCAATACGCATTGGTTCTTCCTCAAGCGCTCGAATGATGATGAACAGGCAGGTCAACGGCACAAGAGGAGTATGGTGTGACACGATCAAACCAACCGAAAGCATCAAACGCGACTGATCCCCTGTTGGAGACCGCACCATCGATCAACCGCACACCTCTCGACGAGACGACTTTCCGTCGGATGATTGCCATTGAACGCAAGCGCACGGAACGCTCTAAGGCTCCCTTTGTCCTCATGTTGCTTGAAGCTGTCGGCGATCGCGGCCCGAAGAAAAACAGCATAACATTGAACCGCGTCGCAGCGGCCTTGCTTGCGTCGAGCAGAGACACGGACTTGGTAGGCTGGTACAAGAATGGCGCAATCGTTGGGACCCTGTTCACGGGACTCATCGTGAATGACAAGCGTGCCGTCCTGGATACTTTTCTTGCCAAAGTCAGTGCTGCGCTCCAGGAAGAACTAACGGCCGACGAGTTCAATCAGGTGCGGATATCTTTCCACCTTTTCCCAGATGACTGGGACCACGAAAAGCCAGGCCCGCCGACAAATACCGCTCTCTACCCCGATTTGGCAAGCAATGACAAGGTTCAGCGCACGGTCCTCATTGTCAAGCGCACGGTCGATATTGTCGGAAGCTCGATGATGCTGATCCTGTTTGCGCCCCTGTTCCTCGTCATTGCTCTCGCCATCAAACTTTCTTCCAGGGGGCCGGTTTTTTACCGCCAGCAAAGGGTTGGGCGGTACGGCCAGACTTTTATATTCCTCAAATTCCGGTCGATGTTGGTGAACAACGACTGCAACGTGCACAAGGACTTTGTAACGCGGCTCATCGTGAGTGAGCCTGGCGAAACGGAGCCACAGGAGAACGGCGCAAATATCTACAAACTTACGAGTGATAAAAGAATTACGCGCGTGGGCAGAATACTGCGGAGAACCAGTCTCGATGAACTTCCCCAGTTCATTAATGTCCTGAAGGGCGAAATGTCTCTGGTTGGACCGCGGCCTCCGATCCCCTATGAACTGGCCGCCTATCAGACATGGCATAGACATCGTCTCCTGGCAGTAAAGCCGGGAATTACGGGCCTGTGGCAAGTCATGGGCCGTAGTAGCGTTCGGTTTGATGAGATGGTGCGTCTTGATCTTCGCTACGCTTCAACTTGGACGCCGTGGCTGGACCTCAAGATTCTGCTGCGAACTCCCGGGGCGGTGATTAAAGGCACAGGCGCCTATTGATTTCCGCACTAACCTTTGCGCGAAGCGGCCCGGTCTGGGATTGGTTGTGGTAGAGATCGATAGCCGCGCAATCGGGATCGGGCTTACGCGTTGACCTCACACACCTGCCGGGGAATGCTCGCCTCTCCCGTACGAATCACACTTAACTCGAATATCCGGGACTCTCGCGCCTATTTGAGAGTCGCTGGCATCGCGAAGTGTCAAGAAGGAGTTAGAAAGCCATGGACTTCGGAGTAATTGGATACGGCTACTGGGGTCCGAACATCGTCAGAAATCTCGCAAGCCTTGAAGGGGCCGTCGTGCGGGCGATTTCAGATGTTAGTCCCGCTGCGCAGGCGCGCGCCCGCAAGGCCTATCCAGGTGTGACTGTAACGGCAAGCGCAATGGAAGTGATCACTTCACCACACATCGATGCAGTGGCGATCGTTTCGCCGGTCTGGACTCATTACGAGTTGACCAAAGCCGCGCTGGAGAATGGGAAGCACGTTTTTGTCGAGAAGCCTTTTACGAGTACAGTCGCTCAAGGAGAGGAATTGGTCAACCTCGCGGAACAGAAAAACCTGAAGATGATGGTTGACCACACCTTCCTTTTCACGGGCGCAGTGAGGCGGATTGGGCAGCTGATCAACGAGGGCGCGCTTGGAAACCTCTATTACTACGACTCAACGCGCGTCAACCTGGGTCTCTTTCAGCACGATGTGAATGTCCTTTGGGACCTTGCGCCTCATGATCTCTCGATCATGGATCACCTCATTAAAGCCAGTCCTGAGGCGGTTGTCGCAACCGGGCAAGGGCATCTGAACGGCCATGAGGACGTGGCATTCATGACGCTTTACTTTCCCGACAAGATCATCGCCCATATCAACGTGAACTGGTTGTCTCCGGTCAAGGTGAGGACCACACTGATTGGCGGCGAGAAGCGAATGATCGTGTGGAACGATCTTGAGGCCGACGAAAAAGTGAAGGTCTACGACAAGGGAGTCAAGATTACAAGCCGAGAAGGTGTCTACGATCTCTTGGTCAGTTATCGGTCAGGAGATATGTGGTCGCCGCAGCTGGAGCAGGTCGAAGCCCTGCGCCAGGAACTTAACTATTTCGTGGATTGCATCTCGACTGGGCAAGAGCCGTTTAATAACGGGCAGGCGGGCCTGCGGGTTGTCCGGATGCTCGAAGCTGCCAGCCAATCGTTAAACAAGAAGGGAGCGTTTGTCCGCCTATGAGCGAATTCAACTCGGTTGCGGCAGACGTGAAGCTGGGTGCCAATGTAAAGCTATCGAAGTTTGTCAATCTCTATGGATGCGAGATTGGAGATGAGACCAAAATCGGGGCATTTGTTGAGATCCAGAAGAATGCGCGGATCGGCAAGCGCTGCAAGGTCTCGAGCCACTCCTTCATCTGCGAGGGCGTGGACATCGAGGACAATGTCTTCATTGGTCATGGAGTGACATTCACCAATGATATCTACCCGCGCTCCACGAACAGCGATGGAACGCTACAGACCGGTGTTGACTGGGACGTCCGGCCTACGGTGGTGCGCAAAGGCGCGTCGATCGGTTCAGGCGTCACCCTTCTTTGCAATTTGAGCGTTGGCGAAAACGCAATTGTAGGCGCCGGGAGCGTCGTGACCAGGGATGTCCCACCCAACACGATCGTGGCTGGAAATCCGGCCCGGGTTCTGCGGTCGATTGAAGCACGAAGCGAGGAGACCCATGTCAGAAATGAATAAAATACCATTCCTTGATCTCATTACGCCGCATGTGGAACTGGAGCAAGAGCTAACCGAGGTCTTTCGTCGGGCCTTGCAAACTGCGGGGTTCATCGGCGGGCCAATGGTGGAGGAGTTTGAAGCCTCCTTCGCGAAATTCTGTTCTGCGGGGCATGCAGTGGCTGTCAGCAGCGGAACCGATGCGCTACGCTTCGCATTGATGGCCTGCGGTGTCGGACCGGGCGATGTTGTCGTCACGGTCCCCAACACGTTCATCGCCACTACAGAGGCAATCTCTCAGGCCCGCGCGATTCCGGAATTTGTTGATGTCGACGAGCGCACCTACAATATCTCGGTACAAATGCTCGAGCGGTTTCTCGAAAAGCAGTGCGTCCGGAACAGTGCAGGCAAACTGGTCAGCCTGCGGAGTGGAAGGCCCGTCACCGCTGTAGTGCCGGTCCACCTCTGCGGGCAAATGGCCGACATGGACGCCATCCTGAACTTGGCTGACAAGTACGGCCTGATCGTGATTGAAGACGCTTGCCAGGCACACGGCGCTGAATACTTCTCAAGACGCAACAATTGTTGGATGAAAGCCGGCTCCATGGGCCGCGCGGCCGCGTTCAGTTTTTACCCTGGCAAGAACCTTGGCGCCTGCGGTGAGGCCGGCGCCGCAACGACGAACGATCCCGCGATCGCCGCGAAGATCCGGATGCTGCGCGATCACGGCCAAGCGAGGAAGTACTTTCACGATTTAGAGGGATACAATGGAAGGCTCGACGCGATCCAAGCGGGAATACTCCTCGCCAAGCTACCGTATTTGTCGGAGTGGAACAATCAACGGCGAGAGTGTGCTGAGGAATACAACCGCCTTCTAACTGGTCACGACGGTGTCATACTTCCACATGAGCCCACATGGTCGCGTGCGGTATACCATCTGTACGTCGTGCGTACCAGCGATCGCGATCGCTTGATCGATTTTCTGAAAACCAAAGGCATTGGCGCCGCCATTCATTACCCGGTTCCGCTCCACCTTCAAAAAGCATACGCATTCCTGAACTACAATCGCGACGACCTTCCGGTGGCGTCTCAACTGGCCACCGAAATTGTCTCGTTGCCGATGTTCCCGCAACTTACAAAGGGGCAGCAAGGCAGAGTTGCCACGGAAATCCTGGCCTTTGCGGCTGTGCCCCTGCGCGACCAAGTCGAGATCGAAAGCCGCCAAACCGACTCGCTCGCAGCGAGCGCATAACTCCTTAGCGACCCAAAGTCGCCGTGATCGAAGTCGCAGGTCGGCGTACTGCCCGAGGCCGGCCATGCGCTCAATCGAATCGACGCCGCTAACTGGAGTTGCCTCTATCCCAGGCACTGACTGGAACCCAAGAGATGCTTGATCGAGCCATCCAAGCTGCAACCAGATTTTCAAACAAACTACGCACTTCCTGGGGCGATAATCTGATCGTACCCCAAAGACTGCTGCGTCACGGAAGTGAGGATCGGCACTGTGAAGACCAATAAGGATATCGTCGTTCTTGGACTTGGAGAAGTCGGGAAGCCGCTGTTTGAACTCATTACGAAGCATCGCCCCGCCGTTGGGATCGACATCACCCCGCCCACTCAAGCGATTCGAGAAGTAGAAGTGATGCATGTCTGCTACCCATTCCAGATTCCCGACTTCGTTGGACAAACCGCTCGATACATTGAGCAGTACAAGCCCGAGTTGACCATCGTAAACAGTACGGTTGCTGTCGGAACGACGCGGCAAATCGCCGACCGAACGGGCTCTCGGGTGGTAAACAGTCCAATTCGGGGCAAGCACGTTAGGATGTTCGAAGAGCTCTGCAAATACGTAAAGTTTGTGGGAGCGCTCGACGGCCAGGCAAGCCAGCATGCGGTCGAACATTTTGAGTCCATTGGATTGAAGGCCAAGGCACTATCGTCTCCTGAGGCAACGGAGCTGGCGAAGCTCACCGAGACCACCTATTTCGGGCTCATGATTGCGTGGGCTCAGGAACTTGAAAGATATTGTGATCAATGTGAAGTGAATTACTCGGAGGTTATTTCGTTTTATGATGAGATTAAGTTCTTCCCCCCGGTAAAGTACTTCCCGGGCGTTATTGGCGGGCATTGTGTTATGCCCAATATAGCCATCTTGCAGGAACGGTTCAAGTCGCAGATCCTGGCATCCATTGAAAGTTCAAACCAGAAAAAAGTGGAGAGGGATGCGCGGATAGAGGCAAATAGTCAAAAAACGGAAAGAGTCCCAGTCTAGAAACTAGAATGACAACCGAACTGAGGCAACCCGTCTCACACGACGCGCCGCTGGGTAGAGATTTTCTGCAGGTTGAAGACTCTGTATTCGAGAGTCCAGGGCGTAGGCCGCAGCACAAGCTCGCGGGCAAGCGCGCTGGGATGGTTGTATTTTCGCAGTACCCTTTGGATCCCCGGCCACGCCGGGCGGCCGATGCGCTGCTCCAAGAGGGAGTGAGCGTGGACCTGATTTGCGAAGCAGAAAATGGGTCCCCCCGCAGGGAACGAATAGGTGGGCTCGATATAACCCGGATTCCGATCCGGCACTACCGTGGAGGCGCCCTCTCTTACATCTATCAATACTCCCTTTTCATCCTCATCTCTGCCGCCGTCCTGGCGTGGAGGACGATGCGGCGCCGATACAACCTGATCTACGTGCATAATATGCCGGATGTCCTGGTAGTGGCCGCACTGATACCGAAACTCTTCGGGGCAAGAGTCATTCTTGACCAGCATGATCCAATGCCGGAACTGATGATGACGATCTTCGGGAAAAGCGACACCAGCGTACCGGTTCGAGTTCTTCGATGGCTGGAAAAATGGAGTATACAGCGTGCGGATCTGCTAATCACCGTCAACGCAGCATGCAAGAAGATCTTTTCTGTGCGCAGCTGCCCGGCTGAGAAGATTGGCGTGGTGATGAACTCCCCCGATCAGGGCCTGTTTCCATATCATGCTGCCCGTTCCTACCCCACCCGCTCTGTCAACCAGCCATTCGTGGTCGTATTCCACGGGTCACTGGTAGAGCGAAACGGCTTGCATCTGGCCGTCGACGCGCTCGCACTTCTTCACAAGGCAATTCCCGAGCTCGAGCTTCGCGTTTATGGGCGCAGTACATCCTACCTCGAGCAAATCATGGCCAAGGCTCGATCTACAGGCTTGGAAGGCAGGGTTGTATATCTGGGGCCGAAAAAGCTGGAAGATCTCGCTGGGGAAATCGAACAATGCGATGTTGGGATAGTGCCTAATCAGCGCAATACATTCACTGACATCAATACGCCGACTCGGATCTTCGAGTATCTGGCTCTTGGCAAACCAGTCATTGCACCGAGAACTCCAGGAATAACGGATTACTTCGATTCCGATTCGCTCATCTTTTTCGAACCGGGTAATTCGGAAGATCTGGCGAAAAGGATCGAATTTGCGTGCTCTCACCCGGGAGAGGCCAGGGCAATCGCAGAGCGAGGGCAGGCTGTGTATCTGAGGCACACGTGGCAACAGGAGAGAGAAAAACTCCTCACTGCCGTTAGCACACTCCTTGAAAGTTGATCTTGGGTGCGCTTAGTCATAAGCGGCGAGAACTGGGATCTGTGAATCCAGGACCGAGAAGATGATTGGAGTTATCGCACCCGCCTCCGAGCATGCGGTCATTGCGGAGTTCTTCGAACTGTTCAAGACTCCATGGGAGTTTTACCAGGATGGACGGACCTATGACGTTGTCCTGAGCACTTTGGACGAAAGTATCGCTCTCTGTGCGACGAAGTTATCCATTTGTTATGGTGCTCGCCAGTTTTCGATTGACGTCGGCGAAGAAATGGAATTTAGTTCCCAGGGAGGAAACAGGACTCTCCTCTATGAAGGCTCCAGCATCCCGATCTATGGGGAGAGCATAACGTTTCAAGAAAAGGGAGCGCAGCCTGAAACCGATGATGGTCCCCGCCAGGCCGGGATGTACATGCGTCATTCAAATGGCAGGGTGATAGTTCGCGTTGGCTATGAGCTATTCAAGGAAGTCGAAACGTTATTGACGCGAGGCCAGCCGTCGGCCTATGCAAGCATCCCGACACTGGAACTGCACATTGGCTTGCTGCGTGACTTAATTCTCACAAGCGGAGCAGGGTTGGTTGAGATTCCGGCAATTCCAGCCGGCTATAGCTTCATAGCTTGCCTGACCCATGATGTCGATCATCCGTCGATCGTGAAGCACAAGTGGGACCATACAATGTTCGGGTTTCTGTATCGTGCTTTCGTCGGTTCGGTGCGGGACTTTGCTTTCGGGCGTACCCAGATTCAGACTCTAGTAAGGAACTGGCTGGCAGGCATTAAATTGCCCTTCGTCTACATGGGGCTCGCAAAGGATTTCTGGCGTGACTTCGCTGATCGCTACTTGGAACTGGAAAAGGGGCTTCCATCGACGTTTTTTGTAATCCCGTATGCGAACGATCCCGGCAGGAGCTCTCAGGGCAGCGCGCCTCGAACTCGTGCCGCTGGCTATGGAGCCAAAGACATTAAAGATGTGATTGACAAGATCACGGCTGCGGGCTGCGAGGTCGGGTTACATGGAATTGATGCGTGGATCGACAGCGTCAGGGGTCGCGAAGAGGTCGCTGAGATTCGGCACTACACAGGGGCTTCCGAAATCGGTGTGCGGATGCACTGGCTTTACTTTGAACAGCAGTCGCCGATGGCCTTAGAGGATGCCGGACTTTCGTATGACTCAACAGTTGGGTACAGGGAGACCATTGGATATCGTTCCGGTACGACACAAGCGTACAAGCCAATCCCGGCAACTCGACTCCTTGAGTTACCGTTGCACATAATGGATACAGCTTTGTTCTACCCGGCATACCGTAATTTATCTCAACGGCGTGCGGTACCGCTCCTTGAGCAAATGGTGTGCAATGTGGCGAAGTTTGGAGGAGCCGTCATTATCAATTGGCACGATCGCAGCCTTGCTCCTGAGAGGAATTGGGAGAGCAGCTATCGGCAACTCGTTGCCAGCTTGAAGAGCCACGGCGCATGGTTCGCAACAGCCGGGCAGGCATGTAATTGGTTTCGAAACCGCCGCTCGATCGTATTGCAAGCATATGATGGCGATCCAAGTGAAATTAAGGTGAATTCGGCAGTTGAGGATCGGAGCACTTTACCCGGATTGCGCTTGAGAGTCTATAAAACGAAGGAATCCGACCATGTCGAATCTCACGCCCCGCGCCATTATTTTGAGCGAACGCTCGTCGGAGCAGCGGCCGAGCCAAATCTGTGCGGAGCATGAGGATGAGTGTTGATCTTACAATGCTCTCAGCAGACAACGATAGCGCGCCGCAAAGCCGCGACCAACGGAGCGTTGTCATCGATTCATTCATTGTCACTCCAAACGACAGGCTGCTGATAACAGGCGCAGCGGGGTTTATTGGTTCTTGTGTTGTGGAGAGTTTGCTCGATCTGGGGTTTCAAAATCTGGTCTGCTTCGTAAGGCCATCCAGTGACATAGCCCTGATCGGCCCCGGGCATTTTGAACCACGGTAAATGTCAGTCTTCGGCCCGAACTGAGCCCACTGAGGGCTGGGGGTTTTGTCGTTGAAGAAGAAGTGTTTTTCTGTGGAGCAGATTGTCGGTGTATTGAAGCAGGCTGGCCGGCAGAGACCGCGAAGTGGCACTTTCTGGAAAATACAGCCTTCGCGGCGGCGTTGCTTGAATCAATCAGCCGGTGAAGAGCCGAACTAAGCTCTAACCTCGTGTGGTTACTCCGGAGGGAATCTTTCATCGTGCGGATTTGCGGAAATCAGGCTTTTGTCGAGGGAAAACTAGTCAGAGTGATTCGTCTTGACGCCGAAGGGTACGACTATATTGATGACCCGTACCAGGCGTTGCGCGAAATCCGGGCGGTGAAGGCGCAGGCGGATCTTCTTACCTTTGTGCAGAGGCCTTCTGATCCTCTTCCTGGATACAGCTTTCATCGCGAACTGGACAATTTTGCCTGCCTGACCGTCACTTCCTACGATCATTGGTTCAGCCAGCAGATCGACGCCAAGGTGCGAAACATGGTCCGGAAGGCAGCGAAGGCGGGGGTCACGGTACGCGAGGTGGAGTTCGACGACGCTCTAGTGCAGGGCATCTCGGCGATCTATAACGAATCGCCCGTTCGTCAGGGGAAGCGCTTTTGGCACTATCGGAAAGAGATCGATGAAGTGCGGAAGATGAATGGGACGTTTATAGAACGCAGCATCTTCATCGGAGCTTTTCTGGACGGTGCACTCATCGGTTTTGTCAAGATGGTTACGACCGCGGATCGTACACTGGCTGGCCTTATGCAGATCTTGTCAATGATCTCGCAGCGCGACAAAGCTCCCACCAATGCATTAATGGCGCAAGCGGTGAAATCCTGCGCGGATCGTGGTATAAAGCATCTTTTCTACGCGAACTTTTCATACGGCAACAAGCAGCCCGACGGCTTGGCGGAGTTCAAACGGCACAACGGATTTGAGAAGGTCGACGTTCCGAGGTATTACGTGCCATTGACTGTTGTCGGCTGGACAGCGCTGCGTTTAGGGCTTCATCACGATGTGAAAAGCCGGATCCCGGAGTGGATCGCCATGCCATATCGCAAGGTACGGGGAGCTTGGTACCAGAGAAAGTTACCTAAGCTGAAGAATGCATAAACAACCCTGCAGTTCGGGCGACGGCCAAAAGCAGCGAATGATCACCACGAGGGGGAAGTGTTAATGCTCGACGGGTCTCCCGAAAAGCGCAACGCTCGCAAAGCGATGTTATCGCAACGCGGGGAGCCGAATCATTAAGAATGGGCCGCGCTCGATCTAGTCCTGAGACCGGAGTCACTTGAGGATAATCGAGGCGAACCATGACTTTACACACACGCGATCCCAAACGGAGTGCTCTGCCTCTGGGGATCATCAAGAAGAAATATGTCTGATATAAGCACAATGCAATTAACTCGTCTGCCAAAGCCCTGTATTATAGAGACATCGGATCGCATTCTGATCACTGGAGCGGCTGGTTTTGTAGGATCACGAGTCTTCGATCGATTGCTGGAGCTCGGATTTTCAAACATTGCCTGCTTTGTCCGATCCGCCAGCAAATCGCCGGTAGTCGAAGCGATAGCCAGGGCGCATTCTCCCGATGCTCAAGTTGACGTGGTGATCGGCAACCTCCTGTCGCCGAAGGACTGTGAGGAGGCGTGCCGCGGGGCTAAGGTGATATTTCATCTGGCGGCCAGCACGGGCGAAAAGTCCCATCCAGACGCATTTCTTAACTCCGTCGTCACCACCCGCAATCTTCTTGAGGCCAGCGTCCAGCACGCCTCGTTGCGGCGGATTGTTCTGGTTAGCTCTTTTGCCGTGTACACGAATCGCCAGAAGTCACGTATCCTCGATGAATCTTGTCCGATTGAGCTTCACCCGGAACGTCGCGATGCATACTGTTACTCGAAGGTCAGGCAGGAAGAAATCGTGCAGGAGTTGGCGCGCAAGTACGGATTCGGCGCCGTACTAATGAGACCCGGCAGCGTTTATGGACCAGCACAGTATGGAATTACCGGCCGGATAGGCATTGGTACCTTCGGCCTGTTTCTGCACCTCGGTGGCTCTAACCGGATCCCGTTCACCTATGTTGACAATTGCGCGTCGGCAATTGCCCTTGCGGGCTTAGTCACGGGGATCGATGGCGAAGTATTTAATGTGGTAGACGACGATCTCCCTTCAAGTCGGCAGTTTTTGCGAAGCTATAAGAAACATGTGCGTCAGTTCAAGTCTTTGTATATTCCCCACGCCGTCAGCTATCTGATGTGTCTACTCTGGGAAAAGTACTCGCAGTGGTCCATGGGACAACTGCCTCCCGTCTTCACGGTAGCCACTTGGTATTCGTTGTGGAGGAAAGCGCAATACAGTAACAGTAAGCTCAAGCAACGGGTCGGATGGTATCCACAAATTTGCACGGCGATTGCACTTCAGCAGTTCTTTTCTTCATGCACGAGGGATGGACAAAATGCTTAGAGTTGCGATAGTCGGATGCGGCAAAATCGCGGATGCCCATGTGGCGCAGATTCAGCGCATCGAGGGCACTAAGATCGTCGCGATCTGTGATAGAGAACCACTTATGGCGAAGCAGCTATGGGAGCGGTTCCCGGTTGAATCGTACTTTGGCGACGCCGAGGAAATGGTACACAAGGCCTGTCCGGATGTTGTGCATATTACAACCTCCCCTTCGAGCCATTACTCGCTGGCCAGGCTGTTCCTAGAAAAAGGATGCCACGTCTATGTGGAAAAGCCGTTTACCCTATGCGCCGAAGAGGCAGACACACTCATCCGACTGGCTGACGCAAATCATCGAAAACTCACAGTTGGCCATAATGAGCAGTTCAGTCACGTTGCGCGGCGGATGCGCGAAATCGTCTCAAACGGATATCTGGGCGATAACCCCGTGCACATGGAAAGCTATTTCGGTTACGACCTGGGCGATCCGTCATATGCACGTGCACTGCTTGATGACCGCCAACACTGGGTACGCAAATTGCCGGGCAAGCTGCTGCAAAACATAATCAGTCACGGTATCGCCAGAATTGCTGAGTTTCTAACCGCGGAGTCTCCCCGCGTGCTCGCACTGGGCTTTGTTAGCCCGCTCTTGAAGCGACTAGGCGAGAACGAACTGATCGATGAGTTACGTGTCATCATCGCGGAAGATAGCGGGGCCACGGCATACTTCACGTTTTCCTCGCAAATGCGACCTGCATTACACGAGTTTCGAATATACGGTTCGAGAAATGGGCTGGTTCTCGACCAAGATCATGAGATTCTTCTCAGGCTAAGAGGGAACAAATATAAAAGCTATGCCGACAAGTTCATCCCGCCGTTGCAGTTTGCTCGCCAGCATCTGGCGGCCGCAGGCACTAACATGCAACTCTTCTTAAGGAGAGACTTTCATATGGAATCCGGGATGAAGTTCCTAATCGAAGAGTTCTATCGATGCATCATAAACGACACGACAGTGCCAATTCCGTACTCAGAGATCCTGCGGACCGCGAGAATTATGGACATGATTTTTGATCAGGTGCGTTATGCTTCACAGGGCCATCGGACAGAGACGGGGCAAGCAGAATTAGCTGACGCCATCTCCACTTGAATGGTCGAATGGGCTAAAGGAGGCAGATCTTGCAGTTTGTTGCTTTTTCATCCCGACATGCGGTCTCGTACCTTCTTAAGAGGTGAATTTATCCCAACATTGGTCGTTTGGCAGGGACAGCGTACCAAATTGGCCTGGGAATGCCACCTGTGGGCTTCAGAGCGGTTCTCAGGCAGAGAATGGGGCCTCCGAGGCGGTCAATTGCTCTAGTGATCACTGTACCCCTTTACCCGTCCCCTGCAGGTTAGCCGGCGCAGCAGGAGCAAGCTGAACAGTGCTCCCTTCGAGCGGGTCTGGGTATGTATACGGTGTGTAGTACGGCGTGAAATTGTTATTTGCGCCGCACTGGTAGAGAACCCCGTTTCCGAATCCATTGCCGCTCTGGTTCCATGAACCTTGGTCCGTCGCAAAGTACCCTACGCCTTGGGTACATGTAGGCGGTGCGGAGGCCAAAGTCCCCGCTCCCACTCCTGTTGCCCCGGTGAACCCGCTCGGCACATAGTCGTAATAATCGCGGTTCTGCATAATGATCGAAGAAGTAGAAGACGAAGTCGCAAAAATCTGTGATGGAGCACCAGAGCCAGAGTTAAGCCATTCGTAGCACCCTACGACAGATTGATTGTGGCCCACGCATGGCTGGTCACGGTAGGGATAGGCTCCTCCATTAGCGTCAAGATAGCGGCTGCATGCATCACCGGAAGAAAGCGCAGAGCAGGTAGCGTTTGCCGAGCAGGCGGTATCAGGATTGGCCGCGCACCATCCATAGCTCAAGCTGGAGGCGGTCGTTGAGCCACCAACATAAGTCCACACGACCCCGCCTGTATCTGTCACCGTTCCGCCGAAAGTCGAAGGACAAGACGGTTGAGAACCCCCCGTCGTCCCGCCTGCCACTGTTTGCAAGTTGCAGCCGTTCGTGTCTACTACAACTGCCTGGGCAGAATAGGTGTGGCTCATTTGATAGGCGCTCGCATTCAATGTCACCGGAGCACTTGACCAACTGGAAGCAGTGGCGCTGTAGGTAATCCAGTTCAGGCCAGGTCCAGCTTCACCCCAAGGAGTCGCTGGAGTAATCTGCGCGCCGTAGCGATAGTAAAGTAACGGAACTCCATTCCCTCCGCCGTCGGCAGGCAGAGAATTACCCCACAGCATTGTTACGCCGCCGCGCGGGTTCGTCAGGGCATAAGCGACCGGATTGGCAATATTGTTTCCGTAATACTCCCCAAAGACACCGGAACGGTAGGGCGCGCCGGAGTCCGTGCCGTGATACCCACCAATCATATTGCCGGAGATCGTATTGAATCGCACGACTATTTTCGAGCCAAAGTACCCGTCGAAGAATCCTTCCGTGCTCGAGGAGCTGGTCGTGTAGTAATTCTGTTCCACAATGGCCGCAAGGTTCGTCCCCAGTCCAGTCGCCTGATTCCAATTGCTGTATCCGAAGTCCGCGTAGTTGCCATTCAGGTTAAGCGGAACCGCCGCACCCCCGCTTGAAACCGTATCCTGAAAGTAGTTGTGATCGATCAAACCATAATTACCAACAGCAACATTCACAGAGTCCGATACGGGCATGATGAAATGATTATGATCGATGCGGAATCCGGGTCCGGTAAGACTGCCGCTTGCAGAGATGATGTTGCCGTGCGTGCTTGATATTCCGCCGATAAACGTGAAACCCGTGACACGAACGAGCGCAGTCGGAGAGCCGGTGAACTGAATGGCCTGATCCACATTCACGGTAATGTTTGTGTTGTCCGTACACGTAATGATGCCGGAAGTAGACCCGTTGGGATCGCCACTGCCCGTACAGTTCGTTGCCCCGGCAAGCGTAACCGCCAAATTCGACGGAAAAGACGTAAGAGTCGTTGTCCAAGTTGCGCTTCCCGCAGGGACGTGAACCGTATCGCCGCTGCTCACCAGTGAGAGACAGGCTGAAATATCGCTTACCGACGCCGATGCTGCAGTCCAGCTTGGGGAGGCGCCAGAGCAAGCGGCAAATGCAGGTAGAGGCATCAAAAACAGAACAACAGCGAACTTCTTCATCATTTTCATCCGCACACCCTCATGAACGTATATTCTACGGAGCCACAGTCCACGTCGGTTCCGCAGGAAGAAAGTTTAGTAGTGCAGCCGCTCATATTCTTTCCAATTCAGAAGAGGAAACCAACCCGCAAAGTACGGCCTTCGAAAGAAGGAGTCTGAACGGCAACCTTAGAAACCATGTCGCTATTAGAATGCAAGCATTTCAAGTGATGCAACCTTAGTAACTTTTAAGGATGGTTACTCCCGTAACCGCAACTTGCACAAACAGTGTATTTTCTACATTGCAACGCAACGATGAGTGCAAGAGTTCAAATCGCAAAAAGGTCATCAAATGATCGCTAAACCGCTTGTTTCCATCTTGATCCCTTCATATAACGCGGAGAAATGGATTGCCGAATCCATTCAGTCGGCCATCGCGCAAACGTGGCCGCGGAAGGAAATCATCGTCATTAACGACGGATCAACCGATCGAACCGTGGACGTTATCCAGCGCTTCGGCTCGCAAGTGAAGCTGGTTTCAACCGAGAACCAGGGGCTTTCCGCTGCAGTGAATACTGCATACAGGCTTTGCCATGGGGACTACATCCAGGAGCTGGATTCCGACGATATTCTGGCGCTTGATAAGATTGAACGCCAGCTTGCAGCACTGCGCCCCGGCGACAGCAAACGAATTCTTCTCTCTTCTCCTTGGGCGCCGTTCCTTTGCCGAACACGTCACGCGCAGTTTGTGAACACCTCGCTCTGTCAAGACTTGTCTCCGGTTGAATGGCTCCTGCGAAAAATGACCGAGGGTCCGCATATGCAGAATGCAACTTGGCTGGTTAGCCGCGAGCTGGCAGAGATCGCGGGGCCCTGGAACGCAAGCCTTTGCTATGATCAGGACGGTGAGTATTTCGATCGTGTAGTCGCTGCCTCTGACGGGATCCGGTTTGTCCCAGGTACGGGCGTATACTACCGCAATACGGGGATCGGCAGCGTAAGCTATATCGGGAACGACGACGCGAAGAAAGAGTCTCTGCTGGTTTCCATCAAGCTTCACCTCCAATACTTGCAAAGCCTTGAAAAAAGCGAGCGAGTTCGGAAGGCCTGCCTGGCTTACCTGCAGAAACATTATGAGGATTTCTATCCCGAGCGACCGGACCTGGTACGGTCGCTGCAGGAGCTGGCCGCGGAATTGCACGGCTCTCTCCAGAAGCCCCAACTTCGCTCAAAGTATGATTGGATGAGACCAATATTCGGTTTTAAGGCTGCTAAATGGGCGCAGAGCGTACTTCCCCAACTGAAGTGCAGCGCTATCAGGCAATACGAAAGGGCGATGCAACGGGTTCTGGGTAGCTCCTAGAGTCAGACCGCTTCTAGATAGGTCGCGCACTTGGAGAAAAGCGGATCGCTGTCGAATATACATACGGATGGCACTCACTAGCTAACCGTCTAGGTCCTGGAGGCACATGGTTCGCGCCTCGATCCCATCCCGGGAATTTCATATACTGATCCATCACAAAAATGTCCCCAACCGTAGCTCTCTTCGTCTGGTTCGTCCTGCTGGTCGCCGTTCTCTATTTCGACCCTGCACGAGATCGCAGCGTGTCTTCGGCAATATGGATTCCAATCGTATGGATTTTCATCGCAGCTACTCGCCTACCGTCACTATGGATCGGTATGCGAGTGCCGTCTGCAAGCCAGGCCCTGGAAGATGGGAATTTGCTCGATAGGACCGTGTATCTTGTCTTGATCGGTCTTGCTCTCGCGACTCTCTTCTATCGATCGTTCAACTGGGGCCAATTCCTATCGAGGAATCTCGTTTTGTTGGCATTCGTCGCCTTTGCGCTGATCAGTGTTTGCTGGTCCGATTTCCCTTTCGTAACGTTCAAGCGTTGGTTCCGGGATTTGGGTAATTATCTCGTTATTTTGGTCGTTCTATCCGATCGACAGCCTGTCGAAGCGATCCGTACTTTGCTTCGACGCCTTGCTTTTCTCTTTCTGCCCTTGTCTATTCTATTGTTCAAATACTATCGCGCAATTGGCACCCAATACGACGACGCTGGTCGAGTCATGTACGTCGGACCAACAACGGGAAAGAACCTTCTCGGAGTCCTGGGCCTCGTATGCATTCTGTTTTTCTTCTGGGATACGATGATGCGATGGTCACAACGCCGCGCCCGAAAGGTCAAAGCGATGCTCTACGTCGACTTATTTTTTGCGGTGATGTCTATTTGGGTTCTTCATCTGGCGAACAGTACTACCTGTCGCGTCTGCGCTTTGCTCGGCTGCTCGATTATCGTTGCAGCTCATTCAAAATGGGGGCAGCGCCACTACCGGATTCTCGCGATTGTCGTCCCCGCCTCATTTGGAATTTATGCGCTTCTATCTTGGGGTCTTGGAATGAGCGGAGAACTGGCTGCGGTTGTTGGAAAGGATCCCACCCTTACAGATAGGACCGAGATATGGGCGTTCCTCTTGAACATGCATACGAATCCGCTCCTCGGCACGGGCTATGAAAGCTTCTGGCTGGGCTCGCGTCTCAAGCTCTTCTGGGAGAATTCGGGACAGGGTCAAATCAATGAAGCACATAATGGCTTCCTTGAGATGTACCTCAACCTTGGTTTAATTGGTGTCTTCCTCATTAGCGCCATCCTCGTCTCGAACTATCGGAAGGCTGTCCGGAATCTCAGGCATGTGTCGAGCATCGCGCCTTTCTCACTGGCATTCTGGCTCGTGATGGTTTTCTACTGCGTCACCGAGGCGGGCTTCCGATCAGGATTGATGTGGTCAGTTTTTTTGCTCGGCACCATGTCCGTTCCTGAGCGCCCCACTCATACTGCCAAGACGGGATGGAAGGCCAAATCGCTGGTTGCTCTAAATGCAACCACTAAGCAGAAACAGCCGAAGGCAATTGCGTAACCGATTCGTCAAATGCTGCACCTCCAATCCATGAACACTATGATTAGAGCGTGTTTCAAAAATGGGTACGGCCTCAAGGTAAGTACTTACGAATAAGGCGAGTGTGGTGTTGAGCTTCTGTCATGAAGAAGCGGCAGAAGCTTTTGACCGACGAGCAGTGGGAACTGGTTGGCCCTTTACTGCCAGAGCCGAAGCGGCGTAAAGATGGGCGAGGCCGTCCGCCAGCGCCGAACCGAGGCTGTTTGGAAGGCATTTTGTGGGTGTTGCAAACCGGGGCGGCGTGGCATTTTCTGCCCGATGAGTACCCCTCGCCGTCGACCTGTTGGCGGCGGCTGAAGCAGTGGGAAGAGGAGGGTGTTTGGCTCAACGCCTGGCGAACCTTGCTGGGCGCTCTGGACGCAGAGGGCCTATTGCGATGGGACGAAGCCTTCCTTGATGGCAGCTTCGCGCCAGCCAAAAAGGGGGCGATGCCGTCGGCAAAACCAAGCGTGGTAAAGGCACAAAGTGGATGGTACTGGGAGACGGTGAAGGTATTCCGCTGGGAGTTCGGCTGGAAAGTGCCTCTCCGGCAGAAGTTACGCTTGCGGACGCCACGCTCCAAGAAGTCCGCGTCCCCAGGCCCAAAGGCCGGCCGCGGCAGAAGCCGAAACGGGTGATCGCCGACCGGGGGTACGACTCCGATCCACTGCGGGAGCGATGGAAACGGCGCGGCATCGAGCTGATCGCGCCCTACCGGAAAAACAACAAAGAACGGAGATACGAGGATGGCCGGAAGTTGCGACGTTATAAACGGCGCTGGAAGATCGAACGCACCAATGCTTGGCTCGGTCAATTCCGCCGCGTGCTGGTTCGTCACGAACATCTGATCACCGTTTATCTGGCCTTCTTCCATCTCGCTTGTCTCTGGATCACCCTACGGAAATGTTTTTGAAACAAGCTGTAGACATCTGCTTCGGCATCGCATCTTCAATACTGCTATCTACCAGCGGGCCAGGCGTTCCTGGATATATGACACGTACTGGAGAGTTGCCGACAGGCGCATCATCGATGACAGGGAACAAGAGAATCGGTTCTATCGCGCGCTTTTATCAGGTTTCCGGCCGGGGGACCTGATCTTCGACATTGATGCGAATATAGGTTGCAAAACCGGAACGTTTCTGAAACTCGGTGCGCGAGTCGTCTCCGTCGAACCAGACAAAAACTGTCAGAAACTCTTGAAACAGCAATTTTGCCGATATAGATTGAAGCGTCTTCCCGTAACCATCGTGCCGAAAGCGGTAAGCGACAAAGAATCGGTCGAGAGAATCTGGATCCATACACCGGGCTCGGCGAAGAACGCACTCAGTGAGAAATGGGCCGCAATTTTACGGGATGACGACAAGCGCTTTGGGCAAAAGCTTGTGTTCGGCGAATGGAAGAACATCGAGACAATCTCTATCGATAGCCTGGTTGCGAAGTATGGCTTGCCCTACTTCATCAAGATCGACGTTGAGGGGTATGAGCTCAACGTTCTACGAGGCATGAGTCGGCCGATTCCGTATTTATCGTTTGAGGTTAATTTACCGGAGTTTCGTGGGGAAGGCCTGGAGTGCATCGAAGTTCTTCGGCGCCTGGATACCTCCGGCGTTTTCAATCATGCAGAAGACTGTCGCGGAGGGATGGCGCTTCGCGATTGGCTCCCTGCAGCGGAATATGAAGCCGTGCTCAAAACCTGCAATTCCAGCAGCATTGAGGTCTTTTGGCGAACCGCCACAGGGCGCGAGACAACTTAGGCGGTGATCCTCAACATTTTCACCCATCGACGCCTTAGCAACAGAACAACGCGCAACTCACAATAGAGAACGATCACTCTCGAAACGATAAGCGTTTACCCATGATTCAAGCCACACTCTCATCCGAAGGTTCCGTACCAGCGCCATTGGACGCCGTGACGCTGCTAACCGGCGGCGCCGACAAGCCATACGCTTACGGTCTGGTGAACGCTCTGATGTCCGATGTAGCCGCACTGGACGTTGTTGGCAACGACGAACTCGACTGCCCTGAGTTTCGGAATGCGCCGAACGTCAGGTATCTGAATTTTCGAGGCGATCAACGGCAGAATGCCAACTTTGCTACCAAGGCCTTGCGAATCCTTAAGTACTATGCTCACCTGATCCGTTACGCAGCGACAGCTAAACCGAGACTTTTCCACATTCTCTGGAATAACAAATTCGAGTACTTCGACCGTACTTTGCTTATGTTGTGGTACCGGGCTTTTGGTAAAACCATTGTTCTCACGCTGCACAATGTGAACATTCGCAAGCGGGATCGCACTGATTCGATGCTTAACCGCTTCACGCTTCGAATTCAGTATCGACTTGCGGACCACTTGTTTGTGCATACAGAGAAAATGAAGCAAGAGCTGATCGAGGAGTTTATTGTCGAGACCGACAAAATCACCGTCATACCCTTTGGAATCAATAACGCAGTACCGAATACGCAGATCACCGGAATGCAAGCTCGCCATCAACTCGGTTTCTCGGACCGGGAAAAAATCATTCTGTTCTTCGGAAACATCGCTCCTTACAAAGGTCTCGAATACTTGGTCACCGCGTTTCACCAGCTAATGCATGTGCACGACGATTACAGGCTGGTTATTGCCGGCAGGCCAAAGAACTGTGAACAGTACTGGAGCGAAATTCGGCATGAGATCGCTGACGACGTCCTGCAGGGGCGTGTTCTGCTTCGGGACATGTTTATCCGCGATGAAGATACCGAGCTGTATATGAAAGCCGCCGACGTGTTGGTGCTGCCTTATCGCTACATCTACCAGAGTGGAGCCTTGTTCCTCGGATACAGCTTTGGGTTGCCAGTTCTCGCTGCCGACGTCGGGACGCTTCGCGACGAAATTGTTGAGGGCAAGACAGGGTTTGTTTTCCGGCCCGAGGACCCAGAGGATCTGGCGCGCGCCATGGACCGCTATTTTACGAGCGAGTTATACGCCGACTTAGAAACTCGCAGACGGGAGATCAAGGATTACGCAGCAGTGCGGAATTCCTGGACTATTGTCGGACAAAGGACGATCGAAGTGTATACCAGCCTGCTGCACGGGACCTCTCGCAAGAAGCGCGACAGAAGTCGTTCCGGTGCCTTGGCCAATGCGAAGGTCAATGACAGACTCGCGGGCTAGGCTTCGTCAACCGCGTGCTCGCTGCAACCTCAACCTGCCGAGGACTGACCTGCAGCTTGGTACACGAACTCTCACGCCTTCACGCTGAGTTTCAGACGACATCGACCCAGGAAAGCATTGCGTGGCATCTCCACAAAAGACTCTAAACAGCTTCAGTATCGACCACCTGCAGAGGGACCTGAAAGGCCGGTCAGTGCGCGGTGGGTTACTAACACTCACCTCGCAGGGTGTGCAATTTGCATTAAATTCAGTCTCAACGATCGTGCTGGCGCACCTGTTGACGCCCACCGACTTCGGATTGGTCGCAATGGTGACGGCTATCACCGGCTTAGCGCAAGGATTCGCAGGCCTGGGGCTATCCGAAGCGACCATCCAGCATCCCGAGATCCATCACGAACAGGTCAGCAAGCTCTTTTGGGTAAATGTTGGAATCGGGGTGGGTCTGACCATCGTCACTGCGTCTCTCGCTCCATTCTTGGCCTGGTTCTATCATGAACCGCGGCTCAGGGCGATAACATATGTTACATCCTTCATATTCCTGATCGGGGGATTGAGAGTTCAGCACGATGCGCTGCTGCAGCGTAACATGCAGTTCTATTTCATCGCGATACGCGACGTGGCTGCATATTTAGTCGCTGTACCTACGGCTATTCTTCTGGCACGGCGGGGGTGGGGATACTGGGCAATCGTAGCTCTCCCGCTGACAGCGAATTTTATCCAGATGACTCTTTCCTGGGTCATGGCGCGCTGGATACCGGGCCTGCCCCGGCGTAACGTGAGAATTCGCCACTTCATTACCTATGGCGGCGGAGTCGCGGCCTCTTATCTGACGTTCAATTTCACTCGCAGCGTCGATAACATATTGATCGGATGGTATTGGGGCGCCGGGCCATTGGGTCTCTATTCGAGAGCAATGAACTTGCTTTTACTTCCCGTGCGCCAGCTTGGCGCGCCGGCCCGCAGTGTTGCGGTTCCAGCCTTCAGCAGGCTTCAGGACGATCCCGATCGCTTGGCGCGATTCTATCTGCGCACAGCCAACCTCATTATGTGGATCACCGCTCCAGTTTTCGGTTTCCTTTTCGTTGCTGCGACTCCCGTAATCGTATTAACGTTGGGGCGCCAGTGGCAGGCAGCGGGGCCGGTTTTTCAAAATCTTGCCATCTTTGCTTTGGGTCAGTTGCTATACGAGTCAGTGATCTGGTTGTTCGTAAGTCGTGGGCAATCGAAGCGTCTTCTCAAGCTGGTTCTGATTCTGTGCCCCATCACGGTCTGCAGCTACGCAATCGGTCTCCCCTTTGGGATCAAAGGTGTTGCCTTGTCTGGTGCCCTGGGGATGCTGCTAGCTTTTCCCTGGATGATGAGTTTCAGCTTCCGCGGTACGAGACTTACGCTGGCACGCCTTGGAGGGGCGCTTGTGTACCCGGTGATTTCCTGTCTCTCTGGAGTCGCGATCGGTGAACTGGCGCTTCATTTTGTTGACCAAATGTCAGCGATCTCGCAGATTCTGATCATCGGCGTCGCGTTCGCGGTCGGCAGCTCCTTCACCTTGATTCTCGAGCCCGTCCGCCGCGAAGTGAAGCAGTTAAGAGATCTGCTGCGCATCGCCCGCGGCTCGTCCTCCGAAGCGCTGGCGGAAAGCCTGGTCTGAAATCTCTTATGCCCAAAACAAAGAGAGCGTTCGTTACCGGCTCTGAGGGATTCATAGGATCCCACCTTGCCAGGTTCCTTCAGGTTAAGGGATGGTTTGTCGTTGGCAGCTATCTGGCAGAGCCCCGCAGCGACCAGACGTCAAATTCAATGCTGCACTTTGCGCATTGCGATTTGCGAAACGGCCAGCGCGTTTCGCACCTGCTCGCGGAATACCAGCCGACACACATATTCCATCTCGGGGCTCAAAGTCTTCCTACGCTGTCCTGGTCTGATCCCGTGACCACCTTCGAGTCGAATGTCATGGGCTCGCTGCATCTATTTGAAGCGGTCCGCCAAATGAAGAAAAAGCCCGTTGTGGTTTCCGCATGCTCGAGCGCGGAATACGGGCACGTTCCAGCGTCGGCGATCCCCGTGACAGAAAATCAGCCACTTCATCCGCTTCATCCTTACGGCATCAGCAAGGTCTGCCTCGATCTTTTGGCCAGAGAGTATTTCCTTGACTATGGCATTCCGGCTGTCAACCTGCGGCTCTTTAACACAACAGGGCCGGGGAAGACGAACGATGCTCCATCGGACTTTGTACGCCAGTTGGTTCGCATCAAAAAGGGGAAACAGGCTCCCATCATCGAGGTGGGCAATCTGAAGCCGCGTCGTGCATTCCTCGATGTGCGGGATACAGTGAGGAGTTTCTATCTCGCAGCGCTGAAGGGGAAGCGCGGAGAATCTTATAACGTTTGCGCTACGTCTACCCGCCCAGTTGCGACAATGCTGCATACCGCCATCCGGCTTGCGGGCGTGAAAGTTGAGATAAAGCCTGTTCCGAGCTTGATGCGCCCATCTGACGAGAAGATTATTTTCGGAGACACAAGAAAATTCCGGCGAGATACAGGCTGGGAGCCTAAGCAATCTCTGGAGCAAACGCTGTCGTCCATGCTGGATTACTGGGAACGGGAGTTGTAAGAGCGCTCGTCGCTGTTGGTACCGACGAGCAGGGTCGCCCGAAACGCTGGGCATCTGCGGAGATTAAAACCATCGAATTGGCCGGATAAACTGCGGGGAGCTAATCAAGGCGGCCCTGCTCTCCGACGGTGTGGGAGGGCTACACGGGATGATTATTACAAGTACGCCGCTGCGGATTTCCTTTTTCGGGGGCGGGACGGACTATCCGTCTTGGTATCTCCAGTATGGGGGCTCCGTCTTAGCGACCACGATTGACAAACGGTGTTACATTACCTGTCGCCGCTTACCGCCATTCTTTGAATATCACAGCCGGGTCTCGTACTCGCGGATCGAGAACGTAAGCCGAAATGATGCAATTGAACATCCTTCCGTGCGCGCGTGTCTTCAGTTCGTTGGCATTGACGAAGGCGTTGAGATTCATCACGTGGCCGATCTGCCTGCGCGAGCGGGCCTTGGGACAAGCTCAGCGTTTACCGTGGGCCTGCTCCTCGGGCTTTACGCGCTCAAGGACCGCATGCGAGATAAACACTCGCTCGCGAAAGATGCAATCCATGTCGAGCAGGAGCTGATTCATGAGGTTGTGGGCGCGCAGGATCAGGTGAGCGCCGCATACGGCGGGTTCAACCGGATCAATTTCACACAGGACGGCTCCATTGAGGTGAAGCGCGTCCTTGCCGGACCCGGCAGGTTAGCCGAATTGGAAGGAAACCTTGCGCTGTTCTTTACTGGATTCTCTCGAACTGCTTCTGAGATTGCCAAGGAGCAGGTAGCGGTGATGCCGCAACGAACCAGCGAGTTGAAGATGATGCAGGAGCTGGTGGATGAGGGAGAAGCAATTGTTACAAGTGCCAACCGTTCAATGGATGACTTTGGGAAATTGCTGCATGAGAGTTGGCAGGTGAAAAGATCGTTGTCGAGCAAGATCACAAACTCCGCAATTGACGAAATCTACAATGCTGGCATCGGTGCCGGTGCCCTCGGCGGCAAACTCTGCGGCGCTGGCGGAGGGGGATTTATGTTGTTCTATGTCCCTCGTGGCCGCGGAGATGCAGTGAGGGCGCGCTTGAGAAACTTGCTGAGCGTACCTTTCTCTTTTTCAAACAGAGGAAGTCACGTTGCTGTGTATGAGCCGGAGGCAGTGTACGACGAATCGCTTTCAAATCACCGCGACGTCGTATATGGCAAGGAGCCGAACAGTCTGCAGCCTTCTCAAAGATGAAGGGCGACCATGCACGCAGTGCTGAGAGTCTCCAAAATATCTAAAGATTCACCTCGCCGCTAAGTAGGCGATCTCGAGGTAGCTCGATGAGTGATTTGCCGCTCTCTTATGTTCTCATTAGTCCCGCTCGCAATGAGGAGGCATTGATTGAAGGAACAATCCAGTCTGTAGTCAAACAGACTGTGCTTCCAACCAAGTGGGTGATTGTTAACGATGGGTCAACTGACAATACGTCCACCATTGTTCAGTCATATCTCAAGGATTTTCCGTGGATTGAATTGGTTGATCTTCCTGTACGCCGTGAGCGACATTTTGCAGCGAAAGTAGGCGCGTTTAATGCCGGTCTCGAAAGCCTCAAGGGCCTTCACTACGACATCATTGGCAACCTTGATGCTGATGTCTCTTTCGATGAGACCTATCTTGAGTTCCTCCAAAACGAATTCCAGGAGGATCCGCGCCTTGGGGTCGCCGGCACAATATTCCGCGAGGAAGGCTATAGTTCGGAGACGGACAGCTTCGAAGGGGAAAACCACGTCTCCGGGGGATGTCAACTGTTTCGGCGGCAGTGTTTCGAAGAGATAGGCGGCTACCGTCCGAACAAAGCAGGGGGCATCGATTGGATTGCGGTTACGACTGCTCGCATGAAGGGATGGAAAACGCGATCCTTCCGGGGGAAATTTTACTTTCATCATCGCGCTATGGGAACCGCCGAACGGGGGCGTCTAGCCTCGAGTTTCTCCTATGGTGAGAAAGATTACTATCTCGGCGGGCACCCGATATGGGAAGCCTTCCGGGTTATGTACAGAATGACCAAGCCTCCATATCTGGTGAACGGAATGGCTCTTGGCCTGGGATATCTCTGGGCCTTTGCACGGCGTATTGAACGGCCCGTCTCCAAAGAGTTAATGCGGTTTCATCGCAAGGAGCAGATGCAGAAGCTGCGATCAATTCTTGGGTTGTTGCTCCGTTTAAAGCGGGTGGATAACTTTAGCGCTCGCGCAGCAGGAACAGAGGGAAACTCAATTCCATGACGACAGCCGTACTCGAACGAACCGAAACCGCACGCCCTGATCTTGCCGCGGCGCAGTTGTCGGTTGTCCGATTTGTGAAGTGGCTCGATCGCTTTGGCGAATTGTCGTACGACCACCAGAGTTATTTCGCCAGCGATCGCGGCCGCGCTGCCAAAGCTCTGTATTATTGCAGACCTCTGCTTGGCAAGCTCGCGGTTGCACCCATGATCTTTTCGGAAGCCTTTGTACCTTCAGCGCGGAAACTATTCTGGAAACCACAGAGATTCCCGATCGCGGATGCTCACTACGCAATGGGCTTCGCCATGCTCTCGCAAGTTCTGCACGACGAACGATACTACCGCCGCGCCGTTCACTTCCTTGAAGTGCTGGAAACGACGCGCTGTTCGGGATATGAAAACTATTGCTGGGGCTATCCGTTCAATTGGGAAACCCGAACGGGAACGATGTGGGCTCAGACTCCGCTGATTACAACGGTTCCATATGTCTACGAGGCGTTTCTTCAGGTTTACAGCATCGATTGGGAACCGCGCTGGCGAGACATTATGCGATCGATCGCGGAACACGCGGTGCATGATTACCGCGACCATCCGACTTCTCCTACGGCGTCGAGCTGCTCATATAACCCCGACCCGAAGGATCGCGGAGGCGTCGTCAACGCGAGTGCCTACCGGAGCTTTCTGCTGACCCGGGCGGCTGCCGATTTTGACGAACCTCGCTACCGGGAAGTCGCTGACAGGAATCTCAACTTTGTCCTTGAGTCGCAGAACCCCGACGGTTCCTGGTACTACTCTGTTGACGGCGAAAGAGACTTTGTCGACCACTTTCATACCTGCTTTGTACTGAAGGCGCTGGCCAAAATCGAGGGGCTCACCGGCGATCGCGCCTGTACTGTGGCCATCGAGCGTGGCGTTGAATATTACCTGGGCAATCTAGTCGATAAGCAGGGATTACCGAAACCCTTCTCGCGCCGTCCGCGCCTCACTGTGTACCGCCGCGAGTTGTACGACTACGCCGAGTGCATCAATCTCGCCGTGTTATTGCAGGGCCGTTTTCCCGAGCTTGATCGGATCCTTGAGCGCCTTGTCGGCTCTTCGGCTTGGCAGAAGGCCGACGGCTCGTTTCGCAGCCGGCAACTTCTGCTCGGTTGGGACAATGTTCCCATGCATCGGTGGGCGCAATCGCAGTACTTCCGGAGTCTTTGCTTTCTTCTTTACTGGAATTCTCCGGGCATCGACCACGATTGGGAAAAGCGGCAATAGCCGGTCATTATGTGCGGAATCTGCGGACAATTCAACTTCGGTGAAAGAGCTCCAGTTCTTCTCGAGACCATCGAGAGAATGGCGCGGAGCATTGCTCATCGCGGGCCAGACGACGAGGGCTACTTCGTTGAGGGGCCGCTTGGACTGGGCTTTCGAAGACTGTCCATTATCGACCTCGCGGGCGGCCATCAACCGATGTCCGATCGAGATGAAACGGTGTGGGTTGTGTTTAACGGCGAGATCTATAACTTTCCCGAACTCAGACGCGAGCTGGAAGGTTATGGTCATCGCTTCCACACGAACTCCGATACCGAAGTCATCATTTATGGATACAAGCAGTGGGGCGAGGACGTATTTAATCACCTGAATGGGATGTTCGGGTTGGCAATCTGGGACACCTTGAAGGAAAAGCTGGTCATCGCCCGGGATCGCTTCGGCATCAAGATGATTTATTACCGCATTGAGGGTGGGCGGCTCTATTTCGGGTCCGAGATTCGCGCAGTCGAAGCCGCCGCTGGCGAAACTGCGGAAGTGGATCATACCGCCTTGAACCTTTTCTTGCGATACCGCTACACACCCTCTCCGTATACGATCTTTCGCGGAATCCGGAAGCTGGCTTCAGGAACGATGCTGGTGTGCGAGAAGGAAACTTGCCGAGTGCGCCGTTGGTACAGGTATCACCCTACCCCGGCGTCGCCTCCCAAATCCGATGCAGAGGCATGCGCAGACCTGCTCGAGCTTTATAAGCAGTCCATGAAGCGGCATCTCCTCAGCGATGTTCCGGTGGGGCTCCTGCTCAGCGGCGGGGTCGACTCCGGCATGTTACTGGCATTGATGAACCAATATGGAGAATCCTGGCGCACCTATACTGTGGGATACGGTTCCAGCTTTTCCGATGACGAACTAAGAGACGCGGAGGTGACCGCATCTCATTTTTCAGCGCGGCACACAGCGGTTGACTTAGTTAGGGCGACGTTTGAAGGTGCTTTGGAAAACATCGTCGCATGCCTCGAAGAGCCGATTGCCTCTTCCTCCATTGTCCCGATGTATTTCGTTTGCCAGCGTGCGCGCCAGGATGTAAAGGTCGCGCTGATCGGACAGGGGCCCGATGAGCTTTTCGGCGGGTATCGCCGTCACCTTGGTGTGCGTTACGGAGCCGCTTGGGGCAATGCGCCAGCATGGATGCGCGCCGTGGCTGCGAAGCTTATCGTCCAGTTGCCACGAAACGAGACGCTGAAGCGAGGAATCCACTCGCTCGATGTCCAGGACAGACTGCGGCGTTATCAAAGCGTCCTGTCTTTGCTTCCTGGAGCGGAGATCGATGAGTTGTTTCAGGAAGGCTTACTGGATGCCAACACCGGGGACACCATCGTCGAGTGCTGGCGCGATTTTGAGCCGCTGATGAGTGATACCGACGAACTCGGCGGCCTTCAGTTCCTGGAAATTCGCTCCACGCTTCCCGACGAGCTTCTGATGTTTGCGGATAAGCTTTCCATGGCGCACGGTCTGGAAGCTCGCGTTCCGTACCTTGACAAGGAGATTGTCGAATATGTCGAGCGGCTGCCGGCAAACTTCAAAGTTCGGCACGGGTCTCGGAAGTGGCTTCATCGCCGTGTTTGCGAGCAGTTTCTTCCTAAGTCGTTTCTGCGCAGAAAAAAGCGGGGATTTGCCGTCAATGTAACCGATGACTGGTTCCGCAAGGGCATCAATGGCAAAGTGCGGGATTCCCTGATGGACGATGAGTCGCTGCTGTATCAATACCTCCGCCCGTCGGCCGTGCAGAAGCTCCTGAAGGAGCATCAATCGGGGCGGAGTGACCATCACAAGGTTCTCTTTAGTCTCGTCCTGTTCGAACAATGGCTGAGAGTTCAGCGCGCGCCGGCGGCGCGAATCGATCGCGACGTAGTTCCGACACATTAAGAAAGAAACTCAGCGGAGTTTCAACGCGCGGTGAACCAGGGATCTTAAGCACTGAATGATCTTCCATAAGACCAAACTTCTCGGAGTTGTCGCAATCGAGCTGGAATTTAACCGCGACGAGCACGGCTTTTTTGCACGGTCATCGTGCCAACAGGAATTCGAGAAGCAAGGCTTAAACCCCAAAATCGTACAATGCAGCACTTCTTTCAACGCCCGAAAGGGCACACTACGTGGCATGCATTATCAGGCGGCCCCGTATGGCGAGACGAAGTTGGTGCGGTGCACGATGGGTGCCATCTACGACGAGATAATTGATCTGCGCACGGATTCTCCGACATTCAGGAAGGGGATCGGATTCACGCTTACAGCTGAGAACCGGGGAATGGCCTATATTCCGCAGGGATGCGCGCACGGTTTTCTAACGCTCAAAGATGAAAGCGAAGTTTTCTATCAGATGTCGGAGTTCCATCGCCCCTAAGCTGCGCGGGGGTTCGGTGGGATGATCCGGCATTTGGGATTGATTGGCCAGAAAAGGTGCCGCGATATCAGAACGAGACTGAAACTATACCGACGTCGAGCTAAAGTGACGAGAATGCTTGAGCGTGTTTCATGAGCGCCGTGAAAGGCGCTGGTCAACAGTGGGTGCAAGTCCCACCCGGGAACTGGATCGCTCCACCCGGTAGCAATCGAAGCGGCGGTGGAGGTGACGAAGCCGTTGGAGCCTTCGGTGTAGAGGGTCGCAGTGGCGACCTGGCAAGTCTGCAGGCCGTAAAGAGATGAACGCTGTGCAGGCCTCGAAACGCTCGATGTCTACACTAAACCCGCAGCGAAGACTCTTCTACAATTGTTAGCTGTGGGTAACAGCGGGACAAGTAGCCAAGATAGATCAACAGTGGAACGAGCGGAAAGCAACATCGTGAGCGCAGAGGTTGAGAGAATGCGGGCGACCGTGATCCTATGCACTTATAACCGCTGTGAGAGCTTGGCGCGAGCACTAGATAGCGTTCTAAATTCGACGCTTCCCGCTTCGATTCAGTGGGAGGTACTGGTTGTTGATAATAACTCGCAGGATATGACCCGGTCGGTGGTGGAGGCTTACGCCCGCAAGCACCCTGGGCGGTTGCTTTACCTGTTTGAGCCCCGTCAGGGAAAGTCGTATGCGCTGAATAGGGGGACAAACGTCGCGCGAGGGGATGTTTTGGCGTTCATGGACGACGATGTTGAGGTTGATCGACAATGGCTCGGAGGGCTAGTGGACAAGCTCAACGATCGCAAATGGGCCGGTGCGGGTGGCCGCGTCCTCCCCCAGGTGGGCTTTGTGCCGTCTCGTTGGATGGATGTTCGCGGCCTGTATGGACTCGCACCGCTCGCTATCTTCGACTTGGGGCTTGAAGCAGGTGAACTCAGAGAAGCGCCATTTGGAGCGAACATGGCGTTCCGTAAGGAAATGTTCGCAAAGTACGGTGCGTTTCGTACGGACCTGGGTCCGCAGCCGGGATCCGAAATTCGAAATGAAGACTCTGAATTCGGGTCCCGCTTGCTTGCGGCTGGCGAGCATCTCTGGTATGAACCGTCAGCCGTCGTCTATCATCACATCCCCGAGAGCCGAGCCCAACGGAAATACTTTCAGATGTGGTGGTTCGACAAAGGCCGCGCGGATATTCTGCAAATGGGTATACCCTGCGATACTAAGTGGTTTATTGGTGGGATCCCGCTCTATCTGTTTCGCAGACTCGCGCGATGGACACTCCAATGGACAACATCCATTCGTGAACCCGCGCGTTTCTCGAGCAAGCTTCGTGTTTGGGCATTGGCTGGAAGTATCTTGGAGTGTCATAAACAAGCTCGGCGAGCAGCTCAGATTCGTTGGTTTTAAAAGCCCATCAGCAAGCGCATCCGTCTAGGTTGATACGCTCGGCGAGATGGGTAGCAGCCCCACGAAAATGACCGAATAGCTGGCATTGATTTTAGGAGCGCCCCATGACCCTATCCGCCTTAACGAAAGTTAGTGAACTCATTCACCGCATCGAAACGCGCGAAGCGCCCATTGGCATTGTTGGCATGGGCTATGTCGGCCTGCCACTGGCTCTCTTATTCTGTGAAGAGGGCTTCAGGTGCAGGCGCTCTTGGCGGCAAGCTGCTGGGAGCGGGCGGCGGCGGCTTCATATTGTTCTACGTACCACGAGAAAAGCGCGAGGCGCTTAGGCTGTGGTTGAAAAGGCTATTGTGCGTTCCGTTTACTTTTTCTACCAAAGGTAGTGAAGTGGTCGTATACGAACCAGAGGTAATGTACGACCAGGTGCTCGCCGCAGAGCGTAGGTTCGTATATGGCGAAAAGGTAGTGTGAGAAAGCAGGGAGTTCGTTGCCTGGGCGCGCTTCATTACGGTATGGGAGGCCTCGGCGAACCCTGTGGGCCCGCTACGTGAGTCACTTCGCATCCGAACCAAGGAACCCCAATTCTGCAAAATGAGTAACACCCCCAGCCCTTTGGCAGAAAAAGACGGCATCGCGAATTGGGTGTACTCGGCGAGGGTTTATGTAGCAGTTGAAATTTCACCGGGTCGTTCCAATGGCGGAAACTGGTAGCACAGTAGCGCGGATCAGGGTCAGTGAGCGAAGCGGGTCATATGTCAGTTGTAAGCGAGCTGTCCTCCAGAATTTTCGCACGATGGGCGGCTTCAAAAGTCGGTCGAAGGTGTCTCAGCGCCTACGTGTCTCACGGCCGACGGATTTGGAACCATCTTCCTGCTTCCTTACGTCAGCTTTCAGGCCGCGTGTACGGCAAACATTTGAACGCTTTAGTCCGGTTTCAAGCTGATCGGAAGCAGTATTTCGCCACATACTTTCTGCGGAACCGGCCGGCACTGGAACTGATGCGCCGCTTAGTGGACCAGAAGGCCCATGGATCAACACTCAATGTCTCTGTGCTGGCCTGCAGTAAGGGCGCAGAAGTGTACTCCATCGCGTGGACTCTCCGGTCCGCACGCCCGGACCTTAAATTGCACATACAGGCCGTCGACATCTCACAGGAAATTCTGGACTTTGCTAGGGGGGGGGTCTATTCGCTTACGAACGATGATGCGCCGAGTAGGTCGGATCCAAACGAAGGAGCCAACGACAAAGATGTGCATTGCAACACGCAGCGGGACCAAAGCGCGTGGATTTTCGAGCGTATGACTGGCGAAGAGATGGAGGCGCTGTTTGAGATTGAAGGCGAGAAAGCCAAGGTCAAGCCATGGATCAAGGAAGGAATCACCTGGCTCTGCGGAGACGCGGGTGATCCTGAACTAGTCGGCGTTCTGGGTCCGCAAGACATAGTCGTGGCAAGCTGTTTTCTCTGCCACATGATGCCCAAGGCGGCCGAAGAGTGTCTGCGTAACATCGGACAAATGGTCAGCCCGGGCGGATATTTGTTTGTGTCGGGAATCGATTTGGACGTGCGCAGCGATGTCGCGCGTGGAATGGGCTGGAAGCCAGTTAAAGACCTGATCAGGGAGATCCACGAAGGCGATATCTCGTTGCGACAAGGGTGGCCCTTGGAATATTGGGGATTGGAGCCATTCTGTGATACCCGGCTCGATTGGCAGATTCGCTATGCTTCAGCTTTCCAGGTCGGCCAAGAATCATGAGCCGCATTTTTGTTCGAGTAGGGAAAACTCTGGAGGTGTTTCTGACTGCGAGAATGTTCGTGTACAAGCGACACTCTTCGTCGCCGCTAATTCGATGTTCGGCGTTCACTTATCGATGAGCCACTTGATCTAGTCTGTGTAGAGGCGCTCAATTCCTCCTATGCATCTCAACACTGCTGTCCGGCTATAAGCTGAACAGGCTCAATTGGTTGCCGGAGCGGGGTAAGTCGGGTTGGGAGTCGATGTACTGAAGCGCCGGTAAAATGGGTGTTTTCTCGAACAGAGTAAGACTGAGCACCTGCAGGATTTGGTAGAGGCTAACTTCCAGGCCGAGGCGTTTTCGCACGATGGCGACCAGGACATAGACCGAGACGGCGATCCAGATTTGTGTCTTCACGGCGTTCTCGCTGGTGCCGTAAAAGGCCTTGATGCGCAGGTGTTGCTTGATCCATTTGAAGAACAGTTCCACCTGCCAGCGTTGCTTGTAGATTTCGGTCACGGTCAGTGCGGGAAGCGCGAAGTTGTTAGTTAGGAAGACGAGGCGCTTGCCAGTTTCTGCGTCCACGTAAGCGATCTTGCGCAGTGGGTCTGGGTACACGGACGCCGACCCGTAGGTGGCCAGAAGCACGGTTTGGTCCGAGCGCACGCCTATGTTGGTGTCGACAGGGCGGGAATAACGGCGCTGGAGCAGCAGGTTGGATTTGGTGCGCACCACGAAGAAGGCCGACGCCAGGGTAAAGCGATAGAGGCGCTCAAAATCGATGTAGCCGCGGTCCAGCACGTAGAACGCTCCGGCTTGGATCAGGATGTCATCGAGGATGTTTACGTCATGCACGTTGCCGCTGGTCACTCGAACGAAGGTGGGGATATTGCCGTGCAGATCAAGCAGCGTGTGCATCTTCACGGCGGCCTTGCGGCGACGGAACTTGGCCCAGGGAAACAACGCCAGGCACAAATCGATGACGGTCGAGTCCAAAGCGTAAAGACTCTGATCCAGTTCGACGCCCATGGGATCGTGCGCATACGGCGGTCGTGCGATGCCGATCAGCACCTGAGCGAAGTCGGCGAAGATGCGCCAGTCGTGCGTTTCGTTGGCGTCGGCTAGCGTAGAACGGGCCACACGGCCGCGGAAGCCGAGGTGATAGAGCTTGCTGCCCAGCGCGCGCAGGCAGGCTTCGATGTCGCGCAAGCTATCGCGGTAAGTCAGTTGGGCGAAGGCCATGGCCAGATACTGATCCCAACAGGAAAAGCCGCGCATCCTGGCATCTCCGCCATAGCGCATCACGCAACGACGAAACTCGCGGTCGGGAAGGAAACTGATCAACTGGGCGAAAATGGTTCGGCCTTGGTTCACCCATCATTGTCACCGCATGGGCCAGAGTCTGAATCCGGACCATCCGCAATTCAAATCGCGGCAAGCCCAAATGGCACACAACTATCAGCAAGGGAAGAACTTGCTGGCCAAGCCAGGCGCGTTAGCCGGACAGCAGTGCATCTCAACATTGCTGTCGTTAGCCACCGGTCGAAGGCGGGAGACTCATGAATCTGGAAATTGATCTTCAAAAACGTGAGGCAGCGGGTCTTCCGATCCGAGTTGGAATGGTCGGGGCAGGCGCGTGCGGCCGCTCCATCGCGCTGCAGTTGGGAACACCAGTGCCTGGGATTCGCCTCGTGGGAATCGCGAATCGTACCCTAGCGCATGCTGAACGGGCATTCCGCGAGGCATGTACCCCTGAGTGGCGGCGTACGGACTCGGTTAAGGAAGCGGAAACACTGATCGGCAAACGGATCCCTGTCCTCACTAACGAACCGTCGGTCCTGACCTCGTGCGAAGCGATCGACTTGATCGTTGAAGTGACTGGCACCATAGCGCCGGCAGCGCGTGTCGTACTCGACGCCTTTAAACACGGAAAGCATGTTGTGCTGGTAAACGCCGAGCTCGATTCGCTGCTCGGCCCAATTCTGAAGGTGAAGGCAGACAAGGCGGGACTGGTTATCACCCACACAGATGGAGATGAACCGGGGGTTGCCATGAGCCTCCTTCGCTACCTCCGATCAGTGGGACTCCGGCCAGTGGCCGCGGGCAACCTGAAGGGCATGGTGGACTACTACCGGACCCCTGACACGCAGCGAATATTCGCCAAAAAACACGGTCTGAATGCGAAGAAGGTCACTTCCTTTGCCGATGCCACCAAGCTCTCGATGGAGGCGACAGTGCTCGCTAACGCGACTGGCTTCCACGTTGGCCGCCGTGGCATGTACGGTCCCGCGTGCGAAAATGTTCGCGAGATGGCGAAGTTGCTGCCTGCGGATGGAATGTTGAGCACTGGACTGGTTGACTATGCTCTGGGCGCCGCTCCCCATACTGGCGCTTTTGTCATCGTCCACGAGAGCTCGCCGCTGAAAATGGCCCAGTTGGCTTATTACAAGCTCGGCGCCGGCCCGTTTTATGTTTTCTACACACCCTTCCATCTGCCTCATGTTCAGATCGCCTCGACGATCGGCCGGGCGGTCATCGATTGTGATCCTACGGTCGCTCCCTTAGATGGCCCTGTTTGCGAAGTTGTTGCGGTAGCCAAGCGCGACCTGAAACGCGGCGAACGCCTCGACGGAATCGGGGGATTCTGTACCTATGGGCTTATCGAGAACGCCACCGCAGCGCGCGAAATGGATGCTCTGCCCATGGGACTGTCTGAAGGGTGCGTGTTGCGCCGGAACCTCGGGAAGGACGCTGTCGTCCTGTTCGACGATATCGAGACGCCTGCCAGCGGGCTAGCAGAAGAACTATGGCGCGAGCAGAACGAAACATGGCCGGTCAGAACGCAAGAGGCAGAGAAACATTCGATGCAGCCCGTAGCTGTGGGAGAGAAGCGGTAAAGAGTTCGCCGGTCCGCGTTATGTTCGGCGTGCCGCTCGATAAATAGGCTGTTCACGCATCCTGCGCCGCACTATGACGCGGCGAAAACTTACTTACGATACTGAGATGAGAGCGAGCAAAATCGCAATCGTGAATTCTATCGATACGCCGGAAGGCGACGCCAAGGCCGTGAGTGGTCAGCCTTCGCGTCTCTGGGCGCTTCTGTGCTTAATTGTTCTTGCTGCCTTCGCAGTCCGCGTCGCGGCAGTGCTTCATTGGCCGCCGGGGACCATTGAATCCGAGGGTGCGGAATACACGAGGATAGCGGAGAATCTACGCAATGGGATGGGTTACACCGGAATTGTGAGCCCCGGCCCACAGCTTGTTTTCCCTCCCCTTTTTCCCTTCCTCATCGCAGCCGCCTCTTTGGTGACTCATAACTTTGAATGGGCTGGGCGCCTCGTATCACTCGTCATGGGCGCTCTGCTCCCGCTGCCAGTATTTGGAATCGCATCTCGGCTCTTCGGGCGTCGCGTGGGAATCGTCGCAGCGATCCTTACGGTATTCCATCCACTGCTCGTCAATTTGTCGTTTTCGGTTTTGTCCGAAGCGCCGTACACCACACTCTTCCTGGCGGCTGTCTATGCAACCGTCCGCGCGCTGGATCGACCTTCTATCCGAGCATGGTCGTTAGTGGGCGGAATTATCGGGCTCGCATACCTCACGCGGCAGGAAGCCGTAGCAGTATTGTTCATCGCGGTGTTGTTCGCGCTCACTACAACTGAAGGGGCTTTCACCGCCAGGAGCAAACGAGCCGCAGCTGCAATCGGAGTGTTTCTTGTCCTTGCGTTGCCGCAGATCTTATTCCTCTACAAAGCAACGGGCAAGGTGCGATTGGATGACAAGAGTGCGCAATTCTATGCCCTCGGCAGTCGCATTTTAGAGGCAGATGGAAGCCTTCCCTACCATGGACAGAGCGATGAGCCGTCTTCAGCGCCCAGTGTCGAGTCCTGGGAGCCGTGGCAGACAAAGTGGGCTTTTTACGCAATTGACAATCAATTGCAGAGAACCGGGGCCGCGATGCTTTCGCACACCGAGGTAGTTCAGGATACACAGATCAGGTTCAAGGTGCTTCTTGAATTGGTCAAAAAGGGAGTTCGCGGAAACGCGCCCATGTTTGTGCAGACACTTTCGGAGAGGTGGCTCGGCGGCCCATTTTTGCCAGCGCTGGCTTTGCTAGGGATCTTTTGTCAACCATGGCGACGACCCCAAGCCTCGCGCCGATTGTTCGTCTTAGTGATCGCGGCTGCACCTCTTATGGCGACCTTCACTGCTCTTTGGAGCCAGTCGAGATATTACTTTGTTCTCGTCCCGCTGTTAATCATCTGGGCATCCAACGGTCTTGTCGAGGTTGGACAGTGGACAGCGGCAACCAGCTCCGCACTGGGATGGAGAGCGCTGGCTACCCCTTTGGCATCGCAGTACATGATCCCCGGATTGATCGGCTTGGCTCTCATCGTCTATCCAACCAAAGCAGTCAGGCAGAATTACATCTTTGCTGACGCTGGTGCTCCCACTCATATCGAAAAGGAAGTCGGCCTGTGGATCGGACACCAGCAGGATAGCTCCGTTCGCATCATGGATCTGTCTATCGTTCCGGCGTATTATGCAAATGCGCAGTGGGTGCATTTCCCTTATTGCAGCGGCGACTTGGCCCTGCGTTTCCTCGATGCTGCCCATGTGGACTACATCGTTCTCCGCCGGAGCGATACGTTTACTCGCTATTACCAGGATTGGATGAACCGCGGAATTTTAGATCCGCGTGCAGAGCGTCTACGCTTGCAGCCCGATACTGACGCTGAATTCATTGTGTATCGCTGGCATCGGACTGGGTAAAAAACCGCAAATGCCGAAGTCCACCCCGGGTTGAAGCAGCTTCTTCGTAGCTCAGAGCGCACTTTATTTCGGCAACGGCGCACTATCCGCGCCAAACCATGGTCAAATGCTGGAGGAACCATGATTAACCACAAACGGATTGTCGTCGTAATGCCGGCCTACAATGCAGAGAAGACGCTTGAACGGACCGTACGCGACTTGCCCGCTGAGATAGATCTGGTTATCGTTGTCGACGACGGGAGCCGCGACGAAACCGTGCGAGTTGCTCAGAACCTTGGGCTAAGGGTATTTTCACACGACAGAAATTACGGCTATGGGCGCAATCAACAGACCTGCTATCGGGAAGCTTTAGCTGCGGGTGCAGATATTGTTGTGATGGTCCATCCTGATTACCAGTACACTCCGTTGCTTGTAACGGCGATGTCAAGCATGATCGCCTACGGAGTCTATGACGTCGTTCTGGGGTCCAGAATCATTGGCGGAGGCGCGTTAGAGGGCGGAATGCCACTGTATAAGTATGTGGCCAACAGAATCCTCACAGCATTCCAGAATGCCTTCACAGGAAGAAAAATATCGGAGTATCATACCGGCTTTCGCGCCTTTTCGAGAGAAACGCTGATGAAGATCCCTCTACTTGAGAACTCCGATGATTTCATTTTCGACAATCAAATGTTAACCCAGTGCATACACTTCGGTCTGCGCGTTGGCGAGGTTTCCTGCCCAACCCGATACTTTGAAGAAGCATCATCAATTGGTTTCCGCAGAAGCGTGAGATACGGTTTCGGCGTCGTGGGAAATACATTGTCCTTCGTCATGCAGCGTATGGGCCTATTGCATTTGCAGAGGTTTGACCCTAGAGGAAGGAAGCTGGACCGGAGCTACTATGAAAACGCCAGTCGTGTCGAAACCCCGGACCTTCAGAACGAAGCCGTCGGGGACGATGAGCAACATTTTGGCGAAGAGCACTCCCCGCTTCGTGACCTTACGGTGAAATAAATCGGAACATATGCATACCATGAGATCCAGGGACCCGCGTGTTCGGCGTTTTCGTACCGTTCGCCCAAGTTGGCCGTTTTTGTTATCTTGGTCAAATCAAGCCTTCTTTTGGCTGGAGCGCGTCTCGCGCCATAAGATCCTGATGTGCCTGCTGGTTATGGCGATTACAATGGCGACCAGGATCGCGCTCCTTCCTCGGATACCTATCCCTCAGCCTTACATTGCAGACGAGTTCAGCTACCTACTGGGGGCGGAGACCTTCGCTTCGGGGCGAGTGACGAATCCTATGCACCCGATGTGGGTGCACTTTGAAGCATTCCACGAGCTCATGCGGCCCACATATATGAACAAGTACCCCCCGGGTCAAGCACTCTTTCTGGCGTTGGGATGGAAGCTTCTTGGCCATCCATGGTATGGCGTGTGGATCAGCTTTGGACTGTTCAGCGCCTGCTTGTGCTGGATGCTTCAAAACTGGGTACCGCCAACCTATGCGGTTCTGGGTACGGCAATCACACTGACGAATATCTCAATCCTTGGTTATTGGATGAACTCGTACTGGGGAGGCGCCGTTGCCGCCATCGCGGGATGTCTACTTTTGGGCGCCGTGCCTCGCCTTGCTAATAGAGTGAAGGCAAAGGACGTCGCCATAGCCGCTGTCGCGCTTGTCTTGCTCGCGAACACACGGCCCTATGAGGGGCTCGTGATGAGCGTCGCGGCTATCGCGGGGTTGTTGGTATGGCGAGCGCGAGGGCACCGGAAGTTCATCGAGTTGGTCTCACCTCGGTGTGCAATTCCCTTTCTGTTGATCTGCGGCGCAGGCGCGCTGCTTGACGGCTACTACAACTACCGAGTTACCGGGAATGCTCTCCTGATGCCCTACACTCTGTATGCTCGGGACTACACGATCGCTCCGCCCCTGATTATTCTCCCCGCGCGAAATCCTCCGGTTTACCAGCATGTCATTCTGGAGAAGTCATTTGAGTTGGATTTAGAGCACTACCAGCGGGTCAAATCGAGTCTGATCCAAAACCTGACCGAGTTATATCGAATTTTTCATTGGTATTGCTCGTCGCTGTTGCTCTTTCCGGTGGTTCTTGCAATTCTACTGTCCCGCAGTTACCGGCTTTGGATGGCGGTGGCTATCTGTTCTTGCGTGTGGGGTGGGCTCCTGATTGAGTTTAACAAGTTCCCCCATTATATCGCACCGGGCGTGGGGTTGTTACCTTTATTGGCAGTGTATGGGTTTAGGTTGCTAAGGGTGATCGGCAGAAGTCATGGGCCTGTTCTCGTTCTGACACTCGCAACCCTTTTGTGTGTGCAAGGGGCGGTTGCGACGCGAAGTCGCGACCGCGGAACCGACTGGGAAACCGGGCGCCAGTCGCCGCAGAGCTTTGCTGCGCGAGAGGCCAAGAAGGAAGGTGGTCGTTCTTTGATAATTGTTCGATATGTCGCCGACCGCCATAACGGAGGGGACGAGTGCGTCTTTAACAGCGCGGACATTGATGCCTCGCAGATCGTTTGGGCGCGCGATATGGGGGAAGCGAAAAACCGTGAGTTAATCAACTACTACCGGAGCAGCCGAAAAGTATGGCTCTACGAGCCAGACACTGACCCGCGAAAGCTAATTCCCTATGCCTCGGTCAGCAAGTGATGCCGTAGTTGAACTGCAATTTGATTTGTCTTGAAGGACAGGCGCGCCGAGCGGCTCCCAGGGTTCCAATAAGGCATGGAGCCGGCGGGCGACGCACATCGGTAGAATCGCATCACGGTATTTGACGCGGACGAAGACATCGCGGAAGACGTTGTCGGCGATGTTCTAGATGAACGAGACGAGCTTATTGTGTACCGCTTGATCCGTTGCCCCATACAGGCCCCCAGGCCGGCGCAACCTAAAACTGTCAAAGGGACCCAAGGTACGAGTCTGAAGCGTTCCCCGAACTCAGGGCTCTCTCGTCGGAAGGTGACGACAGTTCTGTGACCGGCCACGCTTGCTCTTAGGACCGGCACCGGCGTTGCCGACCCACGGGGGATGAAACGCGTCTAGTTCGCGTCGCAGGCCGCCTAATTGAGGGCTTGATTCCTTCTAGCGATACAGCGCCTATACCATCTCTGGCCACCCGCCAGCTGGACACAATCGTACAAAGAAGCATCGCCACGCATACGGACTCCCCAATCAGCAGGATCTGGGTTTTTGATTCTCCACGACGTCAAGTGAATACCCTGTTCGCCTTTGATTTCCATCCAATGGCCTCTGATCTTGGCCTAGCAAAGGTTAAGCAATGAATCTCAACCGTGAAATCTCCAAAACCGGGAATCTCGACCGTGAGCTGGTTGAGTTAGCTGCTGCCGGAAAACAGGTTGAGTTGTCCGTCGTTATGCCGTGCCTGAACGAACGAGAGACCGTGGGTGTGTGCGTCCGCAAGGCGCTGGCAAGTTTGCGCGAAGCAGGCATCCTCGGTGAGGTGATCGTTGGTGATAACGGATCGACCGACGGGTCGGTGGAAATCGCCGAGGCCGAAGGGGCGCACGTAATTCACGTCGCGGATAAAGGTTATGGCAACGCTTTGAAGGGCGGAATACTTGCCGCGCACGGGGAATACGTGCTGATGGCCGACTCTGACGACAGCTATGAGTTCGGCCACATCGTGCGCTTTCTGGAGCAGCTACGCGCCGGATCAGACCTGGTTATGGGAAATCGATTTCGGGGCGGAATTGCAGAGCGGGCTATGCCTCCGCTGCACCGGTATCTTGGAAATCCTGTACTAACCGGCATAGGAAGACTGTTTTTCGGCTCACCTTGCGGAGATTTTCATTGCGGCATCCGAGGCTTCCGGAAAAGCAGCTTTCTGCGCATGGACATACGCTCTACGGGGATGGAGTTTGCCAGCGAGATGGTGGTGAAGGCCAGCCTTTTGCGGATGAAGGTCAGCGAGGTTCCCACTACGCTATCCCCCGACGGTCGCAGTCGTCCGCCCCATTTGCGCACTTGGCGCGACGGCTGGAGGCACCTGCGCTTTTTGCTTCTGTATAGCCCACGCTGGCTTTTTCTGTATCCCGGAACTCTTCTGATCTTGCTAGGGCTGGCAGGAGGCGTCTGGCTATTGCCCGGGCCGCGTATCGTCCATGCTGTGGAATTCGACGTTCACACTCTTCTCTATGCGTTTGTTTCAGTGCTCCTGGGCTTTCAGCTTGTTGCCTTTGCCGTGTTCACCAAGGTGTTCGCCATCTCTGAAGGCTTGCTTCCCGAAGATCCGCGCCTGGACCGCGCCTTCCGCTACATTACGCTCGAAACCGGCCTGGCTGTCGGCGGGTTGCTGACGGCGCTTGGGATTGGCGGGTCGATTTTCGCCGTCTCCGGCTGGGCAAGAGAGAGTTTCGGAGCCCTGGATGCCGAGCACATGTTGCGCGTCGTCATGCCGTCCGTCTTCTCTCTGACCTTGGGTGTGCAGGTCATCTGCAGCAGCTTTTTCCTGAGTATACTTGGGCTACGGCGGACAAGCGGTTGACGCTCATTTCTAACTGCGTTACAAACTTAAACCTTACGGATATGGCGACCTGTTACAAAGTGCTCCGCCGTGACGTAATCCAACTGGAAACCACGGTTAAGGTGGCACGCCACAAACTACGGATCTACGAGGTAGGGATAAGCTACTCTGGCCGCACTTACGAAGAAGGTGAGAAGATCGGATGGAAAGACGGATTCCGAGCTCTCTATTGCCTTGTGAAGTATTCGCTGAGCGAGCAAAGGGTTACGACTGCAATCGCGGGTGACGCGCGAGCCGCTAATCAGCCCTCTCGCTCTCGATAGAGAGCCGCCCAAAGCGATCCGTTCCAAAGTGCCGCGCGCAATCTGGGGGAGTTCGCGAGAGTCTGGCGATTCTGAGAAAGATCGGCCAGTCGAAATTGGCAGCTTTGCTTCAGAGCCCTGCAAGGGCGAACGTAAGCGCCGGGTTTGGGCGGCTGGCGCTGCCACGCAGCCCGTGGTTCTCCGCCATGTGCAGCGTGACTCCAAGATCCGGTCTGTCGGCGACGAGTGGTGACACGAGACGCGGCGCGTAAATGAGCAATTCGCAAGTAGGAAAGAAGTGTTCGGTTACTTTGGTGCTTCGTCCGCCCATTCAAGGCGGCCCCCTGTCCCTCAGAATATTGTTTTGACATATAATTTCCTGGAACGCTCTTTTTGAGGGGCGCGGAGGACGCGAGTTTGGGCCAGCTCCACCGATTGAGACGGGCAGGATGGAAAGAGGGGCTTGCTGTCGGCTTTGCACTCGATAGGTGGCTACTCCAGCATCAACTATCAGGAGGACCCCGAAAGGCATGAGAGTATCTTCACGGCATCTTGCATTTGTATTCGTACTGGCATACTTTCCGCTATGTGCGCATGCATCCGATTACGGCTGCGGTGTAACAACCCCCTATAATCTGGGCGCGGGCGTGACGGTCGTGCAGTGCTGGGGGGACGCAGGCACAAGCGAATCGATGTCGAGTGAGGGAGCGGCTGTTACTGGTGGAGGCCTCACGGCAGGGGACGCAGTGTTGATTTTCGGCTACCAGTGCTATCCGTCGACCAGTCCTTGTGTTGCGCCATCGTCAACTACATATCTTTTTGTGTCTTATAGCAATGAGATGAGCGGCGGCGCTCTTCCGTGCGCCACGTTGCTATATCAAGCAAGTATTCAGGGCGGCTCTGATTACCCCAACTACGTCTGGTATTGTCCGAGCCTGCCAAGCAGCGTAGGGGGAGTCGGAATAGGTGGAGGAATCAACCTCGTGTGCAGCAGCACCTACCCAACGTTTACACCAGCGTCGACTTGCGGATTCATATCGGTCTTCGTCACAGAGTTCACGGGGGGCTGTACCGCCTCTGGGACGGGCTGCTTAGACCAGACAGCGAACGCCAGCAACCCTACGAGTTCAACCTCCCTAACGGTCGCGACCCCTAGCGCCACTCAGCACACAAATGAGCTTGTTTGTGCCCTCGGGGGCACGATTAACGATGAAATATTGAATGCAACCAACAACGGCGCCGTCATGACGCCCGGGGCTAGCGGTAGTTATTCTCCGGGAAACACGGTCTTCTGCAAGATTGCCTCTTCAGCTGGACTACAGACCCTCGGCCAGTCTTGGACGGGAAACGATATTGGCGGAATGATCATGGTGACCTTGCAGACAGCGCAGAGCGCCCCGGTGCCGGCGCCGCCCAGGGACGTCCAAGGGGCCTCCAGCGGGGAAAACGTGTCGCCCCCAATTCCCGCAGCCACGCCTGAACGCGGCCAGATCAAGAGCTTCGCGGGATCTACCGAGCGCAATCTCCTCTCAACTTTGCCATTTTTAGCGGCGCAGGCCAACCTACTCGATAACACACCCTGAGCTGAAACTGGCGCCAGTACAGTCCACGTTGCGGTTGTGCAGGATGGCGACAAGGTGGCAGCTCACCGCAAGGGGCGGATGATCGCAGTCTTCTTTTGTGATCCTTGTCATGGCCGGCGTGGCCCATTTGTAGCGCAGCAGTTATCACGCCCGACTTGAGGCGTGCCCATACGGCTTTTTCACAGCGTTGACACCAGGCTATATTCGCGCGCAGACAGGTTTCAATTTCCGAGTGCACGCGGGGGACATTCAATGAGCGGACACAACGGTCAACGAATACTGGTCACAGGAGCAAGCGGCTTCATTGGTTCTCACCTATGCCGTCGCTTGCGCCAGGACGGAGCCGAGGTACATGCCGTCTACCGTTCGCAGCCTCCAGCTGACGCCGAACAGCTACATTGGTGGCAGGCCGACCTGGCTGACCTGGCTGAAGTGAAGAGGATCGTTCGCGAATCGCGCCCTGACGTCATCTATCACCTGGCCAGCCACGTAAAAGGAGCACCCGATCTCGAGCACGTGATCCCAACTTTCCAGAGCAATCTCCAAAGCACCGTAAACCTCCTGACCGTGGCTGCCGATTCGACTTGCCGAAGGATCGTGCTAACTGGTTCGCTGGCGGAGCCCGACGTGCAGAATGGAGAGCTATTCCCGTCGGCGCCATATGCTGCGGCAAAATGGGCGAGCAGCGGATACGCGCGCATGTTTCACGCGTTGTATCAATTGCCGGTTGTGATCGCTCGTGTATTCATGGTCTACGGCCCTGGGCAGAAGGACTTGACCAAACTGATACCCTATGTCACGCTGTCGCTGCTTCAGGGACAGGCGCCCAAAATCAGCAGTGGCGGGCGCCTCGTGGATTGGATTTACGTTTCGGATGTCGTGGATGGCTTTCTGAAGCTGGGTCAGGCTTCCAACATTGAAGGCGCAACCATTGAACTGGGATCGGGTTCGCTCATTTCCATTCGCGAAATCGTACAAAGGGTGGCCGACATCATTAGTCCGGGCGTGAAGCTGGACTTTGGAGCGTTACCGGATAGACCAATGGAGCCAATGAGGATTGCCAAAAGCGCAGAAACCGAGGAGAAGATCGGCTGGAAGCCCGAGGTATCTCTGGACGACGGCCTCCGGCACACCGTGGACTGGTATCGCGCACAACTGCGGCAATCAGCACACGCCTACGCTTCAAGCTGAGCTTTCACTTTCGCGAAAGACGGATCGGCAGAAGGGAAACAAGGAGACCGCATGGAGAAGATTGCAATTCTAGGGTCGGGGATGGCGGGTTTCGGAGCAGCGCACCGGTTGCACGAGGAAGGTATGCCTTCGATCTTGTACGACAAGAACGAATACTACGGCGGTCACACCGCATCCTTCCAACACGAAAGCGGATTCATCTTCGACGAGGGACCCCATGTATCGTTCACGAAAACCGAGCGGCTGCAGAAGTTGTTTGCCGACAATGTCGATCAACAATATGAGGTCATTCACTCTCACCCTAACAACTACTGGAAAGGTTACTGGATCAAGCACCCGGCCATTTGCAATTTGTCGAGTTTGCCCGCCGATCTGGTGGTGAAATGCCTGCGTGATTTCATTGATGCCCACCACGATCAGCAAAACGGCTCGGCGAAGCCCATCCGTAATTACGCTGACTGGTTGATCGCAAGCTATGGGAAGACCTTCGCGGAGACCTTCCCCATGGAGTATGGGTTCAAGTTCCATACCACTACTGCCGACAACATGAGCATCGATTGGCTGGGGCCCAGACTGTATCACGCAAAACTGGAGGAAGTCCTGACCGGGGCAATTTCTCGGGTTACCGCTGACGTTCATTACGTCGACTACGTCCGGTACCCAACTTATAAGGGGTTTGTATCTTACCTGAGCAGTCTTCCCAAGGAGACGGAGTTGCAACTGGGTCATCGCTTGGTGCGGCTTGACCCCAAAGCTCGGCAGTTGCACTTTGCCAACGGAGTCATCGCGAACTACGACGGTGTCGTTTCGTCCATGCCTCTCACGGATCTCGTCCCCATGATTGCGGGCGCGCCTCCTCACGTGGTTGAAGCTGCGTCAAGACTGGCCTGCACAAGCTGCGTCATCGTCAATCTTGGCGTCAACCGCGCCGATCTCTCCCCGGGCCAATGGACCTATTTCTATGACCGCGATATATGCTTCAGCCGGCTGAGCTTCCCTCATATGTTCTCCCCAAATGTCGCTCCCCGGGGCTGCGGCGGCATCCAGGCGGAGATCTATTTCTCAAAAAAATACCGCCCGCTCCAGGGCTCTCCCCAGGATTGTGTCGAACCGGTGATCCGCGATCTCAAGCGCTGCGGCCTGTTACGCGAGGATGACCAGATATTGCACACCGATATACGGGTGTGCCACCATGCTCAGGTCATCTTCGACCTGGAACGCGCGGATGCGTTGGCGATCGTGCACGGGTACTTGGACGAGATAGGCATTGCATATTGCGGCCGCTACGGAGACTGGTTGTATATCTGGACCGACGAAGCCTTCATAAGTGGAGAAAATGCGGCCCAGAAATCGATTGAGCGTCTTTGCACGCAGAAGAGTACATAGACGCTAACAGACTGCGGGCGAGGCCCATATGAAAGAGAAATTAGATTCAGCCACTTGTCGGTTCTGCAAAGCCGAGTTGCACCACACTTTCGTGGACCTGGGGATGTCGCCGCTGTGTGAGAGCTATTTGCGGCCGGAGGAACTAAATGAGATGGAAGCGTTTTACCCTCTGCACGTCTTTGTGTGTGATCAATGCTTCCTAGTTCAGCTTCAGGAATACGTAAGCCCGGATCGCATATTCACGGAGTATGCGTACTTTTCGTCGTACTCGGACAGCTGGCTTGAGCATTGCCGCCTCTATACCGGCGAGATGATCGAGCGTTTTGCATTGAGCACGGAGAGTCTAGTTGTCGAACTCGCGAGCAACGATGGCTACCTTCTGCAGTATTTTGCGAAAAAGAAGATTCCAGTGTTAGGTGTCGAGCCCGCTGTAAACGTTGCGAAAGTGGCGGTCGACCGCGGAATCCCGACGCTAGTCGATTTCTTTGGCAAACGATTGGCAGAGGAGATGGTCCGAACCGGCAAGCAGGCAGATTTGCTTCTCGGCAATAACGTTCTGGCGCAGGTACCTGATCTAGGTGACTTCGTTGGTGGAATGAAGATCCTGCTCAAGCCGCGAGGCATACTGACTCTCGAGTTTCCGCATTTATTGCAGCTCATGGAAGGTCACCAGTTTGACACTATTTACCATGAGCATTTCTCGTATTTCTCGTTTCTTGCTGCGGAGCGGATCTTCGGCGCACACAACTTAGTGCTCTTTGACGTCGAGGAGTTGCCTACCCATGGCGGTTCGCTGCGCATTTTTGGCCGCCACAGGGAAGACGCGTCGAAGCCCGTTACGTCGCGAGTTACCGAGTTGAGAGCGAGAGAGCAAGCAGCGGGACTGATGGACGTAAGGACGTACGGTTTGTTCGCAGAGAGCGTCAAACAGACCAAACGGGACCTTCTGGACTGTTTGATCCTGGCCAAACAGCAGAGAAAGTCCATTGCCGGTTATGGCGCGCCCGGGAAAGGTAACACGTTGCTGAACTATTGTGGGATTAGGACAGATTTCCTCGACTATACTGTCGATCGCAATCCGTACAAACAGGGGAGGTTCACGCCGGGGACGCACATCCCTATCTATTCTCCCGGCAAAATCTACGAAACACACCCGGACTTCGTGCTGATCTTACCCTGGAATTTGAAAGACGAGATCATGCAGCAGATGGAGCTGATCCGCGAATGGGGAGGGAAGTTCATTGTTCCCATCCCCAAGGCGACAATCTGTGCGGGACCGCGGCCTGTCGCAATCTGAATTGTAGAGGATGGTGTGATATGAAGGTGGTATTGTTTTGTGGCGGCTTGGGAATGAGAATTAGGGAAGCTGGCGAGAACATACCAAAGCCGATGGTTCACGTGGGGGATCGGCCGATTCTATGGCACTTAATGAAATACTATGCGCATTTCGGACATAAGGATTTCATCCTCTGTTTGGGATACCGCGCGGAAGCGATCAAGAATTATTTCGTTCACTATGCCGAGTTTCTGTCGAATGACTTCGTATTATCAAACGGCGGGAAAGAATTGAAAGTCTTTAACTCTGACATTCACGATTGGACGATCACGTTTGTGGATACTGGCGCAAAGTCGAATATCGGTCAGAGACTGAAGGCCGCGGAGCGCTACTTGGGCGACGATGAAGTGTTTCTCGCGAATTATAGCGATAATCTTACTGACTTCCACCTTCCACGCCTCATCGAACACTTTCGCCGGGCGAATAAGACGGCGGCCTTTCTCTGCGTCCGGCCCACATTCAGCTGCCATTATGTGTCGATGGGCGACGACGGACTCGTTGAGGAGATCAGAACTATGAATCACTCCGGCATCCGCATTAACGGCGGATATTTCGTTTTCAAGCGTTCGATCTTTGAATACATCCATGACGGCGAGGAACTCGTGCAGGAACCGTTTCGCAGGCTTATCGAATCGCAAAACCTGATGGGATTTGCATACGACGGTTTCTGGAAAAGCATGGACACGTTCAAAGAGAAACAGGAGCTGGACGACTTGGACGCTAAGGGCATCGCTCCTTGGCAGTTGTGGAAGTCCAAGGTGAACGAGCATGTGGCCAACGGCTCCTGGACAGTGTCATCGCGTGAGAACGCGGGAGCTTGAGGTTCTTCTCATCGCAGTTGTCTTTTCTTTAGAAAGTGGAGCCTATTAAATGCGTATTCTATTGACTGGTGACAAAGGTTACATCGGCGCTGTTATGGTGCCGATGCTGCTGCAAGAGGGACACGCAGTTGTCGGACTCGATTGCGACTGGTTTGAGCAGTCGGCGTTTGGAGATTTGCTGGCCAGAATTCCGAGCATGAAGATGGACATTCGTGACCTACGAGCATCAGACTTAGCTGGGTTTGACGCCGTGGTTCACCTCGCAGCTCTATCCAATGATCCGCTGGGCGATCTCCATCCGGAGTTGACTTATGAGATTAATCATTTCGCCTCTGTGCGTTTGGCGAAATTAGCAAAAGAGAATGGGGTCCAACGTTTCTTGTTTTCCTCATCTTGTAGTACCTACGGTGCAGCAGGGGGAGATACCCTTTTGAATGAAGAAGCCGAGCTTCGACCCGTTACTCCCTATGGTCGTTCGAAAGTCCTCGTGGAGGAGGATCTGGTCAAACTAGCGGATTCAGGGTTCAGCCCTACTTTTCTGCGCAATGCAACCGCCTATGGAGTATCACCGCGCTTGCGATTTGATATCGTGCTCAACAATCTCGTTGCCTGGGCTGTTACCACCGGGCGTGTTTTCATTAAGAGCGATGGCACTCCTTGGCGTCCCATTGTACATATCGAAGACATCTGCCGTGCTTTTGTCGCAGCGTTGAACGCACCCAGAGAGCTAATTCATTGCCAAGCATTTAATGTTGGCTCTAACGAGGAGAATTATCAAATCCGGGATTTGGCGAAGTTTGTGAAGGAGATTGTTCCTGGATGTCGAGTCGAGTACGCAAAAGATGGCGGCCCTGACAAGCGCTGCTATCGAGTCGACTTCACCAAAATCCGAAACACACTACCGAGCTTCAAGCCGCGGTGGAATGCGCGCAAGGGGGCCAGAGAGCTGTACGACGCGATTCAACAGGTTGGTCTGCGAGTTGAGGACTTTGAGGGAGCTAGATATCGGCGGATTTCGCATCTCCAGCAACTGATCAGTCAGGGAAGGTTGGATGCCACTTTGCGCTGGCGTGCGGGAGCCGAGGATGAAGAAGGTCGTCTGCAAACCGCGCCTGAAATCGGATAGCGTCCGCCCGGTCGTTATCCATTGAGCATACCTCACAGATTCGCAGACTCCGCTTTTAGGCGCTGCTATGGTTCGAAAAATTGGTCTTCTAAATCACATGGGTGGCGGAAATCTTGGGGATGATGCCACGCAAGACGTCGTCATCCAAAACATCAAGATCAGGTGGCCAAACGCTGAAATTTCCTTATTCTCCATGAATCCGGCGGATACCCGCTCCAGGCACGGCGTTTCCGCCTACCCTATTCGAACGGAGTCTTGGAATCCCGGGGAGAGACGCGCTAACGGCGGCGTGACGGTCAAGAGCCGAGTAAAGAAAGCCCTGCAGAAGTGCCCGATCCTTTTACAGATCCTTCATGGCATTAACACCATAGCGATGAGAGCGCCCAGGAGATTCTTCAATGAATTTCGTTTCTTGAGCAAATCCTTTGCAGTACTAAGATCGTTCGATTTATTGATCATCAGTGGCGGGGGCCAATTGCTCGACACCTGGGGTGGACCCTGGAAATTCCCGTATACCATTTTCAAATGGACCTTGCTTGCCAAGCTGTCGCGTACAAAGTGCTACTTCCTCAATGTGGGCGCTGGCCCGCTGACTTATCCTCTGGGCAAATGGTTTGTGAGGAGCGCTCTCGGTCTTGCTGACTACGTGTCCTTCCGCGATGAAGATTCGAAGAATCTTGTCGAATCAGTTGGATACACGGGCAAGAGCCATGTCGCCGCGGACTGTGTTTACGCGCTTGATTCCCCCGCCCCCCGCGAGTGCGGTCCCGCAAGACAGAGCGGCCCTCTGGTGGGCCTTTCGCCCATGGCATATCGCGCCCCCCGGCGCTATTGGCAGAAAGACCAGGCCTTTTATGAGCGATTCCTCGAGCAAGTCGCCTCGTTTGCCAATTGGCTCGGCGACAATCGTTACCGCCTGGCGCTCTTCAGCACGGATATCTGGTTTGATTTGCAAACCATTCAACAGGTCGGCGCTCTACTCAGAAACGGCCGTAGCGGCGAGCCACCGTATCAAGTCAGGCAAGAAAATATCGCCGAAGTTAACCAGTTGCTTTCGACAATCGGCTCGATGGACTACATCGTTACCTGCAGGTTCCATGGCGTAGTCTTTGCCCATCTTCTGAACAAGCCTGTACTCGCGCTGTCGCATCACCCCAAGGTGTCGAGTTTGATGAGTGACCTGGGCCTCGCAAGGTATTGTCTGGATATCGACCGGTGCGACGCCGGCTGCATGCAGGAGGCGTTCCTGGCCATGGTGGCCAACCGGGATGAGATCAAGCAACGAATGGCTGCCAAGGCGGCTTCTTACAAGAAGACGGTAATAGCGCAATTCGATCTGTTATTTCCGGAAAGTGCGGGAGCATGAACATGAACGACGAGCCTCTGGTCAGTGTGGTCACACCGGTTTACAATGGTGCGGATTTCCTGGCGGAATGCATTGAGAGCATTCTCAACCAGACCTATCGGAACTTCGAATATATCATCGTCAACAATTGCAGCACCGACCGGACCTTAGATATTGCTCTCAACTATGCGAAGCGGGACAGCCGCATCCAGGTCCATACAAATCAAGAGTTTGTCGGCGTTATGGAGAACCACAATATAGGTCTCAATCTCATCTCGCCGCAGGCCAGGTATTGCAAGGTTGTGTGCGCCGACGATTTTATCTTCCCGGAATGCCTGACCAAAATGGTCGAGCTCGCCGAGGCTCATCCGTCGGTGGGTATCGTGGGATCGTACCAGCTTAGCGGCCACGGCAAAGATGGCAGGAACTGGAGCGTCAAATGGACCCAGCTCCCCTACCCCAGTACGGTGATCCCAGGCCGCCAGCTTTGCCGGTATCAGCTTCTCACTACTACGTATGTCTTCGGATCCCCGAGTTCAACGATGTATCGCGCGGACATCGTAAGGTCGAATCCGGAGTTCTATCCCAGCTCTTCTCCGCACTCGGATACAAGCGCAATCTACAAATATCTCAAGGAAACCGACTTCGGCTTGGTGCACCAGGTACTCGCCTACGAACGCGTCCACGACGCAGCGATAAGTGCGACCTGCCGGGAACTGAACAGCTATTATTCGTCGTGGCTTGGCGACCTCCTCGAATACGGGCCTTACTATCTGACAAGAGAGGAATTGGACCGGCGGGCCAATGAGAAGCTGCGCGAATACTATGGATTCCTGACTGAAAGCGTGTTTCGGCGCAGGGGCAAAGAGTTCTGGATTTACCATAAGGCGAGACTTGCCGAGTGCGGCCATCCATTGTCGTATGCCAGACTAGCCAGAGGCGTGTCGCTAAAAATTCTCGATTTGCTGCTTAATCCGAAGCGAACCATCGAAAGCGTTTTGAGACGCGTCACCGAGAGTCGAGAGCCAAAAATCGGAGGCGAAGGAGCTGCGACCTTCTCAAGCGTGCCGGTCGACCTGAGCGCAGGTGGCAAGCAATGAGCAATCCCATCGTCTCCGTAGCCATGGTTGTTTATAACGTCGACCGCTTTCTCGCGGAGGCGATCGACAGCATTCTCGCGCAAAGTTTCCGGGATTTTGAGTTCATTATCGTTGACTTCGGATCGACGGACAATTCAAAGCCGATCGTCCAGAATTATGCCGCCAAGGATAGCCGAATCAGGTTCCACGAGATACCGCACTGCAGCCTGGTTGCGGCTCGCAATGCTTCCTGTTCGCTCGCCCAAGGAGAATATATCGCGATCATGGACGCTGATGACGTCTCGCTTGCGAACCGAATTGCGCTGGAAGTAGAGTTCATGGAGAAGCATCCGGAAGTGGGCGCGCTCGGCGGCCTCACGGAGACCATCAACGCGGGCAGCGAAGTTGTGCCTGGCCGCATTCACCACCCTCCGGCTGACGACCATGAAATCAAAACAGCTTTGGGAGTCCGCTGCCCGTTCTGTCAGTCCAGCGTCATGATCCGCCGGAAAGCATTCGAGCTCGTAGGTGGATACCGCGAAGCGTTTCTCCAAGCCGAGGACTACGACTTATGGCTAAGAATCGCAGAACACTTTCAGTGGGGCTGTCTTCGACAGGTCGTGCACAGGTATAGAGTTCACCCGTACCAATTGTCAATTCAAAGGCACAGGCAGCAGGCGCTTTGCGTGCTTGCTGCTAGGGCCTCGGCCTCGGTTCGGAGGAGCGGCGGGCCGGACCCATTGGACTCGGCGAAGGAAATCACTCCGGCAATGCTCAGCGATTTGGGCGTGACAAAGTCGATGCAAGAGTCCGAACTCGCTAATAACTGCAGGAATTGGATCCGAAACTTGTGCGGAGCCGGTGAGCATTCAGCGGCCCTTGAAGCGACACTCGCGTTCTTGCAATCGGACTTGCAGTATGTCGAGCGTTCGAGAATTGCGGACTTTCACCTTGTTGCCGCTCGGCTATATTGGCTTCAAAAGCGAACGTTGCGCAGCCTTCTGGCCGTTGGGCATGCGGTCATGACGCGGCCGAAGGTTGCAGGACGGCCTCTAAAGGTTTTGCTGCATCGAGCTCGGCTAATCTAGCCCCAGATGCGGGAAACTCCTCGGCACCATCTCAGCATTCCAAACAGCGTCCTGTTGGTCCTGCCATTCAGAACCTTGCGCTGGCTATTAACCCCGGACTCAAAATGGCGATCTTATTACAAATGCTCGGCCTGGGGACGGCTGGAATTATTGCGGAGATTTGGCGCCAGCTTTTCCCGGGAAGGCCGGTCTGCAAGACCCCGACCGCTCGCGATGGACGGCCCTGATGCACGCATTCGAAAAAATGATAGGTGAAACACGGAACGTCCCGGGCCGGAGATGATGCACGAACGTGGGAGTAGGGCTAAAGGGCTGCCGGGATGGCTCGTCGGCGCCGCAACGCGAATATCTGAATGAAGGATCTAAAAGAGAAAACACTTCGCGGCGGCGTGGCGAGAATGTGCAGCTTGGCGGCAACCACCCTGCTTCGCCTTCTCACCGTGGTCACTTTAGCCCGTCTTTTGAGCCCAAAGGACTTTGGATTGGTGGGCATGGTGACGGCCTTTACCGGCGTCCTGGTCCTGTTTCGAGACTTCGGCCTGTCTTCGGCCTCGATCCAGCACGAAACAATTACGGAAGACCAGAAATCGACGTTGTTTTGGATCAACGTCACCGTTGGAGCCGCGCTTTCCGTTCTGGCTTTCGCCATGGCGCCGCTGGTGGCGGCCTTTTATCATGAGCCGCGGCTCTTTGCCGTAACCGCCGTTCTGGCGCTTGGATTCCTCTTCAATTCCGCTGGCGTGCAGCACGGAACGCTACTTTCGCGCGAGATGCGGTTCACCGCCTTGTCGGTGATTAGCACGGTGAGTGCGTTCCTCGGTCTTGCAGTTGGGATCGCTGCGGCCCTGGCCGGCTGGAAATATTGGTCCCTGGTAGTTATGACCTTGGCTAGTACCGCGGTCGCCACGCTGGGTGTTTGGCTGGCCACGTCTTGGATTCCCGGTCCTCCGCGCAGGCGCGCGGGCCTTCGTTCCATCATGCATTTTGGCAGCACCGTCACCGCGAACTCTGTACTTATCTATATTGCCACTAATTTTGAGAAGGTCCTGTTGGGCCGATACTGGGGTGCCGACGCGATCGGAATCTATGGGAGAGCTTACCAGCTTGGCAATATTCCCACGGATAGCTTGAATTCCACGGTGGGTGAAGTTGCATTTGCGGCGCTGTCGCGGCTCCAGGGCGAGCCGGCGCGTCTGCGGAGCTATTTTCTGAAGGGCTATTCTCTGGTCGTGTCTCTTTCTTTACCGATCACGATTGTCTGCGTGCTTTTTGCTCCGGACATCGTCCTCAGTCTGCTGGGGCCGAAATGGAAAGCCGCAGTTCCGGTCTTTCGTCTGCTGGCGCCTACGATCTTGGTGTTTGCGATCGTCAATCCAATGGCGTGGTTGCTCTATTCGCTTGGACGGGTGGGGCGTCTTTTGAAGATGGCTCTGGTGATTACACCAATTCTGATTGCCGGCTATCTGCTTGCGGTGCCGTATGGGCCCAAAGGCGTTGCGTTTGCGTACTCGACCTTGATGATACTTTGGATATTTCCAACTGTTCTATGGGGTCTGCAGGGCACACCCATTTCTGCTCGCGATTTTCTGGGCACAGTGAGCCATCCGCTGATTTCAAGCGCCGTCGCCGGCGGCCTCGCCTTTGCGGCAAGCTCCATCTGGAGCCAGGTTCCATCTGTATTGGCCAGACTTGTACTGGAAAGCTCGGTCTTTCTTGGCGCATATTTCGGGATGCTCTTATACGCCATGGGATACAAATCGCAATACGTGGATCTTTTCCGCAGCTTAAGGAATCGCTCGCTTTCCGAACCGACCGTGGCCGTGCAAGGGCCGGTTTGACACGATCTATCATGAGCATTTTCTATATTTCTCATTGCGCAATCCTGCCGAATCCTGAAAGCGCACGGGTTGAAAGTGTTTAACGTCAGAAAGCCGCCACCGCACGGAGGATCGATGTGGATTTACGTTTGCCCCCAAGAGAGCGGTGAGCACCTAGTCCACGCGAAACTCCAGCAATTGATAGCCGACGAGGAGCGCGTTGGGCTTGCGTGGGGCGAAGACTACAATGGCTTCGGCTGGCAAGTGGGCGTGGCGCTCTGGAAGGTTTGGAATCACGTGGACAAAAGCCGATTTAGCCATATGGAAGTGGTATCGACCGGATTATGATTCACCTCAATCTGGGTTTAGAGAAGAGTGGAGCGCTGCAAGTCCTGTGTCTGGGCTGCCATTCGGATGATATTGAAATCGGCTGTGGCGGCGCGATCCTCCAACTAGCCGAGCAATTTCCGAACTGCGATTTCCATTGGGTCGTGTTTAGTGCCCTCGGTCCCCGGAGGGCCGAAGCAGAGCGCGCTGCGGAATTCTTCGTTGGTCCAGCACGCTTGAAGGGTCCGTTACTGAAGACTTTTCCAGACTCCTTTATGCCGTTTGTGGGTGCCGAAATAAAATCGGTGTTCGAAGAGCTGAAGAGTATCTCTCCCGACCTCATTTTCACTCACAATCGCCATGACGCTCACCAGGACCACAGGCTCATCGCAGAACTAACCTGGAATACGTTTCGGGATCACCTCATTCTTGAGTATGAGATTCCCAAATATGACGGCGACATTGGGCAACCCAGCGTGTTTGTGCCGCTCGAAATTGAGGTTTGTCAAAGGAAGGTCCAATACATCATGGAAGCCTTCCAGTCACAGCACGAGAAGCGTTGGTTTAAACCGGAGACGTTTCTTTCCTTGATGCGGTTACGAGGATTGGAATGCAATGCCATCAGCGGCTACGCCGAAGCTTTTTACTCCCGCAAGATCGTGTTGTGAATATCCACAACGCAACCGGAAACCTCAAAGCCGTGACCATTGTTCGGTGATGACGGTCGACAATTGGGAAGACACGGCGGTGTGCGCCGGAACCGAAAACCAATAATCGGGGGACGACTTCAACGGCGTCGCGTACACGGATAACGGTGGCAACGTGGTGGGCGTCATGAACGGCACGACCGTCAACGCGAGCGCCATCAGCCTTGCGCCGCTGGGCAGCTACGACGGAGCGACGCAGACGCTGATCCCGCTCCCCGGGAGCCCGGCCATCTGCGGGGGCCTCGTGGCGGGCATACTTTCGGGGTTGACCACGGATCAGCGCGGCCTGCCCAACAGCAATGCAGGTTATCCCAATTACTCGACGTGCATGGATGCCGGCGCGGTCGAGACCAACTACGCGCTGTCCTTCACCACGCAGCCGTCCGGCGCCGCGTTGGCTACGGACTTCAATGCAGCCGTTACGCTTACTGAAAGCGGCACCCCGTTCCAGCCTGCGGTGACGATTTCGCTGACGCTGACCGGCAGCGGAACTCTTACTGGCGGCTCTGCAGCGACGTCGGGCGGGGTGGCCAGCTATACGCTCCAGGTAGACACAGCCGGATCGAGCGACAGGCTGATGGCCAATCCGACGCTGAACGGCGGGCTTGCGCCGGCGGTGGCGATCTCCGCTACTAGCAGCAGCTTCGCCGTAGGCATGGCCACGCCGACAGTAACCCTCGGCCTCTCCTCAGCTTCGATTACCTATGGCACGCTGGAGACGCTGACGGCGACGGTGCCCTCGGCGGCCACCGGAACGGTGACCTTCTACAACAATGGCAGCACGGTGCTAGGCATGGGGACGGTGAGCGGGGGGGACGGCGACGTTCTCGAGTTCGACGCTGACGGCAGGATTGTATTCGATCACGGTCGCCTACTCCGGAGACAGCAACTAGGTCTCTGACCGTATAGAGATGTATCTATCTGGAGACTTTTCCAGTTGCCGTGCGGGCTGCATAGTGGGGACATGCAAAGCTACCATCGGGTGCATGTTCAGTTGTGGCGCCGGGAACGGCAGCAGCTTTCCGGGATGCTGAGGAAGGGGCGGGAATCGGCGCGTGTACTGCGACGTGCTTCGATGCTGCGCCAACTTGACCGTGGGCAGACGGCGGCGCAGTTGGCGGCCAGTGTAGGCGTTGCTGCGAAAACGGTGCGAGCAGTTGCCCGGCGTTATGAGGAGCAAGGACTGAATTCGGCACTGCACGAGCAGCCGAGACCCGGCAAACAGCGAGTGCTGGACGTCGGCCAGAGCCAGCGGATTATCGCCATGGTGTGCGGTTCGCCGCCCGAGGGCAGAGCGTGCTGGACGGTGCGACCGATCGCCAGCGATGCGGTAAAGCGAAAGCTGGCGCTGCAGGTGGGCCGTGAGACGATCCGCATCTTGCTTCAGAACCACGAATTGAAGCCGTGGCTGGGGAAAAAGCTAGTGCATCGCGGAACTGAATAAGGAGTACATCGCCCGCATGGAAGACGTGCTGGCGCTGTATGAAAGACTGCTGTCGGAAAGGGAGCCTGTGGTTTGCGTGGATGAGAAGCCGGTGGTGCTGCACGCCGATGTCCTGCCGCCGCGGCCCATGCGGCCGGGACGGATTGCCCGGCGTGATTCGGAATACCAGCGGCGCGGCACAGCCAACGTCTTCTGCGGTGTTCAGCCAAAGGCGGGGCGGCAATTTACCAAATCCTCCCCGAACCGCTCTTCGTCCCAGTGCGCCGATTATCTCGTGGAGATCGTGGCCAGCTATCCGCGGGCCGACACCATCCATCTGGTGATGGACAACCTGAGTTCGCATAACCGCCAGGCGCTGGTGGACCGGTACGGAGAGAGGATCGGCGGCCTGCTGTGGCAGCGGTTCACGGTGCATTACACGCCCAACCACGGCAGTTGGCTCAACCAGGCGGAAATCGAGATCAGCCTGTTCTCACGCCAATGTCTGGGCCGACAAAGAATCCCGTCGCTGGGAGAACTGCAGCAGGAAGCAAGGGCATGGAACCGGAAAATGAACCGCGACCGTGTCACCGTCAACTGGCAGTTTACGCGCACAAAGGCACGCCGGAAGTTCGGCTACAACAGAAACAAAATCACACGGTCAGAGACCTAGTTGGGTTATAATCACAGCGACGCTCGCAGGGTATCGAGCAGAAGTGCCATGCCTACTTCCTCGGGCCAGCTCGGAGACACTCCGCTAGTTTACTCTATCTCCTGTTTCTAAACCAAAGGATGGAACATGAAAAGCATTGTAGGTGCCATTGTGTGTCTATTCGCAACCATGTCGGTGCTCGGACAATCCGGAAGTTTTCGTCACATGGGAACCGCACTCGAAACCCAGCCTTCATTGGGAGTTGGATCGGAGACGCAAAGTTCATTTGGCGTCGGATCCGGGACGAACCATCGGGTGGGAGTTGTAGCCGATTGGTCGCAACGTCATGTTCTCTATCCGGCGTCGAACAACCTGTCACTGATGACGCGCATACAACGAGATCCCCGCTGGACGCAGAGCTGGTATAACCGCCATCACGAGGTCTGGTGGCCGAGGGCGCCTCACAGGCGCCTCAAACCGTCAACAAAGATGAACAGGGACTGGAACGTCAGTTTGGGGACCGCGGCTTTTGAGCCGCTGTTCGACTATTCCTTCTCCATCTCACCTGAAACAGGCAACGGTACCCTGAACTCGACCGATGAACTCAACGGTAGTTATTTGGCCACCGGGGGCACGCTTGTGGTGAGCGGCGCCAGTGACGCTGGCTCTTACGCGCTGCTTCCCGGAGGACCCGGTACGACTTTGAGCCCAGGGGGAGCCTTCACTTACGACGACCTGCTGACCTCGACAGCCAATCCTCCGATTGATGTCAACGGTCTCCTGTTCACCGGCTCCGGTCTGCAAATCAACATTGAAGGCAACGGTACAAATACCTATTCGTACGCCGACTATAACGGCACAGCATATGAGAACAAAGTGGCGGATGAAAGTGGTACGTTTACCGTGAATACCGATCCAGGCGGGGGGCAGATGTTCCCGGCCAAGTACACGTTTGACGTGACTGCAACGCCAAGCTGCACGAACGACTATGTGGTGGTCGGCATTCCTGCCACGCCTGCTTCGGGCGGACAGGCGAACATCGTTGGGTACAACAATCTCTACACGGGATCCAGTCCAAGCGGCATTTGCTCCGGAACGGGGCCGACAGTGATGTTTGCGTATGCCTCAGGCAGCGGCGAGGTGCCGGGGTCAATTTCGCTTTCGCTGGATGGGACGAAACTTGCCTATGTTGAGGATCTCCTCACCGGCAGCTCCTACTTTCACGTGTTGACAATTGGCACGACGGGAAGCAACGGCACCAGCGCGACGGCGGCCGCTGTGCCTAGCAGCGGGAACAACGCCGTGGACCTGAGACGGCAGCTCGAGACTAGCGGCGTCAATCAAAGCTCCACCACGTCGCCGTTCATTGATTACTCAGATGACGCCGCGTACGTTACCACCTATAGCTGGGCCGGAGCCGGTTCGGGGTATCTCTACAAGATCAGCCCTGTCTTTGGTGGCGGCACGCCTGAGATTGTGTGGAGCATTCAAATTACTGCTGTTCCTTCGGGACCGATTTTCGATTACACATCGAAAAACGTCTTCTTTACTGACAGTCACGGCCGCGTCGATTATGTGACCGACATAGGAAGCCCGCCGTCGTCCGTGACATATGGTTCGGTGCTTGCGTCCGGCACCACATCATTGAATCCCGTCACCGTGGACAGCGTGAACGAGGAGATCTATGCCACCTTCAACACCAATGGAACGAACGCCCTGCTGGTGCAGGTCCCGATCAATACCAACGGCACGCTGGGGAGCCCCGTCGATGCGCCGATCGGCGTAGGAAATACAATCTACAAAGGTCCCTACGGCGTGGCCTTTAATAATGCCTGGTACACCTCCAGTGGTCCGCCGGACTACTCATCGACGGGCGCTGAAGTCTTTGTCATGGGGACCTGCCCGAGCGCGTCTAGTTGCCCCAGTGCCCCCCCCGGCGTGCAGCCGTGGTTCTATGGCGTCGGATTCACGAGTGGCGTATTGAACACGAGCGTTACCGAGGGCGGCCCCATAGGAACCGGTGGCCTCGCCGACGGCTCGGCACCAACAGAGTTTTACAACGCGGCTACCGGAAAGGACTACGTGTTTTTGGGGGTCACCAACAGTTGCTGGGGGGGCATTGCGGGATGCGTTTGGAGTTTCGACTTGACCGATGACACCTACGTAACCCCGCCACTCGCAGTCACGGGAGGCCCGTCAGGCATCATTGTGGACAACGACAGCAGCGATCCGCAAGCCTCAAGCGCTTATTTCGTGTCCAAGACCGGCGGCCAATTGGTAAAGGCCACCCAGTCCGGCCTGGATTGATAAACAGATCCGTCGGAGACTCGCTGGCGCTTTGCTTCAAGCGAAGCGCCAGCAGCGATTACTGAGCCGCCTGGGCTAGCAGGGCCTCGGTGCGGTGGAGTGCGTCGCGTCGGTTCTGTTTCTCGCTCTCAATGTCTGCCGGGGCCCATGTCGAGCCGCCGATGCGGCGCGAGGTATCGCTGAGGCGCTGCTCGAACTCCTTGTCGAGCGCGGCAACGTCGGCTTGTGCCTGCCTGAGCGCGTTGTCACGGGGCTCACAATCATCTGGTCGCCGAACAAGTACTCGTTCTTGCTCGTATATGCATCATCGTCCTCCGGCCAGTCGTAATAAAGCGGTCTTGGTAGGGAGCTCTTTCGAGCTGCGGGTTTTCTTCGGTAATCCCCGCGATATACTTGTCCGATAACCCCCGGCGTTAAGGACTTGATACGCCGCAACAGTCGATGGTCTTTCCTCCCCGACGCAATGAATTCAGACGAATTGGACTAATGTTCAACGGGCCTATTACCACGCCATGCGCAGTTGCCTAATTCATTACTTTGGTTGTCCCGAGGAATTCGACCACATTGTGTGGCGGGAGGAGCATTCCGCTCCTGCCGGATACTTCTGCTTTGGCCAGGATGCTACCTGCTTTGGAAGTTACCAAAAGCAGCAACCGATGCCAGCTCCCGCTGAAGATCTGCACGATGCCCTTGCTGAAGTGGTCGTTGAAAATGGCAAAGTGTGCCTTCCGTTCAACCCGACAAAAGTTGTCGAGAATTTGCATCAAGAGGTCTATGCAGGGGAGTGGCGCGAAGGCGCCTTGTCGATCCTCGCACAGGTGTATTACTTTCTGAGGCCGCTCTTGCCGGTCTACGTGCGCCGCCACCTGCAAAGGCTTCACCTAAAAAACTGGAACAGACTTCCGTTCCCTTCCTGGCCAGTCGACTGCTCGGTAGACAATCTGATGCGCCGCTTGATGTTGCTTTCTCTCCGCGCCAGCGGCGAAGATCGTATCCCCTTCATATGGTTCTGGCCAGACGCTAGCTCAAGCTGCGCGATCATGACGCACGATGTAGAGACCCAGGAAGGCTACGAAGACTGCGAAGCCTTAATGGACATTGATGACTCCTTCGGTATCAAGGCTTCGTTTCAGATCATCCCCGAAGAGCGCTATCACGTTCGCCCCGGCCTGCTCGATGAGATTCGCCGGCGTGGATTTGAGATCTGCGTCCACGATCTGAATCACGACGGCCACCTGTACAAGAATCGCGAGCAGTTCCTCAAGCGTGCAGCCAGGATCAATTTGTACGGCAAGAAGTTTCGCGCAGGTGGCTTTCGTGCAGCCGTCCTTTACCGTAAGCAAGTGTGGTACGACGCACTCGATTTCTCCTATGATATGTCGGTTCCGAATGTTGCACATCTGGATCCTCAGCGCGGTGGATGTTGCACTGTGATGCCTTATTTCCTAGACGGCATTCTTGAGATTCCGGTCACAACGATACAGGACTACTCGCTTTACAACATTCTGAAAGACTATTCCACCTCTCTCTGGCAGCAACAGACGAAGATGATCATGGAGAAGCACGGGTGCATGAGCTTCATCGTGCATCCCGATTACGTCATGGAACCTCGCGCCCGCGGAGCGTTCAAGGAACTGCTCGCGCATCTTGATCGCCTCCGCAGTGAGAACAATGTCTGGATCACCACTCCGGGTGAAGTCAACAGTTGGTGGCGGCAGAGAGCAGCCATGTGCCTAGTCAAGTTAGCAAAGGGCTGGCGCGTCGAAGGCGAGGGATGCGAACGCGCTCGAGTCGCGTATGCGAGTGAGCAAGATGGACGTCTCGTCATGCGGCTCGATGATTCGTTACCTGAGCACTCAGTAGCATTGGACAGCGCCGCACATACCCAAATCGATGAATAGGCAGCGCGCCAATGGCGCTTTGAATAGCAACAAAACCACACAGGCCCAATAGAATCGGGAGGATCCTGACTAAAGGCTGGCCGCGCTCAATCTCGAAGTGCAACATTTCACTTTGGGATGATGTTGCATGGGCAAGTGTTACGAGCAGTTGAGGTTATCTGAGCGTATTTACATCCAGTCTCAGTTGGAGTTGGGTTTCAAGGCGGCGGCAATTGCCGCCGCCTTGAAACGAGAGCCGTCGACGATCAGCCGCGAGCTGCGGCGCAATGAGTGGAAGCGGCCTGCACGGAGCCACGCCAAGGCGGAGTGCAGGCCGCTTCCACCCAATGGTTACCGGGCCGATCGGGCGCAGCTGCGGGCCGAGGAGAAGGCCGCGATGCCCAGGGCACCGCGCCGGCTGGTTCCAGGAACGCCATTGTGGGAGATGGTGATCGACAATCTTCGCGCCAGTCTCAGTCCAGAACAGATAGCGGCTACACTCAAACGCATGGCTCCGGCGCTGGCTCCCGTCCAACTCTCGCATGAGGCCATCTATCAGGCCATCTACGCCATGCCGCGCGGCGAGTTGCGCAGCGAGGTGATTGCGCTGCTGCGTCATGGCCACCACAAGCGCCGCCCGCGTGCGCGCGGCAAGGATCGCCGCGGGCGATCCCCAACATGGTGCCCATCTCCAAGCGCCCCGCCGAGATCGAAGAGCGGCTGATCCCCGGACACTGGGAGGGAGATACGATCAAGGGCAAGTCCAATCGTTCCGCCGTCGGCACGCTGGTCGAGCGCTCAACGCTGTTTACCTTGCTGGCCAAGATGAATGGCACCGGAGCCGAGGCCGCTGTCGATGGATTTACCCGCGTACTGGATCGCGTCGAAGCGCAGAAAAGACTCAGGATCACCTATGATCGCGGCAAGGAGATGGCCGTGCACGAGACCCTCTCCGCCAATACCGGGGTCAAGGTCTACTTCGCCGACCCGCACGCGCCCTGGCAAAGAGGCGTCAACGAAAACACCAACGGACTCATCCGCCAGTTTCTCCCCAAAGGCGAAGACCTCAGCGTTTACTCACAGGAAGAACTCGACAAGTACGCTTGGCTGCTCAACGCAAGACCGAGAAAGTCTCTGGGCTGGAAGTGCCCCGCTGAACTCTTCTTGCCAGACTTCGACTTCATGAAATACTACTCGCAGTTCTTCGCACTTCGATGTTGAAACCGGCCTGTATTAAGGAAGATAACTTATGCCGGAACCTTTGCCAGATTGCCAAGTCGTAATCCTCGGCGCAGGCCCATACGGGCTTTCGGCCGCAGCGTACTTGCGTGCTGCCGGTGTTGACACACGTGTATTTGGCAAGCCCATGTCGTTCTGGCAGGATCAGATGCCGAGGGGCATGTGCCTGCGATCCAACTGGGGTGCATCTCACATTGCTGACCCCGGAAAGAGACTGACCCTCGATGCGTATTGTCGCGAGAACGGGGCCGATGTTGCAAAGCCTATCCCTCTCGATCTCTTCGTGCAGTACGGTCAATGGTTTCAACGCAAAGCGGTTCCCGATCTCGACCATCGCGAAATCAGCACGATCGAACCCGGGCTCAATGGATTCAGAATCGCCCTTTCTGACGGGGAAACATTGACGTCGAAACGAGTTGTCATTGCCGCCGGAATCCAGCCCTTCGCGGTCTATCCTTCAGAGTTCGATCGGGTCCCTTCGTCACTGGCCTCGCATTCAAGCCAGCACAATGATCTCAGCAAGTTTTCCGGCAAGTCAGTCGTCGTGGTCGGTGCCGGCCAGAGCGCGCTTGAGTCGGCAGCGCTCCTGATGGAATCGGGGGCCCATGTGGAGGTCCTCTGCCGCTGCGATACCCTCCTTTGGGTCGGTCTCCATCCCCGCCTGCATCACCTTGGACCTCTCTCCAAAATGCTCTATTCAAATCGTGATGTAGGTCCCGCTGGAATCAGCCGCCTCGTGGCTGCACCACACCTTTTCCGGCGCCTTCCCCGCTGGTTCCAGGACCGAACTGCTTACCGCGCCATTCGCCCTGCCGTGGCTGGCTGGCTCGAATCGCGGATCGCGAATGTCCCCGTCAGCTATCGACGCCACGTGATTGCTGCCGAGGTTTCGGGAGACCGGGTTCGCCTGAAATTGAACGACGGAACGGAGCGATTGGTCGATCACGTCCTGCTTGCCACGGGCTATCGCGTCGATGTCACCCGTTATAGCTTCCTGGCGCCAATCCTGATTCGGAATCTGAAAACCTTCAATGGCTTCCCTGTCCTGAAGCGCGGTCTGGAAACCTCAATTCCAGGCCTGCATATACTTGGTAAACCCGCGGCGTGGAGCTTTGGACCCATCGTAGGCTTCGTCTCCGGAACGGAATTTGCCTCTAACGAATTAGTTCGCTCCATTTGTCGCTAAGGCGGCTAGGAGCTACGCAGGGGTTGATCGTTTGACCGTTGAGCTCGGCAATGCAACGCAGATTCCCACTCCCAGCGCGGAACATCTCCCCGGCGCCATTGTCGTGGGCGGCGATTACCAGGGGCTTGGAATCGTCCGCAGCCTCGGCCGCAGAGGCGTGCCGATCTGTGTCGTCGACGACGAATTCTCGATCTCTCGCTTCTCAAGATATTGCACCTATTTTGTCGGCGTCCCCAGCCTCCGGGACGAGCGCAAAATTGTCGACTCCCTTCTGGGTGTCGCCAATCGTTTCGGACTGTCCGGATGGGTTCTCTACCCAACTCGCGAAGAGCTCGTCGCCGCCTTTTCGCGGAATCGTAGCGAGCTGAGCCACTCTTTTCGTGTGCCCACTCCCGCATGGAGCAGCGTCGAGTGGGCTTGGGACAAACGCAAAACCTACCGGCTCGCTCGTGATCTCGGGATCCCAACCCCCACCACGTACTATCCCCAGACGATCGACGATTTGGCTCAGCTCGACGGCCTCAAACCGCCGTTTGTCATAAAGCCGGCGATTAAAGAGCACTTCCTTTATTCCACAAAGGCAAAGGCTTGGCGCGCTGACTCCCAAGCGGAACTCAGGTCGCTCTTCCTCAAAGCTTTCCAATTGGTCGGTCCCGGCGAGGTCATGGTGCAGGAGCTCATTCCCGGTGGCGGCACTCGGCAGTTCGGCTACTGTGCTTTCTTTCGCAACAGCGAAGCGGTTGGAAAGATGGTCGCGTGCCGCCGCCGCCAGCACCCGCTCTTGTTCGGCAGAGCCAGCACCTATGTCGAAACCGTCGACGTCCCTGTTTTGGAGGAATACTCCGAGCGTTTTCTTCGGGCGGCAAATTACTACGGCCTTGTGGAGTTGGAGTACAAGCTTGATACCCGCGATGGCCAGTTCAAACTGCTCGACGTCAATGCTCGCACATGGGGCTATCACTCCCTCGGCCCTGCAGCCGGCGTCGATTTCAGTTATATGCTCTACGCCGATCAGCTCGGCCTGCCTGTCCCCGGCTGTAGGGCTACATCTGGTATTGGGTGGGCGCGCATGGTCACGGACCTCCCAGCTTCCGTAGCCGCAATCATCGCTGGAGATACTAGTCTGTCAGCCTATTTTCGCTCGCTCCGGAATTGTAGGACTGAAGCTGTCTTTAGCAGCGACGATCCTTGGCCGGGGTTCGTCGAGATTCTTCTCATTCCATACCTCGCTATCAAGCGAGGTTTCTGAAAGCAAACATCGTGCACTGGGAATGAGCTAGGTCAAGTCCAGCGCCATTTGCAAAGGCAAAAAAGGCTGCACAGCATTGTGTGCAGCCTTCAGACTGCTGACAAAGTACCAAGAAAGGCGCTCGTTTTCTACGGGGGCCTTTTGTATTTGGAATCATGCTGAAGAAACCGGAGTTGCAGCAGGAGGAGTTGGAGGTATCCGTCCGGCCAAGTACAGGGTTGACGGTGGCGCGATGGGGATGAGAGAAGTTTTGTGAGCGATAGGACGAAGATCGCGCTGCGTCACACGAAGTTTTCGGATGGGCACACGAGCTACACGTCGGGTTGAAAAGGGTGTTTCTTTGCGCCGATGAAGGCGTATTTCAAGTCCGCGAAGAAGCCGGCGTAGAATTGAGGCCGCCGCGCGAACGGGCACTTGCTCCGGCGGTGGGGGTTAGGTTGTTTTGTTCCCAACAGGGCATTTGAGAGCGGTCAAAAAGCGCGGCGCGGAAAATTCATTCTACGCCGGCGCTTGCTCAGTCAGCCAATTCTTGTCTCATTTCGCGTCAATTTAGTGACTGAAGTCATACGCCGATTCAAAACTTGTTTTTCCGCTGCGGTTTTGGGTTGATAATTCCTATAAAATAACTGCTACTATTGGAGTTGGTGTGACTCGGAGCGTGGGGAAGTGCAGACCAGCCAGTTCGGTCGCCCAGGAAATGGTTCGCTAGTTCAATCCACCTCTTTCAAAGTCTTAAGGAGGAAAACATGAGGAGCGTCGTTATTGCGATTGGGTGTGCTCTCGCATCCGTGTCTTTGGCTGGGCAGTCGGTATCATATCGTCCGTTGGATAATGCATCGGGGAACCGCTCGCAGGCGATTTCGACACAAGACCGTTTACCAGCATCTGCGCCACAGGACACTCGCGTAGGTGTCGTGTCCGACTGGTCGCAGCATCATGTCCTCTTTCCGGCTTCGAAGAATCCCGCGTTGATGGCACGCGTCCAAAATGATCCGCGCTATACGCAGAGTTGGTATTTGCACCATCGGGGGGTCTGGTGGCCAGGATCTCCTCATGGGCCCCTGAAATCGTCGGTGAAGTTCCAGCGGGATTGGAATACTCCCTTGGGCACCGCGACATTCGAGCCCATCTTTGACTATTCCTTCGACTTTTCGCCGGAGACTGGCTACGGCAGCCTGAATTCAATCGACGAGAACACACCATTGGGCCTCACCGACAGTTACGCCGGCGGCTTTTTGGCCACCGGCGGGACTTTGACGATCCCAAACACTTCGTCCTATGACGTCGGTACCTACCAACTTATACCGGGAGGGCCCTCAGCGGCGACGTACGAAACTGGCGGGCCGAGCTACGACAATCTGTTATATCCCGCGGCCAATCCGCAAATCGATAGCGATGGCCTGCTGTTCGGCAGCTCCAGTTTTCAGATCAGCCTTCTAGGCACCGGTACGAGTTCCTACTCGTTCAGCGACTACACATACAGCTCCGGCACCGACACCAAAGGCCATTCACTTACGTCAGGCACATTGAAGGTCAACACCGATCCCGGCGGAGGCCAGACGTACCCCGCCAAATACACGTGGGATGTGACTGCGACTCCAAGCTGCACGAGCGACTATGTGGTCATTGGCATCCCTGCCAATCCTGCTTCGGGGGGCCAGGCGAATATTGTCGGGTACAACAATCTCTACTCTTCATCCGCCGGAGGGGATTGCACGGGAACTGGCCCCGACGTGATGTTTGCTTATGCCTCGGGCAGCGGCGAGGTGCCCGCATCCGTCGTCCCCTCACTGAATGGGGAGCAGATTGCTTACGTGGAGGATCTTCTCACCGGCAGCTCCTACTTTCATGTTCTGACGATCGGCACCACAGGAACCAACGGCGCCAGCGCGACGGCGGCGGTTGTGCCCGGCACCGGGAACAACGCAGTGGACAACAAAGTTTCGCTTTCTCAAAGCTCGACTACGTCGCCTTTCGTCAACTACGCCACTAACGTCGCCTACGTCACCACATACAGCTGGGTCACCGGCACGGGCTATCTCTACAAGATCAGTCCCGTTTTCAGCAGCAGCGCGCCAGCCATTGTGTGGAGCGTTTCAATTGATGCTGTTCCTTCGGGGCCGGTCTACGACTCGACCTCAAGCAAGGCGTTCTTCACCGATAGTGAGGGCCGCATCGATTACGTGACCGATGGGGGAAGCTCGGGCACGCTTACGATTGGTCCGGTAGTCGCGTCGGGGACCACCTCATTGAATCCTGTCACTGTAGACAGCGTCAATGAGATGGTCTATGCCACGTTCAATAACAACACGAATGGAGATGAAATCGTAGTGCAATCCGCGATTAGCACCTTGGCCACCCTGGCGGACTATGCCGTCGTGCCTGTGGGCATATCGAATTTGGTCTATACAGCCCCCTACGGTGTGGAATTTAACAATTACTGGTATACCGGAACGACAGCCGGATCGGAAAGTTCTCCGCTGCTGTATGTGGTAGGGACTGACACGACTACCGGCATCACTCCCACGCTGTATGACATTGGATTCACGAGTGGCGCATTGGACTCGACGGCAACCTCGATAACGGCTTTGACAGGCGGCCAGCACGTGACAGACACTACGGCGCCAACGGAATTTTACAACCCGAATGTTTCCGGCGGGGTTGACTTTCTGTTCTTCACGCTTTCCGATCTGTGCGGAGTAAGCGGCAGCGTAGGATGCGTTTTAGAATATGACGTGAATAGCAACGGCCTTATCACGTCTAATTACCTCGCAGTCACCGGGGGCTCGACCGGCATTGTCGTGGACAACGACGGGACCGGCAGCCAGGAATCGAACATTTATTACGCCACCAAACTCGGGCAATCGGGAGTGCTGACCCAGCCCTCGCTAGTGAAGCTCACGCAGAATGGGTTGGACTAGTGTAGTGCGTCATAAGTAGTAATGATTATAGTTGGTGTTCGTCCATACTGTGGAAGACGGCACAGTATGCGCACTGCACCCCCGGTCGAACTAAACCTGGAACAGAAACGATCCCTCGGACAGATGGCACGAGCCCGCTCGCTGCCGGCACGCGTGGTAGAGCGGGCGCGGATCGTCTTGTGGGCCGCCAATGGGCTGGAAGACAAACAGATCGCGCAGCGGACGGGCATCACGCCGGAGAAGGCGGCGAGGTGGCGGAAGCGCTTTCTGGAGGGCGGAATTGCAGCCCTTGAGAAGGATGCTCCACGGCCGGGCAGAACGCGCAGCATCACGGATCGCCGCATGAAGAAAGTGGTGGAGATGATGCTGCATCAGAAGTCGGCCAACGCCACGCACTTGTCGACGCGCACCATGGCGGCGGCAGCAGGCCTCAGCGAAGCCAGCGTACGGCGCATCTGGCGCGCCCACGGACTGAAGCCGCACCTGGTGGAAACCTTTAAGCTCAGCCGCGATCCCGAGTTCACTGAGAAACTGGAGGACATTGTTGGACTGTAGCTGAATCTACCCGAGCACGCCATCGTTCTGTGCGCTAACGAGAAGAGCCAGATTCAGGCCCTGGACCGGACCCAGCCGGGTCTGCCGATGAAGAAGGGCCGCTGTGGAACCATGACCCACGACTATAAGCGCAACGGTACGGCGACTCTGTTCGCTGCCCTCGACGCCTCCAGGGCCAGGTGATCTCCATGTGGGACGACTGGCACCGCCTTCAGAATGGCTGAAGTTCCTGCGCGCCATGGATTACGTGGTCCCGGCTGACAGGCAGATCCACATGATTGTGGACAACTATTCCACCCACAAGCACCTGAAGGTCGAGCGCTGGCTCAGCCGCCATCCCCGTTTCCACATGCACTTCGTCCCCACCGGCTGCTCTTGGCTGAACATGGTGGAGCGCTTCTTCCGCGACCTGACCGAAAATCGGCTGCGCCGCGGCGTCTTCCGCAGCGTCGAGGAGCTGATTACCGCTATCGGCGAGTACATCGACCACCGCAATGAAAGCCCCAAGCCCTTCATCTGGACTGCCAAGGCCGCCGACATCCTGGAGAAGGTCAAGCGCGCCCAAGCGCCTCTCCATAATCGGCAATCTGCATGACGCATTACACTAGCCGACCGACCGCAACGCCGCGAATCCAAATCACGGAGGACAGAGGAGGATGGATAGGTGTGGGCGCAATTGACTTGGAGGACTTTCAGTGAGGCGGGCGAGGCAAGGACGGCAGCGAATCGCCCGGCTTTTCTTCCGCAAACGCTGGTTTTTTCGGGGCAAACGTCCATTTGGCCTGGCAATCTGCTTCAGGAGCGATACAATTCAATGGAACCGGTGCCGAAAAAGGAGATTCCGGTTTAATCCATTTGCGAGGTCCGCGTGAGCCAAATGAAACAGACAAATCAGGATAAGTCGGCAGCAAAGGAAAAGTGCACCGTCAAAAAGCCATACCATAAGCCCAAGGTACGGTATGAACGCGTGTTCGAGACTTTGGCGTTATCTTGTGGCAAGGTGCAGGTCACTGACTATGATTGCACCTTTAACAGGAAATCCTCATAGATACTGCCGCAAATGAATCGAGAGGCACAAAGTCATGCTGCCTACTGTGAGCTGGTGGCCGAAGTGGCTCGGCGTTCCGGCGAGGTTCGCCTCAAAGTAACCGGGGCCAGTATGTTACCGTCCGTCTGGCCCGGGGATGTGGTTACTGTGCGAAGCTGTGACCTTGGCGGGGTGCAGCCGGGGCAGATTGTCTTGTACCGGCGAGAAGGAAAGCTGACAGCACATCGAATCATCTGTGTATCTCGCGATCACCTGATCACGCGAGGAGACTCGATACCTACTGTTGACCCGCCGGTGAGAGCATTCGAGATTGTGGGGCAAGTAGTAAGCATTCTTCATAATGGTCGCTGCATCGATTCCGCACAGTCATTTTGGCAGTGCGTTTTCTCGTCGATTCTGCGACGCTCGGATTTTTGCGCGCGGATCACGCTACTCTTGGGCCGTCGTTTGCGGCGTTGCGAAGACATGCAGGTTTCATAGGCGAGTTCATCGCCATTGCCACTCAGGGAGTGGTGACTAGTCTTGGTGCCATGCCGGTCCTGGTTTCCGCGCTGCGACGTTGAGTGTTCGTAACTCTTCAAGATCACTGCTCTTTCCTTATTGCTGTCCCCGCCGAGAATCGTGCCCAGTTCAAGGCTTCTGACTTTGCAGGTTGAGGAAAAGGATCCCGAGGATACCCATTTAGAAGATATGGGGCCCGCGATGTTGCCCATTCTCTGCCGATCGCACGGCAAATGGAGCGGCAGACTGTAAACGAGGTATCGTCTTGCCCGTAGCCTTGAGCAGCCGGCCGGAACTGACTCTGTTGCGAACTGTCGCGAGAGTCGAGCTTATCCCGAGCGAACAAGATCTCCTGCATAATCTACTCGCCGGACCGCTCGATTGGGAGCATCTGCTCGACTTGGCCTTCTGGCACGGCCTTGAGCCGCTCCTGTTCCTTCATCTCAATCAGTATGCCGCAGGAACTGTGTTTCCCAAAATCATGCAAGCCCTGCGTCAGCTTTGCAAAACGATTGCCCGAAACAACCTGATCCTTGCCTCAAATCTTCAGAGCATTTCGGCCCAATTGCGCTCGCGGAAGATCGAACACATCGTGTACAAAGGCCCGTTACTGGCTGTGGTTTATTACGGCAACTGCGGCCTTCGAGTTTCCTGCGATCTGGACATCATTGTGCCGCCGCAAAAACTCGAGGCCGCTCGTGACGCACTCGGCGAAATCGGTTTCAGCGATAAGAAAGGCCTTAATGCCGCGCAGCAGGCAGCGTCCTTCCGTTTCGGTTTTGAGCATACGTTTGTTGCAGCAGGAGGGCTTGATTTAGAACTCCACTGGGGTGTGGTGCCGAAATACATCTCCCCTTCGCTGGATATGGCTGGCATATGGAAGCGCGTAAAAATGGCCCCCTTTTTTAATTGCGAAGTGCCAACCTTCTGTCCGGAAGACTTGTTGGTGGCGCTCTGTCTCCATGCTGGACAGCATGAATGGATACAGTTGTCGCACTTTTGCGATATCGCTCAATTGCTCTTGGTTCACCCGCAGCTTGACTGGGATATTGTGCGCAGTCATCTCGGCGATTCAAATACCACACGAACCGTTTACGTGAGTTTGCGTCTTCTCCACCAGCATTGGCGGGCTCAGATCCCCGAGGAAATGATGGCCAGGATTTCTGCCGATCAGCACGTTGTGCATTTGGCTGACCGCATCCAGACGCAGTTGTGGCCTTCAACTGGTTCGGTGCTGAGGCAAGTGAAGTCGAATCTTCGCTGGCTGCTGGATCGCTCTTCAGGTGAGGACGTAGGGGATCGCCTGCGCTTTTTGGAAGGGACCATTCTTACTCCGACGCTGGATGACTTTGAATTGTTCAAGCTGCCAAAGATTCTGGTAGCTCTATATCCGGGGCTACGGGCTTTGCGCTTGGTGTGCAAATATATCTCCTCCTGGAGGCGCTTAGTAGCTGCTCTGCGCGTTCCTCCGCTGTCCTAGCCCTGATTCCGTTCGGTAAAGGATCTCGTGAAGTATTTCCTCAAGCGGTAGTGGCCAGTTTCTTTCGCCGGGTTGCGAACTGAGGTGCTGTAGAATGTCCCTACTGATGGAGTTCTCCTGCTGCGGCGCAAGCCACGAGGTGGTCATTGAGATTGGCGGCATCCCCATTGCGGTGCATACAACAGATGCTGGGTTTGTGGATGTTCTGCAGGGTCGCTATGGAGATTACGTGAAGTCCGGGGTGACATCCGAATTTACGTTCTGTGTGGAGTTGGTTCCACCCGGCACGTTCAACCCCGACGCTGAAGCCGAAGTGTCGTCGCAGGACGGCGAATGGCGGCTGGAACGTGGTGATTTTCGGGCAAAATGGAATCCGGAAGAGCGCCAGGGCAAAATTCGTCAGTCGGCGAATCCTTTCTCAATCGACTCGGTGCTGCGTATTGTGCATACGCTCCTGTTGGCGCGCGCTGGAGGCTTCCTTCTGCACGCCTCCAGCGCGGTACGTAACGGTAAAGCATTTCTGTTCTCCGGTTTATCAGGAGCAGGGAAAACCACGATTGCACGGCTGGCGCCGTCCGATGTGGCGCTGCTCACGGATGAGGCCTCTTACGTACGCAACGTTGGAGGCCAGTATGTGGCCTACGGCACCCCGTTCGCGGGCGAATTCGGCGAGCCCGGGAGGAACATCTCGGCCCCTATCGCTGCGCTGTATCTGCTGGACAAAGCAGCGGAGAACCGGATTGTGCAGGTCGAACCGGCCGTGGCCGTCCAGCGACTGCTGCGGAACATTCTGTTCTTTACGCACGATGCCGAATTGGTGCGCCTAGTTTTTGAGTCGGCCTGCGCATTCGTGGCGGCAGTGCCGGTTTTTCAGCTTTCATTTTTTCCTGATAGGCGCGTCTGGGACTTGATAGGATAGGACATTGTGTTTGCTCAAACCTACTTAGCTAAGAGTGCTGCCATCGCGTCGCGCATACTGGGCGACGAAACGATCATCATGTCCACCGTGGATTCCACGATTTTTGTGCTGAACCCGACCGGCACGGTCATTTGGGAAGCTGCGGACGGCAATACTCCACTGTCGCGCATCGTCGAGGAGAAGGTGTGCGTGGAATTCGATGTCACCGCCGAACAGGCTTCAGCGGACGCTAAGGAATTCGTTGACGAACTGGCTAAACATGGCATTTTAGTTGTCTCGGACAAACCGGTTTCGCAGTAGGGAGGTTCCATGGGTCTGCTCGAAGAGATGAACCAAAAGGCGACGGCGCAGGGCATTCCGTTGAGCGCACATCTTGACATTACATGGCGTTGCAACGAACGGTGCGTCCATTGCTATCTGGACCACGAAGGCAAGGACGAGATGAGCACTGCCGAGATAAAAGACGTGATCCGGCAACTCGCCGAGTGCGGGACATTCTTTCTTAGCATCAGCGGCGGAGAGCCGCTGTTGCGGCGCGATTGCTTTGAGATCCTGGAGTACGCCCGGGAGCTGCGATTCAATGTCAAACTGAAGACCAACGCGGTGATGATTGGGGCCAAGGAAGCGGCGCGGCTGAAGCTCCTCGGCATCGAGCAAGTCCAGATCAGCATCTATTCGCACCGCCCCGAGATTCACGATGCGATCACCAAATTGCCCGGATCCCTGCGCCGCTCGCTGGAGGCCATTCGACACCTTAAGGCCCAAGGTCTGAAGGTCTCCATCACCAATGTGCTACTGAGGCAGAATGTTGCAGACGCTAAGGCCATGCATCAGCTGGCGCAGGAAATGGGCGTCCAGTTTGTCATTGATCCGACCATCACGCCTAAGCTAAACGGCGACCGGTCAATCTTGAACCTGGGAGTCTCCTCCAAGGAACTTGAAGAGGTGTTTCGCACCGAGGAGTTCGTGGGGGACGTGGGCGAGTATTGTGCTCCTATTTCGACCGTAGACGATAACGTGCTGGACGGCACCAGTTGCAGCGCGGGCCACACGCTGGCTTACATTTCTCCGTCAGGCGACGTATTCCCTTGCGTACAGTTTCCCATGCCTTGCGGAAGCTTGCGGCAGAAAACCTTCCGCGAGATTTGGTGGCGGTCCGAGGCGCTAACCGAGCTTCGGTCCGTCCACGTACGTGACCTGCCCACATGTTCGCAGTGCGGCCATGTGGCTTATTGCTCACGTTGTCCGGGTCTGGCCTACATGGAAGGAAGTATGCGCGGTCCATCCAGCGCCGATTGCGCAAAGTCAGAAGCGCGAACGGGAGTTCCTAGTGCCTGGCATCGAAGCTCAGGCCATTCATCGTCCACTCTGGTTCAAATCAGGCTTGCTTAGCCTGACATCTACCCGGCTTCTCATGGAAGGGCGGAGTAAAAGTAGACCACTGTGGCGGACCATACATTATACTCCGCCGCAAAGCGCCGCTCTCGCGGCGTTCTGTGGCCTGTTTGATGGGATGGTCCGCCGCATTTCCTCAAATGAGGTGGGGATATAAGAGACACAGGAAGACCCATTTCATGGAATTGCAAACGCTCGGCATCGATCTCGGCAAATCAGTTTTTCACGCGGTAGGTCTCAACAAACGCGGCGAAGTTGTCATGCGCAAAAAGTTCTCGCGAATCCAGTTGTTACGCTTCACGGCGAATCTGAAGGTCGGTCTCATTGGGATGGAATCCTGCGGGGGCGCCCACTTCCTCGGCCGGTCCTTGCGGGAACAGGGTCACGAGGTGCGCTTGATTCCGGCGCAATACGTGAAGCCCTTTGTGAAGACCAACAAGAACGACTACATCGACGCCGAGCCTATCGCTGAAGCTGTCAGTCGGCCGACCATGCGCTTTGTGCCCATCAAGAGTGACGATCAGCTGGATCTGCAATCTTTGCACCGTGTCCGCGAGCGCTGGGTCATGCGGCGTACTGCGGTCGTGAATCAGATTCGAAGTGTGCTGCTGGAACGCGGGATCATCTTGCGCAAAGGAAGGAAGTTTGTCGATCAGGAACTTCCTCGGATTCTGGAGAATGCTGGGTTGCGGCTTTCCGGCGCACTGCGGATGTTGCTGGCGTAACTCAAGATCGAAATTGACCACCTTGCTCAGCGAATCACTGAAATGGATCGCATCATCCAACAAACCACCCCCGCCTCTCATCGGCTTGATGAGTCGCAACCGATTATTCCTTGGCGAGTTGCTCTCCAGCAGAGCTCGCCTCCGCTTCACCGGCTTGCTCTAGATTCATCCCGCCAGCCGCATCTGTAAACCACATCGTCTACAGATCAGCGGCTTCTACTGCCGCGTGATCCGTACGATTTCACATGTTCAAACCTGCCAGGTCTGCTGGCGTACAGTGCGAAGGCACAACGGTCAATTCCGGCACTCTGGAAACCTGTGGAGCAAAACGGTCTACTGAGACTGGCTATTTAGATAGGAACAGAGCGCAGGGCATCCCATCGTGGCCCGGAGAGCGCAATTCTCCAACAAAGGCCGAATACATTTACGCAGGCCAACTTGCCAACTTCACTTTTCGCTTGCAGAAAAGCGGCGGACCATACATTTGCTCCGCCGCTCATACGAGCGGCGAGAGATGTTAGGTGCGGCCGCTGCGCTTTATTTCTCTCAAGCGCAAATCAACTGTGATCGCACGTGAATTCAAAAGCTCTTACTTAATGTTTAAGGCAAAGCGACGCTAGCCATGTTGGAGGGGGCGCTGGTGACGCCGGAGGCGTCAACGCTCTCGACGATGTAATCGTAGGTTAGCCCGGCCTGAACGCTGGTATCGGTGTATGCCAGTTGGCTGTTGCTTACCGAAGACACAAGCTGATATGTAGTGCTGCCGCTGGGCGCGCGGTAGACGTTGTAGCCGGCGACAGGATCGGGAGAACTGCTGGGTGCATCCCAGGTCAAATTGACTTCAACCGACTCCCCTGTGGCGCTCAAGGCGATCGCAGCCGTGGGGTTTGTCGAGGAATTGCTGGTGACGGTCAGTGTGCCGGTCGCTGGACCCGCGGTGGTCGGATCGAACTCCACGCTGAGGGTAGCGGTCTGAGTGGGGTTCAGGGTCAATGGGAAGGTAGCGCCAGAGACGGAGAAGCCGGTCCCGGCCACCGTGGCTGCACTGACGGTTACGGCTGCGGTGCCGGTCGAGGACAGAGTGACCGACTGGGTTGCCGGGGAATTCACGAAAACATCACCAAACCCGATGCTGCTGGAGTTGATGCTCAGCGTGGGAACGCCCGCGCCCAATTGCAGTGCAAAGGTCTGAGCCACACTGTTGGCACTGGCGGTCAAAGTGACGGTCGCGGCGGTGCTGACCGAGGAGACGGTGGCCGTGAAGCTGGCGGAGGTGGCGCCCGCGGCCACGGTCACCGACGCGGGCACAGTGACGGCGCTATTGTTGCTAGCCAGGCTTACGCTGAAGCCGCCCGTGGGCGCTGCGGCGTTCAGGGTCACGGTGCAGCTGTCGGTTCCGGCGCTGGTCATCGAGCCGCTGCTGCAGCTCAGCCCGCTCAACACCGGCTCCCCATTGCCGCTCAGGCTGATCACGGTCGATGTTCCGCTCGACGAATTGCTGGTCAGCGTCAACGAGCCGGAAACTGCTCCAGCCACCGTGGGATCGAACTGCACGGTCAGCGTCGCCGTCTGATTGGGGTTCAAAGTCAACGGGAAGCTAGCTCCGGATACGGTGTAGCCGGTTCCGGCCACAGTTGCGGCGCTAATGGTGACCGCGGCAGTCCCGGTCGAAGACAACGTCAAAGTCTGTGTCGTGGCTGTGTTTACATTCACGCTGCCAAACGACAAACTCGTGCTGCTGAGGCTGAGCGTGGATACGGTTGCACCAAGTTGCAATGCAAAGCTTTCCGAAACACCGCTTGCCGCGGCCGTTAACGTCGCCGTCTGAGCAGCGCTGACCGCCGCCACCGAAGCCGCGAAGCTGGCGCTGATTCCACCAGCTTGCACCGTCACCGTCGTCGGCACCGTCACCGCGGGGTCGTTACTGGCCAAACTTACCGTGAAGCCGCCGCTTGGCGCTGCAGCATTCAGCGTTACCGTGCAGCTATCGATTCCGGCTCCGCTCATCGATCCGCTGGTGCAACTCAGCCCGCTCAACACCGACACTCCTGTGCCTCCTTGGCCAGAAGCAGGAGCATTCAGCTGCAAAGCAAATGTTTCCGAAACGCCGCCCGCGCTCGCTGTCAGCGTCACTGTCTGCGCTGAGCTTACCGAGGAGACCGTGGCCGTGAAGCTTGCAGAAGTCGATCCTGCGCCCACAGTTACCGAGGCAGGCACGGTGACTGCAGGATTGTTGCTGGCCAAACTGACGGCAGAGCCGCCGCTGGCCGCCGCCGCACTCAGCGTCACCGTACAGCTGTCCGTTCCTGCACCGTTCACTGCGCCATTCACGCAGCCGAATGAGCTCAATTCTGACGAGCTTGTGTTGCTTGCTGCGGTTCCCGTGCCGCTGAGTCCTACCAGGAGTGTTCCATCAGCCACAGCATTGCTGGAGATCGTCAACTGACCTGCAGCCCCTCCCATAGCAGTGGGAAAGAAGTTCACGCTGAAGCTAAGCGTGTCACCCGCGGCCACCGTAACGGGAAGGTCACCTTCGCCGCTGACAGAGAACGCCTGTCCCGACACGCTCATCTGCGAAACGCTCACTGCTGCCGATCCCTGGTTCACAAGAGAGACGTTTGTGCTGGCTGTCGTTCCCATTGCTACTCCACCAAAACTGACAGAGTTCGGGGATGCCTGGAGGGATCCTGAGTTTGTAGCTGCACCAATAATCTGTCCACCTAGGCACCCACACAGTGCGAGCGGCAGGCAGGATGAGAACAAAATGAAAATGTAGATTAGGAGAACTGAACGCCCACAGTCGGGCCTCGCAACGCAAGTAAAAGAATGCGTGTCGTGGCAATTGAGCTGTGAAAAGCGGCCACAAGTTGCAGTTGCTGTGGTTACTTCATGTCTCAATGGTCCACAAAAAGAAATGTCCCACAACCGCCTCAAGCTAACAATCCCTCACTCAACCTTCTATCTATCTACGGGCCCGAAGTCCCTGAGAGTATCAGGGGCTATGGACTCACTTGTTTCCAGTCGTCTTGCTTACTTCGCACCAACAATTCCGCACGGGCAGTGACCCAGATCACAACACAAGCCTACCGTTTCAACATTCCATGCAGAAATGAGTCCGCGCCGAGGCCAATCTAGCCTCATTGCAGGGGAGTGCATACCATTCTCAACGCCCAAGCCCCTTGACAAGGCTGTGGGTTTCTAAACTGACGGAAACATGCAATCTTCCATCGAACAAGACAGAGCCTTTTTCGGAATGTTGCAATTGGACGTGAATCTATCGGCAGTGCGGGGAATATATCTGTGTCTCGCCCGAATCTTCACATACAGCTGAGGACACGAAACCGCACTTGACTGAAACCTACAAGCCATAAAGCAACTTTCCGAATGTTCTTGTCCGGATGTTCAAGAACTTGTATGCAATCCCCGCACCAAAGAAGTCGGGCATCGGTGAATTCACCATCCTCATCAAATTCCGGCACTTAGATAAAGATCGGGATGAGACGGCAGTTTTTGAGTCTGGCTTGAAACGAATCGTGGCATGTAATTTCTTCTCAAGTGGGAGTTTATTTCCCACCCGCGAATGTCACGTTGCCCCATATCCAGTGCATTTCAACATCGACTTGGGCTCGTGAGGGAGGCACCGAGCGAGCGGCGAGAGATGTTAGGTGCGGCCGCTGCGCTTTATTTCTCTCAAGCGCAAATCAACTGTGATCGCACGTGAATTCAAAAGCTCTTACTTAATGTTTAAGGCAAAGCGACGCTAGCCATGTTGGAGGGGGCGCTGGTGACGCCGGAGGCGTCAACGCTCTCGACGATGTAATCGTAGGTTAGCCCGGCCTGAACGCTGGTATCGGTGTATGCCAGTTGGCTGTTGCTTACCGAAGACACAAGCTGATATGTAGTGCTGCCGCTGGGCGCGCGGTAGACGTTGTAGCCGGCGACAGGATCGGGAGAACTGCTGGGTGCATCCCAGGTCAAATTGACTTCAACCGACTCCCCTGTGGCGCTCAAGGCGATCGCAGCCGTGGGGTTTGTCGAGGAATTGCTGGTGACGGTCAGTGTGCCGGTCGCTGGACCCGCGGTGGTCGGATCGAACTCCACGCTGAGGGTAGCGGTCTGAGTGGGGTTCAGGGTCAATGGGAAGGTAGCGCCAGAGACGGAGAAGCCGGTCCCGGCCACCGTGGCTGCACTGACGGTTACGGCTGCGGTGCCGGTCGAGGACAGAGTGACCGACTGGGTTGCCGGGGAATTCACGAAAACATCACCAAACCCGATGCTGCTGGAGTTGATGCTCAGCGTGGGAACGCCCGCGCCCAATTGCAGTGCAAAGGTCTGAGCCACACTGTTGGCACTGGCGGTCAAAGTGACGGTCGCGGCGGTGCTGACCGAGGAGACGGTGGCCGTGAAGCTGGCGGAGGTGGCGCCCGCGGCCACGGTCACCGACGCGGGCACAGTGACGGCGCTATTGTTGCTAGCCAGGCTTACGCTGAAGCCGCCCGTGGGCGCTGCGGCGTTCAGGGTCACGGTGCAGCTGTCGGTTCCGGCGCTGGTCATCGAGCCGCTGCTGCAGCTCAGCCCGCTCAACACCGGCTCCCCATTGCCGCTCAGGCTGATCACGGTCGATGTTCCGCTCGACGAATTGCTGGTCAGCGTCAACGAGCCGGAAACTGCTCCAGCCACCGTGGGATCGAACTGCACGGTCAGCGTCGCCGTCTGATTGGGGTTCAAAGTCAACGGGAAGCTAGCTCCGGATACGGTGTAGCCGGTTCCGGCCACAGTTGCGGCGCTAATGGTGACCGCGGCAGTCCCGGTCGAAGACAACGTCAAAGTCTGTGTCGTGGCTGTGTTTACACTCACGCTGCCAAACGATAGGCTCGACGGGCTCACGCTCAGTGTCGATGTCCCAGCAATCAGCTGCAGCGAAAACGTCTCGGCCACGCTGTTGGCGCTGGCGGTTAATGCCACGGTCTGAGCGGTGCTGACCGAGGAAACGGTGGCTGTAAAGCTGGCTGAGGTGGCTCCCGCGGCCACGGTCACCGACGCTGGCACAGTAACGGCCGAGTTGCTGCTGGCCAGGCTGACAACGAATCCGCCGCTGGCCGACGCCGCGTTCAACGTCACCGTGCAACTGTCGGTTCCGGCCCCGTTGATTGAACCGGACGCGCAACTCAATCCAGTCAGCACGGGCACGCCGTTGCCGCTGAGGCTGATCACGGTAGAAGTGCCGCTTGAGGAGTTGCTAGTCAGCGTCAGGGAGCCGGAGACGCCTCCGGCAGCGGCAGGATCGAACTGAACGGTCAGGGTAGCCGTCTGATTGGGATTCAGGGTTAACGGGAAGCTGGCGCCCGAGACAGAGAAACCCGATCCAGTTACAGTCGCAGCGCTGATGGTTACCGCCGCGGTTCCGGTCGACGACAGAGTCACAGTCTGCGTCGTAGCCGTATTCACGTTCACGCTGCCAAATCCGATGCTTCCAGCGCTCACGCCAAGCGTGGGCGTACCAGTGCCCAGTTGCAGGGCGAAGGTCTTGGACGTACCGCTGGCGCTGGCCGTCAATGTGGCAGTCTGCGCCGTGCTTACCGACGAAACCGTCGCCGTAAAGCTGCCCGTAGTCGATCCGGCCGCAACGGTCACTGAGGCCGGCACGGTGACCGCGGAATCATTACTGGCCAGACTTACAACGAAACCGCCGCTGGCCGCCGCGGTACTCAACGTTACGGTACAGCTGTCTGTTCCGGCACCGGTCATCGATCCACTGGTGCAGCTCAGTGCGCTGAGCACTGGCGCTCCAGCGCCCAACTGCAGGGCGAAGGTCTGGGCCACGCTGTTGGCGCTGGCGGTAAGGGTCGCGGTTTGAGCCGTGCTGACTGCGGAAACGGTGGCTGCAAAGCTGGCCGTGGTGGCTCCCGCAGCCACGGATACGGCAGACGGCACGGTAACTGCAGAATTGTTGCTGGCCAAGCTGACTGCGAAGCCGCCGGCAGCGGCGGCTGTATTCAGCGATACGGAGCAGCTATCGGTTCCCGCTGCGGTCATAGATCCGCTGGTGCAACTCAACCCGCTCAACACCGGTACTCCCGTGCCGCTCAGGCTGATCAGGGTCGAAGTTCCGCTCGCCGCGTTACTGGTCAGAGTCAGCTGTCCCGTGGCCGTCCCCGCTGTTTTGGGATCGAATTGAACCGTCAGAGTCGCCGTCTGATTTGAGTTAAGAGTCAGCGGAAATGTGGCTCCCGAAACCGTGAATCCGGTTCCGGCCACGCTCGCTGCGCTAACGGTAACGGCTGAGGCCCCGGTCGAACTTAGAGTGAGCGTTTGGCTCGCCGCTGTATTCACGTTGACATTGCCGAACGACAGGGTGGACGAACTGACGGCGAGCGAGATTGAAGCCGCTTCCAACTGCACGCCGGCGGACGCTGAGATGCCGGTTGCGCTGGCCGATACGGTCACGGCTTGAGCCACGTTTACGGCTGAGACGGTTGCGGTAAAGCTCCCGCTTGTAGAGCCGGATGCCAGTGTCATTGAGGCTGGCACCACGAACGACGAATTGTTGCTTCTCAGGCTTACATTCAACCCTCCGCTCGGCACAGCCGCGCTCGTCGACACCGTGCAGTTATCGGTACCTGCGCCCGTAATCGTTGTGTTGGTGCAGCTCAACTGGGACAGTCTTGGCACGCCTCTTCCCTGCAGCCCGATCCTCTTCAAGGATGCATCGGATGAGTTGCTGGTTATGTCGAGCTCACCCGTCGTCGACCCCGTCACCGTCGGATCGAACTGCAAAGTGAGTGTCGCAGTTTGATTGGGATTCAGGGTCAGGGGGAACGTGGCCCCGGAAGCGGCAAACCCGGTTCCCGACACCGACGCCGCGCTGACCGTCACGGCTGAGCTCCCTGTCGAAGACAGAACCACGGTCTCCGTCGCCGGAATCTGCGTAACCACATCGCCGAAGTCGATGCTGGTTGTACTTAGGCTCAGCAAAGCTGACGCGGAATTGAGCTGCAGCGTCAAGCTCTCGGCGGCGCCCCCTGCGCTGGCAGTCAGCGTGGCCGCCTCTGCCGAATTCACCGGTGATACGTTGGCGATAAAGTTGGCGCTTGTTGCGCCCGCGGCCACGGTTACCGAACTTGGAACATTCACCAACGAGTTGTTGCTGGAGAGAGCTACTACGAATCCGCCGCTGGCCGCAGCAGCGTTCAATGTCGCCGTGCAGCTATCCGTTCCCGAACCCGTGACTGAAAGGCTGGCGCAACTGAGTCCGCTCAATACGGGCACTCCCGTCCCGTTCACGCCGATGACGGTCGAGTTCCCGCCCGCGGAATTGCTCGTCAGAGATAGTTGGCCGCTCGCTGGCCCCGCTGCGGTCGGATCGAACTCCACGTTTAACGTTGTTGTTTGACCCGGAGCCAGTGTTACCGGAAGACCCTCACCGGAGATGGCAAAGTTGGTGCCCGTCATCACCGCAGCGCTCACGGTCACCGGCATGGTCCCCGTTGAGGAAAGAACCAGGGGATGCGTTACCGCAGAGTTCACTGGAACGCTGCCGAAGGTCAGGCTGGACGCGCTCACCCCCAAAACGGCTGTCGCTGCTTCCAGTTCAACAGCGAAGGTCTGCGCTACGCCGCCCGCGCTGGCAGTCAACATGGCGGCTTGCGTTGACGTGACCGCCGAAGCGGCTGTGGCAAACTCTGCGCTGTTCGCTCCAGCCGGTATGGTCACTGAAGCAGGAACTACAACCGCGCTATCGTTGCTCGTCAGGCTGATTGCCAGGCCGTCGCTTCCGGCGGCCGCATTCAGGGTCACTGTGCAAGTGTCCGCCGCGCTTCCCAGGATTGATCCATTTACGCAATTCAGCCCGGTCAGCACGGGCACGCCCATCCCGCTCAGGGAAACCGTGGCCGAGGGTCCGTTTGAGGCGTTGCTGGCGATGGTCAACTGGCCCGCCGCCGACCCCGAGGCGGTGGGATTGAACTGAATTCCTAGCGTTACGCTGGCGTTGGGGCCGACAGTCATCGGCAGGCTGCCGCCTCCACTCATGGTGAAGGTCTGTCCAGTTAAATTCAGCTGTGAGATCTCAACCGGTCCCGATCCCTGATTTTGAACCGTGATGTTTGCGTTCGCCGTCTTGCCGACGGCCACTTGGCCAAAATCGACGCTGCTCGATGATACGGTGAGTGTTCCCGTGGCCGAGCCATTCACTACAAAGGATCCTGAACATCCGCTCAGGGAGAGGCCGCAAATAAAAGTCAGCAGCCCAACAAAACTCAACTTCAAGTGGCGCATACTCCCTCCGAGCGGGCGCAAAATTTTTATCGGCGCACGCACGAGATTTATCGCCAAGGCATACGGAAGTAATCATTAAGAATTACTAATGTGGCCAAGTATATCCACTTGTGTGGGTACGTTTGAACGTTACTATACATTACTTTTGGGGAGTTCAGTACCGTTGCGGTAATACCGCCTTCGTGTTACGGGCGCACCGATCATGGAGATCGGCGTCAGTTGAATAGAGATTCTCGCGCGAAAAGCCATTCAGAATCTAAGAGATACAGGCGTCTGGACGCAGCGTGTTCCGCAGCTCGATAGAAGGGCCGGCCTCGGTCCGACCTGCTTAAAGTACTGTGACGGGCGCCACAACCACTATTTTTCAGGAAATCTAGAGAACGGCCTTTGCGATCGCCGCTAATTGCATAAAAGACGTACCTTCGTAGATCTTTCCGATCTTCCCATCGCGGTAGAGCTTCTCCACCGGCGACTCCTTCACGAATCCAGCCCCGCCCAGGACCTCCACAGCAAGGCTTGCCACGCGTTCGGCTACATGCGACGCAAAGTATTTGCACATCGCCGCTTCTTTGCGGAATTCCTGGCCCGCGTCCTTCAGTCGCGCCGCGTTGTAGACCATCAAGCGCGCCGCCTCAATGTTCGTCGCCATCTCCGCCAGTTGAAACTGCATCGCCTGGAACTCCGCGATCGCCTTACCAAACTGCTTGCGCTCTTTTGCGTGCTTCACGGCGTGCCCCCACGCGCCTTCGGCCAGCCCGAGCATCTGCGCCCCGATCCCGATCCGCCCGCCGTTCAGCGTCTCCATCGCAATCCTGTAGCCGTTGCCCACCTCGCCCAGCACTTGCCCGGCCGCAATCACGCACTCCTCCAGAATCAGCTCGCAGGTGCTTGAAGCGCGGATTCCCAGCTTGTCTTCTTTCCTGCCGACAGTGAATCCAGGCGCGCTCTTCTCCAACAGGAACGCGGTGATGCCCTTGTAGCCCGCGCTCGCATCCACTGTCGCAAATAGGATGAACAGTCCCGCTTCCTTGGCGTTGCTGATCCAAAGCTTGCGCCCACTCAGCACATATTCGCTGCCGCGCTTCTCTGCGCGCGTCTGTAACGCAAAGGCATCTGACCCCGAGCCCGCTTCGCTCAGCGCGTAAGCGCCAACTGTATCCGTCGCCAGTCGCGGCAAATGCTTCCTCTTTTGTTCCGGCGTGCCCCAGCGCAGCACTGCGCTTGCCACCAGCGTGTTCTGCACATCCACAACCAGCGCCACTGCCGGATCGACGGCCGAAAGCATCTCCACGGCCAGCACGGAATCGAAGAACGATCCCGCACTCCCGCCAAACTCCTCCGGAGTCTCGACCCCCATCAGGCCGAGTTCAAAGAGCCTCCGCAACAGCCCCGCATCCAATTGCTGCTCTTCGTCCATGCGGCGCACCAGGGGCGCAACTTCGTCTTCGGCAAACTGCCGCACCGTCTCTCGGAAAAGCGTCTCTTCTTCGCTCAATTGCGTGAGCGACGCGCCTGATGACGCTGGTTTCATCGTCGCCTGCCTCCGAAGATCCGTTACCTCTAACCACGGATGCTCTTTTGAATGATATGCTGCGCTCGGGACAGATACGGCCCCGCTTATTCAATGGAGATCGCGAACCACATCTTCCTCGTAACCGGCGGCGCGTCCGGGCTCGGTGCAGCCACGGCGCAGCTGCTCGTCGCTGAAGGCGCGTCCGTCATCATTGCCGACACCAATCGCGCAGCCGGCGAAGCCCTGGCAGCCGAGCTGGGCGCTTCCACCCGCTTCGCCATCACTGACGTTACCAGCGAGCACGATGCACAGACCGCCGTCGATCTCGCGCTGGGCGCATTTGGCCACCTGCACGCGCTCGTCAACTGCGCCGGAATCGCTCCCTCCGAGCGCGTCGTTGGACGCGAAGGCCCGCATCGCCTCGACACCTTCGCAAAAACCATCAACATCAATCTCGTCGGCGCCTTCAACATGATTCGCCTGGCCGCCGCGGCCATCTCGAAAGAGCTGCCCGGCCCCGATGGCGAGCGCGGCGTCATCGTCAACTCCGCCTCCATCGCGGCCTACGACGGCCAGATCGGCCAGGCAGCCTACGCGGCTTCAAAGGGTGGTGTTGTCGCCCTCACGCTCCCCATCGCCCGCGAGCTGGCGCGCTTCGGCATTCGCGTGGTCACCATCGCGCCTGGAGTCTTCGCCACGCCCATGGTCGCCGGCTTCTCGCCCGAAGTGCAGGAAGCGCTCGGCAAGAGCATTCCGTTTCCCGCCCGCCTTGGCCAACCCGCGGAGTTCGCTGCGCTCGTCAAGCACATCTGCGAAAACACCATGCTCAACGGCGAAACCATCCGCCTCGACGGCGCGCTGCGCATGGCCCCGCGCTAGTTGACGAAGGAGCTCCAATGCCTGTATCCGATCCAGTCGTGATTGTCGGCTCCGCGCGCACGCCCATCGGCGCGTTCCAGGGCGATCTCAAGGACCTCACAGCTCCCCAGCTCGGCGCCGCCACCATCCGCGCCGCAGTCGAGCGCGCCGGAATTCCGCCTGACTCAGTCGACGAAGTCCTCTTCGGTTGTGTGCTCACCGCCGGCCTCGGCCAGGCTCCCGCTCGCCAGGCCGCTCTCGGCGCGGGTTTGCCCGCCTCCACCGGCGCCGTCACCATCAACAAGATGTGCGGCTCCGGCATGAAGGCCGTCATGCTCGCGCACGATCTCCTGCTTGCCGGCAGCGCAAATATCCTCGTCGCCGGCGGCATGGAAAGCATGAGCAACGCTCCTTATCTCCTCGACCGCGCCCGCTCCGGCTATCGCATGGGTCACGGCCGCATCCTCGATCACATGTTTCTCGATGGCCTTGAAGACGCCTACGACAAAGGCCGCCTCATGGGCACATACGCCGAAGATTGCGCCCAAAGCTACGCCTTTTCGCGCCACGATCAGGACGAATTCGCGCTCGCATCCCTCACCCGCGCGCAAAAAGCCACCGCTGAAGGGAGTTTTTCCGCTGAAATCGTTCCCCTCACCGTCACAGCGGGAAAGACCGAGCGAATCGTCACCCACGACGAGCTTCCGCTCAAAGCCACTCCCGAAAAAATCCCTCACCTCAAGCCGGCCTTTCGCGAAGACGGAACCGTGACCGCTGCCAACTCCAGCGCCATCTCCGACGGTGCCGCCGCCCTCGTCCTCATGCGCCGCTCTGAAGCCGACCGTCGCGGACTAAAGCCGCTCGCGGCTATCGCAGCCCACTCCTCCTACGCCAACACGCCCGCGCTGTTTCCCACAGCGCCCATCGGCGCCATCCGCCGCCTCATCGACCAAACCGGCTGGACAATCAACGACGTAGACCTGTTCGAGATCAATGAGGCCTTCGCCGTCGTGGCCATGGCGGCCATGCGTGACCTGGGCCTTCCCCACGAGAAAGTCAATGTTCACGGCGGCGCCTGTGCACTTGGTCATCCCATCGGCGCATCCGGCGCGCGCATCCTCGTCACGCTGCTTGCGGCCCTCGCGCAACGCAAACTTCGCCGCGGCGTCGCCGCGCTGTGCATCGGCGGCGGCGAGGCCACTGCCGTCGCCATCGAACGGCTCACCTGATCTTTTTGGAGTAGGAATCCGCGTCTCGAACGAGCGCGGCCGAACTACGCGTTACACCCCCGCCAAAGCAGCTTCGCCCACGCCGCCATTTGCTTCCTGCTCGGACTCTGCGGCCCCATGCGCTGCAACCGGCACATGGGCCAGCTCCCATGCAGAGCGATCCTTCAGCAGCCGCGCCACAAACGCGGTGTGCATCGCGTGTCCCGCCCGTACGGCTACCACGTGGCCCTCGATCCTTCGCCCCGCCAGCGCCAAATCGCCGATCAGGTCCAGAACCTTGTGCCGCACATACTCGTCGGGGAAGCGCAGTGGCCCATTCTCTGGCCCGCTCGCCCCCAGAATGATCGCGTTCTCCGGGCTCGCGCCGCGAATCAGCCCCATGTCGCGCAACTTGCGCTCATCCGCCTTGTAGCCGAACGTCCGTGCCGGAGCAATCTCGCTCCCATAGGTCTCCGCAGCCAAATCAACGCAAGTCTTCTGCTGGCCGATCGGAGCGGGAAAATCGATCGTGTAGGAGATGCGGTAGCCAAGGCCCGGATACACGCCAATAAACTTCTCGCCTTCGCGCACCTCAATCGGGTGCAGCACCCGCAGCGTCTCGCGCTTGCGCCGCTGTTCGCGGATGCCCACGCTCTCAATCGCCTCTACGTATGGCAATGCGCTGCCGTCCAGAATCGGCAGCTCCAGGTTGTCGAGCTCCACAATCACGTTGTCCACGCCCATGCCGATGCACGCTGACAGCAGGTGCTCAGTGGTAGAGATCAGAACGCTCTGCCGCATCAAACTGGTTGCGTAGCTCACCTTGGCCACGTTTCGGCCGTTTGCGGGAATTTCAAAGTTGTCGAGGTCCGTGCGCCGGAAGACAATCCCCGACCCCGCGGGCGCCGGCAGCAGCCGCATCGTCACAGGCGCGCCTGAGTGCAGCCCCACACCCGCAAACTCGAGCGGCGCTGCAATCGTCTGTTCCTGATGTGCCGGCTGACCCAATCTTCCCCTCTGCCCTGAAAGCCTTTCCCGTCTTTAGAATAGACGGCATGCCCAAATCGGGTTGTGTGGCATTTTTGCCACACCGTGCGCCAATTTGTCCTCTGGAAGCTTCGCCATAAACTCTGCGCCAAACCACCTTAAGTGTCGTAGAATCAAAACGTCTTTGCAGTTCGATCCATTCCAGCGAAAGAGGCTCGAATGCCATCCTCGGCCAATGCGAAGATTCCCATGCGCGCCTTGCTCGCCGGGGCCCGCCGCAAGCAGCCGAGCCTGATCGCCTTCACCCGCCAATTGGTTCAACTGGAATCCCCTTCCGACAGCAAAGCAGCCGTTGACGCCTGCCTCGCCCTCGCCGCCGCCCACGCCCGGCAGTTGGGCGGCCGCGTCAAAATCCATCGCCATCCCAACTTCGGCAATGTCCTCGAAGCGCGCTTCGGCCCGCGCGGCCCACGCGAAAAGCCCATCCTGCTCCTCGGTCACCTCGACACGGTTTGGCCGCTTGGCACGCTCCAAACCATGCCCTGCCGGCTCAGCGGTGGCCGCCTTTGGGGTCCCGGAACGCTCGACATGAAAGCCGGTGTCGCCATGGCCTTCACCGCCCTCGAACTGCTCATTGAAGCCGGCCGCCCCAACGGTGAGATCTTTGGCCGCGAAATCGTGCTCCTCCTCACCGGCGACGAAGAGATCGGCAGCACCGCCTCGCGCCCTATCACTGAATCGATCGCAAAAACCTGCTCCGCCGTCTACGTCCTCGAGCCGGCGCAGGGCCTCGCCTATAAAACGGCCCGCAAGGGAATTGGCAATTGGCGCATTGAGGTCGCCGGCATTGCCGCCCACGCTGGTGTCGACTTCGAAAAAGGCGCGAACGCCATCCGCGAGTTGGCGCGCGTGGTCGAGAAAGTCAGCAGCTGGACCGACCTCAAGCGCGGCCTCACGGTCAGCGTGGGCGTCGCGGGCGGCGGCACAAAAAGCAATGTAATTCCCGCTCACGCCTGGGCCGAAGTGGAAGCCCGCATCGTGCGCCGCGCCGACGGCCCGCGTATCGAACGCAAATTCGCCGCCCTCAAAGCGCAAGACCCTCGCTGCAAGCTCAGAGTCACCGGCGGCATCAACCGTCCGCCCATGGAGCGCAGCCGCGGAGCCGTCCGCCTCTTCCGCCAGGCGCAGGCTCTGGCCCGCGAATTGGGCTTCTCCCTCGATGAAGCCTCCACCGGCGGCGGTTCCGACGGCAACTTCACCGCTGCCCTCGGAATCCCTACGCTCGACGGCATGGGCGCGGTCGGCGAAGGCGCGCACGCTCGCCACGAATCGGTTCTGGTCGAGCATCTCGCCCCACGAACGGCTTTGCTCGCAGCCATGCTCACGCAGTGATCCGCACCCTCCGCGCCTCCGCCTGATAAACTCGCTGGTGGAATTCAGTCGGGGACTTCTCTCACCATGAATCGCTTTGTTCTTTTCCTGTCCTTCGCGGCTTTCACCGTCGCCGCAAGCGCCCAAACAACTCCCGCTAAGCCCGCAACCGCCGCCAAGCCTGTTTCGTCTACCGCGAAACCGGCCCCCGCAGCTGCCCCTGCGTCCGCGCCTGAATCGCAGCCCTGGATCAAGCTTCCTCCCGGCGTGCCCCGAGTCGTGCACCTTCCCGTCAAGATGCCCTTCGCGCTGCGCTATGAGGACATCAAGGTCGGCACCGGCGCTGTGGGCGAGACCGGCAAGCTCTGGCACCTCAAGTACACTGGCTGGCGCGCGGCCGACGGCATCAAGTTCGACTCATGGGATATGCACACGCAGCCGGTCATCGGGCCGGACGGCAAGCCCAAGCTCGGTCCAGATGGAAAGCCCGTGATGGGCGAGCTGAAGCCGATCGAGATTCCGCAGGGCATCGGCCGCGTCATTCCGGGCTTCGACTACGGCATCGACGGCATGAAGATCGGCGGAAAGCGCCGCATCTTCATTCCTTGGCAAATGGCCTATGGAACCCGCGCCATTCCAGACCGTCCCGAGCGACCTGGGTCTCCCGCCAGTCCCGGCATACCTGCCAAGTCGGACCTTATCTTCGACGTTGAATTGCTCGACGTCACCGACATGCCTATGCCGCCGCAGCGCCCCATGATGCCGCCCAATCGTCCGATGCCCATGCAGCCGCATCCTGGCGCCGGCGCTCAGCCCAACGCCGCGCCAACGCCGAAGCCGGCCCCGCCTGCTACGCAGACCGCGCCGAGCACGAGCACGCCTGCTCAACCCGCCGCACCTGCTCAGCCGACTCAGCCGCCGACATCGACCCAGACGCCGGCCCAGCCGCAGCAAAAGTAATCCCATCCCATCCTTTTCGCGCCCTTTGCGAAGAGGATGGGAGCGCGCTTTCGGGCGGGAACCCACATGAACGCCGCTCCTTGGCTCCCTCGTTCCCTTGCTCCCATGTTCCCTCGTTCTCCTACGCCTCTAATCCCTACATCCGTGTATTTCGTGTCAAGCCTCTCCGCTCCCGAATTCTCCCCTATTTCTATCGATCCAAACCAGATATTTCTTTTGCCAAGTTTGCTGGTTATATCGCGCGGTTGGCGCATCCTCAAACTATGAGCATGACCTCAAGCCATACCCGAATCGCTGGTTCACCGAAATTCGATTCACGCTTTCTACCGGCTCGGAACTCCGCAAACTCCGATGGCTCCGCTCTCCGGAATGCCTCGGTCGAGGCAAAAATAACAAAAGAAAAATTTTTGAGGCCTTCAGAACGCAAAAAACGCGCATAACCCTTTTGATATCAGCAAAAGTATCGAAAAACCGTCGACAAATTTCGACAAATTTCGTCAATTTTGTGACTCAAAAAGGCCCTTTTTCGCCCCCAAATCGCCCAAAGCAGCACCCAGCCACGCCGCGGCCGGCCTTTCGCTAAGCCGCGGGCAGCTCCGGTGTGGCCGCAATCAACTGCCGCGTGTACTCCTCGCGCGGATTCGCGCAAAGCACCACGGCCTCGCCCGTCTCCACCAGCCTGCCGCGCTCCATCACCGCAATCCGCGTGCTCAGGTAGCGCACCAGCGGCATGGAGTGCGAGATGAACAGGTAGGTCAGCCCGTGCTCGCGCTGCAATCCGCGCAGCAGGTTCACAATCTGCGCGCCTACGCTCACATCGAGTGCCGAGACAGGTTCGTCCAAAACCAGAAAACGTGGCCGCAGCGCCAGCGCCCGCGCAATGTTGATCCTCTGCCGCTGTCCGCCTGAAAACTCGTGCGGATAGCGACCCAGCGCCGACTCATCCATGCCCACATCGCGGAGCAGCTCTACAGCCTTCGCCCGCAGCGCCGCCTTGCTCGTCTCCGTTCTCGAATCGCCGCGATGAATCTTGAGCGGCTCCGTCACAATCGCCAGCACATTCATCCGCGGATTGAGCGCAGCATACGGATCCTGAAAGACGGGCTGCATCTGGCGCCGCAGTCGCCGCATCTCTGCGCCTGTCGCGCGCGCCACATCCGTTCCATCCACGCGCACCGTTCCCGCGCTCGGTTCGGTCAATCCCAGGATCATGCGCGCCAAGGTCGTCTTTCCCGACCCCGATTCGCCCACCAGCCCCAGCGTCTCGCCCGCTTCAATCTCGAGCGACACGTTCTCCACCACGGTCTGTTCCGTGGTCCGCATTCCCACGCGGCGCGGATAAGTCTTCGAAACCGAGCTCACTTCGACCAGCGGCATGAATCGATGCTACACGCCCTCGAAGCCAATCGGCGCAGCACCTGTCTCCCGGAATTTTCCCGAAAATTCTTATCGTTCTTGCATTCACCTTCGCTACAATTTGTCCACCTGAATTTTCGTCGGAATTCTTTCTCTTCCCCGGCCTCTGCCAGTTTCAAATTTCATGTGCCGGCGCTCCCCCGGCAGAAAGCAGGATTGCCTTGGCCAGCAGCGGCTTCAAGTTTGCCAACCCGAAATTCACAGCCGACAACTTCGTCACCTATAGCGCGCAACAGATCGACGCTGATACGTCGGTTCCAACATCCGACGAGATCCAAATCCTCGAGCCGATCCCCAAACCGCGCGTCAACCCGCCCATCATGTCTCTTGCCAGCGTGCTCTCCCAGGCCACTGTCAAGGCCATCGCCGGAACGGGTCAGCTTGTCATTCATTGCGTGGGCGACACCGGCGGCATCGAGCGCGCGGAGCCGCAGCTCGCCGTCGCCGACGCCATGACCGCTGACGTCGAAGGCAAGACCTGGGCCAACGGCCAGCCGGCCTTCTTCTATCACCTCGGCGACGTGGTCTATTTCTTTGGGCAGGAAAGCTACTATCCCGAACAGTTTTACGAGCCCTATCGCAACTATCCCGGCCCCATTTTCGCCATCCCCGGCAACCACGACGGCTTTATGTTCAAGGGCGAGCCGGCCGGCTACTCGTGCGAAGCCTTCGTCGATAATTTCTGCACTCCGGCGCCGGTGCAGGGCGCCCCCGGCTTCGATCGCACCACCATAACGCAACCCGGCGTCTACTTTACCCTCGATGCGCCTTTTGTCCGCCTCATCGGCCTATACTCGAACGCCGGAGAAACTGCCGGTTCGCTCGGCAACTCCAAAATCGGCACGGATCAGCTCACGTTCCTCACCAACGAGCTCAAGCGCTACGCCGGCGATCGCAAAGCCGACAAAAACAATAAGAATCCTCAGGCGCTCGTCATCACCGTGCATCACCCGCCCTTCACAGGCAGCAGCCAACACATGCCCAACGCGGCCATGCTCAAAGCCATAGACACCTGCTGCACGCAGGCCTTCGTCTGGCCAGACATGGTGCTCTCAGGACACGCCCATCTTTACGAGCGATACACCCGCATCATGAAGAGCGATGGCCGCCAGATCCCCTACATCGTTGCAGGCAACGGCGGCTACTACGACCTGTCCGGATTAAAGAAGAATCAGCAGGGGCAAAAACCGGTTGCGGGAAAGCAGAAGGAATCCGATGGCGCCGGCAACACCATCACTCTCGACAGTTACAGCGACACGCAGTTTGGCTTCCTGCGCATCACGTTCAATGCCACGTCCGTTGTGGTCGATTCCATCGCAGTCAACACCAGCGCGCGCACCGACACGACAATCCCACCCACAACGAGCAGCATTGATTCCTTCACGCTCAATCTCGCCAACCACACGGTCTCGACCGCGGGTTCTTCCGCTAGTCGAGCTTCGGGTGCAGCTTCTGGAAGCCGGTCGCTTCCTGGTAAGCGTGCGAAAAAGCCGCCAGCTTCGCGTCCTGGTAGAGCGCGCCGAGGAAAGTGATCGATACGGGCGTGCCTGGCCCGCCAATGTTGTCGTGATTACCGTCGTCGATTGCGGGCGGGGCGGGTGCGTCTGTGCCGCGCAGGCCATTCGGCAAGATCACCGCGGGATTGCCTGTGAGATTTGTTGTAATCAACTGTTCGTCGGTCGAGGGCGTCACAATCACGTCCACCTTTTCAAACAATTTCGCAAACTGGCGCACGCCGAGCGTCCGCGCGCGGTTGGCCTGGATGTACTCGACCGCCGGATAAAACCGCGCGATGCGGAAGTCGTTGGGCCAGTCTTCCGGCCCCTGCTCGGTCAGCAGCTTGTCGCGGCCGCTCATCGTCAGGTTGTCAAAGGCCGCGGCAGCTTCCGCAGTCAGCAGCGGAACCATTGCGTCCCACGGCAGCTTGGGCAGCTCCACGGGAATCAGGTTCACGCCCATCTTGGTCAGCTTGTCCAGTGCGGCCTGCTCGTACTTTTTGTCGTACGTGCGCCGCGTGTAGTCGTCCTGCGCGGCCGCATTCGCGTCTTCGCGCTTCTTCGTGTTGTCCGGAGTTTCGTTGGGTGCCGCTTCTTTCAACTGCAGCGGCGGCAGCGGATCGAATTCGCTCTTAAAGTAGCCAACGCGCAGCGAGCGCCAGTCAAAATCCGGATTCCAGTGGAAATCGATGCTGGCTCCGGCCGAGAGGTCCTTCCCGTCGGGCCCGTGGATCACGTCGAGCACCAGCGCGCAGTCTTCCACTGACCGGCAGATGGGCCCCAGCTTGTCCATGGTCCAGCTCAGCGCCATGGCCCCGGTTCGTGGCACCATTCCGAAGCTCGGTCTCAACCCCGTAGTTCCGCAGCGCGTGGAGGGTGAGGAGATCGAGCCCAGCGTTTCCGACCCGATCGCAAATGCCACGCAGCCCGCGGCCACCGCGCTTGCCGATCCCGCCGACGATCCGCTTGAGCCTTGCGCTGGATTCCAGGGGTTCCGCGTGCGCCCGCCGAACCACTTGTCGCCCATGGCCAGCGCGCCCAGCGAAAATTTCGCCACCAGCACGGCCCCCGCCGCATCCAGCCTCTGCACTACCGTCGCGTCTTCCTTGAAGGCCTGCTGCTCGAACCCTCCCGCGCCCCACGTCGTAGGGTAGCCTTTGACAGCCAGCAAATCCTTCGCGCCCCAGGGAATCCCGTGCAGCGGTCCGCGATAAAGCCCATCCTCCAGGTCCTCGTCGGCCGCTTTGGCCTGAGCCATCGCCCGATCCTCCAGCAGAGTGATCACAAAATGGAATTCGGGGTCATAGCGCTTCAGGCGATCGATGTACATCTGCGTCAAGGCGACGGACGTGATCTTGCGATGAAAAATCAGGTTGGCCAGCTCGAGCACTGAGGCAAACGCAAGATCCTCGATATTCGCGGGGGCCTTCGGCTCGCCCGATTCCGCGTCATCGAAAACCAGTTGCGGCGTCGTGCCCTCGAAGGCAACGCTGCTCTCCGCCGGCTTTGCTGCCGGCGCCGGATGAAACACATACGCCGGCGGCACGTTGTTGGCCAGCTTCAACGCGCGAATCTGTGCATACGCGTCGCGCTGATCGTTCAGCCCGTCGAGCATCATCTTCTTCTGCGCGTCGGTGAATGGCCCCACACCGGCCAAGTCCGCGGCGCGGTCGATCATTTCCGGCGTAACTTTGGGCAACGCCGGCGTCTTGGCCTCGCCGCTCGCATTTGGATTCGCTGCGGGGCTCGCGACAGGAGCAGCAGAACTCGGCGCGGGAGCCGCCTCCTGCGCTTGCGCCACCAGCGTGTACAAGATTCCCGGCATCAGCGGCGAAGCAATCCCCGCGCTTGTGCATGCATTCAAGAAAGCTCGACGGTTGAGAGCCATGCGCGATGTTCCTTTCGATCTGAGGAAGCGTTGGGGAAGCCTTATGGGTGATGCACCGGCACAAAAGCGACCTTCATCTCCGCAACGTTGGTCTTGATCAACCCGGCCTTCACGCTGGGATCGCCGGCGGCAAAGGGATTCGCTTCATCCTCTGTTGCCGCCCGGACAACAATAATTCCGTACACGCCCTTCGGATCAAGCACTGGTCCGCCGAAGAGACACACACCTTCTTCGTTCAGGTGCTTCCAGTAAGCGAAGTGCTGCTCCATCAGCGCCGTCTCTGACGGCGGCGCTTGTCTCATGCGACGGATGGTACATTGCGCGGCCACGAGCGGCAAACGCGTTTCGATCAGCGAAAGAACGAAAGTCACAGAATCTTCACTTGACATATTCCCATATAAGTATGTATCTTTCTTCTATGGCCAGGGCTGCAACCACCTCCGATGCTTTCAATGCCGTTGCCGAGCCGCGACGCCGGCAGATTCTGCTGTATCTGGCGCATGATGAGCGCCAGGTCGGCGAAATCGTCACGGCGATCGGCCTCGACCAGCCCTCGGTCTCAAAGCATCTTGGCGTCTTGCGCCGCGTCAATCTGGTGCGCGTCCGCCGCAACGGCCGCCACCGGCTCTACCGCACCAACGCCGCAGCCATCCGCCCACTGCATGAGTGGACCGAAACATTCGAGCGATACTGGCAGCACCAGTTGAACGGGGTTAAAGAACGCGCCGAAGCGCAGATGAGCCCGAAGCCCCTATCGAACTAGCCGGGCCCGCGAACCTGAAAAATTCCCCCAAAAGAATCCCAAAGGAGCATCCATGACAACCTCAACTCTTCCCGACCTCGAATCCCTCACCCTCAAAGTGACGCAGGAGATCCGCGTCAAGGCGCCCATTGACGTCACCTTCGCCGCTCTTCTCGAACAGCTTGGTCCGGCAAACGAAAGGCCTGACGGCACGCCGATGCCGTTCAAGCTCGAAGCCTGGCCCGGTGGGCGCTGGTTCCGCGACCTCGGCGATGGCAACGGCCACTGCTGGGGCATTGTGCAGGCCATCAAGCGGCCCACGCTGCTTGAATTCAGCGGGCCGCTCTTCATGTCGCAACCCGTAGCCAACAACGTCCAGTACCGCCTGAGCGAGGAGGGCGGCGAAACACTGATCAAGTTCAACCACTCCGCCTTCGGCCTCGTTCAGGACGACCACAGAAAGGGCGTGACCGGCGGCTGGTTCCACATGCTCGATCAGGCTCGCCAGCGCGCCGAGCGTTCCAAATCGTAATCCGCGGCCAACATCTGCCATTTCCCCAAGGAGGATCTTTCCCATGCCCGTAGCAGAAGCAGTTGCCACTCAATCCATCGCCCAGTCCATGCTGGCCGAATTCGAAACGCAGGCCCCCGTCACGCGCAGGTTTCTCGAGCGCCTGCCTGAAGACAAGCTCACTTGGAAGCCCCACGAAAAATCAATGACCGCCGGCCAGCTGGCCCTTCACCTCGCAACTGTCCCCGGCGGCATCGTTCGCTTTGTCGGGACCAATCCGGCGCAGGCGCCGACGAAGTTCGACTTTCCGCAACCGGCGAGCCGTGCCGAAATCCTCAAGGCGCACGACGAAGGCGTTGCCACAGTACGCGAGCTTCTGCCCAAGTTTGACGACGCGGCCATGAAGGAATCCTGGCATTTGATGGCCGGCGACAAGGAAATGTTCGCCCAGCCGCGCTGCGGGTTTCTGCGCGACGTGATGCTCAGCCACTGGTACCAGCATCGCGGCCAGTTCAGCGTGTATCTGCGCCTGCTCAACGTTGCGGTTCCCGCAAGCTGGGGTCCCAGCGCCGACGAGCCGCCGCCGTTCATGCACTAACCGGCCATCTCGCCCTTTCCGCCGGGTCCTTGCGCCTCCTCCACGAGAACCCGGCCCAACCCATCCCCGCTCACCATCGGAGGTCATATGTGTCCAGTATGCGTGGCAACAACAGCGGCCATTCTGGCCGGCAGCACCGCCGGCACGGGCGGAATTGCGGCGTTCTTCGCAAAATGGTTTCGCCGCGGAAAGTAGGTCCGGTGGAAGTCAATCAAAGCTCAAGTCAGGCGTAAGTCAACGCGCGTTTGGAGTAACTCCCCCAACAAATCGAAGCAAAGGAGGTCGCTATGGCAACCACAGCGACAGAAATCAAGAGGCCTAAAGTTGTTTCGCACGACGAGTGGGTCGCCGCGCGCAAGGAGTTTCTCAAAAAAGAAAAGGAGTTTACGCGCCAGCGCGACGAGATCAGCCGCCTGCGCCGTGCCCTGCCCTGGGAAAAGGTCGAGAAGAACTACGAGTTTGAGGGCCCTGCCGGCAAAGTCTCGCTCGCCGATCTCTTCGGCGGCCGCAGCCAGCTCGTCATCTATCACTTCATGCTCGGGCCGGGATGGAAGGAAGGCTGCCCCAGTTGTTCCTACATCTCCGACCACTTCGACGGCATGACCATCCACCTCGCTAATCGTGACGTCACGCTCGCCGTAGTTTCGCGCGCGCCCAGTTCTGAAATCGAAGCCTTCAAACAGCGCATGGGCTGGAAGTTTCGCTGGGTTTCCTCAAATTTGAGCGATTTCAACTTCGACTATCAGGTCTCGTTGAGGCCCGGGGAAGCGGGCAAAAAGCAGGTCTACTACAACTACGAGATGATGGAGTTTCCTGCCGAGGAACGCCCCGGCCTGAGCGTCTTCGCGAAGGACTCGACCGGAGCGGTCTTCCACACCTACTCCACCTATGCACGCGGCCTCGACATTCTGGTCGGTGCGTACAACCTTCTCGACCTGGTGCCGAAGGGCCGCGACGAAGCGGGCCTCAAACACACTATGGCCTGGGTTCGCCACCACGACAAATACGGTGAAAACTATTTTGTCGATCCCAACCGGCCCTACGTGCAACCGGAAGTCATCAAGCCGAAAGCAAGCGGCTCGTGCTGTCACGACTGAGGCCGGCCATTCGAGAAATGCGTGGATCGTCCGGCTTTTCGATCGAACGAAACATTCGAATGTGAAGTGCTATTCTTGGCTCATCGTTTCGGGTGACCGCCTCTTCCGCAAATCATGCTCCGCGGGCCGTTGATCCGATAACCTGAGGCATGAGCATGACGCATGACACGCCCGCTCTCCTGCTCGTTGGTGGGTTGGGAACGCGGTTGCGTTCCGCGGTCCCATCCCTGCCCAAACCGCTTGCCTCGGTCGGCAAAAAGTCGTTTCTTGAGCTATTGATTCGCCAACTTAAGCATCAGGGCATTTGCCGTTTGATCATGTGTACCGGCTATCTTGCCGATCAGGTCGAAACTGAATTTGGAGATGGCCGCGCCCTGGATCTTGCAATCAGTTACTCAAAAGAGCTGGAGCCCCTTGGCACCGCGGGCGCCGTCAAGCTTGCCCAGTCCCACTTGGGAGATGTTTCAGAGTTTCTGGTCATGAACGGCGATTCGTTTCTCGAAATTGACCTCAGGCCCTTCATTCAATTTCATCGCGATCGCCACGCGCTGGTGAGCATGGCAGTTGTCCGAGTCGAGGATTCAAGCCGGTACGGGACCGTCCAGGTGGACAGCAACCAAAAAGTGATAGGGTTCGTTGAGAAGGCCGGTAGCAATGGCCCCGGATTGGTGAATGGAGGCATTTACGTTTTCTCGCCCGAAGTTCTGCAATACATTCCGCAAGGCCGCTCGAGCCTGGAGAAGGATGTTTTTCCGCATCTCCTCAATAAAGGCGTTTATGCGCGGGAGCACAGGGGAATGTTTATCGACATCGGGACTCCTGAAGATTATGAAAGAGCGCAAGCGCTTTGCGATCGGTTGTATCATGCGGCCTTATCCTGACCTTATTCTTGTGTGAGACCGACAAAGGTGTGAATGTTCCATGACAGAGAAAACCGATCTCTCGCAGCGTGTCATCGAGTCCATCAAGGAATCCATCAGCGCCAAGGAGCGTCTGCTGGCCAGCGCGGAAACCGTTGCCGCCATCGCCCGCGTAAGCGAAGTGCTGATTGAATCTCTCCGCGCCGGCCACAAGTTGCTGTTGTTCGGTAATGGCGGAAGCGCGGCCGATGCACAGCACATTGCAGCGGAATTCGTCGGGCGATTTGCCTTTGACCGGCCAGCCTTGCCGGCATTGGCTCTGTCGGTCAACACCTCGGCCGTCACCGCCATCGGCAATGATTACGGGTTCGACCAGGTCTTTTCGCGCCAGATCGAAGCCCTCGGGCAACGCGGGGACGTAGCCATCGGCATCTCCACCAGCGGCAACTCTCCAAACGTCCTTCAGGGGTTGATCACCGCCCGCAAAATGGGTTTGCGCACGGTTGCTTTCACCGGTGGGAGCGGCGGGAAACTCGTGGGTACCGTGGACCACTGCATCTGCGCTCCATCGAAGGAAACCCCGCGGATTCAGGAGTGCCACATCCTGGTCGGCCACGTGATCTCACAGCTTGTGGAGCAAGCGATCTTTCATGAACAAAGCAGCGTTTCTCGATCGTGATGGCGTAATCAACGTCAAGGCGCCAGAAGGCCAGTACGTCACCCGATGGGAGGAGGTACGCTTTCTGCCCGGCGTTGCCACGGCGATCGCCATACTCAACAAATCCGGGTTTCGCGTGATCGTTGTGAGTAATCAACGCTGCGTGGCAAAAGGGCTTGTCACGTCATCCGAGGTGGAAGCGCTACACAAAAGGATCGGCCGGGAGTTAGCCAATCTTGGAGCTGTCATCGACGCTGTGTACTTCTGCCCGCACGATATCGAGGCTTCGTGCGACTGCCGCAAGCCCGCTCCCGGCATGCTTCTGTCGGCGGCAAAAGATCACCAAATCGATCTCCAGGCCTCATGGATGATCGGCGATTCGGACATCGATGTTGCCGCCGGTAAGAACGCGGGGTGCAAAACCGTTTTGCTTGGCCGGCGCACAAACTCCTCCGCTGGCGCTCCCGATTTGCTGGCGCAATCCCTGCTCGATGCCGCGCAAAAGATTCTCGATTTGGAAGGTCTTTCGCGTGCAAAGGGTTGAACAGCAAATGTCGAGCGCGTTTGAATGGGATCCGGCGCAGGCGTGATCCTTGAAGCTCATGAAGAAGTAATTCAAGGCCAGGGCCATGCCCGCAGGTCCGGCCACTCGACTCTCAATCATGCACGGGGAAAAGATGGCTCATCGAAGACCCTCTCCGCAGCCTGTGAAGGCCGCTGCTCCTTCCAGTGCGATGATAAGAAAGCATGAGCGTGCTCACTTCAGAAGCGGTGGTTCTGCGCACTTGGCCAGTGCATGAAGCCGACCTGCTGGTGAGCTTTTTTACGCGCGATTACGGCCGGTTAAAGGGCATGGCCAAGGCGGCGCTCAAAAGCCGCAAGCGATTCGGCGGGGCACTGGAACCGATGACGCTGGCGCGGGTGTGGTTTGCCGAGCGACCGCGGCAGGAACTGGTTAGGCTGGATCAACTGGAGATTGTACGGTCTCCTTTGTCGGCGCCTGTGGACCAGACGCGCATGGCGGTGCTGAGCTTTTATGCCGAAGTGATCGACGAGGCTCTGCCGGAGCGCGATCCGCAGGAGACGGTGTTCCGGCTGCTGGCGAGCGTGCTGGAGCAGACGAGCGCGGTGAAGGCGGAGACGGGCGAACCTGGAGTCGCACAGGCCTCGTCTTCGGGGCCCCCATCTTCTGGGCCATGGATGGCGCTGACGTATTTCTCGCTGTGGATGACGCGGCTGATGGGATTGCTGCCGGACATTGGCCACTGCATCGTGTGCGGAGACGTGCTGGTCGCGGGCGAAGTGCGCTTCAACGCGTATGCCGATGGGCTGTTTTGCGGAGTGCACGCGAATGGATCGGGGAGCGGGCTGAGCGCCGATAGCTGGCAACTCGCGCAGCGGATGCTGCGAGCGCCCGCGTCGAGTTTTGCCGGCGAGGCGTGGTCGCGGAAGCGTGGGCAGGATCTAAGGCGGTTTACCGTGCAGACGCTGGAGCGACATCTGGAGCGGAAGCTGAAGACAGCCGAGGCGATCGCGAGGCTCGGTGGATGAAAGATTGGACTAAATGAGACACGCCGTATAATCCGTGGGTTTATCTCCAAAGTAATGGGGGAGGTTACCAACTCGCCTTCTTACTTCATCCCGGCTGATAAAATCCAAAAGAGTCCCGATGGGAGAGAGCTGCCTGTGTCCGTTGCCCAGCCCGAAGCGCGCGTAAAACCCACATCGCTAACCTTTCAGGATCTTTTGTTCCGCCTGCAGGCGTTCTGGGCGGAGCGCGGATGCGTGCTCCAGCAGCCTTACGACGTGGAAGTGGGCGCGGGGACGATGTGCCCGGAGACGTTTTTGCGCGTGCTGGGGCCGAAGCCCTACAAGGTGGGATACGCGCAGCCCTCGCGAAGGCCGGCCGACGGGCGGTACGGCGAGAACCCCAACCGGCTGTTCAAGCACACGCAGTTTCAACTGATCCTGAAGCCACCACCGGTGAACGTGCAGGAGCTCTATCTCGAATCGTTGGAGGCGATGGGAATCGACCTGAAGCACCACGACCTGAAGTTCGAAGAGGACAACTGGGAGTGGCCGGCGGGGGGCGCGTGGGGCGTGGGCTGGCAGGTGATGCTGGATGGCCTGGAGATTACGCAGTTCACGTACTTCCAGCAGTGCGGCGGGATGGACCTCGACCCGATCTGTGCGGAGCTGACGTACGGCATGGAGCGCATTGCGGCTTTTTTGCAAGATGTCGACTCGATCTACGACATTGTGTGGGCGCGCGATCCCGAGACAGGCGCGGCGGTGACCTACGGCGACGTGCGACTGGCCGAGGAGCTGCAGTTTTCGGTCTATAACTTCGAGATGGCCGACGTGGCGAGGCTCTGGGAGCACTTTAATTCATATGAGGCAGAGGCGCAGGCGCTGCTCGAAAAGGCGAATGCCGTGCTGGCTGACGAACATGCCAGTCCAAACGAAAAGAAGAGATTTCCGTTGCTGGCGACGTATGAATTGGCGCTGAAGTGCTCGAACCTGTTCAACCTGCTGGATGCACGAGGAGCGATCAGCGTGACGGAGCGCGTGGGCGTGATCGGGCGGATACGCACGCTGGCGGTGGGCGTGGCGAAGGCGTGGGCGATGCAACAAGAGGCGAGCTCTTAGCTTTTAGCCATTAGCTATTAGCTTTCGGTTGCCGAGTTTGAGGAAGCGGATTGCGGCAAGAAAAGAGCTAACAGCTAAAAGCTAAAAGCTCGAAGGCGAAGCATCAGAGATGGAAGAACTTTAAGTTATGGCTGAATTTTTGATAGAGATCGGGCTCGAAGAGGTTCCGGCGCGGATGATTGCCGGGGCCGAGGCCGAGCTGGGCAAGCGCGTGGGCGAGCTGCTGAAGCGCGGGCAGCTGCTGAGCGAGGGCGCGAAGGTGACGACCTACTCGACGCCGCGGCGGCTGGCGGTGCTGGCAGAGGGCGTGCGGGCGAAGCAGGCCGACAACGAAAAAGTGGTGATGGGTCCGTCATGGAAGATCGCGCTCAAGGACGGCGCGCCAACGGCGGCAGGCGAAGCTTTCGCGAAGAAGGCAGGCATTGCCGTTACGGAACTGAAGAAGATTGAGACGTCGAAGGGCGAGTACGTGGGCGCGACGGTGAAACTCACGGGGCGGACCGCGGCGGAGATTCTGGCCGCGGAGCTGCCGAGAGAAGTTCTGGCGATTTACTGGGCCAAGAACATGTACTGGCGCGGGGGCAAGCCGGAGCGCTTTGTGAGGCCGGTGCGCTGGGTTGTGGCAATGCTCGACTCCGAAGTCGTTCCGCTGGCGATTGCAGGGATCGCGGCGGGCAATACGAGCCGTGGGCATCGCGTGCTGCATGGAGAGACGCCAGTAGAGATCAACGCGGCGAACGGCTACAAAGAGGCGCTGCGGGGGGCCAGCGTTGTGGTGGACGTGGCGGAGCGCAGGCACACGATCCGCAAGGCGCTGGACGCGGCCACGCGGAAGGTGGAGGGCGCACGCTGGCGCGAGGATGAAGCGCTTGTGGAGACGGTGACGCACCTGACCGAGTGGCCGACGGTGATCCTGGGCGAATTTGAGCGCGAGTACCTGGAACTGCCGGAAGAGGTTCTGGTGACGGTGATGCGCGACCACCAGAAGTACTTCGCGGTGGAAGACGCGCAGGGCAAATTGGCGCCGCACTTTCTGGCGGTGCTGAATACGCAGGCGGATGAAGAGGGCGCGGCGATCATACGGCACGGCAATGCGCGCGTGCTGCGGGCGCGGTTCAAGGACGCGCGATTCTTCTGGGACATGGACCAGAAGACGCCGCTGGCGAAGCGCATGGAGAGCCTGAAGAATGTCACCTTTCAGAAGGAGCTGGGCAGCTACTACTGGAAGACGGAACAGAACCTGGCGGTCGCGAATGCGCTGGCTACGATCGTGAAGGGCGCTGACGCGCCGTTCGATGAAGCGGCCTTGTTCAAGGCGGTCGAACTGGCCAAGACCGATCTGACGACGGAGCTGGTGAAAGAGTTCACCGAGTTGCAGGGCGTGATTGGTGGACTGTATGCGCGGGCGCAGGGGTTAAGTGAGCCGATTGCGTGCGCGATCTACGACCAGTACACGCCGGCTTCGATCGAGGACCCGATTCCAGTATCGGTGGAAGGGCAATTGCTGGGGCTGGCCGACCGCGTTCAGACGATCATTGCCATGTTTGGCATTGGTAACGCGCCTACCGGCTCTAAAGACCCGTTTGCGTTGCGGCGGGCGGCAAATGCGATTGTGAAGATTCTGGCCGAGTCGCAGTTGCCGCTGACGCTGAGCGATGTAATCAGCGCATCGGGCGCGAGCGATGCCGGCAAAACGCAGCTGAACGAGTTTTTCCGCGAGCGGCTGCAGTTTTATTTGAAGGACGTGCGCGGGTTTGCGTACGACGTGGTGAACGCGCTGCTGGCGACAGGCGCGGACGATGTGCGCGACGCAATTGCGAGGGCCGAGGCGCTGACTTCAGTGCGAGGCTCGGAGGATTTCGCCGCCGTTTCGGCTGCGTGCAAGCGCATCAAGAACATTCTGAAGCAGGCAGAGGAAAAAGGATTTCGTCCCGATGAGCGGAAGATCGGAAAACTCGCCCTGGAGGGGATTGACCTGTGGGATCGGTCCAAAGAGATTGCGCCGCAGGTCGCCAGGCTCCGCGAACAGCGGAATTACGGCGAAGCGCTGGTGCTGATTGCAACGCTGCGGCCGACGATTGACCAGTTCTTCGACAAGGTGATGGTGCTCGATACCGACGAGGCGGTTCGCAGCGCGAATCTTGGGCTGATCGCCGAAGTTCTGCGCAACTTTTCAACCATTGCGGATTTCAGCGAGATTGTGACGGAGTAGAGAATCGAGCTTTCAGCTTTCAGCCCTATTGGCCGTCGAGAAACGCGCGCACAACCGGCCCCGACTTATCCGTTTCGTAGGCGAACGAGATGTGTCCGTAGTCGGAATCGAGGACAAGGACCTTGGCGCCGATGGCCTTGGCAAAGTCCTCCGCCGGCAGAGGATTCACCATATGGTCCTGCGTGGCCACCACCACCAGTACGCGCGCCTTGACGCGACTTTCCGCATCATCCATTGAGCCGCTGTGGGCGACGTCGTGATGGATCATCGCTTCCAGCTGCGAGAGCCAATCGTTGGCGTCAAAGGGGAGAATTCCCTTGGCGTAATAGGCGGCATAATCGGCGGCAAACTTTTCGGGTGGATGCTCGCGCGCATAGTTCGACGGAGTGGTGAGGTTCATGCGGTGTATTGCATCAACCGCGCCCATGGGCGGGCGCTGGGTGTAATGGCCGTTTTGCCAGGCGGGATCGGAGCGAAGCGCATCCTCTTCCGTATGCCAGAGAAGCAGATCGTAACCAGTGAGGCGCGGCGAGCCGACAATGGGAATCGCCTCATCCATGAAGCCGGGGTAGTCCACCATCCATTCGAAGGTCTGCATTCCGCCCATGGAGATGCCCATGACCGCGTGCAGATGCTTGAGACCGAGCGTCTCCATGGCGAGGCGGTATTCGGCGCTGACCATGTCGCGGATAGTAAAGGCGGGGAAGAGCGGGCCTGGCTGCGCGGCGGAGTTTGAGGGTGACGAGGAAACGCCGTCGCCGAATGCATCGACCGCAATGACGAAGTACTTCGACGGATCGACGAGTTCATTCTCGGCGACAAATCCCGCCAGGTCGGCGCTGGTGCCGGAGAAGTATGAGGGAAAGAGCACGGCGTTGGAGCGATCGGCGTTGAGCTTGCCCCAGGTGCGGAAACCCAGCCGGCAGTCGGTGATTTGCTGGCCGTTCTCTAGTTTGCAGGCTCCCAGATCGGCGAACTCCTGCTGACCGTCGGGCGCGGGCTGTTGCGCCCTGCTGGCTGTGTCGGCCGCCAGAGGAATGAAGAATGCGAGCAGAAACAGCAAGGCGTGTTTGCGCATGACAGAAAGTCTATATCGCGGCAGGCGGGGGGCGCAGAGCTTTCGGGGCGCCGGGAAACACCGGCTGCACGTCTAAAATCAATAGAGATGGCGGACACGCTTTATTTGAGTTTGTGGTACCCGAACCTGCGCCTCGAGGCGCTCCCCGACAAGCTGATTGCTGTGCTGGGCGCCTTTGCCGCGCATGGGGGTGAGTCAAAGGTGTATTCGGGGACCGTTTGGCCGGTGAGCTGGAACGAGGCGCCGGTTTTCGAGCGGATTTATGGGCGGATAGCCGGCTTGATTGAACCGGGCCAGGCGCCGGGCGCTGATCTGCGGCTGGCCGTGGAAGAGGCGACAGAGCTGCTGCACGAGGACTATGCCTACGAGTTCCAGATTGGGTGGAGCTTGTGGGAGCTGGAGATGGGGACGGGCGGGATTTCCCAGGCGAGATACAAAAATGCAGGTCCTTCGACTCGTTCACCCGCCGCGCCGGGCGAACTCGCTCAGGATGACACGGCATTGGGACGTTGGGCGCGGGGACTGAGGCTCGTTCGAGTGACGGGGTACGGGCCGTTGTTCGATGAGGGAGCGTACGAGCAGGATGGACATATCCGGATCGACTTTGGCAGCGACGCGCCGTTCCTCGAAGAAGATGCGGACCTGGACCTGGTGGGCGCGCGGCATGTGGAAGAGAACGTGCGCCAACTGGTAGAGCTGACAGCCGGCGTGGAGAAAGCTTCGGGTGCGACGGCGCGTCTTCTGTGGAGCGAGCTGGGCGAGAGCCTGGCAAAACGGCTCGCGGCGCGACTTGGAATGGAAAACTAGGCGTGCGCTTCACGATCGAGCGAATCCGGACGCTGGTGCTGGTGGCGGGAGTGCTGCTGCTGGCCACGCTGGGTGTGTTCCTGGTGAGAGCCAAGTGGAAGAACATGCTGAACCGGCACGACTTGCCGCAGAAGCTGGCCAAGGGCATTGTGCAGGAGGCCAACGGGTACACCTACGTTCACGCATTTGGAGCGCACTCGCAGTACAGGATTCACGCGTCGCGAGAAGTGGAACTGAAGAACGACTTTATCGAGCTGCACGACGTGCAGATCGACCTTTATGGCGCCGATGGAACCCAGATTGACCGGATTTCGGGCGATACGTTTGAGTACAACCAGAGCACGGGCCTGGCCACGGCGCAGGGACCGGTGGAAATGCTGCTGACGAGGCCGTCGGCAAGCACTGCGGCGGCCATGGAGACAGCGGGCAAAACGAAGGGTCACGTGATTGCCGAGGTTGGCGCGGCAACCGGCTCGGGTGGACAAGTTGATGTGAAGACGAGCGGGGTCACCTTCGACCGGAACTCGGGGCTGGTGACGACGCCGCAGCGGGTGGACTTTTCGACGGAGCAGGGCAGCGGGAGCGCGATGGGCGCGAGTTACGACTCGCAGAGTGGCCACCTGACGCTGGAGCAGTCCGTGGAGATGAAGACGGAACGGGGTGGTGGTGAGGTGCAAATTCATGCGCAGCATGCGGAACTGGAACGCGGTGCGCAGACCTGCATGCTCGTGAAAGCGGAAGCGGAGTACCGAGGCGGGCAGGCAAACGCGGCAGAGGCAAGGATTCTTTTTCGCACGGATGGGTCGGCGCAGAGACTGGATGCGAAGGGAGGGTTTACAGTCGCGACCGCGAACGGGGGGCACTTGGCGGCGCCTGTGGCGTGGATGGACTTTGACGAGCACAACGAGCCGCTCCAGGGACACCTGGAGGGCGGCGTGACGATGGACTCGGCAAAGGAGGGACGCACGGTGCACGGGACATCGCCGACCGCGGAGTTGGAGTTTGGCACGAAGGGCGAGCTGAAAAGCGCGCACCTGGAGCGCGGCGTGGAGATGAAAAGCGAAGAGACGAGCGAGGAGAACGCGGGGCAGGGTGCGCTGCGCGTGAACCGGACGTGGCGCTCACCAGTGGTGGATATCAGCTTTCGTGCTGCTCAGGGAGCGGCGAAGGGGCAGATGGAAGTGGAGACGATGCGCGGCTCGGACGGAGTGACGATCACGAGCGAAAGCCAGCGCGGCAATGCGGCAGCAACGCCCACGTCGATGACTGCCGATGTGGTGACAGGAACCTTTGGAGCGGGCTCTGTGCTGCGCACGGTGAACGGCGTGGGACATGCGGAGATCGAGGAGACGACGGCTGCCGGGGCGCGGCAGACTGCGACGGGCAACCGGCTGGTGGCGGAGTTTGCGGAAGACAGGGATCAGGGATCAGGGATCAGGGATCAGAAAAGCGGCGAAACAAGAAACAAGGGAGCGGGGGAACAAGGGAGCGAGGCAGCAAGGGGACGAGGACGCGAAAAGAGCGGAAGCCGTGCAGACGCAGGTGGCGCGGGCGGGTTGCGGAGGGCGGAACTCGATGGGAATGTGGTGCTGTTTGAACAGCCTGCACAGAAACCCGGAGCGCAGGCACAGCCACCGCTGCGCGCGACGGCCGGCAAAGCGGTGTACGAGGGAAAGGGTGAGTGGGTACACCTGACGATGAGTCCTCGCGTGGACGACGGCGGCCTGGAGTTGACCGCGGATCGTGTGGATGTGTCGCAGCAGTCGGGGGATGCATTCGCGCATGGCGATGTGAAGGCGACATGGGCGGAGGCGGGTGAGCAAGGTGGAGCGACGGCCGGCAATGCAATACAGGGTGGGCTAACTCTGGGTGGCAAGGGCCCGACGCATGTAGTCGCAACGGAAGCGCAACTGAACCAGTCGACAGGCGAAGCGACCTTCCGCGGGCATGCGCGTCTCTGGCAGGAGACGAATTTCGTGAGCGGGCCGGTGATCGTGTTGAACCGGCACCTGCGGACACTGGTGGCGCGAAGCAGCGATCCGGCAGAACCGGTGCGAGTGGTGATGCTGAGCGCGAGCGCGCCGGGCGCGGAAAAGAGTTCGACGCAACGGGCGGGACAGACTGCCGGCGGGAATGCGGGAGGGCAGCCGGCGGGTCCGTTGGTGATCCGAGTGCGCGGAGGGGAGCTCGAGTATTCCGATGCGGAGCGCAGGGCGGTGATGCACGGAGGCGCGCTGGGCGAAGTGATTGCGGAGACGGGAACGGCGACGTCTTCGTCCGATGCGGTTGAGCTGCTGCTAATGCCTGCGGGGAGCCACAATGCAAGCAGCGGCGGACAGGCGCAGGTAGACCGGATGAAGGCAACGGGGCATGTGGTGCTGACGATGCAGAGCCGGCGCGGGACCGGAGAGCAGCTCGTGTACTCAGGCGCGACCGGGGAATATGTGCTGACAGGCACGGCTAGCGCCCCGCCGGAGCTGAGCGATCCGGAGCGCGGAACCGTAACGGGCGAGGCTTTGATTTTCAATAGCCGCGATGATAGGGTCAGTATCGAAGGCGGCGGTCGCGAGACCCAAACCGAGACGACCGCTCCGGAAGCGCACGGGAAATAGTACGCAAATCGCGCAAAACCAGAGTCTATGGTTTTGCGGGGCGCCAGCGAGACGCATGCAAACATTGATTGCCGAGGGAATCGGTAAGAGCTACAAGCGGAGGCAGGTTGTACGTGACGTTAACCTGAGAATCTCCCGCGGCGAAGTAGTGGGTTTGCTGGGGCCGAATGGTGCCGGCAAGACAACCAGCTTTTACATCATCGTAGGGCTGGTGCAGCCCGAAAGTGGGCGCGTGCTGGTGGACGAGACCGACATCACCCGGGTGCCGATGTACCTGCGGGCGCGGACCTTCGGGATCAGCTACCTTCCCCAGGAGCCATCGGTTTTTCGCAAGCTGACTGCGGAGGAGAACATCCTGGCGGTGCTGGAAGCGCAGCCCCTGGGCAATCGCGAACGGCGAACGCGCGCGGAAAAGCTGATCAACCAGTTGAACCTCGGCCATATCCGCGACACTCGGGGGTATGCCCTTTCAGGCGGCGAGCGGCGGCGGGTAGAGATTGCGCGGGCTCTGTGCATCCAGCCGAGCTTTATTCTGCTCGACGAACCGTTCAGCGGAATCGATCCCATTGCAGTCCTGGAGCTCCAAAAGATTATCTTCGATCTGAAGGCGAGCGGGATCGGCGTTCTGGTAACGGACCATAACGTACGCGAGACACTGAGCGTAACCGACCGCGCGTACATTATTGCCGAGGGACGGATCTTCCGCACCGGGACACCGCACGAGCTGGGCAACGACGTTGAGGTGCGGCGGATCTACCTGGGCGAGGGATTCTCGCTGAACTAAGGCGCTGGACGCTCGACCTAAATCAGGCATATTCTGATGGTTCCTGCGGCGGGGAGGGGCGCCCAGGCATTGTTTTCTTCTAACCATCCCGAGTTGGGCCAAACCCAATTCGGGACGATAACGCGAATTGGTGATTCGATCTGAGACAGTTTCTGGATTAAGCTTTATCACGCACGGTTAGACTCGCATTGAGCCAAAACGGGAAGAGACGCGTTGATGCCGCTACTGCAACCAAAACTGAGTTTGAAGGTGGCCCAACGTCAGGTGCTGACGCCGGGCCTGATGCAGATGGTGAGCGTTCTCGCGTTGAATAAGCTCGAGCTCAAGGAGATGATCGATGCGGAGATGGTGGAAAATCCCGTCCTGGAAGAGATTGACGAAACAGTTCCGATGCTGGATGAGGTTGCGGGCCGCGAGGAGCGGCTGGAGCGACCGGCAGAGGAAGCTGCCGCCCCGCCCAAGGACATCTTCGACGAGATCGATTTCGGCTCGTACTTCCAGGATTATCTTGACCCCGGCTACCGCACGCAGCCGGAATACGAGGACTGCGAGAAGCCCTCGTTTGAAAACTTTCTCTCCCAGCCTACAACTTTGTCCGATCACCTGGCGTGGCAGCTGGGAGCTTTGAGCCTGGACCGAAAGCTGCTTGAGGCAGCGGAGTTTGTGGTTGGCAACCTGGATGGGGATGGTTATCTGGCGGCGAGCGAAGAGGAGCTCGCCGCAGCTTTTAGTGGGATAGAGGCTGAGGTGGCGGCGAACAACGGCCATGCGGCGGAGTTGGCCGCAGCCCTTGATCTGATCCGGCGCGCGCTCGATCTGGTGCAGCACCTGGATCCGGCGGGAGTGGGGGCACGCGATCTTCGGGAGTGCCTGGCGCTTCAGATTGCGGCACAGCAGCAAGAGTTTGACCATTTGTACGGAAGCGGGACGGAGGTGGCGGACGCGGAACCGGCCGCCGACCCGCATGGGAACTTCCGCGCCGAAGCCGAGGCGAAAATCGACGAGCGGCGGCGGGCGATGGAAGTCGCTGAGCTGATTGTGGAACGCCACTTGCCTCTGCTGCAGAAGCGCGATGTGAAAGACCTGGCGCGAGCGGCGCAGGTGACGACGGAAGAAGCGCATGCGGCGGTCGAGTTTATCCGTACGCTCGATCCGCGGCCGGGACGGATGTACAACCGCGACCAGGCGCGGCTGATCGAGCCCGATGTGTACTTTGTGAAGCGCGGCGGCGAGTGGGTCGTGAGCATGAATGAAGAGGACCTGCCCAGCCTGCGTCTGAGCCAGCGCTACCGGCGCATGCTGGTCTCGGCCGACACCGACAAGGAAGTGAAGGAGTACCTGAAGGAGCGGTTCCGCTCGGCGTTGCAACTGATGCGCAACATCGCGCAGAGGAAAAGCACGATTTTCCGAACCTGCGAAGTGATTGTGCGGCGGCAGCAGGAATTCTTCGATAAGGGCGTAGAAGGGCTGCGTCCGATGATGATCAAGGAAGTTGCCGAGGAGATCGGAGTGCACCCTTCGACGGTGAGCCGCGCCGTGGCCAACAAGTACGCGCACACTCCGCAGGGAGTGCTGGAGCTGCGGTTCTTCTTCTCGGAAGGCGCGAACGGGCCGGAAGGCGCGGACACGCCGCTGCTGGTATTGAAGCGCAAGGTGCGTAAGTTCATTGAAGACGAAGACCCGCGGCATCCGCTGACCGACGACCAGCTTGCGGCGATGCTGCAGTCACAAGGGATTCAGCTGACGCGGCGCACCGTGGCGAAGTACCGCGAGGATATGAATATTCCATCGACGCACCAGAGGCGGAAGAGGGTCTAGCTGGTCGCCGCTTGCAACATCCCGGTCGCCTTCGGCTATCGGCCCTCAGCCTTTCATGGGTTTCCAGGATTCGGAACCTTTTTCCCGGAATGCGGCGTCTATCAAAAATGAAACGTTGACACAAAGTGGACAAACATACTCACAGCCGTCCTGCTTGAAGGGCACCCGAACATGCACGATAGGCGTTGCGAAATAACCAGTTTGCTAAGCTGCATTGTCGTCGTCTTGTGCGTAACAGTGGCGCCGGGTAATGGACAGACACGCAATCCGAGTGCGGTCCTCAATTCTCTGGTAGACCAGTCGACAGCAATCAGTTTCTTTTATTTCGGTGACGAGTGGAGTCATTGGCGTGAACCAATGAATTTCTACGTTGTTGGTTCTAGCGATCCAAGACTTCATAAAGTGGTCGTTAATACAGGCCTTAATTTGAACGGGTGGGAAACGTGGATAACCGCACAAGAAATGCATACGATCACGGACAAGCTTGTGCAGTCCGATATCGAATGGTTTAACGACTCAAAGAAGGTGGAACCGTTTCTGCCCTTTAACAAAAGGCCGTTTCGGAATTACTTTGAAATCACGGTAGTTTCATCGAGCGGAACGGCGAGTCTCCGTATACGGTTGACGAGAATGTGCGGCGAATTGGGCAAGCTCGACTCTGCCATGCCAACTCCGCGAATCCTCTGGCAATTTCAGACACTACGCTGGGATCATGGCTGTGTCATCGCGGGATACAGCAACGAGGAAATGCCCAAAGAATAAAGCTGCGGGTAGTGATTCGAAGCCGGTTACTTGATGCAGATCCCGAACCGCAGACCCTTCGCTCCCCCCGACGGTCGCAGCCGCTACCCCACTTGCGTGCGGCCCCAAGCGTGCTCAGCTCAGGATGACAAGCCTTTGGTGATGCGGGCCCTCGGGGCCGCGTCAGTTGATCGTCACGCTGTTGTTCATCAGCGTGATCTCCGGAATGTCGCCGCCGCATTCGACAGTGATGGTTGCGCCTTTCAAGACTTCACCCGATGGAATGGCGAGCGTGACCTGAGCTGTTTTCGGCGTGAGGTCGAGCGGCGCCTTGATCGCGGGGACATCGGCGGCGGCGATTGTCTTGCCGTCCTTATCGCGCAGAACGACCTTCGAGGCCGGCGCGTCGACCGAACCGACGCTGTGGACCGTGACGGTCATCTTTGCGCCATCAATTTTCACATCGTCTGGATCGATGCCGAGGTCGGGACGCGACCAATACGGAGTCCCCTTGGTCTTGAGCGTGAGCTCGATAACGGTCGTGGTGCGCGCCGCGAAGGTGATCGCGATGGACTTGCTGCGCTCGAAGGCGACGGTTTGCGTTGCGGGATTCTGAATCGGAGCATCGGCAGCAGGCGGCGCATTTCCTATGCCGGCTTGCGTGCCTTGCGTCATGGTCCAGTCGCCGGGATCGACCTCCCATCCGGTCATGTGCGCGGTGACGGGAACGCGATCGAGGTTGTACGCGATGATCTTGACGTGATCGGGCGTGGCCTCGGGAACGAGAATAGCCGCACTTTGGTCGTCGGCGGGCGCATCGAAGCGCCAGCTGACGGCATTGCCGGGGTAGCAGTAGTTGCGCATCAGCGCGACGCCGCCGAGACGCGAGCGCTGCAGCTCGCCGTTGTTGAAGTAGATGCGATCGATCCAGAGGCTGCCCTCGGTGTTGATGAAATCGCGCTCTTTGGCGGTTTGAATCTGGGAGGCGTAGACCTTTTCGAGATACGAGGTGTCGCCGGTGGCCTGCCAGGCAAGCTGCCAGAGAGTCTCGCTGGGCTGAGCGATTCCGGAAGGCCCGCTGGATTTGGCGGCAGCGGCGATGAGAGGATTGGTCTGGGATTTGCGAAGGTCGAGCATGTCGAGCGTGTCGGCGTTGACGAGTTGCATTGATGCCATGGGCGAATCGACGAACGGTTGAACGTATTTGGGGTCGCCGGTCCAGCGATAGGCGGCCCAGAGAATGAACCAGGCGCGCATGCCGGTGGGCTTGTCTTCGTCGGTTTTGAAGTTGACTTCAAGGTGCAGGACGGGCTTGCCGTCGGGGCCGGGCTTGTAGTGGGCGAGGATTCCGTCGGCGAGCTCGATCATCATTTTGCGCGTCTCAGGCATGCCGTTAAAGAGCACGAGCGAGAGCGCAGGTTGGAAGTCCATGTAGGAATTTTCTTTCGACCAGCCCCAGACGCCGCCCGTAGCCATTTTGGCGCCATTGAAGTAGTTGGAGCGGACATGGCGATGGCCGGCGTCGTTGATGCCTGTGAGCCATTCGAGGCGCTTAGCAGTGACCATAGCGCGCTCGATTAGCTTGGGGCTACCGAAGTCGAGCAGCATGTTCTCGCCGAGAACGTTGAGGCCGTCTTCGTAGCTGTGCAGCTCGTCGGTCTGGATGGTGGCGAGGCCGTTGGTAAACATGTGCTGCGCGTACATGGCGTCGAGCTCGCGCCAAAGCGAGGTCTTGATCTTGTCGGGCGTGGAGCCCATGAGGGCGAGGCCCGGGAACCACTCGCTGAAGTCGCTATCGTCGGAGAGGCCGCCGCCGAATTCGCCGTTCGAGATCTGGCGATTATCGATGTACCAGTTGATGAGGCGCTTGAGGTAGCCGAGATCTTCAACCTGCAGGAAGGCCCATTGCGGGACGCCGGGAGGCGCCTGAGGCTCGATAAAGGGCGGGTGCGGCTGCTCGTGATTCATCTCGTGCCAGTAGTCGCGGGCCAGCGCATTTTGAGGGTCGACGCGCAGTAGGTCACTGATGTCGCCATCGAAGCGGTTGAAGAGATTCAAGCGGCGCGAGCTGACGGACTCCTCGACGAGGTTCGAAAATTCGTCGCGCACTTGAGTAAGGCGGTCGGCGATGTGCTCGGGGAGCGCGTCCTTGTAGGGCTTGAAGATGAGACGGATCTCGGCGCTTTCGAGGGCATCCGTGGAGAAATCGGAGCTTTGCGCGGCGATGGTGAGGTAGAGGCTGCGGCTGTTGGGCAGGATGCGATCGCGCGTGTCGAGCCAGAGGGTGTGCGGCGTGCCGGGCTTGACGGTGAAGGTGAAGTAGAGCATGTCGCGCATGGGCCAAAGCGGATCTTTGATCTGAATGTTGAGGGGAATGACGCCATCGGCGTTGGGCTGGAGGTTGAGCGGAGGCAGATCGATGGCGATGCCGTCGAGGCCGGCGTCGATGTTCTCCCAGCCATAGGAATACCCGTGACTGTCAGCGACGAACTGTGACCGGAAATCGGCGGGAATGAGGATGTGGACTATGGGTAGGCCGCCTTGCCTATCTTTGCGGCGCGTGCCGGGAGCGCCAGCGGGCATGGCCACCATCGTCATACGCTCGTCAGACGGAAAGCGCCCGGCGATGTAGTCGACGAGCGGCTTGGTGGAGGGATTGTCGGCGGGGTTGATCTGGCTGGTGAGCTTGTAGCGGAACGTGGTCACGCCGGTGGGCTCCATGCCGGGATGCACGTAGTAGGCGGAGAGCTCGCCGATGGGCTGCTCCTGCTCGACGTTGACGAAGCGGATTTTCTGGCCGGAGATAGGCGAATCGAATTGGTGATAGGTGATTTCCTGGCCTTTGGGACGAACGAAGAGCGTGGATTCGGAGTCGGAGGCTTTTTCCTTGTCGTGGGCAAGGAGGGTCCAGGTGCCCCATGCGCCGCCCGCGATCTCAAGATGATTCCACGGCTCGTCGGGCATGTAGAACGTGACGGTTTTGCCGGAGAGTGAGTAGCAGTCCCAATCGGGCAGCTCGAAATAATCGTCGCGGCCGATTAGGCGGGAGCGGTTGTAGACGCCGGGCCAGGTGGTCTCGCGAATTCCGTCGGTGGCGCGCCACCACCAGCGATCGAGATCGTAGACGTCGTGAATCTCGACCTTGCGGATGGTCGTGTACTCCTCGTTGAGCAGAACAGGATCGTCGCCGGGGCGATTCCAGCCGTACTTGAGATCCCATTCCTGCTGCCAGTTTGTGGCGTGGCCCGAGCCCGAATCTTTTCCGCCTTCGGCCGGCAGTATGGGCGCCGCGGCTTCAGCGGGAGCAGCGCCGGCAGCGACCGTGCGAACAAGGGGCGGGACCTCCTGGGGAATTTGATTCTTGGCGAGGCCGGCGATGTTGTCGTCGGAGAGCATGCGGTCGTAGATGCGAAGCTCGTCAAGGTCGCCGCCGCGATCGTAGCTGTAGGAGCTTTCGACGCCGGTGGGGCCGATGACGCGCGAGTGAGGGCCGAACTGATCGAGGGCGGTGTCAAAGAGGCCGGTGGCTTCCTTTGTGGCCAAGAGCTTGCCATCGATGTAAAAGCGGATGCCGCTGGTTTCGTCCCACGCGAGGGCGAGATGAACCCATTGGTCAGGCCTGGGGATTTCAGGCAGTTTGACGGAAACGCGCGTGCGGCCCAGATTCACGTCGGTGACCAAGGCGTCAAAACCGTGGCCGTTCCAATCGATGCGGAGCCAGACGATGTCCCAACTGGAGTGATCGGCAAAGCCAACGCGGAAGACCGGAAACTCGGTTTCGTCGAGCGGATCGCGCGAGCGCCAAAAGAACGAAAGCGTGCCGCGCTGCGAGTTGATGTTGCCGGGGGCCCAGTAGGAAAGCAGTTGATTGTTCCCGCACTGAATGTAGGAGCCGCTGACACCGTTGGGAACAATTTTGACGTCGCGCTGGTAGTTGGGGACGGGATCGCCGCCGGCAGCGTAGTCGGCATTGAAGCCGTTGTCGCCGGAAAGATAGAAGAGCAGGCCGGGCTCGGAAGCGTGGGGATTGGGCGGAAGGATGGAGGTGATGATGGGGGGTGCGTACTCGAGGGGAACCTGAGCATGTGCGGAGGCGACGAAGACGAGCGCGGCAAAGAGACAGATGGACAGGGCATAACGACGCATGGAAGACCTCCGGCAGGGAACTGCAGCCCGTGCGCGGCACCTTGGTGGCGGCGCAAACTGGTCAGACCACTCCACGGCATTGTGAAGGCTGAGGCGGTGAGTTGGCAACTGGGAGTGCAGCTTCTAGCTTCTAGCCACTAGCTTCTAGCCTGTTTTGAAGGGAGATGTAGGCGCCTTGATCCAAGAACTAAGAGAACAACCAATCGAGGCTCGACGCTTCAAGTTGCGAGAAGAAGGCTAGAGGCTAGAAGCTAGCAGCTTGAGGCTGCTTTTACATTGCTTCGGGGCTTTCGATGCCGAGAAGGGCGAGGGCGCCAACGAGTTCGCGCAAGGCGACGGCGGCAGTGGCGAGCAGGAACGTTTTGCGCGCGGGGTCTTCTTCCGTGAGGATGTGATGACGATGGTAGAAATTGGCGAACTCCTGCGCGAGTTGGAAAGCGTGCTTGGCAAGATGGGCGGGTTCGGAAGTTGCGATGCATTGCTCGAGGATTTGGGTGCGGCGACCGGCGCGCAGCCATAGAGCCCAGATGTCCGCGTTTTCTTCGCCGCTCAAAAACTGCGCGATGCGAGCAGAGCCTTGGGCGGCCAGATTCGCGAAGTCCGACAGCACCGCTTCCGGCGTTGTGCCGCCCTTGCGGAAGATATTGCGAATGCGGACGACGGCGTACTGAATGTAGGGGCCGGTCTCGCCCTCAAAGCTGAGCGCGTCTTTGAAATCAAACGCGATGACGGAGTTGCGCGTGACCTTGAGCATGAAGTATCGCAGGGCGCCGATAGCGATTTGCTCGGCAATCTTCTGGCGCACGGCTTCGTCAGGGGAAGTCTGGCGCGCGTCTACTTCAGCGCGCGTGGCGGCGATGAGCTTATCGATGAGGTTGTCGGCCTTGACGCCGAAGCCCTTGCGGCCGCTGACTTCGATGTAGGATTTCCTTTGGTCTTCTTCCGAAACGTCGTAGCCGAGCTCGACGGCGCAGCGCGGAGTGAGCGCGACCATCTCATAGCTGAAATGCGTGTAGTGATCGGCCTGATCGGTGTATCCCATGCCGCGCAGCGCCTGGATGACATTGGCCTGTGGGTCGGACTGGCGCGCATCGATCACGTTGTAGATGGCGGTGGCGCCGCCGAATTGGGGATGGTCCGATTCGCCGGATTCGGCGGAGATCCAGCACTCGTGATCGGGATAGGTGAAGAAGCGCTTGTAGCCGAAGTCGCGCCCGAGGAGGCCGAACTTCCAGAGATGATAGGCAATGTCCTTGCCGACGTAGGTGACGGTGCCGTTGGAGCGGACGATGACTTTGGCGTCATCGTCCGCTCCGTCGGTTGTCTCCGCTCCGGGGCGGGTCATCACCCAGCAGCCTTTGTTCTTACCCTCGCTTTCAAAGTAAAGCACTCCGGATTGCTTGAGCTTTTCAAATGCGGCTTCCCAAAACTTGAGGTGAAGGATTTCGCTCTCGCGCGGCAGGAAGTTGTACTCGATGCCGAGGCGAAGCATGGTTTCAAGATGGCGGCGGAGGACTGCGGTTGAGATGAGGTCAGCGATTTCGGCGGTATCGTTGTTGCCCGCTTCAATCGCATGCAGCGTGTCGAGGCGAATCTGCTTTCTTTCTGCAACTTTCGAAGGATCCTGATCGATTACGTTCAGGGCCATATACCAGACGTTTACTCTTGCGTATAAATCCCAGCAGTAATAGTCGATCCACGCCTCTTTATCGTTCGGATTCTTCCGGACTCTTTGAGAAAGGTAAGCGATGCGCTTCTTTATTCCCGCGACCGTGTGCTGCTCGCTTATCGGAAGGCCAGGAATCGTATCTAGCTCAAGATGGGTAAGCGCCACGACTATATCGGCGACCTGGACGCCGGTGTTGTCAATGTAGTTCTGCACGTCGACTTTGTAGCCGGCGGCGCGAAGCAACCGGACGAAGGTATCGCCGAGGATGGCGTTGCGCAGGTGGCCAATGTGCGCAGCCTTGTTGGGATTGATGCTGGTGTGCTCCACGAGCACATGGCCCTTAGTCGACGGCGGATTGGCGTCGGCGGGCGCCACCAGTTGAGCAGCGGCAGCGCGGTCGAGATAGGCGTTGATATAGCCCGCGCCGGCCACTTCAAATCTGGCGAATCCCGGGAGTGCGCCTAGGTTGGCAACGATCTCCTGGGCGATGATTTTCGGCGCCTTGCGCAGTTTGCGCGCCAGCTCGAACGCAATCGGTGTGGCAATTTCGCCCAGGCGCAGTTCGGGCGGGGTCTCGAGAGGGATCGAGCCGATCTCCAGGTCGTATTTTTCTTTGAGGACGGCGCGAAGACTTCGGCCAAGCCGCTTTTCTAGTTCGAGAACCACGCGAGAGCCTCAGGAAAATGCTTGATTTTCCTAGTGATTTTAGCATCTGCGATGAGATGGCCTCTCTAAAAACGGCGTGCGGCGACGGAAAGAGCGCGAGACTGCCCATTCAAGCGAAATGCCTTAAGATGGAAAGTGATTGCCGATCACGCCGTTTCTTCTTCTGTGCGCGAACGGTATGCGCCGTCCATGACCGAAACAGCATCGAAAACAACCCGGTTTTACATCACCACGCCGATTTACTACGTGAACGCGCGGCCGCACATGGGGCATGCGTACTCGACCATCTTGTGCGACGCGATTGCGCGGCGCAAGCGGGCACTGGGGATTGAGACGTGGTTTTTGACGGGCACCGACGAGCACGGGCAAAAGATCGAGCGCTCGGCCAAGGCGGCCGGGTGCACGCCGGAGGAGTTTGCGGCAAAGATTGCGGGCGAGTTTCGCGGGTTGTGGGACCGGCTGGGGCTGACCTACGACGACTTCATCCGAACCACCGAGCCGCGTCACATTCGCGGCGTACAGCACCTGTTCGCGACGCTGCGCGATAAGGGCTACATCTACAAAGGCTCCTACACCGGTCAGTATTGCGTGTTCGATGAAGCGTATGTGGATGGGCCGCCGGGAACGCCATGTCCCGACTGCGGGCGGCCGACGGAAACGGTGAGCGAGGAGAATTATTTCTTCAAGCTCTCGGCGTTCGAGCGCAAGCTGCTTGAGTTTTACGAAGCGAATCCAGGGTTCATGGGGCCGGAGTCGACGCGGCGCGAGGTCATCAGCTTTGTGCGCAGCGGGCTGAGCGATGTTTCAATCAGCCGCACGACCCTCACCTGGGGAATCCCCGTTCCCGGCGACGAAAAGCACGTGATCTACGTCTGGTTTGATGCGCTGGCGAATTACATTACTGCTTTGGGTTATGGCTCCGATGACGACCAAAAGTTCAAAAAGTTCTGGCCTGCAGACATTCATCTGATCGGGAAAGAGATCAGCCGGTTCCATTGCGTGTACTGGCCGGCGTTTTTGATGGCGGCGGGAATCGCGACACCGCGCTCGGTGCGGGCGAACGGCTGGCTACTCTTTGACCAGGGGAAGATGTCGAAGTCGCGGGGAAACATTGTGCGCGCGGAGACCGTTCAGGAAGTGCTTGGCGCGGATGCGCTGCGGTACTTCCTGCTGCGGGAGATTCCGTTCGGGCAGGACGGAAATTTCAGCTTCGATGCGCTGGTGCAGCGGTACAACGGGGATCTGGCGAACGGCTACGGCAACCTGGTGAGCCGCGTGGTGAACATGGTACACAAATACTTCGGCGGGGTTGTGCCGGAGACTGGCGTGGAGACGCCGGCAGAGACGGCGTTGCGCACGAATGCGGAGTCGGCGATCGCCGCGTTTGGACCTGCGTTTGACGAATTGAATTTTTCCGAAGCGCTCAAGAGCTTGTGGCTACTTGTGGCTGAGACGGATGGGTACCTGACGGCGAATGCGCCGTGGAAGAAGCCGCCGGAGCGATCGGACGCGGAGCATGTGAAATTGCAAGCGCGCGTTCTGACGACGGCTGCGGAGGCGATTCACGTGATTACAGCGCTGGCGTATCCGATTGTGCCGGATGCGGCATCCAAGGTGTGGGAGCAGCTTGGTCTGGGCAAGTTGGCCGACGCGGCGAAGAACGGATTTTTGATTGAGCTCGCGTGGGGCGGATTGAAGGCGGGGATGAAATTTGGCGAGCCATCGCCGCTGTTTCCACGAGCAGAGAAGGAAGCGGTTGAACGTATGCAGAGTCTTGAGGACGAAAACAACCGGACGGCGGTGGAAGCGGCGAGCGGAAGTGTCGTGGAGGAAGCAAAGGCGCCGGCGCCAGCGCCAGCGAAGCAAGAACCAGCGGCGGCGCTAGTGCGGCCATCTGTGCCGAAGTCACCCATGGCGGCGGCGAAGCCAGTAGCGCCTGTGGCTGCGAAGGTTTCGACGCCGGCTACGAGTGCTGCGAAGGTTCAACCTGCGACAGTCAGCGTGCCGGCGGCGGTTGTGCCGCAAGCGACGGCAGAGGCCGCGACTCAGGAGTCGCAGCAAATCACGATTGACGATTTTTCCAGGATCGAGTTGCGCGTGGCGCAGATCCTGGTGGCCGAGCCTGTGCCCAAGGCCGACAAGCTGCTGCGCCTCGAGGTCGACCTCGGAACCGAGAAGCGGCAGATTCTGGCGGGAATCGCGGAATACTACGAGCCGGAGAAGCTGATTGGGCGGAAGATCGTGATCGTCGCGAACCTGGCTCCGAGAAAAATGCGCGGACTCGAGTCCAATGGAATGCTGCTGGCCGCTTCTCTCGAAGGCGGATCGCCGGTGCTCGCGGGGTTCCTTGAGGATGTGCCGCTGGGTGCGCGGCTGAAGTAATCGCAGAGCGACCCTAGTTGGATCTGTTGAGAGGATTCTGTCGCCCCTACGGGGCTTGGCAAATCCTATTGCGTTTTTTCCCAGGACTGCCCCTTCGACTTCGCTCAGGGTTGTCCTGGGCTGTTTTCTTTCGCTCCCTCCGGGAGCTATACACGAGGCGGAATGAGCGGGTTTACGGGAAGTAAGAACTGAAAGACAGAGCGAGCTGCTTACTGCGCGGTGCCCTGCACCCAAAAACTCACTTGTGCTGGTTACTCTGGTTTCGCGTTGCGGCTCCGCACTCGTTTAACGCGTTCACAGTTTTGTCGTAAACAAAGCAATGAGATAAGGTATAGCGAACCTTGGCGTAGGTATAGCTAAGGTCATATGGCGTATATAAGTAGACCTGCCCACTTTTCACGGGTGCAGTGTCGGTCTGGGTTCCGAAGACAATATATTGACGATGCGGCAGGATGGTGAAAGGGGTTTCTGTTCGTATGTCTGTAGCTCCTTGCGAAGTTTTGCAACTATCGACGGAAACGTCAGGCTTCAGTTGTGGATTGTATAAGGCGCAGGTTCGTATCGTCACTCTCGCAGAACTTCCGCCTTCGTTAAATATATGGACTTCGTAGGATATTGAGTTGTCAGAAACAGTTGTCTTTTGGATGCCGAATACAATGGATGGCCGCAAAGCGGCTTGAGCGATTTGCGCCGAAAGTTCCTCTGCTCCCGCTTGGATGTCTAGCTTTCCGACGGCGTTGCTAATTCCGGTGTTAATCGAGGCGGCAGTGTTAGCGAAATCTCTAGCGGCTTGGGCCTGTTTTTCAGCCGCATCTCGAATTCTCGCCGTGTCGCTTGAGCCTTGGATGACAAGAATGATGCCGACAATACCTGTTAAGGCAATTACGGCAGTGAGAAAGACATTGACCCATTCAGATTTGGTGAAGAATTTGAGGAAGCGTTTAGTCCTCGGTGGCGGAAGTTGTGGCGGCTGTGGCTCTGCCATTCGACTCTCCTCTCACTTCCGGGCTGTCGCGGCGTTCGCTACTTGAGTCGGTTTTGGTGCGGAAGGCGGGACTTGAACCCGCAAGCCTTTTGGGCGCCAGCTCCTAAGGCTGGTGTGTTTGCCATTTCACCACTTCCGCACGGCTAAGAGGCGCAGGACAGGCCTGGCCCTCCTCAAGTCTAGAGGGAATTCCATATGGGTGGCAATGCGCCGACGGTGGTACGCGCGTCGGGACGCACCTTACTCCTTATCTCTTGAAAAATCTCCGCTTTTGCCGCCGGATTTCGATTCGAGGCGGATCTCGCGAATGACGATGGCCTTGTCGAGCGCCTTGGTCATGTCGTAGACGGTGAGCGCGGCAACGGCGACAGCGGTGATGGCTTCCATTTCGACGCCGGTGGGGCCGGTTGTGGACACGGTAGACGTGATGCGCACGCCGCCGCGCGCGATGGTGGTCTCGACCTCGACGTGCGTGAGCGCGAGGGGATGGCACATGGGGATGAGGTCGGCGGTACGCTTGGCGGCCTGAATGCCGGCAAAGCGCGCGACCTCAAGCGGATTGCCTTTCGGGTTCGAGGGCAGAGCCACGAGAACGGCTGCTGAGAGCTCGACGAAGGCAGACGCGGTTGCAGTGCGGCGCGTGGACTGCTTGGAGCTGACATCGACCATGGCCGCCTGGCCGGATGCGGCAAAATGCGAAAGGCGCGAGGGCTTGGGCATAGGACTCCTCAGGGAAGCAGAATGCGGACATTCGAACCTGCGCGAAGGCGATCAGCGTCTTCGGGCACGACCAGGAAACAGCTGGCGCGGGCCATGGCAGCGAGATCGCCCGAGCCATGCCAGGGGACGAGCGCGACGGAAGGGGTGGGGCCGGCAAATGTGCAGGCGGCGGGGAGAAAGCGAGTGAGGCCCGTCTTCGTTTTGACGTCCTCGGTGAGGCGCGCCAGGGCGAAGCGGGGACCCAGGGCGAAGTCCTGGCCGCTAGCGCCCCTCCCAGCAAGAGCGGCCACAACAGGCGCGGCGAAGAGAAGAAAGGTGACGGCGGAGGAGACGGGATTACCCGGAAGGCCGAAGATCGGGCAGCACTCCGTGAGGCGGTGTTTTGGACCGGTCTTAGTGCCCCGCGGAGGCAACTCGCCAAAGACCAGCGGCTTGCCGGGCTGGATGCGGACGCCGGTGAAGTGAAAGCGTGCGCCGGCACGGGCGAGCGCCGGCTCGACAAGGTCGAATTTGCCCGCGGAGACGCCGCCGGTGATGAGAAGGAGATCCGCGGTTGCGGCGCGGGCGAGCGCGGAGTCGAGGGATTTGGCGGTGTCGCGGGCGATGGGCAGGACCCAGGGATCGCCGCCGGCGGCAGAGACCATCGCGGCGAGCATGGCGCTGCTCGAGTTGCGAACCTCGCTGGGGCCGGGCGTAGAACCGGTGGGCACGAGCTCGTCGCCGGTGGAGAGAATGGCCACGCGCGGTTTCAGAAAGACATCGAGCTCGGTCGAGCCGCAGGATGCGGCGAGCGCGATCTGCGCAGCGTCCATCAAGGAGCCGGCGGGAAGAAGTTTGTCGCCTTTGCGCGCCTGGGCGCCGCGGGCAACGATGTTGTCGCCTTTCCGGATGGTGCGGGACGGCTGGAAACGGATGGTGCGGGCGGATGGAGAGCCAGCCTCCTCGACGTGCTCGAGCATAACGACGGCATCAGCCCCAATGGGAACGGGCGCGCCGGTCATGATTTCCCAGGCCGAACCACGCGGAAGTGAACCGGAAGGCACTTGCCCTGCGCGGGTTGAGCCGGCAACGGCGAGAGGGCGATGCGTGGAGGCCTCAGCAGCCCGACAGGCAAAGCCGTCCCGGGTAGAACGCGCGAAGGGAGGCTGGTCAGCATCGGCTCGGAGCGGCTCAGCGAGAACACGGCCGAGAGCCTGATGGAGACGCACACGCTCAATGCCGGGACGAACGCGAACAACCTTCGCAGCGTAAGCGGCGATCGCTGCTGCGGCCTCGTCGAAGCCCGGCAATGCGGGGCTGGGCAATTTCGACCTGCGTCGCGCCGGACTCATGGAATGGATTGTAGAAGGTCCAGGATGTGTCGCGTCATTTCTGCGGGGTTGGACTCCTGGGGGTCGGGCCGGGAGCCGTTGGGCTGGCAGGGCCTGCTGCTTCGCCTGCCCTTTCAAGAATCGTGGCGGCTTCAGCGGCATGGGGGCCGTTGGGTGCGAGCTGAAGGTACTTCCGGAAGGCATCGGCGCAGCCTGGCGGAAGAATCAGCTTATTTGTCTCGGGATCGAGGCGGGCGTCTTCGGCAAGCCCTGCCGCCTTGATGTAGTAGAGAACGGCCTGATCCGGATCAGCTTTAATGGCTGCGTCGGCAGCGTCGATTTGTGCGGAAAAGTTCTTCGCGTCAAAGAAGATCACGGCCTGATTGCGGAGGTATCTCGCGGCGTTCGACGGATCGGCCTTTGCCGCCGCCTCAAACGCGGCGTTGGCTTCGTCAACCATAAGGGTGCGGGCGTAGACCTCGCCCAGACCGGCTTCAGCAGCGCCCACGACCTCAGGCCGAGGCGAGTCGGCTTTTTGCGCAAGGTCAAGAGCCTTCTTGAAGTTGGCTTCCGCATCGAGATAGTTCTCAAGACCAGCTTGGGCCCTTGCAAGAGCGATCCACAGGACGGGCTCTGTGGGATCGGCAGAAGCATCTTTGCTCATCAGGGTTTCGATTTCGGCGAGCTTGGCATTTTCAATCTCGGCGGTCATTTCGTCGACGTCGCCAGAGCCCGGCGCCGCGCTCAGGTTCTGGGCTGCGGTGACACGCGCGCTTTCCGCTGCCTGGAAGTCCAGATTTACGATCGCCAGGTCGGCTTCGACGGAGGAGGCGGCGCGCTTTGCGTCAGTGGCCGCAGCATCGTTGGCCTCCCTCAGCTCCTGCAACTGCCTTTGCTGTTCCGGCGAAAGCCTGGCGAAGAATTCCTGGCGGGTCATATCGATGTCCTGGCCCGTATCTTGCCCGGCGACGACCTGGACACCGCTGATGTAGTCGACGATTTTGCCTTCGGGCGTGTCGGGCGCGCGGAAGACGACTGTGTATTCTCCCGGAGGCGCCTGACCGGAGTAGTCCCCCGAGAAAGAAACGGGGAAGTTGTAGCTCAAAGTTACGCCGCCGTCCACTGAAAGGCTGACTGTGCCATCGCTTTGAGGTACGCCGGAGGGATTGATGACGCGGCCGTGAATTCTGCCTGTATCAAGAGGGGGCTGCTGCGCCGGCAACGCCATGACGGCAGCGAAAAGCAGGCCTGCCAGCCACGAGAGGCCTCTGGAAGCAATGCGCAAGGGAAGCGCAGGCCACATGCAATGGATTGTAGTGGGTGTCGAGCAAACAAAAAAGGCGCCCGCAGTGCGGACGCCTCTTGAGGCTAAGGTGACGGCCGCCGAGTTAGTGGGACTTGGGCGCCTTGTAGGAGGAGCTGATTTTTTCTCCCGCCTGCTGCAGGATGCCCGCCACATCGTTGGCGAACGGGCCATTGGGCGCAAGTTCCAGGTATTTTTGATAAGCTGCCGTGCAATCGGGAGGCAGAATGATGCGGTTTGTCTTGGGGTCGACTGTAGCGTTGGCGACCAGTCCCTGGCCCTTGAGATAGTAAAGGAGGGCCTGGTTGGGGTCGATCTTGATGGCCTCATCGGCTGCGGCCGCTGAGGCAGCACCGTTGTTTTCCTGGTTGAAGATGACCGCCTCATTCCTCAGGTTGAGAGCGGCGTTGGCGGGATCGGCTTTGGCGGCAGCGTCATAGGCTGCGTTCGCTTCAGGAACCTTACCGGTGCGCGCGTAGATTTCGCCGAGTCCGGCATCGACCACGGCGATGACGGGCATACGGGGCTTTTTCGAAGCGGATTCGAGGTCGAGCGCCTTTTTGTATGACGCAATGGCATCGTCGTAGTTCTTGAGCCCTGCCTGCGCAAACCCGAGGTTGTTCCACAGCAAGGCCTCATCCGGCTTGAGTCCCGTGTCCTTGGTCATCAAGCTCTGGATGTCGGTATACTTGGCGGTTTTGATCTCATCGACCTTGGTGGCGATGTCGGCCTTGGCAGCATTTGTGCCGAGCGCCTGCGCCGCAGTCGCGGGAGCGGTGTCGATGTCTTTCTTGTCCTGACCAACGACCTTTAAGTCAGCGTTGAGCGCGTTGATCAACGAGTTCGCCTTGAGGGCCTCGGCGTTCTGTTTCTTCAGATCCTCGAGCTGCTTCTTTTGATCGGGGGTCATCTTGTCGATGTATTCCTGCCGCGACATATCGTCGTCCTGCTCGAGATCCTGTCCCTCGACAATCTTGATGCCGCGGATGGAGTCAACCATCTGGCCGGGCGGCGTATCAGGCGCACGGTAGACCAACTCGTACGTTCCGGGCTTTGCTTCGCCGGAATATGCGCCAGTGGAATCGACCGGGAAGGTGAAGTCCAACGTATGGCCGCCATCGGTGGAAAGGCTGACCGTGCCGGCTCCCTGCGGTTGCCCTGTGGGATTAATGACGCGACCGTGAATCTTGCCCATTTTTTCGGCGGGCTGCGTCTGTGACTGAGCGGGCGGGACAGCCAATGCGAGCAGGCCGGCCGCAGCAGTTAGGCCCAGCCAAAGTGAAAGAGTGCGTTTCATGTCGTCTCCTTGAGAGGAGCGGGAAGAGTGCTGCCCGCAATCTCTAAAAATTCAAATTCCGAGTGCACGGCGGCGAACGAACTTGCGACGCCGCAGTGGCTTACGATTCAGCGCTGGGAGGCTCGGGCTCCGTTCCAAACGCGGTATTCCCTGCCTAAAGCACGTGCGCAAAAGCACACGTCACTGCCGGCAGGCACATTTCCAGCAAAACCAACGTTAAATCCAACCCAGCGCCCCGCACAAGGGGATCAGGGCCGATCTTCCCACGAATGCGAAAGACAACACCGTGCCAAATTTCGCTCAGAATAGCGCGGCACGGAATGCTGGCCGTTCCGCTGGGACAGCGGTACGGCGCCTTCTGGACCAACGAATGCAATGGTAGTGCGGTGGGCGCGAGGCCGTGTGTGGCGCGTATCACACACTAGAATCTGGATATGAGGACTTCGATTCGCAAGGCCACTGCTGGGGATGCAGCGCAGATTCTCGATTTTATTCGCGCGCTGGCAGCCTTTGAGCGCGCGCCGGACGCGGTAACGGCGACCGAGGAGGGCTTGATTCGGGATGGCTTCGGCACCCATCCGTTTTTCCAATGCCTGATTGCCGAATACGACGGCGAGCCCGCCGGATTCGCCTTCTATTTCTACAATTACTCGACATGGGTGGGACGGCCGGGCATTTACATCGAGGACCTATTTGTGCTGCCACAGTTCCGGCGGCTGGGCATTGGAAGCGACCTGCTAAAACGGGTCGCTGCAATTGCGGTGGAAAACGGCTGCCAACGGCTGCAGTGGGAGGTTTTGGACTGGAATACGCCGGCCATCGACTTCTATCGCGCGATGGGCGCCGAATTTCTGGATGAATGGCGGAATGTGCGCCTGAGCGGCAACGCGCTGGAGCGGCTGGCTATGAGCGGCGGGTCAGACGGCGCAGGCGCGCCATGAGGGCTGCGGATTGCCGCTTTAAGCGCCTGGCCGCGGCTACCGGCCAGCGACCGAGGAGGATATGACGAGGATTCGCGTGATCGGCGGCGGGCTGGCCGGACCCGAGGCGGCGCTGACGGCAGCAAGGCTCGGCTGCGAAGTGGATCTCTACGAGATGCGCGCCATGGTGGACGGCAAGCCGCGATTGACGCCCGCGCACCAGACCACGGAGTTCGGCGAACTGGTCTGCTCGAATTCGCTGAAGAGCGAGTCGGTCAATACTGCGCCGTGGCTGTTGAAGCAGGAGATGCGGCGCGCAGGTTCGGCGCTCTTGAAAATCGCGGATGAAGCGGCGGTTCCGGCCGGTCACGCGCTGGCCGTGGATCGCGTGGAGTTTTCGCGGCGGATTTCAGAGGCCATCGCGGCGGAGGAAAAAATTCGCGTGATCCGGGAGGAGGTGACCAGTCTCAGCACGCCATCGGTCCAAAACCAGAACGGTGCGAAGCACTGCACGATCGTCGCGACCGGGCCGCTGACTTCTGATGCGCTGAGCAGGGAGATTGAGCGGCTGACCGGCGCGGGACATCTTGCGTTTTACGATTCCATCTCGCCGATCGTAGATGCCGAGTCAATCGAGATGAGCCGGGTTTACTTTGCCGCGCGGTGGGACAAAGGAACGCCGGACTACATCAACTGTCCAATGGATCGCGCCGAGTACGACCGGTTTTTGGATGCACTGCTTGAGGCCGAGCCCGCCGAGGAAAAGGAGTGGGAGAAGCTCGATTACTTCGAAAGTTGCCTGCCCATCGAGGTGCTGGCGCGGCGAGGGCGCGATACGTTGCGCTTTGGTCCGATGAAACCTGTTGGCTTGCGCGATCCGCGAACCGGAAAGACGCCATGGGCGGTGGTGCAACTGCGCAAGGAGAATCTGCGCGCCGACAGCTACAACCTGGTCGGGTTTCAAAACCATTTGAAGTTTGGCGAGCAGGCGCGTGTGCTGCGGCTGATTCCGGGACTGGAGAATGCGCGCTTCCTGCGCTACGGGCAGATCCACCGCAACACGTACATTTGCGCGCCGGCGCTGCTGGACGAATGCCTGCGGCTGAAGAACCGGCCGAAACTGATGTTTGCCGGACAGATTTGCGGGGTGGAAGGGTACACCGAGTCGATTGCGTCAGGCTTGTTGGCGGGGATTTACGCAGCCGCATTAGCGCGAGGCGAAGAACCCACGCCCGTGCCGCGCGCGACGGCTCTCGGCTCGCTCATTCACTACATCACGCACGCTGAGACGAAGAATTTTCAGCCCGCCAACATTACCTTCGACTTGCTGGAGCCGCTGGACGAGGAAACGCGGCGGCGGGTGCGCGAGAAGAAGGAGCGGCACCGGATCCAATGCGAGCGGGCATTGAAAGCGTTCGAGGCGTGGAAAGGCGCCATACCGCGGGCGGCCGCGGAACTTCGCGCATGAGAATTACGTAACTGTGTGGTACGCTGTGCCTTCCCCCGAAAGGACTCCTATGCAGCCCATCTCCGCTGTCGATTCTGTTTCGTCCGCCATCGAACGCACCAAGGAGTTTCTCTTCAGGCCATTCAAATGGGGAACCTATCTGAAGCTTGGCCTGGTGGCGATCATTACCGAGGGGCTGGGGAGCAATTTCCACTCCTCGACGCCGGGCGGCGGTCATGGGACGGAGCCTGGATCAATCGGCTTTTCTCCGTCCAGCCTGACGCCGGAATGGATCGCGGTGATTGTGGCGGCTGTGCTGCTGGCGATTGTGTTGTCGCTTTTCGTGTTTTACCTGATCACGCGGCTGCGGTTTGCCTTCTTTCACTGCCTTGTCCACAACACGAAGGAGATTAAGCCGGGATGGCGTCTCTATCGAGGGCAGGCGGGGCGCTTTTTCTGGCTGAACATTGTGGTGGGAATCTGCTTCATGGTGCTGCTGGTGCTGGTCGCACTTCCGCTCGCAGCCGGGTTCTGGCGGCTGTTCCAAGAGAGTCAACTGGGAGGCCATTTCAACGTCGGATTATTGCTGGCTCTTGTTTTGCCCCTGATTCCGATCTTGATTTTGCTGGTTGTGGCGGGAGTACTGACAGACCTGATTCTGCGGGACTGTATGCTGCCGCACTTTGCGCTGGATAACGCCACAGCGGGCGAAGCGTGGCGGCAAGTGCGGGCGCGCATCAGGGCTGAAAAGAGGCAGTTCATTGTTTATGCGATCCTGCGCGTGATTCTTCCGTCGATCGCGGCGATCGGCGTGTTTCTCGTGCTCGCTCTTCCCGGGCTGATGATGGCTGGTTCCGTTGCGGCGATGGAGTGGGGAATTCACTCGGTGTTCACAGGCGCGACAGGCGCACCATGGTTTGTTGGCATCGCGCTCGAGGTTTTCTTTGGCGTGGTTGCATTTGGCTTCGCCCTGTTGGCGAGCATTTGCGTGGGAGGACCTTTGAGCACGGGAGTCCGCGAGTATGCGCTAATCTTCTACGGCGGCAGGTACAAGGCGCTGGGAGACATTCTGTATCCATCGCAGGCCATCGCCGGCCGGACAAGCGGAGCGGTCTGAGCGGAGCTGGCTGACCGGAGGCCAAAAATACAATCGGGGACCTTTTCGCATCCTTCAGTGTCGAAGAGAAGGGGGCGCTGGTGCGGCGGGGGCGGCGTGCAAGCGTGTACCCTGAAGGTTGGGGCGGGCGACGCGAAAATGCGGCGCGTGCTTCGAGGAGCGGGGATTCCGGTTGATGCGTAAGGCGGCAATTTTGGTAGGACTGGTAGCGCTCGGCAGCGGGTCGGTGTTTGGCGGGGCGCAGGGCGAGCAGCCGACCGCGGAGGAGAAACAGTCTGCGACAACGATCGTTCTACCACCATCACCAAGAGCGCTGCTACCTGATGAATTCGACGGATGGGAGACAACGGGACCGTCGAAGGTGATGACTGACGCGGGGCAGGTAGACCCGGCGAATGCGGCAGCGCTCAAGGAGTACGGGTTCAACGCCGCGGTGCTGGCCAACTACAAGCGCGAGGGTGAGACGCTGAGCATGCGCGCACTGCGCTTCGACGACGCAACGGGAGCCTACGGCGCCTACACCTACTACCGCCAAAATGGCTGGCCCAAAGAGGGCATTGGCACCGGAGCCGCCTCAGACAACAACCGCGTTCTGTTCTGGCAGGGGACGACGGTAGTCGATGCGACGTTTTCCCGCATCGGGCCGATGACGGCGGGGGAACTGCGCGAAATCGCGCACCAGTTGCCGGTGCCAACGGGAAACCGGGCGATGGTCCCGCCGATACTTGTGAACCTGCCGCAAGAGAAGCTTGACGGGCAGACGACGCACTACGCGGAGGGGCCAGCCGGCTACGCCGGATCGGGAGGCGTGCTGCCGTCGTCGCTGGTGGCCTTCGACAAGGGTGCCGAAGCGGTGACGGCTAATTACTCGCTCACCTCAGGCCCGGCTACGTTGACGATTATCGATTACCCCACGCCGCAGGTCGCCGAGGCGCAGGAGGCGGCCATCCGCAGGTATCTGAAGGCCGGCAACGGGGCGCAGCCGCCGTGGCCAAAGCCATTGACGGATTCCGACCAGGCGTCGCTGGAAGTGCGCCATAGTGGGCCGCTGGTGGTCGTAGTGAGCGGCGACGCAGTTCCTGACGATAGCCACCGGCTGATTGAGTCAGTGCACTACGAGGCAAGCCTAACAGCGGTTCCGGAGCCGGTGGAATCGGAGGTGGAGAAGACCGGCAAGCTGCTGCTGGGCATTGCCATGCTGACGATTATCGGGGCGGCAGCGGCAATCGTGCTGGGCGGGTTTCTGGGAGGCGGGAGAGCGCTTTACCGCATGGCCCGTGGCAGACCGATCTCTTCGGTCTACGACGAGGAGTTCATTCATCTCGATCTGGCGGAGAAATGGGACGAAAGAATCGAGGTGATTGAGGTCATTGAGGAACCGCATCCGAAAGGTTAACGTCCCACGGCATCTGTGGAAAAATGGACGGAAACCCGAAGAAACAAGGCGAAATCACGGGAAATGACGGAAGATCTTAGGCGAATATCCAGCGAATAAATAGACCCATATGAACGGCGTGTTGCATTGTTAAAGTATTGAAACATCAATACTTATTTTCACAAACATTTTCTCTTGACACTGCCTCCCCCCGCTCCTAGTATGCAGCCAGAAAGTTCTAATGGGTTTGGCTCCGTTGGAACTATTCTCCCTGAGGAGAGAGCCGCCCTGTTGCCGGGCGGCTCTTTCCGTTATACGACCGACTTACCCGTGTTTGAGCCTGGTTCAGCCGTAGCAGGCCCAGAGTCGGTCCACCGCTGGCCGCATTGCTCGCATTTCCAGGAGTTGGCTGGATCGACGCTTTCCAGAACCGGATCCGGGGCGCCGCAGCTGGGGCATGAAGGAGACGTGAAGTCGTGGACTTCCGCCTTGGAATCCTCGATGATTTCGGGTGGAATGGGCCGGGCAGCAATCGCGCGTGCCTGTTCGAGCTGGTCGGCGGCGACAAGGACGCGTGGATTGATCAGATCAAGGCTCGCATAGGCAGAGTAGGCGCTTGGCTTCGGCCCCTCGATCCAGCTCTCGATGCCTGCCCGCTTCAATGCTTCAGAGAGCTCGCTCGCCTCCTGCGAAGTGTCGCACTCAGAAAGCAGCGTCTTCCATGTGTATTCAACCGGGCCATCGGGTTCGGCGACGGCGCCAAGCGCATCGTCAACGAGTTCGGGCTGGCGACCGAAATAACCGAGAGGATTAACGGTCTGTTCGTGAACCGGTGCGCGGGCTTCGTATGCAGTGGGAGCGGCGAGCGGCGCATTCGAGGCTACGGGCGCGCTGCTCGCGCTCAGAAGGTCACCGAGGCCACGCCTTTGCATCTCGCTGCGCAAGGCCTGCTGCGCGGTTTCGGTGAGGTCGGCGAAATCGGCGCCAAGTGCATGCAACTCGTCATCGTTCATTTGGCGATAGTGCTCAGCGAGTCTCTGCCATTCAAACATTTGATCGGCTTGCATGGGCAGCATTGTAGCGCCGATTTCAGGCCGAGGCGGGCGGGCAACGCGGCTTTACCTCGATGCGACGCAACGATACAATCGAAAGGCAGGACAATCAAGAAGCACGCCGACGTAGCTCAGTTGGTAGAGCAGCTGATTCGTAATCAGCAGGTTGTCAGTTCAAGTCTGACCGTCGGCTCCAGATTCAGATAGAAAATGGGTAACGGCATGGCCTCTCGGGTGCGAGAGGTCATTTTCATTTGGAGGCTTATTTACAGGTGTGCCGATTGCGGCGAAGCGGCCAAGCGCAAAAAGATTTGGGGCCCCTCACACGAGATAACTGTGTGGAGAGGCCCCAGCGAGTGAACAAATCCAGTGGATCGCCCTATTCGAGAATGACCGTCAAGGTTGAGCTAGATGTCACCGATCCCGATGCGCCGGCAAGCCCAGCCGCTGGAGTCGCGGTGATGGTGGCTGTGGACGTGACAGGCGGCGGTGTCGAAGTGGAGGATGAGCCGCCGCAGCCGGAGACAAAGCCCAAGCCGGCGAAGAGGACCACCAGCAGCATGAGCATGTAGAGCCGATTGCGCTTCTTGAAGCCCAGGAAGCAGAGCGCCACCGCCAAGGTCGCCGGGAAGAGCGGCCTGAAGTCCTGGTGCACAACGGCAGCCGTCGCGGGCGGCGTAATGGTCAGCGTCGTGGTTACGGTTGTGCCCAGAGGCAGACCGGTTGTCGAGTTCTGGGCAAAAACGGTTACAGGGTTCGGGTTGAAGGAGTAGGTGTAGCCAGTTGGCAAGCCGGTGAGGGTAAAGTTCACCGAGCTAGCCGCGAAGTTGTTCGTGGAGGTGAGGGTGATCTGCGTTAACCCGACGGTTCCCAGCTGAATCGTGAGCGAGGACAGCGAAATACTCATGTTCAGGCCCGGGCTCTGCCCAGCGGGGTTGACAGCGAACGTCTGCACGAGCGGCACGGCCGCGGCGTATGTGAGGTTGTCGCCGGGCTGGGTAACCGTTATGGTGCAGGCGCTTGCCGAGGTGACCTTGGCAAACGTGATTGTCGAACCGCTGACGGTGCAGACCGTCGACGTGCCGGAAGTGTAAGTGACCGAGAATCCGGAACTGGCAGTCGCATTGAGCGTTAAAGACGTTCCGCCAACCTGCGTACCCGGATTGGCCCAGGTGATGGTCTGCAGCGGCAGCCCCCCGAGAACACTAATCGTGATCTTTGCCTGCGTGGCGGCCGCATAGTTGGCGTTTCCCTGCTGATTCCCGTCGATGATCAAGTTGGCCGGGAAGTTCAGGGTCTGGTTTGGCACCAGCGCAATCGTCGCGGTCGTGGTTCCGTTCTTCTCGGAACTACCTGGGAGGATGGTGAAGATCACGGCATTGCTCGGATCCGGGCTGAGGGCGACCAGATTATCCGTAGCACCGCCCGTGGCCTGGATGCTGACCGTCGCGCACAGGGTGATGGGAGAGCACGACGCGATGTAGTGGAGTGGCGTGGCCACCGGAGTGAAGGTGATGGTCTGGGCCGCCTGGTTGACGACCAGGACCTCCTGAACCTGCGGCGCTGCCAGGTAATTGGCGTCCGATGCCTGGTTGGCATCGAGCACGATGGTGCCCGCCGTGGTTACGGTCAGTGTCGCCGTTGAGGTGTCGCCGGTGACTGTCGTGGCGGAGATGGTTCCGGCGCCGGTGCTGGACGCGTCAACCGAGAAGACCACCGGGGTGCTTGCACCGCCGCCGAGCGCGCTCAGGTTAATCATCAATCCCGATGAATATACAGCCGGCGAGGTTGGTGGAGTAAAGGTGATCGCCTCCGCTGCCTTGTTGATGGTGAGGGTCAATTGAACCTGCGGCGCAGCGTCGTAATATGTGCCGCCCGCCAGGCCGCCCAGTTCGTTGGCGTCGATGACAATACTTCCCGCCTGGGTAACCGTCAGGGTAGCCGAAGAGGTTGTACCCGTTACTGTCGTGGCGGAGAAGGTTCCGGTGCCGGTGCTGGACGAATCAACGGTGAATGTGGCCGGGTTGTTGGAACCGCCGTTCTTTACGCTCACCGTGATCGTCTCGCCGGGCGAGAACGTGAAGGTGGTTGTTGTAGGCGCCGTAAAGGTGAGCGTCTGCGGAGTCGTTAGGGCGAAGCCAGTCACCGTTGCAGTTCCCTCGCCGCCGTTGGTGGTATCGGTGACAGTCAGGTTTGCGGTTTGAGAATTGGGCTTTGTCGCCGTGAAGGTGATAGTCGCCGCATAGGAAGATGCGGAAACCGGAGTGGAGAAAGTGGCGGCAGAAATCGTCGAGCACGTGGTGCCGGTCGTAGCGCCAAACTCCGTATTGGAGGATGCGATGGCCAGGGTTGCAGCCGTTGTGCAGGGCAAGGCATTGTCCACGACGGTAGCCGTGGCGTTGACCGGAGCGCCATCGTACTGAGCGTTGGGCGTCGTCAAGTCGCCGATGAGTGCTTCTCCAAGGTTATCGCCGCCGGAGTGATAGACCACGACCCACTCATTACCGCTGGAGTCGAGCTCCATACCCTTTGCGCCCAGCGCCGACACGACGTACTGGTGCGCAGTGTCAGGACCGCCTGCTTTCGTGTTGGGGATGGCGAACATCCCGTCGTTCTGGTCCGCGTAGTAAATGGTGCCATTGGAAGTGACCGCCACGCCATCCAACTGATTGTCGTAGCTGCCAGGAGAGGCGATGGTTAGGGTCTGCAGTAGGGTAGGCGTTGCGGCAAAGCCTGTGCCCGCTGTGTAAGGCAGTTCGTTGAGGTTGGAACTCGCGGCTTCATCGTTGCTAAAGTTGGTCGCGCTGGTGTAGTAACCGTCGGTGAAGAACAGATTACCCCAGGGATCGAAAGCAATCTGGCTGACCGCATTCGCATCCGCGTAGACCAAGGTTCCGGTACCACCAGTCTGGCAACTCGCGGCGCACTCGTAAATTGCGCTGTTGCTGATACCGGTCGACGCTGGAACTGTGACCATGTAGAAGTTACCCGAGGGATCGAAGGCAATCGCTTTGACTCCTCCACTCGGCACATTGGCAAACGTGCACAAGGTGGTATCCGTGCCAGTGCAGTTTGCCGGAGACGTATCGCTCAATGTCGCATAAACGCCACTCACGTACGGTATCTTCAAAACCGACGGGCCATAAAGATGCGCCATGTACAGGTTGCCTTGGCTGTCGGTTGTAAACCCGCCCGGCCCGCTGATCTTCACTTGGCTGATCAAGGCGCCGGTACTCGCGTTGACGAAGTCCGCCTCGTTGTTATAGCTGGTCCCGACAACGATTTCGCCGTTCGGCGTTATGGCAAAGCTTCCGCCTGCCGGATTCTGCCCGTCGGTGAAGGCGCCGCTCTGGTAACTCCAAACGATCTGGTTCATCAGCAGCGCGGGCACGTCGGACGCGACCACGGTGTTGGTGATGCCGATGGCTGCTTGAACCTGCGTCGCCGCCGCATACAGATTGCCGCCGTTGGACCCTCCCGCCTGATTCGCGTCAACCTTTACGGAGCCGACCGACACCGCCGTCAGCGTGTTGCCGCTGACGGTTGCGCAAGTGGGACATGCAGAGGAGGCGTCGATGGAGAAGACGACCGGGTTGCCGGAGGCGCCGCCCGTGGCCGACAGCGTGATTTGCTGGCCGATCTGCAACGAAGTGGGCGGAGTGAAGCCTGTGATGGTCTGCGGCAGAATCGACGACACGGTGGCGGAGCCGCTCATGTTGACGTTGAACATGAACGCCGGCGTGGCGATGTTAATGGTTGCCGTGCCGGCTTGAGGCCCGTTGGGCGTCGCCGGCGGCGGGGCGAAAGTGGCCGTGAATTGGCAGGACTCCCCGGGAGGTCCGGACGATCCGCTCGAGCAGCCGTTGCTCGCCGCCGGGTCGAGGGTGAACATGGTGTTGGTTGGCTCGGTAACGTCAGGAGTTGCCAAGGTTGCTGCGGTGTTGCCGGCGCTCATCAGGTAGACCGTTGCGGAGTTCGTGGCGCCATCGGAGACAGTGCCGAGGTTGACCGAGGCCGCAGTGCGCTGGATCGCGTAGGCTGACACGCCGTTGCTCCCCGCGTACAGGTCGCCGAGGGAGTCCATCCACAGGGAGTTCGCTTGCGGAGAAATGGTTTCGATGGTGATCGCCTGGGCAGGGGTCAGCGTTCCGCTGATGTTGGGAATGCGGACAATGTTGCCGCTCACGTAGTCGGCAACGAGCAGGCTGCCGGAGGCATCCACCGCCACGCCTATGGGTTCGGTCACGTTCGGGGGCGTCACGGTTGACACCACGCCGGCGTTGGAGACGATGAAGATATCATCCAGGAATAAGTCGGCGACGTACAGATTGTTCGAGGAATCCACGGCAATCCCCTCCACGAACTCCAGGCCAGGCGGGCTGGATAAACCTTCGATCGTCGGTTGAGCAAGAGTTACGCCAGCCTGACCGGTGAGGGGGTTGTAGAACACGACGCGCTGATTTACCGCATCAGAGATGTACAACGTGCCATTCGGCCCCACGGCCAGCGCCACCGCGCCTGCCAACGCTTCGCCGCCGAAGGTGGTGGAAGAGCTGACGATCGTCTGCTGCGTTCCGGCCACAAATGCGCCGGTGGTGCCCGTGTTTCGAATTTCGACCACGTCGGGCACGCCGTCGTCGGCAATGAACAAATCGCCGTTGGCATCAAAGGCGAGGGCATCAGGAAACGAAAATCCGGAGCCCACCACAACCGGCGTGGTCGTTCCTGCAGGGAACTCGACGACCTCGGCCGCGTTGGAATTGGCCACAAACACGTCGCCAGCGGGATCGGCTACGACGGAGTCCGGGACGTCGAGTCCGGTGTAAGCGGTGAGGACGCCGGGATCGACGTTGCCCGCCGCGCCCTGGCCCACGCCCGTGAGCGCTGCCGTTCCGCTGGCGCTATTGGCGGCATCCGTGATGGTCAATGCCGCGTTGCGCTCGCCGACTGCGATGGGCGTGAAGTTGACAGTGACAGGAAATGACGTGAACGCGGCCGCGGTCAGCGGCCCTGAGCTGAAGACGCCGTTGCTTCCACCGAATGTGGTGGAGCAAGTGGTGCCGGCAGCTGTGGTGAACTCGGATGTGGACACACCAAACTCAGTGACGGAAAGCGCCAGTGTCGGAGGCGTAGTGCAAGAGGCGGCGCTATCGAAGATCGTGGCATTGACCGCAGTTGCGGCGGTGCCTGTGGGAGAGGCGCCAAGCGCGAAACTGCCCACGGGAATGAAGGAGACAACGTCGCCGCCGTTATAGGGAACTCCGTAGAGGTTGCCTCTGGAATCGATCGCAACCCCCTTTCCACCCTGCGTGGAAAGCTGATAAATCCCGCTCGGTACGGGTCCGCCCGATAGCGTATTGGGAATGGCAAAAATGCCGTCGCCGTCGGTGGTGAAATACAACGTCCCGTTGCCGGCGATTGCGAGTCCGCTGATGCCGTTGCTGTAGCCGGCCGCGTTGGTGTAGCTCTCCACGACGGTTGGCGAGGCGGCATACGATCCCGCGGAGAGCGGGATTTCGTTCAGGTTGGTCGCCTTGCCTTTGGTGTCGCTGCCATCGACAAAGAAGATGTTGCCCCACGGATCGATCTCCAACGCGCCAATCGAATTTGCGTCGGCATAAATCAGCTTCGGTGTGGCTGAGGAGCTGGCGATGCAGGCCAGGTTGCACTCGAAGATCGAGTTAGGTGTGGTGGTGGGGAGAGTGTTGGTTTCGAAGAAGAAATTGCCCTGTCCATCAAAGGCGACGCCGGCGTAGCCCTGGCCGCCAAGGGTATTCAGGAAGGCCGAAATCGCGGGCGCGAAGATGCAAGGCGCAGTGTCCTGATTGCCGCCGAGGCAGTTGGTGGTTGGAGCTGTTGTCCAGCCCACATATTGGCCAGTTGAAGCGTTATAGGGGACCTTGTAGACGTTGGCGTTGTAATTGCCGCCAAAATACAGATTCCCGTAGCTGTCGAGCGCAGCGTTCGAGCCGCCCACTCCGGAGGCCAGGACGGTGTCTGAACCCGCCGGGGTGATCTGAAGAAAGTTGCCTGTATATCCATCACCGACGAGGACGTTGCCATTGACACCAATAACAAACGTTCCTCCGACTGGCTCCTGGGAACCGTCCCAACCGCCGCCGGTAAGCGCGCCCAACTGTACAGGCGTGCCGGAAACCACGATGGGTGGTTTCTGCGCGGTTGCAACTGCCGCACCAAGGCAAAGGGCCAGCAGGGCGAACAGGGCCACCCAAGTTCCCGCCGTAAGGGACCGCACTGGACTCGTCAATCTGTTCAAAGTGATTTGCATTCCATCTCCTCCGATCTGTTTCCGTCCCCGAACCGGGGATTCATTGACGGTCCGGTTTGTCCCGTATCGTCCTTGGCCAACATCAAACTCGCGTTATGCTCCGCATGAAGCCCGGCTCTCAGTAAATCTCAAGCGGGGGGACACAGCCTGTGTCCATCGGTTCAACTTCGGTATGCCTCTTGAAATCCTGCACCGCCTGGGCTTTGGTATCTCGTAATGCTTTCGCTATTCGAGGCCCATCATGGTTTGCGGTTCTGGTCGAAATTCCCTCGAACTGCCACCGAAGATTCGGCGCCGAATGCCGAAACAAGTCTCCATACGTTCCCGGGAAAAGCCGGGCGAACCTGCGCAGGAAAAAGAATCCTGCAAAACCCAGCTCCGGACTCCCGCACCCCTCCGCACGCGGAAAAAGCACACTGACTTATTCGGACTCCGTGCGAATTATCATACAAATTTGGTAACGGTACACCGTACTCGACAAAATTTGCGGTTGTCAAGTGAAAAACGTTTGAGTAAAGCGGATTGGAGATGGGTAGAAATCGGGCTCGGCGGGCATGGCGCGGGTTGACCTGCCTAGGGAGAATCCATCTTCCGCCGCCGGCGATAAGGCCCGGGGATTCGTGGAGTGACTGCAGGGCAGGCGGGGACCGGGCGAACCAAGATGGGCCGGCAGGAGAGAATCATGATACCGTTATCTGTGCCGCAAAGGTTGGAGCCAAAGAGGGCGGCTGAGAACACCGAGAAATCCTCGATCCCGGCCTCGTTTGGCCGGGCTGGTGTTGTGTGTTTGACGCATGGCGGGGAGTTGACCGGGCTGAATAGATTAAGACCGAATGCCGATTTACAAAGAGGGAATTGAGGAGAAGGTTGGGTCATGGTGACGATGGGGCGTCGGGCGGCGATCTGGATCAGTGCGGTGGTGGCAGTTGGGATGGCGGGTTGCGGGGGCGGGAGCACCACAACTACCAAGACCACGCCGACGGTGACGGCATGGCCCACGGCGAGCGCAATCACATACGGCCAGACCCTGGCTTCGTCGACACTGACCGGAGGCACAGCGTCGGTATCCGGCTCCTTCTCCTGGACCGCGTCTACGACGGCCCCCGGTGCAGGGACACCCAGCGAGAGCGTGACCTTCACGCCTTCGGACACGACCGACTACTACACGGTGACGGGTTCCGTCGGCGTAATGGTGAACAAGGCGACGCCGACAGTGTCGGCATGGCCCACGGCGAGCGCGATCACTTACGGCCAGACGCTGGCTTCGTCGACACTTAGCGGCGGCACGGCGTCGGTTCCCGGCGCCTTCTCCTGGACGACGCCCGCGACGGCGCCTGCGACGGGAACGACCAGCGAAGGAGTGACTTTCACCGCTACGGACGCGGCTGACTACAACACCGTGGCGGGCTCTGCCAGCGTGATGGTAAACAAGGCGACGCCTATTGTGTCGCCATGGCCGACGGCGAGCCCAATCACCTACGGCCAGACGCTGGCAGCATCGATACTGAGCGGCGGCTCGGCGTCGGTGAGCGGCACCTTTACCTGGACTACGCCCACGATCATACCCAGTGGCGGGACACCCAGCGAGAGCGTGACCTTCACGCCTACTGACACGACCGACTACAACACGGCGACGGGCTCCGTGATGGTGACGGTGAATCCGGCTACTCCCAGCGTGACGGTGACTCCGGGCTCTTCCAGCATCACCGTCACAAGCCCACTTTCTGTGACCGTCGCGGTCAGCGGCGGAGCGGGAGCAGCCGTACCGACGGGCTCAGTGACGCTGAGCGGGGGGGGCTACACCTCCGCGTCTACTCCGCTGACAAGCGGAAGCGCACAGTTCAATATTCCGGCGAGCTCGCTGACCACGGGAACGGATACGCTAACCGGGAGTTACACTCCTGACGCGAACAGCAGTTCGTCGTATAAGAGTGCCACTGGAACCGGGCAAGTCACGGTGAATCCCGCCGTGGCTTATACGCTGACGGTGGATTCCGCGGCGCCATCGAGCGGCATCTCGATCTCGCCCGTCTCTCCCGCTGACAACAACGGGGCGAGCTCGGGGACGACACCCTTCACGCGCTCTTACTATTCCGGCACACAGGTGACGCTGAGCGCTCCGCTCTCCGATAACAGCTATTCTTTCGTTTCCTGGAGTGGATGCACGTCGACAAGCGGGTCTGGCGGAATCAATTGCAACGTGACAATTAGCGCAAACACGACGGTGACGGCCAACTACAACCAGGCGGAAATTACGTCGATTACCGTGGCGCCCAGCACCGCAACGATCGGTGCGCAGCAGCAATTCACGGCGACGGTGAACGGCACCGGCAACTACAGCAGCGGCGTGACCTGGTCGCTATCTTGTACCTCCTGCGGCAGTTTGAGCCCCGGCACGCTGAGCGCGACCGGCCTTTACACCACACCGTATCCGGCCCCGGCATCCGTAACAGTTACAGCCACCAGCACCATGACTGGGTTCACGAACGTGAGCGGCAGCGCGACCGTTACGTTGAATCCGCCGGCCACGGCAACCGGCCCGGCGCTGGCCGTGGACGTGAACACGCCCAATACGCCAACCGAGAATCCGCACACTATCAGCCCGTATGTTTATGGAATGAACGGGTACGTTCTGGATTCGGCTTCCGAAAAGATCGCCAACCCCGGCATCGTGCGCTGGGGCGGCGACGATACTTCTAGATACAACTACCAATACAACATGACCAACTCCGCCTCCGATTATTACTTTGAGAACTTCTCGGGCGGAGGGGGACAGTTTCCCAACGCCACCGGGAGCACAAACTTCACGCAGTTCGTTCAGTCAACCGACGCCGCCGGCTCAGCGGCACTTGGCACGGTGCCGGTTCTCGGATGGGTGTCGAATAACACGCAGTATGCCTGCGGTTTTCCGGAATCGCAGTTCCCCGGCCAACAGTTGTACAGCCCGGCGAATTGCGGCAACGGCGTCGACCCGGAGGGCGTCAATGGATGCACGAGTTCTGGCGGATGCGATCTGTTTGGGAACAGTACGACCCAGGCAAACACCAGCATTTCGGAACCCGCGCCCAGCATTTTGAGTGCTCCGGCACCCGGGTCAGTCACGGGGACTTGGGCGAATGGCACATGGTCAGGAGGCTGGGTGAACTCGCTGGTGACGAATCCCAGTTATGGGAACGGCGCGAGCGGCAAAGGCGTCGCCATCTGGGATCTGGACAACGAGCCGACATGGTGGGACGCCGTGCATCGCGACGTTCATCCAGTCGCCTTTACTTACGACGAGGTGACGGACAACGGCATTGGCACGGCTTTGGCCATCAAGACCGCAGATCCGACGGCACTGGTCAGCGGGCCGGTGATCGACAACTGGTGGGCGTACTTCTATTCCAAAGAGGACATTGAAAACGGATGGAGCTCGGGTTCGCCCTGTTACCAGCCCTGGAGCAATCCGATTGATCGTGAGGCCCATGGCGGCGTGCCCATGATCGAGTACTATCTGCAGCAATTCAACAGCTATTCGCAGCAGTATGGCATCCGCCTGCTCGATTACGTCGATATACACGGATATTTTGCGCCGGACTACCCCGCCAGCAGCGGAAACTCAGTGGCCTTTACGACTGCCGGGGACACCGGTGAGCAGGAAGCACGCATGAACGCGACGCGCGTCTTCTGGGATCCAACCTACACCGATCCGAACTACCCACAGCCGAACTACATCACCGACCCTAACTACACCACAAGCTGCTCGCCGCCGGCGCAGGCTCCGCAATTGATTCCCATGTTGCAGAAATGGGTCGCGAACGACTACCCCGGCACCAAGACAGCGATCGACGAGTACAATTTCGGCGGCTTGGAATCAATCAACGGCGCCCTGGTACAGGCTGACATTCTGGGCATCTTCGGCCGCCAGGCCCTGGGTATGGGCGCATTCTGGCCGACGACGAACTACAGCGAGCAGGGCCCCGGCAACTACGCCTTTGCCCTGTATCGCAACTACGACGGTAACGACTCCACTTTTGGCAACACGTACCTTTATGCGACTAGCACGGGAACCGGCGGCGATGGCGAGGGCCAGTTGGCGGTCTATGGCGGACAGAGAAGCTCCGACAATGCCATCACCGTGATGGTGATTAACAAGACTTACGGCACCCTGACCTCAACCATCAACCTGGAGAACTTCACGGCGGCGAGCGGCACGACGGCGCAGGTTTACCAGTACAGCAATGCCAATCTGAATGCGATTGTGCAACAAACGGGGGTGAGTGTAACGCCCCCGGCGAGCGGGACGACAAGCACTATCAGCAATTACAGCTTCCCGGCGCAATCCATCACTCTTTTTGTGGTGCCGGATTAACAGGAATGCGATGCTTATGGCGCGCCTTTCTCGCGCCTGACGGAGAAATGTCAGTGCTGAGTCGGACCCACACGCGGGCTGACCAGACCCTCGCTGTGGCACACGCCGCAGCGGTGGCCATGCACGCCAAATCATGATATCGCAATCATGACCTGCAAATTGCCCCGCAGCGCGTCTCGGGAACGGCACACTGCGCAGCCCGATCGGAAATGCAACCATCGAATTTCGGCCGCCGCCTCCATCGAAGGTTGGAGAAGCGTTGGCCGGCTCCCCGCCGGGGCGAGAGCGCAGCCTGGGCAGAAGGCGACGCCCAATTCGAGTCCCGCAGCGGGGGCCGCGAAAGGCCTTCCCTGGCAAAATTCCGCAGGGAAAATGCGCGCAAAGAGCGAAGCGGTTTTTATTTGCCATACGAACGGTTTTTGTGGCTTGATGGCAAGGGCGGCAAGCGAGTTCATCGAGCAACCATACGCGGGCGGGAGCGTTATTCCATTGGAATCACCACCGCTGAAGCCCGCCGGAGTGAAAATGATCGCGCTTTCAGGGGCGAGCGTGTCTTTGCGAAATGGCGCAAAGCCCGGTCCGCAAAGGCCGGAAGAGCCTCAGAGACCGGCAAACCTGCGGTATCGATCCCATCATTGAAAAAGCCAGAAAGAATTCACTTGACAGAGTCTAACCTCAAGCTTCAGAATTCCCTGTCATCAATGCGGAACGAGAATCTGCGTCCGAATACTCAAAGGCTTAAGTTGCACTTAAAGGCTTAGTTTAGGGGTGCGCGAAAGCTTAGGGCTGGGGTGGGGACTGGAACCCAGCTGTCAAAGACATAAGGGAATGTAGCCGACGGGGGGACTACTATGAAGTTCTTTTCAGGGAACAGGCCGACTGCCTCGTTGCTGGTGATGCTAACCGCGGTGCTCCTGCTGGCGCAAACGGCGCTCCACGGGCAAGCCACAGGAAACGTGACTGGAATTGTTGCGGATACGACAGGCGCTGTGATTCCAAAAGCCTCGGTTGTATTGACCGACATCGCGAACGGAACAAAGCGCACCACGACCAGTAACGGCGAAGGCGCTTTCGCATTTGCCGGCGTAACCCCCGGCCTCAGTTACCAGCTCACGGTGACGGCCGATAATTTCGAGTCCTGGCAGTCCCAGCCGTTCCCGGTACGCGGCGGAGACCAGTTGAGCTACACGGATATCAAGATGAAGGTCGGTTCCACTGCCGCGGCGGTCACGGTGGAAGCGCAGGTCGATTCTAATCTGGCCGCGCTCGACACCGGCGAGCGCAGCGACATCATCACCGCTAAAGACCTGAACACCCTCAGTATCGTCGGCCGCGACGCGAGCGAGCTGGTCAAGATGTTGCCCGGATATGCGATGTCGACCGGCGATCAGGGCCTCTTCAACCGGCCAGGATTCAATACGGCCGTCCAGGGCCTGAGCGGTCCCACCGGAGCTTATAGCCCCGACGGCTCCGGCCCGGCCGGCATCGCCATCCTCAGTGATGGCGTTTCGCTCACCAATATCTCCACCAATTCGGGTTCGGTGCAGGAAACGAACATTGAGATGGTCTCGGAGTTGAAGGCGACAAGTTCGTCGTACGGGGCGCAGTATGCCAAGGGGCCGTCGGTCTTAAGCTCCTCGACGAAGACTGGCGGCTCCACGTTTCACGGCGCGGCCTATTTCGTGGCCCGCAATGCGATTTTGAATTCCAATGATTGGTACGACAATTACCTCCGTCAGTCACGCCCGAACGAGCAATATTTTTATCCCGGAGGTAATTTCGGCGGTCCCTTGCCGCTTCCGTTTACGAGTTTCAATCACAACAGGGATAAGCTGTTCTTCTTTGCGGGGTACGAGTATTACCACCAGGTTTTTGAGGCCGATCAGCAGGCGATTTCCGCCTGGGTACCGACAGCGGCCGAGCGCCAGGGCGATTTTAGCGCTGCCTCGCTCGACACCGATCTCTGCGGCTTGCGTCCTGACGGCAACCCAAATCCCGATGCCATTCAGCCCATGTGCTATGTGGACAGCTTCTTGCCGAATGGAACAGCGGTGGCAAACAATAATGCCAGTTCCTACATCAACGGCGCCGGGGCGGCGCTTGTGAACTGGTTCCCGGCGCCGAACGCCGACCCGTTCACCAACCCCTTTGGCTTCAACTATATTAAGCAGCTCGAGCAGGATCAAAACGGGGGCGTTTTCAGAGCCACGCTGCAATACAACATCAACTCAGCCAATAACCTGTTCTTTGTTTATGGCCTGCAGCGAGAAATCGACCAGGACCCAGTGGATGTCAACAACCAGTTCCCGACGGGTTCAGTGCCCTATCCCGGCGCCATCACTACAGGGGATGTTTCGAATGTGCTTTCCGCGCGCTACGCACACTTTTTCGGCGCGAGCGTAACCAACCAATTCATCGCCGCCATGTCTTTTGTCAGCTGGCCCGGCAAGATGGGAGACCCATCGGCGGTGGATCGTTTTGACATCGCTGGAAATGGGGGCCTCGGTTTCAACTACTTGGGCATGTATAAAAACAACGACGACTATTCCGTACCTGCCCTTGGCAGCGGAGGCAGCAACGGCTACCCGAACGTGAACATGCCCGGCGGGTTCTACCAGAACCAGGTTCACACCAAGCAAGTCGATCCAATCCTCCAGGACAACGTGAGCTGGCAGTTGAAGGGTCACTTCCTGGAATTTGGAATCTATGGGGAGACGGGTACGTTCAACGGCACGGCGTTTGTTGGCTATCCGCAGGGCGAGTACACTTTCAATCCCGGAAACGCGTACTTCGAATACTCGTCGACGAATCAGGCGCCGTATAACGGCTGCGTGAACCCGAATCCGGCCGGCAACCTGCGCTTGTCCGGCTCCGCATACCTTGGGAGCTGTTACAACCCCACGGCCATGATGTACGAGGGGTATGCCGATTCCTTTACGCAGAGCAACTTCACGCCCATCGTTGACATGCGTTACACCACGATTGCCGGGTTCGCCAACGATACGTTCAAGCTGCACAATCTTACGCTGATCCTTGGCGTGCGGCTGGAGCATTTCGGCCCCTGGGCGGACAGGCATAACAACGGCATTGCGACATTCTCAGACAGCCTCTACAAATCGCAATGTGGAGACGATTACACACGCAACTGCTCCAGCTCCGGCTTCCCGGGCCTTACGTGGTATTCCCAGAAGACGGGCGTGTCGAACTCCGTCAACTCCACGGCAACGATCAACCTGACTCCCCGCGTGGGCGCATCCTGGGACATCTCTGGCAAAGGCAAGACCATTCTTCGCGGCGGCTGGGGTATATACCGCAACCAGGAGCAGTTCGAGCCCTACGCATTCGCAGCGGGCACGGCCCAGGGGTACAAGACGTCGTACTTGCAGGGAGCGTTGAGCTTCAACCAGATCGACAGCCAGTCGCCCACCCTGCCTCCCGATTTCTCCGCCTACACAATCTCTCCGAATGACACGGCGCGCCCCATCTACTACGAATTCAACGGCGGAATCGATCAAAGCCTGCCGTGGAAATCGCACATGTGGGCTGCTTACGTGGGCAATGAGAGTGTCAACCTGTCGTCGTACAACGGCGGCGCCAACTATAGCGGCGCCAATTACAACACTGCTTCGGACATCAACATCATCTGCGGCATTGAGACGGGTTGCCCCACAAATAACAACCCGAACATGGCGAATGCGAGCGACAACCTCTTCTTTGTCAATTATTCAGTGATCCCCACCAACTTGCTTGCGCTCTACGGCAACCCAGTCATCGACGGCATCGGCGGGCTTGGCCAGCCGGAGTACGATCTCTACCGTCCCTACCCGTTCTACCAGCACGTCTACCAGCTCAAGCATAACTTCTACTCGAACTACAACAGCGCGCAGATCGAGTGGGATAAGGCTTCGGGCATCGTCACGTGGGGCGCCAACTACACTTTCGCCAAGAACCTTGCCACCGCCGCATCGTACAACAACCAACTCGTCGATCCGGTCCACTTGCGCAACGATTACAACCCGGTGCCGTACGACCGGACGCAGGTGTTCAACATTCATTACCTGGTCGACTTGGGCACACGCTACAAGGGCGGGAACCTGCTGTTCAAGGAGCTTGCCAATGGTTGGCAGGTCTCCGGAATCTCGCAGGTCATGAGCGGTTTCCCGCTGGCCTCTGAAAACGGCAATAATTTCGGCTTCGGATACGCAGGCTTCGCGAATGCCGTGCAGGTCTCGAATCCAAACCAGGCAAACCAGCAAAATCAGACAGAGTGTGAGGCCGTCTTCGGCATCAAGCCCGATAAAAACGGCAACACATTCTGCGTCACCTACATGAATCCAGTGGTTTGGCTGGGCACGCCGGACGTGCAAATGATGCCCGGGCTGGTGAATGGTGTCAGTGCCAAGGGCGGCTCGCATACGCACCAGTTCATCAACCCTCTGGCATTCAGCATCCCGGAACCCGGGACCAACGGGACCTACCGGCTGCCCTACCTGCGCGGTCCGGCGTTCATGGAACACGATCTGACGGTGCTGAAAAATTTCTCCGCGGGAGAAGGAAAGTCCCTGCAGTTGCGGATGAGTGCTTTCAACGTCTTTAACCATCCGCTGGTTTCGTTCAACAACAACAACAACACGAACCTGAATCTCAGTCTCCAGGATGCGGTCGTTGGTCAGGCGGTGACGCAAAGCATGCTTCAATACCAGGATTTCGGCGTCGCGAATATCAAGGTCGGAAACAGGCTGGCGGAGCTGGAAGCGAAGTTTACGTTCTGATGGGTCCTTGTCCGGGCAGCCGCTGCGTGAACCTGCCGCGGCCTCGGAAGTGGGACTGGCAAACGGCCGGTAAGGGCGGGACGGCCGGCCGAGCAGGATCAAGAAAGTGCGGCAACCGCCTTCCGTCGAATCCGCGTAAGCGGGCAGACGGGTAAGCCGCTCGTAACGGGATCTCTGATTGAGCTTGTGGGAGGAAGTGTATGGCCATCGAATTGACAGTCATGTTTCGTAGAGTTGCACGGATCGCGTGCCTGGTTCTTCTTGCCGGCCTGTTGCCGAGCATTGCCTCCAAGGCCCAGTTGCCGATTAAGGCGCCGGCTCCGGTCTCGGTGGGCTCGGTCGTTCCCTTCAGCCATGGCAGCACCGGCAACTGGATTCAGATCTACTCGATGAAGCAAGACCCGTTGTACGGCCATATCCTCTTCCTGGATGAAGCCGGCAGCGTGATCTACGATATGGCGCCTGGCGCATCGTTGCCGACGGAAATCGTAGGGCCTGAACCGTCCAATAAAGACGCCTCCGATTGTTCGCTGCTGGAGTTCAAAGGCTCGTACTGGAACGGCGCCATTGCATTCGACAAGTGGGACAACCTTTATGTCGGGGATCGCTATGGCTCTGCCGTCCAATTCTGCCGGGTTCCGTACAACGCCAGCGCTGGGACATGGACCTTCAGCAATGCTGACATCTGGGCAGGCCCTACCTACACCAACAGCGGCGGCCAGACGTCGTCGATTCCGCCCCAGGATCTCCAGGTCGGCGATGACGGCGTCACTTTCTATGTGAGTACGTCGGATACCCAGCAAATCTTCAAGTACCAAGTGAATCAGGCCGGTCAGGTCGTCGCAAATTCGGTCACCCTCTTGGCCTCGGGCCTGGAGGCTTACGCTTCCCAAATCGCGGTCGACCACGCCGGCAACCTGTATTTTGTCGAGAACCAAGGCGCTTATCCCAACAATGTGCATGGCATCCGGGAGATTGCCGCCGGCTCCCCACCCGTTGTCGGCGACGGGACCGGAACAGCCGAATCGGCGTTGCCGCGGATCGACGAGGGCGGTTGGAACGGCATCAACGGCATGTACATTGACCCACAGGGGAACATGTATTTCGGGAGCACGAACAACATCTCATACGGTGGGCAGGCGGATGGCGTTTTCATGATTCCCAATGAGGGGACGCCGGCGAGCCCGAAACTGGTGTGGAACGATACGCAGATGGTTTCGCCAGTGGATGGCGGATACCCGCCCATGGTCGATAAAAGAGGGTTTGTTTGGATCGCAACCAGCTATTACAACAATTGGGCGCCGGCCGGCGTAAACGGCCCGGCTTGCGACACGACGACCCAACAGACCGCGACGGCAACGTGTTTGTATTCGACCATTGTGATGTGGAAGCCCGGCGCTCTTGGCCTGGGGACTTCTCCGGTGGGCGGCCCAAGCTCTGTTCCGATCACGGCCTACGCAGTAGCAGCGGGCGGCGGAACGATTACGCTGAGCGCGAAAAACTCGTTTACTGAAAACGAGGTGGTCACGATCTCGGCAAAGTCGGGCGACCCGCTGTACGCTCTGAACGGAATCAACTTCTACGTGTCAGGAACCGGCCTGAGCAGTACGGCTTTCCAGATTTCGTCGAGCGCTATCGCTGCAGACGCGAGCGGCTCGACATCCGCTACGGCCTCCGTCAACCAGACGCAAGCCCTGTATTACATGTTCAACCAACCCACCACGCCTACCAGCATTGCTATGGCGAAGCCGAGCAATGCAAGTTTCACGCCCGTGGCTAATGCTCCGCTGTTGGATAACCCGCCGCCGACAAATCCGGTTGAGCCCTGCGCAGCGGGCACCTCGTATCCGGCTTTCAGCGCCAACATGACGACAACCAGCGCATATAGCTGGTGCCCGTATTACGTGCAATTGAACACCACCAAGGCCGGCCCCGTTGAGGGCGAAGTGCAGATGCTGGGCTCCGGCAACGCCGTCATCGCAGGCAGCAACGCCTACCTGAGTGGTACCGGGCAAGGCGCGGCGGTTTCGGTGGTTTCTTCGGCTACGATTCAGTCCATTGCTTCCGGGCTGAATGAACCGAAGCAAGTGGCGGCCGATCTCTATGGCAACACCTACGTCGCCGATGCGGCTCTAAAGGCCATCGAGCAATATCCTTCCGGCACCACCAGCCCGACATCGGGCAAAGTCATCGGCAGCAGCCTATCGGCGCCGACAGGAGTGGCCGTTGATGGCGTCGGCAATCTCTATATCGGAGACTCCGGCAATATCTACCTGATTCCTTTTGTCAACGGCGCTCTGGCCACGGGGCAGCAAACGAAGATTGCCTCCGGTTTAGGCACGGGCAACCTGAATCTTGCCATCGACGGCGAAGGAGATCTTTTTGTAGCGGACGAGGCCGGCAAGCAGGTGCTCGAGATCCCGAATCCGCAGACAGAAATAATCGCCCAAAACTATCCGCCGATCATGCTTGGATCGGGATTCACGGGTCCGTCGGCGATTGCCACCGACAGCTCAGGGAATGTGTGGGTGGCCGATGGATCGAACCTGTGGGAGATCTCATTACCCTTTGGAGGCGCGACGAAGGTTGCCAGCGGTCTCCAGGGGCCGGTAACCGGTTTAGCCGTGGACCCGTCGGGATCTGTCTTTGCGGCGGAAGCCAATGGACTGGTGTGGATTCCGTATAGCACGACTACGGGCGCCCTGAATCTCAACAGTCAGGTTCTGTTGACAAGCGGATTGGGCAGCGGCCCCGCCATACCATGGGGAGTGGCGCTCGACGGAACCCAGAATGCTTATGCATCCTATGGCTCCGGGTCAACCGCCGGTTTGGCGCAACTCGGTATCGGCGGCTCGTACAATTTCAGCGCTGTGACGGAAATCAATCCCAACGTTCCCACGGAAGTCGATGCGCAGATTCTCAATCTGGGTAACCTGCCGCTGACGGTTTCCGACGACCCAACGATCGATCTGATCTCCGGCGCCGATGCCAGCGATTACACCGTAGCGTCGGCGACCCAAAACTCGCCGGTCTGCAGCTCTACGACAAGTACTCCGCCGGGTGGTTCCTGCTACCTCGGTATGGTTCTTCAGGCACCATCCGCGGGCCAGACAAACGCGTCCATCGCGGTCATAAGCAATGCTGTAAACGCGACCTCGGGCGTCAATATCGCCGTGTCAGGCGATGTAATCCAGGATCTTCGGCCGGCGGCCACGGCTGCGATTGCGGTCACTCCCGTCACCGGTACAGGGTGCGCGGGCGCGACTTATCCAGGGTGCAATACGATCCAGGTGACCGTAAGCGCCGGCGCGGGCTTCGGTACGCCGACAGGGACAGTGACGCTTTCAGTGGGCAGCGCCACAGGCAACCAGCCCAAACAGACCCAAACCCTGAATAGTGCCGGTGTCGCCACATTTACTTACAATGGGCTGCTCGGCGGGACCTACACCGTCAACGCGGACTATAGCGGTGCCGGGACGGCAGGCGCCACCCAGGACACGTGCTCGACAACCACCTGCTTCTCTGGGGCCGCCGCCAAGGGCAATTTCACGATCGCCCGGGCAATCCCGACCATCACGCTTGGTGTGCCGGTGACAAACAGTTCATGCCTGAACTACACCACCTTGACCAGCGGGAGTCCGTCGCAGAACTGCGCCGCCAATCCTGGGCTTGTGACCGTGTGGGCCGGAAATACCTATGTGTACTGGACAAAGCCTGTCTACGTTTCGGCTATTGTGAGTTCGTCGGTGGGAACGCCTTCAGGCACTGTAACCTTCACGCAGAATGGAAATCCTGCCGATCCAACCCAGGGAGTCGATGGCGCCATTGCGCCGAACGGCAATGGTGTTGCGACATTCCTGCTACAGAATCTCGGCTTGGGTGTCTACAATCTGTCGGCAGCGTACAGCGGAGACGTAAACTATGCCCCGATAAGTCTCGCGGTGCAAACCTTCTATGTAATCAATCCAAGCGTTCAAATCACTGTGTCTGGAGGGGCGACCATCACGCCCGGAGTCCCCACTCAAGTGACACTGACGCTGATGCCGCTGGTGGGGTTCAGTGAAAACGTAAGTTTGGAGTGCAATTCATCCGATGCTCCGATCAAGCTTGCTACCACCACCCCTGCAACGACCTTACCCCCGTACTCCGAGTGCACGTTCAATTACGCCAATCCGAGCACGGGCACCGAGGCTGTGGGGGCGAGCGGCGCGGTTGCAACAACCATCGTAATAACCATCAGTACGGACGTAGCGGTCAATGGCGGCACCACGGCTTCGATCGGGCGGCAGTCGCCCTGGGCGCTGGCCGGCATGTTCGGGCTTGGATTGGTTGGTTTAATCGCCGGTCGCAAGAAGCTCTACCGTTCGATGGCTCTGATCTGCGTCGCGATCATGCTTTCCGGCTTATTCATGGGGATCACCGCGTGCACCAACGCCGGATACTCAACGCCGCCACCAGCACCAAAGGTGGCGACACCTGCCGGGACCTATAACGTGCAAATCATCACATACGATCCGGAGGCGCTGGTTCAAAACTCTCTGACCACGCCGATGTTTACGTTGCCGGTGAGCGTCCAGTAGAGGTTGCGGAAGCTGGGCGGAATAAACAGTGCTTTCCGGGAGTTGGAGGCGACTCCCGGAGAGCCGAAAGAGAAGGCAAGCCTCGATCCGCGCGTACAGTTGAGACGCCCGCGGAAGGTTGTCACGAGTTCTTTGGGGAGGAATGCAATGGCCACCACGTCTTTCACAATACTTCGCCGAATTGCCGGCTATACCTTTACGCTGATGCTGCTTAGCATGTGCCTGCCTGGACCGGCCAAAGGGCAGGGTTCGCCGCTGGTGACCGCCAGTTCTGCAGCCGGATTGTCTCATCCCACTGGGTGGGGAACCATTCAGGAGACGGCGATCGACCAGGCTGGCGACTGGTTTGTGGTGGATTATGCCAACGGCGCACTCTACGAGTTTCCTGCGGGCGGAGGAGCGGCGATTGTGATTGCTGGCGCGAGCCCATCGGCGAGCCTGGGGGGCGGCTACCAAAACCCAGTCGTTCAAATCGATCCTGCCAACAATCTCTATTTAGGGGCCAACTGGAACAACTGCATTGTGATGTTTCCGTGGAACGCGGCAACGAAAACCTGGACCGGACTGAACACGTTATCGCCCAGTAATCCGACGACGACGATGTGCACCAACTCCGGTAACAACAACGAGGCCGAAGCCTGGGCGCAGTACAGCATCATGGACCTAACGGGCACTGGGGATATTGGAAACTACGGTTACTTTCAGCCTTGGGCTGTTGCCGTCGGCAACAACAACAACTTGATTGTTGGCAATCAAGGCGGAAACAATGGCATAGACATTCAGAGCCTGTCCGTTACAGGCGCCTGGTCGAGTCCAACGGTCGCCGGATGGAACTGGGTACCGATTATCGGCATGACCGCGCGCGCGATCGCCATTGCGCAGGATCCGGAAGGCAATGTCTACTTCGTTGAGGATTCCGGCGGACTCTCCGGCGTCCTTGAAATCCCAGCGAACACAACGAACGAGCAATATACGACTGACGCGGGCCTTCACCGCGTGGACCCGAATCTGCCTGCCGTGAAAGGCGTCATGACCGATGCCGCCGGCAACCTGTATATCAGCGATTTGCAAGAAGGCGTCGTCTTGGTCCCGAATCCGTCGGGGACCCCGCAAACCTCTTCGGCGGTCATAGTTGCAGGCGTGCCGGCCGGAGGCCAAGTTGCCATCGATGCGGCGCAGAATCTCATGTATGTTCCCACCACGCAGACGCAACCCAATGGCCAGGCGGATGTGGCCAAGGTGGGCTTTGGTTATGCCGAGTTCGGCTCCTCTGCCGTAGGCAAGATGGCCTCTGGCGGATCGAATGTTGTTTTCAGTTTTAACGGCGCGGCCACGCCCGCGACCTTTGTTATTGCGGAAAACGGGGTGTCGAAGCCCGACTTCGCCATCACCGGCGGGACCTGCACCACCGGAGTAGCCTATGCATCCGGCAAGAGTTGTCTCGAGAACGTATCGTTTACTCCGACTTCCGTGGGGAACATCTCAGCCAAGCTGTTGATGCTGGACGCGAAGAGCAACATTTTGGCGTCCATGGCGCTGCATGGCGTGGGAATGGGCGCGAATATCCAGGCGAGTCCAGCGCTGCAGTCGACTTTGGGCTCCGGCTTGATGACGCCTACCCAAGTGGCGACCGACGCACTGGGCAACGTCTACGTTGCGGATCCGGGCCAGGGCAAGGTTCTGATGTATGCGCCCGGCTCCACAAGTTCCTCTAAGGCTGTTTCCATCGGAACCGGATTGACGTCTCCGACTGGCGTTGCGGTAGACGGCACAGGCGATGTCTTCATCGCCGATAGCGGCACCGGTAGCGTGTACGAAGTGCCCTTTGGTCCGAGCGGCCTGAATTCGACGGGCCAGGTGACCCTGGCGAGTGGCTTGGGCAATACTGGCCTGAGTCTGGCCGCGGATGGGTTGGACAATTTGTATGTCGCCGATCCGAGCAGTGGGCGGGTGGTAAAGCTGAGCGATATCGGCGCCTCGACCGCCGCCAATCTAGGACAGGCGGAAACCATGCTGGCGACCGGCTTTACCGCACCCTCTGCAGTGGCCGCGGATGCAGCCGGCAATGTCTACATAATCGACGGGGTGAATCTTTTCGAACTCGTTGGTGGTTTGGGCACGCCAGTAACGCTGTTGAACAATTTGAGCGGCGCTACGGGTTTGGCTGTCGATCCATCCGGAGCAATCTATATCTCCTCGGCAAGCGGAACCACGCGCATTCCCTGGGTGAGCGGCGCCTTAGATCCGGCTGGCGAAACCGCGATTGCCTCGACGGTAAGCGGTACTTCGTCGGTCGCTCTTGACCGCGCGAACAATGTCTATCTGGTTCAGGCCGCAGGCGGCGCCGTTACCCTGGTGAGCACCAACGGCATGCTTACTTTGTCCACTCCCGCCACACTCACGGGCTCGACGAATGCGATCGCCACCATCACCAACACCGGAAACTCGGCGCTGACGGTTACAGGCTACACCAGCACGAATTCAGTGGACTACACGGCTGCCGATGCGGCGACCGGCGGCTGCGAAGCGGGCAGCCCGGTGGCGGCGGGTGCCACCTGCGCGGTGGACGTCACCTTCGATCCGGGAGCTGGAGAGCAAGGGACTCTTACCGGCCAAATCGGAATCACAAGCAGCGCCATCAACGTTCCGATTGTGATTGATGCGACTGGCGTGGGATTGGCGCTAACCAACTCCGCGACGAACGTAGCGGGAGGAGCCAAAGCGGCAGAAGTGGTCAATACGCCCCTCACAATCACAGTGGCTCCGAAAGTTGGGACGGGCGTTGCCCCCACCGGGACAGTCACGGTGAGCTACCCGACCTGGACAGTGGTCATTCCGGGTTCAGGACCCAATGCGGGCATTCCCACCATTACGCCGCAAACCGCGACGGCAACTTCGAGTCTGACCAATGGCGGCGCCAGTTTCACTCTATCGCCGGTATTGGCGGGGACGCAGACGATGACCGTGAACTACAGCGGCGATCGAGTCTACGGCCGATCGACGGGATTGCTTTCCGTTAACGTGGCGAAGTCCGCGATTACCGAGATCAATCTGCCTACGTTCCCTGATCCGACGGATATCAACCTTCCGTTCGTCCCCGCGGGGACTGGCAACGGCACCACTCCGTACGACGGATCGGAACAGCCCTTCCAATACAACTACATCATGAAAGTGAACACCGCTGCGGGCGTTCCCACCGGGTCGATTACGGTAATGGACAACATTACCGCCTGCCCGCCGGGAACCTCCGCAGCGGGAATCGGCGCGGCAACCTGCATTTTGCCCTATTACACGAGTGCGGCCGGATACTCCGGTGTGGCATGTCCCGACCATGCCGGTTCCGGGACGCTTTCCATTGAGAACGCCGGCACGGCCACGGGCGCCCAGGCAGCATTCCCAACGAGTTGCTTGTGGCCCGTGACCCAGGTCGTCAACTATTCGCCGGTGATCGTCACGGCTTACATCTACCCGGTATATAGCGGAGATGCGAATTTCCTGGGCCTTACCGGGCCGACTTCAACCGTGCTGCAGTCTGTCCGTGGACCCATGTTGCAAATTACCCAAACCGGTAATGCGGCGTCTCAGACTGTTGCTCCCTCGCTGACGGTGCAACCTGGATCCTCGGCGAGCATGAATCTAACTCTCACCTCGATCCTGGGTTATGGGATTGCTGGACTGAACGCCCAATTGAACGCTACAAACTTCCCGGTTTCGTTGACGTGTGACAATCTGCCGCCACACACTCAGTGTTCGTTCAGCTATCCCACCCCTGACCCGCTTGTACCGAACTCCGTGGATATCCCGTGCCCCGCCGGCGCAACGACAACACAAGTTGCCGATGGCGCAGTTCAATGCACGCCAGGACAGGTGACGGTGACTTTCTACACCGATGTAACGGCGGGAACCACGATCAGCCAGAATGCTCGCACTACCTCGGTCACGCTGGCAGCAATCTTTGGCTTTGGAATGATCGGGCTCTTCTTCCGCCGCAGGACCTTTGAAAAAGGCAGGCTGCTGCTGATGTTGTTCCTGATGATTGTGGGAGGCGCGCTGGCGGTCAGTGTTACAGCATGCAACACTACAACCCTTGCTCCTCTGGCGACGCTGAATACGCCCGCTGGAACCTATCCGGTGACGATCACGGCGGACGAAGTGGGCTCATTGTGTGTCTCCGAGCCCGGCGGCGCGGGCGACAATTGCATCGTTCCAGGGAGCGGATCGACATCCAATAACGGCATCCAGGTCTATGGCACTCAAAACCAGGTCTCGATACCGTTCTACGTCAACGTAACGGTGCAATAGGTCCGTACCAAACGGAAGCTATGATAACCAACATCGCGCCGCGCAAGCGGCGCGATGCTTGTCTGGAAGCGAATTTCGAACCGCGTTGCGCGGCAAAGTAAATTGATTTAGTATGGGTGAGCTGCAAAAGACCAGGCGCGATCAACGCCATATAAACGCGCCCTATCACGGCATTTAAGCTTCAAGTTACGCTGAGACGCACGCACTGAAAACCAGATCCACCCGCCAGCGATTGATAGCCAGCCGAGTTTTGAGTCAGACGGGCGATCTTCTGTCTAAATGATCCTAAGGAGAAATTGGTTATGCGAGTTCCTTCGGCTTGGTGGCTGGCTGCTGTAAGTCTCATGATTGCCGGATGCGGCGGCGGTGGCGGGGGAACAACCTGCACGAGTAATTGCGTTACGAGCGTGCTGTCGGTCGGCGGAGTCACACCTGCCAACGGCGCGACAGGCGTCGCCATCACTTCGGCCGTCACGGCCACGTTCAGCGAGGGCCTGAACGCGGGAAGCATCACAAGTTCGACTTTCACGCTTGTGCCACAGGGCGGATCGGCCATTAGTGGAACCGTAAGCTATAACAGCGCCAACCTTACAGCGACGTTCACGCCGACCGCTTCGCTGGCCTATAGCACGACCTACACGGCGACGATTACAACCGGGGTGCAAAGCACTGTGGGAACCGCTCTTGCCTCCAACTATACGTGGTCGTTCACGACGGCGCCTGTGCCCGCTCCGACGGCTACGGTGGTCACGCCAGCGAATGGGAGCATCGGCGTCGCCATTACGTCGACTGTCACGGCCACTTTCAGCGAGGCCATGAATGCTGGGAGCATCACGGGGTCGACTTTTACTCTGGCGCCGCAGGGCGGATCGGCCATCGCAGCAACCGTCAGCTACTCCTCAACCGGCAATGTGGCGACCCTTACGCCGAGCGCGCCGCTGGCCTATAACACCACCTACACGGCGGAAATCACCACCGGAGTTACGGCATCGACGGGAGCCGCGCTGGCTGCGAACTATACATGGACGTTTACGACCGCGACGGCGCCGCCACCACTAGTCACGGCGGTTACACCAACGAACGCAAGCACCGGCGTGGCAATTACTGCGGCTGTAACAGCAACATTCAATGAGGCGATGATGTCGTCGACGATTACCGCCTCGACCTTTACCCTGACTGGGCCGGGAAGCACTTCTGTGCAAGGGACTGTCACCTACAACAATCAAATTGCGACGTTCACTCCGGCGGCGAATCTTTCCTACAACACCGCGTATACGGCGACCATCTCGACCACCGTCACGAGCTCCGCGGGCGTTGCGCTGTCCGCTCCTTATACTTGGACCTTCACTACAACGACGGCGCCGGTTCCCACCGTCACGAGCACCGCGCCCACCAGCGGCGCCACGGGTGTGAACATCGGCAACGCTCTCACGGCGACGTTCAGCCAGCCGATGAACTCGTCCACCATCACCGCGTCAACGTTCACATTGAACGGACCGGGCAATACTGCAGTTGCAGGCCTCGTCACATTCAACACGGGCACTTCAACGGCGACGTTCACACCCAATGCGTCTCTGGCCTACAACACGTTCTACACCGCAACCATAACCACGGGGGCGACAAGCTCTGCCGGCGCCACGCTCGCTTCGAATTACACGTGGTCGTTTACTACCGGCGCGAATCCCAACCAAGTGACCGTGGATTTTGGAATGACTTATCAAACGATCCGCGGCTTCGGCGGCTCGACAGCATGGCTCGGCGCGTTAACCACCCAGCAGGCCACGGCACTGTTCAACCCTACGATCTGCACGGCCTCGAACGCAGGATCCTGCGGCCTCGGCCTCAGCATCTTGCGCGTGCGCATCGATCCCGAGGGCACCTCTACGACGACCCCTCCCTACTACACAGGTGAATGGGCGACGGAGTTGACCAATGCGCAGGAAGCCAATAGCGCAAACAGCAACGCAATTGTCTTCGCATCGCCGTGGACACCGCCTGCTTCGATGAAAACCAGCTCCTCGAGCCAGCCATACTACTCTGGCACTCCTGCATGCAGCCCCGGTGGCAACAGCTCCGATTACTGTGGCGGCTATTTGAACCCAACGAACTATGCGGCATATGCCACGTATCTCGAGGATTTCGTCACATACTTTGCGAACAACGGCGTGAACCTGTACGCCATTTCGATGCAGAATGAACCGGATTATTCAGATGCCGCCGGAGAGAACTATGAATCGTGCAGTTGGCCTCCACAGCAAATGGATGCGTGGATAGCCTCGCTGGCCGGCAACAATCCACTTACCACGAAGCTGATGATGCCGGAGTCGTTTAACTTCAGCGTGACCCAGGCCCAAACAGCGATGGACGACCCTAGTGCGGAGCCGCAAATCGGCATTCTCGCCGGCCACCTTTATGGAGTCACGCCTAGCTCTGCTTACTACAGCCTCGCTCAGGCGTCGACCAACAAACCAGACGTGTGGATGACAGAGCACTCGCTCACGCCTGCGGGATCGAGCCCGGCCATCGGCGATGCACTGGCACTGGCCGAGGAGATTCACAACTCGATGACAGTGGGCGAATTCAAAGCCTATGTTTATTGGTGGATCTGGGACGACCCGAGCGACAGCGTCAACTTCGGACTCATCAACTCCAGCACGACAAGTCCGTCGCCAACCTATTACGGGGATGCCATTGGCCAATTTTCCAACTTCATCCAGCCCGGCTATGTGCGAGTTTCGGCAACGGCTAATCCGGTTTCCGGAGTGTATGTTTCGGCGTACAGCAATACATCTCCATCGCACTATGTGATTGTGGCGATCAACTCGAATACTTCTTCGGAGAGTTTGACCTTCGTGCTGAACAATGGGAGCGGCGTGACTTCGTTGACGCCATATGAATCCACGTCATCCGCAGGGTTGGCGGCGCAAACCGCAGTGAGTGCGTCTGGCGGTCAGTTCAGCTACACGCTTCCCGCACAGAGCATCGTCACGTTCTATCAGTAGAGCGGGTCTGAGCGGAGATGGTTTTCAGACCGCGGCGTTCTGCACCGGAGTGGATTTGCCGAGATCAGGTGTGCCGTTCGGCGAGCGGAACGCTGCCACGCCACAGCCCACGAGCGCGGCTTTATCCTTGAGCTCCGAGACACGTAACTGGGTCGCGGAATCGCCGATCTCGGCCCGCACTGCGGGCAAGAAAAGATAGGCAGAACGGGAGATTCCGCCTCCTAGTACGATTACGTCCGCGTGAAACTCGGCGAGCAGTGTGCGAACGACTACCCCAAGATGCCGGCCGAATTCGGTGAAGGCCTGTTGCGCGGCCGAATCGGAATCAGTGGCGGCCGCCAAGTCGACGACCTCGCTCTTCCGGCCTGTGCGGCGCTCGTAATTCCCCACGATGGCTCTGGAAGAGACGAAGTCCTCCACGATTCCGCCCTGGTAAGGAAGATTCCAGAATCTCGCCGCCCAAGGGGACGCCAGGCCCTTCTGTCACGAGACGCTCGTCGACTGCAAAGGCCGACCCGATCCCCGTTCCCAAAGTAAGCCCCACCGCGCGATGGAAGCCTCGCGCCGCTCCAGCGCCGATTTCGCCCAGCAGATAGGCATCGGCGTCGTTCAAAAAGCGGACGCGGGCAGGCTCGAAGCCGAATCGAGCGGCAAGCCCGTGGCGCAGATCGAATCCATAGAGGTAAGGAAGTTTGTGGCGCATGAGGCTCACGCCAGCTTGAAGGTCGAAGGGTCCGGGCACAGCAAGCATCATCCCGATGACTCCTTCGAGGCCGATACGGGCTTTCATTCCCAGGTCATGGAGGAGATCAAGGAACGCGCCGGAGGTGAATACGGTTGCGTGAGGCGCGCTGGCGACGGGACCGAGACGGAAGTCCGGGGCGCAGCACACTGCGGCGGCGACGTGGCTGCCGCCGACATCGAACGCAAGCACACGGCTCTCTGCAGGGTCTGCCATCACGAACACCGCAAGCCTCAACCGATGAGAGCGCGTTCCCACCGTCCATGAGATTGTTACCATTTGTATCACAGCCGACACTGAGAAGCTCGGATTTTTCATGAAAAATCCGCGATACAGCGCCGAAAATCGCAGACAATTCCGCTGTGTTTCCGCTAGGATGGATTCCGGTTTCCGGGCAGCGAAGACACCTGGTTTTGAAACAGAGTCCATCTCCGGGTGATATCGTTACCTACGGCTCCCGCAGTCCGTTGGGCAACCAAGGGCCAGGATCGCCCGGCCGAGGCCTTTGCGCTTCGATTCGCCGGTTTTATAGGATGGTTTGCCATGTCCAAGCACTCCTCATTGATTCCTGAAGCCGCCTTCCGGCTTCTTGTTCGCAACTGCATTCGAATCATGGTTGCCGTGGTTGCCACCGGGTCCTGCGTGTTATTGCAGGCGCAGACGACAGCGCCGCCAACGGAAGCCTACGGCCCGTTCAATGCGGTTTTCCTGGTCGATGGTCTCGGCTTGAACAAGCCCCTGTCTCCATCGACTTCGCTTGACGGCGTTTCAGCGGTGGCAATGGACGGCCTGGGTTCGGGCCAGCCCGCAATACAGGACCCCATCGTTGCGGGGCGCGCTTCGTGGACGCTTGCCTTCTGGTTCGAGGGGCCGGAACTCAAGCAAGGGACGATTCTGCTTGCCGGCATCGGAGACCCTAACGCCGAGGATGCGCGATTTATCGGCATGAAGGACAATCGGCTGGGCCTGTGGCTGGGGCGGGCGCAAAGTTCCGCCGGATTCATCGCCGGCAATCAAACGCTGAGTGACACAAAGTGGCACCTGGCTGTTGCTGCCAGCGATGGCCAACATGTGGTTCTCTTTGCCGATGGCCGCGAGGTGGAGACGAACACGCTTGCGCAGGGCAGCGTTGCTGCGGTTCTGGAGATGGCGCCGCCGCCGTTGCCAAATGTCGCAGACGGCCACTTCGGCGGCAGGATCGCGGCGCTGACGATTTTTCGCGTGGCGTTGACGGCAGAACAGGTGAAAGCAATGGCCGATGGGCCGCCGGACTTCAGCGAAGCCACCTACGAGGAGGCTTCGCAACACTGGCCGGTGCAGACACGCGGGCAAGCCGGATATGACGCGCCGCAGGATCCGTCCACGTTGCCGCACGGCAAGGGCGAGATTCAAAGGCCCGTAGCGAAAGAGCTAAGTGCTGCGGATTTGCATTGCGAGTTGAGGGGTATTAATCCTTGGAAGCTCAGAGGCGGCTGGAGGCTTGCGCCTGCGCCGCAAGTGAAAGCAACCGGAGAGGAGATTTCCAAGGCCGGCTTTGCGGACAAGGACTGGCTGGTAGCAACGGTGCCAGGCACGATACTGACCACGATGATCGATCGCGGCATTTTTCCAGATCCTGACTACGGGCTGAACAATCTTGCCATTCCCGAGAGCCTGGCTCATCAGGACTATTGGTATCGCGTGGAGTTCAAGACGCCGGCTGCGCTGCGCGGGCGCAGGCTCACGCTCACGTTTGAAGGCGTGAATTACGCCGCCGAGGTGTGGATGAACGGCAAAAAGCTAGGCGGATTTACGGGCGCCTTTTTGCGCGGGACATTTGACGTGACCGATGTTGCCGCCGGAGGCGAAAATGCGCTGGCGGTGCGTGTTGCTCCGCCGCCGCATCCAGGGATTCCGAACGAGCAGTCGCTCCGGGGCGGGCCGGGTGAAAACGGTGGCATGGAAGTATTGGATGGGCCGACATTTGCCGCTGCCGAGGGCTGGGACTGGATTCCGGGCATTCGCGACCGGGATACGGGCATCTGGCAGGACGTGACGCTGACGGCAACGGGGCCGGTAGAGATCGGCGACCTGAACGTGATTACAACGTTGCCCAAGCCCGACAGGAGCGAGGCCGACATCGAAATTGAAGCGCCGCTGGCAAACACGGGCAACGCCGCAATCGACGGCGAGCTGACGGCCACTTTCGACGATGTGAAGGTGGCCAAGCATTTGCGTCTGGCTCCAGGGGAGACGGTGGCTCGGCTGGAGCCGGCGGAATTCGCACAGCTCAAGGTCCAGCAGCCTCGGTTGTGGTGGCCGAATGGCTATGGCGATCCCGCACTCCACACGCTCACTGTCTCGTTTGCCACGGGCGCGAAGACAAGTGCGACAAAACAAATTGAATTCGGAATGAGGGAGGTGAGTTACGAACTTTCGCTTTTCGACGCTTCGGGGCGTATTCGGCGCGTAGAGGTGTTGCCCAGCCGCACGCACGATGAGGCGCTGCCCCTGATCGACGGGACGCACCAGGGCATCCGGCAGATTCTTGACTGGACACCGAATCAGGTACTGCCCGGGCAGACGCTGCCGGACTGGATGTTGCACTCGTGGGTGCAGACGCTGGAGCCGCAGGCCGCGGATTCGCCGTCAATTCGTTCTGTTGACGGCGGATGGCCGGGAACGGACTTGGTGATCAAGGTGAACGGCGTTCGCATTGCCGCGCGCGGCGGCAACTGGGGCATGGACGACATGCTCAAGCGCGTGAGCAGGGAGCACCTCGAGCCGTATTTCCGGCTGCATCGCGACGCGCACGTGAACATCATCCGCAACTGGATGGGCCAGAACACGGAAGAGAGCTTTTATGCGCTGGCCGACAAGTACGGACTGATGGTGTGGAACGATTTCTGGGATTCGACTCAGAACTACAACCTGGAAGCCGAAGATCCTGCGTTGTTCCTGAAGAATGCACGCGACACGATTCTGCGCTATCGGCATCATCCTTCGATTGTGGTGTGGTGCGGGCGCAACGAGGGCGTGCCGCAGCCAACGATCAACCAGGGGCTCGCTGAGCTGGTGCGCACGCTCGACGACACGCGCTATTACACAGGCAGCTCGAACCAGGTGAATTTGCGCAATTCGGGGCCGTATCAATTCCAGCCGCTCGAAACCTATTACCGAATCAACCGGGGGTTCAGCGTCGAGCTCGGGATTCCCAGCGTGCCCACGCTGGAGAGCCTGAAATCCTTCATTCCGGTGCCCGACCGGTGGCCGATCAGCGACACCTGGGCCTATCACGACTGGCACCAGAGTGGAAACGGCGCGGTGCAACCGTTCATAGCTACCATGGAAACCGAGTTTGGCGCGCCTAGCAGCCTGGAGGACTTCGAGCGCAAGGCGCAGATGCTGGACTACGTCGGCCATCGCGCCATCTTCGAGGGATTTGCCGCGCATCTGTGGCAACCAAACTCGGCACGCATGATCTGGATGACGCAACCGTCGTGGCCAAGCATGGAGTGGAACTTCCTTGGTTGGGACTACGACACGCAGTCGAGTTTCTACGGGACGCAGAAGGCGTGCGAACCGATCCATGCGCAGCTCAATCTTACTGATGGCTCGGTGGATCTGATCAACCTGGGGGAGGCGCGATCGTTCAAAGTGCGCATGCTCGTGGAGAGCCTGGATGGCAAGACGTTGAGCGATCACACAAACCAAGTGCTGGCCGCCGCCGACGATCGCACTCCAGTAGCGAAGCCCGATCTGGCAACTTTGGCCGTGGGACACACGATCTTTGTAAGGCTCGAAGTGAGCGATGCGGCCGGCGCGCCGGTGAGCGACAACTTCTACTGGTGGGCCGCGGATGAAGCGAGCTTCCGCGAGCTGAACTCGCTTGCGCCTGCTACGCTATTGGCCTCGGCCGCGCTCGCAGCGGCAAATGGCGAACGCGAAACAAGGGTGAGAATCAAGAATACGGGTTCGGCTGCGGCTCTGATGATCAAACTCACGCTCGAAGACGCCGCGACGGGTCAGCGCATCCTGCCTGCGTATTACAGCGACAACTACGTTTCGCTCTTGCCGGGCGAGGAACGCACGGTGAACGTGGAGTTTCCGGCCGGCGATCGGAAGCCGGAGATTGGCTTGCGAGGCTGGAACGTGGCCACGCAGACGGTTGCGGTCAACTGATGGATGCTACTTGTGGAAGCGCTTTCAATGAATGACAACAGGAGTGCGATGTTTGCAGCCGCAGGAACGGCGTAACACGATTTCGACAGGGAGAACGATGCGGTTGCCTGAATGCGGCATTTCACCGCGGGCGATGCGGTCGAAGAGCAGGTTGGCTGCGACGCGGCCCATCTCCTGCGCCGGCTGGCGAACGACGGTGAGCGGCGGCGAAGTGAACTCGGCAAGATCGAAGTTGTCGAAACCGGCGAAGGCAAGATCGTTGGGAATGCGCAGGCCAAGGCGAGAAATCGCCCCAAGGACGTAGCGCGTAACCAGGGTATTCGAAGTGATGATTGCGGTGGGGGGGGCGTCGGATGCCCTCTTTGCTTTGAGGATCTGCTCCACGACCTCCTCCGATTCGCAATCGAAGACCGCGCATGGTTCGAACCCTGCGTCCAGCATTGCGCGGCGATAGCCAGCATAGCGCGCGTTGATGGTGAAGAGGCTACGGCTGAGCGCGATGTAGATGATATGACGGTGTCCGTGCTCGATCAGGTGCTCGGTAATGCGGCGCGATCCGATGGCGTTCTGCACCAGGACAGTGTCAATCGTGGGATCGGGCACTGGCCGGTCAAAGGCGACAACCGGCGTCTTGCCGAAGAGGGAGCGGGTAAGGCGCGAGTGGCGGATTCGGGATGGAATCACCAACAGGCCGTCCACGTGCCGCTGCAGCATCTCATCGGCTTCGGTGTACTCCGTTTCAGGATCTTCGTTCGAGGTGGTGATGATGACCGAATAGCCGTGCTCGCGGGCCACGGTGGTGACCGCGTGCGCACAACTGGCGAAGAAGGGATCGTAGAGATAAGGAAGGATGAGGCCGATGGAATGGCTGCGTTGGCCGCGAAATGCACGTGCCAGCACGTTGGGACGGTACTTGAGCTGCTCAATCGCAGTCTGGACTCGTTGCGTGGTTTCCGACGAAACACGAACATTTCCGCTTAACACGCGGGACACGGTCATGGTGCCCACGCCCGCCAGCCGAGCGACGTCACTCATGGTGGGCTTGCGGTGCACGGCCGGCGCCAACGCCCGTTGCCTGGCTTTGCTCTCAGATTGACCCGCGGGAGGCTTCGCCAATTCAATCTCTCCAGGAACAACTTGCCTATATACGCCCTGGCCGAACTCCCGAAGACGAGGATAGAATGCAAGGACCCCGCAGCTCTTCTGTCCGGCTGCATTTTCATCTTATGGGTCTAAACCATGCCGGAACCGCGTTGGTGACTGCGTGTGCAGCGGTCAAAGCAGGACTATAACAGTCTCCGCACGCAGGAAGCAATGAAATCCGCGGGTTGGCGCCTGGGGACGGCGAGTTTCCTGCACCAGCGCCGGCGCCTTGCGCGATTAACCGCGCCTGGAGCGCCTGGGTGTTTCGCGCGGGGGACAGGTTGACTCGCGAATGATCAATTCCGGCAGGACCGACAGCATATGCGGAACAGAGTTCTGCCCACGAACCCGCTGCAAGAGCACTCGGGCGGCGATGGTGCCCATTTTGTGGAGGGGCTGGTGGATCGTGGTGAGGCTGGGATTATGAAAAGCTGCGCTTTGGATATCGTCGAAGCCCACCACGGAGATGTCTTCAGGAACGCGCAGCCCGTGGTCCCGTATGGCCCGGATAGCGCCAATAGCGGCAATATCGTCGTAGCAGACCATGGCCGTAAAATGCACCTTGCGATTGAGCAGCTCGCATGCCGGCCCGTAGCCGAGTTCCGGCGTGGAGACCCTGAGCTTGAGCTCAACGGTCAACTCGGGCCGCACTACAATGCCAAGTTCATGCGATACCGCCTTCAGGCAATCCCAACGGTCCTCGGCGTCGGAGCTATGGCTGCCGCCGCGCATGAAAGCGATCCGGCGGTGACCGAGCTGGTAGAGATGGCGCAAAGTGAGTTCTGCCGCTCGGCGCTGGTCGAGAACCACGTTGGTGATTCCGGGAATCTGGCGGTGTCCGGCAACCGCGACCGCCGGGATTTTGAAGCGGTGCTGCAGGACCGTATCAATCAGGATGAATCCCTCGACCGACCTCTCCATCAGCATGCGTGGGTACTCTTCAATCAAGTCGGGTTTGCGGCGATGGCTGGCAGTGAGGTAGAAGTATCCTTCCTCGATGAGAGATTCCTCGACACCGGTGAGCACCTGCGCGGAATAGCTGTCGCTGAGCTCGGGGACTAAAACGCCGATGGAGAAGGTTTGCCGCTTGCGCAAAGAGCGCGCGTAGAAGCTGGGACGGTAATCGAATTTTTCGGCCGCCGCCTTCACGCGGTCCCGCGTCTCCTGCGGAATCGCACGCACTCCGGGTGCGTCATTCAGCACGAGCGAGATGGTTGCCGGCGACAGGTCGAGGTACTCGCCCAGAATCCGCAGGCTTACGGGCTGCCCCGGCCTCGGCTCGCGTTTCGGTTTGGTCTTTCTGGCCATTTCTACTCTTGCAAAAAAGTCTGCGGAGATTTAAGCAGAAGACCGTACGGATACCGCAGCCTTATCCGTCTCGACCTCGCGGCGCTCAAGGTGGTCGTACCAAGTGAACTTGAGAATTGCCGAAGTGGCGAGAACAATGGCTAGAGTGATGGCGGCGCGCTTGAGCTCCCAGATGACTATATACATGGGAAGCACGACCAGCGCGACCTGCCAGACGATTCCGACCACGACGTTGAACATGTCGCGCATGAAGTCGGTATTGCGCTTGAAGCCTGGGTCTTCGGCAAGAACCTTGCGATAGATGGGACCCCAGAGGCCCCACGGCCGCACCCGCCTGTAGAAATCTTTGAGCACTTCGTCATCCTCGGGTTTGGTGAGCAGGGTACCAGCGAAGCATCCGATCAGCGACAGCACAAGCACCAGGGGAAAGACAATGGAGACATCCATATTAATGGCATACTTGGCCATCAGATGCTGCACCAGGACCACCCGCGCGACCAAAGGCGGTAGCGCCAGCGCGGATGCGATTCCGGCGACCATTCCCCAGAAGTAGCCGAAACCGTTAAAGCGCCACCAGTACCACTTGAGAACATTTGAAGCGGTATATCCTCCCCACAGGCCTGAGACGATCCAGACCACGACTGCGTTGACCGAAGTCGCATTCCAGCCGATGAGGACGCCGATGACAACCACGGCAAAGGAGCTGAGATAGCTGAGGCGGACGTAGGTGCGCGGCGGTGCGTCGGGGCGAATGTACCGCTTGTAGATATCGTTGACAAAGTATGGCGGCGCGGCATTCACGGTGGCGGCAAAGTTAGCCATGAAGGCAGCGAGCAGGCCGGAGATCAGGAATCCCAGCAAGCCGACAGGCACGAAGCGCGCCAGAGCATAGGGCAGCACGAGCTCGAAATCCATATTGGCGCCCATGGCTCGGATGTTGTCACTGAAGAACGCGGCGGCAAGGATGGCGAGACCGGCAGTTAGAAAATAGCGAGGAAATGTGAGGACCACGTTCACCCAGGCGCTCATCATGGAAGCTTCGCGCGGATTCTTTGAGGAAAGCACGCGCTGCATGTCGTAGTTCGGCGCCGGACCAGCGGCAGAGATCAACACGCCCTTGAAGAAGAGCATCATGACGAAGAAACCGAACAGCCCATAGCCGTCCTGCGCGATTCGCGTGCTGGTTGCCGGGATCAACGCCGACCAGTCGAGATTCAAGTGCCAGCCGAAGAACACGTTGTCCCAGCCGGCAGGAACTACTTTATGGAGAACATCCGGCGCCACGCGGCGCATGGCGATGATGCCTACGGCGAAAGACGCGATAGAAAGCACGCAGAACTGGACAACTTCCGTTATCACTACGCTGATCATGCCACCTTTGATGACATAGATTGCGGTGATCAGAATCAGAATCAGCGCGTACTGATTCGGCGAAAGATGCCACGGAAGAAACGTGGCGGCGAATTTGCCGATGCCTTTGAAGCCGTAGCTGAAGAACCCGATGATGCTGATGAATGCATAGAGAACCACGATCAGGTGCGACAACTGCGCGCCGCGGCCAGTGCCGAAACGAGTTTTGATCCACTCCGCGCCGGTCATGACCCGTGAGCGCCGCAGCCACGAAGACAGGTAGACCATGAGGAAGACCTGGTTAAAGGTCGGCCACAGCCAGGGGATCCACACGCTCTTCAAGCCATAAACGAACATCCAGTAGACCAGCAGCATGGTGCCGCTGATGTCAAACATCCCCGACGCATTGGAGAGGCCCAGCACATACCACGGCATCTTGTTGCCGCCGAGAAAATACGCGTTCATGTCGCGCGAAGCGTAGTGCGATACGTAATAGCCCACCAGCACCGTACAGATCATGTACGCCAGAATGATGCCGACGTCCAAAGCATGCAGATGCATCGAAACCCTCGAATTCACTCGTTGATCGTTCTATCCCAATCTCCCGCCGGATACTGCCGATCGCGGCCGGCCGAGTGCGGGAGTTGAAAGTTTTTAGTGCAATTGCCCGGCCAACAGAAAGACCAGTGTTGCCTGCCAGTTGATGGCAATCTCGTTGCTTGCATACGAGGCAGTTTGGTCGGCATAGACTTTTTCCGGCGGCAGATCTTTAGGCAATGCGGCCAGCACGGGATCCTGGCGACCGGCATTCGGCCCTCCCGACATTAGCCCCGGCCATGGCCCCGGTTGCTCGCCCGAACCGCTGGGCCGGTGATGCGGGTGCAGGACAGAGTGCTGCCCGACCTGCGTGACCCATGAGAGCGAGAAGGTGTTTCGGCCGAGAAGATAGTGCAAGTTGTCGCGCGCCGTATTCACAAAGCTAGGACTCGGCGCGAACGTGTTGGCGATCATCAGGTCCATGCCGTACTGCGCAGCGATTCCGTTCGAACCCCAGACGAAATCCGTCGGCCTCAGGCTGACATGATAGGGATTGGCGGCGGTGCTCTTTACGATGGCGCGCGCCGCCGTCAGCATTCGATTGCGAATGGCCGCTAGCGCCTTAGCATCGACGTCTTTGCGCCTGGAAAGAGCGTAGGTGCGCAGTGCCATGGGGCCCATCGTGCTCCAGTTTTCCGCGGGCGGCGAATCGAGGCTGGGAAGATACGTAGCATAGTTGCTGAGAAAGAATTGATGGTAGGTGGCCTCGCCCGTCGTGCGCCAAAGCTCTGCGGCCGCCCAGAGCCGCTCGTCAGAACAGTTCGAGTCGCCGTACTCTCCGGTTGAAATGCCCGGCGGGTTGTGGAACGTGACATTCGGATACTGCTCGGTCCATTGCCATGCACGGCGAGCGGCATCGAGGGCGTGCGCGGCAAATTGGGGATCGTAAGGCTTGTAGACGCGCGCGGCTATCGCCGCTACGGCGGCCAGATCCGCTGTCGCGCAGGTGCTTTTGTAAGGAGCCGAGCCGGTCCCGATGACCTCGCTGGGTAGCGTGTCTTTGTCAGGAGCGATGAAGCCCGGGAAATGCGTGCTGGTCTGCTTATGCCAGGCGCCGCCATCGGTGTCCTGCATTTTGAGCATCCATTCCAGGTTCCAGCGGACTTCGTTGAGGATGTCGGGAGTGCCGTTTCCGGTCTCAGGAATTCTGAGTTGAATCGACTTGAGCCGGGGCCCGTAGATCTCCCAGGCCCACAGAAGCGTCCCCGTGGCAACGCCGGAGTTGACCATGTAACGGCCATAGTCGCCAGCGTCGTGCCAGCCGCCGATGTTGTCTCGCGGTCCAGACTTGCCCGAGCTGGGATGAAACTCGCCTCGGAGGTGGCAGGCCGGATGGGAATAGCCCGGAAACTCCGGTCCGAGATCGACGGCTGTTCCGCATCGCTGGCCGTAAAAGCCGCGCATGGCCAGGTACCAGGTTCGCGCGAAGACATTTCTGTCCACGCTGAAGGTCCAGCTCTTCCCAACCCCCGGAATCTGAATGTAATAGCTTCCTGCGCGCCGCAACTGGGAGAAATCCGCGGCCTGCACAGCGTCACCTGAGAGCGGATCGGTTGCAGCCGGCCCCAGGGCGCCGCGAAAAGCCAGCTTTCCATCGCTCGCACGCCGGACCTCAAACGTCGTAGCCGGGCTGCTCACGAGAGCAATCTTGGGCCCGCCGGGAAGGTATCCCACCTGGTCCACCTTGATCGCCAGGGTCGGATTCTCAGCTGCATAAAGAAGCAACGCGGGGCAATAAACCAGTCCCGCAATGAATAGGAAGTATTGCCAGAAATGGCGGGTACGAGGATTTCGCGGGTCTCGGTTCGAAGAACGCGCCGTATCTTTCATTCGCTTCAGCCGCCAGGTTCGGATGGAAAGACGGATCAGTCTCTCACATCCTTATGCGCCCCGGCAACGAATTCCTTCGCGCGGCGACAACGGGCAAGAAAATTCTTGTTGCACTTCTGTCGATTCGGCTATAATCGCGCTTCGCTTTCAACCGCAGAAAGATTCTCCCTGCAAAAACGTTTCAGCATGTCCTCCTGAATTGCTGCTTTTCTTCCGCCCCGGGTCCCCAGAGGAACTGAAGATGAAGTTTGGCTATTTCGACGATCGTAACCGCGAGTATGTGATCACGCGTCCGGACACGCCGCTGCCGTGGATTAACTACCTCGGATGCCAGGATTATTTCGGGATCATCTCCAACACCGCGGGGGGCTATTCCTTTTATCGCGACGCGCGCTTGCGGCGGCTTACACGCTACAGGTACAACAACGTGCCGTGGGATTGCGGTGGCCGCTACATTTACTTGCGCGACGAAGAGTCGAGCCGCTTCTGGTCGCCAAGCTGGCAGCCCACACGACACGACGCCGAAGGCTATTCCTGCCGTCACGGCATGGGCTACAGCACGATCGGTTCAACATTCATGGGCATCGAGGCCCACACACGCTACTTTGTCCCGCTCGATGAGAACCTGGAGATCTGGCAGCTCACAGTCACCAATCGCCGTACCGCGCCGGCGCGTATCTCCGTCTTTGCCAGCGTCGAATTCTGCCTGTGGGACGCGCAGGACGATGCCACGAACTTTCAGCGGAACTACAACATCGGCGAAGTGGAGGTGGTCGACGGCATCATCTATCACAAGACGGAGTACCGCGAACGGCGCGATCATTTCGCGTTCTTCGCATGCTCTGAGCCGGCAGTGGCCTACGACACATCTCGCGATGCGTTTCTCGGCCCCTACCGCGGCTGGGACAACCCCGCGGCCGTCGCCGCCGGGCAACTGACCAACTCGATTGCTCATGGCTGGGCGCCGATCGGCGCGCATCAGGTAAAGCTCGATCTCGATGCCGGAGAGTCGCGGCAGATCGTCTTCATTCTCGGTTACCAGGAGAACCCGAAGGACAAGAAGTTCGATCCTCCCGATTCACAGACCATCAACAAGGAGCTGGCGAAGCCGGTGATCGCACGGTATCTCGGGACGAGAGAGGCCAATGAAGCCTTCGATCGGCTGCGCGCGCACTGGGACAAGCTTCTCGGGATCTTCCAGGTGGATACACCGGATGTGCACACGAATCGCATGGTGAACATCTGGAACGCGTACCAGTGCATGGCCACATTCAACATGTCGCGCTCGGCCTCGTCGTTCGAGTCTGGTATCGGTCGCGGCCTCGGTTTCCGCGATTCCAACCAGGATCTGCTGGGTTTTGTGCATATGGTGCCGGCGCGAGCAAGGGAGCGGATCCTCGACCTGGCCTCAACACAACTCGAAACGGGTGGCGCCTACCACCAATATCAACCGCTAACCAAGCGCGGAAACAACGACATTGGCGGCGGATTTAACGACGATCCGCATTGGCTCACCCTTGGCGTGGCGGCCTATCTGAAGGAGACGGGCGATTGGAGCATTCTCGACGAGAAGGTACCCTACGACAACAAGCCAGGCACGGAGGAACCACTCTACGAGCATCTGCATCGCAGCTTTCGCTACACGCTGGATCGGCTTGGGCAGCATGGCTTGCCTCTGATCGGGCGCGCGGACTGGAACGACTGCCTCAACCTGAATTGTTTTTCCGACACGCCCGGCAACTCATTCCAGACCACAACCAACCGGGATGGAAAGGTAGCGGAGTCGGTCTTCATCGCTGGACTCTTCGTGCACGCTTCGCACGAGCTCGCTGCGATTGCCGGTCGACATGGCCGGCCGGACGACGCATCGTGTTTCCTGACCGCGGCCGACAGAATGGAAGAGGCCATAAAGCAGCACGGTTGGGACGGCGAGTGGTTTCTGCGCGCCTACGACAGCTTCGGAAAGAAGGTCGGATCAAAGGAGTGCAACGAAGGCAAGATCTTTATCGAATCGAATGGCTTCTGTGTGCTTGCGGGCATTGGCCTCGACGACGGCAGAGCGGCAAAGGCATTGGCTGCTGTGCGCGAGCACCTGGCCACGAAGCACGGCCTTGTGGTGCATCAGCCGGCTTACACTCACTACTATCTCCACCTGGGCGAGATTTCATCGTACCCGCCGGGTTACAAGGAGAACGCTGGTGTTTTTTGCCACGTCAATCCGTGGGTGATGATCGCCGAAACGCGGCTGGGCCGTGGCGATGAAGCCCACGATTACTATCTGCGCATCAATCCTTCGGCGCGCGAAGAGATCAGCGAAGTGCATCGCTGCGAGCCTTATGTGTATGCGCAGATGATCGCGGGCAAGGACGCGCCGACATTTGGCGAGGCCAAGAATTCCTGGCTTACGGGCACGGCAGCGTGGAATTATTACGCCATCGCGCAGTGGATCCTGGGCGTGCGGCCTACGTATGATGGCCTCGAAGTTGCTCCCGTCATTCCCGGCGGCTGGCCAGGATTTACCGCAACGCGCATCTTTCGTGGAGTCACTTACAAGATCGCCGTCGAGCGCAAGGGCGCGGGGAACAGAGTCGCGCTGACCGTCGACGGCGCGCCAATCAAAGGCAACATCGTGGGTCCTCCTACGGACAGCCGCAAAGAAGTTTCGATCGCGGTAGTCTTGACCTAGGGACAGCGATTCGGCGCATCCGTTCCCGCACTAAGGAGGCGCTTTGTATTCCGCCAACGAAAAGCGCTACGACACGATGCAGTACCGCCGGTGCGGGCGCAGCGGCATTCGGCTGCCCGCGATTTCTCTGGGCTTATGGCACAACTTCGGCGGCGTCGATGAATTCGAGAACTCCCGCGCCATGGTGCGCCGCGCATTCGACCTCGGAATCACCCACTTCGACCTGGCCAACAACTACGGGCCCCCGCCGGGCAGCGCGGAGAGCAACTTCGGCGAAATTCTGCGCCTCGATCTCAAGCCCCATCGCGACGAATTGATCATCAGCACCAAGGCCGGCTACGACATGTGGCCCGGACCGTATGGCGATTGGGGATCGCGGAAGTATTTGATTGCGAGTCTCGACCAGAGCCTGAAGCGCATGGGCCTGGAGTATGTCGATGTCTTCTACTCGCATCGTCCCGACCCCGAGACTCCGGTGGAAGAAACGATGTCGGCGCTCGATCAGGCGGTGCGCTCCGGCAAGGCTCTCTATGCCGGTATCTCCAACTACAATCCGGAGCAAACCGCCGCTGCCGTCAAAGTTCTCCGCGAGCTCGGCACGCCGTGCCTCATTCATCAGCCCAAATACTCAATGTTCGAGCGCACTCCAGAGCGCGGTCTGCTCGATGTGCTGGGCAAAGAAGGCGTCGGCGGCATTGCCTTTTGTCCGCTGGCCCAGGGCCTGCTCACCGACCGCTATCTCAAGGGAATCCCGGCGGACGCGCGCGCATCGAAGCCGCACGGCTTCCTCAAGAAACACGACATCGACGAAGACAAACTCTCCAAGGTCCGCGCATTGAATGAGCTGGCTCAAGAGCGCGGGCAATCGCTGGCACAGATGGCTCTGGCGTGGGTCCTTCGCGATGGACGCATGACTTCGGCCCTGATCGGCGCCAGCCGCGTGGAACAGATCGAGCAAAACGTGGCCGCACTGTTCGACTTGGCCTTCACGAACAAGGACCTGGCCCGCATCGACGCGATTCTGGGCGATTCCTGACCGGATTCCGCCCCAGCGGAGCATGCGGATTGCCCGACAACTGGCACCACAAATCCGAGTGCAATCCATTTAAATTTCCCTTATTTACGCAGCTCGAAACGAAGCGATTCGAGGATATGGCCCCATCGATCCGCAGTCGCCAGAGTTCAGGCCCTTTTGCCAACCGCTCGAGAGTCAGGTGGACCGAGCTGCGGGAATCGTACGGTCCGAAGCCTTCGAAGTCATATTAAACACTTTCGTAATGACCAATTATGGTTATCTAAGTTCCATATGCTACTCAAAAATGGTTACCATCGTCCCACGGCGACCTGTTTGACAGGCAATCGTAAGTTGATGCTCGCATTGAGAATTCTTCCCCCGAAACGCGCCAACTTTGTTCGTTGATGGCGGAAGGAACTTGCGAGTTCAGCGCCCGAAAAACTGTCGACTCGAGATTTGAACGGAAAAAACCGCTGGTGTATCCATGAGCATTTCATCGCAGAAAGCGCCTCAAACCGTGGGCCCAACTGTTGTACCACGAGGTTTCGGCTGGAAACATGCCGACACCGCTGCGGCCACACCCTTGTCAGTCGCGTTGATTAGCCCTGAAGATCGAAGCCGCTCAATTGTGGCCAAGGCTCTTGCCGACACTCGCAGGGCTGTGATCCAAGAATTCAATTCCTACCCGCCGGAACCAGAACACCTGCGGAGACTGTTGACATCATTCGACGTGGTCGTCCTTGACCTGGACAGCGACCCGGATGTCGTCCTGGAACTGTTGGAAGGAACCGGCGCGAGCGACACGTCGGCCATCATGGTCTTTTCAGAGAAGAACGATCCAAAACTTGCAATCCGCTTGATGCGCGCGGGTGCCCGTGAGTACTTGCTTCTGCCGTTCGAGCGAGGCGCAGTTGCCGAGGCTCTGGTGCGGATAACGGCTCCTCCTCACGAGAGCGCGCGGGAATCAGGGAGGACACAGGGGACGAAAGCCCCTGGAGGGCTTCATGTTTTTCTTGGGTCCAAAGGAGGATCCGGTGTTACGACGGTAGCCTGCAACGTTGCCATCGCCCTGGCTCAGAGACCCGAGCACAGCATCCTGCTCATCGACCTGGCGCTTCCCATCGGAGACTGTGCACTGTGCCTGGGAATTTCAGCGGGTTACTCGACCGAGGACGCCCTGAGGAATGTTGACCGGCTGGACGCGAGTCTTCTTCGCAATCTCCTGGTCAAGCACCGGTCTGGGGTATTCGTGCTGGCGGCTCCCACCAAGGTCCCCGACATTGAGGTGTCCAAAGGCGCCATCGACAAGCTGATCGCAATCGCGCGGCAGGAATTCGATTATGTGATCGTCGATGTGGGATCGAGGATCGATGTGGCGGCCAAGGTTCTCTTCGAAGACGCGTCGACGATTTACCTGGTCACCCAAACCGGCATCTCCGAACTGCGGAATTCAAATCGCCTGATCTCGCAGTTCTTCGCGGAACGAAGCGAAAATCTGGAGATCGTGATCAACCGATTCGAGTCTCGTTTTCTTGAACCTGCAAACGAAGATGTCATCACCAAGGCCTTGGGCAGGCCGGTGCGGTGGAAGATCCCCGACGATCAGGACGCAGCGCGCGCGCTGCAGCACGGCGACGGCGGTTTTCTTGAAACACGCACTTCGCGCATCAGCCTGGAGATGGCCAGCTCAATTAATGGACTCCCTATTCCAAAAGAAAAGAAGAGGGATATTGAGGCTCGGAGCCCAGGCAACGACTTTGCCCCGGCAGGCTCCGGAATTCATGAGCCGACGAGCACAGCGGTTCCGCCTTCGGGAGAGGCGCGCTCGGCTCCAACCATCATGTGGCCGACACCGGACTCGATTACCTACGGGAACAGGCTCACGTATGCGCAACTCAACGCCACAGCATCGGCTGAGGGAACCCTGGTCTACACACCCGGCCCAGGCTATGTACTGCCGGTCGGCACGCACTCGCTGTGGGTCACGTTCACTCCGGCAGACTCCAGTGGCTACGCTCCGCAACAGGCTTCAGTGACGATTGTTGTGGCCAAAGGAACGCCAGCCATCTCCTGGCCAACGCCTGCCAAGATCCTCTACGGCACGGCATTAGATGAAACGCAGCTGAATGCCTCGGCCCCGGTACCTGGCAAGTTCGAATATTCGCCCGCGCCGGGCGAGATGCTTCCGCCGGGGATTCATACGCTCTCAGTCACCTTCACTCCAGCGGACACCGCGAACTACGCCACGGCACAGGCCACTGTGTCGCTTTCTGTCGCCAAAGCGAAGTCAGCCATCCATTGGCCGGCGCCAGCTCCTATTTTGTACGGCACGCAGCTCAGCAACACACAACTCTGTGCGCGGGCGTCGGTTCCAGGATCGCTCGAATACAAACCTGAACTGGGAGCGGCGCTTGCGGCTGGAGAGCATGAATTGACGGTGGTTTTCACCCCGGCAGATACTCTGGGCTATTCCATATCGCAAACCGCGGTCTCACTGAGAGTGGCCAAGGCAACTCCTGCCATCAAATGGTCTGCGCCAGATCCGATCGCCCACGACGTCGCCCTCAGCGCCACGCAGCTCAATGCCCTGGCAGCAGTGCCGGGATCTTTTGCGTATTCGCCAGCTGCAGGCGAAAAACTCGCGCCGGGACTGCACGAGCTTTCGGCAACCTTTACTCCAGCCGATACCTTGAATTACACAACGGCAAGCGCCACGGTTTCGCTCACTGTCACCGAGAAGCTACCGGCACTCATCACCTGGCCGGTACCCTCCGCGATTTCTTACGGCACCCCGCTGAGCGCCGTTCAGTTGAACGCCACGGCATCGGTCCCGGGAACCTTTGTCTACACGCCGTCCGCGGGTCACGTTCTGGCGCCGGGGAAGTACACTCTCTCCGCATCCTTTATTCCGTCAGAGGCGAACAAATACGCAAAGGCGCAAGCGACGGTCGAGCTTGAGGTGGAAGGATCTCCTTACGCCGCTTCTTTGCCAGACCCAGCCGCTGAGGCTCCAGCTTCGGGGGCCTTCACAGCTACAAACCTTGCCCCTGCAGATTCGATACCTGCGGAGGGGCCCAGCGAGCTTACAGCCGCCGAGACAAGGCCGCGAGAAACACGTACATACAAAGGTGCTGTCTACGAGAAAGGTGAGGACGGTCAATGGCATCTCCAGAAGAATTAACTCCACTGCTACCTGAAACGCTTCCCGAGGACTTCCGCGAGTGGGATAGCGAGGCTTCCCCAGAGCCTTCGCCTACTAAACCTGGCGAATGGGAGGCATGGGAAGCTGCTCATTCATTCGGCGAGACGAAAAGCTCGCGTGGACCATCCGCTGACCGGGGTCCAATCGCAGCACCGCCGGTGGAAAGGGCGCGTGCCTCGGGTTCAGCCACATCCGCGCCAGTGATTGTCGCCCAGCAAAAGCATTTTATCGATTGGGATGGTGAATCATCTCCCACGCCTAAGCCTGTGAATCTGAGTGAATGGGAAGCGTGGGAAGCCGCTCATTCGTTCGGCAAGAGTTCAACATCGACAAAGCAATCCGCGGAACGCGAAGTGAGCTTGTCGCCCGTGCGGGAAGCAGGCTTGTCACCCGTGTTGGACAGGCCGCGTGTTTCGGTTTCAGCCCCGTCCGCGCCGGTCCCGGTTAAGCAGCAGGAGTTGACGAGCAAGCCGACGAATGGGGCGAATGGCTCGAACGGCCACGCATCGCACAGGCAGGAGGCGACCCGCTCGACGAAAGAAATTGCGGTGACGCCGGACCTGCCAAAACCCGCCGCGGTCAATGGAAAGCTTCACTCACCCGAAGTCGCGAAGACCCTGAAACGCGAAGATGACCGGGCTCTTTTCCAATTGTTTTCAGAGATGAACGTCGAAGTTGCGGAAAAGCCGAAGACGGCCAAAAAGAAGTGGATGATCATTGCGCCCGTCAGCGCCGCCTCTGTTCTGCTTCTGCTCGCCCTGATGTTCCCGTTGTTCCATCATGGAGCGAAGCCCGCGGCGAAACCATCGGTTCAGCAGCCTCCGCAAGCAACCGATACACAACCGGCGACGGACCTTTCGAATTCGCCGGATAGGGAACCCGTAACCCAGGACAAGCCTTCGGCAGCGACCAAAATGCAACAGACAGCCGAGACTCCTGTGACCAACGGGGAGGACGGAGTGAACCCAGCGCCGGGGCTGACGAAAAAGCAGACCCAAATGATGGACGATCAACTCACAGCGCCAACCGTGATTCCGCAAGGCGCTGCGAAGCAAGCGGAGAATGCGCCACCCCCGGTGAGCTTTGGTTCGGGCGGCCCGGATGGCCTGGGCGGCGCGAGCCCGAGTGACAGCGTGTTGAATGGACGCACACAGCCTGCGGTTAAGGTTGTATCGTCCAGACCGTTTGCCATTTCATCGGGCGTCGCGACGGGAATGTTGATTCGGCAGACGCAGCCTGTTTATCCGACCATTGCGAAAGCAGCCGGCGTTTCAGGCACCGTTGTGCTGCGGGCAACGATCTCCAAGAACGGAACGATTAAGGATTTGCAGGTTGTGAGCGGTTCGCCCATGTTGCAGCAGGCGGCCCTCGATGCCGTGCGGACCTGGCGCTACAAGCCTTACAAGCTCAACAACGAGCCGGTCGAGGTTGAAACAGCGATCAGCGTCGTCTTCTCACTTGGCAGGTGACCTTCTGAAGCGGTTCAGCGGGTTAAAAGCTCAACAGATTTGTAGACGAAAAAGATCAGCTCCAGCCCCAACCCGGCTATCAGCGCGACAAACACGCTGAAGCGCGCTGTTCCGATGACCTTCCGAAGGGTTAGGGGCTGCGCGTTCGGCTCCAGCACTCCGACCAGCTCCGCAGTATTGGCCACGAATTGCGGCGTCCAGTCCGAATCGAAGCGAATGAACTGCGAGATCACCATGTTGGGCGGAAGCGGACGATCGAGCATCTGAGAGAGCCGGTCGCGATAGGCAGAGTAGAGTTGCTCGCGGGCCCCCATTGTCCCAGGAAAATAGAGGACGAACTGTTCGGGCCTCCGGGAAGAGCGGGCATGCTGGATCTCCCATTGCGTCCCGGGGGTCGGGGTATGAACCAGCATGACCACGAGGCGGGCGCGCGCCATCCAGGACGCGATTGTCTCCTGCCAGTCCTCTGTCTTCACGTAGGCGCGCGCGGCTCCCAATTGTGGCAGCTTTTCCCCTGGCTTGCCGATAGCGATGACGGGGCCAATGCGATTGAGCCCCGAAACCAATCCCACTTCGACGCGGCCGCGGGAGGCCCGTAGGAAGAGGGTTCCGGATGCGGTGGGCGCCTGGCGCGCCACCGGCTGCATCATCGCTTCGTCGCGATAGGAGCGAAGGAAAACCACTGGAGGACGCGAATCCGCCGCCATCAGTTCTTCGACCGAAGGCTGCAATCGGCGCAGGCCAGGGCTGATGAACAGAAAAATCGCAGCTGCCGCCAACAGGACACCCAGAGGGAAGAACAAAGCCACGGGAACCGCGTTGATCGCCTCGCTCCCCACCAGATACAGAATGACCATCATCAAGGCAAAGGTGAGAGCGAGCAATCCGCCCGTGCCCACAACCAACAGCACTATACCGATGTGCTTTCTGTTCATCTGTGCACCGCCCCCCGCAACTTTCCAAGCGGGGTGCCCAGGATCGCAGACTTAGGGGGAACTTCTCGTTTTCGGGTCCGATTTGACTGGATGGTACTGCTCCTGAGTGGAATGCCTGACCGAATCCACATTTGCAGAGCATGATACCGCACGGAAATCCGACTCGGTATGGCCCGAGAGGCCCGGAACGCCAAGTTCCCGCCACCAAATCGGCAAAGAATCAACAGAGAATTGCCTCGATGTTGGCTATTCCAAGAAACTCTTATGTTTGTTTGGCGTCCCCGACGGGATTTGAACCCGTGTTATCGCCGTGAAAGCGGGTCTAGGGCCAAATTGCAGGGTTTGGCAGCATGGGGCAAGATTCGTAAAACGCCAGCACTGATGCGGAGATTCGGCCATTTTGTTGTTGGCAGGGTTTGACCCGGTTTGCAGCCCTTTGGCGGTCAAATTGTCACGATAGCGTCACGGTGTTTTTAGGTGTCTGAGTGGCGCGGGGTTCGGGCTGTTATCTGCTCACCATTCCGGCTTGAGCGGCGGACGCGCGCGCCCCCGCTCCGCGACAATTCGTTCAGCCTCTTGGAGCGTCATGTCTTCAGGCAAGACGCAAATGCGCACCAGTTTCCCGTCCGCGCCCTCTTCCCATTCCCCTATGCGTGGCTCATCGTCTGGCGGAACCCCGATGTCGATGAGGATGTCCAACCTCTCCCGATTGTCTGTCCGACTCTCCAACAAAGCCCTGGCAGCCGCCCGCGATTCGGCAGAGCCTAGAGCGAAATCACCCGGCCTCATACGCGGCACCGGCACAGCGCGAACGTGCCTGCCTCCGGTGGCCGGCAAGTGCATCCCCTGCCAGTACCCTGCCCGTGACCACTCCCGATGCGCTCAAGGACAAAGAGAGTCCCTTCCCCTTCTGCGGCTCTCCTGGCATCTAGCAGGGACCGCGCAGCGGCGCGTGACTGCATCGAGCCAAGGGGAAAAGCCGCCAGCCCCTTGGCGGACGCTGTGGCGGGCAGGAGTGGCCCTTCTGTACGTTCTGTGCGGGGTTCTGTCATTCGGGACCGTCCTTCCCTGTTGCGGGCACCGTGGCCCGAAACCACTCCGGCAATGCTCCCGTCTGCGCGTAGGACTCCAGCTCCTGTGTGCTCATGCGGTCGAATAGCTGATTGAGCGAGACGGTCTCCGTCCTGTCTATCCACTCACCAGCGGAATTTATTTTGCTGTAAGCCTGGATTGCCGCCACAACTGCACCAGCGGTCACGTCTACGCTCTCGGCCCGTTCGATAATCCGCTCCAAGGCCGCCCGCACGTTGCGCTGGCGCTTTTGAAAGAGTCCCAAGGCGTGCGCGTGCCGGTAGACGCTGGCCCGGTCTGCCAGCCCGTATTCCTCCGCGATGGCCGCCGGGGAACGCCAGCCGATGAAGGCCGCCTCAATCTCTTCCCGTTGAGCGTGCGAGCAGACAGAACAATTGCGCTGGTGCCGTCCAAGACTTACCGATGCGTCCGGCTGGCGCTGTTGGCTCATAGTTTATGATGCTCCAGTTCCTTTCGTGTCGCCTCGGAGAGGCTTTAGAATGTTTCCGTCGGGGTTCTAAAGAGAAAAAATGGCGCGGGGAATTCTGTTAACACTTGCACTGTCACTTGCGCTTACGAATTCCGCCTTTGCAAAGGCGAAGCATGACTTCCAAACGGGCAAGCTACTAAATGTCACCGCTGATGAGAGATACGTCGAAGGCACCTCGATCCGGAGTGCCATATTCATTGTCCAAATCGGCGATTTGGTTTACACGGCGAGAGGCGAGCGCATCCGTCGAAACACCGGCGATATTGGACAAGGACTCATCATTGGTGACCCCGTCCAGGTCGCAATCGACGGCGAAAAGTTGATTATTCTCAAGCCTGACGGAAAAGAACTGAGTGTCAAGATCGTCAAACGAGAGCGGGCGCAGTAATCCGTCTGCTGTCCGGCAATCCTCGGATAGGCCCCAAGCGCCCGTTGGGAGTTGCATCCGGCTGCTGCTCACAATCCAGTCGCCTCCACATCCTCCCGGAACGTCAGCCCGGACACTAGCACGGTCCGTTAACTCTCCCATTCGGGAGCCTAGCTCCCTGCCACGATCATTGCAGCAGCCCGCCACACTCGCTGTCGAAGGTGCTCAATTCTGCGAAGGTGCTCACACTGTTTTCTTGAGCACCTTCGGCGGTATCGTGAGCACCTTCGGGCAAGGCCCACAGCCACGGCCCAGACATTCCGGCCTTGTAAGACCGGACTTGGAGCGCATCCTTAGCACGCCGAAAAGTGGCGTAGCTGATGCCCGCAGTCTCTGCCGCCTGCCGAATCTCTTTCTGCTCCCGGCTCCCGTACCTTAGTTGTTCCGCGAGCCATTGGCTGGCCTCAGCTAACTTTCGATCCCCTGGGATGGCTGGTGCGGCCAGCAGGTCTGCCGCTGTGATGGCGCTCTCACCAGTCCACGAAAAGCGCCCTTGGCCGTCAATCGAGTAGCCGAGGGTATGCCCTATGCGCCCCACGTTCGACTTGATGTGAACCAAGGCGCGTGTGTCGGGATCATCGGGCAGCGAACCGGCCAGCATTTCAGAGCGAACCGCGCCGCTCAAGTCTATGCTGCCCAGCCCGCGATGAATTGCCTTACCGCCGCTCTGTTTCGATAAATGGCGAATTAACAGGATCGCACAGCCACGCGCCTCCGCGAGCTTCGCCAGACCGTCTAGCACGGGCCGGGTTTCGTTGCTCCTGTGAAGATCAACATGCGCGCCAAAGTAGCTTTGCAAGGGGTCCACGATCACAAGGCGCGCGTGAGTCTGGACAATGGCTGCATCAAGAGTGCGAATATCGCCCAGCGATACCGTTCCGCGATGCTCTTCACCATCGACTGCGAAGCGAGTCCCTTGGAGTAGAGTGAGCAGCGCCGGATCACCTCCGAGTGAATCGAAGCGGGGGCGTACACATTCGGCAGCCGGATTCTCACAGGTCAGGTAAAGCGTGCTGGCCGGGTCCACTATCCGCCCATCGCGCAGTCTGCCGCGTGAAAGATCGGCGGCCACGGCTAGAGCTATAAAAGATTTGCCAGCCGCCGGATCGCCGCTAATCATGGACAACATGCGCATGGGTATGAACGGCTCCCACAGCCAATCCACGGGCCGTGCTTCCACATCGGCAAGGCAGAGCAGATCAGGTTCCACGGCTGGCTTGACCTCCGATTCGGATTTCGGGTTCGGATAGCGCGCGGGGATGTCGCGCGCGATGGCTCGCACCTTCCCCGCTGGCAACGGCGGGGAGCACTTTGCCGCGTTCTCTACTAGCAGGGCCGCTTCGATAGCTGCAGGGTCCATTCCCCGCTTGTTCATGGTTCCGGCAAGAGAAGTGAGATGCGGCGTGCGGTTGGGATGTTCGACTACAGCGCCCGCCACTGACGCGCTTTCGCGGTCCTGGAGGCTTGTCTGCGCTTGGATGTGGGACAGCAACCATTCAGGAGTACACACAGGCGGAATCGCCGCTTCGTTGATCTCATACCGCGCGCCGCTGGCATGAAGCGAAGGCGGTGCGACTACATATCCGCCTTGCCCCCGAATGTCCAGACCTGGGGCAATCTTGCCCGCAGAGTTGCGGACACTCGCGCCTTCCGGCCACTTGAAATAGAGATGCTGTCCGCCCCCGCCCGTTCGGACGGTCAGCGTATCCGGCCAATGAAACCCGCGCCGCTCGAAGTCGATTAGCGACTCCTCGCCCGTCTTGCCGTCAACGTCCAAGACAAGGATGCCGCTCTCCGGGCCGGTCACGATACCGATATTTGCATCCGGCCAGCGTCTCCACCATTCGCGGATCGTGCCAGCGTCACGACTCGCATCTTTCAAACCGTGGACAGTCCGGGGATGTTTGGCGGGACTCGCGCAGTCTGCGCGCCCGCAAGAGCAACCGCGCGCCGTGGGCGAATGGAGCGGAACCACAAGCCAACCGTGCGCCGTGTACTCAAGCGCCGCTGTCCCCAGATCGGAAGAGATGTTCACTTCGCACTCTGCCCGTCCAGCCTGGGCCGCGTATTTCTCTGAATGAGGTTGCGCACCTCAGAAACCGGCACAAACAGCCGTCGCCCGATTTTGACTGAGGCAACCGCGCCCGAATAGCAATAACGCCGCCAAGTCCACCGACTCAACCCGCTGAGCCGTTCCGCATCTTGCATCCCTAGCAGTTCCGGCTCAATGTTTCTCTGCGCTCTGCTCTGCATTGCAAGCCCCTGTCCGTCCCGAAGTGTCGGAACAAGCCCAGCATCCCGCAGATTTCTCTTGCAATCCACAGTAAAGTGGTGCAAGCTAATAACACAAAGCGCATCAAGTTATGAAGAGAGCCTCAAAACCTCGACGGGAAAGAAATAAAGGGGAAACCCTCAGCCGCTATTCGGGCCACGCACATCACTTTATGTGGAGTCAGATGATCCCCGGATTTGAAGATGGGCCGAGGCCATTGCTCACTTTCATCCTGAAAGTGCTAGACGGTGACCACCGGGGCATGGTCTGGCAACACCTGGAGTTTTTCTTGTACAGCCAGCTTCGGATTCAGACTCCGGAGTCGGCAGCTCAGTGGCAGCATTTGCACCATGATCCGACGCAGTTGCGCTACGCCATCGGCAGCATGATTGCGGCCACGCGGGAAATGGCCGACATGTGGATTGATTCCGGTAAGAGTCGAACGGACAGGGACGTGGATACTCCGGCGGACAGGAACGTCGAAGATGTCTTGCCTGGACGCTCTTACTCTCTATTTCAGATGATCGACAATCTCCTGTTGAGAAGCTATCCACGTTACACGGAGATGAGGCGGGACGGTTCCCTTCAGATCATGGACACCTTCCCAAGATTTGACCCCGAACTGTTGCAATGGGGACTTAAAGCCGCGCTCGAAGAATATGGAAAGAGATGGGCGGCGTTTCATTTCTCCTGTCTGCTCGATAGTCGATACTCGCGGCACATTTCCCGCTGCGATCACTGCAATGCGTATTTTGCTTGTCAGAGAGCGCGCCTTCGCACGGTCACTCATGGCGTTTTCTGTCCGGCTTGCGAAGGGCAAGGCTCTATGAAGCGGACCGAAATCAGCCGTGCTAGAAGGTACGACACCGCTGCAAAGGCCCGGATCGAATGGGAGTCTAGGCGCAAGGAATCAGTCCCGCCGGAATGGATTGCGGAACAAGTGAACAAGGCGCACGGGACGCCGTTTGGCCGTCGATGGGTCTCACAAAACCTCTCAGAGATTTTGAAGCGCGTGGAGGCGCTACGCAATGCCAAAGGCTAGGAAATGGGATGGAGTTTATCAGCGCCCGGACAGTCCGTTCTGGTGGTGCTCTTACAGTGACGCCAGCGGAAAGCGCGCGCGGCGCAAACTGGCGGGAGCGCACACGCGGACACAGGCCGTGAAGATGCTGGACGCGATCCGCGTGCAAGAGGAAAAGGCGCGCACGCTCGGAGTGCGGCCTGCCACGGAGATCACCACGGAAGCCCTGTTTGAGCGGTACAAGAGGCACCAGAAAGCGCGCATCCGCTCCACTACCTATGACCGGCTGGGCGGCATCCTGGACACGCTCAAAGCCCATCTGCCCGCACAGGCGAAGGCGATCACAAAGCGCACGGTTGCCGAGTACATCGAAGCCCGCGCGGAGACCGTGAAGCCCGGAACCGTGGCGAAGGAAATGAGCGTGCTCAAGCATTGCCTCAAGCTGGCCGTGGAGTGGGGCGAACTGAATCAAAACCCGGCGGCTGGTGCACGGCTCCCAAAACTCCCGCCGGGAAAGACGCGCTATCTGACTCCGGGCGAATTGAAGGCGGCTCTTGAATCCGCTCCCGATTGGTTGCGCGCGCCGATGGCGTTTGCCGCTTGTACGGGTGTGCGGCGCGGGGAAATGCTTGCGCTCAAGTGGATGGATGTAGACATGAAGAATCGGCGGCTCTATCTGCGGCAAACCAAGAATGGAGCCTTGCGGATTCTGCCCATACCTGAATCAGCACTCACCGTGCTCCGCTCGCTGCCAGAAGGCGCGGCGGGCGATACCGTCTTTGCCGGAGTGGACGCGGCGAATCTCTCCGTCTATACCAAGCGGGTTTTTCACCGGCTCGGCATCCTGGACGCCAGCTTTCACACCTTGCGTCACACGGCGGCAAGCTGGCTGGTGATGCAGGGCGTGGGCCTGTACACGGTGGGCCAGCTTCTAGGCCACAAGACGCCGCGCATGACGCAACGATACGCGCATCTGTCACCGGACTACATGGCGGGAGCCGTGGGCAAGCTAGACGGAATCATGGGCGGGATGCTGCCAGCGACATGCGAGCCTGAATCAAATAGTCAGACCGAGCAGGCGGCATGAGACAGCCGGGGCGAGAGCGGGTCACTCGCTAAAATTCACTGCGCGGGTGATTTAGCCTTGCGCGATTCAAACCATCCTTCTGCGCGTTTCTGCACTTGGGATAATTCGGCTCGCGTCAGATGAGAGGCAGCCTCGTCTCTCATTTCGGCCAAAGGCATTTGTCCCAAAGGGTTTTTCGGGGACGCGCTGGCAGCGGCCAGATCAAGCCAAAAATAGGCCTGGCTGTAGCTTTGCGGAACACCCTGGCCCTTGAAGTAGAGATCCCCGATTTCAAATTGGGCATTTGCATCGCCTTGCTCGGCAGCTTTTTGTAACCAATAAGCAGCCTTTGGATAGTCCTGTGGAACGCCGATTCCGAAGTAGTAGAACCCTCCGAGCGTTTCCTCTGCACCGACATTGCCTTCAGTCGCCAGCTTTTTCTCAGTTTCTACCCACCGTTTCAGTGCCGCATTGTTCGGGGCCGTCTGCGAAGGATTGGACTGAGCGAGTAGCTTTGGGGAAGAGCAAACGATGAGCAACAAAGGCAGTACAAAGGCGGGTACTTTCATGCGCCCGATTCTCCCACCGCCGGCGCGTCACGTCAAAAGTGAAAAACCCCGGATGGCCTTCAACTTGTCACGATAGCGTCACGCTCGGACGCTGCGAGAAAAGCGCATCACTTGAAGTGTTTTGTTTTCTTGGCGTCCCCGACGGGATTTGAACCCGTGTTATCGCCGTGAAAGAGCGTTTTAAGGCTTAGTGCAAGGTTCGCAAGAGTTAGGATAAGTTCTTAAAAACCATATCGTTATTGACGTTGCGCGACGTGTACTGGTTAGTAATCGTTTTGAAGGGTTTTCAGGTTCTATCGTTACCACAGCGTTACCGGGGAAAAGTCCAGCAATCATGCGGGTCTCAGAATGCCAGCGCCCACAGATCGCACAGAATTGACCGTGGTGCGTCCCCTGAGGGCCGAGGGCTGGTCTACCCTGCCCGAATTGCCAGCGGGCGTTTTCAGCCCTCATCTAGCAGTGCTACGGGCGGTAGAATTGTGATTCTGGAGACGGAAGGATGAAAGACAAGCAATACATTCTTAGCGAAATCCGGAGAATCGCTGCCCAAAATGACGGCAATCCCGTAGGAATGGATCGATTCCGGACTGAAACGGGAATCGTCGAGCATCAATGGCGCGGAGTTCATTGGGCTCGATGGAGCGATGCCTTGTCAGAAGCCGGATTCGAGCCATTGGAGTGGGTCACAGGATCAAGTGTTGAAGAAATCCTTCAGATGCTGGCAAAGCTAGTTCGGCAATATGGTAGATATCCGACCAACAGTGAAATTCTTCTCGACAAAAGGGCAAACGCAAGAATACCCACGCCCAATTCAGTGCGCAGAAAAGTGGGAAAGAAGGCCGAAACCATCAAGAAGCTCCGTGATTATTGCTCCTCAAGAGAGGGATATGCGGACGTGTCCGCAATCTTAGCCCAGAAGAATATTGGTGCAGACTCTGAAGACGGAGTCACTGAAAGCAAAATTGGAGCGGCAAAATTAAAACCATCCGGCCACGTCTACTTGGTCAAATCAGGGCGGCTTTACAAAATTGGCCAGACGGCAAATCGCTGGCAGCGTATGAACCAGCTTGATAAGCAAACATCTGAAGGGATTGACGAGGTTATACACACGATTGCGGCATTCGATGATGCGCCAGGAATCGAAAGATACTGGCATCAGCGATTTGGAGAGAAATGCGTGAAGGGCGAATGGTTCGATCTTTCCGTTGACGACATCCGAGCATTCAAGAAGAGAAAGTGGATGTAACGAATGACCGCCCTCCAGCGCGCACTCAGACTGCCCTGATGCCGCTTTTTCAGGCAGCAAGTTGTAAAAGGCGCTGCACCTGTATGGCGCTCCATTGACCACCGCGCGCAGTCGTGATGCCCTCCTCATTCAGTTTCGCTGCGATCTGGCGAAGTGAAGTTGCACCTTCATCCTTGATTGCTTCGATGACGGGCAGAATATCAGCCGCGCGCTTCTTTGCTTGCTCCGCGCGCGCCTTAGCACTCGCTGCGTTGCCTTGTGCCGACACGGATTCGACTTCCCAGCGCCGACCGCCCAGCCTCTTTCCACGCGCCTTGGCAGCGGCGAGCGCAGCTTTTGTACGGGCAGATACGGCGCGCGCCTCATGCTCAGCCATCGCAGCGAGAATGTGAACGGTGAGCCGATTGGCTTGAGGTATATCGACGGCCTCAAACTCAACACCGCTTTCCATTAGAGCGCTGATGAATGCGACGTTGCGGGCCAGCCTGTCGAGCTTGGCGACTAACAAGGTCGCACGATGAGCACGGCAGAGCTTGAGAGCTTCGCCCAGCTTGGGGCGGTCGCTGCGCTTGCCCGATTCGATTTCGACGGTCTCCGCGATGAGCTTCCAGCGCCCGCCGTTCAAGTAGTCGTTAACAGCTTTGCGTTGCGCCTCCAGACCAAGCCCGCTGCGTCCCTGCCGCTGCGTCGATACTCTCAGATAACTCACAAAGCGCCCGTTCGCCATGTCTGAAACCTCCGTAACATTTGCCACTACGAACATTGTAGCTTATGTAACAGGCATATACAGGGGCAAACTGAGGCGCGCCACACGTCAATCCTGTGGCGCGGGCAGCGAGCCGCGCACTGCTTGCTCAAGATCGAACGGAACTCCATCAAAGCTCTGACCGAGCTTTGGGCGTCCATCGCCGTCAGATTCCACCACGCAAACCCTTAGAATCGGCGCAACGCTGTCAGGATTCTTTTGTAGTTCATCAAGCTCCAAGGCTAGGCCATTTCGCGGATTCATCCCTTCAGTCAGAATGGCGAGCAGCCGAACTGCTTCCAAATCACCCAGAGCGGACATCGTTACCAGTCTTGACGCGATACAAAACGCATTCGACGAATTGATAGGAACGCCAAGGGCGCGGCACAGTGCGTGCGGAGCAGGATCGCTCAGCATCGCGCGCAGCGTCTTCGACAAGAGCCGGTGATTTTTCGGCACACCGCCCGGATTTCCGCTGGTGTTTTCGGGAAATCGATACGGATTGCCCGGTTGGAAGCTGGTCGCGTTTTTGCTGCCCGGTTTCCGGCGTTTGGACAGTTCAATTTTGATAGAGGGCGCGGCCTTTGGTTTGCTCTTCGATTTCTTCTTCGTCGTCATCACTCACCCTTGTTTTCGGATTCAGGTTGCATGGATTACCTCAATTCAGATTTGGAAAAGCACGCAGGGCTGGAAAACGCAAATAAACCAGCCCCGCGCGGACCGTGCGATGGAAGGAGAGAAGTTCGCACGGCACACTGCGGCCCGGTGGACCCAAACACCGGACCGTGGAAGCGTGGAGGAGAAAGCGAAAGAGAACCACGCTTCGATTCTGGCGCAGCGAGTGGGAGGAACCACCCGCTGCGCTCCTGACCGGCGCGCAGCATCAGAGACGCCGGTGTTCGCCGCAGCGACAGGAGACCACGCCGCGCGAATTTGAAAGCTCGTGATTACAACACTCCAAAACTGCCTCCCACACGCCCGCGTGCGGTGTAGCCACCGAGAACGGAGAGCAAGGATGACTCCGCATAAAGGAGGGATTGCACCTCCTGTGCCAACTCAACGCCCTGCCGCCGAAGCAACTCAATGTTTGGCAGCGCCATTCTCTCTAACTTGAGTCGTTCAACGCGAGCCTTCAACGTGGCAACGTCGGTGCTCCAACTAGTAACTTCTGCGTTGTCAGGCAAATAATCGGCACACTCTGGCCTTGCGGCTTCGAGCCTTGCCAATGCTTCGATGGTTACGTTCTGCGCCCTGCGCAAGTTATCAAGGTCTGCCTGCCCGGAGAACACTTGCCGCTGAAGTCTTTCGAGCGCTGGGCGCTTCACGCGCAGGGACGCACGGACTTGTTTAAGTTGAGCGGTGAGCCGGGCGCGTTCTTCTTTGACGTGCGCTGCTTCCGCCTGAGCGATCACTGCTTTTGCTTTTGCAACTTTCACTACCGAGGTGGTCATCGACTTGGCTCCCTTCCAGTTGTGGCTGCTTCACATTTCATCCACCAGCCTTGACCGGGCGTATGATGATGCGGCGGTCGTATGATCGTTGGCGGCGCAGGAGGGGCGACGGCCACACCTGAGTCGAGGTACCGGATTTTGCTCCAGAACGCGGTGGACATTTTGTTGAACTCGGCAGGGGTCATTTACCCTCCTCGTCTTCCAACGCTTCGTCTGTGGAACCCCGCTGACGCCCAGCGGGATCGAGGCCGCGTTGTTCAACGTCTTCGCGCGGCGTGCGCGGTGCAAGTTCAGGAACGCCGCCGAAAGTCTCATCAACTGTCGGCACATACTCTGGCACGCCGCCTGCTGCCGGACGTGTCCACTCTGCGGGTGTGTTAGTCATGGTTTCTCCTTTTCGTGATGGGCTGAGACTGCTATAGCAGCCGTTTGTTTTGTTTTATCCGATACCTGAGACAACATCCGAGACAGCGTTTTCGCCAACGGTGGAGCGGGTGGAAGCAAAATCGGTATCGGGTATCGGATGATTCGGCGGACTTCTCTTTGTGAAGGTATGTGTGTGTTCGTCTCTTCTTGCGCGATAGATAGTAATTCACCCGATACCCGATACTGATGCGCGACAATAATCAATAGCCACGAGGGTTTTGTGCGGTATCGGGTGCGGTATCGGATCTCGGATAAACGGGCGTTTTTCATGTTTAACGCCCTCCCTCAGAAGCTGCGTAGTTTTTGTGTGGCCGTTCGCGGCGATAAAGCGCTGCGATTTTGTCGTGATTGAGGCCGTGAATCCTCCGCGCATCACGCGCGGCCCACAACCGGCGTCTTGTGTCGGTTGTGATATTCACCTGTCCGTCACCTCCCTTATAGGCAAGCTCAAAGCCCGCCGCTCGGAGGGCAAGGGTCATCGCTTTCACACTGTAGCGGCCTTGTTTCCCATCGAACATGCACAGCAATTCATCTGCGGTGTGCAGGCTAAGTACGCGCTGGAATGGGCTGCGTTCGTTGATGACAACCGAATCCGGGTCGTCACGCAGGTCATGGACCCACCCGGCCAGAACGGAGCGGGAAGCTGCGACTGCGTTTTCGCGCGCTTCTGTCTTTGGCGCGTGCGCGTGCGGGTTGAACTTATTGAGGTCACGATGCAGGAGAAAATGGAAAAGGTGCGCCGCGCCGCCGTCATCAAGCCATGCGAAGATTTTGTCGTAAAACTCGGCGGAGCAGGGCGGGTTAGGGCTTTCGATGACCGCGAAACGGCGATCATTCTCTTCGAGATGGAAGGCGTCCTGATGATTCGTCAAGAACAAATAGTTTGCGTTGTTGGGGAACACAACCTGCGGCTCGAACTTCTTATTGACAACGACCGTTTTCCCGGTGACGAGCCTCTTCACAATGTCACTGCGGTGACGTGCGTCGCGTCCGCTAGTCGTGATCTCATCGCCGATGATCAGTTGTCTACACGCGAGGGGCGCATTGAACTCGCTGTCGAGTGCGTTTTGATCGATGACGATTGAATTCTCAACGCCATATACTTTGCAAAGAATCTCTTCGGCGAGAGTGTTCTTGCCCGTGCCTGGCTCCGCAATGAGGCCCACAGCAGTCATGAGCTTTGCGCCGGGATGTTGCAAAGGGTAGGCGAGCCAATCCAGAAACCATTCGCGCACTGCCGCTGGCACCAGCAGTTCAACCAACTTCAAAAACGGTTTTACATCGCCCGGAGTGGGTTCGACCCCCCAGCCAGTCCAGCGATTGAAGCAGCCGTCAACGAACTGCGGTGCACCCGGTACATAAACCTCTCTCTTCACTTCAGGCCGCATCGCCGACTGCATAAATGCGCGGCCCGCTGTCATCTTGTGCTCGCCAACTTCAACGATCCGATTCGCTGTGAGTTCTCCAGCGAACTGAGCGACTGTGAAACGGTTCCCCGTCGCCGTCTCTAGGATGTAGGAGGCTTGGATCACGTATAGAAAGCGCTCGAACAGATCGTGCAGAAATTCACTGGCTTTGTCCTCTTCTTTTGTGCCGTCGATCAACGCACGCAGTTTTTTTGCTCCGTTTGCGACGATGAAGTCATCGATACCAACTTTCATGACGCCTCCTCTGGGAGCCGAACGATTTTTACGCGCGCGCCTACCCCGGCGAATGCAAGAGTGAGCGCCGATTCCTGTACACGGACCTGTTTGTTCGTTGCTGCGTCGCTGTCGAAGACGATGGCAACCGGGCGCTCGCGCCACTCGAAGGGCGCAAGGTCGGGGTGAAGCTCACGCTGCCCGCGTTCGTGCCACAGCGTTACGCCGCCAAGCCCTACGCACGCAAAACCGTGAGCGCAGGCGCTCGCTGCTTTGAGTTCGCCTTCCACGACAAGAATTTGAATCTTCGGATCGGCAGCAATCTTCTTCCAAGGTAAGAGCGGAGCGAAGTAAACGTGCGTGCCGGAATCAGCGGCCTGCCTGTACCGAATGGGTTTCGTGAACGATGCGTGATCGTCAAACCTGTAGCGAACGAAGCCTGTAGGCTTTCTATTCAGATCGAAGTAGGGAATTTTAAACCCATCGGCAGGCGCGCGGGATTGAAGCTCGCGTGCAGCCTCTCCCTGAGTGACAGGGGAAGTTCGCAGCTTCCGATTGTCCGCAAGGTTTAGGCCGTGACTCTTCAGCCATGCTTTGAGTTTTTGTTGCCGCTGTGACGTGCTGCTCATCGGTCTCCTTCCAAACCTATGCGCTTTGAAAAGCCGCTCTTTTTACTGAGTCGTGCGTGGCCGCAATCCCGCCGCGAGAAATCTTTGAACTTCATCGATGGGGATTAGTAATCTGCTTTTCGGACCGGCTGGTTTGCAACTCGCCACGTCGCCGCGATAAGCGCGTGCGCGCCATGTCCAAGGCGACTCACCACTAATTTGGGCAGCGGTCTGCACTGTGACGTGCGCCCGCAACTGTGGCCTGAGCACTTTCGCGGCGTCAACTACTGCCGTGATTGCCGTCGCCGGAACAAACACGCTCCCTGCGACTTTCCCGCGTGTCATGTTCTGTGCGCTGCGCCGCGTAGTGTGTTTCGCTTGCGTTTTCATTTTGACAACCTCCAACGTTCTCAAGGCTACTCAAAGGTTACGCACTCCAGCAAGCATATAAAAAAGCATGAAAGCAGCTATCTGCTATACTAAATCTGTGATTTTAAGACGGTCATCTTCGCTGCCTGAGTTCGACGCGCCGCGCTACACGGTTGCTCTACTCAATGCGCAGAGCAAGCCGAAGGCATTTGACGAGGCAATGCTGGGCGAACTGCGCTGGTGGGTGGATGCGTGGCTTGCATCGGGCATCGATCGAGGGCGTGATTCGGGGCCGAACATGCGAAGGATGTGCCGGACAATAGGGGCTGCGAAATCTCACCTGCTGCTTACATCCGGCGTTTGCAGTTACGCGATCACACACAGTGGGTTCTTGTTCGCTACGCCCTTCCCCGCTGGTGGAATCACGGCAAACACAGACCCGACAGACGCTGCGTTGCGTCTCTTCAGGCAACTGGCGCTGCATCCCGAATGTGAAAAACTTCGCGGCCCGTGCCCAACGTGCGGCAAATACTTTTTGAACAAAACCCGCCACTGGGCGAAATACTGCTCTCGCAATTGCGGCTCAGACACAACGGCGCGCGCTGCGAATCAGAAGCGCAACGACGATCTGCATGATGAATTGTTGCGGCTGTCGCGGGAAGCTCTGGCGGTGTATGTTCAGAAGGTTCGCAGACAGACATGGGAAGCGTGGACCGTCGCCTACCTGAAAAAGCACGGCCACAATAGGCAGGAGAAATCCTTGCATCGTTGGGTTAACGATGAGAAGGCCAAAGCGGGCAGCGGCTTGAAGCTCCCGCCAGAGATTGAGGCCGTGAAAACGAAGAACTCAAAACGGAGGAAGCTCAATGGCTAAGAAGCAAACGCACCGCCGTGACGGAATCTACGAGCGCGCGGACAGGCCGGGATTTTGGGGGTCGTGGATAGATGCGAGCGGTCGCCGCGTCCAGCACAAACTCAATGCGCCGACGCTGACGCAGGCGAAGCAACTCCTCGCAGACGAAAAGGCAAGAGTCGCAAAGCAGCTTGCGACTGGGCAGGTTGAGCCGTCGAAGAATTCCTTTGCGGAGTTCGCCGATGTGTTCGTCAAACATCAAGAGCGGCGTATTGCGCCCCGCGTTGCCAAAGGCAAAATCTCGCAGGCCGAATACACACGACAGAAGGGCATCGTGGAGAAACACCTGAAGCCGTTCTTCGGATCGATGAAACTGGCCCTTATTCGTAAGAAGAACGTGAGCGACTACATCGACAGCCGCGTGGGTAAGGTGGGCGACGGCACGATCATCAAAGAAATCGGTACGCTCAAGCACCTTTTCGGTGTCGCGGTCGAAAAGGAAATGATCGCGGCCAATCCAGCGCACCGTGCTCCAGTCCCCAAAGCGCCAGAGGGCCGCGTTCGTTATCTCTCAGCCGAAGAACTGGGCAACGTGTTGCGGGCCTGCCCTGCATGGTTGCGGCCTATCGTCGGGCTTCTGGTGAGCACTGGGGCACGGCGCGGCGAGATGCTGCGAGCGAAGTGGGAAGACGTGAACATCCGCCTGCGTGAAATCAGGCTGCGGCATACGAAGAGCGGAAAAGAGCGGCCAGCCTTCATCAACGATTTGGCGATGCAGGTTCTTTTGTCGATGGGAGCTGACACTCACAAGCGCAAGGGGCCGCTATTCCCCGGCGTCACACCTGCTAGGGTGACGGTTGCGTTCATCCGCGCGTGCAAGGATGCGGGCGTCGAGGACTTCTCAATCCACGATCTGCGTCACCACTACGCGGCGATGCTTCGGCAAAATGGCGTCGATCTGCACACACTGCAAAAGCTGCTGGGACACAGCGACCCGCGCATGACCGATAGATATGCTCACCTGTCGCAGCCGTTCCTGCTCGACGCAGCGAAGCGCCTTGACGGTGTGCTCTCATTGACCCCGGCGACGGAGAACAAGGCAGACTCGTAGAACGCCATCCAAGTTCAAAGGCTCTTGCTGCTCTTTGGCGTGCGTAAGCCCGCGAGCGCCAAATCAATCGCATTGTCATCCATGCCGTAGCCGTTCAGCAAGCGACGTATGGTTTTTGGGGCGTCCCCACGTTTTAGCCAACGAAGCAACTTTATTCGCTGGTATTCGTGATGCCAGGCGGCACGCTGTACAGCACTCATGCGGTCCCATTCAGGCGGATTCTCTCTTCTTTTTGTGCGGCGAAGATCAACCTTCGGAACCGGGAAAGTTGCGCTCTCATCTCTCAGCAATAAGAGACGGTCGGTTTCATCCGGGCTTCGTCTCGCACCCGAATCATCGAAAGTAACGATGTTGTGGCAGCCTTCGCAGATCGACGCCAACTGCGCGTCATCATTCCCGGCTAGCACTGCTTCCGAGTAACTGCGGTGATGGACCTCCGTGGCCTTTCCACCGCAACGGCGGCAGGCGCTTCCATCCCTCTTCAATATCCGTTTCCGAATATTTTTCCAAAGCGTTGATCGCAGGTATTCGAGATATTGCGGTGATCGATCATCCAAAAACTTTCCGGTATCAGCAGGGACCGGGTGGAGACCCGGAATCGTACCCGCTGATTTTGTCATCTTGATTTCGATTATCGAAAACTTAAAGTACCGCTTGTCGCCCTGTAGAGGAAACTTCCGAATCTCGAATTCCCTCGTCACATATCCGCAATTTGGGTACGCCTCGTTGAGAGCATTCTTCAAAAAGGCGTTTGCTTCAACGCAGCAGACATTCGCGGTCGTTAGGTCCGTTGCGTCCATGACTTCACGCTGCGCAGATGTGAACGGATTAGTGAGATAGATAGCGGAGTCAATTCTCAAAAAGAATGGCTTGCCATCGGCACTCAATTTAAGAATCGGCCTAATCATCGCCACATCAAATGGGGGCTGAAAACGGGGTCTATCGTTACCACAGCGTTACCAGCGGTTTTTGCGAAGAACTTAAAGTCTTTCTAAACCACTCATTCTATTTGGCGTCCCCGACGGGATTTGAACCCGTGTTATCGCCGTGAAAGGGCGGTGTCCTAGGCCGGGCTAGACGACGGGGACGACTGGGAGAGCATTGCGCAAGGTGAGGTTGGCCGCGGGTGCCCTTAACAAAAGGCTATCAACTCGATGATAGCGTGTCAAAGAGGAATGGCGGGCACGAATCGGCACGGACACGGAGCGGTGAAGCAGCCCGCCGCGGGTCTGGAGGTCGGGACAGAGGCGAACAGAAGCGGCACCTGCCGGAACCAGAAGCGTCACCGCCGGACAGCCATCGAGTGCGCTATCCTCGATGAAGATTCAAGCATTTGCGTGCGAATCGATCGCGCGGCGTGCGCAGTTTTTTTGTATCAATAACCCAGATCCGCGTATCACATCGTCAAGGCAATCGCCGCAACGCAGCATCGCGGAGACGCTCCAGGGCCTGCCCGCCCCAACGTTCGATCGCAGAATGCGGCGGTCACTGTAGCCAGAGGAAGAATCGAGTGATCCAGAGCGGTTTCAAGCGCATTTATGCGATGAGTTGGTTGGTCGTGGCAGGATTGGCAGCGACAGGTTGCCAGAAAAAGCCCGCGCCGGCGGCAGGGGGTCCGCAAATGCAGGCCTTGCCGGTGCAGACGGTTACGGTGACCATGGCGCCGGTGGCGCAAAGCAGCGAGTATGTGGCCACCATCAAGTCGCGCCGATCGACCACCGTGCTGCCGCAGGTAAGCGGTCAATTGACAGAGATTCTCGTTCACTCAGGCGATCAGGTGAAGACCGGCCAGTTGCTGATGCAGATCGATGCCCGGCAACAGCGAGCGACGGTGGACTCGCTGCGCGCAACGGAACTGCAGAAGAAGGCGCTGGACGACTACGACACCATCGAGGTGCAGCGACAGCAAAAATTGTTTGAGGCTGGCGTGACCAGCCGCGATGCGTACCAGCAGGCGCAGCAGGCTTTTGAAAACGCCAAAGCGGATTATGAGTCGGCCGTGGAAGCGCGCAAGGCGGGGGAACAGCTGTTGAGCTACTATACGATCCGCGCGCCTTTCGACGGCGTCGTGGGCGATATTCCGGTCCACATTGGCGACTACGTTTCTCCGAATCAATCGCCGGCCACGGCGCTGACAACGGTCGACGAGAACAGCCATCTTGAAGCGTATATCTACGTTCCCACCGAGCGCGCTGCCGATGTGCGTCAGGGGCTGGCGGTGAATCTGATGGACAACAACGGAAAGCTCCTGGAGAAGACGCGGATCGATTTTGTCTCGCCGGAGGTGGACAGCACGTTGCAGGGAATTCTGGTGAAGGCTCCGGTTGAAGCGAAGCCGGAGATGCTGCGCAACGCACAATTGGTCAAGGCCGACGTTATCTGGAGCATGAAACCCATGGCGGTAATTCCGGTGCTGGCAGTGACGCGGCAGGGCGAAGAGAGCTTCGTTTTCGTGGTGAAACAGCAAAATGGAATGGCCGTGGCGCACCGGACTTCGGTTGTGCTCGGCGACACGGTGGGAAATAACTACTCCATTGTTTCGGGGCTGAACGCTGGTGATCGCGTGATCGTTTCGGCAACGCAGTTTCTGGTGGATGGCATGCCTGTGATGCCGATGGGCGGCCCGCCGCAAGCGCCGCCCACGCTGGGACGAGGGAGCGGACCTCAAGGCAAGGTGGAAGACACGCAAGCAGAGAATAGCGGCGCGGCTCGCACGGCGGCTTACCATCCTCATCACAGAAAGCATCACAGGGCTCGGGCAAGAAACAGCAAACACACGCAGCCCGCGGCGATCTCGTAGGAAAGAGAGCTCATTGTGTTTGTCGACTTCTTCATCCATCGCCCAGTCTTCGCCACGGTTTGCGCCCTGCTGATCATTCTTGCGGGAGCGATCTGCATTCCCAGCCTTCCAGTAGAGATGTATCCCAACCTGGCGCCCCCCGTGGTGGCGGTCCAGGCGGTCTACGTGGGTGCCGACGCGGAAACCGTCGAAAAGGCCGTCACGATTCCACTCGAAGAAGCAATCAATGGCGTGGAGGGGATGCGCTACATCAGCTCGACGAGCACCAATAGCGGCGTCTGCCAGATCAACATCACCTTCCAAACTGGATATAACCTCGACATCGCGGCCGTGGACGTGCAGAATCGCGTAGCCAGCGTGGAGGGCCGCCTGCCTGGCGAGGTGATTTCAACGGGAATCACCGTCCTTAAATCCAACTACAATTTCGTCTTTGGCGCCGGCTTCTTCACGCGCGACGGGCGCTATTCAAATGAATACATATCCAACTACCTGGATATCTACGTCGTCGACGCTCTAAAGCGCGTGCCTGGCGTGGGTGATGTGGAGAACTTCAGCGCGCGCAAATATGCCATGCGCGTTTGGCTTGACCCGGTGCGGCTGGCTGCCCGCGGCCTGACTGCAACCGACGTGGTGAACGCGCTTGAAGAGCAAAACGTTGAGGTTCCCGCCGGGCAGCTCGGCCAGCCGCCGGCCGATCAAAAACAGGCTTACCAGATTCCCGTGCGCGTCGTGGGCCGGCTCACGAGCCCGGAAGAGTTCGACAACATTATTGTCAAAAACTCCCCCAACGGCCTGGTGCAACTGAAGGACGTGGGGCACGCGGAGGTGGGCGCCGAAGGGTACGGCACCGGACTGAAGTACGCGGGCCACGACGCGATGGGCCTCGGCGTGGAGCAACTATCGAACGCAAACTCACTCGAGGTTGACCGCAAGGCAAAAGCCGCACTCGAACAATTGTCAAAGAACTTCCCGCCTGGCCTGGAGTACGCAATTGCTTTCGACTCCACGACGGCGGTGGGCGAATCGATTCATGAAGTGCTCATCACTCTGGCCGCGGCCATTGTCATCGTCATCGCGGTCATCTTTCTGTTCTTGCTCGATTGGCGCGCAACCATCATTCCCGCAGTCACCATTCCTGTCTCCCTCGTCGGGACCTTTGCGTTCATCCGCATCTTCAATTTCTCAATCAATTCCCTCACGCTCTTCGGCATCACGCTGGCCACCGGCCTGGTGGTCGACGACGCGATTGTGGTCATCGAGAATGTGCAGCGCCATATCCATATGGAACACTCGAAGGCGAGAGAGGCCACGTCGCGCGCCATGAAAGAGGTGACCAGCGCGGTCATCGCAACCTCGCTGGTGCTGATCGCCGTCTTCGTCCCCGTCTCGTTCTTTCCCGGAGCCACAGGAATTCTTTACAGGCAGTTTTCGCTCACCATCGCGTTCTCCATCGCGATCTCGGCATTTAATGCGCTTACGCTTTCGCCTGCGTTGTCCGCGCTCTTCCTGAGAGGGGAAGAGGCGCGCCCCCGCCAATTGGATTTTCTCCACATCAGGCTGGTTTCGCGCGCTTTCTCGGCATTCATTCATGGCGCGGACAACTTCATCAGTTGGCTGGCCAGCACGTATGCGCGGATCATTCATGTTGCGCTACAACTGCGCTATGTGCTGTTGCTGGTCTTTTTTGCCGGGCTGGCGGCAACGGTGTGGATCTACCGCACGGTTCCGACGGGCTTCATCCCGCAGGAAGACCAGGGTTATTTTCTGGTGATCGTGCAAGCGCCGCCGGGATCCTCGCTTGCCTATACTACGGCCCTCGCAGATGAGGGCGCGGCCATTATTGGGCAGAATCCTCATGTGAGCGGATTATTCTCCATTTTGGGTTTCAGCTTCGCCGGCAGCGCGTCCAATGCAGGCATGATGTTTGTGGACACAAACACAACCGAGGAGCACGGAGGAAAGGCATACTCGACGGCCGACGTCATTAAGGAACTCGCGCCCAAGCTGCAAATGCTGATGTTTGCCCCCAATGGCGGCCTGGTGGCTGCATTCCAGCCGCCTGCCGTGCAGGGTGTAGGCAGCTACGGTGGCTTTCAATTCATGCTGCAGGATCAAGGCGGTAACACTTTGAGCGATCTGGACCGCGTGGCCCACCAGATTGTTAACGCGGGCAGCACGCACAAGGATCTCACTGACCTGATCACCACTTTCTCCGCGAATGACCCCCAGGAATTGGTGACCATCGACCGCGAAAAGGCGAAGGCAATGGGCGTATCGATCACGCAGATCGCAACCACGCTCAACGTCTTCATGGGTTCGGAGTACGTCAATGACTTCGACTACAACAGCCGCACCTATCGGGTTTATGTTGAAGCCGACCAGCCGTTTCGCATGAAGGCCAGCGACCTGCACAGCTACTACGTGCGCTCCGACTCCGGCGAGATGGTTCCGCTCGATAACCTGGTCACGGTCGCCGATAGCGCGGGGCCGCCAGTAATTACGCACTACAACCTATTCCGCGCTGTGGAGATCGACGGCTCACCCGCGCCCGGATATAGCTCAGGGCAAGCCCTCGTGAGCATGGAGAAGCTGGCCACCGACAACATGATGCGCGGCATGAACTACGAGTGGACGGGTATCACCCTCGACGAGATCGAGTCCAGCGGCAGAGCAATCCTCATTTTTGGGCTGGGCATTCTGGTTGTTTACTTGACCCTATCGGCGCAATACGAGAGCTTCGCGCTGCCGTTCATCATTCTGCTTGCGGTGCCGATGGCTGTGCTGGGTGCTTTGGGCCTGGTCACACTGCGCGGGCTGGCCAATGACGTCTATTGCCAGATCGGCCTAGTGATGCTTATTGGCCTTTCGGCGAAAAACTCGATTCTGATTGTCGAGTTTGCCGAGCAGTTGCGGCGCAAGGGGCGTACTATCGCAGAAGCCGCGATCGAAGCCGCCGAGCTGCGCCTGCGGCCGATCCTGATGACGTCGTTCGCGTTCATCATGGGCGTTCTTCCGCTGGTATTTGCCACGGGAGCCGGCGCGCAGGGCCGTCAGTCAGTTGGAACGACAATCGTCGGCGGCATGTTGCTGTCGACCGTCTTGAATCTCGTCTTTATCCCTGCGCTTTATGTGATTCTGAGCCGTGTGCTCAGGCTCGGCGGTGCGGCTGTGGCTCCGGCGGAGGGCTAGTCGGCAGCATCGGTCTACGGGTGCTTGACTACCTGCACGGGCCCAACCTGACTGGCTGTGGCCGTATAGAGATGGCAACTGTCAGCCGTTTCCTTGAAGCGGAAATATGGGTGGAGAAATAGCGCGGCCCGCGCATCGCCTGAGCCTTCTGCCAAATCGGTGAGCCAGACCCCGTCGGGACGCGACTGATTATGGATGTGAAGCCACAGTCCCTTGTGCACATTGGCCACCAGCCCGCCGCCGATCTTCAGATCCGCAACAGAAGTTACGTTGATGTCGATCAGTTCGCCGGTTCGTTCGTCGATCGAAACCTTGCCCTGCATCACCTGGGCCAGATGCTGATTCAGGTTCTTCGCTTCGAACCTCGGGTTGGGCACAATGTCGTAGAAAAGCACGCTGCGGCCTTCCACCATCTGCCTGTGCCCGTTGGCCAGCATCATGGCTTCCATAAAGTCTTCGAGCTCCTGGTTGTCCTTGTCCTCTTCCTTCTGTGCATTGGCCTGGTTGCTGTATTTGAGCGTCTCCTTCATCACGCGATCATCCTGCTTGTGCTGGTCGTCAGCGGAAAGATCTTTTCCGTCTCTCTGGAGGGTGCGCGCGATGGGAATGCCGTTGACGTAAAAGAGATCCGAGACAACCGTTGTGTCTTTTTTGGTGTTGCCTTTGCTGTCGGTCTCGATGATCCGGTCAGTGATCCTGCAATCGTATTTTTCCCGCTCGGCCGCCAGTTTGCGCTCATTGGCGAGGGCCCGCTGCAGGAGATCGCCGGCATTGGGGAGCGGCGCATTGGGCGCAGGGGTTTGGGCGGTGCCCGCAAACCTGGCGGCGAATACAGCGGCGGCTGCGACAAGGAGAAAAGAGGCGCTTCGAGTCATGAGAGATTGATCGGAAAGCGTGCGTATGTTGGACGCGAAGGCATCCCGCCCCACCCAAAAATCTTTACGGTCCCTCGGGCAGCGCTGGCATTGAGCCTTGCGTTTTGGCTTCTGCCACGACAGCGTCCAGGTGATCGAGCACCTCAGCCACTGTCATGGTGTAGACCTCTCGCCGGGAGTCGTAGCCTTCTTCGACCAGTTGCTTCAAATACCGTCCTGCGACCTGCGCCGCCAGTTGGTCGGTGATTACCTTACCGGTGCGTTTCTTCTGCTCGACCCATGCCGTGCTCGGCAACGCAATCCACATGGGGCGGCCGTTGACGTCGAATCGGATGTCTACGGCATCGGCGTGGCGGGTGGCGATCGCCACAATCGTCCCCTTCCAACGGCAGTGAAGGTCTTCGCCGCTCCAGCGGTCGGCGACGTGGAAATCCTCGTACATGTCTTTAAGCGTACCGTTCCAGCCGTGCGGCGGCAAGCACGCACCGTCCTCTGCGAGGTAAAGGATACTCCAGCCGCATCGACGCCTTGGTGGACTGTCCTCGAACCGCGCTGATACACTAATCGGGTTGCAGTGGCACCATTTTCTTCTGTTCGGACCCGCCTGCAAGGAAACCGGAAAAGGACAAGAAAGACCCCGTGGATACTCGAACCCGTCACGCCCTGAAAAAGGACAAATTTGCACAAGCTGCCGCAAGCAGCGCCAGTTGGATCGGCGAACACCAGACCGCCGCGGTGCGGTGGGGAATCGTCATCGGTGTCGTGCTGGTTGCGGCGATCGGCGGACTGATTTTCTGGAACATTCGCTCTTCGGCCGCAAACACCGCGCTGGGCGCAGCCCTGGACGTTTACACCACACCGCTGGCTGTGCCCGGCGCTCCACCTGAAGCCGGCGCCTACACCACCGCTGCCGCGCGCGCAAAGGAAGCCAATCGCGAGTTCGTGGCTATTGCTCACGACTACAGTTGGCTGCCCGAAGGGACAAAAGCCCAGTATTTCGCGGGCGTTACCTATGAAGATCTGGGGCAGAACGGCAATGCCGAAACCGAGCTAAAGGGGGCAGCCGGCTCCTGGGATCGTAATGTGGCTAATCTGGCCAAGCTGGCTTTGGCTGGACTCTACCGGCAGACCTCCCGTGACAACGATGCGATCGCACTGTACAACGAGATCATTGCCAAGCCTTCAGCCACCGTGTCAGCAAGCGTGGCCCAGCTCGACCTGGCCGAACTTTACGCGGCCGAGGGCAAGCAGGACATGGCCCGGGCACTGTGGGCCAAGGTGAAGGACGCCGACAAAGACGGCGCGGCGGGGTCGATTGCGTCGGAAAAGCTCGCCGCCAAGTAGGGGTTGACGGCCGGACAGCGGCAAGCGAACCCCATCGGGGTGTTCCAGGCGCCACAAGGGCTGATCTCAGGCGAACCTGAGCATTTTCTTCTCGGTCTGCGTCTGGTGAATGATGAGCACCAGCCAGGCCATTGTCGCAGGGTGGATGGAGAGTCCCACGAGCGCGGTGAATGACGAAGCCCGCCGGCGCGCGGAAGACAATGCGCTTGCGGCCATGGTTGACCAGTACGCCAGCGCTCTATACCGCGTGGCCTATTCCGTTCTTCGCAATCAAGCCGACGCCGAAGATGCCGTGCAGGAGGCGTTTGTGCGCGTCCTGCGCCACCGCGATTCGCTGGGCGAAGTGCGCGATCACCGCGTTTGGCTGATTCGCATCGTTTGGAACATTGTGCTCGACCGCAAGCGCCGGGCCAAGACGCGGCCTGAAACCGACGACGTGGCCGAGCTGGCGCGTGTTCTACCTTCCACGGGGCTTTCCGCCGAGGAGCTGGCAGCGGCGGCGCAGCACCATGCTCACGTTCTCGGCTGCGTTGACCAACTCCCGGCTAAAGAGCGGCAGGTGCTGATGCTTTCGGCCTTTGAAGAGCTGAGCAGCGTGGAGATCGCATCCGTTCTGGGGATTTCTGAATCCAGCGTCCGCTCGCGGCTGTTCCGCGCCCGCAACCTGATGGCCGAGCTGCTCGACCATGAGAGGAGTTTGCGATGAATTCGAACCCTCACGATCCAAACGCTTCTGCATCCGCTTCAAGCCCGGCGGAAGAGACTCTGCGGCTGATTGCCAGCCTGCCCGCGCCCGCGGGACTGGAAGAGCGCGTGCAGTCGGCGCTCGATGCGGCACCGCGCCGCGGACGTGTTCTGGCGTGGCCAAGAACTCTGCGGCCCGAGAGCGGCTGGATGCGCAGCGCGGCGGCTGCAGCCATCGTTTTTGTGGTCGCCGGTGGTGGCTGGGGCGTTTACACCCGCGTGGAACAGAACCAGCCGGCCAAGGTAATCGTGATGCCGGCGCGCATCCCAGCGATTGGAGGCTTTGGCGGAGCCGGAGCGATCCGGACCCCGCAAACCCTGCCCGGACCGAAGGCACCAATCAAAGTGAGCCCTGTGACGAGCCCTGCACCGCCAAGGACGGCGAAGAAGCCGGTCGCGCCTCACAAGACGGACAATGACGGAGCGAGCCAGCCGGACAAGACCGCTGCCGAACCTGGCGCGCCCCGCTAGACGCTTCCCCGCCTGCGGCTAGGAATCCTTAATGACTGCACGGATCAGCATGCCCAGAAGGGCCAGCACCACTGCGCCCCAGAAGGCCGGACCGAGGCCGTTGACGTGGAAGCCTGGGACAACGGCTGAGGCCAGCAGAATCATGACGCCGTTAATGACGAGAAGGAAGATTCCCAGCGTGACAATGCTGAAGGGAATGGTAATGATCTTCAGGAACAGCCCCAACGTGGCGTTCAGCAGGCCAATCACCACCGCGGCGATCAGCGCCGGAAGCAGGCCGGAGACGTGAAACCCAGGCACAAGATGGGAAACAACCAGCAGCGCGAGGGCGCTGAGCAGCCACTGCAAAAGGAGCTTCATTCGGTCAGCCTCCAGTGAAATCTTAGGATCCCCGTCGCATTCACCCTATCGATGCTATCTGTTAGTCCGCAAGTTGCTCGGTCACTGTTCTTACGAAAGACGGCTTCAGCGTTCTAGAGTAGAGCCATGTTCGCACGGCGACTGATCGTAAACCGAATCGACGCGGCAGGCGAACGCCACGCCTGCCCGATCGGGCAAATCGACAATTTTGCCATGCGCAATTTCACCAACGACGCGGTTTTTGACGATACCTTTCCGGCGGGCGACGGCGTTCTGGAAATTGGAAACCGCGTTCCGCTCGATCGGCTGCAGGCCGCGATGGAAGACTGGTTCCGTCGCAAAGGCTACCTGAAGGCCGACGAACGACTTGAAGTTCTTGAGGTGAGCGCCAGTAGAGCGAGCTAGCAGGTCAGCAAGTCAGCAGGTTTGCAAGTCAGCGAGCCAGCCTGTCGGCGAGTTGGCAAGTTGGCGTGCCAGCGAGTTGGCCGCAACAACCGCCAGCCAGGATACTGCCTCCCCTCCATGAAAATGTTATTCATCGGTTAGGGGGTACCCCTCCCCACCTCTGAAAATAACTCGATTCGAATCATAGGGTTGGCGCAAGTATGGCGCGCCATCTATGTCATTCCAGACAACTTACCCGCAGATGTGTCTCCGCAAAGGAGTTACAGACAGTTCAGGGACCAAGGGGCCAAGACCGAGGCCAACCGGAGTTCATCTTGCCTGCCTGCGCGCGATCGCGCCCCTTGGCCGATGCGCTTACGCTGCGGCCACCTCGGTTGCGCTGCTCCCGGCCGTCCAGAGTTTCATCTCGGCTTCGCGGCGCGCTTTTAGTCCGACGTTGACGACGCCTCCGGCGTGGTCCCAGGAGAGTAATTGCTGGGCCGCGGTGTCGTGGTGGCCGGCGTTGAGCTCGCGGAGCAGGGTTGAGCCAGCCAGGCGGCCCGCGCCGAGGTTGAAGCAAAAGTCGACCAGAGCATCGAACTGGCCCTGCGTGAGAGCTACCTTGACGAGCCGGGCAACAGCCTGCTCGGCTCCCTGAACGTCGCTTGCAAGGAGCGCGACGGCCTCCGACTCGGTAAGGCCATTGGAAAACGACTCGCCAGGCTTCACGAGGTGCCCATAGCCGATGGTGGGAAAGCCGGCGACATCGCGATAGACATGATCGCGAAACCCCTCGGACCTCCTGATCAGGTCCAAACCTTCTGCGCTCAATTGCATAAAACTTTCCCTCTTTCACCAGAAATGATGAAGGGCCTGCCTTGAACCTCCCCGGCGAAACGGAGAGTTCAATGCAGACCCTAAGACAACCCTAGCAAAAGCGAGGAATTAATCGGCAAACTTCAAAAATAAATCTTACGGTCAAAGTCCTAGCCTAAGTGCATTTTTATCAATGATATGGGGTCACGATGAGCACGCAACGGGCCAAGTTGCCTACTTGCGGACGATTTTGCGCAGAGATCGATGCCCAAAATAGGAAAACTCGCATCATTCCTGGTGTAAATTTGTAACCCAAACGGGTTAAAAGCCTTAGCTCCGGGAGCACGATGCGCTGGGGGATTTTTGCAACAAAAGCCCATTATCGTTCTTGACAACATTGCCATCCTACTAGTACCGGTCTAGTAAAATTATCGGATGGTTATGAAAAGGAAAACACGCAACTTAAGACGAAAGGCACCGCTATGGATTTGCCTCGTGGCCGGTGTCTCCGCCGTTGCAATGGTGGCGCTGGTGGTGTTGTATTCGGCGCGCATAGTGCAAGCGGATGCGAGTCTTTCCCGACCTGCCCTCACCGCGCCTGCGGCTTCCCCTGCAACGAGCGCAAACCCGGCATCGCTCGCTGACCAGGAACCCAAGATTCCGCAGAACGCCCCAACCCCCGCCGCTCAGAACTGGAGAGACAGGATCCGTGGAGTGGCTTCCTGGTACGGCGGCGTCTTTAATGGACGCAAAACCGCAAGCGGCGAGGTCTACGATATGTACGCCATGACGGCCTGCCACCCATCGCTTCCCTTCGGCTCGATTGTGCGGGTGGTCGACGTGCGCAATCACCGCTCGGTCCTGGTCCGGATCACGGATCGCGGTGATCTGGTCGAGGAAGGGCGCATTATCGACCTCTCTTATGGCGCGGCCAAGAAGCTGGGGATGACCAAGGCCGGCCTGGCAAAGGTGGATTTGCAGGTTCTTTCCTTGGGAAAGCAGCAGAAACAGCCAGAAGCCGGCGGCCACTAGCCGGTAGCCGGCAGATCATGGACCGATTTCGGGCCTGAGGGCCCGGTTATTTTTTGCGGGGGCGAAATCCTCAGCGTTCTGGTGCGACAGCGAAGAGTCTGCTTAGGCGGCTTTGTCGGCCAGACGGACTTCGGCGGTGGTTCCTTCGACTTTTTGAAGATATGCGACCAGTTCCAGGAGATTTCGCGCCTGCGGGTTTCCATTGGCGCTTAGCATGCGCATGAGGCTCTTGGGAGACCGGCGCAGAGCCTTTCCCGCCTCGATAAACCCGACTGTCCCGTTGACGTATTCACGAAGAACCATCTTTGCCGAGTCAAGATCTCCGGCGAGCATATCGTTGATGGCCTCGCCAAGGAATGCGCGGCGATAGTCCTTTTCGCGCAGTTCCTCCACGACCGATTCTCGAAAGCTTCGTGTGAGTGCCATCAACCCTCCTGCTTCTTGCGCCTCTTGTATTCAGTCCAGAGCCGGCGCGCCAGCTGAATGTCGTCCTGTTGCCGCCTCTTGGTTCCCCCAGCCAGCAGGATCACAAGCAGTTCACCATCGTTCGCAAGGTAGACGCGGTATCCGGGGCCAAAATCAAGACGTAACGCTGATACTCCTTCGCCTTCCGGCTTCACCCCGGAGACGTTCCCTTCTCCTATTCGAAAGACTGCCTTGTCGACTCTCGCTCGGACATTCGGGTCCAGCTTTGATGTCCACTGGCGATAGTGGTTTCGGCCCCGCGCGTCGACATACTCGCGGACGTCGATCATTCGATAATGGTAACCTATGCGTTACTAAATGGCAAGGAGAAAAGATGAGCGGCGCCGACACATGGCTCAGTGCATGCAGACGCCTTCGGGCTGGCTGAAGGGCTTTTGCAGGTACTCGCGGGCTTCGTTCACCGCTCCCTGGGTGTTGTCGTTAGTCTGGACGGCAAGACGGTACTCGCCGACGGCGCGGTCGCGCTGGCCAGTGATGTCAAAGATTTTGCCGACGGCGATGTGGCTCCAGACCTCGGTCCACGGGGGCGCATCGTCGCCACGCAGGGCGTCGCGGAAAGCGTTGACGCTGGCCTGGTAGTTGCACTGGGTAAAGAGCACCTCACCGATGCGATAGCTGGCCAGTGAGCTGAGGGGATTTGCCTGGAGCGCCTTTTTGTATTCGTTGATGGCGCCGAGAAGGTCGTTCTGAGCCACCAGTTGCTGGCCTTTCAGGATGGAAATGCGCACCTGGAGGTCGGGAGTGGTTTTAAGGACCCAGTCGTTGGGATCGATGCTGATGCGGCGGGGACGGCCGAAGGTGTCGACAACGTACTGGGTATCGGTGCCCACGACCTCGATCTTTTTGTTTTCCGTTTTGCCATCGGTTTCAATGCGCAGATCGACCGGCATACGAAAGAGATCGAGGTCTTGATCGATCTCGCCGATGGTACGGAAGCCCTTGTTGTTGCCGAGGCGGTAGACGGCGTACTTGTTGGTGAAGGCGGGCGCACCGGTGCCGTCGATCCACTGGGAGAAGAAAGGCAACAACTGCTGCTGGCTCTGTTCTTCGGCGATCTTCTCGAAGTCCTGCGTGCGGATGGAACTGCCGGCGAACTGACTGAGCGCGGCTCTGAGGATGTCCTGAAAAGCCTTGTCGCCGACCTCCCAGCGGAGCATGTGGAAGATCATGGAGCCTTTTTCAAGGGTCATGGACTGGAACTGGGGCGTGAAGGGATCGAGACGGCCGACGCTGGAGAGGGGAATGGTGTCATAGGCCAGGGCGCCGGCGGCCACGTCTTCCATGGCGGCTTTGAGAGCGTTTTCGCCGCTCTGGTCATCGACATACATGAGCTCGGCGTAGCGCGACATGCCGTTGGTGATCCAGGCATCGTCGAGAGTTTTGGGGCTGATCTCCAATCCCCACCACTGGTGGGCGATGGTGTTGGCGAGCAGGCGGATGCCCGATTTGTCGCCGGTGCGAGAGCCCATGATGGCTGCAATCTCGGGCGCGTAGACGGCGGGCAAGGTGTTGTCAGGCAGCTCGACAATGTTGATGCGGGGCGTGGGAGGCAGGCCGAAGGTGTCAGTGAAGTAGTTGTATTCACTGGTGGCCGTTTGCGCCAGCTGGTTGGCCGAGGCCTGATGGCTGATGGTGACGTAGACCTTGACGTTACCGGCGCCTACCGAGACCGGCGGAAGGTAGCGGCCGGCAATCACGGTTCCCGGGAATCCGGGTTTGGTCCAGTTGAAATCGTACTCGTCGCCGAGCTTGCCATTGGAGAGGGTGACTGATTTTGGGGCTCCCACGGCGCCGCTTGAGAAGACTCGTATCCCCTGGGGCACGCGGATATGCAATTCAGCGGTGAAGCGGTCGGTCATATAACCGGTCATGGGAAACCAGCGAGCCGGGTACAAGAGATAGCTGATGGGCTCCTGAATGGCGGCGAGCTTAAGCCCCTCGACCGGCCCGTCCTCGTTGCCGGTGATGATGCCGTCGTAAACGAAGGTCCAGTGAGCGGTCTGGCCGTCGACGAAGGGTGTGTTCGTGGTGACGCGAATCGAGCCGTCCGCGGTGCGCTCGCCGTCGAGGATTTTGCCGGAGTTGTCGGTGATTTTGGTGACTTTGAGCGCAGGATGGAAGCCGAAGGTGACAACGTCGAGGTTGGCGGGGGCGGTAAAGTTCACTTGCGCGGTAGCCGTGAGGTGGTGCGTCGCGGTATCGAGCTCGGCGTCAATGACGTAGCCGGTGATGTTGAGCGCGGGGCGGGCGATCTGGGCGGCGGCAGGAAAGGCGGCGGTTGCAGCGAGGGCGACTGCCAGCAGGGCAGACATAAGAGCGGTTCCGCATCTGATGTAGCCATTTCCAACTCTAGTGCAGGGTGGATTCTTCTTGAGGAAGAATCCACCCGACGTTGGAGGCTTCGGGACGCAAAAGCTGCGGAACCGCTGTATCCGGCCAACGAGGCGGGTATCCGCAAAACGTTCATTTTTCAGGATTCTCTTCATTCGATCGCTCATGGTTTTGTTGCTCTTCCCGGGTTGGCTGTTACCTGGTCAATCTGCGACTGGCTTCAGGGTTGGGCCGCATGCGCGGGCGCCTGCGCCGGACAAAGCGCCTCGACCTCTTGAACTACGATGGCGGCTACCCGCTCGATGGCAGTCTGGCCCTGTTGGTTGGCTGCGTGCCCGCGGAGCGCCTCCCGAACGGCTCCAAGCTCCATTCTCATGGACTCCCGAGCCGGGCCGTCGGGTAGCAGCGGGCTAAGGTGTTGGACGATATTTGCGGCGGTGAAGTCGTGCTGAATGAGTTCCGGAACCACGCGTTTGCCGGCGATGAGATTGGCCATGGCCACGTGGGGGACTTTGACCATGCGCCTGGCGATAGCATTCGTGAGCAGCGAGACGCGGTAGACCACGACAAAGGGATTGCCGATGAGGGCCGCTTCGACGGTGGCGGTGCCGCTGGCGACGACTGAGGCTCGGGCGTGGAGGAGGGTGGCACGGGCGTCGCGGACGAGGTGGATGGAGAGTCCTTGGGCGTGATTCTGCACGGTGCGTTGGACGGAGGCGCGCTGGGCAGCGTCGAGCATGGGAGCAAGAGGAATGAGGAACTCGTAAGCATTCGCGGAAGAGGCGGTCCTGAGATCGGGCTGCGCAAGGATTCGTGCGGCCAAAAGCATTTGCGGGAGGTGAGCCCCAATCTCGCGGAGGCGGCTGCCGGGGAGAAGGCCAATCCATTCTTTGTTGGGGTCGAGGTTGTTTTCGGCGGCGAATTGCTCGCGCGTAATGGAGGGCTGGGGCAGGTCGGCGAGGGGATGGCCGACGAATTCGGCATCGACGCCGCGATCCCGGTAATACGACTCCTCGAAGGGAAAGATGACGAGCATGCGGCGGACGAATTCGCGGACGAGGCGGATGCGGTGCTGCTTCCAGGCCCAGAGCTGAGGGCTGACGAAGTAGATGACGGGGACGCCGAGGCGGTGGAATTCGCGCGCGAGGCGGAAGTGGATTTCGGGGAAGTCAATGAGGATGGCGACGGTGGGGCGGCGGGCGCGGATGGCGCGCTTGAGCTTGCGGAACTCGCGATAGATGCGCGGAAGGTGCAGAACCACTTCAGTGAGGCCCATGACGGCCATGTCTTCAGCGCGGACGATGCAGTTGACGCCGGCGGCTGCCATGCGTGGGCCGCCCATGCCCACGAGCTCCGCTGTTTCGCCTTTTGGAGCAAGTTGTTGCCGGAGCGCAGTGGCAAGAAGGGCACCGTAGTGCTCGCCGCTGGCTTCTCCTGCCGAGATGAAGATGACCGGGGTCATTTGGGCGCCGCGGATGGCGGACTTGAAGCAATCATATCGGCTGGGCACGGTGGTACCCTTCCCGATGGAGACGGAATGGGGGCTACCGTGCGAGTGAGTTTCAGATGGATTGCGGTTGCGGTTCTGGCGATCGGATGCGGCGGTGCATCATTGGCGCGGTCGCAGGGGACGGGGAGCGCGGCGGGGGTGCGAGCCGTGCCGGCGGCGGATGATCCTGCACCAGATCCCAAGGCGGTGGTAACGATTGGAAACACGAGATTTACGGTGCTGACGCCGCAATTGATTCGAATGGAGTGGTCTGCGGATGGGAAGTTCGAGGACCACGCGTCGTTTGTGTTTATCAATCGAAAACTGCCGGTGCCGAAGTTCGTCCAGTCGGCGGCAACCAGTACGCACGGCCCCGGGGAAGCTCTCACCATTACCACGAGCGCGTTAACACTGAGGTATTCGCATTCCGTCGCGGCGGGCGATGATGGCCATTTCACGGCGAATAATCTCTCCATTGCGCTCACCGTTGACGGCAGGCAAGTCGCCTGGCATCCGGGCGACAGCGATCCAGAAAATTTGATGGGAACGACACGCACGCTGGACACGGCGCGGGGATCGAAGACCGAGGAACCGATCGGGCAGGGGCTGGTGTCGCGATCGGGCTGGGTGATGGTGGACGATTCGACGCGGCCACTGTTCGATTCGGCGGACTTCAGGTTCCTTGAGGGCGAGAAAAGCGTGTGGCCGTGGGTGATGGAGCGGCCGGCGGACGAGAAGCCGGGCGCGTACAGCGACTGGTATTTCTTTGGCTATGGGCACGATTACAAACAGGCGCTGGGTGATTTTGTGCGTGTGGCGGGACGGATTCCGCTGCCGCCGCGGTTTGCATTTGGGGTGTGGTGGTCGCGGTACTGGGCGTATACCGACGAGCAATTCGACGAGTTGGCGCGGGACTTTCGAGAAAATGACACGCCGCTGGATGTGATGGTGATCGATATGGACTGGCACATCAGCGACGAGCAGTTGATGGCGATGGGCGAGAAGGATCAGGCCGGGCAAAAGCTGGGGTGGACGGGATACACGTGGAACAAGGTACTGTTTCCCGATCCCGATGCGTTTTTGAAGAAGCTCCACGAAGATGGGCTGAAGACGACGATGAATCTGCACCCGGCGTCGGGGATTCAGCCGTGGGAGCAGGCGTATCCGGCGATGGCGCGCGCGATGGGAGTGGATCCGGCGACGAAGAAATACATTCCGTTCGATCCGACAGACAAGAAATGGGCGACCAATTACCTGAATCTGGTGCTGCATCCGCTGGAAAAACAGGGTGTGGACTTCTGGTGGCTCGACTGGCAGCAGTGGGGCACGACGGCGTTGCCCGGCGTAAATCCCACTTGGTGGCTGAACTACGTTCACTTTACCGATCAGCAACGTGAGGGCAAGCGGCCGCTCTTGTTTCATCGCTGGGGCGGGCTGGGGAATCATCGTTATGAGATTGGATTCTCAGGCGACACGATTTCCGTGTGGGACTCGCTCGCGTTCCAGCCCTGGTTCACGGCCACGGCAGCCAATGTGGGGTACGCCTACTGGAGCCACGACATCGGCGGGCATATGCCGGGTGCGGTCGATCCGGAGTTGTTCACGCGGTGGATTCAGTTCGGCACGTTCAGCCCGATTCTGCGCACGCACACGACAAAGAACCCAGATTCCGAGCGACGCATCTGGGCGTATCCCGAACCCTACTCCGAGGTAATGCGCAACGCCTATCAATTGCGCGAGGCGATGCAGCCGTACCTTTACACGGAGGCGCGGCGAACGTACGACACCGGGGTCGCCTTCTTCAGGCCTCTCTATTACGACTGGCCGGAAGAAGATGCTGCATACACGAGCAAGAATGAGTATCTGTTCGGCGACCAGATGATCGTGAGCCCGGTGACCGCTCCCGCGGATAAAATCTCAGGCCTTGCAATCGAGCAGGTGTGGCTGCCCAAGGGCGAGTGGATCGAGCGGCCGACGGACAAGCATTTTGCCGGGCCGACGACGGTGGAGCGCAGCTTCACCATCGATCAAATTCCCGTGTATGTGCGAGCGGGGGCGATCGTGCCCATGCAGCCGGCGATGCTGCACACGGGCGAGAAGCCTGTCGATCCGCTGATTGTGAACGTATGGCCGCTCAAGCCGGGTGCAAGCTCGAGCTATTCGGTGTATGAAGACTCGGGTGTGTCGGTCCAGTACCAGAGGGGCGTTTTCGCGCGCACGCCCATCAAGGCGGCGGAGGAAGGCGACACGCTGCGTGTCGAGATCGGCCCGGTGGAGGGCAGTTATCCCGGCATGCTGAAGACACGCGGCTATGAATTGCGCCTGCCCGCGGATTGGCCGCCGGTCAGCGTGACGGTAAACGGGAAGGCCGTGGGATTCGTTAAGCCGGGCGAACCGGGCGGGTGGACGTTCGAGGGGAATACGCTTACGACTGTGATTCCGGTGCCCGGCGGCAGCGTGAATGCGAGAGTTCTTGTGGAGGTTCGGCGTGCGAATGACCGCGTTGCCGAGCGCGCGCAACTGGACGGATTTGCAGGCGCGATGACACGCCTGCGCGGGGTCGATGATGCCTTGCAACAGACCGGGCCGGTTGCGGGGCCTTCGAACGCTCTTGTGGACGCGATGCAGACTGGCGACCGGCTGAGTTACTACCCCGGGCGAATCGACGAAGAGCTTAAACATTTCCACGACCAGGTTACGCAGGCGCAGGCGGACGTGGCGCAACTCGACAAGGAATTCGAACAGCGGCTCAGCGATACGTCGCGGCGCATCGGCGGGTCGACGTGGGCTCCGGCGGACATTGAAAGCGAGAAGCAGAAACGGCGCGACGCGCTGCACCGGGCGGAGGCACTGCTGGGAGAGGTGGCGAAGTAGCCAGACATCGTTGTCGGGCCTGAAGGCAACTGGAAACCGCGAACAGATGCCTCGGGCCTTTAGGCGCAGGCGGGATCGGTGGATGCTCCATCCCGGCTCTGCCACAGACACAAACGCGCACCCCGGCGGCCGGGATGCGCGTTCTGGGAGACCTTTTCTACGGGCTGACGCTCAGCCTTTTACCGACCAAAGTGCGCGGCGTTCTTCTCGGCAAAGTGGGCCCACTTCTCCGGCAGGTTGTCCTGGGCAAAGATCGCCGACACCGGGCAAACGGGAACGCATGCGCCGCAGTCGATGCACTCGACCGGGTCGATGAACAGCTGATCGGCCTCGGCATGACCGGCTTCATCTTTCTTGGGGTGGATGCAATCGACGGGACAGGCGTCCACACAGGCGGTGTCCTTGGTGCCGATACAGGGTTCTGCAATGACGTATGCCATCTTTGCTCTCTCCGGAGATTCCCGCGGCCTCGCGCTTGCGAGCCGCTCTGATCTTTACGACGCTGATAGTAGCATACGGCCCCGCAGCCTGACTTCCACGAATTCACCCGCGTTTTGCCATGCGGGAAGGGGAAATGCAGGGACCAAGGGACCAAGGGAACAGGGGAGCGAGAAAGCCAAGCACATGCGCAATCGAAGTTGACTGACAACAGGGACAGGTCCGTGATGCGCGCCAAATTCACATCATGACCGCACGAATTCGGATCATGCTCAGGCGTTGCTTTCCAGGTCCTCTGTTCCCCTGTTCGCTCGGACCCTATTTTTTGCAAATTCCTCGGGCGTCGGAATCGGCGTTAGATTTCGCCCTGCGAACATGTCACCAAAGATCCCGATCAGCTCCTCGTGAATCAGCCCGTTGGTCGCGAGGATCTCCGCGCTCTTGAGCTGGAACCGCCCGCCAGCGAAATCTGTCACCCGCCCACCAGCTTCTTCCACCAGAAGGATTCCGGCCGCTGTGTCCCACGGATTCAGATTGAATTCCCAAAATGCATCCATGCGCCCGCAGGCCACGTAGGCCAAATCGAGCGCCGCCGAGCCCGCTCGCCGCACCCCGTGCGAACGCAATGTCAACTCCTGATAAAAGTGAATGTTCGGGCTCGCATGGCGCTTGCGGCTCGGAAACCCGGTCGCCAGCAGGGCCTCAGCCAGTTCTCGCGTCCGCGAAACCCTCGCCCTCTTCCCATTCAGTTGCGCGCCTTGCCCGCGTTCGGCCGTGAAGAGCTCATCCCGCAGCGGATCGTAGATCACCGCAGCCACCAGCGTTCCATCTTCGCCGACTTTGATGCCCGCTGGCCGGTGTTCCAGGCCCATCGATACGCAGAACTGCGGAAATCCGTGGGCGAAGTTGGTGGTTCCATCCAACGGGTCAACGTACCAGCGGAACTCACCGTCCATCCGCTCGCGCGTACCCTCCTCGCCGTAGACACCATGATCCGGGAAAACCTCACCGAGCCGCGTACGAATCAGCTTCTCCACGGTGCGATCGGCCACGGTCACAATGTCCACGTCGCCCTTGTATTCGGTTTCCACGCCCTGGGCGTAGTATTCGCGCAGCCGCGCACCCGCTTCGCGCGCAATCTCGGCAGCCTTGGGAACAAATTTGAGGTTTTGCGCAATCGCCGGCTCTGCTCGGCCGCTCACAGCCCCGCCTCGTTCGCTCCATGGCCGTCCGCGGTCTCATAGCGCGTAACTCGCCGTCGGCCTGCTTCGCTGATCGTCCGGATCTGGTTCTTGTAAATAAACAGATTGGGTTGTCCCTCGCGCGTCAGCCGCAGCATGGAGTCGTCGAAGTACTCGATCCACCCGCGCACCGTCTCGCCGTCCCTCAACTTGATGTTCACAATCACCTGGCGATCGCTCAATGAGCGCAAGTAGAGTCCTTCCTGGCCGGTCTCGCCCGGCGGAGGGGTCTTGGAGCGGCGGCGCGAAGACAATGGAGGAGTCATATTGCCATTTTAGATGCAGATGCGGGCAACGGCGTTGGGGCCGCTGCTGAGCTGAATCAGTTTTGGGATCTTCTGGCGTCCGGCGTTAATTGCCCTTTGCCGGCGTGTCAGCGTAGTAGCCGGCCTTGTTGCGCACGTTAAACTCGTCCGCCGCAGCCCGCGGAATCGTGACCACCACGCGATGAAAGGACCTTCCGGGCTCCTGATTCTTTGGATAGTAGCCGAGTAAATACTGTGTGCGCAGGTCGTCGCTCACCTGGGCGAACGCTTTGTCCAGCCCGCCCTCGCCGACATAGAAATGCTTTCCGCCGGTCTCTTCTGAAAGCGTAATCAGCGCGTGTTCGCCGCCCAAGTCGCGCCCCGCGCTGGCTTCAATGGGCACGTCGATCAGCGAATAGATCATCACCTCGTTGCGCAGCGCAGCCTCCAGCGCCTGTGCGTAGGTTGAGGACTTGGCGGTGTCGTCTCCATCCGAGACCAGCACCAGCACCCTGCGGCCTTCCCGCTTGCCCAAGCCCCGGGAACCCAGGCAGATGGCGTCGTACAAGGCAGTCGCCCAATCGGAGCGAAGGCCGCCCAGGGCATGATCGATCTGCGACAGGTTGTTGGTGAACGGAGTCAGCTCGCGTACGTCCGTGGCAAATTCGAGCACGCTCATCTGGTCTTTTGGTTGGAGAATGTCGTGCGCGAATCTCCGCGCCGCGGTCGCCTCCTCGTCCAAATCCTTGCGTACGCTCCCCGATGTGTCGATGGCCAGCGTCAGATTTAGGGGCACGTCGGTTTTCCGCTCGAAGATCGCGATCTGCTGTGGCCGGTTATCTTCGAAGACGGCAAAATCGTCTTGGGTCAGCCCGCCTACAATCGCCCCGTTCTTATCCGTCACGTTGACGAAGATGTTCACGAGCTTCACGTCCATATGGAACGTGGCCTCCTGCGCCGTCATCGCCATGGGAGTCAGCGCCGCCATCGCGCAGAAACCGGCGATGGCAAACACGCCCGGAAGATCGCCGAACCTAGCCCTCATGGGGCGCCTCCGCAACGTCCACCACCAATCCCTCAGGAAACGGCTCGCCCGGCGCCCAAACCGCGCCGTCGGCAAACGTCTCCCTTTTCCAGATGGGCACAGTTTGTTTAATGGAGTCGATCAGCCAGCGGCAGGCCTCAAACGCAGCCGAGCGGTGCGCAGAGGCCACGACGATCAGCACGCTGGTCTCGCCGATCTGAAGCCGCCCGAGCCGGTGAACCAACGTCACCTGGCGGACGCCGAATCGCTCGCGCGCTTTCCTGCCCAACTCCCGCATCTGTCTCGCCGCCATCTCTTCATAGGCCTCGTAGTCCAGGTGCAGCGTTCGTCGTCCGCGCGAATGGTTGCGCACAATTCCGTCGAACACCACTACCGCACCGTCTTCGCCGCTCTTGGCCGCAGTGACAATCCTGTCAGCGTCGATTGCCTCGCGCGTCAGCGCAACAAGAACATTCGGCTCACCACTACTCTCCTCCAAAGGATTCGCGGCACGCGAAGTGCCGCCGGAGACCGGCGGCAGCAGCCCGACCTCATCGCCATCATGCAGAATGTGCGCGGCCTGGGCATATTCTGCATTCACACCCACTGCAATGCCGCGGAATGCCTCTTTGGGGGCGCGTTCCGGCATCCTCGCGCGCAGGTGGTCAAGCAACGATCCCACGGTCGCGCCCTGGGGCAGCTCCACCTGGGCCGCATCGGGGCCCAGCCACTCCTTCAAAATCCCAAAGGCAATCACGCGTATATGCATGGTTAGAGAAAGAATATCGCCTGCAGGTTAGACGGGACAGACGAGGTTTTCTCGCGGGATTGAATGCGTACCTTCCCGAAACATTGTCGGACGGGTGATCTTGTGAAGGTACAAATCCGATTCCTGACCCTGGCGGAGGAGCCAGGGATGGTGGGGACTCTTCCCAAGCAAAAAAGGGCCGGCGAACCCGCCGGCCCCATTTACAGAAAGAGAGAAAGTTATGCCGCGGCGCTGGCGGCCCTGCTTGCTGCAGCGGGCTGCAACTGCGGACGCGCCGAAAGCCGGGGTAAGGCCACTTCCAGCACGTCCTCGATCTCGCTGGCGTAGTGGACCTTCACGCCCTCCATCATCTCCGGCGCGAGATCCTCTTCCACGTTCTGGCGGTTCTCCGCCGGCAGAATGATGTTTTGCACTCCGGCCCGGCGCGCTGCCAGGAACTTTTCCTTGATCCCGCCTACCGGCAGCACATTGCCACTGAGCGTAATCTCGCCAGTCATGGCCGTCAGCGGGCGCACGGGCGTATCGGTCAGCAGCGACACCAGCACCGTGGCCATGGTTACTCCGGCCGACGGCCCATCCTTGGGAATGGCGCCTGCCGGCACGTGAATGTGGATGTCCATGTCCTTGGTGAAGTCCTCGGCCAGCCCGAGGCGCGCAGCGTTCGAGCGCACCCAGGTCAGCGCGGCCTGCATGGACTCCTGCATCACCTCGCCGATCTGCCCGGTCATCGTAAAGCCACCTTTTCCCTTCATCTTGTTGGCTTCGATGAACAGGATGTCGCCGCCGGCCGGCGTCCAAGCCAGGCCCACGGCCACACCGGGCCGCTTCACCCGTTCCGCTACTTCGGTCTCAACGCGCACTTGGATGCCGCCAAGGAACTCCTTCAGCGTCTCCCTGGTCACGACCAGTTTCTCTGCGTGGCCTTCCACTACGCGCCGTGCCTGCTTTCTGCACACGGTCCCGATCGTCTGCTCCAGCTTGCGCACGCCGGCCTCGCGCGTGTAGTGGCGAATAATATAACGTATCGATTCTTCCGGCAGCTCGATCTGCTCTGCCGTGATCCCGTTCTCCTTGATCTGCCGTGGAATCAGGTACCGCTTCGCGATGTGGACCTTCTCCTCCTCGCTGTACCCCTGGAGAGGAATGATCTCCATGCGGTCGATCAGCGGCGGAGGCACCGTGTCCAGCATGTTCGCCGTGCAGATGAAGAGCACCTTCGACAGATCGAACGGCACGTCAAGATAGTTGTCGCGGAACGTGTTGTTCTGCGCCGGGTCCAGGGTCTCCAGCAGCGCCGATGCCGGATCGCCGCGGAAGTCCCGCCCCAGCTTGTCCACTTCATCCAGCATGATCACCGGGTCGTTGGTTTCTGCCCGGCGAATGCTCTGGATGATCTGTCCCGGCAACGCACCGATGTACGTTCTCCGGTGACCGCGAATCTCCGCCTCGTCGTGCATGCCGCCGAGCGAGATGCGCTGGAATTTGCGCCCCAGCGCGCGCGCAATGGAGCGGCCCAGGCTGGTTTTGCCCACTCCCGGCGGCCCGACGAAGCAGAGGATCGGCCCCTTCATGTCGGGCTTCAGCTCCAGCACGCTCAAGTAATCGAGAATGCGGTCCTTCACCTTTCTCAGCTCGTAGTGGTCCTCGTCGAGAATCTCCCGAGCCTTGTTAATGTCGATCTTGGAGCCGGAGCTCTTGGCCCACGGCAGCACCGCCAGCCACTCGATGTAATTCCGGGTAAGCCCGTAGTCCGCAGCCATTGGCGACATCCGCTGCAAGCGCCCGAGCTCCTTCAATGCCTCTTTCTTCACATCCTCGGGCATGCCGGCGGCTTCAATTTTCTGTTTTAGATCCTCGATGTCGCGCTGCCCCTCGTCCTGCTCGCCCAGCTCTTTCTGGATGGCCTTGAGCTGTTCGCGCAGGTAGTAGTCACGCTGCGACTGCTGCACCTGGTCCTGCACTTCCGTCTGGATCTTGGTGCGCAACTGCTGCACCTCGATCTCCTTGGCCAAGAGCTTGTTCAGCTGCTCCAGCCGATCGGCAATGCCCGGAGTCTCCAGCAACTGCTGTTTGTTGTCGGTGGTGAGGAAGGGCAGGGAAGACGCCACAAAATCCACCAGCTTGGCCGGCTCCTCGATGTTCGCGGCGATGGTCCTCAACTCGTCTGAAAGCGTCGGTGACTCGGTCACAATCTGCTGGAACTGCCCCACCACATTGCGCACCAGAGCCTCAAACTCCGGCGAACTGGCCGGGGCCAGATCCTCCAGAGTCTCCACTTCCGCTACCATGTACGGCTCCGACTGGACGAACCCCACCAGCCGCACCCGGCTCACGCCCTCTGTAAACACAAAACGGCTCTGGTTGGGCATGCGCACGATCTTGTGCACTGTGGCTAGTGTTCCCACCGTGTGCAGGTCCGGGGGTTTGGGAGCGTCCAGGCGCGGGTCGAGTTGCGCTGTGACCACGATGGCGCGCTCCTCGCCCAGCGACTCGATCAGTTGGATCGAGCTTTCGCGGCCCACGGTAAGCGGCAGCACCGCATGGGGAAACAGCACCGTGTCGCGCACCGGCAGCACCGGAATTCTCCGGGTACCCGTGGCATTCGGGGCTGAAGCCTCATTTTGAGGTATGGCTGGCTGGTTTGGCATTGAGTGTCCTCGTATCAACTTTCCTTCATTAGATAGCTCAAAACCTGCAAAAGTTGCAACTTCTGCCTGCTTCCTCGATCTCCTTTGGACCCAGGTGACCTGTCTTACGCGCCGGTATCCACCCTTGGTTCCATTGGGCCTGGTTCGATAGGGCTCCCAGTCATACCAGAGACCCCAGCCGATACTCAGTGAGTCTGCACGCCGGCACCCAGCCCTGAATTCTTTCGGCGTTGATTTCTCAAAGGGTTACCTCCACCGGAGCCGGGCGGCGCGCACCCATTCATAGGGTCTATCGGCGGAAGAGATGGGAATGTGACCAAAACCGGTTCTTGCCCCGGAAGAACCGTTCCAGCCGGTGATCGGTCCCTTGATGCCGGCTCTATTTCCCTTCGCGTTTGATCGCCAACTCGATTTGTTGCCATACCTCGTCGGGGGGCTCGACGCTGGGAAATAACTGGCGGGCTGCTTCGGCAATCGTTTCCAGCTCGGCCAGCAACGCGCGGCACCGATCGCAGCTCTCAAGATGAGGATGGCCGGACACATCCACCCCGGAGCCGATCAGTTCGGGTAGTTGCGCCTGAAATTCGGCACAACTCATTTTGCCGGGATCGCCCGTCATGGCCTTTCCTCCGGGCGCTTCTGGGCGCGCAGCGCATCGCGCAGCTTCAGACGCGCCTTGTGCAATTGCGACTTGCTGTTGCCGATCGAGCAGTCCAGCATCGAAGCAATTTCATTATGCTCAAAACCCTCCACATCGTGAAGGATGAAGATCAGCCGGTACCCTGTGGGCAGATCAGCCACGGCACGCTCCAGCGCCAGGCGGTCGATGGCTCCGGTGAGCGTCCGGTCGCGCGCGCCAAAGCTCCGGCTGGGGCCCTCTTCCGGCGCCGGCTCCATGGCCTCGTCCAGCGAGATGAGCGCCAGCCCCTTCTTGCGCAACTGCATCAGCACTACATTGATGGCCAGGCGGTGCAGCCACGTTGAAAACGCCGAATCGCCCCGGAAAGTGGCGATCTTGCGGTGCAATTGCAAAAACGCCTCCTGCGTCAGGTCCTCGGCTTCGGCAACATTGCCCACCATGCGCAAGCAAAGCGAGTAGATGCGCCGTTTATGCAGAGAATAAAGTTGCGCAAAGGCCTCGTGATCGCCTGCCTGAGCGCGCGTCAAAACTTCGGCCTCCGCCGGATTGGCCGGCCTTGAAGCCGTGCGTCCCCGCTCCGTGGCAGCATTTTGCCTGATGCCGCCGGGCGCTTGTGTGGGGGAAGAAGAATTGGGCATGCACTTCCTTCAGAATTGCTCTCGAATCGAATCCGTGCGCAAGACAGCAAAAGCCCGGATTGGCCAATCCAGAATTGAGGTTCTTCCATCCGGATTCCCATCTGATGTGGGAATTCCGCGCCCGCCGTGTTCTCTGCCACCGCAACAGGAGTAGTGAACCGGGGTCCCTACCGAGAGGCGTATCGCTTTGGCGTCACGATCGCGCCTGCCCGGTCAAGTGCCAAACGGAGCAGACTTTCTCTGGTTTTGCCGCAGCTTCCTTACTGGTTAGTATAGAGTTAGGCAGCTAAGGTTGGCTGAACTCGAATAAAAACACCAGGGTCGATGCACTCTGCAAGCCGACGCCCGTCGAGAGCGCGTGTTGAGCCGCTCCCGCTTTGCGCTGGGATGCTGCGGTTCCACCGCACTTTTTAAGATATGGTCTTTGAAACAAAGCTGGCGGAAAGATGCGGCGCAACTTCTGGCCCTCGGCGGCGGGTGGCACAGGGCGCCGGGGTCAATGAGTTGGGTCGCCGGGCCGCCCGGCAAGAGCGTTCCGCTCGCTGGCTTTCCTTCTCCAGGATTTGGTTCTTACCGCTCGCGCCCCTCAAATCGCCCCGCCTGGCTGGCTTCATCTCTGCCGTTTTCGCATCGATTCTTTTGTGTGTTGCCGGAGCGCCAATTTCCCTCTGGTGCCAGGGGCCGGCTGCGGTTCCCGAATCTGGCCAAGGCGGCTCCCCCACGGCCCATCCGCCGCAATCAGATTCCGGCGACGATCCCTTCCTTGCATGGGAGGGTTTGCCGGTTGTGGGCATTTCCTTTAGAGGCATTCCCGACGACCGCCTGGCGCCGCTCCCCGGCCACCTGGACCAGGCGGAAGGAGCACCGCTGACCGCCGACAACGTCAAAGGGAGCCTCCGGCAGCTCTACGCAAGCGGACTTTATGACACCGTCGAAGTCGAAGGCTCGCGCGAGGCCGGCGGTGTGGCGTTGATCTTCGCCGGAACCCCGCGCACCTTCATTGGCACAGTGGGCGTTGATGGAGCCGTGGGGCCAACCATGAACACGGAGCTCGAGCGCGCCAGCCAGCTCCAGGCCGGAACCCGCCTGACGCAGGCCAAAATGGTTCGCGCCGTGGATCAAATGCGCACCACGCTTCAGCAGAACGGCTATTTCGAAGCGGCGATCACGCAGACCATCACGCCCCACCCCAATCAACAGCTCGCCGATGTCGCTTTTCGCGTGGTCTCGGGAATCAGGGCGCGTGTGGGGAAGGTTACCGTGACAGGCGACTCCGGCATGAGCCTCGAGGCATTCCGCCGCCACGCCGGGCTGCGCACCGGCGCTCATGTGGACCACGATACCGTGAATCGCGCCCTCGATGGCGTGCTCCGCGAGTTCCAAAGGCAGGGCCGGCTGGAAGCCGACGTCAAGCTCGAGTCCGCGCAATATAACAACGCCACCAAATCCATCGACTATCGCTTTACCGCCAATCGCGGCCCCGTGGTCAAGGTCGAAGTGCAGGGCGCTTCCATCGACGCGGAACGCGTCAAGCATCTCGTTCCGATCTTTGAAGAAGGCAGCGTCGACGAGGACCTGCTCAACGAGGGAAACCGGCGCTTGCGCGACAACTTTCAGCGCCTGGGTTACTTCGACGCCAAGATCGATCACCAAATCCAATCGCGAACGAGCAATCGGGTCGACATCCTATTTACAGTCCTGCTTGGCCCGCGCCGCCGCGTGGAAAAAGTTTCCGTCGACGGCAACCATTTCTTCGATTCCGCGACGCTAATGGACTTGCTCAGTGTCAGGGCCGCGGGCGTTCTCGACCGACATGGAATTTATAGCCAGGCGCTGGTGCTGGCGGACCTGAGCGCGCTCCAGGGCGTCTATCAGAGCAACGGGTTCTCTCAGGTGAAAGTCACGCCTGAAACGAGCACGCCGGAGACCGTCGGGGCCGATAACCCGCCACCCAACGGCCCGCAGGCCGCCATCGCGCACACCGCTCCGCTCGAGGTGACCTACCATATCGTGGAAGGTCCGCAGTTGCGCGTGGGCACGCTGGCCATTGAAGGCAACGGCCACATCGCCACGGCTACGCTGACAGCGCTGATGAACACCACGCCGGGCCAGATGCTTTCACCCCGCATCCTGGCCGGAGACCACGACGCCATCGCCACCGCCTACTACAGCCGCGGTTTCGACCAGGCGACCGTGACCGTCACACAGCGTCCTGACCCCTCCGATTCCGCTAAAGTGGACGTCGTCTTCCATGTCGACGAGGGCGAGCAAATCTTTGTCCGCGATGTCTTCCTGACCGGCCTCGAATTCACGCGTCCGCAAACCGTAGCGCGCGCCATCACGATCCACTCCGGCGATCCGCTCAACCAGACGGCGCTCAGCGACACGCAGCGCAATCTCTATGATTTTGCCCTCTTCAATGAAGTGAATGCCGCCGTCGAAAACCCAGACGGGGCCGCGACCCGCAAGACGGTTCTGCTGCAGGCCGTCGAAGCGCGGCGCTGGACGCTTACCCCCGGTATCGGCTTCGAGGCGCAAACCGGCCAGCCCCAGAACAACTGCGCCGGCGCAACAGCCGGAGGCGTCCCCTGCAATCCCAACGGCAAAACCGGAGTCAGTCCCCGCGTCCTCCTCGACATCACGCGCAACGATCTTTCCGGACGCGAGCAATCGGTTTCGCTGCGCGGCACCTACGGCTTGCTTGAGCAAAGCCTCGGCCTGCTCTACCAGGTTCCGCACCTTGAAGGCAATCGCAACTTCGCCTTCACGTTTTCCGGCGGCTACGCCAACAGCGAGGATGTTTCAACCTACGTCGCTTCCCGGCTCGAGGGCGCATTCCGCTTGACGGAAAACTTCAATCGCCCCGAATCGTGGCTTTCCCGCGCCAACACCTTCATTTATGAGATCGATTTCCGGCGCGTCAAAGTGTCCGCCAGCAGTTTGCAGGTGTACCCGGGAGAAATTTCACTGTTGTCGACCGCCACGCGCGTAGCCGGCCCGGCGTTCACATGGATTCGCGACACGCGCGATGTACCCATGGACGCGCGCCGCGGCACCTACCTGAGCTTTCAGGAGTTTTTCTCCGACCGCATGTTTGGCGCAGAAGCCCAATTCAATCGCATCGACACATCGAACTCCAGCTACTACAGCTTTGACAAGGGCCGCTTTGTGGTGGCCCGCAACACGCGCTATGGCCAGATCCGTACCTTCGGCAGTGGTACCAACGGGATCATTCCGCTCCCCGAGCGCCTCTACGCGGGCGGCGCCGTCTCTTTGCGCGGATTCTCACAAAACGCCGCCGGGCCGCGCGATCCTGAAACCGGCTACCAGATCGGAGGCGCGGGAGCGCTGACCAACAGCACCGAGTTGCGCCTGCCTCCGCCCACGCTTCCCTGGCTGGGCAACACGGTGAGTTTCATCGTCTTTCACGACATGGGCAATGTCTTCACCAACGCCGGCGATGCCTGGGCCAGCTTTCTGCGCGTGCGCCAGCCCGACAGCGATGACTGCCGTCAACTGGCTACCCCCGGCCAGCCTTCCACCTACCTGCCGAATGGCCCCTACACCTCAACCGGCCAGCAGGGCCAGTGCAGTTTCAACGACTTCTCGCACGCCCTGGGACTCGGTCTGCGCTACCACACGCCTGTGGGGCCAATCCGCTTCGACGTAAGCTATAACCTGAATCCGCCCATCTATCCGGTGAATATCAACTACTCCATCCCGGTTGCGCCAGCGACTCCGCTTGGTCCTTACCAGGCTCCGTACGTTGGCCAGGCCCCGCACATCAACTTCTTCTTCAGTCTTGGGCAGGCCTTCTGATGCGCAGAAAGGTCCCAATCCGGCTCTTTGTCGTTTGTCTGGCCACGATCGCTATGGCAACGTGCGGCGCGCAATCGAGTCAGAGCGCGGCTCAGCCGGCCGAATCTCAAACGTCATCGCCTGTTGTCCTCGATCGTGTTGTCGCGGTCGTCAACAAGCATGCCATCCTGGCCAGCGACATCGACGATGAAATCCGCCTCTCGGTTCTTGATCCCAATCTCGTCGGTCAAGGCACGCTCACCCGGCAGCGCGCGCTCGAGCAGCTGATCAGCCGCGCTCTCATTGAGCAGCAGATTCGCGAGCAGGATATGCAATCCATCGCGCCCACGCAGGCTGACGTCAACGCTCGCCTGGATGAAATTCGGCGGCAGCTCCCCGCCTGTGTCCGCCAAAACTGCGCCACAGACGCCGGTTGGAAGGCGTTTCTTGCCGCGCACGGGCTTACGCCGGAGCGCGTCGAATCCTATCTCCGCTATCGGCTTGAGATTTTGAGCTTTATCGAGCAGCGCTTTCGCCAGGGGATCCAAATCTCGCCGCAGCAGATCGAGAGTTACTACCACGACATCCTGCTTCCGCAGTTCGCGCCCGGCGAGTCGGTTCCGCCGCTGGATCAGGTGGCCCCGCGCATTCAGGAGATTCTGCTCGAGAAGCAGGTGAATGTGCTCTTCGACGCGTGGCTCACGAATCTGCGCAGCCAGGGCGACGTTGAAGTCCTCGATCCGTCGCTCGAGTCCGCCTCAGCTCAGGACTCCGGCGGAGGTGCGGCCCCATGAGCGATCGCCGGCCCACTTCGATCTCGCCCGATCAGCCTCTTCCGCCCGAGCCTTCTCCGCGCGGCAAGCGCACGCGGCTACGCCGATTCTTCCTTCGCCACCTACCGCTTTCACTCGCGGCGGCCGCCGTTTTGCTTGCTCTCGCGGCAGTCGCCGCCTATTTCATCGCCAGCTCTGCCACATTCGAAAATCTGGTTCGCAAGCGCCTCATCGCGCAAATTGAAACGGTGACCGGCGGCCGTACCCAGATTGCGTCGTTTCATTGGCGCCTTCTTCATCTCGAAGCTGAAGCTGACGGGGTCGTCATTCATGGCACTGAGGATCCCAGCGAAGCCCCTTACGCCCAGATCGACCGCCTGCGCGTTCAGATGAGCATCTTCGGCTTCCTCACTCCGCATATTTCCCTGCGCGATCTTGAGATTGTCGGGCCCCGGCTGCACCTGATCGTTTACCGCGACGGCTCAACGAATCAGCCGCGCCCGCTCAGGCCCCGGAAGCGCGGCAAGTCTGCCGTGGACACGTTGTTCGATCTGCGCGCCAGCCAGATCACGGTCGAACAGGGAATGCTGGATTACGACGATCGCGCCGCCACATTCGACGCTCGGAATCGCTATCTGCCGCTCGACTTCAAAGCTGACGACGTGTCGCTCGAAATGATCTACGTGCCCGGGTGGTTCCGCGCGCCCGAGAGCTACCGTGTCAATGCCGCCGCCGAAGATCTCGTTCTCGCTCGCCAGTTGCCGCGCAAGCAAGCTCCGCCCGTGCACGGAAAGTTTCAGCTCGCCCTCGAATTCCAGCGCCATCGCGTCTCTGTGCGCAGCTTTCAACTCACGGCGCACAGCCGCGGAGACCAGGACCGCGTGCTCCAGGTCACGGGAACGCTGGATGACTTCACTCATCCTCGCTGGCAGGCCAAAATCGATGGCGATCTCGACATGCGCCTCCTCGAGCCCGTTACCGGCTACGCCGATTCGCCCGACGGCATCGCTCATCTCCATCTCACCGCCGGCGGCGTCGCGCCTGCTTTTCAAATCGCCGGCAGCGTTCACGTAGACGGTGGCTCTTACATCGGCGCGGGCATGAACGCCACGGGCGTCAACCTCGATGCGCGCATCGATGCCGATCGGGGAAAGCTGCTGATCACCCAGATCGTCGCCCGCATGCGCCAGGGTGGCCAAATCGAAGGCTCCGTCGCGCTCGAGCCCTGGCTTCCTGGCCCAAAGTTCGTCCCCGCACAAATTACGGCGCCCATCGGCGCTCCCGGTTCGGAGGAGTCGCGACGCGCCCGCAATGTTCTCGTCCGAGCCGCGATCATTCCCATTCCGGTCAATGGCAAGGTCGCAGCCAATTTCAAAGGCGTTTCCCTGGACACGGTCCTCGATATCGTCTGCCCGCCACCGTATCGCCGCCTTGGTTTCGACGCTCGCGTGAATGGACCGGCATCTGCCACATGGTCGAACGGCGACGCGCGCACGATCGCCGTCTCTTCAACTCTGGTCATGAGTCCCTCGCAGCAAACGCCAGCCGGCGAGGCGCCGGCGACTGGCGTCATCGATGCCACCTATACGCAGCGCAATGGCGGGGTGGACTTGCGCGACCTGGAACTGCATTTGCCCGCGAGCGAATTCGTTGCGCGAGGGTCGCTTGGCGCCTACCCCGTCACGAGCGCGTCGGCGCTTACCGTCGATTTCCATTCCCACGACTTGTCGGAGTTCGACACGGTCCTGCGCAGTCTTGGCCTCAGTCGCAATGGCAAATCCGGAACCGCGGCTCTGCCAGTGTCCCTTACGGGACAAGCCGATTTTCGCGGCTCCTGGACCGGCTCCCTGATCAAGCCGCACATCGCGGGCACGCTCAAGGCCACGCAACTGGCCGTCGAAATACCCTCTGAGGCCGGCGATTCCAACGAGCCTCGCCTCGTGCATTTCGATTCAGTCCGTGTCGAAGGCAGCTATGCGCCGACTCAGATCTCCATTCAACATGCCCAGCTGCTGCGCGGCGATTCAAGAATCGCGTTGAGCGGGACCCTCGACACCGCGATTGCTGCAGGGACGGTTCCTCGCCGCCGCTCCGCCGGCAGTCCGCAACCAGCCTACGATGGCGACTCCGTTCTGCGCGCGCACGTCGACGCCGCGAACATTGACGTCGCGGACCTGCAACCGTTCTTCGACCAGAGCCTTCCGGTCACAGGCAGTTTCGATGCGCAGTTCACGGCCGACGGGCCGCTCCGCGCGCCGGCGGCTTCAGGCTCGGCGCAGATGGATCGTGGCGTTGTTTATGGTGAGCCGGTTACGCAAATTCACGTCCAGGCGGCAATGGCCGATCATCGGCTCAAAGTTGTTTCTGCGCGGGCCACCGATGCTGGCGGCGTTCTCACGGCCTCGGGAAGTTACGACTTCAACGCGAGGACGTTCGACCTTGATGCGCACGGCTCTCAAATCGAAATCGCCCGCGTCACATGGGTCGATCGGCACAATCTTGAGGCGGCCGGCAAGCTTTCCATCGACCTCACGAGCTCTGGCTCGCTCGACGATCCGCGCCTCAATGCTCGCGCCACCGTTGAGTCTCTCGCATTGGGCGGGCAACAGTTCGGCGCCTTCGAGGTTTCCGCGCAAACCGCCGGCCATAACCTGACGTATGACGCGACCACGCAGTTGCAGGGAGCCGACCTGCACTTGAAAGGCCAGACGGTGTTGCGAAGCGGCTATGCAACGCAGGCACGCGTCGATTTTTCCCAATTCAACGTCGGCGCACTTCTTCGCATGGCGCACGTTGGGGCCTTCAGCGCCGACTCCGCGCTGGCCGGAACGATTTCCATCGACGGGCCGCTCTCCGATCTCAAGAAACTTCGCGGCGACGCCCAGCTTCGTCAATTGGCGGTCAAGGTCGCCGGCGTTCATCTCCAAAGCGAGAGCAGCGTGCACGCCACGCTCGCCGACGGCCGTGTCCGGCTCGATCCCCTCCACGTAACCGGCGACAACACCGACCTTCGCGCCGAGGGAAGCCTCTCGCTCGAGGGCTCGCAGCAACTCGATCTTGCCGCCAGCGGCTCTGTCAATCTGAAGCTCGCAGAAACGCTCGATCCCGATCTGACCGCCAGCGGCGTCACAACATTTCAGTTGGAAGCGCACGGCCCTCTGCGGAATCCCGGGCTTCAGGGCAGTGTCGAATTCCAGAACGGCTCACTCTCGCTTGAAGATCTGCCCAACGGCCTGAGCCAGTTGCGCGGCACGCTGGAGTTCAATCAGAACCGGCTTGAAGTCAAGTCCCTCACGGCCATGACCGGCGGCGGACAGCTCACAGTGGAAGGCTACCTTGCCTATGAGCGCGGCATCTTTGCCGACCTCACCGTCACCGGTAAGAGCGTTCATATACGCTATCCAGCCGGTGTCAGCTCGCTGGCCGACCTCAGGCTGCAGCTCCAGGGCCCGCAATCGAACCTGCTCCTCAGCGGCGATGTGCTCATCACGCGCTTTGCTGTCAGTCCCGATCTCGACCTGGCCGCCCTCGCCATCCAGGCCGCCACCTCCGTCCAATCCGTTGCGCCGCCCGATGCCCCATCGAACCACGTGCGCCTCGACGTGCACATCGTCTCCTCGCCGCAGTTGAACTTTCAGAATGCATTCGCCAAGCTGGCCGGCGACGTGAATCTACGCCTGCGCGGCACTCTGGCGTCCCCCTCGCTCCTCGGCGGAGTCTCCATTACCGAGGGCAGTGCTCTGATCGCGGGAACCCGTTACGATCTTGAGCGCGGCGACATCACTTTCACCAATCCCGTGCGCATTGAGCCGGTGATTGATTTGAGCGCCACGGCGCACGTTGAGGATTACGACATCTCCCTGGGCCTGCATGGATCGCCGCAGAAGCTCAGCGTCACATACCGCAGCGATCCTCCCCTGCCTGAAGCGGACGTTGTCGCGCTGCTCGCGCTGGGCCACACGGCCAATCAGCAGCGCCTTTACACGCAGCAACAGGAACAGGCCATCAGCAATCCGACCACCGATGCGCTGCTCGGCGGCGCGCTCAACGCCACTGTCTCGAGCCGCATCCAGAAGCTCTTCGGAGCCGGCTCGGTGAAAATCGATCCCAATTATCTCGGCGCATTCGGCAACTCCACCTCGCGCATCACAGTCGAGGAGCAGTTGGGCCGCAACGTCACCCTCACCTACGCCACGGACGTCAACACCACCAGCCAGCAGTTGCTTCAGGCTGAAGTCGCCATCAACCGCCACGTATCGCTGGTCGTGGCCCGCGATGAGTCCGGCGTTTTCTCCATGGTCGTCAAGGCCACCCGCCGCTACCGGTAACCCGCCGCCCGCCAATTTCGAGCTTCGCCCGCGCAACCAACCCGCCCTCACCTGTGTCTAACCAGACGCGAACGGAGGAACACCCCATGATAAGAACCATCAAACGCTTCAACTCTTTTCTCCTTGCGGCGGCACTCTTCGGTGCGGTCCTGGCCCTTCCCCAACTGGCGCAGGCGGCCGCCGACCCGCAGGACGTTGCAAGTGCGGTGCGCGCCAAGCTAGATAAATCGCAGTTCAAAGATGTCCAGGTCAGCGTCGACCCCAACGGCGTGGCCTCGTTGACCGGCTCCGTCAGCCTTTACGAGTACAAGGCGGATGCCGACAAGACCGTCCACAAAATCAAGGGCGTCTCCGCGGTCCGCAACGACATTCAGGTCGCCGGGCCCGACATCCCCGACGCACAGTTGCAGAAGACCCTGCTCGATAAGGTCTCCAGCGTCAGCATCGGCTACGGCAATATGTTTGACGCCATCACGATCGACGTGCATGACGGCGTCGTAACGCTGGGCGGTCATTCCCACGACTATCCCAACCGCGACTCCGCCCTGGCCGCTGTCGCCACCACGCCCGGCGTCAAGGACGTGATCGACGACATTGCCGTCGATCCCGTCTCGCCGATGGACTGGAACATCCGGCTCGCGGTGGCGCGCGCCGTCTACGGCTACCCGTCGCTGAACCGGTACGCCATCGACCCTGAAAAGCCGATCCGCATCTCGGTACAGAACGGCCACGTGGAGCTTTATGGCGTGGTTGATTCCCAAGCCGACAAAGACGCGGCTGGGATCCGCGCCAACGCCGTTCCCGGAGTTTTCAGCGTAGAGAACTACCTCCAGGTCGCCGGTCAGCCATCTGAGAAGCAGCACTAACGCCGCTCATTCCCGGCACGACTGCTGGGCGCCCATCCTCTCCGTTCGCCGCGGCGAACGGAAAGGGTGGAAAGCGCGACCGCGACGCTCCCTCAAACTTACCCACCACCGAGCCACCGCAATCCTCTCCAAAACTAGTTATGCTGTAGGTTACCTTTCTGCGGCTGCGCGATGCGGCTGTAGAATTGCCGCGCTCAAGGAGCGTCGATGCAGCCGGAATCGCAGCCCGTAGTCGAAGAAGCGCCGCCGGCCACGCCCGCCGACGGCTCGCGGCACTCCGCGCCGCCCCGGGAGCGCGATTTCGACTGGGTTTTCATCGGGCCGCATGGTTTGCGCGCCGGCTGGTCTGTCCTTCTTTTTGCCGGGCTGTATTACCTGTTCCGCGAGGTTGTCGGAACGCTCTTTTTCGCGGCCGGCCTTATTCACGAGGCGCTCGCCGATTCTGCGGGCGCCGTTCTGGTCGGAGAATTCGTTCCGTTTCTCTCGCTGATCTGTGCCGCGCTGGTCATGGTCCTCATTGAGGATCGCCGCATCCTGAGCTACAACCTGGCCGGCCCGCATCGCGTGCGGCATTTCCTTTCCGGTGTCGCCGCGGGCTTCGCTGCGCTCTCATTGCTTTTGGCGGCCATGGTCGTGGGCGGCTGGATGCGCCTGGCGCCGGCAACCCTGCCCGCCGCGCAGGCGATTGGTTTCGGCGCGCTCTGGGCCGCCGCTTTCCTCCTCGTTGGCTCGGTTGAAGAAGGCCTCTTTCGCTGCTACGCGCTCTCCACGCTCACCCGTGGGATCAATTTCTGGTGGGCGCTCGCCGCCCAGGTTGCGGTCTGCCTTTATCTCGCTTTCGTTGGCGGCGGCAACGGCGCATGGGGAGTCTACCTGGCTGCCGCGGTCGGTCTCTTCCCCTGCCTCATACTCCACCGAAGGTTTGGGGCGCGGAGCGCTTTCTGGCAGGCCGCCTGGGTCACTTCCACATTCTTTGGGTTCTATCACACCTCCAACAGCGGCGAGAATTGGATTGGCATCTTCGCGGCCGCCTCGATCGGCTTTGCTTTTTGCGTCGGTGTTCGCGTCACCGGCTCCGCCTGGTGGGCCCTCGGCTGCCACGCCGCATGGGACTGGGCTGAAACTTTCTTCTACGGGACGGCCGACAGCGGTCTCCAGGGCCAGGGTCATCTTTTTTCCGCCAATCCCGCCGGCAATCCCCTCTGGAGCGGCGGCGGCGACGGTCCCGAAGGCAGCCTGCTGGTCCTCGCCGTCATTTTTCTGTTGCTTCTGTTCCTTCTCGCCGACTACGCCCGCCACAAACCCGGATCCCGGGCAGCCGCGCAACCGGCAGATTGACTGCGCGAGTGCTCTGATCTCTTCGCTCATTCCGATTCAGCGGCTCAGAAGTCGTCGTATCCTGAATCTGCCCAATGTCCGACTCACCTCCAACAAGTTCCTTTCCATCGCAGCCTGTGCCAATTCAGCCGCGCCGCAAACGCCGCTGGCCCCGCATTCTCCTTTGGTCGTGCTGCGGTTTGCTGGTGCTGCTCGCGCTTGCCCCGCTGGCCGCGGTGCTCTGGCTCCGCTCCGCGGCCAAAGCCGCGCTGCCCCGGCTTGACGGCGACGCCCATCTTGCAGGCCTCTCCGCGCCTGTCACCGTCCGCCGCGACGCCCACGGCGTCCCGCACATTGACGCGGCTACGCAGGACGACCTGTTCGTCGCGCAGGGCTACGTGACCGCGCAGGATCGCCTTTGGCAGATGGATACCATGCGCCGCAGCTCCAACGGTGAGCTCGCTGAGATCATGGGCCCCGCGCTCATCCAGCACGACAAAACGCAGCGCGTCCTTCAGATTCGACTCACCGCCCAGCGCTTCTACGGCAATCTATCCGTCGGCGATCGACGGCGGCTGGACGACTATGACCGCGGCGTCAATCTCTTCATCGCGCAGTGCGAGCAGTCGAACACCCTCCCCGTCGAATTCCGTCTGCTCCACTACCGCCCGCAACCCTGGACCGGCGTCGACTCCGTCAGCGTGGGTCTTTCCATGGTGCAGACTCTCGATACCCACATCATCACCAAGCTCTCGCGCGCCCGCGTGGCCGCCAAACTCAACAACCCCGCGCTTGAAGCCGATCTCTACCCCGTCGGCTCCTGGCGCGATCGTCCTCCGACCGGCATCCGTGTGGATCTGAGCGAGCCGCAGCCGATGCCCACGCCCCCGAAAAATGACGATGACGACGATGATGAAAACACCGAGACGCGCGCCGTGCCTTTTGTAGCGCCGGTCTCCAGACCGGCTGTCGTGCGGGCGTCCTCGCCCGCACCCGCCGACTTTGACAATACGCACGCGCTCCTCGCGCTGCTTGGCCAGCCCGATTGCGACGGCTGCGCTCCGGGCTCAAACAACTGGGTCATTGCCGGCGCGCACACCGCCAGCGGCAAGCCACTGCTCTCGAACGACATGCACCTCACCCTCCGCGAGCCTGACACCTGGTACATGGCCGACCTCCGCGCGCCGGGCTTTCACGCGGCAGGCGTTACGCTACCCGGTTTACCTCTGGTCGTCGCCGGCCACAACGAGCATGTGGCCTGGGGATTCACCGCGCTCTACGGCGACACGCAGGATCTGTACATTGAAAAACTCGACGGTAAGGGTAACTACGAGGGCAACGACGAGCAGTGGCATCCCCTCGCCCTCGATCGCGAGGTCATTCACGTCCGCGGCGGCAAAGATGTCGTGGTCACCGTCCAATCCACCGATCACGGGCCGCTGCTCAACCCGCTCCTCGCCGCAAGCGATCCGCCGACTGCGCTCAAGTGGACCCTCTACGATCCCACGCTCAACACTCTGCCTCTTTACGAAATGAACGTGGCCTCAAACTGGACCGAGTTCTCTGCCGCGCTTGCCCAGTGGTGCTGGCCCACGCAGAATCTCGTTTACGCCGACGATCAGGGCCACATCGCCTACCGCGCCGCCGGTCGCATTCCGCTGCGGCCTGACGGGATTTCCAATGCGCCCATCCGCGACAACGCACACGAGTGGCAGGGCTACATTCCCTTCGACGCCATGCCCAACGCGGTCGACCCGCCTTCAGGATTTCTGGCCACAGCAAACGCCCGCGTCACCACCGACAAGTCGCCTTATCAACTTACAGACGAATGGGGCGATCCCTATCGCGTTGAGCGCATCTACAAATCGCTCGACGGCCGCGACCATCTCACGCCTGCCGACATGCTCACCGTGCAGACGGACATCTACAGCGAAGTGGATCAGGAGATGGGCCACCGCTTCGCCTACGCCATTGACCACACTCCGGGCCCCGAGGGCAACGGCGATCCACGCATGCGGCAAGCCGCCGACCTCATGCGCAGTTGGGACGGCCGCCTCACCACGGATTCCGCCGCTGCGTCGGTCGTCACCCAAACCCGCTACGCGCTCTGGTCGATGATTCTTGAGCCGAAGCTCGGCAAATTGACAAGCGACTACCACTGGAGCGAGGCCACGTTTGCTGAAGAAGAAATTGTGATGCACGCCAAGCCCGAGTGGCTTCCGTCCGGCTACAAGGACTGGAACGCGCTGCTAACCGCCGCGGTGCGCAAGGGAATGCGCGACGGAAGAGCGCCGCTCGATGTTTCGCACTGGGCGTACGGCCGCTGGCACGTGGTCAACATCGAGCACCCGTTCGCCGCGTTTCTTCCGCTCATCGCACGCGTGGCCGGAACCGGCCCTCAGCCGCAAAGCGGCGACGGCACCACCGTGAAGCAGGTGGGCCGCGATTTTGGTCCCTCGCAGCGCTTCACCATGGACTGGAGCGACATCGACACCTCGACTGAAAACATCGTGCTCGGCGAAAGCGGCAATCCGCTCAGCCCTTACTTTCGCGACCAGTGGAACGACTGGTACAACGGAACCACCTTCGCGCTGCCGTTTACGCCCGCCGATGTCGCGGCGCAAACCACGCACACGCTGCGCCTGCTGCCATGAAGAAACAGGGACCAGGGACCAGGGATCAGGGACCAGAAACGGCGGCCCGGGCGTCGACTTCGAGACGCGCGAGGCTCCTTGGCCCGGCAATCATTGTGCTTGCCGCTGCCGTCGCCATGGTTCCGCAACTGATTCGCGGCAACTCCTGCGGCCACGACTTCAACGTTCACTTCGTCTCCTGGCTCGATTGCCTGAACGCCTGGCGCCACGGGATTCCTTATCCCCACTGGACGCCCAGCGCCAACTACGGCGCAGGCGAGCCTCGCTTCGTCTTCTATCCGCCGCTCACATGGATGCTGGGCGCGGCGCTCGGCGCGATCCTCCCCTGGAACCTCGCGCCCATCGCGCTCACCTTCATCATCTTTGCCGCAACCGGACTGGCCACGCGCGCCCTTGCGCTTGAAGTCCTCGACGATTTACCCGCCACGCTGGCCGGCTGCGTCTCAATCTTCTCCGGCTTCACGCTCTTCACCGGTTACGAACGCTGCGCCTTCCCCGAATTCGCGGGAGGATTCTGGCTCCCGCTCCTCATTCTTTTTGCGCTCCGAGATCGCCATCCCTCCGCCTCGCTTGTTCGCCGCACATTCGACGGTTCAACTGCGCCGCTCGCCCTTGCGCTCTCCGGCGCCTGGCTTTCCAACCTTCCTCTCGGGGTCATCGCCGGCTACCTGCTCGCCGGCATCGCGCTTCTGTGGGCCATCGTTAACAAAAGCTGGGCGCCGTTGCTTCGCGCCGCCGTCGGCACTGTGCTCGGCCTTGGTCTCGCCGCAATTTACTGGGTTCCCGCAACCCTACAGCGCCATTGGGTCGACATCAGCCAGGCCACCGAGGACCCCGGCTACAACTTCGAGAACAGCTGGCTCTTCTCCCGCCACGCCAATCCGCTGCTCGCCTTGCACGACGTGATTCTGCGCCAGGTTTCCTGGATCGCAGTCTCGATGATCGCCGTCGCACTTATTGCTGTTTTCATCTGCTGGCGTCGCGGAACGCTGCCTGCCCCGAAGATTTCTGGTTCGCGCCGCTGGTGGATCCCACTCGCCGCCATTCCCGCCGTCGTTCTGTTTCTTCTCTTTCCCATCTCGCGGCCCGTCTGGCACACGCTGCCTCAAATGCCGTTCCTGCAGTACCCGTGGCGCTGGCTTGAAGCCGTCGAGGCGCCCATGGCTATCTTTTTCGTCGCTGCTATCTGGCCCTCCAGTCGCGATGCCCGCGTTGCCCGCGGCGTGATTCTCGGCACGTTCGCCGCGCTCTTCGTCGTTGCAACAATCTACGCCGGAACAGCGTTCTTCCAGGTCTGCTACCCCGAAGACACCGTCCAATCGATGATGGTTGATTACCGCGCTGGAGCAGGCTTTGAAGGCATGTACGAGTACGAGCCGCCCAACGGCGACATCAGCAGTGTCCCAACCGGAATCCCCGACGCCTGCCTCGTGACCGCTCCGAACATCGTCCTCGGCAAACCCGACCCGGACGATCCAGATGCGAATCCCGCGTGGGCACCGGATCAAGGCACCTGCCAGGCCACATTCGTCGCCGTCGGCGGTAGCCAGGCCAATCCTGAGCACCGAAGGATCCTCGCTACCATCCCTCACTCCGGCTACCTGGTGCTCCATCTCCTTGGCTATCCCGCGTGGTCTATTCGCCTCAACGGCAAGCTCCTCACGAATCTGCCGTCACGCGACGACGGTCTCATCGTTGTGCCCGTCCCGCCGGGCCCAATCAATCTCACCATTGACTGGACTACCTCTCCCGGCGATCTTGCCGGCCGCTGGATCAGTGTCCTCAGCGCGTTGCTCCTTATTACCCTCTCGCTTTGTGAACTCAGCCTTGGCCATTCTCGTCTAACATGATTGCAATGCCCGCAGACGTCAAATCGCTGATTCAGGAAGGCGCCGATCTCACCGATCAGGCGCTTGAGTCCCTGATCCCCTCCGCGGACACGGTTCCGTTTTCGATCCACGGCGCCATGCGCCACTCCGTCTTTGCCGGGGGCAAGCGTCTGCGGCCCGTGCTCGCCATGCAGGCCGGCGTCACCATCGCGGGCCATCTGCCCAAAGGCATTGAGCGTCTTGGCGCGGCCATCGAGATGCTCCACACTTACTCGCTGATCCACGACGATCTGCCCGCACTCGACAATGACGATCTGCGGCGGGGCAAACCCACCTGCCACGTTGTCTTCGGCGAGGCCATCGCCATCCTCGCCGGCGACGCTCTCCAGACCCGCGCCTTTGAAGTGCTCGCCGGCCTCGATTGTTCTCCCACCGCAGCCATTCAGATCGTCGGTCTCGTCGCCAACGCGATCGGCACCGTTGACGGCATGATCGGAGGCCAGGTCCTCGACATCGAAAGCGAGCACCTGAAGCCCACGCCCGAGCTGGTTGAGGCCATCCATCGCGCCAAAACCGGCGCGCTCATTCGCGGCAGCGTTGTTGCGGGCGGCGTTTATGCCGGAGCCACGGCAGACGACGTTGCGCGCCTTGACCGCTTCGGCCGCAAAGCCGGCCTCGCTTTTCAGATCGTTGACGATGTGCTCGATATGACGGTCGACTCGGCGCAGCTCGGCAAAACCGCGGGCAAAGACGAAGCCACCGAGAAAGCTACCTGGCCCGCTGTCTACGGCGTTGAGCAAAGCCTGCGCGACGCCGCGCAGCTTGTCGATGAGGCCTTCGTCGCGCTCGAGCCGTACGGCAGCCGCGCCTTCGGCCTGAAAGCCGTTGCCCGCTACCTGATTGAACGCAAGAATTAAGGATTGGTTTTCGAATCCGGCTTGGCGAGCCGCGCCGCCGACAAGCCGGCGAGGACGATCGTCTCGGCGCTATTGGCTCAAAACCTTGCGCAGCTTCTGGCTTTGGGCCGATAGATCCTCCACGGCAGTCTGCGCCTTGCCCAGCATTCCCTGCAGGTCCTCAAGCAATTCGGGGAGCGTGTCCCAGCACTTGCGAACCGCTTCCTGCTGATCGATCAGCGCGAGCGTGGCGCCGGAGAGGGCCGTCACCAGGCCGAGCCGCCGCTGACCGGTCACCAGGAGCACACCGCTTGCGGCAAGGGTGGCGGCCGCGGCATACCGGATCCAGTTTGCGGAGTTCGTTTCTTCGCCGCGCATCTCACCACCCGGCGCTTTTGTTCCCTGCGTTAGCGGTACAACCACCATGACCCCTCCTGACATTCGCGGCCAATTCTACGTTGGAAAACTCAATTGCCTTTGCAAGTATCGCTCGAAAACCCGCAACCGGGCGACTTTAATCGCGCCTCTCTCTGGAAAAGAGCGCCGCTCCGCGATGAACGCAGCTCAGTCGAGGTCAATCTCGCGCAACGGCTTGCCTTCCGGCGCGTCTTTCGCCTTGCGCATGGCCTCGGCAAACTTCTTTTCGAGCAGATCGGCCTTATTCTTTTCGGCGTCCACGCTCTGCCTGAAGATCGACTCCGTCCGCTCGCCGTGCTCGCGCATGGCCTTGGCCGCCGTCTCCAGGTCCTCGAACATCCGCTTGCGCGGTGCCGACGTATGGCTCACCAGCACGCCGGTCTCCGCGTCGATCTTCAGCATCGCCCCGCAATCGGGGCAGGCCACTTCGAATGATTTGTGCTTGTCCTTGCTCATTCCAACTCGTATTTTATGCGCTCACGCCCGCTTTTGGCAGCCGTACTCCGTTCCGGCGCAGAATTGCTCGGGAAAGTCTCTGCTTGACTCCGCTACGCCCTCCAGCGAAAGATGAATGGGCTGGAGGGTCTTGCGCACACAACGTGCCAGCAAGCAAACCCCGGCCGCGCAATCTCTCTTCACTTCAGGGGAGAACCTTAGGAATGACCGCATGAAAACTTTCCGCACGAATCCGTTGCGCCTCGTCGCGCCCGCCATCTTAGCGCTTCTGTGCCTCTTCATCGCCGCCGGCCGCGTTCCCGCGCAATCCGCCGCGGCGCCAGCGCCGGCCATCACGCCGCTTCAGGTTGACCGCGTCGATCCCGCGAGCAGCCGGATCGTCCCTGCCCACGCTAAGCTCGAGCGCATCGCCACCGGCTTCACCTGGGTCGAAGGTCCCGTCTGGGTCAACAACAGCCTCTTCTTTGCAGAAATCCCTTCCAACTCCATTCGCCGCTGGACGCCCGGCAAAGGCGTGAGCATCTTCCTCCAGCCCAGCGGGTACAAGGGCTCCGCTCCCTACGGCGGCCGCGAGCCCGGCTCCAACGGGATGACGCTCGACGCGCTCGGCCGCCTCACCGTGGCCGGCCACGCCCAGCGCGACGTCTATCGATTTGAATCGCTTAACCCGGAATCCGTTCAGACCGTTCTGGCCGATCGCTACCAGGGCCTGCGCCTGAACAGCCCCAATGATCTGGTCTATCGCTCCGACGGCTCGCTCTACTTCACCGATCCGCCCTACGGCCTGCGCAAGCAGAACGACTCGGACCCGGAAAAAGATCTCCAGGTCAACGGCGTCTATCGCATTCCTCACGCGGTCGCTCAAGAGCCCGGCGCGCCGCCCGCTCGCCAGGACCTCCAGTTGCTCATCTCGGACTTGCCGCGGCCCAACGGGATTGCTTTTTCTCCCGGCGAAAAATTCCTCTACGTCGATTCGACCGAGCCGAAGAAGATCTGGATGCGCTACCGCGTGCTCCCCGACGGCACGCTGGCCGATCCCAAGCTCCTTTATGACGCAACCGCCGACCCTCGTCCCGGCGGTCCCGACGGCATGAAGGTCGATGTCGAAGGAAACATTTACAGCGCCGGCCCGGGCGGCGTCGTGATTCTTTCGCCCGAAGGCAAGCACCTTGCCACCCTGCTCATCCCCGAGCGCGTGGCCAACGTGGCCTGGGGCGGGCCGGATCGCCGGACGCTCTACATCTGCGCCAGCTCGAGCGTCTACCGCGTGCGGCTCTTGATCGCCGGCGAGCCGATCGTGCAGGGGAAGTAGCACCCCTTGCGCCAGCAGCCGAGCGCGCAGCGCTGCTAACTCGCTAGCTCCGGCAACTCCGCTACCCTCACGTCACCGGTCCCGGATTGAACAGCACAAAATCGTTGGTCAGTCCCCAGTGATCGGCCCACACTTTCTTCTTGCCACTGGCCACATCCAGAACCAGCCGAAAAATCTCCTGCCCCACGTCTTCTACCGTCGCTTCTGCCGTCGCGATCCTTCCCGCATCCACGTCGATTAAATCCCGCCATCGCTGACTCAGCCCGCTGTTCGACGCCACCTTGATGACCGGCGCCATCGCAAGGCCATAAGGCGTTCCGCGCCCCGTTGTAAAGATGTGAACGTTCATTCCCGCAGCCAGTTGCAAAGTCCCGCAGATGAAATCGCTTGCCGGCGTCGCCGCAAATACCAGCCCTTTCCCGGTTACGCGCTCGCCCGGCCCGGCCACGCCCATGAGCGCCGTCGTTCCCGCCTTCGCAATGGATCCCATCGCCTTCTCGACAATGTTCGCCAGTCCCCCGGCCTTGTTTCCCGGCGTCGGATTTGCCGCCCGATCCGTGCCGCCCGCGCGTAGATACTCGTCGTACCACGCCATCTCCCGCACAAACGCCCGCGCAATCTCCGGCGTGGCCGCGCGCGCCGTCAGCAGATGCGCCGCGTCGCGCACCTCGGTTACTTCGGAGAACATCACCGTTGCGCCTGCGCGCACCAGCAAATCTGCTGCAAACCCCACCGCCGGATTCGCCGTAACACCCGACATTGCATCCGACCCGCCGCACTGCAAACCCACCACCAGATCCGAAGCCGGGCAGGTGACCCTTCGCCGCCGATCCAGTTTCTCCAGTCTTCTTTCGGCGAGCGCCATAATTGTCGCCACCATTTCGCCGAACCCCTCATGCGCATCCTGCAGCGCTGTCACGTTCGGCTCTTCTCCCAGTACTGGCAGCACACTCGCGGGCAGCATCCGTGCCGGCGGCATCTTTTCGCATCCCAGGCTAACTACCAGCAACTCGCCGCCGAAATTCGGATGCAGCGCCAGGTTCCTAAGCGTCCTTACCGGAACCTCCGCGCTCGGCGCGTCGATGGCTACGCCGCATCCGTAAGGGTGCGTAACCGGCACAACGTCGTCCACATTCCTATAGCGAGGCAGCATCTCTTCCTTGATCCGCCGCACCGCGAACCCCACCGTCGCCGCCACGCATTGCACTGTCGTGCTGATTCCCAGGATGTTCTTTGTTCCCACCGACCCATCCCGATTGCGATAACCCTCGAACGTTTGTCCCTCGAGTGGCTCCAGCGGTTTCGGCGTCTCTGTTGCCAGCGGGCATTTGTCGAGCGGCGGCGCCTCCGGGGGAGTCATCACTCCCTCGTGCACCCAGCATCCCCGTGCGATCGTCCGGTTCGCGATCCCAATTGTCGCGCCGTAACGAACAATCGGGTCGCCCTCCGCAATGTCGGCGAGCGCCAGCTTGTGGCACTCGGGAACCGCCTCCTTCAGCACCAGTTCGTCCGCGAATCGCGCACCGCCACTCAACCCGCCCTGGTTCACCACCACGGCCACGTTGTCCCGCTCATTTGCGCGAAGATATCGGGGTTGCATCAGCAGGCTCGTTTCAATGCGGCCGCTTGTCAATCCGGCGACGCTGCCTCTCGATCATAAACCGCACCTAGCGAGCCTGTGATTTTCCTTTACAGGCCAGCAGATGCTTTCGTAGCTTCATTGGAGTGCGCGGAGCATCTTCTGTCATTTTGAAGATTCGTCCCCGCTTCCACCGGAGTCGAAGAATATGAACCGCAGACAGTTCCTCGCATCGACTGGCGCCGCCGGCCTCCTCGCCAAACAATCCCTCGCCGCTCCGCCCGCCGCCCCGCCGCCCCAGTTCGTCCTCATGAAGCTCGGTGACCAGACCGCGCCCACGAACGACGTCCATCTCAAATACCTGGCGCGCTACGGCGTCCGCAACATCTGCGGCTATCCGCAAATCGATGGCGACCGCCTCTATGCCACTGTCGACGAGCTCAGGCGCATGGTCGACATGGCCGCCAAATACAGTATCAGCATCGACTGCACCGCGCCGCCCTTCCTCGAGTCCAGCCACATCGACCGCGAAAAGCATCCCGCCATCATGCTCGCCCAGAGCCCCGAACGCGACCGCGACATCGAGCAGTTACAAATCTTCATTCGCAACTGCGCGCAGGCGGGCATTCCCTGTGTGAAATACAACATGAGCATTCTCGGCGTGTTGCGAACCGGCCGTGTGCCCGGCCGCGGAGACGCGCTATACCACCAGTGGAAGCTTTCCGAAGCACATCCCGAAACACCACTCACGCGCGCCGGTCAAGTCAACGCCGACGCCTTCTGGGAGCGCATCACCTACTTCCTGGATCGCGTCATCCCCGTCGCCAACGAATACAAAGTCCGCATGGCCTGCCATCCGCAGGATCCCGGCGTGTCGCCTGAAGGCTATCAGGGCGTGAATCGAGTCCTCGGCACCGTCGATGGCCTCAAGAGATTCATTGCCATTCAGGAAAGCCCGTACCACGGCCTCAACTTTTGCCAGGGAACCATCTCTGAAGACCTCCAGGATCCTGGAGTCGAAATATTCGATGTTATCCGCTACTTCGGATCGCGGAAGAAAATCTTCAACGTGCACTTTCGCAACATCCGCGGCCATCGCAACGATTTTATGGAGGTCTATCCCGACGAAGGCGACATCGATTTCGTCAAGGCCATTCGCGTTTACAAGGAGATCGGTTACCCCTACATGCTCATGCCCGACCACGTGCCGCTGGCCGCCGATAACGCCGACCCCGGTTCTCTCCAGTCGTTCGCTTTCTGCTACGGCTACATCCGCGCCCTCATCCAGGCCGTCAGCCGTGAAGCCTGAGCGGCGCTCGCGTCATGGTACCGTGAGAAGCGAATCGAACCCCAGGTTCTGCCGAGCCAACTCACTCTCGATGCCTGAATCTCGACAATCCCGCGTTCGCTACCTCATCATCACTATCCTCTTCATTGTCAGCTGCTTCAGCTTTGCCGACCGGTCTGCTCTCTCCCAGGCCGCCTCCTCCATGCCCAGGGAAATGAATCTGGATGCGGCGAGGCTGGGCTATCTGCTCTTTGCCTTCGGTTGGGCCTACGCGCTCGGCCAGCTTCCCTCCGGCGGCTTGCTCGACCGCTTCGGATCGAAGCGCGTTTACGGCATCGCCATCATCGGCTGGTCGATATGCGCTTTTCTCACCGCCTTTGCCGGGTACCTTGCCGCCAGCGCTGCCTTCACTGCGATCTTCATTCTCAGGGTGCTCTCCGGTTTTTTCCAGTCGCCCGTATTTCCCGGTAACAGCCGCATCGTCGCCTCCTGGTTTCCCACCACCGAACGCGGACGCACCTCGGCCATCTTCAACTCCGCGCAGTATTTCGCTCTGCCTATCTTTGCGCCCATCTTCGGATGGCTGATCCACGGGGCAGGCTGGCAGAGTTGCTTCTGGTTCCTGGGCGCGCTCGGCTGCGTTCTCACTCTCGTCTGGTACACCAATATCTACCGCGTCAAAGACCATCCGCGCATTTCGCAGGCCGAGATCGAATTCATCGAGCGCGGCGGCGGCCTTGTCGACGCCGATTCGGCCGCAAGTCCGCGCCGCAATACCCTCACCTGGGCCACTATCAAAAAGCTTCTCAGCTACCGCATGCTTGTTGGCGTCTACATTGGTCAGTACTGCATCGCCACGCTCACCTGGTTCTTTGTTACGTGGTATCCGCTCTACCTTGCGCAGGCCCGCCACATGTCCGTCATCAACGTCGGGCTCGCTGCCGCCGTACCTGGCCTTTGCGGAGGCTTTGGGGGCGTCCTGGGCGGCGTCATCTCCGATCGGCTTCTCCATCGCGGCCACTCGCTCACTTTCAGCCGCAAACTTCCCATCATCGCCGGCCTGGCGCTTTCGATCACCATCGTCGCCTGCAACTATGTGTCGTCGCAGACCCTCATGATTTTGTTCATGTCGATTTCGTTCTTCGGCAAGGGTTTCGGTGCGCTCGGCTGGACGGTCATCTCCGACACCTCGCCGCGGGGCATGGTCGGCATGAACGGCGCCCTCTTCAACCTCTGTGGCAACATGGCCGGAATCTCCACGCCGCTCATCATTGGACACATCGTCCAGAAAACCCACTCCTACAACGGCGCGCTCGTCTTCGTCGGACTCATTGCCTTCTGCGCCATCGTTAGCTACGGTCCTATCGTCGGAGAAATCAAGCGCCTTGACTTAGCCGTGCCGCCCGCCTGATTTCGCGCTTTACAATCGCCAAAGGAGTTCTAACTCATGCCCGACCGGTCCGGTAAATTCCCATCCAACAGATTCAAGCAGGCGCTCATGCGCGGCGAGCGCCAGGTCGGCCTCTGGTGTTCCCTGGCCAGTCCTGTTGCCACCGAGATCGCCGCCGGCGCCGGATTCGACTGGATCGTCGTGGACGGCGAGCACGGCCCCAACGACATCACCACGCTGTTGCCGCAGTTGCAGGCCATGCAGGGCGGCACAGCCGAGCCTGTCTTTCGAATCCCATGGAACGAGCCCGTCATCATCAAGCGCGCGCTCGACGTGGGCGCGCGTTCGCTCCTCATCCCATGGGTGCAGAACGCCGACGAAGCGCGCCGCGCTGTTGCCTCTACGCGCTATCCCCCGCTGGGCATTCGCGGCGTCGCTCGCGCCATCCGCGCCAACGACTACGGCCGCACGGCGGACTATCATCGCAACGCTCACCTCGACACTTGCGTCCTTGTTCAGCTTGAAACCAAGACCGCGCTCAGCGACATCGAGGCCGTTGCTGCCGTGGATGGCGTCGACGGCATCTTTATCGGTCCCAGCGATGTTGCCGCCTCGCTTGGCCATCTGGGCGATCCCAAGCAGCCTGAAGTGCAAACCGCCATCAAAGATGCGGTCAAGCGCATCCGCGCCGCGGGCAAATCCGCCGGCTTCCTCACCGGGGACCGAGACGAAGCGGAAGCCATGTTCGACCTGGGCTTCAACTTTACCGCCGTCGGCAACGACGTCAGCATCCTCTCGGGCGTCCTGACTAACCTCGCCGCACACTTCCGCAAGAATTGAAGAAGGATTCTGGGTGCCCCATGTCCCGACTCTGGGACATGGGAAAGCACGAACCGGCGCATGGCTTTGGCTGAAAACTACTGGAAGCCGACCCGTTGACCCGCCGACTTGGGCCCTTGATGCCTGCCTTATCCCCCGACCACTACTGTCGATCCCGCCGGAGTTGCCGCAGTCTTGAAGTTCACGACGTGATAGATCGCCGGCTCGGTGCCCACGTTTTTGAATCCATGCAGCTGGTTCGATCCGTTGAAGATCACCGATCCAGGTCCAACGCGGATCCACTCGCCGTTTGAGAGCGTCTCCACCGTGCCTTGCCGGACGATGATGAGCTCCTCGTTCGGGTGCTTGTGCGGCGGATGCGGCGACATTCCCGGATTCAGCGTTGTGATGTGAATCTCGAGATTTTCGAGCGTCGCCGTCGGCGACGAGCAAACCTTTCGCACCGACCCAACGGCGTTTGGCGTGTCGACCATCGAGTTCCAGTCGAACACCTTCGATCCCATGACGGGTGTGGCGGCGGGCGTGGTGTCGGCAAAAGCCAGTGCTTCACCGGCCACGGCAGTGGCGGCCAGCGCCGCAAACAGTTCTCTGCGATTCATTGTGGGTTTCCTTTTTTCAATTCGTCTGGATCAGAGCCGCCGCGCAAATACACGGGTGCTCTTCGTTCGTTGTTACTTATAGTGGACCGCGCTGGCGCGTGCAACTCGCCGATCCCGCCAAATTCGCTAACTCCGCTCCCTTTTCTCTCGCTCCCTGTTTTCTGTCAAGCACCACCGAAGGCCAAGTTGTCCACATCTTACTCATCCCAAACGAAATACTTTCTTCTCCAAGTTTGCCGATTCATTCTCGCTTTAGGCGCATGCTCAAACTATGGGCATGACCTCAAGGCGCACCCTGGCAACTCGTCGGCCGAACCTTGCTCCACGCTTTTTTTGTGTCGGGAACTCCGCGAACTCACCTGGCCTCGGCCAGCAGCAGCGTCAATGGAGGCCAAAAATAATGAAAGAAAAAAATTCCTGCCTCACAGGAGGTGCAAATGCCACTTAACTCATTTGAAATCAATAGAAATTTCTCGAAACCGTCGACAGATTTCGTCGATTTTTGTCGATTTTATGACTCAAAACGGCACTTTTTCGGCCCCAAGTCGTCACTTCCGCGAAGTGCACCCAGCCTGGCGGCCAGAGCTCCGGCAGCTTGGCTAACACGCTAATTCGTGGCTGTCATTTCTGCGCCGTCTGCGCCGGCTTCTGTCCGTTCGCGGCCGGAGGGTTGACCTGCGCGTTGAGGAAGTTGGCCAGGTCGTCCAGGTCCTGCTCGGTGCCGACCATCGGGGGCATGAAGTGGTGATAGGGCGAATCGGGCTTGTATTCGTGCAGCATGGTGATGAAGCTTTCGATGTTGGCGCGGTCGCGCCCCGCGAGCAGCCTCGCCAGCGGCCGGTAGCCGTTGAGCGTGTGGCAGGCGCCGCACTCGCCGCGGAAGATCGTTTCGCCGCGCGAGTAGCTTGAGTCCGCTCCGTTCCATACCCAGTTCGAATGCGCGAGGTAGCCTTGCTGATCGATCTTGATCGCGTAGGGCGCTTGAGCCAAACATTCGCGGACAAATGCGCGAGCCCGTTGGGATTTTTACGCTGGATTGGAAGGGTGGGAAAGGCCGCGGAGCGAGCGCGGCACATTTTGGACCATTTTTCTCCAAATTGGATTGGAAGAAGTTAATCAAAAAGCCGTTGCGAACACGGGTCTGTGATGGAAAGCACATCGGCGTGTGATGAGTTGAATTACGCTGCCGATTTGACCGCAATCGTCCTATCGATTCCGAAAGCCCTCTCACATGCAGGCCTTTGGATGAGCGACAGGGTGGTGCGGCAGGACAACTCGATGAATCGACCCAACTCGTCGATGCAACTGACGCGCGCCGCCGATTACGCGGTCCGCGTGATGATTCAGCTGGCCTCGCTGCCGCCCGATGCGCGGGTCTCTCTCCCCTCGCTGGCGCGGGCGACGGGCGCTCCGGAAAGTTTCTTGTCGAAGGTGCTGCAGGGACTGGCGCGCTCCGGACTCATCTCGTCGCAGCGCGGGCAATCGGGCGGCTTTCGCATCGCGCCGCGCGGCCGCCAGGCTTCAATGCTCCAGGTGATTGAAGCCATCGATGGCGCGATTTGCCTCAACGTCTGCCTGATGCACGGACGGTCCTGCCCGAGAAAAGCGCGCTGTCCGGCACATCCGGTCTGGGACAGAGCGCAGCAGGCGATGTTGCAGGTTCTCTCCGGCGTCTCGATCGCCGCCATGGCGGCGCAGGAATCTCCGGCCAAGCCGGGCCATTCGGCCTCTGGCGTTCATGTTCTAGCCTTGCCGGCGAAGGCGACGCGTCGATAAATGTTCCTGAAGGCCGCATCTCGCATTTGCCAACTGCTCGTCCAATTTGCCAAGCGCGCCGGTGGAGTGTTTCAATCGAGCTATTGAAACAGGGGTGCTCCACGTGTTGTGGGGCTGAGAAATACCCTCGAACCCGATCCGGATAATACCGGCGTGGGAAGTTTTCTCCGACCGAGCGGCGTTACCCTCACTTTGCGGCGCAAGCTCCTTTGTTTCAGGCAACACCGAAATGAAGGGTCCCCATGTACGCAGCCGCCGTCAACGCCCGTAAACCATCAACGCTCTCCATTCGCGCGCAGCTTGCGCTCAAGCCCATTTTCTTTTTGACCGCTTTCGCCGCTCTGCCTCTCCAGGCGCAAGCCGCGCAGTCTGATTCTTCTTTGGCGACGCAAACGAAGGCACAAAGCCCCAACAGCGCGCAGCAGAAACCCGCGCGCGTCACGACCACCGTGGTTGTTCATGGCGAAGTAGGCGAAAACTATCTTCCCGGATCCGTTACTGTCGGCACTTTGGACGGCGCAGAGCTTAAGAATGCTCCGCTCTCGGCGTCAATCGTCACGCGCGATTTGCTCAACAACCAGGTCTCGCGGCTTTTGTCCGACGTGATTCAAAACGATGCCTCCGTCGGCGATGACTACGTGCCCGTGGGATACTACGGCGACTACCAGATTCGCGGCTTTCCCATCGATCTCGCCACGGGACTCGAAATCAACGGCATGACCATTGCCGGCGAGCAGGACGTGCCGCTCGAAAACAAGGAAGCCGTCGAAATTCTCGAGGGCATCGCCTCCGTGGAGAGCGGGGTGGCCTCTGCCGGAGGCCTGATCGACTACGCGACCAAGCGCCCGGCCAACATCAAGGCCCTCGATCTCGCCACCGATCATCGCGGCACGGCTTACGGCGCGCTCGATCTCGGACATCTCTTTGGCAGCCGCAAGCAGGTGGGCGCGCGTGTGAATCTGGCTGGAGAAAGAATCGTTCCGTATATGAATGACACCAACGGCTGGCGCGCCGTGGGCGCGGGCGCAGCCGACTGGAAACTGAATCCGGCGACCATCCTCAAGGGCGACTTTGAGTATCAGCACAAAACCGAGCGCGACGGCAGCGGCTACCAATTGCTCGGGGGAACTGTGTTGCCCGACATTAACCGCATCTACCGGTCAACCATGCTTGGCGATCAGTCCTGGGGGCCACCCGACACCTATGACACGTTCAACACGCATGCGCGCCTCGATCGCACCTTTTCGTCGTCATGGCTTGGCTTTGCCGCCGCCAGCCTCAGCCACTCGCTGATCCAGGACAATGTACTTTACGTATACGGCTGCTACTACGAAGCGGAGTGCAACACCGGCTCGGCGCCTTATCCATTTTTCTTTGCGCCGGATGGAACCTACGACGTCTACGATTACCGCGACCCCAACGAGCTGCGCATCGACGCTGAGGTCGAAGCCATGGTAACAGGGCACATACACACCGGCTCCGTCACGCAAGACGTGACGGCGGGAGGTGTTCTCTTCCTGCGCAGCGTGCAGCAGCCCGGCTTCTACAGCGCGGCAAATCCCTATTCGGCAGACGGCGTGGTGCAGGACGGGGCGGTCTACACCTACGTCGGCTCCGACAACATCTACCAGCCCATTGCGCCCCTGCCACCGCCTGGCGACCCGAATTCGCTTGAATATCCGCTCGAGTCCGCAGGCCCGCGACGACTCTGGGAAGACAGCCGCCAATCGTCAGGTGTTATTCAAGACCGCATTCATCTTCCCGCGCGGATCCAGCTCATCGCCGGCGCACGCTACGATTCGCTGCGCGACCACAACTACTCCGCGTACGCAAGCTGCAGCGATGCAACCGAACTGGATCCATCGACCGTGACGAATCCAGATCCCTGCGCGCCAGAGCCGCACGACAAGCCCGTGTGGCTGCCGCAATTCGCCGTCACCTTTAATCCGATGGAGAACCTTACGCTCTATTCAAACTATGGTGTGATGTTGTCACTCGGTCCGCAGGGGCCTTTCTGGACCGACAATGGCAGCCAGTTTCTGGCGCCGTTCTTCACGCGCCAGGCCGAGATCGGCGCGAAGTACGAGCCCGGCCAGCGCATTCTGCTGACCACGGCGTTCTTTCACATGCGCGCGCCTTTCTTTTATCCCAAGATGATCGCGGGGTACGACAGCTTTTGTTCCACCGGCGCGGCGGGCGATCTCTGCTTTGAGCAGGAGGGCCGCGAGACACACAACGGCATCGAGCTGAACGCCGAAGGCAAGGCTGCGAACTGGCTCCGCCTCAACGGCTCCGCCTCGGCCATGAACGCCGTCTCCAGCGACACAGGCACTCCCTCGTTCGACAATAAGCAGGTCATCAACGTGCCCCACCTGCACACCAACGTGTTTGCCGATCTCACTCTGCCGCACCTGCGCAACCTTCACCTGATGCCTGGCTGGAGCTACACCTCGCGTAAAGAGGCCACGCGAGACGACCAAGTGAGCGTGCCCAGCTACAACCTCTTTAGTCTGGGCGCGCGCTACATGCCCGGCGGCGAGCAAGGCCACGTCGCGTTCCACATTTATGCCGACAACATCGCCAACAAGCGCTACTGGTCCGACACCGGCGCCAGTTACGGCGACACCTTTGTATGGCTGGGCGCGCCGCCGACGGTGCGGCTCGATGCACACTACACTTTCTAAGCTGCCGGCTTCTAGCTTTCAGCTTTAGCTCTTAGCTTATGCAGTGGGAGATTGACCAGAAGCGGCAGAGGCGAAGAGCAGACAGTAGACAGCAAACAGAAAACGGAAAACAGGAAACAGGAAAACAGGAAACAGCAAAAGGCTAAGAGCGAAAGGCTTGAAGTTCGACAGGAATCGATGAGTACACCGGTTAAAGCGCACGGTATGGACGGCTCGCTGGTCGAGCCCGACTGGCCTCCGCTCACGCTCGACGAGCTGCGCCCGCTTCTCGCCCAATTTCCCGATCTCGGCGAACCCAAGCGCATCGTCTCCGTCAGCCCGCGCCCGTTCTCCGCGGCTGGAGTCGTCGCCACGCGCAACGACCGCGGGACAGAGCAGCGCGTCTTCATCAAGCGTCATCACCGCGCCGTGCGCGATCGCGAAGGACTCCTCGAGGAGCATCGCTTCCTTTCCCATCTGCTCACGCAGGGCGCGCCGGTTCCGCGTGTCTTCGCTTCCGCGGGGGGCGAAACAGCGATCGAAGCCGGCGAATGGACCTTCGAGGTCCACGAGACTCCTCCGGGAATCGACCTTTACGAAGACGCCATCTCATGGACGCCTTTCCGCAGTGCGGCCCATGCGCACTCCGCGGGCGCGGCGCTGGCGCAGCTTCATCTTGCCGCGCTGAATTTCAATGCTCCACGCCGCAAGCCTCGCCCGCTCGTCGCCAGCTTCACGATCTTCGCCGCGAGCGATCCGGCGGCCGCGCTGGATCGTTACCTGGCCGCGCGCTCTTCTCTTGCCGACCATCAAGGCGTCCATCTGTGCGCCAAAAAGGCTCTTGAGCTGATCGCACCCTTTCACGCCGAGCTTCGGCCGCATTTGCCTGCACTTGCCCCGATATGGACCCACAACGACCTCCACGCTTCCAATCTCTTCTGGAGCGACGCAGGGCCCAATGGCGATGAGAACGCGCACGCCACCGCCATCATCGACTTCGGCCTTGCCGATCGCACCAACGCGGTGCATGACATTGCTCACGCCATTGAGCGCAACATCGTCGAGTGGCTCGCGCTCGTCAACGATCCCGCGCAGCCGGATGTTGTGCCCATTCATCTCGATCATCTCGAAGCGCTTCTTGACGGCTACGAATCCGTCCGCCCGCTCTCGAGTGAAGAATCTGCCACACTCGCGCCGATGGCCGCTCTCTGCCACGCTGAATTCGCGCTTTCCGAGGCCGATTACTTTCTCGGCGTTCTGCGCTCTGAAGAAAAGGCCGCCATGGCCTATGACGGCTGGCTTGTTGGCCACGCTCGCTGGTTTTCGAGCGCGCCCGGCGGCAAGCTGCTCGAGGCTCTTCGCCGCCGTGCTGGACGCAAAGACTTGCTCAGCGTTGCGCGAGAGAAAAAGAAAGCGGCGCGGACATGATCTCGACCGCAGTCGCCGTCTATCTCGGTGCTCATGGCCTGGAACTGGTGGGAGCCGTGACGGCTGCTCTCGGAATCTGGCTCACCACGCGGCGCCTGCTCATTTGCTGGCCCATTACTCTCGTTTCGATCTTCATCTACATGGTGGTTTTCTTCCGCGCGGGGCTATTCTCTGACGCTCTTCTGCAGGTGTTCTTCGTGGTATTCACGATCTACGGTTGGTGGCACTGGTGGCGTGGCGTGCGCAATGAAGGCGAAGTGCGCGTGGTCGCGCTGCCGCGGACCAGCCTCATTATTGCGCTTGTCCTCGGAGTGGCGGGGAGCTTCGTGCTGGGAACGCTGGCCAGACGCCTTCACGCTGCGCTGCCGTACCTCGACGCCATGCTGATGAGCTACAGCCTTGTGGCTACCTGGTGGCAGGCGCGCAAACATATTGCGAATTGGTGGCTTTGGATTCTTGTGGATGCAATCTACGTCGGCGAATACATCTACAAGGACCTGTGGGCAACGGCGCTGCTCTATGCGGCTTTTGTGCCTCTTGCCGTACTTGGCCTGCGGGAATGGCGCCGGGCTGCTGTCAACGCTTAACTTGCGGCCTGCACTACATTCTTCAGCGGTTCGCCGTTCATATACCGCCGCAGCTCATCGGCAACGGTTCGCAGCGCGCGCGGCGCAAACTGCGGAGTCGATCCGCCGATATGCGGCGTGAGCAGCAGATTCGGGCAGCTCCACAGCGGATGGCCTTCAGGCAGTGGCTCCGGCTCGGTGACGTCGAGCGCGGCGCGAATGCGGCCCGAGTTGAGCGCATTCACGAGCGCATCGGTATCTACAATCGGCCCGCGCGCGGCATTTACCAGCAGAGCACCCTGGCGCAGCAACCCGAGCCGCCGTTCGCCAATCAACCCGCGCGACTCCGTCGTTGCGGGGAGGATCAAAATCACGACATCCGCCCGCGGCAGCAGAGTATCCAGTTCGCTCACCGCGCGCACTTCAGGCGCCGAGCGTGCTGTGCGAGCAAGGCGAATCATGTCCACGGAAAAGGGAACCAGCATGCGCTCGATTTCTTTGCCGATCGCTCCGTATCCCACCAGCAGCATCGTCTTGCCTGTCAACTCTTCCGCCAGCACCGGCGGATAGACGGTGCGCGTGTCGCCGGTGATTTTGGCGTAGTGCGCACTGGCCTCGAAGCGCCGCTTCCAAATTCCCGACCGTTGAATGTCGAGATACAGCGGAAAGTACTTCAGCATGGTCAGGATCGCCGATACCGTCCATTCGGCGGTGGAGATATTGTGCGCGCCATGCGCATTGCAAATGGTTACGTGCGGGCCCACCGTCCCGGGAACCCACTCCGTCCCCGCCATCATCGCCAGCACCAGCTTTACGCCGCGCAACCGCGGCCATGCGCGGATCGCCTTGGTCGAATAGGGATCGGGAATCCAGACATCGATTTCGACGTCGTGATCCATCTTGTCCGACACGGGGATCAGCTCGATCTCCCTGGGAAAATCGCGAAATAACTCAGTGGGCAAAGTGGCTGGGTATCCGACTCGCAGCATGCGGTAAATTGTGCGCGACCAGCGCACGCTCCTCGAATCCATCCTATCGCAGGAATTACCCAGCTTTGTTTCATTGACGTTGGCCAAGCGTGGACGCGAAACTGTGCACGGTTGCGCGAGGCAAACTATCCTGAAACAGCGGAAAGGTTCAACCTCGGATCGCATCGATGCGCCTGAAAGCCAAAAAGACGTGGTCCCAGCACCAGCTCTCTGCCAAGCTGCGCGTGGAAGGTGGAGAGCAGAGATTGCTGACCTTCGAGCGGCGCCGCATTTTGATTGACGCCGCAAAGACGGCGTTGGCGGCGGCTCTGTGCTGGTGGCTGGCGTTACGTTTCGGCCTGCACGATGGCTACTGGGGCTCCATCAGCGCGATCATCGTTTTGCAATCGAATGTTGGCGCCACCGTAACGGCTTCGCGCGACCGCCTGCTTGGCACATTCCTGGGCGCCGCGTTCGGCTTTGCCTGTTCCGTCTTCGGCGCGCCGCCATGGAATTACATTCTGGCCGTGCTGCTGGCGATTATCGTTTGCGGCCTGCTGAGTCTTCGCAACAGCTCGCGTCTGGCCGCAGTGACCATCACCATCATCATGCTCGTTCCCAAATCTGGCCCGCGCTGGGAGCTGGCGCTCGATCGCGTGGGCGAAGTGCTGCTGGGAATCGTTGTCGCGCTCGCCGTGACCACACTTGTTTTTCCTGACCGCGCACGGCTGTGGCTGCGGGACGGCCTGGCGCAGGAATTTCTTCTGCTGGGCAGCTTCTTCGAAGCGATTCTTGAGGGCTTTCGCGGCGCGCCGTCGCAAAATCTTCCCGCCCTGCGCGAAGATGCGCTGGCTTTGCTGCGCGGCAACAGCCAGCTGCTGGAAGCTGCGCGCAACGAGCCAAGCGGCCCCGGATGGCGCGAAGGCCTCAGCATGCTGTCGCAGTTTGGCCGCTCTCTCTATGACGCGCTCGTGGCGCTCGAGATTGCAGTGAAAGACAGCCACGAGGACCGATTCGCTCAGCAACTGGAGCCCGCGCTCTCGCATCTGGCCGCGGACATTCGCACGGGCTTCAATTATGTGGCCAGTTGCACGCATAAGTGGCGCTTCCGCGTGCCGGCGCCGGGAATCGACCTGGAGCAGGATATTGCCGACCTGGAAGCGCGCATGGACGAGGTTCGCCACACGGGTGTCGCGTTCGAGCAAGCCGAGATTCTGCGCGCCTACGCCGTGCAACTGCACTTAAAGCAGATTGCGCGACTGCTGCGCGCTACGCGCGCTGAAACCAGCAGCGCCATCGGCGATTCGAAGAAAGCCGTGGATTCTGTGTGAGGTGTGTCGGGGGCATGTTCGCTGTTCGCGCCGATTTTTTGGCGCGAAGGCGGGGGAAGGCGCCGGCGATCAAACGGCCAGCAGCTCCGTGTACACCGCCATGCCCACGACCGCATCGGCGCCGATTGCATCGAGCGCGTCCACTTCCTGCTGGCTGCGAATGCCACCGGCCACGATGAGCTGCCGCTGGGTGAGTTTGCGCAAACGCGCGGCGGTCTCGATGGGAAAGCCCTGCATCGTTCCTTCAGTGTCCACATGCGTCGAGAGAAATGCCGCAACGTGGGGTTCAAGTTGCGGAATTGCCTCGTCGGGCGTCAGCGCAACCTGCGCCTTCCATCCCTTCACCGCAATGCGCCCGTTTTTAGTGTCGATGCCGGCGACAATACGGTCGGAGCCGATGGCCGCCGCGAGCTCGGTGGCGAAGGTTGTGTTGACAGCTCCCTCGGCCGTGAAGAGCGCCGAGCCAATGATGACGCGCTTCGCTCCTGCGCCGAGCACCTGGCGGGCGCGGTCTATGGAGTGAATGCCGCCGCCGGCTTGGACCGGCAGCCGCTTGGCAATCTGCTCGACAAGCGTAGAGTTGTCGCCCTGGCGCATCGCCGCGTCCAGGTCAATCAGCTGGACTAAGGGAAATTTGGAGAACTTCTCGATCCAATATTCAAAATCGTCGAAGGCCAGCCGCAACTTCTCGCCCTGCACAAGCTGCACAATACGGCCGCCCATCAGATCAATGGAAGGAATCAGCATGGCAGCCTCACCGGAACGCCAGCGTGCGCGAGTTCCTCTTTGAGCGAGCGCGAAGTGGATACACCGAAATGAAAGATGCTGGCAGCCAACGCTGCATCGGCCTTGCCGCGCGCAAACACATCGGCGAAGTGCGCCACGGTTCCCGCGCCGCCCGAGGCAATCACGGGAATGCGGACCGCCTCGCTCACTGCCGCGGTCAGTTCGCAGTCAAAGCCCGCGCGCGTCCCGTCGGCGTCCATCGATGTAAGGAGAATTTCGCCTGCGCCACGCTGCTCCGCTTCGCGGGCCCACTCGACGACGCGTCGGCCTACCGGCTTGCGCCCGCCGTGCACGAACACCTGCGCGTCGCGCACGGGGTCCGCGGCCTCGGGATCGCGGCGCGCGTCGATGGCGACAACAACAGCCTGCGCGCCAAAACTCGCGCCGATTGCGCTGATCAGTGCGGGATCGGCCAGAGCAGCAGAGTTGATGCTCACCTTGTCCGCGCCTGCCTCAAATACCTGCTCCGCATCGCGCGCCGACTTGATGCCTCCGCCCACGCAGAAGGGCACAAACAGCTCGCGCGCCGTGCGCCGTACCGTATCGAGCAGGGTTTGGCGGCCTTCGTGCGTCGCCGTGATGTCGAGCAGGACGATTTCATCGGCGCCTTCGCGCGCGTGGCGCGCAGCCTGAGTGGCCGGATCGCCCGCGTCGACAAGGTCGACAAACTGCACGCCCTTCACCACGCGGCCCGCGTGCACGTCGAGGCAGGCGATGATGCGTTTGGTCAGCATGTCTACCTCTTCACCACGTGACGGGCGACAAGATCGTTGAGTTCGGCGTGTTGAGCAGGAGACAGGACAGAAGTTGGAAAAAGAAAAAACCGATTGGCATTGATATAGATCAATGTGACCCTATCGTTCTGAGCAAAGCCCATGACGCCAGTCCATGGTAGCCTTACTTCCTCGGTTCCTGGATTTTCCTCGACGATCCTCTGATCGTCAATCTCGATTGTGCTAGTGCGCCCGAAACGCGTTGGCGGAAACATCTGCTTGTAACCCCGGCGTGTCATGACCAATCGAAGCAGTGGGAATGCAATGGTCACTAGCAACGACCACGCCGCTAACACGATCGCTTGCGTAAGTATTGCCGTATTGTTCCTGAAGCTTCCAGCGACAAAGAGGATGAGGCTGATCAAGAAAAGCGACGGTCCGATCCATAAGAAGATCCGCCGGCTGAGCTTCCGGCTCCGATGGAGCCTCAGTGCTGCCTTGTAATCCTCAAGCGTGACTGTGAATTCAAACTTCATCTTGCAAACTCCAGAAAATTGCGCAGGATTTTCAATCCGGTGTCGCCGGATTTTTCCGGGTGAAATTGCACGCCCATCACATTTCCGCGCTCGACGGCCGCGGCAAACGGCTCAATATAGTGCGTCACCGCGGCGGTGTCGTTTGTGACCGGTCCCTTGTAGGAGTGCGTGAAGTAAACGGATTCGCCGGGCTCGACGCCCGCAAGCAACTTGGAGTTGGGTCGCACTTCGAGGGAATTCCAGCCGACGTGGGGAACTTTTTCCTGGCTTTCGGCGAAGCGCGTGCATGATTCCGGGAAGTGTCCGAGGCCTGGCTGCTCAGGCGCTTCGGTCGATCCTGAATAAAGCCACTGCATGCCGACGCAGATTCCTAAAAACGGCACGCCGCGCGCGATGGCCGCTCGAATCGCACCGGTCAGTCCTGTCGTATCCAGCCGTTCGGTTGCCGCAAAGTGTCCCACTCCGGGAAGCACGATGCGCTCCGCCGACTCAACAAGCGACAAATCGCCGTCGGTCACGATCGTCTCGGCGCCAAGATGCCGCAGCGCCTTGAGCACGGAGGTCAGATTGCCGGCTTTGTAGTCGATGACGGTGACGCGCATCAGACTGTCTTTCCCTCAGGGGCTAAAGCCCCCACAATTCCATATCCACATTCGGCACGACTAAAGTCATGCCCTGATACAAATCGATCTTCGCCTGTGTGCTACAACAATCCTTTGGTCGAGGGCAGCATTTTGCCCAACTGCTTGTCGCGCGAGCAGGCCACGCGCAGCGCCCGCGCGAATGCCTTGAAGATGGCCTCGATCTTGTGGTGATTGGAGCGTCCGTACAGTGTCTTCACGTGCACGTTGGCTCGTGCGCCACGCGCAAAGCCTTCAAAAAAATCCGTCACCAGCTCCGTCTGCAAGTCGCCGACCAGGCGCGTGCGCACCTTCGTGTCTACGGCAAAGGCCGCGCGCCCGCTCAGATCGACAGCCGCAATGGCCAGCGTCTCGTCCATCGGCATTACGAAGTAGCCAGCGCGCAGAATGCCGCGCTTATCGCCGAGCGCCCGGTCAAACGCCTCGCCCAGCGCAATGCCCACGTCTTCCACCGTGTGGTGCTGATCGACATCCAGATCGCCTTTGCAGACGAGGTCGAGGTCGAATGCGCCGTGGCGCGTGAACAGTTCCAGCATGTGATCGAAGAATCGAATTCCTGTCGAGACTTCGTATCGTCCCTTTCCCTCGATCGTCAGCTCAATCTCGATGCGCGTCTCGTTGGTGTTGCGCACAATGGTGGCTGTGCGCGAACCCGTTCGCCTGCTCGCCGCTTTACTTTTCTTCGCTGTCATTGTTTCCCGCCTCCTACCCGCAGCATTGCGAGCGCGTTGTTCAGGGCTGTAACGGCCTGCCGCATCTGCGCGCGCGTTCCGATGGTGATGCGCACGCGGCCATCGCAGCCGGGATCGCTCGATCGGTCACGGACCAGCACGCCGGCATCGCGCATGCGGCGCACAAACTCTGCGTGCCGCGCACCAATCTCGACCAATACAAAATTCGCCCGGCTCGGCCAGCGCCGGACTCCAGCCGCGTCGAGCGCTGCTTCAAAGTCTGTACGTGCGGCAAGGACCTCGCCCACATACCAATCGAGATACGCCGAGTCCGCAAGCGCAGGCGGGAGGCAGGCGAGCGCCAGCGAGTTCACGCTATAGGGCGAGAGGACGCGCCGCACCCAGCGCATAAGGTCTGCGGGTCCTGCAAGCAAACCCAAACGCAACCCGGCCAGCCCGTAGGCCTTCGAAAACGTTCGCGCGACGACGAGATTCGGCAGCGTTCCGACAAGATCCATCACCGTTTCGCCGAAGAAATGAAAGTAGGCTTCGTCGACCAGCAAGACTGCCTGCGGGGCGCGCCGCGCCAGCTCCAGCAGTTGAGCGCGCGTGGCCACCGAGCCTGATGGGCTGTTGGGATTGGCAATCGCTATCACCTTCGTGCGGGGCGCCATTGCATGGAGCAGCTCTTCGTAAGGAAACACTAAGTCAGCGCCGGCCTGCATCGCGACGACGCGCGCATCCGTTGCCGAGGCATAGACCTCGTACATGGTGTACGTGGGTACAGGCATCAACACTTCGTCGCCTGCTTCGAGAAACGTTTCGAAGAGCACGTGAATTGCTTCGTCCACACCGTTGGTCAGCGCCACCTGTTCCGCGCGCAGCCCCAAATGCGCGGCCACGATCGCTTCCACCGGCTCGCGCTCGGGATAGCGGGTGAGCGCTCCAGAAGAAATCTGCGCCAGCGTTTCGCGCACACGCGGCGAACACTCAAGAGTGTTCTCGTTAAAGTCCAGGCGCATAGCTTCGCGGCTGCCCAGCGGAGGGTGGTACTCCTTCATGCCCTGTACGCGAAGACGCGGGGTTGGAAAAAGTGTGGAGACACCGTCAGCCACGTTTCTTCCTCCTTCTGCTCGCGGCGCTTGGGCCGAGCCGCACGCGAATCGCCTCTTCATGGCCGAACAGTCCCTCGGCCTCGGCCAGCAGCGCAGCCTTCGGTCCCAACTTCTCGATGCCCTGCGCCGTGTACTGCTGCACGGTGATGAGCTTGACGAAGTCGTTCACGCTCAATCCGCCGCGAACGCGGGCCATGCCGCCCGTGGGCAGCGTGTGATTCGGCCCGGATATGTAGTCGCCCATGGGCTGCGCAGACCACCGCCCGACGAAAACCGATCCCGCATTCTGAACCCACTTGAGATCACTGGCCGCATCGACGGTCAGATGCTCCGGCGCAAGACGGTTCGTGATTTCGCGCGCCTCATCAACTGAACCTGCCACAATCACCACTCCGTTGCGCCTGAGCGCCTCGCGCGCGACGGCGTTGTTGCGGCTGCGCTCCTTCGCTTCGGCCATCACAGCCCGCGCCAGCTTTTCGCGCGTTGTCACAAAGACAGCCAGCGCCTCTGGATCGTGCTCCGCCTGCGCAACCAGGTCGCTTGCAATGCCTGCCGCGTTGCCTCGCTCGCTGGTGACCACAATCTCCGTTGGTCCAGCGAGCATATCGATCGCGCAATCGAATGCAACGAGGCGCTTGGCCGCGGTCACGTAAAGATTTCCCGGTCCCGCGATCTTGTCCACGCGCGGCAGGCTCCGGGTTCCGTAAGCCAGCGCGGCCACTGCGTGCGCGCCGCCCAGCCGGTAGAACTCGTTGATCCCGAGCAAGTGCGCCGCGGCGAGGGTTTCTGGCGCGGGCTTCGGCGAGACTACAACGATGCGCTTCACTCCCGCCACTTGCGCGGGAATCGCAGTCATCAGCAGCGTGGAAGGCAGAGGATGACGCCCGCTGGGCACATAGCATCCAACAGATCCGAGCGGGCGCACAAGCTGGCCCGTCTTTAGGCCTTCCACGGTTGAATCATTCCACGATTCCGGCATCTGCCGCCGAGCAAAATCGCGAATCTGCTTTGCGGCCGTGGTGAGCGCATCGCGGAGCGCGAGATCGAGTGCCTTCCACGCCGATGCCATCTCGTCTTGAGTCACGCGCAACGCGTTCGGTCCGGTGAGCCCGTCGAATTTAGCCGCGTAGCCGAGCAGCGCGCGGTCGCCGTGCTTGCGGACATCGTCGACGATGCGCTCGACCGCGGGCAGCACCGCGTCCAGCGCCGCGGCGCTACGCCGTTCGAGGGCAGCGAGCGTCTTCGCTGCTTCCCGCGCGCTTCGTCCTGTGGTCCGAATCAGCTTCATCGCTCGTCTCTCGTCACAGCACCACTTTGTTCAGCGGATACTCCACAATTCCCGCCGCGCGCGCCGCCTTGAGCCGCGGAATGACATCGCGGGCCACGCGCTCTTCGAGAATGGTATTGACTGCAACCCACTCCGGGTCGCTCAATTGCGAAATGGTTGGCGAATTCAATGCCGGCAGCACCGCCAGCACAGCATCGAGGTCGCCGCGCTTGACGTTGAGCATCAACCCTATCTGCGCCTGCGCGTCGATGGCGCCGCGCAGCATGAGCGCGATCTGCTCGATCTTCTGCCGCTTCCACGTATCGGCCAGCGCCGCCTTGCTCGCGATCAGGTGCGTTTCGCTCTCCATCACTGTGTCAATGATCTTGAGGTGATTGGCCTTCAGCGAGCTGCCTGTTTCCGTTACTTCAACAATCGCGTCGGCCAGCATGGGAGGCTTGACTTCGGTGGCGCCCCAGCTGAACTCAACCTTCACCTCCACGCCCTTCGAGGCAAAGTAGCGCTTGGTCACCTCGACAAGTTCCGTGGCGATGATTTTGCCTTCGAGATCTTTGGCTTTCTCGAAGCCGCTGGCTTCGGGCACGGCCAGCACCCAGCGAACCTTGCGCCGGCTTTGCTTGGCGTAGGTCAGAGTGGTCACGCTGGCCACGTCCAAACCGCTCTCGACCACCCAGTCGATGCCAGTGAGTCCCGCGTCGAGCACGCCGTGATCGACGTAGCGAGCCATCTCCTGCGCGCGAATCAACATGCATTCGATGTCCACATCGTCGATCGAAGGAAAGTAGGAGCGGCCGTCCGCGTAGATGTTCCATCCCGCGCGCTTGAACAGCGCGATAGTCGCGTCCTGCAGGCTGCCTTTGGGAATTCCGAGTCGAAGCTTGCTACCCACGGGTCACCTCCATACCGATCGTAATGGGCCGAGTAAAACAGCTCACCGTGCCCTCGTGGCAGACCAGGCCGTCGCCTTCCACTTCCACGCGAAACAGGAGCGTGTCATTGTCGCAGTCGGTCGAGGCCGAAATCACGCGCAGACGGTTGCCGCTGGTCTCGCCCTTCATCCACAGCTTCTGGCGGGTACGGCTCCAGAAGGTCACAAAGCCCGACTCCTGCGTTTTGGCATAGCTGGCCGGGTTCAAAAAGCCCAGCATCAGCACTTCGCCCGTGCGCGCATCCTGCACGATCCCCGGCACCAGGCCGTCCATCTTGTCGAAATCAATTGCCGTTGTCTTGTCTGCCGCTTTCTGGTCGCTCATCTCTCATCCTGTCTTTTCCCTGGTTGGGGTTGAAATTTCTGCTCAGACACGAAAAAACCCACCAGCGTCATTCGCCGGCGGGCTTCTAGTGTTTCTCTTCGATCTCTCTGGCCGATTAGCTCAGGCCATGGCAGTCCGCCGGCATGGTTGTCCCATGATGATGGTGGTGGCCGTGATGGCGGAGGCTCTGCATCTGTTTTCAAGGTACGGGCAAAGCCCGCATGGTGTCAAATGCTTTTCTTGCTCCCAGTCGATGGGCAGGCGGAGAATGAATGCGTGCCTGTCCTGACCCGATTCGCCGTCGCGCACCTTGCGATTCTGGCCGTCTTTCTTTCCGGCGCTTCGTGGGCTGCTCCGGCTGTTCCGCAAACGGCCTCCATGCAATCCGGACCCAGGCCAAAGTCCATTCCGCCGCCCGAGGCGCGCATCGACATCAACCACGCCAGCGTGGATGAATTGCTCAAGGTTCCCGGCATGACGCCGAGCTGGGCCGGCCGCATCGTTCGCTTCCGGCCCTACCGAAGCAAACAGGACCTTGTGGAACACGGGGTGCTGCCGAGCGACGTCTACGACCGCATCAAGGATTATGTGATTGCGCATCGCGGCGAGCAGTAAGCTGCCGGCCGAATCCCTACCGCACAAATCCGGCCCTCGAATCGCAATCCCCCGACACCTGCGGCGCATCCACAAACTTTCTCATGGCCAATGCGTTGCGGCCATTACACTGGTCACTAACAGGGAGGGACTCCTCATGCAAACCAGGATTCTGGGCACCACCATGCCGGTGCTCGAAGTGCTGCTCGACCCCAACGAGAGCGTGTTTTCAGAGAGCGGCGAGCTCTCGTGGATGACCGCGTCGGTACAGATGACGACGCACACACAGGCGGGCGGTGGGGGTGGATTTTTCGGCGTCATCAAGCGCGTGGCCGGCGGCGGCAGCATCTTCATGACCGAGTACCGCGCCATCCAGTACCAGGGCTCCGTCTCGTTTGCCACCAGGGTGCCGGGGCATATCGTGCCCGTGCAGCTTGGCCAGGGGCCGGAGTACATGGTGCACCGGCACGGATTCCTGTGCGCCACGCCCCAGGTAACCATCACCGTGGGTTTCCAGCAGTCGCTGGGGGCGGGCATCTTCGGAGGCAGCGGATTCATGCTGCAAAAGGTTGGCGGCGCGGGCACGGCGTGGATTGAGTTATCAGGCGAGCTGATCCAGAAGGACCTTGCGCCGGGCGAGATCCTGTTTGTGCATCCGGGCCACGTGGGCGCGTTCCAATCGTCGGTCGGATTCCAGATCACCACGGTTCCGGGGATCAAGAACATGATCTTTGGCGGCGACGGCATCTTTCTGGCGCGGATGGTGGGTCCGGGCACGATATGGCTGCAAACGCTGCCCATCTCGCGGCTGGCGAACCAGATCTACGAGTATCTGCCGCATCCCGAGGCAACTCCGCAAGCGGCAACGGGTGCGGGACTGCTTGGCGGAATCGTGGGCGGAATCATCAGTGGACAGTGAACGATAACCAGGGATCAGGGATCAGGGATCAGGTATCAGTGAACCGTCCCGTGAACGTTGTCGCTGAATCTCGTGTGTAAGGATCGGTAAGCATGAATCAATCCGCGCAGAGCAAGCAAAACGTTCGCGGACACATCGTATTCTTCTTCGCCGTGGCGCTGGCGCTCTACGTGGCGTGGTTGATCCGCGGCATGCTGGCGCTGCTTTATGTTTCGGCATTGTTTGCCGTGGTGCTGTCGCCGGTGGTGCGGGCCACGTCGCGGGTTCGCATCGGGCGCTGGCAACCATTCCAGGGATCAGCGGCCATCTTCATTCTTCTGCTGGCGGTGGCGGCCGCGATCACGGCCTTTGGATTTTTCGCTTTCCAGCCCGTTATCAATGACCTGCAGGCTCTGGCCGGCGAATTGCCCACGCGTCTTCCCGCGCTGCTGGCCAAGTTCAAAGAAGTTCCCTTCGCCGATCGCCTCCACACCGGCGATGTCATCACGTGGATTCAGAGTTCGCTCTCGAGCGCGGCGGCCTACCTGCTGGTTTCGTTCAAGGCCTGGGCGGACGCGCTGGTCGAGGTGATGGCCGGCTTTGTGCTTACGCTTTACTTCATTCTCGAGGGCGACAGCGCGTACCGCTGGTTTCTTTCGTTCGTCCCCGCGCAACCGCGGCAGCGGCTGGACCAAACACTACAACTCGCAGCCGGCCGCATGGAGAAGTGGCTGGTGGGCCAGCTGAGCCTGATGCTGATTCTGGGCACTGCGAGCACCATCGTCTACCTTTCACTCGGCGTGCGCTACGCCTACGTGCTGGGCGTCATTACCGGTCTGCTCAACCTGATCCCAGTGCTGGGAGCTGCCGTTTCGCTGGTACTGGCGCTGCTGGTTGCGTCCATCGACAGTTGGGGACGGGTGCTGGGCGTGGCCATCTTCTTCGTCCTGTATCTGCAGATTGAAAACTCCTGGCTGACTCCGCGCATCATGAGGAGCCGCGTCCAATTGCCCGCGCTGGCGATCTTCGTCGCTCTGCTGATGGGGTCGGCGCTGGGCGGCATTGTCGGCGCCATGGTCTCGATCCCGACAGCCGTGCTGGTGAGCGTGCTGGTGGACGAATACCTGGTGCAGAAAAGCGAAGCGTGAAGCAGCCGAGTTAGCGGTGTTAGCGGAGTTAGAGGCGTTAGTGGGGCTGGGCGGGGTCAGCGGAGCTAGCTGATAGCGGTCGTCAGTTGGTCCAGGAATCCGTGCTGTCCAGGGAGCAGCTTCGCGCGCGCATCCGAAATTTCAAACCACCCGGCTCTGTCTACCTCGGAGAATTCCTCGGTCTTACCTGACTTTGGCGGCCACTCCAACGAGAACATATTGCTCCGAATGTCCTCGGAGCAGTCGCCCTCCATAGCCCAAGCTGTAACGATCTTGCCACTCGGCTGCTTTATCTCGGCGAGGGGCACTAACTTTCCGTCAGGTAGCGGGTGTCCGGTTTCCTCTTCGAATTCTCGCTGCGCGACGGCTCGAGGATCTTCGCCGATTTGGTATTCCCCCTTGGGGATGGACCAGGCACCGAGGTCCTTGTTCTTCCAAAAGGGGCCTCCAGGATGAACGAGAAACACTTCCAGCCGCCCTTTGTTCTTCCGGTAAAGCAGGATTCCGGCGCTGAGTTTCGGCATTCTTGTTCTCCGCCGCTTCGAAGAAATCTCCGAAGGCCATTTTACGGATTTTCAAGTATTTGGTTCCCGGGTCAGTGGGAATTGTCTCGACGACCTTGCGGGCCTAGGCCGGCGACCGCATGGCGTCGAGTGCCTTGGTGAGGTCTTTGGCGAGGGATTGCTGGGCTTCGGGCGAGAGTTTTTCGTCGTGGCTGGTGAGGTAGAAGACGTCGATGGCCGTTTCGCCTTCCGTATCGATGAGCGCGACCTTGATGTTGCACTGGTGGGCGCCGAAGGTGAGAGCGATCTGGCGGAGAAGGCCGGGCATATCCTGGGCGACGACTTGCAAAAGAGTGGAGTGCGACGAGGACTCGGAGTCGAATTCGAGCTTGGTGGGCACCTCGAGCTTGTAGTTGCCGGGCTGGTTCAAATGGCGGCGCGCTTTGAGCAACTGCTCAACGGAAACCTTTTGCGCCACGACTTCGTGGACGTTCGAGAGGAAGCGGTCTTTCTCGGTGGGGTTGAGCTCGAGGGTGCGGAAGAGATCGGTGAACTGAAAGCTGTCAACAATGACGCCGGCATCGTTGGAGTAGGCGCCGGCGCGAACGATATTCATGCCCCATGCGGCCAGGACGCCCGCCATATCGGCAAAGAGACGGCTGCGATCGCGGGTGATGACGGTGAGGTCGTAGAGCTGGCGGCTGGGGCGCAGATCGAGCTGGACGTTGTCCTTATCGAGGTCGAGCGCCATGAGGAAGTGATTGCGAATCTGCTCGGGCAGGCGGGTTTGCAGATAGCGCTGCGGCAGGCCCTCAAGAAACTGCTTGAGCGCGTCGTGCTGCGCGGCGGGAACCATGGAGCGGATGCGGTTGAGGAGGGTGGGATCGATGGCGGCGTGATAGCGCGCCTCGTCGACCGAGCGGTCCATGAAGTTTGACGTGGACATGTAGAACTGCCAAAGGTTCTCGGCCTTCCACGGGGTGAGCGCGTCGGGGTTGACGGCCTTGATGTCGGCGAAGGTCATGAGCGTGAGCATCTTGAGCAACTGCGGGCTGCCGATTTTGTCGGCGAAGCCGCGCACGTTGTCGAGGTCGAAGATGTCGCGGCGCATGGCCGATGACATATCGAGATGCAGGCGGATGAGCTTGAGAACGGAGTCGCGCTCCTCGGCGTCGAAATCGAGGCGGGCGAGAAAGCTGTCGGCCAGCTCGACGCTCTGCTGCGCATGCTCGCCGGCGCGGCGGCCTTTGCCGGTATCGTGCAGGAGCAGGGCGAGGAAGAACAGGTCGAGGCGATCGATCTCCGGCAACAACTGGGCCAGGCGCTGCTCGTGCTCGTTGGCGGGCGTGCGCAGGGCGTGGACATTGTCGATAACCAGGAAGGTGTGCTCGTCGACGGTGTAGCGGTGATAGCTGTCGCGGATGACGAGCGCGTCAATGCCGTGGAACTCGGGGATGAGCATTTCGAGAACGCCGAGCGCGTGCATAGTGCGCAGGGCATGGGCGGCGTGGGGACCGAGAAGCACTTCGCGCAGAGCGTTCCAGAGGTAAGGGCCTTCGGGGATGGAGATGGCGAGGACGGGAAGCGCGTCGGTGATGCGGTCTTCAGCGGCCTGCGAAAGCGTGTAGCCGTGCGTGGCCATGAGCGAGAAGATGCGCAGGATGGCGGCGGTGTCATTGAATTGCGCGCCGGGCTGAATGTCGATGCGTCCCTGGTCGAGGAGGAAGTCGGTGCCGGCAATGGGCGTGCGGCGGCGGCGGAACTGGCGGTAGAAGCTGACCGGGGCGGGCAGGTGCTCCATGAGGAGGGCGGCGCGGCGATAGATGACGCGGGCGTGCCGGTAGTAGGTGCGCATCCAGTAGCTGGGGTCGGCGGTGCCGCGGGTTTCAAGGCCGATGGAGCGGGCGGCAGCCTCGTCTTGCGACTGCCAGTCGAGCGTGTTGTCGTCGCGTCCGTGGCGGAAGTGGAGAAAACATCGGGCGGCGGCGAGGAAATCGAAGGCGGCTTCGGCGTCGCCGCGCGCGCTTTGGAAGACACCGCCGCGCTGGCGAGGCCACTCCTTAGTCGCCTTCAAATGGAAGAGGATGGCGAACCAGACGGCGAGCGAGTAGTCGCGCAGGCCGCCGGGACAGTCTTTCAGGTTGGGCTCGAGATGGAAGATGGTATTGCCGTATTTGGCGTGGCGGGCGCGGGCGATTTCACCGAGCTTCTGCGCGATGGAGTTCCACTCGCTGAGAACGAGTCCGGGAAAAGTGACCTGGTGAAGCTGCTGGTAAAGAGGGAACTGGCCGGCGAGGAAGCGGCGATCGAGAGTAGCGAGGGTGAATTCGAGGTTGTCGGGGTCGAAACGGCCGGATTCCTTGACGGTGCGGGAGTTGGGGCTGGCGCGCAGGCCGATGTCCCACATGCCCTGGATGATGGCGCGAACGGCTTCGCGGGACTGCTCCTCGGTTTTGTCGTCGGCGAAGGCGAAGAGGACGTCGATGTCGGAGTAGGGGAAGAGATCTTTGCGTCCGTAACCGCCCAAGGCCAGCAGGGCAGTGTTTTGCGGCGGCAGACCGGCAAAGGCGCGGCGCCACATTTCAATGAGGATACGGTCGACGACGGCAGATCGCCGGCGGATGGCAGCGGTGCCGTCGCCGGTGCGCTCGCAGGTCTGGCGGACAAGCGCCATCTCCTTGAGATACTGCTCCCGAAGATCGTCGACCGCTAAAACGACTGAGTTCATAAGAAATTGTTTGCGTGGCCTGCCGAAGCAAGAAGGAATTGTTACAAGAATAAGCGATAAATCCCGGAAGGTGGGAGATTTGGTGGGAAGGCGGGACTTGGGGACTACGGGACTTCGGGACTGTGGGCTACAGCAACGGGCAACTCTTGACACGCGTGGGCGTGACCACTGTCACGAACGGAATCCCGCACACAGACCTAGACTTCGGGCAAGATGGCGGCACTCTCTCTTTCGGGCAGCGCCGGGGAGGCGCTGGTTCTCGGACTGGCAACGGGGCCGGTTTGCCTGGCGACCTGCGGGCCGGTGGTGGTGCCGTGGATGATGGTCCAGCCGCGCGGCGTGCGGTTGCACAGCCGGCAGTTGTTGTTGTTTCTTGCAGCGCGGCTGGCCGGGTACATGGTTTTTGCCGCGGCGGTGTGGCTGGTGGGGTCGTCGATTCCGCGCGCGTGGACCGGGCGGACGTGGGAGGTAGGCGGGATCCAATTGCTGCTGGCTGCCGGGCTGGTGGTTTACGCGGTGGGATGGCCGCACAGGCGATGCGGCGCGACGAAGGCGACGAGCGAACTGGTGCGGATCGGGGAGACGCCTCGTCCCATGCGGTCGGGAGCGCTGGCGCTGGGATTTTTGACGGGAATCAATCTTTGTCCGCCGTTTCTCGTGGCCGGGTTGCGCGCGGCGCAGCTTGAGCATCTTTGGGCGGCGCTGTTTTTCTTCGTCTGCTTCTTCGCCGGTACAGCGGTATGGTTTTTGCCGTTTCTTTCCATGGGCCTTGTCCAGCGAACTCCCGCGGTGGTCACCGTGGCTCGCATGGTTGCCGTCATGCTGGCTTGCTGGTATGGATTTTCCGGAGTCTCCATCCTGATCGAGAGGACAATGTATGGCTAGTCAATCCTCTACGCTTCGGCGGCCGGTTGCATTTCGCGGCGTGGGCCGGTCGATTCTGCTCACGCTGCCGATCGCGCTGTGGTCGCTGCTCATGTTCACGCCTGCCTTCCAGAAGGCAGGCCGCGATCTTCAGATTGGCGCGGCGTTGACGATCGTCTTCATGACCGGACTCTTCTTCCTGATGATGCGGACGGGCGAGACCTATCGCTGGAGGCGAATCTTTTTTGTCGCGCTGGGTTTCCTGTTTCCGTTCGGCTTCATTGCTGCTTTGATCGCCGAGCGCGGGACGATGAGCATTCCCGTCAGCCGTATGGTCTCGGGCGATACGCCGTTCTGCTTCATGGTGACGCCGTCGCTGATTTTGCCGGCAGCGTTCGCGCGGACGATTATTTTTCCGGGGTCGATTCTGCCTACGGCGAGCAATCCGCGCTCGATCGCGGTCATGATCGGGGTGTGGTTCGCGATGACGCTGGTGCTGGGCAAGGCGTGGTGCAGCTACGCGTGCTTTTTCGGCGGCATCGAGGAGGGTTTCGCAGCGTTCGGCAAACGGCGCAGGCTGCACCGGTTTGTTGCGAAATACTGCCACATTCTGCGGCTCGTGCCGTGGGCGATTCTGGTTTTCGTGGTGCTGCTTTCCGCAGCGATCTTTGAGCCGGTCTACTGCATGTGGCTTTGCCCGTTCAAGGCGGTCACCGAATTTCCGGCGGTGCGCAACGTGGAAACGGCCATCCAGATGGGAATTTTCGTCGCGCTGTTCATCGGGCTGGTGGTGGTGCTGCCGTACCTGACCAAGAAACGAACGCAGTGCGGGTTTTTCTGCCCCTTCGGCGCGTTTCAATCGCTTTTTAACAAGATCAACCTGTTCGAGATTCGGTTCGATCGCGAAAAATGTGTTGATTGCACGCTGTGCCAGACCAGTTGCCCGACGGTTGCGCTCTCGAAAGAGTCGATTCGAGAGGGAAAGACGTTGCTGAACTGCATGAAGTGCGGCGCCTGCGTTGATGTTTGCAAAAAGGACGCGGCGGTGTGGCACCTGAAGGGGACGCCGGTCGCGATGAAACCGGAACGCGCACGGCTGCTGTTTCTGTATGGCGCCTGGGCCATGGCCACAATGTTCGGCGGCAGCATTCTGGCCGGCTCGATATCCACCATGATCCATTGGCTGCCGAGGATGTGAAGGAGGACCGCATGCGCGCGCGCATACTCTCGATTCTGGCTTACACGGGCGCCGGGCTCACGCTGCTCATCGCCGTCTGTGTTCCATTCGTTCTCATTGGGGGATTCAGCAATGTAGTGGCGCACGCCGGGCTGCATATTGATGCGAGTTACTCGGGCGGCACGATTGCGCGGACGATCCAGCGCGATGGCTACCGGATCGAGGTTTACCAGCCGGTACGGCCACGCATGCTCGAGCGGACTGAAACCTTCGTGCAGATTGTGTTCGAGCCGGCGGATGCGCTGCCCGCGCGCTTCAATGAAGAGATCGATCTCGATGGCGATGGGCGTCCCGATGTGCGCGTGAGCTTCACGGTACCCGCCGATGCGAACGTGAAAATGCGCGGCGACGTGACGGCCCTGAATGGAGGCTATCTATCGCTCAGCAATGTGAGCGACGAATCGTTCTCGCGGATGGTGGTGCGGACCGGCAACAAAATTGTGGTGCGCGTGCCGGTGAGCAAGGAAGTGGCCGCGCGGTGAGGTTTTAGGCGAGTCATCAAGTCAGCGAGTCGGCAAGTCAGCGGACGGGGCAACCGGGAGATGTGCGGACCTTCCACCCCAACGACGAAGACCTGTCGTTGGGAATCCCGGCGGAGTCCCGCACGACAGCCGGCCTGGAGACCGGCGCTACAAAACCTACGATTTAAAGACCGGCGCTGCAAACTCACGGTTTGAAGACTGGCGCTACAAGACTTACCGATGCGTTATTGCGGGAAGGGCACGAATTTGTCGGCGCACGAGGCCGGATTACCTTCCGCTGGCTTAACGCTGATGGTTGAATCGTCTCCCGGCGGCAGCTGCAGATTGGTCGGCCCCGGCCCCAGCGTCAGGTCCGCGTGATTCACCTCGTAGGTGTAGGCTGCCTGATCGGTAATCTGCACACCGTCGAGCGCAGCTCCGATACGGTGTGTCTGGTTGTAGCCGTTAAAGGTGATCTTGCCCCCGCCTGAGACGCGGACGTTCCGCAGCGTGATGTCGCGCATGGTGGGCGGCGATGTGCCTTCCAGCGTTCCCGCTGCAGTGTACGCCGTGTCCAGCGTGATCGGATTCGGGGAGTTGCGGATGCAAACGTTGTCGTAGACCACATCCTCTGTGAGCCCACCGCGCGAGCCGTTGGACTTGAAGCGGATGCCGTTGTCGGGGCCGTCGAGCGAGAGATCGAAGACGCGAATCTTGCTCACGCCGCCGTTGGTCTCGCTGCCGATGGACATGCCGTGACCCCAGTAGAAGTGGTCGTGGCTGATGGTCATGTTGGTTGCGCCGCCCGGGCCGCCTTTGATGGCGACGTTGTCGTCACCGGCGCGGATGTAACTGTGCGTGATGGTGACGTTCTTGGCACCGTCGCCGGGATCAACGCCATCGGTGTTGCGCGCTAGGCGCTGCGGTGTGTCGATCTTGAGCCCCCATACCGTGAAGCCGTCTGCGTGGTTGAACACGACGTGGAAGTTGGGCGAATTTTTTAAAGTGATCCGATAAAGGGTGAAGTTGTCGGAGTCGTTGGCGACAATGAGACGCGGAACCTGCTGGCCGCCGCCGGCGCGCGCCTGCTCGGCCAGATCCCACCAGGAGAATTGTGACCCGAGCATCTTTTCACCGCCGCGGCCGTCGATGACGCCGTCGCCCATGACGCCGGAGTTAGACGCGTGGTCGACGGAGATTAGCGGCTTGCATCCGCGGGGTCCGGGGCCCCCAACGACGGGTCCTTGTCGTTGGGGTGGAGGACCGGGCGAATGACTCACGATGCCGCAACTGCCGGGTGAAACGGCGAAGATGGCCGGATCGCGCGAAGCAAAGAGGGTGACGCCGAGGCCGACGATGAGCGTGATGTCGGGTTTCAGGTCCAGCGGGCCGCTGAGGAATGCGTTGTTGGTCTCGTCCACATGGAGGAGCACGGCCCGGCCCTTGCCGCACTTGTCGATCGCCTTCTGGATACGCGCGGTGTCGAGTTTCTGCTCGTCCGCGGCGGCGAGCGAGTGGCCGTCCGTATGAAGCTGAGCGCTTACCGTGGAGCAAAGCTCGGGGAAGACCGGTTCGATGACGGTACGCGTGTCCTGCGCGGCCAGGCAGGACGCGACGCCGAGGATCGCGCCAGCGGCGAAGACGAAGCGGGGAATCATGAGTGGGTTTCCCTTTTGTTGTTGCGACGCAACAACACAATAAAGCACTTAACTCTTCTTCCTCAAGAGTGCACAGGCGCGCCGAGGCATGCTTCGCGCCAATCAGGCTACAGGGCGTTTTCGCCGCGCTCGTCGTTGCGGATGCGGATGGCTTCGTCGAGGCGGCTGATGAAGATTTTGCCGTCGCCGATGCGGCCCGTGCGGGCGGCGCTGACGATGGCCTGGATCGCCTTCTCCTTCAAGTTGTCGTGAATCACCAGCTCGATCTTCACCTTGGGCAGGAGGTCTACGGTATATTCGCGGCCGCGATAGAACTCGGTGTGGCCTTTCTGGCGGCCATGGCCGCGGGCTTCGAGAATGGTCATGCCTTCAATGCCTGCTTCAAGCAGCGCATCCTTTACGGCATCCAGCTTTGAGGGTTGGAGAACAGCTTCAATCTTGAGCATACAAAAAATGCCTCGTTCGATAGCGTAACAGGCGAAGCGGCTTATTCGCCGCCTCCGCCTGAAGAAAATTGCCGGAGAACTGCCGGGAGCGCCGGCAAGAAACTCCTCAGGTGTTGAAATCGTACCCTTCCTCGCCGTGCTGGGAAAGATCGAGCCCGGCCATCTCGTGCTCGGGGGCGACGCGCAGGCCCAGGATCTTGTCGACCACAAAGAGCAGAACCAGCGTGCCCACCACGGAGATGCCCCATGAGATGCCGACGCCTGCGAGTTGATTCAGAATCTGGCTCCAATGCCCGTCGATAGCGCCCGTGGGCACGCCGGGGCCGTAGATGGGGTTGATGACGCTCGCGGCAAAGACACCGGTGAGCAGCGCTCCCAGAGTGCCTCCAGCGCCATGAACGCCAAATGCGTCGAGTGAATCGTCGTAGCCGAAGAGGGACTTGACCTGGAAGACCATGAAGGAGCAGAAGAAGCCGGCCGCAAGACCGATGAACAGCGCGGACATGGGCTGGACGAAGCCTGAAGCGGGCGTGATGGCGACCAGGCCGGCAACCGCGCCGGAGATGGCGCCCAGTGCCGTGGGCTTGCCGTTGTGAAACCACTCAAAGATGGTCCAGCCGATGGCGGCGGTGGCAGTGGCGAAGTGGGTGTTGACGAAGGCACTGGTGGCCAGCGGACCCGCGCCCAGGGCACTGCCGGCATTGAAGCCGAACCAGCCCACCCACAGCAGGCAGGCGCCGATGAAGCTGAGCACGAGCGAGTGCGGCGGCATGGCCGTTTGCGGGTAGCCGATGCGCTTGCCGAGATAGAGCGCGCAAACCAAGGCCGAGACGCCGCTTGTGATGTGAACGACCGTGCCGCCGGCGAAGTCGAGCGTGGGAATGTGGCCGCCGGTCGCGTTGAGAAGGCCGCCCACGCCCCAGACCATGTGCGCCATGGGGCAGTACACAAAGAGCGACCAGAGCGACAGAAACAGGGCCATCGAGCTGAACTTCATGCGCTCAGCGAATGCGCCGGTGATCAAGGCCGGCGTGATGATGGCGAACATGAGCTGGTAGATCATGTAGGTCTGCTCGGGAATGGTGGCCGCGTAATCCGGATTGGGACTGAGCGAAACGCCGCGCAGGAAGAGGTGCTCGAAGCCGCCAACAAACAGGTTGCCGTGGCCGAAGGCCAGCGAGTAGCCCACGATGGCCCACAAGACGCTGATCAGGCCCATCATGGCGAAGCTTTGCATCATGGTGCCGAGGATGTTTTTCCTGCGCACCAGGCCGCCGTAGAAGAGCGCCAGTCCAGGGCCGGTCATGAGGAGCACAAGCGCGGCCGAGGTGAGCATCCATGCGTTATCCCCGGCGGATTGAGCGTTCTGGACTGCATGCTGAAGGGCGGCGATCTGGGCCTGCGTGGCCGGGGCCTGTGCGGCTGGGATGGAGATCGCCGGGGCAACAGCCATGGCGAGATGGCCCGGGAGAAAGAACAGGAACAGCAGCTTCAAAGAGCGAGAGGACATGAGTTCTTCCGTTTCGAATTCTCGAGCGCAAGGCGTAGAGAAGGACTGTTGGTGCTGAACGGCGGGCTATGGAGGGCCAAACCGACGGTGCAAAAACCGGCGTGCGGAAGCCGGCAAGAGCCGCCGCCGATCAGAATCATAGCGAAGGTCACTTTGGTCTTTCGTATCATTTTCATAAAGACAGCGAAATAACGCAAGTTTCGGCGATTCCCTGCTTGCATTCTCATGCGCTGAGTACTGCGAACGGACTTAGAAGTGCGGCCTCCTGAAGCTCCGGGGCTACACGGAGCAAAGCGGGTTGCTGGAATTCGCCGGGGGTATACTGAGTCCATGGCGGCTTCGGTAGAGCGCGACCACTATCTGTTCGGCGCGCTTGATAGCAGCGCAAAAAATCGGATCAAAATGACAGAGGTCAACTACGGCTACGAGGAGCCGGAGGGGGTCTTTCTCACTTCGCTGGATTTTGCGGTGAATTGGGTGCGGAAGAACTCCGTTTGGCCCATGACCTTTGGCCTTGCCTGCTGCGCCATCGAGATGATGTCGATGGGCGCGGCGCGATTCGATATCGCGCGCTTCGGCGCGGAGGTTTTCCGGCCTTCGCCAAGGCAATCGGACCTAATGATTGTGGCCGGGCGCGTGGCGCAGAAGATGGCTCCCGTGCTGCGCCGTCTTTACGACCAAATGCCTGAGCCGAAGTGGGTTATCTCGATGGGCGCGTGCGCCACTTCGGGCGGCGTATTCAACAACTACGCGCTGCTTCAGGGGGTGAATCAGGTGGTTCCGGTGGATGTATATGTTCCAGGTTGTCCACCGCGTCCCGAGCAACTGATTTACGCCATTTCGCTTCTACAAGAGAAGATACAGCGCGAACCCCGGAGCCTGCTGAAGACTCTCAATGCAGAATGAGCCCCGATGATCAGAGGGCAGAATCCCCGAAAAACGAATGTTGAGCCGCTCACGGCCCTCGAGGCGCCGTGCGCGCTCAAGCGCCCATGAGACGGCCTGTGGGGATGGCTTGTGGAAAGACAGGATGTACACAGCATGGTCAATCTGTGCTAGGTTTATGACGCCTAATCAAACGTTAAAAGCTGCGCACGTTCTGCGAAGCCGAAAGGGGTGAACCGTGAATTCCTTTCTCAAAACGTTTTCTCAACCATGCAACAAGGGAAATGTGGAGCGTAAAAGCATGTATTCACGAAGTTTGAAGTCCGTTTTTCCCGTACTGGCCCTGGCGAGTTTAGCCCTCTTACCCATGGGGTGCAAGAAGGCTCCGCCGATCACGTTAGCGTGCAACGCCAGTGCGCCCACTGTCTACCCGGGCGATCCTCTTACCGTTACGGCGACGGCCGGGTCAGTGGACACGAACAAGAAGAACAACGTCATTTACAGCTGGAGCGGGGACGGCGTAACCGGGAATGGCACTTCAGCCAGTGTGAATACGGCTCCTCTGGCTCCGGGTTCCTACACCGCGAAGGCCGAGGTGAAGGAAGGCAAGAAAGGCAAGGAAGGGCTGAAACCCGGCCAGACCGCCGATTGTTCCGCCGAATATGCGGTGAAACAATTTGAACCGCCGACAGTAAGTTGCTCGGCCAGCCCAAGCACCATCAAGCCGGGCGACTCGGCAACCGTTACGGCAACGGGCGTGAGCCCGCAGAACCGTCCGCTGACCTATAACTACACGGCCACGGCGGGCACAGTGACGGGCACCGGGACCACTGCGGAGTATTCCTCGGCGGGTGCGCCGACGGGAGCGGTGGGGATTACATGCGGAGTTACAGACGACAAGAACCAGATGGCGTCTGCGAGCACGACGGTGACCATTCTGGCTCCGCCTCCGCCGCCTCCTGCGCCCAAGACGCAGGCGCTGTGCTCGCTCAGCTTTTCCAACGACCCCAAGCGCCCGACGCGTGTGGACAACGAAGCCAAGGCCTGCCTGGACCAGGTGGCTCTGGATCTGAAGCAGCAGGCTGACGCCAAGGCAGTGGTGGTGGGCGAAGCGTCGGCAGATGAAGCCGCAAAAACAGCCAAGCAAGAGAAGTACGCGGCCACGCACAGGCACGCCAGGGTGGAGGACTTCGCCGCGCAGCGCGCCGTGAATGCCAAGGACTACCTGGTGACGGAGCAGGGAATTGACGCCTCGCGCATCAGCGCAGCCACGGGCACGACCGCAGGACAGACGGCGGAAGACTACCTGGTACCCGCGGGCGCGAGTTTCACCGCAGATGTGCCGGGAACGACTCCAGTGGACGAGACGGCGGTGAAGCCCGAAATGCGCAAGCCGCTGGCGGAGCGCCACCATCACAAGGCGCCGGCAGCGCAGTAGGCCGGCTCTCTTCTGACTGCAAATCGGCGGGCCTCGCTGGACGGGACTCGCGCAATGAGAGAACTATCTTCCAGTGGTGTTGAGGCTGACCCGGTACACAACCTGGTCAGCCTCCTCGCTTTTGGTGGGGAACGCGTGATTCGACGGCAGGTCTTCTTCGCGCTGTCGGTACACGAAATCGCTTTCACCACGTCTAGATGAGCAGCCAAGCAACCAAACCCAACGCTGCATCCGGACCATCCAAACTTAGGATCCTGGAGGGAGACGGCGATGCAATCGACGCAATCATTCTTCATAACCATTCTGTTCGCCGGCCTGGTAGGGATGACCGGCGCCGTTTCCCAGGCCCAGACCTCCATAGCGCTAGGGCTCTATGGGGCGTTCAACGGGTCAACCTCGGGCAATGGCACGCAACAAAGTCCCGCCAACCAAGCGGGCGGACTGGTCGAATTCCGGCAGATCAAGAATCCTCTGGCCGGCTACGAAGTCACGTACGCATACAACCGCGCCGACCAGGGCTTTTCCTTTTCCAACTCCTCTTCACCACCATGCCCGACGTCGGGTTGCCCGGTAACAACTGCTGCCATTTCGGACAATGCCCACGAAGTGACAGTGGACTGGGTGGTGTCGCTTCGGGCCGCAAACCTGCGGCCTTTCGCGCTTGCCGGCGGCGGGCTTTTGCTAAACGTGCCCAGCGGCGGCACGGTCACCACGACCACCTGCGGCACGGTGAACCCGCTCTGCAGCCAGACCATGACGGCTGCCGCAACCAGCACGTCGACAGAAGGCGTGTTTGTTTACGGGGCGGGCCTGGATTGGGAATTATTGCCGCACCTTGGTCTCCGTTTGCAATACCGCGGCAATCTCTATAAGGCGCCTGCGGTTGCCAACGCCTTTTCGTCGACGAATGCGTTTACGCATACGGCCGAGCCGGTGGTCGGGATTTATTTCCGGCTGTGAACGGACGTTCCCGAGCGCGATTTGTGGCGCGGTCGTTGATGCGGGGTGATCGCGAAACCGCCCTAATCGGACCTTCTTGAAGGCTCGTTAAGGCTGACCCGTGCACACGATGGGTCGGCCTCTTCGCTTTTTAGACCTGAAATTGTCTATTCTGGAAAGAGATGAGTGGGGAGCTTCACGCCTGGATGAGCCGCTTGCAGTGTGTTCGAAATCATGGTCGCCAAATTGCGGTTGCGGCGCAAAGTCTTCTCTTGATTGCGTTGTTGTTCGGAGCGGTCTGCCTGCGGGCGGAAAACGCATGGACTGTTGTGGGTCCGGCAGGTGGCGATGCGCGTGCTCTTGCGGCGTTCCCGGGGCAGCCGAAGCATCTGCTGCTGGGCACGACGAATAGCTGGCTCTACGAATCCATGGACGAAGGCGCAAGCTGGCATCGGCTGGCAAAGCTGGGCAGCGAGGACGGATTCGTGCTCGACAGCATCGTGGTGAATTCAGCAGATCCGGCGACGATTTATGTGGGCGCGTGGAATAACTCCACCGACGGCGGATTATGGATCAGCCACGACAGCGGGCACTCGTGGAGCGAACCGGCGCAATTGAAAGGCCAGCCGGTGCACGCTCTGGCGCAGGCGCCTTCCGATCCGCGCGTTCTGTATGCCGGAACATTGGAAGGAGTCTTCCGCTCGAACGATGGCGGAGCATCATGGGCCGAGATCAGCCCGCCGGATAGCCACGAGATTCATGAGATTGAATCGTTGGCGGTCGATCCCGGAGATCCTGACACGGTGTACGCCGGGACCTGGCACCTGCCGTGGAAGACGACCGACGGCGGCAAGACCTGGCACAACATCAAGCAGGGACTGATTGTCGACTCGGATGTGTTTTCGATCATCGTGGACCCCGAGCATCCGCACATTGTTTACCTGAGCGCGTGCAGTGGAATCTACAAGAGCGAGAATGCGGGCAGTCTCTTTCACAAGATCCAGGGCATTCCGTCCGAGGCCAGAAGAACACGGAGCCTGATGCAGGATCCCGAGAACCGCGAAGTGGTTTATGCGGGAACGACTGAAGGACTTTATAAAACTGTCAATGCGGGCAAGACCTTCAAGCGCTTGACGGACGCAGATGCGGTGGTGAATGCGGTGTACGTCGATCCCGGCGATTCGAATCGCGTGCTGCTGGCGACGGACCGCGGCGGCGTGCTCGAGAGCGAGGATGGGGGCGGAACGTTTACGCCGTCAAACCAGGGAATCTCGGAGCGCAAGGTCGCGGCGATTCTCGTTGACCGCGACCATCCCGAGGTGCTCTACGCGGGGGTGTTGAACGACAAGAAATATGGCGGCGTGTTCCGCTCGAGCGATGGTGGGGCGCATTGGGAACAGTTAGGTTCGGGCCTCGACGGCCGCGACGTGTTCGCGCTTGCGCAGACGAAGAATGGGCGCGTGGTGGCAGGAACCAGCCATGGAATTTTCGTGCTGGAGAGCGCCGGCGATCCGTCCGCAGCGGGCAGCGGAACAAGCGCGCCGGCGTCGTCGGGTTCGGCCGCCCCGGCCGCGGATGGATCGGCTGCCACGACCGCTCTCGCCTGGGTACCCCGCAACACCATTGCGAACACGGTGACGAAGACAATCACGCAGACGCATATGCACACGAAAGTCAACATCGAGAAGCAGGTGCAGGCACCAACGGTCGAGCTGGAAAGCCCGGTGAACGCGCTGGACGTTTCAGGAGACGTGTGGGCGGCTGCGACAGGATACGGAGTCGTAACCAGCCGCGACGAGGGTGCGAGCTGGCAGGGCGGGCCGGTGATGGGCGAGGGCAATTACCTGTCTGTGACTATGCACGCTGACACCATGGTCGCGGCGCGCGCGGACAGCGTTGTGATTTCAAGAGATGCAGGAAAAAGCTGGTGGCCGATGGGATTGCCGACGATGCTCACGCGCATTCACCGCGTGGCCTTTTCACCCGACGGCACGCTGTGGCTGGGCGCGCGCGAAGGCGTTTATTTGAGCCGCGACCTGGGCGAGTCGTGGATGTGGATTCATCGCCTGCCGTTCCGCGACGTTGACGATCTGAGCTACGACGCGGCCTCGAAGAGAATTCTGGTCAGCTCGCGCTCCAGCGATCAGGTATACGCGATCGACCCGAAGACGATGACGTGGAAATGGTGGCAGACGGGGTATGACATTGTGCTGATTCGCGCAGCCGGCGACCGGCTTGTGGCCGCCTCGCTCGATGACGGAGTGCTGGTGGGACCGGAGTTGACTGCGGCAGCTAATACTCCTGCCGCGGGCGCGAGCGCGACGCCATAACGGCAAACCTCAACCATGCGATTCCGGCCGAGCGAGCCGTCACTGCACGTTGAAGGCTTTGTCGACGAGCGCGTTGGGATCGCGGCCGGCCGGGAGCATAGTAAACAGCGATTGCGTCGAAGTGCGCACCACGGCCACGTCGCCGGAACGGGAATCGGAGACAAACAGCAAATGCCCGGCGGCTGAAAACGCCATGGCCGTGGGGTTGTCGCCAACCTGAATCGAGCCGATGCGCTTGCCGTTGTCAATGGAGTAGACGGTGACCTCCTGCGAGCGCAGGTTGGCCACGTAAAGCAGGGAGTTGTCGCGCGAGACCATACCACGGACTGGATTGTTGCCGATCATGTACGTGTCACCCACTTCGTCCGTGGTGTTGTAGATTTCGGAGACCGAGTCGGAGAGAGAGTTCGAAACAAAGATTTCGCCACCGTCGGGCTTGAGCGCCAGATCGACGGGTGCGCGGCCGACGTCCATCAGCGTTTCAAGGCGGTCGGGCAGGGCGGGGTGGGCGTCCGGTTGCGCCAGAGCGACGACCATCACCTGATGACCGGCGGAGCAGGGAACGAAGGCCTTCGAAGAGTCGGGAAGAATCACGACCTCCGACGCCCCCGGGCAGCCGGCGAATGTGGCGCGCGGCTGGTTGGTTAATGCGTCGATGACGGTCACCGAGTTTCCGCCCTGGTCGGCCACGACCAGAGTTTTGCGGTCCGGCGCCAGGCGCGCCGCAACAGGCTGGCTGCCGGCGGGAATCTGAGCGAGTTCGCGGCGAGCCGTGAGATCGATGACAGAAATGGAATCTGAGCCGGAGTTGGCGACGTAGGCGACTTTCCCGTCGGCCTTCAAATCGATTGAGACAGGCTGGCGGTGAAGAGGGACGGTGGCGACGGCCGCGTTGTGTTCCGCGTCGATCACGGAGAGCGAGCCGTTGGCTGGTGCAACGCCGGAGTTCACAACATAAATCTCGTTGCGCGTAGGGCTGGCGGCGACGGCGACCGGATTGCGGCCCACGGGCAGCTCGCGATCCACGCGGACGTTGACCACGTCGAGCACCGTGACGGTGTCGCTGCCACCATTGGTCACATAGACGTACTCGCGGTAGTTAGGCGGGTACTGTGGAAAGTCGTGGGTGCGGCATCCGGCGAGGAAGAGCGCAAGCAGGCCGACAGTGAGCGGAGCCGGCTGCCAGATTCCCGATCTAAGCCAACTGTTCACCGCTCGCTGTACCCTGTTCACCGCTTACTGGCCCGCGGCGGCGGGCACGGAGACGCCTCGCGCTAGACGGCGGCCGACAACCGACGCGATTTTTTCGATCTCGCTCATCATGGTGGCGAACTGCGCGGGATAGACCGATTGCGGGCCGTCAGAGAGCGCGGTTTCAGGATGGTTGTGAACCTCCACCATCACACCGTCGGCGCCCGCGGCCACAGCGGCTCTGGCCATGGGCAAAACGCTGTCGCGGCGGCCGGTTCCGTGGCTGGGATCGACGAGGATGGGCAGGTGGCTGACGTGATGCAGTGCGGGGACGATGCTGAGGTCAAGCGTGTTGCGTGTGTGATCAGTAAACGTACGCACGCCGCGCTCGCAGAGAGTCACCTCGTAGTTGCCCTCGCTCATGACGTACTCCGCAGCCATTAAAAACTCTTCCAAGGTGGCGCTCATGCCGCGCTTGATGAGCACGGGCTTGCGCAATTTTCCGGCCTTCTTGAGGAGCGAGAAGTTCTGCATGTTGCGCGCGCCGATCTGAATCACGTCGGCCCATTCAGCGACAAGGTCGAGGGTCTCGGAATCGAGCGCCTCGGTTACGATGCGCAGGCCGAATTTTTCACGGACCTCGGCCATGATCTTCAAGGCTTCGAGGCCCAACCCCTGGAATGCATAAGGAGAGGTGCGCGGCTTGTAGGCGCCGCCGCGGAAGAACTGCGCTCCGGATGCGGCGATTTCGGCGGCGATGGCAAAGGCCTGATCGCGGCTCTCGATCGAGCAGGGACCGGCTATGACGGCCAAATCGCGGCCGCCGATGCTGGCGCTCGATCCAGGAAAGCGCACGACCGTGTCCTCCTCTTTCACGTCGCGGCTGGCGAGTTTGTAGGCTTTGGAGACGCGAATGACTTCGGCGACGCCAGAGAGCGATTCCAGGTTGCCGCGGTTGACTTCGCCCTGATTGCCGGTGATGCCGATGGCGGTGCGCTGGGCTCCGGGAAGCGGATGGGGACGGAAACCCAACTGCACAATGTGGTCGCAGACGGCCTGGATCTCTTCCGGCGTAGCCTGCGCTTTCATGACGACGAGCATTGACGACCCTCGATCCCTCAGTCTAATGGCTTGAGGAGCGAAGGGCAATGTTTACGGGGAGTCGGGAGGGCGGAAGGGCAGGGAGTAGGGAGCAGCCAATAGGGAGTAGGAAGGCGGGAACGAGGGAACGAGGGAGCAAGGGAACAGGGAACAGGGAACAGGGAACAGGGAACAGGGAACAGATGACTAAGAACGGATTATCGGGAACTTGAAAAGCAAGCCGCGGGGTGATCGTGGCGTGAGGACGCAGATGGAATATAACAACGCAGATCCGGGATAAGTTTTCATAACGCAGAGGCGGCAAGAGTTGCAACAACGCAGATCGGGAGAAAGAGCTTTCGGAGAGATAGCGGTAGAGATTATTTTGATTTGGATTCGTCTGTTATTTCCGTTGAGCAATTCGCGGCCACGATGGCGGGAGCAATGACCATACCGATAAAGGCAAGAGCAATCAAGAAGTCATGCATGATAGAGGTCCCCAGTCGGCGCTCAGCGGTAGTGGACACTCGGGCGGTGAAGGTCTCTGTGGCGGGCTCGCCTCGTTTTGAGGAGAAGTCGCCGCAGCGCGAGAGTCCAAGGCCGGATTAAAGCCGAAAAACCGTTGTGCAGCCGATCTACCAATCGATCATCGGCGGTATGAGAGGAATCTTGAAATACCACGAAAAGTCGGCTGAATGCGCGGAAGTGGTAGAGCGCGTGACGTTTTGGAGAGTAACGAAGGGCATGGCGAGGCGCAAAATTCACGATGCTTCGTGACGGGGAGCACAACGGGGTGTGACAAGCTGGGGCGGCGGGGAGACTACTGCGCCAGTTTTCGCGTCGATTTTTGTTCCTGGGACTGCCACTTGACGCAGAGCCATGCGGCGTAGCTAAGCTGGATGGCCCAGGTGACGGTGTAGGCGGCGCGAGTATAGAGATGATTGAGCGTCGCCACGATGGCGTCGTGCTGGGCCGCGGACATGTGGAGGCGCCAGTCGAACGGCGGTTCCGCCGGCGCGGTGAAGACGAGCAAACACGCCCAGCCGAAGAGAGCGATGGGGACGGCAACGATCAACGCGGTACCAAGTTTTTTCATTGCGAACTCAATTCTCCCGTCACAGTCGCGACCCCATCAGAAATTCAAGGCCTGCTCGGCTTCTTCGGCGGCGATCTTCTGCTGCCGCCGCTCCACGCGGTAACGGAATGCGAGGATGAGCACGCCCCACAGGAACCAGGCGAGCATATTCCAGAGAAGCGCGCCGACCATCGATGGGTCCATGCCGGAGTCCTGCCCCCCGCCAAAAACGGGCGCCGGGTGCTGCGTGCGCCACCAGCGATTGGACATATAGACGATCGGCACGTCGAGCGCGCCGAAGATTCCCAGCACGGCGGCAAGAGTCTGCATCTGGGGCCCGGCGGCAAAGCGGCGCAAGAGCAGGTAGCTGACATAGATCAGCCACAGAACCAGCGTGGTGGTCAGCCGCGCGTCCCACGTCCACCACATGCCCCAGGCACGCCTGGCCCAGATGGGTCCGGTGATGAGCACTACGGTGCAGAAGACAACGCCAACTTCAGCCCCGGCCAGAGCCCAGGCGTCGAACATCTGCGCGCGGCCGGGGTGGCTGTGACGCGTGGCCAGGTAGCCGATGGAGCCAATGAGACTGACGGCGAAAAACAGGAATGCGACCGACGCCGAAGGCACATGGTAATAAATGATGCGGAACATCTCGCCCTGCGCGGCGTCGTTGGGAGCGACGTAAATGGCCTGATTGTAGGCCCAGCCCAGAAGGGCCGCAGTGACAAGAAGATAAAGGCCGATGGCGAGCTTCTTCATGGGGAAAGCCTGACCTCTCCAGTGTACGACGGCTGCCGCGCGCGGCTTCTCAGCTCTCCCTCAATACGGTCCAGATCCACCGTGCGAAGGTGAGCACAAGGAGGGAATAGCCGAAGAACGGCAGCGGACGGCTGAGGGGGGTCAACGCCACTCCCCAAAAGATTTGTTCTGCACTGATGGCGAAGAGAGTGGCAGGGATGATGCCGGTAAGGCGGGTCCACAAGGCGAACTCATTTGGCATGCAGGTGAGCAGAAGTGCCGCAGACCATAACGCCGTTCCCGCAGCAAAGGCAGGCACACTGGCGGCGAGGCTTGACGCAGTGCCTGAGAGCATGACTCCCTCTCCGATCGCAAAGACTAGGAATCCGGAAGCAACGGCCAGCTTGTCTTTGCGGAAGTAGCTGAGCGCGAGAATGGATGCAGCGACCACGAGGCCCACGGCATCCAAAGCCCAGAAGGCGGTGCGAAGGTGGGCGGCGGCGACCATGCTGCCCGCCATGCCAAAGACTCCGCCGAGCGCCAGACCGAGGCAAGCAACTCGATTGATGGGATTCTTCATGGCGCGGAACATCCTATCCGAGGGGCGGCAGGAGTGAACATCATTTCTCAGTGAGCCAATCTGCCACTGCTACCATGAACTAGCAATAGCCACCATGCGCGATCACCTGGCCACCATCATCGACGATTTTCGCCGCTTCGACCGCGAGATTGCGGTGGTGCGCTACCAGGGGAATCGCCGGCGCGTGACGACGTATGGTGAGCTTGCGCGGCTTGCGGGGCGCTTTGCCGCGCTGCTCGACAAACGAGGCATCGTCGAGGGCGACCGCGTCCTCATCTGGGCAGAAAACAGCGCCGAGTGGATTGCGGCTTTTCACGGCTGTATGCTGCGCGGAGTGCTGGCCGTGCCGCTCGATGCCTTCGGGACGTCTGAATTTGTGGCGCGTGTGGCCAAGGATGTACGCCCGAAGCTTGCCGTCGGCGATGCAATGCTTCTGGCCAAACTCGCGGCGGTGCGCGACGCCGCGGACCTTCCCGCGCTCACCTTCGAAGATTGGCAGAGCGAGCTGCCGGCCGAGGTGATAGGCGCCATCTCCGGCCTTTCAAACCAGACGCAGCTGCAGATTCTCTTCACTTCCGGAACCACGGGCGACCCGAAAGGGATCGTTCTTACCCACGGCAACGTGCTGGCCAGCGTTGGCCCCATTGAAGACGGCGCCAAACCCTACATGCGTTACGAGCGGCTGGTTCATCCACTGCGCATTCTGCATACGCTGCCGCTGAGCCACGTGTTCGGCCAGACCATGGGCCTATGGGTACCACCCATCTTCCGCGCCGAGCTGCACTTCGAGAGCCGTCTGGCTGCGCCGCGGCTGATTGAATTGATTCACGGCGAGCGCATCTCCGTTCTGGCCGCGGTGCCGCGCGTACTGGCGCTGCTGAAGACGCATTTGGAGACGACACACGAGGGGCTGGCTGAGCGCGTAGCGGAGTCGGCCGAAAAGATCAGTCCGTGGCGGCGCTGGTGGCGCTACCGCCGAGTGCATCGCGAATTTGGCCTGAAGTTCTGGGCTTTCGTCTCGGGCGGCGGCGCGTTGCCGGGGCCACTGGAGCAGTTCTGGAACGCGCTGGGCTTTGTGCTCGTGCAGGGCTACGGCATGACCGAGGCGACGGCGCTGATCACGCTCAATCATCCTTTTCATGTGGCCGAGGGAACCATTGGCAAGCCTCTGCCGGGGCGCGAAGTGAAGCTGGGCCCCGATGGTGAGGTGCTGGTGCGAGGGGCGGTCGTCTCCGCGGCCACATGGGAAGACGGAACCATGCGCCCGCGCCAGGACGAGTGGCTGGCGACGGGGGACATTGCGGAGCGGACGAAGAGCGGCGACCTTAAATTCCTGGGGCGGAAGAGCGAGGTCATTGTCACGGCCGCGGGCGTGAACATCCATCCGGAGGACATCGAAGCGGCAATCGAGGAACAGCCTGAAGTGGCGGCGTGCGCGGTGGTCGCAATAGATACTCCCACAGGGCCGGAGCCGTGCGCGGTGCTGGCCTGCCGAGGGTCAGGCAACTGCGCGCTGGCGGCAATCGAGCGTGCCAATGCCACGCTTCCGGAGTTCCAGCGCATCACCCGCTGGGTGCTTTGGCCGGAGCCCGATCTGCCGCGGACATCGACGGGAAAGGTGAGGCGCAAGCCGGTCGAGGCGTGGCTCAAACGCATCCAGACCGCGGCCGCGATGCCGAGCGGCGGCAAAGCGGCAACGAATGGCGACCACGCATTCGGGCCATCGTCGGACTGGCTACTGGCGCTGATTGCGCAGATTACGGGAGAGGCACTCCCGGGCGTGGGCGACGAGCTGCGACTGACCGAGGATTTGCATCTCGATAGCCTGGGGCGCGTGCAGTTGGCGTCGGCGATCGAGGAACGGCTGGGAATTGTTTCGGGCACGAGCCTGCTGGAAGACGTGCAGACGCTGGGAGAGCTGCGGAAGGTGGTGGCGAACGAGGGGGCAGGTGTCAGGGAACAGGGAGCAGGGAACAGGGAACAGGGATTAGAAAACCGGGCGGGAGACGCGGGGGCCGAGGCAGCAGGCGTGTTGGCGGCTGCGGGTGAGTCTGCAGCGGGCGAAACGCGAAATACCATTCCGCCGCCGGCGACGCCGCAACAGGCAACACGGCCGCATTTTGTCTATCCCGAGTGGCCGTGGTGGAAGCCGTTCCAGTGGATTCGCGCGGCGTTTGTTGAGGCGGCGCTGCGCCCGCTGACCTGGCTGCTGGTTGCGCCACGCGTGGTGGGGCCGGAGAAGCCGCTTCCCGAAGGACCGCTGCTCATCGTTGCCAACCACGTTACGTCGTATGACGGAGCGCTGATCGTGCACGCGCTGCCCGGGCCCTACCGCCGGCGGATGGCCATCGCGATGCTGGGCGAGATGCTCGAGGACTTCCGGCATTGGCGCAATCCCTGGAAGCCGGGAGACAAGAGCTTTTATATTTTCGGGCCACCCGCGTATTGGCTGGTGACGGCGCTGTTCAATGTATTTCCACTGCCGCGCCAACGCGACTTCCAACGGAGTTTTGCCCACGCCGGCAAGGCGCTGGACCACGGCTACAACGTGCTGGTATTTCCCGAGGGAACGCTCTCGCCCGATGGCCGGTTGGCGCCGTTCCGGCCGGGTGTTGGATTGCTGGTGAAGGAGAGCTATGTGCCCGTCTTGCCGGTGGCCATGCGCGGGCTGGGCGAGCTGAAAACGCAGCAGAGCCGCTGGTTCCGGTCGGGAATCCTCGAAACTCACGTGGGCGAGGCGATTTCTTTCGGTCCCGAGGAGAGCGAGACGGCGATCACGGCGCGGCTGCACGATGAGGTGGAGCGGTTGATGGGCTGCGGCTCGTAGGCGCATTCCGGAGGGTGTACATGGGCGACGGAAATCGATTAGCCTCTAATCTTCACTCCTCGAGTGGCTTTGGAGCGCATTGACGATGAAGGAATCATCTGAATCAGAACTCGGAAAACTCCTGGAACTGGCGCGGAAGGCCGCGGAGAACTCTTATTCGCCCTACTCGGAGTTCCGCGTGGGGGCGGCGCTGCGACTGACGAACGGCGAGACGGTGACGGGGGCGAATGTAGAAAACGTGAGCTACGGGCTGACCATTTGCGCGGAGCGGACGGCGGTGGCGCGGGCGGTTTCCCAATTCGGGCCCAAGATTCGTATTGCGGCCGCAGCGATCGTGAACCTGAATGGAAAAGCGAGCCCCCCGTGCGGCGCGTGCAGACAGGTGCTGGCGGAATTTATCGAGCCCGACGCGCCTGTGGTGTTTCCTGTCGCGGACGGGACGCGGACGATGGCCTTCTGCGAACTGCTGCCGCTGGGGTCGGAGATGGAGCTGAAATAGAGCAGTGAATCCATGATGCAACCCGACAGCAATTCGACGGAGCCTTCAGCAGCGCCCTTGCACATGATCGACATCATTCGCAAGAAGCGCGACGGCGGGGAGCTGGACGGGCGCGAGATTGCGTTTGTGGCAGTGGGCGCGGCGAAGGGGTCGATTCCGGAGGCCGAGCTGGCAGCGTGGCTGATGGCGTCGTGGATCAGAGGATTGTCGCTTGGCGAGACGCGCGCTCTGACGCTGGCCATGCGTGACTCGGGCGTGAAATTTTCACCGACGGGGCTGGGCAGGCGGACGGTCGACAAGCATTCCTCAGGCGGCGTGGGCGACAAGACGAGCTTTCTGGTGGCTCCGCTGGCGGCGGTGTGCGGAGTGGCTGTGCCGATGATCAGCGGACGCGCGCTGGGGCATACAGGCGGGACGCTCGATAAGCTCGAAGCGATTCCCGGCTACCGGACGGCGCTGACGCTGGCCGAGTTCGAAGCGGTGATCAAGAGGTGCGGCGCGTCGATCATCGGGCAGACGGATGAACTGGCACCCGCCGACCGCAAGCTTTACGCGCTGCGCGACAGGACGGGGACGGTCGAAAATCCGGGGCTGATCTGCGCGTCGATATTGAGCAAGAAACTGGCAGCGGGGCTGGACGGGCTGGTGCTCGATGTGAAGACGGGCTCGGGCGCTTTCCTGCGCAAAATGGAGGACACGGGGTTTCTGGCGGCGCTGATGGTAACGACGGCCCAAGCCGCTGGCACGCGAACAGTTGCGCTGCTGACCGACATGAGCCAGCCGCTGGGGCGAGCGGCCGGCAATTGGATTGAATTGGTGGAGTGCGTGGAACTGCTGCGCGGCGAGCGGCCGGCATGGAGCGAGGATCTGCGCGAACTGTCGCTCGTTCTGGCCGGATGGATGATTCATTTAGGCGGCAAAGCGGAATCGGCAAAGACCGGCTATTCGCTGGCGGAGGCGGCGCTGACGGATGGGGCCGCGCTCGCAGCGTTTATGAAGATGGTCGATGCGCAAGGCGGCGAGGTGGGCGTCTTCGACGATATGAAGAGCTTTCACAAGCCGGGCGCGACGCAGGTGGTCGAGGCGTGGGAGAGCGGATTCGTGGCGGAGATGGATACGACGGCGCTGGGCTGGGCGGTGCAGCGGACGGGTGCGGGGCGCGAGAAGGCAGGCGAACCCGTCGATCCGCACGCGGGAATTCTGTTCCATGCGCGGCGCGGAGCAAAGGTCGAGAAAGGGCAGCCCTTCGCGACGGTGTACGCGACGCGACCGGGGTTGCTGGCAGAGCCGGTGGCGATTCTCAAAAAGGCAATTCACTTCTCCAAAACCCCGCCCAACGCGGTTGCGCTGGTGGGGCGCGTGCTTACGAAAGAAAATGCTGAGAACTATTTGGAGAATGCTGTAAGGTAATCGAAAGTCACTTCAAGCATTGTTGGCCCCTAAAGGAGCAACCTCTTGGGTCGATTCACAGGCGTGCTGGGAATTCTGGCGGTGCTCGTCGCCGCGTGGCTTTTCTCAACCGACCGCAGGCACATTCGCTGGCGCACCATTGCCTGGGGGCTCGGCCTGCAGATCACGTTCGCCTTTCTGGTGCTGCGCTTCAGCGTCGGGCAGAGCGTGATGAACTGGGCGGGCGGCGTGGTGACCAATATGCTGTCGGCCACGTTTGCCGGGACGCAGGTGTTGTTCGGGCAGCTCGGACTGCCGAACTCCGGCGCATTCGGCGATTTGCTCAACAAGGTTCCGGGACATACGGTCAACCCAGGCGCCATTTTTGCGTTTCAAGTTTTGCCGACGATCATCTTTATCTCGGCGTTCTTCGCGGTGCTTTATCACATTGGGTTGATGCAGATCATCATTCGCGGCATGGCGTGGGTGATGCTGAAGACAATGCGCATCTCCGGCGCGGAGAGCATGAACGTGGCGGCGAGCATCTTCATGGGGCAGACGGAAGCGCCGCTGACCATTCGGCCGTTCTTGTCGAAGGCCACGCGCAGCGAGCTGATGACCATCATGACCAGCGGGATGGCGCACGTTTCGGGCGGGATCATGGCCATGTACATCGCACAGGGCGTGGAGGCGCGGCACCTGCTGTCGGCGGTGATCATGACTTCGCCGGGAACAATTCTGATGGCCAAGATGCTGGTGCCGGAGACGGAAGTGCCGGCGACGGAAGGCAAGGTCGTCATCCCCAAGGATGAGATGCACGCCGAGGAGAACTTTATCGGGGCGATTGCGCGTGGGACGATCGACGGGGGCAAGCTGGCGATGAACGTGGCCATCATGCTCATCAGTTTTCTGGCGCTGGTGGCGCTGCTCGACATGTTGCTGGGTTGGTTTCATGGAATGCCGTACACGCACTGGGTTCCGGCGAGCCTGGGACAGATTCTGGGATTTGTGGGCGCGCCGGTGGCGTGGCTGATCGGCGTGCCATGGCGCGACTGCCCGGCGATCGGCAACCTGCTGGGAACGCGCATGGCGCTGAACGAGGTTGTCGCCTACATTGGGCTCGGCGCAGAGAAAGCGACGCTCATGCCGCGCTCGTTCACCATCGCCACGTTTGCGCTGTGCGGGTTCGCGAACCTGGGATCGATCGGGATGCAGATCGGGGGCATCGGCGCACTGGTTCCGGAGCGGCGCAACGACCTGGCGCGGCTGGGCGTGCGGGCGATGCTGGCGGGGACGATGGCCAACCTGATCTCAGCGTCGATTGCGGGGATTTTTCTGGGGTAGATCCGGAAGGATCCTGATTTAGCGCATCAATGGTGGGCCTCGTGATATTTCTCCCTTGCGCTGAGGAAAAAGTCAATGTCCGCGGCATACCTTTCAGCGATCCACCGGGCATATGACTCGGAGTATTGGGCTGAACCGAACTTCGCCTTGTGGTAATACTCTCCACGCCCGCACACATCAAAAGCGTATTTAACCGCAGTGAGGTCGTATGTGGTCACTTTCACTCCGTCCGGCAGTATCTCCTTGATCCTCTTCAGTAAATCCATCTGCCGGAATGGGTGCGTAACGTCGTAGTCGATCGCTCTGACCGCTATAGCGCTAGGGTCGTCGACGACGCGCACTGGCACACCGTCAGGCCCGGCCGCTAGCGGTCCTGGCGCTAAGCTTGTGCCGGCCGAAGTCGGCTTGATCAAGGCCACAGCCCTGTTGATCCTGGCCATCTCCTCGGGATTGCTCGGGTCGTATTTGATGAACTCTACTGCTAGGTCTGCGCCGCGTTCGCGGTTTGCGGGCTTTGGGAAAAGAAAGACCTTGTAGCTGAACCGCATGTCTTGCAGCTGCTCGGCGCTGAGGCTTGACCGGAAGGCGCTGATATAGGTAACAACGTCTTTTGCGAGGCCTTTGTGTAGCTTTCTAACCGCAGCTTCCTGACTCTCATTCCGGTAGCACGAAAACTGCAGGGCGAGGGACAGACTCTCGTTGAGCGCGTACTTACTTCCAAACTCCGACACTAGGAGATCCTCAAAGTTGAAAAGGAGAGCTTGGCACTCCCCGAAGATGTTGATGTCGATCGCTGGCATCGAGCGGTGTTCAATCTTGTTTCTCAATTTCACAAAGAACTCAAGATTCAGTCTGATCGCGGGGTGCTCTCCGTCCCAAAACTCGGCGAGGCACTGTGCGAGTTCCCACGCCTTTCTGTCGCCTTCTACGATCTCAAAATGCCTTCGGTTGCTCTTCTTTCGGTAGAAGGGTTTTACGCGACGTTTGAAGAAGATAGCGTGGAAAAGAGCCGTCCACGCGACGCACATCATGACAATGTAGCCGCCTGAGCGGAAGCTCGTCCGAGGCCTGTTGTAGGTTTCTACGGCGAGGAGAGCTCTGTCTCGAGCCTTTTCAAGGTGTGCTGCCACTTCGTGCGAAAGTCGCGGCATTTGCGGGATCTCTTGGCACACAGGACATCGCCATTGCAGTTTGGGCGAAAGCTATTCGCTCCCGCTTTGCCTGCAATCAACCCCGCGTGAACCCGTGGAGCGAGGCGCTGGCTTTGATGCGCGATTCAACAGCGCTAGCCCGGATACGCGCCGGTGATGTAGCCCTCGAGCGCCTGGATGGCGTGTTCCTGGCCAGAGATGACCCACTTGACCATGTCTCCAATCGAGATGACGCCGACCACCTTTTCACCGTCGAGGACGGGGAGGTGGCGGAAGTGGCCGTCGGTCATCATCGTCATGCAGTCGTCAACGGTGTGAAGCGGCGTGACGGAGACGACCGGGCTGGTCATGATCTCGCGGACAAGCGTGTCGCGCGAGTGGTTGCCGAGGAGGATTCCTTTGCGGGCGTAGTCGCGCTCGGAGAGGATGCCGATGAGTTGCGAGCCGGACATGACCATGAGGGCGCCGACATCGTATTCGGCCATCATCGACAAGGCCTCGTGAACCGTTTGCTCGGGGGAAATGGGCAGGATCTTATTGAAGGTCTTTTGCTTCAGCACCTGTTCAACGGTGTCTGTGATCTTCATTGGGTCCTCCGTGTGTCTGAGCCAGGGGAATAACGGGGCGCCTCCTGGGTTCCCAGGGGTCTTGGCCGCCGTGGAAGAGCAGTATACGCCGGATTGCATGACCCTGTCGTACTCATCCTTCCACAGGATGCGATGTGATGGGTGTCACCAGCCTTTGGTTACAACGGGAGGACTGGGCCGGAAGGCACGCGTAAGGCGGGTGGGTTGAAAGGCAGTGGCGGTTCTCCAACTCACGTGAAGTCTTGAGTGCTTTGCAATGTGGCGTTTTCTTAAGGAAAACGCCACTTGAGGGCTGCGGCTTCGCTCTATACCAATTGGAGAACCGCTAGTGGGCGCGCAGGCGGCGGAGGCGATAGACGATGGTAAGGAGGGTGACCGCTCCGCAGGTGAGAAAGCTGGCGCCGAGGCCGACGATGAGGGAGTTGTCGTGCTCGTAGACGCCGTGGACGACGCCGATGACCTGCAAAATGCAGAAGCCGCCGAAAGTGATAAGCGAAACGCCCTCGTCGCTCTTTTTGCGCCAGACGGCGAGCGCCTGGGGCACGAAAAGAGCTGCATTGCCAAGCAGGGCCAGCCCGAAGACATAGGTAACAATTTCCCTCATTCCCGATCGACCTCCGCGCCCGAAGGGCGCACTTTTCGATGATCTCATTCGGGGGCGAAGGGGGTCAGGGAGCGGGGGAGCAAGCCACCCCAGCGACGAAGACCTGTCGCCGGGGGCCCTGGCAGGGAGCGAGGGAGCAAGCGGGCGGGGTATCCCACATTTACCACTGTGGTTGACGAGACGTTGGGACACTCGTGGAAAGAAAATCAAGTCTCCTGCGGCGTGTGAGGGCCGGGAGGCCCTCAAGACAGCCGGTCTTCCACCCCAACGGCGAAGATTTGTCGTTGGGGACCCCAGTCTTCCACCCCAACGACGAAGATCTGTCGTTGGGGACCCCGGTCTGGAGACCGGCGGTACAAAAAAGCCGCGAGCGATCAGAAGTGCAGTTTGACGCCGAACTGGATCTGGCGCGAGGTGGTCGAAGTGGCCGTGACCACCCCTGCGGTGGGCGAGACCGCCGAAGCAGTTACGGTTTCAACGCCACCAGACGAAATGACGGTTGGCGCCGAAGAGTACACCACCTCATTCGGCGTGAGGAAGTTTGTGTGGTTGAGAATGTTGAAGAACTCCGCGCGAAACTGGAGATCGAGCTTCTCAGCAATATGCGTGTCTTTGACCGCGGAGAAATCCAGGTCGGTGAGCCCGGGCCCGACCAGCGAGTCGCGCTGCACATTGCCGTAGGTGCCGTAGATGTCATTGCCTCCGCTGCCGTTGGGGATGCTGACCGTGGGTTGAATGAAGGCGTTGGGATTGAAGTACTCGGTGGCCGTGCGCGGATAGAGTTTGCCGGTGAACGACGGGTTCCAACTGGGCCGGATGGGGTTGCGCGTGTCGCCGTTTCCGGGAGGGTTATAGCCGAGCTGCGGCGAGAACGGGAAGCCGGTCTGGATGGCAACGATGGCGCTCGCGGTCCAGCCGCTAGCGAAGAAGCTTGCAGGGCCTGAGGCACTATTCAAGAAGCGCCGGTTGGGACCAAAGGGCAGATCGTAACTGCCGTTGATCGAAGCCGACTGGCGGACGTCAGTCGCCGCTGGGCCCCAGTCGACTTTGGGATTGAGCGGGAAGGAAACGAAGGCCGGAGTGTTTCCGCTCACGCTGGTATTCCACGCCGAGCCGTTGTCCAGATTTTTCGACCAGGTGTAGTTGCCGCGGAGCTGAAAGCCGCTTGCATAGCTGTGCCGCGCATCGATCTCGAGCGCGTTATAAAAGCCGGTGCCCTGCGAAACCCACGAAGTCGAGTTGGCAAGACTTGGATTCACGTCGGCTGTCGAGGGGTAGTAGACCTGCCCGGTGGACGCGTATACCGGTGTGGGTTCGTTCATATCCTCGGAGAGAATCTGGTGATAGGCGTGCCATCCCACGTAGCCGACTGTGAGCGAAGTATTCGGGGCAATTTGCTGCTCGATACGCAGGCTCCATGTGTTGACGATCGGCGTGGAAATATTGGGTTGCACATTGCTGGGCGAAACCTTGGCGGTGGGAGGCGGCGGCACGCCCGGCGCGAAATTCAGACTTGAAACCGCGATGGTCTTGATGGACTCGGCCGTGTTGTACGGTGCGGTCTGGTCAAGCCGGTAGTCGAGCGTGTCGAGCAGGCCGTCGTAGAGCCCGATGCCTCCACGGACGGCGGTCTTGCCGGAGCCCCAGACGTCCCAGGCGAATCCCAGGCGCGGATTAGGCAGGAACTCCGCACGATTGGTCCACAGCGCCGAGCTGCCGACAAGGGGTGTCGTTTGCAGGACGCCGTTGACGATGGCGTAATTCGAGGCCCGGTTCTGCGATTCGTTCCATCCGTCGGTTGACTCCGAGCGGAAGCCGGCGCGCACTTCGAGCCGCGGCGTGACCTTGATGGTGTCCTCAAAAAATGCAGCGCCCTCGAGCGATCGCCAGCCCAGCTCAGTGGGCGCGGGAACCAGGGTGAACGTGGCCACGGTGCCCTCGAGGAATGTTGTTTCGGTGGAGAACGAGGCCTGGCCGTATTGATCCTGCGCGAGCAGATCGTTGGCCTGCACCCGCTGCAGCCACACGCCCGCCTCGATCTGATTCCGTCCCTTCAACCAATAGATGTGATCGTCTTCGGTGAAGAGATTGCGCGCCGTCGTGTTGTTGCTGCCCACGTTGGCGCCCGCGCCTGTGATGGAGGAGGCGCCGTTTGAAGCCGTGCTGCCACTAATGACGATGGCGCCTACCGGATCGCCCGACACCCAACCGGTCACGCCGCTGACGGGAACCAGCCCGGTAAAGAAGTAGCTGGCGCGCGAGTAGCCGAAGCGCGCCGTGTTGAGCAGCGAAGGCGAGATGACGTGCTGCTCCTGAACGCTGGCCACCTGCTCGCGGAGGCTCTCGTTAACGTAGCTTAGCGGATTGGCGGAAGGCGTATTCGCTGAGCTCGAATCCACTGTGTAGACGGCAAAGAGCAGATCCTTATTGCTGAGGTTCGAGTCAAAGCGCGTGGTGCCGAAGTCCTCGTTGATGTGCTGCTCCGGATGGCTGAATGCCTCCGCGATGCCACTGGGATTGCCATTCGATAGGAGTTCAGGGCCATTCTGCACCGGCCACAGATTCAGGAGGGGGACGACTGAAGCATTCACGCCTACGTGCTGCTCCACGCCCGACGAGTTCGGTACGTAGCCCTGACGCGCTTCGTTGTCGGGGACCAGCGTGACATCGCTGAGGCCCCAGGCTTGCCGGAAACCCTCGTAGTTGCCGAAGAGGAAGAGCTTGTCTTTACGGATGGGCCCGCCGAGCGTGCCGCCAAACTGGTTGCGCTGAAACTCGGGAATCGTCGCCTGATCAAAATAGTTGCGGGCATCGAGGGCGCTGTTGCGGATGAATTCGAATGCCGTGCCATGCAGTGTGTTGGTTCCCGAAGTGGTCACGATGCTCACCTGCGCGCCATCCCGCTTGCCGTAACTGGCGCCGTAGGTGTCGGTGACCACGTTGAACTCGCGCACCGCGTCGACTCCGAGCAGCTGGCCGCTGGTTCCACCGGGCGTGACGTTGATGAGTGAGGCCCCGGTGTACTCGATTCCATTGAGAAGAAACAGATTGTCCTGCGGGCGGCGGCCGCCGACCGAAAACATGTTGCCCACCGAAGAGTTGGAGGTTCCAATGCCGCCCGAGCGCTGGTTGGTGTAGTTCACCGTGGCCGGATTGAGGGTAAGCAACTGGTCGAAGCTGCGGCCGTTGAGCGGCAACTCCTTGACCTGGCGCTCGTCGACGAGGCCCGCGGTTTGCTGCGAAGTCGTGTTCACAATGGGATCGCCGGCGTTGACGACCACCGTTTCGTGCACTGTGCTCACGCTCAACGTAAAGTTCACCTGCACGCTTTGCCCAATGGCGAGCACGATGCCGGTTTGCTCCTGCGGCTGAAAGCCATCGTGCGCGGCGGAGACCGAGTAGGGGCCGACGGGCACGCTGGGCGCGGCATAGCGGCCATCAGCTCCTGTAACCAGGGTGCGCGTCATGCCGGTGTCAGTTTGGCGGACGGTGACGGTTGCGCCGGGCACAGCGGCGCCGGTGGAGTCGTGGATGGCGCCGGCGATGGTGCCGCCGACGATCTGCGCGCCTGCCTGCGCACCGCCCAAGGCCGCAAGGGCAAGGAATAGAACGAGAAGAATTCGATAGATCTTTTCCTGAAGGTTCATCTGCGTCTCCTGAAGTGTTGGCAAGGCCTGCTTATGCAGGCTTATGGGTATGAGCGCGCACTGGGGAAATGACCTCGAAGGGTCTGAGTGCGCTTCAAATGAAGAATTGGAAGAGGGATTTAGCGACAGCGACAGCAACAACAACGACGACAGCCGGCCCGCCGGGAGGCAGGGACATCGTGCCGAGTTTTGGGAAGAATGGTCATTGTTACGTCAAAAAAAGACTTGGTTGGGTTTGATTGGATTGGAATTCACCGGCATAAAACACAAAAGCCGCGCCAGCAACTTTGCTGTCACGCGGCCTTAAGGTGAATCGGATGAATCTGAAATCCGCTCAACAACAAGGCCGGTGTGACGTGTGACAACACGCCTCACACACCGACTTGGTGAGCATCAAACTCATAGGTTTTACGATACCGAATGCCCGGAGCGAGGTCAAGGCCGGAAAAGCTCTTGTTTTGTTGGGTCTATTGCTCAATCCTGCGCGGGCGGCCGAGGAAACGCGCGCCGAGCGCGCCACCGGCGATGGAAAAGGCAAGGAGGATGAGCGCCAATACAGCGGTATAAAGAAGCATGAGGCCGGCACGACCTTCAGACGACAGCATGAGTGCCTTGAGATTCGCGATAGCCTTTGCGTCGACTGAGCCCGCAGTGACCAACTGCTGCATGCCTTGATTGACGGCGGTCTGCCAGAGATCATCGATGGCAGGGCCCTGGTGCAGCCAGAAGCGCATGGCGTAAAGCGTAATTGCAGTGGTGAAGGCCGCGGTCCAACTACCGAGAATACCGGTAACGAGGCCGATGCGCGCGCCGGCTCCGATGGTGATCCACGCGGGCCGACGGCCGCGCATGTAGAGGGCGACCACCCATGCGCCGGCAGCAGCCATCAGCGGCAAACCCAGAACTCCTGCCGGAGAGTACATGGAACAAAGCGCGCCGGCTGGAATGGCCAGAATAAGAGCCAGGCGCAGAGCAGGTTTCCAGTCGACGGTGCCCGCATCGCGGACCGGCTCGCCCAGGCGCTCGGGCTGGCCCGGCGCGGCCGATCCGTCCGCCGTGTAGACGAGCTGAGGCAGACCGCAGTAGGGACAAAAGCAGTCCTCGGGCTGGACGGTCTGGTGGCAGCGGCTGCAGGTCAACTCCATAGATATGAGCCTATCGTATTGGGTTGTTGAATGGGAGCAAGGGAGCGGGTCAGCGGGCTTGCGGATTCGGATGCGGATTGCCGAGCTTTTGGGCGACGATCGTCTCGGCGGCGGCGAGCGCCTGCTCGAGCGACATGTTCGTGGAATCGAGAATGACGGCGTCAGACGCGGGCTTGAGCGGGGAGTCTTTGCGATTGCGGTCGCGCTCGTCACGGGCACGCAAGTCGCGAAGAATTTCTTCAGGAGGCGGCGCGGGCGTAGCTCCTTTCTGACCAATCTGCTCGTAGCGTCTTTGGCCGCGCACTTCGGGCGCTGCGTCGAGAAAGATTTTGACTTCGGCGTGGGGGAAGACGACGGTGCCGATGTCGCGGCCTTCCATGACGACTTCGCCGCGCGCCCCGAGCTGCTGTTGCAGGCGGACCATCCAGGCGCGGACCGCGGGGAAGACGCTCACGCGCGACGCGGCTTCAGTGACCAGCGGGTTGCGGATGAGGCCGGTGACGTCCTCGCCATCCAGCAGGACGAGATTTTCTTCCTCGCCGGGATCGAGGCGGATTTCGGTTTCGTGGGTGAGCGCTTCGAGAGCCTGGGCGTTGTCCAATGGGACCGCCGAGCGCAAGGCCTTGAGGGCAAAGGCGCGATACATTGCGCCGGTTTCAAGATTGAGCAGGCCGAAATGCCGGGCCAGGTGGCGGGCGATGGTGCTTTTTCCGGCGCCGGCAGGACCGTCGATGGCGACAATGATCTTGCGATCCCGGTCAGGAGCAGGGGTGCGCTTTTCGTCCGCCGTCATCCACGCTTCTTCGATCGCCGATTGGAGGAAGCGGTAAAGCTATACCGCGAGCGGTTGCCGGCCTTTGTAGAAGCCGTCAGCGCCGGCTTGCGGCTGCCGCGCGCATCGGTTCGCGCGCCTTTGCGGGTGGCATCGGCGCGCCGGACGGACTTGGCAGCAGCTTTTCCATTTGTAGAGTGGCCGTTGCGCAGAGTTCTCGACGCGGAGGTCTTGGCCTTATGCAGGCCGTTGGCGCCATTGCCCGTGCGGGAGTGGCTGTTCGAATGGAATCCGTTTCCATTGGAAGAGCTTTTGGCGTCATGGGAGGCGTGGCGTTTGCCGTGCCCGTTGGTTGAAGCGCTCTTTGCCCAGCTCGAACCCTGCGCATGGCGCGAGTTGCCGTTGACGCGCGGTGAAGCGCTTCGCGCTTCGCGGCTGGGACGGCGGGCGATGCGGCCGGCGGCGGACTTCTGCGCTGGTTTACGGTCGCGGGCGTGCGCGGGCTGATGACTGAAGCGCGGCCGGGAAGCGGAAGCCGTATCCCTGGGCCGCGACGGGCGCTCGATCAGAGGCTCTTCAGGCTTGGGCGGCGGAACAGGCGACGATGCAAACTGCGGAGCGGGCTTGGGCGCAATCGGCTCGCGTGATTCCTCATGCTCGTACGAGCGCAGGAAGTGCGACGAGGCTGGCATGGATGAGCTGGCGTAAATCGTGGGAGGCGCGGCAAACTCGGGCAGCGTTCCCGCAACGTAAAAGTGCGGAGCGTGGCCGAGCGCGAGCGAATGCACCTGGCGGGTCGCAACCAATCCGCGGAGCACCTCACGGACCTTGCTGCGCGCGGTCAACGGAGCCAGGAACATCTCGACTTCTTCCATGCTGGCGGCAATCACTGCCTGCAAGTAGATGGAGGCGAGAACCGAGATTGCGGTGACCTGAGAAGTGGATGCGCCTTCGGCGATGGCCTTCTGGTAGCGGGTGCGCAGAAGCTGCCACTGCGGCGTCTTGTTGGGAGCCGAGACGACGGGAATGATGCGCAGCTGCTGCCAGAGCTCGGTGATGGCGCGCAGGACAGCGGACTCACTGACCTCGCGTCCGAGCGCATGCTTCAACTGAGGGATGGTGGCGTCGCCGGCCTCAAGATGCTTGTAGGCCTGGACGGCGAGCGGCGAAACCTGGCGCGATCCCGTCAATTGCGGGCTGCGCCGCCAGTCGCGATCGCCGCGAAGAGCGTAGACGTAGGGCAAGACCCATGCCGCGACCACGAAGTCAGGCTGCTCGCCGGGCTGGCCAAGCAGATTGAGCCGGACGGCCACACTTTCCGATTCCAATCGAATCAGAAGATCTTCAGCGGTGGCAATGAGCTTAACTCCGGGAGACGGTGTGTGCTCACCGGCTACGGCTTCAACGAAGGTAGGGGCAGTGAACGAGGCGAACTGTCGCCGCGGTAGAAAGAGACACAACCCCGTCTCCTCCAACCAAGTGCGGGCCTCATCAAGAGTCAACTGCCCGCGTCCGTTCAGGCGCATCCTTTCGGCGCGCGATGCTTCCAATTGTTCTGCTGTCAAAGAAAACCTCGCTTCCAGGTTGGCGATCACGGCCAAAATCCCGCGCCCCTGAGAGCGCGTCCGGCCACCTTCCAAGCGTCCGAGGGGTCTCTACCGGACCCTAAATTCGGTGGAAGGCCCGCTGGATCTCTTTCCAAGAGTACAGAAGAGCGATTGGGCGTCCATGCGGGCAACTGGTTGGGTGACTGGTCTTTGCAAGCTCTAACAATAACCATTCTATACGTTTTGGATCAAGATGTGTATTGACTTTGATGGCAGAATGGCAGGCGATGGAGGCGGCAATGCGCGAGCGGAGGCGGGTAAGTGCTTCATTTTGATTTGGTTCGCCTGAATCGGCCGAGGATTGGTCGATGACTTCGGCCAGAGTGCGCTCAAGCTCGGCGCCCTCGAGACCAACGGGCGCGGCCTTGACCGCAAGTGTTTGAGGGCCAAAGGGTTCGACCTCAAAGCCGTTGACTTCGAGCTCCTGGGCGATGCGAGCGAAGACGACCATCTGTTCCGGCTTCAATTCCACAAGCATTGGCATGAGAAGGCGCTGGCGCTGGACGCGCTCCACCTGGCGGTCGCGCAGAATCTTCTCAAAAAGCACCCGTTCGTGTGCAACGTGCTGGTCGATGATCCATAGGCCGTCGTCGCCCGCGGCGAGGATGAACGACTCGCGCAACTGGCCGAGAGGCTTGAGGGAGCCGAGATGGTTGAGTGAATTGGCCGCCTGCTCGGCTTCAACCAGGGCCGTAGCGGCAGCGGGATTGCTGCCGTAGGCTGTTGCGCCATTGAGGTTTGGGCTGCAATCGCCGGCGCTTGGGGCGGAAGCGGGAGCGAGGAGTGCGCTGGCTGCCACTCCCCACGCCTGGAGATCGAGATTGCCGGCGGACTGGCCATCAAGGCTGCGGCCATCGAAAGGCAGTGTCCCGGGGACCGGCGAGGGCACACGCGGGGTCAGGTGGAAAGACTCGGCATCGGCGAGGGCGTTTGGATCGGACTCCGGAACGCCGGGCAGTGGTGACGCGGCCTGGGGCATGAGCGACGGACTGGCCGAGGGCTGCGAGCCGAGCGCCGTGAGGAATTCGGCGGCGGGACGAGCGTTGATGAGCGCGGTGCGCAGGCTGTCGCGGACAAAGTCGTGGACGTGGCTCTGCTGGCGGAAGCGGACCTCGGTTTTGGCGGGATGAACGTTTACGTCCACCTCTTCGGGAGGCATTTCAAGAAACAACAGAACCACGGGAAAGCTCGTTGGTGGAATCACGTTGCGGTAGGCCTCGGTGATGGCGTGGAGGAGAAGCCGGTCGCGGATGAGGCGCTTGTTGATGAAGATGTAAATGGAATTCCGGTTGAGCTTTTGCAGTTCAGGCTTGGAGTAGAAGCCAGTGAGCCGGAGAGAACCAGGGTTGCGCGGCGGTTGATCAGGATCTTTTTTCCACGGCGGCGGTTCGGGCAGGCCGGCGCGCTCGAATGGCGCCTCGGCGGCGACGGGAAGCAGTTGGCTGAGCGTCTCTTTGCCGAAGATTTGAAAGATGCGCTCGGCGGTGCGGGCGGCGGGAAGCGCGGAGAGGATGGTATGGCTGGCGGAGAGCAATTCGAATTGCTTTTCAGGATGCGCCAACGCGTAATGCGTGACCAGCGCGGTGACGTGGGCGAGCTCAGTGGATTCGGCGCGCAGGAATTTGCGCCGCGCGGGAGTATTAAAGAAGAGATCGGCGACAGCGATCGTGGTTCCTCGGGGCAGGGCAGAGTCTTCCACGCGATAAATCTTGCCACCGGCGATCTCGATGCGTGTGCCAACGCACGTGCCCGGGGCTTCGTCGCCAGTTGCCGTCTCAAGCGTGACCCGCGCGACGGACGCGATGGACGGAAGAGCCTCGCCGCGAAAGCCTAGGGTGGCAATGGAGAGCAGATCGTCGGCAGTTCGCAGCTTGGAAGTTGCGTGGCGCTCGAAGGCCAGCAGAGCGTCGTCGCGGTTCATGCCATGGCCGTTGTCGGAGACGCGAATCAACTTGCGTCCGCCGCCTTCCACTTCGACGCGAATGCGCATGGCTCCAGCGTCCAGGGCATTCTCAAGGAGTTCCTTGACCACAGATGCGGGCCGATCCACCACTTCGCCGGCGGCGATCTGGTTGGCAACCTGATCGGGAAGGATGCGGATCTGGCCCATAAGAACTCAGAGTAACGCAAGCTGATGGGCCAGATCGGGTGAGAAAAGTTGCCGCCGTCGAAAATCCGCGCTTATTGCTTCTTGGTGTGCGCAGCGACCGGCTTAGCTTTGGGATGAGCGGCTGAAGCGTCGGCTAAGGCAGGCGATTGCGATGGAGGCGGCGTTGGTCCCTCCAGCATGGTGGCCTTGCGAATGACCACATCAGGAGATGTGGTGGTGAGGCCGGGGTTGTTGGTCAACTGGGCGTCATACCACTGCGGAGGCAAATACCACCGTGAGTCGCCGGAGGCGGTCAAATAGTCGTAGATGAGCGGCATATCGGCGGGCAATCCACCGTGGTCGCGTTCGGAGAGGACAACATAGGACTTGAGTTCGCTTGAAATCTGATCGTGGTTGGAGGGGTCTTCCGCCTCCATCAAGGCGACAGCGTATTCGAGATGGGCCGAGGGGATGGCGCCCCGGTCCGCGTCCAGGCGCAGCGCAGTTGTCAGATGATTGAGAGCATCCTGCCGTTCGTCAGGAGTGCGCGCGGTTAGGCGCTCGAGCTTGGCCAGGTAGAAGTTGGCGTAGGGATCGTCGGGCCGCTCCGTCACAGCGCCCTGCAGATTCCGCTTAGCCACGGCGAAGAGATCGTAGTCCATGGCGAGAATCCCGTTGTCGCGCTTGACGGAGGAGATCGTAGGCCCGAAATCGGGTGAATTGGGACTGAATCCCTTGCCCTTGGTCCGCAGTTCAATTTCTGCCTTCAGCTCTCCGCCGAGGAGCGCGTCCAGGTGGGCTTGCCGCTCCTTGATACGCGGCGCGCTGCCCATGAAACCGAGTCCCATGCGCGAGTCCGCTGTGACAACCTGATTGAGCGAAGCGAACAGACGAGCAACTTCACGCGGGTCGTAGCCTTGCTCGAGCATCAAATTCACCGCCATATCGTCGGCATCGTCCTCTTCCTTCGAAGCCCAGAGGACGGGCTCTATTTGCGGATGAATGAAGTAGTGGCCCACTTCCATTCCCGTGGCCAGGCCGGCGCTGCCGCCGAGCAACCCTCCCAGGCGGAGCGGGATCATGGCGCCGCCCAATCCAGCACCCATGACCATGGAGCCCACGTCGGTGATCACCTTTTCCTTTTCGGCCTTCTCCTTCGCCAACTCTTCAGCCACATGCTTGTCGCGAATGCGCAGGTAAGCCTGCCTTAGCTCAACGTGGGCGATTTCGTGCGCCAGAACGTAAGCCATCTCCGATTCGCTGTCGAGCATGGAAACCAATCCCGTGGAAAGGTAGATGGTGCCCGTGGAGAGAGTGAGAGCCTTGGGGATGGGATCGTAGAGGACGCGGAAGGTATATACGTTGGCTGAGTTCTTGGGAACGAGCCTTTGCCCGATGTGGTTGACGTAGCTTTGCACAACCGGGTTGGCGTAGAGCCGCTGCCGGTCAAAAGAGTCGCCGGAAGCGGCGTCCTGGGACAGCCCCATGTTCTCAGTCAGGTTGATGCCGTAGGCCAGCTGCATATCGTTTCTGCGCAGCGTATCCCACTCCTGCTGAATGGCATCGGCGACCTCGGGCATCGCCTCGATGCGGACAATCTTGTCCTTGTCGACGTTGCTGATGTCGTTCGGGTCTGCCGGCTTCTTTCCCTTACCCGATAGCGCGTTGGTGATCTGGGAAACCTGGGCAGAGGATGTTGGCACCAAAACTCCGCAGAAAAGCACAGCACCAATGGCGATCACGAAAAGTCTTTTCATAAGACTCTCCTTTATCCATTTGGGCGTCAGGGAGACGCCATTCACCGTTGATGGCTTGGGGGGGAGGCCCGGTATCCCCCGAGTATAGGCCGGAATTTCGCGCAGAGTCAACGGCAGGTCCGGAGCGCGAATCGCCGCCAAAGGCGCGGGGATTCGCGAATCGGAGACAGCGAGCGGGAAGCGCCGGCAGGCTCCTCGGAAGATGAATCTTTGCGGGTTGTGGGTACCACATGCAGGGACTCCAGCCCGAACTGTGATCGAAGGCACACGCGGTTCGCGGAATGCACGCGACAATATTATTTGAGTAAGGCCGGCAAGTTGTTGGCTCCGCCGGCCGGAAGAGGCAATTCATGAGCGACCTTGCGATGTTGGCTGAGGCTGTTGCAGTTGACCCACTTGTCGGCCATCCGCCGGATTACCACGTCTTTCACAAGTTCATTGAGCGCTGCAAAAATCTCCCGGCCATCACGACCGCTGTGGTTTGGCCTCTGACCGAGGTGGCCCTGAGCGGCGCGGTGGAAGCCGCGGCTGCCGGGCTGATCGAGCCCACGCTCATTGGGCCCAAAAAGGCCATGAAGGCGCTGGCGGTAAAGATCGGCGCAGACATCAGCGCATTCCCGATCGTCGAGGCCGAAACCGAGGCTCAGGCCGCCGAGGCTGCGGTGGTGATGTGCCGCGCAGGCAACGCACAGGCTCTGATGAAAGGCAGCCTGCACACCGACGAGCTGTTGAAGCCGGCCATGCAGCGCGATACCGGGCTGCGAACGGCGCGGCGCATTTCGCACGTGTTCATCATGGATACGCCGGCCTACGCGCGCACGCTGCTGATTACCGATGCGGCCATCAACATTACGCCGGAGCTCGAAGACAAGGTTGACATTGTGCAGAACGCCATCGATCTGGCGCACGCGCTCGGCATTCCCGAGCCCAAGGTGGCGCTGCTCTCGGCGATTGAGACTGTAAACCCGAAGATCAAATCCACGCTCGACGCCGCGGCGCTGTGCAAGATGGCCGAACGCGGCCAGATCACGGGCGGAATTCTCGACGGGCCGCTGGCCTTCGATACGGCGGTAAGCCAGAAGGCGGCGCAGATCAAGAAGCTGGTTTCGCCGGTGACGGGCCAGGCCGACATTCTGGTGGTGCCCGATCTGGAGAGCGGCAATATGCTGGCCAAGCAGCTGGAGTACCTGGGCGGAGCGCAACTGGCCGGGATCGTGCTGGGCGCGCGCGTGCCGACGATTCTGACCAGCCGCGCCGACTCCGCGGAGACTCGGCTTGTGAGCTGCGCCGTGGCCGTACTGCTGCATTATGCGGCGCATCCGGCGGTGAAGGTCTAGCTGAAGCGGCAATCATTGCGGCGGCCAGGGCCATTATCATAAGGTTGGCCATTGGGTTGGCGATGACAGGAGGCCGTTGTGCCGATCTCCGCTGCCGCATCTCCCTTTGTTGCCGCCGCGGGCGGCAGCTTTTTGCTTGAATCGCGCACGCTGGATGAAATCTTCACCCCTGAGGACCTGAGCGAGGAGCAGCGGCAGATCGCGGCGACGGCGGAGCAGTTCGCGCGCGAGGAGATTGTGCCGCGCGAGGCGGCGATCGAGGCCAAAGAACCGGGGGCAATGCCGGCGTTGCTGCGCAAGGCCGCGGAGCTGGGGTTTACCGCCGTCGATATTCCCGAGGAGTACGGCGGGCTGGGGATGGACAAGGTGAGCTCGACGCTCATCACCGACCACATCTCCGTGCTGGCCAGCTTCTCGACGGCGTTTGGTGCGCACATCGGCATCGCTACGCTGCCGCTTGTGTGGTACGGGACCGACGAGCAAAAACAACGCTACCTGCCGAAGCTTGCGACGTGCGAGTGGATCGGCGCGTATGGATTGTCCGAGGCCAGCTCGGGATCGGACGCCATGAACATCCGCACCCGCGCGGTGCTTTCGCCTGACGGGGCGCACTACATTCTGAACGGCGAGAAGCAGTGGCTGACCAACGGCGGCATCGCGAGTTTGTATACGGTCTTCGCGAAGATTGACGGCGGAGAATTCTCTGCATTCTTAGTGGAGCGCGGAACACCGGGGCTTACGGTGGGCGCCGAGGAGCACAAGCTGGGGATTCGGGGCTCGTCGACGTGCCCGCTGGTGCTCGAGGATTGCAAAATTCCAGCAGGGAATCTGCTGGGCGAGGCCGGCAAGGGCCACCACATCGCATTTAACGTGCTGAACGTGGGCCGCTTCAAGCTGGGCGTCGCGTGCATTGGCGGGGCACGGCACGCGCTGGCCGCAATGATCCGGTACGCCAAGGAGCGGCGCGCGTTCGGCAAGTCGATCGCCGAGTTTGGATTGATCCAGGGCAAGATTTCGTCGGCAGCAGCGCAGCTTTACGCGGCGGAAAGCATGGCCTACCGTACGGCGGGCCTGATTGACGCGAGGCTCGACGGAGCGCGCGCGGAGCAGACCGTCGGGCCGTCGGGCCCGGCCATCAATGTTCCGCACAGGATCGATATTCCACGAAACATTGGGGAGTACGCGGTGGAATGCTCCATTTTGAAGGTCTACGGCTCGGAGATGCTCACGTTGGTGGCGGACGAGCTGATTGCCACGATGGGCGGATACGGCTACGTCGAAGAGTATCCGGCGGAGCGGACGTACCGCGACGCGCGCATCAATCGAATTTTTGAGGGAACGAACGAGATCAATCGGCTGATCATTACCGGATGGATGATGAAGCGCGCGATGAGCGGGAAGCTGCCGCTGCTGGCGGCGATCAAGCGCGTGATGGACGAGGTGATGGAGCCACCCGCGTTCGGCAGCGATGCGGATGCGGGCCAGCCGCTCAAGCACGAGACGGCGGTGCTGGCCGCGGTGAAGAAGATGACGCTGTTTGCGGCGGGCGTGGCCAGCCAGCGATTCATGACGGCGCTTGAAGAGCAGCAGGAGATCATGGCCGACCTGGCGAACATGATCAGCCACGTGTTCGCGCTTGAGTCGGCGCTGGTGCGCGCACAGAAAATGGCACGCGCAGGAAGCCGCTCGGCGGAGGTTGCTGCGGCGATGACGGGATTGCTGGCTGAAGACACATTGGCGCTGGCCGAGCAGGCGGCGCGGCGAGTGCTTGCGGCCTGCGGCGAAGGCGACGCGCTGACGACGCAATTAGCGATTCTACGGAGGCTCTCGCGATCGACGCCGGCCGATGTGGTGACGTTGAGCCGCGCGGTGGCCAGTAAGTGCATTGAGCTGCAGTGCTATCCGGTCTAGAAGACAGGGACCAAGGGACTGAGGGACGATGGGAACAAGAAGCCTCGAAGGCCGGCGCTACGCAACTCTCCAGATGTGAACCTTTCCAGCAGACATTTTTCTCATCTACTCCAGGCGCTGGTTCGGTCGAGGGATTCGACTGCGCGCGGTGCGCCGGTTTGGGATGAGAGAAGCTGCGCGACGATAGCGACCGCGGGGATCAGATAAATCATCGATCCGCAGACCCACATGAAGGCGCCGGCGGCGACCTGGTCTTCGAGCGCGCCAAAGCCGAAGGGCCGGGGAACCAGGGCATAACTCGGATAGAGCAGGCGGCCGGCGAAGCAGAGGAAGGCCGAGACTCCCGTGTTGACTACGTCGGCGAGCAGTAGATAAGGAATCAAAACCCAGCGCGAGCGCAGAGGGCGGCTCGGCCAAGGCTGAATGATCGGCCACCAGAACATCAGATTGGTGAAGAAGAAGCAGGCGTGCTCGAAGTTGTGCCAATTCTCCGACGCGAGCGCGAACTCGTAGGCGCGCGGAATGTGCCAACCGATGTAGGCGGCGTTCATGGCCAGCCAGGCGACACGAGGGCGCGTGAGAAACGACCCGGTTTTGGACAGCAGACGCGAGACAAAGAGCGGGCGAAGTAGGCGTCGAATGGCGAAGCGCGGAAGACCACGCAGCATGGGAACGATGGGCGCGCCGAAGACGATGAGCGGTGGCGCGATGGACATGAGCACAAAATGCTGCGCCATGTGCATAAAGAGGAGCGATTCGCTGAAGGTGTCGAGAGGCGAGGCGACGGCGACGAAGAGGGCCACGATGCCGCCGAGAAATGTCGCGAGCCGCCACGAAGGAAACTGCGAAGGTCGCGTGCGGCGGATCAGCAGCCAGCCGCGTGTGTAAACGACAGCGGTGAGCGCAAGCGCGGTGGTCACGGCCCAGGGAATGTCCCAGCGGGCGAAGAGGTCGACGATGGTAGTCGAGTCGGTCATCGGACTGGGGTGGCCGGAATCATGGGGCGAGACTTCCGGTTGCGGGCGTGTTCGGTTGCGGAGCGGAATTCCGCGGCGGCTCTTCGCCGTCGACTGCACGCCGCGAAGCGTCGTATGCAGGCGGCTCGTTGGCCGGATGCAGCGTCTCAAGGAAATTGACCAGTGCCTCAATCTCCGCGGGAGAAAGATTCTTGCCGTAAGCGGGCATGTTGCCGCCGCCGGTGACCACCTTAAAGCGCATTTGATCGATGGTCATGCGCGTGGCCACGTCGTCGAGCGCCGGACCGCGCTCGCCGCCCGCGCCGCCGATGGAGTGGCAGTTGCGGCATTGCTTGGCCTGGAAGACGACGGCTCCCTGGCGCACGAGCGGCGTGGCGGATTGGAGGTAGCGTACAGGGATGGGGTCGCCGCTCCACGCGCTCATGTGCGGGCTCCAGGGCGTGGTGGTTCCCAGATGCGTAAGCACGCCCCAGCAAACCGCGATGGTGGAAACGGTGAGCACCGCAACCGGGCGGCGATGCCAGCTTTTCTCGCCCTCCGATGCAAAGAACGGCAGCGCAAGCAGGCCGGCGATGGCGAGCAGCGGCGCGATCAGCATGAATGGCGTTTCCATCTCCGGCGGGAGATACGCGAGCACGGTGTAGATCCACAGGAACGAAAGGTCTGGCTTGGGAACCGTCTGAATGATCGATGGATCGGGCTGGCCGCTGGGGCCGTAGGGGCCAAAGACGAAGGCGCAGACGGCGACGGCGGCCAGAATCGCACCGGAGAAGACGAGATCCTTCCAGAATGCGCCGGGGATGAAGGGGATGCCGTCTTCGTGGGTGAGGTGCTTGTACTCCTGGAGATAGGTTGCTCGCTGGACAAGCCGCCCCGGCATCGGCCACTCGTTGATGCCGAGCTTGAGGACCATCCATACATGCACGAAAACGAAGAGCAGCAACGCGCCGGGAATGACAAAGACGTGGAAGGTGAAGAAGCGCGACAGCGTAGCCCCAGCGATGATGGGACCGCCGAGAAGAAGATGCACAAGGCCGCCGCCGATGAAGGGCACGCGGCTGGCGATGGATGCGCCGATGCCCAAGCCCCAGTAGGCGTCCTGATCGAAGCGCAGAACCTGGCCGCTGAAGGCCATGCCAAGCGTCATCAAAAGCAGAAAAACGCCAACGATCCAGGTGAGCTCGCGGGGAAATTTGTAAGAACCGAAGAGAAACACCTGCGCCATGTGGATGAAAACGATGGCGACCATAAAGTTCGATCCCCAGCCGTGCAGCGCGCGCAGAAACCAGCCGAGCGGAATCCCGTGATTCAAAACGTTGAGGCTGTTCCACGCTTCGCCCGCCGAAGGAACGTAGACCAGGGCCAGCAGAATGCCGGTGATGATCTGCAAGAAGAGCAGCGTGAAGGCGGCGCTGCCGAAGACGTACCACCAGCTTGCAGTGTTGCGCGGCACCGGATGCAAAGCCGCTTCTTTCACCGGCGCTTCGAGCTGCAGACGGAGCTCGAGCCAGTCGTAGACGCGGCTTGCGGTTTGCTTCAGCCGCTGCATGAGCAATCTCCCTGGGCGGCGGAAATCTTCACGAGTTTGGCCGAGTTCGAGAGCGTGGGCATCTGGCCGGCGTCGATGAGCAACTCGCCGGAAGCAATTCTCCAGTCGTAAGTGAAGAGGCCGCGCTCGGGCGGCCCGGAGGCGCGGGAGCCGTCGGCGTAGTAGACGCCGCCGTGGCAGGGACACATGAAAAGCTGCGACTGTGGAAACCAGCGCACGGGGCAGCCTAGGTGCGCGCAGTTGATGGCGAAGACGCGAAATTGGTTGCCGCTTTCGCTGCGCACGTAGCAGGCGACGTTGTCGGTCTGGCCATCCCACGAATTCGCGGAGGGGTTCTTGTAGAAGGCGAGGCGGGTTTGTCCGGTGGGAAATGCGTCGGCGGGACCGAGCGAGACCCAGGAGTCGTAGCTCGCGTCTTTGCGCCAGGGCGCGAAAAGGTAGCGCAGGATGGGCACGGCGAGGACAACGCCGACAATGCCATTGAGCGCGATGCTGGCCTTGAACAGAAGCCAGCGGCGGGAGACGAGACGAGAGGAGTTTGCAGTTTCGACGGCGACGGGCGTAGCCGTGCTTGGCGACGACGGGCTGCTCGGCGTGTTCTCTTCAGGGCTCATTTTGTTTGCCTCTCGTCTGATCCGGGCTGGCCCGGCGCGGAATTTGCGGCTAACTGAGGCGAAGCATTTCGCAGGCTCGCCAGATACGAAACGATATCGCCGACGTCCCCGGCGGAGAGCGGTGTTGCGGCTTTGCCGGATGGGGCGTCGTTGCGCCAATCGGGCTGGCCGATGTCTGGGCGGCCGGCGACGATGATGTCGCGCAGAGCCTGATCGCCGATTAGAGCGAGATAGATGGGGCTGGTGATCTCTTGGCGCGAAGGAGCGTGGCAGGATGCGCAATGCGCCTGGTAGGCGAGCTCTCCGCGATGCGAATCGCCGGGCTGAGTCTCCGCGTAGGCCGGAGGCGCCGCTCCGGCAAACGCGTTGGGCCGCGACCACTGCCGGCGCATTCCTGCGACGAGAGCATCCACCTGCGCATCGGTCAACATTCCGCCCTGCGATTGCGCAAAGGCGGGCATTACGGTGCCGGGCATGCCGCCGGAGATCCACTTGCGCAGCGTTGCGTCGTCAACGAGGGCCTGGTATTCGGGATTGGCGAGATCGATGGCCGGCCCGTTTTGGCCGTTCGCGCCGTGGCATGCGGCGCAGTTCTGGCTGTAGATCGTTGCGAAGTCAGTGATAGCCGTGGGCGGCGGAATGGGATCGGGCGGATAGCCGGGCGCGTGGCCGCAGCCGGAGGCGAGTGCGGCAGCAAACAAGAGCGATCCGCGTGGCCTCACGGTTTCTCCTTATCGTCATCGCGTGTGGGGCGCGGCGGTCCGGCATCGGCTCGCGAATGCATCATGCCGGGCGCTTCAATGCCCATGCGCGCGGCAAAGGGCAGAGATTGACCCGTAGGGACGCGTTCCTGGCGCGCAACGACAATTCCGGCGGTGACGCCGTAAGCAACTTGCGAAACAAGGAACCAACCCCACGAGATGCGGTCCGCGAGCGCGGGATTGATGATGCCCATGAAGGAATGCAGAATGCCCGTCCACAAAACGGGGGCGAGAATGCCGCCGAGTAGAATGGGGTGGCGCGGCAGCATGGGCAGCATGGCGCCGTAGAGCAGGCCGACCAACACGCAGGTGAGGGAATGGATGACGATGGCGATGAGCAGACTTTGCCAGTGAAAGGCGGCAATCTCCGCGGTGGTGGGATTGGTCCAATGGGCGACGCCTGCGCCGCCAAGCAGGTTCACGGGATACCAGATGCTGTGCTGCGCAATCAGTCCGTAGAGGAGAGCTGGCCCGATCATGGCGATTCCGCCGGCGATGCCTCCCTTGATGCCGCTGGCGACGGGATAGGTTTCAACGGGCAGGCGCGCGCGATGTTCGGGGCTGAGCCGGATGCGATCGACCAGCGCGCGAGACGACGCGATCACGACCGGCTGATCGGTTACGGAAACTTCTTCGTGCCGCTCGTGCGGCAGAACCTGGCGAAACCATCCCACGCAACCGGCGAGCATGAAAACGCCGCCGAGGATGCTGATGCCTGCGCTGGTGACGAGGCCCGCAGCGGCTAAAGTACAGCCGAAGGCGAGGATGATGGGCCACGCGGTGGGAGCGGGCAGATGGATCGTCGTGCTCTGCTGTTGGCCGTGTTGGAGAGAGTCTGTCATAGGGATTACCTGCCCACGATGTAGACCACGGTAAAGACCACGACCCACACCGCGTCAACAAAGTGCCAGTAGAGCGAGAGCACCTGAATGCGCTCGGCGTGGCGCTCGTCGACGCGGCCGAGCACGGTGAAAAGCATGACTAGAGAAAGTCCGACGAGGCCGACGACAACGTGCGTGGCGTGCAGACCGACGAGCGAGTAGAAAGTGGTGCCGAAGAGATTCGTTCTGATGGTGAGACCTTCGTGAACGATGAGGCGGGTCCACTCCCGTGCCGTGCCGGCGAGGAAGACGATGCCGAGCAGCATGGTGAGCGCCCACCAGGCGGCGAATGTTCGAATCCGGCCGCGCTCGATGGCGCGCTCGGCGAGCCAGATGGTGAGACTGCTTGAGAGCAGGCAAACGGTGTTGAAGATGGGAACGTCGAGGATTTGCGGCGTGGGCCCGTAGGTGCTGCGGCCGATGTAATAAATGTAGGCGACCACGAAGATGGTGAAGATGGCCGACTCGCCGATGAGGAGCGAGAACATGCCCATGCGGCCGCGCGAAGGCAGGCGCCAGTTTTCGTCCGCGAAGATGGGAATGCTGCTCATTGTTCGTACTTCCAGTCGGGATCGTTGGGGTGCTTGATGTCCCAGAGCGGACGCCGGCTGCGCACCACGGGATCGGCGGCAAAATTATAGGCAGGCGGCGGCGAGGGAGTGGACCACTCGAGCGTCCACGCATCCCACGGATCGTTGCCGGCCTTCTTGCCGTGCAGATAGGAGCGGATCAGGTTCCAGGCGAAGATCAGTACCGCGATGCCCTGAATCATGCCGCCCGCAGAGATGATCATGTTGAGCGTGTCCCACCCGCGATCAGCTTCGTAGGTGTAGATGGAGCGCGGCATGCCGAGAATGCCAACAAAGTGCATGGTGTCAAAAGTGATATGGAAACCGATGAGGAAGAGCCAGAAATGCCACGTGCCGAGTTTTTCCGAGAGCATGCGTCCGGTGGCCTTGGGGTACCAGTAATAAATCGCGGCAAAGATGCAAAAGACGATGGCGCCGACCAGCACGTAGTGAAAATGCGCGATGACAAAGTAGGAGTTGTGCAGTTGCCAGTCCCACGGCGCGACAGAGAGCATGATGCCCGTGAGGCCTGCAACCAGGAATTGAAACAGAAACCCCGTGGCAAACAGCATGGGCGTAGCGAAGCGGATTTTTCCGCCCCACATGGTGGCCAGCCAGTTGAAGATTTTGATGCCGGTAGGAATGCCGACCATCATCGTGGAGAGGACAAAGAAGGCGTTGCTCACGGAGGTCATGCCGACAGTGAACATGTGGTGCGCCCACACGCCGAGGCTCACAAAAGCGATTCCGACTGAGGCCGCAACCATGGCCGGATAGCCGAAGATGGCCTTTCGCGAGAAGACGGGAATGATCTCGTTGGCGATGCCGAAAGCGGGCATCACCAGGACGTAGACTTCGGGGTGCCCAAAGATCCAGAAGAAGTGAATCCACACCACGGCCGAGCCGCCGGACTGTGGGTCGAAGAAATGGCCGCCGAGATAGCGATCGATGAGCAGCATAATCTGCGCGGCGGTGAGCGGCGTGATGGTGATGAGCGTGAGGCCGCTGACTACGAGCATGAGCCAGACGAAGAGCGGCATGCGGAAGAGCGTCATGCCGCGGCAGCGCATGGAGAGCGTGGTGGCAATAATATTGATGGCCGTGCCCAACGTACCGAAGCCCATGACGATGAGCGACAGCGCCCAATAGTCGGTGTTGTGGCCGGGCGAAAACGCTTTGGCGGTGAGCGGCGCGTAGGCAAACCAGCCAACGTCGGGCGCGCTGCCCATGCCGTAGAGGCCAAAGCCGCCAATGAAGCTGAAGTAGAGCAGCAGCCCGCCGAATGCCGTGAGCCAGAAACTGAATGCATTCAGCCGCGGGAAAGCCATGTCGCGCGCGCCAATCATTAACGGCACCAGGTAATTGGCGAATCCGAATAGAATCGGCATGCCGACAAGAAAAACCATAGTGGTGCCGTGCATGGTAAACAGCTCGTTGTACGTCTCCGGGCCGACGAAGTGGTTGTTGGGGATGGCGAGCTGAATGCGCATGGCCAGGGCTTCGGCTCCGGCCACCAGAAGAAAGAAGATTGCGTAGACGACGTAGAGAATGCCCAGCTTCTTGTGATCGACGGTGACCACCCAGCCGTGCAGCCACTCAAGAAACGCAGCGCCGCGCGAGGGAGTTGCGGTTAAGGAGCCGGGAATCGGTAGTGTCTGGTCGGCCATCGTGTTTCCTTCAGTGCAGGGTGGAAAGGTATGCCACGAGTTCGTCGGTCTGTTGATCGCTGAGCTGCATGGCGGGCATCAGCGCTCCGGGTTTGAATGTGCCGGGATCGTGGATCCAGGCGCGCAGGTTATCGGGGGTGTTGGCCGCGGCGCCGGCGGCGATGGTTGCCCGGCTCATCAGGTGCGTGAGATCGGGACCGAAAGTTCCGTGAGCGGAAGTGCCCACAATGGTGTGGCAGTTGACGCAGGCCTGGGACTCAAAGACCTGCCGGCCGGCGGCGACAGCCGAATCGTCGACTGCGAGTTGCTGCTGATTCTTAACCCAAGAGTCGAATTGCTGCGGCGTGTCAACGTAAACGCGAAGGAGCATTTTGGCGTGTTCGATGCCGCAGAACTGCGCGCACTGGCCGAGATAGAGGCCGGTTTGATGCGGATCGATCCACATTTCATTGGGGTGGTTGGGAATGAGGTCGGTCTTGCCGGCGAGCTGGGGCACCCAGAAGCTGTGATCCACGTCGGCCGAGAGCAGGCGGAGATAGGTTGGCTCAGGGGGTTCGCGCGTGCTCGCGGGAATGTGCAGCTCGTTGGCCGTGACGATGTTCAGCTTGGGATAGCGGAACTCCCACCAGAACTGGTGGCCGATGACGGTGACTTCGAGAGCTGATTCAGGCTCGGGCGCATCCTGAATGGCGAAGATGATGCGCGCGGTGGTGAGAAAAAGAACGACCACGATGAGCACGGGAATCACGGTCCACGCGAGCTCCACCTGCGTGCTGCCGTAGATCTGCGGCGGCTCGTGCTCGCCGTCGGGCCCGCGCGCGCGGAACCTGACGACGACATAAGCGAGCAGCCCCGCAACCACCGCGAAGATGGAGCCAGTAATGAGGAGGACGAACAGCGAGAGGCCGTAGATCTCATGCGCTGGAGTGGACGCGGGCGCGAAAATGCTGGGCGTGGCCTGGGGGCCTTGCGCGAGGGCCGGTAGAGCGCCGAGACAGATCAAAGAGACAGAGCAAATCCGGGATCGAGATGAGGAAAGACTGCGGCCTGGCTGCATAGTCCTCCACGGCAGGGAAGAATTGCCTGCCGATTCTGCGATCGATGGTTGTAAAGCGCGCCTGCGCAGCGGACGGTTGTCGTTCAGCGGATGTGCTCGCCGGTCAGATAAAGCGCAATGGGGAACGCGAGCTTCCGGGGTCGATTATAAGACATCTATATTTGAACTGTGCCTTGCAGTGGGACGATGCGCACGAAAAGACGGAGCCCTCCTCGGAATTCAACGGAGATTCCAATTGCGCTGGCCGATCACATGACAATTCGTGTATTGCTGGCCGAGGCAGAAAGCTCGCTGGTTGAGGGGCCGCATCCGGAGCGCGCGCGGCGGGATGCTGAGACGCTGCTGCTTCATGCGATGAGGAAAGAGACGCCGGACGCAAATCTGGCATGGTTGATCGCGCACGGACATGAAACCCTGGGCGCGCAATCGAAGGTCGATTTTTGCGCGTTGGTTGAACGCCGCCTCGCTGGAGAGCCCATCCAATACATTACGGGCGAGGCGGAGTTCTACGGGCTCAGTTTCAAGGTCAGCCGCGAGGTGCTAATCCCGCGCCCCGAAACCGAGCACCTGGTGGAAAGAGTCATCGAGCTGGCGCGCGGGTTGGAGCGGCAGCGCATCGTGGACGTGGGCACGGGATCGGGTGCGATCGCCGTGGCGCTGGCGAGCCAATTGCCGGCCGCGCGGATCGATGCGACAGAAAAATCCGCCGCCGCTCTGAAAGTGGCGCGAGCCAATGCGGAACGAAATGGAGTCGCGGAGAGGGTGCGCTTCCATGAAGGTGACCTGCTGGCGCCCGTGGCCGGCAAACTCTTCGATCTCATCGTCTCCAATCCGCCTTACGTGCGGGAGGACGACCGCGGTTCGCTGGCGGTGGAGGTGCGCGATTACGAGCCCGCGCAGGCACTATTTGCCGGCGCCGACGGTCTCGAGATCTATCGCCGACTGATTCCGGCAGCGTTTGGCGCGCTGTTTCACGACCGCTATCTCGCGCTCGAGATCGGATTTGGGCAGGAGGCTGCGGTCGATGATTTACTCGCTGGCGCCGGATTTACCCAGATTGAATTCACGAAAGATTTGCAAGGCATTCCTCGCGTGGCAATCGCGCGGCGCCCGTGAATCGGGCTCAACATAAGCTCGCTGGAATGATTCAGCGGGTCAAAGTCGCCTGTGCCGCGTTCGCTGCTATCGATGAGAGGAGCTCTCAGGAGGCGCGGCCGGTCTTGTTCAGCTCCTTATAGAAGCCGAGATCTTTGGCGAGCAGGCTTTTGGTGATGTAAACGATCTGGCCGTAGTGCAGGCCGAAGTGCTCGACGACCTGGTAGACAGCGTCGAGACCTCGCACGTGATAGCCCTGAATGTCGTAGGGAGCGAGCAAATCATCGACGGTGAGGCGGTCGAGGACCTCGGAGGCTTCGTCGAGCGTTGCGCCGAGGCGCGCAAGCAAGTCAGCGGCTGGGAGCCCACCTTGCGCAGCGAATTCAGCGGGACGGTTGCGCTTGTCGTCTTCTTTGTTAAATGAGGCCACCAACCATTGGCGCACGTTGCCGTCGAGATGCAGCAGCAGATTTCCGATGCTATTCGAGGCATCGTTGGGCCGCCACCAGACTTGCTCCGTGGTGAGCGGCGCTACACATTCCTTCATGCGCGGCCAAAACTGTCCAAGGAGCTTCTGCCGCGAGAATTCGAGGAAGAGGGAAGCGAGCTGATTGTCGTTTGCGGCCATGGCGATGCATCCTCCGTGCGCCGGCTCGAATGTCTGCCCCGCCGGCTAAATCAGCTCGTAGCCGGCGAACCAGTAGCCGATCTCGAAGGCCGCCGTTTCCTTCGCATCGGAGCCGTGAATGGCATTCTCCCCGAGAGAGCGGGCAAACTTCTTGCGAATGGTTCCTTCTTCGGCATTGGCGGGATTGGTGGCGCCCATCAGCTTGCGGAGATCCGCAATTGCGTTCTCTTTCTCAAGAACCATAAGGAAGAGCGGACCGGAGGACATGAAGTCCGTGAGGCTGGAGAAGAACGGCTTATCGCGGTGAACGGCGTAAAAACCCTCAGCCTCCCTTTTGGTGATGAATTCCTTCTTGATGGCGACGATGCGGAAGCCGGCCTTGTCGATCTCCGTGAGGATGGCGCCGGCAAGTCCATCGGCTACCGCGTCCGGCTTGATGATGCTGAAAGTTCTCTCGAGCACTCCTGGGTGGCTCCTTCGCAGATAATTCTCTCTGTATTCCATTGTAATGGAAGGCTTTCGGCGCAGCGTGCAGGGCTTTGAGCGCGCGGATTCGAGCGGCAAATCCCGCGCGGCGGATGAACCGTTATCCTCATGCAGTGTCCGCTGGCAAGACAATTTATCCCCCAAAAGTGGTACTCCGAGCACCCTTTTTACCGCAGACAAACAATTTGGATTCTGCTACAAGTGTTGATGTATAGAGAATTGTTCAGGGTTCGGACAGTAGAGCACCCAGTACCGATAGACTGAATTTGGGGATCATTGATGGCATTGCTTGTACTCCAAATTGCTGCCGTGGTTGCGATCGCTTTGATTCTTGTAAAGTGGCGCAAGAGCGTGCAGCGCCGCAACGCGCAAACATGGGATACGTTGCTGGCCCGCCTTCGCCCTGAGTGGAGCGCGCGCGAGTTGAGCGATCACTTCTTATGGCAGGAAGGTCTGAGCGCCACCCCTGAAGATGCCTGGCATCGCATGGAAGGGCCCAAAGGCCTTTGGGTGATCTACCAGAATGCGCGGGTTATGCAGGAGATGGCGGACTTCGCAGCCAAGCATTGCGATTCCGTGGATCGCTTGCTCCTTGAGACCTTGCACAGCGATGCGATGCAGATTAGGTTCTGCGTTCTGCTGGCCCTCGCGCAATATGCCTTCCGGCACACGAGCGAAGGCGTTCGGGTGAATGCGTTCCGTGCCGCTTCAATCTACACCGGCATGGCGGCCCGCATGACACAGTTGCTGCAGGAGCACGCAGCCGTGATGGTTCCGGACTTTGTTGCCGCGATGTAACGAAGATCCTTCTTAGGAAAAGAAAACCCCGGTTGCGGCCGGGGTTTTTGTTTCTATAGGCCAATCGGGCCGAGCTCACTGCTGCATTGTGGCCAGAAAGGCAACGATCTTCGCGAATTCCTCTTCGGTCAAGCGGAAGGTGAGCGCGGCAGCGGTTTCCTCCACCTGCTTTGCACTGCGCCCGCCCACGATCGCCCCTGTGATGGCGGGGTTGTGCAGCACCCATGCCACTGCCACCACTCCGGGAGTTACGCCATGCGCGCTGCCGATCTCGCGCAGCAACTCTACGAGGCGCAGATTCTGGCTGAGTCGCGGCTCGTTGAATTCCTTGTTATTGCGCCGCCAGTTGTCGGGGGCCAGGTTGGCCGCGCGCTCGGCGGTCATTTTGCCGGTGAGCATGCCGGAGAGCATGGGCGAGTAATTGATGACGCCGATGCCGTTGGCCTGAGTGAAGGGAAGGATCTCCGCCTCGATGGCGCGGCGCAGCATGGAGTAGGGCGGTTGCAGGCTGGTGATGGGCGCGATCTTCATGGCGCGCTTCATCTGATCGACGGAGAAGTTGGAAACGCCAATCCAGCGAACCTTGCCTTCTTCCTGCAGACGCGCCAGTGTCTCCCATCCCTCTTCGACCTCGCTGTCGGGGTTGGGCCAGTGAATCTGATAGACGTCGATCACGTCGACCTGCAAGCGCTTGAGCGAAGCTTCCACTTCTTCGGCGAGCGACGCGGCTTTGAGCGAGTTGTAGACCGAGCGATCCGCGTGCCAGCGCAGCGAGCACTTGGTGAAGATGTAGGGCTTGCGCGACAGAGATTTGACGGCGCGGCCGACCATTTCTTCCGAGTGGCCGAGGCCGTAGACGGCTGCGGTGTCAATCCAGTTGACGCCCAAATCGACCGCGCGATGGATGGCGGCGATGGAGTCCGCGTCGTCCTGTGGACCCCAGGCGTTTGACCAGTCGCCGCCGCCAATGGCCCATGTGCCCAGGCCGATCGGGGTGAGTTCAAGATCGGAGTTGCCGAGCGTGCGCAAGGAAAGCGAGGCAGTTTGTGTCATGTCACAAAGGTAGATGATTCAGGAGGGCGGGGAGTTGCGAAAAAGGAGGATGAACGTCGATGCTAGTTCAAAAACATCGTGCGATAGAGCGTGTCGCGCTGGACGGGCTTGAATCCGGCGTCGCGGATGATGCGGCGCAGCTCTTCCTCGGTGGTGCAGTTCGAGGTGCCGGCGGCGCGGACCACATTTTCTTCGAGCATCACCGAGCCCACGTTGTTGCCGCCGAAGTGGAGGCCGAGCTCGAGCACCTTCAATCCCTGCGTGACCCAACTGGCCTGCACGTTTTCGATGTTGTCGAGATAAAGGCGCGCGATGGCGAGCACTTTGAGGTATTCGACAGACGTGGCTTCGTCCCAGCCGCGTCCGCCGAGCGCAGTGTTTTTTGGCTGGAAGCTCCAGGGGATGAAGGCCGTGAAGCCGCCGGTCTCTTCCTGCAGGCGGCGCACGACTTCAAAGTGATTGATACGCTGGTCAAAATTCTCGCCAACGCCGAACATCATGGTCGCGGTGGTGCGCATGCCGAGTTGATGGGCCGTCCGGTGGACGCTGACCCAATCTTCGGTGTCGCACTTGAGGCGCGCAATGCGATGGCGGACCTCGTCGTCGAGAATCTCTGCGCCGCCGCCGGGAATGGAGTCGAGGCCGGCGTCGCGGAGGCGCGCAATGGTGGTGCGCAGGTCAAGACCGGAATACTCCGCAATCGCGAGCACTTCGGAAGCTGAAAGACAATGCAGCCATATTTGCGGAAAGCGCTCTTTGATACCCCGGAAGAGGCTCTCGAACCAGTCGATCTTGAGATCGGGATGAATGCCGCCCTGCATCAGAACGCCGGTGCCGCCCATCTCGAGGGTTTCTGCGATCTTTTCGTAGATCTTCTCGAAATCGAGGATGTAGCCTTCGTCCGCGCGCGGATCGGGCTTGCCGGAGCGCGGCAACGGGCGGTAGAAGGCGCAAAAGGTGCAGTACTCAGTGCAGTAGTTGGTGTAGTTAATATTGCGATCGATGATGTAGGTGACCACGCCCTCGGGATGCAGGCGGCGGCGCACAGCGTCGGCTTCGAATCCCAAACCGATCAGGTCGGGGGATTGAAAGTAATCGAGGGCCTGCTGGCGCGAGATCGGCATGGTTCGATTCTACTAAGCACAGGGACCAGGGCACCAAGGGACCGAGGGAACAAGAAAACCTGGCCGGCACTGGAGCTAAAGAAGCAGCTTAACCTCGGCGGAAGAGGAAGATGCCGCGCGTGCGCAGCGGGCGGCCTTGTGTGCGCGCCAGGTTGGACGCCGTGGAAACGCCGCTGAACAAAATGAAGAAGTCGAGGAACGCCCTGACGAAGCCCTTTCTACTCTTGACGGCCATTAGGAAGAACGCTGTTGTTTTGTTCCGCTTTTGAGATGCGAAACCGAGCCGGCGGTCGCAGGAATCCGCGCCGCTGGCCTCATTATCCCGCGTAGCGCTTCTGATGCCAGGCCCACGCGGTGCGGATGATTTCGTCGAGCTCGGTGTAGCGCGGATTCCAGCCCAGTTCGCGGATGGCTTTCGCGGAGCCGGCAACCAGTACAGCGGGGTCGCCGGGACGCCGGGGATGAAGCTCGGCCGGAATGGGATGGCCAGTAACGCGGCGCGCTGATTCGATGACCTCTCGCACGCTGAAGCCTTGGCCGTTACCAAGATTGTAGATAAGCGGCCCCTGATTTTCGTGTTGGGCGTCGAGGGCAGCCAGCGCGAGCACGTGCGCTTCGGCCAGGTCGGAGACGTGGATATAGTCGCGAATGCAAGTGCCATCGGGGGTGGGGTAGTCGTCGCCGAAGATGCGGATCGAGGGGCGGCGTCCCAGCGCGACATCAAGTACCAAGGGGATCAGGTGGCTTTCAGGCTCGTGGGCTTCGCCGCGCGTGATGCCCGCTGGACCCTCGTGCGCGCCGGCTACGTTGAAATAGCGCAGCGAGGCATAGCGCAAGCCGTGAATGCGATTGAACCAGTACAGCATCTGTTCCACCAGAAGCTTGGACTGGCCGTAGGGATTCGAGGGAGCGAGGCGCGCATCTTCTTGAACCGGAATGGCTTCCGGCTCGCCGTAGACGGCCGCCGTTGACGAAAAGACCAGCCGTTTGGGACCACAGGCAAGGACTGCCTCAAGCAGCGAGAGGGTCGAAGCGGTGTTGTTGCGGAAGTAGATTTCGGGCCGGACCATCGACTCGCCAGCCTCAATGAGCGCGGCAAAGTGAAGCACGGCATCGAAGGGTTGGTTTTGTTTCTGCGCGGAGGTAAAAATCTCTTCGATGGTTTGCCGATCGGCTAGTTCGCCCTGGATAAATTCAGTTCCCGCGGGAAGCAGAGTGCGCCGGCTGTGGCTTAAATTATCGAAAACGACTACTTTATGCCCCTTCTCGACGAACAGGCTCGCAACAGTACCTCCGATGTACCCTGTGCCGCCGGTCACAAAGATCTTCACAAAAAAGACCACCTCTCCGCTACAGAATGGTTTAAGTTGAGTCTATAAGAATTGCGTGACCATGCGGACGTTCGAGCTGCATGGCCTGAATACCCCGAGCGGGCGGTAAGCATCGCCGGGAGCTTGAATACAGCGCCTTGGGATTACGATAGACGGGTCGCCCATGCGGTCCCGATTTGGCGTTCCCGCAACGCATCTTCAGTCGCGAGACCCGCGGCCGATTCCTTTTGAAGTGCCTTGGATTATGAAGGAAAGGAACGGAATAGGCGCGGGTGGCAGACCCGGTTCGGGTGAGTATTCAGGCGGATTCCCCTGTGCCATTGGTACCTGTCCATACACACTTTGGGTGATCGGTGAGTAACCAACCGGTCCGTATACTGGTAATGGTTTCTTTCCAATTTTCCCTCAAGGAATCTGGAAATGAAGACGATGGGAGGGATAGGCGGAGCCATCGGGATTACGGGAAAGGCAGATGGCGCCGCACGGCCCATCGTTTTCGGCCGCCGGGCCCCGGGTCATCCCTAAACCCCAATCGGATCATCAAACCGAGATTGGTGCACGATTGAACGTTGTGATTAAGTTCGAAGAACGCAGCAGTCCATTAGATTCGAAGTTGGCGTTCCCCGATTTTGCAATACTTCCCAAGGTGGTCCCCTCAAGGGTGGGGGCGGCCGCAAGCGAGGTTTAGAGAGATGGCGACGTCGTATAGCCCTGGACAGAGCACTTTCGGTTTGCTTCCCGAGCCCGAGACCCGTCCGCTGGCCTTTTTGATGAGCGGCGGAATCAACGTGGCGATCGCCGTGACGGCCATCATTATCGGCATGACGGCTAAACAGGTGCTTCAACAGCACTATGAGATGACGGAACTGATCGTTCCCAGCACTCCTCCGCCTCCCGCGGTAAAGATCAGGCAACCTCCTCCGCAGGAGCTGCCGCCACCACCGGAGCCGCCCAAGGTGGAGCTGCAGCCGCGACAGATCGAGATGCCGAAGCCAAAGCCGGAGCCGAAGCCGATCCAGATGGAAGCCAAGGTGAATTTGCCGGTGGTGCAGCCTAAGGCGCAGACGGTGATTATGCAGCCACAGCCCAAGGCAGCCCTGGCGGCCGCGATGCCCGCGCAGAACACGATGGTCAAGCCCTCCACCGCACCCGTGCATTTTGGCCAGACCTTCGGCGTGACCCCCAATCCCAATGCAACCCGCCCGGCCACGGTAGCCGCGATCGGCAATCCTTACGGCGGCATGAATGGACCGGCAGTCGCGCCGCATGGAGTAGTCGGATCAACCGGCCTCGGCAATGGAACCAAGTACGGCTCCAGCGCCGGCAACGTGGGCAAGGTAGCTTCTGCGGGCATTCCCGGAGCCACAGGCACAGGGAACACCTCGAATTACGGCAAGGTGGGCTCGGCAGGAATTCCGGGCATGACGCAGGCGGCCGCGGCGCCGAGGATGAACACGCAGGTGGTTCGCTCCACCGAGGTGGAAGTTCTTTCCAAGCCGCCGGTGCAATACACGAGCGAAGCGCGGCAGTTGCACGTCGAAGGTGATGTGGTGCTGAGTGTGACGTTTCTGGCCAACGGACAAGTGGTGGTTCACGGCGTGCTTCAGGGACTGGGCCACGGGCTTGACGAGGAAGCCAGGCGCGTAGCGCAGCAAATCCGATTCCGCCCCGCGACCAATAACGGACAGCCCGTGGACGTAACGACCAAGATTACCATTACGTTCCAATTGGCATAGAACCGCCCCGCAATTGGCGTAGCCTTACCAAAGTAAGGAAGAAAATGGCCCACTACTCAGCCGCTGCGCCCGGAATGGCTCACAGGCCGGGAACAAAGCCGCAAAGAGTTCAATAGGAGTTACAGATGAAGTTTTGGAAGATCCCCCTAACCTTCCTGATTCTGACCATGGGCGTTGCATGCGCGCACGCCAAGAAGCAGCCAAAGTACGAACAGGCGCGCCAGCTCACCCCCGAACAGGCTGCACTGGTACAAAGGGCCATCGCGCAGGAGAAGGTGCTCATCAAGAACATCCAATTGCGCACCCCGCTGGTGGAAACCTACATTCAGGACACGCGTCCGGACGTGAAGCTCTACGAAGTGCCGACGGACGACCAGTACATGCTGAGCCGCGTGGACTTCAGCAAGGGGTTTTTCGACAAGAGCTACGAGCCGAAGGCGGAGGTCCATCACGGGTTTTTCAAAGGCTCGCTGGCGGCGATGACGGGGCTGAGCAAAGCGCTGGGCCTGGAGAAGTTTACTTACAATCCCAACGGATTCATGCAGATGATGTTCATCGACCCGTCGGGATTCGACCAGCAGCATTATGTCTTCAGCTTTGTGCGCCGCGAGTTTCTGGGCTCGGTGCGCACCTGGGTCTACGATGTGCATCCCAAGACCGACGTCAAAGGCATCGGCCGGTTTTACGGACGCATCTGGATCGAGGACGAGGGCGGCGACGTGGTTCGCTTCAACGGCACGTATACCGGACCCACGTCCGAAGACTCGTCAAAGTATTACTTCCACTTCGACAGTTGGCGCATGAACGTACAGCCCGGAATCTGGCTTCCGGTGGCCGTATACGTGGAAGAAACGCAGCGCACCGAGGCCGAAAAGTCAGTGGGCCTGAAGGCGCAGACGCACTTCTGGGGCTACTCTCTCAAGCTGCCCACGCGGGAGAGCGAGAATGTGAGCGTAAAGGTTGACGAGGCCGTGGACAAGAGCGACGACTCACAGGATGTGGGCCCGCTGCAGGCTTCGCGCATGTGGATCACGCAGGCCGAAAACAACGTGATCGACCGCCTGGTGGAAGCGGGCCTGGTTGCGCCGCTTGAATCCGGCGGCTATGAGAACAAGGTTCTGGACCAGATTGTGATCAACCTGGTGGTGCCCAATAACCTGGCTTTCACCGACCAGATTCACACGCGGGTCCTGCTGACGGATACTGTGGAAGCCACGACCGTGGGCAATACCATCCTGCTGAGCAAGGGGCTCATTGACTCGCTGCCCAGCGAGGAAGCGATCGCTTCCGTGGTGGCCATGGAGCTGGCGCACATCGCCATGGGACACCACATAGACACACGCTATGCATTCAACGATCGGTTGCTGTTTCCCGACACGGCTACATTCCAGAAGATCGACATGAACCACTCCGATATAGACAACGAATCCGCGTCGAAGAGGGGCATGGAGTATTTGGAGAACTCGATGTACAAGGACCGGCTGGCAAACGCGGGCCTCTACTACGAACAGCTGGCGGATCGAGCCAGGGTACTGAAGGCGCTGAATACGGCGATGCTGGGCGACTCGCTGCTGAGGCCGGATGGCACGCCGTGGATGATCGCGCTGGAGCACGACGCTCCCAAGCTGAACTGGGACGACTTGGCACAGACCCCCGCGTTGCCGCTGGGAAGCTGGTTGAAGACCGATCCATGGGACGACTCAGTGCACATGCTGAGCGCCAAGCGCTATGCGCCGATGAACGCCCGCGACAAGATGCCGTTTGAAGTGACGCCGATCTTCTACAAGCTGCAGCACTATGAAGAGGCCAGCGCGGAGCCGGCCGCCCCCGCGCCCGCTCCGGGAGCACCCGGGGCGCAGCCGGCAAATGATCAACCGGCCGCCGCACCCGATAATGCGCCGCCGGCTCCGCCGGCGCAGCCAGGCAGCAGCAGCGCCGCTGCCACACCCGACCAGCAAACCGCTGCCGGCGGCACGGCGCCCGCCCAGCAACCCGCGGCGGCGCAAAACCCGCAGCCGTAAGTTAGAATGAGTCCCGCCGAAACCGCATGCGATGCGCCGATTTCAAAGGCGCGCAAGGCCGGTTCGGAGTATGAATCCGGGCTGCGTTTTTTGCTCGATCGAGGAATCACAGGAAGTGGATACGCTGTGTTTATGAAGAGATCGACCTTGGCGTTGTTGTTCATCGCGTTCTCGTCGGCCATCGTTTCCGCGCGGGCTCAGGTTGTGCCCGCGGCAACTTCGCACACCCTCAGCGTTTCCGCCGGCGCTCTGGGCTCGATGTTCCAGCCTGATTACGATGGATTGGGCATCGCGTATACGAGTCCCAACCGGCTCTATGGCCCCGGCGCCTTCGTGGATGTCCATTTCAGCCGCTGGGTGCAGGTGGAAGCCGAAGGCCACTGGATGCGCTTCAACCAGTTCTATCAACCAGGTTCTACGACGGGCAACGGAGAGAGCACCTACCTGATCGGTCCGCGGGTTCCCATTGTCACGTTTCACCGCATAACTCCGTATGGCAAGTTTCTCGTCGGCCTGGGCAGTGGCAGTTTTCTCACCGGAACTACGTTCGTGCTCGATTATGGCGGCGGCGTGGACTACCGGCTGACGCGCCGGTTCACGCTGCGCGCCATTGACTTCGAGTATCAGCAGTGGCGCGTGAATCCCACACTCTACCCATACGGCGGCAGCGTGGGCATCAGCTACAAAATCTTCTAAAAAACAGGGATCGAGCCACCCCAGGGAGCAGAGACCGCTCACCTAGGGGCCCGGCAGGGACCAAGGGATCAAAGAAGGCCTGAGTTCTTCAGGGCGAAGTTTGCTCGGCGGGCACTGAGCGCCGCACTCCTACGGCGCTACATGCAGCGGCGTGGCCTTTGCCGTGGGCATACGCACATGCAGAATCCCTGCCACGGTGGGCGCAATCTGCCGCATATCCACCACGCCAAGATCGCGATGGCGCGCGATCCCGCCTCCAACGGCAAAGAACGACGAGCGCATCTCGGGATCTTCAGGCGAGAACCCGTGCGAGCCGCGATGGCCCGGAATCGGCGTGACCAGGCTGCCGGTGAGCGCGTTCCCGGTGTAATAGCCGGGCTTAAGAACTACCAGAAATGCCGCATCGGGAAATCCGCCGCGCTTGCGGATTGCGTCGCGATCCAGGATCTCCACGATTCCGTTGGCCGGATCCGCGGCGAGGTGGTCGAGCATCGTCTTCACCTCCTGTTCCGTCGCTTGATCGTTCGGATCATGAAGCATGATCGCCGCCATACCCCCGGCCATCCACGGCTCGGCCTTCCAGGAGTTGACGATCGGTGATTTGGTGGCCGGATTCACCGAGCCCTGAATCAGCCCCGCCTGAATGAAGGGAATGGCGAGGTTGACGAAGTTGGAGATATTCATGAACCCATGGTCGGAGACGATAACCAGCACGGCGGCAGGATTATTGGCGAAGAGCTGATGCGCGAGGCGAGCCACCATGCCGTCGAGCGCTTCAAGATCCGCGCAGGCCTCCGGGCTGAAGGGCCCGTGCGCGTGCTGGATTTCGTCGAGCGAGCTCAGGTGCAGCGTCATGAACGCGGGCTTGAATCGCCGCAGAATCTCGAGAGTGTAGCGGGTCTTCATCTCATCGCCGGGGATCGAGGTGTTGTTGCCGTTCATGTAAAGGCCGGCCGCGGGCTTTAGTTGTTGGATCAGGGTGTCTGGCCGCGCCAAGGCCGCCATCAGGAGCTGGTCATCGGGATTCGCCGACGACGAGGGGCTCGCGCCGCGCCAATATTCAGGGATGAGGTAGTCGACGTCCGTCGCGCCGACGCTCACGGGCCAACCGACGCTTGCGGTGCGCAGGCCGGCGTGGTGCGCAACCCGCCAGAGCGTGGGAACGCGAATCTCTGAGGCGTACCAGTTCCATGCGCTGCCATATTGTTGGAGCGGATCGAAGACCTGGTTGTTATCAATGCCATGCTCGGCGGGCCAGACGCCCGTGATCAGCGTGGTGTGGCTGGGATAGGTGACGGTGGGCCAGATGCCGACCACGCCGTCCGCGTAAGTTCCCTTGGCAAGGAGAGTGCGCAGATACGGCAGCTTCATTCCGTGCGCATCCGCTTGCGTAATGTACTCCGGCTTGAGCCCGTCAATTGAGATCATCAGAACGGGCGCGGCGTGGGCCACGAGCGCGAAGACAATCAGAACGAGCGGAATGATCAAAAAACGGCGTAGGACGGCGTTCATACGGAGTCCTCCTGAAGATATTTTGATGGGAAGCGACGAAGCCGTCCGCACTCTCAAGTTAAATTCACAAGCGAGCGGCGATGAAGCGTGCGGGGGAAGTATACAGAAAATAGGGACTAGGCAGTAGGGAATAGGGAACAGCCAACGCGGCTCAGCTGGCGACTCCATAGTTCGCGCGAGGCTCCGGGCTGGAAAACTCGGCTCCGGAAAACGTCCGCGCAAGAAAAGGGCCGCTCTTGCGAGCGGCCCTTCTGTGAACCATGAACTATGAACTGCGGACTCACGCTACGCCGGTGAAGGCGAGCCTTCCGGTAAGCCGCCGCCCGTGCCGGCTCCGCGGCCTTCGGGTTTCAGGACCTGCTGTGGCTGGCCGCCGTCGGAATCGCCTGGTCCAGCCAGCGACGATCGCAGCACTGGCAATGCTTTGCCCTCGAGCAGCAACTTCAGCTCCTCAGCGTCGATCGTCTCGCGCTCCAGCAGAGCGGCTGCGATGCGGTGCATAGTGTCCGCATTCGATTCCACGATGTTATGCGCCGACTGGTAGGCCTCGTCGATCAGGCGGCGAACCTCAAGGTCGATCTGCCGCGCGGTTTCCTCGCTGAAGTCGCGGTGCTGCGCAATCTCGCGGCCCAGGAAGATCTGCTCTTCCTTTTTGCCGAAGGTGAGCGGCCCCAGGCGGCTCATGCCGTACTCGCAGACCATGGCGCGCGCCAGTTCCGTGGCACGCTCAATGTCATTGCCGGCGCCGGTCGACATCTGGTTGAGAAAGACTTCCTCGGCAACTCGGCCGCCGTAGAGCATGGCCAGCCGTGTCTCCAGGTACTCGCGGGTGTAGTTATGCCGGTTGTCGGGCAAATGAACTGTGACGCCCAGCGCCATGCCGCGTGGAATGATGGTGACCTTGTGCACCGGATCGGAGTGATCGCGCTTGAGCGAAACCAGCGCGTGGCCAGCCTCGTGATAAGCGGTGACGCGCTTCTCCTCGTCGCTCAGGATCATGGACTTGCGTTCGGCGCCCATGAGCACCTTGTCCTTGGCCAGCTCAAAGTCGTACATCGTGACTTGCTTGCGGTTCAGGCGCGCCGCATTCAGCGCCGCCTCGTTCACCATGTTGGCAAGATCGGCACCACTGAAGCCCGGCGTTCCGCGCGCGAGTACGTTCAGATTCGTGTCATCCGACACGGGAACCTTCTTGATGTGAACCTTGAGGACTTCTTCACGCCCGCGAATGTCGGGCAGGCCCACCACCACGCGCCGGTCGAAGCGGCCAGGCCGCAGCAGCGCGGGATCAAGCACGTCGGGACGGTTGGTTGCCGCCACCAGAATCACGCCGTCGTTCGATTCAAAGCCGTCCATTTCCACGAGCAACTGATTCAGCGTCTGCTCGCGCTCGTCATGCCCGCCGCCCAGGCCTGCACCGCGATGGCGGCCGACAGCGTCGATCTCGTCGATGAAGATAATGCAGGGCGCGTTCTTCTTGCCCTGCTCAAACAGGTCGCGCACGCGGCTTGCGCCTACGCCGACAAACATCTCCACGAAATCCGAGCCGGAGATGGAGAAGAAGGGAACGTTGGCCTCGCCGGCCACGGCACGAGCCAGAAGCGTCTTGCCGGTCCCCGGAGGCCCGACGAGCAGCACGCCCTTGGGAATGCGCCCGCCCAGCTTTTGAAACTTCTGCGGTTCGCGCAGGTACTCGATGATTTCCTTCAGTTCTTCCTTGGCCTCATCCACGCCGGCCACGTCTTTGAACGTGACCTTCTTCTGTTGCATGGAGAGCAGGCGCGCGCGGCTCTTGCCGAACGACAGCGCCTTGTTGCCGCCGGACTGCATTTGCCGCAGCATGAAGAACCACACGGCAATCAGCAGCACGAACGGGCCCGCATTGATGAGCAGGGGAATCAGGACGTTGTTCTGCGGCTCCTTGATGGAGAAGTTGACCTTGGAGGCGATCATCGCCTTCAAAAGGTCTTCGTAGTTGGTGGGCAGGGTGGTGTGGAACTCGTCTTTGGGCGAGACCTTCAGGTGGCCCTTGAGCTCGTCGCCCTGGATGGCGGCGTCGAGCACCTGGTTGTTGACCACCTTGTCATAGAGGTCGGAGTAGGCGTACTCCGGCTCCTTGCCCATGTTTGTGCTTCTCTCCACCACGCCCCACAAAAGCACGAGGCAGATGAGGATGAAGAGCCAAAACATGATGGTTTTAACGCTCGAGTTCACCAACGTCTCCTTTTCGCGGCTAAGGAGAAAGACCCACCGCGACCCCCATTTTCAATCCCTGGCCTATAGCCACCCTTCCTTTAGACGCCCCCGCGCTCGGTAAAGTGGCAAAAATAACGAAACATCCCTCAGAGACACACAACCCGTGCCGCCTGAGGAGCAGTAACCCGATTGTACTCCCGGGGCGGTGAAAGTTGGAGGCCCAACCATAGTACGAAAGGGGCAGGATATTGAGCGTTAACGGTTTTCTGCGGTCGCTGAAGTGGGCTTTTCGGAGCCCTCAGCGTCTGAGAAATGGGTCGAGATGAGCAGCTCCGGATCGGGTTCCAGCTCCACACCCCGCATCCAGACGATCGTGCCGTCGATCTCCAGGACTGGCCAGAACGCGCGATCAGTCCCCGTAACCCGCATGCGTTCCAGAACTTCCTTCACCTTGCGGGGACGGCCAGAATAGCGGAGCCTGACCCGGTCGCCGGGCTTCCAGTTGCGGAGAATTGCTGTCTTTGCCGGCGAGGCGGCGCGGCCATTTGGGAATTCGCTCGAGCTTGCGGAGCCGCGAACCTCGATGCGGAGCCTAAGACCGAAGGCGGGCGCGTAGATTTCGCCGGGAATTGCGGCTTCGTAGGCCTCCGGCCCTTTGCCTTTTGGAATAAGACTGCGACTGATCGACAGCCGCAGCTCACGGGCCGTTCTTTCCGCGCGCAGGCCATGCGGCAAAGCCAGCTTCTGGCCTGCCCGGCCGCTGAGGGCGAGCGATCGCACGGATTCAGTCGCAGTGAAGTCGAGCGCGGCGCCAAATTGATCGGCGGCGTAACGAATGAGCCGCCTTTGCAGCGCCGGAGCAAGCGGCGCGAGCCGGCTGACTTCGATGGCCAGGCCGGAATCGAGGCCGGCGCCTGCAGCGCGGCCGCCTCCGCGCACTGGACGCCCCGGCAGCAGCAACTGCGGCGCGAGACGGGCCAGTTCCGCCTGCCACCACGCTTCTTCGTCGCAGGCTAAGGTCGCCATTTGGGCGATGTGCTCGCGCAGCCGGGGATTCCAGCCCTCGAGCAGCGGCAAAAGCTCATGCCGGATGCGATTGCGGGTGAAGGTCAGGTTGCGATTCGACGTGTCCTCGCGCCAATCCTGGCCGATCTCGCGCAGGTAGGTTTCGATTTCAGCGCGAGTCGCGGCCAGGAGCGGCCTTACAATCTCGCCCGCTCCCGCAGTTTCAAGTCTTGGAGCAATTCCAGCCAAGCCCTCAGTCCACGCTCCACGCAGAAACTTGGCCAGGACCGTCTCGGCCTGGTCGTCGAGAGTGTGCGCAGTCGCGACTGCGTCAACTTCGCCCGAAGACATCAGTTGCCGGAACCATTGGTAGCGCAGGCGCCGCGCGGCTTCTTCGATGGTCTCGGCGGCTTTTCCCGACTTTGGATCGGCTGCAGCTTCGCGCGCCGTGTCCACGCGCGCCTCGTGAAAGGGAAGGCCCAGCTTGGCAGCAAGCTCGCGGCAGAATTCCAGGTCGCCGTCTGCCTCAGCTCCGCGCAAACCGTGGTGCAAATGAGCGCCATGAAGCGCCAGCCCCAGCTCAGCGCGGCGCGCGGCCAGAATGCGCAAGAGCGCCACCGAATCCGCGCCGCCGGAGACCGCAACTGCTAGGCGCATTCCGGGCTTGAACAGCGCGAGATCGAGCGGAGGCGTCGATGGCAAAGATGCAGGCACGAAAGGATCATAGCGCGAGGCGGGCTGAAAGCTTGCACGGTGCTATACTCCACGAGTTATGCAAGTCTTTGCCATTCTTCCGGCTGCGGGATTGGGCACGCGGATGTCCGGCCCGCAACCCAACCCGCAGCCCAAGCAGTTTCTGGCGCTGGACGGCGTTCCCATCCTCATCCATTCGCTGCGCGCTTTTGCCGCAGCGCCGCGGGTGACGGCGATGTACGTCGCCGTGCGCAAGCCGGAGATGGAGCGCGTGGAGGCGCAGGTGGCCGAGTACGGATTCACGGGCAAGGTTCACATGGTGGAAGGCGGAGAAAAACGCCAAGAATCGGTGGCCAACGCGCTTGGAGCGCTGCCTGCCGAGCCCGACGACATTGTGCTGGTTCACGACGCCGTGCGGCCGCTGATCGACGTGGCCACAATCGAGCGCACGATCGATGCGGTAGCCGAGTACGGCGCGGCGATCGTGGGGATGCCCGCTACGGACACCATCAAGCAGGTGGAGCGAACCGCGCATGGAGCGCTGGTGACCGCGACCATTCCTCGGGAATTTGTGGTGCAGGCGCAAACGCCGCAGGGCTTCCGTTACGGGCTGCTCCAGCGCGCCTTTGCCGAGGCCACTGCCGACGGCTTTGTGGGGACCGACGAGGCTTCGCTCGCCGAGCGCGCAGGAATTCCGGTAGCCGTGGTGCACGGTTCTCAGGTTAATCTGAAGATTACGCAGCCGGGCGACCTGGCGCTGGCCGAGTTCTACCTGCGGCAGCGGGCGCACTAAAGAAGTCACGACCAAACCGCAGGATCGCGGCCGCTGCGCCGGGCGGAACAACTTCGGAGAGCCACGCGGATGATGGACACACGCATCGGATTTGGCTACGACTCGCACGAATTCAAGTCCGGCGTGCCCCTGCGTCTTGGCGGCATGACGATCGACCATCCCGAGGGCCTGGCCGGCCACTCCGACGGCGACGTGCTGCTCCATGCCATCACCGACGCGCTGCTGGGCGCCGTGGCCGCGGGCGACATCGGCAGCTTTTTCCCGCCCGGTGATCCGCGCTGGAAAGACGCCGACTCCGCCATTTTTCTCAACCTGGCCCTCGAAGAGTTGCAGCACGCGGGCTACCGCATTGTGAATGTCGACACGACGCTGGTGCTCGCCGCGCCCAAAATCGCGCCCATTGCGGCAGAAATGTGCTCGCTGGTTGCCGACCTGTTGGGAGTAGCTATCGATCAGGTGAGCATCAAGGCCAAGACTCCAGAGGGCCTGAATCTCGATCACGTGGCCCAGTGCCACGCCGTGGCGCTCGTGGAGCGCGTGCAGGAGCCGGAAGAGCTGAAGAGCATGAGCGAAGTAGTCGAGAGCCAGCGCCAGCTCGAAGATGTGGTCGAAGATCTGCTGAGCTCCGTGCACGGCGTGCCCAAAAAGCGGACGATCACGCCGGTCTACGACACCGAAGATATTACATAATCAAATCGCCACCTGATAGATGACCGTCCCGTGAGAGCTATCTTGCGCTCGGTGCTACGATTGCTCCATCCTAAGCCTCCCTCTGCCGAAGATACGAAAGTAGTGGGGTCCGACCGGAGGCTCGAAAGAAAGGGGATCTGTGAGCTCTCCCGCAAAAACGCTGACGTTTTCGTTTATCGCCATCATCGGCTTCTTGCTTTTTGTGCTCCTTTGCCTTGTCCTTCTCTGGGGCGTGGTTGAAAGGAGCAAAGCCGTCGGCAATGACGCTCAATTCGCCTACTCCGATGTCTTCAACAAGGTGCAAAGCGGACAAGTGCTGGATGCGGTCATCGTTGGGAACGACCTCTATGGTCACCTGAAGGCGACGCCCAAGGACCAATTCCACACCAGAATCCCGACCAACTCTGAAGACCTGCAAAAGGCAATGCTCGCCGCCAACGTCAATTTCTCAATCCGCGACGCATCGATTGTCGCTCCCCTACTCTTTAACGTATTCCCGTACTTCGTCCTTTTTCTGCTAGCCGTTCCCCCTTTCTGGGTGATCTTCAAGAAGGCCGGACTCCAGCCAGTTTTCTCGTTGCTGATCCTTGTTCCCTTGGTCAACATTGGTGTTCTTTACGCGCTGGCTTTTACCAAGTGGCGAGTCAGTTCATCGCCACAGCCCTGAACCCGAAAACTTTTCGTTGCGGATCCATCGGTTTAGCTGTACCTTGGCTGCGAACCCGAATTCACGGTGGAGCGTCGCTCATGAATTATCTGACGGTATTTCTGCAAAACCAACCCGATCTATCCGCAGCGCAGCATGCGCTCATGGTGATGGTTCCGATCTTCATGCTGGTCGGAGTCATTTTTCTGGCGATCATCATCATTCCTTTCTGGTTCATCTGCAAGAAAGCCGGCTTTTCGCCATGGCTTTCGCTGCTGAACGTTATCCCTTTGGGCAATCTGGTTCTGGTCTACGTGCTGGCGTTTGCGCAGTGGAAGGTGATGCCCATTCCGCAAGCGGGATGGGTGCCGCAGCCGCCCTATCCGCCAAAGCCGCCGTACCCGCAACCGCCTTTGCCGCCGCAGCAGTGACGCGCTGAACACTGCTCGGCCTGGGAGCCTTGCGATAGCATCGTGAATGGAAACGAAACCACACGATGCCTGACCCCGACTCCTCCGGCGCCATCACTCCGCGCGTTCGATTTGCGCCCTCGCCCACCGGTTTTCTGCATGTGGGCAGCGCGCGGACGTTTATCTTCAATTGGCTCTATGCCCGCCACAACCACGGGACGATGGTTTTGCGCCTCGACGACACCGACGTCGAGCGCAACACCGAGGCCAGCGTGCAGTCCATCTTCGAGGGGTTGCGCTGGCTGGGCCTCGACTGGGACGAAGAGTACAGGCAATCCGAGCGCCTTGACCTGCACCGCAGGCAAGCGGAGGCGATCTTCGCCAGGGGCCTTGCTTATCGCGACTTCACTCCGGCGCATGCGACAGACGAAGAGCATTCTTCAATGCAGGGCGCGTGGCTCTTCAATCCCGGAATGCGCGAATTGTCCCGTGAAGAGTCCGACCGTCGCGCCGCCGCAGGCGAGACCTTTGCCCTGCGCTATCGCGTACCCCGCGGCGAGGGCCGGATGTTGCATTTTGATGATGGGGTCTACGGCGCGCAGTCAAAGCTGGCCGACGAGGTTGAAGATTTCGCGCTACTGCGTTCCGATGGAATGCCGACGTATCACCTTGCGTCGTGCGTCGACGACGCCGATCTCCGCATCAGCCACATCATCCGCGGCCAGGATCACCTGACCAACACCTTCAAGCATCTGCTGATCTTCGAGGGCCTTGACGCCCAGCCGCCGCAATTCGCGCATCTTCCTCTGCTCGTCGCACCGGATGGCGCCAAACTTTCCAAGCGCAAGCACGGCCCCGTCGTCAGCGTCACCACCTATCGCGACGCGGGCTTTCTGCCGCAGGCTTTCGTCAACTTCCTCTGCCTGCTGGGCTGGTCGCCCAAGAACGACCGTGAGTTTCTGACGTTGGCCGAGATTCGCGATTTGTTTACTCTTGAAGGCGTTAACCGCGCGAACGCCGTCATCAACTTTACCGACGACGATCCCTTTGACGCAAAAGCGGTCTGGCTCAACGCCGAGCATATTCGCGCATTGCCGGTGGAGGAGCTAAGCCGCGACCTGCAGCCCTTCTTCGAGCGAGCCGCCTTCAATGCTTCGCCCGACGAAGTCCGCGCCGTCACGCCGCTCATTCGCGAGCGCATCAAGCTGTTGCGCGATGCGGTTGGCGCCGCCGACTTTTTCTTCCTCGACAAACTTGCGCCGTTCGACCCTGCCGAGCTGATTCCGCAAAAGGGAGACGCCGCGTTGGCTCGCCGAGTTTTGCAAACTGCGCTGGAGGTCCTGGCCAAGACCCCTTTCGACCACGATTCGCTCGAAAAAGCGCTTCGTGCCGCCGCTTCTCAACTTGGATTGAAGGCCGGGCAGGCCTTTCAGCCCATCCGGGTCGCTGTCTGCGGACGCAAGAATGCGCCGCCGCTTTTTGAGACCATGGTTGTTCTTGGCCGCGAAGTGTGCCTCCAGCGCATCCGCGATGCGGAAAAGAACCTTCAATCGCTAGGTTGAAAGGAAGCCCGGCTGCAAAAAGGAAAAACTTTCATGACGCTCGAACAATTGGAACAGGAATTGCCCAATGGGCTACATGACGCCCAAATTCTTTCGATCAAGCGTAGCTTCGAGGAGGAGAGTCTCATACTCGAAGTGCGCATACTGGTTGGGCTGCCAGACAACCCTCCGGAGACCCGCAGTGAATATCGCAAGGCGGTCATTACGTTCACCGGAGTCAAGCTGTTCATTGTGGAGAGCCCCGACGCCTCATCCGCGTTTCTCGCGCCTGGAGGTGTGTGGTTCTCTGCAGGCCGGAGCGAGCCTGGCACGTTTTCTCCAGAATTAGAAGAGAAGCTCGGATTTTCCGCAGACTCGTACTCGCTGTTCATTTTGGATTGGCAATCCAGTATTCATATAGCAGCCTCCGACGTGAGCTTCGCATGGAACCCAGATTCAACGTTTCAGAAGGAACGGCCGTTATGACCAGCGCAAACGAAGCCATGAGCCAACCGAATCCGGAAAGCCACGAAGCACCCATTCATTCGAATTTTCTCCGCGACCAGATCGCCGAGGATGTGCGCACCAAGAAGTACAGAGACGCGATCGTCCAGACGCGATTTCCTCCCGAGCCCAACGGCTACCTCCACATCGGCCACGCCAAGGCAATTTGCATTGATTTTGGACTGGCGGACGAATTCGGCGGCAAAACCAACCTGCGCTTCGACGACACCAATCCCGAGAAGGAAGAGACGGAATACGTGGAAGGCATCAAAAATGATGTGCGCTGGCTGGGCTTCGACTGGGATCGCCTCTGCTACGCGTCCGATTATTTCGGCCAGCTCTACGAGTGGGCGTTGCAGCTGATCAAGGCCGGAAAAGCCTACGTCGACGACCTGACAGCCGATGAGATTCGCCAGCATCGCGGCACGCTGACTGAACCGGGGAAAGACAGCCCTTATCGCAACCGGACGATCGAGGAGAATCTGGACCTCTTCATTCGCATGAAGAAGGGCGAATTCCCTGACGGCAGCCGCGTGCTGAGAGCCAAGATCGACATGGCCTCGCCCAACCTGAACATGCGCGACCCGGTCATGTACCGCATCCTCCACGCCACTCACCATCGCACCGGCGACGAGTGGTGCATTTACCCCATGTACGACTTCGCGCACGGCCAGTCGGACTCGATCGAGCACGTCACGCATTCCATGTGTACGCTCGAGTTCGCCGACCACCAGCCGCTCTACCGCTGGTACATCGAGCAGCTTGGCATCTTCCCCTCGCAGCAAATTGAATTTGATCGCCTCAACCTGACCTATACGCTGCTCTCGAAGCGCAAACTGCTGCAGCTCGTCCAGGAGGGGCACGTGAACGGATGGGACGATCCGCGCATGCCAACCATTACCGGCATTCGCCGCCGCGGCTTTACGCCGGAAGCCATCCGCGCCTTTTGCGGAGCCATCGGCGCCTCGCGGACCAATGGGACAACGGACGTTGAAATGCTTGAGCACTTCCAGCGTGACGACCTGAACCGCCGCGCCAGCCGCGCCATGGCCGTGCTGCACCCGCTCAAACTGGTCATTGACAACTACCCCGAGGGTAAAGAAGAATTTGTCGAGGTCGCGAACAATCCTGAAGATCCATCAGCCGGCACGCGCCAGGTACCTTTCAGCCGCGAGCTTTATATTGAGCACGACGATTTCCGTGAGGTTCCTCCGCCCAAGTACTATCGCCTCTCGCCGGGGAAAGAAGTGCGCCTGCGCAACGCCTACTTCGTCACGGCGAAAAGCGTAGTGAAAGACGCACAAGGCAACATTGTCGAAGTGCACTGTACCTATGACCCTTTGAGCCGCGGCGGCAACTCGCCTGACGGCCGCAAGGTGAAGTCGACGATGCATTGGGTATCGGCCGCCCGTGCCATCTCGGCCGAGATTCGCCTCTACGACAAGCTCTTCACCAAGGCCGATCCCGGCGACGTGCCGGAGGGCGGCAGCTTCCTCGACAATCTCAATCCCAACTCGCTCGAAGTTCTCACTGGCGCAAAGCTTGAGCCGTCGCTCGCGAACGCCAAGCTCGGAGACCGCTTCCAGTTCGAGCGCGTCGGCTACTTTTGTCTGGATCAGGACTCGTCCGAAACCAGAAAAATATTCAACCGGACGCTCGCGCTGAAAGATTCCTGGGCGAAGATCGAGAAAAAAGCGGGCGGTTAGTCAGCGGGGTCGGCGGGTCAGCAAGTCAGCGACTGTTGTCCGTCTGCGCTTTCCCAGGCCCCAAAGCCGGGACCTGAGGCACCCCGCCTTCTCGCTGGCGGATCGCCGCCGTCTTGCCGTAGAGTGGTTCCGTTCACAGGGGAGACCTTCATCGTGCATCGGAACAAAAGTATGACGGTACGAATCGCAGCGATTGCAGTGTTGGCGGTTGGGTTCATCGGAGCGGGCATTGCGGCCGCGCAAGCGGCCGGCAGCTCACTGGGCATTTTTGAGAACAAGTCCGATGTCGGCAGTGTCGTTCCGCCGGGAGTGGCGAGCTTCGATGCCGCAACGGGCGTCTACACCATCCGCTCAGCGGGCGCGAACTTGTGGGTGAACGTCGACGCATTCCACTTCGTGTGGAAAAAGGTTTCCGGCGACGTGTCATTGACCGCCGATGTGAAGCTGGCCGATGCCGGGCCCGGCTCAAACCCGCATCGCAAGGCGCTGCTCATGTTCCGGCAGACGCTCGACGCGGACGCCATGTACGCCGACGCGGCGATTCACGGTTCGGGAGAAACGGCGCTGCAATACCGGCGCAACAAGGGCGACACAACGCAGGAAATCGCCTTCAACATCGGCGCGCCGCAGCGGATGCGCCTCGAAAAGCGTGGCGACACGATCACGCTTTTTCTGAGCGCGCACGGCGAGCCGCTGCACCAAGTGGGCGCAACGATCAAGCTGCATTTCGACGGCGATTTCTATGCCGGCCTCGGAGTTTGCGCGCACAACCCGGACGCGATCGAGCAAGCCACCTTCGCGCATGTGGAACTCGAGCCGCTCACGGCTCCGGCAACTCCAGCGCCCATGGCGCTTTACAGCACTCTCCAGACCATCGCCATCGACAACAATGCGCGCATGGCCTTCGTGATCCAGACCGGCAAGGGACAGATGGAAGCGCCGAACTGGAGCCGCGACGGCAAGACGCTGATCTTCGACCGCGCAGGCAAGCTGTGGAGCGTGCCGGCCGCAGAAGGCGATGGCGCGCTCGCCGAGGCAACGCCGATCGATATCGGCAACGCCAGCGACTGCACCGGCAGCCACGGCCTCTCACCCGACGGCAAATGGCTCGCGATGACCTGCACCACGCCGGACCATCCTGGACGGCGCGTCTATATCGTGCCTGCGACGGGCGGCGCGCCGCGCATGGTGACCGCGAATCCCGATTCCTATTTTCATAGCTGGTCGCCGGATGGGAAGACGATTCTGTTTACGCGGCCCAGCCACGGCACGTTGAACATTTTTGCCATTTCGCCGGACGGCGGAGCGGAGACCGCGCTGACCACGGGCACAGGTGTGAGCGATGATCCGGATTTTTCGGCCGATGGCAAGTTGATTTACTTCAACTCCGACCGCGCAGGCGGAATGCAGATCTGGCGCATGCGGCCCGACGGCAGCCAGCCCGAGCAGGTGACCTTCGACGAAAAGCACAACTGGACGGCGCATCCCTCGCCGGACGGAAAATCGATCCTGATTCTTTCCTACAACAAGGATGTGACGGGGCACGAGGCCAACAAAGACGTCACTTTGCGCATTCTTAATGTTGCCGACGGGAAGATTCGCGACCTGGTCGAGATTGTCGGAGGAGCGGGCAGCGACAACGTGCCCAACTGGGCTCCCGACGGCGCGCACGTTGCCTTTGTGAGCTACCAATTCTTGCCCGCAGACGACAGCGGCTCGACGCAATGACGGGAAACGAGGTCGGCCAGCCTGAAAAAGGCCGGCGCGATGATTGCGCTCGGCGCTATTTCCCGATCACGTCAATGGGGACGTTGATGGTTTTGGGCGGCATGCACTGGTTCTGGTCGCAGGCCTGGTAGTGCAGTTTGGCTTGCACCAGGTGATTGCCCGGCGTGGCGACGATGCGCGCCTGAATGTCAAACTCGCCGGTGTACACGCTCAGTTTGGTCGAGGGATCGAAGGCCAGAGAGATGATCTTGCCGGGAGGGTAAGTGGCCGTTCCGAGCCGGACGCCCATGCCGTCGGGAATCGAGAAATCCGTCGCGATCAGGAACTCGTCGCTGGGCGTGTGGGAGTTGATGTGCAGTCCCTGCGCGACGCGGAAGTGCAATGTGACCGGGGTCGCCTTGCCCGCGGGAACGCTCACCTTCTCGGGAAAGAGGTATTGCACCGCCTCCGTCTTAACCACAGAGCTGCTCCGCGGTGAATCGGAAACGTACTGGCCGTGCGCGCCCGCCGCTCCGAGTGCGCCAAGCCCAATCGCCAATGCTACCGCTGCGCAAACTTGTCTTTTCATTTCCGCCATCAAAATCAGATCCAACCACGATTCGCCTATCTGTTTCAAATCTCGCTCGCTCCGCTAACCCCGCTGCTCTTACTCCGCCAACGCCTTCTTGATGTTGCTGTCGATGTCGCTCTCCGAAGTCAGGCCAACGGTGGCCACGACCACTTTACCGCTGCGATCGACAAAGAACGACGCGGGCAGATCATCGAGGCCGCCGTATTCTCGGCTGATGCTGTCGCCATCGAGCAGCACCGGATATGGGACCTTCATCTGGGTGACGAACTTGTTGGCGTTGGCCTCAGCCTTGGCCCATCCAGCCTTGTCACTGGGCTCGAGATCATCGCCCTCGGTGTCCACGCCGAGAACTTCAAAGCCCTGCGCCGCGTATTTGTCGCGCAAATCGACGATCCAGGGCGTCTCCACTTTGCACGGGCCGCACCATGTGGCCCAGAAGTTGATCATCACGGCCTTGCCCTTGTAGCTCGCGAGCGAAACCTTGCTGCCGCTCAGGTTTTCAAGCGCGAAGGCAGGCGCAGGCTTGCCGTCCAGCGGCGAGACATAATCCACGGCGTCGCCGCCGGCAGCCGGAACCAGTTCGCCCTGCGCGGCGCCGGCAAGTATTTTTTCGGCGGCCTGTTTGCGATACTCCCAGTTGGCCCAGCCCGCCCAGGCAAAGACAGCCAGAAGAAAGAGAACGGTAATAAGAACAATGGTGTTTCGGCGCAACGGAATCGACCTCGTAGCTTTATTGTACGAGGGGAAAACAGAGATCAGAGATCAGGGGTCAGAGATTAGTGGGAGGGCGCAGTTGCCCAGCAAAGCGGAGGAATGCGTACATCGGACACGCAGTCCTTTCGCGGAGGGCCGGCACGAACCAGGCTGAAGACTGAGAATCGAGGGCTGAAAGCTTCCTTCCAAGCTGTTAGCATGAAATGCCAATGAGCCCCACCGGGAAAGACGAGCCGTTCCAGCCAGCGGCGCTGGTGCGCACCGAGGCGGCCGCGCTTGAGGCGCTTGCCGCGCGCCTCGATGGGCCGATGGCCGCGCCGTTCTCGCGCGCCGTGGAGATGATCCTGCGCTGCGGCGAGCAAAACGGCCGCGTGGTGGTCACGGGCATGGGCAAGAGCGGCATCATCGCGCAGAAGATCGCCGCCACGCTCAGCTCTACCGGCTCGCCGGCGCTGTTTCTGCATCCGGCGGAGGCCGTGCACGGAGACCTTGGCGTGCTGATGGCGGGCGATGTGGTGATTGCGCTCTCGGCATCGGGAGAAACAGAGGAGATTCTGCGCTTGCTGGCTACGCTCAAGCGCAAAGGCGACGCGCTCGTCAGTTTTTGCTGCAATCTGCACTCGACTCTTGCCGCGGCGAGCGACGTGGCCCTCGATTGCTCGGTGGAGCGCGAGGCCTGTGGGCTGAACCTCGCGCCCACGGCATCGACGACAGCGATGCTGGCGCTGGGCGATGCATTGGCGGTTGCCGTGAGCCTGCGCAAGGGCTTTCGCGCTGAAGATTTTGCGGAACTGCACCCCGGCGGCAAATTGGGCAAGCAACTGGCCAAGGTGCGTGACCTGATGCACACCGGCGAAGACGTTCCTGTTGTCACGCCGTTAACTCCCATGGCCGATGTGATCTTCGAAATGTCGTCAAAGAAGCTGGGAATGACGACGGTGCAGGAGTCGGGACAGCTGCGCGGCGTAATCTCGGACGGCGACCTGAGACGATTATTGGAGCGCGAAGGCGGCGCGGCGCTGGGCAAAACAGCCGGCGAAGCGATGAACGCCCATCCCAAAACGATTGCTGCGGAGGAATTGGCGGCCCGAGCGCTGGCAATTCTCGAAGAGCGCAAGATTACCTCGCTCATCGTGGTCGACGCCGAGCTGAAGGTCGAGGGAGTTGTGCATCTGCACGATCTGTGGGGCGTGGAGCTGATTTAGCGCAATGAGGTGATGCCCATGAAGAAGGTCGCGCTTAGAGTCCTCTTCGGGCTGTGTTTACTCTGCGCAGCTGTCTACTTGTTACTTCATTCGAACTTTCTGATCCTCCTTGAGGGCACGAATCTCGATGGATCAAGCTCCATCACATGGCGCTCAGGCGTGGCACTTCTGCTGTTGGCAACGTTCACTCAGCGGATTTCATTTTGGACGTTCCGTCGGCACATCGTGTTAAGGGTCTTTGTGGGCCTAGGCATTTGCATCGTGGCCGCAATTTCTCTCTTCGCGTCCAGTTTCGCCTTCCGTTGGGAGGTTCATGATCCCGACGGGACCTTTCTGCTTACTTGGAAATCCGATCTTGTCATCATTGTGCTTGTCGCGATCTCCCAAGGCGTTTCGTTCCTGATCTTCCAGCTGATCGAGGTCGGCAGACGGAACCACCCAGAGGCAAGGGCCTTTAAGCAGCCGAATATTTAGAACGGAAACTCCATCGATGCGTCCTTGCGTTCGCGCACAATTGCCGTTGCGTATCTGGCAAATGTCACCGGTACTGCGGCGCCAGCAACGCAATGACTTCCAAATCGCGGTCCAGAATCACCGATTGGTCTGGGCTGGAAGCGTTGTAGTGAACTTGAATCCGCTTGTCCTTTACCTGGCGCACGAATTCATCGGCCTCTTCCTCGCGGCGAAAATGATGGACATGCTTGCCTGAACGGAACTCGCCCAAGTAATACGTGTAGGTAAGTTCGACCCAGTAGCGCAGCCCTTGCTTTTGAACCTTTCCGCTTTGGATCGTCCCGTCGGTTGCGGGCCATCCGGCCATCGCCTTGTTCTGCCGCCATTTCTGGTAAAACTTCCGCACGCCGAACGCCGCCAGCGCGCCCGGAATAATCCCGAAGACCTTGAGGAACTTGATCAATCCAAACAGAATCGCTTCCCAGGGAATGTGGTGGAAATTCATGCCTGAAAGTATGCCACACGGCCACAACAAACCGATTTGAGCCGCAGAGGGTGGTTTCTGAAAGTCGGCGACAAGCCGGACATTTAGAATGAAAGCTGCTTTCATTTGCCTTGCGTTCGCCTCAGCGAACGAGAAAGTGCGCAAAACCTTTCTATGCATCGTTGGTCGAAGCTCTTTATTCCCACACTGCGCGAGGCCCCTGCGGACGCCGAAGTGGCCAGCCACAAGTTTCTTCTCCGCGCCGGCTACATCCGCCAGCTCGGGGCAGGTATTTACAACTACCTCTTCATGGGCCAGCGCTCGCTGAACAAGATCATCGCCATCGTGCGCGATGAGATGGACCAGATCGCGCAGGAGTTCTACTTGCCGGGGATTATTCCGCGCGAGCCGTGGGAGGAGAGCGGCCGCTGGACGACGATGGGCGACAACATGTTCCGCCTGAAAGACCGCAAGGGCGCGGACCTGTGCCTGGGCATGACGCACGAAGAGATCATGACCACGATCGCGCGCGGCGAATTGCGCAGCTACAAGCAGTTGCCGCAAATCTGGTACCAGATTCAGACCAAGTTCCGCGACGAGCCGCGGCCCAAAGGGGGCTTGCTGCGCGTGCGCCAGTTCATCATGAAGGACAGCTACTCCTTCGACATCAATAGAGCTGGGCTCGACCGCAGCTTCGACCTGCACGACCGCGTTTATCGCGCCATTTTCACGCGCTGCGGGCTGAAGTTCGTCGCTGTCGAGGCCAATTCGGGCGCCATGGGCGGCTCGCAGTCGCAGGAGTTCATGGTCTACACCGATGCCGGCGAGGACCTGATCGCAAGCTGCCCGGTCTGCAAATACGCGGCGAATCTGGAAAAAGCGACCTCACGGCTCGATCCGGTCCTCGAGATGGCTCCGACCGGAGGCGGAAGCCCGGAGTTGGTGCACACGCCGGGATGCGGCGCGATTGCCGATGTAGCCGCGTTCTTCAAAATCTCTCCGGCGTCGGACATCAAGTGTGTCGCGTACATGGCGTCCATCGCCGGTGAATGGAAGCCGGCAGTGGTGTTCCTGAGGGGAGACCATCAGGTCAACGAAGCAAAACTGATGGCGATTCTGTTTGCCTCCGAACTTAGGCCCATGCAAGCAGAGGAGCTCGATGAGGTCTTTCATGCGCCGGCAGGTTTCCTCGGCCCCATCGGCCTCAGTCCGGCGAGCAAAGAAAAGTATAAAGAGGCGTTCGCTCTGGATATTTTCGAAGCCGACCACGGCGAAGCCTCAAGAAAGCATCGCCTCGACTTTCTACATTTCGACGTTGATGCCCGGTCGCCCGTGGTCATCGTCGATCACGCGCTCGAAGGCCGCAGGAATATGGTCTGTGGCGCAAACAAGCTCGACTACCACCTGCGCAACGTAACGCCGGGCCGCGATTTCACCTGGACGCTCACCGCCGACATCCGCAGCGTGAACGAGAGCGAGGGCTGCCCGACGGAGGGATGCACGGGCAAGCTCGTGGTCGGCAAAGCTGTCGAGGTAGGCCACATCTTCAAGCTCGGCTACAAGTACTCTGAGTCAATGGGCGCGCGGGTCCTGGACGAGAACGGAAAAGAGGTGACGCCCATTATGGGCAGTTACGGCATCGGTATCGAGCGCATTCTCACGGCGGCCATCGAGCAATCGAACGACGCCATCGGCTTCTGGCTGCCGGCCTCCATCGCGCCGTTTACTGTTGTCGTCACCATTACGAATGTGGGCGATTTTTCGCTCCGCGCCAAGGGTGAAAGGCTCGCCGTCGACTTGGAAGCAGCGGGGCTGGATGTGCTGCTCGATGACCGGGACGAGCGCGCCGGCGTCAAATTCAAGGATGCGGATCTGGTCGGCATTCCCTATCGCATCAACGTCGGCAAAAAGGCCGCGTCGGGACAGGTGGAACTGGTGACGCGCTCGACGAGCACCAGCGTCGATGTAGCCCTGGGCGACGTTGTAGCGCTGGTAAGGAAGCGCACCGAAGAAGAGCGACTGCTGGGAGGGAGCCTTTAGCTGATCGTCTTGCTGCGCGCTGCAAGGTGATGCTCATAGACGATTGCCTCGGAGGAAGTGGAAGAACGAACGGGCTGAAAGCTAGGAGCTAGCGGCTGTTTTTTGAGGAGCGGCAATGGCACTACGAGTCCGAATCCCGAAGTCCCAGTCAGGCCATCATCCCAAGTCGCGGATCCTGCTGGGGCTGCTCGTGGTCCTGCTTGTCGCGGTTGCGACCGGTGCTTCGGTGTTCGCCTATTTCTACGTCAAGTATGAGGGCATCGTCGATGCGCGGCTGAAGCAGCCGATTTTCGCCAGCACCGCCCAGATCTACGCCGCGCCGCGCGAGGTGCGTCCGGGGCAAAAGCTCACCGTGCACTGGATTGCCAACGAACTGCGCGAGGCCGGCTACACAGGCGATGGAGCGCCGCAGGCTTCGCAACTGGGAACTTATAGCGAAGGCGTGCAGCAAATCACAGTGCAGCCCGGCCCGCAGTCTTATCACGCGCCCGACAGCGCTACCATCCACGTGAGCGGCGGCGTGGTTAACTCAATCACCGACGCGCATGGCCAGCAGCTTTCCAGCTACGAACTCGAGCCGCTGCTCATCACCGGACTGAGCGAAGGCACGCAGCGCACCAAGCGCCGCCTGCTCACGTACGACGAGATTCCGCAAAATCTTGTGCATGCCGTCATCGCCATTGAAGACCGCCGATTCTTTGAGCATGGCGGCATCGACTATTGGCGCATCCTGGGCGCGATGCGCAACGACATCTTCCACCTTCACCGCTATGAGGAGGGCGCGTCCACACTCACGCAGCAGCTTGCGCGCGGATTTTTCCTCACGCCTGAGCGCACCTATTCGCGCAAAGCGCGCGAGGCCGTTATCAGCATCATCCTCGAGCATCGCTTCGATAAGAAGCAGATCTTCGCCATGTACGCGAACGAAATTCCTCTCGGGCAGATCGGAAGTTTTTCCATTGACGGCTTCGGCGAAGCCTCGCAGGACTACTTCGGCAAAGATGTGAGCCAGCTTGACCTGTCGGAGTGCGCGTTGCTGGCCGGGCTCATCCAAAGCCCCAGCCGCCTGAATCCGTTCCACCATCCCGAACGCGCGATCGAGCGCCGCAATCTTGTCCTCGACTCGATGGTTGAAACCGGTGCTATCACCAAAGATGAAGCCGAGGCCGCCAAGTCTGAACCGCTCCATTTGGTGTCTTCAAGCGTGGATGAAAGCGAAGCGCCCTACTTTGTCGACCTGGTGCACGATCAACTGACGCAACGATTGGGCGATCGCGACTTCAACCGCGAAGGGTTGCGCATTTACACCTCGCTCGATCCCGATCTGCAGCGCCTGGCAACGCAGGCGGTCAACTCCACAATCCATGTCGTCGACGCACAAGTTGACGCCGTCCACGCGCGCGACAGAAAGCTGGGCAAGCCTTACATCTATCCGCAAGTGGCGTTGATCGCGCTCGATCCTCATACCGGCCAGGTGCTGGCATTGGTGGGCGGGCGCAGCTACGGCACGTCGCAGGTGAATCACGCCGTGGCACACCGGCCCACGGGATCGATTTTCAAACCGTTTGTCTATGCGGCTGCGTTTCAGACTGCGGTTGAGGGCACGATGTTACCCGGCCAAACCAAACTCTTTTCGCCTGTGACCATGCTCGACGATGCGCAGCAAACCTACGGCGAGGGGACCCCTTACGAGTACACGCCGCACAACTTCGAAAGCGAGTTTTACGGCGAGATGACCGCCCGCCTGGCCCTGATGCGATCGGACAACAACGCAACGATCAGCCTGGCGAGCATGGTGGGCTTCGATCGCGTGGCCGCTCTGGCGCGCGATGCCGGGATTAAAAGCGCGCAAGGCACGCCTTCCATGGCCATCGGATCATACGATGCCACACCGCTCGATATGGCCGGCGCGTATACCGTCTTCTCCAATGGCGGCGTGCACATCGATCCGTGGATGCTGGCGAGCGTGCGCACGCCCACCGGCGACATCATTGAAGACTACACGCCCACTACGCGGCAGGTGCTCGATCCACGCGCCGCTTTCCTCACCACATCCATGATGGAAGCTGTTCTCGGAGGCAACGGGAGCGATCCCTGCACGGTTGGGGGACGAGATTATTGCGGAACCGGCGCAGGCGTCCGCAACATGGGATTCACCGCTCCAGCTGCGGGCAAAACCGGCACCAGCCACGATGCATGGTTTGCTGGATTCACCTCTAACCTGCTGTGCATCGTGTGGATAGGCAACGACGATTACACCGAACTTGACCCCGAAAACCGCGGCCGCATCCAGGGCGCGCGTGTCGCTGCCCCCATCTGGGCTGATTTCATGAAGCAGGCGGTGCAGTTGCCGCAGTACTCCGATACCAACGACTTCACGCCGCCGGATGGTGTCCAGACTGAGACCATTGACAAGGCAACCAACCTGCTGGCTGACGCCTCCTGCCCCGACGACTACAGCGCGGCGTTTCTCGACGGCACCGCGCCCACCGATACCTGCGATCACAAAGGCGGCATGAACGGCGACGACCACCGCAATATCTTTCAGAAGATCCTTGGGATCGGCAAGCCTTCGAACTGATTTCCGAACGAGCTCATCCATCCACGTCGGAGCCGTCGGGCATGGGCTGGCAGCGCGGACACCAGAAAGTAACGCGCGCATCCACGCCCTGAATGCGGCGGCGAATCGGCTCGCCGCAGCGCCGGCATGGCTCAACGGCGCGCCCGTAAACCCACAGGCTGGCGCCGGGATCGGATGCGTGCGTGGTGCGCCGCTGCTGCCCGCGATAGGTCACGATCAGGTCGCCGGAGTCCTCGAGCACGTTCACCTTGAGCAACTTTTGCGCGCTGGCAATCGTTGCCGCAGCCTCTTCGCGAGTCAGGGTTCCGACGGCACGGAATGGATGAAGGCCCTGGACGAAGCAGATCTCCGACTTGAAAACGTTGCCGATGCCGGCGAGAACCGATTGATCGAGCAGCGCGTCCGCGAGCGCTTCGTGTGGGCGGCCGAGGAGGCGCACGAGGGCGGCTTCGGCGTCGAACTCATCGCTGAGCAGATCGTTTTCCGAACGAGCAATGTGCAGATCGCGAGCTAACGATTTTTCCGTGTGCATGCGCGCCACCGGCACGCGAAAACCAACAACCTGGTACTGGCCGTTCTCGATGACGATGCGCATGTGGAACCGCGGCGCCTGCCAGCGCTCGCCCTGGCGGTAGATGTGCCAGCGGCCGTTCATCAGCAAATGCGAGGTAAGGATTCCGCCATCGGAAAAATAAATGAGCAGCCATTTGCCGCGCGCTTCGACGTGATCGACCGTCTGGCCGACGAGCGGCGTGTCGTCGTTGAATCGCGTCAAGAGCGGGAATGTTGACCGGAAGCCGGTGACCGGCTTGCCGGTGAGCGCGCGGCCTATGTTGCGCGCGGTGCGAAAGATGGTGTCGCCTTCAGGCAATTCTTATTGGACCTCGGGCCTGTTCAGCTCAGAATGCACAATGGCGAGCGGAATGCGGCGCAGATGCATGCCCAGAGGCCCAGGATGGAAGCCCGCGTCCATCAGAAAGCGCGCCATCGAGTGCGCGGCTACCGGCTGGCCGTTGATGGTCGTGATCAGTACGCCTCCGTGGTTGCTTGCACGCATGCGTTCCTGCCCTCGGCTGCAGAGAAAATGTGCCAATCCCGCCGCAGCTTGCGAGCGCTCCGGCTCGTCGGCCGGCAAAAAGACCAGCAGATTTGGATTGCCGCGCTTGAGCCATGCCACAAGCTCGCCATTGTGCAGAATCACTTCAGCGTAAGCGGCACGGGTGAGAATGCGCGGTGCGGATTCCGAATCTTCTTCGGCCACGGGCAGCTCGGGCCAGCGCAATACCGAACCATAAGGGTTGGCAGGATCGGTCGCAGCCAACTGCACGAATTCGGGCTTCTCGGCCGGCGGATCGGTGCGCAACTGGCGGAGCAGGTCAACGGCGGCGGGCAGCGCAAACTGCGTAGCGCCCAATCCGCCAACGAAATAGCCGCGGCGAATCCGTCCGCTCTCTTCAAGCGCCTTCAGGACGTCGTACACTGCGCTGAATCCGCCGGGCACATTCTCTGCCGCAACATGCTCGCGCAGCAGCACCCCATAGCGGTTGAGTAGTTGCAGCGCGAGCGCGTGGCTGCGCTCGGTCGTCGCGCGTCTCGCGCCTTCACTCGTTTGGTCCGGCGGACGGAGCGGCAAAAGGGACCAGCGGCCCTGTGCGGTGGGCGGCGTGGTGCGCCGCGAGCGGAAGACCGCGCCCGTTTGATAGCGCCGCGGCGTGCGCGCGCTTTCGTGCCGCGCGATATACGCGCGCAAGGCATGCAGCGAGTTGTTGGTGATGAGCCCACGCCAAACCAGGCTCCAAAGCGCTTCGATGGTCTCGCCTGGATAGCCCGAGCCCGCAGCTTCATGAAGCGAATCGAAGAAGCTAGCGCCTGTTGATTCGAGAACCGCCAGCAGCTTCTCTTCGCGCTCGGTGAGCGGTTCGACCGGCGGGCGCTGCTGGGCGAGCAGCGGCAGCTTGTCGGCGAGAAACAGCGCAATGCGCCCATCGCGTTCGCCAATCGGCTCGACTCCGGCCCACGCCACTTCACCGGCGGCGACCAGGGTATCGAGCCCCGCGGATGTGAAATCGGCAATGCGCGCAGGCAGAATCGAGGTCTCAAGCAGCGACGCAGGCAGCGGCGCGCCCTGCAGGCTCTCGATTGCGTCAAGCAGCGCGTCAAGGTGCGCTGTCCCCGTGCGGCGCGGCGCCAGCACGCCTTGCCAGTGCGTGAGGAAGCGCGCCAGCGTGTGCTGCTCCACCGGTTCCACTTCGCGGCGCAGCTTGGCCAGCGACTTGCGGCGAATTTGCCGCAGGATTTCCGGGTCGCACCACTCGCGATGCAGCCCTCCGGGACGGAAACCGCCTTCGAGCACGCGGCCCTCGTGCGCAAGCTGCCGCAATGTGTTCTCGACGGCTTCTGTGTCCAGCGCAAATCTTTCCGCGACTTCGCGCAACGTGAACGGGCCGTGCGTGCGCGCATAGCGGCGCACCAGTTCGAGCACCGGGTGCGCCACGGGCTCGAGCAGCGCGGCCGCCAAGCCCGGCGGCAGCGGAATGCCAAGGCCATCGCGGTAGCGCGCCGCGTCTTCAGCGGCGATCAACCGCTTTTCGCCGGCGATGCGCAACTCGAGCAAACGACGAGATCGAACGAGCCGGTCGATATTCGTCAAAAGACCAGCAGAGATCACGCGGCGGCCCAGCTCTTCGCGCGAAAGATCGCCCAGGCGCAGGCAAAGATCGTGAATTCCGTCGGCAGAACGCGCGCGATAATTCTCCGCGAGGCACTGCGCCGCCTCTTCCACTTCAGCAATGGCTTCGGCATCGAGCAGCTCGCGCAGGTCGGCCTCGCCAAGGAGTTCGCGCAACTGGTCCTGATCGATGGTGAGGGCTTGGGCGCGGCGCTCTGCCAGCGGCGCATCGCCTTCGTAGACAAAGTTGGCCACGTAGCTGAAGAGCAGGGAAGCGGCAAAAGGCGAAGGCTTGCGCGTTTCCACCACGTGCACGCGCAACTTCCGTTGTTCTATTTCGTGCAGGATTTCAACCAGTGCAGGCATGTCGAAAACGTCGCGCAGGCATTCGCGATAAGCCTCGAGCAGCAATGGGAACTGGGGATAGCGCGAGGCCACGCTGAGCAGATCGTAGGAGCGCTTGCGCAACTGCCACAGCGGCGAGCGCTGATCGGCGCGGCGGCGCGGCAGCAGCAGCGCGCGTCCCGCGGCCTCACGAAAGCGCCCGGCAAAGAGCGCCGTCGACCCCAACTGGCGCAGCACAAGCTGCATGGCTTCGGCCGACTCGACAAGAATCCAATCGGAGTCGGGCGGCTCATCGGTGTCGGGGAAGCGCAGCACGAATCCGTCGTCGCCCCACAGCGTTTCAACTTCCGGGCCGCCGGCCGCGCGAATGCGCGCAGCCACCGCCATTGCCCAGGGAATGTGAATGCGGCTACCAAAGGGCGTCAGCACGCACACGCGCCAGTCGCCGAGTTCGTCGCGGCAGCGCTCAACCACAATCGTCCGGTCGTCGGGAACCTGCCCTGTCGCCTCAGCCTGGTCGGCGAGGAAGCGCAGCAGATTCTCCGCTGCGCCCGGATCGAGATCGTGCTCACTGACGAGGCGCGTAAGCGCGGCAGCCTGCGGCAGGGCGCGCAGCTCGCGCACCATGGCGCCAATGCGGCGGCCAAACTCGAGCGGGCGGCCGGGGCCGTCGCCCTTCCAGAACGGCATCTTGCCCGGCTCGCCAGGAGCGGGAGTGACCAGTACGCGATCGTGCGTAATGTCGGTGATGCGCCATGTGGACGCGCCCAGGATGAACGTCTCGTTGGGATGCGACTCGAAGACCATCTCTTCATCGAGCTCGCCCACGCGCACCGGCTTGCCATCGGTAAATGCGAGAAAGACGCCGTAGAGGCCGCGATCGGGGATGGTTCCGGCGTTCAGGATCGCCAGCCGCGCGGCGCCGTCGCGAGCCGTGACGACATTGCGCACGCGGTCCCAGGTGAGCCGCGGGCGCAACTCGCCAAACTCGTCGGACGGGTAGCGGCCGCTGAGCAGATCGAGCACGCCGTCAAAGGCCGAGCGCGAAAGCGATCCAAACGGCGCCGCTCCGCGCACGAGGTCGAAGAGGAAATCGACGGAGACCTCGGGAGGAGCGACGTTCGCGGAGCCAGCGAAGCTAGCGGGGTTCGCGTCATTCCAGGTCTGCGGCGCCTCTTCGCCGAAGAGAGCGGGCAGGAGCGGGGCAGCCGGAGTCTTTTTTCTGGTCCCTGATACCTGATCCCTGCTCCCTGCCTTTCGCGGCGGCCTTGCGGACGCGACGATGGCCACCAATTGCTGGCACAGCACATCGAGGGGATTGCGCGGAAAGCGCGTCGACTCAATGTGGCCCTCGTGCATGGCGCGCGTGACCGCTGCGCAAGCAACCAGGTCGGCGCGGTACTTGGGAAAAAGAATGCCTTCGCTCACCGCATCGACGTGGTGGCCGGCGCGGCCAATGCGCTGCATGCCGCTGGCGACTGACGGCGGCGATTCGATCTGCACGACGAGATCGACGGCGCCCATATCAATGCCCAGTTCCAGCGTCGAGGTCGCGCACAGCGCTTTGATCTGCCCGGCCTTGAGCTGCTCTTCAATCACCGAGCGCTGCGCTGCTGCAAGCGAGCCGTGGTGCGCGCGGGCAATCGGCTCGCCAGCCAGGTCGTTGAGGGCTCCGGCAAGACGCTCGGCGGTCTGGCGCGCGTTCACGAAGAGAATTGTCGAGTTGCGCTCGCGAATGATTTCGAGCAGCCTCGGATGAATTGCGTTCCAGATCGAGACGCGGCGCGGCGTTTGCGACGCTGGCCCCGAGGGAATCTCCTCCATTTCGCCCAGGCGCGCCATGTCTTCTACCGGAACCTCAATGCGCAGTTTGAGCTGCTTGCGTGCGGCAGCGTTCACAATGGTCACGGGGCGATAGCGAAGCGGGCCTTCAATTTCTGCGACCACATCTCCCGCCGAATCGGTCGAACCGTCGGTCGTTGACGCCGTAGCTTGCATGCTCGCTGACTTGCTAGCTTGCTGACTCGCTGACTCGCTTCTCAACCCTCCCTCAACCTCAATGCCACCCAGGAACCGCGCCACCTCTTCGAGCGGCCGCTGCGTGGCCGATAGTCCGATGCGCTGAAGCGGTTTCGCGGTCAGTGCCTGCAGACGTTCGAGCGTGAGCGCCAAATGCGCGCCGCGTTTGGTGGGCACGAGTGCGTGAATCTCGTCGACGATGACGGTATCGACGGTGCGCAGCGCCTTGGCCGCCTGGGAGGTCAGGATCAAATAGAGCGACTCGGGAGTGGTGATGAGAATTTCTGCGGGATGGCGCGCGAAGCGTGCCCGCTCGCGCTGCGGCGTGTCGCCCGTGCGCACGCTGATTAGCGGCTCGTGAAATGGAACGCCCATGCGCCGCGCCATATTGGCCATGCCGGCGAGCGGCGAGCGAAGGTTCCGCTCCACGTCCACGGCGAGCGCCTTCAGCGGTGAGACATAAACAATCCGGCACCCCGGCCGCTTTTCGGCTCCAGCCTCTCGTTCCATTGGTCCCTTGGTCCCTGCCGCCCTGTCTCCCTGATCCCTGATCCCTGTTCCCAGTTCCCTGTTTTGCAGCATCAGCCGGTCCAGGCACCAGAGGAATGCGGCCAGCGTCTTGCCCGTGCCCGTCGGCGCAAGGATCAGCGCGTTCTCGCCGCGCGCGATCACCGGCCAGCCCATGCGCTGAGGAGCGGTGGGCGCGTCGAAGACGGCCCGGAACCACTCCGCTGTCACCGGGTGAAAGCAGGCAAACGGGTCGGAGATTTCGGGCAAGTTGGGCGTGTGTGGGGGCATGCTGCTGTCAAGAGATTAGCGCAAAGGCCTTGGCGAATACAAAGCGAACAACAGGGGTCAGGGATCAGGGGTTAGAGATCAGTGAATCGGTCAAGATTTACAAAACCCTTGTTTATCTTCGACCTGCCCGATACTTCCAGATTGGCCGGCGCTACTTCTTCGCGTCGCCCAGCCGCGCCACGCTGAACTGCGCTCCGGCGAACAGGATCAGCCCTGAGATATACGCCCAGAAGAGCAAGCCGACAGAAACGTAAAACGGGCCATAGAGCGACTGGAAATCCAGATGCGGCAGCACCGCCGCATAGATGAATCTCGAAACCAGCCAGACGCCTCCAGTAATGATGGATGTTCTCATGACCGGCCGCCACGGTACTTTGCGGTTGGGCAGCAAGTAATAGACCGAGAAGAAGAACAGGATTGACGCGACGCCCGTTGAGACCGCCAGCCAAAGGTAGCTCAGAGCGTCATAAGAGTAGTTCAGAATCCGGAAAAACCAGTTGTCTGTGCCATGTACGAGAGCAATCGCGAGCACCTTGTCCACGCTCACGTTCGCCACCATGCTGGCGACGCCCAGCCCCACCATCAGCAGCGCCAGCCCGAAGGCGATGGTCTGGTTGAACAGGTAGTTTCGGCTCTTGCTCACTCCCCAGGCCTGATTGAGAGCCACCTCCAAAGGCAGGAAAATACCCGTGCACGAGATAAGAATCATCACCAGCGAAAAAGCCTGCGCGCCGTGCCGCTTTAGCAGCGGGAGAACGGCCTCGCTGACGATTGTATTCGCCACCCAGTCCTTGGTGGTGGTGGCCGAGGGCAGGAAGTAATTGACCATGTCGTCGACCACGCCTCTCATCGCCTCCGAGTGGAAGACCGAGAGCGCGAGTGTATAGAGCAGCACCACGAACGGAATAAACGAGATGATCGCGTTGGCCGCCACGCTGAAGGCGAAAGTGTGCACTTCGCTGTCAAGCAGATAGGCGATGAGCGCCGTGCCGTTTTTGCGCCAGCGGTACCATTTGGATTGCGCGACCGACTGCTCCGGGCCAGTGGTGGCGGCAGCCACAGCCGCGGCAGCATCGTGGATTTCAGTTGCTGGGTCGGGTCTGGATTTCATCGCGTCTGCCACATGCGTGGTCTTTCTCCAGATCGATCTTTACACCCATGGCGCAATCGTCCGGTTGCTCAGAGGCGTTGCACTTAAGGATAGTTGCTCAAGCCCAGACGGCGCTGGGCCGCGCAAGCTGCGAGCCATTCCGGTTCACGATTGGCTTGAGTGGCCCTCATTGTGTTTGAGCTTACCCAGCGCCCACCGCGCCGCCCCGCGCAGGCCTTCGTCGGTCGCCGTAGCCCACGCGTCGAGCTGCTCGGCAAACCGCGCCTGACCGCTGTTGCCCATGGCGATGGCCACATTGCGCCTGAGTCCCGTGAATCCGGCCCGGCGCACCGGCGAGCCGTTGAACTGGCGCTCGAAGGACTGCTCGTCGAGAGAGGCCAGCCATTCCAGAGCCGGATTGATGAGCTCTGCGCGCGGCTCAAGATCGGCGTCAACCAGGATCGGCCCGCTGCGCAGCGCCTTTCTATTCCATGGACACACATCCTGGCAAATGTCGCAGCCGAAGACCTGCCGCCCCATGTTCGCGGCGAGATCCTCCGCGATTGGACCCTTGTGCTCGATGGTCAAATAAGAGATGCAGCGCGAAGCATCCATCTGGTAGGGCACGTCGAGCGCGTGGGTAGGACAGGCGTCGATACAACGTGTGCAACTGCCGCAATGGTCTGGGACGAGCAGCTCCGTTGTTTTCCCTTTTGGACTCACTTCGAGGGAGGTCAAGAGCACCGCCAGAAACCCAAACGAGCCCAGCTTTGGATGAATCAGGCAAGTATTCTTGCCGGTCCAGCCAATCCCCGCCGCGACGGCGAGCGCGCGCTCGACAATGGGCCCGGTGTCGACGTACGCACGCGACTCAAACTCGCCAAGCTGCTCATGCAGCCGCGCTTCAACTGCGCGAATCCGTTTGAGCAGCACCTTGTGATAGTCGCTCGGCCGGCGCTCGCCCCGCTCGTCCACTCGACTACTCCAGGCGTAGCGCGCAATCCACGCGCTTCCGCGCTCTAGCGCTTTGGTTGAGAGAGGTGCTGATGGGAAAGCATAGCTGGCATAGCAAACCAGCGCGGACCGCGCCCACGGGAAGGGAACGGCCGCGCGCTCCCGCAGCAACTGTCCATTCTTAGCTTTGCGCTTCAGGTAGCCCATGGTCCCGGCGCGGCCCGCGGCTACCCACTCGCGAAAGCGGCCGGCATCACGCGCCTCTTCTGCGTACGGCAGCGCCACTAGCCCGGCCTCTTGAAAGCCCGCCTCCAACGCCCACGCGCGCACGCTCTCTCGCCTCAAGCCGGCGATCGATCCCGGCGACTCTTCCCCGCGAGAATTGGCCGGATTCTCCGCCACGGAACTTTCCTCTCCACCCCTGCGTATCGAATCTTGTTGTTCATTGCGGACGCGCTCAGCGAAACCGGCCACGTTTGCTGCTGGCAAGGGCACAAAGACGCCCTGCAGATTCAGCATATTCCCCAACCGCGGCGCTTTTTTGATTTGGTCCGCTGTTTGCCTATTACAAGGCCATGCAGGGCAAAACCCAACTGGCCGGCAAGCGCGGCAGCTTCCGTTGCAAGGGTTCGCAGACCATCGCGGACCGGGAGATTCTTATGGATACCAATCGGGTTGAATCAGCCAGAAACGTCGTCCTGCGGCTCAGAGAGCTCGTGAGAGGTCAGGAGCAGGGTTTCCTTGAGGAGTTGGCGCCCGCAGTCGTCCGCGAGAGCGTCGCGCTCGATTTCGGCGCAGTGGAGCGCATTGACGCCGCCGGTCTTGCCGCTCTTATTACGCTTTACACTGACGCCTGCAAGGCAGGCCACACCCTCACGGTGTCGCGGCCCAACCGCCATGTGCGCGAAATCCTTCAGATTGTCGGTCTCGAGCGTATTCTGGTCGCTCGCCCTGAAGCCGGCTGCCCCGGCCCGGATTTGCAACTGCAGGAATCCGCTGCCTAAGCGGGCCCGGAATCTCCCGCCGGCTCACTCCTGCCTACCAAGCGAAGTCTTAAACTGTGGGATTTGTCCAAATCGGCGTTACGGCGCGGCCACCTCTCCGGCCCGTGTGCCCCGGGTCACAGGCAGCCTCAACCCTCACGCGCTATTCCTACTTATGACTCAAAAGAGCCGTTCGTCGCGGTCCCATAGTTTGAGGGCCACGCCCCGCGCACCGTTTCATCCCATCTTGATTGGCGCGCCGGGCCTCCGTTCCTTTACCCTTGCCTATGGACCGCATAACGGAATCCGAAAAGAACCTACAAGCAAGGGAGACTTGATCTCATGGCGCAGGGCGTAATGGAGCAGTCGTCTGCTGAACCGGCAGGCTCAACAACAACCAAGTATGTGTATTTCTTCGGCGGCGGCAAGGCTGACGGCAACGGCAAGATGAAAGACGTGCTCGGCGGTAAAGGCGCAGGCCTAGCCGAGATGACCAATGCCGGTTTGCCTGTGCCTCCCGGATTCACCATCCAGACCGAGGCCTGCCGCGAATATATGCGCGGCAAACTGAGCCCGCAGATCGAGACCGAGATGCTCGATGCGCTGGAGAAGCTGGAAAAGTTGCAGGGCCAGAAGCTCGGCACGGGCGAAAATCCGCTGCTGGTCTCGGTCCGCTCGGGCGCCAAGTTCTCCATGCCCGGCATGATGGACACGATTTTGAACCTGGGCCTGAATGATCAGGCAGTTGAAGCGCTGGCCAAGCGCAGCAATAATCCCCGCTTTGCTTATGACTCCTACCGCCGCCTCATTCAGATGTTCGGCGACGTGGTCCTCGACGTTCCCAAGAAGAAGTTTGAGCACATCTTCGACGGCGTAAAGGCCGCGAAGAAAGTGAAGTTCGACTACGAACTCAAGCCCGACGCGCTGCAGACGATCATTGCCGAGTATAAAAAGCTGGTAAAAAAGGAGACGGGGAAAGAATTCCCGCAGGACCCTCTGGTTCAACTCGTCGCGGCCCGCGACGCCGTCTTCAGGAGCTGGCAGAACGATCGCGCCAAGACGTACCGCCGCATTAATCACATCGACGACTGGCTCGGCACTGCGGTTAACGTGCAGGCCATGGTCTTCGGCAACCTGGGCGAGAACTCCGGCACCGGCGTTGGTTTCACGCGCAATCCCGCCACCGGTGAGCACGTCTTCTTCGGCGAGTACCTGATGAACGCGCAGGGCGAGGACGTGGTTTCCGGCGTCCGCACTCCGCTCCCGATCAGCGAGCTCGAAAAGGCCAACCCGAAGGTCTACGACCAATTGAAAGACATTACGCGCCGCATGGAAAAGCACCACCGCGACATGCAGGACTTCGAGTTCACCATCCAGGATGGCAAGCTCTACATGCTGCAGACGCGCAACGGCAAGCGCACTGGCCTGGCTGCTGTCCGCGTGGCCATCGACATGGTGCGCGAGGGTCTCATCACGCAGGAGGAAGCCATCTTCCGCGTCGAGCCCAACCAGCTTTACGACTTCCTGGTTCCGCGGCTCGTGGAAAAGGGCGAGAAGGTTGAAGTGCTCGCTACCGGACTGCCGGCTTCGCCCGGCGCGGCCGTCGGCCAGATCGTCTTTACCGCTGAAGAAGCAGTCAAGCAGCACAACAGCGGCGCCTACAAGTCCGTTATTCTCGTCCGCGGCGAAACCACACCTGAGGACATTGCCGGCATGGAAGTGGCCGACGGAATCCTCACCTCGCGCGGCGGCATGACCTCGCACGCCGCTGTCGTCACCCGCGGCATGGGCAAGTGCTGCGTGGCAGGCGCCGGCGACTGCGTCGTTGACGAAGCGAAGAAGGAGCTCCGCGTAAAGGGCAAGACCTTCAAGCAGGGCGACTATATTTCTCTCGACGGAACCACCGGCCGCGTGATCGCCGGCAAGCTCAAGACTCTTCCCGCTCAGCCCGACGATCCGGATCTCGTGAAGTTCATGGCTTGGGTCGATCCGGTTCGCCGTTTGCGCGTCCGCGCCAACGCCGACATTCCGCGCGATGCCAAAAACGCGCGTGCATTCGGCGCCCAGGGCATCGGCCTCTGCCGCACCGAGCATATGTTCTTTGCGGAAGACCGCATCGAGCATATGCGCGCCATGATTCTGGCCGACAACGAGAAAGATCGCAGGGCGGCGCTCAAGAAACTTCTGCCCATGCAGCGCGCCGACTTCGTAGGCCTCTTCAAGGCCATGGGGTCGCTGCCGGTGACGATCCGCACGCTCGATCCGCCGCTGCACGAGTTCCTGCCCAAGCGCGAGGATCTGCTGGTCGAAATTCAGCACCTTGAAGACACCAAGCCTCGTTCGCCCAAGCTCAAGGAGCTGCGGCCGCTACTGGCCCGCGTGGAAGAGCTGCACGAGCAGAATCCCATGCTCGGGCTGCGCGGATGCCGCCTCGGCATTACGTTCCCTGAGATTACGGAGATGCAGGCGCGCGCGATTATTGAGGCAGCGGTGTCGGTAAAGTCAAAGGGCGGGGAGCCCCATCCCGAGATCATGATCCCGCTCATCGGCTCCATCGAGGAGATGCGCAACCAGGCCGCAATCGTTCGCCGCGTGGCCGACGAAGTGTTCAAGGAGAAGGGCGCCAAGGTCGACTACATGGTGGGCACCATGATCGAGCTGCCTCGCGCTGCGTTGACGGCCGATCAGATCGCCGAAGAGGCCGAGTTTTTCTCGTTCGGCACCAACGACCTGACGCAGACGACGTTCGGCATCTCGCGCGACGACATCAACGCTTTCCTGCCCGCGTACCTCAAACTCGGCATCTTCAAGCAGGACCCCTTCGCCACGCTCGACCAAGCTGGCGTAGGGCAACTGGTGAAGATGGCCGTGGCCAAGGGACGCAACACGCGGCCGAACCTGAAGGTCGGCATCTGCGGCGAGCATGGCGGCGATCCGGAGTCCGTCAAGTTCTGCCACAAAATCGACCTCAACTACGTCTCCTGCTCGCCTTTCCGTCTGCTCACGGCGCGGCTGGCAGCGGCGCAGGCCGCGCTTGAGGAAAAGCTCGGCGCGCAGGGCGGCAGCAAGTAACCGCCATCCTCTCCCAGACAACGAGGGCGTCCGCTATTGCGGGCGCCCTTGCTGTTTGAAAATGAAATCTTGATGAGCGCGGTTGTCGTCAGGGCCGATCTATGGTTTGGATACTGGCTTGGGTTCTTCCTGCTTGCTCACTTCAAGCACGTCGACGGGCCGCTGCGCCTGAACCAGATCCAGCCCGAGCTTCCGCAGCGCAGCTTGGGCTTCGCCGGCATCCTTCGCCGCGAAAGCCAAATCCAGGTCGAACTTCCCATCGATTCCGGTCTCGTCCACGACAGGTGTCTCCAGCCCGTCTTCCAGCCCGCTCGCCATATCCCCCATTGATCCGTTGATCATCGTCAGTTCGCCTGGGAGATAGCCGGACATGCTGCCGCCTGTCGAGGCCGTAGGGGTAAGCAGTGTTTTTCCTGCCGCCGTCGATTTCAGCACCCAAACGGTCCTCGTCTCCGTCTTCCGCTTCACCTCAAGATGCAGCCCCTCGGCAATGGCCGTTTGAAGCATCGGAGTCGTCACTGAGTCCGGTGCGCCGCCGACTGCGATTCGGAGGTCGTAGAGCCCTTCCGGTAGCGGATTTTTAAGGATGATCCGACTTTTCTCGAGGTCATACACCCTTATCAGGAGATCCTCGGCGTCCCATGCATGGAACTCCGTGCCCACTGAACCGGAGGACACCCAATTTTTTTCGCCCGGCGCGGCCTTTCTGAGGGAAATCTCGAAAAGAGGCGTCCCTTCGGCTGGTGCTGACGCGCTTTTTAAGGCCGCAAAGTCCGGCATCGGCGGCTTGAAGTTGACTTTTTCCCCCGCAGCCAGAGCCGCTAAGTCTGCGGCTTCTAGAGCTTCGGGGGAGGTCGCGGCCACAATCCGACCCTTTGCGTCCACAATGATTGTCGTCGGCCTCGATGTTGCTCCATACCAGGCAAAGACTGCGCGCGTAGTGTCGATGCCTACCCACCCCGCCATCTTTCTCTTGGCCAAAAACCCTTGCACTACCTTCGGGTCTTCATCGTCCACGGAGATGAACTGGAATTTGGCGGGATCGAGCGAAGCCACCAACTCGTTCAGATGAGGAACGACTTCAACGCAGGGAGCGCACCACGTCGCCCAGAACTCCAGCACCACTACTTTGCCGCGCAGGCTGGGCCAGTCCGCCTTTGTCCCCGGTGGCGTTTGCAGCAGCTCAGTGAATTGCAATGGCGGAGCAGGCGTTCCCTTTTCGGGATATGCCCACAGCGAAAGCGATGCGAACAGAACTACGGCCAACGTGACCAAATAATGCCTCCAAATCGTACGGCTCACCACAACGCCCCAAACGTTTGCGCTCATAATCTCCCGCCTGAATTGAAATTGTAAGTAAATATACTCCAGCGGGTCCGGGCTGACGCGAATTCAGGAATAAAGTGTCGACGTCTCTGCTCGAACGTAGAGTGAACGACGACCGGCGCGGAAACCTCTTCAAGGCGGTCGCCGAGAAGGCTTATTAGCTCGCCGCACGCCCCTCGAAGTGCGCTTCAATCTGCTCCAGCGTTTTGCCCTTCGTCTCCGGCAGAAGGAATACTGCCACGAGGAAATAGACGATCGTGAAGCCGGCGAAGAGGAAAAACATCGACGAGTAGCCGTGCTTGCTGACAAAGGGCAGAAAGATTGCGGCGAGCGTGGTCGACACCAGTTGATTGATGACCAGCGCGATGCTCATGCCGTTTGAACGGATGCGCGTGGGCATGAGCTCACTCAACGCGAGCCACACCACCACGCCGGGCCCCAACGCATAAAACGCCATGAATATGTAGAGCCCCAGAGCCACGAGCCATCCGTGCCCGGCCTCGGGCACGCGGCCGACAAGCGCTTTTTGAATCACGAGCGGCGCGGTCCGCGCGGCAGCGAGATCGGCGAATGGATTCCGAAACAGTGCTTCAATTCTGTTTGCGGGCACGCAGCTTGCGCGAGTGATCTCAATCGGTGTGGCTGCCACATCATCCGAGCGAACAAAACTTGTCGCCGCGGTAAAGTCGCCGTAGGAGTAAATGATCGCCAGCGACGCGCGATTGCTGTCGGTTCCGCGGCCCGCACCGATCTGGCCGGGATTGCCTTGGCCCGCCAGCAGATTGCTCGCCGTGGCCGGATCGAAGCGCAGCGCCAATTCCTGGCCGGGCGAAACCAGTGCCTGTACTGCGTCCCGGCAATCCACGCTCAGCTTTTCCGTCGATCTGAACAGCAATGCCACGCTGACCAACGCGACGATCACGCCGCTCGTGCCCATGATCAAAAGGAATTTGCGTCCCTTGCGATCGACCAGGAAGATGCCGATCATGGTCGCAAGAAAGTTCACCACGGTGAAGATCACGTAGCCCCAGTGCGAGGCAAGATCGCTCAAACCGCTTTGCAGCAAAATGCCCGTGTTGTACCCGATGATCGAATTCACGCCCGTGGCCGTGTTGCAGAACAGAATTATGCAAGCCAGCAAGAACGGAATCGCATACTTCCGTCGCAGCAGGGAATCGCGAACCTGTTGCCCGGCGCTGGCACGAGCCGCGTGCGCCGTGGCTTCCATCTCCTCAAACTCCAGCGTGGCCTGCTCCGAGCTGCGGGACCGCAGAAGCGCCGCATACGCGCGATCTTTTCGATTCCGCCGAAAAAGCCATCGCGGCGACTCCGTAACAAACAAACTGCCCAGTACGAATACAACGCCGGGCGGCAATGAGACCCAGAAGATGCTGCGCCACGCGTGGTCCTTGAAGCGGAAGAGCGCCGCGGCGTCGCCCGATATCGCCACGGCGTCTACGCGATAGCTGAAGTACATGCCCATCAGCGCCGCGGCCACGATGCCCAGTGTCAGCATCCACTGAAAGATTGCCGTGCCTTTGCCGCGACTCGAAGCTGCCAGGCACTCGGCCAGGTAAAGCGGAACGACCACGCCGATCAGCCCGCCGCTCGCGCCCTGCAGCAGCCGCCCGAAGAGCAGCGGCCCATAGCCTTGCGAGAGCGCAATCACTGGAATGCTCACCACGAATGCGCAGCCGCTTGCAATCATGAGCGGCTTGCGGCCGATCCAGTCGGCGAGCAGCCCTGAGAACAGCGTGGAGAAGACGCTGCCCAACAGTACCGCGGCAACGATGAACGATAGCTGCGAAGCGGTCAGTCCCGATGTGGCTTGCAGGTAAGGCACTGCTCCGCCGATAATCCCGACGTCGATGCCGTAGAGGAGTCCGCCCAGGCCAGCCACCAGAAGCAGAAATGCGTTGTAGCGGCGCATTGTGGCGGAGGAGGCCGGCGAATATGCGTGCGAAAATTCAGCGGAGTTCACGGGAATGCCTTCCTCTCGCTCATCTGCAGTTGTCTGTCCGGCTCCGGCTTGCATCAAGCAGAATCGTGCGATGCACCAGTCTACAATGGTCGCATCGCATACCAGGGCTCGATGACATCGGGCCGAAGGCGGTTGCTATTGCAGAGTTTCGTTCGATCCACTTCATTCTCTCTGCCGCGCTTGGGGTTGGCTGCGCTTTTTGCCGGCTGCGCTCTGGGCGCCGCGCAAACCAAGCCCGCGCTGCTTCCCGCTCCGCGCGAGGCAAATTTTGGGCAAACCACTCCGTTGCCCGACAAGATTGTCGTCGCCGTTCCCGGCCACGACGCAGAAGACGAATTTGCGGCGCGCGAGCTTGAGGACGCGCTGAAGCGCATCGCGCCGGCCGGCGATGAAGCCCACACAGCCCAACCGCCGTACCGCATCACGCTTCTCCGCAGCGGCTCCGACGCGGCGAAAGCCGGGCTCGCGGGCAACAACCTCACATTCGATCCGGTGATGGAATCGGAAGGGTACGTTCTCGTGATCGGTCCGCACGAGGCGGCGATTATTGGCGCAACCGGCTCAGGTGTTTTTTACGGCGCGCAGACCTTCAAGCAGTTGCTGCCCTTGCCCGGAACGCCGCGCGTCCTTCCTACGGGCACGGTTCGCGACTGGCCGGCCATGCAATATCGCGGCATCAGCGACGATCTTTCCCGCGGTCCGTTTCCCACGCTCGACTTTCAGAAGCATCAGATTCGCGTGCTGGCCTCATTCAAAATCAATATCTACTCGCCATATTTCGAAAACACGCTGCTACTTCCCCACCAGTCGCTTGTCGCACCGCGCGGTGGCTCGCTCACCCCCGACGAGGTCAAGGAACTGGTCGCCTACGCCCGCCAATACCACATCACCATCGTTCCCGATCAGGAGTCCTTCGGCCATCTGCACAACATGCTCAAATACGAGATCTTCCAGGACAAGGCGGAAACTCCGCAGGGCTACGTGCTCTCGCCCATCCAGGAGCACACGCTGCCCCTCATCGATGATTGGTTCACGCAGATCGCGCAGGAGTTTCCTTCGCCCTTCATCCACATTGGCGCCGACGAAACCTTCGACCTGGGCGTGGGCCTTACGCACAACAAGGTCGAGCAAATGGGCTATGGGAAGGTGTATGTCGAGTTCCTGAAGGGTATTCACGACACGCTCGCGCCGCTCCATCGCCGCCTGCTTTTCTGGGGCGACATCGCCGACGCAAATCCTGACGCCGTCACCGGAATTCCCAAAGACATGATCGCCGTGCCATGGAACTATAAGGACCAGACCGACTTCGGCAAACTCATCCAGCCATTCGCCCAGAACGGCATCGAGACATGGGTCGCTCCCGGCGACGCGAACTGGAACGAAGTTTACCCGCGCGACAAGACGGCTCTTTGGAACATTCAGGGCTTCATCGCCGCAGGGCAGCGCCTCGGATCGACCGGCGCACTCACTACGGTCTGGAACGACGATGGCGAGGGTATCTTCAACATGGACTGGTACGGAGTGCTCTTTGGCGCTGTTGCTGCGTGGCAGCCGGGCCAAAGTTCGATCGCCGACTACCAGGACTCTTACGGCCATGTCTTCCATCTCGACCCAAGCGCCGACATCAACATAGCCGAAAAGGATCTCATGGCCGCGACGGAGGACCTCACAAACGCCCAGACCGGCATGACCAGCGATCAACTCTTCTGGCTCGATCCATGGAGTCCGGAAGGGCAGACGATCTCGGCCAAGATCCTGCCCATCGCGCACGATTTGCGGATGAACGCCGAACAAGCCATCAACTTGCTCGATCCGCTGCGCCACAACGACCCAAAGCTCGCTGAGCCCGATGCAGTTACCGCCATGGATCTGGGCGCACGCCGGCTCGATTTCATCGGTCTCAAGTTCCAGCTCGCACAGGAAATTCCCGCCGCATACGCCCAGGCGGTCGCGCAGCAGCACGACAAGACGCAAAGCAATGCCACCTACAATCTGCTCAGTGAAATCAGCGGCATGAATGGCCGGTGTCAGGATCTGCGCGATGCCTACTCGGCGTTGAAGAGCGAGTACAGCCAGGTGTGGCTCAGTGAAAATCGCCCTTACTGGCTTAATAACGTCACCGTCCGCTACGACCTGGAGATTGAGCGGTGGCAACGGTGTGGCGACCAGTTTGCGGCAGCGATTTACGACTGGCAGAACGGCCAGGACCTGCCCGCGGCCGCGGCGCTGGGGATGCCGGCGCCGGCCGCAACTGGGCACTAGGGAGGGCGGTCTAAATCCCGCTTGTGCAGCGGAATTCCCTTGGGGTCGGCACCTGAACCAAAACGATTACCGGCACGCAGATTTCTCTCCTCACCCGCGCGCGGCAGATGCAAACTAGATGCATGCTGGACCGCTCCACCGAAAGGCGCCTGCCTGTCGTTCTGCTGATTGACGATGACCTGGTCAGCCGCGAAGTAGCAGCCACCGTGCTCACGATGGCTGGATTCATCGTTCACACAGCCGTGAGCGGAGATGCTGCGCTGGAGATGCTGGCCAATGAAGTGTGCCAGCCGGGCGCGATCTTGATGGATGCGCAGATGCCTGGACTTTCCGGAACCAAACTGATTGCGGAGATGCGCAACCGCACCAAGGCCCGCATCTACGCCATCAGCGGCAGCGATGCGCCGCCTGAAGTGGCCCATGCGGCAGACGGATTTCTGCTCAAGCCCTTCAATGCCGAAAGCCTGCGCAAGCTCATTGACGGCAATCAGCCGGAAGCCGCTCCCACACTCCTCGATCCCAATGAGCCCGTGATCAGCGCCGAGGTTCTCTCTCAGTTGCGCAAAGTCATGCCCGAATCCGCAGTGCGGCAAATCTACTCTGCTGTCGTTATCGATCTCAGTGGCCGGATTGAGGCGCTGGGAGCGGCGATCGCCAAAGGCGATGCAGCGGAGGTTCGCCGCATTGGGCACGCCATCAAAGGCGGCTGCGGCATGGCGGGCGTACTCCAGGCCGCCCGCCTGGGCGCGCTTTTGGAGTCGACACCACTGAACTCCAAGGATAACCAACTGGATAACAGCGCCGTTCTGCTCAGCGATTTGCGTGCCGCTGCCCAAGGGTTGGAGCGTATGCTGGATGCTGAATTGCCTGCCTGATCCAGCGCGTATTGCTGCGCTTGGGCCGGGAACAGCGGAGGCGTGTGGCAGAAATGGAACGAACCATTCGAATCGTGCTGGCGGACGACCATCCGGTTGTGCGCATTGGCGTGCGCAATATGCTTTCAAAGAACGACGGCTTTGACGTTGTCGGTGATGCCGCGGACGGCGACGAGGCCATCACGCAGACCCTCGAGCTTCAGCCGGATGTTTTGCTCCTCGATGTCGCCATGCCACGCCTCCCCGGCCTTGAGGCCATGCGTGCCATCATGAGCGGCCCCTCCACGGCCAAGATTCTTCTTCTCACCTCCACCATCACCACGCAGCAGATCATTGAGGCCCTGCAGATCGGCGCGCGCGGCATCGTGCTCAAAGATGCTCTGGCCAGCCACCTGCAGACCGCCATCCGCACCGTCCACGCCGGCGATTATTGGATTGGAGGCAAGCGCGTCGTCAACCTGGTCTCCGCCCTGCATGAACTCATGCAGCAGGCCGCTGTGCCGCAGCGCAAAACCTACGGCCTCACGCCGCGCGAGCTTGAAGTGGTGGGCTGCATCGTGGAAGGCTGCAGCAATCGCGACATCGCCAAGCAATTCTCGCTCAGCGAAGAGACCGTCAAGCGCCATCTCTCGAATATCTTCGACAAGACGGGCGTTTCCACGCGCCTGGAGCTCGCGCTCTTCGCCATCGCACACCACTTGATCACGCCGCAGTAGTTCGATTCGCCGCCAAGCGCGAAAGCATTTCTCCTTCTGCTGCATCCCGGAGCCGGCGGCACGAAGTGGCAATTTCCATCCCGGGGCCCCCACAGGCAGGTCTTCGCCTGTGGGGTGGAAGTAATTGCTACTTGGCACGATGCGACGAGAGCTATTTCTGAAGGAGAAATGCCTTATTCTAAATTTGTCAATCCGATTGGATTGCACGCAGGAGCGCGCATGGGAGAGCTAAGTAGAATCGGCATTGCCCTCGATTCCGAGTTATTGAAGCGGTTCGACCTTTCCATTGAAAAGAGCGGATATACGAACCGCTCCGAAGCCTTCCGCGACCTGATTCGCGACCGGTTGGTGCGGGAGCAGACTGCCGCGCCCGATGCCACCGTCGATGGAACGGTCACTCTCATTTACAATCACCACGCCTTCGGGATCACCGAGAAGCTCACTGAAGCGCAGCACGAACACCACGACCTGGTTGTCTCGACGAGCCATGCGCATCTGGATCACGATTCCTGCCTCGAAGTGCTGATCGTCCACGGCAAGGCAGGGCGCGTGCAGCAGTTCGCCGATCTGATCATCGGCCTCAAGGGTGTGCAGCATGGTCGGTTAGTGATGAGCGTGCCCACGCACGTGCTCGATTCAAAGCAAGGCCACTCGCACAAGCATTCGCACAGCCACAGTCATTAAACCAACAGAGCAACGCTGACAGGGGGCTGGGAAGGCAGGTCTCGCCCCGCCTAAGGCGGCCGCATGTTAAACGATTGGTGAATGAAGAGCAGCCGGTGATTCGGGCACTTCGTCAAATATAGGCATCTCTACCGTTACAAAGCCGCCCTGATCAACTTCCTGTAGTTACGGAACACCTCGCTGCCCCGCTGCGTCAATCGGCACAGGGTAAGAGGATACTTTCCGCGAAAGGTCTTCTGGATCGCCACGTAGCCCGCGTCTTCAAGCTTTGACAAATGCACGCTGAGGTTGCCCTTGGTGAGCCCGGTGGCCTGATGCAGGTATTGAAAATCGGCTTCGTCTACAGCCGCCAGCAGAGCCACGATCATTAGCCGCGCGGGCTCGTGGACAATGCGATCGATTCCCGCCAGCGTCTGGATCTTCTCGCTCATTTCACTCTTTTTCCGCGTTTGCGCGCAGGAAGTGGGCCAGCACGATGACGCCAGAAACGAGCGCCATGGCGCCGGTAAACGCATAGAGGGCGGCAAAGCGCAGTTCCAGGGATAATTGCAAAAAGGCGACCAGAGTGCCGCAAGCGATGGTCAACAAGCCCATCGCCCGGAACCGGAGAGAGCGGCCAACCAGGGCTTCAATTCCGCCCACAAACACGCCAATCGCGATAAACAATCCGCGATCGAGCAGTGGCGGCGCAACCTCCCGCCTGGCAATGAGCAGGGCTGCAACAACCAGAAGGCCGATCCCGCCGTACAGCGCTAATTGGCGTTTGTTCCACTCTAACCTCGGTTTCACGTAGCCGTATCTGGAGATCAGGTAGCGGCGGCGCAGCCAACGCAGCAGCCAACCCGTTCCCGGCGCTCCAGGAATTGAACAAGTCGAAAAAGTCAGAGCAATCACGAGGAAGGTCCAAACCAAAATGAGAATCCGTTTCAGGACCAGTGGGCCGCCGTGCAAAAGCGTAGCCATGGTGTAACTCTGCGCCGCGGCGAGAAGCAGGATGCCCCCGACGACGATTTCAGGCAGCCCATCGCGCAGGTGCGCATCTTGCATTATGCGCCGGGCGAGTGTATCGGGAGCAGCTGTGGAAGAGGACGGATGAATAAGGCTCATCATGACTTTCACCTCAATAATAGTTTGTCATACAAACTAGTCTGCAATGATGATACACCCGTCCCATCCTGTCAAGAGCCTTTCCCGACGAAATCCGGCCTAAGTATGCGAGAGAGGGTCAATGCAGCCCTCGCGGCCGCGGACTTTTCATCCGAACACATGCCAAATTCCCTGTGGAATTTTAGCTATTTGCGGTCGGCTATCCGGAAGTTACAACCTCACCGTTCTGCCGTGATCCCGAAGTGATAGTTCAGGTTCACGCTTGCATACGATGGGATCCTCACGCCCACGACTTCGCTGACGGGATTGGCGGCAACCAGGCCGTTACTGCCAAGGCTGACGAGCCCTGGCCCAAAGACGCCGCCAACCGCGAAGTTCTCCACGGTCTGCCCCGTCCAGCCGCTCGCGATCATCATGTTCACGCCCACGTCGACTCGGCCGTCGAGGAACGGCCGTGCCGCGGCCAGCCGAAACTCCTTGTTGGGCACGCCAAGGCAGTAGTCGTTCAGCGCATTCGGCTCGCCGCTCAGGTACCTGGCTTCGTTGCAGCCATTGCCGACAACCTTTCTGCTCACATACTCGAACTCGCCCTTCGCCTGCAAATGAAACGGCAGCTTTTCGTAGGTCCCGATCAGGTCGCCGATCAACCGTGGCGCTTCCGGTACGACGGAGAACGATGTGCCCACGAGTCGCGCGTCCGCCTGCTCGAACGTGGCCTCGAGGGAGCCATAAGCAAGAGTCTGCCGCACCGTCGCCGCCAGAAATCGAATGCGCCCCGGACCAAGGTCGTACTGCAGTCCCTGGTCCGGATCGATCTTGCCGTACTCGGCGGTTTGCGTCTCGTGGCCCAGCGTGAGCTTCACATCGGTTTTATGGAAGGTCTTGTTCGCGACCAGTTGATAGGATCGTGCGGTTTCTACGGGGTCAACGGCGGTCGTCCCGTCTAAAGCCGTGCCCTCGCGCGGATCTTCGGTAAAGAATGACTTGCCGAAGCTGACCGAAATCAACGGCGCCAGCCACGACGGGTGGGGGACGAACGCCAATGTTGCCTTGGGCGAATTCAGTCCCACCAGCTTGCTCCAGGAGTTCGACGGCGTGATCATATCCTGGTTGTCGATCCAGATCTCATCGCGCCGCCAACCCACGTAGTAATTGAAGTGGCTGCCCAGTTCGCCCTGGGCTGCAACGTACGGCGACGCCGGCGAGATAGTCACGTTGTTGCCGTCGATCTTCACGAACGGCCCGTACGAATTCGGATTTCCAGGATCGAAAAAGTCGTAGTGGTCAAGATCGTCGCGTCGCGGAGCCTCGCGCTCAAAATCCGTCCCGGCCAGCAGCGTCAGGGCCTTCGAGATTCTGTTTACGTACGCTCCGCTGGCGCCGCCCACAGTGCGAAATTCGCTCTGCCGGATCAGTCCCAGCCCGAAATCCGAAAACAGCGACAGATTGTACGTGCGGAAAAAGCCGGAGAACTGCAATTCCTGATTCCCCACGAACTTCCATTCGTCGTTCAGCGCCGCGAGCGCGGTGTGCGTCTGGTCCTTTTGGCGCGGGTCGATCGTATCGGGATACTCGGTCCAACCTGCTGCCGTATCCATGGCATTGAATCCGAAGATCGGCCTCAGTCCAGCCACGTAGCCGTAGCCCAGGTATCCGATTCCAAGCAGCGTCAGCGTGTGGCCGCCCGCATGAATCACGCGGCCGCCATTCAACTTGAATTGCTTGCGGTGTTCCAGCCGGTCGAGGAACCCGTTGCCATACGATCCCTCTATCGCCGCCCATGAATCCAGCGAAGGGCTCATGCCCGCCGTTGCCGTCAAGTCTCGGGAGTCGCCCGTGAGGGTGAAGAACGGAGCCAGATGCGAGCGCAATCCGTAAATCGCGGCCAGGTTCAGCGCATGATTGCCCTCGCGCACGTTGTACGCGCCGCCGTCTACCTGCACGCTTTCAATCGCGCTCGCAATATAAATGTTCGGATCCGCGTACCCGTTGCCATGCGCATTCGCCGAAAGATTATTTGGCAGCAGGTAGCTTCCTACCTCGACGTACTGCGCGATCGGTTCGCCATGGTCGCCGGCTACTCCCGGCGCAAAATATTGCGGCGCCTTGATGCCGCTCGATGCCGTCTCAATCGGATAACCGGGGATCGAAATCGGTGCGCCCGGCCGTCCGGGATTTGCGTCAAGCAGGTCCTCTGTAGCAAACACTTTCACCGCTGGATCGGGAGACATGACGTCGCCTCTCATCACATCGGCAGTAACCACTACCGTCTGCGAAATCATCGGCTCCAACTTGATTTGAAAGTCGGTGCCGCCCTCCGCAATCACAACGCTCTCTTCGAGGCGTTGGTAATTCGCCGCGCTCACGCTCAGTTCGTAGGTTCCCGGCGCAAGCCCGTCCAGGCTAAAGTTCCCTGACGCATCGCTGACGCCATGTTGCGTTGTCCCCCCGGCCGCGCTCAACCTCACCACGGCGCCCGCAATTGCCTCGCCTGCTCGGTCAGTCACGTTGCCCGAGACAACCGCGCCATCGGCCGCATTCACATGTGCCATCAAGCCAGCAAACATCGCCAGCAGGCAGACCTTCGGGATTTGTGCTGTTCTCCCGCGCATAGGAGCAAACTATCTGCGAACTTGCACAGTTGCCTGTGCGCTTTGTCACACGATTCCTGAGATCGTGCTACTCGTTGTCTGAGTTGGAGATAAAGGCGGTCTCTCCGGACTCCTCGCTTTGATTACTTGCGTTCTTGCGCTATGCCTTTGCGGCAACTCGGCGCCGTCTCTCAGAGGCCTTTCCCAGAGCGGGTAACGAGCCGCGCGGAAAGTCCGTCGACCGCCGCACAACAAGCCGCGTCGCGATCGGCCATTCCTTCTGTGCGGACTGCGGATGGTCAGGTTCTATGCCGGCGCGTAGTGCCTGCACCGCCGCCGCAGCCAGCTCTTTGCACGACATTCGCACCGTCGTCAACGGTGGCAGCATGAATTGCGACAGGCGGATGTCGTCGAATCCCACCACGGAGATATCCGCGGGAACATTGTTGGTGGTCTCGTCGAGTGCGTGCAGAACGCCGATTGCGGTCATGTTGTTGGAGCAGATTACCGCAGTGGGAAGCTGCGTTTGCGCCATCAGCTTCTCCATGGCCGCCTTGCCACCCTCCATGGTGTGATCGCCTTCGACGATACATCCGCGGGGCACGGCGAGACCCAACTCGGACATTGACTTCCGGAAAGCATCGCGTCGGATCACGGCAGTGCGCATGCGCAACGGTCCGCTGATAAATGCAATCTGGCGATGGCCCAGCGCCGCGAGATGCTGCACGGCTTCGCGAATCCCCTCGCCGTAATTCACTTTCAACACGCGCACGTTGGGCAATTCAGGTCCTGCATCGGCAAAGACCAGCGGAAACTCATGTTCCACCAGCTTCTGCACCTGCGCCTCCTCAATGCCGAAGGTCATCACAGCCACGCCGTCCACATTGCGCTGCAGCATGCGACGAATCAGCGCCTCAGTGCGCGCGGCATCGTAGTTTGTCGACCCGATCATCACTTCATAACCCTGCGCCACGGCCAGGTTTTCGAATTCCTGCACCAACTCAGGGAAGAACGGATTGGTGATTTCAGAAACGATCAGGCCGAGAATGCGGCTGCGCCCCGAGACCAGCGCCCGCGCCTGGGTGTTCGGCAGGTAGCCCACTTCCTCCACAGCCTTCCAAACGCGCTTCGCCAGATCCGGATCTACGGTGGAGATGCGGTTGACCGCGCGGGACACCGTGGCGATGGAGACGCGGGCGCGCCTGGCCACGTCGTGAATATTCGCGGTGGCGTGGCGGCGTTTCTTGCGAACTTTGCCGGCTTGGCTCATAGGCAAGTGAATTGTACCTTTTTCCTGGTTTTTCTCACGAGCGCCAAAGTGGAAAAGCGCGGAAAACCCAGTTGAATTGCGCGCTTTGGACCTATCGCGTTCCTGCGCGGCGCCTTGTAAGGGCAGGGAAGGAAGGGATTTTAGGAAAATGTTTACCCGGGCCTCGCCCGAGTCAGACCCCCGGTATGGCTTGACCGGTGCCCAGCTTGGACTACGGATGATTCTGCGCGCCGGCAATGACCTCGAGCCCATGGCGCAATAACGGCAAAATCGCCTCCAGGCTCTCCGATGCGCCGCGCTTGCTGCCGGGCAGATTCACGATCAGTGTCGTTCCCCGCATTCCCGCTATGCCACGCGAAATCCATGCATAGGGGTTGCGCTCCGCGCCCTTCGCGCGCATCACCTCCGCCAGCCCCGGCGCCTCGCGGTCGATTACGCGTCGCGTCGCTTCCGGCGTCCGGTCACGTGGACCTAAGCCGGTGCCGCCGACGGTCAGCAGAAGTTTCGCTCCCTGCCCGGCCAGATCTCGGAGCCCTGCCGCGATTGCATCTTCATCGTCGTTCAGGAGCGACGTTTGGATCTCCGCCTGCGGCCACTCGCGCTTGAGCAGTTCCGCCACCGCAGGGCCCGCGGTATCGGCCATCAGACCCTGCGAGCAGCGATCGGAGATGGTGATGACCGCAATCAGCATGCCCTGATTCTAGTGCCTCACCGTCTCGCCTGCAGTCGCGCAGAGGATTCCACCATGTGATTTGAATCACATTCCGCGGTGCGCTGTGGCACATCCCGGCCCCCTATCCGGTGACACGCTTGCGGGTGTGAGGTGTTCGCCATGCCGGATTCCGATATGGGCCGCTGGACGCATCCGGCCACGATTCTGGTCGCCACTGACTTGAGCGATCTGGACCATCTCATGCCGTTCGCCCTGGAGCAGGCGGGCGATACCGGTGCACGGCTGATTCTTCTCCACGTTCTCCCTGCTTCGGTCGCGGTCATCGCCGCCGACGCCTCCGGAATGCCTTACTACAACACGTCCAGCGCGCTGGAAACCGCGGAACAGATGCTGCGGCCATGGTGTGAAGTGGCTGCCCGGCGCGGGGTCCGTTGCGATGAGCTGGTGCGCGAGGGCCACCCCACACAGCAAATTGCAGCCGCCGTTCGGCAATTTCAGGCTGACCGCGTGTTGCTAGGGACACGGAGCCGGAGCAAGCTGGGCAAGTTGCTCCTTGGCTCTGTGGCAGAACAAGTGCTGCGCTCGGTCTACCTCCCGGTCATTACCGTGGGACCCGAGGCTCATCTCCGGGTGGCAAGCGGCGAGGAACGCATCGTCCTGCATGCCACCACGCTTCGAGAGACCTCTCGCCCGAGCGCAGCGCTTGCCTGCCAGATTGCCGCCTCTCAGAATGCGAAGCTGGTTTTGCTCCACGTGCTACCGCCTATCGACGTGATGCGGCGCAAAGGCATGCCCACCGGGCTGGACTCCAAAGCCATGGTTGAGCTGCGCACTCTCGCTGAGGAAACGGGCGCCGGCTGCTGTTCGGCTGTCGAGCCGGTCGTTGCGCACGGCAATCCATTCATCGAGATTCTGGCTTTGGCCGCGGCACGCCGTGCCAGCATGATCGTCCTCGGAGCAACCCAGCGCCTGGCCTTTGAGAAACTGACGCGCGAACGCACCATCTATCGGGTGCTCTCCCACGCCCGCTGTCCCGTGCTCACGCTGCGCGAACCGCAGGCCATGCCCGAAGGGGCTCGGGCCGAAACGGCCTTCGCCCATCATTGATGCGCAGCCGGCTTCTTCCGCGGGAGCGGCGGCGCGGCAAATCACCTTGTCTGTCGGAATCGATCAAGCAAAGGTCTTCATGCGCTTCAGGCACTTGTCCTGCAGGTAGTGAAGTTGGCGAAGACGAGCCTGCCCCTCCGGATTGGGGCCGCCGGCCTGGGAAGCAACAATTTCCGCGGCCAGTTCGTGTACTTGCCGATGCAGAGACTCAATCGCCTGGATTGCGGAATGGGTGCCGCGCGACGACCGCTTTTCATCCTCGAGCCACATACCCACGCGGCACACGCTGGCATCGAGTGGCGGCGGAACGGCGCGCTTGCCTTGCAGGCTTGCTTCCAGGGCTCCAAGCCATGCGCGATGCTCGACGGTGGCCAGCAGTACCGGCCGGTTCTCCGCGCGAACCACAGGCACGTCGGCCCAGCGCGGATCGGGACGCCATGCTGCTGCCCAGGCCCGCAGTTCCCGCGCCGGCATTGAGGGGGCAATGCCAAAACCCTGGGCCAGATCGCAACCCATTTGCAGCAGCATGAAGCCGTGCTCTGCGGTTTCTACACCCTCCGCGATCACCCGCCTGTGAAACGCGGCAGCCAATCCCAGCACTCCCTCCAGGATGGTCAGGTTCTCCGGCTCTTCAAGCATGTCGCGCACGAAGCTCTGGTCGATCTTCAGGACGTTGGCGGGCAGGCGTTTCAAGTATGTCAACGACGAGTAGCCGGTGCCGAAATCGTCCAGGCCGATGGCCACTCCGATCTCCCGGCAGGCCGTGAGTACCTGGGATGTTCGCATGACATCCTGCACGGCATTCGTCTCGACCACTTCCAATTCAAGGTCGGCCGGCTTCACTTGAGGATGCGCCGCGAGGTGCACGCGGATGCGATCGGCGAAATCCGGCTGTTGCAACTCGATTGCGCTCACATTCACGCTCACAGGAAGCTCGAAACCCTCGGCCAGCCACGATTCCATTTGCGTGAGCGCAGTCTCAACAACCCACTCGCCGAGTTCGACGGCCAGGGGGTGATCTTCAATCACGGGAAGGAACATGCCCGGCGGCAGAAGGCCACGCTCCGGATGCTGCCAGCGGATCAGGGCCTCGGCGCCGATCACCTTGCCAGTGCGCATGTTTACCTTGGGCTGGTAATAGAGGACGAATTGCCGGGCAGCCAGAGCCTGGCGGATATGCTCAATATTCTCGTGGCGTCCTCGAACAATCTGGTCCTGGCTGGGATCGAACATGCGGAAGCAGTTGCGGCCCGCCAGCTTGGCCTGGTACATCGCCTGTCCCGCCTGGCGCAGCAGCACATCGGCGTCCACATCTTCATTCTGCGGATAAAAAGTTACGCCCGCGCTGGCCGAAACGCGCAGCATGACCTCGCCGATCTGCGCCTCTTCGCCGGCGGCCGCGAGCAAACGGTTCAGGGTTGCCAGGCACGCATTGCTGTCTTCAAGATCCAGGATCACGGCGGCGAATTCATCTCCGCCCAGCCGGGCCAGCGTATCGCCCTCCCGCAGGGCCCGCTTCATCCTGAACGCCAGGGCCGTCAACAGCCCGTCGCCGGTTGCGTGGCCATAGCGGTCGTTGATGGCCTTGAAGTCGTCGACATCGAAGCAGGCTACAGCCAGCAAGCCCTTCTTCCAGTGCGCTTGGGCCATGGCCTGGCGCAGCCGGTCTCCGAACAGCGCCCGGTTAGGAAGCCCGGTCAGCGCATCGTAACGCACGATGTGCTCCAGCCGCTGTTCCTGTTCTTTCAATTCCGTGATGTCCATGAACATCCCTACATATTGCTCCACTTCGCCCTGGGCATTATGGATGGCATTGATGGTGAGCATCTCCGCATAGATGTCCCCGCCTTTGGTGCGGTTCCAGATCTCCCCCGACCAATGTCCCTCGCGATTCAGCGAGCTCCACATGTTCTCGTAGAACTTCCCGCTATGCAGGCCCGATTGGAGAAAGCGCGGATTCTGTCCCAGCACTTCTTTGCGCGTGTATCCGGTGATCCGGGTAAAGGCGTCATTGATGTCGAGAATCTTTCCCGTGCGATCGGTGATCGTAATGCCCTCGCGCGCGCCGGTAAACACTGTGGCGCCCAGGCGCAACCGGTCCTCGGCCGCCCTTCGCTCGGTGACGTCTTCGGCGAACAGAACGATTCCGCCCACGGAGCCGTCGCCGGCCCGCCAGGGAATAATCTCCCATCGGCTCCATTCCACCCTGCCGTCGGCGCGATCGAATCGGTCTTCGTCGGCATGCAACCGCTCCCCCGCCATTCCGCGACGGTGCGCCTCCTTCCACCGTTCCGGCATGTCCGGAACCAGCTCGTAATGCGATCGCCCGATGATCTCGCTGCCCGCCAGGCCGTAATCCTCCAGCCACCTCCGGCTCACGGAAATATAGCGCATCTCGCGGTCGAACATGGCCAGCGCCACCGGCGCATGCTCAATGAATAGTTGCAGCAAATGCTTGCTCTCGCGCAGCGTTTCCTGGGCCTGCCTGGCCTCGGTGATGTCCTGGATGATGCCGGGCATTTTCACCGGGCGCCCCTGAGCGTCGAGCTCCAGCCGTCCCATGCCGTGCACCCAACGCACTGCCCCGTCTGTCTTTCGAATCACCCGATATGGCCTGTCGAAGGGTTTGCACTGGCCGAGTACCTCGTCCCTGAAATAGGCAAGCATCGACGACCGATCGTCGGGATGGATCAAGGCGGCCCATCCCTCAACGGTGCGCTCGTACTCCTTATCGATTCCGAGTATCTGGTCCATGACATCGGAACTCGTCCATGTTCCAGTGTCGATATCCAGCAAATAGCTGCCCAGACCGGCAATTCTCTGCGCCTCCCGAAGCGATTCCTCGCTCTCGCGGAGCGCCATCTCCGCGCGCTTGCGCTCGGTAATGTTGTCGGTGAAGATGATGATGCCGCCGATGCCGCCATCGCCGGTCCGCCAGGAAAGAATCTCACGCCGGACCCATTGCACTTTCCCGTCCGCCCTTATCAGATGTCTTTCATCTGAATCCAGTTTCTCGCCTGCCATGCAGCGCCGATGTTCCTCGCGCCACGCCTCAGGAACCTCAGGCAGGATCTCGTAGTGCGAATGGCCAAGAACCTCAACATCGAGAAGAGAATGCATCTCCAGCCAGCGCCGGCTCACGGCCAGATATCGCATCTCCCGATCAAACATGGCCAGCGCAACGGGCGCATGCTCAATGAATAATCGCAACAGATCTTGGCTTTCGCGCAGCTTGAGCCTTCCTTCAATCTGCGGGGTAATGTCTGGAGCGATGCCCAAAATGCCCACCACCTCGCCTTCCGGCCCGGTGATGGGATATTTGCGATCATCGATCCAATGGATCGATCCATCCTGCGCCCTTAACTGATGTACCTGGTTTACGCGGCGATTCTCGGCGATCGCCTGGTTCTCCAGCTGGTAAGACAGATCGGCGACAGATTCGGGGTAGATGTCGTAATCCGTCTTTCCCACGAGTTCAGCTGGATCCCTCGCCGTTTTCGTCAGCAATGAAACAGCGCCGCTCGCCGCCAGGAACACATGATTGCGGTTCTTGACATAGACGTAGTCGTCAGTGTGTTCGATGAGGGATTTGAAGCTCCTCAGCAGAAAAGCGTCGCCTGGTTCGGCTACGTTTCGCGCGTCCTCAAGAGTCAGCTCCAGAATCACGTTCTCTCCGGCGCGGGCCGGCGTTTTGGTAAAGCGCCCCTTGACGCAACGGATGCGCCCGTCCGCGTGACGCAGGCGCACGTTGAAGCAGCCGGTTCGGATTTCGAGACAGTTCGAGAAAATGTTCTCCGCAATCCCGGCGTCGTCCGCCTGGATCAGGTCCTTCAGATTGACATTGGATGTGAGGAGTTCGTGCTGGCTATAGCCGAGCAAGGCTTCTGTACCACCCCGGACCGAAACCAGCCGTGGCGGATCGCTCGATGCAAAGCAGAAGGTTGGGTTCAACATGGGGCCCGTTGCCACTGCGTCCGTACATGCTCGCGTCCGGGAGCCTAACATATCGCAAATTTCACAAGCAATGCAAATCGTAGAACTTAACCGCCGTCAATGCATGCCCGCACCGATGCACGCCAGTACAACTTTCCGGGAGTGGTACATTCCGGATGGACACGGACCATTTTGGGTAACCCCGGCCTGCCCGGTTCATCCCCTTTGGCACGCGCCTTCTCGCACTCGCTTCGCAACATCCGGGGCGCGGACGAAATCCCACGACATTTCAGCGCTACGCATCGCTGCGACCGCAGCATGAACCAAATCATGTACCCGTTATCCACGAGTTTTTAGTTACTGCATCGGTTCCAGTGCGCTTATTCGCGCGCAGTCTTGGCATAATCGCAATGGGAACGATTCCTCCGCAAGTGTTCCGAGAGTTGCGGTCCGGATCTCGGTTGGGAATTGGAGTTCAACATCCGTATCCGTAAGTTGAGCTCGCAACCGAGATCGTTTGGTATCACCTGGGGAGCATCCAAGCGTGACCAGTTATCGCCGTCAGGACGTTCTGCGCATCCTTGAAATCAGCGCCCGCCAATTGCAAGCCTGGGAACGAGCCGCGCTGATCCCTCAAAAAGAGCTCTATACGTTTCAGGATCTCGGCCAGCTGCGCACGCTGCGTTCGCTGCGCGAGGACGAGGTGCCCGCAGCCTCCATCCGCGACTCCATTCTGGCCATGAAAGCGGTGGCCGGCATGAGCAACCCGCTGCTCGAGGCATGCGTCGTGCGCACGGGGTCGCGCCTCGCCTTCCGCCATCGCGGCGCGATGGTTGACCCCATCCGCCGCCAGTTGCTCTTCGACTTCGAGCGCGTGGGCGGCCCGCAGACCGACGTTTCAGGTTCGCCTGCCTTGCGCCGCATCGCTGCGCCTGACATGCGTGGCCTCCAGGAGCGCTTCCACGCCGCGGTTCAGGCCGAGGAAGCCGGCGAGAAACAACACGCCATCAACCTCTACCAGGAGATTCTGTCCATTGATCCGCAGTATGCGGCGGCCTGCATCAACCTGGGCACTCTTTTCTTCCATCTGCGCCAGTACGGCCGAGCTGAGGAGCTCTACCGCCGCGCCACCGAGGCCGATCCGGGATACGTGCTGGCCTACTTCGATCTCGGCAACGTGCTCGACGAGCTCGAGCGCATCGACGAATCCATCGCCGCCTACCTGAAGGCCGTCACCCTTTCGCCCCGCTACGCCGACGCACACTACAACCTGGCCCTCGCCTACGAGCGGACCGGCGAACACCGCAACGCTTTGCGCCATTGGCGCGCTTACGTCAAGCTCGACAACCGCGGTCCCTGGGCCGACCACGCCCGGGGCCAGATCCGCAAGCTCCTCAGCCGCGAAGGCCTCGCCATCGTCTTTCGCGGCGACCACTTCATCGCGCCGCGCAAAGGCACCGCGGCACTGCAGCTCGTGTAGTTCCCCCGAACTGGCGTTCGTCCTATACTGCTTCTGCATGAGAAGTCCAGGCTTTTTCCTATTCTGCGTGCTGGCTGTTTCCTGCGCGTTGGCGCAGAGCGCGGATCGGCCTGTAGTTGCCGGCTACGTCACCCGCATTGCGTCGGCGGCCGACTTCGATGTAAACGGCGTGCGCGTGCTCTGCGGAGAGCAAACGCAAACACGGGAATTGAGCGCGCTTGACAGCTTGCACCCGGGCTGCCCCCACGACCCACTCTTCATTGGCGAGAGCGTGAGAGTCATGGGCAATCTCCACGATAAGGCACCCAGAATCGAGGCCGTGCAGATCGAAGAGATGCCGGTGGCACTGGGCGAAGTCTCCGGGCTCGCGGCGATCGACGCGCTCCCGGCGCCCGCGCCGGCGGACGGTCTGCTGGTGCGAGCCGACGGGTACCGGATTCGCATCGATGTCAAAACTGCCATCACCTGGGTCGCCCCGCTGAACGCGTTGAGCAATCTCAAGGCCGGCGACTGGATTGAATACAAGGGCCAGCGAAACGCGGACGGCTCTATCGCCGCGGCCACGGCCAAACTGAGCCCCGACGTGGTCAGCGAAGGCGAAGCAAAGCTGCGTGCGAAGACGGATTTAGACAAGCTGCCGGTTCCTGTCCAGGCGAATCAGGGCAAGACAAGGCTGGCCGACAAGGCTGCCGAGTCAAAGCGGTATCCCGCCTACCCGGATGCCGCCATGCAGGCGCGCATCAGTGAGATTGGAAACAAACTCGTTCCGGCCTACCAGCACGCTCTGCCCGGCTCTGACACAGCGAAGATCAACCTTCGCTTTCGGTTGGTGGACGAGAAACACTGGCACGACGCGATGACCTTACCCAGCGGCATCATCCTAGTGCCGCGACAGGTCGTCGATCGCATGCAGAACGATTCACAGCTGGCCACGGTGCTCGCGGACAACATCGCTTGCGCGCTCGAAAAGCAGACCTACCGGGACCTGCCCGCGTCGCTTGCCCTGTCTGCCACCGGCGTGGGTGCGGACGTTGCTGGCATCTTCGTTCCCGGCCTGGGGCTGGTCGGGGCAGGAGCAGGCATTGGCGAAGAGGAGATCAAGACCAAGGCCGAAGAGCAGAGCGGGCGCGTCAGCCTCGGCTTGCTCCGCGACGCGGGCTACGACGTCGATCAGGCGCCAGTGACATGGTGGCTTCTGGCGCCCAAACATCCGCGGCCGCTCACGCAGACTCCAATACCGCGGCGCGCGGCGTACGTTTACCGCATGCTCGGTGAGAATTGGCACAACCCCGCCGCCATTTCATTGAAGCCGTGAATCGGTCAGCTGCGCCGAGCGGCCGCCGCAGCAACCGCCGCGATGTGCTCCGGACGGGTCCGGCAGCAGCCGCCCACCATCTGTGCTCCAGCCTTGAACCACTCCGCCGCATGCACGCCGAACTCCGCCGGATCAGTCATGCCCGTCCACGTGCGCCGCGCCGCATCCCATCCCTCGCCGGAATTCGGATAAACCAGGATCGGTTTGTCTGAACCGGCGCGCAACTCCCTAATCAGTGCCGGAATCCACTTCGGCGAAACGCAGTTCACCCCGATGGCCACCGTCTGCGGAAAAGACGCAACCAACGCGGCGCAATCCGCAACGCTTTCGCCGTGCGACACATGCTTCTCGTCGCGGCAGGAAAAGCTGAACCAGGCTTGCAAGTCAGGCCAGGGCGTCATGGCCTCACCCACCGCGCGCGCTTCTTCAAGCGAAGGGAAGGTCTCAAATGCGAGCAGATCGGGAGCCTGCGCGCCAGTGGCACTGGCGAAAACCTCGATGCGCTCGCGGTGAAAGCGAACCAAGTCCTCGTAGGAACAGTCGTAGTTGCCGGTGTACTCGCCGCCGTTGTGCAGCGCCGCGCCATAAGGTCCAAGTGAACCGGCGACAAGAACGCGCCGCTCCGGAAATTCAGCAACCGCTCGCCGCGCTAGCTCAACGGAACGCAGCAATGCCGCACCGGCGCGCTCGGCCGTCAGCCCAACCTCCGCATAGCCCATTCGCGAAACCTGGTAGCTGCACGTAGCGATGCATTGCGCACCCGCCTCAATGTATGCGCGATGCACAGCGAGCAGTTTTTCCGGCTCGCCCTCGAGCACATGGGCCGACCATAGCGGACCATCGATCCGCGCGCCCGCATATTCGAGCTCCGTGGCCAGTCCGCCGTCGATGACGTGGACTCCATTCAGAATGGACTTGTTTTCCGGCATAGGATCGATCGCGAGCATCAAGCTGCTAGCTTCTAGCCTCTAGCTTTTGGGTTGCGGATGCAAATACATCGCTAAACATCGGGTCGGGGTCTAAGCCGGAATTCGAAAGGGAGATGTTCGAAGAAATTGACGGACAAGAGAATCCGGACGAAAAGGGCTAAGAGCTAAAGGCTAATGGCTAGAAGCTGCTCTCACACCTTCTGCGTCCGCAGCACCTGGCGCACCCCGTCCACGCGCCGCAGACCCAGAACCATGCGGTTCAGGTGGCGCACATCCTCGGCTTCCACCACAAACTCGATGATCGCTTCGCCCTCTTCGTCGCGGCTCAAATCGACGGCGCGAATGTCGGTGTTCTCGTCCGAGATGACGGCGGTCAGCTCCTTCAGCATGCCGGTACGGTCTTCGCAATGGACGATGATCTTGACTGGGTACCGCTGCACATGTCCGGCTCCTTCGGGTGCGCGCGACCACTCCACGTTGATGCGCCGGTCGCTCTCGTAGAGCAGGTTCTGAACATTCGGGCAGCTGCGCGCATGCACGGCCACGCCCTTGCCGCGCGTTACGTAGCCCACAATTTCCTCGCCGCGAATGGGGTTGCAACATCGCGCGCGATAGACGAGCAGGTCGTTCTGGCCCTCCACCTCGAGCGAATCCGAGCCGGTGAGGTGCAGCTTGCGCACCGCGTCCGTCATGCCCGCTTCGCCCGGCTTGGGCGCCGTGCCCGGCTCGGCCTCAGGCGGAGCTGCCAAGCCCGGAGCCAATTTGCCGAGTACCTGGTGCGCGGTGTGCTTGCCCTGGCCCAGCGTAGCCAGCAGATCGGCGGCCGTGGCCACGCCGAACTCCTGCGCGATGCGCCCCAGATCCTGATCGTCGATCTGCGTCATTGGCACTTTGAACTTCCGCGCCTCGCGCTCCAGCAGCTTCCTGCCGATCTCCACGGCGCGCAGCCGCTGATCCTCGTTGAGCCAGTGCTTGATCTTGTTGCGCGCGCGCGGGCTTTTGACGAACGTGAGCCAATCTCGGCTCGGCTTGTGGTCCTTCTGCGTGACGATCTCGACGATGTCGCCCGTGCGCAGCTTGGTGCGCAGCGGCACCATGCGGCTGTTGATCTTTGCGCCCACGCACGAGTGGCCGACGTCGGTGTGAATGGTGTAGGCAAAGTCCACCGGCGTTGCGCCCGCCGGAACCACCACCACTTTCCCCTTCGGCGTGAAGGTGTACACCTCGTCGGGATAGAGGTCCATCTTCAGGCTCGAGAGAAACTCGTTGGGATCGGTCATCTCCTTCTGCCACTCGACAAGCTGACGAATCCAGTTCAACCGCTCCTCGTCGCGGGCCGTCACCACGCCGCCCGTCTTGTACTTCCAGTGGGCCGCGATGCCCTCCTCGGCGATGCGGTGCATCTCTTCGGTGCGAATCTGTACCTCAAACTGGTGGCCGCTGGCGCTCATCACCGTGGTGTGCAGCGATTGATAGCGATTGGCGCGAGGAATGGCGATGAAGTCCTTGATGCGGCCCGGCACCGGCCGCCACAGAGTGTGGATCAATCCGAAGACCGCGTAGCACGAAGCCACGTCCTCGGTAATCACGCGAATCGCCAGCAGGTCGTACACCTGGTCGAACGATACTTTGGTGCGCTCGATCTTCTGGTGGATGGAGTAGAGCCGCTTGATGCGCCACTCCACGCGCGCCTTGATGCCGTTCTCCCTGAGCTGCTCCGCCAATGTGTCTTCCACGGTGCGCAGGAACTGTTCGCCATCCACCCGCCGCGCTTCCACCGCCGCCGCAACCTGCTCGTAGCTCACCGGGTCGGTGTAGCGAAACGCCAGATCCTCCAGCTCGCCGCGCACCTTGCCCATGCCCAGCCTGTGCGCCAGTGGAGCGTAGATGTCCAGCGTCTCGCGCGCGATCGCCTCCTGCCGTTCGGGCTTCAGGTAATCCAGGGTGCGCATGTTGTGCAGCCGGTCGGCCAGCTTGATCAGCACCACGCGAACGTCCGACACCATCGCCAGCAGCATCTTGCGCACGTTCTCAGCCTGGCGGTCCTCGCGGTTGGCAAACTGGATCTTGTCGATCTTGGTTACGCCTTCGACGATGTGCGCTACCTGGTCGCCAAATTTGTCTCCAATCTCCTCGCTGGTTGCCGGCGTATCTTCCACGGCATCGTGAAGGAGGGCCGCGGCCACGGCGGTCGCGTCCAGCTTCATCTCCACCAGCACCTCGGCCACTTCAAGCGGGTGCACAATGTAGGGCTCGCCTGAGGCGCGTTTCTGCCCCTTGTGATGGGAGACGCAGAACTCCCACGCCTTTCGAATCAATGAGATATCTTCATTTGGCCGGTTGGCCTGCGCCTGCTTGAGCAGCGCTTCAATGCGCTCGCCGATGGAGCGCTCGTCCGTAGGGCGAGGCTGTGATTTGGGGGCCGGAGCAAGCGCCTGCGCGGGAGTCGCCGGTGCCCCCGAATCCTCTGCCGGAATGGTCTGCCGGACAGTCGCCATACTTTATTATAGGCCGCTTCAATTCGGCGCGAATGAATCGATTGAGTAATCGGCCCCATCTGGTCGCGGCGAGCCGCCCATCCCGTTGAGCCGGTTCAGTTTGGTCAGGGCGGCGTCCGGGAAGCACCCTGGTAATCAATCAAGTCGGCCAATGTGCCGCGCGTCACATCCCGGCGGGCAAGAAAGGAGGAGATTGAATTCCCCTGGAGGTCAAGAACTGAGGAAAACATGGTGAGAAACCTCCTTTTCGCCGTTTTGGCCTTGGCGGTCGCTGCCGGCATCGGATACGCGAATCAATCGACCTCGAGAAGGGTCGTTATCCCGGTCAGCAGGACATCCGCCAACGACGGAAAGCAAATGTACGTGAACTATTGCGCCCCGTGCCACGGAATAGACGGCAGGGGACAGGGCCCTGTGGCCGCAGCTTTGAAGAAGCAACCCGCAGACCTGGCTCTCCTTGCCAAGAACAACGGAGGGAAGTTTCCCTCCACGCACATCATGTCGGTGCTCGAATTCGGCGCGGCTGACGCGTCGCATGGCACGGCCGAAATGCCAGTGTGGGGCCCGATGCTTGGCAAAATGGACACCACCAATGCCGAGTCGAATGTGCGAGCTCTCAGGATCAGCAATCTAAGCCGCTACCTGCAATCGTTGCAGGTTAGAGCCGGCAATTAACTTTCGCGCGGGCGGCGCTGGGAGCCAATTCTTCTCAGTTCAAGGAGCGAGGAGCGACGAATATGGAGTATCTTCGAGCGACGAGCGACGATGAAATGGGGAGAATTGGCCCCAGCCCTCCGGGTTGCGGCGCAAATCGGGCCATACTGCGTTGTCGTCCTCGACTGTGGGCCCGCCACAGCCTTCGGACTCCGCCTCGTCTGGCCCGATTTTCGCTCGCAACGCCGCCCGCGCGAAAGTTAATTGCCGGCTCTAAGTAGCACTCCAGCCGTTTCGCTCCCATTCCCAGGCCTGATACTGGGAAGAGGGCCGATGGCGAAACGGGACAACTCGAAGGCTGGCGGCAAGCCAGAAACGCGCCGCGAAAAAGCGCCTGCCGCATTCACCTCATCGCATGAGCGCGCTTACGCACCCGCCGCACGTCGATCGCGGGCCAAAGGTGCGCCCGCAGGGCCGCGCACTGCTTCGCCGAAAACCGCAAGCGCGCAACGCCAACCTGCGCCGCCGCAGATTGCTCAGGCCCACCCCGCTCCGCCCGGCGCCACCGTGAGCCGACGCGCCGCGGACCGGCTCCGTGCCGGCCATCTTTGGGTCTACGCGTCCGATATTCTGGCAATCTCTCTTCGAAAACCCGAAGAAACGCTTTTGCCTGTCGCCGACAACCGCGGTCTGCTTCTCGGCACCGCGCTCTACAGCCCGTCCTCGCAGATTGCGCTCCGCCTCGTCTCGCGCGAATCCCTCGACGAGCCCGCATGGCTCAAGCTGCTAGCGTCGCGGCTGCGAGCGGCCATCGCCCGCCGCAAGCCGATGCTCGATGCCGGCAACGATGCCTGCCGCCTGTGCTTCAGCGAGGCCGACGAACTGCCCGGCCTCATTGCCGACAAATACGGCGAGTTGGTTGTCCTTCAACTGCTAACCAAAGGGCTGCTCCACGCGGTGGTGCGCGATACCTGCGTAAGCGTCCTGCGCGAGGAACTTTCGCCAGCGGCGATTCACGAGCGCCCCGACCCGCGTATCCGCGAGCGCGAGGGCCTGCCCGCGCCCAGCCTCGATCCGCTCTGGCTCGCCGACCTTGAAAAACCGGTCACCGCCACAGAGTTCCACCTCAACGGCCTCGCCTTTCATTACGACGCCAACGCCGGCCAAAAGACCGGCGCATTCCTCGACCAGCGCACCAACTATGCCGCCACCCGCAACTGGGCGCAGAAACTCGGGAGAACGGGCCGCGCGCTCGACGTCTGCTGCTACCAGGGCGGATTTGCCCTGCATCTCGCCGAGGTCTGCCGCCAGGTGACGGGCATCGATGTGTCGCGCGCCTCGCTCGAAGTCGCGGAACGCAACCTCCAAGCCAACCGCTCGCGGATCTCCGCCGAAGTCGACTGGATCGAGGCCGACGCTTTTGAGATTCTTCGCGACTGGTCGCAAGCTGGCGAGAGTTTCGATGCCATCGTCCTCGATCCGCCGGCCTTCGCCAAAACCAAACGCGCAGTTGAAGGCGCCCTACGCGGCTACAAGGAGTTGAATCTCCGTGCGCTCAAGATGTCGCGCCCCGGCGGACTTCTCGTTACCTGCTCCTGCTCGCATCATGTGGCCTGGGCCGATCTCGAGGGCGCAGTCGCCGCGGCCGCAGCCGATGCATCGCGGCGCGTCCGCCTGCTCGAGCGCCGCGGCGCCGCTCCCGACCATCCCGTTGTGCTCAACCTGCCCGAGACCGAATACCTGAAGTGCCTGGTGCTCGAAGTGGAATGAAGCAGGGACCAAGCCACCCCAGCGACTTGGACCTGTCGACCGCAACTCGGCCAGCGCTGTCTTGACCTCCGCCCGCAGGGCCTCGGCCTCAAAGGTGCACGATCGCAAATAAGCGGACACCGTAACTCCCGCTTCGGCGGCGTGTTTGTGTAGCCGCGCGCACTCAGCTTTGCTCAGGCGAATCGTCACGCTCGCGGAGCGCAGATCGCAGTCGTCCCGCAACACTTTGCTCGCTTGCGCGTGCAAGCCCCCGCCGGGCGATGCCGCCGGCAAATTTACCGCGTCTTGCGCAATCCCCGCACCGGTCTGCACTTCCCGCGTCAACGGCCCCTCGTTCTTGTCTGCCGTTTGGTAGCGGGCGCGCGCGCGCAACGCACTGTCATAGCTCAGCTTCACCACATCGTCGCCCAGATCGCTCTTGCCCCATGCCTTCGCCGCACCCGGGTCTTCAGGGGTGGGCGACGCGAGCGCTTCCAGCATTCCAGCAAAGTTCGCGGGAGCGGAGGAGGGTGGACTCTGCGCCGGTTGTTGCATGCAACGGAGCATACGCTCTCGCACACGAACAGCTCTGAGAATCCTCTCATTCAAGGGACACGCTATTCCCGGTTCAGGAGCGATCTTGCGCCAGTCCCGTTTCGGCAGGTTTCGGGAGCCGGACTTCCGTCACGCCCTCAGATTGCAACGGCTGCGGAGTCCGCCAGCTCGGGCAGAATACGTCCGGGCAGCCGCAACAACTGGCTGATCGTTTCCGCCGTCACGGGGCGAGAGAACAGGAATCCCTGTCCAAATCGGCAGCCAATCTCCCGCAGAGGAGCATATTGCTCCAGCGTCTCGATTCCTTCCGCAACGACGTCCATCCCCAGCACGCGCGCCAACTCCACGATTGTGCGCACAATCTGCAGCGGCTGTTCGCTTCCACCGGTCATGCGCGAAACAAACGAGCGATCGATCTTGAGCACGTCGAAAGGCAGGGAATGCAGGTGATGCAGTGAGCTGTAGCCTGTGCCGAAGTTGTCCATCAGCAGCGAGACGCCGAGCCGCCGCAAGCTGATCAGCACGTCCAGAGGCGTGCCATTGTCCGAGATAAGGCTGGACTCGGTCATTTCCAGGCCAAGAAGCCGGCTCGAAATCCCGGACTGCCGCAGCAGCGCTTCTACGTGGTCGGCCAGCCCTTCGCGCGCGAACTGCCGAGCGGAAAGGTTCACGCAAACCCGGGGTGCCCCATTCTCCGGATCCTCGTGGCACCACCTCTGGATCTGGCCGCACGCCTCCGAGAGTCCCCAATCGCCGATGGGCAGGATAAGCCCGCTGTCTTCCGCCAGAGGAATGAAGTCCATCGGCGGAATCAATCCACGTTCGGGATGCTGCCAGCGGATCAGCGCCTCCAGCCCCACAATCCTTCGTGTGGATAGCTCGACTTCCGGCTGGTAGAAGAGCACAAATTGCCGCTTGTCCAGCGCTTTTCGCAAGTCCGACTTACGCGGCCAGATCCCGGTCACTTGCTCGGCGTGGTGCGTGTGTCGCTCGCGATTTCCCCGGAAGGTCCTGCGCATTCTGCGCAGCTCAAGCTGGCTGGCCGCAATATCGGCCAGGCTCTCCAGCATGCGCAGCTCCTCTGCCGCCATGGGGCGCCGCGGTTGAGACGCGAAGACGGCAAGCGCACCCAGAATCCTGCCGTCACCCGAACGAACGGGAACGCCGGCGAACGAAGCGACCTCAAGCCGCCGAAGCATCAGACGGCTGCCGGCAAAGTATGGATGCTTCGCCACGTCCGGCACAACCACCGGCCCATCTTCGACCAGTACCATTTCAAATACGCTTCGCTTGCGCGGAAGTTCGCGCACGGGCTCGCCCCAGTAGGATTTGATCCACACGCGACTTTCGTCCGCGAATTCGAGCAGCACCGTGTCGGCTTTAAAGTATTCAGCGGTCAGGCGCGTGATGGCGTCGAAGTTTGACTCCGGCGCCGAGTCAAGAATTCCCGTTGAAGCCAGCGCCGTAAGCCGGGCGTCCTCTTCGTGCCAATCGATTCTGCCGGTCTGCAATTCTGCTTGCGGCATTCCTGCTCCGGGCCCCTTTGTGCCTCCGGCAAAGCCATTGCCGGCTCGCGGCAACGCGCGAATGATGGTTTCCGAAAACTGTCGATGCCGATTGCGGCACTTTCCGCGATTCGCCCCCAACGATCCTCTGCGGGCGAAGCCGAGACAGGCGTGCCTCTGGGCATGCTTTCCGGGTTCTGTACATTACTTATCGGAGGACCTTCCAGTCACATGAGGTTACGCACGGACAATCTCCGTGCGTAACCCATCTTGTTTCTGTGCCTTAAAACGACGACTTCTGCGCCGAAGGCTGTCCCGTTTCCGTCCACAGAAAAGTCAGCTGGTCCGTGACGTCCTGAATTTTCTGCTCCACGCCCACCCCTGCCGAGTGGCCGCCGGACACACTGTAGTGCAGCAGCACCGGCCGTCCATTGGATGAGTCCGCCTGCAAAAGCGCGGTCATCTTGCGCGCGTGCAGCGGGTCCACGCGCGTGTCGCTCGCCCCGGTAAAGAACAGAACCGCCGGGTAGGCCGTGCCCTTTTTCACGTTCTGGTATGGCGAGTATTTGAGCAGATACTGAAACTGACTCTCGTGATCCGCCGATCCGTACTCTGTCATCCAGTGCGAACCCTGCTCGAACCTCTGGTAGCGGAGCATATCCAGCAGCGGATACGCGCAATCCACCGCCGAGAACAGATCCGGCCTTTGCGTGATCGCTGCGCCCATGAGCAGCCCGCCGTTCGATCCGCCGTAAATGGCGAAATGTTCCGGGGAAGTGTACTTGTTGGCGATCAGGTACTCGGCCGCGGCGTAGAAATCGTCGAACACATTCTGCTTTTTCTCGAACATCCCCTGCTCGTGCCAGCGCTCGCCGTATTCACCCCCACCGCGTAAATTAGGCAGCGCAAACCAGCCTCCCTCCGCGAGCCACCAGGCATACAACGGTCTCCACTCCGGAAGCATGCTTATGTTGAATCCGCCGTACGCGGTCATCAGCAATCGTTCCGTGCCGTTTTGCTTCAATCCCTTCTTTCCGGCGATGAACATGGAGACCCTGGTGCCGTCTTTTGACGTGTAGAACACCTGCTTGAGTTCGTATTGGCTGGAATCAAAGGGGACTTTAGGTTGAGCAAACATCTCCTGCTTGCCCGTCATCGTATCCAGCCGGTAGATCGTGGGCGGCGCAATAAACGATTCAAAGCTGTAAAACCCATAGCGGTCGGTGGCGCGCCCGGCGAGAGTGGTCACCATCCCAATGCCCTCGTGCTCCACCGTGCCCGCCGGTTTGCCGTCCAGCGTGTAGACATCGGTTTCCATCTTTACATCGTGCAGACGATTGACGTAGATCTTGTCGCCCACGATGTTGAAGCTTTCAATCGCATCCGTCCCTTCGGGAACGATCGTTGTCCATGCATCGGGCATGATGCCCGGGTCGGCCTTGAGGATTCTCCAGTTGGGCGATTTGTAGTCCGTGCTTACATACCACGCGCCCTTCACATAGTCGGCGGAAAACCGCGAGTCCACCCCCCAGATCAGCACTTCAAAGTAAGGTCCGGGCTTGGTCAGGTCGCGGTACACGATATCCACGCGCTTTGGCGGCACGCCGCGATCGATTTGGACCACGAGATAGCGGTAGTTGTCCGACAGGAAAGCTTCCATCAGGTCATTGGGTCCAAGCTCCTCGCCGCGAAACGCCTTCCCGAAGATCAGTGTGTCGTGCGAGACCCTTGCTCCCAACTCGTGCTGGTAAATCAGCGTCCCCTTCTGGTCCATCCGCGAGTAGTAAAGACCTTTCCCGTCAGGCGCAAAAGCTACGCTCAGATAGATTCCGCTGGGCAGCTCGTCCTCGAGCGTTTTTCCCGTCTTCACATTAAAGACGCGCACCGTCGATTCATCCGCGCCGCCCTGGCGCACGTCGTAGGCCACCAGCGTTCCGTCGCGCGACACATCCTCCAGGTTCACCGAAGTGTTGGGATTGCGGCTGAGCTGCGCCGGATCAATGAGCCGCTTGTCTTTCTCCACCCATCCGTGACGCACATAAATCGAGGACTGGTCCTCGCTCGCCAGCATCTTCTCGAAGAACAGATCATTCCCGCGCGCGATGGGCACCTTCCAGGAGCTCACGTGCTCCAGCGCGTCCATATCGTCGTTAATCTGCGGGCGGATGCGCGCCTGCTCCATGTAGCGCTGCGTGTAGGCGTTCTCGTCGTCGATGAACGTCTTGGTCTCGGGGCTGCCCGCGTTCTCCAGCCAGCGGTAATTGTCGACGATCTTGGTCCCGAAGTAATCGTCCGTCACCGGAACCGCATCGACATCTGGAGGAGGCGGAAGGGTGAATCCGCCGCGTGAGTGAATCGTCTGGCTCGAAGCGATCACTCCGGAGAGCGCCCCTAGCAGGGCGCAGGCAAAAGCCCGGCGCGCGCAGTAGCACATTTGAACAGGATACTCGCGCCGTTTGCCATCCGCATACACTCCGCCGCGACGCCCAGTAGAATCGACAGCAGTGACCATCCCGCCCTCAGACCGCCAACCTGAGCAGCTGGAACTCGCTGCTGAGGTGGAAGCACAGCCGGCGCCGCGCTCATCGTGGATGCGCATGCGCGGCCTCCTGCATCCTTCGCACAGGCACAGTGTCTTCTCCGCCACTGTCGTGCTCATGGTGTCCACGTTCCTCTCGCGCATCATCGGGCTGGTGCGGGTGAAATATATCGTCTGGCTCTTCGGGCGTGGCGTTGAGGCCGATGCTCTCAACGCCGCCTTCGTCCTGCCCGACATGATCTCCTACTTTCTCGTCGGCGGCGCCGCATCCATCACCTTCGTCACCATCCTCACCCGCTATCACGAAGAGGGCCGCGATGTCGTAGGCGAGCGCTCGCTTTCAGTCATCCTTACCACCATGTACCTGGTGCTGGGCGCGGCCATTGTCCTGGCGGAAATCTTTGCTCCCTGGTACGTGCACTGGTGGTTCAACGGCTTCGATCCGCACAAAGCCGCGATCTGCGTGCTGCTCACGCGCATCCTGCTTCCCGCCCAGTTGTGCTTCTTTGCCGGCGGCGTCTTCGGCGCCGTGTTGCTGGTGCGCAAGCAGTTCAACGTGCAGGCCGTCGCGCCGCTCATCTACGGCCTCGGCACCATCGTCGGCGGCCTGCTGCTCGTCAGGAAAATCGGCGTCCCATCGCTGGCGATCGGCACCGTCGCCGGCGCCGTGTTCGGGCCTTTTCTCCTCAACTGGTTCTATGCTCACCGCGCCGGCACGCGCTACCACTTCATTCTCGACTGGCACGACGAGGGCCTGCGCGAATGGGTACGCCTCTCCCTGCCGCTCATGGCCGGAGTCTCCCTGGTCACCGCCGACAACTGGATCATCGCCCACTTCGCCTCACGCATCGGCGGTGCGGTCTCGCTGATGAGCTACGCCAAGCAGGTTTTCACCGCGCCCATGTCCGTTTTGGCCCAGGCCGCCGGCGCTGCCTCCATGCCCTTCTTCGCCACCCTCTGGACGCGCGATCGCCGCTTCGAGTTTGCCACCGGCGTTGCCGATTCTGTCTCTCGCGTGGCCGCCCTCGGTCTTCTCTCGGCCTCTATCATGGTGCCGCTCGGCTGGCCGGCCATCGATCTGGTCTTTACCGGCGGCCGCTTTTCGCCGGACGATGCGCGCCTGTGCGCCGCCTACTTCGCAGTCTTTTCGGTTTCGCTGTTCCTCTGGTCGGCGCAGGCCATTTATTCGCGCGCCTTCTTCGCCGCCGGAAACACCTTCGTGCCCATGGTCGCGAGCACCATCGTCACGGCCGTCTCGTTGCCCATCTATGACTTGCTCTTCCACTGGCGCGGCGCCACGGGCTTGGCGCTCGCCTCCGACATCGGCATCGCGCTGCAGACCCTCACCATCGCCTTGCTCCTGCACAAGCGCCGCATGGTCTCTCTCGCCAGCCTCGACTATGCCGAGATGGGCCGTTGTCTGCTGGGCGCTTTTGCCGGGGGCGCGGCCGCATGGTTCGTCGCCTGGGTCCTTGCCGGTCTGTTCCGCCATCTGCCACGGTTGGCCGAGCTTCATCATGGCCGGTCCATCGCCGACACGGCGATTCTCATTGGTGGCATCGCGGTCTGGACCGCTGTCGCCATGTGGGTTCTCGAAAAATCCGGCTCGGCGCTGCCCCGCGTCGCCATGCGCCGCCTGCGGCTCAGCTGAGTTCCCGCCACTCCTGGGTTGAGCGGGTTCGCGCCGCACGCGACTCGGCCTCAGCTCGTCGGATAAAGACACAAGCGCTCCCACGGGCGCGGAAGCGCTTGCTCTTGATGCGAAGATTTGCGCTGCGCGTGCAACGGCCGGCTTTACGCCGGGTTGTGCGCCTCATGAATCGACGGCGTTGGGCCCGGGACCGCAACCGGACCCGATGTCCCGGTCGCTTGCATCGGCTTTGTGTCGGGCTTGCGAATATCGATGCCGCCCTTAAAGAACGCGCCGTCTTCAATGCTGATGCGCGCCGCCGACACATCGCCGTGCAGCGACCCTTCCGCGCGAATGTCCACGCGGTCGGTGGCGGAGATGTTGCCCTTCACCTTGCCCAGCACCACGACCTCGCGCGCGGTAATGTTGGCCCCAACCTGGCCGTTGCGGCCCACAGTCACGCGGTTCCCGGGAAGGTTGATTGCGCCCTCCACCTTGCCGTCAATATATAAAGACTCCGAACCTGTAATCTCGCCCTTGATGAACAGGCTCTTGCCGAGCGTGGCTTGCTCGGCGTTTCCGGTCTGCATCCGGGCTGGTGTTTCAGGCACATGTGCCGGAGGCGCCGAGTGCTGCGGCTCCGGCGTGGGATTCGGGATCGAAGATCCAGTCTGGCTTGGTTTCCACATTGCGCTCAAAGCTCTCTTCCTATTCTGTCCGCTGAGGACTGGGGATGCCAAGGCAAGGCCAATGGCTCGAGCCCAAAAGGTATAGTTCCGCTTGCCGCTGCTCTCGCCGCGGCCATCTCCTGCGCGGCCGGGAATCGGTAGAATCAATCTTCCGGCTCCACCAGGATGACGCGCAAACCCATTCTACGGCAACTCTGCGTTTTCTGTGCAAGCGCCGCAATCTAAAGTCATCTCGAGGCCGCCGCTTGCCGTAGTCTTGGCGTATGACCGATCGCGAATTGCTCGCCTGGATCGCCGCCTCGGCCGGGCAAAAGGCAGGATACAAGCAGTTAGTCCGCGAGCTTTCTCTTCCCGGCGGGCGCGCGCGGCGTCTCCTCCTCGAGCAACTGGCCCGCCTAACCGTCCGCGGCCAGCTCATCCAACTCGACCGCGAGCACTGGAGCCTTCCCCGCGCGGCCTCGCACGAAAATCTTGTCGCCGGCCGCCTCGATCTGCACCGTGACGGCTACGGCTTTGTCCGCCCCAATCGCAAACCCACCGCGGCAGATTCCAAAGTCCCCTCGGCCGCGCAGGACATCTTCATTCCGCCCAATGAGATCAACGCCGCCATGCAGGGCGATCAGGTCCTGGTCGAGCTCGACCCTCCCAAAGCCGATGGCCGCCGGCAGGGCCGCATTGTGCGCATTCTCGAGCGCCGCAACCCCACCGTCGTCGGGACGTTTCGTGTTGCCCGTGCCGATCGCGGCCGGAACAACGTCGTCATTCCCTTCGACGACCGCATGACGCAGCCCATCGTGATTCCTCCCGGCGCGGAGAATCCCACCCGCCGGAACATTGACGCCGCATCGCGTTCTGGGTCGCGAGGCACATTCTTCTCCAAGGCCCGAAAGCCCGGAGGGCTTGGTCGTCGACGTCGAGATCACCAGCTGGCCTACGCCCACGCGTCCAGCTATCGGCCGCGTCATTGAAGTCCTTGGTTCACCCGATGATTTCGGCGTCGACGTAGAGATGATGATCCGCAAGCATCAGCTCCCGCGTATCTTTCCCGAGGCCGTCCTCTCCGAAGCGCGCCGCGTCGCTCACTTCGACCCCGACGTCGCCGCCCGCAGGGCCGACTTTCGCTCGCTCCCCACCGTCACCATCGACGGCGAAACCGCGCGTGATTTCGACGACGCCGTCCTCGTCCGTGAGCACGCCGAAGGCGGCTACGAGCTCCAGGTCCACATCGCCGACGTCGCCGAGTACGTCCTCCCCGGCTCGGCCCTCGATCTTGAGGCCCGCATCCGCGGCACCAGCGTCTACTTTCCCGATCGCGCCATCCCCATGCTGCCCCAGGAGCTCTCCACGGACATCTGCAGCTTGCGCCCCAACGAAAACCGCCTCGTGCTCAGTTGCATCATGCAGCTCGACGCTGCTGGCAAGATCAAGAGCTTCGAAGTCGTCGAAGGTGTCATCCGCTCCGCCGCGCGCATGACATACACTGCGGTCTCCGCGATTCTGGAAGGCGATCCGGAGACGCGCGCCGCCTATGCATCACTCGTTCCCGAATTCGAGCGCATGAAGCGCCTTGCCGTCCTTATGAACAAGCGCCGCGAGGAGCGTGGCTCCATCGATTTCGACTTGCCCGAGCCGGTCATCGAGTTCGATGAGCACGGCCAGATGCGCGGCGTTACCCGAGCCGAGCGCACCTGGGCCAATCGCCTCATCGAGGAGTTCATGCTTGCCGCCAATGAGTGCGTCGCCGTCTGGCTTGAGGATCTCGGCGTTCCCTCGCTCTATCGCATTCACGAGAAGCCCGATCTGCGCCGCGTCGTGCAGTTCGAGGAACTCGCCGCAGGATTCGGTTATTCGCTTGGCCTCGGACCACTTCCCGTGAAGCGCGTGGTCACCCGCGCCGAGCGCCGCGAATCCCACGGCCAGGGCCGCAATCCCCGCCAGCACGAAGTACCTGAGGACATCGCCATCACCCCGCGCATGTATCAAAAGCTCGCCGCGCGCATTGAGGGCAAGCCGGAAGAGCGCATCCTCAGCTATCTCATGCTGCGCTCGCTGTCACAGGCCCGCTACTCCGAGGTCAACGAAGGCCACTTCGCCCTTGCCGCGCCCACCTACACCCACTTCACCTCGCCCATCCGCCGCTATCCCGACCTGATTGTGCACCGCATCGCGAAGACGCTTCTCCGCGCCGGCGTCCCCGGCTATCGCACCATCGCCGCTTCACGCCTCAGCTCGCCCTGGTCGCACCCGAACGAAGCCCGACCGATAATCACGTCGTCCCGTCCGAAGGAAGCTACGGCGAGACGGAATCTCCCAATTGAGCCCCCCATCCCCGAGCCCGAACTCGCCGAGATCGCCGAAGAAACCAGCTATACCGAGCGCCGCGCCGCCGAAGCCGAGCGCGAGCTCGTCGAATGGAAGAAGGTTCGCTTCATGCAGGACCGCGTCGGTGACGAGTTCGCAGCCCTCGTCCTGAACCCCGCCAAGTTCGGCCTCTTCGTCGAGCTCACCGATCTCTTCGTCGAAGGCCTCGTGCCCATCGATACCCTGCGCGCCGACCGCTACACCTGGCGCGAGAACACGCACGAGATTGTCGGCGAGCGCACCGGCCGCCGCTTCCGCGCGGGCGATCACGTGCAAGTGATCCTTGACCGCGTCCTTGCGCAGGAACGCAAGCTTCAATTTGCTCTGGTAGAAGAAGAATTGCCGTTCACCGGCAAAAAGATCGCGCCGCCCTCTTCAAAATCGAAGAAAAACAAACGCAGAAACACATCGCCGCAGCCCCCGGGCGGGAGCAAGCGGCGATTCAAAAAAGGCAGACGACGCTGAAAATTCAGCTGCCCCCGGGACCCATGCGCCCGGCCGCGGCTCCTTAAACGCCAGCCTGCTTCGCGGCAAGAGGCCCAATCACCGGGATCACAAACCTCTTCCCTTGGAACGCCTGGATGATGGCGATGAGCCAGCAAACGAAGAGCACAAGAATGCCCAGAAAACCCACGATCCACCCAAGGATGGGAATGATCGCCACAACTGAACATGCAAACCATCCGATCGCGAGGAAGATGTTCTGCCAAGCGTGGAACTTGATCTTCGGATTCGTGTTGTACGGGGCGACGATCAGAAAGATGATCGCCGGGATAGGCGTCAGGTAGGCAAGGCCGCTGGCGGCATCCTCTGACAGTCCGGAGCTGGCTGTTGCTGGTGCGTTTGGTTCATCGGCCATAGCAACTCTCCTTTTCAAGGAAAAACGGTTGATGGGGAGGGGTTCTTCGCGTCCGTACACGCCCAGCGCACCGGCAGACTCAGCTCATGAGGCCGCGGGCGTCAAGCGAGGTGGAGATAGAACAACCTGCCGCCCATCCCCTTGTCAAGAGAATTTACGAGCCATTCGCATCCCTTCGCCGTCCCGGCCATCCAATTACAATGGCGTTTGGGAGCAATTTTTATGGCGCATACCGTCTTTTGCGTTCGCTACAAGAAGGAAATGGAGGGCCTCGACGAGCCGCCCTTCGACTCGGAGTTTGGCCAGAAGATCTATAAGAACGTCTCCAAAGCAGCTTGGGACGAGTGGCTCGCCCGCCAGAAGATGCTGCTCAACGAGTATCGCCTCCAGCCCTGGCTGCCCCAGGCGCAGCAGTTCCTCGTCGAACAAATGGAGGACTTTTTCTTCGGCGCGGGCTCAGCCCTGCCCGCCGACTACGTTCCCCCCGCGCACTAATCCCCAATTTACTTCTCTGGGTGCCGCATCCTATCCATGACGCTTGGAACAAGCGGTCCGGATAGCATGGGAGACCACGCGTCAGCGAAACCCGAGGCCGTGCCTAGTGGCTGGTCGCCCCGCTGTCATTGGTCACCATTAGGCTTGACACATTCACTGGCTCAAAGTCCGAGAGCGTAAGGCTTGTCAGGCACGAAAGATCGGCGTCGTTCCAGCGTGCGTCCGGTGTCCCGATCAGCCCGCCGCTGTCGCCGTTATCGGCCAGAATGATTCCATAGTTGCGGAACCCGGTAATAATGATCGCCGCCTGCGGGCTCGTGGCCGCGCAAGCCGGCGTCGCCACTGAGGCCTTCAGGCGGTAGATCTCGCCGGCCGCCCCGCTCATCGTGCAACTTGACGGCGGCGTAGCCTGCGAAATCTCCGACTCCACCGGAATCGTGTCCCCGCTGCCGCTGTCGACGCAGCTGCCCACCCCCGCCGTTTGTGTGGCCGGCCACACCCAGTAATTCAACATATGATTGAGCGTGAATCGAATCGGATGCTGAACTGCGCCGTTCGGCGCGGTTGGCGTGCCCGTCCCGATCACCTCATCGGCATTGGCCAGCAGTGGCCCCACCGGCAAGCCGGCAGCATCCGACGTTCCTTGCCCCTGCGGCGTCAGCGCATCCGTCGCCACATTCGGCCACTCCGCGTTCGAGGAATCGGTCCACGGCCCATCCAGATAAATGCCCTGCCACATCTCGTAGAGCGCCGAGTTCGTTCCATTGCCCGGCTCCAGGTACACCAGCACGTGCCGGTCGCCCGTCGAATTGCTCGTACCCTCTACCGGCGCATAGGCCGGAATCGGCGCCGAAGTAAAGTACGACTGGTATACCGTTGTCGCCACCGAAACGTCGGGCTGGTTATACGGCACTTCGATCGCCGGAATTCCGTTCGGAAACGGAGCATTCGAATTGTTCCCGAAGAAGGGTTTGATCGTCTCCGGCAAATAGCCGCTGTACATCGGCGCTGCGGGCGACGTATCCACGGGCAAATTCGTTGTTGCCGCATCCACGCGATGGTGAAAGATGGAGGCGGACGTAAAGATATTGGCCAAAAAAGCGTTGCTCCCGTTCATCGCGAAGGCAATCTGCGCATTCGCTGTCGCGCCCAATGCATCCGTCACCACAATCTCGGGTGTGTATGTTCCCTGGCCGCCAATCAACGGGCTGGTAATCTCTCCAGACGACGCGTCCAGCGTCAGTCCTTCCGGCAGCGGAGGATAATTGCCGCTATCGTCGACCGAGAAAGTATATGGCGGATTCCCTCCGGTCGCGGCAATCGTGCAGCCTGCATAAGCCGTATTTTGCGTTCCGCCCGGGCAGCTTGTCGTGGTGATCGATAACGTCCCGCCTGCCGACGTCAGTGTCACCGTGGCCGAAGCCGTCACCGATCCCGCCGCGTTGGTCGCCGTCAACACATAAGTGGTTGTCGTCTCCGGGCTCACGTTCACGTTTCCGCTCGCGGAGGTCGATGCAAGATTTCCGGGTGCAATGTTCAGCGTTGTCGCGCCAGAAGTTGTCCAGCTCAGTGTGCTGATCCCGCCCAGCGTAATGCTCGTCGGGCTCGCAGTGAACGAGCTGATTGTGGGCAGCGTCGGCTGTGTCACCGTCACCACTAGCGTCGCGGTTACCGAGCCTGTGGTGTTCGTTGCCGTCAAGGTATACGTGGTGGTCGCCGTCGGGCTCAGAACCACCGATCCGCTCGCCAACGTCGACGCAAACGTTCCCGGCGTAATGGCGACGCTGGTCGCTCCTGAAGTGGCCCAGTTCAGTGTGGTCGTTGACCCAGCGATGATGGACGCCGGGCTCGCGGAAAAGGAACTGATGGCAGGCGCTGCAACCTGCTTGAGCGTAGGAAGCTTCTGCGTGCAACCCGCCAGTACTGCGCAAGCCGATAGAAACACAAGCGCACGGACAGCGATTCGTGATCCTTGCCGCTGGATGAAGCTCGATTGCAATGCGTGATGCGAGTGGGGAGAGTTCATGCGCTGCCTTTCCCTCGACGACCCGGTTGTCCGCTCATCGCCGCGAGTCATCTGCGGCAGCGGTTCTTAAAACCATTCGAGGATGCGCAGCCCTGGGGGAAAATGTTGCGTTTCGAAAATCTGCAGATGCTCTATGCGCCGGTCAAAGCCGGCCAGAGCCTCACATGGGGTTCTTTGCCCTGTCTCTCCACAATGCGCGAAGAATCAGCTTTTGGGTATATGACAAAAGTCATGTTGGTGCCGTGGTCAATAGCCCACGCAGAGCGCTTCAGCTCTCAATTTGCCTGGCCGGGACGAGCAGATTGGGCCGTTCGCCTCTGCGAGCGCAGAAGATGACGAGCAGCGCGGCTCCTGAATTAACCACTTGCATCAGGGAGCGGGCAAGGGATCCGATCCCGCGTCTCCGAAGCACAAGACTTCTCGGGATACCCATAGAATTACGCACAATTCAACGGCGCGGAGGTGGGGTCGTTTTGTAAGGTATCGATTTGCCTGGTCGGAACGGGCAGACTTGAACTGCGCGCACATGGCTACGGCGCAAGCTGCGTGCCCTGAAGTGGCGGCAATCGAAGTGCATTCATACGCGGGAGCGAATTCTGATCAAGGCGGAGATGGATGATGGGGATTCCCCATCTCCAAGGTAGATTCCGGATCTACAAACCTTGGCGTTGATCGATACCCAAGGTGTTCCTGGCCGATGCGGGAGTAGACTAGTAATTGAACCAAACGAAATCCCTATCTCTTACGGACGATATGACCGTGGCGCGCACGAGGTGGCGCTCCTCGGCAAATCCATGGATGATCGCCCTCTGCGTGATGACGGCGACGTTTATGGTTGCGCTTGACTCCTCCATCGCCAACGTCGCCCTGCCGCACATCGCCGGCAGCCTTTCGGCCTCGACCGACGAATCGACATGGGTGCTGACCAGCTACCTGGTTTCGAACGCCATCCTGTTGCCTGCCTCGAGCTGGATCACGCGGCGCATCGGGCGCAAGCGGCTGCTGATGCTCTCGATCCTGGCGTTCACTGGGGCCTCCGTCCTCTGCGGCATCTCTCTTAGCATGCCCATGCTGATCGTGGCGCGCATCCTGCAGGGAGCGGGCGGCGGGGGCATACCGCCGCTGGCCCAATCGATCCTGCTCGAGAGCTTTCCGCCGGAGAAGCACGGCAAGGCGATGGCCGCGTTCGGGATGGGTACAGTGGTAGCACCGGTCATCGGCCCCACGCTGGGCGGATGGATTACCGACAGCTATTCATGGCGCTGGATCTTCTACATCAACGTCCCCGTGGGCCTACTGGCGCTGTTTATGGCGAACCTTTACATCGAGGATCCTCCCTATCTTCGCCACGCCGTGCGCACCACCATCGACTCCATCGGCCTGAGCCTGATGGTGATCTGGCTGGGTACCATGCAACTGGTGCTGGACAAGGGGCAGGAGGCGGACTGGTTCGAGGCGGATTGGATCCGCTGGTTGACGGCGGTGTCGGTGATGGCGTTTGCGGGCTTCGTCGCGCGCGAGCTCCGGTGCCGCGATCCCATCGTGGAGCTACGCATCCTCAAGAACCGCAACTTCTGTCTGGGCACGATCCTCACCGGCCTCTACGGCGTCCTTATCTACGGCGTCACCGCTTTTCTTCCCCTCTTTCTCCAGACATTGCTGGGCTACTCGGCAATGGACAGCGGCTTGGCCGTGAGTCCGCGCGGGCTGGGCTCCATGGTCGGCATGGTCGTGGTGGGATCCCTTGTCAATCGCTTTGACAGCCGTATCCTGCTCGCCATTGGATTGGCTATCTTCGGAGGCTCGACGCTGGCCCTAAGCCACCTCAACCTGACCATCTCGATGGCCGCGATCACATGGGCGAACGTCTGGAACGGATTCGGCGGCGGCTTTGTCTTCGTGCCCCTCACTACGCTGGCCATGGGCCGGCTGCGCAAGCAGGAGATTGGCAATGCTGCCGGCATTTACAACCTGGTGCGCAATATCGGCGGCAGCATCGGCATCGCCGCGCTGACGACCGCAGTGGTGCGGGGCGAGCAAATTCACCAGAGCTACCTGGGCGCCAACCTGGTGGCGGGGACTGGTACTTACACGACTACGTTCCAGGCTCTGACGGCGAAGTTCGTGGCCGGTGGCTTCGACTTGGTCACGGCGCACCTGAAGGCGATGGGAATGATTTACAACAGCCTGCAGCTTCAGGCGACGGTCCTGGCCTACGCCGACAACTTCCGCCTGCTCGGCTACCTCTCGTTGTTGTGCATCGTGCTGGCGCTCCTAATGGCGCGGCCGCAGCCCTTGGCAAACAGCAGCGGACAGTAGAAAGGTACCGGAATGGCAGAATTGGGCGCGGTGCTCAAAGCCCAGGAAAAGGGGCGGAAATCCTGGCGAGATTTTACCCCTCGCGTTAGGACTCTCCATACGGAAGCAAGTTCTGTAAGCGGTTGATTCTACAGATGGTCGGGACGGGCAGATTTGAACTTGAGCCGCTTTGCGAGCGTGAGCATGAGCCCGCAGGCTTAATCGTGAGCGGAGCGAAAGATCCCAGGTTTTGAATGGTCGGCGCTAGAGGACGATTTTAGAACTTTTCTGCTCCGCCCCGAAACGTTGGAGACCCGAGAGCACGCTTAAGCCTGAATCTGGCCGTGGAGAGCTAATCTCCGGTTTGACGTCTTTCCGTCCGGAACTCGGAAGCTGGGGCAATTCCGGAAGCAATGCTCAACGAGTGCATTGGCGATTTGGCTTAAACCGACAGCACGAGACTGATCAAACTGGATAGATCAATTCATCCGCCTGATTCGACAGCAGATCGCTATGTTGGCGAGCCACAGATTGACAACAGCAGAGCACAAGCCTAGCATCGCAATTGAGCAAGCAACGTCTTCTTACTCGTTCAGGTTCCCTGAACTAAGTCAGCCCATCTGAAGCATTCCCCCCTTAGATTTCTCAAATAAGGAGTTGTGTTATGACCCTAATGACCCGTTGGGAGCCGTTGCGTGAGTATTCCGCCATGCAAGACCGCCTCAATCGCATGAACCGTCTTTTCCGTGAGTCGTTTAGCCCCGAAGTCCCGGAAGAGGCATTAACTACCACCAGCTACGCACCGCCGGTGGACATCTACGAAGACGAGCGCAACATTACGTTGAAGCTTGAAGTTCCGGGCATCGACGAAGAAGATATTGATGTCCGTATCGAGAACACCACCCTCACCGTCCATGGCGAGCGCAAGATCGAGAAGGAAGAGAAAGAGGAGAACTTCCGTCGCGTGGAGCGGCAGTACGGAGAGTTCACCCGGTCGTTCACGCTGCCCAGTTCCGTGGATCTCGATAAGGTAAGCGCCCACTACGACAAGGGCATGCTGAAGATTAACCTTCCCAAGAAGGCCGAAGCCACGCCGAAGCAGATCAAGGTGACTGTTGGCGCCGACAAGGTCCTCGAAGCCAAGGTTCTCAGCAAGGCCGCATAGAAACCAGCGCCGATCATCAGTGGCAAATGGTCAGCAAGAGAAATGGGAGGAGGCTTATCGCCTCCTCCCATTTGTTTGTCATCCCGAAGCGAGGCGAATGAATCTGCACGTCTCGCTTCCATTTTGCTCTTGAGTATGACCGCTCGGTCAGTTTCTTGTCAGAGGTCGGCGAAGATTGGAACTTGTACTCAACTGGCGATAACAGTCGCGAGCAAGGGGGACCGAGTTCGGTGTATGCTTATTGCCGCCCGGGAGAGCCACGGAGAAGAACAAGACACCAAATTGCAGCAAGCGAATCGAGCAGTAGACCGGTGAGGAAAGAGATGCGACTCTATCTTGTTAATCCCGACAATCCGGTCGTCAGCCTGAACAAAGTTCATTGGAACCGTCTGAACAGGTATCGAGTCTGGAAACCGCTCGGGCTTCTCGTTGTGGCAGGGCTGACGCCGCCGGACTGGGAGGTGACACTGATCGACGAGAACCTGGGCCATCCCGATTACGGACGTCTGCCCAAACCTGATCTCGTCGGTGTAACGGCTTTCACTTCCCAGGCGCCGCGGGCCTACGAAGTGGCAGCACTGTACCGCGCGATGGGAGTGCCCGTGGTGATGGGAGGCATTCATGCCACATTCTGTCGAGATGAGGCGCTGGAGCATGTGGATGCGGTGGTCACGGGAGAGGCGGAATCGGCATGGGGGCAGGTTTTGGCGGATGCGCGCAACCATGCCCTGCGCAGGGTGTATGAAGGTGGCATCAGCGACATGGATTCAATCCCGCCTGCTCGCCACGACCTGCTCCGCGGACGGTACTACCTCGGCTCGATACAAACCACGCGTGGTTGCCCGTTGAATTGCATCTTCTGCAGCGTTACAGCGTTCAATGGAGGCACGTACCGACGCCGACCCGTCGATGATGTCATTCAAGAGCTGCGACAGGTCCGGGAAAAAGTCATCCTGTTTGTAGACGACAACCTCATTGGTACTCGCGAGGACCATCTCGCATACTCCAAAGATCTCTTCCGGGCGATGATTCAAGAGGGGCTGACCCGGCCCTGGATCTGCCAGGCGACGATGAACTTCGCCGACGATGACGAACTGCTGAAGCTCGCCGCGCGTTCGGGATGCCAAGGCGTGTTCATTGGTTTCGAATCCCCCACCGTGGAAGGTTTGATGGCCTTAGGCAAGAAGTTCAACCTCCAGAAGGGGAGAGATTTCCGCGAGTCCGTCTGGCGGATTCATCGGCACGGCATATGCGTTGTGGGCTCTTTCATCATAGGGATCGACACGGACCAGCGAGGGATTGGCGAGACAATCGCTCGCGCGGCCAAGGACTACGGCATCGACGCCGCCAATGTTCTGATCCTTACTCCGCTTCCCGGAACCAAGCTCTACGCTCAAATGGAGCGCGAAGGCAGGATCCGGTCGAATGATTACCCACAGGACTGGAAGTACTACACTCTGACTTATCCTGTGGCCAGCTACAGGCACCTTACCTGGGCGGAACTAGTGGAGGAAGTAAACCGGTTCAACGGTCGGTTTTACTCGTATGCGCAGATTCTTCGGCGGATGCTGCAGCTCGCCAGGAAAACGCGCAGTCCCAGGACATTATCGGTCGTCCTGGTTGCCAACCTGAGCTACCGATCCAACCACCTTCTTGAAAGGCGTATTTATGCCAGTCGGGTTGCCAAATCGGAGGTTGGCCGAGTGGCCATATTGTGAAAGGTTCAAAAGCACCCGATGGATTCGATTGTAGTTGATTGAAATAAATGCTCTTAACAAGTTGGTCGGGACGGGCAGATTTGAACTTGAGCCGCTTTGCGAGCGTGAGCATGAGCCCGCAGGCTTAATCGTGAGCGGAGCGAAAGATCCCAGGTTTTGAATGGTCGGGACGGGCAGATTTGAACTGCGCGCGCTCGGCTTCGCCTCGGGACCCCTCGCGTCAAGACTCGCGGCGTTCGCTGCGGCGAACGCCGAATTGGGGGTGCTCGGCGTCGGCAGTTGTACGCTGACGCGGCTAGCGAGCTGAATCGAAGAAGGAAGGTTGAATGGTCGGGACGGGCAGATTTGAACTGCCGACCCCTCGCACCCCAAGCGAGTGCTCTACCAGGCTGAGCCACGTCCCGACACAATGCAGCCGGTCTGCCATGGCGAACCGGCTTATGGGGTTTCTCTATTTTACACCGCTGCGCTTCCTAGCCCGCATCAGGACTCTAACACCTCTCGCGCGAAATCCAGAATTGCGTCCGCGATCGCCAGCGATGCCGTCGCTGCCGGGCTTGGCGCGTTCAAAACGTGCAGCGCGCCTTCCCGCCGCACAAAATAGAAGTCCTGCATCAGCTCGCCCGAGGGCGAAAGCGCCTGTGCGCGCACACCCGACCCTCCCTCGGCCAGGTCCTCCATCGTGAGATCCGGCACCAGCCGCTGCAGCGACCGGCAAAACAGCTTCTTGCTATGCGACCGCTTGAACTCCTCCCAGCACATGCGCGGGTAGCGCGCAAAAAATCTCCAGAACCCTGGGTAAGCGAGTGTGTCCAGCGTGTCACGCAGCGAAAAATCCGTGTGCCGGTACCCCTCGCGCGCAAAGGCCAGCACCGCGTTCGGACCGCACTCAACCCCGCCTTGAATCTGCCGCGTAAAGTGCACTCCGAGAAATGGAAATTTCGGATCGGGTACGGGGTAGATGAGGTTCTTTACCAGATGTTGCCGCTCCGGCCGCAGCTTGTAGTACTCGCCCCGAAACGGCACAATCCTTGTTCGATCGCCGCTGCCCGCTCTACGGCCTACCCGGTCGCACTGCAATCCGGCGCAATTGATCAGGAAGTCCGCTTCGTAATCGCCGCTTTTTGTCTGGATCGTCCACGCGGCAGTTCTCTTGGCCCGCGTCACCTCCGATGAAAATCTGAGCTCGCCGCCTCTGGCGCGGATTTCCTTCACCATCTCCGCGCAAACCGCGCCGTAGTCCACGATCCCTTCCTGCGGAACGCGGATTCCCGCCAATCCCGCCGCATGCGGTTCATATTCGCGAATCTGCTCTGGGTTTAGAAGCTGCAGCCCTTGCACGCCGTTAGCTTTGCCGCGCTCCATCAGCGCGTGCAGTCGCGGAATCTCCTCCGGCTCCGTGGCCACAACCGTCTTGCCGCACAGCTCGTAGGGCACGCCGTGCTGCTCGCAGAACGCCGTCATTCTGCGCAGTCCCTCCACCGCCAACCGCGCCTTTGTCGAACCCGGCTTGTAATAGAGGCCGCAGTGCAGCACCCCGCTGTTGTGTCCGGTCTGATGTCGGCCGGGGCCGTTCTCCTTCTCCAGCAGCATCACCTTCAACGGCGGGTGCCGCTCCAGAAGCTGGTGTGCCGTCGCCAGCCCCACAATGCCGCCGCCAATAATCGCCACTTTCACGGTTTCGAAAAGAATACTACCCGCCGCGACTCCGCGCCCTTCCCCGTGTACACCTCCAGCTCCGCCTGTTATTGTTTTCATTTACTCCTGGAAAGTACCCCAGACCAACCATGCCCGATTCCGTCATCAAATTCGGCACCGACGGCTGGCGCGGCGTCATCGCCGACGACTTCACCTTCGCGAACGTCCGCCTCGCCGCCGAAGCCATCGCCGCCTATACCCATTCCCGCAAAGGCTCCGCACAGGAGGATCCCGCAAGGGGCCTCTGCATCGGCTATGACACGCGCTTCGGATCGAAAGCTTTCGCCCAGGCCTGCGCTGAAGTCGTCTCTGCCACCGGCATTCCCGTCATGCTGGCCAACGCCATCACTCCCACGCCGGCCCTCAGCTTCGGCGTGCGCGAGCGGGGCGCTGCCGGCGGCATCATGATCACCTCGTCGCACAACCCCGCGCAGTGGAACGGCGTTAAGTACAAGGGCTGGTACGGCGGTTCAGGCAAACCCTCCATGATCACGGCGATCGAGTCGTATCTCGGCAAGCCCGTCGCCCGCGCCGCTCAGCCCAGGCCCATTTCCGAAGTCGATTTCCTGCCCACCTACCTCAAAGCCATCGAGAGCTTCGCCGACCTCGACCTCATCTCGAAATCCGGCATGAAGTTCTGCATCGATTCCATGTATGGCGCGGGCGGCACGATCCTCGCCGACATCTTTGCCCGCATCGGCGTGGCCCACGTGCAAATTCGCTCTAACCCTGATCCGCTCTTTCCCGGCATCAACCCCGAGCCCATCGAGCCGAACATCCGCGCCCTCGGCGAAGCCGTCGTAGCCAACCACTGCCAGGCCGGCCTCTGCACCGATGGCGACGCCGACCGCATCGGCGCCATCGACGAGCACGGCAACTTCGTCGATCCCCACAAGATCTATTCCGTGCTTCTCAACTGGGTCTTGCAGTACAAAGGCTGGCCCGGCGCCGTCACCCGCGCCTTCAACACCACCAAGATGCTCGACCGCATCGCCCGGAAATATGGCCGCGAGCTCATCGAGCACGGCATCGGCTTCAAGTATGTTGTCGACCTCATGCTCGAGCGCGAAATCGTCATGGGTGGCGAGGAGTCGGGCGGCATCGGCTTCCAGCGCCATCTGCCTGAGCGCGACGGCCTGCTCAACTGCCTGCTCCTCGCCAACGTCATGGCCCAGGAAAAGAAGACTATTGGGGCATTGGTCGCCGATCTCCAGGCCGAGTACGGCGAGCACCAGTACGGCCGCATCGACCTTCACATTTCTGACGAGCAGAAGAACGCGGTCATCGCCCGCGCGCGTGCCCTCAAGCCCGGCGACCCCGTCTTTGCCGGCATGGCCATCTACTGCCAGGAAAATCTCGACGGCGTTAAGTTCTACCTCGACAACCCTGAAGCCACCTCGAAGCCGAAGGCCGCCGAGACCTGGATGCTGCTGCGCGCCAGCGGCACCGAGCCCCTTCTGCGCATCTACGCCGAGTCCTGCTCAAAGGAATCCGTCGCCAAGCTCCTCGACTCCGCCCGTACCTTCGCGCTCGGCAGCTAGAAATGTAACGCCGGCCTCCCGGCCGGCTGTCGTGCGGGCGTCCTCGCTCGCACCTTCGCGCTCAACCTACGGTGGTTGCGTTCAGAGATTTCCTGCGCAGCCCAAAGCTCCCGTAGGGAGCGGAAGAAGTTAGCCCAGGGTGGGGTTGCCGCGGCGGACGGAACCCTGGGATACCAGCAGAAAGAACGACCAAGCCCCGTAGGGGCGACAGATCCCAAGTGCCCTGGGCCACGTTCGCTATTGTGAATGAGCGGAGTCGAATGGGGACCTGCGGCAGCTTCTCGCCAGCCCCATCCTGCACACATTTACGCCGGGCGCCGTTCGGAACAAGCGGCTCGTTGTTTCTTAACTTGACAAAAATATTGTGTATAGGCAATATACTGTCATGAAGGACAACGATCGCCAGGTACAGTCCCCCGGCGAAAGCGGCCTCTACAACCGCATTGCCGTCCTGCGCGCGGAGCGCGGCATTAGCCGCCAGAAATTAGCTGATGCCTTGGGAGTGAACTACCAGACCATCGGCTTCCTCGAACGCGGCGACTACGGCCCGAGCCTCAAGCTTGCCTTCCAGATCGCCGACTATTTTGCTCTACCCGTCGAAGCCATCTTTTCAACCCAGCCACTCAAGCCGCTGAGCCAGCAGGTGTACGCAATCAGCCAGTCTCCGGAAAAGGGGAAATCATGAGAACCGATTATGCCGTTGGAAACATTCGCATCCACTTTGAATCGCGAGCGCGCCGCCGCTGGTTTCTTGCACTCTGTTTTGTCGCATTGGCGGCGCTCGATTTGGCCTGCTGTCTCCTGAATCCGAAGCTGAACCCAAACGTGAGCCGAATGGCGGCCACCGGTGCAATCGCAGCCGCCAGCACATGGATCATCTGCGGGTGCGCGATTCTATGGGTGGCGCTCTGGATCGTCTTAACGGGGCTTGCCGGCAATGTGCGCGCCCGCCGCGACGAACGCGAGACCCGTCGCCTTGAGCAGGCGTTCTCGCGAGCGTATCCGATTCTCGGATACAGTATCGTGGCTTTGTTTTGGGCTGTTTGTTTCAGCGGGCCCAACTCCATCACCCCGCTTTCACCTGCGGCTCTGCGGGAGTTTCTGGCGCCTCTGCCGTTCATCCTGTTGATGGCGACCTTGTTCCTCTATGTGACGCTGCCCCCGGCCATTCTTCTCTGGACCGAGCCGGACATGGATCCGGAGCAACCCTCTAGCTGATCACCGCCACCTTCGCCCTTTTTCCCAATCGCACCACCAACCGCGCCGGCAACGCTCCCACCGAAATCACCGCGCCGCCCGCCACTTCGCCACCCACCTTCACTGCCTTCTCGGCAATCTTTCTATTCGCTTCTGCGCCGCTCGCCGCAAGGCCCATCGCCACCAGCAACCTTGGGAGCCGAATCTGATTCGCCTCCGCGCCAGATACCTCTGCGAACGCAATCGCAAGCTCTTCCAGATCCTCCGCCGTCTCCTTCTGCTGAAACATCCGCGCCCAGTTCTCATCCGCGCTCTCGGCTGCCGCCTCGCCGTGAAACCCCGCCGTAATCGTCCGCGCCAACCGCTTTTTCACTTCCATCGGATGCAGCTTTCCCGCCGCCACATCCGCGCGCATCGCGTCGATTTCACTTTGCCTCAGGTCTGTGAGCAGCACCCAGTACTTCCACATCAACTCATCGCTGATGCTCATCAGCTTCCCGTACATCTCGCTCGCCGGCTCGTTGATCCCGATCGCGTTATTAAGAGACTTGCTCATCTTCTGCACGCCGTCCAGGCCTTCCAGAATCGGCGTCATCAGCACAATCTGCGGCTTTTGCCCGTAGTGGCGCTGCAGCTCGCGCCCGCACAGCAAATTGAATTTCTGGTCCGTGCCGCCCAGCTCCACGTCGCACTCCAGGCACACCGAGTCGTATCCCTGCATCACCGGGTAAAGCAGCTCGTGCAAACTGATCGGCTGCTCCTCCTGGAATCGTTTGTGAAACTCGTCGCGCTCGAGCATCTGGCTCACCGTAAAGTGCGCCGTCAGCCTTATCGTCTCCTCGTATCCCAGCTTGCCCAGCCACTCCGAGTTGTAGCGCACCTCTGTCGCCTTCTCATCGAGAATCCGGAACACCTGCTGCTTATACGTCTCCGCATTCTTATCGATTTCGGCGCGCGTGAGCGGCTTGCGCGTCACATTGCGCCCCGTCGGGTCGCCGATCAGCGACGTGAAGTCGCCCACCAGAAAAATCACCGTGTGCCCCAGCTGCTGAAAATGCCGCAGCTTGCGCATCAGCACGGTGTGCCCCAGATGCAGATCGGGCGCAGTCGGATCGAACCCCGCCTTCACTCTCAGCGGCCGTCCGGTTTTGCGGCTTTCTTCCAGGCGCTCTCTCAGGTCGGCCACGCGGATAATCTCCGCCGCGCCCTTCTGGAGCAGGTCCATCTGTTCATCTACAGGCAGGAATGCTTGCATGTCCCCACAAGTATAAATTTCGGGGCCGGGCGCACCGGGGACCTGTGCCGCCCGCGCCCTTTATTCGCTGCTGGCCCGCGCCGCCAGCCCCTCAGCGGCTTTCGCCGCCTTCGTCGCTTTGTCCATCGCCTTTGACAGCTTCTGCGTCATCACCTGGAAGTGATAGCCCATCACCGCCAGTGTCATGGCCGCGCCAAAGCAGCGCCGGTACTTCGTCGCCGCAGCCGCCAGAAACTTCCAATAGCTCCACTGGTGCCGCCCAAACACTCCCTGCCGCACGATCGAATTCGCCAGCGCGCGCATGTTGGCACGAGTCAGAAATGGAGGACTCGCCTGTTTCTTCACGCGCTCTCCGGCCAACCGTTTCGCCGGCTTCGGATGCGCCCGGTTCAGGTAGAGCTTCACCCGCTCGTAGTAGGCCTCGCAGTTATAAATTCTCTTCATCACGTCGCGATAGCCTTCCACCAGCTTGGCCGAATCCATGCGCGGCAAAAAATTCAGCCGGTCGCAAAACGTGTTATTGCCGCCGCCCGCGTCCACAATCCGGTCCTCTCGCCGCAAGCGCCGGAACAGTTGCGTCCCCGGCATCGCCTGCAGCAGCCCCACCATCGCAATCGGAATCCCGCTCTTCTGAATGAACTCGACCATCCTGTCGAAAATGTCTTCCTTATCCGTGTCGAACCCCAAAATGAACCCGCCCATCACTTGCATCCCGTAGCTCTGAATCGTGGCCACGCTGTCCAGCAAGCTCCGCCGCGTGTTCTGCAGCTTGTTGCTCGCAATCAGCCCCGACTCATCCGGCGTCTCCACGCCAAGAAACACCGATCTGAACCCCGCGTCCTTCATCAACTGCATCAGCTCCACATCGTCGGCCAGGTTCAGCGAGGCCTCCGTGATGAAGTCGAATCGCGCGCCAGTCTGCGTGCGCCACTCCGCCATCGCTCGGAGCAACTCCTTTGCCCGCGCCTTGTTGCCGATGAAGTTGTCGTCCACGATGAACACGGTCTCGCGCCAGCCCGCAGCCAGCAACTGGTCCAGCTCGGTCAGCACCTGCGCCACGGCCTTGGTCCGCGGCCGCCGCCCGTAAATTTCAATAATGTCGCAGAACTCGCAGTTGAACGGGCAGCCGCGCGAGTACTGCACCGTCATGGTCGAATAGCGCTTCATCTTGATCAGGCTCAGGTTGGGCAGCGGACTCGTAGCCATCTCCGGCCGTTCCGCCGCCTGATACACGGGCTTCGCCGTCCCCGCTTCCAGCTCCCGCGCCAGCTCGCTTATCAGGCTCTCCGCCTCGCCGATCACCACGTGGTCCGCCTTCAGCTCCACTGCCGGCACGCTGCTCGCGATCGGCCCGCCCACCACAGTGCGCAGCCCGCGCGCGCGGCAACGCTCCACAATCTCCACCAGCGACTCGCGCTGGATGTGCATCCCGCTCACAAACACCACGTCGGCCCACTTCAGGTCGCGGTCCCGCAGCCGCTCCACATTCGTATCCACAAGCCGCTTCTTCCACGCCTGTGGCAGCAGCGCCGCCACCGTCATCAAGCCCAGCGGAGGCTGTGCCGCCCGCTTGCCCAAAAACTTGAGCGCGTGTTTGAAGCTCCAAAATGTCTCAGGGAATTCCGGGTAGATTAAAAGCGCATTCATTGGCCATCTCTCAGCAGATCCAGCAGGAACGGTGGCTGCGCGGGCGCGAACGACAGATTCAAACCGTGCTTCCCTCAATGGAAGCAATGCGGCCCTGCTCGGAGCGGCAAACTGGTCCTGCATCCATTCTCCCACCAAAAGGCTCAAAAAATGGTCAAATGTGAACAGATTAGCGGCAAATCGCGCACCTGAGCCCCGAAACCTCCACCAAGCCCCTTTCGCGGCGTCATCCTGAGCGGAGCCGCCTGGGCGAACGATTCGAAAGCCTGCCCTGAGCGGGGCTCGCCGTACGAGCCGAGTCGAACGGGGATCTGCAGCTGTTCTCCGATCATTTTGAAGGGGCACGGCTTTAGCCTTGCCGTAGATGTCCCAAATGAGTAAGGGCCTTAGCCCCCGAGGGGAATCTTCCTCAGGCTCAGTGAATCCTGCCAGACTCCACCAACCCCGCTGTCTCCGCCGTCTTCCGCTATAATCGAGCCTATGCAGCACCTCACCACTCAGAGCGCCCTCTTGATCGCCGCCAGCGCGGCCGCGGCTCCGGCCGCCTAGACTCCCGCTTCACCTCATCCCCAAATCTCAGTTCTTAGTTCGCAGTTCACAGTCAGGGCGTCCGCGCCAAGCCTGAATTCCGTACGGCCTCTGCTTTCTTGGTCCCTTGGTCCCTGGTCTCTGACCCCTGACCCCTGACCCCTGATCTCTGATCCCTGTATTCTGGAGTCATCATGGAAGAGTTTTCCCGCATTCAGCGCCTTCCCGCCTACGTCTTCAACATCACCGGCGAAATGAAGATGGCCGCGCGCCGCCGCCGCGAAGACATCATCGACTTCGGCATGGGCAATCCCGACGGCGCCACGCCCAAGCACATCGTCGACAAGCTGGTTGAGGCCGCCCAAAAGCCCGCCACGCATCGCTACTCCGTCTCCCGCGGCATTCCCCGTCTGCGCAAGGCCGTCTGCAACTGGTACAAGTCGCGCTACGACGTCGATCTCGACCCCGACTCCGAAGCCATCGTCACCATCGGCTCCAAGGAGGGCATCGCCCACCTCTGTCTCGCCATCCTCGACTCGCGCGACACCGTCCTCGTTCCCAACCCCAGCTACCCCATCCACATTTATGGCCCGGTCATTGCGGGTGCCCATATCGTGAGTGTGCCAGTCCAAGACCAAGAAAAATTCCTGGCGCAGCTTGAAGAAATCATCCCGCGCATGACCCCGCGCCCCAAGGCCCTCATCGTCAACTTCCCTTCGAACCCGACGACGGAATGTGTTGAGCTTCCTTTTCTCGAGCGACTCGTCGCGCTCGCCCGCGAGCACGGCTTCTGGCTCATTCAAGACCTCGCCTACGCCGACATCGCTTTCGACGGCTACAAGCCGCCCAGCGTCATGCAGGTTCCCGGCGCCAAAGACGTCGCCGTCGAGTTCTTCACGCTCTCAAAGTCCTACAACATGCCCGGCTGGCGCATCGGCTTCATGGTCGGCAATCAGCGTCTGGTCAACGCGCTCGCCCGCCTCAAGAGCTACTTCGACTACGGCACCTTCACGCCCATCCAGGTCGCGGCCATCGCCGCGCTCGAAGGCCCGCAGGAGTGTGTCGCGCAGATCTGCGATAACTACCGCCGCCGCCGCGACGTCCTCGTCGAAGGACTCAACAAGGCCGGCTGGGCTGTCGCCAAGCCCCGCGCGACCATGTTCGTCTGGGCGCAGATTCCGGAGCCTTACCGCGACCTCAAGTCGCTCGAGTTCTCGAAGCTGCTGCTGACCGAAGCCAAAACCGCCGTCTCTCCGGGCATCGGTTTCGGCGACTACGGCGACAACCACGTCCGCTTCGCCCTCATCGAGAACGAAGAGCGGACGAGGCAGGCCCTCCGCGGTATTAAAGCGATGCTTGCCAAGGGCGTCGTCCCTGCCTGACCCCGATCCGTTTTGGGAGTGGCATACGCCGAGTCAAACTGCCGGAAATGTTCAATTTGGCGGTATCTGGACCCCGCGAAAGGCTCAAAGAACTATGAACAAAACCGCTGAAATGTTCAAGGATCCTGTCCCATAACGTTGAGTGGTGGCCGGGAGAATTACCCGAAATCGGGGTAAATGGTTAACGGATATTGAACATTTCGCGGGGTGAGGTCGCAAGTAATTTCACAGATAGCGGCTCAAGCGGGTCTTGTGGCGGCTTAAGCGCGTCTTGCACGGCCTTGAAGGGCAATTTCCAGCAATTTTCGGCCGCGAATTGGGTGCCGATGGATGCATGCCGCCCTCGGCGGCATCAAGGCCTGCCGACCAAAATGGCTGTCCGCAATGGCTGTCCGCGCGCAGGCCGAGATTCATGCTATCCTCTGGTAGGAATTATTCCCACCGAGGCCTCTTATGCCGACCGTCGAAAAAGTCAGCATCGCTCTACCGCCGGGGATGGTCTCGAAGGTCCGCGCCGCAGTGGAGGCGGGAGAATACTCCTCTTCAAGCGAGGTGGTACGCGAGGCCCTGCGCGAGTGGAGCCGCCAACGCGCGCTGCGAAAAAAAGGTCTCAAAGAGTTGCGCAGGGTGTGGCAACAGGCTCTCAAGGATCAATCGCCGGGCGTCTCTCCCCATGGCGTCTTCGAACGGCTTGAGCGCAAGTATCAGGCCATCGCGGATGCCGCGGGAAAGCCGTAAGGATGCGCCTCGAACTCTCCCGTTTTGTGGAAGGCGATCTCGAAGCCATCGCCGATTTCATCGCCGAAGACAATCCTCAGCGGGCTGTCTCGTTCATCCACGAGATTTGGCATGCGATTGTCAGGATCGGGAAGCAGCCGCTTCTCTATCAGCTTCGTCCCGAAATTGGCGAAGGGGCGCGGCTCGCTGTCGTGGGCCGCTATGTTGTCCTTTTCCGCGTCGCGGCAAAGGCCGTGCGCATCGAGCGTGTCGTCTACGGCGGCCGCGACCTGCCGCACCTGTTCGACACTTCGGAACCCGCAAAGCCCGAATGAACGCGCGGTCCACAAGCAGCATCAAGGCCATGCTCGCCAAGGGCGTTGTCCCGGCGTAACGCTCAGGAAGCTCCCGTAGGGAGCGCAGGAAAACAGCCCAAGAAGAGCCCGGCGTAAATTTGCGCAGACGCAGTCCTGGGAGCCGTGCCGTTCAATTCGAAAAACAAGGTACGTGGCGCAGCCGCGATGCCTTTTCCTTAACCCATCGGCTGCTCGGGTACGCAAATCCGCGACAACTAAGTCCGCTTCGCAATGATCGAGAACGAAGAGCGGACGAGGCGGGCGCTCCGCGGCATCAAGGCCATGCTGGCAAGGGGTGTCGTGCCGGCGTGGGGGCCAAGAGAACAAGGAACTGGGTTCCTGTGCCGGGGATTTCGCTAATCAAACGGGCGGCCGAAGTATGTGAGAAGCCACAGGGCGAACAGGTAGATACTTGCAAGCGATTGGACTCCCGCAAGGAAGCGTACCCACCGTAGAGGCCTCACTTCGTATTCCCGCATGGTCAGCAGCCTCATCCACTGCCCAATACTGAACTCTCGGTAGCCAAGGCTGAACGCGTTTACCGTGCTAAAGAAAAGCATCGCGCGTGCTGTTCGCCACTCGGTCCTCATCCAAACCCCGAAACTCTTCAACGTGAGTCCGTCGAGGGCTGGGAATTGAGGGCGCCACATCGAGAATTCCCGATCCTTGTCCGTTGTTCCATAGAGCCGGCTGATCCTTACCCGGAAACAGGGTCCCGAGTGAGTGAAGATGAGGTAGATGATGGAAAAGGACGCCCAGAGCAGAGCAATGATCCGAAGGGGTCTGCCGGGGGTCATTCCGTAGCGGCATGTAAAGTCGAACGCAATGTCCCGAAACCAGCGTTCAGCCCTCGGATCGAGCTGAGTCTCCCTCTTATTGATCGCATAAGTAATCTTCCGCGCCTGTTCGGTAAGACCCTCTTCTTCGAATCTCTTTCGGAGCTTCATTAGGGCATCTGGATTTGCAGCGAATGTGACGAGATCCAGGTTCTTCGCATTTTCTATGCCGACGATGGATGAAATTGAGGAGGGTTCGAAGAGGACTCGGTTGAGATCGGCTTCGCTCATGTTCGAACCATCGAGCCTTGAGCCCTCAAGGATGGCCCGAGTCAGGTCTGAACGTTCAAGATCGGAGTTGCTTAGGTCCGCGTCAGTCAGATCGGCAGTTGAAAGGTCCGCGTAGCTCAGGTCGGCCGAGGCAAGGATGGCTTCTTTCATAATCGATCCCTTTAGGTCGGTGGGGCCGGGCACCGACTGCGAGACAACCTTGCCATCAACCGTAACAGTTAACATCGCTGGCGCCGGAGGTAGGTAGGCGGCGACGTCCCCGGGGGCTCGATTCCCTTTTCGTTGGTTGCTTAGCCCGTCGAAGCCGAAGATCGCATTCCTAAGGTCCGCGCCCGCAAAAACACTTCCCTCTAAATCAGCACCGCAGAGATTGACGCCCTCGAGGTCAAAGTTGGCAAGGATTCTGTGATTCAGATCCGCGCGAGATCCCCTCTGCCCGTCGGAATCGATCCATTGCTGATGATCTTTTATGGTCCTGTTTAATTCCGCGGAGGTTGGCGCAGTCTCAATGACTCCATTCCAGTAAATGCCCGGTGGGATTTGTGGCTTTCCACTCGCTGTTAAGGCGAGAGCCGAGAGACTCAGGATGAGGCTTCTTCTTAGTTGCATAGCAACGGATCGCTCATCTAATCCTACCGCCTTGGCGATTTGGAAAGCGGGGTGGGCTAGATGAGCTGCGTCTTCGGTTGCCGACGCGCTGACTTGCTGGCGGGTGGCCGGGCCGCGCCGCCCCAACTGAAAATACCTCGCCTTCACCCGTCCCCGCGATATACCCTTAGGCCCGCTCTCCCTGGCCCAAGCTGAGCTTCACGGGTCATGCAATCCAATCACAACAAACCAAATTTCCCCGAGGAGGAGAAATCATGAAGTTCATGGTGGTATGGAAGACTGTCCCCGGCAAATACAAGACTGCGGTTGACCAGTTTCTGAAGACGGGCGGACCTGCGCCGGCCAAAGCCAAAACCGTGGGCCGCTGGCACGTTCCGGGCTCAATGCTTGGCTGGCACCTGATTGAAGCGAGCGACCCGGCGGTTATTGCCGAGCACGCGGCCGAATGGGCAGACGTGATCGAGTTGGAAATCCATCCGGTGATCGAGGACGCCGCCGCCGGAGCCGCCGCGAAAAAAGTCTTCGGCAAATAGCCCTACAACCGAATAGCCTTGCAATTGGACGCCCCATCCCGGCTCTGCCAGGGTGGGGTCAGCCCCTCGTTCCCCTAGTCCCGTAGTCCCTGGTCCCCTATCCGGCAATACGACGTGAGAGAGTGTGTGTTCCTTAACGTTGGAGTCAAATCGCTTCGCGCCAGGAGAACAGGAATGCGCGCTCGGCTTTTCACTCTGTTTGCGTTATGTTTCTATCCTGTCGTTTTGACCGCTCAGGTTGAGCCTTCCGCCACCTACCAAATCTTCGGCGGATTCACTTCTCAATCCAATTCTTTCAACGGAATCCCCGGGGCCCGTCAGCCCTTACTCGGCTGGGAAGCAGCCGCTGCTTTTCCCGCCTGGCATCATCTGCGGCTGAAATTTGACTCTTCAGCTTTCATTGGAACCAACCTCGGCGCTCCGCAGCATGCCTTTTCCTTCAGGGTAGGCGGCGAGTACGAGCACTATGCTGGCAAGGAGAGGCTCTTCGCCGAGGCTCTATTTGGCGAAGTGGGTCTGAATCAGAATTGGGGTGCAAACGGTTCGCCGGGAGGCACCGCCTCCTTCTCCACTTTGTTCGGTGGTGGTGCGGACACTCCGGTAAGCAAGCATCTCGCGATTCGTTTCGAAGGTGGGTACCAATACACGAATTTCGCTTTGTACCAGAGCCTTAGCTATAAGCTTCCCTACCGGATTCCGGGGCTGCCCAGCAACTTCGGTCGGTTCTCCACCGGATTCGTTTGGACTCCCTATCTCAAATCTGCGTCCGGCGGCGTCGACGGTGGCAACCGTCATGAACGTCGGCCGGTTGAAAGCGAGTTGGTATTCGAAGATATCGGCTCTTTCGGTCACTTCCACCTCTTCGCCAAATCCTGGTGGAGCAATCTCCACCTCGCAGGTCTGGAGTATGACCGGAACTCTTGGGGAAAGTTCATCGGAGCGCGAGTTGACTATGCTGCCGATATCCTGCCGGTGGCAATCCTCACCCAACCCAGTAAAACCGACGAGTGGGGAACTCCGCTGACAGCGGATCGTGAGCACATCGCGGGCTTGGCGATCTCGCCCATCGGGCTGCGCATGATGTGGAGAGACGGCGAGCGCATCAAGCCTTACTTCCTGATGAAAGGCGGCGTGATCGGCTTCACAAAAAAAGCGCTCACGGAGTACGCGTCGTACGAGGATTTCACGGTTCAATGGAGCCTGGGTGCCCAGTTCAAGCTGACTGATCGATGGGATTTTCGCGCCGGGTTCCTTTTCCTCCATTTTTCGAATGCGTGCGTTGTGCCGATCAATCCGGGACTCGACTCGCTGACCTATAACGCCGGACTTAGCTATCACTTGGGGAAAAAGAAGGCCGGCCGATAAAGCATGAGCGTTACGTTCACCGGAGCCGCCGCGCAAAAGGCCTCCGGCAAATAACCCAAGCTCTACAACTGCGCGCCCCACCCCAGTTCTGGCTGGGGTGGGGTTAGCCCCTCGGCCCTTTAGTCGGCATAGTCCCTCAGTCCCTGGTCCCTTAGTCCCTCGGCCCTCAGTCCCTCAGTCCTTTAGTTCCCTGGTCCCTCGCTCCCTGCTTTTCCGTCAAGCCCCGTCCCTCGCGTTTCCTTCGCAACCCCTTGAAAGCACTCGCAAAAAACTTCCGCCAAGTTTGCCGGTTATTTCTCCCATCCGGCGCATACTCGTCTCATGCTTGAGCCAGACCAATCCGCGCGGCGGAGATTCTCCACCAACGCCGCGTTTACGGCCCGCTTTTCACCTGCAAGAAGGCATCGAAATCTCCGGAGGGGCACGGAAGAACGGACCTAACTTCAATGGTTTGAAGTCTTTGAGAAAACCGACTCTTTAGAATGAGGAATTTAGAGAAACACCCACCTCGCAACTCCTTTGTCACGACGAACTTGGCTTCAAAGATTGGAGGAGTGGAGGTAGGGGTGCCACCCTGTAAACAGGCCTTCCGAAAAAATGCAAAACGCGCGGCCCACCCAGCGCGCATGGCCGGGAAAAAGCCACCCGCAACTCTTTCTTTCTACTGGTCATCCTGTGCAAATGTGGGCCAGAACACACCGGCGTCATTAGAAAATCCTGATTCTGCACCAACACTGGTGAAATCCACAAATTTACTTGTTTTTTGCACTTGCATCCACAGATTCAGCGGACGTACTGTCGCTTTAACTGATGAGCCTTGTAGGGCATCGGGAGTTGGTTGCCGGAACGGTTGGTGGAACGAAAAGCCGATGAGAATCGGAAAATCACCGCCAGCCCAGCCAGAGGGTGAAACCTGGGGCGAAAGCCCAAGAGGGATCGCTGGCCGCGCCAGACATTACAAAAGCCGACGCAAGTCGGAAGTTGTCAAGCTGGCAGATCCGGAGGGTGCGCGAACCGGCGGAAACGGAATACTCATCGACGGCTCAGCCGGCGATGCAAGGTTCAGTTGAAGTTAGGGGCGCATCAAAGGCCCAGCCGGAGGTAGAAACGCCAGGCGCAAGCCGAGCGAATCGAAACCGGTGAAGCCGGAGGGTGATACAGCCGATGCGAGTCGGAAGTTCACCGCCGGTTTGGCAAAGGGGGCAACAGCCAGCGCAAGCTGGAAAGTTGCAGCGGCGGAAGGCGCAAGCTGGAAGCTGCAACAACCGACGGCGAAAGCCGGAGGTTGTTCAACCAGCCGAGCTGAAGGATCAGAATCCGGTGTGAGTCGGCGCTGATCGCCGGCCTAGCCGGTGGAGGGGTCGTTCGGTGCAAGCCGGATGGATCGCCATCGGTCGATCGGCAGCGCGGTACACCCGATGCGAGTCGGAGGTCCGCCACCGGTCGAGCTGACGAAGCCACACCGATCCGAGCCGGGGAAGTCGGCCTTCGGTCGAGCCGGAGTGCGGGCGAGTAGGCGCAAGCTGAAAGTTCGTGCCGGCGCAGCCAGAGGAAGGAGCGGCAGCGAAAGCTGCAGGTTCGCCGCTGGGGGAGCCGGGGGACGCGACAGCCGGTTGTACTACCTGATCATCAAGATTGAGACGCCAGAGACTTCGGTCTCTGGCGTTTTCAATTTGTGGGCAATTTTCTTAGGGCTCTCATCCGCTCGCGGCCCGCCGTGACGAAGGTCGCGTTATCCCCTCACCAGCGGCAGTCCCGCATGCTCCGCGATCAATCGCGCCACTCTCTTGGGCCGGTAGAAGCTGTATGACGTGAAGGTCACGGTGCTGGTGTCCGAACCGAGGATCGTGAACTTCTGCGCATTCTCGATCCGCTTGTAGTGCACGGCCTCGATCTGGTTCCACGGCATAAACACCTCTTTGCCGCCAGTTGTGTTGGCGAGCCTGAAGTGCGCTCCGTAAGTGTCGAGCAGGACCGAGCAACTGGCCATGAGCTGTCCCTGTCTCCACAGAAAGACCTGCGACATCGCCATCAGCCACGCACCGAATCCCCACAGCGCTCCGGCAGCGAAACGGCCCAGATTGAGCGCGCCGAACGGGAGAAAGGACATCAGCGCGACGACGATCATGCACAGCGACACGCCAAGCGCGGCAATGCTGCCCAGAAAGGTGAGGAAGATCAATATGCGGTTGTTGCGCAGCAGCGTCGGCTGCTCGCCTAGCAAATGAATTGGCCGCCTGACCCCCGCTGAAGGCGACAGAAACCGTTCTTGCACTTCGATCACACAAGCCTCCTCCACGATCGCGTCCTCTTGCCTACGGGGGAAGCAGGCTTGCTGGTGGACCCTCGTGGTTCGCGCCGCCGCAACTAGTACCAGGGCAACGCGCCTTTGGCGCGCGGCCATCGTGCCTATCCGGCCTGCAACCAGGGAAGTTCCGGACGGGCGCACCGGCGAGGGAGGCCGGCGGCAGGTATTTGACAATACACGAACTTTTTAACATTTGACAAGTATCAGAAACATAAATTTCGCCGACCTTTCGCCGCTCTTTTTGTCGCCTGAACTACACTGGCTCAGGGTGAATATGAAGCTCGGTCTGGGACTTTACCGGCACATGCTGAACGACGAATATTACGCATTCGCCGTGCAGGCTGGCTGCACTCACGTCATTGTCCACCTGGTCGACTACTTCCGTCAGGGCCAAGCCAATCCATCGAACAATCAGCCCACCGGCGGCAAAGACCGGCCGTGGGGCGTGGCGGGCGATCCCAACCGTCTTTGGACCGCCGCCGAGCTCATCCAGCTCCGCAAGCAGATCGAGGCCGCCGGGCTCAAGCTCGAGGCCATTGAGAACTTTGACCCCGCCCACTGGTACGACATTCTGCTCGACGGCCCCAAACGCGCCCAGCACATGCAGAATGTTTTCGCCATCCTGCGGGCCGTCGGCGAGGCCGGAATTCCGATCTTCGGCTACAACTTCTCCATCGCCGGTGTTGCTGGCCGCACCAGCGGACCCTTTGCCCGTGGCGGCGCGGAGTCTGTCGGCATGGGCGGCCCCGTCGACACACCCGTCCCCAACGGCGTCGTTTGGAACATGATCGTCGACCCCGACGCGCCCCCGGGCAACCTGCCCACAATCACCCCCGACGAGCTTTGGCGCCGCCTGCAACGGTTCCTGGAGGAAGCCCTGCCCGTCGCAGAAAAGGCCGGTGTCCGTCTCGCCGCGCACCCTGACGATCCCCCCACCCCCACCATGCGCCGACAGCCGCGACTCGTCTATCAACAGGCAATGTACCAGCGGCTCATCGACATTTCTCCGAGTCCGTCAAACATGCTTGAATTCTGTCTTGGCACGCTCGCCGAGATGACCGAAGGCGACATCTACGAAACCGTCGACCGCTACAGCAGCCAGCATCGCATCGCTTACGTCCACTTCCGCAACATTGCCGGCAAGGCTCCGCACTATCACGAGACCTTCATCGACGACGGCGAAGTGGACATGCTCCGCATTCTCTATCTCCTTTACAGGAACGGCTTCGACGGCGTCGTCATTCCCGACCACGCCCCGCAGATGACCTGCTCCGCTCCCTGGCACGCGGGTATGGCGCACACCCTCGGCTTTCTGCGTGCAGGTCTCATGGCCATCGAGCGCGGATTCAAGCCCGAGCCTCTTCCGCGCGATGCGAATCCGCCGTTTGCCGCCGATTCGCGCGCCTGACTCCGTTTTTTCCCATCTCGCTCGCCCATAATAAAGACAGTTAGAATTGATGTCTGGCGCAGTCCGGAAAGGAATGAAGCCCCTGATCCGCACCGAATCAATCCTCGATCAGTTCAGTCTCAAAGGAAAATCCGCCCTGGTCACGGGCTCATCCCGGGGATTGGGCTTGGGGCTAGCCGTTGCTTTGGCCGAGGCCGGCGCCAATGTGGCCGTGCACGGTTCCAGTTCTGCTCCCACAGCGACGCAGCAAAAGTTGATCTCTCTCGGCGTCGATTCCATCGCTCTCGTTGGCGACATCGGCGACGCCGCCGTCTGCGCGCGCCTCGTCGACGAAACGGTTCAGCATTTCGGAACCATCGACATTTTGGTCAACAACGCCGGCATCATTCGCCGCACGGCCGCGGCCGAGCATTCCGAAGACGACTGGAAGGCCGTCATCGACGTCGATCTCACCAGCGTTTTTCGCCTCACCCAGCACGCAGGCCGTCACATGCTCAAGCGTGGTTCCGGCAAAATCATCAACATCGCCTCGCTTCTAACCTTCCAGGGAGGAATCCTCGTGCCTTCCTACGCTGCTGCAAAAGGCGGCGTGGGCCAGCTCACCAAGGCCTTCGCTAACGAGTGGGCATCGAAAGGCATCAACGTCAACGCCATTGCGCCCGGCTATATGGACACCGACAACACCGAGGCGCTGCGCAACAATCCCGAGCGCGCCAGGCAGATCCTGGAGCGCATTCCCGCCGGCCGCTGGGGCAGGCCTGAAGACCTTGCCGGAGCTGCCGTCTTTCTCGCCTCCGCGGCCAGCAACTACCTCCACGGCCACATCCTCGTAGTAGACGGAGGCTGGCTTAACCGGTGATTCTATTCCTTGCGGTTCCCCACGCGCGCGGCAGCCGCCCATGAGACAGAATCGATGAGTAACCCTGGAGTCATCTACACCGCCACCGACGCCACCACAACCACCAGCCCCGAGCCTGGCATGATCCGCCAGGTTCTGGCGTACAACCCGCACCTCATGCTCGTGCGTCACACCTTCGAAAAAGGCTGGAAAGGCGCTCGCCATAGCCATCCTCATCATCAAATGGTTTATGTGGTACGTGGCCACATCCGCTTTCAAGCCCAGGGCAAGAGTTGGGACATGCGCGCCGGCGACAGCATCGTCGTCGATGGAGGCGTCGACCACGAGGCTTCTGCATTCGAGCCCTCCGAGGTTCTTGATGTCTTCACCCCTTACCGCCAGGAATACGCTTAGCCTGCGGCTGCTCCGCCGTTTCCTCTTTGCCTTGCTTTCGCCCCCACTGGGCTTTGGAGGTTTTTTTGAGAATTTCGTCCAGATTCTGCCTGTTGTTATCGCTTGTCGTCGTTTGCGCCTGCTCCGCGACTTCCATCGCGCAGCCGCCCCCGCCCAATCAAGGCATCATCGGCATCGCCCACATCGCCTTTCGCGTCAGCGATCTCGATCGCGAAATCGCCTTCCTCGGCAAGCTGGGATACGAAGAGGCTTTTACTCTTACCTACGGCAAAACTCCCGAGGTCTTCATCAAGATCAACGACCACGAGTTCATCGAGCTGTACCCTCAGACCGACCACTCGCAGCCCATCGGCTGGATGCACATTTGTTATGAGGCCGGTGATCTCAATGCGCTCCAGCACTACTACGCCAGCGAAGGCCTCAATCCCACGCCCGTGCGCAAGGCCGCTGCCGGAAACCTTATCTCCTCCTTCAACGATCCCGAGAACCGCGTCACTGAATTCACGCAGTACATGCCCGGCTCGCGCCACTCGCTCGACATCGGCCAGCACCTTGGCGCCGGCCGCATCTCCACTGAGTTGATGGGAATCGATCTGCCCGTAAGAGAAGGCGCCGCGATGAAGGAGTTCTATACCGATCTCGGCTTCGAAGCAGAAGACACGAACGGCAATGTGCGTCTCACCGCTTCCGGCGCACCCAATCTGCATATGGAACTGCGCGCGGCCACCCCTGGCTCGGAGCCGGAGTTTCTCTTTCCCGTGCCCGATGCAAAGCGTGCTTACCAGGCGCTGGAATATGCGGGCGTCAACGCCCAGCGCGACGGCGGCCTCGTCTTCGTCAAGGATCCCGACGGCAATGTTTTCGTGTTTCTCGAGACCGGCGGAACGAGAAAATAGAATGCTCCCCACGAAGCACAAGAGCTAGTAGCGTCTCGCTGCGCGCTCAGTGGATCGTCCTCGACTTCCGCTGCATGTAATCCATCATCACGTACTGACCCAGCGTCGCAGGCGTGGTGAAGTAGGCCTTGCCCCGGCACATTTCCGAGACCTTGTGCACAAATTGCACCAGGCCATAATCCTGCGCCAGCATGAACGTATTGATCATGACATTCGATCGCTTGCAGCGCGCCACCTCTTCCAGCGTCTCGCTCACCACAAGAGGATCGAGTCCATAAGCATTCTTGTAAATCCTTCCGTCGGGCAGCGTCAGCGCCGAGGGCTTTCCGTCCGTGATCATCACAATCTGCTTCATGCCCTTGCGCTGCCGCGACAGCACGCGCTGCGCCACACGCAGCCCTTCGCGCGTATTCGTGTGCCATGGCCCCACCTTGACCCGCGCCAAATGAGATACCGGCATCTCCTCGGCTGAATCGTGAAACAGCACCAGCGACAGCGAATCGCCCGGGTACTGCGTGCGGATCAAATGCGAGAGCGCCATGGCCACGCGCTTGGCCGGTGTGAATCGGTCCTCACCGTACAGAATCATCGAATGCGAGCAGTCCAGCATCACCACCGTCGCGCAGGAGCTTTGGTAGTCGCATTGGTGCACTTGCAGATCGTCGTACTCCAGATTCAGCGGCAGCTTCAGTCCTTCGCGCGCGATTGCCGAGCTCAGTGTGGCCGTCGTGTCCAGGTTCAGCGTATCGCCAAACTCATATCGCCGCGAACCGCCGCTCGTCTCGATCCCCGTCGCCCAGTGCCGTGTATCGTGGCGTCCATAGCTCGACTTGCCCAGCGACCCCATCAGATCGCGCAGCGTCTTGAAGCCCAGAAAATCCAGGCTCTTGTCGGTCACTTCGAAGCGCACATTCTCGCGATCCCGGCCCTCCGAATTGCCAACCCGTCCGTTCGCTTCATCAATCCGCGTCGGCCCATTCTGTGGCATTGAAGAGATGTAGTTCTCGCGCCCCATCCTCTCCAGCAGCTTGTCGATCAATTCATCCAGAGTACCCTCGGCCATCATCCGGTCAAGCAGTTCGCGCGTCTCGCCGTCGAAGAAATCACCTGACTCAAGGACGCGCCGCAGCGCCTCGCGCAGATCGTCCATGTTGTGGTCCAGGTCTTGAAAGCCATTGAACGGATCATTGTAACCGGAATCGAGTAAATAGTCAGACAGCGCCTGCAGCAGGCCCTCGAGATCGATTTCCGAGGCCAGATCGCCGCTGTACTTCGTGTATCGGACCCTCTTCATCCCGCTCCCTTGTCTCCCAGCCCCGACGTCCCTACGTCCCTTAGTCCCTGCTTTAATTCAGCCCCCCACCCCTGCGCGATCTCCGCGTGCGTTGCCAGTCTTCGTACTCCATCTCCAGCTCTTTGCGCTCCGGGGTCGCCTCCTCGCGTTCGCGCAGCCGCACGCTCTTCTCCGCGGCAAATCCGTGCTGCTCATCGCGGCTCAGCTTGCGATGTGCCGCTAAACCTTCCAACAGAAACTCCGCTGCCGCCACCACCTTTGGTGCGGCGTCGCCGGACTTTACGCCCAGCGGCGGCAACTTTTCCAGCAGTCCCTGAATCCCCTTGAGATCCTTGAGCACAGCTGCCGCTGGTTGGTCTTCATCCATCTTCACGGTCCCGCCCAAATTGAACCATTGCTCGATCTGCTCAGTGTCCACGCCATCAAAGTAGTGGTCATAGACTTTGCCTACTGCTGTGCGAATCAGCTCGCGCACCACCGTATCGGCGCCGCGCATCTCGCCTTCATACTCCAGCTCCAGCTTGCCCGTGATCCCTGGCATCGCCGCGTAGATGTCGCTCACCCTCGGCATGACCGGAGTATCGCCGGTCGTGAGCGCTCGCCGCTCCGCGTTCGAAAGCACCAGCTCCAGCGTCGAAATCGGCAGCCGCTGGCTCACGCCGCTGCGCTTGTCTACCTTCTTGTCTTCGCGCGCGCTGAACGCCACTTGCTCCACCACCTCGCGCAGGTACTGCGGAATCTCGATCGCTCCGTCTCCGCGCGCCGCCCACGCCTCCTGTGCCGTAATCGCCACGCCCTCTTCCAGCGTCTCCGGATAGTGCGTCCGAATCTCCGACCCGATTCTGTCCTTCAGAGGGGTAATGATCTTGCCCCTCGCCGTATAGTCCTCGGGATTGGCGCTGAATACCAGCGCCACGTCCAGCGCCATGCGCACCGGGTAGCCCTTAATCTGAACGTCGCCTTCCTGCATGATGTTGAACAGCGCTACCTGAATCTTCCCCGCCAGGTCGGGCAGCTCGTTAATGGCAAACAGCCCGCGGTTGGCCCGAGGCAACAAGCCGTAGTGCATCGTCAGCTCGCTTGAAAGATCCTCGCCCCCGCGCGCTGCCTTGATGGGATCGAGATCGCCAATGAGATCCGCTACTGTCACGTCCGGCGTCGCCAGCTTCTCCACGTAGCGCTCCTCGCGCCCCAGCCACGCAATCGGCGTCGCGTCTCCGCGCTCCGCAATCAGATCGCGGCACCTACGGCAAAGTGGCCGGTAGGGATTGTCGCGAATCTCGCAGCCCGCCACGTACGCCATCCGATCATCCAGAAGTGCCGTCAGCGCGCGCAGAATCCGGCTCTTCGCCTGCCCCCGCAGCCCCAGCAGAATAAAGTTCTGTTTGGAGAGAACCGCATTCACAATCTGCGGGATCACCGTGTCCTCGTAGCCCACGATGCCCGGAAACACCGTCTCCCGCGCCTTCAGACGCGCCATCAGGTTCTGGCGCATTTCGTCCTTTACATTTCGCGTCTTCAATTGCGCTTCTGAGAATTGTTTGCTGGCGCGCAGTTCGCCCAAGGTTTGGGGAAGAGTAGCTGCAGGCATTCGTGGCCTCCTGTCCGGCTCTGTTGGGGAAGTACCGGCTGTATTGAGTAGGACGTTCGATGCAAGGAAACGGCGCTGCCCGGCAGATAACGAACCGGCTGAATGCAAGGCTTTGCCGCTCGATGGCCCGGCTCTGGTGAGAAAATCTAAGATCGAAATCTGCTCGGGATCAGCATGAAAAAGGGGAAGACTCGTCGATCATTTTGTTAGACGCACAAAGGCGGCCTGCAGGCAGTATGCACCCGTTTCTTGGATTCGCAAAGCCCGCCTAGGGAACCCGCTGGGGCTGAGAGGTTTGTGCCGCCTCGGCAAGGTCGGGAGCTGGGGCAGGTCCGCAGGATTCAGTTCCGCGCCGAGTGCTCCACCGCCGCTTTTTCCTCGGCCAGCAGCTGCGCCAGCACCTTTTCAGGGCAGAGATGGTGGGCCTCGCGCTCGTCCAGCTCTTTTCCCGTTTCTACGCACGAGGCAATGGTCAAAAAGCAATCCAGGCAACGTGAGTTGAAGCTGCCATTTTCGTTTTGTGTGCGGCTATACATGGCGATCTGAGGGAATACGCTAAAATCCTAGCCGCGATTCGCCTTCCCTGGTCGTGACTCGCATCACCTACTCATGTTTACGCGAGCCTTGTTCAGCGGGCCGCTCTCAGGTGCGATCAGTATGCCGGCGTTCCGACTTTCTCCCACTGATTCGGGTTTCGCCTGAGATACCAGCAGGGATCCTGTCCACTCTGCGGGAACAGCGCAACCGCACACGGCACATTCACGGTTCCCAGATAGTCATATTCCGTGGCCTGTCCCTTCAGCGGAACCGACATGAATTGGCTGACGGCCACCGTCGAATGAGGCGAGCCGCGCAGCTTGTAGACCGTCCAGTCAACGGCAAACGCCGCGAGCGAGATGGCCGCGATAGCCACCACCACCCGCAGAAGCCACCGTCCAAGCCAGCGCATCATCTTTCCACTTCCTAAGGGCGTATCGACATATGCATATGTCGATACCCTTTCGTTCCGGCTCCAAGACTCAAGTCGCCGGGCTTCCGCTTTTAGTGCCACGCCTGCCAGTTGCAACTGTCCTGTTCGTTCAGAATATACGAGCTGCGCCGCCTAACGTTCTGCGTGTCCTTGATAGAATTCCTTGTCACCGTTGGGTCTTCAGGAGGCATTGTGTTTCCTCCGGCTTCTTTCTTTGGTTCGCATTGGGTTTCCGCCGCAAAGCTCATTCTCGCGATCGCCGCGTTCGCCCTTTTCGCAAATCCACTCCCGGTCCTTGCACAAAACAGCGCAGCCTCTGCTCGAAACGCCGCAGCCCCGTCACAAAATGATCCTCTCGTAGTCCGCACCACCGCCGGACTCATTCGAGGCATCGCCCGCTCCAATGGTGGCGCGCAGTTTCTCGGGATTCCCTACGCTGAGCGGCCCGTTGGCCGCCTGCGCTGGCGTGCGCCCCTGCCCAAAAAGTCCTGGTCCGGCATCCGCGACGGCAATGCCTTCGGATCTTCGTGCCCGCAGCCTCTCCTCGGCGGCGCCTGGAACCGCTACGACGCCGAACACAGTAGTGAAGACTGTCTCTATCTCAACGTCAATACGCCCGCCTGGCCTGCCGCAAAACCTCTGCCCGTCATGTTCTGGATCCACGGAGGCGCAAACATTGGCGGCTCTGGTTCAGGTTCACTTTATAACGACGGTACATTGCTCAGTCACGGCATTCTTCTCGTCACCATCAACTACCGCCTCGGCATTCTCGGCTACTTGGCTCATCCCGAGCTCACGAGCGAGTCGCCGCACCACGACTCAGGCAATTACGGCCTCATGGACCAGATCCTCGCCCTCCGCTGGGTGCACGACAATATTGCCCGCTTTGGCGGCGACCCCAACAACGTCACCGTCTTCGGCCAGTCCGACGGCGCAAAAGACACCGGGATTTTAATGACGTCCCTGCTCGCCAGTGGCCTGTTCCAAAAAGCTATTGCCGAAAGCGGATCGCCGTTTTATCCGCCGCTCACGACCCTTGATCAAGGCGAGCAGGCCGGTCAGAAATTCGCCGCGTCCTTTCCTGTGCTCGAAGGCCGGAATCCAATCGAATTCCTGCGCCAGGTTCCGGTGCAGGATGTCATCGCGAAGGCCGCCATCCTCCAGTGGGGCCAGCCGCCGGTCAGCCCCATCGTCGACGGCTGGGTCGTTCCGCACTCGCCTGAGGATGTCTTCAAAGCGGGCAATGAAGCGCCGATCCCTTTGCTCCTCGGCATCACTACGCGCGAATTCGGCGGCGCCGAGTCCGCCGACCCATTGCGGAAGTCCATCGAAGCCTACGCCGGAAACTTCGCGTCGCAAGCTCTCGCGCTCTACGGCCTCGCCAACGGCGGCGAGGGTGTGAACGATCCGCTCTACGGCTCGGCCGGCGTCCAGTGGAACGCCGATGTCGAATTCCATTGCCCGGTCTCGACCGAAGCTCTCTGGCATACCGCAGCGCACCAACCGGTCTTTGAGTACGAGTTCGATCGCGCCATTCCCGGCCAGGAAGCGCAGGGCGCGCTCCATTCCGGTGAACTGCCCTACGTCTTCGGCTCTTACCCGGCCAGCGGCAACATTGGCGGCAATTACGGCCCCGTCGACACACATCTTGCCGACCTGATCGAGAGCTATTGGACCAATTTTGCGGAAACCGGGGACCCCAACGGCAAAGGCGACCGGAACTCAGCGAGCCTGCCGCACTGGCCGGAATTGGATGGAGCCTCGCTCTACCTCATCTTCAATGAGGACGGCCAGGCCGTCGCCAGCACCGGCCCACTGCGTGCCCCGCAGTGCAACCTCTACCGCGAAATCCTTGCCGTGCGCATGAAGCAGCCGCAGTAGCGCTGCGCTTCCGGTCGTGCTACTCTTGCCGCAACAAAACACCCGGGAATCTGGCCGCTCTCTTTCACGGGGCTCCGTTTCCGCATCCAGCTCCGCATTGAGGCTCAACCCGTCTGGGTACGGCGCGCCCGCGCCCAGCTACAGCGGAAGCAGAGTAGACGTATTCCGAAATCACTGAGTTCAAGTCGACGCGACCAACCCGGGGTCCCCAACGACGGCCCTTTGTCGTTGGGGTGGGAGCATCAGGGAGCGGCGACCCTGCGCAAAACTCAATAGGGCACGGTTACTCTGGTTCCGCTCTCGCGGAGGAAGCACGATGAGAACGATTCTTCGCATCGCAATATGTTGGGTCGCTTTCGTGGCGGCTCTGTTAGGTAGTGGCATCATCGGCGGGCTTCTGCATCTACCGGCGATCATCATGCCGGGCGGCACGTCCGCTCAATTGATGTTTCTAATGCAGCTTGTCGCTGGCCTTGTGCTTGTCGTCGGGCTCGTTCCCATGGCCCGCGGCCTTGCCGCCTCGGCCCCGCTTCGCGCCGCCGTTCTGGGCGGCTTCCTCGTCCTTGCTCTCGGGGTCAACGGCATGATTGAGGCCAAAAAGTTTACCCACTTCCTCGACAACGGCATCGCCTCCGCATCCGTGTACTATTTCCTTCTTGCCGCGCTTGTCGGCGCTACGCTGGGTTGGTCCTTTGGAGCGCCGCCGCCGCCCGCCGGCCTTCCCCATCGCAGTTGGATCGCATGGGCTCCGCGCCTCGCCGCCATCTGGCTCGCCTGGCCCGTCATTTACTTCTTCTTCGGCATGTGCGTCTCGCCCATCGTTGTGCCCTATTACCACGCCGGCATCGCCGGCCTGCGCCTTCCGTCGCTCGACACCATCCTTGAAGTGCAGCTTTTCCGCAGCGTTATCTTCCTCGCTGCTTCGCTGCCCTTCATTGCGCTTTGGAAGGGTTCGCGCCGCGGCCTCTGGCTGACGCTCGGACTGGCTCATGCATTCACAGTCGGCCTCTATGGCCTCGTCGGTGCGACGTTCCTGCCCATGGTTCTTCGCGTCTCCCACACCGTCGAAATGGTGGGCGACTCCTTCGCCTACGCCGGCCTGCTTGTGTTGCTCTTCGCCGCCCCAGCCGAAGTCAAGACCTCGGCCGCGTCGCTGCCTCACGATCCGCATCCGCTGCCCGTCTGATAAAGCAGCCGATCAAGCAATCCGCCGCCAAAAAACACGTTGGCCGGGCATTCCGTTTTTGAATCTCCGGCCCGTCTTTAATCAACAGTGAGCGGCAAACGAATAAGGCGCGGCTCGCACCGCGCCCTCATCGTCAACGGCATTTTGCTGGAAGCTAGAGGCTAGGAGCTAGAAGCTGAATTAGAACTTCACGCTCGCCGCCCGCGGCGAAATCCCACTCAGCTCCGCCGCACGCGCCTCGGCATACGCGGCCGCGCCCATCAGCGCCGTGCGACTCTCCAGAACCACCCGCACCGGCATGTTGACGAGCAGCTGGCTCAGACGCCCCTTGTCGGTGAAGGCCTTCATAAACGTTCCGTCCTTCAGCTTCTCCAGAATGCGCGGCGCGATTCCTCCGCCCACATACAATCCGCCCACCGAGAGAACCTTCAGCGCCAGGTTGCCCGCTTCGGCGCCGTACGCCGAGACAAACATGTCCAGCGCCTTCTCGCAAATCGCAGCCTTCGCCTTCATTGCCGCCTCGGTGATCGCCGCGTTCGGATCCTCCTGCGTCATCTGCTCGGCCAGCCACGCCGGCTCTTCCATGCCGCGCACCTCGCGGAGGAACTCGTAACAATTGGTGATGCCCTGTCCGCTCACGACGCGCTCAAAGCTGATCCGCCCGTTGTACTTCTGCTTTAAAAAGCGCAGTAGGTCGATCTCATCGTCGTTGCGCGGAGCATAGTCCGAGTGGCCGCCCTCCGATGGGTAGGGAACATAGTCGCGGCCATCCCACACCAGAAACGCCTCGCCCAACCCCGTTCCCGCCGAGATCAACGCCCGATTGCCCACTTGGCGGGAATCGCCGTCGCTCAGCGTATAAATCTGGTCGGCCGCCAGCTCCGCAATCCCGTACCCATTCGCCTGCAGATCGTTGATGAGAAAAACGTAATCGATCTTCAGATTGCGCGCCAGTTCTCGGCTATCGAGCGTCCACGGCAGGTTAGTTAGCCGCAGCCGCCCTTCCCGCACCGGGCCCGGCACGCCGAAACACGCTGACGTCACCTTGTCCGTCAGCACAAACTCCCTCACGATCTCTTCCAGCCCCCCATACTCCTTGGCCGGGAACTGTTTATCACGTGCGTTCTTCAGATTTCCGTCGGTGAAATCGAACAGCGCCAGGTGAACTTTGGTGCCGCCTACATCGCCTGCCAGAATCATTCAGTCCTCTCGATTACCCCGTAGCCTTGCGCGTCTGGCGCGGGCAGCAGAGCGGCCGCCGCTTGGTCCAGAAGCAACGTCAGTATACCGTTCGCAGGCGCGATGAGTTGGCTTGGCAGCCGCTCCGGATCGAGCGGTCCTTCCAATACCTCGTTCAGGATCATTGCCTTATCCGTGCCCGCGATCAGGAAGAACACCTGCCTCGACTGGTTGATCACGATCCGCGTCAAGGTTACACGCCACATGTCCAGTTTTTCAACGTAGTTGGCCGTTACCAGCCGATCGGTCACGTGAAGGGCGTCGGTATAGGGAAAAAGAGACGCAGTATGTCCATCCAGACCCATGCCAAGTTGCACCAAATCGAACCGTGGAATCTCCGCTCCTTTGGGATCAAAGCCCTTCCTCAGTTCCGCTTCGTACCTGGCCGCCGCATCATCGGGCTCCAGTTCGCCTTCCATGCGGTGAATCTGCTCAGGTTTCAGCGGCACGTGATCCAGCAGCGCCTCGCGCGTCATGCGATAGTTCGATTCGGCGTCATCCGGCGGTACGCATCGCTCATCGACCCACCACAGGTCGAGCTTTCCCCATGGCATCTGTTCCCGCCACTCCTCGCCTAGCTCGCCCAGCGTTGCAAACGCCGCCTTGGGCGTGGAGCCGCCGCTGATCGCGATTCGCGCCACCCCGCGCGCCGCGACAGCCTGAACCGCCTGTTCCACAAAGAAATCCGCGGCCCGCCGCGCCAGCGCCGCCGGATTTGGTTCGACATAATAAACGATCTTCAGATTCTGCTGCATCAGCGTGCACCTACCGCTTCTACGTTACATCGGAGCGAGGCGATGGTTTTGCATGGATTTGTGCAACTTACGCAGGAGCTACCGCCCCAGATACGACCGGTACTGCTGCTCCAGCACGCCCGACGCGCGCGCCAACAGGATCTTCGACACGTTGTACTGGTACAGGCTCTCCACCAGATTGTTCTCGGCGGTAGCCAGGGTGGCCTGCGCCGTCACCAGCGGCAGGTTGTCGTCCACGCCGGCATTCACGCGGTCGATCTCGTCGCTCAACGCGCGCGTGGCCAGGTCCGCGTTCGACTGCGCCACCTTCACCAGTTGCTTGTTCGCGCTCACGTCCAGCAGCGCCGCTCTCACCTGTTCGTCAATTTGGTTGCGAAGATCGTCGAGCTGCGCGTTCACTGAATCCAGCTGCGCTTTTGACGCGTCTTCGTCGCCCCGCAGCTTTGCCTCATGGAAAATCGGAAAGCTCAAAATGCCCATGGCGATGAAGTCGCCGTGCGTGCCCGCTCCGTTCACGGTGCTGGTGCCGTAATAACTGGTGAAGCTCAACGTTGGCAGACGCTCGCTGCGGTACACATTGTGCAGGGCCCGGTAGCCGACCACCTGATTCTGCAGGTTCTGGTAATCTTGCCGGTTCTGGTAGGCCGTCGCCCTCACTTCTTCCGGCGTCTGCTCGGCCAGGTCGCTGTACGGAGCTGGGTCAGTCAACTCGATCGCCTGTTCGGGATCGACGCCAATCTCCCGTTTGAGCAAGATCAAATCCTTCGCCTGCTGATTTTGCGCCGCGATCAGCGCCTGCTGCTGCGACTGTAACTGTACTTTCGCCCGCAGCTCGTCAAGATTCGCCGCTGTCCCCGCCTTGTGTGCCTCATGAGCGTGATCCTCGAATACCTGCGCCTGCTCGACCAGCGCCTTCGCGTTCGCCACTTCGCTCTCGTCCGCGATCGCCCTCAGGTAGCCCGCGGCCACGTCCTCGACCACCTGGCCGCGCGCCGTCATTCTGGCAAAGTATGCTGCGCGCTCCGCTCCCTTGGCCGCCTTCCACCCCTGAATCACCGGCCCCGAAAATAAGATCTCGTTGTAGTGAATCTGTCCCTCGGTCAGGTCGTCGCGCGTAATCAGCGACAGCCCCGCCGGCGCCTTGCCGCCTGGGAAAAGCGACGAAAACTCGCCGATCACTTTGGGATTGAATCCCAGGGCCGCCAGGTCGTGCATATAGTAGCCCGTGTCGCCTGTCAGCGTGATCGTGGGCAGAAACAGCTGGAGCGCCTCATTCACCTCGGCGTGGTAGGACTTCTCCTCGTTCTCCACTTCTTTGAGCCCAAGGTTGTTCTTGAGGCCCCGCTGAACCGCGTCGTCCAGCGACAGCTTCAGCGGCTCACCCGCCGTTACCGGCTGCGCCGTTACGCTGCCCCAGAAGGGATTTTCCGACGAAGTCGGATTCTGCGCTCGTGCGCCCACGGCGACGCATCCAGCCAGGACCAGAAGGGCGAGAAGGCCTCTTGGCAGGGCAAAATGTTCCTCTTGTTTCACTTCCATTATTTTCTCAGATGAGCCGCGGGCTTGCGGGGATTCACCAGAGCTGGCAAATTACGACCTTGGACGGCCTCAACCGGCAGGCGCCGCCGACACCCCATCCAGCCGAAGCCGCAGAACCGCTCACGCAAAATACAGCGCAGCCTCCGTCCAGGTCACGGCCTCCTGGTAACTGCACAGCAATCCGTTCTCGTCCAATGCGCGCGCGTTCGCAATCTCGCCGCAACCCGCCCAGTCGCCGATCTCATAATGTTCCAGCCAGTGAAGCGGGCACCGCGCATAGATCTCCTCGCCCATCAGAGCCCGTCGAATCTCCTCGCGCAACGGCATGGCCGGCGCCAGGTCCTTCATTGGTGTGCGCAGCATTGCAGGCAGCAGGCTCAGCAGTCCAAGCAGGTATTGTTCGGTTCCGTCGAGCCCGCACGCTCTTGCCGCCAGCTCGCAGAATCGCCCGCGCACAAGAGCCATGCGCAGCAGCTCCGCCGGCCGGCCCATAGTCATCTCGCTGGTAATGGCCACCGTGGCCATGCGCCGGAAAGTCTCTTCGCCCACCGCCAGCAGCGCCGCCTGCACGCTGTGCACCTCCTGCGGCATGGCGCACACCTGCGAGTTGATCAGCCGCAGCAATCGATATGTCAGCGAAGCATCGCGTTTCACCAGTTGCGCCAGCTTGTGTAGGTTCAGCGAGTCGTCCTTCAACAGCCGCAGAATCTCCAGTTGCGACAGCCAGTTTGCCGGCACCTGTCTGCTTCCCAGCACGACCGGCCGGCAAAAGTAGTAGCCCTGCACCAGCGTGAATCCCTCGTCACGCGCCGCGCGGAACTGTTCCTGCGTCTCCACCTTCTCCGCCACAAGCGCCGCCCTCGTGTCGCCCACTTGTCGGCGCAGCGTTTGCCGCTCCCGGGGATCGGTGCGCAGAAAATCCACCTTCAGGTAGTCGGCCAACTCCACGAAGGGTACTGCCCGCGGGTCCCATTGCGACTGGTCCAGCGCCAGCCGGTACCCCGCTGCTTTCAGGTTGCGGCACGCTCCCAGCAGCTCCGGCGGGCCATCGGCGGCATCCACGACCTCCAGCACTGCCATCGTCGCCGGAAGCATTTCAATCAGCGCTCCGGTCAGCATCTCCGCCGTGCATTTCACGAAACCCGGGAGTCCGCAGGTCAGTTTTTCGAGGCCGAAGATGAGGGTGCTGTCCAGCATCATCCGCGCCGACATCTCGCGATCGCGGCTGAACACAGTTCCTTGCCCGCTCGAAAACAGCAGCTCATAAGCATGCACTTTGCTGCGCAGGTCCAGGATCGGCTGCCGCGTCACATAGCGCACGCCAGCCTCGGGCTCCTTTGCGGAGCATACTGCGCCTTCTGACATTTCGGCCGGGTCCAGCGCTTCCACACGTGCCGACATGCAAACCTTCCCGCCCGTTTATCGGCAGGCTGCAGCGGCAACTTGAAAGGAAGTCTTGTGGATTCTGTTACTTTCGGGTGAGCGCCATCACCCGCCCATGAACATTCCGCCGTTCACGTCGAGCACCTGCCCGGTAATGTACGACGCCGCATCCGAGGCCAGGAACTTTACCGCCTGCGCGACGTCTTTGGGCGTTCCCCGCCGCCCCAGCGGGATGGTTGCCATCATCGCGGCGTTTTGCTGCTCGCTGAGCACGGCCGTCATCGGCGTCTCAATATATCCCGGCGCAACAGCGTTCACCGTAATGCCCCGCGACGCAACCTCGCGCGCCAGCGAGCGGGTAAATCCAATCAGCCCTGCCTTCGATGCCGCGTAGTTCACCTGGCCTGCCTGGCCCGCGCGACCCACCACGCTGGCGATGCTCACAATTCGTCCCCAGCGGTTCTTCAGCATCGGGCTCAGCAGCGCCTGCGTCAGCAGGAACGCTCCCGTCAAATTGATGCTCAGCACCAGGTCCCAGTCGGCGCGCTTCATGCGCAGCATCAAATTGTCGCGCGTGATCCCTGCGTTGTTCACGAGGATCTCCACTTTGCCGAACTTGTCCAGAATCGCCTTCGCCCCGGCCTCAATCGATTCCTCGCTCGACACGTTCATGGTGAACGCCGTGGCATCGATCCCCTGAGCCTTCAGCTCGGCCACAGTCTCGGCCAGCTTGGCCTCATTCACATCCGCCAGCGCCAGCACGGCGCAGGCCGCGGCCAGCTCCTCGGCAATCGCGCGCCCGATTCCCTGCGCTCCGCCCGTCACCAGCGCAATTCTTCCCTGCAAGTCTCCCATGATTTCTGTTGACCTCTGCGCGCTCTCGATCGCGAGCCGCGCCTTTCCATCGCTCATTATAGATGGGCGCATCGGGGCCATTCGCGACCGCCAGAGAGAACGGAGATACCAGTCACCGGTGCAAAAACTGGCGTTGACTTTTGGAGCGCAAATTCATAGAGTCTAAACATTTAGGTTCCTCCCGCTGCAGTTGATTGCAAGTTCCTGCGAGAATCATTGCATTCCTTCCGGATTTCAAGGGAGAAGACAAGGGCCTCACCATCCACCGCTTGTGACTGATCGTTCCCACACCCGGGACTGTTGAAGCTGTTTTTCCTAAAGCGATAAAAACATGCTGCAGGTTTTTTGGGAGACCGGGCGCTCGCGAAGCGCAGTCGGTGCAACGCCACCTCATCCGAAAGGGGTTTTACGATGAAAAGCACTCTAATCGCCGCGAATTTTTTGAGATCGATGAAGTCTTTGGCCAGGAAAGAATCTTATCGAACGCTCCTTCTCGCCGTAGTCTGCGTAATCGCAATCGGGTTCGCTCCTGCCCTGCGTGGCCAGGCCACGGGAAGTTTCTCCGGCAATGTCGACGATAAATCCGGATCGGCGATCCCCGCTGCCAGCGTCGCCGTGACTTCTCAGGCGACGGGCCTGGAGCGAGACACGAAGACCGACAGTGCCGGGCACTATCTGATCCCGCTCCTCCCCGTGGGGACCTACGACATCAAAGTCGATGCGCCCGGCTTTCAAAGCGCCGTATCCAAAGATCTGCGTCTCCAGGTTGATGAGGCCCGCGAGCTCGATTTTGCGCTCCAGCCTGCGAGCGTTACCACCACCGTAACGGTTTCCGGCGAGGCGGTCGCCGTGGAGACGACCAACCCGTCTCTCGGCCAGGTGATCACCTCGCAGGAGGTCTCGCAGCTGCCGTTGAATGGGCGCGATTTCGTTCAACTCGCGACGCTCACCGCAGGCGCCACGGCAGAGACGAGTCCCGGCAGCTTTTTCACCTCCGGTGCCGACAGCGAAGTGGCCGCGCGCGGATCCTTCTCGCTGTCGGTCGGCGGCTCGCGCCCCAACAGCACAGACTGGCTGCTGGACGGTGTTGACAACAATGAGCTGACCGCGGGCGGTATCGGGATCTTCTCATCGATTGACGATATCCAGGAATTCAAAGTCCTGACCTACACCTATTCCGCCGAATACGGCACCAGGGCCGGACCAACAGTTCTCGTCACGACGAAATCGGGAACGAATGACTTCCATGGCTCTCTCTACGAGTTCGTTCGCAACACCGACCTGAACGCGAGGAGCGACTTTGCCACCTCAACGCCGAAGTTCAATCTGAACCAGTTTGGTGGCTCGGTGGGCGGGCCCATTCGCAAAGACAAGACTTTCTTCTTCGTCGATGGCGAGCAAAAGTATCAGCGCCAGGGAATTGTTTACACCGGCCTGATTCCTACCACGCAAATGATCGGCGGTGACTTTTCGTCCGATCCCTGGGGAAACAGTGTCTCAGGCATTATTCTCACCAACCCGTATGTGACCGGCGCGAACTTCCAATGCGTGGGATCGCAAAATGGTACTCCCGTACCGGCCAATCCCGATGGAAGCCAGGCTCCGGGCGTTGCGTGCAACAAGATTCCCGCGAACCTGATCAGCAGCATCGGCCAGGGTCTCATGGACCTGTATCCACCAGTGAATCCGGCCAATCCCAAGGAAGCGCCGGCGGGCAGCGCTGCACTTGGATACAACTACGTCACCGAGCCAGTGCGCAGCCTGGACGAATCCAAGTTCGACGTTCGCTTGGATCAAACCATCACCTCAAAAGACACTGCCTTTGGCCGTTTCAGCTACGACCAGGCGTTTACCTACGATCCAGGCGGCGCGCCCGCTCCATATCTGGCTGAGGGCAATCCCTTCGGTAGTAATGAGACGCTCATCAACCACGCCCGCAACATCGCCATCGGCGAGACCCACGTATTTTCACCCACCACGCTGAACCAGGCCAGCGTTGGCTACGACCGCATCTTCGACTACATCGCGTCGCAGGATAACTTTACTTGCGAGTCGGCCCTCCTGGGGATTCCCAACGCCGATCTGGGCTGCTCATCCACCGGTACTCCGACCTCCGGCGGCAGCTATAGCCAGGGCCTGGTTTCCACCGAGGTCATTGGCGGCTATTGGTCTCTCGGTGATCGCGGCTACTCCCCGTTCCAGGGCGGAACGAACATCTACTCCTTCAAGGACGTCGTGGACCTGATCCGCGGCCACCACGAGATTCGCACCGGCATCGATCTTCGCGATAACCAGATGAATGTGGGCACGGAGGCTTTTCAAGACGGATTCTGGCTTATCGGTAACGAAGGATTCTTCAGCGGCAATCCCGAGTCCGATCTGCTGCTGGGTATGGCGGGAGGGGCGATCCACGACCAGACATACGACGGTGCAGTCACCGGACGGCGCTGGAAGATCATACGGCCCTTCGTGGAGGATGACTGGCGCGTCACCCCGTCGCTGATCCTCAATCTCGGCCTGGCGTGGGACATGACCACTCCAGAGACTGAGATTCACAACCGCATGTCGGACTACATCCCCTCGACAGAAACGCTTCTGATCGCAGGCAAGAACGGAGTAAGCAACTCGGCCGGCATCAATATGTTTTGGGGCGCATACGAGCCCCGTCTCGGCTTGACGTGGAAGGTGTTGAACAGCGACAAGACGGTGCTTCGCCTCGGCTTTGGCATCTATCACGATTCGGCCTGGAACCAGGGCGCGCAGGGCCTGTGGCAAAATCCGCCGAACCTCGGCGAGAGCGATAACTTCGACGGCCCGGTCAGCCTATCGAGCGGCTTCCAGGCTCTGCCCACTCCGCAGGATGTGGCGACCTTTCAGGGCTCATTCAATTGGCAGCCGACAAATTTCCAGCCCGGCAGAGTCCACCAATATAACGTGAACATCGAGCGCCAGTTGCCCGGGGATGTCGTGCTCACCGCAGGGTACGCCGGATCGGTGGGAGGGCATCTGCTTGAGTATGGCAATGACCTGAACACCAGCAGTCCGTTGGGCTGCGGAACCATTGCGAACTACACGCTTGGCTGCCTGGCCGACGGCGCTCCTTACAGTTATCCCTACAACCCGCCGAACTTCAACGCGATCTTCCTCATGGGCGACACGGGGAAAACGCACTACAACTCCATGCAGCTCAAGGCCGAGACTAAGACTCCAAAGCACGGTCTTTATGCGTTGGTCGCCTATACCTATTCGCGCACGTACGACAACGGACTTCCCGACGGTTTGGGCTCGATGTTGAGCGCGCCCTATTTCCCGCTGCCCAACTGGCAAAACCTCGATTGGTCTCTGGCGCAGATCAATCTCGATCAAAGCTTCACTGCCAGCGTGATCTACGATTTGCCTTTCGGCAGGGGCAGGGCGTTTGGGAATAGCTGGAATACCACCACGGATTCTCTGCTTGGCAACTGGCAGTTGACGTTGATCGAGAGAGCCTCTTCCGGGTTCCCGGTGCCGTTGATCGACAGCAACGATCAATCCGGCGTCAATGGCGGCTTCGGGTTCGAAAACGGCGGAGACGACAACAACTGGAACCGGCCCAGCCAGGTTTCCGGAGTCAACCCCTACAAGGCGAACCATGGCCAGCACCAATGGATCAATCCTGCGGCTTTTGTGGCGCCGCCGACCGGCGAACTGGGCAATGCCGCGCGTGTTCCTGTTGTCGGACCCGATTTTGTCAACTCCGACTGCTCGTTAATCAAGGACTTCGCATTGCCGCGGAAAGAAATGGGGCTCAACTTCCGCGCCGAATTCTTTAACCTCTTCAACCATCCGCAGTTTGGCGCGCCGGTTAACGACATCAACTCGCCGGGATTCGGCGCGGTCAACTCCACGGTGAACAATCCGCGCCTGATTCAATTGGCCCTCAAGCTGTCTTTCTAGGGCGCTGCGGTACAAACCAGCGCAGGGCGCACCGGACCCTTTGGGAACGGCGCGTCCTGCCCCGCGCCCGCCCTCTAGCGCAAAAAAGCAGCGGAATAAGTCCACGGTGGATTCACCCGCGCCCGCGAGGTAGAATGGAATCCCCGGTTGAAACCAGCGTCCCCGCAGCGCATTCGAACGTCCCATGAGTAGCGCAGCCGCCCGAGTTTTGGAAGTGCGTCTGACCGAGGCCCTGGAATCAGCATCGCTGTTGCCGAGTCGCCGGTGGAGGACGAGTGAAAGAGCGGCACTGGAATAATCTGGTCGGTTCTCTCCGGCATGGCAACTGCGTTCTCATGCTGGGCTCCGAGATTCCCGTCAAAACGTCTTCTACGACGAATGGATCTCAAAGCGGCACCACGCTGGCTGAGGAACTCCGGCTCCGCCTCGCCCGTGAGCTCGAAGAGGATAACCGTTCCCCCAGCGGGAACACTCTGGCGGCACTTGCGCAGCAATACGAAGACACCGAGGGATTCGGACCGACCACTCTCCGCGCGACAGCGGAGATGGTCCTGTCGTCGCGGCAGTATGGCCCCTCCGCGGTGCATGAGCAGTTGGCATCGCTTCCGTTTTCGCTCATTGTGACCACCGGCCAGGACGCCATGCTGGAGCAGGCTCTGAAGGCGGCGGGGAAGACGCCGATCACGCACCGCTATCATCTGCGCGGTGACAAAAGAGAGAATCCCGAGTTTGTGCTGCCCGGTACTCCGGCTTCTCCAGTTGTCTTCCATCTGTTTGGGAACGCCGAGGAACCATCCTCCCTCGTGCTCAGCGAGAATGACGTTCTCGACTTTCTGATCAGGGTCGTCTCTGAGCGGCCGCCGCTTCCCAATAGCCTGTTGCGCGTTCTCAAGCGTGTCGGGCAGAGTTTCTTGTTCGTCGGTTTCGGAATCAGGCACTGGGACCTGCGCATTCTTCTCAAAATCCTCCTTCGCGCATTGGAGCTCAATCGCAGCGGCCCGGCAATTGCGGCTGAACCGCTTGATGGCCTGATTCAATCGGATCGCGAAGAGATGATCCTTTTCTATCAACGGGGCACGCGCGTCGAACTGGAAGACGATGACGTTGGGGATTTTCTCACCAAGCTTTCGCAAAGATTGGAAGCCGACGGCGGGTTTGTGGGACAAGCCGCGCCATTGGGACCTCGTCCCCGTGTATTCATCAGTTATGCAAGGGAGGATGCGGCGCTGGCCTCGAGAGTGTTTGACGCCCTGCAGAAGGCATACTTCGAGCCTTGGCTCGATCAGGAGTCGCTGCAAGGTGGAGACGACTGGAATATGCGCATAGAGAATGACCTGGACGCCTCGGACTTCGTGCTGGTGCTCTACACGCCCGCCTTCTGCCGCAAGACCGACAGCTACGTGAACAAGGAGGTGGCGCTGGCATGCGAGCGCGCTCTTCGCGTGCGCGGATCGTTCCTGATTCCTGTTCGCACCGAGGAGCTGTCCGAGGAGGATCGGGTTGACGCGCTCCGGAAATTCGACGAAGTGGAGCTGCGCGAAACAGATTTCGACGAAGATTTCTCCAAGATTGTTTCAACCCTGAAGCGCGAGTATCAGCGGCGCAACCGATAGAGAGGCCTGATGGAAACCCTCCACCGCTATCCCGGCGCTCAACCGTTTCGCGACGACGAGTTTTCGCGCCGCACATTTTTCGGGCGCGAACCGGCCTCGGTCGCGTTGACTGACCAAATCCTCGCCAATCGTCTGGTGATTGTTTATGCCAAGTCCGGTCTAGGGAAGACTTCGCTGCTGAACGCCGGCGTAGCGCCTCGCCTTCGCGAAGCCAACAGCCTGCCGCTTTTTGTGCGGGTCAACGACATCAAGAACGGTCCGCTGTTTTCGGTTTTCGAAGGAGTAAAGGCGGAAGCCGAGCGGCAGCAGGTGGAATACGTCCCGGGAGATACCACCTCTCTGTGGAGTTTTTTCAAAACCGTTGAATTCTGGCGCAACGATCTCCTCCTGACGCCGGTCTTGATTCTCGATCAATTTGAGGAATTGTTCACACTTCAATCGCAGGAAGCGCGGGAGGGGTTTCTTCCCGAGTTGGGCTATCTGATTCGCGGCATCGCCCCACCATCGCAGCCGAAGGTCGAGTCAACTACAAGTGAAGGCCCGCCATCGATTCGCGTGGTTCTATCCCTGCGCGAAGACTTTCTGGGGCTGCTTGAAGAAGCTTCAGATCACATACCGGAGATCCTGGATCACCGCTACCGCCTTGCGCCTTTGACCTATGAGATGGCGTCGAAGGCGATTACCGGGCCGGCAGCAATTGAGGCCAGAGATGCTTCCACACGGGCTTTTCGTTTGGAGCCCGAGGTTGTGACCTCCATTCTTGCCTATCTCACCAAATCAACTGTGGCAGCTCGCGGCCCCAGCGGGCGGCATGTGGAACCCTTCCACCTGCAATTGATTTGCCAGCGTATTGAGAGTATTGCCGCATTCAAGCAGAAGCTCTCCAGCGGAGAAGTTGTCATCAGCTTCAAGGATCTGGGAGGCGATGCCGCACTGACAGAGACGCTCGAGGATTTTTATACCGATGCCATCCGATCGCTTCCGGCCAGATACCTGCGGGGCGCGGTCCGGGTTCTGTGCGAGCAATATCTCATCAGTCCGGAAGGTCGAAGGCTCAGCGTTGAGGAGCGCGAGCTGCTTCGGCAACTGAAACTGCCCCGCGAGACGCTGAGTCAATTGGTCGAGCGCCGCCTGCTGCGCACAGACCGGAGGTCAGACAGCACTTACTACGAATTGAGTCACGACGCATTGGTGCAGCCCGTGCTGGCAAGCCGGCGGGTGCAGGCCCTGGTGGTTAGTTGGGCTGCGGTTCTGGCAGGTTCCATCGTCTGCCTGGTGGCGGCAGCGTTCATTTTACTTTGCGGATTTACGATATTCGCCGGCACGGCTAACACAACCAGCACCTACATTGTCCTTCCTCTTTTTGCGGTTCTTTCGCTGTTCGTGGGCGCCGGTGGTTTGGCGTGGTTCCGATCCGGCCTGCAGCGGATAAGGCGCTATCGCCGCCACACTCCGAGCGAATTCACGGAAGCGCTGCCCACGCTTCAGCCGCTCAAATTCAGAGTGCTGGGATGGGCCCTGCTCGGCACCGGTGCGGCTGTCATCACGGTCTGGGGACTGGTCGGGCTATTTGGGCTGGTCAAGTACGGGATCCCCGTCATTACCAACGGCACTACTCCCAAGTGGCTTAACTGGATGGCGGCAGACATACAGTCGGCGTGGCTGATCGTACACGACCATCCCTTGCTGGAATTGCTGTGGTGGGTTGTCGAGCACACCGTCATCATTCTCTTTGGCTATCTGATCCTTCGGCTCGGGATGCGAGCGCTCTGGCCGCATAAATTCAGCGGCCGGCGCAAGACCACGGCTGTGCCGGGCTTCGGCTACGTGTCTCGGGGCGTTCTGGCATTCGTCAAGGGAATCTCGGGCTGTATTGCCCTGATTGTGGCGGCCGTCGGCTTCTATACGCTGAGGAGTTGCGCGACTGCCTGGCATGGCAACGCCCCACCCTGGCTTACCGGAACCATCATCAGTTACCGCTTTTCAGATTCCTGCCAGGCCTTTTCTCAAAAGGTTGACTGGGGCGCATTCAGTTTCGCCGTATTCTTTGTCTCCCTGCTCGTTCTTTCGATTGCGTGGATCCGCAGCGCGGTTCTTGAGGTACGAGCGGCACTGCGCCGACATAGCCCTGCGCAGCCCGCAAAAAGGCTTCGGCTGGCTTTGGTTTCCGCTGCGGCATGCGTGATCGTCGTCGTTGGAGCGTTTTTGTTCTGGACGCACATCCTCTCACCGCCGGGAGGCGAAGCGGGAAAGAAAGGTACGCATCAGGCTCCCACCGTGAGCATCAATCCCGTGCTCGTGGGGCCCTGGTCGGTATGGGCGGTGGGTGATCAAGCGAAAATGGTGCAGACCGAAGACAGCGGCGGTACATGGACCACAAAGAACACCAGTAATGGAACGTTTTACTCGGTCGCATTTCCAACCAGGCTGTCGGGATGGGTCGTAGGCAGCGGTGGCGCCGTCTTTCACACGGACGACGGTGGAGCGACGTGGCAGCAGCAGGCCAAAGGAATCACCACCGAAGACCTCAGCGAAGTAGCCTTTGTCGAGCCGAATCTTGGCAGGGTGGTCGGCGGTGAAGGCACAATCCTGCACACAGAGGACGCCGGCATCACATGGAAACCGCAGAAAAGCGGAACCAGTGACTTCCTTTCGTTCGTGACCTTCATTACCGTGCAGTCGGGTTGGGCGTCGGGAACCAACGGCACGATTCTTCATACCGTCGACGGCGGCAGCACTTGGAAACCGCAAAACAGCCCCACCGTCCGCGGCTTGATTGGTTTGGCCTTTCCCACCGCGACCTCGGGCTGGGCCGTTGGCAGGAAAGGCACAATCCTGCACACAGACGACGGGGGCAACACGTGGAAATTCCAGGCCAGCGGCACCAGGGTGGATTTGATGTCGGTCGCCTTTGTTAGCCCGCAGTCAGGCTGGGTCGTAGGCCGCGATGGCGTCATTCTGCACACCGAAGACGGCGGCGGCACCTGGAAAATTCAGGCCAGCAGCACCATGACGGATTTGGACGAAGTCAATTTTGTCACTCCGCAATCAGGCTGGATCGTGGGCCATGGCGGCATCATCCTGCACACCGAGGATGGCGGCAGCACATGGTCGCAGGAAAAAAGCGGCACCAATGCCGACTTGATGTCTGTATGTATTGTTAAACCGTACGGCGTAATCGGTCTTCAGTTACAGGACGTGACGAGCGGGACCGGGGCGCAGACTCACGTTGTCAGACCCGGATCGATGATCGGCGCCGTGGTTCCAGGCGGTCCCGCCGATAAGGCTGGACTCAAGGTTGGCGACATTATTGTGGCGCTGAACGGTAACCCCATGAAGAGCACGGCCGAGTTGGTCGGTTCGATCTTCGTATTGAAGCCGGGAACCGATGCCAAGGTTAGCTACATCCGCAATGGCAAACAGGAAACGTCGGATGTGATCGTCGCCGATGGATCGAAACCGTTTCCCAGCGCCGCGCATCACTAGGCCCGAGCAAACAACCGGAAACCTTTAATCGCCAGCCGCAGAATCTTGCGAGCTGATGCCGCCTGCCAAAAGCCACCGCCGTCCGCTCAGCAATGATGAGCTAGCAGCTAGAAGCTAGAGGCTGTTCCTACGTCGGCATCGCCGCCACCGCTACCGGCCGCGCTGCCAGCGCCGGACGCGCCAGCTCGGCCGGCCACACATACACCGCCAGCCGCCGCGAGTAGTGCAGCACCGGCTCCCGGTCGGGTAGATCCAGGCCCACCGCCGTCGCCAGATCGTTGCGCTCGATCTCCGCCTCTGCCTTTTCCAGAGGCCAGGAAACGTTGTGGAGGTTCGCCTTGATCGGCTCTCCTGAGCGGTTGGTCGAGAAAACGCACGGCCGTTCCGTAAAGAAATATTCCAGCGATCCCGGCCGCATCTCCGCCGTCGCCCGCGTCGGCCCCAGGCCGCGGTACCGAGCCTTGAAAATCACCTGCCGCCGCGAAAATCGCCGCCGGCTATAAAACGCAAACTCGCGCTCCGACCGCGGCTCCAGGTACATCTCCGCCAGCCAATACGGCAGGTGGTAGACCATGTGCGCCGCCGCCACCGCCAGCAGGTTGCTCGAATCCACGCTGAAGCAGTAGAACCCCGGCGTTCCCGTGAATCGATCTCGCACGTAGGTCCGCAGGTTCAGATCAGGAAAGCTCCGCAGCCCCGGAATCGCCGGCATGCCGCGGACTTTGATGCGATCCAGCCAGAACGGAACGGCTCCTAGCCATGCTGACCCTTGCATTGTGTCCGCTTCAAGCCATTCCGGCAGCAGTGACTGCATCTTCGCCGTCGCGATGGGCCAATGCGCAAACAGCAGATCGTTCCAGCGCTGGGTCATCGCCCAGCGTCCCGCCGGCAAGGGCCGCGGTTTGTGCGACGTTCGCACCAGAATCTCCCGCATGGCTGCTCCCGTGCTTCCGGGGCTTTGCTCTCTCCTGATCGCGTTTCCCCGTCAGGGCTCCCACTCCGCCGCTGCGCGCAGGTACTCCCTTATGACGTATTCTGTCCGCGAGAGCATCCTCATGTCCAGTGAATCTTCGCTTCCTTCCTCTGCGCGCAACCAAACCGAAGTCATCGCCGTTCATGGCGCCGACCCCGAAATCCTCGCCTTCGCCATGGCCAAGTACTCCCGCTCGGCTCTCTCCATGCGCGATTCCCTGGCCGAAATAAGCGCCCAGCGGGCCGAGCAGTTCCTCAACACCTTTTATTTTCAATACGGCCACCGTTCCATCGCCGATCTTGCCCACATCGCCTTTGCCGTCGAGCGCCTCTCCCTCCTTGCCGCCATCGTCCTCGTCGACGAAACCCGCTGGGACGGCCAGGAGCGCTCAACCCGCTACCAGAACTTCCTCGAATCCGGCTTCTACTACCCCGATTTCGCCGGCGACACCCACTCCCAGGAGCTCTACGAGCGCACCATCGACTCGCTGCTCGCCGCATACAAGCGCACCACGCTCGCAGTCGTCGATCTCCTCCGCCGCTACGTCGCGCGACCTGAAGACATGAAGCCCGACGCCTACGAGCGCACCCTCCGCGCCCGCGCATTCGACGTGGCACGTTACCTGCTTCCTCTCGCCACGAACACTTCACTCGGCCAGATCGTCAGCGCCCGCACGCTTGAAACTCAGGTCTCGCGCCTGCTCTCCCACCCCGCCGCCGAGATCCGCCTTCTTGGCGAAAAGCTCCGTGAAGCTGCTACCGGCCCGGCCTGGAACCTGAACGCCAAGGCTGCCCAGGCCATCGTCGACAAGATCGCCGCCCTGGACGACGAAGCCGCACCGGGTCTCGCCGCTCAAGCCGCTGCTCTCTTCACCCGCGAGGTTCGCACCGCGCCCACTCTCGTCAAATACGCCCAGGCCAGCGAATACCTGATCCAGACCCGCGCCGATCTCTCGCGTGCTGCCGCCGAACTCCTCAAAGACTTGCCTCCTGCCGCCGCTCCGCTCGTCGATCTGGTCGAGCGTAAGGAAACCCTCGAAATCGAGCTCGCCGCCACTCTCCTCTATTCCGTCAGCCGCCACCCCTACCGCCAGATCCGCGACTTCCTCACTGGACTGCCTGCCGCGCGGAGCACTGAAATCATTGAACTGGGCCTGAAGCACCGCGGCAAGCACGACGAAACTCTCCGCGCCTTCCATGCCGGCGCGGCCATTCGCTTCGACATTCTGATGGACATCGGCGGCTTCCGCGACTTCCACCGCCATCGCCGCTGCACGCAGATCATCCAGGACTTCACGGCCCTGCACGGCTATGAGACCCCCGGCTGCGGCGACCTGCCAGCCGGCTCCGATATCCTCGCCGAGGCTGGCATTCTCTCCGAATACCGCACCGCCATTGACGCCGCGCATCGCACAGCCAGCGTCATCGCCGCTGCCCCCGTCGTCGAGGCCGCGCAATCCGCCACCTACCTCTATCCTCTGGCCACGCGCATCCGCGCCCTCTTCAAAATGGATTTTGCCGAGGCCCAGTACATCTCCGAGCTCCGCTCCGGCCCTGCCGGCCACTTCAGCTACCGCCGCGTCGCCTGGGAGATGTACCTGAAGCTCCAGAACCAATATCCCACGCTCGCCGCGCACATGCGCGTTACCGATTTTACCCAGCCCATCAATATCTTCCAGCGCTGAACCATCTTCGGTCCCTTGTTCATTCGGCCCCTGTCGTATACTCGCCGGGTCCGCATTTTCCCCTCGGACCCCTTGCATTACCGCGCTCCGAAGACCCCGCACACTTCCCATGCTCGCGAAGGCCTTCATCCCAATCACGCCCGGCTGCAATGCCGGACCTTCAAACGTTGCGGAGCCTTCGCCGCAACAAGGAGGTTTTGTTCATGAGCTGGATCAGGAAATCCGTTCTCTGGCCTTGTGTCGCTGCGATGCTGCTGGCCGCGGCAGTGCTCGTCACCCCGGCCTCAGCGCAGGACGCCAACATCCGCAGCGTCACCTTCTACACCGTCAAACCCGACCGCATCGCCGATTTTCAGGCGGAGGTCAAGGAGTACAACGCCATCCTGGCCAAGGCCGGCTCCGACCGTTACAGCACCATTTGGGTCGCGCTCACCGGTCCCCATGAGTACGCGCGCGTCCAGATGTACTCCAAGTGGGCCGACCTCGACAAAACCATCGGCACCGACCCCAAGCTGAAAGATCAGGACGCCGACCTCACGCGCATCGCCTTGAGCATCATCGGTTGCACCTCAAGCTGGCGGCGCGAAATCCAGGTCGTCAATCCCGATCTGAGCCTGCCCGACAGCGGCGATGAGCCCAAGATGATTCGCGTTCTCGTCACCCAGGTGCGTCCCGAAAAATACCGCGAGTATCTCGACTTCCAGAAGAACGTGATCCTTCCCGCAATCAAGAAGAGCGGAGCCAAGGACTACAACTTCGCCGATGTGCACTTCGGCGAACCTGGCCCCACATTCGTTTCTGTCGTCGGAATCAACAACTGGGCCGATCTTGACGACGGCGTCGGCGCTCAAAAAGGAGTCAGCAAGGAGGAGTACCAAGCCATTGTCGACAAGGCGCATGAGCTTATCGTCAATAGCGACTTCCTCATCTATCGCTACGAGCCCGACCTCAGCTACCTTCCCGCGCCCGCGTCCACGCCTGCCGCGAAGTAGGTGCCGCGGAATCGGATCTGAAAGCGGAGAGCAAAGAACTGAAAGCGGAAATGTGCGTTCCTTTTTCCGTCGGGCATCGCTGTGCGAAAATCAAACCTTGCACGCGCAATCCAACTTCCGCCTGCTCATTGTCCGTTTGGGCGCAATGGGCGATATTCTTCACGCGCTGCCTGCGGTGACGGCGCTGCGCCTCGCTCATCCCGACTGGCAAATCGGTTGGGTGGTCGAGCCGCGCTGGCAGCCGCTGTTAAAGGCAGGGAACAGGGAACAGGGATCAGGGATCAGGGAGGCCCAAAGCAGGGCAACGTTCGTGCACGATTCCGTGATGCCGGTCGTTGATCGCCTTCATTTCGCGCCAAGCCGGGAGTGGAAGCGCCATCCGCTGAGCGTCGATACGCGCCGGGCGATCAGAGCCTTGCGCCGCGAGCTTCATGCCGCGGAATACAGTGCTGTGCTCGACCTTCAGGGCGCAATCCGCTCGGCGGTCATCGCCCGCATGAGTGGATGCGCGCGCCGCATCGGCGAAGCTGCGCCGCGCGAGTGGCCTGCCCACTGGCTGTTCACCGAGCGCGTGGTCACGCACCGCGCGCACGTCATCGAGCAGGGCGTGGAACTCGCCTCCGCCGTCGCCGGTGACGCGCTTTCCGCGGTCGACGCACAGCTTCCCGTCGATCCCGTGGCTGAAGCCTGGTGTGCCTCCTGGCTTGCGTCCACGTTTTCAGACGCCTTGCGGCCCGTCGCTCTCATTACTCCCGGTGCCGGCTGGGGCGCCAAGCGCTGGCCACCCGAGCGCTACGCCGTTGTCGCCGAGGGGCTTGCGCAACGGGGATTGCACGTGGTGGTCAACGCCGGTCCCGGCGAGGAGCCGCTCGCCGCTGCCATCGCCTCCGGCAGCGCCGTCGCACTCACCGCAACTCTTCCGCAGTTGATCGCGCTCACGCGCCGCATTGCCCTCTGCATCGGCGGAGACACAGGTCCGCTCCATCTGGCCAGCGCCCTCGGCCGTCCGGTCGTCGGCATCTATGGCCCTACCGACCCCAGCCGCAACGGTCCTTACGGCACGCGCGCCCGGGTGCTCCGCAGCCCGGACAGCCGCCGCGACCACTCGCGCCGCGCGGCGCCCGATCCCGGCCTGCTGACCATCACACCCGAGGAGGTTCTCAGCTCGGCCGACAAGTTGCTCGCCGAGGAGGGTGCAAGATGACCGAGCACTCCACTCCTCCAAAGGCCCACCCCACGCAAGACCGGGGTCCCCAGCGACAGGTCCACGTCGCTGGGGCGGGGTGGTGGCAGCGAGTTGCGCGCCGCATCCGCGTCCCTTTGGGGTTTCTCACCGCTGCTGTCTATCTGGTCGAGATCGTTCGCCAGCCTCGGCATCCATCAGCGATCGCCTGGAGTTTGTTGTTGGTCCTGCCGGGCTTGGCGTTGCGCGCGGCCGCTTCCGGCACGGTCAAAAAGAACCAGGAGCTCACCGTTACGGGACCTTATGCTTACACCAGGAATCCGCTCTATCTCGGGTCGACACTCATCGCCGCCGGGTTTGCGTTGGCGCTGCTCAGCTGGCCGGTGGCGCTGCTGCTGGCAGTCGGATTCGCGGTCATCTACATTCCGGTCATCGCATCGGAAGAGCAATTCCTCCGCGCAACATTTCCTCAGTTCGACAGCTATTCCCGCAGCGTGCCCCGATTCATCCCGCGCCTCACGCCCGCCAGGCAGCCAGGCGAATCGGGCAAACCCGCTGTCTCCCAGCCAGTTAACCAGGCGGCTACGGGCGGCTTTTCGTTCGCCCTCTACCTCAAACACCGCGAGTACAATTCTGCTTTAGGGGCCGCACTGCTGTACCTGAGCCTGCTCTACCTGCGACCGGTGCTGGAAATTCTTATGCACCGGGCCTGGTGAGCGCTTTCCACGTACGTGAAGTCCAAAGAGTATGGGCCAGGTCAATTCATGAGATTCCGGGCCATGAGGAGCCGTGCCGAACCTTGAAGACACGCGCGAACGCAGTCATCCTTTTGATCGTTCTGACCGTGGCGGCCATCTCGCGCGGCCAGGATCCCGCCATCCTTTCGCCGCCGCGCCCCGGCTTCAGCTTCCCGCAGAAAGAGACGCTGACTTATTCGGTGGATTGGCGTGTTTTTCCGGCCGGCACCGCTGTCGTTCACTTTGAAGCGGCCGGCGACCGCGAGCACATCATCGCATCCGCGTATACGAGCGGCGCTATCAATCTCATTTTTCACGTTGTAGACAACTTCCAAGCCGATTTTGATCGCGCAAAGGGCTGCACCGACGACTTCGACAAGCAGACTGTTGAAGGGCGGCGCCAGTTCAATTCGACACTCCACATTGACTACGCCGATTCCAAATCGATTCTCGACGAGAAGAATATGGTGAGCGGGCAGGCCAAGCATGCGAAGTCTCCCGTGAAGGGCTGCTTGACCGATCTCTTGACGGGCGTGTTCTACCCGGGCTCGCAGCAACTGGTGGTGGGGAACAGCTTCGTGATTCCCGTAGCCGACGCCCAGCGCACGGTGCTCGTGACCATGAAGGTGGAGGGACGTGAAGAAATCAAGACCCCTTTGGGCACCTTCAAAACGATCCGGGTGCAGCCGACCGCCGACGCAGGCGTAGTAAAGAATCGCGGCAATATCTGGATTCTGGTATACCGACGACGACCGCCATCTCCCCGTGCAGATGCGCGCCCGCCTTTTCTGGGGAACCATCACCTTCCGCCTCACCGGCAACGAAGCCAAGTAGAAGCCGCGAACCTGGAAGACGTGGGCCTTGAGCTGCGGTCTGTCGACTGTCAACTGACCCCTGACACCTGAAACCTGACACCTGTCCCTCCGGTGTACACTTTCTCTTCGCGCGGAGGGATGGTTGGCGCCGCGCGGTGAGGAATTTCATGCGCCCTTCTCTGCCCCTCCAATCGTGGGTGCCCCAGGTCCGGAATTTCGGACCTGCGATCGCACGAACGCTTCTTCCCTTCGCCGCTTTCCTCGCGGTTCTTCCGTTTTGTTCCGCGCAGACCGCGCCACCCGCAGCGTCCGCGCAGCCGAAACGGCCGATGACGTTTGAGGACATGATGCAGATGAAGCGGCTGGGCGATACAGCCGTTTCGCCGGACGGGAAGTGGCTGGCATACGGCGTGACCACGGTGAATCTGGAGCAGAACACCAAGACGCCGGAGCTTTGGCTGCAGGCGATCGCTGGTGGGCAGCCAATCAAGCTGGCTGTCGGGCAGCCCGGAGACAGCGGCGTCCAATTCGCGCCGGACGGGAAGCGAATTCTGTTCTTGAGCGGGCGCGACGGCGGGCAACAGGTGTGGATTGCGGACTTCGACAGGGCGACGGGCGCGACCAGCAATGCGAAGAGGCTGACGGCGATTGCGACCGAAGCTGACAACGCTAAGTGGTCGCCGGACGGCCACTCCGTGGTTTTCACTTCTGGTGTATATCCAGATTGTCCACCAATCACGACGGCTGACTTCGACACTGGAAACAAATGCAATACCGATCGAGACGCGGCGCTGGCGGCAAGCAAGGTGAAAGCGCAGATCTGGACGCAGCTTCTGTATCGCCACTGGGACCACTACACCGGTGAGAAGCGGTCGCATCTATTTCTGGTTTCGGTAGACGGTGGTGGAATGCGCGACTTGAATCCCGGCGACACGCACGATGTGCCGCCGTTTTCGCTTGAGGGAGCGAGTTGCGGCTGCGACTTCTCGCCGGACTCAAGGGAGCTGGCGTTTACGGAGAATCCGGACCCTGTGCCGGCGATCTCGACCAGCGCGCAGATTTACATCCTTGATCTGACTGATCCCTCGTCCAAAGCCAGAAAAATAAGCACGTCGGCTGGCGGCAACTTCAATCCCGCGTACTCGCCGGATGGAAAGTATCTGGCGTGGAGATCGCAGGCGCGGAACGGATACGAGAGCGACAAGTTCCGGCTTGTGGTTTACGACCGCGCGTCGAAGACGATCAGGGATTTGCTGCCGAAGTTCGATAACTGGGTCGATGAGTTCATTTGGGAGCCAGTCTGGACCGATGGTACGCGCCATATTTTGTTCGTCTCCGGCGAGAAAGGGGAGGCCGTTATTTACCAGACGAACGACAAAGGCGATTCCTTGCAACGACTGGGGAAAGTGGCCGGCGAGTGGAGTGACATTCACGACGCAGTTTGGCAAGGCGGCGACATCGGAAGCGTGGTGCGGCATGGCTGGAGCATCGTAGTAGGCAGCCTGATGCACGTCGACGCGCCACCAGAGGTATTCGCCGGTACCACTGTTGGCATGGATGATGACTCGATCTCCATCGCTTTTCCAACGGCTGGCGACCGAAAGCCAGAGGTGATGCACTCAAATCAACCGCTGCAAATCACGCATCTCAACGATGCTCTGCTGGCGCAGCTCGATCTGCCCGCGATGGAGTCGTTCTGGTTCACCGCGAATGATGGGACGAAGCTGGAAGGGTTCATCATCCGGCCGCCAGGCTTCGATGCGGCGAAAAAGTATCCGGTGAAGTTCCTGATTCACGGAGGGCCGCAGGACGCGTGGGGCGACGAGTGGAGCTATCGCTGGAACGCGGAGCTGTTTGCGGCAAACGGATACGTCGTGATTATGATCAATCCGCGCGGGTCGACGGGATATGGGCAGGCCATTGTGGAAGGTGTTACCGGCGACTGGGGCGGCAAGCCTTTTACCGACCTGATGACGGGGCTGGATTACGCGGAGCAGCACTATCCGTTCATCGACAAGACGCGCGAGTGCGCGCTGGGCGCGAGCTACGGCGGATACATGGCGAACTGGATCCTTGGCCACACGGACCGCTTCAAGTGCATCGTGACTCACGACGGGATGTTCAATGCGGAGTCGGCGTTCGGAACGACCGAGGAAGACTGGTTCAACATCTGGGAGTTTAAGGGGCATCCGTGGGACTACTACGGCAAACCCGATGACAAGAACCCTTTCCGCAAGTGGTCGCCGTCGCTCTATGCGAAGAACTTTAAGACGCCGACGCTGGTGGTTCATGGGCAGCTCGACTACCGGCTCGACTTGAGCGAGGGACTGCAACTGTTTGACACGCTTCAACTGCTCGGCGTGCCCAGCAAGATGCTCTACTTTCCCGATGAAGGACATTGGGTGCTGAAGCCGCAGAACTCGCAGCTCTGGTGGAAGACGGTGAACGATTGGGTGGATGAGTGGACGAAGCCAAGCCGCTAGCTGCTAGCTTCTAGCTGCTAGCTTGTGTGTCGGCATAACGAACAGCCTCGCGCTTAGCACGATCAGCTAGAGGCTAGAAGCTAGAGGCTAGAAGCTCGTGTCGCGAAGCACATCCCGTAAGCCTCGCACCTTCCTCGATGAGGCAGCGCTCTACGACTACGCTGTCAAGGCGCTGGGGCGGCAGATGCGCACGGAGGTTGAGCTGCGGCGGCTGATGACGGTGCGGGCCGAGCCAAGCGAGAACGGCGAGCGAGCGGTGCGGGCAGCGATTGCGCGGCTCAAGGAGCATGGATACCTCGACGACCGCGCCTTTGCGGAGACCTATGCGCGGCTGCGGCAGGAGAACGAGAAGCTGGGAGCACGGCGCGTGCAGCAGGACTTGCAGCGGAAGGGAATCCGCACAGAGCTGATCAAGGAAACGGTTAATGCGCGTTACGGCGAGACCGACGAAGAGAAGCTGGCGCGCGAATACCTCAGCCGAAAACGCATTCCAAAACCTGAGAGTCCGAAGGACACGGCGCGAGTGATGCGGCGGCTGGTTGCAGCGGGGTTCTCAACGGGCACGATCTACAAGGTGCTGCTGCGGTGGGAGGTGCCGGAAGAAGAGCTGGCGGCGCTGGACAGCGTGGACACGGAGACGCACGACGAAGAGTGAAAGCGCGCCCTTCCCTGGCCGTCGTTTTTGATGTCAAGCTTCTGGCACGGAGCCTTGGCCCACCCGCCAGTGGCTAACCTCTCTCGAATCAAACGAATGTAATCGGGAACTATTTCGATCCAAGTTTGCCGATCATTTCTTTTGAAATCGCTACACTTCTCTTAGCTAGGCAAACTGCTGGCGTGGACATGTGCCGCCGCCGGAAGGCAAAATCAAACAAAAAATAAAAACTGCCTCGCAGATGGTGCAAATTGAATTTAACTCGTTTGTAATCAACAAATATTTAGAAAAATCGTCGACAAATTTCGTCAGATTTCGTCGATTTTATGCATCATAACGGCCAATTTTGGCCTCCAATTGGTCATTTGCGGGGGGTAGGCAGGACGGTCGCCTGGACGGGGCTTCCTTTGGGCCGGGTGATTGCGTCGCGGATGTTCGCGAAAGGAGCGGTGTTCACGAACTCGACGGCATTGTGGTCGAGGCCGTTGGAATCGGCGCTGCTTTCAGTGGCGCGGATTCCGAGTTGGGCCCAGAGCGCGGGCAGGTCGTACTGGACGGGCGCGGCTTTCCACTGGCCGTAGAGATCGGTGAGGACGTGGGTGTTGGTAGCGCGGTCGCCGATCGAGAGCGCCTGCGGCAGATCCCAACTGTGGTCGATGGTGCCGCCGGCGGCGACGATGGCGCGCAATGCGTCCTGAAGGCCGAGGCGATTGTGGGTTTGCTCACGAATTTCGACGTCGGCAACGAGGCAGAACATGGCTCCGCCCCAATAAGTCCGGCCCCAGGTGTGCGTGTGATCGAGGCCCTGGTCGCCGGGTGCGGGCTCGCCCTGTGGCATATCGCGCACCATGTCGCGCCAAATTTTCGGAGCGGTGAGATCGCCGATCATGACGCGCGCGATGGGCTCGATGTAGGTGGCGAGGCCCTCCTCGATCCAGTGCTGACTGTCGGGCATGGAAGGAAAGGCCATGTGGGTCAGCTCGTGGGTGATCATCCAGTCGGCGGTGAGTTCGGCCGCGGTGGTGTGCTCGCCGATGCGGAGGCGGGTGAAGCCGGGAGAGCCGTGCATGTCGCCCCAGGTGGTGCCTTGGAGAATGCCGTGGCGATCGGGGACGGGAATGACGAGGATGCGGGCGGTGGGGACGGGAAAGCGCCCGTAGTAGGTGGCGACCGCTGAGGCGGCGGTGGCGATGCGGGCGAGGATCGCCGATTTTGGAAGATCGAACGGGCCCTCGGCGAAGTCGACCTGGAGGGTGGACGAGCCGACCTGGATGGAATCGGTTTCGGCAATGGGGAGGTGGGAGCCGGGCTGCGCGTGGAGGAGCGGCGCGGACAGGAGTGCGGCGGCGACCGGGAGCGAGAGCAGGAGGGCGAGGGAGATCAAGTGGAGGCGGGAAGCCATGCAGTTCGTTGGACGGGGGAGGGGGACCAAGGGACCAAGGGAGCGAGGAAGCAAGACAGCGAGTTAGCGAGTCAGCAAGTTGTCGGCCGGGCCTGAAGGCTGGACACTTCTCGCTTGGCCATTCGGGGGCCTGAAGGCCCCTACTCCCTCCGTCGTTCTCGCGCTGCGGGACATTACACTGAAAGAGCCATGCAATATCGCTCGGGAAATGAGATACGCGAGCTGTTTCTGCGCTTCTTTGAGACGAAGGGGCACCGGCGGGTGCATTCGTCCTCGCTGGTGCCGGCAAACGATCCGACGCTGCTGTTTACCAATGCCGGGATGAACCAGTTCAAGGACCTTTTTCTGGGAGCGGAGAAGAGGGACTACACGCGGGCAACGACCAGCCAGAAGTGCGTGCGGGCGGGCGGGAAGCACAACGATTTAGAGAATGTGGGCTTTACGCGGCGGCATCATACGTTTTTTGAGATGCTGGGGAATTTTTCGTTCGGCGACTACTTCAAGCGCGATGCGATCCGGTTTGCGTGGGAGCTGGTGACGAGCCAGGAGTGGTTCGGGATTCCCAAGGACCGCTTGTACGTGACGATTTTCGAGGGGACGGCCGAGGTTCCAAGGGACGACGAGGCGGAAAAGTACTGGCTGGAAGTGGGCGTGCCGAAGGATCGCATTGGCGAGAACGGGCTGAAAGACAATTTCTGGCAGATGGGCGAGACGGGGCCGTGCGGGCCGTGCTCGGAGATTTTCTACGACATGGGACTGGAAGCCGCGGAGACGCCGGGCGTGGACAAGCCGTTTGGGCATGACGACGCGCGCTACGTGGAGATCTGGAATTTAGTTTTTATGCAGTTCGACCGCTCCGCGCTTCCAGGTTCTGGAGGAGCGACGGTGGCCTACCAACTGGCTCCGCTTCCGAAGCCGTCGATTGATACGGGGATGGGGCTGGAGCGAGTGGCGGCAGTGCTGCAGGGGAAGGTGAGCAACTTTGAGACGGATTTGTTTGTGCCGCTTATTGCTCGCGCCGAAGAACTGACTGGCAAGCGAGTAAGCGATTCGGCGATTGAGCGTGAGAGCCGGACTGCGGATGACGAGGCAGCCAGCCTGCGGATTATTGCGGATCATGCGCGGGCGGCGACGTTCCTGATTAACGATGGCGTGGTGCCGTCGAATGAGGGGCGCGGATATGTGCTGCGCAAAATTTTGCGGCGCGCGATTCGGCATGGGCGGCTGCTGGGGCAGGAGAAGCCGTTTCTGTTTGAGATGGTCTACGCAGTGCGGGACTTGATGAAGGGCGCTTATCCGGAATTGGTGGATTCGGCGGCGCGCGTGGCGAAGGTGGTTAAGGCGGAGGAGAAGCAATTCGATCGCGTGCTGAAGTTCGGCATGGCGAAATTGGAGGAGATATTCGCGGAGCTAGCAACAACTAAGAAGGCCGACCGGGCGGCGATCCTCGCAGCCGGAATGATTCGCGAAGCGCACGGATTCCAAGAAGTGCTGACTGGCGACAAAGCTTTCCATCTCTATGAAACCTACGGATTGCCGAAGGACTTCATTCAGGATGCTTGTCGCGACGCAGGTATTCACTTCGATGAAGAGGGATTCGAGGCGGCTCGCGCGGAGGAGCAGGCGCGGGCGCGGGCCAGTTGGAAGGGCGGAAGCCAGAAGACGGCGAGCACTGCATTCCGTGATTTGCCGAAGACGGTGTTTGAAGGCTACCGGTCGCTGACATCGACGAATTCCGAAGTTCTGGCGATTGTAAAGGGCGGCTTGGGAGTTCCAGCTGCGAAGGCGGGCGACGAGGTTGAAGTGGTTCTCGACCACACGAGTTTTTACGGCGACTCGGGCGGACAAGTTGGCGATTTAGGGTGGTTCACCTCGACCGACGGAAATGCCACGATTGCGGAAATCGTCGGGTGCGTGCTGCCGGTGCAGGGAGTGAGGGCGCACAAGGCGATTCTGAAGCAGGACCTGGCGGTGGGCGATCGCGTGAATACGGTGGTGGACGAAGTGCGACGCGATGCAGTCCGGCGCAATCATACGGGCACGCATTTGCTGCATGCGGCGCTGAGGCAGGTGCTCGGCACGCATGTGAAGCAGGCGGGGTCGCTTGTCGCTCCCGACCGGCTGCGGTTCGATTTTTCGCACTTTGCGCAAGTTGCCGATGAAGAGTTGCAGGAGATTGAAGACATTGTGAACCGCGAGGTGCTGGGCAATGCGAAGGTGGAGACGCTCGAAGACGTGCCGATTGACGTGGCGGTGAACGAGTACCACGCGATGGCGCTGTTTGGCGAGAAGTACGGCGACAAGGTGAGGGTGGTGCGGCTCTCGGACGGATTTTCGACGGAGCTGTGCGGCGGTACGCATACGGCAGCGACGGGCGAGATCGGGTTGATGAAGCTGACCAGCGAGGAATCGGTTTCGTCGGGCGTGAGGAGGATTGAGGCGATCAGCGGAATGGGGTCGCTGGATACGTTCAGGCGCGACTTTGAGCTGGCGAAGGTGGCGGGGCAATACGTCCCGTCGACGGAGAATCTGCCGGAGGGGCTGCGCGCGAAATTCGCCGCACAGGACGACGAGCTGAAGAAGCTGCGGCGCGAGATTGAAGAGATGCGGATGAAGTCGGCTGCAGGGGGCCTCGATGAGGCGGTTTCGCGAGCTGTCGAAGTGAAGGGCGTGAAGGTGCTGACGCATCGCGCCGACGGGCTGGAGCGCGGGCAGTTGCGGACGCTGGTGGACAACTTGAAACAGAAGCTCGGCGAGGGCGTGGTGGTGCTTGGGTCGGCGCAGCCTGAGGGGAAGGTCGCGATTATCGCGGGTGTGACGCCGCGGCTCGTGAAGCGCATCCAGGCGGGCAAGCTGGTGGGCGCGGTGGCGAAGATTGTGGGCGGATCGGGCGGAGGGAAGCCGGAAATTGCAGAGGCCGGCGGAAAAGATCAAACGCAGATTGATGCGGCGCTGAAGGCAGCGGCAGGGATTGTGGGAGAGATGTTGGGAGGACAGTGATTAGTGGTTAGCAGACGGTGAACAGGGAACAGGGAACAGTAAACAGTAAACAGAGTCCGGGCCTGTGGCCCGGATTCTGTGTTTGGTCCCGCAGAGTTAGCGGATCTTGAAGTTGTAGGCGATACCGAAGGAAAAGATGGGATAGACCGGGAGCACGTTGAGGTCTTTCTGGTATTTGGCGATTTCGGCGGCGACGTTTGTCTGGGCGGTGGAATTGGTGGCCATGTTGACGCAGGAGGGGCCGTTGTCGGCAGCATCGGCCGAGGTGAGGCAAGCATTGCCTGTGGGGTTGAGGGCGATGGTTGGCGAGCCGGTGAAGACTGCGCCGATCTCAAAGGGGAAAGACCAGTGGCCGCCCTTGCGGGAGATGAGGTTTCCCCAGCCCGTGGTCATGGAAAAAGCGGTCTGATGAGCGTTGAGGCCGAGATTGGCGGTGATGTTGAGCGGGTCGACGGTGTCAGAGTAGTACTTTTGCGAACCGAAGGTAAAGCTGGTTCCGGGGGCGGCGCTACCGGTGGCGGTGGCTCCGTTCTTGTTGTAAAAAACGGCGCCGGGGCTCAGACGGAATCCGTGATTCGGGAACGGATAGAGGTCCAGTGCGACTCCCCCAGTGGCGAATTTCAGATTGCCGTCGACACTAATTCCGCTCGATCCGTTGTTATTGTCGATGGTGACGTTCGAGACCGTATAGCTGAAGTAGTTGCCGATGCCGCGAATGTTGAGGTAACGATTGGCATTGACGGCGGCCTGCATGTTGATGCCGTTGGCGCCGATGCCGCCGGAAAGAGCGAGACGCGAAAAGGGCGCGGGCGCCTCGTAATTCTTCGCCTTGTGCTGGGGCTGAGTGGGGGCGGTCGTACCGGCAGAGGACTGCGACGAGTCGGCCGAAGAGGATTGAGCAAGCAGGCCGGTGGATGCGGCCAGCAAAGTAAGCGTCAAAAAGCAAGCAAGTCGTTTCACGATGTCTCCAATCAATTCGCCGGCGGATCGTGCCATTGCATTGGCGATCCTTCAGCGTAGATGAGCAGCAGTCACCTGGCCCACAAATCACCAGTAGCCTGGCGCTTCTCTGCCAGAATGGGAATGTGAGTTCAAATCTAGCAATGCACCAAATGAGGGGCAATACACACTTCTGGTCAGAGAATCGCATCGGCTAACGGCTCGGGAATAAATCGGTGGGCCGCGTAAATGCCGTAATCTGGGCGGATGGCGAGGCAGGACGAGGGGCGTGAGAAGTTGAGAGCGGCGAGCGCGGGTTTACTGGATTGGTACGCGCGCAACAAGCGCGACTTGCCGTGGCGGCGCAGCAGGGACCCTTATGCAATCTGGGTAGCGGAGATCATGCTGCAGCAGACGCGCGTGGCGGTTGTGATGGAGCGCTACCGGGAGTTTATGGGCCGTTTTCCGACGCTGGTGGCGCTGGCGCTGGCGCCGGAGCAAGATGTGCTGGCGATGTGGAGCGGGCTTGGCTACTACCGGCGTGCGCGCATGCTGCACAAGACGGCGCAGTTCGTGAGCACGAATCTGGGCGGGAATCTGCCGGTAAAGGCAGAGGAACTGCGCGTTTTGCCGGGCATTGGCGTGTACACGGCCGCGGCGGTGGCGAGCATCGCGTATGGAGAGCCGGTGGCCGTGGTGGACGGAAATGTGGAGCGGGTGCTGTGCCGGTTTGCGGGCTGGGGGGCAGAAAGCCGCAAAGGCGGCGGCGCTGCGCTGCGGCGCAAGGTGGAGGAGCTGGCGCGCAAGCTGCTGGACCAGATGCGGCCGGGCGATTCCAACCAGGCGATGATGGAGCTGGGAGCGATGGTTTGCACGCCGCGGAATCCGCAATGCGAGGCATGCCCGCTGACAACAGATTGCAAGACGCGTGGCGAGCACAAGACGCCGCAACGGGCGCGGATGACCAGCCGGGCTGTGGCCTACGCTCTGTCGGTGCGCACGAGCAGCGCGGCAGGCAAGCGGCGCGGGCCGAGCACGCGCGAGGTGCTGCTGGAGCAGCGACCTTCGCATGTGACGCTGATGCCGGGGATGTGGGAGCTGCCGACGTTGCGACATTCCGAGGTTCCGGCGAACGAGCTGCGCATGACATTACGGCACGCCATCATGCAGGTGAATTATTACGTCCGCATTCGCACGGTGTTCGAGGACGACGTGGAGGCAGTAACGGCGGCGGGCGGAGCGCGGCGGTGGATTCCTCTGCGCGAAGCGGCAGGGATGGCGTTGACAGGACTGACGCGCAAAGTTCTGGTGCGCGCGCGGCTGCTGGCGTTGCCGGCAGCGGATGCAATTGCGCGGCGGCGCAGTGAAGCCGTAGTCTAGGACCGGTCTCATAATCCATTTTTATCAACTTGCCGGAGACTTGGGACCCGCCTTGTTGTTGGGTCCCATGATTGCGCAGTATGCTGCAGAGTCATTTATGAGACCGGTTGAAGGTCCATTGAACGAGGTTGGATGGCGTGTTGGGCGCGAGTTTTGACGCGTTGCCGCGCGCCGCGTTGGTTGCGGAGCGAAATTCCATGCATTCGAGATTCATTCCGGCCTTTTTTACGGCGGCCGTTTTGGCCGCAACCTTTTCGACGGCGCCAGCGCAACAACCGGCAGGGAACCCGGTTCCGGCAATTGCCGGTTTGCCGACAGGGGCGCGCGCCGCTGCGGCGGCGATCGATGGCGAGAAGATTCGCGCGCACGTGCGTTTTCTGTCGCTCGATCTGTTGGAAGGCCGTGGACCGGGTACGCGCGGAGGCGAGCTGGCGGTCGAGTACATCGCCACGCAGTTTGCGCTGGCGGGCGTTGAGCCGGCCGGGGATAACGGCACGTACTTCCAGCGCGTTCCGCTTTACGCGGTGCACACGGTGGAAGACAAGACGGAGTTCAGCTTTGTGCCCGTCGATGGAGCGGCTCTGGATCTTGCGTATGGCGACGAGATTGTGGCCAAGGATCAGACGGGACAGGCGACGGCCGACATCGACGCGCCGATTGTGTTTGTGGGCTACGGCATCGACGCGCCCGAGTACCACTGGAACGACTACGCGGGCCCGGACGGAAAAGATATCGACGTGAAGGGGAAAGTGGTGCTCGTGATTGTGAACGAGCCGCCGTCAAACGACGAGAAGTTTTTCAAGGGCAAAGCACTCACGTACTACGGGCGCTGGACGTACAAGTATGAGGAAGCGGCACGGCGCGGAGCCGCGGGTGTGCTGATCATTCACAGGACAGATCTGGCCAGCTACGGCTGGGCCGTGGTGCGCAATTCGCAGGCGGTGCAGAAGAGCTACCTGGAAGGCGACCCGAGCGCGACACTGCGCGCGGCGGCATGGATCCAGCACGACGTGGCGCAGAAGCTGTTCACGATGGCGGGGCTGGGCGATCTGGACCGGAGGATCGACCGCGCCGGAGTTCCGGGGGCGTTCCATGCGATCGAGCTGCCGGTGCGGCTGCACGCGCACATCGAAAGCCAGGTGCGCCACTACGTGAGCGCGAACGTGGTGGGGCGAGTGGCAGGAGCTACGCCAGGCGGGAACGCGGTTCTGTACACGGCGCACTACGACCACCTGGGCATCGATCCCGACATGAAGGGCGACAACATCTTCAACGGCGCAGCGGACAACGGGACGGGTTGCGGAATCTTGATGGAACTGGCGCGGGCGTTCGCACAGTCGCCGGTGAAGCCGCCGCACGACGTGTATTTTGCGTCGGTGACGGCCGAGGAGCAGGGCTTGCTGGGGTCGCAATTCCTGGGGATGCATCCGCCGGTTCCTGCCGGACAGATGGGGCTGGATTTGAATTACGACATGCTGCTACCGATCGGGATTCCGCGCTCAGTGAATCTGGGTGGCGCGGAGCGGATTGATTTTTTCACGACGGTGGAGCGAGTGGCAAAGGCGTTTGACCTAGAACTGCTGCCCGATCCCTCGCCGATGGCAGGCCACTACTACCGGTCGGATCACTTTTCGCTGGCGCGGGTAGGGATTCCGGCGTTCTCCATCGACCAGGGCGACCTATTCGCGGGGCACGATCTGGCATGGGGTGAAGCGCAGATGGCGGATTACGTGGCGCATCACTACCACCAGCCTTCCGACGAATACAGGGCGGACTGGGACTTCAGAGGGAACGCGAAGCTGGCGCGCTTTGGATTTGTGCTGGGCTGGCTGGCCAGCGAGCAGGCGAAACCGATCGAGTGGCAGCCAGGCGATGTGTTTGAAGCGGTGCGGAAGACGAGCGAAAAAGGCGGGGACTAGGGACGTAGGGACCAGGGACGCAGGGACTGAGGGACTTGAGGAACGATCAGTAGTAGTCGGCGCAGCTGAGGTAGTAGCCGCAATGGGTGCAGACCAGCTTGCAACGGTGGCCGGTGAGGCGATGGCCGCAGGTGGGGCAGATCTGGTAGTGGTGGTCGATGTGCGGAACATTGGCGGGCAAAACGTTGTCGACGGCGCAGGCCGCACCACTTTGTGAGATTTCCGCAGCGGATTCGGCTTGAAAGCCTGAATTGAGGGCGTGGGGAAGCTGCGGCAACATGGCGGAAAGATTAGCATGGAGAAGTGGCCGCCTGCTCGCGGAAATTTCCGCAGGCGCCCGAGAGATCAACAACAAGGCGGCGCAACGGTCTTCCCCGAAATGCGGCGCCCAAAAAACCCACAGACAACCTTAAGATCAGGCACCCCAAGGAGGGACTATGGCAAGCAAAGCAAGCGCGGTGTGGACGGGATCACTGAAGGAAGGCAAGGGCACGATTTCCACGGCGACAGGCGTGCTGAAAGACGCCAATTATTCGTTCGCAACGCGGTTTGAGGGAGCAGACTCCGGCACGACACCCGAAGAGATGATCGCGGCGGCCCACGCGAGCTGCTTTTCGATGGCGCTGGGCGCGCAGCTCGGCGGAGCGGGATTGACGCCGACAAAGATCGAGACGCAGGCCGCGGTGACGCTGGCCAAGGTCGACGGCGGCTTTGCGGTTACGAGGATCGTGTTGACCACGACGGCGAGCGTTCCGGGCGCGACGAAGGAAGTTTTCGACAAAGCGGCGGCGGATGCCAAGGCGGGCTGCCCGATTTCAAAGCTGTTTGCCAACAATACCGAGATCATCCTGGACGCGAAGCTGGTGTAAGCACAAAAAGAATGCGGCGGCCGAGGCGCAATGCCTCGGCCCGCGCTCGCATGCGGAATTTGACACGGTAGAGCGCATTTGCGAGACTCAGAGTTGCTGCCCGCTCGGCGGATCCCGCCTGAGCAGTCTCTCCCGTGCCGAAGTGGCGGAATTGGCAGACGCGCATGGTTCAGGTCCATGTACTCGCAAGGGTGTGGGGGTTCGAGTCCCTTCTTCGGCACCAAATCCAAGTCTTGAACCCTATGCAATCACGCTGAAACCAGCATGGATACTGGGGTTCATGCGTTTGGAGGATTGTCCATACCATCTCTATATTGCCCCTTTGTACACTGGCTTCCCGGCTTTAGCTGTACAAAACAGAATGCACTGTACAAAGGAAGGCCATCCGAGATTGCTGGCGGCAACAAACCGGCAACCTCCGAGTTGCCGTCGTGTGGGAATAATATCGAAGCATCGCCGCATATCCGTGCGACCATAGCCCTCACGTCCGGACCTATTGCTCCATTGGAGCCGAGATATAAACCTGAGCATCGATTCCCGATTTATCCAGGTATGTCTTGACAATGGCCTGTTCGGGGCTCGGACTTTGGGGGAATGTCACCAGCTGTGCGTTCGGCTGAGCTAACGTCACGTATTTTCCGACGAGTTGTGCCAGTTTCTCAGCCTTTATCTCGGCCGACGGATCGAAATAAAACACTGCCGAGACAAAGGGACTGCCGTCACCCATTTGCTCGAACCCACGACTTGTTCTTCCAGCAAGAATGGGCATCCCGAGGAACGAAGTATACCCTGCACTGTTCATTTCACTCAAAAGCTGATTTAGCTTATCCCCGGTCAATACTTGCCGAGATATGGCATGCCCCGTCAGGTGAACTATAACCCAAAACTCACCGGCCCTTTTCTGATTCTTGTCAATTCGCAAATTCGTGCTGTTAATTGTCGCGTATGGTTCAGTGTCAATAGTCGGATACACCCTGTTGATCGCCTCGCTGTTCACTGCTCGATCCACTCTTGCCGATTGGGCGTCCAATCTATGGATGGAGGAATCAAGCTTCGCTTCATACCCCTTGGCGATGGTGTCGGCCTTGTCTGCCGCTCGTTGTAATTCCGCAAGTTTCGCGGCAGCTTCGCCGCTTTGCGAATCCAGCCTAGCCTTTTGGCGGCTTGCTTCTTGGGACAGGGCATCGATTTGGGATTTAGTTGTCCGCACCTCTTCAGAGGTAGTCTTAATCTCGCTCTGGGCCTGCTTGGCACGATTCTCTGCGTCACTGACGATTGGCTCCAGGCGAATCCTTGCGCTACCTGTAATATCTTTGAATGACGAGTAACCGAACCAAGCAATGACGCCAGCTAGCGCTAAAACAAGGCCCCCATAACGCCAGATTCGCTTCCATACAAGGTCTTCGACTTTATCACCGAGTTCTCTGACGAGTACGTCTTGACTCGTGAGGCGAGAGGTCAATTCTTTCGCGACTCGACTTTCCACATAGGCATCAACTTGCGCTCGTTGTAACTTGGAAAGCACAGCCGCGCCGCAATGTGGGCAAAATGGGGCGGCTCCGTGCAAGGCTCCGCCGCATTCTTGGCACGTTTCTGACTTGGGCACGATAGGCGTTGACATGGTGCCATGATAAATGGCTCTGGTTTCAGCCGGTGCTGGAACGGTCCTGCGATCCGTAGCCGCCCGCTGAGCCGGATTACTCCCCTAAAGTCTTAGTGCTGTATCTGGAGCGCCCCGCCACGCAACGCTGCGCAGCTGACTGGTGTTAAAGGGGCGCTTCTGATACAGCGACTTGAAGGAAGCCGCCCTCATGGAAGGCTATGTACTTTGAATCGGTTTGAGCAGGTGCAGAGGGGTCAGGCATCGGCTGAGTTGGGTAGGATGTGCCGCTTGGACTGTGGGATGGTGCGGTGAAACACCGCGATGAGGTGTCAGTCGAGGGTCCAAGAGATAGCCGGGCGAGCAATCCCGGACAGATGAGACAAGGAGTCCACGTACGCGCCGAAGCACGGGCACAGGCCGGGGATGTGGATAGAACTTCATGCTGGGCACGGGTCTGGTTGAGGTGGAGAGCGAAGCAGGAGTTGGGCAGCGGAGAGCCGTTCGACGACGCGCATGGTTGCGCCGCAGAGTGGGCAGTTCCAGAGCGAGTGAGCCTGATCGGTGGACGGTGATAGCACCGAAGCAGTCATCTTCTCTGAGCCGCTGAGGAACTGGAAGCATAGCGGCAGGAGTGTGGCGCGGCTCCGGTTGGCCAGGAACCCGAAGTTGCGGATGCGCACGAAACCGGGCGGCAACAGGTGGAGCAGGAAGCGGCGCAGGAACTCCTCGACGGTCAGAGTCATGAGCCTCTTCTTGTTGCCGTGCGCGGAATCGCGCCAGCGGAAGGTGACGTTGCCATCGGAGAGGGCGACCAGCCTGGAGTTGGAGATGGCGACGCGATGGGTGTAGGCGCCGAGATAGCGCAGCACATGTTGCGGTCCGCCGAAGGGTGGCTTGGAATAGACGACCCAGTCGTGGCGGAACAGTACGCGCAGCCATGAGGCGAAGGCGCGCGGTTCGGCGAGTGGCAGGAGGCTGCCGTGGAACTGGAGCTCGCCACGATGGAAGGCGTTGCGAAGTCCGGCGACGAACTTGCCGCGGAAGACACGGCTGAGCACGCCGATGGGCAGGAAGAAGGAACGCCGGGCGGAGAGCCAACGGGAGTGATCCGGAGCCAGGCCGCCGGCGGCAAGTACGCAGTGGATATGAGGATGAAACTGCAGGCGCTGATTCCAGCTGTGCAGCACGCTGAAGAAGCCGATCTCAGCGCCAAGATGACGGGGATCGCGAGCGACCTCAAGCAGGGTCTCAGCACTCGAGTGAAAGAGCTGGTTGTAGATGAGCCGCTTGTTCTGCAAGGCCAGCGGGGCCAGTTCCCGGGGCAGAGTAAAGACCGCGTGGACGTAGCGTGTGGGCAGCAGTTCCCGCTCGCGCGCCTTGAGCCAGCGCCGGCGCGCGTTGCCCTGGCATCTTGGGCAATGCCTGTTTCTGCATGAGTTGTAGGAGATCCTGGTCGTAAGTCCGCAGCCGGTGCAGCGATCACGATGTCCACCCAGCGCAGCCGTGCGGCAGCGCACGATGGCCAGCAGCACTTTTCGATGCTGCCAGTTGATCCACTTGCAACTGTGTTCGATAAATGCCTGTCCGGCACAGCGAACGATGTCGGCCATCTCCACGAGAGGCCGGTTGTTCAACTGTGCTTGTGTCCTCCCCGTGCAGAGAAGGTGAGCGCATCGAGCGGGCTGGCGGTGGCGCTGAGATGCCGTTGGGACAAATGCAGGTAGACGGTAGTGACTTCGAGGTCTCGATGGCCGAGCAGTATCTGGATGGTGCGCAGGTCGGCGCCGGCTTCGAGAAGATGGGTAGCGAAGCAATGTCTCAAGGTGTGCGGATGGATGCGCCTGTGCTCAAGGCCGGCCCGTTCAGCGGCGATCTGGCACGCGGTCCAGAGGACCTTGGTGGTGACAGGGTAAGTTGCCGTGTGCCAACGGTTGCCGGGAAACAACCACTCCTTGGGCTTGCGTCGTAGTCCGCGCCAGTAGACGCGCAGCTCATCGAGCAGCTTCGGGCTGAGCATGACATCGCGGTCCTTGCCGCCCTTGCCCTCGCGGATGTGGACCACCATCCGCTGGCTGTCGATGTCGCTGACCTTCAGATGGGCCGCTTCTGCGCGGCGTGCGCCGGTGGCATAGAGCGTCATGAGAAGGATGCGATGAAAGGGGGAATCCGCGGCGTCGATCAGGCGCGTGACCTCCTCCTGACTGAGTACCCCTGGAAGGTGACGCACCTTCTTCGGATAGGGCGTCTCGGCAATGCTCCAGCCGAGCTTCAACACGTGAATATAGAAGAACCGCAGAGCCGCAAGCCGTAGGATCACGGTGTTCGGACTGAACTTCAACTTGGTGAACAGCATCGCCTGATACTTGCGAATATCCTCCGGGCCAAGCTGATCCGGCGGACGCCGGCAGTACCGGCTGAAGTGGGCAACACCGTGCAGGTACGAGCGGATGGTTGTGTCGGCGAAGTTGCGGCGGCGCAACTCCTCAAGCATGAGCTGACGTAGTTGGTTCACAGAGAATCCTCCTTCTCTGCGTCCCAAACTATCCGGGCAGCCACAAAGGCCGGTTCAGCCGCACGCGAATGCGTCCGCCGCCGCAGCGGCTTCGTTCAAGTCGGCTAGTGTCCCGCGATTTCATGACGGAGTAGGGGCTGGAGAACGAGAGACACTGCAGCGTTTTCGTTAGCAATCGGCTCCTTTGTGAGTAAAGCATCTTTAATGAGCGCATTGACCTGTTATCAACACTTGACGGCCCTAATGTGCGGTTTGCTGGTCAACTTGGAGTAATGGAACTTAGGGCGCACGGTTCGCCGCCTCGATTGGGCTGCTATGTTCCCAGGCTCAATTCACGCGGGTGGCCGACAGCACGTTCCTTGTCTCCTCAGGCATTCCTCGATCATGTGGAATGGAGCCAGGTCTGCTCGAACACTTCGATCGGGAGCGGATAGCCGAAGAGGTAGCCCTGGAACGAGTCGCAGCCGAGACGAGTGAGAAAATCCCGCTGTTCTTCGGTCTCCACGCCTTCTGCGATGACCGATAGTCCCATGGCGCGGCTCAAAGAGATGATGGTTTGCGCAATTGCGCCGCTGGTGTCATCGACAAGAATGTCTTGAACGAAAGCGCGGTCAATCTTCAACTGGTCCAAGGGCAGTCGCTTCAAATACGACAAAGATGAATAGCCGGTGCCGAAGTTGTCGAGAGAGAATTTCAGGCCGTGCGACTTGAGAACGGACATTTTGGCGATTACTCCCTCGATATCTTCCAGCAACGTGCTTTCCGTAAGTTCCAGCTCGAGGTTCTGGGGATTTGCCCCTGTGCGATCAAGCACCGCCAACACCTGGTCAACGAACTCCGGCCGGCGGAACTGGAGGGCGCTGATATTGGCCGCGAGCGTGAGGTGGGCCACTTCAGGTCGTCCCGCCCATGCCGCGATTTGTGTGCAGGCGGCTTCAAGAGCCCACTCACCCAAAGGAAGAATCAATCCCGTTTCCTCGGCAAGGTGGATGAACTCTTTGGGGGCTAACAGGCCACGCTCAGGATGATTCCAGCGGATCAGAGCCTCAACGCCGATCAATCCGGTGGAGTCCACCTGGGGCTGATAGTAGAGCACGAACTGTTTTCTGCTGATTGCCTGGTGAAGATCCTGCTCGATGGCTGCAAAAGCTTCGGCCGCGCTCTGCAAGTCAGGGGCAAAAAAGCGCACGGTGTTACGGCCATCGGCCTTCGCCTGATGTAGGGCCAATTCAGCCTGTTGCATGACCAGGTCCGGGCTCCCAGGTTCATTCCCGAGGACGGCGATTCCGATGCTGCAATGACAGTGATATTCCTGGTCGCCGAGGGGGAACGGCCTGCCGAGGGCCTCGACGATCTTCCCGGCGACAAACTGCGCATGGGTGGCAGCCGGCTCGGGGATTTTGCCCAGGCTCTCAAGCAGCACAGCAAACTCATCGCCGCCGCATCGCGCCACGGTGTCCGCACCGCGGACGCAGGCAGTCAGGCGGCGGGCGACATCCTTCAGTAGAAGGTCACCGGCCTGATGGCCACGGGTGTCATTTAGCTTCTTGAATTCGTCGAGGTCCAGCAACAGGAGCGCCCGCTCCCGGGCATTTCCGTCGTCAGTGTCCGGATCGCCTTTTAGCCGGTCCAGCAGCAGCCGGCGGTTGGGCAAACGGGTCAACTGATCGTAGAAAGCGAGCAGCCGAATCTGATCCTCGGCTGCCTTTGCGTCGGAAAGATCGCGAAAGACGCCCAGGAGGCAGGTGACGCCCTGGATCTCGATCACGGCTGCCGAAAGCATGACCCAGAAGACCTCCCCGTTTTTCTTTCGAAACCTCGCCTGGATATCCCGGAAGGACGAATCCTCCCTGAGGATGCGGACCACGTTCTGCCGCTCGTGCCCATCGGCCCAGATGCTGAGTTCCAGCGTCGAATGACCGATCACTTCGTCGTGCACAAAACCCATTGTCTCTAGAAATGCCCGGTTGACATCGATGAATTGTCCATCGCTGAGTCGGGTGATACAGACGGGATCGAGACTTGTTTGGAATACGGTGCGGTAGCGATTTTCGCTTACACGGAGAGTATCGAGGGCTTCGGTCAACCGCTTCTCCACTGCCTTTTGGGCGTTAATGTCTTCGACAAAGGTGACGATATGAAGCGCACGCCCATCGCTATCGCGCTGGACCGATGATGTTGCCCTCGCCCAGGTGAGGCTGCCGTCCTTGCGGAGGTAGCTCTTCTCCAGGGTGACGGGAGCGGATTCCCGGCCCGCCAATTGCTCGATTGCGCCAGCGGTCGCATCCGCATCCCCCGGAGCTGTGATCTGCCGGACAGTCAAGCTTGGGATGTCTTCGAAAGGGTAGCCAATGATCTCAGCGAAACGCGAGTTGCATCTCAGGATTTGGCCTTCGAATGAGGTGTGAACGATGCCCACTGCGGCCTGCTCGAAAGTGGCACGGTAGCGTTCCTCGCTTTCGCGGATCTTTGCCTCGGAAAGTTTTTGTTCCGTGATGTCCTGCAATGTGCCGAGCAGACTGTGCACACGGCCCAGCTCATTGCGGGCCGCACGTCCACGGGCGCGAGTCCAGCGCAAGACGCCATCCGCGCGAACAATCTGCAGCTCCAGATCGTAGGGCTCCCCACGCGTCAAGGCGCGTTCGACCGCGGCCTCGAGGCGCACCCAGCTTTCCGGGGCGTAGAGTTTCCTGCGTTGTCCGTGATTCGGAGGACTGCCTTTTGGATCCCAACCTGTGATGCTGAACATTCCTTCCGACCAGGTAGTCTTGTCGGCGTCTACGTCCCAGCTGGAACTTCCGGCGAGCGCTAGTTGCTCGGCCTCTCTGAGTCGAGCCTCCCGCTCGCGCAGTGCATCCACCGCCTGTTTGCGCTCTGTGATGTCTTCAATGAAGCCTTCGTTGATGGGCGTAACGCCGTCGGCCGCGAGGATTCTGCGCGCGTTCAGCGAAACCCAGAAGACAGTTCCGTCCTGACGTTTGAACCGGCACGCATACCCGCGTATCACCTTTTTCTCTTCGAGTAGGTGAAGGAATCGCAAACGATCGTCAGGGTCCACCCAGACGTCGACAGCGATTTGTCTGCCCACTGCCGCGGAATAATCCCGCGGATCGTAGCCCAGCATCTCAACCAGCGAAGGGTTTGCGGTCAAAAGCCTGCCATCAAGCGATGTCTGAAATATTCCTTCGAGCGCGCCATCAAATATGTCCCGATACTTCTTTTCGGCTTCCAGCCGCGCTTTCTCCGCCGCCTTTTGTTCTGTGACGTCCTTGCCGAACACGGAGATTCCAACCGCCCTCCCATCGACGATGATAGGATTCAGCGACAATTCCAGGATTCGACCGCTGAGAAAGGTGTACTCAGTACGAAATGGACCCTCTGCCAGGGCGCGCTTATAGAGTGGAGACCAATTTGCCGCTATCGACGGCGGCAGCAACTCCTCAGGGCTTTTGCCGACCGCAGCCTGTTTGCCAAAAGTCGCTTCGTAGTCATGTTGCAAGACGCGATTAAATGTGAGCAGCCGAAAATCAAGGTCTACCGACCAGATAAAGTCTTCGGTGCTCTCGATCAGCGCCGACAGATTTGCCATCGACTTTTTGAGCTCGGTGATGTCCTTGCCGAAGACGGAAATGCCCGTCTTTTCACCGCGAACGACGATGGGATTGAAGGCCATCTCCACGGTCCGGCCATCGAGCGTCTTGTATTCGGCGCGAAAAGGACCGTCAGCCAGCGCCCGTTCATACATCGGAGGGGAAAGAGCGGCTCTCTCCGGCGGCAGCAGATCCTGCGGGAGCATTCCTTCCACCGGCGTGATGCCAAAGCTGGCCTCGAAGGCCCGCTTTAACTCTCCATTGAACGTAATCAGCCGGTAATTGCGGTCCACTGACCAGATAAAGTCCGATGTGCTCTCAATCAGAGCCGAGAGGTTGGCCGTGGCTTGGCTGCGATCGGAGATGTCCTTTCCAAAAATGGCGACGCCGGCTTTCTTGCTTCCGGCAACGATAGGATTGAAGGCAATCTCGAGGACGCGGCCATCGAGCGTTGTGAATTCAGTGCGAAAAGGACCTTCCGCCAGCGCCCGTTGGAAGTAGTTGTTAAAGAGTGCCGCAAGTTCCGAAGGGACGAAATCCTCCACCCTCATGCCCATCGCAATATTGACGCCACGATTCTTTTCGATGGTCCCGCTCAGGGCCTGATTGAATGCGATCAGCCTGAAATCGAGGTCCACCGCACCGATGAGGTCTTCAGTGCTCTCAATGAGAGCTTCGAGGTTGGCGGCCGCTCGATTACGCATCCCAACCTCCACAGGTCCCGGGCAGGGCCCGAAGACAGAACCAACGACCGGTAGCAGCGCTGCCTAATGAAATTCTGCCTTCGATTATAGTCCGATTTGCAATCGCGCAAGGGGAAACACGTTTCGGTTGATTCGTCGTGCGCTGGTTTGATGCTCACCTCAGCACACAATAGGGCCCTCGATAGAAGCGAAAGACCTGGCGGTGGATTCAGCCTTGCGATATTCGTGTGCTGCAGGAATCGTATCTTTTGCGTTTTCCAGGCGGATGGGCGGCAAACTGAAACTTGGGTCAAGTGTTGGTAGATCGCCAAGTCACTCATCGACAACGAATCGGTACTCATAAGTCGGCCATCTATGAAAGCGTCGGCGGTGTCAAGAGAAAAAACGATCTCCATCTCGGCAGAGACGTAGAGGGTTGTCAAGGGCGCCCGGAGGGCGTTCATCTTGACCCTTGACAGCCCTCTACGTCCCACAGAATTGAAGTGGGAACGAAGCGAAACGAAGTTCAGTGAAGCTTCGTTCCTTATAGGGCTCAGTTTCTCTTTCTTCTTCCAGATCGCTTGCATAGTCGCCTCGACCAGGGCTCGCTTGTAATCTTTCGAGTGAACTCGGTTCGACCCAACCATCTATCCGATCGCAATTGCGACCATGATTACTTCTTCGAACTCCCTTGGGGAAGGGAGCGGGGCGTCTCAATCAGTGTCGCGGTGATCTACTTCACACCATAGCCGACTTCGGGCTGCCCCACGTGCGAACCGAATTGCAAAAACGTCTCGTAATCCCATCCCTTGCGCCACATCCAATACAAGCGGACTGCGAGTTTGCGGGCCATCGCAACCTTGGCGATCTGACGTTCGCGGCGCATCGCCAGGTGCAGGAACTCGCGCCGCCAATCGGCATTGGCACGGACAGCGGCTTGCGCCGCCTCCACCAGCAGAAAACGCAAAAGCGAGTTGCCTTGTTTGCTGATGTGTCCCAGCCGCTGCCGGCCAGCGCTGGAGTCCTCGCAAGGGATCAGTCCCAGGTAGCTGCCTATCTGTTTACCGCAACGAAAACGCTGCGGAGATCCGATGATCAAAACATAGGCCAGTGCTGTGAGTGCACCAACTCCCGGATGCGTCATCAGACGTTGCGCCTCCGGATGCTGCCCAGCCTGTTGTACAACCGCGGCCGTTAACGCCGCGATGGTAGGAGTCAATTGGTCGAGCAGCTGCAGCAGGTCCTGGCGGCGCCGGGTCGCCCAAGGCATCAAATGGAACGACTCCAACTGCGATCTTCCCGCGTCGCTCCACAGTGCCTTCTTGCGCCGTACTCCCTCGTTCAGAGCCACGGCCTGAAGCTGATTCATGACCCGCGTTCGCATCTGCACCAGCCGGTGGCGGTGCCACAGCAGTTGCCGCAAATCGCGATTCTCCACACCGGGTACCCACACCCGCGGGAACCGATCTTCCATCATCAGCTTCAGCAGGAGCCGGGCATCCTCCCGATCATTCTTTTGCTTCCGTACGCGTTTAGCCTTGATTTCGGCCGGGTCGCCGACCCACAGCTCGTATTCCAGCTCCGCCAGCAAACGCTCGAACCAGCGCGCGTGCCCCGTAGCCTCTATTCCCACGCGGACGCTCACTCCCTGCTCCTTCAATTTCCGATAGAATGTCTCCGCTTCTCCATTGCTGTGCAGCAATCGGCGTTCACCACATTCTCCGCTCTCGGTGTCTAACCACGCGATCTGCTGAACACTCGGGTGATAATCGCATCCCACAATCAACATATTCGGCTCCTTTCTCCCGAGCCCTGGTCAGTCAGCAACTGCCCAAGTGTATTCCACACAGAAGCAGACTTATAATTTGGCCACGTTCGGCTCCTTCCTCTTCGAGCACTCCCGGTCAGTCAGCAACTGCCAGGCTTCGCTCAGGCTCTCGAAGGAGCCGACGCTTTTATGGAATCAGTGTCCCGCGATCTTCATCACCGAGACGGAGGCAGGCCGGTTGGACACCAATTGGCCGATGATGCTTTGAGTGGAAAGTGGATTGAGTTTCGGGATCGCTAACAGACAGCTTTCGGTGGCTGGGTGCTGGTTTCAGTCAATCCTGCCGCGCATTCCAGGAATATACTGCCACGGGTTGAAACGTTATGTAGCCACCCCGCACCCACCAGTCATGACACCGGCAGTGCGAGGATACACGCGGCATCATCCACGCCGAAGGCATGTGCGGGAATGTTTATCAACCAGTAACTTCCGGTTGGGCGGTCATACGCTCAGGACCTTGAGGTTGGAAGGTGCCTGACCTTGCTCCGATCCCTTAGGAACTTGTTGAAATAGGTACCGTTCTGCATCGGGGCGAAGGTGTCGCCCGTCTAATGGGTATGCGTGGAGATGAGCGAGTTCAGGATGGGATGTTCAGCTATGTTTCATTGGAGCAGCGGGTACCTCAGGATCATCCGTTGCGCGCGGTTCGCAAGCTGACGGACACGGTGTTGGGGAGGTTGAGCGCGGAGTTCGATGCGTTGTATGCGGACTCGGGACGGCCTTCGATAGCGCCGGAGTACATTCTGCGGGCGCTGCTGTTGCAGGTGTTCTACTCCGTGCGTTCGGAGCGGCTGCTGGTCGAGCAAATCGACTACAACCTTCTGTTCCGCTGGTTTGTGGGTCTGGGCATGGACGATGCGATGTGGAACCACGCGGTGTTTTCGAAGAACCGAGACCGGTTGCTGACCAGCGATGTGGCGCAGCAGTTCTTTGCGGAAGTGAACCAGCAGGCCAAGCGGTTCATGAGCGACGAGCACTTCACAGTGGACGGCACGCTGATCCAGGCGTGGGCCTCGCAGAAGAGCTTTCGCAGCAAGGACGGTTCCGATGACGGCGACGGGGGAGATTTTCATGGCCAGAAGCGTACGAATCAGACGCATGAATCGACCAGCGATTGGGATGCGCGGCTGTACAAGAAGAGCTACGGCAAGGAGTCGAAGTTGAGTTACCTGGGCCACGTGCTGGTGGAGAACCGCAACGGATTGATTGCCTCCGCGATGGTGACGCACGCCGATGGTCTGGCCGAGCGCGATGCTGCGCTCTTGATGCTGGCGCAAAAGCAAGAGGGCCGCTCGCGGCGCATCACAGTGGGCGCGGACAAGGCTTACGACAGCAAGGATTTCGTCAGCACGGTGCGGGAGTTGAACGTGACACCGCATGTAGCCAAGAACGACAAGGGCCGCAGCAGCAACCTGGACCGAAGGACCACACGGCAGCCTGGCTATGCCGTCAGCCTGAGCCGGCGATGGCTGATCGAGAAGGGCTTCGGTTGGCTTAAGCAAACCGGCCCGCTGCGCCAGGTCAAGCTGCGAGGCCTGGAAAAAGTGGACTGGCTATTCGTCTTCAGTTGCGCCGCACACAACCTGATCCGGCTGCCCAAACGGATGGCTCAACAACCAGGAAGGCTCATGGAGCAGCGTGCCTGAACGTCGCTTGCAGGTCTCGGGGATGCTTCCCTGAGACCTGCAAAGCCCCATAAACACTGGCCAGACCCGCAGTTCAAACAGATTTCAACCGGCTAGGGATCGAAATCACAAGAAAAGACGCTGCGATGCGGCGAATTTCAACAAGTTCTTAGAGAACCGGCGGATGCTGTTGGTACAAACCCAGAGGACTCCACCGATGTATGACCCACCCTTTAAATCAACTTAAGGTTGGGGCACTCCTTTTCGTGGTCTGGATGAAATGAAGAAGCGAAGGGTGGCTCACTGCGCGGCAGGAAGATACAGATCCAGGTTTCTCGCGCGGTTGAGCTTGAGGGTTGCTGCGCGGTCGACTTCGCTCATGGAAATGCGCAAGTGCCTCTCGTCGGGGTCGACGTAGTGCAGGCCGTCGTCAGAGGCGAAGACGGCTACGGCAGAGAGGGTCGAACCGTCCTTGAGGACAATGGCAAAGTCCTGTGGTTCGGACTCGGAGGTTGCCGAGGGCGCGGAGCGGGAAGAGGCCGCGCTAGCGGCAGGCCATTTGTATTCTGTAATCACAGAATGCCCCGGCGGCTTTACGACGGGCGGCGCAGGCGGTTGAACGAACAGGGGCGGCTGCTGAACAAAAATGACCGGCTGGGGCGCGTATCCGTACGCGGCACCGGAGTCGTAGGGCAGGTATCCGTAGCCCAATCCGTAGGGCGAGACGGCCCGGGCGCGGCTGAAACCGTAGCCACCCCGGGCGAAGCCATGCCCGGCTCCGCCGCGGCGCTGGGCGCAGGCATCGTCCGCCGCACTCACAGCAAGGAGCACAAACAAGCTGAGCAGGATCGTCCGCCGCATGGCCGGCCCTCCTGCGCAGGAGTCTAACACCCGGGCCTGCGATTGTAAATTCTGTTGCTGCCGGGGCCAGAGCCAAGCCGTTCGGTCTGGATTCTCGCCCAACCGGACCTTACCAGAAATGGTGCAACTTCCGGATTGGCGGTAATTCGCCCGGAACCCCGTCGGTGCACCAGTTCACGTTTGAGAACTGAACTAAAAACTTCTTATTTCGCCTGCGCTAGCCCCGCAATAACTGCGGCAACTTTATCGAGTATCTGGTTCATGCCCTCTAGTTGACCGCTATTTTTTGCGCTCTCCATCGATTCATTTCCAATGAAGGTGAGTTTCGTCTTGCCGTCTCCAAAATCCTCAAAGGTAACCACATCGTGCGCATCGTCCATGGCCTCATGTTCTATCCCATATTGCGCAGGCTGAACCTTGTTTCCCTCCGCGTCAGCAAAGTACATCGAGTAAACAATCTTCTCGTGCACAACAATCTCGAAGTACTCGCCACCACTCCAGACCTCCTGCCCATCCGGTGCTCTCATGCAAAAAAGAAATTTTCCTCCAACGCGAAAATCCATCTCGCAAACAGGCGCAGTAAAACCCTTCGGCCCCCACCACTGCACCACATACTTTGGGTCAGTCCACGCCTTCCAAACCAACTCGCGTGGGGCATCAAAAACTCTTGTGACAACCAACCGTTCTGTCTCATTAACCGTGTCTTTTGTCATCTCTGACCTCCGTTTTTTTCATTTGATTCACAACCACATCCAGCTTGTCAAAACTCTCTTCCCAGAAACGACGATAATCATGCGCCCAGTCGCTGACTTTCTTTATCGCTTCCGGCCTCAGCGTGCACACACTCTCCCGTCCACGCTTCGTCTTAATCACAATCCGCGCCCGCACCAGGTTGGCAATATGCTTTGAAATCATCTGCTGCGAGAGTGCAAACGGCTCCGTCAGTCCATGCACGGACGCAGGTCCGTGTGAGAGTCGCTCGATCATCGCCCGCCGGGTCGGATCAGATAAAGCCGCAAATGTTGTACCCAATCTATCCACAACCATACGGTAGTGGATTTTCCATGAATGTCAAGCGTGAGTTTTATAGGAACTACGGCCGCCCCAACGGTGAGTTCTGTGGTGCCGATTCGGGGGCACCTGGGAAAGGCTGGTATTCGCGGGCATCGACTTCCGCTTTGAGAACGGCGAAATGGTGCGGATTGGTATTCCAGGCCGGTAGCGTAACGGGCCGAGTTACCCAGTTGTAGAGTTCTGTCTGGATGGTCGGCAAACCGGACCTTACCAAAAATGGTGCAACTTCCGGATTACCGGTATACGCCCGGAACTACGGATCGCGCCTCGCAGGTGCTCAATGAGCGCATCGGCGATTCAGCATCATTCCAGACCGCCCCAGGCGAGATCGGCGTTTGCGGCTACTATTCGGGATGTGCCCGATCACCTTTCCAGTTCCGACTGACCTGGGCCGCAACTTCACCCACGTTGCACATCCGACGGCAAATAACTGTCCGCCTGCGGTGTTACGAAGTGCTCAGGATTGGTTAAGGTGACTTGGTTGTCTTCGCAGTGAGAATTGAAAGCTACCTAATCGGCTCTGTTCCTGCAGGCCCATTCGCGTCGAAAGCGTCGCTTAGAGAAATGACCTTCAGCTTCGATCTGAGTTCAGCGAGCGGAACGGAAGTGGTCGCGTGGATCTCGACAGTCTCACCCGGAAGCAAGTCAAAGTAATTGTCGGAAAGATTCACGTCGAGGTCGCCGAAGGAAAGATAGACGCTGCGAGCGAGCACAGGTGAAGTCGCACGAATCGTAAAGCTGCCGCGAGCCTCGGCGGTTTCGACGCCGATTACGGCTGGCTTGAGGTGAACCTCTTTTACCGGCACAAGATAAATGAGATTGCGCGAGAGTTCTGCTCCGTCAGCGGTAAGGTCAGCCACGGCAAAAACGCTGGAAGTATCGGTCACGCCAACATCGGCAAGCTTTTCAAGTGGCCACGTGAAAGCAACAATGCTCGTCAGCGGCGCCACATCGACGGAACGCGACTCATCCATGAATACCTTACCGTCGAAATTCATGAGCCGCAAGTGCAGCGTGGCGGGAGCCGGCTTCAACCTATCGGAGACGATATAGACCTTGAGAGCGCCGTCTTCCACGTGCGGCGAGACGAGGATGGGCGCGTAGAAGCGGCGGGCATAGTATTGCAACGCCTTCCAGCGGCCGAAGTAGTCGATGCTCGACCACGACGCCACGGGCCAGCAGTTGTTGAGTTGCCAGAAGATGGAGCCCATAGTCTGAGGGCGGCTGCGGCGGAAGTGCTCGGCTCCAATCTTGATTCCTTCAGCTTGCAGCACCTGGCTCACATAGAGAAAACTCGAGAAGTCTTTGGGCTTGGGATAATCGCGTGCGATGTAGTCCTGGATGATGGAATTGCCTTCGTTGTTCTTCTGGTGGGCGAGCATAACCGGCGTAAAGATCCCCGTACGATCCTGCGGTTCCGTAAAGTTCTCGACCGTACGCATTTCAGGGAAAGACTGGAATCCGTATTCGGTGACGAAGCGCCAATGGTGCTGCTCATATTCGCTGAACGGGGCGCGGCCATGCCAGACAGTCCAGTCATGCGTGTCCCCTGTCTGGAACTGGTCGCCGAGCGGCTCATAGTCCGCGCTGGGCGAGCTGGGCCAATACGGTATCTCCGGCTCAAGACGCGCGACAACGCGGGGCAGAATGCCGCTGAACTCAGTCAGGTAGTCCTGCCACATCTGGAACTTCACATCGGCCGGAAGGGTGTTGCGTGGGGGCCAGTTGAATCCCATCTCGGTTTCATTGTTGCCGGACCACAGCACGATGCTCGGGTGATTACGCAGTCGGCGCACCTGGTCCACGGCTTCGGCTTCGATGTCCTGCTTGAACGCATACGTGCCAGGCTGCCAGTCGTTGCCGAACATGAAGTCCTGCCACACCATGATGCCGAGTTCGTCGCAAATGGAGTAGAACTCGTCGGTTTCGTAGTATCCTCCGCCCCAATGGCGGATCATGTTCATGTTGGCATCCCGTGCGGACTCGAGGATGCGGCCGTACTCCGCCGTGGTTACGCGGCTGGGAAAGCTGTCGAAAGGGATGACGTCAGCGCCCTTGGCGAAGACGGGAATGCCATTGACGATGAATTCAAAGGAGCGGCCCCATTGATCCAGTTGTCGGCGCAGTTCGATAGAGCGAAGGCCGGTCTTGACGGTATGCTCGGCGGCAACATGCCCGCCTTCGCTCAACTGTGCGGTGAACTGGTAAAGGAAGGGTTCGCCGTAACCGTTCGGATACCAGAGGCTGGGGTGCCGAATCTCGATGGGAATCTCGACCTGGTCGTGGCCGGTGTGCACGTTCACGGCTGAATCAAGCTCGACGGGCTTGCCCTTGTCGACAAAGTGCACGCTCAGTTTTGTGGCGCCTTCGATGGAAGACTCGATATCGAATTCAGCGTCGAGATGGGCGACGTCTCTGCTTACGTCGTGCTGGCGAATAGCGAAATCCGCAAAGCGCACCTTGTCCCAGGCTTCGAGGTGGACCGGCCGCCAGATGCCGCTGGTCACGAAGCGAGGTCCCCAATCCCAGCCGTACTCATAGGCAGCTTTGCGGATATAGGTCTTGTCCGCGGTCTTCGATTGCAAGCGGAATGGATCGCCGGTGGCCACCTGTTCGGCGGCTCTGATCGGCGAGGGGAAGACGACGCGTAACAGGTTCTTTCCGGTATGCAGGTGAGCCTTCACGGGCACGCGCCAGATACGAAACATATTGTTCGCATCAAGCACTGGTGCGTCATTGACGAAGATCTGTGCCGCGGCATCGATCCCATCAAAAACCAGGTCGACGTTGGATCGGGCCAAAACCTCGGGAGCGACGTCAAAGCTCACGCGGTACTCCCAACTCGCGTGCTCAATCCATTGCAGCTTGGCTTCGTTATCGCGGTAGAACGGATCCGGGATCTTCTTGTTCGCCAGCAGATCGAGATGAACGTCTCCCGGCACGGTAGCAGGAAGCCATCCGCCATCGTCCTGCTCTTCCGGGGTGACTTGCCGGAATTCCCAGCCCTTGTCCAGACTCAAGCTGACGTTTTCATCGAGCATTGCCTGAGCGGACGAAAGGACACCGCAGAGCGCAAATGCAACAGCGATCGAAAAGCTCTTTACAATCTTCAGAACATGAAGGCGGTTCATGGGTACTCCCAGTGGACAAGTTTAATGCGGGATCTCAATCACGCGAGCTTCCTCAGGGCCGAGCTTTAGCTCGACCCGGCCTTGATCAGCCGGCAGGATTCGGTCGTGCGCCAGATCGCGCACCTGGCCCCCCGCCTCGACGGTGATACTTTTCGCTGTCGAAAACGGATTGTAGTAAAGAAACGTCGGTGGAACGCCGCGATCAAGAAAATTCGTCCTGGTCAAATCCCAGCGAAGCAGCCAGGGGTCACCTTGCGGTTTGACCATCTTGTCGAGCCACATCACGTATGCACCGCCGTATACAGAACGATGGCTCGCAAAGTCACCTTCCGCATAGGGCGTTTTTCCGTGGGCTTCACGGTTCAGCCGTTCGTAGGGAACCGATGGCGTCAGATCGGGGCGGCTCTGATTCTCCCGGGGAATGTACTCAGGGTAGAACCAGCGCAGGTTCGCAGCGGCATTCAAGGCGTACCGTGCCACCTCACCGGCCAGGTCCGGGCGGAATCGCAACGCTGGCATGAGATACGGAAAGGTGACCATCGACTCCATGCTGTAAGCCTGGTCTGGAGGTTCGGTGCAGAACCCCGCCATCAGGCCGTCGACCGGCACCGATCCCCATTTGCCGGTGGCCATGAGCCCAATCTTCGCATCGAGTACGAATCCGAGCGCCTTTCGGGTGTTGACGGGGTAGCCCATTGCCTCGAGGCGTGCGGCGGCCAGCACGGCCATTGCGCCGGAGGGAATCTCGTACCACGGATTCTTTTGGAATGCCGTGTAGCGATCCATCGCCGTCTTGGCCTCGGCAAGGCAGTACTCCTTGCCCGTCATCTTCCACGCCAGCAGCATGACGTAGCTGTAGCCGCCCACTGCATCGGGTTGGCGATAAATATTCTGCAGGGTAAATGGCTTGCCCGCAGCGTAGTCGTAACCCTGGTCGTTGAAGTCGTATCCGATCTGATGCGCCATTTCTCTCAGACTCGCGGCAGAGCGCTCAACCCGGGCAAGCCACTCGGGGTCGCGCGCGAAACGCGTTTGAATCAGTGCGAAGGCCAGCGAGTTCACATTCATCAGGTACCAGTACTCGCACAGGGTCTTCTCCGGGCCGTCGAGGAACAGCCCATACGGCTCGCTGAAGTAAGCCTTCAGCGAGCGCGCGAGTTCATCAAGGCCGCTGCCTCGCAGTTCTTTTCCCATGGCCACGGGACCGTAGCATGTCAATCCGCCCTCGTCGGTGGTCTCGAGCGCTGAAGCAAAATACTGGCGGCCAGTCTTGTCGCGGAGGTTTACTCCGTGTGCGGGGTCCATGACGTAGGAATCAAACGCGTCGGCCATCTCGCCAAAGTCCAGCGGCTTCTGGTCCGGTCGTGGCGGCAATCCGCTCCATCGGGCGGGCTCCGCCGGCATGGAGAACATGGTTCGCGTAAAGCTGGCGAGACCCGCTGCAGCCACACCGGCAAGGAACTTTCTGCGGCTGATCTGCCACCGCTCTACGGCGGATTGCGGCGTTTGTAGGGCCATTTCATCTCCTCTAAAGTTGCACATGTTCACAGCACACATGCGGCGCTCCGGGCGCAGCGCAGGAAGGGGTATTCGAGCAAAGCCCATTCTTCACATCGATGCACGAAACGGCAAGGGTTTAACTCGGCTTATCATCAGCCAACAACCGCATTACATGTGAATCGCATGGCACTACCGTAGTGCTCTCACTCCAGGAAGCCGCAGCGTATAGCTGATTACCGCCGCGACAAGGTACATGAACGCAAAGATCCAGATGACGCCAGAGACCCCCAGCACGGGCAAAAACACGCCGGCAACCGCAGGGCCAATGAAGGTACTCATACCCGAGCCAAGGTTCATGATGGACATGGCCGCTCCGCGTGACTCAGGGGCCAGCGTGGCCATGATGGCGCCGATGGGAACAAACCCGGCTAGGGTCGTGCCATAGGCCATGCCGGCGGCAACCGCAAGCGCGTAGTTCGCGCCAAATGCGTGTGGCACGTAATACAAGCCCAGCGTGGTGACGGCGCATCCGCACGCTCCGATGAACGTGATGGTCCGCCGCCAGCCGATGCGATCGCCGACCCAGCCCCAGATGAGATTGGCGACAACATTGGTGGCGAACATGATGCTGAGGATCTGCAGCCATTGCTGGAGCGTGAAGCCAACCACCCGCGTGAAGAAGATTGGAAGAAAGACCAGGAATCCGAACTCCGATGTGGTCGTGATGGTGGCAACAATACCTCCAAGGCCCACCTTGGGATGTCTCCATACGATGGAGACGCTGGAAAAAAGCAGCCTGACCGGATTGTGGCCGGTCCTAGAGAGAGGCACTATTCCGTGCCTCTCGCGCACTCCGAGCAGGGCGATGAGCCCGCCCGCCGACACCATGGCGACGGAGATCCAGAGCGTGTTGTATGCGCCGGCCCAGGGAACGGCGTAGCTGGCGAAGAGGGCTCCTAGCGTGGGCAGTCCGCCGGTCCGAGCCGACCAGAACCATCCCACCGCCGTCCCCAAGTACCGTTCCGGAGTCACCGCGGTGATCCACACCAGGAACGCGTAAGCGAACAGTGGATAGCCAAAACCGCGCAACGCATAGCTGAGCAAGATGGCGAAGTAATTTGCATGGGCGATGCCGAGGGTCAGGAATGGCATTTCGAATGCAAGCCAGATAAGATATCCGGCCCACATTACTTTCTTGGGACCGAAGATGTCAGACAAGGCACCGCTGAGCCACGAGGCCAGCGCCGCGGCGATTCCGTAACCGGTGAATACGATAGCCACTTGGGATGGTGTGAAGTGAAGATCGATGAGCAGCGGCGACAAAAAGCCCGCCTCTACGCCGTCGCCGATCATGAATAGCAGCAGTCCTAAATAGCCGATCACGAGTTCGGGATGCATGCCCAGTTTCTCGGCGAATGCTTGTCGCGCGTCGGGCGCCGGTTCCATCACATCAGTCTGCATGGAGGTTCCCATGCAACGCTTTTGCGATTGCGGCGCGCGCGCCCCGGCTGCGAAATTGGTCAAGGTTGTGCTGCACGGTGCGTACGATCTGGGGATACATAACAGCCAGGCCGCCGAACACGGCGGGCACGGAAAGAGCGCGCCCGGCGTCAGATCCGCCCGCGGCAAGGAAGGGCCGCAGCGTCTCGAGGGATGGATCGTCGATGCTCCCGGAGCCGTCGCGAACTGTAACATAATGCAGCCAGGCGGCAATCACAACAGGAATGATCCGCGGTTGAATGCCTCCCGTCAGCAGGTCACTGAGCGAAGGCACGATGAACTTGGCCATCTTGGCGCAGCCGTTGGAGCAGATGCGCGCAACCTGGTCGCGTATCGACGGATTGCTGAAGCGGCTGACAATGGTTGCTGAATACGAGTCAAGATCGATTCCCGGCAGGGATGCAAGTGTCTGTCGAACCTCGGCCATGTACTGGATCAGCAGCTCCCGCAGGAGCAGGTCGCCAGCCGCCCCGAATATGTAGTTGAGACCCACGAGGTCCGCTGGGTAGCCGATTGCGGAGTGACCACCATTGAGGAGCCGCATTTTGGTTTTTTCATACGGCGCAACGTCGCTGGTCATCTGCGCGCCCACCAACTCCCACTCCGGCCGCGCGGCAGCGAAATCATCTTCGAGGACCCACTGTCGAAAGCTCTCGCATACGACTGGTGTCTTGTCGGCAACCCCGAACTTCCGCGCGATACGGTCGCGATCCTCCTCCGTGGTCCTCGGCGTGATGCGGTCCACCATGCTGTTGGGAAACGTGACATTGTTCTCAATCCAGCAGCGCAGTTCGGCGCTACGCCCGTCTGCATAGGCCATGAGCGCCTTCCGGGCTGTCGCGCCATTCGACTGCACGTTATCGCAGGAAAGCAGGGTGAAGGGCGCATGGCCGAACTGCATGCGCCGCTGGGCCGCTTCGGCGACGAAGCCAAGCCAGGTTCGCGGTGAAGCAGGATGCTCCAGATCGTGCTGAACGTCCAGGTGTTCGCTTAGGAATCGACCGGTTCCATCTTCGAGGAAATATCCGCCTTCGGTGACGGTAAGCGAAACGATCAGGCAATCGGGCGAAGAGAGACGTTCCAGAACGCCGGCCGTGGTTTCAGGCGCGAAGAGGTGTCCAACGAGAGAGCCAATCACGCGATAGCTTTCCCTTTCGCTTTCGAGCTCCAGTACGCCATACAGGAAATCCTGAGTTGCCAGCGCATCGTGAACGTGCTTGTCGGGGGGGAGCAGGCCAATGCCGAACTCGCCCCAACGGTCAGATGGTCCGCTCGAAAGCAAGTCATCGAGATAAACAGCGAGGTGGGACCGATTGAATCCGCCCACTCCGATATGTGCGAGCGCGGGACGCGTGAGGCTGCGGTCGTAGCGAGGACGCGCAACCTGCTGCGGAATGCAGTCAAGCGTAGAATTGCGAAGTAGCTGCGCCGGCTCAATCGCCATGGGGAAACATTCGCGAAGATGCTGACTCATTGCAGAGGTTCACGAAATGCGAGTCTGAGCGAAAGTGAGAGAAATTGTCAAGTGACTCAGGCGCACATCACTTCAGGATCAAGCGAGCGGCTACGATGTAGGTCGCGTCGGGTGCGCCGGCAACAGCCTGCGTCCGGATGAGGGCTTCAAAATAGACCGGCTGCGGTGTCGAACTTGTAATTCCCAGGGCCTGAGCGAGCTTTTGGCGATTTACAGGATCAGCCAAAAAGATTCCTGCAGCCTCGGTGCCTTCCTGCTGTAGACCTTGCAGGATCAGTACACTTCCTTGTCCATCAGGTACGGGGAGCAACGAAATGGTGGCGTAGTCCTCCCCTGAACTTCCTGTAAAGCTCAATCCGGGATACTTTTCTTCTTCGCCTGGCTTCGGATGAAGATTCTGAAAGAACTTGAGGCTCTCGCCCACTACACCCTCGCGTTCCTGGAAATTCAGCTTGTCCTGAAAGTAGAAGACCCAGGGGTTAGAGCTGGGGCTACCGACGAAAACATAGCTGCCCTCCTGCAGGTCACGCGGCCGTAGTTCCCGAGCTGAACGAATTACCAGGCGATCGCTCCCGCATACGCGGAGAAGGTTGCTGACCACGACAACGTCGGCATACGACGTGAGTAACGACCCCGACAAGTACTTCATCATCCGGGTCTCTCGTTCGGTGGGGTGGGCATTTAATAGATCCTGGCCGCTACGGTAGGAAGGAGCAAGATAGGTATCCAGCGTGACAGGCCGCTCCTCGAGAAGACGCATCATGCCATAGTTGGCGTCGGCGACTACAACCTGAACAGGCGCACTTCCCGGCCTGAACAGCGAAGATAGTGGCCACGGAGCCTGGGGCTGCGGGCTCTGTCTTTGATGAAAGAACCACGCAGCAATGGTGGTGCCCAGAAACAGCGCGGCCAGAGTCCAGGGAACCACACCATACAGCAGACTGAAGCGAGTCGTCGTGGAATCCTCTGCCGGCGCCGATTGGTCTACAGCCCGAAAAACGGTGGTATAGGACCCCTTGGGAATCTCAACCACTTGCGTTTCATTGCGGCCGTCGCCATCAAAGTACTCGTGTAAGCGCAGACGCAACTGGCGTATGTGCACGCGAACCGAACTGTCCTCGACCACACTATAGTCTTGCGGTTTGCCGAATACGGCGCTTCCGATGCGGTGCTCGGTGAGGTCCTGCGCATGGCCATGAAGCGTTCTTTCGGCCATGAACCGCAGAAGTTCCCGGATACGTGCCGATTTTTGGAACGGAGGGCTGGCTGCGATTCTCTCGATCAACTGCCAGCGGGCATCCGCCTTAAGTTCCTGATCAACTTCCATCGCCCTCGTCTCATCCTGTCCTCTGCGCAGAGCCTCCCCTGACGGCGCGAATGAATGATAGCACGTCGTTTATCCGTATGAAAAAGAGGTCGTAACTGGGAAGAGTCTGGAAACTACCTGAAGGAAAATCCACCATTCCCGCGCCTGCAGTAAATTGCGATTCACATGTAGATCGCATTGATTTTTATTGTTTTTCGGCGTGAGTACCTTTTCAAACGCGCAGGCGCTCCCTCATCCTTTGGGTTGATTTGCGGCCAATCCCTGAGGCTTATACGCGGTCGCAATGCCTGTATGCTTCCTCCTCGCGTAACGCATGATTTTAGAGGCGATTCCAACGACGGCTTCAATCAAAAAGGGTGAATGAGACACGACCTGGCAGATCGCTCCGAAAAGAACCCCATCCTGCGGCCGGAGGACGTGCGCCCCAGTCTGGCGGGAATGGAGATAACCTGTCTGCTCAATCCGGGAGTGTTCGAGTTCAAGGGCAAGACCTGGCTGATCGTCCGTGTGGCTGAGCGTCCAAAACAAACGCCAGGCAAGACATCTTTGCCCGTCCTTACACCCCACGGTCAGGTGGAAATCCTGGAATTCGATTCCAGCGATCCCCGACTCGATTTGAGCGATCCCCGCGTCATCAGTTTTGAAGGTCAGGAGTACCTCACGACGCTCTCCCATCTGCGCTTGTTGTCGAGCGACGACGGAATCGACTTCTCCGAAGCGGAACCCTGCAGGCCCCTGACCGGAACGGGCGAATTGGAGACCTTCGGCATCGAGGACTGCCGGGTGGCGAAGATCGACGCGACCTTTTATCTGACCTATACCCAGGTTTCCAGGCATGGCGTAGGGGTGGGCCTGAGGACGACCCGCGATTGGAAGGAATTTGCGCACGAAGGCATGATCTTTCCACCTCACAACAAGGATTGCGCGATCTTCGAAGAGCGGATCGGGGGCAAATACTACGCCCTGCACCGGCCCAGCAGTCCCGAGCTGGGCGGCAACTACATCTGGCTGGCAGAGTCCCCCGACCTGGTTCATTGGGGCCATCACCGTTGCTTGGCGCACACCCGGGAAGGCTACTGGGACAGCGCACGCGTGGGAGCCGGAGCCTCGCCGATCCGAACCGCAGAGGGGTGGCTGGAGATTTATCACGGCGCCACGAAAGACAACCGCTATTGCCTGGGCGCGTTACTTCTCGACCTGAACGAACCGTGGAAGGTTCTGGCGCGTTCAGAGGCGCCGATCATGGAACCTCTGGAGCCATACGAGCAGGAGGGATTCTTTGGGCAGGTGATCTTTACCAACGGGCACATCGTGAACGGAGACCGCCTGACGCTTTACTACGGCGCTGCCGACAGCGTGATCTGCGCGGCGACGTTTTCCGTTGAGAGCATCCTTGCCGGGCTGGCGTTGGCGGAGGGGGCTAAGGCGTGAACGGCATTCGCAAAGAAGTTGCTGTCTTTTTCGCCTGTCCGCACTCCATGCGCGTGCTCATGGTCTCGAACATGATCTATGCGCTGGTTTTGCCAGTGATTGAGATTTTTGTCGCAGCATACGTGATGCGAAACTCCAGGGCCGTCGACAAGGTGGTTGCGTATCAACTGTCGATTTATTCAGCCACGCCGCTGGCCTTCTTTATCAATGGGAAGCTCCTGGGCCGCGTGGGCTCAAAGCATTTGTACGCGGTGGGAATGGTGCTTTCCGGGATCGCCATGATGCTCATGATGGAATTGGGGATCCTGAGTCGGCTTGGCATCGCCATCCTGGGATTCACGATGGGCCTCGCGACGGGCATTTTCTGGGCCAACCGGGGCTTCCTGGCGCTGATGGCCACCAACGATGACAATCGCAATTATTTCTATGGCGTGGAAAACTTCGTGGCGACCTTAAACGCCGTTGTTGTTCCGGCGCTCATCGGATGGTTCATCAGCGGTACGGCTCTTTATGGGTGGCTCGGCGGAGTGGCCAACCGCGCCTATCGCGTGATTGCGATGGTGGTCTTTGTTCTGACCATCGCGGCCGCCGCAATCCTGGAGCGCGGCACATTCCGCATGCCGCGGCATACGAGGTTTGTCTACTTCCATTTCCATCCGCTGTGGTGGCGCATGCTCGCGCTGGCGCTGCTGAAGGGACTCGCGCAGGGCTACATCGTCACAGCGCCCGCGATGCTCATCATGCTCCTAGTAGGGCAGGAAGGAACGTTGGGGGCCGTGCAAGCGATTGGCGGCGTTTTCTCCGCGTGCCTGCTCTATGCGGCCGGCCGCCTCACCGCACCGCGGCATCGCAAGATCATTTTTGCAGTCGGGCTGTCGCTCTTCCTTTTAGGAGCCGTGACCAACGCACTGCTCTTTAGCGCGTTAGGCGTACTCATTTTCATTGCCTGCCTTTTGCTGGCGAAGCCGATGCTCGACCTCGCCTATTTCCCCATCCAGTTGCAGGTGGTCGATACGGTCTCGCATATCGAGGGACGCAACAGTTACGCCTACATTTTCAATCATGAATTCGGCTTGTTTACAGGAAGAGCGCTGGGATGCGGGCTATTCCTGGCAATCGCGCATTGGGGATCGGGAATTGCGGCACTCAAGTACGCGCTCCCCGTGATTGCACTGCTGCAAATGCTATCGATCTGGGTAAACGCCCGGATTTCCCGGGATCTGGATGAGGCGGGAACCACCTCCTCCGCCTTAAACCTGGCTACTCAAACTTCGGAGGCTTGAAGCAACTTGAAAAGGAGAAACGCAATGACCAACCCCAGTCTAACCGCGCAAAGAACGTGGTGCTTCGCGGTCGCACTGTTGGCGGCACTCTGGCTGTCGGCCGGCATCCCCTGCTTAGCTCAAGCGGGCAGAGGCACTTTAGCTGGCTCGGTCAAGGACGCAACCGGTGCAATCGTGCCAGGAGCATCGATCGAGCTGAAAGAATCAAACACGGGCAGCTCCTACGACATGAAGGCGACCGGAGATGGCCTGTTCAACTTTTCCGAGCTTCCACCCGGGAATTACACCCTGACCGTAACTTCTTCAGGGTTCGAGTCCTACACTCAGGACGGCATCATCGTGGAGGTTGGTAGTGCAGCCTCTGTTGATGTCGTTTTGAAAGTGGGTAAGGCTAGCGAGAGCGTAACCGTCATGAGCGACGCCTCGCACCTGGAGTCTGAATCCTCCGATGTCGGCTACACGATGTCGCCGCAGGTATTGGAATCGCTTCCGCTGCCCTTCGGCGGTGAGATCCGCGACCCGCTCGAGTTTGCAGCACTCTCGCCCGGATTCGCCGGCACCATGAGCAACAACCCCTCCTCGCCGCCCGCCGGAGCCTTCAAGCTCAGCGGCGGACAACAGGGAGGTGGCGACATCCTGCTCGACGGCGCCACCACCGAGCTCGCCTCGGCCAACATGCAGGTGACCTATAACTTCAGCGTCGAGGCCGTCTCCGAATTCAAGGTCATGACCAACACCTTCGACGCTCAATTTGGAAGCGCCAGCGGCGGCGTGGTCAATCTCGTCTCCAAGCAAGGAACGAACGACTTTCACGGCTCGGCTTACGATCTGCTCAAGAACCGCGTCTTGGATGCCAACAGCTGGCTCAACGACCTCGCTAACGCGCAAGCCGGCAAGATCGTAGACACGAAGTCCATCGACACCCAGAACGACTTCGGCGCAAGCGTCGGCGGGCCGGTGCGCGTTCCCTGGCTTTACAACGGCAAAGACAAGACCTTCTTCTTCTTCAATTACGAGGGCTTCCGGCAAGAAAGCGGAAGCACCTCGCTTCTGTCGGCACCCACCCAGGCCATGCTCGGCGGCGACTTCTCTGCACTGCTGACTCCGACGATAGTCCAGAACCGGACCTTCCCGGCGCACATCCTTTACGACTACACGACCTGCACTGGCGCCAACCAGGGACAGACCTGCCAGGCTTATCCGAACAACAAAATCACCGAGGCCGCGGATCCGGTCTTTGCTGCCGCTTCCAAGGTCATGCCCTCCGCCCCCTCCAGCGCCACCAGCCCTTACTTCAACATCAGTGACGCCAGTTCCAACCACGAGCAAGCCGACATGTGGTCCATACGCGGGGACCAGAACATCGGCACGCGCAACAAAATCACAGGCAGTTACTTCACCGGCAACATGCCTTACGTCAGCACCCAAAGCCTCGGGTCGCTTTACACCGGCGGCAACATCCAGGGCAACAAATATCTGCGTCTGGGCTATGACTTCATCATCACGCCCACCATGCTCAACCACTTCAACGCCGGCTTCACTCGCCGCCGTCGCCTTGAAACCTCGGGCGAGGGCGGATTTGGCGGCAACTGGGCAACCAAGTTCGGGCTCAAGGGCGTAGGCGACGAGGTTTTCCCTAAATTCACCTACAACTACCCCGGCAATGGCATCAACAGCCCCAGCGATGGCCAAAGCATCTTCTATGACAACGTCTTTCAATACGACGACGCGGTCTCGTGGCAGAAGGGCCGTCACAGCTTCAGGTTCGGCGGCGAATTTCGCGCCGCGCAGTTCAACCTCGGCATCCTGACCGGCAGCGCCGGCCAGTTCACCTTCTCAAACGACACCACGAATAGCACAGGCGGCCCCACCAGCAGTCCGGCCACTCCCGGCTCCGGCTTCGGCTTCGCCAACTTCTATCTTGGCGCCGCCACCAACGCGTATATTGACATCCCGCAGGTAAATGGATTCCGCGTCAAGTATTTTGCCGTCTTTGCCGCCGACGACTGGAAGGTCGACAACAAGCTCACCGTCAACCTGGGCCTGCGTTACGACATACCAATCCCGGTGACCGAGGCGCATGACGAAATGTCCTATGTGGATCCAACCCTGGCGAACCCGGGTGCGGGCGGCCTTCCCGGCGCTTACGTCTTTGAAGGCAGCGGCACGGGACGCCTCGGCGGGAACTCTCCGCAGTCGATCTTCAAAAAGGCCTTCGGTCCTCGCGTCGGTCTCTCCTATTCGGTTGATCCCAAAACTGTCATTCGCGCCGGCTACGGCATTTACTACTCCACCCAGCGCATCGGAGGCTTCGCCGAGGACGACAGCCAGGGCTTCTCCGGCAGCTACACGTACCCCACCCCGGCCAGCATTCAGACCCCGGCCGTTGTGCTCTCCCAGATCACCGCCTATCCCGGCAACCTGCCGCCCTTCATCAACCCCACGGTCCTGAACGGGCAGAGCAATGCCCTCTTCCTCGAGTCGAAGGTCGACCGCCCCGGGACCATCCAAAACTGGACCCTCGATGTGCAGCGCCAACTGCCCTTCAATACCATTGTGGACGTGGCCTACGTCGGCGCTCATGGCGACCACCTGCAGGCATTCCTGCATGACCCCAACCAGGGAAATCCCGTGAACCAGGCCCGAGGCGCATGTTTGCAAGTCAACATTGCCAACCAGGCGACAAGCCCGGCTTGCGCGGGCCAGTCCTTGGTCGCAGCGCCCTATGCCGGGTTCAGCGGCACCGTCTCTCAGGCCCTGCGTCCCTTCCCGCAGTATGGAACCGTCACGGTGGATTCAGCGACCATGGACGATCCCTTCGGCGATTACACTTACGACGCCATGCAGGCTCAGGTAACCAAGCGGGTCAGTAGCGGGCTGACAGTGTTGGCCAGCTACAGTTGGTCAAAGAACATCACCAATGCCGACTCGGAGTATCCGACCGAGGCCGCCTGGGAGGGTAACGACAATTCCGGCGCGCTGAACACCTACAATCTGAAGGTCGAGAAGGCCCTCAGCCAGTTCGACATCCCGCAGCGCGTAGTCCTGGCCTGGACTTACGATCTGCCCTTCGGAAAAGGCAAGCAGTTTGCCAATCGGGGCGGAGCCGTCAACGTGCTGGCCGGTGGATGGAAGATTGCCGCCGTCCAGAAGTATCAAAGCGGCACTCCACTCGCCGTAACCTCACCGGGCTGGACCTCGGGCATCTTCGCCGGCGGCGAGGGCGCGACCGGTTCATCCAGCCGTCCCAACATCATGCCGGGGGTGAATCCGAGCGGTGTCAGTAGTAACAGTAAATTCGTCTATGGGACAAGCCTCCGATTCAATCCAGCGGCGTTTACGCCCGCGCCGAACTTCACCTTTGGCGACGCGCCCAAAGTCCTCGGCGCACGCGAACTCTTCAACACGAGCGAGGACTTCAACGTCACCAAGGCCATCCCCATGTTTACCGAACGGGTCCACACCGACTTCCGCGTGGAGTTCTTCGACGTGTTCAACCGGCACCGCTTCACCGGCTTTAACACGTCAATCACTTGTACCCCCACGTCGAGTCAAAACTGCGCAACCTCAGGCGAGGGGCAGGCTTCGGGCCTTGCCTATGGCCCGAGAAACATCCAGGGCGATTTGCGGGTCACCTTCTGACGCCACCGGGCAAATCAGCCCTGTTACGTCTGACGTTTGAAAGCAACCCAATTCTCCCGGACCTCTTTAACGAGGTCCGGGAGAATTGCATTTTTGCGCGCAACACAAACCAGACAGCAGGATGACCGGTCCATTAGAAAAAAACACCGTACAGGGTCACGCAATGGCATTCAGTGACGTGAAGATAAGCTACTATCAATCCATGTTTCGCATCTGCAGCCGGCGATTTCTGGTTTTCGTTGCAGTGATTCAGATTGCATGCGTGCTCACATCAACCGGCGCCGCGCAGGTTATCAGTTCACAAGTCCAGGATCAAGTTCAGGAACACTTTCTCGCTGCTCAGCAGGCACAGCAGCAGGGCCGGCTTGATGATGCAGTCGGTGAATACAAGGAAGTTCTGCGGCTCCAGCCCGGATTACCCGAGGTGTACGCAAACCTTGGGCTGGTTTACTACGCTCAGGCAAGATTCGGCGATTCCGCGCGAGCTTTGGCTATGGCGGGCAAGTTGAGGCCCGGGATGCGCGGAGTAAACCTCTGGCTGGGAATTGACGAAGTGAGGCTGAACCACCCGTCGCAGGGCGTGACGTACTTACGCGAAGCGGTGCGACTCGATCCGAAAGAGAAGTTAGCCCAAAGCTGGCTGGGAATCGCTCTCTGGGATGCGGGACAAATAGACGCCGCGTTGCTGCAACTGCGCACCGCTGCCGCGCAATTCCCCAACGACCCCGACTTTCTCTTCGCAGCCGGCGAAGCCTACGGAAAGGCTGTGCATCAGCAGACTGAGGAACTTCTTGAAGCCTCAAGGGGAACGGCGCTTTCCGATCGCATCTACGCCGATGTCTACGCCCAAGAGCGGGATTGGACAAAGGCCGAAGGCCACTTGCGCCGCGCCATTCAAAGAGATCCTCGCTCCGTAGATGCGCGCCTGGAGCTCGCCAACGTGTTTTTCAGGCAGGCCAGATTCTCCGATGCGCTCAAGCTTCTGGATCAAGCCGCGGCCATCCAGCCGCATTCCGCGGCGGTACTTGCGCGCAGCGGGGAGATTCTGATTCTTTTGCATCACCCGGCCGATGATCTTTCGCGAATCGAGCACGCGCTCGCCATCGACCGCAGCGAAGCTCTCGATGCCCTGGGCCTTCCGCTGGAAGATGAAATCGAACAAGCCGATCCCAAGGGTCCAGACGCGCAATTGATACGATCCTGCCGGGAATCTGCTGCAATGCTTGAAACGGACCCATCGACAACGCCTGCGAAGTTTGCGGTCCTGGCGGCATTGTATGCGCAAGCTGGAGATCGAGATGCCGCCGCGCAGGCCTACCGGCAGATCGCGGCGTCCAAACCTGCTCCGGCGCCTGCTGGCGATGCTCTTGATCGCGCCTTGATCGGTTTTCACCAACATGATTATGAGCAGGCGGAGGATGCGCTCGAACGCTGGGTGACAGCTCATCCGGCAGACCTCGCCGCGCGGTACGATTTGGTGCTGACGCGCCGCTACTTGTCCATGCGGCAAATCTTCAGGCTGGTCGCAGTCGCGCCTGACTCATACCACGTTCACCAGTTGCTCGGGCAGCTTTACGCTGACCACGATGAAGACAAGAAGGCAATCGATGAGTACCTGCTCGTTGCCGCCGCCCGCCCCGATCTTCCGGGAGTTCATTTCTGGCTCGGACATCTCTACTGGAAGCATGCGGATGCGGACCACGCGCTGCCGGAACTGACGCGCGAGTTGGAACTGGATCCCGGCAATGCCGAAGCCAATGCAGAACTTGGCTCCGTTCTGGTCGCAGAGGGCCGCGCCCCCGAAGCCATTCCGCATCTTGAATCGGCACTTAGCAGGAGTCCTGACTTGTGGCCCGCTTACGCGCAATTGGGTAAGGCGTATGCGAACGAAAGGGATTACGCCAAGGCCGAAGCAGTGCTTAGGCGCGCCCTTGCTCACGACAGCGATGGCGCGGTCCACTACCAGCTCGGCATGGTTCTGCGGTCCGAGGGCAAAACCGCGCAAGCGCTTCAGGCCTTCGCGCAGGTTCGCGCCATCAAGGAAGAAAAAGACGGCGTCGCTTCCCAAGCCACCCTCGAACCAACGGGGAAACCATGAACTGGCGCGCTCTTATTGTCCTTTTTGCATTCTCTGCACCTCTGGTCGCGCAGAACTCAGCTCTTGACGAGGCTGTGAGTCTAATGCGGGAGTCCCGCTTCAAAGAAGCCCTGGGGAAGCTCGAAGAGGCGCACAGAATCTCGCCGCGTAGTGCGACGATTGACAATCTTCTCGGCATTACCGAAACCAATCTCGGATTGATCGAGAAGGCAAACGCCGATTACCGTGCCGCGATTCACCTCGATCCGTCGCAGGCTGCACCGCACCGCAACCTGGGCGTCAACCTTCTCAATGCCGGAGATGATTCGGGCGCCTCAGTCGAACTGCGCGAAGCATCGCGCCTTGACCCCAAAGACCAGTTTGCGCACTACTATCTGATGTCACTTGATCTGGCCACTGGTAAGGATAGCGACGCGATCGAACAAGCATCCCTGTCGGGGAAACTGAGTGATAACGATCCGGAAGCTGCAGCGAGCCTGGCCGGCGCGGAGATTCGGACCGGACATATTGCCGAAGCGGCGGCTCGAATTGATCTCCTGGAGCAGGGCGGCAATCTTCCGCCTGATCGGGCATATCAATTGGCTGTGCTTTTCGCGAATCGGGGCGCGTGGCCACAGGCGATCGACTGCTTCCGTCGCATAGCAGCCGATCATCCTGCCTGGCAGAATCGCTACAACCTCGCGCTGGCATTGCTTTACGGCAACCAGTCCGCGGAGGCCTCGACGATCTTGTCGGCGTTGCACAGCGAGCAGCCCGGCAATGCAGACATTCTGATGTTTCTTGGCTCAGCCTTCGAAGCACAGCAGAAGATGCCTGAAGCGTTGGACGCGTATCGCGCTGCAGCTGCGGCAGACCCCTCCAATCCCGATCATGCACTCGATTACACGCGCCTGCTCATGGACACCGATCGCTACGACGAAGGGGTTCAGGTGATCGAGAACGGGTTGGGCAAGACGGCAGAAACTGCGCCGCTCGAATTGAGGCTTGGCGCCATCGAGATGATCAAAGGCAACTATGACGCTGCCCGCGACGCATTTCACGCCGCCCTCGCCAATCACCCTGATCTGGACGTTGCCTATGTTGGGCTGGCACAGACCTACGCCCGGCAGGGCAACGACGCGGAGGCAATCAAGATCCTCGATGCCGCGCGACGGACGAGCCCTGGGCATTATCTCCTCGAGTACTACTTCGGAATGCTGGCCAACCGTTTGGGACGATACGATGATGCTCGCGCCGCCCTCGAGAATGCAGCAAGCTTGGATCCGCACTCGCCTGATCCGCAATTCGAACTGGGGAAGTTGTTTGAGTCCCTGCAGGACTGGCAAGAAGCGCGAAAGGCTTTCGAACACGTGATTGCCCTCCGTCCCGAATTCGCGCCCGCGCACTACCAGCTGAGCCGCAGCTACGCACGGCTGGGCCTTCACGCCGAAGCTGAAAAAGAGGCCGAACGCACCAGTTCGCTTGTCGAGGCGCAACGCGATCAGGCATTTCGCGACCAACTCGTGCGTGCTGGAAGCTTCAAGGCCAGCACTGCCGGGTCGCACGTTGATCAATGACTTCACATTCCTTTAGCGGAATCTTGACTCTGGCGATCTTACTTCTCCTTCGGAGGAGCCTGGCCTGTGGGCAGCGCGGTGCCACTCCCTTCCACCAAAGATACAAATCGATCGCCCGGGCCTCCAGGAAATTGTTCGAGCAAGCCGCTGGGCCAAAGGACTTCGATGCGGTCGATGGAGGCAGTCGAGCCGAGTCCAAAGTGGAGTCGCGGGTCGCTGGTGGAGAGATAGCTTCCTCCTGCGCGGACTTCATCCACTTGCTTGACGTTGCCGGTGGTGACGGTCACTCGGGCGCCGATCGCCATCCGGTTACTCTTCGTACCCACCAGGTGCAGCGTGATCCAGTGGTTGTCATTCCTGGTTTCGTTGAGAAAAAGCGAGGGTGGAGCGCCGACGTTGAAGACGAGAATGTCGAGTCTTCCGTCGTTATTGACATCTCCCACGGCTGTTCCTCGCCGGGACTTCAACGGGCCTGCATTTAAGCCAGTAGCGGCAGCAACCTCGCGGAATTTGCCGTTCGTCTCATTAAGGAAAAGCTCGATCGGCTCGACAAAAGGCGGTTCACCGGGCGCCCCATCGAGCAAGGTCGAGAAGTTACCCGAGGCCATGAAAAGATCCTGCCAGCCGCTATTGTCGAAGTCTGCGAAGTTTGCTCCCCACTTGACGAGCGGTGAAGTGGGAGCGGCGATTCCGGCGCGATCGGCAACATCGTGAAACTGGTTGTGGCCGTCGTTGATGTAGAGACTGGCCGGCTGGCCGGCATAACGGGTCACGAACAGGTCGAACCTGCCGTTGTGGTCGAGGTCGGCAAAATCGCATGCCATGTTGCCGTAGGTTTGCCCCATTTCCCCGAAGGCGGTGCCTGAATAGAGGCCGATATCCTCAAAGGTTCCGACCCTTTTGTTGTGAAACAGAAAATTGCTGCATCCGTCGTTGGTGACAAAGAGATCGGGCCATCCATCGCCGTCGAAATCTCCCCAACAAATTCCCATGCCGTGCGCCTTCTGTGTGTTCTGGACACCGGCTTTGGCCGCGACCTCTTCGAAGGTTCCGTCGCCCCGATTGCGGTAGAGGAGGTTGGTTTCGCCGGGCATCTTATCTGGCAGTTCGGCGAGTGCGTTCTTGTATACCGTCCTTTGAGGGTCGGGAAGATGCCGGGGATCGGTGGAAACATAGCGGGCAACGTAAAGATCCACAAATCCGTCACGGTCGTAGTCGGCCCAGGCGGCTCCGACGCTAAAGCCTCCGCCGCCAACACCCGCCTTTGCCGTGACGTCGGCGAATTTGCAGCCGCCTAGATTGTGATAGAGCACATTGTGGCCGTAGCCGGTGACATAAATATCAGGAAGGCCGTCGTTGTCGTAATCGGCGACGGCAATCCCGGTGGCCCAGCCCTTGGTTGTCAACCCCGCGGCTGCGGTGACGTCGGTGAAGTGCAGTGTATTCCCGTTGCCGTCCTCCCGGTAGAGCGTGATCATGGGATCGCCGCCAGCAAGGTAGCGGTCGATTGAGGAATCGTTAACCACGGCGATGTCCAATTTGCCGTTGTTATCGCAATCCAGAAAGGCAACTCCTCCGCCGCTCATCGTTTCGATGACGTAGCGCCTGTCGAGATTCGTGTGAGGAAGAGTGCGAAGTCCGACCTCGGCCGAAACGTCTCGAAAATGCGGCACAGAGGGTTGCGCGAGCTGCTTGGGCACGGCCACTGAGGGAATTTGAGCGCTGAGAGTGAAAGCAGAGAAGAGCAGTACGATGCACGCTGACGCTCGATTCCTCATCTTGCCCGGAATTCTAGCACTGCACAGTGCCAGCCAATCGCAGTATGCCGTTTCACCATGAAGCTTCGAGTTGGGAAAGCTCTACGAATCGAAGGAAGACTGGGCGCACGTTCGGAATACGCTCCAGCATTTAGTTGAATTGAATCGAGTACCTCTACCTGAGCTTTTAGAAAGGCGACTCGAAATTGTGTTGTGGTCGTACTATGTCGGTCTCCACGCCAGTGCCCTGATGCGGTGATCGCAATCGGCCCGGATCACGTTGGCCGACAGAGCCTGGTCCACGGGGCACGGCACAAACGACTGTTGACACAAGCTAAACTGTCGAGTGTGGGGGGATTAATCTTGCTGCTGGTTCGTGGTCTGCTTTTCAGCATTTTGTGCATTGCTTCTATATTTGCTGCCGAGTGCCGCGCCCAGCAGGGCGGCATGGGCGGCATTGCCTCGGGTGTGGCAGAGGCTCCCGTGTACGACGCACAGAAGCGGCCCATCACTGCCGGTGGGTTTGTCGATACCGGGCCGGTGATCTTCGAGGACATCACCAAACAAGCAGGGCTCTCCGGATGGAGTCACAAAATGGGCGTGCCGGAGAAGAACTTCATCGTCGAGACCAACGGCTCCGGCGTCTGCCTGCTGGACTACGACAACGACGGCTGGCTGGACATCTACTTGGTCAACGGTTCGACTTTCAACGCTCTGGACGGCAAGGAAGAGCCGCCACATGCTGCGCTGTTTCACAATAATCACGACGGCACCTTTACTGATGTGAGCGCGCAGGCCGGCGTGGTCAACGACCGCTGGGGATATGGGTGCTCGGTGGCTGACTACGACAACGACGGCTGGCCCGACATCTTCGTGGGCAACTATGGCCTGAACCGTCTCTACCACAACAACCACGATGGCACCTTTACCGATGTAGCCGAAAAGGCCGGCGTGCAGTTGGGCAACTGGTCAAGCGGCTCGGCCTGGGGTGACTACGATGGCGACGGGCTGCTGGACCTGTATGTAGCCGCCTATGTGCACTTCGACCGCGACAACCTACCTATCGGCGGCACCAAGGCGATGAACTACGCCTTTTGCCAATATCGCGGCGCGCCTGTGAACTGCGGCCCGCGCGGTCTGCCGGGCGAGCCCGACCACCTGTTCCACAACAACGGCGACGGGACCTTTACTGACGTAACCGTGAAGGCGGGCGTAGAGGACAAGAACCGGTACTATGGCTTCACCGCGATCTTTGTGTCTCTCAAGGGCGACGGCAAGCCGGACCTGGTGGTGGGCAATGACTCCGAGCCCAACTATCTCTACATCAATAAGGGGGACGGCACCTTCGACGATCAGAGTTACGTATCGGGTTTTGCGCTGAACCAGGATGGGCGCGAGATTGCGTCCATGGGCATCGCGGCGGGCGACTACGAGAACAACGGCCGAATCGACTTCTTCGTTACCGACTTCGGCGACGACTACAAGGTGCTCTACCACAACGACGGCGATGCCAGGTTTACCGACGTGAGCTACAAGGCGGGAGTGGCGCAGACCACGATTCCGTTCGTCGGTTGGGGCGACGGCTTTATCGACTTTGACAACGACGGCTGGCTCGATCTCTTTATGGTCAACGGCCACGTCTATCCTCAGGTGGACCAGCACGACTGGGGCACCACCTTTGCTGAACGGCCGCTGCTGTTTCACAACATCCCCGATGGTACTGGCAAAGGGCGGAAGTTCGAATACGTTCCGCCGGTGAAAGAATCGGGGCTGGCGGATGTGATTCCGGCGCGTGGAGCGGCTTTCGGCGATCTTTTCAACGACGGAAAAATCGACGTGGTCATCAATCCCATCGATGGCCCGCCGGTGCTGCTGCGCAATGTGAATCCCGACCATCACCACTGGGTGGAGTTGAAGCTAGAGGGTGGTCCCAAGAGCCCGCGCGACGCCACCTGCGCCACGGCATATCTGACTGCAAACGGCATGCGCCAACGCCGGGATGTGCTAGCCAGTGGCAGCTTTATCTCCTCGAACGATCGGCGACTCCACTTTGGCCTGGGCGACGCCACCGTCGCTGGGACCGTAGAGATTCACTGGCCTTCAGGAAAGAAGGAAACGATCAAGCTGCGTTCAGTTGATCGCATCTATACGATCACTGAAGGACAGGGAATCACGGGCGCGCTATGCGGTGGAAATCCGTGCGAGGCGAGCGCGAGCAATTAGTCGCAGCGTGCGTTCGCTTGCCACGCAGAAGGCCAAGACTTTAATTTCCTAGACTCTGGAGCACGGATTGCGCGGAATGATCGGAGAGTTCCCAAGCTGCTCAGTGGAATTGTTTTACGCGCCAATCGAAGGATAGCTCCTCGGAAACGTCGCAGAGGTTGGATTCGGGCTGTGCCTGGTTTGTCGGCTATTCGGATATAACCAAGTTTTCGAGTTCTGTACGGTTAGCCGGTAAGCCGCCCAGATGCGTCAAGGCTCAATTGTCCTTTAGGAGAAAACGCGGAGTCGGACAACCGATGAATCGCAATCCACGATGCTTTCGTTGAAAAGTGTTCGCTGACCCGAGTCAACCTCTTCTCCATTTCGAAACACATCGACTCGGATGCACAATGATACGTGGAAACCGGGCAATGTGACCGACGGGACTGGAGAATGTCATGAATCGCAGGCAATTCCTGAGCGGGGCGGCTTCGGCAGCGGTTGCAGGCGCGCTGCCGGGTGAGCCGAAGGCGAGCGCGGAATCTGCGCAGAAGCATCGGAACGCGCCGCCGGCTGGCGGCGCAAAGCATCCCCGCGCGATCAGCATGTGGGAGTTTTCATGGATCGAGCGGCGCTGGCCAGGTGCGGGCTTCGAGGACTGGGACCGCGCGCTCGACGATCTGTGCGAACGCGGCTACAACGCCGTGCGCATCGATCCGTTTCCGCATTTGCTGGCGGCCGATCCGCACAAAACGTGGACGCTGTGGCCGGAGTGGAACACACAGTGTTGGGGATCGCCGGACGTGAACCGCGTCGTGCTACTGCCGGCGCTGTTTGAGTTCATCAGCAAGTGCAAAGAGCACGGTGTAATGGTGGGGCTCTCCACCTGGTACCGCAAGGACGACACGGACACCCGCATGACCATCACCGGACCGGATGTGATGGCCGAGAACTGGTTGAAGACGCTGGACCTGATCCGGCAGGCGGGACTGATCGACGCGATTCTCTATACCGATCTGTGCAACGAGTGGCCGGGGGATGACTGGGCTCCGTTTGTGAAGCCGCATGTTTCGTACGGAGACTGGGACCAGCCGGTGTCGCTGGCGTGGATGCCTAAGGCTGTGGCGCTGGTGCGGGCGCGGCATCCGGAGATACCGCTGCTGTTTTCGGTGGCGACGGGCGACAAGCAGAGCTTTCTGCAGCACGACCTGAGTTACTTCGACCTGCTCGACCCGCACATCTGGATGGCGCAGCAGAACGCCGGCGAGTTCTACCGTCAGTGCGGCTACGCGTATGAACGATTCGATGCAAAGGGCTACACAAACCTGAGCCTGAAAGCGGCGGATGTGTATCGTGCGCGACCGGAATACTGGCGGAAGGGGCTGGTGGACAGCATCGACACCTTCGCCGATGTATCGCGGAAGATCGGCATGCCACTGATCACGACGGAGTGTTGGGGCGTGGTGGACTACAAGGACTGGCCACTGCTCACGTGGGACTGGGTGCAGGAGCTGTGCGTGCTGGGAGCGCAGCATGCGGCCTCAACGGAGAGGTGGCTGGCGATCGCGAGCAGCAACTTCTGCGAGCCGCAGTTTGTGGGTATGTGGCGGGACAAGCGGTGGCACCAGCGGGTGACGGCGATCATCCGATCGGCGGAGATTGCGCCGGAGCTGCGGCAGGGAAGACTTTACGACCGGTTGTGATCTGCAGGGCCTCGATGATCCTGGTTTGACTCACGTTGAGTAGGCACAGCGGTGACTCGCTCGGAACCAACTTGACCCAGTTTGCAAGAATGAGTCAAATCGGACTTAAAATCCGCAGGCCTTAACCGGCCGTGGGGGTTCAAGTCCCCCTCTGGGCACCATAAACGGGAGGTCCTCGACTGCGCTCGGCATTTCGCCGGCGGGCTTGGACGCTCGCCAGGCTGCTCCAGTTCAAGTAGCCCTCTGGGCACCAAGAAATGGGTCGAATGGGCGCCAATGCTGGCGCCCACCGTTACTGCGCAATTTGCGTCACCGGGAAGCGATAGATATTCACGCTGATAGGCGCGACCGAGATCGTCTTCGGCGCGCTGCCGATGGGGATTTCCTTGATTTCAACCTGCGGCGGCTGGCCGACGCGATCGGTGGCGTCCAGAGTGCTTCCGCTCAACTGCCAGAGCGTCGAGGGCCCCGCGAGGCTTGTGCCGGTCACCTTCAGGTCGAACTTCTGTTCCGATTCCGTCGCGTTCACCACGGAGACGATCAGAGATTTCTTATCCGGCGAGAGCGCGGCGAACATGTCGAGCGGATAGGTCGGGCTGCCGGAGCTTGTCCTGGGCTGATCGCCGCCGGGAGGGAATCTCGGAGCCGGTTGCGGCGAATTTCCGGAAAGCGCGACCGGGACGGCGCCGACGAAGTTGCCGGCATAGAGCTTGAAGGTGAGGCCAAGGACGTTCATGGTGGCGTCGGTACGGTTTAAGTCGATGGTTGAAACGCCGGTGGTGTGCGCCGCCATGGTGAGGAAATCGGTGTGGCGCAGCATTTCGTTGAAGATCATGCCGTAGGCGAGGGCCTGCTTGAGCGTGACAGGCCGCCCGAAGCCGCCGCCGAAGTAGGCGTACTCGTCAATGGAAAGAAAGATGTTTTTGGCGGCCATCGCCGGGAACCGTTGCTGATAGCCCTGCCACTCTTCGGCTTCGCCATGGACAAGATCAGCCGGGTAGCGCGCAAACTGGAGCAGCGTTTGATTGACCTTGACGTAGGCATCGTCAGTGGGCGCATCGAGCGGGAGATTGCGTTCGTGATCGATGTCGAGATGGCGGCCCGGCTGCCCATACCAGTGCTGCGAGATGCCGTCGAAATTGCCCCAGCAGTCTTTGAGAAAGCCGCCCGTCCAGTCGACGTCCGCTCCATAGAGCAGCCCGAGGTTGCCGGCGTACTTGGCGCGGTTTTCGCCGGTGAGGTACCAGTCCTCGAGCATCAGGCCCGAGGCGATCAGAGTGATGGAGGGATCCACGGCGCGCATCGCTTTGGCGAATTCATTGTGCTTGATCATGAAGTACTTCAGATCGGTGCGGCCAATCTGCCACGATCCCCAGGGCTCGTTGCCAATGTTCCAGAACTTGACGTGGTACGGCTCCGGATGGCCGTTTTTCGCGCGCTGAGCGCCCATCACGGTGTTGACCGACCCATTCATGTACTCGACTTCCTGGGCGGCGGAGTGCGAGTCGCCGAGGCCGGCGTTGACGCTGATGTAGGGCTCGACGCCAATGAGCTTGCAAAGCGTCATGAATTCGTCCATGCCCAGATCGTTGGTCTGCATGGCGTTCCAAGCATAGTCCCAATCGGGCGGGCACTTATCGCGATCGCCGATGGTGTGGTACCAGATAAGGTTCGAGGTGTAGTTTCCTCCATAACGCCAGAAGCCCGATTTGATCTGGCGGATCAGCGGAATGGTGTCGGCGCGAAAACCTTCGATATTGTCAGCGGGCATGAGCGAAAGCGTGCCGATGTGAAAGTTGCCCTTGCCGGTTCCCGTGATCTCGAGCGCGGCATCTGTTGTATCGGTTCCCGCCGTGAAGGCAAGAGAATACCTTTTGTATTCGCTGGTGAGCGCCGGAAAAGAGATTGTCTGGCGATCCTTCGCTCCGCTGCCCCAAACAAGCGCGACTTTGACCCTGGCGCCGGGAGTTCCGCGGAGATAGATGCGGCCGGTATACCTTTTCCCGTTGACCAGGGCGAGGCCTGCCTGCCGGATTCCATGCGGAGTTGAAGGATCGAGCTCGATGCGCGGGCTCTGCTCACCGACAAAGGGATTGTCCTTATCCATCACGACAACTTCGTCAGGGCCGACAGGACGCCACTTGCGGAGCTGCATGCGCATGGGATTGCCCTGCCTCGGGGCCTGGGTTTCGGGGTCTTTGGAGACGATGGGGAAGTAGAATTTGCGATCGTCGAGCATCTCCGCCCAAAGGCTGTTGTACATGGTGTTGCCAATGTGCTCGATAAACATGCCGTACTCGTATGGGGAGACGGGCACACCGGTCTGGGTGGCATTGATCGTCGCCACGATCTTGTCCGGTACCGCCGCCGTTTGTTGAGCTAAACCCTGCGCCGCGCCTGCGAGACACAACGCTGCCACCGCCAAACCTGCGATTTGAATCTTCATGGAACTCCCTGGTCGTCCCGTCGTGGGATTGTTGTTCAGTTTTAGGGTTCTTGAGTTGAGCCGATTAACCGTGTGCCAGCCCTGCGATTGGGCGAGCGAGACGAATATACGCTTTCTCGGCGAAGAAGAGAATCGATTTACGGCGCTGCAAAGTTCAGTTCCTTGGTCGAAGATGTGTTGGATTTGGCGCGGCCTGCCGAAATCGCTTGTGGAAACCTGCGGGGACCATGTTTGATGGAAGGTGAAAGGATTCCAGATATCATCGCCGACGGAGTTGGGCATTCGCGCGCGGTGCCACGCCAATGGAAACACTTGAATGAAGACACCAGAAGATCAATTCAGTTCATCGTCCTCCGGCTCTGGCACGGAGATGGTGCAAAGCCTCGGGCTGTTCAGCGCCACTACGCTGGTGGTCGGCTCGATGATCGGCAGCGGCATTTTCATCGTCGACTGCGATATTGCACGGCTCACCGATTCACCGGCGCTCTTTCTGGCTGCATGGGTTGTGACTGGAACCATGACCTTGATTTGCGCGCTCAGCTACGGTGAACTCGCCGCGATGATGCCGAAAGCCGGCGGACAATACGTCTACCTGCGCGAGTCGCTTGGGCCGCTCTGGGGTTTTCTCTACGGGTGGACCCTCTTCCTCGTCATTCAGACCGGAACGATTGCCGTCGTTTGCGTGGCCTTCGGGAAATTCCTCGGCGTCTTTTTCCCGACCGTGTCCAGCACGCACTGGCTGTGGCACATCGCGCACGTTCCCGCGATCCCTTTGGGACCGATGGTGCTGGGCAACATGGACATCGGCGTGAGCACTGCCAATTTGGCTGGGATTGCAGTGGTGGCGTTCGTTGCAACGGTTAACATCCGCGGCGTGCGATTCGGCGCGGGGTTGCAGAATGTGTTCACGGTCGCCAAGGCGCTGGCGCTGGCCGGGCTGATTCTTTTGGGGTTCACGATCGGTCGCAATGGCGCGGCGCTCGCGGCCAACTTCGGCGCACATTGGAGCGAGTTCTGGCGGAATGCCGGTTGGCACTCGCTGCATCCGGTGCAGGTGGGTGTACAAGGGCCCATTGCCCTGGTCGGCAGCATCGTGGTGTTGGCGGTGGTTCAAGTGGGATCTCTTTTCTCCTGCGATGCGTGGAACAATGTGACCTTCACCGCGGGCGAAATCAAACATCCCAGGCGAAACGTTCCGCTCTCGCTCGGACTCGGAGTGGGCTTTGTTGTGATCACGTATTTCCTGGCGAGCACGGCGTACATGATGGTGCTGCCGTTGCACGGCGATCCGCACGGCGCGACTGTATTCTCGCGGGGCATTCAATACGCCGCCGAGGACCGGATCGGCGCAGCAGTACTGCAACAGATCTTTCCGCACTTTGGCGGCTACCTGATGGCCGCGGCGATCATGGTGTCGACTTTCGGCTGCGCCAACGGAATGACGCTTGCAGGCGCGCGCGTCTACTACGCCATGGCGCAGGACGGTCTGTTCTTCAAGTCCGTGGGCAAGCTACATCCGCGCTACCGTACGCCGGCGGCGGGGCTGATCGTGCAGGCGATCTGGACGACAATTCTCTGCGTGTCCGGCTCCTACAGCCAATTGCTCGACTACATTATTTTCGCGGCGCTGGTCTTCTACATTCTCACCATCGTTGGGCTTTTCGTGCTGCGCTTCAAGCAGCCTGACGCGCCGCGGCCTTACAAAGCTATCGGCTATCCGTTCCTGCCGGTGTTGTACATCGTGATGGCCGCCGGCATCTGCGCAGCGCTCCTGCGCTACAAGCCACAGTACACCTGGCCGGGGATGATCCTGGTTCTGCTGGGCGTTCCGGTTTACGCGTTGTGGTCGCGGAGCGCGAAGAAGACTGCCTAAAAGGGCCGTTTCGGGCAACAAAATCGACTAAAATCGACGAAATTTGTCGACGGTTTTGAGAGATTTGTATTGATTGCAAAGGAGTTAATATGCATTTGCACCATTTTTGAGGCAAGAAAATCTTTCTTTATTTATTTTCGGGTCACTCCAGCACGAAGATGAACGATTCGGACGGCCGAAAAGAAGCGCGGATGCGGCATCGGCGAGGCGAAGTTTCTGCTGACTTGAGTCCGCAATTCTCAGTGAGAGATCGCTGGTTGGCCGCGCTTGCGCGCGTGTTGGCGAGTTGGCAGGTTCGCTGCATATGAGGCCAGTGTAGCCAAGTCTCTGAATTAATCGGCAAACTTGGCAGAGATCGCAGAACAGGGGTCAGGGGTCAGAAAAAGAAGGGGTTAGGGCGAGGCTGAGGTGTAGATTTGGGCGGCTGGGGGCTTGACACAAAAAACGAAAGGCTCGAGGGCTCTTTCGCCCGCTGAAGCGGGCTTGTGATTTCGAATGGATCGACTAACCCCAGGCTCGCGCCTGGGGCTACCGCATTTCGCCCGCCGAAGCGGGCTTGGGCGCCAGGGAGCCGAAATGCGAACCAGCTAAGGCAAATGAAGGAATTGGGCTGTATGAGCTGTTTCTTCCCCAAATCCCTGTGGGGAGCAGAGGGCTGCGGCGATCAATTTGCTTGCGCGGGAGCGGCGTAGATGGTGGCATTGCCGGCCAGGGTTGAATCGTAGAGAGGCATGGTAATGATGTCGGTCCAGGGTTTGCCGGGATGACGCGCGGCCCAGAACTCGGTCCAGGCGGGCGGTTTCTCATTGGAGAAGAGTGAGAAGGTCTGCGGCTCGGATGCGTATTTCTTCACGAGGCTGCGGTTGGCCGAGGCGCACACGAGGAAGTCAACGGCGTCGACGATGGTGTGGCCGTTGACGCGCAGGCTGTAGAGGTCGACGCCCTGGCGCGCGGCCAGCTCGGCGATCATGACCAGCGGCGCGAGCGCGAAGCTCTGGTAGTGGAGGGCGTTCTCGTGGCGCGCCATTTCAAGCGGGAAAGAACCATCGGGGTTGATTTGGCCGACGGCGCGGAAATATTGCGCGAGACCGCGGCGGTAGAGCTTGTCGTCCGAAGTGAGGATGCCGACTGAAGTGGCGCACAGAGCTCGCCAATAGGCGTGGTTGTTTTCGCGGGCCGGGTCGCCGGGGTGAGGATCCTCGTCGAACATATGTTGAGTGACCTTGTGCATCCAGGCGAGGATTTGGGCGCGCTGCGCGGCGGGAATGGCGGGATCGGTTTGGACGACGGACCATGCGAGCGAGACGGAGCTGAGCGTCCACTCAACCTGGAACCAGGCCTGGCTGCTTTCCTGATAGCTGTAATTGAGCAGGGTGTTGGCGGAGGCCCACCGAGCCAGCACCTTGGCAACGCAAACGGCTTCGCGGGAGTCGCCGGTAACGACGTAGCGGTCGGCGCCATTGCTGACGGCTTGCTCAAGTTTGCGGTAGGGGGCAGTGGCGATATTCTCCTGCGGATTGATGGGGCCGTTGCTGCCGCTCAGGTAGTGATGGGGAATGAACATAACGCCGGCGGGCGACGCGGGCTGCTCGGAGTTGACGCAGCTGGACTTCCAGCTGAGAGCCTCAAGCACGCGAGGCGTGGTGGCATGAGCCAGTTCGGCGCGGCGGGCGGAGACGTCAAGAAAAGAGGCGGAGGGATTGGTGACGGTAGCTTTGGCGTAAGGGTCTTTCTCGGCGAGGCAGAGCGGGACGCAGAGGGCGAGCGCGAAGATGGGGAGAAATGAACGGAGGAGCACGGGGTAAGGGTTCTGCGATTTCCAGATTATCGTGATTACGCGTGGGCCCACCGGACAAAATCATATGGGCGGCGCAATAACTCTCGAATCCGTAGGGGATATAGGCTCACTTTGGATTAGTTCCGCTCAGTGCTTTGAGCTTCTTCGCGTCAAGAAGATCCTGTTCCCGACCACTGGCCAGCTTATTTCGGATTAGATCGTCCCTTGAGATCACCGGAGCCGGGACTTCGCCATCGATCTTACCTTCAACTCGATTTGCCCATGCTTCATCGAATGTGACTCCGTCAATGCTCTGCAGAATATCGATCCGGTCGGGTTCCTGGCCAATTTGGAATACGGTGCCGTCGACAAAATCCGCCTCGGTCATCCCTTGGAGAGGCGCGCCAAACTGCGCCAGCGCGCGAAAAACGGCCTTGGCATTCTCCGCATCTGAGCGAATGAAGAGGTCCAAGTCCTTGGTCATGCGCGGAATTAGATGCACGGCGAGAGCGTAGCCGCCAATTATGAGGTATTCTGCCGCGTTTGCGTTAAGTGCGCGAAGGAGATCCTTGAAGTCCTTGGTCATCATTGGCCGGCGCTCCTTTGAAGTTGGCGGCAATTGCATAAGCGGCCTCGCTCAATTCACATACTGCGAATAGCCGTTCCCCGATCGGTCGGCTCTGCCAGTAACGATATGTCTCAGCATCTTGCTCCGCGAGATCAGTTACCCGGCGGATTGTTTTGTCCATGGCTTTTGCTCCGATCCGTTTCCAACGGTTACTGTAGCAGTGTTCCCTGTTCGTCGTGGCCGTTGCCGTTGAGTTCTTCGGGCGGGATGATGACCGTTGCGGCGACCTTGTTGTCGGGCTCGAGGTTGAGGATGCGGACGCCTTGCGTGGCGCGGCCAGCGGAGCGAATGGTCTTGGTATCGCAGCGGATGATTTTGCCGAATTGGCTAATCACCATCAACTCAGAGGTCTCGTCGACGAGCTGGATGGAGTTGACGCGGCCGACGCGCTCGGTGACAGAGAGATTCTTGACGCCCTTGCCGCCGCGCGTTTGCAGGCGATACTCCTCGACGTCGGTGCGCTTGCCGAAGCCGTTCTCGGTGACGGAGAGAATACGGTACGCGCCCGGTGCATGCTCCTTGGGTGTGACCACGGTGCCGACGACGTAGTCGTTCTTGATGAGGCTGATGCCGCGGACGCCGTATGCGGGGCGGCCCATGGAGCGCACGTCGCTCTCTTCAAAGCGAATGCCCATGCCGAGGTGCGTGGCGATGAAGATAACCTGCGAGCCGTCTGTGATGCGCGCGGCCACAAGCTCATCGTCGGAATCGATACCGATGGCGATGATGCCGCGGGCCATGACGTTGGAGAAGTCCTTGAGCGGGGTCTTCTTGACGGTGCCTTTTTGCGTGGCGAAGAAGATGAATTTGCCCTCTTCTTCGAGATCGCGGACGGGCAAGATGGCACAGACTTTTTCGCCGGACTGAAGATCGAGCAGGCTCTGCATTGATTTGCCCTTGCCGGCGGCGCCCACGTCGGGAATTTCGTAGACCTTGAGCCAGTAGACACGGCCAGTGTTGGTGAAGCAGAGCAGGTAGGCGTGCGTGGAGTTGACGATGAGCTGCGAGACAAAGTCTTCCTCGCGGGTCTTCATGCCCATGCGGCCCGTGCCGCCGCGGCGTTGCTGGCGGTAGATGGAGATGGGCGTGCGCTTGAGGTAGCCCTGATGGCTGACGGTGACGGCGACTTGCTCGTCGGCGATGAGGTCTTCAAGCTGAATCTCCGCGCTTTCGTCGACGATCTCGGTGCGCCGCTTGTCGCCGTACTTGTCACGCACGTCTTCAAGCTCCTTGACGATGACCGCGCGCAGCTTCTTTTCGCTGGCCAGGATTTCTTCGTACTCGGCAATCTTGAGGCGGAGTTCCTTCAGCTCATTCAGAAGCTCATCGATGGAAAGCTGCGTGAGGCGGTAGAGCTGGAGCTCGAGGATGGCGTCAATTTGGCGCAGGGTGAGGCCACGCTCCTCGTGGCGCTGCAGCTCGCGATCGAGCTGAATGATAATCTCGGTGCCTTTGCCCCAGGCGTAGAGGTTTTCGCGCGCCTCGGCCCGCGAGGCCGACGCACGAATGATCTTGATTACGGTGTCGAGATTGTCGAGCGCGATCTTGAGGCCTTCCAAGATGTGCTCGCGCTCGCGCGCCTTGCGCAGCAGGTAGACTGTGCGGCGCTGCGCGACGTCAATGCGGTGATCGATGAAGACGCGAATGGCTTCGGCGAGGCCTAGCTCGCGCGGCTGGCCGTTGACCACGGCCAGGAAGATCATGGAGAAGCTTTCCTGCAGTTGCGTGTGCTTGTAGAGCTGGTTGAGGACGATTTCAGGCTGCGCGCCGCGCTTGAGGCCGATGACGAAACGCATGCCGTCGCGGTCGCTCTCGTCGCGCGTGCGGTCGGCGCCGATGTCGATATCGGAGATGACTTTGTTTTCGACCAGCTCGGCGATGCGCTTGAAGAGCGTGGACTTGTTGACCTGGTAGGGAAGCTCGGTGACGACCAGCGCCTTGAGATCCTTGGTGACGTTTTCTATGGCTACGCGGGCGCGCATGAGGAAGCGGCCGCGGCCGGTGCGATAGGCGTCAACAATGCCCGCACGGCCGTAAAGAATCGCGCCGGTGGGAAAGTCGGGCCCTTTGACGTGCTTGAAGACTTCAGCGAGGCCGGCCTTCGGGTTTTTGACCAGATCGATGGCGGCGTTGACGACTTCAGTGAGATTGTGCGGAGGAATGTTGGTGGCCATGCCGACGGCGATGCCGCTCGATCCGTTGACGATCAGGTTGGGAATGCGCGTGGGCAGAACCGAGGGCTCGACGGTGGACTCGTCGTAGTTGGGCACGAAGTCGACGGTTTCCATGTCGATGTCGGCCATGAGCTCGCCGGTAATGCGCTCCATGCGGCACTCGGTGTAGCGCATGGCCGCGGGCGGATCGCCGTCGACAGAGCCGAAGTTGCCCTGACCGTCGACCAACGGATAGCGCATGGAAAACGGCTGCGCCATGCGGACCAGCGTGTCGTAAATGGCCGAGTCGCCATGAGGATGGTAGACGCCCATGGCCTGGCCGACAACTTTGGCGCACTTGGTGTACTTCTTGTTGTGCTCCAGGCCCATCTCGCTCATGGTGTAGAGCACACGGCGATGCACGGGCTTGAGGCCATCGCGAGCATCGGGCAGGGCGCGCCCGATGATCACCGACATGGAGTAGTCAAGATAGGAGCGGCGCATCTCCTCTTCAATGTTGATGGGAACAAGATTTGTGCCGCCGGGAGGGGTCGGTGGATCGAGAGGGAGCTGGGGATTCTGATCGTCTGCCATAGAGTTTGCGAGGTCCGCGGGGAGGCGGCAGGAGGGCGAGAAAAAGGCAGGGCCGGATCCGCACGTCTCTCTCCTTATTTTAGTGGTTTGAGGGTGGTTTTAGCAAGGACGCTGGCTGGAAATAAATCCTTATTTTGCTTGAATTTATGAGTCGATTTCAACAGCGGTCCGAACACTGCCAGGGTGCCGTAAGCCAAAGCCGGTTTTCGTGCCCGGCGCGGCCTTTTGATGCAGCAGTTTGTGTATCCGCCGGCGGGCGTTTCAGAGTGGAGAGAGAGCGGGGGAATTGCTGCGAGCCTGCCTCATTGCGACAAGAGTGGGAGGCTGACGAGGCACAGCACTGCCTGCGCGAGAACGATTGCGCCGCCCGCGCACAGCGCCAGGCGGCCGCGTGGGCCGTCGTAAGCGTCGGCAAAGACGCCGCCGACAAATGTGAGCAGAAACGGCAATGACCACAGCCAGGGAGTTCCTGGAGCCCCGGTCATTACGAGAAGCATGAGGAAGGCCGCGCAGAGCAGGGGAACGGTGTTGCCAAAGTAGCGCGACCTGCGTGCGGCCAGATACAAGACGATAGCGGCGAAGGCCGCCAGGGTTACGCCGCCGTTCGAAAGAGTCGAGAAGAAGCGCCGAGCGGGCTCGCTTGAGAAACCGAGGAATCCCGACGAGGAGCGGAAGACATAACTGAAGGCGTCGGGCGAGAAGCCGTAGCAGGCAAAGACAAGGATCAGGCCGCCAACCGAAGCAATGAGCACGATGGGCAGCGCCTGACTTCTGTGACCTTCGGCGATCCAGATCATGGCGGCAAGGCCGAGCAGCGCGGCAAGGGGAAGGGCAGCAATGTGCGCGGCCGCGGCGATGCCGAAGATGACTGCCAGCAGCACGATGCGGGGACGCCACTTGCGCCGCGATCCCTGCATGGCGTGGGCCACTCCGATGCACGTGTACACGCCGCCAAACACGCCCAGGGCGGCCAGCACGTCAGGATTGGGCGCGACGCAGGCTTTGAGGACGGCCGGCGAAAAGCAATAGAGAGCGAGTGCCGTGTAGCCGCCCAGGTTGCCGTAGAGGCGCCGGGTGACCCACCAGATGCATCCGCCGAGTGCGCAGCCGGCGCAGAGGAATGGCAGGCGCAGGAGCAGCAGGATGTAGATCATCTGATGGCGGAGCTCCCAGGTGCTCAGCTCAGCGCCGGAATCTTGCACGACGCGATTCTCGGAGTTGCGGAAAAGATCGAATCCGCGCTCGAGGAGCAGGTTGAGGGTAAGCGGAAGGCCGGCGAGGCGGTAGGCTAAGATGCCGTCGTGAATGTTGCCGCAGGAGGTGTAGTAACCGGCCAGGGGCGAAGGTTTTTCCCAGGTCTCGCGGCCGCAACGCGCGTATTGATAATCGCTGTCGGTGAGCGTCTGGCGGCTGACGATCCAAAACCCCTGGAGGAGAAAAGCTGCCAAAAGTGCTGCCGCGATGCGTTGCGGGAGATTGAAGCGGAAGCGGCGAAGCATGCCAAAACGATGGGCCATCACGTTCAAAGGAACCATAACAGTCTAAACCGTGTGACGCGAGGGGCCGCATTGCGCAACACAGGCAAAGTGCGACGGTAGCGCCCGCAAAAGGCGCATTGCGCAAAAACAAGAAAGCCGCCCCGAAGGGCGGCTCTCCTGGTCAGGCGAACGTCTTAGTTGAAGATTGCGCCGACGGTATCGTCGAAGGTCAGAATGACCTGGCAGCTGTTGGGTCCTGCCGCTGTAACGCTTCCTAGGGGAACGCAGTTGTATGACCATCCACCGAAGGCTCCAGCACCGGCAGGCGCCGTGAGTGTGACGGTGGTGCCGACGGGATAGGTTGCGACGCAGACCGATCCGCCGAGTCCCGCGCCACTGGAGCCGGGGCCGCAATGGAGGACGTTGGGGGTTCCGGTGGCGGAGGGAGCCTCTACGAGCCAGTCGGTTGTGTTCAAGCCCTCGTTATAGACGGTCAGGGTTGACAGGAGCGAGGAAGCCTCGGAGCCGGGGTAGCACGAGCCGGCGGTCGTGGGAGTGGGGAGGACCAACGGACAACTGAAGGTTGCCGTAGATGTCTGGATCGATCCGGTCTGTGGATCAGTGGCTTCCGCGATAATCGTCGCGCTGCCGGTTCCATACGCGGTCACAATTCCTGCGTTTGCTCCCCCACTTGGGCTGCCTGTTCCGTTGGTGTTCACGGGGAACACGCTGGGGGCAGACGTGAGCCACTGCACCGAGTTGGTGAGGTCTCTGACCGTCGGAGGAATCGAATACGTGCCAATCGCCAGGAACTGACCCTGATCGAGGATATTGCCCACCGTGATTGAACTGGGAATGATGGTGAGCGAGAGCAGTGGTTCCGGCGCGGGAGCGTTTGTCACGTCGACCGTTGAGGAATTCGAGACAAGAGAACCATCGGGATTTGCAAGCTCCGCGGTGATGGTGCTGGTGCCCAGGCTCACTCCCGTGGCCAGGCCATCGCCCGAGGCAAGTCCGGTGGTGACCGTGGCAACCGACGGGATGCTCGAAAGCCATGTTAACTGCGGGGAGTTGGTTACATCTTCCTCAAGGCCGTTGGCTCCTAATGTGGCAAGCGCAATGAATTGTCCCGTCTGGCCTGAGGCGGAGACGGACTGGGAGCCGGGAACGATGGTGACAGCGGTATATTCTTCGGTCGATCCGCCGGTTCCCGGGGACCCGCTTCCCACTGTAAAGGTCGCAGTGCCCGTCAGCGTGTTTCCGCCGCTAGGATAAGTCGCGGTGATCGTGACTGTGCCCAGGCTCACTGCGGTGGCAAGCCCAGTGGAGGCGCCGATGGTGGCAATCGACTGGCTGCTTGAACCCCAGGTGGCCGAGTTGGTTACGTCGACCGTGGCCCCTGTGGCAGTGGTCTCAATGGCCTCGAATTGGGCCGTGTCCCCCACCGTCGTCACCAATTGAGTGTTCGGGATAATTGCGATCGATGACGGGGTCCCTCCTCCTCCCGAGCTGCCCGATACCGTGAGCGAAGCCGTCGCCGAAACAACCCCCGTATATCCATTGATGCTTGCCGTGATGGTGGTTGTGCCCGCTGAAACGCCGGTTGCCATGCCGCTGGCACTGATCGTAGCCACACCGGGCGCGCTCGAAGTCCAGGTCGCGGAATCCGTGAGGTCTTCGGTGCTGGAGGGATGGTTGTTCCCGTGGCCGAAGACTCCGGTCGCAGTAAACTGCGCAGTTTGGCCGGCCGAGACCGATTGCGTTGTGGGCGAAACCGAAATTGAGACGGCCAACGGATTGGTGCAGCCCACTATGGGCAGCGCCATAGCGATGAGAAGAAGCACCCGCGGCGAAAGGACTCGATCATTCATGGTTGACCTCCGGAGCCTGCAGACCGCTTTGAAGTTGAACGAAGTTCGTCATGGCAGACTCTCGCTGGCCTGTATGCCTTCGACTATAGGCCATGAAATCAGTGCACCGCAGTCACACGAAGGTGTTACTTTTAGCTTGGCATCAAGACAGTCAATAAGCGCATGGGCATTGACCTTGACGGCAGCTTTGCGCAGCACTTTGGTCACGTATGCGCCAGTGGAAAGCGGCGCCTTCGAGCGGAGTGAGGCTGCTTGAGCGCGGCCGCCCGATGCGCTTTATTTCCGCGCATCCTTTCGGCGACGGTTTTGCCGCAGCATGCGGGAACGGCTACACTTTCCCTCAGCATGACTATCACGCGCGACAACACACCGGAGCGGCTTGTGAGCGCGGCGCGCGCCGATGAAGAGCAGAGTTTTGAGCTCAAATTGCGCCCCCGCTGGCTGCGGGAGTTCATCGGCCAGTCAAAAGCCAAGGAACAGCTAGCGATCGCTCTTGAAGCCGCCAAGTCGCGCGCAGAGGCTCTGGATCACGTGCTGCTTTTTGGTCCTCCGGGCCTGGGAAAGACCACGCTGGCCACAATCATCGCCAATGAACTCGACGTAGGTTTTCAGCAGACATCGGGGCCGGCTCTAGTGATCCAGGGCGACCTGACCGCTGTCCTGACCAATCTGCGCGAGCGGCAGGTGCTTTTTCTGGATGAAATTCACCGTCTGCAGCCAGTGCTGGAAGAAAAGCTCTACACCGCGCTTGAGGACTACAAGCTGGACATCATCATCGGGCAGGGGCCGGCGGCGCGAACGCACGTGATGGAGATTCGCCCGTTCACGTTCATCGGCGCCACGACGCGGCCCGGCCTGCTGAGCTCGCCGCTACGATCGCGTTTTGGCATCCTGCTGCGCCTGGAGTTCTACACCGAGGAAGAATTGCGCGTCATCGTCGAGCGTTCGGCCGAGGTACTGCAGATTCCGATCGATGCCGACGGCGCGGCTGAGATTGCGCTCCGTTCACGCGGGACGCCGCGCATCGCGAATCGCCTGCTGCGCCGCGTTCGCGATTACGCCCAGGTGCGGGGCTCGGGATCGATCGACCGGCCGACGGCCAATGCAGCTTTGACCATGCTGGAAGTGGATGCTCACGGTTTCGACGAGATTGACCGGCGGCTGCTGCTGACGATTATGCAGAAATACGACGGCGGTCCGGTGGGGCTGGGCACGTTGGCGGCAACGCTGGCCGAAGAAGAGGACGCGCTCGAGGAAGTGTACGAGCCGTTTCTGATTCAAATTGGATTTCTCGACCGGACGCCCCGCGGCCGCGTGGCTACTCGCCTGGCTTATGAACATTTCGGCATTGCCGTGCCGGGGCGGCAGGCAGGGCTGTTTTAGCAGGTTTTCGCTGAGCCGCTCGCATCGCGTGATGGCGAGCATACATCCAATTCACAAGCGACTGTTGCTCCGCTAACCATCGAGGGGGAGAAGAATTATGGCGACTACTGAATCCACCATGCTTGAACTGGGCACGATTGCGCCGGATTTCGCGCTTACCGATGTCATAAGCGGCAAGACGATTCGCCGCGACGATTTTCGCGGCATGCAAGCGCTGCTCGTCATGTTTATCTGCGCCCACTGCCCTTATGTGAAGCACATTGAGAAATCGCTCGGCGATCTCGCCGCCGACTACGAAGACAAGCCGCTGGGCATTGTTGCCATAAGTTCCAACGATGTTAAGACGCACCCTGCCGACAGCCCGGAAGGCCTGAGGCAACAGGCGCACGACAACGACTTCGACTTCCCGTATTTATATGATGAGACGCAATATGTAGCGCGCGCGTATAAGGCCGCGTGCACGCCCGATCCGTATCTCTTCGACGCGAAGTTCCGTCTGGTTTATCGCGGGCAGTACGATGACAGCCGGCCGCGAAACGGAATTCCGGTGACCGGGAAAGACCTGCGCGCCGCGATCGATGCGGTGCTGGCTGGCAAGCCGGTACCCAAGGAGCAAAAGCCGTCGATCGGGTGCAACATCAAGTGGAAGGTGGCTTAAAGCGTCGGTGAGTTGTCGCCGAGCATCGCTTCGCGAACGATCTTGATGGGCGGGAAACCCTGGCGCAGGAAATCGTCGTGAAACTTTTCGAGTGAGAATGCCGAGCCTTCCTTTTTCTTCACGTTGTCGCGCAGCTTCATGATCTCGAGCTTGCCGAGCGTGTAGTAGAGATAGGTTGGGTCGCCGGCACCGCGCTTCGTTTCGACCACGGCCGTTTCTTTCGATTGGTAGCCTTCCTTCTGGAAGAAATCTTCGGCCTGCTCGATGGTCATGTTACCGGTGTGCATCTCAATGCCGACGATGAAGCGCGCATTGCGCAGCAGCGCATCCTGCAACTGGCCCAGCCGCAGCAGCTTTGCTTCACGCTCGTCTTTGGCGCCGGCTCCCGGTTGCCCGTAGCCCTCATCGAGCATCATCTGTTCGCAGTAATGCGCCCAGCCCTCAACGTCAGTGTTCGCGCCGAGCAGCTTGCGAACCGTGCTGGGGGCTTGCGGCAGCGAGAGGAACTGCACATAGTGCCCCGGGTAGGCCTCGTGCACCGCGGTCGAGATCACCGTACCGATGTTGAAGGAATGCATGTATCCCTCGACTTCAGCCGGCGTCATGGAGGGGTCGGGAAGCGTGACGTTGAAGTAGGATTCGGTGGCGTGGGTCTCGAAGGGACCGGCGGTGTCCATGCTGGCAAACGTGGTGGCGCGCATAAAGGGCGGAGTTTCTTCGACGATGGGGCGGACGTCGGATGGAATGGTGACGATGTGGCGCTCGCGAATGAAGCCGACAAGGCTGGTGAAGGTGGCGCGGAAGGCGTCGAGAAGTTGACCGGGCGCGGGATGATCTTCGCCCAGCTCTTCGAGGACGTCGCGGGGATCTTTTTCGGGATCGAGCTCGGCAGCGACTTGCTTGAAGTGGTCCTGATTTTTGCGCAGGTCGGCCCAGCCGATTTGGAGCAGTTTGCCGAGGGAGAGATCAACCATCTCGTCATACTCAAGTTTTTTCTGGAATGTATCGGCGCCGATGCGAAAATCCCCATTCGAGCGCGCCAGCAGATCGTTTTTGAGCCACTGTAGGTAATCGTTGAGGGCGGAGACAACGGCCGCGTTGGCGGTGGCGAATTCAGCCTTCAATCCCGGATCATCGGCGTCGGCAAAGGCCTGCGGCACGTCATGCTGGAAGAAGCTAACAATATTCGGAAGCTGCTCGATGGCGATCTCTGTGAAGATGCGTGGAGGGTTCTGGAGATTGGCGCGCGCCGCAGCGAGCAGTGCAGGCATCTGCTTTTCGCGGGCGACGAGCGAGCGGAGGCGGTCATTTGGCGGCGCAAATTTGCGCTCCATTAACACGAAGGCCGCATTGGCGCAGGTGCTCGAGTAGTCGTCGGCGTTTTTCTCCCACGGACGGATGGTTTCGAGCGTGAGCAGTTGCGAGCGAATGTTGTTGAGCACGATTTCGCGGTCGCTGCGCGGAACAAAGTCGGCCCGCGAGTCATCGGGAACGATGGCCTCGATTCGCTGCTGGAAGCTTTTCAACGCGGCGATTTCGGCGTCAATACTGGGGCGCGAAAAGTCTTCGAGCTGCGCGTCATATTGGTGGAACCCAACCTGCGTGCCCGTTGACGGAGCATAGTGGAAGTACACCTGGTCGAAGTACTCGTCGCTGACTTTCGCGAACTGCTGTTTCCAATCCGGGGCCGCGGCGCGCACTGCAATCGACGTCGACATAAAAGCTCCTGCCAAAACCAAATTGATTGTTCGATTCAAAAACATGATTCTTCTCCGTGGCGGGACGTTTCGATCAAGCGTTCACCGGCGCCGGCGCCAAATTTGCCAACAACTCGCGAATCTCGAGCAGAACTTCATCGGGGCGCGTCGCACGCAACGGGAATTTGAGCAGGCCCTGCGGCGTAAATTGCGCGCCGCGTTTGGCGTTGCGCGACACCAAGTGCATGAGGTGCGCCGGATCCACGGCCGCATTCTCCATGAAGCGGATCTGGAGTTCGCCTCGCTTGCGGTCGACTTGCGCAATGCCAATACGTTCGCATTCGAGGCGGAGCATGGCCGCTTCAAGCAGATAAACGGTGGCGTCGGGCGGCGCTCCATAGCGGTCTTCCATCTCGGCGCGAATCTCGTTGACCGCGGTTTCGGTGCTCGCGCCCGCGATTTTCTTATAGAGGCGCAGGCGCTGATTCTCTTCCGGCACGTAGCTTTCGTCGATACGCAGCGCGATGCCGAGGTTGAGCTGAGTGGCCGGACGCTCCTCGCCGGCTTCGCCTTTCATCTCCTTGACCGCGGCCTCGAGCATCGAAGTGTAGAGCTCGAACCCGACGGCTTCGATGTGGCCGCTCTGCTCGCCACCCAGCATGTTGCCCGCGCCGCGCAGTTCGAGGTCGAGCGCCGCGATTTTGAATCCTGCGCCCAAATCGCTGAACTCTTTCAGAGCGGCGAGACGGCGACGCGCGATTTCAGTGAGCTCGTTCTCGGGCGGAATGAGCAGGTATGCATAAGCACGCCGGTTGGAGCGGCCTACGCGCCCGCGCAACTGATAGAGCTCACTGAGACCGTGCCGCTCGGCGCGGTTGATCAGGATGGTGTTTGCGAGCGGGATGTCGAGGCCGTTCTCGATGATGGTGGTGGCAACGAGCACGTCGAATTCGTGGCGCATGAAGGCGAGCATGACCTTTTCGAGATCGTTCTCACCCATCTGGCCGTGCGCGACGGCGACGCGCGCAGCGGGCACGAGCTCCTGAATGCGCGCGGCGATTTCGTAGATGGATTCGACGCGATTGTGCACAAAGAACACCTGCCCGCCACGCTCCAGTTCCACCTCGATTGCCGAGCGTACGATTTTTTCGTCGAAGCGGGCGACCACCGTCTGAATCGCCATGCGATCCTTGGGCGGAGTTTCGATGATGCTCATGTCGCGCAAGCCGACGAGCGACATGTGCAGGGTGCGGGGAATGGGCGTCGCGCTCATGGCGAGAACGTCAATCTGCTTGCGCAACTGCTTGAGCCGCTCCTTATGACGCACGCCAAAGCGCTGCTCCTCGTCGACGATGAGCAGGCCGAGATCCTGAAACTTGATGTCCTTTGAAAGCAGGCGGTGCGTGCCGATGAGAATGTCGACGCGGCTGGTCGAGACGCGCTCGACGATGTCCTTCTGCTCCTTCGCGGTGCGGAAGCGCGAGATCATTTCAATGTGAATGGGGAACTGGACGAAGCGCTGCTTGAAGGTTTCGAAGTGCTGAAAGCTGAGGACTGTTGTCGGGGTGAGCACAGCGACCTGCTTGCCGTCCTGCACGGCCTTGAAGGCGGCACGCATGGCCACTTCGGTTTTGCCGTAGCCCACGTCGCCGCAAAGCAGGCGGTCCATCGGCGTGGGCGATTCCATGTCTTCTTTGACTGCTCGAATGGCCGTAATCTGGTCGTCGGTCTCGGTGTAGTCGAATGCGTCTTCGAACTCGCGCTGGAACTCATTGTCGAGCGAGAAGGCATTGCCCTCAACGGTTCGGCGCTCGGCGTAGAGCTTGAGCAGCTCGGCGGCCATGTCCTGCATGGCCTTGCGCACGCGCGCCTTGGTTTTGGTCCATTGCTGCGTGCCAAGCCTGCTGAGTGCCGGCGCGGGCCCGGTATCGGTGGAGCGATATTTCTGAATGAGGTCGAGGCGAGTGAGCGGGACGTAGAGCTTGGCGCCCTCGGCGAACTCGAGGATCATGAACTCGATGGTAAGGCCGTCCTGTTCAATTTCCTTCAGCCCTTGGTACTGAGCGATGCCATGCTCCACGTGGACCACGTAGTCGCCGACGCCGAGATCGCGGAAGTCGGAGACGAAAGCGGCGGTCTTCGACTTTTTCGGAAGCGGGCGCGCTGCGACATCGGCCTCATCGGAAAGATCGTTGGCACCGAAGACGATCAGATTGGCTTCGGCAAACATGACGCCCGAAGCAACCGGCGAGCGCACGATGACCGGCACGCGGAGATCGCCCGCCATGTAGCTGGCTTCTTCAAGCATCATGTCACTGCCTGTCCTTGGAACGCGGCTGCCCAACCGGTAGGGGACCTGGTAATCGCGCAAGACGGTGGCGAGGCGTTCGACGTCGCCCTGGTGCACGGCAGCAAGCACGATGCGCGTGTCTGTTGCCATGAGATTCTTCAGTTGCTCGGTGAGCGCAGGAATGGAGCCGTGGAAGCGCAGCGTGGGCCGGGTGGGGAGCTCGATCTCGCCCAGGGTTCCGTCTTCCTCGAGCACATCAACCGCGCCGAGTTGATCGAGATCAAGACCCATGTGCGCGGCAAGCGACGCCTGAAGAACCTCGGGGCGCAGATAAATATCTTCAGGCCGGACGAGCGAACCAATTCCGGAGCGCTCGTGACGCAGCTCGACTTTGTTCCACCAGCGGTCAATCTGGTTGCGGACCATCGCCGGTTCATCGACGAACAGGGCGCAACGCGGCAGGAGTGTGAGCAGCGAGCGCTCGGCGCCAGCGACGGGCGTAAAGAACTCCCATCCCGGGAAGACGCTGACGCCGCCAGCGGCCGCGGCTTCGGCGGCCATTTCCGCATCTTCAATCTCGATTCGCTGGCGGCTCAGACGGCCATTGACCGCGGCCAGCAAGTGCTCCGTCAACGGCGCCTCGGTGAGCGGCAACAACTGTGTTTCATCGAGCCCGCTCTGCGACCGCTGGGTTTCCGGATCAAATTTGCGAATGGTCTCAATTTCGTCGCCGAACAGCTCGATGCGCACGGGCCGGTCTGCATCGGGCGAGTACACGTCGAGAATTCCGCCGCGGCGCGTGAACTGGCCGGGCATCTCGACGAGATCCGTCTGCGTATAGCCCACGCTGGCTAGGTGCGCGGTGAGCACTTCAATGTCGACCTCTTCACTGCGCTTGAGCGCAACTGCGAGCCCGGCGTAGTAGTTGAGATCGAAGAGCTTCATGGCCGCGGATTCGACAGGAGAGATGAGAATGTCCACAGCACCGGTAGACAACTTCCACAGTGCGGCCGCGCGCTGCTCCTGTACGTCAGGGTGAGGCGAGAGATTTTCAAAAGGAAGGACGTCATGTGCGGGAAAGCGGACCACGCGGGCAGGATCGAGCGCTCCAGTGAGCTCGCATCCGGCCTTAAGGAGCGGTTCCAGCGCTTCAGCGGCCTTGTTATCGGCTACGATCACGATGACCGGCTGCTTGGCAGCCCGCGCCATCAGCGGCAGATAGAGAGCCCGCGCCGTTGCGGTTAATCCGGACACACGCCGACGTCCCGCACCCAGGCTCAGGTGCCTGCGAACGCGTTCAAATCCCGGGGTATGCTCCAGCTCCGCAAAAATTTCGCGGACAAACAGGAGGATCATCAGGTTTCAGTTTAGCAGTGGCGGCGATCGGACGTTCCACGGCCGAAGGACGGGTACAAAAGCAGCCGAATGCGGCATCAAGTCGTGTGCTCTTAGACCTTGCGCAGGACTGCGGCATGCGACTTGCGAACGGCAGTTTCGCTGATGGCCTCGAGCCCGGCCTTCCGCGCTGCATCGAGTTCGCTCTGGAATTTCTCCCGGTCGACATGCCCCGTTGGCTCGGCGAGAAGCAGCGTCGCGCCGGGTTTAAGTACTGCAGCGGCCTGAGAAAAGAACTTCTCAACCGAAGGTATTTCATGAACCACGGCAACTGCGAGAAGGAAATCGATCCCGCCAGCCAGGTGTTCGACGCCCATTCCTTCAGGCTTTGCGATTCGGGTTTCAATGCGGCCGGAGAGGCCGGCCTTTTGCGCTCTTCGCTCGAGAACTCTCAGCATCTGAGGCTGAATATCAACCGCAATGATCCGTCCCGCTGGGCCGACCATTCGGGCCATGGGCAAAGTGAAGAAGCCCATTCCCGGACCCGGCTCCAGAACCTTCATTCCAGTACGCACATAGGGCGCCAGGAGTTTTTCGGGATCTTCCATTAACCACTTGCGGACTGGGCTAGCGAGCCAGTATCCGAGCCACCAGGGGCACACACGTTCCGCCATTGCGTTTCCCATCCTTATCCGAGTTCGGTTTGAAAGTCGCCGATGGGGAATGGCCGGACGGCTCTACGACTCATAGATTGCTACGCAGCCAGGGCGTTGCTGGTTCCGCTTTCGTAGAATCTCAATGTCGATCGCACTGATCCCTCAATGCGCGATCATCCCTGGATCGGTCTTCTCCGATTCTCACGCCCCGCCGAGCGCCTTTGCGAATGCATACCAGAAGTCCAGCGACTTCCAGTAAGAGTCGATGGGCAAGCGCTCATCGCGTCCATGGGCGCGCACATCATCGCGTTCGAGCGCGATCGCGGAGTAGCCGTAACTCGGGATGCCGGCTTGAGCGAAGTAGATTGAGTCGCTTGCGCCGGTCTCCATCACGGGTGTCACCGATAGTCCCGGCCAGATGGCTTGCGTGAGGCTCGTGAGCGGCGACCAGACCTCCTCAATCGGTGCGGGAGGAACGATCGCCGTGCGGTCGGGGGCTGTAGCACTCAGGTCACCCAGGCTCGAGATGTACTCCACGTTCAGTTGAGGGTCGGCAAAGATGGAGATCAGCTGCTTCCGGGTTTCTTCGGGCGAGTGGCCGGGGAGGATCCGGCAATTCACGATGGCCTGCGCGATTTGAGGCAGGGCGTTGTTGGCATCCCCGGCATTCAGTCGCGTGGCCACGCAAGTTGTTCGCAACCTTGCGTTGAAAGCAGGCTCCGCACTGAGACGCGCGGCCGCGGACATGTCCGGCGGGAGGAGGAGAATCGCCCGCATATCGGCAGCCGTCTCTCCGGTCTCATTGTGGGCCAGGTTCGTGAAGTAGGTCCGTGTAACTTCGTTCAGCTCGAAGGGGAACGTGAAGGCGGCTAGGCGGCCGAGCGCCACCGCAAGTTCGTAAATAGCATTGTCGGGCCGCGGCAATGAACTGTGGCCCCCGCGATTCGTCACTGTTACCTGGTAATCTGCGTATACCTTTTCGGTTGCCTCCACTTCGGCCACTACCGGCCGACCGTGCTCCAGCTCTATGCCGCCGGCGTCGGGATTAATCACGTAAGCTGCATCCACCAGGTCGCGATGCTCGCGCACCAGCCAGTCAGCGCCGTTGAACTTGCCTCCCTCTTCGTCCGCGGTCAGCGCCAGGATCAGATCGCGCTGGGGCTTATACCCCTCGCGATGCAGACGAAGAAAAGTCTCCACCAGCGCGGCGTCGGAGTCCTTCATGTCCTGCGTGCCGCGTCCGTAGAAATAACCGTCCTTCTCAATGAACTGAAACGGGTCGATGGACCAATCGGCGCGGAGAGCCTGCACCACGTCCATGTGGCAAAGGAAAAGAACGGGCTTTTTCGACGGCGTTCCGGCAGCGCGGAAGCGGACAACGAGATTTTGTTTGCGCTCATTGGGCCCCAGCAGGTGAACGTCCTGGGGCGAGAATCCCGCGTCGAGGAAGCGGCGCTCCATGGCCGCAGTCGCAGTGGTGACATTCCCCTGCGGCGTGTCGGTGGTGTTGATTTCGACGAGTTCCTTGAAGATGGCCTGCGCCAGCGCGCGATCTTCCGCGGAAGCCTGTGGCAACTGGTCCTGTGCGTTTACAGACGGGCCGAAGCAAACGGCGGTGCACAAGAGGGTGAGAATCGCTCGGAATCGATACACGGCATCCTCACGTCTTTCTGAAAGTTGTCTCAGTCGATGCGCGGCGTTCCACGGCGCAGCACCAGACCCGTAACGCCGAACACCACGATCAGGATGAGGGCGAGAAAGAAGTAATAGGCCATGGGATGCGCCCAGCCCGGAGAGTACTTCAAGTCCTGGCCGACCCAAAGCAAGAGAACTGTTGCAATCACCGAAAACTGTCCGGCGATGACCAGAAATGTATGCCCCAGGTCGCGGCGCTTGTCGAGCGCCTCCACCTGATCGGGTGTCAGGTTGCGCTCTTCGGGGGGAAGCAGGGAATTTGCCATCGCGTTCTTTCGCCGGTCTCGCGTGGAAACTTCCGCGACCGGCGCTCCTGATTACGATTCAAACACACAGCGCCGGGGCTGCGCCAGCCACAGAAAAGTTAATAGCAGGCTCTAGTCCGTGAGGAAAGCGAGCGACTGTAGCGTGGTGATCTCGAATGGCTTGCGGCAACGGATATTGGCGCATTGGAGCTTGTCGTCGCGGCGGACCATGTAGGACTGGGCCTTGGCGAAGCGCGCACGGTCGCGCTCGTCGCCGCCACGCGGAAGTTGCGCACGCTTGCGCCGCACGATCCAGGTCACTTTGTACTCCGCTGCCTGGCCGCACTTGGGGCAGGTGAGGCTGTGCATGCGTTGCTCCGTCGTTTCGTTGAAGAATTCCCGCTCATCCATTCTGCGTTTCCTTTGACTGCTTTTCCTTAATCGCTGCGTCGTCTGGTGAATCCAAGACGGCACTTTTGCGCCGCGCGAATCTATTCCATACTCATCCTTGCCATGGCGAAACGCAAGCCAGCCGTTTTTTCAGCCGCGAAGGCAGTGAAGGCCAACGCCCGCGAGCGTGTGGGCCAGCCAAAGCCTTCGCGCGTCCTACCAGATAAACCGCGCACCGGCCGCAAGGCCAAACATAAACCGAGGCTCGACGAAATCATCCAACAGGAGGAGTAGGCATGGCGAAAGCAGTGGGCATTGGCGGCGTTTTTCTGAAGGCAGGCGCCCCGGGGGCGCTCGACCGCTGGTACGCGGAGCATCTCGGCATCCCCGCCCAGGATGGCGGTTCGCTGGCATTCGACGGGCCGGAATCGGCGGGCATGACCGTCTTCGCGCACTTTCACGTCGATACCGAATACTTTGGCGGGGGCGCGCAGCACGTCATGATTAACTTCAGAGTCGACGATCTGGACGAACTGCTGAAGCAGTTGGCAGAGGCAGGGGTTCGCATCGATCCCAAGCGCGACGATCATCCCTATGGTCGATTCGCATGGATCTGGGATCCGGAAGGGAATCGCGTGGAGCTCTGGCAGCCGCCGGCAGCGGAGAAATAACCGGCCGGGACAAGCGTGGAAACACGCGCTACTGAGGCCGCTGCGCGCTGTAGGGTCCGGGGAGCGAAGAGTCAGCCGGCTGCTGGGTCGGGTTCGCCGTAACGCCTGTGCGGTTGGAGTAGATGCGGAACTCCACGACAAGGTTAAGCAACACCGGAACCGGCTTGCCGTCCTTGGTTGCCGGCTCGAATGTGGCCTTGCGAATCGCGTCGACTGCATTTTCATCGAGACCGAAGCCGATGGGCCGCGCGACGGCGATCTCGCCCGGTTTGCCGTCCGCGCCGATTACCACGTGATAGAGGCAGATGCCTGCAACACCGTGGTCCTGCGCGTGCTGGTTCGACGGCGGCTCAAATGTCGAGACCAGGCGAGCTTTTTTGTCGACCATGCTCTGGCGAAGGACAGCGGGATCTGAGGGCTGGTAATCGGTTTTGGCTGCGGCTGCCGCGTAGTAGAGTTTCCAGAATTCGGGCATCGCATCCATCATGCGAGTGTCAAAGCCCTGGGCGAAGACGTTGTCCAGAGCGTTGCGCAGCAGTTTATTGGAGTGGGCCTGCGATGTGGTTGTGGTTACGCTTTTAGCGTCGGCAGGACGCTCGGCGGGCGGAGCAGCGGCAATTTCGGCCTGCGCTTCAACGTCAGCGTTTAATTCGTTTGGAGGGGCTGGCGCAGCGGCCGGCGGTGGAGTGGACGCCGCCTGCGCTGGAGCTGAGGCCGCTTTCGGCGAGGGCTTCGCCGCCTTGCCCTTTTCTTTTTTCTCTTTCGGCTTGACGACGAGCTCGCGGTCAATCGTAATTCTGACCACTTTCTTTTTTGGGGTGATGTTCACCCGGTCCACTGCCTTGGTGGGATCCTCATAGGGCAGCGCACCCAGGAAGTGCAGCCCGAAGCGCTGGCCTTCGAGCTCGAGCTTGTGTTTGGTCAGGTGGACCTTGTCGATCTGGATTTCGCACAGCGTGTAGGAGCCCTGGAGTGAGTGGCCGACCAGCTCGCCGTGCTCGTTATAGCTCAGGTCATTGTCGAGATAGCCGCCACGCAGAAAAAGCTCTTTGCTGACGAGCAGGTTCTTGATCTCATCTTCGGTGATTTCTCCTGGTTCGGAAGACGGAGACTGTGCGTTGTGCGAGGCCGCTGGCGCCGGCGCGGGCTGGGTTTCGGCGGGAGGGGCGGGTGTCGCTTGCGGCGCCTGCTCGGTGGATGGTTGCTGCGCAGCGGGTTGAGATTCCGGCGGGGGCGTGGGAGTTGACGGTGAAGATTGGGGAGCAGAGGGCGCTGGAGCGGCAGACGACTGTTGCGCAGTCACAACGCCTGAAGCGGATGAGGCCAGAAGCAAAACCACTGCAAGGGCGGCGGAAAAAATCGCAGCACGGAGGCGTATCGGAGACGCGGCGAAAGGAAAAAAGCGGAAATGAGGCGTGGGGCGCAGCATGGGGGAGCCTTTAGAGGCCACTTTAGCAAGTTTTCGCTGCTGTTGTGCGAAAAACAATACTTCTGACAGAGTTACTTGCGGGTTACATCTCGCCGTTCGCGGCTTTTCCGAATTGGGCTCTCATTAAGCTTCCAAAGAATTCGCCGGAAGAATCCGAGAATGCGGCCCGCGTCGCGGCGGGTCAGGGCCAGCCTGCGGAGCAACAGATCGAGATCGTGCCGGTTGGCCTTGCGCATTGCCGCCGGCGAGTAGTTTGCCGCGAGCATTGTTTCTTCGACGACACTCGCGAGAAGATCCAGATCGCGCGTGGAAGCGGGGGCCGGGGCAACATTGGTTTGCCTTGGATTGGCATCGGATGTCGCAGGTTCGCCGATGTGCGAGGCGATCTCGTAAAGACACACAGCGACGGCCTGGCCGAGATTCATTGACGGCTGTTGTGGATCAGTCGGAATCACGGTGAGGATGTGGCAGTGCGCGAGGTCTTCCTGCGTCAGGCCACGTTTCTCCGGGCCGAAGACGAGGGCGATGTGGCCGCCGCGTGCGAGCTCTTTCTGAATGAGTGGCGCCAGCTCAGGCAGCGGAGTTACTGGCTGTTCTGGTTTTCGGTGCTGGAGTGAGCCCGTGCCCACGACCAGGGTGCAATCCGCTACAGCGTCCACAAGGAGCTCCGCTCGTTTTGCTTTTTGAAGGAGATCTTCGGCCTGGACAGCGGACTTCGCCTCGCGCCAGTTCGGCTCATAGGGAGCGACGACGGCCAAGTGCTCGAAGCCGAAGTTCGCCATAGCCCGGGCCGCCGCTCCTATATTCAGGGGATTGCGCGGCGAGACGAGGACGACTTCGATGCGCTCGCGTTGGGATTCGCTCAGCAAGCAATTCATTGTAGTGCGCAGGTGTTCCGAGTGTTGGCGCGGGAGGCCGGAATGTTCTAACCTCACAACGTGCTTCTGGCAAACCCAGCCGCGACGGCTTTGAACGAGCTGAGTCAGGCGCCGATTGTGCGTTTTTCGGTGCTGGCGCTAAGCTCGATTTTCTTTCTGGTCGATCCGTTCGCGGCGATTCCGTCGTTTTTGGCAATCACGCAGCATGCGGATCCGGCGCGGCGCAAGCGCATGGCGCGCAAGGGCGCGATTACCTGCTTCATTGTGCTCACCAGTTTTGCCATTGCCGGCCAGCTGATCTTCAGAATGTTTGGGATTACGCTGCCGGCGTTTGAAATTGCCGGCGGGCTGATTCTTCTTCTTATAGGTCTTGACATGCTGGAAGCGCGGCGTTCGCCGACGCAGGAGACGCACGGCGACACTGTTGAAGGCGCGGCAAAGGAGGACGCTGGCATTGTGCCGCTCGGTATTCCCATGCTGGCAGGGCCAGGCGCGATCTCTTCGGTCATGGTGCTGGTGGGCCAGGTGCCGACTCTTTGGGGATGGCAGATGGGCGCTATTCTGGGGTCGATCGCCTTGACGACTCTGGTCACCTATTTTGTGCTCGCCGCGGCAGCCCGTGTACGCGGGTTTCTAGGCGAGACAGGCATCCGCATTCTTGTCCGGATCATGGGATTGCTGCTGGTGGCACTGGCGATGCAGTATTTCGTGAATGGAATCACGGACTTAGGGCTGATACCGCGGCACATGTGATCCGATGGCTGGCGGCCTATTTCCCACAGAAAACGCGACTTTCCACAGGATGTGGTGCTTGAATCTAACCCTTTGAAAATGCTAATCTTTCTCTTGTTGCAAGCCCCGGATCTGCGTTGGTCTTACGAGTTTGCATCTTAGGGTGGGCTGTGCTACTCTAATCAAGTAAGTGTGAGCAGTGGAGCCTCCCGGTGGCCGTGCGGCCTGCCCGATCTAAGATCAAGGATCTTAAGAATCTTGGATATAGGGGAAGTGGGAAGCTGGTTCGTAGGGTCTTACGTTGTGCGCACGATGTGCACCGTTGAACCCCTGTAGGGAATCCCGCAGAGAACAAGCCATTGCATGACCCGGGAGTTGATCTCCCGCGAGCCCTATCGGCTCGAGCGATTTTTGCTGGCCGCTCTTTGATTTTTTGCGCAGTGCGAACGGGTTATCCACAGTGGTTCGGGCAGATTCTTTCCTTGACCCGCAACCGGCACTTTGATAACTTTAGAAGGTTCGCGCAAAAACGCCGAGGCCCGCTGTGCTAGCGGAGAAATGAGGCGATGCGCACCAAGTTCGGGGACAGCTGGACGCGAGTCCAGACCTCGATCCAAGGGGTACCGCTTAGGCGGACCACCCTCAAGGATCTTTGACAAATTGGTTGAACATGCCAGTCGTGAGATGCGATCGAGTTTGGCTCGGTCATTCTCACAAGTAAGGTGCCTGCGTCCTTCGCGAGAAGATGCGCAGGCCGGTCGACCCAATTCGACCTCCGTCGAAGAGGGACGATATCAGGTTTCAAACGAGAGTTTGATCCTGGCTCAGAATCAACGCTGGCGGCGTGCCTAACACATGCAAGTCGAACGAGAAAGTGGTAGCAATACCATGAGTAAAGTGGCGCACGGGTGAGTAACACGTGACTAACCTACCCTGGAGTGGGGGATAACTGAGGGAAACCTTAGCTAATACCGCATAATACCCACGGGTCAAAGGAGCAATTCGCTCTGGGAGGGGGTCGCGGCCGATTAGTTAGTTGGCGGGGTAACGGCCCACCAAGACGATGATCGGTATCCGGCCTGAGAGGGCGCACGGACACACTGGAACTGAAACACGGTCCAGACTCCTACGGGAGGCAGCAGTGGGGAATTTTGCGCAATGGGGGAAACCCTGACGCAGCAACGCCGCGTGGAGGATGAAGTCCTTCGGGACGTAAACTCCTTTCGATCGGGACGATAATGACGGTACCGGAAGAAGAAGCCCCGGCTAACTTCGTGCCAGCAGCCGCGGTAATACGAGGGGGGCGAGCGTTGTTCGGAATTATTGGGCGTAAAGGGTGCGTAGGCGGCTTGGTAAGTCTTATGTGAAATCTATGGGCTCAACTCATAGACTGCATGAGAAACTGCCGGGCTCGAGTGTGGGAGAGGTGAGTGGAATTCCCGGTGTAGCGGTGAAATGCGTAGATATCGGGAGGAACACCTGTGGCGAAAGCGGCTCACTGGACCACAACTGACGCTGATGCACGAAAGCTAGGGGAGCAAACAGGATTAGATACCCTGGTAGTCCTAGCCCTAAACCATGATTGCTTGGTGTGACGGGTACCCAATCCCGCCGTGCCGTAGCTAACGCGTTAAGCAATCCGCCTGGGGAGTACGGTCGCAAGGCTGAAACTCAAAGGAATTGACGGGGGCCCGCACAAGCGGTGGAGCATGTGGTTCAATTCGACGCAACGCGAAGAACCTTACCTGGGCTCGAAATGTTGTGGACCGGGGTAGAAATATCCCTTCCCCGCAAGGGGCCGCAATATAGGTGCTGCATGGCTGTTGTCAGCTCGTGTCGTGAGATGTTGGGTTAAGTCCCGCAACGAGCGCAACCCTTATCCCCAGTTGCCATCATTTAGTTGGGCACTCTGGTGAAACCGCCTCGGATAACGGGGAGGAAGGTGGGGATGACGTCAAGTCCTCATGGCCTTTATGTCCAGGGCTACACACGTGCTACAATGGCCGGTACAAACCGTCGCAAACCCGCGAGGGGGAGCTAATCGGAAAAAGCCGGCCTCAGTTCGGATTGCAGTCTGCAACTCGACTGCATGAAGCTGGAATCGCTAGTAATCGCGGATCAGAACGCCGCGGTGAATACGTTCCCGGGCCTTGTACACACCGCCCGTCACATCACGAAAGTGGGTTGCACTAGAAGTCGGTGAGCCAACCGCAAGGGGGCAGCCGCCCAAGGTGTAATTCATGATTGGGGTGAAGTCGTAACAAGGTAGCCGTAGGAGAACCTGCGGCTGGATCACCTCCTTTCTAAAAGAGAAAAGATGGCATGAGCATCTTTCCGCGATAGCGGACCGCTCCCGATGAGAATCGGCTGCGGCGGATGCAAATGCTATCAACCCTGTAACTGCCGTCCCTGACGGTTCGATACGGGAGCCCTGATCGGGTCTTCTTTGCTTGATCGCCATCCTGCGATGGTCACGAGCGGCGTAGCCGCTCAGCATGTTCAACCTTGTCCTCGAAACCTTTTTGGGAATGAACGAGGTATTTGCGCGAGAGCCGCCGGGCTCCCAGTCGTGGCAAGCTCTGATACGGGCCTGTAGCTCAGTTGGTTAGAGCGCACCCCTGATAAGGGTGAGGTCGGTAGTTCGACTCTACCCAGGCCCACCATCCTTTGAAGTGGGGCTGTAGCTCAGCTGGGAGAGCACCTGCTTTGCAAGCAGGGGGTCACCGGTTCGATCCCGGTCAGCTCCACCAGCCTTCGCCCGTTCGCCGGGCTTCGGCTCGGCGGGCCGTTGTAGAGGCGAAGGCTGTCACGCCGAAGCGAGAGCGAAGGCGGACTCAATTTCGCAAATTCTCATTCACTGATTCTGGCTCGCCGCCATGGAAAGATGTGGCGCCGACCCAGAGACAGGCCCTCCAGCCTTTCGGGGCTGGTATGGGCAGGTTTCAAGAGCCTCAGGGCTCGGCTTCCTCACAGAAAAAGGAGGAAGCAACGATGTTTGACAACGAAATAGATTGGGTAACGCGTTTGGAGTAATGGTGTGTCCGCCGCGAGGCGTGCAAGCCGTAGTTAGGCTCCGAACGTGTTTAATACAAGGCCGAGCACATGCGAGTTAGTGCAATTGACTAACTCAGGCAAGTGTTCAAGTAAGAAGAGTGTCTTTAGGAGTGCGACTCGGGAGCGCGTGAGCGCAGCGAGTTGTTCTCAGGCGGATTTATACGTAGGTTGACTTTGACGAGGACCGCGGTGACGCGGCTCCCTGCTGCTCAGAGTTAATTCTATGGTCAAGCTACTAAGGGCGCACGGTGGATGCCTTGGCAGAGACAGGCGATGAAGGACGTGGCAAGCTGCGATAAGCTTCGGTGAGCCGCACACAGGCGTTATAACCGGAGATTTCCGAATGGGGAAACCCTCCAGAGCAAACCTCTGGAACACCCCGCTGAATTCATAGGCGGGAGTGAGCGAACTCAGGGAAGTGAACCATCTCAGTACCTGAAGGAAAATAAAGAAACCTCGATTCCGATAGTAGTGGCGAGCGAACTCGGAAGAGCCCAAACCCGTAACATTTCGGTGTTTCGGGGGTTGTAGGGTCCGCAACAGTAGAGTTACCAATCTGGTTGCTAGCCGAATCCTCTGGAAAGGGGAGCCAAAGAGCGTGACAGGCGCGTAGGCGAAAGCAGTCCAGACTCGAAGCGGATACCTGAGTAAGGCGGGGCACGTGAAACCCTGCTTGAATCTACGGGGACCATCCCGTAAGGCTAAATACTAGTCTCTGACCGATAGTGAACCAGTACCGTGAGGGAAAGGCGAAAAGAACCCCGTCGAGGGGAGTGCAAAGTACCTGAAACCGTGTGCCTACAAGCAGTGGGAGGGCTATGCCCGCAAGGGAATGCCTGACCGCGTGCCTATTGCATAATGAGCCGGCTAGTTATTCTTGTCAGCAAGGTTAAGCGTAAGCGAGCCGCAGCGAAAGCGAGTCTGAACAGGGCGTTCAGTTGGCAGGAATAGACGCGAAGCGGGATGATCTACCCATGGCCAGGTTGAAGGTGGGGTAACACCCACTGGAGGACCGAACCGGTGTTTGTTGAAAAAAGCTCGGATGAGCTGTGGGTAGGGGTGAAAGGCTAATCAAATTCCGTGATAGCTCGTTCTCTCCGAAATAGCTTTAGGGCTAGCCTCGGATGATTTGCACTGGTGGTAGAGAGATGGATGGACTAGGGGGCTTTCCGGCTTACTGAATCCAACCAAACTGCGAATGCCAGTGACAACCAGTCCGGGAGTCAGACGGCGGGGGCTAAGCCTCGTCGTCGAGAGGAAAACAGTCCAGACCGCCTGCTAAGGTCCCCAAGTTACGGTTAAGTGGGAAAGGAAGTCGGAACGCTCAGACAGCCAGGAGGTTGGCTTAGAAGCAGCCATCCTTTAAAGAAAGCGTAATAGCTCACTGGTCAAGCGGTCCGGTGCCGACAATACAACGGGGCTAAAACCGTACACCGAAGCAGCGGATGCGTACCTTTGGTACGCGTGGTAGGAGAGCATTCTCAACAGCAGTGAAGCCAGACTGAGAAGACTGGTGGAGCGTAGAGAAGAGACCCTGCCGGCATAAGTAGCGATAACGGAGGTGAGAACCCTCCGCGCCGAAAGTCTAAGGTTTCCTGAGGAAGGTTAATCCGCTCAGGGTTAGGCGGTCCCTAAGTCGAGGCCGAAAGGCGTAGATGATGGACATCCGGTTAATATTCCGGACCTCCCAATGTTCGATATCACGATGGGGTAACGCAGAAGGATAAGCAGGCCGTCCTATGGCTATGACGGTCGATGCGCGTAAGCTGGCGCTGGCAGGCAAATCCACCAGAGCAACAGTGAGGCGCAAAGCAGGCCCGTATGGGATTCAGCTGCTGATTTCACGCTGCCGGGAAAAACCTCTAAGGAGAACAAAGGGAACCGTACCCCAAACCGACACAGGTAGACGAGGAGAATATCCAAAGGCGCTCGAGTGAAAGCTCGTTAAGGAACTCGGCAAATTGGCTCCGTAACTTCGGGAGAAGGAGCGCCCGCGTAAGCGGGCCGCAGTGAAGCGCGTACGGCGACTGTTTAACAAAAACACAGGTCTCTGCTAAGTCGAAAACGACGTATAGGGGCTGACGCCTGCCCGGTGCCGGAAGGTTAAAAGGAGAGGTTAGCGCAAGCGAAGCTTTGAATTGAAGCCCCGGTGAACGGCGGCCGTAACTATAACGGTCCTAAGGTAGCGAAATTCCTTGTCGGGTAAGTTCCGACCTGCACGAATGGCGTAACGATCGTACGACTGTCTTAACGAGTTGCTCGGCGAACTTGTAGTACCGGTGAAGATGCCGGTTACCCGCAGCTAGACGGAAAGACCCCGTGCACCTTTACTACACCTTAACTATGGGTTATGGCTCTCGCTGCGCAGGATAGGTGGGAGGCTTTGAGGCCAGGTTTTCGGACTTGGCGGAGCCACCGGTGAGATACCACCCTGCGAGTGCTGTGACTCTAACCTCCTCCCGTGATCCGGGAGAGGGACATAGTTAGGCGGGTAGTTTGACTGGGGCGGTCGCCTCCTAAATTGTAACGGAGGCGCGCGAAGCTACTCTCAGGCTGTTTGGAAATCAGCCGTCGAGTGTAAAAGCATAAGAGTGGTTGACTGTGAGACTTACAAGTCGAGCAGGTACGAAAGTAGGCTTTAGTGATCCGGTGGTTCTGTATGGAAGGGCCATCGCTCAACGGATAAAAGGTACGCCGGGGATAACAGGCTGATCAATGCCAAGAGTTCATATCGACGCATTGGTTTGGCACCTCGATGTCGGCTCATCGCATCCTGGAGCTGTAGAAGGTTCCAAGGGTTAGGCTGTTCGCCTATTAAAGCGGTACGTGAGCTGGGTTCAGAACGTCGCGAGACAGTTCGGTCCCTATCTGCTGTGGGCGTAGGAGATTTGCGGGGGGCTGTCCTTAGTACGAGAGGACCGGGATGGACGAACCTCTTGTGTTCCAGTTGTCCTGCCAAGGGCACGGCTGGGTAGCGAAGTTCGGTTGTGATAACCGCTGAATGCATATAAGCGGGAAGCACGCCCCAAGATGAGATCTCCCTGAAGGGCCCAGGAAGACGACCTGGTTGATAGGCTGGAGGTGGAAGCGCAGTAATGCGCGCAGCTTACCAGTACTAATCGCCCGTTTGGCTTTACCATAGAATTAACTCCGCGCAGTAGTAATAAACGCGGATGCTCTTCTAACAAGCCTTGTATTCCAATCTATTTCGTTTTGATCTTGTTGGCGCCAGTTTGTTGTCCGTGTTCCTGACCGGCCCGGGAGAAACCATCCGGGACAAATCAGATGTCGCGGCCCACTGCGGGGAACCACCCGCCAAGCGCCACCCAAGTTAAAAGGCGAACCGCAGATCCTTCGCGCTAACGCGCTCAGGATTTCGGCTGAGGGCCCCGACTTACGATTTCGGGGCGCCCGCAAAACGCCTCAATTTGCCGGTGACCATACTGCGAGGGATCACCCGTTCCCATCCCGAACACGGAAGTTAAGCCTCGCTGGGCCGATGGTACTGCACGGGCGACCGTGTGGGAGATTAGGTGATCGCCGGCAATTATTCAAACGCAAAAAGCCATCCGCCACGGCGGATGGCTTTTTGTTTTCGGGCGCGAAATCTTCGGAGTCCTATTCCACCGTGACGCTCTTCGCCAGGTTGCGCGGCTGATCCACGTCGCACCCGCGGCGGACGGCGATGTAATACGCCAGCAACTGAAGCGGCACAATTTCGATGAGCGGGACCAGCAGCTCAGGGGCGGGGGGAATTGCGATGACGTGCTCAACCAGCCCGCCGATCGTCGTATCCCCGGCCGTCGCCACGGCGATTACGCGCCCGCTCCGCGCCGTCACCTCCTGAATATTCGAGAGCGTCTTCTCATAGCGCAACTTTGACGCAGGGTCGGCCTCGTCACGCGTGGCCAATACCACCACCGGCAGCGTCTCGTCGATGAGGGCGTTGGGGCCGTGCTTCATCTCGCCGGCCGGGTACCCTTCGGCGTGGATATACGAAATCTCCTTCAGCTTCAGTGCGCCCTCGAGGGCGATGGGGAAGTGAATGCCGCGCCCCAGGTAGAGGAAATCGCGCGCCGTGGAGAACTCCTTAGCCAGCGCCTCGCATTGCGCCGAGGAGCCGCGCAGCGCTTCCTCAATCTTCACCGGAATGCGGCTCAGTTCCTCGATCAACTTGACTGACTGCTCCTTGTCGAGATGGCCGCGCAACTGGCCGAGCTTGAGCGCCAGGAGAAACAGCGCCGTCAGTTGCGAGGTGAATGCTTTCGTCGAGGCCACGCCGATCTCAGGGCCGGCGTGGGTATAGATAGCGCCGTGCGCTTCGCGCGCGACCATCGCGCCGACGACGTTGCAGATGGCCACGGTCTTCGAGCCGAGTGCCTTCATCTCGCGCTGCGCGGCGAGCGTGTCGGCTGTTTCGCCGGACTGCGTGATCAGCAGGCCGAGCGTGTCTTTCCCCGCGATGGGATCGCGATAGCGGTATTCGCTTGCGTAGTCCACATCAACGGGCAGACGCGCCAGGCGCTCGATCATGTACTTTCCGGTGAGCCCGGCGTGCCAACTGGTGCCGCAGGCAGCGATGCTGATGCCCGCCGCGCGGGCCAGCTCTTCGGCTGCGATCTTCATTTCGCCAAGGAAGACCTTGCCCGAGTCGAGCGAGACGCGGCCCAGAGTGGTGTCAGTGACGGCGCGCGGCTGCTCCCAGATTTCCTTAAGCATGAAGTGCTTGTAGCCGCCCTTTTCCGCCTGGATGGGATCCCATTGAACGTGCTGGAGCTCACGCTGGATCGGGCAGTCATCGAAGTCAGTGAGCTTGACGCCTGCTGACGTCAAAACGGCAACGTCACCATCGGCGAGGAAGTAGACGTCGCGCGTGTGATGGAGAATGCCCGGCACGTCGCTGGCGACGAAGCTCTCGCCTTCGCCCACGCCGATAATGACCGGAGGGCCGAGGCGCGCGGCAACAATTTTATCGGGCTCGGCCGCCGAGAGCACGCCGAGCGCAAACGCGCCCGTGAGCCGCTTGACCGCCGAACGCACTGCAACTTCGAGCGGAACGGGCTTGCCGGCGGCTTCAGCGTCCTTCTGGATTTGTTCAATCAGGTGCGCAATGATCTCGGTGTCGGTTTCGGTGACGAACTTGTGTCCTTGGGCGGCGAGTTCGCGCTTCAACTCAAGATAATTCTCGACAATGCCGTTATGTACAACCACAATGCGGCCGGTGCAGTCGCGGTGCGGGTGCGCGTTTTCTTCGGTTGGCCGGCCGTGCGTGGCCCAGCGCGTGTGGCCGATGCCGAACGTGCCGTCGAGCGGATGCTCGCGCAGGACCTCTTCCAGATTCCCGAGCTTGCCCGCCGCACGCCGGAGCTCGAGCGTCTTGTGGCCGGGGCTGCCCACAGCGATTCCGGCCGAGTCGTAGCCCCGGTATTCGAGGCGCCTTAGCCCCTCGATGATCACTGGAACAACTTTCTTTTTCCCAACGTAGCCGACGATGCCGCACATGGGATGATTTTATGCGAGAGGGGCGTAGGCTGTGGTTGGCGGCAGCTTCCAGTGTCCAGCTTCTAGCTGCCAGCTTGCGGCAGACCGAAACTCCCTGTTATTTCTTGATTGCGATGGTGAGGACTGAATTCATCGTCGAACGAGTTCGCATTTCGTCAGGATCGGCCGGCTTGTGTCTTTTGCTAGCGGCGGCATCGTTGGTTCATGCGCAGCTCGTGCTCCAGCTTCCTCCGCTGCAATCCGATGCGCCGCTGCCAAAGATTCTCGACCAATACCCTGAGAATCCCACCCTGCCACCCACTTTCACCATTGCGGTGGGCCCGCTCGGCTTTTCTGTTCCGGGTAAAAACTACCTGCTGCGGCGCGAGAGCCTGGTGAGCCTCGATTTCCTCGACGAAGATCGGATTCTGTTCACTTTTCGAGTGTCCGGGCTCCTAGAGCGCGATGCCAGCGACCATTCCGATGACCAAAAGCAGCAGATTCAAGCCCTGGTGCTGTCGCTTCCGAAGGGCAAGATCGAGTCCCGGGCTACTTGGACCGTGCCCGACCGTTCGCGCTATCTCTGGATGCTCCATGATGGACATTTTCTTCTGCGCGTGGCTGACGGTCTGGATGAAGGCGATGCCGAGCTGGAGATGAAACCCTACCTGCGTATTCCGGGCCGGCTGCTCTGGGTCGCAATGGATCCCGGGCAACAAGTCATGATCACGAATTTCCTGGAGCCTGCTAATGCATCGCAGAAGCCGGGCGAGTCCGGGCCTCTTGTCACGGAGCCGCCCACCGCGACAACCGATGGGCAGAAGTCCGACGAGCAGAACGTTCTGGTGGCTCGCACCCAGAAGCTCGAGTCGGGCGAAGTGATGCACGAGAGCCGAGTGCCCTGGACGAATCAGACCAACGATTGGCCGATGAATTCCGAAGGCTATCTTGAGAGGTCGCAAGACAAAGGCGATGAGTGGCTGCTGAAGTTGAATTCTTTTTCCGGCGGGGACCGAGTGCTGGCTCACATCGACTCGACGTGCCCTCCGGATTACAACTTTGTCTCCGAGTCGGAACTGCTGGTGACCACGTGCAACCCGAACAGCGGCTGGAACCTTGGCGCGATGCTGACACGCGGCGGTTCACTTTGGGAGTCGCGAACCGCGATGAATGCGATGATGCCGCTGCTGGTGATCGCGCCAAACAGTACGCGTGTGGCGCGGGAGACATTGCTGCTCAAGCGTTCAGCCGGCAAATATAAACGCATGGTTGGCGTACGGGATCTCCAGGGTCAGATGGTCAAGGTGTTCGATGCGGCCAGCGGCAAGATGGTACTCGAGTCGCCTCTCACCCCGATTCTCGATGGCGGCGGCAATGTTGCCATATCGCCGTCAGGGGAGCGCGTTGCGATCCTCAACGCAGGCGCGATTCAGGTGTTTCAACTGCCTGCGCCGACTCCAGTGCTTGGCTCTCATTGAACGCGTTCGTGCGCTAGCAGGCCGAAGTTCAGAGGCGCGGCGCGCTATGCGCAAGGCCAGCGCGCCGGAGCGCGGCCGCCGGCAACCAGGTATGTGGCTAGACCGCTCGGCCCGCTGCTGCGCCGGATGCCCATGCCCATTGGAAGTTGAATCCGCCGAGGTGGCCGGTGACGTCCACCACCTCTCCGATGAAGTAAAGGCCGGGGAGGTTACGGCATTCCATGGTTTGCGCCGAAAGCGCGCTCGTGCTCACCCCGCCGGCCGTCACTTCCGCCTTCTCATATCCTTCCGTGCCGCTGGGCGTGAACGCGAAGGAATGGAGCCGACGCTCCAGCTCATCGAGCGCGTGATTCGTCCAGTTCGCGGGGGCTGACACCTCGCTCAACAGATCGGCCAAGCGGGCGGGCAGATGGGCACGCAGCGCCGCCTTGAATGCGGCCAGATCGCGTGGAGCATTCGCCCCGCGCAAGGACGCGAGCACGTGCTGGCCGGGCGCCCAGTCGATCAGGATCGGGTCCGGCTTTTTCCAATAGGACGAGATTTGCAGGATGGCAGGACCGCTCAAGCCCCGATGCGTGAAGAGCATTTTTTCAGTAAAACTGCGCTTGCCGCAGGTCGCAGTTACAGCGGCGGAAATGCCGGTGAGGCGAGCGAAATGCGCGTGCTCCGGGCCAGAAAGCGTGAGCGGAACCAGCGCAGGACGGCAAGGCTCGATGGGAATTGAAAACTGGCGGGCGATGTCGTAGCCGAGGCCTGTCGCGCCCATTTTTGGAATGGACAGGCCGCCGGAAGCGACGACGAGCGCGGGCGCCGTGAAGACGCTGTTGCCGGCGACGATGGTGAAGACTCCGAGAGAATCGTCGCGGCACACCTCGGTGACGGCGGTGGATAGGAACAGTTGCACGCCAACATTCATGCATTCGCTCATGAGCAGATCGACAATTTGCTGTGCCGATCCGTCGCAGAAAAGCTGGCCCAGCGTTTTTTCGTGATACGCGATGCCATGCCGCTCGACAAGCCGGATGAAATCGGCGGGCGTGTAGCGCGCCAGCGCCGATTTCGCGAAGTGGGGATTGGCGGAGAGGAAATGGTCGGGCCGGGTGTGCGAGTTGGTGAAGTTGCAGCGGCCACCGCCGGAGATCAGGATTTTCTTGCCCGGGCGCTCGGCGCGCTCGAGCACCGCGACACGGCGTCCGCGTCGGCCTGCTTCCATCGCGGCCATGAGGCCTGCCGCGCCTCCGCCGAGGATGAGGACATCGAACCTGTGCTGATTCACGGGTGCCAGCTTCGATTAGAGCATCTGCGTGGGTTAAGGCGCGCGAAGTTCACCACGGCGAACGCCGGAGTGTGAATAGAGACACCGTGAAGAATGAAGTTCGTGCTACCTAGCGGCAAAGACAAAGACGCCGTGCAGAGGAAAAACACCTGCCGCTGGATGCAGGACAGCCGTGGCGGGATGGAATCGGACCGGCTAGCGAATGTGCCAGAGGTTCCAGGTAGCAAGAATGGCAAGCGCGGCCGCACCTTCAATGAGGAGCGCGCAGCCGATGCCAGCGACGACATGCCTGAGGTTCAAGACTGCCTCGGCCGCCCATTCCGGCTGGGGCACGACAGGGATACCAGGCCGCGCGGATGGAGCGTAGCTGCCGACGGGGAACGAAGATGCGAGGAGCGAAGGCGAAGCGGTTGCGAGCTTGAGGTTGACGAACTCCGGGCTTGGCATATGACTCCCTGGGCGGCGCAGAAGACGGGTGCGCCAGAAATCCAATGATCTGACTGCTTTAGAAGATGACTTCTACCCGAGATTGCAGCAATCGTTTTGCCAGAGGGAGCGCAAAATAAGCAATTCTATTATGTTGCTCACAGGAGAGAAGTTAACTTGTGGAAATTGCAAGAGCGCGGAAATGAGCCGGGGATTGGGTCGGAGCAAAAGCGTGTAATTTCTGATGCGGGAATGTAGACTTTACCGGAAATTCTTGTCCGGGCGGGCAACCCCAGAGCGGGATCAGGCAGCGGTAACGCGCGAGGAACCTGAAGTAAGGGCTGGCCGAGGGCTGCAAAACCTGCGGCTACTCCTCGATGCGGTAAGTGTATTCCTCAATGACGGGGTTTGTGAGGACTTCGCGGGCGATGCGCTCGACCTCAGCGCGGGCGGCGTCGGAGCGTAGGCCGTCGACGAGCGAAAGCGCGAAATACTTGCCCTGCCGAACGGCGGTGACATCGGCAAAACCGATCTTGCAGAGAGCGTTGTGGATGGTCTGGCCCTGGGGGTCGAGGACCGATGTTTTCAGCGTGACATAGACATGCGCCTTCATGATCACTGATTATAAAAGCAGGGACTAGAGACGCAGGGGCGTAGGGACATACAAGAGATTGGGCAGGCGCGATTCCCCAAAGCAGCGCAACTCCCCAGACAGCCGCAGTTCCTCAAGGAGAGATGAGACGCAATGGTGAATTATTTGGAACTGCCCGTGGGCGACCGGGCACCGGAGGTCTTTCGGGTAGTGATCGAGATTCCCCTGGACGGAACGCAGAAGTTTGAGTACGACAAGCAACTGCACGTTTTCAAGCTGGACCGGAACCTGCACTCGCCGGTTCACTATCCGGGAGACTACGGATTTATTCCGTCGACATTGAGCGACGACGGCGACCCGCTGGACGTGCTGGTGCTGGTGCCGGGTCCGAGTTTTCCGGGGTGCGTGCAGGAGGTGCGGCCAATTGGCTTGTTGGAGATGCTGGATCAGGGGATCCTGGACGAGAAGGTGCTGGCCGTGGGGAAGAACAATCCGCGCTTTGCGAATATCTGGAATTACACGGATATCTATCCGCACATGCTGAAGGAGATTACGCACTTTTTCTCGATTTACAAGGATCTTGAGGGGAAGCGCGTGGAGATGAAGGGATGGCGCGACGCTTCATATGCTCGGGACCGCGTGATGCATACGATCAGGCAGTTTGAGTTGAGCAAGGCGAAGCATCACGAAGAGAAGAAGAGGGCGGAGGTGTAAGGCGCCTGCGGCGCAAGGGAAGTAGGGACTCGGTTTGTGGGTTCCGGTATAATCCACTGAGGGCCGGAGAGATGGCCGAGTGGCTGAAGGCGGCGGTTTGCTAAACCGTTGTACGGTCAAAAGCTGTACCGGGGGTTCGAATCCCCCTCTCTCCGCCATGTATATTTATAATCAACAACTTACGAGATGCAAACCGGCAATACTCGTAATATTGCCCGCAAATTTGCGAGTTTCCTGAGCGTGATGGAACTGGAGAGCGTTCTCCGGCGCAACCGATGTGCGGCGATTTGTCGGTACTTCTCCGGTGGCGAATTCGCCAGTTCCATTACCAGGACAAAAGGAACCCGAGAGATTTGACTTTTCGGCGATTGCATCACCTGGCCTGAACGCGACTCCTTCTGCATCGGAGAAGCGCAAGCGGCCCGCAGGCTGCTTGAGGAGTTTTTAGACTGAAGAATTGGCGTGTTGTTATACGGACCTTGCGGACAGGCCGAACGGCTGCTCGCGCCAATTCATTGGGATCGAGATGAGCAAGTCGTTGAGCGATAGGGGCAGCGATTCAGATCGAGTTATCAGGCATTCGATCGATTGCGGACCAAGCAGGATGAGCTTGAACTGTTCGTTGACGAAGCGCGGGGAGATGCAATAGAGACCGGCCAGTTCTCGAATACTCCTGGCTTGGCCTGTGGTGATCAGCTCATACCAGAGGCGGGCGCGAGCAATGGCATTCAGGATGGCTTGGCGGCTGGCGTCGGTGGTGATATCTGTATCGCCGACAACAAGGCGTACCGCGCGGCCCTGCCGAACATGTCGGAAGGCACATTCAATCGAGGCGATCTGCGGAAGGTCGATAGCAGGTTCACCGCCGCCGAGAATCTCATTGAGCAAAGCCGCCACGCGCAAACGGATCTCGACGTGTAGCGGATGAATGATCACGCGCTCAATGACCCTCTTCAGAAACTGCGTGCGGTCCTCGGCAATGTGCTCGCTCCAACTCTGCGCCATCGTGGCGGCCTGCGCGATGATTTTCGCGAAAATACCTTCTGGCGGGGCCACAGTTGTCTCATCACGAATCGCGGCGAGCAACTCGGTAGGCGTTTGTAGCCAATCAAGCAGGCGATCAACCACAGCCTTTTCGAGATCATGCGCCGGGATGCGGGCTGGGGCATTGCTATTTCCCGTCTTTTTGATCACCGCCTGCGAGGTGTAGTAGCGATAACGGCGGCCGTTCTTGTTGGCATGAGTCGGTGTATAGAGTGTGCCGGTGGCATCGAAAAGAATGCTGGTTAGAATACTCTCCTTGGTCGCGCGCACCTTGCGCCGCTTACCTTGAATGTTATCGTTGAGCAACGTTTGCGCCTTGTCCCAGGTCTGGCGATCGATGATGGCCGCTTGCTCGCCCGGATAGGTTACTTTCTTGTGTTTGATCAAACCGATATAGTGCGGATTGCGCAGCATCATGTACAGCGGACCGCGGAAAAAGTGGTTGCCACGTCGGCTCGTGATGTTGTTCTCGCGCAGCCAGTCCTGCAGGCTATGTACACTGCCGAGGCGCAGAAACTCATTGAAGATGGTGCGCACCGTGAAGGCCTCGGCTTCGTTAATTTGCAGCTTTCTGTCCTTCGCGTCGTAGCCCAAAGGAACATTCCCGCCCATCCACATGCCCTTCTTTTTGGAGGCAGCAATCTTGTCGCGGATGCGCTCGCCGGTGACTTCGCGCTCAAACTGCGCGAATGAGAGCAGGACGTTGAGTGTGAGTCGGCCCATTGAGCTCGTGGTATTGAACTGCTGCGTGACCGAAACGAAGCTGACACCGAACTTATCGAATTGCTCGACGAGTTTGGCGAAGTCTGCCAGCGAGCGGGTCAGCCGGTCAACCTTGTAAACAACCACGACCGAGACCCTCCCGGCGTGAATGTCGGCCATTAGTTGCTTCAACGCAGGTCGGTCCATGTTGCCGCCAGAAAAACCACCGTTGTCGTAGTGGCCGGCGATCAGTTTCCAGCCCTCGTGCTGCTGGCTTTTTACGAATGCCTCGCAGGCCTCGCGCTGAGCGTCGAGCGAGTTGAAAGATTGCTCCAGACCTTCTTCCGATGATTTGCGCGTGTAGATGGCGCAGCGAATCCGCGAGTTCATGCTGCCACGCTCCTTGCCCTGCGTTTCAGACCGAAGAAGGCCGGCCCAGACCACTTGGTGCCGGTGATTGTGCCCGCAATCTCAGAGAGGCTGCGGTAGATCGTCCCCTCGTATTCATAGCCGGATTCGAGGACCGTGACCTCGTGCAGCTCACCGGCGTGCTCGCGGACATATCGCGTGCCGACGGTCATCGTCTGCCGGCGCTCGTCCAGGTCGTAGGTGTACGCAACCGACCCAAGCGGCGTGGTCTCAGAGAGCAAATGATTGAGCCCGTCGTAGGTGCGAGAGATGGAGCCGGTGATCGAGTCCGTCACTCCGGTCAAGCGGCTGCCCGCATCGAATGTGTACGAGACCGTGCTCTGATAGGTCGGCCCGGGCTGGGTTCCATAGCCCACGAACGTGGGCCGGTTGAGGCCGTCATAGGTGATCGTTGTGACCTGTCCCTTGCGGTCGGTGACTTGTGTCAGGTTGCCATCCAGGTCGTACTGGGCTGTGGCCGAATTCTGCAGCGGGTCGGTGCGCGTAGTGGCGCGATCCATGCTGTCGTAGATGTACGACGTGGCGTGATGATTCGCGTCGGTCACCGTGAGCCGGTTGCCGTTGCCGTCGTAGGTAAACGAGGTCGTATTCCCGAGGGGATCGATGATGGACGTGACCTGGTTGAGCGGGTCGTAGTTCAACCGCGTGATGTTTCCGAGCGGATCGGTGAGCGCGGAATAGCGCGTCGCTGAGTCCACAAAGCCTGACACCGTGCGCCCCAGCGGATCGGTGACTGAGGTTAGATTCCCGTTGCTGTACGTCAGTTGCGATTGATTTCCCAGAGGGTCTGTGATCGAAACCGGCTGGCCGGCGCTGTTGTAGGTGGCAGTCGTTGTATTGCCCAGTGGATCCGTGACGGCCACCAGGTTCCCGTTGGGGTCATACGTCGCCGAGGTCGTGTTTCCGAGCGGATTGGTGATGGACGAGAGCTCGTAGTATTGCGGATTATAGGCAAGCGAGGTGGTGACTGCATTCGACGTCAAGGCCAGTTGGGTCACCCCGATGACATCCGCCATAGCATCGTAGTTCAACGTCGTGGACCGGTTCAACGCGTCCGTCATGCCGAGAAGCAATCCGGTGCCTTCCTGCCGGGTGAACGTGTACGCCTGCACCTCGGGCGCGCCCACCGCGCGGGTGTCGGACGTCGAGTACCCATCTGAGTTGAACGTCACCGTGCGTTGATAGCCACGCGGATCGGTAATATTGGTCTGTGTGACGTTGCTGTTTGAATCGAGCGAGTACGAGAACTGGTAGACGCCTCCATCGGCCAGAGTCTGCTGGTAAACCATGTCGTTTACGTCGTACTGGTTTTGGATATAGTTGATGCCGCGTGGGTCAGTGATGGAAATCATGTTGCCGCTTGCATCGTATGTGTACGAGGTCACGCCGCCGTTTGCATCCGTGGCCGTCGCTAGGTAGCCCGCGGAATTGTAGGTATACGAAGTTGTGCGACCTGAACTATCTTGGGCCTGCGTAATGCGATTGGCGCCGTCGTATGTGAACTGAATCCAGCGGCCATTCGGAGACGTAATCTGCGTGAGATTGCCGTTCCACCGGGTAAATGTGAGCGCATTCCCGTGGCGGTCCTGCATTCCTATTATTGTGGCCAATTCCCAGCTTGCATCGTTATCAGAGTCTGGAAACTGAAGAATCGTTCCGTCCTTTGTTGTGATAGTCCAACTGACTGAACCGCCATCCGTATATTTGAGCGTCGCACCATAGAAAGGCCCCGGAGTCGACAGCGCAGTGTACACAGCATCGCCAAAATCACAGTATCCATTAAACCCCGTGCACGGCGACGTTCTCGTGAAATGTACCTTGCCACCGTTGGCGAAGTACAGATCCTGATAGGTATACCCTTCGGGCGTTCCATCCGCGTCTCCTACAAGGAATATGTCATAGTTGAGGTTGTTGCCGATCCCAAATGCCCGTGAAATATAATCGGACTGCCGATAGCTTCGTGTTAATGAAAGCGGAATTACGTCATCCAGAACGAGATCGGTTTTGGTGTAGAGAAACAGCCCAGTCCCTAAATCAACCGGCTCTCCATCAGTTGGACCTCCAGGCTGCGGACCGCCTGCGTACCATAGGCGCCAGATTCTGTGCTCGCAGGTCCACCATCGACAAGCATCATTCGATGTCCCGGACCGAGATCCTGGATTAGGAAACGGCCTGTATTGTCGGTTGTGGCGTGATGCGAACCGATTTCCAAAAGCACATTGGGAAGCGGTGTACCGTCAAGCTTGAGCACTTGACCGGCAAGGGCCGTCACTCCCACCGGCGCGGGCAGCATAGGAAGTTTCCGCCAGGGAGTGCTCGGTCCGCTTCCGACGCCAGGCGTTCCGATACCGGCTTGCCATCCAGCCCCATTCACTCCCGTTGAGCTTGCGGTTCCGGTTGAATTAACCGAAGTATCCGATGCGACCGTCGTGAAGACAACCGTCGAATCGGGAAGCACATGGCCGGTGCTGTCCGTCGCGCCCGAAACCGACAGCGTGTAGCTCGTGTCGTTTTCGAGAGGCGATTGAGGAGTAACAAAGAGCAGAATTCCGCCTTCTGCTGGCACCACATTGATACTTACAGCGCCGGTGAACGTCCTCAGTGTGACTGTCGATGTGTTGAGCGTTGTCACGTTCATCGGCTCGGAAAAAAGAACGGAGACCACTTGATCTGTCGGTGTGCCCGTTTCGCCGCTTTGGGGTACGGTTGCCGATATAGCTGGAGCTTGCTCAGAAGAGGACGACGCGATCGGGTTCGTCACCAATCGAACGCTTGGGCCGTTGGGATCGATGATTTCGCTGTTGCGCAAAGGGGAACCGTTTTCGTCGTGACCTCCTGAAAGCAAAACAGTTCCGTCGGATTGAAGGACTGCAGTATTTCCAATACGTCCTGAATGCAGTTCAACAGGGAGCGCCGTTGAGAGCCCCGTGCGGTAATCCCACAAGTCAATCCGGGTGACTGCGTGGCCCTGGGTATCGACGCCTCCAGCAATGAGGACGCGGCTGTCTGCCAACAATGTAGCGGTGTGGTGCGCTCTTGCTACAATTCCCAGGACCGAGATCTTTGTAAATGTCTGTCTGACCGGGTCGAATATCTCGGAGGTCTCAACGACGGCATCCTGCTTTCCGGTTCCGCCGAAAATCAATACCTTTCCATTTGGCAAGAGCGTCGCTGAATGGAATGCACGTGCAAATGTGGGCGATCCAGATGGTGTTGCCACCGCGCCCGTCTTAACACTTCGCAATAATGCGCGTTTCACGGCCACTCCGTTGTCGATACCGCCAATCATCAACAGACGACCGTCCGGCATTAGAGTCAGGCTCTGTCCGCCAAGATCTTGGGCATGCGCCTTCACCGCCGTTTGTGGCGCCGTCTCCTGAAGGCTTGACCCCGAACTCGCGGCGTAGGAGGAAGAACATAATCCAACAGCCGACACTGCGATTGCACTCAGGAGAAGACGCATTCTGTCCCTCATTGGTTTCACTCCCGTCAATTCAGAATCTCTGCGAACTATTCGAAGGCTTCACTTCAGCAACAGCTGGAGTCGCTATTGCAACGTTAGGTTGATTGCAGTGCTCCCGGCTCCACCGGACTGGGGTGCGAGAAGAACCGTATACGTTCCATTCATTGGAAGGGTCGCAGGCCCTAGAGTGAAGTTTCCGGTACCGCACATGTTTCCGGAAGTCAATGTTGAGCCATCTGGATTCACAATGCTCAACGATAGTGAATTACATCCGGGGAAGGTTGAGTTGATTAGTTGGACTGATGCTGACTCTCCTGACGTCCCGCTGAACGTCAGGCCTGCGCTCTGACCGGGCGCTTTGATCGTGACCTGGGTTCCCTCAGTCCCAGGGTAAGGAGGCGTGAGGGGGATAGTCTGGTTCGTAAACTGGGAAATTTCGACGTTCGCAGTACCAGTTCCGTTGTTCCAGGGTGAAAAGAGGACAGTGTATGTCCCTGTGCTCGGAAGCGTGGCTGGGCCAAGGAAGTAGCTGCTCTGATTACAGAGATTTCCTGATGTCAACGTTGATCCGCCCGGATTCAGTATGCTAGCGGCGACTGAATTGCAACCAGCAAAGGTCGAGTTGCTTATCAGCACGCCAGCCAACTGCCCCGCCATTCCATCAAAATAGACTGAGGCGGTTTGTCCGGGAATTCCCACTGACACTTGACCAGTTGATGTGTTACCCGTTCCGGTGGCGCCGGACGATCCTTGGGATAAGTTGAACGTAAGACTTCCCGTGTCCGACGATCCAGCGCTCGCGGCAAGAATCATATAACTTCCGGCTACGGAAGCCGTCAGATTGTCGAGAATCGTATTCCCGACTCCGATCGTGCCGCTCGCAATCTCAACACCGTTGGAGTCCCAAACAGAAACAATTGCGCTGGCGATTGTAGAACCATTTACATTCAAACTGAACTGTTGCCCAGCGGTGGCGCTGAAGACGATAATCCCAACATCACCGCCGTTAATAATTGTTCCCGAATACGGTGAGCCGCCTATAGAAATCTGTTCGCTAAAGTCCACTTGGCTTGCAGCATAGCCAGCCGGAACCACAAAAAAGTCCGAAGTCGAAGTCGAAGCTCCCAGCGGAGTCGTTACAGAAATTCGACCCGTCACAGCGTTGACTGGGACGGTAGCGTAAATACTTGTGGGAGTTGCTGAATTGACGATCGCCGGAACTCCGCCAAAGTCGACTTGATCATTCGTCATGACATCAAAACCACTACCAGATATTGTCATGCTCTCCCCGGCATTCCCGACGGAAGGCGCGAAAGAAGCAATCGCGGGACCGGCTGGCACTGTCGTTACCGTGAACGAATTGATACTGGTCGCTGTTCCGCTGGGCGCACTTACCGAGATGGGGCCAGATGCTGCGCCAGGCGGAACGGTCACGACCAGTTGACCTGTGTTTCCTGAAGTCAACGATGCCTGCGTTCCTGCAAACGAAACAGAATCTTGTTGTAAATTCGCGCTAAAGGAGGTGCCAGAAATGGTAACCGTTGAACCGACCGATCCAGACACTGGCGTGAAATTGAGGATTGACACTTGGCCTGTTGTCGAGCGGCCGATGCTCCGGATGTTCCCGACGGCATCGTAGTTGTAAGTGGCTGCTCCGTTAACAGGATCCGATGCGGCAACCAACCGGCCAAGCGCATCATAGGAATAAGCAATCGTTAATTGTCCGGACAAAGAGAGACTAACGTTTGTCGATTGATTCGCGACGACAGAAACACCAGATTGTTTTTGCGCTCCAAACCCGAAAGCGCTCGCCTGAACTGTGTACGTACCTGCGTTCAGATTGGAAACGGTATACATCCCTGATGGGCCAGTTGTTGCCGCGCCATTTATAGCGGAACCTTCAAGCACGTCAACGGCGGCCCCCGCGATCGGTGTTACGCCATCCGGTTGCGTTATTGTTCCTGCGATCGAGCCCGAAGATGTTGGCGATGAGCCACTCACCGAAAACGAGATCGCGTTGCTTGACTGTCCGCCAACTGTCACAAGTACGGAACCTGTGACGGCACCTACCGGGACAGGAACCACAATCATATTCTCGGACCACCACGTAGGAATCGCGATCACTGGCCCAAAGGAGACACTCGAGATACCCTGCGGGAATCCAAAGCTTGCTCCCGAAATGGTCACTAATGTCCCCACGGGGCCGGACGCCGGAGAGATAGTGGTTATCGAGGGAAGGAACGTGAAGACTGGCCCGATGCCCGAAACTCCGTTTGTCAAAACCGTCACATTTCCCGAAGATGCGCCATTCGGAGCTACGGCAACTATGCTGGTGTTGCTCCAGCTTGATATGGTAGCTGGCGTTCCATTGAATAGCACGTTGCCTTGAGCAGACCCAAAACTGGTCCCGATGATTGTGACGGAGGTTCCCGCGACCCCTTGCGCAGGTGCAATTGCTGAGACTCCGGGCGTGACTGTGAAATTGATGGAATTAAGTCCCGAATTGACGACAACCGGGCCGGTTGTCGCGCCCGGAGGGACAGGAACAATGATTGTGTCGATGCCCCAGCTAATCGGAGAGGCAGAGACTCCATTGAAGGTCACCGCCCCAGACGTTCCGAGCCCCAGTCCGCTTATCGTCACAGTTGTTCCAATCGGACCGGAAACTGGACTCACGGCAGTTATTTGCGCATTTGTGGGAGCCGAATAGATAAGCGTTTCTCCGGACGTGCTGGCGCCAAAATTGCCGTCGCCGCTATAACTGGCCTCAACATTGATCAGATCACTGCCTGGAGACGATGTCTCATTGAATACAGCACTCGCGGACTCCAAAAGGTTTGTAAGCTCGACGTTGACTAGTTCACCGTCATACGCCGTTGTAGCGATATCGGGAACACCATCGCCGTTGAAATCGGCCGTCGCAACGGAGTATGGGATTCCACTTCCCGAGGAAAAGGCTAATGAAGCGTTAAACGTGCCATCGCCGTTGCCGAGCAGGATATTACCCAGTCCCGATTCGCTATAGATGTCATTGACAACAACAAGATCGGGATTGCCATCGCGATTGAAATCTGCCACTGCGGCGGACATTGGATAGATGGCGTCAGAAGCAATCGGGCTTCCGGTTGCCGACGTAAATGTTCCATTTCCATTGCCTAAGAGGATTGAAATGTTGTCGCCTACGGTATTGACCACAGCAATATCGAGGTTGCCGTCTTCATTGAAGTCGGCCAAGGCGATGCAATGAGGTTGGTCGCCCACCGTTATGGGGCTTCCACTCGCCTGTGTAAAGGTTCCGTCGCCGTTTCCCAGCAAGACGGTTATGCTGTTGCTGCCTGTGTTTGCTACAACTAAGTCGGGTATACCATCATTGTTGAAATCGCCTGCCACGACGAAGTAGGGATAAGTACCGACCACTGTCGTACCATTTTCCGCGGCCGAGAAGGTTCCATCACCATTACCGAGCAGTATCGTGATGTTGCCGTTCGCGAAATTCGCAACTGCCAAATCCAGCCTGCCGTCTCGATTGAAATCGGCCACCGCGATACTGTGTGGATCGTCCGCGCCCGAGGGAAGATAAAATGGGCTCCCATTCGCCTGGGCGAACGTCCCGTCGCCATTGCCGAGGAGAATAGTGATATAAGCTTCGTAGGTGTCCAAAATAGCAAGGTCAGGTTTACCATCTCCGTTGAAATCACCGACCACAATACTCACAGGCTCTGGACCGGTAGTAATCGGGCTGTTCGCAGCTTGCGTAAAGGTGCCATCACCATTACCTAGAAGAATCGTGATCGTTCCGTCTACAATGTTCGCTACGGCGAAATCGGGAATTCCGTCGCCATTGAAATCGCCTACTGCCACAAAATCGGGCCCATTGCCAGTTGCGGGATTCGAGACATTCGTCAGAGACAGCGTTCCGACAGCACCTGTCAAAGCTGCAGTTCCTAGAAGGGCATTTCCGTTCGTCTTATCGATGAGAGACACCGTTCCTGTCGGAGCGACGGTCTCGGTCCCTGAGCCCGTGACGGTAACTGTGAGAGGATACCCACCGCCGGTGCTACTCGCAATAGTTGTCGTAGTAGGATAGCCCCCGGTCACACTCAACAGTGCGGTGCCCGACGAACTTGTCGACCATGTGGACGTCCCTGCAAAAACCGCCTTATAGCTATGCGCAGGAAAGCTGGGGATAAGGCTTATCTTCGCAGTGCCCGCATTCGTTAACTGCGCTGTGCCGATCAGGTGAATGTCGGTGCAAACCGGTGAAGTAGCATCGCAAAAATTCACGGTCCCCTCTGTGACGGCGACCCCATTCGATGTAACCGTTGCTGTTAGGGCTACTGCAGTCCCCCGGCCCACGGATGTCACGGGGTTTCCTCCAGAAGTCACAGCGAGAGTCGTTAAAGTTGACGCAGCGGAAGGGAGTATATATGTTGCCGATGTTACGGCGGATTGTGTGTAACCGCCCTCCGCACCGATTGCCTGCACCGTTTCGCTGGAACTAACTGTGAACGTACCGGTGTATTGCGACGAAGACGTTGTTGGCGTTGTCCCATCTGTGGTGTAGTAGATCGTTGCGCCAGGGGTCGAGTCGCTGATAATCAATGGAAACGCATCGGTGTAGGAGCCCGCCGCCGGCGAAAATGTCGGATTGGTTACCGACAGATTAATGGTGTACGCGGCCGACCCTAACGTCTCTTAAACCGAACCCGCAGAACCCACGGGTTCACACCTACAAGCAGGTGCACCAAATTGCACACAGCATAAGGGCGTTCGGTTTTAATGTCCCCTTACTTGTTGATGACCGGCTGAAAGTCGTTGCCGGGCATGGGAGGCTACTCGCCGCGCAGGAACTTGGCTGGAAATCAGTTCCAGTCATCAAGCTGACCCACCTTTCGGAGACGCAATACAAAGCATTCCTGATAGCAGACAATCGTCTTACGGAAAACTCCTCATGGGATGAGAGGCTACTGGGAGAACAACTAAAGGGACTTTCAGAACTGGAGCTGAACTTCGAACTTGAGGTCACCGGCTTTGAGACGGCCGAGATTGATGTGCTGATCGACGGACTTGAAACTATCAATGAACCGGATCCGGACGATCGTCTTCCGGTCATTGAAACCTCGGCCGTATCAGTCACGGGCGACCTTTGGCAGCTCGGAAAGCACCGGGTACTCTGCGGCGATTCGCTTATTTTAGAGAACTACGACCGGTTATTGGATGGAGCCAAGGCCGATTTGGTGATCACCGATCCGCCATATAACGTGATCATCGACGGTCACGCCAGTGGTCTCGGGAGAACCCATCACCGGGAGTTTCAAATGGCCTGCGGCGAGATGACCGCTGGGGAATTCACGGGGTTCCTGGGTACGGCAATGGCACTGTCCGTGCTAAGCAGCCAACCGGGCTCACTCGCCTATTACTTCATGGACTGGAGGCACTTGAGCGAGATCCTCGCGGCCGGCCTGGTCGCCTACGGGAAGCCGATGAACCTCTGCGTCTGGGCTAAGAACAATGCTGGAATGGGGAGCTTCTACCGGAGTGCTCATGAGCTGATCTTCCTTTTCAAGAACGGCGAGGCCTCCCATCGCAACAACGTCCAACTCGGCCAGTTTGGCCGATATCGCACCAACGTGTGGAAATACCCCTCGGCAAATACCTTTTCTCGATCAGGCCCTGAGGGCGACTTGCTTGCCCTGCACCCGACACCGAAGCCAGTCGCCCTTATCGCCGATGCGATCAAGGATTCGACTCGCCGAGGGGAATTGATTCTTGACCCGTTCCTCGGCTCAGGGACCGCTGTCATTGCTGCTGAGCGCACGGGACGAGTCTGCTACGGCATGGAACTCGATCCAATTTATATGGACGCGGTCATTCGCCGCTGGCAGCGCCGCACCAAACGCGATGCTTTTCACGTTGAGTCAGGAGAAAGTTTCGGGGTCAGAGAAGCACGCAAGGCAAGTCACGATACATCAATTTCAGAGACGAAAGGTGAATGAAAACATGAGCGATGATTTTGAGACAGAGGATTATGAAGTCGGCTATGGGAAGCCTCCAAAGGGCGGTCAGTTCAAAAAAGGCGTCTCGGGAAATCCCTCGGGGCGGCCGAAAAAACCGCCAGAAATCGGGTCGGCGGTGATGCGAGAACTCGACTCACCCCTTAGGATCACCGTGAACGGGAAGGAAATAGTCATCAAGAAGCGCGAGGGAGTCGCGAAGCAATTGGTAAATAAGTCTCTCTCCCCACAGTCAATCTCGATGCCGACCCAGATCAGTTGGAGCAGATGCTGATTAATCTATTGGCCAACGCAGTCGAAGCTTCGTTAAGCAATGGCAGTCAACCGGTACGCGCAAGTTGGATGTCAGCAGACGCGAATGTTCAGATAGTGATTGAGGATCGCGGATTGGGGATTGCGAATCCGGAGAACCTCTTCGTTCCCTTCTATACAACGAAGTCCGCGGGCAGCGGCATTGGCCTTGCTCTGGCCCAACAGATCGCCCGCGCTCATGGGGGTGAGATTTCGCTCGTCAATCGAGAAGACGGTGATGGAGCCCGCGCGATCGTCCGGCTGCCTCGGGCTTCAGCGGCCAGCAAGATGAAGCTGGTAGACCCGTTGTGAAGGAACGAAAGCGCGTACACACCCCGAGACGAGACCTGCTGCAGAATCCACAATGCGAAATTGGGACAACCTTAAGTTCCCTATTGAGTCTGAATTGCACCCTCTGGATTGTCTTTGGCGGCTTGTGATTACCAATGGGCGCTTGGTCCAGCTCCTCGAATTGCGAAAACAGGCCAATGCACGTTTCCAGCCCCGATTCGGCCCGGTCTTGCGAGTTCCGGTCGCGGTAGGGACGGCCTTCACAGGCCGCCCCCCGCACGGATCCGTGCAAGCGCGTTTACGCACACGGCTCTTACGAAGGATGAGTGGCGTAGAAGCGCGCCTCAGGATATGGGTGTAGGACGCGGGGCGGTGGAATCCACCTTTCCAAGACCGGGGCAAGTTGCTCCCACTTCTTCCTCGCGGTTTGACTGCGGCGAACAAGAACGTTTCGCCACAGCCGGTTTACGCGTCTTCTGAAGTTGCGCAGCTGGTCGATGTTGCCGGGAACTGCATGGTATTGGTAGTAACCTGATACGACCTTGCGAAGCCATGCACCGACCTCGGGCACGCGATCGTGCGTTCGGCGCTGTAGCTCGGCCTTGATGGCCTTGAGCTTGGCAACCATTCGCTTTTTCGCAGTGATCCGCCAGATGGTGAAGGTTCCCTTCTTGTGGCGCTGCCCACAGTAGTGGGTGAACCCCAGGAAGGTGAAGGTCTCCGGTTTTCCCTCTCCGCGCTGCTTCCGATCTCGGGCCGCATAGCGCCCGAACTCGATCAGCCGTGTCTTGTCCAGATGTAATTCCAAGTCGAACTTTGCCAACCGTTCCTTGAACTCTCCAAGGAACCGCTCGGCATCAGTCCGGTGCTGAAAACCTACCACAAGATCGTCGGCATAACGGAGGATAATCATGTCCCCTTTAGCCACTTTCTTGCGCCAGACCTCAGCCCACAGGTCGAACACATAGTGCAGATACGCGTTGGCGATCAGTGGTGATACCACAGCCCCCTGCGGCGTACCCCGTTTTGTCTCCGACCACTGGCCATCCTCCGATACCCCGGCCTGCAACCATTTCTGGATCAGGCGTAGTACCCGGCGGTCGGCCACCCGGTGCTCGATGAACTTCATTGTCCACTCGTGGCTCAAGTTGTCATAGAAGCCGCGGATGTCCGCATCAAGCACCCAGTTCACTTTCTTCCGTTGAATTCCCACACTCAGAGCGTCGAGCGCCTGATGCGGGCTGCGGCCGGGACGGAACCCGTAAGAAAAGCCCTTGAAGTCGACCTCATAAATCTGGTTGAGGATCGTCACCACGGCCTGCTGAACGATCTTGTCCTCCAGCGCCGCGACGCCCAACGGGCGTTGCCGCCCGTCAGCCTTCGGTATATAGACTCGCCTTGAAGGTTTCGCTCGGTACGTTCCACGGTGAACCCGATTGTGCAGATCGATAAGCCGATCTCCCAATCCAGTTTCATACTCCTGCCACGTCACGCCATCCACTCCGGGCGAAGCTTTACGCTGAAGCGCGTAAAAGCTGTCACGAAGTAGATCGACGCTCAGATGGTGGAGCAAAGCAGTGAACCGTTCCTGCTTCCTTTCCCTTGCTGCTTTTCGCACACCGTCCAGCCCCTGGGACATGCGCTTCCCGCTCTGCGTCGGGTGCATGTGCGGCGGAACGATGTTCTCCTTCGTCTGTGCCCTTCCCTCCCCAACCTCCGCAGAAGGTTGCCCCTCCTTGTTCGGCTGGTTCACAGGTATTACGGCACAGTCCGACTTCTCCGGCACGTACACGTCCGCCGTGCGGCGCATGGCCTTCACGGACCGGCCTTGATCGTCAGACCAAGGCGTGCTGGAGATCTCCCGGTTCTCGTGCATGTTGTTTCGCAGCGTGCGCGGGTTCTCCGACTACGCAGGACCGGACAGCCACTCGCGAATTAACGCGGCTGCCGTTTTGCCTTCCTCCTACACACCATGGAGTCGACATCCTGATCTGCGACTTTTCGAAGCTCAATAGCCCGGCCCACCGGTTCCTCTGTCTACGCTTCACCAGACACCTCACGATGTCCCATGCAAGACTCGAGGCCAGGATGGATTCGCTACTTCCTTTCCTGTAGGGCTCTTGCATCCCCTACAACATGCCGGTTTATCCCGGCGCACAGCGGTTGGTCGCCAATCCGGACAGAACCCCATTTTCGGGTTCTGTCTGGTTTGCCGGTGATCGAGTAAATGCAGGCGCCGGCCAGGACCGACACGGCGCCGGGCCTGAAGATCGACGTAGCCTTCCATCCGATCGGCGAAGTGGAGATTTCTATCTCGGACCTACCCGGGCGCCAGCGCATGAGCGTTGGCGACGGAAGCAAGAAATGCGCAGGGCGCCATGGCAGCCACGCCCCTGCTGGGCGCTACAAAGGCGCCGGACGGCGACCCGCCCGTTGAGCCGCTTGTCTGAACCGCGTGCTGCGCAGGAACCGCGTGCCCGGCATCGCCACCTGCCGATGTTCCACGCACTCAATCTCCCGGCTATCGTGAAGGCCCAAAATCAAATTTGGCTCTATATAGTAGTGGGAATTCGAGGCGTTTTTAGCGACAAGGTTATATAACGATTTGCAAATTTTCGCTGCTCGAAACCGTAACAGGGAATGTCAATTCCCTGTTATCTCAAAACAAATCCCTGTTCTTTTTGAGCCTAGAAGGCCCGCCAGAACGAGCTAAGCACAGTGAATTGTGCAGCATGCAGTGCGGCGCCATGCGTGAATGAGGTCCAAAATCTCAAGATTTCCCTGTAAAATTCCCTGTTAGCAGGGAATTCGGCCCAGAGAGCGGTTCGCACGAGACTCCGCCCACCGCCATAGAGTCTTTATAATCGCTGATTTACAGAGAAGAGGCGAGCTTTTCGCAGCTTTGCCGCCAAACTTCGTAATTCTTCCTCCGAAACGTCACTGGAGAGGATCTCGTAACTTCCGATCTCTTCAGTAAATGGGGTGTATTCTCCGCCGCAACATTCCGAAGTGTCTTTTTCACTTCCCTTCGGTACCGCCCCCGGTGGCGTGCCAGGTGACGAGGTCAGCTTGGAACGGCACTGAACGCCCGTCAGTTTCCGGTCCCTGACCCACCCCCAAAAACGAGTTCTAAGCAGCGGCCACGTGTGCCACACGCATGCCGCATTCTTCGTCTTAGGAGCAAATATGGCCACCGATGGACACCTCGCAGGGTCTCAAGTAGGTTGCTATGCTTCTAAATATGCAGCTTGAAGAGGCGAAGGAAGCCGCAACCCGCATTCTCAATGAAGAGCGGGTTCGGCCGACAATTGGTTACTACGACAATTTCGACGACCTGGCAGGACGTGTTGGGGAAGACCGTGCCACCGCGATATTCGAAGCGCTTCGTCGCTTAACAAGGCCCAACCTGACTGCGCTCCGTGTTGAGTATCCCAGGATCGTATCGGAATTTCCGGAAACCTATGCTTTCAGGGGTACGAATTACAACCTCTTGCTGGCTGTTTTCCGGCAGCTTGTGGAGGATCAGCGGCCCGAATTCATAGACTATCTTTGGAGCTTTGTGCGTCGAGGCGGCTTTACGGAATCAAATTCGGAAATGTCCCATTACCCGAATTTCCAACGCAAGATTTCCGATCTTCCCCTAGTCGCTGAGTTCTGCATTCGAACTGGCCATCTTAAAGAGGTCATAGCTGCCACCCAGCAAGTGAAAATGCCGACAGTTGCACTTGCCCTAATGATGATGGAGCTCGAAGAACTCGTTGGCCTCAATTTCAATGTCTTGACGCAACAGGAATTGACAGCACTGTATGAATCTTTAAAACCATTGAGGGAGGTAGCCCAAGTCCAAACATATTCCGCGCGCGGGAACATCGGAAAGATGGTGCCGAACCCGAAATACAGGAATGGATATGAAAAGCAGGGGAATCAAATCGTCCGTTCAATTGATGGTCTCGCCGCAGAATGCGAACAGGCAAGCTACTTTTATCTGAAGGGAATTCTCCTGCAAGAAAAGCCGAATCTTGAGACGGAAGCTGATAAAGCGCAGGTCGTTACTTTTCTGGATGCTCTTGGGTTCAAGCCAGTGCTGAAGCAAGCGATCGAAGAAGCGGAGAAGGAATACCGCGACGCGACGAATGTTTTTCACTTGAAAAATTGTCTTGGCCACCTCCGAAGCTTCCTCGAGCATTTGCATCGCGAATCGGCGAAGGCGATCGCCGCAGCTGCTAACGAAACGGTGGTGGACCGGTGGGGAGATGCGACCCTTTACCTTCGAAACAAAGGGATTTTCACGAAACAGCATGAGGCGTTTGTGGCGACTCTTTACACTTTAATTAGCGATACAAGCGTCCATCCATTGGGAACTGATCGCGAATATGCCCGGCTACTACGAAATGTCGTCATCGAATACGGAGTGATGTTCCTTTCGACGATGGCCAAGAACGGCATTAAGGTCTCGTGATCGGGTGCGATGCACGAGTCTACAAGCGCGGAATGACAACCTTATCTACCAGAGATCTTCGCCTGGTCCATCGCGTTGACCTGTTCCCTTACTCGCCTGAGATCGCAGATGCGGAAGTAAATGGGCTGCCACTGTCTAACAATCACTAGGTGACATCACCTGGACGAACCTCTTTAGATCTTCTGCTTGCGTTCTGAGCCTCTCCACACGAGAATACGTGTAGATGCCGACGATCATTGATGTCGCGACTGGAATTAGTCTTGCGCAATCACGTTCGCTCCGAATGTTGTGGGGGCAGCCTTGGCTCGAAATGGAGGGAACGGGAACTGGATTTCGTCTGACGGACCGGTGTGCTGAACGACAGAAGGTCATGATTAGAGCGTCGTTTGAAAAAGCAAGGGCAGAACAGATACAGTTCTGTATTTTCCCAGAATACAGCCTCCCTAAAGACATGATTGTAGAGGTGGACCGCTTCGTGGAAAGTGCAAATTGGCCAAATGGATCTGTCTGGATCGCCGGAATTGCCCCCCTATCCATTGCCGAGTTCAACGGATTGGCGAGCAGCCCAGGATCGGTTGCGGCCGGTGTTCCTCTCCGGGCGGAAAGCGCCGCTTTCATAAACTGCCTGTGCGCTTGGATGAAGAGCTCGAACGGAGATGTCCAAAGAGTATTCCAGGCGAAACTACGGCCTAGCCGCCCCGAGCAGTCGACTCAGGGAATGTATGAAGGCGATCACGTCTTTCTGTTTCATACTGATATCCTTAGCTTCTGCTGTTTGATATGCTTCGACTGCATCGGCATTTCAGTGCGCGAACTCGTTAGTTCTTTCACAAAGGAAGTGCCTTCCGGTAATAGCAAGAACGTGGACTTGACTGTTGTGCTTGAGCATAATGAGAACCCAGAGAACTCCGATTTCCTAGCGTTCGCAGAACAATTGTTGTTGCCGGAAAACACAAAACTCCGTACAGGCCTCGGCGCGTCTGTTGCATTTATTAACACTGCACACAAGTATCATGGCCGCGCGGTCAACGAGAGTTTTGGCAGATCAAATTTGTGCTATCTGCGTCGTGCGAATTGGCCTCCTTATGAGCAGGGACCTCTTACAGTCGTTCCGAACACGTTTGCCATGGAAAACAGACGGAACTCCTTGCTGAGAGTGCGCTTCCGCGAGGATGGAGCCGCACTTCACAGCTTCAGGTACTACATCCCATCGCTCTTAGGTGCCAGTTCCGGTGTCACAAAGTACCCCGTCGATCAAGCTCACGTGCACAAACTGGATGCGGCAGGCGGTTGTCAAGACGGCCAATCTACACCGCCAATTCTTAAGGTCTTTACAGATTGGCTATCGTCATCAGTTATCGATGGGGATGGACGTTTCACTGCAGCCACGGGGACGATCAATGAAGCCGTTGAGGCTGGGTTATTGAACATCGTAAGCTCACTTCAAAGTTGCACTGCCGCTCGAATCGAGGAACTCGTTACCCTCCTCCTTGGTTCCTATGTGGGGTACTCTCGTCCAGCTTCCTTCAATCCCGACATGTGGCAGACACGACCATCTGGCTGGGTGACCGATCCTCATGGTCAAGCCATCGTTGAACTGGTTTCCGTGTTAACTGTGCTGAGCCTCGTTTCAAAGCCCGAACTCGCTGGTTGCGGTCCAACCCACACTTGCAAGCTGGAACAGGTTCTCGTGACGGTCCTTGACGGCCGCGGGGACACGCCAGGTCATAAAATGTTGTCGGCGTATCACAAGTGGCTGACAGAGCTAGCTTGGGTAGACACGGTCGGGAGCAAGACGCTATTGGTAGTCACACGAGCTGCCTCCATGCCCGGTTCGGATATCGCAACCGCGGTACCACGAACATACCCGACCGCAGGGGAGGACGAAATGGCGAGTTTGCCCCCAGGGGTTCGCCCCAACCGAAACAGTTTCTTGGAGACTGCGTCCCAGCTCTTTTGGATCTCTGGGATGAGGATTCGAGAAGTTCTTTTGAGCACATCTATCGATGATGCTCGACAAGAATTGAGGAGGGCGCTTGAGCCTGCAACAATATCGTGAAGTCTTACGGTCAGAGCTCCTGCGCGCAGGTTTCGAGCGGCAGACTATCGCTGAATCTCCGCTTGAGAACGTGGACCTCGGTCTCACCACTCCTTGTTTCCAGGCGTTCTTCAAGGTAGTTGACGAGATTGATTCCCTCGAACATACGTGGAGAGCGATTCAAGACACTATCGCGAACTACAAGACTGAAAACAGACTGGCTCCCCGTGATCTGTATCTCACATTTCTGCTGCTGAATGCCGTGGACGCTGCACAGCTTCCATTGATTCAAACCATAAGTGCTGACACGATGGTCTGTAGGAAGCTACTGCTCCCGACAGATCCAGACCACATAAGCATTGCACTTGGGTCGTTGCCATTCATGTCTATGGGCGTGGGTGCAGCGCGACCTGCACCAAGTCTTCAAGATGTCTTCGGAGCACTAGGGACACGAGATTACCCGGTGGCGGTCCTCGATATCCTTTCTGAGCGCGCAAGCGCGGAGCGGATTTTGACACGGCTAATGGAGCTACCCGTCCCCTCCGAAATTCCACGAATTGCATCAGCCTCCTTGAACACTGTAGGTTCACAAGCCATGGCCTCAACCCCGTGTCGACTTGAGGCTTTAGAAGTTCGCAACTTCCGCGGCATTATAAAAGCAAATATAGACGTCTCCGCCAACGTCACCATAATTTATGGACAGAACGGTACAGGAAAGACGTCCTTCTTCGATGCGATTGAGTGGGCCCTTGTCGGGAATGTGGAGCGACTAGACGCGGAGAACAAGGATGACACTAGCGGCCGATCTCCTTATGTGAACCTTTTCGCCCACGATCCACCTCCGTCTCTACAACTGTGTCTATCGAGAACGTGCTCACCACAATCACGCGCATCTGCCAATCCAGTGGGGAGTCGCATTTGTCGGTCGATGACCGGCAGGGCGCCGAAGATCGTGAAGCCCTTGCGCTTATAATTGGGCAGCAATCAACCAAGCTGGATTTGAGAATTCTTCGCCGACTCGTTCGCACAACATGTTTCTTGTCTCAATCTACATTAAAGAGTTTCTTGTCAGATGACCCGAAGGAACGATATTGGTCGCTGTCTCACTTGCTTGGCACTCAAGATTATGTCCGGCTCCTTGAACGAGTTGAAGAAGTCAATAGGATCATCGATCACCGTGTCCGCGAGTTCGACGGTAAACTCGAACAATTGTCGACTGACTCGGAATCGATTAGGGTTCAGATTCGATCTCGTGAAGCATTAATATCGGAGGCTGTAGGCGCACAGGAACTTGATAGGATGCTTGCCATCTTGGTGACCGAAGCGAGTAATAAGCTTAGCGGGCTTCAAAGCCCGTATACATCCCTGTTTCCTGCAAACTATGGCGCCTACGACGCCCAATCGTCAATAGCCATAGCTTCCGACTGGGTAGACAAAGAATTTCGCCAGGCGAGGGATACTAGGGAGAAGTTGCTCCTTGCAATTGACGCAGCAAATCGACGCTTTGAAGTGTCAGCCGCAATTCAGGATCTGTCGAGACGGAAGTCAGAACTTAATGCTGCATTCGAGCGACTGAATGCGGAACTCATTATTGCTGAAAGAGAGAAGTCTCGGGCCGAGTTGGAACTTGCCCAGCTTACAGCGAAGCGTAATCGGTTAATGGATGTCCGAAACAAGCAGCGAGAAGCTCTCGTAATAGCACAACAGATGGAGGGCTTAAAAGCGTCAATTACAGAACAGCAGAATCAGTTAGCTGACGTGGAGTCCGAATCAAGCGGCTACGCCGCGACAAGAGCACAACTGGCGGAGGAGTTGACGCGTTCGACGACGACGAATCAGCGCAATGTGGCCGATGTAATGAAACTTCGTGATGAAATAAGAGCATTGGACGAGGCAGAATCCCTAGGGACCACATATCGACAACTTGCGTTAGAACTTCCTTCGCTCGAACAGACGATCCGCGATACAGAGGCGAGCATCGCCGAGCAGCAGCAGATAGTTGCTGACTTGAGAAGGCGCAATGCATCAATTGAACGCGAGATTGCAGTTCTCTCGTCGGAACGGGAACGGCAGATGGGATCTGTCGAGAAACTCCGCAGCCTTCTTGCGGACATTCAGAGATATCTGGTTGACCCTAAGTGTCCTCTATGTGGCCATGAATGGTATTCGACGGAGGAATTGAAGCACGCCGTCGATGAACGGACAAGTTGGCTCTCACCCAAGGTCAAACAGCTGGACGAGCAACTACTTCAGATGCACCAAAGACTCACAAGCTCTCAGAAAACCCTCGAAAACGCTGAAGAAGTAACCGCCCAAACATTGGCCCGGCGCAATGATGCGTTGCGCAGGTCGGAAGAAATTAGGAACATAGGGTCGCGGCTTAGGGAACTGTTACTTCGAGCAGGATTGCCAACCGACAGCGATGCGAGAAGCTTACGTTTGCAAAAGGAAGCCAAGACAGTTGAAATAACCCGAGTCACTGAATTCGTTGTACGAGGCGAAGGTGCGCTCGCAAGACTCCGCGACGAATTTAACAGGTTAGATTCGGATGCGGCGCGAAAGGAAGAGGCTCGGCAGCGAATCGCTTCACGCCTCGCGGATGCACGTCGACGAATGAATGATCTGGTAAGCCAGTTAGAAGCATCTGGATCGGGCTTCGATAAGGACCTCACACTCTTGCAGCAGCAAAGCCAAGAAACCTCGCGAGAGATAGAGGTTACTGAGTCGATTCGCACATCGGCCTTGGAGAAGGCTACCGCTGCAGAGTCGACGCTTGAGGAGAAGAAGACGGCAGCCGCATCGGAAGAACGAGGTCGGGCGGAAAATGAAAGGAACATTGCGGCCCTGACTGAGGCACTGAAGCGTGTCGATTACACGCTGAGTGATGCGCAACTAGATACGGATGCAAGTTCAGAATTAATTCTCACCAGAATACAGAATGTCGATGATCGGATTAAGGGACTGGACGATGCTCGGAGTACTCTGAACAGACTCAATGAGATTAGTAGCTGGCTTATAGGGCGTCGCGAGATACTTGAACTGAATTCAAAACTGGCTTCTATCAATACTAATAATGAGGGAATGAGAACTGAACGCTCTACCCTAATAGAGTGGAATTCCCATCTGGAACAACTCTACGCTGCACTGGTTGACATAAAGGCCGAGGTTGAAGCCCTTCAGCTCGAGAATTACGGGCCAACAATCAACCTACTTTATCAGCGTTTGAACACACATCCCATTTTTACTGAACTCAAGGTCTCTGTCGACGCATCAAGTCAATCCGTTAAGGTTCATTTGGCATTACCTGTGGCTTTACAGGGGAATGGGGATCTAATTGGACTTTCCCCTTCTAGATACCTAAGCGAAGCCCAGCTCAATGTCGCGGCCCTGAGTATTTTTCTCAGCCATAGTTTTCAGCAAAGATGGTCGTCATTCGAACCACTATTTCTAGACGACCCGGTGCAGAATATGGACGATTTCAATGCGAACGGGTTTATTGACTGCTTGAGATCACTAGCAGCTTACGACCGTCAATTCATTGTCTCAACATGCGACCTCAGTTTGTATCGGCTACTTCTCCTTAAGCTGCGCTGTATGAACCATGATGGACATGTAAGATTCCGAGCATATCGCCTAGAAGGCATATCTGAACAGGGTCCTCGGATCGTTCAGGACCTTCCAACAACAGATTCAGTCATCTCAAGCCACAATCAAGTTGCTCCAGGCCCGATTAATTGATGAGGCTATTTGACCACAATAAATCCGCAGGTTGCAGTGAGCCCGGTCAGAGTCTTTGTGAGGGCCGTCCCGTAAGATACCCTCACAAACAGCCCTGCGGGATCGCAAAACGGCTATTCTGGTTGCAGCCCAAAGTGAGAGCCAAAGGGGTATTTGGGTGGTTCTGCGGAAGCCAGCGCGATATAAAGTTCCCGAACATCCGGATCGTCCTGAAATTTAGGCAGGGCAGAGGCGATCTGCTTGTAATTGTTCTCGATCATCTGGTTAGGGTCGCCGGCACCGCCCCAATTGCCCAATGAGTATGCATTGTCGACGAAGGCCGCAACAGCCGCACTCTTCATCTCTCCCGAAAGATTGCGGAGAAACCTCTTTACGAAGCCGTCGTTGCCCAAGACGAGACGGCCCGGAGACGTCCGGATGAGATCGATGATCTTTGAGACCCGCTGACTGTCGCCATTAACAACAGAGTCTGACAGCACCGAGAGGCTTTCATCGTCGAGCCCACCCAGAACGGTCCAGAACAAATCACGGTATAAGTCTGCAAAAGATTCAGCACGCAAATAACGATCGAGACAGGTCCGGACAAGCTGAACCTTGTCATCTGTCGTAACGGAGGCGAAAGACACATGCCCATAGGACGAATCAAAGGCGCGGTAACTCCAGTCCCCGCGGCTTCTACGCTCCTGTTCCGTGTCGACACGGTCCAGCACGAATTGGAGGATTCGATTTGGAAACCTGCTGGTCAGACAGCTCAGGAACGTTGGAATTCGCCCCTGATGTGCACTGAAGTCTTCGACAGGAGCGAGCTGAGCAAGAATGTGCTCAACCTCGGCCTCAGAAAGTTGCTCGATTCGCACTCCGTACGGGCCGAACGCTTCGACCAGAGCGACCGCGACCTCTGGATCACCTTTGACCTCAACGGCCATCACCGCGTGTACTAGCCTCGATTGAAATTCGGGTTTCTGCCCCAGGAACGCAATATGGTGCAGACATAGACAGCGGACTCGCGAATCCGAGAATGTCAGATACTCCTCAATCACCTCGAGGTCTGCTGCCCCAACATTATGCGCGTCAACCTGAAGCGCATTGGCGGCCGCGAGCACCTGGTGCAGCTCGCCCCTGGCAAGAATGGCCCTGGCCAGCTCGTGAAACGCCTGGGGCCTTACGATATGAAGCGAAAATAGAGCGGCACTCAGTTCCCGGTTCAATTTCAGGGAATCCTCATCCACCATAAGGCGCTCCACAAGCGCTGCTATCAACGCCCCATCTTCGCGATAGAACCTGAGCACGCGCTCAAATCCATTCGGCTCGATTCGGCATTGGTAGGCGAGTTTCACCTTCTCCACTAGCGCCTGAGCTTTCTCCTGAACCGTTGGATAGCGTCGGTGAAGAGCAATGGCAAGTTCCTCAAGCTGTCTCTGGGACTGAGCTTGGTACGAGCCAACGAGGTCGACCTTATTGGTAATGGGAAAATCGCCTTCACGACAACAGACCGCATCGAGTAACAGCAGATCAAGATCCCAGTCGACTCTTGAAATCTCTGCTCCGGCACGTTCGCGAACTTCCGTGCTGCAACTGACCGCCGTTCCAGACCTGATCGCGTGAATCGTTTGACGGCGCACTACGAGGCTTAACGGCAGTACCTGAAGGCGCTGAATGAGCAGAGACAGCGCTTTCAGTCTTTCCTTCTGCTGCCACGCAATTTCGTTCGGCTCGGACACTCTTCCTACTCGATTCATGACGTTCGGCAGGAGGCAACGAAGAGATGCGATGGCCCTGTTCGCGACAACGCAGTCTTCGCTGTACAGAAGCGAATTGACGAAATCAATGGCATTGTCTCTCAGGTCGGCCACCGCGGGATAATTCAGCCCGAACCCTCCAAAAGAGAACGCGTGCCCCAGATATTCCTCGAATTCTCCTTCCCGCTCCAGAACTGCATCCACAAGGTTCAGAGGCGAGAAGTCGGCTTCGAAAGCATCATGCCGTTTGGACAATCGAACCGCCTGGAGAAGCATCGAAAAGTTGAAGTCTGCTACCTTGTAGCGCTGATACGATGCCATGCGCTCCAGAGTGCCCTTGGCGCTTGCGCCACCAGTCTTCACTTTGTCCTCTTCCGCAGCCAGTTCCCAAAGAATATCCACCGCTCGTGTTCTGTACTCGACATGGTATGCCGTCGCTTCGAGCAGCACCGGCAGCACTTCGAGGAGATGGCTGCGGCCGACCTGGTAGATGCGTGGGATGTTTCCCTCCACCAGTGGCTCGATCCTGGCCAGGCGAACCAATTCGAGAGTCTCTGCCGGTTGATACACCGCCGCAGGTCTGAGATCTTGAAGAAGCTTTCTGCGGCGGTGTGTGTCGGCCTCACGAAACATCCCGAAGACACGATTCCAGACGGATCCGAGCAGGTCTAGGCCTCGCCCGACGCGGCCGAGCCGCCAGTCCAGTTCCGAGAGATTCTGCATGAGATGGGCAAAGAATGCATCTCCAAACACCTTAAAAACCAGATCGGCATATCCCGTGCTCAAGCCTGAGGAGCCGACGCAGGCAGTCTCGAGAACATAGTCCGACAGGACATCCGGAACGATCCTTACAGGCTCCGTGCGGGGTGTTACGACCCCGTATGCCGCCAGTTGTTCAAGTGTTGCTTCGACATCCTGGATAGTAGAACCGAGGAACGTCCTGACAGCTTCCAGGACTGGTTCGGAGGTTGCGTCCATCGGACCAATCGCTGCTATGACCTGTAACAGCTTTCCTGGCGGATCAATCGCGAACTTAGGACCGCTGAGTTCGAGTTCGTCGTAGAAGCGGGAGAAGACTTTCAGCCGGAAGTCCTCAATACCACTCAACTCAGCCGGCAGGATATGGCGAGCCGCGATTAGATTGCCGCCCGCAACTATGACGAGGGGGCTATTGTTGGACACGTGCGCCAGATCGCGCGCATGGATGCTGAAGTTCTCGCCCAAGACTTCTCGGGCAAGTGCCTCGGCCTGATCCCTCGATAGCTCTTCAAGGTCAGGGAGACGCAGGACCTCCGTTGAGTCGAATGCCCGATAGGCCAGCTTTTCGAGCTGCAGAACTCCTCCGGGACGCGTGGAGAGAACGAGTTTGATCGGCTGATGTAGACGAAGTTCCGCCAGAAGCTGCAGTACCTCCGGCAAGAGAGATGCCCGGTGAGCGTCGTCGACGACGATGACCACCTGCCCGGAAGGAATTTCCTTTACACTGTCTGCGTCCCATACAGGCTTGTCCTTCAGAAAAACTACACTCCATTCCTTAAGTGCCGCACCCCAGTCATGTAATAGCTTTGATTTGCCAACCCCACCGCGACCACTAAAAATGCAGATAGACTCCTCAGCAGAAGACAGAAAACGATGGAGCGATTCGACATGGCTTGCTCGCCCGTACATGGTGCGCGAAAAATCGAGGATGGGGTTCGAGCTCCGTGGTGCTTTAGAAGCAAAGAACTCAGCGTAGCCAACAAACGTCTGCCGGTAGCTGACCGCGCCATGCGCGAACTGGCCGTCGGATCGTTCCTGCGCCACTTCGAGCGAGGAATCAACCCACGCTTCATGCTCTGCCTTGATCAGCCGCAAGCAATCTGCAGGATAGTTCTCCGGCTGGTCGTCCACCATTTTGTGGTGAATCTTGCAGAGTAAAACCAGGTTATCGACACGATGAATTCGATCTGCAGGAAAGGTCGGATCGGCCCTGGGCCCCTTCCGCCTGCCCGACACAATATGACATTCGTCTCCGACCAGGGAGGGCTGCGACTTCGGAGCGCCATCAATCACAAATTTCCGCTTGCAAATGGCGCAGCGGTTTCCCGAAGAACCCCACAACAGCTTTCTGGTCTTTTGTGTAATTGCCATCTTCGCTTACCGGTCTCGCCCCTGCCTTGCATCCATCGTAAGGCACTCCCCGAACCAGAGTGCTTTTATGGGTAAAGATTGACCGGAGATAATGCTGCTGAAGGGACGAACATGGCTGCGATTTTCGACAATATCGTGACGAAAGAAAATGGCCACACCAATCTGCTTCGGTCCATCATGGAGCGGCACCAGAAGCCTAATATGCGCAAAAATGAGATCGCTCGCGATAACTTCGTGCGCGGGTAGGTCAATTGTTGACTTCAGGCCGAGGCGCTCATTGACGAGGGCGCATTCGACTGGGACCAGATTCTGGACGGCAATCGCTGCGATTCTGCACCCCCACCGGCACCCTCGTCGTTTTATCCATCTCCGCAGGTCACTGCAGCTTTGAGATTTACGCGCGCGGTTACGCAAGGACCTCTGCCGAAGCCCGGCACAGGTCGCACACGATCGGTAATGTGAAAGCGGCCTCAGTTTGGAAGCAGCCCAGCGCAGATTCTGCCGCTGAGGTTCAGAATGGCTGATCCGGCATCAGCATCCTCGAGAGGCTGTTTGGGGACCAATCCTGGTTAGGTTCAAGCATTTGCCTGGTTGTCATCGGGCACGGTGGGCCGCGAAATGTGCCGTGCGTTTAACGCGTTGCGAATGATTTCCCCTTCCGGGTGCTGGTAGACCATGGCGCTTCTTACGTCACCGTGGCCCATTGCGTTCATAACAGCTTTCAGATTTCCGGTCTTCGCCAATACGAAGCTGCCGAAGTCGTGGCGCGCACAGTAGAGGACGAGTTCGCGCGGCAGCCCCGCGGCTTGCCTCACCCGCGCCCATTGCCGGTACACCATCCCTTCCCCAATGTGCGTTCCCTTATAACGCGACATCCACACCCAGCCCTCGCTCCGTCCCTCACAGCGCTCCTCGAGAATCTGCTTCACGCGGCAACTCATAGGGATGAACCGGCGGCCGGACTCCGTCTTGCTGTCCGGCGTGAAGATCGTCCCGGCATCGAAGTCCACGTTCTCCACCCGCATGCAGTAGAGTTCGGGATGCCGGAGAGCCACTTTGGCGATTCGTTACCCGCGAAGTAGTTCACCGTCCCGGGTAATTGAGCTTCTCCCGAAACGACTGCACCCGAGCTCTGGCCGTCAAGCCGCATCCACAAAACGTCAGTCGAAGTGTCCTCGTTCCGTGGTACGCCCGGTATTCGCTCACCGATCCGGAGCGGCTTCTCATGCACGAGATTGCTCTTCGACAACAGAAGAACCGCTTCACGATCTTTGAAGAGAATCGAGTAGCCAGGGCCTCGTGAAAGAAAGTGCACCTGCGGGTCAGCCTGGCCCCCGTTCTTTTCAAAGCTTAGGGGGAGCGCGCCATAGCTTTTGCCGATTTGCAGTTTGGCGGAGGTCTGCTCCGGAGGAGAACCCTGGGCAAATGCGGTCGGTTCCTGCATAAACCAAAGGGTCAAGAGTAGAAAGGGCAGAGTTCCACGCAGCGGCAAGGAGAATGAAGAAGTAATCTTCATGGCGAACCTCGTGCTCGGAACAACAATGAAACGATCTGAGGATTGAGACAAATTGTTATAAGCACCGATTCCGTCTTTAAGTTGTTGGCGTATCAAAACGAATATTCTTGGGCAGCGCAGAGAGTGGAGTTGCTGGAGTCCCAGGTGGTCTGCGCTCAGCGGTTGCACAATTCATTCTCCCGGCTCATTCGGGACCTGGGCTTCCCGATTGACTGATGCCGTCGAAACGTTCGGCCGGTGCCAACAACGCTCGCCAAGCTTCCCTCCAAGGGCGTATGCAGTTGAGGCGATGAGTGGCAGGGTCACTCCTAGTTGGTCGAAACAACGATCTGCAGGTCTACATCCCCAGCCGAAGTAATGGCTCAACACGGAAGGAGAATTCCTATCCAGGAAAAGAGCTGCAAAGCAAAGCGACACCAGCGGTAGAATCCATACCCAGGCCATGACGCCGCTCCGCATCCGCTTTGCGAGGACGAAACCCAAGAGTAGCCCTACGACTGCTTGAACCGGAAATCCGGGAATCTCCGTGAGAATCCAATGAACATGCCTCAAATTGGCCGCTGGATTCCATAGGTGAACAATTGAGAACGACGATGAAGCTAAGAAGTCGGATAGAATTAAAACGCCGATTGTTCCAATTAATAAGTGGGCGAGAAAACTGAACGCCGTGCGCAGTGTGCTACTCTTCACCGTTAGACCCTTGTCGTTCCGCTCCATGTTGCGTCTCCTCTCCTTCGGGTTCCGCTATTTTTGCGACCACATTTTATTGACGTTCTGTATGCATTGAGTGATGCTTTCACCCAATTGCAACGCACTGAGACCAGCGGGCTCGCCTCCCCGACCTTCCGTCTCAGCGGTTGACTGGAGAGGATCTTGCGGCTTTGAAGTCTGAGTTATCGGAGTTGCGTTCTCAGGATCCATTCCGGCTGCGCAGCCTATGTACGCAAAAATCTTGCCCAAGAGATCCCGCTTCGGCGTTTGGGTGGGTGCGCTTGGCGCGGGTTGGGCCTCGACTTTAGGCGCGGGTTGGGCCTCGACCGTAGGCAGGGGTGGCGCCTCGACCGTCGCATTCATCGGTGCGTTATTCGCTGTTGTCGTTGTTGTGGTTGTCGTCGTGCTGTTCGAGTCGCCGCTCCCGCTATTTGTGCTGGTGCTATTTTGTCCTGGCTGAGCCTGCTGACCTACCGGGTTTTTGGGGTCAGGGTTTGAGGCTCTAGGCGCGTCACCCTTCTGCTGACCCGAATCCGTGGTCGAGCCCGACGGCGAGGTAGTAGTGGGGGTAAAGCCCAATGAAGCGTCCAGCTCCTGTATCGACGATGGCGGATCACCTGCCGTATAATCCCCGCCGTTCAGGAGGCCCTCGTAAGAGCCCATGTTGTCTCCGCCATTCATAGATTGTTCATGGCCGCCGAGGTCGATCCCTGTATTGGGATTGTTATTGACATAGACGTACAGGTTCAGCGTCTGCGGATCGCCGAACGTGGCATACGGCACGGCAGTTGGCGCAGCGGCCCAATCGGGCGTCATGAAGCGCGCCAGGTCGGACGTGTAGTACCGCGCGTAGAAGTAATCGAGTCCCGACTCAACATCCCGTTCCTTCGAAGTAAAGTGGTGTTCCGTGGCGTCCGAGCCGGTGCAGGTCAAGCCGTCGCCAAAGGGGTAGCTGTAGCAGACCTCCTCGTTGGTACCCGCGGCATTGGTCTGCATGCGCTGCGTGCCCAGCCAGTCGGTCAAGTGGAAGTGCCAGGTGTTGGGCTTCGACTCGCCCGATCCCTCGTAGGTGGCAAGCAGCCGGTCGCCAGCCCACACGTTCGAGTGCATCCAGGCGCCCGAGGCATTCAGCTCCGTCACCTGGTGGCCGCCGAGATCGAGCAGATAGATTGCCGTGATGGTCGAGCCGGAATACTTCGCCACACGTCTGCCCTCGGCGTCGTAGAGATACGTGGGCTGGCCGTTCAGCGACACGATGCGCCCCTCGGCGTCATAGGCGTAGCTGTTGCGCCCGTCGTTCAAGAGGTTGCCGTCGGCGTCATAGCTCCAGCCCGCGACCTGGTTCGTGTTGCCGAAGGACAACTGCGGCTGCACCGCCGAAATGTTTCCTGTTCCGCTGGCATTTTGCGCCCAGCGGTTGCCATAGCGGTCATAGGTCCAGCTGAGGGAAAGAGTGTTATCCACACCCGCCGACGCCGCACCGCTCGTGAGGCGGTTGAAGTTGTCGTAGCTATAGGACCAGGTGCCCATTACCGAATCCGTCATCGAAAGTACGTCGCCATTGGGCGCGTAGGTATTGATGGCCCAATTGTACAGCGGAACGTTCGTTCCGCCGGTCAACGAGCCGGAAGACGGCGAGGCCGCGAAGGACGCATTGGTAAACGAGTGTGAAAAGGTAACTTGGTAGGAATAGTCACCGGTCGTGCCATCACCGAGGGCTGTCATGGTCAGGTTGGCGCCGCTAGCGCTCACCGTCACCAAACCGTCGTAGCCAGACCCAGCCGAGGCCAGCGCACTGGCGATGCTGGATGGCGTGGAGGTCGAACCATAATTCGTGGTAGCAATCTGCGTCCCGTTGACGGTTAGTGCGGCCGTACCCGAATCCGCCGTGCCGACAGGAATTGTGACCGGCGCCGACGAGGCTGTCGAGCCATTGGTCAGCGGAATGAAGGACGGGCCGGAGCCGCCGCTGTAGCCTTCTATCTCGGCCTCGATGGCATAAGTCGAACCTGTCTGACAGGGCGACAGAACGACTGTGGGCCCGCTATCGGTGCCGGAATAGACGGAGGCGGTGGCTATCGTGTTCGAAGGCGAACAGGCTGGGAAATCCGCAGCTAGAGCAGAAGCCAATGTCGCAGTGGTGCTCGAAGAGCCCCAGTTTATCGTGAATGTCTGCACCGGTGCCCCATTATTGACCCAGCCCGAAAAGACAAAGAAAACCATGCCGCCATTTTGGCCGCTCTGCTCAGCTCCATAGAAGGTCACGGCGCTCGCATTTGGATTCACGTAGGCGGAGGTGCCGGGGATCGTCGTGGTGCTCGTTATGGGCGTCAAGGCCGAGCCGGAGGTCGTGGCGGAGAATGACGGCGAGTATTGCCCTTCGTACCTGAAGCCGGCCAATTCTGTGCTCAAGGAATAATTGGTATTGCTTCCTGTCGTACAACTGACCAAGTAGACGGTAGGCCCAGTTGCGTAGCCCTGAACCAACCCTCCGTTTGCACAGGTCAATTGGTTTGCGAGGGCAAGCGCGAGACTCTGCGGCGTGTCGTACTGGCCGTACATTACGTCCGCGACGGGGGCGCCGCCCTTGATGAAGACGAGGAAAGTGCCGTAGTCGCACCCACCTGACGGACACTGTTCCGAGCCACTGAACGTGACGGTTCCCATCGAGTATGCAGAAAACTGTTCGGTACCGGTGATCTGGAGCGTTGCCGTTCCCGGAGACGTGCCCTGCGTATCGGTTTCGGCGGTGGGCAGCAGACGGCTGTTGTAGCTCCTCTGGAAGGTGATGTTTTCGCCAACCGTAGGTCCGATCTCGGCGTTGGACAGCGCGCCCGCAGGTGTATACGCAGTGGCCGTGAACAGCGACATGCTCTGGCCGCCTGGAGTTGAGGAGCCGTTGACAGTGGACAGTCGGCCTGCGGAATTGTATTGGCCGGTGAACGAGAGATATGTATTTCCGGACAGACCGTTGTTGAACGACGTGACGTCGCCGGCCAGATCGTAGCCGTAGTTGATGGTGTAAACGCCGCTGCCGCAGTTACCCAACGTGATGCACTGCTCATCGGCCGTGACCCGTCCCAGGGGATCGTAGCCGGCAAAGGTTCGCTGCGTCAGAGTTCCGCTGTTGGGGGGCGTCGACGAGCAGGTTCCCGTCTGCGTCCATTCAGTCGTCAGCCGGCCGACTCCGTTGCCGGACGGATTCTGGTCGTACTCGAAGCACGCCGAGGCAGTGATGCCGTCGGAATAGGATTTGCTGAGGAGGCGGTTGAGCTGATCGTAGGTATAAGTCGTAGTGACTGTTCCCGATTGTTGATTCTCCAAAGGAGAGGTCTTTGAAATCAGATTCCCATCGTTGTCGTAGAGATAGGTAGTAGTCCCGGACTCGGGGTTGGAGGCTGACTGCAGTTCGCCGAGCGAATCGTAGATGAAACTGCGGTCCACTCCACCTTGAATCACCGACGTGAGGCTTTCGAGCGGGCCATTGGAATTGGACGCGTCGTATCCGTAGGTGGTCAGGAATCCAGAGCCGGAAACATCGAGACTGCACGAGGACGGCGTATTGTTGGAACTCCCCTGCTGGGTTTGGCCAGTGACCTCGCAAGCGTATATGAGCCTGCCCAGCGCATCGGTCTGCGAAATGCGTTGGATTCTGTCCGTTCCATTGCCCTCATCGGCGCTCAACACGGCGCGACCGGTGTAGGTGTTTGTTGCGTACGTGTTGTCGGGATGCGTGACCTGGGTCACGCGGCTCAGCCCGTCATAGGCGTAGGTTGTGGTCCCGGAGGTCGGGGCACCTTGGTTGGTCGAGCAATACGGGTTTGTTACGGTCGATTTGCGTTCGTCCAGGTCGTAGGTTGTGTCCACATTCACTGTTCCGCCTGGACAGCTTGGATCGGAGAGCAATTCGCTCCGAGTGTTTTTGCCCCCGCCGTCCAGGATTACCGCGGATGTCTTGGTGACGCCCGATGCGACCGCCTCGGTTGACGTCACCTGCAGAGGATATCCCTGGGCGGAACAACCGGATCCGCCCAGTTCGCTGAAGCAGCTCGTGGTTTGGCCGCCGTCACCGGTGGTCGCGGATATCTTGCGCCCCATCAAATCGTATGTGTAGCTGGCATAGTCGGCCCCGGAGGTAAGGCCAGTCGCGCAAGTGCCCGAGAAATTCTCGCCGCAAGAGGCCGCGACAAGGCCGCTGCCCCAGTAATACTGGTTTTGCGACACGTGCCCCAATGGATCGATCGTTTTGGTCAGAAACGCGCCTGAGTTGCGGTTGATTCCGTCGGCATAGTTATCGTTGTAACTGTAGTTTGTGACATTGTTGTTGGGATCTGTCTTTTGTGTGACGTTACCATACGAGCCGTACTGATAACTGGTCGTCAGCCACGCGCCGTCGGTGTTGCGCCAATTTTGAACCGAGGTGAGCAAGCCCTTGGCGCCGTAGGTTGTTGGGCTGCCATAGTCGTACACGTACTTCGTCTGCGCCAGGGTCTTGCCGCTGCCGTCGTAGACCGTCTCACTGGTTTTGCGGTCGCAAATATGCTGGCCACCGCCGGAGGGGTCATTTCCGGGACTGGGCCAACCATAATAGGCCGGGTTATCGCGGTGGAGCCAGTCGTAGTCTGTTCTCTTGACCAGCGCTCCAGGTGCGCCCGATCCGTAGTCATACACGCGCTCCTCAGTAAGCACACTGTCGTTCGAATAAAGATTCTGAAAATTGTAACTCCACTGAATCTGCGAGACCATGCCGTTGTCCAGCGTCGTCGTCTGGATGGTGGGCAAATCTGGATAGTCACCTAATCCAACGGTTGAATTGCTTCCCGGGGCGGTGGTTGACGAGTACTGCGTCGTTATCGTCTTCCAAAGCTTGCCTGATGCGTCGTACATCTGGCGACTGGTCTCTACCGCCGGCCATGACATATTCGAGTTGGGTGTTGAGAACTGGTAGATCGTCGAATTCCCGACAGGATCGACGACGATGTTTTGAGAATTGGCATTTCCATTTGTGGATTGGTAGGCCGTCGGAGTGTAAGTGGTCGTCTCCTCCGCAACGGGGCAGTTGTTTCCGGAAGGCGCGCTGGTCGCGCCAAGCGTGACGGCGGGGGCAGGGCAGACATGCTTGGCAATCACTTCGTTCATGTAGTAGGTGAATATGCTGCCCTGGTTGTATCCAAGCTCCATTGGCACCGCCTCGTAGTCGTATCGCGTATACCCGCCAGTCGGAAAGGTAACCTTTCTCAGCATTCCGCATGAGTCATATTGGAACGTATAGGTAGGACCGTCCGGCAGGATAATTGCCGTGGGCATCGAATAGGGGCCGCCCCCACTCCCCGTCGGTCCTATGCCGTTACTGGTGCAGCTGAACTGCATCGTCTGCATCTCGACCGTGACTGTGCGCAAGGTTCCGCTCGAATCCGGATACTGGACTGCGATGGATGCTGCCGACGAGGTTTTCGTCGAACCTGAAAAGCCCGAGCCAGCGGTTTGAACGGTTACCGTCCGGCCCACCGCGTCGGTGATGGAGCTATTTGTCCAGGATATTTTTGTTCCATCTGGAAATTGTTCCGCGGCACAGCCCATCGGGGGACACGAAGCCCCCGAATTCAAGGTGAATTGCGTGCCATCTTTCGTGAGCATCGGCCCACTGCCACTCCATGACCACAGGTCCGCAGCTTGAAAGTCCGGCCCTTGGGCCTCACCCTGGGAGTAGGTGGGAAAGTTGTATTTTGCTCCATCCGGCATAAACCACACCGGGGCACCGCCAGATGGTGAACCCGACGAAGACATATAGAAGGCCGGAGCCCCAGAAAACGTCCATCCCACGCCCATCGCGGGCGTCGTGTAACCAGAAGGCGTGTTCGAAGCCCAAACCCAAGGGAAATAGGGAATTATGTCGTTAACAACGGGCACGCCACCGACCGGCCACGCCTCTTGAAACTGACTGTTGTAGCACAGCGGGGCGGTCAAATCGTGCTTGTTCGGTCCCTTCAGCGAAACCAACGGAATGCAAAACGACACATTGCCACTCGACAGGCTGATGTTCTCGTGCACGCCGTCATAGGTGCCGTACGAGTGCGTGCCGGTGTCGACGCCTGGGTCTGACGCCAAACCAGTCTGAGCGCTCGCCGGCAGACCAACAACGGCTGGAGTTAGAGCGACGAGAGCCAAAGCCAAAACGCGGAGCAGCGAGTGTTGGGCAGCTGAGGTCATCGTAGAATCCTTTCTTGATCACGAGCGCAGCATGGGTTGAGCGAAATGAACGATCATCATCGAACGGTTCGGTAACACGGCAGAATTGCATCGGCTTTCGGCGCCTTTTGAAGTTGTGGCTGATATCCAAGGCGCTCAGGAAGAACGGCCAGCGGATCTCCTGGCGCAGTGCGCAGAATCATCTGGCCATAGGGAGAATCACATTCCGTGTCGCGGCGAACTTTGAATGTCGCTCCTGACACTGAGGTCAGGATCGTCCGCGATAGGGGCGGTGCTTCATTGGGGTAAGCGTCGATTAAGCGGACCAATAGCGGCGATTCTCCAGGAGCAAATTGAAGCTCAGCCAAATACGTATCCTCGTTCCATGCCCCAATGAACCGAACTAATGTACTAGTCGCCAGGAACCGCACCTGCGCCTTCTGCCCCTGTTTGTGGGGCCAGGCCGCTGTGGCAGTGACAGAGATGGCAATAGCCTCCGAAATGGACACGATTCGAGTAATTGAGCTACAGATCACACAACTCTCCTTCGTCGTCTGGAACGCATCAGACGCACAAGAAACGCAAACCGGCGCTAAGCGCCTAAAACGTCTCAGCAAGAGTTCTGCATAAAAGACTTGATCATTGATTTGTCGCGCACGCTGATTGCTTCAGCTGTCGGAAAGCGTGCACGAAACTACTTACTGCTTCTCCGGATTCAACCGGAGAAGTGAATTGCAGTTTCAATGTGCCTGTAATTCTTACGCGACAACGTAGATCGATTCGATCGTCGGTTCTAGTCATTTTTGATGCAGACGCGAGTATTTGATCTGCTCGGAACCAAGAATCAGCTAAGTAGCTGAGTGCTTTGGACATCGTGTATTTCTGTGATTCGTATAAGCAACACTTGGCGTAATGACTGCGTTTCGTATGCGCAACCAGCTTCTCTGAATAATCAAATGCGAGAACATTCCTGCCCCGCGTGAACGATTGACGCTCATTGTCGCATAGGTGACGCTTCAGCCAGCTCGAGTGATGGGCCCGGCAAATTCTGTGCCAGCGATATTGGGACAGAATGGCGTCGAAGGAGTGTGGAATGAGGGCGCTCGCTTAGTTGGATCACGCGCCTCACCACGCGGTTATCCCACTCCGCACGATCTGGTCAGCTAGGCGACCTTGTCCGACTGGCGATTGTAACGGCTTAGTTCCTCGGAGACGCCTATCAGAACACCGTCCACGGACACCCCATGAACGCACGTATCTCCATCCCTCGGATTGTCACTCTCACCGCGGGCCACGTCGAAGATGTATCGTGCTCCCCCTAGGTAATCCACCGCGAGAGGTGGCTCAAAAGAAAATCGGTCCACAGCCTTCGCCCGAGCCGAATCCTCAACAGCGTCGACTTCCTCTTCGCTGCATGTGTGTTCCCAAACTTCCCAGTTCCCGGCTCTGAACTTCTTGGCAAATACAATAATCTCCACTAGTGTCTCCCGCGCACGAGCATAGCAACCCCTACGGCAGCCACAAGCTCCCGCCGGCTATCCGCGAAGTGAGTGAGATTTTGATTCGGCAACCCCCTGGCTGTGGTGCGTGCCGATGTTGTCCATTTCGAAAGCCCGCAAACCCTCCGTATCGCCAACCGAAGTCTTTGGTCTGTAAACTCCTACAATTCCGCGATGCCGAAAAGCCGGAAAATCTTTCTCTCACGACGCGCTTGATTCTTGCCGCGTATTGATCGCTTACTGCCCGAAAAACTGCGCGACAGAACCCGCCTTCGGGGATCACCGCATCGATCGGCACGCAACGCTATTTGGCAATAACGCGCTATTTGGATTCCAGTCATTTTTGAGGCAGACGCGAGAAATTGATCTGCTCGGAGCTAAGAATCAGGTAAGTCGTTGAGAGCTTTGGATATGGCGTATTTCTGTGATTCGTATAAGCAACACTTGGCGTAATGGCTACGTTTCGCATGCGCAACCAGATTCTCTGAGGAATCGAATGCGAGACCTCTGCTCCCGCGTGAACGATTGACGCTCATTATCGCAACGGGTCGCGCTTCTGCAAGCTCGATGGGTGATCAAGGAAATTTAGCCATCTGTTGCTTAAAAGAAATCAAGATACGAACAAGCTTGGCAATTCATTGAAACCACGAAAAAATTAGGAACCGTCAGTTTGGGGCACGATTACGAGGGATCGCGGCTATTAGGTTGTGTCAAAGCAACAAGACAAGCTGATCACTCAAGCGAACCGATTTAAGGCCCTAGTATCCTCGCAGCGCCCATTGGCGCTGAAGAGGAGATTTGTCGATGATTAAGCATGCTGCTCACAACCTGGTCCTTGCCCTGACGCTCTTGGCCCTAACGGCACCCGCCGGCAGGGCCTTTGCTCAATCCACCACTACAACCCCCACCCCGTCGTCTCCCATTGGAACTGATCCGGAGCCACAGAGCACGATCGAAGTAATCATTCTCCAGATCCTCCTATAGGCATAGAATGTCTGGAGAGCACAAGCTCGAGCTGGCTGCCCAACTAGGGAGAGAAGATGCACTTGACCGGCATAGATCTTCTGTTTTGGGCGGCCGGCTTTGTAGCCAACGTCGTATTGCTGCTGGTTCTTTGGGTCCGTCATCGCGCGGCGACATTTCCATTTTTCACGCTACTCATCGCCAACAGCGTCTTAAAATCAGTCGTTCTGTATTTCGTTGTCCTGATGGGCGGCAAGCATGCATATCTCATTGCGTACCTTTCGTTCGCTAGTCTCGACCTGATCTTGCAGCTTTGCGTTGTATACGAGATGGCATCGCACGTCTTTCGCCCACTCGGCTACTGGGTACCAGATGCAAGGGTCAGACTTGCTTTGATCGTCCTTGCGAGTATTGCGATCGGAGCGGGCCTCACGTGGCTCTCAGCAATTCCGCCCGATCACACGCTGCTACGCACGATCCTGATTCGAGGCGATTTCTTTTCCGCCGTGTTGATGACGGAGCTCTTCGCGGGGATGGTGGCGCTTTCGGCAACCATCAGACTCCCCTGGAGGACTCACGCGGCGAGGATTGCACAAGGCCTTGGGTTCTACTCATTCGTTTGTATTCTCATCGAAGCAGGCCATAGTTATCTCGGAATCGATCGCGACATAAGGATCTCTGCCGATTTGACATATTTTCGCATGCTCACTTACTTGATCTGTGCAGGCTATTGGATCGTAATGCTCTGGCTTGACGCTCCAGTTCCCAGAGCGCTTCCGAAAGAGATGGAGCAACATCTGCTAGCACTGCAAAGGCAGGTTGAGGCCTACCTCCAACGACTTCGGACATTGAGGGGATAGTATGCGTGCCACCTATTTCTTTTTGGTGCTGTCAGTCTTCCTCCTCGCGCTGCTGGCCCTGGTGGTTCACTATTATTGGCGGCGACTTCGGACTGAAAGGCATCCATACGGAAGCTGGGAGAAGCTTCTACGCAGGCTTTCGGCCGTTAATCGGGAAAATGTAGCTTTGATCGCATTATCTCTGGTTGACGAATTCGGACAGAGGCGAGGGGACGAGAATGACGCAATTTTCGACGAAGTCGAGATATGGTCGATGATTGGTGGGATAAATGGGCTTGAAACTCTTGAACGAAATTGCACTGTTCTCGTTGATCTGGTCTTTTACGTTCAGCAGTGGTATCCGGAGGCTCTGGCCGTTGCCGAACAACTCAGGTTGAACGCACGCGAGATTGAGTGGCATATTGGACGGCTGAAGAGCGCGGCCAAGGCCGGCAGGGCCGAAAAGGCGTTCCCGGAACACGCGGAAGAGGTAGTTGTGATCTATTACGTGATGACCCGCCGTGTGTTGGCGCTCTATGAAGAGTGGAGCCTCCCCGGGCTTATAGAACTCCAAAAGGCTCTATAGCGGTGCCCGATCACGTTCGATGCGATCAGGCTTGAATGCCCGCCTCGTAAACAACCCCGCAATTGTCCCAATCACCTCCACTTCCCGTCTATATCTCCATCGCCGGTCGTCGTTTGGTTCCGGTGACAGCATATGCGGTACAAGCGTCAACCACTCAGCCTTCTTATCCAGTTCGCAGAAGCCGCAGAAGTATCCATTTCGGGTAAACAGAAAATAGATTGGACGATTAAACTCGTTCGTCCAATCCTTACGGCTGGCAATAGCTCGCTTTTGCGAATCGATCAGGACGATGGATCCGGCGAGAATCATTGGCTCCATGGTTCGGTCGTGCCTGCCAATAATACCGCGGTGATAGCGGGGCGGCAGCATCTTGCGGTCGGATTGAAGCAGCATTGTTTGTTCCGGGAGGGGATCGGTGATCAGGTTGTCAGGCACCCAAGCCCTCGCAAGTTTCTCGAGAGGGCCATCCGCCAGCAGGAGCGTGGAGTTGGGACTGGACGCCTGTAGCAACTGTGCCGAACCTTCATTCGACCCGGGACAAAAGGAAAGCATCTGGTCCGTCGAGAGATTGTAGATATAGGCCAGCACGATGAGCTTGGCCGCAGACAGCCCACGATTCTCGCGCTCTACCCGGTTAAGCCAGCTTGCCGAGATTCGATACGCATCATTGCCCCACTGTTGTGCAACCTGGGCGCAGCGTTCTTCTGTCTCTCGCAACGTGAGCTTCAACTGATTTCGAATATCACGGAGTTGCGTACCGATCCCTTTCGGTAACGACTTATCCGTCAGCGAATTAGTCGTGCACGCGGTCCATTGAGGAATCAGAGACAAAGCTCCGTCCTTCCTCCAGCTTGGATGGATCCGTCTTCACAATAAGCCTTTCTCAAAAGATCGGTCATTGAGCTCCTCTCTGACTTTTGGAAAACTGCCCACACGGCGTGAAGGTGCGTTTGCCGTGCATCCAATGAAACCACTTCCCACTACTTTGATGCATGTATCCGGCAAAATGGTTGCCCGGCCATCTGTATATTTCTTGATCTATGCGGGTTGGCGGTCTGCTGGGCTGGAGCCGGGCGCCGGGCTGCCTGTGGTGGAGCATCTCCGACAGCACATGCTTCAACTCGCGCACCGAAGTCTGCGATCTGAGAGTCCACCACCTGGTGCAAACCCAGGTGCTCGACCTGCTCGTCATCCCTGTAAATCCCCTATTCTCAAAGCGATTCAGCACGCCAAGCGGTTTTCGGTTGGCGACTGTAGTCGATTCTGTAGCTTTCAGATCCTCAATACCCAACAGGGTTAAACAGATGGAGGCAGATTTCGACCGACGCCGATCCTGTAATTGGTAAGGTACGCGCGAATCTCCACCTTTATGAACGATAAAGGTTATCACTCGCTAGGTTGCCAAACCGGGGTCACCTCTGCGCCGGTCGGAATGTGAGACTGCACGTGGTAATTATCGAGCGCTCGCAGATCATCATGGATCGATCGACTGTCTCTCCGCTTCATGTATGAGTCGCATGCTTGAAAATCGTTCGCAAAAAGGCAGCTAACATAGCTTTGATTCAGCTGTGCCGTAGACTGTGCCATGCCGTGCGTGCCCAAATGTGCCAAATCAGTACCTTAGGCGACCAGATTAGAGTGCTTCCGTGCGGGCATTGTCTAAAGGTAAATGCTTGATTCTATACTGGCGGTCCCCGGTGGTTCGAGCTCCGATATGCTGATCCGGCATCAGTCAGCCCGGACCGTCCAGTTGCGAATTTCGCTATGCCACGTCTGGGCCGGTGTGCAAGATGTGTGCGGGAGAAGGAAAGTCTTTCCGGAAGGACATCAGAATTGAAGCCACGAGCTTAGGAAGTTCTAACTTCCGAGAACATGAAATTCTCAGGGATGAAGAGCTCGAAAGTTGACGCCACATGCGCGAATCGCTTCGCGAGCACGTCTGCAATGATGCATCTATTCAGTTGGCATAAGTTCGCTTCTTATGCGCGGCCGATTATTGCCGCCTGCTCTTTCCAGGCCATCGGGATTCTGCCGAGCAGCGAATCAAGGCTGAGTTCCGGAGCGACCTGTCCATTCAGAATCGCCTCGATAGCCGCCGGGCCCAGACGTGCAAAGGGAAGGATTCTTCTGACGTACGCCACGTGAAAGTGATTCAGGCTGGCCAGGTGTTCAATCCCATGGGCCTCACCCGAGATAAGCTGTTCCCGCCAGGCGCGCGCTCGCGCAATGGCTTTGAGGATGGCATGGGTGTTGATCTGGGACGGGGCCTGATCATTACCGACGATCAAGCGGAGTGCCTTGCCGCGATTTGCAACGCGAAACGGGCAAAACAAGGAAATGTATTCACGGCACTCGTTCGATTGGGGGCTCGTCTTTCCAGCCAATTGCTGGACGAGCGGCTCCTTGCGCATCTTCACCTCGACCGAATCCGGATGAATGACGACGCGGTCAAGAATGGCCTTGAGGAAACGCTCCCGTAGCCGAGATGAGACCCCGGTCCAGCTCGTGGCCTTTTCCGAAGCTTGTCTGAGCAGTTCAGAATACGTGCCCTTCTTGTCGCCCTGCTGTCCCAGCGCTTTGAGCAACTCACGGGGCGATTTCAGGAATTCGAGGATGCGCTCGGTGACTGCAGCTTCGAGATCGTGTGCAGGGATCCGTGCCGGCACCTCGGTTTGAGCGGCCTTCCGGATGACAGCCTGAGATGTGTAGTACCGGTAGCGGAGTCCGGATTTGTTGGTGTGGGTCGGTGTATAGCGGTTCTCCTTGGCATCGAAGAGAATGCCGGTGAACAGGCTCACCTTGGTAGCGCGTGCCTTGCGCCGCTTGCCCTGGTGGTTCCGGATAAGGAGCTTCTGAACCTGATCCCATAGTTCCCGGTCGATGATCGCTTCATGCTGTCCAGGATAGACTCCGCCCTTGTGTGCGATCTCGCCGGCATAAATGTGGTTGCGCAGGATTTTGTAGAGTGCGCCGCGGGAGAAGCTTGCTCCCCCGGTCCTCGCACCGTCCCCGCCAGTCCTTGATTTGCTGAATATCCTGTTGCGATCAAGATCGTCCTTGAGCGCCATCACGCAGCCGAGGCGGAGGTAGTTCGAATAGATAGTGCGAACGGTCTCCGCTTCCTTCGGGTTCACGTAGATCCTGCGATCGCGCAGATCGTAGCCGAGTGGGACGAAGCCGCCCATCCACATGCCCTTCTTCTTGGAAGCAGCAATCTTGTCCCGGATCCTCTCTCCTGTCACTTCCCGCTCGAACTGTGCGAAGGAGAGGAGGACATTGAGGGTGAGACGGCCCATGGAGGATGTGGTGTTGAATTGCTGTGTGACGGAAACGAAGCTGACCTCCATGGCATCGAACTGTTCGATGATCTTGGCGAAGTCGGCAAGCGATCGGGTAAGTCGGTCGACCTTGTAGACGACAACCGTGTTGATCTTGCCGTCGCGGATATCGGCCATCAGGCGCTTCAGTGCGGGCCGGTCCATGTTGCCGCCCGAAAAGCCGCCGTCATCGTAGTGGGCTTTGAGGGCGTGCCAGCCTTCGTGACGCTGGCTCTGGATAAAGGCTAGGCCGGCTTCGCGCTGCGCGTCGAGCGAGTTGAAGGACTGATCGAGGCCTTCCTCAGAAGACTTGCGCGTGTAGATGGCGCAGTGAACGCGAGGAGTCATGCCGCGCGCTCCTTCGCCCTGCGATGAAGCCCGAAGAAGGCTGGGCCCGACCAGCGGGTGCCGGTGATTAGGCGCGCGATCTCCGAAAGGCTGCCGTAAGTGTGATCGTTGTATTCATAGCTATCAGGCAGAACGGTGACTTCATGCAGCTTTCCCTGCCACTCGCGGACGAAGTGGGTTCCAGGCTTGGGGCGGAGAAGGAGGTTGTTTTGCCGGCTGGACGGGCCGCCAAGGGTTAAATCACGAAGGCGTTTTTCCACCGCCGAGACATTGATTCCGCCACAAGTCACTTCCTGCAGCCGGTAAGCAAGGATCGGGATCAGAACTTCGCGCCGCAGAGAGTGGTTTGGCGGTTTGCCGAAAAGCCGGTGCCAGAGCGCCTGAAGAGCTTTGCGCTCCATTCCGGGCAAGGCCGCAAGCTGCTGATCCAGCGTTGGTTGTATGGCAAGATTCAGGCTCAAGAGGGGCCGCTTTCTCCGGCAGTCCATTTCCGCTCTTTCCGGGCAAAGAGTCAAGCGAACAGTGGCGAGTGGAGAACATTCGGGCACTTCGCTAAACTCAGGCAAGATCGAGGCTTAGAGCTGCGAGTACATGCCCGAGAAGGCTCGGACGCCTGCAGAGGATACCTGCGGGCCTAGAGATTTGACCAGACCCACAATCTCTGGGCCTTTTCACCAAGGAACTCCAGGGCCTGCGTAGTCGAATCCACCTGGTCGTCATACTTCCCGCCCGGGAAGCCGGTAATTTCCCGCACATAATCGTCCAGCCAGGGAGCTTGTTTGGGCAGGTGCACTCGTCCGTTTTCGAACTTGATCGTCTGCGCTGCCGTGCGGAGGAATTTGTCGCTGCCTGGTAGCGGCTCGTACGGCTCAATCCTGAAAACGCCTTCGGAGCGCAGCTCTTGAATCAGCGAAGTGCCCGATGACTTGTCTTCAATCAGCAACTTGTTTGGATTGTGCTTCCTCCAAAGTTCGGCGACGGCGCGCTTGAGCTGTGGATACGTCAGTCTCTTTCGATACACATGGAGCAGGTAGAAGTGCCTGTCGTAGACTCCCCATGTGGTGCAGACACTGTAATCATTCAGCTCACCTGCTTTGTTGGCTGTGTCCCAGCTCTGCAGAGTGAAACTATAGCGCTGGGGCGCCTCGTTTGGTTCGTAGAACTGCAGCCATTCTCTCTTGATCAACCCGCCTTCAAGCGGCATTGGGGTCTGCTGGTATTGGCTCTCGAAGTTGTACTCGCCAACGGTTTCGCGGATCGCCGCGAATGTCGCAACCGAGTCGCGTTCCGGATGAAGGGCTTCGCCTGCCTTCCGCGTAAAGGCGCCGTTCCAGATCGGCCCTTCGAAGGGATAGTGCTCATCGTGCTGCGCAATTGCCGGGAGAGAAAGCACATCCCATTGCTCTCGTTCCATGACTTCGCCGACCAGGTCCTCCTGATGCAGTCTCTGCATGACGATAATAATGATGCCGTTCTCCTTGCTGTTCAGCCGGCTCAACAGCGTGTTGAAGTACCAGTCATTGGCCGCCCGACGCCGCGTCTCGGACAACGCATCGTCCGGTTTCAGGATGTTGTCGAGAATGATGATGTCTGCTCCACGGCCCGTGAGGACGCCATTGACCGAAGTCGACATGCGAAATCCTTGTGCCGTGGTCATAAAGTCATTCACGGAGAGCTTGGCCGGAGAAAGCACTGTCCCCGGAAAGAGGCCGAGGTAAAACGAACTGCTCATCAACGTTCGGCAGTCTCTTGCGTGCTTGTCCGCAAGATCCTGCCCGTAGCTCGCGCAGATGATCTGCTTCGAGGGATCGTGCCCGAGCGACCACGCCGGGAAAGCAACGCTTGCGGCGTGTGACTTCAATGTCCGCGGGGGCAAGTTGAGAATCAGCCGCTTGGTCTTCCCGGTGCGGCATTTCTCGAGGGCTGCGGCCACCAGCTCGATATACCGGCCGGCCAGGAAGTTGGCCTGCGGGTTGAGCTCATAGAATGAGCGTTCGATGAAGCTCATCATGTTGTTGCGCAGCAGGACTCTGTATTCTTCAAATGACAATTGCGACAAGTTGCTCATTTCTATTCCTCCTCTGACTTGGTTTCGCTGTCAGAGACAGATTCAGCTTTTACGCTTTCCATGCGTCGCCGGATGGTCTCCATCACCCGCTGATCCATCTCACGGGGTGAAAGTGGTGCCGTTTCTGAATTGACTGCGTCTTCCGACCGCTGGACCAGGGAAAAGAGCTCACGCGCAGCGCGCAACTCTCCCTGTGCAGCCTGATTTCCGATTTGCATCACGGCGGCCTCGAGCTTGGTGACCGTGCGGGTTCCGCGAGAGCCGTTTACCTCGATCAAACCCAATGCCCGAACGGCGGCGCAACCGGCCCCAACGCCAACCCGAATTACGCCCTTGATGCAAACGGCCAACCTGTGTTTCAGCTCTACGACCTCACTCGCGGCGGCAGCGATTACCTGTTCTTCGGCCATACCGACATAAAAGAGGCAACCTTCTATGCCGAGGACGAGATCAAGGCCGGCAACTGGGACTTTAACCTGGGCATGCGCGGGGATTTTTACAACGGCCTCGTCACGACGAAACAACCCGAGCCGCGCGTGGGCATTGCCTACAACGTCAAGCCCACCAGCACCGTGATGCGCGTCTCTTACGCGCGAACCCTTGAAACGCCCTTCAACGAAAACTTGGTGCTGTCGAGCACGGGCTGCTCGGATACGGTGCTCAATCCGCTGCTTAGCTGCAATCCCGGTGTTTCCGGAACCATGCAACCTGGTTTCCGCAACGAGTTCCATGCGGGATTCCAGCAGGCATTGGGCAAGAATGTGGTGGTCAGCGGCGAGTACATCTGGAAATACACCCACAACGGATTCGACTTCAGCATCCTGGGCAATACGCCCATCACCTTCCCCGTCGACTGGCATAATTCCAAGATCCCGGGCTATGCGCTGGATGCTGAGGTCCCGGATTTCCATCACTTCAGCGCTTATCTCGTCACTTCCTCTGTGGCGGCCCGTTTCTTCCCGCCGCAGGTGGCCGGCGCCGGAGCCACCAGCGGCGTCGCTCTGGGGACCGTCTATCCCTTCCGCATTGACCACGACGAGAAATTCAATGAGACCACGCACCTTCAATACACCATCTCCCACGACAGCAGCTGGGTGAACGGTCTGTGGGGCGGCTTTAACTGGCGCTTCGACAGCGGTCTTGTGGCTGGTTCCACACCTTGCTATGGCCTTACCGATCCAGCCGATCCGGGCGTAATGAATCCGCCCAACAGCCCCTGCGGGAACAGCACCGTTACCTTGCCCGACGGAAGCCCAGGGATTGCGATGGTGGACACCGTAGCCCCTCCCAGCCCGGCAACCAACAATGTGCCCCTTCCTTTGACTGCGGACGAAGAATTCCAGGCGGGATTCATGTGCAATGGACAAAAGGCGACACCCACTCAAGCTCTGCCCGCGGTTTGCCCGGCCAATGAGTTCTCCTCGAATCTCATCAATGTTCCTGCGCCCAACCAAGGCGACAACGACCATAACCCGCAGCGCATCGCGCCGCGCAACCTCTTCGATGTCACTGTCGGCAAGAACAACATTTTCAACAAGGACCGCTACAAACTCAACCTCGACCTGACCGCAATCAACGTCACCAACAAGTACGCGCTCTATAACTTCCTGTCCACGTTCAGCGGCACGCACTATGTAACTCCGCGAGCATTGACCGCGAAGATCACCTTGAATTTCTAGCCAACCACGCGAAGGACCAGTGCCCGCAAGGGCGAGGTCCTTCGCGGTTCTCCAATGTGTACATATCGGCAATGTGTGCACGCACTCCCACAAGCCTGCTCGGTAGTTAGCGACCGGAATGGGTGATTGCCTTCCCGGGACCGATTACAAACAATTCGCTCCGGCCACTGAAAGTCTCTTCTCGTAACAGGTTCAACTTTGACGCCTTTTCCCCTAGTCAGATCGCGGAATCCGGGCTTTTCGGCACCGGGCTGCACTCCCGGGCGGAAGCGGAGGGAGTATTGAACAGTTATTAACATTATCGCCTTAACTGCGGTTTACAAGACGCGAGTCTGAACCGTAAACTCAGGAGAAGACGACGCTTCCGCCGTAGTGCTCAAAGGCCGCCGAGCCGCGCAGAAAATCTCTCATCAGTGTCGCGCAGGGACGAGTGTGGGTACACAAACCGGGGACAAGTCGCGTGTTGCAACGCAGGGAACGGTCGCCGATGCAGTTGTTGTCACGCACGAGGACATGGACCGGGCGCAGGACCGTTCGCGTGTGCGGGCGGCGCGGATGGCGCATGGGCTGCGCGGAAAGGCGTGGCTGCTGTGGCTGCTGATTGGGCCGGGAATCCTGGTGATGCTGGGAGAGAACGACGGGCCTAGCATGCTGTCCTACGCTGCCACCGGGGCAACGTACGGGTTGGGGTTCTTCCTACCGTTTGTAGTGCTGACGTTCGCCATGGCTCTGGTGGTGCAGGAGATGACGGTGCGGCTGGGGGCGGCGACGCACCGGGGACATGCGGAGCTGATCTTCGAGCGATTCGGACCGTTCTGGGGCTGGTTTTCGATGATCGACCTCGGAACCGGCAATTTTCTGACGCTGATCACGGAGTTCATCGCGGTGAGGGCGGGGCTGGGATTCTTCGGCGTGCCGCCCTGGGCGGCCATCCTGCTTGCGCTGGCGGTGCTGTATTCGGCCCTGCTGAGCCACCGGTACTGGACGTGGGAGCGGGTCACGCTGGCGGCGGCGGCGTTCAACCTGATCTTCATTCCCGTGGCGCTGATGACGCATCCACACTGGAGCGCCGTGGCGCGCTCCTTTGCCACCTGGCAGCCCGTGCCGGCGCTGAACAAGAACATGGTGCTGATCGTGCTTTCAGACATCGGAGCGACAGTAACGCCGTGGATGCTGTTTTTCCAGCAGAGCGCGACCGTGGACAAGGGGATGACCGTGAAGGACATTCACTTTGGACGGCTGGACACGGGGCTGGGCGCTGCACTGGCTGCGTTAGCGGCGCTGGGGGCTATTGTGGCGACGGCGCCGCTCGCGGGACACATCAGCGCGGGGAACTTTGAAGCGGGGCAGTTCGCGCAGGCGCTGGAGCCGGTGATCGGACACTTGGGAGCAGTGCTGTTCGCGCTGGGGATGGTGGAAGCAGGGGTGGTGGCCTCAATTACGATTTCGATCTCCTCTGCGTATGCCTTCGGCGAAGTGGCACGGATGCCACACAGTCTGAACCTGCCGATAGGCGAGGGCAAGGCCTTCTATGCGGTGCTGGGCCTGTGTGCCGCGGCGGCGGCGGGGATTGTGTTGATTCCGGGACTGCCGCTGGTGTTTGTGGTGCTGGTGGTGAACGTGGTGGCGGTGCTGGCAATGCCGCCGGCCCTGGTGTTCCTGTATCTGCTGGTGAATGACAGGGAGATTATGTGCGGGGTGAAGAGCCCGCGCTGGGCCAACATGCTGGCCGGCGCAGTGGTGGCGCTGCTGACCTCGGCGGGTGTGCTGTACGGGGTGAGCGTGGTGGCTCCGCAGGCGCTGGCGTGGCTGGGAGGTCGATAGGTGACGATGAGTGGGAAACGCGAGTTCAGCGATGCGGATGCGGGATTTGTGCTGTCGACACTGGAACCGGATCAGCTGGCCGAGGCGAAGCGCGTCGCCGTGCCGCGACGGAAACTGCGCGGCGGCGAGCTAGCGCTGCTGTGGGCACTGCGGGTGTACGTGGTGTTCATGATGGCGGTGGTGTTCTGGCAGGCGTGGATAGCGACGCGGTAGTGCAATTGGACTTTCTCGGCGGAACAGCAAGCGCAGCTATTTGTGGCCGTTCTTCGGAGGAAAGGCCACGTGCGGATCATTTGCCCCGGACACACCAAAAGTGAAAACGCTGGTTCACAGAAGTAATCACTACTTGGTGGGGATACACGCGGCGCACCTGCCGTAAACGTAAAATTCGTGTCCGGACGCGCGAAAACCCTTGGGCAATTTTGGCCTGCCCTGTGCAGCGCATCCTTCAAGGTCATACAGTTTGCCACATTCGTTGCATTGGAAGTGATGATGATGCTTTTTGCCGGCCACTTCGTAGCGCGTGGCGTCACCAGGTACTTCGACCGGCTGGAGCCATCCTTCCTCGACCAGCGTCTGGATATTTCGGTACACCGTGGCAATCCCAACGCCCGGATGGTGCTGCTGTGCCGATCGGAGAACTTCTTCAGGAGACAGCGGCCGGTTGGCTCCTGCAAAAGCCTCTCGAATAGCAATCTTCTGTCTGGTGTTTCGAATGTCCCTGTTGCTCAATCGAATCTCCTCTGTGCAGATTAACGCCTCCTCAGGAGCCGAAACCCGGCAATAAACCACGATCCGAAATGAAGCGCTAACGGATGCGTTGATCACATGATGATAATGATATACCATTATCACGATGATGACGACCACCGTCCATTTCCTGATTCCGGCACACCACTACTGGGTCGATCGGCTCAATCCGTGGCTCGTTCATTTCGGCAACGGCTTTGGAGTCCGCTGGTACGGGTTCGCGTACCTCGCTGGATTCCTGCTCGCCGGATGGATTCTTGCACGCTGGGCTCGCCGAGGGAAACTGCCGATTTCCGAGAAGGAAGTAGGCAGCTTCATCCTCTATGCTGCTCTGGGCGTGATGATTGGTGGCCGATTGGGCTACTGCCTCCTGTACAACCTGCGCGAGGTTTTACACCGGCCCCTTGAGATTGTGGAGGCCTGGCATGGCGGCATGGCAAGCCACGGCGGAATGGCCGGGCTGATCATCGCCATCTGGATCTTCGCGCACCGCCGGGGTCTGAATACGCTTTCGCTGCTGGACGCAGCGGCAGCAACCGGGCCGCTGGGCATTGCCCTGGGCCGCATTGCGAACTTTGTGAATGGAGAACTGTGGGGCAGACCAACTCGTGTCCCCTGGGCGGTCATCTTTCCTGATGCGCCTCTGGTGGATGGCCATCAAGTGCCGCGTCATCCCAGCCAGCTCTATGCCGCCGGGATCGAAGGGATCCTGGTCTTCCTTGTGGGTCTGGCGGTGTACCGCAAATCCTCCCGGCCCGGGCTTACCACGGCAACTGTGCTGACGGTCTACGGTGCAGGACGTTTCGTCGACGAATTTTGGAGACAGCCGGATCTGGGCCAACCCGTCTACTGCGGATGGATGAGCAAGGGGCAGCTGTTGACGGTCCCGGTGATTGTTGTTGGGCTCGCGTGGCTTCTGTGGTACAGAGTGCACGCGGTTGGCGTGCGCAAAAAAACGAGCGTGGTCGAATGCGATTGAAGCTTATTGCTCTACGCAACGACAACAGTCAGGTCAGGGGCGACTTTCAGAAGAATCATGGAGTCACAGGATGAACCCCTTGCTTCTCACCTCGATGGCGGCCGTTTCAACCTCTGTTGGCGGCTATTGTGCCGTCCTGCTGCAGCGGAGAGTCCATCTGCTCATGTCCTTCGGCACGGGAGTGCTCGTTGGCGCCGCCCTGCTGGACTTGCTTCCCTCCGCATTTTCGGCCGCGGAAAGCTCAGGCTCATCGAAGGCGCTGGTCTTTCCCATCGCTGCCTTCGGCGGCCTGCTTATCTTCTGCATCGGCGAGGCAGCGTCCCGTTATCGGGCACACAAAGTCGGGAATCGTGCGGCCGGAAGAGTCAGTGCCTCCTTCCTCATTGTGCACAGCACTCTCGACGGAACGGCTATCTTCGCTGCGTCCACCATATCGCTGCAATTGGGGCTGATTGTTGGGCTGGGAGTTGTAGCGCACGATATATGCGACGGATTGAACACGATTCTGCTGGCTACCGGCGCGGAAAAACCCGGATGGACCGACTACGGATTTCTCGCGCTCGATGCCGTGGCGCCGATCGCGGGCGGTCTGATCGCGGCCCATCTCTTCCGAGTCTCCGATGCGCTGGTCATGGTCTTTCTCAGCCTCGCAGCAGGGTCCTTTCTCTTTACCGCATTCTTCGGTCTACTTCCCGACGCCTGGCGACGCGCAAGCCGCAGTCTGGTGATATCGCTTGGACTCGTCGGCTTTTTGCTGATGCTGTGTCTCACAAGGCTGGTCGGCGCGCTCGGATAGAAGGGGTGCCCCGCGCCGCTGGCAAGATCGACCCAAAGTACAGTGGAGACACTTCGTTGATGCATACAGCCCGAGTCGCTCATGAATTGTCATTTGATCTGAAGAGGATAGTAGTACGCAGCTTGGTCCTGCTCGTGAGTTGTCGAGAGGAAGTACGCGCCGGCCTTCGCACTACGCAGATCGAGATCGACGGTGATCCTTTCCTGACATTGACCAGCGCGGCGTCTACGCTTTATCTGAGTCACTATTTGATGCAGATTGAAGCCGTTCTTTCGAGTTCCGGTCGGTTTGTCGCCAATCCGGACAGAACCCATTTTTCCGGTAATGTCCGGTTAGGCGGTCACTCAGGCACAAGCAAGTAGCATGGAAAACACGCTCCTTCGCCTGTCACGGGTATTCCAGGATTTTGTTGTATCGTTGGAACGATGAATATACGGCTTCTGCACATAGTGCCCTTGCTTGGCCTGTTAACGCTGCTCATAGGATTGAGCCCGATGAGCTGCGTTGCCGCTCCAATCTTTGGCTATCGAGTTGTCGCAACGTACCCACATTCGGTGGATAGTTACACCGAGGGTTTCTTTTACCTCGGGGGTCTCTTTTATGAAGGGACCGGACAGTGGGGCCACTCTTCACTCATGGCGATTCAGCCACAGACCGGCAAGCCCGTGCAGCGGATCGATCTTCCTTCTCAGTATTTCGGCGAAGGTATCGTCGACTGGGGGCCGAATGTTTACGAGTGGACCTGGAAATCGCACGTCTGCTTCGTGTATGACCGTTTCTCCTTCCCGCTCGTCAAGCAGTTTAGCTACACCGGCGAGGGCTGGGGCATGACTCGCACCGAGAAAGAGATAGTTACAAGCGACGGGACTTCAACGCTGCGCTTCCGCGATCCGAATACATTCAAGGAAACTCGCCACATCGTTGTTAAAGACGGGACGACAACCGTCGACCTACTTAACGAACTCGAATACATAAAGGGAACGATTTTCGCGAACGTGTGGCATTCGGATCGAATAGCCGAGATTTCGCCAAAGGATGGACATGTGATTGCATGGATTGACCTTGCCGGTCTGCTACCTGAAAGCCAAAGAGTCAATCGAGAATCCGTGCTCAACGGCATCGCATACGATGAATTGCATGATCGGATATTTGTCACCGGTAAGCAGTGGCCGACGGTGTTCGAGATTCGTGTAAGTTCGCGGGCCAAGTAGTCGACAGGGGCGGAAAGGCACGCTCTTTGGTAGGGAGCGGGCTGGAGTCGCTCGTAGTACATCGCGGGCGATTAGTCGCCTATCCGGACATTACCCCATTTTCGAGTTTTGTCCAGTTTGCCGGCCGCTACGGCCATTGTCGGAATAGTCCTGGACGATCTCCATGTTGTGGGCCGCTGCGTACTCGCGGATGATCTCGAGCTGGTTTTCCGGCGAATACTGCTGATGCTCCGTCGACATGTGGACGTACTGAGCCGCGCGGGACGGCGCCCGCGCGGTCACGGATGCTGATGCAAGGTCCATGCTGGTCACCAATCCAGCCTTGGGCTTTTGTGAAGGCCGCCCTTAAAAATTGCTCTCCTTATGTAGTGGGAATTTGGAGGCGTTTTTCGCGACAAGGTCATCGACAAATTAACAAACTCTCGCTGCTCGAACCCGTAACAGGGAATTTCAATTCCCTGTTATCTCGAGAAAATTCCCTGTTCTTTTTGAGTCTGGATGGTCCGCCACGGCGGGCTAAGCGCGGTGAATTGTGCAGCATGCCATCCGGCGCCATGCGTGAACGAGAGCCTGAAACCTCAAGATTTCCCTGTTATATTCCCTGTTAGCAGGGAAATGCAGGCGGAGAGCGGTTCGCTCAAGACTGCGCGCACCGCCATAGAGTCTTTATAATCAATAGTTTACGGAGAAAATTCAGAAGTCTCGCTGAATTCCGGCCAACCTCCGCAATCTTTACTCTGAAACGTCACCGGAGAGCAATTCTCCACTCCTGATAGTTCCGAGAAAACCTGCAAATTCTCTGCAATGGAATTTCGGAGTGCCTTTTCGTTTTCTTCGATCGTTGAGTTTTATTCATGAGCGAAGGGAATCACAAAATATATCCATCACACTGTGTGTCGTTGCTCGCGGATATCCGTCCTCGCGGGAAACTCTCGTCCACTGCCTCGATCACTGCCTCGACAGCTGTGACCGACCGGGGCGGCGGGCAAAGATGTCGAGTGGCGAAGGACTCATGTTGAGCGAGGGGTTAAGCAGAGATTAACTCCTCGCTGCTTCCGGCGGTCAGAGAGAGAGAACGTCCCCCTAACTCTTCGAAGAGCTGCTCGCGGCAGGTAAGAACGAGAACCTGGACATGACGAGCCGCCATGTTGAGTATGTCGAACATGCGTTTCATTCGGCGGTCGTCGGAAAAAACAAGGGCATCGTCTAAGACAACGGTAGCGGGGTGGCCTTGCTCAACGAGCATCTCGGCAAAGGCAAGGCGGATGAGGACTGCAATCTGTTCCTGTGTTCCCATGCTCAAGTGGTGAAAAGCTTCCTCGTAGTCGGCCTCTCGTACAACGCCGGTAATTTGCATATCCTCGTCTATTCGGATATCGGCGCCAGGAAACAGGAGCTGTAAATATGGACGGACGCGCCTTAGCACTGGCGAGAGGTATCGTTCCTTCGCCACGCGTTCTGCATTCTGCAAGGTCGATTGCAAGAGGGCAAGGACTTTGACTTCTCGGTCAATCCGAACCCGCTCCTTTTCGCAAAGTTCCAGCTCGATCTCTTTCTTTGCGATAGCCTCGTCCAGGCCTGCCGCTTCGGCAGCCTCGACGCGAGATCTGAGACTCGCGATCTCTTCCTTCAAAGTGGAACGTTTCTCGCGCCTGTCCCGGAGAGCCCTCTCAAGGCGTCCAATGCGAGCTTCCAGCTGAGGCAGGGTTTCGTCCGTCCGCTGCGCTTCCAGACCAGCGATGGTTCTTTCCTGTTCGGAAACGGCGAATTGGGCCGTCGGAATAGCAGCCTCAAGCTCTTCATTAGAGATCGCCGCCACAGCATCAGTGAGCTGACGCTGAAGTTTTTGAACGCGCTGTTCGGAATCCTCGTGTCGGGCGCTCACGCTGGCTAGCTCCGCATAAAGCCGCGCTAACTCTTCTTCTGGCCCGACGAGGGCGCCACGTGCTTCTTGCAGCGCACCCCGCGACTCTGCCGCATGTTCCTGAGCCAATCGTTGCGCTTCTTCGGCCTCGACTGGCAAAGGCAACTGGTCGAGGTTGAGATCGGCCTTTTCTCGATTGAGAATTGTCCGAAGTCCTACGATGTAATCAGCGAGTGCTTGGGCACCAGCGTCACGATCGTCTGTCGCAGGGGCATGGAGCGCCGCTCCCAGGCGGGCAAGCTCCGCTTCTTGTAGAAGACGCTGGCGAGTGGCGTATTGACTTTCTGCATCGCCTGCGGTGGTGACCCCGACAGCGGTGAGAGCATCTTTTAAGCCTCCTGCCGTGTCTCTGCTCTGGCGCATTAACTTGTCACGGTCCTTGATCGCGGGATCGATCGTGATTCGCCCGCGGTCGGGAATGACAATCGTGGTTGCTTCAACCGCCTGGATAAATGACTGGTCAGCCCTGAGAGGTTGTCCGTCAACTTCGATGCCGAGTTGTCGATCTGGAGCAATGTCAAATGATACGAGTGTCGCGACCGCGCTAAGCCGGTTGGCTACGGCCTCCAGGTCCTTTTCGGCTTTGCGAATTGCTGCAAGAGATTGGTCCGTAACCAAGATGGCGGCAGCCTCCTGCTGAGCCGAACGGTAACGCTCTTCGGCAGCTTGCGCATTCGCGCTCCGGCTCTCAAGCTCGCCAATGCGGGCTTGGCGACCGATAACGGTCAAAATTCGCTGCGCGTGCGAAACTGCATCGTCCGCCTTGGTAACCACTGCTTCTTGCTCGCGTACATTGGCCCGGAGTGCGTTGAGCCGCAATCTGGCCCCCTCCTCATGTTCCCGTGCCGCGGCGAGACGTTGCGCGAATTCTTTGAGTGCCGTCTCTTCGCTTTCGACTTCGTCATTCAGATGTTGACGGTCTTGTGCTGCTTTCTCAGCTTGGGTGAGATTGAGCTTCTTGAGCTCCAACTCTGTGGAGGCGTTGCTTATGCGTGCTTCCAATTCGGCGAGTTGGCTATGGTGCTGCTGAGCCTCGTTAAGCTCGTTTTGGTCCGCCTGGTCAAGCTCAACAACGGATAGGCGTGCGAGATTCTCTTGCGCAGTTTCGAGGTCCCCGAAAGTTTGGGACAGTTCTTTGCGTCGCAGTTGGATGGTCGCAAGGTCTTCTCGAAGAGTCTCCGTGCGATCGATTAGGTCTTTGTATGGGCCACGCGGCTTGCCTGCGCTAGTAATTAAGGCAAGAAGGTGCGTCTCGATGACTTGGGGCAAGGCCCTGCCGCGTCGTCCGCCCAAGACAGTCCCAACTTCGGCTTCAAGAGCGCTGTGAAGGCTTGATCGGGCGGTACTAGGAATTTCAAACTGACCAAAGGACTGGCCCTGCTGGACCCAAAGGACGTTCCACATTCCGAGCGTTTCGGCTTTGGCCCCGGTTTTGCCGGGCTCATCAAATCCCAGCAAACCGCGTAGAGTGTCCTCAGCAGCATCGCCTTCCAATATGCGTCCGTCCGGGCAGGACAGGCGTGCGTATGGTTTCTTAATGAAGCGTTTCGTGATCCGATAAAGACCATCACCAAGCTCGAAAGCAAGTTCAACTACCGGTCCAGCTTCGTTGCGATCGTTCTGCAATGCGACGATGGGCTGAGCCTTCGAGTTATGCTTCTCAAAGAGCGCTGCACGTAGTGCATCGAGCAACGTTGACTTGCCCATCTCGTTAGGTCCAATAACAACGTTGAGGCCATCGCCGATCCCAGCCAGCCGGACCGGACTGCTAAACTTTTTGAACTGATTGACGGCTACGGATCGTAATTTCATTTCTGCCCTACCTGAAGTTTCATGTGCTCGATGTAGAGTTGTTGGAGTGCTTCGGCTGCGATTCCCCGATCAAGGTCGGGCCCCTCCTCGGAAAGTCGTTTGAGTTCATCTGCCGCTGCTCGCACGAACCCACCCTGATCAATCTGATCCAGGTCTTCAGCAGTCGGATTGGGAAATAGTCGACGGTTGTCGACACGCAAGAAGCACAGCGCCGCTGAGACGCCTTCGACAATTTGCTCTTGAAAGTAACGACGGTCTTGGAGAGATAAAGCACCTTCGACGCCGAGATGAAGCAGCACTGTGTTCAAATCGTCAGCGACACCGCGCAGCTTCTCAGCAAGAAAATCGATGCCTTCGCGATTGTTGATCTGTTGAGAAACACTGATCCACGCGTAATGCCCCGTGCGAATCGGCGTAACTGTAGGAGCAGCTCCCGGCCCCTCAATTTCGACGAACAGCGCTCGTCCGCCGTCGATCACGTCAAAGGCGTCTAGTTCGGGCGTGCCGCTGTACCAGCACCGGTCGTTAATCTTCTTCTGGCCATGCCAGTCACCGAGCGCGAGATACGAGAGATGTGCTCGATCGGGGCGATCCGGCGCGATGTAGTTGGATACGCTCTGATCATCAGAGCCAAATCCGGTAATAGTGCCATGGGCTAGGCCTACGCGGATCAAGCCATCGGAGACGGCGGCTTCGTCCATATAACCAGTGGGATCACTAAGCGTACGGCGATGCAGCAGCGGCGCCGGTAGGAGAATGGCACTCTCGTCCGCTAACAATACGGGGGTGGGTGATACATGAACATGTACGTTAACTGGCAGACCTCTGTGCAATAGTTGGTCCCAAAGTCCGTTTGGTCGATAGTGATCATGGTTGCCTGGCAACAAGTGCCACTGAACCGTTGGAAATGCGCGCATGCGTTCGATTGGCTGGTTGATCGAGCGTGGCGAGAGTGCCTCCATGTCATAGACATCACCTGCCACAAGGACGTATCGGGCACCTCGTGAAATCGCCAACTCTCCGAGATTGGTGATTGCTCCTAGCCGGGCCTCCTGTAGTAGGCCCATGACGGCATTGCCCACGAACCCGAAGACTTTTCCGATTTGCCAATCGGAGCTGTGGATGAATCTGAGAGTCATTCGCCACTCCTATCGTGCGCCAAATTCGTTCGATCGCCCCAACCGGACGACAATATTTGGCACCTGGGCGCCACCGCTAATCTGCTTGAGAGTGCCCGTGCCTCACGACATGGCTTGGGTACTCGGAGATGTAGTGCTAAGCTTGTTCCAATTCTAATGCGCGGACTCGCGACTCAAGGCCGGTCATAAAATCTTCCGAGAACGGCACCTCTGGCGCCTCCATATCCAGCAGATCTCGCAGAACTGTTTTTATACTGTTCAAAGCGGCTTCTTGATCTAGTTGACGCCAGACATTCCAAGGCTTGTCGGAAGTGGATTGCAACGTTGGCAAAAATGCTTTCTCAAAGTACGGTACCGCCACCCGATGAATCACCCTGATCCCTAGGCCTCGGGCCTTGGTAACTGCCTCAACAATCCGCTCATTGGCAGACCATGCAGAATTTGCTGAACCGTCTTTGCGGAGAGGCTGATCTGAATCATGCAGAATCGAGAAACTCACTTTAAGATGAGTGAGAATCTTAATTAGAAGCACCAACATATCTTTCCCGCGCGCCCTCACAATCGCAGGACGGGTTGAAATGGGAAACTCTGTTGGGCATCGATTCATGGCCCCCTCAAACGCTGTGAACTCGGTATCGCCCTCTACGAGCACCGGATACTGTCCAAAGAACAACTCGGCCAAACCCGAGTCGAATTTGTTGAGCATCTTTAATTCTTCCTTGTCGCGGGCACCCTGGTCAGGATTTTCCGAAAACCGAATCTCGTCGGATCGATAGATATGTGGGGTTAAGCAATCAGCATTCCGATCCAACCTCACGATCGTCGTGTGATCTTCAAGCGGATTCACAAATACCGGCGAATGTGTTGTCATCATGACTTGCCAGCTAGGATCCTGCGCAAGTGCATAGAGATAGCGGCTGGCTGCTCGTATGGCGCTAGGATGCAATGCAATTTCAGGCTCATCGATGAGGAGCATGTAGCCAGGGAGGGAAGCTGTTTCAGCTTCGTTCGGCTCTTGCTCGAGTGCAGTCAGCTTCGTGCGAAGGGTTACGATCTCCGCACTCTTTTGATTCTTGGTGTCCTCTTTCTTCGCTTTGGCCGCTTCGCCTTCCAGTTTCTTGATGCTCTTAAGAATTCCCGCCTTCTCCTTTTCTCGCGCCGCCTTCAAATCGCTAGCTGATTTGAGCTTTGAACGAACTTGGAGCATTGCCCAGAAGAGTGCGCGTTGCGATCCTGTGCCTTGCTGGTTCCAGGTAGTGCGATCACCGAAATCGAGAAATCGTATGCCCGATGACTTCAGAAGGGCCGGCAACGGATCGAAGGGAATGCGCTCCAGCGACACATCCATGCTTATGGAGAGGTTGGGGAATATTTCGTTATGAGACCTGTTAATGTCCTGGGCTATGGAGTTGATTTTCTCGTTTTCCTCTTGAACGGGATCATTGGCAGCAGCCTCGAAGCTATCTAACGCCATCTTGAGCTTAGAGTCACTTTGGGCAAGCTCGGACTTGAGCTTATCTGCAATCGGCTGAAGGACCAATGTTAATAGCTTCTTGTGCTCTTCTTGCGGATTCTCAAGCGCACCAACGCGAAATGATATTGGCAGCCGACTCTGAAACACCTCGTTGATACCGCTTGCATTTGCATCTTCGGCATAGCCCTCAATGGCCGGGTCCCACGTTTCTCTCTTTGAAGCAAGTTCTTCATCCCAGCTCCATCGAGTTCTCACCACCTTAAACCCATCCGCGTCTTTCTTCCAGCGATCTGCAATGTTTTCGATTCCCTCTGGAATATGGGCCCAAAGTTCGATGCTCGTGATCCCATCAGCGCGTTGACAACGATCGTTCGCGGTGAACGAGACTGCATTCGTGACAAGTTCGTATGCTCGCAGAATGGTTGATTTACCGGTGTTATTCGCGCCAACTAAACAGAGGACATCATCCATACTGATCTCAAGGCCTTCAGGCCCGACACAGCCAAGATTCACCATCCTCATCTTGAGCAGTTTTGTGCGATTGCGCGGAGGCATGGCTATAAGTATAGCGATTTTTTAGAACGTCACCACTCCTTTAATGTCCGACGAGAATAAACGAATATGACTGCGCTAGGCTGACTGGCCATCAGTAGATCGATCTCACGCGACGCGTCAGATTTCCGAGCGGCTAGGTTCCGGTGTGCCGCCAGTGAGCCGCGCGCCACGCAAAACGTCTTTGTCGTCCGTCGATTCAAACGTCAGCTGTCGTAACGCCTAGGCTAGTCACGACCGTCGTTGGCTGACCTGGCCTATCCGGATCGTATATATCGACGGCGACTCGGCGCACGATCGCTGACGCAGGCAGCGCCCGGAGAGCCAGCCGTCCCGCTAGCTCGCGTGAGGCTGTTGGCCAAGTATTCACGTGCAATGTCATCGGTAGGTGAGGGATCGGGGTGGGATCCCAGATCGCGCGACGGTGAACCAGCTTGCGGTCGACAAACCACCTGATCTCACATGGATCCCATTCGATCGTGTATTGATGCAAGGCCTTTGACGCATCAAATCCCAGCTCGATGATGATGGGCGTTCCCCGATAGCCGTAGTCAAATTTCGCGCCATTGGTGCCCGGGTTGTAGAACACATTGACCAAAAGGTGGTCTGGCCGATTCCCGAGGATTTCTACATCGATCTCCTGTCGGGGCGAGTCGCGATGGAGAAAGAAACCGGTCACTAGGCCCGGGACATTCGTGGCTTGTAGCGTCGCCTCGAAACGCCCGAACAGAAAATTGGCGCGACTTGAGATCGCGGCTGCACTGAGATTCCGAACCCCAAGTGGCTCTTCGATAACAGCGAACGAGAGACCGCCTCCCGGTGCTGGTGTCACATTAGCGGGACGAAAAAGTCCGAGATTTCCAGGGAAGGTGTCATTTCGTAGCAACCATCGCGCGGACTGGATTTGAGCGAGATCGTCTTCGAAGCACACCCGCAAAGCCCCCAACGATTCCTGCCCCTCAAGCGCGCTCGCGCTGATGCCGCTCCAATCCATGCGTAGCTTCGCTATCCACGGCGACGGGTCATGCCGAAGCCGTCTTGCAGGAGCAACCATTTTGCTTCCTGGTGGCACTCGCTGACGCGTCCGTAGTCCGATGTCGTTGACGGAAGGGTATTGCGCATTCGGTGGCGCAAGCTTCAAGTACTCACATAGATCACGCCAAGGACTTGTGCGCTCACTACGCAGGCGCAGAAGACTGGCCCCTTCCAGCGCTGTTAGTATGGCATGGTTGTTGCGATCGGCAGACTTATCGACATCATCCATCACAATGTACTTTGCTCTCGGATAGCGCTGAATGAGGACGCGTATCTGCGTTTCCAGCGAACCGATGTTGACGTAAGCATCAAAAACGCGATCGGTGTGACCTGCGAGCAGGCCCTCAAATTCACATTCCGGAATACCGTCAAAGTCGCTGCAGCACCGATAGCCAAGCATCGAGAGGGCCATTGCAAGGGATGACAGCCCGGATCCGGTCGCTCCGAATGCGAAAACTGGAGAATGAATCGGGCGTCCATGAAACAGCGCCGAGTTGCCGTTATCAAGAACACCGATCCGGCTCAGTGCCGGCAGGATCGAGTAGGAATTTGTCGAGAGCAGATCGCGGCGTTGACTGATCACTGAGCGGCGCAACGCCCGAACGTCCAGCTCTCGGAACTGATGATTGATCCAGAGGTCGATCGGACCGCAGCACGGAAGAAGGTCAAGCAGGGCCTGAGCTCCCTTCTTCGAAAGTACATAACCGGACAAATACCAAAGGCCCCGCTCCGGCCGAAACACATTCGTCGAAACTAGTTCCTTTGGTGCACCGTTGCGCACCTCCCCATATGAAACGTACAGGATGTCGAACTCCGGATTTTCCCGATCAGCGTCCTCCATCTCGCGCCACGCCTTATCGAGGATGCGCCCAAAGCCGCGTTCGAACCGGACGTCGTCCTCAAGTACTAGGCTGTAGGGTACGCTGGACTGCGCGATCGTTTTCCAAATGCCAATGTGTGAGCAAGCGACGGCGACCTCCGCCTGGCTCATCCTAATCGGGCGCTCAAGATCAAATACATCGGGGACCGCAAGTGGCTGCGGTTCGACGAATAGCTGATCGCCCAGCGTATAAAACGGTTGAACCATAGTGCCATCCACAAGTTCTGGAGGATCGGCCTGCGCATCGCATGCGGAGTATCGAACAACGCGGCCTGAAAGAGGCGTGCCGTGAGCGTCCAAGATCAGACCGAGCTCGCGCAGGATATCGGTCCAACGGCTCGTTTGTCGGTCCAAATTGATGACAAAAATCGGACCGATTCCCGATCGCACATCATCAGAGTCCACGCCAAACGTCAGGGACCGCTGCCTTGGGAGACGGGATCGAGCGTGCGAGAATAGCGAATGGATAATTCGCGATGTTGAGGACAGCGGCTTCGAAAGATTCATTAGGGACTATCCACCATGATCAAATCTCTTTTGGTTAGATAATCGCCAATTCCTAGCGTCGCTGCGGTAACTCAGCGGCCAATGCGAGACTGCGAGGGCATCCCAGTCCACCAACACGACAACATCATTGTCGATATCGCTGCTAGTCCTCGTGCCAAGATCGAAGATCGACTTCGAAAGATTCCCCGGTCCGGTTGCCGTCTGGATCTCCGGAAGCTCGTCTTTGCCAGTTAGATCAAGAAGACAGGTCGCCTGACTGAGCGCATGTTCGACGACCGGATGTCCCGGACCTGCGATGAGTGGATTGTTGTTAAAGTAGAAAATCCAGCTGGGATCGTACGCCTCGGCGGGTAGAAACACAGCGGGCTTCACCATTTCTCCAGTAGCGATGTCATAGCAGAGAGGCTGGAGTTTGAGCCTCCAATCCTCGGCCAGCCAGCCTAAGTCCGTACCGACGCACACATCGTCCGCATCGACGTAGATACCACCTTCAACTAGTACGTAGCAAAGCCGGAAGTAGTCCGCCTGCATCGCTGGGTGATAGCAGTGTTCGAATGCCCGCTTGTGCCGTGCACCCAACGAATGACTGATGAACGCTCCTGCAGTTCGTTCGTCGAATAACCTATGCTTGAAGCCGCACGTCTCCCAAACGGCCCACGAGCGGATACATTTCTCGACATCGGGCGGCAACTGTCCAAGGTCATGCCAAAACTGCACGATCGTCTTGGGTGTCGGCTGCCTGCAACGATCGTTGATGAAATGCTGACCTAAGGGGCGCTGAACCAGCTTTCTGATGAATTCCGAGCGCTGCCGATGGTGTTCTGGACTGTCGGTTTCCTGGGGCATTCAGATCCACCGTCTTGAGAGCAGGCGTTCGCTCGCGACTATAGATTCTTGATGCGTATATGATACGCACGATATCGTACAATTTGGACTACCTCGCCTGAATAGGAGGGTAGGCGTACCATTTGCGCCTCACTAGCGACTGTCGAGCGCTCTGATTGGATAGGTATCAATCGTCGAAAATCGTTCGAACCGGAGGCGGCTGGCAACGTGAAGATCCTGTCTCATAACCCTGGCCACGATGGGGCTATTGCATTCCTTCAAGATGCTCGCTTGATGATGTCCATTGAAGCTGAAAAGGACTCCAATGCTCGATATTCGCCGATCTCCATTGCCGATGTATTCAAAGCCATCGGGGAACTTGACGAAATCCCTGATGTCATTTGTACGGGTGGGTGGTGGCCACGCGACCATTTTGAATACCTACACGGGTCGGATGTTCATGCCGGGTACCGCGGCGTGGCAAGAAGCAACATTATCGCGGGCCAACAACGCTTCTTTGGTAAGCAAGTTCAGTACTTCTCATCTTCCCATGAAAGATCGCACATCCTCTGTGCCTTCGGTATGTCAAGCCTACCGAGAAGCACTCCATGCTATGCATTGGTATGGGAAGGAGCGATAGGCGCTTTCTACGAAATTGACTCCGAGTTGAACATTGCGTTAGTTGGGGAAGTCCTAGATTCGCCCGGAAATCGCTACGGCCGGCTTTACGGGCTAGCTGATCCAACCTTTCCGAAGGATGGACCATTTCCTCGTAGCTCGGACTCAGGAAAGCTTATGGCCTTGGCGTCATTTTCGAACCGCAGTAAGCCTGCGGCTCAAGAAAGAGAATTGCTCGATTTCTTGTTGAAGGGGCCCTCCCAGGCACTGAGCGCTTACGAAGACCTTGAACATGCGCCTCATTTCAACGTGGGAGTGGACGATCCGGAGTTTCGCAACTTCGCAGGTATCTATAGCGACGCGATCTTCGAGATGTTTTATCAGTTTGCAGAAACAAATTTGAAGAAGAACAATCCACTGTTGATCGCAGGTGGATGCGGACTGAATTGCGACTGGAATTCTAAGTGGAAGGGAAGCGGGCTCTTCACAGAGGTCTTTGTACCGCCCGTCGCCAATGACTCGGGCTCTGCAATCGGGACAGCGATCGATGCCCAGTTTCACTTCACAGGCAATCCGAAGATCGATTGGAATGTGTACTCTGGGCGCCACTTCATCACGGAGCCTTTCGATTCAGAGCCGTATGATGTCTACGAGACGAACTATGAATTGCTGGCCGACCTGTTGGCTAAAGACCTCATTCTCGGGTGGGTAAGCGGCAAATGCGAAATCGGTCCACGCGCTTTAGGCAACCGTTCAATTCTCGCTGCGCCATTCCATGACAATACCAGGGTGCGGCTTAATGAGATCAAGCAGCGCGAGCAATTCCGTCCTATTGCTCCTGTCTGTCTGGAAGAAGATGCTGCGCAATGGTTTGGTTGCGATCACACCAGTCCGTTCATGTTGTACACACATCGCGCAAAAACGGACGCGCTCGCTGCGGTTACGCATGTGAATGGGACTGCGCGTCTTCAGACCGTTTCATCTGAAAGCAACCGGAGTCTGTACGAGCTACTCATCGCATTTAAGGCACGTACGGGATATGGTGTTTTGTGCAATACCTCTTTGAATTTCAAGGGGCGGGGTTTCATAAACAAAATAAAGGATCTCTCTGCGTACACCATGGAACACAATCTTGACGGGTTTGTGGTTGAGGGACGCGCCTACCTTTTGAAGGGGGCGGACGGTTATCGGACCTACTTGAAGAGGTCGAATCGTTTAATCGGCACATTTTCGCTATCACAGGCCTAGTTGGAGTCGGCCAATATTCACGGAGCTCCGTGCTACATATCATTTCCTGCATTTTGTTCTTTGCAGATACGAGTGTCCTCAGGGCTGTCCAACGGTATGTCCTCTTAAACGGGGTAGGCGCCAACTTCTCGTCCTCCAGTTTGCGTCGGAGGCCCGCTTATCACTCGCTGGTTTGCTGATCCGGCATCAGTCAGCCCGGACCGCCCAGTTGCGAATTTCGCTATGCCACGTCTGAGCCGGTGTGCAAGATGTGTGGGGGGGGAAGGAAAATCTCTCAGGGGTGAAGAACTCGAAAGTTGTCGCCACATGCGCGAATCGCTTCGCGAGCAGGTCGGCAATGATGCATCTATTCAGTTGGCCTAAGTTCGCTTCTTATGCACTGCCGATGGTTGCCGCCTGCTCCTTCCAGGCCATCGGGACTCTGCCGAGCAACGAATCAAGGCTGAGATCTGGAGCGATTTGTCCATTCAAAATTGCCTCGATAGCGGCCGGGCCTAGACGTGCAAAGGGAAGGATTCTTCTGACGTACGCAACGTGAAAGTGATTCAGCCTGGCCAGATGTTCAATCCCATTGACCTCACCCGAGATAAGCTGTTCCCGCCAGGCGCGCGCTCGTGCAACGGCTTTGAGGATGGCATGGGTGTTGATCTGAGAAGGGGCCTGATCATTGCCGACGATCAAGCGGAATGCCTTGCCGTGATTTGCAACGCGAAACGGGCAATACAAGGAAATGTATTCACGGCACTCGTTCGATTGGGGCTTGGTCTTTCCAGCCAGTTGTTGGATGAGCGGCTCTTTGCGCATCTTCACCTCGACCGAATCCCGATGAATAATGACGCGGTCAAGAATGGCCTTGAGAAAACGGTCCCGTTGCCGAGCTGAGATCCCGGTCCAGCTTGTGGCCTTTTCCGAAGCCTGTCTGAGCAATTCAGAGTATTTACCCTTCCTGTCGCCTTGGTGTCCCAGCGCTTTGAGCACCTCACGGGGTGATTTCAGGAATTCAAGGATGCGCCCGGTGACTGCAGCTTCGAGGTCGTGGGCAGGGATCCGCGCAGGCTCCTCGGTTTGAGCGGCCTTTCGGATCACAGCCTGAGATGTGTAGTACCGGTAGCGGCGGCCGGATTTGTTGGTATGGGTCGGTGTATAGCGGTTGGCCGCCGCGTCGAAAAGAATGCCGGTGAACAGGCTCACCTTTGTAGCGCGTGCCTTGCGCCGCTTGCCCTGGTGGTTCCTGACGAGGAGCTTTTGAACCTGATCCCATTGTTCCCGGTTGATGATTGCGTCATGCTGTCCAATATAGACTCCGCCCTTGTGTGCGATCTCGCCCGCGTAGATGCGATTGCGCAGGATCTTGTAGAGTGCGCCGCGAGAGAAGCTTGTCCCCCCGGTCCTTGCCCCATTCCCGTTTGTCCTTGATTTGCTGAATATCCTGCCTCGATCGAGATAGTCCTTGAGCGCCATCACACAGCCGAGGCGGAGGTAAATCGAATAGATGGTGCGAACGGTCTCAGCTTCCTTCGGGTTCACGTAGATCTTGCGATCGCGCAGATCGTAGCCGAGTGGGACGAACCCGCCCATCCACATGCCCTTCTTCTTGGAAGCAGCAATCTTGTCCCGGATCCTCTCTCCTGTCACTTCCCGCTCGAACTGTGCGAAGGAGAGCAGGACATTGAGGGTGAGGCGGCCCATGGAGGATGTGGTGTTGAATTGCTGGGTGACGGATACGAAGCTGACCTGCATGGCATCGAACTGCTCGATGATCTTGGCGAAGTCGGCAAGCGATCGGGTCAGTCGGTCGACCTTGTAGACGACAACCGTGTTGATCTTGCCGTCGCGGATATCGGCCATCAGGCGCTTCAGTGCGGGCCGGTCCATGTTCCCGCCCGAAAAGCCGCCGTCATCGTAGTGGGTGTTGAGGGCGTGCCAGCCTTCGTGACGCTGGCTCTGGATAAAAGCGAGGCCAGCTTCACGCTGCGCGTCGAGCGAGTTGAAGGACTGCTCGAGGCCTTCTTCAGAAGACTTGCGCGTGTAGATGGCGCAGTGAACGCGAGGAGTCATGCCGCGCGCTCCTTCGCTCTGCGATGCAGTCCGAAGAATGCTGGCCCTGACCATCGGGTCCCGGTGATGGTGCGCGCGATCTCCGAAAGGCTGCCATAAGTGTGGTCGTTGTATTCATAGCCATCAGGCAGAACTGCGACTTCATGCAGCTTACCCTGCCACTCGCGGACAAAGTGAGTTCCAGGCTTGGGGCGGAGAAGGGAATTGTTTTGCCGGCTGGACGGGCCGCCAAGGGTCAAATCACGAAGCCGTTTTTCCGTCGACGGCTTAATTCCACCGCAGCTAACTTCCTGCAGCCGGTAAGCAAGGATCGGGATCAGGACTTCGCGCCGCAGAGAGGGGTTTGGCGGTTTGCCGAAAAGCCGCTGCCAGAGCGCCTGAAGGGTCTTGCGCTCCATTCCGGGCAAGGCTGCAAGTTGCTGATTCAACGAGATTTTTTGGGTGGTTCCTCGGCTCAAATGATGGCTGCTTTCTCCGGCAGTCCATTTCCGCTCAGTTCGGGCAAAGAGTCAAGCGAACTAATGCCTGAATTCGGGCCGAATTGCGCCTTTTCGCCGAGGTGATGTGGCGCAAAAATCGCCTGAAAGAGGCTAATTCGGCCAGATTCGCGAGGTCAGCAAGTTTCGCACGTCCTCACGGCACTAAGGTAGGCAAGACCAGCCCAGAACTCTGGGCTTCCAGAAGGAGAGGAGCGATGTCAGAGGGGCCAGCGGGTGGCAAATTTACCGCCTGGACACGAGGAAGGATGCTAAATTGAGGTGTCGGGGCGAAAAGAAGGCAAAATAGGCTGCCGCAATATATATCTCCAATCGTGCCACGTATAACGAAGATTTCAAGCTAGTTGTCCACAGTCGGTTAATTGCGAGCATCGACGGAAGATGCGAGGATGTGAGGGAAATGAAAAGGCGAACACAACCGACGCCGGGCCCATCTGTGGGCGACGACTTGCTACGCTTTGCCGGAATTCGTAGGTTTGGAACGATTCTTTGTGACCCCCCATGGCAGTTTCAGAACCGCACTGGCAAGATTGCTCCCGAGCACAAACGGCTGTCTAGGTATGGCACTTTGAAGCTCGACGAGATCATCGCTCTTCCGGTGTCGAAGATTGCATCGCCCACGTCTCATTTGTATTTGTGGTGTCCGAATGCGCTGCTCCCAGAGGGGCTCTCGGTAATGAAGGCATGGGGATTCCAGTACAAGAGCAATCTTGTCTGGCATAAGATCCGGAAGGATGGCGGATCAGACGGCCGCGGAGTTGGATTCTACTTCCGCAACGTCACGGAATTGATCTTGTTCGGTGTACGAGGCAAGAACGCTCGAACGCTTAAGCCGGGACGGACACAGGTGAATTATCTTAGCAGCCGCAAGCGCGAACATTCGAGAAAGCCGGATGAGCAGTATGCCATTATCGAAGCGTGCAGTTCTGGCCCATTTCTGGAGTTGTTCGCTCGCGGTGAGCGCAGGGGGTGGGCCTCATGGGGCAACGAGGCTGACGAGTTCTACACTCCCTCGTGGAATACTTACTCCAATCATTCGAGAAGCGGCGTCGCCGCTGATTAGGAGTTTGGGTCGTACTTCTTCATCGTGATCCCAAAGGCCAGCACGGGACACCCTCCTGATGCCCTGTTCCGCATTTTTGGAATGAGCTTCGACATGTGAGTCGTGGACATTCCTGCTGCCGTGTGTTTCCCAAGTTGATCAAATACCAGTTGGAGTTCATCGGCCCGCGTAATAATGACGCCGACGCTCAACACGTTCAGGTCGAACAAAAGCCGGAACGTTGTGAGGTCGCGGTCAAAGAACGGGTCCTTGTTGTTCCATTCGGTTTCAATAGCGATACGGTTCTTGTAATAGTCCACGTGGTGGGTGGGGGCGAGCGTCTGATCCCCGTCTGCCGTGACTACTATTTCAAAGCTATGCTCAATCCATCCGCGCGCCTCGAAGAGGTCGTCAATGGCTCTGGCGATGGGAGACTTATTGCCTCCGCGCGCCTCAACCTGGCTCCTCCGGAGGGTGAAATCGCGCAGAACAGCAACGAGGTCATTCCATTCGCCGGGGAAATCGGACATAAGAATAGAACAAGCATGATGGCGCTCTTCAATTTGGTACGTCGTGCGAATGTCTTCTGGAAGCAGGTTTATTCCCACGCGCAGCTCCAAACTAAAGAGATTTAACCGATTATAAGCCGCCCAATAGGCCGGACTCCTGGTGCCCTAGAATCTTCGATAAGAAGAGTGCCTAGAGGTTTGCCCAGACCCAAAATCTCTGGGCCTTTTCACCAAGGAACTCCAGGGCCTGCGTGGTCGAATCCACCTGGTCGTCATATTTCCCGCCCGGGAACCCCGTAATCTCCCGCACATAATCATCCAGCCAAGGGGCCTGCTTGGGGAGGTGCACCCGCCCGTTTTCAAACTTGATCGTCTGCGCTGCCGTGCGGAGAAATTTGTCGCTGCCGGGGAGCGGCTCATAGGGCTCAATCCTGAAGACGCCTTCGGAGCGAAGCTCTTGAATCAGCGAAGTGCCCGATGACTTGTCTTCGATCAGCAGCTTGTTCGGATTGTACTTCCTCCAAAGTTCGGCGACGGCACGCTTGAGCTGTGGATACGTCAGCTTCTTTCGATACACATGGAGCAGGTAGAAGTGCCTGTCGTAGACGCCCCAGGTCGTGCAGACACTGAAATCATTCAGCTCGCCTGCCTTGTTGGCTGTATCCCAGCTCTGCAGCGTGAAACTGAAGCGCTCGGGCCTCTCGTTGGGTTCATGGAACTGGAGCCATTCCCTCTTGATCAGCCCGCCTTCAAGCGGCATAGGGGTCTGCTGGTATTGACTTTGAAAGTAGTACTCTCCTACGGTTTCGCGGATTGACGTATATGTCGCGACTGAGTCACGTTCCGGGTGCAGGGCTTCGCCTGTCTTGCGCGAATAGACGCCGTTCCAGATCGGCCCTTCGAAGGGGTAGTACTCATCGTGCTCCGCAATTGCCGGGAGAGAAAGCACGTCCCAGTGCTCCCGTTCCATTACCTCGCCGACGAGGTCTTCCTGGTGCAGCCGTTGCATGACGATGATAATGATGCCGTTCTCCTTGCTGTTCAGCCTGCTCAACAACGTGTTGAAGTACCAGTCATTGGCCGCCCGACGCCGCGTCTCGGACAAGGCATCGTCCGGCTTCAGGATGTTGTCGAGAATGATGATGTCAGCTCCACGGCCCGTGAGGACGCCATTGACCGAGGTAGACATGCGAAATCCCTGCGCCGTAGTCATAAAGTCATTCACGGAAAGCTTTTCGGGCGAAAGCACCGTCCGCGGGAAGAGGCCGCGATAGAACGAACTGCTTATCAGCGTTCGGCAGTCTCGCGCGTGCTTGTCAGCCAAGTCCTGACCGTAGCTTGCGCAAATGATCTGCTTCGAGGGATCGTGCCCGAGCAGCCACGCCGGGAAAGCAACGCTTGCAGCGTGTGACTTCAAAGTACGCGGTGGGAGGTTGATAATCAGTCTCTTGGTCTTTCCCGTCCGGCATTTCTCCAGGGTTGAGGCCACCAGCTCGATATACCGGCCAGCCAGAAAGTTGGCTTGCGGATTAAGCTCATAGAACGAACGCTCGATGAAGCTCATCAGGTTGTTGCGCAGCAGGACTCTGTATTCTTCAAATGACAATTGCGACAGGCTGCTCATTTTGGTTGCTCCTCTGATCTGGTTTCGCTGACAGGGACTGATTCAGCCTTCACGCTTTCCATGCGCCGCCGGATGGTTTCCATCACGCGCTGATCCATCTCGTGGGGTGAAAGCGGTGCCGTTTCTGAATTGAATTCGTCTTCCGACCGCTGGACCAGAGAAAAGAGCTCGCGCGCCGCGCGCAACTCTCCCTGTGCAGCCTGGTTTCCAATTTGCATCATGGCTGCCTCGAGCTTGGTGACCGTGCGGGTTCCGCGAGAGCCGTTTACCCTGACACGCTGGCGGCTCTCTCGCAGCACAACGGTGGCAAGATTCCTCGAACCCTTCGGCCGGCCCTTGGGGTTCCCCGACTGACCCTTGGTAAACCGTCCAAACCTGGGCGGTTTGCCATAACCGACTTCGTATGAAGCGTCCTGATCAGGCATGCTGCACCTCCATCTGAGCTGCGATCTCGTTAAATTGTTTGCCCGATTGCGCATGGACTGCCGCTTTGCCGGTGTAGTTCTGCCAGCGGCGAACAGCAACGTCAACATAGATGGGATCAATCTCAATGCCGCAGCAGATGCGCCCCACACGCTCGGCAGCCATCAGCGTTGTTCCCGAGCCCAGAAATGCATCTAGCACAATCTCGCCTCGCGCCGAGCAGTCGAGAATGGCATCGGCGACCATGGCGACTGGCTTCACGGTTGGATGCAGTGCAAGCAGGTTGCCTTCATCACTTTGCTTCGAAAGCGAATGAATGCCCGGGTACTGCCAGACGTTCGTCCGGTTCCGGCCGAACTGGCCGAGTTGGATGTTGTTCCGATGAGGACCTTTGCCTTTGCGGAAGACGAGGACCAGCTCGTCTTGCGAACGGTAGAAACTCCCCATTCCGCCGTTGTCCTTGACCCATACGCACAGGTTCAGGAACTCGTCATAGTTCTGCTTGCCGGCAGAAATGAGGTCGCCCGCATGACGCCAGTCCATGCAAATGTAGTGCACGGAATTGTTCGCACTATAGCTGGCCATCAGACGCAAGCCGTTGTTCAGGAAGGCGACAAATTCTGCTTCGCTCATCTCACCGGAAGCCATCGCGAACTCGCGATGCCGAATCGCGCCGTTGCCCGTTGCGTGACCGTCAATTTTTACGTTGAACGGCGGGTCCGTAAAAACCATCGCGGCGTGACGGCTGCCAAGCAAAGCCCGATAGGTTTCCTGACGAAGGGAATTGCCGCAGATGACTCTATGCTTGCCCAGGAGCCACAAATCGTCTGGTTTCGTAACCGGATCCGCATCGAATTTGGGCTCCGGCGGTGCTTCTTCGGGGGATGATGCCGCCTTTGCCTCTCCGAGGATTGAGTCAATCTCCGGTATCTCGAAGCCGGTGATCGTGACGTCAAAGTCGACGCAATCCAGTGCAAGGAGCGTCTCGAACTCAATAGCCAGGATTTCTCTGTCCCAGCCTGCGTTCTCGGCCAGCTTGTTATCTGCAATCACATAGGCGCGAATCTGCTCCTTCGTGAGCTGGTCGAGGCGGATTGTCGGTACTTCCTGCAAGCCGAGAAGCTTCGCTGCGTCCACGCGGCCATGGCCGGCAATGATCTGATTCTCCGCATCCACTAGTACCGGATTGGTGAAGCCAAAAGCACGAATACTTTCCGCAATTTGACGGATCTGGTGCTTGGCATGCGTGCGGGCGTTGTGCGGATAGGGCTTTAGCTGATCAATCCGCTGGTAAAAAACGGATACTTTTTCGATATGCATGGAATCGCTCCTTGTTTTGTAAATGTACAAGAAAATTGCTCTATAATAGTGTCGAGAATTTGTAGAGCACAGCTGATCGATTACCGGCGTTGAGGCAGGAGATAAACAGCTTCTATTCAAGGTGATAGAGGGGCTTTAAGCAGGTGAAGAAAACCATCAAAGCAAAACGGATATCAACCGGGGAACCGCAACTGTTCATCGGCTACCAATGGGGAGAACCGCCGAACGGACAAAGCCATTTCCTCGTAAGTCGAATTGGCGAAGAGCTGGAAATCACGGCCGCTATGCCGGAGTACATGTCAGAAACCAGCTCTTGTGATCTGCTCCGGCAGTACGAGATTGCGCGTAAGAATCGGTCAATCGGTAAACAGAGAACAGGAAAAGACTCGCCTCACATCCGTTTCGCGAATGCAGATAGCGACGATGACCTCATCGATTTCGTGCGCGACTTCGGACCGGTCGTGTCCAAGAGCTGGAAATTGCTTCCGTTCGTGCCTCCGCCGGGCCCTTGGCGGGCCGACGATCCGTCAGTCCAAATTTTGATGAGGGTCCGGCAAGATCTCCAGGAGTTGAGAAACGAGCGGCGAATCTACAAAGCGGCCTTCGGGTTGTTGGTCGAACTGGACAAGAAGCCTATTGAGTTCGACGTGGACTGTGCCAAACAACGAATGGCTGAAATTGCGCGCGATATCCGGGGCTGGCCACGGCAATGGAATCGAGAAAAGAAGGAGCGCGGAGAGAATCCTCTGTGGAGAGTTCGAGGGGATTCGATTCGACGCATCGCGGCACTCGCCAAATCCGGGCCTGATCTAGTGCTGCCACCACAACTTGACGCACGAATTGTGCTCTGCGAACTTGTAAACGTGTTCCCTTCGCTTGCCTTCCCTAACCCTCCAGAAATGCACTCCTACATCCGTTTCGGAATCCGGCCATTACTATACAGCATACTCAGGAGGGAATTTTTTCAAACTCGTGATGTTGGTGTATGCGCCAATACTCGGTGCCGGGCGTTCTTTGAAGTTGAGCGCGCAGGACAGCGATTCTGCGATGACGAGTGCTCCCGAAGCCAGCGCCAACGGGATTATTGGAAGAATCGTGGTAAGAGAGTTCGAAAGAAAAGATTGGCCGCCCGAAGCAAAGATCGAAATCTCAAGCCGGCTGCGGCAAAGTTTCACAGTCTAGGCTAGGTTCTAATCCAAAACTTACATTGACCGTGGTTCAAATTCCCGGGGCCCATCAGGGTAGTATGGGCCGCGCTCCCATGATTCTCCGGTGCCCCCAAGCCACCCGCTCGTCGGGCCCACATCATGCCACGTTTCATCCAGATGTCCACTCAAGCTATGCGCTTGAAGTTGCAACTCAGACTTGAGCCAACCTCGTGGCCGAATACTGCCAAGGGGAAGTAATTCAAAGACGCCGGAATGGACAGCCCTTGTGGGACTGCCAGCGGAAGCTCCGTCTCCGGATTGCGCATCAAAGAAAAAGCTGAGGGCGCCGTGCTAACAATCCCTGCCATCCCGAGACGCTTCACGAATTGGCGGCGGCTGAAAAGTGAATGGACGCGAGAAGGCGCTGTGGTTCCGAAGGATAATTGTCGACGTTGTGAGTCTTGAACCAGTGTATGCTTCACGAATTCGGTTCAAAGAGCGCCACCGGTGCGGGGTTGTTCGTGATTGGGTTTCACATTACAACCGAGTTCGCCCGCACTTGGGATTAGGTCCGGGAATTCCTGATCAGGGATTGGCGGCTCCGCTCAGAGCGCATCGCCATTGCTTTGAGGAAGCGAAGCGAGTCACGTGTACGGCCGTCTTGAGCGGTCTTCACCATGAATATGAACTCAAACGAGCTGCCGCATAGCCACTGGTGGGCTTTTGCAGACGACAGAACTTGCTGCTCGTAGCTTCCTCGGACAATAGCACAGAGAAGCCAATAAATCTACAGACTTGTCTATGGCTGAAAAGTGCTGTAGTATATCGACATGTCTATGAGTCTACTGCTGTTTGCTGGTCTGATGGCAATTTGCGTTCACGTACTTTGGGCTCAGCAACACCCGGTCAAACTTGCCGTACCGATAGACAACGGACACCAGAAGCATCTGCTTCCTCCACATATCCATGATTCCGCAGACGGTATGGGTTGGATCATCAATTTGCAAGTTGATTCCGCGGCGGGGGGCCATCCGAGGTCGTTCATTGCAATCATTGATTCGAAGGTTTCTACGTGCCACGAATCCGGCGTTGTCGAAGGATTTAGAATCAAGATTGGTGGCCGAGGCAAAGCCAGAGTGGGCGAACAGCTCCTGGTCGATCCAATATTAATCTGGCCCAACTCATCTGGGGTAGCCAAGTGGACGGCACTGAACAACCCGGGTCCGCTTTTCCAATTGACCGCACTCAGATCGGATCTTCACATCTTGAAAATCGCGGTGTACCTTTCCCGAGAACTAATCAAATTCTCGGACTCAGCGTTTTCGCATGGAGCATAAAGTGGATACTGTGCACGATCTCGATGCGTCGTCAGAAGCGCCGCCAAAATACAAGCAAATTGCCGACGTGTTACGCGCGAAGATCTCTTCTTTGAAATATCCATCGGGTGAGAAGCTTCCCAGTGACTCAGAGTTGAGCAAGCAATTTAGCAGTTCGCGACTGACGGTAATTCGCGCTCTCCGACAATTAGAGTCGGAAGGGTTGGTAGAGCGCAAGGCTGGTTCGGGAACCTATGTAGGACTCCAGCGCAATGACTCTGCTCACACGTTTGGACTGCTCTTTCCAAATTTAGGAGAGGGTGAGATATTTGAACCTATATGCGCAGGCTTAGCACGAGCCGGTAACTCGTCGCAACAGGCCCTTATCTGGGGAAACACATCGAATTCCAGTATTAGTAAGGAGGCACAAGCTCTTGAACTTTGTAACTCATTTATTACAAGAAGGCTCGATGGAGTCTTTTTTGCACCACTCGAGCTAACTTCTCATACGGAGGAAGTTAATCAGCAGATTGTTAATCGCTTGGATGAGGCAAGCATTCCAATCATCATGCTTGATCGAAGTACAGAACCGTTTCCAGAGCCTACAAAGCACGATCTCGTTGGTATAGACAATTGGCGAGAAGGTTGCAGACTGGCTAAGTACCTTCTAGACCTCGGCTGCACGAGACTCGGATTCGTTGGTCGTCCGGGCTCAGCCCCGACGGTGAATGCGCGCATCGCCGGCTTGAGTGAAGCGCTGCGTCGATATAGGTCTGGGCTGTCACCTGAGTTTGTCTTGATTGCGGATCCGACCGATATAGACACGGTCCAACGCTGGGTTCAGACCGTTCGTCCTGACGGCGTACTTTGCGCAACTGACTACACGGCGGGGCAACTGATGCATACATTCGCAAAGCTTGGCATTGCCGTCCCGCAAACAATCCGACTTGTGGGTTTCGACGATGTAAGATATGCAAGCATTCTTCCGGTCCCTCTAACAACACTACATCAGCCGTGTCACGAAATTGGTATTGCAGCTATGAAGGCCATGCTGGCTCGACTCGAAGATCCTTCAATGGTTCCTCGCACTATTTCGCTTGATTGCGAACTTATCGTACGGGCCTCTTGTGGCGCAAATGTGAATTACTCAATGAGTACTGAACTCGGTTAGTTTAACAAGCAGCCCGTTCATTGACTGCTCTCTGTCGCTTAGCGGAGGTCTACGATTCGCAGATTCTTTGTCAATAGATTCTCTCTGGTTCCGTCGCAAAACAAGTGGGGGATCCACCAAGACGACCTTTTCACAAATGCATGATATTGAGGTGGGGATGCATCTGCTCATTGTAAATCGTGCGGCGGCAGCTAGATCTATGGCTGGCAACTCTGAGAAGAATCAAACGCGGTTTGCTCCACGCGTGCTAGCCGTAAGGTGCTTTCGTCTTTGTGTCTGCCTCTTAGGGGTTTGTCTCTGCCTGCCCATCTCCCTTTGTGCGGAGACTACGGTAATGCATATCACGCAACAATACTTAAATATCCCGATCAGTCGCGAAGCCAAGATGCGAGTGTTTCAGATCAGCGTTGATGGCAAGCTAAAACGTGAATTCCCCGTGCAGCTGGCGGAAGGCACAATCGACTACTGGAGTTTTATTTATGTCAACGAGTTTAAGGGTCAAACAATCACTCTGTCCGGCCCTTCAACGCTCGTCGCTTTGAATCGTATTTACCAGTCCAACAAGATCAACGGTGAGGACACCTTATACAAGGAGCGCAATCGGCCACAATTCCATTTCACGGTAAAACGGGGGTGGAGTAATGACGCCAACGGTCCGATCTTCTACAAGGGCCAATACCATTTGTTCTGGCAGGCGTTTCCATTTGGAGTGACGTGGGATACAGGGTTTATGTATTGGGGACATGCAGTGAGCAAGGACCTGGTTCACTGGCGGGAGCTGGCGCCCGCGCTCATGGTCGACAAGCTAGGCTCACCCTGGTCCGGTTCAAGTCTTGTCGACCGCAACAATGATGGCGGGTGGGGAAAAGATGCTCTTGTGCTGGTGTACACGGCTTTCGACCGCTTCTCGCATAAACAGGTACAGTGCATTGCCTACAGCACGGACAGTGGAGTTACGTTCACTCACTTTACAGGTAATCCTATCCTTGACAGCAACAGCGAGGCAGGCACGAACGACACCAGGGATCCAAAAGTCTTCTGGTATGAACCGACAAGACGATGGGTGATGGTCTTGTTTGAGAAAGACGGTATGTCTTTCTACACTTCGACCGACCTCAAATCATGGACGTGGCAGAGTCACTTCAAGGATCTCCATGAATGCCCGGATTTTTTTGAGTTACCTATTGATGGAGATACCAGCCATATGAAATGGATTCTTCATGGTGGCTCATCTAGCTACTTTATCGGCAGTTTCGATGGCAAGACATTCACCCCTGAATCTCCTGAGTTGCGTTATGCAGAGGGAAAGAACGCGAATGGAGAAGATATTCTATATGCGGCGCAGTCCTTCGCCGATATGCCGGACGACAGGCGTGTCCAAATGGCGTGGGGAAGAATCACCGAACAGGGCATGCCGTTCAGTCAGATGATGCTTTTCCCAACGGAATTCAGGTTGGCTACCACACGGGACGGTCTCAGATTACTGGCTACTCCAATTAAGGAAATCGAACGACTGCACTCAAAGGACTATGCTTGGTCCTCACTAACTGCCACGGATGCTACCCGGAGGCTTCATCTCATTCCTCCCGGGCCTCTGCATGTGAAGATGCGCGTGACCTTAGAGAAAGATGACGAGCTAACCATTCGATACCAAGGAAACACTCTGGCCGCTCTCAAGTTTAGCGATCTCGACAGTGGCCAGGGGGCAGTGGAAATATTGATCGACAAGTGTGTAGCTGAGATATTTATCGATGGCGGAAAGCGGTACATCATCAAGGAGATACCGGCGACTACGAATGTTCACGGCATAGAACTTGAAGTCGGACGATCGGGGAGCATCTTCAATACACTTGACGTCTATAAGATGTCTTCTATCTGGAAGCCGGATGTAAGGGATAGCACCCCATTACGCCGAGTCCGTGTGCGGCGATAATCTTGTCCAGGTGCACCACTTGCTCGACCTGGGCATCAAACCCTATGAGGAACACTCTGCTCACTAGGACACTACCATCTGTCCTTTTTTCTCCTGCGTACTCCTTTGAAATCATCGGCATTCATGGCTTGACCACTCCTCTTTCAGCCGGTAGGCGGGAGGTGTTGAGTCGAGTTTTAGTCAGATCCCTGGCCCGAAATATGCGTGTGAATGGAGAAGCCACACTGGGACTTGGGGAAGGGACCGGAGTTCCTCGCGGATCACATTGTCCTAAGTTGAGCAGGAGGGAGGCATTCGATCAGTTCCATCCCTACTTTGGTGTGGATCGTAACGCCGTGGGCAGCAAAGGGGACGAAGAAATACGCGCCTTTCTTCACACTACTTATACTAGCCGAGCTCATCAATTCTCCTTCTCCGCTTGTCACGACATAGACAGCTCGATTCCTCAAGTAACAAGACGTTTTCACGGCGTACCGATTTACAGCGAAGCACGGCGTATCTCTGAATGAGATAAGAGCCTCCTTTTTATAGTCATTATTCTCCTCTTCGATCCTCGCCTTCTTCCTTCCCTGTGCGAGAACCGAAGGGCCGGACTGCTGCAAATCAAAACAACTGAGAGCAACCTCCTTGTCAAGGCCCAGATACATCTCTTGATCGGAAAGACGATAACGATCACACCAGCGCTCAGGTTGAATTGTGAAATCGGTTGGCTCCTGAACTTCCAGAATCATACATCCGGCACCAATGGCGTGTGCAACGCGAGCAGGAATCAGCCATACATCACCTGCCATGGCCTCGACCTCTTGCAAGAGACCCGAAAAGGCATCGCCCGGTTGCTCGCTCATTTTCACGGCTAGCTGCAGATCGGCTTCAGTCACGCCCTCCTTAAAGCCGAAAAAGAGCTTTGCACCAGGTCTCGTCGCAAGAATGACCCAACATTCAGTCTTACCATGGTCACTAGCAAAATGTTTCCTAGAGAAATCCGGATCAGGATGAGTTTGGGCCGGCAAGCGGACGGCGCTATCGAGAATCTTTACAAGGATGTCGAACCCATTTCCACCTGTCATTTCCTCCGGATTGTTAGCAAGCAGCGAGGCAAAGGTTGTTTTCCCCCCTCGGATTTTTGAGAGCCCTTCATCTGGGGCTCGCATCTCCTTGTTCAAGGCTTTCACCTTCGATGCAATCCACTCCTCAGGTAAATTCCCGTCGGCCGCTTCGTCTCCGAAAAAATCATGAAAAAGTTTGCCTCCTTTGTACACCCGAAAGACGCGGTTACGCTCAAAGAATAATGGGCTCTGAAAATTTAAATTCCTCGTCACAAATAGCTCCAATCCTGTTTTCATTCTGAATGCGTCGTGAAATATTCTTCCAGCATCAGCGAGAGGCAGTGGTAAATGGGAAGATGAAATTCCTGAATGTGCGGTGTCTGCGCAGCTGGTGCACAAATACAGACATTCGCCAGTTCCTTGAGTTTTCCGCCCGATCTTCCGGTCAATGCCAGAACAAAAAGACCTCTCGCACGAGCGACTTCAGCAGCACGGCACACATTGGAGGCGCTTCCGGAGGTGCTCAATGCACCTAGCACATCTCCTGTTCTGCCGAGTGCAAGTACTAATTGGGCGAACACATATTCGGGATCGACATCATTTCCGAACGCCGTCGCAAACGCAGGAAAGCCAGTCAGTGGTATGACTGGAAACGCCCATTGCAGCCGGGTAGCCATTTCAGGCGGCAATCCCTCGCGCATCGGAGCGGCGAGCGATCTGGGGAGTGCAAAGCCCTTGAGCAGTTCGCCAGCCCAATGCTCCGAATCCGCCGCGCTGCCGCCATTTCCACAGAGTAGGAGCTTTCCATCTTTCCTGAATGTTGCAGTCAGGAGATCAAATGCTTCTTGGATATCAGACTGGCATTCCTTTAGCGCTGAATAGCGTTCGATCAAGTCTCTCAGGTGGGCTGACATGATTACCCTCGTAGTTCTTGCAATAGAGTGAGTAGGAAGTCGCGGTTATCAGCGCAGACATAACGCATCGTCCCGCCCATTCGGCTGAATGTCTTGCAAAAGCGCAAGTAATATGCAGGGTTATCCGCAGGCGGTTCACCGTCTCTTTGCCAGTCCCAGGAGCTCTCGGCCAAATCGACGATTACCATGTGGTGGTTCGTGATCTTACGCCCTTCCTGCAATTCGAGATTCTGTGCCATGGAAAACGATTTTTCAAAGACCATCGGTGACATCACAGCCGAACCCACCGAAAGATACACACCTCCCTCCAATTGATGTACCTGTTCCGCGTAGGTGAGGAAATCTCTCAACGCGACACGTCCAATTGCTGCCCCGTGGTTTATGGAGTGGGTGTAAATGATGTCATGCCCGAACATGGGATGAGCTGTAAAGGGGATGTTCAGTCGAAAGGCAGCAGCTTGTGCGCTGTATCTTTTGAAGGGGTGAGAGATCGACCGAAACCCAGGTTCAAGATTACATCTATGAATGGTTGACAGAAGATCAAGGGCCGCAGCGGCAAGATTGGGATCGTCGTCCGCAACACTTCTGACGGTATTCAACAGTTCCTCAGAAGCGGGAATGTCTAAGCCGTCTCGAAGAATCATTTTACCGACCGCCTCGCCGTAACCAACCCCCTCGTAGGCCCCGACGATCAGCGCCAAGTTCAAATTGAACCCAGTCTCCTCCCAGATACCAAATTGACCAACATCGATATTAGCCCGAACGTCCTCACTACTTAGCCCTTGGAACGCAAACTCCCAGTCATGAATGATACTTGCTCCGTTGGTGGCCAAAAGAGTAATCCAGCCATCTTCCATGAGCCGGATAAGCACCGGTGCAAGGCCATTTTTTATGGTGTGCGCTCCAAAGGCTAGAATGACAGGGCGGCCTATGCTTCGAGCAGTGCGGATTTTCGCCGCGCATTCCACTAATGCTTCTGTGGCGGCGGGAGGAATCGGCCCTGGTACCGCATCCGGCGAAACGGCGTCCCGCTCGATGTTGACCTTGTTCGTACGAGCGTTGAGTCCTCGAGTTTGCAAACGGGTGCGGTCAAATTGGGGATGCGACGTGTTTTGGGAGTGGGGATGGGGAAGGTGAAGCAATTCCCAAAGCTTTTGCCATTGCGAAAAATCAGGAACAACAGCGTCGGCTCCCGCTCGAATGAGGCGAGTCCGCTTTTCGGGATTCATCCCGAAGCGGCGCAATTCGTCGCTGGCAACACCGATAGCAAGAGCACCACGCCGAGCGCTTTCGCGTATCTCAACAGGCCCATCTCCAAAAGTGACGATTTGCTGGGCTGCGCCATTGATCTCGTCGAGTATTCGCTCGATGACGATTCTCTTTGCATCTTTGGCAATCTGACCAATTGAACCGTAGATTCTACCCTCAAAGACATCTGCGTAGCCCAATCGTTCAGCCTCCCTTCTCACGTCTTCCACATCCGTTCCACTGACGAGATAGAGAAGCACACCTGAATGTCTCAGTGCTCGAAGAAACGGCACCGCGCCTCTTAATGTGAAGTCGCTGATGCTCAATTCTCCGCAATCTAGCTTGGCTATACGCAGATCGACAACCTGGATGAGTTCCTTGTTGAATATTTCCTTATATCTCGCTGCTGAAAGAATCTGCTCTTCCGGAACAAGTCCAAACTCCCTGACCAATTGCACTAGTCCATGCATTTGCGCGATTGTCTGAATGCCCGTAGTGCGCTCGATAAACTCCCGCACACGGTTTCGGATTCGAAGGGAAAGAGCTTCATCAGCCATTTGGTGTTGAGTTCCCAAAATGGACCTCATCATCATCGGCTCCATGATGTTCTCCCACCCTTCGCGGAGAGTGGATATAGTGCCATCATGGTCGAATATGGCATGCCGGATATTAAGGGTCGGCAAGGGCTCATTGATGATCTCGATATCAGATCCCTTAAGATATCGTGCGTGATCGACACATTCGGCAAGTTCCGAGTTCCAAATGTAGTCCGCACCTGTGCCCAATTCCAGAATCTCTTGGCGAGTCGCCGTGCCAGTCTGGAAAAGCTTCTGAACCGTAACTGCAGCCGCTATGTTGCCAATAAAGGCAGCAGAAGCTAAATCTGTGCCAGTTGAGATACACGCCATAAGCGTTGAGCAAAACGTATCGCCTGCTCCCACTGGATCAGTAGGGCCGGATAATTGTGGGCCGCATACCTGAAGTAATTCGCCATCAGAGACGACAATGCAACCCCGCTCTCCACGAGTAACGATGAGTGGCGACTTCCAGCGCTCGAAAAGCCGCTGGGTCTCCTGAAGAAGGTCTTCAAGAGAAATGACCTCGCCTGTATCGGCGGGTTTTCCACTCGCCCTCATGACTTCATGGTTGTTGAGTTTGTGAATCGCCTTTGGATAAGGGTCATGGTATCCGCGAGAGTCGATGATGAAAGTCAGTTGGGGATACCGCTCTATCACCTCTGCCAGGCGTTGTCGAAAGGTTATCGAATCATGAATGCTCCCAGTGACTTGATGATTGATTAACACCACGGAGACGTCGTGCAGAATCTCTTCGAGTTTTGCAAAAAGATCCGCCTCAGTCACATCCGATAGGTGATTGAAATTCCCAAAGTCAAAACGGCGCAATTCCTGACTTTCCACGCACGGCTTGATATAGGTTGGCGTCGCCCAACCTAAATCTTGCGATACCAAGCCGATGCAGTTTACATGAGAGGCTTCCAATAGTCGCCGCAGTTCACGCCCAAATGGATCGTTTCCCAGCACTCCTAGCGGATATACTGTTTCAACTCCAAGGGCTAGCAAGTTCATAACAACGTTTCCCGCACCGCCTGGTGAGTAACGTTGCTGCCGGACGGGTTCAGTTTTGAGTCCGGTCTCAACTGAGGGTTCCGACGCCGACCGATCAATTGCCCAGTAAATATCTAGACAAAAATCCCCTATTACAGCTACCGCTGCGCTGGAAAGCTTATCTAGGATCGAGGATATTTCCAGCTGGCCAAGAGTGTGATAAGTCTGAAGACTATGTGCTTGCCATTGAGTCATTTGCGCGTTCCTTTGAGCCTTTTGCCTCCGGGATGAACCGCTTCGCCGGAGTGCCCGCGATGCGGTGCCTGAGCGTGAGGCCTGTTGAACCAGAAACGCTCTCGAAGACGATCGGCTCGCTCTTCACGAAGCCCCCGGTCGTGATGGGGTGGTACCGGCTCATACAGCGTGAATTCTTCACTCGACGGCGATAACATGTATACATACTAAATTTGGGCCTGTCAACATCGCTTGGACAGACACGTATATGATATGTTGAATTCTGAATGGAATTGAGAGAGGGGAAGTTCCAGTTCGGGCAAGTCCAACCAAGGGGAATGTATGCCTGATCGGGCTGCTTTCGGAGCGAGACGGATGAAGAAATGGCCAAGGCAATACGGAACGGGATGTGCTTGATTTCAAGCAATATGCGCCACGGCACAGGCCTGTTATCTGCTCCGGATTCTGAAGGTTGGTCAAGTCATTGAGTGTCATGCATATAGCCGCCACTGGATTGTATCTTTGGAGATGCAGATGTCTGACGTACACAAAGCCCTCAATAAACACTTGTTAGCGACCAGTTTGATCGCATCGCTCGGGGGCCTCCTTTTTGGCTTCGATACTGCAGTCATCGCGGGCACCACGAGTTCACTCACGGGTGCATTTCATCTATCTCCCCTGGCTCTTGGCTTTACGGTTTCAAGTGCCCTTTGGGGCACCGTGTTGGGTGCCGCCTTTGCAGGCAAGATGGGAGATATTGCCGGTTGTCGCACCTGTCTACGTGCCCTGGGCTTGCTTTATGTGCTCACAGCCTTGGGGTGCGCATTGGCCTGGGGATGGTACCCCCTCCTGTGCTTTCGTGTGCTCGCAGGCCTCGCAGTAGGCGGCTCCTCTGTGATAAGCCCGACCTACATTGCAGAAATCGCTCCACCCAAGCTCCGTGGGCGCCTTGTAATGGCGTTTCAATTCAATGTTGTTCTTGGAATGTTGTTCGCATACTTCTCTAACTTTTGCCTAGGACTTTTGCATCTTGGGGCCACAGATTGGCGCTGGAAATTCAGCATTGCGGCCGTCCCGGCTTTGGGTTTCTACATTGCATTGTTTCTCATTCCCGAAAGCCCGAGATGGCTCGTGAGTAAAGGCAAGAAACAGGAGGCCTTGGAGGTGCTCCAGCGAAATGGCGATCCAGAGCCGGAGCTTGAGCTACGTGAAATTACGAAGTCTTTGGAAGACGCAGTTGGATCGAAGGGTAGAAACGTCTTCCAATGGCGCTATCGCTTTCCCATCTTCCTGGCCATTTCCATTGGAATGTTTAACCAACTCTCGGGTATTAACGCCATCCTGTACTACCTGAATGACATATTTGAAAAGGCTGGCTTTGACAAAGGATCGAGTGACATTCAAGCTGTGCTCATCGGCATTACCAACCTTATCGGCGTGACTTTGGCAATGTTGGTCATCGATCGAATCGGCCGCAGGATGCTTCTCCTTATTGGATCTGTAGGGACAACCCTGTGTCTTTTTGGGGTCGGTACGATTTTTCGGCTGGAGCAATATCAAGGAGCCCTGGTTTGGCTTCTGATGGGCTTTATCGGTTTCTTCACTTTTTCGCAAGGGGCTGTAATCTGGGTATATGTCAGTGAAATATTCCCGAACCGGGTGCGAGCCAAGGGGCAGAGCATCGGCAGCTTCACTCATTGGTTAATGAATGCTCTGGTATCGACCATCTTTCCAATTGCCGCCGCCAGGTGGCATTCAGGACCGTTTTATTTCTTTTCGGGATTCATGGCACTCCAATTCATCGTAGTAATTCTTTTCTTTCCGGAGACACGTGGCATTAGCCTTGAAGCAATGGAGGAGCAACTGCACCGCTAACGCAATCTAGGCTCGCTGGGTTCTGGTGGTAGATATGTTCGGTAGCCAAGGCCAACGCCCCCCAAAGAACGCTCTCTCCGACGAGAGCAGCTGGAACCACCTCCACACTTGCTCTCCACCAAGAGGTCATCTGGCGATTCAGTTCCTTTCGCAAGGGAACGAAGAGCAGATCCGCCGCCTGACTGATTCCTCCCCCGATAATTATGCGGGCGGGATTGAGGAACATTAGGCAGCTCTTGATCCCTTGGGCAAGATGAATCACATAACGAGCAACAAACTCCGGCTCCATGAATAGTTCCTTTGCCGGGCGTCCGTAATCGCGTTCAAGCCACAGCCCGGAACAGATTCGCTCTAGACAGCCATTCGAGCCGCAGAGGCAGGCTGGTCCATTCGGGACGATCGTATGGTGGCCTAGTTCACAGGCAAATGAGTCAGCTCCGCGATACGGGCCGCTAGCAGTAAGCAGCCCGCCACCGATTCCCGTCGAAAGCGTGATATAGAAAAGCGGCCGGAGGCCTCGACCTGCCCCGAAATACCCTTCCCCGAGAACACCCACCATGCTGTCACGATCTATGACGACCGGCATGCAGAATTTCGTTTCAACCTCTTTGACCAAGTCAAAACCCTCCCAACCGTCCACATGTGTAGACGCGACAACCTTTTGGGCGGCAAAGTCAACGGGACCGCCGAATCCAATTCCGCATCCGTGAAGGGTCCCATCGCGCCATAATTCCTTGATCATTTTTTCGATCTGATTCAGCATTCCAGTCGGACCTGCCTTACGATCAGTTGGGTGCGTGAGCTTTCCGAATAGCGATGCCCCCTCGAAGATGGCGATACTGAAGTTTGTTCCACCAATATCGATTGCGAGAGTATTTTTCATTGCTCGACAATAGCATAAAACCTTTGCCATATCTACATACGTGTATAAGATGACTTTATGGTGAGCTGAGCTCGCCCGTGCAAGTATCCAGCAAATGATTGTTCGAGATTGCCGCGCGGTGTGTGTCTGGGCCGGTGTAATCGAGCAGTTTTTCGGGTCCGGCTAAGGGTGACTTGGCATAGACGACCCACTCCGACTTGCTTACTGGTTGCAGATAACTGATAAACTCGCGACGGCCTCGAAGCCTTTCCAAGGTGGTGAAGAGTTTCAATTCGCCTGAGTCGAAAGCGATCTGGAGAAGCTCCAGAAACAGGCGGCAGAATAATCGTAAAAATACGCGCACAAGCAAAAAAAAGCCAGGCCTGCAAGGCATTCAGCGGGTGCCGTTGGGGTGAGCCCGCCGCCGAGGACGACGCAATGAAAGTGCGGGTGATGACATCCACACCCACAATACCCTGAGCGCGGAAAGCACCGTGGTCCAGGTCATTTACCCTTACCACCCGCTTTATGGTTCTAATCTTCGGAATCTCCGCAAGCCAGAGCCGTGGAGACGGAGCGGTCACTTTCATCGATCAAGCAGAGAAGCGGTTGAAGATTCCTGTATGGATACTGTTGCCAGGCTGTGCTGTGCTCAAGACTAACGAGAAAGCCCACCAGCGCATATTGCTTGAAATCAAGCACATACGTTCCGTATCGCCCTCTGTCGTGTCCTTATCCGTTTCGCTTCGAAAACAGCCTGATGAGGGCTACGTACTTCTCGACGGACTTGCCGAGCTTGAATTCCGTCTGTCATTTTCAACTGCGAGTTCAACATGTCATATACGTGTCTATATTTTTTCTCTTGACAACAGCAAATCAGCTATGTATACATGTTTCCGCATGCCGTATCCATCTTGGGAGTCATCGGTACGGAACACTTCAGGGGCCAGCACAATGAACAGGGAGGAGACACAATGAAAACGTTCGCGTGGTTGCAAACATGCAATCAAGAGAAGCAGAAGACTTACCGGGAGGAAACGATGTTGAAGCGAGCTAAAGAGGCCGTCTGCCGAAACGCCAGAAGGTCATGGATAATGATCGCCACAGCTTTGATGGCCCTTGGCGTCTCGTCAGTAACCCTGAACGCGCAGGACTACCGGGCAAGACTGACAGTAACTGTTACCGATAGCACCGGCGCGCTTATACCCAATGCCACACTCGAACTGGTCCGCGAAAGCACCAAGCTCGCAACGTCGGAGAAAACGGACGCCGAGGGTTCATGCCTCTTCCAGTTCCTGGAGCCCGATACGTACAGTGTCAAAGCTTCCGCTGCTGGCATGAGCCCATCTGAAGTGACCGGTATCGTGCTTCAGTCCTATGCTTCAACCAGTGTAAATGTCCAACTGAAGCCGGCAACTACAACCGCGGAGGTTACGGTCACCTCGGAGGGAGCCCTTCTTGAAACTGAGAGCGCCACCCGCTCCATTACGATTGATAACGTCATCGTTCAAGCTTTGCCCGTCATTAACGGGAACCCCGTCATGCTGGGCGATGATCTTCCAGGTGTCCGCATACGCCAATATGGGATCTACACCGAACCATGGACAGTCACTTCTTTCTATCTAATTAACGGCGGTTTGCTTTCCCTAAATGACTTTCAGATCGATGGTAGCCCCAACAACGCTACATTAGGTATCAACGCGTACGCATACAACCCTCCCCAGTTTGCAGTTAAGGAATTTGCGGTGAGCGCGAATAACTACGACGCTCAGTATGGGCATACAAGCGGCGGCGTGATCAACCTCACAACTCAGTCCGGTGGCAGCAAATTGCATGGTATGGGATGGAGCTCATTCAGAAGAACGAGCTGGAACTCAAACTCAAGTCAAAACAAATATGAAAATGCAATTAACGATACAAATGCCAACGGCACTCCTTTGAACGACGAGACGCAACTGGGGTTCCAGGTTGGAGGGCCGATCCAGTTGCCGCACGTGATTCCGTCGTCACCGCGCTTCAAGCCCTATTTCTTCTTTGCATTCGATCACTACAGTGAATTGCTGCCGCGCGGCCTGCTGATGTCTTACCCGACGGCCGCTATGAGAACCGGCGATTTTTCGGAACTGCTCCCCTATGGAGTTCAGATCGATGATCCGGAAACCGTCCACGTCGGTAGCAACGGAGACTGGGTGCGCGACCCGTTTCCTGGAAACATCATTCCGTCCAGCCGGCTCAATCCGATTGCACTGGCCGTCGCCAAGGTATTTCCAGCAGTAGGACCTAACGTCGCGGGCCAGCGGCCTGGGACGAACAATCTCAATCTGCCGAATAACAATTACAACTGGCACTTCCACAATCTTCTTGGTCGTTTTGATTTCAACGTCGGAGATAAGTATAAGTTCTTCCTTCGTCCTGAATACTTCAACTTTACCGAGGTCAGCAATGCCGGCGGAATCGTTGGCCCGGGCGAAAATGGTGGGCATTTTGGCCGAACCGCCAAAGGCTTCCTCGGCGATTTCGTTGATACTATCAATCCGACCACCGTACTCAACGTCCGGTATGGATACGTGTTCTTCACCGAACCTTGGACCAGTCCTGCCAATCAAGGATTCGACCTTACGTCCCTGGGTTATCCGTCCAATTTTGCCAACAGCTTGCAGCAGCCGAAGTTTTACGGAGACTATAACTTCCAGAACTACGGCTCCATCGGCTGGTTTACTGACACCCAAGCAAGTGGAAACTACGCTCTAGAAGGGGATGTAGTCAAGTCCTTTGGCAGGCAAAATGTGCGGGCTGGCTGGGATGTACGTCTCACCCATTTCACGTACATCGGCCCAGGGACTTTTACATTCCAAAGCAATAGCGACTTCACCGATTCAGATTACAACGATGTTGGGTCGGAGGCAACCAGCGGTGATAGCTTTGCCACGTTCCTGCTGGGGACTCCATCAAGTGGTACTACAGCGATCAATTCCAATGAGTTCATTTCCACATGGTATCTCGCACCTTGGGTTCAGGATGACTGGGAAGTGAACAAGAAGCTCACGATTAACTTCGGCCTTCGGTACGATGTGACGACGGGTCCGGTCGACAGAAATAATGCTCTGAATATTGGATTCGATCCCAATGTTCCAAACGCAGTTCAGTCGCAGGTACCAGTAAGTGCCATTGCCGAGCTTCCACAGGCGGCAAGCCTGACTGGCGGCCTCCAGTTCGCAAATGTCGACGGCAACTCGAGAGCGGTATTTCCAACCGTCTTTCACAATATCCAGCCTCGTGTTGGATTTGCCTGGCAACCGATTGACGGGTTTGTCGTTCGCGGAGGTTACGGGCGTTTCTATATGAACTTCCTGAGCAACGGATTCATCAACCAGGTTGGCTTTTCCTCCAATTCACCGCTTGTTACTTCGAACGACAACGGCATCACGCCGATAGAAAATGTTCTAAACAATCCTTACCCAACGGGACTCATCCAGCCCACCGGATCGTCGTTAGGAACCTTGACAGGCGTGGGAGAGGCAATTACAAGCTTTAACCGCAACTATAAGATCCCGAACGCAAATGAGTTCTCGCTGGGCTTTCAATATCGGCTATTTCGAAACTCCGTTATCGATGCTTCATACGTGGGTAACCGTGTAATCGGCTACGACATGACATATGATGCCAACCTCCCTCCGTGGAACTTCCAGCAGCAATGCGACGAGATCTATGCCCAAGGGAACGCCAGCCTCTGCACTGCACAACAGCCGAACCCGTTCCAGGGTATAGCTGCCTTCGCGGGGACGAGCTATTCCACCTCTCCGACTGAAGATGCCTACGATTTGAACCGCCCGCACCCAGAGTTTCAGGCAGTTGCCACCGGCGGACTCAATAGCTCTCACAATTGGTACAACGGATTGCAGGTCGACTACGCCCAGAAGATGATCCACGGGATTTCCTTCAACGTCAGTTATGTATGGTCAAAGCAAATCGAGCAAACCGGTTATATGAACCAAGCGCTCAATATATTTCAGCGTAGTCCATATACTCAAAGCCAGCCGCATTCCTTCAAAGTGTTCGGCGACTTTCAGCTACCCGTCGGACGGGGTAAATTGGTGAACGTCCAAAACAGGGTAGCCGATTCAATTGTAGGTGGGTGGGCGTTCTCGCCGGATCTGCAGATCATGAGTGGAGAGCCCGCTACGCTACCAACAAACGCGATACCTCTCCCTCACAACAAGTTTTACAACCATCCGAATTGGAAACAAGGCCAGGTGCGTGCATGGAACGGATGCGTTCTCGACTATGTACCGGGAGGGGCACCAACCATACCCGGCGGACCAACTGGAGTTACTGCGCAGCAATGCGGCACGGATACATCCAATTACGATTGGCTGGAGGTTAACGAGCTGCCCTACGAGCAGACGATGCCAACCAATTCCAGTATTGTGCGGATGAAGCCGAACGTAATGTCAGATGCAGCGATTCAGAAGAGCTTTACGATCCACGAGGGTATACAGGCGATCGTTCGGCTACAATCAACAAATGTGTTGAATCACCTCAATATAGTCTTTTCGCGATTCGACAATAACCCGAACGATCCGCCCAATCTCTTTGGCACTATTATTCAGGGAGAGGTGGCTTCCGGGGAAACTCCGCCACGCGAGGTGAATGCTCAGTTCCGAGTAACATTCTAATCCGGTCGCAGGGTCTGATCATGTTAAGCCCTGCGATTCATTCGAACAGGCCACGTAACTCGACAGCGACGCGGTACGTCCGGTCAGTTGTCCTGACTTGTTAGCAGGTCTTGGCGTATGACAGGACCTGCTAATTATCTATGAAGCCATCGCTCGCGTCAGAAACCATGAGCCCGTCTCTAATCATGGCGTGTACAGGCAAAGAACTGGATAGTCCAGTCCTTTTTATGAAGACATACTTGGGCAATTCAAGGGGATTCGCCTTGAAGAGGATGCATAGCCACCAAGTCCTAGCAGCGTCAATCCTCGGCCTCGCCGCGATCTTAAGCATACAGGCATGTTCCTCAACCTTCTCGATGACGACTACTGCCACTGCATCGCCATGCTCCACGCAGTTGGGCCCAGGGCTGAGCTCTTCGGCAGCCCTATACCCGCGCTTAGTGCGGCTGTCTCACAACGCAAACAGTACGCAAGACGGAAACATCGTCGCGAGTGTCACCGATCCATATGGACTCGGAGGCGAGGGGGATTTCTGCGGCAGTAGCGATGGAACGAAGTTTTCGCTCATAGGAGAGATAGAAGATCCGGATTTTAATACACGTCTCTGTTGTGGAACTCTGTTCGAATTGCCGTCTCAAGTCGGCTCCCTGGCCCCGGGGACGCTTCTCTGGGCAGGGGCAGTTGGGCAAAATGCGACGGCTCCCTAATGCAAATCACAATTTATGACAGCAGCGACAATGGCGTCTCTTGGCCCGATCTGTCGAGCTGCGATAAGTTGTCCAATACGGGTGGTATCTGGGAACCTCAACTCCTGATCGCTAATGATGGGGCTTTGGTGTGTATCTTCTCAGATGAGAGCGAAGCCGGATATAGCCAGATACTGAACAGGGTGCGTAGCTATGACGGTGTGAACTGGCAGGACTACACGTATACAGTGGCCAGCAGCGTGCAGGCAGACCGGCCGGGTATGGCAGTGACGAGTAAGCTGCCCAGTGGCATCTATTTCATGAGCTATGAGATGTGTGGGCCAGCAGCGTGCACTGTGTTTTACCGTACATCTTCTGACGGATGGGATTGGGGAGACGCTACCAATGTAGGTCAAAAAGTAGCGACCGCGGAAGGCCCGTATTTCGAGCACGCGCCAACCAACGCTTGGGCTCCAATAGCCGGTTCTGTCAATGGGCAGATTCTGCTTGTAGGACAGATGCTGTATAACGCGGACGGTGCGGTCGCACCAGGCAACGGCGCGACGATTTTCACCAATTCTGCTGCTGATGGTTCCGGTTCTTGGAGCACGATTGCATCGCCTGTTCAAGTCCCGGATGCGTACGATAACTACTGCCCTAACTATTCCTCAGCTCTATTACCCAGTGTGGGCGGCACCACGGTGTTGGAATTCGCCGATGACTATTCCGCAGGCGTGTGTACCATGTGTTTCGCCACCGGGCCGACAGGCTAGAAGGCACCGCAACCAGCAGCATCGTTTCAATGAGAACCAATGATGAAATGCGAATATTATGGGAGAGCGTGATGGTGCGGAAAGGTCGATTGAGTGAGCAAGCAATCACATTTTTGTCGATGGTCTGCATCATGTGGATCGGGAGCACAATATGTGGAGCCTGTCAGTCCTTATGGGCGGGAACAAACTCCGGGATAAAGTGGGGTGACATCATAATTGTGGATGACCCGCCGACCTATAGCGACTCGTCCCCCATTGCGAAGAGTGCATTGGACGCGCGAAACCTGCAGCCCGGCCTTTTCGGGGATGATTACCCGCGCGCCGTGAGATTGGCGAATGGCGCCTGGCTGATGGTCTACACAACCTTCAGGAAGGGCGACCCGGGTTATTTGGCCAACCCAAGGGGCGGCACATGTCTGGTAATCGACGAAGGCAGCGCGGATGGACGAAGGTGGAAGCAGATTAGCACAATTTGCGACCCGGGCCGTGATATGGATAACGGCGAATTCATCCAGCTTAAGAACGGAGAGATCTTGCTAGGTGCGCGGTCGGTTCGCTGGCAGGAATCTTACCGTTTGCCTGTTTTTCGAAGCTTGGATATGGGCCATACGTGGAGGTACCTAAGCTGTTTCGACGACAATGAAGGGAAACCTGGAGAACTTGGGAAGCCGGACAAGGGCGTCTACGAGCCTCACTTTTATCTGCTGGACGACGCAACATTGGCGGTTATGTATTCCACAGAAAAGCATGTTACCGAGGAGCCTTCCTATAGTCAGATCGTCGCCGAGAAAATCTCAAGGGATGGAGGCCAAACCTGGGGAAAGGAGATATGGGTCTCTGCGGGCGGGGCCAAGGACCGGCCAGGCATGCCCGTGTGGACGAGGATGAAGAACGGTAAGTACGTCGTTGTTCACGAAAACTGCGGCCCGCAGGACTGCGGCATACATTCCAAGACATCCGATGACGGGCTTCATTGGGCGACCGGCGGCGGGAGCCCGGTGCCGTCACAGCGCGCCGCGCCCTACCTCCTCAGCTTGGAAGATGGCCGGTTGATTCTTACCTCCAACAATCACCATGTCTCTATGAGTGACGACTTCGGCAAATCATGGTTCCTCGTCGACTCCGCCTTCGAGGGTCGACCTGACATGGCATTTTTCTCATCGATCTATCAGGTAAGCCCAAACGAGATTATGCTCATGACCGGCCTTCAGCGGCCTCAAGGAGGACGCCGGATTGCAATCCGGTTTGGAACTCTCGGACCAGGCGGGTATCAGCCTGTTGCTTCCAAGTAGACCTTGTGTCACGTGAGTTTCATCGATCGTTGTTTCCATTCCACCAAGGGACCTTGTGTCAAAGGGAAAAGGAGCAGTAAATGGCGCAACATAAGCTTTGCATCAGCTTTCTTTTCTTGTTATTTCAGATCGAGTTGTCCTCGCTGGTTGTTCACGGAGCGACCGGGAATTACATTCCGAAGAGCTCCGCGTATCCACGCATTGTCCGAATCATGGATGAGAAAAACGTTCCGACCAGCAGGATCGTTGCAGCTACAACCGGCCAACTGTTCGAGAGCAACGATGACGGCCGCACGTTCGCCTTTCTAGGCGACGCCCCGGTTCAACCAGGAAGCAAATTAGTGTGCTGTGAGACGTTATACCAGCTGCCGAAGACAGTCGGAAAACTAATCGCCGGGACGCTTCTGTACTCGGCTACTTATGTTAGAGAACACGTTCCCGCGATCGAGGTGTATACCAGTGCGGATGGAGGCCACAATTGGACCTATCATTCAACGCCGGTAGCTCGTGGGGCAGAGAAAGGTTCACACGGATTGTGGGAGCCGCACTTTACCGTGACTGGAGATGGTTCGCTGGCCTTGTTCTGGTCAGATGAAACATTCAAATGCTGTAGCCAGAAGTTGATGCAAATCAGGACTTCTGGCGGCGAGCATTGGCAAGACGAGTCCGACACCGTTGCAAGTGTCGTAAGGGCTGATCGGCCGGGGATGATTGTTGTCAACCGGCTGCCGACCGGTTCCTATTTCATGAGTTATGAAATATGCGGAGATCCGCAGACGGGACATAAGTGCGCCGTCTATTTCCGCACATCCAGAGATGGGTGGGACTACGGGCCTCCATCCGAACTGGGCACGAGGATCGAAACTGCCAGCGGGCAGTTCTTTGAACACGCGCCGGCAAACATATGGAGTCCCTCCCCGTTGTCGGCGAATGGCGTTATTCTCGTGGTCGGACAGGTGTTGCATAATGCCGATAGCTCCATAGCCGCAGAAAACGGCAAGGTCCTCTTCGTCAACCCGCTTCTGGATGGATCGGGTCCGTGGTCGGTTATTCCCGCTCCGATCGAAGTGCCCAATTCTTACGACAATTATTGTCCGAATTATTCGTCCGCGCTGCTTCCCGTTGAAAATGGTGCGGCACTCCTGGAGCTTGCATCCGATTACCGTGCCGTAAACGAATGCGCAGTGTACTTTGACACGAAAATGTGGAAGGACTTGACCATTCTGAAATCGAATTGAGTCCAAGAAAGACAATGACGAGGTAACTGCCTAGGACTGTCACGCAGTAGGCGGTGAACTGAACCCTCCAGTAACGAGAAGATCGCGACTTTGGCTGGTCGGGACAAAACTGGCATTCGGAGATTCGGAGCGGCTTGAACGACTGATTCGGCGAAGACGGGATGACAAGGTGATACGGTGAAGAGAATTCTGACAAGTGTATTGGGCGTTTCCTTTGCGACGGCGTTGTACGGTCAAGTCAAGATCAATGAGCCAATCCCGCAGGTAGCCACCATCGAAGTAAACGCAGCTGAAATCGACGGCAGACCGATTCCGCGAAGTATTTTTGGCACGTTTCTGGAGCCAATCGGGAACTCGACGTACAACGGGCTCTGGGCCGAATTGTTGCAGAACCCGAGCCTCGAAGCAGGCCTCTGGAGCCCGGCCCGGATAGCCGAAATACTCCGCGATAACCCGGAACTTCGCCAAGCGAGTAATCTGGCATTGCCATTGCCCTGGGAGCCGCTCGATGTTCGCCAAGGAAATCGATACGAAGTGCATTACGGTGATGCAGCAAATTCCTGGCAATCGCTTCGGATCTTCGGCGTTCCTGGCGAAGCTACCGGAATCAAGCAGAAGGTCTATCTTCCCATCCATCGCACACGCGACTACATAGGCAGTCTTTACGCCAGGCATATTAGCGGAGATACAAGACTGACCGTCGCTCTGTGGGCCCGGGATCAGAACGATGTGCTCGCTTCGCAGAGAATTGAGGTGGCAGATACACAGTGGACAAAATACGCGTTTAACCTTGAGGTGCCCGAAGGAATGCTCCATAGGCTCGACCCGGCGGACTTTGTTGTCGAGGTTGCCGGAGACGAGCGGGTCGAAGTGGATCAGTTGTCGTTGATGCCGGCCGATGCGAAGGATGGTTTGGATCCGGATGTGGTAGCCATGGCCAAAGAGATGCATACGCCGTTGGTTCGATTTGGCGGCAATTTCACCTCGTCGTATCACTGGGCTGATGGCGTAGGTCCGCGCGACAAACGGATAAGCATGCTCAACAATTCGTGGGGAATTCCGGAGTACAACAGCTTCGGCACGGACGAGTTCCTGGAGTTTTGCCGTCAGATTGGCGCACAGCCTCAGATCGCGCTCAATCTCGGAAGCGGATCGCCAGAGGAAGCTGCCGGCTGGGTTCGATATGTCGACGAGCATTGGTCCACGCATTCCGGACTGCTCTGGGAGCTTGGCAACGAGCTCTGGGGCAATTGGAACCTTGCTTATCCCACACGCAGTCAACTTGCAGCGCGCACCGCGGCGTTCAGCAAAGCTGTTCGTGCCGTCGATCCTACGGCTCGGCTGATTGCCACGGGCGCCGATCCCGAGGTGTTTACGAGTTGGAATGCCATTCAACTGACAAGTCCGCCGGGAACCTTCAATTTCCTTTCCACTCATTTTGTGGTAGACACGCGTGAAGGGCAACTGAAGACTCCCACTCCGGAATTCGTGGCATTGGCCGCGTTTGCCTTACCCGTGGAACTGGGAAACAGGCTGCGTCAGGCGCAGGCACAGATTGACGGCACCCCCGAATATAAAGGAACAACGCATTTGGCTTTTACAGAATGGCTCTTTGACGGGGAGCGTCGCGATGCGCCGAGCTTTACCAACACCGGTGGAGCAATTGTCTCCGGTGGGTTTCTGAACATGCTGATCAAGAACTCGGCTGTCGTTCCCATTTCCGACATGACAGGCATCATGGAGTTTGCCGGAATCTGGAAGAAGCGCAGCCAGGTCTACGCAACTCCGGCCTATTACATATTCAAGCTGTATGCGAATGCTGACATCGCAAAGCAAGTTGCCGTGACGACAAACGCTGGGTCGTATTCAATTGCCCATGGGGTCAATCGTTTGCCGGACATTGCTTCCGTCCCGTATCTCGATGTTGTGGCGGCTCTCAGCGAAGATGGCGAGACGCTTACCTTGTTTTGCGTGAATCGCAGCCTGTCCACAGACATTCCCACCAAAATCAGCCTGCATGGTTTTGCTGCGCGTAATACGGCCGCGGCGCATACGCTGAGCTCAAGTTCCCTTGCCGACGCCAATGACGAGTTGTCTCCGACCCGCGTGAAGCCGGTAGACAGCATTGAGGCGGTCGAGCCAGTCGGATGGACTCATACCTTTCCTCACGCTAGCGTAACCGTAATCTCTCTTAATCGACAGTAGCCCGTTTTAGGGTTCGACATGTGTTGCACAGGAAGAACGGAAGAAGGGAAAGATTCATGGTAAGGACGACCTCAGTAAAGATGGGCATATCATTTTTGAATGCCGGATTGATTTGCAGCTTGCTTTTTACCTTTTGCGGCTTGCTTCAGGCGCAGGAAATGCGCTGGACCGAGGATCAGGCCAATCAGTGGTACCAGAAGCAGCCATGGCTTGTCGGCGCCAACTTTGTTCCATCCAACGCCGTTAATGAACTTGAGATGTGGCAGGCCGACACGTTCGATCCCGGGGAGATCGATCGCGAATTCGGTTGGGCCGAAGGTTTGGGGATGAATACTATGCGCGTCTTTCTGCACAACCTGCTGTGGGAACAAGATGCCGCAGGCTTTGAGCAACGCATCGATGCGTTCCTAACGATTGCGCAAAAGCATCACATTCGCCCTGTGTTTGTGCTCTTTGACTCCTGTTGGGATCCCTATCCAAAACTCGGCCTGCAGCATCCCCCGATTCCCGGCGTGCACAACTCCGGCTGGGTGCAGAGTCCCGGTGCCGAAGAGCTCACCAACCCCGCCGATGAACCCAGGCTCGAAGCCTATGTGAAGGGCATCGTCGGTGCCTTTGCCAATGATCCCCGCGTGCTCGCATGGGACATCTGGAATGAACCCGACAACTCCATCGAGCAGTATCCCCTCACTCCGCACAAAACCGAGCGGGTCGACCATCTCCTCCCTCTGGCATTTGCATGGGCGCGTGCCGAGCATCCCATCCAGCCCCTCACCAGTGGTGTGTGGACGGGCGACTGGTCACACCCGGGCCGCGAGAGCGAGACCACCAGGATTCAACTTGCAGAGTCCGACGTCATCAGTTTTCACAACTACGGCTGGCCGGAGGAGTTTGAAGCGCGCATCAAAGAGCTCCAGCCCTACGACCGCCCCATCCTCTGCACCGAATACATGGCCCGCGGAGCCGGAAGTACCTTTGACGGCTCACTGCCAATTGCCAAACAGTATCACGTAGCGGCGATCAACTGGGGACTGGTTGCAGGCAAGACGCAAACCTACCTACCATGGGATTCCTGGCAGAGACCTTATGTGCTGATGCAACCCATCGTGTGGTTCCATGACGTGTTTCGGCAAGATGGCACGCCTTACCGTCAGCACGAGGTCGATCTGATACGCCAACTTACTCGTTCAGGGACACGCTGAAAAGTCGATCTTATCGGCATCGTGTTGCCTTTGCTCCAAGGGGGCGCGGGAATTACTTTATCCATCTCGAAAGCGAACACGGAGGAAATGGAGCGCCCGGCGCTTCTTGTGCCAGTTGAAATGCGAGAAACTGCCCGTCGTACGATTCGCGGCGAGGAAGGGAATCTTAAGGAGAAGCGGGATGAAGAGGTTGTTCGTATTCCTAGCCGCGGGATTGCTTGCCGGTTCAATGGCGCAGGCGCAAAGGTATCCCTGCGCAGCAGCGAGGGACAACAATGATTTTCTGGGCATCCAAACAATTCGCCTGTGGCCGGGCGACGCTCCCCAGGCCAAGGGAAAAGCCTGCGAAGACGTTCCTACTCTGACGATCTTTGCGCCACAGGAGGGCCGCGAAAATGGTTCCGCTGTGGTGATCTTTCCAGGCGGTGCCTATTCCGTCGTTGTCGGCAACGCTGAGGGACGCCAAGTGGCCGATTGGTTTACCGCGCGCGGATTTCGCGCCTTCGTGCTCAGCTACCGGCTCAGCTCGAATGGTTACCTGCTGCCGGTGCCGCTGCTCGACGCTCGGCGCGCGATCCAGACGGTGCGGGCGAGGGCTAAGGACTACTTCATTGCCCCCAACCGGATCGTTGTCATCGGGTTCTCCGCTGGTGGGCATCTGGCTGCGCTCTCCGGCACTCAGTTCGTGCCCGGTAACACCGGCGCGCAGGACCCCATCGAGCGTGTATCAAGCCGGCCGGATTATCTGGTACTCGGCTACCCTTGGATCGGAGGCATTTCCTCAGATACCTCGCACCTAAATTACTGCAAGCTGTTCAACGTGATGGACCGCTGCGAGGAGCTGAGCGCGGCGTACTCACCAGATCAGTTCGTGACCAGAGAGACGCCACCTACGTTTTGGTTTCACACCTTCACGGATGAGACAGTTCCTGTTGAACAAGGGCTGCGGTTCTACGAAGCGCTCGTCAAGGCCGGGGTCCCCGCCGAGGCGCACATCTTTGCCAATGGTCCTCATGGCATGGGGTTGGGCCAAGGCGACGCCGCTCTCGACCAGTGGCCGAACCTGTTGGAGATCTGGCTCCGCGCCCAGGGCCTGCTCGCGCCAGACAGGTCCGTTGAACACAAGCTTTCGCAATAGACTGTGTGGACGAGATGAAGACTCTACGCGAGCAATTGGGGCGGCACGAATGACGGATGCATCTTAGTCTGGTCCCCGCGGCTTGTGCTAGGCCGGAAAGCTATGAGAATGAAGGCCGGGTGCATATTGGCAAGGCACAAGCTCGTTGAACACGCGAGTTACAGTGCGATGAAGGTAGATCAATCCACTAGCCTGGGTTCTCGAAGATCCACAGTAAGGGACGTGGCTAGACTGGCCGGGGGTTTCGATTGCGACTGTATCGCGCGTCATGAATGACCCCGGCATTGTGTCTGATGAGACTCGAGAAACGGTGCTGAGATCGATGTCACGATTGAAATATCTTCCAAATGTACACGCGGCCGAGTTAGGTCGTGCGAATCGCGGCATCCCGAAGTGGCATAGCAATTAGATTTCCGCCCCTCCCCGTCGCCGGGGAAATGAGCCGCCTAACTCGGAGATCGATTCAGCCAAAGAGCACTAGGTGGTCTGCCCGATTTTTTGCACCAGTTGCTGTAAGACAAACTGGAATGGAAGGCGCAAGAGTGGTGCGGGTGAAGAGAGAGGCGGTATCAGGGAAATGCTATTCCCTGATAGGTGGGTGATATTTCCCTGTTCGGTGTGGCCGAAAAATTGGGTTTGTGCGTTGGGAACTTACGTGTATTCAGCGCAATAAAGAATTTCGCCGGCAGATTTTTGGGACAAAATCCGCGAATTTCCCTGTATTTTTCCCTGTTAGCAGGGAATTCGGTCCGGAGAACGGTTCGCTGGAGACTCCGTCCACCGCCACAGAGTCATTATAATCAGCGACTTACAGAGAATATGCGGAGCATCCCTGCGTTTCCGGGCAATATTGTGGGAATTCGGCTCTGAAAGGGACCGGAGAGCGTTTGCCCGCAGCCTTTACTGAGTGAAAACTCGCCATTTTCTCCAGCGGAGACTCCGGCAGTCCCCTTTTCGATCGCACGCTTTCGATAAGGCCTTTTTCCGGCAAGTTAGGCGAGCCTCAAATTCCGGGGCTCGCCACCGCATTGTGAGTGAACATCTGCCCGATCCGGATGTACTTGGCCAGGGTCTCCGCCGACTTGTGCCCGGTTTGGCGCATGATGTCCCGATCGTTCGCGCCATTCATCGCCGCTTACGTCACGCAGCCGGCACGGAGCTGGCAGACGGGCAGGGGGTGTGACTCCCGCGCTTCACAGCCTCAGACAAGCGCATCCCCAGGCACTCCTCACCGTATATCATTATTACGCCATCGAAAATGAACCTGAATCACGGCGGAACTTCCGAGGAATGTGTCATTTGCACCGACACGCGAAAACAATTCTGATAATTTCGGGACCTTGAGTCTAAGGGTTTCAGGAGCATGAGACCAAAAAGAGGTAGCGGACCCTCGAAAAACGGATGCCCCAACCACGTATAAGCCGTAGCGCCAGCGCGCTGGTCAAAAAAATCGCCCAGTTCAGAAGCGATACTTCTGGGGAAAGAAATCTCTATCCTTTCATCCGCGACTTGCTGGTCACGCCAGCTTTTGGCATCAGTCTGAAATCAGAACAGGTAGTGGTTGATTCTGCTTTGGCCGGTGGCCGAGACATCCCAGACCTGACCGTCTTTAGCACAAAAGCGGGGCGTCCGATCAAGACCCCCGACCATGCCTATGCAGTCTTTGAAGTGAAGCGAGGCCGCGATGTCTGTGACAATTCGGCGGGGATCTACGAAGAGAAAAAGAAGTACATCAAGGCCGGTACTCGCTGGTTTTTTATCCTCGACCAGGAGGAAGTCCACAAGTGGGACGTAATGGCCAAGACGGAAGCGGCCGTCTACCGCTGGGAAGAGCTGACCGACCCGGAACGGTTCTGCGTGTGCTTTGCGGAAGTGCGGCCAGTCAATAGACGAGCTGGGTAAGCGCCACTTCACTGATACGATCCGCGAAATCGCCGTGATTCTCAGTGGAGCCGTCACGCAATTGGTTGATACGAAGGTGGTCCCCGACCTGACATCGGCTAACCGGCTGATGCAAGAAATGGAGACTCGCTGGGGAGCAGCGGTTTGCGACTGGAATTCTGTGGGCTTCCCGATTGAGTTCACGAACATAGTTGATGAACGAGTCGCGCGGACCGTTTCTGCTGAGGACATAGCGGAATACCCGGAAGCGCATGACCGATTTACCACCGACATCGAGCCGTACGTATACGCGCTGTACATCGAAAAGCATCTGCTCGGCGAGTATGCCACCAGGATGGGCATTGAAGGCGAAATCTCTGTGCTCAAACCCCGTCGCTCCGGCAGCAAACTGACGGACAGCGGTAAGGTAGTTGAATCGTTTATCTATGAAACTGCTTCGTTGATTGTTTCCCGTATGCTCATGGTCAGATTCTCGGAAGACCACGGCTTTCTGAAACGATTCATCAGCAACGGCGGCGTGGAGGTTTTTGCGCGCTATGCGGACTACTATTCCAAGCCGATGCAGGCGTTGCTGAAGGAAACCTACCGCCAATCGGCGGAACTTTACCGGAACCTGTTTGATCAAAACATCCTCGATTGGGCCTTGGATAGTTCGGACGAAAACCTCAGCTCGGCGCTGCTGCATGCGATGTATCTACTGTCGCGTTGGGATTTCAAAGCCATTCACGGCGACATCCTTTCAGGGGTCTATGACCATTACTTAGACCCTGGAAAGCGGCGTGCGCTCGGTGAAGTATTCACCCGGCCAGAAATTGCACGCTACATGCTTGAGCGCTGCCAATACGATTCAACCAAGACGGTGTTGGACCCGGCGTGCGGAACGGGAACGTTCTTGGTAGAGGCGCTCAACCAAGATGTGAAAAGGTTGCGTACCGCTGGCATGCTCAATGAACAGACTGTGACGCGGACGTTGCGACGCCTCCACGGTCTGGATATCAGCCCGTTCTCCGTGTCTCTTGCGCAGATCCAGTTGCTCTGGCACAACATAGACCTATTCACCGGCAAGTCCCCCAGTGAGATTCGATCACTGGCCGCATCTCTGGTGCCCGCCATCCAGGTGCATGGTGGGCACTCTTCCTTGGACACGCTCGGTGAGCCGCTTGTCCGGGGACTCGACACGCATGCGTCCCAAACTGGCCTGGATTTTTCCACCGTCGCCAGTGACTTGCGTCGCAAGCGCGTTGCCAGTGTCCCGAGACGTTTTCGGCGGCTGGTGCAGGGCACGTATGACATTGTGATTGGGAACCCGCCTTATGTGCGTCCACACCGTCTTTCATTGGAAAGGGGCTTCCTCCAGACCTACCACGAGGTTACCCAAGGACAGGTAGACCTTTACATCCCGTTTCTCTATCGCGCCATTCGGGGTTGGGTAAAGCCGGGCGGCCGTGTTTCTTTCATCGTGCCCATGGGAGTTCTGGAAGCGTCCTACGCCGGGCCACTGCGCCGCGTTCTGTCGGAATTCAAGCTCATCGAGGTTGTTGACCTTGAAGCGTTGCGGAAAAAAACGTTCAGGGGCATTAAGCGCCCCACGATTATCTTCGTGCTGGAGAATTCACCGGGATCAGAAAACGATGAGGTTGCCACTACAACCCTATCGATGAATAGCTTCGATGCAGAAACGGACACCATAGACTTCGGCAAAGCGGCCAAGGCAACCGTCATCCGCAAGCAGATGTCCGAGTCCGCTTATTTACCCAAGAACGATGGTTCGCCGTGGATGGCTGATGTTGTATCTGAAGATACCGCGGCCCTTGTAACCAAGCTCTCAGCCGCCGATGCGGAGGTTTTGGAAAGACACTCCCAGAGTCCACGACTTGGCAGCATCGTAAAGGTGGTCCACAAGCGCAGATCTCAGCGCGAAGCTGGTTCGGCGCAGGCCAATGCGGTCGAGCAGATACCCCGAGAGACCAATCCAGCGGATTGGGAACCCTATGTAATGTTGGCCTATGGAATCAAGCTCGGCGGATCGCGTGCCATCGTAACGAGTGGCTTACCCATCTATAAGGGCCAAAACATTTTCCCATCAGGAGTCCTGGGAGACCCAATGGGCCACTGGCATCCCGAACATTCAATTGTGGACTCCTTGCGTCTATATGCTTATCGGCACCTTTTTGATTATTCCAAGCTGTACGCTATCAGAAACGTTTCCCAACTTCCCTCCGCGTGCCCAGCGCCCGCAGATCGAGTGTTTCAGAATACCGCTCAGTTGATCCAGCTTACTGAAGACTTTCCCCTCAACTTCTTCCTTCTTTCTCGCATACCGCAATGGTTCTCAATAAAACTATTGCGCACCAGCATTATCGAAGATTTGTTTACGACTTGGGTCAAGCGAAACCTGTTGCTTATCCCCATCCCAGCGCGGCGCGCAGCGGCTGATGTCGCTCGACTGAAAGCTGCTGGAGAACTGGTGATTGCCAGGGATAAGGACTTGGCAAACGCGCATCGCCATGTTGAGCAATTGATTGCCGACAGTCCGAAGAAGTCGTTATTCGACCTGTTTGCCGAGAACAGTCCGCTGGTAGCTGGCGCGGATCTTACCGGCGCTACTTCGGCGGACGCAGTTGGGAACATTAGCGAAAATCAAGAGGATTTGGTTAGTGAGAATTTGTTCTTCAAGATCACAATGCCTCACCCGTTGCTCCGGCGCTACCTTGCATACATGCTGAATCGCTTGCTAGACGAGGATGAAGACCTGACCTTGGAAATCGAATCACTTGGCAGTCTGCTAGTTCCGCTGAATCTTGATGCCGTGGTTGGGGCCATTGATGTAATGCGAAGCTCTGACCCGCTCCGATCCTTCCAAGAAGCATTGCTCGCACTGGATCGTGTTGTTGCCGAACTTTTCGGTATGTCGCAACAGGACCTCGACTACGTCATCTCGGCAATGACAACCGACGGCTTCCTAAAGCAACTGCATCCCAGCTTTGAGCATAGGGGGCTGCGTATCCAGCCGTATGCCGACCATAGCCAAGGAGATCGGTATGCTTAAGACTCTGTAAGGGGCAGGGTGCACGCTGAGGCGCGCACATGCTGCAAGAAAGTACTTTATGACCGAACCCGCAGAGGCCGCGAAGACACGGGACACGTTACTTCTGAGCCACGCCAATCCGGAAGACAATGAATTTACCCTGTGGCTTGCGCTGCAACTGGCCAACGAGGGCTATCGCGTATGGTGCGATCTCACCAAGCTGCTAGGCGGCGAGGTGTTCTGGGACGATATCGAAGCGGCGATCAAAACCCGCACCGCCAAAGTGCTGTACGTTCTCTCCCGGACATCGAATGCCAAGGACGGCCCGCTCAAAGAGTTGCATTTCGCGCAGATTGTAGCCAAAAAAGAAAAGCTAAAAGACTTTGTCATCCCGCTGCACATCGACGATTTGCCGCACGGCGACATCACCATCGAAATCACTCGCATCAACACCGTGGGGTTCGCGCATTCATGGGGCGCGGGACTTGCCAAGCTACTTGAAAAATTGGAAGAGGACGGCGTCCCCAAAGACCCGAAATTCAACCGGACGGCGGTCAACGATTGGTGGCGCACGCAGTTTAGCGCCGAGCAGGGATTGCGCAAGGAGCCCGAGGAGTATCTCTCCAACTGGTTTCCGGTAACGCTGCCCACCCATATTTACTTCCACTCGCTCTCGCGAAAAACCACCGGACCGATTGAAGTATCCGGCACGCTTCCATATCCCGCCGTTCAGGACGGGATTTTTCTCATCACATTCGCGGAGGCGGCGGATTTTAAGGGAAAACTTGGCCCCGAGATGTATATAGCCAAGGCGGGCGATCCGCTTGAAGTCAACGCGCTACTGGCGGAGCCCAAGACATTGTTTGGGAAACATCTTTTCCAGATCCTGCGTCTTGCTTGGGAGCAGATGCTCGACGAGCGGAAGCTTCCGGTTTACGAGTTGGCAAACAAGGCCAGATGCTTCTATTTCCCCAAAGACCGTGTGCCCAGTGACAGGGTTTCTTTCACCGGAGTGGACGGTGACCGCACCTACCGCGCGATGGTCGGATACAGCACGCGGACGAACCCCACGACCGGCGTGAGCGCGAAGCGCTACTGGCATTATGCCGTCCAGGCCCGCCCGCAGGTTCATCCCATGTTTGCCTATATTTTCAAATCGCACGTCCTCTTTACGAGCGACGGCAAGACGATTTGGGAGAGCAAGAAGAAGCTCGCTTCCGCGCGGCGCAGCCAGTGCAAATCATGGTGGAACGATGAATGGCGCGACCGGGCACTTGCCGCCGCGACATACCTGTGCGACGGCACAGACAAAATCACCCTGACGCTTGGAAGCAAGGCCACCCTGACTATCCTGCCAATGCCGGTGCTGTTTTGCAGCCCGGTATCGTACACCGATCCGCAGTTGCTGCGATTCTCGGAAGACGATGAGACCGCCGACGATTACGGTCGAGATACCGGCGACGAGGACGCTTTTGAAGACGATCCGGAAGGCGGTGCCGAATGAGGGATCTCATCCATATTCCGGAGCCGCGTCTTTTGTTCAGACACAATCAGGCGACGGAAGACCCGCGCGATGGTCTCACCTTATTCGGGCCACTGGACGAGAGCAGGCCGTATGGCATCAAGGCCGGTGTCATTGGCACGGAAACCGGCATCCAGAGTTTTGAGCGCTGGGTGCAGTGGGTGCAGCGGCCAGTCTTTAACGCGACTCCGCTCTTAGGCCGTCCCCCGTTTCCGGGCTTTGAGACCGTGTTCCGTTCGCGCTGGAATACCAAACCCCTGCTTTCGCTCACGGTGACAGACGCCGAGATCGATGAATTTCTGTACCTTGACGAGCCACATCAGCGCGTCTACGGAACGGTAGGCGTGTTCGCCAATCGCATCCTTGAGGCCATACGCGAGGAGACGGAGAAACCCGAGCTGTGGTTTGTCGTGGTGCCCGACAAGGTGTGGAAGTATTGCAGGCCCAACTCCTTTGTCGAGCCGGAAGTGCGACAAGAAGCTATTAGAGCGTTCAAGAAGGCCAAACAGGCAAAGACGTTCTATGAAACGCGATCTCTCTTCCCACAGATGGACCGCGAGGCGGAACCCTACGTATACGAAGAACAGTTCCACAATCAACTCAAGGCCAGACTTCTAGATGCGATGGTGCTCACCCAAATCATCAAAGAGAGCACGCTGGCGAATATCCGCAAGCCCGGTGATGCGGATTTCGACAAGCGCGCCGCCGCCCGGCAGTCGGAGATTGCCTGGAATCTCTGCACGGCCATTTTCTACAAGGTGGGCGGGCGTCCCTGGAAAGTGGCGGATATCCGCGACGGCGTGTGTTATCTCGGCCTGGTATTCAAGAAGGACGAGACGAGTGGCACCTCGAAAAATGCTTGCTGCGCGGCGCAAATGTTTCTCGATTCCGGTGACGGAGTGGTGTTTAAGGGAGCGCTCGGCCCTTGGTATAACGACGAGACAGGCGATTATCACTTGAGCTATGCGGCTGCCAAGGCGCTGGGAGAGCTGGCCATCAAGTCCTACACCAAGAAAGCGGGCGGCCCACCCAAGGAAATGTTCATCCACGGCAAGGTACGGTTTGAGCCAAATGAATGGCAAGGATTCGTGGATGCCGCCGGCACGGGCACAAACATTGTAGGCGTCCGCATTCAGGAAGAAAAGAACCTGAAGCTGTACCGAAAAGGCCAGAATCCCGTGTTGCGCGGGTTGGCAAATATCCGCAGCCCGCGCAGCGCCCATCTCTGGACGCGCGGCTGGACACCACGCATTCAAACCTACCCAGGGCGGGAGGTTCCAAATCCGCTGATCATTGAAATCAGTAGAGGCGAGGCCGACATCAACGTTGTGGTGAAGGACATACTTTCCCTCACTAAACTCAATTACAACACCTGCATTTTTGGTGACGGCATGCCAATCACCCTGAAATTCGCGGATGCTGTAGGGGAGATACTGACCGCTGGTCCCATCAAGGACATTCCGCCGCTGCCTTTCGGGCACTACATCTAAGTTGCGGAAGTCACGACCGAGCTAGAAGAACGGATCTTTGGGCGGGCGGACATTCCAATTTAGCCGCGCCGGATGTATCTGACTCTGCGGCCGTTTCATATAGGCGAACTTCGAAATCGTCCTGTTCAGCGTGATTTTCTTGTCCGATATGTACTTTAGCTCGGCCTTGGAGAAAGCGTCGTCCCCCCGGTGCATGCCGGTGTAGTAGAAGCTGACAAAGTCCTCCAGCCCGTCCTGCTGCCAGCGAAAGCCATCGCTACAGAGCGCGAGTACGAAGAGCTTATTTTCTCCCGCGAGATTGGCCTCGGCAATCTTTCGCTCTAGTTCCAGCGTGTACTCCAACATCCTGGACCTCGCTGCAAACCAGGCGTGCCATATTTCCCCACCGAGCCATTCCTCGGCAATGACCACATGCACGTTGTCCGCGATCCAACCCTCTTTAGTTGCCCTCTCGAACTGGTCCCACCTGTCGGCAGCTTGAGGCTTAATCGTCTTCACATCAATGTATGCGACCTGCCCGGTGTCCGCCGTCGCGCGGAGATCAATTGTCTTGGCACAGCCGAGCAGGGGCGGCTCGTACTCCAGGCGGACGAATCGCAGGCGCGTGTTTGAAAGCAGCGCGCTTGCGACACATATTTCGTTGTGGGCTTCATCAACGGCGCTGAAATGCCCTTTGCCGTTCTTCAGAACCGCCCCGATTGCCGCATTGAAGCGGTCGAGAAGCAGTTGTCCTTGCGCAAATCGATCACTCGCGGCGGCAAACTCAGGCCCGAATTCATCCTTCACCTCCGCAGCGTGCGCTTTCACCCACGCAATGTCGTCTTCGTCCAGGTTCACACTAGCCGCCTTGCTCTTCTCCTGACCTGCGAGCGCTCACCACGGAAGAGGCTAGAACTCCTACGCTAGGCGCAAAGGTTCAGTTCTGGAAGACAATCGAATTCATCGAAGTACGCTTGCAATAGCTCCATTTCCGCTAGGGCGGGAATGATCTTGTTGTTCTGGTCGTGCGTCACGAACCACAGAAACGTCAATCCGGCGATTGACTGTTTCCTCATCTCACTTCGGAAAAAGTTGCGGCGGCACTCGCCGCCTTGCTTCATTGTTAATCGTTTCGCAAGACCTTGCTCCTTCCATTTGCCGTCTTGATTCACGGTGCCCGCTCTGCCTATATATAGGGGTCTCTCGGCGTTGTCGCATCTGAAAATGATATAAACGCCCCGAGCGGCCGGAACCTTTTCCCGTTTCACTACATCGTTGATCGACTCCTCTGCCAGGAGTGAAAACCGCCCATTATTCGGGTATCGGATGCGAGCCTCTTCAACAGCCATTGCGAATGTCATAAGAGCAGCCTCTGCGGTCAAACTCAGTGAATGGAAAGAAATCGGTGAGGACACTTTGCGGGTGGCCTTAACGTACAATATCGCGCAAGTTCTGTACTGACCCTAGTAAGGAATTCGTGAAATACCGGGCAGCACCGCGTTCCCCAAGCGTTCAATCAAATCGTTGTATACACGGGCGAGCCATTCCCATTTCAACAAGACCGGCGGATTACCGGCCGCTTTCTGCAATTGGCGAAGAATCACGGACCGCGCATCGATGAACTTTTTCAGGCCATGTACAGCGTCGAGTGTCATTGCCTTTTCATAGCCCGCGAACGGGCTTATGCAAGGAACATCGTAGCGGTGAGTGAGCAGGTAATCGGCAACGTAATTGGGGAATTGCCTCTGCTGTGATGCTGTGGCATCCTGATGCACCTGCTTGGCCAGCATGATGCGTGGATGCGTCGCCGTTCGTCTTTCCAATTCATAAGCTTCAATGAATGCGGGGCCAAACAACACCTTTTCGTCGTGGTCCATCAGTCCTTTTGTTATCGCTCCCCGAAAGAGTATCCCTTGGAGCCAGAGATTGAATTGCAGTGAATTGCAATACAGAATCACCATCCAGAGCCCCACATCTGTGGTCCGAGCCGAGACGGCGATGCAATCCGAAAATGAAGTTGCGCGAAAATCCTCGCTCTTCCCTCCGAAGTCCGGAATCTCGGTGGCGATTGTCAGCAACACGCGCTGAAGAGACGCACATTTGGCGGGATCGCTCGCAGCCTCACTTACGAGTTCACAGAAACCCAATATATCGACAAGGCCGACATAGCGATCCTCAAACGACATCATGCCTCCCCTTTACGAGTCATCGGAGAATTTGTCTCCAGATTCACGCTAAGACGTATAGCGCCTTGAATTATCAGATTTTTGCCTTGGTAGGTGGAATCAACGCGTCATCCGATTGACCGCCAAGCCACGGCAGGATGCCATCGAGACGGGTTGCCGCCTCGGCGAAGCCGCCGTACCATATCGCAACCCGGTGCGGAGCAGAGACTTCAAATGCGCCCGTTGCCGCAAGTTCTGACGGCATTGGTGGAGACGTATGGCCAGGTTCGAGGAAATTGTTCCCGCTGGCATTGAGCGCAGCGCAGAGTTCAATAGCCCAAGGATCGTACCGGAATGCCATCGGATCTGTCTTGCTACCGGCTTGGTCTAGCACGATCACGGGCAGCCTCTTGCCAGAGATCGCTAAACGATTACGCAGCGCTCGATTGATATGCACGTCGGCAAATCCGTAGCCGCCGATCAGGATCGCATCAGCGGCATAGACGTGCCGAACCAGCGCGGCATGGAACGAATGAAACGGCTCGACTAAGAGCTGGTCGAGCTTGAACCCGCCTGCAACTATGGTCGTTTTTGGAAACGAACGGCCTCCAGTCCTTTTGTCTCCGGCCTGTCCTTGATGACCATCAATGAACTTCTCGCCTAAATCCCGCCAACAGATCTCGTTTCCAAACACACCGACAAGCGAATGGTGCACGCTGCCATGTAGGTGATACACGAATCCCCATTGTTGGCGATCATGAACTCCGTTTGGATCGAACGCACCGTCATCGGCGAACCCGGTGTATGTGTCAGGGCAGGCCGAAAGTGCGACGGTATCGTAGTTGAGGTTATAAACTCCGACATCGAATGCGTTGCGCAGTCCATCGAAGAGCGCGACGTTTTGGGCCGCCGCACCACTCGTCAAGTCCAGCTTCTGACAAAGGCCGCGCATGTATCGGGCAAGCTCGGTAAGCAAATGCTGAAGCTGGTCCTTCACCATGACAGTGGGGCCATAGGGCTCATGATCAGAGAACAGCGTTGGAAAGCGCAGATTCGGCGGCGGCGCTCCGCCACACGCAACTTGCCGGAGCGTGTCTCCCCAAGGAGCTGGCGTCATCCAGTGAGAGGTGGCAACCATCTCGCCCAATACCTTCTCAAAATCCAGCGACGGCCGAGCGCCGGATGGCCCAGACTGGTAGTACGTTTCGATCTCACCTGCCAACGCGGCGTAATAATCGGGAAATCCACGCAACTTTGCCCAGTCGCTCGACCACTGTCCCATGAGCACATCGAGTGCAGGGACAGACGGCATCCCCCTCGCAATCGAACTGCCAGCGCCGAGGATAACCAGAAGCTTCTTCTTCATGTCAGTGTAATCGGGAACCACTGGTGCGGATCAACGAGCTGGAAGAAACGGTAGGAGACGCCGATGCGCTTCCGCGCCGAAGCCCTGCGACGCAGAGTGTCACGCACCAGTTTTTTCGCTTGTATCTCATCCTGCACAGCATACCGGATGCTCCGCCCCTTTGTTCCAATGCGCCCGTAGGTGATCTCGACCAACCAGTCACCGAGCAAATCCGTATCCGCTTCGAGCCGGTACGCCTGGAATCGCCCGAGGGCGGGATCACGAGCTTCGAGCATGGCAGTAAAGGCGTCCATCATGGGAGGACTCCCGATTTTTGTTGAATAAAGAAAACGACCGTTTTATTGCCCATGCTCTTGGCTTTTTGCCCGCTGCACATTTTCCTTGCCTTTCTCAGTAAAGAAAGCCGGTAAAAGAATCAATGTAAATCTCTCCGTCAATTCCACGAGTTTCTTAACGATTTTTGCAGTACATGCGCATCGGCTACGCACGAGTCTCCGCCAGTGAGCAGAACCTGGACCTTCAAAAAGACGCACTGAAGAGGGCGGGGTGCGAAAAGATCATCGAAGATGTAGTGAGCGGAAAAACAGAAAGCCGCTCCGGCCTCGACCGTGCGCGCGATCTGTTACGCGAAGGCGACGTGCTTGTTGTCTGGCGTCTCGACCGCCTTGGTCGTTCGCTCAAACATCTCATCGAGCTGATGTCGGAACTGGAGAAGCAGAAGATTGAGTTCCAGAGCCTGCAAGAATCCATCGACAGCACCAAGCCGGGCTGCAAGTTGATATTCCACATGTTCAGAGCGCTCGCCGAGTTTGAGCGCAACCTCATTAGTGACCGGACCAAAGCAGGGCTTGAAGCCGCAAGGGCGCGGGGGAGGCGTGGAGGCCGTCCCAAAAAGCTCAACGCACAGCAGCGAGAACTCGCAAGTGACCTCTATAACCAGAAAAAGCACGGGATCGACGAAATCTGCCGGTCGCTGGGCATCAGCAAGCCGACGCTGTACGCTTATATTTCAAGCCGGGGAAAAACCTAACAGCGCAGATTAAAGGAGCAATCAATGGGCTGGAACGACCACATGGACGACAACGAGCTTGGCAATCTCCCGCCTGAAGCGTTTAGCACTTGGAATGTTGATGGCCCATTTGAACCGCAGGACCACTGGCTCGAAACGGCCGGAAAAGACGACCAGATAATTGCCATGCGTGCATGGTTCTTGGGCAGGTACTGTGACCCGGCACATGGCACACCCTATAACGGCAGAGAAGGTGGTTATCAGTTCATACACGGTGGCCCTTACGATCCTGAGGACGTATTGCACACTCGCTTCGCCAGAGTCGTGAAAGAAGATGTGATTCAAGAGGTTGTCGATGAATTACATCAAGAGGTCGGTGATGAATGGGCTCCAGTGCAACACAGTTTTGACAACGACTATGACGATGACTATGGCGTGGACATTGAGGACAGCGGCCAGCCTCTGATCAGGCTCCGTGACCGTCTTACGCAATCGAAGCAAGTCTTAACTCTGCAAGGCAATTTCCCTGCGCAACTGCTCGCACGGAATCTGGCATTCGGCTCAGTCATCACCAGCCTCGAATCATTCTTGTGGGAGACGGTCACTTACTGGGTGGATCATGATGAGGCAACCGTCATCAATATTGTCACGAAAATCCAGGTATTTCGCGATCAGCCGTTGAAGCTTGGACAGATATTTGAAAAGCGCGAAACCTTGAAAAACGAGATCAAGGCCTACTTGCAAAATCTTGTATGGCATCAATGGAATAAGGTAGCCCCCCTGTTTGCGCACGGGTTAGGAATCGATAGTCCCGGGTTTAAGCAATTTGAGGGCGCGCTTATAAAACGTCATGACATCGTCCATCGAAGCGGGTATTCAAAGACAGGTGAGCGGGTCAATGTAGATGTGGCCGAGATTGAGGCTCTTTGCGAGCAAATCCTTCGATTCGCCGAGGAGATCAACGAAAAATTGGCGAATCGAAAAAGCGCAATCTAACCACTCTATTGCATCCAAGTAGCTCCCATCAGCAGCGCGGCCGTCTTGGAGCAGCGCACCCTGAGGTGCGACGGAAATTGTCGCGCGTACCGCCCAGGATTTCTTTCATATATATGCAGAGGCAGTCTTCGATTTCCGATGGTGCCAGGCGTGCGAACGGTTTGGGCAAGATTTTCGGGTCAAATGAATCGCCGCTGATACCAAGTGCCCGCGCGCCGACCCTCACTCCGGCATGCAGATACACGCGCTCTGGCGCTTTGCCGAAGTGAGCGCCGATGCGGTGAGTGATGTCATACAGCGTAAGAGAGCCGATTCCTTTTTTGCCGCCTATCTCTAGCTCGACTAAACGATGCAGCGCGTCGAAGTCGGCCGCGTTGGAGAGTTTCCGTCGAATGGCTTGGAGCTTTGCCTCAACCTGTTCAAGTAGCCATCTTGGAATGCGCCTTTGATGGTCGTGACGTTTTCCGCTCTTGAGTTCACAGAGCGCGGCCCTGCGAATCGCCTCCGAAGGGCTGGACTCATTCGCAAAGTCGATCATCTCCTGGCCCGTATGAGGGCGCTGAGTGCGGATGTAGTCTTTCACTATTTCATCGAGTGTCATACGTGGCCTTATGGTTTAGCGGTCGCACGAAGCTTCTCGTACCGATTGATGGAGTTGGTGAACAGATCGCCACCGGCCGGAAGGCAATTGAGAAAATCCTCCGTGCCCGCCACGAGCGCGTCAAAGAAGTTGAGGAGCCCAAATGCGAGAGTGCCCTTTTCGAGCCTGATGGGGCTGTTGTCGGCATAGAGCGATGCTTCAAACAGATTCCAGCTATGAACCATGCTGGAGCGGAACAGATTATAGATCTGGTCTGCATAAGGTCTGTATTCGACAGGAAAATGCGCCGCGATGAACTTACCGTTCTTTAGTCCCCGGTAGCCATAGGACGAAATCGCATCCAGGGCGCACATCATCGATATGGCAACGACGTGGCCGCGAAAGGCGAGCGTGCCATTGCTCTTCGTGATGTCTTCGATGACGTTACGGACCTCTCCGAGAATCGACTCTTCAAAGATTCGCTTCAGCACTTCTATGAATTCGCCAGGCGCTGATGCTGACGCGGCGGGCCAAGTGCTGGGCTGCCATGCCGCAAATAGCAACGGACTTGTGCCGCTCACGATGGCCCCGGTGATCGGTGGAGAAACGGTGCTGGCCTTTACGCTGAAATCAAGTTGGTACTTCATGTACGCCTTTCCGTTAACCCGAAGTTGAGAGCTGCCAACGCAGCCGGGCAATGGATTTGAACTTGCTTACGCCCAATGCACCTCGTTCATTTCTTGATTTTGGTCCGGGCTTGGCCAGAACCCTGAGAACGCCCTCCCGATCTGCTTCATAGATGGAAGTGGCATTGAAATTCTCATCGAGCAGCACCAAAAGCACCGCGTCGAAATCCTTTTTCACATCGATGGAACTCAGCCTTTGACCGGGTTTGCAGTCCTTGAACAGACAGCGGCCCCTAATCTGTAATCGCCTGACCGCGCCATTGATGGTTTCAATCGCGTCGTAACCTGCCTGCCTTGCCGGAGTAAGTTCCACACCCAGGATTCTGGACGCTTCGTATTCAGCGACTTCTCCGGTGATCCCCAGCGGTTTGCCCGTCAGGGTGCGATACTGCTGTGCCAGCACCTTTGCGTTGGCCAAGAGCATCATGACTGGACTGTTTTCGATAGTTGCCTCCCTCATCGATTCCGTCTGCCTCTGTGCACGGATGTGATCTCCGCAGACGCGACCAACCGATTGTAAATTGTGGCTAACCTTCCCCGCAGTGATTCACGCTATCGTTTCCGGCCGGATTCTGATCCTTCCGGCGCGAACGATTACCCGGTGGGGCACACCGCGCACTAAGAAGAGACGAACTCCCATCGCGCAGTTCCAAATGTCGTTGTGAATCTCCGGGTTTCCGGATCATGGCCGACGGAGATGCGGACCGGCCATGTGCTAGACTCTCGGCGAATGATCTGATCAGTCTCGCGAACCATATTCCTTCCTAAGTCGAAAAATGCGGCACACGCCTGGCACACGTGGCCGCCGCTTAGGGTCGGTTTTTAGGGTGAATCAGGAAAGGGGAAGACTGACGGGAGTTCATTACTGCGGATCTCGAGGGCGATGCGAATGGAATCGCTATCGGCGTCTGCGCGGCGGCAGGGCAGGGAATCGGAGACATATATATTGATGCGGGTTTGCGGTGAGCCGCGCCCAGCTTTCTGACATGCCGGAAAAGACGTTATCGGAAGCCGGCTGTAGAAAGAGCACAGAGATAGGGGAGCGGAACTTCTTCTTCCTCTCCCCCTATTCACATTTCAGACAGTGGATTCCGCTGCCGCCGTGGCGACGACGGAAGCTTGTTCTGCCCAAACGAGCGGGATTTTGCGGACCAGCGAATCGAGCGAAAGGTTTGAAGGAATTTCTCTGTTCAGAATTATCTCGATGCAGGCTGGACTGAACGATGCGAAAGAATAGATTCGTTTGACGTATGAGTGATTCAGATTGTGGATCCTGGCAAGGTCTCGAATCCCTGAGGCTTCGCCGGCAATGATCTGTTCTCGCCAGGCGCGAGCCCGCGCAATTGCTTTGAGGACTGCCAGGGTGCTGGCAGCCGGCGGTGACTGCTGGTCGCCAACGATTAGACGTATCGCTTTTCCTTGGACTGAATGGCGGAAGGGACACTTTAAACGAAGAACTTCATGACCGGCACCAGATGGCGGCGCAGTCTTGCCAGCCAATTGATGAATAAGCGCGTCCGTGCGGATTTGTATCTCTATTTCATCCTGATGGATAACGACGCGTTCAAGAATTGCTCGAATGAAGCGCTCCTTGGCATCGGACGATGCCCGCGCCCAGGATGAACCCTTGTCAGACGCCTGACTGAGGAGATCCGCATAACGCCCGCCACGGCTGCGCTGGCCGGATGGCGCGAACGCCCCAAGGACATGTCTTGGCGATCTCAAAAACGCGAGTATTCGGTCTGCAACTGCAACTTCCAGGTCGTGGGCCGGGATGCGTGCCGGGACATCGGTTTCCCCGGCCTTGCGGATCACAGCCTGCGATGTGTAGTAGCGGTAGCGGCGACCTCCCTTTTTCGCATGCGTCGGGGTGTACAGGTTGCCAACCGCATCGAAGAGGATCCGTGTGAACAGACTTGCCTTGGTCACGCGCGTCTTACGCCGTTTGCCCTGGCGGTTCCCTCGAAGAAGATCCTGCACCTGGTTCCATTGCGCACGGTCGATAATCGCCTCGTGCTTCCCCGGATAGATGGCGCCTTTGTGGAAGATCTCGCCCACATAAATGTGGCTGCGGAAAATCAGATAAAGCCCGCCCCGGGAAAAGTTCGTTGACGCCGTTTTTGTCCCGATGAATCGTGAACGCGGATTGCTCCGGATCTCGTTCTGATCGAGATAGTCCTTGAGAGCCATGACGCAGCCCAGACGGAGGTAGTTCGAGTAGATCGTGCGAATGATCGCCGCTTCCTCAGGATGAATGTGGAGTTTGCGGTCGCGCAATTCATAGCCGAGTGGAACAAATCCCCCCATCCACATGCCACGCTTCTTTGAGGCAGCGATCTTGTCGCGGATGCGTTCACCCGTCACTTCGCGCTCGAATTGGGCAAACGAGAGGAGGACGTTGAGCGTCAGTCGGCCCATTGAGGTTGTGGTGTTGAACTGCTGCGTCACTGAAACAAAGCTGACCTTTTGGGCATCGAACCTTTCAATGATCTTGGCGAAGTCGGCGAGTGATCGCGTGAGGCGGTCGACTTTGTAGACGACAACAGTGTTGATTTTGCCTTCCTGGATGTCGGCCATCAGGCGCTTCAGTGCGGGCCGCTCCATGTTGCCACCGGAGAAACCGCCGTCATCATAGTGGGTCGCGAGCGCTTGCCAACCCTCATGGCGTTGGCTTTGGATATAGGATTCGCAAGCCTCGCGCTGGGCGTCGAGCGAATTAAAGGACTGCTCAAGTCCTTCTTCGGAAGACTTGCGAGTGTAGATGGCACAGCGGATGCCGGCCGTCATACCGCCCTCTCATTGCCCCGACGCTTGAGGCCAAAGAAGGCCGGACCCGACCAGCGAGTTCCGGTAATGCCGCGGGCAATCTCGGAAAGGCTTCGATAGATGTGGCCGTTGTACTCATAGCCTTCAGGCAGAACCGAGACTTCGTGCAACTTTCCCTGCCATTCACGAACGTAGCGGGTTCCGGCTTTGTGGCGGGTTAATCCTTCGACGATTCTGTGTCCCTCGGAGCCGTCCTCCCCGAGAGCGCGAAGCTGCCTTTCGATGGATCCTTTCAGGCCGCCAAGTGCCAATTCTTGCAGCCGGTAGGCGATGATTGGGACTAGAACCTCGCGCCGGAGAGCCCGATTTGGGGGCTTTAGGAAGAGGCGTTCCCAAAGCCCTTGGAGGGCAATTCGATCCATCTTCGGCAATGCCGCAAGCTGCTGATTCAGCGAGGCCTTTGGGGTGGTTTCTAGGCGCAAAATGTGACCGCTTTCTCCGGCAGTCCATTTCCGCTCTGTTGGGGCAAAGAGTCAAGCAAACTGTGCGCAATCAGAGAACTTACCGGCAATTTCCGCAAAGTTGGCCGGAACGCGATTTGACGGCCCGAGGATGCGCCCGAAAATGCATAGAAAGCCGCGGAAGTTGCCTAAGTGTGCCTAGAGGTTTGCCCAGACCCACAATCTCTGGGCCTTTTCGCCAAGGAACTCAAGGGCCTGCGTAGTTGAATCGATTTGGTCGTCATACTTTCCGCCCGGGAACCCCGTAATCTCCCGCACATAATCATCCAGCCAAGGAGCTTGTTTCGGTAGGTGCACTCGCCCGTTTTCGAACTTGATCGTCTGCGCTGCCGTGCGGAGAAATTTGTCGCTGCCGGGTAGCGGCTCATATGGCTCAATTCTGAAGACGCCTTCGGAGCGAAGCTCTTGAATGAGGGAAGTGCCCGATGACTTGTCTTCGATCAGCAGCTTGTTCGGATTGTGCTTCCTCCAAAGTTCGGCGACGGCGCGCTTGAGCTGTGGATAGGTCAGTCTCTTTCGATACACATGGAGCAAGTAGAAGTGCCTGTCGTAGACGCCCCATGTCGTGCAGACACTGAAATCATTCAGTTCGCCCGCTTTGTTAGCGGTATCCCAGCTCTGCAGGGTGAAACTGTAGCGCTCGGGCTCTTCTTGGGGTTCGTAGAACTGCAGCCATTCTCTCTTGATCAGCCCGCCTTCAAGCGGCATAGGGGTCTGCTGGTATTGGCTTTGAAAGTTGTACTCGCCAACGGTTTCGCGGATCGCCGCGAATGTCGCAACCGAGTCGCGTTCCGGATGAAGGGCTTCGCCTGCCTTCCGCGCGAAGGCGCCGTTCCAGATCGGCCCTTCGAAGGGATAGTATTCATCGTGCTGTGCAATGGCTGGGAGAGAAAGCACATCCCATTGCTCTCGTTCCATGACTTCGCCGACCAGGTCTTCCTGGTGCAATCTCTGCATGACAATAATAATGATGCCGTTCTCCTTGCTGTTCAGCCGGCTCAACAGGGTGTTGAAGTACCACTCGTTTGCCGCCCGGCGCCGGGTCTCAGACAAGGCATCGTCCGGCTTCAGGATGTCATCGAGAATGATGATGTCAGCGCCGCGACCAGTGAGGACACCGTTGACGGAGGTTGACATGCGAAATCCCTGTGCCGTGGTCATAAAGTCATTCACAGAGAGCTTTTCTGGCGAAAGCAAGGTTCGCGGGAACAAGCTGCGATAGAACGAGCTGCTCATCAGTGTTCGGCAGTCCCTGGCGTGCTTGTCGCTCAGATCCTGCCCGTAGCTCGCACAGATGATCTGCGTCGAAGGATCGTGGCCGAGCAGCCACGCCGGGAAAGCAACGCTTGCGGCGTGTGACTTTAATGTCCGCGGTGGGAGGTTGATGATCAGTCTCTTGGTCTTTCCCGTCCGACATTTTTCTAAGGTTGAGGCCACCAGCTCGATGTAACGGCCAGCCATGAAGTTGGCTTGCGGGTTGAGTTCGTGGAATGAACGCTCGATGAAGCTCATCAGGTCGTTTCGCAGCAGGACTCTGTATTCCTCAAATGACAATTGCGACAAGTTGCTCATTTCTATTCCTCCTCTGACTTGGTTTCGCAGACAGGGACTGATTCAGCCTTCACGCTTTCCATGCGTCGCCGAATGGTTTCCATCACGCGCTGATCCATCTCGTGGGGTGAAAGCGGTGCCGTTTCTGAATTGACTGCATCTTCCGACCGCTGGACCAGGGAAAAGAGCTCGCGCGCCGCGCGCAGTTCTCCATGCGCAGCCTGGTTTCCAATTTGCATCATGGCTGCCTCGAGCTTGGTGACCGTGCGGGTTCCGCGAGAGCCGTTTACCCTGACACGCTGGCGGCTCTCTCGCAGCACAACGGTGGCAAGATTCTTCGAACCCTTCGGCCGGCCCTTGGGATTCCCCGATTTGCCCTTCGAAAACTGTCCAAACCTGGGCGGTTTGCCGTAGCCGACTTCGTATGAAGTGTCCTGCTCAGGCATGCTGCACCTCCTTCTGAGCCGCGACCTCATTGAATTGTTTGCCTGATTGCGCGTGTAGAGCTGCTCCGCCGGTGTAGTTCTGCCAGCGGCGAACCGCAACGTCCACGTAAACGGGATCGATCTCGATGCCGCAGCAGATGCGCCCGACACGCTCGGCAGCCATCAGAGTTGTTCCCGAGCCCAGAAAGGCATCGAGCACCACCTCGCCTCGCGCCGAGCAGTCAAGGATGGCGTCGGCAACCATGGCGACCGGCTTCACAGTCGGGTGAAGCGCCAGCAGGTTGCCTTCCTCACTTTGCTTCGAAAGCGAATGAATGCCGGGGTATTGCCAGACGTTTGTCCGGTTCCGGCCGAACTGGCCGAGCTGGATGTTGTTCCGATGAGGCCCTTTGCCGTTCCGGAAGACCAGGATCAACTCATGCCGGGAGCGGTAGAAGCTTCCCATTCCGCCGTTGTCCTTTACCCACACGCACAGGTTGAGGAACTCGTCGTAATTCTGTTTGCCGGCGGAAATCAGATCTCCGACATGCCTCCAATCAATGCAGATGAAATGAACGGAGCCCTGTGCACTGTGCTTTGCCAGCATGTGGCAGAAGTTGTCTACGAAGGCAAGGAACTCTGCATCTGTCATCTCTCCCGAGGCCATGGCAAACTCACGATGATGAATTGATCCGTTTCGGGTAGCATGGCCATCAATTCGTACGTTGTAAGGCGGATCAGAGAACGCCATCGCAGCTCGACGATTGCCCATGAGACCCTTGTAGGTCTCCACGCGTAAAGAATTGCCGCACTGGATCCGATGCTTGCCCAACAGCCAAAGGTCACCAGGCTCAGTGACGGGAGCCTCGTCCAGTACTGGCTCCGGAATCGCATCTTCCATTACCGAATCACCTCTGGCTTCCTCGAGGATCCCGTCGATCTCTGCAACCTCGAATCCGGTAATCGTTACGTCGAAGTCAGCGCAATCAAGTGTCAACAGGTTCTGCAGCTCAATTGCGAGGATCGACCTGTCCCAGCCCGCGTTCTCAGCTAGCTTGTTGTCGGCAATCACATAGGCGCGAATCTGCTCCTTCGTGAGCCGGTCGAGCCGGATCGTCGGCACCTTCTCAATGCCGAGAAGCTTCGCGGCCTCCACCCGGCCATGGCCGGCGATGATCTGATTCTCCGCATCTACCAATACGGGATTCGTGAAGCCGAAGACGCGAATGCTCTCCGCGATCTGTCCGATCTGGCGCTTGGTATGGGTGCGGGGATTCGCCTTATATGGAGTAAGCGCTCCTCTTGCTTGGTAAATGACAGACAAGGGATTGCAATTCCATGCCATCGGACCTGAACTCAACTCGGTCGTCATAAGCACCTCCTTCTCTATTAGAGGCTGAAAACAGATCGCTTATTGTGAAACTACACGACAGCATTCTCGCATCGTTTATACTGTCAATATGTTCGCTGCTCAAAGGAGTATTGCGGCCGAGCTCAGGGCGTATTTCAATTTGCCGCCTGCACCGCCGCCGCGCAATGAGGACCTCGAGAATCTGAAGACAGTTTGTACTTACCTGAATCTTCGAAAGCGGGTGCTGGCACTCCTGTCTGTCAAAGGAGAGATTGGAGATAGTCCAGACGAAATTGCGACTTTCAGTCAGTCTCTCAGGGCGTTGGTTGAGGAATGGCGCAGCTCTGGCCCCAATACCGAAGTCATGAAACAAGAAAACCCATCGCTTTGGGAAAAGATTGAGCACGTAACGATCACGATTAAGCCGACGTCCACGGGCGCTGCGAAAATCGAGCCCGTTGGCATTCCGCGAGAAAATCAGGGGCTTACGGACGCCGAAAGTCTCCTTTATGCGTTCTTCCTCATGTTGATCATGAATCCTCTTTGGGAACGCCTGGGAGGACCGTGTGCGCGGTGTAACAACTTTTACATAAAGAAGACAAAGAGACAGAAAGCCTATTGCTCGAAACGATGCGGGAAACTCAGCACATCTGTTGACTGCAATCGAAAACGTCGACACGCTCAGCATCTAGAGAAGGTTGAGAGGGCCAAGAGATTCATTGTGAAATGGCAGGCTTTTGGATCGAAGGGGGATTGGAAGATGTGGGTATCGTCGAAAGCCGGGATTACCTCGAATTGGCTCACGCGCAGCTTGAATGCGAGAGAGATCAGCGACCCAACCAAACAAGACTGCCAGGACTCGACGGTCACTGATCTTGGCGGAGAGTAGTTTTGGCTGTGGTCAATGGTTGCTTAGGTCTTTCACCTTGTTGCTCGTGCACCAGGCATAAGGTGGCCGAAAACTAAGATTTACCGGGGTCCAAAACTGTCTAGGCCCATCGCTAGCGGTGCTCGATCGAGCGGATACTTCAGCACAATCTATATGCGGACATCCAAAAGGCTATAAATGATCGAAGATCACAACGCCGGCCACAGCGATTCCCAAACCTTGAACTCGGTGTGAAAGCCGGACTGCTCAGCACGCACCCTCTTCTGGCCAGAAGCGACGGCGATCGTGTCCTGGAATATTCTTTGACCTACTGCCTCGACCGTCTCGGTACGTTCCAGAATGCCGCCCGCATTGATATCCAAGTCTTCGTTGTTCTTCCAAAGCTGCGTGTTCGAGCTGATTTTTATTACTGGTCCGAGAGCGTTGCCGATTCCTGTGCCACGCCCGGTGGTAAACAGTGCCACCTGTGCTCCGCTAAGGAACAAGGCAGGAGTAGAAATCTGATCATAACCCGGCGTGTAAAGGACATGGAGCCCTCTGCGGCTACCGAGCCACTCGCCGTATTCGAGGAGGCCTTCGACAGTGGTGGTCCCGCCTTTTGCCTTCGCTCCGATGGACTTGAGGTAGATGTTATAGATGCCGCCCTTTTTATTACCAGGAGTCGGATTCTCACTGAAGTTCTCCCCGAACATTTCGACGTATCTCCGGAAACGCTCAAGGGATTCCATGAGCGCGTGTCCGACTTCAACAGAGCGAGCGCGACGCACAAGATCGACCATAGCCGCTCCTTGGAGCTCCGGGATTTCAGGCAGAAGCACGGCCGCGCCTGCCTTCACAAGCATGTCGGCCGCTACCCCTACGGCAGGATTGGCCGTCAGCCCCGACCAGCGGTCGGAGCCGCCGCACTTCGTCCCGACAATCAGGCTAGAAATGGGAACCGATTGTCGCGAGAATGTGTCCGCGTAGTGTAATAATCCCTCCACGGCCTCCAGTCCTTTTGTGATCGTTTTGCGGCTCCCGCCGAGTTGCTGCACCGTCAGATTAACAACGCGCTGATTGTAAGTGGGAAACTGGGACTGGAACAGAGGCACGGAGCATTCCACGCAGGTTTTCCCACATCCTAGATCCAGATAGATTGCACCTCCAAGATTTGGGTGCCGCAGCGTGTTCAATAGCAGCTGGTTTAAAGTTGTGAGACCGGCTCCGTCTGGCATCCCACAGCCTGACTCATGCACCACCGCGACCACACCGTCCACATTCGGATACTTCTTCCGGCTGTAGATCTCGCGCATAGCCCGCCAGGCGATTTCGCGTGCCTCTGTGGACGAGCACATGCCAGACGTAACTACTCCGACGTAGTTTCTGATCCCTACAGTTTTGTCGCTACGCACAAACCCATCAAAAGTGCGAGAAGCGAGTTCCGGGACGATCTCTGCCGGAGCATTCTCACGATAAGCGACCTCTAGGTGAGGTAATTCAGCGGCGAGATTCTTTTCGTTGACCAAATCCCCAGGCTTTACGGCTCGAGAGGCAATTCCAAAAGGGTCGCCGAGTGTGATGTAAGGCTCACCCGGCGAGATCGGTCGAATAGCAACGCTTTGTCCTCTATGGACTCTCTGGCTCATCGTGACCACATCGCCTAAATAGAGGAGGCGTGTGCCCGGCTCCATAAGATCGACGGTGAGCACCGCCACGTTGTCTGAGTCGGGACGACCGACAATTGCTACGTCTTCGAGATTGAACTGTTGCATTGAAAAGGTCACCCAGCGCCAGACTTCTGCCGCACTCCACTCCATGCCTTGTTGTCCCGACCGCGGGACAAGCCCTCCCACTGACCATATCCGACACTGACTTCGACCCGAAACGCCTTCATGATTAAATCGGCCTAGATCAATAGCGCAGGTGGAACACGACGTGCGCGCATTCTCGATCCCCAAAACCCGTATAGGCCTACGGCGATATACGCTCCGAGTGGAATCAGATACGCCAGTGCGACGCTGTGGGTTATTTCGGACAATAGTCCCATGAGAGGAGTTAGGACAGCGCCGCCACTGATCCCCATTACGATGAACGAACCGCCTATCTTTGTGTTTGGACCAAGCTCCCGCAGACCGAGCGCAAAGATGGTTGGGTACATCAGAGACATGAAGAAGCTAGTGAGAAAGATTGCCCCAAGACCCAACCATCCCGGAAACGCGACCCCAATGCCGACGAGGACAACGTTCGACACGCTCCACAATCCCATTAGCTTACTCGGAGCGAAGAATTGCATCAGAAAAGTCGAGACAAAGCGTCCCACACAAAAGGCAGCCAAGGTTCCTGTAAGAAGGTATCCGGCCATCTTTTCTGGCTCATGCGCATATGCCTGAACATACTGAATGAAATAACTCCATGTGCCCACTTGTGCGCCGACATACATAAACTGGGCAACAACGGCTAACAGGAAATGGGGGTACGAAAGGAGTTCACGAAAATGTCCGTGATCCTCGGCCGAGCCCTCATGCTCGCTCGAAATTATCGGGAACTTCGTCTTCCAGATGAGGAAAGCCCAAAGAAAAGCAATGAATCCGAGCACCAGGTATGGCTTCACGACGCGCAGCGTCTCAGATCGAAGGTAGGCACTATAAATTTGCTGAGCCTTCAGGCTGTTGATCTCGGTCGAAGAAAGCTCCACACCGGAAAAGATAAATATGGTTCCGATTAAGACGCCGACAATGGAGCCGATTGGATTAAATGCCTGGCAAAAATTCAATCGGCGCGCAGAGCTAGCCGGATCCCCTGCCTGAGCGGCAAAAGGATTGGAAGCCGTCTCTAGGAAAGCCAGTCCGGCGGCAATTACAAAAAGCGCCAAAAGAAAAAAGCTATATCGATCAGCCAAGGCAGCGGGCCAAAACAGTACGCAGCCGCTGCCAAACAAGAACAGGCCTATAATGAACCCTGCCTTATACCCCAGTTTTCGCATTAGCAGAGCGGCGGGAAGCGCAAGCAGGAAGTATCCGAGGTAAAAGGCTGACTGCACCAGACCAGCCTGAAATCGCGAAAGCGCAAACGACGTCATAAACTGACGAATCAGTACGTCGTTCAGGTTGTTGGGGATACCCCAGAGAAAAAATAGCGCCGTAACGAGGATGAATGGAATCAGGTTGCCTGGTGGAAACAGTGCGTGATGCCTGGGGCTTTCTGTGGGCGCCGCTGCGCTATGCGATGTAGGAACAAACATGTGCTATCCTCTGTGGTCATCGCGCAGGGCCAGCGCAATGAGCCTCCGATTCTTTGCGAGTGGACTAGGAAGACTGCGGCCTGCCCTGATCCTGGGAATTGGCTTGGTCTTCGCGTTCGCCTCTAGTCGCCGTTAGGTTTATTGGGTCATTGCTCCGGTCTCAACCTATTCTGTCATATCTCTTTTAAACCTTTAAATAATTTCTTGCAATCACCGCAATTGGGACCTACAATTCATTTATTGAGTATGCTGTGAATGACTAGGGTCCCAGTTTATGGCGGCCCCGCAAGTACGCGGAGGGTCAGGCTTGTCCGTCTATGCCCACGATCATTGAGGTAGCGAAACGCGCGCGAGTATCAACCGCAACGGTATCAAATGTAATCCGAGAAACAAGGCGGGTGAGCCCGGCCCTCCAGGAGCGCGTTCGCAAAGCAATTCGTGAACTGGACTACTATCCGAACGAGATCGCACGCAGCCTAAAAGTCAAGCAGACCCGCATGCTCGGTATGGTGCTGCCGGACATCACAAACCCTTTTTTCCCGGAGATCATTCGCGGGGCCGAGGATGCCGCGTTCGAACGTGGCTACTTTCTGGTTACCGCGAACACGGATGAGCAGATCGGACGCGAGCGGCGAATTGTCTCCGCGCTACGCTCTTACCGGGTCGATGGTATCCTGCTGGCGTCTGCGCCGGGAAACGACACAAGCCACATCCGTAGTACGATTCAGGCGGGCATCGCGATCGTATGTCTTGATAGAACGATGCCCGGGGTAAATACGGACGCGGTCCTCCTAGATAACGTCGGTGGCGCGCGTGAGTCCGTGCGTCACTTGATACAGAGTGGCCACAAAAGAATCGCGATCATCACTGGGCCCCTCAAGTTACAAACCGGCAAAGAACGCCTGCAAGGCTATAAACAGGCCCTTCGCGATGCCGATATTGCCGTGGATCCAGAACTGGTTCTCGAGGGAAACTTCCGTGAGGAGTCCGGCTACCGCCTCAGCACGGAACTGCTGCGGCGATGTAGTAGCAAGCCTTCAGCGATCCTTGTTTGCAACGGAGTGATGACGCTCGGGGTCTTAAGGGCGTTTGAAGAACTAGGAGTTCGGTGCCCAGAGGATATAGCGCTGGCAACATTTGACGACCTCGCAATGGACCGTTCCTTTCATCCGTTCCTTACCGCCGTGGTGCAACCCAGTTATGAAATGGGAGCACGGGCGGCGACCATTCTCATGGACCGCATTGAAGGAAAATTGGCGACTAATCCTTTTACGGTACGGATCGCGCCCACGCTGGTTATTCGTGAATCCAGCGCACCTAGGCAGCCGTCGGGAAATGGCCATCTTGAAAGGCTTAAGTTCCGAGTCGATCCCCGTTAAGCAGGCGGCCCTCAAGAACGTCGCTACTGTCCGGCTAGATAACAAATAGAAGGAACTAGTTGTAAAGATCGAATCAATAGGTCTCGCAGCCGAAGATCTGAAGTGTACCGTAATTCTTTGTCGGATCTGACTACGCTGTTTAGAACTTGGCGATTGAAATTGAGACTGCACGATTCGCAAAAAAGCGTCTTGATCATTTACGTCGCCCCACCATCCTCAAATGCGCTTCTCACGCCAGCCATTTTGATCACATAGGCTGGCCGGTCGGGCAGGCTGCACAGAAGCTTATCAGGCACTTCGATCTCCAGGCGATGACCCCTCGCTCGTGAGTGTAGAACATCACCAGACTCAAGCAGTGTAATCTTTTCCCCCGCATTGCCTACCATTCTATCCAGCATGATGGTTTTCTCTGGCCGGCGAGGCAAGAGCACGTAGATTAAATCATCTTTTGCCGTAAAGAAGGCGTCGACGCGCGCAAAACCGGGGGAAGGCGTATCTACCATTTGCGTAATGCTGTATGGGACGCCGAACACCTTCTGTTCCATCGTCGGCACAGTGCCAGCACTCCATTGCCGGCTGCGAGGGAGTTGATGAGTGCCATAGATCGCCTCGCCATTCACCTTCAACCAGTCGCCAATTGCGATCAGACGTTCCTGCATGATAAGAGGAATGCGCCCGTCGGCGGTGCCACCTATAGCCAATAGGAAGTTTCCCCCGCGGCTTACAAGGTCGATAAGCATCAGTATCAGTTCCCGGCTTGTGTGATAGTCATCAACCGACTTCATGCGATTGTAGGGATAGGAATAGCCGATTCCACGGCTCTCTTCCCATGGATGTGTGGCGCCTTGCATGCCCGCTGTGTATTCCGTTGTATAGTAGCCGCCGTGGTTATGACGGGTATCCTTCCCCCAGCGATCATTGACCACAACTTCACTCGCTACAGGGGAATCATTGAACAACCACTGAAGCAGCTCAGGCGAACGCCATTCCGCACTGGTCAGCTCCCATTCGCCATCGGTAAAGATGACTGAAGGTTCAGCGCGCCTCACGATGTCCTTGAACTGGCGAAACATATGTTCGGTAACATAGCGTCTGCGGTCAGAAAGCCATAAGGGGTTATACCATTCATAAAGCGAATAATAAATTCCCATTCGCAGTCCTCTCCGCAGACCCTCTTCACGGAGGTCCATGACGAGGTCGCGCTTTGGGCCAATGTCAACGCTATTCCAAGGGCGCCCCCAACTGATGTCCGCTTCTTGACTCTTCCAAAGCGTGAATCCATCGTGATGCTTGGTTGCCTGAATGGCGTACCGCGCGCCCGAACGCACACAAAGGTCGATCCACTCGGCAGGGTCAAAGAGTTCAGCGCGAAACATTGGCGCAAAATCGAAGTAGGAGAAATCAGCCCCGTAAACGCGCTTATGAAACGCCCAAGTGAGGAAGCCGTCATCTGCTATGCTTGCAGCTTTTTTGCCTTCCACCAGTGAATGCCAATACCACCCTGAGTAGGGTGTCTCACCATTCGTGTGAACCGGGGCGTAGGCTGGAACGGAATAGACACCCCAGACGATGAAGACGCCGAATTTTGCATCGATCCACCACTGAGGGATAGGGCGCGTGTCGATCGAACCCCAGTCGGGGTCATAATGATGCGGCGGCGTGAACGCGAATGGCGCCATGGCCATCAATTTAAGTACCTCTCTTCGTCTCATACCCTGCTCACACCTAACCGTTGCTGTTTCGCTCTAGGAACTTGTTGAAATTCGCCGCATCGCAGCGTCTTTTCTTGTGATTTCGATCCCTAGCCGGTTGAAATCTGTTTGAACTGCGGGTCTGGCCAGTGTTTATGGGGCTTTGCAGGTCTCAGGGAAGCATCCCCGAGACCTGCAAGCGACGTTCAGGCACGCTGCTCCATGAGCCTTCCTGGTTGTTGAGCCATCCGTTTGGGCAGCCGGATCAGGTTGTGTGCGGCGCAACTGAAGACGAATAGCCAGTCCACTTTTTCCAGGCCTCGCAGCTTGACCTGGCGCAGCGGGCCGGTTTGCTTAAGCCAACCGAAGCCCTTCTCGATCAGCCATCGCCGGCTCAGGCTGACGGCATAGCCAGGCTGCCGTGTGGTCCTTCGGTCCAGGTTGCTGCTGCGGCCCTTGTCGTTCTTGGCTACATGCGGTGTCACGTTCAACTCCCGCACCGTGCTGACGAAATCCTTGCTGTCGTAAGCCTTGTCCGCGCCCACTGTGATGCGCCGCGAGCGGCCCTCTTGCTTTTGCGCCAGCATCAAGAGCGCAGCATCGCGCTCGGCCAGACCATCGGCGTGCGTCACCATCGCGGAGGCAATCAATCCGTTGCGGTTCTCCACCAGCACGTGGCCCAGGTAACTCAACTTCGACTCCTTGCCGTAGCTCTTCTTGTACAGCCGCGCATCCCAATCGCTGGTCGATTCATGCGTCTGATTCGTACGCTTCTGGCCATGAAAATCTCCCCCGTCGCCGTCATCGGAACCGTCCTTGCTGCGAAAGCTCTTCTGCGAGGCCCACGCCTGGATCAGCGTGCCGTCCACTGTGAAGTGCTCGTCGCTCATGAACCGCTTGGCCTGCTGGTTCACTTCCGCAAAGAACTGCTGCGCCACATCGCTGGTCAGCAACCGGTCTCGGTTCTTCGAAAACACCGCGTGGTTCCACATCGCATCGTCCATGCCCAGACCCACAAACCAGCGGAACAGAAGGTTGTAGTCGATTTGCTCGACCAGCAGCCGCTCCGAACGCACGGAGTAGAACACCTGCAACAGCAGCGCCCGCAGAATGTACTCCGGCGCTATCGAAGGCCGTCCCGAGTCCGCATACAACGCATCGAACTCCGCGCTCAACCTCCCCAACACCGTGTCCGTCAGCTTGCGAACCGCGCGCAACGGATGATCCTGAGGTACCCGCTGCTCCAATGAAACATAGCTGAACATCCCATCCTGAACTCGCTCATCTCCACGCATACCCATTAGACGGGCGACACCTTCGCCCCGATGCAGAACGGTACCTATTTCAACAAGTTCCTAGTGTTCGGTGCCTGTTCCCCACTGTTCGACGTGTGTATTTTGAATCTAGAAGTTCATGCTTCCGTCGCCGAAAGGTGGATGTCCCTTCAGGTTGGGATCGCAGGCATGCAGCGCAGGCAGCTTCTCTTTCGGCACGAAGGGATCCCATGCTGTAATTGGCATTGGCACCTGTGTAACGTATCCGTCGGTTTGGAAGTGAAGAGTCACAATCTCTTGGGGCTGAACCTGTACGATGCAATCGCCTGAGGCAGGGAGTGTCGACCGCTCTCTGCCCACCAGATCCGTGACGCGGACCGGGCCGTGGGGCAGTGAGAGTTTGACCTTGACCGTGCCGAGCAGACCCAAACATTCGACAAAGCGCAATTCAATATGATCTTCCTCTCTGCGCATCGCCTCGACAATAATGTTGTCTGATGTCTCTAGAAATGACTCAAACGCTCTCGGTGCCGCCTGAGGTATCGTCACTGGCGGCTGATTATATTCCCATGCCATCTGCTGAATCGCCGCATGCGCCCATGTCGCGCTATGAGGAACCATGGAATAGCACAAGACATGCTTTCCTTTGCCAGTGGTCCACGGATTGTCGAACTTGTGATATTGATCCTCGGCATTGAACAGGTAGAGGACAGGTGTTTTGCCTACTAGTTCGCGCCCGCTCGGGCCCCTGTCCAATAGGGCAATGCCTCCGCCACCGACAAGTTCAAAATCCATCCAGCGCACTGCCGGGACGATACCCTTGTTCCGCCCAGGCAGATCGGAGTTTGGCACCGTCCAGGAACTGTGCGAGAAGCCGTAAGGAATGCCGCGTCGGACGTCGGCCACGTCTTCCGCCAGGGGGAACTCGGAGATGACTACTGTGTAGTTCGGAATATTGTTGATCTCCGTCTCGAAGTCGATCCGGGGATAGTCGTGGTAAAAGCGCATCCGCCGGATTATCATGGCGCCCCCATAAAAGTGGCTGCTCGCTTCGGCGGTAGTGGCTACAGGACCACGAACTACGCGCACTGAGGACGGTTGATCGCTCGATGTGGCAAGCCGCGTTCTCGCAGGGCGGGGCGGCATAAAGTCGCTGGGATCGTTCACTTTCTCGGTTGGACGCTCAGCCACGATCACGTTGGCGGGACCGCCAAGCAACTCACGCCCGGTAGGCTTGATCCTGAGACTTGCCAGCGATCCTGTTCTCCAATCGAGACGCACAACATAGTGCTTCGTTTCTATCGGGCCCGGCACATCGATGATGCGTGGAGGCGCAGGGGGTGTAGTTGACAGCTGCCACCCTCCCACGCCGAAGGAAGGCAAACTGGGGCTGCACAGCACAGAGCCGTCGGGCAAAGCCTCGCACGCAACTGCCTCCAGACTTCTGCCTTCAGGAAGTGCAAGAGCAACTGGATCGCTACGGCTCCAGTTAAGCGGATTGAAGAATCCTATGCCGTCTCCTCGCTCCAGAGCAAATCGGCCGGCTTCACCGAGCAGGCGCGCAGTGGTTCGGCCCACCCAATCGAAGCGGTCGCGCACATCCCAGGATGTATCGCTCAGAAAAACCTTGCCCGCAGCCGATCCCCATAGGGTATTGCGATCCATATTGAGGAGCATTAGAATCCACGCATCGTAAATAGATTTGACCGGATAGACGTATCCGTAGCGAAGACTGGCGATCGTTGCCAGCATCTCGGCGGCCTGCAATGCCTGTTCGTTGCGACGGTAAAGCGTCTTCACTTCGGGGTTCTCAATCCAGAAGGCATCGAAGTCGTAGGCTGTACCGGCGTGCGTTGTGGGGATTTCGATCACTCCCGACCGAATTTCGGGAAGAACTGCGTCGACGTATTCGCTCAGGGTCGAAAACCGAATCTTGCTGCCTAGGTTGATCGCCGACCACTGATCCAGCAGCTTGCTCGGATATTCTTTGACCAGAGGGGCCAGTGAATAGTCGTTGTTCCCTCCGAGCACCAGCACCGGCGCTCCCTCTGGCGTGATCGAATCTTTTGTCTCGAAGAACTTTTCCAGGTTCTCCAGTTCGCCGGTTGAAAGTGGAACCTTGCTCGAGAAGATTGGCTCGGCTTCGGAGTAGCGACCAGGGCAAAACGTGAGAACCTTCTGCCCATTCGGTGATACCGACCAGAAAATGGACTTCCCCGTTGGATTTTTCCGCGTATAGACCATCGCCTCCAACCCAAGGCCGGCGACGATCTGGGCCATCTGCTCGTGTGTGCCGCAGACATCGATCATCCAAGCGAAGCGCGGCTTTGTCTGAAACACTTGTTGGTACCAGCGCAGGCCCTCTAGACCCATGCGCACCAGCGCTTCCCCTCCCGAGAGATTGATGGTGGGCTCTAAAAACATCCCGTTCACGAGCTCGACGCGCCGCTGTCGTACACGCTCCTTCAACTCCGGGATCCGGTCCGGGCGAAAATTCATGATCGCGATAATATTGTTAATCTCCGACAGAACAAAATCGTAATTCGGGTCCTCTCCCACTCGGTCCAGGTGAGTCAGATAGCTGTTGGCGCAGTACATGCGTTCTTCGGAAAAGGTCGTCAGCCATCCGCAACTTCCTGGATGAAAATTGGGAACGATGTAGACTTCGCGCTGCCCCGAAGGAGCCGCGGTATGCCCCGCTGCTGCTATTTTGCTTCCCGCTGCCGCCGCGAGGAGCCCCAGGAAACGGCGCCTGTTCATGTGCGTATTCTCCGCTGTTCGGCGAGTATCGTCTGAATCTAGAGATCCATGCTTTAGTCATCGAAAGGTGGACGTCCCTTTAGGTTGGGGTCATAGGCATGCAGCAAAAGCTGCTCGCGATCCACTTGCCAGCAACGCACAGACTCTAAATGAAATCATCAGCCCATTGGGCGCCTCTATAAACCATTTACCTCGTTCCCCGTCCAAGCGCGGTCACGTCCGCAATCTGGCGAGAGCTCCAGCTACTCGCCGGGCGCCTTTCCCCTTCTCTACCGTGTTGAATCCAAGTCGAGTACAACGACCGTCACTGGAGATGGCATGGACTCTGTTGAACAAAACAAAATGACACCGTTTTTGCTCTGTGCAAATCGGATCGCTCCTCCGCTCGCCAAGAGCCGTGCACGCTCTATTTTGCGCGATAGAGGCGGCAGATTCACGGCATTGGCCTTCGCATAAAACAGGTGCAGAAAGACTTGGTTACCCTTCTGGGTGCTCACTCCCCACTCTGCCGGATAGAATGGCCCACCACGTGTTCCATAAATCGACTCTCCGTGCTTCCGCAGCCAGGCTCCAACCTCATTCATAATCGCCGTTTCGCGCTCATCGAAGGTCCCATCGGGCCGCGCTGGAACATTGATCAGAAAATTGCTATTACAACCTACAGTCGTAGCGAGATCAACAATCAATTCGTCTGCGCTGCGTAGCTCAGGATCTGGATTCCAGGACCACTGCCGGCGGTCAATTGTCTCCCATTGTTGCGCTGGACGATCGGACCAGCCGTAACGCGGTCCGTTTTCTGAGCCCAGCCCGGTCACCACCACCTCTCTCTCCTCGAAATCACCTGCAAACGCATCCGATTTGGGGTCCTTTTCCTGACGGCCTCGATCGATACGGCTACTCAACAGGACACGCGGATCTTTCCGGTGCAGGGTACGGTACAACTCGGAGCCAATCGCGTGCGTCCAGGTTGCCGGCCATTCTCCGTCGAACTGCAGGATCTCGACCTTGTAGTTGTCAATGAGTTCGAGTAGTTGATTCCGCATGTATTCCAGATAGCGATCCAAGTTCGGCGTATCGGCAAAACGCGGAAAGAGGGGTCCAGGCTGCGGATCATATGGTTTCCAGTCGGGATGGTACCAATCCAGGTCGGAGTAGTAACTCCCAAAGACCACTCCGTTTCTGCGGCAGGCCTCCCCAAGTTCCTTCATCGGATCACGGCCAAAGGGCGTCTGCTTGATCGTGTACGGAGAGTATTTTGAGAACCACATCGAGAACCCATCGTGATGTTTCCCAGTCGGTAGCAGGTATCGCATGCCCCACTGGCGCATCAATTGGACCCATTCTTCCGCATCAAACTTCTTCGGATTGAACGTCCTGTAGAGCTGGTCATATTGCTCAACGGGTGTAAATTTGCCTGCAATGATTGAGTGATGCCCACGCGACCAGCTTAATTCCAGCCCGGTTTGGGAGCACGGTCCCCAATGAACGCTCAGGCCAATACGCAAATCCATGAACCGGCGGATGGCCGCCGGATCTGTCTGCAGCCCTGGATTCAAATCACCGCCGCCCTGAAACTCCCCAATGGGAATCGAGTTTGAAACCGTGCCGTCGCCCTCGAGCCCGTACTCTCTCTCGCTGTGGGGGCGCGCGCCCGCTAGTGAGAGCATGCGCCCATAAGGCTCAGCTGCCAGCGCGCTGGCCTGAAGCATAAGAGCTTGGCAGAAGCGTCTTCGCTGCAATGACAATGCTCCCATCAAGACTGTGAGGTTGATGACATTTTCTTGCAGGCGATCATTCTGCGGATTCCTTTCACTTACTCGCTAGAAGTTGAACTTGGCCGATAACTCAACTACGCGACGCCCCTGTTTATAGGCCGCTACGCCGAAGCCGGACGATGGCTGATATACGGCCGAGCCGGGAGTAGTCGAAGTAAGATTTGACAGATTCAAATTGCTGTATTGGTTGGAAAAACTGCTCGTAAAACTGGTGAGCGGGTGGTTGAGGAAGTTAAAGCCGGAAAGTCTGAATTGCAAGGACTTGGATTCAGAAAAGTTGAAGGCCTTCTGCGCGCTCAAATCGGAGTCGAAATATGCCGGCCCATGCATATAGGGGTAGATATTGGGACCATTTTGTCCAATGGGAGGCAAGCCAAAGCAAGCGCCATTGACATACTGATGTGTTGCCAGGCCCGACTTCGGATTGCATACCAACGTTGGCATTAGCGCAACGTCTGGCGTGCCCAAGAATACACTATTCTCCACCGCGATTTGGCTAGCGCCACTTGGTCCGAGTTTCCCTGTTACAGAGAAATTCGGCGAACTGCTGATGGACGTCTGCACATCTGGTCCGCTTTGAAAAGTGGTAATTCCAGACAACATCCAGCCATTGACCAATGTACCCGCCAATCTGTTATGCACGAAATTTCCGAATTGGTATGCATAGTTTGCATTGAATATCTGAGAGCGATCAAAAGGCATTGGGCCATAGTTAGCCGCCTCGTTAACGGCACTGAGCGCAGCATAACTCTCACCGACGACCATATTAGAGGACATAATGCCAAGCGCCTTAGAGAAGGTATAATTCACCCCCAGTAACAAGGGACCTGATTGATGCCGCAGTGAGGCCTGCAGTCCATTGTAGTTGGCCCAGGCGTTATGGTCTGGCACGTCGACTTGACCGTATTGCGGATATGGACGATAGTCGTTGACTTGCGCTGTCGTCATGTTCGGGATACTTGTCGGTGTTTGAGCTGCTGCCCCCGTCACGGGGTTAGGCTGATAAAATGCCCCGAATGGAACCGCGTTGACGTTGTTAAGTGCAACCCCTCCGGTGGCATTTCCAGTAGAAACGTAGTTACTGTTGTTGCCAACATAGGAAACCTCCATCAAAAACTTGCTCGGGAACGTATAGTCAACGCTCACGCTATAGTTCTTTACTTGCTGCTGCTGACGGTCCCCCTTTGTCAAACCAGCAATGGCTGTTGCGAGACTTCCGCCTGTATTTGTTGGTAAATGGAGTGAGCTTATTCCCCCAAGGGTTACTCCTCCGCTTCCAGTCTCGTTCCCAATGAGCAATCCTTGAGACGTTACTGTTTCAGCCTCGACGTCGTTGTTGGAATCGTGGATTCGATACATTCCATACCCGCCGCGCAAAACCATGTTGCCCTTCCCGCCGATATTCCATGCAAGACCAAAGCGAGGCTCGGCGAACAGTGGATAGGAGCTATTGCCCGATGTTGGAACGCTGGGATCGACCCCATGCCACACGAATCCGGGTAACGGTAAACCAGTGTTGTTGATCTGTGATGGATCGAAGACCGCGATTCCGTCCTTGTTTGAGGTGTTCCACAATCCAAGATGTTCGAGGCGCACACCGTACGTCAAAGTGACCGTGGGAACCACCCTCCAGCTGTCCTGGGCATAACCATCTACGTCCCAGTAATAGTTGATCGCTGCCAGGTAGACGTTTTGCTGCTCGTCCTCATAGATCATCCCCTCGAGAAAGTCTGCAAGCCAGTTTCCGCTGTCTTTGTACTTCATCCCGGTGACATCCGTGAGTGTGCCGCCAGCCGCACCCTGATAGTACTGAAATATCCCTCCACCCGTGCCGTAGCCGGAGAAGCTATTATAGTTTTCAGACGAATACTCGCGTTGGATATACGGACCAACCTTAATTGTGTGAGTTCCCCAAACTTTCGTCAGATTATCTCCGCCACTCACATCCCAGGTACGGCCAAACAGCGGCCCCAAAGAGAAGTCGGGCCACTCTGCTACAGGCCATGCGTCATAGCCACTGGTACCCCCCAATTGAGGATAGCCAAGGGTTCCATTCTGATATATCCCGGCGTATGGGAATCCTATAGCAGCTGCGGTGAGCGACGATGGAGTCTTTGCGACAAAAGGAGAATGAGCGAATGTGACCGAGCCAAAGACCTCATTAACGAGATTCGGTCTGATCTGCGATGTGAGGTTGATTACGCCAGCCTCGTCGAATGGCGTTTCGGCTAGCCCGCCCCCTGGGGTATTAATACCTCCCAGCGAGCCGCTCGGCGAAGAGTATTGTACTTGGGGAAGCCCTGTTGCACTTTTCTCGACTCCAACTCTTCCAAAGAGATAGTTCCTTGGGGACATTGCAAAGTCCATTCTGGCCATGCCCTCCCAAAGGTCAGCGTTCACGAGATTGTCTGTAACATAATTATATCCTCCACTGGTTGTTGCCGGCAGGCTAGGCAGAGGCATCAGATTGATAAGTGCCTGGCCGCCTGGATCGAGACCGGCTGCGACGCCATTTGGAGTGCTTGTAGTGATATCACCTGCATGCTCTGTGAGCTGCCCATTAGCGATGGCTGACCCATCTGGATTTATGGTGGGCACAGTAGTGATATTGACATAAGTGGCTGTACCATACAGCGGCCCAAGATATTGCATGAGTTGCGTTGAGCTAAAATCGCCTGTACGCATTCCCATGGTTGGCACCAAGGCATGGACGAGGGCACTGCTCGCACTTCCGTACGCAAAGACATTCCGTTGAGCGTCGTCTTCTGCGCCGACGAAGAATGTAAGCCGCCTGCTACTGTTAAAGCCGGAGCCAGGGATTAGTACTGGCCCCCCCACGTTGAAGCCGGGATAGATGTATCGGTCATCAGGTTTTGTCTGCTTTAGATAGTTTGCCAGCCAATCACTAGAGTTGAGCTGATATGTCCTCGCGTAGGTGTAAACAGAACCGTGGAAATCCTTCGTCCCTGACTTAGTGACTGAATCCATTACCACTGGGCCATTGGCTGTGTCTGCGCCGAAGTTAGAAGTCAACACCTGGGTTTCCGCAATCATATCGGTATTGACTGTAATCGACTGATACCCTCCGGGAGTGGTGATGTCCGCACCGTCTAGCTTTGCGTCGAACATTTCACGGCCTGTTCCGTTCGATATGTAATTTTGACTGAGCGATGCTCCTTGTGGAGTGACGGTCGCTGGATTGTAGGTGGTATTGTTTGGCCCTTCGAAATTGATGGCGAAACCGGGCAGTATCCTCTCCAGCTCTGTCACATCGCGCCCTTCTGTAGCTAACAATTGAAGTTGCGCGGCAGGAATTGTTGTAGCGAGGGTGCCGGTGTCTAGCGGAATGCCGCCTTGCGTTGCGGCCACCGTTATGGTCTGACTGTTCGCGCCAACCGCGAGGCGGATGTCACTAATTGCGCGGCTGTCTCCGGGATCAAGGTGAATGTTATCTTCAGCGAAGCTTTTGAACCCGCTTGCCTTGATAGCCAGAGTATAGGTGGATGATGGCACAGAGGCGAAAATGAAAAACCCCTCAGCATTGGTCGACGTTTCGCGCGAATATGCGCTGTTCGCATCCTTCAAAGTTACACTGGCGCTTGAAATCACAGCTCCGGTGCTGTCCTCGACCGTACCGCTCAGGTTCGCAGTCGATACCTGCGCGTGAATTGTTGTGCCAAGTAGAGTCGATATCGTGAGGCAGCTGAGTGTCATCCACTGGCCGAGTCTGTTTTTCAGAATTAGCTTCGTCATTCCTGACCTCGATTCAACGTGATCTGTGAAACGTTTAAATGTTGCACAGAAACAGTAAACAGATCAATGGAATAATGTCAATAGTTTTTTGCGATGAGGCTGATGAGCTATTGCCAATGGCAGGATCGCGATCCGTTTGCGCGAGATCGATTCCGTGCAAAACGCGTGTATTCTTTCTATTAGAGCGGTAATGGAAGGTCGAATCGTCGTTTCGCGCTGCGCAGGGTCGGGCGAGTTTGAGAGTAGCGAGGGTCGGACACAGTTGCAATGCCGGGAGTTGAAGAGAAAAACTCCTTGACACTCACAGCATTCGCATGCTTCACTTTTCAGTGATTTATACGTTTAACCATCGAAGATCCGTCCGAACACTTCGAGGAATCACTGCAATGTTGGTGCTGATGTGGGGCGAGTTGAAAACAGGGCTGATGGGGTCTAGCGAGATGTATTTTCGATTGAAGGGCTTGTGAGCCGGGGGCAGGATGCGCCGACGATCGAATTGTACGAACTGTGTCTTCTGCAATGATGCGCGCTTTACGCGCCTTGGATTGACAGTGACCACGGGTTGCCGGCATTAGGAGTATGTTGCCTGTATGTTGTTGAATCGCAGAAGTTTTTGTCGCGATATGATCGCAGGGGTAGGGGCGACAGGCTTAGGATTACATACCCTTGGGAGCCTAGACGCCACGCTGGCCGCCCGCGGTGATCAGGCCAATCCGCTGGCTAATCGCCTGCCCGCTCAGAGTGACTGGTTCCTGAATGGGCGGTACGGCTTGATGATTTCCTTCAGTGTGTATTCTCTTCTGGGCCGTGGTTCCTGGGCGATATATCTCGAGCAAATTCCAGTTCACGAATACAGAAAACTGCTTTACCAATTCAACCCAACCTCGTTCAGCGCCAAGGACTGGGTTCAACTGGCAAAGGATGCCGGGCAGAAGTACGTCACATTCGTGGCTAAGCATCGTGATGGGTTCTCGATGTTCAACACCCGACTCTCCGATTTCTCGATCATGCACACGCCCTTCGGGCGAGACATCTGCCTTGAACTAGCGGACGAATGTCGCCGGCAGCAAATCACTTTCAATATTTACTATCAGCTTCGCGACTGGGTAAACCCCGCATATCGCACGAGCTTTCAGGCGGGCAGTCCGGTCTCAAGTGAATACGTCGATTTCGTCCGCGGTCAGGTGGCTGAACTGTGTACCAACTATGGAAAGCTGGGCGCGTTGTGGTTTGACGGAGGCGTGGACCACACACCAGAGCAATGGCACTCGGCCGAGTTGATCGCCATGGTGCGTAAGCTGCAGCCGGGTATTCTGATCGATGATCGAACGGGACTGCCGGGAGATTTTTCGACGCCTGAGGAGGACTTCGCCCATGCCGCAGGAGGATTGGTGGGCGCGGAAGGCTTTCACGCCCCGGACGCTGATCGCCTGTGGGAACGCTGCGTGACAATGAACGATCACTGGGGATTCGACGCCGCAGGCGAGCGCTACAAGAACCCGGGGAGAATCATTCAACTGCTGGTCGAGACCGCGGCCGCCGGAGGGAACCTGATCCTAGATGTTGCCCCCAATGCCACAGGACAAATCGACCCTAGGTCGGCGGCGAACCTCCGCGAGGCAGGAGAATGGCTGGCACGCAACGGCGATTCAGTTTATGATGCGACGTCTTGGGGACGCATATACTACAACGGCGTTTATGCGACAGCCCGCAACAAGAATGTTTATCTGCACGTCTTTGATTGGGAACCTGGCACATACTGTGACTTCCCAATTCTGGGCATTAAGAGCGCCTCCAGAGTCTATTTTCTGGGACATGAAGACGAGCTGCACCTGAAGAGCACACCCGTGGGCCTGAGACTTGTGGCCCGAAACCCGAGTTCTCAACCATCTCCGGACACCGTAGTTGTTTTCGAGAACGCCGTGCGGACTTCGGCGGAGATTGAATCCGTGCCTCTTTAAACTGACAGTGGTTGACCAATTCCGAAGGAGAATGTAGCGTTCATGGCAAACGGCCTCAGCAGACGAAGTTTTGTAAAGCGCCTCGGAGTAGGAGCGGGCCTGGCGATGGTTCCGGCCGAAATTCTTTCCGCGGAAGCAGAACACGAGGACTCCAAAGTCAAGCCGTCAGAACCGCCTGCTGCAAGCGGAAAGCTTCCTTTCCGCCAGGTGCATCTAGATTTCCATACCTCTCCGCTGATTCCCGGCATTGGCGCGGACTTCAGTCCAGAAGAGTTTGTGACCACGCTCAAAGATGCAGAAATCGATTCGATCAACATCTTCGCCAAGGACCATCATGGCATGTCGTATTACCCCACTAAGGTGGGCGAAATGCACCCGAATCTTCATTTCGACTTGCTGGGGAAGATGATAGAGGCATGTCATGGAGCATCCATCCGCACGCCTGTTTATATGAGCATTATGTGGGACATGAGGTGTGCTGAGCAGCAGGCGGGCTGGCGCGTTCTCGACGTTGAAGGAAAACAGATCGGCGCGAGTCCCACAGCGGCGGGCTGGATCTACATGTGCCCCAATTCACCTTATGGCGATTATGTTGAAGCGCAAGCGGAGGAGATTGCCAGGAACTACGATGCCGATGGCTTCTGGTTCGACATTCTCGTTATTCCGCAGGGCGGATGCTTTTGTCCTTACTGCATGGCAGAGCGCGAAAAGGACGGTCTGGATTCAACAAAGCTCGAAGATCGAAATCGGCAGTACGAAGCGGTCCTTTCACGAACGATGCAACGGATTAGCGCCGTGGTACAGCGGCATAAGCCATCGGCCCTGATTTACTTCAATGGACGGCTGCGTATCGGGGATGGTTTTCGGAAAGAGCTGAAGTATTTTACGCACCTTGAGATTGAGTCGCTTCCCGGCGGACATTGGGGTTACGGCTATTTTGCCGTGATGTCGAGATACAGCCGAAACCTTGGACCGGACTACCTGGGAATGACAGCGAGGTTCCATCGCACATGGGGCGACTTCGGAACGATCCGAAATCAGGCGGCTCTCGATTATGAGTGTTTTCGGATGCTGGCGAATGCGGGCAAATGTTCGATCGGCGATCAACTTCATCCACGCGGACGACTGGTGAAGGCGGTTTATGAGCGAATAGGAAGCACTTATCGCAAGGTGAAGGAAAAGGAGCCTTGGTGTGTGGGCGCTACCGCGGTCACCGAGATTGGCACCGTATCCAACGCCGGATTTCAAGACAGCGGATTTATACTTGACACCGACCTCGGCGTTACCAGGATGCTGAGCGAGCTTCAGCAACAATTCGATGTTCTCGACCGAGACTCAGATTTTTCGCGCTACCGGCTCATCATTCTTCCCGACAGTCAAAGATTGGACGAGGCGCTTTTGGCCAAAGTGAACGCATATCTGGCGCGTGGCGGAACACTTATCCTCAGCCACCAGTCGGGGCTCGACCCACAAAACGATGACTTCGTGCTAGATCAGGCCGGGATTCGTTATCTTGGACTGTCACCATATCAAGGAAACAACGGAGACTACTTTCATGCGGGGATAGAGTTGGCTAAGGATATTCCCGACATGGTTCACTTCACCTATGGCGCTGGTTCCGTCGTAGAAGCCAAGGCGGGGTCGGAAAGATTGACTCAGATATGGAAGCCTTACTTTGACCGAAACTATCTGCATTTCAGCTCTCACGGCCAAACTGCCTGGGATACACCAATTGACCAAGCGGCGGTGGTGAAGAATGGCAGCGTGATTTATATCTCGTTTCCGGTGTTTGAGAATTATGCTCGCAATGGGTATGCTCCCCACAAGATACTAGTCAGAAACTGTATCCGGAAACTAATCCCGGATCCTCTGCTCCGCGCGGATGTGCCATCAACGGCTGAGGTGACACTGACAGAACAGCCGGGCCGCAAGATTGTGCACCTGCTCCACTATCCCTCGGAAAGACGCGGCATTGATCTGGATGTCGTGGAAGATATAATTCCGCTCTTCAATATCCCGCTATCACTCAGACTTTCAAGTATTCCTCGGCAGGTGTATACCGTGCCCGATCTGCAGCCGCTGCCTTCAAAGTACGAAAACGGGTACGCGAGCGTCACGGTACCTTCAGTCTCCGGTCATGCAATGGTCGTTTTTGAGATGTGATCCAAACGCGAGCGGGAAGTTGGCAGTGATCGCTTGTAAATGGAGTTCGGCGTTGATAGAACAAGGTCGCGAAAGACAACGGGAGGGAAACGGTCGAGGGATTGTCTCTCCTACAAAACGATTACACGAATAGCCAAAGGAAGGGATCGTAACTCATGTCAACTTTTCATGCCGGCTTGCCTATGAAGGAAGTGGTTCTCATCACCAGTGGCGATCTTCGGCAGTCAGCAAATCAAGTCTGCTGGCCCGCCCAGGAAGAACTGGAAAACAAGCTCACGCAATGCTTTGCGGCGGAAGGCATCGCTGTGCGCCGCGCGTTTCCCGTCGATATCCTCAAAGGTCACGGCTTTATATCCAGTCAACGAATGGGTATGGACGTCTTCAGTCAAATGGATCCCAAGGTTAATCTTGTTTTTGCCACAGCGGCATGGCAATACAGCCATCATGTGCTGCCGGGCATGCGCAGCCACCGGGGTCCGATTTTGACTGTCGCGAATTGGTCTGGGCAATGGCCGGGATTAGTCGGTCTTCTCAACCTTAATGGCTCCCTCACCAAAGCCGGAGTCAAGTTCAGCACTCTGTGGAGCGAGCGCTTCAACGATGATTACTTTCTTACGCGTCTCCGGGAGTGGATACGACTGGGAAGTGTGACGCATAACATCGCGCACGTGCGCTCGCTGGACTCCAACGAGTTGCCTGCCAAGCCGAGAACGATTGGAGAACAACTTGCCGCGGGGATCAAACAGAGAAAAGCGATCATGGGTGTATTCGACGAGGGGTGTATGGGGATGTACAACGCGATCATCGACGATGAACTCCTGAATCCCCTCGGAGTGTTTAAGGAGCGCTTGAGCCAGTCCGCACTCGTGGCCAAAATGCGCACGATTAGCGACGACGATGCAACGGCCGTGCGAGGGTGGCTGGATGGGAAGGGGACTCACTTCGTCACCGGTCCGGATGAACGCACCGAACTTACCGATGCGCAAATTCACGAGCAGTGCAAGATGTATATTGCCTCAATGAGAATCGCGCACGAATTTGGCTGCGACGCGATTGGCATTCAGTACCAGCAAGGATTGAAAGATATGGTCCCGGCGTCCGACCTCGCGGAAGGCCTGCTCAATAATTCCGATCGGCCGCCCGTCTATAGCGAATCTGGCGAAGAGTTGTACGCCGGAGAGCCCTTGCCCCATTTCAATGAGGTGGACGAATGTGCGGGCCTGGACGCGCTGGTGACAAACCGATGTTGGACGGCGGTTGGACTTGACCCGTCCACCACACTGCACGATGTGCGCTGGGGCGAGCACTACCGCGGTGGAGAGATCGACGACTTTGTCTGGCTACTCCAGATTTCCGGAGCGGTGCCGGCAAGCCATCTCACGAATGGTTATCGTGGAGCATCCAGCGAGCGCCAGCCCCCGATGTATTTTCCTTTGGGTGGCGGTACTTTGAAAGGCATTGGACGGCCGGGAAAAATCGTCTGGAGCCGTGTCTTTGTCGAAGACAACAGCCTGCACGTGGACATGGGACTCGGTTCAGTTATCGAATTGCCCGCCGAAGAGACGGAGCGGCGTTGGAAGCAAACCACCATTCAGTGGCCAATAGTGAATGCGGTCTTTGACGGCATTTCCCGCGATTCATTCATGGCACGCCACAGGGCCGACCACGTAAACATCGCCTATGCGCGGGATGGAAAAACGGCCGCGAGCGCGCTCGCAGCCAAATCGGCGATGTTCAACGCCCTGGGCGTAAAAGTGCACCTCTGCGGTGCAGTGAGTTTTGGCTGATACGAGAGATCCGTTCGTTAGGAGTCTTAAAGTGAGCGTTGTCGCTGGTGTGGATTTTGGAACCCTGAGTGTACGTGTCTCCTTATTTAGCAAGACGGAAGGACGCTTGGGGTCGGGTACGGCGGAGTATCCTTTGAACCGCTCCGCGGAGGACCCGAATTACGCCACACAGAGTCATCAAGCGCAGATGGCGGCACTTGAAATCGCGATTCGGAAAGCGCTTGCAGCCAGCAAACTTAGCGGCGACAAAATAGGAGCGATTGCCGTCGATGCTACCGGATCGAGCGTCCTTCCCGTTGGCGAAGGATTGCAGCCACTCGATGACTACTATCTATGGTGCGATCATCGCGCCTGGCGTGAAGCGGAGGAAATCACGGCCGCCGCCCATTCGCAAGGACTCGAAGCAATTGAATGGTGCGGCGGAGTGTATTCCTCCGAGTGGGGATTTTCAAAGCTGCTGCATTGGTTGCGGCACAACGCCGGAAGTCGGGGGCGGCTGATCACCGTTCTGGAAAACTGCGACATGGTTGTGGCCACTTTGTGCGGTATTGTTTCGGCGAAGGATTTGCCGCGAAGCGTTTGTGCCATGGGCCACAAGTGGATGTGGAATCCGAAATGGGGCGGATTACCCTCCGAGGAATTCTTAGTTTCCGTTGATCCGCTCTTCACCGGCATACGGCAGAAACTGTCGGGCCGTTATGCGACATCGAATCACATTGCCGGAACCCTTAGCGCCGAGTGGGCCGCTCGGTTGGGCCTACGGGCCGGTATACCCATTCCTATCGGCGCGCTCGACGCGCACTGGGATGCTGTTGCAGCAAATATCCGGCTCGGCGACGTTGTGAACGTAATTGGCACCTCTACCTGCATCATCGGCGTGAGTGAGCAACAGGCACTTGTACGGGGAGTCTGCGGTGTTGTTCCCGGCTCGGTCTTGCCCGGATACACGGGAATTGAAGCGGGGCTTTCCGCGGTTGGAGATATTTTCGACGCGATCGCGCGCAGAGCCGGCTTATCCGTTGCCGCGCTGACTCAGGATCTCGATCAATATCGTGGCGGACAAACCAGCTTGCTGCGCATGGCTTGGGACAATGGTGATCGCACCGTCCTCGTGAATCCCAACCTTGGAGGGGTAACGCTTGGTTGGAACCTGGTGCATACGGCCCAGGACGAATTCTTCGCGGCGATCGAGGGGACAGCGATGCATACGCGCATCATCCTGGAACGCATGCAGGAGGAAGGTTCTCCGGTTATCCGGATCATCAACGGTGGAGGCATTCCGCAGCGGAATCGCGTGCTCAACCGCATTTACGCGAATGTCCTCAACAAGCCAGTCTTGGTGCCTACAGGCGATATAACTAGTCTTGGGTCAGCCATTTTCGCCTTTATGGCCTGCGGTGATTTCGCGTCTATCGAAGAGGCGCAAGACGCCCTTTGCCCTTCCTGTACAACTTATTTGCCGGATCAACGGGAGGCGGAAGTGTACGCGAGGCTATATCAGCTCTATCGCGATCTTTACTTTTCGCTTGGACAACCGGATTCCGCGGCCACTCGGATCGGTCATATTCTCCCATCTTTGCGTGCGATCGCATCTGATACGCGCACTAAATCCAGGAAATCAGCGTTTAAGGAAGCAAACTAGATGTCGATTATCGAGCTTTCTCGCCGCAGGCTTCTCCAATTGCTGGCAACGCAATTCGCCGCTACTTCCGTGGATAAGGCCTTTGCGGCCACTCCCAAAAAGGAGAATCGGCCCAACGTTGTATTCCTGCTGGCGGATGATGTGGGTTATGGAGATCTCGCCTGTCTCGGCAACCCTGTGATCAGGACGCCGCATCTCGACACCCTCCATGCGGAGTCGATTCGATTCACCGATTTTCATGTCAGCCCCACGTGCGCTCCAAGCCGCGCATCACTCATGACTGGACGGTATAACAATGCCACTGGAGTGTGGCACACAGTTAGTGGCCGTAATCTCTTAGATCCGACGAATGTCACAATGCCGGAATGCTTCAAGTCTTCTGGATATGCCACAGGCATCTTCGGGAAATGGCACCTGGGAGACAATTACCCATGCCGAACGATCGATTTTCATTTCGACGAGTCGATCGTGTGCGGTGGTGGCGGCATCTGGCAAACCCCGGACTATTTTGGAAATGACGACCGGGACGATGCCTACAATCACAATGGCAAGTTTGAGAAGTATTTGGGCTACAGCACGAATATCTTCTTCGATCGGGCGATGGACTTTATGAGTCGAGCGCAGGAACAGCATCAGCCGTTCTTCTGCTATATTCCGACGCCCGCAGCGCATGTTCCCGTGTGGGCTTTGGACTCCGACACCGCTCCCTACGTGGGTGTGTCAGGACTGAGCAGTCCGGGATTTTATGGAATGATTGCCAATATTGACGCCAACCTCGGGCGATTGCGGCAATTTCTGGAAGCCCGCGGCCTGGCGGAAAACACGATTCTGATGTATGCGGGTGACAATGGCAGCGCCGACGGAGTCCACGTCTTCAACGCCGATATGCGGGGCGAAAAAAGTTCGCCGTACGAGGGCGGCCATCGGGTTCCATTCTTCATTTTCTGGCCTGCGGGAGGGTTGACTGGGGGGCGCGATATTTCGACACTTACCGCACATATCGATCTTCTTCCCACTCTTGCGGAATTGTGCCAGCTTGATAAATCCGGTGATCGCATCGATGGTAGGTCTTGGAGGCCGCTTTTATATGGAGACGGATCGCCATGGCGGCCGAGGACAGTTGTAATTGACTCACAGCGCGAGGACCACTTGACGAAGTGGAAAGAAGCGACGGTAATGACTCAACAGTGGCGACTGGTGAGTCCGACAGCCGACGGCAATGAAGCACTGGTTGAGCTGTACGACATCGCTCTGGATCCCGGACAGACGAAAAATATCGCAGCGCAACATCCGGATGTTGTAGAGTCGCTCAAAGCTCAGTACGATGTCTGGTGGAAGCAAGCATCCGCTCTCGCGGATCACTACATAAGGATCGTCCTCGGCAGCAAAAAGGAAAATCCGTCATTCCTGAATTGCATGGATTGGCATGGGGACGACGCCATCCTTGTCTGGAATCAGGAGCAAATTCGAACAGCGCCGGTCGTGAATGGCTTTTGGGCTGTGTATATAAGCCAGCAAGGGCGCTATCGTTTTGAGCTTCGTCGGTGGCCAATTGAGCTGGATCTGCCCATAGATTCGCCTTATACCGATCCCGTGCCAAACATGGAAAAGACGCCGGGCATCGCAATTGCGGTGAACCGTGCGCAATTGTCCATCGGTGAAATCGACGAGTCTAAGCCAGTCCGTTCTGGCGATAAATACGCTGAATTCGAAGTCACTCTTTCTCAGGGGCCGGCAGAACTGCGAGCCGAATTTCACTGTGAAGACGGCACAGTGCGGGGTGCATATTACGTGTACGCCGAGCGATTATCTAAGGAGCCCAATTGAAGATCACCCGAAGAGCTTGTCTCCGCGCCGCGGCCGCAATCCCAGCAGTGCTCGGTTCGCCATTAATGGCAGCAAAATTCTGGGGGATGGACGCATGGACCTCGCTGCCAAGTTTGCGGAATATCGCCGCCGATGCTGGATTGCTCTTTGGATCTGACAGCGATTTCTTCTTTCGCAATGTAACGCCGGCGTACGAAGTCCTTTTTCTAAATCAATGTGCACTCTATGTCGGGAATCTCAGTTGGGGAGTGGTCGCTCCCGATCCTGCACACGAAAATGACGAAGCTGATCCTAATGTGGCCGTTGCGCTGGCCAACGGTCTGAAGTTAACCGGGTCACATTTGCTTTGGTATCGTTCGACTCCAAAATGGTTCGAGACACTCTCGAGAACTCAGGCGCAGAAGGCCGTAGCTAAGCACATTCAGCAATTGGCCACATTTTATCGGGGACGCTGCTTCTCGTGGAACGTAGTGAACGAAGCTATCGAACCTAGGGAAAACGGACCATTTGGACTGAGGATCAACAACTCGCTGGCGCGGACGTTAGGGCCAGAGTTTTTCTTTGATGCTTTCGGTGAAGCACGGACGGCGGACCCGGGAGCGCTATTACTGTACAACGATTACAACCTGGAACTGGACACACCGGAACAAGAAGCGCGGAGGTCAGCCCTCTTACACCTGCTTGATCGCATGCAAAAGGCTCAAGTGCCTATCGATGGAGTCGGCCTTCAGTCGCACTTAAGATTCAACAATTTCAATGCTTTCAATGAGACGGTTTACCGGCGTTTCCTGCACGATCTAGCTGCAAGAGGAATGAAGATTGTCATTTCGGAAATCGACGTCGATGATATCGGAATGCCATCGGACCCGAAGATTCGCGATCAGGAGGTTGCGCAAATGTACGCGCGCTTTCTGGCGGTAGCGCTGGACGAGATTGCGGTCGTGGTGCTAGTAACATGGGGCTTGTGCGACGCCTATAGCTGGCATAATCGCACTAAGTATTTCCCTGAATATATCCGGCCGGATCATCAACCGCAACGGCCGCTGCTCTTCGATGCTGATTTGCATGTGAAGCCGGCATTTTATGCCGTACTCGATGCTCTCAAACAAGCGCCGAAACGCCCAAAAGTACTCACCCAGCATTTTTTCACCTCGGTAAATGGCGCCGATCGACCGGTGTCGGCCAGCGGCTAAAGGATTCCCGTTTGCTAGCGATAATGGAAAGCAAGGATGGCATTCCCGATCTGCATGTTTCTAGAGGTTTTTGATGAGCGCTGCCGACTTTCATGTGCTGGCCAAGCCCATCGGGCCAATTTGTAATCTCGATTGCAAGTACTGCTTCTATCTGGAAAAAGAACTGCTGTATCCGCAGGTCGAGAGCTGGGGCATGCGCGAGGAAGTGCTGGAGAGCTATATCCGGCAGTACATCGAAGCCCACGACACACCAGTGGTCCACTTTGCTTGGCAGGGCGGTGAGCCAACGCTGCTGGGCGTCGAGTATTTTCAGCAAGTTGTCGCGATGCAGAAGCAATATGCGAATGGCAAGCGGATCGCCAACGCGTTCCAAACTAACGGTGTGCTGCTGAATGATGCGTGGGCCGAATTCTTTCGCGAGAATCAGTTTCTCATCGGAGTCTCGATCGATGGACCGCGTGAACTTCACGACGCCTACCGGGTAGATAAAGGCGGTCAGCCGAGCTTCGACAGGGTGACGCGGGGAATCGAGACCCTCAAGCAGCACAACGTGGAATTCAATACGCTGACGACAGTGCATCCCGTCAACGCGAATTCACCGCTCGAAGTTTATCGTTTTCTGAAAGAGAGTGGCAGCGGATACATGCAGTTCATTCCAATCGTGGAACGGATGGCACAGAGGGCCACCGGGGACGGCCTACATCTGGTGTCTCCGGATTTCGCCGGTTCGGCGCAGGTGACGCCCTGGTCCGTGCGTCCGCTTCAGTTCGGACGGTTTCTGTGCGCGATATTCGATGAATGGGTGCGGCAGGATGTCGGTCGGTACTTTGTGCAGCTTTTCGACGTCAGTCTGGAGATGTGGGCGGGGATGGAAGCGAGTCTGTGCATCTTCCGCCGGACCTGCGGCGCGGCTCTGGCTATCGAACATTGCGGCGACCTGTACTCTTGCGACCATTTCGTTTACCCGGAAAACCGGCTGGGCAATATCATGGAGGCCCCGCTCAAATCGCTGGTCGAATCTGCGCAGCAGCATGATTTTGGAGAAGCCAAGGAGTCCTCCCTTCCCAGGTACTGTCATGAGTGTGACGTGCGCTTTGCCTGCAACGGAGAATGCCCAAAGCACCGCTTCGTTGACGCCCCTGATGGGGAATCGGGACTGAATTACCTTTGTGCCGGCTACAAGATGTTCTTTCGGCACGTTGATCCATACATGCGGTTCATGGCTGCGGAGTTGACCGCTCACCGCCCGCCCGCGAACGTGATGGGCTGGACTGCGGCGCAGGATGCACGCGCAAAGTTTGGGAACGCGGCCCGGAACGATCGGTGCCCGTGCGGTAGCGGCAGGAAGTACAAGCAGTGCTGCGGAGCGCACAGGAACTGATCGGCCTTTGGCCGTGGCGCCGTTTGTCGCACTTTCGTCATACATAATGTTGAATCCGGTGCCGGTCACTCCAACACTTGCGGCTCGCCAAAATAGCGATCTGTTGGCTCGACGTCAGCCATGAGCTGGTTGAGACCTTCCCCCCCGCGATGTTCAGCCCCCTACGGCCATGGTAGGAATGGTCCTTGACGATCTCTATGTTATGAGTCGCTGCGTACTGGCGGATGACATCGAGCTGGTTTTCCGGCGAATACTGCTGATGCTCGGTCGACATGCGGACGTACTGAGCCGCGCGAGATGGCGCCCGCGCGGTCATGGATACTGAAGCAAGATCCATGCTGGTCACCAATCCAGCCCTTGGGCTTTCGTAAAGGCCGTCCTTAAAAATTGCTCTACTTATGTAGTGGGAATTTGGGGGCGTTTTTCGCGACAAGGTCCCAAAAATCAACAAACCTTCGCTGCTCGAACCCGTAACAGGGAATTTCAATTCCCTGTTATCTCGAGAAAATTCCCTGTTCTTTTTGAGCCTGGATGGCCCGCCACAGCGAGCTAAGCACAGTGAATTGTGCAGCATGCCGTGCGGCGCCGTGCGTTAACGAGGGCCAAAATCTCAAGATTTCCCTGTTAAATTCCCTGTTAGCAGGGAATTTGACTCGGAGAGCGGTTCGCACGAGACTCCGTCCACCGCCATCCAGTCAAGAAAAATCCAATAAAACTGATAAAAACTCTTAAATCAAAGGCTTACGATAGCCTTTAGAAGTCTCTATTTTCTCTCTGATACCCAGTTGTTGCCCCTTTTCTCCCTAGTTTTCGAGCTAAATCGAGCTAAATTTCGGAAACGAGGAGCGCCCAGTTGACCATCCCCTAGCGTCCGTTCCAGTCCATCACCGTTGAGTGCCCCCTCTGCGGCGAACCACGCCGATACCTGCCGTCTGAGGTCTTTCTCGGTCGGCCTGACCAACTGGTCACCCGGCAGCAGCGTGCCGGGTGAAGCTTGTTAGCTCCTCACGGGCGACCACAGAGATATTTCTTCCAGCTTGTCGCGAAAAGCCTTCTCGAACGGCACTATATATAAAAATCCTGCTGGTGTTGTCCGAGGCGTCCAGAATTGTCAGGCCGGTCGCCATTGCCGGTGGCTGTGCCGGGGTTCCTGTCGAGCGCGGGGTCAGGCAAGGAGCCGGGCAACTCATACCCGCCAGCCGCGAACCGGAGGCCGGTGATGTACGACCCGGACGCTCACATGCCCCGTGTAAATCGGGGGATGGTGTACCTCACTGCTGCTCGGTTTGGTACTTAAACGACACGCTCAACTTTGTACGATAGACCGGCTTCCCGTCCTCAATGTGTATGTCCAACTTAATGACTTCAGCCACGCGCAAATCGCGCAGCGACTTGGACGCCGTCCCCAAGGCTAGAGCAGCCGCCTTCTCCCATGAATCGGTGCTGGTGCCGACCAATTCAATTACTTTGTAAACGCTCTCGGCCATTTTGACCTCCTTTAAGCCAAGATTTCCTTTCTAGCTTCGGGTCGGAAGGATTTTACCATTGGAGTGGTACCCGGCGGGGGAATTCTTGAGGATTGGCCTCTTGCGCGGCTCCTGTGGCGCAAAGAACCGAAGATTCACCACGCTGCGCCTTGTAGTGTGTCAACTCTGCTATTGCGGATTCTCACGACGCTACTGCCTAACGAGCCCCCGGTCTACTCAAATGGTGGCTGCGGCGTCGAAAAGCGGCATCCGGTCGGGATGAATTCCCCTTCCAGTCGGTCGCCGTCGAGTGTCCCCTGTGCGGCGAGTTGCGCCGGTACCTGCCTTCTGAAGTTTTTCTCGGTCGCCCCGACCAACTCGTGGTTCACCAGCGGCAGACTAGGGCGAGGTAGTGCTCTTTACCCATCCAAGTTGCTCCAGAGCTTCTGCCATCTGCGGATGCAGGTGCAGTTCCCAGTCTCCGTTCCCATCACGTCTCGTGAACCATGAAATGACGAACGACTGTATTTCACCTTCCTGTGTGACCGGGAAGTTCAATTCTCGCCGCAGACGAGCCCCGAGACGGCCATAGCGCAAATTCACTGCGCCGTAGTTCTTCATTCCGGTCGCACCGGCCAACTCTGAAGCAGTCGCAGCATGATTCGGGAAAGACCAGTGAGCCGCAAGAAGTTCACGGTCGTGGACGGTGATGTCTTTCTCAAGGGCGGTCAGCGCACGAACGTACTGGGCTGTGTCCGGGACAGCAGGAAGTTCATCTTGCATTTGGTTCTCCCATTCGAGCGTCACTCGACATGAAAACTGACTTCAGCGTAAACCCATGACCCTCGCCAGAAGCTTGGGCAAATCGAACTCCCCATCGAGAAGCACGGGGTACGACAGCGGCAGGTCAACGTGCGGGTGGTGCCGACCGGCAAGGCGATTGAGGAATCGGTCGATTTGGCACATGAGATATTTAATTCTGTCTTTCGCAAGGTGCCGGAGCGGATCGAGCAGAAGTAGAATCCCGATGACCGAGACGGAGCGAAAAGCTCTGGCAGGAGATCAGCATGCTCTCATAGAGATCAGGACCGGTACACCAAACTCCTCGGGGCGTTCAAGGCCCTACCCTAAAGCTCTGTTCACCTTGACCGTATGTTGGTAAAGCAGCCACGTAGCCGCTAATATGATTAGGGTTCTCACCTCTAAGCCACGGACTTGCCCATGCGCCACCTAGTATTTCTTCTGACTGTCGCGCTGGTTATTACCTGTAGCCTTCACGCCCAATGCGACTTCACAGCCGCTGGACCAGTTAGGACGATTACGTATCGGTTTTCTCCAGAGTTCAGGTCAAGTGGTCTTGTCCTGCACGTCAAATTCGAGTTCCAGATGGGGGCCAATGGATCGGAAAGTATACTTCTTCCGAATCAATGGGCAGGTGAGAAGCTACACGCAATGATGAGCTTGCGTGCAGTCTCGGAAGGTGCTTCGTTAGAAGGAGGTGTAGACGACAGTTCAGTGAAGGTGCATGGGCCAGCGAATCACTCCGTTGTTGTTGAGTACGATCTGCAGCGAGACTGGTCTGGCCCTCTGGTCAATCCACTCCAGTTCCATCCGGTGTTGATGCCTCAGTATCTGGAATTCACCGGGAGCAATGCACTTGTACGACTTGACCTCCCTGATCAGGCACTCGAAACAGCGAATTTCGACTGGCAACAACTCCCGGCCGCATGGACTTTGGCCACCAGCTTCGGCACTTCAGCTTTGCCGACGAACCGCTGTCAAACGTTTACTGGACCGTGGATCAGAGTGAACGAGGGTCTCTACGCAGCAGGTGATTACCGCATTCACCAGTTTCAGATCAATGGCCAACCGGCATTTCTCGCTGTACGGGGTGACTGGACTTTTTCAGACGACGAAGCGATTGAGGACATTCGGAAGGTTGTCGGAATCGTGCGGGACTTCTGGCATGACAACGCTTTTCCGTACTTCCTTGTCACGCTGACTCCTTTTGACCGTGACCACGGCAGCGCAGATGGAAGCCAATTCACTAATGCGTTCTGGATGTTCGTTTCGCGCCTAGACTCTTTGAATGGACTACTTCCGACCCTTGCTCATGAGTCCTTCCATGCGTGGGACCCGGGGGAAATGGGCATGGTTCCTTCGGGCTATGACGAGAACCTTATCAAGTGGTTTCGGGAGGGGCCAACAGAGTACTACGCGCAACTCCTGACCTATCGTGCGGGCGAGTTGTCTGCTTCAGACTATATCACTTCACTGAACATTGCCCTTCTCAGGTTCCCGGCTTCAAATGATGAGTATGTTCGTGGAAGAGTTATCTCATTATGGCTTGACGGCACAATCCGGAGAGAGTCGGGCGGCAAGCGCTCGCTCGATAACGTAATGTTCGAAATGGTACGAGACGGCCGACAGCCGTACACCCTGAATCGCATCCTCGATACGGCCGGGCATTATCTCTCCCCTTCGTCACGGACTCTCTTGCAAGAGGCAGTCATCCAGCATGGAAATCTTCCTGCCCCCGCCCAACTTCCTATTCTGGGAAATTGCGCACGTGCATCGCTTGACGATGTGCCCACCTTCGATCTCGGGTTCGACTTCGATCAATCCCGTGCCGAGAAGATCATCAGCGGAGTTGTCGAGAATGGACCTGCTTTCAATGCTGGGATTCGCAATGGGCAAATGCTTCTCAGCAGTTCGTATTATAAGGGCAATCCGGATCGTCTAGCAAAGTTCACTGTTCATGATGATACTGGCGACAATCAGATCACCTTCTATCCACGGGGTAAGGCTACACTAGCATGGCAGTATCATCTGGATCAGAGTGAGCCTTGTGATGGAAGGTCCCTTTCTAAGGCTCAGACTGTCAGATGATTTGGGGTTGTCAGTGCTCTTGCGCTGTGCCTGTTCCCGCTTTAGGGGTCAGCTCCGATTGATAGGCAGAAACAGGCTCTACAAGAAATCGATTCACAACAGAATGCCGGTGATCGTCGCACGGAAGGATTACGAGCGGTGGATGGCTCCGGCTGAGCCATCGCATTTGCCTGTTGATTTGCTCAAAACGTTCCCGGCAGAGGAAATGAAGGCGTGGAAAGTGAGTCGAGCGGTCGGAAACGTGCGGAACAACAGTCCGGGGTTGATTGCGCCGGTGTGAGACAAGATCGACCTTACCAAGGTAACGCGACAGATGCGCGGACGTTTTCTCCTGCATTCAAAGTTTGTTGACTCCTCGTGAATCTGGGGCTAGATTGATGGCCTACGGAGAGGGAGGCCGCTGCTCAAACGATGCAGAGAAATCCTGATCTCAATACATTCCGTGAATTGACTCAGGGCTAGGGCGTTGTGCCCCAGAACCCCAAGGTTGCCCCAACCAGAAGGAAACAGTCGGTTGAGCCGCAATCGCATTCTTTACGGTGAATGTGACCATTGCCCCGAGACGAGGATGGCGATACTTCAAATGGAGCGACGACTGAGTCGCCTGAAGAACCCGATCTAACGGGTAGCGCCATTGAAGGATCGAGGCTTTGGAACATGTGTAAAAATGCTCGGGAAATCGTGGGAGCACGATAGCCTTAGTCCAGTGAAGTCAGTACAACGCGACGGCCTAGGTGATCTGCCTAGGCCGTCGTTACTTTTGTGAAGCGATGGGCGTGGGTTTCGAAAGCGTCTTGCGACGAATCTTTAGGAAGCAACCGCTTCGGTCGCAGCAGCAGAAACCGCCGTTTTAGGAGCAGGAGCCGCTTTCTTCTCGGCAGCGGCTTTCTTGGCCTTCACGGCGGGAACCTTCTTGGCAGAAGCTTTTTTAACAGCAGCCTTCCTGACAGCTTTCTTCGCGGCCTTGGCAGGAGCTTTTTTGACGGCAGCGGCCTTCTTGGCTGGAGCTTTCTTTGCCGCCTTCTTCGCCGCCGCCGATTTCGCCGCCTTAACCGCCGCCCAGCGTTTCCGCTGCGCCTTAGCGATGCGCTTCTTAGTTTCCGGGCTCAGTCTCAGCCTCCGCTTTGGAGCCTTCTTGACAGCCACCTTCTCGGCGGGAGCTTCCTTCGCCGCCTTCTTCGCTGGAGTCGGCTTCACAGCCTCCTTCGCAGCTTTGGCCGCTGCCCAACGTTTCTTCTGAGCCTCCGCAATTCGCCTCCGGGCTGCGGGGCTTAGCTTGCGCCTCACAGACTTCTTGGCAGGGGCAGCTTTCGTTACAGGTGTCGCATTGTTGACGCCGGACAGGAGCGCACGAACTTCTTGGAGCTTCCCGATTTCTGCGTCAATTGCAGTGATAATTGAATTCGTATCCATTGCAGCCTCATTTGGAGATAGATTCGGGTACCGAAACACGATACCATGCCGACTCTCATTTGAAAGGCAGTAGCCCGAGCCTGACGGCGGAGGAACGCGGTATCGCCAAAATCGAGGGGTGGATTCTCGGGGTCGTGTGAACCGGCGACTGATTCCAACTCCGCACACATCTCGCGCTGTTATTGCCTCACCCGGGCACAGGTCATGAGATTCCGGTCGCGATGCCGACTTTTCAGTAGTGATCCTGAGAAAACCTGTGACGAACAGAAAACAGCACCGTTATTCGGATTCTTGTTTACTGCATGTATTGGCTGCGAGATTCTGGCTGGAGTTGATTCTTCCGCGCAGTAGCGGGCATTGCTCTCAGCAAGACTTTCGCGGCATCCCGCACGGCCTCTGCCCCGCAGGCTTGTCGGGTATTACACAAGTGGTAATTGACGAGTGGGCGGTAATTCGGGCGGAGCCGTCGTTCCGGGGACCTTTGGCCACCCGGCGATGCTGCAGCGGAACCGCTTATGATTGGTGTACTCCTATGGGCACACTTCCAGAAGCAACTCCACGCGGGCCGGAATACCGGTTGTTCGATTCCGGTGCCGTGGGAACAGCGGCATTCATTTGCTGCCCTCTTGCTGGCGCCATTCTCATTGCAGTCAACTACGGCAGGCTGGGGAAAGCTGTCAAAGGCGTTCTCGCGGTCATCCTCGGGTTGATTGCTACCGCGCTCAACATCCTGATCAAGTGGAATTGGAATACGTTGTCGGGCTCGTTGGACCGCTTGGAATATGACGCATTTGAGATTCTGTTCCTCACGTTTACCTGGATCTGTACGTGGCAGATCGCAAAGGAGGAGCAGGGCGACGCTGTCAAAGAGCACACTGCACGCGGCGGCCAACTTGGTTCCAGATGGACGGCCTTTTGGGTCGGCATCGCAACGTTGGTGGCTTTGGTCGTTGTGGTTGGCGCTGTTGTGTACGTATATCAATATCGGAAAATCGTGATCATTGGAACCAAGGACCAGGTCATCTACTCCGGCGTAGCCACCAAGGCCGAAGCCACAGCGCTCGGCAACGCGCTCAGGAGCGATGAATACTTCCAGGGCCGCGGGTCGTCCGTTCTACTCAATATGGGATTCGGCAGCAGAACCATCTCGTTCGTAGTCCTGGACGGTATCTGGAACCAGCCAGGGATGCTCTCTTCGTTTGAAGAGCTTGCGCGGGAAGTAGCTCCGACGGTGGGTGGGCTGCCGATTCAGGTCCGGCTTGTCGACAGCAGGCTGAACGTGGAAGAGACATCGACGGTGGGCGAAGTACGTTTCGGCGGCAGCGACGGTGTCTACTATGAGGGCTCGGCAACCAAGGCCCAGGCGCAGGCACTCGGCCGACGGTTCGAATCGATGGGCTTCTTTCAGGGTAAAGGAGCCAACGTGTTTTTGATCAGGCACGATGACGGCACGACTCTCGCGTTCGTTGTAGTCGGCGAGAAGTGGAAGGATCCCAAAAGGGTGAGCGCTTTTGAGTCCATCGTGCGTGACGTGGCTCCGATCGTAGGCGGCTTGCCGATCGAAATGCACCTTGTGAACACACAGCTCCAGGTAGAGAAGGACGAGCAAATTGGGGACGAGGGCGAGTGACAGGGATCGGTGCTGGGTAAACTGCCATCCGTGGTGCCTGATTTGAGCCCCCGTGCGTGCGTTTTCCTCTGCTTGCATCGAAGAGCTGTTCGGGTTGGTTTGTCGCCCACTCGTCAGTTATATAGAAGGACAAATATCCCATTGACACAGTAGATTGCTTATTTGAAGGGCGCAGATTGTAGAAGCGCTCGACCTGGCAGTAATTCTTAGCTGCTATTTGAAAACGTCCAGATTTAACGCGGAGAAAAATGGAGGGGCGTCCAAATAGCAGCTAAGCGGCTTATACAATTTGGCCTGTCGTTCTGAATGCACCAAACTGATTTGTTGCAAACTAACGCAGACCTTGCTAATCTGCCTACATCAGCTGACATCAGCTGACATCAGTTGACTTTGGTTGATGTTGATTGATATCTGTCAGTGTCTGATTTGATTGAGTTTGAACGGAGAGAGTGGGAATCGAACCCGTAGCGTTAGGGCGCTACCCAAATGGGGCTTATAAGGCCCGTGCTGTCTACCGTCTAGCGGACTCTCTCCAAAGGTTAGGGGCCCCGGCAGGATTTGAACCTGCTACCCCCAGATTAGGTTCTGGCGCTCTCTAGGCTGTCCCAACCCGTGCTTTGGCGAACTTTGTGAGGGTCACGCCATCGCCCGACGTCCTTGCTTGGGAATCGCTCCGTTTGAGCTACGGGGCTTGTCCTGTTTAAGAGCATAGCCGCAGTCATGTTTCCACGCAACCCTGTTGATAACTTGTGCATAACTGTGCATAAATTTTGGATGTGCGATACTACTCGTGTGAAGGTTGACCGTCGCCAGTTCGAGTCCATCGTCGGCAATTTGCTGAGGCAGAAACCGGCCACGCGGGATCAGGAAAAGACCGGCACCCGCAAAACCTCTGGCAAGATAATCCCGCCTAGAACGGCCCCAGGTCCGGATTCCCAACCAGCGTCCGATACGGCAACGGCGAAGTAGTAGCCGTCCTGCTGACCATCGTTTCAAACCGCTGCGGGCTTTTCCGCTCATTGAACCTGAATTCAAACTCGCTCAGATAGCGGTGCAGGTGCTTTATAGAAATCTTGTGGAAGCTGCCCAAAACCCCACGTTTGAACAGAGAAAACGCAGATTCGATGCCGTTCGTTGTCGCGTCGCCGTCCACGTAAACCTTGGCGGTATGATTCACGGTCATGTGCTTTTCGAGGTCGTGACCTGAGAGCCTGAGCGCCTTTGGATATGCTGGCAGCTCATCAGTGTTAATGGCTTCCACGTCCCGGCTGACGTTCTCTTCGAGATATTTCGCAAGGGTTTCTATCTTGGCATCCGGTGCGTGGAAGAATCGCACGTCGCCGCCGCGCTGCTTGATGCCCACGATGCAGTTCTTGTGATCCCTGCGACCCTGATACCGGCGACCGTGCTTGACGCCGCCAAGATAGGATTCGTCCATCTCGACAATGCCCGTTAACTTCGGGCGGTCGGCCAGATCGTCGCCCATCGCTTCACGAATCCTGTGCATCATGTGCCACGCGGTCTGGTAGCTTCCCTTGTGATCGCCCCAGAGTGTACGCTTGAGTTGCATCGCGCTCATACCCTTCTTGGCTTCCATAACCAGCGAGATCGCCATGAACCACTTCGACAAAGGAATCCGGGTGTCGTGGAAGATCGTTCCCGATGTGACGGAGAATTGCTGTTTGCAAGTAGGTTCTAAGCACTGATAGAGGCTCGTGCGGACGTTCTTGGAAGCCTTTTTGCGCTCAATTCGGCTGATCCGGGCACAGCCACAAATGGCGCAGCGGATACCATCGGGCCAGCGCATCTTTTCGAGGAAGGCAAAGCACTGTTCCTCTGTGCCGAGCTTTCGTGTAACATCTATCAGATTCATACGCTTACCTCAATCTGATAGTATTATCTCTCAATTCGTAATCTGTGTCAACAGGATAATCTTCTATAGAAGTAAACACTTTCTGGTTCGGTACCGGCAAATGCCCATGGCGCCAGCGATCCGCCAGTCGCCGTCTACCCCTGCCAAGTAGCCAGCCTCCGAGCCGCCGGCGCCTCGTGGAAGGTCATCTCCCGGGAACTGGGCATCGGCGTCGGTACCGCTTGCCGCGCCCTCCAGAGCCGTTCCAAAAACCTGCCGGAATCCTGCGCTGTAAACGCCTGATTCCACGGCGCCGGAATCGGCCGGTTTCACCCTTCCAGAAACAGGTGTTATTGGAAGGAGAAGGAGGGAGAAGGGAGCCCAAGCTTGGTTAGACCGGGGGAGTGGAGTGCCACCCACCTGCTCTACCCCGAGTGGAATCAAACCCTGCCGTCTTAGGGGGATGACTACAAAGTAATTGCCGGGTGGGCGGTTGCCGGGTGGGCGGTGATACAACCGGAACCGCCAAACCAGCTCCTCCTGGAGGTGGAATCGCGCTTCGGGCGGTTAGCGTCTACCGAGGAACGTGCGCAAGGAGAACGGGAAAGCCTGGCCGAGTCGGGGACCGATTGCGGATTTCCGTAGCTGTTGCATCAGACAAGCTGCAATGGCGGGTTTTCAAGCCGCATTTGACACGCTTTACCAAATCCAAGCGCAAATCCACTTCAGCGCAGCGGAAGCCATAACCGAGTACATCAGGGCTGCCGGCATCGAAAGCGGTTCCCTCTTCCATCCTCTGCGCTCCAGGCGAGGCGACGCCCTCTCCTCTCGCCGCATGAACCAACGCAGCATGTACCGGGTACTCATGAGCTATCTGGAGCGGCTGCCCGGCGCGATACAGGAGAAAGAGCTGCCTGATGGCTAAAAGGTTCAGGTGTGCGTGCATTCACCGCATTCGCTCAGGGCGGCGACGGCGACGCTACTGCTCGATACCAGCGTGCCCATCGAATCTGTCCAGGAACTCCTGGACAACAAGCACATCACTACCACGCAGATTTATGATAAGCGGCGGCGGAGTGTCAGGGATTCGGCATCGCATAAGGTGCCGATTTGAGACGCGGGTGACAGCAACATGGTTCACAAAGTCTACACAGAAATTGTCGCGGCAGTCAGATCTGGTAATCTCCGGGAGTCTTTCACGAAAGAGGATTTCCGAAAGGCATGCCCCGGTTTGGGAGAGGGCACTTACGCGGCGTTTCTTGATAAGCATCGCAAAGGCAATCCGGGCGGCAATTCTGAACTGTTCGAGCGGCAGTCTCCTGGCCGCTTCACTTGTTTGCGACCGCTTCGCTACGGTCTTTGAGAGGGCGGCAGACAGCCAGCTGGTAGTCATGAGTCAGAAACCTGCGTTCGCTTTGACCCGAAGAAAACAGCAGAATGGTACGCCAAGCAATGAGTTAAATACGCAGGGCAGGGATAAGAGCGATGACTATGAAACTAGTGGAATCACCACAGGTGGAATCACCACATCAGACAATTCAGATGAATATCGGCGGTGAGACTGTCGAAATCGATTTGGGGATAGCCGAACTCATCCGCGTCTTGAACACGATCCCCGGCATTAACACATTCACATCCTGCCAAGGTGGAGGCGATGCGTTCTTTTGCGGCTATGTGATGCTTCAACGATCTGGGAAACGTGGAACCAAGGGCAACTTGATTCGATTTCTTCAGACAATGGCAGAACTGATGGATGCCGCTTGGGATCGATACGGACGGCACATGGCGCGGTACTGGGACCGGCATGGGAGACACCCGGAAGACGCCGAGTTCCATTTCTCAATCGAGATGGGAAATGGCTACGTGATGTGTTGGGCAACACAGACCTATCCCGCAGTGCTCGAAGCCGCAAAAAAGACAGCACAGATAATGAGAGCATCATAACCGACGAAAGGTAGAACCTTAGACATAACCCTCCCTTCCTGCCGACATGCCTACCTTTTCGCTGTTTCTGAATATTTGCCAGCAAGTCAGACAGTCCCGGATACCGCAAAACCGCTCGTTGTCATGTGGTTTACTTCGCCGCCTTCTTTGCCGCTGCCCACCGCTTGCGCTGTGCGTCCCCAATTCGTTTGCGTGCCGCTGCGCTCAGTTTCCGCCGTTTTGCAATTCTCTTAGTTGGCGGGGCAGCAGCCCGATCAATACTCGACAGTAGTACACGGGCTTTTTGAAGCCTTTCGACTTCGGCGTCGATTGCTGCAATGATTGAAGTGGTAGGCATTTGCATCTTCCTTTCGCAGAAATCATACAGCAGGGTGCTTCCGGTCAGGGAGCGGGTAGGTCATGCTGCCGCGTTCAGCCCCCTTGTCAAGGCATGATAGACCTTTCGCGATTATCGGTCGGCGCACCCAGCTTAGCCACCCATCCGCCGCTATGCCTTCGCACAGGTTTCCTGAACGTTGGCGCTTACGAGCACAACGGATTCTTGAATCTCGAAGTCTTTGTCTCCGCTCTGATTGCAGCTTCTACAGAGGGGGATGATGTACCAGCAGTCGTTTCCTCTCTTCTTTTGGACATGCGCACCGACATCGGCGCGGTTTGTACAGCGCAATTTTGAGCATTCTCTCGGGAGCCTCCGACCTGAGAAATTCGCCCAATGTTGAAGCCAGCTTCCACACTTGCATTTGTTCGGACTTGTGCCGTTGAGGTTATGCACCCACATCGAACGATCTCCTTTGGTACTGACCCGCATAATAACCCTGCTGACCGCCCGGAGCCAGTGACTAGACATTTGTTTTTGCTCTGGTATGAGCAAAGTGGCCCCCAAGAGGACGCGATAGGAGGTCTGGAACCTCAAAAAAGCCGACTACCGGCTGGCCAATTACTTTGCGCGGCTCCCGATGTGCTGGATGATGCCTGAATTCGAAGGGCAATTGAATTTGGGAGGCATGGCTGGATTACAGGCCACTCGGGAAATGTGTGGAAAAACGGGGCGGAACGTGGAAAACAGGGCGGGATTGCTGAACTTGTCGAGGGAGAACCAACCGCCAAAGTATTAGCCTCTTGGCATGACATTCAATCCAGTTGAAGTTTTCGTCAAATGGATCGCAGATCACGTATCCCCGCGTTACATGGCTGTGCTTGGTCTGGTTTGCGCGTTCCTGCTATGGGCACCAGTGAATTGGCTCAAGTACTTCCGACTGTGGGAGTTCTCACAGAATTATCGCTGGGCGATTGGTCTCACATTTTTTGTCTCAGTTGCCGTGCTCATCGTTGAATTAGCCAAGACCCTGTACGGTTCCACAAAACGCGGGTGGGACTCGTTTCGATACAAGCGAAAGCAAAAGAAGACACTTGAAGCACTGCCCCAAGATCAGCTTCTCTTGCTATTGGACTATGTGCATAACGATAGAAGTTCGATGACTTTTCAACCCAATAACGGAGCGGTTTGCGATCTGGAGAACAAAGGTTTTCTCTACCGGACTTCGGCGATGGGAACACGCCAAGTCGGATTTCCGTACAGTATTAGGCCGGACGTTCGAGGAATACTCACAGCTAAGAAGATTCAGAAAATATTGATTGAACGTGCAAAGCGACGGGATTAGCGTCCGTACAGTTTTCCCACGGCGGAGTTATGCCGCGTAGGGTCGAGAACTTTGATTTTGCGAAGTCCAGTCAAGCAAGTCCTTATACCTTAAATAACAGGAGGGATCGACCACCTGAATCCAATCTGAGTCAGTTCCGCAGCGTGGATGTAGCCGCCTACGATCCGGCACCATGGATCAACTGCCACAGCGGCTGGGTCGGAGCAGGCTTTCACGAAATTCGTAGTCGCTGTCAACGCTTCCGCATCGCCGCTTGGTGTATGTTTATAAGCGGCAATTCTGGGATCGACGGTTGCGTTTCCATAAATCATGCTTGCGATCTTGTCGGAGCCAGTACAGGCAAATCTGAATTGTGAGAGTTCCAAATCTTGTGGCCTTACGCTGAGGCGATGAGTCATCTCATTGTGGTAGAACGAAGCTATTCTCCAAAATGCCTTCCGCTTAAAAAAGCCGAGAATGAAGAACCTCAGCATTCTTCCTCTCTCTTCTTGCGGTAGCTCCTCAGATGCCGAAATCTTCGCGATGCGGCCAGTCTCTAGTGCCTTTTCAATGACTCTTGTCATATTGAAGCAGAATTTGCCTGAAAACTCATAGCCATCAACGAACTGGCGTTTCGCCAGCAGTTTGACTTGTCTGTCAGCTTCGACAATTGTCTCGAACGAGCCATCATCAGTGCTTGCAAACCCGGTCATGGCGTAGGCGATGGTCATATGCTCTTTTTGAATAGGGAAAATCTTCTGCTGCTTATCCGTCTTAATCACCATCGGCAACGCATCCGAAGCGCATCTTCCATCGGCGGCTATTACAAACCTACTTGCGATGGGGTCATAGGCTACTGCGATGGCCGTCATTTCAGTCTGTCCTCAATCATTTTGTTGCTAGGTAGTGAGCGGATTCTGCCGCTCCAATTCGAGCAGCACGGGGCGCAGCAGGGCGTAGTTCGCCAAGTCGGCGATGGACACCGGGTAGTGTCCTATGGATGCGGTGCTGGCCCCTCGCTGGCCTCCGCCCCCTTCCTCCCGTCCGGTCTGCTACGGTTTTACCGTGAGGTGAAACTATGCGAACTAAAATCGCAGGAATTGTTTGTCTCCTAACCATACTCGGCGTCTGTGCATGGGTCTACGCCCACGCTCAAAGCGCACAAACGGCCACAGGCATGCAGCCTACTCCAAGCGGCCGCTACCAAATTTTGTCCGCAGAGTTGGACTTCACGGCCTCTGGGGGACAACTCAATCAAAAGACCGTGATCAGGATTAACACGCAGACAGGCCAAGCTTGGCGATTGCAAGAGGCGACGGACAAGTCTGGAGGGCGGTACTGGAAGTGGGACGCGGTAGCCGACATCAAATGATGATATGATGTGGGCAAAATGGAAGGGCCGCCTTCGCGGGGCGGCTCCGGTTCGCACACTCACAAGCGAATCTTCGCACAGGATGAGTGTGTATGCAAGGGAAATCCCTACAAGTTTAGACCAACTGCCGGGAGTGCAAAAGCCCCGCGATGCACTTTAGCTCTCTGTCAACAAAATCCATACGCCCTTCCGGAAATCGGGGAACAAGTGGAAGCACCTCTCCGGTCGCACGATTTCGTAGAAGCCCGGCTGAGGAGGGTATGTGAATTCATGGAGCCGTGCAGCGTCGCAGATCGGGAAATGAGGATTGATTATGCGCCCTCGTCAATCGCCGGTCGAGGGCAGCTTTCCCGCGCTGACAACAGGCTCAAGGCGTACAATTGTTTCAACAGCCAGCCATTTCCCCGAATCCTCGCAAGCCTCTCCCGCCCTCTGGAACCACTTCAGCACGCCTACAAAATCTTCAATATGCTGGCAAAGAGCCGGGAGGAATCCCGGCCAGCGTGCGAAGAGTTTCTCATTGCGAAGATGTCCCCGAGGAATCCCCGGCATTGGCACACCCTTGGACATCGGAAGTTCGCCGCACCATCTACAGCCACCCGGTGGCAAGCAGTTCAGAAATATTTCTGCGTCTGGTTTCCGGTTCACCTTCTCGAAATCAATAATCACCTCTATGCGCTTTCCGCAGTTGGGGCAAGTGAAGAAGTAGTTGGGATGGAAAGAAACGTGGAAAGCAATCGGCACGGTGGTCAGATTATAGACCCGCCTCGGTACTCGCTTTCGAACTTCGGCACTTCACACCACTCCCAGTATCCGGTAGTGGTGCAGTTTGAAAGTCAAGTGCATCCGATAATGCCAAGTCCCTTCGGATCGGGTGCGTGCGTTTGGCGGATGCAAATTCCATCAAGCGCGTCAAAGGCTTTATCTATTCCATTTGGGGTGTCGATGCTCAGTACATTTGTGCCGAATAAACGCGTCCTCTATCGCTTTTGTTGGCACATTCGGTATCACTTCGAGCCGCTGCACGAATGGCTGCGACCACGCACAATCAGAGCATCGCCAATTTGCAGATGACTTTGTCGGCAATAGGATTGTTCGCGTAGTTTCAGTCATACCCCCAACTCTACGCTCATTTCCACAGCGAGTCCTGCCCTGTGGATTTCAAACTGCACTACTCCCAATATCCAGCCCTCGATGTTCGCGACCCCTCGCTCCTCCGGCGTCAGTGGTGGATTGAAGAAGTTGACAAGTGAGCCGTTCAGATCGGCTCGTTGGAGCCACGCCTTCACGGTAGACAATCGTATGCCGTGGCGCATCAGTAGATTTTACTGTCACCGGAAGAGGCGTATGATCCCGAGTCAACAGAACACGGCAGAGCCAACAGGCAATTTGGGGGAAGCGATGAAAGTAAAGATGACGAAGGCGACAGCGAAGCCACGCAGGACTGCTGCAAAGAAAGAAAAAGCTGCTAAAGTAGCGAAGACTCCGAAGCCGTCTCGCGAGGAGATTGAGCAGCTTGCACGTATTTTCTGGGCTGAGCGCGGATATCAGGATGGATATGCGGAGCAGGATTGGCTACGGGCGGAACAGGAGTTGCGGAAACGGGCTTCCTAGACTGGAAGCAATTCAGAGAGGAACCTGTACCGGCGTGCCGGTGCCCTCGGCCATGTACACCCTCAGCCCCTTGCAACTTGATTCGGGTGTCTCTGCGCCCGAGTAGTCGATGCCGATGTAGCGAGTGAACTGAGCCATCGTGCGAGGTCTCCCGTGGACGACGTGTCAGGGTACCTCAGTTTCTCATGGGTCGCGTGCAGATGGTGTTGTGGCGTGGCGTTCTAAGAGTGCGTTGCCGTGTTGGCCTGCCATGCTGCTGGCGCCGGTGGCCTGTACCCCAACGACGAGTGCGGCCTTCTGGTGTTGTAGTAGACGCGCCACCGTTCAGCCAGCACCTGCACCTCCTTCAGTGAGTAGAAGATCTCGCCGTTCAGGAACTCATCGCGTAGCTTCGAGTTGAAGCTCTCGCAGTAGCCATTCTCCCAGGGAGACCCGGGTTCGATGTACAGCGTTTTTGCTCCAGTTGCTGCCAACCACTTGCGTAGATTCTGGGCCACGAACTCCGGACCGTTGTCCGAGCGAATGTGCTCGGGGATTCCTCGCTCCACCATCGCGTCGGCCAGAACCTCGATCACGTTCCGGCTGTTCAGCCTGCGTCGGGGACGGATCGCCAGGCACTCCCGCGTGAACTCATCGATCAGGTTCAGCATCCGCACTGTCCTTCCGTCGTGGGTAAATGTGCTCACGAAATCGTACGACCAGACATGATTGGGTCTCTCCGGTCGCAGGCGCACACACGAACCGTCGTTACGCCACAGGCGGCCTCGTGGCTTCTGCTTCTGCGGTACCTTCAGCCCTTCGCGGCGCCAGATGCGTTCGACCCGGTCCTTGCCGACCTTCCAACCTGCCGTTTGCAACTCCACCGTGATGCGGCGGTAGCCGAAGCGGCCGTATTGGCTGGCCAGAGTAATGATGGCTCGGGTAAGTGCATCTTCATCGTCACGCTGTGTCGGTCGGTAGCGCTGCGTGCCGCGTGGTTGTTTCACCAGTTGGCACGCATGTCGCTCGCTCATTCCATGCTCACTGGCATGGCCCACCGCACAACGCCGCCGCTCCGGGCTTAGAAGTTTCCCGAGGCGATGTCCTTCAACACCAGGTTATCCAGGCTCAGGTTCGCTACCAGCCGCTTCAGCTTCGTGTTCTCCTGCTCCAGCTCCTTCAATCGCCGAGCCTGGTCCACGTGCAGCCCCCCAAACTCTTTCCGCCAACGGTAGTAGGTCTGCTCGGTGATTCCACCTTCTCGGCAGGCTGCCGGCGTCGTCTTGCCGTTCGCAACTGCTACTTCAACCTGCCGAAGCAGAGTCACGATTTGCTCCGGCGTGTGCTTCTTCCCTCGTGCCATTCCAGGCTCCTTTCATACCAGTTTCTCTCATTGCAACTGGTACAAAAAACGCCGGGCACTCCACCTTTCGTCGAGAACAACTACAACGCTGTTGAGCTTGGTCCTCGTGGAACCGGCAAGAGCCATCTCTACCAGCAGGTGTCGCCCTACGCTCATCTTGTCTCGGGCGGCAAAGCCACCGTGGCGAAGATGTTTGTAAACAATGCCAACGGTCAGCGGGGTCTAGTCTGTCAATACGATGTGATCTGCTTCGACGAGATCTCCGGGATCTCCTTCGACCAGAAGGACGGGATCAACATCATGAAAGGGTACATGGAATCCGGGGAGTTCAGCCGAGGCAAGGAAAGCATTCGCGGGTTCGGCGGATTGGTCATGGTGGGCAACTTCGAAGTCGATATAGAGCACCAGCAGCGCATTGGTCACCTGTTCGGACCACTTCCACCAGAGATGCGCGATGACACAGCATTCATGGACCGCATCCACTCCTACATCCCCGGCTGGGACGTGCCGAAAGTAAGCCGGGAACTGTTGACGGAGCATTTCGGCTTAGTCAGCGATTTCCTGTCCTCATGTTGGAACCACCTTCGAGCCCAGAGCCGAGTCAACAAGCTCCAAGGGCGCATTCTTTTCGGGGGGGCCTTGAGTGGCCGCGACACGACAGCGGTGCAGAAGTCAATAAGCGGGCTACTGAAGCTGATGTTCCCTGACCCCGAGGCCGACATACCAGACGACTCGATCGAATGGGCTGCGAAGCTTGCTTTGGAATGCCGAAGACGGGTGAAAGAACAGCAGAAGCGCATTGGGGCAGCAGAATTCCGAAACACGCATTTCAGCTTCACTATGTGCCCCGACGGGATCGAACAATTCGTCTCGACACCTGAACTTCATAGCGAGAACAGCATTGGCAGTGATCCGCTCCCCGCTGGCCAGGTTTGGGCTCTGTCTCCAGGCGGCGCTGAAGAGAACCCAGGATTGTTCCGCATTGAAGTAACCGAAGGTCCGGGAAGTGGGATAAAGATTCTCAATCAAAGCCCTCCAGGGCCACTCAAGGAGAGCGTGCGCTGTGCCGAACAGAATCTCTATTCAAGAGCAAAGCAACTTGTCGGTGATCGTGATCCACGTGCTCACGAATTCACGATTCAGTTTCGTGCCTTTGATGCTTGCAAGAGCGCCGCAGCGACGGGGATACCGATTCTCCTTGCCATGAGTTCCGCCCTCGTTGAGCGCAGCCTTGAAGGCGGCCTTGTCATCGTTGGCGGACTCAATCTCGGAGGTTCGGTCGAACCGATCTACAACGCCGTCAGCATCATCGAACTGGCGGCAGATAAGGGTGCACAGAAGATCCTCATGCCTGTAACAGTTCGCAAGCAGCTCTTCGACCTGCCCGACGATCTGGCCACGAAGGTAACGGTTGTGTATTACGCGGATGCGAGAGATGCGCTCCTCAAGGCGCTCAGCGAGTGATTTTGAACGGACTGTTTGGTAAGGAATCCCGCATGAACGGGGAGAAACCATGTTCCTTCCGATCATGCCCAGAGCAGTCGTCCTGCCGGGCTCGTGCCGGCCGGCGTAGATGCGTCAATGCTGTCCAGCAGCCGGCGAACTTCAACACAGCGGTCTTGCTGCACTGCACCACGTTTGTCACGGCATCGGGTTGGAGACAGGCACCTTCTCAATCAACCCCAACAGCTAGTTCGCTGAAGCCAAGCCGACTTCCGATTACCGATCGTCTATCCTGACACGAACGCCTCGAATTGGATTCGTGGTCTCCCGTCCTAGCGGAGCTAGGCCGGGCCCCCCGTTTGTAGGGAAGGTGGGATTGCGAGTGTTTAGGCCGGGCCCCCCGCCTCCTTACATCCGCAGTCGGCGGAAAGCCAGTCTGACGTGCGAAGTGGTCGATGGGGCGCTAAAGATGATCAATCAATGGAACCCCTAATATTAGGGTTTTCCAGCCGTGAGCGTTTGCTGTGCTTGTTCCTTTTCCTCTTCTTCCTTGATGGCCTTAAGCAGTTCCCGATTATTATGCGCGGCAAGCCAGTCCCGGCACGCAAGCACAATCTCAAATTGCCGCTGAAGATATCTCTTCGTCACCCGGCGCCGAGGATGGTCTTTCAAATAGCGCGCAGGATGGGCAAGATTGCGCATCATGCGCGCGGCTTCGGCATAGTCGCCGACGCGTGCCTTCTTGGAGTTCCAGTCTTCGCCCAGCTTCAGGCCAGCCGGTAACCAGCCTGCTGCCTTGGCGACGGCAAGCAACTCGACCAGATCCCATTTGAGGAGCGGCTTCGGCTTGCCATTCTTGAGCGGCACTTTGCCGGTACGATCAGCGTCTTCGTCATAAAGACTGATCATCAGGATGAGGATATTCTCAAGCGCCGAACCGAGCATCACGCATCCGGCAAGATATGCTTCGGCCTCTTCGCAGCGCTCCGCCTCTTTCCAGTAGAAGCGGTTTAGCCGCCAGAGTTCCTTTTCTTCGTCCTCGGTAAGCGTCTTGAATGGCATCGCTGGCTGTCTCTATTGGGTCGAAGGTTCTCGTTCAAGTCGCATACGGACAAGAATTGGTCTGGCGACGTAAGGTTTCCGGGGTAATTCGAGCAGGATCACTAAACAGGCGAGGATCGCGTCGATGGCGGAGAGTGCGGCATAGTCCCCGCCTTCATCCGGATGTTCCGGGAGACCGAAGGTGTTGCCATGAAGGTCGAGCGAAGCCCCACGATAGAGGATGTCGTACAGCTTTTGCAAACCGAGTTTTTGGGCAATCTGCTCTACGTTTGTTCTCGGCGTCTTTAGGGTCTTCAGCTTGGGAAGGAACTCTGTCTTCATGAATTCTTCGCCGACGGGCGCTTTGGTATGCCGGTCCCGGATTACGCCCCACCCGTTCGTCAGGGATACTCTCATCATTTTGGCGATCTCTGCTGCAACGCCTGCCTCGTATTCATCTGCTGCTTCCGTGGATTGCGAGATCCAGCAGGTGAGAAAGAAGTCTTCGCAAAAGACGCGGCAAAGAATCTGAAGCGGGGTCTCAAGGGTGTCGATCAAAAGTGCTGCCTGTACGATCTGCTCCGCCCGTTCTATGAAATGCAAGAGGATCACGTCCTGCTTGTCCTGGCGCACAGCATAGTCGGCTTTAGTGGAGGCGAGTTGCTTCAGACCATCCCGAATTCGTTCAATACACTTTTCTTTCTTGGTCATCTCTCGACCTCGCAAGCATCGTGTGAACTTGTACGCTCGATACAGAATAGCTCCACAAGTGCCCAGACCGATGCTGGCCGCTGCCGAACCAAGACGGCGGTCAACGACCTCTTTGATACTCAAAACGCGAGGGTGCGGGAAGGGAGCGGAAAATCGAATTCCGCATCTTCCCCAATGTTTATGCATGCTCCAGGGTGCTGAACTTAGCCATCGGTGCCCATGAACTGTTTTTAGATTCAATCGATTAGCGTTACTGTGACGGCAGAGGTCCAGAGGTCAACCAGAATTGATACCGAAAAACGCCCCAGGCTTCGGTAGCCTCCTCGGACCCCGGCCCGGCGGGAGGGCATGAGATTCCAGTCGCCATGCCGACTTCAGGGGAGTAATCGGCGTGGTTGAGTGCCTTGGCGGATTTTGCGTCAATCGTTCCAGCGGCTCCGCGGTATACAGTAATTGGCAATGTCTCAGTGAAAGGCGGCTACCACGATGCCCCTGCTGGACCAAATCCGCGAAAAGAAGCTTATCGATCTAGCGAAGGCTTGCTTCGACCCGCCGCCGACGGCAGCGGAAGAGAAGGTTCTGCGCGACTCCGCCAGTTCCCTCGACCCGGATATGCCCGCTGCCAGCTCGCCTCGACCGACCATCCGCTCGGAATTTGTGCGCTGGTTGGCGACAGACCCCGAGGCCGCCACCCATATCGACCCCAAGGGCCTCCGCGCTTTCGGCATCATCCTTCCGGACAAGCTCGACCTCCGGAATTGTCGCGTTCTCGTGCCCCTGCACTTCCAGCATTGCACTTTCAAGAGCGAAATCGACCTCCGCTCCGCAGAGACCAGAAGCATAGGCCTCCTCGACTCTTTGTTCGACGAAATCATCAGGGCTGACCGAATCAACGTAGATGGTCCGCTCTTCCTCAGAGGGAGTATTTTCTCCGGCGAAATACGCCTGCCTGGCGCGCAGATCAAGGGCGCTTTGGATTGTCTAGGCGCGAAGCTAAAAGTGGCTAAGGGGAATGCGCTCACTGCGGATCGCGCCGAGATCGGAGGCTTCGTCTATCTACAACAGGGCTTCGAATCCAGCGGCACGATTCGCTTGCCTGGCGCGAAGATCAAGGGCGACTTATCTTGCTCGGGCGCGAAGCTACGAGTGACAGAAGTGGATGCGCTCTTTGCGGACGGCGCAAAAATCGGGGGCAGCGTCTTTCTAAACATCTTTCTAAACAAGGATTCCAAGCTACGCGAGGATTTCGAGGCCACCGGCACCATTCGCCTGCCGAACGCGCGGATTGGGGGTGTTTTGTCCTGCTCGGGCGCGAGGATGAAAGTGATAAAGGGGGACGCGCTCTTCGCGGATTTTGCCGAGATCGGAGGCAACGTCCTTCTGAGTGAGGGATTCGAGTCCTCCGGCTCAATTCGCCTGCTGGGCGCACAAATCCGGGGAAGTTTGAACTGCACCGACGCAAAGCTGACTGTCCCCCCGGCCCCGCCGTCCGCGGCCGACGGCCCCAGCGCGAAAGACCCAACGTCCCCAGTGGCGCTTTCCGCAGATGGCGCCAAGATACGCGGAGAGGTTCGACTGAGCGGGGATTTCGCATCCTCTGGCGAAGTTCGCCTCCTTGGCGCGAAGATCAAGGGCCAATTGAACTGCAATCGCGCGAAGCTGACCGCCAAGGGGCACGCGCTCACAGCAGACGGCGCCAAGATTGGGAGCGGCGTTTTTCTGAATGATGGATTCGAGTCTTCCGGCGAGGTCCGGTTGCTCTGCGCAAAGATCGGGGGCCAATTAATCTGCGACGGCGCGAAACTGCGGGTAAAGGATGGTTATGCAATCTCGGCACCTGGGGCGGAGATCGATGACGGAGTTTTTTTCACTGGCGATCTTGAGTCATCCGGGGAAATTAGCCTGTACGGCGCGAGGATCGGAGGACAGCTCGCGTTCCTTGGAGGGACGGTCGCCAAGGTCAATTGCACGAATCTGCGTCTCTCAGGCGACCTGTTTTGGACAGGTATCCGGAAAACAGACAGCACAGTTCTTGATCTGACGGGCGCCAAGGTGAAAAATTTGCGTGGCGACCGAGAAAGTTGGCCCAACCAAGGAAATCTCATTTTGGATGGCCTTGTCTATGACGGACTTACCCCCCATGCGCGACCGACCGGACAGCAGATCTTGAGGGGTACCCATGCAGGACCGCCGCTCAATGCGGCCACTGACGATCTCATCAAGTGGCTCATGCTCCAGCCGCCGGGCCGGAGCATCGAACCCCAGCCGTGGATGCAACTCGCCAAGCTGCTAGAAGCCAAAGGGGATCGCAAAGACGCGAAACATGTCATTTACAAGTTCCGCTGTCTGCGCGCTCGCGCGCAGAAGAAGTGGTGGATTCCGCGCAGGTGGGCAATCTTCTTCGCATGGCTGGAAGAAGCGCCGATACGCATCTGCTGGTCAATTGCGCTCACCCTGACGGTGGGCTGGCTGATATTTGCGGGAGCCTTTAGTAGTGGTGCGATGCTCGCATCGGTTCAAATTCAGCCCAATGCTGTCCTGTCTAATGGGGAGAGTAAGAACTTATCGGCACACTATCCACTGTCTCAGTCCTTTTTGTATACGCTGGAAAATGCTGTTCCCCTGGTGAAACTGGGGATGGACGAGAAGTGGATGCCGGACCCGAAGCATAAGCCGCAGCCATGGTTTCCGCAGTTCCGTTGGCTGGATTGGCTGGGGTGGTTCAACAGCTATTGGTTTCTAGTGGTGAGCCGCGTGCTCCTCATCTTTCTAGGCTGGTTCCAGGCTGGTGTTCTAGGCGCAGTGCTCCTGAGACGCTTCAAGGAGTGAGCGAACCGTTTGAGCGCCGACTCGCTCAAATGGTGGCGCTCGCTGGCGGCGGCAGTTATACCTCTTGCCAGCGAGTTCCACGAGGTTTTTTGCCGGAAGCCGAAGCCCAAGTTGAAGACATTGGCCGAATCCTTGAGCGCATTTTCTGTTCCGTTGCTCCCCAATACCGGATTCCAGCGCAGCACAGAGGGAACCGGTGAGAGCCGCTGCCCGCTATTCGTATGCTAGCTCGCCTTCTTTCATGGGAGGAGAATCGGCTAGGGCCGATATCGACCCAGAACACCGATGCTGCCGTTTTCCGCGCACTGAGGCCGGAGTGCAATTCTGATTGGTCCTGGGAAACGCCCCAGGGTCCGGGAATGGGGTAGCTCCTAGGTTGGCGCCGACTCTTTCCAAAAACCGGGTTGGGCAAACCAAGCAGTGGCGCAACCTCTCCACCGCCTCCGCGGCGTAAGCTATTGGAAGGAGAACGATTATGGCTGACGAGATTTCACGAGTTGAGTACTATGTAGCAGCGGTACCTTACAAGGCAGGAGAAGGCGCTCGAGTCTTGACGGCTTTCAAAGAGGCAGGAGTCAACTTGACTGGCTTGCTGGGCTACCGGAAGACGGTTCGGAACGCCGAAATCATCGTTATTGTGGAGGAGAAAACGCCGGGAGTCAGCGTGGCAGGCAAGAAAGCCGGCCTCACCCTGGGCAAGAAGCAGAAGGCATTCCTAGTAAAAGGTGAAGACCGTCTCGGCGCAGTTGCCGAGCTGGCATGCAAATTGGCGGAAGCAGGTATCAACGTGACCTCGCTTCACGCCTTGAGCGCAGGTGCGGGCCGCTTCGGTGCACTCATTACAGTCGAGCCGGCCGACGTGCGCAAGGCAGCCAAGGCTCTGGCCTGGGAAAAGATTGCTGAGGTGACTTAGCGATTCTCCTTTCATCTCATTGAGAGGACCAGGCTCACCTCAATGTGGGCGTTGTTGAGCCCGACGGCAACGACGGTCGCCGATCCGACCTATGCACTCGACGTATGCAGAGGTCGGATTGCCATGCAGCATTACATGCTGCTCCAGCGGAACCTTGTCTACACGGGCATTACCCGCGCCAAGCGGCTGCTGGTGGTGGTCGGGCAGAGGAAGGCTCTGGGGCTCGCGGTCAGGAACGACCAGTCGCGCAAGCGGTATTCGGGGCTGCTGAGTAGCTTGAGGGAACCGGGGCTGTAACTCCTACCGCCTGCCCCACAACTGAACCCATAGCACCTGTACCCGTTTGGTTCGAGTTACCCAGAAAGTACAAGCTCTCTAAGTCCATCTCCTGCGTCCGGTACCCCGCCAATCCCTGTGCCGCCGCGCTCGTGGCTCCCGTTGTGTTGATTACCAATTACTGTAGTGCCGGGCTGCCGCTACGCCAAAGGCAACTGGCCGTACAATAGGCATTGAGGCAGATTCAAATTTCGGGCTTTTTTGAGGTCGATTCGATTTCTCCATGTCTTTGAATGGATATCACTCCCGTTCGTCGCGGTCCCATGGATTCCGCTCGCTCTTCAGCATGTTCTCCAGCGATCTGGCCATCGACCTGGGCACGGCCAATACGCTGGTTTACGCAGCCGGCAAGGGCATCGTGGTGAACGAGCCCTCCATTGTGGCCATCAACAAAAATACCGGCGAAGTAGAGGCCGTGGGCAAAGAGGCCAAGGAGATGCTGGGACGCACGCCCGGCAACATCGTGGCCATCAAGCCCATGAAGGACGGCGTGATCGCCGACTTCAAAGTGACCGAGAAGATGCTCAACTACTTCATCCAGAAGGCGCACAACCGCAAGATGCTGGTGCATCCGCGGATTGTGATCGGCGTGCCCTCAGAGATTACGCAGGTGGAGAAGCGCGCCGTGGAGGACTCGGCCTATCGCGCCAAGGCCAGCGAGGTGTATCTGGTAGAGCAAGCCATGGCGGCGGCCATCGGTGCAGGACTACCCATCACCGAGCCCTCGGGCAACATGGTGGTCGACATCGGCGGCGGAACGACCGACATCGCGGTGATTTCGTTCAGCGGCATCGTTTACTCGCGCACCGTGCGCATGGCCGGCAACCAGATGGACGAGGCCATCACCAATTACCTGAAGCGCAAATACAACCTGCTCATTGGCGAACGCACCGCCGAGCAGGTCAAGATCGAGATCGGATCGGCGTTCCCGCTGGATAAGCCGCTGACCATGGAGATCAAGGGACGCAACCTGATCGAGGGCGTGCCCAAGACCATTGCCATCGACGACAGCGAGATTCGCGAGGCAATGGGCGAGTGCATCGCCGTGATCATGAACGCCATTCGCGTGGCATTGGAGCGCACGCCTCCCGAGTTGTCGGCCGACATCTCCGATCGCGGCATCGTGCTGACCGGCGGCGGCGCGCTCATCAAGAATCTTGACAAACGCATCCGCGAGGAGACCGGGCTGCCTGTCTCCGTGGCCGACGACCCGTTGGCGTCCGTGGTCCTCGGCACGGGCAAGATGCTCTCGGACTTCCGCCTCCTGCGCAAGATCAAGATCGACTGAAGCAGAGATCAGGGGGCCAGAGATCAGTTTCCTGCCCCTGAAGCGCGGAGCCGGCGTCTGGTCCCGCATCCTCGCCGACCTCAAGCACGAACAAACCCGTGCCGTTCAGCCGCCGCTTTGGCCTGAAGAGGAAGCGAGAGAAGAGAACTGAGCTACGTAAGCGAGGCCGTGTCAGTGGGCGTAATCCGAGTTTCATGGCAGAGGCTCCGGCGAGCATCGACGAAGAAGAATGCTGGCGAAAGGAGAACCGTTCCGTTGCGCATTCGTTGCCATCGAGAACACGTCATCGCGGGCAGCGTGGATTAATCCCAGCTTCTCTGAGGCCTTCACGAGATGACCGTAGGCGTCGATGACGTCGATTGCAGTCAGATCGTATCCGTGCCCATCCAGCATTTGTTGGATTGCCATGCGTCCAACTTGCAGGCTGAACTTGGCATCCTTTTCAAGCAGGTCACGCGATGCGCGGCTGAGCGTGCGTGGGTCGGTCGATCCGGTCTGCGCAAAATAGAGGGCCAAATCGAGGAACCCGGCATCCTTCGCGGCAGCAAACCAACGACCGCGGTCACCGCCCAATTTAGCCAGGTCCAACAGAATCTGCTTCGGGTCACGGGTGGGGTATTTCCGGGCGATCATGCGGTAGGTGGCAAGCCCCGTCGAAGACACGTTGGCGGTCATGGCATACTTCTCGTACGCTTCGGCCTCTCGGCCGGCGTCAAGCAATACCCGGCACCCAAATTGAAGGGGTTAGGAAGCACGACCTTTCCTGATTGAAAGATGCCATCGGGGATAAGCAGAGGGCATAAGACAGACGTCGATCCGGTCCCCGCATCCACAGGGACAAGATAAGACGTGAGCGTTACGTGAACCGCAGGTCGGATCAAGGTTGCGGAGCATGATTTTGCACGGAGGCCAGGCTGACTTTGCTTATGGAGGGCTTCTACGGCTGATTATTGTGCAAGCGCCCCGTATTCTGGGAAACAATGGGAGGGAGTGATCCCGCTCACACCATGGTAAGAGTAGCCGATCACACGCCAACTCCAGGGACTCTGATCATGTAACGCGAAAAGAAGAACCCTCGCATAAGAGCTGGTCAAGGCATTCGGCAGGTCCGGCAGGTGCATTAAGATTGCTTCCAGAATCGAGCGCATTTCTGGATCGCCGAGATGCGCCAGGAGGAGCCGAATTCATGATTTTTGACCCGATCGTACGTTGTTTTCTTTTCTGGGGACCCTCGATGCAGCGGCCCTTCGTTTTGTGTATGCACGCCCGAAGCTCGTCAACCGCTATTCATTTTGCTCCGTCTAACATTTAGATCTATCTCGATCGCTTTGCTCAATCTATCTCGATCGCTTTGCTCAATCTCTTCCCCACGAGTTAAGGGGTTTGTCATGATTCGCAAGATCCTCGTGACATTGGCTCTTGTCGTGGTCAGTGTGAGCTTTCTCACACTTCAGTCTGCACTGGCTCAAACTACGGCATCAATCCTTCCTACCAACCGTGTCGTCGACCCGATAGACGAATCGCACCGCGTCGCTCTAAGCGGCAACGTTCACCTCCTGGCGCAAGCGCAATTCGACCAGGGACCCGCTCCCGGATCGCAGTCTGTCGGGCACATCCTGCTGGTGATTCGAAGAAGCGCCGCACAACAGCAGGCGCTTGACGATTACGTCGCCGCATTGCAGGATCGCTCATCCGGGAGTTATCACAAATGGCTTACGCCGGAGCAGTATGGCGCCGAATACGGGATCACGGAGTCAGACTTCGGAGCCGTCGAATCGTGGCTTCAATCGCACGGTTTTCAAATCGACAGAGTTCCAAAAGCACGCAACGTGATCGAGTTCTCGGGCACGGTCGATCAGGTGCAGAGCGTCTTTCACACCGCAATTCATATCTTCCTCGTGAACGGTGAGCGCCACTTCGCGAACATCAGCAATCCTCAGATTCCCGTGGCTTTGGCTCCGGTTGTGGCAGACATCGGGCCTTTGAACGATTTTCGTCCGCGGCCCATGGCAAAGCTGGGCGCCAGAGCGCGATACGACACAGAGCAACACGTTATCTCCCCGCAAATGACGCTCTCCGGCAACAACAACCTACCGAACCTGTTTGTGGTTCCCGCCGACGCCGCTACCATTTACGACACGCCGAATCCGGCTTTGAATCCAAGCTACAGCGGCCCAATTTACGACGGAACGGGCGTAAACATTGGCGTTGTCGAGGATTCTAACGTTACGATACAGGACATCGAGAACTACCGGATGGCGTTTCTCGGTGAAACCGCAACGACGGCGAACCTGCCCACGGTGGTAATCGACGGCAACGATCCCGGCGTCAATGGCGACGAAATCGAAGCATTGATCGACACGGAAATTGCCGGCGGCATCGCGCCCAAAGCCAAGGTTTTTCTCTATACGTCCGAATCCGGTGTGTCCGACTCCCTTCTGCGCGCCCTTGGCGACAACGTCGTGAACATCCTGAGCTTCAGCTTCAGCGAGTGCGAGGCCGACCTGGGGAACAGCGGGAACGCCTTCACACTGGAGTGGGCCGAGCAGGCGGCAGCCCAGGGCATCAGCGTTACGGTAGCGAGCGGCGACACGGGTTCGGCGGGCTGCGACGGTGAAACAGAAGCGAAGGCCCAATTCGGCCTGACAGTGAACGGGGCGGCTTCTGTGCCCTGGACCATTGCTGTTGGGGGAACCGACTTCGATACGCTGCCAGCCAATTTCTCTACTTATGCCGGAACCACCAGCTCCGCTCCTTATTACGGTACCGCCAAGAGCTACATACCCGAGGAGCCCTGGAACGATTCGACCTCAGTGAACACCAGCATCGTCGATAATGCCGCCGTCTTAAACAGCTCCGGCTACACCAACATCGTTGCTGTCGGCGGAGGCGCGAGCAACTGCGCGATGCAGGACTCGTCGGGAAATTGCGTGAGCGGCTACGCGAAGCCTTCGTTTCAGACATCGTTGACGCCGAACGATTCTGTTCGCGATGTCCCCGATGTTGCACTCTTCTCAGGCAATGATTTTTACCAAGCAGTGTGGACCATCTGCTCTGACAATGTCGCCAACGAGGACCCGACCTCCACATATACCGACTGCCAGACCACCAACGGGCAACTCGCCAGCAGTTCCACCTTCAGCGGCTACGGAGGCACTTCGACCTCGGCTCCGGCCTTTGCCGGAATCTTAGCCCTGGTCTCACAGGAGCAAGGCGGCGCTCGGCTCGGTCAGGCCGATTACGTCCTCTATCAATTGGCGCAATCCAAGTACGGAACCATCTTTCACGACACGACCGTTGGCGATAACTCGGTTCCATGCTTCAGCGGTTCGCCGAACTGCGGCAGTAACAGCTTCCTGACCGGATTTAACGCATCGACGGGTTACGATCAGGCTTCGGGGTTGGGCAGCGTGGACGTCGCAGCCCTGGTGAACAACTGGGGCAGTGTTTCGCTCGGGTCCACTTCCACCACGCTCGACATCGACGGCTCGAACGCGGCGGTCGCCGTTTCGCACGGCACGCCGCTCACTTTCAATGTGGGAGTCACTCCGGCTTCGGCTACCGGTGTTGTCGGGATTATCGACACCGCGAATGCGGTTTCTGGCGGGCCGCTGCTCAACGGCCAACTCGGAATTCCGCTCTCCAACGGCAGTGGCTCGGCCACATATAACGGAATGCCTGGCGGAAGCTACACCGTGGCGGCGCGCTATGGCGGAGACGCTTCCGATGCCGTTAGTACCTCCACTCCCATCGACGTAACCATCTCGCCCGAGAACGCTGCCGTAACAATTTCTGGAGCAGGCTGCTTTCCGCCGCCCCTGAATACACTATGCTTTGGTCTCGGGCCGGGGACCGCCCCATTTTCCGTTCCCTATGGTTCGGGTATCGGCTTTCAAGCACAGATATCAGGCACCAGCGCCGACGAAATTAAAAACGGCACCCAGGGCGTCGCCACGGGAACAGTGGCCTTCGCCAGCGGCAACACCGTCATTGGTACGGTTCCGGTTGGCGATTCAGATCAGGTTTCGTGGCCGCAACCCACGGCGACATTTCTGTCCATGTTTATCCCAGCCGGAACGTACAACATTGTCGCGCAGTACTCTGGCGACACCAGCTTCAATCCCAGCGCCAGCCCCGCAATTTCCCTCACGATCACGAAAACTGGGTCCTTTACGACCGTATCGGCCAATCCGGCTTCCGTCGATCTAAGCGGGTCGGTCACACTCACGGTCGGGCTCAGCTCCTGGCAAGGGGCCATTCCCACCGGAACCGTCATACTCACTGCGAACGGCAACACCCTCGCGACCGTCACTAACCAGAATCCCGCTGCAATCTTCCAGGAGACAGCCACCATACAAGCCAGCCAACTTGTAATCGGGCCCAACATCATTACCGCTTCATATAGCGGCGATAACAACTACCAGCCATCCAGCTCTACCGTCCAGGTCACCGTCACTGGCACACCAGCCTTCGGGTTCGTTCTCGGCAACAGCGGAAACATTTCCATCTTGCCCTCGCAGTCCACTGGCAACTCGACCATCGCTGTGACGCCTTCGGGCGGCTTCACCGGCCAGGTGAATCTTTCCTGCGCCATCACCTCAGTGCCTACGACCGACGAAGTCGACGGAACCCTTGTTCCCATCACTTGCGGTGTGGCCTCGTCAGTGAGCATCGCGGGCGGCGCCGTTACGACTCCGTTGACGGTGAGCACACCGCATAACACCACGGTTGGGACCTATGTTGTCACGATCAGTGGCGTCAATGCCGCCACCGGGCAGTTGATGTCAACCACCGGCGTGAGTGTAACCGTCGGCCCCACTTACGGTTTTGCAATGAACAACAGTGGCGACCTCACCATCGTCGCTGGCGACACCGCGACAAACGCGGCATGGATCTCCTTCGTTTCCTTCGGCGGTTTCAGCGGCACGGTCAACACCTCGTGCACAGTGACGTCATCCATGCCAAATCCGCCGGCGCCGCCCACGTGCACATTTGAGAGTTCACAAGCGGTGGACACGGCGGGTTCGGTCGCCATGTCGCTGGCCGTCAATACGACGTCGGCGACGACGACGGGATCGTATGTCGTTACCGTTACCGGGACGGATGGCACGCTTACCGCTAGTACGTGGCTGAATGTCACGGTTACGCCCTACAGCTCCGGAGTCACGTTGAGCAACACGGGAAGCATTACCGTGCCGATTGGAGGGAGTGGCTCGGCCACCCTGAACGTGACTCCGTTCGGCGGCTTCACCGGGCAGATTGATCTGCAATGTGGCTGGTGGAGCACGAGCATGACCGGCCCCATCGCCTATGGCGGTGGCTGTACGATACCCTCATCGGTGACTGTCACCGGAACAAGCGCAGCGACGGCCACAGTGACGGTCAAAGCCGATCCGCTCATGACTCCCGGCCCCTGGACGGTCCAGGTCGCTGGCCAGAACAATTCCACCGGCGTCGTGGTTTACAGCCCGGTAAACGTGAACGTCATCGAGCCCACTAACCCCTCATTTACCTTGAGTAACAGCGGGAATCTCTCCGTGACTGCGGGCGACTCCGTAACTTCGACGATTACAGTGACCCCGTCGGCAGGATACACCGGTGTGGTCAATCTCACCTGCGGATTCGGGTTTGCCGTTGTCAACCCGCCCATTATCCCGTCCTGCTCCGTCAGCCCGGCTTCGCTGACGATAAGCGGCGCAGGCTCCGTAACAGCTACCTTGACGGTTACTACCGCTTCCTTACTGCCCGCAGGCGCCTACTCAGTCATAATCGCGGGCCAGGATAGCGTTACTGGCGCCGCGGCCTCCACCAGCATAAACCTGACCGTGGTCCAGGCGCCCGCCGGGTACACCCTGAGCAACAGCGGAAATATTTCCGTGAATCCGGGCGCCACCGGAAACGCGACGATTACGGCGACCGCGTCGGGAGGATTCACCGGCCAGTTCACTCTCTATTGCACTGTCAGCACTGCGATTGCCAACCCTGTCGATCTTCCTGGTTGTTCGCTCAACCCAACTGAGCTGACGATCGCCACCGGCGCCAGCGCTGCAACATCTACCTTGACGGTTACTACCGGCTCCAACACGGCCGCAGGCGCCTACGCAGTCCTCGTCGTAGGCGAGGGCGGCGGCTTCGTTGAGGACACCACAGTGATTGTAACCGTGAACCCGGCAGCTGCCGCCGCGTTCAGCCTGGATAACAGCGGAAATATATCCGTAACCCCGGGAACCCCCGGAATCTCGACCATTACGGCAACCCCCTCGGGAGGGTACACCGGCCAAATCAATCTCACCTGCGCGGTCAGCACCGCGATTTCCAACCCCACCGATCCTCCCACTTGCTTGCTCAATCCGGCTTCGCTGACGATAAGCGCCGGCGCAAGTGCTCCAACAGCCACCTTGACAGTCGCCACCAACTCCTCCACAACCGCCGGCACCTACTCGGTCCTCATCACCGGCCAGGACAGCGTCACCGGCATCGTGGCCTCGTCCACTGTGAACGTAACCGTGAACCCGGCAGTTGCCGCCACATTCAGCTTGAGTAACAGCGGAAATATATCAGTGAATCCGGGGACTTCAGGAACTTCAACCATTACGGCAACCCCGACGGGCGGATACGCCGGTCAGATCAATCTCACCTGCGCGGTAAGCACGGCGATTTCCAACCCCACCGATCCTCCCACCTGTTTGCTCAACCCGGCTTCGCTGACAATAAGCGCCTCATCGCAAACGTCTACGCTCACGATCGCGACCACCGGCGCGACCAGCAACACTTCCAGTTCTTCCGGACAAAATCTTTTTGGAAAGAGCACTGGGATCGCTTTCGCTTTGCTCATCTTCCTTTACGTCCCTACGCGCCGCCGAGGATGGAGATGCTGGTTGCTGATTGCTGGCTTGTTGTTCGCATTCAGCTTTGCAGGATGCGGCGGTAGCGGTGGCGGCGGGAACCAAGGAGGCGGCGGAACAACTGCGGGGACATACACCGTCACCATCACAGGAACAGATGCTGCAACCGGCAAGCTCACCGCGAACACAACAGTGACGCTGATGGTTAACTGAAAAAGAGCGAGTTGATACGCAGGTTACGAAAACTCCTCGTAAACGAGATTGGCCGCCACGCGCTCCTGTTGTGATCTCGCAAGTAAGCTCTGCCCAAGGTGAACCATTTGCGCGTCAGGGCGAACATTCGGGTGGTTGACCGGCCATGCTGATCCAAGGTGATCTTTATCACGATCACTGGGACCTCTGTGGCAAGCGACTTAATTATTGGGCAAACTCGCGTTCTTAGGCAAAGCCAGCCAGTCTCACATTCTGTGCGGCCTTCCATCTGTCGGGTAGCCAGTCCGGCAGGTCGCGTATCCGCAGCAACGGCAAGTTGACAAGGAGTTGGGTGAGGTAAAGTTGCGGGTCCACAGCGTGGCGGCGACAGGTCGAGGTAATGCTGGCCAGATGGCTGCGGTGCGGCCGCCGCGGGCGTTGCCCACGAAAAGGCTGTTTTTTCGATTCAGAACAACGCGCTTCATTTCCCTCTCGGAGACATTGTTGTCGATGGCAACGGCGCCGTCGGCGACGAACACGTTGAGTTCCTCCCAGTGGCCCAGCGCGTATTTGATCGCTTCGGCCATGGGATGCTTGGGCAGCAACTGTTCCTTCCAGTCAAAAAGCTTCTCGCGCAGTTCGGCCAGCACCGGCGCCGATTGCTCCAGGCGCAACTGCAGACGATCTTGGACCGAGGCGTTGGAGCCTTGTTTCTCGACGGCGTAAAGCTCACGCACGAAAGCGATAGCTTCCTGTGCAATCTCGGGAGCCGCCTTTTCCGCCTCGATGATCTTGCGGCGAAGATGCGCCCAGCATCCAGCGCGCACGATAGCATTGCCGGCCACCACGCCGTCGTATCCGCCACAGGCATCGGCCAGAAGCACCTGGTTGTAATCCTTGAGGAAATACTTTGGTCCGTCGCGCCCGTGGCTGAGCGTGAAGTCGAACACGTTGTAAGGATGAGCCGCGTCGCCCACGTAGACCCACATGCGCGCCTTGGCGCAATGACCGGTTCTGAGCATGGGCATGATGGTGTCGTCGGTGGCCACTACGTGCGAAGCGCGGACCTCGTTGCCCATTAATTTGTAGAGCGGCTCGGCCAGATCGCCTACATCGCCGCACCAGACCGACTGCGTGGCACGCGAGATCTCGAACCCTTGCCGCGCAAAGATGTCTTCCAAGCGATAGCAAGGCAGATAGTCGTTGAATTTGCTGGTGATGATGTAGCTCAGCAGACCCGGCTCGGCAAGGCCCTTCTCAATCGCCGTCTCCGGCTTGGCCGCCGTCTCGATGCGCGGGTTGTCGCCGTTGGCCTCGCAAGCCGGGCAGGCGTACTTCTTGCGCACGTGCTGGATGCGCTCGAAGTGGCCGGGGAAATACTCGATCTGCCAACTCTGCTCCTGCCCAATCTCCTTGCGTTCGACACCGCAGCATGGACACAGGCGTTGCTCTGCGCTCAACTCGTGCACATGCGTGGTGACAGGAAGATTCTCGAAGTCGGCGATCCGGCGCCGCCCTTTGCGCCGCTTTACCCGCTGCAGTTCTTCTTTGGGTTCGGCATGGGGCGGAACATCAGCAGGGTTGATCGGCTTGTGGTCCATCGCTTCGGTGAAGCCGAGAAGCAACTGTGCAAGGTCGCCCTCGGTCTGGAGACGATCCGCGCGCGGGCCGTAATACCACTTCTTCAAGCGCCCGAGTTCCACCTGCAGACGCAGATTCTCCAAGTACAGATCGTCGGCGCGCTGCTGCTGCTCTACGGCTCGCTGTTTCTCCCGATCACGCTCGGCGAGCAGCGTACGCACCACTGCTTTCAACGCGTCGCTATCGTCGGGTAGAACCACTAAGTTGTCTGTGGGAGGCACATAGTTTAGACGGATAAGTAACAACTGGAGTTACTTACACCGCGATCTTTTCCTCGTTATCTGGCCTGGTTCGCGTCGGACGCTCATAGCGCGGCACGTGCTTCAGCTTCGTCATGTCGATCCCGTCCAGGATCATCGCCAATTCACTGGCCCGCAATTCCACGGAGCGCGCTCCATCCTTAGCCCGCGGCAATTTGAAAACTCCGGTCTCGAGCCGCTTATACCAAAGCACGAACCCGTCGCGGTCCCATAGCAGTATCTTCAATCTGTCGCCTCGGCGCGATCGAAAGATAAAAAGGCTGTCGCTCATAGGGTCTTGGCCGATCACCGCACGCACCCGCTCGGCCAAACGATCAAAGCCGCAGCGCATGTCGGTCACCTCAACCGCCAGCCATATCCGCGGCCCCTGCGTGCGGTCCAGCGCGCGCAAACTCGGCAGCCCGATCATGTTTCGGCTTCCAATACGGAAAGCAATGCGCGCAGATGACACGCATCGAAGCCGGGCTCTACCACCAGGCTTCGGGCTCGCGGCAGCCGCACCTCAATCGCCCTGCCAACCGCCGCGGGTGCCTGTTTCGCTACAGCGGCAACTTCCACCGCAACGAACTTCGCCGCTTCCGCTTCGCGAATACGCTTCTTCCAGTCGTAAAACTGCCAATCGCGAAGACCCCGATCACGACAGAACGCCGCAACAGTCTGGCCGCTCGCAATCTGTTCGGAAACCAACCTTCGCCACTTCGCCCACTCTTCCGTTCGCCCGCGCTTCATCCCTTTACACTGCGACACGATGAGGCGATCTACAAGATGGGGTCTACATAGCGTTCACGAAAGTCCCTCTGCTTGTAATGCGAATTAAATGAACAGTGAACCGACAACAACGGCATCGGGTTGGACCCATCCTCGTGTGCAATATACATTAGGCACTTCGATTTCAGCAGTCCGGCTCCTGCCTTGCGCCGGCGCATGTCGCACACGATCGGTAATATGAAAGTGGCTTCTGTTTAAGAGCGGCCCAGCGCAGATTCTGGCGCTGAACTTCAGTATGGCTGATCCGGCATCAGCCAGCTCGGACCGTGCGATTGCTAGACTCGCCCTGTCGCGTCTGGGCCGGTGTGCAAGATGTGTGCGGGAGAAGGAAAGTCTTTCCGGAAGGACATCAGAATTGAAGCCACGAGCTTAGGAAGTTCTAACTTCCGAGAACATGAAATTCTCAGGGATGAAGAACTCGAAAGTTGACGCCACATGCGCGAATCGCTTCGCGAGCACGTCGGCAATAATGCATCTATTCAGTTGGCATAAGTTCGCTTCTTATACACGGCCGATTATCGCGGCCTGCTCCTTCCAGGCCATCGGGATTCTGCCGAGCAACGAATCAAGGCTGAGGTCCGGAGCGACTTGTCCATTCGAAATTGCCTCGATCGCAGCTGGGCCCAGACGTGCAAAGGGAAGGATTCTTCTGATGTACGCTACGTGGAAGTGATTCAGGCTGGCCAGGTGTTCAATCCCATGGGCCTCACCCGAGACAAGCTGTTCCCGCCATGCGCGCGCTCGTGCAACGGCTTTGAGGATGGCATGGGTGTTGATCTGCGAAGGGGCCTGATCATTACCGACGATCAAGCGGAGTGCCTTGCCGTGATTTGCAACACGAAACGGGCAAAATAAGGAAATGTATTCACGGCACTCGTTCGATTGAGGCCTCGTTTTTCCCGCGAGATGCTGAACGAGCGGCTCTTTGCGGATCTTCACCTCGACCGAATCCGGATGAATGACGACGCGGTCAAGAATGGTCTTGAGGAAGCGCTCTCGTTGCTGAGCTGAGATCCCGATCCAGCTTGTGACCTTTTCCGAAGCCTGTCTGAGCAATTCAGGGTATTTGCCCTTCCTGTCGCTTTGATGTCCTAGCGCCTTGAGCACCTCACGGGGCGAATTCAGGAATTCGAGGATGCGCCCGGTGACTGCAGCTTCGAGATCGTGGGCAGGGATCCGCGCAGGCTCCCCGGTTTGAATGGCCCTCCGAATGACTGCCTGAGATGTGTAATACCGGTAGCGGCGGCCGGATTTGTTGGTGTGGGTCGGTGTATAGCGGTTGCCCGTCGCATCGTAGAGAATGCCGGTGAACAGGCTCACTTTTGTAACGCGTGCCTTACGCCGCTTGCTCAGGTGGTTCCGGATGAGAAGCTTCTGGACTTGATCCCATTGTTCCCGGTTGATGATTGCGTCATGCTGTCCAAGATAGACTTCGCCCTTGTGTGCGATCTCGCCGGCGTAGATGCGATTGCGCAGGATCTTGTACAGGGCGCCGCGGGAGAAGCTTGTTCCGCCGGTCCTTGTCCCATCCCCGCTTGTCCTTGATTTGCTGATTATCCTGCTTCGATCAAGATAGTCCTTGAGCGCCATCACGCAGCCAAGGCGGAGGTAAAACCAGCCCAAGGGGTACCTCGATTAACTGTCGCCGTGATTTGCTCGATGATTTGATTGTCTTGAACGAGCGGCATTTGAAACGTCTGATGAACGAGTACATCCGTTACAACCACGAGGACCGGACAAGTCTTGCGTTGGCGAAGGAGACGGCTGCAGGTCGTGAAGCGGTGAGGAGGTCCGATGTGAATAGCAGGATTAAAGCGATGCCAAGGCTCGGTGATCTGCATCATCGCTACGACCTCGCCGCCTGAGCTGCTGCTGCGAGCATCTCGCCTCAGAGTCGATGAAGAACTAGAGCAGTGGTGTGCCTACCAATCTTTCGTCGCCGACTTGCAAGTGCCTTCATGACTACCCGAGGCTCCGAATGCCCCTCCCCAGTCGAAAATCACTTTTAAAACTGCCTCCAAGTTCACAAATCAGGTCCTTGCCGTCCCGTATGGAATTGTGGCGTGACACAGGCCAAAACTCTGCACGGCTTCTGATATGCCTTACGGTGTCAGCCTGACCGGGCCGGTGGATTCCCGGACGATAAGCTCCGGTTCCACGGTAATCTCCCCGCGCGGAGCGATCGTGCCATGGATGACGTTGAGCAGGCTCTGGGTCGCAATTCTGCCCATCTCGGCCAGTGGCTGACGAATGGTCGTAAGTCGCGGCCGGGTGTACGCAGCCCCCCGGATGTCGTCAAAGCCTATTACCGAAACATCGGCCGGCACACACAGGTTGACGTCTTGAAGCGCGCGGATGGAACCGATCGCGGAGATGTCGTTGAAGGCAACCAGCGCAGTAAAAGGCAGCTTGGTGGCTAGCAGTTGCTGTATGACCGGATAGCCCAGTTCCGGGGAGGTCATGTCGCGGTGGAGGCTGACGACCAGTTCCGGCTTGATTTCCAGACCCAGTCGCTCCGCAGCTGCCACGATCCCATTCCAGCGCGCATCCGAGTCGGAGCTAAACGGCTGCCCACGCATGAACGCGATCTGCCGGTGCCCAAGAGCGTACAAGTGGTTCAGGGTTAGTTCTGCGGCGCGGGCGTGGTCGAGTACGACGTTGGTCACGCCCTCGATCTGGCGATAGCCCGCGATGGCGACTACGGGGACGGAAATGGGATGTTCAAGCGCAGTATCGAGGGCAATGATGCCTTGCGCGCCGCGGCTAATCAGCATGCGCGTGTAATCCTCCACCAGGTCCTTGCGGTGCCGATGGTGCGTCGTAAAATAGAAATATCCCGCATTCATCAGTTGGTCGCCGATGCCGCTCATCACCTCAGTGTGATAGCCATCGCCCAGTTCGGGCACAAGGATGCCGATTGTCAGAGTGCGCCGGATACGCAGGGAACGCGCCAGATGGCTCGGCTGGTAATTCATCTCCTTGGCGGCAGCCTTGATGCGATCGCGTGTGGCTTGCGGAATCGAGCGGCCCGGCACATCGTTGAGAACCACCGATACTGTCGCCGGATCCAGCTTCAGATAGGCCGCCAGTTGCTTCAGGTTTACCGGGTGCTGGGCCGCAGGTTTTGCGGCCGGCTTACGCTGTCCAGTCTTTACGGAATCTTCCATTGAGGCATCTCACCTTTGCCGCTGTATTTTGGGCTCTACACAAGAATCTGACAAATGGTGCATTTTATGCGGCTTTCTTGAAAGCGACGAATTCGGTTCCCCTAGCGGCCAGCCTATCAAGCGAACTGGTTGACATGGCGGACCGGAATCATCCCATATAAAACTTATTACCACAGCAGAGTTACCACCGAGTCCCTAGGCATCTGGACCTTAACCGTGGATGAATCGAGGCCACAGTCCACTGTGCGCGCCTCGCCCCGGTTGGTGATAATCAGTACGCGGCTGCCATCCGGATTTTCCAGCGCCACATGCTCCACCCCGGCGAGCTGCCCATCCGACGCAAGCACGCGCGCGTTGCGCCGGATGGCCTTCGAGTAGTGGGCAAACGCCCAGTACTGACCGCTGCGCGTGATACGCTGCGTGCGCGAGTCGATGGTCACCACTCCGCCGCACGAGAAGGGGCCTACATTGGGTTTGCCGTGTTCGTCCAGCGCCAGATTCCATCCCACCAGGCAACGGCCCCAGTTCCGCAGTACGCCGGTAAACGTCTGCGACCAGGTGCTCCAGTCGGTGGTGTAGTCCGGACTGGTGTAGGCGGGACCGCCCTCGGTCCAATAAGCGCCCTTGTCGGGGAATGCCTCGTGCACGCGCGTCATGGCATCCGCGGTACCCATATAACTGTGCCAAGCAACCCCATCCACATATTTGTTCACCCCAGGGTCGCTCAGTTCGTCCAGCGCGCGGCCCCACAGGTTGTAGTTGTGGTCGAGGATCCAGATCTTTGTGTCGAGAGAAGCATGTTCCAGGGCCGGTCCCAGGAAGGTCTTTACGAAAGCCATCTCGTACTCCTGGCCCCACAAGCACGCTGGCATTCTTCCATCTTGGTCAGTGTCGGTCTCATTTTGGATGGTGACGGCATCGATCTTGACGCCCTCGGCGGCATACGCCTCCAGGAAGCGGACAAAATACTGCGCGTATGCGGCGAAATATGCCTTGCGCATCGAGCCGCCCAGCATGGACCCTCCGGCCTTCATCCATCCGGGTGGGCTCCATGGCGAGGCGAAGAGAAACAGCTCCGGGTTCAGCTCACGCGCCGTGCACAGCGAGGGTAGAATGTACGCGCGGTCGTGCTCAACGCTGAAGTGCCTGAGCTCCGGGTCCGGCTCCGAGGTATCGTCGTAGCTATACACGCTTCTGGAATAGTCGCTGGACCCGATACAGGTACGAGCCACGGAAAGGCGTAGGCCATCTAGCCCAAAAAACTCGCCGATCAGTTCCTGGCGCCCCTGAGCAGGCAACTGACTGAATAGATAACAGGCGGCGTCCGTAAAGGCCGCGCCAAACCCTAGAACGGTCTGGCGCCGGCTGGCCGGATCGATTCGAATGTCCAGGCTGGTGCTCGCCTCGGCCCTTTGCCACCGTGGCGCCTCGAACCCCGCAAACCTCTGCGTGCCAGAGGTCACCCAGGCACGGACCGGCCGCAGGGTTTCGATTGGTTGGCTCCACAGCGAGGGCCCCTTGGAAAGCGCGGCAGCGGCGGCTGTCCGAGCGAAGTCCTGTAGGAAATCGCGTCGAGTCTTCAACATCATGATGTATGCCTGTATGAATCGCTTGATTCACACATGATTCTATGTCACTCCATGCCATTTAGACAATCGATTATCTAGTTTAATCTTCCGATGCTGGACGGTGCCTTCCCGGAAGGGGGTTTGTTCATGGACCGGATTCGCAGTTCGATGTGGTTCTCCCTGAAAAGCGAGAATCGCTTGGAAACAAACGATTGTTTCATCCAGTGCCGTCAGTGGCGACGCAGAGCCGGTTGTGATAACCAACCAGGAATCCCCCCACCAGCTGTCCGAACGCTCCGACCGGGATCGCGGGAGTAGGGTGCACGTCCGCAAGGCCGCCACCGGCAAGAGCGTCATCGAAACACAAGGGTCAGCATCCGCGCCAGACCTCGGATCCGTCGATCGACCAGTCTGGCGCCGGCCGACAGCCGCCGGTCAGCCGGGGGCGCGGCGACCATGGAAGCTACCAGAATAAAACGTTGACGACAACACACACTCCGACAATCCCGATGGCCATCAATATTGTTGGCATGGAGAACCGGAGCGGCAAACGAACAGGCTCCTCTCCCAGGTTTGGCCTCGGTGCCGTCCGGCCGCGAATGCGACCAATCGCCAACGTACCGGCCGCAGCAACACTGAAGCCCAGAATCGCGGCATAGAAGTTAGCGCTCATCTGGCTTCCATAATGGAGCAGGCCCGCACGCACCAGCACCTGGTGCAAAATCGTGCTCGTCAACCCCAGGGCTAAGCCTCCCAGGCCGCCATTTGCCACTCTGCGCGGAGCCAGAGCAGCTAGCGCCAGCAGCGCAAACAGCGGCGCATTGAATGTGGAAAGAATCATCTGGATGTAGTCCATCAGGCTATGGTAGCTGAGAGCCACAAAGGCCGAGCCGATCGACAGCAGGACGGCTGCCGCGTTGGTCATGCGGCTTATCCACACATAGTGCGCTTCCCCTGCTCCCGGCCGAATCCACAACTCGTAAATGGACTGCACCCACGCGGAGCTGAATCCAGAAACATTGTTGGCAAATGTGGATACCAGGCTCGCCGCCAGTCCCAAGACTCCGATCACCACCCAGAATGGACTGTAGTAGTGAAGCATCATCGACGGCAGGGTTGCATTCCAGTTCCCCGTACCCCACCTGTGCAGCACCAGCGGCGCAACCACTCCCGGAAGCACGATGAGAAATGCGAAGATCAGCTTGGCTGCCGCTATGGCCAGCGGCACATACGGCACATCCTTCTCGCGCCGCACCGCAAGCGCCCGCTGTATCTGCACAAAGTCCGTGCTCCAGAACCCGAAACTCATCACCAGCCCCAACCCGACGACCACACCGAAGCGGTCCATCGTTGCTTGTGGCTCAAAATACGGCAACGTCTGCCAGGCATGGAACCGGCAAGCCGGAATGCTTGCAAGCAGAATGCGGATCCCGCCAAAACCGTGGACCACCAGGAAGACGAGCGGCACAAGTGCCGCCAGTACAACGGCCAAGTGAAGCAACTCGGCATAAACCGTTGCGCGCAGGCCGCCGACCCAGGTGTAAAAGAGCACCACCGGCGCCGTCAGCAAGATGCCTTCCAGGAAGGTCCAACCCAGGAAGGTCACCAAAACCTGCGCAACGGCGCATAGGCAGACTCCGGCCAGCAGTAGCATCATGGCCGAAAAGCACAGCGCAACCACCGACCGCGTCTCTTGCCCGTAATAGCGGGCAATGAAGTCGAGCACTGAGGGGTAGCGGCCCTGGGCGTAGGCTGGCCACAGCCAGAAGGCCATCACCACCAATGCGGGAACCGAGCCGATCCAGTAAATATGGCAGGCCAGCATCCCATACTGTGCGCCCAGCGCCATCATTGCGATCACATCCAGAGAGCCACAATTGGCCGCGATGCAGGCCGCAATGATGACCCACAGCGGCAACGCGCCGGTGGCGTTTAAAAACTGGTTTGAATCCCGTTTCGTCCGCCCAGCCAGGATCCCCACCAGCAGCAATCCTGCAAGATAGGTAACTGCCAGGAATAAATGGAATCGATTCCAAACCATATCCGCAACTACTATATCATTCAATAACTTTATGCCAATTCGGTTGTGTCCGGCCAATGCCTCGTCTTCGTCTATAACCGGAGAGTGCTGAGTTCGATCCGTCGTTCACGCAGCCATTTGACTTGTATCCAAGTGAATATCGGGGCGTCTGTATTGGTCCAGGGTTTTCTCGAGGTTGAGGTCGAGTTCTGAAGATGAGAAAAATCCGGGATGCATGAACGCAGGGCATTTGCTGCAACTAACTCGGAGGGCGGGAGCGCCGAGTTCATAGTGCGGAGCCGCGTGCGCTGGTGCAGAAGGCGCTTGAAAATGTGGGCGGCATCCGCCGCTTCGTCTGCCGCCAGGACATCGTCGGCCTCAAATCCAACATCGACTGGGAGCGCACCCCGGAGCAAGCCGCCAGCATCAATCCTGAAGTCGTCGCCGAGGTCGTCCACCAGTGCTGGCAGGCCTGCGCCAAGCGCGTCATCGTTATCGACGTCGGTTGCAACGATCCGTCCCGCTGCTTTCAGCGTTCCGGTATCCCCGACGCTGTGCGCGAAAAGGCGGCCGAATCCCACGCCCGGCCCGATCGGAAATGCCGATCATTTCCCCGGCTCCGCCGCCGGTTGCTGTGCCGGTCTGCCCTTGGCCTGAGCGCCACCCATCTTGTCCACCACCGCATCGTCGGCGGCTTTCACCAGGCCGCGGGTTTTGTCGAACTCGATCTTTGCCTCGTCTTTCCTTCCCGTTGTCTGGTAAAAGCGCCCCAGGCGCCAGTGCACATTCACATCGTTGGGCGCCAGCTTTTCGGCAACAGTCAGCTCCCGCAGAGCATCGTCCTGGCGCCCTGCATCGGCATCGATGACTCCCAGGTCAAGATGCGCCAATTCAATTCCAGGGTCCGCCTGAATGGCCTTCTCGAGCAGCGGTTGCGCGATCTCGGGATGGTTCAACACCAGGTTGCAGTCCCCCAGATAGGTCAGGGCCTGGCCGTGGTTCGGATTGTTATCGAGTTCGGCCTGGAACTCCGCCGCAGCCTCAGCATATTGCTTGTGTGTCCATAACAGGTAACCAAGACCAAAGTGAACATCAGGCATTTTGGGATCGGCCTTCACGGCGGCGCGGAACTGTTGGATGGCGCCGAAATGGTTTTTCAACTCGTCCAATGCCTCCCCGGCCAGCATGTCGGCTTCGGCCGACTCCGCGTTAAGCATCAGGATCTCGTGATAGGTGTCCAGAACGCATTTGTACTGCTTGGACCACAGACAACTATGCGCCAAGGCCAGGCGCAACGGCAGATTCTGCGCATCGGCGGCGGCCGCTTTTTTCAGATACGGAACCGCCTGCGCGTACTCGCGCAGCCCATAGTGCGCCATTCCGATGAGGATTGTCAGACGTTGCGCCTCAGGTGAGGACGGTGGCTGACCCTTGAGCAGCAGAGTGAATTCGGGGATGGCCTCTTTCAAGTCACCTGCCTTGAAGAGCGCCAATCCGAGATCCAAGCGCAGCGCGCGCATTCCAGGATCTTGCGCCAAGGCCTTCCGGTAGAGGGGCACGGCCTCTGTGTAGTGTCCCTGGCGGGCTTCCAGGAGGCCAAGATGAGCGTATGCCTCCGGGCTCGATGGATGAGCCTTCAGGTATGCGCGCCATGCCGCCTCAGCCTCGACATTGTCGCCCTGTTGCTCGAGCGCAAGCGCCGTTTGCCGCTGTTGATCGGGCGCCGTTGCCGTCTGGCCCACGCAGTAGGCGGCGGCGATGGCCAGCAGCATCGTCCATATCAGGCAGATTCGCGGTTGCATTGCGGGTCGCACTCTTGCCCTTGTCTATTCTATTGGAGATTGGGCAATGGCAGCCGCCAAATGAAAAGGGCGCGACAGACAACGGTCCGCCGCGCCCTGGTTGTGCGTGAGCGTTTAGAACATGAATTTGCCTGCGAACTGCATTACACGTGGGTCATCGGTACCGGTGATCTGGCCGCCACCGGGAAAGTTTGTGTTAAAGCCGTTCCACAAGGGGTGGTTGAAGGTGTCGAACGACTCAAAGCGAAGCTCGAACCGCGTCGACTCACTCTTTGTCAGGGCAAATGACTTGAACAGGCTCAGATTCGTGACTTGAAAACCATATGCCCTAATCTGGGCCTTGCCGGAATTGCCCCAACCATTGGTCGTGCCTCCAGCCCAGGGAGCCACGGGATTAGAGAACGTAACCCCCGAAGTATCGTTGAACCACGCCTTAACAGTGTGGGGGTAGGACACGCTGCCCGTCTGGTTCGGCCGATTGCTTGTCCCGCCGCCGAGCCCGATCGTATCCGCACCACTCCAGCCAACGGTCAACGGGAGCCCGCTTTCCGACGTGGTGTTGCCGGAGATGGTCCAGCCTCCCAGCAAACTGCGTTGCAGCAAGCTGCCGGAGTGCGTGAAGAACGGAACATTGTAGATGTAGTTGGCGGTGAGAACTTGGCGCCGGTCATAGCTTCCCGAACCGCGGTCGTACTTGATGTTGTACGGGTCGGACAAGTCGCCCTGCAGATCGTCGCTTTGAATATCGATTTCATGCGCCCAGGTATAGCCCAGGTTCAGAGTCAGGCCGTGCTTATTCGACATGTTGAGGGCCGCCTGCAGGGAGTTGTAGTTGAAGTTGGTGGAGTTGTCGTCTTCGTCGATGCCGGCGAAACCAGGGTAGTTTCTGTAGAGGTTGGCGGGGGCGCCCGTGGTGGCGACCGCCTCGCGCTCGGTACTGTTCAGCGGCAGCGTATTGACCTCGCGCTTGACGTCCTGGTCCCAGCCACCGGTTCCGACGTACTGAACCGCGGCAATCAGTGCAGGCGCAATCTGTTGCTGAATCCCCAGACTGTATTGCGCTGTGCCCGGATTCGGATAGTGATAGGCAAGGGTTCCCATGCTGGCCGGGAAGGTGGGCGTCAGGGCAGTCGCCCCGGTGGTGTCGCTCTGAGCGGGATTGGTGAAGTACACGTCGCTCGCCGAGGGGTCGTAGGCGAACGGAGGATTGGTGTCTGTCCCGTAGATGTCATTGCCCTGCACGCGCTCATAGAAGGTTCCGAAGCCGCCGCGCAGAACCGTTTTGCCGTGGCCAAACAGATCGTAGGCGAAGCCGATACGAGGCTGCCACGTCTTGTAGTCGTTCTGGACGAGCGCGCGCGGGAAGCCGTTCGCGCCCGCAATTTCAACGCCATTCACATAGAAAGTGTTGCCGTTAACGGTTGAAAGTCCGGGACTGGCCGCAGTGCAACCGGCCGGAAGGGTCCCAGGTGAACCTGCCAGAACACACAGGGCTCCGTTGCTTGCGAACGTCGCTGTGTCGCTCGAACTGTAATCCGCGGGCACAAAATTCGACGTCATGTTTTCCTTATTGTAGACGTGCGGCAGACCGTCAAAGCGAACCCCCAGGTTCAGGGTCAGCTGGTGCGTCAAGCGCCAGTTATCCATTCCGTAGAACGACCAGGTGTTGTTGATCCAGTGGAACATCGATAGGGACTCCAACTGCGTGAAGCTGTCAGAGTCACCCAGCAGGAAGTTCACATAGGAATCGCCGGAAAAATCGGTGCCGAAGTTATAATCACCCTCGGTATCCGCCTGCTGCTGCTGGTTCTTGTCGTCGCGCATGTACGCAAAGCCGAACTTTAGAGCATGCCGGCCCTTGGTCCACGAAACATCGTCGCGCGGCTGATAGTTCAGGAAGGCGTTTGCCCACGGCCAGTATCCAATCGACCAGGTCGTGCTGAAGGGCGCCCCCATATGGACCCCGGGCATGCGGGTGCCTATGTTGTTGGCAGCCGGGAAATACCCTTTCTGCGTCCAGCCCGACGGCTCTGCAATGGAAGCGCCAGGCGAGGCAACCGCCGTGATCTTAATGTAGTTGCCGTTCACGTTCAGCGATGTTTCGTTCAGCACTGTCGGCGAGATGGTATACGTCAGCTTGATCACCGTGCCCCAGCTAGGATTGCCGAACACATCGCCCGCGGTCGTATAACTGTCGCCATCGCCCCAATTCTGGTTGGGGAAAAAGGTCTGCGACATCCGGTCGTGGATCCAGTGCCCCATCAGGTGCACCTTGCTGGTGAAATCGTGATCGATGCGCACCACGTCCTCGCGCACGAACGTCGGCTGCTTCGGCGACGCAATCACCTGCGGCTGATCGTTCGGCCCCGTCGTATTGGAAGTCGGAATCGCTCCCGTCCCCATGAAGAGAACGGCGTTCGGGTCGAGGAGGTTCCCAGGAATCTTTCCCCCCGGGAACGAATTCCCGATGGTCAGTTCATCCCCTTCGTACAGCGCTAACTTGGCTGGATCCGTCGTGGCTGGCACGCACGGTGCTGTCTGGCCCTCATTGCAGACGCCGGCGGCCGGCGTTTCCGGTAAGCCCACCGGCGGCACGTATGTGAAGCCGCTCGTCTCATCCGCGGTCGTCGGAATCTCCGAGGCCTGCGGCGCATTCGTCAAACTGGCAGGAGATCCCGCAATGAATCTGCGCCATTCCTCGGTCACGAAGAAGTAGGTATGGCTCTTTGCCTTGGGATAAATCCCGGGGATAAACGCCTGGCCGCCGAAATCGCCGCCGTAAATATTCAGGCGCAACTCCGGTATGGCGGGGGGCTTACCCGACTGCGCGGCCGCCTGTTTGATGAACCAAGGGACAGCATCGAAGTTGTCGTTACGATTGAACTCCCAGAGGCCGCCATGGTAGGAATTGGTGCCGGATTTCAGCACGATGGTTGTCGTGCCTCCCGAACTGATTCCATAATCTGGCGCGTAATTGCTGTTGAGCGTCTGGAATTCGGCGATCGCATCCAGCGAGGGCATCACTCCCAATTTGCCGCCGCTCCCGCGGTCATAGATTTCGCCGCCGTCGATCAGAAAGTCGTTGTGGCCGGTACGCATTCCGTTAAAGCTGATGGTGGCGCTGCTCCCCTGCGCCGTGACGTTATTGAATTCCGGCAGATTCCCCGAGGTGCCGGTACCCAGCGTCTCGAGCGAAGTGAGGCTGCGGCCGTCGGTGGCCAGCTCGGTGATCTGTTGACCCGTAATCAGGTTGCTGACCTCGTTGGTCTCGGTCTGCAGGCTCAGAGCGTACGCCGCGACTGTGACCGTCTGGTTGCTGGCGCCAACCGCAAGTTGCACATCCTCTCGCACCGTCGCAGCCACGTTCATGACGATCCCGGTCTTCTCGAAGACCTTAAAGCCCGCGGCGGACACTTTGAGAGTGTAGATGCCATGGTTCAGATCCGGAAATTCATACAGCCCTGCGCCGTTGGTCTTGTCTGTACGAGCTTCGCTGGTCAGGGTGCTGATGATGGTCACCGTTGCATTGGGCACCACCGCTCCGGTTGGATCGGTGACGGTTCCGGTGAGTACCGCGTTCTCCTGGGCCCGCACTCCCACGCAGGCCAAGATAAAGAACAACGGCAACAGGAAAATCCAGTATCTCGCTTGTCTCATGTGACCCTCCTTTTCAAAGTTGGTGCTGCTTGTGTGGCGATTCTCCCCCTAGTCTGGAATGAAGCTGTTTGAAATCCATCGAGAGATTGTCAAGAAGAGAATCAACTTGCCTCACAATCCCTCAATCCGCCCGTGCCAGCCACGGGGACGACAGAATTTCTTGAGTTGCTACTAGAAGAATCGATTGTCTAGTAAATCGATTCACCCACCTCCTATCCGAGGATACACATCAGTTTCTTTCCTTCGTCTTTCTTTCCTTCATCTCTCCCCTGCCCTGCCGCCACCGTATCATCTTTAGACAATCGATAGTCTTAGGCGAGAAATGTAGGGTCAAGAAGAATCGCCCGCATTAGAACTCCACGAATTGAGGACTGTCAAGGTAAATTTTGCGGAATCGGCTCGGGGAGGGGGCCAAAGAGCAAGTTCGCCACGGCGCACTGCGATCAATTCAGCCGTTTGCCGGAGGGGATGTGTCGTGCGACCAAGCAGTGTCCAATTCGGTCCAGTTCGGCGCTGCCTCCGGCCTGTGAGCGCGCATTTCGCGGGGGACTTCTAGCTAGTCAAATCATTTATTGTGTGCTATATACCATTCAAACGAACTGGCTAATGACGATGTTGGGAGGCAGTGCATTCCCAGTCCTGTGCATCTCTTATCCCCGGCCAGGCTTTTGCCGCGTTCCGGGCCCCCGGCGCAGGTTCACGGCATGCGTCTCCTAGGCCAGGGAGGCGCCGCTTGCCGTCGCGGGAAGCTCCAGCCGAACTCTTCCTCCCAGAAAGCTCCTTCGATTTCGTCAAACACTGGTCAGCTAAAATCAACCCTGTTGCACTTGGAGCTTGAAACCACCCTCTCTTACCTGCGCTCCTGACGGGATAAGAAGAAATAGAGACGCACACCGGGAGGAAGCGCCGATTGCGATATGCTTCAGGCGGGTGGAGGACTCTCGTTGTTTCCAGTTCGCAGATTGTTTTTCGGTGGCCTGATCGCCACTCTTCTGATGCCGGGTGCGGCCTGGGGTGCAGGGGCTCCACAGCCTGGGCAGCAGGACGGGATGCAGCAATCCCAAGGCGGAATGGCCAATGCCGGCCCTCAGGAGGCAGAGTTCGATAGCCAGCACCGTCCCATAACCGCCGGCGGTTTTGTCAAGACCGGTCCGATTGTCTTTCAAAATGTTGCCGTGGCTGCCGGGCTTACGGGTTGGCATCACACGGCGGGCACTCCCGCAAAGCGCCTCATTCTTGAAGCCAAGGGCCCGGGCGTGTGCCTGTTGGACTATGACAACGACGGCTGGCTGGACATTTATCTGGTGAACGGCTCGACTTACGATGCGCTTGCGGGCAAAACAACTCCGCCGCACGCGGCTCTCTTTCACAACAACCACGATGGCACGTTCACCGACGTGACAGAAAAGGCCGGTGTTGCCAACGACCGGTGGGGATACGGGTGCGCGGTTGGCGATTACGACAACGACGGCTGGCCGGACCTGTATGTAACTAATTATGGGAAGAACCGCCTTTACCACAATAACCACGACGGAACCTTTACGGATGTCGCGGAAAAAGCCGGCGTCACGATCGGCACGTGGTCCACGGGCGCAACCTTCGGCGACTACGACGGCGACGGGCGGCTGGACCTTTTCGTGGCCGGCTACCTTCAACTTGACTTGTCCAATCCTCCTATCTCCGGGACAAGCGCGGTCAACTACCTTTTCTGTCAATACCGCGGGGTGCAGGTGATGTGCGGTCCGCGCGGCCTCAAGGGCGAACAGGACCATCTCTTTCACAACAATGGAGACGGAACCTTTATGGATGTCAGCAAAAAGCTGGGGGTGGACAATCCCAACGGATACTACGGCCTCGGAGTTCTGTTTGTGGACGTGAACGGGGATGGCAAGCCGGACCTGCTGGTGGCGAACGATTCCACGCCTAACTATTTGTATATGAACAAGGGGGATGGGACGTTCGAAGATGAGAGCTACGAAAGCGGATACGCGCTCAATGAAAGTGGCCGCGAGGTCGCAAATATGGGCATTGCGGTAGGAGACTACGAGAACAAAGGTCACCTTTCAGTGGTGAATACTGTCTTTGCCGACGACTACAACGTGCTTTTCCAGAACGATGGGACGGGTGTTTTCACCGACGTGAGTTACCAGGCGAGTATCGCTGAGTCTTCCATACCGTTCGTGAGCTTCGGTGATGGGTTCCTGGATTATGACAATGACGGGTGGAAGGATCTGCTTATTGTGAACGGCCATGTCTATCCCGAAGTGGACAAGCATCCAGAGTGGGGCAGCAGCTATGCCCAGCGCCCGCTGCTCTATCACAACCTGGGCAATGGCAAGTTTGAGCTGGTGCCCGCGGTCGAGGGAACCGGCCTGGCGGTGGTCACCGTGGGCCGCGGCGCCGCATTCGGCGACATCTTTAACGATGGCAAAATCGACGTGGTGATTAACAGCATGGATGGGGTACCCATCCTGCTGCGGAACGTGAATCCCGACCATCATCACTGGGTTGAGCTGAAGCTCGTCGGCGGCCCCAAGAGCCCTCGCGATGCGGTAGGAGCAACGGTCTATCTGACAGCGGGAGGCATTCGTCAGCGTGGAGATGTCCTGAGCGGCGGCAGCTATCTTTCCTCCAACGATATGCGGGTCCACTTCGGGCTGGGCGACGCCACCGATGCCGGGACCACGGAGATTCGCTGGCCCTCCGGCGCCAAAGAGACGGTGAAGCTGCCTGCAGTGGACCGGATCTACACCATCACCGAGGGCCAGGGCATCACCAGCGCTCTGTGCGGCGACAAGCCCTGTGCAGTCGTGCCTTCGGCTCCAGCGCCGCCCTTGGTCAAAGCGATCAAACCCTGAAACGGGCCGGAGCATATTCACGCCACTTGCTCGGCATGACCCTGGCTTGCGGTGGGTGAAGGCCGAATTGACGAAGGTCGCACTGCGACGCTCAAAAAGGAATCGGGTGGTAGCCCAGCGAGATGGGCGACCACCCGAAAGTCACATTTTGAATGACCAATTCAGGAAACAATTTCATGAGACATGTGCAGAGTACCGGCAGGCGCCCGCCGTGTCTTGAGTCATTCGAATGAGTCTTGAGTCCATCAACAGGTGGAGACTGGCGCCGGCTTTTCTTGCGACAGTCTGCTTTTGCTCCTGTGCACTCCCGCGTCTGTCCAATTACTGTGGAGGTGCAAAGTGATCGGCCCCGGGTATGTTGAATCACGGTAAATGTTAGTCTTCGGCCAGAACTGAGCCCGCGGGGCGCTTAGGATTTTGCCGATGAAGAGGAAGCGTTTTTTCGTAGAGCAAATCATTGGGGTATTGAAGCAGGCCGAGGTGGGTGCACCGGTTGCTTTGGCACGATTACTCTGGACGGCGACAAGGCGACTCTCAATGTGGCGTACTATGCCGCCGCGCACTTTTCCAAATTTGTGCGTCCCGGATCGGTGCGCATCGGATCGAACGAACTGGAACAACTGCAGAATGTGGCTTTTCTCACGCCCGATGGCAAGGTGGTGCTGGTCGTGGCAAACACCGCCAACTTCCCCAAGACGTTTGATGTCGGATATCACGGTGAGAGCATTACCACGACGATGCCCTCGGAATCAGTGGGAACGTATGTCTGGTAACTTCAAGACGGAGACCGGCCGTATGAATCGAAGGGATGGCGGGGCCGGGATCGTCGCAGGGCCGATGCGGCTCGGCCTGACGGCAGGGCTGCTCGCCTGCATGGGTGGCGCCGCGATTGCGTCCGGGCCGGTCGCGCCGGGGCTAGGACCGAGGACGAAACCGGCTCTGGGTCCGAACACGCTCATCTTCAGCCCTTCCATGCCGTCGGCGGAGATCTAGGCGCAGATTGACAAGGTGTATGCCGTCGAACAAAAGAGCGAGTTTGGCGGGGCGCGTTACGCGCTGCTCTTCCTGCCCGGCAGGTACCAGGTGGACGTGCCAATAGGCTTTTATACGGAGGTGCTGGGGCTGGAAGCGTCGCCGGACGCGGTGGTGATCGAGGGAAATGTGCACGCCGACGCCAGCCTGCCGGACAACAACGCTACATGCACGTTCTGGCGCGCCGCGGAGGGGTTCTCGGTGATCCCCGCGGGAGGCACGATGCAGTGGGCGGTCTCGCAGGCCGTTCCCTTCCGGCGGATGCATGTGCACGGCAACATGGTGCTGAACCAGAACGGCGGCTGGGCCAGCTGGGGATGGATGTCGGACACGCTGGTCGACGGCGACGTAGACTCCGGGTCGCAGCAGCAGTGGATCTCGCGCAACAGCGCGTGGGGCAGTTGGACGGGCTCAAACTGGAACATGGTGTTTGTTGGCGTGCCGAATCCGCCGCCAGGCGAGTGGCCGGCGCCGCCCTACACCAAGGTAGACCGGACGCCAGTCGTGCGCGAGAAGCCATTTCTCAAGGTGGATCGGCAGGGAAATTGGAGCGTGCGCCTGCCCACGCTCAGGAAAGACGGCAAAGGCATCACCTGGCGTGCCGGATCAACGCCCGGTCAAACGATTCCCTTGAGCACGTTTTATATCGCCCGGCAGGACGTGGACACAGCGGCAAGCATCAATAAGCAGTTGGCTAAGGGCAGGAATCTGCTCTTCACGCCGGGCATTTACCAGTTGGATGACGCGATCCGGGTGAAGCGGCCCAATACGGTGGTGATGGGCCTGGGCTTTGCCACGCTGCGGCCCGCCCACGGCACGGCGGCAATGACAACCACGGATCGTGACGGGATCGAAATCGCCGGGCTGCTATTCGATGCCGGGCCGGTCAAGTCGCCCGTGCTTCTGGAGGTAGGGCCGGAGGGCAGCAAGGCCCGCCATGCTGGGAATCCCATCTGCCTGCACGATGTGTTTTTCCGCGTGGGAAGCGTGGGGGTGGGCCGCGCACAGGTGGACCTGCGCATCAACAGCTCCGATACCATTGTCGACCATACCTGGATTTGGCGCGCGGATCATGGCGCCGGAGTGGGATGGAACCTCAATACTAGCGCCAACGGGTTGGTGGTGAATGGCGACGATGTGACCGCATACCGCCTGTTTGTCGAACATCACCAGCAGTTCCAGGTGCTGTGGAACGGCAACGGCAGGCGAATGTATTTCTATCAGTCGGAGATTCCCTACGATCCGCCGGCTCTTTGTGGAAAAGACGCCGCTCCTCGCCATGACAGCGGTGGCCTCGGTGCTCACATTCATGGCGCAACGCGGCTACGGCGCCGTAATATCGCTCACACACCTTCCGTTGCCCGAGCGCATCGCCAATGCGGCCATTGCGTGTGTCAACTATGTGGGAAAGGCCCTCTGGCCCGTCGATCTGGCCGTCCTTTATCCAGCCCGGCCGCCTGCACCTGCCGCTGCGGCAACCGCCATGCTGATCCTGGTGGGCCTCACAGTGGTGGCGTGGCGATGGGTGAAGCAGCGTCCGTATTTCGCAGTTGGCTGGCTCTGGTACTTGGGAATGCTGGTGCCGGTCATCGGCCTGGTGCAAGTTGGGGTTCAAGCGATGGCCGACCGCTACACCTATGTCCCTATGGTGGGCCTTTCGATCGCGCTCGTCTGGACCATAGCCGACTTCGTCGAGAACCGCGCCGCTATGCGTACTGCCACCGTCTCTGTGGCCATTCTGGCGCTTGCTGTGCTGGCCGGAGCGGCATAGCGGCAGACGACATATTGGAAGAACAGCCGCGCGCTGTTCGAGCACACGCTCGAGGTTACCCGAGACAATTACATCATCGAGAACAACCTCGGCGTGCTTCTGGCGGACGAGGCAACTCCGCCGGGGCGGTCGCGTTATATCGCGAGGCGCTGGCCGCCGCTCCCGATTATGCCGCGGCACTTGCGAATTTGGGGCACGAGCAGCTGAAATCAGGCCAGTTTGACCAGGCGCAGGCCAATCTCACGAAGGCGCTTGATCTCAGCCCCGATCGCGCGAGCGGCCAGGCCGACCTGGGACTGCGGTTGGGGGCGCGTGGCGACTTCGAGGATGCGCGCCGCCAGATCGAACGCTCCTTGATCCTCGCTCCCGGCGACGCCGACAATGAAAGCAATTCGAGCTTCGTGCTCACCCGCCTGGGCCGTCCGGACGAAGCCATCGTCCACTGCAACAGGGCCCTGCGCATCAGCCCCGGCATGTCCAACGCCCAATTCAACCTTGACACCGCGCTGGCCGCGCAGAAGCACCGAAGTCGATGACCTCCACGCCGGCCCCCGCCACCTTGACCCTGACAGCTTCCGCCAAGAGCATCGTAGTCAACGGCATGGTGACCCTGACCGCAACCACCGCCCCAGCGTCGCCGGCCCGATTCTGCCTTCCGGCAACGTTTCCTTCACCGTGACCGGTGTCGCACTGGCGAACTGCGGCGCGGTGCCCATCAATCCCGCGACCGGAATTGCCACGTACCTTCTGACCCAGTTGCTCAACGGAGTCAACGGAACTGAGAACAATCTCCGCTTGAGTGCCGGCATAGTACTTCGCATCAAGTAGCTCGGACCGGCTGCCGCGAGTTGTCAATTCCTCCGCATACGCCTCAACACCGAAGTTGCATGAACCTCCCGTGTTGCAGCGAACTCCTCGCGTTGCACCTCGCGGCAATTCCGTCTTTGCGTGATGGATATAGACTTGAGTCCGTCATTTGGCAACGATTCGCCAGTCCGGTGCGTTTGTGCTAGGAAATGCTCTCGAAATTCTAAACATCGAAGCCAGGCCTTTCGGCGTCTATTTCGGTGCTCATAAGAAAGCACGCCGGGGCCCTCGAATTTTGATTCTGAAGAGCGGAAACGACCTGAAGTGCAAGTCCGACGTCGGATTCTCATTTCCATTACATCACTTGTCTCGAGATCGCCCATCAACTCAGCGAGCACTCCTTGAAACCCGACGTTCAGAGTTCCGGGCGTATCACCGCCTAACCGGACATTACCCGAAAAATGGGTTCTGTCCGGATTGCCGACAAACCGACCGGAGAGAAAAGCAGCACCAGAAGAAATCTGAAGAGGGTGGGACAAATCAAGCCCAAGTCTTCCAGGGCAGCGTCAAGATTAACTTCTAACCACACGCTTGTTCGCTTGTGTTATGCAATGCCGGGCGCTTTGGACCCCGTCGAAGGAAGTTCGAATTGCCCGACTTATCACGGCGGCCTTTATACTGTTTACCGCTTTGTTTCGCTCACGGCACGCACACTGAATTCCACCGGAAAGCCAACCTCAAAAGGAATCCATCATGGAATCAAATCAAAATAATCGCAGAGAATTCTTGAAAGCCGGTGGCGCAGCGCTGGCGGCAACCGCGGTCTCATGGAACGCGAAAAGCTATGCGCAGATCGCGGGCGCGAACGATCGCGTGCGCGTCGGCATCGTGGGCTGTGGCGATCGCATGAAAGGCGGCGATCTGCCCGCGTTCCAGCAGAGCGCCCAGGAGCTCAACTTCCAGATCGTGGCCGTCTCCGATATCTGGAACCGCCGCCGCGAAGACGGCGCAGCGTTCATTGAGAAACTCTGCGGAAATCGTCCCGATCCGGTCCGCAACAACGACGAACTGTATTCGCGCAAGGACGTGGACGCGGTGATCATTGCAACCGCCGACTTCCAGCACGCCTACCACGGCGCCGAAGCGGTGCGTGCCGGCCGCGATGCGTACGTGGAGAAACCGATTGCGCACACCATGGCCGACGCCCGCATGATTCTTGACGCGGTGAAGAAGAGTGGCAGGATTGTGCAGGTGGGCACGCAGAGGCGCTCGACGCCTGCCTATCAAAAGGCGGCTGAATACATCAAGTCAGGCCAGTTCGGCGACATCGTGATGGTGGAGATGAGCTGGAATGTGAACCAGCCCGGCCGCTGGCGCCGGCCGGACGTTGTGCCTTTGCTCAAAGAGGAGGACACTGACTGGAAGCGCTATTTGCTCAACAGAACCATGGTGCCGTTCGATGCCCGCAAGTATCTAGAGTTCCGCCTATTCTGGCCGTATTCGTCGGGAATTCCCGACCAGTGGCTGGTTCACCAGATCGACACAGTGCACTGGTTCACCGGGCTGCCGCACCCTCGGTCCTGCGTAGCTAACGGCGGCATTTATCTATGGAAAGATGGACGCACCAACTGGGACACGATGACGGCGGTGTTCGATTACGGGCCGCTCGATGATCCGACCAAGGGATTCCAGGTGCAGTACACATCGCGCTTCACCAACTCGGCCGGTGGGGTGAAGGAGCTGTATTACTCCAACGGCGGCATGATTGACATGGACAAGCAGACGGTGACGCCGACGGGCGGGCTCACGAAGAAATCTGCGGACGAGATGAACATGAAGCCCAATCTGCTGCCCAGTTTCTCGCTGGTTGAAAAGACCGAGACCGTTGAGACGGATGCCAACACGCATGGCGATCCGCAAACGGCAGCGAATATGCGCAACTGGATGGAGTGCGTACGCTCGCGCAAGACGCCAAATGCACCGATCGAGGCGGGCTACAGCCATTCCATTGCATTATGCATGAACGTCGCGGCGATCCAAACCGGAATGAAGGTGACGTTTGACGAAAAGACGCAGCAGGTGCTGGCCGGGGGCAAGGTGTATGCATAAGCTCGTGCTGTGGATTGCGACGGCAGCCGGGTTGATGTGGATGGCCGGTGCGCATGCTGCGTCGCCCAAGGGCGTGCAGGTGGTGGCGGGCGAGGCAAACCGGCGCGTCGACATCACGATCGACGGCCTGCCATTTACGTCGTACATCTGGCCGGCGACGCTGAAGAAGCCGGTACTCTTTCCGATCATCGATGCCGATGGAGTGACTCTTACGCGCGGCTGGCCACTTGAGCCGCGGCCGGGCGAGCGGACGGATCATCCGCATCATGATGGTCTGTGGTTCAACTATTCGAACGTGAATGGATTCGATTTCTGGAACAATTCGGAGGCGATTCCGGCGCAGCGGACCGCGAAGATGGGGACAATTGTGTTCGATCGGATCGTTTCCACGAAGAGCGGCGCGTCGCGGGGCGAGCTGGTTACGGATTCGACGTGGATCGACGGGCAGAATCATCCGATCCTGTCAGAAACTTCGACGTACGTGTTTGCACACAGCGGGCCCACGAGGACCATCGATCTGGTTGTCACGCTGAAAGCACTCGAACCTGTTGTCTTCAACGACGACAAGGACGGCTTGCTGGGCCTGCGTGTGGCGCGATGGCTCGAGTCCCCTGAAGAAAAGGGCGGGACCTTCACCGATGCCAACGGCAATGCGACGACGGTTGCGGCGGCTGCGACTCTTCCGGGCGTGGCTCCGCCGACGGGTGAGTATCTGACCAGCGAGGGCGTGCGAGGAGAAGCGGCGTGGTCAACAAGGGCGCGATGGTGCTCGCTCACCGGCCATGACAATGTGGGGCATACGGTGACGGTGGCGATCATCGACCATCCCGGCAACGTCGGCTATCCGACCTACTGGCACGCGCGCGGTTACGGGCTGTTTGCCGCGAATCCGCTGGGACGGCACATGTTTGACGCCAAGCAGCCGCCGCTCGACTACACGCTCGAAGAGGGACAAACAACGACCTTCCGTTATCGCCTGGTGTTCTACACGCACGCGGCGACGGTGGACGAGTTGAACCGCGAAGCAGACGCGTTTGCCGCAGAGAAGAAATAAAGATCTGTGCCTCGCCAAAGTTCTATCCGTAGGTTTTATGGCTAGCTCTTAGCAGTTAAAGGAATTTGGATAAGCTCAGCCTGGTGCTTTAAAGAGCCGAAGTCTATTTCTTAGAAATCACAAAATGTATTGGCTGGATGGAATCTTGCCGAGGCACGGCTATTCCTTTAGAGAAAAACGAACGACTACGACAACAATTGATTGCTATGAGTTCCGAACAGTAATGATCGTTAGAAGGCAAAGAGGTTAGAGCAGGTCTTTCAGAGGACGAATGCAGTCCAATGCGCGCTTTGGGCGCCTAGAACCGCAATCCGTAGTTCCGGGCGAGTGACCGGCAATACGGAAGTAACCCCGAAAATGGTGTTATGTCCGAATCGACGACTGCTCAGGAGTTGCGCCAATTTCGTACCAAAAAGGCGCGTCTGGGCCCTAATCCTCGAAACCACGGCAATTCAGCTATAATTGGCGCTCGATTCGTGAAGTGGAATCGTCCATGACCAAATGGGCATCTCTGCTGTTGTTGGCGGGAATCAGCCCAGTGTCACCTGGGGCAACCCGCGTAACAACTGATCAACTTGAGCAATTGCTGGCCACAGTACAGCACCAGCGGGATGCTAAAGTAGCCGAGCAGTTAGCAGGTCTCGAACTCACTGAACGCGCAAGTTCAGCCAGGCTCGCGCGCTGGGAAGGTGATTTCTCAGGCAAACGTGCTCGCCAGGCGCTCCTTGCCCTGGCCGATCAATCCGTGTTTCTCAATCTTCCTCCAGCCGATCTCCCTAGCGCTGTGCCGCCGGATCTCCCTACGCAACGGCAGATCCTCTCACGAACCGTCGAATATGTCAGCAATACGCTGGTCAAACTACCGAATTTCCTTGCCCTGCGGACCACCACGCACTTCGAACTAGCAACTCCGGCACAACTGCTCCGACAGGAGGAAACGTCCCAACTCTATCAATTGAATGAAGCGAAAGTCCCGCACCGCTCGTTGGGTCCGGTGAACTCAGCCGAACCCAAAGGCATGAGGCTGTATTTTGCCGGAACGTGGGACAGAGTGGTCACTTACAGGAATGGCCTCGAGGTGCCGGATACGCCGTCCGTGAACGGCAGGCATTCGCACCGTCCGCGCCTGGGCCTAACTACTAGGAACTTGTTGAAATAGGTACCGTTCTGCATCGGGGCGAAGGTGTCGCCCGTCTAATGGGTATGCGTGGAGATGAGCGAGTTCAGGATGGGATGTTCAGCTATGTTTCATTGGAGCAGCGGGTACCTCAGGATCATCCGTTGCGCGCGGTTCGCAAGCTGACGGACACGGTGTTGGGGAGGTTGACGACATCTCACTAACGGTCGCTGAACTGAAGGGCAAAGGAGCGGAGTTCCGCGGCGAAATTCAGGATCACGGGTACGGACTCGTGGTCATGATGGCGGTACCTGGCGCGGACGACATTATGCTTTACGAGCCCAAGCATCCGCTGGCGTATAGCCTTTGACCGATTGAAAGGGCAACTAACTCACTCCCACCTTTCACCCTTCGCAAGGCATCGTTCAGCTTAGGACACTACACGATTCTGGCCAACTGCCCAGCACGAAACGAGCAACTCCTGGATTACCGGCAACCCGGAAGTAGCTCCAAAATGGGGTTACTTCCGGATCGGCGACCACACAGCCGTTACGTCCCTGAACAACCGCTGAAAGCGTCTAACGTGCAACGATGGAATTAGATAGATGGGACACCGCACTGAATTTGGGATTCGTCGAGCGATTGTGATCTCGCTAGGTCTACCTGCTTTGATCGGGGTGCTGGTTCTCATCCTGTGGGTGAATGACGTGCGTCAGGACCGCAAGCACACTGTCACCATCAACTCACCAACCCCGATCTTCATCGGTCGAGGCGGCGAGGACTGCGAGAACAAACCGCAGATTGCGACCGCCCAGTCGGGCTCTACGATACGAATTCGGAGAATCAGATATTGGAAGAACTGTGCCACTCTAGATGTGGTTCTGCCAGACGGTCGAAAAGGCTACATCGTTTTAGGCATAGGGAGCGCTTCAATTGATCCTCCCTTACACGAGCCGTAATGACTGAATCACCGCCAAACCGGACATTACTCGAAAAATGGGTTCTGTCCGGTTGGGCGACGATAGGCTCAGAGCCCAAAAGTTGGGCCGTTTTTCGATCGCCGACAACACGACCTCTGAGAAACTATTTGACAGTGCGATTGATTTCCGTGTTTTGAGCGGCGGCGATCAACCACGCGCCTTCCTGCCGAGTGAGCACGAACGTGATCAAGCCATGCCGTGGATTCGGCGTGCGGGCATCGCCAAGCAATTCCCAGCTTGCGTGAGCCACAGCCACATCTTTTCCGAGGAAGCGCACGTCAGCTTGAGTGAACCGAATTGTACTGGTTTTGAATATTCCGTAATAGGGCAGGGGCTCACCCTTCGTATCGGCCGGGATTGTGCCATGCGAATACGCGTGATGCATCTGGATGGCCTGCCTGCCTTTCCACCAATCCCCCGCTACGTTGACAAAATCGGCGTCTGGCGCAAATAACTTACCGAAGGCTTCCATGTCGTGGCGGTTCCAGGTTTCCGCAAAGCTGCTCACAACCTGGCGCACATCTTCTTCGTCGTTGGGCTTTGCATGAAGGCAGGCCACGAAGGGAGGGGCGATCAAGGCGAGAGACATACTCAAGCTCACAAGTCCATTCATGGCGATGCTCCTGTAACTTTAAAGAGACTCGATTCTACACCGACACCGGGAGAAGAGTCTCTTTTAACTTCAGCACTTTGCCGTTTTGGACGAGATCAATCCATCATACCGGGTGTATGACCGCCCACTCGGAAATTACCTTCTGATCAACACCTGCGGCGAAGTGTTGTCATAGTTGTAATTTCCGGATGGGCGACAATACACCCGGAACCCGCAATGCAGACCAACTCTTTGTCTGGAGGGGTCACTCGTCCTGTCGGCGCCAGAGTCTGAATCCAACCAGCCGGAAAGCTGACGTCGCTTGCAGTTGGACCATCCCATTTGATGCATCGCTCCGCTATACTTGGCAGCACTTCCTCGTTCCGGACCCAACTCCATGCCTGAAGATCCGCATCCTAAGACCCCGCCAGACAGCAACGACGCCACACTCCCCCTCGCCGCAGCACCACCCGCGTCCCCGGTTCCAGAACCGCCCGCCCACCCTCTACCGGCCAGCATCGGGAGTTACCGCATCGTGCGCTTGCTGGGTGAGGGCGGGATGGGCGCGGTCTACGAGGCCGAGCAGGACCAGCCGCGGCGTAGAGTCGCGCTCAAGGTGATTAAGGCCGCCTGGGCCAGCCCTGAGATGCTGCGCCGGTTCGAACAGGAGTCGCGGGCGCTTGGCCGGTTGCAGCATCCCGGCATCGCGCAGATCTACGAGGCGGGCAGCGCGGATGCTGGATTCGGCGTTCAGCCGTTCTTCGCAATGGAACTGATCCACGGCAAGCCGCTGGTCGAGTATGCCAATGAGCACAAGCTGAACACGCGGCAGCGGCTGGAGTTGATGATCCAGGTCTGCGACGCGGTGCATCATGCGCACCAGCGCGGGATCATCCACCGCGACCTGAAGCCAGGCAATATTCTTGTGGACGAAACCGGCCAGCCGAGGATTCTGGACTTCGGACTGGCGCGGGCCACCGACTCCGACGCGCAGGCCACGCGGCAGACCGATATGGGCCAGTTGCTGGGCACACTGGCCTACATGAGCCCGGAGCAGGTGCTGGCCGACCCCTATGCGCTCGACACACGCAGCGATGTCTACGCGCTGGGCGTGATTCTCTACGAGCTGCTGGCGGGCAAGATGCCCTACACGCTCTCGCGTCACCTGCACGAAGCGGTGCGGACGATTCAGGTGACCGACCCAGCGCCGCTGAGCACCGTGAGCCGCGTCTATCGCGGCGACATCGAAACCATCGTCGCCAAGGCTCTGGAAAAGGACAAGGAGCGGCGCTACGCCTCGGCGGCTGGACTTGCTGGAGACATTCGCCGCTACCTGAACGACGAGCCGATCGTCGCGCGCCCGGCCAGCACGAGTTACCAGTTGCAGAAGTTCGCGCGCAGGAACAAGGCGCTGGTGGTTGGGATTGCAGCGGTGTTTGCGGTGCTGGTGCTGGGCATCGTGGCCAGCACCTGGGAGGCGGTGCAGGCGCGGCGGGCGGGGAAGAGGGCGCAAGAGCAATCGGCCATTGCGCAGGCCGTTAACGACTTTTTGCAGAACGATATCCTCGGACAGGCCAGTGCCTACAACCAGTCCGGGCCGGGCACCAAACCCGATCCTGACCTGAAGGTGCGCACGGCGCTTGATCGCGCGGCGGAAAGAATCACGGGTAAGTTTGGGAAACAGCCGGAGGTGGAAGCCACCATTCGGGACACCATGGGGCAGACGTACCAAGGCTTGGGGCTATACCCGGAAGCAAGGAAACAAATGGAACGGGCGCTCGACCTGGAGCGTCGGGTGCTCGGCGCAGAGAATCCCAAGACCCTCAGAACCATGAGCCGCCTGGCCAGTGTCTATTACTCAGAGGGTAAGTACGCGCAGGCCGAGGCGCTCCTCAGCCAAGCCCTGGAGATCGAACGCCGTGTCTTGGGCCCTGAGCATCCCGACACGCTCAGGTCCATTAGCGGCCTGGCCAGTGTCTATTACTCAGAGGGTAAGTACGCGCAGGCCGAGACGCTCCTCAGCCAAGCCCTGGAGATCGAACGCCGCGTCTTGGGCCCTGAGCATCCCGACACGCTCAGGTCCATGAGCCGCCTGGCCGGTGTCTACTACTCGCAGGGCAAGTACGTGCAGGCCGAGGCGCTCTACAGCAAGACCCTGGAAATCGAACGCCGCGTTCTGGGCCCCGAGCATCCCAACACGCTGGCATGCATGATCAATCTGGCCAACGTTAACTTCTCGCAGAGCAAGTATGCACAGGCCGAGGCGCTTTACGACCAGGCCCTGGAGATCGAACGCCGCGTCTTGGGCCCTGAGCATCCCAACACTCTGGAATCCATGAACAATCTGGCACTAACCTCCAAATTGCTGGGCAAGTACGCGCAGGCCGAGGCGCTCCTCAGCCAAGCCTTGGAGATCGAACGCCGCGTCTTGGGCCCTGAGCATCCCGACACTCTGGCATCCATGGGCTATCTGGCTGACTTTTACTACTCGCAGGGCAAGCACGTGCAGGCCGAGGCGCTCTTCAGCCAGACCGTGGAGACCAAGCGCCATGTGCTGGGTCCCGAGCATCCCAGCACGCTAGAGTCCATGGGCGGTTTGGCCAGAGTCTACTGCCTGCGGGGCGAGTACGCGCAGGCCGAGACGCTCAGTAACCAGACTCTAGAGATCCAGCGCCGCGTGCTCGGTCCCGAGCATTCGAGCACGCTTTCCACTCTCTCGGACGTTGCATCCATGTACCAACGACAGGGCAAGTATTTTCTGGCGGAGACTTATGCAGCGCAGGTTCTCGTAGGGCGACAGCACGCCTTGGGCTCCGAGCACCAGGAGACGATGTCTGCGGCGGCTGACCTAGCACTGGCTTATCTTTCGCTGGGGAAGTTCGCCGAAAGCGTGCCCCTCGCGCACGAGGCCGTGGAGACGGATCGAAGGATACAGCCAGACGGCTGGGAACGATTCCGCGCCGAAAGTTTGCTAGGAGCTAGCCTGGCTGGGCAAAAGAAGTACGTCGAAGCCGAACCGCTGCTGCTCGAAGGTTACCAGGGCATGCTCGCGCGGAAGATTCACATCGATGTTCCAGACCGGTATCCCCTGAAGCTGGCGCACCAATGGCTCGTGCAGCTCTACGAGGCCTGGGGAAAGCCCGACAAGGCTGCCGAATGGAACAGAAAATGACCTCGCTCCGACTACACTTTGAAGCACAGTGCGTTTCTAGCGCATAACACCTGAATTACCGGCTAACCGGACAGAACTCGAAAACGGCATAATGTCCCGATAGGCGACGATACGCCCAGAACCAGCTTCTGAGGCCCGCACTAGGAAGACTCCGCCGAGCGTTCCGACGGCCGGATCGGTCTTCTGAACGTCAAGGAGTTCGCCCCATGCGGGTTATGTGGAATTGCCACTAACGAGGTGCCAACACCTGGATGGTTTGGCCGTTCTCTGAAGCGGTTCTTTTGGCTTCAGCAAACTCGGCCGAGTGCGCCTCTTGCTCAGCCTTCGTCGTTACCATCCTGAATTGCGATCCGGCCGAAAACTGCGCCAGCTTGTCTTTGAAGTTCGCCATGCCCTCGCCCGTATACCAGCCAAGGGTGTAGTTCAATTCGTCCTGTGGCCACCAGCCCATGACCATCGTGAATTCGCCACTTCCCAGCATCTGCAGAGCGTTATCGAGTTCGCTTTGCATCGCTGGACTCGACAGTTCCTTGAGACGTTGGATCGTTGCAGCATCGGCAAACCAAGCCTGACCATCCAGGATGCCTTGCACCAGCGCATGTTCGAGGCCGCTGTCTTTATCGAAGACAATCATATTCGGGCGGGGATGCAGCATTTCGTCGGGCTTGCCCTTCCACTGCTCATGGAATTCCTCTAGTCGCCTCCAAAGTGCATTCTCTGTTTCCGGTGATCCGTACTCTTGCAACACTTTGGCGGCACCACTCGCCACCGGCGGCTGAGGATCGTCGAGCTGCTGAATGGCCAGCTTCTGCACTTCCGGCAAGCGGCTGTACTCGCCAATACCGCCCATCAGTAAGCGATAGCAGCCAGTCGAGGTTCGTGATGCCATTGCGGCCGTGAGTTCCTTCACACCATAGTCGGGCTTGACGCGAAGAAAGTAGCGAAGCATCGCTGTCTGCGGATTGCACGCCCACTCGCCGCCGCGAGACTCGTAGATCGACTGGACCGCAGGAAATACATTTTCGCTGCCGTAGCGATCGACGAGTTGAAAGATGACGTCGGCTGCGCCGCCCCGTCGAATCGCGTCAAGCCAACCAGCCTCGAACTGCGGTAACGAATGCTCAGGCAACAAGCCAAGCACGCTGATGTGAATGTCGCCGTGGGGTTTCGCGATTTCTTGAAGCATGAGGGGCCGTGCTTCTTCGGGCTCGATCTGCCAAAGACGGAGCAACGCTGCTTCACGATTCGCCCTGTTCAACGCACGGTTCGGATTCGCAGGTCCGGCAAACATCTGCTCAAGCACGGGCTGCCACTCCGGGCCGCCGACCTCCGCCCAGCGATATTCGATCAGCTCGTTCTGCTTTTCAATCGGCAGCGTGTCCCAGTTCGACAGGAGCACCTGGCGCCATCGCGTCTTTTCCTCCGGACCCATTGGCAAGCCAGATAGCAGCATCTCGCTCGCCGTGGCTGCCTGCGCCGCCGCGTCGCGGGGCATGGCTGAGGCCCGCTGCAGATACTCGTTAATGCGGCGATCGAGTTCGGTAAAGTGTGCATCGTATGCGCGGTGCCACTCGTCATTGTGGTTGGGGTCGTAGTGTGGCAGGCGCCACTGTGGATCGGCCAGCATCTCAAGCGCGACCAGCGTCGAGATGTACTCGCGAGTTACCGGATGATGCGGATCGGATAATTCCGCTTTCATGGCTTGAATGGCAAGCTCGCGATGCGATGTGCTGTAGAGGCCGAACTTGAACTCCCATTCGAACGGATCCCCCGCGGCGCCATAGCGGCGCGCGAGTTCCCGTGTGCTCCCCTCAGAGCCAAGAAAGCGCAGCACCCGTGCCGCGTGCTTCTTTTCTTCTATCTTGGCATCCGGCGAATCCAGGATCCGAGTCGCGCTCCCAAGTTGCGAGGCCTGCCAATCAGGATCGGCTGGTTGCACTTCAAACTCGACCGTATTCGATCGTAACTGAATGGCCGTGTTCTGCCATGTTGTCGTGTCGCGCTCTTGGCCTAGACGCAGCCGATTGCCGATGATCGTGAGCCGATACGATCCTGGTGGCAGTGACTCCCACTCATTCAATTCCAGGTTCATTGTCAACGGTTGACGGCCCGGATCCTGGTCGGACGACAGCCCGCCCCCCATGATCCCTTGCAACGAATGGAAGTAGTCATCGAGCGGATCGGTGCCGCGTGCGGGATCGATGCAGAAAATCTCAGCGCCCGAAAGCCGGCCGCTGCGGTCGTAATTTTCGTTGCCCACTATGTACTTATCGCTGCTGTCGGCCGAGTACTCGACACTGAGGGCGATGATTTCTCCTTCATGGAACTGCGACTGGCCGTTCTTCAGTAGCAGACGCAACGACGCATCGCCGGGCGGGTTGGGAATTTGGCCGCACTGGCTGCCCTGCGCGTGAGTGGCCGCTGCGGAGCACAAGGCGAAGAGCACGCCGAGAAGTGCGGGCGCAACCCCAGAATGACGAGGGACAGCAAAACGCTTTTCCAAGGAAATCTCTCTGGAGCGATCTTTCTATCCGCGCCAGCATAGCGGGACAAACAGACCGCTCCCTTAGTTTAAGTATTCGACCACAGCAATTGGCGAAGGTAACAGGCCTCTTCTTGGCTTCGAACAACGCATTGTGAGGGAGGTTAGAGTTTCAGCGCCGGGAAGGCCGAAGATCCAGTTCAGGTCGTGTCACCAGCAACTCGGACAGAACCCGAAAATGAAGGGTTCTGTCCGGATTGGCGACAAACCAGGAGTTGGCCGTTTCAGATACTGTTAGGTGCCCAACGAGCACCTCTGTTCATGCTAAGAGCTGTTATCGCCAACTGACACGCAACACTGGATTAACCCGATCACGCGGCAGAGTCCGGAATTGCTCCGTTTTTCGGTCACAAAGTCTGGGGCGTTTTGTGAAATCGCTCGAGGGCAATATGAGCTGTGCAGCTTGGAGTACAAAAGAGAGATTCAAGATCCAGTCAGTCGTTCTGCCGGAAGAAAACGGTTGTATAATCCCGGTATCCTTGGGGGATGGGCATCATGGAGGTTCATCATGCGCCTTGTCCGGAGGATTGCCCTCAAAAGTTTTTGTGGAATCGTTGCCATGGCATTGGCAACGTGCGGCTTCAATTTGGCTCAAACCAGGAAAGGCCCGGTAGACCCTGGTGTGCGCGGTGGCCCGGCAGGCGCCGGCGGTCCGCTGAACGGTCTTACCGCGGACGAAGCTGCCTTCTTTCAGGATGGACAGAGCAGGTTCGCTGAAATCGAGGTGGTGGCCAATGGCGCGGACAATGGCCTCGGTCCTCGGTTCAACTCCAACCAGTGTCTCTCTTGCCACTCGCAGCCGAATGGAGGTGGCTCCAGCCCACTGCGAAATCCTCTCTTCGCAGTTGCCACACTGAATGGGGCAAAGAACACGATCCCATGGTTCATTACGCAGGATGGTCCTGTGCGCGAGGCGCGGTTTAAGCTGGGCTCCAATGGAGTCGCGGACGGCGAAGTGCACAACTTGTTTGTGATCACTGGCCGCAGCGACGCTCCCGGTTGCAACATCACCCAGCCCGATTTCTTACCCGCGGGCAATCCGGTGACGGGTCAGGGTGGGAATCCGAACATCATTTTTCGCATCCCGACTCCGCTGTTCGGGGCAGGGCTCATTGAAGCCATTCCCGACTCGGCCATCCTCGCCAATATGAGCGCCAACGCATCGGAGAAATCGGCATTGGGCATCTCTGGTCACCCGAACGCAATCCTAAGCGGAAATGCGAACCTGAGCGCAAACGATGGAACCATTACGCGATTCGGCTGGAAGGCACAGAACAAGTCCCTTTTGATGTTCGCGGGCGAGGCATACAACGTGGAGATGGGCATCAGCAATCAGCTTTTCCCGCAAGAGCGCGACGAAACGCCGAGCTGTGTCTTCATCGCCTCACCGAATGACACTTCCAACTTTACGACGCCGCCCGCGACCACCCCGACTTCAAACACGGCAGTCCTCTCGGACATCGAAGCATTCGCCAATTTCATGCGCATGCTGGCTCCGCCCACCCCTGGCCCCGCCACACCCTCCAGCGAGAAGGGGCGAACTGCTTTTGCCAAGATAGGTTGCGTCCACTGCCACACACCGTCATTTACCACGGGCAAGATGATTGCGAGCGGATCGGCGACCGTGCCGAGCGTGGCGCTTTCAAATCAGACGGTGAATCTCTACTCCGACCTTCTCGTGCACCACATGGGCAAAGGTCTCGCCGACGGCATCACACAAGGCAGTGCAGGTCCCGACGAGTTCCGGACGGCACCCCTCTGGGGCGTAGGACAGCGCGTTTTCTTCCTCCATGACGGACGGACCAGCGACCTGGTAGAAGCCATCAGAGCGCACAAGAGCCAAGGCAGCGAGGCCAATAAGGTCATCGAGCAGTTTGAAAGGCTGCGCACTCAGGAGCGGCAGGAAATCATCGATTTCCTGCGGTCGCTCTAGCGAGAAGAGCGCACTCAAACCCATTGCTGGGTTTTGCGCTTAAGACTGACTCTGCCATGTGGCCGCCGCATCGAACCAACGAGCCGTATGCTTCCCGGCCCATTACTCCTGCATCACCGGCTACCCTGACATTACTGAGTAGTAACGGAAGGGTGGGCAACCACACCTAAATGAGAATGCGGCAGGTGCGCCACGCAATGCCGTCATCGTTCTGCGTTATTGCGCCGCAGGATTCGTTGCCTTGAAGTGCAGCATGAACCTTCCCACTTGCATTCTGTCGATCCCATTCGTTGGGGCGTACAGCTCGATGACTCTGCCATTGCGGCGACGGTCCTCTTCCAGAACGAAACGGAAGCCAACACCATCGCTTCCCAACCGAACAGCTTCCGCATATAGCGCCATCGATCGCCCGATGGTCGGTCGGTTCCGGTCGGTCAATGTCATTTGAACGACTGTGCCCTTCCACCAGCGTTCGTGGGTGACGAGGTACAACCCCGTCGTGCTCATATCGCGAACTGTGCTCGGCATGGGAGGTCCACCGGTGAAGAAATAGGCGACGAGTTCCGGAAGCGATTCCCGCGGCGCGCTTCGCGGATCGTGACTTTCGCGTTTCAGCAGGCGCATGAGCCAGTTCTTTGGAGTTTCGTCGTTCCTCCACTGCCTTGGTTGATTCGGCGGCGCCGGTACATCATTCGTAGGAGGTAGCCCCTCCGGAATCGGGGGTGCGTACACTGGGCGATGCTCGAGCGGCACAACAAGGGGTGCTGGCGCCGGCGCTTCCTGAATGCGCAACTCCGCCTCGCTCTTTACAAGTGCGCTCTCTCCCCCAACGATCGGCACGACCGGCGATGCCGGCGCAGGCTCGACCTTGCGAGGCAACTCCGCGGCAGGCTGCTTCGGCGTGCCTTCACTCCGGTCGAGGGCTGCAACCATCGGGGTATTCTTGTTCAGCAACTCTGCGGCAATCTTCGGCGGCCTCACCCGCCTGCGCGGGCTTGCGACGACTGGCGGCTCCTGCGCCGGCGCATCTTCCCTCGGCAACTCCGTCTGAACCGGCATCGGAGCAACCTGGCTGTGCAGGTGCATCACGGCTACTGGCTCTTCTTTGTGCGGAAACTCTGCGGCAGTTTGCGGTGGTGTGCTCTCGCTGCTCTCACTCGTGGCAACCACCGGTTCTTCATGAACCTGCAACTCCGTCGCAGCTTCTGCAGGCGCGCTCTCAACCGTTTCACTCGCTGCGATCGCCGCTTCTTCTTTCTCAGGCGGCTTCGCGGCAGCCTTTGTCACTGCACCTTGGCTTGGATTCTTCGGCTCAACGTGGTCTACTTTGTGTACCGGTTCCTCCTTTGCCGCGCCGGGCCGCTCTTCAGTCCTTGCGCCGTTCTTCGGCCAGGGGATCACTCGCATGGTTTCGGGCAGATGCTCACCGTCATTTTGCGCTCCCCGAAAATACAGCATCATCTCTTCGGGAGCTGAGATGGCCAACTGGTCGCCGGGCTTGATTCCTCGCTGCGCCACCGAGTCTGCCGCCAAAACAAGAAGGCTTGTAGCTTGGGCGCTCGCGGCGCCAACGTCAATCATGGGGAAAAACTCAACGGTTTCCAGAACGACACTGTCGCCGTCGAGAAGAACCAGATCGAGAGGAAAGGGCGCGCTTGAAGATGAGATCGTTCTGTACGGAGAAATCCACAGTGCCATCTCTTCGCCCGGACCCACTTCCCGCAAGCGAGCCTCCGCATGGCTCGTGTTACCGTCCGCAGCCTCAACGTCGGGCGCCACAAGTTGTTGGCGGGTGAGGTTGTAAGCGCAATACCTGTCTGCATTCATGGCGGGCTGCATCGCCGGCGCGCGCTTGGGGGGAACCGCGTTTTGCCGGACCCTCTGGGAAACTGGTCCCTGCATATACTGTATCCTCGCCTCGAATCATCCTGCTACGCTGATTGACGCTTAATTCTATTTATTCCAACCGGGATTTCCATTTTGCTTTCCCGGCCACAAGAGAATATACCCCCGAGTGCCCAGCTCGTCATCTTCTTTCGCATTTCGTCCAAGGCCAGAGCCGGAGCGTGCCTGGCAGGTCCGTTACCGGGACCCAGAAAACGTCATTTGCCTTATTTCGAAGCACTCTTTCGGACATGTAAGTCCATGTCAAGCGAAAAGCACGAGATTTCTGGGCGCGCTCAGGAGAGCGCGCATTACGATGTGATCAGAACGTTCCCATCCGCAGCGGTTGCCTCTCGGCTGATGATCCCTGCTCTCGCAGAACCAGACATCCATTTGCTGTCTAAGACTGCGAAGAGTCCGCACAGAAGATCGAGTTTGTGTCCACTGCCAGTCCCGAAACAATTCATAGAGAGCCTCCGGAGTTTGATCTCAATCGCTCAGTTGCCTAACAGTCTACCCCGGTCTCCATCAGCAGACCGGATACCCGGCTCTTCATTTGCACCATCTGCTTGATCACCAGGTTCCGGTAGCGCAGCGTAAGGCGCCGGTCTCGGATTTCGGTCGATGCCATGTGGCACTCCGGCAGAAAATCGCAGCGCAGGCAGCCGGCGATCTTGGCGGCATCGATCCGGTCGTTCTTCTTCTTGGCCGCGGCAATGGCCCGCAGCATCAGCGGATGCGCCACCTTCACCTTTTCGGCATGGGGAAGCAGGTGATCGTAGATCCAGCCCGTGAAGATCGTCGCTTCCATGGCCGTCATCCGCGGTTCAGGAAGCGTCTTGATCCAGCCATCCAGCTCGCGCCGGGTCGATCCGATCTTGCCCTCCCGGTGCACATGACCAGCTGCGTCCTTCACGCAATAGCTGATCGTCCGCTCGTGAACATCAAGCCCGATGTAATACATATCGTCTCTGAGGAGCCTCCGAGGTCGTTCTCTGAATCAGCCTCACAGCTGAGTTCAGCCTTTAGCAACACCTCGTGCTCCTCTCGGACTTACATTCAAACAATCCAGACAGAACTCGAAAATGGGGTAATGTCCGGATAGGCGACCATCCGGGATGTTCGCATCTTCACCTGATTTGCCTTGTCACAGACAAGCCGTCCTGGCCCGCATAGAATGCGTCAGTGAAGAGAGGTTTCGCATGAAGACCCTGCTCCGGCTCGCTGTCCTGATCGGCGCATTTCTTCTTCCTGCCACTGCTTCTTCCGAGACCCAGCAAAAGCACTTGGATCAACCCACCGGCATTCAAGGCTACCCCTGCGCCAATGACTACGCATGGTTTCTCCAAGATGGCAGTTTGAATCGTTGCACCGTCTCGCGGGAGTTCGACTTCGGCGAAACTTACATTCCGGAAGGATCGATTGTCGAGCTTTTTCCGAGTGGTAGACTCCGCTACTGAAGCTAAGAAGCGCCGCGATCTAGCTACAGGGAGGACGAGTGTCGCATAGAGACTTGTGGGCCGCAACTGAATGGCGTCTTCGGACGTTCCGTCACCTTACGCCGGGCTGGCTTCTGCTCGGACTCGTGGCCGCGATGCCACTGGCCGCGCAGCGGACTCCTGAGCTCGGAGCAGCGTTAGCCGGCGTAGTGCGCACGACTGCGGGCACTCCCGTGGCCGGTGCGAGGGTGACCGTCGCCGCTGCGGCGCGCCACGATCTTCACGCCGCGGTGACCGGAGCCGACGGACGCTTCACGGTCGCTGGCGTTGCGCCAGGACGATACAGCTTCATGGTGCAGCTCCCTGAGCGGCCGCCGACCGCGCCGTCTGTAGCGAATGTGGGCCAAGCCTCAGTCGTCCTCATAGTTTCCGACCAGAACACGCTGACGATCGTCTCTGAGCCGCAGGCCCCGGCGCCGGTGGCCCCGAATGCCAACCCAAGTGCAACCGCGAATGCGACAGACACGACCGGCGGCGAGAAGCTGTCGAGCCAGTCCGTCAGCGAGCTACCGCTCAATGGCCGCGATTTCAGCACGCTGCTCCTGCTGGCCGCGGGCACCATGACCGACGTCAACGGCGCGACGAACTTCACGCAGCAGTTCGCCATCAACGGACAGAGGGGCGTGGAGGCGGTCTTCGCGATGGACGGGGCAGACATCAGCGATCCGGAGATGGGTGGGAGCACGTTCACGAATTTCAACGTGGACGCGATCCAGGAGCTGCAATCGAACTCCGGGTGGATGCCGGCCGAGATCGGGCGGGGCGCGGCGGGCTTCACGAATATCGTGACGCGGTCGGGCAAGAGCGGTTTTCACGGATCGTTCTTCGAGTTTCTGCGGAACTCGGCGCTGGATGCACGGAATTACTTCGACCATCCCTCGATTGCGGACCCAGGACGGATTCCGCCCTTCCGGCGCAACGAGTTTGGGTTCACAAATGGCGGCCCGGTGGTGCTGCCGCACCTCTATGACGGCAGTGGGCGGACGTTCTACTTCGGGCAGTATCAGGGCTTCCGGCAGGTGCTGGGGACGACGCAGGTGCTGGCGGTGCCGACGGCGGCAGAGCGCGCGGGCCAGGACACGGCGACATACCCCGGCGGAAGCACGGACACGCTGGAGGTGCCGGTGAATCCGCAGATCGCTGCGGTGCTGGCGCGCTATCCGTTGCCGAATAACCCCACGGGAGCATTTGGGGCGCGAACCTATGCGGCGCCGTCCAATGTGAACACGGATGCGGACCAGTTTTCGATCCGGATCGATCAGAAGTGGGGCGAGAAGGGGAAGTTCTTAGGGCGGTTCAACTACGACAACCTGACCGGTCCGACGACCAATCCCGATCAGACACTGCTGGATCCGAGCTTCGGCGTGCAGTATGTGGATCGGCAGCGGAATGTGGTGTTCACGTACACGCGCACGCCGTCGCCGCGATTCCTGTGGTCGGCCTCGCTGAGCATTACGCGGACGACGCCGTCGTTTCCGACACCGAACCAAACCGATCCGGCGGTGAAGTTCGAGGACGGCCTCTATGAGCCGTTCAATTCCGCGGCGGGCTCAGTGATGTCGGCCTTCGGCAACCTGTTCCAGGGGCAACTGAACTTCGCCTGGACGAGCGGGCGGCACGCGGTCAAGTGGGCGGTGGAGGCCCGGCTGAATCGGGACACGACGTACTTCGGCATCAGTCCGAACGGGGAGTACGACTTTGGCGGCGGAACGGTGTATTCGCCGGTGTTCATCGCGTCGGAGAGCGGGCAGCACAATGTCGAGCCGGGCGATCCGCTGCCGGATACGCTGAGCAGCCTGCTGCTCGGCTATCCCTACGGATACACGGTGGCGGTGGCTCCGCCGTACTTCTCGAATGGCGCTCACATTGGGCCGGCGGCGATCAATCGGAACGACGTGAACGCGTACGTGCAGGACACCTGGAAGATCAACGAGCGGTGGGCGCTGGATTACGGTCTGCGCTATGAGGTGTACACGCCGATCACGGAGCGGGCGCATCGGACATCGAGTTTTCTGGACGCATTTCCGCCGGCGGGCGTGGGGCAGGAGTATTTGATCAATCCACAGCCGGGCTATCAGACGGGATGGAATGGCTGGGGGCCGCGGGCGCAGGTGGACTGGAATGCGCCGCATGCGGTGCGGGTGCACGCGGGCGGAGGGATCACGGTGATTCCGCCCAACATTTGGCAGGACAATTTTCTGACGGGGTCGACGCCGTTCGCGGTGTATCCGCGGGTGAATGCGTCCGAGAGCGGGGAAGTTGCGTACGGGTTCCAAATCACGCCGGACGAGCTGCCTGCGACGTATACGCCGCAGGGCGTAAATGTCTTCTCAAGCGGCGATACGAAGAAGGTGCCGGCCAACACGGTGATGGATGTGAACCGCTATCAGGAGGACCTGGCGGCGCTGGCGCCGGGACATCAGCTATCGCTGCTGAACCTGAGCGCAATCGACCGGCGGTTCGGCGATGGATTTCTGCAAACGTGGACGCTGGGGCTGGAGCGGGCATTCGGCGGACTGACGGCGGATGCGGCGTATGTGGGCACAGCGTCGTTCCGGCTGCCGCGCATTTCTTATCCGAACGCGTATCCGGGAGCGGAGCCGGGATTTGCGCCCTTTACGGACTTCGGCAGCACGGGCGCGGTGACGGGCGGGTTTGGATTTGAGTCGGTGGTTACCGATACTGCGCATTCGACCTACCACGCGCTGCAAACTTCGCTGGCGGGGACGGTCGGGCACGGAGGTCCGTCGTTGCAGGCGGGATACACGTGGGGCAAATCGCTCGACGATGTGAGCGGCCTGCAAGGCGGGACGGGATCGGCAGGAGCCGTGGTGGTGTTCAGCCCACAGAATCCGTTCGACACGCACGCCGAGAAGGGGCCGTCGAATTTCGACGTGACGCACGCGTTCACGGTGAGCGCGGCGCAGGATCTGCATTTGCAGGACGTGGGGTTTTTGCCGGCGCGGAGCCGCATCGTGACCCAGGGCTGGGAACTGCTGAGCATTTCGACGATCACCAGCGGATCGCCGTTCACAATCTATTCGGGAATTCAGCAGACGGGCGCGGGCACGGTGGGCGCGGACCGGCCGGATCAGATCGGGAAGCCGGACCTGTCGACGGCGCACAGCGCGACCCGGCTCCGGAACGATTATTTCGGAATGGGCGCAGACAACTCTTCCTGCTTCTCGATCCCCATTCACATCCCGGGTGGGACGGGGCCGAACTCCGGCCGGTCCGGCACGCTGGGGCGGAACACCTTTTGGGGACCGGCGTACTACGACTTCGACTACGCGCTGATCAAGACGACGCCGATTGGCCGCCGCGCGAGCGGGCTGGAACGGGCAGATGTGCAGTTCCGTGGCGAGTTTTTTAACCTGTTCAACGTGGTGAACATGGGGCTGCCGGCGAACACGATCGAGGGATCGGGGTTCGGGCTGATCAGCAAGACGGCGGGGACGTCGCGGCAGATTCAGTTTTCTCTCAAGTTCATCTATTGAGGCAAATTCCGAAGGACTTCGAAGAACCGGCTCGATATCCTGTGGGTTTGGTGAGCCGAAGCGAGTGAGTGACCGCCCACTCGGAAGCAACGTGAGCCAGATCACGTTAGAGATGGATTGTTTGAATGCTAAGTCTAGGAGGAGCACGAGGTGTTGCGAAAGGCTGAACTCAGCCGTGAGGCTGATTCAGAGAACTACCTCGGAGGCTCCTCAGAGACCATATGTATTACATCGGACTTGACGTTCGCAAAAAGACGATCAGCTTTTGCGTGAAGGATGCGGCTGGCCGTGGGCACACCCCTCCCCTGGACACGCGCTTACCGGTGCACGCTTTAACACTGATGGTTTGACGCCCGCGTTGCGCCGCCTGTCTACTTTTGGGCTGCCGCGCTTAACCAGGTGATTTTCGCCAGCCAATTGTAGAGCCAACCGAAAATCGCGCCACCGATCAACCCATCCGCGACTGCATAGAGCGTGACGATCACAACTTGAACAATGGTCCGTGCGGCATGATAGCCCGGATAGCACGATGACAACATTTCCAGGAAATGCTGACCGTAGGCGCCGCATATCAGGTTGACCAGGGCCACCAGCAGCACTGCTGCTCCCCACAGGACTGCGCACGCCAAGGCCAGAGCCTTGACATTGAATTTCATCGCTCGCACCTCACTTTTTGCGGTCTCCAGAATATGACTACGGGATCTGAAGTGCAAGGACTGACAGGCTGACACACGCACAGCGGACTGACCCCGCAGATTTCGATAGCCGGTTTGACGCCATTGGGGACCAGCGGAGCCGGGCGCGCAGCCCCGTGCGGTTTAGTACTCTGATGTCGGCTTATCGTCAGTGAACCGTTCCGGGCGAATCACCGGCCAAGCTCAAGGTTCAAGCCGTACCACCTCAGGCCTATGTGTTCGTTGACGGGCGGGCCATGCACGAGGTAAGCCGCGGCGCTTTCAATCTCAGCCCGGGCAGCCACACCATTGACATCTACAACTACGGTTCCGTGGACCCCTCGGGCAGTCATACCTTGAACGTTGCTCTTCAAAAAGAAGACCTTGGGCCGGTAGACGAAACGTTGACTTATACCCTCAAGGCCACCAATTGTTCCGGCGCTTCCGAGATCCGCACGGCCACGGTTCATCTCACGGGTTCCATCGAATCCTCCGAAGAGGTCGGGAAACTCGAGACTCGCCTGGCACTTGATAGTGTCTTTTTCCCTACCAACCGACCCAAAACCGACAATCCCAATGGCGGCCTGGTGGCCAGCCAGCAGGCAACTCTGACCGCCCTCGCGGCTGACTTCGACAAGTACCGCGAGTTCAAACCGGATGCCCACCTGATCCTAAGCGGACATACGGACGTGCGCGGATCAGTCGAGTACAACCAGGCGCTTTCCGAACGCCGTGTCGCTAGCACAAAGCAGTTTCTGGTTGCTCAGGGTGTTCCCGACGCCAGCATTGAAACGCGCGGTCTCGGCAAAGAGCAGGAGCTCACCGCCGCCGACGTGAAGGAGATGGTCGAACAGAATCCTGACATAAGTGCCGCGGAGCGCCGGAAGGCTCTACACGAACTGCCCGTGATTGTCTTGGCTCAAAATCGCCGTGTAGACGTCGTTCTGAGCACTACGGGCGAACAATCTGTGCGCCAGTTCCCATTCAACGCTGCCGATGCCATGACTCTTCTCGACGAGAAGACTTCAACGCACGCAACAGGTAAGCCAAAAGGCAAGACGGAGTAAGCCAGCCGCAGTCCGTTCGTGTAGCTCTTCTGGTGTAGTTTCTCGGTCGGGAGCGGCACAGAAAACCTGAGTGGGGTCTCCTGAGGAGATCCCGCGCCTGCTGTAAAACCGCTCCTGGCGGACTTAGCTGTGAGTTCAGTCGTGGCTTTTCGCGAACTTTCGAATGAACAAACTGGTCGCAGTCTGCACCGTTTGAGCCACTGGCCTTCGCCACGGTGGAAAGAGCCCGGTGACAGTCTTTGCAGGTGACGACGAACTGCTTGCGTTCTTGCTCCACGAACCCCACGGAAGAATCATTGTTTGTTATTTGCAGAATAGAAATCAAAGTCAATCAAAATTTGAGCGAAGTATTTCAACGGGAAGGGGGAGTAACCAATCGCCGGTTACCAATTCTGATGCGGTTGAGCACTTAATGGGTAGGCACCTTACGGCCAAAGGCGCATTGCTCATTTTGGTTCCCAGCTTGATCCTGAGTTCATTACTTCGATTTGAAAGTTCCCCATCGAAGGGAAGAGCTGACTTTGTTGTCCTCAATTATGAGCGGTCACTCACTTGAGGCCAAACCCATTCATGCAAGCAGTTCTAGATTAATTGGAGTGTAATTCCGATGGATCTCCCATTCGAGAAAACAACTGAGCTCACCGCGTCTGCATCCTCTCAATCAAGAGACATCGTGCGGCATGAACACATGACATTCGCAAGGATGCAATACATCCCTTTGACGTCAGCTTATCTGTGCCAGGATTGCAATTGCGTTGGAAACAGCGCATCACACTGCCCAGCGTGCGCGTCAGCCGTTCTACTCGGGCTCTCCGGAGTCCTGAATCGCGAAGCAGACGTAGAGAGGAACCTGAGTTCGTTCCAATGCTATTGAGAATGCCGCGCTTCCAGTATGACGGATACTGGATCACGCTCATGGATCCGTGGCCGGAGACATGGGGGCCAAACTGGTGCGAAACCGACGATGTGTATCTTGATTACACCGGCGATGGGTACTATCTTTATGACCGTTTGTACCCTGGTTTTCCGATTGCCATCGCAATTACGTTTTAGCCGAGCATGAGGTTTGATCCTTTAGCTGGCTGAATCGTCAGAGGAATGGCTGGTGGTCCCGGTAACACGAGATGATACAGATCCAGGTTGGGGCCTATCGAAACCGGCCCACGAGCGGTGCAACTGGACGAATGAAAAGTGAAAAACGAACTTCTGGCTAATAGCTCTAAGTGGAGCTATTATGGTTGGTCTCAAATTTGTTTCATCGGGGGCTTGTATCCAAGCCTAGAAGGAGAACGATCACATGGGTCATGGAATTATTGCGTGGATCATCATCGGCATACTCGCCGGCTGGATCACCGGAAAACTGATGAAGGGATCTGGCTTTGGCTTCATCATGGACATGGTTGTTGGCCTCGCCGGCGCGCTCATCGGCGGATTCTTTTCCAGCCGTCTCGGATTCGGGGGAATCGGACAGCACGGTCTGATCATCAGCATCGTGATTGCCGTGATTGGAGCAGTGCTTCTCACCTGGATTGTGCGCCTCGTCACCCGTAATCGCAACGCCAATCTCTAACGGGACCCACTTTACATCGGTAAATCCGGTCCGACCGAAGGCAGTTCCCAGCGCCTGATGCTATAACGCAAAAGGCCATGCGGCAGAGGCCTGGCTTTTTGCATATCATTGCCGGCGATCACCGAAGCTCCGACACTCACACAGGGCAGTACCATCGGACCAGGGAGGCTTAGTTCCCGTGTTTAGGCACGGGAACGAGTGATCCCTTAGTTTGCCCATTTCGCCCGCTTGCGATATCGTGAAGCGCTTCTCTAAACCCGTAGCGCGCTACTCGAACACAAAGGCATTTCGGGGGACAAGCGAAACTCCCGCTGCCCTACAGCCACATTCCGCTTTCAGGCAACTGGGCGCAGCCGATCTTCGTTCAGCGTAAGGGAGTGACCGCCGACCTCTCCAAAACGGTCAAGAAAGCTCACGCCAGGGCACAACTCTCAGAAGCCTCGGGTTGAATCCCCAAATCTGCTCCCATATCCGCTTCCCGCCTCTACGCATTCCAAACCCTTTCATTTCAGTTTTGTCACGATAGCCGGTGAATGAAACGCCGGCCACTCCCCAGGTGTGCACACAATACTATGTGCAAAAGCGATACGCCCTGGCGTGTCAAATCCGGTTCAGTGGTATAGAACACTGAATAGCCCCGTGCGCAATTTCGAGCAAACACGAACGGAATTCCAAGAGATACTTGCCAAGCCCATTCGCGAGCTTGGGCTCAAGCTCGAAGGGTCTCCGCTGGAACGATTCGTTCAGCAGCTTTATCGCGAACTGGAAGCCAAGGGCATTCACAAGTTTCGCCCGCATTGCTATCTCACCGACGAATGGGGATGCCCATCGGGCGAGCCAATCATCGGCATGCCGTTCTACCTGGCGAACCCTGACCTGGCTCAACTCGAACGCGAGATGAACGACCTCGAAGACGCTCGCGAGATCATGATGTACATGCGCCATGAGGCTGGGCACGCATTCAACTATGCGTACAGGCTTTACAAGTCCGCAGAGTGGCGCGACATATTTGGCCCGTTCCGGCGCGCATATCGGGATAATTACCGCCCCATACCGTTTTCGCGGAAGTTTGTCCGCCACATGGCGGGGTGGTACGCGCAGAAGCATCCGGATGAAGACTTTGCAGAAACGTTCGCAGTGTGGCTGACGCCTCGTTCGCAATGGCGGAAGCGCTATAAGGGCTGGGGCGCGCTGGCGAAGCTCCGCTATGTTGGTCGCATGGCGCGAAAGGTGGGCGATGTCGAACCCATCCGGCGCCGCGGCCGCACCGACATCACCGTCGACGAGATGGAATCGACGGTGGGCGAATTTTATCGTCTCAGCACGCCGGAGGAGATTCCGCTGGAGGAGTTGGCGCTGGATGCCGACCTGGCGGACATCTTCAATATTTCTCGTCGGCGAAGGAAGGGTGTGCAACTGGCCCATGAGATGTTGCGCCAGCATCGCAAGGCGATTATCGACAAGGTCGCGTATTGGAGCGGCGTGCAGCGTCCGATTGTCAAGCGGCTGGTGGAGGCCATCTGCAAGCGTGTTGAGGACCTGGGTCTGCGAGTGGATGCTCGCAGGGAGGCAGAGCATTTAATGGAGTTCACCGCGTACACAACCACACTGGCCATGAATTACCTGGTACGCGGAAAATTCATTCACCCATGAGGTGCGCCGGCCGCCGTCGCTCCGATTGGAGGTCGCATGACTGGAACGAAGTTGAAAGTCACCGTGCTGTACGATCTGTGGGAAGAAGAGCCTTCTGAAGTGCAGGAAGAAGCTCCTGTCCCGCGCAAGCGCAAAGGGCAAAAGAAGCGCAAGAAAAGACCGGTCAAGCAAGACCGCGAAGAGATCTTCGAAGCCCTGGAGAAGCTGGGTCATGAGCCATCGTATTACGTTCTCGACGGGCGCCTGCAATCGCTGCTTGGACTGGCCAAATGCGGCGCTGATCTCATCTTCAACCTCACTGAGTCCTATGCCGGCGATGACACCAAGGAGATGCACGTTGCTGCGTTTCTGGATATGCTGGAGATCCCTTACACCGGCGCAGGACCACACGCGCACATTCTTGCGCAGGATAAATCGATCGCCAAGAAGATGTTCGCGTTCTACGGAATTCAGTCGCCGTATTTCGCGACATCCTATCGCGGGGCCATCGACCACGCACATGACATCGCCTTCCCGCTCATCGTGAAACCCACCTCGGAAGACGGATCAATCGGTATCGGCGCCGATGCCGTAGTGAACAGTGTGAAAGAGCTGATGGAGCGCGTCTCCTATATCCAGACGGAGTTCGATTCTCCCGCGTTGATCGAGGAGTACATCGAGGGACGGGAGATCTACGCTGCCATCCTCGGCAGTTACGAGAGCGCACGTGCGCTTCCGCTCGTGGAGCTTGATCTCTCGAAGCTTCCCAAGGGCGTGCCCAGGATCGCCAGCCAGGATGTGAAATTCGAGAAGGACACAGAAGCCTACAAGCTGACGAAATCGGCAATCGCCGAAAACCTGGATGAAGAGACTGAAGCCAGGCTCACCGAGATCGCGATCAAGGCCTATCGCGCCGTCAAGCTTCGCGATTACGGTCGCATTGACATGCGCCTATCGAGCAAGGGCGACGTGTATGTCATCGAAGCGAATCCGAACCCGTGGCTCTCAAGCGGGCAGGAGTTTGCCATGGCCGCGAGGAAATCGGGTCTCTCCTATACCCAAATGATCGGCGAGATCGTGGAACTTGCGATGGCCAGGCAGGCGTAAATGAGAGTGCCGCATGTTGCGGTCATCTGCCTGAGTGGTTATGGGAGCGGAATTCTGCGTCGAGCCGCGGAGACCGGCGCGACGGATGCCGCAAATGTGCGATGGTACGGTCCAGCTCTAGCAGAAGCTCTTCGGCCATTTTGCGCGTGAAGCCGTGACGGATGAGGATGCGCTGAATGACCAGGTCTTCGCGGTTGGGAGGCATGGAGTATGCGGGGACCAGCCAGCCGCGCTCGCGCAGCCGATCGGCTACCTCATAGAGCGTGAATGGGGAGGAGGCGGGGTCCTTCAGCTTCCAGCAGAGGCCGGGGATGCCGCCGACTCCGTCATAGATGATTTCAAATGGACCCAGTGCGCCGATTTTCACGGCGAGATCTTTTCCGATGACGGAGCATTCCGACTGAATCTCGCGATAACCCTGCCTGCCGAGGCGAAGAAAATTGTAGTACTGGCAGATAATTTCGCCGCCTGGCCGCGAAAAATTGAGCGCAAAGGTAGGCATGTTGCCGCCGAGATAGTTGACATCGAAGATCAGTTCTTCAGGGAGATCGTGCTTCTCGCGCCATAACGCCCAGCCGACGCCAAGAGGCGCCAGGCCGAACTTGTGGCCTGAGGCATTGATGGACCGGACGCGCGGAAGACGAAAATCCCAAATCAATTCCGGCTGGAGGAAGGGCGCGAGGAAGGCGCCGCTGGCGCCGTCAACGTGGATGGGAATGTCGAGGCTCGTCTCCGCCTGAAATTTGTCGAGGGCGAGGCTGATCTCGCGCACCGGCTCGAATTGCAAAGTGAAGGTGACTCCGAGAGTGACGACGACGCCGATGGTGTTTTCATCGCAGCGCTTCAGCACTTCCTCGGGCGTGAGTAGAAGGCGGTCGCCTTCCATGGGAACTTCGCGAATCTCCACATCGAAATAGCGGCAGAACTTGTGCCAGCAGACCTGAACCGGTCCCATGACAAGGTTGGGTGAATCGATGGATTTGCCCTGGGCGCGCTGCCGCTTGCGCCAGTTCCACTTCAAGGCGAGCCCGCCAAGCATTGCGGCTTCGCTGGAGCCCGTCGTCGAGCAGCCCATGGTGCTTGCCGCCTCGGGGGAGTTCCAAAGGTCGGCAAGCATGTGAACGCAGCGCTCTTCGATGGCCGCGGTCTGCGGGTATTCATCCTTGTCGATCATGTTCTTGTCGGCAGACTCGTCCATGATGCGCTCGACTTCGGGCTCGATCCAGGTGGTGCAGAAGGTTGCCAGATTGTGCTGGGAGTTCCCGTCGAGGACGAGCTGATCGTGGATGGTCCGGTAGACGGCCTGCGAGTCACGCGAGACTTCAGGGAATACATGCGTCTGACCGTGGCGATGCAAAGTGTCCGACTCAATCTTGCTGGTCGGCCTGGCCTTCAGCTTGCGCGTGTTGTGCAGGGCCATTTGCTCTCCTGTTTGCGGAATCTCATCTGCGGGGTGGTATCGCCGGCAAAGTGGCTTCTTCCTTGAGTATGTCTGAGCCTTTTAATTTAACTGCGAAGAGCGCGTGGTGAGCGAGAATGAACAGCGTGCGACGGCCTAGGCCGCCAAAGATTAAGTCGATCGGACGTTCGGGGACGTCGATCTGGCCAGTCAATTTACCCGCGGGGTTGTAGACAAAGATCTGCCCATTGGCAACATAGACATTGCTTTGGCCATCGACGGCCACGCTCTCACCGCCGCGCTCCGCGAATGGTTGGAGATCGGTCAACGTGCCGTTGGCAGCGACACGCACGCTATACGTACGGTCCTCCGACGCGCTGCTGACGTAAACGCGCTGACCGGGAAGAGCGCAGATGAATCCGTAGGTATCTAGATTGTCAGAGAAGCGCCAGCCGGTGGAGTCGGGCGGGCCCTGCTGGAAGACACGCCCGGCAGGCAGAAAGACGCTGCCGTCGGGCGAGACAAACTCCCTGGCCTTGGGGGTCGACACATCGTCGGCGAACATTTGAGCGAGCGTTTTGTAAGTGAGCGTGTTGAAGTCGAGCTGGTTTCGGAATTCGCCGTTATTCCAGTAGTTGGCCGGTAGAATGACTGCTGCTCCCAGATGAGGGGCGGCAGGCTGCGGCGCGAGGATCGTGATCTGATCCTCCGGCGTTCCGGGGTGGAATGAGTAGACGGTTCCTTCCGGGCCAGCGGAGGAGACCACGAGCAGGTCGCCCGCCTTGTCGAAAGCGAGATTGACGGGGTCGAGAGGATTGTCACGCTCAATCGTCAGCCCCTCGGCAGCTGACCATCCATAGATGCGCTGCTCGTGGTGATCAACGAAGTAGAGCTTTCCGGAAGCATCGACCGCGGCGCCGGAGATGGAGAAGAAGCCGTCTTGCAGTTTTTCGACCTTCGCGCCGGGCGCTAGGCCGGAAGATGCGTCGGCGGGCGCGGGCGTGGATGGGTTTTCCGGGATGTCGAGCACGGCAAATTCACGCTCGCGAACTTCGAGATTGTGAGTAACGTCCTGGATGGCGATTTCGTAAGGGAATTTGCTGACGCGCAGAAATGTGCCGCAGCCATTGTCATCGCAGATGGGATAGCCGCTCTCGGCATTGATGTGCACGTTTCGGAAATGAATGTCTCCAGAGTGATAGAGGCGAACCGCGGCGGGGAAAGGCGCGCGGGACCGCGTGACACGGTAGCCGTGATAGTTAGCGATGGTGATGTTGCGCGACCATCTGAATTCGAGCGAGAGCGATTCTGGACTTTCGCCAGCCTCCTCTTCGGTCTGCGGTGCGTTGAGGTCCCAATTTTCGACGTGGTCGAAGATGATTTCGTTGCGAACGTGATGTTCGTTGGACAGTTCGTAAACATGGCCCGGCGTCTTTGTGTTCGAAACATAGAATCCGGCCTGGGCGAAGGTGTCTGGAGTCCAGATGTCCGCGAACGTGCCGCCTCCACCGTGGGTCACCCAGAGGCTCGGGTATTGGCCGTCCCAGCGCTTGCCGAGAACCGAATCGGCGGTGTGGTTATTGTTGTACGGATTGAAGCCGGTGCCGTGGCCGCCGAGAAAGCGCACATCGTCGATGAGCGAGCCGACGCCTGCCTGCCACAGCACTCCGACGGCGCGCGGATTGATGCCTCCGGTATAGACTCCGAAGCCGCTGATGATGTTGGCGCCGGCGACGTTCGAGCGACTTGGGGGCGCGGAGATCACTGGCCTGGGCGCGCCTACGCCCTGAAATCCCGGCGTGGAATCCTCGAGATCAAACTGGGTCAGCGTGGGATGCAGGCCGATGAGAATCGTGTCCGGTTTCAACGCGAGCGTGTCGCTGACGCGGTAATGGCCGCTGGGAAAATAGAGCACGCGATGCGTGTCGATGGCCTTCTGGATTGCCGCAGTGTCGTCGGTGGTTCCGTCACCGACGACGCCGAGAGTGCGGACATTGACCCAGTCGGAAGTTGGCGGCAGCGGGGGGATTGCCGGCAGTAACGGAGCGGGCAACGCGCTTAGAGCGGCGGCATCGTAGCGTTGGCCAATTGTGCCGGTCATTCCCTCACCGGCCACGATGAGACCATAGTTGAAATTCGCAACCTGGTAAATCGCGCCCTTGCCGGCGACCGTCTTGCCGCTTTCGCGAAAGAGGGCAAAGGTAGGGACGTCCTTCAGCACCGCATTTTCAAAGCCGATTTCAGTGAGAGGACTGTTTTCGTTGCTGATGATGACGGCGGCTTTTGAAACCTGCTCAAAGCGGCAATCCTTGGCCCACATTTCATCGGAGTAGTGCGGGTCGATATCGATGGCAACGGGGACATTGCGGAAAGTATCGCGGATGAGGGTGAGGCCTACCTCGTGCTCGCGTACTGCGGCGTCGCGCTGGCCATCGAAGACCGAATCGATGAGCGTGAACTGCCAGGCGGGCGAAGTTTTGTCGGTGAAAATGCCGTAGCGGCCGCCGTAGAAATGAAGATCCTCGGCCTCATTGCCGACCTCAGTGAGCGCGGCCAGGCCCGAGCCGATATGGAAATCCATGTGGCTGAGGTAGGCATGCTGGGCGACGTGAAAGCGGACGGCGATCGCCGCGGGATTGCCGGCGCCGATTTCGAAGTCGATGTTGCTCATCGCCGAATAGAATGTGTCTTCGTCGGCGTCGGCCACATTTTCATTCGGCGGCACGCTGCCCGGCGGCGGGAACGGCACGCGTTTGCCGGAGCGCTGTATGGCGGCACGACTCGCGCCCGTGAACATGAGCATGACGCCCACGCCTGTTTGAAATCCCGGCGTATTGTTAGCCAACACGAAGACGGGGCGCGCTTCGCCATAGCCGATGAGACGGACGCCTGGCCAGAGATAAACGGTGCGCGTGAGGCGGTAGCGTCCCGAGGGCACAAACACAAGTCCCTCGCGAACGGCGCCTTCGGCTTTATCGATGGCCGCCTGAATTGCCGAGGTGTTGTCGCTGACACCATCACCGTGCACGTCGAATTCCTGCGCCGTGAGATACACCGCTTTGGGATCGTCAAGTCGCGTGGTGAAAACGGATGAGGCCGAAGCAGAGGAAGCGACGCCAAACAGCAGGGCGCACAATAGGGGCTTTTTCATAAGCATGTTCCTTGCGAGTTTCTTCACCCGCGCACAGCGCTATGCGCGCTCGGCGGCGTGGTACTCGCGGCGAATCTGTTCAATGTTGACCGTAGGCTTTGGATATTTCATGCGCAGCGATTCCAGATGCTCCACGACAATGCGCGCGACGGCCAGATTGCGGAACCATTTGTTATTGGATGGAATGACGAACCATGGAGCGTGAGCCGTGCTGCAGCGGGAGAGCGCTTCTTCATAGGCGGCCACGTAGTCCTTCCAGAAGGCGCGCTCCTTATAGTCGGCCTCGCTGATCTTCCAGTGCTTGGTAGGGTTGTCGAGGCGCTCCTTGAATCGCTTCAGTTGTTCTTCCTTTGAGATGTGCAGAAAGAACTTAAGGATGTGGGTGTCATGCGCAACGAGTTCCTTCTCGAAGCTGTTGATCTGATCGTAACGGCGGGACCAAACATCTTTGGGGATGAGATCGTGAACGCGAACGACAAGAACATCCTCGTAGTGCGAGCGATTGAAGATAACGACTTCGCCGCGGGCGGGCGCGGGCTTGTGGGCCCGCCACAAAAAGTCGTGCGCCGCCTCTTCCGCGGAGGGCTGCTTGAACGCGGCCACGCGGCAGCCCTGCGGGTTCATGGCGCCGAGGACATGATTGATGACGCCGTCTTTGCCGCCAGTGTCGACGGCCTGAAGACAGATGAGGAGCGAATGCCGGCGCTCGGCGTATAGCAGGTCCTGCAAATCGCGAAGCTTTTTTTCATAATGCTCGATTTCAGCAGCCGCGGACTTGGGGTTCTTGTGACCGCCGGTGAAGGAGGGGTCCATTTTCGTGAGCCTGACTTTGCTTCCCAGTTCGACCCCGAATTTTTTCAGGTAACTCATTTCGATTCTCCGCTCCCGAACGAAACTGACGCTGTTTGGACAAAGCCGCAAACTTGCGTGCGTGGCAGGTTGGTTCCGGCAGGCGCAAACGCGCGAGGCAGACCCGTAGATGGCAACAGAAGAAATGCTATCAGGCCCAGAAGGCAACCGGGGTTTAGCCGCTGGAAGGGATAAAGAGCGAGTGTTTAACACGTGCAAAACAGAACTAGACTATAGTCATGGCGCATGGGCAGAGCTCGGGCCGCCAATCGATTCGCATTCGCTGCGACGCGATCTCTGAGGGCGCGGGAAAGGGGAGATGAATCATGGAAGCGACACTATCGCCGGAATTGTTGCGGAAAATGGATGCCTACTGGAGGGCCTCGAACTATCTCTCGGTTGGCCAGATTTATCTCTACGACAACCCGCTGCTCAAGCGGCCGCTTGAGATCGGCGATATAAAGCATATGCTCCTTGGGCATTGGGGAACGACTCCGGGGCAGAATTTCATTTATACGCACTTGAACCGGGTGATCAAGAAATACGACCTGGACATGATTTATGTATCCGGCCCCGGACACGGAGGGCCCGCCGTGGTCAGCCACACTTACTTAGAGGGAACTTATACCGAGATTTATCCCAATATTACTCGAGACGAAGACGGACTTAGGAAGTTATTCATTCAGTTTTCATTTCCGGGCGGCATTCCGAGTCACGCGTCACCGGAAACTCCGGGCTCAATCCACGAAGGCGGTGAGCTGGGCTATTCGCTCAGCCACTCGTTCGGGGCCGTCATGGACAATCCCGAGTTGATTGTGGCGTGCGTTGTTGGCGACGGAGAGGCAGAGACCGGACCGCTGGCGACTGCATGGCACTCGAACAAGTTTATCGACGCGGCGACCGATGGCGCGGTGCTGCCGATTCTGCATTTGAACGGGTACAAGATTGCCAATCCAACCGTGCTGGCGCGAATTACCCATGAGGAGCTAGAGCAATTGTTCCACGGCTACGGTTGGCAGCCATATTTTGTGGAAGGGCACGAACCGGATCTGATGCATGAGGCCATGGCGGCGACACTCGACCGTGCGGTGGAGGAGATCAAGAGAATTCAGCTGGAAGCCCGCGCCCATGGTAAGACGGCACGTCCGTGCTGGCCGATGATCGTTCTGAACTCGCCCAAGGGATGGACAGGGCCGAAGGTCATCGACGGATTGCAGGTGGAAGGCACATTCCGATCGCATCAGGTGCCGCTATCCGATCCTCGGACAAATCCAAAGCACCTGAAGCAGCTGGAAGAATGGCTGAAGAGCTATCGGGCGGAGGAACTCTTCGACGAGAAAGGCTACCTGCGACCGGAACTGGCCGAGCTTGCGCCGGCGGGCACGCGGCGCATGGGGTCCAATCCGCACGCCAATGGCGGCATTTTTCTGCGCGACTTGAGGATGCCCGATTTTCGGGACTATGCCGCGGTTGTGCCTACGCCTGGAGCGCCAGGTATCGGGGACACGCACGTTCTGGGGCCGTTTCTTCGCGATGTGGTGAAGTTGAACGCAGAGCCGAGGAACTTCAGAATCTTCGGACCTGACGAGACGATCTCCAACGGCCTGACCGCCGTATTCGAAGCGACCAATCGGCAGTGGGATGCAGTGAAAGTAGCCAACGACGAGTTTCTCTCTCCCGAGGGAAGCGTGATGGAGATGCTGAGCGAGCATCAATGCGAAGGTTGGCTGGAAGGCTACCTGCTCACCGGGCGCCATGGGTTATTCAACTGCTATGAGGCATTCATTCACATCGTCGACTCGATGTTCAACCAGCACGCGAAATGGCTGAAGGTCACAAACGGCCTGCCTTGGAGACGAAAGATCTCTTCGCTCAACTACCTGCTGGCGTCGCATGTCTGGAGACAGGATCACAACGGCTTTACGCATCAGGATCCTGGATTTATCGATCATGTGGTGAATAAGAAGGCCGAAGTCGTGCGTGTATATCTTCCGCCTGACGCCAATTGTCTTCTTTCTGTAATTGACCACTGCCTGCGCAGCCGTCAGTACGTCAACGTTGTGGTTGCAGGCAAGCATCCCGCTCCGCAATGGCTGACGATGGATGCGGCGATCAAACACTGCACCGAGGGCATCGGCATCTGGCAATGGGCAAGCAACGACCAGGGTGGCGCGCCCGACGCGGTGATGGCGTGCTGCGGCGACGTGCCTACGCTGGAGACGCTGGCCGCAGTGAGCATTCTGCGTGAGCATTTGCCGGAATTAAAGCTGCGGGTGGTCAATGTTGTCGACCTGATGAAGCTGCAGCCGCAAACGGAACATCCGCACGGGCTCAGCGACGCAGACTTTGACACACTGTTCACCAAGGACAAGCCGGTCATTTTTGCATTCCACGCGTATCCATGGCTGATCCATCGTCTTACTTACCGCCGGACCAACCATGACAACATTCATGTGCGCGGCTACAAAGAAGAGGGAACGATCACCACGCCGTTCGACATGACAGTGATGAATGACCTCGATCGCTTCCACCTGGCGATGGACACCATCGACCGGATTCCGCGTATTTGGGAGAAGGGCGCGTACCTGAAGCAGACACTCAAAGACAAATTGGTCGAGCACGGCCAATACATCCGGAAAGAGGGAAGGGACCTGCCCGAGATCCGCGACTGGAAGTGGAAGAGCAACCTGGATCAGGCGAAGCGGTGAGAGGCGCAGCGCGGGCGGCAGCGTCAATTTGCCGGGGAACCATCGATCCTATACAGCCGACGATGCGACCATCCGCTCTTCCACGGGTTCACGCGTCAGGCACAGGGGCTGCTGGAGCTTGAGCTTGGCGCGGGCCTTCTTGTCAATGTCCATCGGCTTTCGAAAAAATGCGTGGCTGGCCGCACAGCAAACGAATGCATTCCAAGCCGGGCCAGCGTTTGTTGGCGGTCTCAGACTTGTTTCCCAGTATAAGGGCGAGGAGAGTGTGCAGCACGAACTTCGCGGCCGGCGTGATAGTCTTCCGCCAGCGCAATTTTCTTTGCCCAAACCACTATGAAAATCCCATCGATTCTCCTTGCGACGTCTCTCGCCTTCAGCGTAACTTCCGCCACATTACCGGCACAACAAGCAGCAGATGAAAAGCAGAACCTGTGCGGCGCGCAGGCGTGTCCGTACATGAATCCGGCACTGAAGCCGGAAGAGCGCGCGAAGGACCTGGTGAGCCGCATGACGCTCGAAGAAAAGGTGAGCCAGATGCAGGACGTTGCGCCGGCGATCTCGAGGCTGGACGTTCCCGCATACAACTGGTGGAACGAGGCGCTGCACGGAGTGGCGCGCAACGGGTTTGCGACGAATTTTCCCCAATCGATCGGCCTGGCCGCAACATGGGATACGGCGTTGATGCACCGGATTGCTACGATGATCGCTGTCGAGGGGCGCGCCAAGTACAACGAGGCGATTCGCAACGACGATCGTAGCCGGTTTGCGGGACTTACGTTCTGGTCGCCGAACATCAACATCGATCGCGATCCCCGTTGGGGGCGCGGCATGGAAACCTTTGGCGAGGATCCATTCCTCACCGCGAGCATGGGCGTGGAATTCGTAAAGGGATTGCAGGGGGACAATCCAAAATATCTCGAGCTGGTGTCGACACCGAAACACTATGCCGTGCACAGCGGGCCGGAGCCACTGCGGCACGGATTCAACGTGGATGTGTCGGACCACGATTTAGAGGACACGTATCTACCGGCATTCCGCGCCACGATCGTGGACGGGCACGCCGACTCGATTATGTGCGCCTATAACGCGATCGATGGCGCGCCGGCGTGCGCGAATACGATGCTGCTGCAACAGCACCTGCGCGAGGATTGGGGGTTCAACGGGTACACGGTCTCCGATTGCGATGCGGTTGGAGACATCGATCGCGGACACCACTTTGCGGGGAGCCCGGAAGAGGCGGCTGCAAAGGCGGTGAAAGCGGGCACGGACCTGGATTGCGGCCGGACTTACGCGGCGCTGACCAAGGCGGTCCATGAGCAACTGTTAACAGAGTCCGACATCGATGCGGCCGTGGTGCGGCTGTTCACGGCGCGCATGCGGCTGGGAATGTTTGACCCGTCGTCGTCGGTGCCGTTCAATGCGATCCCTTATTCCGAGGTGGATTCGGAAGCGCACCGCGAGCTGGCGCTCGAGGCAGCGCGCGAGTCGATCGTGCTCTTGAAGAATCGCGACAACACGCTTCCGCTGAAGCCGTCGATCCGGAAGATCGCGGTCGTGGGCCCGACCGCCGATTTGCTCGAGTCAATTGAAGGCAACTACAACGGAACTGCGCCCGATCCGGTTTCACCGCTCAATGGATTGCGCAAGGAATTCGGAAGGCAGAACGTGATTTTCGCTCCCGGATCGATTCTTGCTGACGGTTCGCCGGCGCCCATTCCATCGGCTTATTTGCGCACGGACGCGTCGCTGAAGACGGCCGGGCTGAAGGGCGAGTACTTCGACAATACGGATATGACAGGCGCGCCAAAGATGGTTCGCGTGGACGCGAAGATCAACTTCGACTGGAATCGTGTCGCGCCCGCGGCAGATTTCCCGAGCAAGACATTTGCCGTGCGATGGACCGGCGAGCTGGTGCCGTCCGCGCCAGGAGAATATGTGCTGAGCGTGCGCGGGCCGCGGCCATACATGGCGAATTTAATGACCGGCGAGGCAGGTGGAGGACCGACGTCGGCAGCAAGGGCGCCAGATCGCGTCCGGCTTTATATCGACGACAAGCTGGTGATGGACAGCTCCAGTCGCCCTGCCGAAGCGCGGTTGACTTTTGCCGATACAAATCCGCACGCGATTCGCGTGGAGTATCGACATCTTCCCAATGATCGCAACGTCGATCTTGATTGGGAACCGCCGGCGAACAGCCTGCTCGGCGAGGCGATCGATGCCGCGAAGAAATCGGATGCAGTGGTCGCTTTTGTGGGACTTTCTCCGAACCTTGAGGGCGAGGAGATGAATGTCCACGTGGAGGGATTCGAGGGCGGTGACCGGACCAGCATCGAACTGCCCGCGGCCCAGGAACACTTGCTGGAGGCGATGGGCGCGACGGGCAAGCCGTTGATTGTGGTGCTGACTGCGGGCAGCGCGCTGGCGGTTCAGTGGGCCAAAGAGCACGCAGATGCGCTACTCGATGCGTGGTATCCAGGCGAGGAGGGTGGTGACGCAATTGCGGAAACGCTGAGAGGCAAGAACAATCCCGCGGGGCGGCTGCCGGTCACGTTCTACGCATCGACGGGAGATTTGCCCGCATTTACCGACTACTCGATGAAAAACAGGACTTACCGCTATTACCGTGGCGAGGTTCTTTATCCATTCGGATACGGTCTAAGTTATTCGCGATTCAATTTTGGCGCGCCGGAGGTGAAGGCCAAGGAAGTTAAGGCCGGCGCTTCGGTGGTTGTGACTGCGATGGTACACAACACGAGCTCGCGCGCCGGGGACGAAGTGGCCGAGCTCTATGTAAACCCTCCGCAGACGGCAGTGTCTCCCGCGGTGGAGCTTGAGGGATTCGAGAGAATCCATTTGCGGGCGGGCGAAGCGAGGCGAGCGCAGTTTACGCTTTCTCCCCGGCAATTGAGCGAAGTGGATGAGAAGGGAAACCGAGCGGTGACGCCGGGCGAATACAAGATTTACGTTTCCGGCGGGCAGCCAGAAGCAGGAACGCCTGCAGCGACGATCAAAATTTCGGGGACGACGACGCTGCCAAAATGAAACCGGGCGATGGGAGGGCTTGACGTTGCAGCCCTCAGCGGGCGAGAGCCTGGATTTGCGACGCGACGAAATCGTGGACAAACATCAGGCTGGTCGGAGAAGCCACGATTGCCGCATTGGTTTGTCCAGCTGCATGAATGAGGACCAAAGGGCGCGGATCCCACTCGCCTCCATGAGACACGCGCTCGTCCTCGTCGCTCCATCCGGGAGTTGTGCGCCAAATCTTGGTGCGCCAGGAGTGATCTCCCTGAATGATCAGGGTCGTTTGCGGCCAGCGCGGCTGCGACTCGAGGACGTCGAGTATTTGTCCGAGGAAACGATCGGAATAATCGAGTGAATCGAGATAGGATCCGCCCACGGCGTAGTTATGCGCGCGGCGGTCCCAAAAGGCCGGCGGATGCGGCGTGGGCAAATGCAGGTAAATGATATCGGCCTGGCTGTTGGCCAGCGCGGCGAGGGCGTGCTGACTCAGATCCTTCACGGACGCCACGTGGCTTAGAGATTCCCAGTGGGCGACATCGGCTACAGCCACTCGAGGCGCAACGAGTTGTTCGGCCACGATGCGCAGGGGGAACCAGACATCATCGGCGAAACTGGCATCGATTGACGGAGGGGCGCCGTCTTCTGTGTCGTCGTTGCTCCAATAGCACTCGGTGGCCGTGCCCGCAAGGATCGGACAGTAAGGCAGGTACCAACCCACAATCGAAGTCGAGACACCGCGCTGGCTGGCCATGCCGAACAACGAAGCGTGAGAGTCAAAAGGCTCCCAATGAGGATCGTCAGCGGTGCGAACGAGGAACTGATTTTTCGCGGTGATGGTAGAACTCGTTACGATTTGCCCAAGAAGCAGACTCGGCACAACCAGGGTGGTGTGGTATCCAATCGGCTTCACATCGCTGTACACCGTGCTTTGCAAACGTAGCCGATCAAAGTTGGGAAGATCGAGAGAGGGATCCCGAGCTTCAAATACCGGCTTATACGCCAACTCATCGAAGATGATCCATACCAGTCGCGGTTTGGCGGCGGACTGGGCGGGAATGGAACTGGCAAATGCCTGAATACCGGGACGCCAGAAGGCGGCGCTTACCAGTTGAATGGTCATGACGAATGCGAATACAACGGCGCCGGTGAGCACGGCGCTACCAAAGCCATAGAGTTTTAGCGCGACATTGTGGGCGCGGAAAACGAGGAGCGCGAGAAGAACGATCCACGCGACAGCGACGATGGCAACCCATGCGTATGGCACGCGAAACGGGAAAATTCTGAGATTACAGACGAGCAGGTCGATCGGAAGCAAGGCGAGGGCGAACCACCGGATTCGCGCCCAGGCTTTCAAGCCGCGGAGGATCGCCAGCAAGCCCGCGAAAATGAGGCCGACAATCGCAAGATCGACAAGCTGCGCCAGAACCAGGCGGGTGAGCGGCCAGGGAACGTGCATGCGCTCATCGCCCAGTGAGGAAGTCAGGTCAACGTAGCCGGGCAGAAGGAGAATGGCGGCGAAGCCCCAGGCCTGGGCCACTCGTTTGATCATGCCGTGCTCCCGCCCGCGTGCTGAAATTCAGCGATGACCCCCGTGCTGTTCTGACCGAGAAGGCGATCGAAGAGAAGAAGAACCCGACCGTTGCCCAATTTGGCACTGTCAACGACCGCGAAGTGCGGTGCGAACGCGTGCGTCAGGTCGTCCTCAGTCAAATGACCGTAGAGATCGTTGCGGCCACGCAGCCACTCCTGAAACATGGGGTCAGAGGGTGGCACCCACTCCAGCAGGAGCCAGCGCTGTGTAAGAGCGGCGCAGAGAGCGGCGATGTGGGTGAGCGGCAATTGATGGCGCAGGATCAGATGATGGACCACAGCGAGCATGAGAACCAGGTCAAATCCGCCGGTGAGGCGGTCGAGCAGAGACAGGTGTTCGCGATTGCGCCATCCTGCCGCGGGTGTGGGGCGGGCGATGTCCGCAACCAGAGCCGTGATGGGCTTGTTCCGGTCCATGGCAGTGCGCCAGAGTTTCTCGAGAGCCGCGAAGTCGCTGTCAAGGGCGACGACAATCGCGCCGGCATCGGCAGCCAGCAAAGAATAAGTGCCGGTGTTGGCGCCGATATCGAGAACACGCCCGGGTTGACATCGCGCCAATACGCTCTTGACGAATTGCTGTTTTTCTTCGATGTCGGCGGCCTGATAATGGCTGGCTGTTTGTTCGTACCGGCTCCATTGGCTTTGGCCGCGCAGGCTGGCCGCGCGACGAATCTGCTTGCCGAGGCGTGCGATGCGTTTTTGCAGGACGTGCCTGGCGAGAGCCGGATCGGTGGTGGACGGAGTTTTGTTCGAGCCGGTGCGCCGTTGGCCTGGCCGCTCAAAGACCGTGGCCAGCGTGACGACATCGAGCAGATTGGGATTCAGCCGCCGCCAGCGCGGCAGCGCCTCATAGATTTGTCGCGGCTCATAGCCATCGCGCGCAAACAGAGTTGCCTGGAGCGGCCAGCTCAAATACTTCGCCGCCAGGAGAGGCAGTAGAAAGGTGCGCACGAATTGGCCGTAGGCCAGCCAGACGCTGGAATGAGGATCGCGGCGCTCGAACGATAGAACATCCACGAGAACGGGATGCGGACCTGAAAAGAGAATGTTGAGAGGCGTGGCGTCCTTCAGCGTCCAGCCCGCGTCGATCGCCTGGCTGGCAACACGAAGCGTGAGCTCTGCGGCGGCGCGCCACTGAGCGGTGGTCCACTCCCATGGGTAGCTGATGGGATCGACACGCGGATGTTCAAGCCAGAACTCGCCGGAAGAGATGAAGGGGTGGGAACCGAATTCAGCGATGCAGCTGGGAATGAGGTCGCCGCTTTGTTCAAGAGTTTTGCGCAGCGGGGAGGCGAGAAACGCGCGGGTTTCTTCCTCGGCCAAAGGGCGAATCCGGCGCAAGGCGCAACCAGCCGTGAGCCGGAGCTCGCCAGCCGGGTCGCGAAAGGTCAATTCCAGTTCAGTATCCAGGGACGGGAGAGCCGACTGTCGGTAGGAAGGCGATTCGGGCCCGTTCACGGATTTGGCGAGTCCTCGCCATCCGCGGTAACGGACCGCTCATCGGGTTCGTGCCCTGGAACGTTGTCAGAACGGAAGAGCGAATAGATCTTCCGGCGCAAGTACCAGCCAGTGGCAACCAGAGCGGATCCAGCGGCCTGAACGGCCAACAGGCCCGTGCCCGGGTCGGCGTAGGCGTAAGCAGGGCGCTCGAATGTCAATAGGGCGCCCACGAGAATCAAGACAACCGGAAAGATCTGAAGCAGTTTCACGCGGCTCACAGGCGGCTCCAGGATGGGATGGCAATTTCGTTCGGAAACACTACCAACGGTTATCCGAAGTCGAACTCGAGCAGCCATCTAACACTAAGTAGACGGCAAACAAGTTGTCTGCGTTTACAGAATCGCAGATTTCTACCCTGAAGGAAATGGAACTTTCGAATTAAGAATCTTTCTGATCAAATACAACTCTCGCACAAAAGAATTGCGAGTGCAGGCAACCCCAATAGGGTTCCCTGCATCAGATCGCGCACTATCGTAGGCAGCTAAGCTTGGGGAGAGGGCGGGGCGGAATCCGGCCTGGACTTGGGCGTTTCCTTACGGCCGGGGGCCAGGATGGCGTGCAGAATGGTACCTTCCATGCGGGGCATGAATTCGACCACGCCGGCACTGCCAATGTCCTGTATCAGCCGGTTAATGATGTTGTAGCCAAGATCGCGATGGGCCATCTGGCGGCCACGGAAGCGGAGGCTGGCCTTCACCTTGTCGCCCTCGGTTAGGAATCGGACGGCCTGATTCTTCTTGGTTTGATAATCGTGCTCATCGACGGTCACCGAGAACTTGACTTCCTTGACGGTGATGACTCTCTGCCGCTTGCGCGCGGCGCGCTCGCTCTTTTCCTTTTCGTAGAGATAACGGCCATAATCCTGAATCCGGCAAACGGGCGGGACTGCACTGGGTGAAACTTCAACGAGGTCAAGGCCGCGTTCGCGGGCGATGCGGAGGGCCTCAAAGGGCTGGAGAATGCCAAGCTGTTCGCCGTTTTCGTCGATGACGCGGATTTCGCGCGCGCGAATCCGATCGTTGATGCGAATGAAGGACTTTGCCGAACGTTTATCGAATGCGATGGTACTCCTCCAAATGCGTGCCGGACGAGCCGGGGCAGGGCAATCCACTGGGCCGCGCAGCAGCGACGCAAACTGAGTATAGCATTGGCTTGGCCCTGCGAAAAAAGAGGTTAGCGGATAGGAAAGCCGGTCGTTAGTGAATGGGGAAGCCGATCAGGGAACCGTCTGAGTGAAGACCGGTGACGCGCACATCGAGCAGTTGGTTGGCCTGGAAATGGCCGCCAAGATTGATGGGCAGGAAGTTCCCGGAAAGGGCAGCGGTACGGTCGAGCGTGGCGATTTCTTCTGGTGTGTGGAGCGTGATGGCGGCGAGGTCTTGGCCGATGAAGCGGCTGCGGTGAGCGAACGTTTTTTCAGCGGCGAGCGCGCGGAGCGCGGCCATACGCTCCTGGACGGCAGCCGTTGGTATTGGCGACGCTCGATGGAGGGCCCATCCAGGCGTGCCTGGGCGGGGCGAAAAGGGAAAAAGGTGAAGGTAGCCGAAGGGCAGCTTGCGCACAAAGGTGAGTGTTTCGTCGAATTCGCGATCGGTCTCTCCCGGAAAACCGACCATGACGTCGGCGCCGAGGGTGAAGTCGGGGCCTGCGGCGGAAAGGAGCGCGGAGACTTTTTCCGCATAGTGCCAGGGGCGGTAACGGCGGTGCATGCGGCGTAGAACGGCGTCGGAGCCCGACTGCAGCGGAAGGTGCGCGTGGGGGGCGAGACGACCACCGCCGAAATCGCGCAGCAGATCGATCAGATCGCTGTCCCAATCCATTGGCTCGATGGAACTGAGCCGCAGGCGAGGCAACGAAGTCTGCATGAGGAGGTCGCGGACCAACCCCGCAAGTGATTCTCGTCCTGAGCCGGAAGACAAATCTCGTCCCCAGCGGCCGAGGTTGATTCCCGACAGCACGAGCTCCTTGCCGCCGGAGGCGACGAATTCCTCAACCTGGCGAAGGACCACTGAGCGGGGGAGGCTTTTGGACGGTCCACGAGTGTAAGGAATGACGCAGAAGGTGCAGCGATTGCTGCAGCCTTCCTGAATTTTCAGGTTGGGGCGTGTCTGCGCGCCTGGCGTGAGCTCGGCGTCTTCGAGGAAGGAGTGAGCAAATCGATCGTCAGCCCAGATGGGAGCAACTTGCGGAGCGGTTGCGGATAACAGCGATGAAACAGGAACCAGCGAAGGCGGAGGCGTTGTGACCGAGCCGTGCGCAAGGTTGAAGATGATTCCCGGCGCGAGGGCCTTGTGGCTGTTGCCGACGACGGCGGCGACGCCGGGCATTCCCGCGAGTTCGTGAGGCGCGCGCTGCGCGTAGCAGCCGGTGACGACGATTCTGGCCGCGGGATTTCTGCGGTGCGCTCGGCGGATAAAGGCACGGGCCGCACGGTCGGCTTCGGCGGTCACACTGCAGGTGTTCACGACGACGACGTTAGATGCGAAAGGCTGGCCCTCGGCAAGCGCCCGCAGACGCCCGGCGATGGCCTCGCCGTCAGCGCGTGCCGCGCGACAGCCGAAGTTCTCGATGAAAAAACCCGCCATCGTCCCAGTTTAGTGGGTTTTTTTGATGCGGAGCGACTCGCCAGGAGCAGGGCCGGCGATTTAGGCTGGGAGCGGATTCCAACCGAGGAGAATCATGCGCCTGTCTTTCCGATTCTCACGAATCGTCGGCCTCGGTGCCTGCCTCTCCGGGGCATTGTGCCTGCTTCCGTCCCAAGCGGCGAAGATCGCGCCGCAGCCCCGCATTCTGGTCTATACGCGCAACTACACGCCAGATGGCAAGGGCTATGTGCATGACAATATTGCCGCAAGCGTGGCCGCGATCCGCAAGATGGGCGAAGAGGCCGGATTCATCGTTGATTCGTCAGACAACCCGGGTGCCTTCACGGACGGCAACCTGCGCCTGTATGCTGCCCTCGTATTTTCAAACAGCAACAACGAGGCCTTCAGCGACGATGCGCAGCGCGACGCCTTCAAGCGCTACATCGAAGCCGGCGGTGGATTTGTGGGTATTCATTCGGCTTCGGGCTCTGAGCGGGATTGGCCTTACTTCTGGTCTGTACTGGGCGGGAAATTCGCGGCCCATCCGCGCCAGCAGCCGTTCACCGTCCGGGTAATCGATCCAGACTTCGCCGCCGCTAAAGGATTGCCCGCGCAGTTTACATGGACCGACGAGTGCTACTTCCTCGACCACCTGAACCCGGATATCCATCCGGTCCTGGTGACAGACCGGACAAAGCTTGCCACGCTTGAGCCGATGACGATCGATACAGCCAAGTTTCCCGTCGACTTGCCGCTCGCGTGGTACCAGGAATTCGACGGCGGGCGCGAGTTTTACTTGGCGCTTGGCCACAACAAAGAGGACTACGAGAATCCCTTGCTCTACGGGATCATCAAGAACGGGATTCTTTGGGCGATGAGGACTGCCCAGTAAGTTTAGGGTCTAAGTCGTTGCGGCGCCGGGGGCGTTTGTAAAGGCAAGCGCGGGCTGAGGCGCAGTAAAGCGACTCTTCGGTATACTGTAGGAGAGCAGAAATTATCCGTCGCTTTTGTTCGACCCTATGTCCTACTCCTCGACTGCCTATGTTCCGGTTTCTGTCCGGTCTGCCGCGCGGGGCCGGACGTGGCGCCTCGCTGGTTACGTTTACTTCACCTTTATCTGTTATGTTTCCATAGGCTTGCCGCTGGCGGTCCTGCCGCCATTCGTGCACTTGCGCATGGGCTACAGCGCGGTGCTTGCAGGTCTGGCCATTAGCATCCAGTACATTGCCACACTGCTAAGCCGTCCTTGGGCAGGACGAATTTCCGACCACATGGGGGCCAAGGTCTCGGTGATGTGGGGCATGGCCTGCTGCACGGCGAGTGGTGCGTTGCTGGTGGGCGCGGCGGTCCTGCATGAGGTGCACTGGCTCAGTTTTGCCGTCTTGATAGTGAGCCGGCTGGCGCTGGGAGTGGGCGAGAGCCTGGGTTCGACTGGATCGACGTTGTGGGGCATTACCAGCGCGGGTCAGGAACACACAGCAAAGGTGATCGGGCTGAACGGCATCAGCACCTATGGCGGCATGGCGCTGGCCGCGCCGCTTGGAGTGATTCTGGACCAGCAGTGGGGCCTGGGGTCCATCGGCTTGCTGACCATTCTGATTGGCGCTGCGAGCTTTGTCATGGCGTGGCGCAAGGAACCGGTGGCGGTAGAACCAGGCGAGCACATGCCATTCGCTCACGTGCTGGGGCGCGTGGCGCCGCACGGCATGGGGCTCGCGCTGGGCGGCGTGGGCTACAGCGTACTGGCCACGTTCGTCACGCTGTTTTATGTGAGCCGGCACTGGAGCGGAGCGGCTCTCTGCCTCACCGCGTTCGGGATTGGATTCATCGCCGTGCGCCTGCTGTTTATTAAGACCATCAGCCATTTCGGCGGTTTTCCGGTTGCGATTGCCTCACTTGTGACCGAAGCCGTGGGGATGATTCTGCTGTGGCAGGCCGTGGCGCCATGGATGGCCATGGCAGGTGCGGCAGTGGGTGGGCTAGGACTGTCGCTTATCTTTCCCGCAATCGGCGTAGAAGCGGTGAAGCGCGTTCCGGAGTTCAATCGCGGGACCGCGCTGGGCGTCTATACCGCATTCTCCGACGTGTCATTCTTCCTGGTGGGCCCGATCGCCGGGGCCATTATTGGATTTTCCGGCTACGCGAGCGTGTTCTTGTTTGCGCTGATCAGCGTGCTGGCGGCGCTGGGGATTGTTGTGGTGCTGCGCCAGTTGCAAGGACGTCGAGATCCTTCCAGTTTCGTCAATACAGGCTCCAGGACTGAGGGACTCGGTTAGCGCTTCCAGCCGCAAGCTCTTGGCCGTTGATGCCGGCTCGCGCTTCTTAATTCACAATTCACTGATGTGTTGCGGCTCCCGAGTGCTCAGGGAGCCGGTTGAGGCGTGCCCTGGAGGACAGCCGAACGCGTGCGGTACGTGCCTAGGGCGACGACGGCGAGCGCAAGGATCATAAAGAGCACATGGCTGGCGATGGCGATCGACTTGCTGCAGGGAACAACCGGGCCCTGCATGAAGGCGTGTGCACCGTATAGCAGTGCCCCGCCGGCACCGACGCTGAGTGTGTGCAGAGGCGTCCATCCACTGCACTGCGAGAACAGGCCTAGCCCAACGAGAAACACCACATCGACGCCTAGGATGAGGACGACCGCGCCCCAGTCCCATAGGATCGGCGAGAGGAAGACAGCTGCGCCGAGGAGGAATGTAGCCCCGCCCGTGAGCCAGGGAGACGGCACGGGGCTGGGATTGCGACTGGGAGCGGGCGGCGGGATCAGGAAGGCAGCGGCGGCGAAAACGACGACGAGCAGAGCGGACACGAGGAACTGCGCCAGCGAGGCGCGGAACGGGTCGTGACGCAGCGAGTAAGAAGTGCTGTAGATGATGCCGACGGCGAAGAGGGCGGCGGCGACAGAGACTCCGACTTTGCCCAGCCAGGGCGTGCGGGTGCGTGACGGATAGAGGCCTTCGACGAGCGCGATGGAAACACCGATGCTCCAGAACGGGTGGACGTTGAGCATGAACAGAGTCCACCAGGCGCCAGTGCCCAGAGCGGGAATCCAGGCGTGGGCAAGCAAATGCATCCCCAGGTAATGGGGATTGAAAAGTGATTGCGTGGTGAAGGCCTCCTCGATGATTGCATAGGCGACGCCGAGGAGAAGGATGGTCGGCCAGCCGCGGCCGGTGCGGCGTGTGAGCTCCCGGATGAGCAGCGCGCCGCCCCCGTACATGGGCGCGAGGATGATGAGCAGCGGGAGCCAGGTGGCAGGAAAATCGCCAAGGAGAAATTCGGCGACGATGGGTGCGACGAAGAAGAGAGTGACGGCGGCAAGGATGGAACGTTGCGGATGGGACATAGGCGCCTCGGTGGAACGAGAGAAGTGTACGCCGGAGAGGGGCTGCCAGCGTTCTGCTGCTCATCGCCCTCCAACCATCGTCGGGCCTGACGCAGGGTCAGGGTCAAGCAGCGTTTGTTGCGCGCTATTTCTGGTCTTTGGATGCGTCAACTCGCTCCAGATGCAGAACGGCCACCCCGGAGGGTGGCCGCTTTGGTTTCGATTGCCGCGTGAGCGTTAGCGCTCGCCCTTGCGCCAGTTGACCAGGTCACCGAGCGTGGTAGTGGAGCTGGAGACCGGGTGCTTGTGCGGCTGCTCTTGCCTGGAGTCCTGCCTGGGGCCGGAGCTTTCGCGGGCAGGGCGGTCAGCTTCGTGACTGCTCCCCGTACGCAGGCTCAAGCCAACCTTCTTTTCCTCGACGTTGATCTTGATGATCTTGAAGTCGTGCTCCAGACCCTGCTCGAGCGGGGAGTGGCCATCGACGGGATCACCGGCCTCGGAGATGTGGCAAAGGCCTTCAACGCCCTCGGCAATTTCGACAAATGCGCCGAATTGCGCGGTGCGCAGAATCTTGCCGTGAACGACGTCACCCACGCGGTGCGTAGCGAAGAAGCTCTCCCAGACATCGGGCTGCAACTGCTTGATGCCCAGCGAAAGGCGGCGATTTTGCGGCTCGACGCCGAGAACCACGGCCTTGACCTTCTCGCCCTTCTTGACAATTTCAGACGGGTGCTTGACGCGCTTGGTCCAGCTCAGATTGGAGACGTGGACGAGACCGTCGATACCATCCTCAATTTCGACAAAGGCGCCGAAGTCAGTGAGGTTGCGCACCCGGCCCTCGACAATGGCGCCGATCGGGTATTTCTCGGTCAGGCTTTCCCACGGGTTCTCGAGGAGCTGCTTCATGCCCAGCGAGATGCGGCGGTCCGCGGGGTTGACGCTGAGAACCACGGTGTCGACCTCGTCGCCGGGCTTGACCAGCTTGGAGGGGTGCTTGAGGCGCTTGGACCAGGTCATCTCAGAGAGGTGAACCAGGCCTTCGATGCCCTGCTCGAGTTCGACGAACGCGCCATAGTCGGTGACAGAAAGGACGCGACCGTGCACTTTGGCGCCCACGGGATAACGCTCCGTGGCGTCGAGCCATGGATCGGGTGTCAACTGCTTGAAGCCCAGAGAGACGCGCTGCTTTTCCTTGTCGAACTTGAGAACCTTGACCTGAATCTCGTCGCCGACGTTGACCAGATCGCGGGGATGGGTAAGGCGTCCCCAGCTCATGTCGGTGATGTGGAGAAGGCCGTCAATCCCGCCGAGGTCGACGAACGCACCGTAGTCAGTGAGGTTCTTGACCGTGCCGGTAAGGACCGCGCCCTCCGCGAGGTGCTCCATGGTTGCCGAGCGCTTGAAATTCTGCTCTTCCTCCAGGATTTCCTTGCGGCTGACCACGACATTACCGCGCTTCTTGTTGAGCTTGATGACCCGGACTTCAATCTGCTGCCCGAGGTAGGTGTCGAGATTGCGCACGGGGCGGATCTCAAGCTGGGAGCCGGGCAGGAAAGCCTTCATGCCGATGTCGACGGTGAGCCCGCCCTTGACGCGGCTCACGACGGTGCCAGTGACAGGCGTCTTGTCGTTGGCGGCTTTCTCGATGGTGTCCCACACGCGAAGGCGCTGGGCCTTCTCGTAGCTGACGAGGTAGCCGCCTTCGGGCTCCTCGCGCTCGATAACGACGTCAATGATGTCGCCGGGCTGAAACTTGACGGCGCCGGTGTGGTCGACAACCTGCTCAAGAGGCACGAGGCCTTCGGATTTGAGGCCGACATCGACGACCAGATATTCTTCTGTCTGCTTTTCGACTTTGCCGGAGACGATTTTGTCTCCATAGGCCTCCACGGCGGCGGCTTCGGCGGCCTGCTCGCGCTCGAATGCGGCCAGGGCGGAGGAGAAATCGTCGCCGGGCTCAGCGGCGTGCGCTGTGGCGCGAACCGGCGCGGAATCGGCAGGCGAAGCTGATGCGGCGGCCGGCGGCGTAACGGCTGCGGCGGCAGTTGCCTCAGGCTCGGCTGCGGCCGGAATTTCTGAAGGCGCGGGCTGGTCGAGTGTTGCGGCCTGAGCGACAGGCTCGGTTAGGGCATCGGCGTCCAGCGGGGCTGCTTCGACAGCGGAGGAGTTCTCAGGGTTGGACGTGGATTCACGCGACGGTTGGTCAACACTCGCTAGATTTTCTAGCTCCGTCGCAGGTTCAAGCGTTGGGGTTTCCAATTCGGTGTTCAGGGTTATGCTCTCGGTTTCGGGATTGAGGACGTTTGCCATTACAGCCTGCTCCGGGACTGCGTGCTCCAGCGATGGATTGCTCCAGCCGCTGGGTAGCTCCCACGCCGCAATTCCGCGTTCCGGTCGCCTTCGGTCCCTTGACTTGCCCTCACGCCGCGTGGCGCGCCGGTTCAGTCTTCCACAGGAAAAGCCGCCCCAACTTGTTGCACTGGGGTAAACCGCGGCTGGTTTCCTTGGGAAACGCCGGCAGGCAACGGCTTGCTGGGAGGGCGGCCGCAACTCACTGCTGGAATCCGCGCAGGAAGCTACGCATTTGAGTGTAGCAACGTCCGCAATCGAGCGTCAATTGAGTTGATCAAAGCAAATAAGTTAGGGGCAAATGGATTCGGACCGGTGCAGTGCGCCGAAGTTGAGGCGAGTCTCGCGGACGGTACTGTGACTCCTGCATGATTGTTCGCGGGAATCGCCGCAAAAGCCGGACGCAGACACCCTTCTATACTGGATCGGACTGACTGGATGGGACGGCGATGGATCATCTTTGGACCCCTTGGCGTTATGCCTACATCACCTCGTCGGAGAGCGGGGTGCGACGCGGCGTGCCCGCGACTCTGGACGCGTGGCCCGGCGACCTGAATTGCGTGTTCTGCAACTTGATGGCATCGATTGACTATGCCATCGCGAATGGAATGGATCGCGACAAGGCCGAAGCCGCCGGCGGGCTGATTCTTCGGGCGAAGAGCTGTTTCATTTGCCTGAACGCCTATCCGTATACATCAGGACATGTGATGGTGATGCCCTACGCGCACCTCGACCGGCTGGCTATGCTGCCGCCGGAGACCGCGCGGGAGCTGATGGATCTGGCGCAGCAAACCGAACGCGTGCTCGACCGGGTCTACGCGCCGCATGGTTTCAACTTCGGCATGAATATCGGCAAGGCGGCGGGCGCGGGCGTGACCGGACACCTGCATTTGCACGCCATGCCGCGCTGGATTGGCGACACTAACTTCATCACCACGGTGGGGGAAACGCGCGTTCTGCCGGAAGATCTGGAGACGACCTGGAAGCGGCTGCGGGAGGCATTTGGAGAAGTACAGGAACCAGGGAATAAGGACTAGGGAGAAGGGAACGGACAGGCCAGGTTGGTTACTGGCAGGCGGCAACTGTTCACTTTTCATAATTCCTCTGTATCATGGGTTGGCCGGGAAGTGGGCTGCGAGGGACCGATGAGGAAATTGCTGTGTATTTGCGCCGGATTGGCGATGACGATGAGCGCCGCGAACGCCATGGCCGCCGACGTGACTGGAACCTGGACGGGCGAGGCGAAGGCTCCGGATGGCACGAGCTTTCAGCTGACTTTCACTTTTAAGCAGGACGGCGCCACGCTGACCGGAACGGTGCAGTTGCCGCAAAACGATCCTATTGCGATCAGCAACGGCAAAGTGGACGGGGACAAGTTCACCTTTGACGATTCATTCAACAGCATCACCATTCACCACGACTGCACAGTGGACGGCGACTCGATCAAGATGACGACGAAGACCGATTCGGCAGATTTCCCCGGCATGCAGTTGACGCTGACGCGGGTGAAGGATACGCCTGCAGCGCCGGCGGCTCCTGCTGCGCCAGCCAATCCAGCGGCCCCGCCGCGGGCACCGCAATAGGACAGTGACGGAGCGGGGGACAAGTCATAAAGCCAGCCTACAATAGTCGCGACGCGGTCAGCACTGGGCGTTATTCCGATTCGAAGGTCTCCAAAACTATTGTTTGGTTTCGGATGTGTCCTGAGGGGCGCCAGCGAGTAGCGGCTGCGACCACTCCGGCGATTCGAGGTCGCGGTGCTCAGGTTGAATTTTCGGTACTTCAGCCAGTTCCTGGTCAGAATGGACCAGTTCGCCAAGCTGACGTCCGAGGAAGAAGACGCTTCCGCCCTGCTTGCCTTCAATAGAGCCAAGGAATTTGTTGTAGGTATCGACGCTACTCGCAAGTGCACTGCCGAGGCGTGTGACATGCGATTGTGCGACGACGAGTTTTTCATAAATGCGTCGGCCTAGCTCATGAATTGCCTTGGCGTGTTTCGTGATGTCCATTTGCTGCCAGCCGAATTCAACAGCGCGCAGCAAGGCGATGAGCGTAGTGGGCGTGGCCATGACCACATGGCTTTGCGCGCCAAATTCGATGAGCGACGGATCGGCTTCGAGCGCGGCACTGAAGAGCGCTTCGCTAGGAAGAAAACAGACGACGAAGTCAGGGGCTTTCTCGAATTGTTTCCAGTACGCCTTGCTTGAGAGATCTTTTAGGTGTGTGCGGACGCGCTGCGCATGGGCCTCGAAGCGCAGCTTCTGTGTTGCAGGGTCGGAGTTTCCTGTTGCGTCAAGAAAAGCATCGAGCGGCGTCTTTGCGTCCACGACGATTTCGCGGCCGTTCGGGAGTTGAATCGTAAGATCGGGACGCAGCAGCCGGTCGTCTTCGTCGCGCGCAGAGACCTGCTCAGAGAAGGAGCAGTACTCGATCATTCCGGCGTATTCCACGCAACGGCGTAGCTGCAATTCACCCCAGTTGCCGCGCGTCTTTGGGGCGCGCAACGCCGATATGAGTTGCGAGGTCTCGTTCTTTAGCGCTTCGAGCGAAACCGGAATCGATTGTTGCAGGTTTGCAACGAGCGTCTCAACCTTCGCGTAAGCTCCGGAACGCTGCGTTTCCATGGCCCGCGTCTGTTCATCGAGGCTTTTCAGCGTTGCGCCGAGCGGATCGACGAGGTTCTTGATGGCAAGCTCCTTGGCGTCGAGCGTTCGCTTCGCTTCCTGCGTCTGCCCGCTCAATTCCTGTTTTGCAAGGGCAAGGAACGATTGTGTATTGTCGCGAAGGGCATCGGCCGCCACACCCTTGAAGGCTGCGTCGAGGTCCGCCTTCATTTGCATGTATTTCTCTTGTTCGTTCTTAAGCTGCTGCCTGGTTGCAGCCAGTTCTTCGGCCTTTGGCCGGAGTTCCTTGACTTCATTTTTCGCTTCATCGAGTAAGAGCTGCGCTCCTGCGCGCGCTTGCCTTTGTCCGATCCACAGACCAAGAAGAAAGACAGCGATGGCAATCAGGGAAAAGGCGATTGCAGAGCTTCCCATGGAGATGTCCTCTTTCGCCTAATATACGCCCCGGGGTTGTGCATTTCGCGGTGCTCCGCTATTCGGGGCAGCCGCCGGTATTATTTCCTGTTTCTTCAATCGTTTCCCCCCAGCCAGACGCCTTTACACCCCAGGGTCCTGCCAGTAGACTTGAAGATTCGGGGCCATGCGCAGATTTCTTGGCGCGGTGGTTGTCATTCCCTGCCGCGGGCCGGTATGGTAGGCACGCGGGGCGGAGCGCAGATTCCAGTCCCCGAATCGTTTTCCTAAGTTCCCAACAATACGAGGAGAGGTACGCATGGCCGTTGAAGAAAAAGTGAAGCAGATCATCGTCGAGCAGTTACAGGTGGACGAAGCCGAAGTCACCCCCGGCGCCAGCTTTCAGGAAGATCTGGGCGCGGATTCGCTGGACGTGGTCGAACTGGTGATGCAGTTCGAAGAGGCGTTTGACATGGAGATTCCCGACGAGGACGCCGAGAAGATCAAGACCGTCAAGGACGCCATCGACTACATCGACAAGAACGCGAAAGGCGGCAAGTAAGCGTTGACCCAGGCAACCAACCGCAGAGTGGTAGTCACAGGCCTGGGGCTGATCTGCGGTGTCGGCAACACCGCTCCCGAGGTATGGCGGCAAATCCTGGCCGGCGCCAGCGGCATGGCGCCGATCAAGGGTTTTGACGCCACCGGATTCCCGGTCACCTTCGCCGCCGAGGTGAAGGACTTCGATCCTCTGAAATTTGTGGACAAGAAGGAAGCGCGCAAGATGGGGCGCTTCATCCACTACGCCTTTGGCGCGACGCAAGAGGCGATGGAGCAGTCGGGCCTGAAGGTTACGGCGGAAAACGCCGAACGTGTGGGCGTCTTCATTGGCTCGGGCATCGGCGGATTCGAAGTGATCGAACGCGAGCACTCGAACCTTCTGCAGGGCGGCCCGCGCAAGATGTCGCCCTTCTTCATTCCCGCGGCGATCGTGAACATGGCCGCGGGGCAAATCAGCATCCGCTATGGCGCGCAGGGCCCGATATCGGCGACAGCCACAGCCTGCGCCACGAGCGCCAATTCCATCGGCGACTCCGTGCGCATGATTCTGCACGGGGATGCGGACGCGATGATCGCGGGCGGAGCCGAGGCTGCCGTGACGACGATGTCGGTGGGCGGATTCGCGGCCATGCGAGCGCTCTCAACGCGCAATGAGGATCCTACCCACGCCAGCCGTCCCTTCGACAAGGATCGCGATGGTTTTGTCATCGGCGAGGGCGCCGGCATCCTGATTCTCGAGGAGCTGGAATTTGCGAAGGCGCGCGGAGCGAAGATTCTGGCCGAAGTAATCGGCTACGGCATGAGCGCCGACGCTTATCACATGACGGGCATAGCGCCCGAGGGCGCAGGCGCGCAACGCAGCATGCGGGCCGCGCTGAAGGATGCAGGCATTCGTCCCGAAGAAGTGGGATACATCAACGCGCATGCGACGTCGACGCCGGCGGGCGATGGCAATGAGTCGCTGGCGATCGAGAGAGTGTTTGGCGAGCACGCGCTGAGCCACAAGCTGAAGATCAGCGGCACGAAGTCGATGACGGGTCACCTGCTGGGTGGCGCGGGAGGGCTTGAGGCCGGCATTACGGTGTTGGCGTTGGTCAATCAGCAAATTCCGCCGACCATGAATCTCGAAAATCCCGATCCCGAGTGCCGGCTGGACTATGTGCCCAACAAAGCCATCGCGCACTCGTTCGACATTGCGCTGTCGAATTCGTTTGGATTCGGCGGCATCAATGCCACACTGATCATGCGGCGCTGGAACGAATAGAGCAGGGCCGAGGGACCAAGGGAACAAGGGACCAAAGGAACGCGGGGGCAGGGAATAGGGAATACAGAATCGAGAGCAGGCCTAGCGCGAGCCGGGCCTTTGCTCTTTTTTGCGGCGGAGTTTGTGTCCGTTAGCTGAGCGTGAGCGAAGGGTCGGCCGTGAGGCCAGGTGGGGCAAAGTTCTGCGCGAGCAGACGCGGCCATGCGGCAGCGGCAATCATGGCGGCGTTGTCGGTTGAGAGCGCGAGCGTGGGAAACGCGACGCGCAGGCCGCGATGCTCAGCTTCGGCGGTGAAACGTGCGCGAAGCTCGCGGTTGGCGGCCACTCCTCCAGTGACGAGGATACGCGCGGCGCCGAGCGATTCGGCCGCGGCGAAGGTCTTCTTCATCAGGTCTCCGATAACCGCGTGCTGAAAACTGGCAATGAGATCGAGCGTGGGCTGCGGGCAGAGGACGAGAGCTTCTTCTCGAGTTTGCGGGGGACGGAAGTTGGCCAGCACGCGACTGACACGGGCTTTCGACTCGGCGCGCAGGCTGTGCAACTCAACGTAGCGCAGCACGGCAGTTTTGATTCCCGAAAACGAAAAAAGAAAGTGCGGATCGAGGCGAGCGAGGGGCGCCGTCGTGGCAGCCTTAGTGCGCGGGGCCTTGCCACCCAGGTGAGCTTTTGTTTTGATTTGCGCGAACGAAAAGGGTACAGCGTGCGGGTTGCCGAATTTCGCGAGCGCGTCGATCCAGGGACCGCCGGGGTAACCGAGACCGAGGAGTTTGGCGACCTTGTCGAATGCCTCGCCGGCGGCGTCGTCGACGGTGCGGCCGATGAGCCTGTAGGACCAGGCGCCGTTCGTTGGGTGCGCGAGAAAGAGGTGGGTGTGGCCGCCGGAGACGACGAGGGCGAGGGATTGCGCATCTGGCGAGTTGGATGCGGGCTGCGAGGACTCGCGCTCCTGGAGAAGGACGGCGTGAATGTGGCCTTCGAGGTGGTTGACGGCGATGAGGGGAAGGTGGTGCGCGAAGGCGAGAGCTTTGGCGTAAGTGATGCCCACGAGGAGTGCTCCGGCGAGGCCGGGGCCGGAGGTGACTGCGATGGCGTCGAGATCGACAAGGGTAAGGTGTGCTTCGGCAAGCGCGGCGCGGACGACGGGAACAATGGCACGAAGATGCTCGCGGCTGGCCAGCTCGGGAACGACGCCGCCGTAGCGGGCGTGGGTGGCGATCTGCGAGGCGACGACGGAGGATAGCGTGCGCGCTCCGCGCTCGACAACGGCCGCGGCGGTCTCGTCGCAGGAGGTCTCAATGCCGAGGATGAGGCCGGAGCCGGGCATAACTCTAGTCTAGTGGCAGCGAGATAGCTAGGCGCCCTGTGGCGAGCGAGAATAGAAGTATCGGCGATGTCCGGACGCGAACAATTCGAAGAGGCGCTGAAGATTCTGCAGACGCTGCGTGCGCGAGGGTACGAGGCGTATCTCGCGGGCGGATGCGTGCGCGATCTCCTGATGGGGCGCGAGCCGGCTGACTACGACGTGGCCACCAGCGCGACGCCAGACCTAGTTCTGGATTTGTTTCCGCGGACCTTTGCGGTAGGCGCGCATTTTGGGGTGGTGCTCGTCGCTCCCGAAGCCGAGGATGCCGGATTCGTTACCGAAGTGGCGACGTTTCGTTCGGATTTGTCCTATTCAGACGGGCGGCATCCCGACGGAGTTAAGTACACGAAAACCGCCGAGGAGGATGTGCGGCGACGCGACTTCACGATCAATGGGCTGCTGCTGGATCCACTGCGTAGAGGCGGAGTTTTGGACGAGAGCGTTGTCGATCCGAGGCTCCTGCGTGGCGCGGTCCTCGATTACGTGGGCGGACTGGCGGACCTGGATGCGGGCGTAGTATGCGCGATCGGACGGGCCGAGCAACGCTTTGAAGAGGACCATCTGCGCATGCTGCGCGGGGTGCGTTTCGCGGCGCGGTTCGGGTTCGAACTGGAAGCGGAGACAAAGCGCGCGATTCGGTCGCTGGCTTCAAGGATTGATGGCGTGAGCCGTGAGCGCGTGCGCGACGAGCTGACGAAGATGCTCACCGAGGGCCATGCGCGGCGGGCCTTCGAGTTGCTGGATGAGACGGGGCTGCTGAACCAAGTGCTGCCGGAGGTGGCGCGCATGAAAGGCGTGGAGCAGCCGCCTCAGTTCCATCCCGAGGGCGACGTGTGGGTACACACGATGATGCTGCTGGAGCAATTGGAGGCCGGATGTTCGGAGACGCTGGCATGGGGAGCGCTGTTGCACGACGTTGGCAAGCCGCCGACGTTCAAGCGTGCTCCGGACCGGATTCGCTTTGACGGGCACGTAGAAATGGGCGTGGCAATTGGAGCGGAGATCTGCCGGCGGTTCCGATTTCCCAATGAAGAGACGCGGCAGGTTCTGGCGCTCATTGAGAACCACATGCGGTTCATGGACGCGCAGCGGATGAAGGAGTCGATGCTGAAGCGGTTCTTCCGACTGGAGCGGTTTGAGGAGCACCTGGCGCTGCACAAGATGGATTGCCTGGCCGCGAGCGGCAATCTGGATCATTGGGAGTTTGTGCGCGAACGTTTTGTCTCGATGCCCGAGGCGGTGGTGAGGCCCAAACCCTTGATCACCGGCCGTGAGCTGATCGCGGCGGGCTATCCGCCGGGAATACGGTTCCGCGAGATGCTGCGCGCGGCCGAGGATGCGCAGCTGGAGGGAACGGTCGCGACGGCGGAGGAAGCGCTGAAGCTGGTGCGAGAGCGGTTTCCAATGTCTGAGGGTTCATGATTGGCGACGGGTCCGTGCCTTTGCTGCGAAACTCTAAAATCTCATGCGCAGGCCGAGTTGAATCTGCCGTTCGCGATAGAAGTCGTTGGCATTAATGTTGAGCGGCTGGCCGAAGGCAGGTATGGGAAGACCGGTCGTGGAACTGGTTTTAAGGCCGGTGAGGAAGGTCAGCGTAGGATACGTGCCCGGAGCGCCGAGCGTGCTCGGCGGGCTGCCAGGCTCGATGGTATAGCCGGTGGTTTCGATTTCGGTCACGTTCTGGTGATTGAAGAGATTGAAGCTTTCGGCCAGGAGCTCGAGCTGGCGCATTTCACCCAGATCAAATTTCTTGCCCAGTCGCAAATCGGCCTTCCAAGTGTTGGGATATCGAAAAGTGTTGCGGCCGATGTTATAGACCTGATTGTCGCTGCCGAGACCGTAGACGCGATTGTCGCCGCCCGAGCCGTTTAAGCTTAGCCCGAGGCCCGTGATGGGGTTGCCGGCGTCGTCGAACTCCTCAGGCAGCGAGCCAGTGACGCGCATGGTGTAGGGCAGGCCGCTGTGGAACTGCCCAATGCCGGAAATCATCCAGCCGTTGGCGAGGTGGCCGGCAAAGCCGTGCGGCTTCCAAGGTGCTTCGTAGATGACCATCGCTGCGGCCGAGTGGCGAACATCGAGGTTGCTGGTTCCATACTCCTGACTGAAGTTAGACTCCGGGGTTAAGTTTGTAGGGTTCAACGGGCTTTCGTTCGGGTTCCAATCCATGGCGTGGGCATAGGTGTAGTGCGCATGGATGCTTAGGCCGTGGTCACCATAGCGAGTGAGCTTCACCATAGCCGCCTCATAGGTCGAGTTGGCTTCGCTCGTGATCTGGGAAATTTGTTGATAGTCCTGGTTGAGCCATCCGCACTGCCCGGCTTCGTTCAACTGCGCGCCGCTTGGACAATCCGCCGACGGCCAAGAAGCGTAGAAGGGAACTGCGATTTGCGCGGCCTTGATGGGTCCAAGTCCCAAGTTTCCGCACTGGCCATTGGTGTTGTTGGAACCCGGAGGAGTCGCAGGAGCCTCGTCGCACACGGTATAGGTGATGGTTTCTGGCTGCTGCGATTGGGGATCGTTCGGCGGTGGAGCGAGATTGGTGTCGATGAAAATGGGCAGTCGGCGACCGAGCGAGAGCATGGCGCTGGCCGTCAACTCCACGCGGCCCGGCAGCAGCTGCTCGATGGCGGCGACGGCCTGGTGGATCTCGGGATTGCGGAAGTTGGGTGCGAATTCGACGACGCTGGGCTTGACTGCACTCGCTGGCTGTCCCTGCAACACGTAGGGGAAGAAGGGAGCGCTGCTGATTCCGTCTAAGGACGTGTAGCCGTCGGTGGGCCGAATGAAATAGCTAAGGTCGCCGTTGAGCGAGCCGGTCTGCGTGAGCGCAGTCTCGATGGTGGAGTTTGCGACGCTACCGTAGTACATGCCATAACCCAGGCGCAATACCGGCCAACGGCTCTTGGCGTCTCCGATGGCGAGGCTAATGCGCGGACCCCAGTTATTGCCGAGATCGGGCATCTTTCCGGCTTGCGTCAGGTCGGAGTTGGCGAGCGCGGCGAGCGGCGGCGGCACCTGCTTGCGCTCCCAGCGAAGGCCTGCGGAGACGACGGCGAACTTGTTGAGTTGGCACTGTGTGGTGGCGAAACCCGCCCAGTCATTTGTGCTCAAGTTCCAATTGGTCGGACCGACCATCTGCGAGTAGTGGGAATAGCAGGGCAGCGCGCCGAGACCCATGAGTTGGCCATTCGAGGTATACCAGGGTTTGCCCGTTGGATCGCAGTTGTGCTCAGCGAACTGCAAACCGGCGGGCGTGTTTTGCCAGCCGGACGGGGTCGCCCCGAACAACTCGAACGCCAGAGCGTCGGCGATGAAGTTAGCCACTTTGGAGTAGGTATACCTGCCGGTCTGGTTGGGCAGCAGGCTGGTTGAGTCGGCGTCGTGGTCGAGCTCGAACCCGGCCGTGACCAGCAGTTTGTTATGCACCCAGTCGAGCATCTCCTGCCCGTGGTAAAGGCGCTCATCGGGATAGTTGCCTTGGCCGAAGCGCGAGGGATTGCCGATGGTGAAGCCGTTGCGCGAGTCGACAACGATCTCGGGCAGCTGGGCGTAGGCATTCCCGTTGAGAAATGTCTTCTCGAATGCGGACGGCGTATCAGGCTTTGCGCTAAGCACGGCACGGCCCACAGAGCCCTGCGTGACGGCGAGCAGGTTGGGCGTGAGATAGGCTTCCCAGCGCGCGAGCAACCACTGCTGTGTGGCCTGGCTCGATCCGAAGCTATGATTTCCATAATTTGCAGAGACACCAGTCAATCCCCCGCCGGGCGAGTTCCAGTCGGCGCCAATGCTTTCGAAAGTAAAGCGATGACGCTCAGCTGCCTGCCAATCTACGCGGCCAAAGCCGATCCACTGTGCGGCTGTTCGCGGCGCTGGACCGAGGAGACTGGCCAGCCCCGCACCCAGCATCTGCGAATAAGCCGTCAGCCCCTCGACCACCGGATTAACGCTACTCAAGTCGAGCTGTGCGCTCAATAACTGCAACTGCGCGTCCGACGGCGTGGCAAAAAAACCGGTGATTGTTGGAGTGCACCCCGAGGAGGTTCCGCATCCGCTCGGAATCTGCTCGAGGTATGGATGCTTGACCATCGCCAGCCCCGGATCGTTGCGGTGATAGCTGTCGAGGGCGGCGAACCAGAAGAGCTTGTTACGCCGGATGTCGCTTCCCACGCCGATGCCCCAGACGGTCTCGTGATCCGGCGGCGTGAACGACTGGGGCGATCCATACTCCGGCGGTTCGCTCGAATATTGGAAATTATCAAAGACCGGGAACAGAGCGGTGGTGTCGACCGGCGCAAGCGGCGCGAACTCCGAAGTTTGCGTGACCCACTGCGTAGAGGGGTTCCGCGCGCCCCAGGTGTTTTGACGGTCGAATAAGAATCCCTGGCCATGGAGAGCGTTGCTGCCGCTCTCGGTTTGAATGGTGGTGCGGCCGCCGGCGGAGCGCATGCCTTCGGCCTCCACGTTGCCGGCGGCAGTAGTTACCTCGCGGATGGCAGCTTCGCTAACTCCGAGCCCACGCCCTCCGGTCAAGGATTGGCTCCCGGATTGAACTGTTGAGCTTTGGGGATCGGAGTCTGCGTTGGCGGATTCGGAGGCGCGCCGGCCGGAGCCGGCGGAGACGCCGAAGGCCAGGCCGATATTGGCGCCGTCGACCGTGACCTCGGCGGATTGTTGTGAGCCACGGTAGGAGGCCTGCGAAGAGTCAGCCGAGGCGGTGGTGGCGGGCATATCGAGCAGGAACTCCTGCCAGCGGCGCCCGCTTGCAGGCAGGGCTTGCAACTGGGATGCGGAGACTGTGGCGGAGACGGCCGGTTCGGCGGGGTCTGAGGGTTGTACCACGGCCAGTGTCGATGCGACAGGAGGCGGATTCAACATTGCCGTCTGCGCGAGACTTGGCGGCACCGCAGTTGCGGCGAGAACAGGCGCAGGGCAGGCCTTCACCGGGAACGCTTTCGGCAACGCAACGGAGAGCGCGAACTCGATGGGAGCCGATTGTGTTTCCAGCGCGGCGCGCGGTGGCGTGACCCGGACGCGAGTTGCTGGTAGAGCGTTTTGCAGTGCGGGTGGTCTGTCTATTGCGGACGGCGATGCAACGACGGCAACTGCGGGCAGAGCGGTGTTGCGCGGCGGGACAAGCGCGGAAATCGCAGGCTGCGCGTTGGTCCTGATGGCGTCTGCTGCGGTCGGCGCGCTCAGTGGACACAGACTCAGAGGCTCGCCGGTGATGAGCGCCGCGAGCGGCGGACTGGACGTGCTCAATGCGGGGTGAAGCAGAGCAGGTGACGTGGTAGGGGCGACCGTTGCCGCGCTCGAAACGAGCGGTTGGCTTGACGAGGGCTGCAGCGACGCATTCAACGAAAGGGGCGCAGCGGTTGGGGGAGGACCGGCAATCTGAGTCGGCGCGGTGGCCATGAGCAATCCAGGCGCGACCGGCTCGAACCTTAAGGCAGCCTGAACGCGCGATTCGATGCCTCCGGTGACGAGAATTCCTTCAAGCCGGCCGTGTCCAAGCTGGGCGGCGTCGGCATCAAGCGTGTACTCGCCTGCCTCGAGAGAGGCAATGCGGAAGGTTCCATTCCTGGCGGTGGTGGCGCGGACTTCAGCGCCGGTGGACTGGTTACGCAGAACGATGAAGACGCCGGCCAGCGGGGCTGAGCGCAGGTCAGTGAGGCGGCCGGCGAGCGAACCGGATTGAGGAGATTGGATTTGGACGAAGTGCTGCGGTAGCGAATCGGCCGGATTCGATTGAGCAAAAACCTGCGCGTGCGCGCTCAGGCTCAGCACACCCAACAACAACCATCGAATCCAGTTCCGCCTTGCCTCTGCCATTGCCGGCGCTGCTCAGGCAGATGCTGGGAAAAAGGACAAATGAGCAAGCCGGTCCGCTCTCGAGGCGAGTCCGGTATGAGGGCGCAAGCATCAGCTTTTCGCCGCCCTCTATGGATCTAGAAGAAGTTTGGCAGCGATTCTATGCCTGAAAGCCGCTGCTGAAAAGTAGTCTGCGTCACAATTGGATGTTTTTTCGGGGCGACGGCCGGTTTTCAAGTGGGCTCGTGAGGGCAGAATCGTTCGTTAGACTGAAGAGACGGCGGTTGAAAGACGATCGCGCATGTGCGACCCGACGAGCGACGGCGAAATTGGCCGGCAGAAATCATGTTCATCGATGAAGCCAAAATTCGTGTAAAGGCCGGGGACGGCGGCAACGGCTGCATGGCATTCCGGCGGGAGAAGTTCGTGCCGCGCGGGGGGCCGTCGGGCGGCGACGGCGGGCGTGGCGGCGACGTCATCATGGAGTCGAGCCAACGGCACAATACGCTCATCCACTTCCGCTACAACCCGGAGCACAAGGCGCAGCGCGGCGAGCACGGGATGGGATCGAACTGTACGGGGCTGGATGGCCGATCGATCACGCTCCAGGTCCCGGTGGGAACTTCGCTCTACGACGCAGAGACGGGCGAGCTGGTGCACGACTTCAAGGAGCCCGACGAGCGCATTGTGATCGCCAAGGGAGGGCGCGGCGGGCGGGGCAATCAGCATTTTGCGACGAGCACGCACCAGGCTCCGCGCGAGCACGAGCTGGGACGGCCGGGCGAGGAACGAAGCTACCGGCTCGAGCTGAAGCTGCTTGCTGACGTGGGGCTGGTGGGTCTTCCGAATGCGGGTAAGTCGACGCTGATCTCGCGCATCTCCGCGGCCCGGCCCAAGATCGCTGATTATCCGTTCACGACGCTGGAGCCGAACCTGGGTGTGGTCACGGTAGGCGAGGAGCCGGACCAGGAATCGTTTGTTGTGGCCGATATGCCGGGGCTCATCGAAGGCGCGCACATGGGCTCGGGGCTAGGCACGCAGTTCCTGCGGCACATTGAGCGCACGCGGGTGCTGGCGCATCTGGTGGATGTGTCGGACGCATCGGGAAGGCCCGATCCGGTGGAAGATTTCAAGGTGATTAACAACGAGTTGGCCAGCTTCAGCTCGAAGGGGCAGGGCGCCGACGAGCACCCGATGGCCGAGAAGCCGATGATCGTGGTGGCGACGAAGATCGATGCGGCGAACCCCGAGAAGCTGAAAAAGCTGGCAGCGTACGCCAAGCGAAAGAAGCTCGAATTTCACGCCGTCTCGGCGGTGACAGGCGAGGGGATCGATGAGCTGAAGTGGGCGCTGGAAAAAAGAGTGAGGCCGACTGAGAGTACGGCAGCCCGGTAACCCGCTGAAAACAAGCGTGAAATGTTCGATTTTGCTGGGCCATGACCTCACCAAATGGTCAAGGTTCCTTGAACAAAACCGCTGAAATGTTCGAGGATCCTGTTCCAAAAAAGCCGAGTGGAGGCCAGCGAAATTAGCCGAAACGGGGGCAAATGGTCCATCAGAATTGAACATTTCGAGCGAAATGGCCGCGAGTAATTTCACGCTTCACGAGTTTGTGCGCGTTCACTGGGCCTTAGAGGCGCTTAAGTGGGCTTTCGGTGCGCATTTTTGCGCGATTTTGCACTCTTAAGCGGGGTACGAGCTTCGCGGCGGGCGTGGCTGGTGACGGGGAATCTGAAGCACTACCCGGAGACCGGGCGCGTCGGGGTTACGGTGATCTCGCCGGGGGAGTATTTGGAGGGGCTGGAAGAGAAGTGACGCCGCACTTGAGAAGAAACTCCGCCGTGGAGTTGAATTCGTCCGGACTATTTGTGGAGTCGGAGACGTCGCCCTTGGGAACAAAGATGATCATTCCCAGACGGGCTCGTGTGAGCAAGACTCGGTAGGCGTTCTTCCTGAAGGTGCGTTTTTCTGGGTTCTTGATCGAATTCCAGCGATTCGTTGGTCCCGGCCGTAGGGATCGCAATTGCCAGCCTCGCGATTCGCCCCAAACAAAATCACCACCCCAGCAGAGCCCAATCCAATCAAGTTCGAGGCCTTGGATCTCAAATTCGGTGGCGAAGACCTCGCATTGATAACTCGACCGAAGATCAGTCTTCTCCGCCAAGTACCAATGTTCCCAAGGGTAATCTGCGTGAAAGCTCGAATTAGGCTCCAATCCCTCTGCACGTAAACGTGTCGCGCCGGACGAGCCAACGAGTCCGTATCGAATCGGACCAATTCCTTGCCGCATTATTTTTGAGCGTGTTTCACCCAAGTCTCGCGAGAGGAAGATCGGAAACTTGTCGGCTATACGCAGGCTCGCAGCACTCTGAGAGTCCCCATCAAGAACCAAGTTCACCCATGTGGCGAGTTTTTCAGCGCGGATGCTTCGATTCGATGTTCGAAGATGTAGAGTCGTGTCAGTGTGGACGGCCAATTGCTGCACGTTTTCGTCGAAGAGACGATGTCCTGCTGTGGACGGTCCACCTTTTAATACTTCGGGCGAAGCATAGATCTCCCAGTCCTTCTTGCTTTTCGCGAGCGCTCTTCCCCATTCTTCCAGGCCAGCTTCGCCATCGTTGATTTCTTGTCCGCCGCCGACAAGTGCAATTACAGCGGCCCAGTCTGAATGGCGCTCCATTATCCCCAAGAGCATCTCAGGCTCGGAGTAGTCTCTTTTGAACTTCTTCATGTTTTGCGCTCGATTCCATGCACGCTGAGCTTCGTCGAAGATGATTGCATGGTTGGAAGATGGGCGCGGGTCGTCCTCCATGTAGTTACGCGCAAAGACATGCACGTTTTCGATGAGAGTTTTTGCTTTGGTTCTAGCCATCACAGTGCTTGCACCGTCTCGTCGTCCTTCTTGCGTAAATAAGTGTTGGAGCACTTTGACGAGAGGACCGTTGCCGCTCATGAAGTGAATCGCGTTCGTTTGGTTTTCATGTGAGTGCGCAAGACTCAGGCCGACTAGTGTCTTTCCTGATCCAGGTACGCCGGTTAAGAAGCAGATAATGTGCTGACTTTTGGAGCGAGCTTGATCGACGAGGCCCTGAATCCTTCTTCGGACCTCGTCGATTTCGTGTTCCGAGGCCTCAGAGTGCGCGATCTCCCGGATTGACAATCCGCTCCTCAATGCGACCGCAGCCTCGATGATGCTCGGAACAGGGTGGTACGGACTGGTGTCCCAGGATTGCGGATCCATTTGCACTGCAAGGCTGTTTTCAACGGAGATTAGGACCGATGCAAGCTCCCTCCACGGTGTAAGAACCACTCCGCTCACCCAATAAACGGCGAGTTGGGAGAACATCTCGTATTGATTGAGTGCATCCAGGTTTGGCTTTTCAGCTTCTGGAGAAACAATGACTGGGATAATCCTTCGATTGTCTGATGCCTTATGGAAGTAGTGCAGCAGGATGGGATATTCTTCTATCTGCCGTTTAGCCTGAAGAAAATCAGACCCAGATTTAGCTTCGACGATGACGATTTGGTCGCGGATTAACAAAACAACGTCGATCCGCATTTCTTTGCGAGGGATCGAAAACTCGAGGAGAATTCCCCATTCGTTCGCGCCCGGATTAGCGGCCACGCAGGTCGAGAGCGTTGAGCGGAGAGAGTGAAGGTCTCGTTCCCAAGTCAGCGTTTGATCAGTGTATTGGCTTGAATAGCCACGATTGGCATAAGCAATCGAAAGTTCTGCGAGCAGCTCCGACTCTGACCTAGCGAGAAACCCAGCAACAGTTGATTGATAGAACGATGCCATATGCCTCGGAAGTCAACACGCGAATTCTACATGGAAATATCCCCCGGAGAGCTCCAGGCCGCAATCCCGGAGGTAATGCCCCGATACGGGGTGAAGAGCAACCGCAGATCCTTCGGCTCCGCTTACCCCGCAGACGACAAGTTGTCCGCGGGGCCCCAGACGCGCTCCGCTCAGGATGACACGGTGTTTTGTGAGTTGAGGGATGCGGTATCCCACCCTAAACGCAAAATGCGCGTTTAGGATGGGGCACCCACTTCGCCCGGAATTCTCCGGGGCTAAAGCCCTGCACGCTCTTTGCTTTCTATTCAGAGGCCTGAAGGCCTCTGCTCCCTCCGGATTGCAAGGAATTATTCTTCCTCTTCGTCGATGGGGCGTTTGGCGTTGGCGAGGATTTTTTCGGCGACCAGTTGCGGGACGATGTCGTAGTGGTCGACTTCCATGCGGTAGCTGCCTTTGCCCTGGGTCATGGCGGTGAGCTGGGCGCCGTAGGTGAGCATTTCGGCCATGGGCACTTCGGCGTTGATGATGGTGGTGCGGCCCTTGGTCTCCATGCCCTGCACGCGGCCGCGGCGGGAGTTGAGATCGCCCATGAGGGTTCCGGCAAAGTCGTCGGGGGCCTCGATTTCGACCTTCATGACGGGCTCGAGCAGGCAGGGCTTGGCCTGCTCCATGCATTTGCGAAAGGCGATGCGCCCGGCCATCTTGAAGGAGAGCTCGTTGGAATCGACTTCGTGGTAGCTGCCGTCATAGAGAATGACCTTGAAGTCGACCACGGGATAGCCGGCGAGATAGCCGCGGGCGGCCGACTCGACAATGCCTTTTTCGACTGCCGGGATGTAGTTGCGCGGAATGGCTCCGCCGAAGATGTCGTTGACAAACTCGAAGCCCGCGCCGCGCGGCAGAGGCTCCAACTTGATTTTGCAGTCGCCGAACTGGCCGTGGCCGCCGGTCTGTTTTTTGTGGCGGCCCTGCGCGTCGGCTTTGCCGCGGATGGTCTCGCGATACGGGACCTTGGGCGCCTTGAGCGTGACTTCAGCGTGATAGCGCTTTTTGAGGCGGCTGACGATGGCCTCGATGTGGGGCTGGCCGGCGCCGGCGATGAGGAATTCGTTGGTTTGCGGGTCGCGGAAGAAGCGAATGAGCGGGTCCTCTTCCATGAGTTTGTGGATGGCGGGCGCGAGCTTGTCTTCGTCGGCGCGTGATTTGGGCTCGATGGCGTAGGTCATGGCGGGCTCGGGGGGCGCGGCCATAGAGACCTCGAAGTCGGCGCCCTTCTGACCGAGGGTGTCGCCGGTAAGGGTGTCGCGGAGCTTGGCTACTGCGCCAAGATCGCCGGCGTGGAGCTCGGGGACTTCGATGGCCTTGCGGCCCTGCATGATGCTCAAGTGCGAGAGCTTTTCCTGGCTGCGGCGGGTGTAGTTCTCGAGGGTGGCCTCGTTTCTAACGACGCCGCTAATGACTTTGAAGAAGGTGATGCGGCCGGCGAAGGGATCGGACATGGTCTTGAAGACTACTGCGCCGGTTGGCCCGGAGTTGTCGATTTTGCGGACGATGGCGGGGGCGTCGGCGGCGGCGCCAGGAGCTTTACCGGCGATAGGAGCGCGGGCTTTAAAGGGTTCTCTTTCGGGGGGCGCAGGCGTATAGGCCTTGACGAAGTCGAGGAGATGATCGAGCGCCATGTTGGAGAGGCCGCTGGAAAAAAGCACGGGGAAGATGCGGTCTTCGCGGATGGCTTCATGGAGCGCGGCAATGAGGTGATCCTCGGGGATGGTGCCTTTCTCGAAAAACTCTTCCATCAGCTCGTCTTTGCCTTCGGCGACGAGCTCGACGAGAGCTTCGTGGCGGGCCTTGGCATCGGCAGCGAGCGAGGCGGGAATCTCAGCGGAGACCTTGCCGCGGCCATCGCCGCCGGGCGTGTAGGTGTAAGCCTCCATGGTGACGAGATCGACGACGCCGTGAAAGCCGTTGGCGTCAGAGATGGGCAACTGGACGGAAACACAGTTGCGGCCCCAGCGGTCGTTGAGGTCGTCCATGAGTGCGCTGAGGCCGCCGCCGCCGCCAGCTTTGGGGTGGTCCATTTGATTGACGAGAACGATGCGGGGAACGTTGGCCTCTTCAGCAAAGCGCCAGACGCGCTCGGTGACGGGCTCGACGCCGTTCTGGGCATTGATGACGACGATAGCGGATTCGACGGGAAAGAGAGCGGCGCGGGCTTCATGGATGAACATGTGAAAGCCGGGCGTGTCGACGAGGTTGATCTTGATGCCCTGCCACTCGGCAAAGGCGACGGCATTCTGCATGGTGATGCCGCGGGCGACTTCTTCTTCGTCGTAGGCGGTGACGGCGGAGCCGTCTTCAACGCGGCCCTGGATGGGAGTCATTTTGGCGGCATGCAGCATAGCGGCGATGAGGGTGGTTTTGCCGCAGTGCGCATGCCCCACTACAGCCACATTGCGGATCTCACTTCCCTGGTACGTTTTCATGGGCGTCTCCTTCGCAAGGCGCGCTTTCGCAGGGATTTACGGCAGAAAAAGCAAGGTCCGCGGCGCGCGTCTTTCCCGAAAGACGGATGCTATCACAGCGAGAGTGTGAACGTCCTGTGACTGCAAATACAGGGAGCAAGGGAGCACGTCATCGCCGATCAGGGGTCAGTGGTCGCGGATCATGAGCGACCAGCCGCGTGGATGGAATGGTGATCAGGCGGTGCGCCGCCGAAAGCGGCGGGAGGCCAGAAAGCGCCAGAGATAGATGCCGAAATTGAAGGTGCAGACGGAAACGCCGATGACGGTGATGAGCCAGCCGGGGATGTTGGGATAGATGACGGCATCGAGAGTGTGGGCGATGAAACTGCCTTGAAATGGGGCGACGCCGGCGCGAGTTTCGAAGTACTGCTCGGCGAGAGTGAGCGGACAGGGCCAAGGGCCAGCTTCAACGGCGATTCCCCAAAGGAGAGAGAGGATGTGGAGGATGGTCCAGAACGGGCGGCCGCGCGTGAAGAGCGCGCCGAAGATGACCAGGGCGATCCAAAGCAAATGGACGAGCAGGATGAGAATGGCGGCCGTGATCATGATGAGAGCGACCCCTTATTATCGTAAGGTGGATTGCGGTCGATTGCGTGTGAGAGGAAAGGAATCGAGATGAAGGTACGGATTCACGGTTGCGTGGTAGCCGCGGGAGTTTTGATGTTGGCGGCTGGGGCGTTGAAGGCTCAGGCTGGAGGCGGGGCTGCTGCGACACCCGCTCCGGCGACTGCGCCAGCGCAGGCCCCCACGGCTGCGCAGACACCTCCGGCGATGCCGGGATGGATGATGCCGATGCCGCACGAGAACGCGCCGCTGGGCAAGTTCGAGCGCTTCCCGGGCGATGGCGAGGGTGCGTACAAGACGGGCCACTATCGCGATTTGTTTGCCGAGCAGGGGCACACGCCAGCCGAGACGCGCGCCAAGATCGAGAAGGCATTCCAGCAACTGTTTCATGGCGATGGGCAGGAGGAGCGGATCTACTTTGAAACCGGAGCCAATGAGAACGGGACGCTGGCGTACGTGACCGACTGGGCGAACAACGACGCGCGCACCGAGGGCATGAGCTACGGCATGATGATCTGCGTCGAGCTGAACAAGAAGCGCGAATTCGACGCGATCTGGAACTGGGCGCACACGTACATGTTGATCACTGATCCGAAGAATCCGTCGGTGGGCTACTTCGCGTGGTCGATGAATACGGATGGAACGCCGCGCTCGACGGGGGCTGCCCCGGATGGAGAAGAGTACTTCACGATGGCGCTCTACTTTGCGGCGAATCGCTGGGGAAATGGCAAGGGGATTTACAACTACCAGGCGGAGGCGGACAAGATTCTGCGCGGCATCAGGCATCACCCGGTGCTGACTGGGACCGGGCCGTTCCGGATTCATCCTGACGATCCGCCGTTCGTGCAGCCGGATCATCCGTGGCCGAGCCTCGCCAATCGCAGGATGGAGGAGGAAGCGAAGGCGAATGGAAGGCCGTGGCCGCCAGTTTTCCGATTTCCGCGCGGGCCGCAACAGGAAACCATTGGGCCGATGGTGGACGAGGCCCACAACATGATCAAGTTTGTGCCCAACTGGCCGGGAGGGACGACAGACACGTCGTATCACCTGCCGGCGTTCTACGAGTTGTGGGCGCGGTGGGGCCCGGGGGAGGATCGCGTGTTCTGGGCGACGGCCGCGGATGTGAGCCGCGACTTGTTCAATCGCGTGACGGGGCCGGAGACGGGACTGACGCCGGATCGGAGCAACTTTGACGGGACTCCGGTGACGGGGCGCGATGGAACGCCGGTGCCGTTCATGGCTGACTCGTGGCGCAGCGTGAGCAACTGGAGCGTCGACTACTCATGGTGGCACAAGGACCCGCGCGAGACGGTGCTGAGCGATCGCCTGCAGAAATTCCTGGCGGGCCAGGGCATCGGTACGTTTGTGAACCGGTACACGCTGGATGGCAAGCCGCTTTCGACGACGCACTCGACAGGGATGGTGGCGACAACGGCGGTGGGTAGCCTGGCGGCGACAAATGGGCCGGAATCGAAGGCGTTTGTGGATGCGCTGTGGAACATGCCGGTTCCGTCGGGAGAGTACAGATATTACGACGGGCTGCTCTATCTGATGAGCATGATGCATGTGAGCGGGGAATTCAGGATTATTGAAGCAGCTTCTAGCCGCTAGCTTCAAGCTGCTAGCCTTTTTCTGCGCGTCGTTCAATCCAATGACGAGAGCGAAGTTATGCCGCACGAGCGGGCCCGAGGAGCGCCCATGATACGAGGGTGCGTTCGATGCGCCCGGCGTGAGCTGTGGTACATTGTGCACACGGTTTCCCTTTCTTCATTCCCCTAATTTTCTTGCCGAAAACCGCGAATCGCACGAGGTGAGCGCCCATGGCCGCTGCCGGTTCCGCGCACGAGGTGTATGCGACGACGGGAGCGCCGGCGGATGAGGCAACACGCCTGAAGCGGATCGGCGAGTCGGCGCTGAGGAAGGCGAGCCTGCGACTGCTGCCGGTCATTGCGGTGGGCTATGGCCTCGCCTACATGGACCGCATCAACATCAGCTTTGCCTCCTTGCAGATGAATCGTGACCTGCACTTCAGCGCATCGGTTTACGGGTTTGGCGCGGGAATGTTTTTCATCGGATATGCGCTGTGCGAGGTGCCGTCGAACCTGATGCTGCTGCGCTTTGGCGCCAAGCGCTGGCTGGCGCGAATCATGTTTACCTGGGGATTGCTGGCGGCGGCGACGATGTTCGTGCGCACTCCGCTCGAGTTCAACGTGTTGCGATTTCTGCTGGGCATGGCGGAGGCCGGGTTTTACCCCGGAGTGATCTTTTACCTGACGCTGTGGTTTCCCGCGCAGATGAGGGCGCGGGCGGTAAGCCGATTCTATGTTTCTCTGCCGTTGAGTTCGGTGGTGATGGGTTCAGTGGCGGGGTGGCTGTTAGGACTTGGAGGGAAACTTGGGCTCTCGGGCTGGCAATGGCTGTTTCTGGTGGAGGGTTTGCCGACGGCGATATTCAGCCTGGTGATCCTGAAGATGCTGCCCGACGGTCCGGCGACTGCAGGGTGGCTCACGGCGGAAGAAAAGGCGTGGCTGGTCGGCCAACTGAAGGCCGATGGCGAGAAGGCGCACCTGGGGCACAGCGCAGGTGTGATGCAGGCGCTGCTGGAGCCGAAGGTGTGGATGATCGGCGCGTATTTCTTTTTCGCGCTCATTACCAGTTACGCGTACAGTTTTTCGGCGCCGGCGATTTTACAGGGAGTGACCCGCTGGAGCGTCAAGAATGTCGGGTTCCTGGTGGCGTTGATTGGATTGGCGGGAGCGGCGGGGATGCTCATCAACAGCGCACACTCCGATCGAAGGGGCGAGCGGGCACTGCATTGCATCGTGCCGTGCCTGGTGATCGCTGCAGGGTTTTTGACCGCGAGCTATGCGAAAGAGCCGTGGCTGGTGGTGGCCTCGCTGGCCGCAAGCTTCACTGCCTTCATGGCCATGCTGGGGCCGGCCAATGCGGTTCCCATGCAGTTTCTGGCGGGGCGCGCGGCGGCCGCGGGAATTGCAGCGATGAACACGATCACCATGTTCGCCGGATTCATAGGACCGTATTGGATGGGCGTGATGAAGGACTCCACGGGGAGTTACACCGCCGGATTGAGAGGACTGGTGTTGCCGGCTCTGCTGGCGGCGGGAACGATGTACGTTTTGACGCGAAGCCTGGCGCGGCGGCCGATTGGAGCCGGAGCGGAACTGGCGGAGGAAGCGGTGTGAGGGGCTTGCGGGTCAGCAGCCTGGAATGCTGCTGGGAGATTGCGGCTAAGGCGCTACAGCAGCCGGCAGAATCTCTTCCACGTCGACCCACTGCGTTGGGTAATTACCTGTGTAGCAAGCGGTACAGTATCCAGTTTTGTGTTCGTCGCGCACGGAGGCCAGCAGCCCTTCAAGCGACAAATAGGCGAGCGAGTCGGCCTCAATAAACTGGCGAATTCCTTCGACAGAGTGATTGGCGGCGATGAGCTCGCGCTTGGACGGCGTGTCGACGCCGTAGAAGCACGGCGAAATCGTGGGCGGGCAACTGATGCGGAGATGGACTTCGGTGGCGCCTGCGCCGCGCACCATGCGCACGATTTTCCGGCTTGTTGTCCCGCGGATGATGGAGTTGTCGATGAGGATGACGCGCTTGCCGGCGAGCAGATTGTGCACAGGGTTGAGCTTGAGGCGGACGCCGAAGTCGCGCACGCGCTGTTCGGGCTCAATAAATGTGCGGCCGACATAATGGTTGCGAATGAGGCCCATGCGGAAGGGCAGTCCCGCTTCTTCCGCGTAGCCGAGCGCGGCGGTAACGCCGGAGTCGGGCACGGGCACGACGACGTCGGCGGGGACGCCGGACTCGCGCGCGAGCTGACGGCCCATCTGGTCGCGCGACTCCTGCACCCAGCGGCCGAAGATGCGCGAGTCAGGACGCGCGAAGTAGACGTGCTCGAAGACGCAACTCGATTGCGGCACACCGCTCGAGTACTGGCGGCTGGTAACTCCATCCTGAGAGACCATGACCAGCTCGCCGGGAAGAACATCGCGGATGAATTCGGCGCGGAGAAGATCGAAGGCGCAGGATTCCGAGGCAAAGACGATGGAATCGGAGCCCTCGGCGTTTTTCATGCGGCCCATGGAGAGCGGGCGGAAGCCGCGTGGATCGCGGGCGGCGAAGATGCGGTCGCGCGTCATCATGACGATGGAGAATGCGCCCTCGACCTGCGAGAGGGAGTCGGCGATGCAGTCGACGAGCGTTCCGGAGTGGGAGTGGGCGATGAGCTGGACAATGATCTCAGAGTCAGAGGTGGTCTGGAAGTAGGCGCCATCGCGCTCGAGGGCCGCGCGGAGGTTGCCCAGGTTGACCAGGTTGCCGTTGTGCGCGATGGCGATGAGGCCCTTGGTGGAGTCGACGCGAATAGGCTGCGCGTTGAGCAGCGCCGAGTCGCCGGTGGTCGAGTAGCGCGTGTGGCCGATGGCCAGGTGGCCGGGGAGCTTGGCAAGAACGTTGTCCGTAAAGATTTCGGAAACAAGACCCATGCCCTTGATGTTGGCCAGATGCGCGCCGTCGGCGGTGGCGATGCCGGCGGATTCCTGACCGCGGTGCTGAAGGGCATAGAGCGCAAGATAGGCTTCTCGCGCGGCGTGCGGATGGCCGTAGATGGCGACGACGCCGCATTCTTCGTGGAGTTCGTCGCCGAGGGCGCCGAACTCCAGGGACTGAGGGGCGTAGGGACTAGGGACTAAGGACGATGAGGCCGAGGCTGCGCAGAGTTGGATGGTTTCGTCAGTTGCCCCGGGGACACCCTGAAACAGCATCCGACTCATGCGAGAACCTCGCCATGGAGATTGGCTTCCAGGGCAGAGGCCCAGAGAGTGCGAAGCTCGGTAAGCGGAGCGGAGATGAAGGAGTCGCCGTCGACGGAAATCTCGAGGCGGCTGCCGCCCGTGGTGCCAATACGCGCGGAGAGAAAGCCATGCTCAGCCGCCAGCTTTTCAATGCCGGAAATGTTGGAGGGGTGGGTTGAGACGATGATCGTGGAAGCAGGCTCGGCGAAGAGGCCGAAGAGCGGGTGGGCGAGAAGCGAGGAGTCCTGCTCGACACTGGCGCCGATGCCCCGAGTAAATGCGGCTTGTGCGAGAGCGACCGCAATGCCGCCGTCGGAGATGTCGCGTGCTGAAATGATGAGCTTTCGCCAGGCGAGATCGGACAGCAGCTTGTGCAGCTCAGCTTCGGCTTCGAGATCGAGCGCGGGCGGAGCGCCCCAGAGGCTGCCAAGGATCACTTTGGCAAACTCGGATGAGCCGAATGCGGTCAGGTTTGCCGCGACCTCGGCGTCGGATGCATCGGGCTGCTCACGGTCTCTGGGCTCGCGCTCGAGTGCGGGCAGCGGATACTGGCTGATCGGCGGGGGATTAAGGGGAACCTTGAGCTCCGGGTTCGGCTGTTCGCCGCGCGGAATCGGCCAGAGGAGAACGATGGCGTCCTTTTCGCGCTGGAAGTGCGCGGGGACGGCTTTGGTGATGTTGTCGAGAATGCCGACGATGCCAAGGACGGGCGAGGGGTAAATGCCTTCGCCGCGCGTCTCGTTGTAAAGAGAGACGTTGCCGCCGGTGATCGGCGTGCCCAGCGCAGTGCAGGCTTCGGCGATGCCGTCGATGGCGGTCGAGAGTTGCGCCATGATTTCCGGCTTTTCGGGATTGCCGAAGTTGAGGCAGTTGGTAGCGGCGACGGGCGTTGCGCCAGTCATTGCCACTTTGCGCGCGGCTTCAGCCACGGCATGCATGGCGCCGAGTTTGGGATCGAGATACGCCCAGCGGCCATTGCCATCGAGAGCCATGGCGAGGCCGATCTCTCCGAGCGGGCCTTCAAGCGAGTGCGGCCTGGCGGTGCCCTTGATGCGCATGACACCGGCTTCGCCGCCGGGGCCCTGCGTGGTATTGGTCTGCACCATGGAATCGTATTGCTCGTGGATCCAGCGCTTGGAGCAGACGTTGGAACTGGCGAGAAGTTTTTTGAGATCGGCGGTGTAGTCGCGATCTTTGGCCAGTTCGGCGAGAGCTTCAGCGGGAGGGTCGATCGGAACGGGAGCTTTCCAGGTGCCGACGGGACGATTGTAGAGCGGTGCGTCATGGGTGAGCGATTGGTTGGGTATGTCGGCGACGAGTTCGCCGTGATGGCGGATGCGAAGGCGCGGCTCCGGCTCGACCGCGCCCACGATGACTGCGTCGAGACCCCACTTTGCGAAGACGCGCAGGACCTCGTCTTCGCGGCCCTTTTCGGCGACGAGCAGCATGCGCTCCTGGCTTTCGGAGAGCATGATCTCGTAGGCGCTCATGCCGGTTTCACGCTGAGGCACGCGGTCCAGCTCGACGTCGAGGCCGACACCGCCGCGCGCGCCCATCTCGCAGGTGGAGCAGGTGAGGCCGGCCGCTCCCATATCCTGAATGCCGACGATGGCGCCGGTCTGCATGGCTTCAAGGCAAGCCTCAAGCAGGAGCTTCTCCATGAACGGATCGCCGACCTGGACGTTGGGACGCTTTTGCTCGGAGCCTTCCTTGAACTCCTCGCTGGCCATGGTGGCGCCGTGGATGCCATCGCGGCCCGTCTTGGCGCCGACATAGATGACTGGATTGCCAGTGCCGCTGGCCTTAGCGTAGAAGATTTCATCCTTGCGGACGAGTCCGAGGGCGAAGGCGTTGACGAGCGGATTACCCGAATAGCAAGGATCGAATTTGGTTTCGCCGCCAAGATTGGGCACGCCGAAGCAGTTGCCGTAACTGGCGATGCCGCTGACCACGCCTTCGAGGATGGAGTGATTTTTGTGGATGGTTTCGCGGTCGGCTTCGCCGGGCTCGATGGGGCCGAAGCGGAGCGAATCCATCACGGCCAGCGGGCGCGCGCCCATGGTAAAGATGTCGCGCAGGATGCCGCCCACGCCGGTGGCCGCGCCTTGGTGGGGCTCGATGTAACTGGGGTGGTTGTGCGATTCGATTTTGAAGGCGCAGGCCCAGCCGTCGCCCACGTCGATGATGCCGGCATTCTCGCCGGGCCCCTGGACGACGCGATCGCTTTTGGTGGGCAGGCGCTTGAGATGCACGCGGCTGGATTTATAGGAGCAGTGCTCGCTCCACATCACGCTGTAAATGCCCAGCTCGGTGAGCGAGGGCGTGCGCCCGAGTGCCGCGAGAATGTGCTCGTACTCTTCCGCGGTGATGCCGTGTTGCGCAAGCATCTGCGGAGTGATATTGACTGGTTCGGGAACGACGGCGGCGGAGGAGCTGGTCATCGTTGATACCTTCATTTTCGCACAGGGGTTGTTGGCATGAGCGAAACGGTGTGGAAACCACGGCATCGAGTGGCGGCCTTCGGGGCGCCTGGAGTGCGGATGGCACCCGCGGCGGGGCCACGCCAGGAAAAAGTCGAAGCGCCGGCTGATGGGGATTTCACCGCGGTGCGGCTCGCGCGGCATGTGGCGGATAAGCCAAAGGCTATGCGATACTTTGGGAACGGACGCCCACCCGAGGCCGGGATGGCGGAATTGGCAGACGCAGCAGACTCAAAATCTGCCGGCCCTTGTGGTCATGGGGGTTCGACCCCCCCTCCCGGCACCATAGCTTTAAAATCAATGGCTTAAGGAGCGTTCTAAAGGTCGTTCTAAGAAATCTCACCGAATACCCGAAATCTCGGTATTAAACGGTGAGGCAAGAACGATGGCATTACCGAAGTTCACAATATATAAGCACGTCAAACTAAAGCATGGCTGGCGCTACTGCAAGACCGCATTCCATTCCAACGGGAAAATCAAACCAAATGTTGTGCTAGTGCAGGGTGTCGAGGAGACGCACCGCGAGGGCGCGTACTATCTGAACCACAACCAAACGTGGATACCAGTTGGGGAGGATGCGAAGGAAGCCGTGAACGAGCGGCTAAAGCGGCTCAACGTGGCTCAATACCACCGTCTCAATGGCACAGCCCCACCCGAGGTGAAGAAGACCCCGGTGGGCATCCCCCTCCAGATAGCGATTGATGACTATCTGGCCGGAATTGAGCGTGAGGTGGCATCACGAAACAAGCGCAAAGGGACTCTCGAATTGGCCCGGAATACCCTCAAGAAGTTCCGTGAGCACTCCAAAGTACAGTACCTTTCCGAAATCACAGTAGCCCATCTTGATAACTACGCTGCGTGGTGCATTGCAACGAGCCGTACCCATTCTTCGGATACTGGCCGCAACGAGTTCCTCCGCGTAAATCAGTTCCTTCGTTCACGGGGCATCGTGCTCACCAAGGTTGATGGGAACAAGCTGGTGCCCATTGGGATGAAAGATGCGCCAAAGGTGTCGGAAGCAAAGAATGTCATCACGAACACTCCAGAAGAGTTGGACAAATTCTTTGCGGCCTGTTGCGGTTTCAAGCAGTGGGTGGCCTTCCAAACCCTCCAACGTACCGGCCTCCGTGAGATGGAACTTGTCACCTTGCGGCCTGAGGACATTGTGCTGGATGCAACCAAGCCATATATCGATGTGTGCAAGCGGACTGTTGAGGGCTACGAGTTCGTACCGAAGTGGTATCAGGAACGTCACGTTGAACTTGACCCTGACCTCACCGAGGTAATTCGGAAGTTGAAGTCAACTTGCCGGAGTGAGCTTGTATTTGGCACGGCGTCAGGACACCTGAACCTTCACCTACTTCGTGAATGTAAACGTGTTGCCGGACGCGCTGGGTTGCCACCAGCACGGTTCAGGCTGCACCGCTTTCGTGCGAACTTCGCAACTCATTGCTTGCGGGAGGGAATGGACTTGGAGACGCTGCGTTGCATCCTCGGCCATAGGGACACAGAGAGTCTGCGTTCTTACGTAAATGCGCTGGAGGGCGAGGAGCGTGCAGCGAAGATGGCGAAGGTATGGGCAGGTAAGCCACTAAAAATGGCTATGTAAATGCCATCTCCGTCCTGCCAATCGCGGGCCGCTCTCTCTTGCGTATCCTCCCGTGCTGTGATACGCACGCGCTTGCCAATCGCTGCTGCGAGGTCCGTGCGGTACTCGATGTAGCAGCTGTCTTCTTCCTCGTCGTACCTCTCGGTGGAGACAAACTCGACGCGCTTGCCAGTCGCATCGACAATATTTGTAAGCTCCAGCGTGTCGATGCGGTCACCGCTATCGCGGACCATGCCGCTGTACTCCTCGACAGGGCAGCGGCTATTCGTGTAATCCAATGCATAGTTGTAGGCGTCGATTGCCTCCATCAAATCGGCACGGGATGAAAACACGGGATTGGCATCCTCATCCATGATGTTCGGGTCGAAGGAATAGAAGCTCCCATCCTCGAACGCAACAATATCGCCGTTATCGTTCATCGTCCTGTGCTGGTCAAAGAGAGATTTGGAAACATCCTCCATAACCTCCCAGTTGTCGCCATCAGGATTGGCCTCGATGGCGTTGTTTACTGCCTCTGCGATTGTCATTGTCATATCTCCTTTTCGGTTATTGGCCGGTGAACTCCGGCCGGGTTTACTTGCTTGGGAGCAACAGCGGCATCCCACGCCTACACTTGCGGGTTCCCTTACATTCACTGAAGTACAGAAATAATTTCTTCTTCCGTGTAGCCCATCAAGGCAAGCGCCCCGAACACGAAGTCATCGTCAGGAACTTCCCAACCAGCGAGGTCGATAGGCTCACCATCTTCACGGGCTTCATAGTAGACATCAGTGCGGCCCTGAATCTCTGCCCCAACTCTGCGTAAATGTGTGTTAACTAGGGCGTCTGTTTCGTTCTCACACGGCCAGCGGTTGCTGACGATCGGCGTCCAGTCCCCGTGCCAAGCGTTCTTTTCGATTTCAACTACCTCGTACTTTGCCATTTTGTTCCTCCATTTGGTTGTGGGCTGGTGAACTCCAGCCGGGTCTAGGCTACTCAGAGGTAGTCTGTGTCCACGTCCAGCCGGGGATGGATTCAAGCTTCTGAATCTTATCCGCACTGAGACGCCCTTCTGTGTGCATCCGCCGCTGTCTGTTCATCCAAGCGATGAGTTCTGCCTTGGTGCGCCTGTTGCTCGTTGACTTCGGAGCCATCCCCTGAGCGATGAAGTCGGCGTGATACTCTGCGCTGTCCTGAGTCAGGCATTCGCCAACGCATTCGTTGTGGCTGAGGGTGTAGATTCCATAACCGTTGAAGTCAGAGTTGATGCGGCGTTCAATCTTGAGGTACTTTGTCCAGTCTGCTTTGGCGTTCTTCATTGGGTCCTCAACGACGACCTGGTAGATGTTGTCGATTACTCCTTGGTCAATCATTGCCTTATCTCCTAGTTGCCAGCGCGGCTGGCTCGGTTATGCGACTTCCAAACGATAGTCGCTCTCGATTACCCGCTCAGGGTTGAGCCCGGACAGATGCGCTGGCACCCAAAACCTGCCGTGGAGTTTTGGATTGCCGAACAGAGGGCGCTCGGGTGTGTACGTGTGGAAATGGCCGCGCACTATATGCAAGCCTCTGGCGGCTCCCTCTTGCCTGAGTCCGGTTTGAACAGACCGGCCCTTCCTGTCACGGATAACAATGGTGTGCCGCTCGAAAGGCGGAAGCTTCTTTCGTTCCTCAATCTGTTTGCGGCGTTTCGATTTCTTATTCGAGAGTGGCAGGGGCGTCGTGACCTTTTCAAGCGTCACGTTCCGGCAATGCATCAGGGTGAGGGCGTAAAGACAAGGCAGAATGAAGACCGAAAATGAGTCCCGCAACGCTGGTAAGTCGGTCTCTTCGCACCTGCTAGTAACTAATCGACCATCCAACTTCAATGCGGTTCCATCACGATTTACGAATATGGCTGGTTCGTCGGCAAAGTACCTAATCCTGTCATCGGACGGATATTCACAAAAAATGGTGAAGGTAGCAACCCAGACCAAATCATTACCGGGGTAACCAAGTTCCTTCTCCGTACGGGCCGACGTCCACCGCTGGGACTGAAGGCGTGGACAGAGCGTTACCTGGCCTGGCTCGAGCAGATCCGCTACACGCAGCCGGCGCAGGAAGCCACGCTGGTGGATTGTCTGAACGAAGTCGAACACATGAGTGCACGGGGCAAGCGATTGGAAGAGGCCATCCTCGAAGTGGTGAAGCTGGCCCCACAGCCCATGCAGGACGTGATTCGGGGCCTGCAGGCTCTACGCGGTGTGGCGCACATCTCGGCGGTCACAATCGCCGCCGAACTGGGCAACATTTCCTCCCGCTTCGAGAGTGCACGGAAGCTGATGGGCTATTGCGGACTATTTCCGAGCGAGAACTCCAGTGGCAAGCGCAAGCGACAAGGCGGCATCGCCAAGACCGGCAACGCGCACCTCAGACGAATCGTGGTGGAATCGGCCTGGTGCTATCGACACCTGCCTCGCGTAGGGGCCAAGCTGCGCAAACGACAGCAAGGTGTCCCGGCAGACATCACCGAAATAGCCTGGAAGGCACAGAATCGGCTGCACAAGCGCCACATGAAGCTGACCATGGCAGGCAAGGATCAGAGGAAGATCATGACGGCAGTCGGACGAGAACTGCTGGGCTTCATCTGGGCCATCGGAATCAAGGCCGAAGCGGCCTGCGAGCAGCAACTGGCCGCATAACGGGAACCGAAGGAGCACAAGCAAGAACTTTCCCATGAAGGAAAAAGCAAGAACGATTCAACCTATGAATCACGCTATCCAACTCGAGGACAGGGTCAGCCGCAGCCGGAGCAAGCACGAAGGAGAATCCTCGGCGGAAGTTTGCGACAGGCCTGGCCGGACTCGCGTCAGTAGTCAGAGGCAGCTCCCGACGGATCATGATTATGCGGTTTCGACCCGCGAATATCAGCTTGATCAATCGTCGCTTATACCTGCCTCGGCTGCTGCTGACCTTGTCCTCGATCGGAAAAGACGACCAGCTCATCTTGACCGGTCACTACATATCAACTTCCAGTTGGCCGGTAATCCACCCGAGACCAAGCCCAAGACTCAAAAATATGCCACAAGCCGACTTCGGAGGACTGAAATTCAGATATAATCCCAGTCAACAAAGCCTTTCATTCGCATCCAATCGGACCTGTCACGGGGGAGGTCCGCATGAAAGCTCGGGTTTTATGGGCGGTTTTGCTGCTTTGCCTCAGCTGTGTTCAAAGCGTGGCCGTGGCGCAAAAGACTCCGGCCCAGGAGACCGTAGCGGTGATCGTCGTCGATGCAGACGTGCAGCCTGCCCAGCCAGTCCCCACTGTGCGCGTTTCGCTCAGCTATCTCGACAACGCTGTGCTCGTCACTGACGCTCGCGATGTAACGAACCCCAAAGGCCAAGCGTGGCTCGTTGTGTCGGAGGATGCGGCCCAACGCGGAGGCCTGCGCATCGAGATCACCGGCGCCAGCAATCTCGTGATCTACCAGCCGGCCGACGGCCAGCTGGCCGCGCTGCCGGCAACCATCAATATAAGCATGCTGCCCAAGGGGTCCCCCGCGCTGCTGGGGCCGGCGCAGATCGCGGCCATGCTGCACCGGACGCTGGTGCAGGTGAACAGCTTGCAGAAGCAAGTGAGCGCGCTGAAGGCGGGAGCGGCGCAGCAGCCTGATCTGGGGGCAGCGATCGCCGGATGGGCGCAGGCCAATGGCTTTTCCGCCGCGCAGGCGGATCAGCAGGTGCAGCAATGGGCCGAGGCAATTCAAAAGCAGTCGGGCCAGGCCACGGCAGAGCAAAAGGCTCTGGCGGAACTCGCGCTCAAGCACTATGAAGCTGCCGCGCAACTCTTCAATCAAGCCAGCGATGCTGACCGGCAGGAGATTGGCGCGGAGGATGCGGAAGAGCAGGCGTTGCAGACGCAGATGAAGGCACTGCAAGCTGCGCAGCAAGCACTTCTCGACAAACGGCGGAGTTTGCTGCGCCAGCTGCTAGATGATAGCGAGCAGGCAACTGGAGCGGATCAGCTGAGCCTGCGCTACCATGAAGCGACGCAGACGCTCGAGAGCACAGTAGCGACGGCTCAGGCGGAATACAAGAGGCATCCCGACGACAAAGGATTCCACGAACTCTGGCTGCGTGCAGTATCCGATACGGCCAATGCACGTCGCAAGGAGGGTGAAGTCGCGCCGGCGGATCAGAGCCTTCCTATGCTGGCTCAGGCGGCTGATGAATTCCAATCTCTGGCAAGTGAATATTCTGCTTTAGGCGACCGCCCGGAGAATGCGGCAGCGCAGAACGGCCTGGGCGTTGCGCTGATGCGCGAGGGCGAGCGTGCCACCGGCGACAAGGCGATGGCCTTGATCGATCAGGCAGTCCAGGCTTACAGGAGTGCGCTAGAGGTGCGCACAAAAGCCGATTCGCCCCAGGACTGGGCCGTGACGCAGAATGCCCTAGGCGTTGCGCTGATGCGCGAGGGCGAGCGTGCCAGTGGGGACAGGGCTATGGCCTTGCTCGATCAGGCGGTCCAGGCTTGCAGGAGTGCGCTAGAGGTGCGCACAAAAGCCGATTCGCCCCAGGACTGGGCGCAGACGCAAATGAACCTGGGCAATGCGCTTTGGGCTGAAGGCATACGCGCTAGTGGCGACAAGGCGACGGCCCTGCTCGATCAGGCGGTCCAGGCTTACAGGAATGCGCTTGAAGTACGGACCAAAGCCGGTCAGCCCCAGGACTGGGCCGGGACGCAGATGAACCTCGGGAACGCGTTGGTGATTGAAGGAGAAGGCACCACTGGCGAAAAGGCTTCAGCTCTGTTTGATCAGGCGGTACAGGCTTATCGGAACGCACTTCAGGTCTTCACGAAAACCAATCTGCCCCAGCTCTGGGCCGACGCGCAAAGCAACCTGGGCGTTGCGCTGGATGACGAGGGCGATCGCGCTAGTGGCGACAAGGCGATGGCCTTGATCGATCAGGCAGTCCAGGCTTACAGGAGTGCGCTTGAGGTGCGCACAAAAGCAGACTTGCCCCAGGGTTGGGCCGCAACACAAACCGACCTGGGCAATGCGCTGGATGACGAGGGCGATCGCGCTAGTAGCGACAAGTCGATGGCCTTGTTTGATCAGGCGGTGCAGGCTTACACGTCTGCCCTCGAGGTGCGCACAAAAACCGGTCTGCCCTGGGACTGGGCCGAAACGCAAAATGACCTGGGCCTTACGCTGACGCATGAGGGTGAGCACGCTGGCGGCGATAAAGTGATGGCCTTGCTCGATCATGCTGTGCAAGTTTTGCAGAAGACACTGGAGGTCTATACCAAGACCGATTTGCCACAGGACTGGGCGGACGTGCAATTGTTAATCACAGAAGCTACTTTCGCAGCTGGACGGTTTGATAAATGTCTGGCGCAAACCGCGAGCCTGACGGATGAGACGTTGACTTTGTCCAGGGTCATCGTGCGAGACTCCATGCAACTTGCCTGCCAATGGGGCGCGGGAGACAAAAAAGCAGCGCTGGTGACGGAGAAGGCTCTGCTCGCGAAGGCCTCAGCTTCAGCTGCTGGTTTCTGGGACTTTACCGGGTTGGATCACTTTCTTTCGAACTCGCCGGCCTTTGCCCCCGACCGCGCCTCCTGGATCGCACTCTTCACCGCCGTTCAGAACGGCGACGCCACAGGCCTAACCACGGCGCTGCACCAGCTCGAGCCGCTCCTGCAACAATAGCTCTTATGCCCATGGCCAAATACGATTCCTTAGCTACTCCCGCGCCGACACCGAGCGGGTTGCGCCGCTGCGCGACGAGCTGCGCCAGATGGGATATCGCGTGAGTGAGGTCCGAGGAGTGCAGCTTTCTTCAGCAACTTGACTCATATCGTGCTTCGGGGATTTGAAACCTGAAGGACCACACCGAGGGTTCTCACTACCTCCGTTGGGCTTCCAGCAGGTCTCTGGTCAAGCTTCAAGCGAGACTCCAGAAAACTGCCAAGTCCGAGTGCCTGTCGTATTGTCGGCCACCCTTCCGTTACTACTCAGTAATGTCAGGTTTACCGGTAATTCGCCAATAATCGCCACGATTTTCGGGTAGCCACACCTCCGGTTTGCCGACTTGGCGGCCAGGTCCCGACGAGGTACCCATCCAAAGCGATGCGATGAGCGCGAGCCCGCTGCAAGAAAGCCCTTGACCTCCGAACCGGTTCGGGGGGTTACATTGAGCAGGAGTGAGAAACCATGCAGGCGAACCGTCAACTGCTTCGTTCCGGTGAACTGGCGTCGCGCGCCGGGGTGAGTACCGACACACTGCGCTATTACGAGCAAAAGGGTGTGCTGTCGCCGCCACCGCGTTCGAGCAATGGGTACCGCTGTTATCCGGCCGAATCGCTGGAGCGCGTGCAGGTGGTCCGCAGCGCACTGCGCATCGGCTTCAGCGTCGATGAGCTGGCGCGTGTGCTGCGCGTCCGTCAGAGTGGCGGCGTACCCTGCCGCAGCGTGCGTGAGATGGCCTCGACCAAGCTGCGCGAGCTGCGCCAACGGCAGGTGGAAATCGCGCGGCTTTGCCAATTGCTGCAAGCGGTGATCCGGCGCTGGGACGACCAACTGGGCCGCACCGCTCCTGGCGAGTGCGCCCACCTCCTGGATACGCTGGCAGCCGGAGATTCGCCGGTCAAGGCCCCACTCGCTCCGCCTTCTTCCACCAGAATGGGGCGGAAACTCAAACGAGGAGCGCCCAAATGAAAGTTACCAATGTTGTGCTTGCACTCACGCTGTCGGGCTTTCCAGCAGCGGCCCAGAAAGTCCACCACGATTGTCCGCAGATGACTGGCTCGAACGAAGCCCATGCCGCGATGAACAAATCAGGGGTGCCGGACGAACAGCGCAGTCAATACCTGAACGGTGAAGGCATGGGGTTTGCGAAGGACGCCGAACTCAACCACTATCCCGGCCCGCGGCATGTCCTGGACATCGCCGACAAACTCGGGCTCTCGCCCGATCAGCTCGCCGACACGCGCGCACTGTTCGACGACGTGCATGCGAAAGCGCAGGCGCTAGGCACAAAAATCCTCGCCCGCGAAGATGAACTTGATACCCTCTTTCGCGACCAACACGCCGATGCAGACAAAGTGCGGCAACTGACCGCAGAAATCGCCAACCTGCAGGGGCAGTTGCGCTCGCTGCACTTGACCGCGCACATCCGCGAGCGCGCGCTGCTCTCCGCCGAGCAGGTGGCTAAGTACGACACACTGCGCAACTACGTTCCCGGCGACAACCCCGCGCCGCTGCAACATCATTGATGGACGAGGAGTCAGGGCGTGCCTCAAGCAGGCGCCCTGCCGGTAAGGCCGAGCACCTCTTGTCCGCAGGCTCTGCTCGCTTTACTCTGCTTCGTTTCGAACGCCTGACCTAAATGGAATTTCAAAAGGCCACCGAACGTTTTTTGCGTCTTGCGGCCGTTGGACAGATTACGGGCCATCGCAACAAGTGGACACACTCGGCATTTCGACTCGAACCGCCACGTGATAACTCCCCGATCGTCGCCCATCCGCACAGAACCCTTCATTTTTGAGTTCTGTACGGTTAGGCGGTCATCCAGGCATATCCCCCGTTGTCATGGTCTCAGGCAAGATTTAATTCATGCTCTTTTGTAACAAACATCTTGTTCTGGGACTTTATTCATATGAATGCACAATCCCTGGACATTCCACCGAATCAGTCCTCACCTGTTCTGGTCTCCCGGCCTTTATCTCTTGCTTTGCATGGGGGGATTGGCCGCGGCGTCGCAAGAACCGTTGACACTTCGCCAGGCCGTCAATCTGGCTCTGGGGCAAAGCCCCCAGGCCGCAATGGCGCGCGCCGACAACCGGGGAGCCAAGTCGTCTGCCACGCTAGCGCGAATCCAACTTCTGCCGCAACTCAACTTCACTGAAGATATCTCGCGTGGTAACGACCCGGTCTATGCCTTTGGCACGCGGTTGCGCCAGCGACAGTTCACCCAAGCCGATTTTGCGCTGAATTCACTGAATTTCCCCCAGCCCATCGGCAACTTCTCTACGCGCTTCTCAGGCTCGTGGACTGCGTTCGACTCCTTCAAGACGCAGAGGGCGATTCGCAGCGCCGACCTTGCCCAACAGAGCGGCTCCTCATCTGCGAAGGCGGTAGATCAGCAAATCGTGTTCCAAGTGGTCGGGGCGTACCAGTCTGTGCTGTATGCACAGCGAGAGATCGATGTCGCCCAACATGAGCAGGCCACGGCGGCCGCGCTGCTGGCATCCGTTGAAGACCATGTCAAGGCCGGACTTGCGGTGGAGTCGGACCGGATGGCGGCGGAGGTAAACGTGGCCGCGTGCAAAGAAGAATTGATTGTGGCCGAGGGCGATCTGGAATTGGCTTGGGCGCAGTTGCGCGAGGCGATGGGGACTCCGGACCTGAAGCGATCCGAGTTGAAACCAATTGAGCCGCACACTTTCCCGCAGCTTGCGCTGGACGGCGAACTCGCTACCGCGGCTAAGGCGCGGCCCGATTTGATTGCGACGGGGCTGGCGGAATCGGCGCAGGTGTCAACGCTAGGAGCGGCGAAGTCTGAATTTGGCCCGCGCGTGAGCGCCTATGGGAACTGGGAAGAAGATCGCACAAGTCTCGCTGGATCGGGCGGGAACAACTGGGTGGCCGGCGTTCAGATCAGCATCGACATTTTGCCACTAGGCAAGCGCGCTGAACTTGAGCGCCAGAGCGCCGCGAAGCAACGAATCGACGCACAACTAAGTGCTTCGCAGCAGCACGTGCGCCTTGAAGTGAGCCAAGCGCACATTCATCGGCAGACGGCTGCACTCTCGTTGGAGACTGCACAGGCCGCGCTGAACGATTCGGCCGAAAGTCTGCGCATCGTGAAGAACCGCTATGGTACGGGTCTTGCCACCATCACCGAACTGTTGCGCGCCGAGGATGCAGAACGGGAAAGCCAATCGAACTACTGGCACGCGGTCTACGGCAATGTTATGGCCTATGCGGAACTGCTTTATGCAACCGGGACGCTGACTCCCGACGCAGCGGAGGAATTGCAATGAGAATTTTGATCGGGGCGGGTCTGCTTGCAGCTTCTACGGCGCTGATGGCCGGCTGTCATGGCGGCGAATCAGTCACATCAGGCGCCGTCGAAACCGTACAGGCGCGGGTCGTTGAAAGCCAGCGGCGAGAGGTGCTAGTCAACGTGCGCGCCACGGGAGCCGTTCACGCTCGAGAGACCGCGCAAATTTCCGCGCAGGTTCCCGGCCGAATCCAGCAGATATTGGTGCGCGAAGGAGACACGGTGAGAGCGGGACAAATTGTAGCCGTGCTCGATGATGCGGCACAGCGCGCTCAATTGAATCAGGCGCAGGCGGGAGTAAGGGCAGCTCAAAGCGAAGAGACCGCTGCACAGACTGAAGCCAAACTTTCCGAGAGCACGTTGGAGCGATATCGGCAACTGGAGGCCGAGAAGAGCGTAAGCCCGCAGGAAATGGATGAGATCTCACGGAAGGCGGAAGCGGCAAGGGCCGGGTTGGATGCCGCGCGTGCGCAGACAGAAGCGGCAGAGGCCGAAGAAAGCAGCGCCCACACGATGCTTGGCTACACGCGATTGGTGGCGCCCTTTGCCGGCATCGTGACAGCGCGGATGGCCGATCCGGGAACGCTCGCTTCACCGGGTGTGCCCTTGCTCCAGATCGACCAGGCCGGAGCACTGCAACTGCTGGCGACAGTGGATGAGTCGGAGATCGCGGCGATCCACAAAGGAATGAAGACGCAGATTGCAATCGATGGTGCATCACCCGCAGAAATCACAGGTACGATCGCGGAGATCGATCCAGCCGCCGACACTTCAACGCACAGTTTTTTGGTCAAGATTGACCTGCCTTCCTCAAGTCAACTGCGCGCCGGAATGTATGGAACTGCGGAGTTTGCCAACGGCGTCCGCAACGCAATTCTGATTTCACGTTCCGCTGTGGCGATGCGCGGGTCGCTTGACTGTGTTTACGTTCTTGACAGCCAGGGAATCGCGCAACTCCGTTACGTCACCCTCGGCGCGCCGCAAGGCGATCTCGTTGAAGTTTTATCGGGCGTCTCCGGGGGCGAAAGTCTTGTGGACGCACCTGCAGACCGCGACATCGCCGGCAAGCGCATTGAGGCCCAGCCATGACGCAAGACCTTGGCGTTGCCGGGCACCTAGCGCGTGCGTTTCTCAACTCGAAGCTGACGCCGCTCTTTATTGCTGCGTCGCTGGCACTGGGAGTTCTTGCCGTCGCCATCATTCCCCGCGAGGAAGAGCCGCAGATCCTTGTTCCGATGCTGGACATTACTACGGCGATGCCGGGCGCGTCTCCCGCGGAAGTGGAGGAGCGCGTCACGCTGCCGATCGAGAATCTTGTGCATCAGATCTCGGGCGTTGAGTATGTGTACTCGACGTCCTCTCCAGGACAGAGCTTGGTGATCGTGCGCTTTTTGGTCGGCACGCCGCAGGAAGATGCTCTGATCAAGGTCTACAGCAAGCTCTACTCAAACTTCGATCGCATGCCGACCGGAGTCTCGCAGCCGCTGATCAAGGCTCGCTCCATCGACGATGTCCCGATCCTTGCCCTCACGTTGTGGGGAGAGCACTACAACGGCTATCAGCTTCGCGCCATTGCCGCTGAGATGCAACACAACATCGAGCAGATTTCCGATGTTTCAGAGACGACGATCATTGGAGGTCTTCCGCGCACCATGCGCGTCGTGCTCAGCACCGAGAAGTTAACCGCTTACGGCCTGTCGCCCATGGCCATTGTTGGGCATCTGCAAGCCGCAAACGCTAGCGTGCAGGCCGGAGGCTTCGCTGAAAACAACCAGGAGATCCGAGTAGACGCCGGCAACCTTTTCACTCGCCGCGAAGACTTGGAAGCGGTGGTCGTGGGTGTCGTCAGCGGGCGTCCAGTTTATCTGCGCGACGTTGCCGAAAAGATCACCGACGGAGCTGCCGACCCTGCGAACTATGTGGTTTACGGCACGACGAACTCGGGCGCAACGGCGGCGCGCCAGTATCCCGCCGTGACCATTACTATAGCCAAGCGAAAGGGCACGAACGCGACCGATATAGCAAACGCGGTCCTCAAGAGCGTTCACCGTATGCAGGGCGTAACCATACCCCGCGACGTGCTGGTGACCACAACCCGAAACTACGGGGAAACAGCAAAGAACAAGTCGGATGAGTTGCTTGAGCACCTGCTTTTGGCGACGCTGTCGGTGACCCTGCTGGTCGCGATCTTCCTCGGGTGGCGCGAGTCGGGTGTCGTGCTGCTGGCCATTCCAGTCACGCTCGCCCTCACCATGTCGGTGTTCTACTTCCTCGGCTACACCATCAATCGTGTTACGCTCTTTGCCCTGATATTCAGCATCGGCATCCTTGTCGATGACGCAATCGTTGTAGTCGAGAACATGGTGCGCCACTTCCGGCTCAGGGAAAACGATGGCCGGTCGATGATTGAGGTCGCTGTCGAAGCGGTGGCGGAAGTTGGCAACCCGACCATCCTGGCCACCTTCGCCGTGATCGCCGCGGTATTGCCGATGGCCTTTGTTCGCGGTCTGATGGGACCCTACATGCGGCCCATTCCAGTGGGGGCCTCGGCGGCCATGCTGTTTTCGCTCCTGGTTGCTTTCGTAGTTTCACCGTGGGCAGCCCTCCGCCTTGTTGGCAGGCATCTTGAGGGAGCCAAAATACTTGAGCCCGAGACCGAGAACTGGCGGACCAGGCTCTATCGCCGCATCATGACGCCGCTGATCCGATCCGCGCGCAATCGCGTTCTGTTCTTCGTCGGAGTTGTAGTTCTGCTGCTGATTTCGATCGCGCTCGTTCCTCTGGGATTGGTGCGCGTGAAGATGTTGCCGTTCGACAACAAGAGCGAACTGCAGGTGGTGATTGATATGCCCGACGGTACGCCGCTCGAACAGACCGCGCGGGTCGCTCAGGCACTTGGCGAAGAACTTGCGCGCCAGCCGGACGTATTGAATTACCAGGTCTATGCCGGAACCTCGGGTCCCTATAATTTCAACGGGCTCGTGCGCCACTACTATATGCGCCGCCAGCCGAATCAGGCCGACATCCAGGTGAACCTGTTGCCTGCCAAGCAGCGGAGGGAGCAGAGTCACGCGATCGCAAAACAGCTTCGCCCGCTGCTAGATTCGATTGGCAACGCATATGGAGCGCGCATTCAAGTCAGCGAGGTTCCACCAGGGCCGCCGGTTGTGCAGACTCTGGTGGCAGAGGTTTACGGTCCAGACCTGGTCGGTCAAACCCAGGTCGCCCGGCAGATCAAGTCAATCTTCCAAAAGACCCCGGGCGTTGTCGATGTCGACTGGTACGTCGAAGATCCGGAACCGAGACTGATCATGCGCGTAGATGAGGTGAAAGCGGCCGAGCACGGCATCGCAGTCTCCGACGTAGCTCATGCCCTTACGCTCGCGACCTCAGGAACCGAGGCCGGCCTGATCTACGATCAAACCGCACGGGAGCCTGTGCCCGAAATCGTCGAGATTGACCGCGCCGATCGTTCCTCAGAGCAGGGTCTGGAGAATATCCGTCTGCCCGGCGCTGACGGCAGCATGGTCTCACTGCGCGAATTGGTCACCATCGATCGCGAGACCATCGAGCCGAGCATCTACCACAAGAATCTGCGCCGCGTTGTGTACGTCACGGGCGACGTCGCCGGCGCCGAAGAGAGCCCGGTCTACGCGATTCTCAAGATGAACAAGGATCTCGATCATCTCACTCTTCCCGCCGGATACACCTTGACGCGGTACAACGCGACCATGCCAGACTCCACCGACCACTACTCGATGAAGTGGGACGGCGAGTGGCACATCACGATCGAGGTCTTCCGTGACATGGGGCTCGCATTCGCCGCCGTGCTGGTTCTCATCTACGTTCTTGTGGTTGGCTGGTTTCGCTCTTTCATTGTGCCGCTGATCATCATGGCGCCCATTCCGCTCACCCTCGTCGGCATCATGCCGGCGCATGCCATCCTGGGCGCATTCTTCACGGCAACATCCATGATCGGCTTCATTGCCGGCGCTGGTATCATCGTGCGCAATTCAATCATCCTTGTTGACTTCATCGAACTTCGTATTCGCCAAGGAATGCCGCTGGCCGAAGCGGTAATTGACGCTGGGGCGACTCGTTTTCGGCCCATGCTGCTCACCGCGGCCGCTGTGGTTGTCGGCGCAAGCGTAATCCTCACCGACCCCATCTTTCAGGGTCTTGCCTTGTCATTGATTGCCGGAGCGGTGGCTTCGACATTCCTCTCTTGGCCGACGATCCCGGTACTTTACTTCATGATTCACTCCCGGCATCAATCGGGACTCGAACCCCAATCCGATTCCAATGGAGGAGACTCTTTATGACAGTTGAACGCGGTTTGCGCTTGTTGGCAGGTGTAATGGTGCTTTTGTCGCTCGCACTTTCACATTTCCTTTCGCCATATTGGCTATGGCTGACGGTTTTCGTTGGGCTCAATCTCCTGCAATCGACTTTTACCAATTGGTGCCCGGCCATGGCGATCCTGCGCGCCGCTGGGCTAAAAGATGCCAATTACGATGCGAGGTAGCGTGGCAGCTATGAGCACCGGGCTTCAAAGCGGACGAATTCAGGATGAGGTTTATCGCCAGATGTACCGGCTGGAGGCGCAGTGTCCCGGAGCCGAGAGGGATCTGGCAATTGCACTGCTGCGCGCCTGGATGGCATTGTGCTCGGGGCCGCAACGCGAAAATGGAAAGCCATGGCTGATGAAGATCTCCCCAATCTGCCTTCAGATGATTGAGTCGGCTTTAAGAGCAGAAGATGGCGTCTTTCATTGCCCCAAGTGAGACCTATTTAGCATGGCCAAAGCGCTCGGGTTTCTAGAACCCGCGTTCATTCCTGCACACCGACGAATATACTGATCTTGTCCCCGACGAACTTCATACGATGCGACCTGAACTGATCCGAGCCACGGAACTCCTGCACCGAAATACTCCCGAAGCTATCGAAGAGGCGATCGGTTTGCTCCAGAACACGGTCTATTCCTTCAGCATGAAGGTCTGCGGGCATCGTGAAGACGCGGAAGATACGATGCAGGAGGTCTTATCGCGATCGCTCGGGCATCTGGCCAAAATCCAGGAGCCGCAGCAACTTGCTGTCTGGCTATATACCGTCACCAGAAACCGCTGCTGGCGCATGCGCCGCAAGCCATCTCACGCTCCGATCCACACCTTCTCACTGGATGACTTGATGCCGGATGAGGCCGAGCTAGGGCGATTGCTGCAGGATACTGGCGAGAGCCCCGAGGGCAATCTTCTCAACGCCGAGCAGCACCAACTGTTGCATCAGGCAATTCTTCGCATTCCGGCGTCCTTACGCATCGTTCTCGTGCTTCACGATATGGAGGAGTTAGCGACCGAGCAAATTGCTCAGATTCTCGACCTCAAGCGAGGAACTGTCCGGATTCGCCTTCATCGTGCGCGTCTGAGCGTGCGCAAGGAGATGAGCCAGGTTCTGAGCAACTCATCGGAACACATGAAGAGCAGCCAACTGTTGGCCAAGAAGTCCAAAAGGCTCAAGCCCAAGGGCCGGCAACGCCCCGTTGAATGTAGAGAGCTATTCGGCAATCTGTCCGAATACCTCGATGGCAGGGTGGAACCACTCACCTGTGAACAGATGCGCGGTCATATTGAGGCCTGCCCGTCCTGCGTTGCATTCCTCCGAGACCTGAGATCCGCTATCGACCGCTGCCGTTCGATCGATATCCCCTGTGACCCGACCGTCGCAGTCCGACTGCGCGCGATCCTCACGCGAGAATACTTGCGGATGATATTGATTCCCGGAGTTAGCAAGACTCCCGCACATCGTAACCTTGCCGGTAAGGTTCGGAAACAACAGTCGCTCGCATGTCCCTGAGCTTTACAGCTGAATAGACTTGCCTGATGCTATCCCGTAATTATGAGAACCGGCATCAGAAGGTCGAGTCGCTCATTCAGGCCTGACAGGGGTCAGAGCGGCTGCACTTGCCCGCCAGTTCATAACCGATGTCAACTCCAAGGCAACTACCGAGTTGCCGACAACAAATCGCCCCGAATTGTGATCTACGGCACTGCTCCAACAGTGTGAGGGGCATACCATCCCGACAACCTTCCGGCGTTGGAGAAAACAATTGAAGTACCTGGCGGCGATTCTTCTAATGTTCGGTTTAAACGCATGGGCACAACGGTCAGAGGTCAAGCCGACTGCCTGCGACAACCCGGGTGCGCAGGTGAGGCTGGCGTTCCAAAGGTCGTACAACGCGAAGGATGTCGATGCAGTCGTGGCGCTTTATGCCGAAAACGCCACCTTAGTGAGCGATGGCGGTACATTCAGGGGGAGGAACGAAATTCGGCAGTGGGTCAAGGCGGGGCTGGATCAGGGAAGCAAACTGGAATCAATCGATCCAGTCCTTGAGGACTGTTCTGAAACGCTTGCCTATGCGACAGGGCAAACCAGAAGGCGCGTTGGCTCCGTGATTCATCTCGGGCAGTATCTGATCGTGATGGAGAAGATTGGCGAGGAGTGGAAGATTGTTCAGCACTTTTCGTTGAGTGCCGGGCAGATCGCAGCCGCCAATTGATCAACATTTTGAATTGAATTGGCAGCGAATGGATCTGGTTGAAAAGATCGATGTCGCATAGATCTGCGTCGAAGCCTCAAGAAACATTGTGGGTAGGATCACCGGCAAACCGGAAGCAGCGTGAGCCAGATCATGTCAGGGAAGAGTTGGCCATAATCCACTCGGGACCTGTCACCGAAGTCAGAAGGCAATTGAATTCGCAGCCGAGAGTATTTGCGCAATCGTAATAATCTGAGCCTCTCGTTTAGCCTTTCTGCGATTGCGCGGAGTCGGTCCACGAGAATCGAAGCGTGATTGCGAGGACAACACTAACCAGCGCAGAGCCAATCCACACAGGTGCGTGTGCATAGAGGGCGAACAGCAACAACAGCCCCGCTCCGAGCGCAAGAAGCCACGCACGCCACCATCCGTGCCAACGGAATACCAGTACAGCTGCGGTAACGAACTCCGCGAATGCAAGAGCCCAAATAGCAATCTCGACAGCTTCCGCAGCAAGGGTCTGTGGGAGACGCCCTTCCACACGTCCTTTCAGTCCGAGCAGTATTTTGGGTACCGCGACGTGGTCGGCGAATTCCGTAAAGAGATCGAGCGCAAGCCCCCGATCTCTCCAATGGTAGCGAAGGCGAATGCGGCTGATCAGACGCGTGTGGCTCGCGTCAATCGGATAAAGCGCCCACGCAAAGCTGCTGTCAATGGGCGCGGCAGCTCCTCTCCAAACCAAATAGCGATCAGCTTGAATCGGTCCGAAGACAAGGGAGGCGACCGCACTGATAGGGAGCACGTCGCCTGTCTTGGGATGCTGCAACTCGGGCAGGGCTGATCCAGCGCTGCGAATCCCCGTACTGCTGCCGAGGTTTTCGATGAGGTCGTATCCATAGAACCCGGCGCGCCCGTAGCCGATCTGCACTAACCATGGCCATATATCTTCCGGCCTGCCTTGAATGGTGATGGCCCGCGTCGCGCAGAAAGATGGCGAGGGAACGAGATCGTCTCCCGGCATGGAGCGCGCCACTTCTTCTGCTGTCGCGCCCCAGTGCAGTGCAGCGGGCCGAATAGCAAGCAGATAAATGGCGAACAGCAGACCGGGCAGGGCCATGACCGCCAGCAGCCTGAGTGCAACGGGACAACAGGGCCCTTCGTGCTCCACAGTCTCTACCTTTCCCGATCGTGGAATTGTGCGTGCAGGGACTCGAGCCAGAGTTGCGTTAGCGGGTTCTTCTGCAGGTTTCTTCCTCCCAATCAACGGGTTTGCCTTCTGGGCCGGCGATCTCAAGGCTGCTGTCGTACCTGTCATCGCCTTTCTTGAGGAAGCTCTGCTTGGCAGGCAACTTCTGGCCGTTCACGACCATATAGCCCGTGAAGTCCATTCTATTTCCGTCCCAACCATGGGTGGCCATGTCCATCCGCGATCCGCCGATGTTCATGTCGCGACGAACATGGAGTCCGGCGTTTGCATCCCAAGTGATCGCGCCAATGAGCGTGAGTTCGCCCTTGTGTGGTCCCTCGACCTGATGGAGTTCGTAGATCTGCCACGAGCCGCCAAGGGCCATGTGAAAGTGAAAGCGGTCGGTGAAATTTACTCCGGACGCCGTTTGTGAGGAATGCATGGTTCCGGTGCAGATCCAATCCCCGACGAACCATCGTTCGAGCGCCAATGGGTCGGGCGATGCGGGCTGCGTCGCAGGCGTGTGGGAATTAACGTGATTCTTAGGGCTGTCCTGCGGAAACCCGGGAAGAGCCAGAAGCGCAAGCGCAAGGAAGACTTTCTTCATCGGTTCGATACTCTCATGCGAAGTGATTCAACAGGATCGGAGACGGCCCGGACCTGTTCTTAGGCGCGCCTCATCATAACTCTTCCTGAATCGCGGTTCATAGGAGTGTGGAAGGATGCTTGTCACGTGCGATCCTTCCCGAGTTTGCCAGCGCGCGATGCTCTCCCGAGAATGTGTTGTCATTCGGGCGAGTCACCGCAATCCGGAAGCAATCTTCGATTGCCGAGAAGGCCAATGCACTCATTGCGCATGGGTTGAACCTCGCTCATAGGATCGGTCCTGAAAAACGCCGATGGCGCCAGCGATCCGCCAGTCGCCGTCAACCCTCGCCAAGTCGCCACCCTGCGTGCCTCCGGCGCCTCGTGGAAGGTCATCTCCCGGGAACTGGGTATCGGCGTCGGCACGGCCTGTCGGGCGCTACAGCCCCCTTCCAAAAACCCTCCGGAATCGTGCGTCGTAAACGCCTGAATCTGCGGTGCCGAAATCGGCTGGGTTTGCCCTTCCAAAATCAGGTGTTATTGGTAGGAGTAGCTGCGAGTAGTGGTGACCCGGCCGGGATTAGTTGAGGTTGTCACTACCGCATCGGCTTCGGCGACAACGGCGACAACCACGTCCGCTTTGCCCTCATCGAGAACGAAGAACGGACGCGCGAGGCGCTGCGCGGCATCAAGGCGATGTTGGCCAAGGGCGTCGTGCCGGCGTAAGGCTGAGATCCCTAATCCTTTGAATTTCGGTAAATCTTGTATTTTCAGTTATATAATAAGGTAATGGTGGGCAGCGGATGCCCCATCCTTAGGCCAGCAGCCAGGATTTCGCCATCAAACGGACTAGTTGGGCCGAATTGTGACGATTTCGAAGGATGATACTTTTGTGGGAAAAACCCGAGATTTCACTAGCTTCTAGGCGTCAAACTATTGAAGATGTTGATCAAGAATTAAAGCGGAGAGGATTCGAACCTGTTTTTGAGAAGGATGAGATGCTGAATTTCAGGGCAAATGGTGAAAAGGTGGTCAACATGATCGCCTACTTTGCGGGTCAATGCACGGATGCGACCAAAATGAAAATCAGCAAATTGATGTACTTTGCAGACAAGGCACACCTGAATCGATTCGGGCGCCCAATAAGCGGAGATACGTACATCAGAATGAAGCTCGGTCCAGTGCCGAGCATGGGACTGAATTTGATGCGTCACACGACGTATTTTGAGAACGTCTCCGAGCTCTTTGATGAGCTAATCGAGGTGAAGGGAAACGAGGTTCGACCGCTAAAAGGGTTCAACAGAGAGATCTTCTCACGTTCTGACATTTCGGTTATGGACGAAACGATCTCACAGCTCGGTGATGTGCACGCTCTCCGTCTAAGCGATCTTTCACACGACGAATCCGCTTGGAAAAAGGCCGACATGAATCGAAAGATTGATTTCGAACTCTTGTTCGATGAGACTGCCGAAGGCCAGCAAATGCTTGGCCTCCTTCTTGAAGATTCACGCGATAATGCTAGCCTTCAAGAAGCTACCTATTCAGCGGACGTTCGTTAACATCGTGAATGGCAAACAACGCGGCGCTTTCGGCCATACCGCCTGCCGGAACGGTCATCCACATCCGCGATTTTCTTGGAATTGGACATACCCCGAAAAACAAATTTGCATACGTCATTGGCAGTACGAATGACGGTGGATTGCTCTTCTTTCTAATATCTAAGCAAGACTATTCCAAAACGGAATTGGCCCGAGAGACAGTCTTCATTCCACCGGGGACATGCCCATCATTGCGCGATCCTCAGGGCTGTTGGATTCAGTGTTTCCACAAAGTCGAATATTGGAGCGCGTCAGATTTCCTCGCAGCCCTTGAAAACGGGAGAGTGACTTGGGAAGGTGCGCTCGCGCGCGGGTTTCTCATCCAGGTCAGAACGGTTGTCGAGAAGTCAAATGTGCTGATGGAACGGGAAATCACGGAATGTCTATCGGTGATTGGAAATCCGTGAAAGCTCCTACCATCCCAACGCCCAGGTCTCGGTCTTCACTACGAGGACAAGAATATTGCTTTGGATCTGAGATTTCACGCTATCCCGCACTAAGTCCCTGACCTGCTCGACACCGGAGTTTGAATATCCGTAGTAGGTTGCGTGTGGCAATTGGCTTTCACCGGCCGAGCCTCTCACTGTTCTTCCAAAGCCTAATCCGCCCATCAGTTGGTGGAGCTTCTCGTATTCCTGAAACGAAGGATCGCCTTTTAACTCAACCCGAATCGTATACGCGGCCATAGATTGCTAGCACCTCCCATTCTCAATATAATTTTTACACGCTCAACGCAACGATACTGCGACGGGAGAACCAACATGCGTGTCCGCGTAACGGTGTGATTGGTTTCCTTTCGGAGTGTGAGCTATGAAAAATGAATCAATCCCCTTTCCCCAGAAGGACGGGATAGCAGGAATCCGGAAGCGAGAGCAATTGCTAGTTTGGCTTGTCGGTGGGCGGAAGGTCTTGCAAGAGGCCTTGAAAGAAGGCATCTAGCCCGCTATCCTCAACCGCTTTCCACATCTCCGAATACATCTGGTGAACCTCTTTCCGTTTCTTTGGATCAAGGAGAGCCGCAGCTACCTGCTCTTTCAAAGTCGGAACATTGATGGCATTGCTCTCTAGAATGGCGTCAAAGTAGACGAGGTTTTCAATCGTGAGATTCTCTACCTCCGTACAGAGCTTTCGCAGAGTGTCCTTGAAATGCTCAAGCAGCAATGATGAGTCCTGACTGTTGAATTGTTCCGCCATACGATCACCAGTCTATTATCGACTACCGCTGCCACGACTCGCCATTATCCTGTGTCAATGTGCTGCCCGCAAACAAATTCGTACCGCAGCAGCAGTATTCCAAGTCATGCGGCCAGCGGAGAGCGATGCTTGGAGCGACTTCGTTCTCGGAAAATAGCGTAATGCCTACTATTCCCTTAACGGCGGTCCGGTCAAGTAATCGGCTCACAGACTAATCGTTGCAGACCAGCGCTGGCGCCGCGTTTTGGAAGGCAAAAAGCCCCGAGAATCGAAGGCCGTGAATGAAACCTTGTGAACCACTTGTCACTAAGGCACGCTTACCGCGTCTCGTTCGTCTCCGTGCATGACAACCTTGACCTCAGCACGCCCAGCGGCCATCTGATGTTCCAAGTCGTGGGCGCCATGGCGGAGTTCGAACGGGCACTGACTCAGGAGCGGGTGCGTGCAGGACTGCGACTCGCCAAGTCCAAGGGGAAACGGCTGGGGCGTCCATATGCCGGCGTGAACCCGGAACAGGTGGCCACTCTCCGAGCTGGCGGCACCTCGTGGAAGGTCATCTCCCGGGAGCTGGGGATCGGCGTCGGCACGATACCAGGCCGCCGTGGAAATGAATCACCAGGTGCTTTGGCTTGGCCGCGGCGATCCCGGCGAATGTCTTTACCAGGCCATCTCGATCGCTGCCGTGCGACTTGTCGAATTTCCCCATGGAAAGCTGAACAAAATTCATTGAACCCTCTCAACGAGCGGTCAAATTGCGGAGAATTTAAGTGCAAGCCTCGTTCGTCTGGGCAGGCCCCCCCGAGATCTGGCGCGTTACTGGAATGCCCAGAAGCGCCAATGCGAAAATCCGATACATTTTCTTGTCGGTCCAGTAGCGCAGGTGTGACCACGGAAATAGAACAAAATACGGGCGGTGAATCTGATTCGGCGGTGGTACACGATAGAAGAAGAGCTTGCCGGAAACGGGGTCCGCCCACGACCATATATTGATCCAGTTGAGATCGCTTGTCAGACGCGCAAGTTCACTCGAGGCCTGCACAGGAGAGACGGGTGCGCCGTCCAGGAGTTCGTCCGGCGCAGTCAAGCGGAAGGAATGCAACCCGTCGATGATCTGGGCGCGCACCAGCTCCTCTGCGGCGGACTGGTCGCGGAAGAAATAGTAGGTCTTGTTGAGTGGAGAGCCGAAAGTGAGCAGACCACCGAGGCGCCGGCAGATATCCAGCGAACTGACCGGAGCGGCGCTCGGAGCGGCGCCGGCTCCGACTGGAGCGGCGTTGATGCGGGCTCGATTGAACAAATCGTTCAACGTGTCATATGCGATCACCGTCCCCAGAGAATGAGCCGCGACGACTATCCGAAAGTCATCGCCGCTATTGAGAAGCTCCGCCCGCAGGTCGAGATAGAGCGATGTGAGTGCGTGACCGCACTCTTCCAGGATCTGCGCGCGGATTGCAAAGTTGGCGCTGCGCTGGTTCAGGTTGGTGTATATGGCCACGTCACCCAGGAAATCGACGAGGAACGCACGGGCGAGCACCGCGATGCTCAGCCAGAGCAGCGGCAAGAACAGCTGTGAGTAGACGGGATCGAGAAGAAGGAAGTTGGTGACATGGAGATACTTCACGTGCAAGAACCATGCTGGTCCCATAATGAACAAAATGGCGAAGCCGAGAGCGCCACTGAGCGCGATGAAGTTGTAGCGGCGCGCGCTCGAATTGGTAACGCGGAATCGCAGCCATTTGTAAAAACCCATGAAGTATCCGATTAGGCTGCCTAGCACCATTAGGCGCAATGCGGCTATCAGCCCGATTGCCATTTGCCATCGCGTAAGATTCTTCAATCCTGAAAGCAGGCTGGGCAGATCTTTCAGGCTTCCGAGAAATGCTCCTAGCGCGATCATTGACGCAAGCAGCGGTAGATAGAGAAAGGCGAATCGGAAGAATTCGCGGACCACGATAAACGTGCCTCGACCGGCCTTGCTGAATGCACTGGGTTTGCTTGCCCCTGTTCTCTGGGAAGCGGCTTCCATGACTTGGATATTCTCGCTGAGATATCGGAACGGCTCCAGGCCCGTGCGGATCAGCCATGTTAGGACATCGAGGTCCTTGAGGCGGCCCTTGGTGGCCGGCGACCAGTAATATTCGGCCATGGTGATGCGCGGAGCGCCTATAGCATCTGCCTGAGACCCGGCTGCCGGCGTAAAGCGAATTTGCGCCTGGGTCCACGACTGCTGCTTGTGTGAGGGATCGGAGCTGCGTTCTTTCCACTCGGCTGCCATCTCGTAGCCGGCCGGTCCGTATTTGCCAAAATGTTCGTACAATCCTCGCGCAAAGGAGTCGAGAGTGCCGTAAGGGTTCTCGTTGCCGATTCCGTGGATCACCAGGATGCCAACATGGCGTGCACCCGCGCCGGTACCATCCGCGCTCGTCGCATTCATTGCCATCGAACACCTCTGTTTTCGAAGACTAGGGATTCCAATCTGTGATGCGACATGTATCGGTCAACGCACCGAAAGAGTGTTGTTGAAGTTGACTCGCTGACACCCGTTCGGTGAAGTATCAGTGGCGAAGCAGCGAATAAGATTCCTGTTGAACTGATTGAGATAGACTGCGTCAACATCATGCAATGACAGCATCTTGCGGAATATGCATGCGTGGGTCACATCTGGACCGGCCGCACCATTGAAGAATGCGCAGGTCCCGGAGTTGAGTCCATCAACGAGCAGATCAGACTCGAAGCGGATCCCATAGGCGATGTCGGCGGCTGTGGGCACAACATAGGCGCTGATGATAGCCGAACTCGAGTGAAATTCTTTGGCCGGGCCGAGTGGAATACCCGCAAACGTGCCGATATAGGGAATCTCGACAAAGGGTGGCAGCAGGGGAAACCGCGAGCGAGATCGTTCCACGATGGCGGAAAACGATGAGACCTCAAAAAGCTTGATGGAATCCACGCGGACTCTGGTTGTGGTGTCGTGGTTTGCTACCCGCGACGTGTTGACGGCCGGATCATTGGTTCCAGGACCTGTATAGAGAGGACCACCAGCCGACTCATCGGCGTTGAGTGAGACGGTAATCTCGGCAGACGACGCCGCAGCCAGGCTTCGTGCTGTCGCCGTGAAGTCGAGTTGGCGGCCAATCTGCGCGTAGGTAGTTTGATACGTTCCCAGAACTGCGGCCAGATTCGAATAGCTTCCGAAAAGCCCCGATGAGCCACCGCCACCGGAACCTGGTGATGGGGATGGTGAGCCACCAGAAGTTGTGGTCGTGGTGGTCGTGGTTGTTGTGCCTGACGGAGTCGAGGTCGGGGAAGAGCCTCCACCTCCAGGGGATGCGCCCAACCCTGCGAGCGAATTCAGCAGAGTGGATAGTTCAGGCGCGGTGCTACCGTTGAGAAAGCTTTGCGATGTGGTGTTGACTGTGGTCGGCTGGCCGGAGATTGTGCGCACTGTAACCACGCCGTCGTTGAAGAACGATGGCTTGTCGAGTTTGAAGAGACGCTTGACGCAGCAGCGCCCATCGGTCCGCGCGTTGAGGTCTTCCACGCGAAACTCCATATCGGCGCGAACGAAAAGCTGATAAGACCACAAATCGCGATTGAATGCGTCGATCAGCGGACTGAGAGCGTTGTTGAGCGCGTCAGCGCTATGGCTCAGGTCGTAGGGACTGAACTCGTGGGGATATTGCTGGCTGATCTTATAGTTGTAGAGAAAATCCGCCACGGCCGCGCGGAGCAGGCCCACACCATAAGGCGGTTGCTCGCCAGGGATGACGTTAAGCAGCCGGTTAGTTGCCTCCCTGAAGCACTGGAGGTGCACGCGAGGCTCGCCCGTGCTGAGGAACGAGCCGAGGATGCCTTTGAAGTCCATCTCCACGCAGCTGGGTGGCTGTGGCGGCGGGGAAATATGATTCAAATCCAGATTGCGCCATATCGCTTCGCAGCGCTTCAGAGTCTCTGGGTTTCCGGTCATATTACAGCCGGCCTCCGGTCCCATCGGCGCCGCCGCCCCCTCCACCGCCGCAATGGCCGTATTGGCAGCGAAAACGGGGTTCTGTGCGGCGATGATGGTCAGCAGCAGATCGGTGAGCGCGGGCTTGACAGGTCTAAAAAGGTCGTTGTAGCCGAGGCAATAGTGCTGCTTCTCGCAGATCCCGAATTCTCTTCGCGTTGCCGGCGGCACCGGATCGGCTAACTTGACCTCGCTGTGGTCGAGAAAAGCCTGCGACATCTCCTGCGCCGTGCCCGGGTTCTTTTGAGTCTCCAAAGTATCGGCTACGAACCGATCGGCGATGTAGCTGCGAAACGGTTCGTTGAAATAACCTGGGAGGGCGGAAAGCTGCTTAACGCTTCCCCAGCCGCGAAATACTACATTCTCGAATTCGTGGTCGTACCCCGCCACGATGTCTCTGACCATATTGTTGAATGCACCAATCGTCTCTTGGCTTGCTGAGGAGTTTTGCGTAACCCATGCGCTCAGGATCATCTCGGGACGCGGCAGATCCAGTTGAGCAATAATGCGATCTCTTTCCAAGACCTGGGCATCGTCCCCGGGGTTCGTATCGGAGTACACCAGCAAATCTGGTGGAGTCTGCTCGCCGGTGCCAGCAGCTACAGCAACCGAGGCCATTGCAAGAGGAGTCTGCGCCGCCGGAGTTACGGCCTGCGTGGCGTTTTTTGTACCAGTTGCAATGAGAGAAACTGGTATGAAAGGAGCCTGGAATGGCACGAGGGAAGAAGCACACGCCGGAGCAAATCGTGACTCTGCTTCGGCAGGTTGAAGTAGCAGTTGCGAACGGCAAGACGACGCCGGCAGCCTGCCGAGAAGGTGGAATCACCGAGCAGACCTACTACCGTTGGCGGAAAGAGTTTGGGGGGCTGCACGTGGACCAGGCTCGGCGATTGAAGGAGCTGGAGCAGGAGAACACGAAGCTGAAGCGGCTGGTAGCGAACCTGAGCCTGGATAACCTGGTGTTGAAGGACATCGCCTCGGGAAACTTCTAAGCCCGGAGCGGCGGCGTTGTGCGGTGGGCCATGCCAGTGAGCATGGAATGAGCGAGCGACATGCGTGCCAACTGGTGAAACAACCACGCGGCACGCAGCGCTACCGACCGACACAGCGTGACGATGAAGATGCACTTACCCGAGCCATCATTACTCTGGCCAGCCAATACGGCCGCTTCGGCTACCGCCGCATCACGGTGGAGTTGCAAACGGCAGGTTGGAAGGTCGGCAAGGACCGGGTCGAACGCATCTGGCGCCGCGAAGGGCTGAAGGTACCGCAGAAGCAGAAGCCACGAGGCCGCCTGTGGCGTAACGACGGTTCGTGTGTGCGCCTGCGACCGGAGAGACCCAATCATGTCTGGTCGTACGATTTCGTGAGCACATTTACCCACGACGGAAGGACAGTGCGGATGCTGAACCTGATCGATGAGTTCACGCGGGAGTGCCTGGCGATCCGTCCCCGACGCAGGCTGAACAGCCGGAACGTGATCGAGGTTCTGGCCGACGCGATGGTGGAGCGAGGAATCCCCGAGCACATTCGCTCGGACAACGGTCCGGAGTTCGTGGCCCAGAATCTACGCAAGTGGTTGGCAGCAACTGGAGCAAAAACGCTGTACATCGAACCCGGGTCTCCCTGGGAGAATGGCTACTGCGAGAGCTTCAACTCGAAGCTACGCGATGAGTTCCTGAACGGCGAGATCTTCTACTCACTGAAGGAGGTGCAGGTGCTGGCTGAACGGTGGCGCGTCTACTACAACACCAGAAGGCCGCACTCGTCGTTGGGGTACAGGCCACCGGCGCCAGCAGCATGGCAGGCCGAAACGACAACGGGGCATGGAAAGGTGGAAAGCAAAGAGCACTTCCCACCTTCCCACACCCCCTGCTACGGCGGCGGGTTGACTAACTCACCCACTGCGCTACACTAACAATCCAACTGGTACAAAATATCGGGCAGGCCATTTCTGGAGTGCCCGGCGCTTCCACCAAGGTAAGTGGAGTAGACCAGCGCCGTTCCGGCTGCGTTCAGTTTCGTAATAAAACCGTTGGTCGTTTGCGTCCCGCCATTGTTCTGCGGCTGAAAAGCTCCGGGCGTGACCGGAAAAGTCATCGATGACGTGATGCCGGCGATGTAGGTTTCGCCGCTCGCATCCACGGCAATCGCATAGGCCACATCGCCTCCGTTGCCGCCCACAAACGTGGAATAGAGCAGCGCGGGATCGATCACCAGCGGCCGGCTGTGATCGTAGTGGCCCAGCCGGAATCCCACCGTGTGCCCTGCCGCAAGCGCAAACTCGCCCCGCACCGGAATGCGCCGCCCACCTTCCATTTGATAGATCGCCGGACGCCGCAGCGTAATCGAGCCCTCAGGCGTGTCGGCCAGCAGGTCGCCGTTGGCCGCGCGCCGCACATGCCGCGCTCCGACCAATTGCATCCGGATCGTCTTCGCGTTGGCGCCGGGAGCCAGCTCGAAGTCGTACTCCAGTTGCCGCTGGTTGCCGTAGTAGAGAAGATCGACACCGGGATAAATGCCCCGATAGCGCACTCTGGCATAGGTGGCGATGCCTGTGCGCCACTTGGCCGGGTCGCTAGAGATGAAGTAGTTCACCGTCCCCGGTAGTTGTTGGTCGCCTGTGGGCTTTACCGCGCTGCTCGCGCCCGGCCGCGTCCGACGAAGCCCGGCAAAGCGCCAGCACGGCCCCATCGGCGGTCAGATAGAGCTTGTAGCCGCTGCCTCGAGCAAGAAACTTCGCACTTGCGTCCGCCTGCCCTTGATTGGCTTCGAAACTGAGCGGGAGTTCTGCGTAATGTTGAGCAACTTGCGTCGTTGGCGCCTGCGGGGAGCCGCTCACCGACTTCGCCGTTCCAGCCCACGCTCCACAAGATGGTAATGCCGCAATGAGTCCCGCCACCAGCGAGGCTCGCGTACATGAGGAATGCAGCAGCGTACAGGCGTCAACACCGGCTTGAGGAAGCTGCCCAGTGAGCCATTCCAGTCGGCTCGTTGGAGCGCCGGGCAGTGTTATCCATGCACCAAATGCGCTCAGGCTGGTGTATGACTACTCACTCGTGCGGCAGGTCGAGCTACGACAACTGCGCTTCCTCGATTTGTTCCGACAGATACCGCTCATAGCCCAACTCCTTGATTTGATGAAGTTGAGCTTCGAGCCAGTCCACATGACCCTCTTCGTCATGGAGCATCTTCTCGAAGAGTTTCCCCGATGCGTTGTCGCCTTCTGCGCGGCAGACGGCGATGGACTTGTTGTAGGAGGCTACCGCGTCAACCTCCAGTTGAAGCTGGCGCTCCAGTTGATGCCTGACATCGAGGCCGACCTCAAGTTTCATCGGTTCCGTCAGGTTCGGCGTTCCATCGAGGAAGAGAATGCGCTCGATCAGCCCCTCGGCGTGACGCATCTCGTCGATTGATTGTTTCTTGATGTACTTGCTGAGACGGGTGTACTTCCAGTTCTCCAGCATCTCCGCGTGCAGGAAGTATTGGTTGATGGCCATCAGTTCGTCGCGTAGGGCGGCGTTCAGTGCCGCGATGACTTTACGGTTTCCCTTCATAGACCCTTGATTCTAGGAAGCGCGACGATCCCCGTCAAGCGACCAACCGGGAACCTGCCAGCGGAGCCAGTCGGCGAGTTCGGGGTCGGTGCTGGCGGAATAGGTCATCTCGGAGTCCTCAGCTAGGCGTCAGGTCAAACAGGCTCGACCAACTCGGGACGATTGTTCCGCACGTTGCCAACAGCACTGCTCATCTAAAGGCTAAAAGCTGCATTACGAGAGGCGTGCGGTTTCCGGCTCCGGCTTTACCTCCGCGGGTTGTCGCCGCGGACGCAGAATTGCAAAGCCCGTGTGCAGGATTGCGTATGCGGTCAGAATGCCGAATCCCAACGCGCCCGCTGAAGCGCAAACCAACATTGCTAAATCCAACAAACTCGCCATTCTACCGCCTAAATGATTTAGGCCGCCATTCCCATTCACCACAACTGCACGTTATCTCGTCAACTAACGTTCAGGTCATATTGAAACTCGCCGCCAATGCCGGTTCAATGACACTTTGGCATCATTAAAGGGCACTTCGGCACCGCACATTGATCCTGCCCGGCTATCGTTCTCAACGCACGCGGTCTGAAACAGAAAGGGCAGAGCCTAAGCCCTGCCCCTCAGTGACCCCGTACCGGACACGCCCATTAGGATAGCCGTTCAACTAGGGATGGATCGTTGTTCCGCACATTGTCCACAGCCCTGCTCACCTTCCACGCCTTCATTCCTCCACTGGGAATGGTCTGAGCGAATCAACAGGCAAATGCGATGGCTCAACCGGAGCCCTTGATTGTCTTTTTGAGGACGTAATCAAAGAAACGCTCGGTCGTGTCGCCGGAAGTCCAATCCGCACGGAGCGTCGTCCGCTTCTCAATCTTTCTCAGGGCAGAAAGCAGCGTGCGGTTTAGTTCTTTCGCACTGGCTCCTTCCATCTCGGCGTCGACAACGAATTCGTCGCCATCTTTCCTGACCGAGCCTTTGGCAGCGAGTTGGTTGAGAACCTGCCGGATCGTTAGGGCAGCAGAGCGGTTGATCCGTGCTTTGAGGTTGAAGTTCATTTGCACTATTTGCGAAGGTACCTATTCTCCTTAAACACCCGATAGAACCAAGCGAAGTTCTTCGCCCGGAATGTTGTCATGTTACAACCACTCAACGTGCGAAGCAGGGCTACAACGCCCGACTTCAATCTCGATTGCCACTTTCAAACTCTGAGCACCCCAGTATTCGTCATAACTGACTTCAAAGACTACCCCGTCAGTTTCGAGATTCGTCCATAGGGCAATCTGGTGACCCCGCCGTTTTCGCCAATTCTTGGAGAGAAAGAAACCATTTATTGGCGGGACGATTTTTCCCCTCAGTGTCCCCATCGCTACAACTCCGCAACCCTATGCGGCTCTCGAACGGCAGTCTGGACAGCATCGGGCGTGCTCGGTGAGTTCGGACTTGCATCTTTGCTGAAATTCTTCGGCAAGGTGCATTTCCCGCATTCTCGCCCTTAGCTCTTGTAGGCCAATCGGGGAGCCTGAGACTGCAAGGCGTGTTTCGCTTCGACTGCCTTCATGAATCGGTCGGTTAGTCTTTTACCCTCCGCACAAGGCGTCAGACGTTCCTCTGCGGACAGTATAGGCGAACACTGACGAAAACTCATTCTGAGAACAGTAGTGTGCCCAGAGCCAAAACAACCCTCCGGCCGGACACCTTCCTCAGTCATGTGAATTCGGGAAGCTCCCTAACTAGCTGACTCCTTGTAAAGGGCAGCACCGGCAATCGCGCCAACGACGATCTCAACAACGCCGCCGAGGGTGGTCAGCGTCGTAAGACGGTGCGGGAAAAGGCCGCTGACGCACATGAAACTGACATTAGGGAGCACCACGCCGATAGGGTTTCTCGAACGTGAAATGCGCCACACATGCCGCCAGCGTAGAATGGCGTCACCTCCTCAATCGAGCGACCAGGTATACTTCCACCGTTCGCCAGAAGCTCTGGCGGCCTAACGCGCGAAGAAACAGGCCGTGGAAATGCCGGTCCTATGGGAAGGGCGGAAAACGATCGTACTGTTTTCCGCCCTTCCCACAAGACCTTGAAAATCAATGAAACCGATTTTCACATTTCCACCGCCACGACGACGACTGAACAGTCCTTCCACTTAAACACCCGAAAAACCTGCCCAGACAATCGGAGCCACCTCAACCACTCACCTGTGAGGTAGATCACACCGCGGACGCGATCCTCTCTATCGCCTTGGTCTGAGGCATCGATTTGTCGATGAACCGCGTCACAATTTATATCGGCACGTGTTTCCCATTCACCCGGTTCGCCAACACCCCAAGAAGATGCAAGGAAGGCAGGAACTTGTGGCTCAGTACAAAGGAATCGTTAAGTGGTTTAACAACTCTAAAGGCTACGGATTCATTGGGCGAGATGATGCGCCGGATGTATTCGTCCATTTTTCAGCGATTCAATCTGATGGGTACAAGCAGTTGAAAGAGGGCGATGCGGTCGAGTTCGACATCGTGCAAGGTTCGAAAGGCCCCCAAGCGGATCAAGTGATCTGCTTAAAGCACGCACCTACGGGACAGCCCGACAGCAAGGATGCCCGAGCGTAGCCGCAACCTGTGGCATCAGCGTGGGACATAAGGGTGGTCACTGATCTGCTTGCGGAAGGATGGGTCCCAGTGCCCGGGGATCAATGTGCTGCACGTCGGGCAGCGGCCGTCCGGTGTCAGGCGGTAGCTGGCGATGCGATACCCGAAACGTTCCACAAGGAGCCACTGGCAATTGGGACAACGGGTGTTCTCGAGATCGCCAACTTCGCCGGGGAGATTGCCGGCATAAATGTAATGCAGGCCGGCCCTCCGGCCGATCTGTGCCGAACGCGCAAGCGTCTCCGGGCTGGTGTCGGCCGGATCAGTCATCTTGTAGTCTTTGTGAAAGGCAGTGACGTGCCACGGAATATTCGGCGAGACGCTGACCAGAAACTCCGCCAGACTGGTCAGTTCATGGTCGGAGTCGTTGAATCCCGGGATCACCAGCGTCACAACTTCCAGCCAGAAGCCCATCACGTACAGGCGACGAATGGTCTCGAGAATCGGCTGCAGGCGGCCGCCGAGCTGGTGATAGTGCTGCTCGTCAAAACTCTTAAGATCGACCTTGTAGAGATCCACCCAAGGACGCAGGTACTCGAGTACTTGAGGGGTGCCGTTGCCATTCGACACGAAAGCCGTTGCTAGACCAGCCGCCTTCGCTTCCTTGAAGATCGCCACCGCCCATTCTGAGGTAATCAGCGGCTCGTTGTATGTGCTCACCATGATGCGGGCGCCTTGCTTTAGTGCCTCCCGCACCAGCAGTTCCGGAGTTACGCCCACGGGTGGAACGACGGCATATGGGTCGCGCAGCGCTTGCGAGGTCAGCCAGTTCTGGCAGTAGGAACAATGAAGATCGCAGCCCAGCATGCCGAAGCTATAGGCGAGAGAACCACAATACGCGTGGAAAAACGGCTTCTTCTCAATTGGGTCGCACTGTATGCCGCCGACATAGCCCCAGGGGGCGTAGAGCGTTCCGCCGCGGTTGAAGCGAACTTTGCAGACGCCTGCTTGCCCGTCGGCGATGGGACAGCAATGCCCGCAGGAATAGCAGCGAACCCGGTCGCGGTCCAGCTTTTCGTATAGGTCGCATGCTGCTTCGCCAACGTGCTGATCGAGGATTTCGGTCAGGGTTGACATAAGACCACCATCAGGAACAGCGCCCAAAAGGCCACCAGAATGACCTCTTTTACGCTAACACTTATTCTGAGTGGGCGACCGCTGAGAGACGGTACCATGAACTGAGCCTGCTCGATATGACATGCTTGCTGCAACCCAGACCACCAGCAGATCAGCAATTCACCAAGAAGTCGGTAAACACAAAGGCCCCGGAATCTGATGTCCCGGGGCCTTTGGTCTACGCATTCTGATGGAAAGGAGAGATCACTCTCTAATGGGCGAAGTCTAGCACCGTTCTCCGCGACCTGCAGTGATGTGGATATTGTTCTCCTTTTCTTCGCCTATACTTCTTCAATGGCCCAGGATGAACGTCACCGGGTATATATGTCCTTCCAATGCCGCAACGGCTGGCATTGTCAGTTTCTCGAGCAGGATTTGAAGACTCCGCTGCCCAGGAAACTGCACTTCACGTCATCCCAGAAGGTGGTCGAACTCGTGGAGAGGGGCGGCGGGCTCACTGACCAGGAGAGCCGGCTGATGCTGAACCAGGCCATCGTGACTGGAAGAGGTGGGGTGTTCCTGCAATTACCGTAGCCGATTTGTCTCGATCAGACTTGCAGCAGGAACTGAGAATGATGCGTTTGCATGGTCACTTCCCTCCTATGAGTCTGAGGCAAATCTGCAATCGCGGTAGTATAACCGGCAACCCGGAATGTATGGTCCGCCGCTCTGTCGCAAGCGAAAAATGAGAATGACAGGTTGGTCTGCGCAAATGTATTCGGCCTTTGTTGGAGTCGGGGATCCGGGCCAGGATGGAATGCGCCGCGCTCGGTTCTCCATTAATTACGCAGTCTCGAAGGACTTCTGCCGGTTTCAGGTATTGGGAGCGCCGGGTTCGACCGTTTTGCCATCTCATGATTCGCCAGCAAACTTGGCAGAGCGAGATCCAGGATCGGCGTCGTTTTATCTATGTATCAAGGAGGGTCCTTCTATTGCACCGGCACGGATGGCTGCTCTACCAGCTTGAATCGCTTCTTGTCGGTTTCCTGCTGTAGTGAGGACTGCTGTAAATCTGAAAGACGCTTTACCAGTGCCTGGATTTCGTCGCGCTGCCCGCTCTGTCCGGAGTGCCGCAACGCAATGATGAGATGATACAGTGCGCTTTGGTCGGAGGGGGAATACTGCAACGCAAGCCGGCATTGCTCAATGGCAGGGCCGTATCGGCCAGAACTCATGTACATGCTCGCAAGCAGATCCCTCGCCTGTACCAAGTCAGGTTTTAGCTTCACCGCCAGCAGTGCAGAAGTCATTGCTTCACCGGACACCTTAGCGCCAGTGTCGGGTTGCTGATCGACAAGCAACTTGGCGAGGAGGAAATGCAGTAAGGCACTATCCGGATGAGCTTTTGATTGCGCACGTATCTCCGAAATCGACAATGGCTCGTCGGAGTGAGTCTTGTCGGACATATCCCTCTGAAATTCGACAATGTCCTTGGCATACAAGCTTATGCTCTGCTTCTCGTCAAGGCGCTCGGCGGTATTGAAATCGGCTTCGGCCTTATCGAATTCCGCGAGCTGGCCATAGAGCAAGCCGCGCGAAACATATAACGATGGGTTGTTCGGGATGCGTGACAGGCCGGCATTCATCATATCGATGCCAACCTGAAAGGAGTCGTGATCCAGGCAGAGGGTCGCAAAAGCTACATAGTAGTCTGCATTCGTGGGATTCAGCACGATTGCCTGCCGTAGAAGATACACCGCCTTGGGAGTGTCGCCCACAGCCTCATAGGCTTGGGCAGCCAGGCTCAAGATATCCGGGTCTGACTGGTCAGGGGTGAGCAGCGGTTCCAGTACTTTGAGCGCAGCATCATTCTGTTTCGCTTCGACGAATAGAACGGCAAGATCGTATTTTGGATAAGTGCTCCCCGGTAGCAGTGCAGCAAGCTGCTCGAATTCAGGAATTGCCTTCTGCGGCTGTTTTGCTTGCACCAGACAATTTCCATATGCTTCCAGAGAGCCAGGATGGGTGCTGATCGCGTCCGCGCTGAGCAGAAAATGGTCAATGGCCGCCTCGCAGTTCCCCTGTCTCTCTTCGAGGATTGCGAGCATTTCGTGTGCAGTCTGATCTTTCGGATCGGCCTTTAATATCCCTTCAAGCAGAGGGACTGCGCGCTTATCCCTTGCCTGATAGAGGAGCTGCGCTTCGCCCTTCAAAGCTGGGGGATAATTCGGAGAGAAGCTCAACGCTTTTTGAAAGGCATCTATCGCATCATGGTTGCTGCCCTTAATCGAAAATACGATCCCTTCCAACGTCCAAAGCCGGAAGTCGTTGGGCGTCTGGCGCAAGGCCGCCTTCGTCATCTCGAGGGCTTGGTCGTACTGCTGAGAACGAATCAACGATTCTATGGACTCAATGGACACCGTGGTTTGTTGCCCAGGAACAACAATAGATGCACCCAACAGCAAAAGCGCTACGCATCCGGTACGAACCATCGAACTGCCTCATCCTAAGTGTAAACGCGAAGAACCGTGTGAACGATCATAGACACGCGCCTTCAGGGCGCAAATGAAACGTATCGGGTTCGCTTTTCCGCCGCGAAGAGTGACCATCCTTTCGGAATACAGTCGACGAGAGATACAATTCGGGCGAATCCGCACAATGAAGGATGCTCGTTATGAAACCTGCAATTCCGAGGGCCTCGTTCTCGCGTACATCGCCCCCATTGACGATGGGCGCTCTTGTTTTGGCTTCACTGCTTTTACCTTCGACAGTTTTTGCGCAGCAAAATCCACCTACTGGCAACCAGCACCAGTCGGGAGGTGTTGGCCGAGCGCAGTCCGACACGCTCCGCCAACGTCTCCTCCAGCTTAACCATGACATCAGCACGAAGGGGTTGCACGACTTTCCGCAATCGAGGGAGAAGCTGCTTACCGGTTACGCCTATGGCGAGTTTTTTGATTGGGACCTTTACTTTGAGAATATCTATCTGTCTTATTACGGAGTCAGCAAGTTCGACTTTTCAAACTTTGCGGTGTTTTTCAGCCGTCAGCAGCCCGACGGTTTCGTTTCCCGGACCCTGGGCATCACTTATCCAAAGCCGAACCAGATGTTCAAACCATTCCTCGCCCAGCTCGCTGTCCTTGGATCACAACAAACTGGCTCTTTTGAATGGCTGCGCGAGAAATACTACGGCCAGCTGCAGCAATACTTGGATCGCTGGTTCGCCTATGACGCCGACCACAATGGGCTGCCCACATGGAACAGTTCTGACGCCAGCGGCATGGACAACCAGTTGAGCCGCTCAGGGGATTTTGACTCTTACTTTGACGAAGGTGTCGATTTGGCGTGTTATCTGGTTCGCGAACTCCAGGCCATGGCCATCATCTCGGGGAAATTGGGAAAGACCAAGGAGCAGACCGAATACCAGCAGCACGCAAAAGAACTTGCGAAGCTCATCAATGACGTCTTCTGGGATGAAAAAGATGGGTTTTACTATGACAGGAACGAGAAGACAGGAGAACGGATCCGTGTCAAGTCCGTCGCCGGCTTCTTCCCGCTGTGGGCCGGAGTGGCGACACCTGCGCAGGCTCGCCGTCTTGTGCGCGAGCATCTGTTCAATGAAAAGGAGTTCTGGCTCCCATATCCCATAGCTACTTACGCCAAAACCGAGCCCGACTTTTACGAAGGAACCACAAAAGGCGAGTGCAACTGGCGCGGGAATACCTGGATTCCCAGCAACTATATGATATTCCATGGGCTGATCAAATATGGCTATGACAAGGAAGCGCGCGAGCTTGCGGATAGGACCTACAAAATGGTCCTGGACAAGAACCCGGTGACGCGCGAGTATTACGATTCTGAGACCGGACAAGGTTATGGGATGAACCCCTTCTGGGGATGGTCATCTCTGGGTTACATCATGCCCCTCGAATATGAACTTCACTACGACCCTACCAACCTGACGGGCAAGGTAAGGCCGATTGTGACCGAAGAACTCGGAATTCGGTTCAGTGAGAGCGCTTCAGCCAACCCGTAGCGGAAGCAAACAAGAGTACACCAGTGTCAGACGTGAGAAATTTCTAGCGCGTCCAGCCGGCATTGGGAACGATCCCGTGCGCCTCGCGGATAGTAATCAGTTGATCGCATTTGACAGCAGCGTACTTTTCCGTCAGGCCGCTTGGCCAGTAAATGGTCAGATCCGCAGTGGTCGCTTGTCCAAGGCCGAAATGAAGGCGAGAGTCGTTGCACGAGTAATAGCTCGATTGACTCACCACCGCCTGGGCCTGAACCCGGCCCGAGTACCGGGCCAACACTCGGGCGCCAATCGCGCTGCGATTGGACTTGGTGCCCACAAGCTTCACTTTCAGCCAGTGGTGTGTTCCTTTCAGGTTGTTGCGCAGCAACGACGGAGGCTCGTTCATATTCAGGATGAGAATATCCAGATCGCCGTCGTTGTCGAAATCACCGAAGACGCAGCCGCGGCTTGAGTTCGGCGTCGTAACACCCGGACCGGCATTCGAAATCTCTTCAAAGGTTCCGTTCCCCAGGTTCCGGAACAGAATGCGAGGCGACTTATCCGGATACTGCGGGAGTAGCTTCTCAACCTCCGGATACACACTCCCCGTGACAAAGAAAATGTCGGGCCAGCCATCGTTGTCGAGGTCGACCATCCCAGTTCCCCAACTTGTAAAGCGGGTCTCGACACCCAATTTCGCCTGCAGCGTCGTGTTGTCGAAGTTGCCCTTGCCGTCATTGTGGTACAAGCCATCGGAGTCTTCGGTGAAGTGAGACACAAAGAGATCGAGATGACCGTCGAGATCGTAGTCGCCAATGCCAACGCCCATTCCGGATTGCTCCATCCCGTCGTTGCTCAAGGCCACGCCGCGCTCCACGCCATCTTCGACGAATGTCCCGTCGTGCTGGTTGATGAAGAGCAGGCTGGGCGTCGAGTCGGAGGCAACAAAGATGTCGGGCCAGCCATCCTCGTCGAAATCCGCCGCAACCACAGTCATGCCATACTCGTGCCAAACTTTCCCGATTCCGGATTCGATGCTGACATCGGTAAAGGATCCGTCGCCGTTGTTTCTGTAAAGCCAGTGCCTGCCGAAGGGTAGCCCCCTCGGTCCGCAGTTGACGGGAATGCCCTTCCAATTGCAGTTCACGCCCGATCCCGGCTTAGGAACGTGCTCGAAATCAAACTGTATGTAGTTGGAGACGAAGAGGTCGAGGTGACCGTCTCGGTTGTAATCGACGAAGGAGCAGCCCGCGCCCCACCTCACTTCGGATGTTTCCAGGCCGGCTTCTTTGGTGACGTCTTTGAAGGTCCCATTGCCAAGGTTTCGGTAAAGCCGGTTCTGGCCATAAAAAGTGCAATACAGATCTTCAAAGCCGTCGTTGTTGTAGTCGCCGATGCACACGCCGTTGGCCCAGCCAACCGCCTCCAGCCCCGCCTGTGTGGTCACGTCGGTGAATGTTCCATCGCGATTGTTCTTATAAAGCCGATTGGAGGCTCCGGGAGGAGCACCGCTTAACCGGGTGCCGCTGAGAAGGAGGATATCGATCCATCCGTCGTTGTCATAGTCAAAGAAGGCGCAGCCGCATCCGTTGGCTTCAAGGATGTAATCTTTGTGATCCACCGGGCCGTAGATGACCGGCGCAGTCAGCCCGGCCGAGGCGGCAACGTCGGTAAAGTAAGCATCAAACGGCCGGCCGGATTCTTTGGGCTTCGCCTGAGGCGTTGCAATCCTTCCTCCCATGCCTCCCATTTCCTGGGCGGCTCCCCTCCGAGAGAGGGCACCTGCGAGAGCTGCTAACGATAGATGAAGGAATTTTCGCCGCTCTGTGAGCATTCTTCCGATCATTGTCTCATCGAGGGTTGTCTCTATACGAAACGATGGCTTTATTCGGTAGTGGGTCAGTTTGAAATTGAGTGGATTTGGTGGCGACGGCGCATGGTTTCCACGACAGCGCCGATCAAGGCGTATGTGGCGGCGTTAGCGAAGAGGACCGCGTAGAACCCAACCGGGTGATGTCTTACAAGCGCAATCGGGCAGGTCAAGCAAAGGATGTCCCCGCCAACACCACCTAGCAAATTCTGGTGTGTTGTCATGATGTAGAGTGCCCAGAAGGCGGCAACGATCGCGCCCGCGACGGCCCAGATGGCGATTCGGGTTTTCATGCTACCGCTCCCTCGGCTTTACACCCCAATGATCCCACCCTCCACCCCAAACTCCAAACGGACCCACTACCCCTTATTCTCTTAAGGCAGTCTTCGTTGTGTATTCCGGATCCGGAAGTTCATCACGTCGGTGCGGATGTTCGTTACCAGACGTAGATAGCGACAACCTCAGCAGGACCGGGTAATCCGTCAGTGACTGGGGTTCGCAGAATAATCTGCATGTTCTTCCGTTCCCAGTCCGGCGGGGCCTTCTGAAGGGCCGCCTCAAGGTACTGGGGACTTGAAACGAACTCACCAGCAGCCTGCGTGCCGTAAGACTGGATACCGGCCACGAGTACAACGAATTGACCGGTCCTCGAGTTCAGAAGTCTGGTAACAAGAGCGTAGTCCTCCTTGGACCTGCTGTTAATAGAGTCAAACTTTGAGTACCATCGCCGTCCCGATGGGCCTTCTTCCCGAATGATCGATTGGTCGCCCTCATTAACAAATGCAAAATGAAGATTGGACGTCATTTGCATCGTCCAGCGATTGTTGAAAGCTCCAATGATGATGGCAGGAGAGCTTCGCAGGTCTTCGAAGGAGTAGTTGCCTCCAATTCTGACCTGATTCTTCTTTCCGATTTGGCCAAACAGAGAGGATAGCCGGATCGCCGTGTAGACATCCCCGGCTGCGAGCCCATAGTCGGGGTACTCAACCATATCGCTCCACACGAGCTTGTCGTCTGGCTGCAGATCAGGCCTCTGACTCAGCCTTTCAAACTGATTCAGGAACTTCTCCGGAGTCTTGGAATGACGCTGGTAGAGCTGGACTGAAGGCAGGTAGACCGATGGTTTGGCCAGGCAGATCAGAATCGGCTCTGTCGAGGATAGCGCGGGAGACCAGAACTTCTGCAACACCGATTGGTGCGTCCTGGCCCGATAAATGGTTGGCCCGATCAGTGCCAATCCGGCCAGCATGACGAGGCCGGCTGCCGACAAAACCCACAGAAGCCGCTGGTGCTTCCCGGAAGCACGCTTTGTTTCTGCCAACGGAGGCGATGCGACCTGGGTTAACTCCTGGCCGTGCCCCATTCGCTGAGGTGCTTCTTGAAGTTCCGCTACAGGCTGAAGTGGGGATTGTTGCCCAAGATGTGCCCACTTGAATTCTGGAGTGTATGACCCAACATGAAGTTCGATGCGGACTGCCGAGGCGTTGGGGTTCGCCTGGTAATACTGGTCCAGCCTTCTGCGTACTTCTCCCGCCTGTACCCGAACTACGGGATCATCTCCGGTTGCGTACCCTGCCGGACGCTGGAAGAGGTCCACTCCTATGGTGCGTTCTTTGAGCCGCTCGTGGTTCCCCTCCAGGCGATGGTGGACTACGTAAGAAAGAAACTGTTGGCAGCGCTTGCTCGGGTGAAAAACGGGGCTGTTCAGGATCGCATCCAATTCGCGGAGGACCGAGGCTTTTTCAGGTTCATCGAAGATGCGGTCATCGCCATCAACTTCTTCGCGCCAAACCTGACTCGTTGTCGAATCCATGGCACTCACCGGCCTCCGATTGAAAGCAGCAGGAATTGAGCGAGCCGCGGCCTACGATCACTTTACTCTTCTCTGTTCAAATGAGCGACGCTTTTTTACCCTTTGCCCACCGGTTAACTTGAGCACAACACGCAGTTTCTCCCCACTGACTCCAATTCGTCTCTATCTGGCAGAACCTGAAGGGGTTCGTCAACCCTGCAACGCACCGCCTTCCTGCCAGCATACTGTAATACACCGTGTTCTACTTGAAAAGCCCCTCCACGTCGGCCGATGGTTGCATAACGATTTCGGCAGATAGTTGCATACCGATGTCGACGGATAGTTGCAGATCGCTGCCGCAGCTAGGGATGTTTCGCGTTCCATCAATTTGATTCCCGGCAAGGTCTTCCGACCGAACACTCTCGGCGGGGTGCCATCTTCCAAGCCATGGCAGGCAGATGCGGCAGCACAGTATCGGTCGGATCCCTTTCGGGGTCGAATTCACAATTCCGGAAGCATCTACGGAATTGTGAAGAAAGGTAAAAGAGTGAGCCAGCCATACTCTGCCCCGGGACCCGCAGGCGGTCTCGGCCCAACGCGAAGGCCGGGTGTGCGCGTGGCAAGTTGAAGAGCGTTCATCATGGCCCAACTCAAGTGAGCAATGGTGATCAAGGTTTACACGGTTACCAAGGCACAAAGCGAAGATACGGACGAAGACCGGATTTCGAATCGTTTTTCAGAAGGTCGCCCGGAATGCGAGGGCGCACAAACTCAACGACATTCCCGAAATCACAGGAGCATACCTGGGTTTCGAGTTGTACAAGGAGACCACATGGCCAGCATCAGATTCGCGATAAGAGTGTCGATCCTCGCGGTCCTTCTAGTGGGCTTCGCAGGACTACCGGCATTCGCTCAGTTCCTAAGCGGAATTGAAGGTACGGTACACGATCCATCCGGGGCCGTGGTTGCCAAAGCCAAGGTCAGCATCACGGATGTGCAGATCGGAGTGACGAGAGAGACCACAACCAACGATGCGGGCTACTTCCACGTCGAAAGCATCGCCGCGTCCACTTACACTGTGCGGATTGAAGCCGGTGGCTTCAAAACCTGGGAACAGAAGGACCTTACCCTTGCAGTCGGCGAAACCCGCACCCTTGCCCCCGTGCTGGAGGTGGGAGCGGTATCCGCTGAGATCACTGTCAACGCCGCGTTAGCTACTGTCGATCTGGTTTCGGCCAAAACCGAGTCAGTCATTCCCCAAGCCACCGTGCAGGATACGCCCCTTTCAGGCCAGAACGTCTACGGCCTGGCTTCTCTAACGCCGGGCATGACAGGCGCCGCGACGCAAACCGGTGCCGACAACTATACGAACGAGTACTCCATTAACATCAACGCCGCCGGACTGCGCCAGGAACAGAACGGATACGAGATCGATGGCGCTCAGACCAATACCCCGTCCCGCGGCGGCGGTACCTCCATCTCTCCCAATCCCGAGATCGTTCAATCCATGGACATCCGGACTAACGATTTCGATGCCCAAAAAGGAAGGAATGGCGGCGCGACGGTCGATGTCTTCACCGTTTCAGGCTCCAACCAGTATCATGGAACCATTGACTACTGGTTCACGAACAATACCCTGTCGGCGCTCACCCATTTTCAAAATTCACTCCCGCCCGCCACGCGTAACGAGATAAGCGGCACCATGGGTGGGCCGGTTCTCAAGAACAAGCTGTTCTGGTTTGGCGCGATCGACGTGCTTCGCTCCAGTCAAACCAACTCCGGATCAGCCACGGTCGAGACGCTGGATTTCTATAACTGGGTCAAAAGCAATCTCGCAACCATTGGCGGCAGCGCAAACCTTGCGCTTCAGGCCCTTACCGAGGCTCCGCCTCTGACCTACGCGACCGCCTCCTCTCCCGGCGTGCAGTTGGTCGACCAAATCGAAAGCTCAGCCCACGGAGGTGTGAACACGCCCGGCGCCAGCTGCTACAACTCCTCACAATCCACCAACAGCTGCTCAGAGCTCGTTGCGCCGCCGGCGGGCATTTCTCCGACTTTGGATGCGCTCGGCACCGTTGATTTCACAGGCGTCTCGCCCAAGAACGGGTACCAGTGGAGCTTCCGAATCGACGACTATGTCGGCAAGAACGACCGCGTCTACGTGGATGCGATGCGGACCTGGGACTACGACTTCAGCAACGGCCCTGGCATCCGCTCCGCGCAAAACGCCGACGGCACAAACCACTCCGATTTTGTCAACGTCGATTGGACGCACACATTCTCTCCTCGTCTGCTCAATGACGCGGGCGCGAATATGATTCGTCCCTACGGCCAGAATGGCGGAAACGCCACGTTTGCCATACCAAACATCACCACAGGTTCGAACGTCTCCGGGTTCGGAGGCTGGGGACCTGGGAACTTTACCCAAACCACCATCGCATGGCGCGATGTGATGACGGCAACCGTGAAAACGCACACGCTCAAGTTCGGCTTTGAGCAGGACAATATCCGCGAGTACGATTCACAAGAGCCGGGGACAAATCGCCCATCGTACACCTTCGACAACCTGCTCGACTTTGTCCAGGATGCGGCGGTATCGGAATCGGGTACACCGGTCAGCCTGCTCCCTGGGACGGCGGTAAATGGCTTTTACGTAGAAGCTCCCTATAACCGGCGGTACCGTGAGCTCTTCACGGGCCTCTTTCTTCAGGACGACTGGAAGGTCATGCCGAGATTCACCTTGAATGCCGGTCTCCGCTTCGACATGATGACCAATATGTTTTCCATCCTCAGTCCGGCACTGTCCCCCGTGACGCTGGGAACAGGTTCAGGCTTTAATGCTCAGGTCACGGGCGCAACCGTGGGGCTGGCCAAGAACGATAACGTGCTAAACCACAACCTGTGGGGCCTTGGCCCTCGCTTGGGATTCTCCTGGGATGTCTTCGGAAAGGGCAAGTCGGCATTGCGCGGCGGTTTCGGCTTGTTCAACGACCAACCGCCGTACCTGCACATCACGGACATACTGGCAAGCAACCTGCCAAACACCTACGGGCCGAGCTTGAACGCGTTGTCGGGGAATACGATTACGTTCCAGTTCTGCAACGCGCCGGTGGGCTTCAATATCGTCTGCCCCGTGGTGCCTATCAGCACGAGCTCTGTGGTGGTTAACCCGACGACAGGCGCGCTCAGCGTCAGTGGCGTGATTCAGAGAGCGGGTCTCGGCGGATACAATCCCCAGTACAAAATGACGCAGGTCCTGGCCTGGAGCCTCAGCTGGCAGCAGCAGTTGCCGGGGAACCTCGTTCTTGAGGCGAACTACTCCGCGTCGGGCGCCCATCACCTGCCCATCTACAATCAGGACATCAACCGCTTTGCCGGCGACCTAATCGAGCACAACGGGGCCTTTGACCGCCTCAATCAAAACTTCGGCGGAATCAACTACGCCACTTCCGACGGCAACTCCATCGGGAACTACTTCTCCGCAGTGTTGAGCCGCGTCATGTCTCATGGGTTGGCGATGAGCGGCATTTACACCTTTGGCAAGGCGATGGATGAACTCAGCACTTCGGCTTCCTTGCCTGGTGGGAACATCACATCAAGCAATCAAAACGGTCCGGTCATCGAGAACGGCAATCTGCCGTTCCAGCGCGGCCGCTCCGACTATGACATCCGGCAGGAATTCACAGCCACAGGCACCTGGACGACTCCAAGCCACTACAGGAGTGGTTTGGAGAACAACACTCTGGGCGGCTGGGTGTTCGGCGGCGTGTGGATCATTGATACGGGGTTGCCGGCCTGGGTAACAAACAACCAGCCTTTCGATCCGATTTGCTCCTCGGGATCGCCGTCAGGCGGTATTTGCCCTGCCGGCACCACCGTCATCGGCAACTCCGGAGGCAATTACAATGCGGATGGAAACAGCGAAGGCGTGCCCATGACACCCAGCTTCGGCAGCCACCTGAGCGGCCTGAAGAAGGCGGACTTCCTCAAAGGAGTGTTTCCCGGCGGTTCGTCGGCATTCCCGGCGCCAACCTTTACAGCCACCGGGACCGAGGGCAACCTCCCCCGTAACTCGTACGACAACGAGGGATATAACAACCTCAACTTCACCTTTGGGAAAGCTTTCTCGCTTCCATGGTTCTTCTCGGAAAAGTTGAAATTCGAGGCCAAAGGCGAGCTCTATAACGCGTTCAACCGCTCCAATCTGATCGGCCTGGACACGGGCATCCACGATGGCACTTTTGGGCAGGCGACGAGTCAATTGCCCGCGCGCCGTCTGCAAATGCAGCTACGGGCCAGTTTCTAAGCCAGTAAGCTAGTCGCACCTTGGGGAGAAGTGATGGATTGCGCGTGTCGCCCTTCTGACCTCACGTCCGCTTCCATCGCTTCTCCTCTTCTCTTTTCCAATAAATGAGTGATGGGAGCTGTGTCTGCGCCATCTCTCTGCAGCCCTGTTTTGCGGGGTGCGGTACTGGCCTCGGCATCTGCCACTCGTCGATTGACGCAACGAACACAGACCTCCAAGGACTCTGGTGTTTACGATAATGAGAGTCGCCTCAGTTCCGCGTGACTTAATTAAGAGTGAAGCGAATGCGACATCCATTTCGATCTGATTCCATTGTGCATTTTGGCTTCCGACAGGCTCATAGAACCGCGAATGCGGTTATGCGCGCTGCGGCCGTGATGCTGGCGATTCTTGGCTTGGCCAACCTCGCCAGCGTTGGAGCATTGGCTCAAGCCAACGGATTTGTCGTGGATCGAGAGAATCGAACCATTGTGGTGGAACCCTACGGGCCGAATATCGTTCGAATCACCTTGAGTTCGAAAAAGCCTGCAGCCCTGGCGGCGCCGGGGTATGGAATCACAGGCACGCCTTCGATGACAGGGTGGACGCAGACGCAGGATTCCGACGGTTACGACGTGATTCGCTCGGGACGAATGATCCTCCGAATTGCTCCGCAGAACCTGTCGAACCCTCACCGCATGCCGCTCGACGCGCTGAATGCGTCGCTGAGAGAGCACTACTTCGGCGGCGGACCTACCAGTGGACATGGACCGTACGACGACACGATCTCAATCACAACGGCGGCCGGCAAACCTCTGCTGACCATGCTGCGCTGGACCATGTTTCCCAACCGGACGGAAGCGATCGCAGCGAACACAAGTCACGACGAAGAAGTAGATCCCGGCTACCGAGTTTCCGCAACCTTCGACTCCCCGGACGGTGAGCACTACTATGGTCTGGGCCAGCATCAACAGGGCCTTCTCGATCTTCGCGACCATCGCATTCAGTGCTGGCACGATTACTCCGCGGTTGGGGGAGAGACTGTCTGCGTTCCGTTCATGGTGTCCAGCCGCAGCTACGGTTTGATCTGGGACAATCCGTCGAAGACCACAATCGATCTCGGCTTCAACCTGCGGAACGTGTGGTTGTCCGAAGTGGGAGACCGGGTTTCCCTTTTTGTGATCGCGGGAAATACCAGCGACGAGATCTACGAGGGCTATCGCCAGCTCACCGGCATCTCGCACATGTTGCCGAAGGCCGCATACGGCTACATCCAGAGCAAGGCGATCTATCCCACGCAGGGCCAACTGCTGGCTGTTGCGAAGGGATATCGCGACCGCAATTTGCCGCTCGATGTGCTGGTGGTGGACTTCCTGAACATGACACAGCAAGGCGAGATGGATCTCGACCCGGCGCGATGGCCCGATGCAGCCGCCATGAACAAACAGCTTCATTCCATGGGCATCAACACGCTGCTGAGCGTGTGGCCGCACTTCGCCCCTGGCACACGGTATTACGATATGCTGCGGCAAAAGGGTTGGCTCATCCACACCGCGGATGGCGCTCCGGACTCCGGTGGATTCAAAAGCGTGATCGGTCCCAATATCGATACCACGAACCCTGAGGCCGCCAGATGGTTCTGGGAATCGATACGGGATCGCTACGTGAAGCCGTATGGCTTCGATTATCTGTGGCTCGACGAGACGGAACCGGATATCGATCCAGCCAGAGACTTTTTCTACGTAGGTTCAGGGACCCGTTATTACAACGTCTATCCCTTATTCCATACAGCTTCGGTTTACGATGGCTTCCGGCGCGATTTCGGCGACACCCGTCGGGTGATGATTCTGGCTCGTGCGGCGTACCTTGGAGCGCAACGAAACGGTACCGTCTTTTGGTCGAGCGATATTATCTCCACCTGGGACATGTTGAAGCGATCCATCGCAGCGGGACTGGGCTTTACTGCTTCGGGCATGCCGTATTGGGATACGGACATAGCGGGGTTCTTCTCACCGGAGATCTACCCCACTTACCAACCGGCACATACTCCACTGGTGGACCCCTCCGACGCGCGGGAAAACGTCGACAATTACTCAGATTATCCTGAGCTGTTTGTGCGTTGGTTCGAGTGGGGAGCTTTCCAGCCTGTAATGCGTGCTCACGGAGAGAGAGAACATAACGAAGTTTGGTCCTATGGTAAGCAGGCTGAGCCCATCCTTGAAAAGTACTTGCGTCTGCGCTATCAGCTCTTGCCGTATACCTACTCGCTTGGTTATCGCACCTACCAGACAGGCGCGCCGTTCATGCGCGCTCTCTTCATGGATTTCCCGGGCGATCCTAAAGTCGCCAATATCGGAGACGAATATATGTTCGGCCCTGCGTTTCTCGTGGCTCCAGTTACGGATCAAGGGGCGACGAGCCGCTCGGTCTATTTGCCCGCGGGCGCCTACTGGTACAACTACTGGACCAACGAACGCTTCCATGGCGGCCAGACCATTCGCGCCGATGCCCCAATCGATACCATCCCTCTCTTTGTTCGCGCCGGTTCGATTCTTCCGCTGGGCAAGCCGATCGAGAATACCGGCGAAAAGCAAGAGCTCGCGAAGATCCGCATCTATCCCGGAGCAGATGGAGACTTCTGGCTTTATAACGACGACGGGAAAACCTACGCCTACGAAAAAGGGGATACCCGCATCACTCACCTGCATTGGAACGACGCGGCTGGCAGGTTTACTCACGAAGGAGTGGAGGCCTGGACAGGTCCGGATACCTCTTTAGTGGAAGTGGTCAAACACTAGGAAGGGCGCGATGAATTCATTTGAACTACATGGAAGCGCGGCGGCGAAGTCGATGGTGCATCAAGGCAGAGTCCTGGTTTGGGTGTTGGCGGCTTCTTGTGGAGCGGGGACTCTCGCCGCTCAGAACGCTAGCGTGACGCTTGATCGAGACGGCAGTACGGTTGTCCTTGAGCCCTACGCGCCCAACATCCTTCGCGTAACCATGAGCACGCTCAAGGATGAAGCGACGGCGGGGCCAGGCTATGGGATTGTGGCGAAACCCGGCGCACCCGGTTGGACACACGAGACGACAGCCGAGGGAGATACATATAAATCGGCGCGGATAACGGTATTCATAGCCGCGCCGGCTACCCCGCAGCGGAGGCCAGACGGTTCCTTCCCAAGAGGCCCAAGAAAGTATTTCGGCGGGTTTAACCGCGGACCGTTCATGACGGTCACGGGTGCGGATGGCAAACCACTGCTGGATATGCTGGGCTGGGAAATGGGAGTGTTGAACGACAAGGACGATAACAGCCAGCTTAACGTTGACCGGCGGCCTGAAGATCCGCAGTTCTATCAAGTGGGGGCCACGTTCAAATCGCCCGACGATGAACACTATTACGGGCTGGGCGAGAATCAGGAAGGATATATCGACCACCGGCAACATAAGATCGAGTGCTGGGCAGACTATACGGCGGCTGGCGGCGCCAGCTTCTGTGTACCTTTCCTGATCACCAACAAGGGGTACGGGTTGCTGTGGGACAATCCCTCGAAGACCACGATTCTACCGGGATTCAACGAGCAGACGAGGTGGGTTTCTCAGGTGGGTCAGAGGGTTTCGTTTTTTGTCGTTGTTGGCGCCACAACCGACGAGATCTATGCCGGATATCGGCTGCTTACAGGAGATACTCCGATGCTGCCAAAAGGCGCGTACGGCTTGATCCAGTGCAAGCAGCGGTATTCCACGCAAGAAGAAATGCTGGCGGTTGCCAAGGGTTATCGCGACCGTCATCTGCCCATCGACATCCTGGTGCTGGATTGGTTTTATTACACCGGGATGGGCCAGATGGACTTCATCAAGGAGGCGTGGCCGGATCCTGCGGAAATGAATCGCCAGCTTCATGCCATGAACATTGAGACCATGATCAGCATATGGCCGCGTTTCCAGCCCGGCACACGCTACTACGACCTTATCCAAAAGAATGGGTGGTTCCTGCATCATGCGGATGGAACGCCGGAGGACGGCCTTCCCTACGATCGCGAAGGATCGGACATCGATACCACCAACCTGGATGCGGCGCACTGGTATTGGAGTGTTGTGCGGGACGATATAGCGAGCCAGGGCTTCAACTATTTCTGGGCCGACGAGACGGAGCCGGACCTGCCTCCGGATGGAGGCTATTTCAAAATCGGGCCGGGCACGCAGTATTTCAATGTGTACCCGCTGTTCCACACCGCGGCATTTTACGATGGGATGCGCAAGGATATGCCAGACCAGCGGGCGCTGATCCTCGCTCGCGATGCCTTTACCGGCGCGCAGCATAACGGAGCGATCTTCTGGTCCTCCGATATTTCGCCCGACTGGGACGCGCTGCAGCGCCAGATTCCCACCGGCCTCGACGTGGCCGCCTCGGGAATTGCGTACTGGGGAAACGATATCGGCGGATGGCAGGGCCTGCCGAGAACCCATGTTCCCGCGCATACGCCGCTGATCGATCCTTCCGATGCGCGCGACGAAGTCGGCGGATATGACGATTATCCGGAGTTATACGTCCGCTGGTACGAGTATGGGGTCTTTGAGCCCACCTTCAGAACCCATGGCACACGGCCGCATAACGAGGTGTGGTCCTACGGCAAACAGGCCGAGCCCATCCTCGAGAAATATCTTCGCATGCGCTACGAATTGATGCCCTATATCTACTCGCTCGGGTACTTCACGCAAAGCACCGGAGCTCCGTTCATGCGCGCTCTGTTCATGGACTTTCCCAACGACCCGAACGTGGCGCAGATTGGGGATGAGTATATGTTCGGCCCGGCGTTCTTGGTTGCACCGGTCACCTCTCAGGGGCAAACCTCGAAGAGCGTCTATCTGCCCGCGGGTACGGCATGGTACGACTACTGGACGAACAAGCACTACAAGGGCGGCCAGACCATCCAGGTAAGTGCGCCGATCAATCAGATTCCGCTTTTTGTAAGAGCGGGTTCGATTGTGCCGCTGGGGAGCGCAATCGAGAGCACGCATGACACGCAGACCATCGCGCACGTGAAGGTCTATCCCGGAGCCAACGGCGACTTCACGCTCTATAACGACGATGGCCAGACCTATGCCTACGAGAAAGGCAGTTTCCAGGTTACGAATCTCCACTGGGATGATGCGGCCAAAAAACTGACGCAGACAGGAACGAAAGCGTGGACCGGAACTGACGTTGTGGAGGTGATCCGGGGACGGTGAGGCGTTTTTTGAGGACGACCGGTATTATGATCCCTTCTCGGAGGGACAAAACGTCTTGCTTGGCGAGCGTACGTACCGTCACCTCAAGGCCCTTGGAGGGCATAGGATACTCGGAGTCTGGAAATCAACCCGTGCTATTTCCGGCAAGGAATCTTGAATTGGTGGATCCGATGCGGCGGGAGATTGCCCGCCTCAATTCTAGGGGCGAGCTCCAGGCCGTGGCAGAGCTGGAACACACCAAGTGCGGAGATCAGGGCGATCCCGGGCAGATGGTGCGGTTCGGAACCTGGAACGCGGTGGTGAAATACGGGTCAGCCCGCTTTGGTCCAGCCATCACCGCGTGGAATGATGCGCCAGAGGGGCGTGCTCTAGTTGCCCAACTTGGCGAGAACCAGTTTCTGGTGGCCGGATAGTTCTGCACCGTCGACTTCTACCCGGCCGGCACCGAGGAGCAACAGAAGACGGAACATATCGTGGACGGAACCGGGCAGATTCCCTCCGCTTTGATCGACGGAAAATGGCAGCACCGGCAGTTCATGCGCGTTGAACAGCGAGTTTACGAAAGCGGAACTTTCAAGCTGTTGCGCAGCCAGAATGGGGATGCAACGGACTATGGCCTGCGGTTTGGGGGGGAGCCCAGGGTGCTGCGCGTGACGCTTGGCACCTATTAGCCCTTCGAGAGAATTTCTATTTCCATTCCCGGCGGCAGAGTCAGCACCAGAGGCAACATTGGCGAGATGAGAACGAATACTATGTGGCACGCATGACAGCTTGCCGAATCGAGGAATCAAACATGAGCGATCTATGCAAATGAAGATGAATGCGACCTTCGCGCTAGGCTTGCTTGTGTGTGGCGCCGCTTTCACGATTTCGGCCGGGGCGCAAACGGATAATGGCGCGCCGCGCTTGCGGAAACAGGGCGCCGCCACCCAATTGATCGTAGATGGCAAGCCGTTTCTGGCTCTCGCGGGGGAACTCACCAACAACGCAGCGACCAGTCTCCCCGTGATGGAGCCCATCTGGCCAAAGCTTGTCGCCGCCAACCTGAACACCGCGCTTGTAGGCGTCTCCTGGGCGCAGTTTGAGCCGGAAGAGGGCAACTTCAATTACGCCCAGATCGATGGCGTAATCGCGAAGGCCAGAGAGAACCACATGCACCTGGTCATTCTCTGGTTCGGCTCCTGGAAGAACGGCACATCCAGTTTCGCGCCGTACTGGGTGAAGAAGGATTACACCCGCTTTCCGCGCATTCAGATCGACAATGGCAGTACCGTCTCGATCTCGGGCCCCTTGGAGCTGCTGAGCACGTTTGGCGACGCCACACGGGATGCAGACGCTGCCGCGTTCGCGGCATTGATGCGCCATATTAAGGAAGTCGATGACGTTCAGCACACCGTTCTGATGATGCAGGTGGAGAACGAGGTGGGTGTGCTGCGGGATTCGCGCGATCGGTCTCCGGCGGCTAACCGCGCGTTTGCCGGGCCGGTGCCGTCAGAGTTGATGAACTACCTGGAAGCGCACAAGGATACGCTCATTCCGGAGTTCCGTGCAGTGTGGGCGGCAAACGGCTACAAGAGCTCAGGAACCTGGGAAGAGGTCTTCGGTCCCGGAAAGCCGGCTGACGTGGAGATTCCGATTCAGACGACGAGCCCGCCCATGAGCGCGGATGAACATGAAGTCAGTTGGCGGCAACTCCACTGGCCTTCCGACGAGATCTTCATGGCGTGGAACTATGCACGCTTTGTCGAGAGGGTGGTCAAAGAGGGCAAGGCCGCCTATGACATTCCCATGTACGTGAATGGGTGGCTGCAGCAGCCAAATCACGCCTGGCCGGGAACGTATCCCAGCGGCGGTCCTATGCCTCAGGTACACGACATCTGGCGGGCCGGAGCTCCGGACGTCGATATCCTTGCGCCGGATCTTTACTTGCCTTATTTTGACGAGGTTTGCGAACGATTCAGCCGGAACGGCAACCCGCTCTTCATTCCAGAGACGGGAACCAATGCAGCCAATGTGATTATGGCGGTCGGAAAACACAATGCGATCGGCTTTTCTCCTTTTGGCGTTGACGGAGGAAGACCGATTCCCACGGACCTTGCAGCCACATATGAAATGCTTGACGAGCTTGCACCGATGATTCTGGCGCATCAGGGGACTGACACCATGACCGCAGTGCGAATGGTTCAGGGCGACCCGCCCAAGCAAGTCAAATTGGGCAATTACACCATGACGTTTACCTACACGGGCCGGATCATGCGCCTGGCCCCGCAGGCCAAGGGCGGAGTGGTGGCATCTCCTCCTCCAAGGCAACCCAGAGCAGAGCCGGAAGAACCCCTGCCGCCGCTGGAAGCGGCCGCAGTTGTGATTTCCACTGGTCCCGATGAGTATTACTTTGGCGGGGGTGGCATGCGCGTCGACTTTACACCGAACACGCCCGGACCTCCCAACGTGGGACTCGGTGTTGTCCAGACAGGCAAGTTTGTGGATGGAAAGTGGGAACTTACACGTTGGATTGAAGGCGACGATGATGCACAGGGAGAAATTCTGGTGCTGAATCCAGGCACGATCGTGCGGGTCCAGCTCTACCGCGTTCCCTAAGTTGACAGTCCCGATGTATTCGCGATTCCTCCATTGCCGGTTTAATCCGTCGCATGTGCGCGATCGGTATGAATGCGAGACAACCCGTCCGGGGCGCAAGCATTTTGACAAATTCGCCTGCAGATCGCGGAAGAAATGAGTATTGAAGACGATGAAGCCCTCCATCATCGCAGCCATTTTGGCGGCATCGAGTATCGGGTTGGCATTGCACGCGCAGGGGAAGGAACACCCCATTCCTCGCCTCGTCGAGGACGACGGCCGTTATGCCCTGTTCGTGGACGGCGCGCCTTTTCTGATGCTGGGCGCGCAATCAAACAACTCGAGCGACTGGCCGGCCTCGCTCCCCAAGGTGTGGCCCGCCATCGAGTACCTTCATGCCAACACGCTCGAAACTCCGATCTACTGGGAACAGTTCGAGCCGAAGCCCGGACAGTACGACTACTCGCAGGTGGACACGATCCTCGCTCAGGCGCGCGGGCATCACGTCCATCTGGTGCTGCTCTGGTTCGGCACCTGGAAGAACGGGAGCCAGCACTACATGCCCGAATGGATGAAGCTCGATCCCAAGCGCTACTTCCACGTAACCAACAAAGAAGGAGAATTCGTCGACTCGCCATCACCGTTTGCTACCGCATCTCTCGAAGCGGACAAGCGCGCCTTCACCGCCTTCATGCTGCATCTCAAGAACGCTGATCCGGAAAGAACGGTGCTGATGGTGCAGGTTCAGAACGAAACCGGCACATGGGGAACCCTCCGCGACTACTCTGCGGCCGCGAACAAGCTCTTTGACGGTCCGGTCCCTGCCGAAGTTCTGAAGGCGATGGGCCAGGTGCCCGCCGCGCCGGGTGCGAATTGGCGGCAGGTCTTCGGTCCCGAGGCGGAAGTGAACTTCCATGCCTGGGCGGTTGCCAGGTACGTTGGGCAGGTTGCGGCCGCGGGCAAAGCCGTGTACCCGTTGCCGCTTTATGTCAATGCCGCATTGCGCGATCCGCTCAAGCCGGGAGCGCCCGGCACCTACGAGAGCGGAGGCCCTACTGACAACGTGCTGTCCATCTGGAAAGCGGAAGCGCCCGCAATCGATATCCTCGCGCCGGATATCTATCTCTCTAACACCGCAGCGTATCTGAAGGTAATCGATCTCTATCATCGCCCCGACAACGCCTTGTTCATCCCGGAAACCAGCGGCGCCGTTCATGAAGCCCGTTTCCTTTTTTCTGCCCTCGGCCTTCAGGCCATCGGCTATTCGCCCTTCGGCCTGGACTACACGCGAACCCATTCCGTTCAACCCGGCCAGCCGGATGCGCAGAATGCGTTTCTGGAGCCGACGGCGCAAAACTATCTCCTCATCGGTCCCATGATGCGCGATGTTGCCCGCCTCAATTTCGACGGCAAGCTGCAGGCGACAGCGGAAGTGGAAGGCGAACCTTCCCAAACACTTCATTTTGGAAACTGGGACGCGGTAGTTTCTTATGGATCTGGCGGCAGGGGCCCCGCCAAAGGAAATCCGGAGCCCGTCGGGCGCGCCCTGGTCGCGCAGCTCAAGGACAATCAGTTTCTGGTCACCGGATACGCTTGCCGCGTCGATTTCCGGCCGGCCGGCACCGAGCAGCAGCGGAAATCCGGAAACATCGTGGCGGGAGCTGGACAGACGCCTTCCGCGCAGATCGACGGCAAATGGCAGCATCGGCAATTTCTTCGCGTTGAAGAAGGCGTTTACGAAAACGGCGCTTTCAAATTCCTCCGCATCCTAAATGGCGATCAAACGGACTGGGGGCTCATCTTCACTTCGGAACCTGAGGTGCTTCGGGTTTCGGTCGCCACGTATTGAAAAAGGAAATTCTTCCTTATGCAAAGGTCTTGTACCGTTCTTGTACATGTTGCCGGAAGATTACCTTAACTGCTGATTGCCCGCAGGCTAAGACCGGGTAGCGCACTGCGTACCACTTGCAACGAGACGAGTGGGGCATTCACTTTAACCTGACCATCCTCATCGCCCGCTATGCGGACATTTCATTGGGCTGGGGTTACTACCCCGAAGTCGGCATCGCGACTGGAATCTCATGACCTGTGCCCGGGTGAGGCGATAACAGCGCGAGATGTGTGCGGAGTTGGAATCAGTCGCCGGTTCACACGACCCCGAGAATCCACCCCTCGATTTTGGCGATACCGCGTTCCTCCGCCGTCAGGCTCGGGCTGAGGAACCTGCTCAGAAAATCGCTGCGGTCGGCGCGTTGCAGCCATGCCGTTGCCGCATACGCAGCTTGTTCATCGCTGTCCCGGTCATTCCTTGAGAACCGCCGCGTCCACAGCGACGGGTAGACCTCGGCCACGACAGACCTTCCCTCGGGAATCTCCCAGCCATCAAAAGGCCAAAAGTGGATGGGGCGTTTGCAAAGCTTCCTCAGGTAGAGGAGCCACGGCAAACCGGCGTGTGTCGATGTGGCGACCTCACCTTGAACGCCGAACCCGAAGACGGACTTTGCTGTAGGCGTCCATATTTCTGTCAGCCGGAGCCAGCTTCGGTCTCCGGTTCTTTTCAGGCCGCGCCCCGAGGGGTCTTCTCGGATGAAGGCCACGTACGTGTGCGGAGCATCTGTCGGCCAGTGCTGATGGAAGTCCTCCAAGAAGGTCTGCCAGTCGCTGGAGAGCCGGTACTTCTCGAAGTAGGCCAGCGGAAACGAGAAGGCGTGGTCGATGCCGACGAGGGTGGGAATGTCGCGGTAGAGTTCCTCACGGAGCCATTCGACGAGACCACGGCGCGTCCAGTACCGACGTGGACTGGGCGGCGGCTCAACCTGTATCGGTTCGTCGGAGCCCTCGGCCATGAACACCCTGAGCCCCTTGCAACTGGAGTCTGCGGTCTCCGCGCCGGAGTAGTCGATGCCGATATAGCAGTTGAATTGGGGCATATGCGTCGGTCTACTGTCTTTCAAATGAGAGTCTGCATGCTATCGTGTTTCGGTACCCGAATCTATCGCCAAATGAGGCTGCAATGGATACGAATTCAATCATCGCTGCAATTGACGCCGAAATCGGGAAGCTCCAAGAAGTTCGTGCGCTCCTGTCCGGCGTCAACAATGCGACACCTGTAACGAAAGCTACCCCTGCCAAGAAGTCTGTGAGGCGCAAGCTAAGCCCCGCAGCCCGGAGGCGAATTGGGGAAGCTCAGAAGAAGCGTTGGGCAGCGGTCAAAGCTGCGAAGGAGGTTGTGAAGCCGACTCCGGCAAAGAAGGCGGCGAAGGAAGCTCCCGCCGAGAAGGTGGCTGTCAAGAAGGCTCCAAAGCGGAGGCCGAGACTGAGCTCGGAAACTAAGAAGCGCATCGCTGAGGCGCAGCGGAAACGCTGGGCGGCGGTTAGGGCAGCGAAATCGGCGGCGGCGAAGAAGGCGGCAAAGAAAGCTCCAGCCAAGAAGGCCGCTGCCGTCAAAAAAGCTCCTGCCAAGGCCGCGAAGAAAGCTGTCAGGAAGGCTGCTGTTAAAAAAGCTTCTGCCAAGAAGGCTCCCGCCGTGAAGGCCAAGAAAGCCGCTGCCGAGAAGAGAGCGGCTCCTGCTCCTAATAAGGCGGTTTCTGCTGCCGCGACCGAAGTGACTCCTGCCTGATGAGTGGCCGCGACGGGTCAACGGCTCGACTTAGGCGGGGTGTTCGTCTGCCGTCCGTACCCTCGCTGCCGGATAATGGCTGGATTCTAGGGTCAATTGAATTTGGCATGGCTCGTCATGTTTACCGACAATCCTCCCCAAGGCAAAGACCGGCTAGGCTTTCTGGAGAGCGACCGCATCAATACCCTCGACCTGCCACAGGACGCACGACTGCTGCCTGAGATTGCGAAAACCATTGAAGCAGCCATGCAGACGGGCAAGACAGCGGAGGTTCGAGTTGCTTGTGCGGAGTTCCTTTCACAAGCCTCTCGCTTCTATCAAGTCCCAAAGTGCGGCGTCCGGGTGCTGGCAGCGCGACCGCTTAAAGGCCGCGAATGGGTGACTGAACTATTCGGCGACTACGACCCCGCAACGATGCTCATACGGTTGTGGATGCGAACTGCGAGGAAGAAAGGAATTACATCGTTTGGGACATTTCTGAGTACGCTGTGCCATGAGTTCTGTCACCATCTCGATTACCACCTGTTCAAGCTCAGCGATTCATGGCACACGAGAGGATTCTACGAACGCACTGCCGTTCTCTACCATCATGCGCGGGAAACGCCGTACAAACGGCTCTTTTGGGCTCCCTTGGCCGGAGGACGTTGGCGGATTGACTGGCCGAGGACGAACAGGGGTGAGTGAGAACGGGATAACGATCACGCCCCCAATGCGGGTGCCTCACCCTCGCGACGATCTTGTTTTTGCCGCTGGGATGGGGTAGCGCTCCTCCAGAACGGCAGATACAGCAGCAGGAACAATCCCAGCGCCACGCCTTCCGTCGCTGCGATGTACCACGGCCACGGTCCCAGCAGATCGAGCAGCGATGCATGACCGGGCTTGGCGCGCAGGTACATGTAATTGGTCTTGAAGATCCGATCGAACGCGCCGTCGAACGCGGCCCACGCATTCACGCCCAGCATCGCCCGCGCCACGGAGCCCTTCCGCGGGCGCGCCTGCCGCGACCATACGAGGTAGAGGACCGCCATCACTACCAGCCCGTGCCCCACAAAAAACTGCACCGTCGACAACGAGGGGAAACGCTCCCAAAGATCGGGCGTGAGCAGCGCCATCGAGGTTCCCGCCAGCGCCCAGTAGTACGCGAGGTCGAGAAACGCCGGGCGCAGCGTGAACAAGGCAATCAACGTCACGTACAGCGTGGCATCGCAGAACTCCACGGGAAGATGCGCGGGAAAGGTGAGCTGCCCATGCCAGGCCAGGAATCCATCCCACGCCACGGTGTCGAGCGCAAGCACGGCCGCAAGCCCCAGCCGCAGGCCCTTGCCGCCGGGCGCTAGCCGCCGCTCGACAACTGCGAGCCCTGCCGCAAGCAGCACCACGCTCAAGAGAATGCCGAGGTGCGTAACGCCGAAAAGCTGGAAATTGGCCGCCATCTTTCGCCTGTACCTGACTCCGGATCAAGTCGCACAACTGGCTGAAAGCTCTGCGGAGCGATGTTGTACGACGGCGCGAAATACGAATCGTCAAAGACGTTCGTGTCGTGCGTCTGCATCCATTCCGCGATGTGCTGTTTGTCTGCCCTGCGTCCGTATCGTCCGCACACAATCTCAACCTTGCGAGTCTCGGAGTCCGTCCGGGAAATAATAATGCACCGGGAAGCGTTCGCCCATTGTTCATGGACGCTTCAGGAATCTGAAGCAGAAAGCTGCGAACACCTTGACAATGCCTATATTCACTGTCAGCCGTTCCCAAAATCGGTTCCTGAAGAACACGAAATCAACACCGACTATGACGGCTACCATCGCCACCACGTAAAGCACGATAGCTACCTGTTTGCCCATTTCAGTCCCTAGTTCAAACGTAAATCAAATCAGGCGCAAGAGCGAGTTCTCGGACGGATTGCTAAGTAACCGGCCTCCGGTCCGCTGCTGGTGAACCACGAGTTGGTCTGGTCGGCCGAGGAAGACTTCGCTCGGCCTGTACCGCCGCAACTCGCCACAGAGGGGGCATTCGACCGTGACCGACTGAAAGGGGAATTCATCCCGACCGGATGCCGCTTTTCGACGCCGCAGCCACCATTTGAGTAGACCGGGGGGCTCGTTAGGCAGTAGCGTCGTGAGAATCCGCAATAGCAAAGTTGACACACTGCAAGGCGCAGCGTGGTGAATCTTCGGTTCTTTGCGCCACAGGAGCCGCGCAAGAGGCCAATCCTCAAAAATTCCTCCGCCGAGTACCACTCCAATGGTAAAATTCCGCCGACCCGAAGCCAGAAAGGAAATCTTGGCTTAAAGGAGGGCAAAATGGCCGAGAGCGTTTACAAAGTAATTGAATTGGTCGGCACCAGCACCGAGTCATGGGAGAAGGCGGCTGCTGTAGCCTTGGGGACGGCGTCCAAGTCGCTGCGCGATTTGCGCGTGGCTGAAGTCATTAAGTTGGACATACACATTGAGGACGGGAAGCCGGTCTATCGTACAAGGTTGAGCGTGTCGTTTAAGTACCATACCGAGCATCAGTGAGGTACACCATCCCCCGATTGATACGAGGCATGTGAGTGTCCGGGTCGAACATCACCGGACTCCGGTTCGCTGCTGGCGGATGACGAGTTGGTCTGGCCGACCGAGAAAGAGTTCGGAGGGCAGGTATCGCCGCAGTTCGCCACAGAGGGGGCACTCGACGGTGATGGACTGAAAGGGAAATTCTCTGACGCCGGTCGGCACATCGCGGCGGCATCGCTTGCACGTGACCACGAAGGTATTTCGGGCTTCGGCAGAATCTTACGGAAGCCCCTCGTTCCTAAGGTGCCGGTACCTTGTCGCGGAGTCCGGTAGCCGCTTCCGTTCTAAGACATTTCTAAGACATCGCATCAAAGCCGACGCATCAGATTCTCCAGCAACACTGGGAATTTGCATTCGGCCTAAAATCCGCATTGACACTAAAGGACTTAACTTTTACCATCAACACTGAGATTTCTTAGAACGCCCTGCGGAATGCCCCCCTCCCGGCACCAAACAATCCACTCAAAGTCTATCGTTCCATCTTGTTGCGAGTGCTGGCAGTGACAGCTGCGTACGTTTTCCGTTGTCCCTCAGTGCAATTGATCTTTGCGTCTAGTGCGCGCGGCCGGGAAGGACGAAGTGGTCGGCGCATCGCGGCTCGTAGGAGTCGCCGGGGACCTTGATGGGGCTGTCAAAGGGCGCCGGCTTACCGTCGATCAGCCGCTGCGAGTAAAGCGCGCGTGCTCCGCAACTGCAGTAGGCCATGCATTCGGTAATGCTGCCGCCGTAGGCGTTCACCAGCCAGGTCAGGTTGAGCATCTCGCCAAATGGCATGGCGCGGAAGTCGAGGTCGAGACCGGCGACAAGAACGTCGTGGCCGGCGTCGAGCAGATGCTTGACGAATAGAAAGAGCTGATCGACAAACTGGCCTTCGTCGATCGCGATACATTCCACGCGCTTGCCAATTTTCTGCTCCGTGTCGCGAATTGCGCCCAGCACTTCCCACGGGTCGGCGGCCCGGAATTCAACGGCGCTCATTTTGCCGCCGCCGTTGGGGTTGCGGCTTTCGACAACGCCGGGACCGCCTTTGGTATCGTCATTGGGCTTGAGCACCAGGACGTGTTGCTTGGCGTACTGGCGGCGCATATCGGCGCGGCGCTGCAACTCCGCGGTCTTATTGCTGCGCATGGGTCCCATCATGAGTTCGAGCTTGCCTTGCACGTGCGAGTCTCCTTGCGTGAGAAAAAAGCGGCTCCAAAACGCACGAAGCGCGGAGCGTCTTCCGGCTTTTCATCATAACGCGGCGGTGAGAGCGAATGCGGCAGCGCTTTGGCGCGTTTAGGACGGCTTTTCCACTCGCGCGCCGGCAAAGAAGAAGCGCGGGGAGCGGAGGCCTGTTTGCGCCGCGAATTATCTTTCGACAGCTCTTAATTCCGCGTCCACGGCCGCCTTCATCACGCCGCAGTCCCCGAAGAACCGGACAAGATCGCTGGTGAGGGTCTGAGGCTCGGCAGACGAGGCCAGCGTGTTCTCCGCGGCGGCCCGCGCCAGAGCAGGATCAACGCTGCGCTGCGGAACCGACGTCATGCGCATCGCTCCTCCGCCCTGGGCGTCGAGGATCAGCGAAGTGAGCTTGCGCGCCAGCGGCAGAGGAAAGCTCTCCGAGACGAAGACCAGTTTGCCGCGCGTGGTGATGACAACCGGGCCCTCGTCGGTGGAATAAACCTGCTCGACAGAGCCGTCACCAGAGGGAGCGTTGAGATCTGCGGTGGTCTGCAACTGAACGTTGGAGTACTTGCGGCCCAGGTTCCTCGCATACAGACCGCTGAAAACCTGCGCGGAGTCGGAGCTCTTCCAGACCGAAAGGTAAAAGAGGCCAATAGATTTGGTGCTGGCCTGCTCCGCGGGAGTGGTGGCGCTGCGCAACTGGCCGGCCCAGTAGAGGCCGCCATCCCAGGCCGGGGTCAGGTCGCGGGCCGCGTTATCGCCACCGAAGAGCTCGGTGATGATGTGCACGTCGAGCTCGCCGATCTGGCCAATGTCATAGGGCACGTACTGCGGGTCGACAAGGGGATGAATGTTGGGCAAGAGCGGAATGGCGGGGATGCGCTTTTGCTCATAGACGCGCGGGTTGATGATCTCCCAACTCGATGATGGCGGCCGGTCGAGCGCGCCGGCAAAGGCCGCAGTCTGGCCCTGGTCCATCCAGATGTCCTGTTCGAAGCTGAGGCCCTCACGGTAAGGAAAGAGCATCGATTCCGACAGCAGAAGTGGCGCGCGCGCCATCACCGGCGAGTCCTCGGTGGGGTTCATCTGTGAGCGGACCACGTCGAGCACTTCGGGATCCTTGATGAGGCTCTTGCCCAGCGGCTTCAGGATGTAATCCATCATGACGGCCGTTGCCTGGCCTTCCGCCACGGCGTCACGCGCCGTGTCCATCTCGTCGCGGGCCAGGTGATCCTGATCGCCGGCTGCGTCGTGCGACACGTTGTCGGGAGTCTGGTTGTCCCACTTCTCCAGGTCCGCGTGCTGATCCTGCAATGCGTGGGTCAGCTCGTGAGCCATCACAGGCTTTTGCTCATCGGGGTCCACCCAATCCAGAATGTTGACGGTCTTAGTCTTCGAATCGTAGTAGGCCTCGATCTGTTCTTTGAGGAGGGCCAGCAGAAAGGGCTTCAGCTCAAAGTCGTGGTCGAGCAGACCAAACTTCTTCAGGACGATCTCATCGCGCTCCAGGCGCTTGGCGCCTTCGTCTTCGTTAAACTTTTCGTCGAGGTAACTTTCCACGGCTGTGCGGGTGGTGAGGGTGCGCTTCACGGTGCTCTTGATGGGCAGGCCGGTTTCGTCGGATGAGAACTTGATGAGCTCGTCGACCAGCGCGAAGAGTTGCTGGGCCTGTTCCGGCGTAATTTTTGTGACGGATTTGCGGGCTTGATTGTCCTGCGCCGTGGAAGGCTTTGCCGCCCCGGCCGGCGGAGCAGGAGCGGGTTGGGCCGAAGGAGCTGACTGCTGCGCCCAGCCTGCCGCCGCCACCAGGAACGCGAGGGCAGCGATTCCCCAGCGCCCGGTTTGTGCCGCTTTGACGTGCCGATTCCTCATTCAATCTCCCTGCGGGATTAGGTGCGCTTTCAGGATCACGGGCCGGGATTCCAGCTTCTCACTTCAAGGCTATAATCAGGATGCGGTTTGACGCCAAGTTTAGAGAGAAAATCCGGCGCCGATCCGCGGAAATGCTCCCCATGGCTGAGACCGATCTTGCCCAAAACCTGCAGGCCACCGCGCTGGCCGGCCTGCTTGAGTCTTCACGTACATCGCACGAGCTGACCGTTTACCGGGGCGTGTTGACCCCCGGAGAGTTGGACGCGCCGGAAACGGAAACAGCGGCGCTGGCCTTCGGAGCCGCCATCCACGATCTGGGCTGGATGCGCCGGGTCGCCGTGCGCGGAGGCGATCGCTTCCGCTGGCTGAGCGGGATGGTGACCAACACCGTCAACGATCTTTTCCCCAACACCGGCGCCTGGAACCTGGTGCTCAACGCGCAAGGCCACATCCAGGGCGATTTGACGCTGTGGCGGGGCGGCGAAGAACTCTCACCGCAGCGGCGAACCGCTACGGCAACAACGGCGCTCACAGGCGACCGATTATTGGGAACGCCGTTTGCAGGGGAGTCCGAGCTGGAGCTGGAGATTGCTGCCGATCAGATTGAAAAGCTGCTGGCTCATCTAAACAAGTTCATCATCATGGACGACGTGGAGCTGGTCCCGCTTGGAGAAGAGCAGGTCGGAGAGGCGGGCTCGGAGACGGCAGTGGGCATGACCGGCCCGCAGGCGGGCGAGGTGCTGGAGCGAGTTGGCCTGCCGGTCATCGGGAGCGTGATGGCGGGGACGACCGTGGAGTGGAACGGCTGGAACCTGAGAATTCTGCGCACCCATGGCGTGTTGGCGCAGCACTACGAGTTCTGGCTACCGTCAGCGGGGCTGGCCAAGCTGTGGTCGTGCCTGCGCACGGGCGGAGCGACGCCGGTTGGCAGTCGATCGCTTGAGGCATTTCGCATCGCGGAAGGGATTCCGGCATACGGGATCGATATGGTGGAGCGCGACCTGCCGCAGGAGACTTCGCAGATGCGGGCGCTGCACTTTGCCAAGGGCTGCTACCTGGGCCAGGAGATCGTGGAGCGCATCCGCTCGCGCGGCAATGTGCACCGGCATCTGCGGCCGCTCGAGCTTTTTGGGCCAGTGCCCCAGGCCGGCGCGGAGTTAAAACTCGAAGATGGAGCAGCCGCGGGACAGATCACCAGCGCGGCAGAGCTGGCGCTTCCCTTGGGACGCCGCATTTTTGCGCTGGGCATGATGCGCTCGGAAGCGGAGGAGCGCGGGCAGGTCTTCGTATATAAGGCGGGGGCAATCGAGGGAACGGCGCGGATCCTGGAAGCTCCGCCAAAGCTGGCCCAAAAACGCCAAAATTGAGAAACGCCAAAACTGAGCAGCCCGAAGCGGGATGAGAGACTGAAAGTATGAGCGATACACCGAAATTCGAAGTGATCGACCGCCGCAAGATCAAGGCGGAAGAAGAGAAAGAAGGCGCGCATTCGACGCCGAAGGAGCTTGAGCCAGCGGTTCCCGCCACGCCTGGAGAGCCTTCGCCTGGCCCGCGCCTGGTGGTGAATGAGGCACGGCGCGAGGAAGCAAAGGAGCCGGCATCGGCAAAGGAAGAGCCGGGGTTGCTGGATGAATTACCTCCGCCGCCGACGGCTGCCGAGAGTCACGAGCAGAAGGCGGCCTACGATGCTTCCGCGCAAAGGCTGGAGGATCTAATTCGCGCGCAGAATCCCGGCGTAGGTCCGCAGCCGCCGGTGGGATTCGAGCACCTGGTGCAGCAGTTTTACGTCACCGCCATGCTCCAGATGGGGGCGGGCACGCAGGAAGGGCAGCGGCCGCGGGTCGACATCATGGGCGCGCGCGCCACCATTGATTTGTTGGGTGTGCTGGCCGAAAAAACACGCGGCAACCTGACGCCCTCCGAGGATCGCATGCTGCAGACGGTGCTCTTCGAAGCACGCATGGCTTTTCTGGAACTGACCAGCATGATGAGTGCGCCCACCGTGCCGCCCGTGCCGCCGGCGAAAAAGTGAGTCATTGCGCAGAGAAGGTGAACCGTGGTTCGTGAATCGTGAATTCGATCGCCAACCGCCAACCGCCGACCACGGACCACGAATCACGATCCACCGTCCACGAATTCATGCAAGGTATGCTCACATTCCTGGGAACCGGGACCTCGATGGGGGTTCCAACGCTGGCCTGCCAATGCCCGGTGTGTACGTCGCCCGATCCGCACGACCGCAGGCTGCGGCCATCGGTGCTGTTGCGTTGGACGGATCCCACTTCCGGCGCCGAGCGAATTGTCGTCATCGATACCGGGCCGGACTTCCGTGAGCAGGCGCTGCGCGAGCGGCTTACACACGTGGACGCGGTTTTCTATACGCACGGTCACGCCGATCACATCCTGGGCATGGACGACTTGCGCCCGTTGAGCTTTATTGCCTCAAAGAGAGGCGGGCCGATTCCGCTCTACGCCGATCGAGAAGCTGCTGCGACTCTTGAGCGAACATTTGCTTACACGTTTTCGCCGCAGGCGACCTACCCCACGCGGGCGCGCGTGGAGTTGATTCCGCTTGCCGAGCATAATGTGGTCGACGGCGTCGACCTTGTGCGCATTCCACTTTTGCACGGCGAGCAGTCCATTGCCGGATTCCGCTTTGGCAACGCCGCCTATATGACCGATGTGAGCGCCATTCCGGAGTCGAGCTTCGCGCTTCTCGAGGGCGTTGAGGTTCTGGCAATTTCGGCGCTGCGTCGCGCGCCCCACCCCAGCCACTCCACGATTGAACAGTCCGTTGAGTGGTCGCGGCGCATTGGCGCAAAGCAAACGTGGTTCACACATATCTCTCACGATCTGGGCCATGAACAGACCAATCGCACCTTGCCTGCGGGCGTCAGGCTGGCGTACGACGGGCTGACGGTGCCGGTGACGCTATGAACGGGGAGCGCATCAATCGGTCTCCGAGCGGCGGCGCGTTCGCGGTGTTTCGTTCGCTCCACGAGATTCCGGCCGGGTTTGGTCCCACCGTTGCCGCCGTCGGCAACTTCGATGGCGTGCACCTGGGGCATCGCGCGATTCTTGGCGCCGCGGCAGCCGAGGCACGAACAACCGGTGCGCGGGCGGTGGCCATCACTTTCAGTCCGCACCCTGAACATTTGCTACGCCCAGCGCAGGCGCCGCCACTGATCACGCCTCTGCCCGAGAGATTGCGGCTGCTGGCCGAGACGGGGCTCGATGCAGTACTGGTCCTCGAATTCGATGCCGCTCTCGCCGCTCTATCGCCGCGCGAATTTGCGCAGCAGATTCTGATTGCGGCGCTGGGCGTGCGCAGCATGCACGAAGGCCGGAATTTCCGTTTTGGACGCGGAGCCACCGCGGGTGTGCGCGAGCTTGCCGCTATGGGCGAGGAGCTTGGATTTGCCGTGCACGTTCACGAAGCCGTGCGCGTACGCGAGCTGGAGGTTTCGAGCTCCGCCATTCGCGCGCTGGTCGGCGCGGGAGACATCCGGCGCGCGCGATGGATGCTGGGAAGGCCGTTCTCGATACTCTCAACGCCGGCATCGGGGCGCGGCATCGGCACGCGATTGCTGGTGCCGACGGTGAATCTGGCGGCTTATGACGGCCTGTTGCCGGCCCTCGGCGTATACGTGACGCGGCTCAAGCTGAACGGGCGCGCGTTCCAGGCGGTGACCAACGTGGGCAACCGGCCGACGTTCGGCGCGGCATCCTTTGCTGTCGAGTCGCACATCCTCGACTTCGAGCCGATCGAATTGGACGAAACGACGCCGCTGGAGCTTGAGTTCCTGCTGCGCCTGCGCGGCGAGCAGAAGTGGCCGTCGCCCGAGGCGCTGAAGGCGCAGATCTTTAAGGATGTGGCGCGGGCGAGGCGGTATTTTGCGCTCTCGAGCGACTGCTGAGCGCATGAGCGCCCACTCTTGCCTTCATTCTTTCCTCATTGACAGAACCGGATGATGCGCCAGGGGACCGGGCCGGCATTTCGGCTGACGCATTGCCCGGCATCGCTCCAGGCTGGTCGCCGGGGAATTGCTCGTCGTCCTTGCCGGCGATCGCGGCGCGCATGAAGTTGATCCAGATTGGCAGAGCGGTCACCGCGCCCGTTTCCTTTTCACCCAGGGACTCGCGGCTGTCATTGCCGACCCACACGCCGCACGTGACGGAGGGCGAGAAACCCAGAAACCAGGAGTCAGTAAAGTCGCTGGTGGTTCCGGTCTTGCCGCCCAGCGGATGGTTCAACTGCGCGGCGCCGGCGCCGGTGCCGTGCTCGGTAACGCCGCGCAGCAGGGTCATCATGGTGCGCGCCGTTTGCTGGTCGAGCACTTCGTCGACCGCGGGTGTCTCCTGCCAAAGCGTGATTCCGTCGGCGTTCGAAACCTTGCGGATCAAGTGCGGGGCAACGCGGACGCCGTCGTTGGGGAAGACTGCATAGGAGGCAACCTGCTCCTCAAGCGTGATCTCCACAGCGCCCAGCGCCACCGGCAAGTAAGGAGGAATGTTCGAAGTGACGCCGAAGCGATGGGCCACGTCGATCACCTTGCGAATACCCACGCGCGCGGCCAGCTTGAGCGCGGGAATATTACGCGACTCAGCGAAAGCATTGGCCACGGTCATCGCGCCTTTGTAGTCGTTCTCGTAATTGTGAGGCACATAGTCGCCGAAGCGCACCGGCCCATCGACGATGATGTCAGTGGGCTTCACGCCGTCCTCAATGGCCGCGGTGTAGACGTAGGGCTTGAAGCTGGAGCCGGTCTGCCGCTCGGCCTGCGTGGCCCGGTTGAAGACCGAGACTGCGTAGTCGCGTCCGCCCACCATGGCCAGCACGTCGCCGCTGGTGTTGTCGACGGCCATCAAAGCGCCCTGTGTGCCGGAGTCCTCCTCGAGCGATGCGCGGCGCTCGCCGCTTTCCGCAGCCGTGGTCATGCGCACGTAAATGATGTCGCCAGGTTTGGCGAGCACGTCGCCGTAGCGCACGCCGGTCCATTGCCAGTCGGCGGGCAGCAGCAGAATCTCGGAGCCCGGTTGATCGGGCGGCCCAATCCGCGCGTGAATCTCAAGCGGAAGAGTGCGCGTAACGATTGCGTGAACGTAGTCGCCGGGTCCAGCCATGATCGCCCAATCCGGATGACGGTAATTGTCGAGCGTCACATCAGGTGAGAGAACATTTTCCAATTTGCCGCGCCAACCGTGACGGCGTTCGTAGGCGGCGACGCCGTCCACGACGGCGCTGTTGGCGACTTTCTGTAAGTCGAGATCGAGCGTCGTATCGACGCGCAGTCCGTCCTCGTGCACTTCTTCGGTGCCGAAGCGCTTATCGAGTTCTTCGCGGACCGCGTCCTGGAACCATGGCGCCGCCAGACCCACCGGCCGAGCCATGTGCAGGCCAAGCGGAGAGTTGCGCGCCGCGTCCGCCTGGGCGTGAGTAATTACCCCGTCCCCCTCCATCTCGCTGATTACGAGGTTACGGCGGCGCAGCGCGCGCTCCGGACTGAGCAACGGCGAAAACGCCACCGGCCCCTTGGGCAGCCCGGCAAGCAGGGCCGCTTCGGTCAGCGTCAAATCCTTGGCGTGCTTTGAAAAGAAGTACTCCGACGCGGCTTCGAAGCCGTAGTTTCCGCTGCCCAGGTAAATCTGATTGCCGTAGAGAGTGAAGATTTGTTCCTTGGTGAACGCGCGCTCGATCTGGATGGCAAGGTAGGCTTCCTGGATCTTGCGCATGGGAGTGCGGTCGGAAGAGAGAAATAGATTGCGCGCCAACTGCATGGTGAGCGTGGAAGCGCCCTGCGCGCGGCCGTGGCTGCGAATGTCGTGCCATGCGGCGCCGGCGACACGAAACACGTTGATGCCCCAGTGCGATTCGAAGTTCTTGTCTTCGATGGAGATCACGGCCTGGCGCAGGATGGTCGCAAAGCCGTCGTAGCCGACCACCTCGCGGCGCTCCAGCGCGAAGGAGCCGATGATGCGGCCCTTGCGGTCGTATAGGTCGGTGATCGTGGAAGGCTGGTAGTGCTCCAGGTCCTGAATCTGCGGAAGATTTACCGAGTAGACGAGTGTGAGGCCGGCCAGAGAGCCGGTGATTGCCGCAAGCAGCACGAGCGCAACAATGGCCGAACGCCCGGCGATCTTGCGCCTCCGATGCGCGGGAAGCGGCGGCCTGGAAAGGCGGCGTTCCCGGCGTGGCAGGCGCTCGTCAAGGCGCTCTTTGGGCGGCAGATTGGACGTTGTAGCCAAGGCAGGACTAGCCTCACGGGCAGACCTCCGCCTTGAGAGGTCGAGGAGTGCCTCAGCTTAAGGCTAGCATTGGATGGGTCGAAACAATCGAACGCCGCGCAAGCCCGTATTACCTCGGTCAACCGTGGGAAAACGCGCCCGCAGCGGTTCTCGGAATGGGCGTGTGAGGCGCGGACCCGATCAAAAACAGGAAAACGCTGCTTGCAAACAGCTTAACGATTAGCCGTTCTTCGCCTTCAGCAGCGACAACGCCTGATTGAGCGGCTCGTCGCCATTCGAAGGAGGCATCGGCTCGCCATCGTCCTCGGGTGAAGCGACAACGACATTGGGTGTTACCGCTACGTCCTGAATCTTCTTCCCGTCGGGATCCTCGTACTTGGCGACCGTCAGCATCAGGCCGGCGCCGTCGGGCAGGTCAATGGTCTTTTGGACTGTGCCCTCGCCGAAGGTATGCTCACCAACCACATCGCCGCGCTTCAGGTCCTCAATCGCGGCGGCAGTAATCTCCGGTGCGCCATAGGTGCCGCGGTTTACCAGCACAGCCACTGGCCCGTCCGTCAGAAAGAGCGAGGGATCGGCGTTGAAGGTCTGAAGCGGATACTTTTGCCCCTCGAGCGACGCCAGCGTTCCCTGCTTGATGAAGAAGTTAGCCAGGCGCACTCCCTGTTGCGGGTCGTCGCCAGTCGTGTCGCGGAGGTCAAGAAGAATCTTCTTGCCTTTTCCGGCGGCTTTGATGCGTGCAGCGATGTTGTCGACACGAGCCGCGGTCAAAATGCCGGGCTTGAGATAAAGGATGGATGCGTTTTCGTAGAACTGCTCGCCAAGCGGCGGCGCGGAGAGTACCGCACGCGTGAGCGTAATCCTGTCGGGATCGGGCTTGAATGGCCGGACGACCGATACCGTAACCGTGGTGCCGGGCTTGCCGGAGAGCATAAAGCGCACAATGGCCAGCGGCAGATCGTGAGTCGACTGGCCGTCAATGAGGTCGATGACGTCGCCGTCGCGCAAATGCTCCTGGTCGGCGGGCGAGCCGGGCAGCACGTTGACGACCGTGGCGTATCCGAACCGCTTGGAGATCGTGAGCCCCACCCGTGCATTGTCCGTCGCGGGGCGGTCTTTATAGGTCTTGTATTCGGCCGGCGTCAGATAGCTGGAATCGGGATCGAGCGAGTCGAGTAGGCCGTGGAGCGCGCCGGTGGTTACGGCGGGGATGTCGGGCTGGGTCACGTAGTAATTCTGAATTTTGCGCAGGACCTCGGCGTAAACGCGCATCTGCTTGTAGGCGGCGTCCTGTTCGTCGCCGGCATGAACGCCGAGCCATCCGAACTCGCCCAGAACATAACTGATGCCGAGCCCGGCAAAGATCACCAGGGAGACAACAAAGACAAAACGCTGGAAAAATCGGGACACACACACCACCAGAGCAGCCCTGAGGGGAAGCCGGCTGCTCACACTCTATAGACGCAATCATACCGCAAGCAGCACTCGAAGAAGGGTCTTGAAGCTGGAGACCACGGGAAACGAAAGTGTTAGCGGAGAGTTGAGACGAAAACCATCACCCCGGCAGGACAAAGCCGATGGTCAGGCGATTGCCGCCGGCCAGCTGCTCATAGGCGAGCGTGCCGGCGAAACTCCGCAAAAGGCGAATGCCGCGGCCTCCGGGACGAAGATCATCCTCTGGCGATGGCTCGGCGGGTTCCTCAATGTGCGCAGGCGCCAGCGGATCGAAGGGCGGAGCCTGATCGTCGACAGTGAAGACGACTTCGTGCGCGTTCGGCGAGGTGCAGTCGACGGTGAGTGTGTTACCGGGCTGTCCGTTGTAGCCGTGCCGTATGACGTTTGAAATCGCTTCTTCAAGGCAAAGGTGCACGCCGAAAAGCGTGTTAGCGGGAATGGCGTACTCGACGCCGAGGGCCTCGATCCAGGGCCAGAGCAAGGCCATGTCGTCAAGCTGACTTTTCAGCGTCAGCCGGGACGCGGGTTTGGCTGTGTGTTCTGCGGGCATGGTTGCCGCCGGACAGGAGATGGTGCTCATTGCAACGCTGCGATCGCTGTGGCCAGATCGTGGTGAATCGGCAAAAGTGTGTCGATGTTACTGGCCTTGAGAACGGCCTCGACCATCTCGGTTGGCGCGAAAAGGACCACTTTGCCGCCCCGGCTGCGTACCGCTCGCGCGGGAAGCACGATGGATCTCAATCCCATGGAACCAAGGAAGGTGACCTTTTCCAAGTCAATCAGTAGCTTCTGTGCGGTGCCGGCGATCAAATTCATCTTCATATCGACCGCCGCGGCGCCGGCGATATCCATCCGTCCATCCAGCTCGACCTTGGTGATGCCGCCGTCCAGTTCATTCGTGGAGAGTTCCATTCCCATCGCCCTTTTCTTTTTCTTAGAGATCGCTGAATCTTCGAACCAGATGCTACGGGACGATTGTGACAGTCCTGTTACAAACGCAAAAGATCAGAAGATATTGGTGATGCTGCTGGAAAAGGAGATCGAGAGAATCGCATCTTTAGAGATCGGCTGCGTGATTTTCGACACCGTGTTGCCGTCCTCCAGGAGTTGAACCTTCAGGGTCTTGGTCTTTTTGGCTTTGAAATCGGAGCTCACGGGCTTGGAGTCCCACTCCTGGCCGTCGCTCTTGAACGAAACCTGGAACTGCTGCGTGCCGGGCGGCGCATACAAGTTGTCCAGGTTGGATCCGTCACCGGTGATGAAGTGGATAAAAGGCTTGTTATTCATCTGCACGGTGAAGGGAAGGCCCTTGGGGAATTTGCTCACGTCGATCTTCAGCTTGCCGTTTTTGCTCGGATCGGCATTCCGTGGATCGAAGGCTGCCGGAGCCGCAGGTGCGGGCGCCGGGGATTTAACCGGTGCCGGCGTGGTTTGAGCGGGATTGGCCGGTGCGGGAGGCGTGACCGCGGCCACGGGCGGCGGCGGAGGTGTCGTCGTCTTGCCCGCAGTGGGCTTCGCCGCTGGCGGCTTCGCCGTTTTTGGTGCGGCGGGCGGAGGAACGACCGGCGAAACTGCGGCAACGGGCTTTTCCGGCGCAACCGGCAGAGGCTCAACCTGTTGCGGCTGCTGGACTGGAACTGTGACCGTCTGAGGCGCAGGTGGAGGGGTGGGCGGCTTGCGATGCGCGAACCAGTACCAGCCGCCTATGATCGCCGCGCCGGCACCCGCAACGCAAAGCAGCCCGATGGCCAGGACAGTCTCAAATTTCTTTGGCTTGGCCGGTTTTGCCGCCGCCGGTTTTGGGGCCTGCCTCGACGCGGATTCATCGGCTGTGACGACCGGGGCGGGGCGAAGGGACGCGGAGACCGAGTTTGGACCCAAAGTGGCATCGGATTCCATTGCAGAAGGCATGAGCGGCGCAGAGTGCATCACGCTGGTTACCGGGCTCATGCGGACGGTCGCCAGGTCCTGCGCAAGCTCTTCGCCGGTCTGGTAGCGATCCGCAGGGCTCTTGGCGAGGCACTTCAGGATCACCGCTTCAACCCGCGCCGGGACCGCGGGATTGAGCTTGGACGGCGGAATCGGCTCGGTATAGACGACCTTGTAGGACACGGCGGTCATGGTTTCGCCCGGGAATGGCTGCTCGCCCGTGGCCAGCGAATAGAGAATCACGCCCAGCGAAAAGAGGTCGGCACGGCCGTCAATGGGCGAGCCGGTGAACTGCTCCGGCGGCATGAACGAGGGTGTGCCCAGCAATTGCCCAGTGGTCGTAATGTCGCTGGACGCCAGCTTGGCGATGCCAAAGTCAGTGATGCGGGGCCGTTCGCTGCCGTAGACCTCCTTCGAGGTCATCAAAATATTGGCAGGCTTGATATCGCGGTGAATCACGCCCTGGCGGTGCGCGTAACCGAGAGCTTCTGCGATCTGTTGCCCGATTTCGCAAACGCGATCGAGATTGAATCGCTCGCCCTTCTTGATGGCTTCGGCCAGCGTTCTGCCCTCAACAAATTCCATCACCAGGAATGGCGCGCCCTGATCCTCGCCTACGTCGAAGACGGGCACAATTCCGGGATGCGCCAGCACGCCCGATGCTCGCGCCTCGCGGTAGAAACGAGTCCGGTACTCTTCGCTTTGAGCGCCTTCGAGCGCCGTAGTATGGATCGTCTTCAGCGCGACAATGCGGCCAACGGCAGGGTCGCGAGCCTTAAACACACTCCCCATTGCGCCGCGGCCCAATTCTTCGACAATCTCATACCTTCCAATGCATTTGGGGACGCCCATGGTGAGGATTGTACCAATCCCAAGCGACGAACTTCAGTCGATTGAATAGTAAGGATTTTGACCCTTGGGCAGCTTAGCACTGGCGGCCAGCGTGGCGCATAACAGGCTCTACGCCGCTTTGCGGTAGCGAACGACCAGCAGCGTCAGGTTGTCCGACTGGTTCGCTCCCCGGGTAAAGGCTCGCACCGCATCCAGGATCGCCTGCTTCAGATCTTCAACCGACTCGTCGACCTGCCCCTCAAGGACTTTGCTCAGGCCCGATACCTCGAACAGCGCATGATCGGGATCTTCTGCTTCCGTTACGCCGTCGCTGAAGAGCACCAGCGTGTCTTCCGGCTCAAGCTGGAGCCGCGCCGACGGGTAATCGGCCTCGGGAATCAGGCCAACCGGGAAGGACCCCTCGGTATAAAGCTCGGTCACTTTGCCCTGGCGAAGAAGGAGCGGCGACGGATGCCCCGCCTTGATGTACTCGAGCATGCCGTCCTCGCCCACCATGCCGATAAACATGGTGGCGTAGCGGCCCACCTCGGAATGGCGGCAGAGGAACCGGTTGATATGGTTGAAGACCTTCACGGGGTCGGCGCCCATGGTTATTCCCGACAACGCGCCTTGCAGCATGGTCGTCAGCAGCGCTGCGCCCAGCCCTTTGCCGCTCACGTCGGCAATCAGAAGTCCGGTGCGATCGTCGCTCACCGGAACCACATCGAAATAGTCGCCACCGACTTCATGGCAGGGATAATGCACGCCGGTGACGGCCAGGTGCGGAAAGTCGTTCAGCCCGTGCGGCAGCAATGCCTGCTGGATGGTCCGGGCAATCGACAGCTCCTGCTCCAGCCGCTGGCGCTCGCGTTCGCGCTCCACCAGCCGCGCATTGTCCATAATGCTGGCCGCCTGCACGGCGAGCGCATCCAGGATCTGGCGGTCGAGCGCCGAGAACGCGGCGATGCGACGTGAGTCCAGATAGATCAAGCCCAGCAATTGGCCGCGTTCCTGGTCCGCGCCCGTGTCTGCCGTGGAGCGGGACGAGGCGTACAGCGGAATGGCGACCACCGCGCGCAGTCCCTGTACCACGATGCTCTCCGCTGCTTTCAGGTCCAGACCGGCGAGATTTAGATCCTCTGTTATGACGCTCGACTTATTGCTGATCGCCTGGTTAATCGCCGTCTGGCTGGGGCTCAGCGTCTCCGGCGGCAGGTCCTCAGCCTTGTTGCTGCGAGCCTGGTGAACACGCAACACTCCCGACGCGTCAGGCTCGATCAGCAAGCCGCGGTCGGCGTGCGTTACGGAGATCGCATGATCGAGCATCGTGCCCAGCACGGCGTCGAGAGGCAGCTGCGAGTGCAGCAGCGAAGTTGCCTCCAGCAGCAGATTCAGCCGGTTTAATCCGCCGGTAACTGTCGTGCCTGTGAAGTCGGAGATGGAACCGATGCGCGTGAGCAGGTTGGCCACCGACTGCTGGCTGGACGCGTGAGCAGCCGCTGCCGCATGAAAAACAAGCCGGTAGCTGTCTTCAAGACCAAAGGTGATTAGATCGCCATCGCGCAGCGTGTGCTGCTGGACTTTGGCGCCGTTTACAAACAGGCCGTAGCGGTTGCCGCGGTCAAGCAGCCTGTGGCCGGAGCCTTCCGCCACAATCGCTGCGCAGCGGCGGGAGATGCGCCCATCGTCAAGCTGCAGCACATTGTCACCCTCGCCTCCGCGCCCGATGTTGAAGGGCTCCTCGGTCACGGCGACCTTCTCGCGTGAGCTGTCCGGGGCGATGATTTCCAGTACGGCTTCGGTCTGCGGGGAATGTTCGTCCATGGAATTCAGTGTGGGCAAATTGTAACATGCAGCATCGACAAGACTTGAGGTGGCAGGATGCCTGCAGCCGAGGCCTGGGTGGGCAAAGCCGCGGCGGAAAGGCGCGGTCGGCCGTGACTGACGGCACTGAATCCTGTGCGGGCGAGCAGCGAGCGGCTGCCCCACGCAGTGGTGGTGGCGGAGGGCAGGATCGAACTGCCGACCTACGGGTTATGAATCCGTCGCTCTTACCATCTGAGCTACTCCGCCGTGAGGAAGCGCTGGCCGGTCAACGCGCAGAAGCGCCAAACTCGATGATAAGGGGCCGAGAATGGCAGGTCAACGGCAGGAGCCAGCGATTCCTGCGACAATTTAGGCATTGATCCCCCATCGTTCCGGAGCGTTTCAATGCCGAGTCTTCTGCATATCGACTCCAGCCCCCGCGCCGCGTCCATTTCGAGCCGCCTCGCCGCTGCTTTCGTGGCCACGTGGCGCCAGCAAAACCCCGCGGGCGCAGTCGTGCACCACAACACTTCACTCGAGCGGGTTCCTTATCTCGACGAGGAGATGGCCGAGGCATTTCTCGATCCCGCCGGCCAAGGTACGCACGAACGAAAACGCGCCCTGGCCTGTTCCGATCGCTTCGTCGACGAGCTTCTCGCCGCCGATGTTCTCGTCCTCGGCGCGCCCATGTGGAACCTGTCGATTCCCGCCTCGCTCAAAGCCTGGATCGACATGATTGTGCGCGAGGGGCGGACGTTTGCATTCACTCAAACCGGCGTGGCCGCGCTCGTGCCGCCGGGCAAAAAGGTCTCCGTCTTCTGTGCCCGGGGCGGCGCGTATCCCGCGGGATCGGCCATGCGCGCTCTCGATTTTCAGGAGCCGTATTTGCGCGCCATCCTCGGCGTCATTGGGCTTACTCAAATCGAGTTCATCTACGCCGAGTGTCAAAGCGAGAGCCCCGAGGCCGCGGCCGAAGGCCTGGCCAGCGCCGAGCGCGCATTGGCTGCGCTCGCCGGGTCCCTCAGTCTCTCAGTCCCTTAGTCCCTGCATTTACACTCGTCTCCATGAGCCCCCTGCGCATTGCGGCCGTCATTCCGGCGCGGCTCGCATCCACACGCATGCCGCGCAAAGTTTTGCGGCCCATTGCTGATCGTCCGATGGTCGAGTGGGTGTGGCGCGCGGCCAGCGCCAGCGGTCTCATGGATCCGGTGGTTGTGGCCACCGATGCGGACGAAGTCGCCGAAGCGTGCCGCGCGCGCTCGATTCCCGTCGTCATGACCTCGCCCGATTGTCCCAGCGGGTCAGATCGCGTCCGTGAAGTCGCTCGCCAGATCGATGCCGACATCTACGTCAACATTCAGGGCGACGAGCCGACGCTGACGCCCGATTTTTTCCCGCCGCTGCTCGAACTTTTTCGACGGCCCGAGGTCGAGGTTTCAACGCTCGCCGTCAGTTGTCCTCCGCACGAGTTCGCGAATCCGAACGCGGTCAAGGTAGTCACGGCACTCGATGGGCGCGCGCTCTACTTCTCTCGCGCAACCATTCCCTTTGACCGCGACGCGACAGGCTTTACGGGCTATCGCAAGCACCTCGGAATTTACGCCTATCGCAGGGCTGCTCTAGAGCGGTTTGCGGCGCTTCCGCCCTCGCCGCTTGAAAGGCTGGAGCGCCTGGAGCAATTGCGCCTGCTCGAGAACGGCATCGCCGTTTACGTTGCCGACGCGCCGCGCGACACGATCGGCGTGGACACGGAGGAGGACCTGGCGCGTGCCGAGGCGATACTTAAAGCCAATGCGGGCCAAAGCAAGGCGTTACCGAGAAAATGAATTGCGCGCAAGAATCGGAGTGCGACTGCGGCGCTGATCGGCGACGATGAAGTTCATGAGCAGCAACCCACAAATCGCATCGATTCAAACTGGCGACGTTTTGGCAAAGACTCCATTCAAGAACTCGCTGACAGTCCCCGCCGCGAGCCTCGATCCCGATGCCGCCTGGATGCAGGTCGCCGCACGCGACCCGAGCGCACGCTTCGTCTACGGCGTCACCACCACCGCTGTTTTCTGCCGCCCAGGTTGCGCCAGCCGCAGACCGCTGCGCGAAAACGTGCGCTTCTTCTCCTCTGTCGTCGAGGCGCAGGCCGCGGGCTTTCGCCCTTGCCGGCGCTGCCGTCCCACCACTGCGTGGAGCGGACCTTTGGACAAGATCCGTACTCACATTGAGGCGCACCTCGACCGCCCGGTGAGGCTTAGAGAACTGGGGCGCGTTGCAGGCCTGAGCCCCTTCACCGTGCAGCGGCTCTTCAAGCGCGAGATGGGCGTGAGCCCGCTCGAATACCAGCGGGCGTTGCGCGCGGGCCGGCTGCGTGGAGCACTGAAGAAGGGCGAAAAAGTGACCGACGCAATCTACACAGCCGGGTTCGGCTCATCGAGTCGCGCCTACGAAGGAAACCAGTTGGGCATGACGCCGGCGCGGTTTGCCCAGGGCGGCAAAGGCGAAACGATCTCTTACACGGCAGCTCGCTCTCCGTTTGGCTGGATGGTTGTCGGAGCCACGCATCGCGGGCTCTGCTGGCTTTCGCTTGCAGGCACCAAGGTTGAAGCGGAGGAGAGTCTGCGCGCGGAGTTTCCCGCAGCCACGCTGCGCCGCGATCCCGCGCTTTCGCGCCTTGTGGACGTGGCGCTCGAAAGTGTGCGCGAGGGCAACGACCTGGCGAGAAACGCGCGCCAAACTGACGCCCTGGACTTGCGCGGGACCGTCTTCCAACTTCGCGTATGGCAAGCGCTCCGCCAGATTCCTCGCGGCGAAACGCGCAGCTACTCGCAGCTGGCACGCGAGATGGGCGATCCCAAAGCTACGCGCGCCGTGGCCCGTGCTTGCGCCACAAATCGGGTTGCATTGCTGGTCCCGTGCCATCGCGTGGTGGGCGCCGATGGCTCGCTCACCGGCTACCGCTGGGGCGTAGAGCGAAAAGAAAAGTTGCTGAAAGCGGAGCGAGCCTGAACGAACAATTCCCAGGCCCGCGTCGGCAGTCGGTTCGCAGCTATCGCGGACCTCAACCGGTGTAGCCGCCGGAAGCATAGACGGTCTGACCGCTGAGCCAGCCGGAATCCTCTGAGGCCAGGAAGGCCGCGACTTCGGCAATATCGCGCGGTTGGCCGATGCGGCCCAACGGAGTTTGAGCGGCAGCATGCTTCTCGAATTCACTGCCAATGACACCTGCATCCTGCGTGCCTTCGGTCTCAATCAAGCCGGGATTCAGAGCATTGACTCGAATCTTTTTGGGGCCGAGTTCCTTGGCAAGCGAACCCGTGATGGAGTTGACCGCTCCCTTGGTCGCGCTATAGACTGCCGCGTTTGCGAATCCCGAAGCGACCACCGAACCGATGTTGATGATGCTTCCACCTGCGGGATTGAAGCGCTCGACGGCAGCCTTGGTTGTCAGCAGCAGGCCAAGGACGTTCAGGTTGAAGTGCTTGTGAAAGTTGTCGGGCGTGATCTGTTCGAGCGACCCAAACTCGTACATGCCGGCGTTGTTGACCAGAATGTCGATGGGGCCGAGCTGCTCAGCGACGGACTTTACGAAAGGACCGACAGAGTCGGGATTCGACAGGTCGGCCTGGAAGGCGATGGCCTTGCCACCTGCCGCCTTGATTTCCGCAACGACTTTGTCCGCGCCAGCCTTGCTTCCCGAGTAGTTGACTGCCACAGCCGCGCCGCGCGCCGCCAATTCGCGGGCGATCGCCGCGCCGATGCCTTTCGATGCGCCGGTAACCAGCGCGACTTTGCCTTGAAGATTCGTCATTGCTCTGCTCCCTTATCGGAATGTCATCCGTTCGACATTTCGATGACTGTCGAATTGATTCAGGGAACGCGAGCCGGGATTCAGAAGGTTCGTGGAAATCTTTCTGCGCGGCTTCAGCGGCGCGGCGCTGACGCCGGTTCGAGCGCGGCCAAACCGGCGGCCAGCGAGGCAAGAACTCCCGGCCGCAGAGAGAGATAGTGGAATTTGCCTTCGCGGCGGACGTCGATGAGTCCGGCCATTTCCAGCTCCTTGATGTGGTGGGAGAGCGTGGCGGCGGAGATGGGAAGGGCGGCTCGGGCCTGTGCGCAGCCCAGCGGGCAGGCGGCCTTGGCAATTTGCTGCAGGAGCTCGAAACGTCGCGGATCGGCGAGCGCCTTCAGAAGGAGAGCACGTTGAGCGCGATTCAGGCGCGCGGGCTTTGCCGCTTCACTTGCTCGCACGGCCTGTCGAGAGTTTGCCATCGGACCCGTTCTTTACAACGCAGGTTGCAACCTATTTTAGATCGAATAAGAACGGTTTCGATTCGGCGGTCGCCGGTCAACCCAAGAGGCATTTGTGAAGTACTAGAAACATGAAAGCGCGCCGACGTATGGCAAGTAGAAAGGGGACGGGCTCAATGCCCGCCCCTTTTTGCTCATCCCGTTCGCGGTCCCGCTTCCAAACGAATAGAAGATGATTTTAGTGACAGCCGCCGACTACTTTTCCTCCTGCCGCTTCGGGAGTCTTCAGCAGGTCCGGAATCTTGCTGGTCAGCGTTGGTGGCTCATAGTTGAAGAAAACACCCGAGCACGCGACATCTCCATTCAAACGGAAGAGCGCGTAGGTGCCGACGGCTCCGCCGCTGTAGCTTGTCTTTGTGCCTGACAAGGCATTCCCTGACTTCAGGAGCGTCCCGCCCGATTCGAGAGCTTTGAGCGAAAGCACGTACCAGATTCCGTTGGCTCCGGAGCGTGCATCGGGAGAAGCCGCGTCGAGTTCCTGCGCCAGACCATCGGCCCTGAGCACGGCATTCAAGTGAGAGATGACCGGCGTCTGCGGAGCGGGTGCTGCTCCCGGCGGCGGCTTGGGCACGTCAAAAACATCCGGCTCAGTGAGCGATTTCAGGTAGGCATCGATGGCGTCCGTGATTGCCTTCTTGTCAGCTTCCGCTTGTGCGTCTACATCTCCGGTTCCGGCTGCGCCTGGTTCAGCGCCTGGCGCTGGGCTTCCGTTTTCCTTGGGGCTGGGAGCGACACAGCTGCGCGCCTTGATGAGCGCAACGTACTTGGTTAGAAACGGAGAGTGATTGGCGTCGATCGTTGTGAGCGAATACGGCATATAGCTGTCTGGGATCACGACATCCAGCCCCAGCGCTCTCAAGTGTCCCGCCACGTCGTTGACCAGCGTGCGATCGAGGATGTTGCCTTCGAGCGGAGAGGTTTCCGCGGTGGCGCTCAGCAGTGATGCCGCAAATGAAGCTGCCTGGCTCTCAGGAAACATCGATAGAATCGTTCCGCTCAGAGTCGTGGCTGCTCTTGTTGCCGCTCCCGGAGCGCAATAATGATTGGCGCGCAGGGTGAGCATGTCCATCGTGGAGATGTCAGTGCGCCAGAGCTGGAACTCTGAGAGTGCGCTCGATCCACCCGAGACGACCACCACGCCCACAGGCGGACCCGTGATTGCCTGCGGGTTGCAACTGGAATCGGCTGCGCCCAGGTTGCGCCCAATGCCGCAGGTGAGTGCAGCGGCTTCGGAGTCCATTGCCGTATAGGTCAGCATCTCCGATTCGATGGCGAATCCTTCTGGATTCGCGTTGCTGGCGTTACCGCTTCCCTGCGACGACGTGGCCGAGCCCGACCCCGAACCTGATCCCTTCGAGGACTCGCCAAAGGCCGCCGCGTTTACCACGAGGACTGCGCAGACAACAACGAATGGGCTCCGCAGGGGCCCCAAGAATCTGAGCAACGTACGCATGTCGAACCTCCGATTTGTTGGGGGGACCTGAATCTTTGGAATGGCGCCCGAACAACCTGACACACAAATCTTCGCTGTTGTTGCGGCTCTTCCGTTGATTGACCCCGATCATACTACCATTCGCCTGAGAGAAAAGAGAAGAATCTGGCGCGCGGCACAACCCCCGTTTGCAGATGACGTGCGACCGCCTGATTGAGTTTCATGCAGCTGCACAGCAAGAACGGGTCGGAGGATCGCCGGAGAGAATCGCGCTGCAGTTAGAGCGACCGAGGTTGGCCCCGAAGACTACTTCTTCTTGTCTCCGACAACCAAAAGTGTCTGAAACTGCGGAGTGTCGGGCTCCTTGTCGACGACCGTAGCTTCAACGTTGACGAAGCCCGCATTCAGCAGCATGGATTCGAGCTCGGCTTCGCTGAAGCCGAGCCATTCGTCAGCATAAAGCTCGCGCGCCTCCTCAAAGCGGTGTCGGAGAAGATCGAGCACGACGATGCGGCCGCCGGGGACCAGAATCCGCGCCGCCTCGGCCAGCGCGCGCTCGGGATGCAGCGCGTGGTGCAGCGACTGGGAGAAGAAGACCAACTCGACGTCGCCGTCGCCGATGGGAATTTCTTCCATATCGCCAAGGCGGTAATCGATGTTTTTCACTCCGTGACGCAAAGCCTGCTCGCGGCCGACTTCAATCATCCTGGCAGAGCTGTCGACGGCAATGACTTTTTTTGCGCGCTGCGCGAGCAGCAGCGCGAAGGCTCCTTCGCCCGCACCCAGGTCCGCGACGATCAGCGGCGGCATCAGGCGCAGCAGCGCCTCGGCCAGGCTCTTCCACGATTTGCCGGGAACGTAATCCTTGCCCAGACGGCCGGCCACATTGTCAAAGAACGCGCGCGTCTTGTCCTGGCGCTTGCGCAGCACACGGCGCATGGCGGCCTCGTCGGCGCCGGCTTCTGCGATCTCGTCTTTTGCCTTATCAAGGATCTCGTCCAAAGGGCTGCCCCCCGCAGGGGCGGAAGGGGAAACGCGGTAGAGACTGCTCTTGCCGGTGCGGCGGTCTTCCACCAGTTCAGCTTGCTTGAGCTGCGAGAGGTGCGTAGAGATGGTGCTCTGGCCCATGCCGAGAATCTCCTGAAGCTCGGCCACGGAAAGCTCCTCGGCCTTTAGAAGCAGCAAGATGCGTAGCCGATTGGGGTCGGCCATAACCTTTAACATTTTGACGATTGACGGCATAGGAGGATTCTGATACATATCAACATATCACGATACGACGATAAAAGGAGATCTGAATGGCAACCGCAACCCTCGAGGGAACGAAAATCGGCAAGATCGAGACCGAATTCAAGGTGGCTGACTTGGGCCTGGCCGATTGGGGCCGCAAAGAGATCGTCATTGCCGAGCAGGAGATGCCGGGGTTGATGGCGATCCGCAACAAATATGCGGCCGAGAAGCCGCTCAGCGGCGTGCGCGTGACCGGATCGCTGCACATGACCATTCAGACGGCGGTTCTGATTGAGACTCTGGTGAGCCTTGGCGCGGAAGTGCGCTGGGCGAGTTGCAACATCTTCTCGACGCAGGACCACGCGGCGGCGGCGATTGCTGCGGCGGGCGTTCCGGTTTTCGCCTGGAAGGGCGAGAGCCTCGAAGACTATTGGGAGTGCATGCATCGCGCGCTCACGCACAAGGGCGGCAAAGGGCCGGAGCTCATCGTCGACGACGGCGGCGACGCGACGCTATTGATTCACAAAGGGTATGAGCTGGAGAATGGCGATCGCTGGGTCGATACGCCTTCCGGCAATCACGAAGAGCAGGTGATCAAGAACCTGCTCAAGAAGGTGTATGCCGAGGACAAGCAGCATTGGCACAACGTCGTCGCTGATTGGCGCGGCGTGAGTGAGGAGACAACTACGGGCGTGCACCGGCTCTACAAGATGATGGAGCAGGGCAAGCTGCTGGTGCCGGCCATCAACGTAAACGACTCTGTGACCAAGTCGAAGTTCGACAATCTCTACGGCTGCCGCGAGTCGCTGGCCGACGGCATCAAGCGCGCAACGGACGTGATGGTGGCGGGAAAAGTCGCGGTCATCTGCGGCTATGGCGACGTGGGCAAGGGCTCATCGCATTCGCTGCGTGGCATGGGCGCGCGCGTGGTGGTCACGGAGATTGACCCTATCAATGCGCTGCAGGCGGCGATGGAAGGCTTCGAAGTCGCGACCGTTGAAGACACGCTGGGCCGTGGTGACATTTATGTGTCCTGCACCGGCAACACCGACATCATCACGCTCGAGCACATGGAAAAGATGAAGGACCAGGCCATCGTCTGCAACATCGGCCACTTCGACAACGAGATTCAGATCGACCGGCTCAACGCCGCGAAGGGCGTGACCAAAATCAACATCAAGCCGCAGGTGGACAAGTACACGTTCCCCGACGGGCACTCGATCTTCGTCCTCGCCGAGGGGCGGCTGGTGAACCTGGGCTGCGCCACGGGCCATCCGAGCTTTGTGATGTCGAACAGCTTCGCCAACCAGACGCTGGCGCAGATCGACTTGTGGAAGAACCGCGACACCTACAAGGTGAACGTGTACACGCTGCCCAAGAAGCTGGACGAGGAAGTGGCGCGGCTGCATCTGGAGAAGATCGGCGTGAAGCTGACCAAGCTCTCCAAGAAGCAGGCAGATTACATTGGCGTGCCGGTGGAAGGACCATACAAGGCGGAGAACTACAGATACTAGTGGTCAGTGTTGAACAAGGAGATGGCTGCCCCATTCCTTTTTCGCGCACTTTGTGAAAAGGGGTGGGGTTCACTTTTTCGGGTGCAATGAGTTGGTGACTCCTCAATGAATTCGGCGCTGAGTTATTCGTTCGAGTTGTTTCCGCCGCGGACGCCGGAAGCGCAAGCCAAGCTGCGGGCGACGATTGCGCAACTGGCGGCGGCGAGGCCGAACTACTTTTCCATCACGCACGGCGCGGGCGGCTCCGATCAGGAAGGCACCTACGAAACTCTGCTGGCGGTGGTCAAGCACTCGGGCGTGGAGGCCGCGCCGCATCTCACTTGTGTTGGCTCGACGCGCGCCGCGGTGGCGGCACACCTCCAGCGATATCGCGAAGCAGGGGTGAAGCGCATTGTGGCGCTGCGCGGCGACCTACCGGCGACGGCCATGAGCGCCGCGGCGCCGGGCGAGTTTCACTACGCCAACGAACTAGTCAGCTTTATCCGCAAGGAACACGGCGATGCCTTCACGATTGAAGTGGCCGCGTACCCTGAGATGCATCCGCAGGCTGCCAGCCCAAGCGAAGATTTCGAGCACTTCCGTCGAAAAGTGGAAGCCGGCGCGGATGCCGCACTGACCCAGCTCTTCTACAACGCCCATGCATACTTCGACTTCATGGAGCGCTGCGAGAAGGCGGGGATCAGGATCCCCGTCGTTCCCGGCATTATGCCCATCACCGGCTACGCCAACACCATGCGATTCTGCTCTGGCTGCGGCGCCGACATGCCGCGTTGGGTGCGCCTGCGCCTGGAAGAGCTTCAGGATGACAAGCCCGCTCTCCACGAATTCGGGCTGAGCGTGGTCACCCGGCTCTGCGAAACGCTGCTCCGCGGCGGCGCACCGGGGCTGCACTTCTATACCATCAATCAGGCCGGCCCCACGCTGCGCTTGTGGCAGAATCTCCGCCTTAGCGTATCCGCTTAACTGGAGCTAAACTTGATTCGGTGCGTGGATTGATCGAACGCGAATTCTGAAATGGTTCGAGGCTCGGCGAGTTGGAAAATGCCGCATTTCTCCGGCGCCGCATTGTGTGTCTGAGCCCCAAACGAGGTGACTCGAATGGCAAACGACGCGAACTCATCGACTCCTCCCAAGCGAGATACGCCCCTCTTACAGGTTGTAGGGATCGTACTGTTAGCCGTCTTCGTTGTCCTTGTTCTGCTGCTTGGGCTCAGCATGGTGCATCACCGCTTCTTTCAAGGTGAGCGAGTCCACCACAACGGGTCTGTTGGGCAATAGCGACAACTTTAGACGTGCCGATTTAAACGCGCCGAGAGCCGAAACGGAGTTTTTCGTTTCTTGAAGATGTCCAAACAGACGTCCATCCGATTTAACCTTGGCTTGGGAGGCAACCGACCGCATGCCGCATCATTGGATAAACATGATTGCGCAATACAGCAGTGTTGTGGGATTCATGATTGGGCTGCCCATCATGGCAGGCACGTATTTTGAATCGCTCAGGGCGCGCCAGGAGGCCCGGCGAGCGCTTGAAGGGACTCTTCGCAGCGCTAACTGCCTGGAGTTTATAGCCGGGGATGGCACCTGCATCAACCTGGTGCCGCTGGAAACCCTGCACTCGCTGCCCCGCGAGGGCGATGTGCTCCTGCTGCCGGGCGATGGCGTGGGAGCCGCCTCCGTCTTTTTGCCGGGAGCCTACCTGGTCGAGTCGATCGAACATATCTATACGCAGGCTGAGCAGAAAGGCGCGCGGCCCCACGAGGCGCGGCTGACCAAGGCCGTGGCGCGCGTCACGTCACTCAACCCGCAAATGATGGCTGACGCGACCGCCCAGGTTTAGGGTGTATCGGCATATACGGGCGCAGCGACGGGAGCCATTTCCCCTCAGTTCGAGGAGTGAGGAGCGACGCATACCGGGTGTCTGCTAGCGACGATCGACGACGAAATGAGGGGAAATGGCCCCGTCCCTCCGGGTTGCGGAGAAAATCCAGCCATACTTCGTTGTCGTCCTCGACTGTGGACCCACCACAGCTTTCGGACTCCGCCTCGTCTGGCCCGATTTTCGCTCGCAACGCTGCCCACCCGTACATGTCGAAACACCCTAACGGCTCTTGCGGCGGCTGAATCGCTGCCAGAACCGCCAAAGAAAGTTGTGCAGCAAGCGCGTCTGCTCGGCTTTGAGAGCTTGATAGGACCTCTCGACGTAGCCATCAAACTCCGCAGGCCAGCCAATCATCGATCGGCGCTCAGAGTAATCGCCCTCGGCCCACTTCGACAGCAGAGCCTTGTAGCCCACCACGTGAGTGACAAAGTCGAGCAGGCACTGGGGCATCTGCTCCTCGATGATCAGGTGCGCATTTTCGATGATGATCTTTTCGCGCACATTATTGAGCGGCATGAAAATATCGGTCATCCACAAAACCCACTCCTTCAAATCCTCGTCGCGGATGGGATGGCACTGTGTTTTGCCCTGCTTGGCGAGCAGCGAGTTATAAGCGATGTTGCCCGCCACCGTGGCCACATAAAGCGGACCGTAGAACTCGTTCAGGCGCTGGTTCACCAACCGCAACCGGTCGGCGCGGCGGGCTACCATGCGATTGCTCATGAAAGTGACTAGATAGCCGGCAAAGGCCAGCACGATGGTGAGCACCGCCGCGTTTTGCAGCGTGCTTGATGTCAAGATCGAGGACGGATCCATAGCGGTTTTACCCTATCTCGGCGAAGAGTATAGCGCACGGGCAGCGGCGAGACAGTGATGGCGGCTCGGCAAATGGGCTGTCAGTCCCAATTTGCTGCTTCGATTGGTTTGTGGGAATTCGCGGCTAATTCGCGGGCCCGGCGTCGTCGGCCATGGACACCTGAACGGGAGGATTGCTGGTCAACTGAGTATCCATGATGAGCGCTGTGCGCACCTCGCCGCCGATGAGGGTGATCGGCGTGGAGGTGTACGACGGCGTGGTGAGGCTGGTGGGCGTAACGACCATGGTGACGGTCTGCGAGGTAAAGCTAATATATCCTGCTGTGCCTCCTACGGGGAGGTTTGTGACCAGCGGAACGGCGTTGACCAGCGTTACCCCCGCCGGGACCATATAAATATCGACGGCGCCGGTCTTGGGCGCCTGGTTGAGGAAGCGGAAAGCTGAGAGATTGCTCGCCGCCTGCACTTTCTGGTCTTCGAGAACGGTAACGGTGTAACTGTTAGGCGCCGCGCCGTTATCGGTAAGGAAGACCGAGTGCTGATGTCCGGGCAGAAGCGTGCCGCTTGTACTGACCAGCGCCGACCCGCCTGTGGCAGCGGTGATCTGAATGAGTGCCGCTTCGCTCGCCGGCACGGTCCCGTAAGGCGTAATGGTTCCCGCGCCGGCGTTGGCGGCCAGAAGCTGGCCTTCGACAAGGACGTTGGCTGCGGGAGCGATGTAGGAGGCGTCAATGAAACGGACCAGGCTGGGCTGCGTGTAGGTGGCAACTTTTTCGCAGGCGGAGAGCCCGAGAGCCAGCGCCAGCGAGACCGGGATTGTGATGCCCAATCGGGGCAGCATCAACTGCCGCGAGAATCGCATCCGCCGGGTGCTCGTTCTCATGGTGCGCATCTTGGCGAGGGTCACAAGCCTTGCACTCATAGTACAGGCAATGAAACGGTCGAGTTTACGACTTTTTGGCCACGGCGGATCAGTCTGTGCGCGGGCAGTGGAGCGGTCAGCCTTGCAATCCGCCGTAGTAGCGGCCGAACCCGCGAGCAAGCATCACCGACATAAGCAGAAAGCCCGCGCTGAACGTGAGCAACTGAGGAATGTCGTAAATGCTGAATGTCCCCACGCGAAGCACAAGCACATAGGCCACGGCTAGGTTGAAGAAGCCCCAAAGAACGTTCACCGTTGAAGACGACAACCCCTTCCCCGGCGGTTTTGCGAATGGACTCTGAAAGGCGCGGCCCGAAACGCCGTTGATGAGGTGGGGCAGGGAGTTGGAGAGGAACGCGCCGCCGAAGAAATAACTCAGGTAGTCATACCAGTGCATCGCTGCTCCTTGTCTTTGAACGATCAACATCGTAGCAGATGCTAGCTCGCTCCGAGATAGATAAACCGCGCCAGAAAGAGCGCGGCAAGAAGATAGAGCAGCCAATCCTGGCGGCGAGCTTTGCCTGCGAACAGGTGCAGGACCGCCCAGGCGATGATGCCAAAGCCGAGGCCGTTGGCGATGGAATAGGTAAAAGGGATCAGAATGAGCGTAAGAAACGCTGGAACCGCAACGAGCGGTTCGTGCCAGTGAATCTCACTGATGGCGGCCAGCATGAGTGAGCCCACTAGAATGAGCGCCGGCGCCGTGGCTGCCGGAGGGACAATGCCGATGAACGGCGCGGCGCCAATGGCCACGAGGAATAGCAGACCGGTGACAATGGCGGTTACGCCCGAACGGCCTCCCGCGGCTACGCCAGCAGTGGACTCCACGTAGCTGGTCACGGTGGAAGTTCCGGTGAGTGAGCCGAAGATGGTCGCGGTGGCGTCGGCAAACAGAATCCGGTTCAGCCGGGGAATCGAGTGGTCGGGTGCAATGAGGCCTGCGCGCTTGGTTACGGCGACCAGCGTGCCCAGGTTGTCAAAAAGATCGACAAAGAAAAAAACGAAGATAATTTCAAGCAGGCCTTTGTTCACCGCGCCCATGATGTTGAGCTTGAATGCTGTCTGAGTGAGCGCACCGATGCCGCCCGCTGAAGGCGTCCACTGGATCATGTGAAACGCCCAGGCAATGCCGGTTACGGTGAGCACGCCGATGAGGATGGAACCCTTCACTTTGCGGATTTCGAGGGCCACCATGAGAACGAGGCCGAGAAGCGTGAGATAGGCGGTTGGATTGCGGATGCTGCCCATGCCGACAAGCGTGTTGGAGTCGCGAACCACCAGTCCCGCATGCTGGAAGCCGATGAAAGCGATGAAGAGGCCGATACCGCCGGCGACCGCTGCATAAAGCTGGTGGGGAATGGCGCGCAGGATCATCTGGCGGATGCCGACCGTGGTGAGCGCCAGAAAAATGACGCCGGAAAGAAATACCGCGCCCAGTGCCGTTTGCCAGGGCACGTGCATCTTGATGCAGACCGTGTAGGCGAAATAGGCGTTCAGGCCCATGCCCGGCGCCAGCGCAATGGGATAGCGCGCGACGATGCCCATCAAGATGGAGGCGAACGCAGCCGACAGGCAGGTGGCTGCTGTAACCGCGGGCAACGGCACGCCGGCATCATGCAGCACTGCCGGATTCACCAGCACGATATAGGCCATGGTCAGGAACGTCGTGACGCCGGCCAGAATTTCCGTGCGCCAGTTGGTCCCCAGACGGGCAAATTCGAAATAGGCTTCGAGTCGCTTGATCATCAATCGAATCTTGCTAAGGATTCTTGATAGGAAAACACAGTGAAGCTCGGATATAAAGCGAATTGTTAACGCAAGGTTGTTAGGCGCGGCGACCTTGGATTGGCAGCTTCATGCGAGAAGCTTCGCCGCATCCTTGGCGAAGTAAGTGACGATGAAGTCGGCGCCCGCGCGGCGCAGGCCGACCAGAGATTCCAGCGTCGCGCGATCGCGATCCAGCCAACCTTTCTCAAACGCGGCCTGAAGCATCGAGTACTCGCCGGAAACCTGGTACGCCCCTATGGGCACGTCCACGCGATCGCGCGCCACTCGCACCACGTCGAGGTAGGCCATGGCGGGCTTCATCAGGATCATGTCCGCGCCCTCTTCAATGTCGAGATCGATCTCGCGCAGGGCCTCGCGCAGGTTGGCGCCGTCCATCTGGTAGGTTCTGCGGTCGCCGAACTGCGGCGCGGAATCGGCCGCCTCACGAAAAGGCCCATAGAACGCAGAGGCAAACTTGGAAGCGTAGCTGAGGATCGGCGTTTGGGAGAATCCGGCTTCGTCGAGAGCGCGGCGAATGGCCCCCACGCGGCCATCCATCATGTCACTCGGAGCAACCACGTCGGCGCCCGCTTTGGCCTGGCTCACCGCGGTGCGCGCCAGCAACTCAAGCGTGGGATCGTTGTCCACCTCGAAACCGTCGCCCGACTTGACCACTACGCCGCAGTGTCCGTGGCTGGTGTATTCGCACAGGCAAAGGTCGGCGATCAGGACCAGCTTTTTGGAAGCTCCAGACTGCTTGAGCGCACGCAGCGCCTGCTGCACGATGCCGTTCTCTTCCCAGGCACCGGTGCCTTGATCGTCCTTCGTCTCAGGCAATCCAAAGAGCAACAATCCGCCCAAGCCAAGTTTCGCGGCTTCCTCGGCTTCGCGCACTGCTTCGTCCACCGAGAGATTGAAGACGCCGGGCATGGATCCGACTGGGTTGCGCACTCCCTTGCCGGGACATATGAACAGCGGATAGATCAGGTCGCCAGGGTCAAGTGTGGTCTCGCGCACCAGCGCGCGCAAAGGCTCGCTCCTGCGCATGCGCCGCATCCGGTTGACTGGGAAAGCCATGGATTGATTGTAAGACAGAGATCAGTGAACAGAGCACGGTGAACAGTGATTCGAAGACAATGAAGCGGAGCCGAGAAAATCGGCGGCTCTCCGCACTCACACGATTTCCCTCACAACTCCTCGTAGAGTGCCCAATTCCGCGTCCCGATCAGGATGATCAGCGTGGCGATGCCCAAGGCAGTACCGAAGGGAATGCGAATGAGGCAAAGAATAGCGGCCACGATGGCGACGATCCGGCCCCACTGCGTGCGCTCCAGCAGGCCCCATCCGGCCACGGCCGCCAGAACGGCTCTTCCCACGACAAACAGCCAGGCAAAGCGGAGAAGCCCCGGGAAGAACCACGCGTGTGGCATGGGTCCATGCATCCACGGAGCGCTGCCTCCCGAGAAGATGGAGTGAAGAATGGCCATGCCAATGAGCCCGAAGAACAGAGTGATTCCGGCGTAAACCAGCCACAAAACGCCGAGCACCCTGATCTTGCTGGCGTAGGCGGCCAAAACAAACTCAAAACCAGGCACAGGAGGCACCTGTGGCGCTACTGGACGACTGCATTGAGGGCAAACGACCTGACCCTGTTCCAATGATCGGCCGCATCCGCTGCAAAACATATTGCCTCCTTGCCTTCGAACAAGAATACGCAACCACGGCGGGGAATGTTCCAACCACCTGGCGAGTACCAGGCGACCCGGGGCTCGCTGCTACTTTAGTTCTGCGCCCAACTTCTCCCAACGCTCCTGATGACGGTTGTCATCGAGGAGATAGCCGGTAATGCGGCCGCTTGCATCGTGCTCAAAAATCAGGTGGAAGTCTTTCGCGGAGGCCTTATCGCCCGGGCGGAAGAACGTGTCGGCAGATTGCGCTTCCAGCAAGACGACTTCGCGGCTGGGGCTCTTTTCAAAGAGCTGGTCACCCTGGCGGAAGATGGTCTCGATGGCGTGCCCGTTGGGTTCGCGGTATTCGCCTGCCAGGCTGTCTAGCTGCGCTGGGGAAAGGTTAATCGTGGGCGGACGCAGCGGGATCACGAGGCGTTCGGCCATGACTTCAGGCGCGATCGGAAGGTGGCGAGCCAGCAGCCAGTGTGGCAATTCCGGCTCGTCGTAGGCGCGGGTCCAGCAATCGTGCTTGAGCCCCTGGTAGATCCAGAGGCGAATGTCGCCGCCGGCTGCCTTGAAGGCGTCGTACATGAGTTCGCTTTGCCGCGGCGGCACCACGTTGTCGAGGCTGCCATGGAAGAGCCAGACGGGGGTGTGGCCCACGGCCCGCGCGTACTCGGCTGGCAGGACTGAGGCTTCCTGCCAGCGGTCAGGTTCATAGCTCCAGAAGACGCCTCCCGCGGCAATCATAATGGCTGCCCAGCGATGGGGATGCAGGCGCGCCAGTTCCCAGGCGCCGTAACCGCCCAGGGAGAGACCGGTCAGATAGGTGCGCGAAGGATCGCCGTGAAACTCGGCCGACTCCTGATCGAGCGAGGCCATTGCCAGGTCGAGCATGGCGGGATCGGTCCAGTGGGCTGTTTGCAGGCACTGCGGCATCACGATCACGAAAGGCCAGCGGTCGGGGTGGTTGCGCACCGCTTCGGCGATGCCGGCCTGCGTCTGCCACATTCCTTCGGAGCCGCGCTCGCCCCGCCCGTGCAGCGAGAGGATGATGGGCCATTGCTTGCCGTCGTCGCGCCGCCACTCCTCCGGCAGATAGACCTGAAAGCGGTATGTGATCCCCTGAAGAACGATTCGCCGGTTCAGGAATCCCGTATCCTGCGGAGCCTCAGGCTTGGAGGGGCGAGACTTGCTTGCGATCGCGTGAGCACCAGCAGGCCATGCCGCGCAAGCCAGCGCCAGGCAGACCGCGGTGATGCGAAATAAACGGGACATGTCGACATTCATCATAATGATTTCCGGAAGGATAGGCGGGAGTTTTTTGGCGGGAATGGCAAGGTTGGGACCCACGTCTCATATGGCCGGTCCTGGTATTCAGGGAGCGTTGTGGGAATTCGTTTGCAGTCGTTTTCGGGCCTCGCCGATCCTTGCGATTTTCTTACAAATTGCGTGCAACAATCGAACCTGCGATGCTGACTTTAGTCATGACGAAACTGGAAGCCGGAGACACCCTGGACCACTACCGTCTGGACGCGGAGGTTGCGCGCAGCGGCATGTCCACGCTTTTCCGCGCTACGGACCTGCGCACCGGCCGCCAAGTGGCGTTGAAGGTTCCACATCCGGAGATGGAAGCCGATCCGGTTCTTCTCGAGCGCTTCCGGCGCGAGGAGGCGATCGGACAAGAGATCGACCATCCCGGTGTAGTGAAGACTTTCGACGGCGAAGATCGCAGCCGCCGATACATGGTCATCGAGTGGGTGGAGGGCCGCCTGTTGCGCTCCATTCTGAACGAGGAGCGAAAGCTGCCCGTCGATCGCGCCGTGGCCCTCACCATTGCCATCTGCGATGCTCTCGACAACCTGCACAAGCATGGTGTGGTGCATCGCGATCTGAAGCCTGAAAACATTATGGTGTGCGATGGTGACGCCATCAAGATCATCGATTTCGGCATAGCTCTGAAGGAGGATGCGCGGCGCATCACGCAGGTAGGGCTTACGCCCGCACTGGGCACGCCCGACTACATCTCCCCCGAGCAAGTGAGGGGCCAGCACGGCGACCAGCGCAGCGACGTTTACGCCTTGGGCGCGATGCTGTACGAATTGCTGACCGGCCAGCCTCCGTTCACGGGACCAAGTTCGCTGGCAGTGATGAACGAGCGTTTACTCACCGATCCCCGACCGGCGCGCGAGCTGAACCCGGAGATTCCTCCCGCAGTCGAAGAGATTCTTTTCCGCGCAATGGCGCGAGACCCGCGCCATCGCTATGCCACGGCATCCGACATGGCCTGGGAACTGGAACACCAGGAGCTTGTGGGGATCGAAAGCGGCCATCACGGGCCCGTCCGGCTGGGTCGGCTTCGAATCAGCGGACGCAAACTGGCCCTGTATGCTGCCCTGGCACTGGTGCCGCTGGCGTTGTTCGTTGTGATGTTGCTGATCGCTCGGCGATAAGTTCAAATTCGCTGCTTACGCCAGGGGTGGATTTTCGTTCAGCGGTAGGACTCATCGCGGTGAATCACGAATTCCGGATACGCTCCGCCGCCGATCTCGTGCAGATCCATGCCCATGCGCTCGCCGTCGGGATCCACGCGGAAGGGCACGAAGCGGTTGAGCAGCGCGAACAGCAGATAAATGAGCGGGAATAAGAAGCCAAGCAGTGCGGCAATGCCGATAAGCTGCGCAAGAAGCTGCCCTGCCTGCGGCGCAAAAAATCCGGCCGCGATCAATCCCCACAGGCCAGCCGCGCCATGAACAGTGATGGCGCCGGTGGGGTTGTCGATGGAGAGAGCGAGTTCGAGTACCTCGACCAGCAATGGCGTGAAGACGCCGGCCACGGCGCCGACGAAGAGAGAGCCGACTGGGGAAGCAAAAGCCGCACACGCGCTCGATGCAACCAGGCCGGCGAGCCAGCCGTTAGCGCAGAGACTGGCGTCGGGTTTGCCGAAGCGGAAGTGCGTCACGGAGAAGGTTGCGGCCAGCGCGCCCGAAGCAGAGAGCAGAGTATTGATCGCAGTTCCAGGCAGCGATGCGAGCGGTGCGTGAACCCAAATGATCGCTCCGGCCAGGTTCCAGGCTAGCCAACCCACGAGCGCCAGCAGGCAGCCGAACAGGACGTAGATGGCGTTGTGGCCCGGCATGGCCGTGGAAAGGCCCTCTTTGGGGAATTTTCCGCGGCGCGGTCCGGCGATCCAGACTACCGCCAGCGCGCTCAGGCCGCCCAGCATGTGCACTGTGGCAGCTCCACCCGGGTCGAGAAAGCCCGCGCCCGCAGAGAAGTTCGTCCCCAGTGCCGCAAGCCATCCGCCGGCCCAAATCCAGTGTGCTGCGAGCGGAAAAACAATCGCGGCCAAAACCGCTGCGGATGCGCAACCGGCTGCGAGCCTCCAGCGATCTGCGCCTGAGCCCCAGGGGAGCAGAACCATCATGGCGACAGCCAAAAACTCGAACAAGACCGCGAGTTGAGCTTGCGGCGCCGCGGCGCCAAGCCCACGGAGAAGAAAGGGATCAAGGCCCAGCAGGCTCCATGTCTTGCCTGCCGCGTGCAGAACGACTTCTTTCAAAGCCAGGGATCCTGTGAAGGAGGCACCGATGAAAGCAAAGACAATGGCGGCAACGGCAACAAGGGCCAGGTTGCCCAGCATCGCCTGCGCCGCCGAGCGGGAGCGGCCCAGCCCAGTATTGATGAGCGCTACGCCGGCAATGGCCAGCGGCGCCAGCAGTATGAGCGCCAGAGTAAGCCCCAAAACAGCATCGCTCATTGCGGGAGCTGCCGCGGGAACCATGGGAGGAATCGCGCTCATAAATGGCTGGCCTCTCGTGGCAGCATATGGCCGCGCACCGCGACGGCCAGGCCCATGCCCTCAACTGCCAGGCCGCAGAGCACAAACGCCAATCGACGCCCCGGATCGGGAAACAACGCCAGCGCGGCAAGCGTCAGAAAGAATCCGGCGGGCATCACCAGTAGTCCGGCGTACTTCATATTCTCTTCCCTTATCTTTCGTTGGCGAATCTTGCACGGGTATTCATACGAGAGCGATGGAAAGAAACCCAACCAGCGAGTCGAGCGAATGTGCCCTTTGTCTTGAGGTGGTGATGAAAGCGATTGTTACGTTCCTTTGAATTCTAAACGATTCAATCGTCAGTATCGGCTCATTCGCATATGCGGGCGCCACAGCCGGTCCTTACGGTTTCTTTTCGAGGGGCGGGCAATCATGGGTTATGTATATGCGCCTCGGCCACAACCATCGGCTCCTCTCCGTCCTCCTCGGCGCTGTCGCGCTTGCAGGTGTCGCAGTTCTGTTGAGCTGGGACGCCTTCCCGAGGCTGTTCCCAACCGGAAGTCACGCGATTCTCGCGGCATTTTCATTGGCTACGATCGCCCTGGCATACCTCGTATACCAAATTGCGCATCGGCCGGCTGCGATGGAATTCCTGAAGGCGATCATGCTGGCAGTCGCCTTCCTCTTCTGGGCGGCCAATCAATTCTGGCCGGATTCGCCGCAGGCGACACTTTTCAACGACGTGGCGATAGCCCTGTTTGTCCTCGACGTTTTTCTGGTGATTGCCGGTTGGCCGCGCGCATCAAGAGGCAGTTCCTTCGCTGAATCCCGCCCGGGTCAATGTGCCGAATGCTGCGCTGAGCCTGGCGGAGAAGAGCGGTGTTGTGCGAGCCCGATTCCCAGGGTTGATTGAGGTTTGCGGGCGAGAGAGGCGACAAATTATTCAGTCCGTTTGAACTTCTGGGTGAAGCGGGTTGAGGAAGCTTGCCAGAAGTCGGCTCTGGCATGATATTTTTTGTTTTGCGATCCCAACTTCTGGTACGCCTGTCGCCGGGCGAGCGGTGGTGGTTTCGCCGGAAACGCGCTTGTCACAACTGATTTTCTTTTCAAGTGGTTGCAAAGCAGTTTCCCACAAATAATTTTGGCAATTTTGTATTCTCTGCGTGTTGCGAATCCCTCGCAGGCTGCTATATTGAAGTTTCGGGCCTCCCGCCCCTTCCCTGAAGTTCTATCGTTGAGCAATTCTTGTACATAACCTATGTGACCGCCGACACACGCGGCGCATGACAACGTAAGTCAAATCGGGATTCTTTCATGGCGCAAATTTTCGACCGCAGCTCCAATGCACTGGCTCGCATGAGCCTTGTGCTGACGGGGTTGATCGTGATTGCCCTGGGGGTCACGCTCGATCAGTTGCAGCGCTCGCCTTGGGTCACACGGCAGGGCCAGCGTGCGGATCAGCCGGTGCCCTTCAGCCATAAGCATCACGTTCAGGGGCTCGGCCTGCAGTGCCAGTACTGTCATACGTCCGTCGAGAAATCGAGCTACGCGGGGATTCCTCCCACGCGCACCTGCATGAACTGCCATGCACAGATCTGGACAAATGCCCAATTGTTAGAGCCGGTGCGCCAGAGCTGGTATACGGGGCAATCGATTCCCTGGATCAAGGTGCACGACCTTCCCGACTTCGTCTACTTCAGCCACGAAATCCATGTGAACAAGGGCATCGGCTGCGAAAGCTGCCACGGCCGCGTGGATGAAATGCCTTTGATGTACGCGCAGAACACGCTGCAGATGGAGTGGTGCCTGGATTGCCATCGCAACCCGGCGAAAAATCTGCGGCCGACGAGCCAGATCTACAACATGGACTGGCAGCCGCCTGCCGACGACCATCCGGTCTGGTGCACGGCTGTCGAAAACAAGCCAGGCGTGCCCACAGCGCAAAGCGTGAGCTGCACAACCAGGGATCCCAGCGGCGCGGGGTCAGAAGTGGCGTTGTTGCGGTTGCCGACATTGGGCGCCAAGGGCATGGCGGACGACGTTGCGTCCGCAACGATGCCGGCCGCGGCGCCAACCTATCAGAAATTCATCAGCCAGGAAGACCTCGGGCTCTTCCTCGTCGATCACTACAAGATCCGCACGCCAAAGGACCTGACCAGCTGCGAGGTGTGCCACCGATGAGCGCAAAAAGAAAGAATTCGCCGGCGGTGGAGCAGCCGATGGGAAAAGCTGTGAGCGACGCGAAGCACAACGCGAACGGTTCAGCGATGATGGCCGCGAATACTGCGCCGATGACGCTCGAAGCGGTGCGGCGCGAGCTGAGTGGCAAGAAGGGTAAAAAGTTTTGGCGGTCGCTCGATGAGCTGGCGAATACGCCGGAGTTTCAGGCCGCGGTGGAGCGCGAGTTTCCCTCTGCTGCGCAGGAGTGGGTCGATCCGGTCTCGCGGCGCGGCTTCCTTAAGCTGATGGGCGCATCGATGGCTCTGGCGGGCCTCGCCGGTTGCACCAAGCAGCCCGATGAGCCGATCTATCCCTACGTCAAAGCACCCGAAGACCTGATTCTCGGCAAGCCGATGTACTTTGCCACGGCGCATCCGTTCTCAACTGGCGCTGTGCCGTTGCTGGTAAAGAGCGATGAATTCAGGCCTATTAAAGTGGATGGCAATCCGGAGCACGCATACAACCACGGCAGCTCCGATTCTTACTCGCAGGGCACGCTTCTCGACTTGTACGATCCCGACCGCTCGCAGCACGTTACCTATCGCGGCGAGAACCGCGAGTGGGAGGAGTTTGCCGAGACGCTGCGCGACAAGGTGACATCGACGAAGGATGGAACCGGCATTTATTTCCTGAGCGCGACGATCACCTCGCCCACGCTGGCGCGGCAATGGAAGGAAGCGCAGACGGCGTGGCCCAAGGCCAAGCTCGTACAGTACGATCCCGCGCTGGCCGGAACGTTTCTGGCGCAGGGCGTGAACGTTCAATATGACCTGAGCGGCGCCGATGTGATTGTTTCTCTGGATGCGGATTTTCTTTCCGGCGCGAGCTATCCGGGATTTCATAAGCTCGTCCGCGACTACGCCGCGCGGCGCAAGCAGCCCGAAAATGGCATGAACCGGCTCTACGCGGTGGAGAGCTCGACCACGACCACCGGCATGAAGGCCGAGCACCGGCTGGGATTACGCGCGAGCGAGGTTCCGGCGTTTGCGGCGGCATTGGCGCAGGCAGTGGGTGTGGCGGGCGTGAGTGCTCCAGCCTATGCGTGGACCGATGACCAGAAGAGTTTTCTCGCAGCGGCGGCAAAGGACCTGAAGGCCAACGCAGGCAAGAGCGCGGTGCTTCCGGGGTTGTATCAGGATCCGTCGGTTGCGGCGCTAGCGATCGCGATCAACAACGCACTCGCCAACGGCGGGAAGACAGTTTTTGTTGCGTCCGATCCGGCGGTTCCCATCCCCAGCGACCAGCTCGGCGATTTCAAGGCGCTTGTCGCCGACTTGAACGCGGGCAAAGTGGATTGGCTGGTGATTCTGAATGCCAACCCGATTTACGATGCGCCCGCTGATCTGAATTTTACCGACGCCTTCAACAAGGCCAACATCGTTGCGCATCTTGGCTCGCACTACGACGAGACGGGCCAGCAGGCACACTGGCACATTCCTGCGGCGCATTATCTCGAGTCGTGGTCCGATGCGCGCGCCTATGATGGCACGGTTTCCATCGTGCAGCCGATGATCGATCCTCTATATGGCGGACACACAGCGCACCACGTGCTTCAGGCGCTGCTCAGCGAGCCGATGGTGAGCCCATACGACGCGGTGCGCGAGACGTGGAGGACGACGATCAAGGGCGACTTTGAGGCGGGCTGGCGCAAAGCTCTATACGACGGCTGGATCGCGGATACGGCGCCCAACGGGCCTGCGAAAGCAATTGCCGATGTCGCGTTTCACGGCGCAATTCCCACGCCGACGCCGAAGGATTCGCTCGAAATCATCTTCCGTCCCGATCCAAATATCTACGACGGCCGCTGGAACAACGTGGGCTGGCTGCAGGAACTGCCCAAGCCGGTGACCAGTCTGAGCTGGGACAATGCGGCCATCGTCTCCGGTGCAACGCTGACCAAGCTGGGTCTGGAAGAAGACGACATCGTGGAGCTGTGCGTGGGCAACGGCAAGGTGAAAGCTCCGGTCATCGTTGCTCCCGGTCATCCCGATAACTCAGTGACGGTATATCTGGGCTACGGCCGCGAGTTCGCCGGCCGCGTGGGTTCCGGGCAGGGCTTCAACGCTTATCTCATTCGCAATACCTGGGCCCCGCTCTACGCCACCGGCTCGATCCGTCAGGTTCCGGGGAAGTGGGGCATCGCGATCACCAAGAGCCATTTTCAGGATCATCGCGCGAAGTTCCTTGAGGGGCAGGGAACGGGAAACAATTCTCTTGAGGGCGACGAAGCGCTCGGTCCGCGCGGCATCATTCGTTACGCCACGCTCGACGAGTTCAAGGCCAATCCCAACTTTGCCCACGAAGGCGAAACTCACGAAACGCCGAAGGCAGACACCTCGCTGTTTCCGAACTGGCCGTACAACGAGGCCAACGCCTGGGCGATGTCCATCGACATGAACAGCTGCACGGGCTGCAACGCGTGCATCGTCAGCTGTTATGCCGAAAACAACATCGCTGTGGTGGGCAAGCAGCAGGTGCGCATCGGCCGGGATATGAAGTGGCTGCGCATCGATACGTATTTTGAAGGCGACCTGGCCGCGCCGCGCGCGCACTTCCAGCCCATGAACTGTCAGCATTGTGAAAACGCGCCGTGCGAGCAGGTTTGCCCGGTGGGCGCCACTGTGCACTCGCCGGAAGGGCTGAACATGATGATTTACAACCGCTGCGTGGGGACGCGCTACTGCTCGAACAACTGCCCCTACAAGGTGCGGCGGTTCAACTTTCTGCTTTACTCAGACCACGAGACGGAGAGCCTGAAGCTGATGCGCAACCCCGACGTGAGCATACGTTCGCGCGGCGTGATGGAGAAGTGCACTTACTGTGTGCAGCGCATCCAGGAAGCGAAGATCCGGGCTGATAAGGAGAACCGCTCGATCCGCGACGGCGAGATTGTGACGGCGTGCCAGCAGGCGTGCCCGGCTGAAGCCATCGTGTTTGGCAACATCAATGACCCCAAGAGCCGCGTTTCGAAACTCCGGTCCCAGCAGCGCAGCTATCAGGTGATCGCCGACCAGAACGCCCGGCCGCGGACGCAGTATCTGGCCGAAGTGCTGAATGTGAATCAGGATCTCGAAGTGACGCCGACGGAATTTGCGCCGGCAAAGGGTTGAATTGACGATGGCAACCAGGGAAGTAAAACCCAACGATCCTGCAATTGATCCGGCAACCGGAGAATTCCGCGTAATCGCGCCGGGCCAGACCTTCCGGTCGATCACCGAGAAGATCGCGCGCATCGTGCTTACTCCGCACACGCCAATGGGCTGGTTTGGCCTCTTTACCGTGGCCGGCGGCGGAGCCACCATGCTGTTGGTTGCCCTGACCTGGCTCTTCTTGAAGGGCGTCGGCATCTGGGCTATCAGTCAGCCGGTTGCGTGGGGATTCGCCATCATCAACTTTGTCTGGTGGATCGGCATCGGGCACGCCGGCACTCTCATTTCGGCCATTCTGCTTTTGTTCAAGCAGGGCTGGCGCAACGCCATCAGCCGCTTCGCTGAAGCCATGACCATCTTTGCCGTGGCCTGTGCTGGCCTGTTTCCGCTCGTCCACATGGGCCGCCCCTGGCTCGGTTACTGGCTCTTCCCGCTGCCCTTCACCATGACGGTGTGGCCGCAGTTCCGCTCCCCGCTCATGTGGGACGTCTTCGCAGTCTCAACCTACGCGACGATTTCGGTGGTCTTCTGGTACATCGGCATGGTTCCCGACCTGGGCACATTGCGCGACCGCTCGCAATCGAAGATCGCGCAATATTTCTACGGGATGTTGAGCGTCGGTTGGCGCGGCTCGACGCGGCACTGGATGCGCTACGAGACCGCCTCGTTGCTGCTGGCCGGGTTGGCCACGCCGTTGGTGCTCTCGGTGCATACGGTCATCAGCTTCGATTTCGCCGTGGCCGTCCTGCCCGGCTGGCATACGACCATTTTCCCGCCCTACTTCGTCGCCGGCGCCATCTACTCCGGCTTTGCCATGGTGCTCACGCTGGCCATTCCGCTGCGCAAGTTTTATCACCTGGAGGCCCTGGTCACCGAGCGTCACATCGACAATATGGGCAAGGTAATGCTGGCAACGGGTTTCATTGTGGCCTACGGCTACGCAATGGAAGCGTTCATGGCGTGGTACTCGGCCAACCACTGGGAGGCATTCACCTTCTGGAATCGCGCCTTCGGGCCGATGGGCTGGTCTTACTGGGTGCTCATCACCTGTAACCTGGCCATTCCGCTCACGACGTTGTGGTCGCGCAAGCTGCGCACCAACATCGGATTCATGTTTTTCATCTCGATCGTCGTGAACACGGGCATGTGGTTTGAGCGCTTCGTAATTGTGGTTACGAGTTTGACGCGCGACTTTCTGCCCTCGTCCTGGGGCACGTACCGCGCCACCAAGTGGGACTACATGACTTTCGTGGGCACGCTCGGATTCTTCACCTTCCTGTTCCTGCTGTTTGTCCGGTTCCTGCCCATGATTCCAATGAACGAAATTCGCATGTTGCTGCCCGGGGCCAAGATCAAGCCCAAGGTGGCGGAGGCTGCTGACTAATATGCCTGCACGCGAAGGAACTTACGGCCTGCTGGCCGAATTCGATACGCCGGGCGACCTGGTGAGGGCCGCGCGGCAAGCGCGCGAAGACGGGTGGCGCCGCATGGACTGCTATACGCCGTATCCGGTGGAAGAAGCAGCCGAGGCGATCGGCTTCCATCGCAACAGAGTGCCGCTGCTCACGCTCATTGGCGGGCTCATCGGGGGCGCGGCCATGTTTTCTCTGGAAACATGGATCTCTACGCTGGCTTATCCGCTCAATATCGCGGGGCGCCCGATGTATTCCTGGCCGGCGTTTCTCGTGCCCGCCTACGAATGGACCATCCTGTGGGCGGGGCTTTCGGCAGCCTTCGGGATGCTGGCGCTCAATGGATTGCCGGCGCTTTATCACCCGCTCTTCAACGCGCCCAACTTTCGCGACGGCGCGACGACCGATAAGTTCTTCCTGTGTCTCGAGGCGTTGGATCCGAAGTTCGACCTGGCGGAGACCAAGGCGTACCTGCAGAGATTCAGTCCAAGTTCGGTGGTGGAGGTGGACTACTGATGCGCCACCACAGGGAACAGCGATCAGGGATCAGGGGTCAGGGAGTGGTCGCAGCTCGCTGCCTGAAGCGGCTTGCAGGGGCCACGGGGATCGTTGCGTTCCTGATGATCGCTGGCTGCCGGCAGGACATGCAGGACCAGCCCAAGATGGACCCGCAGCGGGGAACGGATTTCTTTGCCGATCATCGTGGGGCGCGGCCGCAGGTGCTCAATACGGTGGCGCGTGGCCAGTTGCACGAGGACAGCTACTTCTATACCGGCGTAGTGCAGGGGCCGAACGGCTACAAGCAGGAACTCGACGAGATGCCGTTCCCCGTAACGATGGAAGTGCTGGAACGTGGACAGGAACGCTTCAACATCTATTGCACGCCGTGTCACTCGCGGGTGGGCAACGGGCTGGGCGAGATTGTGCAGCGCGGATTCAAGCCCGCAGCCAATTTCCACGACCAGGTGCGCATGTCGCAGCCGCTCTCGCACTACTTTTACGTGATGACGCACGGATACGGCGCCATGCCCGACTACTCTGCGCAACTGCCGCCCGCGGACCGCTGGGCGGTGGCCGCTTACATTCGCGCGCTGCAACTGAGCCAGGCGGCTACGGTGAAGGACGTACCCGCCGGCGCGCAGGTGAGGAATCTCAAGGATCTGGCCGCCGAAGAAGGACATCCCGAATACGCCCAGCCCTGGCCGATGCCATCAACGGCAGTAGAGGCGTACAAGCCGATCGCCAGCGAGGGAGCGCCGGGCATGGCTCCGGCTTTTCCCGCCGACCCCAAGATTTCGATTCCACCAGGCAAACCGGCCCCCGCGGCCCAGAAGTAGGACGAACGGAATGGCACACGACGCAATTTCGCACGCCAAGCAGCTCCCAGCGGACCTGAGCGCACCCGCGTTTGTGGACGGTTGGAGAAGCCGTGCGCTGATGGTGGGCGCCATCTTCTCCGTCATCGCCGTAATCCTGGCGCTCCTGGGACAGGCCCAGGATCCGGAGCACCTGGGTTGGGATCATTTTCTGCGCGCGTGGGTGCTGGGATTGATGTTGACCTTTGGTTTTGCCGTGGGCGGCCTGGCCCTGCTCATGGTGCAGTATTGCTCGGGCGGCAAGTGGGGACTGCTCTTGCGGCGACCGCTGGAGGCCATGAGCCGCACGCTGCCGCTGATCCTCGCTTATTGGGCGGTGGTCGCCATTTTCATGAAGCGGCTCTACCTGTGGGCGAACTATACCTCGGTGAGCGACACGGCGGACGGATTGAAAGCAGGCCTGATCAACGAAGTTCAGGCTCACTGCCTCAACTTCAAACGGCCCATGCTGAACCCAATCGCGTTTGTGTGGGTGAGCTTGCTGTGCTTCGCCATCTGGGGCTTCTACACGTGGCGCTTGAATTCGTTGGGGCTGAAGCGGGATACGCAGGGCCCCGAGACCACTCCGTACTGGATCAAGAAACTCGAAAACATCAGTGGTCCCGGTATCGTGGTCTACTCCATCACCATGACGGCTGCTGCGATTTACTGGGTGATGTCCCTGGACCCGACCTGGTTTTCGACCGTTTATGGGCTGCTGTATCTGGTCGAGCAGGGCTTCCAGTGTCTGGCCTTCTCCATCATCATTTCGCTGTTTCTTTCCAGGGCCGAGCCCTTCAAGACCATCTTGCGCCAGACCGAGCAGCATGACCTGGGCAAGCTTACTTTTGCCTTCGTGATGCTCAATATTTACCTGGCCTTTGGGCAATTCCTCATTATCTGGTCGGGCAATCTCCCCGACGAGATCAATTGGTATCTCGACCGTATTCGCGGCGGCTGGGGTGTCGTCATCACCCTCGATTTCATCTTCCATTGGCTGATTCCGTTCACCATGCTGCTGTCACGGGACCTGAAACGCAACAAGAAACGTCTGGTTTTTGTATGCCGGATCATGCTCGTTGCCGTGGTGTTGAACCTCTTCTGGCTTATCGAGCCGAACTTCAAGGACGCTGCACGCAACCTCCACTTCAGTTGGGGGATTCTCGAATATATTGCGGTGCCAGTGGCGATGACGGCTTTCTGGGTGGCCTACTTCTGCTCGCGGCTGAAGACGAGGCCGCTAGTGCAGATGAACGATCCGCATCTGGCGGAAATTCTGGAGCCTGAGCATGCCCACGCATAATCAACCCGATCCCGGGCATGAGCCGGAGAACCACGAAGTTGACGCCTCGGCGGGCTATGAGCGCAGCGATGCCAGCGTAACGGGAATCGCAGTGTTCATGATCTCGCTTCTCATCTTTGTAGGGGTGATTGGGATGCTTTGTTACGGCATCGGCGCGTGGTTCAACGCTCGCATGAACCGGGAGGACGGTCCGAATAGCAAGTGGACCAAGACGGTGGATGTTCGTCAACTGGGCAACATGCCATCGAGTCCCGAACTCCAGAACAAGATCGCCGAGATCACACAGACTTTCCCCACGCCCCGGTTGCTGACTGACGATGGCGACCAGGACGTGGCTGACCTGCATGCGCGCGAGGATCTGCTGCTCTCGAACTACAGTTGGATCGATCAGTCAAAGGGAACGGTCAGGATTCCCATCGAGCAGGCGATGGAGTTGATTGCGCAGCGCGGGCTTCCAGTGGCGCCGGCGGTGAACACCCAGACGCCGATGACCGGCGACAGCACCCCCACCGTGACCGTGCCGCTGACCAATGGATTTGCGCGCACCAGCTTTGAGCAGGAGGAAGCGCAGGAAGAGGCTGCGAAGGTGCAGCGGGGAGAGCAAAAGTAGGAGTTCAATCGGCCGCTGCGTATCCGGCAGCCGGAGAAGGGAGCAAGCATCATGCAGTCAGGACGCACAATCCGGAAACATTGGCGCACCACGGCGGTGGCCACCGTGGGCGCGATTGTGCTTTCGCTTGCCGCTCCGCTCCTGACCGCGCAGGTTTCCAGTTACGGCGACAAGGAAGCAGGTCCAACCAACGACAAGCCGCCTTCGATTCTCGGCGGCGTGAGTATCGACCAGCATCTCAACACGCAGTTGCCGCTCGGCTTGGCCTTTACTGACGATGCCGGCAAGCCGATGACTCTGGGCAGCTACCTCGGCAAGCGCCCCGCGATTCTGGCGCTGGTTTACTATCGCTGCCCCATGCTCTGCTCCGAGGAGCTCGACGGCTTGACCAGCGCGCTCGAAATGGTCCGCTACATCCCCGGCAAAGACTTCAACATCATCGTGGTCAGCATCGATCCCACCGAGGGCACCGATCTGGCCGCAGCAAAGAAGCGCGAGTACGTGAAACGCTACGGCCGTCCCGAAACCGCCAACGGATGGCACTTCCTGACGGGCACGCAGCCGAATATCGATGCGCTGACCCAGGCGGTCGGCTTCCGCTACGTCAAGCTCAATGTGCCAGGCAGCAATCTGGTTCAGTTTGCGCACGCCAGTTCGATTCAGATCGTGACCCCGGAGGGCAAGCTGGCGCAGTACTACATGGGCGTTGAGTACTCGCCCAAAGACTTGCTGCTGGGCCTGGACGAGGCCTCGTCGAATCGCATTGGGTCGCCGGTGGACAACATTCTTACTTACTGCTACCACTACGATCCCACGACCAATACGCACGACCTGATCATTGCGCGCGTGATCCAGTTGGGAGGGTTCTTCACGCTGGTGTTCTTAGGCGGATTCATGTTCGTGATGTTCCGCCGCGATTACAAGCACGATCACCCGGCGGCGCCAGGGACTCTGGGTACGGCAAAGAAAGTGAACGGATAAGGGAATGGACCACATCAGCCCAGTATTGTGGCAGTTTCTCGTCAAATGGTTGACGCACTTCGCGCTCTTTCCACCCGAAGCATCCAAGATTGCGCCCGAAATGGACGCGCTCTATTTCTTCATGGTGCTGGTCAGCCTGGTAGGGCTGACAATTGTGGTTCTGCTGATTGTCGGGTTCTCGATCCTCTACAGCAAGTCGCGCCATCCGCAGGCAGTGCAAATCGAAGGCTCGACGGTGCTCGAGGCCACGTGGACCATCATCCCGCTCGGCCTGTTCCTGATCATGTTCGTGTGGGGCGCTCTGCTTTACTTCCGCATTTACACACCGCCGGCTAACGCCATGAACATTTACGTGGTGGGCAAGCAGTGGATGTGGAAGGTCGAGCATCCCGGCGGCCAGCACGAGATCAATGCTCTGCACATCCCCATGGGGCGTCCCGTCCAGTTGACGCTCATCTCGCAGGATGTGTTTCACAGCTTCTCCATCCCCGCCTTCCGCGTCAAGCGCGAGGCGATTCCGGGCCGCTACACGACGGTCTGGTTTGAAGCCACAACGCCCGGCACGTATCACCTTTTCTGTACGCAATATTGCGGCACCAACCACTCGCAGATGATCGGCGATGTGGTGGTGATGACGCCCGACGACTTCAAGAAGTGGCTGGAGGGCTCTACCAGCGGCAACTCTCTGGCGCAGGACGGCGAGCGGCTCTTCGCCAGCCTGAGCTGCAATGCGTGCCACAACACAAGGCCTGACGCGCGCGGGCCCAGCCTGGCCAACGTCTACAACTCCAGGCTCACGCTTTCTAACGGGGAGACCATCACTGCCGACGACGCCTATTTGCGCCAGGCGATTCTGAACCCGTCGCAGCACATTACCCAGGGCTATGCGCCCATTATGCCCACCTACCAGGGCAAGGTAAGCGAAGAAGGCGTGATTGCCCTGGTGGAATACATCAAGAATCTCGATTCCGACTACCGCGTTCAGCAGACTCTCAACACCACCGATCTGGTTCCTGGGAGTGAGGGCGGCAAAGCAGCGGCCGGGGCCCAGTCGCCCTCGGCGCAGAAGGAGGTCAAGCCATGAGTGCTGCCACCATCGTTAGTCTTCCCGATCAGTCTACGGCCAGGATTCCCAAAATGAACTTCCTGACCAAGGAGAACGGCTTGCTCAGTTGGCTACTCACCGGCGACCACAAGCGGATCGCCACGCTTTATCTGATCTCGATTACATTTTTCTTCTTTATCGGCGGGTCCCTTGCCGGACTCATCCGCCTGGAACTGCTCACGCCGCAAACTTCCCTAATGGCTGCCGACACCTATAACAAGGTGTTCACCATGCACGGCGTCATCATGGTGTTCTTGTTCCTGGTGCCTTCGGTGCCGGCTACGATCGGGAATTTCGTGATTCCCATGATGGTCGGAGCCAGGGACCTCGCCCTGCCCAAGATCAACCTGCTGAGCTGGTATCTCTACGTGATCGCCGGCATCATGGTCATCTACACCATGGCCGCCGGCGGTGTGGACACCGGATGGACCTTCACCACCCCGCTCTCCACGCACTATCTGAATACGCACGTGATTTCAACCGGCCTGGCCATCTTCGTGGCCGGATTCAGCTCCATCTTCACCGGCCTCAACTTCATCGTCACCATCCACAAGATGCGTGCGCCGGGCATGACCTGGTTCCGGCTGCCGCTCTTCGTCTGGTCGAACTACGCGGCCAGCATCCTGATGGTGCTGGGAACGCCCGTGCTGGCGATCACGCTGGTGCTGGTGGTTCTCGAGCGCACCGTGCACATCGGCGTCTTTGATCCCGCCTATGGCGGCGACCCGATTCTCTTCCAACATCTGTTCTGGTTCTACTCGCACCCCGCCGTCTACATCATGATTCTGCCCGGCATGGGAGTCATCTCCGAAGTGGTCTCCACCTTCAGCCGCAAGCGAGTCTTCGGCTACACGGCCGTCGCGTTCTCCTCAGTGGCCATCGCGGTATTCGGTTTCTTCGTCTGGGCGCATCATATGTTCATCATGGGCATTTCCAATTACGCGGCGCTGGTCTTCTCGCTACTCACCATGCTTGTCGCGGTGCCTTCGGCCATCAAGATTTTCAACTGGGCCTTCACGCTGTACAAAGGCTCCATCACGTTTGAAACACCCATGCTCTACGCCTTTGGCTTCATGGGGTTATTCACCATCGGAGGCATGACGGGCGTTTTCCTTGGCGCGACGGGAACCGACATTCACCTGACCGAGACGTACTTCATCGTGGCTCACTTCCACTTTGTGATGGTGGGCGGCATGCTGATGGCATTTCTGTCCGGTATTCACTTCTGGTGGCCCAAGTGGACTGGGCGCATGTATCCGGAGAAGATTTCGCAGTTGGCTGCCATCGTCACCTTTATTGGCTTCAACTTCACCTTCTTCCCGCAATTCATCCTGGGCACGCTGGGCATGCCGCGGCGCTACGCCGCTTACCCGCCGGAGTTCCAGGCGCTGAACGTCTTCTCTACCGCAGGCGCGACCATCCTCGGCGTGGGTTACCTGCTGCCGATTCTTTACCTCACCTGGTCGCTGAAATACGGCGCCGTTGCAGGCAACAATCCCTGGCAGGCAACGGGGCTGGAGTGGCAGACACAGTCGCCGCCGTTGACCGAGAACTTCCCTGTGATCCCCATCGTTGACCACGAAGCCTACGACTACGAGTGGCTGGAACGGCAGCAAGAGAAAGAGGTGGCGAGTGTCGGATAGCACCGCAACTGCCAGCAGCGCCGTAGCGGAGGTTCATCATGAGCATCCGTCCTACCAGCGCCATCACTTCGAGTCCGTCGATCAGCAGTTCGACGCCACGAATTTCGCCATGTGGCTCTTCCTGCTCACGGAGGTCATGTTCTTCGGCGGGTTGTTTACCGCCTATCTGATCATGCGCAACTGGTACTATCCGGCCTTCGTTGAAGGTTCGCATCAGTTGAGCATCTTCTGGGGAACAGCCAACACCGCGGTCCTCATTGCCTCCAGCTTCACCATGGCCATGAGCGTGTGGTCAGCTGAGACGCGTCGTAAGGGCGCACTGCTGCTCTGCCTGGGCCTCACCCTCTTGTTCGGACTGACCTTCCTTGGCATCAAGGGCATCGAGTGGCACGAGAAATGGGAGAAGCACCATATCCCGGGTCTCCGCTACAGCGATCAATCGTTTCTAAATCCTGCTTCAGACCCTGAGGTGCACAAGCAGTATCCGGACGACAAGCCGCTGGCGCCCGATATGGCACAGAAGACCGAGCAGTATTTCTTCCTCTACTTCGCCATGACCGGCATGCACGCGCTGCACATGGTGATTGGCGTCGGCATCCTGATCTTCATGATCGTTCGAGCCAAGGCCGGGGCTTACACCTCGGGACACGTCACATTTGTTGAGAATTTCGGCCTCTACTGGCACTTTGTCGACATCATTTGGATCTATCTCTTTGCCCTGCTGTACCTGATCAGCAGGCACTAGAAGGTTTCAACGCATGAGCGAACAACATCAACAGCACGAAGAGGAACACCACATCGTCAGCCCGGGGATTTACGTCATCATTCTCCTCGCGTTGCTGGCGGGCACGGCGGGTACAGTAGCCGCCTCTTACATCGACCTCGGCGAGTGGCATATCGCCCCGGGCCTCACCCTCTCCTGGAATCCCGTCGTCGCGCTCGCCATTGCCACCACTAAAGCTTTGCTGGTGGTGCTGTTCTTCATGCACGTCAAGTACAGCACCAAGCTGACCAAGCTCACCGTGGCCTCGGGCGCCTTTATGTTCCTCGTGCTGATCGGAATGACGCTGGCCGATTACTTCACGCGCGCCTGGGGACGCTGGTAGACAACCGGCCATGAGCCGCTAGCTCTGAGCCTTTAGCTTGTCGGGCCGCCTGAGGGCGGCCCTTTTCAATCCATATACATAGTGTTTCTAGAGCGTCGGCTTCGGCGGTTTCACCACCGTCCAGGCGTTCGCCCCCGTCACCTTCACAGGCCGCCTGTAGAGCTTGCCGCTCTCCGCAACGTAAATCCAGTTCGTATCGCCGCCGGCAAACGTGATGGCGTTGAGGGACGCACCCGGCACGGGTGGATTCAGGATCTCCACTACGCGGCCATTTTCCATGCAGATCTGAATGCCCAGCGGCGTAGCAAAATACACCATGCCATCGGCGTCTTCCACCGCACCACGCGTCCCACTTCGCCAGCTCAATGCGGTCGTCTCCGGCAGCTCGAGCCGGTAGAACGGCTCGCCGTTTTCGAGCGTGCCGTCCGCTGCGAATTGAAACGACCAGCTATAGCGCGAAACCACATCGGTGACGACCAGCATCGACTGGTCGGGCGAGAGCGCAAGCCCTTTGGGAGCGGCTATTTCGCCGCCCAGATCGGTCCAGCGCAGCGCGACGCGCCGCTGACTCGAGGAATCGATCACGCCGATTGTGGCCGTCGGCCCGCGGAGAAAGCAGACCGTGCCGTTCAGCTTAACGACGAAGTCAGTGACAGCGGCGAGATTTCTGGCGATGGTTTTCTGGTCGCTGGCTGAGCCTGTTGCAATGCTGGATGAGACGATGTTGCCGGTCGAAGAAGAATAGGTGTACAGACGGTCGCTCGCGCCCATGCGCAGAATTGAAGTTCTATTGGGCGCTCCGGCAAGTTGACTTACATTGCCAGCGGGACTCACTCGTTCGACCATCCCCGCTGAGTCGACGAAGTAGACGTTGCCGCTCGCGTCGGCAGTGAGGCTGGTAATGGAGCGGTAATCGCCGCCGATCTGTTGCCACGGCTTGTCGACGAAGATCGTCGAAAAGACCGACGCCGACGAATCCCGTCCCGCCTGTTCCGCGGCCGGCGGCTCATGAACCACGATCGGCGCGGGGTAATCGCGCCACAGCCAGCGCAGCGCATCGGGCAGGATCGCGCCGCCCTGCTTCGTGCTGTGCCCGTCCGTGCCCATCACCAGCCTCGCATCGTAGCCTGCGAACTCCAGCGCCTCGTACATTACCTGGTTGTTAATGGGCCAGCTTCCGGCAAACGAGGTTCCATAGGGCTCGGCAGGAACAATATGATCCGCTGTCCCGTCCTGCATGAAGATGCGAATGGGCTTGGGCTCGGTTTTGCGCACCAGCGCCGGCAGCGCATCGGCGCCCTTCATGGCAACGTAGGTGCCGATGAGCGAGAGCACGCGATGAAACTGGTCAGGCCGGTTCCACGCCGCGATGAACGCGCCGACGGCGCCCGTGCTCACGCCGCTCAGCGCGCGGTTGTCGGGATTCTTCGACAGGTTGTACTGTTTCGCCACCTCGGGGATCAGCTCGTTGAGCAGAAAATCGGAAAACCGTGGCGTCAGCGAGTCGTACTCATAGATGCGGTTGTAGCGGTTCTGGGCGGCATCGGAAACCACGGGCAGGATGCCCGGATCGACGAAGATCGCGATCATCGGAGGCAAATCGTGTTTGGCGATCAGGTTGTCCAGGAGCACCGGCACGCGCATGCTGTTGCCGAGCGCCTGGCTGCCGTCGAGAAAAATCATGAACGGCGTCGGCTTGCCGGGGTCGTACTGAGCAGGCACATAAACAGCGCAGTTATGCGGCGTGCCTGGATAATCCTTCCCCGGCGCCAGTGTGAATCTGGTCACTGTTCCTTTGGGCACGCCATCGTGCGGCTGCGAATCGGGGCCGAGGGTGTAGTCCTCGGCGTGGGAGATAGCATATGCAGAAACCAACAGCAGCGTGAGCAGAATTCGTTTCATCAAAAACCCCGAGTTTTGAGATGAACAGGATGGAAACGAGGACGGTCTTGCACAGTTGGAACGCAATCAACTCATCCTAACCGGCACGGCCAGGCATTAGCATGATGATTTTGCGAGAACTGCGCAGTTGCAGTTTCGCGGCCCTTGCAACAAGTTTCAGCAGAAAGGCCCCGGTGAGCTCGATGCTCGAAGGCGATGAGATTCCAGTGGAGCTTGCCCGATTGGCTGATCAGCCGCGCGTTCTGGTGCGCCGCGCCGGTACCCCGCGCAAGGCCGCGCGCTCGGTCGTCTACAGGATGCAACGCGCCGTGCGTATCAGGGACAACCCTGCTCTCGATGTAGCCATCCCCGCGGCCAACATTCTCGACCTGCCAGTGGTCGTTTATTTCGGCGTCGTTCCCAACTACCCGGGCGCCAACCTCCGCCATCACTATTTCCTTCACCAGGTCCTGCGCGACGCGGCTCAGGACGCAGCGGAGCGGGGCGTGGGATTCATCGTTCGCCGGCCACCAGAAGCCTCGCTGGAGGCGTTTCTTGAAGAGGTCCAGGCCGCGCTCCTCATCGGCGACGAAAATCCCTGCCGCGAGCCCGAGCGCTGGCGCAAAGTGCTTGCCCGGCGCCTCAGGATCCCCTACTGGACGGTCGATGCTGACGTCGTGGTTCCTTCGCGCGTCTTCAACCGCAGCTTTGTGCTGATCCGCCACTTTCGCCCGCGACTCAAGGCCGAATTACCCAAATTCCTCGTTGCTCCAAGGAAGACCGAGCCGCTCCACCGTTGGCAGCCGCTAATGCCTGTCGCGTCCTTCGCACTAGCCGGGGACATCACCGCTGGATTCGCGAAGCTTGACCGCTCAGTCGGCCCTGTCGACACCTTTACTGGCGGCACGCGCGCCGCGCTCGAGCGGCTGAAGGCATTCATCAGGAACGATCTTGCGTCTTACGATGAAACGCGCAATCATCCTGAGACTGCGGGCACCAGCCGATTGTCGCCCTATCTGCATTTCGGCAACATCAGTCCTTTGACCATTGCTTTGGCGGTGCGGAAAGCGGAAAACGACGGCAAGATCACGCCCGAAACGAGTGAAAGATTCCTCGAGCAGTTGATCGGCTGGCGGGAACTTTCGGTGCTATTCGTCCGCCACGAGTCGAACTACGACAACTGGGAATGCGCGGCGCCCTGGGCGCGCAAAACGCTTCTCGAGCACGCCTTAGACGCGCGCCCATACCGTTGCACTTTTCGCCAATTGGAGCGAGGTGAGACTCACAATGGCCTTTGGAATGCCGCCCAGCGCGAAATGGTCTCTACGGGCCGGATGCACAACTACATGCGCATGTACTGGGCGAAGAAAATCCTTGAATGGGCGCCCGATCCCGCCACCGCCTTCGATTGGGCGGTGATTCTGAATGATCGCTACGAACTCGACGGTCGCGACCCAAATGGCTATGCGGGGATTGCCTGGGCGATCGTTGGCAAGTTCGATCGGCCGTGGTTCAATCGACCGGTATTCGGCCTGGTGCGGCCGATGACCGGTTCGTCATTTTCCCGCAAATTCAATGCCGAAGCCTACATTCGCAGATTCGCTGAATCTCCGTTTTCGTCCCGAGGGACTGATCGCTGATTCAGCCTACAGGTTGTATCCGGGATCACAAGTGGCCGTAGTTGAGACTGTCCTATAATGGGCGGCAATCTCATTCCCGGAAACTGCGTGTTTCGTTGAGCGTTATCTGATGGATTCCGCGCTCATCCCCGTTGGAAGATTTTCAGAATAGGGGAAGCCGGAATCACATTCAGGAAACGCGTGACGAATCCAATGTTCGATCCGAAATGCAAGGGCCACGTCCGAAGGTGCAGTGCAGGGAAGCGATCCGAGCGGGCCGGGCCGCGCGTTACCCGTGGCGCATGGGCCGGCGCGGCGCTGGCCGCGTGCTTCCTGGTGCTTCTTTCGGTTGCTCCGGCCGCGGCACAGACGCAGCTTCCGCCTACGCAAGCTAAACCGGCGTCACCGCAAGCGCCCCAGCCCACGCGCATCCCTCCTCGTGTTCTTGAAGCGCAGCGTTTTCTCAAGCAACGGGGGTGGACTCCGGGTCACAGGCTGACTCCACGAATGGGCGCCGTTCGCCATCTGGGTGCCATGACTTTAAGCGCTTCCGCGACCTCTGCGTCGAATGCCCAAAGTATAGGCAACACGACAACAAGCGCCACCTGGGAGCCGCTCGGCCCCACAGCGGTCCAGACCCCAAACTTTGGCCTTGTCACCGGCCGCGTGGCAGCGTTGGCCCTCGATCCCTCCGATGCGACCGGCAACCGCCTTTATGCAGGCACCACCGGCGGCGGCGTTTGGGTAGCCAACAATGCTGCCGTTTCAACGCCTTCCACCATCGTCTTTAGTCCACTCACCGACACGCTGGCCGCACTCGGCGGGGCCTCTGACGCCTCCATCAGCATCGGCGCTCTCACGGTGCAGCCCGGTGAAACCGGCGTCATCCTTGCCGGCACTGGCGACCCTAACGACGTGCTGGATTCTTACTACGGCGCCGGCATTCTGCGCTCCCCAGACGGCGGAAACACGTGGAGCCTGGTCTCCCAAACCATGGACTTCGAGGAGGGCCTGAGCCTCACGGATGCCAGCTTCGTCGGGCAGGGTTTTGCGGGCTTTGCCTGGAGTACCGTCAATCCGCAACTCGTCGTCGCGGCGGTGTCGCAAGCCTATGAAGGCACGCTGGTGAATGCTACGTGGCCGCCTACCACATTCGAGGGACTTTTCTATTCCACCGACAGCGGTGCCACCTGGCACCTGGCAACAATCAGCGACGGCAGCGGCGAGCTTGTTCAGGGCCCGCTCAGTCCTGCCGGTTCGCAAGGCAACGCCGCCACCGCCGTGGTGTGGAATCCGGTGCGTCAGTTGTTTGTGGCTGCGGTACGCTTCCACGGTTACTATCAATCGCCGGACGGCGTGACCTGGACGCGCATGAGTGCGCAACCCGGAACTGGACTCACGGCCCAAATGTGTCCGACCAACTTCGGGCAGCCTGGCTCCATCGCGTGTCCAATCTATCGTGGCGCGCTGGCGGTCAATCCACAAACCGGAGACACCTTTGCGTGGACCGTCGACGTGAACAATCAGGACCAGGGGTTGTGGCAGGATCGGTGCGCAATCACGGGAGGGACGTGCAGTAATCCAACCATCGCGTTCGCCGCCGAGTGGAACACCGCGGCGCTCGAGGCCGGCACACTTGAGGGCGCTGCCACCATCGTCGACGGCGACTATGATCTTGCCCTGGCCGCGGTCCCGTACGCGCAGGACACGTTGATTCTGGCTGGCGCCGATGACCTTTGGAAGTGCAGCCTGGCCATGGGTTGCGTTTGGCGAAACACCACTAACTCCACCACCTGCATGAGCGCGCAGGTGGCTGAATACCAGCACTCTCTTGCCTGGAATGCGGCGAACCCGTTGGAGATTTTCCTCGGCAACGACAGCGGGCTGTGGCGCTCGACGGACGCAATTGGCGAGACGGGGTCGCCCTGCGCGGCCACGGACTCTGCGCACTTTCAGAATCTGAACGGCAGCCTGGGATCGCTGGCCGAGGTGGTAAGCCTGGCGCCTGCTACGGACTCGACGTACAACTTGATGGCTGGTTTGGGCGTCAACGGAATCGCAGGCGTGAAAAGTTCCGCCCCGGTTGCAGACTGGCCGCAGATTCTGTCGGGCTACGGGGGCGCTGTCGCCATCGACCTCAATAACGTCACCAATTGGTATGCCAACACTGAGCCGGGAGTGGCCATTTATCGGTGCTCGCAGTCGGCTCCCTGCACGCCCGAGTCGTTCGGCGCGAGCCCGGTGATCACTGACGCGGATGTCGGCGACGACGGTGAAACCATGCCTACGCCGGCGCCATTCCTTGTCGATCCGCTCGATGACTCTCAATTGCTCATCGGCACCTGCCGCGTCTGGCGCGGGCCGGCCAATGGCAGCGATTGGAGCGCAGCCAACGCGATCAGTCCCATCCTCTCCAGCGGAGCCATTGGCGTTCCCTGCAATGGCGACGGACTCATCCGCTCCATGGCCGCCCTGCCGCTCTCTCCCAGCGGCGAGGTCATCTACGTAGGCATGTATGGCGCCGCCAGCAATGGCGGTAACCTGCCCGGCCATATTCTGAGCGCGACCATCGATCTCTCTTCCGGCGCCGCGCCCGCGTGGCAGGATCTCACGCTGAATCCGGTTGTCAACAATCCCCGTTCGCTGAACTCCGACAACTTCGACATCTCCAGCGTCGCTGTTGACACTCACGACCCCACCGGCAACACCGTGTATGTGACGGTGGCAGGCATGGAAGGCCCTGGCGAAAAGCTCCAGGTGGTTTACCGCTCGACGAATGGCGGGGCAACCTGGTACAGCATCACGGCAAACTTGCCCATTGCGCCGGCCAACGGCCTGGCCATCGACCCGCAGGATGCCAATACGGTGTACGTCGCCACGGACCAGGGCGTGTACTTCACGACCGCAGTCGCAGCTTGTGCGCAGTCGCTTTCCAACTGCTGGTCAGTGTTTGGCTCTGGTTTGCCCAGCGCTCCGGCCGTTGCCGTCAGCGCCGCTCCCGGTTCGTCTTCCTCGCCCGTCCTGGTCGCAGCCACATACGGACGCGGCATCTGGCAAGCTCCGCTATGGAGCGCAGGCACGAGCCTTACTTCGGCGGCCGCCAGCCCTTCGTCTCTTGCCTTTTCAAGTCAGGTCTTTGACACATCCAGCAGCCCCATGACCGTGACTCTCGACAACACAGGCAGCCTCGCGCTCACTGTTACTTCGATTTCCATGAGCGGAGATTTCACTGAGACCGACAACTGTGTGAATGCTCCAGTCGCCGTTGGCGCGAACTGCTCCATCCAGGTTACGTTCACGCCGCAAGCCACCGGCCCGCGCAGCGGCGAAATGACCATCTACGCCAATCTCTACGGCGGGCAGCTGACGGTCGACCTGACCGGAACCGGTTCGCCGGCAGGCGTAGTGAGCCTGACTCCGGCCGCCGTCGCCTTTGGCCAGGTGGAAGTGGGAATCACATCGGCGCCGCTCCAGGTGACTGCGGCTAACAGTGGTACGGCGGCAATTCCCATCAGTGGCGTCTCCATCACGCCACCGTTTGTCCTCTTCAGCAACTCCTGCGGCGCATCCAGTCTGGCGCCAAGCTCCCTTTGCGGGCTGGAGGTAGAGTTCGCGCCCACCCAAGACGGCCCCGCGTCCGGCCTGCTGACCCTTACCGATGGAGCAGGCACGCAAACCGTAGAACTGAGCGGAACGGGGATCGCTCCGCCCACCGACGTTCTCAACCCCACATCGCTCTCCTTTCCGTCGACATCGAATGGCCAGCTTTCCGCTGCGGAATCTGTGACGCTGACAGATTCCGGCGGCTTGCCGCTCACCTCAATCTCCGTCTCGGTCAGCGCGCAATTCCAGGAGTCAAACACCTGCGGAACTCAACTGGCGGGGGACGCGGTCTGCACCATCAGCGTGACCTTTGCCCCCGCTCAGGTTGGTGCGGTCACCGGCACACTGACCGTTGCCGACGCCCTGCGCACGCAGAGCGTGACTTTGAGCGGGACTGGGCTCGCACCAGCGGCCTTTAGCGTCAATCCCTCCAGCCTGACCTTCACCAACCAGCAGCCAGGCGTACCCAGCGCCCCGCAAACGCTCGCCATCGGCAACATCGGCGGCTCGCCGATGGCCAACGTCGGATTTTCGATCGCTGGCGCCGCGGCATCCAGCTATTCCATTGCCGGTACCACCTGCGGAGCGCTGCTCAATAACGGAAGCAGTTGCACCGTACAGATTGTCTTTACACCCAACGCGACGGGCGCCATCGCAGCCACGCTTGCTGTCTCTTCGTCTACATTTGGAGTGGTTCCGGCTTCGGTGCCGCTGAACGGTTCGGGACAGCTAGCCACCGGCTTGGCTACGAACCCGTCCCAGATTGCATTTTCGGTGGTGGCAGCCGGCCAGTCCAGCACAGCGCAGCCAGTGACGGTTACAAATTCCTCCAACTACGCGATCGGTTCGGTTTCGCTCGCCGCTCCCGCGCCATTCAGCATCTCGCAGAACACGTGCACTGGTAGCTTGGCCGCGAACGCCAATTGCACCGCCTCGGTCGTCTTTCAGCCCAGCGCCGGCGGCTCAGCTTCCGGGTCGCTTACGGTGACTTCCTCTGCCGTTTCTACGCCCGCCATGGTAGCGCTTTCGGGAACAGGGTTCGATTTCACCGTGAGTGTCACCGGCTCGGCGAGCCAGACCGTCGCGAGCGGACAGCAAGCCACATACACCCTGGTCATTTCGCCGGCTGGTTCTGGCGCCACGTTTGCCTTTTCCTGCGGCACACTGCCCACGAATGCGCTTTGCCTCTTCAGTCCCGCCAATGAGACGCTCAGTGCAGGCGTGCAGGGCAACGTCACGGTCGAGATCTCCACGGGCAACGGAACCACGGCTCGGTTCGAAAAACCCAGCATGGCCAAGCCGGAGGCCGCGAGGCGAGGCCTTGACCATTCGGGCTTCCGAGGCGCCCTGCCGCTGGCGTGCGGGTTGCTCCTGCTTCCTTTGGCGGTTCGTAGGCGCTGCAAAGCGTTCTTGCTCCTCGTGCTGGCTGCCTTTCTGGTTTGCGGTGTCTCCAGCTGCACCAGCTCTGGTGAAGGTACGGGAGGTACCGGCGGAAACGGGGGCGGCTCCAATACCGCGCCGGGAACCTACACGATTCCAGTCAGTGTCACGTCCATGGGGGTCTCGCGATTGGTGAGCCTGACTCTGACGGTCGACTAAGCGCAGCGCGGTCCGCGGTCGTGAAACAGCTATACTTGAGGTTCGAGATTGGGACGTACATGACTGCAAAAGTAACCGTCGAAGATATGCAACGGGTGGCCGAATTGGCGCACCTGGAGCTCGGTCCAGAGGAGACAGGGCCCATGTTGCGCGACCTCAATGCGATCCTCGATTACGTGGTCGAGCTGAATGAGTTGGATACATCGAACATCGTGCCGCTCGCCCAGATGAGCGAGCTTGCTGGCGACGCCGTCGCCGCTCTCCGCGCCGACCGAGTGGGGCCGTCGCTTAATCGCGAGGCCGTCATGCAGCAGGCGCCGGAGACCGACCAGACTTTCTTCAAGGTGCCCAAAGTCATCGAACGATAGTGCCAAGGCATGCTCACAAGCGAGAACTGAAGAGGGAAATCGATTGCCGAGCGAAACCATGACCGCTGAGAGCTTTGTCGAACAGCCCAAGACGCTCGCCGCTCTGCGCGCTGATCTAGTCGCCGGCCGCACCAAGGCCGGGGACCTCGCTGCCGGATACTACGAGCGTATCGAGAAGCTGAACCCACGGCTGAACGTCTTTCTGAGCCTCACTAAAGAGCGCGCGTTCGAGCAGGCCGCGCGCATCGACGTCATGGCTGCCAAGGGACATCCGCTGCCTCCGCTCGCCGGCGTTCCCGTAGGCATTAAGGATGTGCTCGTCATGCGGGGCGCGCCGTCGACAGCGGGCTCCAAAATCCTTCAGGGCTATCGCGCACCTTACGACTGCACGGCAGTCGCCAGGCTCGAGGCCGCCGGCGCGGTGCTTTTGGGCAAAACCAACTGCGACGAGTTTGCCATGGGCTCCTCAAACGAGAATTCGGCCTACGGGCCGGTGCGCAACCCCGTCGATCCGGAGCGCGTTCCCGGCGGCTCCAGCGGCGGCTCGGCAGCGGCTGTGGCAGCCAACCTTGCCGTGGCCACGCTGGGAACCGATACGGGCGGATCCATTCGCCAGCCGGCCAGCTTTTGCGGCGTTGTTGGCGTGTTGCCTACCTATGGCCGCGTCTCGCGCTATGGCCTCATTGCCTTTGCCTCCTCGCTCGACCGCATCGGACCCCTTGCCTCCAACGTTCGCGACGCTGCCACGCTGCTCAGCGTCATTGCCGGTCACGACCCGAGCGATGCAACAAGTTCCCCGGCTCCGGTGGAGGACTACGCTGCTGCAAGCGACACGCCTGCCGCGGGCCTGCGCATCGGCGTGCCGGCAGAATACTTTGGCGAGGGTCTCGATCCCGAGGTCCGCGCGGCGGTCGAGAAGGGCATCGCCGCGCTCGAAGCCGCCGGCTGCGCCATCAAGCCAATCTCGCTGCCGCACACCAAATACGCCGTACCCACTTACTATCTGGTAGCCACAGCCGAGGCCAGTGCCAACCTTGCCCGCTTTGATGGCGTGCGTTACGGCTACCGCTCAGCCAATTCTGCCACGCTCTCCGACATGTACTCGCACTCCCGCGACGAGGGCTTTGGCGCCGAGGTCAAGCGCCGCATCTTTCTCGGCACCTACGCACTTTCGGCCGGCTACTACGACGCTTACTACCTCAAGGCGCAGCAGGTTCGCCGCCTTTTGGCCGAGGAATTCCTGCGAGCCTTTGCCCAGGTCGATGCCATCGTCACGCCCACCTCGCCCTTCCCCGCGTTCAAGCTCGGCGAAAAAACCGGCGATCCGCTCGCCATGTATCTCGCCGACATTTACACCGTCACCGCCAGCCTGGCCGGCATCTGTGGCGTCTCGGTTCCATGCGGCGCGACGCGAACCGGCCTCCCCGTAGGAATGCAGGTTCTTGCCCGGCACATGGGCGAGAGCACGGCATTTCGCGTGGCGCGCGCCGTGGAGGCTGCGGGAATTCAGGAGTAAGGGCCATGAGCAAGACTGCCGGTTTCACGGTTTTGGCATTGTTGGCAACATTGGGCGTGGGACCTTTTTCCCATGCAGCCCCGCGCAAAGCGCATACCGTCGTTCTGGGCGCGATCAAAAGCGTGCCGTATTCCAAGGCCGGCGATCCAGCCGCTGCGGGCGCCGGTGAGGACGCTTTGAAGATTCGTGCGCTGCTGGTCGACGGCGTCCTGAAAGAGTGGACCACGGGCGAGCCGCACGACGTGACCGATCGCAGTTTCGTCGTACGACGCGTGATCCGGCTCAACGATGCCCTGCCCACCGACAAGCCTGTCCCTGGCGACAAAGCGAGCCACTGGGTGTGGCAGCGCGGGCCGTGGCTGCTGGTCGATCGCGTTACAGGCCGAGTTATGGCGCTCCGGCTGCCAGACTACGACCCTGGAGTGAGTCAGGTGAGCTGGTTCCGCGACTACGCTGCCTACTGCGGCCTCACGGCGAGCGGCAAGAGCCTCTACGCGGTGGCGGCACAAATCGCTGCGCGAAAGCCGGTCCTCGCCAAAAAGCTCGCGGCATTCGACCCTGAAAATCACCCCGACCCGGTTTGCGCGCCGCCCGACTGGCAGCGTGAGCCGATCCGCATTACTTTTCATCCCACGGGCCTGGATGCGGTAAGCTACGACATCGTCCCCGGCTCGGCGGTGCTGGTGGAAGACACGGGCGACGAAGATGAAACGCCCGCCGCCGCCCCGACGAAGTAGTAAGTCAGTCCTCCGGGGACTAGCCAGAAGGTCGGCACAACAGCATGGAATCGCTCGACGAGCTTTTACGGCAAGCTGAAGCCGCGCACGGACACCTGTGCGCGGGACAGGTCCTCGGTGTGCGCATGGCCCTGCTTGGCCTGGCCCGGCTGGGCATTGCCGACCCGCGCGGCGCCGACCGCAAGCGTCTCGTTACCTACGTCGAAATCGACCGCTGTGCTACGGATGCGATCGCGCTCGTCACTGGATGCCGGCTGGGCAAGCGCGCTCTCAAGTTCAGAGACTGGGGCAAGATGGCGGCGACGTTCGTCGAACTAGGCTCAGGTCGCGCCCTCCGCATCGTGGCGCTTGAAGACACGCGCGAGCTCGCGGAACAGCTTTACCCGCACCTGGAGACAAAAAGCCGCCGGCAACTGCAGGCCTATCGGGAATTGCCGGATGCGCAGCTTTTCCACGAACAATGGGTGCGCGTTAACATCGATCCGGCCGATTTGCCCGGCCGTTCGGGCGATCGCGTTGTCTGTCAACGCTGCCGCGAGGGGGTGAACTTCGGCCGGCTCGCTGTTGTGAACGGCGAGTCGCTTTGCCTCACCTGCGCACGACCGGAACTTCGATACTGGAAACCTGCCGCGCCGGAAGAATAAGCTCCCGCGTCGCTCGGGCGATGCTCTTCACGCCACCACTGCCAGAGAACCCAGACCATGAATCCGACGGCAAGACCTACGGGGATCAGCCACAGGGTCTGCTCATGAATCTCCAGCGTCATGGAGACGATTCCCCTTTCCGTCCTCCTTTGCGCCGCCGATCTTGGACCTCCCGGACGCGCGGAAAGACCTCATCAACCCAGATGACGCCCCTTTCTGTAAAGAACGAGTAGCCAATTCGTAAGAGGTCTATAAAGAACGGGCTGTATGCTTCCCGTCAGCGCCGGCGCCGGTTCGCCTTGACACCGAACCCACCGCGCATTTCTTATCTTTCTAGGTATTCTTTTGGCAATCCGGGCCTGACGAACGGGTCGCGAACCGCCTTCTTTGTGTCTGGATGCCAATGGAATGCTGTGTCGAACAGGAAGTATGCGGCGGTAGGGTTACGTTTATGCGTGTGGGCAGGACCGGAATTCGTCTCCAGCCCCGTGATTGGACCCTCCTTCCAAAGCTTGGGCCGGAGAAGACCGAGGCCTCAAGAACCTTTCCCGGAGACAAATTTCTTGTCAGGCGCCGGCAGCAATGGCCGGGCCAGCCTGCGCCTGAAGGCGGCAAACGACGGCCGCGAGGGCGAGTGAGGGACGTGAGCCAACCATGAACGGACCGACAAGCTTCGCACTTTGGGCGGCTTCGCCCGCCCCGGGAGCCGGCGGCGGCTTATCCATGCTGCTTCCCATCCTGCTTTTTATCCCGCTGCTCTACCTGATCATGATCCGCCCGCAGCAGAAGCGGCAAAAGCAGTGGCAACAGATGCTCGCCAGCATCAAGTCCGGAGACCGGATTACAACGACCGGAGGGATTCGCGGCATTATCCTCTCCATCAAGGACGATTCGATTGTGATTCGTGTCGCCCCCGATAACCTCAAGCTGGAAATAGCCAAAAACGCGATTGCTTCGGTCACTCAAGAGGACGCTTCGAAATCCTAAGGCCCTCCGGGTTTTCATTCTTTTGACTAGAGAAACGAACCAATGAAGAAGAATCTCAGAAACAAGATTGCCCTGATTGTTGCCGTTCTTTTGATCTGCCTGTATGGCATCTTCGGAATCCCGTCCGGGATCAGCGGGAAGGCGTTGCTCAGCGCTATTTCCAGCCGGATTCATATGGGTCTCGATTTGCAAGGCGGGGCGCACCTGATCCTGCAGGTGCAGGTGTCGGAAGCGGTGAATGCCGAAACTGACAACACCGTGCAGGAGATTCAGCAGGATCTCAAAAAGGCCAACCTGACGTTTTCTCAGGTGTACAAACCCGATCCCAACAAGCCAGACGTGATTCGCATCGAGGGGACAAATCAGGCGCAGTCCGATGCCGTCGACTCTTTGCTTTCCGGCAGCAAATATGCCAACGAGTACGACGTCTCGGGCGGATCCGACAACAACTGGACGCTGAAGATGAAGCCGCTTTTCGAGAGCGATCTCGACAAGCGCACGGTGGACGAGGCCATTGAAACCATCCGTGACCGCGTGGATGCGCTGGGAGTGAGCGAGCCGCTGATTCAGGAATACGGGCTGGGCGCCAACCAGATTCTGGTGGAACTGCCCGGTATCAGTGACCTGGACCAGGTAAAGAACGTGATCAAGTCCACGGCCCGCCTTGAAATTCACGCCGTCGACGGCGGCCCGTTTCCAACCGAGGATGGGGCGCTCCAGAGCGTGAACAACGCCCTTCCACCTGACCAAGAGATTCTGCAGAGCTCGGGGGATCTGGCCGGTTCAAATGGCGCCACCTACTACATTCTCGAGCGCTCCGCCATCGTGGCCGGCAGCGATTTCCGATCCGCCGAGCCGGGCGTGAATTCGAACACCGGACAAAGAACGGTGAACTTTACCCTCACCGATGAAGCGGGCGACAAATTCTGGGACTATACCAGCGCCAACATCGGAAAAAGTATGGCCGTGGTGATGGGCGGCTCAGTGCGCAGCGTAGCGGTGATCAAGGGCGCGATCCGCGATCAGGGCGAAATCGAGGGCACATTCAGCCAGAACGAAGTGATGGAGCTCTCCAAGCTTCTGCGGACGGGCGCGCTGCCCGCCTCGCTCAACTACATTGAGGCCAGCACGGTGGGCGCCACACTGGGCGCCGACTCCATTCGCGAGGGGGTGACGGCAGCCATTGTCGGCATCGCGGTCGTCATGGCCTTCATGCTCATTTACTACAAGGGCTCGGGCATCAACGCCGATCTCGCCTTGATCTTTAACCTGATCATTCTGTTGGGGATCATGGGACTCTCTGCCGCGATTTCGAGCGCTTCGGGCGGCGGAGGGCTGGTGCTTACCCTCACCCTGCCCGGCATCGCGGGAGTCATCCTCACCATTGGTATGGGCGTGGATTCGAACGTGCTGATTTTCGAGCGCATCCGCGAGGAAATTCGCGCCGGCAAGGCAGCTTCGGCAGCCGTGGATCAGGGCTTTGCCCGGGCGTGGCTCACCATCGTCGATACCCACGTTACGACCATCGTCTCGGCAGCGATTCTATTCATCTTTGGCACCGGTCCAGTGAAGGGCTTTGCCACCACGCTGACCGTCGGTCTTGCGGCCAATCTTTTCACCGCCGTTTTTGTCTCGCGAGTCATCTTCGAGGCGCATTTGAACAAATTGAAAGCCGGCGAGATGGTTTCGATTTAGAGCCAGCGATTCGTCAGCAGGAGAAGACAAGAAGTGGAATTCTTTCGCAATCCGAGTGTGAACTGGCTGGGGTGGAAGTGGTATTTCCTCGCCTTTTCCATGATCTTCAGCATCGCAGGCATCGCAAAGATGAGTTGGAACTGGTCGCACATCGGCAGCCCCGTTCCGCTGGGAGTGGATTTTCAAGGCGGCACGCAGGTTGATGTGAAGTTCGCGAATTCGCCGGATATCGAAGCCATCCGCCACGCCATTGCCGAGGCAGGCGTGAAGGACGCAACCATTGTGCCCTTCGGCGAAGCGGCCAATCACGAGGTCCTTATCAGCCTGCCGGAACAGACCAACGAGGCGGCGCTTGATATCGGCCGCCAGGAGGTCGAATCGGCGCTCCAGAACCACTACAACAACTACTTCAACCCCAACACCGGGGTGAAGGTTGATGTGGTGGGCCCTACGGTGGGCCACCAGTTGGAAAAGCAGGCCACGCTGGCCACGCTCTACTCCATGCTCGGCATGCTCATCTATCTCTGGTTCCGCTTCCAGTTGATCTACGGCGTGGCCGCGGTCGTGGCATGCTTCCACGACACGCTCATTACTGTCGGCGCCTTCGCTTTGACCGGCCGGGAGATCAGCCTGACCGTGATTGCCGCCATCCTGACGCTGGTGGGCTATTCGATGAATGACACCATCGTCGTCTTCGACCGCATCCGCGAGAACCTTCGCATCAGCCGTCGCGAGGGCTTGACGGACCTGGTGAATCGCAGCATCAACCAGACCCTGAGCCGGACTGTGCTCACCTCGGGCCTCACCTTTCTTACTGTCCTCGCTCTGTTCATCTTTGGCGGCCCGGTATTGAACGATTTCTCCTTCGCTTTAGTGGTGGGCATCCTCATTGGAACCTATTCCTCCATCGCGATCGCCGCACCGATGCTGGTGGCCTGGCAGGAAAGGCGGGCGGGAAAAGGCAAGGCCGCCTCGCTGCCGGCTGCGAGAAAGGCAAAGGGTTAAAAAGTATGGCCGCGCAGCTCGATTTTTGCATCTTTTCTCAACGGGGAACCACTCCTGAAGGAGGTCCGCCGCCGGAGCGGCCTGTGGCCGCTTCCAGCAGGCATTTCGGGCTCTTGAAAGTTGCACCAGTTTTGCAGCACTCTTGGCAGTGGGAGCGAACTTCTGATAAGGTTTACTCGCTCCTTTACGAGGATTTTTCCGTCGGGAACAATTCCCCCTCCCGTGGTGTCTAAAATAGGAGTAACGATACCCGAACTCCGAGGCTGGCCATGTTTGAAGACTCCACATTCGAATCTGCGAAAAGGATCAAGACCAAGAGTGGCCGGTGGATGTTATTCACCGGCGGTATCAATGGCGCGATCCTCATTCTGCTGATCCTGATTCCGCTGATCTATCCCGAGGCGCTCCCGAGCGCGCTGATGGCAACGATTTTGACCGTGCCCCCGCCGCCCCCTCCTCCGCCCCCGCCTCCTCCTCCTCCGGAAGTCCATGTCGTCCACGTGCAGTCGGAGATGATGAACAACCAGCTCACTGCGCCTACCAGGATTCCGAAGAACATTGAGATGGTCTCGCAAAAAGAAGCGCCGCCATCGAATTTCGGTGTTGCCGGTATGGAAGGCATGGGAAGCAGCAACGGCGTCATGGGCAGTTTGTTCGGCAGCGGCAATGGTCCGCAGGTAAAGGCCGCACCACCCAAGAAGGTAAACATTTCTGCCGGCGTGGCCGTCGGCTTTCTTTTGAATAAGACCACGCCCATCTATCCACCCATTGCCAAGGCCGCTCGCGTTCAGGGAACAGTGGTGTTGCAGGCGACCATCTCCAAGCAGGGAACGATTGAGGATCTGCACGTCGTCAGCGGGCCGGCAATGCTGCAGCAGGCGGCGCTGGATGCGGTGAGGCAATGGCGCTACCGACCCTACCTGCTCAACAATGAGCCGGTCGAAGTGGAAACCACAGTCAACGTAATCTTCACCCTGGGTGGGTGATCGAACTTCCTGCGCCTTGCCGCTCCTTTGGCAAGGCGCATTGCTTTTGACCGAATGCGCATTCCCAAGGGGCCGCATTCCATGAACTCAGTTACCCGCCGCGCCGGGTTTAATTCAGTACAAAAGAATCTCCTTAGGAGGAACGATTCAGTGATTCTCGCTCAGCTCGCACATTTCGCTTCGCACACGGTCAACAGTCTTGCCTTCCTTCAGGATGAGGGGCAGACCGTTGGCTTCAGCCCCATGCAACTGTGGGAACACATGGCATGGATGGCCCGCACGGTAGCCATCATCCTGTTCATTGAGTCGGTCTGGTCACTGGCCGTGATGATCGACCGCTATCTGTACTTCTCCGCTGCCCGCAAGCAGTCGAGGGAATTCGCGCCCAAGGTGGCCGGCGCGCTCAAGGAGAGCAAGCTCGAAGAAGCCATCAAGATTGCGGATCGGAACAAGAAGTCGCATCTGGCCGAAGTGGTTACAGCCGGCTTGCAGGAGTTCCGCGCGTCGTCCGGTCAAGCGACCGAGGAAACCATCGCCAGCGCAGGCCGCGCCCTGGATAGGGCAGAGGCCATCGTGCACGCGAAGCTCAAGAGGGGCCTGTCAGTCCTCGCCACCATCGGTTCCACGGCTCCGTTCGTTGGGCTGTTCGGCACCGTCGTCGGAATTCTGCACGCGTTCGACGCCATCGCCACCCAGAAAATCGCTGGCATCGGCGCGGTCGCGGGCGGTATCTCTGAAGCTTTGGTCACCACGGCGTTCGGCCTGCTCGTGGCCATTCCTGCCGTTATGGCGTTCAACTACTTCACCGGACGCGTCGAGGCATTTGACGTGGAGATGGACAACTCCTCAAGTGAGTTGGTGGACTATTTCATCAAGCAGAGCCACAAGCGCTAAAAGCGAAGTGGCTTGTATCGGGCGAGAATTTCGCCGGGCGGAGGATGGGAAACTCTTCTGCCCGGCGGTTTGATGCTCGCTTGAGGTTGCTTGAGTTCGGGCAAGGCCGGACCGGATCCGGCAAGAAAAATTCAGACGTACGGAGTCCCGATTATGGCAGTAGCAGTTCGCGACGAAGGTAAAAAGGTAAACTCCAACATCAATGTCACTCCCATGGTGGACGTGATGCTGGTGCTTCTCATCATCTTCATGGTCATCACCCCCATGCTGCAGAACAAGGTGGCGATCGACCTCGCCCGGGTAGATAACCCCACCAACATGCCAGACGCCGACAAGGAAGACGCCATTGTTGTCGCTGTCACGCGGGACGGAGCGGTATACCTCGGCCAGAATAAAGTCGATCCTTCGCAGCTGGGCAGCCTGGTGCGCGACAAGCTGGCAGACAAGACCGACAAGACGATTTATGTTCGCGCGGATGCGCGCGCGCAGTACAAGGTGGTGGAAGACGCCATCGACGATGTGCGCACGGCCGGTGTTGAAGAGGTCGGCCTGTTGACGCAAAGGCGACAAGGCAATCAGATCGGCGGCGAGTAACCCGGCAGCCGGATTGTCTGTTGAACGATATTCAGGAAACGAGGAGTTTAAGCCATGGCAATGTCTATGGGTGGGCCGGCCGGCAGCATGTCGGAGATCAATGTCACGCCGATGATCGACATTTTGCTTGTCTTGTTGATCATCTTCATGGTCATCGTGCCGGTGACCCCCAAAGGTCTGGATGCGCTGGTGCCTCAGCCGCCCAAGAATCCGCAAACGCAGCAACAGCAGAACGATCGCACCATCGTGGTTCAGGTTCTTTATCGCCCCGGCCAGACCCCGGCGTACAAGATTAACGACACCGACGTGACCCACGCCGATCTCCTGCCAAAATTGACTGACATCTATGCCAATCGCGCCGAGCGCGTGATGTTTGTGAAGGGCGACGACGATGTGAACTTTGCATACATCGCCGATGTCATCGATATCGGAAAGGCCGCGAACGTGGACCATATCGGGCTGATGACGCCCAAGATCCAGGCTGGCCAGTAAGCTGGCTGTGTCCGGAGACACTTGATCCGGGTGCGAGGAAGAGTACAATTTTTTTGCCCTGGCTGCGGTACGTTTAGCCGCACCCGGCTGCTAAGTTTCCAGGTACGGCCTCGGGGCCCAAGCCTGAAGGAGAAGGATACGAACATGATTGGAACCGCACGTTTTTGGGCGCTGGCGGCGGCCTTAACCGGCATGGTCCTTGGCATGAGCGGCTGCAACCAGCTCATGGCCCGGGATCAGTTGAACAAGGGAGTCGATGCCTACAAGAACGGTCACTACGATGAGGCCATCGAGCACTTCCAAAAGGCCACGGAGCTCGACCCCAAGCTGCCCATGGCGAAGACCTACCTGGCCACCGCGCTCGAGCAGGATGTTGCCCCAGGAGTGACGACACCCGACAACCTGAAGATCGCCAACCAGGCCATCGACATGTTCAAGGATGTTCTGAGTGAAAAGCCCAACGATGTCGACAGCATGAAGAAAATCGCGGGCATTTATTTCAGCATCAACCAGATGGACGACGCCGAGGCGTGGCAAAAGAAGGTTCTGGATGTCGATCCCAACGATCCTGAGGCAGCTTACACGATCGGCGTCATTGATTGGAAAAAGGCTCACCAGAACAAGCTCAATGCGCTTCAGTCCGTCGGTCTCAACGATGATGGCAAGGGGAATGTGAAGGCTCCGAAGAAGGTGATGGAGCAGTTGGCCCAGGAGAATTCGCCGCTGGTCGAGGAGGGTCTGAAGTACTTGACCATGGCTGTCAACGATCGTCCCAATTATGACGACGCGATGCAGTACCTGAACCTCATCTATCGCAACAAGGCGGACGTGGACTACGGCAATGCTTCGGCCGTGAATCAGGATTTGGCCATGGCGGATCAGTGGACCACCAAGGCGATGGACACGCGCAAGGTCAATGAGCAGAAGAAGGATCAGGGCCCGGGCGGCATTACCATCGATAACAGCGGCCAGATGCACTAGCTATTGCGGCATGATCCGGCGTCGGCACCAAACGGCCTCTGCTTTGCGCGGAGGCCGTTTTTCTTGAAGCACGAATTTCATCTCTTCCGAGGTGTGCTTTTGAACGAAGCTTCCCGCATCACACGAATCGTTGTACTCCTTTCAGCTTGCTTTGCCTTGGCCGTTGTCCACTTAACCGCCCAGCCTTCGCCTGGGGTAGCGCCGCATCCTTCCGCGATGCATGCCGTCCAGTCGACCGGCGGCTTCGTAGCGGCCAATGAGCGTGAAACGCTTGAAGTGACCGTTTGCGGGGATTCCCTGATCCACGTGACGGCGCGGCCCGCGGGCGCGCCGTCCGCGGCGGAAATCCAGCCATGGATGCTCGCGCCGGCTGAGGTCTGCCCAGGAGCATCCTTTCAGTTCAGCGAATCCGGCGGTTCTGCCAGCTTAACCACGGCGCGGTTAGCCATTTCCTTTTCCGAGGCCAATGGAAACCTGAGTGTTCACACGGCCCAGGGCGAGGAACTGCTCCACGAGCGGCCGAACCTGCCGCGCAGCTATCGCCCCTCTGAGGCACCCGGGCTTTTCCGTATCGAAGACCGCTTCGGTCCGGACGCCACCGAGGCTCTCTACGGGCTCGGCCAGCATCAAAGCGGGATGTTCAATTATCGCGGCAGCGTTGTTGAACTCGGTCAGAACAATACCGACGTCGCCATCCCCCTCGTTGTGTCCAGCAAGGGATACGCCATTCTTTGGAACACGGCGTCGTTCAGCTATTTCGACAACCGTTTCCCGCTTGAGCTGAACCTCGAGTCGATGGCCGTCCCCCAGTTCGATTACTACATCCTTTATGGTCCGCAGATGGACTCGATCATCCACCAGTACCGGTCTATGACCGGGCACGTGCCGCTCCTTCCCCAGTGGGCCTATGGTTTTTTCCAGTCGAAAGACCGATATAAAACGCAGGCCGAGATTCTCTCCATCGCAGCCGAATACAGGTCGCGCCACATCCCCCTTGATGCCATCGTGCAGGATTGGTTCTGGTGGAACCCAGGCCACAAGGGCGACCCCGTCTACAACTCCGGCTATACCGATGTTCCGGCTGAATTAAGGACCCTCCACGACGAACACGTCCACGCCATGATCTCGGCGTGGGCTTTGATGGATTCGGAGAGCGAAAACTTCAAGCAGATGGTCCAGAAGGGATTTGAGATCGACGACACGCAGGCGTACGACCCAACCAATCCCGCAGCCAGAGACTTCTTTTGGAACCAGTTTGTGGGCAAGCTTTTTGCCCAGGGTTGGGACGCATTCTGGCTCGACAGCTCCGAGCCGGAAGAGGCCTGGCCGCATGTTGGCGACGCCGTTCTGGGCGACAAGCAGCTCCACATCGGCAGCGGCTTGGAGTACACAAACGCTTTCCCGCTGGAACATACGGCCGGCGTTGCGGCGCATTGGAAGCAAACAGATCCCGAAAAGCGCGTCTTTCTCCTCACGCGCTCCGCCTTCATGGGCCAGCAGCGGGTTGGCGCCACGGTCTGGTCGGGCGATGTTTACAGCAGTTGGTGGGCGTTGCGGCGCCAGGTCCCCGCCGGCCTCAATTTTGCGCTCTCAGGCTATCCGTACTGGACCACCGACATTGGCGGCTATCATCCTTTGTTCGCAGGGCAAGCCAACCAGCCGGCCTACCAGGAGCTTTACGAACGCTGGTTCGAATACGGCGCCTTCTGCCCCGTCTTCCGCACGCATGGGCATCGCGACCACAACGAGCTATGGGCTTACGACCAGGTTTTCCCCGCTCTGGTCGCTGTCGACCGCCTGCGCTACCGGCTGCTGCCCTATGTCTATTCACTGGCGTGGAAAGTAACCAGCGAGGACTACACCATTCAGCGGCCGCTGGTGATGGATTTTCGCGGCGATCCGGTCACCTGGGAGATCGGAGACCAATTCATGTTTGGCCCCGATTTTCTGGTCAGTCCGGTCCTCACTGAGCACGCCACTTCCCGTGCGGTTTATCTGCCGGCCGGAGCCGAGTGGTACGACTTCTGGACGGGCGAGCGCACCTCGGGCGGTTCGTCGATCACGGCGCCTGCGCCGCTCGACCGCATTCCGCTGGCGGTGCGGGCCGGTTCGATCCTTCCGCTTGGCCCAGCGATCGAATACGCCGGGCAGGCCACCGATCCGATCGAGCTACGCATCTATCCCGGCGCCAATGGCCACTTCACGTTGTACGAAGACGAGGGCGACAGTTATCGCTACGAGAATGGCGCTCACGCGACCATACCCATTCATTGGGAGGATGCGTCACGCACGCTCACCATGGGCGTTCGCGAGGGTACTTACCCCGGCATGGCCTCCGAACATACCTTCCATGTCGTGATTGTTTCTTCAGGTCACGGCGTTGGCCCGGATGCGACGGCAAACCCCGACAAGACGGTCCACTACACCGGATCGAGGATTGAGGAAAAGTTCTAAAGGGATGAAGGGTGGCCGTGTTTTATTTTTCGCTCCGCTTCAGAATCTCCTCCGCCAGATAGTTGCGCACCTTGGCGCTATCCGTCAGCGTTTCGAGATATGCGGTTTGGAGAAGCTGCTTCTGGCTGTCATGGAGTGACTGGTGAATGGCCTGCTGTACTCGCGGATCGTTCAACTCACGCTGTCCCGCAGGCTCGCGGGAAATCAACTTGTAGATCGCGTAACCGGCAATCTTGTGTCCAGGCGCCGAGTTGTCGTAGAAAGGAATAACGTCGGTGAATTGATCCGGCTTGAGTTTGCTGATCGCGTCGTAGAGTTCCGGATCAGACTTCAGCTGCGATTCGCGCGCAAAACCCATATCGCCCCCGTTCGATGCGGTGTTGGGATCCTCTGAGGCGTTCATCGCGACCGTCGCGAAATCCACGCCGCTCTCGAGCTGGCTGTATGCAGTGTCTATTTTCCTCTTCGCATCGCCGTCGTTCGTGGGCTTCTCGCCCTGCAGGTTCGGCGATTGTTGTGCGGACGCTGTCGTGACGACAATTCGCGCCAGATGATATTGCGGCTCGATGAGGTTGAAGTCCGCCTTATGCGCCGCATAGAAAGCGGCAATCTGCGCGTCGGTGATGTTGATTTTGGACTCGATCTCCTTGTTCATGAGCTTGGTTTGAGTCAACCCGCGCCGAATATCGCGCTTGAAGTCGTCCAGCGACAGGTTGCGCTGCTTGAGCATTGCGTTGAACTGCTCGTCCGTGTACGGCGTCTTGATCTCCGCCAGCTTGGCGTTCACGTCTTCGTCGCTCGCGGTAAGGTTCAGCTTGGCGGCTTGCTGGTCCAGAATCTCGTCCTGGATCATCTGGTGCAGCACGCTCAGCCGCCGGATGTCGGCTTCCTCCGGCGTTGGTTTTTGCGGGCTATCCCCGATGCTAGCCTGGTAGTTCCTTTCGAGCTCGGCGCGCAGAATCTCCTTGCCATTCACCGTGGCCACCACGTCGGCAGAAGGCGATCGGTGGCAGCCCGCCAAGGCGGAGAACACGGCAACGCTGAGCAGAGCGGCCGCGGCAAAATTGGCGCGCCTTCGAAAACTCCATGCGACTTGCAAGTTGATCTCTCCCTTGGGGTTTACGTTAACCCCGGCCTTCTAGGATAAATCCCGGCAGCGGTGCGCGGATAGTCCACGAATGCGTCATCAGTTGGACCCCCCGGGGGCTGAAGCCTCCGGAGCCTGCGCCGGCGGGGGCTGCTCACCTGCGGCGCGCAGCGCGCGGTCAATCGCGATCCAGAGCTCATTCTGGGGAACCGCGCCGCCATTTACGCGCTCTCCATTCACGTATACCGCCGGCGTTCCATCGATTCCCAGGTCTTCAGCCAGCTTCGCCGACGCTCGAATCTGTGTCTCATCCTGTTTGGCCATGCAGGTGTTGAGGACGGTCTCGCCGAGCTTGCCCAAGGTGGCCTCCTGATGGGCGATGCGATCCAGCGCGCCAAAGCTCTTCTGCAAATCGCGATCGCTGCCCGTGATCTCGTCTCCATGAGCATGAAGGTAATCCACGTAAGTCCAGTAAACATCGCTGCTCTGCGCGGCCAGGCAATTGGCATCCACAGCTGCATGCATCGCCCACGGATGGATCTCGGTCAGTGGATCGTCCTTGTAGATGAATCGCACCTGGTCTTTGTAATGCTCGAGCGTTGCTGGAAACAGCTCCTGGTGAAGGCGCGCGCAATAGGGACATTGCAGGTCGTCGAAGTTGATCACCGTCACCTTCGCAGTGGGATTGCCGCGAATCGGGCGTCCCGCGATTGGAATGGCGTCGGCAGGGTCCTTGGTCAGGTCGAACGTATCCAGATGGACCAGCTTCGTGTTGTCGGTAGAGATCAGGAAGTTCACGACCTGCGACTTGGAGCCGTGCGTGATGGTGACGGGCAGCGTCTCATAACCCGTGAATTCACTGGGAGTTCGGGCGCCAATGCTGATCGTCACGTCCGCCGGCATCTCGTATTGAGAGCGGACCAGAATCTCAATGCGCCGGTTGAGGGAAGGGTCGGGCCCCGAAGGCGGCGTGCTCTGCGCCCTGCAGCCCACGGTCAGGCTCAAAACAAGCAGTCCTGCCAGAAAACGAAAACGGAACAATTGCTTTTCCTCTCAGGAAAGAATACTCCAGCAGGGTGCCCGGCGACCCTTGGATCACTCGATTTCTCTGCGGCAATAGAGGGACGCATCGCTTTACAAAAGGCAACCTCAACCGAGCTGTCAATTGATTGTTTTTCCCGTCGCTGGCGGATCTTTGCCACGACCCGCTGAGAAGCAGTCGCTATCTCAATACGCAGGCGGCAGCGTCGGATCGCGGAAGACTGAGTTGGCGCGCCGGATGTCTCCCACCGCGCCAAAGTTGGCCAGCGTAAAGCTGTAAAGCCACTGTGTTTCGTCGCGGCTGGTTGATCCTACCGTGCCCAGCTCGTAGCGCCGGTAACCGGCGGTCAAGCCGCAGCAGTTCCAGTTGTAGACCGCCTGTACTCCGGCGTACTGCACCTGGTGCTGGACAAAATCATAGCCGCCGTTCACCGCCAGGTCGAATCCCTTGCTGCTCGCCTTGCCGAACTCCAGGAAAGGCTGCAACTGCTGGCTCTTGATAACTGAGGCAACGCTGCTGTTACTGCTGGGTTGTTCTTCGGGCGCGTTGAGCAGCGCGTGGCCAATCCCCAGTGTTGTCCGGCCAAAGCTATACCCCGCAAAAAGATTGTTTGCAGCGATGCGCCCCGCGATCGAGTCGTAATCCAGATCCCATTCGACGCGCAGGTTATCGATCGCTTCAAAGCGCATGCGCGAAACAACAGGCGCGATGTTGCGCGGCGAAGTCAGAAAGGTCGGCGCCATCAAATCCAGCGTCGCATCGAAGACGTTGCGCCTCCCTGGAATAAGCGCGCCGCCGAAGTTGGGGTCAATGAAGTACTCCTGTTCAATTTGCCACGTCGCCCACTCGCGCGGCGTATCCGGGCATGCCTTTCCTGTTCCGCCGTCCGTGGTCTCATCGTCATCATCCGTCTTGCAGGGGCGCCCTTCGGTTGGCCGAAGATAGAATCGCTGCGTCAGCGAGAAGCCCGCTTCATTCACATCGGTGGCGATGTCGGTCGTGTCGAAAAGAAGCACGTTACGGGCCTGCGCCCCGATTCCGCCGACATAGCGGTATGTCAGCTCGGGCTCAATCACGTGGCGCAACTCGCGGTGCCACATGGGAAGCTCAAAGTCGCGCTCCAGGGCGGGTGGCCGGATGTCAACCGACGCTTCAAGGTCGGCGCGATTGAGCGCACTGTGATCGATTTTCGGAACCGTGAAGGGCCCTGTCAGAGTCGGTGTTTGGCTAATGGTATACGCAGTATCGCGCAAGGCGACCTCAGGAACGAAGCTCCATCCTCCGGCTGTAAACGGCATCGAAAGATGAGGGTAGACGTCGGCTCGAACCACGTTACGAGAATGGAAGAACGGCTCGGAGCGGTTCAAATAGCCCAGTGACGATCCCAATCCCCAGTAGAGAGGCGAGTACCCAAGCGGCCGGTCCAGCACGTCGTAGCGGAGCAGCGGCAAACGCAGAATCTTCACCTCGTCCCCATTTGAAGTGCCGGCGAAGGACTGGAAGCGATCCAGCCAGACAGTCGGCGTCGCGCCATCGTGATTATCCGTCAGCACGACGTCGCTCGCTACCTCGGAGCTGGTGGCCTGCGCGTAGTTGTCGTTGAAGACCAGCCGGTAGACGTAGCTCGACAAATACTCGACGGTCCCGGCAACTCGAGTCGAAGAAGACAGGTCCTTTCGTCCCAACAAACTCACATCGACTCCGCCCTGGTTGACGAGCTGATTGCTGACCTGTCCGGTTTGCGTGTTCGTGGTTGGCTCTTCGATTCCGCGGTCCAGGAGCGAATTCCAGCGCGCGGTCAAGTGGTCAAGTCCCGGTCCCTTGTAACGGAAGTCGCCGTTTGGCGCCCATCCGCGCTTGCTGTAGTACTCGACGCCTACTGACACGTCCATGCTGCGGTTAATCGCCCAGTACACCTGTTCGCCCAGCACGTAACCCTTGATGGAAGAGTTGCCGACGAACGGGATCATAAACCCGCTCACGCGCCCCGTCTCGTTCGCCGGATGCTGAAGATACGGTATGTAGAAGATCGGGATGCCGAGAAACTCAAAAAAAGCATTCGAGGTCGATGCCTTTTCGTTGCCCAGAGCAATGGTATGCGCGATGATTCGCCAATCCGGGTGGGGAAGCCGGCAATTGGTGATCGAGCCATCGATCACTTTGAATTTGCCCTCGCCCGTCTCGAGCAGCACTCGGCCTGAAAATAGCAGCGGTGTCGGCGTTGAATAGACGACCGTGTGTCCCATCGTGCGCACGCCCTGCGAGCCGCTCACGTCATAGAAGCGCGCGGTATGCATATTCAGCCGCATGTCGCCATGCGTGGCGTTGACGAGCACGTCGTTGGGCCCGCCGGATAACTGCAGGTGGCCGTCCGCTTCAAGCTCAGTCGTTTTCCGGTTGTAGATCACGCTGTCCGCGTGAAGGACGTAATCCTCGTAGCGGACGACCACATCGCCGGTCAGCGTCAAGGTATCGCCGACCCACTCCTGCCGCTTGGCCTCCCACTCCACCGGAGTTCCGCTTACGGGAGCTGGCTCCGGCTTTGCCAAAGGGACCAATTCCTGGCCGGGATCGTCAGGGAGCATGTCCGAAGGCGACGCGGCGATGCTATTCGCGGGGTCGATTGTCTCACTTTGCGAAGGAGGTAACGCATTGGTCAACACTTGGGCGGTCTGTGCGCCCAGTCGCAGGTGACAGACGGCTAGTAGCGTGATACATACTAAGTTACGAGGGCACATCCAAGTCCATGACCGGTGCAAGGCTCAGCATAGCAAAGCCGGCTGCGTGGATTGGGACGTGATCCAGAAGCTCTGGTAACTTAGAAAACTCGGGTCGATCCCACGAAGACGAGGCAAAATCTCGCGGCGGCGCCTGTATTTATCCGCAATTTCCTTCCTTGGTTTATCAGCAATCCCCTATGCTGTTCCGTTCAGATCTCGTGCTCGTGCGCGGGTGGAACCGCCAGCGTGAGCCAGCAGGCAGGATCCGACGGGACGGAAGGGAAGTTACACGTTGAGTAAATCGGCCAATATGGCAACTCTTTTTCCGGCTTGGAAGCAGGAGGTCAACCGGCGCGTCGCCGCCCACATGAGCCGCAAGACACCATCTGCGAGCGAATCCATGGCGGACCAGGACGGCCGCCCGACTCATGGCAGTCGCGCCGCGCTGGCTGCCGCGCGCGTAGCCGAGCGGTATGCACAGGCCCCCAGCTACAGCGAGTTCCTGGCCGATGAGGCGCGCAGCGCCATGCGCGCTGCCGAAGCCGCGTCGAAAGCGGCCCAGCAGGCCCGAGCCGCCGTGCAGTACGTGCTCGACGGTCTTGAGGCCGCAACAGCGCCCGAATCTGTCCCGCAGCCAGAATTTGAGGCTTCGACCGAGTCCGCGTCCCGGGAGACGCCCGCGTCCCAGCTTCTCGATGAACGTTCATCGTTTCGTTCCGGGAAAAAGCCGGAGCAGGCGCGGCGTCTGGCAGGGCCCGAAGCCTCTGCGGAGCCATTCGGTGACCCTCGCGATGCCGAGGCTGGTGAGCCGATTTACGCCAATCTCATCCAGTTCCCGCGCCAGATGGTCGCCACGCGCCGGATGCGTCCCCGGCGTGCCGAAGGCCCATTGGCTGCCGCTCCGGCTCAATCTCAGTTGAGCATCTTCGAAGTCGATCCCGGGAGCATCTCGACGCTACCCGCGCCTGCGATCGACGAGCCTGCCGCGCCCGTGTGGATGCGCGCAGAGGAGTCGCGGAGCGAATTCGAGCCGCAGCCGGAGGAGAAGCTTCTCGAAGAATCGCCGCATCCCGCGCCGCAAGCGTCCATCAAACTCGCGCCCTTGAACCGTCGCTTGATGGCTGTTGTGGTCGACGCCAGCTTGATCCTCGTGGCTTTTCTACCGCTTCCCCTGCTGCTTGCCTCTCGCGCCGGCCAAATGCCCGGCCTGCGCACCATTGAGCTGGCCGCGGCGCTCGCCCTGCTGGGCATCGGCGTCGCTTATCAGGCGCTATTCCTCGTTCTAGCCCGGGCTACACCGGGCATGAGATACGCAGGCATCGCGCTCAGCACCTTTGAAGGACAACACCCCAGCCGCGCCCAGTGCTGCAGGCGCTTGGCGGCCCTCCTGCTCTCGGTTGTGCCGCTTGGATTGGGCCTGGTCTGGGCCCTTTTCGACGACGATCACCTTATGGGCCACGATCGCCTCTCGAAGACTTACCTGCGAATGCGCTGAAGATTCACCCCGCCAACGCTCGCAGCGCGCTGACCCCCGCGCCGATGAGGGCCGTTTCGTCGTCGGGAGGCATAATCTCCAGCGAATAGCTCTGCAGCGGACTCATCCGCACCATGGATTCCAGATGGCTGCGTAATCTTTCCAAGTCAAGAAATCCGACATTGCTCCCGGTAAAGTAGAAGCGCCCCGGTCCGGCCAGATGGATGAAGGACGCAGTCGCCGCTGCCAGGGCCCGGTGCCATAAATCGACAAACTCACGGCAGCGCACGTCACCCTGCTTGGCGTTGGCGAAGACCTCTTCCGGCTCCAGGTCAAGGAAACGCAAGCGCATGGCGCGGTGGCCCATGATGCCTTCGAGGTGACCGGCGCCGCCGCAGCCGCAGTAGCGTTCCTTCGGGTCGAGCGTCACGGTGATATGCCCGCCCTCCCAGACGCCGTCAGCATACGGCCAGCGGCCATAGCCGATACCTTTGCCGATGGTCCATACCCGCGTAAGTCTGTCCAGCTTTCCGCGCGTGGCGGCTACGCCGGCAGCGATGGCGTCTGCGTCGTTGCCGACATGCACGGGCGCCGCGATTCCGCGCCCCGCCAACGCATTGCCCAACTCGTCGGCCAGACGCATGCCTTTCAGTTGCTTCAGATTCGGCGACTCTTCAATGACTCCGGAGCGCACGATCCCCGGCACTGCCACGCCGATCGCATCGGTCTGCCCAACTCCCCCGCCGGCAGCTTTGCCCGCAAGTACGTCGATATGCCCGGCAAGGATTTCGACGAGTTCGCTGGCAGGAATTGCATCGAGCTCATTCATCAAGTCAGGGTCATCGGGATAGCGCAGCAGCTTGCCCGTCAAACGTTGATCCTCGAGCCTGCCCGTCACGATATGGCTGGTCATCACTACGCCAATTGCCGTGCTCATTGCGCCCTCCTTGGGAAAAGGGAGAGAAATTTCGGTTCGTGCCAAACTGTAATCAGCGATTCGCTCCCATTCGGAAAATCCAATGATCTCAATGCCGCGAAAGAGAAGCTAAGGGCTGATGGCTGAGAGCTGAAGGCTCGTATTTACTCCGACTGGTACCTGTGCAACCGGCCCAGGCCATTGAACGCTGCAACTTTGTAACATTCCGCGAGTGTCGGGTAGTTAAAAACGGTATCGATGAAGTAGTTCATTGTGCCGTCCAGCGTCATCACCGCCTGGCCGATGTGCACCAGTTCGCTGGCCTCCTCGCCAATGATGTGCACGCCCAGCACCTTCAGCGTGTCGCGATGAAAGATGAGCTTGAGCCTGCCCGTTGTGTCGCCGCGAATCTGCCCGCGAGCCACTTCGCGATAGTAGGCCATGCCCACCTCGTACGGCACGTCTTCGCCGGTCAACTGCTCTTCCGTCTTGCCGATGAAGCTGATCTCGGGGATGGTGTAGATGCCATACGGATAAAAGCTGGGGTTTGAGGTCGCCGTCTTGTCGCCGAAGGCGCGAACCGCTGCGATACGTCCCTGCTCCATCGAAACAGACGCCAGCGAGGGAAAGCCCACCACGTCGCCCACGGCATAAATGTGTTCGACTTTAGTCTGGTAGTGCTCGTCCACGGCGATGCGGCCACGCTTATCTGCTTCCAGGCCTGCCGCCGCCAGGTTCAGGTCGTCCACATTGCCCTGCCGGCCCACCGCATAGAGCAGCGCATCGCCCGAGACTTTCTTTTTGCTTTGAAGGTTAGCGACCACCGTGCCCGGCGACGGCTCCTCCACGCTTTCGACCTCTTCGCCCAGGCGCATCGTCACACGTGCGTCGCGCAGATGGTAGCTGAGCGCCTCAATGATCTCCTGATCGGCGAACTCAAGCAGCCGGTTGCGTTTTTCGATCAGGGTCACGCGCACGCCCAGCACTGCGAACATGCAGGTGTATTCAACGCCGATGACGCCGCCCCCCACCACGATCATCGTTTTGGGGAGCGCGTCGAGACCCAGAATCTGGTCGCTGTTGACGATGGTCTTGCCGTTGACCGGCACTTTGTCTGAAATGGCGGGCTTGGTACCCACCGCGATAATGATTTGGCTGGCCGCCAACGTCGAATCGCCCTGCGGTCCCTCCACGCGAATCTGATGGGGATCCAGAAAGTGCGCGATGCCATGCACCACGTCAATGCCGTTGCGCGAGAGCTGCGCCTCCGTCACGTCGACCTCGGTTTTGATCACGGCCTGGACGCGAAAGGCCAGGTCTGCCATGGTGATCTTCTCTTTCACCCGGTAGTTCACGCCATAAATTGATCGGTAGTTGTATCCCGATAGATGCAGCACCGCCTCGCGCATGGTTTTGGAGGGGATGGTGCCGGTGTTGACGCACACTCCCCCAACGACCGAGCGAGCCTCGACGACGGCCACACGCTTGCTCATCTTGGCCGCGGCCACGGCGGCGCGCTGCCCCGCGGGACCGGAACCGATGACGACCAGGTCATACTCTTGCGCGCTCATGCCAATCTCTCTCCACGGTTGGATACTGGGTTACGGCTTATCCCATGGATTCGCCGAAGCTCCACGCTGGTCCTGCCGTCTTTCCAGAATAACTGTACATGGGGGATCGCGAATGGAGATGAAAGCTTCCTTATTTCATTGCGACGGGGAGCGGAGGTTGTAGCGACGGCGTCCAGACAGGCGGGGAGCCCCGGCGAGCAGCTTGCCTTCACTCGCCAGGGCCGCAGATTTGGGTTCCCGCTGGCTCAATCTTTGTTGCGGCCAGGAAATTGGTAGCCCGATTGTGCGGTTCCAGAGGCGCAAATCTACTCGCAAACGTGCCGTGAGATTCCAGCTTCGCGCACTCCTGCCTTTATCGAATCATGTCATTCACACTATCGGCGGAACTCGGCTCGGCTTGAGCGTCAAGCCGACGTGTAAGGACCAACGAATAATTCCCGCTGCGGCCAGAATGTGGTTGATCGATGGCACACCTTTATCGGTTATTCTGCCCGTCACTCCCCGGCAGGCTCAAAATGCTTTACGCTCATATCATGGAGTTCAAAATCGTAGAACTGGAGCGCGAGCCGGTCGAATTCGACCTCGAGCTCAGACCCGGCGCGATCGATTTTGGCGATGAAGCCGAGCAAATCGGCAATCTGGCCACCTCCGGCCAGGCTGAAGTGATTCATGAGCACCGCGGACCGAAGGAAATCGTTGCCGACATCCGCCTGAAAGGCCGCTTCGCTGGCAACTTTCGGGTTCCCTGCGCTCGATGCATTGAGCCGGTCGAGATTCCACTCGCTGCCGAGTTTGACCTCATCTTCCGCCCCATCGGCGCCGATGCGGGAGCGCCCGAGCGCGCCATAACTGCGTCAGAAACCGAAATCGGTTATTATCAGAAGGACAGTCTGTTGCTTGAGGATGTGCTGCGCGAGCAGGTGCTTTTGTCCCTGCCGGTCAGGACGCTGTGCAAGCCTGACTGCAAAGGACTTTGCCCGCACTGCGGAGCCAACCGCAACACCCAGCCCTGTTCATGCGAAGAGGGTCCGAGTGATCCCCGCTGGGAGGGGTTGACCGGGTTGCGCAGCCGGATCAAGTCCTGATAATTCAATCATTTGGAACTGGGTGCGTTGCCGTAAACTGGCCCCAAGAAATCAGACGCTCCCGTTCCAGTGCCCGCAAGAAGGGCCAGCGGGCCAAACTTGAAAGGAATTGCACCATGCCGAATCCGAAAAGGCGCCATTCAACGCGCCGCACCGCCAACCGCCGCGCTCACGACTTTCTTTCCGCTGTGGGGCTTTCTGAGTGCCCCAACTGCCATGAAAAGAAGCTGCCCCATCGCGCCTGCGCCAAATGCGGGGCCTACAAAGGCCGCTCAGTGCTGGATGTGAAGGAAGAGAAGTAAATCTCAACCCCGATGCTCACCGACATCGCGCTTGACGCCGTTGGTACCGATAAGGCTCCCGAGCCGGAGATCCGGGGAGCCATCCTTGCCTGCCGCACTCTCCCCGTGCGAGTCCATCTGATCGGTCCCGAGCCGGAACTCCGCGACCTCCTCGATGAGCATCTTGAAGATGAAGACCTGCCCATCATCATCCATCACGCCTCTGAGCGCATCGGAATGGACGAAAAGGCTGCCCATGCCGTGCGCTCCAAGCGCGACAGCTCGCTTCGAGTAGGCCTCAAGATGGTTCGCGAGGGCAAAGCGGCCGGGTTCGTCACCGCTGGCAATACCGGCGCGGCCATGGCCACGGCCAAGATGGTTCTGGGTGCGCTGCCCGGCGTCGATCGCCCGGCTTTAGCCACGCCCATGCCGACATCGAAGGGCAATCCTTGCGTCCTGCTCGACGTCGGCGCCAACGTCGACTGCAAAGCGCAGAACCTCGAGCAATTCGCCGTGATGGGCGAAGTGTATGCTCGCAGCGTGCTCAAGATTGCGCGGCCCCGCGTAGGCCTTCTCTCCATCGGGGAGGAAGAAAACAAAGGCAACGAGCTCACCCGCGAAGCCTTCCCGCTCCTCAAAGCTCTGCCCTTCAACTTTATCGGCAACGTTGAGGGCCGCGACATCTTCAACGGTCAGGCCGATGTGATCGTGTGCGACGGATTTGTGGGCAATGTGGCGCTCAAGACCAGCGAAGGGATCGGCCGATTTGTGCGCGATGTGTTGCGTACTTCGCTGAATAAAACCGTGACCGCCCAGGTGGGCGCATTGCTATCGCGCCGCGCCTTCAATGACTTCCGCCGCCGCCTCGACTACACCGAATATGGCGGCGCGCCGCTGCTCGGCGTCCGCGGCGTCTGCATCATCGGCCACGGATCGTCGAATGACGTCGCCATTTACAACGGCATCCGCGTAGCCCACGAATTCTCGCGCTCCGGCGCCAACGAGCGCATCGAGCAGGCCTTTGCCGGCCGGCCCAAGCCGCGTCCCGACCACGGCGCCGGCGCCGACGCGACCATTCACTAATCAGTGATCGGTTTCTGCCATGGTTGACAAGCCGGCGCATCCTTCTACGTTCGATCCGGCGACACTTGCGCAATTAGCGTGTCCCGCCTGTTATGGCGAGTTGCGCCTTGAGAACTCGCGCTTGCTCTGCATCGCCTGTGGACGCGTCTATCCGGTTGCCGATGGTATTCCCGTCTTGACCATCGAACGCGCGGAGCGGCCTGGCGAAGGGCGCTGAGAGCCGGTTTCAGCGGGCATCTTAGTGCTGGTTGTGGCGCCAGTCCCAATAGGCCTTCTGATCGTCTTTACTCCGCTTGTTGAAATCCATATGGTCGCGATGAGTGTCGTGTTCCCACTGTGTGTAGTAGGGAGTCTCGCTCGCCCACACGTGGTAGTCGTGGTAATAGGGATCGTAAACCCGCACGCTCCCTGTGCAGCCGTTGCAAAGCACGGGTAGGGCAATGGCTGCTGCCAAGAGCATTGGAGCGAAACGTCTCGAAAATGAGCGCACAGCCTTGGTTTCTGGTCTTATCATCTTCTTCTCCTATCGTTTGCGACAAGATTCGACACATTCAGCAGGTTCAGATGCGCCCGGCTCTCAGGAGGATGTGCGGAGACGGCTAACTCCTTCTACCGGCGCAGATAAAAGGGTCGCACAATCAGCGCTGCCAGGCCAATGGCGGCAGCCAGTGCGAGCGCAATCAAGCTATAGAGAAGAGCGAGGCTGGGTCCCGTGGCAGGTTCGTCGTTCGAGGTATCTTGCTTCGTAATCTCCTGGCGCTGATCGTCACTCATATTTCAGCGACTCCACAGGGTCCATCTGCGCGGCGCGCGTGGCTGGCACGGTTCCGAAGATCACACCGACGAGCGTTGCTGCGGTGAGGGCGATCAGCACCGACAGCCACGAAATGGGAAAGTCGTAGCCGCTGAGAATACGAATCGATAACGGGATCGCAAGGCCGACGAGGCTGCCCACGATGCCTCCGGTCAGCGAGATGAGCACAGCCTCGGTGAGAAATTGCAGCTTGATCTCGCGGTATGTTGCGCCAAGCGCCTTGCGGATGCCGATCTCGCGGATACGGGAGCGCACATTGGCCAGCATGATGTTCATAATGCCCACGCCACCCACCGCCAGGGTCACGCACGAAACCGCGATCAGCAGCCAGGTGAGAGCGTCGGCGATCTTCGCCGCCGTCACCAGCAGTTCGCTGAGCGTCTGTGCTTTATAGATCGAATTTGGACGATGCCGGGGGCTGGAACTGATTACGTGCACAATTTCTCTCGCGGCCTCCGGCACTTCATTCATGCTCTGCAAGGAAAAGTAGATCTGGTTCACGCTGTCGGTGCCGGTAAAGTAGCGCGCCACCGAATACGGAATCAGCACCGTCTCGTCCTGGATCTCCGATTGACCGAAGTCCGACACGCTTTCCTTGAAGACGCCGATGATGGTGAACGGAATACCGAGAACCTGGAACGTCTGGCCCATAGCCAGGTCATCACCGCCATATTGCTCCTTGGCGAATTGCTCCGTGACCGCCGCGCATTGCTGGTGGGTCGCGTCGTCGGTCTCATCGAAAAAACGGCCCTCGGTGACAATCAGGTTGCGGATTTGCTGGTATTGCGGTGAGACGCCCAATACCAGCGTGTCCCTCTGGATCCCACCTGGAAAGCTAAGGCGGTTGTGCATCGTCAGTACCGGCGAGGAATACATCACCCCGGGCACTCGCTGATCCACGGCCTTCTCGTCCTCGAGGGTCAGATAGTCGTTGTAGCGCACGCGCTCAGCAGGCGTGGCGCCGCCGCCCGCATACTCCACCTCTACGGTGTTCGTGCCGATCTTCTGAATCAGATCCTGGACGTATTGCTTTCCCGTCAATCCAATTGTCACAACCAGAATCACTGACGCTGTACCGATCACCATGCCCAGCGCGGTGAGAGCGAAGCGCGTCTTGCTGGCGCGGAAACTGTCTCCTGCCAGCTTGAGAATTTCGCTCATGAGCATGGTTCGGCGTGCGCTCACCAGCGTTTCCTGAAAAGTGTCCTGGCGCTCCTGTTGCCGGGGTTCTTGTTGGACGATCGGATTCATCGCTTCCTTGGTTAGACTCTCCCTGGCGGCTTGCGGGTTCCGGAATTGCGCAGCAAATCAATGTCGAAGCTGGATTGTAGGTGCTCCCCGTCTCCTAGCTTACGCGTACACCCCGTTGCAGGAAACTCTGTTCGGCGAATCGCCGGTCACCGCTCTTCTAGTCTGCGCCAAAGCGCGGCAAGAGCCTCAACGGGCACAGCTTCCGCACGAGCCAGTGAATCGATTCCGGCGTCGGCCAGCGCGCCACTCACTGCTTCCGGCGCCACTCCGGCAGCGCGCAAGTTGTTGGCCAGCGTTTTGCGCTTTTGCGCAAAAGCCTGGCGCAGAAAGCGAAGAAAATCGGCCTCCGCAACGCCCAGCTCGGCGAAACGCGGCGCGAATCGCCAGCGAAAGACCGTTGAATGGACCTTCGGTGGTGGCGAGAAGGCCGACGGCGGCAGCGTGAACAGCCGCTCCACCGGCCCGTACATCTGCATCGTCGCCGAAAGCAGGCCATAGTCGCGCGTCCCCGGCGCAGCAGTCACACGTTCGGCCACCTCGCGCTGCACCATGAGCACAGCCAAGTCGAGTGCAGCATGGCTCGCCGTCAACTTCAGAAGGATCGGGGACGTGATCGCATAAGGCAGATTGCCGGCCACACGAAGCTTCGATCCAGCCCTGGCTGCCGCCGCAGCAAAGTCGAATCGCAGCACGTCATTTTCAACCGCCGTTACCCGTGCCGAATCGAAATGCTCCCGCAGGCCCGCTGCCAACTCCCGATCCAGTTCGACGGCCACCACATGCTTGGCTCGCGCCGCCAACGCTTCGGTAATCGCGCCCCGTCCGGGACCGATTTCAACGACCGTGCGGTCGTTGATCTCTCCCAATGCCGCGACAATCCGTTGTGCGGCCTGCCCGTCCACCAGAAAGTTCTGCCCGAACTTCGGTTTTGTGCGCATCTGCTGCTCCGATGGTAGACCAGCCGCCTCCTTGCGACCGCAGCTCCGCGCCCTTTTCTGCCTACCGCTCTGCTGCACTAAACTGGTCATTGTCCCGCCGAATCTCCCCATGTATCCCATGAGGCGCCTTTGCTGATCGACTCTCATGCCCACCTGGACAGCCCGCGTTACGCGGACGATCGTGAGGCGATGCTTGTCCGCGCGCGGCAGGCAGGAGTTGGCGTGGTCCTCTCCATTGGTATTGGTGAGGGGCCAGCCGAAATGAATCAGGCGCTCGACATCTGCCGCGAATTCAATGCGCAGCGCCAAGCGGGCGCCAATCTTCCCAAGCTCTATGCGAGCGCGGGAATCTATCCCCACAACACTCCCGAAGCCGACGACGGCGCCTTGGCCAAACTCGATGCATTGCTGGCCGAGCCTGAAGTCATCGCCTGCGGCGAAATCGGCCTCGATTACTATCACGAAGGCGCGCCACGGGACGTGCAGCGGGCTGGCCTCATCCGCCAACTCGAAATTGCCGCGGCGCGCAAGCGGCCCATCCTCATCCATTGCCGAGGCACCAACGAGTCCGACGACGCTTGGGACGATCTTTTCGTGGTTTTGGACGAGCATTGGAATGGGACTGGCCTAGGCGGCATCATGCACTGCTTTGGCGGCGGCTGGGAGCAGGCTCGCCGCTCGATGGACCTTGGCTTCCTGGTCTCGTTCGCCGGCAATGTTACCTATCCCAAGGCGCAGTCGCTCCGCGATGTAGCCGCCCGTCTGCCGCTGGGAAGTATCCTCGTTGAAACCGACGCCCCCTGGCTCTCGCCCGCACCCCATCGCGGCCAGCGCAATGAGCCTGCGCTGGTCGTGCAGACGGCCCAGATCCTGGCTGGCCTCCTCGATGTCACGCCCGATGAAATCGCCGCCGCGACCACGGCAAACTTCTGCCGGCTGTTTCGTTTCCAGCCGGACGTGGGAAACTGATAGAGACACGACCGGCGGCAGCCCGCCGGGCATTTTGAGGACGAAATACCCATGGCACAAGACAATTCATTCGACGTCGTGAGCAAGATTGATATGCAGGAGGCCCGCAACGCCATCGACCAGGCGATGAAGGAGATTCGCCAGCGCTTTGACCTGAAAGACACCCACTCCGAGGTCAACCTGGAAGGCCAGGACACAATCCAATTAGCCTCCAGCAATGAGTACAAGCTGGAGGCGGTCAAAGACATCCTCTGCCAGAAGCTGGTTAAGCGCGGCGTCTCTCTCAAGAACCTGACCTATGGCAAAGTTGAGCCCGCCGCGGGTCAGAGCGTCCGGCAGAAGATCAGCCTTCAGCAGGGCATTCCCATCGAAAAAGCAAAAGAGATCGTGCGCCTTGTAAAAGATTCGAAAAAGAAGGCGCAAGCCAGCATCCAGGGCGACAGCGTGAGAATCTCCAGTAAGGACCGGGACGAATTGCAGGCCATCATCGCCATGCTGCGGGGCAAGGACCTGGGCCTGGAATTGCAGTTCACGAACTATCGCACCAACTGACCGGGTCGCCTTTTTTATCTTCGTCTCAAGAGTCCGCCGCGGCGCACACAAGAGAGTCGCCCGGCAAAACAAATCGCCATTTCCACTGTCGATGCATTAAAATCGGAGCACTTTGAGCACATCGTCCATAGTCTCGGCGCGGGAGGTCTTTGAGCTGCTGAGGGAAGACCTCGTAGCAGTGGAGCAGGAACTGGGCCGCGACGCAGCGTCCCGCGTCAGCACCATTACCGAGATTGCCGAGTACCTGCGCGAAGGCGGCGGCAAACGCATCCGACCTTCGCTCCTGCTGCTGGCCGCTCATCAATTAGACTTTTTCGGCCAAAGCGCCATTCGCCTCGGCGCGGTTGTTGAGATGGTGCATACGGCCACCTTGGTCCACGACGACATTCTTGACGGTGCCGACACCCGCCGCGGCCGTCCTTCCGCCAACACCACCTGGGGCAATGAAAAATGCGTCCTGGCCGGCGACTGGCTCTACATGCAGGCCTTCAAAGTGGCGCTCGAAGAGCGCAACCTGCGCGTGCTCGACCTGCTCATCAACCTTACGCAGCAGATGGTCGAGGGCGAGCTCCTTCAGATTCAAAAGCTCGGCAAGATGGTTTCCGAAGCGGAATACTACGACCTGATCTTCCGCAAGACCGCCTGCCTCTTCTCGGTTTCCATGCGCCTTGGAGCGGTTTTGGCCGGCGGCACCGAGGCCGAGGAATCCGGCCTGGGCGCCGCCGGCCGCGCCGTTGGCCTGGCCTTCCAGATCGTCGACGACGTCCTCGACCTGACGGCCACCGAAGAGGTTCTGGGCAAGCCCGTGGCCAGCGATCTGCGCGAAGGCAAGGCCACCCTGGCCGTCATCCACGCCGCCGACCACGGCACCGCCTCCGACCGCAAAGCCATCCGGCGCGTTCTCGACGATCGCAGCTTTGAGAATGTCAGCCGCCAGCAGATCCGCGAAATCCTGGTGCGCAACGGTTCGGTCGAATATGCCATGGCCGCTGCCGACCGCTACGCCGAGCAGTCGCGCCAGGCTCTCGCACCGCTCGCCGACAGCGACTTCAAGCGCGCTCTCCTTTGGGTGCCCGATTTTGTCGTGGCGCGGGAGAAGTAAATGCCGCGCAAACCCATCAGAAAACCGTTGTGGACCTCCGTCGACCGCTATTTCGGCGATCTGCTCGCCCCCTCCGACGAAAAACTCGAAGCCGCCGTCAAGGCCAATCGCAAGGCGCGCCTTCCGGCCATCGATGTCTCTCCGCTCCAGGGCAAGTTTCTTCAGGTGCTCATTCAGATGACGCAGGCGAAACGCGTTCTGGAGATCGGCACGCTCGGCGGCTACTCCACCATCTGGATGGCGCGCGCATTGCCCAAAGGCGGGCGCATTATCTCGCTCGAATTTAGTCCCCGGCACGCCGAGGTGGCTCGCGTCAATCTGCACTGCGCCGGACTGCTTGGCCGCGTTGAGATTCGTGTCGGCCCCGCCCTCGAAAGCCTTCCCACTTTGAAAGCTTCGGGCGCTGGACCCTTCGACCTGATTTTCATCGACGCCGACAAGGAGAACAATCCGCACTATCTTCAGTGGGCGCTGAAGCTCTCGCGCCGCGGAACTGTCATCGTCGTCGATAACGTCGCTCGCCACGGCAGCGTCGTCAATGCCAAAAGCTCCGAGCCCGACATTGTCGGCACGCGCCGCTGCCTGGAGATGATGGCCTCTGAGCCGCGCCTCAGCGCCGTCGCCCTGCAAACCGTGGGCGTCAAGGGCCTCGATGGATTCGCGCTGGCCGTGGTGCTTGGCTGAGCATAAAACCTGCGCCTGCGTCCGGGAATTCGGCGTAAAATTCTTTCCAACATGAATCAGAGGATCGACAAGATACGCCAGCTCCTGAACGAGCTGGAGTCGGAGCCCGGGGCGCAATCCGCGGGCGATCGCGATTTCTCCGCTACCGAGCTGCCTCTCATCATTCAGCAGATCGTCGACGATCTGCAGCCGCAGCTCTCCCCATACGACGCCGCGTTCTATTGGTTTCTCTTCCGCCACTCCGTCGCCAAGGATGGCGACCCTCATCTTCGCGTGAGCACGCGCCAATTGCAGACGGCCGTAGTCAAATCATCCTATTCGCAGCTCGATGACAACCCAGTCTCGCTGGGCAAGGTCCAGGACACTTTGCGCGCCCTCGAATCGATCGGCGCCATCCGCAAGGAAGGCGAACCTAATCGCGACGGCACGCTCTACCGCGTCATGATTCCGGACGAGATCGAAGCATGCAGGAAGTACCGCGTGGAGCGCGTGACCGACGAGCAGAGACTGAAATTCCCTTCTGCCGGCATCGAAATTGGCTGACTTTCAACAGGATTTGGCAAGCCGGATTTCGCGGTGCCAGTTAAACCGCGCCTTCTCGCATCAGCGTCCTCAATGCCGCCTCATACTTCTCAGGCAGCGGTTTCCGCTGCAATTGATCGTCGCAGACCACGTGAACCGTCTCGCCTTCGGCCAGGAGCTCGCGCTCTTTTTCCTTTTGGTCGAGCTTGCGGTAAATGCGGTAGGCGAATTTGAGGACCGAGCCGCGCATCATCGCCGGCCGCGTCTCGATCAGGATCTCGTCGTCGTAGCGCGCCGGCGATTTATAGCGGCAGGATGCCTCGATCACCGGCAGAATGCATCCGTGATCGGTCTCCAGACGGCTATAGGCAAGCCCGAGCGACCGCAACAGCTCCACGCGGCCCAGTTCAAACCAGACCAGATAGTTTGCATAGTAGACAATGCCCATCTGATCGGTCTCGGCGTACCTCACGCGCACTTCGGTGGTCACCGGCATTCTTGCTCCAGGTCTTTTCAGTCGTATGTCTGGTTTCATACCAATTCCTGCGCAGTCGCAGCGACTGATCCCTGACCCCTGAAACCTGACTCCTGCCCTTACGGCTTGACATGCATGAACAGCTGCAGCTTGCTTACATCGTTGAAAATGGTGAAGGCGATGAAAGCCATCAGCACCACAAACGCCGCAGTATAGATTCGCTCTTTGATGGCCAGGCTGATGTCGTGGCGCAGCACACTCTCAATCAGAAGCAGCAGAATCATGCCGCCGTCGAGGATGGGGAACGGAAACAGGTTGAGCATTCCCAGTTGCAGGCTGATCTCCGCTGCCAGACCGAATTTGGGATACCAGCCGTCCATCTGGGCCGCCTCGCCGGCCGCCTTGGCAATTCCCACCGGCCCCATCATCTGCGTCACCGAGAGCCGGTGCGTAAACAGCCGGTCCAAAACCTCGCCCACAAGCAGAGCATTATCTCTGAAAAAGCCCAGGGACTTGCCTCCCGCCGACACAAGCGACAAGGGCTCATCGCGCATCGGAATCGGGGTCGATGAGAAGCCAAGCATGTATCGCGTATCGAGCTTCTCCGGCGTGGCCACCAACTGGAGTGTGGCGCCGCCACGCAGCACGGTCAGGGTCATTGGTTTGCCCTTCTCCGCCTGCATGTAAGCCAGCAGAGTACCCACGTAATGGAACGCATGGCCGTCAACAGCTTCGATGGCATCGCCATCATGAAGCCCCGCCTGCGCGGCCGGCATCCCCGGCTGCACCTCCGCCACCGCGATCGGGCCGGCTAGAAATTGCGGCGATATTCCCATATCGCTCAGGTCAAAGCTTTCGCTTTTGGCGCTGGCCGGCACGAAGACGCTCGTCAGGATTGTCTTTCCATCGCGATCGACTGCGACCTGCACCCACTGGTTCGCGTTGATCTGCGAGTGCGCCAGCACACTGTCCCAGTCGGGATTCTTGACCTTATCGAAGCTTACAATTACGTCGCCGGTCTCAAGCCCCGCATTAGCAGCGTCCGAAGCGGGAGTAACCCACTCCACGGTTGTCGTTTTGACCGTGACCGACGGAACTTCGTTGATGAAGGCATAATAGAAAAACATCAGCGCCAGGGTCAGCAGAAAGTTGGCGCACGGGCCGGCAAGGCCGATCAGCATGCGCTGCCAGCGGGGCCGGGCTGTGAATGCCCTGGGATCGTTGGCCGCTGTATCGCCATCCATTTCCGATGGACTGCCGGTGAGCCCGGACTCGGTTTCTCCGGTCATCTTCACAAAGCCGCCAAGCGGCAACAGGCAGACCTTGTAGTCCGTCTCACCAATCTTGAAGCCGAACAGGCGCGGTCCAAAGCCGAACGAGAATGCTTCGACGCGCACTCCGCAGAGCTTGGCTACGGCGAAGTGCCCCAACTCGTGCACGATCACCATCACGCCGATCAGGACGATAAATGCTGCGGCAGAAACGAGAAAATCATGCATGGTTGTGCGATTAGTTCCTTCGATAAAGCGCGGCCTGCCGCTTTCGGCTCTTTAGGCCGACGCAAGCAATACCCAAGCCCGTTCTCGAGCCTCCTGGTCGGCTGCGAGCACCTCCGCTATGGTGGCGGGGTGGGCCTCCGGGGTTGCTGCGAGCACTTTTTCAATTGTACCCGGGATGCCGGTAAAGGGAATACGCCGTTCTAGGAAGGCTCCTACGGCCACCTCGTCGGCCGCGTTCAGGGCAATGCAGTGCGCTCCTCCCTTTTCGGCCGCCTCAAAAGCTAGCCTCAGGCACGGGAATCGCTGGAAGTCAGGCTCCTCAAAATCGAGGTGCCTTAGCGCTGCCAGGTCGAAGGTAAGTGTAGACCTGGGCCGTTCCGGCCACGCCAGCGCATAAAGAATAGGCAGCCGCATATCGGTCACCGAAATCTGCGCCAGGATGGAACCGTCCACATACTCCACCATCGAGTGCACAGTCGATTGGGGATGGATGGTCACCCGCACCTGGGCTGGCGTCACGTCGAACAGCCGGCACGCCTCGATGACCTCGAGACCCTTGTTGAGCATCGTCGCCGAGTCGATCGTGATGCGCCGGCCCATCACCCACGTCGGATGTTTCAGTGCCTGCTCGGGCGTGATTCTCGCGAACTGCGCGAGCGGAAGCTGGCGGAACGGCCCTCCCGAAGCAGTGAGCCAGATGAACTTCACCTCGTCGTGCGTGCCAACCCGCAGGCACTGGTGCACAGCGTTGTGCTCGCTGTCGATGGGCAGGATGGGCACATTGCGCTCGCGCGCCGCCGCGGTCAAGATCTCGCCGGCCGCCACCATGCACTCCTTGTTGGCCAGGCCCACCGGCTTTCCCGCCAGGATGGCTGCATGCGTTGCTTCAAGCCCGGCCACGCCAACAATTGCTGAAACCACAAAGTCCGCTTCGGGCAATGTCGAGCAGGCAATCGTGCCCGCCGTCCCATGAACCACCTCGATGCCGTTCACGCCGGCCTTGCGCAGCCGCACCGTCAGCTCGCTCGCCAGCGCCGCGGTGGCCAGCGACACCATGCGCGGCTTCCAGCGCACAGTTTGCGCGAAAGCTTCATCTATGTTGCAGCCCGCAGCCAGCGCGGCTACTTGGTAGCGCTCTGGAAATTGCTCAACGATGGAGAGGGTGCTTTGCCCGATGGAGCCGGTGGATCCGAGAATGGCGAGTCGCTTCAAGAAACAGCCTCTAGCTTCTAGCTCGTAACTTCTAGCCATCTCCGAGTCAGACTTCTATCGTGGCTTGTACACGCCCATTGGGAACCGGGCGGGCCGCGGAACTCATAAAGAAAGCCCGGCCAATCACGATTCCAGGAATGAGCGGGAGGCTAAGAGCTAGCAGCTACTAGCTATTTTAGAACCTCTGGTGAATCACCTGCGCGTACCACAGTACCGGACCGGCCAGAAGGAGCGCGTCAATGCGGTCCAGCATCCCTCCGTGCCCCGGCAGCAGGTTCCCTGAATCTTTCACTCCGGCCGATCGTTTTAGCGCCGACTCTGCCAGATCGCCCACCTGTCCGGCCACATTGATGACGGCGGCCAGTCCCACCCAATACCACATCTCATCGGGATACGCGAGGACTGCCGAAGGGGACGCGCGCTCCAACCAGGACAGGACGGCCGAATTCGATGGTTCCTGCATCACCGCCGCCAGGCTCACAAGCACCGCGGCAACCACCACGCTCCCGGCCACTGAAGCGATGGCTCCCTCCCAGGTCTTGCTCGGGCTCAGCGAGGGCGCCATCTTGTGCCGGCCCCAAGCGCGTCCGGCGTAGTAGGCCGCCGTGTCTCCCGCCCACACCACGCAAAGCAGGAACACGACGAGAGAGGGACCGTTGGCCTGTTCGCGCAGCGAAGGGAGAGCGATCAAAGTAAGCCCGGTGTAGAGCAGGCAGAAGATCGACGCCGACGCATCGGCGATCGTTTCCGCGACCGGCTTGAAGAAGGTGCAATAAACCAGCAGGCCAAGGCCCAGAATCCCAAACAGCGCCGGCGTCAGGTCGGGCCACTCAAAGTTCACCGCAAAGAGCGCCAGAAGTGCCACCATGGTGGCGATGCGCGGCGGGTTCGCACCGCAGCGCCGGCTCAGCTCCATGTACTCCCACCCTGCCAGCGCCGCAACCGCCGCCACTGCCAGCGTGAAAAGCCATTGCCATCGCGGCCCGAGAAACACCAGGACCAGAACAATCGGAATCAGAACGAGAGCGGTAATGATGCGTTTCATTCAGCGTTGAGAATACACCGGTGGGCCCGGCAAGCCCTGGTTACTGAAGATTTCCGCGCAGGTTTGCGCCGCCAATGGGATTCTGATTTATGCGGGAGAAAATGGCTTGAATGCCGAAGGGCCTTTAGCTGACCGCGATCCTGATCTGGTCGGGATTCTCTTCCACCTCGCCGCCGTCTTCGCCGATCCCGCCATAGCGGCGTTCGCGGCGCTGGAAGTCCGCGATGGCCTCCAGCAGGTGGATTCCCCTGAAGTCGGGCCAATACCGCTCGGTGACGAAAATCTCGGTATATGCGATCTGCCACAGCAGGAAGTTCGAGATGCGTTGCTCGCCCGAGGTGCGGATGAGCAGATCGGGATCCGGCATTTGCGCCGTGTAGAGATGGCGGTGGATGTCTTCTTCCGTGACGCGATCCAGGCTGAGATGTTTGTGTTTCAACTCCGTCATCAATCCGCGAAATGCGTCCAACAGTTCCGATCGTCCCCCGTAGTTCAGGGCCAGGGTAAGCGTAGTGCCGGTGTTGCCGGCCGTCTCCTCCTCGACCCAGCGCATCTTGTCCTGGACGTCAGGCGCCAACTCGTGTGTCCGCCCAATGTACCGGAAGCGCACGTTGTTCATCTGCATCCGCTCCACGTTGCTTTCCAGGTAGGTCTTCAACAGGCGCATCAGGAAGCTGACTTCGGCGCGGGGCCGCCGCAGATTGTTTTCGAGAGAAAACGCGTAGAGTGTCAGCCAGGGCAGGCCGATTCGAGAGGCCGTTTCCGTCACTTGTTGCACTGACCTTGCGCCCTGCTGATGTCCCACGAAGCGCTTGAGCGTGCGGCGGCTGGCCCACCGGCCATTGCCGTCCATGATGATCGCTACATGTCGCGGAAGGCGCTCCGGCTTTAACGTCGCGTAGACGGCGCGCTCCTCGGGGCTCAGCTCATCGATGCGCAATGGAGGAGATGAAGACAAGGAATCGACTGTAGCTCGCATTTGTGCTTTCCACGCGAAGGCCCGGACAGCATCCCGAAGTGGCGCCTGCGGAGTTCACGCTCGGTGGGTTAGATCCCGCTCATTGCGTGAACGAAATTCCCGCCGGCGGACGAATTGCTTGCGGCCGGATCCGGGGAGTCACACCTTCGACCGTAAAGCATTTTACGGAATTCTGCAACGCAGCACCACGGCGTCTTCAGCGCCGGCACACCGAAATGGTACGGAGTCCCGCCGAAACGGGACCCTGACCTCGAATCTGCGGAAGGCGGGTCCGGTCGCCCCCGGGCGAGAAACCGCGCGCGGAGCCCGAGCGCGATGGGCCTGCCCAAATCCGGCTCTAGGCTGTGCGGCGGCGGTCCGTTGACGCGTCTCTGACTGCGCCGAAGAACAGCGTCCTGTGCAGTGAGTCCAGATGCGGCAGCAGGGCGGCAACTTCCGCGAGAAACGGGTCGCTCAGAATCGCAGTGACTTCTTCGTCGCGGCGGCTGCGCTCATCGCGGACCAGCTGGCGCATTTCCACGCCAAGGGCAGTAGCCAAGCGTTCCAGCGAGCCCAGCGTGGGAATCGCCTTGCCATTCTCGATTTTCGAGATGTAGGTGCGCGGCACCTGCATCCTCCCCGCCAATTGCCGCTGGCTCAGGTGGCGCGCCCGGCGCATCTCGCGCACTTGCGTGGCCACTTGCATGCCTGCGCCGCCGCTTACCGGCACGGGCTGGCTGGTCACCAGTCGCGGCGCCAAGAATACGGGCTCCTCGATATCGAGGGGCCTGTGGCACTTTCGGCATAGGGAGTTGCTGGTTCTATACTGCATCAGCCTGCAGTATTCACACCGCACCACTTCGCGTGTTTCCACGCTAACGATTGAAGTTGCCATTATGGGATGCGCGGAGTGCCAGAGCGTGGGACTCCAGATGCATCGCTGCACCTTGATTGGTGCTACTTTCTACGAAGTGAACCATAATTGTCAAGTAGAAATTCAGGGTCAAACCGAAGAAAGCCGTATGAGACCCAAGAAAACCCGACGAATCGCGAACCACACTCATTAACAGGAGCTCTAAATGACAGGCAACACGCCCTTTGGCCGCGAACAAGCGTGGCAACTCCTCACCGAATGGACTCAGAGCGAAGGTCTGCGCACGCACGCGCTTGCTGTCGAGGCTTGCGTGGTGGCCTACGGCGAGCAGGAGGCGGACCGCCTCGGTCTCGAGGGCGAAGCCCGCGCGGCCCTTATCGAGCTTTACTCGACCACCGCCCTGCTCCACGATTTCGACTACGAGCATCATCCCACGCCCCAAGAGCACCCCTTTGTCGGCGTCCGCGAGCTTGAGCGTCTGGGCTGGCCTGAGGAACTCCGCACCGCCATTCTTGGCCACGCGCTCTATTCCGGGGTGCCGCGCACCACCCACCTCGCCAAAGTCCTCTTTGCCTGCGATGAGCTGGCCGGCTTCCTCACCGCATGTGCTCTGGTCAAGCCCACCCAATCCATCGCTGACGTCGAAGTCGCCGGCGTTCGAAAAAAGATGAAAGACAAGGCTTTCGCGCGCGGCGTCCATCGCGAAGACATCGTGGAGGGAACAGCCGAGCTCGGCGTTGACCTCGACGCCCACATCGGATTTTGCATTGAGGCCATGAAGAAGCGCGCCAGCGAGCTGGGGCTGTGATTGCGGAACAGTTGCATCGACGGATCTGCCCGATCTTGGCACTGTCTCATCGCGCCAAAAGGAGGTTCGCACGAGCCAAAGCTTGACTCAGATGAAGCTAGAAGCTAGGAGCTAGGAGCTGCCTCATCTTCCCCACTCACCGCTTCTGACGATCGGCAAGTCCCGCAGCTCCCCGTTGTAGCGATAGAACCAGCACTCCACCGTGCCGCCCGTCTTCAATTCCACAATCTGCCGCTCGCGAATATATTCGCTCTCCGGCGCCCGCGGATCGAAACCCTCGTACCGGTCGAGCCGCTCGAGCACGCCTTCGTCTTCCGGCAGCTCCATCACTGTTCCGGAAATTCTGCCACTCGCTCTAGGATCTGCCACGGCGCCGGGATAGCCTCCCAGATCGTAGAGCACTCCGCGCACGAATCCCTCGCCCACGGGCCGCAGCTTCGCCGCCACGCGCGCAATCTTGGTTGCCGCAAGGCCTGGCTGCAGCGTTCCATACGCAAACAGATATTGACTCATCGAAATATTGCGGCACGGGTCAGATGACCTTTCCTTACGAACCTGATCCCTGATCCCTGATCCCTGATCCCTGCCTTCGCAGCTCCGCCACAATCTCCTTGGCCGCCGCTCGCGCCTCGGCTTCCTTGTCCGGTGGAAAGCTGATGGCTCCCACGCGCGCATGGCCGCCCCCGCCGTAGCGCTCGCAAATCTGCGCCAGGTTCGCCATCGTTTTCGGATCGGCCTTGGTCCAGGGATTCGATCCCACCGCCACCTTTGTCCGGAAGCTCGACTTCGAAAGCCCGATGGAGTACGTCGCCTGCGGATACAGATAGTACGGGATGAACTTGTTAAATCCCTCCAGCGGGTGATCGGTGATGTCGAAGTAGATCGTTCCATCGCGCTCTTCCGCGCGGCTGCGGATCAGTTCCAGCGCCTCCTCGTGGCGCTTGAGCAACGGCGGCAACAGTCCAGCTACAAATGGCTGTTTCAAAATCTCGGCCAGCGGCATCTCCGTCAGCAGCGGAATCAGCCGCGGAATGAACCCCGGATCCTCGGTGGCCTCAATGATCAATGTGAGCTTCATCGCAGGCGCCGCCATCTCCACAGCCGCTTCCGGGCTCTCATACTTTGCGCCATCCACGATGTCGGCCCAATGAATCAGCTCCGCTACGGGAGCCGTGTCGAATCCATAGCGCGTCTTGGCGATATGCGCCAAAAAGCTGGTGCACGAAGTGTAGTTGGGATCGAAGAACTTCCGGGCCGCGCAACTCGGATCGCGCTGGCACGCCAGAAAGTTCTCGTGGTCCTGCGGCGTCAGGAATGCCGATTGGTGGTGATCGAACCACCACGTGATGCGCGGCGAAGGAGAATACTTGAAGTCCACGATGGCGTTTTCGTCGCCGGTAAACTCGCTCTCGTCGAAGAGAGCGCCGGCGCGATGCACCAGCCCGTGATACTCGTATCTCGCGTCCCGCGTGATGCACTCCTGATGGAAACGTGTGAACAGCGAGGCTGAGCAAGCTCCGTCGAAGCACTTGTCGTGATAAAAGACGCGAACCTGCATCATCGGGGACCCTCCTCGAGCCAACGCTTAAAAAACCGGAACTGTTCAGCATCAAGGGCGGGGCCGATTGTGTCAAGCGGAGCCGGATCGCTCTGGCCACATTCCGCAAAGAATGCGAACCCCGCCAGCCTCGCCGTGGTCCGCATCACAAGCGGCAAACTCGGCCATCGATTACCCTCAGAGAAGTCTCTTGGCATGACCACGGCCGCCGCACAAGCTCGTTATCCGCTTACCCAGGGCGTCAACCCGTGGCTGGTCACGGTTTCGGTCATGCTGCCCACCTTTATGGAAGTGCTCGACACGGCCATCGCCTCGGTGGCCCTGCCTTACATCGCGGGCTCGCTCTCCGCCTCCAACTCCGAAGCCACCTGGGTGCTCACCAGCTACCTGGTCGCCAACGCGGTCATCCTTCCCGCCTCCAACTGGTTTGCCCGGCGCTTCGGCCGCAAGCGCTTCCTTCTCACCTGCGTCATCCTCTTCACCATCGCCTCGTTCTTCTGCGGCGCAGCCCCGTCGCTCGCGGTCATCCTCCTGGCCCGCGTCCTGCAGGGCGCCGGCGGCGGCGCTCTCCAGCCACTGTCGCAATCCATCCTCCTTGAAAGCTTCTCTCTCAAGGACCGTTCCAAGTCTATGGCGGCCTATGGACTTGGAATTGTTGTCGCCCCAGTCCTTGGCCCCACACTGGGCGGCTGGCTCACCGACACCTGGAGCTGGCGCTACGCCTTCTACATCAACATTCCCGTCGGCATTCTCGCCGTCATCATGATCAGCCGCTTCGTCCACGACCCGCCTTACATCAAGCATGCCAAGGTGGGCGCTTTCGACAATATCGGCTTCGGCCTACTCGCCGTTTGGACCGGCTGCCTCCAGATCGTTCTCGACAAGGGCCAGGAGGACGACTGGTTCGGCGCCGTTTGGGTGCGCTGGGCGGTGGCGGCGCTCGTCGTTGCGCTTGTGATTTGGATCTGGCGATCCTGGGCGAATCCCAAAGGTCTCGTCGACCTGCACGTCCTCAAGGACCGGAACTTTCGCACCGGCTGCCTGATGATTGCCATGCTGGGCATGTGTATCTACATCACCATCGCCATTCTGCCGCTCTATTATCAGGAGATTCTTGGCTACACGGCCTTCACAGCTGGCTTGGTTGTCTTTCCCCGTGGCGTGGGCTCCTTCATCGGTTCGCCGATCATCGGCATTCTCGGTTCGCGCATCGACAACCGCAAGCTGCTCTGCGCCGGATTCCTCGGTTTCGCCCTCTGCGCCTTTGTTTTCGGCGAGGTCAACCTCGACATCGGTCCTTACACGCTGCTCTTTCCCATCACGCTTACCGGTTTCGCGCTTAGCTTTGTGTTCGTGCCGCTCGCCACTTTGGCCACCCGCACCATCTCCAGGAATGAGATGGGCAACGCCACCGGCCTCTTCAACATGCTGCGCAACATCGGCGGATCGATCGGAATTGCCATGGCCACCACCGCGATCATCCGCCGCGCAGCATTGCACCAGACCGAACTGGGCGCGAATCTCTCTCCCAGCTCAGCCGTGCTCCAGCAGAAGTCCGCCATCATCGCCACGTACCTCGGCCATCGAATCGGCCCGGCAAACGCGCGCCCCGGCTCTTACGGACTTATATACGGCCTCATGCAGCAGCAGGCCGCCCAGCTTGCCTACGTCGATGTCTTCCGCTGGACCGCCGTCCTGGCCCTCATCTGCGCCGCCTGCGCCTGGCTCTTTACAAAGCCGCCCAGTCACACCGAAGCGCCGCCGGGCGCGCACTGAGCGCTACCCCGCCAGCGCCACAAACCTCTTCTGCTCCTCGTCGTATTCCTCAATCCGTCCGCTCAGGATGTCGTAGTACCACCCGTGTACCGTCAGCCGGCCCCTCTTCATCGCTTTCCGCACCGGCAACTGGGCCTTCAGATTCTGGAGTTGCGCCACCACATTGCCCCGGATCAGCGCTGCCAACTCGGCGCTTTCGCCATCAGCAGGATTCAGCGGCTGCCGGTATCCAAACGCCGCTTCCACATGTTCCAGCCAACGCTGCGCCTTGGGCAGGTTCTCCAGGCTCTTCCGGTCCAGCGCTGCCTTCAGCGCGCCGCAGTCCGAGTGCCCGCACACAATGATGTGCCGCACCTTCAGCACCTCAACCGCGTACTCGATCGTGGCCGTCACGCCATCTACGTCGTGGCTCGTCACCGGCACCACGTTGCCGATACTGCGCGAAATGAACAAATCGCCCGGCTCGGTTCCGAGAATCAGGTCCGGCAGCACGCGCGAATCCGCGCAGGTAATGAACAGCCACTCCGGCGACTGACCTTCCGCCAGAAGGTGAAAGTGGCTCTTCTTCGCCGGAAACACCTCGGCCAGGAACTTCTTATGTCCCTCAATCAGCCTCTGCATTCTTGCTCACCCGCTCCATTTTCGCGTCGGCGAATTCGTTCGCGCTCGCAGTCGCGCGTTACCCACCTCTGCACAGGCTATCGCATACGCGCGGACTTGATCGCTCCATTGGACCTGGCGCGTCTATCCTGAACGAGAGGGAACAGCACCGATGAATCGCCGAATCAGGTCGCGCTCTGCAATCCTCTCGATCCTGCTCCTGGGTTTCTGGACACTTCACGCGCCTGCTCAAACCCCCAGCCAAACTCAGAATCAAACCCCCAGCCAAATTATCGACACCCCCTCGCCCGACCTCCGCAGCCAATTCGATCTTCTTTCCCGCATCGATCGCATCGCCGCGCAGGTGCTCGAGGCCACCGGCGTGCCCTCCGCCTCAGTCGCGATTGTCGAGCACGGCAAACTCGTCTACACCCACGCCTACGGATTCGCGCGCCTCGCCACAGATTCCGCTCCCGCCGTTCCCGCCGCGCCCGCCATGCGCTACTCCATTGGCTCCATCTCCAAGCAGTTTGCGGCCGCCGCCATTCTCATCCTTCAGGAGCAGGGCAAGCTTTCTATCGACGATCCCGTCGGCAAATACATTCCCGGCCTCATGCGCGGCAATGAAATCACCATCCGCGAAATTCTTTCCCACACCTCCGGCTACCAGGACTACTGGCCCGAGGACTACGTTATGACACCGCTGCTCCAGCCCACCACTGCGCAACAAATCCTCGACACGTGGGGCAAAAAGCCGCTCGACTTCGATCCCGGCACCCAATGGCAATACTCGAACACCAACTATGTCATCGCCGGCCGCATCGTCGAGATCGTCTCCGGCGAGCCGCTGTTTCAATTCCTCTCCGAGCACATCTTTCGCCCGCTCGGCATGACCTCAGTTCGCGACTCCGACCAGGATCAACTCGCAACCTCCGATCCTACCGGCTACTATCGCCACGCACTCGGTCCGCTACGTCCCGCTCCCGAGGAAGGCCGCGGCTGGATGTTCGCTGCCGGCGAGCTCGCCATGAGCGCCCACGACCTTGCTCTCTGGGACGAAAGCCTTATCGCGCAATCGATCCTGAAGCCCGAGAGCTACAAACAAATGTTCACTGAGGTCAAGCTCAAAAACGGAAAGGGTACCGAATACGGCCTCGGCGTCGACGTGCGCGATCGCGATGGCCATCGCTCCATCGAGCACTCGGGCGAAGTCTCCGGCTTCGTCTCCGATAACGAAGTCCTGATCGATGACGGCGCGGCCGTGGCCGTCCTTACCAACCAGGACGCCGTCGGCGCTGCCGCCACCTTCGCAAAGCTCGCCGCGCCGATCGTCGCCGGTTATCCGCTCAGCGCTCCCGAGCAGCAAGCCCTCGGCATTTACCGCGGCCTTCAGCAAGGTCGCATCGACCGCTCGCTTCTCGCGCCCAACCTGAGCGACTACTTCACGCCGCAGGCCATCGCCGACTTCGAATCCAGTCTGGCGCCGCTCGGCGAGCCGCTCAGCCTGCGCCAGTCCGGCGAAGAACTTCGCGGCGGTATGACCTTTCGCACATTCGACATCACTTATCCCGGCCGCCGCCTTCGGCTCACCACCTACACCTATCCCAGCGGCAAGCTGGAGCAGTACCTGATCGAGCCAACCGATTAAAGCATTTCTCCTTCAGGTGTGTCCCGAAGCCTCGAGTCTTAAGTTCCGATTTCCTCAAGAAATCGGAACCTTGCACGTCACATCAAAGGGCTAGGTTTGAAGGAGAAATGCCGTAAAGCGTCCATGCGATCGCACAATGTTTCCTTCACCGTCGCGCTCACCTGCATCAGCCGCGTTCTCATCCTGCGCGACCGCATTCTTGGCTGGGTCGGCCCCGACTCACGCGAGGCACCCGGTTTGTCGGCTACGCGACTCACAATCTCCAGCCGCAAGAATCTTCTCGATGCCGTGTTCGTCGAGCCGACTGGAAGTCCCGCGCGGGTGGCTATGCTTCTCTGTCACGGCATCGGCGAAACCATCCAGCACTGGTTTCCCGCGCAGCAGCTTCTCGCCGCCAACGGCGTTGCCTCGCTTCTCTTCGATTACTCAGGCTACGGCCGCAGCACCGGACGCCCCAGCGCTGCACAATACGATCTTGACGCCCTCTCCGCTTTCCAAACCCTTCGCCGTCTCACGCACCCGCTACCCTCAGCCATCCTCGGCTTCTCGCTCGGCAGCGGCCCCGCCGCCGCTATCGTGAATACTGCCGCGCCCGATTACCTTATTCTCTGCGCCGCATTCACATCTTTCCGCGATGCTGTTCATGCCATCGGGCTCCCAGCAGGATTTACCCCGCTGGTGCCGCCGTTCTGGTCAGCTCAGGACGCCCTCCGCGATTGCCGTGTCCCGGTCCTCGTCGTCCACGGTGAAAACGATCGCCTCTTTCCCGTCCAGATGGCTCGCGATCTGGCCTCTTGCTGTCCCACACCCGCTGAAGTGGTCATCGTCCCCAACGTCAGGCATAATCAACCCTTCCGCAAACCGGACCTGTCTTTCTGGGGCCCAATCATCTCCCGCCTCATCGGCTGAACGCTTTACAGCCTCGATCCGCGCCTTATTCTCAACTCCTCTGTCGTCCTCCGGGAGCCCCGCCTCGACCTCCTTAGAAACGGAATGGCTCATTCGTCAGCCCAGCACAACCACCTGACCCCTGACCCCTGACCCCTGACCCTTGGTCTCAGATCTCTGCTCCATTCCGGTAAACTTGAATCTGCACCCATGTTCGAAAACCTTACCGACAAATTACAGCGCGTTTTCAAGAACCTTCGCGGCCAGGGCACGCTCACTCAAGAGAACATCGCCGAGGCCCTGCGCGAGATTCGCGTCGCCCTGCTCGAAGCCGACGTCAATCTCAAGGTCGTCAACGACCTCGTCGAGCACATCCGCCAGAAAGCCGTCGGCACTGAAGTCCTTACCGCGCTCTCACCCTCAGAGCAGGTGGTCAAGATCGTTCGCGACGAACTCGTCGCCCTCCTCGGCCGCGATACCGCGCGCTTCAACTTCGCCTCCAAGCCGCCTACGGTCATTCTCATGGCCGGATTGCAAGGCTCCGGCAAAACCACCACTTCCGGCAAGCTAGCCGCCTGGCTCAAAAAGGGTGGTCACCGCCCCATGCTCGTCTCGGTCGACGTCTACCGCCCCGCCGCGCGCGAGCAGCTCAAAATCGTTGCCAAGCAGGTCGAAACCCGCCTCTACGAGGGCGACCAAAAGGGCGAGCCTGCCGGCTCCGCACTCGTTGAGCGCCTGGCAAAAGAAGCCCGCCGCGAAGCCGTCATCATGGGCTGCGACACGCTCATCGTCGACACCGCCGGCCGCCTTCACGTCGATGAAGACCTGATGGCCGAGATGGAGAGCCTGAAAAAGCTGCTCTCGCCGCAGGAGATCCTCTTCGTCGCCGACGCCATGACCGGCCAGGACGCCGTCAACTCCGCGCAGGATTTTCACTCCCGCCTCTCGCTCACCGGCGTCGTCCTCACCAAGATGGACGGCGATGCCCGCGGCGGTGCGGCGCTGTCCATCCGCCACGTCACCGGCCAGCCCATCAAGTTCATCGGCGTGGGCGAAAAACCCGACGCCTTCGAGCCGTTCCATCCCGACCGCATTGTCGGCCGCATCCTCGGCATGGGCGACATGATGTCGCTCATTGAAAAGGCCGAATCCACGCTCGACCGCAAGAAGAGCGAGGAACTCGCCAAGAAGGCCCTCCTCGGCGACGGCTTCTCGCTCGAAGATTTCCGCGATCAGCTCCAGCAGATTAAGAAGCTCGGCTCCATGGAGTCGATTTTGAAGATGCTGCCCTCGGTCGGCCCTTTCGCCGGCATGCAGCAGGCCGCCGGCCAGGTCGACGAAAAGCAATTTGTCCGCCTCGAAGCCATCATCAACTCCATGACGCCCCGCGAGCGCCGCAACCACGAGATCATCTCCGGCACGCGCCGAAAGCGCATCGCAGCCGGCAGCGGCACCAGCGTGCAGGAGGTCAACCAGCTCCTCCGCCAGTACGCGCAGATGGCCAAAATGTTCAAGCAGGTGGGCCGCGCCGGCCTCGCCAAGAGCATGATGCGCGGCGGCCTCAGCGGCATGGGCGCCAAGCAGCGTTTCGGCCGGTAGTTCTGCGCAATGGAAATTGTGCGCGCGCTGATATCACACGCAGAATTCCAAACCTGCGTTAACCTGAGAATTCCATGACCGCCCTCCAGGACCAGCTCGACGAGATCACCGCCAACACGCGCAACCTCGTCCAGCCTGAACGCATGGCCGTCAGCGAGCGAGCCGTCACCGAGCTTTTTAGTTCCGGTATCGAGGAAAAAATCCTCCCCGTCGGCGCCATCGCCCCCGAGTTCACCCTCCCTGACGCTTCGGGCCGCCCCGTCCGGTCCGCTGATCTTGTTGCCCTCGGGCCCCTCGTCCTCAACTTCTTCCGCGGCCGCTGGTGCGCCTACTGCGTCACCGAGCTCGAGGCTTGGCGCGACCTTTACCCGACCCTCCGCGAGTCCGGAGTGCTACTCGCCGCGATTAGCCCCCAGACCGCCCGCCAAAGCGACTTCATGGTCGGCCAGCATTCGCTCCCATTTCCGGTCCTCACCGACCCTGGCTGCGCCCTCGCGGAACAGTTCGGCCTCGCCTACACCATCCCCGACTACCACCGCGACTACTTTCGCTCCATCCTCGTCAATATCCCCTTCGTCAACGGCGATCAGAGCTGGCGCCTGATCCTCCCCGCCACCTACGTCCTCGCCCGCGACCGCCGCGTCCTCTACGCCCAGGCCTACGCCGACTTCCGTGTGCGCCCTGAGCCGGAAGAGGTCCTGGCGGCTGCTTTGGCCGCCATCGGCGGTTAGCCACCAAACCCCTGCTTCGGCCCGTCCCAGCTTGAAAACCCCTCCCAAAATGCATCCCAACTGACGAAAATCGCATCATATAAGTTGACAACACTACACTCAATCTGAGATGCTATCCCGTCAGATTGACTCCAAAGGCAGGATTACAAACCATGGCAAAAATGATCGGAATCGACCTCGGCACCACCAACTCGTGTGTCGCCGTCCTGGAGGGCGGCGAGCCAAAAGTCATTGCGAATGAAGAGGGTGCGCGCACAACTCCCTCCATCGTCGCCTTCACCAAGAGCGGCGAGCGTCTGGTCGGCCAGGTGGCCAAGCGCCAGGCCATCACCAACCCTGAGAACACCATCTTCTCCATCAAGCGCTTCATGGGCCGCCGCTACAACGAGGTGACCGACGAAATGAAAATGGTCCCCTTCAAAGTGGTTCAGCAGGGCGACCACGTAGGAGTCATCGCCCAGGGCAAGGAGTACACCCCGCCCGAAATCTCCGCCATGATCCTGCAAAAGCTCAAGAAGAGCGCCGAAGCCTATCTGGGCGAGACGGTCACTGAGGCTGTGATCACGGTTCCGGCCTACTTCAATGACGCACAGCGCCAAGCCACCAAGGATGCGGGCAGAATCGCCGGCCTCGACGTCAAGCGCATCGTGAACGAGCCCACGGCGGCAGCTCTGGCCTACGGCCTCGACAAAAAGAAGGACGAGACCATCGCCGTCTACGACTTTGGCGGCGGCACATTCGATATCTCCATCCTCGAAGTCGGCGAAGGCGTGATTGAGGTCAAGTCGACCAACGGTGACACCCACCTGGGCGGTGACAACCTCGATCAGCGCATCGTCGAATGGCTTATCGCCGAATTCAAGGCCGAGCATGGCCTCGACCTCACCTCGAAGGGCAACGAGATGGCCCTGCAGCGCCTGAAAGACGCCGCGGAAAAGGCCAAGATCGAGCTCTCGACCACCGTCGAAACCGAAATCAATCTGCCCTTCATCACCGCCGACGCCTCCGGCCCCAAGCACCTCGTGCGCAAGCTCACGCGCGCCAAGCTGGAGCAGTTGGTCGAGGATCTTATTGAGCGCTCGGTCGAGCCCTGCAAGAAGGCTTTGTCCGACGCCGGCATCACCACCAGCCAGATCAACGAAGTCGTTCTGGTCGGCGGGCAGACGCGCATGCCGCGCATTCAGGAACTGGTCAAGAAGCTCTTCGGCAAAGAGCCGCACCGCGGCGTCAATCCCGATGAGGTGGTTGCCGTGGGCGCCGCCGTACAGGCGGGCGTGCTCACCGGCGACGTCAAGGATCTTCTGCTGCTCGACGTCACTCCGCTCACCTTGTCCATTGAGACGCTGGGCGGCGTGGCTACGCCGATGATCCCGCGCAACACCACCATTCCGACGAAGAAGACCGAGACCTTCTCCACGGCGGCCGACAATCAGACCGAAGTCGAGGTCCACGTCCTCCAGGGCGAGCGTCCCATGGCAGCGCAGAACCGAACCCTCGGCAAATTCAAGCTCGGCGGCATCATGCCCGCGCCGCGCGGCATTCCGCAAATCGAGGTTACCTTCGACATCGATGCCAACGGCATTCTCAACGTGACCGCGAAGGACAACGCCACCGGCAAGGACACGCGCATCACCATCACCTCGAGCTCGGGCCTTTCCAAAGAAGAGATCGAGAAGATGGCCAAGGAAGCCGAAGCTCATGCCTCCGAGGACAAGGAAAAGCGCGAGGAGATCGAGGCCCGCAACGCGCTCGACGGCATGGTCTACAACATCGAGAAAATGCTCAAGGACGCGGGCGAAAAAGTGCAGGCGGCCGACAAGACCGAAGTTGAAGCAGCCCTCGCCGACGCCAAAAAGACGCTCGAAGGCTCGCCGTCAACCGCTGAAATGCGCTCCGCGAACGACAAGCTCACCCAGGCCAGCCACAAACTGGCGGAGGCCATGTACAAGGCCAGCTCCTCGCAGGCGGGGCCTGCGGCCAGCGGACCTTCGGATGGCGGGAGGACTGGCGGGCCAACTGCCGGCGAAGCCAAGAAGGAAGGCGAAGTCATCGACGCCGAGTACGTCGACGTCGACGACAAGAAGTAAATCGGCCATCGCGGATGGCACAGATAAACGGGGTGGGCGGAGATGATGCCGTCCACCCCGCCTTCTTATGATGGAAAATGGAAACAGTCATCGTCGGTAGGCTCGATTGGACTTCGCCGATAAGTAGCTGGAACCGCTGGCAAATGGCATGCAACGTCACGCACCACGCCGACCTGAAGCGCACCTGAGATAAGAAAATACCCATGGCCACCACCACCAACAAGGACTATTACGCGACGCTCGGCGTCAAGAAGACGGCCACAAGGGAGGAGATTCGCAAGGCCTTCCGCAAAGCCGCGCGCAAGTACCACCCCGACGTCAATCCCGGCGACAAGCGCGCCGAAGAAAAATTCAAGGAAATCTCCGAGGCCAACGACGTCCTGAGCGACGCGAAGAAGCGCAAGGTTTACGACCAGGTCGGCTTTTATTCTGACCAGATCGATCCCGCCCAGGCCGAGGCCTACGCGCGCCAGCAGCGCTCCGGCGGCCAGCCCCCCGTCGACTTCGGTGGCTTCGACTTTTCAGGCTTTGAAGGGGGGATGGGGCACCAGGCGCCGCAGGGCGCCGGCGTGGGAGGCTTTGGCAGCTTCAAAGACATCTTTTCCGGCATCTTCTCCGGCGCGCAGCAGCACCCGCAGCAGCCTCGCGGTCCGCAACCCGGCACCGACCTCGAATACCAGGCCACCGTCGATTTCTGGACCGCCATTCGCGGCGGCCAGGCCCGCATCCAGATCAACCGCCAGGAGACCTGCCCCACCTGTCACGGCCAGGCGCACGTCGGCGGCGGCACGGAGTGCCCCGAGTGCCACGGCACGGGCCAGGTCACGCAGATGGGTGGCCGCATGAAGTTCAACATCACTTGCCCGCGCTGCAACGGCACCGGCCACATCTCGAACGACTGCTCCACCTGCCACGGTGAGGGCACCGTAAGCCGCACCGAGACCGTCGAATTTCGCATCAAGCCAGGCACGCGCGACGGCCAACGCATCCGCCTGCAGGGCAAGGGCAACGCCGGCGTCAACGGCGGTCCCGCCGGCGATCTCTTTCTCATCGTTCGCACCGGCACCAATCCCGTTTTTACGCGCGTGAGCGACGATATTCAGATCACCGTCCCCATCACGGTGGCTGAAGCGGCCCTTGGGGCCAAAGTTGAGGTCCCCACCATCGACGGCCGCGCGCAATTGAAGATTCCGCCCGCCACGCAGAGCGGGCAAAAGCTGCGCATGAGGGAACGCGGCGTCGAAAGCGCCTCGCATCCCGGCCAGCGCGGCGATGAAATCGTCACTGTTGAGGTTGCCGTGCCGCACCTGAACGACGAGCGCAGCCGCGAGATCATGCGCGAGCTCGCCCGCCTCAACCCCGATGACCCGCGTAAGGCGCTGTTTAACAAGCTGTAAGATTCGCGTGGACGCAACCATGGGCCATAGATGGATTGGCTAGGCTGATTGGAGAAAAAACGATGGCCACAAAACGCAAATCCAAAGGCGCCTATATGATCTCGGCCGTGGCCGAGATGTACGAAATCCATCCCCAGACTCTTCGCCTTTACGAGCGCGAAGGTCTGCTCAAGCCCTCGCGCACCGAGGGCAACACGCGTCTCTACACCGACGAGGATCTCGAGCGGCTTGAGTTCATCCTCAACCTCGCTCGCGACCTGGGCGTCAACATCGCTGGCATCGCCATCATCCTGCAGATGCGCGAGCGCATGGAAGAGATGAACCGCCAGATGCAGGGCTTCGTCGAGTACGTGCGCACCGAGATGCTCGCCCGTTTCCAGCAGGCTGCGCCGGGCTCATCCGGCGCAATTGTCCCCATCCGCAAGCCCGTGGCTTCGCCCGCGCGTACGGCGGCAACACGCAAGCCGTAGCGCGTCTGATTTCTACTCGGCTATTTTGCGCAGCCGCCCCTCGGGCAGCAACTCGTACGGGTCGCCTCGATAGCACAGCCGTCTGCTGGCCAGGTAGCTCCTCACCCAGAAAATGAATCCCATCAGGTCGCGCAGCGGGTAAAGCCATGCCTTGCGCACGGCGACGCTGTCGCGCACCACCAGGCTGGCGACCAGGATGCACAAGATCACCCGGTCCAGGATCGTGAACGCCAGCAGCCCGGCTCCCCACGCCCAGTGCCCGCCCAGCGTCAGCCCAATCCAGGCCAGCAAGCCCAAAGGAACCGCATAGGTGAGGACCTCGCCGAAGTGCCCCATCGGCCGCGAAAAGCGCGTGCTCGTCGCCCATCCCTGCTGGTGCGCAATGCTGCTCTTGAACGCGGCGTTCAGCACGTGGTGCTCGACAACATAATGTGACAGCACCACGATCTCGCCGGCCGCCGCCGTCCAATTGCCCAACACAAAGTCGTCGGCGTAATACTGGGCCACCTTTTCGTAGCCGCCGATTTTTTTGACGGTGCTCTGGCGCATCACCATGGAAGGACCCAGCGCGAACTTCATCCCCTCCAGCATCTTCGCCACCAGCACGCCCGAGGTCATTTCCACGCTCATGCCCATCGCTTCCAGCCGCGCCCACAGTCCGTACCGGGTGCAGCCGCGATAGAGGCTGGTAACCATTCCAACCTGCGGATCGCGCATCGGCTGCACGACCGCACGCAGATAGTCCGGCGTCACGCGTACATCGCTATCCGCCGCCACCAGGATCGGATGCAGTGCTTCGCGGCGCATCACCTCCAGCGAAAATGTCCGGGCATTCGGCCACGGCGGTTCGCCGCAGGTCAGAATGCGCGCGTTCACATGCGGATACCGCGCCATCACCCGCCGCGCCGCGGCCAGGCCCAGGTCGCTTTCCTGCCGCGCGCAGAACAGAATCTCGTACTCCGGATAATCCTGCTCGAAAAAGCTGGCCAGGTTCTGCTCCAGGTCAGGTTCTTCGCCGTGCACGGCCTTCAGCACGCTCACCGGCGGCAGGAATGCCGTCTCGTGCGCATCTCCAGCGCCACGCCGGAAGCGCGCTACTCCCGCAACCACCATCAGGCTATAAATTGTCGAGGTGATGACGCCGAAGACACCGAGCACAATCAGGCCGGCGACAGCAATATGGCTGAAGTTCATGGTCGAAAGATTCTCACTTCACCGGGCGGTCCGTCCACAACGTCTTGTCGGCCAGCGTCTGCACCTCATACAGCCGCCCGGCCAGCACGGTCTCCACTTTCTCCCGGTCCGGATCCTCGGCAAAGAGCCACTTGCGTTCGCCTGTACTCCAAATCGCTGCCAGCTTCGCGGGGCTCAGGTAAATGTCGGGCGCATCGGGATAGCACGACCCCCACAGCAGCGTGGTCCCTTCGCCGTTCTGCCCGCATCGCGGCAGCACCAGCATCGCCGGCCTTCCCCTGAAAAAGTCGTTCGTGTAAAAGATCACCGATGACCCCGACGACTGCTCGCCATAAATGATCAGGATGTCGTTTGCCGTGCCGTCTCTCATGATCGTGTCGGCCATCGGCTTCGAGCTCAGCATGGGCTCAAACCGCGCAAACGCGATGTGCGCGGCCACAAAGAACGCCGTCATCGTCAGCGCCACGCTGACAGTAGCTGCTAGGTGTTTCTTCTTCAGGCGTAGCAACCATCCCGGCATCGGCCCAATCACCAGCGTGATCGCCGCCATTGCCGCCGGCAGTCGAAGCGCCGCAAACGACTCGCCCGTCAAATCGAACAGGTGCGACATCGACAGCGTGTAATCGCCCACGCCGCGATGCGCCAGCACCGTTCCAATGTCTGCCACGTACGGCAAATTACGCGAGGTCCACAGTCCCCATGCCAGCGTCGCCGCAGCCGCCACGCCGATTGCCGCAAATGCTGCCTGTGCCCCCGTCAGCCATGCCGTCGAGAGTGTCGGCTTGCCCCCTGCAACGCCGTCGTTCTCTTCTACATCCGCGATCACGCCCGCAATCAGCATCACCAGGGGCGGCCACACCGGAAAGGTGTAGTATTCCTGATTCGTCGAAATCGAAAAGAATATCAGGGTCCACGCCGAGAACAAGCTCAGCAGCCAGATCGTCCTGGTGCGGAACTTGATCCGCCGCACATAGCTGCCCACATCCTCGCGCATGGCGTGGTCGAGATAGAAGTCCACCGTGTCACCGGCATCGTGCCGCAGGTGCTTCAGCCAGGTACGCCGCGTCTTCCAGGCCAGCGCCGCCACAGCGCCCAGAAAAAGGCTCCAGGGAAAAATCCAGATCAGCTCGCCCAGCCAGTACCACAGCGCCGGCATTTTGTTGTAGTCGTGCGGATAGCGAAGGTTGAAGAAGCGCAGCACGTGCTCATTGATGAAGTATTGATAAAAGAATCCGTGGACATTGCCGATCGTGGGATGATTGCCCGAAGGGTGTCCTTGGTCGTGATTGATGATGCCGCACGCAATATGCCACGGCGCGGCAATGGCTAGAAACAAAAGGAATCCCGACACCGGCTTTAGCGCCTTCCACCGCCGCCACTGCCCGGTCAGGAGCAAATAGGGGATTGCCGCGCCACCGAAAAACACCGGCGCAATCAAACCCTTCGTCAGTAGCGCCAGCGCCACTCCCGCCCACGCCCAATACACTATCACCGGCCGGTTGTCTTCCAGGCTCACGATCAGCGCGTACAAGGCAATCAGCAGAAACAGCGCAAGGATTGCCTCAGGAATGATGAAGCGCGTAAACAAAAATGCGCCCACCGATGTCAGCACGCCCAGCCCAGCGTAGAACCCCGCTCGTTCGCCCCACGCCCGCCGCCCCCACACCCACGCCAGCCACGTCAGCCCCAGCATCGCCAGCGCATTGGGCAAATGCGTGGCAAAGGTGTTTTCGCCGAATACCTTGTACATCCCCGCGACTACCCAGTACGGCAGCGGCGGTTTTTCAATGTAACGGATGCCGTTGGTCTTCGCGGTGATCAGATCCCCGCTCTCGGCCATGTGCTGCGCCGCCTGCGCGTGCGAAGCATCCACGTCGTCCAGCAGCGGAGGAGAGAATAACGAGGCAAAGTAAATCGCGGCCCAGAGGACAGCAAACACCAGCCACACCGTTCGCGTGGAGAGAGCGGCCTGCGGGCGATCGATTGTCCTTGTCGTGTTCATCGTTGTCATCTTGGTTGCTGCGTAAAGTGTCGGCCCTTCCGGCGCCAAGGCGCCGGTTCCGCCGCGCCGCGAAAAAGAAAGAGGCTTGAGCCCCGTGGGATCACGGCCGATTTTCCCTGAAACCCGATGGCACCTCGGTCGAATCCATATCAGGATACCAGCCGCGTTTCTCCGGCGTTTCACAGTGCAAGGCGCACAAGCGCTCAGACTGGGCGTTTTAGGCGCCCGTGCTGCGTATGCGAACCGGTTCGCTCATTTTTTGGTTGTGGATTTGGGATCGCCCGGATGACTCCGCGGCTTTATGCCGCCGGGACGGCGTAATTGGAAGCTTTTCTCGTTTTGGCGAATGGCATCGAATTTGTTCCCGGAACGCTAAGCTTTCCGGCGCGAAGCAGTATCCTGCAGTCCTCTTCGGAGATTGCGGGGCTATACAGGAATCCCTGCACCTCTTCGCACTTCTGTTTCCTGAAGTAGTTGAGCTGTTCCGACGTTTCCACGCCTTCGGCCACGCACGCCAGGCCAAGATCACGGCCCAGGTTCATGATGCTTCGAACCACAGCCTCCGCGCTCGGCTCCGACGCGATGTCGCGCAGGAATGAACGGTCGATCTTGATGCGGTCGATGGGAAACCGTCTCAAATACGACAGTGAGGACCAGCCGGTGCCGAAATCGTCGAGCGACAGGCTCACTCCCAGCCGTTTCAACGTCCGCATAATTTTGATCGTCGTCTCAGAGTCATCCAGCATCAGCGATTCTGTCAACTCGAGCTCCAACCATTTCGGGTCCAGGCCCGATTCCGATAGTGCCCTCTTTACGCTGCTTGCAATGTGACTCCGGTAGAACTGCGTCGATGACAGATTCACCATCACGCGCACGGGCTGGAGTCCCGCTTTCTGCCATGCGACGTTTTGCGCGCAGGCCGTTCTCAATACCCAATTCCCCACGTCGGTCATCAATCCCAGTTCTTCCAGCTGCTGAAGGAACTGGTTGGGGAAGATCATCCCCTGCTCCGGATGGCGCCAGCGCAGCAATGCCTCCACGCCGGTAATGCTGCCCGTTTCCGTTGCCACCAGCGGTTGGTAATACAGTACAAACTCATCTCGCGTCAGGGCGTGTTGCAGATCGAATTCCAACTTTTGCCGCCGCCGCGTCGCATCGGTAAGCTCGGCCGTGAAGAAGGAATAATTGCCGCGCCCGCTGTTCTTCGCCTCGTACATTGCCGTGTCCGCGGCCTGCAGCAAATCCCGCGGGTTCTCTCCATCGGCTGGATATTCGCAAATGCCGATGCTCGCCCCGATGCGAAGCCCGTGTCCTTCGATCTCAAACGACGCGCTCAATGTGCTCAGCACCTTGCTCGCCACCTGTTCGATATCCTGGTCCTTCTCCACCAGCGGCAGGCCGATCACAAACTCGTCTCCACCGAGCCGCGCCACGATGTCGCTCTCGCGCAGGCAGTTTCTCAATCGCACCGCCACAGCCTCAAGCAGACGGTCCCCGACATGGTGCCCGAATGAATCGTTTACGCTCTTGAAGCGGTCCAGATCAAGCATCAGGACGGCGACCCGTTTTCCATTCCGCCCCGCCAGGGCGATCGCATGGGCCAGCAGATCCTCCAGAAGCGACCGGTTCGGCAACCCCGTCAACGCATCGTGAAGCGCCATGTATCGGATGCGCAACTCCGCCTGCTTCCGGTCGGTGATGTCTCTCGAGATCCCCATCGTGCCCAGGATCCGGCCGCGCCGGTCCTTCAGGGGCACCTTACTCGTCAGCACCCACGATTCATGCCCGTCCGGCCAGGTCTCCTTCTCTTCCATCCCCGTAATTCCCTGGCCCGTTTCAATAATTCTCTGTTCGTCTTCGAAGGTGCGGCCGGCATGCTCTGGCAGGAACATGTCGGAATCCGTTTTTGCCGTGGCTTCCGCGGGATCGCTTAGTCCAAAACTGTTGGCCAGGGCCCGGTTCACGCGCAGAAAGCGGCTGTTGCGGTCCTTGAAATACACATGGTCAGGGATGTGTTCGAGAAATGCGTTCAGAAAGTCGCGGTCTGTGCTGTATTCCCGGTCTGCCAGCTCGCGCAGAATCAACAGACCGACCACCAGGGCCAACAGAAACACGGTGAGTCCAATCGCTGCAATTCCCGGACGGGAGAAGAGGGATACCCGCGTTGCCGGTACATGTGCCGGCGTCGAGGCGATCAGAACACCTGTGATCAGGCCCCCTAGCAGCGTCGCCGCAAGAGCGATCAGCGTGCCTGGAATCGCACGGAATCGCTTCAATAACCTGATGGTGGCCCGTTTCCACATGGCTTTGGTTCTGGAGCCAAACTAAGACAGGTAGAGCTGCTTACTCCATACCTAAATCGATTTTCCAAATACAACTAACTGGTATGGCGGCTGTTACCTTGGTACCATCGAGCTCTTTCCGACGGCCAGCTCGGCGTGTGCATTGCCTGTTCGACAGGCCTCCTTCCGGCCCCGCTACTGCCCCACCGTACAAAATGTTCACATCCTGAATTTTTCAGCCAGGCTTTAACATTCACCAAGGGAGAGTCCTCTTGCTGATTTGGAAAGCATTTCTCATAGCGTTCAGCGTGCTGCTGCCGCTGATCAACCCGCTCGGATCCGCCCTGGTTTTTCTCGGATTGGTCGGCGATGCCCCGCCCAAAGTCCTTCGCTCGCTCGCGCGCCGCATTGCCATCAACAACATCGTCTTTCTTGGCGTTTTTGAAGTCGCGGGCGGAATCATCCTCACCTTCTTCGGCATCTCTCTGCCCATCGTGCAGCTCTCCGGCGGCATCGTCGTTGCTGCCATGGGTTGGGCTGTGCTCAACGAGCGCAGCGCCGGCGCTGATTCCCGCAACAAGCAGGAGGAAACTGGAAAAACCGCCGAGCCCGATACCAGTCATCTGGAAGAGGGCGTATTCTACCCATTCACCTTTCCCATCACCTCTGGCCCGGGCACGCTCGTCGGACTGTTGACCATCACCGCGCACATCCATGACAAGGTTCTCACCCATAATCTTCTGGCCCACTTCGGAGTGTTTCTTGCGGTAGTTGTCCTCAGTGTCCTGGTCTATTTCTGCTACGCCAATGCCCCCAAAATCACTAAGAAAATCCCGCCCTCCACGGCCCACGGAATCCTGCGCGTTATCGCTTTCATTCTGCTCTGCATCGGTATCCAGATCGCGTGGAACGGCCTCTCCTCGCTCCTTGCCACCGTCATTAAGCCCTAGCGGCGCCTTTTCGCCAATTCCACGGCCTCCCGTCCTCCGCTTTGCCCCTGTGGAACTCGCGTCGCCAACCGCACACCGCCCTCGTGTATCTTGGCGGTGGGTCGATTCTTTCCTGGGAGCGCACCCCAAAATAGATGCCCACCTTCGCCGCCATCGACATTGGTTCCAACTCCTGCAGACTCAAGATCGCCCGCGTCCACGCGCATCGGCTCAAAACCCTCGCCGAAGACCGCGAGGTCACGCGCCTTGGCGGCAGCGTCTTCGACACGGGGCTCATCTCTCCTGAGGCTATGGCGGCCACGCTGCGCGCGCTCAAACGTTTTCAACGCGCCGTGCAGGCGCGCGGCGTCGACCGCATTCGCGTGGTAGCCACCGCGGCCATGCGCGACGCGCGCAACTCCGCTGCTTTCCAGGCCTGGGTGAAGGCCGAGACCGGCTGGAACATGGAGATCATCTCCGGCCTCGAAGAAGGCCGCCTGATTCATCTCGGCGTCACCGGCGCCGAGCCGGGAGCCGGTGGCCGCGTCCTGCTTCTCGACCTGGGCGGCGGCAGCTGCGAGATCACGCTCTCTGAGCACAAGCGCATCAAGGAGACTGTCAGCCTGCCGCTCGGCGCGGTGCGGCTCACCGAGCAATTCCTCTCCGACGATCCCGCTCCGCGCGACGGCCTGGTGCGCATGCGGCAATTGATTGCGCGCGAACTGCGCCGCGCTCACCGCAGAATTCAGCCCGGCCGCTCGACGCTGGTTATTGCCACATCGGGCACCGCCGCAGCTCTCTCTGCCGCCTACGCTCAGGGAGCTAAGAACGGCAAAGTCAGCGCAAAAAAAGCTGGCAAGCTTGCCGCCAAATCCGGTTCTGACCGCGCTGAAGACCGCTCCGCCATCCTTGCCGGAATGGTGCCTGCGCGGGCGGTGCGCAAGTTGGCCGGCAAGCTTGCCAAGATGTCGCTCCCTCAGCGCGAGGCCGTACCCGGCATCGGCCCGCGCCGCGCTGAGATCATCGTCGCCGGTGCCGAGGTCTATTCCGAAATCCTCGAGAGCTTCGGGCTAAAGGGCTTTCGCTACTCGCCGCTCGGCCTGCGTGACGGCATTCTGGCGCAGATGCTCGCCGAGCAGGATGCCCGCGCCAAAGCGCACCGCGAGTTCGAGCATGAGCGCTGGGAGAGTGTGATATCCACCGCCCGGCGCTATGGCGTCGATCGGCGCCAGGCCGAGCCGGTGCGCGCACACACTGTCCAGCTCTTTCGCGAGCTGAAATCCATGCACCAGCTTCCGCCGGAATACGAAAGCTGGTTGGCTACCGCCGCCATGCTCCGAGACACCGGAAAGTTCATCAACCACCAGGGCCATCACCGCCACACGCAGTACATCATCTCCAGCTCCGAGATTTACGGCTACACCCAACTGCAGCGCACCCTGGTCTCGGCCATCGCCCGCTATTTAGGCAAGAGCCGCCCCCAGCCGGGCGACCGCGCTCTGCGCAACATTCCCGCCGACGAGCACAAAAATGTCAATCGCGCCGTGGTCCTGCTCCGTCTCGCCATTGCATTGAACCAGGATCGCGCCTCGGACGTTCTGCGCGTGGGAACGCGGGTCTACCCCAAGAGGGTTCATCTCGAGTTGAGGCCGGGGCGTACTGGCGCTGAGTTGGAATTGTGGTCCTTGCGCAAGGAAGCCGGCTACTTCCGCGAAGTCTTCGGGCGCGAGCTTTTCGTCGCGCTCGCGTAAATCGCCCTTGCCGTGCGCGGATCCAAGAGCCATTGCAGTCGCGGGGGATGACGTTCCATGTCGATGCGCGCAATGGAGCCTTTGCGCATCCTGATCGAGGCGCCTCCATTGCCGGTGATCAGCCGGCCCAGAAACTGAAACATGTTGGGGTTGTGCCCGACGGCCAGAACCCCGTCGCGGTCAGCGTACTTCGCCAGCATGTTCTGGAAATCGGAGAAGCTCGCGTTCAATCCCAGCCCCGGGCTGATCTCAACTTTCCCCTCAAAACCCAGCTCCGTGCCGACCAGCTGCGCCGTCTGCAGCGCACGCTTCAGCGAGCTTGAAACGATCGTATCGATGGGCGCTTTCAAGGCTCCAAGAACCCGCGCCATCAGCATGCACTGCTCCTTGCCTTCTTTCACCAGGCCCCGCTTCAGGTCCAGAATGGGGTTTTCGCGAATCGTGCCGGCATTAGCATGTCGCATCAGATAAAGGATCATGGGATGGTTTCGGAGGGTGTGCAGCGGTTCCACAATTGCAATACCCAGAACCGCAACTGCCAAGTGGCTTTTTCATCGAGAAAAAGCCACCTTGCAGGACGCCGGGGACGGCACGTGAATTGTGGAACCGCTCTTACGGAGCCTTGCCGAACTCCTTGCGTCCTCATTTTAACAGATTTGTAACATTCAGCCTGGCGCCGGAAGGCGCATGGTTCCCTCCGCAATTGCCCTAAGGCCCCGGCGATGATGGCCCACAAATCATCGATCTTCCCGAATCCCTACTGCACGCGCACCGTCGTGCTCGCCGCGATGTCGCTCGACGAATTCCCGACCATTACGCGAACTGGCTCTGCTTCCACGCGGAATCCCGGCAGTTTCTCATCCCACCACGCCAGAGTCGAAGCCTTCAGCGGGATCTCCACCGTCTTCGTCTCGTTGGGCTGGAGGTTCACGCGCTTGAATCCCTCCAGCTCTTCCCGTGGGCGCTCCACCTTCGAGTCGAGGTGCTTTACATACATCTGCACCACCACATCGCCTGCGCGGCTGCCGGTGTTGGTCACGTCGACGCTCACAGTGACCGCCCCGTCCTTCGCAAGCTCCGGCGAACTGGTCCGCAGATTCGAATACTTGAAGGTCGTATAGCTCAGGCCATAACCGAAAGGAAACAGTGGCTCGCCTTTGAAGTACATATACGTGTAGCCATCTCGGATGTTGTAGTCCATGCTCGGCGGAAGCTGATCGGCCGACTTCGGCCATGTTCTCACCAGATGGCCGCCGGGGTTGAACTCGCCAAACAGCACCTTGGCCAGCGCGGTCCCTTCATCCTGCGAAGCGTGCGCCATGGTCAGGATCTGCCGGTCGTACTTCGGCGTCTGCGTGATGAATCGCGCTTCGTAGCCTTCCACCCCCGCCGCCTCGCGCACCAGCTCCGGATCCCACGACGCGCCCATCCCCGGCGGCTGCGGAAACTGCGTCGTTGTGATCGGCTGGCGGGTGCCTCGAGCCTGCCGCTGCACCACCCCGTGAATCCCCTCGGAGTTGCCGTAGCTCATCACGCCCAGCCGTGGCACACCCGTATTAGTGCCCAGGCAGTCGATCTTTTCGTCGATGGTCATCAGCGAAAGCAGATTGTCGATCCGCTTTTCCATCGGCAGCGTTGGATCGTTGAACGGATAAGTTTTTTTTTGGGCCAGCGTCGCGCCACAAGAACACGTGAAAAGGCACAGCAGAGCGGCGAAGTGAGTCGTTTTCATGGAGGGTCCCCGGTATCTCAATCGTCCAGCGAGTCGAATTCCGGACCAGCGCAATTTTACGCCTCGCGGGCCCACATCTCGCTCACTAACAATCCGCGCAACCGGGTGCGTTGCCGCGCGAGCGCAAAACCGGCGTCGCGCAAGGCGGCGCGATAGTCGGGCAGGCTGCGGATTCTGAGTCCGGTGAGCACCCCAAACGCCCGATAGAGCACCGAGATCAGCGGACCGGCAACAATTCGGCCAAACCATCCCTCCGGAATCGCGAACTCCGAGACGATCCACATAGCAGAAGGTGAGAGAGCATCGCGAAGCCTCGCTGCCAGTGCGCGGCACTCTTCCGTCGTCAGGCAATCGAGAAAAAAGTGCGTAACCACCAGATCGTACTGCGCGTTTTCGGGCTGCCATTCGCGCGCGTCGGCGCAATGAGCATAAACCCGACGCGCATTCGCTTCGGCGCGGCGCAGCAAAGCTTCGAGCATTGCGGGGCTCGCGTCCACAGCGTCGATTCGAACCTCGGAATTCGCGCGCAGCAACTCCGCAGTAAATCGCCCGTCGCCGTCGCCGAGAACAAGCGCGCGATGAGTCGACGCAAGCTCAGGAAAAAGGGCCGTGCGGCAACGCGAAAGAAGCGGGCCGAAGGTCCAAAGCTCCATCCATCGGTAAATCTTCGCCACACGATCGAAGTTCGGAGTTCTCGTCTCCGTCGTGAACGCCGCGAATTCCGACCCTACGGATTCATTTTTGACCGTCGTATTCATCGCAGAAAAAGCACCAACGGGGTGAGCAAAACCAAATCGGCTGCGGCGCGCAGAGCAAGCGGAGTCATGCGCGTTCGCATCCGGTCAAGCAGCGCCAGCAGCAGGGCGCTCACCGCGCCCGCCGTGAGCAGCGCGGCCGAATGCGAGTGCCCTGCGCCCGCAATCGCAGCCAGCAGCATCCCCGCAAACGCAACCAGAAGAGCCGCGAAGAGATTCGTCCGCTGCCCCATGCGCGACCCGAAAAGCCGCCGCGTAACCTGATCCAAACGCTCTTCGCTGCCTTCCCCGCCGGATTCCCACCTTGCAATGCACCAACAATTGAGCCACGCGAGTGTGGCGAAGTAGACAGCAGGAATCCAAAACCACAAGCGGAAAGATTCCTCTGCCCCCGAAGCATGAAAGCGCGACCACGCCGGCAATATGCAACCCGCGGTGAACAACACGGCGACCAGGAGCTCTTTGCTGGGCAGCCTTGGCAGCGAACTTCGCCCTCGTTGCAGCCGGGGCGCCGCGTGAACGCCCGAAAAGTAAACCAGCGCAGCGGCTGCCAGAACCAATCCTCGCTCGCGCACCAAGAATGCGAGGAAAGTCGCTGCCATAACCGCAGCAACGCACGCGGCTGCCGCGGCCAGCGGCGCCAGCAACCGCCGATGCCGCCAATGAAAGAAGTGGCGTTCGCGCAGCCCGGACTGTGTTGACCCCGTCGGCGAATCGAGGCCGGCGCGCGCGTCGAGCACCCTCGCGTCAAGAAGTCGATCGCTGACATAGGCGCACCAGGCCGTCAGCGCCAGAACCAGCACCGCCCGGCCTGCGACGTGAATCTGGCCCGCCCATGCAAACGCCAGCGACCAGACCACCGCCACGGTTGGGGCATCCAGGCTGGCCAGGTGCCAGAAGGCTACCGGACGCGAAGCATCAACGCGCCGGATTGCGTTCGGCCGACCGTTCGCACTCCAGGCATGAATCCTGTCCCGAACCGGCAGTTGAGCAAGGGGAAGCGGCACCGGTCCAATTTTAGGAGAAACCGTAGCACGGCTGGCTTTGCGGATCGAATTCCGCTCTGACCATAACTTCCTGATCGTGCAGTTTAGCCCGGCCTTCCAACTGCTCGCGCCGCACCGGAAAAAGAAACGGCAAAGGGCCGCCCGGTCTTCCCGCTCCGGCCCCTTACTAAAGTGTGGGTTAACCCGGCTTAAATCTGCGTCTTCACGGCTAAGATGATCGTTGAGGTCGGGTCGTATGATCGAAACCATGAGTACAGCGGCAGTCCGCCGCGACTGGGTTGGAAGCCTCGCCGGCGGCAAATTCCCACTTCTTCAATGGATCGGCGGCTCCCAAGGTGCAGGTGTCTTCCTCACCGAACGGAACGAGCACGCCGGGAAAGCCATCATCAAACTCATTCCGGCTGATATCGAAGACGCCCACGCGCGCCTTTCCGCCTGGGAGGCGGCAGCAACGCTCTCCCACCCCAACCTCATCGAGATCTATGCGCATGGCCGCTGCGAGATTGATGGCGTCCAATGCCTCTATGTTGTCACGGAGTTTGCCGACGAAGTGCTCGCGGAGATTCTGAAGGAGCGGCCCCTTACACCCGAGGAGACTCGCGAATTGCTGGGTCCGGCCCTGGATGCGCTCGCCTATCTGCATGGCAAAGGCCTGGTTCATAGCAGGCTCAAGCCCTCGAACATCATGGCCTCGGGCGACCGCCTAAAGCTTTCGACCGATGGCCTTTCTTTCGCGGGCTCGACTACGCGGCCCTCCGCAACGCGAACGGTGTACGATGCGCCGGAAGTTGCGGATGGGACCATCGGGCCACCCGCCGATCTCTGGTCACTTGGAGCGACGCTGGTTGAAGTTCTAACGCAGCATCCACCGCAGTGGGACGGCCTCGCAACTTCGGAACCTATGGTGCCCCAGTCGGTACCGCAGCCCTTTGCCGTCATTGCGCGGCGATGCTTGCGCACGGACATGGCTCGTCGCGGCACGATTGAGGCAATGCAGTCGCGCCTCAATCCGGCCACACTCGAGCCCACAAAAGTTCCGCTGGATCAAGAAGAGAAAGCTGCCGGCAAAATGTCGCCTTCCCGGCGTCGTGTCGCGGTCCTTTTTGCCATCGCGACTGTGCTGCTGGCTGCAATCGTAATCTGGAAATCACTCTCTCATCGGAAGCAGCCGTCTGCGCCCGCTCCGCAAGCTCAAAATGTGCCTCCTGCAATACCGGCTCAAGCCCCTGCACCGGCCTCGGCATCGCAAACGAACCCCGGCCAAACCTCAGTGGAACCTCCGGCTCCATCCCTGCCAACTGCATCGGGTGCAACCTCAACTCCTCCTCAGGCTCCAGCGACCGTCCCGGCGCCTGTCCCGGCCGCCGCACCAGCGCCACAGCCCCAGCCTCAAGTCGACCAGACTTCCGCGTCCACCGGCACAACCATCAACCCCGCGATCGTGAACCAGATTCTCCCTGACATTGTGCCAAGCGCAATGAAGACAATTAACGGAACCCTCAGGGTATCGATCGAGCTCGCGGTCGGTCCGGATGGCAACGTGACCGGCGCAACGCTCGAATCGGCGGGACCGAGCAAGTATTTTGCCGGCAAGTCGCTCGAAGCTGCTCGCCACTGGAAGTTCAAGCCTGCACAGGTCGATGGCCACGCGGCGTCGAGCAACTGGACGCTGGAATTTCAATACAAACAGAGCGGGATCCACGTTGTTGCGGAGCAGACGGCGCCCTAGACTCTGGAATTCAGTCGGCTGCGGTCTCGGCCTTCTCCACAGTTTTCGCGCGAGACTTGGCGTCGGGCGCCGGAATCGCGTCTAAGTCCGTCTTTCCCTCCGCCAGTTGCATCAGGAACTCCTGGGCCGAGAAGGGCTGAGCGTCTTTCATCAGCTTGCTGGCCCGCACGTAATTGCCGTCGGATTGTTGAATCCTGGCCTTCACCGTGTCGGCCATATATGCCGGCAGTATCTCGTCGTGTATGCGCGCCAGAGCCGCGGGATCGCGGACCGGAAACACCACCTCGCAGCGCTCGAACAAATTGCGCGGCATCCAGTCGGCCGAGCCAATGTAGATTTCGTCATTGCCGCCGTTAGCAAAGTGATAAATGCGCGAGTGTTCGAGGAATCGGCCCACAATGGAGCGCACGCGAATCCGCTCCGACAGGCCTTTGACGCCGGGCCGCAGAATGCACAGCCCGCGAATGATTAGGTCAATCTCCACGCCGGCCGACGACGCCTGGTAAAGTGCCTGAATAATCGCCGGCTCTAGCAGCGCGTTCATCTTAGCCACGATGTGCGCCGGCCTGCCCGCCTGCGCGTGCTCCTGCTCCCGCCGTATGAGTCGCAGGAAGCTTTCTGCCATCGTCAGCGGCGCCACCAGCAGCGGGCTGTAGTCGTCCACCTCGGCGTGAGCGGTCAGGTAGTTGAACACCATATGCACGCGCTCGGCAATCTGCGGGTCGCTGGTCAGCAGGCTCAGATCGGTATAGAAGCGCGCGGTATCGGGGTTGTAGTTGCCTGTGCCCAGGTGGCAGTAGCGGCGGGTCACGCCGTCCTCGTCGTGGCGCACCAGCATGGCCAGCTTGCAGTGCGTCTTCAGGCCCACAACACCGTGAAATACCTGCACCCCCGCGTCTTCCATGCTTCGTGCCCAGCGGATGTTCGAGGCCTCGTCGAAGCGCGCCATCAGCTCCACCACCACCGTGGCTTCCTTGCTGGCGCCGGCCTCGGTCAGCGCCTGAAACATGGGCGAATCGTGGCTGGTGCGGTAGAGCGTCTGCTTCATCGTCATCACGGCCGGGTCCTGCGCGCCCTGCTGGATGAAGTCGACCACGGGATCGTAGGAATCGTAGGGATGATGGAGCAGAATGTCGCGATGGCGCAGCTCGTCGAAGATTCCAGTTGACTTGCGGCTCAGCAGCAGCGCCTTTGGCGTGAACGGTTGAAACTTCAGGTCGGGCCGCTGCACATCGCCGTAAAAGAACATCAGGCGAGACAGATTCACCGGGCCCTCGCAGCGGAAAACTTGGTCCTCTTCCAGCTCGAAATTCACGCGCAGCCGCTCGACGATCTCTGAATCGGCGTCGCTTTCGATCTCCAGCCGCACCGCGTCGCCCTTGCGGCGGTTGTGCAATTCCACACGGATCGTTTCCAGCAGCGACCGCGCTTCCTCCTCTTCGAAGTAAAGGTTCGAATTGCGCGTCACGCGGAACGCCGCGGATGCCAGCACTTCGTATCCGCGATACATGCCGGCCAGATGCTGCTCGATCAGATCCTGAAGCAGCAGATAGTCGTGGTGGTTTTGGTCGCACGGCAGGCGGACAAAGCGCGGCAGCGCGCGTGGCACCGTCACCACTCCCAGCACCTGCGGTCCCGAGCTGCGCCGCTTGGCTCGCAGCAAAAGCGCCAGGCAAAGCGCCTTGTTCAGCACGCGCGGAAACGGATGTGCGGGATCGATCGAGATCGGCGTCAGCAGCGGGTCGACTTCTCTCTGGAAATAGCCGCGCGCGAATTCCCGCGCATGCTCGCTGAGCTCGTCCCAGGCGAGCAGCCGGATCCCCTGCTTGCGCAACTCCGGCAACAGCTGCTTGTTCCAGCAGTGGTATTGCGCGGCCACAAAGCTGTGAATCTCGGCGGTCAGAACCTCAAGCGATTCGTCCGGCCGCAGGCCGTCGTAACCCGGCTCGCGATAACCGTCTTCAATGCGCTGCATCAAGCCGGCTTGGCGAACTTCGACGTATTCGTCGAGATTCGACCCTGTGATGGCCAGAAATTTCACGCGCTCCAGCAGCGGGTTGGCCGCGTCTTCGGCCTCCTCCAGGACACGCCGATTGAACTGCATCCAGGAGTGGTCACGCCCGTTGAAGAGCTTGATTTTTCGTGTACTTCTAGCCATTTTCCGGTCCAATTCGCTGTGTTCTGAAGTCTACCGCGTTTCACCGCGCGGCGACAGCCGAGCCGGGCCTCCTGATCCCGCGCCTCTTTTCGCGCTCGATCTCCAGCAATGCGCGGACAGAAGTCCGCCAGAGGTCCATGAGCCACACAAAATCATCCATACAGGACGCAGCTCCTCCACGACGTTAAACACAGAAGAAAAGCGTCGCCGGCGCCGGCGGCGGCAGCGCCCGTGAAACTGACCCGCCACCCAGCAAACGCGCCATCGAGCGCCTTTAAGCCCGCATTCGATACACTAGATTTAAGAACCGCACTGTCCTTCAGCCGCATCCATTTGTTGGAGGATGGCCATTCTTGGGTGCCCGCATTTGCCGTTCTTACGCAAGGTTCAAATTGCCAAAGAAATCCATGAAAACCCCAATCCGTTCCTGCGCCGTGGCCCTTGTGCTTCTCGCTGGTGTTTCGGGCCCGGGCGCGGTCGCACAGTTGTCGGTCGTTCCGCCGCCGACCATGCCATCGCCTCCATCGGCGGCGGATTTTCAGGGTAGTGTGCCCAAAGGCGCGGCGTCGGCCCAGACCATCGATCTCTCGCTCGACGACGCCATCCAGCGCGGCCTGCAGACCAATCTCGGAATCATTCTCAGCAGCACGCAAACGGCCGGGGCGCGCGCCGCGCGTCTGAGCCAGTTGCAATCGCTGCTTCCCGGCATCGACTTCACCGCCAACGAAGCAGCCATGCAAACCGATCTGCCCGCCGAGGGGTTGCGCATCCCGGGCTTCCCCACGATCATCGGGCCGTTCGGATACACCGACGTTCGTGCCTCGCTCAGCTGGTCCGTGGTCGACGTTCAATCGCTGCGCAACTACCTCGCCGCGCGGCACAACTTCGCCGCCGCGCAGTTGTCGGCCCAGGATGCGCGCGACATGGTCGTCTTGACCGTGGGCAATGCCTACCTGCTTGTTCTCGCCGATCAGACCAACGTCAGCAGCGTTCAGGCGCAGGTCTCAACAGCAAAGGTTTCGCTCGATCAGGCCGTCGACAATCACCAGGCCGGCACGGCGCCGCTCCTCGACGAGCTGCGCGCCCGCGTCGATTACCAATCTCTCGAACAGCAGTTGATCGCCGCCCAGGACTCGCTCGAAAAGGATAAGCTCGCGTTGGCGCGCACCATCGGTCTGCCCCTCGCGCAGAGCTTCAATCTAACGGACACGGCGCCCTACGCGCCGTTCGACCAGCTTGATGCCAATGCGCTGATCCAGCAGGCCAGGGCGAATCGCAAGGATCTGGCGGCGCTGGTCGAGGAAACCGCGGCCGCGGCTGACCAGCGCAAAGCAGCCACAGCGGCGCGATTTCCCACCGTCGCCGCCGCCGCCGACTATGGCGACATCGGTACCACACTGGCTCATTCACATGGCACCGTCGATGCGACAGCCTCGCTGAGCGTGCCCCTATTCGAGGAATTCGCCTTGCGCGGCCAGGCCCAGCAGGCGCAGGCCCAGCTCGATACCGCAAAGGCCCAGTTGAGCGACAAAAACGCCCAGATTGAAGCCGACGTTCGCGATGCGCTTCTCGACATCGCATCGGCCCAACAGCAAGTCCAGGTCGCGCGGTCCAGCGTGGATCTGGCCGCCGAAGCTCTTAAGGAGGCGCAGGAGCGCTACGCCAACGGCGTCAGCGACAACCTCGCCGTAAGCCAGGCCCAGCAATCCGTGGCGCAGGCCGATAGTCAGTATGTGGTCAGCCTCTACCGCGATAATGTGGCCAAGCTCAGCCTGGCCCGAGCGCTCGGAGACGGGCAGAACTACCAGAAGTATCTAGGAGGGAAGTGAACGTGGCGGATCCTACCCCAACACCGGAACCCAACCCATCGGCTGCGGAGACTGAGATTGAAGTGCCGCGGTCCCGCCGCAGGGGCTTAATCATTGTAGCCATCGCGGTGGTGGCGCTCGTCGCCCTCGCCATTTGGTGGCACTCCACCTTCAGCGAGGATACTGACGATGCGCAGGTCAATGGCCACCTCATCCAGGTCAGCGCGCGCATCTCCGGCCACGTCTGGAAAGTGGATGTGGAAGAGAACCAGACCGTGAAGGCGGGCGATCCCATCGTCGAGCTTGACCCTCGCGATTATCAGGTTGCCGTCGAGAACGCTGAGGCCGCGCTGGCCAGCGCCAAAGCTGCTGCCGCAGCAGCCCGCGTCAATGTGCCCATCACCACTGTAAACACCGGCAGCAATCTGCGCTCGGCAAACGCCGATCTTACCGGCACCCAGGCCAGCGTGGCCCAGGCCGAGCAGCAGCTCGTCGCCGCTCACGACGCCGTTGCTCAGGCTGAGGCCAACAACTTCAAGGCCCAGTCCGATCTGGACCGCTATAAGCCGCTGGTCGCGAAGGATGTCATCAGCAAGCAGCAATTTGACGCCGCTGTCGCCGCCGCCGATGCCGCCAAGGCTGCGCTGGCCAGTGCCCGTGCCAATGAGCAGGCCGCAGCCGACGCGGTCCGCGTGGCCCACGAGCGGGAGTCGCAGTCCCAGGCGCAACTCAAATACGCCGAGACCGCTCCTCAGCAGGTTGCCGTACAGGATGCGAAAGCCAAGCAGGCCGAAGCCCAGGTCGAGCAGGCTCAGGCGCAGCTCGATCAGGCCAGGCTCAATTTGAGCTACTGCAAGATCGTGGCTCCCGCCGATGGCATCATCACCCGCAAGAGCGTCGAAATCGACCAGAACGTCGCCGCTGGCCAGAACCTTCTCACCCTGGTCTCGCTTCAGGACATCTGGATCACGGCCAACTTCAAGGAAACCCAGCTCAGGCACATGAAGGCCGGCCAGACCGTCAAAATCCATGTCGATGCTACCGGCAAGGACTATAGCGGACGGGTCACGCAGATCGGCGGGGCCACCGGCTCGGTCCTTTCGCTCTTCCCGCCGGAAAACGCCACCGGCAATTACGTCAAAGTCGTCCAGCGCGTGCCGGTGCGCATCGACTTCACTGATCTGGCCCACGAGGACCCGAACCACCAGTTGCGTCCCGGCCTCTCCGTCGAGCCCAAAGTCCGCGTGAAGTGACATCGGCTCGTCCGCCCCGGCGGACGAGCCGATGTCATCCTGATCCCGCCGAGGCGGGAGAAGGATCTGCGGTTGTCTTTCGCACTCTTAACTCAGCACGAAAATGGGTGCTCCATCCTGGCTCCGCTAGGGTGGGGTAGCACGAACCCAACCCGACGAGCTTGTATCAGGGCTTGACCGGTAGGTCGGGGGTTCATCCCCGACTGCCGCAATCCGCCCATAAAAATCTCGAAAACAAAGTACGGCCCAGCGAGCCAACCTCGCTGGGCCGATGAAAGTTCAAAAACGCCGCAGCAAAACACGGCAAAAATAAAATTGGGGTGCCCATCCTAGCTTTGCTAGGGTGAGTATCGCGCCCCAAACCCGGCCCCACCTCCCGCAACCGCAGCCAAGATTCCATCCGACAAGCCGACCCACGAGGACTAAACTGACCCGTAATTCAAACGGGAAAAGAAATCGTGACATTAGATCCCGCATGGCGGCAGAATAACTTGGTGACGGCCGACCAATACCTCACGACCATCCTTCTGCGCGAGCAGGTGGACAACGGACCAATGTCGCCAGTCCGCACTGTGCAGCAGGTCTTGCGACCCCTTTTAACCGCGTGGGCCAATCGGTTCCTGCTGAGCGTCGAGCCAAGCGGCTCATTCATGAAGGGAACCGCTGTCCTCAGCGGAACCGATATCGATCTCTTCATCTCGCTATCGGAAGACACCAAGGAGTCGTTAGGTGAGATCTACGAGAAGCTCTTCACCTACCTCTCCGGAAATGGCTACGCCCCAACGCGACAAAATGTATCCCTGAACGTCAGAGTCGGTCAGTTTTCGGTAGACCTCGTGCCGGCGAAACGCCAGAACAGCCTGTCACTTGATCACAGCCTTTACAAGTACAAGACCGGAAGCTGGACCAAAACCAACGTCGCCACTCATATTCAGACGGTAATCGCGGGCCGCCGACAGGCGGAGACGCGCCTGCTGAAGTTATGGCGCAACCAGAAGAATATCGACTTCCCTTCGTTCTACCTCGAGCTTGTCGTGATAAAGGCCCTAGGAACTTGTTGAAATTCGCCGCATCGCAGCGTCTTTTCTTGTGATTTCGATCCCTAGCCGGTTGAAATCTGTTTGAACTGCGGGTCTGGCCAGTGTTTATGGGGCTTTGCAGGTCTCAGGGAAGCATCCCCGAGACCTGCAAGCGACGTTCAGGCACGCTGCTCCATGAGCCTTCCTGGTTGTTGAGCCATCCGTTTGGGCAGCCGGATCAGGTTGTGTGCGGCGCAACTGAAGACGAATAGCCAGTCCACTTTTTCCAGGCCTCGCAGCTTGACCTGGCGCAGCGGGCCGGTTTGCTTAAGCCAACCGAAGCCCTTCTCGATCAGCCATCGCCGGCTCAGGCTGACGGCATAGCCAGGCTGCCGTGTGGTCCTTCGGTCCAGGTTGCTGCTGCGGCCCTTGTCGTTCTTGGCTACATGCGGTGTCACGTTCAACTCCCGCACCGTGCTGACGAAATCCTTGCTGTCGTAAGCCTTGTCCGCGCCCACTGTGATGCGCCGCGAGCGGCCCTCTTGCTTTTGCGCCAGCATCAAGAGCGCAGCATCGCGCTCGGCCAGACCATCGGCGTGCGTCACCATCGCGGAGGCAATCAATCCGTTGCGGTTCTCCACCAGCACGTGGCCCAGGTAACTCAACTTCGACTCCTTGCCGTAGCTCTTCTTGTACAGCCGCGCATCCCAATCGCTGGTCGATTCATGCGTCTGATTCGTACGCTTCTGGCCATGAAAATCTCCCCCGTCGCCGTCATCGGAACCGTCCTTGCTGCGAAAGCTCTTCTGCGAGGCCCACGCCTGGATCAGCGTGCCGTCCACTGTGAAGTGCTCGTCGCTCATGAACCGCTTGGCCTGCTGGTTCACTTCCGCAAAGAACTGCTGCGCCACATCGCTGGTCAGCAACCGGTCTCGGTTCTTCGAAAACACCGCGTGGTTCCACATCGCATCGTCCATGCCCAGACCCACAAACCAGCGGAACAGAAGGTTGTAGTCGATTTGCTCGACCAGCAGCCGCTCCGAACGCACGGAGTAGAACACCTGCAACAGCAGCGCCCGCAGAATGTACTCCGGCGCTATCGAAGGCCGTCCCGAGTCCGCATACAACGCATCGAACTCCGCGCTCAACCTCCCCAACACCGTGTCCGTCAGCTTGCGAACCGCGCGCAACGGATGATCCTGAGGTACCCGCTGCTCCAATGAAACATAGCTGAACATCCCATCCTGAACTCGCTCATCTCCACGCATACCCATTAGACGGGCGACACCTTCGCCCCGATGCAGAACGGTACCTATTTCAACAAGTTCCTAGAGGGCAATGTCGATCTCTGGCTGGGGCGGCGAGTGTGGACCGTATTCCTCTATCTAAAGAATTCATTCGAAGCCGCTCGGTTCGTCGATCCAGCAAATACCAACAACATACTCTCAGACGACCTGACAGGAGTTGCCAAACAGGCAATAAGCCGTGCGGCCGCTACCGCACTCGCAGAGCCCTATTGGGAGGGCATCATTCGATGAGCAAAAGCAACTGGAACCTTTCAGCTTTGATGAAAGGGCTACACGATAGGGTCACTCAAGATCTGAAGACGGCTCGAGCCGCCATCGGTCATCCTACCGCAAAGGGTGATGGAAGCGAGAGGGTCTGGCAAGAGCTTTTCAACACCTATCTGCCAAAGCGCTACGCCGTCGACAAGGCCACGATCATGGACAGCAACGGGAACTTCAGCAAAGAGATCGACCTCGTTTTGTACGACAGGCAGTACTCTTTTCTGATTTTTGAACTCGAAGGCGTAAAAATCATACCGTCCGAGGCCGTTTACGCCGTCTTCGAATCAAAGCAAGAAATTAACGCTAATAACATTGCCTATGCCCAAGACAAGGCGGCATCCGTGAGGAAACTAGGTCGAACAAGCGCGGAGGTCATGACGATCGATGGGACGAAGACGGCCGTGCCGCAACCGATTCTTGCAGGGTTCTTGGCCTTCGAGAGCGGATGGAAATCTGATCCTAGCAGCTTCTTGGCGAAGGCCCTTTCCAAGGATCAGGGACACGGCCGACTCGATATGGGATGTATCGCAGCCTATGGGACCTTCGGTTGCGGAGGGGCGAGCTGCTCGACGAGCGTCCAGCACGACAGAGCAGTGACGCTTTTTCTATTCGACCTCATCGCAAGATTGCAAAAGATCGGGACGGCCCCGGCTATCGAAATGACCGCGTACTCCCGATGGCTCGAACAGGCCTCGCCGACAACCTAGCCAATCAAAGTCGTCTGGGAAGACCCGAGAAGATTTGGATTCGATAAACGTCGCTTCCCGCCGCCGATCACGCCCCCCGATCCAGACGGCCTCCGCTCCCACCCCCGCTAGCGCCGCGCCCCCCTCCGACTTTCGGCCTCTTGGTCCCGCGTTCCCTAGGTCTCTGTTTCCCTGTCAACCCCTACACCCGCCAAATCCGACCCCATCTACCTCATTCCAAGCGCAATAGATTTTTCCCCAAGTCTGCCGATTAATTCCACCGTTTCGCTACACTTGTTCTCAGTTGGGTATTTCTCCTTCTGAAAAAAGCAGATGGGCGGCTCTCAGGTGCTGGCGGGGATTACAGCATTCGTAGCCGCCCATCCTTTTTCCCGGCCTATTTCACCTAAAGCCGGCTCGAAACGCCGAATAAGGCGCTTCTAAGTCCTTATCGTGGACGATTTTGGCTCATAACTCCAATGTTTTCAAGGAGCTGGAGCAAGTCATCCGAGGTACAAGTCGCTGAATTTAAATCACTTAACCCTGAAACAGGGGTGGGGGGCAGGGTATGTATCCGGCATGTCGACATATCAAACCAGGCGGAGAACAGTGCAAATCGCCAGCCATGCGCAGCCACGCCTTCTGCTATTTCCACGCTCGGCTCCATTCAACTTCCAAACTCGGCGTCGTGGACGACGTCACGCTTCCCATCCCTGAGGACTCCCGTGCCATTCAAGAATCGCTCGGCAAGCTCTTTCAGGCGATTCTCACCTCCCGAATCGATTCAAAGAAAGCCGCCCAGCTCCTTTGGGGCCTTCAGATCGCTTCCAGCAACCTTCCGCGCAAGCCGAGGCCGGACCCCAAGTCAGTCCCCTCCGTCACACGCAACAAGGATGGCGTCGAACTCGCTCCCGCGCTCGACGTCTGCGATCCAATAACGGACTGCGGCAGATGCGACAAAGCCGAAACCTGCGACCGCTTCTTCGATTTCGACGCGCTGGCGGGGCTCAGAGAGCCGGATTCCGACGAAACCGATGAGGACGGAGACAAACCTGTCGCCGAAAGACCACCTTGCGTCAACGAACAAGGAGAAATCATCGACGTGGACGAATACCGGCGTCAAAATGGCATCTGGTGCTATGACGATAAAGACGAAAAAAAAGAAGACGACGAAGACGACGAGATGGACGGCAAAGCTCTCCTCAAAAGGCTCCGATTTTCCAGGCAAATGGAGAAAACACTCGAACTGGAAGAGTGACCCTCGCGATCCGTAATGTCCGCGCCGCCCGCCGTCTACCGGTTAAACTGAACTCCAGCTAAGCCATGAAAGATTCGATCCACGTCTCGAAAGAGAACTACCTCAAGGCCATTCTTGAAGCCGAGGCCGAGGGCCGCCAGGTGATTCCTGCCATGCTCGCGCATTGGCTTGAAGTCTCCGCGCCCGCTGTGACCATGGCTCTCAAGCGCCTCAAGCGCGACGGCTGCGTAAAAGTGGGCGACGACGGCATCGTCCGTCTCACCGCGTCAGGCCGCGAGATGGCTTACCACACCGCGCTCCGCCATCACCTGATCGAGCGCATGCTGAGCGAGGTCTTCGGAATGGAGTGGCACGAGATCCACGAGGAAGCGGAGCGGTTGGAGCACGCGGTTTCGCCGGCCTTCGAAGCCAAACTCAAGGAGAAACTCGGCGAAGGAGGTGCCTGCCCGCACGGCAACGCGGTCCTCCCGGTCAACCCCACCGAACGCAAACGGCGTGGTGAGATGCAACTTTCCCAGGCCGCCGCCGGCAAGCGCTATACCGTCATAAGTCTCCAGGAGCGCGATCACAAGCTGCTCGAGTTTCTGCACTCCGCCGGCATTGGACCCGGTAAGAGCCTTCGCGTCATGAGCCAGAATTACGACCAAACTGTTTTGATTGATCTACCTACAGGAAGCACCATCCTGGGCCGGCCGGCAGCCGAGGCAGTCTGGCTACGCCCTGAACGTTCATCGTAATTTAATCTAAGAGAAAAGATTAACCACGCTTAACAAGCTGTGGCATACTGGAGTTGAGGGCGTTCTCGGGCCCTTGTCCCCATAAATCTATGTCCACAGAAGTCGTAACCCGAACCGTGGCCACCGAACCCTCCTTGCCCGAAGTTCATTCGAGCGTTGGGATCTCCCGCTCCCCGTTTTATTGGCGGCGGCTGTTGGGCTTTCTGGGACCGGGTTTCCTCATTTCCGTGGGCTACATGGACCCCGGAAACTGGGCCACCGACATTGCCGGCGGCTCCCGCTTTGGCTACACGCTTCTCTTCGTCATCATGCTCTCGAATTTGATGGCGATCCTGCTGCAGAGCCTTTCGCTCAAGCTGGGCGTGGCCACGGAGCGCGACCTGGCGCAACTCTGCAATGAGAGTTACGGCCGCGTTGCCAGCTTCATACTTTGGATCATGGCCGAAGTGGCCATCGCGGCCTGCGACCTCGCCGAAGTCATCGGTTCGGCTATCGCGCTCGAACTGCTCTTTCACATTCCGCTCTTTTATGGCGTGCTCATTACCGGCCTCGACGTGCTCCTCATCCTGATGCTGCAGCGTTGGGGATTCCGCTACGTTGAGGCGCTGGTGATCGCCCTGATCGGCACCATCATCGCGCTCTTCGGTGCGCAGATGTTCCTTTCACGGCCGGACTATTGGCCCATTCTGCGCAACCTTGTGGTGCCGTCGCCGGCGATCATAACCAACCCCGCCATGCTCTACATCGCCATCGGCATTCTGGGCGCGACAGTAATGCCTCACAATCTCTACCTGCACTCCTCGATCGTCCAGAGCCGCCGCTACAAGCGCACGCCCGAGGGCAAGCGCGAGGCAGTGCACCTGGCCAATGTCGACTCGGCTCTGGCACTCACCATCGCCCTGTTCGTCAACGCGGCAATCCTCATTGTCGCCGCGGCCGTCTTCTATCGCAGCGGGCACTTCGAGGTCGCCGCCATTCAGGACGCCTACAAGCTGCTGAGCCCGCTGCTGGGCGTGACCGGAGCGAGCACTTTGTTTGCCATCGCTCTGCTCGCCAGCGGCCAAAACTCATCCATTACCGGCACCCTGGCCGGCCAGGTTGTGATGGAGGGCTTCATTCACATTCGCGTCTCGCCCTGGCTCCGCCGCCTGATTACGCGGTCCCTCGCCATCATTCCCACCATCATCGTGGTCGCTCTCATGGGTGAGCAGGGAACCGAGAAGCTGCTCATCCTAAGCCAGGTGATTCTCTCCTTCCAGTTGAGCTTCGCCGTGGTTCCGCTGGTCATCTTCACCGGTGACCGCCGAAAGATGGGCGAGTTCACCAACGGCCGCTGGCTGCAGGGGCTGGCCTGGCTCACGGCCGGAGTCATTGCAGTGCTGAACGTGTGGCTCCTGGTGCAGACGGCGATGGGCAATTAATTCTGACAGGGCGCTGATGCCATTTCGGCGTCCCAGACCGCTTTGGGATGAGCTGTGAACTATCACACGGAGTGGTTATTGCAGGCCTTTCCTGGCCATGCTCCAATATCAGTACTTCTTTCGGCTCGGTCTCCCAAATCAAAAGACTGGGACCTGCTTGATGGCCAACGCAATCCAATTCGAGGCAAATGCGACAGCCACCTCAGCCGCCTCACAAACTCAGGCAGGTGTGGCCGATAGGGTCTATAAGGTGCTTCCTTCCACTGGAATAGCCGGCCAAGAGGATCTCTACGGCTTCCGCGCCATCATGAATGAGCCCGGCCTCGTTGAGGATCCGGAAGCGGCGGCAGAAGAGGCCAAGGCCAAGCGGGCAGTCGCCCTCCTGCCGATCCTTTTCATCCTCGTGCTCGGTGTGCTTGCCGTTCTCGTCATCCCCAAGTTGACCAAGTCGAAGGCTCCCCCGCTCTACGTCGACCTGGGAACCCGCCGCTTCGATTCGGCAGGGCTGGGAGCCCGCCTTATCGCGCGCTGGGAAGGAAGCTCAGCCTACCAGCTTTACATCGATCCGCTTGATCCGCAGCAGACCGCCGGCTTTCAAGCCGTGACGGTGAATCCACCCCACCCGGTCTCGGTCGTCATCCGCTTGCTCGATACGACTGGCGCCGTTGCCTGCCAGACGGAGGTCGTGCTTCCCACTCCGGCGCCGCCTTCACTCTCGTCGGACTCTTCCTCTTCGGACGCCTCGCAGGCGTTGCTGCCTATGCAGACAGCTGGCGGAGATACTGTACAGAGTATTGCCGGCCCGGACGGGCAAATCGCTGAGATCACTATTACAGGCGGTCTCCCCTGTTCGCTGAAGCAGTATCAGAGCCTCGCGGCTTGGCAGTTCTTCACCAACTTTCCCTCGCTCGGTGAACAGGCTGACTGGCTCCATCACCAGAAGCTCAACGACGCCGCAAACCGTAAAGCTCACTTTGCAGCCGGCGGTTCGGGATTTTCCCTGCGTCTGCTGCACCTGCCGGCTGCGATCGACGATGACGACGTGATTGTGGGCGACAACCCATCGCAGGGGACCGTCGATACCCAGGGGGGGCGGGTCTTTCTGGTTGGGGTAATTGGAATGCGGAACCGCTCCGCAGAATGGCAGGTTTTTCCCGCCGCTGTTCATTTTCACTGCGACAAAAACGGCGCCTGTGTCCTGACCCGAGTCAACTCGCGCACCACTCTTCAGGCGCGCTTAGTCAAGTAGCGGGTCGCTTCACGTTCTTCGCGGCCCGTCTCCCTCACCGGCTTCTAGTAGGATGGTTGCGATGAATGTCCTATCCGCAGCCGAGATGCAGGCCTGCGATCGCGCCACTATGGAGCGATTTGGAATTCCATCGATTCAATTGATGCGGGCGGCCTCTTCGGCCGTGACAGCATTTGTGCGCAAGCACTTTGCAAACGCCCGGCGCGTGACGGTGGTGTGCGGGCGCGGCAACAACGGCGGAGATGGCATGATGACGGCGCGGCTTCTGGCCGATGCGGGACTCGCGGTGACCACGCTGTTGCTGGGAGCACCCGAGCAACTGGTGGGCGACGCGGCCGTGGCGTGGACCGAATTGAACAGTCCGAAACACGGACAAACCCATATTGTCGCAAACGCTCGGAATCTGGCTAATCACAGCACCGCGCTCGACGCCGATCTGATTGTGGACGCGGTGCTGGGTACGGGATTCAAGCCCCCTCTAAAAGGTTTGGCGCTCGCCGCGTGCGAATGGTTGCAGCGGGGTCGCGCGCCGGTTCTAGCCGTGGACTTGCCCTCTGGCTGGCCGGCCGATGAGACCAGCGCATCCGTAACGGGACCGGTTTTCCCAGCCGACGCCGTCATCACCTTTACCGCGCCGAAGTGTGCGCATGTTTTTGGACAATTGACTCGACGGTGGGATCAACCGGTCGTTGTATCGCCCATCGGTTCTCCTGCGGCGGCGATCGTTTCAGACCTCAAACTCGATTGGGCCGGCTCGTCGCTGTCCCTGGCGCAGGCTCCGCGTCCTGCGGCGGCTAACAAAGGCAACTTTGGTCACGTGCTCGTGGTCGGCGGAACGTTCGGAACAGCAGGGGGCAAGGCGGGAGCTCCAGCGATGACAGCTCTTGCGGCGATGCGGGCGGGCTCGGGGCTAGTCACGGCGGCGGTTCCCACACCGGCGCTCCAAGTCGTCGCATCCTTTGCGCCGGAGCTGATGACGTGGCCGCTGGCGGCGACTCGAGGGGGCCAGATCGCAGCAAAGAATCTTGAGAAGAAGCAAATCGCCTCATTGATCGCCGGAAAAACCGTGCTCGCCATCGGGCCGGGTCTGGGTCAGGGCCCGGAGACGGCCAGCTTCACAGCGGGTCTGCTGGGCTCGACAAAGATGCCCGCCGTTATCGATGCGGACGCGCTGAATATGCTTGCGGCGAAGCCGGCGCTGCTCAAAAGGTTGGCTAAAGGACGCATGCTGGTGTTAACGCCGCACCCCGGCGAAATGGCGCGCCTGACCGGACTCACCGTGGCCGAGGTTCAGGCACACCGGCTCCAAACGGCGCGCGACTTTGCGCAGCGGGTGGGCGTGACGCTGGTCCTCAAGGGTGCGCGGACGCTCATTGCCCATCCCGATGGCCGCGTCGCGATAAACACCTCAGGGAATCCGGGCATGGCCAAAGGCGGCAGCGGCGATCTGCTCACGGGGTTCATTGCGAGCCTGTTGGCGCAATATCCTGACAATCCGGCGCAAGCCATTGAGGCTGCGGTTTATTTGCATGGGCTGGCTGCGGATCTGGCCGTGCGTCAAGGGGATGAACATACTTTGTTGGCCACCGATAGCCTGGTGCAGCTCGGGCCAGCGTTTCAATCCCATGCGCACGATTTTGAAGTGAATGGCAAAACCGGGTATGTTTGGTTGCAGGGGCATTGCATCCAGTGGGCTAAGAACGCAAGCAACAGCCCTCGATGAGGTTCAGCGATGACCGAAGCCGCGACTCTGGCGGAAGGCAGAACGTACGAGTTCACCACGCAAAGTGGCGCGGACACGATCGCAGTGGGCCGCAAGCTCGCGCGTCTGCTCAAGCCGCCTCAATTCCTTTTGCTACGCGGCGAGCTGGGAACCGGCAAGACCACGCTGGTTAAGGGCATTGCGCAGGCGCTGGACGCCGCCGAACCCGATGAGGTCACCAGTCCTACTTTCACGCTGATCCACGAATTTGACGGCTCGCGCGAAGGGAAGCCCGTGAAGCTCTACCACCTGGATGTTTATCGCCTGGAAAGTGAACGGCAACTGGAAACACTGGGCCTGGACGATCTGCTTACGCCGGATGCGCTCGTCGTGGTCGAGTGGGGCGACAAGTTCAAGAGCATCCGCAAGCGCGCCACTGGGGAGATCGTGATTGCGCCGGAGGGCGGCGATGCGCGGAAGATTACGGTGACGATGAAGGAATAGCGAGTCGCCAAACGCGCTCTTCTCCTTACTATCCGTGGCCTGACAAAAGTTCTTCAGGGAAACCATGAATCGCATTCCATTCGCAGAGGTACAGGCGGCGCTTGCAGGCGTCCTGCGAAGGCTCGGATTCGCTGCCCACCGCGCTGAAACCTGCGCTCGACTGTTTGCCGAAACTACGAGAGACGGAGTGTACACGCACGGCGTCAACCGCTTTTCACGATTCGTGACCACCATTCGCAACGATCGCGTCGATCCCGAAGCGGAGCCGCAAGTGACAGCGCGATTGGGAGCCCTGGAGCGCTGGAATGGCCATCGAGGTCCGGGCAACCTGAACGCACTCGCCGCAATGGACCGTGCGATCGCTCTCGGCCGCGAACACGGCGTGGGATGCGTGGCATTGGGCAATACCAACCACTGGATGCGCGGCGGGACCTACGGCTGGCAGGCTGCTGAGGCGGGGATGATCGGCATCTGCTGGACCAACACCATGCCTAACCTGCCGCCATGGGGCGGAGCAGAGCGCGTGATCGGGAACAATCCGCTGATCATCGCCGTGCCGCGCGCAAACGGGCCGGTGGTGCTTGACATGGCCATGTCACAGTTCTCCTACGGCGCTCTTGAGAGCTACCGCAAGCGCGGCGAGATGCTGCCCGTGGATGGAGGTTTCGATGCAGAGGGCAACCTGACGCGCAATCCTGGCGCTATCGAGAAATCGTGGCGACCGCTGCCCGTTGGATACTGGAAGGGGTCAGGGCTCGCTGTTGTGCTGGATATGATCGCGGCGATGATGACGCTGGGTCAGGCTACGCATCAAATCTCCACGGACCCGGTACTCGAGACCGCCATCTCGCAGATGTTTCTCGCACTCAACCCCAGGGCTTTCGGGCCTGCGCCAGAGGCAGAATGGATCGCCGACTCTGTCGTTGCGTCCTTGCACGACTGCAGGCCCGCAAAGCATGGCGGCAAGGTTCGCTACCCTGGCGAACAGACGCTGCAAATTCGAGAGGAAAACACGCGGCTGGGCCTGCCGGTTGAGCCTGCGGTCTGGGCCGAGATTCTGGCGACGTAGATTTCCGCCTGCCGTGATGTGGACCGCTCAGAACCCCATGATGTTGTACCCGCAATCGACGTACAGCGTCTCACCGGTAATGGCGCTGGCTAGGTCGCTGGCCAGGAAGAGCGCCGTACCGCCGACTTCGAGCTGATCGACATTGCGGTGCAGGGGCGCGCGCTCGCTGTGTGATTTGAGCATGTCGCCCAGTGCGCCCACGCCGCGCGCCGCCAGCGTTTTGATGGGGCCGGCGGAAATCGCGTTGACGCGAATGTTCTTGGGGCCGAGCTCAAAGGCGAGGTAGCGCACGGCCGATTCGAGCGAGGCCTTGGCGAGGGCCATTACGTTGTAGTGAGGCACAACCTTTTCCGCGGCGTAGTAGGTGAGGGTGACGATACTGCCGCCTTCGGTCATCAGCGGCACCGCGCCGCGGCTGACCGCAATCAGCGAGTAGACGCTCACGTCGTGCGCGATGCGAAAGCCCTCGCGGCTGGTGTTGATGAACTCGCCTTTCAGGTCCTCGGCAGGCGCATAGGCAATGGCGTGCACCAGAATGTCGATCTTGGCGTACTTCTCCTTCAGCACGGCAAAGAGCGAAACGATCTCCTGGTCGTTGGAGACGTCGCATTGGAAGCCGCTAGCGCCGGAAAGATCGTTGATCAGGTCCTCGGCCTCGGCTTTCATGCGCTCGTTCTGGTAGCAGATGGCCAGGGTGGCGCCGGCCTCGTGGAGCTTCAGGGCGATGCCCCACGCGATGGAGCGCCTGTTGGCCAGCCCAAAGACCACGGCTGTCTTGCCTGCCAAACTAATCATGCTTCTTTGGACCCTCCAAATCTCTAATCCAAAAAGGGGAAATGACGGAGTCGCCGCCATTCAGAATACCAGAGCGAATTTCGTGCTGAGATGCGGCGGCAATTAACCGCCGAGGTCGACCAACTCGACGTGTCCCACAGGACGACCAAGAAAGCGCGATCCGAGGCGTTCAAACTTCTCAACCGAGTCCGTAGCGAAGCAGCGCACCTCAACTTCGTGCGGGATTCCCCCCGCGGTCGACGTTGCCTGGCCGTTGATCATTCCCACTGCAGCCTGTGCCACGGACTCCGCGGAATCGATAACCTTCGCGCCGGGCCGCACAGCGCCTTCGAAGAGCGGCCGCAAGAGCGGGTAGTGTGTGCAACCCAGAACCAACGTATCGGGGCTCATATCGCGAGCGGTGGCCTCAGCACGAAGTTCATTCAAATAGATCTCAATCACTTCGGCCGTGACCGGGTGATCGGTCCAGCCTTCTTCGACCAGCGGAACGAGCAGCGGGCAGGCTTTCTCAATGGTGCGCAGGCCGTGAGCCGTACAGGCCGCCGTATAGGCGTAGCTGTGTACCGTGGCCTCGGTGGCGACGACGAGGACGTCGCCGGTATGCGATGCGGCGCGAGCAGCAGCAGCACCAGGCTCAATGACGCCCAGCACGGGAACAGAAACGGCGTCCTGGATCGCATCGAGCGCTAGCGCACTAGCGGTGTTGCAAGCAATTACGAGGAACTCCGCGCCCTGCTCGTTCACCAGAAACTGCGCGCTCTGAGCGGCGTATCGTGCGATAGTGCGCCGCGACTTGGAGCCGTAGGGCAGCCGCGCCGTATCGCCAAGGAAGGCGAAACGGGCACGCGGAAGGCGCTCGATGAGCGAGCGCAGCACAGTCAATCCGCCAAAGCCGGAATCGAAAACGCCGATGGTTGATGCCATATTCTTCAGAGTAGCCTCTATGATCGAGGTGCATTGGGGTGCCTTACTTAACCGCGCACCAACGTCTCCTCATTGTCCAATCTTTCTCATGTATGCATTCAGTTCCTCGTCCGCGGGGGCAGCTGTGCACGCTCCAGGTCGCTCGAACAGGCAGACGCCCTGCCAGCACTGTGCCTCCGTGAAGCCGGTTGGAAGATCCTGTGAAGCCGCCGGCGCGATCAGCGCATTGATTTGAGGAGCATCTTTGGCGAGTTGTGCGGCGCTTTCCAGCGGAATGATCGGCACATTGCGATGAAGATGCGTATACCCTCCGGACTGCCACCAGATCGCGTGGTAGATTCCCACTCCACATAATGCGGGCTCATGACTGAGACGATCGAATGCGCCGTCGCCCCATCGGGTTCTGAACCAGTCCGCACAGTGCGCCGCAAGCAGCGCCAATGAGACGAAAAGAAACGCAACGCTGACGGCCACCACCCACCTGGGATTCTCGAGAAATATCATTCCGCGCTTGATCTCGTCGAGGAGATCGACAATGCCCATCGAGGCCATGGTGATTGCAGGGGCAAGGATTGGGTAGATGAAGCGAATCTTTTTGTGCGGGATCACGCTGTGCGAAACCACCACGACGGCCCAAAAAATGGCCAGGAATGGGATTCGCCGCGCGCCGTGAAAGAGAAGCAGAACCGCCGGACCGAGCAAAACCAGCAGAACCAGCACATACCAGTACCACGGCTGAATGAGAGTCAGCTCTTTGCCCGGCCCGCTCACCACGTTCTCCTTGTAGTAGAGGATGAACGACTGCCACGGATAGGACCACGTGATCCAATCCACGGCCCCGAAGAAAAGTACAGGAACCAGTGCTCCTGCCCCCACTGCGGGAATTCTGGCGCGCCATCGTGGATAGCAAAAGTAAACCATTGGAAACAGAAGCGCAGGCAGTAACTGGATACATAGGCAGGCAGCCAGCGCGCAAAGAAACCCTGCAAGAAACAGCCGCTTTCGTTCGTCGAACTTCTCGCCATACACGCCAAGATAGAGCCCGGGCAACAGAACATGGGTGGCCACGACTTCATTCAGCGCTTTGGGCGCAAAGTAGACGAATCCGAAGTAAAAAGAGCACGCGAGGGCTGCGATGATCGCCGCCGCCGCGCCGCTGGCGCGCTTTGCCCATGCATATCCGGACCAGATTGTGATCAGCGAGATTAGGGAGAGAACGATGGCCGTTCCGAGCACGTAGCCGGATGAAGCCGTGCCCATCCAGGTGGTAGAGCGCATCACTCCTGCAAGAAATGTGGGAAAAACCCAGGAGCGAATCCCAAGCCGCCACTCCCACGAAATCACGCCATAGCCATACACCAGTCTGTGCGCCGGCTCGAGCGTCTGAAAGATCTCATCGGGAAAGAAGATATTGGGCGAGCCCATTGCAAGGCCAACCCGGAGCGCAAATGCGAATCCGAGGAGCGCAGCCCACGCGGAGACTATTCTTGCTCGCGTCACTGCCGGCCACCTCCGGCTGCAACCGTGTCCTCGTTGGTCAGATAGGTACGCGTCAAATCTGCGTGCCCCGCGAGAGTCGCGCGCGGTTGGCCATCGACCAGAAAGCGCACCTCGGTTACGCGGGGCAAATTGGCGTTGAGCGTCGCGCAGATGGAAAGCACGGTGAGCGATTCGGTCTCAAGTCCTGAAGGATGTCCGGCGACAAACGCGCCCGTAAGGTTAACCACTGCAAGCTCGGGACTGTTGGGGGGCGCGCCCCCATTCTTGCCCTCGATGGGAACGAGAAAGACCTCGGCGATCGAGCTTGCCCCGCCGGGCACCGGATGCGTGGATTCGGGAGCGGCGTAGAGGTCAAGCAACCTGCCCAATACAGCCCGCGCCCGGGCCTCGGGATTTTGCGGTAAGGGCAGCGTGAGGATGCGGGGCTGCACGGTGTTATCGGTATCGTTGGCTACCATGAGCGTGGCTTGCTCGGCTGGAGCCACCAGTGGCGCCTGCGTCGGAGCCGAATCCTCGCCTCGGAGCAGGCGATCGTGAGCGCGTCGCAACTGGTTCCAAAGCAAGACGCCCATGATGGCGGAGGCCGCGAGCAGAACAATGAAGAGGACGGTCTGGTGGCGAGGGATCACGGCTGGTGGACCTCCCGCGTTTCCGATCGCCACTCCACCAGAGCTGCGGCGAGTGCGTCTGCGACACGCGCCTGGTAGTCAGAATCGTCGAAGCTCCCTGATCCAGGTTCCTCGGTTGATCGATCCGGCGCGATCTCAACAGCCACGGCCGGACAGGTCATGCTGTCGATCGCGGGCAGTGCAGTGCGTCCGAGGGTGACGGGCACATTTGCATGCGAAAGCGCCGAGTTGATCGCGCCGGCCAGAGATATGCTGCGCATGACCCAGGCTGCCTGCGCGGTCTTCCATGGCAAAAAGCGCGCGTCCTGGATCGGTGCCAGCGAAGAGACGAACAGATGCACTCCGGAACCGCTTTGCGTAGCGTGAAGAGTCAGGCAGGCCTGCGAATTGGCATGGTCGGCGATGTCGGCGCGACGGTCGGGATCCGCGACGGCGTCGGAATCGCGCGTCATCACCACGGCGAAGCCTCGCGCGGCGAGCAGGGAGCGCAGCCGGACGCTGAAGGCCAACGTGAACGCCTTTTCAGTCTTGCCGCCGAGGCGAGCGCCCGAGTCGTCGCCGCCATGCGCCGCGTCGAGCACCACCACAAAGCGCGGAGGGGCCGGGGGAGCTTGAGCCAATGCCGCAGTAAATGCCGCAGCGGCGAAGAGGGCGCAAATCGCTCCAATCAATCCACAATTCCAATTCTCCGGAAGCTTGTAAGGAACAGTGCACGGGGGCAAGAGGCCGGCGGCCCGGGTGAAAGAGAGTTTTGCGCCCGGGTCCAACAGTTCCGGCCGCATTGTCTCAATCCAGGGCATAGATCGCCAGGCCGCTGAGCAGCTTGGGAAAAAAGTCTGTGGATTTTTGAGGCATCACCTCTCCGGCAAAAGCGACTTCCTTCAACTGCTCCATTGTCACCGGCTTGGTGAGAAAGGCAATATTGGCCCCGCTACTGCGCACCTGATCCACTGCTTCCTGGGCGTCGCGCAGATAGCGTAGGTTGGTTTGCTCACGCACTTTTTCGGCATCCAGTCCCAGCAGGCGCTCGAATACCGCGGAATGCAATTGAGTAAGGTCGAGTTGCCGCTGCCGCTCGGGAAGACCGGCCAGGATTGCTGCCATGGCGTCCGGCTTGGCTCGCAGCAGGAATGCGCCGGAGCAGGTGACGGCGACGAAGGCCGTTCCCGGTTCGCGCGATAATTCCTCAATAAATGAAGCAGCTTCAAAGGGCGGCAGCGGTTTGACGTCGAAGTACGCCTCGGCCGCCTTGAAGAACGCTGTGGCGAAGAAGCCGTTGAGGCCGTGAACGACGCGGTGAGTGGGCAAGATGACTAGCCCGTCCGAGTCCATGTTGACAAAGGTCATCATGGCGGCAGCCTCGGGAAAATCTGGCTGAGGTAATTGCTGCGTGCTCGAGCCGCTTTTGCCATGGGCTGCGCCGTGGTGCTCTTTGGAGTACTTCAGCGCCGTCTCGTAGCGGTGGTGGCCGTCGGCGATAATGAGCTTCTTATCGCTCATGGCTGTCACCAGCAGGCGGATGGCCGCCGGATTGTTCACCCGCCAGAGTCTGTGCTGGACGCCGTACTCGTCGGTGACTTCAGCGTCGGCGGCGTCATTGCCGCCGTAGAGAATTTTTTCCACGCTTCCGGCCGGGTCGGAATAAAGCATGAAGATCTGTCCGAAGTGCGCCCGCGTGGCCTTGAGCAGGTTGAGCCGGTCGCTCTTCGGCTTCGACAGAGTTTGTTCGTGACGGAAGACAACCTGGTCGGCATATTCATGGAGCTTGCCCAGAGCGATAAATCCCCGCCGTTCCTTCTCGACTTCGGTCCCGGGCACTTTGAATCGCTGAGCGTATGCAAACACGCAGGGCTCGTTTTCCTGGATGAGAACGCTCTGCTTGCGCCAGGCGCGAAAATCCTGTGCCGCGCGCGTATAGACGTTTTCGCCCTTCTCTGCGTCAAATAACTCAGGCAGTCCCAGAATGATGCGAACAAGATTGAATGGGCTGCGCTGGTAGTACGCCTGTTGCATGGCCGGCGTGATCTTGTCATAGGGTTGCGTGACCACGTCTTCCAGGCGGACCGAAGAGGGATTGTAGCGCCAGGCACGAAAAGGATAGATACGAGCCATGAGGAAGGTCTTGCTCTCCGCGAATCAGTGGAATTTAGGGTGCGTTTTCGCCGTACTGCCTGATGAAACGCGCAGGTCGGCCCGACCTCGATTGTATCTCAGTGCTTGACGCGGCCAGCCCGCTTGAACTCTGACCTATGGGACGTAGGAGTGACAACCTGTTGACAGCAATGGCTTGCCAATAGTGGTAATATCGCCTTCAACCCTCCGTGGTGCCTCATGAGGACGCTTCCCCAGCACGCGATTCCCAAAGGGGTGGTCAATCTTGCCTTCTTCTGCCGCTGTGCTTGGATGGGGGCGCTGACAGCGGTATTTTGCCTCGCGCAGCTGCGCGCGCAGGAAGATCAACTGAATAAAGTGCACGTCGAGCCGCCTTCGACCACCTCGGCGCCTGCGACCGAACCGAAGGGAGCAGAGGCAGCCCCTGAAACCGGCGCGGCATCGCTCCACATTCACCCCGGTTCGTTTATTCGCATGAACGTGGATATGGTGCTCGTCCCGGTCACCGTCACCGACCCGTTGAACCGGCTGGTGACGGGTTTGGAAAAGGAGGATTTCCAGGTATACGAAAACAACGGCGAGGAGAAGATCGCCAGTTTCGCGAGTGAAGATGCCCCGGTCTCCATCGGCATTATCTTCGATCTCTCCGGCTCCATGTCTTCCAAACTGGTCCGCGCCCGCGAAGCAATCTTGCAGTTCATCAAAACGGCAAATCCACAGGACGAGTTCTTCGTCATTGGATTCAACGACCGCCCAGAGCTGATTGAGGACTTCACCAGCTCCGTCGACGACATTCAGGCGAGGCTGGCCACGGTCCAGGCTGGCCACCGCACGGCACTGCTGGATGCGATCTACTATGGCATTGCCAAGATGAAGGACGCCCACCACGAGCGGAAAGCATTGCTTGTGGTCTCCGACGGCGGCGACAACCGCTCGCGCTACACAGAGGGCGAGGTGCGAGCGGCAGTACGCGAAGCCGACGTGGAAATCTACTCCATCGGCATCTTTGATCCCTACGCGCCCACCCCCGAGGAGCGGACGGGGCCCCAGCTTCTTGACGACGTCAGTTCCTCAACCGGTGGGCGGCTCTTTCGCGTGGACGACGTGGACGAAATGAGCGACATTGCCGAAAAGATCTCCACCGAGCTCCGCAACCAGTATGTGATCGGCTACAAACCCGCTGACCTGACTCGCGATGGCAAGTGGCGTAAAGTGAAGGTGAAGGTGAATCCGCCTCCGGGCCTTCCTCCACTCACGGTTTATGCTCGCACCGGCTACTATGCGCCTCTGCAATAACGCAATCCTGGTTTCCTTTCTTGTCGCCGCCGGTCTTGCTTTGCCAGCGCAGCAGGCGCAGCCGCCGCAAGCTGGAGCGCAGGCGAATCCGGCGCCGCTCACCGTCGATACCGATCCGGTTCGGTCGCCTGATGCTGTGACCCCGGCTCCCTCCTCTGGCCCGCTGAAAAAGGAGGGCGAAGGCTATCTGTTCCACACCGACGTCGAAGAAGTGGTGCTCAACGCTACCGTCCTCGACGGCACGAACCTGGTACAAAACCTCACCAAAGACGATTTCACCGTTTACGAAGACGGAGTGAAGCAAACGCTGATCAGTTTCCAGCACACCGATCTGCCCGTTTCCATGGGGCTCGTCGTCGACAACTCCGGGTCGATGTACCGCAAGCGGCCTTCGGTGAACAAATCTGCGCTTGACTTGATCGAGGCCTCCAACCTCCAGGACGAGGCCTTTGTGGTGAACTTCTCCGATGAAGCATTTATCGATTGCGATTTCACCTCAAATATCGGCAAGCTTCGCGAGGGGCTGTCCCATATCGATTCCCGCGGCGGCACCGCGCTCTACGATGCAGTGGTGGCATCGGCAGACAAGCTGGTGGCCGACGCCAGGCGGCCCAAGCAGGTCCTTGTCCTGATCACGGATGGAGAGGACAACGCGTCGAGTCAGAACCTGGAGCAGACCATCGAACGCGTGCAGCAGCTCTCCGGACCGGTGATCTATTCGATTGGCCTGCTCTTTGGAGACGAGATGAGCCGCGCCGAAGTGCGAAACGCCCGGCGTGCGCTTAACTTGCTCTCGACCGAGACGGGCGGCATGGCTTTCTTCCCCAGGTCGATCGATCAGGTGGATCAGATCGCCGCCGAAGTAGCACGCGACATCCGCAGCCAGTACACGCTGGGCTACCACTCGACAAAGCCGACGACCGTCCCAGGTTTCAGGCGCGTCGAAGTAACCGCTGAGTCCAAGCGATTGGGCAAACTGACGGTTCGCACCCGTACCGGCTACTTCCCGTCAGTGCGCACCTCCAAACAAACGGCTTCGGTGGCAAAGTAGATCGCGAGCATGGCTGACGATGTGGACTTGAAGGCTGGACTGGAGCAACTCGCTCAACTGAAGGCGATGGGCGAGAAGGCTTACGACGATATGTACGAGGCGCACTCGTCGAGCGGTGCAACGGCCTGCTACAGCGACGCCAAAGAATGCTATTACGACGCCATTGGGCTGGCCAACCGGCTGGGGCTCAGGGACGAGGCCGATGCGTTGAACAAGCGTCTCGCGCACATCAAAGCGGTGTTCCGGAGCCAGTTCACGTAGCGGCGTTTTGGGCCTGCGAGGGTTGATGCGTTGTCGTTTTCGTTGTGTTTTCTCGCGAACCCGGATTCGGCAACCGCCCTGCCGATCGCAGTCTGACGGCCGGTAATGCACTTCAGCGTGCGCATATCGTTATCCAATGGATTCGTTGGCCGGTCCCAACGCTCCGCGCGATAAGCTAATAGCTAAAAGCTAGGAGCGAACAGCTAACCTCATGTCCCCATATAAGTATTCGACCCTTGCCGTTCACGCCGGGCAGCACCCTGACCCACTGACGGGCGCCGTAAACGTCCCTGTCTATCTTTCTTCGACCTTTGAACTCACCGGCATCGGCAGCGACCGCGGCTGGGACTACTCGCGCGCCGGCAACCCCACGCGCGACCGGCTGGAAATGGCGTTGGCTTCACTGGAAGGCGGAACAAGCGGGCATGCGTTCACCACCGGAATGGCCGCCATCTCTGCGCTGGTGGCGATGCTCCACTTGGGCGACCATATCATCTGCTCGCGCGATGTATACGCTGGAACCGTGCGCCTATTCGATCAGATCGTAAGCGGTTATGGCATCCGGATCGAATACGTGGATACCAGTAACCTGGCTGCAGTGGAAGCGGCAATAAAGCCGAACACAAAGCTCGTGCACATTGAAACACCCAGCAATCCGCTGATGGTGTTGACGGATATTGCCGGCGTGGCGAAGATCGCTCACGCCCACAGTGTCGAAGTGAGCGTGGACAATACCTTTCTGTCGCCCGCGCTTCAGCGCCCGCTTGAGTTGGGTGCGGACATCGTGATGCACTCAACCACAAAGTACCTGAACGGCCACTCCGACGGCCTTGGCGGTGCGCTGATCGGGTCAAAACCCGAGCACAAAGAGCGCTTTCTGCTCGTCCAGAAGGCGGCCGGCGGCGTGATGTCTCCATTCGAGTGCTTCCTGGTCCTGCGCGGCATCAAGACATTGCCGTTGCGCATCCAGCAGCACGAGGCGAACGGCCGCGCGGTGGCGGAGTTCCTTTCCACGCACCCCAAGGTGAGCAAACTGGCCTATCCGGGGTTGAAGACTCACCCCCAGTACGACCTGGCAGTCAAGCAACAGGCAGGCTTCGGATCGATGATGAGTTTCGAGCTCAAGTCGCGCGAGGAAGCTGCGCGTTTCCTGAAGGCGATCAAGATTTTCATCAACGCGGAATCCCTGGGCGGAGTTGAGTCGCTGGCCTCGCACTCGGCGACCACCACGCACGGCTCGGTGAGCGAGGAAGTGCGCCGGTCGATGGGGATTAACGAGGGGCGTATCCGGCTCTCGATCGGCATCGAGGATAAAGATGACTTGATTGCCGACCTGGATCAGGCGCTCGCCGCGGTCTGAGGAGGCGTTGTGTCCTTTGGGCAGCCGATTCTCGCCATCGACACTTGCGGGCCACTGGGTTCTGTCGCGCTGGGCCGGCTACCCGGCCGCGACCAGGAGATTCTCGGACAAAGCGAACTGGCCGGAAGGACGTACTCCGCGACGCTCGTGGCTGCGGTGGCTGACCTGCTGCAATCGGCTGGAATCGAACTCCGAGAACTGGGCGGAATTGTCGTCGTCAACGGTCCGGGGAGCTTCACCGGAGTCCGCGTGGGGCTGAGTGCCGTGAAGGGCCTGGCCGAAGGAACTACGATTCCGGTCGTCGCAATCTCGCGGCTCGAAGTGCTTTCGCGCAAATCCGGTGTTCCGTCCTCCGCGCTCGATGCGCATCGGGGCGAGATCTTCCTGAGGCTGGAGCAAATGGGCTCCAAACCGGTCGAGATTCTCGCCGGCCCTCGTGAACTTGCAGCGATCAATCCCGCCCCGATCCGAGTTGCCATTTGCGACGATGAAGCAGCAACGATCCTGTCTGCCGCATGGCCGAGCACTCAACGGGTCGTGACGCCTCCGCCCGTCGCGGCGGACGCGCTGCGTCTTGGCGAGGCTCGCCTGATCGCTGGCGCCGTCATTGACCTGGCTCTGCTTAACGGCCACTATCTTCGCCGCTCGGATGCTGAGATCTTCGGCACCGAGATCGAGGCCAAACCGGTTGCGGCGAGGTCTTAGTGTGCCGAATCCCTCTGCGGAAAAAGCGCAGGTCCGGCACATGACGGCTGCCGACGTACCTCGGGTGATGGAGATTGCCGCCAGTTTGCCTGAGGCGCCGCACTGGCCGGAATCATCCTATCTGGACGCATTGAATCCCGAATCGATGCATCGCCGCATCGCCATGGTCGCCGCCGGGTCACAGCCGGAGCTCGTCGAGGGCTTTACCGTGGCCAGCCTCTTGCCTCCACAGGCCGAACTTGAATTGATTGCCGTGTCTGCCGGGAGTCAGCGTCAAGGCCTGGGCCGCATACTGTTCGACAGCATGGTCAATGAACTGAATACGGCAGGCGTGCTCGAGATCGTCCTCGAGGTCCGAGGGTCAAACCACAATGCGCTGTCCTTCTACCGCTCCGCGGGCTTCGGCCAAATCGGCCTTCGTCGGGCTTACTACGTTGATCCCATTGAAGATGCGGTGCTTATGCGACTTCAGCTCGCCTGAGCCACCGATAGACGAGCCATCCGGCATCGTCCGCCTCGATATTCACAGGCCCGCGTTACCTTCAGCGGATTTCTGACTTGCCGATTCACCCGAATCGGCGATATATGTAAATGTTCTAAGAAAAACGGCGGCTAGGTATCACCGAACCAAACCGCCGAACCGGAGGTGCTTGATGGACGAAGTACAAGGTTCCATGCTGAGCGAAGAGATCGATCGCCTGCACGAAGAACATCGCCGCTACGCTCAGCGTTTGGAAGAGTTGCTTCAAAAGCCATACCTTTCCGAAGACGAACAACTTGAAGAAGTGCGCTTGAAGAAGCTCAAGCTGCACGCCAAGGATCTGATTTTCGCCCTCGAGCGCCGCGTTCCTGCCGTGGCTTAAGTTCCGAGGGTTTAGGCTTTTGCGGCTCACTTGCCCGGCGGTTCCGCTTGGCACCGTGATTGGTTCGTCTGTGTCTAAGTGATCCCTTGGTGCAATGGGTTCGTCTCCTGAATCACCGTATAATCGTTGGGAACGATGGTTCGCGACGGTTACATATACGGGTTGAGCTTGCTGGCGGTCGCTGCCGCCCTCAGGTGGTTTACAGGAGAGTGGATCTGGGGCGTAGCGCCGGTCCTGTTAGCTGCATTTTTCCTTTGGTTCTTTCGCGATCCTCAACGCACCATTCCGACGGGCGAAGGCTTGATCGTTTCGCCCGGCGATGGCCTCGTTACTGAAACAGCCTCCATTTCGACCCCCGAGGGTTCGCGCCAGCGGATCAGCATCTTCCTGAGTGTTTTTGACGTCCATGTGAACCGCGCTCCCATCGGCGGCGTCCTGAGCCGCGTGCGCTATCAGAACGGCAGGTTCTTGAATGCTTTGAACCCGGCTTCGGCCGAGCGCAACGAACAGAACACCGTCACGGTGCGGGGTCAGGGCGCGGATGCGGGGTATGAAGTCACCTTCAAGCAAATCGCCGGACTCCTGGCGCGGCGCATTGTCTTTCGCTGCAATGAAGGGCAATTGGTCGAGCGTGGGCAACGCGTGGGGCTCATCAAGTTCGGCTCCAGAGTCGATGTTGTGATTCCCTCAAGCGCGGTGCTGCGCGTTAAGGTGGGAGAGCGAGTCAAGGGTGGCGCCACCGTACTGGCTGCCATGCCCCATGGAGAGAGCTTGTGAATTCCTTTGATTTTCCACGGGCAAACGCCAAGCCGCATGCGCGTCTGCGCCGAGGCATGTACTTGCTGCCCTCTTTGTTCACCGCCGGGAGCCTTGGAGCCGGCTACTTCTCGATCACGCAAACCATCGGAGCGCTGGACGGCAGCGGCCAGGCGCATGTGCATTTGGACTGGGCGGCCATTGCCATCCTGTTTGCCATTCCATTTGACGCCCTCGATGGCCGCATTGCGCGCCTGACCAATACAGCCAGCGACTTCGGCAGGGAGCTGGATTCACTGGCCGACGTCATCACCTTCGGTATGGCGCCAAGCCTGCTCGCCTTCGTCTGGGGATTCCACTTCCTCCCCGATTCCATGAACCCGCAGCTGCGTCAGCACTTGATGCAGGCCGGCGCTTTCATCTGCTTTCTTTTTCTTCTCAGCGGAGCTTCACGGCTGGCGCGCTTTAACATCAGTCCGGATGCGCAGCCGCGCAACCCGGGCCGTGCCGACAGAAAGTACTTTGTCGGCATGCCCATCCCCGCAGCGGCAGGTCTGCTGGCTGCCACGGTCCACTTCTTCAATGCCTATCCCGTCGAGGAGTGGTGGGTCGCCGTTCCCTGGCTCATCCTTGTCGGACTGACCGGGTTCCTGATGGTCAGCACTTGGCGCTTCTGGTCGGCCAAGGAGATCAACTTTTCCCGCCGGCACCCCTTTCAGTTGTTAGTGCTGCTGGCGTTGATCGCATACATTGCACTAAGGTACTCGAATGTGGTCATGTTCCCGGTAGCACTGGCCTATATGTTTTCGGGGATTTGGGCTCGTGCGGCATATGGCTGGTCAAGGCGACGGCGCAGAAGGCCGCTCGATCCACCCGCTCCCTCGCCGGTGGCGCCGGAACCTGGCTCATCGAGACCATAATCAAACTGCTAGGCAGGAAAAAGGATTTCTGTGTACAAAATTGCCATTGCCGGCGCTTCGACCCTGGTGGGCCGAGAGCTGAAAGAAGTCCTTTCCGAATCGCCGCTTGAATCGGCCAGCTTGGCTCTTCTTGACGAAGAAGACGCGCAGGGTCAGCTGGACCAGGTAGGCGACGAAGTCACCTTCATTCAGGCCGTCAGCGCCGGTGCCTTCGACAACGCGGACTTCACATTTTTTTGTGGCAGCGAAAGTCTGACACGCCGCTACTGGCAGCAGGCATTGCGCGCCGGGTCGACGGTCTTAGACCTCTCGGCGGCGTTGGATCGCGAGCCTGGAGTGGTGGTTCAAGCACCGTGGCTCGGCTCGGAAGTGACCGCTATCGATCTCTTCACGCCGGCTGTGGTTCCTGCTCATCCGGCCGTCATCGTGCTTGCGCTGCTGCTCCAACGGTTGCAGCAGGCTGTGCCGGTGCGCTTTGCCGCCGCCACGGTGCTGGAACCGGCCAGCGACTTTGGCCGGGCCGCCATGGACGAGCTGCACCAGCAGACCGTCAGCTTGCTCAGCTTCCAGTCTCTGCCGCGGGCCATCTACGATGCGCAAGCCGCATACAACCTGCTCGCTGGAACAGGAGAAAGCTCGAAGGTGAGCCTGCCGGAAGTGGAAGCGCGCATTCGCCGCCATTACGAGGTACTCACCGGCGGTCGTGGTCCCGCGTTGGCAGTGCAGGTGATTCACGCGCCTGTTTTCCATGGTTATACGTTTTCCATCGCAGTGGAATTGGAGCGGCCGGCGGAGATTGTCGCCCTTGAAGAGGCCCTGACTGGCGAACACGTTGAGTTGGTGCTGGAAGACACCGATTCGCCTTCGAACCTTGCGGCCACGGGACAGAATGACATCCTGGTTCGGCTGCGCCCGGAGCCGCTCGGTCGCAACTCCAATCTGGCGTCCCATCTATGGCTATGGGCCGCAGCCGATAATCTGCGCTTGAATGCCCAAAATACCGTTCTTTGTGCGCTCGATCTCCGGCGCATCCGCCCCCAGGGCACCGTGCAATGACTTATTTTCCCTCGCACCGCTTCCACAACTGCACGATGTAGCTGTCTGTCATTCCGGCAATGTAGTCGGCAACGGTGCGGGCCAGCCCCTCGGTGGGAATCTGCGCCTGGTGGTCCGGCGGCATCAAATTCGGATCGGACATTAAACAGCCGAAAAGCTCGATGACCACCTCTTCCGCATGCGCATGCTCCTGTTCCTGCGCGCGCGTGTTGTAAAGGTTTGCGTAGAGAAACTCCCTTGCGGCGATACGTTCTGTTTCCATTCGCGCGCTGAGCGCCGCCAGCCTTTGCGAGGCGCGCCGGATTGCGTCCAAGGTTGTCGCGCCAAGCGCATCGACGCGAAGGCGGACTTCGTCGATCAGATCGGTAACCCAGGCGTTCAGAAGCTGCCTCAATGCCTCGTAGACGGCCAGACGGGGCGGGGCGGCGGGAAAGCTCGCGCGAGCGGCATCGTGAAAGCCTCGGAAGAGAGGCACGGCATCGAGAGCCTGATCAAGAGCTAGAATGCCGGAATCCAGCCCATCGTCGAGATCGGCAGTGAGGTAAGCGATCTCGTCCGCCATGTCGATGAGTTGTGCTTCCAGCGGCGGAAAGCAGTCGAGAAAATACTCGGCCAGCTCGGGATGCTCGTGGGCCGAGTAGTCGCGTGAGTGTTTCACGATGCCTTCGCGGACGGCAAGGGTGAGATTGAGGCCGCGAAAGGCCGGATAGCGCTCCTCAAACCAGGTGACGATGCGCAGCGCGTGGAGGTTGTGGTCGAAGCTGAGGCCGTGTGCGCGGAGCGCCCGATCAAGCGCCTTCTCGCCCGCGTGGCCAAAGGGAGGATGCCCGATGTCGTGCGCCAGGGCCAGGGCCTCTGCCAGCTCGGCATTCAGGCCCAGAGCCGCGGCCACCGTGCGCGAGATTTGCGTCACTTCGAGCGTATGCGTAAGGCGGCTGCGGAAATGGTCGGATAGCCCTTCGGTGGGCAGGCGCGTGAAGACCTGTGTTTTTCCGGCCAGGCGGCGAAAGGCACGCGAGTGAAGGACTCGGGCGGCGTCCCGCGCAAATGGCGCGCGATAGGCGTGGGCCGGCTCGGGGTGGACTCTGCGCGCCAATGCGCTGTCCGCACTGCCGACGACCGCGATTCCTGTCGGCAACGCCGCCGTAAATCCGCTCCTGAGCGCCATCTGGTCCAGACCTCTCTGCGCAGCCGCGAAGTTCGCTGCTCAGGTCTGGTTATACCGCAGGAGGGGACAATGCGGGGCAGGGGGCGTCGCTGCAATGGGAATCGCCATGCCCTGACGGCGGTCGCTCCAAAGACACCCGCGAGCCTGCGAATGGACAACGCCAATTCCGCGGGAGTACTATCCAGCCGGAATTTTCTGAGAAGCTGGCGCAACTACAAATCGTGTGCGCCAGTCACAACAGTCTTTCGGGCTTCAAGGGGAGGTAGCAATGAAGCTGATCAAGCAGGTGGCGCCGGCGCTGGCTGCGCTGGCAATGATGTCGATTTCGGGTTGCGGGGCAAGGCACTCGCCAAAAGAGGTTTATTACCTGGTTGCAACCAACGTCTCGCTGCCCTACTGGGAGACGGCGATCGCCGGATTCAAAGCGGCCGCGGCGGAATACAACGTGACGGCGAAGGTAGCTGGACCTGACACGTACGATCCTCAGGGTGAACTGGCGGAGTTTCAAAAGGCGGTTGCGGCCAAACCGGCGGGGATTCTGGTTTCGGTCTCCGACGCTGCCGTGATGCAGCCGGGGATCGACGCGGCCGTAAGCGCCGGCATTCCGGTGATCACCATGGACTCCGACGCTGCGGGCAGCCGCAGGCTCTACTTCATCGGCACCAACAACCTTGAAGCAGGGCGTTTGGGCGGCCGGAGGATCATCGAGAAGCTGGGCGGGAAAGGCAACGTAGTCTTCTTTACGCTTGCCGGCCAGCCCAATACGGAAGAGCGGCTGAAGGGATTCAAGGACGCCTTCTCAATGCAGCCGGGCATCAACATCGTTGAAGTGATCGACATCAAAGGCGACGCGAGTGTTGCCTTCGATCGAACCCAGGCGCTGCTGGCCCAGACTGGCGCCAAGAAGATCGACGCCTTTGTGTGCCTGGACTCAGCGTCAGGCAAGTTGGCCGCCGACGCGATCAAACGGACGGGCGACACCAGCCGCGAGCTGTTGGCATGGGACGTGAATCCCGATACGCTGCAAGGCATCAAGGACGGAGTCATCGACGCGACAATCGTGCAAAAGCCGTTCACCATGGGCTACATAGGTCTGAAGGCGCTCGACGAGATCTTTCACGATCGGCCCGCGCAACTGAACAAAGACTATAGTGTCGACGCATTCGCACCCTACCCTGTTTTCGTCGATACGGGAACATCACTTGTGGACAAGAAAAACGTGGATGTTTACCTGGCCGCCGCGGCGGCGCACGCGCAGTAGCCGGTGACTTGAGAGGCGCCTAACAGTACGCGGCGTTCGCCGAAGAGAACACCGCAGCTCCCATTTATCCTCGCTGGTTCCGTGCCATCGATCCGAATCCGGCGCCGCGATCGTGCCCGGGATTATTCCGGCTTGGCCTGACCAACAGAGCTGTCCTCTTTGGCCAGCCTGACGCGGGCGCCTTCCAGCTTCTTCTGTACCTTCTCCACGTCGCCGGGCTCAATGTCGGCAGGAGACGACTTGGCGAACTCGGCCAGAGAAAGCTCCCACTGCGCCGCGGCCAACCGGATGCGGCCGGTCTTCTCGTAAAGATCGCCCAGGTGCATATGCACTGTGGGATCGGTCTGGTCGCGATTGACGGCCTGCCGCAGGTTGTCCTCTGCCATCTCGTAATCGCCTAACTTGAAATAGACCCAACCCAGCGAATCGAGGTACGCGCCGTTCATGGGTTCGATGTCGACAGCCTGGCGAATCATTTTGAGGGCTTCGGGCAGCTTGATCCCTTTGTCCGCCCACATATAACCGAGATAGTTGAGGGTCATTGCGTTGTCTGGATCCAGACTCAACGCCTGACGGAAAAACTGCTCGGCCTGATCCAGGTGCTTCTGCCGCTCTGCCCACTCGCCGCGGAGGAAGAACAAGTAGGTTCGGTCTTCCTTCTTGGTCGCCAGCGGATCGGCCTTGTCCAGTGCATCTTCCGCATCCTTCCAGCGGCGCAGGCGAACGTTCATCTGCACCAGGGCGAACCAAACCCCACGCTGCTCGTCCGGGGTAGCGCCCTCGAGCAGGCTCTTTGCCATTGCCAGGCCTTCGTCCGGATGATCCTGGTTGGCGAGTTCTCCGGCAAGCATCAGCTTCAGGTCGCGGTCCTGGGGATTGGCGGCAACGGCCTTACGGGAAACCGCGATTGCCTTGTCAAACTGGTGGGCGTCGCGGTACGCATCCACTTGGCCCTGGTAGCCGCGTGCGGCGGAGTCGCCGCCCATATCGATCATCTTCTGGTATGCCGCAATTGCTGGATCTGTCTGATTCTCCTCGAGGTAAACTGCTCCCAAGTGTTCCAGAAAGAAGCTGCGCCTGTCCTTCTCATCGTCCTTGTAAGCGCCGTTGGCGTGCGAAGTAGCGTCGACCATCTCCTGATAGGTCTCAATGGCGTCGTCGAAGCGGCCCAAAATGTCGAGAAGCAGCCCTTCATTGAAGCCAGCTTCCAATGAAGTCGGATCGATTTTGCGCGCCTTGCGAATGGTGGCCAACGCATCTTCATATTTGCCCTGACGGCGCTGAATCTCGCCAACATGAACCAGCGCTTCAATGTTTTCCGGGTCGGCCTCGGCAAGCGCCTGATACTCCTTGAGCGCCTCATCAAGCTGGTCGGCGCCGAGAAGAGCGGCTGCGAGCGCATCCATGGTCTGCAGGTCGCCGGGCTCCAGATCGTCAGCGCGCTGGTAGGCGGCGATGGCGTCCTTGGGTTGCTTCAACTGGTCGTAAAGAGCGCCCAGGGTAAACTCCATCTTCGGCGTTCGTCCGTCCACGGGAACAGCCTCAATGGCTTTCACGGCATGTTGTACGTCGCCACTTTCGGCGTACAGCCGCGCCAGGTTCAGCACCACTTCTTCTGATTCCGGTTCAATGGCCTGCGCGGTCTTGAACTCGGCCTCTGCCTTTTCCGGCTGGTGTTTGACGGTGTAAAGCTGCCCCAGCACCATGTGGTCTTCCACGCTCCTGGGTTGCAGGGCAACGATCTTCTCGAATTCGGCAATCGCCTGGTCGAGCACGTTGCTGGAGCTCGCTGTCGGAGCTCTGCCGTTTGCACCCTCGCCCAGTTGCCTCAGGTAAATGCGCCCCAAAAGCCGGTGCGCGTCGATATCGTCGGGATGGGATTTCAGCAGCGCGCGCGCCGTGGTCTCGGCATCGTGCACGCGGTCAGCGCGGAAGTAAAGATCCGCCAGTTCGTCGCTCAATTCGGCGGAATCGGGATCGGCATCGAGGGCAAGCTTGTACTGTTCGATGGACTGATTCACCTCATCGGTGCGTCCTTCGGAGATAGCGTCATCCTCATACACGCTGGCCAATGCCAGGTGATAGTAAGCCTGGGCACGATTTGGCTCTGTCGCTGCAGTTGTGTCGGGCGGCGTTGTCGCCGATTTCGAACCAGCATCCGCTTTCGCCGTTTCCACTGGCGCAGCCTTGGCCGGCGTCCCGCTCGGCTGGGACTGTTGGCCCTTCGCCGGGTTGGCCGATGGGTCACTTATCGGGGAGTTCTGAGCGCAGGCAGGCGCGAATGGCAGCAAAAACAGAATGGCTGCGGCAAACCCGGGCGCGAGATCAAGTATTGGAAGGAGCTTTTTCATCATGCAGGGAATTCCCTAGGTTCTTAGCCGCAAATCGAGCAAAAAAGAGAAAATGCGGCACAGGCAGAGGATTTGAGCGAACCTGCCTATTACTAAAGACGATTTTACCTGTCATTCGTCGCAAGTGCGCCGCAGATTGCGGGATTTTCGTCAAACTAAGGGGTCACACTTTGGGCCGTCAACAGTCTGTCCGAATCTGTGCCCGTCTCTGAGATCCCTCAATGGCGGAAGTGTCTTATTGCGGTAAAGACCATGGCCAGGCCCAATTTGTCTGCAGCGGCAATCACTTCGTCGTCCCGAACCGAGCCGCCAGGCTGAATGACCGCGGTCGCCCCGGCCTGGGCAACAGCCTCTAGGCCGTCGGGGAAGGGAAAGAATGCGTCGGAGGCGGCAACGCAGCCCTTGAGCGGCAGCACAGCCTTCATGGCGCCGAATCTGGCTGCATCCACGCGGCTCATCTGCCCCGCTCCCACACCCAGGGTCTGGCCGTCGCGCGCGTAAACGATGGCGTTCGATTTCACGTGTTTGCATACACGCCAGGCAAAGAGCAGGCTTCGCAACTCCTCGGCTGAGGGTGGACGCCACGTGACCACTTTGAGCTCCGACTCTGTCACGCGGCCGGTATCGGCGTCCTGCACCAGAAGCCCGCCCGACACCTGCTTGACCACGGGGCGAGGCTCAGCCGCGCGAACTTCTACGAGGCGCAGGTTCTTCTTCGCGGCAAAGCGCTCCCGCGCCTCGGGCAAGAAACCGGGCGCGGCGATCGCCTCGACAAATAATTTGGCGATTTCTTCCGCTGCGGCCCCATCCACCGCGCGGTTGATGCCGATGACTCCGCCGAAGGCCGAGACGGGATCACTGGCCAGAGCTTTTTGATAGGCCTCGAGAATCGTCGCTCCGGTCGCCGCTCCGCAAGGGTTGGTGTGCTTGACGATGATAACGGCAGGTTCTTCAAACTCCTGCGACAGCTCCCAACACGCATCCAAATCGACGAGGTTATTAAAGCTCAGCTCCTTGCCTTGCAATTGCGCTGCGCCTGCGATTCCACGGCCGGATCCGTCAGAGTAGAGCGTGGCGCGCTGATGCGGATTCTCGCCATAGCGCAGCGCCTGGGCCAGAGGAAGGTTGATACGCAGCGTCGAGGGAAGCGAAGCAAAGTCGGGCGCGGCGGGCGCTATGGGCAGGGGAGCATCGGCAATCCGCTCAAGAGTATTTGCGATGGCCGAATCGTAGGCCGCAGTGAGCGCGAAGGCTTGTTTCGCCAAGCGCCAGCGCGTCGCGCGCGTGAGCGTGCCGCCGCTGGTCTTCAACTCCTCCATTAGCTCCGCATAGTCCGCCGCGCGAGTCACGATTGCCACATCTTCAAAATTCTTCGCCGCGGAACGCACCATTGACGGTCCGCCAATATCGATGTTTTCGATGAGATGTCCGAAGGCAACGCCGGGCTGCGCCGCGGTCTTCTCGAACGCATAGAGATTCACCACCACCATGTCGATGGGCAGGATGCCGTGAGCAGCGACGGCGGCTTCGTGTTCAGCGTTACCGCGAATGAAGAGCAGGCCTCCATGCACGCGCGGGTGCAGCGTTTTCACTCGGCCATCGAGCATCTCAGGGAAACCTGTCAGTTCGCTGATTTCCTTGACCGCGAGACCAGCCTCGTGCAGCGCCTTTGCCGTCCCCCCGGTCGAAATCAGCTCGACCCCAAAATCTTCGAGCGCCCGTGCAAATTCAATGAGCCCGCTCTTGTCGGTGACGCTCAGCAGCGCGCGGCGAATAGGCTTTGCGCCAGTTCGAGTTGCATCGATTTCCGAGCTCAAAGCTCCACTCCTCGTTTCATGATCCGCCGGGGGGCTCCAACATAGGTAAGATAGGCCGCCGCAGACACATCAAATTCCAGACTACATCGCGGGGGCGAACCGGTTTTCGAAGAGTGAAACAAGCCTGTGGATGCTGCTGAGTTCTCCGCTACCGCAGCCGGGATTCCCAAACCGCCGCTTAGCCGGGAATGCATTAAAGTGATGGTATGGGAAGTAATTCCTCGCCCACCCAACCGGAGCTTCTTCGTCCTGCCAGCGATGACACACCACCGCGGCGACGGCGGCGTCCCGCTTGGGTGGAATCGCCGGCCACCTATCTGCTCGTTGGGATCAATTGCGCCGTGTTTCTGGCCATGGTGGTGCGCGGCTCCAGCGTCTGGATGCCGACTCTCGATCAATTGATGTTCTGGGGCGCCGACAGGCCCAACAATGTGCTGGTCTACGGGGAATGGTGGCGCATCGTCACCGCCATGTTCGTGCACGTGGGCATTCTTCACCTGGCCACAAATATGTGGTGCCTGTGGAACCTCGGACTCCTGGCCGAACCTCTTATGGGATCGTTCGGACTGTTCGCGGCTTACATCCTCACAGGCGCTGCTGGCAACCTGCTTTCCACCTTCTACAACTGGGTGCGGCCGATTCACGACGCTTCGGGAGCTCCCTATTTCCAGGCCGGCGCGGGAGCCTCCGGCGCGGTTTTCGGCATTGCGGGCGCGCTCATCGTGCTGCTGAAGGCGAAACAGTTGCCAGTGCCGCCTCAGGAAGTGCGAAAACTACGAAAGTCCGTCATTTACTTCGCGGCGATCAATCTCGTGATCGGTCTCTCCATCAACTTCGGCAGTGGCTTCACCGGTGTGGAAGTCGACAACTCGGCGCACATCGGCGGTTTCCTGTGCGGCCTGCTTTTCGCGGCTCCCATGGTGCCACGCATCGGCTCGCCACGTAGCGAATTTCAGTTCAAGCTGCGCTTGACCATTGCGCTGATGGTGCTCTTGTTGGTGTTGTTCGGGTTCTATGTGGCCCACATACCCCCGCCGCAGGGTTAACGCAGGCTAAGCTAGCGTGTTGCCGTAGCGGAGAACTTCTTCACCATGGCCAGAAGCAGTTTGCGGTCGCTTTCATTCAGATTGGTCGAGTAGCGGCGCAGCTGGGTGAGGAAACGCAGCTCGTCGTCGGATAGATTCTGCGTATTCATCTGGCGGGCCAGCGTATCGCTGGCGAAGAATTGCGCAATCGGCAGGTCGAGCGCGTGAGCAATCTTGGCCAACGTGTCCAGCGAGGGCACAGTGTGGCCGTTCTCCACCCGGGAGAGATAGCAGCGCAACAGTCCGGTTTTCTTTTCGATATCTCCCTGCGACAATCCCTTTTGCAGGCGGTAAGCGCGAATCGTGGTCCCGATCTTTATGCTCATTTCGTTTCCTGTCCGTTGCCTGCCCAGGTTTACTCACGCGGCAGCAATCAGAGAATTATTAACTTGAGAGTTAACATGCGGCGGCGGTGATTGCAAGTGCAAAACTTTCCTTTGGGGTTCAACTGGTCAACCGCAACGTCCGCCGGTCTCTTTCGGCCCGCGCGGCTGCGTCCGTAAACCTTCGCACCACAAGGCTCGTCAGACTCAATACTGGCTACAACCGGCCTCATAAATGCCCGAGCAGCATCGTGGGCAAGTATGGGACCCGACCACCAGGCGGGTCCATGAGTTCAGCGAATCGTCAAAGATGGTTTATGAGACCGGTTCTAGGGAGATCGGGTAGCGCAATGCGGCAGGCAGCGATGAGACGTGCGAGTGCGGTGGGGTATGTTTTCGCCGCATGTCTGGCTGCGTGGTCGCAGGAGCCGGCGAAGCAAACTCCGGCAGTCCAAGCTCCTTCAACCTCTGCTGCGCCGGCCGCGCCCGAACCCGTAACGGGCGGCGAATTGCATGGTGTGGTCAAAAGCGGCACCATTCCGCTGCCCGGCGTTGCTATCACCGCGCAAAACACACTCACCGGCAAGCGTTACTCCACAACCACCGATATCACCGGCTCGTGGCAATTGAATATTCCGCAAAACGGCCGTTATGTCATCCGCACTCAGTTCGCGGCTTTCGCTGGAGGGACACAGGAGGCTGTTCTGAACGCGACCAGCCGCGACCAGACCGTGAACTTTGAGCTCATTCTTGCTTCGCGCCAAGCCGAGATCGACCAGCAGCAAGCCCAGCAGACTGCCCGCCAAGGAGGGGAGGGACAAATCATCCAGCAAATGGATGGGAATTCGGCCCAGAACGTCAGCTTGCTGAATGCGCTTGCAGCCGACACCGACACAGGCGCCGGTACTGTAGGCGCGAGCGGTGCGGCTTTGCCTTCGATTGCCGGCAACGCCGATTTCAGCGATGAGTCGGTTGCGATCACCGGGCAGGCGGGGCAGGTGAGCGCGCTGGTCGGCATCGACACGGATCGTCTGCGCGACGCGGCGCTGTCGATTCAGGCGCAAGGCGGGCTGAATGGACAAGGCGGTCAAACGGGCCAGGGCGGATTGTTTGGCGGCTACGGCGGCGGCGGAGGATTTGGCGGGGCTTTCGGCAGTGGCGGTTTTGGTGGCGGAGGGGGCAGCTTTGGCGGAAGAGGCGGCGGATTCGGCGGCGGCGGCCGCGGAAACTTCCGCAACTTCAACCCCGGACAGCCGCACGGCTCCATCTACTGGACTGGAAGCAACTCCGCCCTCAATGCGCAGCCGTTCGCGTTGCTAGGCCAGCAGCAGGAGCAACCTGCCAACGGGACGAATCGCTTTACTCTCTCCTTCACGAGTGCGCCGTATATCCCGGAGCTGACAAAGCCCAGCGGCAAGGACACGGTCTTTCTGATGCTCAGCGGCACGCGCTCATCCACGCCGGACGATTTTTATGCCACCGTTCCCACCGGCGCGGAGCGAGGGGGCGATTTTACTGGGCTGCCGCCGATCTACAATCCCGTCACCGGCCAGCAATTCATCTACAACGGCACATCCAATGTGATTCCGCCCATGGGAGCCGCCGGCCTGTCGATATCCCCGGAAGCAGCGGCGCTCTTGAACTACTTCCCTGCACCGAACCTTCCCGCCAGCAGCACAATCAATGGCTACAACTATCACCTGCTCACCACGGCGCAATCGAACACCACACAGGCCGCCATTCGCTACAACCGCAGTCTAGGCGCCAATGCCACGCAGCCCGGCGGCCGCGGAGGGTTCGGCGGCGGAAGGCGTGGCGGGTCACCGACTCAGGGCCTTCGCCAGAGCATCAATCTCAACTACAACTGGTCTCACTCGGCCTCCGACCTTGTGAATCTGTTTCCGGACCTGGGTGGTAAGAGCGCTTCCAATTCCTCTTCCCTGCGGGCCGGCTACACCGTGGGCTACCACCGCTTCACCAGCATTTCGAATGTCAACTGGAATCGCAGCAACAGCCAAACCACGAACTTCTTTACCGACACCACAAACAATCCTGCGGCGGTCGCAAACGTCACTGTGCCGAACAACGTCCCACTCAACTACGGCGTCCCCGACATTTCGCTCAGCAATGGCATTCAGGGCCTGAGTGAAACGCAGCCGAGCTTCTTCCTTGCGCAGACCATCTCTTTCAGCGAGATTCTGAGTTGGATTCACGGCAAGCACAATATGCGCTTCGGCGGGGACTACCGCCGTGTGCATCGCGACTTTCTCGCCGGCTCAAACGCCACCGGGAACTTTGACTTCACCGGATTATTCACGGAAGACGCCGCGCAAGACCCAACCACAGGCTCCTCCATCGCTGATTTTCTGCTCGGGTTACCGCAGTCCACTACCCTCAACTCCTCGGAGGCGAAGAGTTATCTGCGCGACAACGTCTATGACGCCTACGCCATGGACGATTGGCGAATGCTGCCTTCGTTCACGTTGAATTACGGCGTGCGCTGGGAGTTCTTCGCGCCTTACACCGAGAAATATGGACACTTGGCCGATGTCGCCACCAATCCTGACGGCGCATTCACCAGCGAGACCGAGCAAACCGTGTGGACAAGGACAGGCGGTCTGCCGGCTTCGCTCGTATTCCCGTGGCATAAGGCCTTCCAGCCTCGTGTAGGGCTGGCCTGGCGTGTGCCGAAGATGAAGCAGACTGTTGTCCGCGCCGGGTTTGGCACCAACTACACCGTCGGCGAGTACGCCGGCTTTGCAACCACCATGGCGCATCAACCGCCCTTCACCGATGAGCAGACCAATCAGGAAGCCGCGGGCAACACCGCGAGTACGGCTTGCGCGCAGGCGGTGCCAATAACTTGCCTCACGCTGGCCAGCGGGTTTTCCGCCAACGGGCAGGCTCTCGGCAACTACGCGCTCGAACCGCACTACGGGCTGCCCTATGTGATGGCGTGGAATCTCGATATCCAGAAGACGCTTCCCTGGGACATCGTAATGAATGTCGGCTACAACGGAGCGCGATCCAACCATCTCGATGTGAAGCTCGCGCCGCGCGCACTGCCCAACAGCCTCGGCACGGATCCCACAGCTCTGGTTTTCAACTATGACGAGGCGGCAGCCTATTACAAGATGAATGCCGGAATGGTCCGCTTGAACAAGCGGCTCACTAAAGGTATCTTTATGGGCGCCAACTACCAGTACGGTCATATGATCGACGACGCCTCTTCCGTCAATGGCGGCGGGGGGTCGGTAGTCCAGGACTGGCAGAATCTGGCCGCCGAAGAAGGCCACTCTGTGCTCGACCTTCGTCATCAGGTGAACGGGAATTATTTGTTTGAGTTGCCTTTCGGTCCCGACAAGTATTGGGTCACGTCGGGAGTAGGCTCGCATATTCTCGAGGGCTTTTCCATCTCCGGCAGCTTCAACTTCGCCACGGGAACGTGGCTCTCGCCAGGGTTTGAGCCAACTTCGCAGAGTGTGGAGTGCGGGAATACGAGCGGACTTCGGCCGAACCTTATCCCTGGTGTTTCCGTCAATGCCGGCGGCGGTTCGCTGCGCAAGTGGTTCAACACTGCGGTCTACTCAACGCCCAGCAATACGCCGGGATTCTGCGATTACTTTGGCCACGCTCCGCGCGATTCGATTGAAGGACCAGGCACAGTCTCGAATAACATGTCGCTCTCAAAGACCATGAACATGGGCGAGACGCGCAGCTTGGAGATTCGCGCCATCATCAACAATGTTTTTAATACGGTGCAGTACTCAGGCGTAAACACCACTGAGGGCTCTCCGACCTTTGGCGAAGTGACGTCGGTGCATGCGATGCGATCGTTCCAGTTTTTGGCAAGTTTCAGGTTCTGAATGGGTCGCAAATCAGCGACTCACGGGGCCGGCCGATCATTGGTTGGAAGGAAGTCTATGACGGGTCAGGTGCGTAGCTTTGGTGCAGTCGTTGCCCTGCTGGCGCTCGTAGCGCCGGGAGCACACCCGATCTCTGCTCAAAATCCCGCGCAGGTCTCCAATACGCCGCAGGGCGGCTTCACACTGAAGACGAATGCCGAACTCGTGCTGACCAACGTGGTTGCACGCGACGCCAAGACCGGCGAGTTGGTCACGGGGCTCAAGCAGAGCGACTTCAAAATATACGAAAACGGCAAGCAACAGCAGATCGACACCTTCGACTTCGAGAGTGTGGACATGGCCACGCCGCTCAAGGAAGCAACGGTAAGTGGGCTGGCCGCAGGCCCGGCCGGCAGCAAGGCCGTAGTGGTGGCAAAGCCCGAAGAACTGCGCAACCATCGGCTGATTGTAATGTTCTTCGACCTGACGTCGATGCAGCCCGAGGATTTGGAGCGGAGCGTGGAAGCGGCGCAGGATTTCCTGCGGACCAAAATGCAGCCAGCAGATCTCGTGGCGTTGGTCTCACTTGGCGACACGCTCAACGTCGACCAGGACTTTACCGCCGACAAAAACGCCCTCATCAACGAGGTTGGCGCTTACAACGGCACCGAGGGCCTGGGTTTTGCCCAGGGCGCAAACTCCAATACGAACCAAGTGGAGGATACGACCACATATACTCCCGACGAGAGTGAGTACAACGACCTGAATACCGACCGCGAGCTTTTCGCGCTGCGGGCCATTTCGCAATCCCTCGCAAGAATCAATGAGAAGAAGTCGCTCCTCTACTTCTCCGGCGGCATTTCGCGCGACGGCATTGAGAACGAAGCTTCGCTGCGGTCTGCAATCAACTCGGCGGTGCGCGCCGACCTGGCCATCTACAGCGTGGACACGCGTGGTTTGCAGGCCGTCACGCCGATGGGCGACGCCTCCACCGGCAGTTACCGTGGGCAGGGCGCCTTTAACGGCGGAGCGCTTCTAAACAACATGAACCAGAATTTCGACACGCAAGAGGTAATGGCAACGCTTTCCAGCGACACCGGCGGCAAGGCTTTCCTTGACTCGAACGACTTTGCGCCGGCCTTTGCCCAAGTGCAGAAAGATAACTCGGCCTACTACGCCATCGGCTTTCACTCGACGAATCCCGCTCGCGACGGCAAGTATCGCAAGCTGACGGTGAAGATCGACCGGCCCGGCATCAAGCTCGAATACCGGCCCGGATACTATGCGCCGGCTGACTTCAGGCACTCCGGAAAAGAGGACCGCGAGCAGGAACTCCAGGACCAACTGGCTAGCGATCTGCCGGCCACCGACATGGCGGTCTACATGGACGCCATGTACTTCCTTCTCGACGAAAACCGCTTCTACATGCCGGTTTCGCTCGTCGTACCCGGCTCGCAGATACCGTTTGTGAAGGGCGGCGACAAGGATAAGGCCACGCTCGACATTATTGGCGCGGTGCTCGATGAAGCCCAGCGGCCGGTGGGGCGCGTGCGCGATACAGTCAAGCTCAACCTCGACCCGTCGCTGCAGGCGCGGCAGAAGAACATCCAGTACACCACCAGCTTCAATCTGCCGCCGGGTAAATATCAAATCAAATTCGTGGTACGCGAAAATCAGACCGGGCGCATGGGCTCATTCATTGCCGACGTTACGCTGCCCGATTTGAAGAAGGCGCCGCTCAAGATGAGTTCCATCGTTTTGTCGTCGCAGCGGGAGCCCAGCAAGAAAGAGGGACCACTGGTGCGAAACGGCGAAGAATATGTGCCTAACATCAGCCACGTCTTTCGCCAGGACCAGCACATGTATTTGCTCTACGAAGTCTATGATCCGTCGCACGAAAAAGCGGCCGAAGGAGCGCCGAAGGAACCCAAATCCGCGATCGATCTGCTCAGCAGCCTGGAACTCATCCAGGGATCGGCCAAGGTCTACGAAACGCCCATCGTGCAAGCCGAGTCGATCAACGTCGAAGGGCGCGATGCCGTATCAATCGAGCTCGATGTGCCTTTGAGCGGGCTCAAGCCAGGGTCGTACGTTTGCCAGTTGAACGTGATTGACGATGCGGCGGGCAGCTTCGCCTTTCCGCGCTTTGCCGTATTGGTGCGTCTGCCCGCGGCAGCGCCGTCCGGCACGCCCCCTGCAGCGCAGTCACCCTCGGCGGGCGGTTTCGAGTAGCAACGCCGCGAAGCCGTTCGCCGCTACTCGGTTTTTTTACGTCAGGTGCAGAAACCGGATTCTCTCGATAGGGGCAATGCCGGCATCCTGACCCACAGCATGACCCGCGCTTGAGGTGATAGGCGGCGGTGAACACCAGGTTCGGGCCCTCAAAATAATAATCGTCAGGCTCGAGTCCGGGCGGAGATTGCTTCGCGGTCTTGGGAGGTTCTCGATCCACGCTCCTATTCTCTCTTGAGCCGGTGCCGCTTCGTAAACAGCCGATCAGGCGCGCCCGGTAAAATCAATGCATGGCACTCACAGCGCAAGACCGCGCTCGCAAGATCAAGATCGTTCTGTTCGACGTGGACGGCGTATGGACCGACGGCACAATTTGGCTCGTGCCTGGCCGTTCCGCAGATGCTGAACTCCTGGAAGAAATTCGTGGAAAGGAAACCATCGGCTTTGGTGTGCAATCGACCACGATGGTCGAGGCCAAGGGCTATAGCGCCCACGACGGCACAGCAATCTCGCTGGCCCGCCTCGGGGGGTTGAAGTGTGGGGTGATTACCAAGCGCATCAGTGAGACCGTCGCCACACGCGCACGCGACCTGAAGCTCGAATTCGTTTATCAGGGTTGCGCCTTCAAAATGCAGGCAATCCGCGAGATCATTGCAAAAGAAGGTGTGGCGCTCGAGGAGATCTGCTACGTGGGCGATGACGTCATTGACTTGCCGGCAATGCGCGAGGTGGGCTTTGCGGTGGCCGTGGCCAATGCGCGGGAACGCGTGAAAGCCGAAGCGCACTACGTGACGCCGCACGCGGGTGGCTATGGCGGCGCGCGCGACGCGGTCGAGTTCATCCTGGAGGCCAAGGGAGTTCTGAACCAGTGCATCAACGCCTATATCGATGAGCGCAATCCAATTCCGCCTTCGATGGATATCGGACGCGGCGGCGATTTCAAGTAGTGCCTCTCAAGCCATGGAAGACAATCCCAAACGCGCAGTCGTTCTCTTGAGCGGAGGTCTTGATTCGGCGACCGCTCTCGCCGTCACCAAAAGTGAAGGCTATGCGCTCTACGCGCTCTCGTTTTCTTATGGCCAACGCCACGCATGGGAGCTCGAGGCCGCGAAGCGTGTCGCTGCGGCTATCGGCGTCGCGGAGCACCGCACGTTGGCCATTGACCTGCGCGCCTTTGGTGGCTCGGCTCTCACCGATGACATTGCGGTGCCGAAGGGTCGCACAACCCAGGAAATGACCGGCGGCATCCCAATTACATATGTACCGGCGCGCAATACTATCTTTCTCGCCTTTGCACTGGCTTGGGCTGAGGTGTTGGGCGCCAACGATATTTATTTGGGCGTGAATGCGCTCGACTACTCGGGTTACCCTGACTGTCGTCCGGAATACATCGCTGCCTTTGAAAGAATGGCCAACCTGGCGACCAAGGCCGGCGTGGAGGGCCGCCAGGCGCTCAAGATTCATACGCCGCTCATCGCGCTTTCCAAAGCGGAGATCATTCGCCTGGGGCGCGGTCTGGGCGTCGATTACGGTTTGACCAGCAGTTGCTACGATCCCTCCCCCAAGGGGGTGCCGTGCGGCCAATGCGACTCCTGCCTTTTGAGGCAAAAGGGCTTCCGCGAAAATGGGATCGAAGACCCGCTGCTGAAACCGAGCCATTAGCTTTCAGCTGTCGGCTCTCAGCCTATCCGTGCCAAGTTGACGCACCTGGCCATGGCGAGATGATCTAAAAGCTGATAGCTGATAGCTGAAAGCTGCCTTTATGAGTTACGCAGTCAAGGAAATCTTCTATACCCTGCAAGGTGAGGGTGCGCAGACAGGCCGGCCGGCAGTTTTTTGCCGATTTGCCGGATGCAATCTCTGGTCAGGGCGTGAGCGAGACCGCGCGTCGGCCGTCTGCAAGTTCTGCGACACGGATTTTGCCGATACGGATGGTCGTGGCGGCGGAAACTTCGCTTCGGCCGAAGCTCTTGCGGCAGCTATCGAGCGGAAATGGCCCGCTAACGCCGAGCCCGGCAAACGTTTTGTAGTTTGCACTGGCGGCGAGCCTCTTCTGCAAATCGACACCGAGCTGATTGAAGCTCTGCACACTTGCGGTTTCGAGATCGCCGTGGAGACAAACGGAACCATCGCGGCTCCGGAGGGCCTCGATTGGATTTGCGTCAGTCCCAAGGCAGGCGCAGGTTTCCAGCAGCGAAGCGGCGACGAACTGAAGCTGGTTTACCCTCAGCCCGGCGCAGAGCCGGAGCATTTTGAGCAGATGTCGTTCCGGCATTTTTTTCTGCAGCCCATGGATGGGCCCGCCCGCGAACTGAACACGACGCTTGCGCTGGCGTATTGCCTGGAACATCCACGCTGGCGGCTGAGTCTTCAGACGCACAAACTGCTGGGGATTCCTTGAAGTAGGCAGCGAGAGATAAAAAGCGTGGAGCGGTGGAACTGACCACTGTTCACTGACCACTGCTTTTCCGGGTTTCGGCTTCAGTCAGCCATCCCCGGCGCAGCTTCTCTGGCGGTATGCCGGACAGATACGGCTTGATGTCGAGAACCGGTGTCCCGTCGAGCATGTCGACACCGCGCACGTGCAGCGATGAGACTTCGCGGCGCAGCAACTCGACCACGGTCAGGCCAATCGGGTTGGGCCGGCGCGGTGATCGCGTGGCAAAGACGCCGTGAGGCCGGCCCTCATCGGTCGGCGGGTGCGCGATCAGATCGAATCCCTCGGCGCGGTCGAATTGCCAAAGGATGAACAGGTGCGAGAAGCCATCGATGTCGGTCAAGCCCGGCTCGAACTCGCGCAGAAGCTCGATGACGCCCTCAGCGTCATGCTTCGCGCCTAGGCCCTTGGGAATTGCCGAGGTTTCATGGTACGGGCTATGAATGAAGCCGATAGGATGGGCGGAGAACATGAGCGGACGCCTCTGCCTTTCATCCTATGCGCCGCGGATACGGTATCGAAATCACTCCCCGGGATCAAAGGTTGATATTCTACAAACCCCGGAGTTGATCCAATGCAGGCAGCCGTTGTAAACGTTCCCGGCCAGGCGCCGAAATACCAAGCTTTTCCCGATCCCGTGGCGCAAGATGGCGAAGTGCTCGTCAAGGTGCACGCGGCAGGATTGCATCCCATCGTGAAGGCTCTGGCGAGCGGAGCACACTACGCGAGTGCTGGCGCTGGTCAGGGCCCCTCCGTGCCGGGAGTCGATGGCGTGGGCGTTCTCGACGATGGCCGCCGGGTCTACTTCGGATTGGTGCGCAAGCCGTGGGGCACGATGGCTGAGCGTGCTGCTTCTCCGCAGCAGATGTGCATTCCCGTGCCTGACGCGCTGGACGATGTCCAGGCTGCGGCGATCGTCAATCCCGGCATGTCGGCCTGGGTCGCGTTGAAGGAACGCGCCAGCCTTGTTCCGGGAGAAACGGTGCTCGTTCTCGGTGCGACAGGCGTTGCCGGGCAGCTTGCCGTCCAGGTGGCTCGGCGTTTGGGTGCCAAGCGCGTCATTGCCGCCGGACGCAACGTGGAAGCCATCGCGGCGGCGGACGTGGACACCGTGATTGCGCTCTCCGAGCCTGAAGACGCCTTACGAGAGGCCTTCGCCGCCGAAGGGACTGCCGGTATCGATGTTGTCGTCGACTACCTCTGGGGACGTCCCACGGAATTGCTGCTGGAGGCCCTCGCCAAGGGCTTCAAAGTCCAGGCCACGCACAGAACGCGGCTCGTGGAGGTGGGCACCAGCGCCGGCCAGACGATTACCTTGCCCGGCGCGACTCTACGCAGCATCGATTTGACCCTGTTGGGGAGCGGCTTTGGCGCGGCCCGGCTGGACCGGATTCTTGCCACCATCCCTACCCTCTTCGAGATGGCTGCAGCCGGCAGCCTCAAGGTTGCTGCCGACCCGGTCCCTCTGGCCGAAGTCGAGACGGCTTGGGATCGGGTGGAAAAGGGCCGCAGAATCGTTTTCACGATTTGACAGTCCGGCGATTCCGTTGAATCCATCAACAAAGCTTTCATGGCCCGAAGATTCAATCCGAGCGAAGCCGGGAACACTCGAGGGGCTTCCGGTGTCTAACAAGGGTAGGCGTATGATTCAGAATGCGGTACGCCTGAGCAGGTGCGTCGATGGCCGGAGATGGCTTCCTGGACTAAACGGCTTCCAGAGAAGACAATACGCGGCCTCGAATGAACCGATCGGGCCGGGATCCATTGCGCGGTGTGATGCGCATACGTGCAGACGTTGGCCGATATGCGGTAACGTGGGAGGGTACAGAATTGCAGGCGGACCTCACCATGGGCAATCTTGCCAGTGCGTTGGCGCTCCAATCAGATGAGGCGGCTCTCGTTGAAGAATTGCGGGCCGGCTCCGAGGAGGCCTTTGCCTGGCTGATCACGCGCTACCATCAGCCCATCTATTCATTGCTGGCTCGTACAGTGCGCAACTCCGCCGACGCCGCGGATCTCACCCAGGAAGTCTTCGTGAAGGTCTTCCGCGGGATTCGCGGATTTCACGGCGAGTCTTCATTGCGGACCTGGATTTACCGGATCGCTTTGCGCGAAGCCTCCAACCGGCGGCGGTGGTGGATCAGGCATCAACAGCAGGAGATCGCCATCGAGCAGGAAATGATGCAGGGAGACTGCGGAAAGCCGGTGCGACTGAAGGACATGTTGGTGGATCCGGCGGAGTCACCCTATGAAACGGTCCTGCATGAGGAAAATCGTGCGCGGGTGGAACACGCCCTGCGTCAGGTACCCGAGCCTTTCCGCACCACGCTCATCCTGCGCGATATCGAAGGATTCGTCTACGAAGAAGTGGCGGCCATACAAGGAGTCAATCTGGGGACGGTGAAGTCGCGGCTGGTACGCGGGCGAGCTTGTCTAAAGTCCTTGCTGACTGCGGCGCGGCCCGGTTCCCAGCCCACAGCGCTGGCAGGGATGAAGATGCCCCTGGGAGAGGAGGCGCGATGAACGGCTGCAATGAAGTGCAATCTGGTTTGATGGAATATCTGGACGGCCGGTTGAGCGGACGCGAGATGCAGAAGATCGACGCACATCTTCAGGACTGCCTCGAATGTGCGCAGGAGTCGAAGTCGCTGCGCGAATTGCAGGCTTCCCTGGCTGGCTTGGGGCCTGTACCGGAGCCGGCGGACTTGCCATTGCGGATTCGCGTCGCTGTGAGCCAGGAACGGGCGCATAACCGGCGCAGCATCTTCACTGCTTGGGGCCTGGCGTGGAGAAACACCGTGGGCCCATTCCTGTTGCAGGCAGGCGCTGGATTTGCCAGTGCGGTCCTCCTGTTGGGAACCATTGTTGTCTTGGTGACTGTGTTCGCCCAGCCGGAAGCGGCTCAGGCGACGCCTGATGAGCCATTGGGCGACGCGACTGCGCCGCATCTGCTTTATTTCTCGAATGCTCAGGGTAACAATGAAGCCAGCGCCATCTCCAGCCCGGTTGTCGTTGAGGCCTACGTCAACGATCTCGGCGAGGTCTACGACTATCGCATCGTCTCCGGACCCACCGACTCCGTCACCCGCTCCCAGGTCGAGAATCTGCTCCTGTTCAGCCGCTTTGAGCCGGCGCGTTTCTTCGGCCAGCCCGTCCGTGGCCTTGCAGTGCTGTCCTTCTCCGGCGTTTCCGTGCGCGGATAACAAGGATTGCAGCTCGAATCGTGCCCGTCCTTCCGTTTGACCCTGGTCTTGCGTCTAACTAGACTTGCATGCAGGGTTTTCTCATGATTCGTCGATTGAGTTTTTTCGCTTTTATATTCGCCGCGATTTTATGCCTGTTGGCCGGATTGGCTCCCTCGCTCGCTCGGGCTCAATCATCCAGTAGCTCTTCTTCCAACCAAAGCTCCTCCTCAGGGCAGATCTACGCGCGCGAAAAGGCGCCTTCGCTCATTGATCCGGCGGGGCCGACCATCTCGCTGATCAGCTCTGAACCGGTGTTCATCATGGCTGCGGCGTTGAACGCCTGCGGCTACGACGAGGGCCTTGAAGACAGTGCGCCCATCCGCAAGCACGTCCGCGACGAAATCAATCAGGCGCTCGCACAAAGTGAGGACGCCCGCACCAAGCGTGACGCGCTCTGCCTGTACATTGCCCAGCACCGCATGACCGGTTCGGAGCGGGACATCGCGCAGTACATCTCGCTGGCCCTTTACCTAACGCCGCCGCCGGAACTCGAAATCACGGCCGACCTGACGGAGATGCCGCCCGATTCCACCCAGGTGGTCGAGATCCTTCCCGCGCTCCGCGCGTTTGCTGCCGCAGTGGACTTGCACGGCATTTGGCTGGCCTCGCACCGTGCCTACGACGACGAGATTGATAAGCTGCACGATCCCATCTCCAAGATGATCGTCAACGCCAACCTTTACCTTAAGATGCCGGCTTCCACCTACGACGGCCGCAGGTTCATCGTGGTGATCGAGCCCCAGCTCTCGCCGGCCATGGTGAACGCACGCATCTACGGCACTGACTACGTGGTCGTGGTCTCGCCGGTCGATGGAAAGATTCCCATGATCGACGTGCGTCATACGTACCTGCATTACGTCATCGATCCTTTACTCTACGAGCGGTCCAACGCCATAGACCGCGAGCAGCCGATCCTCAAGGAGGTTCGCGATGCACCCCTTGACTTCCGCTTCCGCTCCGATACTGTGGCCCTGACCATAGAATGCCTGATCAAGGCCATTGAAGCGCGCACCATGGATACGGGAATCCCCGAGTACATCGTTCCGGCGAACGTAGACCGTTCGCAATTGCCGCGGTACGAGCATGAGCGCGAACTCTATCTGCAGAAGGTGGATGAGGCGAAATTGGCCGCCGTCGGGCACGATATGCGGCAGGGATATGTGCTTACGCAATACTTCTATGAGCAGCTTTTGCAATTTGAAAAGGATCCCGCCAGCCTGAAAGATACCATCGGCGAGATGGTGTACGGCATGGATGTGGATCAGCAGGTGCATCGTGCGCGCCAGACCGAATTCGACAAAGAGGGCGACGAAGATGTCTTGCAGCACAGCAAGCCGCGCCCATTAACGGGACTCGACCTTGCCGAGGCAAAGCTGGCCGGCGGTGATGTTGCAGCGGCGTCCGCCGTGGCGCAGAAGGTGCTTGCTGAACAGACGGATACCATTCAGTCGACGGCCGACGCGGCTCGCGCCCATTTCATCATGGCTCGCGTGGATCTGCTGACCGGCCATCCTGACGCGGCGGTCGACGACTTCCAGAGAACCCTCGCGATGAGCAAGGAGCAGCGGCTGCTCGCCTGGTCGCACATCTACCTTGGCCGGATGCTCGACCTGGAATGCAAGCGCGACGAAGCCTTGGCCGAATATCAAGAAGCATTGGCTGTACGCGACGGTCAACTCGATACACGCTTGGCCGCGGAACGGGGTGTAAAGGCTGCCTACGTGCAGCGGGGCCATGAGCATGACTGCGATGACGAAACAGGAGACGATGCGCCGGGCACTTCACCGCAGCTGTCTGCGCCCGGCGCTCCACCCGTTGCTGGGGGTCCCGGGGGCGCAGGAGCAGCAAAGCCTGAATCCCAGGCGCAGGATGGCGCACCCAAGCCGCAGTAATCCTCGTCCTGAGCCTCTCGCGATTTGCTGAAGTTCAAGGTTCGCGCCGAATCTCTCGAGTCTCCAGACTCATTTCCGGCCCCTCGAACGGCGCGCGGAACGCATCTAAAGCGGTAGGCAAGGGTTCGCAGCGAGGCAGGAGTGAAAGCAGATCTCAAAGAGCTTGAAGCTGCACTGGGGCACAAATTCTTGAGCCCTGGGCTGCTGGTGCGTGCGCTCACGCACCGTTCCCTGGCTCACCAGCTTGCGCAAGCGGACACCGGAAAAAAGTCTGCGCCGGCCGACAATGAGCGCCTTGAATACCTCGGTGATGCCGTATTGGGACTCGTGGTGGCGGAGGCATTGTTCACTCTGCATCCAGAGTGGCGCGAAGGCGAGCTGACACGCATTCGCTCCGGCTTGGTCAGCCGGCAACACATGGCGCAAGTGGCAGAGGAAATTGGTTTGGGCAGGCACTTGCGTCTGAGTCGCGGCGAAGAGAGCAGTGGATTGCGTCGCAGGAGCACCGTGCTTTCGAATACCATGGAAGCTGTGATGGGTGCACTGTTTCTCGACGGAGGTCTGGAGCCCGTGCGGCTTTTCGTCCGCGCCAGCGTGATGGGCGATGCCGCGGAACGTCTGGCCATCGAAATGCGTTCCGGACAGGCCTTGGGGAATTACAAGTCTGCGCTCCAGGAGCATTTGCAGGCTGCACGCGCCGGAGCGCCCGTCTATCGCGTGAAGAGTGAGAGCGGCCCCGACCATCACAAGCGTTTTTTGGTCGAAGTGCGGATGAAAGGGGAAGAAGGGCAGAAAGGGAAGCCGCTCGCTCGCGGCATGGGCCGTACCAAGAAGCATGCGGAACAGGATGCCGCACGGCGAGCGCTCATCTTATTGGCAAACGAAGATAATCTCGCTCGCGCGGATAACGCCGGCGGCCTGCGAACCTCCGGTCCAGATGTTTTGGATGGTGCTGATGAGGAGGAGCGGCGCGCACAATGAGCACCCCTGCTCAAGCGCCCAGTTCGCTTCTTCAGCGGTGGGCCCACGTACATCCGCATCTGCCGTCGTTGCCGCAGGCGCTGGCCTCGTTATTGCAAACCATAGTCGTGGCAATGTTTGTGCTCACCTTTCTGCTGCAGCCCTTCCTCATTCCCTCTGAGAGCATGGAGCGCACGCTGCTGGTGGGAGATTTTCTGCTTTTCAACAGGCAGATCTATGCCCCGGCCGGTCGCGTCGGCAGTTGGCTTCTGCCTTATCGGCCCGTGCAGCGAGGCGACATCATCGTCTTTCACCACTCCCAGCCGCCCATGCTCATCAAAAGAGTGGTCGGGCTACCGGGCGACAGGCTGCGAATTACGAAGGGGCAGGTCATTGTGAACGGCTCGCCTCTCGATGAGCCCTATGCAGCCTTCGAGCCCGCGCCGTACAGCCCCGCTCGCGATAACTTTCCCGGCAATATTTTGAGCGATCCGGATTTTAGGATGCAGGTCGATCCTGACTGGTGGCGGCAGGTTGAGAGCCTGACTCGGGACGGTGAACTTGTGGTGCCACCGGGCGAGTATTTCGTCCTGGGCGACAACCGGAATCACAGCCTGGACTCCCGCTTCTGGGGTTTTGTGCCGCGGCAGGCCATCATCGCCCGTCCTCTGGTGATCTATTTTTCGCTTTCGCGCCCCTCGTCCACTGACGTGCAACAAATCGCTCAGATCAGTTCCCAACAAGGCGTGGATGATAGACTCGGACACGAACCTGATCTCGCCGAACGTGTCACGGGATTTGCCCGCTGGCGGCGCATCTTCCATGTTGTGCGTTGATTCGGTCCTGCAACAAAGTCACGACTCCGGAGCAATTCCGCAAAGAGCAGCAGAATGACGAAGAATAGGCCGCGAAGCCCCAAAGAGCCTCCCCAGAAACGTCCGGAACCGGCTTCCGAGCCCGTCAAGGTGGAAGAAACGCCGTTTGAAGCCGTGGCCAGCATTTGTTCGGTGCTGGTGGTGGGATTGTTCATCCTCACGTTTATCGCGCAGAACTTTGTCATCCCATCGGGATCGATGGAGAACACGCTGCTCGTCGGCGATCACCTGGTCGTTGACCGCATCACTCTGGCTCCGCCCGCGAAATGGATGCCGCTGGTTCACTACCGCGAGCCGCGCCATGGCGACATCGTCGTCTTCATCAAGCCTGCTCCCGAGCCGGAACTTGATGCCGATGGCAAGCCTCAATTTTTCTTTCTCGTCAAGCGCCTCATCGGCGTGCCAGGCGACCACATCCATCTGCACGACGGCGTCGTGATCCTCAACGGAGTGGCGCAACCGCAGCCATACGCCCAACCCACCACTTCAGAAAATTATTCTGAGTTTCTGGACGAGTTTCCCTCGGTGCCGCCCTACGCGCAGCCGGGCGGCGCCACTGAGAGTTGGGCCGTCGACTTTCCCAATCATGTTGTCGATGGCGATCTCGTGATTCCTCCCGGCATGTACTTCATGATGGGCGATAATCGTCACGACAGCCTCGATTCGCGCTTTTGGGGGTTTGTGCCCCGCCGGAATATCGTTGGCCGCCCGCTATTCAATTACTGGTCGTTCGTCACGCCGGATTCGGTTTACAACCAAACTGGAATCGGCCCTCGCCTCGCCTGGATGGGCCACGTTGTGCTGCACTTCTTCACGGAAACGCGTTGGAGCCGCACATTCCACCGGACGCGGTGAGAAACCTGAGCTCTTGAATTTCCTCTTTTTGTCTATAGCGCTTCACTGCGGCGCCGTTCTTCTCCCGCGCTGAAGGCCTTGGGCGCTCAAATATGAGTCATCGGCTGGAACCCAGCAGCTAAAATTCATATTGACAATGACAGACAGTGCCGGCGGCAACGAACGAGTGCGTCGGTGGTTGCGGATAGCCCTCGCAGCCATTGCGGTCCTGGTGCTTGTGCTCGTGGTGCCCCCGCTTATCAGCGTCAGCGCCTACAAGAATCAAATCACGCAGCTTATCTCGCAGTCGTTGGGAAGACCGGTCCGCCTCTCGTCGGTCCAGGCTCGGATTTTGCCTTGGCCGGGCTTCGAGATCTCCGATTTGAGCGTCGCTGAAGATCCGGCCTACGGTGCCGAACCGGTACTCCACGCCAACAAGGTCACTGCTTCTATCCGGCTGCTGGCGCTGCTTCGTAGCCGCATCGAAATTGGCAAGATCAGCGTAGACGAAGCCAGTCTCAACCTCGTGCGAGCTGGGCCGGGCCATTGGAACCTGGACTCGATCTTTCGCACGGCCGCTGCACAAACCCAATCCGCGCCAGGCGCACGCCGTGTCGCGCCGCTCCCGTACCTTGAAGCCACTGACTCTCGCATCAATTTTAAGAACGGAGTGGAGAAGCTCCCTTTTTCGCTGGTCAACGCCGATCTCTCGCTGTGGCAGGAGAATCCCGGCGAGTGGCGCATCCGCCTGCGTGGCCAACCAGCCCGAACCGACATCAGCCTGCACCTTGAGGAAACTGGCGAGGTGCGCATCGAAGCCAGCATCCGACGGGCTTCGGAGCTCCGCCAGATGCCTCTCCATTTGGACATCGACTGGCGGGAGGCCGAACTAGGCCAGCTTGCTCGGCTCGTCACTGGCTCCGATCCTGGTTGGCGCGGCGACCTCACTGGCGAGCTGCACCTTGACGGCACCGCCGATGCCGCGCAGATTGCCATGCGGCTTCGCGCTTCCGGCGTCCATCGCGCCGAGTTCACTCCTGTAGCGCCCCTGGACTTCGACGCTCGTTGCGGCCTTATCTACCACTATGCCGAGCGAAGTATTGAAAATTTTGCCTGCGATTCACCTCTGGGCGACGGCCACGTGCACGTTACGGGTGAAAAGCCGGGCGAAGATTCTTCGCCACGCTTTTCAATAGAGCTCGATCGCATTCCCGTTACTGCGGGTCTGGATGCACTGCGCACGCTCCGCAGCGGCCTCGCGCCCGATCTCGAAGCTAGAGGCACGGTAAGTGGCAAAATCGTCTACGATGTCCGCGCACAGGCCAACGCGACCCCCGACCAACCAGGTTCTGGAGCGAAGTTCGAACGGAACCGCGCGGAGAAAGTTGCTACAGAAGATGCCGGACCGCTCACAGGCAGCTTGACTGTCGAAGGCCTGTTCGTAAGCGGCGACAGTCTTGGCAGGCCTATTCAGGCGCCAAAGTTCACCCTGGAGCCGATGACGATAGAATCTGTGACCCCTGAGCCACTGACTCAAGCAAGTAAAACAGGGGCGGAGAACCCCGCCCAGGCTCTGGCAGGCTCCGTCGCCATCCCAGCAGGGGGAGCCATTCCGCTCATCCTTAATCTGCGTTTCTCACTCTCCGGCTATCAAGTTGCGGCGCGCGGCCAGGCAAGTTTCGCGCGTGCCAGACAACTCGCCCGAGCGACAGGTATTCCAGGGACGGAAGCGCTCTCCGCCTTCGCCGGAGAACCCATCGCGGTGGACCTGACCGCGGAAGGGCCTTGGATGCCAAACCAGGAGATAGCAGTCGCGAGTTCCTTGCCGGCTGATCTTTCATCGGCGAATGGTACGGAGTCTTCGCCTGCGAATTCCCCTTACGACTTGCTAATGACTGGCAGTGGTGACACTCTGACCGGAACCGTGACCGTGCATAACGCCAACTGGCAGGCTGATTATCTGGCCAACCACGTTGTCGTCAATGACGCGACACTTCATATCGAGAACCACGATCTTCGTTGGGACCCGGTGGAGTTTACCTATGGCCCCTTGAAGGGAACGGGAAGCTTGACCCTTCCAGGCGCATGCGGCCCGGTACCAACTCCGCATGAGCCATGCTCGGTCCAGTTCCAAATGCAGTTTGCCGATCTGGACGCATCGGCATCCGAGAGTGCGCTGCTGGGCGCGCGGGGAAAAGGCACCCTGCTCTCTGACCTCATCGACCGCATCCATCCCTCGTCGGCGCCGCCCTGGCCGCAGCTTGAAGGAACCGTGACTGCCGGCACGCTGGTTCTTGGGCCGGTCACGCTCCAGGGTGTTTCGGCGTCTTTGCGAATTGTGCCCACCGGCGCCGAGATTACTAGCCTCGATGCCTCCCTTTTTGGCGGCAGAGTGCATCTCGCAGGAACCCTCACTAAACCGGCCAACGATCAGGACAAACCGGACTATTCCCTCGGGGGCGATTTTCAGAAGCTCAATGCCTCAGACGTGGGCCGATTCCTGGGCCTGCGCTGGACTGGCGGAGCATTGAGCGGCAACGGTAATCTTGAATTATCGGGTTACACCAACGCTGATTTGGCTGCGTCGGCCAAAGGCTCTTTGCACTTCGAGTGCGGGCAAGGAAGCATTTCAAACATAAAATCCGCCATCTCCAGCGGCGCAGTCAAGTCTCAACGGATTCCTGCCGCGTTGGTTCGCTTCGATCGCTGGACCGCCGACGCCTCCATCGCGAATGGAGCGATCAGGTTGGGCCAGAACACCGCAATCGCTGGCGGTAGTAAGCGTTCCGTCGAAGCCACCATTACCTTCGGCCACCCACCCCAGCTCAGCTTTCCCGCGCCAAAGCCGGCGCGATCCGAGAAACGCAAGTAAATCCGCTTCAATCTAAGATCGACTTATGGTTCCATCGACCTCTTCTCCTGTCAGCATTCCTTGCAAAGCGATTCTCTTCGATATGGACGGGATTCTCATTTCGTCCATTGGCTCCGTTGAGCGCAGTTGGACCAAATGGGCTCTTCTGCGCGGCGTTGATCCTGAATTGGCGCGCGCGACCGCGCACGGACGGCGAGCCGTGGAGACGATCGCCAAACTACGCCCTGACCTCGACAGCAACGCGGAGTTGACGGAGATTGAAGACTTTGAAGTCGCCGACAATGAAGGGCTTACTCTTTTGCCCGGTGTGCTGGATTTACTCGCCGCGCTCCCCGAGAATCGATGGACCGTTGTCACCAGCGCCACTGAGCGGCTAACACGGATTCGATTGGCGGCAGGAGGCATTCCTGTTCCTGAAAAATTGGTGACTGCGGACCAGGTTTCTCGTGGCAAGCCCCATCCCGAGCCGTTCCTAGCCGGAGCTGCGCTGCTCGGCATGGAGCCTGCGGAGTGTGTTGTGTTCGAAGACTCATCGTCGGGAGCCAAGGCCGGCCGAGATGCAGGCTGCACCGTAGTGGCGACCACATTTTCCCATCCGGCCGAGTCACTCAATGCTGCGCACTACCTGGTGCGCGACCTGAAGGGAATTCGCGTTGAGTACCTCGGAAATCAGATCGTGTTAAACCTGACACCGTTGGCCGAACCAGCGTCGAAAAGCTAGAAGCTAGGAGCTAGAAGCTAGAAGCTACAAGCTACAAGCTGTTTTACTCATTCGCTTCTATCTTCCGCCCGTGCTGATCCTGAACGGGACGCGTGTTCATCTTGAAGAGATCGGTAAAGGTGCGCATCTGGCTGCGGCTGATGCTCAGGTCTTCCTCGAAGACAAACCAGCGCACTCCCTCGGTGCATGGCGGAGTGAGCTCTGATCCGACGTAGGTCCAATAGCCGCGGTCCTCGGGTAAAAGCCCTCCGGCGCTCACCATATCGGTGACCTTCGCGCTCGTGCCCGGCTTGGCTGGCAAATGCTCCCAAAGCGTCGCCAGCAAGGCGTTGGGAAAGCCTCGGTCTTGATCGAGGCGAACGGCCACGATCGCCGTCTTGCCGTCGCCGCTGTTGAATACCATGTCGACTTCCATATCGCTGAGCTTGCCTTTCACTGGGTGCTCGCTGGGGTGATGGAAGTCGAGCTCGGTGAGGTGATAGCGCTCCCCGTCGGCCACCATGACGCTGCCTGGATCAACGTGGGCAACAATACCGCGCCCCGTGTTTTCGAGGGTCATGGGTCCAGCAATGAAGTGGAACTCAAGGGGTTCAAGAGCTTTGCTCAAGCGCGCGCCACGGATATCGATGGGCGACTGCTCATGGCCTTTGGAGCAGGCTTCATATGCCGGGTCGAGTTTGCCCCAGACCAGCGGACCCGTTTTTCCTTCGTAAGTCCAATTCGCACCGCTTTGCGCGGCGGAGAAAGTAGCAAAGCCAAACACCAGAGCAACGATGGTAGAAAGACGCATGGGCTTCTCCGCTAAGAAACAACGTTCCTACACCCCGGAGAATTTTAAGCCATCGATGCGGCAACGGAAAAAACGATGCGACCCGCGAGCCGCGGATCCCATGCTTAAACGAATCGAATCAACCGACTTCAGCGCGTCTTCGCCGTCGCGGCCAGTCCAGCTTGTTCGGCCAATTGAGCGGCTTTGCCGGTGGCTTCCCAGGTGAATTCCGGCTCGGTGCGGCCGAAGTGGCCATATGCCGCTGTCTTTTGGTAGATGGGGCGGAGCAGGTTAAGGGACTCGATGATGGCTTTGGGCGTTAATGTGAAGTTCTTGCGGATCAGCTCGGTGAGCTTCGATTCGCTGAGCTTACCAGTGCCAAAGGTCTCCACTAGCACACTCACCGGCTCGGCCACCCCAATCGCGTAGGCCAGTTGTACCTCGGCGCGGCTGGCCAATCCGGCGGCGACAATGTTCTTGGCGATATGGCGGGCCATGTAGGCTGCAGATCGATCGACTTTGGTTGGGTCCTTGCCGCTGAAAGCGCCGCCGCCGTGGCGTCCCATGCCGCCGTATGTGTCAACAATGATCTTGCGTCCGGTCAGGCCGGTGTCGCCCATGGGTCCGCCAATCACAAATCTGCCCGTCGGATTGATGTGATACTTGGTGTGTTCGTCGAGCCATTTTGCGGGCAGAACCGCCTGGATGACATGCTTGAGGACGTCGGCATGCAGCTCGTCGTTACTCACTGCCTCGGAGTGCTGGCTGCTGATCACAACGGCATCAATCCGCGCCGGCTTTCCGTCTTCGCCATATTCCACTGTGACCTGGCTCTTGCCGTCGGGGCGAAGATAGGGCAGCCTGCCGCTCTTGCGCACCGCGCTCAACTGGCGGCAGAGCTTGTGCGCCAGCGAGATGGCTGCAGGCATCAGCTCCGGGGTCTCATCGGAGGCATAGCCGAACATCATGCCCTGGTCGCCGGCCCCGCCAATGTCAACACCTTGTGCGATATCGCCAGACTGCTTGTTGATGCTCGAGATCACCGCGCAGGTGTTGGAATCGAAGCCATAGAGCGCGTTGTCGTACCCGATGGAAGCAATCACCCCGCGGACCAGGCTTTGGAAATCGACGTAGGCCTTGGTCGTGATCTCGCCAGCGATGACGACAAGGCCGGTCGCCGTCAGGGTTTCCGCTGCCACGCGGCTGTAGGGATCCTGCTCCAGGCAGGCATCGAGAATGGCGTCGGAGACCTGGTCGGCAATCTTGTCCGGGTGGCCTTCGGTAACGGATTCAGAGGTAAACAAAAAGCGGTCGCTCAACTTCAACACTCCTTCCCATGACGGGATTCAACGTTTCGGCTGGCGTGGCATTGTGTTTCGAGATGTCCTCGATGAGCCACAATGGACCTGACTCACCAGAGGTAGACCGGTCGCCCATTGATTTAAATCGGCTGCACGCGCAGGTTCAAGCTGGATGTTACATCTATCTATGGTAATTCTGCTGGGCGGCTGGGGGCAAAGACATACAGCGTATGGCAAGCAATGACCCTCCAACTGTGCATTGAAGCCCCCGAGCCGGGGTTGGTGCTTAGCTAAATCATGGAGAAAAGGCGGGTCACAAAGCCACGAGTTGAGGAAAGGGCGCTGCGAAACCCGAAGGAGACTCCGTGAATTGGGAGGAATGATCGCCACCATCCTTCGCGCAGGCCAAAGTAACGCACCGTCAAGAATGCAGCTCCGGCTACCGCCAAGAGCAAAAGGATGGCCCCGATCCATCGCAAACGGACCTCAACCGCTTCTCGGCGCAGGAGCCGCGCCTTACCCACGTTCGAGGCGAACGTCGTCCAACTGCTTTCCTCGTCGGATATCTGCCCTAAGGTGTTGTAGGCCTGAAGAAAGCGCTCAGTCCAGTCTTGTGGATCGAGACCGATGGCGCTGGCGTATCCCCGGACAATTCCCTTGCTGAGAATTCCGCCCGGAAGAAGGCGAAACCTCTCCTGTTCCAGCGCAAGCAGATGACGTTGGCTGATCTTGGTGACCGCCGAAATGTCTTCCAGCGCAAAGCCGCGTGCCAAACGTTCCTTGCGCAGGTCTTCTCCAAAACTTCCCATCGGCGACCAGACGAGGGTCAGAGACCCACGCGGATTTTTATCTTCACGATAAACCGGGTTTCACCTGGGGTCAAAACCTATCCTTGCCTGAGTCCTCTATTTTTGCGGATTTGAATACACTTTTGTAATAGTGCCAGCCTCATTCCGCCCCTCGCGCCGCTATTCCGTTCCGTCCGCTCTGGGGCTGTTACCCTGATGACGAGGGTTCGCGGCACTGAAATCCTTGCCGGCTCCACGCAGAAATATGAATAAGCTCATCTTTGCCAACCTTTTACATCGCCCTTTGCGCTCGGTCATCAGCGTCCTGGCCGTGGCCATTGAAGTCATCATGATCCTGTCCATCGTTGGCATCTTCATGGGCATGTTGAACGACCAGAAGCAGCGCACCAACGGCATTGGCGCCGACCTGATGATGCGGCCAAGCCATGCCAGCATCATGAACGGCATCAGTGGCGCGCCCATCCCGATCAAAGACATCGAGGTGATCCGGAAGCTTCCTAATGTGGCGGTTGCCTCGCCCGTGATTACGGTTTTCAACACTGCTTCCGACGATTTCGGAGTGATTTACGGCATCGACTATCCGTCTTTCAATGCACTGCGGCCTTTTGTTTTTTTGTCGGGCACACCTTTTCAGGGGCCAAACGACGTAATTGTCGACGACGTCTTCGCAGGCAAGGATCATCATGTCAGCGACACCATCACAGTGATGGATCATCCCTTCCGCATCTGTGGAATCGTGGAACACGGCAAAGGCGGACGCAAACTGATCCCGATCGATACCATGGGCGATTTGATGGGAGCCGCGGGCCGGGCTTCGCTGTTCTACATCAAGAGCGATGACCCTGCCAACGAGCAGGCGATTATTCATGAGATTCATGCCACGCGCGGGCTTGAGGATTTTCCGGTGCAGACTATGCAGGAATGGCTCTCGGAGATGACGCCAGAGAATCTGCCGGGCTTCAACATCTCCCTCAACATTGTTACCGGCATCGCGGTCATCATCGGTTTTCTCGTCATCTTCCAGTCCATGTACACCGCAGTGCTTGAACGGACCCGCGAAATTGGCATCCTCAAGTCTATGGGCGCCTCTAAGACAGTCATCGTGAGTGTAGTGCTGCGCGAGTGTGCCATACTGGCCGTCGCTGGCGTTGTGGTGGGCATCGCGGGCACCTACGGTGTCCGTGTACTGCTTTACCATCTCTTTCCCACGCAACACTTCGAGATCACTGCATTCTGGATGTTCCAAGGGGCTGCGATTGCATTTGTAGGTTCGATCTGCGGCGCACTTTATCCCGCCTGGATGGCCGCCCGCAAGGATCCGATCGACGCGCTGGCATACGAGTAGCTCGCGCTCAGGCGATAGCGATTTTCCTGCGGCAATCGGCGATACTTGAAGGCGTGATTTCACTCTGCGCGGCCAAGCGCAGAATCAATGAGGCGTCCGTGCAGGGAAAAACTCAGAATCTGGTTTCAATCGACGCCATCCGTGCTGCTGCGCTGCGCATTGCGCCCATTGCGATGAAGACGCCGCTCGTGCGCGCGGCGTTTCCGGGTCTATCCGGGCACGGCACCGGCAGGGAGATCTGGCTCAAGGCGGAAAGCCTCCAGCCGATCGGGGCCTTCAAGATTCGTGGTGCGGCGAACAAGATCCTTCAGCTCACGCCTGAGCAAATTTCGCGCGGAGTCATCACATATTCAAGCGGCAACCATGCTCAGGGCGTGGCCTATGCGGCGCGTGAAGTCGGAGCGAAGGCGGTCATTGTCATGCCGTCGAATGCACCGGCGATCAAGCGCGCAGCGACGCTGGCCCTCGGCGCCGAGGTCGTCGACGTCGGCCTTGCCTCAAGCGAGCGCCTCGCCGTTGCGGAGGAGCTCGTACGAAAGCACGGCTATGTCGTGATCCCCCCCTACGATGACGAACAGATCATTGCCGGGCAGGGAACGTGTGGGCTCGAGATAATGCAGGAGCTGCCGGACGTGGACCTGGTTGTCTCGCCAGTCTCTGGCGGCGGCTTGCTCAGCGGCGTCGCCGCAGCGGTGAAACAACTGAACCCCAAAACCAAAGTCTTTGGCATCGAACCGGAGCTGGCCGGTGACGCGGCGGAGAGTTTTGGCGTCGGAAAAATCGTTACTTGGCCGGCGGAACTCACCAGCAGAACGATTGCAGACGGTCTTCGAACGCAGAGCGTGGGCGTGCGTAACTTCGCCCACATCCAAGCCTTTGTCGACGGCATTATTACGGTAACGGAGGCTGAAATTCGCTGTGCCATGCGCGCCATTGTTGCCGCTTCGCGCTTGGTCCCTGAGCCCAGCGGCGCCGTCGCAGCCGCCGCGCTCCTCTTCCATGGGATCCAACTGCCACCCTATCGGAAGGCCGTGGCCGTGGTAAGCGGCGGCAACGTCGATCCGGTCATGCTGGCCCAGGTGCTCACGGAAGGCGCCTCGTAGCGTCGTTCAACTATGATCTTGCATACGATGAACTCGCGAAATCTTGCGCTTCGTGCTCTCGCATTTGGGGTTGCGCTCGGCTGTGTCGTTTCGCTCGCGCATGCCGACAAAAAGCCGCCACAGGATGTGAAACCGATGGCCGGCCCTCGCGCTACTGTCCTGCGCATCACTTGGCTCTATATCTCGCCTGACACCGGCTCGGAAAAGGTCATCAAGGTGCAAATCGGCCGTGAGATGGTGGTCGTGGAAAAGAGCGGCTCTTGGATGAAGGTCTTTGTCAATACGGACATCGAAGAGCAACACAACGATCGCGACACGCCCATGGTCGGCGAAGACCAGGCGCCTCCGCCGATCACCGGGTGGATGGAATCCAAAGGAATCGTCGAAGAATCCACGCCTGACGGCGACCAGATTCTGATGGGCGCAGCCGCCAATCAGGAAGCTCTGGCGTCGAATCCGCGCGGCCCGGCCAATGCCGCGCAGAGCGCGCGCTTGCTTTATCGCCGTGCCGCCGAGATGTTCCCCAACTCGCCCCTCGCGCCGGAAGCTGCGTGGCGCGCAGCCGACATCCAATGGCAGTTGGAGAAAGCCGACGCCGCAACCTTGCCTTCGGCAAACGAGCGCGATCCTGCCTTCCGCCAATCGACGGACGAGGACGAATTGCGCAAGGTGATTAAGTACTATCCGCGCACGCGCTGGGCGGCCTTTGCGGCCTATGACCTGATTGACAACAAGATCTGCGGCGATTGGGAAGGCTCGACGCAGTGCCCCGAGAAAGAGGCTGACCTTTACCTCAAGTACGCCAGTGAATACCCTGATGGTCCCCGCACCGCACAGGCACTTTACGAGGCCGTCTACCGTTTTGCCGTCCTTAAGGATATGTACGATGCCAACGGAGATGATCGCAAAAGCAACGATGCCCACAATCAGGCGCGCTCCATTGCCGCGCAATTGAAGGCCCATTTTGCGGACTCGGACTACTCCTTGCGGGCCGGCGCGCTGGTGTACAAATTGGATGAAGGGGTTCCAGTCTACGGTATCGAACGGAATTGAGCCGCTTACGGCCTCCCGGGCGAGCTGCGAGATACACCAGAGAGAAAGCCAGGAGGCTTCTTGAGCCCGTACGTTCTGTCCATTCTTTTGGGAATTGTGGAAGGTTTGACCGAGTTTTTGCCGGTGAGTTCTACGGCGCACCTGCGCATTGCCGAAGCGTTGATGAAGATCCCGCTTGGCGAATCAGCCTGTTCGGTCGGCAACACTGCTTGCCTCCAGGATGTGGCGTACTGGAATATGTACACGATCGTGATCCAGGTGGGCGCAATCATGGCGCTATGCCTGCTTTTCCTGGAAAGGATCGTCAACTTTCTCCGCACCTTCCCGCGCGGCGAAAATGGCGACCGCACCTGGTTCAACCACCCCATCTCGCTTACGCTCATCGCTTTTGCATGCACCTCCGTTCCCGCGATCCTGCTGCGCAAATGGAGCGAAAAGAACCTGGGCAGCCTCAATGCCATGGCCATCGCGCTGTTCGTGGGCGGAATTGTGATGTGGGTGATCGATGCCTGGAGCGAGCGACATGAGGCCAGCACCACCCACGTGGAGGAAATGACCCTGCCGCAAGCTGTCTGGATCGGTCTTTGCCAGACGCTTTCCGCAGTTTTTCCAGGCACATCTCGTTCCATGTCAACGATCGCCGCCGGACAGATTGTGGGTCTCGATCGGCCCTCGGCGCTTGAATTCAGCTTTCTGCTCTCTATTCCCACGATGATTGCCGCGACTGGCTGGGATCTCATCAAGGAGGTCCATCCCAGCAAGGCCGCCGGTGCTGCCGCGACCGCCGCTCACGTGGCCATGAATCCGGAACGCTGGATGGTGCTGATTATCGGGACCGTCGTTTCCTTCATTGTGGCGCTGGGGGTCGTGGAGTGGTTTCTTCACTGGGTCCGCAAGCACGGCTTCACCATGTTCGCCATTTACCGCATTCTGCTGGGCGGCGCGCTGCTGATTTGGGGCGCGAGGTTGATCGCGCGTTAATTCTTGCCAAACTGATATCCAATGCGCACCTTCGTTCGCCACTATATTGCTCCTCTGGCACGCAAACGCCTTTGGAAGTCCATTTGCGAAGTTGGCTCGCGCACGGGAGCGAGCGCGGACCATCTGCTCAATCTGCCATTATTCAGTTACACAATCATTGACCCCTGCATTGACCAGGATCTCGGAGCAAAGTATGCAGGCGACTCTCGGGTTCAGGTCATCAAAAGCAACAGCCTTGACGCGCTGACATCCAACCAGCGCATTGGCCCGGCTGCGGGATTCGACTGCATCCTTATCGACGGCGATCACAACTGGTACACCGTGTTTAACGAACTTCGTCTCATTCGTGGGCGTGCTCTGGTGCGGCCTGGAGGGTTCATCTTCCTTCACGATGTTGATTGGCCCTATGGCCGTCGCGATCTGTACTACCAGCCAGACGCCATTCCGGTCGAATTTCGGCATCCGTTCGCGCAAAAGGGAATGATCCGTGGACAAAGCGCCCTGACCGAGGTTGGCGGCTTGAACAGCACCTATTTCAACGCCTTGGAGGAAGGTGGGCCGAAAAACGGCGTTCTCGCCGCGGTTGAGGACTTCCTAGCCCAGCACCCACGTGATTATCGATTCTTCCGCATCCATTACCAGTACGGTTTAGGTGTTTTGCAGTTCGGTCCGGGCGGCGCATTCGCTGCCGCACCTTACAGGGAACTGAAGGTAAAGGCGTATTTTCTCAGCCCTGTCTCACGACTCTCCCGCTCGCTCAAATTCGCCTTCCGGCACGAGCCGGACGCATAAATCCATCCCGTCCGGCCTGATCCGATAAGGGGAACTTTGCGCCAAACCACAGGTTGATGCCGAAGGTTCCCCCTGCCGCCCTTCTGCCGGGGTTTGTCCCTCCGGACGTCGATAATAGAGATTGCTCTGGGACGAATTGCCTGCTTCCTTGCCCTGCCGATAAAACTTACCCGGCAGCAGGAGGATGGTACCGCCCTCGTCATGAAGCCCATCCGCATTGTTCTGTCGCCTACGCGCAGTCGCCCCGTGAACATCTTTCTGGGGCTGGTTCTGTTGCTGGTCTCGCTTCTCCTTTTCCTCGCCCTGGCAACTTACCACGCGTCTGATCCCTCGCTGAACACGGCCACGGATTCCGCGGCGGCCCGCAATTGGGTTGGTCTTTTTGGCGCCTACCTAAGCGACGTTTTGCTGCAATCGCTCGGCCTCACGGCTTTTCTGTTACCGCTGTGGCTGGGCGGCGTCGGCTGGACATGGATGCGATCGCGGCCCGGCGGCTCGCCGATTCTGCGCTGGATGGGAACCGTGCTTGCGCTGATTTTCCTGCCGGCTGTCTTTGGACTGCTCCCGTGGCATTGGCGATGGCTGCACATGGTTCCAGTGGAAGGCGTGGTCGGACGGTTGGTGGCTGGACTGCTCGTGGTCTATTTGAACATTCAGGGTGCCTGGCTGGTCGCTGCTGCGCTGGCTGCCAGCGGGCTATACTTCGCCTCGGCGATCAGCTTCTGGGTCATCCGCGAAACCCTCGCGGAACGTTGGGCCCAGATCGGCTCATTGCGCGATCGCTGGCGCGACCGCCGCGAGGAGCGAGCAGAGATGCGGGCTGATCGCAAAACTCTCCGCGTGGAGAGGAATGCGCCCGTGCCGTTACCAAAGCTCGTCACTGCGCACGGGCCGGAAGAGGAATCGGAGCCTTCCGTCCGCCGGTCGAACCGTCTCCTGTCGTTTTTCACGCGACGCCGCGCACCACATCAGGACCCGCGCGACGAGATTCCTGCTTACCAGCGCAAGGATATACCGCAGGAACCGGCGGAAGCGGCCGCAGCCTCAATTCCAATTACGCCGCGCCGGCCGAGTATCTGGGAGCGCGTCCAGCCGGAAACCGCAACGGTCGCAGCATTGACTGCAACCCACCCGGCGCAGGTCCAACCCATGCAGGTTCAACCGCTCGCTGCACAGCCGGTAAACCCATGGCCCGCCGCGAAACCCGAGCCGCCTCAGGATCCACCTCAACTTCATGCAGACGCGATCGCCATTCACAATCGCGCCGATGCGCAACGACGCACCGTCACGATCGCGCCCAAAAACATGAGTGGCTTCAAGTTGCCGGCGAGCACGCTGCTGAGTTCGGGCGAAGCACCGCAATCCGTGCGCGAAGACGAGCTTCGTGAAGAGGCCAAAGTCTTGGTTGAGAAATGTGCCGAGTTCGACGTGCGCGGCCAGGTTGTCCAGATCAATCCCGGACCCATGGTAACGACCTTCGAGTTCAAGCCCGAGGCCGGCGTCAAATACTCGCGCGTCACGGGGCTGGCCGACGACCTCTGCCTGGCCATGCGCGCGGAAAGCATTCTCATCGAACGGATGGCCGGCAAAAGCACGGTAGGCATTCAGGTGCCCAACCACGAGCGTGAAACCATCCACCTGCGCGACGTGATCGAAAGTGAAACCTTTATCAAGGCACGTTCGCGTCTCACGCTCTCGATGGGAAAAGACATCAACGGCCGCATCGTCACTGCCGATCTGGCTTCCATGCCGCATATTCTCATCGCCGGCTCAACAGGCTCTGGCAAATCCGTGGCTATCAACGCCATGATCATGAGCCTGCTGTACCGCACCACCCCACACCAGGTCCGGCTCATTCTTGTCGACCCCAAGCGCGTAGAGCTTGGCATGTATGAGGGGATTCCTCATCTCTTCACGCCCATCATCACCGAGCCCAAATTGGCCGCCAATGCTCTGCGCAACGCGGTGCGCGAGATGGAGCGCCGCCTTAAACTGCTGGCTAGCCGCAGCGTGCGTCATATCGACCAGTACAACAAGCTCTTTGAGGGCTCCATGCCGTCGCTCTTCGATGAGGGTGAGCAGGAGGAGCCGCTGCCCTACATCATCATCATCATCGATGAGCTGGCCGATTTGATGATGCTCGATCGTGCCAACGTCGAGGAGTCGGTCACGCGCCTCGCGCAAATGGCACGTGCCGTGGGCATTCACCTCATTCTGGCTACACAGCGGCCCAGCGTCGACGTCATCACAGGCCTCATCAAAGCCAACATTCCCACTCGCATCAGCTTCCGCCTGGCCACCAAGGTTGACTCGCGCACCATCCTCGACACCAACGGCGCAGAGGCGCTGCTGGGTCGCGGCGATATGCTCTTTTTGCCGCCGGGCACCAGCCGCCTGTTGCGCATCCATGCTCCTTACGTGAGTGAAAAGGAGACGGCAGCCGTGGTCGATTTCTGGAGGTCACAAGGCACGGCGGAATACGTCGAAGGCTTTCTCGAGTCGCCAAAGGACGAGCGCGCCGCCATGGACGGCGAAAACGGAGACGCAAATGAAGATGATCCGATGTTTGACGACGCGGTTCGCCTGGTCTTTGAATTTGGCAAGGCCTCAACATCCCTGCTGCAACGCCGCCTCCGCATTGGCTATGGCCGCGCAGCGCATTTGATCGATCTGATGGAGCGTGACGGCCTCGTTGGTGTCGCCGATGGTCCGCGTCCCCGCGAGTTGCTCAAGGCTCCCAATTGGCTGCATGAAATCGCGGTGGGTAACGACTAATCCATTCCTCGACAGCGCTCGACGCCCGCCAATCTGTTCGATTGACGGTTGATCAGGCTGGCCTGTAACCGGCGGCGACTGCCGCGCGGCAGCTCGTCACAGCCGCAAATGCGCGCGGTGGCGCCGACAACCTGGCATGCCCGATTGTGCCTATAGCACCACCCCTGGAAAAGCATTCATTTTGCATTTGCGCGTGCGTTAGCGCGCGTCAAATATGACATGCTACACTCCGTCTTGGAAACGCTTACTCAACCCGCGCAGGCGGGATCCTTCAGGAATCGCCCCTTTCCGCGGGAGCACTCAGGACGAACGGCACCCTTCGAACGGCGCACTCCGCTTGACAAGTGTTCGAGTAAAGCAATTTACTTAGGGGCGAACGTCTAACAGCCTTTGTTGACGCATTCTCGCCGTTTCAGGGGATGTCCATGATCGGGTTCATCGCAGCCTCCGTTGCCGGGGGATCTGTCGGTTCGCTGCCGCCCTTGCTTGCCTTCAGCGTCGGCCCGCTGGCCCGCCTGAGCCCGCTCGATATCGCCGTCATCGCCATCTACTTCGCCATGGTGATTTGGATTGGCTTCTACCTCAAGAAGCAGGCGAACACCAGCGAAGAATTCTTCATGGCCGGGCGCGAGATGACCGCCTGGATCGCCGGCTTGAGTTTTGTTTCCGCCAATTTGGGCTCGTTGGAGCTGATGGGCTGGGCGGGCTCGGCATATCAATACGGCATTCTCGCCGCGCACTGGTACTGGGTCGGTGCCATTCCCGCCATGCTCTTTCTGGGCATGGTGATGATGCCCTTCTATTACGTCTGCAAAACCCACTCCGTGCCGGGCTACCTCAAGCTTCGCTACGGGCCGGGCGCGAGCATCGTCTCTGCGTTTTCGTTTGCCTTCATGACCGTGCTCATGAGCGGTGTGAACATGTTCGCCATGGCTGAAGTGATGAAGGTAGTGCTTGGCTGGGACCTGAACTTTTCCATCATCGTCTCCTCGCTGGCTGTGGCCGCCTATGTGGCCCTTGGCGGCCTGCGCTCTGCAATCTTCAATGAGGTTCTCCAGTTTGTGCTCATCTGGGGAGGCGCACTCCTGGTGCCTATTCTGGGGCTCGTGGAGGCCGGCGGCTGGACCGGATTCAAGGCCAAGCTCACGCGCGACATCGCTGCGGGCGCGATCGCAAACGGCGACTACACGCATCTATGGCGCAGCATGGGACACTTTGCCGATAACCCGATGGGCATCCACTGGACCGGCATCGTCTTTGGCCTTGGATTCGCCATCAGCTTCGGCTACTGGACGACAGACTTCCTGGTGGTGCAGCGGGTGCTCGCTGCCAACAATCTTCGCTCCGCTCGCATGGCTCCGGTTATCGGATCCTTCTTCAAAATGGCCGTTCCCTTCATCGTGATTCTGCCTGGTTTGCTCGGCCTGGTGGTGCTGCAGAATCCCGACGGAAGCCTGATGCACCTTGTCGCGCAGAACCTGGCTTCTCCGGGATCGGGAATGCACAGCTATAACGAAGTGCTGCCTCTCATGATGGTCCGTTATCTTGCTCCCGGTCTGCTTGGTCTTGGTATCACTGCGCTCATCGCCGGCTTCATGAGCGGAATGGCGGGCAACGTGAGCGCTTTCTCCGCGGTGTGGACTTATGACATTTACCAGCCGCTCATCGTCAAGAATGCGCGCGACGAGCATTACGTCGCGGTGGGACGCTGGGCTACCGTGCTCGGAGTCATCATCTCCATCGGAACCGCGTACCTGGTCATGAATGCTGCGGGGATCATGGATTACGTGCAGGCGCTTTTCAGCTTCTTCATCTCGCCTTTGCTGGGCGTGGTGCTGATTGGTATGTTCTGGAAACGCGCAACCAAAGCTGGCGGCTTCTGGGGACTTCTGATAGGCACGCTGACGTCGATAAGCCTATGGGCGTGGGTCCATTTTTATCCCGCGGCTTTGCGCTATGTCGCCCTCTCCACCGACGCCAAGGCCATGGCCGAAGATATGTACCGTGCCCTGTGGTCGGTGATCACTTCCATGCTGGTCACTGTTGTCGTGAGCTTGTTTACCGCGCCCAAGCCGTTGGCGGAGCTGGCTGGCGTAGTCTACGGCGCGACGAAACTGCCGAAAGAAGAGCCTGTGCCCATCTATAAGAACGAATGGCTCTGGACGGGGATCGCGATCATCCTGTTCCTGGGTCTCAATATTTACTTCTGGTAAGGAGACTGCGCATGCAATCCGGGCATATTTCGATCTGGTTTTTTATCGGAGTGTTGTTGACGGTTTACGGCGCAATGATCTTTGGTGATGGGGTCTTCGATCTCGCCACCAGGCAGGTCCCCAGTGTGGTTCTGAACAACCTGCATGCCCCGGTGTGGTGGGGTGGCCTTTTGTTGATTCTCGGTCTTTTTTATAGCATTCGTTTTCGCCCGCGCCGAAACGGTTAAGCAGTCATTGCGGTATCAAGGAGCACGAAAATGGCAGCGCAACGCAAGATGACGTTTGGAATCGTGGTGGGTAATCGCGGCTTTTTCCCTGGCCATTTGGCCAAGACCGGGCGGGAAGAGATCATCGCCGTGTTGGAGGCAGCCGGCGCACAGCCCATTGTGTTGAGCCCTGAGGAGTCAAGACACGGCGCTGTCGAAACGTATGCCGAGTCGCAGCGGTGCGCCGAGCTCTTCAAGAAACGCGCTGAGGAGATCGACGGCATCATCGTCACGTTGCCCAACTTCGGCGAAGAGCGTGGCATTGTCGACGCCATCCGCCTTTCCGGCCTCAAAATTCCTGTGCTCGTGCAGGCCACTCCCGACCGCTCCGACAACATGACCATCGCCGTGCGCCGCGACAGCTTCTGCGGCAAAATGAGCGCCTGCAACAACATGATGCAGTACGGCATCGACTACTCGCTGACCACCCTGCACACCGAGAGTCCAAGCTCGCCCGAGTTCAAGACCGACCTCGAATGGTTCTCTCAGGTTTGCCGGATTGTAAAAGGCCTCAAGAACCTCAAGATCGGCTCCATCGGCGCGCGCCCGGCCGCCTTCAACACCGTGCGCTACTCCGAGCGCATTCTCGAGACTGCCGGCATCTCCGTCGAGCCCATCGATCTTTCGGAGATTTTCGGCCGCATCAACCGCATGAAGGACTCGGACGATGCGGCGCAGGCCAAGCTCGCGGCGATCAAGAAATACGTCGCGACTTCCGGTATTCCCGAGGCCGCGCTGCTCAAGATGGCTAAACTGGGCGCCGTTGTCGACGGTTGGATGAAACAGACCAACTGCACCATCAGTGCCGTGCAGTGCTGGACCTCGATGGAGGAGTTCTTTGGCGTGGTTCCGTGCACCATCATGAGCATGATGAGCAACGAGCTTATCCCTTCGGCCTGCGAGGTCGACGTACCCGGAACTCTCAGCATGTATATGATGGCCCTCGCCTCGGGCACCCCCTCGGCGCTGCTCGACTGGAATAACAACTATGGCAACGATCCCAACAAGTGCGTCTGTTTCCACTGCTCCAACCTGCCTAAGCACTTCTTCAAGGAAGTGCGGATGGACTTCCAGCAGATCATCGCCGGAACCGTGGGCAAGGAAAACACCTACGGGACTTGCGAAGGAATCATCAAGCCCGGCGCTATGAGCTTCGCGCGCTATTCCACCGATGACCGGCGCGGCGTGATCCGCGGCTACACCGGCGCGGGCCGTTTCACTGATGATCCGCTCGAAACCTTCGGTGGCGCCGGCGTGGCCGAAATTCCTCAATTGCAGAAGCTGCTCAAGTACATCTGCCGGGAGGGCTTCGAACATCACGTCGCGGCGAACTTCAGCGACGTATCGAAATCTGTCCATGAAGCCGCGCGTTACCTCGGATGGGAGAGCCACTACCATCCCGAACTCGACGACTAGGCAAACGACGTACGACCCAGACTTTTCTGGCTCACGAAAGAAGGCCCCGCAAGGGGCCTCTTTGTTGATCTGAAACTCTGGCACGGCATATTAGATCTGCTCCGCGCCTTCCACCGGCTCCAGCGTCAGTCGCGCTACCAGCACAACAAGCGCCGCCCACAGCAGGTCGGCGCCCAGCAGGTGCGCGATCTGCAGCCAGATCGGCGCCAGGAACACCACATCGAGAATGCCCAGCGCATACTGCGCGGCAAGCAGAATCAGGACCAGCGCGGAGAGCCCGCGATTGTCCCAGTGTTTTGATCGCCGTGCGGCGCGCACCAGCAGCCAAACCAGGAAAATGCTGGCCACAAATGCGACTGTGGGGTGCGTCCAGCGCCAGCGTACCAGCCATCCGCTGGTTGCCGAGAAATCCTGCGACAATGCCTCGCTAAGTGAACTCGCAGGGAAAAGCGTGTCGCCCAACGCGGCCAGCGATCCCGTTACGCCAACGATCAGCACGACAAGAATCGATGCGATCGCGCCGAAGGGCGCCTTGAAGTGAATCGTTCCGCGCAGGTAACCTGTGCGGCGGCTCAGCAGATGCGCGGTCAGCGCCAGCGCGGCCAGCAGCAGCAATGTATTGGTCAGGTGTAGCGCCAGGTACGGCGCTCGAAGCGGCGATTGGCTTTGCGCGGTCAGTCCAAGCTTGACAAGAAAGGCTCCGAGCGCCGCTTCAATCATTGTGAACGCCACGGCAGCTACCGCCGCCACGCGCGCCAGGTGTCCGCGTACGGTGCGCGCAAACGTCCACCAAAGGAGCGCCACGACCGAGAAAAACGACAGCCCGCTTGTCATGCGGTGCGTAAACTCGATCATCGTATCGATTCGCGCTGAGTGCTGAATCACCGTGCTGTTGCAGAGTGGCCAATGGTCGCCGCAGCCGGCCCCTGAGCCCGTGGCGCGCACCAGTCCGCCCCACAAAATCACAGCAATGAAGTACGCCAGCACGCCCCAGGCAAACCGTCGCAACGCAAGCGAAGGAAGATGACGAGTTTGTGCCGGCGCGGCAGCGACGGTCATTGAAGTCTCCGAAGCGAACTCACCAGTGTAGAACAATTCCACACCGCAGCGAGCGCGCTCCAACCCGAACACATCGAACCTGAGCGCGTCGGGCGGGTTCTATTCGCTCAGCAGCCTCACCACATGATTCACAATCATCAGGTCTTCGAGGGGCGGAATCACGCGCACGGTTACGGGCGAGTTCTCGGGCGAGATGACTGCCGGCCCGCGCACGTTGTTGCGCTTTGCGTCGATCACGATGCCGAGCGCCCCCAACCCCGCGCAGATCTCTGCTCGCGAGGCCATATCGTTCTCGCCGATGCCGCCGGTAAACACCAGCATGTCGAGGCCGTTCAACTCGGCGACGTAGCTGCCGATCCATCGGGCGATGGTCCAACAGAACTTGTCCACAGCCAGCCGCGCCTTCGCGTTTCCGGCCTCAATTGCCTCGCGTAGATCGCGCATATCATTCGATAACTCGCTCACACCCAGCAACCCCGACTTCTTGCTGACAACGGTCTCCAGTTTCTCGGCCGCCTCCGCTGCGTTTTGAGTCGTCTCGGCAATCTTCTTCAGAATGAAAATCAACACGCCCGGATCAATATCGCCGGTTCGCGAGCCGCTGATAATGCCGCCCGATGGTGTCAGGCCCATTGACGTGTCCAGGCACTGGCCATTGCGAATCGCTGAAATCGATGCGCCATTGCCCAGATGAGCCACAATGAGCTTTTCAGGGACGTTCGGCTGCAATTGAAAAATGATCGACTCGTAGGAGATGCCGTGATACCCATAGCGCCGCACTCCCATAGCCACGTACTCCTCGGGAATTGGCATGCGCACCGCGACCTCAGGCAAAGTGCGGTGAAAGTACGTGTCAAGCACCGCAAAATTCGGAATGCCAGGAAACAGCCGCAATGCCGCGCGCATAATGTAAACCGCGATGGGAGTATGCAGCGGTGCAAGAGCCGCATAACTTTCGATCTCGTCGATCAGGGCTGGCGTAACGCGCTGGTTATCGCGGATAGTGGGTCCTCCGCAAACCACACGGTGTCCGATCGCCGCCGCTGCAGTAATCTCGCCGGAATTGAGCGCATCAACTACCAGCTTGAATGCAACCGAGCGATTCGGCAACGAGGGTGTTTGATCCACGAGCTTCTTGCCGGCCGCGTCCTTGATCCAGAACTTCCCCAGGTCGGTGCCGATGCCATCGACAGCGCCATCAACGAGCCGCTTCCGCTCAACGCCGGAAGCCTCATATAACGAAAATTTGATAGAAGAAGAACCGCTGTTCAACACCAAAATCGGCAAAGTGTTCATGGTTCAAGTACCTTTCAACGCATCGTGCGCGAGTCAACAAGTTTGGAGGGCAAGCCCAGTTTTCTAAAGCCGCTGGTCATTCAATTCACGCACTTCATGCGCAGAGATCGCCACGAAAACTGGAGAACCGCCTGAATTCAAGCCTATCAGCCGCTCCATTGGCCAAAGCGTGACTTCAGTCACATACTGAAGCTACGACGGCGCGCATTTCAGAATGAGGCGGGCGGGTTTGCGCTCATCGCAAAAGCCGAGGGCGTCGCGCTGGTCGTAGCCCTAAAAGAAACGCTTCAACTTCAGAATCTGCGACTCAAATCCATACCACAGAGCCGTCGCGACCAGTGTGCACATCGCAAGGCGAAATCCCACAACTGCAAGATTTCCGGCTGTGCCATAGCGGTCCATCGCCCGATCGAACCATCCGAAGTAAATGAAGACTGAAATGTGAGTCATGTAGAGGCCGTAACTGATTCGCCCGTAGAAGGCCAACGGTCCGCTCCGCAGCAGCGCATTGACCGGATTGCGCGCTCCGGTGGATGCGATCGCCGCAATCATCGCGCCGGCGAAGCCAACTGCCAACGCAGAATCCAGAAACGCTGTTCCGCCTGCAATGGTGGCCGCCGCCGCAATGCCCAGCACAAATGCAGCGAAGCCGATTGTGAGCCATGCGCACCGGCTAAGCTTGACCGTATAGAACGCAAGCGCAAGCAAACTGCCTAGCGCGATCCCGTCCAGATGAATCAACGTATTCGTCGGCGTCATCCAGGACAGATTCGCGTGCCGCAGCAGGGGCGATGCAATGAGCGCAGCCACCAGAACCATCGCCAGCATCCACGGCTTGCGCAGCACGCGTACCACCGGTGCCCACACAAAGTAGTACTGCTCTTCAATGGCCAGGGCCCACGTGGGGCCGAGCGCCGGCGGCAGGGCGAGGTGAAAAAGGTTCTGCACGCAAAAGATGTAAGCCAGCCATGGCGCGGTCTCGATCGCATGCCACACGCTGCCGCCCACGAACCACGGAGCGTTCAGGTAAACAACCGTCAGGACCAGCAGATACACAGGCCACACGCGCAGCGCCCGGCGCGCATGAAAATGATGGAAGTAATGCGGCTTGTCCCGCGTCCCCAGCAAAATGCATGTGATCAGGAAACCGCTGAGAACAAAAAAGAGGATGACGCCCGCCCATCCCCACAGGCTGGCGTAGTAGAGCGGTGTCCCTTGGAGACGCGGATGACAGTGATAGAGGACCACCGCGATGATCGCCAGGCCACGTAGCCCGTCGAGCTCCGGCAGGTAAGTGGGAAGCCAGGTTGGGCGTTGCATGGGCAAGGTCGTTGGCCGGTAGGTCACCGAATCAGCGCAAGTTCATCCCGCCGCCAGCTGTCGCGCGCGTTCAGTTGCCCGCATCACTGCTTTAATCAGCGTCACGCGCAGCCCGCCTTCTTCCAACTCCAGGATGCCGTCGATCGTGCATCCTGCGGGCGTGGTCACAGCGTCCTTCAGTAGCGCCGGGTGGTAGCCGGTTTCGAGCACCATCTTGGCGGCGCCGTATGCGGTTTGCGCGGCCAGTTGCGTTGCAATGTCGCGTGGCAGGCCCACCTTCACGCCGGCCTCGGCGAGAGCTTCAATGATGATGTAGAGATACGCCGGACCGGAGCCTGAGAGCCCGGTCACTGCATCCATGTGCTTCTCATCCACCAGTACCGTGCGGCCAACGGTTTCAAACAGCCGCTGGGCCAGCTCCATCTGCGTATCTTTAACAAAGCGCCCGCGGCACAGTGCAGCCGCGCCTGCGCCCAGCGCCGAGGGCGTGTTTGGCATTGCGCGCACCACCGCAATCTCCATACCCGCCGCTTCCTCAATGGCCCGCGTCTTTACTGACGCAGCGAACGAAACCAGCATTTTTGCCTTACTAAGCGCGGGCTTGATTTCTGCAATCAAATCCGGAACCTGGAACGGCTTTACTCCCACCAGAATCAGGTCCGATTGCCGGACGGCTTCCAGATTGTTGGTGCTCACGTCCACGCCCCATTGCGTGCTCAGCGCGAGCGCTCGCTCGGCGTGGCCCACAGTAGCGTGAATCTGGTCGGCGGCAAACAGGTTCTCTTTCAGAAATGCCTGCAACAGAATGCCACCCATCTTTCCCGCGCCCAGAACCGCCACGCGGACCTGGGGCAACTGCGCAGGAGTTTGCGGAGCCTCGACGGCGATCTCGGCCATTGCTTCTTTTCCCTTCATATTGAAAAATCCCGGCGTCTTCGGCGCTTTCGGCGCATAGCGCGGCTGCATTTCTCAAGGATACTCGCGTCGAGCGCGAATCCTCGTCCAATCACCGTGATCGATGCTTTCCCTTGGCGGCGCCGGGGCTTCGGCCAATCACGGTTCCACCGCAATTGCGGCCTCGCCCACTTTGGTCGATTCTCGGGCGCGTTCGCTTACTGGCTCAGCATTGCTTCGTTGATCAGAAAATCCTTGAGCACCGCTGCCATCTTGTCGTTGCGCTCGGCTACTGGCCAATTGATATCCCAAATCACATAACCGCCGGGCAGCGAAAGGAATTTCTGGCCGCCAACCACCGCCGAGACCGCCGTCACCACCCAGGCGTCGGATTCAAGGATGTAGGGCGGCGCGGCTTCATTTCCCGGCGCTGGATTGCGCAATTCGGACACGTGCTCGCCCATGTGCAGCACCGCCCTCGTCAGCGAATCTGCCTGCAGTCGATCCGAGTTGATCGTGCAATTGAAGAGCACGCCGTCCGGGGAGTCCTTTGTTCCCAAATCCTCATCCTTTGGCGAAGCCTCGTTTCCCTGCCCAAAGGCGACGTAGACGCCTGTGGCATGCTCGCCCTGCTTTCCATAAACCGCAGCGGCCTTGACTGCCGCGTCCTTGGGAGGACCCGCGGCGAGCTTGTTAGCGGCATCTTGCGCGGCGGAAACGGCAGCATAAATGTCGAAGCTCAGACCCATCGGCCCGCTGATGGGCTCGCCTTTCGTCTCGTCATCGTTCTTCGAGTAATCGATCTCCTTTGGCGTCACGTCTGAAACCGACTCGAGCACCAGGCGGGAAGGATAAGCGTTCATGTTTCCAAAGCCGCCGAAGCCCACAATCTTGCCCGAGGCATCGCGCTGCAGTGTCGCGTCCGCTACGCTGTCCAGCCTGCCCACCAGCGTCGCTGTTACCTCGTACCGTGTGCAGCCTAGGCACATGTCCGCGCCCTTCTCGTGCTTCTGCGCCAAAAGGGAATCGAACTGCTTGAAGTCCTTGCTCTTGTCCAGCGTCACCGGGGTCCGTGTCGGCGCCGTGGACTTCCCCGTGAAGTTTCTCGCCGGCTGGATCACCAGCACCGCTGCGGGACCCGCTTTGCCCTTCGTCCCCGCCGGATAGTCAAGCCAGATCGCATTGACCGGATATCCGCAATTTGAGTCGGTCGAGTCCTTGATCACAAACTCGTCAAACCCGGCCACCACCGTGCCCTTGATGCGCACAATTTGCCCGTTGAACGCCTGCGGCTTCTTCACCACGTCGCATACCGTTGTGTCCACGGGGGCCGCAGCCTGCGCGTAAAGGTCGCAACCGAACCCGAAAATCATACAAGCCAGAATCAAACCATTCTTCCCGCTCTTCCCACTCTTCATTGGCTTTCTCCATCCGCTGCAATCCGCAACGGCATTGAATCTCCATCTGCTGCGAGCCCGCAGCGGCATTGAATCCCGCGGGCGCATCTGAATATTGCCCGCGGCACTCGCCGCTGGTTGCGCGAACTCGAAAGAATATCACGCCGGGACTTTCACCTTCTTCTATCGGTGACGCTTGCGCCGTCGGCGCAAAGGGCGTTAGCCCCGCGCTTCAGCGTGGGGAAAGGGAAGAGAATCCCGGAGTCCCGTCGGGACGGCGCTGTCTTGAAAAGGCAGGCCTTTTCAGCCGTGCCGCAAGAGGAGCCCGGGATTCTACGGTCCACGGTCCCCGCCGAGTGCTCCGACGATTGAACGAGAAGCCAGAACCTCCGGGCGAGATCGGCGTTTCGCGGTACTGATCTGCCATGTGTCTGAAAATCCGACTGCCTAGACAAATGACGGCGACATATGGTGAAGAACTCGTACCTGTTCGACTAGACTGGCTACATCAATCATGTCCAGCCACAATCTTTTCGGAAAATTTTGGAGGCAGCTTCGCTTTGACGTTCCACGCATGGCCACGCATGCGACTTCTCGCAGACGGGTCGGGATGGTTTTTCTCACGGTACTGTTTTTGATCCTTGCCTTCTCGGCGATTTATAGGCCGATCGCCTTATTCGAATACAAGTTTGGCGGAGGGGCAGTAGGTCTTGCCGTTGTCGTGATCATGTACGCTCTTGCATTCAGCCTTCGCAGAGGCTTGAAGAACAGCGGTAATACGATTGCGCTGGGAATTAGTGCTGCGCCAGCGCCAAGCTTGCGTCAGGCGATCTTCAACCAGCGCCTTATCCTGGCAACTATCGTCAATCGTGCTGCGTTTGAAATCGCAGAGCAATCAAAGAGCCCTCTCAACCTCGAAACCGGAATCGCTCGCGCTACAATGCTCGACGGTCTACGTGCCGAGAACTTGTGGGAGACACTGCCTACTCCGCTCAGGGGTTGTCTGGCGGCACCGGAAGGCTCCTGGACAAAGGAAGGCGCCGGCAAGGCGCTACTCCATCTGGATGCCGTCGCAGTACTTACCTGGATGCTCAATCCTCAGTCAGAGCTCGCGTCACTGCGCACCGCATCTAGCGAAGGACGAGAAACACTTCGTCTTGCTCTACTCAAACCCGACCCAATCGCGGAACTCAACTTCCTTCGTACCGAAACCGAACTTCATGCCCAGCACGATCCCGCGATCATTTACCTCAAACGCCTCAGCAACGAACTTATCAAGCGTGGCGTTGCAAACGGTGAATTGGAAACGTCTCTTGAAGAACATGCAGGCGCCTATATGGCGTATGCGGCTTCTATCGGCGAGGCGGAATTCGTCGCGGAGGATTTACCCCTAGGCGGCGTCCTCGTGAGTGAAGCGCCCACAGAAGAGATATTGCATCTGCGCGGTGTAGCAGCCGTTCGGCTCGTCACCCTGCAGGCTCTACATAATGCTCTTTTCACTAAGGGGACTGTGGCTCTTCAGCAGATGATCCTCTCGCTGGCTTGATCGGCCTAGCCGCTGGTACTAAACCTGGACAACTGGTTGCAACTGTGCGCCGATCAGTCCTCACAAGTCGGCCAGTGCCCGCTGATCTGCCTCCGTATGATTCTCGGCTGACGGTAACAGGCCTTTGCGCTCACCTAACCCATCGGGCAGCCGTTCCCCACAGTTCCGAGCGGCTTGCGGGCAATCGGGAAGTTGCACCATAACGTTCGTTTCCGCGCGGTCAGGCGCTCTGTCAAGCGGCAATGCGTTTTCTTGGCAAATTTTATTACGCGCGTTAAAGCGCGCGGACACTGCGCATAAGTATCCAATGAATCAGACACTTAATTTTCAAAACTCCTGTTGTAAACCGACGTTTGGCGACTTCTGTTCTATGCCTACATTTCGCTGTTTTTTGTAGGGTTATAAGCCTACATTTCGGCGCTATCGGCCACGAAAATCGCGAGAAATGTAGGCGTATAGGGCGAGATTTGGGATGCGATTTGCCCTGTTATTTATGCGCAATCTCGGCGCGGTCGGCTCCCGCCGGCCCAAAACCAAACTGACCCCTGAACCCTGAACCCTGACCCCTGATCACTGCTTTTGCGTTGCAATCCAGGAGTCGATGCGCTGCTCGAGGATGTCGAGAGGCAGGGCGCCGGAGTCGATGACCTGGTAGTGGAAGGCGCGAATGTCGAACTTGTCGCCCAGAGCCTTTTTGGCGCGGTCGCGCAGCTCCAGGATCTTGAGCTGGCCGATCTTGTAGGCCAGGGCCTGGCTGGGCCAGGCAACGTAACGGTCGACCTCGGACTGGATGCTGGGCTCGTCAATATTCGAGTGGTCGCGGAAGTACTGGACCATCTGGTCGCGGGTCCAGCCCTGAGAGTGCACGCCGGTGTCGACGACGAGGCGGATCGCGCGCCAGACTTCATTCTCCAGGCGGCCGTAATCGGAGTAGGGGTCCTGGTACAGGCCGACATCCTTGCCCAAATGCTCGGAGTAGAATGCCCATCCCTCGGTGTAGGCCGTGTATTCCTCGAATTTGCGGAACTCAGGGACGCCGGTCAGCTCCTGCGCGATGGAGATCTGCAGGTGATGGCCGGGAATGCCTTCGTGATAGGCGATGGATTCGACACTATAGAGGTTGCGATGCGTTGCGTCGTATGTGTTGATGAACAAACGGCCGGGACGCGAGCCGTCGGGCGTGCCCGCTTCGTAGTAAGCGGGCGGAGCGGTCTTGGCAAGGTAGTCGGGAACCGTGGTGACCTCAAACGGGGCCCTGGGCAATGTGCCGAAGAGCTGCGGCAACTTGGCCTGCATCGGGCCGAGATAGCCTTTGTAGGCCGCGATGAGCGCGTCGGCCGAGGCCGGGTGCTCCTTGGGGTTGGTCTTGAGACCGGCGCGGAAGCTGGGCAGGTCTTTGAAACCAAGCTTCTCGGCGATGGCCAGCATTTCGGCCTCGTCTTTGCCGACCTCGTCGAGGCCGAGCTGATGAATCTGCGCGGCGGTCAGGTTGGTGGTGGTGGTGCGCTTGATGAGGAACTGGTAGTAGCGGGCGCCGTCAGGCAGGGCGTCGATGCCGGGCTTATCGCGGCCCCCGGGGACGTAACTGACCTCAAGAAACCGTGCGAAGCGCAGGTAGGCCGGCAGAACTTCTTTTGAAATGGCATCGAGGGTTTCGCTCTTGATGCGGGCCTGCTCCGCAGCCGAAATCGAAGCCGGGAAGTTCTTGAGCGGAAGAGCGAAAGGCGAATCTTCGGGCTTCTGATTGGCGAGTTGCTTTACCTGGTCGAGGGCCTTTTCGAGCAGGTACTTGGGCGGCGCGCGGTGGTCTTCCATGCCGATCGACATATTTTCGGTGACCTGCTCAAAGGCGTGAGCAATGGCGTGCAGGCGAGCGATCCAGTCGTCGTAATCCTTGACTGTAGAAAAGCTGAGCTGCGCTACCAGGCGCGGGTAGGTGGCGTAAATGCCATCCATCTGGGTAACGGGCATCTCCCACTCCTTGAACTCGGCGGCTTCCTGGTCCAGATCGAATTCGCGAAGCAGAAGTTCCTGGCTGATCTTTTCCTGGTCGGTGAATCCCGTGGGATCGATCGCGGCGAGGCGAAGCTCAAATCTCTGCTCGCGTGCCAGCTCGTCGTTGTAGGCGGCGACGGAGTAGTCGCTGATCTGGTCGTTGTAGCGCAGATCGCCGATCTCCGACGCGAACTCGGGATCGTGCTTGAGCTGATCCTCCCAGTAATCGTGGAAGAGGTCGTTGAGGGCCTGGCGGCGGTCGGCGAGCGAGGCGGGAGCGGCAGGGCCGGCCGTGAGCTGAGCATGGAGCGCGGGAGTAGGCGTGAGCAGCGAGACCGAGACAGCGAGGGCAAAAAGAGAGGTTTTTTTCAAGGGAGCAGGTTCCTTTTGGGGGCGATGGCCTTTGTGATGAGTGTAGAGCAAAGAAACGGGGTTCAGGGTTCAGGCGTCAGGGGTCAGGGAGCGAGCCAGCAAGTCAGCGAGTCAGCGGGCAAGTCAGCTACCCGTTCTGACGGATCTGGCGGTGATTTGTCGGGGTGGAGGCGGAGGAATCGAGCGAGAAATCTAGGGTTTCAAGCCGAGATTTGAGCGTTTTTTGGCGCAAATGCATGAAACCTCGGCATATAACCCCAGAAAATTCTCGAAATGAGGGGATGGAGGCGGAGGAATTTCGCTGAAAGCTCGGCTTAGAAGAGAAGTTTGGATGAAAATAAATGGCGTTTGGCCCACATCGTGAACTCAAGTTTGCCGATAATTATGCTCATTTTAGCTACGCTAGATGTAGATACCAAAAAACAGCAGTCAGCAGACAGGAGGCAGCCGACATTTGTCAGCGCTTCGTGGAGGTGTGGGCAAAGCAAGTGTCAGGTTTCAGTTGTCAGAAAAGTGCGGGGGTCGAGAGGGAGTTCGAGATGGTGGCGATGGAGCGGAAGGCATTGCGGAAGAAGCTGGACAAGGAGATGCGGTTTTACCGATTGGCTGGGCGGGAGCAGGAGCCGACGAACGGGTTGCTTCGAGCGGTTCGACAGGCGCTGAAGATCCCTCTCAAAGAGATCGCGGGCATGATGGCGATTGGGGAGTCGAACGTGTTCGAGCTGGAGGAGCGGGAGGAAACGGGATCGATCACATTGCGGTCGTTGGGGCGAATGGCAGAGGCGATGGGTTGCAAGGTGGTGTACGGGGTGGTCCCGGCGAACGGGATGACACTGGAAGAACTGGCGGAGGGGCGGATGTGGAGAGATGTGCTGGGAGTCAAGGGCGGGGAACGCGAGTCAGCAAGCCAGCGGGTCAGCAGGTCAGCAAAGAAGAAAGTCAGCAACGCGACGGGTGAGCGAGACAGCTCAGCGGGTGAGGCGGCGGAAGCAGCGGCGGAAATAGAGGCGGCGTAACGAGGGTGGGACGAGGGGTGAGGAGATGGCGGAGATAGTCGTGGGCGGGAAGGGAAGGCTGAAAGGCAGCGGAGATAGCGGGGTTAGCGGAGTCAGGGGGAGAAAGACGCGGCGCGGGGCTGCGAAAGAGACCAGGCCAAGGAAGAGGAAGGTTAAGGGGTACGGGGTGGACCTGTTGCGGGCGGCGGCGGAGCGGCGGATGGCGGAGAGCAGCGAGGAGCTGGCCGAGGCGATGATCTCGAAGGCGCTTGCGGGGAGGATGGACAACGTAAAAATGCTGATGAAGCTGGGGGAGGAGGAGAAGGAGAGGAAGCTGGAGGCGATCAATCAGGAGGAGCCGAGCTTTGGCGATCTCCTGTACGGTTCGACGACGAGGATCGGGCAGGTTTGGGATGGGACGCGATGGAAGCGATTGAGGAAAGCGAAGATTGTGGAGGGATGGCCGGAGCCGCCGGAGATGAGTTTGGGAATGCAGATTCTCACTGCTCAAATCAGCAACGGCGAAAGGTCGGCGGATGAATTTAAAGAAGAGAAAGAGGAGATTCCCGATTGCGAAGCGCCGTTTCCGAGTCCGGGTTTGCTTGGCGATGGGAGGGGAGAAGGCAGGGGATAGGGACTAGGGACGTAGGGAGCAAAGAGGCGAGGGAGAGGTGTGGGCGGCGGTGGGAGCGGTCAGCTTTCAGCTCTCAGGCTTCAGGTTTGAGGGGTCAGCCGGAAAGGATCATAACTTCCGGATAGGCGACGATCCAGGTGGAATTGTCCCTGCACATCAATAGAAGCAGAGGTAAGTATCCCCTTACTTCAAGTATGCGAAGGGTAGAATAGATGGGCCGTGACAGGGCGTAGGTAGTGGAATTGCTAGGATAGTATCGATGCGCTCATGGATTCGCCGAACAATCGGGATCGTCGGTTTCTTTATTCTGGTCGCGTGCCTTAGCATACGCGCTGGGCGGACCGGTGGACGAATGCCGGGAGGCTTTGACGGTGTATTGGAACTCGTCGGGGGGCTTTTTCTAGTCTCGCTTTTTCTGTATCTGATCTTCAATCCGAATGGCCGAGAATAATTCAAACTTTACCACTACCCCTTTTAGGCTTGCTGAGGTTTTTTACGCTCGATCGGCGATGAGGAAGTTCCCAAGAAGCCATGCGCTTCAGCGCCCCGAGATTCGGCTTTATCAAATGCTCGTAATCCAGAAGCCTGCTCTCCCACCGGAGATCGTGCAATCGTATGTGCCATTCCCTGGTTTCTTGATTAGCGCGATTTACACTCCAAGCGAATAGGTCGGCCATTTGTAGAGCAGGAACCTCTCTCGATGTAGACTCGCCGACGTGGATGATGTCTTTCATGAGCTCTATGTCTTTTTGGGCCTTCGGATGTCGCCATCTGGTGCTTATGTACCCATAGAATGGCTCCCCCCGATCAAAGTAGAGTTCGTACTTCTTGGCATCAATGTACCTTCCCCACTTGAGGGCAAAGCCGACGGATTCGCTAGCGCAAATATCTTCGATGGTTTCCGGCAATTCGGGCATAGCCTTCTTAGCCCTTAGCCAATCGTCAAATGGGATTGTGAGGGTTATCGGGAGCAGTCCCAGTCTCGGACTCTTACCGGGAGTTCCGGGAGGGATAGCCATATGACTTGCTATTACGTCAACACATCCGCGGATGAAGGAATCGACGCGAGTCTTGTTCCATCCCTTTTCTTTAGCGAAGTCATTTCGCAGGGACACAGCATCCGTCGTGTGCAGGTAGTCGGCGTGGTGCTTGTAGAGAACCTTCCTCCATGCCGTGTCAAATCTCTTCCACTGCTTGCCCGTGCCATACACAGCGGCGATACTGATGCGCTCGTACTGGCTGCTATCTGCTTGATTACTGCCATCGAAATAGCTTTTCAAGACCACGAGAAGATGATCCTCAGGGGTGGATTGAGGGGCGATAGATCAGATAGCGCAACAGAAAAACATGAAACTTACAAGGAATCGGTGCATGGTGACCAAAGTATATCTGGCTTTCGACAGGCGATAGATCGCCGATGCACACTGCCTTCTATCGGCGCTACTTCCCGGAGTTCCGGTCGAATCACCGGCTATTCGGAAGTTACACGCTTTTTGGACGAATCGGTTCGGACCGGCGAGGTTTTCCCGCGGCGCTTTTGCTCGTGGGCTGAAGGCCTCGTATCTTGTGGGGCGGTTTGCGGCACGCGACCCACCCACTGGGTGGGTGCCCCGGTCGTGCCCTGATACAAGGCGAACAGCAGCCGCAGATCCTTCGACTTCGTCCCGCCGAGCGATCCCACCCTAAACGCAAACAACGCGTTTAGGGTGGGGCACCCATTTTCGTGCTGCATTGTCCGAGGCGGACGGGGTTCCCGGTTGTACCCTCATCTTGAACGCTTGACGGATTCTGAGATCAAGAGTTCTGCCAGGAGGCACCATGCTTCGCAGGAAACTCGTCTTTTCGATGTTGTTTCTATTGCCAGCATCCAATCTCGGCGTTTACGCCCAGAAGAGTATCGGGCGCGCCCAGAGCATCGTCGGGCAATGGCAGGGGACGATAAAGACACCCCGACCCCTTCGGTCGGTCCTGAAAGTCTCAGTCGGGAGCGGCGGCAAACTGCAGGCTTACTTTGTCTCAGTGGATCAGGCCCCTGAACATGTTCCCGTTACGAGCATCTCCTTGGCTCATGGGGAGCTGGATTTCTCGATTGCGATGATCCAGGGGAGTTATCACGGAAAATTGAGCAGCGACGGCAGCAAGATCGAAGGAACTTGGACTCAGGGATCGCCCTTGCCCCTCGATTTCCAGCGGGCCACGGACGCGACATCGTGGCTGACGAAATCGAAAACCCGCATGGTCGCAGTTGCCCCCGGCGTATCTCTTGAAGTCGTTGACTGGGGCGGAGGCGGTCCGCCGCTGGTTTTCCTTGCCGGATTGGGAAACACGGCCCATGTCTTCGACAACTTTGCGCCGAAATTCGTGCCCAGCTACCATGCGTATGGGATCACGCGGCGCGGTTTTGGCGCGTCGAGCTCGCCGGTTCCGAATGGCTCAAACTACAGCGCAGATCAGCTTGGAGACGATGTTCTAAAAGTAATGGATGCACTTGGACTGAAGAAGCCCGTGCTCATCGGGCACTCGATTGCGGGTGAGGAGTTGAGTTCGATCGGAAGCCGATATCCGGACAGGGTTGCAGGGCTGATCTATCTGGACGCCGGCTACCCGTACGCTCTCTATTCGACCGATTCTGGAGACAGTCGTTTAGATGCCGAGGAATTGCAGAGCGACCTGAACGCTTTTCTCGCGGACCGGCCGGAAACCGATCAGAAGGAGATCATTGCCACGACGCTTGCAGATCTTTCGCAACTGCAAAAGGATCTTGAAAGCCACCAGAAGATGGCTGAATTGCTGCCGCCTCCTCCTAACTCCACCACAAGGCCTGAGCCACCATTTGCGGATGCGGCGGCTGCGATCATCAATGGCGAGCAGAAATATACGAACATTCAGGTGCCTATCCTTGCAATTTTCGCCAGCCCTCACAGCACCGCGCGTCTGCCACACATGCCTGAAGACAAGAAGGCCGAGTTCATCGCGCTTGATCAGGCAAAATCAGCTGCGCAGGCCAAAGCATTTGAGAAGCTGAAGTCGGCGAAGATGGTGATCCTGCCCAACGCCGATCACTACGTGTTTCTCTCCAACGAGCAAGACATCGAAAAGGACATGAAGGATTTTCTCGCGTCACTCAACGCGAGGGGGAGCTGAACACCAGAGGATCAGGGTAACGCCGCTCAAATTCGGTCCAGGGCGCCCCAGGTCCCAAAATCGGCACGTGGGGCACCCCAGTTTGAATTGGGCTGAGGGCGTGGCGCGAGAAGCAGACCAGGTCCAAAAATTTCCAGCTTTTCGCATTACCCAAAGACATGAAGCGATATAGTAGGCTGCAAGGGCGACTGGCTCACGGTCTGGAAGGGGTGAGGCCGGTCCCGCTCATTCCCTCTCGATTCATACCCAAGGCCAGATCTCATCATTCATCACGAAGGCCGAGGCTCATCATTTGCATGCAAGGCAAGTTTGGGCACACGCACGGCAAGTTCCGGCAGGAGTTCATTCGCGATTTGGCGAAGGAAAGCTGAGGATCAGTATGGAAGGTTTCTATACGGTTCAGTTCATCGGCGTGCAAGGCTGGGGTACGGGCGTTGTGGTCTATATCGGAGGCCACGTGTTTGGCGGCGACAGCGCCATGATGTTTACGGGCACATACGATCGGCAGGGAAATGCCGTGACCGTTCAGCTCCACGCGAAGCAGATTGCGCCTGGCCTGATGAACACGATGGGCCGCAACGAATTCGATCTGGATTTGTCGGGAGTTGTGGAGGGAAACAAAGTGAAGCTTGCCGGCAACATTCCCGGAACAGAGCTGCGCCTGAAAGCAAACCTCACGAAGCAGTGCGACCTGCCGGCACGGGCCTGAGAGGTCCGGTAACGGAGAGGGCGCGGGACGCCTGGAGTGGCCCACTGACCTGTGAACGGCAGTTGCGGCCGACCGGCTAACTGGACAGGACCCTGTCAGCGATGAGTGATCCAGATTTGAGAGCAGGGCCAACGGACGAGTCTGGCGAGGCTTCGGGCAGGACTGTCGAGACGTCGCGTACATCTGCCGAGCCCTCGCGCGGAACGTTCGCGAGCAATCGAGTAGCGCTGGCTGTGGCTGGCTTGGGTGTCCTGCTCTATCTGCTCTATACACATATATGGTTGATCGTTCCTTTGGCGTTCGTGGGACTGCCCCTGCTGGGGTATTACGGCGTCAAGCTGCGGCAAAGGTGGGCGAGGGTTCTGTGCTGGGTTGCATTTGCGGGGATTCTGGCGACTGCCGGAGTGCTGATTTGGCTTGTGATGCATATCTCGATTTAGTTACTCAAAGAAAACCAATCGACAGCGGACAGTGAACAATGGTCAGCGATTGCTGGCCGGTGACCAGGGCAGTGAGAAGGCCCGGTGCAGATTGTCAAAAGTCATGGGGATGGTCGTGGGAGGCGGTAGCGGCGACGGTTGGATCGGCGGAGGCCGGCGGCGGGGTTGGATCGGCAGAATCGGGGGCTTCGGTTTGGGCGCGGAGGCGGGCGACGGTTTGCCAGTTGTCTTTGCGCGGCTGAAGGGAGAGCCACTCTGGCAGCGGCATAAGGAGAAAACGGCTGAGAGTTTCGGCGTGCGGCTCGTAGAGCGCGCGCATCTGGCGAAGGCGCTCGCGTGAGGAGTTGTTGTAGCAGAGTTCGATGCCGCCGGCGGTGAGCATGTCGTAGAGCTCGCGGCAGCGCGCGGGCGGGAGACGGTCTGGGGCGTTGGGGACAGGGCGGAGATTGAAGATCTGCGAGAGGTCGACGAGCGCGTGGCGGGCCATGGCGAAGGTGAGCTGGGCCTGGCGAGCCTCTAGGCCGCGAACGCCGGCGATAAGGAGCGATGAGGCATCGAGGATGGCGGTGAGGGCGCTGAGCCAGCTTTGGTTGTTGTGCTGGGAACGGAAGTAGCAAAGCTGCGGATAGGAGATGTGACTCTCGAGGAGCTCGGCGGACCAGCGTTCCCATTCGACAAGGAGAGTGGAGAGGGATTGGGCGGCGCCGTCGCACGAGTGGCGGCGCATGAGCTCGGCGGCGGTGGGCGGTGAGCCGGCGCGCGCATCGAGGAGGGAGATGGAGACTTCGCGGCGCGAGAAGGCGCTGTAGAGGACCGGGAAATATCCCATGACCATGGCGAGGAAGCCGAAGCCGGTGCCGCTTTCGAGAATGAGAAGGGCGCGCGCGATGGGACTGTGCGGCGTGACGTCGCCGAGACCGAGAGTGAAGATCGTCGTTCCGCTGATGTAGAGGTCGGTGTGGAAGTTGGCGGACTGCGAGGGGTCGTTGAAGGGACTGCCGATCGAGTAAAAGATGAGAGCGAAACCAAGGACCATGACGGCGGCCCAAACGACGAGGAGAAAGATGAGCGAGAGCGGACCGTAGTAGCTGAGGACGGTTTCGCGCTTGCGGGGATTGCGGAGGCGGCGTGCGAAGAAGACCCAGGGAAACCAGGTGGCGATGTAGAAGAGGCGGGTGAGACGGAAGCGGCCAGTGGCGCGGCGGGGAAGAATGATGGTCTGGAAGGCATCGAAGAGCACGATGGAGAGGCAAAGAATGCCGGCAACCAGAGCGAGGATGCGCATGGGGTCTCCGTGGGCGCGTGAAAGCGGAATCAGAGTCGGTGCGGCCGGGTGGATCGGGGCAAGGCGGCCGCTGGTTGGATTGTAGTGGACAGTGGGCAGTGAGCAGTGGACAGTGAGCTGTGGACGGTGGAGATGGCGGGTGAATGGGTGAGGTGGAAGTCATTTTCGATGCCGCCCAACGAATGATGTGGTGCTCGGACAGGAAACTTTCTCGCGAACCGATTCGTCGGTAAGCTGTAAGGCCGCAGCGTTTGCTGAGGAATTCAACGCGAGCCTCAAAGGGGCAAAGAAAAAGCTTGCTTGAATGGATTGCGCGTGGTTAGAGTTGTGGAGCGGTATTTCCCCCCAAAGGACAATTGAGAACAGCTACTGGCTTTCAACCTTCAGCTATCAGCTTGTTCGGGGTAAGCCAACGATAGCGGTTTCCCGGGCAACTCGAGCGAGAGTTTGGAGTGCGGCAGGCAGAGGAGTACCTGTGGACGAGTGCGGTTGGGACGGAGGTCGAGCAATGAGAGTGAGCACACGGAGTGGATGGTGGGCGTCGGCAGCGGCGCTGGTTTGCCTGGGTTTGGCGGGATGCGGAAACAACGTGAAGGGACACACCTACGCGGCGGCCGACGATTCGGTGACGATCGTGTTCCAGTCCGGCGGGACCGCGAGCGTGAGTTTTGGTCCGATCACGTCGACGTGTACGTACACGCAAAGCGGCAAGCAGGTCGATCTGACGTGCGGCGGGCAAACGGAGATCCTGACGGTGGCCGACGATGGGTCACTGAACGGTCCCGCGGACGCGTTGCTGGGACATCTGACGAAGGTGAAGTGAACGAGCAGAGCAAGAACGAGGGAGTCGGCGGCGCGTTGTTAACGGGAAGTAGATGGCGGGTCCAAGGTGCGTTGAAAAATTGACGCGCGAACCGTAGAGAACTCTTTACTTGAAGCGTGGAGAGGTGCTACTTTGATCAGCATCCCCCCGCCCCCGTAAGACAGGAGAACAGGTATGTTTTGTCCACGCTGCGGCACGGAGTCTCAACCAGACAACAGATTCTGCAAGAATTGCGGAGCAGCGCTCGGTGCCGCGGTTGGTGCGCAGAGCGCAGCGCCAACCGCGGCGGCAGCACCTCCAGCAGGGCCGCCTCCAATTCCGCCGGTACCACCGACGGCAAGGGGATATGCCGTACCGCCGTCTTCACAGCCGCCACCGGGGATGGTGCCCATGATGTATCAGGCGTATCCGGGCGGACCGCAACAGGTGTATTACGTGCCGGCGCCGGGAAAACAGGCGCATGCAGGCGCGGGTGTGATGGGGGACCTGACGGCGAAGATCCGGCAGCTGGCCTCGACGGACAAGCTGGAAGGATTCAGCTTAAGAGAGATTTTCAAAGAGACATTCAAGAAGCACGGGCCGGACGCGGTGGAAGAGTACCTCGGCGTGGGTTCGCCGCGGTCGACGCCGCCGCTGGAGATGGTGGACACGAACTGGCCGAAGCCGTGGATGTTCTTCCGCGTTCTGGCGGGGCTGGCGGTTGCGTACGCGGCGATCTACGCGCTTTACGTTTACACCGGCAATGAAAAGCCAATGATCGCCATCATGGTGCTGGCAACGTTCGCCGTACCGATGGCGACGCTGACGTTCCTGTGGGAGATGAACACGCCCCGGAACGTCTCGGTTATCGAGGTAATCAAGCTGTTCGTGGTCGGCGGCGGAATCGCGGTGGTGCTGATTACGCTGGGTTATATTACGCCGCTGTTCAGCGCCGGCGCATTCTACCAAGCAGGCATCCTTGAAGAAAGCTCGAAGCTGCTGGCGGTGATCCTGGTAACGTGGGGCGCGCGAGGCGCGCGCTACCCATACCAACTGAATGGAATCCTGTTTGGAGCGACGGTGGGCGCAGCATTTGCGTGCTCTGAAACGCTAGGCTACGGGATGGACGCGTTTGCTCCCGGGTTGGTGCAGTTCGTAAAGAATGGCGGACTCGACCAGATTTTTGCGGGACTGCCACAGGGCGCCCAAGTGGGATGGGGCGTGATTCTGATGCCGGTGATGAAAGCTACGTTGATGGAGCTGAACATGCGTGCAATCCTATCGCCGTTCGGACACATTGTGTGGACGGGGATCGCGGCAGGCGCGTTCTGGCGTGTCAAGGGTGACAGACCGGCAAACTTTGGCATGCTGGTGGATGGGCGGTTTCTGCGGGCGTTCATCATCCCCGTGGTGCTGCACGCGATTTGGGACTCGCCGTTGGCCTCCGGCAGCAGTAACGCCGCGGTTTCGTGGGTGGGCATGGGAATCATAGCCGTGATCTCGTGGTACGTGATGTTCACCATGATTCAGCAGGGCCTGCACCAGGTGAGAGACATGCAGAAGGCGCAACTCGAACACACGCTGCAACACGTGGAGGCGACGCTGGGGCTGGGGACGGTGAGGCAGCCCATGCCGCCTGGACCGGTGGCGGTGACGCCGGTGGCGTAAAGGCGGGGACCAGGGACCAGGGAACGATGGTCGAGGAGAGAAAGTGTATGGCGACATTCTGCAGCAAGTGCGGAGCGCAGTTGGAAGGCAATGAACGCTTCTGCGTGAAATGCGGAAACGACCTAACAGGAGCAGCGGCAGCAAGCGCACCAGCAGCAGTTCCGACGGCGCCTGCGACTCCAACACCGGGCTATGCGGCACCTGCGGCTCCGACACCAAGCTACGCGGCACCTGCTCCCATGCCATTTGTAGCTCCGGCCCCAGGGCGGGTTCCGATGTCGGTGGCGATGCCGCCGCCGGCTCCGGCGAAAAAGAGCGGAGTGATGTGGCTGGTGATCATCGTTGCTCTAGCGGCAGGCGGGTGGTACTACTACCACCACAGTGCGCAGAGTGTGACGCCGCCGGCAACAGCTCCGGGCCAACTGCCGGGGCAGCAACCTGGGGGTGCGCCGGGACAACAGCCGGGAGGTGTGCCAGGACAGCCGCCTGCACAGCCGGGAGGCGCCCCGGGACAACAGCCGGGAGGCGCTCCAGGACAGCAGCCGGGAGGCTACCCTGGACAACAGCCTGGGGGCAATCCGGGACAACAACCCGGAGGCTATCCGGGTCAGCAACCTGGCGGTGCTCCGGGCGGCGGAAATAATGCGGCATTGGTGCAGCAGCAGCAATTCGCCGGCCGCTGGGTACCCCAGAACGGGAATGTCGAGGTAGAAAACGCGCAGTGGCGGAATGCCTCGAATGTGAATATTCAGTCGGCGACGTTGGAGTGCGTGCAATACGGCTCGACCGGCACTGTAATTTTTCAAATGACGACGGTGCTGAACGGGCCAACGGCTCCGGGGGCGACGTCGACGTTCGGGCCGTTTCCGATGGGAGCGATCCAACAAGGAATGGTGAAGGTGCAATGCGGCATTGTGGCCGTGACACCTGCCGGGTAAGGCAGCGAAGTTAGCGGCGTTGGTGGAGCTGGCAAGGGTCCGCGCTCATTGGGCAGCGGCGCTCGACTTGGTCGTGCCATGACGAAGCGGATGCAGGAAGCGGAACGGAGTCCGTTGGCGAGGCTTACCGGCGCGGTTTACCTTGCCTATTTCGTGACTGCGTTCGGCACAGCGATCATTCAACCGCACGCACCGGAGGTTGTGGGAAAAACAGGCAACGTGTTGGGGTACGCGCTCTACGCAATTGTGACGCTGCTCCTTTACGACCTGCTGAAGGCGGTAAGCACGAGACTCTCACTTGTGGCGGCGCTGGTGAGCCTGGGTGGTTGCGCGGTTGGATTGATGGACGCCTTTCATCTACCGACTTACCACGTGAACACGCTGATTTTCTTTGGGCCGTATTGCCTGCTGATTGGATATCTCATTCTTGGATCAAAGTTCCTGCCGCATATTCTAGGTGCATTGATGATGCTGGCAGGATTGGGATGGCTGGTGTTCCTTATCCCCGCGGTCGCGAAACATATGGCGATGGGCATTGAAGCGCTCGGCGTGGCAGCAGAGGGATTGTTGATGCTGTGGTTGCTGGCGATGGGAGTCAACGTGCAGAAGTGGCAACGGCAGAGGAGAGAGATCCTTCGGCTTCGCTCAGGACAGGCTCCGGGAACAGGGACGTAGGGACTAAGGACGGAGAGATCAGAAACAGAGATCAGAAACAGAGACTAGAGGAGAAGTCAGAGGTCGGAAAGCAGACAGCGGAAAGCAGACGGCAGATCGGAAAACGACGATCGAGGGAGAGAGAGTATGGCGGCATTCTGCAGCAAGTGCGGCGCACACGTGGAAGAAAACGAGCGGTTCTGCCCGAAGTGCGGAAACGATTTGACGGCGGGAGCAGCGGCTCCGGCGGTAGCGGCGGCACCGGTGGCGGCCGCACAGGTTCCGGTGGCCCAGCCGATGGCTCCTCCACCACCGGTTTATGCGGCGCCACCTCCACAGGGTTACGGGGCGCCCACGCCCACGCCTTATGTGGTTCCCGGGCAAGCTCCGATTCCGGTGGCGATGCAACCGGCAGAGCCGGCGAAGAAGAACAACACGCTGTGGCTGGCGATCGCCGTCGCGGTCGCGGCCGGCGGATGGTACTACTACCACAATCACCAACCGGTAACGCCGGCCAACACGCCGACGCAACCGCAAACCGCTCCGCAGCCGGGAGGCGCGCCGCCGCAGCCGGCCACACCCGCGCAGCCGGGAGGTCCGGGGCCGGGCGGGCCGAACGCGGCCCTGGTCCAACAGCAGCAATGGAGCAGCCAGGAACAGCCGGCCAATGGATATGTTCAGGTCCAGAACGGGAAATGGACGAACGGGTCGAATGTCAACATTCAGTCGGCGGTGCTGGAGTGCGACCAGTACGATGCGAACCAAGCGGTTCTGGCGCAGAATCAGATCAATTTGACGATGAGCAACCCACCCCTTGCCCCTGAGGGCTACGCTACCTACGGCCCATTCAACGCGGGACAGATCGTGCAGAACGTGAACTCGGTGAACTGCGGCATTGTGGCGGTGACGCCCGCTCAGTGATCAGTTTTTCGGGCGCGAGATTGATTCGCGGTATCCCATATCCCAAAATCGGGACACGGGACACCCGGCCGTCAGAGGGTTTAGCCGCGGGCCGAATCTGTTAAGAGAGAATCGGAACCTTGTGGTTCCGGATCGCGTACCAAGCGGCGTGTGCGCAAAGGCACATGAATCCATCCTCAGTGCAGGAAAAGATGAGGATGACACGCGCGGATCGCGATGCAAGTGTGCGAACGCCGGCGGGCCTGATAGCCAGGATCGCCGGCGCTTTTTTATGTGTGCTTCAGGCGGGGGGCTGATTCTGAGCGGCGCCGTGGACGGAGATCTGCGCACGGGATTTGCGATAGACATTGGCGACGGCGAGGGTCCAAAGGGGGACAAACTCGACTCCGGGGATAAGCTTGGCGGCGAAGGAGGGCAAAAACTCCCAATGCCAGCCGAGGAGGTAGGTGAGCAGCCCGCCGACACAGAGATCGAGAATGTCGTCCGGGGGTGATGCGGCGCCCTCGATGACAAAGGGAAAGACGGCGACCTGCACGATGTCGGCGGCGATGGCGAGGATCATGGCGATGCGCAGACGCGGACCGGCGGAGACTTTGACGGATTCGCGACTGAGGTCAGCGGGGTCGGGCATGGCTCACATTCATAGGGTAGCGCGAGCGGCGGTGAACAGGGGAGCAAGGGTAGTTCCATTGCAAAAAAGGCACGGCCTCATGCTTCTTCAGCAGTGAAGCCGTGCCGAATTTGGAACGAGCACTAGAACGTGGGGCTCGGGCGCATGAGCACCGATTGCGCGACGATGTTTGGCGTCGTCCCGGTTGCGGGCGCGAACAGCCAGCCGTTCACGGAAACGAAATCATTGGTTGCCAGGCCGCTAAAACTGTCGGGGTTAAAGCCGGCGTAAGCGGTTTGGCCGGTGGTGAGCACATTGAAAGAAAATCCCGTGGCGTTGGGCAACGGCCACGGGGCGAAGAACGGGGCGCCAGCAGCGCCGAGGGTGAAACTGGCCGCGCCGGAATCGATGGCGGTGATGGTTCCGGTGACCTGGCTCGGCTCCAGCTCAATGGCCGACGCGGTGAAAGAGACCGATGCCGGAGGTCCCCAGACGCCCGAAGCGGGCCCAGCGCCAGTGCTGGTCAATGAGCCGGGCGTGACAGTGACCTGAATGGTCTGGCCGACGGTCAGATCGTTGGAGGTGGCAAACGTATAGCCCGAGGGAATGGTGAATCCGTCGTTGTCGATGGAGAAGGTGGTTGGGGTGTTGCCCGACCCCGGCGCCCAGACCGCGACCGACGCAAGGCCGCCCAAGGGCAAGCTTGTGCTGGCGGTGGGATTCTGGTGCAGGATGACCCGAAGAATGGTTTCGCCGACGGGCAGCGGGAGCGGGGGAATGGCAACAATGGTTCCCTCGACCGTCTGCGCGCTGGCTTGCTGCACGTAGGTCACCTGACTCACAGTCAGCGGAAGGTAGTTTCCTCCGACGCCCGAAATCTGAACCTTCACGATCTGGCCCTGGGCGAGACAGGCGATGCTCGGTGTTGCGCAGGCGCTCGCGGGGAAGTTGTTGTATGTGGTGCTGCTGTTGACAGCGAGGGTGGGACTTGGGCCCCACGGGAACTGCATCGTGAATTGGTCTGTGGTTGGGCTTACCTCGGCCACCGTTCCGACGAGGAAGCCGAACTGCTGCGTTGCGGGCGGAAGCTCCGAGATCGAAACACCGTTTGTCGCGGCCAGGTTCACCGACAGATCGGGCTGGATCACGGTGTTGAGGTGGAAATCGATCAGGAAGCTCAGCGGCGAGCTCGTGCTGGCTGTGACCGGGAAGGGCGATGACGAGAAAGTGAGCGACTGGGAGTTGTTGTCGAAGGTGGGCGTGAGCGTGCAGATTGCGCCTACCGCGCACGGGCTGCCAAGGGAGGCATCCGACTGGTTATAGATGACCAGTTGCGGGTTGGCAAAGGTCAGGTTGAGCGCGGTGTAGGTACCAGCCGAGGCATACGCCGTTCCGAGAAACTGGGAGAGCGCCTGCAGTTGGGTTACATCGATCTGGATGGGCGTGGGATTGACAAGGTTGCCATCGAGAATCGAGACAGGCGAACCGGTTGTTGGCGTGAGCGTGGCCGCAGTGAGGCTCACCTGGAAAAAAAGGACCGACACGCCGGCCGGCGGATCGTCGGTCATGGTCATGGAGACGGTGGGTTGCGGGGCGGCTGGACAATCGCAACTCACAGTGGAGTTGGAGCCGCACCCCGAGAACAGAAACGGCAATAAGGCGGGAATGAGCAGAAAAGGCAGAGGATTACGCATCATGATTCCTCCTGACCTGATTGCGAGGGGCCAAGGCAACTCTGCGGGAGTGTTTCCCAAGATGCAGAGGCGGCGCAGGAGAATATGCCGAGTTGCACCGGTCCGGTAATATCGCAGGCGCGGTTTCGGTGACTGCCGATTACGTAAACAAGACAAAAGCCCGCTTGTAGATCTGATCCGCAATTATAGACGGGATTTGGAAGCCAACGTTACGGCGCCGGGTGACTTTCGTGCCCCGGTGGCCTGCCATTCGCCGGAGGCTGGGCCGGATCGGTTACTCGTAGCGAAGAGCTTCGATAGGGTCGAGGTTGGCCGCGCGAATGGCGGGGATCATGCCGCTGACCAGGCCGGTGATGACAAGGATGACAGTGGAGACGATCAGGGCCGAGGGAGTAATGATGAGGCGGATGTCGGCGGACTCGGCGTGCTTGGCGATGGCGCTATAGAAAGTGATGCGGCCGACCGCGATGGAGACCAGATAGGCGAGGACGATGCCGCCCACGCCCCCGACAGCAGTGATGGCGAGAGCTTCAGCCAGGAATTGAACGAGGATGTGGCGCTTGCGTGCGCCCAGAGCCTTTTCGACTCCGATTTCGCGGGTGCGCTGCTGCACGGAGACGAGCATGATGTTCATGAGGCCAATTCCGGCGATGCCGAGAGTGAGCGCGCCCACCATGGAGAGAAGGACCTGAAGGGCAATGGTAAGAATCTCGAACTGGTGGAGCTGGGTGCGGAGATTGGCGACGTGGACGGCGTCGTGATCGGTGGGGCGGAAGTGATGGGCGGCGGCGAGGGTCTCGCGGATGGTCTTCTCGATCTTCACGTAGTCGCCGTGATAGCCGATCCAGACACCGTCGATGTAGGTGGTGTCTTTGAGATCGCTCATGGTGTTGAACGGTATGTAGACGGTGGTGTTGATGTTGTCGTTGGTCTCCTGCATCTTGGGCTCGAGGACACCGACGATGGTGAAGTTGACGCCATTGAGCCGAACGGATTGACCCACGGCCCAGACGCCGGAAAAGAGCTTGGTCTTGGCTTCAGAGCCGAGGACGCAGACATGAGCGCGCTGATCGTCTTCGGCGCCGTTGAAGAAGCGGCCCTGATCGGCATCGAGCTTGATGATGTCGGCGTAGGAGGGGCGAGCACCGACCACGGTCCAGGTGTAGGTGTGCAGATCGTTCTGCACAGCCACCTGCTGATAGCCCGTAGGCGAGATGTGGGTGATTTCAGGGAGGGCGGCGATGACGCGGTCGACGTCGTCGAGGGTGAGGCGAACCTGGACTCCGGCTTTGTCGCCGCCGGCCTGCTGGCTGGTCTTGCCGGGGAAAAAACCGATGGTGTTGGTGCCCCACTGGGCAAAGATGGTTTCAATGGCGTGGGAGAAGCCGTTGCCGTAGGCGAGGAGCAGCACGACCGTGGCGATGCCCCAGGCCATGCCGATGGTGGTGATGGCGGTGCGGCGGCGATTGAAGAGCATTGCTTCCCAGGCCTGGGCGAGAATGTCTTTGAGCATGGTTTTACTCCTTGCGCAGGGCTTCGATGGGGTCAAGTGCGGCGGCTTTGCTGGCGGGGTAGAGCCCGGCCGCGATGCCGCACAGAACGAGGGTGCCAATGGCCAGCACCGCAGTCCAGGGTACGATCCGTGGCGGATCGAAGCCGGGAATTTTGTCCGTCAGCAAGGCCTGGAGCAGGCCCATGAAGGCCCAGGAGACGATGATGCCGATGAGTCCGCTGATGGCGGTGAGCAGAAGGCCTTCCCAGAAGAACTGCGCGAGGATGCTGCGGCGGGTAGCGCCGACGGCCTTCATGACGCCGATTTCGTGGGTGCGCTCCGTGACGGAGACCAGCATGATGTTGATGATGCCCACGGCTCCGAGGGCGAGAGTGACCACGCCGACGCTGCCCAAAAAGATGTCCATGGCGGTGAAGATGGCGCCGATAATATTGGCTTCCGTAATGGTGTCGAACTCGTTGAAGGCTTCGGAGAGCGATGGATCGAAGCCGTGGCGCTCCGCAATGACGCGATGCCAGGCAATGTCTGCCGCAGTATTGTCGTTCTTTTTGGTGGGGTTGTACTGGATGGAGTTGACCGCGTCCTGGGGAATGTTGTCGCCCTTGAGCGGGAACAATTCCAGCATGGTGGTGATGGGGATATACATTTTTTCGTCGTCGTAAGTGTTGTTGCCGCGGCCGACCTTGGCGCCGATGCCGATGACGGTGAAACCGATTCCGTTGACGGTAATGGTCTGACCAACCATGGGGTGGCCCTGAAAGAGGATGGAGGCGGATTTTTGCGCGATAAAGACCACACGGCGCGCCTGGAGGACGTCCTGGTCATCGAGAAAGCGGCCGGCAGCGATGGGAAGGTAGCGGACGACGGTGTAGCTGGGCTCATTTCCGGATAGATGGGCGGAGGTGTTGCTCCACTGGCTGACTTCGTAGAGATCGGAGCGGGCGAGCTCGCTGGTGATGGCACGGATCTCAGGCAGTTGGCGCATAGCATCCTCGTCGCGGAGGGTGAGCTCATAGGGGCGCATGCCGGTGTGCTGATTGGCGAGCGCGGGGATGGTGCCGTTAAAGCACATCACGACGTCGTGGCCGAATTGCGAAAGCTGCTTGCGCTGGCCTTCGCGAAAGCCTTCGCCGAGGCCCACCAGGACGAGCAGCGAGCCGACCCCCCAGGCAATACCAAACATGGTGAGAAAACTGCGCAGCTTGTTGGCCATGATCGCGCGGAAAACCTGCCCGAGAGTGTCAGAGAAGCTGCGCATGACGGTTGGACGGCGCTGGGCCGTCTTTGCTTATCCTTTAACTATGAAGAATACGACGAAGATAGCGGCGTGGTTCCCGCGAAAGGGGATGGCCGCGTCTGGGGAATGGCATTTCGCCCCGCGGACGATTTGGTTCGGCCCGGTTGGGGGGTGATTTGCAACACAGTGGAACCGTGATGCACTGCCTTGCGTAGTAGAAGCCAGCGGGTTACAACAGTGATCAGTCACCGTCAGAATCCTATTGGGCAATTTTTATTGAGGCGGCGCCCGCTGGCTTTATTGGGGCAGCATCCGCCGGTCTAACTCAGGCAGCGACCGCTGGGAGAGCCACCGCTCTCTGGCGGAATCAAGGGGAGGACAGTGTGGCAGCGTCGCGTAAAAACAGGAAACTGTGGATTGTGGTGGGCACGTTGGGAGCAGTGGTGGTGCTGGTTGTGGGCATTGCCATTGTGCGTATCGCGAAGGGTGATCCGATAGACCCCAACCGGTTGGCCAAGGTGACGCGCGGCGATGTGGCCAAGTCCGTGGTGGCGACGGGCGACATCCAGCCGATCACAAAGGTCGAGGTGAAGAGCAAGGCCTCCGGAATTGTGGAAAAGCTTTACGTGGACATTAACGACCGGGTGCACAAGGGCCAGGAGCTGGCGCAACTGGATCAACAGGAGATTACGGCGCAGGTGGACGCGGCACGCGCGCAACTGGCCAGCGCCGAAGCCAACGTGACCACCTACGAAGCCAACATCGAACAGGACAAGGTGACTGCCTCGGCTCCGGACCTGCCGATGTACAAGGCGACGCTGGACCGGAACCTTGAGATGAACAAGGAAGGGATCGTGAGTCGGCAGACGCTGGACGACGCGAATCGGGATTACCTGGCGGCGCTGACGAAGCGCGACTCGGCGAAGGCGCAAATTGGAGTGGACACTGCCAAACTGAAGCAGGCGCGCGCACAGGTGATGCAAAGTCAGGCTAGCTTGCAGCAGCTCGAGGAGCAGCTGTCCTACACGACGATTGTTGCACCCATGGATGGCGTGATTCTGTCGCGCGACGTGGAGATGGGCGACGCGGTGAGCTCGATCCTGGTGCTGGGCTCGACGGCCACGCTCATCATGACCGAGGGCGATACGTCAGAGGTGTACGTGCAGGGCAAGGTGGACGAAGCGGACATCGCGCACGTGTACATGGGGCAACCCGCGCGCATCAAGGTGGAGAGCTTTCACGACCGGATGTTTTACGGAAAGGTGACGAAGATTGCACCGATGGGCGTGGCGAAAGACAACGTGACGACTTTCGAGGTCCGGGTGTCGATCAACAATCCGGGGGGCGAGCTGAAGGCCAACATGACGGCCAACGCGGAGATCATGTTGGACGAGCACAAGGGCGTGCTGACGGTGCCGGAAGACGCGGTGATCTACGACAACAAGCAGAGTGCGTTTGTCGATGTTCCGGACAGCCATCAGAAAGAGGGTTTCAGGAAGATTCCGGTGACGGTCGGGTTGTCAAACGGGTCGGTGACGGAGATTGTGAGCGGGGTGAAGGAAGGCCAGCAGGTGGTGCTGCAGCAGTAGGGGCGGGGCGGGTCCGGCCGGAGGCCGAGAACCGGATCGACACAATGAGGACGAAATCGTCCCCGAGCAAAGGTTGACCGCAAAACGTCGACCGACGCTTGGGGATTTCTGTTTCTAGCGGGCGAGGAAGTTTTCGTTGGCGAGGATGCGGTAGAGTGTGGAGCGGCTGATAGCGAGCTGGCGGGCGGTGCGGAGCTTGTTGCCGCGGTTGAGGTCGAGGACATACTGAACGTGCTGGCGAATGACGGCGTCGAGCGAGAGATCGGCAACGCGGGCGGTGGAGTGCGCGTCAAGCGTGGGGACGGAGCCGGGCGCGGAGTTGGCCCAGGGATTGAATGCGGGATTGATGAGGGAGCTGGCGGCGAACGCGGCATCGAATTGCGGATTCGGGGAGGGCGTGAGGCCGTCGGGAAGGGCGAGGTCGGCGGCACGGATGACTCCGTTGTCGGCCTGAAGAAGAGCGTTTTCGAGAATACCGGCGAGCTCGCGTACGTTGCCGGGCCAGGCATGCTGGAGGAGGCGGGCGAGGGAGCCGGGCCCGAGGACGACAGGGCGCTGCTGATAGCGGGCGCAGATGCGGTCGAGGAGGAATTGGGCGAGCGGAGCGATGTCTTCGCGGCGCTGACGCAGCGGAGGGATCGCGAACCGGATGGTGGTGAGGCGAAAGGCGAGATCAGGAAGAAGCAGTCCCTGCCCGGCCATCTGGCGCAGAGGCGTTTGCGACGAGGCGAGCAGAACGGCGCGGCCGGGAGGGCGGTCCTGAAGATTTTTGAGGACGCCGAGGAGCAGGCCCTGGCCGGGAGGGGCGAGAAGGTCGACGCGATCGAGATAAGTGAATCCGGCGAGGGTGGAGGGGTCGGCATCGGTAGCGAGCCACTCGCGGGCGTCGCGGCGCTGAAAGGTATTGGCGGCGAGGGGTGAACGACTGAAGAGATAGCGCGCAAGGGTGTGCTTGCCGGTACCGTGCTCTCCCTCAATGGCGGCGACCTGGAGATGGGGCGCGGCCATCTCCACCTGCATGAGGAGCTTGCGCCAGGCCGCGCTGACGCCGACGACATGGATGGAGGCGGAAGAGGAATCGAGCTCCACGAGCGTAAGGCCGGAGGCGGAGGGCTGCGCGTGGAATGGAGCAGAGCTATGCATGGATCCCATCCTGCCTCGCCTCGGACGCAAAGGTGAACTGCCAAGCCATCACAGGTCTCATCGGCGAGGTGGGGGAAAACATGAATAAGGCAGGGATCCTTCGGCTTCGCTCAGGACAGGCTCCGGGACGAGGGACTCAGGGACTAAGGAAGCGGACTCGCGGGTGCGCGTTATACTCAAACATTCCAGTCGGGGCGAATTCAAAAACCAGCTTTGCTGCTTTGAAGAATCTGAGGAAACCGGAATGCCAGCTCAGCCTCCAGCCGAGACGCTTTTGGGGCGCGCCGTTCGATTGCAGGAGCGGGTTGCGAAGGCGCGGGGGCCGGGGACCGGAGGCACAGAGCTGCGGAGGTGGGGCGTCAATGTGTGGATGGGGGCGTGGGTGCTTGCGATTGCCGGGTTCGCAGCGCTGCACGTCTGGCATCTGAGGGCGGATTTTCCCAATGGATCGCCGTGGGTCTTCGATTGGGCAAAGTACACCGACGAGGGTTGGTATGGCGCCGCAGCCACTCGCGCGCACCTGTATGGGCATTGGTACATGGCTGGCGATTTCAATGCGGCTGTGACGCTGCCGGTATGGCCCTTTCTGGAGTGGGTGCTTTTCTTCTTCACAGGGGTGACGGTGGAGGCGGCGCGAGGACTGGCGGTGAGCTGCTTCTTCGCGAGCTTGGCGTTGACCTACTTGCTGTTGCGCAGGAGCGGGCCGCACTCTCACCCCGCGGATGAAGACCGATCTGCGGGGACCTCGGTCTGGATAGCGCTGCTTGGTGTGACGCTGGCGATGACCAGCCCGTATCTTTACTGCTTCAATCGATTGGCGATTCTGGAGCCGCTGGAGACAACATTGACGCTGGCCATGTTGAACGTTGCGGTGCGGCTGCCGCGGATGAGGCGGCCGGCGATGGTTTCGGTTGGTATCGGGTTGTTGTTTGCGCTAACGATGCTGACTAAGACGAACGCGGTGTTTCTGGCGCCGGCTGTGGGTTGGGCGATTGCGGCGCCACTGTGGGGAGAACGGAAGATGGCGCTGAGATGCGCGCTGGCGGCGGGGTCGACCGCGGCCGTTGCGTACGGCGCGTGGATTGGGCTCATCGGCGCGGCGGGGTTGATGGGCGATTACAAATACTTTTTCCTTTCCGCGAATTCCTACGTGAAGCCGCCGGAGTTCTGGTGGCCGCTCGTTTCATTCTGGTGGTCGCTTCACGGGATGCTGTGGGTGGATCACAGCCTGGTGTTGCTGGCAGCAGCGCTGGCGGCGGGTGCGGCGTTGGCATGGCGAACAGGATGGGGCCGGAGAATGGGCCGCGATCCGGTGTTTGTAGCGTCCATTCTGGGAATTCTGGGATTCGTTTTGTTCATGACAGTGCAGGATCATCCGCAGCCGCGCTACTTTACGGTGCCGGCTTTTTTGGTCTGTATCGTGGTGGCGTTAGGAGCGGGCACGCTGGCGGAGCAGGCGGGGTGGGAGCGGCGTTTGGGATGGATTGCGGTTGCGGCAGCGGCCACGGCGGCGGGCATTCACGGATGGAGGACAATGGGCTACGCGACGCATCCGGAGTACACGTGGGTGAACGCGGCGACGCAGTTGACACAGTATATTGATACGCATCCCAACGGAAAGCGGTTGATGGTATCGACCAGCGGAGATGAGATCACGCTGATTACCGGGCTGCCCGCGATCTGCGACGAGCTGAGCATGGATGATTTGGCGGACAAGGTGAGCCGCTACGAGCCGGGATGGTTCTCCTCGTGGAACGAAGTCGATCCCAGCACCCTCGCCGATCTGCATACAAGGTATTCGCTGGAGCAGGTGGCGAGCTTCAACGCGCTTGACGCTCCGGACCGGAATGTTCTTGTGCTGTTCAAATTGCATCCTTTGCCGGGAGGGAAGGTGCGCGACGCATCGGACCCAAGCCTGAGCGATGTTTTGCCGGATGACCGGATTGAGGTTTCGGTGGAGTGAAGGCAGTGAACAGGGACATAGGGGCATAGGGAACAGGGAACGGACAACTTCTAAAGGACTATTTTCATCTGACAACTGAAACCACGCAGGGTTATGAGGCGAAGGTGTGAGCCGACCGCGGAGGATTCGCGTAGCAGCGACGGTTTTGCGAGCGCGATGGGGAATGGGACGAAACCAGGCTGGGAGAAGCTCAGAGAAACCCCGTGACAGCTATCACTCGACAGCGGTGTATTCGGATGATAGCCTTCCGGAGGCAATTCCCCGGTGTTTGCGAGGTCGGTTCCGGGGCCGTTTTTGAGCAGTTCCACAATCTGCGTGCCCCTTTCCGGCACCGTGCAGGGTGGCCTTATCTTGTTGAAAAAGGCACTCGGCAGTTGCGGCTCGGGGTAAAGCGATTGTGGACCCGCTGTAGCGGCTTCAAAGCCTTATGTATGGAGGATTTGTGACGGTAACAGTGTGGGTGGAGTTCTTTCTCGGCGTGAGCGTGCTCTCGCTGCTTGTGGCCGCGTTTTTCGCGCGGCAGGCGAACGGATCGGACATTGGCGCGGCGGATATGCAGAAGACTTCCCCCCCAAGCCGAAGGGAGGGCGTAGAAGCGCGTATGCAGAGCGAAACATTCTCGCGGCGCTGGGGAAGATTGGCCGGCGTCATTGCCACCCTGATCCTGCTTGGCGAAGGCGCAGCTTTTGCAGCACCCGTGGAAGCAGTCGGGGGCGAAGCCAATCTAAAGCTCCCGGATTTGACTCAGGTCCAATTTTTGGGCATGAACGGCCACAGCCTGCTCATGTTCGGACCGCTGTTTTGCATTTTGGGGATGGTGTTTGGCTTCTTCATGTACGTTCACCTGAAGGGCCTGCCGGTGCATCGATCGATGAAGGAGGTGTCGCAGTTGATCTGGGAGACCTGCAAAACCTATCTGATCAACCAGGGCAAATTCCTGCTTCTCCTCTGGTGCTTCATTGCGGTCGTGATCCTCGCGTATTTCGCCGTGTTGCTTCGCTTCAGCGCGCTGCGCGTGGCCATCATCCTTGGCTTCAGCGTGCTGGGGATGGCCGGCAGTTACTTTGTGGCGTGGTTTGGCATTCGGTTGAATACGCTGGCGAATTCACGCACCGCGTACGCTGCACTGGGCGGTAATGCGTATCGCACATTTTGCGTTCCGATGAAGTCGGGCATGAGCATCGGCATGATGCTGATCTCGATCGAGCTGCTGATGATGTTCAGCATCATTCTGTTCGTGCCGGGAGACTATGCCGGGCCGTGTTTCATCGGCTTTGCCATCGGCGAATCGCTGGGCGCCGCCGTGCTCCGTCTGGCCGGCGGCATTTTCACCAAGATTGCCGACATCGGCGCTGACCTGATGAAGATTGTGTTCCATGTGAAAGAGGACGATGCCCGCAACCCGGGCGTGATTGCCGACTGCACGGGAGACAATGCCGGCGATTCGGTGGGTCCCACTGCCGACGGTTTTGAGACCTACGGCGTGGTCCAGGTGGCCCTCATTGCATTCATCATGCTGGGCGCGAAGGGCGCTGTGGTTGGAGTGCAATTACTGGTCTGGCTTTTTGTGGTTCGCGTGGCCATGCTGGTGGCCGCGGTTGCCGGCTACTACATCAACGAGCTGATCTCCAGAGCGCGGTACGGTAAAGCGGCGGAAATGAACTTCGAAGCGCCGCTCACCTCGCTGGTCTGGATCACTGCCGCGGTGACCATTGGCGTAACCTATCCCGTCACCAAGGTGCTGCTTTCCAATTTGGGTGGAGACCCCACGCTGTGGTGGAAACTGGCCACGATCACTTCCTGCGGGACCATTGCGGGCGCTCTCATTCCCGAGCTGGTGAAGGTGTTTACATCAACCAAAGCCCGCCATGTGCAAGAGGTGGTCGCGTCGGCACGGGAGGGCGGAGCTGCGCTGGGTCTGCTGTCCGGGTTTGTCTCCGGGAATTTTTCCGCCTACTACCTGGGATTGGCGGTCATTGTTTTAATGTCCCTCGGGTATGCGGTGAGCACCCTGGGATTCGCCAATGTCATTCTCGCGGCGCCGATGTTCGCCTTTGGCCTGGTTGCTTTCGGCTTCCTGGGCATGGGGCCCGTGACCATCGCAGTGGATTCTTTTGGACCGGTGACAGACAACGCGCAATCCATCTACGAGCTGTCGCTCATCGAGAGCGAGCCGGGAGTGCGTGAGGAAGTGAAGAAGCAGTACGGCGTGGAGGTGAATTTCGAGCACGCCAAGAGGATGCTGGAGGCGGGCGACGGAGCGGGCAATACGTTCAAAGCCAGCGCCAAGCCGGTGCTGATTGGCACGGCCGTGGTAGGCGCCACCACCCTGATCTTCGCCACGATTATGGCGCTCACCAACTCGCTCACTGAAAATGTCGACAAGCTCTCGCTACTCAACGCTCCCTTTCTGCTCGGCCTGGTGACCGGTGGTGCGGTGATCTACTGGTTCACCGGTGCTGCCATACAGGCGGTGACCACGGGCGCCTACCGCGCCGTGGAGTTCATCAAGAGGAATATCCACATTGAAGGAACCGAGAGAGCTTCCACCGCAGACAGTAAGAAGGTGGTGGCCATTTGTACCCGTTATGCGCAAAGCGGGATGTTGACCATTTTCATCTCGCTGTTTTTTGCCGCATTGGCTTTTGCCTTTCTGGATCCTTTCTTCTTCGTTGGCTATCTGATCTCGATTGCGGTCTTCGGCCTGTACCAGGCCATCTTCATGGCCAATGCCGGCGGAGCCTGGGATAACGCCAAAAAGATCGTTGAAGTGGATTTACATGAAAAGGGAACGCCTCTGCATGAGGCGACGGTGGTGGGCGACCTGGTGGGCGATCCATTCAAGGATACAGCCGCCGTGGCTCTCAATCCGGTGATCAAGTTCACGACGCTGTTTGGTTTGCTCGCGGTCGAGCTGGCAGTTCAGATGACTGCCACCAGCGGCGTGTTTTGGACGCGCCTGCTGGCGGCGGTATTCTTCGCTATATCGTTCTTCTTCGTTTACCGGTCGTTCTACGGCATGCGGATCAAGAGCGACGAGTCGGCCAAAACTACTCACCCAGAGTGAGAGCCTGATGGGAGTGCTGCCGGCTCAGGCAATGCCGGCAGCACCATAAGCGGGAAGCCGAGGGACACTGCCAGTTCTTCGCTGCGCGTGCTGATTCAGCTATGTTGTGCAATAGCCCGTTTGCGATGGCGCCGATGTTTTTGTAGCCCTCTCCTTAAACCGGCCTCGCGCGCTACGGTGTGCGGGGCCGATTTGCTTTTGACGTGGTGTGCGGATGAAGGCCGGGGCCTGGCGGCTTGAGGCGCGCAAAAAATTATTGTGGTCCGCGGGATAGCGAAGTATGCTGCCACCATGCGATGAAGAAGCTCTCGCTTACCTTCGACGACGGACCGTCTCCTCCGTGCACGGAGGCGCTGCTCGGCGTTCTCTCCTACCACTCCGTCCCCGCATCATATTTCATGATTGGCCAGAGAATGCTGGCGCACGAGGCCACCGTCAAGCGCGTCGAGCAGGCGGGCCATGTGATCGGTAACCATACGCGAACGCATCGGAATCTCTGCGGAGCGCCGTTCGAGGCTATCGACCACGAGATTAACCGCTGGGGACAGTACTTTCGGCCGCCGGGCGGCCATTACGACGAGGGGATGCTGGAGTACCTGCGGCAATATAACATCCAACTCGCGATGTGGGATGCGGAAGGGCTGGATTGGAAACTGAGAACCGCCGATGAGATTGTGGCGTATCTCACCGCAGAGATCGACAGGCTCGATGAAGACGGCGGCATCGTCCTGCTGCACGACGGAGACTCAGAGGACCCGAAGGGTAACCGCTGGGCTACGGTCGAAGCTACCGACCGCATCGTCACCCGCTACCGCGCGCAGGGATTTGAGTTTGTGCCGCTGAGCGAGATGACTCTGCCCAGGAAGCCAAGGAAGGTGTGGCAATAAGTTCCCGGCGGAAATGCGCGTGCGCGGATAGAGAGCAGCGAGCGCCAGTGCCGAGTCGAATTGCCCCAATGTCCACAACTTGAACAGAATTGCTGGGGAGCTGCACCAGTCTTGCGCCTTGTGCCGGCGTACGCCTGGGGCTAGGGTTGGAGAGTGAGTACAAGACCCGCGAGCGGCCTTCCCGGCGCCTCAGATTCGATGCAAATTTGACCCCCAAAGCCCGCGACCAACAAGGCTGATTCGAGGTTTCCACAGACAAATGGCGGGGTTTAGAGAGCAGATGCGCGAAATGTCAACAAAATACAAGATGTTGTGGTTTGTTCTTGACACGTACCATGGACAGCGGTAAGTTTTCATCTGCGGCTGTAAACAGTCTGTTAAAAGACACCGGCGCAAAAACCGAGCAATTCCCGAGTTCAGGTGCTCCATTCAGCATCTCTTAAGTGGGGAAACGAAGCGGAGATTCCCACGCCACGGAGAGAGCTCAAGGGTACGGTGACAAGGAAAGGGCTGGATGGGCCGGCGGGCCGTGAACGGCGCTGGAATTCGCGGAATTTTCATCCCCGTTTTCCGTTTGTTTCCAAATAGTTGCGGGTTTTCCCCGCGATCCGGCAGCGTGGCCGGTGATAGGGCTTTTTACACCGATTTTGATCCATGGAGAGTAACACGATGAACGAGGCTCACCTTCAGACTTCGACCGCTGCCTACCCGACCCCCCGTACCCAGGGCCTGACCTTTTCCCGGCGCTTTTCGAAGGAGGGAATATCCCCTTACGACGAAATAACGTGGGAGCGCCGCACCGCATCCATCACCGACACCAAAGGGAACACGATCTTCGAGCAGAAGGACGTGGAAGTGCCGGTGGAGTGGTCGATGACGGCGACGAACATCGTGGCTTCAAAATACCTGCACGGGCAGATTGGCACTCCGGAGCGCGAGACGGGCGTACGGCAACTGGTAGGCCGCGTGGCGGAGACGGTGCGCGACTGGGGCATGGCCGGTGGGTACTTCGCTACGGCAGTGGACGCGGGGATCTTTCACGATGAGCTGGTGCACCTGCTGCTGACACAGAAGGCGGCGTTCAACTCGCCGGTGTGGTTCAACGTGGGCTGCGACCGGCTGGAACCGGAGGCGGATGGACAAAACTGGCACTGGGATCCGGTGACTGGAGGCGTGCAGTATTCGGCGACGGGCTACAGGAACCCTCAGTGCTCGGCCTGCTTCATCAACGCGGTGGACGATTCGCTGGACTCGATTCTGACGCTGGCGAAGACGGAAGGGATGCTGTTCAAGTGGGGATCGGGAACGGGGACGAATTTGTCTTCGCTGCGCGGATCGATGGAGCTGCTTTCGGGCGGCGGGTCGGCCAGCGGACCGCTGAGCTTCATGCGCGGGTTCGACGCGTTTGCCGGGGTGATCAAGAGCGGGGGCAAGACGCGGCGCGCGGCGAAGATGGTGATCCTGAATGTGGACCATCCGGACATTGTGGACTTTATCGAGTGCAAGTCGAAGGAGGAGGCGAAGGCCTTCACCTTGATCAAGGCGGGCTACGACGGAAGCGGGCCGGATTCAGAGGCTTTTTCTTCGATCTTCTTCCAGAATGCCAACAATTCCGTACGGGTCAGTGACGAATTCATGCGCAGCTACGAGGCCGACGGGGAGTTCACCACATATACGGTGAAGGGCCACCAGCCGGTGAAGACCTACAAGGCGCGAGAGATCATGGGCAAGATCGCCAAGTCGACGTGGGAGTGCGGCGATCCGGGAATGCAGTTCGACGACACGATCAACAAGTGGCACACCAGCAAGAACACGGCACGGATCAACGCGTCGAATCCATGCAGCGAATACATGTTTCTGGACAACTCGGCGTGCAACCTGGCGAGCCTGAACCTGATGCGGTTTGTGACGCCGGCGGGGACGTTCGACATCGCAGCGTACCGGCACGCGATCTCGGTGCTGATCACGGCGATGGAGATCCTGGTGGACAACTCGGGATATCCAACGGAGGCCATTGCGCGGAATTCGCACGACTACCGGCCGCTGGGGCTGGGCTACGCGAACCTGGGCGCGCTGCTGATGTCATTCGGGCTGCCCTACGACTCCGAAGCGGGACGCGACCTGGCGGGAAGCATGACGGCGATGATGACGGGCCAGGCTTATCTGCAGTCGGCGATCATCGCGGCGCAGTGCCCGCCGCTGACTTCGGCGACGCCGTTGACGGCGAGCGTGGAGCACCAGGGCGGAGCATGCCCCGGATACTACGTAAACCGCGAGCCGTTCCTCGACGTGATCCGGATGCACCGGGCCGAGGTGAACAATATCGGCAAGTCGCGGCAGAGCGGCGAGCCGTTTACGGTGCCGCAACTGGACGCGCTGATCGACGCCAGCCGCGAGTGCTGGGACATGGCGCTGCTCTACGGCGAGCGCTACGGCTACCGTAATTCGCAGACCACGGTGCTGGCGCCGACGGGAACGATCGGCTTCATGATGGATTGCGACACGACGGGCATCGAGCCGGACCTGGCGCTGGTGAAGTACAAGAAGCTGGTGGGCGGCGGCATGATCAAGATTGTGAACAACACGGTGCCGTCGGCGCTGTTCAAGCTGGGATATGACAACGAAGAAGTGAATGCGATCGTCAGCTATATCGACGCGACGGGCACGATCGAGGGCGCGCCGGGGATCAAACCGGAGCACCTGGCGGTATTCGACTGCAGCTTCAAGCCGGCGAAGGGCACGCGGTCGATTCATTACATGGGGCACATCAAGATGATGGCGGCGGCGCAGCCGTTCCTGTCGGGCGCGATCTCAAAGACAGTGAATCTGCCGCACGAGGCGACAGTGGAAGACGTGGCCGAGGCCTACGCAGAAAGCTGGCGGCAGGGCATCAAGGCCGTGGCGATTTACCGCGACGGATCGAAGGGCACGCAGCCGCTGAACACGAGCATGGATGCGAAGAAGGAACCCTCGGCGCTGGATGCGGTGGGCAGCCGGCTGCTGGGAAATCTGGCGGCGTCGCAAGCGGCGGCCGAAGCCGACGTGAAGCTGCTGGAGGCGCACGGCGCCGACAAGGTCGAGGTGAGCGCGAAACAACTGCTGGCAACAGCGCAAGCGTTCCAGAAGGCGCTGGATGAGATTGCGACGGCTGCGGCGGTTCCGGTGCTGACGGCGACGCCGGCGATGAAGGTTGCGACCGAGATTCCGCGGGAAGAGCAGGATCTGAACGCGCCGCCGCGCGCGATCCGTCACCGGCTGCAGGAGGAGCGGGCGTCGATCACGCACAAGTTCTCCATCGCCGGGCACGAAGGCTACATCACCGTGGGAATGTATCCGAACGGCCAGCCGGGCGAGATCTTCATCCGCATGGCCAAGGAAGGCTCGACAGTGAGCGGGCTGATGGACGCGTTTGCCACATCGGTTTCGCTGGCGCTGCAGCACGGCGTGCCGCTGAAGGTGCTGTGCGAGAAGTTCGCGCACACGCGGTTCGAGCCGTCGGGCTGGACGGGCAACGAGCAGATTGGGTACGCGAAGAGCCTGATGGACTACATGTTCCGCTGGCTGAATCTGCGTTTCCTTTCAGGGCAGCAGCTGACGCTGTTCGCAGGGCTGGGTCAGCAGGCTCCGCAATTGACGGCGTCGCCGAGCATGATGGCGGAGAGCGATCTCGATGAGGATGAATCGCAGACGACGCAGCAACACATTGCGCGGCTGGCGGAGGAAGTGGCCAAACGGCTGAACCAGGTGACGGCACGCGGGCACTCGGGGGGTGGGATTGCACCTGAGCCGCAGGCCGAAACGGGCGGCGGCGCACCGCATCGGATAACGGAATCGCAGGCGCACTCAGCGCCGGCGGCGGGCTCTTCGCATGTGCCCAGCATGCAGGACCGCGGGTTGTATCACGCGGCCGAGGCGATGCGAGGCATGTACGACATGGGCGACGCGCCGAGTTGCGGGACGTGCGGCGCGATCATGGTGCGGAATGGGAGCTGCTATCGCTGCATGAGCTGCGGGAGTACTTCCGGCTGCAGCTAAACGAAGTGAGATCGGTATGAATCAGGGGACGTTTGAGGCCAGGAGACAATCTCCTGGCCTTTTTATTTACGAATTCGATTGCCGGGACGCCCAAATGCGGACAAAAAAACTTGCCCAGAAAACGATGCGGTGTGCAAGGGTTGCTGTAATATATCCGTGACTGATTGCCTGTCGGTCAGAGACAAACTAAACTGCTGAGATCCCGATTCGAGCGAGTGATGGAATCGAGATCTCGCAAGAATTTTTTGGAAGATGCAAAGGGCCGCAACCGAAGCAGAACCGCAAGCTCCAGGAATCGGTTGGAGGCTTTTCACAAAAGAGGTTTGATGGGCCACGCGATTTTCCCAGGCTCAAATCAGCCCAACTCAAAAGCGATGCTTGTTTGCTGACGCCAAGCGCTCAGAAAGGGCGCGTCGCGCGCACCCGGTTGATCACCGGCGTTACCAATGTGGCAGGCTCGACAGTGAAACCGCCGGCGCCTTAACGAAGACCATTGCTGGGATCGGGCAATGGAGCGCGTGGTAGGATTTGCGGAGACTGCGAGGAGTTGATGACGGACGCTGCTCCGATTCATGTCCGGATTGCGCGCCGGGAATGGATCGTCATTCTTCTCCTGGTACTCTCGGTGGTCATCAATTACGTTGACCGCAGCAACCTGGGGCTGGCGATGCCGCTGCTGGAGCGGCAGTTTTCATTCTCGTCGCTGCGGGCGGGAGAACTGCTGTCGGCGTTCTTCTGGACCTATGCGCTGGTGCAGCTTTTTGGGCTCGCGGGTGAGTTGACCGACCGTTTCCCCGCAGGCTGGGTGCTCATGCTTGGGTATCTGCTGTGGTCGACGGCCACCGCTTTTATAGGACTGACAACGAGTTATGCGGCGCTGTTCGCGCTGCAGCTGGTGCTGGGACTGGGCGAGTCGGTCGCGTATCCGTGCTATTCGCGCATCTTTGCCGCCATGCCGCAGGAGCACCGCGGGAGGGCGAATGCATTCATCGATGCGGGAACCAAACTGGGGCCGGCGGGCGGCGCGTTCGTGGGCGGACTGGTGCTTGTGCACTGGGGATGGCGCATGCTGTTCGTGGTTTTTGGAGTGGGCGCGCTGGCATGGATGATTCCCTGGTATTTTGCGATGCCGCGCGGCGAGAAAACAATGCGCAGCGGGCGAAACGCTCAGGAGCGCAGCGCGAGGATGCCGTCTTCCGTGTTGACTGGGACGACTGGATCTATTGCGAAGATGGTGCGTTTGCGATGCGCGTGGGGAACGACCATTGGGCACTTCAGCGGCAATTACTTTTACTATTTCCTGCTGGCGTGGCTGCCGACCTACCTCGTGCAGGAAGAGCATCTTTCGATTGGAAGCATGTCAAGGCTGACGGCTGCCATTTTCCTTTTAATCGCCTGCACAACTCTTCTGGCAGGTTGGATCTCCGACCGGCTCATCACTCGGGGCGTGTCACCTACCATTGTTCGACTGAGACTTGTGGTCGGCGGGCAGGCCATGGCTTCTTGCCTGCTTGCGCTCACGCTTATCCATGGGCATCCGCTGATCGCGCTGGGGCTGCTGGCGATTGCGTGCATAGGTCACGGAGGATACGCTTCAAATCACTGGGCGATTGCGCAAACCCTGGCGGGTCCGGCGATGGCTGGACGATGGTCGAGCCTGCAGAATGGTGTGGCGAACTTCGCGGGGATCGCCGCGCCATGGCTGGCGGGGCTGATTGTCGAGATGCGAGGGAGCGCGCGGCTGGCATTCGTGGTCACAGGCGGAGTGGCACTGGTTGGTGCGCTGTCGTGGGCATTGTTGGTGCGACGCGTTGAGCCGGTGGATTGGGAAGCGGTGTAGGCGAGTCGACGACGGTAGACGTAGGGAAGTTTCGGATTCCTAGCGGATGACTGCGCGCGCCTCGAGCTTGCGAATGGATTTGAGCATTTCGGCGAGGTTGGATTTACCAATCTCACGCTCGAATTCGTTTTGCATGCGATCCAGTGGGGCGATGACGCGCAGGGCGCAGCGCCTGCCCTGCGGTTTGAGCGTAAGGAGGTAGGCGCGCGCATCCCGAGGGTCGATCTTGCGCTGCAAGAATCCCTTGGCTTCGAGCGAAGAGATGCAATGGCTGAGGTTGCCGCGCGTGGTAGCGAACGTTTCGGCCAGCTGCGAGGGCTTGACCTGGCGCGGCGCCTCAAAAAAGAGCGCCGCAAGGACAAGAGCTTCGAGGAAGCCGAGATTGTCGGCCGCGAGGACGCGCGAGGCGAGCGACTCGAAACGGCGAGCCGCGCGGTTGACGGCGAACATGGGACTTTCGCGGAGAAAGGCGTCGATGCGCATGTTGAATGAAGTTAGTCTAGCAGTGCAACTATTCATGATGATACAAAATCGTTGTTGAATGGCGACGCTGCGACGGTCATGCTTGCAATGAGCCGGTTCATGGATCGATTGCAATTGAGACAAGTCATCTGGTCGGTGGGACTTTTGGTGCTAGCGGGAGCGCTGTGCGAGGCCGTCGCGCAGAATGCGGCGGCTCCGCCAACCGCGCCCGTGAAGGGGAATTCGGAGACGATGGTCGTGCTGGGCACGGCGACGCCAGTGCCGCTGGCGGAGTCGCAGCGGTCGGTGGAGATTCTGCCGGTGAAAGGGAAAACGCTGGCCGCCGAGTCGCCGCAGGATTTTTTGCGCCAGGACTCTTCGGTATTTCTCGAGGAGCGCGGTGCGGGCGGGGGGCAGGCAGACCTGGTGCTGCGTGGCGGCAGCTTTGAGCAGACGCTGGTGCTGCTGAACGGATTTCGCATCAACGATGCGCAGACATCGCATCACAGTCTCGATCTGCCCGTTCCCCTGGAGGCGATGGACTCGATCCAGGTGCTGGAAGGCGCCGGATCGACCCTGCACGGAGTAGACGCGTTGAGCGGGGTGGTGGATTTTTTGACAGCAGCGCCTGATCACGATTCAATTTTTCTGCGCGGCGGCGAGGGCAGCTTCGAGTCGAACGAGGAGACGCTGCTGGCGGGGGCGACGCGCGGACGGTGGAGCGGACGCGTGGCCGCGGAACGGAATTTTTCGACGGGATTCATAACCGACCGCGACTACCGCAATGAAGACACCTCGGCGGAATCCTGGTGCGCTCCGCGCTTTGGCCTTTTGGATTTAATTTTCGCTGTAAGTGATCGGTCGTTTGGCGCGAACAATTTTTATGGCGACTATCCTTCGTGGGAGCGGACGAAGGGATGGTTCGGCGGGGTGCGGCAGGATCTGGGCACCCGGACGGAGGCGGCGTTCGCGTACCGGCGACACACGGATGAGTTCGTGCTGTTCCGCGACGATCCGGCGATTTACGAGAACAACCATATTGACGGCTCGTGGCAGGGATCGTTGCGGCGCACGGAGAATCTGCCGGCGGGAACGCTGCTTTTGATGGGGCTGGAGGCGGATGGGGACAGCATTCACAGCAACAATCTGGGCCTTCATGCGCGCAATCGGGGCGCGGGGTACGTGGATGCGGATCTGCGGCCGGCGAAGAAGCGATGGAGCTTGTCAGTGGGGGCGCGCGAGGAGATTTTTTCGGGAGGAGCGCAAGCGGTGTTGTCTCCGGAGGTGGCGGGGAGCCTGCGCGTGGCGAACAGCCTGAAGCTGCGCGCGACCGGAGGGTACGGATTCAGGATTCCGACCTACACCGATCTCTACTACTCCGACCCATCGACGCTGGGAAATGCGAATCTGAAACCAGAGTCGGCGTGGACCGGGGATGGCGGCGCGGATTGGACGCCGTCGGCGAAGGTTACGTTTTCGGCGACGGGATTTTATTCGCAGCAACACGACACGATCGACTATGTGAAGAGCGCGACGCCGAATATGTATCTTCCGGCGGGTTGCCCGGCGAACATCTGGTGCGCGGATAACCTGAACGGGCTGCACTTTGCCGGAGTTGAGACGAGCTTCACGTGGATTCCGAAGAAATCGCAGACGGTGCGGATCGAATGGACCGCTTTGCACGGGGCGCAGACCGCGCTGCACGGGCTGGAGTCGGAGTATGTGTTTAATTATCCGGTGGAAAACATTCATGCGTCGTGGAGCTGGGCGATGGGACACGAAATCGTACTGACAAATGCGGTGCAGATCGCACAGCGCTATCAGCAGACCGTGTACCCGGTGTGGAACGCGACGCTCACGCGCGACGCCTGGAAGGTGCGGCCATATCTGCGACTCATGAACGCGAGCAACACCGGCTACCAGGAGATCAGCGGCGTGAACATGCCGCCGCGGACGATCATGGGCGGGGTGGCGGTGCAGGTGGGGCGGTGAAAAGGCAGGGAACAGGGAACAGAAAAGACAGCACCGTGGCCAGTTTCGGAGGCTCAGGCCAGATGCTTCTTTAGAAATTCGAGTGAGCGCTGGCGGGCTTCCTTTGCTGCCGCGGCGTTGTAGCTTGGACGCGGCTCGCAATTGAAGGCGTGGCCGGCGTCGTACCAGAAGATTTCAACTTCAGGATGCGCGGAGTGAACCTTCTCTACTTCGGCGGCGGGAATGTGCGTGTCCTGACGGCCGAAGTGAAGCATGACAGAGCAGGTGGGCTTCTCTCCTGCGTAGTTGCCGATGCGGCCGCTGTAGTAGCCAACGGCCGCGGCCGGCTGCAGGCGCGTAGCGGAGAGCCAGGCGATGGTGCCACCGAGGCAATAGCCGATGACGCCGACTTTCTTGCGCGTTGCGCCGGCGGCAAAGTCGGCTGCCGCGGCAACGTCGACGATCGCTTTGTCGACATCGAATTTTGGAAAAAGACTCATCGCGGTTTGCATGCCGGCAGGATCGTAGCCGAGATCGATGCCGGGCTGGATGCGGTCAAAGAGCGCGGGGGCGATGGCGAGGAAGCCGTCGCGCGCCCAGCCGTCGGCCACGGAGCGGATGTGCGCGTTGACGCCAAAAATCTCCTGCACAACGACAAGGCCAGCGACTGGATCGCCCGCGGGACGAGCGACGTAAGCACCGAACGAGTGCCCGTCGGCGGCGCGGAGAGTTACGGATTCACTCATGAATTAAATTCCTCAAGGGCGAATCAAGTATCTATGCCGTGAGGGCCGGAGCGCAAGCGAACTGCCAGGACGGTCGTGAATGCTGAGTGAAACGGCGCCCCGAGTTGGTTTGAGGAGCCCGGTTCAGTTGACGCGCGGCGGAAGCTGGCGCGGCTTGCGCGGGCCGAGATCTTCGCGCACCAGAGTGAGGCCAAGGAGAAGGCGCTCGAAGCTATCGGAAAGGCGCGCGAAGAGCGGCGCTTCCTGCTCGTACTCGAAGAGATTGAACTGGCTGACGATGAAGTAGCTCTCCTTGCCGGCGCGAATGAGTTCTTCGAGACTGGGATGGTGGCGGCGGAGACGACGATTGGAACCGGTAACTTCGGGAAACATTCCGGCGACGAAGAGAGCATAGTCGCCGATGTGTTTGCGCAGCGCGCGCTCAGCATCGAATGACGCGGCGGAGCCGTGGATGGGATCGGCGGCGCGCTCCATCTCTTCAAGTTGCTCGATGGGGCGGCCTGCCTCATCGCGGATGCTGTAGAGCTTATCGGCCTGGGAGAACTCGCAGAGGATGCGCGCGACGTAGACAGTGAGATCGGGATCGTGCAGTCCCAGTTTGCCCTCATAACTGTTACGCACGATCTGCTGGAAGAAGGGTTCGAGCGGATGAGGCTGGGCCTGCATACACACCTCCCAAACGAGGAGACGCGATGAAGCGGTCTCCCGTTGCCGAAACGGCTGCGCGCGAACAACCGGGTTTGCTGCCTGTAGCCGCTGCTGTTCCATTTGATGCTGCGCGGGGAAGATGCCAGCGGCGGCCCAATTCATAAATCTTTAACACTGAGATTATCGGAAGAGTTGCATTTTGCAAGAGGGGAACGGCAACTTTGTTGGCAGAGAAGGACTTCGATTGCGAATGGCACAGCAATTGAAAGGGCAGACGCAGGGCTACCCTTTCTGGGAATGGATCGACGACGCGCTTAGACCGTGGCCGGAGTACGCTGTTCAAGCTCGGCGAGGCGCTTGGCAAGCAGGGATTCCAGCTTGACCAGAGCGGCGGAGAAGCCCTCGATACCTTCCTTGAGCTTGTCGTTCGCCATGCGGTCGGCCAAGTGCATGCGGTCAAAGGTGGCTTTGTCGACGGCGATTCTTTCAATCGACAAGGTCTTTGCGTTCGCGGGATCTAGGTTGCGCGGCAGATCGCCCTGAGTGGATTCAAGCTCAGCGAGCAGCTGCGGCGAGATAGTGAGCAGATCGCAGCCGGCGAGTTCAGTGATTTCGCCGATGTTGCGGAAGCTGGCGCCCATGACGACGGTTTTGTAGCCAAATTTCTTGAAGTAGTTGTAGATGCGCGTGACCGACTGCACGCCGGGATCGTCGGCGCCGTGGAAGTCTTTGCCAGTGTCCTTCTTGTACCAGTCAAGGATGCGGCCGACGAAGGGGGAGATGAGAGTGACGCCGGCGTCTGCGGCGGCGATGGCCTGATGGAGGCCGAAGAGCAGCGTCAGGTTGCAGTGGATGCCATCCTTTTCGAGGACTTCGGCGGCGCGGATGCCTTCCCACGTAGAGGCGATCTTGATGAGGACGCGCTCGCGGCCGATGCCTTCCTTGCGGTACATTTCGATGATGTCCCGCGCCATTTCGATGGTCTTCGCCGTGTCGTAGGACAGGCGCGCATCCACTTCAGTGGAGACGCGGCCGGGGATGATAGCGAGGATTTTCTTGCCGAAGGCCACGGCCAGGCGTTTGAAGGCGAGGTTGGCAACGTCCTTGTCGCTCGCGCTGTCACCCAGGTCTTTGTGCGCCTGCGTCAGCACGCCGTCGACAATGGGCTGGTACTGCGGCATTTGCGCCGCCGCAGTGATGAGCGAGGGGTTGGTGGTAGCGTCCTGGGGATGAAACTTCTCCATCGCCTCCATGTCGCCGGTATCGGCCACAACGACCGTAAACTTGCGCAGTTGTTCAAGAAGATTTGGCATGATTCCTCCAGCGGGGAAGCGGGGATTCGGCTCGTTTCCTACGGCACCAGTGTACCTCTTCTTCTTTAAAATACGCTGAACGCGGGGTGGGTGCGCCGCGGCGAGCTAATCCGATTCGACGGTGTTCACAAGGACGCCGAGGCCGGGGATGGAGACTTCGACACGGTCGCCCGGAGAGAGCGGAGCGATGCCGGAAGGCGTTCCGGTGAGAAGCAGATCGCCCGGCTCGAGCGTGAAGACGGACGTGATGAAGGCGAGGAGTTCGCGGAGAGAAAAGATGAAGTCGAGCGTGGAGCCTTGCTGGCGGACTTGGCCGTTGAGGCGCGTTTCGATTGTGAGGCCGGCGTCGAGGTCAAGCTCATCGCTGACGATGGGTCCGATGGGGCAGAAGGTGTCAAAGCCCTTGGCGCGGGTCCACTGATCGTCTTTGTTTTGCAGGTCGCGAGCGGTGACATCGTTGGCCAGCGTAAGACCGCGCACGACGTCGCGCCAGTTGGCATCCGGCTTAAGGTTGCGCGAGGGGCGGCCGATGACGACGGCGAGCTCGCCTTCGAAGTCGACGCGCTGAGAAATGGCGGGCATGCGGATGACGCCGCCGGGCGCGAGCAAGGACGATGGCGGCTTGAAGAAGATCAGCGGCTCGACGGGCATCTCGTTGCCGAGCTCGCGGACGTGGGCGCGATAGTTGCGCCCGACGCAGACAATCTTGGATGGCGTGACGGGCGGAAGGAGTTCGGCGGCGCTCAGCGGCATGGGTTGCAATCGGGAAGCCGCAGGGCTGCCCGGCTTGAGGCGAGAGGCGAGATCTTCTTCGGGCGGCTCGACCAGGTCCACGACCCACAGTTCGCCATTGCGGTCTTCGACCGATCCGTAGTGAGATTGGCCATTGAGATTGAAGCGGCAATACTTCATGGATCGAAACTCCTTGGTGACGATCTCCGCTATGGGGCGGGCACGGTGTCTGAGGCTTCGGCAGATTGAGCGCTCTCATGGCCGTCTTGATCGATGGCGGTGACGGCGTAGCTGTAAGTGTGGCCGGGCAGCACGTTGGGATCATGATAGCCGGGCCCGACGACAGGTTGAGTCGAGATACGCTGCCATGCGGAGCCAGCCGCTGCGGAGTCGCGGCGGTAGACGATGTAGCCGGCGAGGTCGGTCTCTGAGCCGGGAATCCAACTGAGGTCGATCGCGGGGCCGGAGCCGTTTTCGCCCGCGGTGGCCACGGCTTCAAGGCCTTTGGGCGCGCTGGGAGGAAACACATTGATGGCGTCGATGCGGACGGGGGGCGACATCGGTCCGGCCAGCTCGAGCGTTGAGCCGCCGAGGTTGATGCGGGCGACACGCTGGGCGCGATAGTCGTATGTTTCGCCGAAGCGGATGCTGGTGTCGAGGGCGCGATCGGAGTGAGGCGCGGGTTCGACAAGGAGGGTTTGCTCGAGAGGTTCGGAGGGCTGCGCCAAGGGGCTCTGATCCGATTTCTTGATTGGTGGCGTGAGGAGCCGGCGGACGAGGCGGATGGCTACGGGCGATGTCTCGGTTGGAGCGGGCGCCCAGCGCAGGAGCACGCCGTTCTTGCGCATCTCAGCGGTCAAGTCTTCGACTGCGGGAGGCGCCTCGCCGGCCAGGATCTCCGCACTGTTCGACAGTCCTGCTGAACGGCCCTTGCCATTGACGAGCTCGACAAAATACGTGAGCACTTGGGGAGGGCCGGCGGCGAGCGAGGCGGGTAAATTGTCAGAGAAAGTGGCGCCAACTCCTGGAGCGAATGGAAGAGTGGCGGCCACGGAGCACTGCGCGGCGCTGGTCTGATTGCGGCAAACACGGACGGAGATGCTGCGTTTGAGCAGGACTTTGTCAGTTGTTTTGGTGGGCATGGTCCAGGCGAGCGCGACCTGGGGGCCGGTGCGCACGGCAGAGAGATCGGTGACGGGAACGGGAAGGTTGAGCGAGGGGGGCAGAGGCGCGCCAGGCATGCCGCAGCCGGCGAGGGCGAAGGTGACCGCCATTGCTGCCAGCGCGGCGAGGTGCGCAGCGGGCCGCGAGTGCAGGCGCAGATTTCTTACCGATTGCATGGCGCCTTCAGTCTAAAGGAACCGCGAGGGCCGGGGGCCACGCGAACGCGAGCGATGTGTGTGTGCGCCATTCAAAAGGGTCACTGGATTGGTGCTCGACGCGGAATCCGATTGACTGGGTCATGAACGCTTGGGAAGATTGGGTGTCGGGCAGACCACATATATATGAGGCGGAGCCGGCGCGGCGACAGGATCGCGGGGCAGGAGCGACGAAACCGGCGGTGAGCCGTTGACCCACGTCCGGTGGGCCCGCGAACGACGAAAGAGGGAAACCAGTGTCATTTTTTCGGGATTACCTACGGGAAAACAAGGTTTTGCACGACCCCAGATTCGACGAAACCGACGAGGATTTCCTGGTGCAGGCCCTCTTGCAGGCGCGGATGAACCGGTCAAAGACGAACATCGTGATCAAAGCGGGGTTTTTCGGCAAAAGGGATTTGGAGCGCGAGCTGAAGACGCCGAAGGCCCAGGAAGCGTTGCACTTTGTGGCGGAATTTCTTTGTTAAATGGTCAGAACGCCGATCCCGTATGGGCGAGAGATGGAAGGATTTAAAGCGTACTTCACGCCGGGGTTTGCCAGCAACAACTCGAAACATGAGAAACTGCGGCGGGGCTTGCGTGAGAGCTACTTTGACGCGACTCTCGAGAGCCTGGAAACGACTGAGACGCTGGACGCGCTGTTCGATATGGCAGAACTGAAAGAGACGCGGGGATAATCAGGGCGCGTTCCGGACGATTCGCATCGAAATTTGCGACGAGCGGCGCGGATCAGAGCTTGCGCAGATTGGCGAACTTTTCCATCAACTTCTTGATGCCGTGACGGGCGAAGAGCACGGTGAGCTTGGCGTCTTCGCCGTCGCCCTCGCGCTGGAGCACAGTGCCCTCGCCGTATTTTGCGTGCATCACACGCTGACCTTTTCTCAGGCCGGACGCGCCGTTGATGGCGGGAATGTCCATGGTGGGATGCGCGAAGGAACCGGGGCGGGCCGCGTTTCGTCCGCCGCCAAAGAAGCGGGCGATGTTGTCGATGCTGCGCTCCGGCAGTGCTCCCGGCGTGCGCACGCTTTTATCCTTTGGCGCTCGCGCGCTTTCAGGTTTTGGAGTAGATCCCTGGCGAGACGAAAAGCTGTCAGCCGAGGACAGCGGGATCTCTTGGCTTTCATCTTCATAGTTGAAGTGCGCGCGTTCGGTAGTGCTGGACCTGCCATAGCGGCGGCCCGTTCCGTACGCGGTCGAGTACGCTGGCGTGGACCATGCAGGACCGCGACTGCCGAGGTTTTCGATGAGTTGCGGAGGAACTTCTTCGAGGAAGCGCGAAGGGACGCTGGCCTCAGGCACGTCGGCGCCGTAACGGCGGCGGTAGTGGGCGCGGGTGAGGATGAGCGTGTTCATGGCGCGCGTCATGCCGACGTAGCAGAGGCGGCGCTCTTCTTCGAGCTCTTCAGGGCTGGAGAGCGTGCGCGAGTGCGGGAAGAGGCCCTCCTCAAGGCCGGCGAGAAAGACCAGCGGAAATTCGAGGCCCTTGGCCGCGTGGAGAGTCATGAGCGTGACGCGGGCGTTGGGATCGAACTGATCGGTATCGGATGCGAGCGCGGCGTGGTCGAGGAAGTCAGCGAGAGTTTCGCCGCGCTCCTCGGCATCGTGCGCGGCGTTGGCCAGCTCTTTCAGGTTTTCAATGCGGCTGAAGGCCTCGGGCGTGCCTTCGGTTTCGAGAGCTTTAATGTAGCCACTGCGGTCGATGATGAAGCGGATGAGCTCGGGGAGGGTGGCGGAGTCGCCGGGAGAGCGGAAACCGGATTCTTCGCTTTCTTGTGGTTGCCCTTCGGGCTGTTCTGGTTTTGGACCGGATTCGAAGTGGCTGGAATCGAGAAGCGGGATCTGGTCCTGATCGCCGCCGAGTTGATTATCTGACGCAGGCATTTCAGAGTCAGTTGCGGCCGCACCGAATCCAAAGCCTGTATCGGCGTCGTCCGCGCGAGACTCGGCAACGTCGGCGGCGAGCTTGCCGGCGAAGTCGGGATCCATCATGGCCTGTGCGTCGAGGATGAGTTGGCGAAAAGATTCGAGGGCCGCTAGAGCGCGCGCGGAGACGAGATGGTTGGCGATGGCCGCGGCCACAGCGTCCCAGGTGGAGCGGCCGGTTTCAAGAGCCAGGCGCTCGATGGTTTCAAGAGTGGTTTTGCCGATGCCGCGGGCCGGAGTGTTGATGATGCGCTGCAAGGCCATCGAGTCATGCGGATTGCGGACGAGACGGAGATAGGCGAGCAGGTCCTTGATTTCGGCGCGCTCGTAAAAGCTGAAGCCGCCGACCATGGTGTAGCTGATGTTGTAGCGGCGCAGGGCTTCTTCAACGAGGCGCGACTGCGAGTTGGTGCGGTAGAGAACGGCCACCCCTCCGGCCGCCCCTCCGGGGTCTGGCGTTTCGGAGGAGTTGTGTGCTCGAAGGAAAGCCTGAATTTTGTCGGCGATGAAGAGAGCTTCATTTTCGCCGTCCGGCGCTTCACAGTAGCCGATGAGCGAGCCGCCCTGGCGCTCGGTCCAGAGCTTCTTGCCCTTGCGGCGGATGTTGTTGGCGACGACGGCGCTGGCGGCCTCAAGAATGATCTGCGTGGAGCGGTAATTCTGCTCGAGGCGAACGATGCGGGCGTTGGGAAAGTCTTTCTCGAACTCGAGGATGTTGCGAATGTCGGCGCCGCGCCAGGAATAGATGCTCTGATCCTCGTCGCCGACGGCGCAGACGTTTTTGTGCTCGCCGGCGAGGAGCTTCATGAGCTCGTATTGCGGACGGTTGGTGTCCTGATACTCGTCGACCAATACATATTGATAGCGGCGCTGGTAGCGCTCGCGCACTTCGCCGGAGGCTTTGAGCAGGCGGACTGCTTCGAGGAGCAGGTTGTCGAAGTCCATGGCGTTGTTCTTGCGCAGCTCGGCCTGGTAGGCCTGAAAGATGTGAGCGACGCGCTCGCTGGTAGGGTCTTTGGAGGCGAGGAAGTAATCCTGCGGATCGACCATGTGGTTTTTAGCCCAGGAGATGCGGCTCTGCACGGTGCGCGGGGTGAGTTGCTTAGTGTCGAGGCCCATGCGCTTCATGATCTGCTTGACCAGTGCCGATTGATCGTTTTCGTCGAAGATGGTGAAAGAGCGGGTGAGACCCTGGCCGTTGACTTTGAGAGCTTCGACGTCGCGGCGAAGGATGCGCACGCAGAAGGAATGGAAGGTTGCGATGAGAGGCTTGGCGAGCGAAGAGTGACCGAGCAGCTCGTTGACGCGCTCGGCCATTTCGCCGGCGGCTTTGTTGGTGAAGGTGACGGCGAGAATCGAGTCGGGCGCGATGTTCTTTTCCTGGATGAGCCAGGCGATGCGATGAGTGATGACGCGGGTCTTGCCGGAGCCGGCGCCTGCGAGGATCAGCAGAGGGCCTTCGGCGGCCTCGACGGCGGCGCGTTGTTCGGGATTGAGATCGGCGAGAAGCGGATGCAAAGCGTAAAGTCCTGGGGGGACAGGGGTCCTGAGTCTAGTGTACCGGTGAACGGTGATCGGTGGAGGGTGAACGGTGAGCGACTGCGTCGTCCCTATGGGACTCCATTTCTAAATTGGGCCGGGTTTCTCCACGCCGAGGCGCGGGGCTAACAACCGTTGCGCCTACGGCGCGGGCGAGGTTTCCCAGGTCTCAGAGGCGAGGCCTGAGGCACCCGGCTCCTGAAACCGGGAGAACTTTCCTCCCAGATGGTGCATTATGAGCTCATGAATATCGGCAGAATTAAGCAAATATTCCGTGATCTCGTCGGAAGCATTTCGGATGTGAAGCCGCCGGGTCAGCCAGGTGTGCCGCAGCAGCTCAATCAGTCTTTGATCGTCCATAGCAGGCTGGTTTTGCACGGGAGCGATGCTGATAAGTTTAGCGACGCCATCGAGCGGATTGGCGCTGAGGTGCGAAAAGATGGGACGTGGTGTAGGTCGTCATTAACTGGGTTGTTTGCGGACTGTGCCGCCAACGTGCTTTGTCAGCCTCCCGATCAACGGCAGAGGGCGGTGAGCACCGAGTCTGAGCGGCTCGTTATTGCATTACGCGCGGTCCCCGAGGAATGGGAGGTCGAGCTCTCGGTTGGCGGGATGCTGCCGGACTGTGGTGGTTTTAAGTTTGGTCGAATTGAGTTCGTTGCTCAGAATGTCAAGCTTCCTGCTCCGATTCCCGGGCTGACTAAGGACGATAAATCAGTTTCGTCACTTTTTGCGAGAATCTCGGTACGAGCCGTCGACCAGGAATCGGCGATAGATGCTGCGGAAAATGAAGTTGATCACGAACTGGCCGTGCTTAACGCGCTTTGCGCGGATGCGCCTCCTTCGTTAATGAGAATTCACCGTGGGCAGCCGGAGAATCCGTTCCGATACGCGGTGGTTCGAGCCAAAAAGGCTGTCGAGGCGCGCCATTCGATGACGTTCGGATCGAGGACAATCGGTATCGAGCTGCCGCGTCTCTCGCTGGAAGGGCAAATCCGGGCGCGTGGCGGCCTTCATGTTAGCGGGTTGTTAGCTCGACAGGATTCGTTTGCGCAGCGCGTTGCAACCGGGTATGCGATAGCGGGAGCGGGCTGCGTCGAGCGCGAACCGCAGCTCTCATTTCTTCTATTCGCAATCGCGCTGGAGAGCACGGTTCTTGGTGCACAGGTAAAGACGGAGATTGCCTACCAGCTAAGCGCGCGGCTCGTTCATCTTTTTGGGGGTGACGTCGCGAGGAGACGACAGCTCGCAAAGCGCGTCAGTGACCTCTATCGGCTACGTTCAAATATCGTCCACAAGGGCGATACTGATATCGAACGCAATGATCTTCTGAGGATGTGGCGAACGTGTATGTACGCGCTATCTATTTGGGCGACCAACCCAAAATTTAGTCTGATGACAGATTCTGAGGGGCTCGACCGGTGGTTTGAGGACCGTCTGTTGGGTGTACCCGAGGTGTCTTGATTTGGATGTTGTTGCAATTCCGCGGCCGTTTCGCTACCATAAATGGATACGTGCGGGGAATCCCTGCGCAGTCAATAGCACCACGGCTTTTGGTCCTGGCCGGACGGGCAAGGTTTTGGACGAATGCTCAGTCTGGTTGACGGATTCCGCCAAGGGCGGGCTGGCAAAAGCGGTGGGAGACGAGGGAACGATGGCAACTGGCAAGAATATTGCAAAGGCACGCGCCGCTGTGAACAAGCCGGCGTATCCGCTGCCTGAAGCAGTGAATCTCCTGAAGCAAGTGAAATACGCGAAGTTCGACGAGACCGTCGATCTGACGATGCGTCTGGGCGTGGACACGCGCCATGCGGACCAGATGGTTCGCGGAACTGTTGTGCTGCCGCACGGGCTGGGCAAGACCAAGACCGTAGCCGTGATCGCCACCGGCGACCGGCAGAAGGAAGCGACCGAAGCGGGCGCGGACTTTGTGGGCGGCGAGGAGATGGTGGAGAAGATCCAGAAAGAAAACTGGACCGCCTTCGATGCGCTGATTGCGACGCCGGACATGATGAAGGTTGTGGGCCGGCTGGGCAAGGTGCTGGGGCCGAAGGGTCTGATGCCGAATCCCAAGACCGGAACCGTGACCATGGATGTGGGCGCGGCGGTGAAGGAGATCAAGGCCGGCAAGGTGGAGTTTCGCGCCGATAAAACAAGCCTGGTGCATGTGCCGGTGGGCAAGCTGAGTTTCGAGCCACAAAAGCTGATCGACAACGCGACCACGGTGATTACGTCGATTGTGCGCGCGAAGCCTTCGGCGGCGAAGGGCAAATACATCAAGAGCGTCACGCTGAGCTCGACCATGGGACCGGGCGTTCCGCTGGATTCGGCTGTGGCGGACGCGGCGGTGAAAAGATAGGGATCAGGTTTCAGGGGTCAGGTGTCAGTTGCTCCGGTGATCCTGCGAGCAAATAAACAGAGCCGAGAGTTTTTTGTAAGAGCAAGACGGCGACATTTTCAGGAAAGCGCCTGCTAAGGGCGACGGAAAGCGAGGGCGGGGAGCGAGGTCAAGGCGCGGTTGGGGCAGTGAACCCTGACACCTGAAACCTGACACCTGTCGTAGCGGAGCGAAGACAATGGCGATTTCGAAAGCGAAAAAAGCGGAGAAAGTAAAGGTGCTGGCCACGGAGCTGGCTTCGTCGACCACCGCGATTGTGGGCACGTTCAGCAAGCTGACCGTGGCCAAGGATTACGAGCTGCGCAAGGTGATTCGCGAGGCGGGCGGCAAGTACCGCGTGGTGAAAAACAAGCTGGCCGCGATCTCGGGGTCTGGCACGCAGGTTGAAGAGGCGCTGAAGGGCCTGAAGGGCGTGAACTCGGTGGCGTTTACCGCGGGCGATCCCGTGGCGCTGGCCAAGGTGTTTGCCAAGTGGGCAGGCGAGAACGCGGCGGAGTTCCATTTCAAGCTGGGCATCGTGGACGGCAAGCTGCTGAGCGTGGACGACGTGAAGGCGCTGGCAACGATGCCGGGCAAGGAAGAGATCTTCGCGAAGCTGCTCTTCCTCATTAATTCGCCGGCACAACGGCTGGCGACGGTCATCAATGCCACGGGCCGCGATTTGGCGGTGGTGATTGGCCAGGGAGTGGAGAAGGAAAAGTTCGCGGCGGCATAAAGCCGCAAGCTTCTAGCTCCTAGCCTCTAGCTTCTAGCCTTTTCGTGCTGAAATTGAGGCTGTGGGTTTGATCGAGGAAGAGCTAGAAGCTGGAAGCTAGCAGCTAAGAGCTGCTTTTAGGGTTTTGGCTGGGAGCAGGCGAGAAAGTGCGCGGGTCTGGCGCATCGGAAACTTTCACCCTGCGTGGGCAGCCTTCTGGACGAGAGTTTTGGCTCGGCCGCAAATTCAACGTTTGATTGGAGAGGAACATGGCGGATATCGCGCAATTGGAAGAGCAAATCGTAAGCCTGAGCCTGCTGGAAGCGGCGGCTCTGGTGAAGAAGCTGGAAGAGAGGCTTGGCGTTTCGGCGGCGGCAGCGGCACCGGTGATGGTTGCCGGCGGCGCGGCGGCGGGCGGAGCAGCTCCGGCGGTCGAGGAGAAGACCGAATTTCAGGTCATCCTGAAGGATGCCGGCGCCAATAAGATCAACACCATCAAGGCGGTACGCGAGGTCACGTCGCTGGGCCTGAAGGAAGCCAAGGACCTGGTTGACGGCGCTCCCAAGGCCATCAAGGAGAACGCGACCAAGGAAGAGGCCGAGGCCATCAGAAAGAAGTTTGAGGGCGTGGCCACGGTCGAGATCAAGTAAACGGCACGAGACTTGCATGCGCCGCCGGGACGCGCTAAGATAGAGGGTGCGGGTCTTGGCGGTTTCGCTCAGTCTATTGAGTGAGCGAAATGGCCGGACGGCGCGAAATGGGGCGTGGTGGTCACGCAGCATCCGCAGCTCAGGGCAGGGATCGATGAGGGCGGATGTTTGAGGTTAAGTTTTTTTGAGTCAGCGGTTTTCCCAGGGTCAGGCGGGGTGGCCGTTGACGGTGGTCGGGCAGCGGGTAGTTCGCGGCGGATGCGGATTTTGCGATCGGCGAGGGCAATGGAAGAAAATTCGATAGGGGGCACTGGCGTTGAGCCGCGCTCGTGAGGCATTGCGTCCTTACGAGCTTGTCGTGTCTCCAATGAGCTGCGCAGGGATTTCTTTAGACTTTGGCAGCCTTATGCGCACAACTTCCCTTTACGGTTTCTCCCGTAATTCCGGGTCCAGCCGTTGTGCTCGCATCTTCCAATTGTGCGCAGTCTAGCGCACCTGCCCGAAGCACGGCAATATCGACCACGCGTTTTTTGACCAAGCTCTCACAGAACCCGCCTGATCCGGGTTCTTTCCGGTGACCGGGAATCAATTTCCGGACTGCCGGCAACTGAAGAGCGGGCAATCATTGCCTGCTCCCACGCACCTTCGGTTTCATTCGGAACCACTCCGGCGCCAACGAGACTCGGGCGCCGGTCCGACGCGCGAACGGCGCCGGAACGACGAGGCTCAGGAGTGATCATGCCCAACGAGAAGCGCGCGATTCGCAGCCGGCTCGATTTTTCAAAGATTCCCACTGCCACCCAGATTCCCAACCTGATTGAAGTGCAGCGCCGCAGCTACGAGCGGTTCCTGCAGATGGACAAACTGCCCAACGAGCGGGACGATAACGGCCTGCAGTCGGTGTTTGTATCGGTTTTCCCAATTACCGACTTCCGCGGCATCTCGCAACTGGATTTCGTCGACTACTCGATCGGCAACTGGGAGTGCAAGTGCGGCCACCTGAAGGGACTGCATCACCTGCGCACGGCGTGCGTGCATTGCGGGGCGATGGTGATCACCGATCCGTTTCTGCCGGGCGACGTGCTTTGCCAGAAGTGCGGAACGTACAACAAGAACACGCCGGACTTCTGCAACAAGTGCGGCGACCCCGTGAGCCTGCAGTTGAAATACGATCAGCAGGAATGCGAGGAGCGGGGCATGACGTTTTCAGCGCCGTTGAAGGTGACGGTGCGCCTGACTATCTACGACAAAGACGCCGAGACCGGCAACAAAACCATCCGCGACATCAAGGAGCAAGAGGTTTTCTTCGGCGACATTCCGCTGATGACGCCGAACGGCACGTTCATTGTGAACGGTACCGAGCGCGTGATTGTTTCGCAGCTGCACCGCTCGCCGGGCGTCTTCTTTGAGACCGCCAACAACCGGACCTATTTCCTGGGAAAGATCATTCCCTATCGCGGATCGTGGGTGGAATTCGAATACGACCAGAAGAACACCCTGTATGTGCGCATCGACCGCAAGCGGAAGTTTCTGGGAACCATCTTCCTGCGCGCGCTGGGACTGCGCTCGGACGAAGAGATTCTGAAGACCTTTTACACGGTGGACCGGCTGCACAAGGACGACGGCAAGCTGATGTGGGAAGTGCAACAGGACGCGGCCAAGGGCACGCACCTGGTGGGCGCCAAGCCCGCACACGCCATCAAGCACGGCAGCGAGGAGATTGCACACACGGGGCGCAAGATCACACCGCATGCGCTGAAGGCGCTGCGCAGCGCAAACATCCAGAAGGTGGAAGTGGAAGCGGGGGAGCTGGACGGCGCGCTGACGGCTGCGGACGTGGTGGATACGAACACCGGCGAAGTGATTGTGGAGGCCAACGCTGAGTTGACCGCCGACCGGCTGCACAAGGTGATGGCCTCGGGCGCGACGAGCTTCGAAGTGTTCTTCCCCGACCGCGACGACGTGGGCAACATCATCTCGAACACTTTGAAGCGCGACTCGGTGCACAAGCCGGAAGAGGCGCTAATCGAGATCTACCGCAAGCTGCGGCCGGGCGACCCGCCGACGCTGGATACGGCGACGGCGCTTTTCGAGGGCATGTTCTTCGATCCGCGCAAGTACGATTTTTCGCGCGTGGGGCGGCTGAAGTTCAACATCAAGCTCTACGAGAACCAGGACGCGACACATCTCGATCACAGGACTCTGACGGCGGAGGATTTCTACGCGACCATCCGTTACCTGCTCAAGCTGCGCAAGAACATCGGCGTAGTGGACGACATCGACCACCTAGGCAACCGGCGCGTGCGCGCGGTGGGCGAGCTGATGGAGAACCAGTTCCGCATTGGCCTGGTGCGCATGGAGCGCGCCATCAAGGAAAAGATGAGCGTGTATCAGGAGCTGAACACGGCCATGCCGCACGACCTGATCAACGCCAAGCCGGTGATGGCGGCCATCCGCGAGTTCTTCGGCTCGTCGCAGCTGTCGCAGTTCATGGACCAGACCAACCCGCTGTCGGAGATCACGCACAAGCGGCGTCTTTCGGCGCTTGGGCCGGGCGGCCTGAGCCGCGAGCGCGCCGGATTCGAAGTGCGCGACGTGCACCCGACGCACTACGGGCGGATTTGCCCGATCGAGACGCCGGAAGGACCCAATATCGGTCTCATTAGCTCGCTGAGCTGCTTTGCGCGCATCAACGAGTACGGATTCATCGAGTCGCCTTACCGCAAGGTGAAGGACTCGAAGATCCTGGATTTCGTTGAGATCGTGAACGCGGGCGAAAGCGGCCTGCGCGTAGGCGACCACATCGAGAAGGACGAGGCGCAGAAGCTAAATGCAAAGCTGAAAAAGGAAGGCAAGCGCACCATCGACTCGATTCCCTTCAGCTTCTATCTTTCGGCGTGGGAAGAGGACAAACACACTATCGCGCAGGCCAACATTGAGTTCGACGAGAACGGCGTGATCACGGAAGACCTGGTGAATGCGCGCCGGCTGGGGAACTTTGTGCTGGTGAACCGGGCCGAGGTGGACTACATCGACGTGAGCCCCAAGCAATTGGTGTCGGTGGCCGCGTCGCTGGTGCCGTTCCTGGAGCACGACGACGCCAACCGCGCGCTGATGGGCGCAAACATGCAACGGCAGTCGGTGCCGCTCTTGGCGGCTGAAGCGCCGCTGGTGGGCACGGGCATGGAAGGCGTAACCGCGCGCGATTCAGGCGCGGTGATCCTGGCCAAGCGCAACGGCATCGTGGACTCGGTGGACTCGGAGCGCATTATTGTGCGCGTCGAGGGCGAGCATCATCCGATGCAGCTTTCGCGCGAAGTGGGTTCGGACATTTATCAGCTCATCAAGTTCAAGCGGTCGAATCAGAACACCTGCATCAATCAGAAGCCGGTGGTTCGCCAAGGAGACCGAGTGCTCAAGGGCCAAGTAATCGCCGACGGGCCGTGCACGGAACAAGGAGAGCTGGCACTGGGCCGCAATGTGCTGGTGGCCTTTATGCCGTGGCGCGGGTACAACTTCGAGGACGCGATCCTGATCAGCGAGCAACTGGTGCGCGAGGACTACTACACCTCAGTGCACATTGAGGAGTTCGAGATCGAGGCGCGCGACACGAAGCTGGGTCCCGAGGAAATCACGCGAGACATTCCCAACGTAAGTGAGCACGCGCTGCGCGACCTGGACGAAAGCGGAGTGATCCGGATCGGCGCCCAGATCGGGCACGGCGACATTCTGGTGGGCAAAGTGACGCCCAAGGGCGAGACGCAGCTGACGCCGGAAGAGAAGCTGCTGCGCGCGATCTTCGGCGAAAAGGCCGGGGACGTGCGCGACGCTTCACTGACCTGCCCTCCGGGAATCGAGGGCACGGTGGTGGACGTTCGCATCTTCAGCCGCAAGGGCCAGGAGAAGGACGAGCGCGCCAAGCTGATCGAGGCCGAGTACGTGGCCAAGCTCGAAAAGAACCTGGGCGACGAGATCCGGATTTTGACCGACGAGCGGTTGAAGAGGCTGGAAGCGATCCTGGGCGCCAAGGAAGTTCTGGCCGACCTGCACGACGAGCGCACCAACAAGCGCCTGCTGACCAAGGGCACGATTCTGGATCGCGACACGATCGAGCGCATCTCGACGAAGAACCTGAAGCGCATCCGCTATGCCGACAAGGATCCGCGCGCCAACGAACAGATCGACGAGATCGAAGAGATGACGTCGCGGCAGATTGAAGTGCTGCGCAAGATTACGAATGAGAAGGTGGCCAAGCTGCAGAAGGGCGACGAGCTGCCTCCGGGCGTGATCAAGCTGGTGAAGGTTTACGTGGCCATGAAGCGCAAGCTGAGCGTGGGCGACAAGATGGCCGGCCGGCACGGGAACAAGGGCGTGATCTCGCGCATTCTGCCCGTGGAGGACATGCCGTATCTGCCCGATGGAACGCCGGTGGAGATCGTGCTCAATCCTCTAGGCGTGCCTTCTCGTATGAATGTGGGCCAGATTCTGGAGACGCACCTGGGATGGGCAGCGCACGAGCTGGGCAAGAAGGTCGCCGAGATGGTGAAGGCCAACTCCGGAGCCGAGTATGCGCGCGAGATGGCGAAGAAAGAGTTCGCCGGTACCGCGGTGCTGCGTCAGCTTCTGGAGCTGGACGACGAGATGCTGATCCGCGTCATGCAGGGCATGAGCAAGGGCATCTGGTTTGGAACGGCGGTGTTCGACGGCGCGCAAGAGAGCGAAATCAAGGCGCTGCTGGCATCGGCGGGCCTGCCTTCGTCGGGCAAGACCATGCTCTTCGATGGCTTGACGGGCGAACAGTTCGAGCAGCCGGTGACGGTGGGCTACATTTACATGCTCAAGCTGTCGCACCTAGTCGACGACAAGATTCACGCACGGTCGATCGGTCCGTATTCGCTGATCACGCAACAGCCGCTGGGCGGCAAGGCGCAGTTCGGCGGGCAGCGCTTCGGCGAAATGGAAGTGTGGGCGCTTGAAGCGTACGGGGCGGCGTACATCCTGCAGGAACTGCTGACCGCAAAGTCCGACGACGTTTATGGCCGCACCAAGCTCTACGAGGCCATCGTCAAAGGTGAAGCGGCTATAGAGCCGGGCGTGCCGGAGTCGTTCAATGTATTGATCCGCGAGTTGCAGTCGCTGTGCCTGGACGTGGAACTGATCAAGCGCGCGGACCTGATCAAGAAGCTGCCGACGCCGGAAGTGGCGGCGGTCGCGGATTAAATGCAGCCTCTAGCTGCCAGCTTCCAGCCTCTAGCTTGACTGGGGTTGGGCTGGCAGTCGAGGCGAACCAAAGGTTTGTTCTAGCTGAAAGCGCGAAACTGCTTCGAGCGAGAAGAGAACTAGAAGCCAGGAGCTAACAGCTAGAAGCTGTCGTCAGGGTCCTTCTTGAAAGCGGTAAACGCCGCTACCCGGGAAGGAAGGATCCGAAAAGAATCCCGGGAAAAACGCGTAACCGCGGCGGGCCATAGAGAACCTGCCAGAGAGGGTCGCCTTGTTCCGTTCGAACCCGTTTGAGCTTACGAGCCCCATTACCGACTTCGACGCCATTCGCATCATGCTGGCTAGCCCGGAAAAGATCCGCAGCTGGTCGCACGGCGAAGTAACCAAGCCGGAGACCATCAATTACCGCACCTTCAAGCCGGAGCGCGACGGCCTGTTCTGCGCGCGCATCTTTGGCCCGGTGACCGATTGGGAGTGCCTGTGCGGCAAGTACAAGCGCATGAAGCACCGCGGCGTGATCTGCGACAAGTGCGGCGTGGAAGTGACCGTGAGCAAGGTGCGCCGCGAGAGGATGGGCCACATTGAGCTGGCGTCGCCCTGCTCGCACGTATGGTTCTTCAAGGGCCTGCCTTCGCGCATCGGCCACCTGCTGGACATCTCGCTGCGCGATCTCGAAGGCATTCTCTACTTCGAGTCCTACGTTGTAATCGATCCCGGCGACGCGCCTGTGCGTGAGCGCGAGATCATCAAGGACGAGACCAAGTTCCGCGAGCTCGACCAGCAGTTCCGGCCCTCGGGCTTCAAGGCCATGATGGGCGCCGAAGCCATCAAGGAATTGCTCAAGCGCGTGAACATTGACGAACTGGGAGTGGAACTGCGCGAGCGGATGAAAACTGAGACCTCGGCGCAGAAGAAGATCAAGTTCGCCAAGCGCCTGAAAGTAGTTGAGGCGTTTCGTAAGTCAAGCAACAAGCCGCACTGGATGATTCTCGACGTGCTGCCCGTGATTCCCCCAGAGCTGCGCCCCCTGGTGCCGCTGGACGGCGGCCGGTTCGCCACGTCGGATTTAAACGATTTGTATCGCCGCGTGATCAACCGCAATAACCGGTTGAAGAAGCTGATGGACCTGCACGCGCCGGAAGTGATTGTGCGCAACGAGAAGCGCATGCTGCAGGAAGCTGTAGATGCGCTGTTCGACAACGGACGTCGCGGACGGGTACTGAGGGGCGCGAACAATCGCCCGCTCAAATCTCTAAGTGACACACTCAAGGGCAAGCAGGGCCGTTTCCGGCAGAACCTGCTGGGCAAGCGCGTCGACTATTCGGGCCGCTCGGTGATCGTGGTGGGTCCGGAGCTGAAGCTGCACCAGTGCGGGTTGCCGAAAAAGATGGCGCTCGAACTGTTCAAGCCGTTCATTTATCACCGGCTGGAGCAGACCGGGCAGTGCACCACCATTAAGCAAGCCAAAGAAATGGTGGAGATGCAGGAGCCGGTGGTGTGGGACATCCTTGAGGAAGTGATCAAGGATCATCCCGTGCTGCTGAACCGCGCCCCAACGCTACACCGCCTGGGCATCCAGGCTTTTGAGCCGGTGCTGGTAGAAGGCAAGGCGATCAAAATTCATCCGCTGGTCTGTACCGCATTCAACGCGGACTTTGACGGCGACCAGATGGCCGTGCACATTCCGCTGTCGCCTGAGGCGCAGATTGAAGCCAGCGTGCTCATGCTGGCCTCGCACAATATTCTGTCGCCGGCGAGCGGGCAGCCGATCACGGTGCCCACGCAGGACATGGTGCTGGGACTTTACTACCTAACTAAGGCCAAGAAGGGCGGCAAGGGCGAAGGCCGCGTGTTTTCGAACACCGACGAGATCCTGATGGCGCTCGAAGCGGGTGAAGTAGAGACACTGTCGCCGATCCGCGTGCGCTATACGGGCAAGGTGCTCGACATGGCGAACGCCTACGACGATCAGGACCTGACGCACACCGAACCGGTGGACTTCGACAAGGAGTATCTGTCGACCACGGTTGGTCGCGTGATCCTGAACGACGCGCTCCCGCCGGGCATGCCGTTCGTGAACGGACTGCTGAAGAAGAAGGGCATCGGGCAACTGGTCAACTATTGCAACCAGAACCTGGGGCTCGAGGTGACGGTGGGCATGCTTGACCGCATCAAGTCGCTGGGATTCAATTATGCCACGCGCTCCGGCCTCTCTGTGGGCCTGGATGACATGGTGATCCCGGAGAGCAAGTACAAAGTGGTGGACGACGCCGACAAGAAGGTGATCGAGGTCCAGAAGCAGTACATGGACGGCGCCATCACCAACGGCGAGCGGTCGAACAAGGTGATCCAGATGTGGTCGGCGGTGACGGACCAGGTAGCCGACGAGATGTTTTCGAACATGAAGAAGGCGGACGACGAAGGGGCCATGAACCCGATCTACATCATGGCCGATTCAGGCGCCCGCGGATCGAAGCAGCAGATTCGCCAGTTGAGCGGCATGCGCGGACTGATGGCCAAGCCTTCGGGCGAGGTCATCGAGACGCCGATCACCGCGAACTTCCGCGAAGGGCTGACGGTGCTCGAGTACTTCATTTCGACGCACGGCGCTCGTAAGGGCCTGGCTGACACGGCGCTCAAGACGGCCGATTCGGGCTACCTGACGCGGCGGCTTGTGGACGTGGCGCAGGACGTGATCGTGACCGAGCAGGATTGCGGCACGCTGGAAGGCATTTACGTCGGATCCATCGTTGAATCGGGCGAGATCATCGAGCCGCTGCGCGACCGCATCATCGGCCGGGTATCGCTCGAAAGGATCAAGGACTACGACGGCAACGTTGTGGTGGAAGTGAACCAACCGATCGACGAGGACATCGCGTCGGCGATTCAAGGCGCGGGCGTAGAGCGGGTGAAGATCCGCTCCGTGCTCACCTGCGAATCGCGGCGCGGGGTGTGCGCATTATGCTACGGGCGCAACCTTGGCTCCGGCCGCATGGTCGAGCTGGGCGAAACCTGCGGCGTGATCGCGGCGCAGTCGATCGGCGAGCCGGGCACGCAGCTTACGATGCGGACCTTCCACGTGGGCGGCACGGCCAGCCGCGTGCAGGACAAGTCCCGCCTCGACGCCAAGAACAATGGTTTCGTGCGCTTCATCAACCTGAACACGGTGGAGAGCAAGGAAGGCGAACTGGTGGCCATGAACCGCTCCGGCTCGGTGGCCATTGTGGATGAGCGCGGCCGTGAAAAGGAGCGTTACCAGGTGGTTTACGGCGCGCGCCTCCGCGTCCGCGAGGGTGCGGCGGTGAAGCTGGGCCAAGTGCTGGCTGAATGGGATCCTTACACCTACGCCATTCTCACGGAGATCGGCGGCATGGTGCAGTTCAAGGACCTGCAGGAAGGCATCACGCTGAACGAAGAAGTGGACGAAGTGACCGGCCTTTCGCGTCTGGTGGTTGCCGACTCTCCCGACGAGAAACGGCAGCCGGCCATTGCCATCAAGGGCTCCAAGAGCAGCAAGCGCTATCTGCTGCCTCGCGGCGCTCACCTGATGGTGCAAGACGGCGATGAGGTGGGTCCGGGAGATGTGCTGGCGAAGATTCCCAAGGAGAGCACACGTACAAAGGACATCACGGGCGGTTTGCCGCGCGTGGTGGAACTCTTTGAGGCGCGCAAGCCGCGCGAAACCGCGATCATTTCCGAAATTGACGGTGTGGTTCGTTTCGGTGAGGTCTCGAAGGGACAGCGCAAGATTTACGTGACGGCCGACAACGGAGACGAGAAGGAATACTCGGTGCCGCGCGGCATTCACGTGAACGTACAGGAAGGCGAGCGGCTGCGCGCCGGCGATCCGCTGATGGATGGCCCGCTGAATCCGCACGACATTCTTGCCGTGCTGGGAGAGAAGGAGCTGCAGGCTTATCTGGTGAACGAGATCCAGGAGGTCTACCGGCTGCAGGGCGTGGCGATCAGCGACAAGCACATCGAAGTGATTGTGCGGCAGATGCTGCGCTGGGTACGCATCGATGAAGTCGGCGACTCGAACTTCCTGCTCGAACAGCAGGTCGATCGCTTCCGCTTCAGGGAAGAGATTGAGCGAGTGCTCGCCAACGGAGGCCGTCCGCCAATTGGACGTCCGCTGTTGCTGGGCATCACCAAGGCTTCGCTCTCCACCGACAGCTTTATCTCTGCGGCCAGTTTCCAGGAGACGACACGCGTGCTTACCGAGGCCAGCATCAACGGCGCGGTGGACAACCTGCGCGGGTTGAAGGAGAACGTGATCGTGGGACGGCTCATCCCCGCGGGCACGGGCCTGGAATACTACCGCAACGTACAGCTTTCACCGGAGCTCGAAGAGGCCGCGGCTCGCGTGCAGCAAGAAGTGCACGCCGAGATCGAAGCCGCCGAGCGCGAGCTGGAACTGATGCGGCAGGAAGGCGAGGCCGAGGAGATGGCGGCGGAGTAGGGCTGGTTCATCCCGAACGGTTAACAACTCAAGGCCCGGCCAAAAGCCGGGCCTTTCTTATGCGCGTTTTCTGGACGGGAGACTTGAGGCTGTGGTGTTTGTAGCAGCGGCTTTGGCGCCGCTCCGGGATTGTTTGACGAGATACATGGCGGCGTCGGCAGTTTTGAGGAGGCTGTCGGCGGAATCGGCGTCCTCAGGGTAGAGGGCGACGCCGATACTGGCAGAGCCGCGCACTACATGCCCGCCCACTGCGAAGGGATTGTCGAAGCTGTGCTCGAGGCGGTGCGCGATCTCGTGTACGTCAGAGCGATTGTGCACCGCGGCCACGACCACCGCGAACTCATCGCCGCCGAGGCGCGCCAGAGTGTCACCGAGCCGCAGTTGATGCTTCATGCGCAGGGCCGCTTCCTGCAGGTACATGTCGCCCACCTGGTGGCCGTATTGGTCATTGACCTGCTTGAACTGATCGAGGTCGATGAAGATGAAGCCAAAGATCTGGGCGGAGCGGCGGGCTTCAGAAATCATCGCGCTCAAGTGCTTTTCCAGCGAGAAGCGATTGGGAATGTCGGTGAGCAGATCGAACTCCGAACGGTGCACAAGATCGGAGTAGAGGCGGGAAGTTTCGATGGCCAAGGTGGCCAAACCTGCTCCCAGCGACAGAGCCGAAGCCTCTTCCGCGCAGGGCTTGGTGAGCCGGTTCATGGCAGCGAAGATAATTCCAAGGGCGGCTCCCAAACGGCCGGGAATCTCCTGCTGAACGATCCTCTGCGATGTGATGATGGGCGGACGCTTTCCCAGAGTCGCCCCTTCGGCGATCTCGCACCAGCAGGCAGCACCGTGCAAACGGAATGAAACCACTTCCGTGATGCATTCGATGATCTCGCCGAGCGGGCGGGAGTTGTTGATGTCTTCCAGGATGCGGCTCCGCCTTTGTTCGAGGTATGCCAGCGCCGCGGTTTTCTGGCGCACACGCCTCTCCAGTGCCCAGCTTCTAATGCCAATGGCGACGACCACCGAAAGCAGCAGGCCGACGATCAACATGAGATGACGCACATTCAACCACGGAGGTCGCGCGACGATGGCGATGTCGTCAACGTTGCGCATCAGGATGTTGAAAGGCACTTCGCCGTTGAAGGGATTCGCGTCAGTAAGCATGCAGATGCCGGTGACGCGAATGTGCGTGCCAACGGGAATCTCGCGCATGGGGTTGAGGGGGAGAGTGCCTGCTGTGCAAGGATGGCGAATGATGGCGGAGAGCAGGTGACCGTCAGAGTTGAGCACATATTCGTCCTGGGTGGCCTGGCGCACCTCGGTTACAACCTGGCCTTCCACAGAAACCAGGTCGAAGACGCGACTGTGGCCAACATTGCCGCCAAGGGCCAATTGACGCCAGGTGAAGAGCGAGGGCTGCACCGGCGCCTGAATTAACGTCTCGTGGACTTCGCCGCGGGTCAGGGTGAGGAAGCCGTTCTCAACGGCGGGGAACCCGATTGCGTCGGCCACATGCCCCACACGCAGTGGGCTCCAACTATCGGTCGTAATCCAGATGCTTTTTAAGCCGTCTTCGAGAACCAGGGCCACGCCGGGCTGATAGTAAGTAATGATTCCATGCACGCGCTCGCGGCCGCTCTCGTCGCGGACAAGGTAGCCGCTCAACACGCGGTCCATGGGCGTGACGGCGATGGACCAGGGGTCAACAGCGGCGCGTTTCAGGATCTTCACCTGATTCAGCGACTGGACATGAAAGAGGATCCCGGTCTGCTGCATTTTGTTATCGAAGACGCCCGATTGGACACCGGTCATCTCTACTTCGGTATCGAGAAGGTCTTTGAGGCGGGATGGGTCATCGCTGTCAATTGTGACGTCGGCATGCCCTCCGTCTAACAAGACGCTCAGTTGAGTGGTCGAGACGGGCGCCTGCGAATTGGGCGCCAGATCGGCGGACTGGATGACGGCCAGCACGGTGACGAGCCTGCCATCCGTTTCGGCGCGGATCATCTGCTCGAAGCTGGGGCGCACGGGCCTGGGCATCGGTCCATGGCTCAGGAATGTAAGTTCAGCGTTCTCGATGTACGGCCGAAAGCTCTCGTGCATGGTTCCGCGCACCCGGACGCGATCACCGGGCACAAGCCGATAGATGACGGAGGGGTGCACGTAAATTGCCGCGTCGCCTTGCTGGACGAACAGGTTTCTTTCATAAGAGCGGTAGTAGGTGACGATGGCCTCGAAGTCGACGGGTTGATGCTCGCGGGCCAGGGCGTTGGTGAGGTCCGCGGCCTCCTGCACTGTTGTGATCTGGCCAGACGGTTGCGACCGTACGCTCGAAGCGCACAGTAGAAACATCGCGAACCAGGGAACCACCCTCTTCATAACGCGGCTCAAGCGGGCGGGATGACGAGGATCCCGCCCTACGAGGCCTTATCGGCAGGGGGTGGAGAACAATGAACGATTCGTGAGGGAATCCTGGCAGGCCGAGGAGTTACAGGAAGGCGACGGCGCAGCGTCAGGAATGGGATTTCGGCGCGAACTCGTGTTCGGATTGCTGTTCTTCTTCGCCGGCGCGGGAATTGGCCAGTCGTGTGTACTTGGCCACATACATCGCGGCGTCGGCCCCGCGCAGGAGACTGTCGGCGGTATCGGCGTCTTCAGGATACAGAGAGATGCCAAAGCTCGCCGAGCCTTGCAGGAAATAGCCGTCTCCGATGAACGGCTCATGGAAGCAGCTTTGAAGCCGCGCACATATTTCTTCAACCTCGGTCCGATTGTGCACTTCAGAAACCAGCACGGCGAACTCGTCGCCACCCAAACGCGCCAAAACGTCGCAGGGTCGTAGTTGCCGCTTCATGCGCCGCGAGACTTCCTGCAGATACTGGTCGCCGACGAGGTGGCCGTGCAGGTCGTTCACCTGTTTGAACTCATTCAGGTCAATGTAGATTAACCCAAAGATTCTGGCGGTTTCGCGCGCGGTTTGAATCATGGCGCCGAGGGCCTTTTCCATGGCGAAGCGGTTTTGCACGTCGGTCAATCGGTCGAACTCCGAGCGGTGCACAAGGTCGGAATAGAGGCGCGAAGTCTCGATCGCCAGGGTCGCCAATTCCGACGCCATGGCCAAGGCTGCTTTCTCTACGGCATCAGGATTGGTGCGGGCGTCGAAAGCGGCGAAGATGGAGCCGAGAGCCGGGCCGGAGCGTCCTGGGATGAGACTCTCAACGACGCGCAGGGATGAAGGCTGAAGGTCGACGGGCCTGTTGCCCAGAGTGGCTCCGCCCGCAACCTGGCACCAGCAGGGCGCGCCATTCAGCCTGACGGAGACGAGCTCCGTGATCCGCTCCAGAATCTCGGCCAGGGGCTTGGAATGGTTGATGTCTTCCAGGACCTTGCTGCGGCGGCGCTCGACATAGGCGAGGGAGCCGATACGCTGCCGGTTCCTGCGTTCCATGTACCACGCGCGAAAGCCAAGGGCGATGACCATCGCCAGCAGGATGCCGACAATAGCGATCAGGTGGCTGATATTCAGCCACGGCGGCTGGGCCACGACCACGATGTCGTCAAAATCACGAATGAGGATATTGAACGGCACTTCACCATTGAACGGGTTGGCTTCTGCCAGAATGCAAATGCCGGTAACACGGATGCGCGCACCCAGTGGAACTTCCTTCATGGGGGGAATCGGAGCCGATGCCTGCAAACGGGAATGACTGAGGATGACGGAGAACAGGTGGCCATCGGATTCGAGAACGTACAGGTCCTGTGTGGCTTGCCGAACCTCGGTCACCACCTGGCCTTCGACGGAAACCAGGTCGAAGACGTGGCTGTGGCCATCGTTGCCGCCCAGGGCAAGGTCCCGCCACGTAAAAAGGGCCGGGGTCACTTGGGCTTGCACGAGGCTGTCGCGGACCTCACCGCGGCTGAGCCTCAGGAAGCCGTCTTCGACGGAAGGGAATCCGATCGCATCGGCGACATCGCCCACGTGCAGGGGGTCCCAGCTCTCGGTGTCGATCCAGACGCTTCTGGATCCGTCCTGGAGTACGAGCACCGAGCCCGGCTGATAATAGGTGATGGTTCCCCGCACACGCATCCGTTGCGAAAAATCGTTCGAGCGATAGCCGGTGACGATGCGGTCCATGGGCGTGACCGGAAGCGACCAGGGATCGGAGGCGGCGTGCTTGAGAATCTTGACCCCGGCCAGCGACTGAACGTGCAGCAATATGCCGGTCATCTGCATCTTGTTGTCGAAGTGCCCGGAGATCGCGCCCGTGATTTGCACCTCAGAATCAAGCAAGCCTTTGAGGGCGCTCTCATCCTGGGTGTCGACGTTTGCGTCTACCGGCCCGCCGTCAACGATCATGCGAAGATAGCCGGCCGGAATCGGCGATCCCCTGTCCGGCACAAGATCGGCGGAGCGGACAAGGGCGCGCACGGTGATCAACTTGCAGTCGGACTCGGCGCGGATCATCTGCTCGAAGGTGGGCTGGATGGGTTTGGGCAGCGGGCTATGGCCGACGACGGTAATATCGCTGCTATTTACATAGGGCCGGAAGCTCTGATGCGTGGTTCCGCGCACCATAATGCGATCGCCGGGAGCGAGCTTCAGGGCTGTAGTGGCGTGCACATAAATCGCGTTGTTGCCATCCTGCACGAAGAGGTCTTTGTCGTAGGAACGGTAGTAGGTGATGGTGGCTTCGAAGGCGACAGGCAGGTGCTGGCTGGCCTGGGCATTGGTGAGCGTGGCCGCGGCATGCAGCGTGATGGCAGGCGCAGGCGATGCCGCCGAGGCCGCCGGGACGGTCGCGAAGACAACGGCAATCGGGAAAACAATGCGTATTGGGAGTGCGAACTTCACTTTGCCGTCGCGTTCTTTCTGCGCTCGCAAACGTGCTGTCGTTGTGGTGGCCACCCACCGCATCCGGTGCCGCCGGCCGATCCGCGGAATGGCGCAATCGGAAGTAAGCTGGTGAAATGTCTTGCACTTATGGTACTCACGCGGAAGCGATTGGAAATAACACTTTCGGTGAGTCAGTACTTTGGTTTGGGTACTTTCATCTCGCACTTCCCGATCCCGCCGGGCAGCGAGAATCCGTGCGGCAAAAACGGCAGTTTAGGAGCCAGCAGGAACGGAAGTTCCCGTGAAGCTCTAAACTAATTGCGGGTCTTTTGAACAACGAAAAGAGGCGATTGCAGGGAAAGATGGCGAAGAAACTGCGTGTTGGCATTCTTTTTGGCGGCCGGAGCGGTGAACACGAGGTGTCGCTGCTATCGGCGGCGTCGGTTCTGGGGGCAATCGACCGCGACAAGTTCGACATAATGCCTATCGGAATCACCAAAGAGGGGCGCTGGCTTGCGGCGGCCGACGCGCGGGGCCTGCTGAATGGCGATGCCGGGGCGGTGGGACGGCGGCTGCGTGCGGGCGACCCCGCGGCGACACCGGGCGCAAAGCTGCTGCACGAGGGCATTCCGACGTTACTGGCGCCGGAGCCGGCGTCTCAGGGCTCGTCTGAGAAGGCCATCGACGTGGTTTTTCCGGTCCTGCATGGTACCTTCGGCGAGGACGGCACGATTCAGGGCCTCTTCGAACTGGCGGGTATTGCCTATGTTGGTTCGGGCGTGCTGGGCTCGGCAGCGGGCATGGACAAGGACGTGATGAAGCGGCTATTCGCCCAGGCCGGATTACCGATCGTGAAACATGTCACGCTGCTTCGGGCCGATTGGGAGAAGGCGCCCCGCAAGGCAATTTCAGTGGTTGAGAAGGCGCTCAAGTATCCAGTGTTTGTGAAGCCGGCGAACCTTGGCTCATCCGTAGGCATCAGCAAGGCGCATGATCGCGCGGAACTCGGTCCGGCGCTGGAACTGGCTGCAAGGTACGACCGCAAGCTCATCGTGGAGCAGGGGGTAGGCGGCAAAGCTGCCGGCGGCGGCATGGCGCGTGCGCGTGAGTTTGAGGTTGCCGTGCTAGGCAACGACGACCCGAAGGCCAGCGTGGTGGGAGAGATCATTCCCGGCAAGGAATTCTACGATTACGAGGCGAAGTACCTGTCGGAGGGATCGGTGCCGGTGATTCCGGCGAAGATTTCGCGCGAGCAGAGTAGAAGGATCCGCGAAATGGCCGTGGCGGCATTCAAGGCATGCGATCTTTCCGGACTGGCGCGCGTGGATTTTCTGATGGAGCCGGGCGGCAAAGAGCGGATTTTTCTGAACGAAGTGAATACGATGCCAGGCTTTACCAAGATCAGCATGTATCCAAAGCTGTGGGAGGCGTCGGGGCTTAGCTACAAGGAGCTGATCACGCAGTTGATTGAGCTGGCGCTGGAGCGGCAGGATGAGAAGAGCAAGACGACGTTTAGCAGGGAAGAGTGATGAAACAGGGACTAGGGACGTAGGGACTAGGAAGTGGAGAACAGGGGATAGGGATACGGTGTCTAATGGGATGGGCTCTGCTCAGGGGTTAAGGGCTTTGCATATTCGACGGATTTAGAGGGGCGATTTCAATGACATTGCTCGATGCTCCGCAGTTCGATGCCGCGCGGTCAAAGCGAAAGAGGCTGATCGTGCAGTTGAGCGCGGCTACGCTCTTCCTGCTGCTGGTGGTTTATTGGCTGGTAGCCAGCCGGCCCGTCGACTGGCCCTGGAACTGGAGCCGCTATCTGTTCGGACGCTCAACAGTCAACAGGTTTATGGACGCTCTTGAGGCCAACGATCTTTCGAAGGCCTACGGCATTTGGGTCCACGACAAGAATTGGCAGCAGCACCCTACCCAGTACGGCGTTTATCCCTTCACGCGATTTCAGGACGATTGGGGGCCGACGAGCCCGGACAACGAATATGGCCCCATCAGGAGTCATCAAATCGCGCTGGCCGGCCGATACGGGAACGGCCTACTCGTGGCGGTGCTGATCAACGGGCGCAAGAGCGATGCGGTGAACCTGGACTATGACCCCAAGACCGGACAGCTGAGCTTCGCGCCGCCGGGCGTGAGCCTGTATCTAGGGCCCTAGGCGTCCCCCCCGCTGTGCAACTCTCTCCGGCGCCGCCAGGCGCCGAACCACAGCAACATTCTCTACCCCTAGCGCGCCGCTTCGGTGAGGATCTCGGTGTTCTTGCTCATCTTCGCGGTCCGCTCGATCTTGTCCCAATTGAAAGGCTTGCCATCGATGGCGCGGAGAAGCGTCTTAAAAAGGACGACCGAAAACACCTGGCGATAGGCGAAACGCTGCAGCCAGATGTGAAACAGAAGCCAGCCGTCGCCTTTGTTGGCGGGATGCCGTCGCTCCAGGCTGAACGCGGCGGACGAGGTGATGAAGTCGATGATCAGAAAGCCGAGGAAGTAGACCACAAGTTTTTCGAAGCTGGCGGCGGAGGCTGCTTCGGGGTGGTAGTGGCGGTCGACAAGAAAGTTTACGACGCCGGCCACGAACATGATGTCGATAAACGGTGAGACCAGCGGCAGGAACATCTGGAAGATGAGAATGTTGGGCAGCGCAAAAAGGCCCATGGCCTTGTTGCGAACGAAGGCGGCGCGATGCTTCCACACGGCCTGGAGGGTTCCAAAGGACCAGCGGAAGCGCTGTCGCATGAGGCCCCTGGCGTTGACGGGAGCCTCAGTGTAGGCCAAGGCGCGGTCATCGTAGTCCACTCTTAGTCCCTGTTCGAGCAGGTTCATGGTGAGGTCAGCGTCCTCGGCTACGGTGTTCAGAGGATAGCCGCCGGCCGCCTTGACGGCCGCGGTGCGCCATGCGCCAATGGCGCCCGGCACAACGGTAATGACGTGAAACAGGTCAAGCGCGCGGCGCTCGAAATTCTGGCTGGTGATGTATTCGAGGGCCTGCCAGCGGGTCCAGAGATTGATGCGGTTGCCCACCTTGACATTGCCGGCGATGGCGCCGATGCGGGGATCTTCAAAATGAGGAATCAACTTGGAAATGGCATCGGCGGCGATCACGGTGTCGGCGTCGATGCCGACAAAGATTTCCTCGTTCATGCGATCGAGCGCATAGTTGAGCGCCGCAGCTTTGCCTTCATTGCGCTTGGTGAGGACCTGGACGTGGGCCGCGGCGATTTCCTTCGCGAACGCGGTCGTGGCCACTTCGGCGGTTCGATCCTGCGAGCCGTCGTCGATCACAATGACACGGAGGTTTTTGTAGTCGGAGTTGAGGACCGAGCGAATGGTGCGGACGATGACCGCCTCTTCGTTGTACGCCGGAATGAGGACAGCCACGCGAGGGTTGAAACCGGGCGAGGCCTCGCGATGCGGCTTGATGATGCGGTCGATGAGGGCGAAGAGTCCCACGATGATGAGGCGCGCGCTCATGAGGACATCGCCGACAAAGAAGACCATGACGATGAAGTTTCCGATCAGGTCAAGCGCCGAAAATGCGATGGAGTCAGGGATGGTGCGCATGCGCTGCCAGAAGGTGAGAGGAGGCATCACCTGGGCGGTGGTCTTACCCATCAACGCCGAGACGGGAACGACGGCGTAGCGATGTGCGCGGAGGGCGTCAATGAGCGGTCCCAGAGCGGCCACGGTGACTGAGCGGTCGCCGCCGCCGTCATGAAGCAGGATGATGGAGCCGCGGAATTGCGGCTTCGCCTTCATGGTCCGCAATTGGGCGAGCACTGAGTTGATAATCTCAGAGGTTGTCTTGTGGGGATGCTCATTCCAATCGTCGGTGTCGATTTTGCTGCCGATGATGGTAAATCCATCCTGCTGGATGCGCCAGACGGGGGCGGCCTGGTCGTCGGTATCGGGCTCCTCGTCGATGTCGTACGGCGGGCGGAAGTAGAGGGGCTGCACGCCGAGCTTGCTCTCGAAGAGGCGTTCGGTGAGATTCACCTCGAGATCGAGTTGGCGTGACGAAATTTCGCTGATGTCGGGGTGCGTCCAGGTGTGGTTTCCGATCTCATTTCCATCGCGGACGATGCGCTGCATGAGGCCGATGTTGTCAGAAGCCTCAGCGCCGATGAGCATGAAGGTTCCCGTGGCATGCTTTTGCTGCAGGACGTCGAGGATCTTCGGAGTCCATTTGGGATCGGGACCGTCGTCAAAGGAGAGCGCGACTTCATTGGGATGGTAGCCGTACTGCTCCACGGTGTAGGGATGCGGATAGACATCCATATGCTCGTTGTCGATGAGTTTCTTGCGCGGGTCGGGCTCGTCTGTGTCCACTTCCACGGTGCGCTTGCCGGGCTGCGGCAGGCCCGTGACGCGCAGGATGTCACCGTCTCCCTCGGTGTCCACGTCGTGGCCCGGCTGCACGGTGCCCAGTGCCTGCAGGGCTGCCGGATCGCTGGGGTGATCCCAAATGCTCCATAAAGAGGAGTCTTCTTCGCCCAGACGCCACAGGGCAAAGGTCTGCAGGCCGAGCTCGCGCGCGGCGCGTAACTCGTTCAGGATGGTGACGGCATCAAGAAACCAGACTACGTGACGCTGATTATTGTCCTCGTCGATGTACTCGAAATGAGGATTGAGCGTGTCGTAGTCGAGATCGAGATCGGCGTCGGCGTCGGAGGCGCGCTCCCAGGCATCGGTGACGGACAGATCCTCGGTATCGAGGATTTGCGGTTTGGGATGGCGGCGATCCTTGGGATTGGGAATCGAAAGCGTCCAGTCGTAGCCGTAGTTTCCGATCGCGCAGATGATTTTATCTTTGGGCACGATCTTGAGGGCGCGGACCAGATTGCCGACGAACCACTGCTGGCTGGCGATAGGGCCCGGATTGCTTGTGGTCTGATGCTGGTCGTAGTTCATCAGAATAATGCCGTCGGAATTGGCAGCCATGGAGTTCAGGGTCTGGTCGCTGGTGGCCACGGCCACGTTGACGTAGAGGCGAAGATTGCGCGGGTGCATCTCAGCGTAAAGCGCCTGAATGAACTGGAGGTAAGCCGGCTCATCGGCGTCGGGGATGCTTTCGATGTCGAGCGAAATGCCGCGATAGGCCGGGTAAGCTGCGAGGAAGCGCCTGATTTGCTGGAGGAGAGCCGCGCTTTTGCCGGTATCGCTGAGCACATCTCCGACGCCGGTATCCCACTCCTGGGTGTGCGGATTGAAGTTGTTGATGGCAGGAAAGACCTCGGTATCTTCCTTGGCGGCCTGAATGACATGCTTGACCTTATTGAGGTAGTCGGGGTCGTGCACGGAGGCGCCTTCGATCACCGGAAACTCGCTCAGGTTGTCGCCGCTCATCATCATTAACGTGCCGCTGGGCGAATCCACGTGCAGCCACATGGGAAACAACATGTCGATCTGGTGGATGTGTTCTTTGAGCGAGGAGTAGCTGGCCGGGTCGTCCTGCACGTAGTAGGCGGCGCGCAATCCTTCACCGGTGTTCAGAGGGATGTCAGACGGCTTGCGTTGGGTCTTGCGACGCGCAGGATGCTGGTTCTTCCCGGCGTGCTCGAGGATGGATGGCTCGGGCAGGGCTCGATAGTTGTGTTTCGGATTGGGAAGCAGCAATTCAGGCAATTGCTGGTTGCGAATCACGTTCAAGGTGAAGCCGACGAAGACGAGGGTCGAGATTACGGCGGTCGCATCGAGGATGCGGCGGAGGCGCTTCCAGCGCTTGCGTTCCGGGTCGAAGAAGATTTGTTGATCTGGCATCTCTGTGCTGTAAACAGCTCCGCAAAGCCAGCGAAAAAAGGCAATCGCATTCCACGAATGCGACGGCCTTGGCGGGGAACCGGCAAGGGCGCGTAATTCCTGGACGTGCCGTACGCTGTACATTAAAAATCGTATGGAAGCTGGCGAAGAGAGTCAATTGGCGCCGCAGAGTCCCCGGGGAAGCCGTTCTGGCCGAGTGCTTGCGGCACTCGCGATTGTGCTGGCGCTTTTAGCCGGCCTGGCTTTGCGCCTTTGGATGCTCCGGAATGTTTTTGAGGTGAATGGAGACTCGCTGATCTACGGGGGATTGGCAAAAAACCTTTTGCAGCACGGGCGTTTCGACCTGACACTGCCGAGCGGGACGATGTATCCGACGCTGATACGGCTGCCCGGCTATCCGATTTTTCTTGGCTTATGCTTCCTGCTCTTTGGGATGGAGAATTACTATTCGGCGGCGTGCGTGCAGATTGGGCTCGATCTGCTAGGTTGCCTGCTGCTGGCCGGATTCGTGCGGCGCATCGCGCCTGCAGCGATGAGCCGGAGCGCGGCGCTGGCGACGTTGTGGCTGGCTGCTCTATGCCCGTTTACCGCTTCCTATACGGCTGAACCGCTGACAGAGGCGCCCACGCTGTTTGTTCTGGCTCTGGCCATGTGGGCGATGGCGCGATTCAGAGACAAGCCCAACTGGGCGAATGCGCTGTGGTTTACCGCAGCCGTGACCTATGGCACGCTCCTGCGACCCGATGGAGCCATAGCGGCCATCGTATTCGCACCCGCAGTGCTGATTGAAGTGCCGCACGGCGACGGGCCGGGCGAGATTCCGCTGCGCAGGTTGGCGCGTATGGCAACGGCATGCGTTCTGCTGGCGCTGGCTCCAATTGCCGTTTGGACGGCGCGGAACTGGAGCGTCTTCCACGTCTTTGAGCCGCTGGCGCCGCGGCTGGCTACCGATCCCGGCGAAAGCTCGAACCCAGGATGGGAGCGCTGGGTGAAGAGCTGGTGCCTGGACTTCATTTCGACGTACGAGATTTACTGGAACGTGCCGGGGGACAAGCTGGATGTGAAGGAACTACCGAACCGCGCGTTCGACTCGCCCGCGCAATACGCCGAGACAGCCGCGCTCGTCGCGGACTACAACAGCCACGGCATGGACCTTACGCCGCAAATCGATGCTCGTTTTGGGCGTTTGGCCGACGAACGCATCGCGGCCGATCCGCTGCGATCTTACGTGTGGCTGCCGGTGGGCCGCGTAGCCGATATGTGGCTACGCCCGCGCGTGGATAACCTGGATATCGATCTGGATTGGTGGGTCTACTCGCACCATCACAGGGAGACGGAATTCAGCTGGGCCTACGCAGGGTTGAATGCGGCTTATTTGCTGCTGGGAGTTGCCGGGCTTTGCATGCGACCGCGTTTCTGGGGCGCGATGCTCGCCTACATGCTGCTACGAAGCGCGCTGCTGCTGACGGTCGAGGCGCCCGAGACACGATACACGCTGGAGTGCTTTCCGATGTTGTGTGCAGGCGCGGGCCTGGCGCTAGCGTGGGCTGCCGAGAAGATTTACTTGTCGAAACTGAAGGCGTTGCCGGGCAAGGACTGATTGACCTTGATATTGGTGTAGTGGCAAGTGCGTGTCGTGCCATCCTTCTCATCAAAGACCTGCTTGAGGCTGACGGCGCGGGCGGTATCGAGCCAGATGCTGATCTTGGGAATGTTCTGTCGGACGGTGGGGTCCTTGGCGACCAATTCGAGTTTGTCGGTCTTGATGCCGTCGATGACCTCGGTGCCGAGGTACTTGAGGTTCCATTTCTCTTTAAGATCGTGGCCGCTGGCGCCAAAGCCAAGCATCAGATAGCTCTCGTATTTTCCCGCCTGCGTGTAGGCTTTGGCGTCGCTTGCTTTGCCGGTGTCGGACTCGCGGAGGACGCCGTTGGAAAAAATATAAGCCTTTGCGGCAGGGTGGCCGTTGTCGCTGGTGATGTGGGCGGCCATTTGGAAGGTCGTTCCGCTGTGCTGATAGTAGACAGCGCCCTTCTGTACGTCCGTGTCGGGAATAGGGTCGGTCTGGACAGTGTCGAATTCGAAGCTGGCGGTGGTGGTGTGGAAGTTTTTCGCAGCGGCATCGAGCTTGGCCAGCACGCCGTCAAGATCCTCGGCGCGCAGAGCTGAGATCGGCAGGAAAGCCGCGAAAAGAACGGTAAATAAAACAGGTTTCAATCGTAAACGCATAGACTTCCTTACCCTCTTTGACTCGCGGATGAGCTCTGGGGATTCCAAAAAGGAATTAACGGTGCGCCCAGACTTTCCATGTAAGGTTTCCCTGGGCATCGCGGGCTGTTTCCCAGCGCTCAACATAGACATCGTCACCGGTGACGGGTTCGACAGCTTTGCGCAGGATTCTTTTCACTTCGCGGTCGGACGCGCCGGCGGGAACGCTGACAGCGGAGGCCTGAACAGTGATGATCACGCCGCGTCCGCTGGGAACAACCTGGAAAGGATGACTGGAGGCGGCCACAGATGAAGGGTCGGCGCCGTAATCCCACAAGTGCGGGGTGATGAAGATGAAGAGCAGGATCAGCGTGACCATGATGTCGTAGTGAAACGACCCACGCGAATAAGTCCAGTAGAAATAGCTGCTCAGGATCTGCTTGAAGCCGCGTTTGGGCTCAGCGACTGGGTTACTCGAAGTGGATGATGCCGTCATCTCTCTTTAGTAATTCTATCCATTCCACCCATATAAGGGCGAAGAAGCTCGGGGATCAGTACGGAGCCGTCGGCCTGCTGGTAGTTTTCAAGGATCGCGAGCCAGGTGCGGCCCACGGCGAGTCCGCTGCCGTTGAGCGTGTGCACGAACTCGGGCTTGGCCTTTGCACCCGGCGCGGCAGAGGGGCGGTAGCGAATGTTGGCGCGGCGCGCCTGAAAGGCGTCGAAGTTGGAGCAGGAAGAGATCTCACGGTAGAGGTTCTGGCCCGGCAGCCAGACTTCGAGATCGTAGGTCTTGGCAGAGGAGAAACCTGTGTCGCCGGTGCAGAGGAGGACGCGGCGGTATGGCAGGCCGAGCGCTTCAAGAATCTCTTCGGCGTCGCGAGTGAGGCGCTCGTACTGCGCATCGGACTCGTCCGGCCGCGTGAATTTGACCAGCTCGACCTTCTGGAACTGGTGCTGGCGGATGATGCCGCGCGTGTCCTTGCCGGCCGCACCCGCTTCGGCGCGGAAACATGGGCTGTAGGCGGCGAAGGAGATGGGCAGGCGCGCGTTGTCGAGAATCTCGTCGCGATAAAGATTGGTGACAGGAACTTCGGCGGTGGGGATGAGCCAGTGGTTGTTGTCTTTGTAGTCGCCGCGCGTGGCCGCATCGGCGTCGGCGTCAGAACAGCGAAACAAGTCCTCGGCGAATTTGGGCAACTGGCCGGTGCCAAAGAGCGACTTTGAGTTGACCATGAATGGCGGAAGCACTTCGGTGTAGCCATGCTTCCGCGTGTGGGTATCGAGCATGAAGCCAATGAGGGCGCGCTCCAGCCGCGCACCCGCGCCCATATAGACAGCAAAGCGAGCGCCCGAGAGCTTGGCGGCGCGCTCAAGATCGAGAATGCCGAGGGCTTCGCCGATCTCCCAGTGGGGCTTGGGCGTGAAGTCGAATCTCCCCTGCTCGCCCCAGGTTTTCACGGTTTTGTTGTCCGTTTCAGAGACGCCAACAGGGACTTCGTCGCGAGTGAGGTTGGGCAAGTTAGAAAGCGAAACATTGAGCTGCTTGTCGTATTTGTCGGCGTCCTGATCGAGCTCCTCTATCGTGCCCTTCAGGTCGCGGATCTCGGCCATGAGTGCAGTCGCGTCTTGGCCAGTTTTTTTGAGGTTTCCAACTTGAAGGCTCAGGTCGTTGCGGCGAGCCTTGCATTGCTCTGCCTTCGTTATAGCTTCGCGACGCCTTTCGTCGATTTGGCGGAAGTTTCCGAGGAGCGGTGTCGGATTGACGCCGCGCGCGCGCAGTTTTTCTTCAACCAACTCCAGGTTGGAACGAACGAACCCTAAGTCGAGCATTCTGGTTCTAGTTTACCCGGCCCTCTTCGGCACGGTCTGTGCATCCGTCTCCGTGGGCCCGGCTTCGGTTTGTTCCGTCCAGCCGGGCAGGGTCTGGTCGCCGGTGATGAGGCGCGCGCCGCGCGTGAAGGTGAAGTAGGTCCATGCCCAGGCGGCCATGACGGAGAGCCGGTTGCGGAAGCCGATGAGGAAGAAGATGTGGACGGTGAGCCAGGTTAACCACGCAGGGAATCCGCTCATGTGAGCCTTGAAGGGCCACTCCACCTTGGCGACGGCGGACATGCGGCCGATGGTAGCCATGTCCCCTTTGTCGAAGTAGCGGAAGGCGGGGCGCGGTTTGCCGGCAAGGTCGGCAGCGATCATTTTGGCGACGTGATCGCCCATCTGCATGGCGGGCTGGGCTACGCCGGGGACTTGATGGCCGTCCTGCTCGAAGTGAGCGAGGTCGCCGAGGACGAAGACCTGGGGCAGGCCGGGCGGGTTGAGCTTTTCGTCGACGATGACGCAGCCGCGGCGGTCGAGCGTGACATTGGGAGACGAGGCAAGCATCTTGCCGAGCGGGGAGGCCTGGACGCCGGCGGCCCAGAGGATGACAGCGGCGTCGATGTGCAGGCCCTCGGCTTCGACCCATCCGGGGCCGACGGCAGTGACCTGCGTCTTGGTGTGCACTTCGATGCCCAGCCGCTTGAGCGTGGCTTCCGCTTTGGCCGAAGAATCCTCGGGGTAGGCGGCGAGCACGCGCGGGCCGCTGTCGAGGAGGAGCACGCGGCTTTTGGCCGGGTCGATGTGGCGAAAGTCGTGGCGCATATAAAGCTGGGCGATGTCGCTGATGGCGCCGGCCAGCTCGACACCGGTGGGCCCACCGCCGATGACGACGAAGTTGAGGGGCGGGTGCCAGCCCTGCTCGAGCATCTGGCGCTCGGCGAGCTCAAAGGCCAGCAGGACACGGCGGCGAATCTCGATGGCGTCTTCGATGGATTTGAGGCCCGGCGCGAAGGGCTCCCATTGGTCGTGGCCGAAGTAGGAGTGGGTGGCGCCGGTGGCCAGGACGAGGTAGTCATAGTCGAGACTCGCTCCGCTGGCCAGCGCAACGTGGCGCGCGGAGGCGACGATGCCCACGACTTCATCCATCAACACTTCAGCGTTGCGCTGGCGGCGCAAGATGGAGCGGATGGGCTCGGCGATGTCGGCCGGCGAGAGCACGGCCAGCGCGACCTGATAGAGCAGCGGCTGAAAAGTGTAATGATTGCGGCGATCGACGACCGTGACGTCGACGGGCAGGTGCGCTAGTCCTTTGGCAGCGTTAAGGCCGGCAAAGCCGGCACCGACGATGACCACGCGGGGACGGCGAGGCGGCGGAGTGACGGCGACGGCGGGCGCGGATTGATCCTGGTGCGTCGTTTCGGTCACGGATTGTCCCTTTCGTGCAGATTCAAGGTTTCGGTGCCTCTAATTAAAGGATGCACGTTTGTACACGATGGTGGCAGCAATTGGATCTGGAGCGAGGCAAAGGGGGGATTCGCCGGCTCGGATTGGATGATCGGCGTCGGACCCAGAGCCTGCTGCCGTGCTGTAGCATCCAGCTATGATTTGGGGCGAGTCGTGGGCATGGTGGGTGGGCTTTCACGCGGTGGTAGCGGTCGCGCTGCTGGCGGACTCGCTGCTGCCCGGCCATCGGCGTGAGTCGCGCCATGCGCAGGCGTTCGTATGGCTGGGCACGGTCGGACTGGCGCTGGCTGCGGCGGGTTTCGCGTGCTGGATCGCCGTGACGATGGGCAAGCAGACGGCGCTTGAGTTCGTGGCCGGATACACCATCGAGACCTCGCTGAGCATCGACAATTTGTTCGTCTTCCTGGTGCTGTTTGAGGGGTTCCGGATCAGCACGCAGCGCCAGCACACGGCGTTGCAGTGGGGGGTGTGGGGCGCGTTTGTGCTACGTGCAACATTTATTGCGGTGGGCGTGACGCTGTTGCAGAAGTTCGAGTGGGTGACGTGGATCTTCGGGCTGATCCTGCTGTATGCGGCGTGGCGGCTAGTGCGTGAAGGCTCGCCGCGCGCGGCAATTCCGGAATGGATCGTGCGGCTGCAGCCGGCAAAAGGATCACTCTTGCCGGTGATTCTTGCGGTCGAAGTGACCGATCTGCTATTCGCTACTGATTCGATTCCGGCGGTGCTCTCGGTTACGCACAATCCGTTTGTGGCGTACACGTCGAATGTGGCGGCGATCCTGGGCCTGCGCTCGCTGTATTTTGGCCTGGCGGGGATGCTGGACCGCTTCAAGTATCTGCATTACGGGCTGGGCGCGATCCTAGCGTTCGCGGCGCTGAAGATGCTCGCGGCGCGATGGATCGATGTGCCGACGACGCTTTCGCTGGCGGTGATTGGCGTGATTCTGGCGGTGTGCGCGGCGGCGTCGTGGGGGGCGAAGACGGTAGACGGTGGACGGTAAGCTGACTTGGGAAACCGCCGGATTTCAAAGCGAACTCACTAGAGGCGGAAGTCAATTTCGATGGTGATCATGACGGGAACCGGGGTTTTGTGGTCGAGCAGCGCGGGCTTGAATTTGTATTGCCGGATCGCTTCGATCGCCTTCTCGTCCAATCCCATGCCAAGTGCGCGCACCACATGGATGTTCTGGGGTTTGCCCTGTGCATCGACGATCAGGCCAATCAGGCAAACGCCCTGATAATTGGCCCGCAGCGCCTCATCCGTGTACTGTGCGGTGACGCGATGCTTGATCTCAGGGGCGCTGATGTGGCCGCCGATTTTGTAAATGGGTTCGTTGGCTTGGGTCGGGGCTGTTGCGTCGGTGGGCGGGGCGACCTGCTGGCTGGCGGCGAAGGGTGCGGGCAGTAGCAATAGGAGAGCGACGGCAAGTTGGCGGCGCATAAGGGTTCTCCGGAGTTGTTGGGGAAAAGTTTAGCACTTGACGCGGCGGTGGGCAGGGGACGGTTTCCCGGGCCGCTCGGTCGTTTTGGGCGACCCCCTTCCGCGTCGATCCCGGCTGCTGCGCAGCCTTTCCCATGGAGCTCGCGGCCCGAGAAACCAGCAAGCGGGGAGCCAGGCAGCGAGTCAGCAAGCCAGGTCAGCGTGCGCGCGAGAGTACTTCGACGCGCTAGTCGGAAAACAGAAGCTCGTTGAGTGTGGGGCGCCAGCAAGAGTTAATAGAGCCTGAAATCCACTTTGATGGTGATCATGACTGGGACAGGCGTACCATTCTTCATCGCGGGTTTGAAGCGGTATTGGTTTATTGCATAGAGTGCGTTCTCGTCCAGGCTCGGCTCCAGGCCTTTGATCACGCGCAGATTCTGCGGCATGCCGTGCCCATCAATGAAGAGCTGAACCAGGCAGGTTCCGTTGATGCTTTTCTTTCGCGCAAAGTCGCTGTACTTCGCTTCGACGGATTTGAGGACGACTGGAGCGGTGACGTCTTTACCCATTTGGCGCGAATCCGCAGCCAATTCTCCGGGGCGGGAGGGGGTTTCGATCAATGTGAGTGTTGCATCCTTGAATGGAGGCTTCTGAAGGTCGACCTTCTGTTCTGGCGCGGATCGGAGCTGAAACAAGAAGACGTTTTGACCATTCTCGTTCTTTTTCTTTTCGAGACACGCGTTAAGCCTAACTTCGATAGAGACAGCGGTCGCTGTGGACTCGCCATTACGCAGGCCCGGCTTGAATCGGTCCGCAATGACCCACTTGAGCGCTATTTTGTCGAGATCGTTGCCAAGCGGGCTAAGAAAGAAGACGTGATGCGTGTCGCCCTGTGCATCCACAATCGCGGAGAGCACTGTGTCACTGTCGAGCTCTTTACAGTGGCCGGCAGCCACCGGGTAATCGAGTGCGATAGGGAGCAGTTCAGGCGTGGTGACGCCGGGGCCGGCATAGAAGACGGTTGGCGCTGTGGGTGGGGTGTTCTGCTGGGCGACCGCGAGGGGAGCGGCCAGTAGGAATAGGAGAGCGACGGCAAGTTCGCGGCGCATCGAGATGCTCCAGAGTTAGCGAAAAAAGTCTAGCACCGGATGCGCGAGTCGCGATGTGCGGGCCGGGAGGCCCGCACGACAGCCGGCCAGGAGGCCGGCGCTACAAGACCGGATCGGGTGCGCGGGTCTTCTATCATTGAAGACACTGTGCAGACGATACGGGTTGAAACGGCTTCGGCGAAGTACGACGTTTTTGCGGGGAGCGGGTTGCTCGAAGAGCTGACGCCGCGGATGGAGCGGGCGGTGGGACGGCTGCCGCGGCGCGTGTTTGTGGTGACCTCGCCGGAGATCTGGGCGTTATGGAGCAAGAAGTTCTTGCTGTCGTTTGACGAGGCGCCGGTGACGCTGTTTCTGCCTCCCGGCGAACAACACAAGACGATGAAGAGTGTCGAACGGCTGCTGCGCGAGATGGTGAAGGCGGGCGGCGATCGTGGATCGCTGCTGATTGCCTTTGGCGGCGGGATTGTGGGCGATGTGGGCGGCTTTGTGGCCGCGACGTTCATGCGCGGGATCAATTATGTGCAGGTTCCGACGACGTTCCTTGCACAAGTGGATTCGAGCGTGGGCGGCAAGGTTGGCGTGAACCTTCCCGAGGGCAAGAACCTGGTGGGGAATTTTCATCAGCCGCGAGCGGTGTTTGCCGATATCGGCGTGCTGGGGACGCTGCCCGACCGCGAGCTGCGCGCGGGGTTGATGGAGAGCGTGAAGGCGGGGTTCATTCGCGACCGGGCGCTGGTGCGGTTCATGGAAGAGCACGCGGAGGAGATTCTGGCGCGGGAACCCAAAGCACTGGAACGCGTGATTGCTGCGTCGGTGAGGATGAAGGCCGACGTGGTGCGGAAGGATGAGCGCGAGGGCGGGTTGCGGATGATCCTGAACCTGGGACACACGGTGGGGCACGCGCTGGAGCAGGCGACGCGGTACAAAGCGATGCTGCACGGCGAGGCAGTGGCGTGGGGGATGGTGGCGTCGCTGGCCGTGGCGCGGAGACGCGGAACGATTACCGGCGGACAGATGGAGCGGATGGAAAAATTGATTTATCGCTACGGGCCGTGGCCGAAGCTGAAGGTGACGGCGGCGAAGGTGATGGCGGCGACGGGGCGCGACAAGAAGAATGTGGGCGGGGTGAGGCGGTTCGTGCTCCCGGTGGGGATTGGCGACGCGGGCGTGGTGGAGGATGTGACGGCGGCGGAGCTGGAGGCGGGGGTGAAGTACATGCTGGTGCGGGCGAGGACGGCTATTAGCTCTTAGCCATTAGCTTTTAGCTGAGAACCCCGGGGTGAGGGTTGTGCTATCCCATCCTTGGCGCAGGAGCAGCTATTAGCTTTCAGCTCTCAGCGAAAGACTTGCGGGGTTGGGGGTCGTGCGATCCCGGGTCCAAGAATCCGGACCCAGGGTACCCCACGGTCTGGCGGGAGATTTGAATCTGCGTTGACAATCTGGGTGGGGCGAAAGAGTTAGCATCCACCTACAGGCGGGGAACGTCGAAGAGGGAGCGTCGTGCGCGCCTTCCCCGAAGCCCGGATCAGATTCTTCAGTGTGACTCGTGGGTGAGTGAATCTCCTGAAAGGCAACCGCAGGTCCTTCGACTCGGTCGTCGCGGCGACCTCGCTCAGGATGACAGGTTGTATTTTGGGCGGCGATTCGAGCTGCGGCGGTTGCCAGCAACTCATTACGGATTTCTGAATGCATAGAATGGCAGACAAGCGGTGAGCAATCAGCCGATGTACCGGTGGCTTGAGCAGCAGGGCGAGGCCTTTGGCGCGCCGGGCCTGGAGCCGCGCTGGACTTCGAGCGTGAAGGATGCGGTGGTGACGGCCTACTCGGAGTCGAGCCGGATATGGTTCACGTGCTCGCACGGAATTCTGAACGAGGTCTATTGCGCCACGATCGATCACCCGCAGGTGCGGGACATGGAGTTCCTGCTGACCGACGGGGAGACGTTTGTGCATGAAGAGAAGCGCGATATGAAGACGAGCTTCTGGTACGTCGATCCCGATGCGCTAGGGGTGCGGTATGTGAACCGCGATCCGGAGGGCCGCTACAGCCTGATCAAGGAGATGATTGCGGATCCGCACCACGGGGTGGTGTTGCAGAGGGTGCGGCTGGAGGCGCACGAGGATCTGATGCCGCGGCTGAAGCTATACGCGCTGCTGGCTCCGCATCTGGATGGAGGCGGGGCGGGGAACTCGGCACGGGCGCTAGACGTGGCGGGGCATAACGTGCTGCTGGCGTGGAAGAACGGGTGGTCGCTGGTGATGACGGCGAGCTGCGGATTCACGCGGATGAGCTGCGGTTTTGTGGGCGCGAGCGACGGCTGGCAGGACCTGATGCAGAACATGAAGATGAACTGGGAGTTTGGGTCGGCGACGAATGGGAATGTGGCGGTGATGGGCGAGATCGACCTGGGGTGCATCGACGATCTGCGGAGAGCGCGGGAAGGCGCCGCTGGCGAGGTTGTGGCGAATGTTGAAGGCGGAATGGCGGTACGGGAGTTCACGCTGGCGATTGGGATTGGGGAAGGGCACCATACGGCGGCTCAGAAGACGATGGGCTCGCTGTCAGTGCCGTTCGAGGAGCAGAAGAAGCGATTCATCGAGCAGTGGAGGCGGGCGGCGCATCCCGATGAGCTGGCGGCGAAGGCGCAGGATGGCGGCAAGCTGATGCGCGCCAGCCATGCGGTGCTACTGGCGCACGAGGACAAGGAGTTCTCAGGAGCTTTTGTGGCGTCGGCATCGATTCCGTGGGGGCAGACGAAGGGCGACGACGATCTGGGCGGGTACCACCTGGTGTGGACGCGTGACATGGTGCAGACGGCGACGGCACTGCTGGCGTGCGGACGGGCGGAGACGGCGCGGCGTGCGCTGGCTTACCTGGCGTGCACGCAGCAGGTGGATGGAGGGTTTGCGCAGAACTTCTGGATCGACGGAAGGCCATACTGGAGCGGAAAACAGCTGGACGAGGTGGCGTTTCCGATCATCCTTGCGTGGCGGCTGTGGAAGGCAGGCGGGCTGGGCGAGCTACACATGTTTCCGTTTGTGGAGCGCGCTGCCGGATGCCTGGTACGGCAAGCGCCGATCACGCACCAGGAACGATGGGAGGAAAATGCTGGGTATTCGCCGTCGACGCTGGCGGCGGTCATTGGCGGATTGATTTGCGCGGCGGAGATGGCGCGGGCGCACGAGTCGGAGGAGCTGGGCGAGTTTCTGGAAGAGTTTGCCGACTGGATCGAGGGGCATCTCGAGGACTGGACGGTGACGAACAATGGAGTGTTGCTCGCGGATGTGAAGCGGCACTACATGCGGATCAGGCCGCCAGAGTGCGGTGAAGCGTATGCGCACGAGGGTTGCGGGAAGGAAATGATTCACCTCCAGAACCGGCCGCCGGGAATGCGGACGGAGTTTGAGGCGCGCGAGATTATCGATGGAGGATTTCTGGAACTGGTGCGGTATGGCGTGCGGCGGGCGGACGACCCACTAATTGCGGATTCGTTGAAGGTGGTGGACGCGGTGCTGAAGCGTGAGCTGCCGCAGGGGCAGGGGTGGTTGCGCTACAACTTCGACGGTTACGGGCAACGGCCGGATGGAGGGCCATATGAGGGATGGGGCCAAGGGCGCGTGTGGCCTCTGCTGACCGGCGAGCGAGCGCATCGCGAGCTGGCGGCGGGAAAAGACATCAGCGAACTGATCAGGACGTATGAGGAGTTTGCGAGCTGCGGGCAGTTGCTGCCGGAGCAGGTGTGGGACGAGGCGGACCGGCCGGAGCGGAGTTTGAAGAAGGGTCAGCCGGCGGGGTCGGCGGTGCCACTGGTGTGGGCTCATGCGGAGTATTTAAAGCTGCTGCGGTCGGCTGTGGACGGCAAGGTGTTTGACCGGATCGATCCGGTGTATGCGCGGTACTGCGAGCCGGAGGGGCAGAAAAAGCGCCGGCGGGGCGTGGAGATTTATAGCCGCATGCGGCCGATTGTGCGGATGGATGCGGGAAGTACACTCCGGATTCTGGACGATCGGTTCTTTGACGTGACCTGGACTGACGATGGTTGGAAGACGGTGAACAAGGCTCTGAGCCGGGGATTGGGCAGCGCGGGATTCAGCGCCGACATCAAGCCCGCGGCGGGCAGCCAGGAGCTGGAATGGACGATGCACTGGCAGGAATCGGACAGCTGGCTTGGATACAATGTGAAGGTCAAGATGGAAGCGTCTTTAAAGTGATTTGCTGAGTGCGCTGGGCACTTCAAGGAAAGGAAATTCAAGGATTCATATGGCTTCCGGCATTGCATCACTCTCACTGGATCAACTTTCGATCGATACCTTGCGCATGCTCGCCCTGGATGAGGTGGAAAAGGCCAACAGCGGCCATCCGGGGGCGCCGCTGGGTTGCGCGCCGATCAGCTATTTGCTGTTTCACAAGCTGATGAAGCACAATCCCGCGCACTCGAAGTGGGCCAACCGCGATCGGTTTGTGTTGTCGAACGGCCATGCGTCGGCGCTGCTTTATGGAACATTGTTTCTCTGCGGCTATAAGGTGACGCTGGACGATCTGAAGAGCTTTCGGCGGTGGGGATCGATCACGCCGGGCCATCCGGAGTACGGGTTGACCGACGGCGTGGAAGCGACGACCGGGCCGCTGGGACAGGGATTTGGGATGGCCGTAGGCATGGCCATGGCGGAGAGGCATCTGGCAGCGACGTACAACCGGCCGGGCTTCAACATCGTGGACCACCACACGTTTATGCTGTGCGGCGACGGTGATCTGATGGAGGGCCTGTCGCACGAGGCGGCATCGCTGGCCGGGACGTTGGGGTTGGGGAAGCTGATCGCGTTGTATGACGACAACCTGATTTCGCTCGATGGGCCGACGAAGTGGAGCTTTACGGAAGATGTGTACAAGCGGTTCGAGGCCTACAACTGGCATGTGCAGCGCGTAATGGACGGGAACGACCTGGATGGAATTGAAGCAGCGATTGCAGCGGCAAAGGCGGTGACGGACAAGCCATCGCTGATCGCGGTGCGAACGGTGATCGGCTACGGCAGCCCGAAGGCGGGAACGAACAAGGTTCATGGCGAAGCCATGAGCGCAGAGGATACGGCGGCGACGAAGAAGTTCTTCGGGTTTCCAGAAGATCAGAGCTTTTATGTGCCGGAAGACGCGCTGGCGAACTGGCGCGAGGCGGGGAAGCGCGGCGCCGGGCAGGAAGCGGATTGGAACAAACTCTTTGCCGGATATAAGTCGGCGTTTCCGGAGCTGGCGGCGGAGTTTGAGCGCACACAGGCGGGCAAGCTAAAGGCGGGATGGGAGAAGGCGTTGCCCAGTTTCCCGGTGGACAAGCCGGTGGCTACGCGTAACGCAGGGCAAACGGTGATGAATGCCATCGCCGCGGAAGTGCCGGAGCTGTTTGGCGGAGCGGCGGATCTGACGGCATCGACGAAGACGATTTTCAAGTCGAGCGCGCACTTTGCCGACGATCCAGCGGGGCGCAATGTGTTTTTCGGAGTGCGCGAGCTGGGGATGTGCGCGGCGGTGAATGGAATGGCGGTTCATAGCGGGCTGCGGCCCTTCGGATCGACATTCTTTGTCTTTTCCGACTACGCTAAGCCGGCGCTGCGAATTGCGGCGATTATGGAAGCGCCGTCGCTCTTTGTGTTCACACACGACTCGATCGGCGTGGGCGAGGATGGACCGACGCACGAGCCCGTTGAGCACCTGATGGCGCTGCGCGCAGTGCCGCACATGACGGATTTTCGCCCGGCCGATGCGAACGAGACGGCGGCTTGCTGGTGGCTGGCGCTGGAGCGCAAGGGGCCGTGCTTCTTTGCGCTGACTAGGCAGGATGTGCCGGTGATCGATGCGGCCAGTCATGACGTCTTCATGGGGGTAAGCAAGGGAGCGTATGTGCTCGGAGACGCGGCGAACCCGCAGGTGATTCTGATTGGGACCGGATCGGAAGTTTGGTCCGCAGTGGATGCGGCCAAGCTGCTCGCAGGGGAGGGAATCAGCGCGCGCGTGGTGAGCATGCCGAGCTGGAAGATCTTCGAGGAGCAAACGGCCGCGTACAAGGCGAGCGTGCTGCCGGCAGGCGTGCCGAAGCTGGCGGTTGAGGCGGGCGCGACGCTGGGGTGGTGGAAGTACGTGGGAAGCAACGGCGACGTGATTGGGTTGGACCGGTTTGGCGCGTCGGCTCAAGGGCCGGTGGTAATGAAGGAACTGGGATTCACGGCGGAGAATGTGGCGGCGAGGGCGAAGAAATTGCTTAAAGCGGCTACTAGCTCCTAGCTGCTAGCTTTTTCGTGCTGGAATGAACGAGGCACAAAAAGGCGATGGTTTATTCGCGAATGCAAAGAGTACGCGCTGAGAGGTTTTGCGCAGCGGGCCAGAGGCTGCTTTGAGGTAATGGAACGTGAAATTAGTCATCAGTTCGGATCATGCGGGATTTGCGTTGAAGGAAGAGATGCGCGCCAACCTCGCGGCGGCGGGGCACGAGGTGATCGACCTGGGAGCCTTCCGATGCGAGCCCGAGGACGACTATCCCGACTTTGCGGAGAAGGTGGGCGAGGCAATGAAGTCTGGCGTGGCTCCGCGCGGAATTCTGATCTGCGGGTCGGGCGTGGGAGTATGCGTGGCGGCAAACAAAATCCCGGGAATCCGCGCAGGGATTTGCCACGACACCTATTCGGCGCACCAGGGCGTGGAGCACGACGACATGAATGTGCTGGTGCTGGGGGCGCGGATCATTGGTTCGGCACTGGCGTTTGAGTTGGCGCACGCGTTCATTGGGGCGAAGTTCCAGGCGCAGGAAGGCCGCTTCGAGCGGCGGTTTAAGAAAGTGCTCGCGATCGAGGCCAGGTACGCGCGGTAGCATCGGACTGCAATCCGGATCGGTTCGAATTATCTGAGTTGAAGAGTTCAGGGCGATTGGCTGATGAACTCTCACACCCATCGTTTTCCGTGCCGGCCAGTCTTCCCTACTTTGAACAGGAACGCGCGCAGCGCGGGAAAGAGTCGCCGATGCTCCCCTTCGACGTGATCCTCTTTGATGTGGGCGGAGTGCTTCTGACCAATGGATGGGACCGCGGCGAGCGCGCGGCCGCGGCGGCGAAGTTCGGCTTGGACTTGCTGGAGCTTGAGACTCGTAACGGGAAGGTTTATGACGCGTGGGAACGCGACGAGATCGACCGGAATCAATATCTGGACGCGGCGGTGTTCTACGAGCCGCGGAGCTTTTCGAGAGACGAGTTCTTCGGCTTCATTCTGGCGCAGTCAAAGCTGCTGGAGGATGGGGCGCTCACCATCCTCGCGGAGGTTTCCGCATCGAAGAAGTATCTGATCGGGGCGCTGAACAACGAGGCGCGGGAGACCAACGATTTTCGCTTTGCCAAGTTTGAGCTGCGACGGTATTTAAAGCTGGCATTCAGCTCGTGCTACGTGGGCCTGCGGAAGCCTGATCCTGCAATCTACCGGCGGGCCCTGGACATACTGGGCTCGGCGCCGAATCGGACGCTCTTTATCGACGACCGGCAGGAGAATGTGGACGGCGCGACGGCGGCGGGAATAAAGGCGATCCGGTTTACAGGCGCGGAGGCGCTGAAGGCGGAGTTGGGGAGGATGGGAGTGCTTTGAAAAGCAGCTTCCAGCTGCTAGCTTCCAGCCTCTAGCTTTTTGGTGCTGATTTGAGGGAAGTGCGATCCCGCCCGGAAGCTCTCCGCGATGCTTCGAGCTTTAGGATGGGGCACCCCGGTGACGTGATGGGTCCTGGAGAAGTGCGGGCGAGGACGCCCGCACGACAGCCGGCCGGGAGGCCGGCGTTACAGGCTGCTCGCTATACGGGAGGCCGGCGCTTTTTGGACCGAGTAACTCTTTGTCGCGAATGGTGTCTAATTCCGATGAGGGATGGAAAGGCACGTGCGCCGATTGAATTGTTTCCCGGTTACGGGAATTCTTGCATTGGTTTTGGCAGTATGGCCGGTGGGCGCGGCTGCGCAGTCGGGCAGCTTCGAGATCGCGCAGAACAGACAGGCCGTGGGAACGGCAAGCTTCCAATTTACTGCGACGAAGGATGGATATGATTCGACGTCGCTGGTGAAGGTCACGATGCAGGGGCTGGACTACGCGCTGTCGAAGAACGAGCAACTGAGCGCAGGCAATCAATTGAAGCATGTGCTGTTGAGCGCCACGGTGAACGGCGAGGCGGTGAGCGTAGTGGCGGCGCCGGACGCGGCGCAGTTCCTCTTGAATATCTCAGCGAACGGAAAGAGCTCCACAAGCCGGCTGGCGGCGCACCCCGGGGCCGTGTTTCTGCCGGACTTTGACGCGGGCGCGCTGGAGACGCTGCTGGCGCTTGCAGTAGAGCAGAATAACCGCGACCTTTGGGCAATTTTGCCAAAGGAGGCGGGCTCGATTGAGCCGGTGCGGCTGGCGACCTATCCGGACCAGGAGGGAACGCTGGATGGAAAGCCCATCACGGTACACCACCTGGAGGCGACCATCGCCGGGGAGAACACGGAGTTGTTTTCCGGGCCGGAGAACCAACTGCTACAGGCGGAGTTGCCGCAGGAGGGCTTTGCGTTGATCAGAAAGGGTTTTCAATTGAAGCCCCCGGCCAAACCGATCGTCCCGATGGGCGGCGAACAGGGGACACCGCCGGCTCCGGCTGACTGAGGGGGCCGCGGCAAACCCCAAAGGTCGCCGCTTGCGTCCAATTATCAGACAAACCCGAATCCGCGAAGGCACTCGGATAAGAATGCGGAGCGACGTAGACTGGAGAAGCTCTCGATTGTCCGCACTCCCCCTCATGCGCCGCACCGCACTCATGGCGGTTGCGCTGGCCGTGCTCGCGGTGGTCGGCTCAGCAGACGCCCAGACAAGCCAATCGACTAAGACCCAGCGGAAGCCTGCCGCGACGACGAGAACGCGCGCCACGCACCGTCCGACGCAGTTGCGCAGCGGGGGCCGGGCCGAGACACACGAGAGAACTTACCAGAACAGCCACGCGAATTTGAGCGCGACGCAAAGGAAGCTTACGCCCGATGAGGCGGGGCGCGAGGCAGGGATTGCGATTCTTCGACAACGAGCGGGCATACGGGTACCAGGCCGCCGCATGGTGCGCGTGGAACGCCGACATTCGATGCGACGGGTAAGGCTGGAGCGGGCCACATGGCGATCGGAAGAGACGGGCGCGACGCGCACTGCTGAGTCAAGCGAGGCGGCAGAGGGCTATTCGGCGCCTGAGGCTGGGCAGGCAGAGAGCGACGAAGCGCAAGGCATAGAGTCGCGGCGCATGGACGCAGCGCAGGTGCCGGCAGCGCGTTCCGCTGAGGAGAATGAAGGCGAGGACGTCGGGTCAGCGGCAGTTGAACGGATGACGCCGGGCGAGGCCGGGGCAGAGAGAAGAGACGATGCGGCGCAGGGCGCCGACGAGAGCACGGCTACGGCTTTAGCCGGCGACGCGGCAAGTTCGGCAGGCGCGAGGGCAAAGGGCGATGAGGCATCGCTGGTGATCCCGCGAAGCGGGATGCTGGCGCCGCTACGCGGGTCGCTCGCCTCACTGGAGCGGCAAAACGATCGGCTGGAGGCGGAAGGGCTGGAGCGGATCGAGGATGAAGCCGATCTGGCGGCGCGCATTGCCGATAAGCTGCTGGTGCCGATCCCGACATCGAGCGCGCTGACCGTGAATCCAGAGCTTGAGGAGAATCATCGCTACTGCCGGCCGTGGACGGCGAAGTTTCTGGCCGACCTGGCACGGGCGCACGAGGCGGCGTTTCATCGGTCGATTGAAGTGAGCTCGGCGGTGCGGACGGTGGAGTACCAGAAGCGGCTGATGGGGACGAATGGGAATGCGGCGCCGGCCGAAGGCGACCTGGTGAGCCCTCATCTGACCGGGGCAACGGTCGATATCGCCAAGAAGGACCTGAGCCGGGCGGAAATGGCTTGGATGCGGAGGCGGCTGATGGGCCTCGAGGCGGCAGGGAAAATCGATGTGGAAGAGGAGTTCAAGCAGGCATGTTTCCACATCACCGTGTACAAGAGCTATGCGCCGACGGGCAAGGCTGGCGCGGCAACGCCTGCAAAGCCGGTGGCGCACCGGAGCCGTAGGCCAATGGCCGATCAGCCCGAGGCGCTGGGAGCGTAGTTGACGCCCATTCTGCCTGGCTCAATTGAAGCCAGAGGCGGCGGGTCAATTTGAAAAGACTCGCCCTCGGGGGCTAAAGCCCATGGTCGTTTTGTTCCGGATGTGTACGGGCTGAAGCCCGTACACATCAAGCTGAAGCTCGTACCCTTCAAATCGAGCCGCTGCCCACCAGAAAATTCATTCGATTCTTGACGCGCGCCCAGAGTACAATCGCGGGCGAACGCAAGTTGCGGCAGGCGGCGCGGATTAAACCGCCGGCGGCTCATTGCGTTCGCGACAGGGCTGGAGCGGCACGCACAAGGGCGAGGTGCGTCAGGGCCAGGATTGCGATCATGCGTCCGCTGTGGACGAAATTCGGAATTTGCAATCGAAAGGCGAAAACATGAGCGATATGGGAGTTCAACCTGTGGGCGAAGCGGCAGCAGAGGGAGCTGGATTGACGCAGTGGCAGCGCGTAGCAGACACGTTTACCGCGCCGTCGAAAACGTTTGAAGACATCAAGCGGGGAAACAAGAGCTGGTGGCTGCCGCTGATCATTGGGGCTCTGTTTACCTACATCCTTTTTGGCGCCATTGTCCAGAAGATTGGCATGCAGCAGGTGGTGGACAACCAGGTTCGGCTGGACCCGAAGGCGCAAGAACGGATGGCCCAGGCTAGTCCGGAACAGCGCGCGATGGGCAACAAGTTTGCCCTGGGGATCACAGAAGGAGTGTTCATCGCCGGGCCGGTCGTGGGCATGGCCTTCGTCGCGATCCTCTCGCTGGGCTTGATGGCCACGATCAATTTTGGGTTTGGCGGGAGGGCAAAATTCGGGAGCGTCTTTGCCCTGTTCTACTACGCGTGGCTGCCGCAAATCATCAAACCGATTCTGGGCACCATTGTCATTTATTCGGGGATGGCGCCGGAGTCGTTCAACATCAAGAACTACGCGCCAACGAATCTGGGTGCGTTTCTGGACCCCGTGGACACCAACAAGGCGCTGTACACGCTGGCGACTTCACTGGACGCGGTGACGATCTGGACGCTGGTGCTGCTTAGCATCGGAACTGCGATTGTGGCAGGAACGAAGCGCAGCTCGGGCTACATTGCGGTGTTTGGATGGTGGGTGCTTTTCGTGCTGATCGGGGTGGGTATTGCGGCGATGACGAGCTAAGGCGGGACCGCGAGGAAGGCGGCGCAGCGCTGTCGAAGGCGCGAAGGCGCGCTGCTACAATCGAGTAGGCTGCCAACGGCACATGTTGACGCGGGTTGAGCCAGTGGGAATGGACTCAAGGCGCGCTTGCATGAGCCGGGCAGCGCACGAATCCCGACGCGATGACCCTCCGCCTGTTCAATACCCTAACGGGACAACTTGATCCGCTGGAGCCTGCCGATGGCAAGGCGCTGCGCATGTATGCGTGCGGTCCGACGGTCTACGACTATGGCCACATCGGGAATTTCCGCACGTTCTTGCAGATCGACGTTCTGCGCCGCTTCCTGCTGCTCAGCGGCATGCGCGTTCAGCACGTGATGAACATTACCGACGTGGACGACAAGATCATTCGCAACTCGACCGAGGCGGGGATTCCTATCGGAGAGTACACGGCGCGGTACGTGGCGGCGTTTTTCGAGGACATGGAAGCGCTGCGCATCCAGCGGCCGGAGCAGATTGCACGGGCAACCGAGCACATTCCGCAGATGGTGAAGCTGGTGGAGAAGCTGGCCGCGGCGGGAGCGGCGTACAAGGCCGAAGACGGGTCGTGGTATTTCCGGCTGAAGGCGTTTCCTGAATACGGGAAACTGAGCAAGAAAGACCTGAGCGGCATGGAAGACGGGGCGCGCGTGGACGTGGACGAGTACGAGAAGGACTCGGCACGCGATTTTGCGCTGTGGAAGGCGGCCAAGCCGGGCGAGACATCGTGGGAGACGGCGCTCGGAAACGGACGGCCGGGGTGGCACATCGAGTGTTCGGCAATGGCAATGGAGTACCTCGGCGAGAGCCTGGACCTGCATGCAGGCGGCGAAGACCTGATGTTTCCGCACCACGAAAACGAGATTGCGCAAAGCGAGACGGCGACGCATAAGACCTTCTCGCGACATTGGATGCACGTGCGGTTTCTGCTGGTGGACGGGCGGAAGATGTCAAAGAGCGAGGGCAACTTTTACACGCTGCGCGATCTGCTGCTGAAGGGGTATAAGGCATCGGCGATTCGACTGGCGCTGATTGCGGTGCCGTACCGCCGGCAGTTCAACTTCACCTTCGACAGCCTGGTTGACGCCACGAATGCGATCGACCGGCTGCGGACGTTTCAGGAGCGGCTGAGGACAGGAAAGTTCGACGTTGGAGAGAATTCCGACTTGCAGGAGGCGGCCAGAAAAGCGCAGGGCGACTTCAGAGATGCGCTGGCGAATGACCTGAACACAGCGGAGGCCCTCGCGGCAGTTTTTGAGATGGTTCGCGCCGCGAACACGGCCATTGACCAGGGGCAGTTTTTTGCAGAGGACCGCGATGCGATTCTGCCGGTGCTGAAGGATTTCGACGCGGTGTTTGACGTGATTGAAGATCGCGATGCCGAGGCGACGAGGCGCGCGCTTGAGTGGGCGAAGGAAACGGACCGGATGGCGGAAGTGGCGCCTGAGCTGCTTGCCGCGCAATCCTTGACCGATGAGGCGATCGAGGCGCTGGTGGCGGAGCGCACGGCAGCCAAGAAGGCGCGCAACTTTGCCCGCGCCGACCAGATCCGCAACGAGCTGGCGGAGAAGGGCGTAGTGATCGAGGACTCGAAGGACGGCGTGCGCTGGAAGCGGAAGTAAGCTCTAGCTGCCAGCTTCTAGCTACTAGCTTCATGGTGCTGGGCCACTGGGCGCTCATTTGGGCTTCACAAAGGTTTAAACGACTCCGCCGTAAATCCAGTGCAGCGCATCGCAGCAGGGGATCGTATGATGGGTGCATAGCCTGATTAATGCCGGCTTCCCCCGAAAGTCCCCCAAAATCCAATATGAAAAGGCACAGCCCTATGGACGCGAGCGAATTGCAGGATTTCAAAGAGAATCTGGAGCAGGGGGCGAAGGAAGAACCACTGCGGCCGGTGGCCTTTACGATGAGCGTGCTGGCGGTGGTGTTGGCAATCACTACCGTGATGGGCGAGCGCACTCACGCCGATGCAATCATCAATCAGAACCTGGCCACCGATCAGTGGAACGATTATCAGGCGCACAAAATCCGATCCAACGATGAGCAGTTGGTGACCGGCCTGATGGCTGTGGTGGCGCTCAGCGACAAAGAGGCCGCTCAAAAAGAGGCGAAGGCATTTACCGACCAAATTAAGAAGTCTACAGCCGAACAGAACCAATTGCAGGCCGAGGCCACTGCGCTGCAGGCCAAAGTGACGGTTGGCGAGGCGCAGTCGGATCGTTACGACTTAGGGGAAGTACTGTTGGAGATTGGCCTGGTGATCGTGTCAATCACGCTGCTGACGCGGAGCCGCGTGTATTGGCACGTTGGTCTTGCACTTTCTGTGCTGGGCGTGGTTGCGGCGGCCTCGGCTTTATTCATCAAATAGGGATGGCGTGACTGAGGACCCATTTGATGCGGCCTGGCCAGCTATAGACTGACTTGCAAACATGAGGCAACCGGTTGCGAATTCCACTGGCAGCTGCGCTTCTTGCTCTTGGTTCTGCGCCGCTTGCTGCACAGGCTCCGGCGAGTTCAGCGACTCCTGCGCCTGCAGCCGCGCCGCCAGCGGCTCACGTCGAGAGGGACGATATTGGCTTCAGCTACAGCCTGCCTTCCGATTGGGAGTTCGTAGTTCCGCCGACAGCTCCCAAGCCGGTGATGCCGTACCCAACACTCGCTGCTCCCACGAAGGGAGATGCGTGCGTGGAAGTGGCATTGACCGCCAAACACAGAAATCCTGCGTCGGTCGTAGTGGTGGTGGCGCTCCCTTTTTCTTGCTACGGGCAAACCATGACGGTGAGCGACCTGGAGAACTTCGGCGAGGGCGCAGCGGAAGGAATGAAGCAGACCTTCGATGTGACCCTACCGGTGCAGACGACCTATCTGCTGGGCAGCCACACGGTGTGGATCGAACGCGCGGACGGAACCCCCAAAAACCACGCCGAAAACCCGTTTACTTTTGAGATTGCGTGCACGGTGCTGGAAAAGGGCGCAGCGTGCTGGATGACGATGGCTGCCGACGCAGCGAGCCTGCAGGCCTTTGAACAGGGCACGGTGTCGCTTGACGGAGAAGCCGCGACGAAGCTGGTTCCGACGACCGCGTTCCTGCCTAACAAGCCGTCGTAGAGCGGAAAAGAGTCGCGCCAGCGAGGGTGGAAGAGCCTCTGCGCCGCGTGGTATGCTGCAGGTTAAGGCGTTTTCGGAAATAGTGTATTGTTTTCAGTTCGAGCGAGGTCAACCCTCCCTGTTGGTCTCATCCCAACGACGAAGGCCTGTCGTTGGGGACCCCGGGTTGGTCGGGTTGACTTTAGAGTTTCGGCTTTGCATCACAGCATTTCCGAAAACGCGATCGCGGAGAATTCATGCAGATGCGCGCCAGGAGCGAGCCGCAACAAGCGCCAGCTACCAAGGGCTGGTCGCGCTCGCGTGCGCAGCGTATGTGCCCGCGGAAGCACTTGCGCGTGCTACCCACCCGCACGCGACCTAGCCTCTTCGGCGGCGACTAGGAACCCTCCGCCGAAGATCCTCGCCTGCAGTGGCCCCACGGGGGTCTCAAAGAGATAAGCGATTCCACGCGATGGGATCCGTGGCCGCGCCGCATCCGACGCTGAATGAACGGGGCGAAAAAGCGCGAAGCCGCGACAACCGAATCTGCCGAGGAGAGAACGCGATGAGTCAAGATGCGATGAATAGGCAAGAGATGCATGCGCAGTTTGGACCGAAACTGGTTTGTGGGCTGCCGGGACCAAAGAGCAGGGCCGCTGTTGAAGCCGACCGGCGGCTGATTTCGTCGAGCTATACGCGCTCGTATCCGCTTGTGGCCAAGCGCGGGCGGGGAGCTCGCGTGGAAGACCTGGACGGGAACGAGTTTCTCGATTTTGCCGCGGGCATCGCGGTGGTTTCGACGGGCCATTGCCATCCCGAAGTGGTGGCGGCGATCCAGCAACAGGCGGCGGAACTGATCCACATTTCCGGCACCGATTTCTACGACGAGCATTTGACGGATCTTGCGGAGCAGTTATCGGCTGTGGCGCCGATGCGCGGGCCACACCGGTTCTTCTACGGCAATTCAGGGACGGAGGCGATTGAGTGCGCGCTGAAGGTGGCGCGCTATCACACGGGAAGGCAACAGATCATTTCGTTCTTTGGCGCATTTCACGGACGGACGATGGGAGCGCTGTCGCTGACCGGCTCGAAGCCGCAGCAGAAGCGGCGCTTTTCCCCAATGGTGCCGGGAGTGACGCACGTGCGCTATCCGTACGTATATCGCGGCTGCACGGGAGGGCCCCAGGACCAGGAGGCTTTCAGCCTGGGTTGCGCGCGATACATCGAAGAAAAGCTGTTTAAGACGATTTTGCCGGCTGAGGAAGTGGCCGCGATTTTCGTTGAGCCGATCCAGGGCGAAGGCGGATTTGTGCCGGCGCCGGCAAATTTTCTACGCGAGCTGCGAGCGATCTGCAACAGGCATGGGATTCTGTTGGTTGCGGACGAGGTTCAGTCGGGTTGCGGTCGCACTGGCAAGTGGTGGGCGATTGAGGACTCGGGCGTGGAGCCGGACATCGTCTGCATCGCCAAGGGCATTGCGAGCGGGATGCCGCTGGGTATCTGCATGACGCGGGCCGAGATCATGGACTGGGCGCCAGGTTCGCACGCCTCGACCTTCGGCGGGAATCCCGTGTCGATTGCGGCAGCGCTGGCGACAATGAAGATCCTGGAACGCGAGGGGATTCGGAACGCGGCGAGCGTGGGAGAGTTTATGCTGGAGCGCCTACGCGGCTGGAAGAAGAGCCATCCACTGGTAGGCGACGTGCGCGGACGCGGGTTGATGATCGGCATCGAGATTGTGAAGGACAAGGCAACGCGAGAGCCGGCCGTGGAGCTACGCAACCGCATTGAGACGCTGGCCTTCGAGCGCGGGCTGATCATTCTGGGCTGCGGCGAGACTTCGCTGCGGCTGTCGCCTCCGCTGATCGTGAGCAAGGAGCAAGCGACTGTCGCGCTCGACATCCTGGAAGAGGTATTGACGATCGCGGAAAAGGAACTGGAGCACAGCGCGATGGCGGCCGTGACAGCCTGATCGCGGCGCCTGAGATTTGCGCTGTTTCCTGATGCGGCGGAGAATGTTGCAAGCGGGGTGGGCCGTGGGCTGGGTGGCACAGATGCGGAACGGAAGCCTGGACAGGATGATGGGCGGCCTGGACTGGATTGCCGCGCATCGAGGCAGAAGCGCGGAGCTGCCGGCCCATTTGCTTACCGGGATCGAGGGCGAGGATGCGGCTCGGTCCTACTTGCAGCGCAGAGGCTACGTTGTCGTGGCGCAGCGATGGTCGGGCGGGAATCTACCGGGCGATCTGGATCTGATTGCCTGGCAGGGTACGCTGCTTTGCTTCTTCGAGGTGAAAACGCGCACCGCGCACGATATGGCGCCCGCCGAAGCCACGATCGATCATCACAAGCGCAAGGTGCTGCGACGCCTGGTTCACCAGTATGTTCGGCAACTACCCGGCGAAACCGCCCCGCAGGTGCGTTTCGACATTGTCAGCGTGTATCTCTTGCCGGGAGCGGCGCCGGAGATTACGCACTTTGAGAACGCGTTCGGATGGAAAGAGCGATGAAGTAACAGGGCATGCGCTGGCTCTGGGAACGATGGGTCGCGGGGCCAAGCTTTCCTCAGAAAACTTCTCCTTCAACGTAACCGCCATTTGAGGATCGCCCTCCCCCTGGGTGACCGCGCATGTGACCGTGAAATAGGCCTGGAAAGTCTCCGGATCGGGGATCCGGCGATTCCTCGATTTAGGGCAAGCCCGGGGGTTCGAGGGGAACGGATTGGTACGACGCGGCCAAGAGCGAGGCGCGAGAGGTTCCCCACTGAAACATGTTCGCGGGGATCTACACAATTTCAGAGATCAGTGCATTGGGATTACAAAAAAGCAGAGAAATAAATCGGTTTTTCTGTGCGCTAAGTGATGGCATATCAGTCGGTTGCTCGATAAATCGCTTTTTTCGACTCGCGGAGGAAATGGCGGCGGTGAACTATTGCTTAATAAATCGCTTTTTTTGCGGGGGTAATCAACTTTTCGATTGACAAAGAATCTTGAGGGTGTCTATAGTTCGGGACGCACAGATTTAGCGGAGTGTACGTGCGGCTAAAATCGGGTGCGCTCAGCTCGATCGGTGCTGCGAGAGAGCTGGGAATTTAGGAGGAGACAAGTGATGAATCGCAAAGGTCTTACCATAGGGGGCCTATCGTGGGTGGCGGTACTGCCGCTACTGATTCTGGCGCTCGTGGTCCTCGGCTTGCCGTCGACCCTGAGAGCACAGGTCACCGCGACGCTAACCGGAACGGTAGAAGATCAGTCGGGCGGAGTCATTCCAGCCGCTCAGGTGACGCTGACTAACGAAGCAACAAAATTCGCGACAGTGAACACGACAAACGGGGCGGGTCTCTATGCGTTTCCATCACTGACGCCGGGTACCTATGACATCAAGGCGTCAGCAAAAGGCTTCAAATCCAAAGTGGTCACCAGCATCGTATTGAATGCCGGCGACGTAAAGACGGTTCCCGCCCTCGATCTGACCGTAGGCGCGGAATCTCAAACCATAACAGTATCCGCAACGGCGGAGATGATTCCGGTGGAGAACGGCGCACACACAGACGTTCTCAGTTCCGCGGATATTGACACTCTGGCGCTGGAAGGCCAGGACACCAGCGAACTACTGAGAGTGCTGCCCGGCACGTCGACCTGGTCGGGTGGGCTGAACCAGACCTCTCCTTCGTTCAGCGACCTCAATATCACTGTCGATGAAGCCTCAGTCGGCTCGGGCATGACGACCAACGGCGCGATTTACCGCGGCGGCGCGTCGATCCTGGTTGACGGCGCGCAAACCATCGACATTGGCGACATGGCTTCGTCGCTGGTGATCATTGAGCCGGAAATGACGGCGGAAGTGAGCATGCAGTCCTCGAACATGAGCGCCGACCAGGCGTTCGGTCCGGTGGTAGTGAGCACGATCAGCAAATCGGGCAGCGCGAACTATCACGGCGATGCCTTCTTCAACGCCCGCAACAACGTGATGAATGCGAACGGCTGGCAGCAAAACAATACCACCCCGAAGACTCCGCTGGGACCGCAGCACTACTACTATCCGGGCGGCAGTTTTGGCGGACCGGTTCCCGGCACGCACAAGCATCTTCTGTTCTGGGGCGGCTACGAGAAGTGGCTGCAAAACCAGGGCAACGCCAACATATTGACGTCCTACATCCCCACCCCGGAGATGATGGCGGGCGATTTCTCGACCGACAACACCGATAACACGGCGGTGTGCCCGAATGGGTTCTTCCAGGGCGCACCTCCAGGGGGCTATGGAGGCGGTCAATGGTGCAGCGACCTGGGCGGAACGGTGCTGGCGGCTGGAACGGGCAACTACGCGACGCTGCCGACCCCGACTGCGACCGGATCATTCGGTGGCGTCCCCACGGATGCGGGGCAGAAGTTTCCCACTACCTTCAACTTCCTCGATCCGGGCGCGGCGGCATTGGCCAAGATCTGGCCCAAGGCGAATATCACGCCGAGCAAAAGTGTTTGTAACGGTTGCAACTACTACGAGCCGATCGTGAACGTCGACAACGGATGGATCTATCGCTTCCGCATCGATTACCAGTTGGGCGACAACACGAAGATCTACGGCAGCATGGAACAGGCATACAGCTCGGGATTCGCGCAGGGCAATGGCGCGCACCTCTACTGGACGCCGGGCAACGCCATCCCCTTCCCGGGAGGCGGCGAGGTGGAGGATAACTACGGCAAGGTGCTGGCCGGCCACATCGTGCACAGCTTCAACTCCACAACGACCAACGACTTCCTGGCCGCTTGGGCGTTCGGCAGCTACCCATTCACCACGCCGAATCCCGCCGCGGCTGAAAGAAGCACGCTGGGATACCCGGACAGCTACGCAAAGGTCTTTGCACCGCCTGCGGGTGAGTCGTACGGCGTGCTGAACATTCCGGCGTACAGCAGCAATGGAAGCATCCCGGACTTCTCGCAGGCCTCAATCTTCTCGAATCCTATCGGGAAGTATGCCGTGAAGAAGGAAGCTCCGCAGTTCGGCGATACGCTGACCAAGGTGTGGGGAACGCACACCATCAAGGTCGGCGGATTCACGCAGACCACGGATAACTACCAGAGCTCGTTCGGCTACTACCTGGACGGCAACATGAGCTTCTACGCCGGCCAGGGCGATGATCTGACGGGCGTCACGGCCGCAGGCAAACCGGTTGAGGGAGCGCTCATAGGCTCGCCTAACAACGGGGTCGCGCAGTTCGTCAACGGCATCGTGGACGGATACGGCGAAAACAACAATGCGCCCATCGGCGATGTGGCTCAATTGTCGACGGCGGCTTTTGTGGACGACACGTGGAAGGCACAACGTCGCCTGACACTTGAACTCGGCATCCGCATCGAGCACGTGGGCCACTGGTACGACCGCGACCACATTGGACTCGCGGTGTTCTACCCGCAGCGCGTACTGCAGGATTACTATACCGGCAAGTATGCTCCTGGATACTACTGGCATGGGATCGACGCCGGCGTACCGCTGAGCGGCCAACCGAACCGCTTTGCATATCCGGATGCGCGTTTCGGCATGTCCTACGACGTGTTCGGACACGGCAACACCATCGTCCGTGGCGGATGGGGCGTGTATCGTTACGTAACCCAGGTGAACACGGTCGCCAACGGCTCGGCGCAGGGTACCGCGGCTGATGTGGCGGGCTATACGCAGACAGGTGGAACCGAGCTGCAGATGCGGAATATCGTCAACCAGGCCGCTGTGGCTTGCCCGTCGGCGCTTTTACCTCCGCCTTGCGGCACTCAAGGTGGCCAGACCGGGCTGGACGCGAGCAACTACGGACAGCCGATGACCCAGGCTTATAACTTCACCATCGACCAGAGACTGCCCTGGGGTTCGCAGTTGGAAGTTGCCTACGTGGGCAGCAAGAGCAGCCAGCTTGTGGATGACGGCGAAGATACCGAAGGCAGCAACTTCAACGAAGTGGCCAACCAGAACAAGATGCCGATCGGGGCCTTGTTCACGCCCGATCCGATCACCGGCAAGCTTTCCACCAACCCTGAGAACGTTGCGGACAACCCCAACGGCACGACGTACACGACGACGGGGAACCAGTATGCGGACTGGCACCCATTAGGCCAGGCATACGGCACCGCCTCAACCTACATGATGGAAAACAGCGCCTACGCCAACTACAACGGCCTTCAGGCATCGTGGGTCAAGACCACAGGGCGGTTGACGTTCAACTTGAACGGCAGCTGGTCAAAGATGCTGGGGACGACGCTGCAGGAGAACCCATACGTTGAGAGTCTGAACTATGGACCGACTGCACAGGACCGGCCGTTCGTCTTCAACTCGTCGTACACCTACAACAGCGGCACGCTCCATACCGGGAACTCGGTGCTGAATGCGTTGGGAGGCGGCTGGATTATCAGCGGCATCTCCACCTGGCAGGCAGGCGGCTACATTCCTGCATTACTTGGGAATGGCGTGCCGAACTTTAACATGGGACTGCAGTACACCGGTTTGCCGGCCAATGCGACGGCACAGGGCATCGGCACCGGCATCGGAGACAAGACGTACTTCGGTACGGACGAGAACTATCCGATTGAGCCAAAGCTAACCTGTAACCCAACCAGTGGCCTGGCAGCCCATCAGCTGCTGAACGGCGGCTGCTTCACGGCTCCGGCAGTAGGAACGCAAGGTGGTCAGGCGTATCCCTACATGAGGTACACGCCGTATTTCGACAACGACCTGGCGCTCTACCGGACGTTCCACGTCTACGAAAAGCAACAGGTTCAACTCCGGTTCAGCGCATTCGACTGGCTGAACCATTCCTTGCTGACGTTCAACGGATCCACACCCTATACGATCAACTACAACGTGGACTACAACAGCAAGACCATCACTCCGAACTACAACAAGCCCGGGGAGCCCGTGTTTGGCTTGATGACCATCAGGTCGGCACTACCCTACGCCCGCGTCCTCGAGCTGGACGCGAAGTACTTCTTCTAACCACAACCCTCGAAAACAGCGGGAGGCGGGCTTAACAGCCGCCTCCCGCTTTTTCTTTGCGGCCCAATTACCCGGGAACCCGGGCGGCCAGCGATGCGGCGCCATCCCGGTGCCTGAAGGGGCATCTTCGCGTGCCCGACCGCAGGTTCCTTCTCTTTATCTGTGAAAGAATAAAGATGTTCGCGCAATGCTGGGGTGAATCAACGATGCCGCGTCGGCATGCCACGCTTATCATGGTCAGACGTTTCCTATCCAGCATCCTTTTACTCTGTTCCGCAGCTGCCGCACAGACTCCGGCATATCACCTGCAATCGCAGGGGTCGACCCTGCAAGGCCTTTACGAGGCTGCACAGCGGTCCCAGAATAGCGGCGATCTGACCCAAGCCGCGGGAAATTACCGCGGATTCCTTGCAGAAGCGCTCGGCGAACTGGCGAATAGCCATGCGCAGATCGGCGATTATGGCAGAGCTGCCGCGCTATTCGATGAAGCTTTGATCCTGAATCCCGGCTCGCCGTCTCTCCAGCGAGACTACGCGGCGACGGCGCTCGAAGCCGGCGACCTGAAGCACGCTGAGACTCTGGCAAGAGGGCTTTTGAACGACGATCCGGACGACCCGAAAGGGCTGGCACTGGCCCACCAGATTCTTGGGCGGACGCTGCATCGAATGAACCGGGATCAGGAGGCGAGGAAGGAGCTGGAAACGGCTGTCTCGCTCGATCCCAGCTTTCCCAATGAATACGACCTGGCCGTGGTTTGTCTCGACCTCGACGACGAGAATTGCGCCACACAGATCTTTAGTGGGCTGGAGGCGGCCCGTGGCGACAGTCCGGCGCTGCATATGCAGTTTGGTTTGGCGTATGGGAATTCGGACTTTACGCCGCACGCGGTGACGGAATTCAAGAAGGTGATAGCGGAAGATCCGCATTACCCCGGAGCGCACTATTCAGTGGCGGCGGCGCTGTTGGCGGCCGGGGAGGACGAGAAGACGCTTCAGGAAGCTGAGGCAGAACTCAAGCAGGAGCTGACAATCTCTCCAAACGACTTTCTGACTTATGCCGCGCTGGGCAAGATCGAAGCAAGTTATCGCAGGTACCCGGAAGCCGAGAGTTACCTGAAGCGGGCGATCGCCCTGAATCCAAAGAACCCCGACGCCTTTTTGTACCTGGGACAGATGTACTTCGATACGAACCGACCGACGGAGGCGGAGGTGAATCTTCGACGCGCCATCGAGCTGACGACGGATATGTCGCGCAACCACTATCAGATCCAAAAGGCGCATTTTCTGCTGGGCAGGATTCTGATGCAGAAGCACCAGGAAGAGAAGGCGCACGCGGAGATGCAGATTGCGCACACCTTCGCGGACAAGGCATTGTCGAAGGACAAGAACCAGCTTGCCGGGCTGCTTGACAACAAGCCGGAAGGCGGAGGGGCCTCGAATTCCGCTATCGACGCCGCGGCCATGACTCCAACTCCTCCTCACGCCGCGGATCCCTCAGCCGTGGCAAAGCAGAAGGCGTTCGAGAAGCAGCTTACGCCGGCCATCGCCGACAGCTACAACAACCTGGGCGCGATCATGGCCTCGGAAAAGAATTACGCGGAAGCATTGAAGCTCTTTGAGCAGGCAAAAGCGTGGAGCCCAACGCTAGAGGGCCTGGACTACAACGTGGGCCGAGCCGAATTCATGTCCGCGAACTTTTCCGATGCGATCCCACCGCTTTCCCACTATCTTCGGTCGCATCCTGCCGATTCAGGCATCCGCGGCGCGCTGGCGATGAGCCTGTTCATGACGCATGACTACATGAGTTGCATCAATGATCTCAAGGGGGCGGGAGAAGCAGTCGCATCCATCCCGCAGATGCAGTATATTTACGCGGAATCGCTGGTGAAGACCGGGGAGGTTTCGCTGGGGAAAGAGCGCCTGGAAAAGCTGGAGGCGGCACATCCCGAGATTCCCGAGGTGCATCGGGCTATGGGTGGGGTTTGGGAGCTTGAAGGCGACTGCGAGAGGGCCTTGAAGGAGTTGGACACGGCAAGCCAGCTTAACGGAAGTGATCCGGAGACACACTTCGATCTTGGCAAGACCGAGTCGCGGTGCGGAAACATCGGGGACGCAATTCAGGAGCTTGAAACCGCGGTTCGCCTAATGCCGGATGATGCGAGTTATCATCAGGAACTTTCCGACGCATACGAGCGGGTTTTTCGCATGGCGGATGCAGAGAAGGAACACCGCATCGCCGAACAGCTCAAAGCTGCACAAGCTCCAGTCGCGAAGGGCGGAGCTTCTCCCGAAGGAAAAAGCCCAAGCCAATGAGCGATTCAGTGTGTTAGCGCGGCCGGAGGCGTCTTGAGTTTGGGCCGGATTTCATCCGCGGGAACGATCCCGTGGCCTTCGAGCACCGAATAGAACTGATCGGCTGCGAGAGGGCCAAAGTGATCGACGGCGCCGGAAGGCCAGTGAATTTCAACGCTATCGATCCTTGTGGCCGAGCCGAGACCGAAGTGCAGGCGCAGATCGTTTTGCGAAAGATAGCTTCCGCCGCTGTGAACTTCGCCGGTTTGGGTCATGCCGCCGGCGACAACCTTGACACGGGCGTTCAGGGCGAGGCGGTTGCTTTTGGTTCCGGCGAGCTCAAAGCTGACCCAATGGCGACCAGGAACCCCATGATTTCTCAATAACATAGGGTGACCATCGAGATTATTGATGACAACGTCCATGTTGCCGTCGTTGAAAAGATCTGCGACAGCGAGGCCACGAGAGACTTGCTTTTCTTCGAGAGCTGGACCGGCTTCATCGCTGGCGTTGCAAAAGGTTCCATCGCCCTGATTCATATCGAGAACCTTTGGCTGGCGATAGCCGGGGTCGGATGGAATCTGATCCATCTGCGGATAGACGTGGCCGTCCGCGGTGATCAGATCCAGCCATCCGTCGTTGTCGAGGTCGACAAACGCGGTTCCCCATTTGACCCAAGGCAAGGATGACATGGCGAGGCCCGAGGGAAAAGATACCTCAGAGAAATTCCAGTCGCCATCGTTGCGGTATAAATCAGGATTCTCATTTTCGAAATTGTTGACAAAGAGGGAAGGGCGGCCGGTGTGGTTGTAGTCGCCGACGGCAATGCCCATCGATGCCTGCTCGGAGCCTTCATTGCTCAGGGCAGTTCCGGACTCAAACCCGATCTCTTCAAATTTCCCGTCACCCAGATTTCGGTAGAGGAATTTCGGTGTTGAGTCATTGGTCATGTAGATGTCCGGGCGCCCGGTGTTGTTGAAGTCGGCCCAAATCACGCTAAGGCCATAGTAGCCGTTGGGATTGTCGACGCCTGCCTGTTTGGAAACGTCGGTGAAGGTTCCATCTCCATTGTTATGGTAGAGAACATCGCCGGCGCCTTTCAATCCACGCGGACCGCATTGCACATCGACGCCACGGTATTTGCACATGGACGAGCTGCCGAACTGCGGCAGATCGTTAAGGTGGAAGTCAACATAATCTGCCACCATGAGGTCGACATATCCGTCGCCGTCGTAGTCTCCGAAGGAAGCGCCGGCGGACCAGTGGCCATCGGCGACACCGGCTTTCGCGGTGACGTCAGTGAAGGTTCCATCGCCGTTGTTGTGATAGAGGATGTTGCCGCCGAGGCAGGTGATGTAGAGATCGGGCCAGCCGTCGTTATCGTAGTCGCCGACCGCACCGCCCATGGCCAGGCAGGGTTTGGTTAGTCCCGCTTTTTGCGTCACGTCGGTGAAGGTGCCGTCGTGATTGTTGTGGTAGAGAACACCCAATGTTGTTTGACCCTTCAGAGCCATGTCAACAGTCGGCGCGTCGGTGAAAGAGATGTCGGGCCAGCCATCGCGATCGTAGTCAAAGATGATCACGCCCCCGGTCATCGATTCGAAGATGTACTTCTTTTCCTTGGCCGATGTATGGGTGAAGGTGATGCCGGCTTTCGCGGTAACATCCTCCAACTGTGGGATAGGGCGATTGGTGCATTTGATCGATTTGGCGCCGGGAGGAGGCGGGCCCGTTAAGGGATGCCCCATTCCCTGTGAGTGAATCTGGCCAATGGCCAGAAACGGCAGGGCCAGCAACACCAACAGGGCCCTCCGCAACGACTGAACCGTCATTCCTAAATTTTACCTGACGACTTGTGGTCCGCGTTCATCGATTCTGGAGCGGAATCCGTTGAATAGAGATGTACAACAGCATCAGAGAATGGCACGGCTCAATCGATCAACTTTGCGGAGTATGAGCTATACTCCAGGGGCAATGAGAAACAGGAGGATTACGATGCGTATGCAGGCGATGGCTCGAGTTCTGGCGGGTGCGACGATCGTGGTTGCGTTGGCAACGTCGGGCTGGGTAGCGGCGCAGCCGGGAGCGAATACTGTGCTGAAGCTGGCCGACCTCGAAAAGCTGTTTCCGGCCACTGTGTATTACTGCGGGCAGAGCGCACCCGCGCAGTTGCGCAACTCCGGCGGCGTGAAATTCGCTAATGGCCATTACGTGCTGGCCAGCCTGGTGGACACAAGCGGGTACTCGACGGGAGTGGCGCAGAAGTACCAAGGCTACCTGATCACCGAGGTTCCGCTAACGATTGAAGGGAAACAGCTGCCCGTGGGTGCGTACGGCTTCGGCTTCCTTGACGGCGATCGCCTGGTGGTGACCGATCTGGGCGGCAACGACGTGCTCACCGCTCACACAACAAAGGACACCGCGATGACGCGGCCCCGCCCCTTAGAGGTAACCGACGATTCAGCCGGCGGCTACCGCCTTTATGCCGGGCGGAGCTACGTGCACTTTGCGCGGTAAAGCGGATGGCTGTTGGATACCGACGGGCGAGTCTCCGCAGCAGCGTTCGTTTGCGGAGCGCGATGAGGAGAGTGTTGCTCCCCGGGACGACCTGGCTCGCGGCTGCGGCCATGCTTTTGGGCTTAGCGACTTCTGCTGCGGCGCTTGAGCCCTCGACATCGCTCGCGGATTATGGACGGCAGGCATGGGCCATGGAGAACGGCCTGCCGCAGAATACTGTTCAGGCATTAGCGCAGACCAAGGATGGATTCCTCTGGCTGGGAACAGAGGCCGGCTTGGTGCGTTTCGACGGAGTCGAATTCCAAACTTACGATCGCAATTCTGTTCCGGCGCTGCCCGGGGGCGATATTCGGTGCTTGCTGGTGACTGGTGACGGAGCACTGTGGATTGGGACGGGCGCGGGTCTGGCGCGCTGGAAAGACGGGGTATCACGGACTTTCACGACGCAGGACGGTCTGCCGGACAGCGGGATCCTGACGCTGGTTGAGACGTCAGATGAAGTGGTGTGGGCGTGGACAGAGGCTGGTCTCGTCCGGCTTAAAGGTGCGGGGTTTGTTCCGTCTGACGATGGCATTCCAGCGAGCGCAATCACGTCAGTGCATCCAGGCCCGCAAGGCCAACTCTGGGTCGAGGCGGGTTCGTCCACGGCCATTTACCAGGGTGGCCTCTGGTCAAGCGCATCCGAGTACTTTAAGCAGACAACAGCGAATGTTGTCTATTGGTCTGATCTGCCCCGCGGAGGATTCGCTTTTGGCACGATTCGAGAAGTGGATGTGGCTCGTGGCGACCGCATGATCATCAACCCCGAGAACGTCCTGACGCGACTGGTAGCGGGCAAAGAGCTGCCTGGGTCGCGCGTTCAGGTGATGCTGGCTGACAGCCAGGGAAGCTTGTGGATCGGGACCAATGCGGGGCTGGTGCGGTGGGTGAACGGCAAGGTGGACCATTTTCCGGTCACCGACCCTCTGGCCACGGCGTCAATCCTCACGTTGATGGAAGACCGCGAAGGGAACCTGTGGGTAGGGACGGAGACCAGCGGGTTTGACATTCTGCGCGATCAGCGCTTTCATACGCTGGACACTCGTGAGGGGTTGACTTCCGACCGCATCACGACGGTGGTGGAGGACAGCAGTGGAACGCTGTGGGCGGGGACACGGGAGGACGGGTTAAATGCCCTGCGCCGCGAGGAAAGCAGCGACGGCTGGCGCCTGGCCCGCAGCCTGACGGTGAACAACGGACTGGCCAGCAACGTGATTCTTTCGCTCGCCGCGGCGTCGAACGGTGATCTGTGGGTGGGAACGCCGGATGGGCTGAGCCAGATTCGCGGGAACCAAGTTGATACGTTCACGTCAGCCGATGGACTACCCGATGACTTCGTGCGCTCGTTGTTGATTGACCCCGATGGCTCACTTTGGATCGGCACGCGGCGCGGGTTGACACACTGGGCGACAGGGATGAACAGGTCAGGTGCTGTCGCCGCAATGAAAACTTACACGACGGAGAATGGACTGGGCAGCGACCTGGTGGGCGCGATGGCTCGCGACACTCGCGGCGACCTTTGGGTGGCGACGCTGGCCGGACTATCTCGTCTGCGTGGCGAAACAATCGCGAACTTCACCACGGCGAATGGGCTTTCAAGCAATGTGGTGACGGCGCTGCTGCCTCGCGCAGACGGGACACTGCTGATTGGAACGCAGGAGCATGGGTGGAATGCGTGGGATGGAAACAGATTCTCCGCTGCGACACAAAACGGCCTTGAGCAAACAACGATTCACGCGATTCTGGACGATGGGAGTGGACATCTTTGGTTTGCGACAGGCAACGGCATTGCCCGATGCGACTGTAATGAGATGGGCGGGACCGGTGCGGCGGGAAGTTGTTCGCACTGGATGGAATTTGGGACCGCGGATGGGCTGCACAGCCGGGAGACGGCAACGAACAGTCACCCTTCAGCGTGGCGCTCGCGCGACGGGCAACTGTGGTTTGCCACGCCGAGGGGATTGGTGGAGGTGGACCCGGCGCACTTTCCGGTAAACACGATTCCGCCTCCGGTGGTTCTGGAGAGGCTGCTGGTGGACGATGTGGCGCAACCGCTGCGTGGAACAGACTCCCGGTTGAGGGTTGCGGCGGGTCGCGTTCATTTTGAGTTCGACTACGCAGGGTTGAGTTTTGTGGCGCCGCAGAAAGTGCGTTACCGCTACATGCTGGAAGGATTCGATCACGGCTGGACCGATGCCGGAACGCGACGGGACGCCTATTACACCAATATTCCGCCGGGAAGGTACACGTTCCGTGTGCAGGCGGCGAACAACGATGGAATCTGGAACACGACAGGCGCGGCGTTCAGCTTTGAGCTGAGGCCACATTTCTATCAGACCCTCTGGTTTTACGCGCTGTTGCTGTTGGCGCTGGGGGCGACGGTTTTGCTGGTGCTGAAACGAAGGCTCTATGTAGCCGAGCGCGAGTTCAAGGCCGTGCTGGGAGAGCGGAGCCGGATCGCGCGTGAGATTCACGATACGCTGGCGCAGGGGTATGTGGGGGTTTCGGTGCAACTGGAGGTTCTGGCCGAACTGCTGCGACAGCACAAGATGGAGGATGCGGGCAAGCAACTGGACCAGACGCGGGACTATGTGCGCCATGGGCTGGCCGATGCGCGGCAGTCGATTTGGGCGTTGCGGACGCAGGATGCGAGCGAGACCACGCTGCCGGTGAGGCTGCGGCGCACGGCGGAAGCGGCCGGAGGCGACCGATTGAGGGCCAGGTTCAGTCTATTTGGGGCGTATCGTCCGCTGCCTCCGGAGAAAGAAAGCGAATTGATGCGGGTGGCGCAGGAAGCCATTCATAATGTGAAGAAGCATGCGGATGCCAGCCAACTCTGGGTTCAGTTGGAGTATGGGCCGGAGATGGTCATTCTTGAAGTGAGGGACGACGGACGGGGAGGCGCATTGGAGCACGCGACGGGAACTTCGGCGGGCCATTTTGGATTGACCGGAATGAAAGAACGCGCGGTGGCTATTGGCGGCACGCTGGAGGTGAGCAGCGCACGGGGTGAGGGAACTAGGATACGGTTGATGGTACCGACGCGAGGTGAAGCGCGCGAACAGCCGGAGGTACAAGAGTGACAACGGAATCGATCCGCGTGCTGGTTGTCGAAGACCACAACGTGGTTCGCCAGGGGTTGGTGGCGCTATTGAATGTGGCGGATGGTCTGGAGGTTGTGGCCGAGGCCGCGGATGGCGTGGAAGCCATTGCGCAGTTTCGCAAGCATCAGCCGGACATCACGCTGATCGACCTGCGCATGCCGAGAATGAGCGGCGTGGATGCGATCGAGCGCATCCGCATGGAGACGCCGCAGGCGCGGTTTATCGTGCTGACAACCTACGATGGCGATGAAGACATTTACCGCGCGCTCAAGGCGGGCGCAAGGGCGTACCTGCTGAAGGGAATGACGAGCGAGGATTTGATCGGCACGATTCGCATGGTGCATGCGGGAAAGTCGCATATTCCGCCGGCCATTGCGGAGAGGCTCGCCGAGCGGATGGGCGCCCAGGATCTGACTCCGCGGGAGTTCGATGTGCTGGAGCAGATCGTTCACGGGAAAAGCAATCGAGAAATTGCGGCCGAGCTGGAGGTTTCAGAGGCGACCGTAAAGACTCACATCAACAGCCTGCTGGGCAAACTGGGCGTGACCGACCGGACGCAGGCGGCGACAGCGGCGCTGCAGCGTGGAATTGTTCCCATCGAATCGTTGAGAAAGCCAAAATCATGATCACGAAATGCTTGAGAAGCGCGATTCTTTGCGGAGTTTTTGTGGCGCTGATGACGCTGCAGGCGGTGCCCCAAAAGGCAGTGTGGCGGCAGGCCACCGCGGCCGAACTGGCGGCTGTATTGCCGGCACGGGCAGCAGTGGAAAGCGAGCACATCGAGACGGAGATGCGCACTGCGTCAGGGATCGTAGATGAACACGGGCGTTTTATTGCAGGGGTAGTGCTGATCACGGCGGGTTATTCGGCGGAGGGTAAGTACTCGCATTACCTGATCGTGCAGGCGCCGGTGGAGATCGGGGGCGTGGCGCTGAAGCCGGGTGAGTACGCCTTTGGATGGAGCCGGGAGAACGGCGAAGAGAGTTTGAGCGTTCACTTCAACCAGGCGGCGACGGGCACCCTGGTGGGAACCGCGGATGCGCACCGGATTGTCGGCTCAACCCGGGTGGAGAGCCTGCACATCTGGCCGCCGGGCGAGAAGGCGTTGATTCAGATTGGCCGGTTTGGAATTCCTTACAAGCTGGGCGAGGAGTAGCTGCGAAACGCGAGCCCGTGAAGGGCTAATTCGGGAGATGTTCTCCACCTTTCGGTCGATCCTGCCATCGATCCCGCCCCGTATACTTGCTGCCATGTTTGAGACCCTGCGTCGAGCCACTCTCTGCGGACTGCTGGCGGGAGGGACTGCCGCGTTTGTTTCCGCGCAAGTCACAAATCCTTCTACTTCCCCTTCAGGACAACAAACTCAAACGACGTCCGAGGTAGCCCAGGCGCCATCATCGGGCGGCGTCAACAGCGGTCCTCCGCAGCCAGCCCAGTTCGACGAGCAGCACAGGCCGATCACGGCGGGCGGCTTTCAAAAGAGCGGGCCGGTGATCTTCGAGGACGTCTCGGAGAAGGCGGGGTTAACCGAGTGGACCCACAAGATGGGCACGCCCGAAAAGAAATACATCATTGAGACCAACGGGTCGGGCATTGGATTGATCGACTACGACAACGACGGTTGGCTGGATATTTACGTGGTGAACGGCTCGACCTTTAATGCGCTGGACGGGAAAGAGACGCCGCCCCACGCGGCGCTGTTCCATAACAATCACGACGGGACCTTTACCGACGTAGCCGCGAAAGCGGGCGTGACGAACGACCGATGGGGATTTGGCGTGGCCATTGCCGACTACGACAACGACGGATGGCCGGACATTTACGTGACCAACTGGGGCAAGAACCGGCTGTACCACAACAATCACGATGGAACGTTTACCGACGTTGCGGATAAGGCGGGCGTGCAGCTGGGGAATTGGTCGACCGGGGCCACCTGGGGCGACTACGACGGCGATGGGCTTCTGGACTTGTTTGTGCCGGGGTATGTCCACTTCGACCGCGACCATCTTCCATCGGGCGGGGAAAACGGCGTGGCCGATACGTTTTGCACTTTCCGCGGCGTGCAAGTGAACTGCGGGCCGCACGGGCTCAAGGGAGAGCCGGACCACCTGTTCCACAACAATGGCGACGGAACATTTACCGACGTGAGTGAGAAGGCGGGCGTGGCCGACACGCCCGGATATTACGGTCTGAGCTCGTTGTTTGTGGACATCAATAACGACGGCAAGGTCGACCTGCTGGTGGCCAACGATTCAACGCCAAACTATCTCTACATCAACAAAGGGGACGGAACCTTTGAGGACGACAGCTACTCGTCGGGCTATGCGCTGAACGAAGCCGGACGGGAGACCGCGTCGATGGGTATTGCGGCGGGCGATTTTGAAAACAACGGCATGGAAGACGTTTTTAACACGACTTTCTCCGATGACTACAAAGTGCTTTATCGCAACGATGGCGACGCGAACATGACGGACGTCAGCTACCAGATGGGGATTGCCGAGATTACGGTGCCGTTTCTTGGATGGGGCGATGCTTTTCTTGATTATGACAACGACGGCTGGAAGGACCTGATGATGACCGACGGACACGTTTATCCGCAGGTGGATAAGGAGCCGTGGGGAACGAGCTGGGCGCAGCGGCCCATGCTCTTCCATAACGTGGACGGCAAAAAGTTCGAGGCGGTGCCGGCCGTGGAGGGATCGGGGCTGGCTGACGTCATCAGCGGCCGCGGAATGGCTGTGGGCGATCTGTTCAACGACGGAAAGCTCGACGTGGTGATCAATGTGATGGACGGGCATCCGGTGCTGTTGCGGAACGTGAGCCCGGACCATAATCACTGGCTGGAGCTGAAGCTGGTGGGCGGGCCGAAGAGCCCGCGCGATGCGGTGGGCGCGACGGTGTATGTGACAGCCAACGGCATGAGGCAGCGCGGAGATGTGCTGAGCGGGGGAAGCTATGCGTCAACCAACGATCCCAGGCCACATTTTGGGCTGGGGCAGGCGACCAAAGTCGATGATATTGAGGTACATTGGCCGAGCGGCAGTGTGGAACACTTCACTGTGCTGGGCGTGGATCGCATTGTGACGGTCACCGAGGGGCAGGGCAGCAGTAACCCGCCTGGAAAGGGAGCTGGTTCGCAGGCGGGCGCAGGCGCCCACTAGAAGAGCAGGCGCGTGGTCACGGCAATCTCGTGGTTGTAACTGTGAAAGTGGCTGGTTGCGATCTGTTCACCCGCGCCAACGCAAATTCCGAGACGGCTCCCGGTTTCTTTGGGGTGAAGCTTTCGAGCGAACAATAAACCGGGAGTGGCAAAGTTCTGGACCTTGCCATCGTTCGGGCCGCCCTTGAAATAGGTCGCGTTGAGCTCGACCTCGGGCCAGAAATACTTCGCGATGTGCGCCTGAAGCGCCGTGTTCCAGAGGATCGACCGACCCAACTTGACGGTGTCTGCAACGGGCATGCTTGCGCCCAGTGTGCTCTGCACGTCGAAGATCCCAACTCCCTTGCCGACGCCGATGTTAGGAGAGACAGTCGCATCGAGGGCGCCGTTCTTGTAGCTGCCGGTGGGAATTGTCGAAGAGAGAAAGGCGCTCAGATCGTAATTCCCGTGATGGGCACCTCCGCTGAGGTAGCGATACTTCAGGACGAAGGACATATCGCCCGCGCCATTGATGACTGTGGGAACACTGTGGACGAAGTACCCCGGGAGATTGATGTCCAGCTCCGTGTTCGCCAGCGGAATCAAGTTGAGACCTTTGCCGCCGTCCAGGTTCCAGGTTTCCGTATGGTTTGAAGCGGTCTGGCGGATGAAGTCGGTCCGGGCGACTTGGATGAGGCCGACATAGGTGGTGATGAGAGGCGGCGGCCATGCGGGTTGCACGGACTGCGTCGCGGTGGCGCGTCTCTCCCATTGGCTAAAGAATCCGTCCTGAGCCATAAGGAGTGGTGAAGATACAAGAAGAGTTAACAACAGAATGGATGTGCGTTGCACTGTGACCTCGCTGTTCGATCAGGGAAGAAACTAATGGAGGATGACAGGCCGCAGCCCGGATGAACAACCAACTTTCGGTTGAGGCGGGACTCCAACCAGCGACAGGCGGGACGTCTTCTCCGGCCAAATAGAATGATCCCTAGATTGGGTTCTCGCTCTCAACCTTTTGGTGGATGCCGGGCCGATTGTCGATCCGTAGAATGGGGGCGCGATGCTTCCCCGATCTTTCGCCAATCGAATTCTGCGCCTCGTTTGCAGTGCCCTGCTGATGAGCGCGATTGCCTGCGGCCTGATGACGTGGCGGACACGACCCGCTTATGCCGTCGACGACCCCGCGGCCGAGCGCTCGCAATATTCGCGAAGCGTTTCCTCGTATTACAACTTTCGCTTTGGCGCGGGCAAGCCCTTTCTGCCTTCCAATGCCACCACGGACACTGGTGAGTTCATCGATCCGCAGAGCTTTCTGACGGCAAAGTACTGCGGCCACTGCCACCAGGCAGCGTATGCGCAATGGCGTCAGACCGCGCACGCGAATTCCTTCCGCGCGCCCTGGTACATCAAGAATGTCAACCTGCTGATGAAGGGAAAAGGGATTGAATTTGCCCGGCACTGCGAAGGCTGCCACAATCCCATTGCCCTGACCTCAGGCGCGATGACCGAGAACTCACCGGTGAATCGGAAGTTCGACGGCGATGGCATCACCTGCTCAGTGTGCCATTCGATTCAGAAAGTGGATGAGCGCGGCACAGGCAGCTACGTGATCGGTGTGCCGGCAGTGCTGGTGGACGCCGACGGCAAGCCGATCTATGGCGAGGTACCGGATAAGGAGATCCTGGCTCATCTCGATCGCCACTCGAAGGCAGTAATGAAAGATTTCTACCGGACCAGCGAGTTCTGTGGCGCTTGCCATAAGGCTGCGCTGCCCAGGATGTTGAATGGCTACAAGTGGCAGCGCGCTATTTTTCTCTACGACGAGTGGCAGCAGGCGTCCTTCAGCAAGCAGAATCCACTTCCGTTCTACGTGAAACCGCAGGTATCCACATGCCAGACCTGCCATATGGCCGAGGAGAGTATTGAGCAGCCGGATTATGGGGCGGAGCAAGGCAAGCTGATGTCGCACCGCTGGCTGGGAGCAAATACGGTGCTTTCGAAGTACTACGGATACGATGAGCAACTGCAAAAGACCATTACCTTTTTGCAAACCGGGGTTCTCAACGTCGATTTGTTCGGAATCGAGCGCAATGGAGGCAAGCTGATCGCGCCCCTTGGAACCGAGCCTATCGATATTGCGGCGGGAGATGTTCTAACGGTTTCCGTGGTGATTCAGAACAAGGGAATCGGGCATACTCTCATTCCAGAGCAGCGTGATTTCTACGAATGCTGGGTTGAGTTCCAAGCCAAGGATGCGGCGGGGAATACGCTGATAAATTCCGGCGCCGTGGGTCCGGACGGCAATCTCGATCCCACCGCGCACAGCTTTACCAATCGACTAGTGAACGTTCGCGGAACGCTGAACGATCTGCACCAGGTCTGGGATACAAGGGTTGTCGCTTATAACAACACGATTCAGTCGGGCCGCTCGCAGATCGTGCGCTATCAGTTCAAGGTGCCGGAGAATGCATCGGGGCCAATCACCATAACCGCCAAGGTTAACTACCGGCGCTTCAACCAGCACTTCATCGACTTCGGCATGGGCAAGCATTACGAATTGCCGGAAGTGGAGATGACGTCGCGCACGCGGACGCTGGCGATTGGCTCGAATCCTGCGACACCGCCCGATCCCGCGGACAATCCGGTGTGGATGCGGTGGAACAATTACGGCATTGGATTGCTCGATGCGCAGCAATATGCGGAGAGCGCACGAGCCTTCGAACATGTGGTTCAGCTGCGCCCTGATTACGCCGATGCCTATACCAATGTGGCGATTGCCGACTTCTCGTGGCAGCGCTATGAGGGGTCGCGGACCAATCTGGATAAGGCGCTGCAGATTGCCCCACACAATGCCCGCGCGCTTTACTATCTGGCGCTGGTCGACCGCATTCAGGGTCATCCCGATGCCGCCATCGCCGATTTGCTCGACGTGATTACGCAGTTTCCGCGTTCGCGCGACGCGCACCGTGAGCTGGGTTTCTCGTTTTATCAGCAGCACAAATATCAGGAGGCGCGAACGGAGTACGAGACGGTGCAATCGATCGACCCCGACGATCTGGCCGCGCATTACATACTCTCCATTGTTTATCGCCGACTGGGCATGAAAGAGGATGCGGCTCGGGAGGCAGCGGCATTTGCCGATCAAAAAGACGATCCAACGGCAAACAGCTATGCGCTGGAGTTTCTCAGCAAGCATCCCGAGGTGACCTCGGAGAGCGTTCCGTGGCATATTCATAGCAACGTGACGACGGACAGCAATGAGCATAGCGGCGGGACGGGTCAATGAGAGTGGCGCTGGTTACCGCTGCGTTTCTTTTGGCGTTTTCTTCTTTCGCGATTGCTTCTTCCCGAAGCCAGAGAGCGCATGGCGCCGAAGTCTTCAGTGAGAGCGGATGCCAGCATTGCCACAGCATAAGAAACGTGGGCGGACACAAAGGCCCCGATCTGTCGGGCGTAGGAAGAAGGAAGTCCAAGGCTGCGTTGCGGCAGCAGATTGTTTACGGCAGCAAAGTGATGCCGGCCTTCGGGGACGATCTTGAGCCAAAAGAACTGAAGGATCTGATCGCCTATCTGCAATCCTGCCGGCTGAAACCGGCAAAGACTCCGCAAGCTTCCAAATCAAACTGACAGCCGGGATCCGCCTTTTCAATCGGGGGCGGCGATCGCCTCGCGCAGCGCGGCTGCCACATCCTGCTGCTGTTCAGCGGTGATGCGGTTGAAAAACGGCAGGGCCAGCGTGCGATGGGCGATGGATTCGGTCAGGGGCAGATGGCCAACGTCTTGCCCTCTCTGCGCGCGCCATGCCGGCTGCAGGTGGATGGGCGCGAAATATCGGCCGGTTGCGACACCGCGGCGAGCAAGCACGGCTCGCACTCGATCGCGGTCGACGCCCTGGGGCAGGCGGACTACGTAGACAAACCAACTGAGCTCGCGGAGCGGCAGCGAAAGAGGCGGGCGCTCGAGGCCGGGAATTCCAGCGAGAAGGGCATGGTAGCGCTCAGCGGCCTGACGACGAAGAGCAAGGATCTCATCGATTCTGCGCAACTGAACTCGACCGAGCGCGCAGGCCAACTCCGAAAGCCTGTAATTGTAGCCGGGCTCGACGTGGTCGAGCCAATTGCCGCTCGCGTCGCGGCCTTGATTCCTGAGCTGGCGCAGGCGCGCGGCGAGCGCTGGATCGTTGGCCAGCACGGCGCCGCCCTCGCCGATGGTGATCTGTTTGTTGGGATAGAAACCGAGGACAGCGAGGTCGCCGAAGCTGCCGGCAAGGCGCCCGTCAAAGCGAGCGCCGATGGCCTCGGATGCGTCCTCGATGAGTGCCAATCGATGGCGCTCCGCAAGATCCTTGAGGGCATCCATCTGGGCAGGGACTCCGAACGTGTGAACTGCCAGGATGGCACGGGTGTGGTGTGAGATTGCGCGCTCCACGGCAGCGGGGTCGAGATTGAGCGTCGCGGGATCCATCTCAACGAGGACGGGCGTGGCGTGCACCTGAAACAGGGCGTTGACCACGGCCACGAACGTAAAAGAGGGAAGAACGACCTCGTCGCCCTGGCCCACACCAAGCGTGAGCAACGCCAGATGCAGTCCTGCGGTGCCCGAACTTACGGCCACAACGTGGTTGACGCCGTGATAGGCCGCCAGCTCCGACTCAAATGCGGCGAGTTCAGGCCCCAGGCTGAGGTGCGGTGTGCGCAGAACCGCGCTGACCGCTGCGATCTCAGTTTCGGTAATGTCGGGCGCGGAGAGTGGAATGCGTGCGGTCATCGTCTTTCAGCTTGCGCGGATTCGGCAAATGTCGGCAGAGGTACCGGTTGCTTGATCAACAGCCCGTCGAGCGGAACAGAACAAAGCACGGAGGCGATGATCTCGGCCGCAGCGCCGTCGCCGTAGGGATTGGTCATTCCGGCAAGGCTTTTGCGGAACGCTGAACTCAGCGCGTGAGTGAGCGCGGCACGGATGGCGGAAGTTTCGGCGGGTACGTCGATCACATTGCGGGCGCGTTCGCGGCCCTGCTGGCGTATTCCGACGTTCACGACAGGCAGAGCAAAGGACGCCGCCTCCATGATGCCGCTGGAGGAATTACCTGCGAGCGCGTCGGCGTGGCGGAGCAGGCTCCAGTAAGTAACGGCATCAAGATTGACAAAAACGCGGGTGTGCGCGCGTGTTGCCACGAGAGAACGAGCGCGATCAATGAGCGCGAGGCCTCCCGCATCTGCGTTGGGATAAACGAAGAGGATCTGGCCCGGCGCCTGAGTGAGCGCGGCGAAAAACGCGTCGGCCTCTGCGTTGGTGTCGCGGAGGATGGTGACGGGATGCCACGCTGCAACGATTGTTGGCGGCGTGAGCGGCAGCCCTAGTTTTGATTCAAGCGTCGCGCGGTCGAGCAGTTTGGAGCGACGCAGATGGTCGAGCGAGGGCGCGCCGGCACGATGCACGCGCCAAGGCTCTTCGCCCATTGCGATCACGCGCTGCCGAGCTGTCTCTGTGGATGTGAAGTGGATGTGTGCGAGCTTGGTCAGCGCGTTTCGCACCGCGTCATCGATTGCGCCCTGACTTACCTCGCCGCCTTCGATGTGGGCGATGGGAATGCGCATTGCTACGGCCGTGGCGGCCGGGGCCAACATTTCATAGCGGTCGGCGATGAGGAGGAGTAAATCGGGCCGCCAAGAAGCCAGGGCGTCGGCCAGGCCAAGAATCGCGATACCGATGGTCTTAGCCATGCCGGTGTCAGTGTCAGAGCTGAGAAGGCACTCAATATGAGCCCGAATGGGAAAGGCGTCGCGCTCGATTTCCTGAATCGTGTTTCCGAATTGGGGCGAGAGATGCGGTCCGAGGACGAAGACTCCCAGCTCAACTTCAGGTTGGCCACCGAGTTCGCGCAACGGCCAGTAAAGATGGCTGTAGTCGGCGCGCGAAGTGGTGACAACGCCGATGCGGCGCCTCGCGACAGTTGTCGGGGATTGCGCGGGAAATCCGAGCCCATTAACTGGAATGTGAGGCGGAATCACACGAGAAGTATATATTGAGAGCGGTTTAAGATCCGCTTGCACAATTCGCGGTCGCTCTGCTGTTGAGCCGTGATCCGGCGTACACTGGATGGTTCCGCGACGAGGGGAGAATCCGATCCGTGAGTGGAAGAACGAAGCGGAGAGTGGCAGTGTGGGCGCTTGCGTTTGCGGCAAGCATATTGGCAGTTGCCGGGCAACGGCAGCGCTTCGACGCGGAGGCGATCCGGCTAAACAATCGAGGCGTGGCGCTGATGGGCCAGCAGTTCACTGAGCGCGCCGTGGATAGCTTCGCAGCAGCCTTCAAAAAAGACCCGAAGCTGGCGCAGGCAGCCATCAATGAAGGTATTGCCTTACTGGTGGAGCAGAAGCTGGATCAGGCCAAAGACTGGTTTGGGAAAGCTATTGCGATCGACGCGAAGAATCCGCAGGCATGGTACAACCTGGGCTTGGCGCAACATGCGGGCAATGAGCTTTCGGACGCAGCAACCAGCTTTCAGGAGGCGGTCAAGCTTGATCCGCGGGATGCAGACTCATGGTATTTCGAAGGCGCCTGCTATGAGGAAATGCGGCAGTTCGACAAGGCGATTGAGGTTTTTAAAAAGGTGCTGGAGATCAACCCGCTGCACGCGTCGGCGGAGTTCGGCCTTGCGCGCGCGCTGCAACGCACGGGCCACACCGCGGAGGCGAGGGAACGCTTCGCGCGCTTTCAACATTTGACCAGCACCAAAGTCTCATCGGCCCTGGGGCTGTCGTATGGCGAACAGGGGCATTATTCGACGGTGACAGCGGTCGAAGAACCGCAGACGATCAAGCGGGCAATGATTCCGGTGCGACTTGTGGCGCGAGCGATGGCCGCGCCCGGCGCTGGAGGTGCCACGTCATGGACCACTACTGGCGGGGCGTGCATGATCGATGCGATGGGCTCAGGGCAGATGGATCTAGTGCTGATGCAAGCGGGCGATCAGGCGATTCGCGTGCTGCACAACCGCGGCGGCGGAAGTTTTGAAGAGCTGGATGCGGCAGCGATGGGGTTAAAGACGAGCGGCCACGCAGTGGCGTGCGCAGTTGGCGATTATGACGGCGATGGATTGAACGACCTGGCTGTGGCATTGGACGACCGCGTGCTTCTGTTTCACAACCTTGGCCAGGGGCACTTCAAGGATGTTTCAGCACAATCGGGCATCGTGCCGCGCAACCGGCCCAGGGGAATCACCTTTATAGATTATGACCACGATGGCGATCTGGACCTGTTCCTGACCGGCGACCCGCTCAAGCCCGGCGATGAGTCCAATGTGTTGTGGCGCAACAATGGCGATGGGACATTCACCGAGCAAACGGAGCCGACAGGATTGGGTGGGAACGGCAAGACGGCAACGGCAACTCTGACCGATTTCAATAACGATCGCGCCGTGGACCTGGCTGTAACCGGAGACGGGCCTTCGCCGTTGCTGTACGTGAATCCACGCGAAGGCAAGTATCCCGAGCAACCGTTGTATGCAGGGGCGAAGTTGCCGCCAACCGTTGGAATCGCGGTGCTCGACTACAACAAAGACGGATGGATGGACATTGCGGTGACGCATGCCGGCGCTCCGGGACTAACGCTGTGGCGAAATGTCGAAGGGGCTGATCACGTCGGGCGGCGCTTTGAGCGCATTTTGCTGCCGCTGAAGGGAGCGGTGAGTGGATGGGGCGTGACGCCCGTGGATATCGATAACGACGGATGGATCGATCTGGCGGCGATTGTGGAGACAAATACGGGTCCACAGGTAAAGGTCTTCCGCAATCGCGGGGACGGGACGTTTGAAGATGTGAGTCACTTGCTGGGGCTGGATGTGGTGAAACTAAAAGCGCCACGCGGTCTGATTGCCGCTGACGTCTTTGGCGATGGCGCGCCCGACCTGATCGTGACCCAGGAGAATGCGGCGCCTGTGCTGCTGCGCAATGTGGGCGCGAACAAGAATCACTTTGTGCGCCTTGACCTGACCGGCTACGCGGACAACAAGACTGCGCTGGGTGTGAAGGTTGAGGTGTTCGCCAATGGACTGTGGCAGAAGTGGGAGCTTGCGGGCGCGTCGGGCTACCAAACGCAGGCTCCGCCGCAGATTCTTGTGGGCCTCGGGCAGGCGCCGGGCATCGATCTGCTACGAATCTTGTGGCCCACGGGCGTGTTGCAAGATGAGATCGATTTGCCTCAACAGCGGGTGATCGCGATGAAGGAAGTGGATCGCCGCGGAAGCTCTTGTCCCGTGCTGTTTGCGTGGGATGGACATCGGTACAAATTCGTGACGGATGTGATTGGGGCTGCCGTGGTGGGACACTGGTTCACGCCCACGCGCCGCAACACGCCGAATCCGGGCGAGTGGGTGAAGATTGACAGCGCGAATGTCGCGCTGGTGAATGGAGAAATCAGCGTACGCTTCATCGAGCCAATGGAAGAGGTGAACTACATCGACCAGTTGCGGATGATTGCCGTCGATCACCCGGAAAACGTTGAAGTGAATCCGGACGAGCGATTCCTCGACGATCCGCCATTCGCGTCAGGCAGAGTGGTGGCGAGCGAAAGCGCACGGTTGCCAATGGACGCGTGGGATGGAGAAGGGCGCGAAGTGCTTGACCAGCTCAGCCGCCGCGATCACGTGTTTGCCAGCGGATTCAGAGCGCTGCCGTACGACGGGTTTGCGAATCTGCACGCGCTGACGCTCGACTTGGGTGACGTTAAGCCGAATGCGCCGCTGCGGCTACTGATGACGGGCTACGTGGACTACTTCAGCGCGACTTCACTCTATGCCGCGTGGCAGGCCGGACTCAAGGAAACCCCGCCTTACGTGGAGGCGGAGCTGGCGGATGGCACATGGCAGCGAATTGTCGGCGATGCGGGATTTCCCGCCGGCCTCGAGCGAACGATCGTCATGGATCTGACGGGCAAGTTGCCGGCCGGAACGCGGCGCATCCGGCTCATGACGAACTTGCAAATTTACTGGGATCAGGTGCTGATCGACCAAAACGCGGGCGCGCAGACGCGCACTACGGAGGTTCCGCTCGTGTCAGCCGAGCTACATTTCCGCGGATATCCGAAGCAGATTGAGGGGGCGAGCCCCGGCGACCTGGACTACGACTACAATCTCGCCAGCTTGAGCGGGCCTTTTCAGCGGGAGCGCGGCAATTACACGCGCTTCGGCGATGTGACACCGCTGCTCAAGAGCGTGGACGACAGGTTTGTGGTTTTCGGGAGCGGCGAGGAGATTGCCGCGGAATTTGATGCGGAAAAGCTGCCCGCATTGCCCGAGCATTGGAAGCGCGATTACTTCTTCTATGCCAATGGATTCGTGAAAGACATGGATTGGTGGGATGCGTCGCCATTCACCGTTGCGCAGATGCCTTTCCATGGCATGACCGCCTATCCGTATCCGGCGAGCGAGAAATATCCCGACGATGCAGCCTCGCTCGACTACCGCTTGAACTGGAACGACAGGTTTGAGGCCGGCGAACCGGTGAGGTCTTACCGGTTCAACTATCAGTTGTTGCCGTCGGCGCCTCCGGAGATGGGAATGCCGCCATCACGGCAGGGAACGCAGCCATGAACGATGTTGTGTTAGCCACGGCGGTGCGACAGCTTGAGTTGCTGCGCACGGGTCAGATTTCGGTGAATGAGCTGGCTGAGGCGCACGTGAGGCAGATTGAGCGACTGAATCCGGAACTCAACGCGTTTGCGGACTTTGACGCGGAGCGCGTGCGCGCTCAGGCGCTTGGACTCGATGCGGAGCGAGAAGCGCGCGGAGCCTTGCATGGATTACCGGTGACCATCAAGTCATCGATTGCGACCGCAGGTTTTCGATGCGAAATTGGCAGCCTGCTGCACGCGGGCGAAATTCCGGCAGAGGATGCAGTTGTGGTCGCGCGGCTGCGCGAGGCAGGGGCGCTGATTCTGGGCACGACAAACTGCCCGGAGTTTCTAATGGCGTATGAGACGGCGAACCTGCTCCATGGGTGCACGCGAAACCCATGGGATCTGGAGCGCACGCCGGGCGGATCGAGCGGAGGTGAGTCGGCGGCGATCGCGGCGGGAATGTCCGCGGCAGGATTGGGCAGCGACAGTGGTGGGTCCGTGAGGGTGCCCGCGCACTTTACGGGAATCTGTTCGCTGAAACCGACTCCGGGACGGATTCCAGGACGCGGACATCTACCACCGTGTGTGGGGCCGTTCTCGATTCTGGGTGCGATCGGACCCATGGCGCGCACGATCGGCGACGTCGCACTGCTGTTTGAGGTCCTCAGCGGAAGGGATCCTCTTGATCCGGTGAGCCCACCGGTCGCGTTGAGGCATCCGAGCACGGAAGAATTGCGAACGAAGGCGATTGGTTTCTTTGAAGACGATGGCCTTGTTCCAGTGACGCCGGAAACGCGCGCGGCGGTGAACGATGCGGCGCAAGCGTTGCGCGAAGCAGGCTTTCGCGTAGAGCCGTTTCGCCCGAGGACGCTGGAACCATTGCGCAAACTCTGGTGGAAGTTCTTTGTGCAGTGCGGGGCGATGTTTTATGAGCCAGAGATTCGCAATAAGCGAGCGAAGCTGAGCCCCATCTTCAGCGAATTCCTGCGCATTGCGGGAGCTACCGGGCCGATCAATGCGACGGAGTTGCTAAACGCGTGGGCAGAGCTGGACCTGCTGCGCGCAAAGACGCTAGCCGAGATGTGCGAATACTCGGTTTTGCTTTGCCCGGTAGCCAGCATTCCTGCATTTCGCCACGACGAGCGCACCTGGACGATCAGCGGAAGATCCGTGGAATACCTTGATGCCATGCGGTTCACGCAGTGGTTCAACACACTGGCATGTCCGGCGGCAGTGATTCCGGTGGGCGCATCGCCCGAGGGGCTTCCGATCGGCGTCCAGATTGTGGCGCGGCCCTTCGAGGATGAGGTCGTGCTGGGCGTCGCGGCCGTAATAGACGCGGCATTTGGCTATCGTCCGCCGGCAAGGGCGGCGGCTTAAACCGCTGAAGGCCACTTTCGCCTTTCAAAACATCGGTTTGCGGATTCCTCGGACTCCGGAATCAGCGCATCCCGTTCCTCCAAAGGTCAACCTTTCGGTGGAGGCCATTTTTCCAGGACAGCGGTACACTGACGCTTCCCCGAGAACTGGAGGCCGGATGGAGCGCTCAGTGTGCGCGAAAGCTGGCTGGAACGTTTTGCCGAGGCTCCCGATGTTCTGCTAGACGCGCGGCGCCAGCGGACCATCGTGCCAGTACTCGATCTTGCTGTCGGCGGGAATGAATTCGTTACGATGGCAGGTCCGTGCTCAGTTGAAACTGAGCACCAGCTCATGGCCACCGCCCATCGCGTGCGCAGCGCAGGGGCGCGTGTTCTACGTGGCGGCGCGTTCAAGCCGCGAAGTTCTCCCTATGCATTTCAAGGACTCGGCCTCGAAGGCCTGAGACTGCTGGCCGCAGCTCGCGACGAGACCGGCCTGGCCATTGTGACCGAGGTCATGTCAGAGTGCGACGTCGCACTGGTTGCCGAGTATGCCGACATCTTGCAGATCGGTTCGCGGAGCATGGAGAACTACTCGCTGCTGGAGGCAGCGGCGCGGTCGGGACGCCCGATTCTGCTAAAGCGCGGGATGATGGCGACGATCGCCGACCTTCTGCGCTCTGCACAAGTGATCCTAAGCAATGGCAACCCCAACGTCATTCTGTGCGAGCGCGGCATTCGCACCTTTGAAACAGCGATGCGCAACACCTTTGATGCCGCCGGAATTGCGCTGCTCAAGCAAGTCTCGCACCTCCCTGTAATCGCCGATCCCAGCCATGCGGCCGGGCATCGCGAGTTCGTGCCAGCGCTGGCGCGGATCGGAATCGCCGCCGGCGCGGATGGGCTTCTGGTGGAGGTGCATCCTGACCCTGACGAAGCATGGAGCGACGGCGAACAGTCGCTGGACTTTGATGGGTTTGGTGACATGATGGCAGAGCTCGAACCATGGATTGCGTTGCGCGGAACGCGGATGCGCGAAGAGAAGCTGGAACGGCCGCAAACGATCGAGCGCCGTTTTGCGGCGGCGGTGGCATGAGGTTGCTTTTTGCAGCGCTGACGGTTGCGGCAATTGCGGATGTGCTTTCGCCTGCCTGCGGGCTCCCGCCTGATGCAGAGCAGGTTGTTTCCCCGGATTTCATCGTGACTGCGGCTCCTGTTTACAAATCGCTGGCGGAATTAAGCGGGCAGGAGAGATTTCCCAAAGGCGCGCAACTTTTGCTTGTTCATGCCGGCAAGACGGAGCCGCTGGTGAACGGGTTCGCCGCTTCAGCAGACGCGAACGTCTCGTTCGATGGCCAAACGGTGCTGTTTGCCGGAAAGCGATCCGCGGGCGATCCCTGGCAAGTTTGGGAACTAACTCTCAAAGATCGCTCCGTGCGAAAGGTGACGGCCACGGCAACGGATGCGGAGCGGCCCTTCTATTTGCCGGGCGGACGAATGGTGTGGGCACAGCGGACGGCGGCAGGATTCCAATTGCAGTCCGGTGAAGATGGGCACCCGGCCCCTAAGTTTCTTAACCCAACGGCGGGGCCGGGGACATTGCCGCTCACGTACGCGGGGACGAACGCATTTCCGGCGGGCGTGCTGCATGACGGGCGGATTCTGTTTGAGGCAGGGTATCCGCTGGGCAAAGGGTCGACGCCGGAGATGTTCCTTGTCTACGCCGACGGCTCGGGTGTGGAATCCGTGCGCTGCGATCATGGGCGCGCGCGCTGGGGCGGAACGCAACTGGCATCGGGGGACGTGGTATTCACGCATGGAACGGCGCTGGCACGCTTTACGTCTGCGATGGCGCGTGAGGTGTTGGTGCCAGCGCCACGCGGCGAATTTGCCGGCGCGATTGCCGAGACTGCTCAAGGAGCGTGGCTGGTGAGCGCGCGAAGGGCGTCAGACGCAAGATTTGAAATCAAAATTTGGGATCCCGGCGCGCCGGAAATGAGCACCGTTCTGGCGGCGAGCGGAGAGAATCTGGTCGAGCCTGTACTCGTTGCGCCGCGCACACGGCCCAATCGGCACCCATCGGGCCTGCACCCATGGGACTACGCGAACCTGCTGGCGTTGGACGCGCGCGTTAGCCGCGACGGAGATTTGAAGGGAAAGCCAGTGACGGTGCGGCTGGAGGCGGAAGACGCAGCAGGCCGCGCCATTGCGATGGGAACCGCGCCGGTTGAGGCGGACGGCTCATTTTTTGTTAAGGTACCGGCCGACAGGCCGATCCGGTTTGAGCTGCTCGACTTTCGAGGGGCGGTCCTGCGCCGGGAACAGGGGTGGTTCTGGGCACGTGGCGGCGAGCAGCGCATTTGCGTGGGCTGTCATGCGGGACCGGAGCGAGCATCGGAGAATCGCGTGCCGGACGTGCTGATGCGAACAACCGAACCGGTGGATTTGACCGGCGCCAAGGTTGTTGCGGGAGCGCCGCGTGGAAATTGATATGAGATCCGCTGTTTTTATTGCATTCTTCGGCGCGGTCACGATGACGGGGCTCAATTCTGCCGCGCAAACGGCACCGGGCGCGGCTCAAGTGAGCCAACAGGGAACGCTTGCCAGTGCGCAGCTATCGCTCCAATCCGATATTCGCTTTGAAGACGCCACGGACAAATCCGGTATCGACTTCACACATAGCTTTGGGTCGGCCAAGTTGGGATCGTTGCTGGAGGGCACGGGCGCGGGCTGCGTCTGGTTCGACTACAACAATTCGGGTCGTTCTTCGCTTTATGTGGTGAGCGGAAAGCCGCTCGACGATTCGGTGCACCCCTATCCATTGAAGGTCAAGCCTAACCCGCCTCCACACAATCACCTCTATCGCAACGACGGCACCGGCCATTTCACCGATGTGACCGAACAATCGGGCCTGGACCCGGATATGTACTCGGTCGCGGTGACGGCAGCGGACTACGACAACGACGGCTACGAAGACCTGCTTGTAACCGGATACGGAAAGGTCGTCCTCTATCACAACGACGGCAACGGCCACTTTACAGACGTGACTGAGAAGGCCGGCATCAAGGTCAATGGCTGGGCCATCAGCTCCACATGGCTCGACTACGACAAGGACGGCTGCCTCGATTTGTTTGTGGGCCGCTACGTCAAATTCGATCCGAAATATCGCGCATTCTACGCCGCGGATAACTATCCCGGTCCGCTGGACTACGCTGGCGAGACCAACATGCTGTTCCATAACAACTGCGATGGAACATTCACCGATGTGACGGAGAAGTCAGGCATCGGAGCCTACGTCGGCCGCACCATGGGCGTGACCGCCGCGGACTTCGACAACGACGGGTGGGACGACATTTATGTGGCCAACGACCGGACGGAGAACTTTCTCTTCCGCAACAAGCACGATGGGACGTTTGAAGAGATCGCCAACGATACGGGTACGGCCTTCGGCCAGAATGGCGAGGCCACTTCGTCGATGGGTCCGGTCGCCGTCGACTTTGAAGGCAGGGGAGTTCTGGATCTTTGGGTGACCGACGGCAGCTATAACCGTTTCCTGCGAAATGGCGGAACGGCGGAAGATGGTTCGCCTGCCGCACAATCCGATTCCACAAAGGCCGGGTTTGAAGACGAGGGCGCGTCTGACGGCATCTCGCAGAGCGACGCGCAATATGTGAGCTGGGGTTCAGGGGTTTACGACTTTGATAACGACGGCAAGCTCGACATCCTGGTCTTTCACGGCGGGCTGATTCATTTAATTCCGCAGGAGCACACGCTGTTTCGTGGGTTGAGCAACGGCCGTTTCGAGGACGTGTCGCGCGAGGCCGGCCCGGTGCTGAGCGAACGCACGGTGGCGCGCGGCGCCTGCTTTGCCGACTACGAAAACGACGGCAAGGTCGACGCCTACGTGGTGAATCTCGGCGCCGAAGGAAAACTGCTTCACAACATTTCCACCGGCGCCGGCCACTGGATCGAAGTGAACCTTGTGGGCACCAAAAGCAATCGCGACGGAATTGGCTCCCGCGTAGAGGTGATGGCGGGAGGCAAGCGGTGGACAGCCGAACGAGTGGCAAGCTCCGGCTTCCTATCGCAGAATGAGGGCCGGTTGCACTTTGGACTAGGGGCGGCAAGCGTCATCGACAAACTGACTATTCGCTGGCCGAGCGGGATTGTACAGACGCTGGCGGCGCAGCCGGTCGATCGCGTACTCACCGTGGAGGAGCCGGGAGAAAGGAAGCCGCGATGAGCTGCAAGCCGAGCAGCAGCAGCGTGCAAGTCGGTCTGTCAGCGGGACTTTGCGCACTCGCGGCGGCGCTGTTCTGCGTCACGTCGTGGAGTCCCGGGACAATCAGCGCGGCTACCCCCGCCGTGACCGGAGCGGAACAGGAATACGCTTCTCCACTGGAGTTGCTGTTTTCGCCTGACGGCGGGCGGATTTATGTTCTGTGCAACGAGAGCGATGAGGTGAGGGTGCTGGATGCAGCCACTTACGCGGTTATCGAGAACGTCACAGTGGGCCACCAGCCGCGCGGATTTTCACTATCTCCGGACGGAACGCGGCTGTTTGTTGCGAACTCGTGGGACGATACGGTGTCTGTGATCGACACGCGCTCGCTGGAAGTTGTGGCCACCTGGCCGGTGGGCGCGGAGCCGTCTGGCGTGGTCGAAGGTCCGGAAGGCAAATACGTATTTGTTGCCAACCGCATCTCCAGCGACATTGCGGTTCTGGGTGCGCAGACGGGAGCGGAGGAAAAGCGTCTGCTGGCCGGGCGAGGTGCGAGTTATCTTACGCTCTCGCTGGATGGCCGGCTGATTTATGCGACACACATCTATCCCAATCTTCCTGCGCTGCGAACAGGCCTGGAAAACCGCACGCCGCCCGAGTCGGAGATCACTGTGATCGATACGCGAAGAGCGGAGGTGGTCAATCGAATTCCACTGCATTCAATCGCGGGGGTTTTCCACGTGGCACTTTCCGCCGACGGCCGCTTTGGCGCTGTGGCTGAGTTTCACCCCAAGAACATGATACCGCTGGCGCATCTCGAACACGGCGGAGCCTTTGCATACACGCTAACGTTGTTCGGCGCGGCGGTAGGCAAGCCGGTGGAGATTCCGCTCGACGAACTGGACCGATACGCTTCGCAGCCGTTCGGCGTGGCCATCGCGCCGGATGGATCGCGTCTCTACGTTTCTCTCGGAGGGTCGGAGAGCGTGCTAGCAATCGATGTGCCGCGCTTATTGCAATTCGTCCATTCGCGGCCACGGCCCGCATCGGGATCGTTTGCGCAAGACCTCTCGGCCAGCGGAAATTATGTGATCGCGCGCATCCCGGTGGGTCACAATCCGCGCGGGCTTGCGCTCAGCAGCGATGGCCGCAGACTTTTTGTTGCCAACCGGCTCGACGATACGTTGAGCGTCGTCGATACGAGGACGCTACGTGTCGCTACAACCATCGCTCTCCAGGGGCCGAAGACGGTGAGCGCGCTTCGCCGGGGCGCGCAGACGTTTTATTCGGCGCACTATTCGTTTCAGGGCCAGATCAGTTGCTCGAGCTGCCACATCGATTCGACCTACGATGCCCTGACCTGGAACCTGGAGCCCAATGGTTTCGGCCGCGACATTGTTGCCAATCGTTTGCTCGAAGACATCAAGGACACGGCGCCCTACAAGTGGAACGGGGGCAATCCCAATTTGCCCACCGAATGCGGCCCGCGCACGGAGAAGTACTTCTGGCGCTCCGAGAATTACGGCGACCTGCAACTGGCGGACCTGGTTCTCTACATTCGCAGCCTCCCCGCTCGGCCGAACCGCTGGCGCCTTGCGAGCGGGGATCTCACGTCGGCGCAGGAACGCGGTAAGGAAATCTTCGAGCGCTCGGTCGACAACTTCGGCGAGCCAATTCCAGAAGGGAATCGTTGCTCCTTTTGCCACAGTGGCCCCTTGGGAACAGATAACAAATCGTTCGATGTGGGAACCAAGAAGCCGAGTGACCATTCGGGAATGCTGGACACGCCGCAGCTGACGAATATTGCGCTTCCAGCGCCTTATCTGCACGATGGTTCGGCGCGCACCCTCGAAGAGATTTGGACCCTATATAACCCTGAAGACAAGCACGGGCGCACCAACGACCTGACCAAAGACGAATTGAATGACCTGATCGAATATCTGAGGACGCGATGAAGATGTTTGCCAACAAAAAATGGCTTGCGATGTCGCTGTTAGCGGTCACGTTGGCTGCGACTGCGGAGTCGCGCGGATTCGCTCAGGCGGCCCAGCATGCGCCTCGCGGAGGAGCAGCGACAGCGACCCTTTCACAATTACCGCGCTTTCGGTTTGAGAACTTCACTACTGCAGACGGGCTCCCTGACAATCACGTCTACGCGGTACTGGTAGATAGCGACAAAGTTTGGGCGGGCACTGACAACGGGCTGGGTCTTTACGAAGATGGAAAGTGGAAAACCTATTCGACGAAGGATGGACTGGCGCAGCGTGCCGTGCTTTCACTGGCCTTGGACAAGCGCACGGGCGACGTATGGGCCGGAACCATGGGCGGGCTGAGCCGAGTTTCAGGCGGACGGATCGTCAGCTACACGCAATTGAACTCGGGATTGAGCAACGATGTGGTCTACGGCGTTTCAGTGGAGGGCGAGAATGTTTGGGTGGCCACAGCAGCCGGAGCGTGCAGGCTTAACCTGCGTACGGGAGAGTGGTCGCTGTATAACGAGCGCAACACGCCCATGCGCGAGATCTGGGTCTACGGGGTTTCAGCTACCGCGACCAAAGTCTACTTCGCCGTTTGGGGCAGCGGGCTGATTGAGTACGATCAGAAAACGGGGCGATGGGACCTATACGACGATCCCGATGGCGAGAACGAATTGGTACTTTTCAAAAACCAGGGCCTGATTCACGACATTGTTTCATCAGTAAGCTACGTCGACAATATTGTGTGGGCCGCGACGTACTTTGGCGACAGCCGGTACGATGGCCGCTACTGGCATAATTTTCTGACAAAAGACAGTGGACTGCCCTCGAACTTCACGAATTACGTGAAGGGCGTGGACGCCAATCATGCCTGGTTCTGCACGGATAAAGGATTGGCGTATTACGACGGGGCGAACTGGGCCGTCTACACGCGCTCGCTTCGCTCGCACAAGCCGGTGATGACGGTGCGCGATGCGAAGGGGAAGGTCACGGAGATTCCCGTGACCACCGGGCCCGCGCACAACTACATTCTTGGCATTGACTTTCAGGGCGGCGACATATGGGTTGCCACTGCGGAGGGACTGAGCCACGGAATTCTTGAACGATAAGGAAAGAGGAGCGAACGCCATGAGCGCATTTGCCGAAATTCTGGAAACCATCGCCCACGCACCGGTGAGGAAGCGGGCGATCACCAATCATGAAGTGCTGAACGAGGCTCACGCTTATGCCAAGCCGAGTTCGTTCTCGCGCGGAATGAGGATCGATCTGAACGGCGTGACAATTCTGCTTATCTCGGGCACGGCGTCGATTGACGAGAACGGCGAGAGCGTGCACATTGGCGACTTTCGCGCGCAGATGCGTCGCACGCTGGCAAACATCAGCGGGCTGTTGGCCAGTGAAGGCTGCAGCTGGCACGATATCGTGCGCACCACATGCTACCTGCGCGACATCGAGCGCGATTACGAGGCCTTCAACGAAGAGCGCACGGCGTTCTTCAAACTGCAGGGACTGGACCCGCTGCCCGCGTCGACGGGCATCCAGGCGATTCTGTGCCGGCCGGAACTGCTTGTGGAGATTGAAGCGATTGCCATGTTCCGCACAGAAAAGGCCGACAGCGGCAAGGAGTAGGCGACATGCACCACGGAATCGTCCCGATTGCGGTTTGCGCGCTGACTGTGGGCGCCACAGTGTCGCTCGGAGCTCAGACCGGTGGCGTTTGCGAATGCGGCAAGCATCCTCCGGGGCCGCCGCGCGACCGGATTGTGACGCCGTACGCCGGCGAGCCGCAGGATTTGAGGCCGTACGCCAAATTCGAAGAACCGTACTCCGAGAACTATCTCGAACCGAATATCTACACGGGGGCGGGGCGGGACATTCCAGACCCCAAGGATGTCACGGAGGTCAGGATCGGTTTCTTCGGCCCTGTCGAGCCTGGCCCGGATCAAATCGACGGCTTGCGGATGCTCCATGGGGCGCAATTGGCTGTGGAAGAGGCGAACGCGCGCGGCGGTTACGGCGGCAAGCCCTTCAAGCTCATGGAACATAACGACTACAACAACTGGCAGGCCAACGCGGTTTACGGGACCAATCGTCCGACTGAATCGGCGATCTGGGGTTCAGCCTCTGACGAAGCCGTGAAAATGATTTACGACGACCAGGATTGGGCCATCTTTGGGTCGATCAGTTCCGAATCCACTCATATCATTTTGCGCGTTGCTCTGAAGGCCGAGATTCCGATTGTCAACTCGGCCTCAACCGATCCCACCATTCCAGAGACTTATGTTCCGTGGTATTTCACGGATCTGCAGGACGATCGCGTACAAGCCTATACACTGGCGCGTCGCATTTACACCGAGCTCGGCCTCAAACGGGTTGCGTTGCTCAGGGTGAACAACCGCTATGGCCGCATGGGTGTTCCGAAGTTCCGGAACGCGTCAGTGCGACTGGGCCACCCTGTGGTCATCGAGCAGAAGTTCCTGCCGGGCGATACGGACTTTTCGCGCGAATTGCGCATCATCCGTGATTCGCGCGTCGACGGAATTGTGCTTTGGGCGGATGAAGGCGAGGTCGCAGGCATCCTGAAACAAATGCGCGCAATGGGCATGAAGCAGCGCGTCTTTGGTTCCTACCGCACGCTGGGGCCGGATCTGCTGACTCAAGCCGGCGCCGCAGCCGAGGGCTTCGAAGCTGTTTTTCCCTATGACCCAACGCGCAAGGATCCGCGCTGGCTGGACTTCAACCGCCGTTTCGAGGCTCAATTCCACGAGCAGCCGGAGCAATTTGCTTCGTTAGCGTATGACGCCATGAACGCCCTGCTCGACTCGATCTGCAAGGCTGGGCTGAATCGCGCGCGCATTCATGACGCGCTCGCGGACCTTGAAGAGTATGACGGCGTGACCGGGCACATGATCTTCGATCCCAATCAGAAGAATGTCGCGCCGATGTACCTGGGAACCGTAAACAATGGCGTGATTACATACCGGCTCGCGACGATGGAGAAGCGGCCGGCAGAGCAGGGCACTGCTGACGTGAACGGACTGTCTGATGCGCCAGGGAGGCCGTATGCGCGCGTGGGTGAGGATGGAGTGAGCTTTGCCGGCCCGCGATTCGCCAGCCTTCCGCGCGGGCCGGTGCGTGTGATTCTCCTTGGACCGAAAGCAGCGGAAATTGCCGGTTCGCCGGAGGTTTTGACAGCATTGCACGATAGAGGGCACGGAGGACGGCAGTGGACCATTCTGCCAGTGGAGAGCACGCAAAACTGGGGCGCAGCTTCAACGCAATTGGTCCACGCGCTGATGGACGAACATGCCCTGGCGATCGTGGCATTGGACCGGGATGCCAGCCATCTTTCGGAGCAGCTGGCATTGAAGTGTTTCGTCCCAGTGGTGGCTTTGAGTAGCGACAAGACTCTGACTTCAGCCGATATTCCCTGGATCTTCCGTTTGCCAACTGGAGGCACGCCGGCTGCCGCCGTGACACTTTTACGTGAGGCGGCCCAACGCGCAGGCGCCAACCCGGGAAAAATCAGGGATGCGCTGGCGTCGGGGGATGCGTTTGAAGGATTGGCCTTTTTGCCGACAGGAGAACCGCGCAACCGGTAAGCCGCGTGGTTTTGCCTGGTGCTTCGCCACTGCGAAGCAGAAACACTACTTGATTCACAGCACATCCCTTTCATCAGCCGAAGCCGCGATGGACATGGCGGCCGAAGTCCTGCGGTGCCTTCTCCTTGGCGGAGGCGTGGTAAACTGCAGTTATGTCGGGATGGTTGCCCGCTTCCCCGTCCTATCGGCGCGCTCCGCTTGCCTTCGGGCTATGTCTGCTGGCATTTCTCTTCGCAATTGAAGCCAAGACAGCCTGGTACGGTCCGGCAGCCGGTTTCGGCGGCAGTATTCGCGCCGCAAAGGCGCAACCCATGACCTCGCCCGAGGTCGTGGAACATGGTGTGCCCAAGCCGGATCCGACGCATCCCAGCGCCGCATTTGTATTCCTCTCTCAAGCTGCGACCCCGATGTTCGTGGGTCTTTCTTCGCGAGCACTGGGAGAAGTTCTGCCTAGCCGGCATCCGCGTCCCCTTAATGCGGGTTTTTCGTATTCAAATCTCTTCCGCCCTCCGCCGGCTTTTTAGCTTTTTGTTCATCGCGTTTTATTTTCTTGGTCCTTTTCCCGCATTGAACGGTGGAGAATTCGTCTGCCCGGACCCACCACGGTGCAGGGTGTTGTCGCAGAAAACCTTGCGCGGCACGAATGAGCTAAACAGGCCAGGGTAACCAGCGCGACGTCAACCAGTTTTCGGCGGGCTGCATCCAACGCAATGCTACCTGCCCTCCGTCGGCTCAGTTCCCAATTGCTTCCATGCACCGCGGCGGTAGACGGTGTTGGGAATCAGGAGTACGTTCGACATGCATAAACGAATTCTTCTTATGACGGCAGCCGCGTGCGCGGCCATCGGTATCAGCTCGTGCCGTTCCGGCGGGGCGGGTCCTGAAGCCAGCGCCGCCACCATTCCTTCGGCGCGTGTCGCAGTTGCGCAGCTCGGCGACATCTCCCATATGCTCACGCTAGCCGGACAGTTTCAGCCTTATCAGGTGGTCGACGTGCACTCTAAGGTGAGCGGCTACATGAAGCGCATCAATGTCGACATCGGCGATATTGTGCACCAGGGCGAGACGCTGGCTGTCCTTGACGTTCCCGAGCTGCAGGCCCAGTTGCAGCAGACGGTCTTCCAACTCAAGCAAAGCCAGGAAGAGATCGCGCGGGCGCAGCACGAAGTGAAGAGCGCCGAGGCGTTGAACTATGCCTTGCATGCGCAGTCTGTGCGGCTGCAAGAGGCAGCAGCAACGCGCCCCGGCCTGATTGCGCAGCAGGAGTTGGACGACGCACAAGCCAAAGATCTGAACTCGCAAGCGCAGGTGGATGCAGCCAAGGCCACACTGGCCGCCGCGCAGCAACACGCTGAAGCGGCACGATCGGATCATGAGCGCGTGCAGGCGCTGGAAGATTACACTACCGTGACCGCGCCGATCTTCGGCGTGGTGATCTGGCGCTACGCCGATACAGGAGCCCTGATTCAGGGCGGCACGAATTCCAACGATCAGGCGCTGCCCATCGTAAGGCTTTCGCAGAGCAGCCTGCTTCGCCTGCGCATTCCCGTGCCTGAAGACGATATCAAATACATTCACGAGGGTGACCAGCTACAGGTTCGTGTCGACGCCATCAACCGTTCCTTTACTGGCAAGATTGTTCGCTTCACACGCAACGTGAGCTTTGAGACGCGAACGATGGAGACCGAAGTGGATGTCGACAATAAGGACCTCTCCATCGCGCCGGGCATGTATGCCAATACCGCGCTCGAGCTTGCGAGCGTCAAGAATGCGGTCACGATTCCTGTTGAAGCTCTGGTGCTGAATGCACAACAGCAGGAGACGGTCTTCATTCTCGATGCGGGAAACCGCATTCACATTCACGTCGTTCAGGTGGGCCTGGAGGGCTCAAAGCTGGCGCAGGTTGTGGACGGGCTGGAGCCCGGGGACCGGGTACTGATGGGCGGGCAAGAAAAGTATCACGAAGATGAAGAGGTAAACCCGATGCTCGCTTCGACCCCCGCTTCTGAAACCCTGCAGGAATCGGGCGGCATGATCGACCTGAAAGCCGGGGCCAATGGAGGAAGCCAATAATGCCGAAGTTTGCCCTGCGCTATCCGTTTTTCATCCTCATGCTCTGTCTCGTCGTCCTGCTCGTGGGAACGGTAACCGTAGCACGCATGCCGGTGGATCTCTTTCCGCCGATCGATATGCCGGTGGTGGTCGTGGCCACGTTTTACAACGGCATGCCCCCGGAGCAGATTGAAGCCGACATCACGAACACATTCGAAAGGTTCTTCACCCTGGCCGCGAATGTGGATCACAGCGAATCGCGCTCGCTGACCGGCGTGAGCCTGATCAAGATCTACTTCAAGCCGGGCACCGATCCCAATGCGGCGCTGAGCAACATCTCCAACCTGGCCATGGCCGACCTGCGCCGGCTGCCCCCCGGCACGTTGCCGCCCGTGGTACTGGGGATGACCGCATCGACGCAGCCGGTTTGCCTGGTCACGTTGAAGGGCGAGGGCCTGAACGAGACCCGCCTCAAGGATCTCGCGCAATTCGAGGTGCGCAACCAGATCTCCAACGTGCAGGGAGCCTCGGTACCGCAACCTTACGGTGGAACGTATCGCCAAATTGAGATCTACGTCGATCCGCTGAAGCTTGAGGCGCGCAACCTGAGTCTCAACGATGTTGTCACCGCGGTCAACAACTCCAACCTGATCCTTCCAGCGGGCGATGTGCGCATCGGCTCCAAGGATTTCAACATTTACGCTAATAGCCAGTTTCCCGATGCGAACGCGATGAACGATATGCCGCTCAAATCGGTGGGCAACTCTTCGGTTCTAGTCGGCGATGTGGGCAAGGCGGTCGATTCCGGCGCATTGCAGTACAACATTGTGCGCATCGACGGCCAGCGCTCAGTGTATGTGCCCATCTTTAAGCAAGGCGGAGACAGCAACACCATCGAAATCGTCGACGGCATCAAGACGGCGATCAAGAAACTTGTCGATATTCCTGAGAACCTCAAGACCGCCGTGGTCTTCGATCAGTCGGTCTTCGTCAAGCTGGCCATCGCCAATGTCACGCGCGAGGCGGTCATCGGTCTGATCATGACCGGCGTGATGATCCTCGTTTTTCTGGGCAGCCCGCGCGCCACGGTTGCGGTGCTGCTCGCTGTCCCGCTTTCGATGCTGGTATGCCTGCTCATCGTCAACTTCATGGGTGGTTCCATCAACACCATGATCCTCGGCGGGCTGGCGCTGGTGTTCTCGCGCCTGATCGACAACGGAGTCATCGTGCTCGAGAATATCTTCCGCCACATGGAGCTGGGGAAATCCCCGTACCAGGCGTCGGAGGAGGGCGGCACAGAAGTGTCCATGGCGGTGCTAGCCGCCACATTTACGACTGCGATCGTCTTTTTTCCGGTCACCGGGTTTACCGGCGTGAGCAAGTACATTTTTACCCCGCTTGCCCTCGGCGTGGCGTTCTCGATCTTCGCGTCTTATTTCTTTGCGATGACGGTGGTACCTCTTTTTTGCGCAAAGTTCGTTCGCCAGGACCCTTTGGGCCGGGAGCACGAAGGCGACGTCGATGCGGTTGAAGGAAGCAAGCCGCATTTCTTCAAGCGCTTTTTGATCCTCTTCAATCAGCAGTTTCAGCGGCTTCTCGATCGTTACGAAGCCCTTGCCTACAGGGTGCTGCGCAGGCCTGGATTTGCCACTGCGGTGATGCTGGGCGGGCTGGCTCTGGTTCTGGCTGTGAGCTTCCCGTTTCTTGGGCGCGCCTACTTTCCGCGGACCGATCCCGGCCAGTTCATCATCAATGTGCGAATGCCCAGCGGGACGAGGCTGGAGGTGAGTAACGACTATATTGCCAAGGTCGAGAATGTGATTCGCAGTGTGGTGAAGCCGAAAGACATGGGCATGATCGTCTCGAACATCGGCGTGTATCCCGATCTCTCGGCGATCTACACCACGAATGCGTCGATGGACACGGCCTTCGTTCAGACGAGCCTGAACGAGGACCACAGCATCGGCAGCTACGAGTACATGCGCCGCGTTCAGGCGGCGCTCTCGCGGCAGATGCCCGAGCTCTCCACCTATTTTCAGGCGGGCGGATTGGTCGACGGCGTGATCAATCAGGGACTTCCTGCGCCTATCGACATCCAGATCAAGTCGAACGATATGGATCACGCTTACGATATGGCTCGTCAACTGGCCGCGAAAATCCAGGCCATTCCCAACGTGAGCAGTGTCTATATACCGCAAAGCGTGAATTACCCTGGCCTTGCGCTGAACATCGACCGGGAGCGCGCGAGCCTCGTCGGTCTCTCGACGCGAGACGTGGTCGACGACGTGATCACTGCGCTGACCTCCGACGGCATGGTGGCGCCGAGCTACTGGATCGATCCACGCACCGGGAACAACTATATGGTCACCGTGCAATACGCCAATCAGTGGATCGACAACATGTCGCTCGAAGACATGAAGAACATTCCGTTGCGCGGCGTGCGGCCCGGCGGATACTCGCCGATGCAGGAGGGTCAATCGGCCGATCCCGATTCACCGGCACTGATGGCCGGCGATCACGCCTCCGGCTACGTGCCTTTGGGCGAAGTGGCAGATATTTCGCAGATCAACACGCCAACCGAGGTCGACCATTACCAGATTCGCCGCGTGATCGACATTTTCGTATCCACCAAATCCGAGGCTCTCCAAGGCGTGGGAGCGCGGATCAATCGCATTCTGGCAGATACGAAGCACGATCGCAACACAGTGATCGACATGCGCGGAGCCGTGATCAGTATGAACGAGGCCTTTCACGACTTCAGCTTCGGACTCATCATCGCTGTACTGCTGGTCTACCTGATCCTGATGGCGCAATTCAAGTCATTCATCGATCCGTTCATCATCCTGATGGCGATCCCTCCGGGCCTGGCGGGGGTGGTTCTGATTCTTCTTTTCACGGGGAGCACGCTGAACATCATGTTGTTGATGGGCGTGATCATGATGACCGGTATCGTGGTTTCGAACAGCATTTTGATCGTCGAGTTCGCCGGTATCCTTCACAAGGAAGGCGAGTCACTCTTGCAGGCGACCGTGACGGCATGCCGCGTTCGTTTGCGGCCTATTTTGATGACTTCGCTGGCCACGCTTCTGGGAATGATTCCCCTGGCGCTAGGCCTGGAAGCCGGCAGCGAGCAATATGCGCCGCTGGCACGCGCCATCATCGGCGGACTCGCCTTATCCGTTGTCGTGACCGTTTTTCTGGTTCCCGCCGTGTATCTCCTCATCCACGGCCGGAGCGAGGCGCAGACCGGCGCGGAGAGAATCGACTATGAGTAAGCGAACCGAAAATGCTTTTCACTTCGCCGCCTGCGCGGCTTTTCTGGCTGCCATGCCCGCAACAGCGCCTGCGCAAAAGCCTTTGCTTCCCGACGCGCCTGCGGCGCAAATCGCGACGAGCCTGACTCAGGTATCGACCTCAGCCGTCGCCGCCGATCCGCAGTCGCAGCATGGGGCCCAGCCGGCCTTGCCGCCGGCGGGACCATCGCTGACCATCGCGCAGGCCGAACAGATGGCGATCCGCAACAATCCAAACATCAGCGTGGCGCGGCTGCTGGCACTCGCGCAAGCCCAGGTCACACGCGAAGTGCGTTCGGCGGAACTGCCGATGGCAACCGGGAATCTGACCGCAGTCGACGCACATGAAAACAGCCGAATTACAGCGGGGCTGCTGAACAATCCCACTGTTTACAATCGCGCGGCCGGCGGCCTTACGGTCAGCCAATTGATCACGGACTTTGGCCGGACGCACAATCTTGTGCTGAGCGCCGAATCCAGCGCGAAGGCGCAGCTGGAAAGCGAGCGCGCCACAGAACTCGACATTACGCTCACTGTGGATCAGGCCTTTTATCAGGCGCTCACGGCGCAGGCCGTGCTCAAAGTGGCGCAGGAAACTGTCACCGAGCGCCAGGCGACGGCCGATCAGGTCACTGCCCTGACCAAAGCAAAGATTCGCTCCGATCTCGACCGCAGCTTTGCCGATGTTCAGGTCTCGCAGTCGCAGCTGTTGCTGCTCGATGCCCAGAACAACGCGCAGTCCGCCATGGCCGCCTTGAACGACGTGCTCGGCTCCGAGCAAGACCAGCAGTACACCCTCATCGACGAGACCAATGGCACGCCGCCGGCGGCGCCCAGCGACCCTGAAGGGCTCGTTAACGCTGCATTCAGCGCGCGCCCCGATCTCGCGGCAATGAACGACAACTTTGCCGCGGCCCGCGAGTTCAGTACGGCGGAGCGCGATCTTTGGCTACCTTCGCTCACCGCCATGGCCGCCGTGGGTGGAACGCCGGTGCGCGCCGACGAGATCCAGTCTTCCTGGTACGGCGCCGCAGGAGCCAACCTGAGCATTCCGGTTTTCAACGGCTTTCTGTTCAACGCCGAAGCCAGGGACGCGAAGCTCCGCGCTCAAGCTGCCCAGGAAAACGTGCGCAATCTGCGCGACGCGATCGCTCGCGACGTGCGCACTGCGGTGCTGAACGCGCAAACTGCCTACCAGCGCATTGCCGTAACGAAGCAGTTGCTCGATCAGGCCAACTTCGCGCTCGACCTGGCCTCGGCGCGTTACAAGATCGGCTTGAGCGGCATCGTCGAGATCAGCCAGGCGCAACTCAATCAGACGCAGGCCGAAATCGACAACACAAACGCGCGCTATTCCTATGAAACGGCGCTAGCGGTGCTGCGCTACGAGATCGGTCAATAGAAGGAGAGAGCGTGGTGGTCTATATTTAGGAAAATCGCGTCGCAGGGCTGTATGGACACGAGGTAGACGTGCGGTCGAATTGAGGAGGGCAACCCTATTCTTCAAAAGGATGTGATGGTCGGGGCGGAGGGATTCGAACCCCCGACCCTCTGCTCCCAAAGAATGGCTATAGGTGTTAGTGCCACTTAGATGCACTTAGTTACTCAGGGACTTACGCGACTTACACCTAAGCCTATCTAAGCCCATTTATGCCGGTAGTCGCTACATTTTCCGCTACAGTCAGAATGATCTCACCATTCCGGCTTGAGCGGCGGTCTGATGCGCTCCGGCTCCCCCATTCGACGCCACCCCCGCCCACGGCGTCAGATGTGGCTTCTAAAGCTTCAGCCCAAAAGCGCCTCACCATTGCGCGGCTCGCGCTTTTAGGGCATTGCGGCCCCGCGTAGTGCCCGTGGGCGCGTCGCTGGCATGTGGGTGATAGTTTCCTATGCCCGGAAGCGTGCGCGCTCACGATGCAGGCAGCGCGTCCCACTTTTGGGCATGGACTCGAGCTGCGCATCCCGGTACAGGGAAACTATGGTTCGGGTGTTGGAGTGGCTGATCGTGCTGTTTGTTCTGGCGACTTCAGGGAGCATCCGGCGTCACCAGTAGCCGCGCTCACATATCGACTTTCACGATGACCGGACCATCGCCGTCAGCACCGGAGATAGTCTGGTTAGGCTTCCCATACGCGCGATCGGTGAGATACTTTAGCGTCTCCAAGACGATTCGCTCGTCGGCGGAGCCGGCCAACCTGACCCACTTTTCATGGGCCTTGATTTCCGCGAGCAGCAGCTCGGCAGTCTCTCGCGGCAGCCTCTTGGCTATGCCTTTGAGTGTGCTAGGCTTTCTTCCCGCCCCAGGACGCTTGCCGCCCTTCCCTGCCATTGATTAGCGCCCCCATTTTGCGCGCTATTCAATACTCGCACAGATCGTATCCCGAGAGACAGATGGTAGGGCGCGCGGCCCTGGACTATACTTTCCCCGTGCCCTCGGCGCTCTCGGAGGTGTCTCAATGCTCAAACAAGCGACTCTCTGCGCCCTCTTGTGCCTTCCCGCCGCAGGGGAGGCCAGCCCTCCGTGCGCTCAATTCTCGGTGATTACCCAGGACACACTGAAAAACGTTAAGCAGGGATTGTCTCCAGACGACCAAAAATGGTTCCGTGAGAAAGTCGAAAAAAAGAACCCGTCAGTCTGCTATGTTGACCCCGCTCCAAGCGTCTCGCTCGTCTTCGTCATAATCGTGACCCCTGACACCTATCACGGAACGCGAGTAGTCACCAGCACGTCCACAAACTCCAACCCCACTAGCGGGACCATTACCGATGACCAAGGGGATACGGCCACCTATTCCGGAACACAGGAGACCACCTCAACGTCATCAACCGCTGTGCCATATTCCTTCGAATACGGGATTTACACCCTCTCTGTGGAACGGCAACAGAAAGATGGTTCTTACGTCGTGCTCCATAGGTTCCAACAGAGGGGCATCTATCACACGCTCTACGGTGTTCCGCTCGGAGGAAAAGGCCATCACCCCGCACGCGCGGTCATTCAAGAGGCTGCAGAATGGATCAACGCGGGTGGCTTGGCTGAAGCAGAGAGACTTGCGGCGCAATCCGCTGCGCCGGTCACAAGCCAAACGCCCCCTTCGCCTTCGCCAGCTTCAGCCAACCTTCCCGTCACTCCCAACGCACCAGCAGTGGTCACGCCTGGGCCTGGAGTATCAGTGTTGGATATTTCCTCTAACCCCATCGGGGCGGAAATTGAGATTGACGGAGCATTTGTCGGCAACACTCCAGCATCCGTTGAAGTGTCACCGGGTGACCACATTCTCACGATTTCCAAGACGGGATTCGTCTCCTGGGAACGAAAGCTGAAAGCCATGCCCGGCCATGTGAGCGTCTCGCCAGAATTGCAGCCCAACGGAAATTCAAAGCCCCAATAGCGTGCGTTGGGGGGTACGAATCGCGCGCCGCCTTCGCGCGCGGGCGCACACATGCGCGTATTGGTCGCCAAATCGGTTCTGTCACGCGCGCCGCGGCCCGTTGCATGGCGTTCCGATTCGCGGCCAAATCATCAATCAATGTGCTTTGCATCAACTCCTCTTTCCGGCGCGTATCAGCGCCTTATGATCGATCCACTGTGACGTGTGACTTCTCCAGTACACCTTGAGCCGGTTGCCGTCTCTGGCGATGATCCGGCCCTCGATTTCTGGCGCATTCTTGCGTGCTACGCGATCTCCAATCTTCATCACTCGCCCCTTTCTGCCAGCATGAGCGAGTTCGGCCTGTGCCTGCCGATGTACGACGGCCCCAGATCGGCCCACAAGACGGCCAACTTACTCCGCTCGATCCGCACCACGCGCCCCGGCCGGCCGAATGCAGCGGCCCGCAGATAGACGGCATCCCCCACGGCGAACGCCCGCTCGCCGGCGGCCTGGGCGGAGTCAAGCTGGGGGGTCGTCACTGCAGCGCCCTCCGTGGATCGTCAAGGGCGACTATGCAGCCGCACAGGGCCAACCGCTGAGTCAGCCCGCTGAGCCCCCAACCTCCAGCAAGCCAACTCCGGCCCTGCAGCGCCGCCTCCAGTTGGGCAAGGCTGGTGCGAATGAAAAGGTCAACGTTCGTGGCCGTCGAACACTCCGACAGCCGGACCGGGGCAGTCTTCGGGTTCCACGAGACCAGCCGGGCGCCGGCGGGCATGGCGGGACGCGAAGACAGCAGGCCGATAATCTCCGCTTTGTGTCGCCGTAAATCTTCCATCACCGGCTCGGCGGCGGTTGCCGGAGCAATCCCCAGGCGGTCGCCATCGACCATGAATCGGCCGCCAGCCGACTCGACGGTTTGGATGAGTTCCAGCGCGCCATTCATAACCACACCCCCTCTGGTTTGGGTGCGCCTTCCGGCCCTTCAACTGCCTCGAAGAGTCCATCGTTTTCGGCTGATTTTTTCTCGGGTACGAGCAACGGATTTCGCCGATTTCCGGGTACGAGCTTTTCTTCAATGTTGGCGCGGGTTTGAGGCCCATTTTCGGTTTCTTGTACTCTCGTACCCGCTATAGGGTGGGTACAAGGGTACGAGTATCTAAAAGCGTCGTTCCTTTTGCCCGTACCGGCGCGGGTAACCATCCCCTTTTCGACCAGGGAGCGAAGGGCCTTGCGCTTGACCGCGTTTCGCCCTTCCACCTGCTCCGCAATCTCCGGTTCGATCTTCTCCCCGGCGGATCGAAGGTACTCGATGATCTCCTCTTCGAGCGCATTGCAGTCGGCCTCCGCTCGGGTACCGCCGATGGACAACAAGCGGGTCTCCGGATCGAATGTAAGCACCGTCTCCGGGATGGTGGGGCCGATCCGCGTCACCGTCTGCAGGGTGCGGTAGGACTCCCGCCGGCATAACACGATTGCCGTGGCCGCGGCGCCGCCGATGGCCGTGCTCCCAAGCGGCGAGTCGATGGGGTCCACTTTGGGCGACTTGCCGGAATGGTGCGTCAATAGGATGTGAGTGTCCGTCTCGCGGGCAAGGTCGATGAGCGGACCCAAAGCCGCATAAACCTCCGCATACGCCTTCTCATCGCGGATCGATGCCAGCCGGAACAGAGGATCACCTACCACCAGGGCCGGCCGCTGCCGCCGGATAAGATCGGCAAGCGCAACAATCGCCAAAAGAGGGGCAGGAGCCGCATGGACTAAGACGGGATCAGTAGCCTCCGCTCCCATCGCGCGGAAGTCGGCAGTAATCTCTTCGTGGCGCTCTTCGAGTGCGAGGTAGATGCAAGAGCCTTGCCGCGTGCTGCGACCCAAAAAAGGTCTACCTTGTGCCACCGCCAAGCAAAGATTACGCGCAAAAGTGCTCTTACCGACTTTTGGCTTTGAAACCGCGACGGAAACCGTGCCACGGATCAACAGACCATCCACCAGGTAATCGGGCGGGACCTCTGGCCGCGAGAGCAGGTCGCCGATCGGCACTAGGTCGAAGGCATCAGCCTGCCCAGTTGCCGCCGGCTTCGATGTTGGCGGAGTCCACACTGGCGCGGCCTGCATGACCGCGAACAACTCTGCGGGTGTGTGGGCCTGTAGATAGTCGCTTACGTCGCCCTTGTGTGCCAGGCCGGACAACTCCACCAGATGCACGGCTTGAGCAAATTTATGGACGCTGGCGCAAACCTCCAGCGCGTGCTCACGGCCCGCATCGTCATTGTCTTGGAAGACGAAAACCTTCTTGCCGGCCAGATACGGGGAGTAGGAATCCAGCCACTTGCCGGCGCCGCCGATGTTCGTAGTTGCCGCGTAACTCAGCTTGCCGTCATTGTCAGGGAATCCGGCCACAGCCTTTTGAAGATTGAGAGCGTCTTTCTCGCCCTCCGCTACCAGGCCCACATTCGCCCGCACCAGCGCCGGAAGGTTGAACGGGACGCGGATCACGCCGTCCATCTTGTGAATCCATCCGCCGCGTCCATCGGGTTGTTGTTGACTGAAACCCTTCGACTCATAGCGAACAGCCTGAAACACAACCTTGCCGGCGGCATCGTGGTAATCGTAAGTCGCTACGATCTGGCCCCTCGTTGACCTACTGGCCTTCGGCGCATCGCGTCCAATGGTTGCATTGATTGCGGCCCAGCACTCCGCATCAGGCTTGCCGGTCAGCCTGCGCTCAAAATCGAGAAGCCCGCCGCCGATGGCGCACGCATGACAGAACCACGCGCCGCGCTCCAGGTTGACGCTCATGCTGGCCGTTCGATCATCGTGGAACATACACCTGGCGGATACTTCGCTGCGCGCTGGCAGCGACACTCCCAGGCGGGATTCAAAGTACGTCCGCGACTGATCGAAAGTGGGAGCGAAGATGGTTACTGGCGCGGCCTCATCCGCCGCGGGGCCGTACACCGCATCCAGAATCGCGGCCACCGTACAACCAGCCGAGCAACCCATCGAAGAAATGCGCCCGTCGCTGGCTTCGGAGAACGTGAGGCTAAAAGAGCGGTCCTGGTGGGCCGGACACTGAGCCTGCCACTTTCCCGGCCCGGTGCGGCGCGCCGCCACTCTAGCAGCAAAGGCTGATGCGCTCACTGATGCCGCTCCGGCCGGCCCCTGCCCGGACTCTTGCCTCCATCCTCAATCACCCGCTGCAATTCGGACTCGCGGATCATGGTCCGGCTGCCGACCTTCGTCCGTCGCAATTTCCCGGAACTCAGCCAAGCATGAATTGTGTATTTGCTCAAGCCGCCCAACTTGCGGGCCGCCTCATCAACCGATAGCAGTGCTTCCATGGGAATCTCCCTCTGCGCTTCGCGCTAAGCACATAGTGCTTCGACAAATCCGAAACAAGGTAGTAATATTAGATACATGGTTAGACGCAAAGGCCGTGTACAGAAACCTCCAGCGGGCCTCTCGTTTGGGAAGAAGGCGGCCATGGTTGTCCGAGCCTTGAACAGCGACTTTGGCGGGGAAGTGAATCCCCGTGAACTCCTGGTGCTGGTGAAGCGGTTTCAGGAGTTGGACAAAGTGATGGGTGATAGCGGAGAGGTTGAAGGCAATGATGAGGTGTTGGCAAGGTTTCAGGCTGTCAACCGCCTCTTACGGCGTTTCACCGCAACCCCGATGATTCTCCCGGGGTATCTGAGCGACCCGGACTCTGCGGCGCGCGGTTGGAGTCTTAGCTGGTGTCGAACGGGCCGGACAAGGCAGCCGTTTAGGGAGGTTGTTTTGGTTTTCACGATCGAGGCGATCGCGTCTGCTGGCCGAATCTCTTCCTTGAAGCAGTGTGCGCACTGCCGCAAATGGCTCTATGCGCGCTTCCCGCACCAGCGTTTCTGTTCAGGCGGTAAATGCCAGCAGGAATTCCACAAGTTCAACGAAGCCGACAAGAAAAGAAGGCGCGACTGGGCGCGGGCCAACTATCAAAGCCGCAAAGAGCTAGAACTTGGTTCACGGAAAGCAGCGCAGCGAAAGGGAGGGAAGAGATAATGTCGATCTTCAAACGCGGTTCTACTTACTGGTATCACTTCATGTTCAACGGTGAGCACATCCAGCGGAGCACAAAACAGGGCAATCCCCGCACGGCCCGCAACATGGAATCGGCTTTCCGTACCGCGCTCGCCAAGGGCGAAGTGGGGAGCACCGAACGTAAGCCGGTCCCTACGCTCGCGGACTTTCTCGACAACAGGTTTGAGCCGTGGGCGCGGGCTACGTTTGAGAAGCCGTCGCCGCGCACCTGGACGGGCTGGTATCGCACGCAGATAGCGCACATCCGGGCCTATGCGCCGCTGGTGGGCTTGAAGCTCGATGCCATCACCAGTGAGCACGCCGCCGACTACGCCGCGCACTTGCAGACGAAAGGATGGTTGCCGAGCTCGGTCAATAGCTCACTCCGCGTGCTCCGCCGCGCCTTGCGGCTGGCCGTCGAATGGGGGATCGTCCAAGCGTCTCCGAAGATCAAGCTCCTACGCGGTGAGCATCACCGGGAGCGTGTGGTTACTCCCGATGAAGAGAGCAAGTACCTTGCCGGCGCCGGCGAGTTGATGGCCGATCTTGCCGCCGTATTGATCGACACAGGAATGCGGCCGGAAGAAAACTCGCGTCTGCGGTGGGAGTCGATCTCCTGGGGAGCCGGTCCCTACGGAACCCTCCAGGTCACGCATGGCAAAACGGCCGCGGCCCGCAGAATGCTCCCCTTGAGTCCACGGGTGCGCTCGATCCTCGAGAGGCGATGGGAAGCCGCCGGCAAGCCGGTAGAGGGCTGGGTGTGGGCCGCGGGTACGGCAAGCGGACACATCGAACCTTCCACGGTCAAGAAACAGCACAGGCGGGCGCTACGCTTGAGCGGAGTACAGCCATTCGTGCTCTACTCGCTGCGGCACACGTTTCTGACCCGCCTTGGCGCCGCGGGGTGCGATGCGTGGACGCTGGCCCGGATCGCCGGTCACTCCTCAATCGCCATGTCCGCCCGGTACGTCCATCCGAACGCCGATGCCGTGATGAACGTCTTTGCCCGGATGGAAGCGAAGAAAGCCCTTCCATCGGCCACGGCGGAAAGCGTCAACTAGGCCGGAAAAGACGGGCACTCGCTACAATTTTCGCTACACTCGGAATCTGCGGCAGATTGGAAAGCCCGCAAGGTATTGATTCTAATGGTCGGGGCGGTCAGATTTGAACTGACGACCCTCTGCTCCCAAAGCAGATGCGCTACCAGACTGCGCTACGCCCCGATAACCTCATTCGATTGTAACCCGTTTTTTGTTGGTCTTGGACCCGGTCCCGTTATTGACGCACCAGCCAAAAGACCAGCCAAAGCACCAGGACCACTGGGATGGCAAAGACCAGGCCGAGGACTGCGGCCAGGAACAGGAGAAAGACCCAGTCGCGCCAGTTGTGTCGCCGCGGTTCGCCCAGGTGACGAGTGAGCAGGCGATAGTTGCGGCGGTTCATTTTCCATGCGATGTCAAAGGCATCTCCCAGGATCGGGACCGACCCCACGAGGACGCCGATGCCGAGATTGGCTGCCATGCGCACAAGCGTTACATAAGGCACGCCGCGAGTCCATGCCGCAAGCGGAATCAAAAGGGAGAAAAGGCCCGCCAGCACATCGCCGAAGCCGGGTACCAGACCAATGAGTGCATCCGGGCCGAAACGAATTTGGGTTCCGGGAATCGGGAAGGCCTCGTCGAGCAGGAATTCGAGCTTGCGCAGAGTCTCGTCGCGAAAGATCCATACGCCGCGATTCCAACGGTCTGGAGCGGCCGGATTGGCCTTTAGATCTGCAGCCGCGGAGGGTACAACTGGTTCTCGCTGCGGCACTTTCGCTCCTCTGCGGCCGGCATTTGGAGATCTGCTTCGATGCTACAATCTAAAGGGTAGATGGCGGCTATAGTTCAGCGGCAGAACGCCTGACTGTGGCTCAGGATGTCGTGGGTTCGATCCCCACTAGCCGCCCCAACTTAAAGTTCTATTATTCATAATGATTTACGGATTTCACTAGACTTTCGTCGGGCAATATCGGACAATCTGACATGGGTCTGGCGCTTTATCGCCGCCACCGTCGCGAGTGCAAGGCGGGACACTCGGAAGAGCTCCGCACGTCGGAATACGACGAGCGCAAGAAGGGCTGGAAACGGTGCGATTGTCCGATCTTCGTCTCCGGGACGCTCAACAGGAAGTTTGCCCGTCAAACCACGGGCCAGTGGGAATGGGAGGCTGCGCGCGCGATCGCCGCAAAGCTTGAGGTCTCCGGTCGATGGACTACCGACCCTGTTCCAGAACCGTCCGAGCTCCCGGCGACTCCAGAGCGAATAACCATCGGCGACGCAATCGAAGCGTTCCTGGTGAAATGCAAAGGCCGCGACATCCAGCCGACGACGTTCGCTAAATACCAGACTTTCACGAACCAGCTTGGCGCCTACTGCGACCACCGCGGCCACAAGTACGTCGACCAGGTGACAGTGACGGACATGGACCGCTTCTATGCTTCTTGGAATGACGGCATCCGAGGCAAGGCGAAGAAGCTTGAGCGCCTCAAAGGCTTCGTCAAATTCTGCAGGAAGAGGAAATGGCTCACCGAAGACCTTGCAGAGGATTTAGAGGCTCCCGCTGGATCATCTGTCACCGTCCCTAAGGCGCCCTTCACCGATGAAGAGCTGACAAGGATCTACAAGGCGTGCGACGAGATTGGCCCTCCCACAAAACAAGGCCCCGGCCATCGATCATGGGGCGGCGAGGACGCGAAGGACTTCATTTTTCTTTCGGTTTACACTGGCCTACGCATATCCGACGTAGCGACATTCGACATCGGGAAGCGTCTCAAGGGGAATGACGTCTTCCTGCGCATGCATAAGACTAAACGACCCCTGTTGACATGGATTCCGGATTGGCTTGTCGAGCGCCTGCGCGCACGGCAGAAGCGACATGGCCCGATGATCTTCGCCGCCGGCGATACACGTAACGCTAAACAGCTTTGTGATATATGGCGGAACAAGCGCCTGAAAAAGGTTTTCGAGCTTGCCGGTCCATGGGACGCGTCCCCGCATCCCCACAAATTCAGACATACATTCGTTCGCATTCTGCTCGAGAAAGGGGTGCCGGTTCCCGACGTCGCGGAACTGATTGGCGACAGCGAGCAGATCCTTCGGAAGTACTACGCTGCTTGGATACCAGGCCGTCAAGATCGTCTTTCCCGTATCCTGCAAGATGCTTTTTCTGACCAATCCAAAGGTAAAGTCGTGACAATCCGCTGAACAGGCATTCGAGGAAGAGTAACGAGCGCAGAGTGCGAATTTTCGTTGGAGATGAAAAAAGCTCTAGGGATGTCTAGGCCCAGTGCCGTCACCAGACGTCAGACGTGCGTGCATCTGTTCCGCGACAGAGGCAGGGACGCTGTATGTAGTGTGGCACTTACGACGTCCCATTCTGATCCTCACAACACCCGGTTCATCGATCAAAATCCTTCTAAGAGTTTCGCGACCTATCCCCCATAAATCACACAATTCCGCGATCCGGTAGTGGCGTTCGAAAGTTGTGCTTTGGGAACTCATTCTTAAGCGTCCTCAGTCGCGCTGACCATACCACCCTGCTCGCTCACTGAATGCTTGCTTGGCGCGGAAAATGATGACCATTAATCCCGTCAGTTTCAAAGCGACCTCGTTGTTCTTCATAGACACGCAGGCAACGTAGGTGCACTATGTCCATCGCTGACTGTCACACCAGCATTAGCTGCAATTCCATTTGATCGCGTTTGTTAGGAGATGTACGGGCACGAGCCTTCGTTATCAAGGAACACCAATTGTTTCGGGGAAAACAACTCAAGACATAAGAAACCGTTCCAGGTTGAACTCCGGAACGGCATGAATGGAAACGGAAATGCAGGCTAGGCCGTAACAACATTTGCACTTTGCGGCGCGATGTCTAGCTGTTGAGGTAGATGGCGGCCAGTTGATACGAGATGAGCGAATCATAGTGGGAGCGGATCGAGGATTCTCTGCCTGGGCGCAAGGAGCATGTGGGGGCACGGCTGAGAACCACCACAAGTTCCTCAATGGGTTTCGCGGGCGCTGCGCAACGGGGCGCGCTGGAGCTACCTTCTCGAGCGCTACGAAAAGTGCAAGAGCGTGCACAGGCAGTTCGTGTGCTGGGCTCAACCGGGGGATGCGGATCTTCCGCGAATTGGTGCGGAACCGGAAGGATCAATACCCGATGATCGATTCGCCCCTGGTGCGCGCCGATCAGCAGGCGGCCACGGGCCACAGAAAGGGCGCCAACAAAGCTTCGGCGCGTACCCAGAGTGTCTGACGACGAAGACCTACGTGTTGGCCGGCGAGCTGGGCCTGTCGCTGGCCATCACGATCACCGCCTGGCAGGTGGACGACGGCACCACGCTGTCGCCATGTTCGGAGAGTGCCCGACGGAAGCTGTTATCGCCGATTAGGGATAAGATTCCTATGCTTTGATCGCCAATATCTAGGCCACAGGCGCCAAAGCGGTCACTCCCTGCGAAGCGACCGCGGAGTCCAGCGCGGATGTGACGAACCACTCTATCGAAAGCGCAACCGGGATCGCACACTGCTCCAGCAAACTCAAGCATTTTCTCTGATTCGCGAGACGCTACGAGAAATCACAAACCTGCTCTCACGCCCTGGTCTCATTGGCCTGCACACAGATCATCTTCCAGCTATTTGTCGATACGGCCTAGGACTTCAGTGGTTACAAGTTGTCTACCTCGGGCATTTTCTCATCGCGCGCGGCACGATACATCCTCAGCAAGGTATCAGCTACGACCGCCCTCTGTGACTCCAAGGTGCCTTGCAGCTTCCAATCAGTACCCGCGAAGTGTATGAACGCCTTGTCAAACCAAGAGTATCGCCGCTTCTGAAGCTCACTTTTCGTCCCAATCGGTTCCGTTCGTATATCAGGGAACCACATGGGTATCCACCCCGGCTCCCACGGATTAAACATGTACCATGCGTCACTCTCATCGGAAAGGGAGCCTCTGGTCATTTCTGTTTCGGGGAGTGAATCGCGGTTTAGCAATATCGCAATTGCCGGGTGCTTCCACTCACACTTGTCCGCCACCCTCAGTGCGCCAGACGATTCCTCCAGCGTTTTTATCACCTTTGTTTCTTGGGGGACTAGCTCAGAAGGCAACGTGTAGCGTTTCGCAGATCGTACTGGCGGGAAAGCGATTTCGCACTTCCTCAGCACCTTCTTTAGGTTCCTTACCTCAGACTGAATGTTCTCTTGGCACCGCATAAACCGAAGTTTATTTTCGGGAGACTTGTTGTCGTGGGTCTGGCCGCACTCGCATAGGCGCTGGGTAACCTCTTCCCACGACCTCCCTAGATATGCCTTGCGAAACAATGCTTTGATAGCGACATGTCGAGACTTTATCGGTCGCCCCCGCCCTCTTATCCGATTCAACAGAAGCTTCTTGTCCCACCAGTTATTTTGCTGCGCAGCTAAATCAAGGCCAGCCTTCTTCTTCAAAGGTGGGCCGCAATACACCCAGTCCCACAGCAGCGTGAACAATTCATCGGGCGGTTTTGCGCCACTGTCAGAGCGCGTTATGTCAAATAAGCGCAACCAAACGGCACTGAGTAGTACGTCAATAGCAAGCTCGGGCTTTTCGCGAAACTCCTCGTCGGTCGGATTCGACACTGCCAGTTTCAATTCTCCATCCTCCATCACGAAACGTCCTGCTGGAACGGGCGACATCGGCTTTTCCTCTCGGGCTCAGTATCACAGTTTTGACTGCCACGAAACAACTGCGCTGAATTTGTCGAGCGTCTCTTTTGTTTCGCCCGAAACAAATCGCATTGTCCTCGTAGGGTCTCTCTTCCATAGATTTCGGCAGCTGCGACGGCGCAAGATGATCGAGTAACGACGCGAAGTCACTAAGTCCAATCCGATCGACGAGCAGGCTTCGCAGACACGAAAACAAGTGAAAGGGAAAATAACATGAGCGAAAAGAACAGTATCAAATTGACAGATGTAACCCAGGACGGAATCCCGGGTTGCACCAAGATTGTCGATTCAGTAGCACTGGAAACTCGCGCAGAATCTGCGCGAGTCGACCCGGGGTACGAAACACTCGACGCTGACGCCACGAAGACCGCATTTCAGGAGCTCGATGCGATCCTTCACGGCATTGCCGAGCAGGTCGTTCACACTCTCGATCAGGTGATTCCGCGCCTGGCTGAGATGCAGGCCCTTCTGAGCCAGCGTGGAAAGGCACGGAAAAAGGTTCTAAAGCAGGCGGCGCTGCCTTCATGGACGGTTTACGCCAACGAGTATGCCCAGAAGCTGAGCTGCTCGCTGCGCACAGTCCAGGACCACATCATGGTCTTTATCAGCACGGGCAAGCCCGGCCCTTCGCGCCAGAAGAAGAACACACCGCAAAACAAGCCTCTCCGGCTGGATGCGCGCCAGCAAGCGACTCTCGTCAAGGCCCAGTTGGCTGCGAACGATATGGTCGCTGCCCTGAAATCAGGTGGCGACTTGCAGAGCGCCGTAGCCAAGTATCACAAGGTAGCGGTGGCTCCTGCCAAGTTGGACTCCTATTTGAACACGCTGAACCTGGAGCCCGATTGGAAGCAAGTCCTGGTTGAGCTGATGGAAGTACTGGAGAAGTACGGCGAAAAACTGCCGCTTCCCGTTCTCAATCAGAAGCGCGCCGTCGAGAAACTCCTCAACGGAAAGAACAACACCTCGCTTTCCCGTACGGCTCACGCAGAACCTCCCAAGAAGAATCGCAAGTGCGGCAAGCTGGACGAGGATGGCGATCGCTGCTGGACCGTGAAGGCTGAAGACGAAATGAACGCCCCGGGAACCTTGAAGAATGAATCCGACGCCGATGCTGCAATTGTAAGTCTCAGCTCGCCGGCTGCTGCGCCCGTGTATATGGGCGCGGCCAGGATGCTCCCGGCAAGTGTAACGCATGCTGGTGCAGAATCCTTGGGCCTCCATGAAGGCGTGGCCTGATGGGCCGAACAGGCGCCGATTATCGGCGCATACCCAGGCGCCGGCTGTCGATGTTTTTCGACCCACAATTATTACAGCCGGCGACCTGGTGAAGCGGATCGAAACAAAGTATTAGAGAACAACTGAGCTTTACAAGGGGAAGAAGTAATGACACTTTTCGAATGGCGCATCACCGACCTCGGCAACGGAGAGTACGGGTTCATCTGGATTGCAGCGGTAGGCAAGGACGACTTCGGTTCGGTCTACAAGGTATTCGTCGACCCCGAGAATAATGACCGGTGGATTGGCAAATGCGATTGGCTCGAAGGCAACATGGTTAGCAACATCATTGACTCAATGGAATGTCCTGAAGAACACAACCAGTATCAGAGTGACCCAAGCAGGTACCGCCGCATCCTCTTCTATTGGCGTCGTCTCGGCTCACCGCGCATTGACCGCAAGGCCGCTGGATATGAAGCACCATGGTTCCCATGGGCAGACGCTGGATTCGCGGATGAGGAGCGGGATGAGTGCATCGGAAGTTCTGATTCTGAAGCTGAGTTCGAAAAGGCTGCTGGGTTCACGGCGCCTGATTGAGAACCGTATCTAAGCAACTACTAGTGTAGAGGGCGCACGAAATGACTGAATCGATGGTCACAATTGGATGCTTAATGGCGGAGGTCTCCGAAAATGAGTCAGGCGAGATAACAAGCTCTGCGGAAGGCGACGTTAAGTTGACATTCTTTTTCACGAGTGAGTCAGAGGGTAACAAAATCATCGTGACGTCTCAAATGCGTCAGCTGGGGGACGCGGGCTATTTACCAATCGCGATCGCCCGGATTGATTCTAATGACCCAAGCAAATTCTTTCTGTGCGCGGTCAGAGGGATTTCGGAGGGTCTGCGAGTTGCGCTTGAGGCCGAGGGATGTGACCTGATCCATGACGCCCTGAGTAGCGGCGAAACGAACTGAGTAAGAAGTCAGAACAGGAGACTACAAGAGTGATCACAATCATGATCAAGTTAAGCTACGAGGAATTGGACGCGCTGATCACGGAACTGGAGCAGCCTACCACGCGCCCTTACAACGCCACAATTGCGGAGATTGTGGATCGTCTGGAACAGAAGAAAAAATGGCTGCTGGGTGCAGCGGAGGCCAGCCATGAATAGAGAAACGATTGGTTTCATCATGTACCGCGAACTGCCCGACGACGACAAGCCGTTCATGGAGACCCACGCGCTGAGTTTCATGCCTGTAGAAGACACCGAAAGCGACGAATCCCACACCAGAGCCATCCCATGGTCGAAGCAGGAAGCCAAAATGAATGCCACCCTCGGCTTGCGGGCTGTGCTCGTGGTCAGGGCTGATGTGGATCGTGTCGGCACCAAGATCACATACACCAACTACAACTGCCATCTGGTCGAGGGGTTGCCCGCCGATCTACGGGCGAATGTAGAGAGGCTGGTAACTCCAGTCATGTTCCAGATGATGCTGGACCGCTTCTACGACGACTTACTCAAGAAAAGGAAGGCCAACCATGAGTAAGGTGGGGAGAGGTCAAATCCGGCCTTTTCCGGAGAGGGCAAAATGAGCAGTGTGTCGGACTACGTAACGTGCAAGCAATGTGGGTTTGAAGAAGCCTACTATGATTTCAACTGCAACACAAACGAATGGGATGTTAGTTGTGGCAGGTGCGGATATTATGCCGCAGCCAAGAGACACGACGACAACGACGGTAAGGTCACTTGGACATATCCAGAGGATCAAGGAGTCGGGGTATTGTTTTACCATTGCGTAGATAGTGTGCCTTTCGTCCACCAGCCTCTCTCTTCAAAGGAATCGGTGGAGGATGCTGAGAAGTGGCTGCGCGAGCAAATAGCAGCAGGGAAAGTGGAGGCTAACAGTGCATACCTGACCAGGTGGAACGAGGAGAAGAAGGTTGTCGAATTCGTGATCGGATCAATTGAGAGTTCCTTTCCTAGTGTGGATTTGAATTCCTTTGACGATGCTCCGCCAGCTCCGGCGAAGCCTGCCAAGCCGACGATCCCAATCTGGATTCACTCCCAAAAACTCCAAAACTATGCCAATAGTTTCGAGCTTCCGAAGTACCGTCAGGAATTCCTCGACATGGTACAGCAGAAGATTGATACCCATGACCAGGCATGGTTCACCAGCGACGTTGAGGGCAAGCGTAAGTTTGTCGTGCTTACAGAGCCGGAAGATCCAGGAGAATGGACTAGGTATGAGGTATGAACCGGGGCTTGGTCTGGAGCGACGTAGACTTCGTGTCCAGGGACTTTCCTAAAGCGACCTTCTTGGCCCAGTACGGGGATGACCTGTGGAGCTACGGCGGAAAGGTCGTGATCCACACGGGCGACGAGATTCGCAGCAGCTACGATGATGTGGCCCCTCAGGCAAGGATGCCAAGTCTCCGCATCTTCTCCTGCTGGCGCCGGCAGTCGGGCAGATGGTCTTCTCAATCAAGGCGGCGGCGGAAAAGAAGGGCTGCGGTAATGTCAGGTCTGACTTCAACGTGTGGGTCAGGCGCATACAGTTTCATGCTCTTCCATCCATTTCTGCCAGTTCGACTGGCGCGACTGGTTACTCTTCTGGCGGTCCCTTTCCTTCCGCTCAGCAGCTTCTTCATCCTGTGGAGGTTCATCCGCCATCCCCAAGGCGATACACCATCCGTCGTAGAGGGCATTGAGTTCATCTTTCTCGATGAGTTCCAATGTCTCTGCGGCCAGTGCCGGGAGGTTCTCCGCTATCAAAGCCGGGTGGGTGTACTGGGTCGGATGCTTCACCTGACTGACCACTAGCAAATCCCTGAGCATGGAAAACTTAGGCAGGTAGGCATTCTCTCCCTCGGTCAACTGGTACAGCTTGTCGAACTCTTCCACCCATACGGTCTCCCAATCTGCTGGCGGGGGCAGCTTGGCGTTGTAGTACACCTGAAGCTTGTAAATTCTCTCCGCCATACTCTTAATTGTTCCGAGCCGCTGGTCGGTCTCCGTGGCCGGTGGAAGCGGCGCCGGGGGTGTGGGGGGTGGCGGGGTCTTGGGGGGCTTCACTACCGGGACAGCTTTCACGGGAGTTGCCTTAGTGGGTGGTTCAGCGGGGACGGGTTTCTTCTCAACCGGGACGGGAACTTGAACTGTGGCCTTCACGGAATGAGACACACACCACTCTGCGCGGGCGAGGACAGACCAAGCATCAAACTCAGCGGGAAACGGAGAGTCATACTTCGGAGACTGCTTTCGCTGAGGCTTGACGGCGGACGCAGAACGCAGCGGGTTTTGCTTTTGGTTTTGGTTCGGCTCTTGGTTTTGTTCTTGGTTTTGCCCTTCGTCATTTGAGCGAAGCGAAAAAGTCTCTCTGGATGACGACATAGCTACAGACATAGCCCGTGTAGTAGCCGGAACGGTAACACAACGGGAGCTAGAAACAGAACCAGAACCAGAAACCTTAGGTTGAATTTTTCCACCAGTAAGATTTCCGCCACCCTCTTCGTGGCTGAAATTTTCAACCACCCCCTCTTTGAGTGGGTCATCCACCCGCATGGTCAGAACTTTGCTTGCCCCGCGTGTGGGTTTCTCAAACTTATCCGCTGCACTGCCTCCTGTGAGCGTCAGCCAGCCGTTCGCGAGAAGATATTGCTGCCACTTCATCACGGTGCCCCTATCGACGTTCATGATGGCCGCAAGGGTGCGGGTTGAGAGGTAGCATTCGTTGTCTTCCGACTCGTTCATCAAGTAAGCCAGCCAAAGGTGTACTGCACCGGAAGGGAGGCCAAGTATCCCCTTCCGCTGGCAGTCGAGTACTTTGTAGATGGGTTCAGCCATTGCCTCCCTCCTTAGACTTCTTTACCATGACCCCACTGGCGTACTTCACCACATCCAGCTTGGCCTTGCCGTAACAAGGGTCGGGTTCCTCACCCTCGGCTTCAGCTTCTTCAACCTTCTGCTGGCACTGATTCAGCCAGTCAGCCGTGCGGTCGAAAGATTCAGTGATGATGTCGAAGCTGTAGCGGCGTAGCCAGACACCGAACTGGCCGTCGGCAACCATGAACTCCGGGGGAAATAGTTCGGCGTAGAGTTCCTTTAGAGCCGCCGTCTCTTCTTTCTGGCGGCGAATGCGATTGAGCAGGTCTGTAGCTTGGCTCATGGCTGCTCCCCACAGGCCCCTTCTTCCGCGGTTTCGGTCTTAGGACGTGGCCCGGCCGGCCGGCTGATGCTGTTCTTCTGGGCAATCCGCAGGACGGAGGCTTCACTGAGACCGACCTTTTGGGCGACCATCCAATACGGTGATTCGGGATGGGCATCGATTTCGCGCATTACTTCTGCTTCGAAGTCCTGCCGGATGGCTTGGAACGCCGCCAGCAGCTTCGATTTCTTGGGATTTGGGTGCATATTAGGACTCCTTTAGGTAGTTGCCTGTTAACGTCAGGCAGCTACTAAAGCGGTCCCATATTCAGTTTTTGTTGATTCGCCGGCGAGAATCTTGGGGTGGTAGTGCCATAGTTCCATCAACACTGCGGAAACTAGCGTTGCTTGCCAGGCACAGGTTTGTCTTCTCTCGTCTGGATCATGTATGTGGACTCACGGGTGAGCAGACGTGGCGGGTCAATCCTGGGTGGCTCAAAAGCATCACTCGGGCACCGCTAGCTCAACAGACCCGCAATCCTGGTTTTCGCCAGCCGCACGTATTCTTCGTTCCGCTCGATTCCCAAGAAGCGCCGGCCGAGCTTCAGCGCAGCCAACGCCGTGGTGCCGCTCCCGAGAAACGGATCAACCACTACGTCGCCTTCCGTGGTCATCAAGCGGATGAAGAATTCCGGCAAGCCAATCGGAAATACTGCTGGGTGGTCGATGTTCAGGCTCGACGCTGGCATGGTGATGACGTTGGACGGGCGCACCAGATCTCCGGTGATACGCTTTGACATATTCATCCCCGAGCCATTGTTCGTATGGTGGGCTCCCTTGTTCTTCCGGCGCTCATTGTCCCCAGCCCACTTGCTGGTGGATTTTGCGCTCACGCTGTCGGGATAGAACTGGTAGTCGGCGGCCTTGGTGAAGTGCAAGCAACGCTCGAATCCATCCTTCAAACGCTTCTTGCTGCCCGTGGGAAACGGATTGGTTTTGTTCCAAATGAACTCATCTACGAAGCGAAACTCCTTCGCAAGCATGAGCGTGGTTTCCAGAACGTAAAGCGACCGGACGCCTTCGTTGACGTGTTCCTTAATATTGAGAACCAGCGACCCTGTAGGCTTGAGTATGGCCATGCTGGCGCACACTACAGACAAGATCCAGTGCGGGTAGTCTTCCTCGGGGATTCCTCCATACGCATCCTTGCGCTGCTCGGCGTAAGGGGGAGAGAAGATGATTAGGTCGGCGAACTCGCCACTCGTACTATAGAGTTCAGCTAGAGTAGAAATGCAATCTCCATGTATAACTGTGTTCAGTCTCATGGAGGCTAATACCGAGCTTCCGAGAGACGGCTATACCGCTTTTGCAGAGCCTTTCAGGCAAATAGCTGCTACCTCGCCGATCCCTCTCGGCACCAAAGGAGAGCAGTCCTGGGGCAGTGAACGAAGACGTGCTTACGGCTCCCTGCCTCCCGGCAGAAGCCGTCTGGGAGTTTACAAGGCGTCCCAGGTGCGGCGAGCTTCCGCGGCGCGTTGCTATTGCTCCTCCCGTCGGTCAGGCAGTCGGCGCGGCCAGCGACAAGCCACACATTGGCACTGACGGGAACAACCGAAGGCTTCGTTTTTGGGGAAGAAAACGGCAAAACTCGCCCCACTGGGCAGCCGACCTGACTTGGCCTGCCGACGGGAGGAAGACGCGCCGACTGCTCCCGAGGTCTTCTTGAGCATTGTGGGTCACCAGGCAAGGCTGAGGATGCCTGACCTGGTACGTATGCTGACTGACAACTATTTGTACCAGGGCCTGTTCACACTACGGCCCCGACTGTACAACCAGATCTTCCTGATCGGCTATGGCTCTCGAGGATACAATTCGGGGATATCAGTAATGAGAAGGGAGGGCCCTAGTGAAGGCACTGGTCAAGAGCAAGGCGGAACGGGGCCTCTGGCTGGAAGACATCCCTGAACCGAAGATCGGCATCAACGACGTACTGATTCGTGTGCGCTACACGGGAATCTGCGGAACAGATGTTCATATCTATGAATGGGATGAATGGGCGCAAAAAACCATCAAGGTACCGATGGCCATCGGACACGAGTTTGTCGGTGAGATTGTCGCGGTAGGGTCGAATGTCAATGATTTCTTCCCTGGCGACGTTGTTAGCGGGGAGGGTCATGTTGTCTGCGGCCGCTGCCGAAACTGTTTGGCTGGAAGGCGGCACCTTTGTGCCGCAACGGAAGGCGTCGGCGTCAACCGCCCGGGAGCTTTTGCCGAGCTGATTTCGCTTCCGATGACCAATATCTGGCGGCACAATCCCGGCGTTAACCAGGAAGTGGCCGCCATCTTCGATCCCTTCGGCAACGCTGTGCACACCGCCCTTTCGTTTCCAGTCCTCGGAGAAGACGTGCTCATTACCGGCGCAGGCCCTATCGGCATCATGGCCATCCCGGTTTTGCAGCGAGCCGGTGCAAGGCATGTGGTGATCACGGATTTGAATCCCTTTCGGCTTGATCTGGCTCGGAAGATGGGAGCGACATTGGCGGTGAACCCGAACGACACTCCACTTATCGACGTTCAGCGACAGCTCAAAATGACGGAAGGCTTTGATGTCGGATTGGAGATGTCAGGGAGTCCACAGGCTTTGAGCAGCATGTTTGCGAACATGAGCCATGGCGGGAAGATTGCCGTTCTCGGTATTCCGGCCAAGAATGCTCCCATGGACTGGCGGCCGGTGATCTTTAACATGCTGACGATCAAGGGTATCTACGGCCGCGAAATGTACGAGACCTGGTACAAGATGTCGGTGATGCTGGAATCTGGCATGGACATCTCCCCGGTGATAACCCATCGCTTTGCGTACAAGGACTTCCAGCAGGGCTTTGAGGCGATGATTTCCGGTCAGACTGGGAAGGTTGTTCTGAATTGGACAATCTTGAATTAGCGGTTTCTCGAAGCCTGTTGCACGGCAGGGTACCTACTGCGCCTGATCGATCCATCGAAGTAGGGTTTGCCACGCCGGCTGCCTACCACCAGCCGTGCGCGCCGTCGACAACCGCTCGGTGCGTGCGGGTCTCAACGACGAGCCCTTCCTCGCCGAAGTATGTTCTCCGGATGGGATCACGGGTCTTCACCTCTCCGAGAAGCTCGCCAGTATGAGTGAACCATTGAAAGTGCTTGGGCTGCAGGAGTCCAAAGCCACGATTTCCGATGATGAGTTTGCCTTGGTCAAGCACATCGACAAGCGCCACTAGTTCGCTCTCCCGAACGATGTAGAGCCTGGTTGTCGTCAGAATGAAAAGGTGCGATGAGGTTCTCGCAACCTGCCGGGGAACTGTGCCGATATCGTAGATGCGAAGCGGAAGCCCATCTGCGCCGACTTCGACGATCCGGCCGCTATAGCCCCCGAGGAAAGTGCCGTTTCCTTCATCCGCGAAGTTTGCAGCATAGATCCAATCGGTCCCGAAGCTGCGCATACCAGCAGCAAGACGGCGGCAATCCAAATCGAGCGTGAACGCCGGCGCAACTTGGAGCTTTCGGCTGGTGGAGTTCGCCGGCAGAAAGCCCTTCTATTCAGTGTTGCAGCGAAGAATTGGCTTGCGGAGAGCGCTCATTGGAGCGATTCAACGCGGGAAATCTACGAGACGAAACTGACGCATCTGAAGCCTGCTTTTGGCAGGATGCTCTTGAGTGACATCGCAGCGTCCGACATCTCAAAGTTCCAGCGTGCCCGGCAAAAAACTGGCGCATCCGGGCGAGAGATCAATATGGAAACCGCGGTGTTGAGAATGATCCTCCGCAAACATCGGCTATGGTATCTCGTTGAGCCGGATTACCGGCCTCTGCGCGAGCGGGAAGAGGTCGGACGCGCACTCTCTCCGGAGGAGTCTCAGAGGTTGCTCGTAGCGGCGAAGAACACTCGAAGCCGCTCACTTTACCCTGCTCTTGTGCTTCTACTCAATACCGGAATGCGTGTTACAGAGCTTCGGATGCTGCATTGGCGGCAAGTGGACTTGCTGGCGCACAATGTTACCGTTGGACGTTCCAAGACCCCGGGCGGTGAAGGGCGCATGATTCCCCTCAACCAATATGCGTTCGATGCCTTGGTTCACTGGCGCAGGCAATTCAAGAAACCTTCTCCGGACCACTATGTTTTCCCCACGGAGAGATATGGGCTTGATGGCGACGAGGGCGTTAAGAATGGCGCGGTTGCGGTGTGGAACCTTGACCCGCAAAAACCAATCGGAAGCTGGAAGGTAGCATGGACCGCGTGCCGGAAGGCCGCTAAGGTCAATTGCCGCCTCCACGACCTCCGTCACACGTTCGTCTCCAGGCTTGGGGAAGGACAGGTGGCAGACTCAACGCTGACCGCCCTCTCCGGGTGGATGAGCCGGAAGATGCTTGAGCGGTACTCTCACGCCAGGACTGAAGCCAAGCGCCATGCGGTCGAGCTGCTTACTGAGGGCAAGATTGAAAGAGACTCCCCCCAAAATCACCCACAGAGGGATTTTAGGAAAAATCAGAATGTCATGTAAACTATTGATTCTAAACTGGTAGGCGAGGCGGGAATCGAACCCACAACCCCCGGCTTAGAAGGCCGGTGCTCTATCCGATTGAGCTACTCGCCCACGCTCTCCATTATTGTATCTGCGAAGTCGCCGATTCACGTTGCGTGTCGCGGAGGACGGTACCCTCATCGACAGCCTGGAGGTAACGAACGACCGTGACCTCAGCCCAGTGAACGCCGTCAGCAGAACGACGGCTCAGGAAGGCGCAATGGCCCCCGTGGCGCGGCTCGATGAAGTCGATATGGCGATTGGCAAGAATCCGCGCCCGGGTTTCGGGGAAGAATCGGATGAAGGGATCGTCCTGGGCAAGAAGAACAAGCGCCGGGACAGACACTCGGTCGATGACACGCGCGCTGGCGGCGCGATAGTAGTAGTTGTCGGCGTCTCGAAAGCCGCAATAAGGGGCGATAATCTTCTGGTCGAACTCCCGGATGGAGCGCACCGGGCCAACGCTGCTGCTCCGATAGACATCGGGAAACATCTCGGCTTTGTGGTGAAAGCACTGCATCAACGCATGAACAAAATGCCACTCATAAACCCGGTTCCCCGGTTCGTGAAGGGCGTTCGCGCCCGCCGCCAGATCGATGGCCGGACAAACTGTGGCTACCGCCACAAGAGGCGCGCGTTTGCCCCATTCGCCGGCGAGCTTGAGTACCAGGTTTCCGCCCATCGAATAGCCAACCAGCGCGACGCGCTCCAGGCCGAATCGCTCGGTAAAGTGGCGAACCACAGCGCCTACATCGGCCGATCGACCAGAGTGATAGAGCGTGGGCGTCAGCGCATCGGAGCCGCCGCAATTGCGCATGTTCATGCGGACGACATTCATACGTGCGTCCCAGGCAAGCGTCGCGATGCCGCGAATGTAGCGCGAGTCGGAGCAACCGTTCAGCCCGTGCAACAGAACGACTGTGAGTCGCGACGCGCGCACCGCCTCGGGCTGCCAGTGACAATGACACAAAACGCGGCTGCCGTCGGCCGGGTCCACTTGCACCGTTTCCGCCACGGCGGGCAGACGAAAAGCTGGGCGAGGAAAAAAGTTGCCCACGATGGTTTGAAGATGGCCGTTCTTAAGCCATGGATGAGGCTCGAATGCTGTAAGCCAGGCTGGATACGCCTCGTGCGCATGAACCAGCACGTCAGCTTGCGTCACAGAAGATTACCCCCGGGATGCGAAAGTGGGACCATTACTATGCTTAGCCTTTCGGGGGGACGCTGGGGCGGCTAGTGGGGATCGAACGTTTCGACCTTATTGACCGCCCGCAACTTACAGAATACACATTGCCACCGTTGCCAACAATGCCCGGAGTACCATGGCACCTTGTCCGATATTGCCCGATAGCGAACTACCTCCATTCACAGTCGCAAAGGTCGAGAATCTCGGGCGGCTTGGCGCACAGATTCTCAAAGCAGGACTCGAATCGTCCCGCCTCATCCAGCCCCTTGCGCAATTCCACAGTCATTTTGCCACAAATACTGGAAAAAAAAGAGCTGAAATGGTTCTCTCTTGGCGCTGATCACATCCTCTGAAATCGCTAGAATCGCGCAAGTTGGCAAGTCGGGGGTACAAAAGCAGTACATTTTTCGCATGCCCTAAAGGATCTGCTCGATCATGCGCAACTGGGCCACAAGCTGCTTTAGCTGCAGGTTCTCCTCCTGCAACTGCTTCATCTGGCGAACCTGGTCCATCTCCAGGCCAACGTACTTTGCCTTCCGCCGGTAGAACGTCTGCTCGTTGATCCCCACCTTCCGGATCAGCTCGGCCACAGGTACACCAACCTCAGCCTGTTTCAGCACTCCGATGATCTGCACTACAGAAAAACGCTTCTTCTTCATCGGCAAAATCCTCAGCCCTCTTCGGGCTCGGTTCTGGTTGAAGACTAACATTCAAACTGGCTCAGAAATACCGGGGCCGATCAGGGGACGCCGGGCAATTTGGCCGGACCGCGGGCGGCGCGTCGTACACTTGTAGAAGTTCTCTCAGACAACGCATCGGCCAAGTACGATGCTGTGGGCTGTCATATTCCTACTTTTCATGGACGCGCACCCGTTCGCGGACTATGATTAATTCTTCCCTAGCCGAACCGCATTGTCACCCAAGGTTCAATGCACTCGTCCATCTCTGAGGTTCCGCGATCGGTCGCCCGCCCGAAGGGACACCTTCTGCGGATTCTTGGCGTGGGCTTCGGAATCGCCGTGATTGTCGGCAACACGATTGGCTCGGGCATCCTGCTCACGCCCGGTGAAATCGCCGCCCATTTAAGAAGTCCCTCCTTCGTTTTCGCGGTTTGGATCATCGGGAGCCATCCATCGAAGACGGGCGCAAGTTATTGAAAATAAATGGTAGGCACGATTGGATTCGAACCAACGACCTCTTCCGTGTCAAAGCCTCTATATCTTCTACTATCAACAACTTACAAGACGCTGGAGACTGCCTAAGTACGCGGAAATACGTTGAAGGCGAGATTCAAGCAGGTGATTTTACAGGCGATGCCGCTTCAGAAGTCGCACAATCAAAGCCATCTCGGAGTTCCACCTCGGGGTTGATTCATAACGCCGTAACACGCGATTATTTCGATTCTGATCCAAATACCAATGATCACTTGCTGATCACCAACTCGGAGGAGTTTATCAATGACAACGATGATTCTGAGACTTCCTGCGGTGAGATTGCGGACGGGGCTCTCCCGTTCATCCAGCTACCTTCAAATTGCTCATGGGACGTTTCCCCCGCCGATCTCCCTTGGCGCTCGCGCGGTCGGCTGGGTTGAATCCGAAGTCGACGACTGGATTGCTCGAAAAATTGCCGAGAATCGCAAGGTACCTTCCGTGAACAACAGATCTCTTAAACTCGGGCACACGACTTCAGAGACTTCAGGACCGATAACAGTGTGACATTGTGAGAAGAGTGCGGCGGACCATCCCATTAGTTATCAAGTAGTAATTTCCGGTTTGGCGGTAATCCAACAACAACCCAAGACTACAGATGCTCCCAATCTGTCAACGGGCATTAGTCAGGTTGTCCGGTGTAGTGCTGCGCGTGATGCACCTCAGAATGATCCTCAAGAGATTCCAGGTGGGTGGTGACTTCCGCCGGCACTTCCATATCCATGGTGAGGCGCTCCTCAAGCATTGTTGCCAGCCGGTGTGCCTCGCCAACCGCCATGGAATGAGGAAACAGAAGGTGAACTTCGATGATCTGCCGATAGCCTGTGGTGCGGAAGCGTACCCCGTGATACTGCACTTTCAAGTCTTCGCAGATGACATCAAGCCGATTGCGAATCTCGTGACCGACTCCGGGATCGGAGTAATCGAGCAATCCTTTCATGGAGTGCCACATGAGCCGGCCGCCCGACCACAGGATGTTTGCCGCCACGGCATAGGCGACGAGCGGGTCAAAGGGTTTCCAGCCAGTCGTCATCACCAACGCCAAACCGGCGACGACGCCAAAGCTGGTCCAGCTGTCGGTCAGGACATGCTTTCCGTCCGCCTCAAGGATCAAGGAGTGATTCCTTCTGCCCATCCGCACCAAATACCAGCCCAGAAACGCGTTCAGTACGCCAGCAGCGAGGACGAGAATCACCCCGTTTCCAAGGTGATCGAGTGTCAGACCATGTCTCCATCTCTGAGTAGTTGTAACAATGATGCTTCCGGCGGCCAGGGCGATCATTGCGCCTTCAAAACCGGCGGAGAAGAAGGTGATTCGCTCGAATCCGTAGTGAAACTGTGGAACGGCCGGCCGGGTGCTCAACCACAAACTAAACACAGCGAACGCGACAGCGACCACATGTACTACCGATTCCGCTGCATCGGAAAAGATGGCAGAGGACCCAGTAAACAAGTAAGCTGCCACCTTACTGAGAAGCATAATCACGCCAACAGCCAATGACAGCCGCATGGCAAGACGCGCATCTCGATTTTGCTGTTCGATTTTGCCCAAAGGGGTTTTCGATGGCGAAGCCATCACGTCCTACCCTTCCACCGACAAAGTTAACCGGACTTTTCAGCAAGTCTACGCTTGCCTTTTGCTCTCCGTCTGTGACGCTCCTGCACCGTCCAAATTTAGATGACCAGATAATCGATGCGAGTCTGCCACTCATTCGCGAATCTGAGTTCAATCAGCAACTCGGTAGTAGTGCGCGCCGCTGGAGATGACGATTTGTTCATTCAGCTATGTTGTGCCAGTGATTTAGCATTTATCCCATCGTGATTGTTTCGCAACAGCATCACACCGTCCGTCGAATTCTCTGCCATCTCGCCGCGCTTTCAATTCCTGTTTTTACTTTCTGTGCGCGTGCGCAGAGCTCAGCTGGTAGCCTACCTGACGCGCCGTCGCCCCAGATTCAAGCAAATGACAATCCGGTCACGATCCGGGGCACTCCACTCCGTTTTCTCAAGGACCAGGAAGCCATCTGGACAAGCCCAGCGCGACTTCGCGACTCCAATGCGCTTGGCCCGGCCGTGCTGGTTCTTGCGACCACCCTCGTCATCACCACCGACCACCAGGTAATGTCTTCTTCGAAGTTGCTGAATCCGTCGCTCAACAGTGAAGCCACCACGGCCTCGAACGGTCTAGTCGGCGGCTTCATCGCCGCTCCAGTCACCATCTTCGCATTGGGCGCCATGCATCACGACGACCACGGAACCGAAACAGGCATTCTGGGCGGAGAAGCCGTTGTCGATAGTCTCGTCGTATCCGAGGTCCTCAAAGCCATATCGATGCGCGAACGTCCCACGGTCAATAACGCAAAGGGAAAGTTCTTTCAAACCGGTGTCGGTCTCGATTCGTCCTTCCCTTCAAACCACGCCATCGTCGCGTGGTCGTCCGCCGCGGTCATCGCGTCGGAATACCCTGGGGCGTTGACCGGGATTGCTGCTTACGGTCTTGCGACCGGCGTCAGCGTAACACGCGTTCTTGCTCGACAGCATTTTCCTTCTGACGTTCTCGTGGGCAGCGCTGTTGGCTGGATGATTGGACGCTACGTCGTCCATAAACATCGTCGCGCCGACCGACTCACTGCACGGTGGGGCCGATGGGCGTCTTCTGCTTACCCCAGTTGAAGTAGCGGCCGAGCACGACTTTGACGATGAGATGGTCGGTTGAAGCGGTCGCTCCCCATCCAGCGCCGAAGTTGATTTCCCACTTCGGGGAAACGAGGAGGTTGATGACGGGGAAAAACTGCTGCTGCTGGTTGTGCAGATTCACGAAGTGTCCAAACTCGCCCCAATAGCCGTAGTATTCAACGCCGAAGTTGAATACGGGTTTTGGCTGATAGGTGATCGTCGCCGCAGGGCCGAAGGTCACACCATGCGGCGACACATCACGGTAGTAGTAGTTCACCACGGACTGCGGCGTTCCCGGTGGAAGCGAGGTGGGATGGATGCCCCAATCCATGGTGGTGTTGACTGACCCGTACCACTTGCCAATGGTTTTATCGACGATGGGCATGATCTGCCAGACCCAGGTAGGATTGGCATAGGCCGCACGCGCATAGCCGATTTCGTTGGACACACTTACTCCCACCGGCCAATGCCAGCTGGGCGGGACGCGCACACGAGGCCGAATATGATCGCCCACCCACTGAATTCCGGTGCCATTGCGCTCCTCGGTGAAGACGTAGAAACCAACCTCTGACCAGTCGTTGATGCCCTGCGTGAACTCAACCGTTTCGTGTTCCTGCCCTTGCGTCGGCAGCATGTCGAACTGGGTTGTGGTGCTGCCCTCGACGGTATAGTTGCTGTGCAGCTCGACGAGAAGTGTGCTGGGCGGTTGGGTTTCCGAAGGATAGACCTGGATCTCATAGTTCTCCTGGGAGAGCAAGGGAGAACAAGCGAGGACGACCAACGCCAGAGCAGCGAGGACAGGGATAATGCAGCGGGGAGTGAATGATGACTGCATTCGACCTTTCGATTAGACGTAATCAAAGAGCATCATGAACCCCGAGTCCATGTGGTCCTGCTGATGGCAATGAAAGAGCGTTTTGCCGGGATTATTTGCAGTAAACGCGACTTCTGTGGTCTTGCCGGTAGCGAGAAGAACGACGTCTTTAAGAACCCCGGCGGTGGGTCTGCCGCTTAAGGTTTTGAGCTCAAATGTGTGCCGATGCAGATGCACGGGATGAATATCGGTGCTCTGATTGTCGAAGACCAGCCGGTAGCGTGTTCCCTGTTTGAGCGGCACGGTTTTCGAGTCCGGCCAGGACATGCCATTGATGGTCCAGTGATCGAAGTCTCCGTAGCCCTCAAACCTGGGTTTGATCACCAGGGGAACGATGAGTTCGTCCTGATCCGGAACCGCGGCCGTCGACGGAGCGGCGAAGTTCTCGTACTGGAAATCGAACCGGGATGGATCCCGCCATTGGGGAAAGTCCGTGCGCCCGGCATATTCGACCACAATGCCCATTCCCGACTTTCGAATGGCGGGGTCGGTTTCACCAAGAATCCAGACGCCGGGCTGATTCATTTCAACGATAGCGTCGACGCGCTCGGCGACACCGAGACGGATGGTTTCGACGAGAGCCGGCCTGGGTACTGGATTGCCGTCGAGGGCGGTGACGAGAAAGCGATGTCTCGGGAGCGCAAGATCGTGCATGATAGTCGCGCTCGCATTCAGGACGTGTAGCAGCACGCGCTGGCCTTCCCTCACGCGAATAGGATCGCCGAAGCCGAGCAGGCGGTCGTTGATGGTCGCGTGGTCGTAGACGACTTCCTGATAGCCTTCGGCACCGCCTTCCGCGTGACCCTCCCAGTCGTGGAGCGCAAGGAAGATCTCCTGGTCGTAGGGCGCTGGATTCGATGCGGGATCGATCATGAGGAAGCCGAATTCTCCCGTGTAGGTGGCGCGATTGAGATTGTGGCCGGCGGACATGTGCGAGTGGTACCAGCGGAAACCGGCGGGTTCCGCGACCCAGGTGTAGCGCTCGGTGCCGCCGTGCGGCGCTATCTCGGGCGAGCCTTCCTCCATGGCTCCGTCCTGCAGGGAGGGAATATGCATGCCGTGCCAGTGAATAACGTCGGGAGTGCCGGTCTCGTTGATCACGTCGATGTTGACCTGGTGGCCCTGACGGATGCGTATCACTTCGCCCGGAATGCGGCCGTTAAATGCGGTGGTGCGGACGATTTTGCCGGGAGCGATTTCGAGACGGATTGGCGCGATGCGAATGGTGTAGTCGGCGAGCGGCTGCGGCTGAGCCGGCAATGCCAACGAGCTCTCCAGCAAGGAGGCGCCGGCCACGGCACGCGCTGAATCGATGAGGAAATCTCTGCGATTGAGCATACGGATCGAATAGCCCGATCGACGTTCTGGACGGAATCTGCGAGCCGGCTACAGAAAGCTGTGGTGTGCCCGTCTTCAGTTTAAATGCCTGCGCATCGACCGTCAGCGCGATGGGGAATGACGATTTGTTCATTCTTGGAGGAGTAGGCTGCCATTTCGATCTCTTTACGGGTCAGATAGTGCATGAGGTTACAGCGCTGTTCCGCGGGGGGCTGCTTCATAAGGCGATATCCCTTCGGCCTTCGGCAAACCATCACCGCAACATTTTGTCGGCTTGTCCTTTACTCGCTCTCCGTTGTCTGCATCCTTGCGTATCCATCCGCCCATGCGCAGGCGCCTCTTAGCTCTTCAGTCGATCGTATCCCTCTACCAGATGCGCCCATACCAGTACAAGCTACCGGCAAATTGGGATCAAATGACCCACAGCAGGTCGGCACGGGGGAGATTTCCGGGACGGTGCTCGACACAAATGGAGATGTCCTGGAAGGCGCGCACGTGACTCTGTCGGGTTCAGCCGGCTTCAACAAACGGACTGTCGTGACCGGCAGCGATGGTCAGTTTGCGTTCACAGGTCTGCCGCCTGTGGTTTACAAGATTGCGGTGTCGGGCCAAGGTATGAGCAATTTCGCCTCATCCCCAATTCCATTGCGAGCGAACCAGGCCTTCATTGTTCCTCAAATAGCCTTGGCTGTTTCTGGCGGATCCACTAGTGTGACCGTGAGCGGAAACAAGGAGGAATTGGCTGAGGAGCAGGTGCGAATCGCGGTCCAGCAGCGCGTGGTGGGGATTTTTCCCAATTTTTACAGTTCTTACGATTGGAACGCACCACCGATGGAGGCCAGGCAGAAAATTCAGCTGGGCCTCCGGTCGGTCTTCGACCCCGTATCGTTTCTGGGAGTGGCAGCAATCGCGGGCGCAGAGCAATACGAGAATGTTTTCCCCGCGTATGGAACCGGGATTGGAGGATATGGAAAGCGATACGGCGCTGCCCTCGCAACCCACGTTTCGGCCGACCTGTTGAGCAGAGCTGTTTACCCTGCGATCTTTCACCAAGACCCGCGCTACTTCTATAAGGGCAATGGAAGCATCCGGTCGCGCGTTCTGTATGCGATATCTGCCGCCGTGATGGCCAGGGACGACGATGGACGGTGGAGGCCAAACTATTCGAACGTCCTTGGCAACTTCTCCGCAGGCGCTATTTCGAACCTCTACTACCCGGCCTCTGATCGGGGTGCTTCGCTGGTCCTTTTGAATGGCCTCGCGGACACGGGCGGAGATGCGGCGGCGAATCTGGTCCGCGAATTCCTCCTGAAGCGGTTTACTTCGCACGCCCCGAAAGGAGCGACCGGTCAGCCATAGTGGCCATTTGGCAATCTTCAAAACTAAGATACTGTGTGGTCCTTCAGTCCCCATCGCACAATTGCTGATTGCGACGAGGCAAATTCCTTGCCAGCCGGATCGCAAGAGGCTACGTCGCGGGGCTTGCCAGCCACCCTTTGCGGAGGCCAATCGCCTGTATCAAAACCAGAATTCCATCGGTAAATGCTACCGTAAGCCATCCGGCTTCAAGCGTGCTTGAGAGTACCTGTGAAATCACAAATACAGCAACGCTGGCGCGCGTAAAGGCGGTAAGCAGCCACACCATCTCGAGCCTTCGCCTGCATCCATTCCAGGCAATTAGGTAGGCGCCGTAAATATACGCAAGGCCGACCGCGAACACGAAGGCTCCGACGAACGAAAGGTAAACCATTGCAGCCTCGGGAGCATGCAGCTGCATCAGGCGCAATGTCAACGCCGGAGCGATGAGGAGCAGTGAGCCAGTCGTAGTGTCCGAGGCTCCAGCAAGCAGTTGGTAGGCGAGAAGCATTGTACGGTTCATGCAGTCCTCTCCAGTTCGAATACTTCAGACGCGGAATTTGACCAGCGGAGCAGAGCAGTGTCGCCCGCGAGCCAGTCGATCGAGGCATTGAGCATCACGATTCCGGGAAGAAGACGGAGAAGATGGAGAGAATTTCGTTGCAAGCCGGGAACGATGGTGAACGCGGGGTCGAAGCCTTCTCGGTACCCCGCGATGGTCACGACGACGATGTAAACGATAACGGCGCCGTGCCCAAGAAAAGTCTCCACCATTGCATTCATACTCAATTCAGTCACGACTTGCTGTGATGGCACACGCATCCTCTTTCTGCCGAACAACTGTGCCTGTGGGTCCGGTAGCAAGATTCATATGAAACCGCTCCCGATGTCCGGCCCGTGTAATGGATGAGACGAGCCGGCCTAACTTTAGGAGAGCATTTGGAAACCCCTGAGCCAATGAAGTTTTGTTCATCTTGATGATTGAACACGATTCGGACTCCAACAGGACAACATCTCGGAAGACCCGGGGTAGACATTGAGGAATGTCTTCTGCCTTTACAGGATTGGCCCTGCAGATTCTGAGGGCCCGTAGCGCCGGCAGTCCGCAGGTTCCTACTGACCTTCAGGCTTGAGTACCGGCGCGCGGAGCGGTGTGGTCTCGATTTCGATGCGCGTGTCTTTCGGAAAGACGACGTCGTGGCCAGAGCGCAGGAAGTTTTCATAAAGCGAGAGGCCGGCGGCATAAAAGCCGATGCCGGCGGCAAAGTTGCGATTGCCCGCAGCGATGCCCACGATGCGACCCACCAGCCCGAAACCGTTCGATGCAACACCAGTGTCGACCGTCATGTTCCCGTCCTGATCGAGCGCGCGTTCTGCCAACAAAGTGAGCAGTATGGGCGCGATGGCGCTCGACTGGTTACGCGGCGTCACAGTGCCCTCTGCGTCCATCTGAAGGTCCTGCGTCTTATCTGTTGTCGCGCCGCCAAGCGAGCCTTCCACCGGCTTGCCAAAGCCTTCAGGAAAACGCACCTGTTGAAAGGTGAAACGCAGCTTTCCGTTGCGGCCAAACGAGCGTGCCGCTTTCGTCGTATTCACCTTGCCTACCAGCACTGACCCCTGCGGCACCACGAGTTGCTTGTTCCTGTCGTAGACCGGCTCGACGACGAGCGCATCGACTGGGTCGCCGTGCCGAGCATTTGCCGACGTGACGGTAGAGGTGAGCAATGCATTCACGGACCAGGTTTCCTGTTTGCCTGCCGCCGGCGCCGCAGGCACGGGCGGAGGAGCTACCTGAGCCGAAGGCACTTCGAGAGGCTCTGTCAATTCGAAGGACCACGTCGTATTTGCCGCGATGCTTTCAGGATGATAGGGAAGCTGGTGATAGAGCATTTGCATGGCACGGTCTCTGAATCCGGGAGCGGTGAACCACGCAATACGTTCACGAACGCTCGCCTTCGCCATCGCCACTTCACGCACGACCATCGACTTCTTCGGCACGGAGCCTGGTGTGGAAAGCTGCAAAATAGGCGCGCCATGGGCCGCGACTTCGGCTTCCATGGGCAGACTTCCACCGGACAATTCAATCTCCTCGAATTGCACCTCCGGCCGGTGAAACGGCGTGAAGTCGCCGAGCAACCGTCCATAGATGCGCGCCTTCCTGTCGGGCTGGAGCCCTACGACCTTGCCGCGCACCTTCGCCCCTTCGGGAATCACCAGCTTGCCGTCGGCGTAGAGAGGGTGCATCAGCGTCGCTCGGATTGGCTCGCCGCGCTTCATCGGATACTGCCGCGGAATCTCCACTTGCAAGCTAGTGCCGCGTGGCAGCTCAAGCGATGAAGGCGCCGTAACTGCCTGTACGGGAGCGGGCGTTAGGGGTGCCGTGGGCTTAGCGGGTGGCCGATGCTGCAAGGTCTGCGCGCACACCTGGTCTTCCAGCGCTCCCGCGAACAGAACAACTGAAAGGATGAGGGGCGTCACGGGGCGCTGCATGAGGGAAACTCCTGGGGATGAAATTCCGAATATTCCCATCTATGTTGATGCGAAGGCACTTTTACCAGCCGCTCATTGCTGATGCCAAGTCATATCGACGCGCACCGGAATCTCATTCTTGATCGGTACAGTGAGGAACGACGGGCGCTCGAACTTGAAGTCGGAGCAGGTGAGAGGGATGGTTCCGGTAATGCGTACTTCACTTCCTTGCTCCGTACGCTGAAAGGGGACCTTGGCGTAGTGCGCGGTCTGGCCGGCGAACTGGACCTCGAGGTCGGCGTGAATCCACTGCTGAGCAGTTTCGGCCTGCGGGAAGTGAGCGCGGACCACGATCATGGGAAACTGCGCACCACGTGTTGCCTCGATCATGTGCAGATCGCGGTTGGTGTCGCCGGAGTCGAAGGTCTTGACCGGGACAGCGATGAGGAAGTCGCACCAACCGGCGTGGCAAACGCCTTTTCCGCGGGTTGCGTTGCTGACGCCGTCGACCTCGTGCATGGGATGCGACATGTGGTAGCTGAGCGTGCTCTGGTCGGCGACCCAGGTCGAATCGGGCTGCGCGACCGCAGAAAGCGGCGTAAAAAAGGCCGCGAAAGCCAGGAAAGAGGCGACTAGGAAACTCCGCTGCATCTATTTCTCCCAGAATTTAAGGTGAATGGGCCAGCTGACGGCGACGATAGCTGCGCCGTAAGCGCAGACCGTAGCTACGGCAACCGGTCCATGAAGCGAAGCAATGCCATGAACTTTTTCGCCGGCATTCTCCTGCTTGTATGCGTCGTAGCCAAGGATTGGCGTGAGAATCATGCCGGGACCATGAATAAAGGCGAGCGCCTCATGGAAACGAATGGCCCCGTGCTTAGGGTTGTTAGGAATTTTGGGAGCGAAGATGGCGTAGGAAGCCGTGGTGAAGTAGAGCACTGTTGTAGCGCCGCCGAGCGCGGCATGGAAGTCGAGATTCGCGTTGGAGGGCTCGATGATGGTTTGGCCATTGCGGCCTTTGGCCTTGGCCATGGGCCCGGTGATGAGCGTGGCGGCCATCGGCGCGAGCGTGATGAGACCGAGGCGTTGGTGAATCTTGAGCATCTCGGTGCGCTTGTTGAGCTCGGCCTGAAGCTTGGGGTCGCCCTGGGTTTGCTGGGGCGAGAACCCGAGATCGGAGAGTGACGGCTCCTGCGAGGGCGATGATGGGCTCGTAGCGGGAGCGGGAGCGCTGGGCAGCTCTGGCTGCGATGCGGGGGCCTGCTTGCCGGCGGGCGCTTGTGGTTGTGGTGCCGGCTGCTGCGGTTGTTGCGGAGTCGGCGCGGAGTTTTGTGCAGCAGCCAAGGTTGAGATGAGAAGTGAGAGGGTGAGAATCCCCGCACGAAGGCCGAGCGAAATCGTTCTTGAAATCATCGATGATTCTCGTTTTTCTTGAGCGACGGAGCTGATCCGTCGTTGAAATAAGATGCAGTGAGCCCGTTTGAAGTGGAGAAATTGGCTGAAGATGAGACGGGTTCCTCCACTCGTGGGAAAGCAGATCGGCATGCATTTCCCAATGACAATTCATTCATTTCTAACGATAGACAAGCCAAATGACGCGATCGAAACGCTTCAATGACAAACTCGTCATCTTGGTGCGGATGGTACGAGACTCAGTGACGGAATCGAATCACAAGTGTCTGTAAAGGTGTGACATCGATGCAATAAGATTCATTCATGCGCCTACTTCTTGTGGAAGACGAAACCGATATACAAGATTTCCTGCGGCGCTCGCTCCAGGAAGCGGGATACGAAGTGGAAGTTGCGCCAGACGCAAAAACTGCTGAACAGCTTGCCGTCGAGAGCCAATTCGACATCCTGGTTGTCGATCTTGGATTACCGGACCGGGACGGAATCAGCCTGATCTTGCGCCTCCGCGAACTGGGCCTAAAGGCACCAGTGCTGATTCTTTCAGCTAGGCGATCAGTCGACGATCGCGTTCGCGGGCTGGAACAAGGCGGAGATGACTACCTGACCAAACCGTTCGCGCTGGCGGAACTGCTCGCGCGGTTGCGCAACCTGCTGAAGCACAATAATCCTCAGGCGAGCGAAGCAACACGCCTGCATGCTCTCGACCTGGAACTGGACCTGCTGCGGCGAGAGGCCACGCGCGGCGGACAGATTCTCCAATTAACTCAACAGGAGTTTGTGCTCTTGGAATATCTGTGCAGAAATGCCGGGCGCGTTGTGACGCGTTCGATGATCCTGGACCAGGTCTGGGGAATGCGCATCCAGCCGGACACGAACGTAGTGGATGTTCATATTTATAGGCTGCGCGGCAAGGTGGATGGTGCAGGTCAGCAGCCGCTCATCAGGACGATGCGAGGAGTGGGATATGTCCTTAAAGACCGATAAGCCGCCGTTGCGCAGTGCAGCGTGGCGCATCTCCTTCCTGGCTACGATTGCATTCGCCTGCGGCACCCTCGTCATCTTCGTGTTTATCCACCAGTTTGTGTCCAACGATATTCAGCGTCGAAGTGATGCATGGCTCTCCGGAGAAGTTGGAGTACTCGGAGATGTGGCGGGAAGAACTCCGCGTAATGCACTCTATGGCCGGGTCGTTGGTGAGATCGCAGAACTCGCAGCGCGCGAAGTGCCAAACAAATCGCCGTCCGAGGACAACGCCAATAATTCCGTATTCTTTCTGCAAACCAACGCCGAAGGACTCCCTCAGCTCTGGGTGGGAGCCGGCGACGGACAGGCTAACCTTGAGGCGATCAAAACGACTAAATTTCTGCCGGACAAGCCAACGGATGTGCGCGTATCCGGGTTCCCGGTCCCGTTTCGAGTAGCCTGCATGCAGATGCCCGATGGCAGCCATATCTATCTCGGGCTTTCTGAGCGTGATGAGCTGCGGGTGCTAGGGAAAATGCGCCTCCGTTTCTTCCTGCTCTGGCTGCTTGTCGTGCTTTTGGGTTTCGGCATCGTGTTCCTTACCACACGACGCATGCTAAGCCATGTCCGCAAGATCACTGAGGCAGCGTCGAAGATAGGACACTCCGATCTGAGCGAGCGGGTGCCGGCAACACGCCGCAACGACGAAGTCAGCCAACTGGCTCACACGCTTAATCGCATGCTCGATCGCATTGAAAGCTCGATGCATCAGCTGCACACCATTACCGATGCGTTGGCACATGACCTGCGGAGTCCGCTAACCGCAATACGTGGGAAACTCGAGATGTCGTTGGCGGCCATGAACGACGAAGAGAGTGCGGAACCGATTGTCTCGGCCATCGAGGAACTCGACCAACTCACTGACTTCCTCAACAAGTCGCTGGACGTTGCCGAGGCCCGCGCCGACGCACTTCGGCTTACACGGACTGAGATCGATCTCAGCAAATTGCTCGAGACAATGATGGATCTTTACGAACCCTCAATGACAGAAAAGGGAGTGCAGATCCGGTTACGCAACGAAAACGGAGTGACCGTATTCGGCGACGAGGGCCTAATTCACCGCATGATCGCGAACTTGCTTGATAACGTGCTGAAGCACCTGGCTCCTTCATCCAGTGTCGTTGTCTCGTTGCATGTCGAGGACAAGATGGCGCTCCTGTCGTTCGAGGATGATGGCAGCGGATTCGAATCGGAGGTGCTGGAGCATCTTTTTGCTTGCCGTGTAAAAGGCAAGACTTCAGCAGGCCATGGCCTCGGCCTGGCTTTTGTCGATGCGGTGGCTCGGGCTCACGGCGGGACCGTTGAAGCCATGAATCGAGAAACTGGCGGCGCGCGTATTGCCGTGAGCCTGCCCCTGACCACGACGGAAATACATCATCAACTGGCCGGAGCAGCGTAGGTAGGCTGATCAGGTAAAAGAGAAAAACACAAGCTCATGTCCTGGCACGAAAAGTGCGCCGACACATTAGTCGATTGCCCGCTGTATGAGCACACCTATAAAGGTCACGATGGCCTGGCAATGCGCAGCGAGGAGTCCCGGTCATTGAGCGAGCACCTTCTCATCACGAAGTCGCCTTCGGAGCCCCCGGGATTGCGACCCCCATTGACATGGGGAGTTCGCCGGACCATCCGCATCCGCCCCGCGGCAAACATTTGAGAAATATCGGTGCCTCCGGTTTCTGGATCACCTTCTCCAGATCAATGATCACTTCTATACTTTTGCCACAGTCGGGGCAAATGAAGGAGTAGTTTGGATGGAATTAAAGTCACGGGAATTTGCGAGGGGTGCGTCGTTGTTGGAGTTGGGCGGTGTCCAAGAGATTTGTGGACACCAGCGTCTATTTAGACGCCGCTCGGGACGCAGGGTTCGGTGTCCGCATGAACACTCAGAGCTTATCGACCGCCGCTGTGCCGGTCGTCACGTCTCCGGGAGTTTAGCACGTTACGAGCGTGGGTTGTCCGTGCGGGAAAGTGGCTGGAATCTCGTGCCCCAGCGGCTCGCGGTGTGACCTGGTTCCTTTTCAAGTCGAGTGAGCGGTTCGAGGGCGGCCTTAGCCATGTCGCTGTCCTGCCTGACCTGACACCACCGGACAAAGACGGCGCGCCTCTCGTTTGGTTCGAGGTGTCCGTGCTCAAACGTCTGTCGCAGGGACTCCCCGGTCATGTGGCACAGCGCCACTATCGCCTTAAGGGTTGATATTTGCAGCTTCAGCGTGAAGTTATCCATGCCGACCCCCACAGAATGCTTCATTGAGATAGCGGTGCAATTAGAAATCCAAAGCTCAGGCGCGGGAATTTGACGAGGCGCAGGAGAGAGTGGTGAGCCATTGCCTCGATCTATGAACGGTTTGTCATCTTGCCAAATTGGCCAATAAGATCATTGATTGGCCTGTAACATCGCTGCAGTGGGAAAGTCGACTGTCACTTGATTGTCGTCTCTTCGTGGTCCAGCTTCCACAAGACATGCACGCTACGTCTAACCCTAGCAGTCTCGGTTGAGGACCTATTGCGCATGACCGCGGTTTTCCTGAACCGCATCTCCACTGCGCCACCCGAGTACGAGGTGCATGATGCCCCCGTCGTCGTCGCCGAGCAGATGCTCGCAGACCCGCGGCAGCAGGCACGGCCGGGACGTTTGTGTCTGGGGCGGTGGATGTGAGCCGGGTATTGGAGGCGACTATCAGGCACGACGGAGGGCGAACTCGCGCCAGTTGAGGCCGGCGTCCACGATAAGCTGCGAAGAAAAAGTAAGGCGATTACGTCGACGGCGACAAAGGTGTTTCTGGGGCTGCCCCAAGGAACGCGGCAAGTGAGATGTAAGATGCCCGTTCTTATTGTGGGCCATTTGCCGCGCAATTGGCGTTTCATAAGGCTGATCGTTTGAACGAGGTATTGGATGGAGCGAAGCAGTTTCCTTGTAGCCGCTTTCTTCGCAATAACGTTGGCCACCGCAGCACCGGCAGAATCAATTTCAGTCACACATATCCAACTCCCGCGGCACGCGTCTATGGTGGCGCGCTCCGAGACCGGTGAGATCATCGCGCATGTTGAGTTTACGGAGACCGTGCAAGGCGATGAAGTGACGATGCGCCTGACCTATCGCTTTTCAGACGGGTCGATTGATGATGAGACCACGACCTACAGTCAGCGGGGCACGTTTCGGCTCGTGCGCAACCATCACATTCAGAACGGGCCATTCTTTGCTACGCCCGTCGACTTTGCGGTGGAAGCCGCTACCGGCATAGCAACTACTCGCACAGTGGACAAGGATGGCACGATACACGTCGAGAGCGCGCACATCGACCTGCCGGATGACCTGGCGAATGGGTTCGTTGGAACGTTGCTGGTGAATGTGCCGCCCAATACCGCGCCGTTCCGGGTGAGTATACTCGCGCCAGTCTTCGGGGGGCGATTGATTCGGATCCTGATCTCGCCGGAAGGCGAGCAACCGTTTCAAAGGGCAGGACAGACCCTTGAAGCGACGGTGTTTCGCATCCACCCGGAGTTGGGTGGCTTCCTGGGTATGATTGCGACGCTGGTCGGCATTCAACCGAAAGATGTGATGGTGTGGGTCTTGGAGGGTGAGAAACCTGCGGTGATGAGGGTACTTGGACAGCTGGGTGGTTTCGGTCCTGTGGTTAGCCCAGAGCTGGAGGGGACCAGCTTCGGGAAATAGGACATTTTTTGAAACCCGCATCTCAAAGGCGAGATGCCGATCACTCGCCTTGATGACGATTCCCTGAAAATCTCATGGCCTCTTGTCCGCGATCACGCGCGACGAGTGGTGAGCTCGCGCCAGTTGAGGCCGAGATCGACGACAAGCAACGAAGCGAGCGTGAAGGCGATGACGCCTACTGCAGCGAAGATGTCGCCAAGGTGGCTCCAGTAGCGGGGCCAGAGGTTCAGCACGCGGCTGGAAACGAAGGTAAACGTGACGGCGTAGGAGCAGGCCATCCATTGGCGATGCTGGGCGATCTGGCGGTTACGCGCGGTGATGAAGGCGGCGGTAGTGCAGACGATCCAGGCGGCGGCTTGCATGGAGGTTCCTGGCAAGCCGGGCCGGCCGGCGGCGAGCGCAATCCCCGTGAATGCACCGATGAAAACGCAGATCACATAGATGCGGCCGAGAACGCGGTGGAATCTGAGGTGGCGCAGGCGAAAGCGCGAAGAGAATTGCATAGGGCCGACCAGCAGAGCGATGACACCGCAGAGTGCATGGGGAATCAGGAGTTGGCGGTCGGCGATGACCTTCAGACGGTAGGCGTGGTACACACGGCGCCTTTGGCGAGAATACGCTGCCGTCTGCTCGATGGCAGTTCATTGTGTGCACCAAATGCCACGTGCTGGTGGCCGGACCCTTCGTCTATGAGCACGCTGCGGTTAGGGCTGAAAGTTGCATGGCCTGCCACGTCCCGCACGGGGGGCCGAATCCCAAATTGCTGATTCAAGCGAATGTGAACACGATCTGCCTGCAATGCCACTTGCCATCGTCGAACCCCACAGCAGGAATGCCCGACGTGCCGGCGCACATCCTGTCGGCGCAGAGCCCGTCGTGTGTCAGTTGTCACTCGAACATTCATGGCTCCAACATCAGCGACGTGTTCTTGAGGTCCAAGGAGCGAAAGAGCGAGCGTTGACAATACAGGCCGAAATCTGGAATTCCCTGAGAGTGATCGTGGTCTGCTCGATCGACGAAACAGTTCGAGTCAATCTTCCAGGCCAGATGCGGATCAGAATTGGGAGTTCTGGGAGGATGGTCGCCAACTCGTCAGTAACCGAGTTGTAATTTCCGAGTTGCCGGTAATACACCCGGAGGCGGAGATACAACCGGAACTGCCGAGAATACCGTCCTCCGATCCCGATGTAAGGGTACACGGCCTCAACCGGAGAGCTACAATGCCGGGTATGTCACACAAGGTTCAACTCAGCGCAATCACGGTCGGCCTGATTGCCGGTGCGTTATCTCCCGTTGTTTCATCAGGGCAGACATTCACATTGGATTCCACAAAGGGACTGCAGGCGCAAGGAGTGACGGTCGAGGCAGTGACGTACCACGGCCGCAAAGCAGTGCGAGTCCTGTCCTCGCAGGAGGCGGACGCGGCGTGGGCTGCTCGGCCTTCAGACACGGGCGGCGGAATTGTGGTTCTCCCGGGAGTCTCGTTCCATAACGGCGTGATCGAGTTGGACGTAGCTGGTGAGCCTCATGTTGGGGCGCCTTCAGCCGCCCGTGGATTCGTGGGTGTTGGGTTCCGGGTGAATGCCGATTCATCGAAATACGAGTGTGTCTATATTCGCCCTACCAACGGTCGCGCCAACGATCAGGAGCGGCGGAACCACTCGACGCAATACAGCTCAGTACCCGACTACGAATGGCTGCGGCTGCGCAAAGAGTCGCCGGGAAAATACGAATCGTATGTGGACCTGGTGCCGGGCGAGTGGACCCGAATCAAGATCGAAGTGAGCGGCGTGACGATGCGACTCTACGTGAACGGCGCATCGCAGCCAACCCTGCTCGTGAATGATCTCAAGCTCGGAGACGCCTCGGGCGGCATCGGGTTGTGGATTGGAGTGGGGACTGAAGCCTACTTCGCCAATCTGCGGATAAGTCAGTGACCCGCGAAACTGATGATTCCGCCCGAATTGTCGGCTATTCGGACAGAACCCCATTTTGGGTTCTGTCCAGTTAGCCGGTGATCCTCCCGGAACTGACACTGACGCGTCAATGCGTTCTTTGGGGACAAGCGAGCCTGTAGACCGAATTTTGCTCGGACTTAAAAACAGGCGGAATTTGTACCACTTATTCAATAAACTTCAGCGCGATGGGCATGCGCCACGAAAACTTGTGGTAGCAAAACGAGCGAAGGCGATGTGTGGGTTACCGCCCCGTGCTTACGCGCCCAGAATCTTCGAAATGACGAGGTCCACCGGGCCACCTTCAGGGTTCGGACTGAACTGAAGCTTCGTCGATGGGTCTCCAAGGACATAAAAAGAGTCGGCTGATGCCGGTATGAGCCGGCGATCAACTTTCTTAAAAGACGGCCTGAAGATCAGATAACCATCTTTGACGGAGACCTGCCCCGCGTCGTAGACACCAGCGTAATTTCCCAGTGTCGTTTCCGGAAGGTCGAAAGGCTTTTCAAGGCGGGCTTGATATTCGGTCAGCCAGCTTTCGATCGAGTCCCATCGGTCCTTGTCCGACGGGTCGACCGCACGGGCCAACTTGTCCGTCTGGATGGCGAGGGGCACGTTTCCGGAAAGGACGTAGGCCCAGATGAGTGAGTCCACAGCCCTCTTTGACTTGGGATAATTTTGAACGTTTTCCTTGGAGACCGCGATCGCGGCTTTCAGCCTTCCATTGTTTCCTAAATAGCGTCCGAGGATGCGGGTTAGGTCCTCGTCAATAACCTTAGGCCGCTCAGCCTTGAGTTCACGATAACGACGTAGCGCCTCGTCCAAGTTGTCTTTCGTAAACAAGCGTATAAGTTCGGCGCGGGCGACCCATCTCGGCGACGTGTATGGCTCCGTTTGCGAAAAAAGCCCGGAATGGTCGCCACCTTGGATTGCCTTGACGAGCGCGGACTCGATCGTCATACCGCCTTCGCTGTTTGTTAAGTACACCAGTCCTTCACGCTTTTCCGGGCATGCGAACGCGGCGCCTTTAAAGGCCACGTTGTTGCCGCCGTGATAGATGTACTTCGAAGCCCCAATCTGCTCAATTCCCCAGCCCAGCCCAAGGGATATTCCGGGGCCCATCTCGGGGACCGCAACCTGGGCGGACCACATTTGTTGGAACGTCGCCGGTTTCAGCCCGACTCCATTCATGAGCGCGACCAGGAATTTCGCGTAGTCATTTGCGGTCGTGAGCAGGCTGGAAGCGGAGTTTTCGGACGGGGAATCCCATGCGATCGGTTGGTCCGTCTCCAGCTTGCCTATGGCCACTTGGTTCGCGAGGATGGGGCGCCATTGGAAAGTGCTGTGCTCCATTTTAAGGGGCACGAAAACCTCCTGCTGCGCGAGCTCCTCAAGTGATTTTCCAGTTACATACTCGACGACCTTCTGCAAGTACACGTACCCTTCGCCGGAGTAGCTAAACTTTTCCCCTGGCGTAAACAAGAATTCGAGTGGCGTCCCTCCCCAGTTGGGCAGCCCTGTCGTATGGTCAAGGACCATGCGGGCCGTAATGAGTTTCGAGCGGGGATCCTTGTCGATGCGATCGTACGCAAAACCGTAAGTGTAGAGAGGTTTATCAAGGTTGATGACGCCGCGGTCAACGAGTCTCAGCACGATATAAGCGAAGATCGGCTTGCCCATTGAGGCGGCAGAGAAGAGGGTATCCCGTAAGACCGGACCGTCCGTTACCCCGTCGCTCACGGCGTTTTTCTGCCCAAACTCGCCTTCCCAGTCGATCTTGCCGTCACGAATGACTGCAATGGACAGTCCAGGAATGTCTCCCTTGCGCATTAGAACTCTCACGGTCTCTCCCCACTGTTTTTCAGGCGTGGCCGTGGTTTGGGCGGATGCTAAAGATGTGAACAGAAGAAGGTAAGCGGCAAGATTGCGCATGAGATCCTCTTGAGACAATCATTGAGACAAGAAGGTACGCCGCACGGTTGCATTTTGTTTAAGAATCCCTGGTTGGTCGAGGCAGATAGGCACTATTCATTTGGGAGAACTTCTTTCAGGTAACGCTTGGCTGCTCAATCTGGTGATTCGTTAACGAGAATCGCCCGGCCCCCAGGATTGGGGTTGCGCCTGGATCGTCGCCTACTCGGCAGTAACCAGGTAGTAATTTCCGGATAGGCGGTGATATGACCGGAACAGAGCATAGTCCACCGAGAAACCCTTCCAGAATCCGAATTGGCATGAGTCATCGTGTTGGAGTATTTAATCCGAACCGTTGATGATTGACCAGCTTGCAACAGCGGCTTGCAACGAGTGGCGGACGACCGATCAAGCGTTCCCGCTACTACTGGCTGCTGCTGGCGGAGAGCCATCTCACGCGGCGCTTGTTCGGAAGCATGCTGCGGCGGATTCTGGCTTTGCCGCTGCCAGCCGGATAGGCGCGGCAGGGAGGCGAAACCAATCTGGACGACGGAGGGGAGTTGAGGAGGGGCGTCTGAGAAAGTGGCCCGCAATGCGGCAAATCATGGCTTTTTGGTCCCAGTAGCGGCCCTGCCGGGTACGCTCCGGCTCTAGCCTTGGACCGAAGGCGAAAGGATGGCGAGCCAAGCGCTCCGGAGTATATTCTCTCGTCGCCGGTAAGGCAAATGGAAATCCCAGCGATATTAGTGTCTGGAGAATTCAAATGAACAAAACTACGAAGAAACAGCTGCGAGAGGCAATGGCTGCTTTGCTCACAGCGAAGAATCCCTTTATTGCGACTGAGGCAGCGAGAATCCTTTGCGCGGTGGAAGGCATTCGGGTAAGCGAAGGGGCCACTTCGGTGCCCACACCGTCAAAGGTTGCTGCCAAACGGGAACTTGCTCGCCAACACGTTTATGAAAATTTACAGCGCAAGGCCGAAAAGAAACGCCTAGCCAACAGACGGCAATACATCGGACGAAAGAGTGCAGCATTGAAGCAAAACCAGTAACAGGACACACGAGACAGGAAATGAGTAAGAAGACATTGAGGAACTTGAGGCCGAGCTTCTTTGCTGCTGCAATGAGAGCCAAAGGTCCCAGTTTTCTTCTAGCAGGGTTCTCAGGGCAAATCGGCCCAATTTCCTGGGTTGGCTCTGACGGCGCCCACGATTCTGCGGTAGAGTATTGGGCTGCTTCTGGCACGTTGCCCGCAGTACCCCGTATGGTCAAGGCGCGCCCACACCTAAATAGATGAGAATGATTTGGATTGTGAAATCATTGTGTTCAGCATGGAGGTATCAGCTATGTGGCTCATCACACCTATCGGCTTCTTCAGCGTCGTCCAGAAGCATGACGACGAAGCGTCCGGAACGCTCACGGTTCGCGCCAGGGTGCGCGGCGACTTGGAAGCGCTCCAGGAGAAGTACCTCCCATCCCTTGGCCCGATTCAGGAAAATGTGGAGACGGACTACAGCTATCTAGCAACCGCGCCAAGAGCAGAAGTTTCGTCGGCGATGGCGCGAATGATCGCCGACGTGAATTACAGCAACTTCAAACACGAAGTCGCCAAGAGACAGGGTCAGAAGCGCTCACTCCTTTACCACGAAGTCTGGGACGTGCTCTATAGGCTCCAGACCGACCCGGCGTTTGCCCATGACTAGCCAGCGGCGATCGCGTCCGGCGCTCGATTTGAAAGCGCGGCGCGAGGGGCTTTAATCGCAAGTCTCGCTGCCGATACGCGCCTCCAAATGACATTGCCGTCGATTCTAGGAACGACTTCGCTGCGTATCGGATTCCTGCAAACGATACATAATCTCCCACACCTTATGAAGCGCGCTGGTGTACGCGGTCCCGTCCTGTCCCTGGCGCTTAACAACTTCACTCTTGAAGTTGCTCCACTCCTGCTCTTCGGCCAGTTCTTGAAGGGCTGCAACCCAAACGGATTTTGGCACGATCAGCCGGTAACCATAGTCGCGATTCGGCGGGGAAAGGATTTCCGAACTGCCCAGCGCCGGGAATCGCTTTTGCAGGTTTTGGAGATGATCTTTGCACCGCGCCCGCACCATCACCGTGTCTCGATCAATTTCCTTCGTGCCCGGCTTGTCGGCGCAGGCAATCGAGTAGAAACCGTAAATGGAAAAAACCCACATGGCACACCTCACAGCTACTTCAACATCGATTTATTCAGACCCGTGAAAAGCCGGTTTATCACGACCCGTCCCGGCGCCAGCAACATCAGATGCTCCTTTTCAATTGTGCCTGGACGCAGCGCTCTTGAAGGGATGGCGCTCGGGAGGCTCGGCCGGCGTGGGGAGTAGCGCCAAGATGGAGGGGACAGCGAGGTTGAGGGCAGGGTTCCGGTGCCGGAGGTAACCACGCATGGGCTGGGCCTTGGCGCCAATCTGGGCCTTGGGGGCGAGGGCGGTGCGGCCCAGAGACATTTGCTCAGCCCCCATCTCAATGCCCTGCCCGACGGCGGCATAGACCAGTCCGAGGTACAAGGGAATTTCCTTGGCCGCCGCGGCCCTGTCGAAACCGATGTAGAGGCCGTGCGCGCTGTTGCCGTCCCGGATGACGTTGGCGAAGCCCAGCAGCTTGCCGCCCTCCTTGGGCCGGGCGATGACGGTGCGGAAATCGTCGCCGAAGCTCCCCGCAAGCGCAGGGATCCATTGGGGGCGGATGGTTGTCAGCCGCAGCTTCTGGTGCTCATGCACCTGGAGGTAGAGATCGTAGATCTCCGTGGCCTGGGCTTTCACCTGCTCCGTGCCGATACGTTCCAGGACGACGCCCGCGGTCTCCAGGCTCCTGATGGTCCTGCGGATTCGGATCCGGTACTCCGATCGCATGTCCCTGAGATAGTCGTCGAAGTTTCGCCAACCAGGCTCGAAAGGAAGGATCATATTTGGCTCCGTCTCGAAGCGACGGAAGTGAAACCGCCGCAGGGCGGCCGCGGCACTCTTCTGGTCGTCCGTGAGGTCTTTGATCATGACCAGGTCGGAGTCGCCGAAGAGTTTGATGGAACGGCGGATCCGGTACAGGGCTTCCTCCACCACGGGCCAGAGCCGTGCGGGATCCTCGCCTTCGGCGAAGGCCACACCGTGGGGGCCAGTCGAGAGGAGGTTTCCGCACACGAGCATGCGCTGGTGGACCCACGCCACAGGGAGTTCCGCGGCATGCTCGGCGGCCGTCAAGAGACCGTGCCACCTGCGACCCAAGCTCGACGCAACGTCAGGCCAAAGCCCGGGCTCGTCTGCCTCTTGTACCGCCCCGTCGAGCCGAGCCCATGGGAGGAGCGCCTCGAAAAGCAGGTATCGCTTACGACCGCGGGTGATAGAGCGTACCGTAGCCTTCTCCAAGGAACGCCAAAGCCCTTGCCCTTTTTCTTTGGCGCGACTGGAAGAAAGGTCCGCCACCCGGATGTCAAGGCTCTGTGCAACGATGGCCACCACGGGCCGGCCCTTCGCGTAGGCCAAGGTATAGTGCATGGTGAGATTCTCGGGCCGGTTCTGCTCCAGCAGTCCTAAGAAGCGGCGCGACAGGAACAAGCCGGAACGTGCCGATACGAGGTCCCAGTCGCTCGCATTCAAGAAGGCGATGGAATCCGCGAAAGCGAAACCAATCACCTCTGACGCCATAGGGTCGGAGCGCGACATGCGTCGTCCTCCTGCTCAACCTGGGGCTATCCTACCGCACGACGGGGAATCAAGGTTTACAGGTTCGAGACGGAATGTTGCGCACGTGATCTTGGACAGAATGAGATGCCCGTTCGGGCTGAGTTCACGAGAACTGTCGCAATCAGTCCATGTCAACGACAGAAGCACACGATCAGGATGCAGAGAGCATATCAATTTCGCATTGGATCCGTTCCACCTGGATCTTGGTCCCTCAGAAGCGGACCCGGTATAGGCCGGGCACGCGTTCTCGCTCGCTCGACGTCGAGTTCAATCTGACAAGAAATAGAACTTGGACTACGCTGCCACGGGGATAATCTGGACGGCGAATTCGAGATTGGCCTTACGATTCAAACTGACACACTACCGAAAAGGGCCCCCAGCAGAAGCTGGAGGCCCTTTTTGTTTTGTACCGCAAACACCGGCTTGGGAGCCTGCGTTTGGCTGTCCTAGTACCCGCCGTCCATGTCGCCGTAGCCGCCGGCCGGGGCCGCAGCCTTGGGCTCGGGAAGCTCGACAACCATGGCTTCAGTGGTGAGAAGGAGACCAGCAATCGAGGCTGCGTTCTCGAGTGCCGTGCGGGTCACCTTAGTCGGGTCGATGACGCCTGCCTTGACAAGGTCCTCGAAGACACCGGTAAGGGCGTTGTATCCGTAGTTCTGCTCCTTGGATGCGAGGACCTTGGCTGCGACGACAGCGCCTTCTTCGCCGGCATTGGCGACGATCTGCCGCAGCGGCTCTTCGAGAGAGCGGCGCACAATCTGCGCGCCAATCTTCTCGTCGCCTTCGAGCGTCTTGATGAGGGCGTCGACCGCCGGAATGGCGCGAACCAGGGCCACGCCGCCGCCGGGGACGATGCCTTCCTCGACTGCCGCGCGGGTTGCGTGCAGCGCGTCCTCAACGCGAGCCTTCTTTTCCTTCAGTTCGGTCTCGGTTGCAGCGCCCACCTGGATGATGGCAACGCCGCCCACCAGCTTGGCCAGCCTCTCCTGGAGCTTCTCCTTGTCGTAGTCCGAGGTGGTCTTCTCGATCTGTGAACGGATCTCGCTCACGCGGCCTTTGATCTTGCTGGCCTCGCCGGCGCCGTCGATGATGGTGGTGTTGTCCTTGTCAATGGTGATGCGCTTGGCCTTGCCCAGAAGCTCGAGCTTCACGCCTTCCAGCTTGATGCCCAGGTCTTCAGTGATGGCCTCGCCGCCGGTCAGGATGGCGATGTCGCCGAGGATCGCCTTGCGGCGATCGCCGAATCCGGGAGCCTTGACGGCAGCCACGTTCAGGGTGCCGCGCAGCTTGTTCACCACCAGGGTAGCCAGGGCTTCGCCCTCAACGTCCTCAGCGATGATCAGGAGAGGTTTGCCGCCGTGGGCCACCTGCTCCAACAAGGGCAGCAGATCCTTCATATTGCTAATCTTCTTCTCGAAGATCAGGATGGAGGGCTCGTCCAGCACTACTTCCATGCGCCCGGGGTCGGTGACGAAGTAGGGGCTCAGGTAGCCGCGATCAAACTGCATACCCTCCACAGTCTCCAGAAACGTATTGCCTGTCTTCGAATCCTCGACGGTGATGACGCCGTCCTTGCCGACTGTCTTCATCGCCTGGGCAATGATTTCACCAATTTCCTGGTCTCCGTTGGCCGAGATCGCGCCCACCTGGGCCACTGCACTCTCGTCCACGGGCCTTGAGAGCTTGCCCAGTGCGCCGCCTTCGACCCATTTGCCGTCCTTATCGCGCGTGCCAATAATCACGATGACGGCCTTTTCGATGCCGCGCCTAAGTGCCATCGGGTTGGCGCCCGCCACCACCGTCCTCACACCTTCGCGGAAGATGGACTGGGCCAGAACCGTTGCGGTCGTGGTGCCGTCACCGGCCACGTCCGAGGTCTTGGAAGCGACTTCCTTCACCAGCTGAGCGCCGACGTTCTCCATCGGGTCTTTCAGTTCGATTTCCTTGGCCACCGTCACGCCGTCCTTGGTGATGGTGGGCGAACCAAACTTCTTCTCAATCACAACGTTCCGACCCTTGGGTCCGAGCGTTGCCTTGACGGCGTCCGCCATCGTGTTCACGCCGCGCAGGATCGCCTGACGGGAATCCTCACCTTGCAGAATTTGCTTTGCCATACTTCTAACTCTCCAATTCGGGTATCAGTTTTCAACGCTCAGTGGTCGGGCTTTCCCGTGTCGATGCGGCTAATCAGCCCCAATCCTGCTGATCTTCCGGATGCTGAGTTGCCCGGCTATTTACTTCTTGATGATGCCGAGGACTTCTTCCTCGCGCATGATCAGGAACTCCTCACCATCGATCTTGATCTCGGTGCCGGAGTACTTGCCGAAGAGCACGCGGTCACCAGCCTTGACGTCCAGAGGGAAGACCTTGCCTTCGTCGTTGGACTTGCCCTTGCCGACAGCGATGACCGCGCCTTCCTGGGGCTTTTCCTTGGCGCTATCCGGGATGATGATGCCACCGCGAACGGTTTCCCCCTCTTCGACGCGGCGGACAAGGATGCGATCGTGAAGCGGGGTGAACGTGGTCGTTACAGATGTTGTTGCCATTTTGTTGCCTTTCCTTCACGCACGGGCAGGGTTGAGCCCCGGCCGCGGGTATTGGGTGGTTTTTGAGAGAAAGGCTTCTGATATTGCGGACTGCAGCTCCAAAAGATTGGAGAAGCGGACCCGGTCAAGCAGTTCCACCGGTAGAGCGTTAGCACTCTAGTCTTCCAATTGCTAACGGTAGGGAAGGGCACTTGCCGTTGTCAAGCGATTTCTCGTTAATTGTGAGTGAAAGCCGCTCATATTTTGTGCGCCTCAATGTTTTAGATCGAGCCGACCCTGCTCGTCTGGTCCCTTCGCATACCAATGCAAGTAGAATCGAACCATCCGGAAGGCGAAAAGCAATTGTTTGAAATCAAAAGTGACTGATAGAACCGTATCGCCGCTGAAGCAGTTTTCCCCTCATCATCCAATACGGTGCAATCTAATACAGGAGCACCTTCCGATGACGCTTCCCAGCGTTTCCACGGTTGAGCCGTTTCCCAACCCGGAGCCAGCCAAAGAATTGTTCAAGGATGGTTGTCCACTCGGCAGTAACCAAGTAGTAATTTCCGAGTTGCCGGTAACCCGGGCACAACGGTTCACTGACTATAAGCCGACTAATGAGATGGTCCGCCGCTTAATTCACCCGCGATCTGTGGGTGACCAATATGGCAGCCTTTGAGAAGGAGGATCATCGACATGCAGATACATTCCGTCGGCATCGACCTGGGTAAGACGACGTTCCATCTAGTAGCGCTTGGCTCAGCAGGCAAGGTACTTGTGCGGAAGAAGTTCAGTCGGAAGCAGCTTCTGGCCTATACCGCGAACATGCCGGCATCTCTGATCGGGATGGAGGCTTGCGCCGGCGCGCATTTCCTTGGACGCGCACTGCGAACTCAGGGCCACGACGTCCGGCTGATCGCAGCCAAGTTTGTAAAGCCCTTCGTGAAGTCGAACAAGAACGACTTCATCGACGCGGAGGCGATCGCTGAGGCAGTCGAGCGGAAGAACATGCGCTTCGTCCCGATCAAGACCGATGATCAGTTGGACCTCCAGGGCATTCACCGGGTTCGTGATCGCCTGATCTCCCGGCGTACGGCGGTGATAAACCAGATTCGGGCATTTCTGCTCGAGCGCGGGATGGTGTTTGCACAGAGGCCAGCGAACCTCAAGGCTGTCATGGCGGACATCCTGGAGAACGCAGAGGCCGACCTGACGCCCCAGATGCGGAACCTGGTCGACATGTTGTGGGATGAGTGGAAGCTGGTTGAACAGCAGATCGAAAAGTTGAACCTGGAACTGGAGCGGATCTGCGCTGCAGATGCAGGATGCACGCGGATACGACAGATCCCAGGGATCGGACCCGTGGTAGCCACCGCCACCCGAAGCCGCTCTCTCTATCCTGCTCTCGTGCTTCTCCTCAATACCGGAATGCGTGTTACAGAGCTGCGAATGCTGCATTGGCGGCAAGTGGACTTGCTGGCGCGCAATGTTACCGTTGGACGTTCCAAGACTCTGGGCGGGGAAGGGCGCATGATTCCCCTCAACCAATATGCGTTCGATGCCTTGGTGGACTGGCGCTCGCAATTCAAGAAACCTTCTCCGGACCACTTTGTTTTCCCCACAGAGAGATACGGGCTTGATGGCGACGAGGGCGTTAAGAATGGCGCGGTTGCGGTGTGGAACCTTGACCCGCAAAAACCAATCGGAAGCTGGAAGGTAGCATGGACCGCATGCCGGAAGGCCGCTAAGGTCAATTGCCGCCTCCACGACCTCCGTCACACGTTCGTCTCCAGGCTTGGGGAAGGACAGGTGGCAGACTCAACGCTGACCGCCCTTTCCGGGTGGATGAGCCGGAAGATGCTTGAGCGGTACTCTCACGCCAGGACCGAAGCCAAGCGCCATGCTGTAGAGCTGCTTACTGAGGGCAAGATTGAAAGAGACTCCCCCCAAAATCACCCACAGAGGGATTTGCGTAAAAATCAGAATATCATGTAAACTACTGATTCTAAAATGGTAGGCGAGGCGACTACCAAATACTACCGACAACTGAATCATAATAATGGGTTTTGATCATGCATCGTCTGAAGGTTGCCCCCAAAACTGCCCCGCATCGCGCATCGCCGGTTATGCCGTGTCCGAGATCAGCTCGCAAGCGGATTTCGGGCACTTCGTCTGCCGTGTAGCTCAAACATTCGCCGACGATGACCTTGCGGTACTTCGGCTTCCTGTCCGCCTTGCCTTCGACCAGCCCCTCCTGGGTCAAGACATAACTCAACAGCCCCTTATGCAAAGAATCTGACTCGTGAGTACATGAAACGGATCCCTCTGGAGAGCATCAGACGAGATGTGGTTCCTCGGTTTGCTGCCTGCGCCTCGCTGGCAGACACAATCGAGGGGTCTGATTCCCCACTCACGATTTCAGGACTTTCCCCAATGGCGTTGCCGACACATATCTTGTTAACGTATGGGTGCCTGTTGCTCTTCGTCTGGGTTTTGGCGGAGCAGCTTGATATATAAGTAAAACAAGATTTGGATGAGTGCCACGTTGCAGCTCGACATCCCTTGCAACTGAAGTTCACGCAGGGTAAATTGCCCCATGCCGGCTCACCGTCCAAGCGGGATCGCTTGAGTTTAGGAGGAAGATGGACTGCGTTATCGGCGAGGGCCCACCAGGGGATCGTTTACAACGAACACGCCAACTGGAAACCGACACGCTACAACACGCCTAGACGGGCAACGAGGCGTCGAAGGCAGAACCAGAGCTCATCTCTTTAGACGAGAGAGCAATTTAATTGAATTCGCTCCTGGCCGGGGCGCGAAAGCCCACCCGGGTCATCCTTTGCCCTTTGCTATCAAGCAGCGGATCATAGCCGAAGTCCCTCTTTATTGACTCAGAGTAGCTGAGACGTGGGGGGTGTGGACGCGGCGTCTGTCCAAGCAGAGTGTAGAGCGCCGCCTTGGTTTGTCTTTGCGTGTAAGGAGCAAGGAGTCCGAAATAGCAGATCGAGTTTTGGTATCGATCCGGCATGTGCTCTCCGAGCAGCGCAATAAATTCCTCGAGAGAACAAGTTCTTAGCTTTTGCTTTTTCTCGCGACGGTCCTTCCACTGATATGTGACTTCGCTCTCCGTGATTGTTATGATGCGATTCTGTGCGATCGGAGGTCTGCGCACGTAGCGTCCGGCGTATTTAAGAAAATGATATTTCGATCCGAACTTTTCGATATAAAAATTCCAAGGCTTCTCATATTGAATCGTTAGAATCCTTTTGAGGCTTTGGCCGTTTAGCTGTCTCGGCACGATTCCCATTTTGATTGCGGTCCGGAGATAGGTGACGACGCAATACCGCCACATGTGCATTAGACCTACCGAGTTGAATTCGAGATTCGGCAGCCAAGTGGAATCGGACTCGCGCATCCCGCCCGTTGACACAAGTCCGTGAAGATGTGGATTGAAATTGAACATGCCACCCCACGTCTGCGGTATCACCATAACCAGGAGGCGAACTCCGTATGTTTTCATCGCCCATCTCTGGATGACGTCAGCGCCTACCTCTAGACCACATTCCTGGAAGAGCGAGTGTAGCCTCAGTAGCTCAATCGGCACTTCAACAACCGTCAATGCGTCAGCAGAACAATCCGCTTCCAGCTGGTCTTTCGAAGAACTTGCACATTCAACGCGACCTTCTGGGGATTCGAGAGATTCCGGAGCGTTGAGTGGCCCTCCGGAATGCGTGTTCATTGACTGCTCTTTCGCTGTGCGATGCGGCTAGTGAGCCATTCCGCGATATCAGATTCGAGCCAGCCGGCTGCGCGGGCTCCGAGCTTTATTTGCGAAGGGAATTCATTTCGCTGAATCGCTTGATAGATTGAGCTGCGAGATAAGCCCACTCGATCCTTGACTTCAGGCAGGCGGAGAATTTTCTCGGTCATTGGTTCGCTCCTGTCTTCCGCGCCGCAGTATCAACGCACCAGCCCCACGCACCTGCAGGAAGAGCCTCCGGGACTCCCGATTGTCTCTCGTAATGCAGAGACACGGTGGTGCCATGAAGAGGCTCGAGATGCTTACAATTCCTCTCAAGCGAGGAGAAGCGTAAGCATCCTGCTACGGGCGTTGCGGGGGCCTTGCTGTGGCCTTACTGGGGCGTTGCGGGGTCCTGCGGGTTATTGGGCGCTTCTTAATTTCACGCCCAATCCAGCCGTGTCAAACAGGACGCGGCGGATTGGACGGACTAGAGCGGCGCCTGCTTTCGTCCTTTGACCAATCTGGACAAGGACGAGTCGCGGAAGCAGTAGGTCCGGCCGATAGCTCCCGAACCGGAATCGGGGGAAGAATCTCCAAAGCTACTCGGTAGCATCAGCGTCAAGTTGACGCGTCCGGTGAAATCTTTTTTACACAACTTCGGCCTAAAATGGAAGAGGAAAAACGGCTCGAAACTCTCTTCGAGTCATCACCATTGTCCAGTGACTTCCAGCAACCTCCAAAACAAAGGTGTACGGCGAACAAAAAAATATTCCCTGTCGGTTGGGGTCCCTGAATTACCCGGTTCCTGGACCCTGCGGCGTTTTCGAGGACTAATCCTGTAATTGGCGAGTAATCCACGGCCACCGAGCAGTTTGGGAACTCGCCGAGCATTCCGCGAGCTCCGCGCTCCAGAGTCCCGCCAGGCGGAATCCTGCCCGTTTCAAAAGGCGTAGCTTGAGAATCAAAACTCGCTTCAGCCTGCAACCATCTCTTGAAAGGCTCGCGGATAATCGCACGCCTCATCGCTTGACTCTGCTTATGAGCCTGAGGATTCCATCGAGAGTCTGTCCGGCATTTCCAGGCTCCTGAATGCTTGAGACTCCGCTGCCGAAGACCTGTCCTGGCGCACGCGTTGTGACGACCTGCGAGCTATCGGGCACGAAGTCCAGATCGTGCACTATTGCGCCATGGGGCTTTGAAGCGTACTGAATATGCAGCTCGATGAAGCCGCGCTGAGGGTCTCGCACCACTTGTGCGCTCTCGATCAAGTCGAAGCCCACAGAAGGAGGAATCTTGCAACGGCTATCAGGCGGGTTGGAGACAACAGAGATTCCAGACTCGCTGATGGTGAAGTCTACGGGATGGATCCACAGTGCCAAAACTGTGTGCGCATGCATCGTCCGGACCGTCACCTGCTTTCCACCACGGATTGCCTTGGCGCCAGCGTCGACGAAACGATTCATGTCTCCCTGTTGAAAAGCTGACTCTGCGACGATTAGAGCCGCATCCGGACTGTCGGGCATTTGCGTGAGCACCGAGTCCGCTAGCTGCTCGGCTCCGGCCGGGTCTCCGGCGGCGAGTTTGTTTCTGGCGTCGTCAAGTTTGCGAATAAGCACGGCAGGGTCCACCACTAACGCTAAGGTTTCGGTGTGGTGCTCCCCCGCAACAATCTGGATCGTTCGCGTTTGGGATGAGTAACCATCCAACGACGCGGTGACTGTATACGTACCTGGCGGGCATTTGACTTCGGCCGGGCCTACAGTGAAAGTCTTCGGCCCGGCGACGGTGACGGCAGCGCCGCTGGGTTGAACGGACACAGCAAGGTACCCTCCCTGCCATGTCAAGGGTAGGCTCACCTGCTTATCTTCGGCGCTGGCGAGCGCGAACTGGAGGTGAGCGTCCTGGTAGCCGTCGTTCTTCGCGACCAATTCGTGGTTGCCCGCGGGCACGGCCGGGAGAGAGAGAAGGCCCTGAGCATCGGCGTTGCCTACCGGATTGCCGTCGAGGAAGACAGCGCTGCCGGGCTCGGTTTGGAGCTCGACTTTCCCGGGCAGGCTGGCGGGATGAGGTTTTCTCGGTTTTGGCGGCGGGGCGGGCGGTGTAGAGGGACCGGGCGCGGTGGAGGATGAAGACCCTTTGGATGCGGCAACTGCGGCCAGTGTCAGCGCGCCAGCACCCTTCGAGCGGAGCTCGTCTAGAATGGCCGAGGTGGGAGCGAAAGCAAGGCCATGGAGGCGAATCTGGTTGCTCAAGGTTGCATCCGGCACTCCATGCGCGACAAGGCCCTCGATCTGCTCGAGGGTGAACTTTTGGGGCGTGGGTTGCTGGCTGAGTGTCGCGGATGGCGAGAGGATGAGCGCGTAGAAGGCAAGGGGTAGAAGAACACTCAGAGAACGAAACTGACGACGGGTTCCGAACGAAAGCCTGATCTGCATGAGGCAGCCTCCGAAAGGTCGAACTCTGCCGGGCGATGCGCTCGCCGCGCAGGAGCAAAACGGATCAAAAGGTGGATCCCCGCTTGAGGCGGGGATCTGGTTCTCACAGGACTGGCGATGAGGTCGTGCAATCCTGCCCTTGTTCTGCGTAGCGCACAGTCCCCGAGGAGTCGGCGCAGAACGTGCGTCCGGCGTGACCGGATGCGGGCTTGCCGACGAGAAAGTAATTGAAGTTGCTTCCACCGGTCGAGGTTCCAGCAGGAATGGTGATGACGAACTGATAGCCGTCCTTGGTTCCGGTGGCCAGAGTTGCGTCGATGAGTCCGGCGTGGTTTTGGTCGGCCGTGCCAGTGGCCGGGCCGAGCTTTTCGAGAGAATCAGTGAAACCGGTGGGGTAGGTGCCTGAGTAGGCGGTCTCAGCGGCGGTTAGAGCGTGCATGGACTGGATGGCGCTGGTTTCGTCCTGGATGTCCTGAGCAAGCGATGCGAGCATCGAGCCCTTGTAGGGGCCCGCGAGCACTTTGCCGGAAATCGAGATGGGAACCTGGCCCTGCTGGCCGCCCAGCGTTCCAAGAAACACTTTTCCGAAGATGGGTCCGACACCCGTGAGCGAGGTTGACGGTTGAATCAGCCATTGGCCCTCCTTGGTTATCAAGCCCATTCCCTGATTCGTTGTCGCGACAAGCACGTCTCCTTCCTTTATGCCGAAGTTGTATTGCCCAGGATTGAGAACATATTTGCCTTGTTTGTTAATCGTTCCTTGGCGTCCGGAGACGGAAACAGCTGCAAGGCCGCCTGAGAACATCGTTGACTGATCGAATTGAGGGTTGATGACGATTGTGCCGGAGGTATTGATGTAGCCGAGCTTGCCGTTGATCCCGACCTCGGCCAGGCCTTCGGAAAAGGTCCCAACGTTATTGAATTGCGCGCGAATCGCAAATTGGCCGGTGCGATCTATGAAGCCGCATTTGCCACTCGCGCAAACGGCTGCGAGCCCACTCGAGAATCCGTTGGGATCTGTTGCCTGGAAGTGAGGCTTGATGACAAACGTTCCGGTCTTGTTGATGAAGCCCCAGCCGTTGTCGGTGCGCACGGCTGCCAATCCGCCATGGAAATCCCCGGCGTCATAGAACTGCGGGTTGATGGCGAGATGGCCGCTCTTGTCGATGTAGCCAATCTGGTTTCCAAAATGAACCCGCGCCATTCCCTCGACAAAGGGAGCCACGGAGTCAAATTGATTGGTGATCGCCAGGTTTCCACTGATGTCGATATAGCCCCACTTGCCGTCTTTCTGGACGCCGCACAATCCTTCGTTGAAAGCGACGGAGTGGCCCAGAACTAAGCCGCCGTCGTCGACAGCGTCCCACGCAGGCTGGATGAGGACTTTGCCGTCTGCATCGATGAAGCCCCATTTCACAGCTGTTCCGTCTGCGGTGAGGCCCTGGAAGGGATATACTCCGGGGTCCTGAACCTGATACGGCGGGGGCGGGCGATGGAACCACCACCAAGCGACACCGCCGAGAGCGGCGAGCAGGAGTACAGCGACGTAAACAACCCAGCGATACGGCGAAGGGGGCCGCGCCGGTTGCGGAGGAGCGACGGGAGCAAGTTGGACGGGAGCGGCTTGCGGCGATGCAGATGCGGCAGCAGCATGAAGACGTGCACCACATTTTCCGCAAAACACTCGGCCTTCCGCTACTGTAGAACCACAACTTGGACAAAACATGGAAGTCCTCGCTTTCCCTTCCGGCTCAGCGGACGGCTTTGCTTAAAGTGCCGATGATGATCAAACCTCCGGCTGCGATGGCACAATACCCCAGTCCAAACAGGTAATAGCCGGCTCCCGCCACGGATTGAATCATGGGGACAAAAAGGAGAGCGGCAATGCAGCCCGGACCGAAAAGTGAGCCGATCATTACCAAGAAGCCGCTCATCAGCATCTTCTTTGCGTTGGGCGCTTTTCGCATAAGGTAGGCCAGCACCCCAGCAGCGACCGCCGCGAGCAACAATACATAAATGGCGCCTAGGAACTTAGTAGCGCCGAACAGTGACAAACTGGCGTGACTACCCTCTCCTCCGCCGGAACCGAGGCTTGGAAGGAGGCCGGAAAGTCCACTTAGATCGGGCGTAGAAACAAACGGCAAAAAGAAGCCCAAGACCGCGGCAGCAACTCCAGCGACCGCGAACTTTTCGCCTAGGGACATAGCGCCGATGATTGACTTGCCCATCTGCGCGACCTGAGCGGCCGTGGGAGGAGCGGGCGATGCAGGAACCGTGGCGGGCGCGGCAGCGCCAGGGATTGCTGCTGATTGAGCGGACATGCTGGCTCCGCAGTACTCGCAGAACGAGACGCCATCGACATTTGCTTTTCCACAAGCAGAACAGTTCATGAACTGTCTCCTTCCAAGATTTCGCTAATCGTGCTTCGCAGCCCGAGAGATCGCTTCATTCTTAATCCTTGGTAATAGTCTGCTAAGGAGGCGCACGAAACCCCCTTCGAAGACTTGGAACTGCAACTCAGACTCGGGGGAGAGGAGGACGAATTTTACTCGGCCCGTAGCTAGGTGTCAAGCGCAGCAAAAGGGGGGTAGTATCCTAATTTGAATTTCACAGGCTCAGGTTCCGTCTATGGCAAGCAACTTGCCGCGAATGAATTCCGATCTGGTTTGGCCCCTGACTTTCGCCCTCGCTTCAATGGTGCGCAACTCTTCCGCAGTCACACGAATGCGGAGCATCTCGCGTTTGGTACTTCCCTTGGGGAGCGGAGGCCGTCCGGGTTTCTTAGACTTCGGCTTCTTCGATTCCGGCATTGGCTCTCAACTCCTGTGCGATGGCAAGTCTGACTGCGGTTATTGGCGAGACTGCCGGGGGAATGTGTAGGACGGTAACATGCTGGATTGGGTTCTCAGCATCGTCTGTTTCGTGCGCCCAAGCATAAGCTATATTTGCCTCCGGGTGTCCGTGAAGATCAAAAACTTCAACCACACCTTCCCATATCGTCTTTCCGTGGAAAACTTCTTTCACTGGTACGCTTTCGCGGTGCGTAGATTCGACCCCATGCAGCCTTCGGATTACCTCTTTCAGTTCCTCGATATAGGTCATGCTGTTGCCTCTAGCAAGTCTCCCACGCTCCAGAACGTGCCTGTGACGCCAGCGGCCATTGCCGGGGTGCATCTCAGAGTGTTGTGCCGCTTGACGAAGTTGTAATAGGCAAAGTGAAGGCCCACAGCCGCCTCGAAATTCCCACGCTTTTTTGAGAACGCTAGTGTGAGACGAGTCAAACGGCGCATGTGAAGGCGAGTAGTAGCGTTCAACCTCTCGACATAGCTGGTAGAGATCAGGTCCAAATCCGGGCGACCGGCGATTACTTTCTTTTCGCAGGAGACGAATTCCGGGGCGCTATACCGGCGATTGTCCTCAGTCGTTATGCTGCCATAAGTCTTGACGATCTGTCCGTAGTCGGCATCTCCACCAAAGGACCGCTCAATCGCCTCTTTGTAGGCATTAAGAGCATCAGTAGAGATTTGCACTCTATTTCTCATCCGGCCTGAAACGTCAGCAAGGAAGGCGTTTGCCGTGGCCGCGTCACGCTGTCCAACACGGAAGGCGGGAACCAACTTGCTATCGGCATCAATGACGCAGAACGTCCAAACGCTGCCCACTTCGGGCGGATCATCCACCTTGATGTGTTTCTCTTTCTTGCCTACGAATCCCCAAATCTCATCCATCTCCAGACGAGTGCAAGGCAGATTGCGCATCTTGGCATCCATGAGAGCCGTGCATCGCTGCCCAACTCTCACGCCAAGGCGCATGATCGTATCGCGGTGGATGCCTGTCATACGCTCGATTGAGCGGATGCTGGACCCCTCGGCAAGTGCCGCAATCACTGCGATTTGCTTATCCGTATTGAGTACGTTTGCCATACTCTCTCCCGATATATTTAATGTACCCCAATAATTAGATTGTGTCAAGAGATTTGTGGGGTACAATTACAGAATTATGCTGAAGCAGATATTGGTTTGGAACATAATTATCATGGCCGCAATCCTTGTAGTCGCAGGATTCGTAGCCAGTCAGGATGAAAAAGCACGCCAACAATGCGAGACAAAGTGCGTAGATTTTGACACCAGTCAGGTTTCCCCACCGAACCATGTTGAAAACTGCCAAAAATGCGAGGCCGATGCCGAGTGGCACTTTCCAGGTTGGTATCGCACTTTTAGATGGCCAGACGGTGTAACAACGTGGGCACTCGTCTTGACTCTTTTGACTTTGGCGGAACAATCCCGCCAGACTTCGATTTCGGCCAAAGCTGCTGCGCGGGGAATCGAAATCCAAGAAAGGGCGCAGCGTGCGTGGCTGGTCATTCACTCCGCCATGAAAGACTATGAGCCGAGCGTTGCCGACAAGCAGCTCCGGTTTTGGTGGGCGATTGAGAATCGCGGTCACATGACGGCACAAATTCTTGCAACGCAATGCCGTTATGAGCTGGTTGAAGATGATCCCACCCTGAACCTGCCACCGATTCCCGACTATCCCCTCCCGATCCTCCTTAATGGCCTGTTGATTGCGCCCAACGATTCCTTGGAGTTCTACACTTTTCTGCAAAGGCAGGATAAGAGTGTTGTGATTCCACCGTTGCCAGTCGAAACGCTGGAGCGGGTCAAAGAAGGCTTTCTTTGGCTGAGGGTTTACGGTCACGTAAGGTACCGCGACGGGTTGGGAAGCGAACGGGAATCGCGATTCATTGAATACTATCTGGTTGACAGAACCGGGAAGCGAAGAGGGTATGGTTTTCAGCAATTGCTTGGAGTTCCCTCTGAATATACCAAGTGCACATAAAACCAGCACCATACCCCAAATTAGGACACTACCAAAAGGGGAGAAATCGATTTCTCGGGAGAGAGGGGCGTTCTTTCTTGGGAGGACATGAGCCCACCCTCCGCTCGCGATCTCTTTAGCGTCCATTCAAAGGCCAAAAACCTAGACGAGCTGACTGGGGCCATTGCCGGGATAAATAAACCAGATTTGGGCCATTCCGAGGCGAATTCATAGGTGCGGTGCTCAATTGACCCAGAATTGCCAACGCACGAAGTGAACCAGCCGAAGCCGTTGCAAGTGCATCGAAGCCACGAATCGTGCGCTCTCAGGTTCCTCTAGATAACCGTTAGCCAAGATCGGAAACGCCTCGCGCACGATGCACAAGAACGGCAAGGTGCTGAAGCGAGGCGTTTTCGATCTGGAGGTAGAAGGTAGCCGCGGGCGTTTGCCGCTGGCGCGGTGATCTGGCTGGAAATTATGCCTTGGATATTCAATAATGAAGAGGAAAGCTGTCCGCTGCTCGAATGGCCTGAAATCGCCAAGTCGCTCACCGAGGAAACGATTAGTACTGAAATGTCGGCCAGCATCCTGCGATCTCAGACCGAGCTAGGGGCTGGAAGATGCGAGACACTGCGGCGTTTTCGAGGACTGATCCTGCCCGCCGGACTAAGACGGTCGATTCTGGGTGTGGGGGAGGCGGAATCTCCAAGCGAGGCCGTGCTGCCGGCTTTACACTCCTCGGCGGGCTATTGCTTAACCACTTGCTGACGGTTTGGCGACTGTCGTTGGGCGACTGTCGTTGGGCCATTTCAGCACCCTCGACCGCTATTAGTGTTGGATTTCCTTGCAAGACCTTTGCGTACAAGTGCAAAGGTCTCGCGGCAATCGGTATTGATAGGTCGGCAAGGGTTCCCCGCTCTTGATGGTCAACAACGTCAGCTGTCGCCAACAAGTCAATGCGCTCGAACAGCACCGCTCGACGTACCCGCGCATACAACTCCACCGTGTACATGCCCCCCGGTGTCCCACGGCCAAACGGCTCCTCAACGGCAACGAACCTCGCCCGTTACCCCAGAAATGCCCACTTGTCCGTGAAACCAGAATCTGGCGGCGGTCAACTTTTACCCCGTCAGGTCACGCCGCTACCGCGGCGTCACATGGTCTATTTTTCCTTCGGCGCATACACAGCCCATCTCCATTTACGGGTGAGCTCTAAGGCGGTTCAGGTGGCGTCTGCAGCGCTCCCTGCGCGCGTGCCCAGCAGCGGCAGCAGCGCGAACATGGCCAGCAGCGTTGCCGGCGCGACCAGCAGACCCTCGCGCAGGCTGCCTGTGCGCGCGGAGAGCGCGCCCACCAACCAGGAGAAGAATGCGCCGCCAAAACCGCTCAGCGCCAGAATGAATCGCGTATCCGAGCTGTGCCGGGCGCGATCAAAAAACGCAGCCAGCGCCACGGGAAAGATTGGCGCAATGGCTGCGCCAGCCAAGACAATAGCCACAACCAGAAGCAGAGGCGAAGCGGAGGCGACCAGAAGCACGGCCGCGCCCAGAACCCAAAGCAGGGAAATTCGGAGCAGCCGCCAGGAGCTTACGTGCGACAGCACCAGCGGCGAAAGGCCGCGCACGGCCAGGAATCCGGCCCAGTAGATCGCCGCGGCTGCCGCGGCCAGCTCGACAGTGGTATGCACGGTGCGCAGCACGTAGGTGGAAATCCACGCGCCGAAGGTGCTCTCCATGCCCACTTCCATGAAAAAGAAGAGAGCGAACAGGGCAACCAGGCGCAGGTTATGCAGCCCGCTCGTTTCCGGTGTGGGCCGCACGGCCTCTTCGCTGTCGCGGAGCGTAAAACCCATGGCCAGCGCGGCCAGCGCCGCCGCGACAGCCAGTGCCGCATAGACGGCACGCCACGAGGCGTAGGCCATCAGGCGGGCTGCCAGCAGCGGTGCAAGCATGGCGCCAAGGCTCCAGGTAAAGTTAAGCAGGGTGAGCGTGGCCGCGCGGCGCTCTGGATAGTTGCGCCCGGTGAAGAGGCTGACGGCGGTCATGGCCGCCCCCGTGCCCACGCCGAAGAAAAACGCGCAGGGATAGAGCAACGGACGCGTCATCCAGACAAAGCAGGTGCAACTGCAGGCCAACCCGAGCAGGCCCAGCGTGAGCACGCGGGCGTAGTTGCCCCGGCACAGCAGCGCGCCCACGGCCGTCCCGGCAAAGACCGCGGAGAGCAGCACACCCGACTGGCTGTCAGTGAGCGCAAAACTGTGCGCCAGCGAAGGCAACAACGGTCCGGTGATTGCGTCGGCCGCACCGGTGAGCGCAAAAACGGGATGCAGCGCCAGCAGCGTGACACCGCGCCCGGGATCAAGGTGAAACCTCATGCGCCGCTCCCTGCAACTGCCGCACAACGACAATGGGGCGAATGCATTGCCCTCCCTAAAAATAGGCGACCTGCTCCGCCGACGCATGTCCTGTCGACTTGCGCACAATGAGTTTGGGATAGACCGTAAGGGTAGACGGATGCGGATGAGGGATTTCATCGCGGATGAGTTTCAGCAGTGTGCTTGCCGCCGCCTGTCCCATGCTGCGCAGGGGCTGATGGATGGTGGTGAGCGGGGGACTGTTGGTGGAGGCGGCGAGCACGTCATCGAAGCCGACCACGGAAACATCTTTGGGCACACGTAATCCCGCTTCGCGCAGGGCCAGAATGGCTCCCACGGCGGTTAGATCGTTGAAGGCAAAGATGGCGGTGAAAGGCCGGTGCGCCTGCAGCAGCGCGCGCGTCACTTCAAGGCCAGGTCCGGGGCCAGGTTCCAGGCTCAGCAATTGCACGACGAGCTGCGGGTCAATCTCGATTTCCAGGGTCCGTGCCGCATTCACAATCGCCTGCCACCGCCGGCTGGTGTCGGAGCTAAGAGTCTGGCCCTTGATAAACGCAATTCTCTTATGGCCCAGGGACTTCAGATGCGCCAAGGCCTGATGAGCGGCCTGGTCGTGGTCGAGCTCGATGTTGATCACTCCTTCGCGGTGCTTGTGCCCGGAGACAGAGACCACGGGTATGGGCAGCTCCTCCTCGAGGGGAGTATCGACGGCGATGATCCCCTCGACGGCGCGAGCCAGCATCATGCGCGGATGACCCTCCAGCAAATCGGGCCGGTGCCTGTGGCTGACGACGAAATAAAAGAAGCCATCCTTAAGCAGCTCGTCCTCAATGCCCCCCAAAACGGCAGTGGAGTAGCCTTCACTGATCTCGGGAACGATGACGCCAATGGTGTGAGTGCGCTTGAGGCGCAGGCTCCTGGCTACGGTGTTTGCGGCATAGCCATGCTTGGCTGCCGCGGCCAGCACGCGCTGTTGGGTTTCTCGCGCGATGCGGTACTTGTCGGCCTCGCCGTTGATGATGCGCGAGACGGTGGACTGGGAGAGCCCGACGGCAGCCGAGAGCTGCTTGAGAGAGAACGGTTTGAAAGATTTCTGAGCCATGGCGCGGCTATCCGGGGAAGGCCGCACGCAGGCGGAAGCGGGTTGCCGAGGATGTTGCTCTGGGATTGGCGAGCAAGGCGAGGTTGAAACGCCCACAATGGAGGCGCTTGGGCAAGTTACCCCGCAGCTTTGAGTCTTTTGCCGGTATCATATCTGTCTCATCGTTGCAGATTTCCGCGCTTCTCATATGGTTAATTCTCGTCTTGAAATCCCGCCAACTGCATGGCCAACGCGCACTCGGGATTGCTCATGAATGTATTCCAGATGAGATCTGTGCGCAGGTTTTCCGCCATCAGCAGGGCGATGCCCTGATCGATTCCCAGTACGTCTTCGCAGTACCAGCCCGCGGCGGGATGAAAGGCATCTACAAAGCCATAGCGGCCCCAAGCCGGAGATGCGCCCCAAGTCGATTTCAAGGACTCCAACATTGCCAGGCAGTGATTGGGCAGAAAGACCAGAGAGCCTGCCGCGGCGCAAGGTACGATAGTCCCGTCGATGGGTCCCTGCGCGGGAGGCCCGCCCCAGGCTGCATACCCACCCACATAATCTGAAGATGTAATGCCCCAATAATCCTCGTTATACCATGCATTTGCCACCGACGGATAGGCGAGGCAGAAGGTTTCATGGGCCTGGGTGGCGGCGATGGAGTTTTTGAAGTAGTCGGCATAGGCGTCGCTTTTCGAGCGAAAGTCGAACCACGCGTGCGAGTACTGATGGGTAAACAGCGGATCGCTGTTGCTGCTGATATAGGTGTATCCCTCGTAGGCCAGCAGCGGCCGCGCAAAGTTGTTCCAGTACGCGGGCGCGATGGGATTGGTGGGCGAGCCGATGGCCAACAGATAGAGCATCATCAGCTCGCAGTAGGTGTCATAGCGCGGGGCGGCAAAGCCGGTTCCGGAATACCACGCCTGGGTAAATGTGGCTCCGCCATTGAGCATCCAGGGCCAGTTCACGCGCTCGTAGAGCTGCGTGGCCAGCGAAGTGATGGTTGCGTCGGCAAAGTAGGCGCGCGCAGCAAGGACGCCGCAGAGGAGGATGGCCGTGTCGATGGAGGACACCTCGGAACCGGAGAGCGGCTGGCCGGTGTTCACATCATTGAAATGGTAGAAAAACCCGTTTTCATCGGGCATGGTGTTCAGGTGAAAACCCAATGTGGCTTGCACACGCGCCACGACCTCCGCGTGCGGCTGATAGCCGCGGCTGTCGGCGATGCAGAGCGCGGCCAGCCCAAAGCCGGTGGCGGCAATGCTGGATTCCGTGGTGCTGGTGTCCATGGCGCCGCCCAGATTGTTCGCCGCGTGATCGAGCACCTGCCCGTTGGCAGTGTTGGCCTGCTCCCAAAAGTAGAGGCACGCCTGTTGTTCCGATGCGTCAAGGAAAGCCTCGTCGGCGGCCGAGGGTGTAAAGGTTCCAACGGGGAGGTCCGGCGGCCAGGCCGGTGAAGTGGGCGCCAGCGGCCCGCCGCTGCCTCCGCATCCCACTGCGGGCGCAAGGGCGTATGCCGCCGCCGCTGCCGTCGTGACGCGAAGCATCTGACGGCGGTTCAGCGGCTGAAGGAATCTGCTCCTGTTCATGTCGTTTCGTTGGCCGACCAATCGGTGTGAAAGCCCGCCAACTGCATGGCGCGAGCACACTCGGCATTGCGCATGAAGGTGTTCCACACGAGCCCGCTGCGCAAGTTCTCGGCCATCAGCACGGAGATGCCCTGGTCGATGCCCAACACATCGGGGTCGTACCAGTTGGCGGCGGGATGAAACGCATCCACAAAGCCGTAGCGGCTCCATGCGCGCTTGCCCCACAGCACGCGCATCGCGCGCAGCACATGGAGGCAATCGGCGGGCAGGAAGGCCAGCGAGCCGGCGGCAGCGCAGGGAACCACGGTGCCGTCCAGCGGGCCCTGCGGCGGCGGCCCACCCCAAGCCGTATAGCCGCCCTGGTAATCAGAGGCCGAGACGCCCCAGTAATCGCCGTTGTACCACTGCGGATACGAGAGACAGAACACCATGTGGGCGCGCGTCGCGATCACAGAGTTCTGAAAGTAGTTGGCGTAGGCGTCGCGTTTATGGCGAAAGTCGAACCATGCCTGCGAGTACTGGTGAGTGAACAGCGGATCATCGCCACTGATATAGGTGAAGCCCTTGTAGTGGATCACGGGCCGCGTGAAGTTGTTCCAATAGGACGGCGCGACGGGATGCGTGGGCGAGCCGATGGCCAGCAGGTAGATCATCATCAGCTCGCAGTAATGGCTCCAGCGCCCGTTGAGGAAGCCGGTATCGGGCTGCCATCCCATGGAGAAGGTTTTGCCGCCGTTCAGCATCCACGGCCAGTTGACGCGCTCGTAGATCTGCGCGGCGAGAGACTGGATGTGCGGATTGCTGAAGTGCGCGCGCGCCGTGAGCACGCCGCACAGCAGCAGCGCCGTATCGATGGAGGAGAGCTCGCAGCGGCCAATGCGCACGCCGGTTTCGATGTCGTTGAAGTGGTAAAAAAAGCCGTGCACCTCCGGCAGCTTGTTCAAATGCCAGTCGATCGTGGCGCGCACGCGTTCCACGATCTGTTCGTGGGGCAAGTAGCCGCGCTGGTCGGCAATGCACAGTGCGGTCATGCCGAAGCCGGTGGCGGCGATGCTGGTCATGCGCCGCGGATCACGCGCACCGCCCAGGTCGTAGCGGGCACGGTCGAGGACCTGGCCCGTCACCGGGCTGGCCTGTTCCCAGAAAAAGAGGCAGGCCTGACGCTCCAGGTTGTCGAGGAAGGCCTTGTCCTCGTGCGTCGGCTGCCACAGGCCGGCATGTGCAAAGCCTGGGGACAGGAGGGCGCAGCCGGCCGTGGCCGCTGTAGCCGCCATCATGCGGCGCCTGCTCATCGTCGTTTTAGCGTTGTGCCGATTCATGGCCTGTCCTCCATGCCCACACCTTGCTGCGCGGGGATTTCAATCACCGCCAAACCATTCACCGGCAGGGTGAGCTGCAGGATGTCGTTGACTAACCTGCCACGCTCGGGCGCCGGCAGCGCCGATGCGAGGTTGAGAGCAGCAATCTGCGCCGGTGTGGGATAGGGCGGACTGCCCATGAGGTGGTACGCGGACATCGGATTACCGTGCCTCTCGTCCACGCGCTGGATGGAGACGGCGGCTCCCGCCGGTACGCCTTTGAACGACAGGCGCATGGCAGTCGGCTTGCCCTGCGCCACCTTGTCCATATCGACCAAGTTCCACGCCGCCACCACCAGCGCGCCATCCTTGCGGCGCGTCACAAGTAGGTCATCGGCCGGGTTGGCCAGCCGCTCGCCGCCCAGCTCATGCAGCAGCGAGAAATCGTAAAAACTGGGCTTCTTGATCCTGTCTTCTGTCATGAGCCCAAAGCCGCCATAGAACGGCTTTTTCACCACGCCATCCTCTTCAAAGACGTTGTCGAAGGTCCAGAACGACATCATTTGCACCTTGCCGTCGCACTGGCCGATGTCCCTGGCCAGCGCAGGCCCCACGTACCAATTATCGCGCGCGTTCAGGTGGTCATAGGAGGGAACGTTCCACTCCGTCCACATGAGCGGCAACGTGGGCAGAGCCGAGGCGCGAATCTGGCTATCCACCATTTCCACGGCGCGGCAGACGCGGTCGCGCATGGGGATATTCTCATGCGTACCAAACATATCTTCGACGGTGTCGTCGGCGTAGCCGTGCGTGGAAACAAAGTCGATCGGCACATGCTCCTGGCTGACATGATCGAGGAAGGCTGGAATCCAATGCGCAGCCGAGGTGGCCGGACCGCCGACGCGCAGCCGCAAGCTGACGGCCTTGAGCGTGCGTGCAGTGTGATCGTAGAGCTCGAAATAGGTTTGCTGCTTCGGCACGCCGGTCCAAAAGTCGATGTTGGGCTCGTTCCACACTTCGAAGTACCATGTGGAGACCTCGTCGATGCCGTAGCGGTTGATGAGATGCTGCGCAAAGGCGGTGATCAGCGCGTCCCATTTAGCGTAGTCGCCGGGCGGCGAAGCGATTGGCTTGTACCAGAAGGCATGATAGTCGAGGCGCACGGCCAGCGCCTTAGGCATGAAGCTGATCTCGACAAAGGGTCGTACTCCCCCGGCCAGCAGCCCGTCGTAGATTTGATCGACATAGGACCAGTTGAAGACCGGGTTGCCCTGCGCGTCCTCGCTGTAGACGCCGTTTTCGTCGTCGAAGATTCCGTGGAAGCGAAGATAACGCATGCCCACGTGGTCGTGCACCTCTTTCAGGTCGTTGCGATAGTTGTCGCGCAGCGCCAATGCGGCGTGGCCGGAACCGAACATTTGCTCCCAGAAATGCGGAAAGGGATGTGCAGGTGCGTTGGCGTCGATGGAAATGGTGATTGGCGCGGACTGCGCACGCAGCGGGCCGGCGCTTGCGGCAAATGCAAGAACCAGCACGGCGAGGAGAAGAGAGCGCAAGTTGATCATTGGGTTTTCTGCTGTGCGACAGCGGTTACAAATAAACAACAAGCCAAAACGCAGCGCGCCCAGCAGCGTCCCAGGAAACGATCTGGCCAAGGCCAACGCCGCCCGGCGAGCTTCAACGAATCTCGATCAGAGCCAACCCCATGGGCGGCAGCGTAAGCGTGAGCCGGCTGCCGCTCAGCGTCTGCACCTGCGGCGGGCCGATTTCCGCGGCTTCGCGCAGCGCGGCAATCTGCGCCTGAGTGGGATACTTCGGGCTGCCCATCTTCTTCCATGCGTCCAGCGTGTCGCCATGCTCGGCGTCTACACGGCGCACGGTGGCTCGCGCATGGGTGGCAACACCCTTTACATCGAACTCGACCGTCTTATTCGCGCCGCCGGCGCCGGGTTCCACCAGGTTCCAGGCGGCAATCACCACCGTGCCGTCCTTACGACGCGTGGCCAGCACATCGTCTGCGGCGACTGGCAGGCGCTGTGTGCCCAGCGCGTGCAGCAGCTCGAAGGCGTCGAAGGCTGGCTTGGGAATTCCGTCCTCGGCCATCAGACCGAAGCCCCCGTAGAACGGCGTTTTGATAACACCCTGCTCCTCAAAGACATCGGAGAAGGTCCAGTACGACATCATGCCGGTCAGGCCGTCGCATTGGCTGATGGTGTCGGCAATCCAGGGGCCCATATAGATGGAGTCGGTGATGTCCTGCTGGTTCATGTAGCTGGCGTTGAACTCGCTCCAGATGAGCGGCAACTGCGGGCGCGCGGAGTGCTCGATCTCGTCATGCACCTTGCGAACTGCGTTGCAAACCATCTGATGCGGGGCGATGGAGCGCTGGTCGTGAAAGACATCCTGCACCGTGTCGTCGCCGTAGACGTGCGTGGCGACGAAGTCCAGTGGCACATGGTCGTTCGTGGCGTGGGCGATCATATCGCCGACCCACGCGGCCTGCGCGGTGGCCGGGCCGCCGACGCGCAGCCGCGAGTTGACGGCCTTGAGCGCGCGTGCAGTGTGATCGTAGAGCTCGAAATAGGTTTGCTGCTTCGGCACGCCGGTCCAGAAGTCGAGGTTAGGCTCGTTCCAGACTTCGAAGTACCACTGCGAAACCTCATCGATGCCGTAGCGGTTGATGAGATGCTGCGCAAAGGCGGTGATCAGCGCGTCCCACTTGGCGTAGTCGCCGGGCGGTGAAGCGATTGGCTTGTACCAGAAGGCATGATAGTCGAGGCGTGCGGCCAGCGCCTTGGGCATGAAGCTGATCTCGACAAAGGGCCGTACTCCCCCGGCGAGCAGCCCGTCGTAGATTTGATCGACATAGGACCAGTTGTAGACCGGGTTACCCTGCGCGTCCTCGCTGTAGACGCCGTTCTCGTCGTGGAAGATGGCGTGGAAGCGGACGTATCCGAAGCCCGTAATCTGCTTTACCTGGCGCAGGTCGCTGCGGTAGTTGGCGCGCATGGTCAGGTTGGCGCGGCCGGAGCCGAACATCTGCTCCCAATAATGAGGAAAGGGCGTGGCCGCGGCGTGAGCGTCGACGACGATCTCTTCATTTGACTGAGACGGAGCGGGCTGCTGCGCGCGCCCACGCGCGGCGCTCATTGCTAGTGCGGCTGCTGCAATCCCGATCAACCAAATACGAAACATTGACCCTCTCCCAAAAGCGGCGCATGCCAAGTGACTCTACGGTCGATCCAAACGATCTGCGGCAAACCGTTACGATCGGTATTCCATGAACTTCCCGGCGGGGATCTGAACGGAAATCGACTTTTGCCGGATCGAGATCGGCGCCGCATTGCAGGAGCCCGCGCACTCCTGTAGCTCCGATCATCCAGCGGAACACGGGAGGGCGCTCCGGCAGGAGCACCCTCCGAACGATCAGCTTCAATAAGACGTCTAGAAGTTAAACCGCACTTGCATCTGCACCGTCCTGCTGCCCAGGCTGCCGCAGGACACACCAAAGTCCGAATTGACAGATGTGACCGTCCCATCAGGAGCCGCGGAGCCGAGGTAAGTGTCCATGCACCCCGTGTTGATGTTGGTCTTGTTGAACAGGTTGTAGCTGTCGACGCGGAATGAGAGATTTGCATTCTCACCCAGGATCCGGTTATTCGGCGGCATGGGCAGGCCAAAGTCCTTGGTCAGGCTGGCATCGAAGTCGTTATAGCCTGGCCCATTCAGGCTGTTGCGTTGAATTCCGGGCGGCGGTCCCGGCGCGGTGGCGGGAAAAGCCGGCCCCAGTGTATAGGTGGGCGGGGTCAAGAACTTGGTGCCATTGCCGCCGTAGTTCGAGTTAATGCCGCCAATCCCCTCGAAGGTCTTGTTCGCGGTGCTCGTGCCGGCTCCGGCCACGTGGCCCGCCGGACGAACTGAGCCGTAGGCGCTGCCCTGGTAATAGATTCCGCTGGTGCCATACGTCGGATTCCACGGGAAGCCGGTGTCCAGGTTCCAGATGCCGCTCAGCGACCATCCGCCGATGTACTTTTCCGCCCACGAATGTCCGCTGAAAAAGACCGGCTGCCACAGCCCGAAGAGCTTGAACGCGCTCTTCACGTTATAGTCGGAGCGCCCGTACGCCGCGTGCGTGTTGTACGGATACGGATCCTCCTCGTAGGGACCGGAATTTTCATCCATGGCCTTGCCCCAGGTGTACTGCGCTTCCGCCTGGAAATGCTGCGCGAAGCTATGCCCCAGCGTTGCAACCAAGGCGTTGTAATTGCCGGTTCCGGAATTCTCGTAGAAGTCGATGAAGTTGACGACCGGGTTGAGCGCCAAACCTTTCTGCGCGGCGATGGCGTTCCACTCGTTCTGGACCAGCAGGTGCCGCATCTCGCTTCCCTGATACCCCAGGGTGGCCATGGTGCTGAAGGGCAACTGGTAATCGGCTTCCAGCGAATAGTGGTAGTTGGCGATGGTTTTTGTATTAGCAGGAAAGCCGGTCACCGACGTGGTTCCGGTCAGCGGCAGGTTGGCGCTGCTGAACGTTGTAATGGTGGCAGGGTTTGGCGCATATCCAAAGATCGAGGTGGTGCTCGTCGCCGTCTCATAAAGAATTCCCGTGCCCGAGCATGTGGGATTGCTCGTGTACGGATAGGGGCAGGTAAAACTGGCGCTGATCGCGTTGGGCGGATTGCCGAACCCGTTGGCGAGGATCGCGATTTCGTTCTGGTTGAAATTGATGCCGTAGCCGCCGCGCAGCACCGCTTTGCCCTGTAAGATTGGCGGCTGCCACGAGAAGCCGAGCTGCGGCCCCCAGTTGCCTTTCTGAGCCGTGGCGAGGTTTCCGCCCACGCGGATGTTGAGACCGGTCAGCGGATCGGAGCCTGAACCGAACTGCATCACGTCGAGGTTGCTTTCTTTCGAGTAATACGGCGAGAAATAGGACCAGCGTATCCCGGCATTGATCGTCAGGCTCGGACGAAGCTTGTAGTCGTCCTGTACGAAGAAGCCCCACACGCCGTCCCGGGTGTCTTCGCGATTGGAGAAGGGGACGCCGGTGGAATGATTGAACGTCCCGCTCTCAAAGTAAGGAGCGTCGTTGGCGAAGTCCCAGAGGTTATCGAAATTGAATCCGGGCCGTGCGGCGTAAATTGCATCGTTAAGGTAGTAGAGCCGGGTCACGTCACCGCCGGTTTTAATGCTGTGACGGCCTAGGATCTTGGTAAGGACGTCGTTATAGCTGTAGGTCCACTGATCGAAGTCGCTCGGTCCAGGCGCGCCGAAGAAGTTGGGCGACGCTGTACCGATGCTACCGATGTTGTCCTGAGGCAGGCCGAAGGGCTCCTGCGAATTGGTCGCCACTTCGTTCCAGCGCCACCCGGCGGCGTTGGCGCGAGCCTGGTTCAGCAGCGTCGCTGAAAATGTATGGTTCCAGATCAGAGAAAATGCGTCGTTGGTCTGGGAGTGGTGCCAGAGGTTGGCGGAACGGACGGGACCGTTGTAGTCGGTTGTGCTGACCGGTACCCAGTAGAGGGCAAAGGTCACGCGGTCCTTCTTTGTTACATCCGCGTCAAGACGGCCGTTGTACTGGAACTGGGAAGTTGATGTCGGGTCAACGGTGTTGAAGTAGGCCAGGGCAGGGAGGGGATTCGACGGGTTCAGGCCCCCGCCGACGCCGGGGATACCGGAATTGCCGCCATAGGTCAGATCCTGGTAGCCGACGCCGCTCGTAAGCGGCGAACCCACGTCCAGCCCGTTCGAAAGGGTGATGCAGTTAACCCCCTCCGTCAGTCCGATGGAAGCGCAGGTGCGAGCAATCATCGTAGCGCCGGAGGCAACACCTTCTCCTTTGAAGGACAGATACTCCTTCGCAATCGGCCCGGTGCCGGCCGAGGAGTCAAACTGCGAGGTCTCATACCAGCCTTGCGACGTTGTGCTGGACGAAAGCGGACTGGCCTCAATATTGAAGAACCCAAAAAGCTTGTTTTTCCAGAAGGGTCCGCCGAGGCTGCCGCCGAGATTGTTGAAGCGGGCGTCGTAAAGGTTCACGCCGCGCTCCGCCGCTGTGCCGGATTTATTCGAGCCGGTGCCATTCCAGCGCTGATAGGCGTTAAGCCCCGGACGAGCCATTTTGAAGAAAAAGCTGCCGTGAACGTTGTTGGTGCCTGACTTGGATGTAATTTCCATGTCGGCGCCGGTGAATCGTCCATTCTCCGCGTCGTAGCTGTTGGCGACTACGTGCATATCTTCGACGGAGTCCTCGCTGGGGGTGATCACCGACGTTCCGCCCCATACTGCGCTCACCGTGCTGATGCCGTCGACGGTGATGCTGTTCGTTTCATATTGCCCGCCACGGTCCTGAACTTGCGGTCCGTTTTCCGTTTGGAAGATGCCGGCCTGACCACCGCCGCTTCCGCCCGGTCCCTGGTTGCCAGGGTTGTTAAAAGAACCGCCGCCACTGCCCTGCGCCCCGTTGCCAAACACGCCGGGTGTGAGCTGCGCCAACTGGAAAACGTCGCGGTTGAAGGACGGCATATGCTGAATCTCGTTGCTGCTGATCGTGGCGCTCAGCGTGGCCGTCTCCGTGGGCAGGCCGTAAGTGGTCGCGGTAACAGTGACCGTCTCCGGCGTTGCGCTAACCTCCAGCTGCAAATTCAGCAGGTTGGCCTGTTCGGGAATGATCTCCACCTGCTCGAGGACCTTGGTTTTGAAGCCGCCCTTCGACACAGTGAGCCGGTAGGGCGCCGGCGGCAGAGCGTTGAAGGTGTAGATCCCAACCTCGTTGCTGGTTACCGTTTGCGTGTAATTCGTGGCGGTATCCACAAGGCTCACGGTGGCCCCTGGGATCACCGCGCCGGAGGGGTCGGCCACGACGCCGCGCAGCGACGCATTGTACTGGGCGTGCAGAGAGCTTACGAGGAAGCACGCCAGCGCCGCCAGCAACACAGCTGTCTGCAGGCCGAGCCAGGTGGTTTTCAATTGCGATGGGACATTGGGGATTCCCATCTGTGACGTGCCGGAAACTCTTGACGCAGGGATTTGCATACTGTCTCTCCTTAAGTGAAGCGTCGTGCGTGAAACGTTCGTCTCGTACCGCGAGATGAAGATGCCGGTTGCGAAGACAGAAGGTCTGGATAGGGGGAGGATTCGCCTTCTCTTGAAGTACAAACGATTGCGCACTGTTGCACAATCGTTTGTACTCCGATTGAGATTCGTACCACTGCGTCATAATCCCTGTCAAGTGCGATTTGACGCCAGTGCAAGCAGCGGTCCCTACATGACCGAGAACAGGCCCCAAATATTCGGCAACGGCCAGCACAACGATACCAACGGCATCTCGCTGGGCGGCGCTGCCATCACCGGCATTAGAGCCCGTTGTTTAACTTTCTCGCAATCTGCTGATTTCAGAGCACTTGCGGACGAAAGCCGGAAGAGATCAAATTACTGCAACTTATTGATTCTGTTTAACTTTCCACAAAGCTGAAGCCAAGTTCTAGATGGGCATTCTCAAATTCAGGCAAGCGGAGAGGGAACGGGAAATCATCAAGCGGCCGGCAATGATCCCGGATGTGGAACCAACTCTTAGCTGTCGCTGAATCCAGCGAGTCGTGGACGGCCTCAATGTGCTTGCCCGTCATACATAGAACCATTTGGTGCAGTCGCATCCAGCGCCCATCGGCGCCCTCGTCAAGCTTGGGGCCCGAATCGTTGCTCGAATCCAGTTAAATCGAAATGAAATCGTGCAACGGATGTACTCTCCCAATTGTGACCTTCGCCGGGGCGCTGCAGAGGTCAACAGATGAGATCGGTATCGGGAAGTCGGCCAGTGGTGCGGGATCTACGGAGATCCCTGCGGGTCCGGTTCCAGCCCAATCCGATCATTCACCGCGTTGCGGAAACGCTGTTTGCAGCCCAAATACCGCTCCGTCGTTTGCCCAGAGACATGCCCCAAAAGGAACTGAATCTGTTCCAGTTCACCGCCGGCCTGATGGCAAAGACGGGCGCAAGTCCGGCGAAGGTCGTGCGGCGCGAGAGACGGAATCTCACAGTCATTTGCTTTCTGTTTCACGACACCCCAAATGACCTTGGGGCTGAATCCGGTGCCCCAAATCCTGCCAGCCTTGTTGATCGAACGAAAGAGCGTACCGGTTGTAATCCCGGCGGCCGTCATCCAGATGTCAATTCCGGCCTTCACCCAAGCCGGGACCGGGATGGTTCGTATGTGGCCGCCCTTACCGACAAGATCGGCTATAACCCAGTGCTCCTCTCTCTGCTGTATGTCTTCAACGCGCAACGCAGTCAATTCCGCCCGGCGTAGCCCGCAACCCAACAGAATGGCCAATGTGGCATAGTCTCGCTTACCTCGAAGGCTTGTACCGTCTGCCGTCAACAACAAGCGCTTGCCTTGTTCGGCACTGAGCCAATTGCCAACGGGCACTCCCAGCCGTTTTGCGCCCTTTACCCGGCGAATGCCAGCAGCCAGGTCTGCACTGAGCAAACCGCAATCCGCAGCCTCGTAGGCCAGCCTCCGGACTGCAGCCAAACGCAGGTTTATCGTGGTTGACGCATAGTGCCGCTGCTCCAGAGATATTCGGTAGCGGGTGACCACCGTCTTGTTGAAAGCGAGCCTGGGTTCTGAACAGTACCATTCGATGAATTCTCTGATTGCATGATCGTAAGTTCGTTGTGAGCTTCGAGACGTCAGGCTGTTCAATACGGCTGACTTCGATTGCTCAAGGTCCGGGAGCTTCAGAACATGCTTGGGTGTCCGTTTGCGCTTTGTCTTGCTCTTTGCCATTGGTACGGCCTCCATTCGCCGTGGCAAAAAGCATGATCCTGATCGCAATCTCGGTCTATTGCACCGCAAGAAGGGACAATGACTCCGATGCGGTGTCGCAAACACCTTCGCACCTGTCATTCCGCCGTTCCCTTTCCATGTACATTGATAGCGTGGTTTGTATGCGCCGCCTTCTCACCATGATCGTCTTGCTGATCGCCGCCGTGCAGGCGCTTTGGGGCGGCGATATTCAGGCCGGCGCCGCGCAATCGGTCATCACGCCCCCGTTGTCTCCCCAGCACCAGGTCTATCTCGCTGGTTTCGGCCACAACCGCATCGCGACCGGCGTCCACGACGATCTCTATGTGCGCTGCCTCGCCCTCGAAATCGCCCGCCAGAAACTCGTCCTCTGTTCGGTCGATTTGATCGGCTTGTTCTACGACGACGTGCTCGCCATCCGGCGCGACTTTGCGGACTCGACGCCGTCACCATCCTTTCTCATCGTGGCGGCAACGCACACCCACGCCGGACCCGACACGCTCGGCCTCTACGGTCCCAAGCCGCTTCAAGCCGGAACCGACCTCGGCTATCTGGCCTGGGTCGACCACCGCATCGCCACCACCGCCGTCGAAGCCGTTCGCCATTTGCAGCCGGCTACGTTGGAGCTCGCGCGCGACGATCATCCGTTGCTCGGTTTGCTGCAGGGCGAGGACCGGCCACCCATCGTGAAAGATCCGTTCCTTTTCGTGATGCGCCTGGTTGCGCGTTCCACCCGGCAAACCATCGCCACCGTGGTCAATTGGAGCGACCACCCCGAGGTTCTCAGCCGCAAAAACACCGAGATCACATCCGATTACCCGCATTGGGTTCGTGAGTATCTCGAAAACCGCCTGGGCGGCACGGCTCTTTTCTTTTCCGGCTCTATCGGAAAGGTGTCGCCGCTCGGTCAGGTCTCGCTCGTTGATTCCGATACGGGCAAGATTGCCGAAGACGGAACCTGGCGCAAAGCACAACTCCTGGGAACTGAGATCGGCCGTCTCGCCGAACGTGCGCTCACCGGCGCCAGGCCCGTGGACATCGAGTCGCTCTCCATCCAGCACCAAACCGTCTTCGTGCCGCTCCACAATCCAATCTTCCGCGCCGCCATAGCTGCAGGCGTCTTCGCGAAACGGAGACCCCTCTACACCAACGGCAAACTCGATCCAGCTACGGAATTGCGCGATCTACCTGGCCTCGGCCATGTGGAGTGCGCGACCGGCAGCGATATTCAAACCGAGGTTGACTACATTCAATTGCGCTCAGCCGGCGCCGCAGTCGCCGAGCTCCTCACCGTTCCCGGAGAAATCTATCCTGAACTGGTCAATGGCGGCATCGCGCGCTATGCCGGAGCCGACTTCCCCTCCGCGTCGCTCGAGCCGGCGCTGCGTGAACACCTCCAATCGACCTATCAATTCATCCTCGGCCTGGGAAACGACGAGATCGGCTACCTCATCCCCAAGGCCGAGTGGGACGAAGATCCTCCATGGCTCCTGAACGCTCCTGTCTCCTGGTATGGCGAAGTCAACTCAGTCGGTCCGGACGCCGCCGGCCAAGTCCTGCGCGCGTTGGTTGCCCTGGTCCATCGCTGATGCAGGTCATGTTCTTCCCTACCCCTCGATGCGAACCGAAATCAGTGACGCGGACTTGCCTTGCCTGAAGGGGAGATAACCGCATATCCACTTTAAAGCTGGATTAGGAATGAAATGTTGGCATGGCGACTGGGATCTCGCGTCCTCCCGCCGGGCTGGAGTCCGAGGACGCTCCCAGAGCCTGCGGCGTTTGGCGGTACCGATCCTGCATTGAGTAAATGACACAGGCTGGATGAGCGCCTTGCCCTGTTGGCAACAGATTAGGATGGGATCGATTTGAGCTTTCCCAGGCCGCGGTCTGCGCTCTCGCATGTGCCCAAATGCGAGCCATCCGGGGCACACATCTCCAGTGGTTGGCCTCGCTTCTCCCGGCATTTGGGTCGCCCGCCCTAACACTTGGTGTTATGGGAGGAGCATTGGCCACAGTCGATTGTTGTTGAAATCGTAAATCTGACCGGCGCATCCTGTGACTGTCGGGCGGCTGCCCGGTAAAGGAAATCAGGAGAAAGAACCTTTCGATCTTTTAAGGAGCTCCCCACATGAACAGCGTAGTCATCGACCAGTACAGGCTTGAAGCAGAGATTCAATGGGATAATGAGCAAACCCCGTTGCCGGTTAGGTGGATTGCGACGAATATTGCTGACACGACCAGCACAGCAGAGGCACGATTCAGTCTTGAGCGGAGCCGCGCTTTGTTGGGAGTTGTTTATGGTGAACACGCCGACTCGCAGATGGAATTGCTCCGTGAGCACGGCTACCTAGACTTGGTGAACCAGCAGGGCGGAAAGAGCCATTGCATCGTGAACTCGACCGACCTTCTCCGCTTCGATTTTCCGGCATCGGAACTCTGCTTCTAGCGGCGGGTGGCCCAGGTCTTTTTTCGGAGGCAACGCATGAGCACCAACATCGTAATGATCGACGCATCGACCTACCAGAAGCTCATCGCCCGCCTGTCGGAGACGATGGCGCAGAAGGTCCTGCGCGAAGGTCATAGGCAGATCAACGCTCCAGCCACGTTCCACCCTGACATCTTCATCTCTATCCGGCAGGCGCAGAACACCTATAACTTCCTTCACTGGGCTCACAGCGATGACCTGCGCGGCGCGGTTGGCTGGAGAGATGAATACACAGTCGCCTGCGAACCGCTTATCCGAAACCTGATGGATAACCTCTACACCATCACCCTCCTGCTCCAAGACCCATTTACGCGCGGGCGGCAGTTTCGTGCCAGCGGCGCTCGCAAAAGTTTCCTATATGTGGCGGCTGAGGAAGCGCGGTACAAGGGAAAGCCGGAGTGGGACAAGTGGGTCGCAGACAGCCGCGCCAAGCTGGACTTCATCATTCGTGCCAGCGGCTTCACTGAGGCGGAGGTCATGGACAAGAAGCAGTTCCCAGACTGGCCGACGCTGGGCAAATACCTCGGCACGCCGCCGCATGATGACCACAAGAAGTTCCTGGAGACGTTCACCTTTGGGCCGTGGAAACAATATTCCGCTGTGGCGCACGGTGGACCGGAAGGCCTTTATGAGGTAGGGATGTTCCTGTATCGCGATGGCCATCCGCATGAGGAACGTCCGCTCATTGATGACGCACACGACCGCGCCATGTCCCTGCACTTGATGAGGGCGGCCATCCTGCTACTGGCTATTTGCACCGAGGTCCAGGCCGCGTACAAGTTCAAGGACGAGGGCGCACGCATCAATGAGCGCATCATGGAGTCCTGGCAGGCGCTCCAGCCCGCGATGGAAGCGAAGGAGATTTACGACGAGCACTACGAGCAACTGATGAAGGACAAGGGCATTATGAAGTGACGCTCTGGCAAGGCAGCGGGAACGTGGACGCGTTGCGCATCGTCCCGGTGCTAACGAGGAACTCGATGAGCGCATCATCGCCAATGCGCTCACCGACACCGAATTGGTACCGACATGTCGGCATGGAGACCCTAATCCGTAGCACGTCTTCGGGTGAGGATCGCAGTCGGAAAGGGCGTTTCTCAGGATCTATCTGTCCTTCTTGGGGATTAACCCATGTTGGATGAGCGCATTGGCCTGATATCGACAATGCACAGTCAGAGGCACCTGTCAGACATGGCCGTTATACGGTAACTTGACCCAAATTCGTATGCCCCGCTTAATCGAATCGCACTCAATCAACCGTCGTTACATGCAACAACTGCCGATGGCAACAAATTAAAACGCGAATCCGGCGTGGAGAGCTTTGTGGACGCGATACTGATCCGAGTCCACAGCTTCACCCTTCCCGCTTACGACCTGCGGGACTCCAGCCGCATTACCAGTCCATTCGAGCCATTTACCTCGATCCGTTCCCCGTCCCGAAGAAATCCGAGAATCCCCGGTATGTTCGCTACAGCCGGAATCCCAAACTCCCGAGCCACAATAGAACCATGGCTCAGAAATCCTCCAGTCTCCAGCACGATTGCTGCAGACCGTTGTAATAGTGGCGTCCAGCCAGGGTCCGTAGACGGAGCGATCAAGACATCACCAAATTGCAGGCGCCCAGACTCGCCGGGATTGCGAAGAATCCTGACTACTCCCTCGGCTCTGCCGGGCGACACTCCCAAACCGCTCCACGTACCGATCCCAGTAGCAGACGCCGTCTGCGCCGGTGGTGCTGTCATCCGGCCGTCCGGCTCTTCGGTAATAAGGTCTGGCGCGGCCTCTGCGAGCCATGATTCGCGCCGCACGATCCGATCCGTGACCAGTTCACGCGCCCCGTCGCCGTCCCAGTATCCGCGCAGCCAGCAAGTTACATCGCTGAACGCGAAGTGCATGGCCTGCTCGGGCGCATCTAGTTTGCCCTCCGCCGCAAGGCGCCGCCCAATCTCGAGCACGATGCGCCGCACCGGCAGCATCATACATATCAATGCCGATTTCGCTGCCTCCCGGTCCGCCATCGCTGCCCGGTATCTGCGCACCAGCCAAAGCAACAACGGTGCCCGCCAGCCGAATCGCCGTTTCAATTCCGCTTCCGCGCACTGGCGGCTTTCAGCGGCGTTTTCTCTGAGACCGGCCTTCTGCGGATTCGCGCGCATGATCTCCAGCTGTTGCAGAATCCAGGAGCGATCTTCCACCCAACGTGGATGGAGAAACTCGCCCTCATGCGCCGTGTGATGGCCGAATTCTTCGATGAATTCCTCTATCGAGGCTTTGCCTTGTGCCACGTCGCAAAGGCGATAGCCCGTCTCCGCGGAGGCTACTCCTCCTGCTCCGGTCTGCAGCCGCGCAATCAGGTCGGCATCTCGCAAGAGTGCATCGAGCACCAGCCGCCATGGCCCCGGGCTACTGTTAGCGAGCCCGGCCAGCTCTAAACGGTACCGTTGCAGTTCTTCAATCTGCTCGAACGTGCATTTCAGATCGTCGCGTGAAGCTTGGCTCCAATCAACTTCCCGCAGGCGACGCTGGTATTCGAGGGCGCTCTCCAGAGCCGCCCGTCCCTTTCCTCGAAGTGCCCAGAGCTGCCTGACTAATCGCAATCTGGCGATGCGCCTTCGCCGTCCCTCTTGACCACCAAGCGGATTTTTGGGAACCGGAATCTCCGGCTGCGACCCGCCGATCGCTTGAACCGTATCCGCCGGCAAGATACCGAAGGCGTCGTAAAATGCCCATTGCATTCCAGTGAGATCGAAATATGCGCGCCCATGGAAGCGCCGAATCAGTTCCATTCCTGCTGGAATTTCGTATCTCGCCGCTCGTTGCGCCGCGTAGAGCGCCTCCGAAATTCCATTGCACAGCGAACTCCATGTGAGTTCGGATGGCACGCCTGGGACGTTGTCCTTCAGATTGGCAGTCGACCAATAGCAAGGCAGTGACGCCGTCGCGGACCATCCCGCGCGGGGTAACACTGTTACCGGCCGCGCTTGCAGGATCCATATGCGCTCCCCGTCGTATGCCCATTCAACATCTTGGGGATCCCTGCCCTCACCCAGAGCCCATTGCACGCGCTCCAGAATGTGAACGAGTTCCTGCTCGCGATCTGAAGGGAGCAACGTGCCAGGCGTCGGACCACTTTCCCGCACTAGCCGACCCGCCGACCTGCGCCAGCTCATTCGCACCGGATTGACCGCTCCTTGCACCAGCCTGTCTCCCAGACCTTCCGCGGCGTCGATAAGGATCAGGTCGCGCCTTCCATTGGCGGGATCGCAGGAAAATGCCACGCCCGCGCAGAGTGCGTCCACCATCTCGCAGATGACCACCGCGCAGCGTACCTCTTCGTCGGCGAAGCCCATCCGTCGACGGTAGCTTTGGGCCTCCGGCGTCGTCAGTGAGTCGATGCATCTCTGGGCCGCCCGCTCCACAGCCGCGCGACCACGCATATTGAGATAGCTCCGATGAATCCCCGCAAACGAAGCCCGCGAAGAGTCTTCCGCCGTGGCGCTGGACCGAACCGCAACTCTGGTCTTTTCCAGTCCCAATTGCTCAAGGTCTGGACCGATCCCCGAGATCAATGAGCCTGCCGGCAGAACCCCACCGTGCGGCACGCCAAAGCCGTAGCGAGCCAGCCGGGCAAGGTTGTATCCTTTGCCCCCACAGACAGAGGGGCCCGCCTCGTACGCCTCGTACCAGCTCAGAAGAGATCTCATCGCAGATCAAATTACGCCCCTGATTTTATGCCTGTTATTGCGGGAGAACACCCCGCAATGAGCGATTCCTCCAGCATCACCGCCAACGCTGAAGTAGTCGTGAGCCACTTCGCAATCGTCAGGCACGGGGCAGGGTTCTGCGATCTAGTTCGAAGTAAAGTCGCCGGCTCCCACAAGTGTCTTTCATCCGCTGGTTCTCAATGAGTGCATCATCGCCAAATCACTCGTCGACGGCAAATACGTAACGATAATGTATGGTCCGCCGCGCGACTGCAAGGAAAAAGCGAGGGCGAGAAGACAAGTCTGCGCAAATGTATTCGGCCTTTAGTGTGGAGATCAGCTCTCCGGGCCAGGATGAGTTGCGCGCGTGTCAGTCCTTATAAGTCGGTCGGTTGCTCTTTCGAGACCATTTTCGGTATCAGGCTGCGGACACGCCGTTGTGACTGTTCTTTCGTCCTTGCTGCTCCTTACAGACCTCGGTGGGTGAAAATTGCTCGTCGTCGCAGTAGTGCGGGAAAGTGGGAGCGCGCCAGCACTTCCAAGCCGCAGGCGTCTTTTCCGCACTATTTCATGCGGCAATCGCGTTGGCTGTCGGCCGGTAGTCTTGCCCACTCGACAGCACAGCCCATGCGATCCGCGCGAGTTTGTTAGCCATCGCAACCACGACGACGTTCTTCGGTGCTCTGGCGTCCAGGGCGTCCAGCCAGGCTCCGATTGGTGCTCGGTCGCGTTTGATGCGCAGTACGGCAGCCCGTGCACCATGAATCAAGACCTTCCGCAGATAGACGTTGCCACGTTTGCTGATGCCGAGCAGCTTTGACTTGCCCCCGGTCGAGTACTGGCGTGGCACGATCCCCAGCCACGCAGCGAAGTCCCGGCCCTTACGGAAAGCGGCGCCGTTGCCGATGGCGGCAACGATGGCGGTGGCTACCACGGGTCCGATCCCTGGGATCTGTCGTATCCGCGTGCATCCTGCATCTGCAGCGCAGATCCGCTCCAGTTCCAGGTTCAACTTTTCGATCTGCTGTTCAACCAGCTTCCACTCATCCCACAACATGTCGACCAGGTTCCGCATCTGGGGCGTCAGGTCGGCCTCTGCGTTCTCCAGGATGTCCGCCATGACAGCCTTGAGGTTCGCTGGCCTCTGTGCAAACACCATCCCGCGCTCGAGCAGAAATGCCCGAATCTGGTTTATCACCGCCGTACGCCGGGAGATCAGGCGATCACGAACCCGGTGAATGCCCTGGAGGTCCAACTGATCATCGGTCTTGATCGGGACGAAGCGCATGTTCTTCCGCTCGACTGCCTCAGCGATCGCCTCCGCGTCGATGAAGTCGTTCTTGTTCGACTTCACGAAGGGCTTTACAAACTTGGCTGCGATCAGCCGGACGTCGTGGCCCTGAGTTCGCAGTGCGCGTCCAAGGAAATGCGCGCCGGCGCAAGCCTCCATCCCGATCAGAGATGCCGGCATGTTCGCGGTATAGGCCAGAAGCTGCTTCCGACTGAACTTCTTCCGCACAAGTACCTTGCCTGCTGAGCCAAGCGCTACTAGATGGAACGTCGTCTTACCCAGGTCGATGCCGACGGAATGTATCTGCATGTCGATGATCCTCCTTCTCAAAGGCTGCCATATTGGTCACCCACAGATCGCGGGTGAATTAAGCGGCGGACCATCTCATTAGTCGGTTTCTCGTCCCCGATCCGCGCCGTACCTGAAACGGCGGTAGCGACTGAGTTGCCAATCATAAACGTTCTTCCAGAATCCTATAAAACCTGCCCTTTCGGACACCCTGTGTTCCGGTTGTGTGCCCGACTGCGGTCCAACCCGCGGGCCTTCAGGGAAAGCAGCAGGTGCTGAACCCCCGTCAGTCCTCCCCTCTCTAAACCCCTAATAAAACAAACCCTCAGCGGCGGCCACGTGTGCCTCACGTGTGCCGTTCTTTTGTTTTTGGAGGAAGTATGGCTCGAAAGACTGGCCAGATTATCCGTCGCGGACCGCAAATGTAGCTGGTCCGCACGCACGTCGGCTGACTGGCCATCAGTAGATCCAACTCGCGCGTGCCGTGTCAGTCTTCTGGGCGGATCGGTTCCAGTGTGCTGTGGGCGTGCCGCGCCACGCAAAACGCGCTGCTTGCTACTTGCTAGAATGGTTCGCAATTTCGCCAAGACGATGCTGGCCTCTCCCTCGGTTCGCGGCCGTCACAGTATTCAAGCTACAGGGCCCTGGACTCTTGCCCGGTAGGACTCACACCCACTGGTCAAGCCAACCTTCGCCGGACGCACACATCTCATCACTATTCTGCACAAAATGTGTGCACCGACGATTAGGTGCCCGTAGACAAGAGAGGAATATCTCCAGCAAGCAACCAAGCAGCCACGTGCGGCCTGATTGAAATCCGCGCGAAAAACTTTAATCCGGCATTTCAGCGGGAAATGCTGCGCACTGCCACCAGCGAAGACGATCCCGGCACTGCATTCTCGACGGTCGTCGTAATGAGTGCCTGAAAGTAAGGTGGGATCGTCTTATGGTCGGGAGAAGCAGCGATCAGAGCTTTGCGGAGCTCGGCCATGCTCTCAGGATTCAAGAGATATTCCATAGCCGCTTGTGAGCCCTGCGTGTAAATGCCGTAGATAAGCAGAACTCGGTTGTCTTCCTTCTCGTTAGGGAGCATGAGAATGAGAGCATAATCACGGGTCAGTTCGTTCGTTATCGGATCGAATTCGGGCCTGTAGACCGGCTTCTCCCCAGATTGAGGCTTCCGGTTGAGAATCACGCCGCTCTGCAAGTGAAAATCTTGAACGTCGAGAAACACGCGGCCGCTCCATGCCTGGCTACCGCCAAGCAAGATGGCGTTTCCATTCTTGATTTGCTCAAGATTTACCAGCCGGGAGGGTTGGACTCGACATGTATCTCCGCTTCTGAAGAACATCCCGCAGAGCCGAACGACCCCGAGAGTCTCGCCGACAGCGGTGAAATCGGTGAGCGAAGGAACAAAGACAAATCGCTTCAATTCGCGGAAATGGATCGTGTCACGGAACTCCGGGAGGCTCGATTTGGGAATTTCGTGACCGTGCGCGAGCGTCTGCGCGCTGTCGCCGTCGTGCGCCGCGCGCAGGATGGGATGGTTGGGAATGACGATCAAGGGGGCAGCGGCTGGAGGCAGAAACGGCCTCCAAAACCATTCCAAGTCGTTGGGCAAAGCGCTGACCGCAGCCGGAGATGGGGCTTGCCTAGTGTTTTGCCTGAGAACGAAAGCCAGGAAGATTCCCAAGACGCAGCAGGCGACGGCGAGAGTGATGGTTACGACCCAATGGAGCCGGGATCCCACCGGCGGCAGATCCGCAGCGGGCACGACGGGCTCCGTCGATTCTGGGGCGGCCAGCGTGCTCCGGTTGAATACCGGCACATAATGGCCAGGAGGCAGATCGATGCGCAGGACGCTCTGGATGCCGTCTTCTTCGTAGTATTTCTTGAGCGCCCGGCGGATCTCATGGGCTTGCACGCGAACGATCGGGTCCACTTGTGGATCGAAGCGCTCGCCGCGGTCATAGACTTCAACGCCAATCAGGTATTCGTTAATCTTGTCGCCGTTGCCTTGGAACGCCTGTTCGGCAACGAATTCCAAAAAACGGCTTCTTTTGGGAGCGCCCACGAATTGCTTGCTTTGCAGCACCCGGCGTAGCTCTTCCCGCCTCTCAAACAGCGAGAGTGACACAGAATGAAGGGACGAATCGTGGACGGGCGCTGCCATGGGTCTGAACCCGAAATCGCTTGCCTCAGACGAGGAATTCTATGATTCACGGGATACTAGCACCGCGATGCTACGGGCGTCAATCGCGTGAAGAGGTGTGGTTTGCGGCGCCATTAACCGTTATCGATGCAGTTAATTGCCGTTATCTGAGCGCTGGGCATCGCCGGATGATTCAGCATTTTGCAACGGATTCGTGCCGGCAAGGCCAATCGTGTCTGGCTTCCCCCTCCCAAACCTGCCTCCATACAGGCCGGTTTTAGGTGTGTGGTGAGTCCGCATACCTTTCCGCGCAGTGAAGCCTCTGCATATTGCCGTGATTTCGCGAGGTTCATATTTCTTAACGCCCGGCATAACTCCCATTACCTTTCACCGCGGCTTCGGTGGGCCTAGAAAAGGATAGCTTTCTGTCGAGGCCGAAGTCCCCAAGCTGGCGATGCGCCCAAAGAGGAGCACAAGAATGCCGCAGAGTTTGAAATTGTTGGCTTTCTCCTTAGTGGTCGTGTTCTTGCACGCATATCCGAGTACCGCCAGTTCCGAAGATATCCGACTAATCGTTGTCAAGCGACATCCGGGGCCGGTGCTGACTGTTCGCAGCGAAGGCGCCGAGGGAAACAAGTATGGATTTGAGGGCGGGCGCGTGGTTAAAGTCCAGAACATCTACCATTTGTTTACTTCGGAGATGGTCGGAGACCCGCATTGGGTCAAGATGAGGCTGGCTCATTGGACGAGTACCGATCGCGTCCATTGGAAGCGGTGTGCGACGCTCTACGAGTCAAGCGGCGACTTCACGGGCAACGATCCGCGCGCCGCCCTGTGGTCGCCGATGCCGGTCTTTGACCCGGACGCCAAACGCTGGAATCTCTTTTACGTCGCGTACCAAGCGGCGCCCGACACCGTCTATGAATGGCGTACCAACCATGAGGGGCGCATCTGGCGCGCCGTCTCCGAAACACCCGGATGGGAAGGCATCGATGGCCCATATCGGGATGCCGGGATTGTTCTTGAGCGCGGGAAAGATTCGGACCCGTGGGAGGGCTTGCAGGGAACGGATTCGTTCTTCCCTTATCGCGCCGGGGGCAAATGGTATGCACTTTACGGCAGTGCACACACCGAAAGGCTGCCGATCTCGCTCTGGCAGGTCGGCCTGGCGTCGGCTGCATCGCTTGGCGGTCCGTGGATTCGCTGCACCGATCTCAACCCCCTACGGACCGAGCCGCGGTTTATCGAGAATCCGATTGTGATGCGGCTGACTGATGGAACCTACGTGGCCGTTTATGACAACCATCAACCGAACGAAGTGGGCTATGCCGTATCGACTGACGGCATTCATTGGTCTTCCGGACAGCATCTGATTGTTCAGACCGGAAACGGGATCTGGGCCAGCGAAGTCCGCACGCCGCTGGGGCTGGTCGAGGAAGGCAACGGTCAATACACGCTCTTCTACACGGCCAATGAGAAATCCGCCGGCACACAACCAGACGCGTATGGTGTTACGCTTACGCCCGGCGCTGTGGGCTTCGTCGAGCTGCGGGTTATAAAAGCAGGCGAGGCTTCTGCAGCCAAAGACGTTCATCATTCACCGGCTCATGGAAGCGAGGCGAATAGTCTGGGGGCCGGCTCAACCGCAGGTACAGATTGAGAGCGAAAGAGCAGTTCAACATGGTCGCAAGACCGTCACTTGGAGGATGGCTGATTATGATGCAAACTTTGAAGATGCGATATTGTCTCGGCGTGCTGGCGGCATTTCTGGCCGCCTTCCTATGTCAAAGCGTCTTGGCGCAGGCCAACCGCGCCACCATTACGGGCATTGTGACCGACCCGACGGGCGCCGTAGTGCCCGGCGTGGATGTGACGGCCGTCAACACCGCCACCAATGTCCCGGCCAAAACCGTGTCGAATCACGATGGCATTTACGTGGTACCCAACCTCTTCCCCGGGCAATACTCGGTCACGTTCGAGAAAACCGGCTTTGAAACCCTGGAGCGGCCCGGGGTCGCTCTGAACTCAACCGAAGAGGCGCGTATCGACGTGGTGCTCAAGGTCGGCGCCGCTACCACCAGTGTGACTGTCTCCGGCGGCGCGCCGATTCTGGACATAGACACTGCCTCAGTGGGCACCAACATGAAAGCCGACGTCGTCAACGACCTGCCGTTGAGCATTTACAGCGGCGGCCGGTTCATTGAAGACTTCGCGGTCCAGATTACCCCGGGTTATTCGCTGGTGAGTTCGCCGTACGGCGCGGTGGTCAACGGCGGGCAATGGTTCGTGAAGGACTACACCATCGATGGCACGTCGGGCACCTCGAACATCCGCGGCGACTCGATGGACGGCGGCCCGAGCATGGAGTCCGTGGAGGAAGTGCAGGCGGAGACCAGCGGCATCGGCGCGCAAAGCGCCATCACCGGCGGCGGCGTCATGTCGTTCAACTTGAAGTCGGGCACCAACACGCTGCACGGTTCGGCCTTCACGTACGGGCTGAACGAGATACTGGACGCCAACACGTGGACCAACGACAACCTGGGCGTGCGCAAGCCCATAGACAGGGGCTGGGACTACGGCTTCAGCCTGGGCGGTCCGATCCACAAGAACAAGACCTTCTTCTTTGGAACTTTTGAGCGCTTTGACAGGACTGACTGGCGGCTGAACAGCGGCGCAGCCACGGTCCCAACCGCGGCGATGCTCACGGGCGACTTCAGCGGATTGTTGGGGGCGCCTCTGTGGACGAGCAGCAGCGGCGTGGTTCCCTGCACTCCGCCGAATCCGAATTGCACCGGCCTGACGCCGATCATGGTGACGAATAATGCCGGGCAGACCCTGCAGGCGCAGGTGGACATGATCTACGACCCGGTGACTGGCAATCAGTTTACCGGCAATGTCATTCCCAGCAACCGCCTCAGCCCGGAGGCCCAAACGGTGAATGCCTTTTATGCGAACTACGCCCCCAACCTGGGTGGAATCGTGAATAACGAGCGGACGCTGCTCTCGAACACTCCCAGCCAGACGCCGAACGAATTCGTCGTCAAGCTGGATCACGTGCTCCGCGAGCCGGACCATCTTTCAGGATCGTGGATCTACGACCATAAACCGCGCCTGCTGGATGATGGCGGCGGCGTGTGGGAATCGGGAACCACCAACGGCGGGCCGCTCTCAAATCAGCGCGATCAGTTCTACTCGCAGCAGCAATACCGGATCAGCGAATCGCATACATTCACTCCGAACCTGCTCAACGTTCTGAACTTCACCGACGCCTTCGACAACAATGCGAGCACTCCCGCCGATCCGGCAGACTATAACTCGCAGCTCGGCTTGGGAAGCACCGAGGCCGACAACTTTCCTGAGATCTCGTTCTCCGACAACGATGCGGGGATCAGCGAAACCTATCTCGGCAATACGTGGCAGGGAAGCATCGACGGCGCAATCATCACCACCGGCGACACACTCACCTGGAGCAAGGGTCGGCACACGCTCAGCTTTGGCGGGGACTTCATCGCCCATGAGGTCGACTATCGTTCCGGCTCGGGCGCGTATACGTTCAATTTCAATTACCTCAACACCTCGGGGCCCGGCTATCCCTATGACGGTTTTGCGTTTGCAACCTATGAGCTGGGCCTGGTGAGCAAAGCCACCCAATCTGTCGCCTACAATCTCTATGGCCGGCAGAAGAATATTGACCTCTATGCGCAGGACAGCTACAAGATGACCAGCAAGCTGACCGTGGACCTGGGTCTGCGCTGGACCTACAACACGCGCTTCAAGGAAAAGAACGGCAACTGGGCCAACTTCGATCCCACCGTCACCGATCAGCAACTGGCCTCTGTGTATGGCGCTGCCATACCCGGATCGCTGGTCTTCGCCACGGGCGGCGGATACAGTTTTGACAAGGACGAGTATCCGAACAACTACGGCCCGACGCTGGGAATCGCGTATCAGGTTCTGCCCAAACTTGTGGTGCATGCCTCCTACGGGCTGATCTTCAATCCCGTGGGCGTGACTTTCTTTGGCGGGGTTCCCGACAGCTTCGCGCCGCAGTTGGGATCAAACGCGGCGAACAATTTTGATTGGGATAATCCCAGCGGAGGCGCCAATTATCCTGGCGTCCTGACCAAGGCATCCTTGGCTACTGATCCCTCCACCATGTATCCGTTCCCGGTGGAAACCGATCCGCGATCTCTGCGCCTGGGGTACAGCGAGGCATTCAACTTCGGCGTGCAGCAGCAGCTTACGCCCAACACGCGGCTTGAGATCGCCTACGTAGGCAACCGTGGCCATCGCTTGACCGATACGGCGCTGGCGTGGAACGAGACCACCACGCAGAATTTCCTGAATCTGGTCGACCTGCCCCAGTTCCAGCCCCCAAACCAACCCTTCAGCATCTATGACTGGATGTATTGCCCATCGGGGTACGGATCCTTCGGCGCCGTAGCTTGCCCGTATCCGAATTTCTTCGGTTCGCCCCTGGCAGCGCTGGCGCCGCTGCCGCAGATGGCCTCGGCGGAGAATTGGTATTGGTACTATCCCAACCTGAATTACGTAGGCCTGCCGCTGGCGCAGAGCTTTTACGATTCGCTGGTGGTGGATGTGGTGAAGCACCAGGGGCGCGGCCTGGCGATGGACATGAGCTACGACTGGTCGCGCCAGGAAAGCGATTCCTTTGCCGCCGAGCAGGACTACAACAACGGCTACACGGGCGTTGAGGATTTCCAGAACCTGCACGGCGCCGCCCATGCGCTGACCGGATACAATCTGCCGCAGACTGTGAAAGGGTTTGTTAGTTATCAGCTTCCCTTCGGGAAAGGGCAGCCGTGGCTGGCTTCGCAAGGTCCAGTGGTGACGAATCTGGTAGGCGGATGGATGATCGGCGGCTTGGTGAGCTACTACACTGGCCAGCCTTTTGAAGTGAGCGCAGCCAATCCCTACTGGCCGCTGTGGGGCGATATCTACCCGCAGTTCACTCTCACTGGCTTCACAGGCACCTCCAGCCCAGGGAAGTATGTGCCTGTGGGCCCCAGCGGCACTGTCCCCCCACAGGACTACTACATGCCGTCGAGCGTGGCCAGCAATCCTGCCGCGGGGTACCTGCCGCCGTCGCCCAACACCTCGCGGCTCCACTGCCCTGGGCAGGCGAACGAGAACTCTACTCTGATTAAGAACGATAAGGTCGGTCCCGAGGGCAAATACAACCTCTCGGTCCGGTTGGATTTCTACAATCTGCTCAATCGCCACTACTACAGCATTGTCGGTTGCGGGAGTAGTGGTGAAGATGCAGATATCGGATCGTCGACGTTTGGCGAAATCCTCGGCGTCCAGGACAACCCGCGCCAGGGCCAGTTTGCCATTCGGCTGGACTTCTGATTCTCTGCGTTGTTTCTTTGTCTCGGGACCTCTTCCGCGCACGCGGGAGAGGTCCCGAGATTGTGCATCATTTGCGCCAAATGTTGTGCAGTGGGCGTGCACGGCCAGCATACGATCTACGATACTTTGGTGGTGGAGAATCGTCGCGTGGCTCGTTTCTTTTCCGGCGTTCGAACTCGCACTCCAGAGTTCGCTCTTGCTGTCTGCTTCCTCAGCGTCTGCCTGATGAATGGCGCGGCTGCACACGCACAGGCAACGGCGCCATCGCAGACCTTCCATATCGATTGCTCTGCGCCCGCTAACGGGGACGGCTCCGTCCAGCATCCCTGGAACAACCTGCCTGCGGCCGAATCCCACGAGTTCACGCCGGGTGACACCATTGCCCTCGCCCGCGGCACCGTGTGCACGGGGTCCTTCGCCCCCAAAGGCGTTGGCACTCAAGACCACATCATCCGTCTCACCGCCTACGGCTCCGGCGCGCGGCCAAAGATCGTTGCTCCCTCTACCGCTCGCCAGGCATTGCTGCTCTTCAATCAGCAGTACTGGCAGATCGACTCACTCGATATTGCCGGCGGCAATACCTACGGTGTCTTCGTCACCGGCGACAGGGGCACGCTCCACCATCTCTATCTCAAGAACCTCTACGTTCACGACGTTTATGGCGGCGCGCTCAAGAACAAAGACAATGGCCTGCTGATTGTCGGCCCAAGCAGCATCAATGTCTTCTTCGACGACGTCCTCATCGACGGCGTTGATGCGGCGCACACCAATCAGTGGGCCGGAATCCTCATTGGCGGCGGTTTTCCGTATAAAGACAACGCGCCCCTCAACACCAACGTGCAGATCCGCAACTCCACAGTCCACGACGTCTACGGCGACGGCATCGTGCTCTTCCGCGATTCGCACAGCTCCATCCGGACCAGCGCCGCCTGGCAAACCGGCATGCAGCCCACGCAGGACGTCGGCACGCCGAATGCCATCTGGACCTGGACCTGCAACGACTGCATCGTGACCGGCAACGAAGCCTACGTCACCGACAGCCCCGGCGTCGACGGCGGCGCTTACGACATCGACTGGGATAACCAGAACAACACCGTGGAGCGCAACTACGCACATGATACGCAGGGCTACTGTATCGCTGTCTTCGGCGCCGGCTACGTCACCAGCCACAGCCGCGTACGCAACAACCTGTGTATCGACAACAGCGTTAGCCCTCGCATGGCTGCGACTGAAGGCGCCATCGAGATTTATACCTGGAACGGAGGCGCGCTTCGCGACGTTGAGTTCCGAGGCAACACGATCCTCTGGAATCCGCGCGTGCCCGGCGCTGCCCCAATTGTGTGTAACGCCACCGTTGACGGCCCGCCAATCGTGTTTGTGAACAACACCATCGAGTCCACGTCGCCGCTCGTCTACCACATCGATAAACCCTTCGCATCGGCAGACAACACATTCGAACTGAACGGCGGGCCGCTTTTCACCGTCGGCGATAAGGTGGCCGTCACCCTCAACAAGCTGCAATCGGCAGGCATGGAATTGCGAAGCTCGGTAAAGCCGCTGAAGGCGGTGACGCCCGCATCGTCAGCGCAGGCCGCCGCCACAATCAACCCCGCGCTCGACAGCGACGGTTTGCTGGCCGATGATCCGCGCGAGCAGTTGTTGCTTCTGCGCAGCTTCGGTGGTCAATATAGTCACGACCGCCTCAGCATCATCGTCCATCTGCCGGGCACGACGCCGAGCAAAGCCGAGGTAAACGCGCTCAGCGATCTGGAAGACGTCTATCCCGGCGCGTTGCATTACGTGCGCGATGTCGACCCGGGAGCCGGCGCGCTTTCGGCAGGCAGGTTGCGCATCGTCCTGAGCGACGGTGCGCACATCCTCGATACGGACGGGGTCTTTGACATCACCGCAATGGGCCTCGCTATCCGAACGCACCTCGGCCCGCCCGACTACTCGCACATGCAGCCGCTCGAACAGCCGGAGGGCCAACCATGATGCGCAACAGCAAGCAACTCCGTCGCAACTCGATCCGCGCCATCCTTGCCAGCGCGGCGTTTGCATATCTCTTGCTCACACTTTCCACTTCTCGCGCCCAAACCGAACCGCCTCCGCCCGCCCTCCAGGCGCCCATTTCTGTCTACAACAACTGGTCCTCGTACGATGAACTCTCCGACAACATTCCGCTCACTGAGAAACTGGCGATGCGCGAGCTTGACGAGTTGCTCCGGCTGAAACGTGCGGGCGTCCGCTTCGACTACTACATGATGGACGCCTTCTGGTTCGCGTCCGACGGAGCCTATCGCGCCTGGCGCAAGCCGAATTGGCCAAACGGCCCGGATGCATGGATTCGGAAGTGCCGGGAGAATGGGGTTCTGCCTGGTTTGTGGTTCAGCACCAACACACTCGTCAAGATTCAGGCCGCACCGGCATGGAAGGACTCGCTCAATGCGGACGGCAACGCCATGTCGTTCTTTGAAGGCGGGTTCCTGCCCGACTTCATGAATGTGCTGCAATCCTGGTACGACCGCGGCATTCGTATGTTCAAATTCGATTTCGTCGACATGACTGCTGCGACTCCGGCCGGTGCAATCACAATGAGCAAGGCCGAGATCAAACAGCGTAACGCCACGGCATTCCGCGAAGCGTTGCTTGCATTTCGCAGAAGAAATCCCGATGCTGTTCTTCTGGCTTTTAACGGCTTTGGCGGCACTCTCGACAATACCTATTCGCCGCTGCCCTTCAGCGATCCCACCGACCTGCGCTGGCTTCAAGTGTTTCAAATGGAATACACGGGCGACCCTCGGCCCTCCGATGTGCCGGAAGCGAACTTCTGGCGCTCGGTGGATATTTACAGCGACCACATGGTGCGCCGCTTTGAGCAGTTGGGGTTTCCTCTGGAACGCATCGACTCGACGGGCTTCATGGTGGGCAACACGGGCACCATCTACTATCGCGGGATGCATGCGTGGAAAGGCGCATTCCTGCTGATGATGGCTCGCGGTGGATGGGTGAATACTGTCCACGGCAATCTGGAGTTAATCGACAACCGGGACGCTCATTGGATGGCCCGTGCCCAGTCGCTGTTCTTTGAGTTGCAGGGCCTCGGCCGCATTCATACATTTGGCGGAATTCCGGGAGATGTTGAGCCTTACGGCTATGGCGGCGTGACCACACGCGGGTCGGTCTACGTGGTTGTGAATCCAAGCCAGACGGTTGCCAGCGTCAAGCTGCCCAAGCTGGCGCCGGATCAGTCTTCGCTGGGTCCAGGTCGCGTTCAGTTTCGGGATGCTGGATTTCAGCCCCTGCTCAATGGCACGCAGATCTCGCTTGGCCCCGGCCAGATGGCCATGGTTGGCTTTGGCGCCTATGCGTCCCCAAGCTATGATTTCGGAATCCAGAGCGACGTGGTGATTCCACGCTCCATCTCGCCATTCCCGATTTCTTTCCACAATACCGGCGCCGGATCGATCGAAGCGTCCATCGTGCCGCCCGCGCATGGCGTGCTTCGCGTGATTGTGCAGGAAATGACGCCCAGTGGAGAACTCCGTCGCACGTGGGCCGGAGGGCCGCCGTCGGGAGAAAACATGGGGAAGGTCTTCGCCTTCTCCGCTTCTCAGAATGGCCGCGCGATTCCCGTACGGATCGACTACGACAAAGTAATTTGGAGCGGCTTGAGCTGGGCCGTCGGAGAGATCGATGTTCATGACCTCACGCCGGGGACTCTGCTATCGCTGCGCTTCCATTCGGCAGAAAAGGATCCGATAACGCTGAACGGCATGGCCTATCTGGTCGAGTACTGAGCTCATTGGCCGGCAGCGCTGGCCTGCAACCGATGGAGTACCGTTTCATGATGTCGAGACGCATCCTATTGCTGATGGTTTTCATTTCATCCGTAGCTTGGGCCGGCGGACAGCAGCGGGCCTTGCGCGACGGTGATCGGGTTGCCTTTTACGGAGACAGCATTACAGCGCAACGGTTCTATACCCGATTTGTTGAAGACTTTGTTCTCACACGCTATCCCAAGCTGCACATCGCGTTCTGGAACGCCGGAGTTCCCGGCGACACCGTCAATGGCGGCTACACTGGCGATGCGCCTACGCGGCTTAAGAGGGATCTCTTTCCGCACCAGCCCACCGTGGTGACCGTGATGCTCGGCATGAATGACGGCTTTTACATGCCGTTCGAGCAGAAGAATCTCGATCTCTACGAGAGCGGCTACCGCAGACTGCTTGCGGCCATACAGGCAAATCTTCCCGGGGTCCGAATCACTCTGCTTTCCCCAACGCCTTATGACGAACTCACGCATGGCGCCGAGTTTGCACGTTACAATGAGGTGATCGACCGCCATGCGGCATTCGTGAAAGAACTGGCTGCGTCTTCCCATTTCGGCTTTAGCGACTTCTACCTGGCTGTCATAAATCTAACGAAAATGGGGATGGAGAAAGACCCCTCGCTGGCTGCGTTGCTCATTCCCGATCGTATCCACCCAGCCGAAGCCTCACAATGGGTGATGGCGGCGGCGCTGGCTCGAGACTGGGGAATGTCGCCGGTGGTAAGCAGCGCGCGTTTGGATGCGCTGCAAACCGCGCCAGTAGCAACGGAGAACACGCAGATCTCCGGAATGACCGCGCGTGACGGAAAGCTCCAGTGGACGCAGTTGGATGGCTCTCTCCCGCTTCCGCTCGATCTTGAAAACAGGCTAGTGCAGTTTGTTTTGCGCAGCTCGGACGTTGCAGCGATGGACCGGCAGATGCTATCTGTGGATCATCTACCTATGGCCCGTTACACATTGAAGATCGACGGGCGGGCCGTTGCGTCATTCGATCGCGGGCAGCTTGCCGCCGGGGTGAATCTTGCGCTCTATTCCACTCCCATGCAAAGCCAAGCCAAACAAGTGGATGGGCTGGAGCAGGAACGCGCGCGGCTGGATGAAGCACATTTCATCCTTGCTATTGAAAAGCCCACTTTTGCAGATGCTGACGCAGCCACAAAGGCCATCGAAACAAAAGACGCCGCTCTTGCTGCGGAGCAACAAGAAGCAGCCCAGCCCGTGCCACACGCTTTTGAGCTCGATCCGGAGTAAAACCTGACGGACGGTTTCTCAGCACAGCTTTTGCGGATAAACGAGGCTCTTTGCAGGTTTCCACCTCATCCAGCCGCCGGTGAAGGCGGACATACTCAGGTGCACGATGCTTCGAACGACTTTGTTATGGCTTGTTGCGTTGCTGGCGTTGCCAGCGGTGCTGTTATCGGAAACACGGACGCCACTGCGCGAGGGTTGGCGTTTGCAATCGGCTTGCAAGCTGCAAGCTGATGGCAGCGCGATCGCCGCACCTGGATTTCCCATTGCGGAATGGATAGAAACTTCTGTTCCCAGCACAGTGTTGGCCGCCCAGGTTGCCAAGGGCGTGTTTCCCGATCCCTACTTTGGCGATAACCTGCGCAAGCTGCCCGGCGCAGGTTACCCGATTGGACCGAGCTTTGCCAATGAGCCGATGCCGGCTGACAGTCCCTACCGCTGCGGCTGGTGGTACCGAACGGAATTCACCGCGCCTGAGTCCACAAGCCCAGGCCAGCATTTCTGGCTACACTTCGGGGGCATCAACTACCGCGCCGATGTTTGGCTGAACGGCCGTAAGATCGCTGATGCGGCAAACGTGGCGGGCGCTTACCGAACCTACGACTTCGATGTGACCGGCGCGATCAAGCCGGGGCAAAGGAACGTGCTCGCGGTGGAGACGTTTGCGCCCACAGAGAACGACCTCGGGATCAACTGGGTCGATTGGAACCCCTGCCCACCTGATAAGGATATGGGTCTCTGGGGCGATGTCGATCTGGTGACGACCAGCGCTGTCGCCTTACGCTCGCCCATGGTGGCTACGCATCTTGAAGACGATACGCTCAACGTCGCCGACCTGACCATTTACGCAGAATTACACAACGCAACAGACATGCCCGTGAAGGGTGAAGTCGCGGGCTCTGCGGCCGGAGCCAATTTCACGCAGACTGTCGAACTGGCGGCACACGAAGAGCGCACGGTTGTCTTTACGCCCCAGGAATTTCCGCAACTGCGCATTCACAATCCGCAGCTTTGGTGGCCGTGGCAAATGGGCCAGCCACACCTGGAACAACTGACGATGCGCTTCACCGTGCAAGGGCAGGTGGAGGACGAGCAGAGCGTAAAGTTCGGAATCCGCGAGGTGACTTCAGAGCTGACCGCGGCGAATGGCAGCCGCCTGTTTCGTGTCAACGGCAAACGTATCCTGATTCGCGGCGCCGGCTGGGCGCCGGACATGATGCTGCGCGAAGACGACGACCGTCTGCGCGAACAGGTACGCATGATGCGAGACATGAATCTCAACACCATTCGCCTCGAAGGCAAGCTGGAGACTGAAGCGTTTTTCCGATTGGCGGACGAGCAGGGAATCCTGATCCTTGCGGGCTGGTGTTGTTGCGATCGCTGGGAGGACTGGAAGAATTGGAAACCGGAAGACTTGAGCATCGCGACTGCCTCATTGCGCGCGCAGTTGCTGCGACTGCGCTCCCATCCCAGCCTTCTGGCCTGGCTCAACGGCAGCGATCATGCCCCGCCGCCGGATGTGGAACGCGCCTATCTCGATGTAGAAGCCGAGACGCACTGGCCGAACCCCGTGCTGGCCGCGGCCTCGGCTGCCGACACGCCGGGGTCAGGACCCACCGGTGTCAAGATGACCGGCCCATACGATTATGTTGAGCCGAGCTATTGGTACGTGGACCACGAGCATGGAGGAGCCTTCGGTTTTAACACCGAGACCAGTCCCGGACCGGCAATTCCATCGCTTGCCAGCCGCAGGAAGTTTCTGCCCGATCCGGAGGCATGGCCGCCATCGCCTGACTGGAGCCTGCACTTCGGAGGCGGAGAATTCACCAGCCTCAAAGCCTTCGACGAAGCGATGGCCGCCATCTACGCCAAGCCACACTCCGCTGCGGACTATGAACGCATGGCACAAACCATGAGCTACGACTCCGAGCGCGCCATATTCGAGGCCTACAGCAGGAACAAATACGTCTCAACCGGCGTTGTTCAATGGATGCTCAACAACGCCTGGCCCTCCATGATCTGGCATCTCTTTGACTATTACCTCGACGCGGGCGGCGGATATTTTGGAGTGAAGAAAGCATGCGAGCCGCTTCACATCCAATATTCTTAGGACGACCGGTCGATTGTCGTGGTGAACAGTACCTATCGGCGCGCCACCGGTCTGCATGCCAGCGTCCAGGTCCACGGCATCACGTGGAACGATTTGTATGACGCCCAGACAGTTGTCGACGCCGGGCCCGACAGCGCGCAGCGCGTCTTTGCCATTCCCGATTCGCTCTACGCCAGCGCAGAGCGGATCTTCTTTGTCGATCTGACCCTCACCGATGCTTCAGGCCGCGTTCTCAGCCGCAATTTCTACTGGGTCCCGGGTACTCTTACCACCTTCGACTGGCCAAAAACCTGGTACACCTACACCCCTGCCGAACGCTATGAAGACCTGAATATGCTTACGCATCTTCCACCAGCCACGGTCACTGCGCACGCAGGGATCGCCAACACGTCGCGCGGACGCGAACTCCGCCTTCAGCTCAAAAACAACTCCGCTATGCTGGCCTTTCAACTGCACGCGGCGGTGCGAACGCCGGCCGGCGGCCTCATTGCACCCGTCATTTGGTCCGATAACTGGATCGAATTGGTTCCCGGCGAATCGGCCACGCTGACTGCGTTGCTGCCGAAGGACGCCGATCGCACGCCAATCGTCCAGCTCGATGGCTGGAATGTTCCGTCCGAAACGATCGCTCCCGGGATTTTGGCCGCTGCACCCTGAGGATATGCATGGGAGCAATCAACGCGAATCTGCAACCTGAGACGGTTAGGCTCGAGCGCAGTCTGCACTTCCACGACCGCGTGCTCGACGGCATGATACTCATGGCGGGCCGGCGTTTCTCCATACGGTACTTCCCAACGGAGTGGCTTGAAGCCTCCTGGCGTAAATCGAAGACGAAAGGCGGTGAATGAACGATGCGGATATTCACACACAGTTGCTGTTGGCTGCTGTTGTTGCTTGTTGATGCACCGCTTTACGCGCATGTCCGCTTGCCCGCGCTCTTTGCGGACCACATGGTGATTCAGCGGGATGAGCCGGTGCATGTGTGGGGTGACGCGGATGCCGGCGAAACCGTGACTGTCGAATTTCGTGGCGCGCAACAAACCACGACCACAGACACTTTTGGCCGCTGGTCGGTGCAGCTCCCTCCGGGCCGAGCCGGCGGGCGGTTTGTCCTCACAGTTCGCGGAACGAACACCATCAAGCTCGAAGACGTGCTGGTCGGCGATGTTTGGGTTGCGTCGGGTCAATCGAATATGGGCTTTTCGCTGCGCGAGGCAAGAGATGCGCAACAGGAGATCGCCAGTGCAAACCTGCCAGCGGTGCGGCTGTTGAATACCAAGCAGAGATACGCCGATTATCCGCAAGAGGATCTGGCCGTGACCATGCCGTGGAGTGTTTGCACTCCCGATTCAGCCGCCGGCTTTTCGGCAGTTGCATTCTTCTTCGCCCGGGAACTGGCTCGGCGCGAGCATGTGCCGATCGGCATCATCGAGTCAGCCTGGGGAGGAACCCCGGCGGAAGCGTGGACCAGCTTGCCGGCGTTATCGCGGGATGCGTCTTTGATGCCGGTATTTTCTGCCTGGGCTGCGATGGCTGAAGCAGAGCCGCAGACTTTGCTCTCCGAAGCCAGGGAGCGCGAAGAAATCAAAGAAAAGGCTGGAGCGGTCGAGGATGAGAATCTCCAGGTGCCGTGGCATCCTGTCTTCAATGCCTGGGCTCCGGCGGCGCTCTACAACGGTATGATCGCGCCACTCACACACTTCCCCATCCGCGGAGTCATTTGGTATCAAGGCGAGTCAAATACCGACGCGCTGCGCTATCCGGCTTACGCACGGCTTTTTCAGACGCTGATTCAGGATTGGAGAACAGCCTGGTCGGAAGGGGATTTCCCGTTCCTCTTCGTTCAGATTGCCAACTACCGTACTGGTGCTCAGGATCACTGGCCGGAAGTTCGCGAGGCCCAGCTTGAAAGTTTGACGCTGGTGAATACGGCTATGGCTGTAACTATCGACATTGGCGATCCGGGCAACATTCATCCGGCGAATAAACAGGACGTCGGACTTCGGCTGGCCCTTGCTGCCCGCGCCATTGTCTATAAGGAGCCAGTTGAGTATTCAGGCCCGCTCTACCGCGCCATGAGTCGCGACGGCCAGAGTCTGCGCTTGTATTTCGATCATGCCGAGGGAGGACTCATAGCCAAATCGGGTTCTCTTCAGGGATTTGAAGTGGCTGGTACTGATGGAACATTCTTTCCGGCGACGGCAGTGATTGATGGAGCATCGGTGGTGCTCACCAACCCGAATGTGCCGGAACCGGTTCAAGCGCGTTACGCTTGGTCGGACGACCCTCCCTGTAGTCTTTTCAACAGGGCCGGACTGCCAGCCTCGCCCTTTCGCGCTTCTCAACTAAACTCCAACCTTCAGATCTTTCTCGGCAAATGAGCGGCAATATGAAGCGTTTGCAACACTTATGCATGGGTCAGATCAGCCTATGCCTGCAGGCATAGGCGTTTAAGTGCATCGATATTCGGACCCCGATATGCTGATCCGGCATCAGCCAGCCCGGGTCGCCTGATTGCGCAATTCCTACGGTCGCGCGTTGCCCGGTGTGCAAGAAGTGTGCCGAGAAAACGAAGGACGGAAAGCGGCTAGAAGCTTCGCCGTTCAGCCGTGCCATTGCCCGACAGAATTCCGTTAATCAACCGTTCGGCTCAGTCACGCATCTGGCACACAATAGCGCGTCAGAGGGCTTATTTGCGCGGAGTTCTGGAAGCGCTGCCATTGATCGACAAATCAGTGCCACTGATGAGCGCGAATCAGTGATCGCAGTCTCATGCTTCTACTTCACGACGCGGGGTTTAGATTCTCCTGAAGTGGATCGGTGCGCTGTGGGGATCTTGGCTCGAATTCAGCCCGAAAAAATAAGCCAGAAAACTGTGGGGGAAATTGGGGGGAGTGTGGGTGAAAATGGGGGGAGTCCCCACAGTAATTCATGGGACAGCACAGTAATGACGAGGTCCCTGAAACCCGCATGAACATTAGAGGAAAGTAAATAATGGGAAACGACGGTAAGGCAAGGAATTGCTCCCTGTTTGACCTTCTAAGCCGGGGGTTTTGGGAACTGAGGCCTTTATAGTTTGGACCGCTTTGCGCGCCTCTAATTGGTTCCTCGACGTCAAGACGCGACAAATGCGGACCTTGAAAGGAAACGGTCCTTCACACTTGCCCTAAATTAGCGTGACGAGCCTCGTAGCCCAAGGTTCTGGCCCAGCGCCGTATCCACCAGCAGCGAGGACTTGAATGTGCCCAATTCTGTGCCTACCGCCTGTCCCTATTAATTGCGACGGTGTGCGATGCTGATGGGCGGAACCCGTTGAATCATCAGCATCGGTCGCAAATCATCGCTTTTCATCGCAATCTGCGTAAGCTATTGATTCTAAACTAACTACGGGACTCATAATCCCTTGGTTGGGGGTTCAAATCCCTCCGGGCCCACCAGCCTTCGCCCGCAAGGGCGGGCTGATTACGCAAAGGCCAGGTTTACGTTATCGATGGCCTCGTCGATCTCCGATGTGTTCTTGTAGCCCACCGTGACACAGTCGACGCCTGCGTTCCGGAAAGCGAATCGCATGGCCCGCTGGCGATCGTCGCGACCGATAAAGGTCCCCTCGCCGACGAGCTTCATGCTGATGACGCCCATTCCTTCAGCCCGGGCTTGTTGGACATGGGTCACCACCTCGGGGACATCGCCGGGCACGCCCCAATCGTCGTACTCGTTGTCCATGCGGGTACCTTTGTGGTTCACACGGATCATGGCGATTTCAAGCCATTTGGTGGCGGGCACCTGGCGCAATGCGGGCAGCCCGTGGACCGACGCGCCGTGAGTCCTGATCGTCTGGCGATGCTGCGCCTCCAGGATCGCGTCCTGCCAGCGCTCGGTGTCGGATGGCCAGGTCCCGGTGTGCTGCCAGTGGAGCAGCATGATGTCGAAGTAGTCGGTCTGCGAAGTGCGGCGAAGCTCATCAAGCTTCTTCAGCGGATCGCCCTCGTCCTCCGTCGTCACCTTGGACATCAATTGATAGCTGTCGCGGGGAAACGGCTTGAGCGCCTCGCCGAGCATCGCCGGCGTCGTATAGGATTCCGAGGTTTCAAAGAAACGGACTCCGCGCTCATAGGCATACGCAACGAGCCTGCTGAACTCCTTCTGCCCAAGCGCGGACTGCACCTGGCCGTTGTTGCTGCCGGTTCCGAAGGCGAGGCGCGTGACTCTTACGCCCGATTTGCCCAGCGTGACCAGATCCGATGCGGAGGCGCGCTCGGCATGGAGAGGCAGGCCGCCCATGCTCGCGATGGCACCCGCAGCTACGCTTGTCTTGAGAAAATCTCGTCTGGAAATCGACATGATGAGTGGGCCCTCCGCCCCTTGAAAAAAGGGGGCTGACCAGTTGGCCGAATGGTAACACAGGTCTGGAACAGGCGGTTAAACTCAGGCGGAATTGCATTTCGCCTATTCGGTCTATTTCATTTATCCTTCGCCCTCTGCGACGACAGGCTTGATTCTTGGACGCATACTCGTGATTGCAATAACGCTGGCCAGGACGAACATACCGCCGACCACCGTGCGGATACCCACCGGCTCGCCACCCAGCCAATAGCCCACCACGACCGCAACTACAGGGTTGACGTATGCATACGTTCCCACCTTGGTGGGGGATTCGTGGTGCAGCAGCCAGACATATGCGGTGAATCCTGCAATGGAGCCGGCGAAGACGAGGTAGAGCAAAGCGACCCATGCGGAGCCGGAGATCGTGGAGAGGTGAAGCCCGCGACCTTCTCCCCGTAACGCGGCAACAGCAGCCAGCATGATTCCGCCGGCCAACATTTGCGCGCCCGAACTCATGACCTTTGACGAAGGAAGCGGCAATTTGCGCGACAGCGCCGATGCGACTGACCAGCCGATGGCTCCGATGATGAGCGCGATGGCGCCGGCTTTGTCGATCGCCGCGCCGCCGAGGTTGCCGAGCAAATGCGACGGGCTCACGAGGACTGCAACACCCGCAATTCCCGCAAGAAGCGAAAGAGCGAGCCGAATGGTAAGCCGCTGCGTGCGCAGAATGAGAATCTCGGACAATGCCATGAAGCCCGGAATAGTGGCTAGGATGACGGCCGCGATGCCCGAAGGAACGCGCTGCTCCGCCCAGAAGAGGAGGCCGTAGTCAACGACGAAGATGAGAAATGCGAGCAGGAATGCGGAAAGCCACTGCCGCATGGTCGGCCCGCGCTCGCCATGTGCGAAAGCCCAGAAAAAAACCAGCAGGCCTGCCACAAGAAATCGCATGGCGCAGAAGAGAAATGGCGGAAGCTCGCTGACGCCAACGCGAATCGCGAAAAAGGTCGATCCCCAGACGAAATAGATGATCGCGAAGGCCAGGAGGAGCTTCCAGCGACCGGGTTTTATCGCGGTTTCCATACTCTTCACCCCGACAACGAGCCGCAAATGCCTCGCCGTCTCTGCCTTTACGTCACCAACTGTGCAGCCATTCTGCGTCCCGGCCGATGCGCACCGGGGCAAGAAAGAGTTCGCTCAGGCGCGGTTCGGTCAGAAGGTCCTGGCGCGGCCCGTCGGCCACGATGCGGCCGTCGCGCATGAGAAGGATGCGCTCGATCTCCGGCAAGATGTCGCCCAGGTGATGGGTGACCATCACGAGACCAGTGCCTTCGCGGGCGAGTCCGCGAAGCGTTTCGCGCAGCTCGCGCTGAGCGGCCAGGTCGAGTGCGTTGGAGGGCTCGTCGAGGAGGAGTTGTTGCGGGCGGTGCACGAGCGCGCGGGCAATCATGATGCGGCGCTTCTCACCGGCCGACATGGCGCCGACGAGTTGCTGAGCGAGATGAGTCGCCTCCATTCGCGCTAAAGCCTCATGCGCTCGCGCGCGCATTTCATCGGTTACATGCAGATTGGGCCACAGCGTGGAAGCTGAAAAGAAGCCGGCGATCACCGCGTTGAGCCCGGAGGTCACTGCCGTTCGCTCGCCGGGCAGGTCTGCGCCCATGGGGCCGGCGGTTACGACGCCGAAGTGGCGGCGCAGTTCGGTCAAATCCCAGCGCTCGCGACCGAAGATGCGCACCACCATGCCAGGGTGAACGATGGGATAGAGCTGGCAGGTCACGGCCAGGATGAGCGTGGATTTGCCGCAGCCGTTGGGTCCCAGGATGGCGACGTGCTCACCGGCGCGGATGGTGAGATTCACGTCGTGCAGGACGACGCGGTCTCCGCGAGCGACGTTGACCTCGCGCATCTCAAGAAAGGTTTGCGAATTGATTTCATTCTCAGACATCTGCCGATCCCGAAACGCCCCTTACCTGCTAGATTAAATGGGGTTGACCGCATGAGCGATTTATCGAGTAACGCCATCCCCCGTGGATTCCGATTTGGTGCAGTGAAAGCCGGCCTGAAGGCCAGCGGGCGGCCCGACTTCGCCGTGATTGTGGCGGATGCGCCGGCCAGCGCAGCGGCCGCATTTACGTCGAACCGCGTGATTGCCGCGCCCCTGATTGTCGACAAGGAACACATGAGCGCGACGGGCGGGCGCGTGCGCGTGGCGGCCATCAATGCAGGGAACGCCAACTGCGCCGCGGGCGAGGCCGGAATGCGCGCGGCGCGCGCGACCTGCGCCGCGGCTGCAGAAGTGTTCGGCTGCCGGGCGGAGGAGGTGTTTCCGTCGTCGACGGGGATCATCGGCGTGCCGCTGCCGGCGGAAAAGTTGATTGCCGCGCTGCCGGAGCTGGCTGCAGGCCTGGGCTCGGAGCCGAGCGACTTTTTCGAAGCGGCCTACGCGATCCTGACGACAGATCTGGTCGAGAAGATGGCTTTTGCGCGGCTCGAACTGATGGGAAGCGACGGAGCCGCGCGCGAGGTGCGCATTGCGGCGTTCGGCAAAGGCTCGGGGATGATTCATCCGCAGTTGGTGCCTCACGCAACGATGCTGGTCTACGTGCTCACCGACGCGGCGATCAAGCCTGGCGATCTTGACGGCTACCTTCGCGCCGCGGTGGAAGTCAGCTTCAACCGAATCTCGGTGGACGGCGATACATCGACGAACGACACGGTGCTGCTGCTCGCGTCGGGCGCGAGCGGCGTGAAGATCGGCGCAGGCGAGGCAGCGTTTGCAGCGGCGCTGACTGAGGTGTGCGCTTCTCTGGCGCGGCAGGTGGTGGCCGACGGGGAAGGCGCGTCGCACGTGGTTGAATTGCGCATCGACGGCGCGGCCAGCGACGCTGAGGCGCTGCGCGTGGCCAAGGCCATCGCTCACTCGCCGCTGGTAAAGACAGCGTGGGCGGGGTGCGATCCGAACTGGGGCCGGCTGGCGGCGGCGATTGGATACTCGGGAGCGCAGATCGATCCGGGGCGCATCGACATTCGCTTCGGCGAGCTGCAGATTTGCCGCGACGGCGGACGCGCGGAAGAGTTCGACGAAGCCGCCGCGCACGAATACATCAGCCAGCGGGAGTTCTCGATTTCGATTGAGCTCAACCAGGGACACGGATCGTGCGTGTTCTGGACGACGGATCTGACGGCGCAATATATTCACATCAATGCGGATTATTCGACGTAGCCGAGAGCTCTCAGCCGTCAGCTCCCAGCTGTCAGGTTGAAGCGTCCGGTTTAAAGAAATTGTTCGTCTCGGCCAGGCTCAAAAACATCCCTCAGGGGCTGAAGCCCCGATCCATTGGTGTAACGCTCGTTGGCACGGCTGAAGCCGTGCCCTTTCAAAACAACGGCTGGAAGTGTAAAACAACGTGTTGAAACTTCAAATCCAGCCTCTAGTTTGGCGTGGGTCGCGGGTCGTGAATCATGGACGGTAGGAAACTGGGCAGGGATTTAACGCGAGAACAGAAGGCCGCGGCCGGGCGGCCGGACGTTATCGAGAAAATTAACAGCCAATTTCGGCTATCTTGCCCTAAATTTTGGTGCACGTCCAACAGAGTCTAAAGGAGTTACGGCCCGAAAATATACCCCCGGGGGGTATCAAATTTTTTTTCTGCATTTTCCTTTCCGGCATGCCGACATGGTTACTTGAATTCTCGCCGGCAGCGTCGTTTTAGAATTCCGAGGCGCGGATGCAATGTGTCCTCAAAAAACGGTGGGCGGGCCGGGAGTGCCGACCATGATCAACCGACACCCCGGAGCCGCCCACCAGCTCTCAAAGAGGAGAAAAACGCCCTGTTTTTGTTCTTTAAATAGAGGGTAGCGAAACGGGGGAATTGATCGGCAAACTTGGGAAAATTCTTTTGGCGAATGTTTTCAGGGGGTTGCGAGGGCTGGAGGGTATGGGAGGGTTGACAGGCGCGATGCTCATGGAGGGTGCCGGACAGGGGCTAAGGCCCACTAAGTTTCCGGGCGGCTTTTCGGCACGGCAAAAGCCGTGCCCTGATACAAGGCTGTCGGAATTGGGTTCGTGCTATCCACCCTTCGCCAGAATTCCAAAAAGCAGGTCCCTTGACGCCCAACGTCCGCTAAGGCGGACTCCGGTCGCTCGGGATGACAGCCGGGATATTGCACCCGGGCCAGCGGTGAGTGGACCGTCGGCGGTGGTCAGTGAACGGTGGACCCTTTGAGTGTGAAAAAGGCATGGCCGCCGATGGAGACTCATCGACGGCCGTGATTGAGGCGGGAGGGTGGGTTACGGTATGCGGACGACGGTGCGGATCTGGAACGTGGAGATGTTGGCGAGGACGTAGTAGCCGTCAACCATACGCCATTCGTAACCCCGTGGCGGAGCGCTCAGGTGATATTGGCGGTAGTCGATTTTATCGCCGCGATCCCAATCTTCGTGCCTGATGGCTGCGCCCTTCCTCCAATCCTTGTGTTCGACGTAGGCGTGGTTGTCGTGGTGGTCCTGGCCCTGGACGTTGTCGTGGTGGTCTTGGGCGACGGCGACGCCTCCCATGAGACATGTGGACAGGATGGCAAGCGCTAAACCGGTGTGGAGCTTCTTCATTGAGAACACCTCCTTGTCTGGGATGCTCACGGGGCGTGGGGGGGTTGTCCGTATTCCGGCATGACGAGCGGCCGAGGCTTAAGACCGAACTACCCACCTGTGGCGGATGGTGCGGGCTCAGGACGTGATGATCAGACCGATTGCGGCCGAGATGAACGGTCAGGAACGCCGCACGGTGAAAAGAGTGAGGAGGCTGCCGATGACGACACCTGCGGCAAGAATGATGCCCGCAGCCTGAAGCGGATTCCGCTTGATGGCAAAGCGGGCGTCGTGGACGACGTCGTCGGCGGCATCGCGCCCCTGGTTCATGGCGCGGATCGCGGTTTGAACGCCGTCGTCGACCGCATCGGCCACGACGGACTTGATGCGGTTGACCTCGCGGTAAATGTCATCGACTGTGGGTTGTTTGTCGAGCACAGAGTTTGCCATGCGCTTTGCCCTCGGTATATGGGATGTGATCCGGAGGGTTGGTGTTGCATGGCCGATCAATCCGGGCCTAAAGGCCCGAGGCTTGTCGCGCGAGTATTCAGGAGCCTGATGGCTCCTGCTCCCTCCGTTTGTTTCCGCAGGAGCTAAAGCCCCGGAGTTGGTTGGAGTGCTTTTCGGCATGGCTAAAGCCAAGCCCTGATACAAAACAAGAAGCAGAAGCAGGTTCCTCGGCTCCGCTTGCCCCAATCACATCAAGCGTGATTGGGGCCCCAAGCGCGCTCCGCTCGGGATGACGCCGCTTGGCGAGGAATCATCTCGATGCGCTCCGCTCGGGATGACACGACGTCGCTTGTGAAGCGAGCTACCTGGCGCGGGGGTGGGTGCGGTCGTAGACGGCGGTTAGCTGCGCGGTGGTGAGCTGGGTGTAGCGCTGGGTGGTGGAAAGGCGCTCGTGGCCGAGGAGCTCCTGAATGGCGCGGAGGTCGGCGCCTTCTTCAAGCAGGTGGGTTCCGAAGGCGTGGCGCAGGGTGTGGGGGTGAACGTCGGAGGACAGGCCGCGCAGGATGGCGATGCGCTTGACGATGCGGCCGACGCTGCGGGTGGTAAGGCGAGCCTCACCGCCGTTTTGGAGGGCGCGCAGTTGCAGATTGAGAAAAAGGGCGGGCGTGTTGAAGGGTTTTTGTCCGCCAGACGCAGTGAGGGATTGTTGCCCATCGCCTGCTTTGAGGGGTTTTTGACGATCGCCGGCTGCCAGGCGGGTGGAGCGCTCGGCGATGTAGGCTCGGAGGGCTTCGGCGGCAGAGTCGCCCAGCGGAACGTAGCGCTGCTTTTGGCCTTTGCCGCGCACGAGGATGGCCTCGTTGGCCCAATGAATGTCGTCAAGATTGAGGGCCGTAAGTTCGGCGTTGCGGATGCCGCAGCCGTAGAGCATTTCCATGATGGCCTTGTCGCGAGCGGGCCAGCTTGCCGCGTCGGCGCGCACGGAGTCGACCACGCGATTGAGCTGCTCAATGGAGGGCACGCGCGGAAGATGCTTGGGCAGGCGCGGCGTGGAGACGAGCGAGGCGGCGTTTTGCTCGATGTGGTGATTGCGTGCCAGCCATTTGAACCAACTGCGGATGGCGGCGAGAGCGCGGGCGGCGGAGGCCTTGGAGAGTCCACGGTCGTAGAGCGTGCCGAGGTAGGAGCGGATGTGGGTGTGCTCGATGCGGGCGACGGTGAGGCGGGGATGATGGGCGGCAAGCCAGGCAGCGAATCCGTGCAGCTCGCGGCGATAGGCGCGGAGGGTGTGGGCCGATGCGCCGCGCTCGGCGGAGAGGACGTGGAGGTAGGCGTCGACCAATATCGCGATTTTGAGGGCGGCAATTTTGGAACTTGCCGGCGAGGAAGCGGTGACGGAGGAAGCGGGCGGCGCGGAAAAGACCGGCGGGGCGGCTGTGGCGGTCATGAGGTTTCCTCAACGGGGGCGGCCTGGTCGATTCGGGGCTCGAGGAGGCGCGGGCCGGGGCGGGGGACGGAGAGCGGGGCGGCTTCGGAAGCGGAGTCGACCACGCGCCGCGCGCCGCGCGGATGGTGCATGCGATGGACGGCTTTGAGGCGGCCGAGGGCGAGATGGGTGTAGACCTGCGTGGTGGAGATGTCGGCGTGGCCGAGCATCATTTGCACGCTGCGCAGGTCGGCGCCGTGCTCGACCATGTGCGTGGCGCAACTGTGGCGCAGACCGTGCGGGCTGGTGGAATGGTTGGAGCGCTTGACGAGGCTCCAGATCCATTGGCGCGTGAGGGGCATGCCGCGGAGCGAAAGGAAAAGCCGCGAGCGGTCTTGCGGTGCGGGTCTTTTCTTACGCACCGAGCTGATGCGCTCGAGGTGAGGGCGGCCTTCGCGGAGGTATTGCTCGATGGCCTGAAGCGCGGAGCGGCCGATGGGGACGATCCGCTCCTTGTCGCCCTTGCCGCGGACCTGCACTCGCCCAGAGTCGAGGCCGAGATCGCTGACGGAAAGCCCGGTGACCTCAGAGACGCGCAGGCCGCCGGCATAGAGAAGCTCGAGAATGGCGCGGTCGCGCAGGGCAGTGGCCTTGGCCTGGGGATGCGAGGCCGCCATGGCAGCGCGCTCGAGCATTTCCGTGACCTCGGGCTCGGCGAGAGATTTGGGCAGGACTTTCCAAGCTTTGGGCGACTCGATGTTGACGGTGGGATCGTGATGGATGCGGCGATCGAGAAGAAGCCACTTATAAAAACCGCGCAGACAGCTCAGCTTGCGTGCGGCGGAGCGGGAGTCGATGTTGTGGGTGCGGAGGTGATCGAGAAAGGCGGAGACGTCGGCCTCGACGGCCGCGAGCAGGACAGCGTTTCGGTCTTCAAGCAGCTCGGCGAAGATGCGCAAATCGCTGAGATAGGCCTCGCAAGTGAGCGGGCGAAGTCCTTTTTCCACTCGAAGATAGGCGGCATAGTCCTTTAAGAGAGCGAGATTGTTACGAGCATTCACAGATTCGATTATGGGCGCGCTGAAGGAGCGGCTGGGGCTGGTGGTTGGGCCGCCGAACCTTGTTGGTCACGTTACCGAAGCACACGCTTATGGGCGAAGGGCGAGGGAGCGAGGGAGCGAGTAAGCAGGTCAGCAAGTCAGCAAGCCAGCGAGTTGGCGAGTTTGCAGGTCGATCGGGCGCTGGGATAATCGTGGAGCGGGGATTTGCCGATAGGGAGGATGTGCCGGAGCGCGCGCACGCAGGCGGGTCTAAGGCTCGTTGAAGAACGACCGCAGATCCTTCGGCTTCGGTCGCCCGCCACGGCGGGCGCCCTTCGCTCAGGATGACAAGCGCATTCTGTTGTGAACTTCTGGTTTGGGCCAAGCGGCTCATGGAAATTTGCATGGGGGAAGCATGGCGAAGAAAGACAAGAAGCACAAACACGCAGAGGTGAATGGGGCGGGGAAGCCGAATGGGCCGATCGAGGCGAACGGGAGTGCAAACGGCAAGGTCAATGGCGGCGTGGCGGCGCAGCGGCTGGGCAAGGACTGCGAGTATGAGAGTGAGCTGCGGCGGCTGCAGGTGGAGCTGGTGAAGCTGCAGGAGTGGATCCGGCACGAGGGGCTGCGCGTGGTGGTGTTGTTCGAGGGGCGCGACGCGGCGGGCAAGGGCGGGGCGATCAAGAGGATCGCGGAGTCGCTGAATCCGCGGGTGTGCCGGATTGCGGCGCTGGCGACGCCTACGGAGCGCGAGAAGACGCAATGGTACTTCCAGCGCTACGTGGCGCATTTGCCGGCGGCGGGGGAGATGGTTCTGTTCGACCGGAGCTGGTATAACCGCGCGGGCGTGGAGCACGTGATGGGCTTTTGCACGGACAGGGAGTATCTGGAATTCATGCAGAGCTGCCCGGAGTTCGAGCGGATGCTGGTGCGATCGGGGATCACGCTGATCAAATACTGGTTCAGCGTGAGCGACGAGGAGCAGGAGCGGCGGTTTCAGGACCGGATGGATAAGCCCACCAAGCGCTGGAAGCTGAGCCCGATGGATCTGGAGTCGCGCAAGCACTGGGCGGATTATTCGCGGGCCAAGGCTGAGATGTTCGCGGTGACCGATACGAAGCAGGTTCCGTGGTTTGTGGTGAACGCGGAGAACAAGAAATCGGCGCGGCTGAACGTGATACGGCATTTGCTGTCGATGATTCCTTACCGCGATCTGACGCCGGGGCCGCTGAAGCTGCCACCGATTATGAAGTCGAAGTACGTGCGGCCGCCGATCCAGGAGCAGAATTTTATTCCGGCGGTGTATGGCTAGTTCACAGTTCTTAGTTCGCAGTTCACAGTTGACGGCGCATCGAGGCAGATCGGACCTAATTGCCGAAGCGAACGCAGATGCAAACGCGGTCCTCCTGACGCCCGATGATGCGACCTGCGGGCCGAAACCTGCGAACTACGAACTACCAACTGCCCTTCTGGCTTATCGTTAGTGAGAGCCCATGAAGCAGACCCTCACACGCCTCGCACTGACCCTGCCGGTTGTATGGCTTGTGGTGTCGCTGGTGTTTCTGCTGATTCACCTGGTTCGCGGCGACCCATTGAGACCGGGCTCCCTCTAAGTGATGTTTAGCCGGATGATCGCAGGCTGCAGGTCTCCATCTGTGCCGACGTCGAGCTCACCGATCGTCACCGGCAGCTCGAATCGCCGGGGGCCGCACGATCCGGGGTTTAAGTAATGCACGCCTTTCTTCGTGTAGAAATTCGGCACATGCGTATGTCCGTGGAGGACGGCGGCGAACTTGGCGGCGGCGGGATCGAGGTGGAGGGTTTTGAGGTCGTGAAGCATGTAGACGTAGAGGCTAGGGCCGGGTGGATTTTCGATCAGCACTACCTCGGTCTCCGGCAGCTTGCTGCACGGGCCGTCCGTGTCCACATTGCCGCGGATCGCTGTCACCGGTGCAATTTTCGCGAGTTCTTCGAGAATGGAGATTCTGCCGACGTCACCGCAGTGCAGAATGCGATCAACGCCTCGAAGCACGGGAAGGACTTCGGGGCGGAGCAAGCCGTGGGTATCGGAGATGATTCCAAGCTTCACGTTTTCAGAATAAGCTGCGCCGGCGGAGGTAGGCTGAGAGAAGGTGCGCACGCAAATTGAGATGAACGAAAACCCGGCAACCAAGCACGCACAAACCCGAACCAACTGGCGGCGCGCATTGGCTGCCTATACCGAGCCCCGCGTGCTCCAGGTGCTTGCGCTCGGCTTTTCGAGCGGCTTGCCGCTGTTGTTGACGTATTCAACTCTTCAAGCGTGGATGGCGACAGCCGGAGTGCGGCGCGCAGCCATCGGCGCGATAGCCCTGGTAGGCACATCGTACTCATTCAAGTTTGTATGGGCGCCCATCATGGATCGGGTCCCCCCACCGCTGCCTTTGGGGCGGCGGCGCGGCTGGGGAATCACGATCCAGATCCTTCTCATCGGCGCAATTCTTGCTCTGGGATCTTCGGATCCGAAGCATAACTTGCGTCTGATGGCGGCCTTCGCAGTGCTTGTTGCATTTCTTTCGGCGAGCCAGGACATTGTGATCGACGCCTGGCGCGTGGAGAGCACGACGGGCGATCAGCAGGCGCCCGGAGCAGCCATGGTCCAGGCAGGCTACCGGATCGGCATGCTGGTTTCCGGGGCGGGCGGCCTGTTGATCGCAGCCTACGCCGGATGGTTTGCCGCTTATGCCACCATGGCTGCGCTCGTCGGAGCAGGACTCGTCGTGTTCCTGCTGGTTCCGGAACCGAAGGTGCCACCGGAAACGTCGCACGCGACGGAATCGGCCTGGCATGCGGTTCGCCACGCGCTTTCGAGGGCTGTCATAAGTCCCTTTCGCGATTTTATGCAGCGGCCGCTTTGGCCCGTCATCCTCATCGCCATCTTCGGATACAAGCTGGGCGAGGCGATGGCGGGAGTCATGTCTACCCCCCTCTACATAGCGCTGGGATTTTCTCTCCCTGAGATCGCCGCGGCATCGAAAGTGTTCGGATTTTTCTCCATTGTGGCCGGGGTGATGCTGGGCGGAGTTGTGACGACGCGGTACGGAATTCTCCGCTCGCTGATTCTTTGTGGGATCTTGCAGTCGGCGGGGAACCTGTTTTTTGTTCTGCAGGCTGTGGGTGGACATCACATCGGCTATCTGGCCTTGTGTGTCACCGCCGAGAACCTCACGGGCGGCATGGCCGGGACCGCGCTGATCACGTATATTTCGAGCCTATGCTCGCCCGCTTTCACGGCGACGGCGACTCAGTACGCACTGCTTTCCTCGATTACATTGCTCGGGCGCACCGTGGTGGCCTCGTCAGGGGGATGGTTGTCAGAGAAGATGGGCTGGCCGTGGTTCTTTGTGATGACGAGCGTCGTGGGACTGCCGGCACTTCTTCTTTTTCCCTGGGTCGCACGGCGAAACGATCTGAACCATGGAAAGCCCGCTCTCGATGGGGCGGCGGCTGAGCCGGAAGATCCGGTCCCGTCTTAGAAATGTGATCGGCCTGCGCATTTCCATGCGGGATCTCGGCGGTTTCGCGCCGCGCAGAAATCACGAACGCGCTGGAGGCGAGCCTGCGGAGCAGCACTCAAGAAAAGAATAGAGCGACATGCGCGTGAGCGCCGGGTCTAAGCCCGTATGAAGATCTTTTTGCGCACGTTTCTTCTCGCCGCGCTTCCTGCGCTGGTTGTGGCACAAATCGCGGCCCAGGGTTCGTATGCCGGCTCAGGCAATTTGGCTGCCGAGGCGGAGGAGATTCGAGAGCTGGCCAACGAGGCGCGCACGCAGGCAGGAGTGGGGCAGCTGGATTGGGATCCGGCGCTGGCGGCTGCGGCCCTGGCGCACTGCGAGCGCATGGCAACGGAAGGGCCGATTGCACACCAGTACAGCGGTGAGGCGGACCTGACAACGCGGACGGCGCAGGCGGGCGCGCACTTCAGCGTGATCGAGGAGAATGTGGCGGTGGGGCCATCGGCAGATGCGATTCACGAAGCGTGGATGCATTCGCCGGGGCATCGCGCGAACCTGCTAAGCCCGGATGTGGACCGAGTGGGCGTCGCTGTCGTGGCGGCTCGCGGAGTTATGTACGCCGTGGCCGATTATTCGCGTGGAGTGGAGCAGTTGAGCTCGGCGCAGGTGGAGGCGCGAGTTGCGGCGCTGGTGCGCGTGAGCGGGTTGGCGATTCTGCGAGACCCGAGCGTGGCGCGCGCGGCGTGCGCTACGGATGAAGGAATGCCGCGTGCGGAAAGCGGCGAGATGCCTCGCTTCGTGATGCACTGGCAGGCCGGGGATTTGACCGAGTTGCCGAAGGCGCTGATGGATCGGCTCGCGTCAGGCAATTATCGCCAGGCATCGGTGGGGAGTTGCCCGGCGCAGGTGGCGGAAGGATCGTTTACGGCGTACCGGGTGGCGGTGATTTTGTACTAGCAAGTCAGCGAGTTCGCGGGCGTCATCCAAAGTCGCGATGCTCTTTCCAGAGTTCGGGCCATGGGAGGCGGGGCGGCCCGCAGACGAAGATGTCGGGGTTGTACTGGCTTTCTTCGTTCTGCACGCCTTCGGAGTTTCCGTTGTGGCCAGCCCAGCGGCAGCCGGTGAAGATTGAATTGGGCTGCTGCTGTGTGAGGCCGAGGACGATGAGCGTGGTGGGCGGAGGCGTTGGATAGCCACGCAGCCATTCGGAGTTGGTGGTGCCGATGGGTTTCGGGAGGTTGTAGGCGGGGCCAAGGATTTCGATGGCTCCGTACTCGCCGTAATTCCAGGTGAAAATGCCAAGGTGCGCCTGCTGATCGGCCGGCAGGGAGTCGCGGATCTGAGCGACGGTGCGGACTAGTTCGTCCCAACCGATTTCCTCGCGCAGGTTGTCATTGCGCGCGAGAGCGTAGTTGCGGAGCGGGCCGCTGGATGCGAGAGGCAGGACGAGCGCACAGACGAAGGCCGAGACGAAGGCGAAGGCGGCGAAGTAGACGGCTTCGATGGTGCGGCGGCCCCAGCGCGGGAGGGCGCAGAGCCAGTGCTCGGCGAGGACCGCGCCCATGGCGAGGAGCATGGGGTAGGCTCCGGCCATATAGTAGTCGCGCCCCTTGCCGAAGAAAAAAAGCGCCAGGGGGACCAGGTACATCAAGGCCAACATGCGGTAGCGGCGATCACGCAAGAAGCCAAAGAGGCCGGCGAGCCAGAGCGGCGCGGCAGCGAGGTTGGCGCAGACGAAGAACTGGCCGGAGAGGAAGCCTTTGGCGCGGCCTTCTCCGACATCGCGCTGGTGAATGTGCTGGAGGAAGGTGTAGGAGATCCAATCGTGGCGGGCGAGCCAGATGAAGTTCGGCAGGAAAATGAGCAGCGCGAGAGCGACGCCAGCCCAGAACCAGCCGGACTTGAGGAAGCGCCGTGCGGGGGTGAAGATGAGCCCGGCGAGAATGCCTGCGATGTAGAAAACGATGGCGTATTTGGTTTCGAGGCCGAGACCCAGCACAGCGCCGATGGCGACCCACCAGCGGGGATCGCCGGACTTGAGGAGGCGGACGACGAAGTAGGCGGCGAGAACCCACCAGAGAAGATCGAACGAGGTGTACTGAAACTCGTGGCCTTCAAAGATGGGGAGCGGAGAAAATCCGACCGCAAGGGCTGCGGTGACTTGCGCGAGCCGCGCGCCGCCAAGTTCCTTTGTCATGAGGCCGGCGAGGATCACGACTGCAAACTGCGCGGCAACCGCGGTGAGTCGGAGACCAACGATAGAGACGCCGAAAAGAGCGAGGGCAATGTGCTCGATGAATGGCGTGAAGGGCGGGTAGGCGACGAATCCCCAGTCGAGATGGCGCGCGTCGGAGAGGAATTGGAGCTCGTCGCGATGGAAGCCGTAACGATTGTTGGTAAGGAGATGGAGGAGTGCGAGGGAGGCGGCGATGGCGAAGAGGATGGCTGTATCGGCAGAGATGATGTGGCTCCGCTTAGGCTCGTTGATTTCGGCGGAAGACAATGCGTTCGAAGACAAGACGCCTCCTCGAGATTTATTTACGCAGGCGCGCTGGGCGCGGTTCCGTTGCGTTCGTGGGGCTGGGGAATGCGGACGGAGGCCATTCCGGCGGTAGTTGCTGCCTGAATGCCCATATCGGTGTCTTCAAAGACGAGGCAGTCTTTAGGCGCGACACCGAGGCGAGCGGCGGCAGTGAGGAATGCGTCGGGAGCGGGTTTGGAGCGCGCGTAGTCCTCAGAACCGACGAGGATGGGGAAGCAATCGAGCAGGCCGACGGCAGTGAGCGACTTGACGATCGATTCGCGCGTGCTGCCGGACACGACGGCAAAGGGAATCTGGCCGTGCTGGGCGACGATTTGCTCAAGCACTTCGGGAATGGGCTTGAGATCGTGGAGGAGCGAGAAGTAAAGGCTCTCCTTGCGCTCGGCAACGGCTTCGACGGGCATGCTGAGGCTCCGCATCTGGTTCAGTGAAGCAATGATCTCGACAGGCGGCTTGCCGCCCCAGGAGTAAAAGAGGTCTTCGTCGAGAGTGCAACCCCATTCGCCGAGTGCCTGCTTCCACGCGATGTAGTGGAGCGGCATGGAGTCGACAATGGTGCCGTCGCAGTCGAAAAGATAGGCGCGAAAAGCGCCGGGGGGAATTTGAAGTCGCATCAAGCTCCGTGGTTGTTCTTAGATCAGGTTAAGGTTTGCACTATCCCACCCTAAGACTCTCCGCTGCGCGTCGAGATTCTAGGATGGGGCAACCGGATTCGTAGTGAGTTTATCGCGCGGCTGCGGGCTCGGGCTGAGATGCGCCGCCCTCGCCGGGCTTGGTCGGCTCCATCTGGAGCGCGTTGTTGAAGCGGTTGAAGTAGTTGAAGAGGCCGATGGCGCAAAGCAGCTCGACGATTTCACCTTCAGAGTAAAAGCCGCGAAGCTCGGCGAATTGCTCGTCGGTGACCGCGTTGGTATTGCGGGTGACGGTTTCGGCGAGGCGCAAAGCGGCCTTTTCCGCAGGAGTAAAGTCTTCGCGGCGCGGCCAGTCGGCGAGGTGCGAAAGCTGGTTGTCGGTCCAGCCGAGGTTGCGGGCCAGGATGGTGTGGCTGGCCAGGCAGTAGGGTGTCTCGTTTACCTGGCTGGTGCGTACGATGATGAGCTCTTTGAGCTTTGTCGAAACGGTGCCAGTCGATAGGACGGCGGCAAAATGCGCCTGCATGGTAGCGTAGATTTCGGGCCGGTGGGCCATGACGCGGAACATATTGGGAACGTTGCCGCGCAGGGCAAAGGCCTTGTCGTAGAGGGCGGCGATTTCGGGTGCCAATTGGCTGCGGTCGACGCGGGAAATGCGGGACATTGCGGCTCCTTCAAGTTCTTTCTCATGGTACCGTTTTCGACCGATTTCCGCGGGGGTTTCAGAATGGGATTCTGGCCCCTGCGGAGTTGATGGCGACGCTTTTGACCCGCTCGGCGAGGTTTGATAACTTAGGAGAGGACAATCAAGCGCCATTCACTCCTCAGTAGCTCAATGGCAGAGCATTCGGCTGTTAACCGAAGGGTTGTAGGTTCGAGTCCTACCTGAGGAGCCAAAATTATCTCCTTATAATCCAACCACTTACGCAGAATCCCAGATTTTTTGTACTGCTTTTGTACCGCCGGGAAACATTTCTCCCGCGGCTTCGCGCCGTTTGCCGGTATTAGCAGACAGAGGAAATTGCACAGTGGTTGTGACTGTCTACGCCCGGCACTCGGCAAGGTGCCCGCAGAGTAAAGTAAGGCACGCCGGCCAGTATCGTCGGTGCAAATGCCCCCTTTGGCTGCGCTGGGGCAGGAGCCACAAGAGGTCGGCTCGCACCCGCTCCTGGGAGATCGCGACCAAGGCCGCGCGCAAGCTTGAAGAGGAGCTTGAGCACGAAGCCCTCGGTCTGGAGCCGCCCAAGAAGCCCGACCACATTGTCATCGAAGCGGCGGTGGATCTATACCTCGAGGACATGGCCCAACGCGGCGTCAAGGATCCGTCAAAGGTGAAAAGGCTGCTGGGGCGCCTCCGCGATTACGCTTACGCTCGGGACGTCTTCCTACTCAAGGATGTTTCCGCACGCTTGCTCACCGAGTGGAGGGCCAGGTGGAGCTTCAATAAGCAATCGGGAGGCCCGGCCGTGCACTGGTCAATCGTGAAGACGTTTTTCCGGTGGGCGTTTTCCATCGACCTGATCCCTGCCGATGTCAGTGCAAAGCTGAAGTCCTTGCCTTGCGTTCGACAACAAGTGCAACCCCTCACTCGAGACGAGATGGGGAGATTGCTTGCGGCGACCAGTCAATGCGGATTCGCACCCGAAATCGCAGCGCGGGTGAAGACTTTTATCTTATTGCAGCGCTGGTCCGGGCTCGCCGAAGGAGTAGTGGGTTCATTGCATGAAGAGGCAAGGGGTTCAAACCAAATCAGGCGGAAGGAATCGAACCGTGTGGGGGCGGGAGAAAAAAGAACTGACCAGAGACCTTCAGCGTTCAATTTCGTTGCGATTCTTCTTTTTGAGAATGGGCTTTCTCGCTTTTTGTGTCGGCTGTTCGGAAGCGTAGCCGGCTGCATTTTGGATTTGCTTGACATCGAGAATATCTTGTTCTTTGGCCGCAGCCAGTTTGTTCTTGATTAGGTTCTCCCGCGAGATGACGTAAGTCGCCGGGGCGCAGTTTGCTGGCCAGGCAGTCGCCATCGCTGTTGAACAGCAGCAGCGGGTGGTAGCAGGTGGACTCGAAATGGCCGCTGTAGGCGCTCTGTTCCTGCTCGCCGTACACCGGGATCTCCGTCGAATCCATGTCGAGCACAACCCGGCGGCGTGGGTCGAGCGTCTCCGCGCTTGCGATGAGCGCCCGGTTGAGCTGCGCCAAGCCGGCGAAGTTGCTGTCATCCGCCAGCATCTGGGTCTCGAAACTCTGCAGCCGCGACGGCAGCGCGGCGCCACGGTCCCAGACCTTTTCCGAGCTGATCAGCCGAAACGTGCGGTCCTGGGCAAGCCGCTCCGCGTTGTTGATGTCTTCGTACCCCGCCAGGCGGCTGTAAACCGACTGGCGCACCAGGTCCACAATCGGCAGTTGCGCGTTTCTGGCCCGCGTGTCCGTCAGGCATTCGGCGACCAGCTCGCCGAAGCCCAATCGCTCATCCAGCTCGCGCACTAGCACCAAGCCACCGTCGGATGTGACCGTCGAACCCTGGAAAGCGACCCGAATCGAGGGATTGAAACTGAGCTGGTATGCCCCGCTTAGCCCTTCACCCATTGGGTTCCTGCCTCCGGGATGCGAGAACCGCTGCCGCACCCGCATAAACATTGACGTTTCCAGCGACGCTAGGTTTCAGACGCGCCGGTCAAAACGGAAATCCGGGTTGACAATTCCTCTGCCCTTATCGATGGTTAGACAAATCGGGCACTACATCTCTCGACCTAACTGAACTGTCTTGAGCAAACATTTTCGCCCCGGATAGAATTCTGGTGAAAGACAGGTTTACTATCGGTCCTTGCGAGTAGGCCGCGGTTACCCAAGGAGGACTTCATGAGCAGGGGGCAGCTGTTTTCGAATTGGAAGCAAGGCCGCCGTGAATTCCTGAAGACTGGCGCGGCGGCCGCAGCGGCACTCCTTACCTCCGCCGCTTGTCCGCAGGCAGCGAAAGTGGGCGACGTGTATCTGCCGGCGGGAACAAAGAAAATGGCGGCGCTGCTGCGCCGTATTTACGAGCAGACCGACTGGAAGGCCGATCCCGACAAAACGGCCGAACGCGCTATATATTACCGCTCTGTCCTGCGCAATTCGCTAACGCTCTCACAACAGGTGACGGTCTGGCTTGAAATGGGCAAGGAGCTATTGCGGAGCGGGGAAAATGAAGAAGCACTGCACGCGTTTGAAGGGTTGGCAAAAAATTGCCAGGACCACGGCATTCACCTTCCAGGTGACACAGACCGGCAATTGCATCTGTATATCGCTCTCTCCTATCTTCGTCTGGGCGAACAGGATAACTGTCTCAATACGCGCGGGCAGACATGCGACATCTTTCCCATTCACGGCCGGGGCGTCCATTCCATCAAGCGCGGCGCTGAAGGAGCGGTAAGGGAATTTACCGACATGCTCAAGGAGCGACCGCATGACGACTTATCGCGCTGGCTGCTGAACATCGCCTATATGCAACTCGGCGAGTACCCGCAAAGTATCCCGGAAAAATGGCTGATTCCGGAGGACACTTTCAAATCCGATTACGACATCGGCAAGTTCCCGGATGTAGCTGCGCAGGCGGGCGTAGACACGTTAGGTCATGCCGGAGGGGTCATTCTGGAGGATTTCGATGGGGACGGCTTTCTTGACCTGATGATCTCGTCCTCCGGTCCTTTAGATCAGTTGCGTTTCTTTCACAACAACGCAGATGGCACGCTCACCGACCGCACTGCGGAGGCCGGGCTCCTGGGTGAAGTAGGCGGGCTCAACATCGTGTTGACGGATTACAACAATGACGGGCATCCCGACGTGCTCGTGCTACGTGGCGGATGGATGCACAAATTTGGCAATTATCCCATGTCGCTGCTCAGAAACAACGGCAACGGCACATTTGACGATGTGACTGAAGAAGCCGGGCTGCTTTCGATGCATCCCACGGGGGCTGCGGCCTGGGCCGACTACGACAACGACGGCTGGCTCGATCTTTTTGTCGGAGTAGAGTCGACCCCAGACAACCCCCACGTTTCGCAGCTCTTCCACAACAATGGCGATGGAACATTTACTGAGGTTGCCCAGCCGAATGGATTGGCGGATCTCGGCTGGGCCAAAGGCGTGGCGTGGGGCGATTTTAATAACGATGGCCGTCCTGATCTATACATCTCAGTGCTGCACGGGCCCAACCATCTCTTCCGTAACGACGGACCGCGTGACCCGCAGCATCCGCGGCCGGATCAGTGGAGATTTACCGATGTGACCGCACAAGCCAGAGTGTCGGAACCGATCGATAGTTTTCCCACGTGGTTCTTCGATTACGACAACGATGGCTGGCCCGATATCTTTGTCGCGGGCCATGGGCTCGAATCCTGGAAGGACATGGTCAACTTTGAGTTGGGCTTGCCCTTTCAAGGCGAGGTGCCCCGGCTCTATCGCAACAATCGCGACGGAACATTCACCGATGTTACCAAGGCCGTTCATCTTGACCGCGCCATTCTGGTGATGGGCGCAAACTTCGGAGATCTGGATAACGATGGATGGTTGGATATCTATCTTGGAACCGGAAACCCCCCGTACGAGGCGCTTTTACCGAACCGGATGTTTCGCAACGATCAAGGCAAGAATTTTCAGGATGTAACAACATCTGGCGGCTTCGGCCATTTGCAGAAAGGGCACGGCATTGCATTCGGAGACATCGAAAACAACGGGAACGAGGATGTATTTGCAGTAATTGGCGGCCATCTGCCCGGCGACGTTTATCAAAGTGTTCTTTTCCGAAATCCTGGGCACGGCAATCACTGGATTACGCTTCTGCTCGAAGGCGTCCAGACCAACTGTGCCGCATTCGGTGCGCGCATTGCCGTTACCTTCACAGACGAGGGAGTGCGGCGGGCCGTCTATCGAACGGTCGGTTATGGCTCCAGCTTTGGAGGCAATCCTCTTCGGCAACACATTGGTGTGGGAAACGCTGAATCGATCGAGAAGATCGAGATTTTCTGGCCTGTCTCAAACACGACGCAGGTCTTTACAGATGTTGCCATCGACCGCTCATTCCGTGTGAAGGAAGGCATATCGAAACTCAACCCCGTAAGCTTCAAGCGTTTTGCTTTCGAGACCGCTCCCATAACCAAAGACAGCATGGGCCTGCAGCCATAGCCCGGAAAATTCGTACGCCATTGCACAGGCAGCACTTTCGAAGGGGATGGCCCAGTGCCCTGGGTGGTGGTAGACTTTCGTCGTTATGAAAGCCTCATTTTTGGTCGTTCTGTTGCTTCTTTGCGGCACACGGGAAATGGCCCAGGTTCCTGCCTCGACAGCTGCAACGCAGACGTACTCAAGTGATGTCGGTTTCAGTTACACCTTGCCCGCGGAGTGGGAAGTGGTGGACATGAGCGCGGCTCTGCAGGCCGAACAAGAGAGAGCCAAGGCGGCAGAGGGAAGTAACCAGGAAAAGCGTGGCGTGGGGTGTATGCAGATTGTGATGACTGCACATCACGGCACTCCAGCCTCCATGATTATGGCCATGGCGCTGCCGACCTCATGCGTCGGGTTAGAGATGAGCGAGAAGGATCTGCCTGGTTTCGGGATGGGAGCGTCGCAGGGGATTCAACAGCAATTCGATCTTGGCGAGCCCGTCGAAGCTACGTATTCGCTCGGTAGCCACAGCGCATGGATCGCTCGCTTTGCGGCCGTCCTCAAGGATAGTTCGCATCGCTCCTACACAGTGGAGACAGTCTGTACCCTTTTGAAGAAAGGAGCCGTATGCTGGATGGTGTTGGCCGCGGACGACGCTGCACTCGCGACCTTCGAGCATGGCTTTGCCACGCTCGACGGAGAGACTCCAGTTCCTTTGGTTCCAGCGGATGTCTTTATGAAAGGGCATCAGTAGAACGATTTTGATCACAAGGGTTGCCGGTTGGTGTTTGACAGAATCATAGTTCCGGGCACATCCCAGCCGACCTGTCATCGCAGCTTCTCCTACCGCGCTGGTTGAAGTTGTTGTGCAGGAGCTTCCACGTCTTGCGGTCAAGGGGTTGGGCTATTTCAAGGCCCGGTCCTGATGGTGGGAATAGAGATATTGGCGCCGGCGTCGATCTGTTGTTGCGCAGCGCGCACGGTTGGGTCTTCCGGAAAGAGCTTGCGGTAGCTCTGGATCAGCGAATGTGCTTGCCAAGGCTTCCCGTCAGCATAGCAGCGCAGCGCCAAACGGGCCACCAGAGCGCCCGAGTAGGGGTAGGCCGCTACTCCCTGCTCCAGTACCGCGCGCGCTTCCTCCGTTTTGCCTTGGTTCTCGAGTGCGGTCGCCAGATTGAGAAAAGTACTTTGCTCTTCGGACCCCTGTTCAAGGGCACGTGCAAAGTAGTTGGCAGCCGTGACATTGTCTTTCTTCTGAGCTAGGGCAAGGACACCCAGGTAATTTAACACCTGCGGGTTATTGGGTGCAGAGTGGCTGAGCTCATCGAGCTTCTTCAACCAAAAAGGCCAAAGAGAAGGATCTTTGCGGGCAGTTGTCCAGTAAGCCTCCAGTTGTACCAGGTCAGGAAGACCTTCCTCGGGATTCCCTAGAGGGCGATTGAGCCAGAGCAAGCCGGGAAGGTCGGGTGTAGGTTGCTCGAAAGCAAAGTCGGGCAAGGGTTGGCCGGGAAAGCGCACAATACGATGCTTGGTGTTGTTGGAGTGTGGGATTCCGGCTACTGCCCGCTTTTCCATGTGGCACTCGATGCAGTAGTCTCCAACAGCGGTGCGCGCGCGATCGTCGGGTTTGAGCTTGCAGCTGGTCTCCTTGTGGCAAGTGAGGCAGGCTGCCCGGTAGGTGGCCTTCTCATCCTCTGGCCGCGGAGCATGATGTATCGAGTGGCAGACACTGCAGGTTAGTCGGCCATGACTCTTCTGGTAGCACCAGCTCAACTCCAGGGTCGAGTTTTTCCACCACAACGGCTGTTCCAGGCTGCCGCGTACAGGCGGATTGACCTCCAATCGATCAGCCTCGGCGCGTTGTTCAGGCTTTATGGGACGCTTGACAATGGCCATGGTTTCGGTGAGCGGCGTCCCCGGCCGAAAATCCATATAGCTTTTGTTCGGATATAAGAGCACCGCGTCCCCGGATTGATGGCATTCGCGGCAGATGTCATCGGCCAGCCGTGGTGACAGCTTAGCCGGATTGACTATGGAGGTGTCCACTTCATTCGCTGCCAGTACCCGACCTTTCTGCGCCTGCATTTCGCGTACGTGCAATTCGCCGGGTCCGTGGCAGGCCTCGCAACTGATGCCCAGTTCACCAAAGCGGAAAAGAGGCTCATTATACTGGCCGTCGTGTTTGGCGACAGGGTCCGGCTGACCGTTATGGCAGACCAGACAGCCAGTCGTTATCAGGCGCGTGAAGCCAGGATCGTCAACCGCATAGCCGGGCGAAAGTTCCCAGCTTTTCGATGGCGCGTAGAACGAAAGTGGTGCTTGAAAAATCCAGTCTCCGACACGAAATAGATAGGTGTAGCCAACGCTTTCTCCACCCACAACATAGTCGATCTTGTGAGACGGTCCAAAAACTTTGCGGTCGTTTTTCCCTAATTCGTAGAAGCCCTGGTAGAGGTTCCCGTTTTCCTGGTAAACCACGTAATAGCGATTGTTTTTGGCATTGAAGACGGTGACAGGTTTGGGTACGCGCGCGAGTTCTGTAGGAGAGTTAGCGGGCGCCATTGACTGTCCGTGCGGCGTGGCCATATAGGTGCGGGTGATCTCTTCATGGCAGCCGGGAACACCACAGCTTTTCGACCCAACATAAGCCACGTTGGGTGCTGTATTGCGAAATATGCTTCCTCCGTCTTGCGTGTGGATGCTGCCCGCCAACAGCAGCGAAACCACAAACGCCAGTTGCATCGCGGGAAAATTTGCCACACGGAGGTAGCGCAACCGCTTGAACATCGGCGATCATTCTACCGCAAAATACTTGCCTGAGCCAGGACTCGGTAGTGTCTGCTGTAATTCTCAGAGGTGCCTGAACCAATTCAGGTGCTTGTCAAATGGCGAGGATTTGCTCTCTTTGAAGCATGGAGATCTTGAAATCGCTGTTGAGGGGGCTGCGCGGCCTCTGCTGCGTTTCCAACCAAAGGCGGGGCGAGATCCGCTACTCCATCTCGGATGTGGGCATGGCAGCCTTTTCGACTTTTTAATGGAGAGCGAATTCCTCTCCGATCAGCCGTAGTTGGGAGGAGACATAACCTCAAGTATTCGAGATTCGAGATCCAGAGTATAGGGGTTTTCAGACTCACGTTCTTTTGCCCGTTCAAGCGCTTCCGAAAGCCATTCCGCATTGGAAGCAGCAATGCTTACGGGGCTCGAAGATAAAAGCTGAGTTTCGAAGAACTCATTTCTCCCGGGAGTCCAGCCAGTCCTTTGCTCGCTTTTGTGCCGCTGTCAGATCCGTGAATGACAGACGTGCCCCGACCTTGTCACGCGCGTTGGCGGCTTCCTGCTGATGGGATCCGCTCCATATGGATGCTGCAAGGTCCAGCCAGAAATAGGCTTCTACGAGATTGCGCGGCACGCCGTCGCCCTGCGCGTACATGGCGCCGAGGTTGAACTGCGCGCGCGGGAGGCCCTGCTCTGCCGCTTTGCGATACCAATGCGCAGCCTGCGCGAAGTCCTTCTCCACGCCGTTGCCGTTGTCGTAGAGGAGGCCGAGGTTGAACTGCGCTGCGGCATTGCCTTGGTTCGCGGCAAGCCGGTAGAGATCGGCGGCCTGAGAAGGATCCTGTGGTACGCCCTGCCCATTCTCGTACATTATGCCTAGGTTGAATTGGGCCTCGGCCACGCCCTGCAACGCGGCCTCACGGTACCAGTCTGCGGCTTGAGCGTAGTTCTGCTTGACGCCCTCGCCGCGGTCATAAAGACCCGCCAGCGTGAGTTGAGCCCGAGCCAGGCCTTGTCCTGCGGCCCGGTTCAAGAGCATGACGGCTCGGGACTGGTTTTGCTCCACACCGCGTCCCGCTATGAGCATTACAGCGAGCTCGAACTCGGCATCCGCGAAACTCTGGTCGGCAGCTCTCTGATACCACTGTGCCGCCTGCGCATCGTCCTGCTGGACGCCTTTGCCGGAAGCGTACGCCTGTCCCAGCAGAAACTGTGACTGGGCATCACCGCCGTTGGCCTTCTCGAGAAGGACAGGATCGAGCTTGGCGGTCTGAGCCGCAATGAAAATCGGATGGAACCACAGCAATGTAGCTAGAAATAACAGCCGTATGCACATCCTTCTGCCCCCGCGTATGCAGAACGTGAAACCATAATAACCGGAATTTCCTTTTTGAACTCGAAAACGGCACCGTTGTACGCCTCTCTCGCCTGTTCTTGGCATTGGGAAACGTTTTTTGATCCCAGCATCGAGATCACGGAAAGTGGCTGCAGTTATCTCGACACCCCTTATGGCAAGGAGAACGGCGGCGTCCCGGATACGCGCCGCATCAATTTCTTCCGGGAAGAGCTTGCCGAACTCGCAAGAGCTATTGCCGATGGCGCCTGGGTGCGCGCCTTTCACGTCTGGAGCTTGCTAGACAATTTCGAATGGGCCGACGGGTACAGCCAGCGCTACGGCCTCACGTACGTCGACTATCGCGATCAGAAGCGCACCGCAAAAGACTCGGGGCTGTGGTACGGACGTGTCAGTGCCACAAATCGGCTCGACGTATAAAACCTTGAGCTTGCGCTTATCCGTGGCTACGTCATTCGTGTTTTGATGATTCTCAAAAACATTCGGCTAGAAGGAGAGATCACGCTTCTCGAAATGTCGGCTTAACTGCAAATGGAGATCGCTGGAATTAGCGCCGATGTCGGACATCAGCGCACAATTCTTCTGGGCA
>CAWHVT010000004.1:0-494977 GCA_963832855.1 uncultured Acidobacteriaceae bacterium | reverse complement strand
TTTGAGTGCTTTTGTTAGCCATCAGTGCCCATAGTTTCAATGGGTTACGATCAAAAGCACTTCTGTCACGGCAGAGGTAGAAACTTGCAATTTCGAAGCTACACTGCCAGCGGTCGACTGAAGATGATCAGGGGCAAACCGGAGGCTTCACTGGCCCCGGTTAGGGCTGCACTACTTCAGGCAATTGCTGCCGCTTGGGATGGGAAGGCGCACCGGTCATCGGTGCCAGGTACGCTCCGTTCCGTCTGTGGCGGCACCTGCGACAGCCTATCCGCCTTTGCGGACCGCCCCAGAATTGCGACGACATGTTGCGGATCGGAGCCGGCGCCACGACCCCGTCAGGCTGAGCACGCCGCTGTCGGGATGAATACCTCCCATCTTCTCCTGCCGAGGTTAGGCGACGTATGCGGCGAGGGACCCGGCATTCACCTTCTCCAGGGCATCCTTCGATTGAATCCCCTTGAGGTAAACCATCGTTGACTGAATGTCGCGGTGCCCCATCCAGTCTTGTAAGGTCCGAACGTCGACGCCGTGACGGAGGTGCTCGGTCGCAAAGGTGTGACGGAACTTGTGCAGGTAGAACCGCTGGCAATTTGGGCCTTGGGCGCAGCGATTGCCATGTTTGGTCACACACTGCCCGCAATTGAGTTTGGCCCGGTATGCCACCGCTTTCACCACTTCGATGTGGAGACTGTTTGGCTTCCCCTTCGTGTTCGGAAAGATCAACTCCGCCGGCGTTGCATCGCGCCGGACCTTCAGTTCCTGCAGTTGCTCAATCATGGCCGCAGGCAGGGGTACTGCTCTTTCTTCGTAGTTTTTCGGTTTGAAGTTCCAAATCGGTTTGGCGGTAACGCGCACCACCGAGTTGCGGAAGTCGATATCACGCCAGGTCACGTAGCGGATCTCACGGTCGCGGAAGCCGGAGGAAAGACAGAACTTGATCAGGATCGCCTCGTCCAAATCGGCGTGCTGGAGCATTGCAGCGATCTCTTCTTGTTCGTAGATCGGGCGAATGGTCTCAACATAGCGCGGCCAGTCGCTCGTTTCCACCAGCCCCTTGAATCCGTGCCGCTTGAAGAGCTGGAGCACTGTAACGAGCCGGTCGTAGATTGTCCTCGGGACCAGTCCGCGGTCAAAGCAGTCGCTGGTGAACTTGAGGATGTCCTCGCGAGTCACCTCATCCACGTAGGTCTTCCTGTAGGAGTTCCGGAACAGAACATTCAGCACCGGTCGGTAGGTCCTGTAGGTTCGCAGGCTGCGGTGCTTGCGGATGTATTCGAGGTAGTTGTCGATAGCTGCATTCATGGTGAGCCGAGCGGGCTCCTGAACAGCGGCAGCATCGGTAGGGATCAGGAGGCCAGCCTTGAGGGCATTCAGTTCAATGGATTTCGAGCGGGCAACCTGCAGTAGGTTCTCGAACTTGAGGACTGGCTTCCGTCGGCGTTTTCCCGCTTCATACCACTCCAGGTAATAGCGACCTTCAGGATGGTGCTCGTCTTGGCCTGCGACCATGACATGGTCGCGGACGATCCTGCCGTTGTGTTCCACTACGGGAGCGAACGGCCACTTGGTGCCCAGTTTGATTCTCTTGATGACATTGACGCGGTCGGCATACTGCTTCGCTCTGGCCATGTGATCCAAGCCTCCTAGTGAGACCTGGCATAGATAGCCTGAGCTGCCAACTCGGTCAAATGGACAGCACGATGGACAGCATATTCAGTATGTTTTTGAAAAGAAAGGAATTTATTGCGAGGGCAGCGCTCTAACCAACTGAGCTACGTAGCGCTCTAACCAACTGAGCTACGTCCCCCAATTGCATGGGCTGCAACTTGGGCCTATGTTACGTAGAACGAGCGGCTTTTGCGGAATTCGCTTCACGCGCTCAGCTCTACCTTTGCGCCGGTCTGGACCCGATTCCAAGAAGCCTCTGGGCACTAAATAAACACCCGAAAACGCCTCGAAATCACCGTACCAGCGACGAAATCCAGTTTAGCAGATGAGTGGGGTCTCTGCTCGAATCCGGCGGCAATTCTCGGCTCGTTTTCGGTGCACGGCCCGCGCATCGACAGAACATCCTCAGCGCACCGTCCGCGCATCGATCAGCGAATCGACAACCCCATCCGCCGCTCGCGCAAACAGGAAATCGCGCCGCAACCTGCTTGCGTTATCTCCCGGATTTGCGGCGCTCCAGCTTGACCAGCACAATATCGTTGCTGTTCATGGGTACCGTGACTTTGATCGTGCCATCCGGCCCGCTGTGCATGATTTGATCAGTCTCTGGAAGATCGCGCGTGAGATCGCCGAGATGCGCAACCTGCGATCGTGTCAGGTCTTGGGGAGAGCCCATCTCCATGTAAGCGGTAAACGCATCGTTGGCATGGTACCCGGTCCGATGCACCTCAAGCCGGTACGCGGCGCCGGGGACCAGGTGCGTGACCTGCAACTCGACAGGCGCGGCCGTATGCGCGGGAATCACTTTCGTATAGAACGGCCGATTGCTCACCTTCTGATCTGGCTGTTCAAAGTCCCAGATCACGGCCGCAAAGTTCCCATTCTGCGTTGAAAACATGGCCTCAGGATCGCTTGTCGCGATGCCTTCCCCCCGAAGCTCATGAAGGTACTTGTAGGCGAAGAAGGCCGTCTTGCGAATGCCTTCCCGATTCAGAAGCCCGAATCCACCTTGAAACGATGCTGTCGGTGGTCCCGATTCCTCAAACAGGTCGCTGTAGGTCCAATAGCTCATCCCTTGTGCCAGCCCTTCGCATCCCTTCAGCTTGTCCAGGATGTACGGCGCGCTGATGTAGGAATCGTGGACCGCATCCCGCGGCGTGTAGCTCGTGCTCCACTCGGTAAAGTACAGCGGAAGGCCGGGAAACGCTGAAGCCGAGATCTGCTCGCGAACGCGCCGCACTTCCCCGATGATCGCGTCCGGAGAAGGATCGAGCTTGGTATCGCTCTTCCCTTCTTCATCGAGAAATCCGTCCTGCACGCCATACGTGTGCGTGGTCACGAAGTCGATGGGAGCGCCGCTCTGTTTCACCTGCGCCAGAAACTCTGGGACCCACGCCGCGCCGGCCGTCGACGGGCCGCCGACCCGCAACGCCGGATCGACCGCCTTAATCGTCTTCGCCGTCAGGTCGTATAGCGCAAAGTAAGCCTTTTGATCCGCGCCTTCCCAGAATCCTGAGAGGTTCGGCTCGTTCCATACTTCGAAGTACCAGCTGCGCACCTCGTCCCGCCCGTAGCGCTCTTCGATGTGACGTGTAAAAGCATCGACCAAATCGCGCCAACCCTCCGGGTTCGGGTGCGACGTGTTGCCATGCCAATAAAAAATGCTGTTCTCTGACGTGGCCAGCGCCTGGGGCGTAAAGCTGAGCTCAACAAACGGTTTGATATGCCGCGCCAGCAAGTTGTCGTAGAGCTGGTCGATTTTCGTCCAGTTATACACCGTCTTGCCGTTCTCCACTTTCACCGTTCCCAGCACATCGTGAAAGATCGCGTGAAAGCGTATGTAGCGGAAGCCGAGTTCGTCCACAGCCAGCTTGAGCTGGGCCTGGCTGTCGTCGCGAATCAGCGTTCCCGGGTAATCGGACCCCACCGACAGATCGAAAAAACGATCGACCGGGCCACTGGTGTCGCGGATATCCGCAACAATGCGGCGTGGCGGCGGCTGTTGCGCTCGAACGCAGGAAGAGCCCGCCTGGGCCATGGCAAAAGATCCAAAAATCACGATAAGTAAACGTCGCAATGCTGAACGGAACATGAAGGTCGCACTTTCTTCAAAAACGTCAGTCTGTGGAATTGCAGCGAGTTTCGCTCTATTTCAGCTCGACCCGGATTGCTGCGCCTTTGTATTCGACGCTCCTGGCCGCGGTGGCCGTGAACGGGAAGCCTGCGGAATGGGCTCTCGAAACCAGGACCACCCGGAAGGTGCGCTGCGGCAACATGCCCTGGAACTCACCGCTGCGTTCCCCGATGGTGAAAGTGTGGGACGCGTCGTCCCACTGCATCGGAATCTCGGAAAAAGCTCCCTTCTCGTAATCGAACGTCGTCCCTTGATCCTCATACAACATGAAACGGCCGTCGGCTCCCGCATAGACGCAGAGAGTAATCGGATCGGCAGGCTTCTCGCCGATGTACTGCATGTCTGGTTGGTAGGGAATAATCGACCCTGCGCGGACGAAAACCGGTATCTGGTCGTACGGCGCAGCGGCGGTGATGCTGCCCGAACCCGCAGGCCGTCCGCTCCAGTAGTCGTACCATTGCGCGCTACTCGGGAGATACACGGAACGGCTGCGCTGTTCATATTGCGTAATGGGCGCAACCAGCAGTGCCGGACCGAACATATACTCGTCGTTCAGTTCGCGCGCGGTGCGATCTTCTGGAAAATCCATCACCAATGGACGCAGCATGGTGTAGTCCCGCTGCGTGGTCCAACCGGCCATCGAGTAGATGTAAGGAAATAACGCGTAGCGCAGGCGATCGAACTTCAATTCGGCGTCGAAGGCCGGCGAACCCTCGCCGAGGGTCCACATTTCGCGCGGGCGCAACTCACCGTGTACGCGCAGCAGCGGCGTAAATGTTGAAAACTCGAACCAGCGGGCATTCAGCTCCCGCCATTCCCCCCGGTTGGCCGCGGTCATCGGCTCCTGCTCAAACTTCCTTTGCATCGTGTAGCCGCCGGTGTCCATGGTCCAGTAGGGCAGGCCGGAGACACTCGCGCCCAAACCCGCCGCGATCTGCTTGTCCATCGCGGTCCAGGTAGACGTTGTGTCGCCCGACCAGATCGCAGTGGAGTAGCGCTGAATGCCAGCGAAGCCCGACCGCGTGAGGATGAAGACACGCTGGTTGGGCGCGGCCTGGCGCTGTCCCGTATAGACTCCTTCGCTATTTTCGAGCGCGTAGCCATTCAGCATCCGCGAACCCGTGCCTAGGTATGTGGGATTCATGTGCGTGCGCTGGCCGTCGAGCGAGGGCGGCGAGGGCAGCAAGTCCGGCTCGGTGGCATCCATCCACCAGGCATCGACGCCCTTGGCGAAGAGGTGCGTGTCGATCTCGGACCAGAACAGCTTGCGCGCGCCCGGATTGAAGGCGTCATAAAACGTGTAGGGCTGGCCGATCCAATCCTCAATATGCTCCGCAAGATTGGGCAGATACAGATAGCCATGGGCCAGCATCTCTTTGGCATTTGCCGTGTTGGGGTTGAACTTGCCCCAGACAGAGATCATCACGTGCGCGTGTTGGGCGTGAATCGCCTTGATCCAGGCATCGGGATCGGGAAAGCGCGCCGGATCGAACTCATGCGAGCCCCACGCGTCTGGCCGCCAGTACTGCCAATCCTGCACGATGTTGTCGAAGGGAATGTTGCGCTGGCGAAACTGCTCCACCACATCGAGCGACTGCTCTGCGGTCTCATAGCGCTGACGCGACTGCCACAGCCCGAAAACCCAGTTGGGCAGCATGGTCGCTTTGCCCGTCAGCATTCGATAGCCATCGATCACCTTGTCGATGGAAGGGCCGTACACAAAGTCGTAGTCGATGCCGTCGCCGACCTCCGACCATAGCGAGGTTTTGTCGTCGAGCGGCGGCGTCTTCCATTCGAATTCAAGCGTGCTCTGCTGTTCCGGATCGTTCTCGATCCGTATTGCATAGCGATGGCCGGCCTCGAGATGGACGCGAATCTGATCGTTCGAGGTGAGCCAGTTCTGTCTCCAGTGGTCCATCACCGGTTTGCCGTCGAGCCATACCTTGATGCCGCCATTCGAATAGGCGCGGAACTGGTACTCGCCGGTTGTGGGAGCGAGGATCGAGCCGGTCCATGCCTCTTTCACCAAGTGCGGGCAACGGGCCCCTCCGCAGCCGTCGGCCTGCAAAGGCAGGTGCAGCGAAATATCCGCGGTTTGGGTGGGCGGCGCATCGCCATCGACCGCAGCCAGGGTGAGCCCGCCCGGTTTGCCCTCCGCGTCATAAAGATCGGCGGCCGGAATCGTCGTGAAAGGACGCAGATCGCCGAAGCGCGTGAATGACGTGTTGTCCCAGAAAATTCCATAGCCTCTGGAAGAGACCAGAAAAGGCACTACGACGTTGGTATTGTGCTGCCACAAATCCAGGTCGTAGCCCTTGATGTCGACAGTGCCCAACTGCATCTGTCCCAGCCCGTAGAGCGATTCACCGTCTGCCGCCTTCCACTTCTGTTGAACGTGAAAGGTCTGTTCGCCTTGTACGGTGGCCGGATCGAGAATTCGGCCGCCCGGCGCTTCGTTGAGCAGCGAATGCCCCGCGCGATCGGCAAATGAAACCGCGCCGCTCTCGCGATCGACACTGACGCGCAATCGATCGGTGACCAGCGTATAGCTTGCCTTCGATTCGACAAACTGAAAAGGAGTGTCCAGTGGCGGCAGCGGAACCCGGGCAATCGAACTGTGGCGGAAGAAATCCGGCGAAGCGGAAAATGTCACGCGCACAACGCTTTCGCCAAAAACTTGAATACGCAGTTCGCCGGAGCGCATGCGCAGGCTCATCCCATCCGGCTCACGCTCCATGGTGATCCCGGTGGTGTTCGCCGCCTGCCCTGAAGCGCTCAAGCAAAGTATGCCGAGAGCCAGGTAGATATTTCGCATGTTAAGAGAATACGTCCCACGGCGCCCTGCATTCATCTGCAAATGCGGCTCACCGGCCGGTGGAAGACGCACATCAACGCTGAGCACCCGCCCGCATTCCGTCGTCTTTCGCGCACCCGCGCCTGCTGGGATTCAATCCGCCTGCGGCCCGCCTCAGGCGTTCACAACCGCCCGCGCGGCGCGCCCTGAAGGCACGTAACCCATATCCATCGAAATGCCGCGAACACACTGCAATAAATGGTTGGCGATGGCCGGCAGTTTTTGCGCGGTGACGCGGAACGACGGCCCGGAGACGCTGACCGCCGCCACCGGCAGCCGCTGCGCATCCAGAATCGGAACGGCGATACAGCGCAGGCCTTCCTCAAGCTCTTCGTCGTCGACCGCGTAGCCGCGACGGCGCGTCTTTTCAAGCTCCACGCGCAGGGCCTCGGGCGTTGAGATGGTGCGGTGCGTGGGCCGCTCGTAGCGTATGCGCCGCAGCACCTCTGCGGCGCGCTCCGGAGGCAGAAACGCCAGAATCGCCTTGCCCACTGAAGTGCAATGCACGGGATTGCTGGCTCCAATCCGGGTAATCATGCGCACTGCGCGCGTGGGCTCAATCTTGTCGATATAAATGACACGCGCCGCCTCAAGCAGCGCCAGGTGCGCCGTCTCTTCGGTCTCGGCCACAAGGCGCCGCAAGTGCGGCTGCGCCCGGTCGCGCAGATCGTACTGCTCAATGGCCCGGTTGCCGAAGTCGAACAGCCGCAGCCCCAGCCGGAATTTGCCGTTTGCAGTTCGCTCCACCATGCGATGCCGCTCCAGAACCATCAGGAAACGATGCGCCGTGCTCTTGTGCAATTGCAGTGAGGCTGCCACTTGCGCCAAGCCAAGCGGCGTCTCGCTTTCGCCAAGCAGGTCGAGCACCGCAAATGCGCGGTCGAGAGCCTGAACTTTGTAAGTGCCTTGGGGAATCGCGTCTCGCATATTGGTCCTTTGTTCCAAGTTTTGAGTCCACCTTTAGTTTCTCACATGATGGGACGCGGGTCAACAGCTGAAACGCCAGTTTTGTCGAAGAAGTTCGCGTTACGAACTGAATGATTTAGCTGGCAGGAACGCCGCCCGGCGCCGCCGGAATTAGACCTTGTCTTCCGTCTCTTCCACGTCGCCGCCCTCGCCCGGCGCAAGAAACAGATTCGCTTCAAGCCCGTGCTGGCGAATGTAGAGATCGTAGTAGCGGCCGCGCAGCGCGAACAGCGTGCTGTGGTTGCCGCGTTCCACGATGCGCCCTTCCTCGACCACGAGAATCTGGTCGGCGCGCCGGATGGTCGACAGGCGGTGCGCAATCACGAAGGTCGTGCGTCCCCGCATCAGCTCGGCGAGCCCGCTCTGGATCATCGCCTCCGATTCGGAATCGAGCGAGCTGGTGGCCTCGTCCAGAATGAGGATGCGCGGCTCGGCCAGCAACGCGCGTGCAATCGACAGCCGCTGCCGCTGCCCGCCGCTCAGCTTCACCCCGCGCTCGCCGACGATCGTGTCGTAACCTTCGGGAAATCGCTCGGCGAACTCGTCCACGCGCGCCGTGCGGGAGGCAAATTGAAACTGTTCCTCGCTGGCATCCGGCCGCGAAAACATGATGTTTTCGCGGATCGTGCCGTCGAAGAGAAACGACTCCTGCAGCACCACTCCCAGTTGCGATCGGTAGGTATTCAGGTCCACGGTTGATAGATCGATGTCATCGACCAGCACCTGACCGCTCACCGGCTTGTGGAAGGCGCAGATCAGGCTGATGATCGTCGATTTGCCCGAACCCGACGAGCCGACCAGCGCGGTCACCGACCCGGGATCGGCGCGAAAGCTTACGTCATGCAGTACTGGTTTCTCCGGCGTGTAAGCGAAGTCCACATGCTCAAAGCGCACGTAGCCGTGGATCTCGCCCAGCTTGACAGTGCGCTTCGCATCCGCGAACTCGTCCTTTTCCGAAAGGATCTCCATGGTGCGATCGATGCCCGCGACAGCTTCCGTGAGCTGCGTGCCGATATTCACCACCTGGATCACCGGCGCAATCATGAACGCCAGAAACATCGTGTACTGGATGTAGGTGCCGGCATCCATCCGGTTTTGCAACGCCAGATGTCCGCCCATAAGCATGACCATCGCACCAACAATTCCCAGCACCGTCGTCGCCGTCATTGACATCACGCTGGTCATGGTCAGCGTCTTCATCACGTTGTCCAGCAGGCGCATCACGCCCACCTTGAATACGGCTGCTTCGCGTTCCTCTGCGTGGTAGCCCTTTACCACGCGCACGCCGCCAAGCGATTCGGTCAGCCGCCCCGTCACTTCCCCGGTGATCTTGCCCCGTTCGCGAAAGATGGGACGAATCGTCTTGAAGGCGTATTGCAGAACGAACACGAAGACTCCGATCACTGAGAATACGATCAGCGTCATTCTCGGGCTGCGGTGCAGCAAAAAGAGAAACGCCATCACCGCCGTCAGCAGCCCGCCCACAAACTCCACCAGGCCCGTCCCGATCAGGTTGCGCACGCCTTCTACGTCGCTCATGATCCGCGACACCAGCAAGCCGCTGCGATTGGCGTCGTAGAAACTGACTGACAGACGGCCGACATGCCGCTGCACTTCCTGGCGCAGGTCCGCGATCATGCGCTGCGCCGCCTTCGATAACAATTGCGTGTTTGAAAACGACGTGATCGATTGGATGAATGTGGCGATGAATACCGCCACCACAAGCGGCATCAGCTTGTCACTCTCATGCTTTCTCAGCACCAGATTGACAAATGGCAGGGATACATATGGCAGCGTAAGGCCAGCAACGCGATTGATAGCCACCAGCACCAGGCCCAGAAGCAGCAGCCATTTCCTCGGCCGCACCAGCCTCCAGATCTCCGGCATCGCCTTCCGGTAATCGATCCTCTTCTTCGGCTGGTCTGCGCCCGCGAGCGTGCCCCTGCCGCGCGGTGAGCGCTCGGCACGCATGCCCATTCCCAGCCCTCCTCCGCGCATTGTTCCCATCGATTATTCCTGACGCGATCTGCGTGCTTTGATGAACGAGCGGACGCAAAGATTCACGTAAATCAGCAGCAGGCCGGCCATGGTGAGCTTGGCCGCGAGCGCGATGTAGTCCGGATTTTCACCGAGCGAGCGCGCGTGGCCATAGCCCTGCAGGGCTGCGGCGAGAGCGCCGATCAGCCCCAGCACTCCAATGGTCACATTGATGTGCATGAAGAGCTTGCGTCGGCCTTCGCTGGGACTGATAGCGAGAAGCCCACCTGCAACGAGCGCCAGGCCAAACCATGTGGGAATCAACGCCGTGTAATGAATGCTTCCCGTGCCCCAAAAACCGATTAATCCCAAAGCAACCAGCAGGACTCCGAAGACAAAGGTGACCCTTGCCATGCCCCACCTCCATCGATGTGCATGGCAAGAATATCAGTGGACAGGGTTCAGGTGTCAGGGATCAGGGATCAGAAGCAGGTCGCCAGCTCTTTACGCGCGACTGCAGCGGTGCGCACCGGAACTGTGAACTGCCTCTATCGCTGGATTCGCGCCGACCCGCCCTTTGCGAACGCGCGCACCTGGTCGAGTGTCGCCATCGTCGTGTCGCCGATGAACGTCGTCAACAGCGCGCCGTGCGCCCAGCCCAGCTTCAGCGCATCCTCGGGCTTCTCGCCGGTCAGCAGGCCGTAAATGAGTCCCGCCGCAAATCCGTCGCCGCCGCCCACGCGATCCACCACATCGAGCTCGGCCGTCGGTGCAACATAGGTCTTGCCGTCGATCCACGCCACCGCGCTCCAGCTATGCCGGTTTGTCGAGTGCACTTCCCGCAGCGTAGTCGCCACGATCTTCACGTGTGGATGCTTCTTCACCACATTGTCGATCATTCCGAAGAACACACTGGGGTCGAGTTTCGACTTCGCGTGAACGTCGGGCCCCGGAATGCCCAGTCCCTTCTGCAAGTCCTCTTCGTTCCCGATCAGCACATCGACGTTCTTCACGATCGTCGCGATTGTCTCCACGGCTTTGTCCGCGCCGCCCGAGATCTTCCACAGCTTTTCCCGAAAATTCAGGTCAAACGAAGTCACCGCGCCCGCTTCCTTGGCCGCTTTCATCATTTCCGCAGCCAGTGGCGCCGTGGTCGCCGAAAGCGCCGCGAAGATTCCGCCCGAGTGCGCCCAGCGCACGCCTTGCGCGCAGATCGTCTTCCAGTCGAAGTCGCCCGGCTTCAGCATCGCGCCGGCTTCATTGGCGCGGTTGTAGAACACCACTGGCGGCCGCACGCCCGCCCCGCGATCGCTGTACACCGTCGCCATATTCGGGCCTGTCGCGCCGTTGTGCTCAAAGTGCTTGTAAATCGGCGTCACGCCCATGGCACGCACGCGCTCAGCGATCAGGTCGCCGATGGGATAATTCACCATCGCCGAAGCCACCGCCGTCTTCATTCCGAAACAGTCGGACAGGTTCGCAGCCACGTTGAACTCGCCGCCGCTCACGTGAATCTTGCACTCCGTGGCTTTGCGAAATGGAATAATTCCCGGATCGAGCCGGTACACCAGCGCTCCGAGCGCGAGAAAATCCAAAGCACCATCCTCGCGAATGTTCAGTCCGTAACTCATCGTTCTCTCCTTGCGTGTGTTCAAAATCCGTTCAGATTCTTGCCCAAATTCCTCGCCCGGTCCCACGTCCGGATTGCGACACTCCCGCTCGCATGAAAAGACTGGAAGCTAGTAGCTAAGAGCTAGAAGCTGTTTTCTCCACATCCGCCACCACCTGCTCCGGCGTCCACTCATTCCCTGGATAAAACTGCGCCACCTTGCCATGCGGGCCAATCAGAGTCGTCGAAAGCGTGTGCGTAATCGTATTGTCCAGGCCCGGCGTGATGCCCACGTCGAAATACTTCGCCATTTTTAGCAACTCAAGCTTCGTCGGCACCGCAAAATCCCAGTGCGCAAAGGCGCCCTTCGCGTCGCCGCCGATGTACTCGGTTCCATAGGCGCGCAGCCTTGCCGGCGTGTCGTGTTCCGGATCGAAGCTGATACTTACGAGGTGTGTCTTTGCGTAAAGCGCGGGGTTCGCAGCCAACTGCTGATTGATCACCGCAAAGTTGTGCGTGATAAGGGGACAGAAGTTGGGTAGCGGGCAGCGCGTGTAAATAAAGGTCAGCAGCAGGGTCTTTCCGCGGAACTGGCTCAGGTGGATCGCGCGTCCATCCTGGTTGCGCAGCGTGAAGTCCGGCACCACGTCTCCGGGCGCGGGCACGTGATAGAACACCGTCGGCTTGTAATCCGGCTTGCCCTGCGCAATCACAACAATATGATCGAGCACTACTGTCTCTTCGGAACTCTTTGACACCAGCACGTCCGCGGTAATCGTGTCCCCGGGGTGCAAATCGCTGGCAATGGTCGGGTCCTCCAGCTGATAGGGCATCGTCATTGCATCCATGAAGCCCGGAATCGCCTCATGGTCCACCACGACGATCCCGTGCGCAACATCGGTTGAAACGATCTTCCCGCGCAGGTGATACACCGTGTACTCCGGGCTCGTCGAGCTCTGAGGCCCCTGCGTTGGGTTGGAATGGCATCCGGCAAGCGCGGCAGTTGCGAGAAGGCAGCTTGCAAGAAGAATGCGCATCACATGCCATAGTGTACAACCAGTGGACTGACCACGTGCAAGGGCGCTTTCTCCTCCTTTCGCCGCGGCTCTCAGTGAATCGCTCTCCGCTGCGAGTGATCGGCCTCCACGATTCCCCGTCAGCGGTATCCTTAGGCGTAAGGCTGCGAACTGCGAACAGTGAACCGCGAACTTTCATCCGAGATCGATGCATGGCTGCGCGGCGGCGGGCTCGTGGTCACGGCAAGCGAGCGCGCCGCTCGATCCCTCACCCAGGCCTTTCATCGCGCGCGCCGCGCCGAGGGTCTCACCGCATGGCAAGCTCCCGACATTCAGGACTGGCAAACCTTCATCCGCGATGCCTGGGATGAGCGCGACTTCGACAGCCGCGTCGTCCTGAACTCTTTGCAGGAGCAATCGCTCTGGGCTGGAATTGTGTCGGCTGCCGCGCCGGAAGCAGCGCGAGTCGCCGACGCGCGCGAGCGCCTGGCCGCATTGGCCATGGAGGCGCACGGCCTGATCTGCGCTTACGCGCCGCAACTGCTGAACAAGAAAGCGCGAAGCGCCTGGGATCAGGACGCGGCGGCCTTCAGCGAGTGGCTTGCGCAATTCGACGCGATCTGCGGCGCCGGCGGCCTGATCAGCCCAGCGCGCCTGCCTCTCGAGTTGATTGCAGCGCTGAAACAGGACTCCGCCGGGCGCTCTCCGCTGCTGCTCGCCGGTTTCGATCGCATTTTGCCCACGCAGCAGGAACTCTTCGTTGTCTGGGGCGACTGCACGCCGGTTTCGCCTGGACAAACTGCCGCGCAAATCGAATTCCATCAAGCCGCGGACCTTGTCTCCGAGCTCGCCGCCTGCGCCATCTGGTCGAAACGGCAGCTCGCCGTCAATCCGCATGCGCGTTTGCTTGTTGTCACGCAGGATGTGCCCAGGCGCCGCGGCGAAATTGAGCGCGCATTTCTCCGTTTTGTTTTGGAAGGTACAAACGCGTCCGCGCCGTCCAGCGTCTTTGAGTTCTCGCTCGGAGTTTCCCTCGGCCAGATCGCGCTCGCGCGCGGCGCGGGCCTGCTGCTGCACTGGCTCGCCGAGCCGATCGAGGAGCACGAACTCGACTGGCTTCTTTCGACCGGCCAAATGGCCGCGTCGCCCGCCGAGTCGCTGGCTCTCACCGCCTTCATGCGCGCGCTGCGCCGCAAAGATCTGCAGCGCACCCGCTGGACGCTCGCGGAGTTCCTTCGCCAGAAACCTGGAGCGGAATTGCCCGCCGCGTGGGTCGCGCGAATCACACAGGTCCAGCGCCGCCTTCAGGAATTCGCGCGCCGCCCGCAATCTCTGCTGGCCTGGGCCGAGTTGGCTCCGCGACTCCTGGAACTCGCCGGTTGGCCGGGCGGCCGTCCGCTCACCAGCGCGGAATTCCAGGCTCACCGCCGGTTGCAGCAAACTGTTGACGACTGCGCATCGCTCGGTTTCGATGGCCGGTCGATCGAGTGGAGGGAATTTCTTGCGCTTCTCGATCGCGCCGTCAGCGAAACTCTCTTCGCGCCTGAATCCGAGGATTCGCCGATTCTGATTGCCGGACCAGCAGAGTCCGCGGGCCTCACCGCTGATGCCATCTGGTTTCTCGGCGCCACCGAGCAAGCCTGGCCGGCCAGTGGCGCCACCCATCCGCTGCTTCCTCCCTCGGTGCAACGCGCGGCCGGCATGCCGCATGCTTCGCCGCGTCTCGATTGGGAACTGGCCGGAGCCGTCACGCGCCGCCTGCTCGCCTCCGCTGCCGAGGTTCACTTCAGCTTCGCTCGCCAAAGCGAGGGCGTCGAAGCTCGACCTTCGCGCATTGTTGAGCAAATTGCCTGCGCGCCACTTCCTCTGCGGGCTGAACTTGCCGCACCGGCCGCTTTGCCTCCGCTCGCAGCGCCTTTCCGAGACTCAACGCGCGTCCCCTTCCCTCCCGGCGATGCTCCCGGCGGCGCTTCCACTCTCACCGCGCAATCGCAATGCGCCTTCAAAGCTTTTGCCACCGCGCGCCTTGATGCCGACTGCTGGGACCCCGCCGAAGCCGGACTCACTGCCAAAGAGCGTGGCCAGCTTCTGCATGAGGTCCTGCATTCCATCTGGGCAGGTCCGCCGCGCGGCATTCGTTCCCACGCGGAGCTCGTTGCACTTCCCGATCTCCGCAGTTTCGTCTCGGTTCACGTTCGCGGCGCCATTCAAACCGCCATGCCCATCCGCGCGCGCGAGTCCATGCCGCAACGATATCTCGCACTTGAAGAAGCTCGCCTCCTCAACCTCGTCACCGAGTGGCTGGAGTACGAGCGAACGCGCGTTCCCTTCACTGTGCTCGACACGGAACAAAAAACCAGCGTCTCTGTCGCCGGCCTGCCGCTTCGCGTGCGCCTTGATCGCGTCGATCGCCTGATCAACCATTCTCTTCTCGTCATCGATTACAAATCCGGCAACCCCACGCCGAACTCCTGGGATCTCCCTCGCCCAGACGATGTGCAGTTGCCGCTTTACTCGACCTTCGCTTTCCCCGGCGACGCAAACGAAATCGGCGGCCTCGTCTTCGCCAAAGTCCGCGCCGGCGAACCGGAATTCACCGGAAAAATCCGCGATGCGAAAGCCACTTTGCGCGCGAATCTCAGAGGAAACACAAATCTGGTAAAAAGGGCGCTTGATTCCGACCAGCTATTCGCGTGGAAAAACTACATCGAGGAACTTGCGCTGGCCTTCCTGGCCGGGCGCTCCGTCGTCAACCCCCGCGCCTACCCTGACACCTGCGAGTATTGCGGTCTGCAATCTCTTTGCCGCATCAACGAAAATCCGCCACTAACAAATAACAACAACGAAGAGGCGCCCGATGCCTGATGCGCCTCGCAGGAATCCGCCTCCCGATCAGGCGCAACGCGATTTGGCGCTCGATCCCCGGCGCTCCATCCTGGTGCGCGCGCCGGCCGGCTCCGGAAAGACCACGCTCCTCTCGCAGCGGTTTCTCACTTTGCTCGCCGAGATCGACGACCCCGGCCAGGTTGTCGCCATCACCTTCACCAACGCTGCCGCGGCCGAAATGCGCAACCGCATTCTCGACGAGCTCCGCCAGGACAATCCCGGCCCGATCGCGGCCCGCGCCCTTGAGCGCTCGCAGGCGCTCGGCTGGGATCTTCTCAATCTTCCCGCACAATTGCGCATCTCCACCATCGATTCGTTTTGCCGCGACCTCGCCATGCAGCAGCCCGTTCTCTCCGGGCTCGGGGGCAGTCTTGACATCCGCGAGCAGCCCGGCGAGCTTTATCGACGCGCCGCTCGCCGCACGCTCGAACAGATCGGGCAGGCCAACGCCACGCTCAGCGCGGCCATCGAGACCCTCCTCGATTGGCGCGACAACAACTGGCGCGAGATTGAAGACCTGACGGTGAGGATGCTCGCCGACCGCGACCGCTGGATGCACGAATTCGTCTTGGAGGGCGAACAGGACTTCGACCGCCTGCGTTTGCGCCTCGAATCTCCTTTCTTGCGCGCCGAAGGTGAGTCAACTCCCATCCGATACAGCGACGCGGAATGGAAGATCATTCGCGCCTGTTTTACTCTTCTGCGCCGCGCCGCTGCCGAACTTCGCGTCGTGTTTGCCGAAACTGCCGCCGCCGACTTTACCGAAGTCGCGCAAATCGCGCTCAGCGTCCTCAAAGGGGAAGACGAATTTCCCATCGACGCCGCGCAGGCCGTCGCCGACGGAATCCGTCACCTGCTGGTCGACGAATTCCAGGACACCAGCCGCCGCCAGCATGAATTGCTTCGCCGACTCATCGCCGCATGGTCCGATCGCGAGGGCCGCACTTGCTTCGTCGTCGGCGACCCCATGCAATCCATCTACGGCTTCCGCGAAGCCGACGCGGAGTTGTTCCCGCGCGTCGAAGAAGTCGGCTTCGAGGTGCATGGAGATCTTCCATTCCTTTTCGACTCCGTCCATCTTACCGCCAACTTCCGCAGCGAGTGCTCGCTGGTCGCCGGCATCAACGAAACTTTCTCTCAGGTCTTCGCCGCCTCAAGCGGCAGCGGCATCGTCTTCGCTGCCTCGCAACCTGCGCGCGTTACCGCGGAGCCATCCGGCACTCATCTCGTCACGGTGCCCGCTCCGCGCATGCAGCTTCACTGTGTGTTCATCCCCGAGTCGCCCCGCAACGCGGGCCCCGATCGTAAAAAAGAAGTCGCCGAAGAGCGCGAAGCCGCTCAGCAAAATCAGATCGCCGAAATCGTCGACATCGTCCGCGCTCACCTGCCGGGGATCGAAGCTGCCAAAGCGGCTAAGCAAAAATATCGCGTCGCAATCCTCGGCCGCGCACGCAAATCGCTTGTGCCCATCGCCGCCGCCTTGCGCCAAGCCTCCATCCCTTTCCGTGCTGTCGATCTTGAAGCGCTCCAGGACCGCCCGGAGATCATCGACGCTCTCTCCCTTGCTCACGCGCTCTTCAATCCGCACGATCGCGTCGCGTGGCTTGGCCTGCTCCGCGCCCCATGGTGCGGTCTCTCGATCGCCGATCTCCACACGCTCTCGAGCGCCGACTCTTCTGAGCTTCTCGCCCGTCCGGTGCCCGAGCTCGCTCGCGAGCGCGCGCATCTCATCAGCTCCGAAGGCCGGCTCGCTGTCGATCGCGTTTTGCGCGCGGTCGCGGCTGCCGGGCGCCTCCGCGCCTCGCAGCCCGCGTACCCGCCGGGCACCTGGCTTGAACAGGTCTGGCTCGAACTCGGCGGTGCGCAATGCGTCGACACCGAGGCCCGCGCAAATCTCGATCTTCTCTGGAAGAGCCTCGACTCTCTCCCTCAGGGCGAGCCCGATCTCCTTGGCTCCGCGCTCGCCTCAGCCCTCGAGAATCTCAAAGCGCAGCCCGACCCCGCCGCCGGCAGCGATTGCGGCGTGCAGCTCATGACGATTCACGGCGCCAAGGGCCTCGAGTTTGAAGTCGTCATCGTCCCCGACCTTCAGGCCTCGCCGGGGCGCCATACGCCCGGCATGCTTTCCTGGCTTGAACGCGGCCTCCCCCCCGATTTCGTTTCCGCCGATTCGGAAACCTCCGAAGCCGTGACCGAATTCCTCATCGCGCCATTTGCGCAAAAAGGCGCCGGCAGCGGACAAGCCAAAAAGTGGGTCGATCGCCAGCGCCACGAACGCGAATTGCAGGAAGCCTGCCGTCTCCTCTATGTCGCCGCCACGCGCGCCCGCGAGGAGCTGCACTTCTTCGCGCGGCCCTGCTACAAATCCGCCAACGGCGCGCCCACTGAACTTGTCGAGCCGCGCGAAAGCCTGCTCCGTACCGCTTGGCCCGCGTGGCAAACCGAGATTCAACGCCGCTTCGACGAATGGTGCGCTGCCTCTCTCGCAAAGCCCACCACACTCGATTCCATCGCCGCATCCGGCTCCGGCAATCTGCTTCAATTTGAACCTGCGGCGGACGAGCCTACTTTGCTTCGTCGTCTCCCGCCCGATTTTGTCACTCCGTCAGTTTCGCTCTTCACTTCCGCCGGCGAGGAGCCGCTTGTCGGTGCCGGACGCCTTTACGAGCGCCATGAAGGAGGCTTGCTCTCCCGCGCGCTCGGCAAAGCCGTTCACGCGCTTCTCCAGCAGTTTGCGCAGCGGCTTGCCACCGAAACGCGCGAGGCCGCCCTAGCAGCGCTCACCCAGCAGCAGCCTCGCATTGCCGCAACCATTCGCGCCGCGGGCATTGAGCCTGGCGCTGCTCTTCGCATGGCCGCGCAAGCAATCGACATCGTGCGTCATGCCTCCGGCGATCCTCTCGCGCAGTGGGTTCTCGCGCCGCATACTGACGCGGCCAATGAAATTCGCTGGACTGGCGTTGTGGCCGGCAGCCTGCGCACGGTGCAGGTCGATCGCGTCTTCCGCGCCGGGCCCGCTCCGCAAATCGCCGCCACATCACCCAGCGAAGAAACCTGGTGGATCGTCGATTACAAAACAGCTCACGAGGACGGCCTCGATCCCGCTGCTTCGCTGCCCGAACTGCGCCGCCAATTTGCGCCGCAGATCGAGGCCTATGCAGCCGTCCTCCGCAACCTGCGCGACGCAGGCATCCATCTCTGCGGCGGCCTTTATTATCCGCGCATGGCTCTCTTCGATTGGTGGCAAATGTAATTCTGCGCCGCTTTCAGCGCTTTGGAATCAAACCCCAATCGCCTTTGCTTAGACCTTGCACAGCTCTTCGGCAAACACATCGCGGTGCGCCATGATGAACTGCTCGGCGTTGCGCAGCAGCAGCGCATAGGCCGCCACCGCCGCCGCGGCAAGAGGGCCGAAGATCCACGCGCCCAGCCAGGGATCGCCGAAGTAGCGGCTCAGCAACGTCACGGGAACCTGCAATGCCATGCTTCCAAACAGAACCAGCAAAATCAGAAGCCCACTCGTGCGATTAGTCGGCGTCGTTTGCCTCCCCCGCGCCTGGCCCGGAACAAAGCGGCGCGGCGCCTGAATCGAGCGCATGGTTCCCAGAGCTAAATTGGCTCCAATCACAAACACTGTCCAGAACCCCGTGGAGACTTGCGTGGCAAACGGAATTGGCGCGCGCGTGAAGACCGAAACCAAAACCCAGGCCAGCCCCGCTTCGGCGACGATCAGCGTCAGGCTCATCAGGTTCTTGGCCACAATCACGTCGCGCAAGCGAACGGGCGCGAGCAGATAAACCTGCACGCCCAGCCCGTCCGCGCCAAATACGTTGTAGAGCCCGGCAAGAACTCCGAATAAGACGTAGGCAATCGCTCCAGGAAGATAGTAGGTGGTGTGTCCGGAAAAAACCGTCCGGTTCAAAAGCACGACGAAGATCAGCGGAGTCAACATGCCAATCATCTGCACGCCATTGCGGCGCAGAGTGAGCCATTCCTTATGCAGGCACGCCGCCACAATGGGCGCGAAGGCCGGCCGAGCAGCTTGCGTCGGCGCGGCAACGAGGCTGGCTTGTTGCGCAAGCGCTCGTCTGCGCTGGCGCGCGCCTGCCTTGGCGCGAGAGCCCGGGCTGTCACTCAGGTATTCGCCAAGAAATTGTTTGTGCAGCCGGATCGCGAACACTGCCGCGAACAGCGCGGCGCTCGCCGCGAGAGCCGCAAAGTTCGCGATCGCCGCAAGCGGATGGGCGCGCTCGAGAATCGCATGGGCGGCGAATCCGGGCGGCAGCCAGCGCAAGCCCGTGCCTGAGCCACGTACCAAATTCAGAATCAAACTGGTTCGGCCGCTATAGGCGTGCGCCGGACTGCGCTGATAATTCAGAAACTGGAATCCAACAGCGGAGAGCGCCATCAACGCGCTGAAGAACTCGCGGAAGCGGCGGTTCGCAAGCCACCGCTCGAACCATGCGCCGATCATGCGCATCAGAAAGATGTTCGCCAGGGCATAAATTGCGAGAACTACCAGGGTCGGCAGCGCCAGCGCGGAGTCGGCCACGCCGATTCCAACTGCTGCGGCCAGCAGGGCCAGGCAGCCCACAATGGTGCTTGGCGTCAGCAACCCGATGAAGATTCGCAGAATCAGGTAACGTCCGAAACGCAGTGGAAAGCGGATCAGCGATGAGGGATCGAAACCGGAAAGCGCGGCAGCCGCGTTCTGGCCATTAATGCTGACAAAAAGCCACAGCAGCATGATGCCGGCGAGAAGCGGTGCCAGGCGCTGCGGGTGATTGTTGGCGATCGCGGCCCACGCCAGGAAACCGCTGCCGGCCACTGGACCAACAACCATCAGCGCAAGGAACGGCCACACAATGATGCGCACCAGAACGGCGAGCACAAGGCCGGCTGCCCGGCCCGCCCCTGTGCTGCGCCGGTGAAACGTGCTGTTCACGAAGATGCGCCAGCGCAGCCACGCCACGGCAAGCAGTTGCGTGCGCACAGGAATGTCTCGCGCAAACTGAGGCGCCAGCTTCCCTGCTTCTAGCTCAGCCATGAAAGCTCCTGCTCAGGCGCTGTTTCCGCAGGATTTCCCTCCCGATCGGTCCCGACAATCTCAAGAAATATTTCTTCCAGGCTGCGCTTCTGTTCGCTCTCCGGCGCGTTCCCTTCTCCCCGTTCCGCGCGTTCACGGCGGCCGGCGTCGGCGCGCAGCTCCTTCAGCGATCCCTGTGCGACCAACTGCCCGCGATGGATAATCGCCACGTGCGTGCACAGCCGCTCCACAATCTCCAGCACGTGCGAGGTGAGAAAAATAGTTGCGCCGCGCGCGATCATTCTTTGCAGCATCGCCTTCAGCGTGCCCGCGGCCACAGCGTCCACGCCTTCAAACGGCTCGTCGAGGAACAGAACTCTAGGCCCGTGAATGACTGCGGCGGCCAAAGCCAGTTTCTTCTGCATGCCGTGTGAGAAATCAGCGATGAGCTTCTTTTGCTCGTCGGCCAGGTGCATGAAATCGAGCAGTTCCTGCGTCCGCTGCACCGTCGTAGCGCGATCGAGGCCGTACATGCGTCCGACGAAGCGCAGATATTCCTCGGCCGTCAGGCGGCCAAAGAGCGCCATCCCCTCCGGCACCACGCCGATCTGTCTCTTCACTTCCGCCGAGTTTTGCTTCAGATCCTCGCCGAGAATGCGAATTGTTCCCGACGTCGGCGCCAGCAGGCCGGTCAGCATTTTGATGGTGGTCGATTTGCCGGCTCCGTTGGGGCCGAGAAAGCCAAAGAATTGGCCTGCATCCACGCGCAGGTTCACACCCTGAACCGCGGTGAAGTCGCCAAAGCGGCGGGTGAGCGCAGTGGTATCGATGGCGGGCGTTGTCATAGCTCTTTCTTGGCTTGAGACCACGATACACGCTGCAGGTTCCGCTCGCATTTAAATCTCCGAGACCTGCGCAGTGGGTTTATTTCGCTGGTTCTTCACAGGCGCTTCGCACACAGCAAAAGGTTTTTTCGGTATTCTGTATACGAACGCTTGTTAGTTTGTCGAACTTGCAAAAGAGGAGTTTTCCCATGGCTAAGTCCGTCAAGAAATCAGGCGCCGCGCCGAAGGCTGCAGCGAAAACGCGCAAACCCGCGGAGAAAAAGACCGTTGCCTCCACAAACGGAAACGGGAGCTCGATCTCCCACGATCAGGTCGCGCAGCTTGCGCATCGTTTCTGGAACGAGCGCGGCCGTGTGCATGGCCACCACGAAGAGGACTGGTTCCGCGCCGAGCAGGCACTGCGCTCCAAGGCCTCCTGACCCGTTCGCTTTCTTCGCTCAATGACAAAGCGACGCACCCTCACGGATGCGTTGCTTGCTGCTGGAATCCAAATTCGTTTTCCGCGCTATTGTAAATTCGCCATCAGGCTTTCCAACGCGGATTTCGGCGGCCGTGTGAGCGACTCGGGCAATGTGCCCAGCGGCTCGTCGACGATGTTCAACTGATCGAGAAACGTTGGCTTCTGCGTATCGATATAGAAGACGCCAGTGAGGACCTCGTCCTTATCCTGCGCTTCCATCAGCGTGCGCACCGCGTTCGCCTTGTTGGTGGGGTCGTAATCCTCGAGCAGCTTGCGCAGGCGTAGCTGCGAGCCGTCGTGCATCTCGACGTCGTACACTTCGCCCGAATCGTAATCCACCTCGATGTTGTCGAAACTGGCCACAAACCCGATCTCGTTGATGGGCTCGTCGTTCTCCTGCAGGAATTTGTAGCTCTTCGTCGATCCCTCGTGATCGTTGAACGTCACGCAGGGGCTGATGACATCGAGCATCACGGTTCCCTTGTGCGAAATCGCGGCCTTCAGCATCGCCAGCAACTGCTTCTTGTCGCCGGAGAACGATCGCCCCACGAATGTCGCGCCCAACTGGATCGCCAAGGCGCACGTATCGATCGGCGGCAGCTCGTTGATCACGCCTGTCTTCAATTTCGAACCGATGTCCGCCGTCGCCGAAAATTGGCCCTTGGTCAAGCCATATACGCCGTTGTCCTCGATGATGTAGATCATCGGCAGGTTGCGCCGCATCAAGTGGACAAACTGGCCTATGCCGATCGACGCCGTATCGCCGTCGCCGGAAACGCCCAGCGCCATCATGGTTTGATTGGCCAGCATCGCGCCCGTGGTCACGCTCGGCATGCGCCCGTGAACGCTGTTAAAGCTGAACGAGCGGTTCATGAAGTACGCGGGGCTCTTTGACGAGCAGCCGATGCCGCTCATCTTCATCACCCGCTCCGGCTCCACGCCCATCTCCCACATCGCATCGATAATGCGCTCACTGATTGCGTTGTGGCCGCAACCCGCGCACAAAGTCGACTTGCCGCCGCGGTACTCCAGCACCGGCAGGCCAATGTGATTCAGTTTCGGGCCTGGGGCCCCACTCCCTGTTGTGGTCGCCATCTTAGAGGCCCTCCTTGGTTGCAAACTCTTCCGTAATCGTGCGCGCATCAGCCGGCAGTCCGTTGTACTCGAGAATGCTGCGCAGCTTCACCACCTGCTCGCCGGGAAGATCCAGCTTCAGCAGGCTTGCCAGTTGCCCATCGCGATTCTGCTCCACCACGTAAACACGCTCATGGCTGGCAACAAAGTCGTGAATTTCGTGCGCGAACGGATAAGCCCGGATGCGCATGTAGTCCACGCTTGCGCCGTGCTCTTTCTCGATCTGATCCATACTCTCGCGCAGCGCGAAGTCCGTGGAACCATACGCCAGGAACCCGATCTTCGAGGTCCCGTTTTTCATGACCACCGGCCCTGGAACCAGCTTGCGCGCATTCTCGAACTTACGCGCCAACCGGTCCATCACTTCCTGATACTCGTCCGGCCGTTCCGTGTATCCCGCCTCATCGTTGTGCCCCGAGCCGCGCGTAAAGTACGCCGCCTTCGGATGCCGCGTTCCCGGCAGCGTACGCCAGCCGATCCCGTCGCCATCCACGTCGCGGTAACGCGCAAAGCTGCCCATCTTTTTCAGGTCCTCGGCCGTCAGTACCTTGCCTCGATCCAGAGGCTTGTCAGGATACGCAAACGGTTCCGACATCCAGTTGTTCATGCCCAGGTCAAGATCCGAAAGCACAAACACCGGCGTCTGCAGCCGCTCCGCCAAATCGAACGCCGCATAGCCCAGTTCGAAGCACTCCTTCACCGAGCCCGGCAGCAGAACCACGTGCTTGGTGTCGCCGTGCGAAAGGAATGCCGTCGAAAGCAGGTCGGCCTGCTGTGTGCGCGTGGGCATGCCCGTTGAGGGCCCGCTACGCTGCACGTCGAAAATTACTCCCGGAATCTCGGCGTAGTAGCCCAGCCCCGCAAACTCGCCCATCAGCGAAATGCCCGGCCCCGAAGTCGACGTCATCGCCCGCGCGCCAGCCCAGCCCGCACCCAGAACCATGCCGATCGCCGCCAGTTCGTCCTCCGCCTGCACCACCGCAAACGTTGCCTTGCCTTCCGGCGTCACGCGAAATTTCTTCAGCAAATCAGTGGTCGCTTCAACCAGCGACGTCGACGGCGTAATCGGATACCACGCCACCACCGTCACGCCCGCAAATACCGCGCCCATGCCGCACGCCGCGTTGCCGTCCACAATGATTTTGCCCTTGGTCTCGTTCATCCGCTCGATGCAGAACGGGGACAGCCTGGTGAAGTTCACCTTGGCATATTCGTAACCCGTTTCCACGGCTCCGAAGTTCAGTTCGAAGACCTTCTGCTTCTTCGAAAACTGCTTGCGCACGCACTGTTCCACTACACCCAGGTCGATGCCCAGAAGTTGCGCAACCACGCCTACGTACACCATGTTCTTGACCAGCTTGCGCAGCTTGGCCTCGGGACATAGCGCCTGCGTCAGCTTGTCGAAGGGAACCGGATAGCACACCACATCGTCGCGGTGCCGGCTCAGATTCAGGTACTCTTCGTAGATCGCCACGCCACCCGGAGGCAGCGCCATCATGTCTTCCTGCGCCGTTTCCGGATTCAGCGCCACCAGCACCTCCGACTCGCGCTTGCGCGCCACGTAGCCGTCTTTGCTGGCCCGGATCGTGTACCACGTCGGCAACCCGGCAATGTTCGATGGGAACAGGTTCTTCCCGCTCACGGGAACGCCCATTCCAAAAATGCTCTTCAGCAGCACGCTGTTGGCGGACTGCGATCCTGATCCGTTGACCGTGGCTACGATGATGCTGAAGTCGTTGACGATGTGCGGACGCGCACTACTTTCGCTCTGTTCTTGACCCAGAGCAAGGTTTCCTGTCGCCATTTGGCGGGATTCCCTTCCAATAAATTCTGACCGTTTAACGGGCGCGGCCCACTCAGCTACGATGCCGGTTCTATACGGCCCAATATGTGATTATAGTCACTTTCTTGTTCACACCGTCCCACACAGCGCCACAAAGGTAACCCCTCACGCACCCTCCGGCACGCCGCCTTGCCCGGGCGCAGCCCTCCCACAACCGTTTTGTTTTCATCAACCCAGCCTGTCAAGCCCATTCACTCCGCTTCCGCTCTGGGTGCCCCATCCTTCCGCCGCGCTCGGCGAAAGGATGGGATCGCAAAACCCTGACCCCTCGCGTGAAAAAGGCTAGCAGCTAGAAGCTAGCAGCTAGAGGCTGTCTCTCCGCATCCCTCTTCCATCGCGCAATCAGCGCCAGCGCAATCACCACCAGCGCCAGCGTCAGGCCAATCCACAATCCGTAAATCCCCCACCGCAATCCGAAGCACAGAAAAAACCCGAGCGGCAATCCCAGTACCCAATACCCCACCAGGTTCGCCCACATCGGCGCGCTCGTCTCGCCCAGCCCGCGCAGTGCGCCCGTGCTCACTGTTTGGATTCCGTCGAACACCTCGAACGCCGCCACAATCGCCAGCAGTCCCGGCCCCACCGCGAGCACGCGCGCGTCGCTCGTATACAACTCGATCAGCGGCCGCGGCCACACCAGCAGCGCCACCGCAGCCAGCAGCATAAAGCTCGTGCCCAACCCCAATGCCAGCCATCCGGCCCGTCGCGCCCGCGCCGCGTCGCCCGCGCCCACCGCGTGTCCCACGCTCACCGCCGCCGCCGCAGAAATCCCCAGCGGCACCATGTACGTCACGCTCGCATAGTTCAGCACAATCTGGTGCGTGGCCAGCGCCACCGGCGTCAAATACCCCGCGGAAACCGTCGCCAGACTCCACGCGCCGACCTCCAGCAGAATCTGTCCCGCCGCCGGAGCGCCCAACTTCAGCAGCCGCTTCAGCCGCGCCGCCTGCGGTCCAGCCCAGTGCCGGAACAGCGGATGTCCGCGCTTGCGCTCGTATCTCCACGCAAACCCCATCAGCGCCACCGCCATCGTCACCCGCGCAAACACCGTTGACAGCGCCGACCCGTTCACTCCCATCGCCGGCATCCCCAGCTTGCCGTAGATCAGCACCCAGTTCAGGAACCAGTTCACCAGGTTCGCCGCAACATACGTCACGGTGATCACGCGCACCTGGCCCACGCCCTGCAAATACCGCCGCGACGCGCCATAGAGCAGCAGCGGGAGCGTGCCCCACAGCAACACCTTCATGTATCCGCTCGCCGGCGCCGCCACTTCCGCCGCAATCCCGAAACGCCCAAAGAAAAAGCTCACCAGCGCGATCCCCGCCATAATCGGCACGGCCGCAATCAACGCCAGATACACACCCTGCGCCAGCCACCTGTGGCACTCGTCGTGATCCTTGCGCCCGTAGGCCTGCGCCACCAGCGTGTCCAGCCCCAGCATCAACCCCATGCCGAACATGCTCGGCGTAAAGCACACGGCATTGCCCAGCGCCACGGCCCCAATCGCCGCCGGACCCAAGCGGCCCACCATAATGGTGTCGACCACGCTCATCAGCATCCAGCCCAGCTCGCTCAACACCACTGGCACAGCCAGCGCTACCATCGCGCCCAGCTCCCGCCTCCATTCCGCTCGTCCCTGACCCATCACTCCAATGTATCCGTCCGCCTGTGCTTGTCATCCTGAGCGAGTCCGCGCAGCGGACGAGTCGAAGGACCTGCTGTTGCTTGCCGGTTTGCATCAAGGCTTGGCTTTAGCCATGCCGCAAACCCTCATCGCCCGTTTTTGAAATAGAAAAGCACGCGGCGATGCCGTGTTGATTGCCTAACCAGTGACGGCCCTTTGAATCCACCTTGCCGGCTCGGTCCTCTGCGCTATCCTTGCTAACTAAGAGCGCAAATGGAAGAGAAACAAGAACGAACGCCAGGCCAAGGCATGATCGAACGCCTTCGAGAAATACTTCGGCGCTGCGAGGCGGTTGGGGAGCAGGTGAGCTTCCCCGGAGAAGGCGGGGAGCGCAGATTCCGCCTCTGGCTCGCTACGGACTTCCTGACTGACCTCCTTGGCTGGCCAAGTACGTCGGTCATCCAGGGCGAGCGCTTCGACCTAATCCTGCAAGACGACTCAAAACTGCCGGTCGTCACCATCGAAACCAAAACCCCGTACCACAAAGCTGCCCCCAAGGAGCGGCGCGACTTCGAAAAGAGGCTCGCTGCCTTCCCGACGCTACGATACGCAATCTTCACCAGCGGAAACGAGTGGGAAAGATACCTGATAGAACACCAGAACGGCACAGCTTCTGTCCTTGAAGACGCACATTTCGATCTCTCCAGCGTCGGGCCGCTTGCTGTAGACAGCTTCTTCGAGCCCCTCAGGTATCGGGGTAAGGCGCTCTTGCCCCAGGGATACCGCTACCGGCTTTCAAAGGACGAGCCATTTATCCATACAGCGCTAACGCGGCTCACCTCCGACCTGGAGGCCTGCATCGCCGACCTGATCGTCTACTTCAACGGCTTCTTTCATGGCCTACGCGAAGACTTCGCCGGCGAAGATGCGCAATCGGTCGCCAATGCGGTCTACTCAAGATGGAGCAGCGAGTCCCTTCGGGTCACTCCCCAAAGACTCGCGCAAGCTGTATGCGAAACGCTACACTCTGAGGGCGCGAACACACAGAAACTCCTTGAGTGCCTCAAAGCATTCGGCTTTGAAGGCACGATCCCACAGCAGGCCGCGGAATCTATCCTCAGCATGTCGGAAAGGGCCAGATCGAACGAGGAGGCCGTCGCTAAAGCACTCTGGCCCATCTTCGAGCCATTCGTTCGGCAGCTCTCCGCGCAGACTGCCCATGTACAACTGGCACGCATCCTGCTTTACCGCGTTGGCGAAGACGCGGGCGTATTCGACCCGCAGCTGACAGGGTCTGCGCTCACCAAGATTCTGTCGGCGCGGCAGACCAGCGTCCTCGGCAGAATGTTCCCCGCCACTGAGGCGCTTGAATCTGTTCGCGGCCGCATGCAGTCGTTCCTTCCCTCTATCTACATGCTGAGCGAATTCGATTGGTGGATGGTCAAGCCGGAGTACAGGCCAGGCCTGACCAATGCGCAACGAGCCTGGCTCTTACCAAGGGACGAGGAATTCGAGCGCCTCAACAGCGCAGCGCTCCAGCGCATGAACCGCTTTTCTTTTCAGGGGGTTGATGTCGACATCTGGCGCAATATTTACGAGAACTACTTGCCGGAAGATGAACGTCAGCGGCTCGGCGGATTCTACACACCGGACGCACTTGTCAACCTCGTTCTCGATCTAGCTGGATATTCCAGTGACTCCGAAGGGCTTTGCAAACTCTCCTTTATCGATCCCTCCTGCGGCAGCGGAGCGTTCGTTACGACGGCAGTTGGCAGGCTGCTGTCACACCTCAGCAAACCAATGTCATGCCACGACGACCTCTTCTCCAATAGCAACTCGCCCCTCCAAAAGTTAGAGGCAACGCTCCGAATCGTCTCAAAGAACGCAAACGCGGTCGACATCCACCCGTTCGCAAGCTTTCTCACCACGATGAACGTCCTTTTCGCCGTGCTCAACCTCTACGTGAGAGCAAGAAGGGACGACCCGGAATTCGCTGTAGACCTCAACGTGTTTGCATGGGATTCCCTCGAACCCCCAAGCGACCAACCCAAAGAGCAGCTCCGCATGTTCGTCCAAATGAACTCGCGCATGCAGCGGGCAGAAGCCGACTTCGATCGGTACAAAGACGTCATCCGAACCAAGTTCGACCGAGTGTTCGGAAATCCACCGTGGGGCGGCGTACTCAAGGGGCCGCTGGCTCCTGTCTACGACACAAAGAAGAAGCAAATTTTCAAGAAAATCTATCCAAGCGCGGCTCAAGGCAAATACGACGTCTACGGCCTGTTTATGGAGCGCGCACTTCGCCTTCTCAACCCTGACGGAGAGCTCGCACTCATTACGCAGGGGACATATCTCGAAAAAGATTGGGCCAAGGGGCTGCGCACTATACTGGCATACAATTCGACCTTGGCGTGCATCGCCGACCTAAACCCATTCGGGCACCTGTTCTTCAAGGCGATGAATGCCCCGTGTATCACTGTCGCGAAGAACGCCCCGCCACCCGCTGATTCGAAACTCATCGCAATCCTCTCGAAACGAACGAAGGAACACACCGACAAAAACGTTGGCCGGCACCAACAACAGGTCGCCCAAGTGATTCGCGAACTCGTGAATGCAATAGGGGCATCCCATAAAACTGCGAGCTCGTCGTTTGCCGAGGGCGGCGTTGTTGCGCAAGCTGAACTGCAACGGACTGCGAAGAGCCGTTGGAACCTCTCGCCAACACGGAAGTCCGAGGAGGCCAACGAAGACTGGTACACCGGCGCTGAACTCCTGGAGGTCCGACAGGGAGTCACACCCGGAGGCTGCTTGGAGCTCTTTCTACTCGAAGAAAGCGTTACGGACCAACTAAAGCTGGAGAAGGCCCTTGTACATCACGCCATCAAAACGAAGGATTTGGAGCGATGGTCAGTCGAATGGCACAAGCGGGTGCTCTTTTACCCATATTGCGAACAAGGGGAAAACTATGTCCCCGCCTTCACAATCGATATGGCGAATCTCCACGACAAGAAGCTCGCAAAGCACCTGACTGGTATCGGGATTGAGGATGCCCTCGACTTCGATATTCAAATCGACGAGTGGGAGCGCGAGATTGTTCGCAAATCCGGAGTCAATAAGGAATCGGTTCCCAAGCTCTTGCAGCACCGCATTGCGCAGAAGCTGGTGCAGTTTCCCAATGCCGCACACTACCTAACAGAACATTACACCCGGCTCGAAACTCGGGTTTTCAAGAAGAAGAACATCCGGAAGTTCAACCGGAGGTGGTACGAGTACCTATGGCCCAGAGACGCCCACATCGTCCTGGCAAGGGAGAAAATCCTCTCTCCGACCTTGATTCGTGCCGCTCGATTCGCCCTTGATACAGAAGGCCACCTATCCGACCACGCCTGTCTTTTCCTTCAGCCAACGGCCAAAACGCACCGCGCATGGCGCGCGTTCGCCGAACAGATGAAGTCCTGTCTTGGTCGCAAGGTGACGCGGACCGAACTCCTGACATATTGCCTCTGCTTCCTAAACAGCACAGCGGCCACAAGAGCCCTGACGGAAGGCCGGCAACCGACGCCCAAAGGCTCCTATCAGGTCACGGAGCAGTCGCTGAGAGAGGTACCGATCGCTCCGCCGTCGGACAAGAAATCTGTGTCGAAGCTGCTCGAACTAGCCACGCGAATCATTAAAGCGGATGAGCCATTCGCGGTCGAGAAGCTCGCACCGCTTGAAGCGCAAATCGACGCAATCGTCGTGCAGCTCCTCCGGTCGTCCCCGAAATCTTGACCTGGGCCGCTACCCTTCAGCCCCTGTCAAGTCCCCGCATCGCCCGCTGCCGCCCCGCAAACCTGCTAACCCCTTGGTCCGTCAACGGATCCCTGCTCAAAAAATTCTCTCCCAAGTTTGCCGATAATTTCCCCCTTCCGGCGCACAATGATCTGAAGAGTTCCAAAAACTGCTTTCATCGCGGCGGACCCTGCTTTTGCTGGCATTATCCGCCGCGTCCGTTTTTGGAGCTCAAATTCAATCCGAACGCTCGCCTCAGGGTGTGCGCTCGCAAAAGTCCTTTGCTGGCTGGATTTTGTGCCGAACTCGAATCGCTTCAGGATTCTTGAGCGATCGCTCGCCGCAACCGGCAATCGATGAGGATTTTGCGCGCAACAACTATAGGAGGGGAGGGGAGGGGAGGGGGATGCCCCAAATGTTCAAGGAATGTCGATTCGTTAAGCCCAACGGACTCAAGTGCGGATCGCCCGCTTTGCGCGGCTCGCCGTTTTGCTATTTCCACGCACGCACCCGCGTCTATGTCCCCCGGCGCACCGGCACCGGAGAAAAAGTCTTCGAGGTGCCTCCGCTTGTCACCACCGCTGGCATCCACCAGGCGCTCGACGCCATCTTCCAGGCGCTCGCCTGCGGCAACATCGACTCCAAGCGCGCCGGTAGCCTTCTCTACGCGCTCCAGATCGCCCAGAAGAATCTCGAAACCACGCCCTCGCTGGCCCAGAACCCTGCATCGGTCCGTCCGCCCGCTGGCCCCTGATCTCTGATCCCTGGACGCCGGTCCATGAGAACGGTGAACTACGAACCGTGAACTAAGAACTGTGAACTGTTCCCTTGTTCCCTCGGTCCCTTGTCCCCTGCCTCTCTCACTTCTGCTTGCACGAAAGCACCACTTGATTCTTCACATAGAGCCCGCACAGGCCCATCATGCTTGACGGACACTCATACGTTCCAGACTGGCCCTCCTCCGAGCAGCCGCCGCGGCGCAGAATCTGATCGGTCGAAGTAGGGATGAGCGCGCCGCAACTGAGCACCGCGCTGTTCTTCATCATCGTATTGCACAGTCCGAGCATGCCGTTCACCGGGCACAGATAGTTCCCTTCCGCGGGATTCTGGTGGCATCCGCCGCCGACCAGCGTCCGGTCGGCAACATCTCGCTCCTTGCTCATGTCTTCGACCTGTCCGGTGGCTGCGTTGTAGACGGGCTGGAAGTCGATCACGCAGGTGGTTCCGGCATGGCAACTGAAGTTTAAGCCGCCCGGCGGAAGGCTGATGGCAAGCTGCGGGAACCAGACGGGCCATTGCCACTGATCCGACCAGACCGCGATGTCCACGAACACAGTGGGGGCAAGGCCCGGCGTCAAAGTGAATCCCAGGTTGTAGACCGGGTTTCCAACGGCGAAGTGACTGTAGTCGCCATTTTGGGCGGTGGCGTCGCCGAGCGATACGGTCTGCCCCGAATTGATCGTGGTCGACCGATGCTGGAGCTCGTCGTTGAGCGTGAACTGCAAGCTGTCGGAGTGGAGATTCACCTGAATCGCGGGATACACTGCACCACCCACGACGCCATAGTCGAGGAGTCCTCCCAACAGATCAATGCTGTTGAACACGAAGGGGGAATTAATCCCGCCCGATCCCGGGGCCGGCGGCTGGAAACGCCCGCCGGTGTAGGGCGAAGGCAGCAACTGCGTAAAGTCCACGCCAACCGGAAAATTCTGGCTGGCGCTGAGGACGGGAAGGTTGACGCTGAAACCCGCGTTCGCTCCCACCTGGGCGACGATTTCTTGCGCGTTGTACATCTCGCTGGCGTCAAGTCCGGCGGAGAAGAAATCGTTGACGTCGCCCTCAATGGGCACGAATTGCGGCGTCAATTTCGCCTCGGCTGAATTGTTGGGGTGGACGACGGTTTCATACTTGAGATTTGCCTGGATGGGAAAGCGCAAGCCGAACGCATAGTTGAAGCCGGCATACAGTTGGATTCCGTAGGTCGACGTACAGCCGACGACGCACCAGTTGATGGAGACCGACACGCCCCATTGCCATTCGTAGTCGTGGCCGATGGTGAAGCCGGTGAGAAAGTAGTACGGACCCATGTTCAGATCGGCCGTTTGATCGCCGCGCGGCGGGCCAGAACCGTTCAGACGAAGGTCTGAAGCCGGAACAATTTTCAGGAGCTTGGGGAACCCGGCAGGGCTCCCGCTCGAGACGCCATTGCGCATCAGTTGCTCCGCGGCCGCCGCCTCTGCGGGGCTGGCGGTCGTGGTGAGCGTGTGCACCGGGTGCGCATAGTTTGACGACTCGAGCCTGGGCACGAACATCGTCTCTTCAACGGTCTGCGCCGCCATATTGATCAGCTCATCTTTCAGATCGTCGTCGTTCAACGAGCTCATGCGCGCCGCTTCGGCCTCACCCACCTTGGCCACGATGGCCGCGCGCTGCGTCGGATCGGCCAACTGTTTGCGCAGCGCGGCAATGTGCTGGCTCGCATCCGCATCCGCCGCTGCGCTCTTCTGCTGGAATTCCGCGATCGCCGCCTGCCGCTTTCCCGGGTCGGCAATGTAGCGTGGGCTGCCTGGCGCGCTGAAATCCGACACGCGCTGGGCTGTGGTGCCGCGCGAAAAACATGAAACGCCGGCCGCAGCGAGTTGCGCCTTTGCGCTGGGATCGGCACACTTGCCGGGAAGAATCTGGTAAGTGAGCAGATGGTGAATCACCAGACCCTGGTCGACCTCAGTCACGTCCGAGGTGCTCGCCTGCACCTGCACGTGCTGCGGCAAGGCCTGCAGCCTCATCGCGACATTCGGCAGTGCCCTGGCATTGTTCAACATCGGCGTGAAGTCGAGTTGGGCGTCGCCCAGCATCACACGCGGATTCGAGCGCAGGTCCTGGAGCGCGTATTGCCGCACCACATGCAGACGCTGCATAGTCTGCGCGTGATTGCCGCCCTGGAGAATCACTGAGTTCGCGAGGGGGCTCTGGTTCATAGCGCGCGGTTGCTCCATCCCGCCTTGCGCTAATGCGGGGACGGAAAGTGAAAATGCGATGAAAAGAAGCGCAACAGACGATGTGAAAAGGACCTTGGGAAGGGGGAAGGTCATTGTCTTGCCTCCATGACGTTCCCTGGCGGGGCCTGGAGAAGATATGCCAGGGTAGGAGGGACATTAAACGTGCTTTTCGCGCGTGTCAACGAGGAAGTGCGCGCCCCGCCACACTTTGGTAAACAGTCACGAAAAATTCATCGAGTTCTTCCGCAAAGCCCCGCCGCCGACCGGCTCGGCCGCCTCGTTCGGCCGGATTTTCTCTCGCAAGTTGTCTACATGGAAAAATCGCCGCGCGCTACGGCCTCACAATCATCTTCCCTACGCCGTCGCGATACTGGCTGGCGATCGCGAACGCTTCATCGATCCGCTCGATCTCCCGCGTGTGCGTCAGCAGCGGGGCAAACCACGCGGCGTGCGCGGCCAGGAGCGCCAGCGCCTCTTCTGTCTCGTGGTTCGATCGCCGCACGTTGTAGAGCGTCAGCTCCTTGCGCCGCATGGCCGACGCATCTACCTGCGCAAACGCAGTCATATGAATTCCCGTCAGCACCACGCGGCCCGCATTGCGCGTCATCTGGGCAGCCTGGCTGGTGGTCTCATCTCCGGCCGCACAGTCAATGGCGCAGTCCACGCCGCGCTGCCCTGTCCCGCGCAGAATCTCCCCCACAGCTTCGCCGGGCTCGAGCACCACGTCGGCGCCAATTCCCCGCGCCAGCTCGCGGCGGTGCGCCAGCGGTTCCACGGCCCAGATGCGTCCTGCACTCGTGGCTCTGAGCGCGGCAATCGTCAACAACCCGATCGGCCCCGCGCCGATCACCGCCACCGTTTCGCCCGGGCCGATCGACGCCAGTCGCAGCGAATGGATTGCAACCCCCAGCGGCTCGGCCAGCGCCGCTTCGCCGTACGACATCCTGCCGGGGATCGGCCGAAAGTTCGCCACCGGCAAATTCACCAGTTCGCGAAAGAATCCCGGATGGTTGGGCGTGCTCAGGAAGCGAATGTTCGCGCACACATTATGGTGCCCGCTCAAACAGAACTCGCAGTGGTAGCAATAGAGCGCAGGTTCAAGCGCCCCGCGATCGCCTGCGGCCAGCCCCGTCACTCCGGCGCCCGCCTTCACAATCCTTCCCGCCGGCTCGTGCCCCAGCAGCATCGGGTACACGTTCGCGCTGCCTCCCACCGCGCCCTCCGTGTAGGCGTGCATGTCGCTCCCGCACACGCCCACCGCTTCCACCCGCACCTGCACCTCGCCCGGCCCGGGGTCGTCGATCTCCATGTCGGTCAGCCGGAATGTCAGGGGAGCAATCAGTTCCGCAGCACGCATTCAATCCTCTTCCCCACAAACCATACTTCATCCGCGGCTCGGAACTGAAGGCGAGCGGACGGTGCCGACCGTCGCCACCATTGCGCGCAGCTCCCGCCGCCCATTGGTCTGACTCTGGTCCATTCCTCTACTGGTTCCAGCCGCCGCCGACAGGGAACCGCAAACGGCTCAGACGAGCGCTCCGGTTCCAGGTGTTTCGCGATCTCTCAATCGGCCGGACCCGTTGCCGTCAGTAAGAAAAGGTAAAGTCGTAGGTCTCGTTCTCCGGGTGGTAAATGGCGTTGAACCGCTTGGGATACCGGACGTGCGGGGTCGGCTCGATCTTCGGAACCGGCAGCGAGAACGAGTGCTTCCGGAGCAGGAGTTCGCGCGTAATCATCGGCTCGATGAACTTCGGTTTCCCGCCGTAGTAGCCCACCAGCATGGAGCCTTTCCAATGAGTGTTGCCGTCGAGATCTGTGGCCGGAACCGCGTGCATGCCCATCTCCGGGACGCACATGCCGACAAGCGTGCCGATCTGAGGAATGTCCACGTCGCGCAGTGCATACCCCGCGGGTATGATCTGCGGTTTGCTTGTATCTTTGCAGTCGATTCCCTGCACCTCTTCTTCCGGAACAAAGAAGAAGTGAAAATCAAAGTGCGGGACCATATAAACGGCTGGTGGGTGACCCTCGGCATTCCAATAGATGTTGGTAAAGGTGAAGCCCGTCTGCTCGTGAACCTCGGCCGCAAAGGGCACAACCACATCGGCTTTGGGCGGCCACACCATGGACATCGATGCCGGGGCCTGTTCGATCGCGGCAACGGGCACTGTCATGCTGAACTCGGTGACCTTCCCCGAATGCGTCCGGTAAGACGTGCAAACCTTCGCGCCGAACACGGGATTGCAAGGCCCCGCGACTGCTTCTTCGGCTTGCGCTCTCGCTCCGCAGGCAAATGCCGCGATCACCGCGAGCCCAACCACACAGTGGAATACGTTGCGTACTGCTACATCCGTTTTCATCCTTCCCCAACCCCCAAATTAGTTTTAGGAACCCCGAGTGGCAGCAATTATATCGTCCCGGTGTTCAATTTCGAACCCATCGGCCACAGAACCTTCTTCAGAAGCTCCCTGCTCCCCCCACGTGTGCTCAAAAAACGCGCTCCGTCCTCGCTCGACTTTTGCCGAAACCCGCAAGAGTGGGCTATTGCATCCCGGCCCTGTGCGGTTTCTGGCACTTGCCGCGCCGATCAGAGAGTCGCCGGCACGCAAGCTCCATCAAGCGTATGCTTGAGCTAGCAGCCCGTTTTTCCCTTCTCGCCTTCGGCATTCCAGGCTTCGCTCCAGACGAGCATCTTCCGCTTACGCAACCGATCCACTGGAGCCGCCATGAGCGTTATCAATCGAAGCGACGTGAAGAATCACATGCGTCCCCCCTTCCTCGCGAAAATTCACGCGTCCCCGCCAGAAAGTCAGCCCGATGCAACCGGTTTTTCCGAGGCTGAACCGGACGCAATCAATGCAGCACAATCAGGCTTTGCTTCCGATTTCGTCGCGGAACATTCGGCGCCCAGCTCATCCGCCGCGCCCGGCCGTCATTTGCCCGGTTCCTTCCGCCCTGAGGCGCCCACTGTGCCTAAAAGCGCGAAAGCGTGAGGCCGCTCTCCGTTTTCCTACGCAAGACCTGTGTTCTTCCCGAGCCGCTCGATCCCTGGACGGAGCCGGTGGGCGAACACTGGACGCATGTCGAAGAGATCACCGTGCCGGTCTTCGAAACCATGATTCGACAAAAGGGCTGGCACTTCATGCCCGTCGACAACCTCTGTACCCGAAAGGGCTTTGGGCTCACGGAAGATGCTGCGGTCCAGCGAGCATTATTGCGGACCCTGAATCGCGTGGCGGAACGATTCAACTCCGCCGAGCTCATCGCGGTCCATGCCGCGAAGTATCCGGGCTTCTACGTCGCCAGCGTCACCCTGCAACCGCGCCAGCTCCAGCACCACACATGGCTGGAAATTGCAGGAGATTGGCAGCCTCTGCCGGTGCCCGTCGGATAAGGCAGGGACCACAGACTAAGAGGGCCGAGATCCGAGACCTGTGTCAGCCGTCTCCGCTGACGTCAGGCAGCGCACATATCAAGCGAGGATCGAATCGCGACTGAAAGGAGGATAGGATGACCTTCCCCGAGATCGTAAATCCCGAAACAAATGCTGGAAGAAATGGTGCACTGCCCTCTTCGCCCATCGCGCTGAAAGTCAGTCGCCTCCCCCTGCCCACCCGCATCGCTTTTATTGGAAACTATCTGCCACGTGAGTGCGGTATTGCCACTTTTACAACCGACCTGTGCAACGCGCTCGCGGCCGAATTCGGCGAAGGACGCCTGTTTGCCATTCCCGTCAACGATCCCGATTCGAGCTACGACTATCCGGAACGGGTGCGCCTGGAACTGACTCAGGAGGACATTGCCTCCTACGAGCGGGCCGCCGATTTTCTCAACTTCAACAGCAACGATCTCGTCTGCCTGCAGCATGAATACGGCATTTACGGCGGGGCTGCGGGTCGATACATTCTGGCTTTACTGCGCAAATTGAAGATGCCGCTGGTCACTACGCTGCACACAGTCCTGCGCGAACCGGACGCGAATCAGCGCATCGTGCTCGAAGAGATCGCTCAGCTCTCCGATCGCCTCGTTGTCATGAGCGAGCTGGCAGCTCAGCTTTTGCGTGAGGTGTATGCGGTCCCCAGCGGAAAAATCGACGTCATCCCGCATGGCGTGCCCGACATGCCCTTCATGGACCCCAACTATTTCAAGGACAAGTTCGGCACCGAGGGCAAGTCTGTTCTGCTTACATTCGGGTTGCTCTCTCCAAATAAGGGAATTGAAAACGTCATTCGAGCGCTGCCTGCGATTCTCGCTCGCCACCCGAACGTGGTGTATATCGTCTCCGGCGTGACGCATCCTCATATTCGAAAGCGCGACGGCGAGCGCTACCGCGAAGAGTTGCAGGCGCTGGCCGCCGAGCTTGGCGTCACTTCCAATTTAATTCTCAACAATCGCTTTGTAAGCAACGAAGAGCTTGTGGAGCATGTTGGCGCGGCGGACATTTACATCACCCCCTACCGGCAGGAGGCGCAGGTTGTCTCCGGCACGCTGGCCATCGCGCTTGGTGCCGGCAAGGCGATCGTCTCCACGCCCTACTGGCACGCCAGGGAACTGCTCGCGGACAAGAGAGGCGTGATCGTCCCATTTGACGATCCAAACGCCATCGCAGAATCGGTGGTCGCATTGCTTGAGAACGATGCTGAACGCCATGCCATGCGCAAGCGGGCCTATCTGCATTCCCGCGGAACAACCTGGCCGACCACCGCGCGCGCCTACATGGCGACCTTCCAGCGCGCGCGGTTTGAGCGCTCCTTGCAGCCAAGACCTGCTCAACCCGACGATGCCTCCCTTGAACTGACAGTCCCCATCGAGCGCCTTCCGGCTCTGAACACCCACCATCTCTTCGCCATGACCGACGACACCGGTATGTTGCAGCACGCGATCTTCTCTGTGCCCAACACCCGCGAAGGCTATACCACCGACGACAACGCACGCGCGCTCATCGTCTCCACTCATCTGGATGAGCGAGCCGGGCTCAAGCACGGTGAGGACCATGTCAGTCTCTCTCGCCGCTATCTCGCCTTTCTCTGGCTCGCATTTCATTCCGATACCGGCCGCTTCAGGAATTTCCTCGGCTACGACCGCACCTGGCTTGAGGACGTGGGCTCGGAAGACAGCCACGGGCGCGCATTGTGGGCCTTGGGATCGGTGCTCGGCCATTCGCAGAATGCTGGTTTGCGAGGAGCGGCAGGAAGGCTCTTCGAAGCCGCCGTGCCGGCAGTCTTGAAGTTCTCGAGCCCCCGCGCATGGGCATTCAGCGTTCTCGGGTTGCAAGCCTATCTCGACTGGTTCCCCGGTGACCGTGCCATTCAGGGCGTTCGCAACACGCTCGCCAATCGCCTGCTCGATATTTACGAACGCAGCCGTTCCGGTTCCTGGCATTGGTTCGAGAAGAGTCTCGCGTATTCCAATGCGCGCCTGCCGCAGGCGCTCATCCTGGCCGGCGGGCGCAGCACCAACCGGAAAATGATCTCCGCCGGAATCGAGTCGCTCGAGTGGCTGGTCGCCGCTCAGCACTGCGGTGACCCGGAAATATTTGTGCCCATCGGCTCCAGCGGCTGCTTCACCGAAGGCGGCGAAAAAACCCGCTTCGATCAGCAGCCCGTCGAAGCCTGCGCCACCATCGCTGCCTGTCTTCAGGCGTACGCGCTCACTCACCACGAGCGCTGGACCGACGAAGCTCATCGTGTTTTCCGTTGGTTCCTCGGCAAAAACGACCTGCAGGCGCCCCTCTACGACGCCACAACCGGCGGATGCAAAGATGGACTTCATCCGGACCGCGTCAATGAAAATCAGGGAGCGGAATCAACCCTTTCGTTCCTCATGGCGCTCCTGGAAATGCAGCGAGCGAATGATATCCACGCAGAAAACACGTACCAGGAAATGAGCATCTCCCTTTGAATCCAATTATTCAGTCACCGGCTTTGCCCGAGGCCTCTGCTGTGGAACAGCCGAAACCGGGACCATGTACAGACCTTCCTCTGCTCACGCGCTATTCCGACAATCCGATTCTTAGCGGCCACGATTGGCCCTATGCCGTGAACAGCGTCTTCAACCCAGCAGCAGTGCTCCTGCCCGACGGAGACACGTTGTTGCTGTGCCGCGTGGAAGACCGCAGCGGCCTGTCGCACCTGGGCGCGGCACGTTCAAAGAATGGAATCAACGGATGGCGCATTGATGCCCAGCCAACGCTGATGGCGAATCCCCAGGAATACCCTGAAGAAATCTGGGGCATCGAAGATCCGCGCATCACCTACGTCCCGGAACTCGAGCAATATGCGGTGGCGTACACTTCCTTCGCCCGCGGCGGCCCGGGAGTTTCCCTCGCGCTCACCAAAGACTTTCGCAGCTTTGAGCGTTTCGGCGTGATCATGTCGCCCGAGGATAAGGACGCCGCTCTGCTGCCGCGAAGAATCAACGGCTACTGGGCCTTGATCCATCGCCCGATGACCACCACCGGCGCTCATATGTGGATCTCGTACTCTCCCGATCTGCGGCATTGGGGCAGCCATAAAGTCATTCTGGTAGCACGGCGCGGGGGATGGTGGGATGCGAACAAGATTGGCCTGTGCTCTCCGCCCATCGAAACACCGAAAGGCTGGCTGGTTATCTACCACGGCGTGCGGGTTACCGCCTCGGGAAGCATCTATCGCCTCGGCCTCGCGCTCTTTGACATCAACCAACCGGAGATCTGCCTGCAACGAGGGGATTCGTGGATCTTCGGTCCGGAAGCCCCATACGAGCGCGTCGGAGATGTGCACGACGTTGTGTTTCCCTGCGGCCAAACCATCGCCGCGGATGGCGACACGATCAACCTCTATTACGGAGCAGCCGATTCCAGCATCGCTTTAGCCACGGGAAGCATTCGTTGTCTTCTCACATGGCTGGATGCAAATTCCAGCGCGGGAGACGGAACCGAGCAGTGAGCTGCGCCAACCGTCCATGGAAATGACGTTTGGCATAAAAGTCGGTTGAATGGAAACTCTTGACGAAGATCGCACCAAATCGAATTTCAGAATGAATGTCGCATGACGGGAGGTTCGAGATGAACGTAGAAACCATGACCTGGCCGAGTTGGCTTCCGCGGGTACTTTGGATGCGCCGTTGCCCTCGCTGCACGAGTGTTGATTTCAAGCCCGCCGAGTTGCGCCCTTACGACGGTCTCCTCGCCATGTTTTTTCTCCACCCCGTCCGCTGCAAATCCTGCTGGCGCCGCTTCTACTGGATCGCCCTCCGCCCCGCGGAATGAAGTTCCCGCAATAGCTCTCCGCCCGCGATCCACTCTCCCGTGCCCCGGCGCACTGCCGAACCGTGCCGTAAAATCCGAAGAAGATGCACCTGAACCTTGGCCACTGCGCTTCAGCTCTACGTTCGTCTTCACGCTGAGTTCAGCGCCGCCCTCAATTCGACTTTCGCTTCACCCGGGATCGCCCATGCCAAATTCAAAATATCCAGCGCACGAAGCCATGAATCCGTTCTTTGAAGTGGTCATGAAGGGCCTCAGCGGACTTGTCGACGGCGAGCATTATTTCGACACGTTTGCCGACGACGCAATCTTCGAGTCCCGTTATCACTTCCCTGGCTGGCCTCTCATCATCCGAGGGCGCGCCAATCTCGTTGCCAGCCTCGCTGGATACGGAAAAACCATCCGCATTCACGCCGGTGACGGTCTCGTTGTGCACCGCAGCCAGGATCCCCGTGTCGTGATCCTCGAATACGAAGTGCACGGCAGGATTCTTTCAACCGGCGGGCCCTACGACAACCGCCTGATCTCCATCGTCACCGTTGAGAACCGGAAGATCGTTCATTGGAGGGACTACATGGACTCTTTAGCCGCCTGGACGGCCCTGAACAGCCCCAAGTAATCTCAACGCGCCGTCACGCCATCTTCTCGACCCATTGGCTCCGCCAGGCGGGCGCGTCGAAGGGATCCGCGAAATACTGCGTCTCGTGCACGACCTTTCCGTTGCGGAACTCCATAATGCTCACCGTGAATGCCGACCGTTCCCGGTAGTCGACTGTGTATTCCTTAACCCAAAGATCGCCTTTACCCAGCATTCGCCTGACGTTGAAGCCCAACGGTTTCCCATGGTGATGGCTCCGCAGGGCCTGCCGCTGAGGCCCGTCCGCATCGCCCTTGCTGACTCGCTGACTCCCTGATCACCGACCACTGTCTCTATGCCACCGTCGGCCTCAGCTCCACCTGCTTCGTCGTAATTTCGATTTTTGCCGGAGCCACTGTGCTGCCGCGCACCACGGTGCTTGCCTCAATCGTGATCGTGCCCGGCGTTTTCGTCGACTGCACAATCGCCTGCGCCAGCCCGTTGAAGAGCGAGCGGCGCGGCTCCTTGTCGCTCTCGTGGCAGTTGGGATCGCCGTTGCCCACGCCAATCAGCGCGCCTTCGCCCGTGACTTTGAATTCGATCAGATTTTGCGCGGTGGGCAGCACGCGGCCCGCGCCGTCGAGCGCGTCGACAGTGAGTACCACCACGTCCTGGCCATCGGCGTCGATCGCTGTTCGGTCGGCCGTGAGCCGCACGGATGCGATCGGTCCCGTCGTCTCGCGCTTTTCGGTGAGCGCGAGTTTTCCGTCCTTCCATCCTCGCGCCTCGATCGCGCCCGCCTCGTAGCGAACCGTCCATTCAACATGCCCGAGCCGAGGAACCTTCTGCCGTCCCAGAGTTTTGCCGTTGAGAAATAGCTCGACCTCATCAAGGTTCGAGTGAACCCACACGGGAATCTCCTCGCCTTCCCTTCCTTCCCACGTCCAGTGCGGAAACAGGTGCAGCACCGGCTCTTTCGTCCACCACGCCTTGTAGTAGAAGAAGTTGTCCTTGGGAAATCCGCAGGTGTCCACAATCCCGAAGTTCGAGTTGATTGTCGGCCAACCGTAAGGCGTCGGCTCGCCACGATAGTCGAATCCGGTCCACGCAAAGCCGCCCGCTTCCCACTCGCGCGTGGCGTAGAAGGTCCACCACTCCTCGGCGAGCTGGCTCCAGACGGTGTGGTTCACGTCGTAAGCGCTGAGCGTGTTGCGCAGCGCATCGGTCTGATAGCAGCCGCGTGTCGAGATGGTGCTGGCCGTCTCCGATCCGTAAATCGGCCGCGTGGGATGCTCCTTGTGGAAGTTGTCAGGATACTTGAGGACGTAGTTGAAGCCGACGATATCCAGCGGGTCGGAATCTCCCTTCTCGTTGTCGCCGTTCACCGCCGCTCCCACCACGCGCGTCGGGTCGAGCTCGTGGCAGCGCCGTACCATGGTGGCCGCAATCTTCGCACCCTCCTCGGCCTGGTCGTTCTGCAGATGCCACTCCTCGTTACCGATGGACCAGATGATGATCGACGGCGAGTTGCGGTAGCGCTTGATCATGACCTCAAGCTGCGCCATGCCCTCGGGGCTGGAGCTCATCTGCCGCGTCTCGCACATCATCATCATTCCCATACGGTCGCAGGCTTCGACGAGCTCGGGCGTAGGCATATTGTGCGAGGTGCGCACGGCATTGCAACCCATCCCCTGCAAGACACCGACGCGGAATGCCTGCATGCGGTCGGGCAGCGCCGCACCCACTCCGGCGTGATCCTGGTGGTTGCAGGTTCCCTGTATCTTCATGGATTGCCCGTTGAGGAAGAATCCGTGATCGGCGTCGAAGCGGACCGTGCGCACTCCAAAGGTGATGCGCTCGGCATCGCGAACCTTGTCGCCAGACTTGACGGTGACGATGGCGGTGTAGAGATTCGGCGTCTCCACCGACCACAGCGCGGGACGATCCAGCTTTGCGCCGGCTGAAAAGTACCCCCTGTTGTCAGGCCCAATCTGTTGCTCTTGAGCATCAGCAGTCGCCACGGTCTTGCCCGCGGCATCCAGAATCTCCCAATGCACAACAGCCGAATCTCGCTCCGGGCCACTGTTCTCGACCATCGTTTCGAGAGCCAACGAGGCGGAATTGGCCTCGATGAGCGGCGTCCGCACCGTGCTCTCCCACCGGCCCAGGTGCAGCGCATCGGACTTCGTGAGCCAAACGTGCCGATAGATTCCAGCACCTTCGTAAAACCAGCCGTCGCCAAAGCTCGCGTCCACGCGCACCACAATGCAGTTCTTCGCACCCACCGCGAGGAAGTCGGTGATGTCGAAGCGGAAGGGCGCATAGCCGTTGTCGTTGCGGCCAATGAAGCAGCCGTTCACGAACACGAGCGCATCGCGAAAGGCCCCATCGAACTGGACCGTGATGCGGCGGCCGGCATCGCTTGCCGCAATGTCGAACTCGCGCCGGTACCACCCCACGCTCGTCTCCGGATAGCGCCGCCCCAGCGGCTTGAATCCATGCGGCAGCAGCGTGTCGTCCCAAACGAACGGCAGCTCCACGGCCCAGTCGTGGGGCAGGTTTAGCGAGCGCCATTTCGAGTCGTCGTATCCCACCCGCGCGATCTTGAAGTTGCCGGTCTTGCTGAAGTCTTCCTGGGTGTTTCCGAAGCCGAAATCCCTGGCCGGGTCGGTTCCGTTGCCGAACTGGAACCTCCATCCAAAGTCGAAGAGGAGCTGCTCGCGTGGACCCATGGCCGCTGAAGCGTCGGCATTGTTTGCCTCGGCAGTCGCCATAAAGGCGGCGGCCCGCGCCCACGCCGAACGGGCCAGGAGTGACGAAGTCGAAAGAGCCAATCCGGATAAGAGCAGGGTGCGACGGGAAATTGGAGACATGAGGAGGCCTCTTTCCGATGAATGCCCGGCGCAGATGCATTCGGATGACTAAGCGGCGGACAACAAGGCAATATAAACCAGCCCCCGCGGGGCTGTATACGCTTTCAGCAAAACGCCGGATTGCCGCTGCTCACAGAGCCGAATCGGCCGCAGGATCTCAACAGAGCAAAGGGTTCAAAGATGGTAAACTCAGACAGTCAGCCGGCATGATCGGAGAGATGGCCGAGTGGCTGAAGGCGCACGCTTGGAAAGCGTGTTTAGGGGAAACTCTAACCTGGGTTCGAATCCCAGTCTCTCCGCCATGTATATTTATAATCAACAACTTACGAGATGCAAACCGGCAATACTCGTAATATTGCCCGCAAATTTGCGAGTTTCCTGAGCGTGATGGAACTGGAGAGCGTTCTCCGGCGCAACCGATGTGCGGCGATTTGTCGGTACTTCTCCGGTGGCGAATTCGCCAGTTCCATTACCAGGACAAAAGGAACCCGAGAGATTTGACTTTTCGGCGATTGCATCACCTGGCCTGAACGCGACTCCTTCTGCATCGGAGAAGCGCAAGCGGCCCGCAGGCTGCTTGAGGAGTTTTTAGACTGAAGAATTGGCGTGTTGTTATACGGACCTTGCGGACAGGCCGAACGGCTGCTCGCGCCAATTCATTGGGATCGAGATGAGCAAGTCGTTGAGCGATAGGGGCAGCGATTCAGATCGAGTTATCAGGCATTCGATCGATTGCGGACCAAGCAGGATGAGCTTGAACTGTTCGTTGACGAAGCGCGGGGAGATGCAATAGAGACCGGCCAGTTCTCGAATACTCCTGGCTTGGCCTGTGGTGATCAGCTCATACCAGAGGCGGGCGCGAGCAATGGCATTCAGGATGGCTTGGCGGCTGGCGTCGGTGGTGATATCTGTATCGCCGACAACAAGGCGTACCGCGCGGCCCTGCCGAACATGTCGGAAGGCACATTCAATCGAGGCGATCTGCGGAAGGTCGATAGCAGGTTCACCGCCGCCGAGAATCTCATTGAGCAAAGCCGCCACGCGCAAACGGATCTCGACGTGTAGCGGATGAATGATCACGCGCTCAATGACCCTCTTCAGAAACTGCGTGCGGTCCTCGGCAATGTGCTCGCTCCAACTCTGCGCCATCGTGGCGGCCTGCGCGATGATTTTCGCGAAAATACCTTCTGGCGGGGCCACAGTTGTCTCATCACGAATCGCGGCGAGCAACTCGGTAGGCGTTTGTAGCCAATCAAGCAGGCGATCAACCACAGCCTTTTCGAGATCATGCGCCGGGATGCGGGCTGGGGCATTGCTATTTCCCGTCTTTTTGATCACCGCCTGCGAGGTGTAGTAGCGATAACGGCGGCCGTTCTTGTTGGCATGAGTCGGTGTATAGAGTGTGCCGGTGGCATCGAAAAGAATGCTGGTTAGAATACTCTCCTTGGTCGCGCGCACCTTGCGCCGCTTACCTTGAATGTTATCGTTGAGCAACGTTTGCGCCTTGTCCCAGGTCTGGCGATCGATGATGGCCGCTTGCTCGCCCGGATAGGTTACTTTCTTGTGTTTGATCAAACCGATATAGTGCGGATTGCGCAGCATCATGTACAGCGGACCGCGGAAAAAGTGGTTGCCACGTCGGCTCGTGATGTTGTTCTCGCGCAGCCAGTCCTGCAGGCTATGTACACTGCCGAGGCGCAGAAACTCATTGAAGATGGTGCGCACCGTGAAGGCCTCGGCTTCGTTAATTTGCAGCTTTCTGTCCTTCGCGTCGTAGCCCAAAGGAACATTCCCGCCCATCCACATGCCCTTCTTTTTGGAGGCAGCAATCTTGTCGCGGATGCGCTCGCCGGTGACTTCGCGCTCAAACTGCGCGAATGAGAGCAGGACGTTGAGTGTGAGTCGGCCCATTGAGCTCGTGGTATTGAACTGCTGCGTGACCGAAACGAAGCTGACACCGAACTTATCGAATTGCTCGACGAGTTTGGCGAAGTCTGCCAGCGAGCGGGTCAGCCGGTCAACCTTGTAAACAACCACGACCGAGACCCTCCCGGCGTGAATGTCGGCCATTAGTTGCTTCAACGCAGGTCGGTCCATGTTGCCGCCAGAAAAACCACCGTCGTCGTAGTGGCCGGCGATCAGTTTCCAGCCCTCGTGCTGCTGGCTTTTTACGAATGCCTCGCAGGCCTCGCGCTGAGCGTCGAGCGAGTTGAAAGATTGCTCCAGACCTTCTTCCGATGATTTGCGCGTGTAGATGGCGCAGCGAATCCGCGAGTTCATGCTGCCACGCTCCTTGCCCTGCGTTTCAGACCGAAGAAGGCCGGCCCAGACCACTTGGTGCCGGTGATTGTGCCCGCAATCTCAGAGAGGCTGCGGTAGATCGTCCCCTCGTATTCATAGCCGGATTCGAGGACCGTGACCTCGTGCAGCTCACCGGCGTGCTCGCGGACATATCGCGTGCCGATCTTCGGACGCAGGCTTTTCTCGACAGGCATTTCACCGACGACATTTTTGTCGGCCAACTCGCGCAGCTTGCGGACGGTGGACTCCTTGAGCCCGCCGAAAGCCTTCTCCTGAATCCGGTAGGCCAGGATCGGGATCAGCGTTTCGCGACGCAGAGCCGGGCTGGGCACACGGTCGAATAGGTCGCGCCAAAGCTTCAGGAGTTCCTTCCGCTCCATTGTCAGCAGCTGCTCCAAAAGTCGGTTAACCGCCTCTTGCCTTGTTGGTTTTGGTTTGGCTATCTTGTTATTCTCCATGGACTTGCCTCCTTCGCGGCATGTCCATTTCCGCTCTGCCTGGCCATAAAGTCAAGCGAACTTCTGCGTATCCAGACCACACGGTTTCAGCGGCCAGAGGGGCTAATTCGGGGCAGATTCACCGAGAAAACGCCGATTGGAGAATGGCGAATGTTCAGGGAATAGTCGAGGAAATTCTCCACAGGCGAAAAAGGCGAAGATGGGCTCGAATTCTGGGGGAAATGTGCAGATTTTCGCCTCATATAGATACCGCCGGTTCGAATCCTGTTCGCTCCGCCAGCGAGTCAATAGAATCAACAATTCACAGAGAATAATCGGTACATCTCCGCTTTTCCGGGCAGACTCGCAGATATTGGGTTCGGAAAGGGACTGGAGAGCGTTTTCCTGCACCCTTTACTGCGGAGAAAAACGCCAAGTTCTCCATCGGGGATTCCCGAAGTCCCCTTTCGGTCGCATGCTTCCGATACGCCATTTTTCTCAACAGTTGGAATCGGCTGACTGCCGAGGCCGGCGGCCGTATTAAGTGTAAGAATCGAGCCGATGTGAATGTATTTCGCGATCGTGACCGATGACTTGGGCGGAGCTCAAAAAGCTCCCGGCGGTCCGCAGTCTCACGGTGAGCGGCCGGAAACCCTCTCGCCACTTGCCACTTGTTACCGCAGTCGATGAGAGTGGTCGTAAAATAGAATTTATATGGCTCGCCCGGTCAAAATCACGACCCCGATCCCAACACTAGATGAGTTCGGGAATAGGCTTGGTCTCAGCAAAGCCAGGCGTAGGTCCCTTGGTCCCATTTTTGTTGAGCGCCGCTCTGATGGAGACTACACGGTGCGTAGGCCCGGCGCCGAGAGAGCCAGTATAGTCGTGGCAACACAGCGAGAAGCCGTCGAACGCGCGCGCCGGATTAGCCCCAACGGCACCATCCTCGTAGAGCGCGTTCGATCGAATTCGGGTAAAAGCCGGAACCAGTGGCGTAAACCTTGAGCTTGTCAAGATTCTGCCTTCGAGGCAAGGAGACGCGGTGGCGCGACGGGTCATGCATGTTGCCCAGGACGCGGTTTTCCTCAACGTCCCCTACGACGATCGATTTCGCAGTCTCTACTTGGCCTACATCGCGGGCCTCGTGCACTTGGGGCTCGAGCCGCGGGTGACACTGGGCCTGCCCAGCGGAACGCGCCGGCTCGATAAAATCGCAGGGTTGATCGAAAGTTGCCGGTACTCGATTCACGATTTGTCGTATGTCCGCCTTGATCGCAACCCACCGTATGCGACACCACGCTTCAATATGCCCTTCGAGCTCGGACTAGCAGTCGAATGGCAGCGATTGAATCCGCCTCGGCATACCTGGTTTGTCTTTGAGGAGAAACCTTATCGAATCCTCATGTCGCTGAGCGATCTCAACGGCAGCGACCCGCAGATTCATGCGGGCACAGTTTCGGGTGTCCTGCGGGAGCTGAGGAACATCTTCCGGCGTACACGCAACCAGCCGACCGTGCCGGAGATGATGAGTACCTTCCAGACCATCTCACGACGTTCCAGTTCGATCCTAGCGGCGGCCGGATCGACCGATCTATTTGAAGCGCGCGTCTTTGAGGACCTCTGCTACGAGGCCCGCGGCGCCGTTGAGAGCGCGACCCTTCTGAAGAAATAGCGCCGCTTGCTTGCGCGCAACTGGATCGAAGTCACGCCCAAAGCTCTGCGATCATCTCATCGAAGCCATCGGTCAAAAGGTGCTCGGCCATGGTTCTGCAGCCCCGCCTGCAATTGGGCCTTTGCAAGAGCGCAAGCCCGACCAAGAAGACAAGAAGGCCGAGAAGAAATTTGTCACTAGTGCTCATCCGAATACCTCCGAATTCTTACGACCTGCGCCACTTGTCGCGCCCACCGCGGTTCGTATCGCGCACCCGTTCGACCAGAATGGTCGCGTTCGGTGCCATCTCCCCGGCACGCGCGATGGCTTCAGCTTGGGTCGGTTCGACGCCGCTTGCCCGATCCGATCCCGGCCGCCGAATCGCATAGTCTCCTTGCGGGCGACGTTCAACGAATATTTCCTTCCTTACCATGACGACCTCCAATCAGAGTTTCCAGGTTTGTTAGCCAACACATTCCTTGAGCGCCAGCAAATTGTCCGTCCATGTGTTGTCGGCATAGGTCTGGACGAACTTTGTGCCATTGGCATGCTCGCGCGGGTAGACATAGGCCGTATTGCCGCGTCCATCTTTGACATAGGCCTTATTGCTCTTGTTCTCTTTCAGCCAGTTGTAAACCTCCAAGCGCGTCGATTTGCTGGTGTTGCCGTTGGCATCGTTGGTCCAGCCGAGGTGGGAGATAGCATGATGAGGATCTTCGTGCCAGCCCCCTGATTTGTTGATACAGGTTATTCTGATCGCCATTTTCTGCTCTCCCATGCGGTTAGCCAAACCGAGATTCCTTATTTGAACGCCGGCCCGTCGGGACCGTTGGCCGCCGGATTCCTGTGCACTCACCTCTTGCTCGACGACTTGCCCATTGAAGATCGATGCCGCTGGCCAGCTGGAAAGTCGTATACGAGCATTTCTCGTATACGAGAATTCTAGAGTCGTCGCTTTGAGTCTGTCAACAGGAATTTCTCGCCTGTGAGAATGCCCCGTAATATATCCTCAGGTACGGAGGGTGATCAATGCCGGAACCTGTGGACGTGGAGCGCTTGGGTCAGCGCCTTCGTCGCGCGCGCGCACAGCGCGGCCTCACCTTGGAAAGACTGTTCAGCGAGACGGGCGTGAGCGTCGCGACCATCTCGCGCATTGAGCGCGGCGGTTCAAAAGAGATTGAAGCCGGAACGTTGGTCAGTTTATGCAAATGGATGGGGGTACGGCCGGAAGAATTCCGGCCGGGCGCGGAGCCCCCAAAACTCCCAGGCCGCAAAGCGGCCGCCAGCACGCCGGAGGCGGTTGAGCTCTATCTGCGCGCGGATAAGAATCTCGAGCCGCGCACCGCTGCCCTGCTGGCTGAAATGTTCCGGGCGGCTTACGAGAAATTGGCGAAAGTGTGAGGATCGAACAGAAACCATGCCATTTCTTCCCTTCAGTGAACGCGCCAAATCCTGGGAGCGGATCGCACTCGAGCTGCGCCGGTTTGCGCAACTGAGGAATGGAGAGGCATCAGATCCCGAGATCCTGGCGGACAAAGTCGGCCTGCACCTTGTCGATGCGCATTCGGCGGTGCACGATTTTTCGGCGGCGGACCGCGAGCACCTGATGGTCACGATGAGCCACGCGTGGTCGGGCGGCGTTCTCCCCAAGGCACTCCCGAACGGAAAGTATATTTGCATCCTCAACCCCAACCACCTACGCCGGCGCAACAGGATCACGCTTATGGAAGAGGTGGTGCATATCTACCGCAGGCACACGCCGACGGGGTTATGTGAACTTCTGCCCGGACTGCGGGTTCGAGATTACGACAAGAATCAGGAAGCCGAGGCCTATGGTGTAGGGGCTGCCGTTCTTCTGCCATGGAGCCGGTTTTTCGGCGAGATCAACGCCGGGAAATCGGTGTATGAACTGAGTGAAGCGTTTGATGTGACCGACGCATTGATTGAATATCGAATCAAAGTAACCGGTGCCACCAATCTCTACCGCGATCGGATTGCTCGGATGGGAGCGAAGCGGGAGGCAATGAGCGTAAGCGCGTCCGAAGATTCGCTGTCGGAGAGAGAACTCGGTTGACGATATCTGCCTTTCGATACGTGCCCGAACGCAATCGCTCTCTCCGCCCGGCACCGTGACCCGGCGGAACAAACAAAACCAAGAAGGTAGACGTTGGGCTTGCTAGTCCCAGTCTCGCATCATGGAGCAACTCGGACCGGGCCTAGCGCCCACCCCGCGCCGATAGAAGAAGCGCGGGATAATGCGACTTGCCATTCGTCACCGCTCCAGCTATCTCCCCGTCAGAGACGGCACGCGCATTCTGATGCCTAGGGCGGTGGCTTCTGTCGAAGGTAATGATCTGCTGACTGGCCCTCGGCAGACTCCTTTCCGTGCGTCCGCGCCGGAGTTCAAAACAACTCAATTCCAGTGCGCAGCGGAGATGGAAGAAAGTCAGCGCATCTTTGCGCAGAGAGACTAGCTCGCAGAATTGAGATAATAATCCTCTGGCGGGTAGCCCAGCCCCAGCGGCAAGCGGAGTAAGTTTCTCCAAAAATGGGGTCTCCTGTTTTCGCTTTCGAGTGCGGGAATCGACCACGTTTCCCTGGCTAACCCCCGCAAACGGGCTTCGCTTTACACGATTTGCACGACATTCCGAGCGATGTGTGTGACCGCTCAGCAAGCGCCGAAAGCCGCCATGTCATCGTCAACCGGTGGTTCCCTGGTTCGGATCGGATATCCGCTTCACGACCTCATTCATCGTGTAATGAACGAACTCTCTGCCTAGCTCAGTGAGGACATAGGGCTTGGAATCTTCGAAAGTCGATTCCATAGTGGCGGGAGCCGCGCCATAAGCCCGCCTTTGCGGTCGCCTGCGCATGAATTGGCCTGCCGCGTTGGTTTCGCGTGGCTGGCGGATGACCCCACCGGTGCTGAGCTCTCGAATCAAGTAGCGGAAGAGATCAGCCTGCGAGGAATCTTCACGCGGTGTGCTTTCTCCGTATAGCGACACCCAAATGTCATAGCGTGTTGAACCGGGATTCTTGTAGACCTCCTTCATCACCGCAAAATGGACTTCGTTATACATGCGAATCCAGTCGAGAAAAATACGGATGATGTCGTCCGAGCAGAGCTTGGTTCCGGCAGCGTTGGTCAGAACATTGGCTAGCAGCCTTCGCTTTTCCTCCGTATCCGATTCGTCCCAAATTTGGAAGGCCTTGCGCACCAAAGAGAGGTACTCTTCGCTTTGGATGCGCTCATCGATTTCGCTTCCCAAATCCGCCAATCGATTGCCGATCTCCTGAAGCGTTCTGGCCAGCGCTCCGATCTTCCGCTGGTGCTCTTCGAGCCATTGGGTCTGCAACCTGTTGAGCCGCAAAGTTCCTTCGTCGCTGCGATAGCCTTCGGCAGCGCTCAATACCCCACCGACCCAAGGGATCGAACTCAGCGCGGCAAGGAAGAACTTTTCGAGAATGCGACTGCGCCGCGAGGGCTCTGCCGTCTGAATTTCCGCCCGCAAATCCTTAATTATCGTTTCTTCAGAATTGCCGCCAGGTTGCCGTGCGTCCATAAAATCATCGACCTATTTCGCATCTTTCGTTCGCAGTTGACTTGGAAGCCGCAGGGGACGAGCGGCAGGATCATCCTTGAAGGTAAATGTCAGATAGTCATCGTCCGCTCCTACATTTTGGGGTTCGAGGGAAACGCTCGAGATGATACGTCCAAGGGTGAGATTATGTTCAAAGGGGTTGAGGTCGCCAAGCGTCCAATTCAGAAACTGCTCCGCAGTCAATCGGCCTGCCATTAGTTCTTGAAGCGCTCGCGCTGATATGGTGACCGTCATAGAGTGCCTCCCTAACGACATACTGGCGGGGAGATACTGGCCCCGCGCCTGCGGAGAGAAGAATCCCTGCTCATGCCATGAGCGCGCCTCATACCCGCTCAAGTATGGGGCTGGAAGTACCTCGCGCAAATGCTGAATTCGGCTGACGTCGATCTTTTGTGGGGATCTCTTCTGTTCAAAAACGTAGAGATACCAAATTCGAGGGTTCTTTGAAGAATCCCAAGATCCGCTCTTCGCGCGTTTGACGGAGAAAACGGCTACGAAATCGATACCCCTTTCGTCCGACAGAAACGCTTCGATGACCTGTTCCCCTGAGAATGTGTGGTTCACGCGGTCCACTCGATATATATCGTTAAATAATTGACAGCCTGCATCTCCGAGAAAAATTCCACGATGAGTGCCGTTCGGAACAGCACGTAGCTGATCGGCCTTTGATCTCAGGACTTTATAAACGGGATTCTCGCGCAGGTCATAGGCCAAGGAAGGCATCGTGCAAAAGGTGTTCAGTTGAGGGTGTACGTGGTCTTCGCGCCATGAGATGGTGACATTAATGTCTTTTCCAATCCAGTGGAGATGCTTCCTCGAGCTTTCGTTCTTGAGCCATCCTGCCAACGCTGTGCGCAACTGCGAATCCATCTGGAATGACTTCGTAATCAGGCGGCGTCGGTCAAACCGGCTTCTACCGTAGTTGTCGCGAAGATACTCGCTCCGTTCACCGAAAGTGTAGTGAAGATGAGCCGAAGAGCCCTTCTGAATTGCATCGCAAGCGCGGTTGATAATCCTGGCTGCCCGGCGCATAAAAGCCTCGCCCGAGAGAAGAGCATCCGAGATGGCGGCTACATCGATTGAAACTGGACCAGACGGAAGCAGATCTGAGGAATAGATATCTGGAGTTCTGTTTCCGACAGGGCGATCGATTTCGAGTCGCGCCATTTTGGCCACCGCCCAGTCAAGGGCGAGTTCAAACTCCGCTGGAATAGCTTGATCGGGACTTACATTTTCCAACCTTTTAAGTAGATCAGTCGCTTTGCTATGAACAAGCCACGGCCCGAGTTCGTCGAGCATCTGCTGGAGCCTTCGTCTTCCGAAAATGGGCATCGCTATTGCAACGTGGTTCGCGAGTCGCAGCTCCTATTTTAGAGCGCTGCATCCCGTAACTCGAGCGCGCACTTTTTGAGGATGGTATGGGTGTTAAATCCGAGAGGGGACCTGATCATTAAGCTCCCCACATCCCTCCCGGGTTCGGCACAGTTGTTATAGCGATCCTCGGCCCAGGGAGAAAGATACCTCGCGACGCCGCCGTGTCGATCATCTTCTGGCTGCTACTTAGTCATGAGATCGCTGGACGGTAGCCGACTTTCCAGGAGTAATCTGGCGGCAGGATTGGGAGCTTCAATACCAGGCCCTCAAAAGCGAGGGGCCGGAGGCACCCTCAACCTAATAGAATGCCTCTTGATATCGGGGCAATACGCCAAGGAGTACAGATGCGAAGACTCTTTCAGTTATCCATGCTCATTGTCGTGGCTGTGTCGCTTCCAATGATGTACAACTTGGCCCGGCAAGCGCATTGGGAAATCGAATGGTGGAAGGCCGTACTTCTGATTCTGCCAGACATCGGCACAGTTATCGCAATCATCGAATTGAACCACTCGGCGGAGGCGAACGAGCTGCGCGGCGAGCGCAACCGCCTAGCGGAATCCAATAATGAGATCTCGGATCAACGGAACCGCTTGGCAGAAGAAAACAACCGACTTCAGCAGCAATTACAAGAGCTACAAGCAGAACGCAACGAACATTTAGCGGAGATTGCGAAAAACATGCAGCGCCCTCAGACCGAGGCCGAGAGAATCGCTGCAAAGCTCCGTCAACACCTTGGAAGTCTGGTTGTCGCGCTCAATAGCGACAATAGCCGCTGGGGCGGAGGGCCTCTGATTGCCGAAGTATCAGATGAGAACATTGTTGCGCTCTTCACTCCCGCAGGACCGGGCAGCCAAGCTTTTGTCGTTTTTGCCAACTGTAAGGATGTTGAAGTTATTGAGATTCCAATCGGAGCTTGTCCAATTCAAGTGAAGGTTAATAAGAGATATGGTGATTTTATTCAGTTGGGAGAGATTAAAAGATGGGAGGAACGTGGAACTCTTGCTGCCGTTCCCGAATTCGAGAGAGGCCCCGTAGCATTTAACGCAAAGTTTGGGAAACAGGGGACCTCGGAGACTCGGACACTATTTGTCTACTCGCACAAAAACAGGGTCAATTCATTTCAACTCATTGCTTCGACGGGCGAACAGTTTGTCGGGAATAACAAAGAAGTTTCGATCCGATTCCTATCGCAGCAGGTCGCATACTTATCAGAAGGATTTAACCGGAGCACTGAAGGAACAGGTGAAAGCCCGTACCCTCTGTACATTTGCAATTAATACCGACAAACGCCGCAGGCTCGGGGATCCCGACCGGGCAAGCGCACGCGCCTCATTGTCACCCAAGCTCAATACATCCCATCGGCGTGAACTTTCAGGAATCGCAATTGTGTCCATGTCCAAGCTAGGTCTCTTACCCGAAAGTCAAATGGCTTAGCCGGCAGTTGAGAGCGCCCCAGAATGGAAAGTAACGGATCAGTTTCGTAGAGCCACCGTGACAGATTGATTGTTTGTCTGTTGCACAAACCCTCCGGGTGTGCAAGTGGGGGAAACGATATTTTAGGTAATCGTTGTCGCCGGGTCTACTACAAACCACAGCATCGCTCCGGCAGCTAACAGCGCGCTCCCGGCGTAAAGTCCGCAGGGCCACCCAAAATAGGAGGCGATGAAAGGTGTCACGACGGGAGCGAAAAAGCCTCCGAGATTGCCGCCGGTGTTGAGTATAGCGGTGGCCGCGCCACCGTTCTCACCGCTCATATCAAGCACCGTTGCCCAGAACGGCCCGTCTCCCGCGGAAGCGAAACCCAATGAGAGCGCGAGGACCAGCGCCACGGCAAGAGGTCTCGTCAGGTTGATGCCAATGACCAATAGCGCGGCGCTCACGATCAAACATACGAGAGGGACGATACGCCGCCCTGACTTTCGGCCTAGGCGCTCGACCAACCGGTCCGAAGCCCATCCGCCAAGGGGAGACATGATCATCCAGGAGATAAAGGTGAGGCTTGTATACATCCCCGTCTCGATTGTTCCAACTTTCCGGATTTGGCCGAAGTAATAATAGATCCAGAAGAAAAAGATATATTCAAAATAACCGACGGTGAAATATCCAATACAGAGCAAGAGTAGATTACGACTGGTCAATATTCTGCCCCAAGGTGTACGGAGCGGTATACGGTTAGAGGATGGCGCGGAATCGGTTACCGGCTCGCTCACGGCCTCGGAAAAATTGCAGAGTGCCGGGTGCAGGCGGGGGTAGTCGCGGGCATGCCAGAGCCATAACCCGGCAAGCGCTGCCGTAGCCACGCCCGATAGACAGAAGGAGAAACGCCAGCCGTAGCGGACGATCATCCAGGCGAATAAGATCGATGAGGTGGCGCTGCCTACTCCTGCCCCAGCTGCGACTATACCCCAGATCCGCGCCCGCTTTGTCACTTCGAACCAGTTGAAGATCATTCGCCCGCAGCAAGGGTAGATCGGCGCTGTGAAAACTCCGAGGGCCAGCCGGATAATGATGAATGAGGGAACGATCCCAAATAAAACGCCGAGGCCAGGCTTCCCGCCTAAAGCGGTGAGCGCCGTCAAAAGCCCGGCACCAAAACCCATCACTGTCATCACTCGCCACGGTCCAAGGCGATCCGTAAGCCATCCGCACGGAATCATCAGTAGGGCATAGCTCAGAATGAATGCTGAGTAAACGCTACCCATCTCTGTTTCAGAGAGGCGGAATTCCTTGATAATTCCGGGCCCGGCGATAGACATGATTGTCCGGTCGAAATAGGTCATCACGCTGAAGGCAAGCATCAAAGCGACAACCAGCATCTGAACTCGGGCACGCTGCGAGGCTAAGTTGGAACCGGATAGCAGGAGATCTTGTGGCACGCGATTTCATCCTGACGCTGCTAGTTTACGAAACGAGCATCCAGTATAGCGCACTTCGGTTCAGTTTTGTATTCTTGATTCGGAATGTTGCTTGACCCTGTTTGATTTCGGAATGTATCCTTGTTCCGTGGCTAGAGCGATCAAAATTCAACAACGGAAAGGTAGCCCGGATGTCGATGCCCTAACAACATTGGAGGAAATAAATCAAATGCGACACGGGCAGATTTCGATATCATGAAGCCAATAGAGAGTTTACGATCGATGGCGGGGAGCAAAAGATTGGTTAAGACCGCGACTTCCAAGGGGCCGCGTGGCGGTGCTCATTATTTCTCGCGTGCCGTGGGTAAGGCTTTGGAAGTTCTTGAGTTTCTACATATTGAGCTGAAGCCACAATCCCTAAACGAGATTGCTCAGCGGATTCAACTTTCAAAAACATCAGCATTCCGGATTCTGCATACTCTAGAAACGCTTGGGTGCGTAACCGTCGATGCGCGGGGTCAGTACGTGCTTGCCCCTGGAATCCATGCCGTCACCCCTATGCAGTGGTTGGGCAAGCTGCATCGCCTCGGAGTGCCTTGTCTGGAGGCGCTCAGCCGGGAACTTTCCGAAACTTCTAGCTTGGCGGCGTTATTCGACAACCGGGTCGAAGTGATAGCGGTGGTCGAGAGTCCCTATGCAATCCGAATGAGCAACGTTGTGGGGCACATCTTACCCCCCAACGCCAGCTCTCTGGGCAAGGCAATTACCGCGTTTCAGTCTCCAGACCAACGGGAAAGGCTGTTGCGGAGCTTTGGGACTTATCGATTTACGGAACACACCATTACTGATCGAAATGACTTGAACCTAGAGTACGAGCGCATACGGCTGCAGAAGTGCGCGATTGATCGGGAAGAGTGCAACGATGGCGGGGTCTGCTTCTGCGTACCTATTTTCGGGCTGAACGGGCAGGTTTCAGCAGCGATCAGCTCGTCGATGCCTAAGACACGGCTGAAGGATAAGGCGCATGAAGAGGCAATCATCGCCTCGGTCCGGGCAGCGGCCGAGCAACTTGCACTCGACCTGGCGAAGTCTTAAAAATCCGCGGTGAGTACAGCCGAGAACGGCTCCAACCGCCCAAACAGAAATTTGCGGCCCCAATACCGTTCGGCTACCCGGGGCCGGAAGGTACATGCTGATGGCCGTACCCGCTTAATTGGATGATCGCCCAGACCCTCCCGGCCCCTCCCCTTAAGTTCATTAAGATGATTGACTTCCCTTGTTCTAAGTACACGCGCCCCTCTGTCTCAGTTCTCAAGCCAGCTGACAACCGCAAATGGCGAAACTAACTTCGTGAGCCTCCACAGTCAACCGGTGGAACCACAGATCTCTCGGTTCCCCTACGCTCCCGATGGTAGTGCTGAGTGAAAGGACGCTGCCCTTGTGGGAAACGAAGTGCCAGGCAACGGTCTACTTGGAGGTCTAACGACCCATTGGCGATGATTTCGAAATTTGTTCCACAATATAGATAAAATAGGTGAAATTCGAACTATTTTTCAGAATTGTCAAAAAAAGCTTGCATTTATACATTCTGCGGTGATATATCCCAGACCATTCGGTTTACGGCCAATAGCGGGAGGCGAAATGAAACACAGGTTCGTTCTATGGATGCTGACGTTTGGGACTCTTCTGTTGCTCACGGTTTCTGCCGGAGGGCAGGTGACCACGGGCACCATCATGGGCACGGTCCTGGACAATTCGCAAGCAAACGTCCCAGCGGCGAAAGTAATAATCACCAACACAGAGAAGGGCACGTCACAGGTTTATCAAAGCGATGAAAGTGGCCTCTACAATGCGCCTTTTCTGATTCCCGGCATTTACAGCGTTAGGGTGGAGAAGAGTGGGTTTCAGTCCCAGACTCGTACCGGTATAACCCTGCAAGTGGACCAGCAAGTGCGGATTGACTTTACCTTGACTGTCGGAGCAGTCACGCAAGAAATCACCGTAACAACGGCGCCACCGCTGGTGGAAACCCAAAATTCGTCGCTGGGACAAGTTATTACACAAGCTCCAGTGGAAAACTTGCCCTTGAATGGAAGAGATTTTGGGAATCTCGTGTATCTAGTTGCCGGGGTCACCCCAGGCGTGCAGGGGACAGATCTCGGAGGCTTCAGTACTTTTAACCCCCGAGGCACCTCCGATTTCAATGCGCTGGGCAGCACAGGGAATGGAAATGCCTGGCTGGTCGATGGAATCGTCGACAACGAGTATAGTTTCAACACAATACTGGTCAAACCATCTATCGAATCCATCGAGGAATTTAAAGTACTCATTGGTACATTTTCGGCAGAGTTTGGTCGCGGGCCAGGTGTTGTTTCTATCTCCACCCGATCGGGCAACAATAAGTTTCACGGTTCCGCCATGGACTTTCTCCGCAATACCGTCTTCAACGCCCGGAATTACTTTGCCGCTCCTACCCAGCGTAAGCCCCCCTATATTCGAAACCAGTTCGAGACCACATTCGGGGGGCCATTGGTGATTCCGAAGTTGTACGACGGACACGATCATACTTTCTTCTTCATCGACTACTTCGGACTGCGTCAGATTCAGGGTATCTCCAATGTAGACTCAGTTCCCACCGCCGCAGTGCGGCAAGGAGATTTCAGCAATTTCACGGATAGCTCCGGCAACGTGATCCCGATCTACAACCCTCTCACGACCACGATTGTCGATGGTCAACCGGTACGCCAGCAGTTTCAGGGAAACATCATTCCGCCGGGCCTCATCAACGCGGTGGGAGCGAGGGTGGCCAGCATCTATCCTATGCCGAATGCCCCCGGCAACTTCCAGAACTATTACAATACGGCGAATCGAACTATTGACGACAATGGGGGCAACCTCCGCGTGGACCATACATTCGGTCCGAACGATTCATTCTTCTTGCGCTTTAGCTACGAGGCCTATGATTTAGTCGCGCCTCAGGGGAGATCCGCCTGCTGCCTCCCTTCGGATCCGGCCCAAGCAAAGCTATATGACCTCGGCCCATATGTATCGGGAATACAGAAAACTTCTCTGACTGCGAACGGTGTGGCAGCCAATTATACCCACATTTTTAAGCCCACCTTGGTGAATGAGTTTCGCGCCGGGTATGCGCGATCCGGCACCATTTCGGTCGGGTCCGATTACGGCCACAATGCTGATACCGGGTTGGGTATCCAGAACGTCAACCTGTCGCAATTCACGAGTGGATTATCCAATTTGTGGATTCAGGGTTATACGGGTCTGGGAGGCGGCCCGGATTGGCTTCCTGCTCACCCTCTCGATACTGACTCGCAAATTGAGGATAGCATCTCGTGGCTGAAGGCGCACCATCAGCTTACGTTCGGGTTCAGAGGAGTTCATACGGATGATATGCAGGAAGCAAACGAGTCGACGCGTGGTGACATCTATTTCAATGATAACTTCACCAACGACCCGACAAACCCCAACGCCGAGTCCGGCAACGGCCTTGCCACGCTGCTCCTCGGGTATTCGACTGGCGGCGCGAGAGGGTTTCTCGATCAAGGAGCTTTTTATATGGCGGCTAACTCATATTCCGCGTTCTTGCAGGACGATTGGAAGGTGAGTTCAAAGCTGATCCTGAACCTAGGCGTTCGCTATGACATTTTCGATCCACCGGTTGAAAAGCGCAACCGGTTTGCCAACTTCGACCCGAACACCAACCAAATGATCTACGCAGGTGTTAACGGGACCTCCCGCGCCGCCGGTCTGCAAACCCGCTATCTCAATTTTGCGCCGCGTGTCGGTTTCGCCTACGACTTAACAGGCAGCGGCAAGACAGTGATTCGGGGCGGTTATGCTGTCGTCCGGTTCCCGGTGCCACCCGGGGCGTCCGAAGAATTGGGCGTCCAGGCCCCATGGCTTATGTCACAAAGCTACTCGCCGGACGAATACCCCCTCGGAACGGATATGGCTTCGGCTCCTACCATTGCCGATCCGTTCGGGCCTCCCGTGATTGTTCAACCGACTAATACCGCGCAATTGAACGCGGCCAACCCCTATGTGCTCGGTCAGAACTTTAGCAACCTGACTCCTTACATGGAAACCTATACTTTCGACGTGCAACGCCAGATCACTCCCAATACACTCCTGCAGATCGGCTACGCGGGCAGCCGAGGGATCCATATCCTGGAAGCGATGAATCTTAATGAGGTCGAACCTGGCCCAGGATCGATGGCTTCACGGCGTCTGATCCAGTCACTCAACAATGTCAACGAAATCTATTACATGTGGAACGGAAATGGTTCGAATTACAACAGCTTGCAGGTCAAGGCACAAAGGAACATGTCCCGTGGAATGCAGTTTCTCGTTAACTACACCTACTCGAAATCGCTCGACTACAACATAAGCGTAGATAGTGGCGGCGGCGTGGTGTCCTCTCCGCAGACTATCACGAATATGAAGGCTGGGTACGGCCTCTCAACGTTTGACCTCACGCATCGGCTTGTAGCGAGCTGGATATACCAGTTACCTTTCGGACCTGGACACAATCTGGCACCCACCGGCATCCTGAGTTATGTTGTCGGGGGCTGGAATTTCTCCACCATCGGTACGCTCGAAAGCGGTATTCCCTTCAGCGTGAATCTGGCTACTGGAGTGACCAATGGAGCCACAAGCTGGCCTGACCAGGTCTGTTCAGGAAAACTTGATCATCCCGGCCCGTCGGCGTGGTTCAAGACATCCTGTTTTGTCCCGCCTCCTACAGACCGTTACGGCAATGTAAGCCGCACTCCACTCCGTGGGCCAGGAACGATAAACTTCGACTCAGCCTTGGCCAAAAGCTTCCCGATCAAAGAAAACCTCAAATTGGAATATAGGGCCGAGGCATTCAACATAATCAATTCGCCAAATTTCGAGCTTCGCTCCAATGGCGATTGGGGGCAGATTGGTTTGCCAGATGCGAATGCGATCACCGGGACATTTATTGACAATCGGGAGTTCCAGATGTCTCTGAAGCTGACATTCTGACAACTTATTCACTGAAGTGTGCGCAGGGTGCATCGCGCCTAAATCCAGGCTAACGCGCAGCGATAGGGCTGGGCCAAAAAACGAGAGAGGATTCGCTCATGAAGATTGCATCAATCGAGGCGTTACCGTTGAGAATTCCCCCGGCAAAGGGCACGTCTGTGACCGCCGGACTGGACGTATCACGAGAGGCCGGACCTGGAAAGGAACAGCACTATCACGTTGTCGGCCAGTACCGGGCGATGTTCTCGGACAATATCGAGACGGTCATTGTGAAAGTGACAACGGAAGACGGTCTCGTGGGGTGGGGCGAGTCGGGGATACCAATCGCCCCGCAAATCGGCACGAACATTATCGAGGAGCTCTTTAGCCCGTTTTTGATCGGTCGTGACCCGCGGGACATTTACGCCCTGTGGAGCGTGATGTACGACGCGATGCGGGACCGGGGCAACGTCCCGGGGTTTGTCTTGGAGGCGATTGCCGGCGTAGATATTGCCTTGTGGGACCTCACTGGGAAAGCGCTCGGCGTCCCTGTTTACCAATTGCTCGGCGGAGCGCGACGCAAGTCCGTTCCGGTATACCTATCCGGACTGGACCGGCCGACGCTTGAAGAGCGGGTTGCTTATGCGCGGGAAATGGTGGGCCAGGGATTCAAGGCGTTGAAGATATTTCTCGGCAAAGGCGTCGCCGAAGATGTCGAGAATGTCCGCGCACTTCGGGAGGCGTTGGGGGACGACGTCACCCTGCTTGTCGACGTGCAATGGCTCTACGATACCTCAACTGCTATTGAACTCGGGCGCGCGCTCCAGAAGTATGGGGTTTTTTGGTTGGAAACGCCGTCCAATCCCGAGGACATCACAGGCCATGCAAGAATCGCGGAGGCGCTTGATCTGCGTGTCGCCATCGGCGAGAGCTACCGCACTCGCTATCAATTTCTTTCGATACTCCAAGCCGGCGCGGGCGACGTTCTCCAGCCTGACATCGGCCGGGCCGGAGGTATTACGGAGATCCGCCGCATTCTCGAACTCGGTGAGGTCTTTCATGTTCCGTTCGCGCTGCATTGGGGCATTGGCTTAGCGTCGATCCTCGCCGCGTCGATTCACGTCTCCCTCGCCTGCCCAGGACTGCTCTACCTGGAATATCAGCCAATGATGCATGAAATGACGTCACGTTTTAACCGCCGACCGCTCCGGTGCGAGCGTGGGCACCTCCTCATGCCGGAGGGGCCCGGTCTGGGGATTGACATCGATGAAGCCGAGGTTCGGAAGTACGTTATTGACGCCACTGAATCGCGGTCTACTACAGCGGCCATGACCATCTAGTTGGAAGGAGAAATCCGGTGCTACTCAATATTGATCGGGCACGAAAGATTATGGCAGAGCGGAGGCTAGACGCACTCGTCGCTTCCAGTCAGGAAAACATCACCTACTCGACGGGTTACGTAAGCTGGACCATTGACACATTTTGCGACCTGGAGGTCTACGGGGTGATTCCGCGGGAGGGACCGGTGGCGATTATCATCCCGGTCGACGCGGTGGACCATCTCGCCGAGCGGCCTATCGATGCCTCCGTCGTCTACACCTACGGGACTTTCCCGACCATCTGGCAGCCAGACGTTCCCCTAACCGGGTCGGAAGCAAACCTCATCGCGATCCGCGAAAAGGCGAAACACCACTCGTCTGGAATGACCGCGCTGGCTCATGCCCTCGACGATCTGCATGTCGGCGCGGCGATCGGGATCGACGAGCGCGGCATGTCCCCGGCCAAGTGGAGAACACTCGTCAATGCGCTGGCCGGCCGGCAAATTAGCGAGGCGTCTGAAGATTTTCGGCAGATCCGCATGGTAAAAACCGAGGACGAAGTGGATCGGATGCGATTCGTAGCTAGAGCTGTCGAGCAAGCCATGCTCATCTGCTTTCAGCGGATTGATGTAGGAGTGACCGAAGCGGAACTGGAGATGACGTTTCGCCAGGCTGTGATCGCCCGCGGTATATTGCCTTGGCACTTCGATACCACAGGTGGCACCCGAGGCTCCGCCAGCTTTCCGGCATCTGACTACCGCTTGAAGGTGGGAGACGTCATCCGCTCGGATGTGAGCGGGCGTTATCGCGGGTATTGGTGTGATACCGGCCGAACTGCCGTGCTCGGCACTCCCCCGGAAAAATTGGGACGATACTATGAGGCTCTGAAGGCCGGGATCGCTGCGATCTTGGGCGTGACCAAACCGGGAGTTCCGGTGAGTGAACTGTTTCGCGCCGGCGTGGAGGCCGTGCAACAATCCGGTATTCCGCACTACCAGCGACATCATGTCGGGCACGGAATCGGGGCCGAATTCTATGAAGCCCCGATGTTAACCGGGGCCGGTCAGTCCTCTGCCATCCACCAGAAGGGGAGTTCGGACACAGTGCTGGAACCCGGGATGGTCATCAACATCGAATTGCCTTACTACGAACTCGGTGTGGGAGGCCTGCAGATTGAGGACACACTTGTGATCCGGCCTGGAGGTTATGACCTCCTGACCATTGCGACACGTGAGTTGTATGCGCTTTCGCCAAAGGCACCGGATACTGTGCAGGTCATCCAATCTATCGGATAAACTGTTGAGCCGACCTATCAAACAACTTATTAAAGTGCCGCAGCAGGGCAGCGAAGGGACAGGAAAAAGAGATGGCGAAAGAGATTTTTGGAAATCAGGCGCTGCTCGTTACGCCCATGATGCCGGACGGCTCCCTCGACATTAAGAGTCTACAAGGCATGATCGACTATGTCATCGAGGGCGGCGTCCACGGGATATTGCTATTAGGCAGTACCGGGGAATTCTTCTCACTCACTGCGAGAGAACGATGCGAGGTCATGCGCGCAGCGGCGGATCAAACCCGCGGGCGGGTGGCCCTAGGCCTCGGTACCGCTGATACGGGAACCGCGCTCGTCGTGCAAACGACAGCCGAAGCGGCCGCTATTGGAGCAGACTATGTCTTAGTCACGCCCCCATATTACTCTCCGCTTGCGATGAATACGGAGGAGGGCCTGCTGCAGTTCTTTAAAGCCATTGGTACGGCTTCTTCTGTCCCGGTGATGCTTTATGACGGGGGTGCGGGCATCGAAATTCCGACCGCCGTCATTCGCCGGATCTCGAAGGAAGTTCCTAAAGTCCGTGCCATCAAACTCAATGTGGCTAATCCTGCGAAGGTTAGCGCCGTGAAAGATGCGGGGCTGCTGGCATTCTGTGGGACGGACGCGTTGACCATGCTCATGCTGGGGTACGGCATCGATGGGTTTACGCTCGGTGTCGCCAATCTGCTGCCGCGCGAAACTACGGCGCTTTACGATCGATTTAGCAAGGGAGAGAAACAGGCCGCTCGGGATGTGTTCTATTCATCACTGTTGCCGTTTATTAACGTGACCTTGGCCTCCCTGCCACAGTACATAGCGTGCTTCAAGATGGTGCTCTATTGGAAGGGGCTCATTCAGTCCCCGGCAGTCCGGCCGCCGCTGGTGCCGCTCGACGAGACGCGGTCGACTGAACTGAAGGCGGTCGCGCAGCGAATAGGGCTGATCTAAGCGGAGATCTCGACGGAGGAACCAATGGAATAAGGAATCGATTATCTCTCTGCTAAAGGCTTGGGATGCCGATCAGAAATACAACAGCCATTGAGAGCATCCTGTCGTGGTACAGCAAAGCTGGCGACCCTAGGCTGCTGACACTTGCGCTGTGCTCGTCGTCATGACGTTCTATCCCGGAAATGGGCCTTCGGGCAAGGCCCCAAAATTCGGCTTAGCTCGAGAAAAAGGAAAATGTCAGACTTACGATTTCGCTTGCACAACAACGAGACTCTGTTTGGCGTATTTGCGAAAAGCAATGACCCATTTTTTATCGAGATAATTGGCAAAGCCGGATTCGACTTTGTGATACTTGATACTGAGCATGGGCCAAATTCGCCGCGAGATCTATATCCGCTCGTGTTGGCCTCGAAGGCAAGTGGTCTTCTGCCAGTGGTACGCGTTGCTGCACTTTCTGAAGCCGAGATCATCCACGCCCTGGATATAGGCATTGCCGGGATTCAAATACCACACCTGAGCAATGTGAATGAAGCGATGAAAGCGGTTGAACTATCGAGGTTCTGGCCCGATGGCTCCCGAGGTGTATGCAAATTCGTGAGAGCCGCCGATTTTTCCTTGAAGGCCCCACACGACTATTTCGAGGAAGCGAATAGAGTTGCAGTTATCGGCATGGTCGAAGGCGTAGAGGGAATCAAAAATTTTGATAAGATCCTCGAGGTTGGTGGGATCGATGTTTTCTTCATCGGGCCATACGACCTATCACAGTCACTGGGCGTGATTGGCGATATCGAGAATCCCCGAGTTTGCGAAGAGGTGTCAGCGATTGTGGCAAAGTGCAAGGCGCGAAATCGTGCTGTTGGAATATTCGTTGACAATTTTGAATCCGCAATGCGCTATATAGATCTCGGCGTACAGTTTCTCGCATACTCAGTAGATGTAGGCATCTTTGCGGAGGCATGCCGAACCATAAACAATGAACTTCAGCGAATTCGATTGGAAAGCGATCGTATCCCTCAGAACAAGGATACGGCTGACGTGTAAACGACAGGTCTGGGAGATTAATACACAAGCGGCCAAACTGGAAGGATGTTAGCGGGTCAGCGATGTATGGAATTATTGTAGAGCCGACGGCAGTTCTCGACGATGGAGAAGATGGCCGAGCTCTTTGGGCCCGCTTCCATGTTGCCCAGGTGCACTCAGTTCCGGCGGTCGATGGTGACCGACCAAGCTAATTCTCCACCCGTAATCTCCACCCGTGATTGGCCCGTCTACCGCGTATTTTGGCGTATTCCCGCGTACTCCGAAGTCTTGTAAGTAGCTGAAAGTACAAGATAATAAAGCCCTGAAAAGGCCGGCGTCGGCGGTTCAATCCCGTCCCTGGCCACCATCATTTCAACAAGTTACAAACCCTCAGATAACGTAGTCTATTTTTCGCACATTTGATTCGGGTTTTATGCTTGGGAGGTTGGTACAAGCAGGAGGAGCGAGACCCCTGAGGCGAGGACGATGGAGCCAACCATGGAAGCGGGATTGGAGCCTGGCGGCGGGATGAAAGCGGTGCCCGGGCCGGTGGTGCAGATTGACGAAGGGCGCATTGAAGCGCATTTGGACGAGGAAGTGCGTGGCCCGGAGGTATGAGCGCACGGAGGGCCGCAAGGACACGCGTGCCGGCAGCTATGACCGGCAACTTCATACCAAGGCCGGGGAAAATGTCAAGGGCGGAGTAAAACCAGGCCACTGTGGCGGAATAAAAGTAGGCCAGTAGTTGGGTATCAAGTTGTTGAGTGTTCGGGGGAGAAGGGGCGCTGAGCGTAGCGGAAGCGGCCCTTCTCCCCCGAAGCGCGTTCAGAGGGGGTTTATGCCCGCCTAGGAGCCTCGTTTGCGGCGGCTCTGCTTGAGGCGATAGCTGTCTCCGTTCATCTCCAGGATGTGAACGTGATGGGTACGCGTGCTGTGGTGGCAAGAATTTTTGAGCAAGAGATCGGATTCGAGCTAATCGAAAAATACAACCAAATTCGAATCGCCGAATACCAACGGAAAGACGATTACTTTGCGCCGAAGGTGAGGTACGGGCCCAACGGCATTCTAGAATTCAGAGGCTCTCAAACGCAGGCGTAAGCACAGTGGAATGTAGGCTGAAATCCAAAAGGTAGCTGGGGACTGACATTCAAGCCGGCTCAGAAATATCGGGGCCGATCAATCATGCGGTTCACGGTATCGCGCCGTGGGATGAAGCCGCTGCATGCGCTGGTTCGGAAGCAGGAGTTTCGCAGGGTTTGCCACTACAAAGTGCGCCAGTGATGCCCTGGCCCTCGGTGATGGTGTAAATGCGGTCGACCGCGGGCAGCTTGATCGTGTCCCTGGCCCCGGAGGGCCAGTGGATCTCAACCGTCCCGGCGTCGGTGGCGTCGCCCAGGCCGAAGTGCAGGCGCCGGTCGTTCGATGAAATGTAGCTGCCGCTGGCCAGAACATCCTGGCGCTGGCGCATGCCGTTGGCGGTCAGATACGCGGTGGCGCAGGTAGCGTCGCGCGGGCTTTTGGGTCCGCCTACCAGCTTTATCTCCACCCAATGACGATGATCCGAATTCACGTTGCGCAAAAGCACAGGCGGGCCGTCGATGATATTGATGACGACGTCGATCTTGCCGTCGTTAAACAGGTCGCCAAAGGCCGCTCCACGCGCCGGAATGACCACCGCCAGCCCCGATCCCTTAACCGGCGGGACATATTCGAATTTTCTGTCTTTCGGTCCATCCGCCACGTTGTGAAACAACAGTGGCCGCTCCGCCCAAGTAGTGCCCCAGTCGTGCTGGTCGACCTCCGGGTATACGTGTCCATCGACCTCGAAGAGATCGAGCCATCCGTCGTTGTCATAATCAATGAATCCGTCGCCCCAGCCCACGAAGGGAATCGTGGTTTGCGCTATTCCGACCTTGTAGCTCACGTCGGTAAAACTGTCATTCCCATCGTTGTGGTAGAGGACCTTGTAGTTGTCGCCGAAATCCGTCACGTAAAAGTCGATCAGGCCGTTGTTTTCGTAGTCGCCAGCGGCAATGCCCATGGAGGCGATTTCGTGCCCATCGCTATTCAGCGCAAAGCCCGACAAGTAACTGTCATCCTCAAATGTGCCATCCCCTCTATTCAAATAAAGGTAGTTGGGCGTCGAGTCATTGCCCACCACTAGGTCCGGCTTTCCGTTGCCGCTGAGAGAGATAAATACGGGGGTGAAGCCGTAGTACCTGTCCTTGTCCTCTACTCCCGCCTTTGCGGTCACATCGGTAAAGGTCCCATCCCCGTTGTTATGGAACAGGTGGTCGGGTTCCCCGGGCAGGCCGCGCGGCCCGCAGTTCACCCCCACTCCACGATATTGACAAAAGGCATAATCGACCGCCTTGCTGCCAGGAACGGGAAGGTCATTGCGGTCGAAGTGCACGTATCCGGTCACATAGAGATCAAGCAGTCCGTCGCCGTCGTAGTCGCCCCAGGCTGATCCCGGCGTCCAGTTATCCAGCGCCACGCCCGCCTTTTCAGCGACGTCGGTAAATGTGCCGTCGTGATTATTGTGGTAAAGTCGGTTCTTGCCGTAATTCCCGACATAAATATCGGGCCAGCCGTCATTGTCATAGTCGGCGACCGAGCATCCATAGCCCCAGCGGTCGTTGGCCACTCCGGCCTTTTGAGTCACCTCGGTGAAAGTCCCGTCGTGATTGTTATGGAACAGCGCAGCGTGTGGCGGTTCTTCCTTGCCGTCGAGCGCATTGAATGTCGAGCCATTAACCAGATAGATGTCGAGCCACCCATCATTGTCGTAGTCGATCAGGCAAACGCCCGATCCGTTGGCCTCAACGACGAACTTCTTTTCCGGCTCACCCATCTTATGCGTCCAACCAGAGAGCCCCGCGGCTTTGGTGATGTCCTCGAAGACAATAGTTCCTGAATTCACAAATCCGCCTGCGGTGATAGGCCGTCCCCGCTCATCATAGACTGGGGCAGCTCCAATGCCGCCTGCGATGCCGCCCATACCTTGCTGTACTTTTTGAGGTTCGGGCTGCTGGGCTTCTCGTTGTTGGGGCGCCGGCTGCGTCCAGGACGCGCCCGGAATAAGAAAAGTGGCCATCAGGGCTCTAGAAAGCAATCTGTGAAGATGCAACAACGTGAATCCCCTAAACTCTAGAGTGTATTGCAATCGGCGCTTTCCCCATTGACCAAGTTCTGTGGAAGGCGAAGGGTAGGTGACTGCCTTGGGCAAGCCAGTGTTCGAATGCTCATTATCATCGCGACCATGAGAAATCATGCGCATCGAGTTCCTGGTGCAGCCTTAACTTAAACGCAAAAGGCTATTTGTTGTCGAAACTGCCAAGTGTCTTTATGTGCGCACGACGTTTGGTGGGAGCATTGTGCTCCACGAATGCGATTCTGACAATCCAAATCGATGCAGGAACTCCTCAGTTTCTTCTCGCGACGCCATGGAAGGTTGCGCGCCTGGGCGAGTAACGGAAATTGCCGCCGCGGCGGAGGCAAAACGCGCGCTTTCCACCGGATCTTTCCCGAGCATCAGTCCAACGGCGAACGCGCCATTGAAGGCGTCTCCGGCCGCGGTTGTATCGATCGCTTTGACCCGAAAGCCGGAAATGGCGGAATCTCCCCCACCGGACGTTGCAAGATAGACGCCGCGCGCGCCCAGTTTGAGCACCAAACCTTGAATGCCGAGCGCAAGGAGCGCATCCCTTTGCTCGCATGTGTTGTCTTGCGCCGCGGCACCGCCCGTGTAGAATCGAGCCTCGGTCTCGTTAGGCGTGAACCAGCTCACCCCGCGCAGCAGCTTCTGCGGAAGTTGCCGTGCAGGCGCAGGATCGAGGATCACGGGAACATGTTCCCGCGCACAGACTGCGGTCAGATGCGCAACAGTCTCCAGGGGGATCTCAAGCTGGACCAGAACGAGACCTGCCTGACGAAGAATCTCAATGTTGGCGTCGATGTCATCGGGTGAAACCTTAGCGTTGGCGCCGGGAGTCACCACGATGCTGTTTTCCCCTTGCGGGTCAACTTCGATGAGCGCCACGCCGGAAGCTCCTTCGACAGTGTCCACGGCGCTGACATCCACGCCAGTCCCGCTCATGCTCTCGCGTAACCGAAGACCGAACGCATCCGAACCCAACTTACCGATCATGAAAACCGGGTAACCAAGACGTGCGACTGCTACAGCCTGGTTGGCCCCTTTTCCGCCCGAGTGAATTTGAAAATCTGAGCCCAGAACCGTCTCGCCGGAGTGCGGTATCCTCTCGACCATTGCAACCAAGTCAGCATTGATACTGCCCACAACAACGATCGGTTTTCCGTCGTACTTTGTCTCCATTTCATCTCCTTACATTAAACATTGGGATGCGCGATTGCGTGTTCAGAATCCGCATCTTGCGAATCGAAAAAGCCATGAGGTCTGTTCTTCGGAAGCCATTAATTGTGTTTATCCAGCTTTGTGGTTCCTTCACCGGCGAGCGAGACTCAACATTCAAACTCGGTGGCCCGATTTCCTCCCGGCAAGCCTGATTCTTCCCGCGGAAGTGTAGGATTCGACTTGATTAAAAGCTTTCAAAATATCCACAGAATAATATGGCGCCCTTCAATTCATGTCAAGTCCTTTACTGAAATTCCGCGATTCTGATAGACTTTCTGTTTGAAAGCTTTTCCTAGACCCACGAATGGTCCAGAAACCGGCCTGCGGCAAATTCCTTGCCGCTTTCGATCAGCGGCCGGTCGGTGAGCGAATTGGAATGGGATCAGTGTGAGTCCATGAATCCGTCGCCAGCGATGGCGCAAGCCCGTCTTCACGGGAACAACGGGAAGGAGGTGCTCGTCCATGGCCAACATGAAGCAGATCGCCCAACGCGCAGGAGTGTCTTTGGGCACCGTATCTCATGTGTTGAATGACACAGCTAAGGTCCGCGAGACCTTGCGCAGGCGGGTTCTTGACGCCGTAACGTCGACTGGCTATCAGCCCAGCCAGCTAGCCCGCGGGTTGCGTAAAGACAAAACGAACATCATTGCGATGATCATCCCGGATATCCTCAACCCCTTCTTTCCCGGCGTTGTGCGCGGGGCCGAGGATGTGGCTTTTGCCAACGGCTACCGCCTGATACTTTGCAGCACAGATAACGATCACGCAAAGGAACTCGAACATCTGAACGCCCTTCGCACTTACCTTCCGTCTGGGCTGATCGTCATTCCGTCTAGCTTCAGCGATCTGACCGCTCAGGCTGAGTCCTATTCCCAAGTAGGCACAGCGGTAGTCTGTATTGACCGCATGCCGAGCAACTGGGTCGGAGACAGCGTAACCGTTGACAACGCCGAAGGCGCCTATCGCGCCACTTCTTACCTGATCGAACTGGGTCACCGGCATCTTGCAGCGATCGGCGGCCCATCGCACCTGACCAACTCGCAGGACCGGCTCAAGGGATTCAAGCGCGCCTTGCGCCATGGCGGCCTGGAAGCCGCCCCCGGCTATGTGCAGGAGACTACCTTCGATCAGGTCGGCGGCTACGCCAAGACCCAAATTCTTTTGCGCATGTTGCCGCGCCCCACAGCAATACTGGCCTGCAACGACATGATTGCCTTGGGCGCGCTGTTGGCCATCCGCGAAGAGCACCTGCGTTGCCCGGAGAATATTTCCCTAATCGGCTTCGACGGACTGGATCTGACCACGATCACCACTCCGCAGATATCTTCCGTCTACCAATCGCCGTATCAGCTCGGAGCAACAGCGGCGCAGCTGGTACTCAACCGCGTCAACGACAGGACGTGTCCCGTGCGCCAGATTGTGCTCAAGACCGAACTCAAGATACGGGAGTCCGTGGCGCCTCCGCAGCAAACGGAACATCCGGCTGTGCGGACTTCACTGAAGAAGCAGCGCAAGAGTCCGGTAGCTGCGGGCGTATAGGCAAATCCTCGCTGGGCCTGCCCCTCTTGCGCCGCCCAAACGGGAGCGGCTCCGCTGTTACATCCCGCCTGGATTGGTTATTTAATTGCGCTATTGCACGCACTCACCGAGCAAGGTCAGTAATTTCATCCCTACTTGCGCGACGGCCGATTCTCGCCCTCGACTCGACTTCAATACTGGCTTGCAAATCCAATGGATATCGCGGCTTGTAAAAAAACAAAAAAAACATTTGACAAAACGAGCCGTTTAGGAAAATAATAATGACGCTTATTTGAAAGCTTTCAAAATCTTTTCAAAATTCGGACTGGATCAAGAGAGAGATGAAAACTCAGGAGGAGATGTAATGAGGATACTCCGCAACGTGTTGATGAGTGTGCTGCTCTGCCTATCAGTGCCATTGCTGTTCGCGCAGGGAGGGGCTACCGGGACCATCCTTGGGACCGTGACCGACAATTCCGGAGCAGTGGTGGCAAACGTTGGCGTTGACATCACCAACGTTCAAACAGGTGTCACGATTCGCGCAAATGCGACCTCGTCCGGCGACTTCACGGCACCCTACCTCCAGCCAGGCATATACAGAATCACCGTTCAAGCGCCAGGTTTCGAGAAGGCGGTGACTAACGGCGTCCAGCTGAACGTCGCCCAAGAGGTCCGTATCAACATTCGATTGTCAGTAGGTGCAGTCACTCAGAGTGTGCAAGTAAGCGCGAATGCGGTTGCTTTGGACACCGACTCATCGTCGGTATCGCAGACGATCGAGAGCCGTCAAGTGAACGACCTGCCCCTTAATGGTCGAAACTTCCTTGATTTGCTCACTTTGAGTGGTGGAGAAGTCCAGACCATAGGTGAAGCGGCCGCCTTTAGGCAAGGGGCCGAGGGAGCTATCAGCATCAACGGTCAGCGGGCGACTTCAAACAGCTACACTCTGGATGGAATGCCGAATGTCGATGCGGCAGAGGCTCAGCCTGCTGTAATTCTCTCAGTGGACGCCATTCAGGAGTTCACGTTGCAATCATCCACATATGGCGCACAGTTCGGGTTCAGCGCTAACCAAGTGAACCTGGTGACCAAAAGCGGTACAAACGACCTTCATGGGACGCTCTATGAATTCGACCGGAATAACATTTTCGACGCCAGAAGCGAATTTGAGGTTGGGGCTCCACCCCCGTTGAGGCAGAATCAGTTTGGCTACGCTGTAGGTGGCCCTGTATATTTTCCTCACCTTTACAACGGTAGAAACAAGACCTTCTGGTTTGCAAGCTACGAAGGCTGGCGAATCAGTTCGAGCTCGGACGATTACTTCAACGTTCCCGACCCTTCATGGCTGGCTGGTAATTTCACTCAGTCAATCATTGACCCGACCACGCACCTTCCGTTTGCAAGCTGCACCGCCAACGGCACGACGTACGTCTCGTGTGTCCCGACTGCTCGCTGGTCGCGCCTTGCTAACTTGGCAATTGCAGACAAATTCTATCCAGCGCCCAATTCTACTAGCATTAATGGCAACTTCGAGGCGCCTGGCAACGCCCCCCTGGTTCAGAATGAGCAGGACTACCGCATAGACCAAGATCTGGGACGATATGGAACTGTCTTTGGACGTGGCACGTACGGCACATATAACCAAACAACTGCCACCTCGCTTGACGTCCCCGTTGGTAACTCTCTATACGCGCAGACCGTTAGCACATGGGCAATTTCGCACACCATCACCATTCGAAACAATGTCGTAAATCGCGCATATTTTGCGCATATGCACTTCGGCTTTGACGAAGGCACCGGGGATGCCATGTCAGCCACGCAGCAGCAGTCGCTCGGGTTAAACAACTACTTCTCAAACGCGACTGGTTTGCAGGCGGCCTATCCGACTATCACGCTGAACACGGGCAACCTGGCCAGCGCGGGAGGCCCTCCGAATGCTTATCTCGAGAACCAGCAGCCGGAATGGGATTTTGGGGACTCCCTGACATTGATTCGTGGGCGACACACCGTGACCGCAGGACTCGACTATCGCAATTGGAAGCTGAATCGAAACTACAACCAGAACTTCTTCGGAAACGCATACGAATTTAGCGGATTCGCAACGGCGGGGTCTACGACGCCCACCGGACAGACGGCAATTGCGGACATGTTGCTCGGCTACCTCGGTACGGTGCAGGCATATGTGCCCGGACCGCTGTCGAACACAACCACGCCTGGTGCGGCGGGAAACCCCACGTCTTTGGTTTTTTCGTATGTTGCCCCATATGTGGAGGATGACTGGAACCTATCGAGTAAGCTGACGATCAATGTCGGCCTGCGATATGATCTTCGAACCGCGCTACACGACGCAGACAACCACTTCTTCTGGCGCGATACTACGAACGCGGCAGGAGGGATTTGCACCGGCGACAAGAGTTTGATCGGAACATATGGTGTAGGATTCTATCGCTACTGTGGAGAGACCCATCCGCCGACACCCAAGACTCCCTTTGCTCCCCGATTCGGGTTTGCTTATCGCATGGGGAATAACATGGTGGTCCGTGGCGGTTACGGAATATTCTTCGACAACTTCGAGGGTCGAGAATTCGACAATTCACAAAATCTGTGCCCCTTTTCCAATCAGGTTAACGTAAACCAGTCGGCGGGACAGTCGGCTCCTCTGATAACCACCGACAGCCTCTTCCCAGTACAAAGTCCAACCTGCAGTTTCGGCGCAAGTAATACTTTGTTCACGTACAATGTCATTCCTCCGGAATTGCATAACCCCTATGTGCAGCAGTATTCGCTGTCTGTCGAACGGGAGTTGGGTCGGGATACATCAGTGGAAGTGAATTACATTGGCAACAAAGGAACTCATAACCTGATCCGGAGTAACATCGCGCAGGCCGATCCGGCAACCAACCCGGCTGCTTGCCAGGCCAATCATAGCGCGCCCGGTTGCCCAGTTGCCGATCGCGAACCGTTCGCAAATTTCGCCGCGTACGTCGAGGAACAGTTTGAAGGGTACTCGAACTACAATGCTGGGACTGCGAAGTTGACGCATCGTTCGCACAATCTTGCTGTGACAGCAGTCTATACGTTCTCGAAAAGCCTCGACGACAAGTCCGCAGCCGCATCGGTAGGTACTAGTAGCGGCGGGTGGCAAGGCTTTCAGAACAACCACAATCCAAGGGCGGATTATGGGCGATCTGATTACGATCTGCCACACCGCTTTGTTGCCAGCGTGTTATACCCACTGCCCTTCGGCCATGGGCAGAAATTTCTTGGCAGCGCCAACAAGGCAGCAGATCTAGCAATCGGCGGCTGGCAGGTGAACGCCATTTATAACTGGCAGAGCGGCTATCCGTTCTCCGTAACCTCTTATGACAATCTGGGTGTTCTGCAGACAGAAGGAGCACCTATTCGGGCGAACCAGGTGGGAAACCCCTACCCACACGGGTTTCATAAAACGATGAGTAAATGGTTCGATACCAGCGCATTCGTTGCGCCCCCTGACTATACGTTCGGGACTACGGGTAGGAACATTCTCAGTCTTCCAACATATGACAATGTGAACTTCTCACTGTTCAAGGCGTTCAATTTCACAGAACGGTACAGATTTGAACTGCGTGGAGAGGCTTTCAATGCGTTAAACCACGCCGAATACGGTCTCGATCCTTCGAACCCAAACCAGGAGGCAGCGCTAAACTACCAAGCGACACTTGTAGGCAATGTCGAGGGTGGGAGCCAGTATGGGCATGTCCTGATCGCTCATTCTGGACGCATCATTCAGGTCGGTGGAAAATTCTACTTCTAAGGACCAAGTGATTCGCTGCTTGAATTGGATCTGCCTGTCGTCAGAGATGGCAGGCAGATCGGCTTCTCAAGACCGTGAGCGGCGTTCCCTGCACGAATCAATGATGGGCGACCAATAGACTGTGGTGACTATGGAGTGCCAGACAAAACGCCGTATTCGAATCATTGCCTTGCTTATTGTCCTGGGACCAATAGCGGCCGCGCAATCAAACTCAGTCATTGTGGAACAATACTCCGAAGAAGCTCAGAAAGCGCTTGCCACAGGGAAATACGATGAGGCGCAACATGCCTACGAAAGGCTGCGGGACCTTGAGCCAGGAACTGCAGAAGTACATGCCAACCTCGGACTGATCTATTTCCACGAGCGGCTTTTTGAGAAAGCCATCGCCTCCTGTCGCAAGGCCCTCGCTATCAAGCCGACTCTGGACGCCACCCGCGCACTTCTCGCTATTTCATTAACCGAGCTTGGGCGGTACAGTGACGGATTGCCCGACCTAGAAAGGGCCTTCCGCGATTCAACAAACTCCGATATAAAGCGCATGTGCGGTTTGGAACTGATGCGTGCGTACGATAATTTGCAGCGGGAGAGCGATGCAGTGGAAGTCGGCATTGCACTCAATCGCGCATTTCCAGATGATGCGGAAATCCTCTATCAAACGGGAAGAGTGTATGGAAACTATGCGTTCGTGACAATGAGTCGACTGTCGCAAGTCGCTCCACATTCTATCTGGAGACAGATCGCCGCGGGAGAAGCAGCTGAGGGCAATGGGAACTTCGACCAGGCACTGATTGCCTATCGCGCAGTGCTCGCGATGGATCCGCACCATCCCGGTATCCACTATCGTATCGCTCGAATCCTTGAATCACGATCACAGCAAACAGCTTCGGCCGATGACATTCAAGCGGCCCGCGAGGAATTTGAGCAGGAATTGCAAATCGACCCTTCAAACGCCGATGCCGCGTACGAAATCGGGCTAATGTACAGTAAATCCGGCCAATTCGATAAAGCGAAAGACTATTACGAGATGGCTCTAAAGTATCATCCTGATTTCGAAGTAGCGGAGTTAGGAATGGGCGATGTGTTTTTGAAGCTTGGAAAAGCGGAAATCGCAATACCGTATCTCAGAAAGGCGGTGGAGGCGGATCACGAAGATGCGCTCGCCTATTACCTGCTCGCCCGCGCTTATGAATCTATTGGGAATAATGTGGATGCACGCGAGGCGCTGGCGAAATTTCAACGCTTGCGCGAGCAGGAAAAGCCTCAGGATGTGCAGCAGCGCAAAAGCGAAGACGTGACGAGACAAACGGTAGATTTGACTAGTTCCCAATGAGCTCAGGCCTCATTTATGGAAGTGAGAACAGAGCTTGCGGGTGGTTTGAAGAGGCCATTCGAGGCGCCGGTTCAAATCGGCAAAGGAAGGGCCCGGGAGGACCTGGATGAGAAGACGCGAGGAGCGGTGGCGAAAACATCGAAGACACTGCTGGATGCCGAGAGCAAAGTGCGTTGGCACCGTAGTTTAGGTCTACATTTTCGGCGGCGCGTGAGGTGCGTGGATCTTAGGGCCAGATGAGCTTGGATTTAGTTGCTTTCAGATTTCGTTTGTGAAGGGGTGAAAATATGTTGAGCAGGGGAGTGAAAGTATGTTGAAGACTTTGAGTGTTCTGCACACGCCGGAGCTTTTGCATGCTCTGGCTTCGATGGGGCACGGCGATGAACTCGCACTTGTAGACAGCAACTTTCCGGCCGTCTCGGTGGCACAGCGGGTAGTGCACCTGGACGGCGCGGACTTGCCGGCGGCGCTGGCGGCGTGTCTGCAACTCATCCCACTCGATACTTTTGTCGACGAGCCTGCTCTGCGCATGCTCCAGGTGCATGCTCCGGATGAGATTCCCGAGGTGCAACAGATTTGCCAGATGTTGATCGATGACTCTGAAGGGAAACATGTCGAGATCGCGGGAATCACGCGCGAAGCTTTCTATGAACGCGCTCGCGGAGCTTATGCGGTGGTCGCCACTGGTGAGCAACGCATTTATGGTTGCATACTCATCAAGAAAGGGGTGGTCCTTCCGTCGAATGGCGAGAGGACGTCCGCGGTTCAGCGCGCGCCTGCGCTGCATACTCTTGCCGGTGTAGGACATTAGCAAGGGTGCCGGATGTGTGAGCCAACAGCCGCGACAAGGTCTCGGAATGATGGCTCGTCCGAAAAAGATGGCAAACACAGGCTTGCCTTGGGAGATCAGGAGAACAATGCGCAAAGGCATAGGTATCTTATTTACGATTGTCGCCGCTTTCTCTGCCGCCCCGACATTTGCCGCGACCACGCCAGCGGAGACGAATGCGGTAAAGGTTAGCGCTAGATGGAACGAGATCGTAGGAATGTCGGAGACGGTTCCAACGACGCAACTTCTAGCCCACGCATATACGCTGCGGAGTAACCCGCTGCACGAACCTTTGCTCAAGGCGTTGCGGGATTTGCACACCAACGATACACGGCTGCAATTCTGGTACTCGGTCACGAACCAGGCTGTTCCAGAGCTGGAGGAACCAACGGCCACGCAGACCTTCTGGAACTTCCAGTACGTCGACCCATTGATTGGCGACTTCTTCGCAAACACGTCCGGCAAGCATCACGTGAATATTGGTACAGTCCCGCGCTGGATGTTCAATGTGCCCCCCGCTGAGATTCCCAACGATCCGGCAGCCTCGTTCTATCCCTATACGGACGGGACGAGAGGGGATTTGCTCAAGGATCCTACTGGGCAGCAGTTTGCGGAGTATCAAGCGCGCATTTACCAGTGGTTTACTCAAGGCGGCTTTACCGACGAGATCGGGAAATATCACAAGTCCGGTCATCACTACAAGATCGATTACTGGGGTATATTGAACGAGCCGGATTTTGAGAACAAAATCACAGTAGAGGAATACACCAAGATTTACGACGCAGTGGCTGCGGCAATCCACAAGATCGATCCGGATGTTCAGTTTTTTGGTCCCGAGATCGCGGGTGCCGAAGTTCCGTGGGCGGAATACTTCTTAAACCCGAAGAACCATAACCCGAATGCACCGCCGGTGCAATGGTTTACGTTCCATAACTATGTGGCGGCCAACAATGACCCCTCGACATGGCAGGCCACGTTCTTCACTGGTCCTCCCCCGGCAAGTAATACGGACGGCACCTCAGCGCAAGCGCTTATCGACAGGATTCGTCAGGTGCTCAGAATACGCGATGAGCTTTCCCCGAAGACCAAGGTCATCATCGATGAACTTGGTACCTTCAATCTAGTCAAACCCGGCGAAGAGGCATGCCGGGCGCCGGAGCCGTATCACGCATATAACACCCTTTATTGGAATGCTATAGGGGCAAATTGGGCGGTCAATTTCATAACAGCAGAAAACCTGGGCATTCCACTCTTCAGCATGTCGCAAATGCTTGGCTATCCGACTCAATGCCCTTCGATCTCAATGGTCAATTCGGATACGGCACACCCGAACGCGCATTACTGGGTATTGGAGCTTATCAATAATAACTTCGGACCTGGAGATAAGCTCACCCGCACGCAATCGTCCTCGCCCGATGTGGTAGCGCAAGCATCCATTACGTCGTCCGGTCGTAAAGTTCTGCTGGTAAATACGAGCAACCAGACTGTCACAGTGAACCTCACGGATGCCTATAAGGGAGTTGGGCTCGTGGCTGCTGTGGTCGATCAGGCTTCAGGGGAACAGCCGCCGCGGAATGTGCACGTAAAGGGACCACAAATTTCTCTTGCGCCATTTGCCGTGGCCGTCGTCTCGCAAGGAGCCAACTGAGAGTGGCAGATCCGCCAGCGCATCAGTCCGGTCCCGTACCCGAGTACTTCAGAGTTTGAGCCAGGTTGACTGAGTGCCGGTTCCGGTGGGTCGGAGAGGATTTCGCAGTTTTGGAACTGATGTGAATTCGAACCTGAGAGCGCATTCCCGACACCTGAAGGGAGAACTGGCAAATGGCCACCGCTCCTCTTAAAGACAAAACGTTGGAGAACGATGAGCGCGATGGGTTCTTGAATGCCAGAACAAAAATAGCTCTCCTCTTGTTCCTTCTTCTGTCCATCGGCTCGGCCTCCGTGCAGAATCTTTCTTTCGGATTGAGTGAAGCAAGGTCGGCTCCAGAACGGATATACCAATCCAGCAATTATGAAGTCTGGCTGAACGTGCTTCGGAAAGAAGGTCATCTATGGTTGCAATCCCGCATTTGCAACCCATCGCAGATTTAGGAGCGACAGTTGTTTATCTCGGGCCGATGGAGAATCAGAGCGTTAAGCCAGATCCGGAATGCCCACCTTATCCATCAACAAGCATCGGCGATCTTGATGAGATTCAGCTTGAAGGGAATTTCCGTTTCGATCACGTCCCGGGGATGGTTACAGCGGGCGTGATGGTGTTGGCAGGCGGAATATCCGGGATTTGTCACACCGATGAATTGATTGGTAAAGGGATAACAGTCGTGAGAGAAGTCGTGAAAGGTGTAGGGCAACCCCAATGATTATTGTCCACTCGTACGCAATTGCTGTGGCACTTTGTGTGGTAACGATGGTGTGCTGGGGATCGTGGGCCAACACACTTAAGATGGAGCCCCGCTCCTATGGGTTCGGGCTTTTCTACTGGGATCAGGCCATTGGCTACCTGATCCTGCCTCTGATTATCGGCATTACCTTTGGGTCATTTGGAACCGAGGGGAGAAGCCTTTTCGTCGATCTCCGACAAGCTAGCGCGAGCAGCTACGGATGGGCCATCCTGGGCGGAGTTGTGTGGAATCTGGCCAACATTCTCTTTATGGCGGCTCTGGATCTTGCGGGGATGGCGGTTGCCTATCCAATCGCGATCGGGATCGCGCTCGTCGAGGGTGTGCTGATCAACTACTTCGCCCAGCCCAAAGGCAATCCGGCGCTCATTTTCGGCGGCGTCGCCCTAATTATGCTGGCCATTATTCTCGACGGGCTCGTCTATCGCAATTGCCAGGGCAAGACGAGCGGACCGGGCGAAATGCGGACCGGGATTTCGTTGGCGCTGGCCGGCGGCATCCTAATGGGCTTGTTTTATTTCCTAGTGGAGAGGTCCGTTTCCCTGAACTTCAGCCATCTCGCTCCTGGAAAGTTCGGGCCTTACGCTGCCGTGCTTGTGTATTGCGCCGGATCGTTTGTTTCGAATCTGCTCTTCAACACGTATTTAATGTCTCATCCGATCAAGGGCCCAAAGGTCACGTACTCGGAGTATTTCAGGAGCGGAAGGCTGAAGTATCACGCGATCGGCATCCTGGGCGGCGTGATCAACGGAATCGGCGTCACCTCGAACTTCGTTGCCTCGACGACAGCGAGCCCCGCAATCGCTTACGGCCTCGGACAGGGAGGGACGATGATCGCCGCCATCTGGGGCGTCTGCGTCTGGAAAGAAACCAAAGGCGCGTCGCGAGGAACTCAGGTCATGATCGCAGCCATGTTCGTTTGCTTCCTCAGCGGGCTAATCTTGCTGGTCATCTCGATGCTGCGCTGAGCAGCGGCTCCTCGGCTGGGATAAAGAGCGGATCCAATGATCGCTATCGGCTCAGATCACGCGGCATTCGAACCCAAGCAAGCGATCAAGGCTTGCCTGATCGAGCGTCGCTACGAAAGTCAGGATTTCGGGAGGTGCGGACCGGCACGAGTGGAGTACTGCGACTTCGACTTCCCACCCTTCAGGGAAACGGCCGCTGTAATTCCGCTTCGCAGGTCTCCGCGTGGCCGTCCAGGCATCGCGCCGAAACGTAACTTTCCGGCCTGGTTGTACCCATCCAACCGTAAACCGCGAAGGAGTTTCCCGGTCAAGCGTTCCAGGCTCGTTTGCATTCTGGCATCCACGATGCTGGCGATTGCCGGCTGCGGCGGTTCCAAATCGGGGAGCAATCCACCGCCTCCCTCGCCCACCGTCGCAAACACTACGCCGGCCAACGGAGCCACTGGCGTGGCCGTCAACTCAACGGTGACGGCCACGTTCAGCACGGCCATGAATGCCGCATCGCTGACAGCGTCCACCTTTACGCTCGCCAGCTCCGCCGGCGCTGTTACCGGATCCGTCACGTACTCCACGACCGGCAACACGGCTGCTTTCGCCCCGTCCGCCTCGCTCGCCTACAACACACAGTACACAGCGAGCGTCAAGACGGGAGCGACCGACACAGCGGGAACCGCGCTGGCTTCCCCCTTTATCTGGCAGTTCACCACTGCGGCGGCGCCGGCAGCGCCCACCGTCACCTCCACAACGCCCACGATTGGCGCCACGGGTGTAGCGAACAACACCCCCGTTGTGGCCATCTTCAGCGAGGCGATGAACCCAACGACGTTCAGCTCGGCCACCTTCACGCTCATGGAGCAGGGTGGAGGCATCGTGGCGGGCACGGTGAGCTATAGCGCGACGAATTCCGCGGCGCAGTTCACGCCGTCTACAGCCCTTTCCAATGGCACCACCTACTCGGCTACGATCACAACCGGCGTGACGAGCACCTCAGGACAGGCCCTTGCTGCCAACTACTCTTGGTCCTTCACCACGGCGGGCGATCCCGCCGTGCAGTCCACCACGCCCGTCGATGGAGCAACCGCTGTACCTATCACCGACCAAGTGACGGCCATCTTCAGCCAGACGATGAACACTTCCACCCTGAATACGTCCACGTTCACGCTGACGAGCGCCAGCGGATCGGTCGCCGGAACGGTCACTTATTCCTCCGCTAGCAACACGGCCACTTTCACCCCCTCGGCATCGCTCGCCTACGGCACCGTTTATGCCGCAACCATCACCACCGGGGCCATGAACTCCGGCGGTATACCGCTAGCTTCCAATTACAGCTGGAGCTTCACCACCGGGGCGGTGCCCTCAGGCACGGCGACGGTCGACTTCGGAACGGCCGATCAGATCATGCACGGCTTTGGCGGCTCGAATGCATTTTTGGGCGCGTTAACCACGCAGCAGGCCACTGCCTTGTTCAGTCAAACTAGCGGCCTCGGCCTGAGTGTCCTGCGCGTGCGCATTGACCCTTCAGGCTCCCCATCAAACAACCCCGCATATTACACGAGCAATTGGGGCGCTGAGCTGACCAATGCCAATGAGGCGATAAGCGCCAACAGCAACACCATTGTGTTCGCTTCGCCATATACACCACCGGTCTCGATGAAGACCAGCTCCTCCAGCCAGCCCTACTACACGGCATCTCCCGCTTGCTACCCAGGCCCCGATTACTGCGGCGGCTACCTCAATCCGTCGTCTTATGCGGCCTATGCCAGCTATCTTGAGGACTTCGTCCAGTATTTTGCCAACAACGGCGTCACCCTCTACGCAGTTTCAATGGCGAACGAACCGGATTACTCCGACGAAACCAGCGAGAATTATGAATCCTGTAGCTGGACTCCACAACAGTTAGACACCTGGGTGGCGTCGCTCACCGCGAGAGGCCCCAATCCACTGATTGCCAAGCTCATAATGCCGGAGTCATATGCCTGGAATTTCTCTATGTCCGACCCGACCTTGGAAGATTCTAGCGCCGTCGGCAATGTTTCGATCATTGGCGAACACCTTTACGGAGGCGGGCCGACGTTTTACACCAATGCGATCGATCTCGGCAAGGACGTGTGGATGACGGAGCATTATCTGTCGCCATCCGGCGGCGGCCAGCCCACGATCACCGATGCACTGACGGCCGCCGTAGAGATTCAAAACACGGTGAGCACGGGTTATGCCAACGCCTATGTCTGGTATTGGGTTTGGGAAGATCCAAACGAATCGATCAACTACGGACTGATCAATTCCAACACCACGAGTCCGGCGCCGACTTACTACGGCTACGCAGTCGGCCAGTTCGCCAAGTTTATCCAGCCGGGCTACTACCGATACGACGCCACGGCCAACCCCTACGCGAACGTGTACATCTCGGCGTACTCCGGGAGCGAGGCTGGGACGACGCACTACATTATCGTGGCCATCAATGCGGGATCAGTACCCGTTAGCCAGCTATTGATGATTTACAGTGCGACGGTGACCTCATTGACACCCTGGCAGACTACCGGCAGCGGCGGTCTGGTGCAGCAATCGGCGGTCACGGTATCTGGAGGTACGTTCACGTATACCCTGCCGGCGCAGAGCATTACCACTTTCGTCCAGTAGAAATCGCCACCCGTAATTGGAGTGCCCGGCGAATTTTGTACCAGTGGATGTGAGGGAGACTCGTATGAGAGGAGCCTGGCATGCGACGAGGGAAGGCGCATTCACTGGAGCAGATCAATGTCTTAGCGGCAAGGACTCAGGATGAACTCGAAATCAAGGGCGCGGACGTAGAAGATGTCCACTTTGAGACGATAGCCGAAGCCAAGAAGAGAGCGAAATACCTCTTGACCGAAGCATTCCTGCTGACCAGTGAGTTGTCAGATCGGCTTGGATACTCCCAGGCACTGGTAAATGGTGAACGGGTGAATGCGTGGCTGATTACCTCGGAGGCCACGTATGAGTCGCATTGAATGGCTGACGATTGCGACAAATCGGACACGGGTAAAGCGCGGGTTTGACGGGGGTCGTTCGAGTTGGAAACTCCATGCGGTTCGCTTAGAAGACGACCAGCAGAAATTTTCCGATATTCCCAAAGGAACGGAGACTGTCTGCGGTATTTGGCACGCGTGGGGATTCGACCTCAATGTGTTCATCACAGACCACTGTAAAAGTTGTGAACGCATTCTCGCAAACGTTCCAATTGGAGCCAAACTATTAGCCGCTCGACTATCAGCACCCTCCGATGCCCGGGAGCAGGCACATGGAGGCGCATCCCTGCGCCCCCGACGTATACCGAGAGAATCGGACAGCGCTATGGCGAGTTGGAGGGGATCGAAGACTACTGCCGCAAGGCGCAGATGGTGAACCTGGAATCGGCCAAAGCGATGGATGTCACAAATACTGACACACTGTCATTTCGTCTGTTCGTCAGATTTGGAGAAGGGTGCTCGGAATTGATTACCGCAACTAAGTCCGTCGCGCCGTTAAAACGAAGAATCAGCCCAGCCAGATGGCTCATCGCTGCACTGTGTCTCCTTTTGCCGCTGGGGTCCTGGCTTGCTATTCGGTCGAATCGTATGGCTACTGCAAAGAATGCTCCGTCATCATCAGCTACGGTCGCATAGTCGAAATGGAAGATGGCCGTTTGCGCACTTCAGCGCTTCACGCAAAGAAAGGCACCCCTTCTGAATTGTTATGAAAACAAAGAAAACGATACGCAATTCCAAACAGCCAGCGAGGCTTCTCAAAACCAGAGTCATTGAGGAGAAGACCACCAGGGAGCGAATTTTAGAATCCGCACGCGAATTGTTTGCCGAGATGCCCTACGACAAAGTCCTTATCAGGGGCATCGTCAAGCGCGCTGGCATTGCGCAGGGAACCTTCTATTTTCACTTCGAAACCAAGCAGGCGGTCGTTCATGCACTCGCCGATGAAATGCTCGGGAGGCTGCAAAGAGTCATGGACCGTGTTGCGCGCGACTTCCAGACCACGATTGAATTCATCGCAAAGATGATGATGGAGGCACCAGAAGCCGTACTCCCCTATCAAGCGATTATGCGGATTTTCGATCCCGAGACGCTCTTTTTCGAACTTGAAACAACCCCAACTAAAACCTTCCGGACACCGCTTCTCGATACTCTCACCCAGCTGATCCGCCGCGATCAGTGCGCAGGAATTGTACCTACCGATGTTGATGCTGCGATCACGGCGCGCTTCATAGTCAACATCCTCGATCGTATTTGGCGAGACGGAACCCGGGAGGATCCCGCGTTCCCAGTTCAGGAATTGCAGGAGCAGGCAATGCGATTCTTGTCGCGGGCGCTGCATCAGCTGTGATTAAGTGCGGGCTTAGACTACCCGCCCCGGATAACAAACGCTTCTTCAAGAAACTTCGGACTCTAGAGCGGGTGGTGCTCGAGGTCGAGGGCGAGTTCGTGGCCGATGCCGGAGAAGTCCTGCTGGATTTCGCGGGCGCGGTCGAGGGCTACCTGCACGTTGGGCAGAACATTTTCAGAGCCAACGCGCTCGAGAAAGTCGGATCGGGCGAGGAGCTGCGAAGGTTGATCGCGTGCGCCGCAGAGCAGGAGCGCCTTGCCGGCTTTGTGGAGACGGTCAGAGAACTGCTCGAGCGCGTGGATACCCGTGGCATCGAGCGCGGTCATATTGCGAAGGCGCAGGATGACGACATCTTCAAACTGTCCGAGATGCGTGGTGGCCTCGGCAAGTTTGTCGGTGGTGCCGAAGAGAAACGGGCCGTGGATGCGAAGGATGGTGACATGCGAAGGAATGTCCTTGTCCTGGAGGATATGGGCCTGGCCGTCGCGGAGATACTCGCGCGTGACGGGAGCGACGGTAGTGGTTTCAGCGATGCGATAGATGTAGAGGAGAGCGGCCAGCGCCATGCCCACGCCGACGGCAACGGTGAGGTCGGCGAGCACGGTGAGAGAAAAGGTGGCCAGCCAAACCGCGATATCCGTTCCCGACAAGCGCAGGATGGTGCCGATTTCACGCCACTCGCCCATGTTGTAAGCCACCACAAAGAGAACCGCAGCGAGAGTGGCCAGGGGCACGAAGCGGGCAAGGGGAGCGGCCACCAGAAGAACGGTAAGCAGCGTGAGGGCGTGGACCATTCCTGCGACCGGAGTGAGAGCGCCGGAGCGGATGTTGGTGGCAGTACGAGCGATGGCGCCCGTGGCAGGAATGCCGCCGAAGAGCGGCGAGCAAATGTTGGCGACTCCCTGCGCGACCAGCTCCATGTTGGAGTTGTGGTGATCGCCGCTCATGCCGTCTGCAACCACGGCGGAGAGCAAACTTTCAACAGCGGCAAGCAGCGCCACCGTGAATGCGGACGGGAGCAGGGGCAGAATGTGTGCCACGTGGAGAGCGGGGAATGAAAGGTGCGGAAGACCCTGAGGGATGCCGCCGAACCTGGTGCCGATGGTTTCGATAGGAAGATGAAGGACAGCGGCTGCGGCCGTTGTGACGAGCAGCGCGACGATGGTGCCGGGAACTCGCAGGGTGATACGTGGCCAGAGAAGAATGATGGCGAGCGTTGCGGTAGCAACTGCGAGCGATTGCCAATGTGTGGTGCCGATGGAGCGGATGAGGACAGCGATGCGCTCCAGGAATTCGCTGGGAACCGGAGGCGTCGTGAGGCCAAGAAAGTCCTTGATCTGCGTGGAGGCGATGAGCAGGGCGATGCCGTTGGTGAAGCCGATGGTGACCGGGCGCGGGATATATTTGACGGCGGCGCCGAGGCCGGTGAAGCCCATGATAAGAAGAAGGACGCCGGCCATGATGCCGACCAACGCCAGGCCGGCGATTCCAAAACGGGCAACGATGCTGGCCACGATGACGACGAACGCGCCTGTGGGCCCGCCGATCTGCGTGCGCGATCCGCCCAGTGCAGAGATGAGGAACCCGGCGACGACGGCCGTGTAGAGGCCGGCTTGCGGAGAGACGCCGGAAGCGATGGCGAAGGCCATGGCCAACGGCAACGCAACGAGTCCCACAGTGAGCCCTGCGATGAGATCGTGCGTGAGCTGTTTGGCTGTGTAGCCGTGCAAACACTGAAGGGAGCGGGGAAGCCGCCTATCAGTTAGATTCAATGAACAATCTCCAATGGTTTCTCTAATTCGTCCAACATGCCCGAAGTTTCTTTTAGCTGGGTGTGGAAGTAGGACCGCATGAGTTGCAGCACTTCGATGATGGTGCGGTCGCGGACGGAGTAAAAGACCTGGTTGCCCACTTTGCGGTTGATGACCAGCTGTTTGGCGCGGAGCACGCCGAGGTGCTGCGAGACATTGGCCTGCTCCATGCCGAGTTTGTCGATTAGAGTCCCGGCGGAGAGTTCGCCTTCGCTCAAGAGTTCGAGAATGGCGATGCGAGTGGGGTGAGCGAGGGCCTGGAAGATGTCAGCTTTGAAGCGGTGGATTGAATCCGGCATGATTTAATATTAGCATATTCGAATATTTAGTGGAGGAAGGTGATATGCCAAGTTGCTGCGTCAGCCTGAGCGCCACCGCGGCTGGCAGGACGGTCTATCACGCGCAGTACGATCGGCAAAGTGTGATCAAGAAGATGGAGATCGCGTACCCCAGTTTCGAGTTCTGTCCGTGTAGCCGGTAATTCGCCCGGAACGACGCCAATGCATCAGGAATTCCTGCTCACAAGCCGACTTGAACGAAGCCGCTGCGGCGGCGGACGCATTCGCGTGCGGCTGAACCGGCCTTTGTGGCTGCCCGGATAGTTTGGGACGCAGAGAAGGAGGATTCTCTGTGAACCAACTACGTCAGCTCATGCTTGAGGAGTTGCGCCGCCGCAACTTCGCCGACACAACCATCCGCTCGTACCTGCACGGTGTTGCCCACTTCAGCCGGTACTGCCGGCGTCCGCCGGATCAGCTTGGCCCGGAGGATATTCGCAAGTATCAGGCGATGCTGTTCACCAAGTTGAAGTTCAGTCCGAACACCGTGATCCTACGGCTTGCGGCTCTGCGGTTCTTCTATATTCACGTGTTGAAGCTCGGCTGGAGCATTGCCGAGACGCCCTATCCGAAGAAGGTGCGTCACCTTCCAGGGGTACTCAGTCAGGAGGAGGTCACGCGCCTGATCGACGCCGCGGATTCCCCCTTTCATCGCATCCTTCTCATGACGCTCTATGCCACCGGCGCACGCCGCGCAGAAGCGGCCCATCTGAAGGTCAGCGACATCGACAGCCAGCGGATGGTGGTCCACATCCGCGAGGGCAAGGGCGGCAAGGACCGCGATGTCATGCTCAGCCCGAAGCTGCTCGATGAGCTGCGCGTCTACTGGCGCGGACTACGACGCAAGCCCAAGGAGTGGTTGTTTCCCGGCAACCGTTGGCACACGGCAACTTACCCTGTCACCACCAAGGTCCTCTGGACCGCGTGCCAGATCGCCGCTGAACGGGCCGGCCTTGAGCACAGGCGCATCCATCCGCACACCTTGAGACATTGCTTCGCTACCCATCTTCTCGAAGCCGGCGCCGACCTGCGCACCATCCAGATACTGCTCGGCCATCGAGACCTCGAAGTCACTACCGTCTACCTGCATTTGTCCCAACGGCATCTCAGCGCCACCGCCAGCCCGCTCGATGCGCTCACCTTCTCTGCACGGGGAGGACACAAGCACAGTTGAACAACCGGCCTCTCGTGGAGATGGCCGACATCGTTCGCTGTGCCGGACAGGCATTTATCGAACACAGTTGCAAGTGGATCAACTGGCAGCATCGAAAAGTGCTGCTGGCCATCGTGCGCTGCCGCACGGCTGCGCTGGGTGGACATCGTGATCGCTGCACCGGCTGCGGACTTACGACCAGGATCTCCTACAACTCATGCAGAAACAGGCATTGCCCAAGATGCCAGGGCAACGCGCGCCGGCGCTGGCTCAAGGCGCGCGAGCGGGAACTGCTGCCCACACGCTACGTCCACGCGGTCTTTACTCTGCCCCGGGAACTGGCCCCGCTGGCCTTGCAGAACAAGCGGCTCATCTACAACCAGCTCTTTCACTCGAGTGCTGAGACCCTGCTTGAGGTCGCTCGCGATCCCCGTCATCTTGGCGCTGAGATCGGCTTCTTCAGCGTGCTGCACAGCTGGAATCAGCGCCTGCAGTTTCATCCTCATATCCACTGCGTACTTGCCGCCGGCGGCCTGGCTCCGGATCACTCCCGTTGGCTCTCCGCCCGGCGTTCCTTCTTCCTGCCCATCGGCGTGCTCAGCCGTGTCTTCCGCGGCAAGTTCGTCGCCGGACTTCGCAACGCCTTCCATCGTGGCGAGCTCCAGTTCCACGGCAGCCTCCTGCCACTCGCCGAACCGCGCGCCTTCGCCTCATGGCTGCGCGTACTGTTCCGCCACGACTGGGTCGTCTATTCCAAGCCACCCTTCGGCGGACCGCAACATGTGCTGCGCTATCTCGGCGCCTACACCCATCGCGTCGCCATCTCCAACTCCAGGCTGGTCGCCCTCTCCGATGGCAACGTCACCTTCCGCTGGCGCGATTCCGCGCACGGCAACAAGAAGAGGCTCATGACTCTGACCGTCGAGGAGTTCCTGCGCCGCTTCCTGCTCCACCTGTTGCCGCCCGGTTTCGTGCGCATCCGCAACTTCGGGTTCCTGGCCAACCGGAGCCGCGCCACACTCCTGCCGCTATGCTTCCAGTTCCTCAGCGGCTCAGAGAAGATGACTGCTTCGGTGCTATCACCGTCCACCGATCAGGCTCACTCGCTCTGGAACTGCCCACTCTGCGGCGCAACCATGCGCGTCGTCGAACGGCTCTCCGCTGCCCAACTCCTGCTTCGCTCTCCACCTCAACCAGACCCGTGCCCAGCATGAAGTTCTATCCACATCCCCGGCCTGTGCCCGTGCTTCGGCGCGTACGTGGACTCCTTGTCTCATCTGTCCGGGATTGCTCGCCCGGCTATCTCTTGGACCCTCGACTGACACCTCATCGCGGTGTTTCACCGCACCATCCCACAGTCCAAGCGGCACATCCTACCCAACTCAGCCGATGCCTGACCCCTCTGCACCTGCTCAAACCGATTCAAAGTACATAGCCTTCCATGAGGGCGGCTTCCTTCAAGTCGCTGTATCAGAAGCGCCCCTTTAACACCAGTCAGCTGCGCAGCGTTGCGTGGCGGGGCGCTCCAGATACAGCACTAAGACTTCAGGGGAGTAATCCTGGGAAAACTGCGACGAGCATGTCCGGTAGTGCACAAGTAGTAATTGAAGAGTGGGCGGTCATTCGGCCTGAACCAAGCAACTGCCCAGGTGCCCTCTTCCTGCCTCGGAACTAAGGCAATTAAGTTAGGCTTTTTGCGGATTCGCCACGTAAGTCATCGACCATTTGATCTAAGAGCTCACCGTTGGCATCATTTCGGCTCGCTCGTTGGCCTCAGTGACTGGTTGAATGGGTTTGGAATGGCACGGGTCTTGAGGAACTTTATCGTTTCCTCCCGGTTCGACTCGCTGCGCAGCGGCAGCGTGGCGATGATTTCATTGATCTCCCGTTGATATTCTTCCACCGCAGCCTGGTGTTCCTCTGGCGTTCCCGCCCACATTACCGCATCGTCGGTGACCCAATCCCTCTGCGTGAGCTCCCTAGCTTGGCGAAGAGCCGTTTGCAGTGCGTAGGTCGGAAGCAGTTGCGGGTTGCGCCAAGCCTCCTCTAACAAGGCGAGTTGCATTTGCTTGTTGCGCGAACTAGTGAGGCCGTCCACCAGGATCCAAGCGATACCGATGTCGGGATCGCCATTGTCTGCCCCGCTTTCGGCGGCAATGAAGTGAACTTTGGCGCGGACCGCATCGTCGCCGTCAAGACATGCAAGCCGCACTGCTGCCTCGCGCCGGGCGTTGTTGCGTTTTTCGATGGCAGATTGTTGATGAGCGGCTATATCGTCCATCTTTTGAAGCAGTATCTCTTGCCGTTTCTTGTCCGCTTCGGTTGAGCCGAAGCCTTGCCGGAGTTCCTCCTCCACCTGATCCACTACCTCTTTCTGCTCGGGCGACAAGCTTCTGTCGGGCGGCTTGGCCGTGTCCTCAAGCTCTTGCGACAGAGACGCAACCAGGGCTGGCTCCTCCGATTCGTCTGGCTCAGAGATGTCAATGACCACAGCGTTCGTCTCGCGGCACGGTTCGCAGTTCTCTATGGACGTCGCTGTCATCATGTTTTCCAAGGTCCTGAGACGCTCGGTCGTGATCGTCACCTCATAATGTCCTGGCTCGAGAAAGGTGATCGCCCGGTTCAACAGTACAGGCACGCGAATCGGATCGCTGACAAGATTTGCTGCCGCATTGGTAAGCGGCTGCCCTCGAAAGCTGGCGTGGGTACGAACCCATCCGCCACTTGGTGCTATATCGATGTGATCGGGTAAAGGCCGGTAGGGGCTATCGTCTGTCTTGACCACATACCCGCGCGATCGGCTCGTAAACACCAAGTCGAGGACTACCGGATTTCCGATCTTGAACTGGGTGCGGCCGTCGTGGGGCTCAAGGCGAACCACGGCGTCGCCACCCGCTGAGCCGTCGCCTTTCGGAGTCTGACCCAGGCACAATCCGCAGGAGATTCCGAGGGCGAGGTAGCCAAATTGAAAAACGGGGATGCACATTCTGCACCAAGCTCCCCATCCTTTCATCCGAGGTCCTCCTGAGGGCGTCCAATGTACGACTTGTCTGATTCTAAGGTGTTCCTGGCAGCAGCGGTTCTGGACGGTTGGTCGCCGATCCGGAAATGTCGTTAGCAAGTAGAAATGTCCGCTTTTCGTAGCAAATGAAGTGTCCGGTTTGGTTAATAGTCAGCCGTAGCAGAGGCGGTGGGAAAGTGCGAATCCCGCGCAGTTTGCGGGATTTGCAAGTTGAGAGGAAAAGTCTGTTTTTGGACTTTTCCTTTCAATGTCTTTTCCACCGCCTTGACCTGCTTTTTCGTCAACGGCGTCAACAGTTTTCCTTCCGCGCTGTAATGTCCGACGCGTGTCCTGCGATCATGAGGGTCAGGGTAGTGTCCAGGTGTTGATGGATGATCACCTTGCATCCGGCCAGGGTGGGGCGCCACTCGGCACGCTCGATCTGCATAATCAGGTTGTGAAAGCGTACGGTGTTGTCCTGGTCAACTGTGCGCTCGTATCGTTGCGTGAAGACCAGCTCCAGGTTCCTGTGCCGGCAGGATATAAATGCCGTACCCCGCTGCGCCGCCGGAACCGTAAAGCGGCGGTTGAACTCGGCGATGTAGTGCTCACGGAGAAACTCGTTGGCCCCATCCAACGTTCGGATCCCGCGCAATCGCAATTCCTGGGGGAGTCGTCCCTGCCAGGTTGAGAAGTTCCGCTCCGAGCGGCCTCGCGCCTGCGGAGAGTAGGAAGGAATCATCTGCACTCCAAGTTCCTTCATAGCGCGGCCTACCTGCGTGGGACGCTCATAATCGACCTTGCCGCCACTCTTCGGCGTCAACCAGAAATGGGCTCCGCGGTCGGAATACAGCGAACAGAAGATCCCTTTGCGCTCTATCACCGCACGCAGACCTGCCATGACTGCGCCGGTCGTTTCCTCCTGCGCCAGCTGCGCATAGTAGATCTCGCTGGTGGCGTCGTCCAGGATCACGATCAGGTCGTGCCGACGCTCATCCTGAAACCACTGGTGATCGCTGCCGTCAATGTGCAGCATCATCCCCGGCAGAGGACGGCGCTCGCGCCGCTTGCGATGCACGCCGCGCTTGGCCTTGCGCTTCACCAGACCGGCCGTCTGCAAGGCCTGCTTGACCCACGTGTAGCTCAACCCGATCTGATGTTCCTCGCGCAGCTTCTCGTGGAAATGACGCACGTTCAGGTCGAAGTACTTGTCGCGGTACAGGCTCAGAACTTGTTCTGCCTTCGCCTTCGGCACGCGCCGGTGGCTCGGTGTCCCTCGCCGTCGGTCCAGTAATCCCTGGTGGCCTTGCTCCTCCAGACGCTTGCGCCATCGGCGCATCTGCCGCGGGCTGATGCCCATCAACTCCGCCGCTTGCCACCACTTGACCTTCCCCGTGGTGGCTCTCAAAAGCACTTCGTGTAACTTCATCGCCCTCTCCGCCGCGGTCCTCGGATAGATCTCCATGCTCTCTCGCATGGAATCCATCCTCACCGCCCGCTATGCGGACATTTCACTTGCTAAAAACACCGGACATATTATGTGCTAACGACAGTCGCCGATCCGGAAATAACTCAAGAGTAAACACTTGAGTCCGAAAGTGCGGCCCCATGCCGGATAGATACTGAAAAACGCCCAAGTGTCCAGGAATAGGGTTGTGCTTGGAATGTCGCCTATCCGGAGGTTACTTGTTCGTACTGAGTCTGCGGCTAGTCGACCCCTACATTATTAGGTTGGCTTGGCCGCGAATCACAGTCGTGAATCATTGTGCCGCTGGGGCGTTCGATTGGAAGGAATTGGTGGAAGTGATTTAGATGGCAGGTATCAGGGAAATGCGATTCCCTGATAACGGGGTGATAATTCCCTGTTCGGTGCGCCACAAAAACGGAGATTGCATGGTAGTAACTTGCGCGTATGCAAGCTCATAGAGAACGCTGCCGCCAAATTTGTGGGACAAAATCCGCAAATTTCCCTGTATTTTTCCCTGTTAGCAGGGAAATTGGCCCGGAGAGCGGTTCGCTCGAGACTCCAACCACCGCCACGGGTATCGAGGGTTCCACATTTTCCTCATCTCAAGGAGAACAACGTAAGGCAGGGCTTTGTCACGCCCAAGCAGTTTGCGAGACTCGTCGCCCACTGCCCGGACCTCTGGCTCAGGGCGATGCTCGAGACTGCCTATAACTACGGTTGGCGGTAAGCGAGCTCCTCGATCTTCGCGTTGGTCAGCTGGATCTCCTGAACCGCACCATCCGGCTTGACCCTGGCACAACCAAGAACCGAGAGGGACGTGAGATCACAATCGAGTCTGGCCGACTGCTCCACCTGCTCGACCACTGCGTGGAGGGCAAGCGACCGGAGGATCACGTGTTCACGCGGGGTGATAAGCCCATACGTGACTTCCGCAGGAGCTGGCAGAACATGTGCACTGCCGCCGGAGTACCGGCCCTTCTCTTTCATGACCTGCGCCGGTCAGCGGCACGCAACCTACGGGCTGCCGGTGTACCGGAGGAAATCATCATGCGCATCGCAGGATGGAAGACTTCCAACGTCTTCAAGCGATACGCGGTCATAGACCAGAGGGATATTCGTGCGGCATTGCAACGACTTGAACAAGCTCGGCGGAAGCAGTCTGATCTTACTGACGAGCGTAGTTCAGGGCACGAATACACACCCCTCTTCCAACCACCAATAGCTGTTTGTTAGCGATTCCGAAACTCAATCCACTTTCCAATCCCAACGTCTTCCGCTGGTAATGGACGAATGCTGCCACCCCGGAGCCATCCCGGTACACAGCTACTCTGTTGCGCCGCATAGGGGGCTCTTGCCAATGGAAATCTGTTTACCGATGAGTTATTGACGGTTAGCCGACCAACCGTCCCGAATGTCGCGCCATTGGTTCGGCGGACCCTACCGGCTGAAGCAAAGTCGCCGTAAACGATCTCCGCCGAAAGGCAGTTAAAACACTCCCCACGCGCCTCGTGGAAGGAGAGTTCAGCAAGTGGATCAAAAATCAACGTCAGGTTTGCGAAAGGCTCTACTGATTCTCATTTTGCCGGAACATCAGTGTCCTCAAGGGAAAGATCGGATTAGCCTGTGGCCAGATATCTCCGCATCCAGTCGATGACCTGGCTGCGCATTTCGGGGGTTTCCTCGTGGGCGCAATCGAAGAGCTCGATGCGGCAATCCTCCGGGCGGCCGTACTGCCGGTAAAGCGGCAACAGATTATCGCGAATCTTCTCGACCCCGGCGGGCGGCGTGAGGGGATCCTTGCGGCCGTTGACGCTGAGATGAGGTCGCGGAACGATCAACTCGTTGATCGCGGTAGTGTCGAATTCCTTCAGCAACGATGGAACGTAATAGAAAATGCTGTGACCGCTGAGGTTGTGCGCGGCGATGAGCGAATCGAAATCGGTGAGGCAACAAAGGTCGATGGCCAATCGGACACGGGGATCGAGCGCGGCGAGCCACCATGTCTTGGTGGATCCCATCGACATGCCGGTCACGCCGAGCCTTTGCGGATCAACTTCTGGGCGGGCTGCGAGGTAAGAGAGGGCCCGGAATTCGTCGAACATCATCATGCCCCAGAGCACCTGGCCGCGCCACAGCATGAGCTTGAAGGCGTCTTCCTCTCCGCGGTGACCGTTGGTGTCGTGCTGGCGCTCACCAAAACACCAACTGTCGATGGCCAGCGTGACGATTCCCATTTCAGCGAGGACGGGAGCATAGGCGGGTTGAACGCTGGTTCCTTCGAGCAGTTGTTCCTTGCCCAGATCGTACATTCCTGCGTGCCAGTGAATGAAGAGAAGGCCGGGCGCGGGGCGCTGTCGCCCCTTGGGAATCAACAGGAGAGCGGGAACCGGTTCGGTCCCATTCAAGTCGAGGACAAGCCGTTCGAGAGTGTAACGGTCGTATTCTTCCGTGCGGATCAGTTTAGGCGGCGCGGGTTCATGCTGCCAGGGCAGATCGCCAAGGAGGCCCCAGAGATCGGCACGCCGGCGCTGCTGGTATGCGGAGAATGCGGTTTCCGTTTCGGCGACCAAGTTGCTGGCAGCACAATTCAGGCCGAGGGAGATGCCGCCGGTCAAAAGCGCGGATCGAGATACGAATTGGCGGCGGGTGGTGTTTTTTTGTCCGGAGATTATCATGGCAGTTCATTCTATACAGTGCGCTCGGCGAAACGCTGCGCGCGGTCGAGTTTCAGGGTGAGTCGCAAGCGTGGACTGGCCGCCAATACACACAGGGCTTCAAGCTTCTTGCCTGCCACTGAGCGGCGCCGGCAACTCCGAGGTCGAGGGGCCGGAGGGCGAAAACAGCCTTTCCGGCAAGAAGCTCGTCGTAGACGCCTACGGGCCGCAAGTTCCGATTGGCGGCGGTGCTCTAAGCGGCAAGGACTTCTTCAAGGCCGACCGCGCCGGGACGATTCTGGCAAGACGCTTGGCAACAAAGCGGCCTTCGCCTTGATCCGAGAAAGAGCTTCTCGATACGATCGCGAGCGGATGACCGCCTACCCGGAAGTAGCTCCAAAATGGGGTTACTTCCGGATGGGCGACAAACCGACCAGAACTCCGAGAAACTGCAGGACGGTGCGCTAAGCGAATTGGCCTATTATCGTCGGCTGACCGCCAACATTTGGCTTGTTGGCGATCCGACTGCAGCGATGCTTCGCCCGCGGAAAGGCCCTGCCAATTACCCACTTGCAGACGTTAATCCAGGAGAGTGCAGTCTAAGCGTTTCGCCAAAAGTTGACCACGCCAAGTCTCTTGAGAATTCGGCTCTGTGGGCATCAAGAAGCTAGACCCACGATCGATGAGTCTCGCTGGATCGCGCACCGCAAGGCGCTGGCACCGCGTTTCGCCTGTTACACCGACTCGCTAAAGCGGTAACCTATATGTGAGTCTGTCAGCAGGTACTTTGGATTCGCGGCATCATCTTCGATCTTCATACGAATTTGCCGAATGAACGTCCGCAGATACTCTAACTCGTTCCCGTATTCTGGTCCCCAGACGGAGCGCAGCAACTTTGCGTGAGGAATGGGCCGGCCCGCGTGCACCATAAGAAAGTGCAGCAGCTCGAATTGTTTCGGAGTCAGATGGACCGCGCGGCCCTTCTTCTCAACCAGATGCCGATCGGGGTCGAGCAGGATGTCGCCGATCAAGATTGCGGCATCCCGGTCGTCGGCCACCCGGTTGCGGCGCACGGCGGCCCGTAAGCGAGCCGTCAGCTCTCGCAATTGAAAAGGCTTGGTAATGTAGTCATCGGCGCCGGCATTCAGGGCCTCGACTTTACGATCCTCGCTTCCCTGTATTGTCAGCATTACGATGGGCAGGCGCGGTGAAGCCTTGCGCATAAGCCGGCAAACTTCGATGCCCCCCATCCCCGGCATATTGATGTCAAGCAAGACTGCATCGAATTGTTCATTGCGCACGAGCGCCAGCGCTTCCTCTCCCCGAGCGGCCTCCACGATGTCAAAGCCGAAGTTTCCAAGAATTGTTCTCAACGACAGCCGAATCGAACGCTCGTCGTCCACAATCAGCACGTTACCTGATTCCGTATTCACTGTTGTCCTCCATCCTGAGGCAAGGATAGAAAGAAGGTCGTTCCCTCATTTGCGTTACTGATCACCCACACGTGGCCCTGATGGGCCTCAGCTGCCATCTTTACCGCGGACAGGCCAACACCTGTGCCCGCGGCTAAGTGCATGGTTCCCTCACTGCGAAAGAACCGTTGAAAGATGCGCTCCCTGTCGCCGATGGGAATCGTCGGGCCGAAGTTATGAACTGCGATCAATACTTCGGAATGACTTTCCCATGCTGACACCTCAACAGCAGTGCCGGCATAGGAGTATTTGGCCGCGTTGTCGAGATACTGCGTCAACGCCATCGATAAGAGCTCACGATCGCCGCGGACCGTGAGTTCAGGATTTGGAACCTTGATCTCTACCGGATGTCCTGCCATGCGTCCATGCTGTTCCTCCAGCGCTTCCGCCACTAAATCGCCAACCACGATCTGATCGCGGGCCACCCGGAGTTGCTGGGCCTCAAGCTTGGCCGTCTGCAGCAATCGCGTGCTCAATTGGGTCAACTGCCGGGATTCATCATCGATGAGAGCAGCCAACTCCTGTTGCGGCGCATTCAACTTGCCCACTTCGCTCAGCCCGGCGGTCGCAGTCTGGATTGCGGTTAGCGGCGTCTTCACCGCATGCGCCAAAGAATCCAGTACTGCGGCTCGCAGGCGCTCGCTTAGATTCGCCGCCTCGATCTCGTTCTCCTTTTGAAATGAAATACATCGGTCCAGCGTAATCGCCGTCAGCGAAGCCAACGCGTCGACCACCAGCAAGCCTAGATCACCTCGTATCGCAATCGCGCCGATGGAATCCACTCCTCTTCTTAAGAGACGCCGGGATATGCGAGCGGTTTTGTCCTCATCATCCATCTGCGCCAGGTAGCATTCTTTTGCCAGTTCACGCTCGTCCGCGGCCCATGCCCCGGAAAGGTCGCACGTTCCCGACTCCGCATTGAAGATGGCGACTGCTTCTGCTTTAAAGATGCGCTGGATCAGTTGTACCAGTTGCGGCCCTGGAGGTTGGTGCAAATTCATGAGCAGCGTGCTCCGGCTTAATTCGAATAGCTGCTCCATGGAAGTTCGCTGCAACGTGGCCTCGCGCGTCTGCAGCTTTTCCCGCGATGAAAGCCTGCTGACGAGGAGAGCGCTGATCTCGAATGCCCCCAACGACACCCAGTCCTGCGGATTACTGATGTTAAAAGTGAAAAGCGGAGGATAAAAGAAGTAGTCCAGGCACGCGCACGCCAGCAGAGAGACGACAGATGCCTGCCAGAATCCGCAAAGAATCGCCACGCACACGACCACAAGCAGGAACAGGAATCCGACCGGCGCAGCATTGAAATGAAGCACATACCCTGTGAATGTCAGCAACGCGATTGCCCAGCATCCAGCTAGGGTTTCGCCGACAAACTGCGCCCGGGACGTCTGCTTCCGTTCCCCGAGAACATCTGAGATCGTCATCGCATCCAAGGCTTTCCGTCGCGGAGTACATGTAGAAAGACAATATCTGGTAGGACATCAACAAAACATAAATAAACTACAAAGAAACTATAGGGGACAACGCAGAGTCCCCAGGACGCTGCTGCGTTGACCCCTGATTATCCTCAGAGATGCCCGCGTCTTATGGTTCTACACTTGCTGACAGACTCTCGAAGTGCGCCGCCTGTTGACTCATCTGCCGTGCTTCATAGGTGAAGTACTCGTAACGGTTGCGTGACGAGTCCGCGGGACGGGGATACTTCTGGTAAGTTCCGGCTGTGATCTGGTTCCGGCGATCCCACTCTGTCTTTTCAGATTGTGCTTGCTGCTCCAGCACCTCCTGCCGCGATCTTAAGTATTTGGCAAGGGTTTGGTATTGCTGTGGCGTGTGCGCAGCGGCAATCATCTTCTGAAGTTCGGCATGGCTGTATTGCGGGCTAGTTTGCGGTTGCGCAAAAGCCACGCCAACGGCTAACACACAAAGCGAAGTTAGACTCTGTAGTTTGCGAATCACGGGAACCTCCTTCGTCATAAATAAGTATTTAGGTTTCGGTGTGAAGAAGGCATAAACGTTACATAAGAACATTGCTCTAAGTTATTGTCGTTTATCTTTCCCTTATAACTCGCTGTCACTTACCAGAGTGCGCGGTATCTTAGACTGGCGTGCGGCCGTCTTTGACAAAGTTGAGAAACCTTCGGGCAAGTTCATGGATCCGGTGATCCTGGTGCCTTTGCACGGCGTCTCTCGGCAGTAACTCGACGCCCACGCCAAGGGCGCTGGCTCCTGCAATGATGAATCGAGTGGCGTTTTGCTGGTCAACGCCTCCCGCCGCTATGAGCCTTATTTGAGGCAACGGTACCTTGAGCGAGCGAATGTACATGTCCCCTCCCACTGGAGCAGTGGGGTATATCTTCACAAAATCTGCGCCGGCCTTCCATGCGGCGATCACCTCTGTGGGCGTGAGCGCACCCGGGATAGCAACGACATCGGCCTTCAGCGCCGCCTCGACCACCTCCCCTACGAGCCCGGTGCTGGTGAGAAACGTGGCCCCGGCGTCTAGGCAACGCTCCGCAGTTTCTTTATCGAGCACGGTACCGCCGCCAACAACCATGTCCGGGAAACTCTGCGCGAGCTTACGGATGACGCCGATTGCGCCAGGGACGGTCATGGTGATTTCCGCCCCGGGAATGCCGGCGGCGTAAAGAGTCTGAGCACAATAGAGTGCCTGATCCGCGTTCTTGACGCGGATACCCGGGAATACGCCGATTTCTTCAATCCGAGCCTTGACCGATTGTCGTTCCATAAAGCTGATGTGACCTCCGTGAAAATGTGAATGCCCTAGCTTGGTATTCGACCGCACTGCACAACCATTGGACCCGCGGGTGTTATGGGATCGCTTCTCGTCCAACGGCGAGATTCAACTGGCCGACCGCCGTAAGGTAGGATCCGATCAGCTGCGCATAAGCCAGCTGCACCTGGCGGTAATCGCTCTGCGCGTTGAGAAAGTCCATCAATGAGGCGCCGCCATGCTCATAGGCGAAGGTGACCGTATCGCGCACGCGCAGTGCCTGGTCGTTGTATTTCTCCTTGTACGGCTTGAGCAGCGCGACGTTGCTGCGCACCAGCTCGTAGGCCGTATCTACATCGCTGAAGACCTGGGCCCGCGTCGCCTCGCTGGCCTGCTGGCTGCGGTCGATATCGATCAGCGTGCGCTTCTTTTCGCCTTGATTGCGGTCGAAGATGCGCAGAGGAATGCTTACGCTGACACCGATGGTTTCAGGGCCATTAGGGTTATTGGTCGAAGAGTTGTTTGTGAACCAGGCGGCATAGGTGGGATCGGTAGAGCCGTTGGAGATCGCGAGCTTGTGGTTGGTGTTGGACTGCTGAATCGTCTGCAACGCGGCCTGCAGGTCGGGCCGGGCCGCCAGGGCGGCATCACGGTAGGTTTCTAAAGGCTGCAGATTGTCGCTGAAATCGAATGAACCCGTCACGTCGAACTGATCCACATGGGTGCGATCGTCCAACATCTGTAAAAGCTGAATCTTTGCGGTGCGAAGATTGACAATCGCCATCTCGATCTCCGACTCGTACTGCACGCGCTGCAGCTCAATCCGGTCCAGATCGATCTGGCCGATGGCGCCAGCCTTGAAACTTGCGCGGCTAATGTCAATGATCTTGTCGTAGTAGTCGAGGTCCGCTTTGGCCATATCGAGAATGAACTTTGCTTGCAGTGTTCCGACGAACGCCGTGCGCAGAACGAACACCATGTTCCGTTCGAGGTCTTCATGTTGTGATTGCGTGATGCGCGTGCCCTCCTGTGCGCTCTCCAGGCGGAGTTCGCGCTTGTGCTCACGCTCGTGCAGGTAACTGAAGTTGGGCTGCTCCGTAGTGCCTTTGAAAGGAGTCCAGACCCCGTCGTGCGGCGCGGCCTGCGTGCCGTCGGCCGCGAAGGTGAACTGCGGATTGGGACGGAGAAAAGCCGTGATCTCTTCGGCCTTCATCTCATCCACGTTGTCGGCATCGGCCTTGAGCGCCGGGTTGGATGCTTCAAACTTCGCCTTCACCTGATCCCAGGTGAGGGCCTGCTGCGCGCTGGCCGCCGAAGCGGCGGCGAGCAAGGCCAGACCAAGTACGCAGATCCGGCCGCAGGCGATCCAGCGCTTTACGTTGCTCGAATTCTCGCGATGAACGGTGCGCTTAGTGTTCAAAGGATTCCTCCGCTTCCGGTTCAGGCAGGGTGTCGCCCTCTCGCGCCACCCAGACATACAGCGTTGGCAGCAGAAAAATGCTCAACGCGAGAGCTGTCATGAGTCCCCCTACAATGACAATGGCAAATGGGCGCTGCGTGTCGGAACCAATGGCGTGAGACATCGCCGCCGGAAGCAGTCCCAAAGTAGCTACCAGCATCGTCATCATGATCGGCCGCAGCCGCAAGACTGCGCCCTCTACAGCGGCATCTGCAACGGTATAGCCACGAGCTCTCAATTGGTTGATGTATTCAAGCATGATGACGCCTGTTTGCACCGAGACGCCGAACAGCGCCAGGAAGCCGACGCCGGAAGATACGCTGAAGAATGTGCCGGTCACAAGCAGAGCGAGCAAGCCTCCAACGGGAGCCATGGCCACGTTGGCGAGAATCAGCAGCGCCCATTTGAAGGAACGAAACATGGAGTAGAGAATGATGAAGATCAGAAAGATCGTCAGGGGGACGATGAAGAGCAACCTTCTTTCGGCTCGCGTTTCACTATCGTATTCTCCCGTCCACTCGAGGCGATAGCCACGCGGTAACTACACATTCCTGGCGATCTTGTCGATGGCTTCCTTGACCGTGGTGCCCAGATCGCGCCCGCGGACCTCAAAACGTATGGCCACATAGCGGGAACCGTCTTCCCGGTAAATGTCGTAGGCGTCATCGCGAACCTGAACTTTGGTCAACTGAGCCAGTGAAACGCGCTCACCCGAGGGAGAGAGCAGTCGAATATTCTGGATAGCCTCCTTGGTATCACGATACGGTTTCTGATAGCGCACAACCACGTTGTAGACTGCCTCTCCCTGCAACACCTGGCTGACAGGATTACCGCCGACAGCGGTCTGAATCGCGTCTTGAATGTCGGCTACATTGATGCCGAAGCGCGCCGCCGCCTGACGGTCAACAGTGAGATCGATATTCGGCTGGCCCGTATCCCGTTGAATTCCTAAATCCTTGACCCCGTCAATTTGGGCCATCACATCTTTGATCTCTTCACCCTTTTCCTCGAGAACGTCCAGGTCCGGCCCGTAAAGCTTGGCGGCCAGTCCGCCTTTCGTGCCGGTAAGCGTTTCATCCACGTTGTCCTCAATGGGCTGGGAGAAATTCCAGAAAGCCCCTGGGTGTTTCTCCAGTTCGCGGTCCATCGCGGCGATCAGCTCCTCTTTATTTTGATGAAAGACGGGTCGCCATTGGTCCTTGGGCTTCAAGTCGACGAAATATTCCGTGTCGCCGAATCCTCCCGTGTCGGTTCCATCATCGGGCGCCCCGGATTGCGAGACGACCTTGGTGACCTCGGGGAACGAGGCGAAGATATAGCGGGATTGCTGGGTGAAGCGCGCGCCTTCCGTCTCGCCTACGCTGTTGGCCATCTGGCCGCGCGCCCAAATGGAGCCTTCGTCCAAATGGGGCAGGAACTCCGAGCCGATGACTCCACTGAATGCCAGGAAAAGGGCGACGGCCAATGAAGCCAGGCCAACGCCGACTACAAACACGCGGTGTTCGATAGCCCAGCGCGCACTGGTCCGGTAGCGCTTGGTGAGAAAAACCATGACCGGATTGCGCCATTCCTTGACGCCATTCCGGAAAAAGATGGCGCACAGCACCGGCGCGATCAGGATCGAGAACGTCATGGCGCCGAGCAGCGCGAAGGCAACAGTCCAGGCCATGGGCCGGAACAAACGCCCTTCGACTCGTTGCAGCGTGAAGATCGGCATGTAGGCGATGATGATGATGGCGATGGCGTAGAAAACCGGACGCTGGACCTCGTGACACGCCTCACGAATTACGGCAGAAACAGACTTGGGAAGTGTTTGCCGGCCGCTGGACTGACCGTTGGTTTGCTGTCCGTTTACTGCGTTGGAGCCAAAGTCGCGGCTCAGGTGGCGGACGATGTTCTCCACCATCACAACTGCGCCGTCAACGACCATGCCGAAGTCGAGCGCGCCAAGTGAAATCAGGTTTGCGGGGATATGGCTCAAATTGAGAAAGATTGAGGCGAACAACAGGGAAAACGGTATCGTCACCGCAACGATCAAGGCCGCGCGAACATTGCCGAGGAAAAGAAGCAGGACGATCGTAACCAGGATCATCCCCTCGCCGAGGTTATGCAGCACCGTGTGCAACGTGTAATGAAGCAGATCGCTGCGGTCCAGCATCGTAACGACCTTCACACCCTCGGGCAGGATGCGATTGTTGAGCTCGTCCACCTTCTTGTGAATCCCTTCGAGCGTGGGTCCTTCTTCGGCCCCCTTGCGCATCAGCACGCCGCCCTGGATGACGTCGGGCTCATCCACAATGACGCCGTCCGGGCGATGATCGGCTCTGGCCATGTGCCCCAGCCGAATTCTGGGGCCCCAGTCAACGACCGCGATGTCCTTTACTCGAACCGGAGCCCCATTCGAAGTCGTCAGCACGGTGTTCTCGATATCCTGCACATTGCGGTAAAGCCCGAGCGCGCGGACGTTCAGTTGCTGCAAGCCTTCTTCGACGAAGCTGCCGCCGGCGTTCACGTTGTTGTTGGCTAACTGCTGCTCGACCTGGCCGATGCTAAGGCCGTAGGTGATGAGCTTATTCGGGTCGACGCGCACCTGATATTCGCGCGCGGTACCGCCGAAGTCGCTCACGTCCACGACGTTCGGAACTTTCCTGAATTCCTTGTACAGAACCCAGTCCTCGATACTCCTTAAATTCATCAGGTCATACGCCGGATTCGTGCTTCGGATCGTATACCAATAAATCTGGCCGGTTTCGCTCCAGTCTGTACCGATTTGAGGCTGCACGCCCGCCGGCACATTGACCTGCGTCATCCTTTCAAGCACCTTTTGGCGGTTCCAATCGTCGACGGATTGGTCGTCGAAGATCAACGTAACCAGGGAAAGACCAAAAATCGATTCCGACCGCACCGTCGTGAGATGCGGAATCCCAAACATCTGAATTTCGACGGGAACCGATACTTGCTGCTCCATCTCTTCGGCGGAATGCCCGGGCCACTGGCTGATAATGGACACGTAATTATCGGCGATGTCCGGATAGGCCTCGACGGGCATGTTGTGAAACGACGCCGCCCCCCAGCCGAGCAATAACAGCCCGATCGCCAGCACCACGTAGCGATTATTGAGAGCAAAATCTACGAGCCTGCGAATCATGGTTTCTTCCTCGGGCCCCGGAGTCGAGCATCATTCATTGTCGATTGCATTTTGGAGATTGATCGCGTTTGTCACGACCTGCTGACCCGGCTGCAACCCGGATAGAACCTGCTGCATCTGGTTCGGCAACTGTTCGCCGCTGACGACCTCAATCCGCTTAAACTTCTCCTGCACAGGGATGTAGACCCAATCGCGGTCGTGCAGATGCACGATGGCGGACGCCGGGATAGCCGCGTAAGTCTGCTTGTCCTTGCCGAACAAAGTGGCCGTGGCGAACATGCCCGGCCGCATCATCTCGCCCGGATTGGCCACTTCAATACGGACCTTCGCTGTGCGGATATTCGGATCGAGGAACGAGCCGATGTTGCTGATCGTGCCCTTAAGAACTTTGTCCGGATAGGCGTTCAGCTTGATGTCGGCGGGTTGCCCCATGCGCACGTTGGCCATGTCGTTTTCGTAGACGTCACAGACGATCCACACGGTGGTCAGATCCGAAATTGTGAATGGGTTCGGCGTAGAGTAGGCCTGCACGGACGCCCCGATCGTCACTTCCTGATCGGTGATCACGCCGGAAATCGGGGCGGCGATATCGACAATTCCCTTCGGATCATTGGGATCGCTGCCGAGCAGATGAAGATGCTCAGTAGCGGTATCGAGGGTGGTCTTGGCGTCGTCCTCGTTGTCTTGCGCGACCTCCAGATCTTGCAGAGCCGCGGCCCCGTGCTCGTACAGCAGCTTCGTTCGATCCAATTGCTTGCGCGCAAGGAGCTCATCGGAGACGGCCTTGCGGTAGGCGTCGAAACCCCCCGAGATGTCGTCGCTGCGAACGCGCAGCAAGATCTGGCCCTTCCTTACTGTGTCGCCGAGGCGAACGCGGATGTCCACGATGCGGCCGGAGGCAAGCGAAATCACCGGAACACTTCGCGAGATGTCTGGGATTACAGTGCCGGTCACGAACAATTGCGACGGGGCCTGGTATTCGGTCGCTGTTACGATCGGATACAACTCCGGATGCTCGACCGCAAAAAAGGAGGGGTCCACCCCGGAAATCACCTTGGCCGGTGGCGGCGCCTCAGCAGCGGCATCCGCCGTTTTACTCTTGCAGCCACTGATGGCGAGAGATGCAACCAGCGCCATCGGCAGCAGTGCAAATGCCATAGCATTCTTTTTCATGATGATTCCCGCCCCCTTGTGCCTTTCGGCCATCTGGACACCCGGATACCTTCTAGCGGTAAACGTTGTTAACATGGCCGGATTGTGAAACAAGTCTCTTTCTAAAGCGGCCTCTGCGCATTGCTTCGCGCAGCAGCTGCAGAAAGTAAACCAGCCTGGAGTTTGATCGAATGAGAGGAGTGGATCAGGCCGCGGGAGGGGGGCGATTCTGAATGGAGGAGAGAACGGGGACCTTCACAGTCGGGAAATGGAGGCTGCCGGGCACAGCAAAGCGAACCGTGTTGAAAGGAAGCTCCGCGGCAAGCGTGGGAGTCGATGCCGCGACCGGATGAAGTGCGGCGTGCGTATGCGAGCCTAAGTCATCCTCGCGCTGGAAACAGCGTGTCTCGGCGGGATTCTGCGCCATCGCCATGTCGTCATACATCGTGATGACGACAAACATGATGACGAGAACTAACGCCAGGGATACGAATTGCGCCGGGCGTCCCCGGCCCTCGCGCCGCGCATGGTGCACCCACAGCCAGCACATCGCTATGGCCAGCGCCATCCATTCGAGATTGAGGGCCAATTCCATCAGTGATTACCTTTGCGTTCCACTTTCATTCTGGCGAACATGTGTCAGCACTTATGCGCTGGTGAGTAGCCGCCGCGCCGAAGTTACTGATGCACGAGAACAGCACCGGAATCGTAACAACTCCCGGCGCTGCTCCGTGGACGAATCTGCGGGCTCGCTGCGCTTTGTGGCGAACCCGCGGGCAATTAAAACCGGACCATGACCGCGCCGGTGACGACGGTTTGGTTGGTCCTTAGATCGGGCCACCAGATCGAGCTGAGGCCTGCGGGTGTACCTGCGCTCTCACCTGCGCCGCAGGCGAGCTCTGCGTCGTACAGGCCCACGGTACCGTAGCCGAAACCCGAAGCGCCGCCGCTGGCACAGGCGTATTGCGCGGGCGAGCCGTTGTTGCCGTCCGGTGGCGTGATGCCGCGGCGACCACTCCAGTAGGGCGTGTCGGAGTACCGGTAGCCGGACTCGAGGCGGAAGGTGATGAACTGGCTAGGCATGTAGTCGAAGGTGATGGTGCCGTCGTGCATCTGAGCGCGATCGCCAGCGTTCTCGGTGAAATACGGCGTACCGGTGATGGCCGTGGCGCCATCGATGGGCGGCAGCAGCGTCAGGTAGCGGCCGGGATTGTTCATCTCGCCGCCGCCCAGCGTAACTGCGTAAAGGTCCTTCTTGAACCAAAAGCGGTTGTACATCATCCAGCCGGCGAACATCTGCTTGGGCCTGCCACCCTTGCTGCTGTGGCAGTTCACTCCGCCGTTGTATGTATCGGTGGTGCCCATCTCCGGTGAAAGGCCCTTGGGGTTCAATGCGCCGTCCGGAGTGCCGAATGAGGCAGGGCCACCGCCGTATTCGCAACCAAGATCGCCGGTGATCGTGTAAGCGATCTTGTCCAGGAAATTGGTCGGCCTGTCGTAAACCTTGACCTGCGCGCTGTAGTCAGCGTGAATACGGGAGCGTCCAGGATAACCGGCGTCGTCCTCACCCAAACCGTAGTTGTTCCAAACGAAGTCCAGGTACGGCTTTGGGCGCCAAAGGATTTGTCCACCTAAGCCAGGCTTGCCGTTGTACCGGGCATAAGACTGCCAGCCGTTGATGAACCATGGTTCAATCTTCAGCTTCGACGTCGGGAACCATTGCAAGCGAACACCGTTAAAGAACCATGGAGTGTTAGATGATACAAAGGACGGCTGATAGGTCCAGTTGTCGAAGTTGTAGTAGCTGAAGAGGCCGATGTAGGAGACGAAGATACCGGCATCCAGATTGACGCCGTGCTGTACGTTCCAGTGATAACCGCCCCAGGCTTCGGAGACATACCGGTAGGCGTCGGCGAGATTCCACTGGCCACGGTTGACGCTGCCGTCGTTGCGAGGTGTGGTGGTAGCAAACATGCCGTACATGGTTAGAAATCTTCCCCGCACGTTGTCGATGCGGATATCGCCCCCGAAGCTCAGCTGTTCAACCTGAATCTCATCGGAGCGAAAGGTTTCTGTCGACCCACCCAGCGAGTCATCCTCGGGGTGGTTCAAATCCAGCGTGTAGTTCACATCGGCGCGAAACTCAGGCGTGAAGTACTTGGTGGCCATGGGGCTATCTGTCTGGTGTCCGTTGCTGTTCAGCCACGTCCAGTCGCCAGGAAAAGGCTCGCCCGCGGTGGTGGTTTGAGCGCCAATCTCAGGGGCAGCTGGCTCGACGGGGGCAGCGGCCGGCGCAGCGGCCTGCAAAGATGGCGACACATTCGGCGCGGGCTTCGTCGAATTCAGCACCGCATTGCCGTTTCCGGCGACCAACTCTTTCTCCGCAGCCTTTAGCGCAGTAGTGTCGGTGCTATCGGCCAGCGTCTGCGCCTTTTCCTCTGCTACCTCCTTTTCCAGTTGCTCGATGCGGCTCTTTAGCGCCTCAATCTCCTGTATAACTGTGGGCTGCAGCTCCGGATTGGCCGCACTCGAAGACGTGTGAGTGGCGTCCGTTGTTCCGCCAGGCGTTGCAGGCGGATCGACCCTTGCAGTCATATTGCTTGTAGCTGACTGCGCCATACATGCGCAGGTCATCCCAACGGCGAGCGCCGTCAGCGTCATGGCATTCCGAAAGAATCCTCTCATCTTCACCTCTCGTATTCCGTAGAAAGTTGGGTCATGAGTCATGTGATTGAACTCAAAGTGCTTCTTGCAGGTTTCCCCAGCCGGTTTGACGAGCAAAAAAGGTATGCTTGTTGGCGATCTGATCTTGCAGATTGAAGCCTGCGCTAGCTTAGTCAGTCTGCATTGCCCATCGAGGTCTGTGCGTCCCTGCGCCTCGTTGTTCAGGACCATTCCACACTGTACGTCGTAAGCAGGACATAAACGAGTTGTAGTTTGTTCATAAGTAAGGCTGGCAACCGGACTTGTCAGCCAGTCATAAGATTGCGCGAATGCAGTACTCTCCCGATGCGTGGCGAGCATTGCAAAGGCTGCGCTCTGCCTACGCTCAATTCAGAATTGAACTGGCATCGGACTCGCTGTGGACGGGACTCGCCCTGCAAAAAGAGGCAAGGAATAAAGACAGTTCCTGCAAACATTAGCGACGATGAACTTAGGATGAAATACGAGACATGAAGAAAGCATGAACGCGCAGAATTTAATTTGGCGGGAATCATTGAACCGCGGCGGGCGATGGCGATTGTTTGCTAGAACGTGAGACAGTCGAGGCCGGAGTTCATTTCGCAATAGAATGATTCTGCCCGCAATTGTCCCCGACGAGCGGGCCGATTTCATATTTACGGCGTTCAGAGGCACGGGATGTCGGAGTAGGGCTCCCTTTTTCCTTTGTCAGCTGATGAAGAGCCTCAGAAGCAACCTGCGACAAACAAAACAGACCCAACAATTTTCACTCTGGGCGAATGACCGGCTGCACGGACAGAACTCGAAATTCTGGGTAATGTACGGTTAGGCGACATCCATGTAAGTCCATGTCAAGCGAAAAGCATGAGACTTCTGGGCGCGCTCAGGAGAGCGCGCAATACGATGTGATCAGAACGTTTCCATCCGCAGCGGTTGCCTCTCGGCTGATGGTCCCTGCTCTCGCAGAACCAGACATCCATTTGCTGTCTAAGACTGCGAAGAGTCCGCACAGAAGATTGAGTTTGTGTCCACTGCCAGTCCCGAAACAATTCATAGAGAGCCTCCGGAGTTTGACCTCAATCGCTCAGTTGCCTAACAGTCCACCCCGGTCTCCATCAGCAGACCGGATACCCGGTTCTTCATTTGCACCATCTGCTTGATCACCAGGTTCCGGTAGCGCAGCGTACGGCGCCGGTCTCGGATCTCGGTCGAGGCCATGTGGCACTCGGGCAGAAAATCGCAGCGCAGGCAGTCGGCGATCTTGGCGGCATCGATCCGGTCGTTCTTCTTCTTGGCTGCGGCCATGGCCCGCAGCATTAAAGGGTGTGCCACCTTGACCTTCTCGGCATGGGGAAGCAGGTGATCGTAGATCCATCCGCTGAAGATCGTCGCTTCCATGGCCATCATCCGGGGTTCAGGAAGCGTCTTGATCCAGCCATCCAGCTCGCGCCGGGTCGATCCGATCTTGCCCTCCCGGTGCACATGACCAGCTGCGTCCTTCACGCAAAAGCTGATCGTCTTCTCGTGAACATCAAGCCCGATGTAATACATATCGTCTCTGAGGAGCCTCCCTGGTGTTCTCTGAATCAGCGCCCGCTGAGTTCAGCTTTTTGTAACACCTCGTGCTCCTCTCGGACTTACATTCAAACAATTCACCAGCAATTCGAAAAGCGGTCTCCGTTGACCGGCTGGATCAGTGTTTCGGGGCTCGGGCTGACGACGGCCAACCTCTGCGCAATCTTTCAGAACTCGATTCTGGCCTGAAAGGCGATCATGCGGGGGGAACTGTCGCCTCCCAGGCCGACACCTAAGAGGCCGGTCGGGGGCGAGATGGCGCCTTCTAGGGTTCCGAATTTGGGGGGAATGTATGTACCGGGGACGCCGGCTTGCACATTGCTGGGCAATGCGAAGTTTGGATGGTTGAAGGCATTGAACATCTGCACTTCGAAGCGCATTGATATCTGTTCCCAGATGGGAAATCTGCGCGAAAGGTAGATGTCGGAGTTAGTGAAGTGTGGGCCGCGCACGGAATTGCGGCCGGAGTTGCCGAACTGGCATTGGGCGGGCGTGTCGGGGGTACCGGAGGGGACGCCAGTGCAGTCGCCAGTAGTGGGATCGACGACAGAGACGAAGGCGTTGGGATTGAGCCATTGCCGCGTTCCTGCAACGGTAACGCCGGAGACAGGGGTTTTTTGATAGAGCGGCTGCCTGGCAACGCGGCGAGCATACTGCGGGCCGCTGGCCTGAAAGATGCCGTTGCCGTTGGCCGCGTAAAGCTGGCTGAGGACGGAGAATGGGAGGCCGGAGTGCAGGAAGGCCGTCTCAGAAAATAACCAGTTGCGGAAAAGAGCTCGCAACAGAAGATGTTTGGACGCAAAAGGAATCTGGTAGATGCCGTAGGCGGAGAGGTTGTGGCGCACATCGTAGTCGCAGTTGCTGTATTGGCTTCTTAGCTCGCCGGGCAGCGGGGTGAGAATGCCCTGCGTAGAAAAGGGGAGCAGGCCGCCGTTGGAGACCTCGTCGAGGCAATGACTGAATGTGTAGTTTGCGCTGAGCGTGAGAGAGTGGAGCTGCTCGGAGAGGCTGGTCTGCAGGCCGGAGTAATTGCTGCTGGCATCGGTGCGGAATTCGTTGACGCTGCCGAATCGCTGGTCGAGGGGCTGTGCGTAGGGATAGGGCGCAAAGCATCCGGCGCAGACAGTTTGATATCCGTTGAGGCCGACCTGAAACGGCTCATGGAGGCCGCGGGTGCCGACATAACCGATGCGGACTGCACCATGCGCGTTCAGCTTTTGCTCGATGCCGAAGTTGTACTGGTAGTAATACGGCGTTTTGAGCGTGCCGCTAGGGAATGTATTGAGACTGACGGCGAGCGGGCAGGTTGGGGCGCCGGGAGCGATTCCGACGCAGGGTGGGTCACCGGCGCTGAAGAGCGACTGAAACTGATGGTTGGCAGCGGAGGCTGCGTCGGCTGCACTGTTGGCGACTCCAGGCGCAATGGCGATTCCGCCCACCTGGCCGCCGATGCCGCCGACGAAGGTGGGCGCGTGGGGAGCGTTGGTCGCGGCGAGATCGGCGATCTGGGCGGGAATGAGGTCGTTGAAGACACCGAAGCCACCGTGGATCACGGTTTGCGGTGTGACTTGGTAAGCAAGAGAAACGCGCGGCTGCCAGACGAGGACAGGCGTGGAGGGAAACAGAGCCCGCACTCCGGTTTGAATGGCCTGATCGAGCGGCTGGTTGACTCCATGCGAGAGATCGAGAAACGAGCCGGTGGGACGCGCGAAAAGATGTTGCTGGTTGACGGGATCGGTGTTCCAGGTCGCTCTTACGCCGACGATGAAAGTGGTTTTGGGCGTTGGCTTGTATGTATCCATCGCGTAAAAGTCGAGATTGCCCACGGCTACCCGCTCATTGAACGAAATGGGAAAGGTCCAGCTCTCTGTGTAGGCCGCTCCGTAGGTGAACTCGGCTAGATCGTTATAGACGGCCGTAGGCACGCTGCCCACGCCGAGATCGTAGTCGCTCACGTCGATGCGGCGAGTGTTGATGCCGAAGCGGCACTCCTGCTTGCCGCGGATCCAGTCGAGGTTGTCGTTGATCTGCCATTGTGAAACCTTTCGGCCCTGCGGATAGGTATTGTTGTTGCCGCCGATTGTAGTGAAGGGAGCATTGTTGCTGCCCGCAGCGAGCACGATGGGAAAGGTCTGCAGGACTTGGGAGAAGTTGTTGGGCTCGAAGATGCTGGAGTACCAGCTTGCGCCGGGATTGAACTGGTTGACGAGATTGGGCCGGAAGATGTGGGTATAGCCGACGACCAGCGTGCGCTGGGGCTGCGGAGAGTAGGAGTTGAAGATGACGTTGATGGGATCGGTCCAGGCGGCCTGGAGACCGGTGTCCTGCTGGAAGCGGTACCAGACGGTGTTGGCGGCGTTGATGGTTTCGTCGATCTTGAACACCTCGAGGTTTTCGTGGTCGCTATTCTGAAGCGACTCCTGGCGCTGGTTGGCGCAGCCGAAGCCGTTGAAAAGGTTGCCGCTGTTCTGACTGCCCTGGATCACCGCGCCTCTGGCATCGAGCGGACAGGAGCTGACTTGGACGGCGGTTCCGGCTGTGTTGCCATAGAGGCCAAACATCGACTTGTAGAAGGGCACCTCAGAAGGCTCTGCGGGGAGCATGGTGCCGGTGATGGGATCCGTTCCTGCTACGAGGAGTTGGTTGAGCACGTACTGCTGGTAGGCGGGCGATGGCACGACGACCTGAGTCACCACGATGGGAAGCGCGATGCGGACCCCCTCGTAGCTAGTAAAGAAGAAGAGCCTATCCTCTCGGATGGGTCCGCCCACGCTGAAGCCGAAGTGGTTCACATTCGAGCGCGGCTTGGGAGTAATGTTGCCGGGTGTGTCATTGGCGTGGAGGAAGTAGTCTTCCGCGCTGAAGAGCGAGCCGTCCCACAGTTCGTAGAGGTCGCCGTGAAACTTATTGGATCCAGATTTGGTGAAGTAATTGACCTGCGAGGCGCCGTAGCGGCCCTGATCGACGGCGTATGAGTTGGTGTTCACCGTCGCCTGATCAACCGCGTCGAGTCCGATGACCAGATTGGTGGAGAGGCCGATGTTGAGGCCGAGCCAGGGATCGTTCGAGTCGTAGCCGTCGAGGATGTAGCCGTTTGAGGTGGCGGGAAGACCGTTGAACTCGACGTTTCCGTAGCCGCCCGGGGCCTTGGAGTCGTTCGACGAGCCAGCCGTGTTCATCAGCGCGCCCGGCGCGAACTGCGCGATGAATGTCAGGTCCTGGCCGGGATTGGGCAGGTTGGCAATGGTTTTTGACTCGATGGTGGTGGTGGTGTTGGGATTTTCGAGGGTGAGCAACGTTTGCTGTGCGGTGACTTCGACCGTCTGCGAAGCGGAAGATACGGCGAGCTTGAAGTTCAGCGCAGCGGTGCGGCTGACTTCGACGGCGATGGGCTGTGAGGTCTGCTCCGCAAAGCCGGTGGCTCGCACTGTGACGGTATACGTCCCGGGATTGACCTGCGAGAAGAGAAAACGGCCATCATGGTCGGTTTGCACTGTGCGGACGGCCCTTGTGTCGACTTCCGTGGCCGTGATGTCGGCGCCAGGCAGGGCGGCGCCGGAGACGTCGAGCACCGTGCCGGAGATAGCGCTGGAGGTGCCGCTTTGCGCCAGCAGAGGATATGAGTTAACCGCGGTTAATAGTAACGAGAGGGCAATGATTCGAGAGGCTCGATTTGGAAGCATGCATGACCTCCGAATGTCTTGCTAGGGATTCCCGCGACTCTGCAAGAGCCAACCAGCTCTCTCTACGAGAAAAGATGAAAAGAATAGAAGGCAACCAGATTTAGCCTTGCCTAATTCTTAGGTTCGCCTAAAATGAGGTAGAAGTCAAGTTGCAAGAACGAGGCCGGGCCATGGAACTACGCAGACAACCTAACGCGAATTCGGAATCGGTAGGCAACTATCTGAAGGCCATCCTCGCCCTGGGCGAGCGAGAGAATCGGCGCGTCAGTTGTACAGCGCTGGCAATCCGGCTCGGAGTGGCTCCAGCTTCGGTCACGAATATGCTGCAAAAGCTGGCGGCCTCAACCAAGCCGCTGGTCGAGTACGAGCGGCATCGCGGGGTGCGGCTGTCGGTGGAGGGAAAGCTGCGCGCTCTGGAAGTGCTGCGTCACCATCGGCTCATCGAGACCTTTCTTTATGAGGTGCTCGACTACCCGATAGAAGAAGTGCATCAAGAGGCAGAGCGCCTCGAACATTTCATCTCGGAGCGATTCGAGGAACGTATCGCCGCCAAACTCGGGAACCCGAAATTCGATCCGCATGGACACTGCATTCCCACTCTCGGCGGGAAAATGTCACAGCAGAACTCTATACGATTGACTGAGATGCTGGGTCGAGGCACATTCATTGTTGAGAGCATCTCCGATGACGACGCCACACGGCTCAAGTCGTTCAAAACTAACGGAATCGCACCGGGTGTGCGTCTGTGCGTGAGGAACCGGCACGCAGAGGACGGGTATACCGTGACTGTTGGAAGCTCAACCAAGGCCTTGCATCTTTCACGCGATGCGGCTGATGCAATAAGAATCCATCGTCGACACTAATCAAGGCCTGGATTACCGGCCACCCGCACACAACCCGATTTTGGCCATCCCTCACCAAGTTGGGGAAGGGTGGGCGACCAACCGCCCGGAACAAAGGTGAGTTGGCCGTGTCCGACCGTCAATGAGTGGCTCAGCCTGCTACATTGAAGAACCTCAAAGGACCAGCGCCTGAAAGGGCGAGGTCCTTTGAGCTGTTGGTTAGAAATTCAATGTGATCTTCGCGGTCAGCGCGCGGGGGGTGACGTAGTGCGTGCCGCTGAAGGTAGAGAGGAAGTTGTAGAGCGCGTATTTGTTGGTGACGTTAATGGCGGTCAGATCGAGGTCGGTCTTGAAGTGCTCCTTGTTAAAGATGTTGTTCTTGCCCAGCGTCATGTCGAACAGGTTACGTGGCGCAATGCGCTGGGGATTGCGGTCGTCGTCTTCTTGGTTCGCGCCCGGAATCTGCAGCAAGCTTGAGGTGTACTGCGACGCCAGGCAGGAGGTAAAGCCGGAAGTGGGAGTGGCAGCTACGCCATTGCAGGAGATGCCCGCCTCGAACTCCTGGTCGTAGGTAAGACCGCTCAAGTCCACACCCGGCTGACCGCCAATCAGGATCGAGGTGCTTCCGCAAATGCTGTTGGGATCGACCACGTTAAAGCACGGCGTCGATCCTGCGACAAGACCGCTGTCGTAGCGCCAGTTGAATCCGCCCCAGATTCCTGCCGCAAAATTGCTGCCGTGAATCGTGTATTGCAGGTGGGTAGTTTCGTTGAACTTCTCATCGTGGTCGATGCGGAAGGGATATTGAGTTCCGACGGCGACTCCGCTGGTGGCCCCGGCTCCTGCCACCTGAGGTGGGAAGAAGCGCGCAGCGACCGAGGAGGTGACAAAATACGCGCTGAAACCGCGGACGGTCGGAACCTCCACATTCATCGCATAACCCGGGATCTTGGAGTTATGCCAGTCGATGGGGAAGGTGATGGGCGTGTTGCCCAGCACGCTGAAGTCGAAGGCGTTGTGCGTGTATTTCCAGATGTATTCGCCGTTGAACACCAGATACCGACCGAAAGCCTGCTGAAGACCAGCGTGGAATTCGTTGCGGTAACCAGGGTGCATGGTGCCCGAGGCGCCCGGATTGCACAGCAGCAGCGGGCTAAGCACCTCATCCGAACAACCGCTGCTGGAAAGCACCAGGTTCTCGTTGAACGGCGTCTCCAGGGTGCGCGCATACGAGATGCGCAGTACCGTTGCGGAGGGCTTGATGTTGTAGGCAATCCCCAGGCGCGGCTCGGTCTGATTGGCATCCGTGAGGCCGTTGTAAAGGTCCTCGCGGAGACCCAGGTTGAAGTCCCAGTTGCCAGCCTTGATCTCGTCTTCAGCGTAGAGGCCAAGCTGCTTCACGTCGGTGTGACCGAAGTAGAGATAGTTCTCGCCTCCCCGCGTCAGATCGTAGGGCGCGAGAACGGAGTAATAGCTGCCTCCAACGGACGGGTCATTGGAATACTCGCCGGCGGCGGCGCATTGCGACGGGTTGGTAAATCCCGGCGACAGGTTTCCGTCGACGTCGACACAGGGAGCCGTGCTCACTGTCGTGCCATCCGGAAGAGTAACTGAATAGGTCGGGTCCACAACGCCCAGGCTGTCGTGCTCGCGCAAAAAGGTCTGTTCGTATTGCGCGCCGATCTTGAGGTTGTTCACTCCTTTCACGTAAGAGTAGTCCGCGTGGACCCCCGCGTTGGTCAATGTGCGGTACTGGGAGATGGAAGAGGTTTGCAGATTGGGAGGACCGAGGTCCGCCAAGGGATTCGCGCTTGGATAATAGGCATAGCTGTCCCTACGGAGAAATGCGCCCAGGTTGAACACCGAATCGTTGCTGATGACGTGCGTGTAAGTCGGGGCGAGGTTGTAGGTGTTGATCTTCGAGCTCTGGTTTGTGTCGCCGACATTGACGAAGGTTGGGTCGGCGCTTGTGCCGCTGCTCGGGCCGCTGGTCTCGACGTTCATCACGTTCAGGTTGTCGTAGGAATTCGGCGTCTGGAACCAGGAACGGCTGTAGTTCAAATCCCAATGGATCGAATCGGCAGACGAGAAGTTGTAATCGATGCGATCGAAGAAGTTCTCTTCATTGCCCTTGTCGTGGAAGACGGTGAACTCAGGCGGATCGAGAAAGCGTCCGGTATTCATTCCGTCAACCTCGATGAAATCGCCCCAACTTTTTCCGCCGTAGGAAAGATCGAAGCCTCCGTTTTCCGATCCAAAGGTTCCGTAGGAGGCGTACGCTGCGCCCGTTGGCTTGGTGACACCCTGGCCAGAGCGTGTTGTAGCCACGATGACGAGGCTGGTCTTGCCACCAAACTCGGCGGGCGGCGCGCCGCTGATGACCTCAATGGATTGAATGGAGTTGGCTGGAAGCTGGTTGGAAAAGACTTTGCTTTGCTGGTCGGTGATGGACTGGCCATCGACGGAGAAGGAGTTGGAGGCGTGGTCGCCGAGGCCGTGGAAGAGGCCGTTTGAGTCAGCCGCGACGCCAGGGGTGGTGAGCGTTACTAGGGAGCTAAGGGTTGAAGATGCGCTCTCCAGCGGCACCTTGTTGAACAAGTCGCGGTCCACATCGACGTGAAAGGTGGGATCGTCCTCAATGAGGTCGCCGCCGGACTGGACTGTGACGGTCTGGCTGCCCCCGGAAATCTGCAGAACCAACTTGACGTTGAGTCCCACCGACGAGCGAATCTCCACGTTCTGGCTTAAGCGAGCAAAGCCTTTTGCCGCAACGCTGATTGTGTATGGGTTGAAAGGAACGTTAGGAAAGCTGAACTGGCCGGTGGCATCAGTTGCCGTGGTCTGTTCATATTCGCTGACGGGGTTGGCAAGATGGACGCTCGCATTGGGAACGACAGCGCCGGACGGATCGGTGACGGTGCCGCGCACGGCGCCGGCGTTGCCGCTTTGCGAAAAAGCCGGAAACGCCACGAAGATGAATACGAGGATGGGGAGAATGCGAAGAATTTCGTCGCGATTGAACGACATAAAAACCTCCGAGACATGGCTGAAGAGTGCGGGGATCCGGCTGCGGGAAAATTGCCGCAGCATCCTCTATGCATCGGGGCATCTTTCCGTTTCGGGTCTGCCTTTGGGAATAGCAAGGAACCTCGCCCATCAATAGAGTGCGACGGGCGGGCGGACTCAGACTGAAATGAGATCGGAAAGATGCGCTAGCAGCCAGCGGGAGGGGGACGAATAAAGAGGGTGGGATGCCAGTATCTGATGATCGCGCGGACTTCAAGAAGACCTGGCGTCAGAACTTCGATCCTGACCAGGACCACCGTGATCAACATGATCACGATGGGCACAACCGAGTGCATCGCGATGCAGAGCTGGCAATGATCGGCGTCATTCCCAACCGCATGCACATGCGTTACCTGGGCGACGGCTAGAAGAGCCAGAAATACAAGGCACACTACCGCCACCGTCTTCAAGGCGCTAGGCGTTAAGCGGCGATTACTTCCGATGTGTGCCCGAATTGCGGTCAACGAAATATCCTTCTGAATCTAGTACCCGGACTCTCGGTATACCGGGAGAGTCGAAATACCTCTACGAATGCACTTTGATGCAATGGAAGCCCGGCTTCAAAGGGGCGCACCGCCCATTCCATCAGAGACCTCCTGACTGCTTTTAATATAATATAGGGGAGTATATTATCTTCGGAACGGAGGCAATATTTGTCCCATACGACGAAAAACAAAGTGAAGATGCTCTCCCGCGTTCGGCGCATCAAGGGCCAGATCGAGGCCATTGAACGGGCGCTCGACAGCGAGGGCGAGTGCGAAGAGATCCTGCAGCTCGTCGCCTCGTGCCGCGGTGCGCTGAATGGGTTGATGGCCGAGCTGATCGAGGGCCACTTGAGGTTTCACGTTTTGGTGGAAGGCCAGAAGACGCTCCCCTCCCAGCGTGAGGCGGCCGACGAGCTCATGGCGGTCGTTAAGAGGTACTTGAACTAAACCTTGGAGACGATTATGGCCGTCGTACATGAAAAGCACAGACCGGACAATCTCAGCCAAGTGGTCCAAGCAGGCATCCATCTGGCGCGGCCTGTGGGCGCCCACGAGGAGCACGAACATCGCGAACATGGCTTCGAGTTTGCCGAAGTCCTTCGCGTTGTCTTCGTGGCGCTTGCCGCCGCGGCGGTTTGGTTCCACCTTTGGGAGCCATTCCATCGCGTCAGCGTCATCGGACTGGCGGCCACGGTAATCGGCGGCTACCCCATCTTCAAAGAGGCATTCGAGAACATCATCGACCGGCGCATGACGATGGAGCTGTCGATGACCATCGCACTCGTGTCCGCTCTGGCCATTGGCGAATTCTTTACGGCTCTAGTCATTACCGCATTTGTGCTGGGAGCCGAGATTCTGGAGGGGCTGACGGTCGGCCGTGGCCGGCGAGCCATCCAGGACATGCTGGACTTCCTCCCTCAAGTGGCCAGTGTGCTGCGGAACGGCCAGATTGTCGAGGTGCCCACGCAGACCATCCTTCTCGGCGAAATCGTTGTCATTCGTCCCGGCAGCCGAATCCCCGTCGATGGCCAGATTGTAAGTGGCCACTCCTTCGTTGAAGAGGCTGCAATTACAGGCGAGCCGATGCCGAGCGAAAAGGCCGCGGGCAAGGAGGTGTACGCAGGCACGATCAACCAGGCAGGCAGCCTTCAGGTGCGCGCTGACCGGCTCGGAAAAGAAACCACATTCGGCAAGATCATTGAAGCCGTGGAGACGGCTGAGCGTTCGCGCGCGCCCATTCAGAAGATGGCCGACCGGCTGGCCGGATACCTGGTCTACTTCGCGCTCGGCGCAGCGGTGCTCACGTTTCTGATCACGCATAATATCCGTTCCACGATCTCGGTGATCATTGTTGCGGGAGCCTGCGGCATTGCCGCCGGCACTCCACTGGCCATCCTGGGCGCCATCGGACGCGCGGCTCGGCACGGCTCCATCATCAAGGGCGGAATCTACCTCGAGGCCCTTGGACAACTCAATACCGTCTTCCTCGATAAAACGGGAACCCTTACCTTCGGCATGCCGTTGGTCACCGAAGTGAACCCCGCACCAGGCGTCAGCGAGAGCGCGCTGCTGGAAGCGGCTGCGAGCGCTGAGAGCAGTTCGGAGCACCCGCTGGGCCGCGCCATCGTCCGCTTCGCGGAGCAAAAGAGTATTCCCGTATCTCATCCGGCTCACTTCGAGTACCTGATCGGCAAAGGTGTATTGGCCCAGGTGAACGGGGCGCAAACGGTCGCTGGCAATCGACCGCTTTTTGCGGGACTCGGTCTTGCGCTGCCTGAGCACGCCGCCGCCGAGGGCACGGAGATCTTCGTCGCTCGCGGCGGAAGCTACATTGGATCGGTCGTCGTTGCGGATCAGTTGCGGCCCGGCTCCGCTTCCGCTATGAAGGCCCTCCAGGAAATGAAGATCGATGTCGTCCTACTCACTGGAGATACCCGGCAGACTGCCCAAGCCGTAGCTGACCAACTCGGTATCCGCGAAGTTCACGCCGAGCTTCTTCCTGAGCAGAAGACCCGGCAAATCGCAGAACAGGTGCGGGAAGGGCGAGTGGTGGCCATGCTCGGCGACGGCATCAACGACGCACCCGCGCTGAGCGAAGCCACCGTTGGTGTAGCCATGGGTGCGGGAACCGATGTTGCCCGCGAGAGTGCGGACGTGGTGCTGATCGGCAACGACCTCATGAAATTCGTTGAAACCGTCCGCGTTGCAAAAAGCTGCCGCGCCATCATCCTGCAGAATTTCTACGGCACTTTGATCGTCGACACCATTGGGATTGGCTTGGCCGCGGCAGGTTATCTCAACCCGTTGCTGGCGGCGTTCATTCATGTTGCATCGGAGCTGACCTTCATCCTAAACTCGACGCGCCTGCTTCCACCCAGAGAAGGGGAGGAACCACACACTTTCTTTCGAGAATCCTGCGACTCTTCTTGACGATACCCACCGGGGGTATGGTATAATCCAATTGCAGGGAAATTCCCCTTCTTTGCAGGAGAACTATGAGTATCGAATCCGCACAAGAACCTCCGAGTATTTGGAGTTCTTTCCTGTGCCGTGATTAGAGCGCTCTGGAGACCGCCCCTAGCTTAGCTACCGACGATTTCCGCACCGCTCTTCACGACACGCGACATGTGAATTGAGCGTGTGAGCCGCTGGTAGTGAAAGCCTGACTCACCCTCCCGAACCAACAGTCCTTTGTGCCCGGCCTGGCCGGTTTGCGTTCTGGCGCGTCCGGATTGCGGGCACCTGCTCGGACTGCACGAGGAGGAACCATGATGAACAAGCTCCTTTTGATCCAGAAGACGGGCCGCCTTGCCTGCAAATGGGTGGCAACGGGCGATCCGAAGACGCCGCTGGCTTGCGTTTGGACAGCATCGAAAGTCCCTACAGTTGCTGCAACTGCATCCTCCACGGATGAAACCGGGAGGATCCACCTGTGCGCCTAGCGGAGACTCAACTGAACGCTGTCGCAGCGCCCACCGAGGCCGCAGCGCTCAAGGGTGTCGCGGTGCGCAGCTCCTGGCAGAAACATGTTCTCACCTTCCTCATGGTCTTCGGCCCCAGCCTGATCGTGATGGAAGCGGACAACGACGCAGGCGCGGTCTCCACTTACATGCAGGCCGGCGGACAGTACGGCCCGCATGTGCTGTGGACCCTGATTGTGCTTTTGCCCATCTGCGACTTCGTGCAGGAGAAGGTGGCACGGTTAGGGATCGCGACTGGCAAGGGCCCTGCGGTGATGATTTACGAGCGCCTCGGAATGGAGGTATGGGGTACCCTCGGTAGGTATTGAACAACAAGGAGAAATTGGCATGTCCCAACACGAGCGGGAGAAGGTGAAATTGCTGCAACGCGTAAGACGGCTTCGCGGCCAGTTGGACGCGGTCGAGCGGGCGTTCGATTCCGACCAGGACTGTGGCGATCAACTCATGTTGCTCGCCGCGGTGCGCGGCGGCATTAACAGCTTGATGGGCGAGGTGCTGGAAGATCACATCCGCTTTCATCTCACCGCTGGCTCTAAGGAGCAGATTGCCCCAGAGCTGGCCGAGGACCTGATCGACTTAGTGCGTGCCTATCTGAAGTGACGAACGGTAGCATGCTGAACCCCACGTGGTTGTGGCTTTCGCAGATCAGCGGCCACGTATTGTTGTTCTCCAAGTGTGTGAAGCGGTCGCTTTTACAGTCCGTTCACATGACCTTGTGCAAGAGGCATTAAAGTTAGGTGAAGATCAGGTGGCTGATTTTCGGTATTTGCGTTCGGCCGGCCGGCCAGCTCTTCGATTCGCCCAGTCCTTGGTATTCACCCGATTGTAATCGCCAATTCTGTCTTGTAGCGGTTTTGAGTTTTTGTTCCCCACACGTGTGCTCGCGGACGGTGAAGCGGGCGCCGTCGGAATGAGCCAAGGAGGTTTCCATGCAGCGGGTCGTCAAATGGTTGTGTCTCGGATTATTGCTGGTCGCGGTCTCGTCCGGCAAAGGTTTTGCCCAAAAGGCACTCACGTGGCAAGAAGTTCGTGACGAGTTCGAGAGCGCAAACCCGGCCCTTCAAGCCGGACAAATCGGCATTGATGAATCGCGCGCTGAGGAGATCACAGCGAATCTACGGCCGAACCCGAACGTAACTGTCCTAGGCGATCAGATCGATCCGTTCAATGGCGGCCCGCCCCACGGCCCATTCGCCTACCTGCTGGCCTCGGGCAGCGTGGATTATCTGTGGGAGCGCCAACACAAACGCGGATTGCGACTGGAGAGTGCTCAAAAGGGGACAACCGTTGCGATCTCCGAACAAGCAGACTTGGAACGAAACCTGCTATTTAACCTGCGCGAGGCATTCGTGCAGATACTTCAGGAGAAGGCGATCCTCAATCTAGCCAAAGATAACCTGGCTTATTACGACCACGTGTTGGCAGTAAATCACGATCGCTACACCTCCGGTGCGATTGCTCAGGTGGACCTGAAGCGCCTTGAGTTGCAGCGAGTGCAATATCTGTCCGACCTGCAAACGGCGGAAGTGAATCTGCGCCTGGCAAAGATCCAGCTCTTGATGCTTCTGAATGATCAGACCCCAGTCGAGCAATTCGACGTCACCGGGCCGTTCGATTTCGCCGAACAGATTCCGGCGCTCAGCGATGTCCGCCAGGCAGCTCTCGATACGCGTCCTGATCTGAGAGCGGCCCTCCAAGCTGTTGACAAGGCGCAAACCGATCATCGACTTGCCGTAGCCAATGGATCCACCGATCCAATCCTCGGTTTCGATGTCGGCCGCAACCCGCCCATCGACCAATACATCGGGTTCAGCGTGAATGTTCCGCTGCGCGTCTTCGATCGCAATCAGGGAGAGAAACTGCGCACGCAATTGGACATCGATCGAGAGAATCGACTGGCGACCGAGACAAGGGCGCAAGTCTTCAGCGATGTCGATTCCGCCTATGCGTCGGTGAATAGCGCCGTGATCCTGCTGAAACCATATAAAGAGCAATATCTGGAAGAGGCGTCGAGCGTGCGGGACACGATCGCGATTTCGTATCAGCATGGCGCCGCGTCCCTTCTCGATTTTCTCAATGCTCAGGCCGACTACCGAAGTGTACAGGTTAACTACCTGAACCTTGTGGGCTCCTATCTAAATGCCACAGACCAGTTGAATCTTGCTGTCGGACGTGAGGTGATCCCATGAAACTCGGGGTATTTGCAATGCTCGCTTTAGCTTCGATCTTCTCTGTACTCGGAGCGGGGTGCAACGGCGGCAAGAGCGATCCCAAAGCAGAAGCGCCGCCGCCTCTCAAAGTGGAACGGGTTGAAGACCGCAGGGTGTTTGAAGTAGACCATCCTGAACGTTTTCAGCTTGTGCAGGCGACGGAACATATCGCTATTCCCCAACTAAATGTCAATGGCACGGTGACTCCGGACATTTCGAGAGCCGTTCCTGTTATCTCAATCGCCGCTGGCCGCGTTGTAGAAATTGACGCGCGCCTGGGCGACACCGTAAAGAAAGGCCAATTGTTGCTGAAGGTGCAAAGCGCGGACATCTCAGGCGCCTTCTCCAACTATCAGAAGGCCGTGGCGGATGAAAAGCTTGCTCAGACGCAACTCGACCGCGCAACCTTCCTTTACGGCAAGGGCGCGATTGCTCAGAACGATCTGCAAATTGCGCAGAATACGGAAGACAAAGCCAAAGTTGACGTTGAGACATCCGCGGAGAAACTGCGGGTCCTGGGCGATCCGGCACTCGATCGGCCGACCGGCATAGTCGAGATTCGTGCGCCGATTAGCGGCATCATTACTGATCAACAAGTTACCAACGGGGCTGGTGTCGCGGGGCTGGGCTCGCCAAGCCCTTTCACAATTTCAGATTTGAGCTATGTGTGGGTTCTGTGCGATGTCTACGAAAATGATTTAGCCAACGTGCGCCTCGGAGAAAAAGCGGAGATCCGGCTGGATGCCTATCCCGGCAAGGTCTTCACGGGGACGATTGACAACATTGGTCCCATACTTGACCCCAATATTCGCACCGCCAAAGTTCGCATTGAAATGCGCAATCCGGGAGGAATGCGGCCAGGAATGTTTGTGAGCGCTACTTTCCTGGGCCGGCAAAAACAGAAGCGAGCAGCCGTCCCGGCTACTGCCGTCCTGCACCTTCACGATCGAGATTGGGTGTATGTGCCGGTGCAAGGCAATCAATTTCGACGCACTGAGGTTGTGGGCGGCGACATGCTGCCTGGCGCTATGCAGGAGATCGTCTCAGGGTTGGCGCCGGGACAAATGGTTGTGGACAACGCGCTTGAATTCCAGAACTCGGCGGAGCAGCAATGATTCGCACACTCGTCGACTTCGCTCTGAATAATCGCTTCGTAGTGCTGAGTATGGCGATTCTGCTCTTCATTTGGGGGATGATTTCCTTCCACAATCTGCCGGTCGAAGCCTATCCGGACGTTGCCAATACCTGGGTCCAGGTGATTACGCAGTGGCCCGGGCGAGCCGCAGAAGAAGTGGAGCAGCAGGTCACAATTCCCATCGAGATCCAGATGAACGGCATTCCGCACCTTCAGCATGTGCGCTCGGCATCGCTGGCCGGATTGTCTGTTGTGAACTTGATCTTCGATGATAATTCCGATAATGACTGGGATCGCCAGAAAACTCTGGAGCGACTTTCGCAGGTTACGCTTCCGCCCGGTGTCTCTGGCGGAATCGGTCCGGACTTCAGCCCAATCGGCTCCGTGTACTGGTACACGCTGAAGAGCACGAATCCTGGCTACGATTTAATGGACCTGAAGTCGCTGCAGGATTGGGTGATCGCCAAATACATTCGATCCGTTCCGGATGTTGTCGACGATTCTTCGTTTGGCGGCATTACGCGCGAATACCAGGTCCGCGTCGACCCCGAGAAGCTGATCTCCTACGGTCTGAGCCTTTCGCAGCTTGAGCAGCAGCTCACGAACAGCAACGCCAACGTAGGCGGCAGCTTTATCGAGCAAGGCTCGCAGCAGATCAACGTGCGGGGAGTGGGTCTTGTAACCAATGTCAAAGACATCGAAGAGACCGTCATCAAAACCCAGAATGGAACGCCGCTGCGCATCAAGGGCATCGGGGTCGCAACACAGGGGCCCAAAATTCGGTTAGGCCAGATCGGCAGGGCGTACCATCGCGCAGATGGCGTTGTCGAGGACGATGACGATGTGGTCGAAGGAATTGTCTTTCTTCGCAAGGGCGCAGACACGGCAACCATGCTGGAGTCCCTCCACGTCATGGTCAAGCGTCTCAACGACCATATATTGCCTCCAGGGGTAAAGATCGTTCCATATCTTGATCGGGACGACCTGGTGCATTACACCACCCACACGGTGCTGCACAACCTCGCCGAAGGCATGGCCCTGGTGATTGTTATCTTGTTCCTTTTTCTGGGTAACGTGCGCGGCGCGATTATCGTTTCGCTGACAATTCCATTTGCATTGTTGTTCGCGTCGATCTGTCTGGACTTGCGCCACATTTCCGCAAACCTGCTTTCCCTTGGGGCGTTGGATTTCGGGATGGTCGTGGATGGAGCGGTGGTGATGGTGGAAAACATCGTGCGCCACCTGAACCGCCCCGAGGAAGCGCCGCGCACCATCGTTGACCGCATCCGTACCGCGGCACACGAGGTGCAACGGCCGGTGTTCTATGCCATTGCCATCATCATTACGGCATATCTTCCCATCTTCACTTTGCAACGCGTTGAAGGAAAGCTCTTCAAGCCGATGGCATGGGCTGTGGCCTTCGCTCTAATCGGCGCTTTGATCTTCTCGATGCTGATTGCGCCGGCTCTGGCGAGCTTGCTATTTCGAAGGGACGCTAAGCAATGGCAGAACCCGGTCATGACCTTCCTCACCCGGCACTATAGAACAGGCGTTCGCTGGGCGATTCGCAATCGTTGGGTGACAGTAGGTGGAGCGGCCCTGGCCCTGGCGATCTCGGCATTCCTCGCATTCAGCGGTGTCATCGGTTCGGAATTCCTGCCTCACTTGGATGAAGGCGCGCTCTGGGTTCGGGGCACGCTTGCTCCGAGCACCGGTCCTACTGAAAGCGCGGAAGTTGCCCGGCGGGCGCGTGAAGTTCTTTGCTCTTTTCCGGAAGTTCCGCAGGTCGTCAACCAGATCGGCCGCCCCGACGATGGAACTGATACCACTGGTTTCTTCGACATGGAGTTCTTCGTCGATCTCCTTCCGAAAGAGAAATGGCGTCCGGTTTTTCATCAGAACAAGGAAGAACTCATTGCCGCCATGGATCGCGAGCTCGAAAAGATTCCTGGCGTGTTCTGGGGGTTCTCGCAACCCATTTCCGACAATCTTGAGGAAGCGGTGAGCGGCGTGAAGGGCGCGCTTGCGGTCAAGATCTACGGTGACGATCTGAAAACGCTGGAAGAGAAAGCGGACGAGATCGAGGAGGTCATGCGGCCGATCCGCGGTGTAGAGGACCTTGGTGTCTTTCGCGTGCTGGGCCAGCCGAACCTCAACTTCACAGTCGATCGCGATCAGGCCGCCCGCTATGGCATCAATGTCTCCGATATTGAAGACGCTATTCAGACTGCGGTCGGGGGCAACGCGCTCAATCAGGTGCTGATCGGAGAACAGCGATACGACCTCGTCTTGCGTTACCTCCCGAAATATCGGGACACCACGGAGGCGATCGAGAAGATACGTCTATTGGCGCCATCGGGTGAGCGAGTGTCACTCGCGCAACTCACCAAGGTGAAAGTGATTGACGGCGGCTCCGAGATTTACCGGGAGGGAAATTCCCGATACGTGGCTGTGAAGTTCAGCGTGCGTGGAAGGGACTTAGGGAGCACGGTCAATGAAGCCATTAGAAAAGTCAATGCTTCGGTGAAACTTCCCACCGGATACACGCTTGATTGGGCAGGCGAATATGAGAGCGAAAAGCGCTCTCAGCATCGGTTGTTGATCGTGCTGCCGCTGTCGATCCTGTTGATTTACATCATTCTCTATACGATGTTCAAGTCGGCGAAGTGGGCTCTTTTGATTCTCACCAACATCGCGATGGCCCCCATCGGCGGATTGCTCGCGCTCTTGGCGACGGGCACCAATTTCAGCGTGTCATCTGGTGTCGGTTTTCTCGCCCTGTTTGGAGTCTCGGTACAAATGGGCGTGATTATGGTGGAATACATCAACCAGCTTCGGGTCCGCGGATATGACGTTGAAGAAGCCGCGGTGGAAGGCGCAGTGCTCCGTCTTCGGCCCATCATGATGACCATGTTGGTTGCAACGCTCGGCTTGTTGCCCGCAGCCATCTCCCACGGAATCGGTTCGGATTCGCAACGACCCTTCGCCATCGTGATCGTCGGAGGATTGGTCGCAGACCTGGCTATCAGCCTCATGTTATTGCCGACCTTGTACGTTTGGTTCGCAGACAGCGACGATAAGTTGCCGGAGGCAGATCCCAGCGAAGCCGTGTGAACCATCATTGTGGAGCCTGCTGCAAAAAGCAGAAAATACTGGAAGGAATGCCATTCATGACAAAAGACGAAGTCTGTTCCCGAATTCGAGAGATAGCCATCATTCCGGCTATTCGGGTGTTGTCTGGCGATGACGCCCATTTTGCGGCGGAGGCAGTCATGCACGGCGGAATTCCAATCGTGGAAATCACGATGACGGTGCCTGGAGCTTTGGAATTGATGGCCCACCTGATTCATTCCGATCCCAAGGTCATCGTCGGAGCCGGTTCAGTGCTCGACACAAAGACAGCACGCTTGTGCGTCGGAGCGGGTGCGAGCTTCATCACCTCGCCATCATTCAATCCTGCGATCGTGGAATTTGCAGCGAAAGAAGGTGTCGCGGTCCTGCCCGGCGCCTTGACGCCGACCGAGGTGGTTGCCGCGTGGAGTGCCGGCGCCGACCTCATCAAGGTGTTCCCTTGCGGACCGGTCGGCGGGGACAGGTACATCAAGGCGATGCACGCGTTGTTGCCTGAAGTGCCATTGATTGCTGCGGGAGGCGTAAATCAGCAGAATGCAATGAGTTTCATTTTGTCGGGCGCGACCGCTCTCGGAATCGGCACAGAATTGATTCCTACGGAAGCGATTCAAAGGCGACAATCGAAGCGCATCATGGAACTGGCCCATCGGTTCGCGAAACTCGTCAGAGATGCCAGAGAACAAATTGAGATATGGAAGAAGAGCCAGGTTGTTAAGACGTATACGGGACAGGAGAAGTGCGAGCCGTAATTGCGAGGAAAGAGAGGCCACTGGACGCACGCGTCGCAGGCTTCAATGGGCCTCGAGGATCGTCAAAAGGCGCATAATCGCCAAAGCGCTCACCGATTTTCCGATCGGTACCGATATGTCTTAGTGCTGTATCTGGAGCGCCCCGCCACGCAACGCTGCGCAGCTGACTGGTGTTAAAGGGGCGCTTCTGATACAGCGACTTGAAGGAAGCCGCCCTCATGGAAGGCTATGTACTTTGAATCGGTTTGAGCAGGTGCAGAGGGGTCAGGCATCGGCTGAGTTGGGTAGGATGTGCCGCTTGGACTGTGGGATGGTGCGGTGAAACACCGCGATGAGGTGTCAGTCGAGGGTCCAAGAGATAGCCGGGCGAGCAATCCCGGACAGATGAGACAAGGAGTCCACGTACGCGCCGAAGCACGGGCACAGGCCGGGGATGTGGATAGAACTTCATGCTGGGCACGGGTCTGGTTGAGGTGGAGAGCGAAGCAGGAGTTGGGCAGCGGAGAGCCGTTCGACGACGCGCATGGTTGCGCCGCAGAGTGGGCAGTTCCAGAGCGAGTGAGCCTGATCGGTGGACGGTGATAGCACCGAAGCAGTCATCTTCTCTGAGCCGCTGAGGAACTGGAAGCATAGCGGCAGGAGTGTGGCGCGGCTCCGGTTGGCCAGGAACCCGAAGTTGCGGATGCGCACGAAACCGGGCGGCAACAGGTGGAGCAGGAAGCGGCGCAGGAACTCCTCGACGGTCAGAGTCATGAGCCTCTTCTTGTTGCCGTGCGCGGAATCGCGCCAGCGGAAGGTGACGTTGCCATCGGAGAGGGCGACCAGCCTGGAGTTGGAGATGGCGACGCGATGGGTGTAGGCGCCGAGATAGCGCAGCACATGTTGCGGTCCGCCGAAGGGTGGCTTGGAATAGACGACCCAGTCGTGGCGGAACAGTACGCGCAGCCATGAGGCGAAGGCGCGCGGTTCGGCGAGTGGCAGGAGGCTGCCGTGGAACTGGAGCTCGCCACGATGGAAGGCGTTGCGAAGTCCGGCGACGAACTTGCCGCGGAAGACACGGCTGAGCACGCCGATGGGCAGGAAGAAGGAACGCCGGGCGGAGAGCCAACGGGAGTGATCCGGAGCCAGGCCGCCGGCGGCAAGTACGCAGTGGATATGAGGATGAAACTGCAGGCGCTGATTCCAGCTGTGCAGCACGCTGAAGAAGCCGATCTCAGCGCCAAGATGACGGGGATCGCGAGCGACCTCAAGCAGGGTCTCAGCACTCGAGTGAAAGAGCTGGTTGTAGATGAGCCGCTTGTTCTGCAAGGCCAGCGGGGCCAGTTCCCGGGGCAGAGTAAAGACCGCGTGGACGTAGCGTGTGGGCAGCAGTTCCCGCTCGCGCGCCTTGAGCCAGCGCCGGCGCGCGTTGCCCTGGCATCTTGGGCAATGCCTGTTTCTGCATGAGTTGTAGGAGATCCTGGTCGTAAGTCCGCAGCCGGTGCAGCGATCACGATGTCCACCCAGCGCAGCCGTGCGGCAGCGCACGATGGCCAGCAGCACTTTTCGATGCTGCCAGTTGATCCACTTGCAACTGTGTTCGATAAATGCCTGTCCGGCACAGCGAACGATGTCGGCCATCTCCACGAGAGGCCGGTTGTTCAACTGTGCTTGTGTCCTCCCCGTGCAGAGAAGGTGAGCGCATCGAGCGGGCTGGCGGTGGCGCTGAGATGCCGTTGGGACAAATGCAGGTAGACGGTAGTGACTTCGAGGTCTCGATGGCCGAGCAGTATCTGGATGGTGCGCAGGTCGGCGCCGGCTTCGAGAAGATGGGTAGCGAAGCAATGTCTCAAGGTGTGCGGATGGATGCGCCTGTGCTCAAGGCCGGCCCGTTCAGCGGCGATCTGGCACGCGGTCCAGAGGACCTTGGTGGTGACAGGGTAAGTTGCCGTGTGCCAACGGTTGCCGGGAAACAACCACTCCTTGGGCTTGCGTCGTAGTCCGCGCCAGTAGACGCGCAGCTCATCGAGCAGCTTCGGGCTGAGCATGACATCGCGGTCCTTGCCGCCCTTGCCCTCGCGGATGTGGACCACCATCCGCTGGCTGTCGATGTCGCTGACCTTCAGATGGGCCGCTTCTGCGCGGCGTGCGCCGGTGGCATAGAGCGTCATGAGAAGGATGCGATGAAAGGGGGAATCCGCGGCGTCGATCAGGCGCGTGACCTCCTCCTGACTGAGTACCCCTGGAAGGTGACGCACCTTCTTCGGATAGGGCGTCTCGGCAATGCTCCAGCCGAGCTTCAACACGTGAATATAGAAGAACCGCAGAGCCGCAAGCCGTAGGATCACGGTGTTCGGACTGAACTTCAACTTGGTGAACAGCATCGCCTGATACTTGCGAATATCCTCCGGGCCAAGCTGATCCGGCGGACGCCGGCAGTACCGGCTGAAGTGGGCAACACCGTGCAGGTACGAGCGGATGGTTGTGTCGGCGAAGTTGCGGCGGCGCAACTCCTCAAGCATGAGCTGACGTAGTTGGTTCACAGAGAATCCTCCTTCTCTGCGTCCCAAACTATCCGGGCAGCCACAAAGGCCGGTTCAGCCGCACGCGAATGCGTCCGCCGCCGCAGCGGCTTCGTTCAAGTCGGCTGATCGTGATTGAACTGTACCGGGCGGATGACCGGCAAGCCGGAAGTTACTGGTTGATAAACATTCTCGCATGCCTTCAGCGTGGATGATGCTGCGCATACCCGCGAAAGCAGTCGCCAACGAGCCCAGGATCGCCGATGCACTCAGCAAATAATTAATGAACTCCGACCATCAGGCGACTTGGTTGATGTCCCAAAACCCTTCAGCTGGGGCGAGTCCGTAAGTTTGGCTTCATTTTGTAGCAAGGAGAGGCTCTCTCAAGACCATCCTTTGAATGTTGTCATGCTTGCAAATCTCATGCTCTGCCGTGCTTTCAGTCAGATCCCTTTAACTCTTCATTACGCGGGTGGTGGCCTAGGAACTTGTTGAAATTCGCCGCATCGCAGCGTCTTTTCTTGTGATTTCGATCCCTAGCCGGTTGAAATCTGTTTGAACTGCGGGTCTGGCCAGTGTTTATGGGGCTTTGCAGGTCTCAGGGAAGCATCCCCGAGACCTGCAAGCGACGTTCAGGCACGCTGCTCCATGAGCCTTCCTGGTTGTTGAGCCATCCGTTTGGGCAGCCGGATCAGGTTGTGTGCGGCGCAACTGAAGACGAATAGCCAGTCCACTTTTTCCAGGCCTCGCAGCTTGACCTGGCGCAGCGGGCCGGTTTGCTTAAGCCAACCGAAGCCCTTCTCGATCAGCCATCGCCGGCTCAGGCTGACGGCATAGCCAGGCTGCCGTGTGGTCCTTCGGTCCAGGTTGCTGCTGCGGCCCTTGTCGTTCTTGGCTACATGCGGTGTCACGTTCAACTCCCGCACCGTGCTGACGAAATCCTTGCTGTCGTAAGCCTTGTCCGCGCCCACTGTGATGCGCCGCGAGCGGCCCTCTTGCTTTTGCGCCAGCATCAAGAGCGCAGCATCGCGCTCGGCCAGACCATCGGCGTGCGTCACCATCGCGGAGGCAATCAATCCGTTGCGGTTCTCCACCAGCACGTGGCCCAGGTAACTCAACTTCGACTCCTTGCCGTAGCTCTTCTTGTACAGCCGCGCATCCCAATCGCTGGTCGATTCATGCGTCTGATTCGTACGCTTCTGGCCATGAAAATCTCCCCCGTCGCCGTCATCGGAACCGTCCTTGCTGCGAAAGCTCTTCTGCGAGGCCCACGCCTGGATCAGCGTGCCGTCCACTGTGAAGTGCTCGTCGCTCATGAACCGCTTGGCCTGCTGGTTCACTTCCGCAAAGAACTGCTGCGCCACATCGCTGGTCAGCAACCGGTCTCGGTTCTTCGAAAACACCGCGTGGTTCCACATCGCATCGTCCATGCCCAGACCCACAAACCAGCGGAACAGAAGGTTGTAGTCGATTTGCTCGACCAGCAGCCGCTCCGAACGCACGGAGTAGAACACCTGCAACAGCAGCGCCCGCAGAATGTACTCCGGCGCTATCGAAGGCCGTCCCGAGTCCGCATACAACGCATCGAACTCCGCGCTCAACCTCCCCAACACCGTGTCCGTCAGCTTGCGAACCGCGCGCAACGGATGATCCTGAGGTACCCGCTGCTCCAATGAAACATAGCTGAACATCCCATCCTGAACTCGCTCATCTCCACGCATACCCATTAGACGGGCGACACCTTCGCCCCGATGCAGAACGGTACCTATTTCAACAAGTTCCTAGTTCAGGAGTTGCCAGAGGCAATGCCTTATGGGATACGGGGGGTCTTGTATTACATGTTGCGGGGTGAATATCTCAAACAGCGTGAGATCAAGATCTGTACTCGACCCACCTGCGACCTCTACTTTGTTGCGGATCGATCAGACATGCTGTTTTGCAGTAAGCGTTGCAAAAACGCTGATAATCAGCGGCGCTTAAGAGAACGGCTTGAGCTTGAAACTCGGAAGAAGGTCGCGAAGAAGGCCAGTAAGCGCCGAGTTCCTCATTGAGCGCTTCAGATGGATTCGATTGCGCCAAGTGCGATTCGAGAATCCAAGACCAAGATCTGCAAGCTGAGGCGATTCAGTAAGGAATACAAGAATGGCGGAGAAGAGACCGAAAGTCTTCAAGAGTGCCTTCGATACCTACACCGTCATCCGCCAGATCGAATGCGGCGGCTCGGGAACTGTCCTCGCGGTCAAAGATATGGAGGGCCGGCAACTTGAAGTCCGGCAAAAACCGCGCCGAAGTCGCGAGTTCAACGCGCCCAGCAGCATGGATTCAAACTACGGGGGAATGACGGACAAACCGAAAACTGACCCACACCGGCAAAAGCGCTCTGCATCATAACTGCGAGTCCGCCGTGCCGGCTTGCCTGGCCCGCGGTTCTCTACCACTGAACGGCATTCAGTCTGCTTTGCGCTTCTTTGGCGCTAGCCGGTCGCAGGTAACGCACCGTGCTCGCGATGTCTTTGTGTCCCGCATACGCCTGGACTGTCCTCAGGTCAATTCCATTTCGAAGCAGAGTAGTGATGTAGGACCTGCGGAATTTGTGCAACGTGTATGCTCTGCACTCGCGCCGCTTCGATTTGCATCCGTCGCACCGGCCGCAGTTCAGCTTGGCCCTCCGCGCCTGCGTCTTCAACGCAAACAGCAACTTCGTATTCGGATTCCCGTTCTTGGTGCCAAGGATGAGCGATTTCCCGCTGCATTGCTCCTTCCATGCATGCAGCTCATCGAGTACATCGTTGGGAACGGGCACGAACCTCTGCTCATGTGTCTTTACGCGGAAGTTCCACCGAGGCTTCCCCTGCACTCTGAGGGTCTTCTCCTTGAAGTTGATGTCTGAGAACTCTAGATGCATCAATTCCTGATCGCGCAGCCCGCACTTCAGTGCCAGGAGGATCGCCACCTTCATGTAGGGACCGGCCTCAGCGAGCATTGTACTGATTTCATCGCTGGTGTAGATCGTGGGAAGCGTCTCTTCGTAATTGGGAACCGGCGGCAGGATGCCCTTGTCCATCCCCGCAAAGCGAAGCCACGACGTCAGGCGCTGGTGCTTGTTGGCCACCGTCCGATCAGAGCAGCCGCGCCTTCGAAGAGCGGCGTGGAACCTGAAGACGTCATCGCGCGTGATCTCGTCGACGTACGTCTTTCTGTTGAGCAGCTTCCTTAACTCTTCACTGACCAGCCGGGTCTGGTCAGCCGCTTCCATCGCGCCGCGCTGTTGCGCATCTCTGATGTACGCGGCGGCCGTCCTAGCCAGCGTCTGACGGTCTTCTTTGTCGACGAACGTCCCGCCTGTGCTCTCGGCGGCGTTCTTCGCCGCGGTCTTGCTTGGGCTCTTTTCCAGCTTCTTGCGCTCGGCGTCTGCATCTGCAGCATTGCGCCCGGTGGGGATGTACTTGGCCTGCCTGTCCTCGTACAGCCGAAGCTCATAGGCGGGCTCGGCGAACTCAACCTGGCAATCTCTGTCCTGCGCGTACCCTGGGCGAATGCGCCCGTTGCGCCCATAGACAGCTGGCAGCCGTCTCCATTTTCCGCCGGCCTTCGCGCGCAGCGTCACGATGACGGAACGCTCTTTTGTCCCGGTTGCCATGATTTCAAGTCCCCTACGGCTGGTTTAGCATGACAACCGCATGACAACGAGTCTCAAATCGCGACTTTAATTGGGTTTTATGTGCTTTCCTCGAGAATCTCAGTCTCTCCGCCATAATTGCATCGTGCAGCCGCTCGCCGGGCTTATTCGGCTTGAGTGGATTGCCGCCAGGCAGCCTGTCAGTCGAAATTCCATCCACTCTTGTGCGTTTTGTTCCAGTTACACTATGATTACGGAGTCGGAATTATTACGACTGTCGAAGAAAACCTTAGGTGACGGCAAAGATTGCACTTAGGTCAAGGTTGGCTTCGTAATCTGCGCTGTTCGAGCGGTAGCTGAGCGCCCCGTCCAGCGCGCAGAAACAGGTCTGCAATTCGGGCAAGACGGATGGCGAGGAGGTCGCTCATTCAAGTCATGGGCTCGATAGAATGCATCGGTCACGATTGTGATCGGGAGGAAAAGTATGCGGCCGGAACAGTGGGAAACGTTTAAGCGAGCGGCGCGGCGCGAGAAACTCGACAAGATCCCGATGGCGCTGATCATCGATAGTCCGTGGATTCCCGGATACCTGGGAATCAAGCACCTGGACTATTTTCTGGATCCCGAGCTCTGGTTTCAATCGAACTTGAAAATCATGCAGGAGTTCCCTGACATCATCTTCATCCCTTCGTGGTGGATGGAATACGGGATGGCTGCGGAACCCTCGGTGCTGGGCGCCAAAATCAAGTTCTGGCAAGACAATACGCCGAGCGAATACCACACGCTTTACCGCCTGGAAGACATCGACAATTTCCCCGAATACGAAGTTGAGGCCGACGGGTTTGCTGGCCTCACCCTGCACCGGATTGGCATGGCGCGGCAGCGGATTCTCGATGCCGGCTACATTCTCCCCATGGTCACCTCGCGCGGCCCCATGTGTACCGCCGGATTTGTCCGCGGAACCACGGAATTCATGATCGACCTGGTCGAAAACCCCAAAGGCGCGCATAAGCTGCTTGACCTGTGCACCCGCGTGATCATCGACTGGCTGAAGGCTCAGCAAAAGGTGATGGGTGATACCGTTGAGAGCATCTTCATCCTCGACGACATTGTCGGATTCGTGAACGAGGATCATTACCTCGAGTTTGCGCATCCTTATCTGAAGCGAATCTGCGACGCCTTTCCCAAGGATTGGGTCAAGCTGTATCACAACGATGCCGAGGTGGATGCCTGCCTCGACCACCTGCCCGACACTGGGTTCAACGTGCTCAACTGGGGCAAGCAGCGGCACATCACTGAAGTAAAACGGCGCGTGGGCGACCGAATGTGCCTGATGGGCAACGTGAACCCGCTGGAAATTGGCGTCCGCGGAACCCCGGAGGAAGTGAAGGACGAGACCCTGGAAGTACTCGAGGGTTCCGGCGGCGAGGGGATCATCCTCTCCGTCGGCGGTGGCACCAGCCCGGGTATGCCGCGCGAAAATATTCTAGCCATGCTTGAGGCCCTTGAAGAATTCAACGCCAAACGCGCCGTGTCAGCGGTTGCGAGCTCTCGCTGAGGAAACCATTTGATGCCCGATTACGCCTTGATGAATCAACACCTGTACGAAGGTAACGCCGACCAGGTGGGCCGCTTAACCGAGGCGGCTCTGGCCGAAGGACGCTCCGCGCAGGAAGTGCTGACCGAAGGTCTCATTGCGGGCATGAGCGTGGTCGGCGAGGACTTCAAGCACAACGTGCTCTATGTGCCGGAGGTTTTGATTGCGGCGCGGGCGATGAAGTCCGGCATGGCCGTGCTGAAGCCTCTGCTGACATCGAAAGACAGCGGCTCCAAGCCTAAGGGGGTTCTGCTGATGGGCACGGTTCGCGGCGATTTGCACGATATCGGCAAGAACCTGGTGGGCATGATGGCCGAGGGCGCGGGCTTTGAGGTTCATGACATCGGCGTGGATCAAAGTGTCGAAAAGTTCATGGCCGCCGCCGAGAAATGCAAGCCGAACATTGTCGGCATGAGCGCGCTGCTCACCACGACCATGATGTATATGAAGACCGTGATTGAGGGCTTCCGCGAGGCGGGCCATACGGAGATCAAGATGGCCGTGGGCGGCGCTCCCATCAGCCAGATGTTTGCCGACGAGATTGGCGCCGACGGATACGGAGCCAACGCTTCCGCGGCGGTGGATTTGTTCCTGCGGCTGGCGGGGCAGGCGTGACCCAGATGGCGACCTACAAGATCCTCTATTGGCAGGAAATCCCGACTCAAGTCAAAGCTGACGACGGGATCGACGATGTGACCGTGATGCTCGACGGGCGATTCATGGAGCAAATCGATCGCCTTGCAGCCATGCGCGGATTGCAGGCCGCCGACGACTACCTGGCGCAATGGAAGTGGAGCGACGAACAGGAGCGCGAGGGGTCCGCGCAGGAAGTGGCGGACGCGCTGAAAGCGGAACTCGAGGCGAAGGGATGGTAGGCACTTCCCGAAAATGGCCGTCACGCTGATCATTAACGGACAATCGACCGAGGCCAACGCGGCCCTCTCTTTGTTCGACCAGGCCGAAGCCATGGGCATCGACGTGCCCACGTCGTGCCGCAAGCAAGGCAAATGCAAAGAATGCATGGTCGAGGTGGTCGAGGGCATGGAATCCCTGTCTCCCTTGACCGAGGCCGAGCGTCATCTGAAGGGAAACTTCCGCCTCTCCTGCCAGACATTCGTCACCGGCTCCGGCGGCCAGGTTCGCTGCCACACCATGCGCCGCGGTCACATGCGCATCGAGCGCCAGGCGTACGGTTTGCCCGGAAGCGGTCATGCGTTCGCACTCGATCCCGCCGTGACTCGCGACGGTGACCGCATTCTGATCGACGGAGTCGAAGTCGAGCGGTCCGCGGGGCCGATTCACGGCATCGCGATGGACCTGGGAACGACAACCGTGGTCATTCGCCTGCTCGACCTCGAAAGCGGAGAGCTGATCGCCGACACCTCGTTTGAAAATCCGCAGCGCTTCGGCGGCTCGGAGATCATATCGCGCATCGCCTACGACACCAGCCATCCGGGAAGGCTGCTGATGCGGACATTGGCCGGATACCTGAGCCATGCCATCGAGAAATTTCCCATCGACCCCAAGACGATTTACGAGATGGTCGTGGTTGGCAACTCCACCATGCGCGATCTTTTCTTCCGGCAAAACGTCTATTCGATCGGCCAGACGCCCTACCGCTCGATCACGGAGATCGAGTTGGCCGAGGGCAAGCGCAACACCACCAGCCTTGTCGAATCCGGCCTGCGCAGCCTTTTGCCGATTCATCCCAAAGCGCGCGTGTACGGCGCTCCCATCATCAGCGGCCACGTAGGAGCCGATGCCGCCGCCTGCATGCTGGCTGCGGATCTGGCCCACGAGCAGCGCCTGGTCGCGATCATGGACATCGGCACCAACACGGAATTGGTGGTGGGAAACAAGGATCGCATTCTCGCGGCGTCCTGCCCGGCGGGACCGGCCTTTGAAGGCGGAGCCATTGCCTGCGGCATGCCCGCTCTGGACGGCGCCATTGAGGAAGTGGCGATTGATGAGGATGGGAAATTCCAGATTCGCGTCATCGGCGACGTGCCGCCCGAAGGAATCTGCGGGTCAGGATTGGTCGACCTGCTGAGCGAGCTGCTGCGCACCGGCCGCATGAACGAGCGAGGGCGATTTGAGGGCGACGTGCATCGCATCGATCTTTGCCGCGGCGCCAACGGCGACGTTTATCTGCTGGAGAGCGACGTGAATGAGCTGGCTCAGGCCAAGGGCGCGAACGTAGCGGGGCTGCACGTTGTCTTCAACACTTTCGGCATCGACTTCGACGGCATCGACGTCTTTTATCTCGCCGGCGGATTCGGGCGGCATCTGAATGTCGAAGCCTCAAAGCGCATCGGGCTCGTGCCCAGCCTCGCGCCGGAGAAATTCGTGAGGGCCGGCAATTTGGCCATTGAAGGCGCGACCATCGCGTTGCTTTCGAAGTCGAAGCGCCAAGAGTTGGAGGAACTGGTAAAAAGAGTGCAACATTGCCGGCTTGAGACGCACCCGAGCTTCTTCGATTTCTTCGTCGAGGGTTGCCAGTTTAAAGCCGTGGAGCCGATTTCATGCGCCAGGTAGCCGAATCCATCGAGATAGCGGACGCGCTCGCCGGCGTGGACGTGCCGGAGCAGGAATTTACGCGTCTCCTCGGCTACCCTCGCGGCTTTGTGCTGGAGGGCCGTGTGCGAGAGCTGGCAGATCGGGCGCGGGACTGGTATGGGAAGCATGGCCGGCCCTGGTTTTACGCGCGCCAGGCCGAGAGCCTTGAATTTACGAGCGGCGTCGCTGGCGGCGACGCGATTCGGCCCGACTTGATCAAGATTGATGGCGTGGTCTTCAACAGCAAACGCCTGCACACCGCCTTCGAGCAGGCCGGAGCACATGGCGCGATTCTGGTTGCCGTCGGCGCTGGCCCTGAAGCCGAGGAAGAGGCGTGGCGGCTCTGGAAGGAAGAGAAACCCGACGAATATTTTTTCCTCGAAATGTATGCTTCCGCGGTCGTTGAGCAATTGACCACGATCGCCGGGGCCCGTCTTTGCGACTGGGCGGAACAGCGCGCCATGGCTGTGCTTCCTCACTCCAGTCCCGGCTATCCCGATTGGGACGTAGCTGAACAGCCGCGGCTTCTCAAATTGATCAGGCAGACGCGAAGCGAGCAGTTCCCTTCCCGCGTCGACGCGTTTGACTCCGGCATGTTGCGCCCCAAGAAGACGCAACTCGCGGTCTTCGGCGTCACACGTCACAGGGAGCGCCTGCAACGGCTCACCAGCCTTGTCCCCTGCGAGAGCTGCTCGTTTGGGCCTTGCCAGTACAGGCGCGCGCCTTACAAACGCGCACCCAGGACAACCGCCGAGCCGCTGCCCGCGCCCATCGCGGTCCTCGACGCCGATGCGCAGTACACCGTGAATCGGAAAGCTTTGCAGCGATGGGCGGAGGAGCGCCTGGTAATCCAGCCCGGTCCGGACGGGTCGATTGACGTTACATTCCGCTACGACGGAACCACCTGCACCAACATGGGCCGTCCGCTGGCCTTCATCTACAAAGTGAAGTTGGGGCCGCGCGCTGACGAGTATCCAATTCTGGACGAGCGCTGCAGCCCCGCCGTGGACGACACCGGCCACGAGTCGATGTGCAAGTATGTCGAGGATTCCGAGCGCCTCATGACCGCAATTGACAGCGAAAAGCCTCTGCTCGGTCAGCGCCTCAACGCGGTCCTCGAGTGGCGGCGCGAACCGAACGGAGCCGGCTGCTACTGCGAGCCGCAAAGCCGCAATCACAAATGGGGCCTCGTTCTCGAAACCATCCACTACGCTCTGGTACAAAAGGAATTGAGCGGGGAGACGGAGAACTCATGAAAAAGCTTTTGCACGAAGAAGTGCTGGAACGGCCTTTGCTCGGCGACGGAGCGATGGGTACTCAGTTGATGATTGCCGGTTTGGAACAGGGCAACTGCGGTGAGGCTTGGAATCTGACGCACCCGGAGCGCGTGCTCGCCATCCAGCGCCGTTATGCCGATGCCGGCTCCGACTGCATCATCACCAACACTTTCGGCGGATCGCGCATCATGCTCAACCGCCATGGCGAATCCGAGCATGTGCCCGAGATCAATAAAGCCAGTGTCGAGATTGCTCGCCAGGCGTTCGGAACCAAAGATGGATACGTGCTCGGCGACATCGGCCCCTTCGGTGGATTGCTTGAACCCTTCGGCGATTTCACGGTGGCCCAGGTTCAGAGCGCCTTTGAAGAGCAAGCGGCGGCCTTGGTCGCCGGCGGAGCCGACGCCATCATCGTCGAGACGCAGACCTCGCTCGAAGAGCTCTCCATCGGCCTTGAGACGGCACAGAAGGCGGGCGCGAAGTGCATCATCGGATCCATGGCTTATGACGTGACCCTCGATGGCTCAACGTTCCGCACCATGATGGGCGTTGAACCGGAACGCGCCGCTGAATTCATGGAGGAACACGGCGCGCACATCGTGGCTCTCAACTGCGGCACCGGCATGGATATGCCGCACGCCCTGCAGGCAGTCGAGCGATACAAGAGCGCCACCAAGTTGCCCGTGATGGTGCAGCCCAATGCCGGAAAGCCGCGCCTGGTAAACATGAAGATTGTGTACGACGAGACGCCGGAGCAGATGGTGAAGGGCGTGCTTCCGCTGCTCGAGGCGGGCGCAAATATCATTGGCGCCTGTTGCGGCAGCACACCCGATCATATCCGCGAGTTCAGAAAAGTCATGGACGCATTTCTCGAACAAAAAGGCATTGAACCCCTGGGGGCACAGCGTGAAAGTCAAAGTTTGTGATGTGAATGCGAATGCTGAAAACAAGCTTCCCGCGAAGACTGAGGATAAATCCGGCATCGGCGTCCATTACGTCGACGCCTACATCAAACCCATGAACACCAAGCTTGAAGATGGAACCGCGGTGCGATGCAAGCGCCGCGGGCTGAAAATCACCTTTTCAGCAGGCGCCAAAAAAGGCGAAGGGTTGATGAGGCGGATCGATGTCAGCCCGGACCCGGTTGTGATGCTGAGAGCTGCGCTCGAGGAAGCAGCCAAGGCCGCCGGTGTTGAACTCACGGTGGAAAACGGCGCGATCTTTCTGGCGCTTTGAGCATCGCTGCGCGGCTACCGGTCGTCGGCCCCGTAAATCGTTCCCGAAAAATTAAACCGCCCAAAATGAGACGTTCATCCGCGCTCCGCACATTTCTGCAACTTTTCGCCGGGCTCACTCGTCTGTGCAATAACGTGCCTACGCGCGCGGCAAGTTGATTTGTGCCTCACCGAACTCCGATTGCCGCCGCTTGCCTTGAAATCAGGCGACGACCGCGCTTGCGGAAGGATGTCTCAGCAATGACGCTCCGCGACGCACGGGATGGCTTCTCGATCCCGGCCATCAATTCAAATATGAGAAAATGTCCCTATCAAACTGAGCGTTCGTAACGGACATACGAAAAGAAGAAGGCGATGGACCAACCTTTGTCTGTTTCACATTCTGATCTTGGGCAACCGCCCTCCGACTCAACAAAAAAACGCCGCCACCTCTGGATCTGGGTGATCGTCCTGCTGCTTTTTGCGCTCCTGATCGTGTGGGTGTGGAATCACAAGAGCGCGGCGCCCGCTGCGGGAGGCGGGCGCGGTGCAGCCATGGGCGGGACGGTGCCTGTCACTGTCGCCACTGCGACCAAAGGTAGCATCGGCGTCTATTTAAGCGCCATCGGGACGGTGACGCCTACATACACCGACAACATTACTGCGCAGGTCACGGGCGTGATTACGGCTGTCCACTACCGCGAGGGGCAGGACGTTCGCAAAGGCGATGCGTTGATCGATATCGATTCCCGGCCCTATGAGGCGCAGCTGAGCCAGGCGCAGGGCGCCCTTAGCCGCGACCAGAATCTGTTGGCCGAAGCACAGATGGATCTGACGCGCTACCAGGACGCGTGGGCCAAGAATGCCATCCCGCGGCAGACGCTGGAGGATCAGGAAAAACTCGTTCTCCAGGATCAGGGAACAGTGCAAAACGATCAGGGCACCGTCCAATACGACCAGGTGCAGGTTGGTTTTTGCCACATCACGTCGCCCATCGACGGACGGGTTGGGTTGCGTCAGGTTGATCCCGGCAATCTGGTCACGGCTAACTCCGCGACCCCGCTTGTGGTGGTCGCGCAAATTCATCCCATCACCGTGATCTTCACGCTGGCGGAAGATAGCTTGCCTGAAGTTCTGAAACAGATGCACAGCGGAAAAGCTCTCGAGGTCGACGCCTATGACCGCACGCAGCAGACGCTGCTGGCCAAAGGGAAATTGATCACCATCGACAACCTCATCGACACCGTCACAGGAACCGTGAAGCTGCGCGCGCAATTCGACAATTCGAATGGCCTGCTGTTTCCCAACCAGTTCGTCAACACGCGCCTGCTGGTCAAGACGCTCGATAACCAGACTCTCATTCCTTCCTCGGCGGTCCAGCACAATGGCGCGGTCGATTACGTTTATCTGATCCAAAAGAACAAAGCGGTGATGCGGACCGTGAAGTCGGGAATCTCGGATCAGGGAAACACCGCGGTCACGGGCATCAACCCCGGTGACGTGGTGGCCAACAGCAGCTTCCAGAAGCTGGTCAACGGGTCGGCCATTTCCATCTCCAAGGTCAACATTCCGGCCACATCCTCCGATACGACCGAGGCTGCTCCATGAGCCCATCTCGGCCATTCATTCTGCGGCCGGTTGCTACCTCGCTGCTGATGGCCGCAATTCTGCTGGCTGGGCTGGTCGCCTTTTTCCAGCTGCCCGTGTCGGCCCTGCCGGAGGTTGACTACCCGACGATTCAGGTGGTCACCTTCTATCCCGGCGCCAGCCCCGACGTAGTAGCTACGACCATCACGGCGCCCCTTGAACGCCAGTTCGGCGAGATGCAGGGCCTCAGCCAGATGACTTCGACCAGCGCGGGCGGCGTCTCGGTCATCGTGCTGCAGTTCAGCCTTTCGCTCTCGCTCGACGTAGGCGAGGAAGAGGTGCAGTCGGCGATCAACGGCGGCCAGACATTTCTGCCGTCCGACCTGCCTGTCCCGCCCGTCTACACCAAGACCAATCCCGCCGACGCGCCGGTCCTCACGCTGGCCATTACCTCCGACACCATGCCGCTCTCGCAGGTTGAGGACATGGTCGACACGCGCCTGGCGCCCAAGCTCTCGCAGTTGAACGGAGTCGGCCTCGTCAGCATCAGCGGCGGCCAGAAGCCCGCGGTCCGCATCCAGGTGAACCCGGTCGCGTTATCCGCCTACGGCTTGAACATGGAGGATATGCGCACGGCCTTGACGCAGGCCAGCGTCAATTCCGCCAAGGGCAACTTCGACGGCCCGCGCCAGGACTACCAGATTGACGCCAACGACCAGATCAGCACCGCCGACGACTACAAGAATGTGGTCGTCTCCTACAGCAACGGCGCGCCGGTCTTCGTCAAAGATGTCGCCAATGTGATCAACGGCGTGGAGAACACCAAGCAGGCCGCGTGGATGAATCTGACGCCCGCCGTCATTCTCAATATCCAGCGGCAACCCGGCGCCAACACCATCACCGTGGTCAACTCCATCCAGAAGGTTCTGCCTCAGCTGGAGGCGAATCTCCCCGCCGGAATTAACGTCACGACGCTGACCGACATGACCACCAGCATTCAATCTTCCGTCCACGACGTGGAGTTTGAGCTGGGGCTCGTTGTCGTTCTGGTGGTGATGGTCATCTTCCTGTTCCTGCGCAGCTGGCGGGCAACGATCATTCCCACCGTAGCCGTGCCGCTTTCACTCATCGGCACTCTCGCCGTGATGTATCTGCTCGGCTACTCGCTCGACAATCTTTCTCTCATGGCGCTCACCATCTCCACTGGATTCGTGGTCGACGACGCCATCGTAATGATCGAAAACATCAACCGCTTCCTTGAGGAAGGCATGCCGCCTCTCGAAGCCGCGCTCACCGGCGCCGGTCAGATCGGATTCACCATCGTTTCGCTGACCGTTTCGCTCATCGCCGTGCTCATCCCGCTGCTGTTCATGGGCGACGTGGTAGGCCGTCTCTTTCGCGAGTTCGCGGTCACGCTGGCCGTCACCATCGTCATTTCGGCGGTGGTTTCGCTCACCCTCACTCCCATGATGTGCTCCCGCATCCTGCGCCACGATCCCCAGCACCAGGAGGGCCGCTTCTACCAGGCGTCGGAGCGCGTGTTCAACAGGCTTATTGCCTTCTACGGGCGTACGCTGCGCGTGGTCCTGCGTTACCAGACCTTCACTCTTTTGGTTGCGCTCGGCACACTCATACTCACCATCGTTCTCTACATTACGATCCCCAAAGGATTTTTCCCGGTGCAGGACACCGGCGTGATTCAGGGCATCTCGCAGGCATCGCAATCCATCTCCTTCGATGCCATGAGCGAGAAGCAGCAGGAGCTGGCGAGAATTATCCTCAAGGACCCCGCCGTCGAAAGCTTGTCTTCGTTCATCGGCGCCGACGGCATCAACACCACGTTGAACAGCGGCCGCATCTCGATCAATTTGAAACCCATCAATCAGCGAGTCGGCGCCTCCGACGTCATCCGCCGCCTTCAGCAAAGCTTGAGCCCGGTCCACGGCATGCATCTCTATATGCAGCCAGTGCAGGACATAACGGTCGACGACCGAGTGAGCCGCACGCAGTATCAGTACACGCTCGAGGACCCCGACACCGACGAGTTGACCGAGTGGACCAACAAATTTGTGGCCCAACTAAAGAAAATGCCGGAACTGGAAGACGTGGCTACCGATCAGCAGACTGGCGCGCGCGCCATCCAGCTGGCCATCGACCGCGTCACCGCGTCCAGGCTGGGAATCGCGCCAACCACCATCGACAATACGCTCTATGACGCCTACGGACAGCGCGAAATCAGCACGCTTTACACGCAGCTCAATCAGTACCATGTCGTGCTTGAGACCGCGCCGGAGTGGCAAAAGGATCCCAAAAAGCTGAGCGATCTCTACATTCAGTCGAGCGCCTCGGCGAGTGCGACCGGCGCAGGCGCCGCCACCTCGTTTTCTTCTTCAGCCTCATCGTCGGCGGGATCGAACGCGCTCACCTCCTCCGTGCGCTACACGCCGTCCTCGCAAGTGATGAACGCGCCGGCCACGGTTCTTTCCGGCGGCACAGAGGGCGGGACCACGTCGAATCTCAGCTCTTCTTCATCGGGCGCCAATGCCATTCCGCTCAGCGCCTTCACTCAGGTGAGCAGCACCACCGAGGCGCTCTCCGTCAATCACCAGGGACAATTCCCCTCCGTCACGGTCTCATTCAATCTCGCGTCCAACGCTTCATTGGGAACTGCGATCAGCGACATCGATAAGGTAGCGAAGAACCTTAAATTTCCTGCCAGCTTGCAGTCCGGCTTCCAGGGCACCGCCGCTTCTTTCCAGAATTCCCTCTCCAACGAAGCACTGCTGATTCTTGCCGCACTGGTCACTGTCTACATCGTCCTCGGCGTTCTCTACGAGAGCTTCATCCATCCCGTCACCATTCTTTCCACGCTGCCCTCCGCCGGTGTTGGCGCGCTGCTTGCGCTCATGCTCTTCCGCCAGGATCTCAGCGTCGTGGGAATCATCGGCATCATTTTGCTCATCGGCATTGTCAAGAAAAACGGCATTCTGATCGTGGACTTCGCGCTCGAGGCCGAGCGCAAGCATGGCAAGGATTCAACCGAAGCCATTTACGAGGCCAGCCTGTTGCGCTTCCGCCCCATCATGATGACCACCATGGCCGCGCTGCTGGCAGGGATTCCGCTGGCCGCCGGAACCGGCCTCGGCTCGGAGCTGCGTCGGCCGCTGGGCATCGCCATGGTCGGGGGGTTGTTGTTGAGCCAGTTGCTTACCCTTTACACCACGCCAGTCATTTACATCTTCTTCGACCGGCTCGCTGAGCGCGTCAAGGGCCGGCGTCTTTCGCAGTTGCCCGGGGAGCTTGAACCGCGGCCGGGTGCAGAGAACGCATGAACCTTTCGGCTCCATTCATCCGGCGGCCCGTGGGCACCACGCTGCTCACTGTCGCCATCGGCATTGCTGGAGCAGTCGCGTTCGTGGTTTTGCCTGTCGCTCCGCTGCCGCAGGTGGATTTCCCGACCATCAGTGTCTCCGCCGGCTTGCCCGGCGCCAGCGCACAGATTATGGCGGCCTCGGTGGCCACGCCCCTGGAACGCCAGTTCAGCCACATTGCCGGCATCACCGAGATGACCTCGTCGAGTTCGCTCGGCTCGACCAATGTGACCATGCAGTTCGACCTCAGCCGGAACATAGACGGCGCAGCAAGAGATGTGCAGGCGGCCATCAACGCGGCCCGCACCTATCTGCCGGCGAATCTGCCTTCCAATCCTTCCTATCGCAAGATCAATCCGGCCGATTCGCCCATCATGATCATCAGCCTCACCTCCAACAAATACCAGGTGACAAAGCTCTACGATCTTGCCTCCACCATCCTCGAGCAAAAGCTCTCGCAGATTCAGGGTGTCGGGCAGGTGGGTGTGCAAGGCGGCGGTACGCCTTCGGTGCGCGTCGAGGTCAACCCCACCAAGCTGGAGAGTTTCGGCCTCACTCTCGGCAGCGTGCAATCGGTTCTAAGCCTGCAAAACTCGCATTCGCCGAGGGGCCAGCTCTCCAATGCCGGGATCAGCGAAGACATCATTACAAACGACCAGATCTCAGACGCTGCTGACTATAAGCCTCTGATCATCGGCTATCACAACGGCGAAGCCGTCCGTCTGTCTGATGTGGCTGACGTCGTGGACTCCACGCAAAATATCCGCACCGCCGGATACATCGACGGCACCAAGGGGGTGGTGCTCACCGTCTTCCGCCAGCCCGGCGCGAACATTATTCAGACCGTCGATCGCGTCAAGGCGCAATTGCCGTTTCTTGAGGCGGTGCTGCCGACGGGAATCAAGACGACTGTGGATGTGGACAGAACCGTCACGATCCGGGCTTCGGTCTTCACTGTAGAGAGAACCTTGGTCTTTTCGGTTTGCCTCGTCATCCTTGTGGTCTTCGTGTTTCTGCGCAGCCTGCGCGCCACGCTGATTCCCTTCGTCGCCGTTCCGGTCTCGCTCATCGGCACCTTCGCCATCATGTACCTGCTTGGCTACACGCTTGACAACCTGTCGCTGATGGCGATCGTTGTCGCCACGGGATTCGTGGTCGACGACGCAATTGTTGTCATGGAGAACATCACCCGCCATCTCGAAGCTGGAATGGACCCGGTTGCCGCGGCATTACAGGGCGCGAGAGAGATCGGATTCACGGTCTTCTCCATTAGCATGTCGCTGATTGCCGTTTTTATTCCCATCCTCATGATGGGTGGCATCATCGGACGATTGTTCCGCGAGTTCGCGGTCACGCTTTCCACGGCCGTCGTCATCTCCATGATCATTTCCCTAACCACCACGCCCACCATGTGCGCTCACCTGCTCAAAGCTTACAAGGAGGGCGAGAAGCACAATTGGTTCTACCGAACCAGCGAAAAAGGCCTCAACGGCATGATCTGGGTTTACCGGCGATCGCTGGCGTGGGTCCTGGACAATCCGGGGCTAACGCTCGTCGTGCTTCTGCTCACCATTGCGCTGAATGTTCTCGTATACGTCAGGCTTCCCAAGGGCTATTTCCCGCAACAGGACACAGGCATCATCATGGGCCAGGTGCAGGGCCCTCAGGACGCTTCCTTTCCATTCATGAATTTTTCCATGGTGTCGCTGATAAACGTGGTCAAAGCCGACCCTGCCGTGGCCCACGTTCTGGCCTACACCGGCGGTGGTAACGCCGGTTTCATGTTCATGGCTCTCAAGCCACTGGGCACTCAATGCAAAGAAGGCCCTAATTGCGGGGTGCGCCAGACCGCGGCGCCGGACGTGATCAACCGCCTGCGGCCAAAAATGAATCGCCTGCCGGTTGCTTCGGCCTATCTGCAGGCTGCTCAGGACCTGCGCATCGGGGGACGCGGCAGCGCCGCGCTTTATCAATACACCATCCAATCCGACAACATCGATGACCTTGCGCACTGGGCTCCGGCCCTTTACCAAAACATGCAAAAGCTTCCCGACCTGACGGACGTCAACACCGACTGGCAGAACGGCGGCCTGCAGGAGTTGCTCAACTACGACCGGGTCACCGCGGCGCGCATGGGCCAGACGCCGCAATCGCTCGACAGTGCCCTCTGCAGCGCTTTCTGCCAATCTGAAGTCTCGGTGATTTACACGCAGCTCAACCAGTATTACGTGGTCATGGAAGTGGCGCCACAGTACTGGCAGGATCCGTCGGGACTGAATAACATTTACTTCAAGCCCCCCGGTTCCTCGTCCGGCGCCGGACTGAATACAGTTTCGCCGTTGCTCTCGGTGGCCAAACCAAGCACCAACACCACGCCGCTGCAAGTCGCGCATACCGGTCTTTTTCCTTCGACCACCGTTTCCTTCAACTTGAAGAACGGCGCCGCGCTCAGCGATGCCACGCGCGAGGTAACGCAGATGGAAGAAAAGCTGGGCATGCCCGGTACGGTTCGCGGCTTTTTCGCCGGGACGGCCCAGGCTTATCAGCAATCGCTGTCGTCCCTGCCGATTCTGGTCATCACCGCGCTGCTTTCCGTATTCATTGTGCTCGGCATTCTTTATGAGAGCCTGGTTCACCCCCTCACGATTATTTCCACCTTGCCCTCGGCCAGCGTTGGCGCCATGCTGGCTCTCATGCTGTTCCACATCGATCTCAACATGATTTCGATCATCGGCATCATTCTGCTCATCGGCATCGTGAAAAAGAACGCCATCATGATGATCGATTTTGCGCTGCAGGCCGAACGCCAGGGCAGCAAAAGCACGCGCGACGCGATTTTTGACGCATGCATGCTCCGCTTCCGGCCCATCATGATGACCACCATGTGCGCCATCTGCGGTGCCCTGCCGCTGGCCTTCGGAACCGGCACCGGCTCGGAACTCCGCAAGCCTTTGGGCATCACCATCGTGGGCGGGCTGCTTCTGAGCCAGGTGCTCACGCTGTACACCACCCCTGTCATCTACCTCAAGATGGACCGCCTTCGCCTGCGCGCGCTGGGCCGCACTCACGATGTGCTTCCGGCCGTCGCCGACGGAGCGGTGTCATGAAGGATTTTGACCATGATTGAGCGAACCAATCGAATTCCGGCCATACTCACCGCCAGCGCTCTGGGGTTTCTCGCGCTGCTGGGCGGGTGCCGCGTTGGCCCTCCGTATCACGCTCCTGCGCCGCCGACGGTTTCGGCGCCGAATTACAAGGAGTCCACCGTCAACTTCCAGGATACCGGCGGATGGAAGGTGGCAAGCCCCCAGGACGCGATGATCCGCGGCAACTGGTGGGAAGTGTTTGGCGATCCCGAGCTCAACGCTCTGGAAGAACAGCTCAACATCAACAATCAGAACCTGAAGGAGTACTTCGAGAATTACATGGCGGCGCGCGCCGAAATTGCCGAGGCGCGCTCGCAGTATTGGCCGACGATCACCGCAAATCCGTCATGGAACCGGTCGAAAAGTTCCGGAACTCTGAGCAACTCCACCCAGGCTAACGTCGGCAAGCAGTCAACGCTTTGGAATGCGCCGATTGATGTTTCGTGGACTCCCGACTTCTGGGGCAAGATCCGCAATGAGGTCCACGAGGCGCAATACGCCTCGCAAGTGAGCGCTGCCGATCTTGAGAACGAGAAACTGACCGAACAGGCCAGCCTGGCCGAATATTATTTTGAGATTCGCGGCCAGGATATGCTGCAGCAGATCCTGAATCAGACTGTGATCGCGGATCAAAAGTCGCTGAATTACAACCAGGCCCAGTACGACACCGGAGTCGGCGATTACATTTCTGTCGCCGAGGCCAAGACGACATTGGAATCCGCCGAGGCCGCGGCCACCAATGTAGGCCTGTTGCGAGGGCAGTACGAACATGCCATCGCGGTTCTGCTCGGCAAAATACCAACCGATTATTCCGTCTCAGTAAAGCCAATGGTCTTCACACCGCCCTCGATTCCTACCGGGGTGCCCGCGCAGCTCGTGGAACGGCGGCCGGACATCGCGGCGGCGGAGCGCACGCTCGCCGAGGCGAACGCAGTCATCGGCATCGGCTACGGCGCGTTTTTCCCCCAGGTGACGATCTCCGCCGACGGTGGATTCCAAAGCTCGGCGTTGACCAGCCTTTTTAATTGGCCCAGCCGCATCTGGTCCATCGGTCCATCGGTCTCCGAAACCATCTTCGACGGATGGCTCTATCGCGCGGAGCTGCATCAATATGTCGCGCAGTACGACGCCGATCTCGCCACCTACCGGCAGACCGTGCTTACGGCCTTCCAGCAGGTAGAAGACTCAATGGTGGCCACACGAACCTATTCGCAGCAGATTCTCCGCCAGCAAGATGCGGTCAAGGACTCGCAGGATTATCTCAACCTCGAATTGGTCCGCTACAACACCGGCGTTGATCCGTACGTCGATGTCGTCATCGCGCAAACCACTCTGCTGAACAACCAGGAGACCCTGAACGCCCTCCAGGTCGAAGAGATGACATCTGCGGTCGAGCTGGTACAGGCTTTGGGCGGAGGATGGGATCGCTCGCAGCTTCCCACGCCGGCACAAGTCGGCACAAAGACCACCAACGCAGACTACAAGCTGCAGCAGTAGAGAGCAGAATTCAGGTTTCAGCGCCCGGCGCTCGCCAGCGGCGCGATTACTGCGCCGACCGGTAACAGATGCTTTCGCCGTCCAGCCGGTACTCTGCCGAGCACACGTCGCCTCCGCAGATCATCGGATCGCCGCCGTAGAGCTGGCGGCGAGTGATCAGCCCCAGGGTTCCACAGCGCGGGCACGACATCACGGCTACATAGGGATTCTGGGCCTGGCCAAGCTTGGCCTGATTCTCCAGAACAAATATCGTTCCCGGATCCATCCGTTCGGGGATCCACTCTTCCAGAAAACTCAAGTCGGCTGACATCGTTCCCTCCGGGTCTGATGCATCCGAGCCGTAACTGAGTTCGCCCGGCTCCGTTTTCTTTCAAAAGCAGGCTGCGAAACACTTACGAGTATTAGATGCGTGCATCCGATTTAGGACAGTGTTGCCGGGCGGAACGTCGAAGTCAATTCCAATCGAAGCCCGGGAGTAGCAAGTGGGATTCCCCCCGCCTAGTAGCGTTCACGGGCCCTGGCGAGCGGCCTCCGTGGCCGCGCCGCCGTGCGAGCGGGCGAATCCATCAATCGCTCGGTAGGTTTCCTCGTTGCGCAAAATGGCCTCGACGTACTCCCGTGTTTCAGTGAATGGAATGGACTCGACAAACTCGTCGATGCCCGAATAAGGACCGGCGGCCTGCCAATCGGCCACGCGATTGTCGCCCGCGTTGTAAGCGGCCAGCGCATATTCCTGCACGCCGCCAAAGCGGTCGAGCATCTCTCGCAGATACCTCGTTCCCAGGCGAATGTTCATCGCCGGGTCAAGCAGTTGGAAAGTCTGGAACGAGGTGATTCCCTCTTCGCGGGCCATCTTTCTGCCCACAACCGGCAACAACTGCATCAGTCCATACGCATTGGCATGGGAGATCGCGGAGGGATCGAACTCTGACTCCTGGCGGATCAACGAGGCCACAAGGTAGGGATCGAGGTTGTTCTTCGCCGACTCGGCCTGGATCGTATCCCACCATGGCTCGGGAAACAGGATGCGCCAATACACCAGCGGGATGGAATCGATGGAGGCGGACGCCGAGCCCGGCAAAGCACGCTTGAGCGACCGAATGGCTCGAAAAGTCTCGCCATACGAGGAGTAAATCTGCGCTTCGGCCAGCGCGCTCCACGACGACGAATCGGGATCGGCCTTGATCTCCTGCGCGATGTATTCGTTCAGCCCCGCGTTGGCCAGCAGCCGCGCTTTGGCCAAATGAGGGCTGTCCTCAGGGAACGTGTCCACCAGGTGCGGCAGCTGCACGGGCTGAAAGCGATCCAGTTGCGGATCGGACGCGGGCTCAGTGGCCCCCAGGCTCCCCAGCCGCTGGCGCGCCATCTGCGCATAGAAGAAATGCTGGTAGGCCTGGATGATCGCTCGATAGTTGGCCGCCGCCGATCCGGCATTATGGTCCACGGTTTCATAGAGACGCCCGCGCCAGTAAAGTGCTGAGACCGTTTCCACGGCGGACGGATACTCGCGAATCTGGTCATCGAAGATCCGCTCCGCATCCTTCAAAAGCCCCGACCGGTAGCTCAACCATCCTGACCGCCAGTGCGCGGCTGCGGCATTCTTATCGCCCGGAAAGCGCGCCGCGAGCTCGCTGTAGTACTGGATCGCCGTGGGATAGTCGCGCTTCAGCAAATACATGTTGCCGCTGGAAAAGAGCGCATCGGCCAACCACGGGCTATGGGGAAACCGGGTCTCCATCTCGGAGACGATTTGCTTCTGGGTGTCGCTATCGTCGCGCCCGCGGGCTAGCTCCATCAGCAGGTCGAGCCGCCGGGCGCCGTTCTCGTCGGCCGTATCGGGCAAAGCTGTGGCTTCTGCCACGGTCAACCGCTTCAACTTCAACTCACAGGCGGCCTCGGCGACGGCAAAACCCTGGAGTGTCGCGGCATCGAGGCCCGGTTCGCGCGCCAGAGCCTGGAACTGCTCCGACGCCTCTTCGTAATGGTCGGCGTTGTAATAGGCGTCCGCCAGGCTGCGCAGCTCACTCACGGTCAAGGAGGCCTCGGCCCCGGTCGCGGTCAGCTTGGCGCGCGCCGTCTGCGCCTCCGGGCTCAAGGGGTGCTCGAGCAGCACGCGTTTAAAGGAGGCTTCCGCAGCCTGCTGCTGGCCCAGCGCCTGTTCCACCTCGCCCTCAGCCAGTTGAAAGCCGGGCCGATCCGCGGCTTCGGTGCCCGCGGCCGCTGCAAGGACCTGCCGCGCGGCGGTCAGCTGGCCCGTCCCAATCAGAATGTTGGCCTCGAGTTCAGGAGCCTGGTCGTCGAAGATGCTCTCGGGGTATCGGTCGGCAAATCCGTGCAGAATATTCTCGGCTGCGGGATCGTCGCCGGCGCCTTGGCTCGCCTCTGCGTCGAGAAAGTCTACGTAGTCGCTAAGCTCTCCGTCGGCGCGGCGAGCCTGGGCCAGCGCGGATTCGGCCTCGGCATAACGCTTGTCGAGGAGGTAGGCGTGGCCGAGCGCAAGGTAAGCTGCCGCGGCGGCCTCGCCCGTGTGGCTGTGCGCGTAAGCCGTCACACCGGCATAAGCCGCAGGCGTGCGCATTGTGGCCAGCTGCTGCGCCATGGGCTGCAGCTCTTTTGATGCGACGAACGCCTGCTTGATGCGTTTCGTGTGTGCCATGCGCGCCGCGCGGCTCGACCGGCGGCTCGAGGAATGCGACGCCTTGTGCCCGGTGTGAGTCTTTTTGGCCGCTGGCTTGCGCTTTGCACTCTCCGGCGTGGCGCTGCCTGAAGCGGGCTCATTCGCCGCGTGCACATTCGATACCGGCTCAGCCGGAGCAGGCGCGTTCGTTGCTGGAGCCGATGTGGACTGCGCCGGCAAGGGCAACCTGCAAAACCACAGCACCGCCAGCGCCGCGAGCGCAATCCGCAGAACAGGCGGGGTGACACGCGGTGGGGAAGACAGGCAATCCATAATTCCACTTTATGCTGAATTGGACGCAAGCGAACGATGCGGGGAATCACTTGCGTAACCACCGCGCGGCGCGGGCCGGTTTGTTCCCGAGCGCCTCCGTCCGTTACACTCATCTTTTGCCGCGCCTCCCGAGTCGTTCCCGGCCGGCCAGAGCATTTCCCAGCTGCGAATCATCCTGCGGCGGCGCAGGCTGCAACTTTCGCGGCATTTTTCTGGAACCAACTGCCATGTCAACCATCCAACCAATAGCGGGGCAAGTCGAGCAGCATCCCGACGTGGCGCTGGTCCAACGGGTTCGCGCTGGCGACATCGCGGCATATGACACCTTGGTCCGCAAGTACGAGCGGCAGATCTTCAGGATTGCGCAGCACATCACGCAGAACCGTGAAGACGCCGAAGACGTCATGCAGGACGCGTTTCTCAAGGCGTACGAGAAGCTCGACCAATTTCAAGGGAACTCGAAGTTTTACACATGGTTGGTGCGAATCGCGGTAAACGAGAGCCTGATGCGGCTGCGCAAGCGGCGGACGGGCAAGCTGGTCTCGATGGACGAGGATGTGGCGACCGACGAGGGAAGCGTGCCGCGCGACTTCGCCGACTGGGCGCCGAATCCCGAGCAGAACTACACGCAGTCCGAGCTGGCCGAGATTTTGCGCAAAACCATTCAGGGCCTGCCGCAGGGCTTCCGCGTGGTCTTTGTGCTGCGCGACGTGGAAGGTCTCTCGACGGAAGAAACCGCCGAGACGCTCGGCCTGAGCGTTCCCGCCGTCAAGTCGCGCCTGCTGCGGGCGCGGCTGCAACTCCGCGAGCGGCTCACACGCTACTTTGGCAGAAAAGCCCCGCAAATTGCACAGGCGGGCGCGGCGCCGCGCGGAGACGGAGCTGAAGCATGACCTGCACCGAGTTCCTGAAGATTCTCGACGACGTAATCGACGAATCCATCGCCGTTGAGACGCGCTCCGAGATTGAAGCTCACCTGCGCAAGTGCGGCCACTGCGAGGTGGTGCTGAACACCACGCGCAAGACCATCGAAATCTTCCGCTGCCACGAGATTTACGAAGTGCCCACCGAAGTGAGCGAGCGCCTGCACGCGAAGATCATGGAGAAGTGCCGGAAGGCAAAGTAACCTTAGTCCCTCAGTCCCTTAGTTGTCCCTCATTCCCTTGGCCCCAGTCCGTTGTCAAGCCCCCGGGCCAGCCCTTACCGCCGCCAAGTCCCCCTAACTCTCGTCTTTTCTGATCTCTGACCCCTGATCTCTGTTCTCTGCAAAGTTTGCCGATTATTTCCGCGAAATCTCTACACTTGTCTTAAGTAGGCCACCTGCTGGTTCCGCATCAGCCACTGGTTCCTGGCTACCGGCTACAAGGTACCCGTTGACTTGCTGGCGTCTTGAGAGGGGCGAAATGAAATAAAGAAAAAAATTTAGAGGCCAAAAACGCGCAAAAATTCCAATAACTTGTTTAGAATCAACGAAAACTACTCGGAAATCGTCGACAGATTTCGACACATTTCGTCGATTTTGTGACCCAAACAGCCCACTTAGGCCCTTCAAAGGCCCTCTTCAGACCCCTTGCGCAATCTCCGCGCCGCTAGCAGCCGGAATGCGGGTTCTTGAACACCAGGCTGATCGGCAGCCAAGGCGTAATGAGCTTTTCATCGATCTCCGCATCACCGGCCGTGCTCGAGAGCGACGAGCGGGTGAGCGCCACCGTCATCTTCACGTTCCCCCTGACGCAGTACTCCTCGAGAAGTGTGGCCACGCTCTGGTCGGTCGCCTCCATGTAGTCATCGGAGAGCGCGCCCTCCGTGCCCGGTAGATCGACCGCGCCCATGATGATCTGGTCCATGGTCATCGTGCCCTTGCTCTTCACGCTCGACGTGTCGATGCGCACCACGAGGATGGCCCTGGTGGCGAGCGAGTCCGACGGCGCGTCAGGATCGGCCGTGTACTTGATGGGAGGAATGGTGAGACCCGACTTGCTGGGCTTAGCGGGCGGCGCGGCCAAGGCCAGATGGTAAGGAGGCCCCGTGAATCTGGGCTTAACCGGAATGCCGCCCTTGTCCTGGGGTCCGCACCCCGCCACAAGCGCCAAGGCCGCGATGGCGAAAACGATGGTGTATTTCAAGTCATCCTCCTGACCCATACAAAATAACGCGCCATGATACCACCGCCGCCGCCCGATGAAATGTGATGGAGAAGCAGGGAGTAGCCAACAGGGAGCAGGGAGTCCGAAACGTGTAAAGAAGTGAGGAAGTGAGAAGGGGGCGATGGGCCGAGGGGACGGGGAGGGTGTGGCGGGACCACAACATGAGGCGCAGGATGGCGTCTGAATGAGGCGTACGAACGTGCCGTGCGGGATTCTTGCGGCTCGTGTAAAGAGGCTCGGACCAAGGGAACATGGGACCAAGAAGGCGGCTGCGGCGTGCCGCTCTCGTAGCGCCGGTCTCCAGACCGGCTGTCGTGCGGGTCTCCAGACCCGCACCTGCCGCGTGGAGGTGCCAAACGCATGCGCCGGTGGCACCCTGCCTGCCGCATGATTTACCCTCAAGAGCGGAATGAACATTCGGCGCGCTCTTCTCTTCTCTTCCCTGGCCGTAGCTGTTGTTGCCGCCGTGGGCTTCATCGTCTTTGCCAAACAATCCGGCACTCCCGCAAGCGCACCCGCGAGTCAGGAAATTCCCGACGCGCCGCAGGCGACCCCCGAGGCCACAACGGTTCCTAACGGACCCTTTGTGGTAATGGACACTTCGATGGGCCGGATTACCTGCCAGTTCTATCAGAAGCAAGCGCCTAAGGCCGTAGCCAACTTCATTGGATTGGCTGAGGGCACCAAGGACTGGACCGATCCCGCGACGAAAAAAGTGGAGCACAACAAGCCGTACTACGACGGGACGATCTTTCATCGCGTGATTCCACAGTTCATGATTCAGGGCGGTGATCCCACGGGCACCGGCATGGGCGATCCCGGATACACCTTCGGCGATGAATTCGATCCGGGCCTGAACTTCGACCGGCCGGGACGGCTGGCAATGGCCAACAGCGGGCCGAACACGAATGGGAGCCAGTTCTTCATCACCGAGCAGGCGACAGATTTTCTCGATCAGCATTACACGCTCTTTGGCCAGTGCGACGATGCGAGCGTGGCCGTTGTAAAAGCCATCGCGCGCGTGCCGCGCGACTCGAACGACAGGCCGCTAACGCCGGTTGTTCTGGAGAAGGTGACGATTGTTCATGTCGTGCACGTATCCTCCGAACAGCCACCACCGCCACCACCACCTCCGTCGGAAACAGTAGCGCCCGGAGCAGCGCCCAAGCGGATTAGCATTAACGCTGGGACGGCGGTTCGTTTTCTCATTTACAAAACCCCGCCGGTCTATCCGGTTGACGCCAAAAAAGCTCATGTCCAGGGTACGGTCGTCCTCAAGGCAGTCATCGGCACCGATGGCACGATCAAGGAGCTTACTGTGGTGAGCGGGCCAGAGATGCTGCGGCAGGCTGCACTCGACGCGGTCAGGCAATGGCGTTACAAGCCGTACCTATTGAACAGCGAGCCAGTCGAGGTCGGAACGACGATCAACATCATCTTTATGTTGGGCGGTTGAAACGCTGGACATTAGCGTGAGACAGCTGCCACCGATCGGGTTTCAGCTAAACGTTCGGTCATCAGCTGATAGTTGCAAACGTCGACAAACACAAACTGAGAGCTGACAGCTGAATGCTGATGGCTTCTTTAGGAGAATTCATGGCATTAGCACCAGGAACGTACGCCGTCTTCACCACCACTGAAGGCAAGATCACGGTTCGGCTTTTTGAAGCCGACGCGCCCATCACCGTTAAGAACTTTATCGAGCTGGCCGAAGGCGCCAAGGAGTGGTCGCATCCTGTGACGCGCGCCAAGTCGAAGGACAAACTTTACAGCGGCACGATCTTTCACCGCGTGATTCCCGACTTCATGATTCAGGGCGGAGATCCGGCGGGCACTGGAATGGGCGGCCCGGGATACCGCTTCGAGGACGAGACCAGGGGATCGGCACACAAGTTCGACAAGGCGGGCAAGCTGGCGATGGCCAATGCGGGCCCGAACACGAACGGCAGCCAGTTCTTCATCACCGTGGCTGCGACGCCGTGGCTCACCGGCAACCACACCATCTTCGGCGAGGTGGTGGAAGGCCAGGACATAGTAACCAAAATCTCAAAGGTGCCGCGGAATGCGCAGGACAAGCCGCACAAGCCGGTGGTGCTGGAATCGGTCGAGATTGAGCGCGTGGCTTGAGAACGGCGTCCGAAGGACAAGGCCTCTTGCTCCGGCGAGGGGCCTTTCGTTTTGTGTCCGATAAAACTGCTACGGGCTCACGTATGATTTTGGATATGAGCGACAGTGGAATCGTCGACATTCCGAGCGATCATCCGGTCGATGAGACCGTCGAGAAGATTCGCGGCATTCTTGCGGCGAAGGGCATAACGCTTTTCGCGCTTGTCGATCACAGCGGCGAAGCAGAGAAAGCCGGGATGAAAATGCGCCCCACCAAGCTCTTGATCTTCGGAAGCCCGAAGGCGGGCACACCGGTGATGCTGGCCGCGCCGAGCATTGCCATCGATCTGCCGCTGAAGATTCTTGTCTGGGAAGATGAAACCGGAAAAGCATGGGTTTCTTATAACTCCGCCGATTATCTCCGCAGCCGCCACAATGTCCCCGGAGAATTGATGCAGAATCTTGCGGCAGCGGAAGCAATCGCGGCAACGGCGGCTAAAGAGTGAGCGATGTGGAGTCAGCAGAGACGCGGCGAGGTTCTGATACGAGCCCACCGGCTGACGCTCCGGACGCGCAGGGGCAGGCCCGCGCGTTGAGTGGCGCATCGCACGCATGGCGCGCGCTTCGGCATCGCAACTTCAGGCTATTCTTCGGTGGGCAGACCATCTCGCTGATCGGCACGTGGATGACGCGCATCGCGACGTCATGGCTGGTCTACCGGCTGACGGGATCGGCGCTGCTGCTGGGCACAGTCAGCTTCGCGGGACAGATTCCGACGTTCCTGTTCGCGCCCTTCGCTGGGGTTTGGGTTGACCGGCTGAACCGCAGGCAAGTGCTGGTGTGGACGCAGACGCTGGCTATGATCCAGTCGTTCCTGCTGGCCGCGCTCACGCTCTCAGGACACATCACCATTGGATTGATCCTGACTCTGAGCGTGATGCAAGGGATTATCAATGCCTTTGACATGCCGGGTCGGCAGGCGTTCATGGTGCAGATGGTGGGCGACCGCGCCGATCTGGGGAACGCGATCGCTATCAACTCGTCCATGGTGAACCTGGCGCGCTTGATCGGGCCGTCGCTGGCTGGAATGCTGATCGCGGCGACCAACGAGGGCTGGTGCTTTCTGATCGATGGCATCAGCTACATCGCGGTGATTGCTTCGCTGCTGATGATGCAGTTGAATGCCGCATCTGTGCGGCGAGCGCCGACGTCGATGCTGATGGAGTTGAAGGAGGGTTGGAGTTACGTCTCGGGGTTCATGCCCATCCGCACAATTCTTTCGTTGTTTGCCGTAGTCAGCCTGATGGGCATGCCGTTTGTCGTGCTGATGCCGATCTTTGCGGCGCGGGTGCTGCATGGCGGCCCGCACACGCTGGGGTTCCTGATGGGAGCGATGGGCGTGGGCGCGCTCATCTCCGCGTTGTCGCTGGCGGCGCGCAAAAGTGTGCGGGGATTGATCCGCATGATTCCAATTGCGGCCGCCGTGTTTGGGCTGGGGCTGATCGGGTTCGGGTTGTCGCACGTTTTCTGGCTTTCAATGCTGATGGTGCTGGTATCTGGCATGGGCATGATGCAGGGAATGGCGGCGAGCAATACGATCATCCAGACGCTGGTGAGCGAAGATAAGCGCGGGCGCGTGATGAGCTATTACACGATGGCGTTTGTGGGGATGGCGCCGTTCGGCAGCCTGCTTGCAGGAGCTCTGGCGCATCTCATTCCGCCCACTCCGATGTTGCTGGTCAAGGGAACCGTGCTGGCGGGCGCGCAGTGGACGGTCATTCTGAATGGACTCGTGGTGGTGCTGGGCGCCGCGTGGTTCTTCACGCAACTGCCGGCGCTGCGGCGTGTGGTGCGGCCCATTTACCAGGAGATGGGAATCATTCCGGCGGCGCGGGAGATGGCGGCGGAGCAGGTGCAGAACTGAAGGCAGCTTCCGGCTACCAACCCCGATGTGCTGAAAGCTTACTGCGTCACGCCGCAAAGATGGACTTGGACGCCCATTTCGGCGAGCATTGCGGCTTTCGTTGCGAGGGCTTTGTCCGCAGCCTCCGCCGATGGCGCATACGCCACGTTCAAGTGATTGGCGCGATGGCGGGCCATCATCTGATTCTGGCTCACTCCGTGCAGGATGGCGTGGACTATGGGCCACTGAATCGTGGTTTCGCGCCAGCGGCGTTCGGTTTCTTGAGGCGGTAAACTCACCACCGTGCCACGGCCGAGGTCGGCGTGAAGCGCGCCACCCTCGACAAAGACGCGGCTCCAGACAATTTGGCCGGGCTTGCCGACGCCCTTGAGCGATCCGCCGCCGAGGGGGAAGTACATGGCGGGCTGACGCTCGCTCGTAGCGCCCGCGTAGCCGCCCACGAAATGATTGGCGGGAGCGGCGCCTGAGATCTGCAAGAGCCAAACAAAAGCATTAAGACTGTCGCCTTTATAGTGCTCGCCCCAGCGCACATCGTGGAGCGTGGTTGAGGGGTCGAAGCCGAGCGCCTTCCAGCAGAGGTTGGTGACCAGCGCGTCAACACCGGCACATTCGTCGACCTCATTGAAGTGCGGGAGAGGATTCCCCGCATAGAGCTCACTTGTTGTCCCTTCCGCATAAACCGGAGGCCGGTCGGCATTGTTCAGCATACCTTCAGCCAGATCCGACGCGGGCACCATGTCCTTGAGTCCCTGCTGATATTGAATGCCGATGGCATCGCAGCCAAATTCGTGTGCGATGCGGACGGCTGCGATGTACATCCTGCACTGGTCGAGCACCTGCTCGAGCGTGAGTTCTGTCGCGGCATCCTTGCCGATGGCGAATTTGACGCCTTTGCCGGCGAGCCATTCATAGACGGCTCGCGCCTCGGCGTCGCCGACGGTGCGCATTTTGGCGACCAGAGCGGACTGGCTTAAACGCTCCTTGAAGATTCCGGCAGGATTCAGCAGTTCGTCATCAATGATGGCGTTGTACATGCCCATGCATCCTTCATCGAAGATGCCCATGATGGCTTTGCGCCGCTTCAGTTCGGCTGCAAGCTGCGCGCCCAGTTGCGCGCTGGCAGCCGGCAGCTTGCTCTTGTCGAGCGGATGAACGTGCGAGAGATCGTGCGTGATTTTTCCGTCGCGGAGCCATTCGTCGAGCGCGTTCTGAAAATATACGTCGGTGAAGTCCTTGCTCCAGATGGAGGAGAACGGCTTTCCTGCCTTGACGAGCGAGCCGTTCAGATTGAGCAGGCCAACGAGTCCCGGCCACTGCCCCGACCAGTTGGCGGCGGTGAGAATCGGCCCTTGATGCGAGCGCAGGCCGGCGAGAACATGATGGCTGTACTGCCACGCCGCTGTCGCAAAGACCAGGCGGGCCTCCGGATGAATCTTCATGAAGACATCCATGCCCTGCCGCTGCGAGCCGATGAAGCCGTGCTTCAGTTTCTCGTCGTAGGCGTGGGCGCGGACGAGCTTCACGCCCTTGTTCGCAAACGCGGCGGTAAGTTTTTCTTCCATGTCGCGCTGCGCGGGCCAGCACACCTGGTTGGCGGAGAGGCGCAGATCGCCGCTGGTGACAAGGAGAACCTCATCCGCTGCAGGCTTTGCGGATTCGTGATTTGCGGTTGCCATCGGTATCGCTTCCTGCTGATGAATTCGTCTTCACCAAGGAGCAATATACACCGCAGCGCGAAGCGAGGCTTGCGTCGGCGGCAATTAGGATGGAAATGGCTCCGCAGGTTAGAGCGGGCGTGCCGGGATTCGCAAGCATGTCGTCAAAGAAAACCCAGTTGCAGGTAGTGCCGCGAAAACCGCCGACCGGTGGACAGCGGAACTCCGGTGCTAAACAAGCGAAGCCGCAGCTTGTGTCTGGCCGGTGGCTGCTCGCAGCAGTGTGCGGAACGGTTGCGGCCGCGGCCGCTTGCGGCTGGCTGGCGCTGTGTCTGCTTTTCTGGCAAGGGAGCTGGCAGTTGATCTATCATCCCGCGGCGGCTGTCGAGAAAACGCCGGCCAGCGCCGGATTGACGTTCGATCCGGTGGCATTCGCGGTGACGGATTCAGGCGTGCCGCGGCTCAAGGGCTGGTGGATTCCCGCGGCGCAAGGAACTCGACCGGCGCGGCTCACCGTGGTCTATCTGCACGGGCAGGACGGAAACCTGGGAGACACCGTGGACCCGGTCGCGCGGCTGCACGCGGCGGGCGTGAACGTGCTGGCGTTTGACTATCGCGGCTATGGTGAGAGCCAGTTTGCGCGGCCCAGCGAGCGCAACTGGCGCCGGGATGCGGAATGGGCGCTGGATTATCTCACCGGAACGCGGCAGATCGACGCCAGAACGATTGTTCTAGACGGTACTGGGCTGGGCGCGAATCTGGCTCTCGAGGTTGCAGCGGAGCATCCGGAGTTGGCCGGCGTCGTCGTGGATTCGCCGATGGCCGATCCGACGTCAGCGATCTTCAACGATGCGCGTGCGCGGATGGTTCCCGCGCGTTTGCTGGAGCGGGATCGCTACGATCTGGACGCGGCGGCTGAAGCGGATCGGGTTCCGGTGCTGTGGTTCGATCGCGTGAACACGGCAAGCGCGACCGAAGAGCCCAAGGCTTTTAAGAGGATCGCGGCGCACAAAATGCTGGTGTGGCTGAATCCTGCCGCGGACGTCTACGAGCAAACACAGAACGCTCTGAGCCGGTGGCTTGATGAACTGTCGACCCACTGATCCCGCCGCACGCCCTCGAACACAAAGAAAAACCTACCGCACGATGTCGCGATGGAGCGCCTTCACCTGGTAGCCGGCCTTGTGGAGCCGCCTTGCGAGTTCTTCGGCCATCATCACGCTGCGATGCTGACCGCCGGTGCATCCGAACGCGACGGTCAGGTAGCTCTTCCCTTCTTCAACGTAATGCGGAAGCAGGTAGAGCATGAGCTTGGTCACGCGATTAAGAAACTCCTTCGTCTGCGGAAATCCGCGAACGTAGGCGGCGACTTTGGGATCGAGGCCGGTCTTCTTGCGGAATTCGGGCACGAAGTGGGGATTGGGCAGGAAGCGCACATCGAAGACCATATCGGCGTCCAGCGGCACGCCGTTCTTGAAACCGAAACTGAGGCAGGAGACGAGCAGGCGCTTGGTTTGCTCGTCGTGGCCGAAGCGGGCCAGGATGTCGGCGCGCAGCTCGTGGACGTTGAAGTTGGAAGTATCGATGAGCGTGTCGGCGACGTTGCGGATGGGATCGAGCAACTGACGCTCCTCGACGATGGAGCGCCAGACCGTCTCCGACTGGCCGAGCGGGTGCGGGCGGCGCGTTTCAGAGTAGCGGCGAACCAGCACGGCGTCCTGCGCGTCGAGATAGACGACGCGGATTTGAAGCTGCTTCTTGATGCTCTTGAGAATTTCCGGCAGGCGATCGAGAGTGGCGCCCTCGCGAACGTCCATGACGATGGCGGCGCGTTCTACCTCGGTGGATTTGCCGACGATCGCGGCGAATTGAGGCAGCAATTCGAGGGGCAGATTGTCGACGCAATGGAATCCCAGGTCCTCAAAAGCCTTGAGCGCCGAAGCCTTGCCTGCGCCGGAGATTCCGGTGAGGATAATGAGCTGCTTCGCCGGCTTGCTTGCCGATTTTTGTTTACGGGCCGAGGCTTCCGATCTTGGCGCGCGGCGCGAGGGCTTCTTGGGCGTCATTGGTTTCATGCTACACCGGAAATCGGGACCACAAAGAGTGGCCGGCTGACGAGAGCCGCAGCAATGAAGTCAGAACCCCGGCGCAACCGCCCAGTAGCCCGCTTCGGCCAGCGCGAGGGCGCGCTCCGCGTCCAGTGGCTGCGAAAACAGGGGGCCCTGGCCCAGGGCGCATCCCATGCGTGAGAGTACCGCGAGTTGCTGCGGAGTTTCGATTCCCTGCGCGACGATTTGCAAGCCCAGCGTGTTGCAGAGGCGAATGATCGACTCAAGCACGGCCAATTGCCGGCCCGATGAGAGTGCGGCCGCGGTGAGCCTGGGAGCAAGTTTGACCATGCCGACGGGGAGGTGGACGAGGTGATTCAACGGCGCCAGGCCACCGCCGAAATCATCGATCGCCACGCGCACCTGCCAGTCGGCCAGGCGCTGCAGAATGGCGACCGCCGAGTCAGGGTCATCGTTGAACGCGCTCTCCGGCGCTTCAAAAAAAAGGCGTGACGGCTCTGCGCCGCTGGCGGCAAGGGCTTTCATCAAATGCGCGACAAGATCGGGATGATAGAGCTGGCGGCGCGTCAGATTGACAGTCAGGATCAAATCCTGCTCGGGCAGGCGATCGCTCAAAACGCGCAGTTCGGCGCAGGCGGCATCAAGCGCCTCGCGCCCCATGAGAATGGAAAGAGCGCTGTCTTCAGCCCCGGCCAGCAGATCGCTGAAGTTATCCACGACACCGTCGGCGCGGCGCAGGCTTAGAAGCGACTCGAATCCCTCGATCATGCCGCCCACGAGGCGGTAGATCGGCTGATACTGAAAGACAAACTGGCGCTTGTTCACCGCCGTTCGCAGTTCGCGCTCCCGCTCCTGATGCGTGGTGACGGAGATCTCCAGGTGCTTGTCGAAGATTTCGTAACGGCCGCCGCCGGCCTGTTTGGCGCGATACATGGCAAAGTCCGCGTCGCGGAGCAGAAGGTCGGAGGATAGGTGATCGGGACCGGCAACGGCAGCGCCGATGCTGGCGCCGGCGCGAACGTCGCGGCCAAAAATCTCGAAGGGCCTCTCCAGCTCCTGCAGGATGCGGTTCGCAACCACCTCAAGATCGTACGGGGAGACAATGTTCTCAACCAGTACGGCAAACTCGTCTCCGCCGAGTCGCGCGGCGGAGTCCTGGGGACGCAGGCAGGCGCGCAGCCGGCCGGCGACGGCGATCAACAGAGCATCGCCGGCGGCATGGCCAAGACTGTCATTGACTTGCTTGAATTCGTCGAGATCCACGTAGAGGACCCCGCAGCCCAGGCCAGGATCGCGCAGGCGGCGGCTGAGCGTCAGGTTCACGTGGTCAAGAAAGAGTGCCCGGTTGGGCAAGCCGGTCAGGACGTCGTGCATGGCGTCGTGCTCCAGCTTCTTCTCCGTCTCTTTGTGCTCGCCGATATCGCGGAATGTGAAGACGTAGCCGAGCCTGGCATTGTCAACGAGCAGCGGAGCGATCTGCAGGCTCACGTCAACCAACTCGCCCGCCTTGTTGGTGCGCACGGTTTCCGTCGTCGCAAAACCGTGGTCATCGACGGCCTTGAGCAGCGATGCATTCTCGTTGAGCCGGGTCTCGGGCACAATCAGCTCGCGCAGGCTGCCGCCGCTCGCCTCCTCCGCGTTGTAACCGAACATGCGTGTAAAAGCTGGATTCGCATAGAGCACATGATTCTGGTGCTCGATGGCGACGGCCTCGGGAAGGCTGGCCAGCACATCCTCCATCAAACGCGATTTGGGAGCACGCTCGCGCTCGCTGGGATGGGCCACAATGACCGCCTCGCGCAGCTCGGGATGGAGAATGCTGTATGTGCCTTCAACGGGGATGAGACGGCCGTTCTTGTCGGGAAGTGTGGCATGGAATGGGCTGCTTAGCTCAGTGCCCGTCAAAAGTGTCTGCGGCTCCGCTGTGCCGGTGAAAAGTCCCCACAGAACCTCTTCGACCGGGCGAGGCGTCCACTCGCCATCCGTTGAACCCAGGGTGCGGCGTGCTTCAGCGTTGGCAAAAACAATCTTCCCCTCGCGCTCCAGAAACACCAGAACGGGCAAGCCGTCAAGCACCTCACGCTGGGCATCGGGGTTCGCGTTTTCTGATAGATTCAACCGAATGGCTTCCTTTGGCTTTGCCGGACCCGGCTGCAGGGGCCTGCCTTCGGGCAATGATCCGGTGCCTGAGGGAGAGTTCGCCATAGATTAAATCCTATAAAGCCAATGATTTGACCGCCATCCCCAAAATCGGTCAAGGAATGCAACCAAAGTCCAGCGCTGTGCACAGTTTGCGCGACATTTCCACAGCGTCTTCGATTCACTGCTTGAAAGCAGCACAGCGTCGGTCCCATCTCACAACGGAAGGCAAGCTCCGCGCAGACGGAAATCCTCATCTCAGAAACGAGAGAGCTACTGCGACAGAACGGCCGGCAAAAGAGAGCCAGCCTCGAGCGGATCAGGGAAGCTCCACCAATTCCATCTGGCCGTCGCGCCGGCGATGGAGAACAAATGTGTCTCCCGCGGCGGTGCGGAAGATGAGCAGATCGCGGTCGCGAAACTCGGTCTCCTTCACCGCTTCTTCGATCGTCATGGGCCTGAGCGCGATGGCTTCGCCGCTGTTGACGATGTGCGGCTCAACCACCGCGGCCTGGGCAGGAAAGGAGTGAACCGCGATCGACGCCCGCGCCTTGCCGGCGGGGCGTGCCGATCCCGATTCGGCGCCATCGCCGTCCGGCTCCGGCGCGCGTGCTTTCGGACGCGTAACGGGAGGCGCCGTCAGCACTTTCTCGCCCTTGGGCAGGCGCTTTGAAACCAGCCGGCGATCCCGGTAGCGGCCAGCCTGATTTTCTGCGTGCTCAATGGCTTCACGGAGCGCAGCGAGGGGCGTATCGGCCTTGCCTGTGGCGGCGAATCGTTGCAGACGCGCCTGCACCGTCAACTCCACAATGTGAATGTGCCGCTGCGTTGTAAAGGTGACGCTGGCATGCGCGGTGCGGCCCAGAATGCGGCCCATGCGCTCCAGTCCCTCCTCGGCCTGCTCGCGCAATGCTTTGGAGATTCTTCCTTTTCTTGCCGTCATCGCCACATTCATGGCCGCCCTCCGCTTGGAACCTTGCAGCCGGCACCGGAATCCGGCGTTTGTGGAGCACAGTATATGACGGACCAGCCGCTCGCTTCTAGCCTCTAGCTACGAGCTTCTTCTTTTTTCAAGCTTGCCGCTGCATCCTGGGCGGGACTTCCCGGAATAACGTCCAATTCAGTCCGAACAGGAGCGTCCGGCTCAGCCAGGCTAGAAGCTAGTAGCTGCCTTTTAGATTTCCCAACGCAGCAGCGCCGCCCCCACCGTGAACCCCGCGCCCATCGCTCCCAGCAGCACCAGATCGCCTTTTTTGAGCTTGCCTTGCTCGATGGCCGTCTCCATGGCCAGCGGAATCGTGCCCGAGGAGGTGTTGCCATATTTCTCGATGTTAATAATCACGCGATCTGCGGGCATCTCCAGCCGCGCAGCCGTGGCCGTGATGATGCGCTTGTTGGCCTGGTGGGGAATGAAGCAGCCCAGGTCCGCGCCCGTGGCGCCATTGCGCTCCAGGACTTTCAAAGTGGTTTCGGCCATCTTGCGTACCGCGAACTTAAACACCGCCGGCCCATCCTGGTAAATGTAATGCCACTTCTTGTCGACCGTCTCATGCGTCGATGGATTCAGGCTGCCGCCGCCCTTGAGATTGAGCGAGACGCCGCCTGAGCCGTCCACCTCGTGCACAAAGTCGATGAAACCGATCTCTCCCTCTTCGCAGGGCTCGATGAGCACGGCGCCGCTGCCATCCCCAAAAAGAACGCAGGTGGCTCGGTCGGTGTAGTCGGTCATGCGCGTATTGGCGTCCGCGCCGATCACGAGTACCTTGGAATGCGCTCCGCTCTCCACCAACTTGGCCCCGACCTGCAGGGCATAGACAAATCCCGAGCAGCCCGCCGACACGTCAAAGCCCCACGCTCCCTTTGCGCCGATCTTGTCCTGCACCAGGCAAGCGGTGGAGGGAAACATCATGTCCGGCGTCACGGTGCCGACGATGATGGCCTCAACTTCAGTGGGAGCAATGCCTCGAGCGGCAAGACATTTCTTCGCCGCTTGGGTACACATGTCGCTGACGCCAAGACCGGCAGCCAGCTTGTGGCGCGTCTTGATCCCCGTGCGCTCAGTGATCCACTGATCGCTGGTCTCCACCATTTTTTCCAGGTCTTGATTGGTGATGACATCGGGAGGGACGTAGGTTCCGAGCGCCGTGATTTTGGCGCGCCGGCCCACGATGGGGCGAACGGTAAGGCTCAAAGCATTTCTCCTTGCGGCGCACGCACCGGTTGGGAACCGGTTCGCCGCACAAAAGCGTGAGGAACGAGAAAAACGCAAAAATGTACCGGGTGACCTACTGCGCCCGTACGAGCCCGTTACCGTTGCTTCCTTCCGGACCTGGCGGGGTTGGCGGGATTACGTCGCGTAGGACCCGGCACTGACTGATTTTATCACTCGGTGCGATGGCGATGCAGAAAGCGAAAGCCCATTCAAATCGGATGGGCCTTCGCTGCGGAGAAGCGATAAAGAATCAGGCGAGGTCGAAGCGATCGAGGTTCATCACCTTGGTCCACGCGGCTACAAACGCCTCAACGAAGGCTTTGTCGGCATCGCTGCTGGCGTAGACCTCGGCGAGCGCGCGGAGCTGCGAGTTGGACCCGAAGACCAGATCGACGACGGTGCCGGTCCACTTCAGCTCGCCGGTTTTGCGATCGCGCCCTTCCAGTACGCCTTCCGACTTGGCGGATTTTTGCCACTTCGTGTTCATGTCGAGAAGATTGACGAAGAAATCGTTCGTCAGCGCGCCGGGCCGTTTGGTGAAAACGCCGAGCGGCGACTGACCGAAGTTCGCGCCCAGGACTCTCATGCCGCCAATCAGGACCGTCATCTCGGGAGCGGTCAGCGTGAGCAGTTGTGCCTTGTCGAGCAACAATTCGGCGGCGCAGCTCTCCAGTCCTTTGCGGACGTAATTGCGGAAGCCGTCGGCCTTCGGTTCGAGCACTACAAACGATGCGACATCTGTCTGCTTCTGCGAAGCGTCGGTGCGGCCCGGCGCGAAGGGAACCTTCACGTTGTGACCGGCCTTCTTTGCGGCTTGATCTACGGCTGCGCAACCGCCAAGAACGATGAGATCGGCAAGCGAGACCTTCTTGCCGCCGGACTGCGAGCTGTTGAACTCCTTCTGGATGGCTTCGAGCTTCGAGAGCACTTTGGCGAGCTCTGCGGGCTGGTTGACTTCCCAATCTTTTTGCGGGGCGAGGCGAATGCGCGCGCCGTTGGCGCCGCCGCGCTTGTCGCTCCCGCGGAAGGTTGAAGCCGACTCCCAAGCGGTACTGACGAGTTGAGAAATGGTGAGGCCGGAGGCGAGAATCTTTGCCGAGAGCGCTTCGATGTCTTTGGCATCGATCAGCGGGTGGTCGACGGCGGGAACCGGGTCCTGCCAGATAAGCTCTTCTTTCGGCACGAGCGGACCCAAATAGCGTGAGCGCGGCCCCATGTCGCGGTGCGTGAGCTTGAACCAGGCGCGGGCAAAGGCGTCGGCAAACTCGTCCGGGTGGTCCTTGAAGCGCAGCGAGATCCTCTTGTACTCCGGATCAAACTTCAGAGAGAGGTCCGTGGTGAGCATGGCTGGCTTGTGTTTTTTCTTGGGGTCAAACGCGTCGGGAACCGTTCCGGCGCCGGCATCCCCCTTCGGTTTCCACTGGTATGCGCCGGCCGGGCTGGTGGTCAACTCCCAGTCGTACTTGAACAGAATCTCGAAAAAGTCGTTATCCCACTTGGTCGGCGTGGTCGTCCAGGTGACTTCGAGACCACTGGTGATGGCATCCTTGCCAACGCCGGTGCCATAGTCGTTCTTCCAGCCCAATCCCTGCTCTTCGATCGGAGCAGCCTCGGGCTCGGCGCCCACATGGGTTGCAGGCGCGGCGCCGTGCGTCTTGCCGAAGGTGTGGCCGCCGGCAATCAATGCCACGGTTTCTTCGTCATTCATGGCCATGCGGGCGAATGTTTCGCGGATGGCGGGGATCGCTGCAATCGGATCGTGATTGCGTTCCGGGCCTTCCGGATTCACGTAGATCAGGCCCATCTCGGTGGCGCCGAGAGCGCTTTTCGTGTCCTGGAGTTCCTTGGGAGTTCGATGCGCCAGCCAAGTGCTCTCCATGCCCCAGTCGACATCCTTGTCCGGTTCCCACACGTCTGCGCGGCCGCCGCCGAAGCCGAAGGTCTTGAGGCCCATCGATTCGAGCGCAACGGTGCCGGCGAGGATGATCAGATCGGCCCACGAAATCTTCCTGCCGTACTTCTGCTTGACGGGCCACAGAAGTCTGCGCGCCTTGTCGAGACTGACGTTGTCGGGCCAGCTGTTGACAGGCGCGAAGCGCTGCTGGCCTCTGCCTGCGCCGCCGCGGCCGTCGGCGATGCGGTATGTGCCCGCGCTGTGCCAGGCCATGCGGATGAAAAGCGGTCCATAATTTCCGAAGTCGGCCGGCCACCAGGCCTGAGAATCCGTCATCAAGGCGCGCAGGTCCTTGACCACGGCATTCAGGTCGAGGCTCTTGAACTCTTTGGCGTAGTTGAACTCCTCATCCATGGGATTGGAGAGCGAGGACTGCTGATGCAGAATCTCCAGGTTCAGCTGATTGAGCCACCAGTCCTTGTTGCCCCCGGCCCCTGTCGTTGTGCGGTTGAGCATGGCGCCCGAGAATGGGCACTTGGATTCGCCGGGCTTGGTTTCGCTCAGCATGGCGTTCTGATCGTCAACAATCGGCGCTCCGGGCTTCTTTTCCGGGCTTTCAGACATGGCTTGTCTCCTTGGAGCTTACGGCCAGTGATCCTGTCCCCCGTGCGGGTCTGGCTGCCGGAGATGGGATGACCGACCTTTTGTGAATGTCGTTTATTTTTGTGCCGGGCTGCCTGCGGCACGTGGCTCACGACGGGAACACACAGAGCAACGGCGCTTCTGAGCAACTGTCAGACTACTCCAATACCAGTTTAGCTCCGCCTGGAGCGGCTGGCTGTCCGCTTGTGGCCCTACCGCAGACCAACCAACCCCGTCACCGATTGAATCAATTTCGCGGCATCGTAGCCCACCCCGTCTTTGAAGACGGTTTCGACCTTTTCAATATTGGCAATGTTCTCCGCGGGATTTGCGCCCAGCACAACCATGTCCGCCGTCTTGCCGGGAGCAATCGATCCGATGGTCGCCTCTTTTCCCATGTATTTTGCCCCGTTCAGGCTAGCGATCTGGATGGCCTGGACTGGCGGGAAGCCTGCTTCGACGAGCAGCTCGATGTTGCGTTGATCGCCAAAGCCCGGCACAACACCGCCGTATCCGGTGGGATCGCAACCGGCCATCAGCAGTCCGCCGGCCGCAACAAATTCACGCTCAAACTGCATTTCCGTCTTTAAAAGCTTCGACTCGGGGCCGCGCTCAAGCATGTTGGGATTCGCTGCCTGCTCGGCCAGCCGCGCGCGTGTCGCCAGATAACTTCTTACGCCTTCAGGCGAGATGGCCTTGAGCTCTCCGCTTTCAAATGCCAGCGGCGGCCGGTTGGGAATAAATGTTTCCAGAATGGCCAGCGTGGACGTTACGGCCACATGGTGCGCGACAAGATCGAGAATCATCGCCGTCACTTCGGGCCCTGTAATGTTCACATTCGTTTCCAGGTATCGCTCGGCGGCGCCTGGGTCTGGACAAACATCGAGCTGCTTGCCGGGATAGAACTCGGTGTCGACGACGATTCCGTGTTCCAGGTTGTCGATGCCCATATCCGCGGCTTCCTTGAATCCAATGGAGCAGAGATGGCCGGTGATTTTAAGGCCGCGGAAATGCGCGTGGCGGATGGCCATTCTGAGCTCATCCGAGGTGATGTAGTTGTAGGCCTTGAACGAGGTGACGCCCTCCGCGGCCCAGTAGTCCACGGTGCGCCCGGCGTCATCGGCATCGGCGAGTTGACGCATCTGCAGTGCGAACGTTCCCTTGCCTTCGAGGTAAGGACCGGTGACGTCCAGATCGGGCCCGGGAATTAGTCCGGCGTCAATCTGCTTTTTCAGTTCAAGATCGGTATAGGGCTCTACGCTGCCCGCGGTGCGGGCCGTGGTCACGCCGCCGGCAAGATACAGCCGCGGCGCGCTGTCGGCCATCTCGCCATAGAGCGCGTTGCCGGCATCGGGCCGCTGCGGCAAAGGATAAAAAAGATGCTCGTGCATGCCGACAAGGCCGGGGATAACGGTCTTCCCCGTGAGGTCGAGAACTTTCGCATCGGGCGGCAAAGGGATGGATGGATTGGAGGGTTGAACGGCAATGATTTTACTGCCCGCGATGTCGATGCGCATGTCCGGTTGCGGCGCGGATCCGGTTCCGTCAATCAGCGTGACGTGCTCCAGCACCAGCACCGGCGCGTTCTCCGTGATGTAGGGGGCCAGGGGCGAAGGCTTCTGCTGGGCCGTCGACGGCAGAGCAAACGGCAATGCGGCGGCGAAAAATGCGATACGGAGAGATCGATTCATGGCAGGCCGATCAGAGAAGAATTGGAACCAGTTTCTTGAGTGTCAATCGCCTGGAAGGAACTGTCAATCGATTCCAGATTGCGAGCGCGAATTCCGGCCCCCTTATCCACATTGGCACCTTTCATCGGCGTTGACCCTGCGGTTCCGCGTCCGTAGAGTCTTATTGTGAAGCGGCGTAATTGCCGTTCGCGTGGCGTTTTGCGTAGGCTCGGGCGAACGCACGCAGAACTTTGCAAACGGGCTCGGCGATTCCGGTTCGGGTCGGAGAGAAGATGCTGAAACTAAAGAAGATTCATATCCTCGGGTTCAAAAGCTTTTGCGATCGTACTGAAGTGACGGTGGCGGGCACGGGGATCGCCGTGGTGGTGGGGCCGAACGGATGCGGGAAGTCGAACATATTGGATGGAGTGACCTGGGTTCTGGGCGAGCAGAGCGCGAAGAGCCTGCGCGGCTCGCACATGCAGGACCTGATCTTTGCCGGGACGCGCGATCGCAGGCCGCTGGGCATGGCAGAGGTTACGCTGACCATGATCGATCCCGACTTCTACGAAGGCCCGGTCCCGGTAACGCCGGAAGTTGAAGTCGATCACCACGGGCCGGCGGACTGGGATGAGGACGAGGTGCGGCGGCAGTGCGCCGCCGAGGCCGAAGAGATCGTCGCCAATGAGCAGCCGGGACAAACGATTGAAGAAGAGGCTGGCGAAAAGTTAGACGAAAGCTCGCCTTCCGGCCAGGCTGCTCAAGCCGCAGCGCCGGTCCAAAACGCCGCCCTGCCGCAGGGGACCCAGGGAGTGGTGCTGAAGATTCGCCGGCGCAAGTTCCGCAGCGCACCCCAAAAGGGCGAAGTGGTCATCACGCGGCGGTTGTTCCGCACGGGCGAGAGCGAGTACCTTCTGAACGGCAAGCTGTGCCGGTTGCGCGACATTCAGGACATCTTCATGGGCACGGGCCTGGGTCCGGAGAGCTACGCCATCATCGGCCAGGAGCGCATTGGGCAACTATTGAGCTCCAAGCCCTACGAGCGCAGAGCCATCATCGAAGAGGCGGCCGGCGTAACGCGCTTCAAGACCAGGAAACGGCTGGCGGAGTTGCGGCTCGAGAGCGCGAAACAGAATCTGGCGCGCGTCGACGACATTTTTGAAGAAGTGACGCGGCAGATGAACAGCCTGAAGCGGCAGGCTGCTAAGGCCGAGCGGTACGCCGCGGTACGCGAGGAGCTGCGCGGACGCTTGCGCGTGGTGCTGGCCAGCCGCATGGCCACGATGGATGCGGATCAGGCGCGGCTGGAGCAGGAGATCGCGTCGCTGACCGAGCGCATTCACGGTTCGGTCGAGACAGTGGCAGCGCACGAGGCGAGCCAGCACGAACTGACTGAGCGCGGATATACGCTGGACCGTGAGGGAGAAGCGGCGCGGACTCAGGCCAGCGAAGCGGCGGTTGAACTGGAGCGGGGAAAAGCGCGGGAGCGCAGCAACACGGAGCGCGTAAGCGAGCTGGAGGCGCGGATTGCGGCGTCGGGCACGGAACTTGAGCAGACGCGGACGCAGATGGCCGGGATCGAAGAAGAGCGCGCGCAACAGCGAAGCTTCCTTGAGTCTGCGGCCGGCGAAGCGCACCAGTTTCGCCAGAAAGTGGAGGCGCGGCAACACGAGGCGCGCGCCGCGGCGGAGGAAGTCTACAGCGCGGAGCGCGAACTGGAGGCAGAGCGGCGCAACGCCATGCACCTGCTGACGCTGGCCGCCAACGCACGCAATTCGATCGTCCAGAGCGAAGAGAGCCTCTTCGCGCTGGAGCGCGAGGCGGAGCGGCTCGAAGGCGAGATGGGCCAGGCGCACATTGAGCAAGAAAATCTGGGCGTGCAGATCGGCGAGTCGCGGCAGCGATTTGGCGCCTCCGACGCCGCGGTAAATCGGCTTGAAGAAGAGATTGCCGCGCTGCGCGAGTCTGCGCAAAGCAAGCGCGCCGATGAAGGGGCGCGGCGCGCTCAGGCCAATCAGCTGCGCGGCGAACAGGCGGCTCTGGCGGGGCGGCGCGACTCGCTCAACGCGCTGATCCGCAATCATGGCTACGCCACCGACACTGTGCGGCGGCTGCTCAAGCCCGGTGCGCTGGGGCCGTCGGTAGCGCCGGTGGGCACGCTGGCGGACTTTGTGGAAGTGAGCGGCGAGCACGAAGGTGTGGTGGACGAGTTTCTGCGCGAAGAGCTGAACTACGTGGTCGTCGAAAGCTGGGGCGCGGCGGAAGAAGGCGTGCGCGTGCTGAAGACCAGCGACGGGCGCGCCACCTTCCTTGTGCACTCCGACGCGCAGGGCGTGCTCTTCGACACCGGCGAGGGACCGGTGAACGAGCCGGGCCTGACCCCGCTGCGCGATGCGATTAAAGTACTGAACGGATTCGGGCGCTCGCTCGAGTCGGTGCTGCCCAAGCTGCGGCACGGCTACCTGGCGGAGAATGCCATCGAGGCGCAACGCCTGGCATTGCGTTATATGCACGCTTACTTCCTCACGCCGGAGGGCGAATGCTTTCACCGCTCGACAGTGACCGGCGGCAAGCCGGCGAGTGAAGGTCCGCTGGCGCTGAAGCGCGAGCTGCGCGAGACCGAAGGCCGGCTGGCCAAGCTCGACTCAGAGCTGACCGAGGCCGAGAAAGAGGCTGAAGCGCTGACGCGCGCCATCGAAGAGCTGGCGGCGCAACTCGAAACTCGAAGCGAAGAGCGGCGGCAAGCCGAGAGCGAGGCGGCCAATCTGGGCGCGGCCCTCAAACAGATGGAGGCCGAGGAGCAGCGCATCGAGCGGCGCATGCAGGAGTGGCAGTCGCAGGCGGCGCGCAATAAGGACGCACGCGAAGCCAAGCGGCAATCGATTGCGGAAAAGCGCGGCGAAGCTGCGCGGCTTGAGGCGGAGCACGCGCAGGCCGAGAGCAGCCAGAATACGCAACAGGCGCAGCTGGAGATTCTGCGGCAGAAGCGCGAGCTGCTGCAACAGGAAGCGGCGCAGATGACCGCCGAGCTTGCGGGGTTGGAAGAGCGGCGTCGCGGCGCCGAGGCAGCCTTCCAGCGCATCGACCGGCTGTCCGGCGATCTGGATCGGCGAGTGCAGACGATCGAGCAGCAGCGCACAGCGGCCACGGCGGAGCGCGAGCAGCGCATCAATGAAAACGCCGAGCTCGCCAGGAGCCTGGCGGAACTCGCCTTGGCACAAGCGAGAGCGCTGTCCACGGCGCAGGCGATTGCGGAGCAGGCGCAGGCTCTGCGGCAGCAGTTGGCCGAGCTTGAGACCGAACTCCGAAGCGAGCGGGCGGCGCTGGATCAACTGCGCGAGGATCGCGCCGCGCTTTCGAGCGAGCTGGCCAAGCTGCGCTCCGATCTGGAGCATCTGGAGGCGAGCTGTCTTGCTGAGGTGAATCTGGAAGCGCAAGTGCTGCGCGACAACCCGGAGATTGCGCGCCTCGCCGGCGAAGAACTTGCCGCCGAGGAAGGAACCTGCCGCGGTTTGCGCGAGCGTCTGGAGCAGATGGGCCCGGTGAACATGATGGCGCTCGATGAGTACAAAGAAACGGCCGAGCGCCACAGCTTCTTGACCACGCAGCGGCAGGATCTGATCGAGTCCATCGAAAACACGCAGGAGACGATCAAGGAAATCGATCAGATTTCGCGCACCAAGTTCGACGAGGCGCTGACCAGCATCAACGAGAATTTCGAGCGCGTTTTTGCGCGCCTTTTCCAGGGCGGCCAGGCGTTTTTGCGCGTAAGCGACGAAGGAAACCTGGACGAGACCGGGCTGGACATCGTGGTTTCGCCGCCGGGAAAGAAATTGCAGAACGTGCTGCTGCTGTCGGGCGGCGAGAAGTCGCTGACGGCATTGGCGCTGCTCGTAGGCATCTTCCAGTTCCGGCCCAGCCCCTTCTGCGTGCTCGACGAAGTGGATGCGGCGCTCGACGAAACCAACGTCGGCCGCTTCGCCGACCTGCTCGAATCGCTGAGCCGCGACACGCAATTCCTCATCGTGACGCATTCCAAACGCATGATGCAGGCCGCCGATATGATTTACGGCGTCACCATGCAGGAGCCGGGGGTGTCGAAGGTGGTGAGCGTGCGGCTGGGGCACCAGCGCGAGGCGCAGCGGGCGACGGCGTGAGATGCAGCTTCTAGCCGCTAGCCAGTAGCTTGTAGCCGGCAGCTGGAAAATATCGCTACTGGCTACCGGTTACAAGCTTTGCTGCCGCCAGATTGAAGAACTTCCGAGGACATCGTGCCAGGCAAGCTCGAAATGATTGTCGGGCCCATGCGGAGCAACAAGACCGCGGAGTTGCTGCGCAGGATTGAAACGCGCCGCGAGTACGCCAAGCAATATGTGATGCTGCTAAAGCCCAGCGCGGACACAAAGGCCGCCGCCGGCGTGGTCGAAAGCCGCAATCGTAACGGTTGCGGAAAAATGGAAGCGGTCGAGTTCCCTTCCGCCAATCCCTGGACCGTCCTGCCGGTGATTCGCGCGACGGAGCAGCGGATCGGCAAACGTGTAGAGTGCATCGCAATCGACGAGGGACAATTCGTAAACGATCTCTTTCTGTTCACCAAGCGCCTGCTCGACGCGGGCTACGACGTGATGGTTTCGGGCCTCGAACTCGATTTTCGCGGCATGCCGTTCGGCGAGATGCTGGACCTTTCCTGGCTGGTGCGGACCTACGCAGGCAACGTGACCGAGCTGGTAGCGTACTGCAGTTGCGGAGCCAAGGCCTTGTATCCGCAGCGCATGATCGATGGAAAGCCGGCCGACTACTCCAGTCCGATCATCATGGCTGGCGACAACTACGAGCCGCGGTGCGAGGAGCATTTCGTGCTGCCGGGAAGGCCGCACTGAAGGACAGCGATTAGCTATTAGCTTTCAGCGATTCGCCCTCAGCGAGGCGACTGTGCATCTTTGAACCATATTTTCGTCAAAAGGGCCAGTGACGATTTGCGGAACATGCAGCTGATGCAGCTGGATGTCTCGTCAAGGATGTGAGTCAGGGCAAAAAAATTCGCCCCCGAAGGAAGGCTTCGCTTCGGAGGCGCTTGTAGAGCTAATGACACAAGATAAAGACGGGGACCAGTAGCCGGCACTGGAGGTCGGTAGCACGCGGCTACTGGTGATCCCTGCATTAAACGAAGCTAGCCGCGGCTTCCCCTTTCCACTGCTGCCTCGTGTCGCCCGGCTCAAAGAAGGCTTTCTTACACGCCTTCCGAACCATGTTGACAACCGAAGTGTCTCCTATGCGCAGCGGACGGTCCGTGACGGCCATCACAGGGGTCTGTGTCTAGGGTGTATCGACAGAATCGTCGCCTCCTCCAGCCTGAAATAGGCCGAAATCACGCAACCGTAGCGACGGCGGCCGCTGGACCTGAAAGGAGACGAACCTTCGTTTTCATCGTGCGCGCGGGAATCATTGACAAAGCGTCTCCGCCGCTGGAGAATCGAAAATTCAGCCCCCTCCGAGGAACAATCCATATGGCAGCATTGACGACCGATCTTGGCGACATTCCCTTGCTGGGGCGCGGCAAGGTGCGCGACCTTTATGAAGTCGACGGCGCGCTGCTGCTGGTGGCGACCGACCGGATTTCGGCATTCGATCACGTGCTGGGCTCGGGGATTCCCGACAAGGGCAAGATTCTCACACAGATTTCGCTGTTCTGGTTCGATCTTCTCAGGAATCTGGTTCCGAATCACTTGATCACGGCCGAGGTGAGTGAATTTCCGGCGTCGCTGCTGCCCTATGCCGATCAGCTGGAGGGGCGCTCGATGCTGGTCAAGCGCGCCGGGATGTTTCCCGTGGAGTGCGTGGCGCGAGGCTATCTGGCCGGATCGGGATGGAAGGAGTATCAGGCTTCGAGAACCGTCTGCGGGATCGAGCTTCCGCACGATTTGAAGGACGGGTCGCGCCTGCCGGAGCCGATTTTTACTCCGGCGACGAAAAGCCAGGATGGCGCGCACGACGAGAACATCTCCTATGCGGCCGTAGAGAAGCTGGTGGGCGCGGACGAGGCGGCGGATCTCCGAAGGCTGACGCTCGCGATCTACCGGAGGGCCGCCGCACATGCGGAATCGTGCGGTCTGATCCTGGCCGACACAAAATTTGAGTTTGGCAAAACCGCCGAAGGGGTTATCCTTGCCGATGAGGTCCTGACACCCGATTCATCGCGCTTCTGGGACGGGAAGACATGGAAGCCCGGCGGGGCGCAGCCTTCGTTTGACAAGCAGTTTGTACGCGATTACCTGGAAAAGATTGGCTGGAATAAGCAGGCGCCGGCTCCAAGTTTGCCTGAGGAAGTTGTCGAACGAACACGGTCCAAGTATCTTGAGGCCTTCCGGCGCTTGACCGGACGGGAGATGGATAAGTAAGGCATTTCTCCTTCAAATATCGGCCTTTTTATTTTCGGCGGAATGGGTCGATTCATCGAGGAAAGCCACTTCAGCGCAGGGCCTCCGGCATACAGCGGAAGGAGAAATGCGTTAGGGTTTGTGGGCGGGCTCTGAAGCGGATGCGGAGCGGACTATGACGTGGGTTGATTGGGTCATTCTGGCCGTGCTTGCGGGAGCGACCTTCGCTGGACTTGCGCAGGGGTTCTTCCGCACGGCCTGCTCGCTGGCGGGGTTGCTCCTGGGGTTGACGCTCGCGGCCTGGAACTACCTGCGGGTGGGGTATCTGCTCAGGCCGATCTTCAGGGTTGATGCGGTGGCCAACACCGTGGCGTTTTTGCTGATTGCGCTGCTGGTGATGGGGCTCGCGAACCTGATTGGTGGCATGATCGGGAGGCTGGTCGATAAGTTCGGCCTCGGATGCCTGGATGGCCTGGCGGGGGCGATCGTCGGATTCATCCAGGGCGTGTTCCTGGTCATGATCAGCATCCTGGTCATCGTGGCCTTCTACCCCGGGCAGGGATGGCTGAACCGGGCCGAATTGCCCAGGCTGTTTTTGGGGACGGTCCACATGAGCGAGAAAATCACTCCCGGCGAACTGGGAGATCGGGTGCGCAAAGGTCTGCTGCTTTTGGAACACGAATCGCCGAAATGGATGCACCCCGGGGGAACGACCTAAAAATAGCGGCTTAAGAAATTGTGCTGCACGAATGCTGCGGGACGGGTTAGACTGATTGTTCGTATTTGGCAAGAGGGACGCGTGAAACGAGAACTGGAAAGCCTGGTGGCGCAAATGCACTCGAGCGGAATCCGCTACGAAGAGGCGGTGCGCGAGTTCAAGCGGCAGTATCTGCGCGAAGTGCTGGTGGCGCACCGGGGAAACCAGTGCAAGGCAGCGGAAGAACTGGGTATGCATCGCAACACACTGAGCCGCGCCATGGCGGAGCTGGGACTGGACTTGGCAGAAGTCCGTGCTGAGCTCAAGCGTCCGCCGCAGAGCGAACGTCTTGTATACGGCGCGTTTCGCCAGGGCTATCGCCGGGGCTGAGAGCGGTTCTGCATTATCGAGAGCCGTTTTTGGAGGCCTGGACCCGGTCCTATGCGAAACTGCTGAGAGCGTTCAGCCCGCATCATGCAGAAAACACAACAGAACTGCGATGCCCGCGTCGAGATCGAGCCGGATTTCGTGTGGGACGAACAGGACGCGTATCTGTTCGATATCGACGGCACGCTCATGCGCAGCCGCGACCGGGTGCACTACGACTCGGTGGCGGCGAGCGTGCATCGCGTGACAGGATTCGAGATCACGCTGGCCGGCGTCTTGATCCATGGCAGCACCGACACCGCAATTTTGCGCGAAGCGTGCCGCCAGGCAGGGATTCCTGATGACGTTTTGGAAAGACACCACGACGCCATTCTTGAGGCGATGCGGAATTCCGTGGCCGAAAGGCGTCAGGAGCTGGACCCGGAGCTGATGCCGGGAATCGAAGAGGTTCTTTGTCATCTGGCCCGCCGCGGCAGGCTGCTGGGCGTGGCGTCGGGGAACCTCGAGGCCATCGGCTGGATCAAGATTGAGAAAGCCGGCCTGCGCGAGTGGTTCCGGTTCGGCGGCTTCAGCGACCACTTCCCGGTGCGGCCGGAGCTGATCGGACATGCGGCGCAGAAGGCGCGGGAGCTGGCGGGACCCGCGGGCCAGAGCGGCGTAAAGATCTGCGTGGTCGGCGACACTCCGCGGGACATCGAGGCGGCGCGGGCCAATTTTCTTTCCGTCATCGCCGTGGCCACAGGCAAGTACAGTTTCGACGAATTGCTGCGCTGCCAGCCGGAGGCGTGCGTATCCTCGCTCAAGGATTTGCTGGCCATGGCTCCGAGCATACGATGAGAATGCGACCGGCAACGACCGAGGCGTGGGAGCGGGCTGAAGTCCGGCGCGGGCGGATGTGCGCGGCAGCGAAGTGGTGCGGCGCTGTGCTGGCGCTGGCGGCCGCATCGGGCGTCCTTCAGGCGCAATCGGAGACTTCGGCAGCGCAAACGGTACCAGGCACAACGAGCAGCCAGGGCTCTTCTTCCGAGACGGGCGCCAGCAGCAATGCAGGACCGACAGGCAACACGGGCGCTGCGGCCAGCCAGGCGGCGCCACCAGCGAGCGAGATTCCCGCGCCATCGAAAACGAAAGAGCCACGCAGCAGCGATCAGAGGCGGGCGGCAAAGCTCTATCTGGAATCGAGCAAGCTGTTTCTTGACCGCCAGTTTGACCAGGCAATGCAGGGATTTGATCGCGCCGCGGAACTCGACCCCTCGAACGCCAACTATCGGCTGGCGGCCCTTGTGGCTAAAAGCCACGAAGTCACGGCGCTCATCCAGGAGGCGGCCAAGGATCGTCTGCTGAACAATGAGGCAGGCGCGCGCGCCGCCCTCGCGCGCGCTCTCGCACTCGATCCCACAAACTTCGAGGCCAGCCAGCATCTCGACGAACTGGCCGACGAAACAGTCCGCGCTCAGCCCAGGTCGCTGTACGCGCAGGCAGCGAGCGAGATCGCCGGCGAGCAGACGATCCTGTCGGCGAATGCAAAGCAGAGCTTCCACCTGCACAACGATCAGCGCCAGGTGATCGACCAGGTCTTCAAGGCCTACGGGGTCAAGGCCATGCTTGACGACAGCGTGCGGCCCACGCAGATTCGGCTGGACATGGATGACGTGAGCTTTGTCGATGCGATGCGCATCCTGGAACTGGCGACGCACACGTTCTACATTCCGCTGGACGCGCATCACGCGCTGGTGGCCGACGATACGCGCGAGAACCGGCAGCGATTGACGCCCCAGGAGACGGAAACGGTTTATCTGTCCGGGTTGAGCGCCGATGAAATGACCGAAGTGGCAACGCTGGCTAAAGAGGTGTTTCAGGCGCAGCAGACCCAGCTCTCGCCATCGCAGAACAGCCTCACCTTGCGCGCGCCGGCATCGACACTCGACGCATTCAACGCCACCATGAGAAGCCTGCTCGACGGGCGCAGCCAGGTGCTCGTGGACGTGCGCATGATTCAGGTGGCGCACACCAGCACGCGCAACACCGGAACGCAGTTGCCGCAGAGCATTTCGGCATTCAATGTCTTCGCCGAGGAGCAGTCGCTGTTGAGCCAGAACGCGAGCCTGGTGCAGCAGATTATCTCGTCGGGGCTGGCCGCCAGCAACGATCCGCTGGCCATCTTGGGCATCCTCATCGCCTCCGGCCAGGTATCGAGCCCATTGCTCTCGAGCGGATTCGCTTTGTTCGGCGGCGGGCTGACGGAATCGGCGCTCGCGCCCGGAGCGGCGACGTTCAACCTGAACCTGAACACGTCCGATTCGCGGGAACTTGATCAGATCGAGCTGCGCATGGAGGATGGGCAGGACGAAACCATCAAAGAGGGAGAAAAGTACCCCATCCAGACGTCTTCCTATTCGAGCCTCTCGCCCAACATCGGGAACATTGCGGGATTGACCGGTGCGGGAAGTTCGAGCAGCCTGTCGTCGCTACTGTCATCGCTCTCCTCGTCGGTGCCGAATATTCCCATGGTGCAGTACCAGGACCTGGGCTTGAACCTGAAGGTGAATCCCAAGGTGATGCGCGACGGCGACGTGGCGCTGGCCATCGACCTGAAGCTCGATTCGCTGGCGGGGACCTCGATCGACGGAAACCCCGTGCTGGATAACCGGGCGTATTCCGGCGTGGTGACGCTGAGAGCCGGCGAAGCGGCCGTAGTGGCGACAGAAATGGATAAGTCGCAGAGCATGGCGATCAGCGGAACGCCCGGAATCAGCGAGATTCCGGGGCTGAACGACATCACCAGCAGAGATTTGCAGCAAAACTATGCGACGCTGGTGATTGTGATGACACCGCATGTCATCCGCGGGCCGCAAGCCGCGGGACACACGGCGATGATGCGGGTCGAGCGGGGTACGCAGTAACAGTTGTCGGCGCGCCCCTTTTCTTGTGAGCGGCGCTTCGATTACTGGCCGGCTACGCCGTCCACCTTGGCCTGGTAGTCGATGATCTTCTTCAGCAGGTCATAGGGAGCGGTGGCAGGAACCACGCGGCCGTTAACCATGAGTGTAGGCACTTCGGAGACTCCCACTTCTCTCCCTAATTGGATGGAGGCATCGACGTCAGCCTTGACCTCAGGAGTAGCGGCGCAGGCTGCGACCTTGGCGGGATCGAGGCCGGCTTTCGTAGTGGCGCTGTTGAGCGTGAGCGTTGCGCCGTCGGCAGTCGCCAGACCATCCTGGCCGTCAAAAACCGCGGACACATACTGGAAGAATGCCGAGCTGCCGCCCAGCTTGGTCACGCAGACGCCGTACTCAGCCGCATTCATCGCCTGCGGATGGAGCGCGGGGATCGGAAAGTTCTGATAGACGATGCGCGCCTTGGGATAATCTGCTGCGAGCTTGTCCATGTTCGCCTGGGCTTCCTTGCAGTGCGGGCACTGGAAATCGGCAAATTCGACCAATTCCAGATCTTTCGACGCGGCTCCGCGGTAGGGACCGTTGGCGCGCTGCTGCAACTGCTGGCGGGCATCGGCAAAGGGAGTCGCGCCGAAGTTGATGATGTCGTCGCCGCTGATGATGTGCTTGCCGTCGGGAAGAGCAAAGAAGGAGAGCACCTGGGGCTTTTGCTTGCCCGTCTTGTCGCCAATCAGAATGATGACCTGGCTCACACCCTCGGCAGCCGTCTTGCGAATGGCCTGCACCTGCCACATACGGTCTGTGTCGTAACCCCAATTAGCCTGAAGAAAGCTGTCCACGACTTCCCTGGTGGGAGCGGCGGCAGTGAAATTGGCGGGATCGGGCTTGGGAAACACCGGCGGGCCTGACGGAGCCGGTGCGGCGGGCGGAGCCGCCGGCTGTTGGTCTGTCTGCTGGCCCGCGGGAGCCGCGTCCGGCGGCTGCTGTGTTGGCGCCGAGGGCTCGGAAGTGGTATCGGGCGCGGGTGGCACGTGCTGCTGGGCAACGGCTTGAAGTGCGGGAATGAAAAAGGCAATCAGCGCGACGGCGCCGATGAATCGGTGAGACAAACGGATCAAGCTACGCTCCTTCGCTTAAGGGAAAACTCCCTTTCCCTAGCTTATAACGCGGTGCCGGTCAGCCACCCTAAGTTGAAACGGGGACAGTTCACACCTGGACTTTGACGGCGATGGGAAACCTGCGACCCATGCCGAATGACTTGGAGGTGACCTTCAGGACGGGAGCGGCCTGCTGGCGCTTGTATTCGGAGCGCTCAATCAGGTGCACCACCTGTTGGACGAGTTCGAGCGGAAAACCGCGCTTCTCAGCGATGCACTCCGGCGTTTCGTAGCGCTCCACATAGGCTTCGACGATGGGATCGAGTACTTCATACGGCGGCAGCGAGTCGGTGTCCATCTGGCCGGGCCGAAGCTCAGCCGAGGGTGGCTTCGAGAGGATCGCCTCTGGGATTTTTTCCTGGTCTCGGTTGAGCCAGTGGCAGACGGAGTACACGCGCGTCTTCACCAGGTCGCCGATCACCGCAAGCGCGCCCACCATGTCGCCGTAGAGCGTGCAATACCCGACGGCCATCTCGGACTTGTTTCCCGTGGTAAGCACCAGAGCGCCCAACTTGTTGGAGAGGGCCATCAGGATGGTGCCGCGAATGCGAGGCTGGATGTTTTCTTCGGTGGTGTCGGGCGGCAGCCCGCTGAAAAGCGGAGCCAGCGCACGATTGAAATCGGCGAATAGCTCGCTGATCGAGATGGTTTCAAATCGGATGCCGAGGTTCGACGCCAACTTGCGGCTGTCGTCGACGGAGCCTGAAGAGGAATATGGACTGGGCATGCCGATGCCGGTCACGTTCTCCGCGCCCAGAGCGTCGGCGGCGATGGCTGCTACCAGCGCCGAGTCAATCCCGCCACTGAGAGCAATGACCACTTTGCGGAATCCACACTTGCGCACGTAGTCGCGCGTCCCCAGCACAAGCGCGCGGTAGGCGGCTTCGGTTTCGTCGTCCTCGGGCAGCGGCACGGGCGGAGAATTGAAAGGATCGACGATAACCAGATCTTCCTCGAACGAGGCGGCCTGCGCGATCAGCTCTCCGCGCGCATCGAGGGCCAGCGAGGAGCCGTCGAAGATGAGGCTGTCGTTGCCGCCCACCTGGTTTGCCATCAGCACTGGGATCTGGTCGCGGCGCGCGATGGCGGCAAGCATCTCGCGGCGGACGGTGCGCTTGCCGTGCCAGAAGGGCGAGGAAGAGAGATTGACGTGCAGCGCCGGGCCTTGGCGCATCAGCTCTTCCACGGGATCGACGGCGTAGAGACGGCGCGGCCAGAAGTTCTTGTCGTTCCACGCGTCCTCGCAGATGGTGATGGCCAGGCGAGTGCCTTCGAGGTCGACAACCTTCTGCGGTCCGGACGGCGAAAAGTAGCGCTGCTCATCGAAAACATCGTAAAAGGGCAGGAGCCGTTTGTGCTGTTCGAGGAGAAGGTTGCCGCGATCGATGAGGACAGCGGCATTGAAAGCCGGTTTGCCATCTTCGCGGCCGGAAGGCAGGGCCACGCCGGCCAGGACTGCAGTCGGCAGTTCGCGCGTGGCGGCTCGAAGCTCGTCAACCGCCGACTGGCAGCGGGCCAGGAAGCTGGGCTTCTCGAGAAAGTCGGCGGGCGGATAGCCGCAGATGGCGAGTTCGGAGAAGACCGTCAGACGAGCGCCTGAATCGGCGGCGCGTCGGCTGAAAGCGACGATTTTCTCCAGGTTCCCGGTGAAATCCCCGACCGTCGGATCGATCTGGGCCAGCGCAATCTTCACAAGATCAGTGTAAACGCAGGGAAGTCGCAACCCAGGCGTCCGCGGAGCCAGCGGATCCAGCAGGGCACGGAGAATGCCCATGGGCACAATTCCAGCCGGCCTCTTAGGAAAGACTGAATCTAAGCTAATGGATAACAAGGTCTTATGCGACTGTCCCCAAAAGGGGGATTTCTTTGCACGAAAGTCACTGTCTAGAATCAAAAGAGTAACGATTTGACCCATCCCTTAAAGGCACCGCGGGGGCGGTCGACGAAATCTGCTGAAGACAGATTTTCTGGGCGATTCCGCAGTTGTTGTAGCCAGCTTAAGCCGGGGAGAAAGTGGATCTTTCTTAAGAAAAAATCCACTTGGCGATAGTGGCTTCAGACATCGTAACTGCGAAACCGCTCGAGTCGGGGGGAACGCCATCGGACCGCAATTGAAATTGGGCGAGTTGCTGATCCGTGCCAACCTGGCCACGGAAAAAGACGTTAGCGCGGCCCTTCAGCGCCAGGTGTCGCAGGGTGGAACCCTGGGGGACAATCTGGTTGCGCTCGGGTTGATCGACGCGCGTGTGATCGACCGGTTCATCCACCGCGTGCCGCAAGAACCCGCCGACATTGAAAGCACCGGCATCGCTGACACCGATCTGCTGGCTCTCTTCATGAAGCTGATGCTTTCTGCCCGGATGGAGAAGATCGGCCAGCTTGCGGATGGAATCAAGCTCCCGCAGCACATCGTGATGGATTTGGCGAATATCGCCATTGAGCGGCAGCTGATTTATACGCTGGGCGCGGTGAGCTCGGACAGCGTGCTGGACATGCGCTATGCCATGACTGATGAGGGCAAGCGCTGGACTCTCGAAGCGCTGCAGAGGTCGGGATACATTGGCCCTGCGCCGGTCACGCTGGCGGAGTTCATCGACCGCGTCAACATGCAGAAGCCGACGAACGAGCGCGTGACCATGGATCAAGTGCACAAGGCCATCAAGGAATTGACGATCGACGAAACCATCGTGGAACAGGCAGGACCGGCGCTGAACTCCGGCCGGGCGATTCTGCTTTACGGGCCGCCGGGGAACGGCAAGACTTCCGTGGCGCTGAGTTTCGCCAGCGTCTTTCAGGATCTGATTCACGTGCCTTACGCGATCACCGTTGAAGGCCAGATCATCCGCTTTTTCGATCCAAGGCTCCACATTCAGGCCACTACCCCGGCCAGCCAGGATGAGAGTTCCGAGTTTGCGAGTTTCCGCCGCGATACGCACGACAGGCGCTGGGTCACTTGCCGGCGGCCGTTCGTGGTAGCCGGAGGCGAACTCACTCTGGACATGCTCGACCTGCGCTACGACGAAAAGGGGCATTACTATGAAGCGCCGCTGCACATGAAAGCGCTGGGCGGCTGCTTCCTCATCGATGACTTCGGACGCCAGTTCGTGAGCCCGAGAGACCTCTTGAACCGGTGGATGGTGCCCATGGAGAGCCGGGTCGACTACTTGAAGTTGCGCTCCGGCGCAAGCTTCAGCATTCCTTTTGAAGAGATTGTGATCTTCGCTACCAATTTGAATCCGGAAGACCTGATGGACCCGGCATTTCTGCGCCGGCTTCCCTACAAGATTGAAGTGGGGCCGCCGGGCCTGGACCAGTTCCACCGCATCTTCCAAATGGAGTGTGCGCGGCACAGTCTGACTCTCAGCGACGAAGTCTTCAATTTCATTGTGTACATGATCACCAAAGAGAAGGAACTCGAACTGGCCGGGTTCCAGCCCACCTTCATTGTTGAGCAGGTGACGGCAACTTGTCGCTTCCTGGGCAAGGATCCGGAGCTGAAGTCGCCTTACGTCGAATATGCCGTCAACAATCTGCGCGTGCGGCGGAACGCCGAGCCGCGAACCGAGCGGACGCCGCAAGCAGTCGCCTCGGCGACGCTGGCCGAAGCCAGAAAGCCGGTGGAAAACGTCCAGGAGTTGCAGAACGTTGAGGTCAAGCGGAACACCGGACTCGTTTAAGTCCCGGTGCCGGAAAACACCACGGCAATCGTGCGCATAATGATCTTGAAGTCCAGCCAGATACTCCAGTTGTCGATGTAGGTGACGTCGAGCGAGACGTAGCTGGCGAAGGATGGATCCTGGCGACCCTGCACCTGCCACAGGCCCGTAATGCCCGGAGTCACGTCAAGGCGGCGCAGGTGGTCGAGATCGTACTTGCGCACCTCGCCGGCCAAAGGCGGACGCGGCCCCACAATGCTCATCTCGCCGCGTAGAACATTGATGAACTGGGGCAGCTCATCCAGCGAATACTTGCGAAGAAAACGGCCCAGGCGCGTGACGCGGGGATCGTTTGAAACCTTGAAGAGCACGTCATCGCGCTCATTCATGTGCATGATCTCTGCGCGGCGGCTGTCGGCGTCGCGAACCATGGTCCGGAACTTGATGCAGCGGAATACGATGCCCTTCTTGCCGATGCGCTCCGAAGAGTAAAAGACCGAGCCAGGGGAATCAAACTTGATGGCGATGGCGATGGCCAGCAGGAGAGGCGAAAGGAAGACGAGGGCCAGGGCGGAAAAGACGGTGTCGAAGACGCGCTTGAAAATGAGGCCAATTTCAGGCACCGCGCCGCGATGCAGGGGGATGGTGGGAAACTGGCCGATGTATTCGATGGGACTGTTCCAGGCCAGGCCGTCGTAGAGGTCGGGAATCACGCGCAGATCCACCCCTTGCATGCGAGCCTGCTCCAGAACCCTCTGGACGATGCCGCGCTCGCAGGGGGTCGTGAAGAAGATCTCGTCAATGAACTGCTTGCGCGTGTGCTGGAAGAGAGATTCGAGGTTGCCGACGATGTCTTCAGACACTTCCGCGTGCGGCGAGCAACCGGGTAACGCAATGAAGCCCTTGAATGTATAGCCCAGGTGGCGAATCTTCTCCAGGTGTTGACGAAGCGCATTCGCCTCAGGCCCTGTGCCAACGATGAGCACATTGCGCGTATCCAGCCCGCGATCGAAGCGCTGGTAAAGCAGAACGCGATAAATGAAGCGGCGCAGGCCCAGGCCGATGGTGACTAGGCCGATCGTTTCAAGCACGATGCCACGGGGAATGTTTCCCGCTCTCACCAGATAGAGCGTTCCCGTAAGCAGCAGGCCTGAAGTCAAGCAGGCCTGGGCGCTCATCCTCTGCTCGTGGAGGAAGTTCGTCATGTGCATGGGCGTATAGAGATGCAAGCGCCGGCTGGTGACAATGAGCGCGCATGTGAAGCCGCATAGGAGGGCCAGCAGGATCCACACCGACAGCCCGTGAAACATGGTGCCTTCAAAAAATCTTCGCGCGCCGCTCACCGGGGTCGCGTGGAACCGGAAAAGCGTAGCCGTCATTGCCGCCAGGAAGACGGTCAGTACATCCATCGCCATCCACAGCTTCGCAGTGCCCCGCGAAGGCCGTGCGGAACTGCCTACGGCTCCGGCATCCCATTCAGCCGAAGCAGTCAGAGACGATGACAGCCTTTGCCAGAAATCCGAACTCGCCATAGGGTCTACGCAGACCTCAAATCTTCTTAAGAGCCTAAATTACGGGCTGCTGGGGTTGACGTGCGACGCGAGAGAAACAAAGTTCATGTGAAGCACGAACATGTGTGAGCGGCTTCTTACCAAGAGCCTTTGCGGCGGGTGCTGTATCCAATGAGACGGCGAAACACATGGAGTTGCGCCCGGAGCGTGTCTGCAATTCGCGGTTCCCTGCCGACGTATCACAGGTCGGCTTTTCCTTCAGGAAAGAGGCCCCGGACGACTGCGGTTCGGAATGTGGAAACTCGGAAGCCGCTGTCGCCGACGAGAAGGTGCACATGCCACTGTGTAACGCGGCAGGCAGATGTGAACTGAGGTACCCCTGATTATACATTGGCTCGGACTTCAGGCCGGGAATGTGCGGCAGGTGCCTGCTTTTTGAGAAAGGAAGTGCAGTGAATACAGGATAAAGACTGAAACCTTGTTCCTTTAGACGCGCAAAAGATACTGTGCGTTGCGTGTGCCGCCGAATTCGACTCCATGTCGGGTGCAATCGCTTGACTCCAGCTCGTCCAGAGGGGGATCAGATAGCAAGAGAATCATACCGCTGACAGATTACGGGCGAATGCAACGAATTGGTTACCAAAGGGAAATACTGGCCGTTGAAACCATATTACAGCGGAAAGGCAAGAGATTCATAACTCTTTTAATCTAATGGTAATACATAAGCGTCGAGGGTTAGGAACTGGCGAATCGGCGAATCGGCGGACTCAAGAAAGCCACTAAGGGGACCAAAGAATTCCGCCCGGCCTTGATGCAGAAAGAGCACGGAGTCGGCGAGCTTCTGGGCAACGCGCGTATCGTGCGTGACCACAATGCTGGTGAATCCAAGCTGCAGCTTGAGGCGCTGAATCAGTCCGGCAAGGCGGCGCGCGGTGATGGGGTCAACCATGGTCGTGGGCTCGTCATACAGGACAATCTCCGGTTGAGCGGCCAGCGCGCGGGCCATCGCCACAGCGCGTTTGCGCCCCGTAGACAGGCTGCCTGGAAAGGAGTCGACGACGTCGTCGGCGCCCGTCAGCCTAATGAGCCGGCCGACAATCTGATCCACCTGGTCATCGGCCAGGCCACCTTTCTCTCGCAACGGAAAGGCGACGTTTTCGCGCACGCTCAACGAGTCAAACAAAGCGCCGTTCTGGAAGACCATCGTGATCCGCTTGCGAATGGCGCGAAGACCCTCTTCATCGAGTCCTGTGATTTCCTGCCCTTCGACCTGAATAGATCCGGAGTCGGGTTTGAGAAAGCCCATCAACAAGCGCAGCGAAACGGATTTGCCAACGCCGCTGCGGCCCAGGATGCACAGCGTCTCTCCGCGGCTCACGGAAAGGCTGACATTCTCGAGGACAGCATGGCCGTCGAAGGAGATGGAGACATCGTTGAACACGATGATGGGCTTCGCGGAATCTTGAGCGGACTTTTTTTGCAGCGGCGGCTCATCGCGATTGGGCGCGGCCAGCGCTTCAAGTTCTGCTTCGATCGGCTCCGATGGGTCGGGACCGGCGGGGTTTTCGAACAGCGCCATGCATTCAGCTTACGCGATGGAGTGTGCCGCGAACGCCGCTGCCCGCTCAAGATCCTGAGGGGTATTCACGTTGAGGAACCAGCGCAGAGGCGCCAGGCCGAGAGGATGCGCGACTTGGCCTGGTTGAGCCAGCAGCTCAACCGCAACGCTGGCGATCGGCTGGCCGAGGCCCTCCGCCGCAGCCTGGAAAGCGGAGAAGCATCCCCGCTTTCCGGAATGAAGCTCCGTTTGAAACGCTGGAAGCACGGATCGGTCGAGAACGACGGGGAATGTTTGGGCAAAACCATTGACCGCCGGAACGGTGACGGCGCGTCCGGTGATTCGTGCGCGATGGAGCAGGTACGCGACGAGAGAGGCCGGGAGGAGGGGCAGATCGATGGGAAGAAAAACGGCGTAGCGCGTGGATGCGGCCTCTAACGCGGCGCAGATCCCGGCTAAAGGCCCGAGGCCAGACTGCGGATCTCGAACGATGGGCGCATAGGCGGCGAGAGCAGAGTGGGCGGCCGGGCTGGCTCCAGCGATCCTTGCTGGAAGGCCGGCCTCGCGCAGTGTGGTGAGCGCATGCTCGATCAGCGGCCTGCCGGCAAGGGGCAAGAGCGCCTTATCGCGGCCCATGCGGCTCGATTGTCCGCCGGCAAGGACAAAGCCGGCAGCGTCCATTTCGTCTGTCCAGGCTATACGCTCTGTCATCCTGGGCGTAGCTTACTTCATCGATTGCCGCCTTGCTCCCTCGTTCCCTTGTTCCCCTAGTCCCTCGTCCCCAGTCCCTCGTCCTCGTCCCTCGTCGCTGTCTTTCGTTCACCGGCCCACTTCCTCCAGGAAGCAAATCAGCGATTCGATGCCCAGCTCAAAATTCTTCAGGCTGAACTTTTCGTTGGGCGCGTGGAGATTGTCATCGGGCAGACCAAAGCCCATCAACACGCTGGGCATGCCAAGGTGTCGTTCAAAGTCGCCGACGATGGGGATCGACCCGCCGGAGCGGATGAAGACCGTGTCCTTGCCCCAGACTTTGTGGAGCGCGCGCGTGGCTGCCTGGACGTAACGGTTGTCCACAGAGATCAGGCACGCGTCACCGGTGTGAATCAGGCGCACGTCCACGCTCACGCCGGGAGGAACGATCTTCTCCACGTAGTTCTTGTAAAGAGCGAAGATTTTGGCGGGCGTCTGGTTGGGAACCAGCCGCATGGAGATTTTGGCCTGCGCCTTGGCCGGGATCACCGTCTTGGCGCCGGCGCCGATGAAGCCCCCCGGCATCCCGTGGACATCGAGCGTAGGACGAGCCCACGTGCGCTCCAGCACGCTGTAGCCGGCTTCGCCGATCAGTTGTGTTGAGCCAACCTCGTTCTTGCGGTACTCCTCTTCGTCGAATGGCAGTCTGCGCCATGCGGCAAGCTCCTCGGCGCTGGGAGCGACAACGTTGTCGTAGAAGCCGGGGATGAGAATGTGGCCGTTCTCGTCCTTGAGTTTCGCGATGATATGCGCGAGCGCAAAGAACGGATTGGGCGCCGCGCCACCGTACATGCCGGAGTGAAGATCGGTTTTAGCGCCGCGCACTTCGATCTCGGTGTAGATCATGCCGCGCAGGCCCACGCAGAGGGTAGGAAGGCCAGGAGCAAAAAGTTCGGAGTCGCAGACCAACGCAAAGTCGGCTTCGAGGTCGGCGGGCTTCGAAGCAACGTAGTTCGCAATTCCCTCCCCTCCTACCTCTTCTTCGCCTTCGAAAAGAACTCGGACGTTGAGGGGCAGCGCGTGATTCACGGCCATGAGCGACTCGAGCGCCTTGACCTGAGCAACCACCTGGCCCTTGTCGTCGACCGCGCCCCGAGCGTAGAGGTTCCCATTGCGCTCCGTAGGCTCGAATGGCGGCGTGAGCCACTCGTCGAGCGGGTCGGGCGGCTGAACATCGTAGTGACCGTAGATGAGCACAGTAGGCTTGCCGGTAGCATGCAGCCAGTCGGCGTAGACCAGCGGATGGCCTTCGGTCTCAATGAGACGCGCGTTCTCCATGCCGATGCCCTTGAGGTCGGCGAGCAGCGACTTGGCGGCTTTGCGGCAGTCGGTCGCGTGCTCGGGCAGCGTGGAAACCGAGGGAATGCGCAGCAGGGTCTTCAGATCATCCAGAAAACGTTGGTGGTTTTGACGGGCGAAGGCAACTGCGGATGAAGACATGATGGCGCTCCCTTACAATGAATTTCGAAGTCAAAACAAGAGTATAGGCTCTTGGGTAGCGGTTCAGTTTGTGAGAACCTTCACTCGAAGCTGAAGCCCGCATCCAAATTCCTAACATACGTACAGGGCAAAGCCCATGCCTTTCAAATTGCCTCACTGGCTCTTGCGCTGACCAGTTCGCTGCGGGAAAAGGAATCTTCTTGCTTACGTTCGAGAGTGGTTTCCCGCACCGATTCTTTCGTCTTTCTTGCCTTTGTATCCTGCTGGCTGCGGTTCTCTGGAGCGCCCACGCATCCGCCCAGGCGCTTCCCGAGAGCCCTTATTATGCCCGGAAGAATTCATTTGGAGTCTTCGGCGCATATTCCCCGGATTCGAGCCACATCGTGCTCGGATACGCCGAGAACCGCAAGCTTTTGGATTTCGGCGCTTCCTACAATCGGCGGCTGATCATCCGCAACATGGTGAACTGGCAGTACAGCTTCGAGCTGCTGCCTGTGGCGCTGGAGAGCGACCCGGTCGGCATTGAAACCAACAACCAGATCACGCCGGTTGTCTCCACAACGACCTATGACTTCGGAGCGCAATTTGTCACCTGTGCGCCTGCGACAGTTCCCTACAGCTTCACAGGTGAAAATGGCGTCGTCTACAGCGGGACACTGACCTATGCCTGCAGCGGACGCCGCTGGACGATCGGCGAAGCGATTTCTCCGATTGGAATGCAGTGGAACTTTCTGCCTCGCCGCAAGATCCAGCCCTTCTTCACCGGTCACGGCGGCTATATGTACTCGACGCAACCCATTCCCATCATCCAGGCCGGATCATTCAACTTCACCTTCGATCTTGGGGCGGGGTTTGAAGTGTATCGAACCCGCCGCAGATCGATTCGCGTGGAATACCGCTATCACCACATCTCAAATCACAATACCGCGCAGGAGAATCCCGGCATCGACAGCGGGCTTTTTCAAGTGACGTACGCGTTCGGGCGCTAATACCCGTCCACTTTTCCATCGGCCTGAACGGAACCGGCGTCAATCGCTCCGCGGCAGCCGGCACCGGCTATCGCAGTCATGCCGTCGCCGGCTCGCTTCATGGCCGGATGCCACTGCGAAAAGGTAAGCTAAAGGGGTGACCGAAAGGCCCCAATGGAGAACAGCGTTAAGGTTTTGATCGCCGAGGACGAGCCCAACGCGCTGGCCGGGTTGGCGGAGCTGATCTCCGGGTGGGGATACCGCACGGAAACCGCCCGCGACGGGCTCGAGGCCTGGGAAAAGGCGCAGGCCTGGGCTCCGGCCATCGTCGTCACGGACCTGAAGATGCCCCGTATGGATGGCATGGGCCTGTTGGCCAAGCTGGCCGAGGGCAGCGACGCCCTGAGCGCCAATATGGCGGTTGTCGTGCTCACTGCCATGGGCTCCATCCAGTTGGCCGTAGACGCCATGAAACTGGGCGCGTACGACTTTCTCCAGAAGCCCGTGGACCCCACGCGGCTCAAAACCATCCTCGCCAACGCAACGAAACAGCGCCAGACGGCAATCGAACTTGAGGTGGCGCGGCGCAGGCTGCGGGAGTCTGGCGTACTGGGCCAACTGGTCGGCAGCTCGCGACGCATGCGGGAGATCTTCACGCTGATTGAGCAGGTCGCTCCGTCGAATGTGCCGGTCCTGATCACTGGCGAGAGCGGTACGGGCAAGGAACTGGTGGCGCGCACGCTGCATGACCTGAGCCCGCGCAAGGCGCGGCCGTTTGTCGCGGTCAACTGTGCGGCGATTCCAGAGACGCTGATCGAAAGCGAAATCTTCGGGCACGAGAAGGGCTCTTTTACAGGCGCGGTGGAGCGCAGGGCCGGCTGCTTCGAACTGGCTGCGGGCGGAACGCTGTTGCTCGACGAAATTGGCGAAATGCCGTCGGGGACGCAAGCCAAGCTGCTGCGCGTGATCGAAGAGCGGAAGTTCCGCCGCCTGGGCGCTCGCACTGAGATGGACACCGACGTGCGCGTGCTGGCTGCCACGAATCGCGACCCGGAACGGGCCGTGACGGAGGGCCATCTTCGCGCCGACCTCTATTACCGTCTCAACGTCTTCAACATCGCCATGCCGCCGCTGCGCGAGCATCTTGACGATCTGCCGCCCATGGTGGAAGCCATGGTGAGTGAGATGAACCAGAAACACGGCCGTAAAGTTTCGGGAGTAGCGCCGTCGATGCTGGACCGGCTGATGGCACACAGTTGGCCGGGAAACGCGCGCGAACTGCGCAACACCATCGAGAGGGCGGTGATTCTTTGCCCCGACGGCGCGCCGCTCGATGCGGGGCACCTGCCGCAGGGATTTGGCAAGGACCACGCGGCGACGGCGGTCACCGACGACAGCGCCATCACGGTGCGCGTGGGTGCTACCGTGGACGAGGCGGAGCGGCTGCTGATTCTGCGCACCCTGGAGGTCACCGGACAAAACAAGACGCGCGCCGCGGAGATTCTGGGCGTGAGCCTCAAGACCCTGCACAACAAGCTTAAGGAGTACGGCCGCGAGCGGCACGAAGCATAGTGTTGAAAAGATTTTGAAATGCGCTGAAAAGCTTGTGCATTCTGCCCCGATTCTGGAGGAATCTTCGTCAAAACAGGTGAGGACAGCAAACCGCTCCTGAAGGTCTCTTCAATGTGCTTCAAGCCGGTTTGCTGCCGTTCGTTCAACCGATGGGCCTGAAAACCAAACTCGTGCTGGCCATTACAGCTCTGGTGTTCCTGATCGCCGGGGTGGTTTCACTGGTGTATGTGCACCAACTGGTAAAGGCCGCGGTGAAGGAAACGTACGACACCAACCTGATGGTGGCCGACCAGGTGCGCTTTGCGCTGCAGAATGCGCTCGAGGCCGGCCTGCAGGGCCTCACGGTCGATCCCAACAATCCCGGTGAGTTGCGCGCGCTCATGGCCGAGACGGTGCAAAACGATCCCACCCTCCAAGCCTCGCTGGTCTCGGTCATCCGCTATTCCTCTACGGTGTACGACGTAAATATCGCCGATAGCCAGGGCACCGTGTTGCTGAGCACGAATCCTGACAATCAGGGAAAGCCGCTGCCCTCGCGTCCCAGTTTTGACCATCTGCTCAAGGCCGGGCCGGTGCCATTGATGATGCAGGTCTTTGGCGAGCCCAAGGTTCTGGATATTGTTGCGACACTGGCCAATAACGGAAAGTTCTTCGCTTCGGTACACGTGGGGGTTCACACGTCGCTTTTGCGTGCCGCCTACGACCCGGTGCTGAAAAAGGCGTTCTGGCTGATGGGGTTTGCCCTCATCGCTGCGCTGCTGGCGGCTTTTTCGCTGAGCAACCTGGCGCTCCGGCCCATGACGGAGATCAGCCGGCAGCTTGACCGCCTGACCGCGGCCGGAGAAGCGTCGATTGAAGAGCCGGCGCCGAAGAAGCAGGACGTGGCGGCGCAAGTATCCACGAAAATTGAAAAGATCGGGCAGCGCATGCGCAATGTGGAGGAGATCTACTCCGCGTTGCGCGAGAATCTCGACCAGATTCTGGGCAATCTGCAGGACGGAATCATGCTCTTTACCGAGGACCGGCGCGCGGTGCTGGTATCGGAGGCGGCGCGGCGGTTCCTCCAAATCGATCGCGAAAATATTCTGGGACTGCATGCGCGCGAATTTCTCGACGATTCGAATGTACTGGGACAGACCTTGCGCGAGGCAATTGAAACGCGCAGGAGTATGGACAAAGAGGAGATTCGAACCGAAGCCGGGCGGCGCATCGAGGCTTCGGTGGACTTTATAAACGACGACGAGACGCACCAGGGCCTGGGCGCGCTGGTGACGCTGCACGACGTGGAGTCGGCGGCGCAGATTGAGTCGGAACTGGAGCTTTCGCGGCGCATGGCGGCCATCGGCCGGCTCACCTCGGGTGTGGGCCACGAGGTCAAGAATCCCATCAACGCGATCGTGGTGCATTTGGAGCTTTTGAAATCGAAGCTGGGCGAAGCGGATGGACCGGCAACCAGGCACCTGGACGTGATCGACGCGGAGATCCGGCGGCTGGACCGCGTGGTGCAGACGCTGGTGGATTTTGCGCGGCCGGTGGAGGTGCAACTGCGGGAACAGGACCTTCGCCCGGTGATTGGCGACGTGCTGGCGCTCGCCGCCGACGAGCTGACGATGCGCCGCGTGACCCTGATCAGCCGCATACCGGCCGAGCCCCTGATTGCGAATGTGGATGCCGACCTGCTGAAGCAAGCCGCGCTCAACGTCATCCAGAATGGCGCGCAGGCCATGCCCGACGGTGGGCGGCTCGAGGTCACTCTCGAACTGGACGGGATTCAAAACGAAAGCCAGCTTCAGGCGTCGAAGGCCAACGGAACGGTCGGCGGAAGTTCGCATGCGCCGGCGCATGCTGCGCTGCTGCGCGTTGCCGACGAAGGCATCGGCATTCCCGACGATATCCGGGACAAGATCTTCGATCTGTACTTTACGACCAAGATCGGGGGCAGCGGCATCGGACTGGCCATGACTTACCGCATCCTGCAGTTACATCACGGGAGCGTGGACGTACAATCAAGGCAAGGCCGCGGCACGGAATTCCGGCTGCGAATTCCACTCGCCGCCGCGGACCGGGGACGCCGGAACCTGCAGCCGGCGGCTGTTGAAGACCAAAAGGGGTTGGGGGAATGAGGTCACCTGCCAAGTGCGCTGCGTGGCTGCTGCCGTTCGTGCTCACCGGCTGCTTCCATTTGCCCTTTCACAAAACCTCGCCGCCGCAGCCGATGCTGGCGCCGGTAGTAGTCGTACCTCTGCATCCGATTGAACTCGTGTCGGTTGAACTTCCGCCCGGGGTTAGATTGATCCCCGGCAAGCCCCTCTACAACATGCGCGTCTACGACGAAACGGTTAAACCGCCGATCCACCACCGGCGGCAGCCTAATCCGACAGAAATCGTCGCCGTTCCAGATGTGGCCGTGAACCCCATCACCGAGGTCAGCGCCATCGGCCAACTCTCCTCGGACGATCCGGCGAGCTACCGGCAGCAGACGGAGGCGGAAATTGCGTCGATTGATCGCGGTCTCAACGGCCTCAACCGCACGCTCAACGACTCCGACCAGAAGACCGCCAACCAGATCCGGGAGTTTCTGAAAGACGCGAAGACCGCGCTCGCTTCAGGCGATGTGGACGGCGCGCACACGCTGGCGGTCAAGGCGCAGATCCTGCTGGCCGGGCTGACGCAATAAGTCCGGGGCACGCCGCCGCGGACCCTCTACAATTCACCCCAGCTCAGTTTGGTGCGCAAGGCGTCAAAGAAGCCGCCCTCGTTGAGGCGTACGAGCTTGACGGTATAGCTGGAGCGGCAGCATCGCATCTCGTCGCCGCGACGGAGCTCTACGGCCTGCTGGCCATCGATGGTGAGCAGAGCCACGTTGGGAACGCCTTCGACGCGAACGTTAAGCCATGCGCTGCCGGGCACCACAATGGGCCTGAGCGTAAGCAGGTGTGGACAGATGGGCGTGACCACCATGGCGTCCACATCGGGCGTAAGGATGGGACCGTTAGCGGCCAGAGTGTACGCCGTCGAGCCCGTCGGGGTGGACACGATGACGCCGTCGGCGCGGAAGCGCGCCACACTCCTGCCGTCCAGCTCAACGGCAAACTCGCCCATGCGCGCAATGTCGCCCTTGGAAACGACGATCTCGTTCAGCGCCTCGAAGCTCGCGCGCTCCGAGCCCTCACGCCACAGTGCGGAGTGGAGCATGGCCCGCTCATCGAGGCTGTGGCAGCCATTGCACCAGTTTTCCAGCGTGGCGTAGAGATCGGCGAGGCGGACTTCCGTAAGGAAACCGAGGAATCCGAGATTCACGCTGAGGATGGGCGTGCCGAAAGTAGCAAAAATACGCGCGGCGGCAAGCAATGTGCCATCGCCGCCCAGAACAATCACCAGACAGGGCGAGCGCGACGGAAGATCGCCTCGATCAATGGCCGGGGCCGCATCGGTGTAGACTCCGCCTTCGCGGTCAAGCACGACCTCATAGTTGTGCTTGCGCAGCCATACCACGAGATCCGGTAAAAGCCTCTTAAGCTCTTCCCTGTTGGGTTTGCAAACAATGGCCACCGAGGTCATGCGTCCCAGTGTAATGGACTCGCTCTACGTGGGCCAATCTTTCGGCGTGCAGAACCGCGCGGGTGCAGATCGAGAGCCGATCCAATAATGTGGCGCAGAAAAATTGCTGACTCCATCGGCCTTGTGTTTGTATAGTGGCTCGATACCAGGATTCTGGGCTATTCGCCGGCTCAGGTGCAGCCTGGCGCTGCCAGGGGCGCGCCTGAGCCGCCGGGTTCAAGAAGCAGCGGGAAAGGCAGGATGCGATGGAATGGTATTTGATGGTCTGGAGGCGATACGCCGAGTTCGAGGGCCGCTCGCGGCGCAAGGAATACTGGATGTTTACGCTGTTCAATGTGCTGGCGGTCTTCCTGCTGGCAGCGCTCGCGATCGCGGGAATGGCAATCTCGCAGGACAACGGGCCCTATCTGTTTATTCCGGTTGGCATCTACGGATTGGCTGCCCTCATTCCCAGTTTGTCCGCCGCGACGCGCCGGTTTCACGACATCGGAAAGAGCGGCTGGCTCCTTTTACTGCTCTGCGTGCTTGGCATCATCCCCATCGTGGGATTCATCTGCTCCATCATTCAGATCGTCCTCCTGTGTCAGGACAGCCAGCCTGGAGCGAATCAATACGGACCCAATCCCAAGTTTCCCGAGCAGGGAGCGATGATGTACGCGGGGAATGCAGGCTTCATCCCCACAGGCTTTCCCGCGCAACCGCAACCGCCAGTGGTCGCCAACAGTTTCGGATTCTGCAAGACCTGCGGCGTGCAATTGACGGATGGGTCTCCATTTTGCGGAAGCTGCGGCACGCGCATCTGAAATCTGCGTCGCTTACTGGGCGACCGGAATTCATGCTCGCCTCGCATAGATCAGGAATTCCTGGTTGCCCTCGGCGCCCGTGATCGGCGAAGGAATGCTGTCGGCCACGGTCCAGCCCAGGGAGCGTAGGCAATCCGCGACCTTATTGATTGCCAGTTCGTGCGCCCGAGGGTCGCGCACGATTCCACCTTTGCCGACATGCTCACGCCCCGCCTCAAACTGAGGCTTGACGAGAATCACTGCCTCAGCAAGGTCTGGCGCCGCGGCCAGTACAGCCGGAAGCACGAGCGTCGCCGAGATGAAGGAAACATCGACGACGAGGAGGGTCTTTTCCTGCTCTGAGCCGGTTGTCGCCAACGATCCAGGCTCGAGCAAGCGCGCGTTGGTGCGCTCGAGCAGACGGACGCGTGGATCGTTGCGCAGCTTCATGTCGATTTGACCGTAGCCGGTGTCGATGGCGGTCACCTGCGCGGCGCCATGCTGCAGCAGACAGTCGGTAAACCCTCCGGTGGAAGCGCCGACATCGAGGCAGGCGCGGCCTGTTACGTCAATCTGCCAATGGCTCAGAGCCGCGGCCAGCTTGAGTCCGCCCCGGCTTACATAGGGATTGTTGTTGCCAAGCAGCCGGATAGGTGCGTCGGCGGGAATCGAAGTGCCGGGCTTGTCAATCTTCTGCTCCCGCACCAGAACCCGCCCGGCGAGGATAAGCGACCGGGCGCGCTCGCGGCTGACGGCAAGACCTCGCTCAACGAGCAGGACGTCAAGCCGCGCTTTTCGAGGCCGTGCGTTGCCGGCGGATGTTTCTGGTGTGCCCTCCATAGCTCTAAAAACTCCCCAAACGGTCAAAGGGCCATTCCCGATGCGAGGAATGACCCTTTGGAGATTTCGAGTGCTCTGTCGCGCACCTTACGGAATGGCCTGGCACGCTGAAAGCAATGCAAGTGAGGCGCTGCCCGGCAGGTTGCACGGCTGCCCGTAGCCCGGCACACGGCTGGTGTAGTTGTTGTTGCCGTTGGAGCCGGTCTGCGTTGTGGTCCGGATGTCGATCGGCGTTCCTTCCAGCAGCACTGTGGTGTCGATCAAATCCGTCACCGTCGGGCTCGATTCAATGATGGTGATAAACGGGCTATCCGGCGAAGCCGCGTAGATTTTGGAATATTGCGAGTTCTGCGTGTTGACGACGGTCCGCGGATGGCCGACCACGGTGAGTGTCTTCTCCACCGTGTACGTGCTCAGATTCACCACCGTCACCGTGCCGTTGCCGGTACCGCTGTCGTCGTTTTGATTGGCTGTATACGCCTTGCTGCCGTCGGCGAGAACCGTCACGCTGGCCGGGTTGGGAGTGGCCGTGTTGCCCACCTTGATCGTCGTGAAGGTTCCGAAACCGCCCGTGATGGCGCCGCAAGCCGCATAGGTGGTGCAATTGCTGTTGGTGTAGGTGTTCGAGTTGTTGCCGTATTCGTCCAGAGGAACATTGATGACGCTAACCGTACCCCCGTCGTAATTGGCGACCACAAGTTGCTGGGTTGCCTGGTTGTACTCGGCGTAGACGGGCCCCGAGCCGGCGGGAAGTTGAATCGTGGGATGGCAGGTGATCCATTGCCCATTCTGATTTTGAAACGGTGTGCACGTGTCAGGCGTATTGTTCCTGGTGTTGATGACCGAGAGGGTATCGTCTCCGCGATTCAGAACATACAGGCGCTGGAGGTCCGGAGTTTGCACCGCGTAAACGGGGCACTTGCCCACCGGGATGGCGGGGTCGGTCGTGTTGCTGGAGAGCTCAATCGGCGTAGCAACGCCCGTCGGCGCCGATGTGGGAGACACGTTACAGGTCATTGGGGCGGTATCGGCAACGTTCTGGCTCACGATATATTCGCGCTCACCGGCGCTGGTTCCAGCTCCAGCGACAAGGACGGGCATCGTGGCTGGACTGCCCGCCGTGGCCGCCGGGATCGCAAGTTTGAAGGCCGCTGGCGATCCGTTAAAAAGATCGACCACGTCGCCGTTGAGGTCGGTGGCCCAAAGCCCGCTAGATGGCGACAACAGGTTGACCGGCTGCGCCGTGGGAGGCAGCGTGGATTCGGAGACGTTTTTGGCTTGCAGGCTGGTTGTAAGGGCGAAATTGGACAAAGTCCCGTCACTGTTGATGGTATAGCCCGTGGCGCCGACTTCATCGATTGTGAAGACCCGCGGACCGGGACCGATCGGCGCTTCAGTCATGATCGAGTCGCCGGAATAATCGATGATCGTGACCTCTCCCGGAGAACTTGACCCGGTGGTGGAAACCACGATTGCGTACGAGGTCGCCTGGGCCGGCGGGCCATTGGTGCCGATTGGAGTGACCACTGGCCTGTAATTGTTGCCGCAACCGCCAATGAGAGCCGCCAGTGCCAGAGCAGCTCCTGCCTGCGCGAAGAGCACACGCGCCGGGCATGACTTCATGGGAAAAAGCCTCATTCGGAATCTTTCCTGCTTTCCTGCTGATTGTAAATCAATAGGGCGTGCGGGACTGAAACCGCCCACCATGAATTCCGACGCAGGCAGCTGAAAATCGTCATCGCAGGCCCGGAAAGCGTGGGACTTTCTCAAGGTGCGGCAAGCGGTTAGGATGAGGCGTGACCCAAGATAATCTGGCCTGGCAATCGAAGCTGGTGTTGCTTGCGGTGCTGCCCTTCGCGGCCACCGATGTGCTGCTCGCCTGCTTTGATTGGGCAGCGAATTCCGCGGCCGTGGTCATCTGGACCATCGGGCTAAGCGCGTTGCTGGGGCTTATCACCTGGAGGCTGCGGGCGGCCACGCCTGCGGCAGCTGCGACCGGGGCGCTGATCACGGCAAGCCTGATGTTCTCGAGCGTTGAACTGTCCTATGTGCCTTGGCATACGGCGCTCGTCCCCGTACTGGCAGTTTCGTTGCTGGCCTTCTCGGCCACGCGCGTGGGCCGCCGCAAAAAGGAGCGGCTGGGCACGGCTGAGGCGCGGCCTGGAAGGTCGGCTGCCCAGGTCGCGGCCAACCTGGGCCTGGCGGCGCTGGTCGCGAGCGAGCCCGTAAAGATCTGGTTGTTCGATAGCCGATGGCTTGCGCTCCAAGCCCGCTCGCGAACGCTCATTCCAGCAATGGTGCTGGCCGCGCTGGCCGAGGCCGCCGCGGATATGGTTTCGTCGGAGATCGGGCAGGTGCTGGGCGGACGGCCGCGAATGATCACGACGCTGCGCGCCGTGGAACCGGGCACGGATGGCGCGGTGAGCGCGGCAGGAACTTTGGCCGGGCTGCTGGCAGCGGCCATCGTGGCCGGAACCGGAACCTGGGCCATGCGCGGCGACTCGAGCCTGTTCACACTGAGCTGCGCGGGCGCGGTCTTCGGACTCGTTTTCGACAGCTTGCTCGGAGCCACGCTCGAAAGAAAGGGTTGGCTCAACAACGACGCGGTGAATTTTTTGTCGACAGCCAGCGCCGTGACGGTTGCGCTTCTCCTGGTCGCGTTCGCGCACCATCCGGGAATCGGTTAGCCGACCGCCCTCCTGGCGGTTCGCTGCCTTTCCAGCTTCGCTAACTCCGCTAGCACCGCTGCTTCAATGCAAGTGCAGCCGCCAGAAGGTATAGCTGAGAATTTCGTGGGCAATGCGCTCGGTCTCAAGCGTGCGGTCTTCGACTGCCGGCCGCGGGCGCGGCGAAGTGAGCACGTCGAGACCTTCGGCGGCGCAGATGGCATGGATTCGAAACATGTGGGTGTCGTCGCTGACGATGACCAGCCGGTGCAGCCCGTTCACGCGGGCGATCACGGCGATGCGCCGCGCCGACTCCTCCGTATTGCGGCTCTCCGTTTCGGCAATGATCGCCTGCTCCGGAACCCCTTTGCTGATCAGATAGCCGGCGCCAACGGAACCTTCGGTATACTGATCGCCGCCGGGGCCACCGAGAGTGATGATGAGCGGGGCGATCCCGCGATGGTAGAGCACAAGGGCGTGGTCGAGCCGCGCCCGATAGACGGGCGATGGCCGTCCGTCGTATTCTGCCGCGCCCAGAACGCCGATCGCATCCGCGGGAGCGGCCTGATCCAGATGCGCGTAGCTCTCAATCTGCACGTAGACCCAGCGGCACCACGCCAATGCCCCGCTGAGCAGGAGCACAACGATCATCAGTGTGAAGCGTAGGGCCCAGTTGCGGCGCTTCGTCTTGGATTCGCGCCCCATGCGCTCCATCTTATCGCTGCAAGGTCATGACGATTTCGTGGGTTGGGATTGCGCCTTCGCGCAGAATCTCCCAGCGGCCGGCGCCGAGAGTGAGATCGACAATGGTCGTGGGTTGCGAGCGGCCCGTAGGCCCGCCGTCGATGATGAGCGAAATGCGCTCGCCGATCTGGTCGCGAACGCACGCGGCGCTCGTGCACTCCGTGGCACCCTGCAAATTCGCCGAAGTGGCCGTGATGGGCAAGCCGAAGCGCTCCACCACGGCTCGCGGAATCGTGGCATCGGGCACGCGCAGTGCCACGTTGCCGGTATTGGCCGTCGAGCGCAGCGGCAGCTTGGTTCCGGCGCGGACGATGATCGTCAACGGCCCGGGCCAGAATCGGTCCGCGAGCTTGTCGAGTTGGGGATCGCTGTCCCGCGCGAGTTCGTACGCCTGGGACACGCTGGCGATGAGCAGCGAGAGCGGCTTGTGCTTCTGCCGGGTCTTGATCTGGTAGATCTGCTCGACCGCATAGAGGTTCACCGGATCCACGGCCAGGCCATAAAAAGTATCGGTTGGCAGGGCGACAACACCGCCCTTACGCAGGCAGGAGACGATGTAATCGATCCGGTCCGGTTGGGGTTCATCGGGATGGACGCGCAATATCTCCGCGGACAAGAAGACCTACCTCGGTTCCCGAATAAAAGAAGAGGCTACAAAATCGCAAGCTATCACAGCACTAGCTGTGGTGCAAGTTGAACAACCAGCATCTAGCCTCTAGCTTCTAGCTGCTAGCCGGCGATTTAGGCCGTTTTGTCTTCGCATTTTTGGTTCGGGAAATCTGCTGGGGGCGCTCATCGTTTCGATCTGCACGATGAGCTAGCAGCTAGCAGCTAGAAGCTAGAAGCTTGTATCTGGTAGCTAGAAGCTAGCAGCTGATCTTAGAATCGCCACAGTAGCCAGAGGATGCCGATCGATGCCCGTCCGCAACATTCAGAGCAAAGACAATGCGCGCCTGAAAGAGCTGCGGAAAGCGCTCAGCGCGCCGGGCCGCGGCGCTCATGCGCTCGCCGGCATCGAAGGGCCAAACCTCATCGAGGAAGCTCTGCGCGCCGGTTTGCGCGTGGAGACGATCTTTGTTGCGCAGGGTTCGGAGCGGCTGCTGGACGGATTGAGCCTGCCGACCGAGACCGAAATTCTGCAACTACCGAAAAAACTCCTCGACCAGGCGCTGGCAACCGAATCCCCGCAGCCGATTGCAGCGCTCGTTAAGCGGCCGAATTGGTCGTGGTCGCATGTTCTCAACCAAAACCAGGAGAAAACGCTTGTTCTTGTTCTGGCGGGCATTCAGGATCCCGGAAATTTGGGCACAATTCTGCGCTCGGCGGAGGCGTTTGGCGCAACAGGCGTAGTGAGTTTGCCGGGAACCGTGAGCGCTTGGAATGCCAAAGCAGTGCGCGCATCCGCAGGCAGCGTCTTTCGTGTGCCGCTGCTCGCCGCGAGTGAAGCCGAGTGCTTCGAGCAGTTGCAAAAAGCCGGAGTGAAGGTTTTAGCAAGCAAATCGCGCGGGGCGAAGAGTGCCGATCGAATCGCTCTGGCCGGTCCCGTCGCTCTCATGATTGGCAACGAGGGCAACGGTATCCCGAAGCCGATTGCTCGACGCGCCGACGGCGAAATCACGATTCCTTGCCCCGGCCCGGTGGAGAGCCTGAACGCTGCCGTCGCCGCCAGCGTGCTGCTGTATGAAGCGTCGCGGCAGCGGGCATTTCAAACGAGCGAGTCCGTCGCCAAGCCGCAACACTCCAAAAATCTGCCCCACGCAGTGGATCGAGGAGCGCGGCGATGAGCTTATTCGACACGGAGCCCGAACTTCCACATCTCTCGTCCAAAGAGCTAAACCGTGGAACGGCTCCACTCGCAGAACGCATGCGTCCGCGCAACCTCGATGAACTGGTAGGCCAGGAGCACCTCGTCGGACCGGGCAAGCCGTTGCGTGTTCAAATCGAGCGCGACGATGCCAGCTCCATGATCTTCTGGGGCCCGCCCGGCGTGGGCAAGACCACGCTGGCCAAGATTATTGCCGAAACCACCAAGGCCAGCTTTATCGAGTTCTCCGCTGTGACCAGCGGCATCAAGGAGATCAAGCAGGTGATGGTCACGGCGGCCAAGGCTTCCCAACTGCATTCGCGAACCATTCTCTTCGTCGACGAGATTCACCGCTTCAACAAGGCGCAGCAGGATGCGTTTCTTCCTTACGTGGAGCGCGGCACAATCCGCCTGATTGGCGCAACCACTGAGAACCCTTCATTCGAGATTATTTCGGCGCTGCTCTCGCGCTGCCGCGTATATGTGTTGGAACCGCTCAAAGACGAACAGGTTGAGAGTCTGCTGCGGCGGGCGCTGGCCGATCGTGAGCGAGGATTGGGCGCGATGGAGCTGACCGCGGACGACGATGCGCTCGATCTGATTGCCGGCTATTCCAGCGGCGACTGCCGCAACGCCTACAACACGCTTGAAGTAGCGGCGCAGTTGGCCGTTGCCGACGGCAGCAGGCACATCACCAAAGCCGTCGCGACCGAGGCCGCACAGAAGCGCGTGCTGATGTACGACAAAGCCGGAGAAGAGCATTACAACCTGATCTCCGCGCTGCACAAGAGCGTGCGCAACTCCGATCCCGACGCGGCGCTTTACTGGCTGGGGCGCATGTTCGCCGGCGGCGAGGATCCGCTGTATCTCGCGCGGCGTATCGTGCGCATGGCCGTCGAAGACATCGGGCTGGCCGCACCCGAAGCGCTGCATCTTTGTCTATCGGCAAAAGACACGTACGACTTTCTCGGTTCGCCGGAGGGCGACCTGGCGCTGGCCGAGGCAGTGATCTACCTGGCGCTCGCGCCGAAATCGAATGCTGTCTACACAGCTTTCGGTGCGGTGCAGGACGACATCGAGCACACGCGGCAGGAGCCGGTACCTCTGCACTTGCACAATGCACCAACGAAGTTGATGAAGGATCTGGGCTACGCCGAAGGCTACCGTTACGCACACGAAGAGGAAGGCAAAGTCGCCGACATGGACTGCCTGCCTGACTCACTCAAGGGCCGCACCTACTACCACCCCACGCAGGAGGGCCGCGAAAAGCAGCTCGCCGCGCGGATAGAAGAGATCAAACGAATAAGAGAAGGAAAGCGCCGGTCGGAGCACTGACTTATCGCGGCAGGCCACTGCTTTTCGGGAGCTTCGCAAGCGCGTCTGTGACAATACCGGGCGTAAGCACCTGCGGCAGCAGCTGTGGAGCGCTTTGCCCGGGCGTGTAGAGCGCGTACACCGGCACGCCGCTGCGGCCAAGGTCCGTGAGCGCCTGTGTGATCGCGGGATCTTCGCGCGTCCAGTCGCCACGGAAAAGGGCGACGCTGGCGGCGGCAAATGCCTGCATCACCTCCGGCCGGTCGAGAGCAACGCGCTCGTTCACCTGGCAGCTCAAACACCAGCTCGCAGTGAAATCGACAAAGACGGGCTGACCCGCGGCAAGAGCGCGCTGGACGGCGTCGGCGGACCAGGGCTGCCAGCTGCCGGCAGCCGCGGCGCCTCCGGACGATGAAGCAACCGGCGCGGAAGACGGCTCCGCTGCGAACTCTTTCGGCGCAACAACGCATGCCACAACAACGACGGCCAGAATAAGCACAGCGACTGAAGTCGCCCAGCGCTTTGCCGGCCACCGGCCAAGGAACCATCCTGCAATCGCGAGCAGCAGGAAGTTGGCGAGGAGCGCTGCCAAAAGCGCCGACCCATATGCCGTTGCAATCACCCACGCCAGCCAGATCACGGTCCCAAAGATCGGCACTGAGACGGCTTGCTTCAGAATGTCCATCCATGCGCCGGGCTTGGGCAGCAGGCGCGTCCATGCGGGTTGCAGCGTGAGCGCGACGTAGGGCGAGGCGAGGCCGAGAGCGAGCGCGGTGAAGACGGCGAAGGTGACGGCGGCGGGTTGGGCGAGCGCATAGCCGATGGCCGCTCCCATGAACGGCGCGGTGCACGGCGTGGCCACAACAACTGCAAGCACTCCGGTAAAGAAACTTCCGGCATAGCCTTGTTTCGCGGCTAAAGATCCCCCCGCGCTGGTGAGCGTGAGGCCAATTGCGAATTGGCCGGCCAGCGAGAGTCCAAGGAAAAAGAGCAGCCCGGCCATCAACGAGAGGAAAACCGGCGACTGGAATTGGAATCCCCAACCGAGAGTGGCGCCGGCCGCGCGCAAGGCAAGCAGCAAGGCCACCAGCGCCCAGAACGAAACAAGAATGCCGGCCGTGTAAACAAAACCGTGCGCGCGCAGCTTGTGGCGTTCTTCGCTCCCCGATTGGCAAAGCGCCAGGCCTTTCAAAAACAGCACCGGAAACACGCACGGCATGAGGTTGAGGAGAATGCCGCCGAAGAAGGCGAGGCCGAGGATGCGAGCGAGCGCAAAGAGCGAAAACGTCGGCGCCGCGACCGGTGGGGCCACGGTTCCGGGCTCCGCGGAAATTTCAAAGTTTCCGTCTGAAAGCTCGATCACGCCCTTTAGGAGCGCAGGGTTCGTGGTGAGATTTGCGTCTTTCTCGAGATTCAGAATAAGGCCCTTCGGCGTGGGCGTAACCGCTTGGGGCGCGGGGTTATCGAGGATGTTTTCGTTTTCAGGGAAGAAGGAGGCTCGCGTTTCGCGATGGCCGGTATCCACTTCCAACCGAAAGCCGTCGGCGCTTGGCTGGAACACAGCTCTATCGCCAGGCAGTGAAGGAAAAGGTTGAGGAATTTGGCTCCAGGCCCCTTCCAAAAGCGCTGAGTAATCGTCGAATGAACCCAATCCATTTGGCTCGCCGCTGACGGTCTGCACATCCTGGTCCAATTCCGCCTTTCCCGGAATGCACACTTCGCGGCAAACCAGCCAATCGACCTTGGCGTGAAGTACAGCCGGGCCAATGCTCGCCGTTTTGTCCACTTTTATTTCAAACGGGAAAACGACGAAGTCCTCGTAGCCGTAGTCCATCAGCGGCCCAAGAGGCAAGCGCTTCGGTGCCGGGAACTCGAGGGGAGTGGCTGTGATGCCCTTTGGGAGAGTCCAATTTATGTGGGGTGGTTCACCAGAATCACCAGGATTTTCCCAATAAATGTGCCACCCTGGCTCCAGCTTGAAGTAAAGGCCTGCCTCGCTCGCTTTTGCAGCGGAGAGCAGCTTTTGCGGGAGCACCAATTGCACTTGGAGATGTGGCGCGTTAGCCGAGTTCGAAGCGGCGAATGCTGACGACGCCGCGACGGAAAGGAACACCAACCCGAAAATAAAGCTGACACGACGCATGGCAGGCAAATGTTGAACTGTGATTCTTAGCCCCTGTTCTTTGGACTCAGTTTACGGGATGAAGGTCGCAGGAATGGCGTTGCGACTCGGCTCGGCTCATTGGGCCATCGCGGCGTGCCGCCGATAGATGCAGTCGTTCTCCACGCATTTCACTCCGGCAGCGCGCGCGCGGGTGATGGCTTCATCGTGGATCACTTCGTCCTGCAACCACAAATAGGGAACGCCAAGGCGAATCACATCGTCGACGATCGCGGGCACGTGCTCTGACGCGCGAAAGACATCGACAAGATCGATTCCCCGCCCTGTTTCAGCGTGGGCGGCGGCCTGTGCAACGTCGAGGCCCGCGTAGCAGCGCAGTCCCAGGATTTCTTCGAGCGCCGGATTCACCGGCAAGACACGAAAGCCGTGTTCGGCCAGATAGCGGCCGATATTGTGGCTCGCCCGCCACGGTTTGTCGCTCATGCCGATAACGGCGATGGTCTTCGTGTTGCGCAGCATCTCGTCGATGATGGCCAAATCATTGCTCATAAGTAAACCGACAACAGTTCACGCTATCCCGTTCCCCCGACCCCTAGCTCCCTTGTTCCCTGTTTCTCACACATCTAGATCGTCGCTGGCTTCGGCCGCCACCGCCGTGCCGCGACGTTTGGCAAGCAGATAGCCGCGCAAGAACGGCTCCAGGTAGCCATCGAGCACCTTGTCCACGTCGCCAACATCAACTTTGGTGCGGTGATCCTTGGCCATGCGGTAGGGTTGCAGCACATACGATCGGATCTGCGAGCCAAAGTTGATTTCAAGCTTGGAGTCTTCGAGCTTTTTTGAAACGGCGCGCTTCTTTTCAAGCTCGAACTCGTAGAGGCGCGAGCGCAACATCTTCATGGCCTTGTCGCGATTCTTGTGCTGCGAGCGCTCGTTCTGACATTGGACCACGATTCCTGTAGGGATGTGCGTGATGCGCACCGCGGAGTCGGTCGTGTTCACGTGCTGGCCGCCTTTGCCGCCGGAACGATACGTGTCCACGCGCAGGTCTTCAAGCTTCAAATCGACATGAATCGTTTCGTCGATCTCCGGCGACACGTAGACAGAAGCGAAAGAAGTGTGGCGGCGCTTGGCGGAATCAAACGGCGAAATGCGCACGAGTCGGTGCACGCCGCTTTCGCCGGCGAGCATGCCGAACGCATATTCTCCTATGATCGTGAACGTTGCGGACTTGATGCCGGCCTCTTCGCCGGCCTGGTAGTCGTTCATTTCGGTTTTAAAGCCCTGCTGCTCGGCCCAGCGCAGATACATGCGGAGCAGCATCGCGGCCCAGTCCTGGCTCTCGGTGCCGCCTGCTCCGGGGTGGACCGTGACAATGGCATTGAGCGCGTCGGCCTCGCCCGAAAGCATCGTTCGAGCTTCGAGGTCTTCGGCGAAAGTCCCCAGCTCCTTGATGCTCTTCTCCAAATCCTGAAGAACGTCTTCGCCCTCGCGCGCCAGTTCGAAGTAGGCTTCAATGTCGCCGGTGCGGCGGACAAGCTCATCATCGTCGCGCACCAGCGCTTCAAGCCGCTTGCGATCGCGCATCAACGGCTGCGACGCTGCGGGATCGGACCAGATGGCCGGATCGGAGAGCTTCTTCTCTATTTCGGAGAGTTCCCTGCGGATGCGGGCAGGGTCAAAGATACTCCCGCAGGTCGCGTACTTGATTGCGCACGGGAGCGTAGGCGAATTCGAGATCGTTCAATGACATTTGCTCTTATGACCTGGCTTTGGATTCAGTTTTGCAAGACGCACCGCGTTCGAGCGAAAAGCCCAAAACGCCTAAAGACAGTATGGCACAGAGCCAAGCGAACACGTCGCCATGGGCCGTGTAGAAGGTGATGCCGTCGCGGAACCCGAACTCCGCGGGCAGCGCGTCGACCTGGTGCCGCGGAATGCTCTGCCGCACGCGGCCGTAAGGATCGATGGCGGCCGTGACCCCGGTGTTGGTGTCGCGCAAAAGCCAGCGGCGATTCTCGACGGCGCGCATGCGAGCCATGTTCAGGTGCTGCCAGGGCGCGCTCGTGTCCCCGTACCATCCGTCGTCGCTGATGTTCACCAGCACTTCGGCGCCGTTGCGCGCCAGCTGGCGCACTTCGTCGGCAAAAACAGCCTCATAGCAGATGAAGACGCCGTAGCCATGCCGCCCGCCGCTCTGCGTATCGAGCAGGAAAACCTTGTGCTCGGTGCCGCGCGTGAACGACGAAACGCGGCCGGTCAACTTGCGGGCAAACGTGAGCAGGTTCTGGAAGGGAATGTATTCGCCAAAAGGGACGAGGTGGATTTTGTCGTAGCGGCCGACGATCTGGCCGCTTGCATCGACTATGAAGGCGGAATTGTAGTCGTGCCAGGAATTCTCCTGCTGCGAGAAATCGGTGCCGATACCGCCCACCACGAGCGGCGCCTGCGCGGCGATAGCGATGGAACGCATGGCCTGTTTGAAGCTGAGGTCGTCTTCAATGAAGGGCGCCGGAGATTCAGGCCAAACCACGAGGTCGGGATGCGTGGGGTATGGCGGGCAAACGATTTCGCCCTCGGGCGCGCCGGTTTGCGGGATTCCGGCTATGTACGTCTTGCACTCTTCGCCGGCCAGCCGCGTGAATTCCGCGATATGACGATCCCATTCGGGGCCTTGCCAGTTGTTGCCCGCGCCCACATCGAGATTGGGTTGAATAAGGACGGCGGTTGCTGTGGGCTCGGTGTTGGCAGGCGGAACAAAGACGCCTGCGTAACCTGAAATGAAGAGAACCGTGCCGCAACTGACCCAGGCCCAGCGGCCGGCGAAGCGGCTCTTGGAACCGCGCTCAACGAGCAAGCCGCCGGCAAGCAGAGCGTTGACTGAAACAAGAATGAAGGTGATGCCGTAGACGCCGGTGAAAGGCGCGAGCTGATTGATGAGAGCATTGTCGATTTGCGAGTAGCCAAGCTGGTCCCAGGGAACGCTGGTGATGCGCGCGGCTGCGAGGTCGAGCCCAGTCCAGAGGAACGGCGCGAAAGCCAGAGCCATCCGCGTGGAGCCGGTGGCGCGCCGAACGAGCACAAGCCCCAGTCCGAAGATGCCGAAGTAGAGTCCGAGGACGAGGCTGAATCCGAGCGTGAGCAATTCCGGCGCGAATGGAGGCATGTCGCCGTAGCGCATCATCGTGTCGCGAATCCAGTAGCAGTTCGCGACATACCAGAGGACGCCGCATAGGTAAGCCATAAAGAATGCGCGGCGTAGCGCGTGCCGCCGGTCCGATTCCGCGCCGGAGAGCAGAGCCCAGAGGAGCGGGATCAAAGCAAACCACGCAATCACTGACCGCCATGGAGGCAGTGGCCCGGCGAACGGGAAGGGCAACTCAAGCAAGCCGGCGGAAAGTCCCGCCGCCGCCCACGGTCTCCAGGAAGATTGCATACACGGGCGAGTGTAAAGCATTCGGGTTGCGATAGAATCGACGCATGATTCTGGCCATCGTTGCCATTCGTCTCCTGGAAGCGATGTTCTTCTTCGGAATGATCGGGTCGGCGGTGGTTGTCCTGATCAGCTTCTACGAGGACGGGAAAGAGCTTTTCGGCAAAGACTAGTCTTCGAGTCCGCTCCCTTGACGTCGGCTTTCCTCCGGCCAACGAATCCCATGGGGCTGAATCAATCTGTGCGCGGGCTTGCAGTCGCCCCTGAGGCGCGTAAGCGTCTGGATTCAGACACTTGGTTTCCGCTCGGCGCCGCCATCGCGCGCTTAGAAGTGCGCGGAGACTGCATCGGAATCAGCGGATATTTATTTCTCGTTGACACTGCGTTGATTGAAAATTAGACTCCTCGCAGAGCGATGGTTTCGCTCAAACAGTTTGTGACCACCGGCTGCGCCTCGCCGGACCCTTAGAGCCTGCTATCCACTTTCCCGCGGGCGGCGCCGTAGGTCGGATTGGGCGAGTTCGAGAAGAGAGGAGCGACGCATACCGGGTGTCTGCTAGCGACGAACGACGAAGAAATCGACAAATCCGGCCCCGGCCCTGCGGGTCGCGGCCAAAATCAAACCATACTTCGTTGTCGCCCTCGACCTTGGAGCCACCAAAGCCTTCGGGCTCCGCCTCGTATGGTTTGATTTTGGCTCGCAACGCCCGCTCGCGCGAAAGTGAATAGCAGGCTCTAACGATGGCCTCTACCCGAACGACCGTAGCCCCCCCGAACGACCGAGTGCGGCTCATCGTCGCCTCCTCGGTGATGCTCACGTTCATCTCCTTCTGGCGCGCTGCGGCGATCGTCCTCAACGACCTAGGTTCCTCGGCTTTCTACGCCGGCGGCATCGCCGAACAGGCGGTGGGAGCCGCCGCCCCCTGGTTCATCCTCGGCATCATGCTGTTCAGCTTCGCGGTGCGCGCGGTGTACGTCGAGAGCTGCTCCATGTTCACCCGCGGCGGCGTTTACCGCGTGGTGAAAGAGGCCCTGGGAGGCGGATTCGCCAAGCTCAGCGTTTCGGCGCTGATGTTCGACTACATTCTTACCGGGCCGATCTCCGGCGTGTCTGCCGGCCAATACATCACCGGCCTGGTCAACGAGCTGTTGATTGTCGCGAACCAGGCGCACTGGCTGCCGCCGGCCCTGATGAATCCGGCCGGCCAACCCATCCAGTTCAATATGGACTACACCTCCGCGCTGCTGGGCGCCGTGGTAACGATCTACTACTGGTGGCAAAACATCAAGGGGATCGAACAGTCGAGCGACAAGGCGCTGCGAGTCATGCAGATCACCACGCTGATGGTGGTGATTCTGTTCATCTGGGGCACGTATACGGTGTGGCTGCGCGGCGCATCGCTCCCTCCGTCGCCGATCCCGGCTCACCTCCATTTCAGTGACGACGCGCTCGGCTTCCTCAAGGGAAAGGGATTGCCGATCTTTGGATTCTTCGGGATCCTGATGGCCTTCGGCCACTCCATTCTGGCCATGAGCGGCGAAGAGAGCCTTGCCCAGGTCAACCGCGAGATTGCACATCCCAAGCTCAAGAACCTCAAGCGGGCGGCGATTATTATCGCCATCTATAGCCTGATCTTCACTGGCGGCGGCACGCTGCTGGCGTCGATGCTCATTCCCACTTCGCAGCACCACAACTACCAGGACAACCTGATTGCCGGCCTGGCCATGTACATGGCGGGACCGCTGGTCTGGCGCATTGCCTTCCGCATCTTCGTGGTGGTGGTCGGATTCCTGATTCTCTCCGGCGCCATCAATACATCGATCATCGGGTCCACGGGCGTGCTCATGCGCGTGGCCGAGGACGGCGTGTTGACCGACTGGTTCCGCAAGCCGCACCCGCACTTCGGCACCAGCTACCGTATCGTCAACCTGGTCTTCATCCTGCAGATGTTCACCATCATCGCCAGCCGCGGCAACATCATTATGCTGGGCGCGGCATACGCATTCGGCGTCATATGGTCGTTCACCTTTAACGGCTTGTCCATGCTGGTGCTGCGCTGGAAGTATCACGGTGAACGCGGTTGGAAGGTTCCGCCCAATATCCGCATCGGCAAGACCGAGATTCCGCTGGGCCTGATGTCGGTTTTCATGGTGCTGCTGTCGGTGGCCACGGTAAACCTGTTCACCAAGTCGGTTGCCACCATCAGCGGCGTGATATTTTCTATCGCGTTCTTCATCGTCTTCACCGTTTCGGAGCGCGTGAACCTGCGCCGGCACGAACTCACCGCCCGCCAGATGAAGGACCATTTCCAGCTCGAGCACCAGGAGACGATCAGCCGCGAGTCGGCGGCCATCCGTCCCGGCGGCGTCATCGTGACCATGCGCGACGAGGCCAATCCACTCGCCTTGAAGTGGACGCTGGGGCGAACCAGTACCGTGGATCGGGATGTGGTGGTGGTAAGCGTGCGCCTCATGGGCGTGGGCGGCCCGGAGTATCTGAGCGCCGAGCAGCAGAGTTTCAGCGAGCACGAGCAGATGCTCTTCACCAAGGCCGTCTCGGTTGCCGAAAGCTTCGGCAAGAGAGTTTCCCTGCTGGTAGTGCCGGCAGGCGACGTATTCGCCGCGCTGGTGCAGACCGCGAATGCGCTCGAAGTCGAATCGGTGGTCGCCGGGCAGTCGAGATCGATGACCGCCGAAGACCAGGCGTTCCACATGGGACAGGCCTGGGAAGCGCTGCCTGAGCCCAAAAGGCAGTTCAACTTCTACGTCATCGGCGCTTCCGGCGAAACCAAGGTCTTCTATATCGGCCCGCATGCGCCCGCACTCGGCCCGGAAGACGTGGAGCTTGTCCACCGGCTATGGCTGAACATGCGCCGCGATCCTCTGGCAGCGGATCTGCATCACAGCGACATCATCACCTACGCACTCACGCGGCTGGCCGGCCAATATGCGCGCGAGAAGCAGGAGATCCTGCGCGATTTGCATAATTACCGCGCGGGCAATTCGCGCGCCCCGATGCGCCTGGGCTTGCCGGACTCGCACGGCCCGGACGAGATCGTGCAATCGCCGCGCGCCATCAAACAGACGCGGGACCAGTAAGACCAGTGGTCAGTGATCGGTGCTGGCGCTGATCGCCCGATCAGGAAAACTCTGCGCGGAATTCGGCTCCCGCAGGATCTGGCACTGCCGCGTTCGCTGGTGCTTGTCTAAAAAATCAGCTTTGTAACAAGGGCACGGCCGGGGGACCCGCTCAGTGAGTGGGTCGCGGGCCGAAAAAGGCAGCAAAAAATGGGGTTTTAACCCCTGAGGATAACAACTGGACCCTATACAACCATTTTGGAAACGCGCTCTAGACGGAGATTTCGTCTCCAGGTTTCCAGTTCACAACTTTCACGCCGGGCGCAACCAGAGCAGCCAGTTCCGCGGGCGTGCCCTTGAGCGGCGGAAAAGTTCCGAAGTGGATGGGCAGAACGGTCTCCGGCGCCAGCAGGCGGCAGGCGAGTGCAGCTTGCTGCGGGTCCATGGTGTAATAGCCGCCGATGGGCAGCATCACGATGCGAGGCTGGTAAAGCTCGCGGATGAGTTGCATGTCGCCGAAGACCGACGTGTCTCCCGCGTGGTAAAGCACCGGCCCTCCGGTGACTGCGAGAACGAATCCGGTAGCGATGCCCACGTAGTGCGTGCCCTTTTCGTCGGCCGCGCCTGCGGAGTGCTTGGCTTCGACCATCGTAGCTGTCACATCGTTGAGAGCCACGGTACCGCCCAGGTTCATGCCCATCGTCTCGCTCACGCCCTGTTTGGCGATGTAGTCGGCCAGTTCATAAATGGCAACGACAGTCGATCCATGCTTTTTGGCGACAGGCGCGGCGTCCGAGATGTGGTCCCCATGGCCGTGCGTGAGCAGAACGTAGTGGATCTTTGAAGGCAGCTCGAATTCCTGCGGGTATTTGGGATTGTGCGCGATGAAGGGATCGATCAGGATGTTCGTTCCCTGCGGCGTTTGAATCAGGACGGTAGCATGGCCGAGCCATGTGATGCGCGTTTCCTGCGATTTGCTCATGGAACCTCCCAGGAAAATCAGGTCTCTGCCGGCATCCGGCAGCTCTTTGCTTTTCGATTTTAGTCCGGCGCTTTCGGCCGCCTGTGAAAAGAGCTTTTCGCGGCCTCTACCCGCCACAAGCGCTAGGGTGCCCCATCCTAGCTTCGCTAGGGTGGGGTAGCACGACCCCAAACCGGATCCGCCCCGCCGTAGGCGCATTGCTTATTAGCCCCGCGCTTTCACCGGGGCCCCAACGACAGGTCTTCGTCGTTGGGGTGGTTGAGCGTGGGGAAAGCCTAGAAGAGAAATCTCCCAGGTCCCGTAGGGACGCCACCTTAAAATCCAACACCGCTTGAGCGGGCGAAAGAGCCCCTGCATCTTCCCTCTCCACCGCATGTCAAGTCCCGCACTGGCCCCAAATGAACCCAAACCACTGAAAACACTCGCAAAATAATGTCCCCCAAGTTTGCCGATCATTTGCGCTGTCAGGCGCATCATGGTCACAATACCAATTCCCATTGAGGTAAAGCGTTATGATCGAGCCAACCAACCCCTCCTCGGCTGCCCTCGCCATCGCCGAACTCGGCAATCTCATCAAGCCGGGCAAACTCGTCGAACCCATCAAACTCACCGCACCCGGGAAATTCACCAAAATCAAAAGACCCGGCGGGCCCCCAAAAAATGATTCCGTCGAACGCTGCCTCCAGGCCTGGAACCGCACCTACAACCTGGCCTCTATCGATCCGAACGACACCCGACTCACCCCAACCTCCGATCGCGAGGACCGCTTCGCTCGCGAGCAGGGCTCGATCGCCTTTCGTGACGCCATGCCCCCACTGGCCGGCGAGGAAAATATCCGCGATTTCATTGCCTGCACCACCTATGCCATGCTCAGGGGTATCTTCGACCGTGAAGAGAGCCGCGATTTGCTGCACGCGGCCAAAGTTGCCCTGGTTCTGCTTCGCGTCCAGGCCCGCTCATAGCCGGGAAAAAAATTAAAACCTGCACCATTTTCGGTGCAATCCGGACTGGGTTTCCGCCCCCTTCTCATCGATTCAGCGACTTAGCTATTTACGCATTGATCAACAAATCTCACGATTCACGACCCACGGACCCCCGCCCACGGACCTCGACCCACGAACAACGAATCACGGTCCTTGACGCGCCTCGACAATCCGGCTACATTATCGAAGAGGCGAACAAATGGCGAAAAGTGAATCCCTCTTCCCCATCCTCCAGCCCTCCCCACTGACCGGCCTCGCCCGAACCGCCGCCGAGGCCCCGCTCGACTCCACCGGATGCTTCACCGAGTACCGGCCGCTGACGAGTCGCTCGATTCTGAACAAAGTGACCTCGAATCGAGGCTTGCCCTTCAGGCATGCCATCAACCCCTACCGCGGGTGCGAGTTTGGGTGCCGCTACTGCTATGCACGCTATACGCACGCGTTCCTGGAGCTGGGGCCGGACGAGTTTGAGCGCCGGATCTACTTCAAGCAGAACGCCGCTTGGCTGCTCGGCCAGGAGCTGAAGCGACTGAAGCCGGGGACCGAAATCGCGATTGGCACGGCCACCGATCCCTATCAACCATTGGAAAGGCGTCTCAAGATCACGCGGTCGCTGCTGGAGATGTTTGCGCGGCACGGCGGATTCCGATTGGGCATTATCACCAAGTCGGCGCTGGTTTCTCGAGATATTGACCTGCTGAGAGAGGTCGAAAAGAGCAACGCGCTCACCCTGCACATCACCGTGACGACGATGAACGCCAAGCTTGCGCGGCAACTGGAGCCGCGCGCGCCGCGGCCCGACCTCCGCATGCGCACGCTGGCGGAACTGCGCGCCGCGGGGTTGCGGGCGGGCGTGATGTGCTCGCCGCTGATGCCGGGAATCACCGACAGCGCAAGCTCGATTCGCGCCGTAGCGCGCGCCGCCTCGGCTGCAGGTGCAAGTTTTCTGGCGTCTGGAGCGCTGTTCCTGAAGCCATGTTCGCTGCCCACGTTTCTTGGATTCGTGCGCGAGCACTTTCCCGACCAACTGACGGCGTACGAACGGCGTTATGCGTCGAGCGCCTTTGTTTCGTCCGCATACCGCGAGCGGATGGGAGTTCTGGTCGATCAAATCTGCCGCGAGTTCAAGCTGGGAAAGCGGTATATGTACGAGGACGCGGCCAAGGAGGAGGGCCCGACCGTAGTCGAGATGCAGCCCTGGCTGCCGTTCGCGGGCGGAGATGGTTGCGGCCATCGCGCGGGCGCGTAAGAAAAGAGTTCCTCATGGGGCTTTTTTCTTGCATTCCATATTTGTTGGCGGCGGTCGTTACTGCGGACGCTCGCCCCGCCTGACAACTCCGAAGATTTAATGGTTTCATCAACAAAACTTCCTTTACAGTTCGTGAATCTGCCCTATGATCTGCCAGAGGAACGAATCAATGTCCACTAACTACTATCAGATTGCTCGTGACCATGCGACGAACGAGATCGCTGAAATCTACGCGCAGATACAGCGACTTACTCGCAGGAAGGAGTTGCTTGAAAAGCTGCTTGAGCCGTTAAAGCTTCTGGTTCCTGAATCCGGTCCAGTCGAATTCCCGGCCAGCGTTTCGGATGGTTCGAATACCGAATCCTCGGCTAGAGAAGCGTCGACACAGTTGTCGTCGGTCGACGGGTTGGTGGACGTTTCAGGACCGGAACCTGGCCCGCTAGTGACTCCAGCTCCGACGATGCGGCCGGAAGTGGAAGAGACAAACGTCCACGCAGGAAGAAACGAAGAATCCATCTCCCACGACGAGGTTGCCAGGCTCGCATACCACTTTTGGAACGAGCGAGGCCAAGTCCACGGCCATCACGAAGCAGACTGGTTCCGGGCCGCGCACGAACTTCAAAGTCCGTCTTACTGACAGGGACAATGCGACGGCAACCCATCAGCGCGTCATGATGACTTCAGAAACGCTGTCCTTGGCCAGGAACTGCCGATGGCCGGACCAGCCGGTAAAGAGGCGCTCGATGCTGCGGTTGGTAAAGCAGCGCTGAATGGGGAACTGCTGGGTCATTTGCATTTCCACATCGTCGCCGGCGGTGAGATGAAACCGGCAGCGAACCGCCTCCTCCCCCTGCATTTTGGTGTGGAAGAATGCCAGCACTTGGCCGCCGGGGTTCATGGACGCATAGAGACGTGCGACGACCGGGGCGACCAGCGGTTCGGGCAGATAATCGAGCGCCGACCACAGGAGCACCAGGTCGAACATGCGCCCGGAGAAATTGAGCGTGTGGTCCAGGTAGCCCTCTGTGTTCCAGATTCGGTTGCCGTCCTCGTCCGTGCCGGTGATCCAGTTTTCGCCGAAGGCGTCGGCTTCAAGGTCGGCGAGAAAGACGCTGTGGCCCAGGTTGGTGAGGAAGTTGATGTTGCTGGACGAGGTGTAGCCGGCGTCGATGATGTGGAGACCGGGCTCGGACTCGAGGCGCTTGCGAATCGCGCTCCATGCGCCGGAGTGGCGAGGCACGCGTGAGCCGGTGAGGCCCGGAACGGACTGGGTCAACGTGCTCTGTTGTTTTTTGTCGAACCAACTGCGCAGCACCCTGGTTGCCCCTTGAGCGTTTTCGATTCACTTGATCGCGTCGCGCCGTGCGAGGCGGCAATTCTTCAAGGAAACTGCCGCTCCGCATCTTCATTCTATTCGGAACTGAAGCGAAAGCGCTGGTACGGCGGGGTGGATCAGGGCGCGCAGCCGAGCGAAAGTTGATTCGTCCTCTTCAGAGCTCAGAGACCGCCGCTCGTTTACGGGACCGGCGCACTATCAGGCGGACGCGAGACGCCCTGCGTCAGGTCGACCTTGCCGTGGAAGACGGCATTGTCTTCGATGGCCAGGCGAAGGGCGCGGATATCGCCCTCTAGGTGGCAGCCGGCGCGAAGCTCCACGCGGCCGCTGGCGACGATGTTGCCCTGCACACGGCCCTGGACGAGCACGTCTTTGGCGGTAAGGTCGGCGGCGATATTGGCGTTGGGGCCGATGGTGAGCCGATTTTCAGACAGGTTGACGATGCCCTCGACACGGCCATCAAGGACCAGGTCCTCGCTGCCCTTGACTTCGCCATTGATGACGATGGTTTTGCCGATGCGCGCGGGTGAATTTTCTTGAGCCATGTCCACGATCCTTGTTGGATTTCTTAATGTCCCTGCCCGCACTATATCAACCTAGCCAGCCGGCATCAATTCACGCATGTAAAAAGCTGCGCGGTGAGTATCAGCGATGCCGACAATGCGCATGCCTGCGGCGCGTCGCAGGGAGCCGCCCATCAGGCGCCCCGGCTAAACTAGACGTGTGTACCGGCTCATTTCGCTCCTCCTCCTGCTTGCCGGGTCAGCTTGCTGCCAAGGGCAGCCCGGTTCCGGCGCCGCAAACCTGTCGCAGCCCGCGCAGGGGCTGGCGATGTTGGACCGCGCGCTTTCGAACGAGTACCGCGCGATGCAGGATGCGACCCACCCCATGGGCTACGAGCTCAGGAAGACCAGCCCCCATTGGAGCTCAACCAAGAAGATTTGCGAGACCAGGGACGGAGACGTGGCGCGGCTGGTCCAGCTGAACGGCAAACCGTTGAGCCCGGCCGATGAGCAGAAGGAAGAAGCCCGCCTGACTGAATTGCTGGGCAACCCTGCCAAGCAGCGCCGCCGCAAGCAGGCGGAGGATGAGGATGAAGGGCGCGTCCTGAAGGTGCTGCGCGCGCTGCCCGCTGCCTTTGTGTACCAGGATGCGGGCGCAGGCGAAGGACCGGCGGGAAAGGTGGAGAAATTCACCTTCAAGCCCAGCCCGGGGTATTCCGCGCCGGACCTGGAGACGCAGGTTTTGACCCAGATGGTGGGGGAAATCTGGATTGACCCCATTCATCTTCGCGTTGTCCGGCTGGAGGGCCACCTCGAGCAGGATGTGGACTTCGGCTGGGGAATCCTCGGGCGCCTGAACAAAGGCGGATGGATCGCCATCGATCAGGCCGACGTGGGCGGAGGCCAGTGGCGGACAGTTCACTTCAAGATGGTCATGAGCGGCAGGGTGGTTTGGAAGACGCGTGTGTTCGATACGACCGAGGATGAATCGGGGTACGAGCCGGTGCCAGCTGGACTGAGCTACCAGAAAGCGATTGAGATGCTGCGCAGCGATCCGTAGGGGATGAGCGCGGGTTTGAAGGAGACAGAAAAGCGGTCCGACACTGGAATGCAGGGCCACTTTTCTCTTGAAGCGCGTGTTTTACATCTTCACGAAGACGATGACCATGGTGAAGAGGGTGAGGGACTCAATGAATGCGAGGCCGAGCACCAGGAACAACATGATGCCGGGGCGGGTGCCGGGGTTGCGAGCCAGCGCCTCAGTGGCCGAGGCCACCGCGCGGCCCTGGCCCATGCCGCACATGCCGGCTGCCAGACCCATGCCAATGCCGGCGCCGATCGGAATCAGGCTAGCTACAGCCGTGCCGCCATCGGCAAAGACCGGGACGGCAAAACAGAGGACCGCCAGGGTCATGAATACGAATTGAAGTTTGCGCATAGTTCTCCTGCTTCCTAAGATTGGCCGCCAGTGGGTGGTTGAGGCTCACCGTGCTGGCCCCCTCACGCTTGCGGCCGTCCGTTTTACCCGAAGCGGAAGCAGCTTCGGCGGAAACTGTGTTTCAGCTCTCAGCTTTCAGCGATCAGGTTTTCCGTGCGGGATCAGTCACCGGCCATTCCGGAAAACAAGCTGAAAGCTGATCGCTGACAGCTAAAAGCTGTTTCTAGTGCTCGTGCGCTACCGCCATGGAGAGATAGATCATGGACAGCAGCATGAAAACGAAAGCCTGAATAACGGAAACGGCGAAGTGCAACCCGAGGAAGACCGACGGCACCGCGACGGGAACGATGGAAAACCAGACCAGCGTGAGCAGATCGCTGGCGAACATGTTGGCGTAGAGTCGGATGGTGAGCGACATCATGCGGGCGAGGTGCGAAACGATTTCGATGGGAAACAGAAGCGGCGCGAGCCACCAGAGCGGACCCGCGAATTGCTTGAGGTAGCCGATAGGACCGTTCACGCGGACGCCTTGGTAGTTGTAGTAGATAAAGGTGAGGACGGCGAGACCGAGAGGAACTTCAGGCATGCCGGTCGGCGTTTCGACACCGGGGATGAGGCCGACAAGGAGCCCAATGAGATTGTTCAACAGGATGAACAGGCCGATGCAGGTGACAAAGGCCTGAAATCGTTCATAGTCGTTACCGATGACCTGCTCGCTCAGGTTGCCGATGCCTTCATGGATCATTTCGGCGAGCTGCTGGGCGGGGTTGGGATGCTCCACCGACAAGGTGAGGCGGACGATCAGGAAAAAGAGGATGAGGCCGCCGGCGACCAGCACTTCCAACGAGAGCGCGCCGTTGATCGCGGTGGCCTTTTGAGCGGCATCCGCGGAGCTCATGCCGATGGCCTGATACATCCTGATCTCTGTGCCTCTCAGCAGCAGGTCAAGGAAACGCGCTAACGCAAAAGTCTGCACCATGAGAATCTAGTTTTCCTTGTCGGAGGGCAATGAAGGCAAATAATCGCGCGCCGCCTTAATCGCGAAGCAAGCGAACCGCCTCCCAAACCATGGCCAGAACTGCCAGGCCAAGACCGAAGAGAAGCGCCACCACAGAACCCCGGAAACATTTCAGGCTACCATAAATGGCTGCGCCAAAGATGCCGAGGCGGAGCACAAAAAGGACCGCCGAGACCGCTGCGCCGCGAGGGGCCTGTTGATGATCCATTTTGGCGCTGAGGAAGCGAATCAGGCGGCGCCACTCATGAATGCTGGCGGCGGAGATGGCGGCGCCCGTTGCCATCATGGCTGCATCGCGCCAGCCGGAGGCTTTCCAGAGCACGAGCGCGGCAAGCGCGCCCACAATCAACGTGATGCGGATGGCTCGCTTGAGCAGGGCCTGCAGGCCTTCGTCGGTCAGGCCAGCGAGGGAGTGCGTTTCGCCGGTCATGGCTCCGATCCCCCGCTGCCTTTGCCGGGGCCGGAGTCGTCGTCGTCCTGCATGGCGGGATCTCGGTTGGCAGCGAGGGCGACTTGGATCGAGTAGACCAGCCCGGAGACGCCGCCAAAAACGATTCCGACAATCGCGATCCAGGATTGATGCAGTCGGTTGTCGAGCCACGCTCCGAAGAGCCAGCCGATGAACGCCGAACACGGCAGGACCAGCGCGATCTGCATCAGCTTTTCGGCCTCGATCCACGCACTGAAAAGGCCGGGGCTCTTGCCGTTCTGTTTCGAATCGGGAATGGGGCGATGGTAGGGCATCCATCGTGATTATCAACGATGGATGCTCCTGAGCGCGAAACGGACGCGCGAGCGATCGGCGCCTTCGGCTATTTCGCGTCGGCCGAGGTGTCTTCAATGGCGAAGACAACCCGCACCGTGGCGCGGAATTCAACGCGCCGCGAGTTGATGGCGAGCTGCTGATTGGCGCCGGGAGCTACCCCGGCCAACATCACGGCGTCACCCATGCCGAAAACACTGCCGCCCATGGCCATACCAAGCGCGCCGTTGTATTGCACAGGGCCTTGATTTTCGCTCACATCCATCAGGCGGCCGAGACGCACGCCGGACTTCACGGCAATTTCCTCCGCGATCTTGCGGGCATTGGCGACAGCTTCGGATGCAGCCCTAGCCTCTAAAGCGCCGGGATCTTCTACGGCCCACTGTATCCATCCGCTCTCGTTGGCGCCGGCGCCCACCGCTATGTTCAGGGCAGCGCCGGCCTGATCGGGTTTCACGCGGATGATCCAGTTCTGCGTCACAGTAAACTGCCGGCGGGTGCGCTCTTCGTCGTGGATGGGAAACTGGTTCAGATCGTATTGCGCGGTATGTTCGAGAACTTGGCTGGTACTTTCAACCGCGCTCTTAGAAATACCGGAGGCGGTCAGGGCATCCATGATGGCGTTTGAGGCTTGGGTGGCGCTATCGTAGGCGGATTTGGCGTCAGGCCCGAAAAGCTTGTATCCGACGCGAACCACGGCGAGATCGGCATCGGCGGTGACTTGTGCGGTTCCGTTTACGGCGATGGTACGGCGTTCTGGATTGTTCTGATTGCAGCAGGGCTGGGTGCTCTGGCCCCAAGCGACGGAACCAAGGCCAGCCAAACCGATCAACACGAAACACAAAGGTTGCAAGGTACGCATCGTGCACTCCGATCGCGTGGGATTTAGGCGCTGCCTAACCTTATAGACCTGCCGCAAGGAAGGATGACGTCTGTTTTTCCACAAAATTTTCTGCGGAAGTAGCGAAAAAGCCGATCGCTCCGCGCCGAAGGGTGATTACGCTCACGAAGACGTTTCGAATCGAGCACATTCGCCAGCCGCTATACTGGCGGTTGGACCTTCGATCCAATTTGGATAAGGAAGTATGGAGTTCGATTCGGAATTCGAGCGCAAGCTCTTTGATGAGCGCCGGGAAAAGCTGAAGAAGATTGCGGAGCTGGGGCAGGCGGCGTATCCCAACCGGTTCCCGGCCGCGCAGGACCAGTCGGCGATCACGCTGGCCGAGGTGCGCGCCAAGTGGGACAAGGCGACGGGCGAAGAGCTTGAGGCCAAGCGCGAGACGGTGGCCGTGGCGGGGCGCATCATGGCCATTCGCCAGCAGGGCAAGGCTGGTTTCGCGACGCTGCAGCAGGAGGGCGCGCGGCTCCAGATTTACGTGCGCCTCGATGCGGTGGGCGAGCAGGGATTCGCGCTCTACAAGCTGCTCGACCTCGGCGACCACATCGGCGTGACGGGTTATCTATTTCGGACTAGAACGGGCGAGCTCACGGTGCACGTGGAGACGCTGACGTTTCTGGCCAAGGCCATGCTCACGCTGCCGGAGAAGTATCACGGCCTCGCTGACGTGGAGCTGCGCTACCGGCAACGCTACGTGGACCTGTTTGCGAACCTCGACGCCCGCGAAGTGTTTGTGAAGCGAGCAAAGGTGCTGCGCGCGCTGCGAACGTTCTTTGACAGCCGCGGCTACCTCGAAGTCGAAACGCCGATGATGCAGCCCATCGCCGGCGGGGCTGCTGCACGGCCGTTCAAGACACACCACAATGCGCTGGACATGGATTTGTATCTGCGCGTCGCGCCGGAGCTGTATTTGAAGCGGCTGGTGGTTGGCGGGTTGGACAGGGTGTATGAGATCAACCGCAACTTCCGCAACGAGGGCGTGAGCACGCAGCACAATCCCGAGTTCACCATGCTCGAGTTCTACCAGGCGTATGCGAATTATCACGACCTGATGGATCTGACGGAGGAGCTGATCGCGTTTGTTGCGAAAGAGGTGAACGGGACGACGGTCCTTCCATCCGGGGAAAAAGACGAGAACGGAAATCCGATTCCGCGGCTCGATCCGTCCGGCCAGCCGATCGACGTCGCGAAGTGGGAACGGCTGACGATGCGGGAGGCAATCATCAAGTGGTGGCCGGAAGGCCCGTCCTTGCGACCCGAATTATCTGACTTCGGTAACCCTGCAGAACTGCTGAAATCGGTGAGCAGCCTCGACGATTATTACCGTAAGCTTACTGCTCCTTTTACGAGAGGAGCGGCCATAGCCTTGGATGGTGATCAGGCGGAGGGCTTTCGTTCCCACTTTAAGACTGCAGACGTTGTTGCACAACTTACAGCAGACTTGGGCAATGAGCACTACTCGAGCGGCAAGGTGATCGCGGGCCTCTTCGAATTGGTGGCAGAACCCCATCTCGTTCAGCCAACGATCATCTACGAGTTTCCCACCGCCGTTTCGCCGCTCTCGAAGCAGAAACCGGACGATCCGGACTGGGTGGAACGCTTTGAGGTCTACATCGGCGGATTTGAGATTGGCAACGCTTTCAGCGAGCTGAACGACCCCGTCGAGCAACACAAGCGGTTTGAGCAGCAGTTGGCCGAACGCTTTCGCGGAGACGAGGAAGCGCACCAGATGGACGAGGACTACGTTCGGGCGCTGGCTTATGGGTTGCCACCGACGGGCGGCGAAGGAATCGGCATCGACCGTCTGGTGATGCTGCTGACCGGATCGAAGTCAATACGCGACGTGATTCTCTTTCCGTTGATGAGAAGTACAGGGAGCAGCTAATAGCCGGTAACCAGCAGCCGGTAGCTAAAGGCTACGGGCTATGAGTTAAAGGCTAGAAGCTAGCAACTAGGAGCTGTTCTTGAACATCCTCTTCATCGGCGACATTTTCGGCAGCGCGGGGCGCAGGATTGTGCGCGAGCACATTGGCCATGTGCGTGAGGCGCACCAGGTCGACCTGACGATCGTGAACGTCGAGAATGCGGCGGGCGGCTTCGGCGTAACGCCCGGCCTGGCCGAGGAGATATTTGACCTGGGCGCGGACGTGCTGACCACCGGCAACCACGTCTGGGACAAGAAGGAACTCGTCGATTATCTGAACTCAGCCGCGCCGTACACTCATGACCGCGCGCGCCGGGTCCTTCGGCCGGCGAATTTTCCGCCGGGCGTGCCCGGTTACGGCTTCTATGAAGGAAAGACTGCCGGCGGCGTGGACTACGCGGTGCTGCAACTGCAGGGGCGCGTGTTCATGACGGCGATCGACGATCCCTTCCGCACCGCCGACTCCCTGCTGGCCTCGGTCCGGGCCAGGGTGATCGTGGTCGATTTCCACGCCGAGGCCACGAGCGAAAAGTGCGCGATCGGTTGGTATCTCGACGGGCGCGTGACCGCGGTTCTCGGTACCCACACGCATGTGCCGACGGCCGACGAACGCATTCTGCCGCATGGAACGGCCTATCAGACTGACGTGGGCATGAGCGGGCCGTACGACAGCATCATCGGCGTGGAAAAAGAGCTGGTGCTGCGCAAGTTCCTGACCGCAATGCCGGGCAAGTTCGAGGCGGCGAAGGGGAATCCCAAGATGTGCGGCGTGGTGGTGACCTGCGACCCGGCGACAGGGCGCGCCTCGGCCATCCAGAGGGTCATGCTGGGCGAGTGAGGCCAGAACCAGTGGTCAGTGGTCAGCCGTCAGTGGTGAGCGGTTTGCGAGCACCCCTGAAGTACGCTCAGGCTTTGGCCGTGACCGCCGCGGGCAGAGGCCGGAACAGCCACACCATCAGCAACGTGAACAGCAGCCCGCCCACCATGAATTTGAGCGGGACGGGCGCGTTCGAGGGCGAGAAGAATCCTTCCAGCGATCCCGCGATGACGAGCAGAGGAATCACGCCGGAGACAAGCCGTGTGGCTTCCACGCCGGCCAGCGCAATCGAGTCGCGCCGGCGATAGAGCCCGGGAAACAGCACGCCGTGCGCAAGGCGCAGCCCTGCGCCGCCCGCAAGAACGATCGACGGCAGCTCCAGTGATCCGTGCGGCGCCACAAAGCTCCACAGGTCGACCGACATGCCGTGTTGCGCGCAGGCCACGCCGACGACGCCGAGCATCAGTCCATTGAAGAACATGGACCACACCGGCCCCAGGCCGAAAACAACCCCACCGGCAAAGGCGACAAAGCAGACGGTCAGATTGTTGGTCATGATCGCGCTCGATGCCACGGGCTCAATGCCGACAATCGAGTGCGTCCACATTTCGTGGCGATCGATGGTTTCGACCATCGCCGGCCCTAACATGTGGCGCATGAACTGCGGGCGCGCCAGCGTCAGCACCGAACCGAGCAATGCGCCGGCCAGCGTCATCACCAACGCCAGCAGCACATAGCGAATCTCCCGCTGCACGGTGGCCGGATACTCATCGCGCAAAAAATAGAGAATCTTGAGGAAGCCTTTGCGCCGGCTGGAATAGATGATATGGTGGGCGCGAGCCAATAACTGGTTGACGTGCTCGGCATAAGCGCGTGCCGTCGAGTCCTGGCGCAGCGTCGACAAGTCGCTCGCCGCCTGCCGATAGAGCAGCGCGGTTTCGCGCAATTCGGCGCGCGAAAGCTGCCGCACGCCGCCTGCCGTGGCCTCGCTCAGCAGCGCGGCCAGACGGTCCCAGTAGGGGCGGCGCTTCGCGAGCCACTGATTGGAGAGAATAGTCGCCATGGGGCCAATTGGAGATCAGCTTAACATCGATACCCCGGAGCTCGTAGCCATCGAGTTGCCGCTGGCCGGCATCGGCAGCCGCTTCATCGCCATCCTCGTCGACTATCTCATCTGGGGATTCGTCTTTCTCGTTCTCGGCCTTCTGGCCGCTATCATTATTCCCGCGTTGCATTTTTTCGGCGGCGTTTCCGCCAATTGGGCCATCGGCATCGCGGTTCTGATTGTCTTCCTGTTGCAATGGGGCTACTTTGCGCTCTTTGAGGCTTTCGGCAATGGTCGCACGCCGGGAAAGAGGGTCGCCCACATTCGCGTCATTCATCAGTCGGGGCGCGGCATCAATTTTGTTGAGGCCCTGGCTCGCAACCTGGTGCGCTTTGTCGATGCCCTGCCCAGTTTCTATGCGGTGGGCGTCGTCGTCATCTTCCTGAGCCGGCGCAACCAGCGCCTCGGCGATATGGTTGCCGGAACCCTGGTTGTTCGCGACCGCGAAGTCGATTCGCCGCACTGGGCCGAGAGCAGCGGGCGGACGATCACGGCGCCAACGCTGGCCACGGATTCGCTGATTACTGCGTCTAGGTCGGCACAGGCCGGTCCGTGGGGTGGTCCGCCGCATCTGCGCGTTGTGTTGCCGGCGCCCGCGCTGGCCAAGCTCTCCGCCGCCGACCTCGAAGTGCTCGAAGGTTTCTTCTCGCGGCGTCTCGATATGGACCTGACCACGCGCGCCGCTCTGGCCGGCCGCATCGCCTCGGCTCTTTGCGCCAAGTCGGGCCTCGCAATTCCGCCGGACACGAGCGTGGAAACTTTTCTCGAAGCCGTGGCCCATCAGTTCCGCGAACAGGCGCGGATGAACTAGAGCGGTTCCACAGCGTACGTGCGGCCTCAGGAATCGCGTAACGTTTGGGATCTTTCCGCCCATTAGAAAAGGACGCCAATGCAAGAACTCGTGGACGTAATCGCCGAAGCAATAGAGTCCGTAGACCGTAGCGGCGTTCCATTTAAAAATTTCCAGCCCGGAGCGGGGCCCTATGGCGAGCCACAGCTCGTGCGGCTAATCGCAACCTACCTTTCATCCAAATCGGGAGGCAAGTACGAGGGCGCCCGAACTTGCCGAAACCCTGACGTTTTAATACCGAATCGATGGGCGCTTGAGTTCAAAATTGTCCGTCCTTTCGGAGACAACGGCATTGAGGCCGAGCATTGGTCGCAAAATCTGCTTCATCCTTACCCGGGAAATGTGAGCGCGATAGGGGATGCGCTGAAGTTGATGGCTCGCGACGGCGACGAGAGGCGCGGCGTCGTGGTCATTTGCTATGAGCATGACCCGCCAAGGATCGATCTTTCCATCCTCATACGCGCATTTGAGCTAATCTCTTCTCAGCTGCTCGGATTGCCGTTAGGACAGAGGTATTCAAAGACCGTGACGGGCTGCCTACATCCAATTCACCAGCGAGCCACCGTCTACGGATGGTCGTTCGATTGACTTAAACAGCTTTTTGGCACCCTCGACGACCAGCCGAAATGCCGAAGCGAGGGGGTATATTAGGATTTTGCCTGGATTGCGCCCGCGGCTGAGCGATTGGCTGCGAACGCCAAAGTGATGGATCAGGAACAGCCCGGCCTTGCGGCAGACCCGCCCCGCGCCGGCACTGCAACACGAGGAGAGCAAGAACATGGCCAAGAGCGTCAACAAAGTTATTCTTCTAGGCAACGTCGGCAAGGACCCCGAGATTCGCTCCACCCCTGGCGGCACCATGGTGGCCAACTTTTCGCTGGCCACCAGCGACCGCTTTCAGGACGCGCAGGGCAACTGGCAGGACCGCACTGAGTGGCACAATCTGGTTGCCTTCAAGCGCACCGCCGAAATCGTCCGCGATTATGTGAAGAAAGGCTCCAAGCTCTACATCGAAGGCAAAATCCAGACGCGCAGCTGGGAAGACAAGGACACCAAGGCCAAGCGCTACCGCACCGAAATCATCGTCAACGATCTTTCCCTGCTCTCCGGGCGCGACGATTCGCAGGGCGGGGGCGGATACAGCCGTTCGTCGAGCTCTCAAAACGCCGCGGTGAACGAGGACCAGCGCGTGCCCGCGGGCGCGGACGACTTCGCACAGTCGGCAGAAATCTCCGACGACGACATTCCGTTCTAAAAACAGGGACGAAGGGAACAAGGGACCGAGGGAACAACGGACAAGGGACCAGGGATCAGAAAACGGTCGCGGCAGCAGCGACTGGCACTGCCGGATTTATTCTCGTTGATCGGATGCGACTCTGCGCTCGTGGAGAATTTCAATGGATAAGCTGGCTGTTCTTGCGCTGCTCGCCGCCTGCATGGCGCTGCCGGCGCAGGAAACGCGCCGCGAAGTCAGCCACGATGCCGGCAATCCGGCGGCCTACTCAAAACCAAACAGCCCCGATGTACCTGACGTCTTCGCAGTGAGCGGCCATCTGGAACGCATCGTCGTGCTACGCTTCAAGTTTGGGACCGATCTGCTCGCCGGCCTGCAAAAGATGATCGCCCAGGAGCACATCAAGAACGCCGTCATTCTCTCCGCCTTCGGATCGGTGCGCGGCTACCAGGTCCATCAGGTTTCGAATCGCGACCTGCCGTCGAAGGATCTCTTCGTCAAGAACCCCACGGCACCCGCCGACATCATTGGCATGAGCGGCATGGTGATGAACGGCCGCATCCATCCGCACATCACGCTGGCCAATGGAAATAAGGCCTTTGGCGGCCATCTCGAGCCGGATACGACTGTTTTCACTTTCGCTGTCGTGACTCTGGGCGTGCTCGACGACTCAATCGACATGAGCCGCTTCGACGATTCGTCTTACCGCTGACCGCTGACTACGCGAGCGATTCGTCTGCCGATTCGCCCAGCGGGTCGTTGTCTCTGTCGGTGACCTCGGCCAGCGCGGCCAGGCGCTCCGCCAGCTCATCCGTCCAGCAGTTCTCGGGTGCGCGCCAGCTCCAATTTCCTGTGGGTACCGCAGGTGTATTCATGCGCGCCTCCGATCCCAGTTCCAGCAAATCCTGCGCCGGTGCGATCGCGATCTCAGCCACGCTCGCCTCGGCTGCGCGGATCAGCGGCCACGCCGGCCGGCCGTTCACCGGACCCACGAGCGCCTCCGCAGCCGCGCGTACCTTCTCGCCCGCGGAGTTCCACCATCCCTGTGTCGTGTCGTTGTCGTGCGTGCCGGTATAGGCCACTGTGTCCGGCGTGAATTGGTGCGGCAGGTGCGTGTGCGCGCCTTTGTCGCTGAATCCGAACTGCAACACCTTCATCCCCGGCATTCCCAGTTCCTGCCGCAGCGCGTCGACTTCCGGCGTGATGAGGCCAAGGTCTTCGGCCACCAGCGGCAACGGTCCAAGCGCCGCTTCAAGCGCGCGAAACAACTCCAACCCCGGCGCCTTGACCCACTCGCCGTTTACCGCAGTCTCTTCGGCTGCGGGAATCGCCCAATAGGCCTCGAATCCGCGAAAGTGGTCGAGGCGAACAATGTCATAGAGCTCGACGGCGCGGCGAATGCGATCCACCCACCAGCCGAATCGAACTCCGTTTGCATCGAGCGCCGCAAGAACGTCCCAGCGATGCAGCGGATTGCCCCAGCGCTGGCCGGTTGGCGAAAAGTAGTCGGGCGGAACGCCGGCGATGCGTATGGGCTTCAGGTCGTCGTCAAGCTCGAAGATTCCGGGATGAACCCACACATCGGCCGAATCCATGTTGACGAAAATGGCGACGTCGCCAAGGATTCGGATCGCGTTTTCCTCCGCCGCGTCCTGCAGTTGATCCCATTGCAACGCGAAAGCGAATTGCAGCACGCGCTCGATGGCAACTGCGCGCTCGTGGTCCGCTTCAGCCTGCGCCAGCGCCTGTGGATCGCGGCGCCGCAGCGGCTCGGGCCACTCGGTCCACGCGCCCGTCTTGAACTCGCGGCGTAGCACTGCGTAAAGCGCATAGTCGTTGAGCCATGCCGCCTCGTCGATGCAAAACTGCTCAAAATCGGCCCACTGATCTTCGAACGCCGGCGTGTCCAGCCCGCGAGCGAGAAAATTTCCCGCCGCCTCCTGAAGCAACGGCAGTTTCCGCGCCTCAACCTCGTCGAAATTGACCGCCCCTGAGCGGCCAGCCAGCCCCGCAATGCGCGCACCATCGATCCATCCCCAGTCGGCGAGGAACTCCAGGCTAATGAGCGATGGATTTCCTGCGAACGCCGACGACCCCGCGTAGGGTGAGTTGCCGTATCCCGTCGGGCACAGCGGCAGCACCTGCCATACATGCTGCTTGGCGCGCGCCAGAAAGTCGACAAACTCATGCGCCGCGGGGCCCAGATCGCCGATGCCTCCATAAGAAGGCAGCGAGCTCACGTGCAACAAAACCCCGGATGATCGTTGAAACTCCATGAAGCAATTATTGCAAGTGGGTCGCCGGCCACCGGAAGTCAGCCGCATTTGAGACACTGTTATGCGTATTCACGCACAGGTCTCAACTGCGTTCCAGTTCGAAACGAGGTGGCCCTCCGTTGTTGAAGAATCGTTTGCGCTGCGCTTGCTCTTGCATCTCTGCCCTGGTTTCGATTTCGGTTGCCTTCGCCCCCCAGGCCTTCGCCGCCACCACGGCTCCGCTGCCGGTAGAGCTCGCCTCCGGCTGGCAGTTGCAGGATGTGGCAAAGGTGCCGCAGCTCGGCGCGCAGGTCTCGTCCGCCGGCTACGACGCCAGCGGCTGGTATGCGGCCACCGTTCCGGGCACGATTTTGACGACTCTGGTCAACGATCGCGTCTATCCCGAACCGCTCTACGGTGAAAACGAGCGTCCCGAAATCATTCCCGAAAGCCTTGTCCACACCTCCTATTGGTACCGGACAGTTGTTCGCATTCCCAGCGCTTACAAAGATCGCCACGTGTGGCTGAACTTTGACGGCATCAACTACTCCGCAGACGTCTGGGTGAATGGCGCGCAAGTGGGCACGATGCGCGGCGCCTTTATTCGCGGCGTTTTCGATGTCACCGCGCAGGTGACACCCGGCGAGCCTGCCGTTGTTGCCGTGCTCGTCACTCCGGAGCCGCATCCCGGCGTCGCGCATGAACACACTCTTCGCAATGGTGTCGGCCAGAACGGCGGCGTGACGGCGCTCGACGGTCCCACATTTCTTTCCACCATTGGCTGGGACTGGCTCGATGCCGTGCGCGATCGCGACACCGGAATCTGGCAAAAGGTTTTTCTTTCCGCCACCGGCCCGGTGCAGTTGAAAGATCCGTTTGTCACCACCGACCTGCCGCTGCCCAGGACCGATTCCTCCGACGTCGCGGTTGAGGCAACCGTCGAAAACGTGAGCGACCAGCCGGTCGCGGGCGTTGTCCGCGGCACCATCGAGAACATTGTTTTCGAGCGTCAGATCACCCTCGCGCCGAACAGTTCGCAACAAGTCACCTTCGACGCGAAGAACACGCCGGCGCTGCACCTCGAGCATCCGCGCCTCTGGTGGCCCAACGGCTACGGCGCGCAGCCGATGTACAAACTGCATCTTGAATTCAGCACCGGCTCTACCATTTCCGACGCGCAGGATGTGGACTTCGGCATCCGGAAGATCAGCTACTCCGTTCCCGGCACCGACACGCTGACGATCTCCGTCAACGGCGTGCCCGTCTTCATTCGCGGCGGCGATTGGGGACTCGATGAGGCTATGAAGCGCATTCCACGCGAGCGGCTCGACACCGAGATTCGCCTGCACAAACTCGCCAACCTCAATTTGATTCGCAACTGGGTGGGCCAGAGCACCGGCGAGGATTTCTACGAGCTGTGCGACAAATTCGGGCTGCTGGTGTGGGACGAATTTTTCCAGCCCAATCCGCTCGACGGTCCCAACCCCACCGATGTTCCCACTTACATCGCCAACGTGCGCGACAAGGTTCTGCGCTACCGCAATCATCCTTCAATTCTTTTGTGGTGCGCGCGCAACGAAGGCGACCCGCCGCCGGAGATCGACGCCGCTCTGCGCACGCTGCTCGCCGCCGTGGATCCCACACGAATCTATTGGCCGAACTCGACCGATGGCCCGGGCGTACGATCCCACGGGCCGTACTTCTGGCGCGCGCCGCGCGAGTTCTACACCGTCACCGACGACTTCTTCAAGACCGAAACGGGCAGCGTCTCCATCCCTACGCTGGAGTCCATCCGCGGCATGATGCCCCAGAAAGATTGGGAGACAATCGACGACGATTGGGCCGCGCACGATTTGGCGAAAGGCAATCAGCACGGCGATCTTTACCCGCTCATCCTCGCCGGGCGCTACGGCAAAATCGCCAACCTCGCCGACTTTGTGCGCAAGGCGCAGTTGGCCAACTATGAAGCCTTCCGCGCCATGTACGAGGGCCGCAACGCGCTCCTCTTCCATCCCAACACGGCCGTCATCACCTGGATGAGCAATCCCGCGCAGCCCAGCTTCGTATGGCAGCTCTACCACTACGATTTGGAGCCGATGTCTTCCTACTTCGCCGTCATGCACGCTTCGGAGCTGGTGCACATCCAGTTCAACGAAGCCACAGGCGACGTGCAGGTCATCAACAACAAGCCCGAAGCCGTGGCGAATCTGCGCGCACAAGTCGCCGTCTACAACCTCGATGGCTCGCTTGCATACGAGCACGAGACCAAACTCAGCGCGGCTCCCGATGTTGCCACCGATCTCGGCCCGATCGATTTTCCGGCGACCGTTTCGGCCATCCATTTCATCAAACTCGATCTGCGCGACGCCGCCGGCCAATCGCTCTCGACCAATTTCTATTGGCGCGCACTTCCCGCCGATCCCGATGATCTCAGCGTCCTGAATCAAATGCCCATGGTCACGCTGACCGCCAAACTGGAAGTACCAAAAGAGAATATGGGGCGCCAACGCAGGCTGCGCGTCATTCTGCACAACTCCACCGGCAATATCGCGCTGATGGCGCACGTGCAACTGCGCAGAAGATCCGGCCAGCGCATCCTGCCCGCCTTCTACAGCGACAATTACGTCTCGCTTGTGCCCGGGGAAACCAAGACCATCGAGGTCGAAGCCTCGGCCATCGAATTCAAGGGCGAAGCCGCGCTGATCGTGGTCGATGGATGGAATGTAACGGTGGCGACGGCTTCATTCCCAGCCGCATCGGTCAAGCCAAATCTCGACGCACAACCTGATCGCTGGCCCGCAACCGGTCTGCCGTTCGCAACGGCCGGACTCCGCTGACGGCCGCTGCGGGCACCAACAAAACGGCCCGCAACCTTAGAGGCTGCGGGCCTTCTGAGTACCTGAACTCGCCTGGTGTTTACGTTCCCGGCGCCTGCGGTCGCTGGGGCTTGGCGTTGATGACCACCAGCTTGCGCTTCTTGTAGTCGTTCCACACGTTGCTCACGAATACGCTGAACGCTTCATTGCGCCGCTGGTCCAGAAGCTCATCGCGCGCCTGGTCCAGGTTCTTCGCGATCTCGCCCGGGGTCGGCGCCTGCTTGTCGTCGATCTTCACCACCACGCCGGTGCGTCCGGCGTCGATGGGGCCGCTGATGGCTCCCACATTCATGTCAAACAGCTGCGGCGCCACCTGGCCTACTTCGCCAAAATCTGGCACCTGCCCGCTTTCTCCCACCAGGTCGCTGGTCTTAACCGTCGCGCCCACGGCCTTGGCCGCCTTCGCCAGATCGTGGGTTGCCTGCGCCTGGTCGGCGAGTTCCTTCGTCTTCTCGCTCAGCAACGCCGGCAGCTTCTCCTGGCGGTAGTCGTCGAGCACGTGGCTCTTCCAGTCGGCAAATGCAGGCGCGTGTGCCGGCACAATCCCCGTCACCTGGAAGATCGCATAGCCCTCGCCCGTGGTCGCCGATTGAGGCGGGTCGCCCTGCCTGGCCTGGAAAGCTTTGGCCAGAATCTGCGCGCTGTCGGGCAGAGCAGCAATCACGCCGTTGCTCGCCACCGGATCCGTGGTCACCAGATCCAGGTGGTGCGAAGCTGCCGTCTTTTCCAGGCCGTTCTTGTCTGCCTCGCTAGTCAATTGCTGCGCATAATTGTCCTCAGCCGCCGCCTGGGCCTGGCGCGTCAGCGTTGCAACCATGCTCGCCTGCACGTCGCTCAGGGGCTGCGTATGCGCGGTCTGCCGCTCTTCCACCTGCACAATGTGATAGCCGAAATTGGTTTTCACAGTGTCAATCTCGCCAATCTTCTGCGTGAAGATCGCATTGTCGAACGCCGGCACCATCTTGCCTCGCTGCGCAAATCCCAACTCGCCACCGGTATCTTTGCTTCCCGGATCGTCGGAGTATTTCTTGGCCAGGTCGGTCCAGCTTCCGCCGGCCTGGAGCAGCTTCAGCACCATCTCCGCTTTGGCTTTGGCCGCGGCATCGGTTTTGGCATCGGCATTCGGCGGCACGCTGATCAGAATGTGGCGCGATTTGGCCTGTTCGGGCACGGAATAGTCGGCGACGTGTTCGTTGTAATACTGCTGCACAGCCTGCTGGCTCGGCGGTGGGACGCCGCCCGGAATCTGGCTGTCGGTGAACGCGAAGTACGTGATCTTCCGCTCTTCGGGCACCGCCTGCGCGTAGCGGGCCGCGTTGGTCTTGAAGAACGCTCCCAGTTCGCTATCCGAGGGATTGATCGTCTTGCGCAAATCGTCCGACGAGATCACCGCGTAATCGAACTTGATCTTGATGTTCTGCTTCAGGTAGGTGTCGCGCACCTCTTGATCGCTCACCGTGACCCCGGCGGTAATAAAAGCCTGCAGCCGCCGGATCGTAATCTCGTCTTTGATCTCCTGCTCGAATTCCGTCACGGATTCGTGCAGGCGGTCGTCGATCAACTGCTTGTAGGCGTCTTCGCCGATGAACTTGCCGTCGGGATAAAGCACTTCGCCCGTTGGCCCGGTGCGCAGCCACTGGCGCACATCGTTATCGGTCGCGAAGATGCCCAGCTTGTGCGCCTCCTCAAGCAGCACCTGCTCCTGCACCAGTTGCTGGCCTACCTGCTGCTCAAAGAGCTTCACGATCATGGGATTGCTGGCGTATTGCGGATCGCGCTGCCGCAGCTGGTTCTCGGTGATTTGCTCCACGCGTGCCTGGGGGATGCTGTCGCCGGAGGAAAGAATGCGGCTATACCAGTGCGGATAAACAACCGCGTACGTGTCGGGCGAAGAGGACCCCACTCCGCCCAGACCGGGAATCAAGTACAGCACCATAGTGACCGAAGCTGCGCCGATGACGACGACGATCAGCGCCTTGACCATGCGATTATCTGTTTGCAGGAAACGAATCATGGATGGACTTCAACCTTCTGAGCGCGGGCAAGCCTGACCGGCGGGCGCAGCATGAAATCTGCTGTATACGCGGCGCGCCTGCGTATGCGCGATTCTCGCTGAATGCGACTCTGCCATTATAGACGACGCCCGGCAGCGGCCTGCGCGCGATGGATTACTGCAACGAAGGGCAAAAACGGCCCAACGCACAACGGGCATCCCGCGTATGCGGGATGCCCGTTTCTGTCCACTGTTCGCTGTTCACTGCCCACTGTCGGTTACCGCCAGTAGTAAACGCCTCCGACCAGGTAGTACGGCCGGTAGTAAACCGGCGGATATCCGTACGGGTAGGGTGGATAGCCGTAGCCGGCGTAGTAGCCGTAAGGTCCGCGCCGGTAGAGACTCGGGCCGCCGGGATACAGTCCCTGGGCCAGCCGCGCTGCTTCCTGCGGGCTCACCGGATTGACCGTGAGCGGCGCATTGATGTGGAACGTGACCAGGGCCTCTGCGGGAATCCAAACGCGCGGCCCGGATGAAGCAGCCGAAGCGGCTGTGCCTCCGGCCGCGCCGGCCCCAGCGCCGATGGCGCAGCCTGGGCCACGGCCCACGGCGCACCCAATGATTGCCCCAATCAGGGCCCCGCCCGCCGCGCTGCCCACCGTCTGGCCGGCCTTATTCGGGCCCTTCACCTTGAATTCGTTGGTAGTGAGCGGGTAGCTTTGTCCGCCCAGATCGAGCCACGTCAGCGTAAGCGCCAGCACTGAGCTTCCAGCCAAGTTGCCCGAGCCGACATTCTTTGCTTCCGTCACCACGCCGTGCACGGTGGCGCCGCGCGGAATCGCCAGAACGCCGCCGACGGCTACATCCTGAATCACCGTGAACTGCACCGGCTCGCCGTCCTTGGCTCTCTTGCTATCCACCGGCTCGCTGGTCCGCACCTGCAACAGCATTCCCGGTGGAATGGTCACCGGGCCGCGTGCTGGCTGGTACGCGGGTGCCTGAGGCGCCTGCGGATACGGCGGATATTGCGAATACTGCGGATTCTGGTACTGTGGCCGCGCCGGAGGAGCCGGCGGATACCCGCCTTGCTGCGGGTAGGCCGGCTGCTGTGGGTTGTTCGCCGCTGCCGGCGGCTGTCCCTGATCCTGAGGATTCGCATTCGGAGCCGGGCCCGGCGGCGGCAAGTTCGCCATTTGCTGCTGCGCGGGAGTCTGGTCGGCATCCGGTATCTCGCTGGAGTCGGGAGCCGGCTGCGGGCTTTGTCCATCCGGGCCGGGGTTCCCAATCTGCAAGTTGTTGTGCACCTTGGTCACGCCGTCCACGTGCGCTGTAATCGACTCAGCCAACTGCTTTGACGCATTGGTCGAAACGGTTCCTGAAAGCGTAACCTCGCCCTGAATCGTCGCCGCGGTGATCAAATCGTTTTTCAGTGCTGCCGATGCGTCCAGAGCGTGCACCACGTCCATCTCAATCTGTCCGTCCGTACGTGGTCCCTGTTGTGCCGCCGCCGGCTGACCTTGAGGCTGCGCCGCCGCGCCCGCGTCCTGCGCCAGCGCGACCACGGCGCACAGCACGGCCAACCCCATCCATGCTATGAGCTGTGTGCCCACCTTTCTAATCAAGGTACGGTTCATATCGATTTCTCCTGTATTTCCCCCGTCGTGATCGGCGGCAGAAACTCACGCCGGGCAGACGGTTTTGTGTGACTCGCGTCATCGGCTCAAACGGTTAGACGAGCCTCGCCTGAGCCTGTTAACCGCTTAAACCCGGTACCTGCGAAAAAGTTTCCTAGGCCAATGCCGCGTTGATCGCTGTGCCCAGAGCCTTTAGCCCCGCGGCCACGTCGGTCCCCAGGTGAACCCGCAGCGCCCGTCGCCCGCGCGACTCCAGCACCGCCAGATCGCCCGCCGCCTGCGCATCGATCACCACCCCAAAGCTGTACTTCTGGCCGGGAATATCCAGGTCGTTGGCGTGGCTCGCGGTGATTTGCAGAAAGACTCCTGTGTTCGGGCCGCCCTTGTAGTCCTGCCCGGTCGAGTGCAGAAAGCGCGGGCCGAAACCAAGGCACGTAGCCACCCGCTTTCTGTCGCGTACCTTGTGCCGGAAGCTCTGGATGGCCGCCTCGTGCTCCTCGAACATGGGCAGGAATGCCACGGTCGCAAAGTAGTCGCCCGCACCAAGTTGATCGAGGTGCGCGCGCAGAATTCCCGCCAGCGTAGCGCTGGGCGCGGCGCTCTTCAGCTTCGCGGCGTATGCATCGGTGGCATAGAGCGCAAACGGAGCTCCCGAATCGCTTTTCCCCGTAAGGAAAGGAGTGCGCTCGGGCAGCTTGCCGCTTTTCTCGTACTCCGAGGTCAGCGCGCGCGTCTCAACCTTCGCTGCTTCCACGTCCGGCTGGTTGAAGGGATTGATGCCAATCACCGAGCCCGCCACGGCGGTCGCAATTTCCCAAGTGAAAAACTGCCCGAAAATTTCATACCGATCGCCGATTTCGAATTGCACCACCGGATGGCCGGCGGCTTCAAGCGCAGCCACCTTTGCATCCTGGCTGGCGTCGGCCGTGTTTTTCAGGCGAACGTACGCAAACACACGGTCGTTGCAATACACGCTCGGGGGCCCGATAGCCTCGCGGTCCACCGGCGTAATTCCTTTCCCCTGCTTGCCCGTCGACTCGGCAATGAGTTGCTCCAGCCACGCGCCCAGGTCATGAATCTCAGGCGAGGTGAAAATCGTGATCTTGTCGCGGCCGGCGTTGGCCGCCGTTCCCAGCAGAAGGCCGAGCTGCACGCCGGGATTTTCAGCCACCGGCAGCTTGGCGGCGGCGACTGCTTTGGCCGCCTCGGCCAGCAGCGTTTCCGCGTTCAGGCCGGCCACGGTGGCCGCTACCACGCCAAAGTTCGACAGTGCCGAGTAGCGTCCGCCGATCTGCGGATCACCGTAGAAAATGCCCCTGAAGCTGTCCGTCTTCGCCACCTGCTCCATCTTCGAGCCGGGGTCCGTAATGGCCATGAAGTGGCCGCCCACATCGTCGGCGCCCACCACGCGCCGCATCTCGTCGAAGAAATATTGCTTCAGGATGTTTGGCTCGAGCGTTGATCCCGACTTGCTCGCCACCACCACGAGCGTCTCGGCCAGGTCAACCGCATCGCGAGCCGCCTTCACCTGCGCTGGATCGGTAGAGTCCACGATGCGCAGCTCCGGGAACCCTGGCCGCGGACCAAATGTCTTAGCCAGCACCTCTGGACAAAGGCTCGATCCGCCCATTCCCAGCAGCACAACCGATCGGAAGTCCGCGCTCTTTACGTCTCCGCCCAGCTCCGCGAAAGACGCGAGGTCCTTTTGCTGCCGCTCCACAATGTCGATCCAGCCCATCCATTGCTCCTCGCCGTCGCGAGTCCACAGGGATGGATCCTTTTGCCAGAAGCGCTCGACTTTATGATTGGCTTGCCAGTCGGCGGCTGCCGCGTCCACGGCGCCGCGAAGATCGGACGGTACTGCGAATCGAAAGTTCATATCACCTTAGATTCTCCCTCATCGGCCAAGTTGCAGTGCCAAGATTGTGCAAAATTTCCAGAAGTCGCTGCCCTTTATGGTCGGGCGCCGATTGCGAATTTAAGCAGTTGTCGCCGGCCAGTTCGGCGTGATGCGGATCAGCTCGACCCGCTCGCCCGTATCGCCCGCCGCTTCCAGCACAAACTCCGGCGAGGCCGCCGGTACCGCAGCAATCCCGCGCGGCGCCAGATCGACAGGTTCGAATCCCATCCCCGTCAGCCGCGCCGCGCCACTCGCCGCAAACAGGTATGCGAGCCCGCGTTTGCCGCCTTCACCGCGCAGCCCTTCGCTCGTCATCTTGCCAGCAACCGGAATTCGCTCCATGCGAAAGTACTCTACATCGATGAGCACCGTGCGGTCCGCGAGCTCAAGCGGAGCCACCTTTCCGGCGCGCGTCGTCATGTGCACAGCTTCCAGGGACTTCGCAATATGCAGTTCGCGCGCACGTCCGTAGTCGTACATCCTGTAGGTCAGGTCGGAGTTCTGCTGTGTCTCGAGCAGAATCGAACCTGGCCAGATGGAGTGCACCGTCCCGGCATCGACATAAATCATGTCTCCCACCGCAACCGAAACCATCTTCAATCTCTGTTCGAGAGTCCCCGCGCGAATGCCTTCCTCGATTTCACTGAGCGTGGTCCCCGGCTTCACCCCGACCGCAACCTCGGCTCCCGGCTCGGCGGCCAGCGCATACCAGCACTCCGTCTTGCCGCGCGGCTCGCCGTATTTCCGCGCCATCGTGTTGTCGGGATGCACCTGCACACTCAGTTTTTCTTTGGCAAAAATCGTCTTGATCAGCAGCGGCGAATCCGCAGCTTGAATATCGGCGCCGAGCAGCGCCAAATGTTCTTCGCTGAAGAGCGCGCCCAGCCGCTTGCCCGCATGGGTTCCGGTCGCAACCAGGCAATCGTCGCCTGTCAGCCAAACCTCGCCGATGGGATCGCCCTCGGCCACGCGGTCATACCAGGGACGCAGATCGCGGAATCCCCACACCCGCGCCGTAAACACGGGGTCGATGCGAAACGGCGCCAGTATTGTCACTAGGATTCTCCCCGGGAAAACGCACCGGCCGACTTGCCATCCTCACTCTAGCAGACGAATCGGCAGCCTTCAGTAATCTCTCCGCGAGCCCGCTTTGTGAGGAAAAATCCCTCGGCGAAAAGGCATTCGGCGGCTATCCTCTCTCCATGCCGCACTCCGCGATCTTCAACGACATGTTCCAAATGCAGCTTCCCCTTCTGGAGAAGCTGCTTCGTCCCGCCATCGTCTACCTGGCGCTGGTGGTGCTGCTGCGCCTGTTCGGCAAGCGCGAGCTGGCGCAGCTCAACCCGTTCGACCTTGTCGTTCTGCTCTCCCTCTCGAACACCGTGCAGAACGCCATCATCGGCAACGACAACTCCGTCTCCGGGGGAATCATTGGCGCCTTCGCTTTGCTGGCCGTCAACTGGCTGGTGGTCCGCGTGCTCTTCCGCTCGCCAGAGCTCACGCGCATGTTCGAGGGGCGCTCCGCCGTTCTTATCCACAACGGCCAGGTCGACCGCAAGGCATTGCAGCGCGAGTCGCTCAGCGACGAAGAGCTCCTCGACGCGATCCACCGTCAGGGATTCGACAGCGTCCAGAAAGTGCAGCGGTGTGAGCTGGAGCCGAATGGAACGTTTTACGTGGAGCCCTTTGAACCCTCCGCTGCCGACATGCAACATCAGGAATTGCTCGCCCGATTGGATGCGCTTACGCGCGAGGTTGCCGCGCTCCGCCCATAGTCTGCTGGCGATTGATTGCTTTGTGCCTTTGCAGCCGCTACGCGATCCGCGGATGGTTTGCTAATCTTGGCGCAGCATGAACAAACCGGCTCGACTCATTGCGGTTCTTCTTCTCTGCTCGCTTCCATTGCTCGCACAAAGGAAGGCTCCGCCCCGGGCGATCCGTTTTCAGGGCGCGCCCCAATATACACAGGAAGAGCTGCTCGCGGCCGCCGGTATTAAGCCGAGCGCGCGCCTCACCGTCGCTGATGTAAAAGCGCATGCCAGGCAGCTCAACGATACGGGCTTTTTTGCGGTCGTAAAGTTCGGCAACGACAGCAAGGGGCTTCTCTTCACTTTGGCGCCCACGAGCCAACTTTTCCCCATGCATCTCGACAATCTGCCGCTCAAGCCGGGCAAAGATCTCGACGATAAGATCCATGCGCGCTTCCCGCTTTATCACGGGCTTTTGCCCGCGAGCGGCTCTACGGTCGATGGAATCTGCCAGATGCTTGAAGAAATGTTGACGGAGGAAAGCGTCAAGGCGACGGTAAAAGCCAGTCTCACCAGCGACCTCGGCCCCAAAAAAATTACGGCGATGAACTTTGCGATCACCTCGCCGCCGGTGCGCATCGGCCAAATCCAGCTGGCCGGCGTCTCGCCCGCCATGCAGGCCAAAGTCAATACTCTCGTCGACGGCCAGACCGGAAACGAGTTCGATACGGAGAACACCGCAATCGGGCTCGAGCGCTCATTTGAGGATCTCTACCAGGACCAGGGCTACGCCGCCGTCAAAGTCGACGTGAGCCAGATCGATTCTCCCGCTGTCTCGGGCCAAGGTTCCGATGCGGCCATCGAAATACCTTTTTCGGTCGCGGTCACGGAGGGTGGAGTCTACAAGCTCGGCACCATCAACTATCCGGCGGACGCTCTGGCTTCGCGCGCGGAAGTTCAGAAGTTTCTGACGAAATATCAGGCCGGCACCGGCAGGCCTCTCGATCAGTTTCTCCTGGCCGTCAACGACGCCTACCATGCCAAGGGCTATCTCGATTGCTCCGTCGTGTCTCACGCGTCGTTCAACGAAGCCACGCACATCGTGAATTACAGCATCGAGATCGATCCCGGACCGCTTTATCGCATGGGCGCGGTTCAATTCGATGGCGCGCCCGCTCCGATGGCCGCCAGACTCACGCGCCTCTGGAAGATGGCGCCTGGCGAAACATTCGATGAAAGCTACGTCTCGGGTTTCACGGCTCGCGCGGAAAAGCAGGACCGAACGCTGTCAAAATGGATGCAATCCGTTGTCGTCACATTCAATGTGAAGCCCGACCCAGGCACGCATCAGGTTAACTGCATCTTCCACTTCGCCAAGGCCGCGCAGAGCGGGCACTAGACGCGCTCCCATTCCCGGCAGCCCATTGTAGATTTCTGTTGATTCACTTGTTCTGGTTCGAATGGCGCCCGAAGGGCGCGATTGCCTGGACGGCCAGTCCCGCGGCCGCTCGAGACGGCCAGTCACTCCCACTCGATCGTGCCCGGCGGCTTCGACGTCACGTCGTAGACCACGCGGTTGATGCCGCGCACCTCGTTGACGATCCGATTCGACATGCGCTTCAGCAGCTCGTAGGGCAGCGGCGTCCAGTCGGCGGTCATGCCGTCTTCAGAATGTACGGCGCGGATGGCGCATGTGTACGCGTAGGTGCGCTGATCGCCCATCACGCCCACGCTCATCACCGGCAGCAGCACGGCAAAGCTCTGCCAGATTTTGGTGTACAAACCGGCCGCCTTGATCTCGGCTATCACGATTTCGTCGGCCTCCTGCAGCAGAGCCACGCGTTCCGGCGTCACTTCGCCCAGGATGCGCACCGCGAGTCCCGGCCCCGGAAACGGCTGCCGGCTCAGGATTTCTTCGGGCATACCGAGGTCGCGCCCGATGCGCCGCACTTCATCCTTAAACAGGTCGCGCAGCGGCTCGATGAGCTTTAATTTCATCCGCTCCGGCAGGCCGCCCACGTTGTGGTGGCTCTTGATGGTCTGGCTCGGCCCCTTCACGCTCGACGATTCGATCACGTCGGGATAAAGCGTCCCCTGCACCAGCCAGTCCACGCCGCCTGTCGCCTGCGCGATGCGATTGGCCTCATCCTCAAACACTGCGATGAACTCGGCGCCAATGCGTTTGCGCTTCACCTCGGGATCGGTGACCCCGGCCAGTCTCTCCAGAAAGCGCGCGCTCGCGTTCACACCAACGATATTCAGTCCCAGCTTGCCGCGCAGGTTCGCCTGCACGCTGGTGAACTCGTTTTTGCGCAACAGGCCGTTGTTTACAAAAATGCAGGTCAGGTGGTCGCCGATCGCCTTGTGTACCAGCACCGCCGCTACCGATGAATCCACGCCGCCCGAAAGCCCGCAGATCACGTGCCCCGCGCCCACCTTTTCGCGGATCGAGGCTACAGTGCTCTCGATAAAGTGCGCCGCCGTCCAGTCCCCGCGCGCTCCGCAAATGGTGAGGAAATTCCGGATGAGCTGCGGCCCTAGCGGCGTGTGGTGCACCTCGGGATGAAACTGCACGGCCCAGATGCCGCGGCCCTCGTTGGCGATTCCGGCCAGCGCGCTTTCAGTGACGGCGATGCGGCGAAACCCCGCGGGCAGCTCGGCCGCCTCGTCGCCATGGCTCATCCACACATGAATCGTCTCCGGCAGCCCCGCGAACAGCGGCGTCGACAAATCCTCCAACGTCACTTCCGCATGACCGTACTCGCGCTTGGGCGCGGAGAGCACCTTGCCGCCCAGGTGATGCACGATGAAATGCAATCCGTAGCAAACGCCCAGAACGGGCACGCCGAGTTGAAGAACCTCCGGGTCTGCAGCCGGAGCATCGTCGTCGTACACCGACGACGGCCCGCCCGAAAGAATCAGTCCAATCGGCTTGAGCACCCGAATCTCGGCCAGAGGCGCCGTGCATGGCAACACCACCGAAAACACATTCTGCTCGCGAATGCGCCGCGCGATGAGCTGCGTGTATTGCGACCCGAAATCGAGGATGACAATTGTCTGGGTGTCCACGCTCCAGTGTGGCAGGGGCCGGTGCCGGATGTAAAGAACTTGGGCCCCGATTGATCGCGACGGCAGCTTCTACGTTGACTTTTCCCGCTTCCGCGCGTCCAAATGCCGATCGTTGCCCGAAAAACCCAAAATCCACGCTTTGACGCCCAGAGCAGAGCCGCGCGCGATTCGCCGCAGCAAGGCAGATCGAGGGGATTTACCAGTCCGATGGGTAAAGTATTTACCAGTCCGGTGGCTAAACTAGGCACAACTGGCCCTCGCCTTTTACAATTCATCAGGGACTCCATCCCAACCCAGCTTTGCTCGGGAACGATGAAACTTGGCAGGGTATACCTGACCAGGATGAAGGAATAGCATGAAGTTCATGAAATTCGGCAAGGCGCTTGCGATGGGCGCACTTTCGGCGGCCGTCGTTCTTGGCGTGACGTCTTGCGTTGAGAGTTATACGGTTGGCTATTTGTTTGTGACGGGAACCGTCACCGTCTCCAGTGGCAGTAACGGCATCATCTCCGGATTCAAAATCGATCACAACACCGGCCGCCTGACCCCCATCAACACGCTGCCCGTTGCCTCCGGAGGCGCCAACCCGGTCCGCGCCGTCCTCACCCTCGGCAGCCGGTTCCTTTATGTGCTGAACCGCGGAGTCACTGCCTCGGGCAGCGCTGATTGCTACGGCACCGGGGCCAATGCATGCCTCAATTCCAACATCACCCAGTTTGTCGTCGGCGGAAATGGCACCTTGACGCCCCAGGAGACCTTTTATTCATCGGGCACCAACCCCTTCCGCCTGATTGCGGACCCGTCCGGCAACTACCTCTTTGTCCTGGACCACGACGCGCCCGACAATGCCAACCCATCCAGCAGCGACAACTGCGCGCTCGCCCTGGGAGCGTCGGTGACCACCTGCGGCGACGTCACGGTCTTCAAGATCGACCAGAACACCGGCCGCCTCTCGCTGGTTGTGAATGCTCAGGTGACCGCGACCTCGAGCGGCCAGCCCATCACCTACTTCCCCATTCCGGCTAATCCGGTCGACTTCCTGCTTTCCAGCTCGACCCTCCTCACTCTCGCCGGCGCGCCCGCCCCAACCTCTTACCCGTACGTCGGTGGCACCCTTGCTTTTCCATACAACTACTCCAGCACCACCGGCCAGTTGACCCTGAGCCAGAACAGCTCGCAGCCCTTGGGAGTGAAGGCGGCCACGGCAATGGTCAGCGCGGGCGGTGTGATTTACGTGCTCGATAACGAGCCCATCACTACGACGTTTAACGACGTGCCGACCACCTCGTCCAGCCAACTTCTTCCCTTCACTGTCGGAACGGGCGGTGCGCTCCAGGCGGAGCCGGGCGGTGCGATTCCCGATGATCCCTCGCTTTCCAATCCCATCTTCATCATGATCGAGAGCAAGGGCAAGTTTGTGTATGTGGCCAACCAGGGAAACAACGTCTCGGGACCTAACCCGGAAAGCGGCCTCGCCGGCTACTTTGTCACCACCGCGCCTGCCTATCAGTTAAGCTTCATCGCCGATGAACCATTCGGCTCCGGATCGGGCCCGCAGTGCATGGTCGAGGATCCCTCCGATCAATTCATCTACGAAGCCGACGAATACGATTCCACGGTGACCGGGCGGGTGCTCAATCCAGCCACGGGCGACCTCACCAATCTGGTGGTTACCAGCGACTACAAGCTCCAGGGACCGGCATCGTGGTGCCTGGTCGATGGGCGCACAAGTTAGTGCAGCGCCGCGCCCGCCAGTTGCGAGCCGTCACGGCCTGGCGGACCGGTCCTCATGCCAGGCTGGGATATTTTGGCGGCCTGCGCGGATTGAAGGTCTCTCCGCAGGCCTTGGCTGAATGCCGGTTCCGCTGCTTGCAGCCGGCGCCGGAATTCGAATCTTAGACCGTTTTTTTCATGGCCTGCCTCCAGGCCGCGTTTGTGAAAGATGCGCATGAAGTTCAACAAATCGAGCCAGCGATCGCAAAACCAATGCGAGTCCAACGCTGGGACACAAGAGTCAAGTCGCCGCGCCTCTGAAGAGGCTGCGACCCAGAGGGCTGCACGGCTAGGCTATCTTCGCTCTGGTTTTGGACTGTTGCTGGTCGGCGCGGGCAGCCTGCTGGCGGCTTCGCTTGTCACTGCCTGTTCCCAGCTCACACAAACCCTGACCATCGACTTCGTATACGTGGCGTGCACCAAAGCGGAAGGCGCCAACAACTACGGCGAGATCAACGTCTACGAGATTAACTCCGAGTCAGGCCGCATGCGCCAGATTCCCAGCTCGCCCTTCCCATCCCAGGGACGCGATCCCGTGGCTGAAGCCGTCTCCGTCGACTACGGCAGCCTTTTTGTGGTGAACGAAGACGACAACGCCATCGAGCAATTCGGCATCGGCACCGACGGCAAGCTCTATCCCTATAACACCGTCAATACTCCGGGAATCTTTCCCCTCGGTATTGCCGTCGACAAAACCAATCTGTTCGTCGTCGATCTCTATCAGCCGCTTCCCATCTGTTCCGACGCCGAGCCCTGCTCCGGCTCCATCGCCGTCTTTCCCCTTTCCGCCGCCAGCGGTACCACGCCTGTCGCGATTGGAACGCCCGCCACCAATACCGCTGTCAACGGGCAGTACTGGCCACTCACGCTCTCTGGCGCCAGTGCTTCGCATGTGATTGTGCCTACCGCCGTCAACGTTCTCGCTTCAGGCGCCGATGTCTACGTCACGGCTTACGATTCTTCCGTCACGTCCAACGTCGGCTATGTCTTCGGATTCTCGGTTGGCTCGGGCGGCGTTCTCACGCCCCTGAGCGGCTCACCCTTCGCGGCTGGCGTCAAGCCTTCCGCCATTGCCAGCGATGCCAGCAGCACGTATGTGTACATAACCGACTTCGCGAGCGGCAACGTACTCGGCTACAACGCAAAATCGGGCAGCTTGACGCCGCTCGGCGGCAGCCCGTTCCGCGCCGGCAATCAGCCCTCCGCCATCGTCGTGGACACGGCTTATCCCTTCGCCTATGTGACCAACTCGCAGGACAGCAGCGTGACCGCCTATTCCATCAGCAATGGTGCGCTCACGAGCATCGGCACATACGCCACCGGCCTGCAGCCGGTCGCCATTGGCATCGACCCCTCGACGGAACATTTCCTCTACACCGTCAACTTTCTTGACAACACGGTCTCGGGCTTTGAACTGAACATCGCCAACGGAACACTTCTCGATTCACAGCTCTCTCCTTTTCCGAGCAACGACCAACCAACCGCGGCGGCCGCCATTCCGCACAACGGCACAGGCGGCGGCATCGAGCCATGAGAGTCTGCGTTCGCTCTATTCCGGCAATGGAGCCGGTGGCAATTCCCCGTATTCGGCTTTTACAATGAACACGGGGCAACTTTAACGAGGTTTTTGGGGGCTCCACTCGGCGGGCCCATGACGAAGGAAGCGCATGAAGTTGAGTAAATCGAGCCAGCTCGTTCTGGTCTCTGTAATCGGTCTGGTCCTGGCTACGTTTCTTACTGCCTGCAATCTGGTCACGATTGACTACGTTTTCGTGGCCTCCTCCGCGGGCAGTTCCTCGGGCAGCGCCGGACAAATCTATACCTACGCCGTCGACGCCAAATCGGGCGCGCTGCGCACCGCCGCTTCGCCTGTTTCCTCCGGCGGCTCCGGCCCCGTCGCCATGGCCACGACCTCCGACTATTACAACCTCTACGTCGCCAACAAGGGCAACAAATCCGTGGTCCATTTCGCTATCAGCGACAGCGGAATCCTCATCACGAAGGACACCATCACCCTTCCGGCGACGCCCGTGTCGATTGCCGTGAATCCAGCCGGCACCTATCTGTACGTCGTCTCCGGCACCACCTCGGCGACGCTCACGGAATACTCTCTGAGCGCCGGCGCCATCGGCTCCGCCACTGCCACGCTCTCACTCAGCGTTCCTGGATTCACAGGCGACACGATCATTCCCACCGGCGTTACCGTGCTTGCCAACGGCAACGCGGTTTACGTCACCGCATACGATCAGTCCGCATACAATCCCGGCGGCACCACCACCAGCGACGCCAATCCGGGCTGGCTGTTTGGTTTCGCCGCCAGCTCCAGCGGCGCCTTGACGCCTGTCGCCGGCAGCCCGTACCAGGCCGGTGTCAAGCCGTCTGCCCTGACCACCGATCCCGTCAGCCGCTTCGTCTACGTCACCGACTACGCTTCCAACGAACTGATCGGGTACACAGTCCTCTCCACCGATGCGCTGCAGTTCATGGTCAACGGCCCCTTCAAAACCGGCAACGAGCCGACTTCGATCGTCGTCGATCCCCGCGGAATCTTTATCTACCTCACTAACTCGTTGGATGAAACCGTCTCGGCCTACTCGATTTCCCTGCCCACCGGCCAGCCCTCAGCCAACATCGGCACCGCCGGTAGTGCTGCGATCACCACCGACACTGACCCGGTATCGGTCATCGTCGAGCCCGCGCTCGGCCGCTACGTATACACCGCCAATTATCTGGGCAACTCCGTCTCCGGCTTCAAACTCAATCCAAGTGACGGAACCATCGAGCAAACCCAGGCCACGCCCTACCCCACCGGCGCGAATCCGACGGCCCTGATCGCGGTTCCCCATGGAAACCACGCCCTGTCAACGCCTCAGTAGCAACGCCGCACATCGGAATCAGGAGCAGCCCAGCCCTCGCGGCTGGGCTGCTTGCTTTCTGCCGGCCAAAAGAAGCGCCGCGCCGAAGAAGAACCGTCAAACCATAGTCGCCCAACACGCGCGATGCCTGTTTCTCAGTCCCGAGTCCCTGGTCCCTGGTCTCTGTCCACTGTCCACTGTTCTGTTCACTGTCCACTGTTCACTGGCTCTTCACCACTGACGTCGCGTGCATCCACTCGCGCAGCTTTCGCTGCGCCGGCTTCTCGATGAAGTACAGCGCAAAGATGGCCAGCCCAATCAACAGGACGTAGCTGATCCACGGATCGAAGCGCGCCAGCCCCAGCGCGTCCAGCACGTGCAAGCTGTGAATCAGGTTCCACAGGCTGAAGTGCAACAGGTAAAGGCAGTAGCTGGCTTCGCCCACGAAAACCAGCGGGCGAACCCCCAGCGCATGGGCCAGGGGATTTTCACCCGCCAGCCCCAGCACGATGCAGCCAAACAGCGGCATCAGCAGGCCGTCATGGATGATCGCGTAGGGCACCAGCGATCCCATACTCAGCAGACCGTAAATTCCCCCGAATCCGATGATCCCCAGCCACAGCCGCAAATGCGCCGTCCGCGCGATCATCCGGTTCAAGTCGGCCAGCATCACGCCGAAAACAAAGCTGCAGACGTGCGCGAATGGCGTATATTTCAGCGCCCACAGCCACGGTCCGTAGCTCCACCGGTCCGGGTGCACGATGCCGTCGGGATTGAACGCCATGTAGAGTGCGCCGGGAACCATCCCCAGAACCCACACTCCAGCCATCTTCGCGAGATGCGGCGCTATGCGCTCCGGCCGCTTCCACTTCGCCACCCAGGGGAAAATCATGTAGTACGCCGCCTCGGCCGACATCGTCCACGCCGGTGTATTCAGAAACGTCGATACCGCGGGAACAAAGCCCTGCAGCAGCAGCGGCGTCAGCACCACGCCCGTCCAGAACATGGCCTTGGTGTGCGTCGGGTATTCCGAGCTCAATTGCCCCAGGCTGAGCAGCAGGCTGAGAAAGTAGATGGGGTAGATGCGCGTGAATCGCGCCTCCCAAAAACGTTTGCGGTCCAGTTGCCCGTTGCGCGCCCGCTCCGCGTAGTTGTAGGCCAGCACGAATCCCGAAAGCAGAATGAAGTAGCTGACCGAGATAAAGCCGGCGTTGACCACCGGCGCCAGAAAACCGAACCACTGGGGGTTGGAGAAGTGGAAAAGTACGATGTTGACGGCCGCGAAGCAGCGCAACCCCGTCAGTGCCTTCAGCGGTGCTGGCTTGTTCGTTTGTGCTGGCTTGTTCGTTTCCACTTGCAGTTAGACGTCTCCGGGCGGAAAGACAGCCGTTAGCTTCTAACCGCTAGCTTACTTGTGCTGAAACTGTTCGACATGAGGTATTGGAAACGAACTTCTGCCGGCGGAACTTATGGAATTGGGCCGCCCTGGCAAATGCCAGGGAAGCTAGGGGCTGGAAGCTAGCGGCTGGAAGCTGCCTTACGCCGTCACCAGCGATCCGACCTTCTCGCCCAGCACCACGCGCCGGATATTTCCTGGGTGATTCATGTTGAACACGATCATCGGCAGGTTGTTGTCCTTGCACATGCTCACCGCGGTGAGGTCCATCACCTTCAGGCCCTGCTGCAGGATCTGCATGTACGTGATCTGGTCGTACTTCACGGCATCCTTTACGAGCGCCGGATCGGCGCTGTAGACGCCCTCTACCTTGGTGCCCTTCAGCAGCACATCGGCCTTGATCTCCATGGCGCGCAGGCTGGCCGCGGTGTCGGTCGAAAAGAACGGATTCCCCGTGCCCGCCGCGAAGATCACCACGCGCCCTTTTTCAAGATGACGCACCGCGCGCCGCCTGATGTACGGCTCCGCAATCTGGTTCATTAACACCGCCGTCATCACCCGGCACTGCACGCCGCGTTGTTCCAGGGCGTCCTGCAGCGCGATGGCATTGATCACCGTGGAGAGCATGCCCATGTTGTCCGCGCTCACGCGGTCCATCTCCTTGGCCTGTTCTTCCACGCCGCGGAAAAAGTTGCCGCCGCCCACCACGATCGCGACCTCCACGCCCAGCGCGTGGACCTCCGAGATTTCCCCGGTAATCTCCGCCACTTTGTCGGCATCCAGACCAAAATTGCGCGCGCCGGCAAGCGCCTCTCCCGATAATTTCAGCACGATTCGCTTGAACATGTCGTTTCGAGTATCGCATACGCCTGGACCTTTGCGCCTGCACGGAAGCATCTGTATCCGCGGGACGAGTGCGAATGGGGGCTTCCCGGATTGACCCTGCCTCCGCCCGCGTCTCAATTCAGGAACCGCCGACCCTTTTTCCTCCGTTGCATCACTTGGAATGCAATTCCGCTCCCTAGACTTACCTCATCCGGTGCCGTTGCATCGTTTGCATCGCATTTCATCCGGCGCCATTCACCAGATTCATTCGGCGGGACATTATGGTCGTCAAGACGCACTGCAAGGGACACGCCTACACCGGCGTCGAAGTCGGGGCCGGAAATGTTCGCCGCTATTTCACCCAGGAAATCAACGTCATCGAATTACACCTCGACCACCTGCTGATCCAATGCGGCCTCCGTCCCGATTTCTGGCAGGGCCAAACAGAGATTTGCGATCCCCGTCTCTGCGCCTGGCTCAAGTCGAAAAATTTCAATGGCCGCCCGGGCGAGGAACCCATTCCCATGGCCATGATTCCCTCGGGAAAAAACTGCTTCCGCCTGCGGCCCATCGTCACCAACCGCGGTTCGCGCGTCACGCCAACCCTCGACCCCATCCACCCCGACTGAGAAGCTCCGGCCCACGGTTCACTACCCACGGTTCCACGGTTCCCCGCTTCCTCAGTCCCTCAGTCCCGCATTCCCTCGTTCCCTTGGTCCCTGCCTTGTTACACTCGACTTGCCATGAATCTCAGCCAACTGGAGCAGGAGATCGAGCGGCACTTCGCCGCCGGCCCGGCTGCTGCCAACGACTCCACGGCCATGACCGCCTTCCTCGCGCTGCGTTCCGCACTTGAGCACGGCCAGGTGCGCGCCGCCGAGGCCGACGCGGCCTCGCCCTCCGGCTGGCGCGTGAATGCCTGGGTCAAGCGCGGCATCCTGCTCGGTTTTCGCCTCGGCACACTGGAAGAGATGCCTCTCGCCGGCACGTCGTTTACCGGCCTTTCTTTCGTCGACAAGCACACCTACCCTTCACGCCGATTCACGGCCGCCGACGGAGTGCGCGTGGTTCCCGGCGGCTCTTCGGTTCGTGCCGGAGCTTATGTCGCTCGCGGCGTCGTCTGCATGCCTCCGATGTACATCAACGTCGGCGCTTACGTCGATGAAAGCACCCTCGTCGACTCGCACGCGCTGGTCGGCTCCTGCGCGCAGATCGGCAGGCGCGTTCACTTGAGCGCCGCTGCGCAGATCGGCGGCGTACTCGAGCCCGTCAACGCCAGCCCCGTGGTCATCGAAGATGACGTCCTCGTCGGGGGCAATTGCGGCGTCTACGAAGGCGCCATTGTGCGCAAAGGCGCGGTGCTGGGGGCCGGCGTCATCCTCACGCGCGGCACGCCGATTTTCGATCTGGTCAATGGCACGGTTCTGCGCGCCTCCGCGGATATGCCGCTCATCGTTCCCGAAAACGCCGTCGTGGTGCCCGGCGCGCGCGCCGTCAACAAAGGCAAAGGTCAGGAGTGGGGTCTCAGCCTCTACGCCCCCGCCATCGTCAAATACCGCGACGACAAAACCGACCTCAGCACCGCGCTTGAGGACCTCCTGCGATAAAAAGGTCCTTTCATCGCCAATGTTCTGTCGCATCCGCGCCGCATTCGGTCAACGGACCGCGCTCTGGCGCGTCTAAACCCGTGGAAAGTGTTTCGCCCAAAGATCTTATGAAGATTCAGCCCTCCCTCCGCCCCACTCTCCTGGTTCTTGCCCTTTCGCTGGCTGTGCTTCTTTGCCTTCGCGATTCCGGCACGGCCCAGCAGCCCTCCACTACGCAGCCCATGACCAACATCAAGGTGCAGGCCCGCGAAGTCCTGCTCCCCGTCACGGTCATCGACAAGAAAGGCGCCCTCGTCACCGACCTCACCGCCAAGGATTTCACCCTCACTGAGGACGGGCGGCCGCAGGTCATCAAGAGCTTCACCACCCAGAGCAACCTGCCCTTCCGCCTCGGCCTGCTCGTTGACACCAGCCGCAGCGTCTATTCGGCCATCGACGCCGAGCGCAAGGCTGCCGAAAAATTCGTCGAACTTATGCTGCCTGCCGACCCTAAAGCTGGCGTTCGCGGCGACCAGGCTTTTCTCATCCATTTTGACCGCGAAGTGGAGCTTCTTGAGGACTTCACCAACTCCCGCGAAAAGCTGGATCACGAGATCGATTCCATGACTCCGACCTCTCAGGAGCACAACTCCGAGGGCCCGGAGACCAGCGGCGACAATCGCGGATACGGCGATCATGGTGGCTCCAGCCACGGCGGCGGAACGCAGCTCTACGATGCCATCTATCTCTCGTCCGACGAGTTGATGAAGCCCAAGGACGGCCGCAAGGCCCTGGTTGTTTTCTCTGACGGCGTCGATCGCGGCAGCAAGGAGACGATGAACGACGCCATCGATGCGGCCGATCGCGCCGGCGTGCAGGTGTCCACCATTTACTTCAAAGGCGAAGAGGAGCGCAGCGGGAACGGCTTTCCCGGCGGAGGTCACCATGGCGGAATGGGCGGCGGCGGCTATCCCGGCGGAGGCTACCCCGGTGGCGGAGGTGGTTGGCCCGGCGGCGGGGGTGGTGGCCGCCATCCCGGGGGTACCAACGCGCCTCAGCTTGACGGCAGAAAGATCATGCAGGAGATCGCCTCGCGCACCGGCGGAATGTTTTTCGAAGCCAAGAAGAAGGACAGTCTCGATGACATTTACGGCCTCGTCGCCGGCGCGCTCCGCCAGGAGTACCTGCTTACCTACACTCCCGATAAAGTCGACACCGACGGTGACTTTCACAAGATCGCGCTCAAAACCGACAAGCCCGATCTGACCATCATCACGCGCGAGGGCTACTACGCGTCCGCCGGCAATCAAACCGCCGGAAACGAATAGTTTCGCCTATTTGCTCGAAATAACGAGGCCGCATTCCATTTGGAATGCGGCCCTTTTTTGAGCAAGATTCTTGAGCTCAATCTGCTTACACCGGATTAGTGCCCTTTCTCGTGCCCACCGGAATGAGGCTGCCCGTGTGGCTGCCCACCCCCGTGCGAAGGCGCGGAGTGCGACTCGTGCGATTGCGTCGTTGGGCGACCCTCGCCATTCGCATGGGACGAGCCTGGGCCGGCTCCATGATTTGTCGAAGCCGCAGGTGCATGAGCGCCATTCGGCGTTCCGCCTCCAGCGTTGCGCGGTCCCGCCATCGGCCTCGCTGTCGCCACGTTCGCCGGATGCCCGCCGTTGTGGCTGGCATAGCTGTTCACATTGGCCTTGGCCGCAGCCTCCTGGTGCGTCTGGTACGACGTGGGCGCTATGTGCTGCTCGTGCGAGTAGGTTGTCTCCTGTGCGGTGGATGGATGATTGATCCCGCCTGGTCCGCCGCTATAGGCGACGTGGCTGTCCCTGGCCACCGTGTGCGAAGAAATCGCCGCTCGGTCATCGTAGGTATTGTGGATGACCGTTCTGTTCACATTCATGACCGCGGTGTTATAGCGGAACGCTCCGCCCGCCCACATGCCGCCGACAAACCCGATACCCATATAGCCGAACCCGTAATTCACGCCGCCGTAGTAGCCCACGTGCAATCCCCAGTAACCGCGATGCCAGACATACAGGCCGCCGCCCCAGCCCCAATAACCGGGCGTCCAAAGCGCGCCAACATAAGGCGCCGGAACCCACGTTCCAGGCACCCAGTAGTAACCGTCATCGCCATAGGCCCAGTAGCCCGGCGTCCACATCCAGCCTGGCTCGGGGCAAGGGGGCTGCACGTAAACCGGCAGCACCGGCGGAGCAAATCCTACGCTGATAAAAACCGCCGCGCTTGAAATTGCGGGAATCAGACAAACCATCAGAGCGAGCAATATCACCCGCATCCATCGGAAACTTCGCATGGGGGGATCCTCCTTGAGTATCGAACGGATCGTGCATCCCGCATCGAGGAAACCATCAACGAAGCGAGAGCCAGTCCAGTCTATGCTCGTAGGAACCCTTCCAGCATCAAGAAGTTGCCTGGTTGGACCCGGTTTTCCGCAGCGTGTAACCGCTTTAATACCTGTAGCTAAGCCCCATGCCGACCACGTGCCGCGCCTCGAGGTTCACCGGCGTGGTGACAATCGGAGGGCCCGCCGCAGGATAGTAGGGGTTCGCGACCCAGATGGACCCGATATTTCCCGCCACCTGGCCGACGCCGATATCGAAGGCAAAGTGAGGATGCTCCCGCTGCGTCACGCGCACGGCGTAGTCCAGCGTTGTGGGCAGATGGGCGCTCATAAGCGGGTACGAGGCAGAACTACAGGCGCCTAAGTACTCGCACTCAGAGAGCGCCGCGTTCAACAGGGTGTTCAGATTCACTGAAGTCCTGGGCTCCTGCGTGAATCCAGCCGAGGGCACCGCCACGATTCCATGGCCGATGGGCAGCGGAATGCCCAAACCGCCGAAGAACCGCCCCTCAAGGCGAGTGCTCTGGCCGCCAATGCCGAAGATCGTGGCATTGGTGGCCTTCCAGCCCAGATTCAGGAGGAACGGCACAGGAGGTTTCGCCCAGGTTTTGGTGACGGCAACGTACACGTCGCCGTTGGTGTACGACTTGTCCGTTCCCGTCAGCGTCTTGTTGGCCGCGCCCGAGACAAAGTGGTCATTGGTGCGGACCACGCCGCCGACCGCAATCCCCGGCACCCACTCCCCGCCCGTGCTCTCTTTCAGTGCCACCACTTTGCCGTGGAATACGTTCATGCCGGAGTAGTTCCACAGGTTGCTGAGACCGAGCGGCGTGGCCGTCGTGGTGGGCTGGTCTCCAAACTGATGAACACTGCGGGTGTAGCCGGCCTCAGCCCGGTTGGCAAAGCCCTCGGTGATGCTGAAGGTTTCAATGTTGCCGATGACCGCCGAAGCATCAATAAAATGGAAGCCGACCGCCGGGTGAGAGAATGCCTTGCCCTTCTCCATATCGACGATGTAGGCCGTCGGCGTCAGGAACCCGCCGGTTTGGCCCTCCAGAGTCAGGTGTTGCGCAACCAGTTGGCTCGCCGGCGCCGCGGCAAGAACCACCGTGCAGAAAAAGATCTTGAGCGTGACACGAAAACTCATCCTTCACTCCATGGGCACATGGCCGCATGCGGCCTGCGCCGTGCGTAATTTTGGGAAATTCTACCTCTTGTAACACAAACCGAACGCGATTGTCTGTAGCGCTAGGGGCAGTGGTAGACTCAGCCCATGCCGCGCGGTGTTTTCATCACCCTCGAGGGCCTCGACGGCTCGGGTAAAACCACGCAGATCAAGCGCCTGGCGGCATGGCTCACCCGCCGCGGCCATGAGCCGGTTCTGCTTCGCCAACCCGGCGGCACCGCCGTCGGCGACCGCATTCGCGAACTGCTGCTCGACTCCCGCTCACACCCGCTAGACCCCATGACCGAGATGGCCCTGATGTTCGCCGATCGCGCGCAGGCCATCGCCGAAGTCATTCAGCCCGCCCTCGACGCCGGCAAAATCGTCGTCTGCGACCGTTTCACTGACTCCACAGAGGCCTATCAGGGCGGCGGCCGCCGGCTCGGCTCGCAGGTTGTTCTCGATCTTCACCGCCTCGTCTGCCGCGGACTCCAGCCCGACCTCACCCTCCTGTTGCTGCCCGGATTCGAATCGTCGCTCGCCCGCGCGCGCCGTCGCAACGTCCGCATGGAATCTGAAACCGGCCGCGACGAAAACCGCTTCGAAACCGAGCAGGATGCCTTCTATCGCCGCGTCTGGGAAAAATACCGCGAGATCGCCGCCCGCGAGTCCAACCGCGTCGTCCTCATTGAAGGCGACCTCTCCGTCGACGAGGTCCATGAGCAGATCGTCGAGTCCGTTTCCGAGCGCATCCTCGCGCTCGCGCAACCATCCTGATTTTCACCGGCGACTTCCAGCACGTTACAATTTCAGCGAACAGAAGACTTTCAATCTGTTGCATTCCTATCGAGGCTGCCCATGATCCTCATTCCGGCCCGTATCACGGCCCGTATTCCGGCCCGCATCTCCGCCGCTCTCTTTCTTGCCGCCATCCTCACCGCCGTCCCGTATCTCCACGCCAGCGCTTCAGCCAGAATCTCTGGCGAGCTCGGCGGCCTGCGCGCTCTCTCAGACCAGGAGCGCCCCAAAGCCACCATCAAAGTCGCCACTGAGATCGATGCGCTGCCGCCCGGAAAGGACAAGGTCAAGTTCGCCGACCAGGCCGCCAACCTGGTGACCGAAGGCGATCAGGGCCATGACGCCCTCCAGGCCGTCGCCGACGCGCTTTCGAAAGCCCTCAAAGAAACGCCCGTTCCAGCGAAAGGCGATCAGCCGCCCCAGCCCTACATGGACCTGGCACGGCTCGCCCGCTACGAAGATGTCACGGTTTCGCTCGACGACCCGCTCTATAAGAAGGCCAATGACATCCTTGCCGCCAATGATGCCGACGTCGCCAAAGCCGACTTCACGCTCAAAGATCTGAACCACCAGACCTGGACCCTTTCCCAATTACGCGGCAAAATCGTCCTCGTCAACTTTTGGGCCACCTGGTGCCCGCCCTGCCGCGCGGAGATGCCGGTCCTCGATGCCATCTACACCCACTACCAGAACGAAGGGCTGGTAATCCTTTCCATCACCGACGAGAGCCCGTTCACGGTCGATTCATTCCTGGCGGGGAAGGACTATCACCCGCCAGTGCTCACCGATACCAGCGAGGCCGTGCACAAGCAGTTCCACATCGTCGGAATTCCCCAGACCTTTGTCTTCAACCGCGACGGCAAACTAGTGGGAATCGCTATAGACCAAAGCACGCAAAAGCAATTCTTTGCATTGCTCGGCAAGGCCGGCCTCCAGCCGGAGTAAACCCGCGTCGTGCCGCGGTTTCGCCGGCACGGAGCAGAAGATAGAGCGGAATTGGCCTCGCTTGGGCCACAGGTCCGAAGCAACGATGGCGTTGCTACTCTTGTATGAAGTCGGCGTTCTATGGGCGGATTGTCTTTGGCGCGTCAGCGGTGCTGTCCGGCATCATCGCACTGATGTGGCACGACGCCGACACCTGGCAAAACTTACAGCATATTTGGAGCCTGCCTCTCGGCGTCATGACTGGCGGGTGCCTCATGACCGCTCAAATTGCGGGTGGGATTGGGATACAGTATCCGCGGACGGGGCGCTGGGCTTCGGCCGGACTTTGCATCATCTATTTGTGTTTCTCGCTGGCCTGCGTTCCTGACATCATCGCCGCATCCAACATCTACGACCGATTCGGCGGAAGCTTCTTCCTGTTCTTTTCCTTACTCTGCGGCGCGATTGCGCTTTACGCTGGGACCGAGGCAAATGGAGCAAGGGCAGTAGCGTTTGGCAGACTGGCACGCCTTGGACTTGGAATCTGTGCGATTTCCTTTACGCTGGGTCAGATACTCTTACCTCGCGAAACAGCTCAACTGGTTCCAAAGTGGATTCCGCCCAACCAGATGTTTTGGGCGATCCTTACGACGATCGCGTTTGGACTGGCGGCAATTGCCGTCCTCATCAACCGGCGGGCGCGGCTTGCGATGCGCCTGATGACGCTGATGCTGGCGCTGTTCGGCGTAATGGTTTGGGTTCCGCGCCTGATCGATCACCCGAAGGCGCATTTCAACTGGTCCGAATGCATCCTGACTTTCCTTGTTACAGGGGCTACCTGGGTAGTGGCTGATTTAGAGTCGTTTTGATTGAGGCTGCGCTTGCGCGTCGCTTCACCGCACGATCGTCCCCAGTGGCATTTCCGGATTTTTTCGTGAATGGTCCACTATCGTCCGTTTTTCTGCCCGCCCCCGCACAATACCTAAGTTTCCACTTGCCAATTAATTCAGGCCGCACAATACTTAAGTTGTTACTTAATGATTTCCCTCAAGGAGCCCAACTTCCATGCCCAACCCAACCGTCATCCACAGCACCTTTCAACTCGAACGCAAGCTCAAAGCTTCCCCGGAGCGCGTCTTTGCCGCCTTTGCCGACGAGGCCACCAAGCGCCGCTGGTTTTTCGGCGGCGGCACGCACGCGCTCGAACAACATTCGCTCGATTTCAAGGTCGGTGGCCATGAGCGCGCCCAGATGAAGATGGGCCCTGGAACGCCTGTCGCCGGCAAAACCCTGCTCAACGAAACCATCTATCAGGACATCGTTCCTTCGCGGCGAATCGTTGCCGCTTACAAAATGAGCATGGACGGAACGCCGTTCTCCGCTTCTCTCGCCACCATCGAACTGTTGCCCAGCGGCTCCGGCACCGACCTCCTCTTCACCCACCAGGGCGCATATTTCGAAAACGCTGACGGCCCCGCCATGCGAAAAGATGGATGGGAAAAGCTGCTGAGCAAGCTGGCCAAGGAGCTTGGTGAATAAACCGCAAGCCAAGTACCCCGGCGTCCAAGCCGGCCGAATCCAACCCGAAAAGGAGGAAGACGCGGCAGATGAAACGGAATGATCCGAATGTCGGCCGCGTCTTCCACGCGCTCGGTGACCCCACGCGCCGTGCCATGCTCGAGCGTCTCAGTTCCGGGCCCATGTCGGTCTCGCTTCTTGCCGAGCCCTTCGACATGTCGCTCGCTGCCGTGGTGCAGCATCTTCAGATCTTGCAAAACGCCGGCCTCATCAGGACCGAAAAAGTTGGCCGCGTGCGCAGTTGTCGCATCGAGGCCTCAGGCTTGCGTGCCGCCGAAGAATGGCTGCGCGCGCGGCGCCCCGAGTGGGATCGCAAGCTCGATCGCCTCGAGCAGTTTCTCGATGAACCCGCCAGCCGTCGGGAAAAATGACACGCGTCTTTCTCGCGTATACGCGTGCCGACTTGCTGACTTACCGACTCGCCTTATTGGTGCCCCTTCAACCCCAGCGCCTTCACAACCGAATCGTCCACCTGCGCCGGCTGCCCATTGTCCTTGGTCACCACGCCAAAATTGCCGCGATAATCCCACATTGCCCAGCCGATATCGTCAGCCTCAAGCGCCGTGCGCACGTCGTGGATCCAGTTCGCTCGCGATACTGGGTCGCTGTGATCTCGGAAGACGCCGAATTCGTTGCAGATGAGCGGCACATGGTTCTCGCGCGCCCAGGCCGCCGCGTTGTCGATCATCAGTTGAATGCGATGCGCATTCCATCCATCCAGCCAATACTTCTCCATGGAATACCGGCTCACCGCGTCCGGAACCTCCTTCAACAGCTCCGGCATTGAGCTCTCCGTTGGCGGGTATGGAATGTTGTGCTCGTAGCTGTACCACGGCGTGCTCCACGTCGCGCCCTGGTGCGTGAACTCGTGCGGCTCGTAGAAGTGGAAGTTGTAGATCACGTTTCCGTCGGCCAGCGGCTCGATCGCCAGCAGATCCCAGATGTCCGACCACATCGCGCCGGCCGCGATAATCGTGTGGTGCGGCGCCGCCTGGCGAATGGCCGCGGCCACGCGCGTCTGGATCCCGGCCCACCGGTATGCATCGCTGATCTCGGGCTCATTCAGGATCTCGAAGAACACCATGTTTGGATCGCGATCGGCATAGTGCGCCGCCAGCCTGCGCCAGATCGTCGTGAAACGCTCCACGGCCTGATCGTCGGTGCGCATCTTCTGCTTGTAGTCGTCGCTGGGATGAAGATCGACGATCACAGCCAGCCCATTTCCCAGCATGGTGTCAACGGCATGATCGAGCTGCTTGAGAAAATCGGGATTCGGCCCTCGAAAGCCGTACATCGACGCCGCCAGCGGCATGGGGTCGATGCTCAGCCGCACGTGATCGAATCCCAGCTTGGCTATGAGCGCGACGTCCGCGTTGTCGGTGTAGGTATCTGTGTGTGCGGCGGAGTAATCGCCGGACTGCGCGAACCACCCCGAAGCGTTGATGCCGTGCTTCAAATGCTGCGCGCGGGCAAACGCCGTCTGCACATCGGCCGACCGATCTTGTACGGCCCGGTCTTGTGTGTCTTGACTTGTGGCGGGAATTGCAAAGGCAAGAAGAATTGCGAGAAAGCTGAAACGAAAGCGCATGAAAATCCTCCCCGGAAAGGCAACGCGTTACAGAGTTTTCGATTCTGTTCTTAACAGAATCCGGGACGCCGAGTGGCAATTTCATCAAGAAATTGCCACCCCGCACGATACCTGCGACCTGAACAAGTGAATCGAAATCGCTCTAACGATACCACGCGAAGGTGCAAAGGATCATTGCAGCCTTCGCCCCAAAACAAAACGGCCCCCGTTTCCGGGAGCCGCTTGTTCCTTCCCCACAAATTTGCTTATTGCCCCGCAGACGAGTCATCGTCCAGGTTGGTTGCCTGCTCGTAGGTCACACGCAAATACTTGAACGGATTCACGGGCACGTCATGCAGGCGCACTTCGTAGTGCAGGTGCGGCCCGGTGGCGCGTCCTGACTCGCCCACGTAGCCAATGATCTGGCCGCGGGTGACATGCTGCCCCGGAACCACCGCGACGGCCGAAAGATGTCCATAGAGCGTCATCACGTCGTGACCGTGATCGAGCGTAACCTCGCGACCGTACCCGGCGCCCATCTGCGCACCGGTCACTTCGCCGTCGCCTGCCGCGCGCACCGGCGTTCCGTAGGGCGCGTCGATGTCGACCCCGGTGTGGAACGCGCCTTCGCCGTTAATCGGATCCTCGCGCTCGCCGAAGCTCGACGCCACGGGGCCCTCCACAGGCCACATCGACGGCGCATCGGCCAGCTCCGTCCAATCGCCGGTAAAGCTCGACGTCAATCCGCTCTCCAGCGCCCGCGAAACCGCGCCCGACATGGCCTCGGAGCGCAGCGCGTAAAACATGTCAATGGAGTTGGCTACCTGCTGCGGGTTTACGTCATCATTCTGGGCCGGAGCCGCTGACGCCGATGCCGCCTTGCCCTCCGTCGCCGGCTTAACTTCAGCCGCCGCTTGCAGCTTGTTCTGCCTCAGTCCGTAGAGCGCGGAAACTTCATTGGCCAGCGCGCCCAGGCTCGCCACCTGCACGCTGCGGTTGTGCGCAATTGCCGCCATGCGCTGGTAATTCTGCCGCAGCGTCTCGCGATCTGCGCGCACCTGGTTAAAGCTTTCGGTCTTCAGGACCATCCGTGTGTACGATCCGGCCAGCCCCACAATCGTGAAAGCGCCCACGATCGCCGCGGCCACAAATCCATACACATATTTGAGCGGAAGCGCAATCTTCCTGAGTTGGCCGTCCTTATCCCGTGCAACAAAAAGTATGTAGTATCGTCTACGTAACATCGTTGCCTGCAATCCCCGGCAACCAGCCAGTCAAACAAGTTTCCAGATCGGGGGAGAGTCGATCGGTTGCGGGTCTTGAACCCGCACTAGAACCTGTGCGCCCCATGGGGCAGATACGAGAACGTTGCTCAAGCCTAGCAGATCGTCCAAAATCGGGTCAATGAAAAGCTTGCACGGTCATTACTAGGGTACCACCCTGGTCCTCAAGGCACGCCAACGGTCCGTATCGTCTGCTTCCCGCTCATGAAAAGCGACTTGCGGGCCCGCACTTCCTCGCAGCCCCTGCTTTTTTGATGCCCCTGCCAGAGACATCGGCCAGCCACCCATCCCGTTCAATATGTCTCGATTTGAGACGCCGGGCTCGCAGCGCCGTATCCTATCCTCACACCATGCCGCGCGCGTCCAAGCAATCGAATCCAGCCCGCCTGGGCGAGTTGGCCCTGCTCCAGAGGATTCGCCTCCGCGCCGCCCAGGCGCCCACCCTTGAGCTGCGCCTTGGCATCGGCGACGACTGCGCGCTCCTTCGTCCTGCTCCGGACGAAGAACTGGCCGTCACCACCGATCTTTCTATTGCCGGCCGTCACTTCCGTCTCGACTGGCATCCTGCCGAGTCCGTCGGCCATCGCGCCCTCGCCCGCGGACTCAGCGATCTGGCCGCCATGGGCGCTCGCCCCGTCGCCGCTTTTCTGTCTCTTGCGCTTCCGAACGATCTCGTCCAAAAGCCAAAAGCGCGGAGCGCCGAGCGGCGCGCACGAGATCCGAGAGGCCCGCAGGCTGCGCGGTCAATCTGGATCGACCGCTTCCTTGACGGCTTCCTCTCTCTCGCCCAGGCTTATCACGTGCCGCTTGCCGGCGGCGACCTCGCTGAGTCCGCCCTCGCCATTGCTGACGTCGTGCTCACCGGCGCGGTCAGGCAGGGAGAAGCTCTGCTCCGCTCCGGCGCGCGTCCCGGCGACCTCATCTACGTCACCGGGAGTCTTGGCGGCGCTTCTGCCGGCTTCGCTTATCTCTCTCAACTGGCCGCAGCATTCAAGCGCGAAAGCTCCCGTTCACGGCTCAAGGAGCTTCCTCGCATCCCTCCACAGTCGATGGCCGTGCTCAGACCGCACCTATACCCCAAACCGCGAGTCGCGCAGGGACTTTGGCTCGCGCGCAACGCCATGGCCACCGCGGCCATCGACCTGAGCGACGGTCTCTCCACCGATCTCGCCCACCTTTGCGCGGAGTCCGGCGTCGCAGCCGAGCTCGACGCGGCTGCACTGCCCATCGCTCCCGCCGCAAACTCCTTCCAGGTCCTGCACGGCGGCGAAGACTACGAGCTCCTCTTCACGGCGCCGCCCGCCGCCCGAGTGCCCTCAAGCATTGAAGGCGTGCCCGTCACGCGCATCGGCCGAATCGTCACCATGGGCCAGGGGACCGCGCGCAAAACCTCCCGGCGATCCGCCGCATCGCCCATCACTCTCACCACGCCAAAGGGCACCGTCCCGCTTGCTCCTCAAGGCTGGCAGCACTTTTCATAAATTCGATCTTCAAGAATTGAATTCTGTCCGCTCCACCGCAATTCAGCGCTCGACGCGGTCAAGTCGGCTGCCGCACCCTGCTCCTCACGTGCGTAGTCCCTGGTCCCTGGTCCCTGCCCTTTATTCTGAAATGTGCCTCCCAAACCCAACCCAGTCGCCAGGCCTTCGCGCCGGAAGCATCTCCTCCGCACTTCCCTTTTAGGTCTCGCCCTGGGCCTCGTCGCCGCATGGACGCTTGCCGCGCTCACCCTCGTAGCCGCCAAATGGATCGACCCACCCACTACCGCCGTACACATGGAACGCCGCCTCGAGGCCTTCATTCACCACAAGCCTTATCGCGAGCGCTACGAATTCGTTCCCCTCCGCGAGATCTCGCCCGACTTCCAGCACGCCGTCATCGCCGCCGAAGACGCGCGCTTCTACCAGCACCATGGCTTCGATTGGCAGGCCATCGAAATCGCCGCCGAAGATGATATGGAGGGCGGCCGCCGCATACGCGGCGGTTCCACCATCACCCAACAGCTCGTCAAGAACCTCTTTTTCGGAACCGGCCGATCTTTCATTCGTAAAGGCGCGGAGTTCACGCTGGTTCCCGTCGCCGAATTCGTTCTCGGCAAGCAGCGCATTCTGGAGCTTTATCTCAACGTGGTCGAATGGGGCCCCGGCATCTATGGCGCGGAGGCCGCATCACACCACTATTACGGAACCGCGGCCCGCGACATTGGCCGGCAACAGGCCGCGGATCTCGCTGCCGTTCTTCCCGCTCCCCTCAGGCGCCGCCCCGAGCGCATGACTCACTACAGCACGCTCATCCTCGAGCGCATGCGCCAGATGGGCTGGTAGCGGTTCGTACGGTTCACGATCCACGATTCACGGCCCACGGCCTCTTGGTCCCTGCTCCGGCTACGTTGCCACCACTTCGTACGGCCGCATCATCTCGTTGTCTTCGTGCTCCAGGATGTGGCAGTGCCACACGTAGCGCCCCGGGTAGCCGACAAACGGCACGATAATGCGGGTCACGGTATGGGCATTCACGCGCGCCGTGTCCTTCCAGCCCAGTTCATTCGCATCGGGTGCCATGGCCGGACTAATATAGCGCAGGGTGTCCTTGGTCATGTATTCAAAGAAGTCGAAGCGCCGGCGATCCAGGATCTGAAAGCGCACCATGTGCAAATGAATCGGGTGCACGTCGTCAGTCAGATTTACCAGTTCCCATATCTCGGTAGAATTGAGCAACGGCTTCTCCGTTACCGGCATGTGCCAGGGAGTCTTGTTCAGCAGCATGCCCATGGACTCCGACACCATATTCAGCTGCTCATCCAGGGTCAAGCGCCGGGTGGTTATGGCGCTGGTCTCCGCAATGCGCGGCACGGCCCGCAAGGATGCCGGCAAGACGCTCTCATCCGATGCGGCAGTCGATGCAACGCGAAACTGCATCAGCGTCAATGCTTCGCTCATCAGCAACACTTGTGCACCGCGGTGCTCGGCAAAATCGATCACCACATCGGCGCGCTCTGCCGGCGCGAGTTGCAAATGCTTCACCGGGGCGGGCGCTGGCAGCAATCCCTGATCGGTGCCGATTTGTTTGATCTCAATCTCTGGCGACAGCGACAATCGATAGAACCGGCCATTGGCGCCATTCAGGATGCGAAAACGATATTTGCGCGCCTCGACCTCGAGGTAGGGGAAGAGCTTGCCGTTGACCAGGTGCGCGGCTCCGAACGCCTCCGGGACCCACGGCCGCTCCGGATCGGCAGAGACTGGGTAGCTCAGTTGGCCGTCGGGTTCGAGGTCGCGGTCCATCAGGACGAGAGGAATCTCGTACTCTCCGCTGGGCAGGTGCAGCGCGTCCTCCACTCTGTCCCGAATCACATAGAGCCCGAGCATTCCGGCATAAATGTTCAGCCGGTTGATGCCCATGGTGTGGTCGTGATACCAGAGCAGAGCCGGGTCCTGCCGGTTGGGATAGTAATAGGTGCGCGATTGGCCGGGCACATACCAATCCTCGGGGCAGCCGTCGCCTTCCGGCGGAGTCTTGCCGCCGTGCAGGTGCACCACACCGCGCACCTCCGGTTTGTCTTTTTCCGCACCATGCAGGCTGTGATCGATCGGAAGAAAGTGCCTTGCGGGCAGTTCATTCACCCATTCGATCAACTGTCCCTGTCCGCTGCGCGTTTCAAACAGCGGTCCCGGCACCGAGCCGCCATAGGACCACAGCATCGTCGGCGGCAGATCGCGATGGAGCTTCGAGCGGACGGCTTGCATAGCGATTCGATAAAACGGCACACGCTCGCCAGTGCGATCAGGCGCGGTGCGATGATCGACAGGCTGCGCCACCTGCAGCAGCGGCAGCGGATCGACGAAGCGAGCGAGACTGTTGGGATCGAGATTCGGAATTGCGGGCGCAGCAGGCTGAGGCATCGATTGCGCCATCTGGCGCGCAATCGCCCGTGAGGAAAGCAGTGCCGATGCTGTCAGTGCGGACTGGCCAAGAAACTTGCGGCGTGTGATCAAACGAAGAGCTCTTTCTTCCACAAAAATATGTGCCGAGGCACGGGAATTCTCGCTCCCGCGCCCCGGCTTTCTTCAATTCAAGCGTGCTGCGCTCTTTGGTCCGTTGCTACCTGCCGAATCCGAATCCGCCGCCGTGGTCTTCAACCACTTCGCCGGTGCTGGGGTTAAGGATAACCCGGTCGGAAAGATCGAACGAATTACGGCCGAAGTCGAACATGTTGTTGATCGGCCCCGCGATGGCGTCGAAGCTGCCTTGCCCGATCCGCTCGCCACCCAGCCAGTTGTCTTCAATGAAGCGAAGAACCGATGTCTGGTCAGTTAGCGTGTGGTCCACAAAGTTGTGCCGGGCCCACGGCGAGATGACCAGCAGAGGCAGGCGCGGACCATAGCCGCAACGGCCTTGCGCATGCTGGGTGTTCGGGTTCACGCCGGGCAGCGCAGTCGCGCCGTTTCCGCACGCGCCCACGGCGCTCAGCATGTCGGCGGCCGTAGTCGATTGATTCACGATCTGGCCGATTTGATGGTCGTACCATCCGTCGGAGTCGTCGAAGGCGATGATCACCGCGGTCGAATTCCAATCCGGCTGTTTCTCGAGAAAATTAATGGTGTTCACCACAAACGTCTGATCGTCGAGCGGATCAGAATATCCGGCGTGCGCATCCTGGTAGCCGGGAGCCTTCAGGAACGACACGGCCGGAAAGTTCCCGGCGCTCACAGCGGTAAAGAAGTCATTGATGTCGTATTGATGATTCGCCGCATCGGTATAACCGATCGTCGTGGTCGACGACGGGCGCGCGTGCGTAAGATTGGCCGTTGAAGTGTAGTACTGGAACGGCTGGTGATGCGGAATGTAGTCGTCCTTCTTGGTGTTAGTTACCGTCGAGGTCGTGCTGCGATTGCACCCCGTGCTGCCGTTCGAATTCACGATGCTCAGGTCGAAGCCGCCTTCAAAAAAGCCCCAGGTGATTCCCTTGGCGTTCAGCAGATCGCCAATATTCGTGCCTTCGAAGTGCACTCTCTCGCCCGACGTCGTCGAACAGACGTCACCCACCGGATCGGCATCGCTGATCAGCGTGAGCCCGTCGTTGCCGTCGCCGATGGTCGCGCCTCCCGGAGCCACGTCGTCGTCCACGCCGTTGAGCTGGCCGGAAATCAGGTTCACGGCGCCATCCGTCGACGGCCCGAAGTTTGTGCCGTACGAGTTATCGTTCATGGCATATCGCTGCGCGTAATTCCAATATGCGGTCACGGTGTTGCCGTCGTAGTAGCCCATCGTCAGGCCGGTCGTGGCAAAAATCGGGCTGCCCGAGGGCGGCGGCCCGGCTGTGCCGACCGAAAACGGAAACGCATCCATCAAACCGTGGTCGAACGCCTCCTGCTCCGGCGTGTAATCGTGATCCTGATCGGCGGTCGCAGCCTGGCTGCGGTCAAGCCGAAAGGGGTTCGTTTTGCCCGCCGCATTCACGGGATTGCTGGCGTTTGGGTTCAAGGTCAGCAGGCTTTCCGTCAGCCCGTTCACGCTTGGCGTCCCTAGCAAAGGCTCAAAGCGCGGCTCGCCGGCTGGATTGGTCGCGTAGGGATAGGTTGCAAAGTAGTGGTCGAAAGAAACGTTCTCCTGAAAAATGATTACAACGTGCTTGATGGGGGTTACAGTCTCTGCACCGTCCGAACGCCCCGCCGCGGCAGCGGGAATCGGAAGGGTACCAATGACCAGCAGCGCAGCAAGAAAATTTGCGATGAATTTTTGCAAGGTGACCTCCAGGTTCGCCGGGGAATTATGCGAACTGAGCTTTTGTAACGGCTGGAGGTCAATCTGAAATGAATCGTTTGTGACCGGCAGACGAATTTTTCTTGGTTACTTACAATGAACCGCGCACGGAATTTAATGCGTCGCGCACAGATTTTAATGATTGCTCTCGTGCTCTCGAAGAGTGAGTGAAGAAATCGTCGACGCTCCCCATGAGCGCTCATACTCACAAGGGGGGCGCTGAGGTTTTCGAGAAACGGTCGAATCTCCGGGCCCCGATGGGAATCTGAATAGCATGAAGAGAATTGGCTTCCTCTCCTTCGGCCACTGGACCCCTTCGCCGCAGTCGGAAACGCGCTCCGCGGCTGATGCGCTCCTGCAGTCCATCGATCTCGCCGTCGAGGCCGAGCGCCTCGGAATGGATGGAGCCTATTTCCGCGTTCATCATTTCGCGCGCCAACTGGCATCGCCGTTTCCGCTGCTTGCGGCCATCGGCGCTAAAACGCGAAAAATTGAGATCGGCACCGCGGTCATCGACATGCGTTATGAGAATCCTCATTACATGGCAGAGGACGCCGGGGCTGCGGATTTAATCTCCGGCGGCCGGCTCCAGTTGGGAATCAGCCGCGGCTCGCCCGAGCAGGTCATCGATGGCTGGCGCTATTTTGGTCTCCACACGATTGAAGGCGAGGACGATGCGGCCATGGCCCGGCGGCACACCGAAGAATTCCTCCGGCTGCTCGACGGCAAGGGCTTCGCCAAGCCCAATCCGCGCCCCATGTTTCCCAATCCGCCCGGGCTTCTGCGTCTTGAGCCGCACTCCAAAGGATTGCGTGATCGCATCTGGTGGGGATCTGCCTCCAACGCAACGGCCGAGTGGGCCGCCAAGCTCGGAATGAACATGCAGACCTCAACTCTCAAATTCGATGAGACCGGCGAGCTGCTCCACATCCAGCAGGCAGCGCAGATTCGCGCCTTCCGCGCGGCCTGGAAAGAGGCTGGCCACGCTCGCACTCCGCGCATCTCCGTCAGTCGCAGCATCTTCGCGTTGGTCGACGGCCGCGATCGCGCGTATTTCGGGCGCGACGGCAATGAAGAGGACCAGATCGGTTTTCTTGACGAGACCACACGCGCCATCTTCGGCCGCAGCTATGCTGCTGAGCCGGATGTTCTGATTGAACAGCTTAGGAAAGACGAAGCGATTGCGGAAGCGGATACGCTTTTGCTAACCGTCCCCAATCAACTGGGCGTTGCCTACAACGTGCATGTGATGGAGGCGATCCTGACTCTTGTCGCTCCCGCCCTCGGCTGGCGCTAGAAAAAGGCATTCGAGGCGTGCAGAAGCCGCTACCCCCATTGACCGGCGGGGCCTTCCGCATACGCTGACTTGTTCGGCACAAACGTTCCCTTGGTCTTGCAATCCGCCTTGGGAACGATACAATTCTTCGCAACCGGCGCCGAGAGGGGGGCTCCGGTTAAACCCCACACCATGGACAAAATACCAGTTCTGTTTGTTTCTGGGGCCCTGGAGCCAGCCCGCATCGACGCACCTCGATGGAGAAACTACCAAAGTCATCATCAAAGCGCAGATGAATCCCTCCGCGCCCCGCCTCTCGGTTCAAAATATCGCGGTCTACTTCAACTGCGACCAGAATCTGGCGGCAAAGGCGATCCAGGCGATCAATTGGAGTCAGCTCCGGGCGCTGCTTGCTCAATAGTGGACGCGCGGTGTCCCAGAGTCTCGCTTTTTAGGTCTGGGACACCGCTGATTCGCCGGATGGGGTAAACGGAGTCGAAGGATCTGCTTTACGGGATGCACAGATCATCCGCCCCCCCTCTCGGCGCGCTCTCCTTGCGCGCACGCCGAACGCCCAACAACTTCTCGCCGAATCTCCCCGGCGAAGACTGAGAGTGATCCGGCGACCGGCTGTTTTTCTGATCCCCCCGTTACCGATGAGTGATATTTTGGCCATCCCCGCTCGTCGCGGAGACGCCATCTCAGCTTTTTTCACTTGGCGGCGCGCACAATCGCCTCCGCTACCTCATCCGGAGTGATCGCGTCGACCTGGATCGAGACGTGGGCCATGCGGTAGAGCGGCAGGCGCCGCTCATAGCGGGCGGCGAGGTTCGGTTCATCGGCCAGTACGGGCCGCAGATGTTCGGTTCCCCGGCAGCGCGCGAGCGTCGTTTCGAGTTTCGCTTCGAGATGCACCACCAGCGTGCAGGGATTTGTGAACAGCATCCCGCGTATCGCCGCATCCTCAATCGCGCCGCCGCCGAGCGCCAGCACCAAGCCCTCGCCGCGTGAAAGTTTCAAAATTGCTTCGCGCTCCCGCCTGCGAAACTCCGTTTCGCCTTCACTCCGAAAAATCTCGGGAATCGTGGCGCCTGCTTTGGCCGCAATCACGTCGTCCACATCGACGAAAGTCCACCCCAGCCGCTCGGCCACAAGAGGACCGACGGTGGTCTTTCCCGAGCCCATGAATCCGGTCAGCACGATGCGGCGCGTGGGCTCAGCTTTTTCCGTCGCTTTCATCCGTTCCAGTATAAGGATGGTGAACGGTTCACCGTCATCCCAACACCATCACCATTGCTCCCGCTGTAATCATCAATCCGCCGATCAGCGCTGCCGTGTTCAGCTTTTCGCCGAGCAGCAGCCACGCGAAGACCATCACCAGCGGCACGCTCAGCTTGTCCAGCGGAGCCACGCGCGAAGCCGGCCCAAGCTGCAGCGCGCGGAAGTAGCAGAGCCACGACAGTCCTGTCGCCAATCCGGACAGCGTCAGGAAGAGAATCGTCCGCCGATCGAGCGCGCGAATCTCGCCGTGGCTGCCCAGCGCCAGCACAAAGCCCCACGCAAAGACGACGACCACGCTGGTGCGCAGCGCCGTGGCCAGGTTCGAGTCAACGTGCGCCACGCCTACCTTGGCCAGCAGGGCTGTGGCAGCGGCAAATACGGCGGAAAGAAGCGCCCATCCAATCCAGCTTTGGGTCCAGCTATTCGTCCAGCTCATGGCAATCAGGATACGCGCCGCTCTCGATGCGCGTCGGACTGAATGCGCGCCGCTTTCGTGCCCGGCGCGAATTCCGCCTCCGAGTTCCGTTTAATGGAAAAATCGTCTTCCAGTCCAAAACCTCCGGTGCTATCATGCGTGCATCCCCTCCAACCAAAATTCAGGAGGTGTCTGTGAAAAGTTCCCTTATTCCTACGGGGACCAGCGACGCGACTCTGCGTCTGGTTCTTCCGGCGATTCTCGCATGCAGCCTGGCAATCGGTTCCGGGCCACAAGCGGCACGAGCGCAACAAGCGCCGCAATCCAGCCTTCTCGGAGAGTGGCGGGCAACGATTCAGTCTGGCACGGTTACGATTTCGTTTCTGTCGACCGGTCAATACGACCAAACAGGAGTTACAACTACCGGTGTGCAGACGATGCAAGCCGGCCCCTACCAGCTCGTGGCGCCCAACAACATTATCTTTACGGTCACAAACTGGTCACCGAAGACCAGGATAGTCCTTGTCCCCTGCGGAATTCCGAACGACCCAGTTTGCAATGTACAGCGGGTGGTGAACATGCCCAAACCGCCCGGATCCGAGTATGCGTATGTGTTCAATGGCCCGAATGCGATGACGTTGACCAACCAGACGGGGGCGATCAACTTTACCCGCGTGAAGGGGCAATGAGCTTTACGAGCGTGGCCTGAGGTAAAGTTGCGGCGCGTCACCGCTGAACCGCGAGGCGCGATCTGGCCGCGAGATAGAATGTCCTCATGCGTCCGTCCGCATTCCTGCCCATCGCCTCGGCTGCGCTCTGTTTGCTCAGCGGATGCGGTTATCACACGCTGGGTGCGGCCACGCACTTTCCTCCCGGGATCAAGACGCTTGCCGTACCGGTTTTCGCCACGCGCACCGAGGCCAGCGGCACTGAACAGGCGATGACCGAGGCCGTCGTTCGCGAGCTCGCCGCGCGCACACGCTTCCGCGTCACCACCGATTCCGGAGAGAACGCCGACGCCATTCTCCACGGCACGATCCTCAAGCAGGTGACCACTCCGCTCACCTACAACTCCGCCACACAGCAGTCGTCGAGCTTCCTCATCACCATCGTCGCCTCCGTGACGCTCACCGCTCATGACGGCAGAGTTCTCTACCAGAACAAAAACTACGTCTTCCGCGAGCAGTATCAATCCACGACCAACCTGCCCACGTTCATCCAGGAAGACCCGGCAGCCATCCAGCGCCTGTCGCGCGAGTTTGCCCGGCAGCTGGTGGCCGACGTCCTGGAAGGCTTCTGAGGCGGACCCGGGACCCGCTTATCTCTTGATTCCTGCCTGCTTTTCCGCGCTGGTCACATGCCCTGAAGCGCTGTATTCTGGAGCCGCATGATGGATGCGGGGTTCGAGCGCGCTGAAGTGAGGTGGGGGCGTTGACCGGCTCGCGTTGGGGCGCAGGGTTCAGCTCCGTGGCCCGCTTTACCGCGGAGATTGAAGCTGCAGCGGCCGGCACGGGCAAGCTACGGCCCGGCTACGTTCTGGCCGGCGACGAGATCTTTCTTCTCGACCGCTGCCGAGGCGCTGTGCTCAATGCCTTCGTCCCGCCCGATCTGCGCGACTTCTGCCTCTCCGACCTCGATCTGACCCAAACGACCATCTTCGAAGTGCTGGACCGCGCGCAAACCCCGTCGTTGATGGCTCCTTTCCAGGTGATCTTCATCCGCAATGTGCGCCAGCTTTACACGCGGGGCGCGAAAAAGGAAGAATTCGCCGCGCTCGACCGGTACTTTCAATTGCCCAATCCGCAGGCGCTGCTTTTGTTCATTGCGGACTTCCTGCGCATCCCTGCGGACACGCGCCGCATGGATCTTGACGACAAGAACCGGTTCGAGCGGCTGACCGAGACACTCGGCGCGCATTGCGGCATGGTCGAGCTGGCCCGCGTGAGTGAAGAGGACGCCATGCGCTGGGCCACGGCCAAAGCGCAGGAATCGGCTTTGCGCGTGGAGCCCGACGCCGCGAGAGAACTGGTGGACGCGCTAGGCGCGGACATGATGCTGGTGTCGTCGGAACTGGAGAAGCTGTTGCTCTACACGTCGGGGCGTGGGCGAATAACTCTCGGCGACGTGGAGACCATGGTGCTGAGCGCCAAGCAGCGCACGCTTTACGAACTGACCGACGCCATCAGCGCGCGCGACCGGGTGCGCGCCCTGGCGCTGCTGCAGGGCCTGCTGAACAGCTCCGACGCCGGCGAGGACGCCGCGATCGGCCATCTCTACATGCTGGCCCGCACCTTCCGCCAGATGCTGGTGATTCTGGAGAAGAACGTGCGCGACTCGCGCGCCATCTGGCAGGCGCTGTGGCAGGGATTCCGCATGCCGCCATTCGCCGCCGACGACCTGATCCGCCAGGCGCGCCGCTACAAGAGCCGCCGCGAACTGACCCGCGCGCTCCGCCTTGTTGCCCGCGCCGACCTCGAGTTGCGCTCCTCTCCGCCCGACAAACGCCTGGTCCTTGAGCGCCTTGTCTACGAGCTTGCTTCCGAACCAAAACCCTCCGCGCCCGTGTGGGCCACCGCACAGCTGTCGTTTGAGAGCTAAAGCTTTGAGCCTGTAGCCGCCGCATCCGATCCGGCCAGTCGCGTCGTCCATCAGCAGATGCCGTGCTCGCGGAGCCACGGGCTGTATTCCTGGTCCACCTGCTCGGTATGTTCGAGGAAACCGTCGTGCAACTGAGACAGCAGCGTGCGCAAATGAAGGGCTTCACCGTATTGCAGCCGGTGAGCCGCCTGCAGGATCTCGGCTAGCATTTGATGGTGATCCGCACGATGCTCGGCGAGGCCTGAAAAGCCGGTCTGCTCCATCAGCTGCTCCTCGCTCCAGAAGTGCATGCGCGCAAATTCAATGAACTGGTCAAGCAGCTCGCACGTCTTTTCGTGGCTACAACCGTGCATCAGCGCCAGGCGCAGCTCGTTAATGGCATCCATGAGAATGCCGTGTTGATCGTCCATGGCGCGAACGCCCACCGAGCAGGCATGGTTCCACGTGAGAAGAGTCAAATGAGCCTCCGCGAATGACCAAAGGAAGTATCGGCGCTCCGTGCCGCGACGTTACCCCGATCTTGGCTTATTGGTGACCAAGGTTTCCTCGACCCGCTCGCGGGAGCACAATGACAATGGATGCACCGCTGATGATCACTCCCGCCAATGTTGTGGCCGCACTGCTAGACCTGATTCCCTTTCTCGCCGTGGGATTTTTTCCGCAGGCCGTGGGGGCGCTGGCGCGCAAGCTGCCGACATGGGCACAGCTCGGGCTTCCCGCTGTCTTCTGCCTTCCGTACGTTCTCGTTGCGTACGGCGCGGGCATTTTCCGTTTTCAGTTGCTGGCCTTGTACGCGCTGCTCCCCGTTATGATCGCCGCGCTGCTGGCGCAGGCCGCTCAGGCCGACCCGGAACAGCACGGCAACTGGCGCGACTTTCTCATTCTGGCCGCGCTCGGTTTGGCAATCGACCTGCGGTGGTTTGAGGGCGCGTGGCCGGCGCATCTCGCCGTATTCAATAAAATTCTTCTCCTTGATGCCGGGATCTACGGCTTCGTCCTCATCCGGCGACTCGATGGAACCGGCTTTGATCTTCGCCTGCGCCGCAAAGACTTCGGAGTCGGCCTGCGGGAGGCCGTTTTTTACATACCCATCGCGCTGGCCCTTGGTTTGGCTCTCGGCTTTCTGCACGCGCACAAGGTTTGGCCGGGCATGTGGGCCATTGCCGGCGCATGGTTCTTTACTTTCTTTTTTGTTGCCGTTCCCGAGGAGCTGTTTTTCCGCGGCTGGCTGCAGAATCTGCTGGAGAAACGAATCGGTCGTTATGGCGCGCTGTTCGTGACTGCCGGGGTCTTTGGCCTGGCCCACTTCAACAAGCGCACGACAGCCTTTAACTGGCGCTACGTGCTGCTGGCCGCGCTGGCCGGAATTTTTTACGGCCGCGCGTGGCGGGCGCAGCGCCGCGTGGGAGCCTCAGCGGTAACCCACGCAACGATTGACGCGATCTGGTCGCTATGGCTGCGATAGGAGATGCAAATGGCGGGCATGCATATGCGGCCTGTAGGTCAGGTAGGCCAGCCCGACGCGCATGTTGTGCACGACAGGTCCAGGGATGGTCATGGCCATGGTGATCCCCAGGAAAGCGTGCGCAAACATCAACGGATAGAGATTGCGGTAGCGCAGAAACAGCACGCAAGCGGCAAATCCCCAAATGAACGTTACCGACACGAGGACGGGATTGGGGATATGTGCCGCGGAAAACATTAGAGCGGCTCCGAGCGCCGCCTGCCACGGTTTGGGCATCACGCGCAGCAAGCGCAAGAGGAAAAAGCCCTGCAGCAGGATTTGCTGTACAGCGGACCAAACGGCATACGCGCCGTAGGTCTCGGGAAAAACCCACAGGCCATCGACCATGAGCAGCGCGTGCGCGCGGGCGGAGATCAGCATTGCCGCCGCAGCCAGAACAGCGGCTGCTGCGACAATCCACGACGAGCGCCAGAGGTTTGCCTTGCGCAAGCCCATCGCCGCCCAGCCTTCAAACGATTTCCAAAGGATAAAGGCGATGCCGAGAGCGGCAGCGAGCCAAAGCCATCGCTGCCACGGCCGCGGCGTCCACTCCACCGCCTCGATCAGCGCGTAGGCGATGCCGATCTCAATCCAGTCGCGCCGCTTGCCTGGCATGGCGAGTTGATGGCCTGGCGCCGACGGTGAAGCTCCGGCATGCTCCATGACCCGATGATAAAGCGGTTCCACAATTCACGTGTCGCGGACCTGGGCATAGCAATTGTGGAACCGCCGTATCGCAAGCTCTGGCGGCTATTCCAGAATCACGACCGGCTCCGGCGTGCGTCCACGCATGGTGAGCGTAATTGCGCCGACCAGAATCAGCGCACCGCCCAACCAAGCGTAGGGACCGAGCTTCTCTCCGAGCAGTTCCACGCCCAGTATCGATCCCAAAGCCGGCTCGATGTTAAGGAACACACCTGCGCGGGAAGCCGGCACGTGATGAATGCCCCAATTCCAGAGAAGCGTAGTTAACGCCGTGCACAGCAGCCCGCTGATTGCCAGTGCCGTCCATGCGGTGATGCTCACATGGGTGAACGGCATGGGATCGATTTTTAGGTGCGCCAGCTTTCCCGCCACCCACAACACGCTGGTCCAAATCAACAGCATCGCAGTGCCCGAATAAATCGTGTACGCCGTGACGACGGGCGGACTGTGCGTCTTCATCAGCTTCTTGGTGAGTAGGATCCAGCCGAGGGCCGAAACCAGCGACGCGACCACCAGCAGGTCGCCTTGGAGGGTCGGCGTCTCGCGTCCCGTGGTCGCATGGTTGCCGCCCAGCACCACCATGGCTGCGCCCACCGTCGACGCGCAGAGCGCGAGCCAGCTCAGGCCGTCCAGGTGCTCGCCGGCGAACATCACGGCCGTTGCTGCCAGCAGCACCGGCATGGCGCCGACCATCAGCGAAGCATGGCTCACTGTGGTTTGCGCCAATCCGTGAAACTGCAGCAGGAACTGCAAGGGAACAAAAAGGAATGCGGCCAGGAGCATGGCGCGCGTCTCGGTCGCTGTCAGCCGCACGCGCCGCATAACAATGACCGGCGCCATGCCCACGCAGGCAAAAAGAAAGCGGTAGAGCACCATGTGCTCCACGTTCATCTCATTGAGCGCGAGCCTGCCCCAGTAGAACCCCGTGCCCCACAACGCGCCGGCGAGGGCGCAGGCTCCGTAACCGAGAAACCTGAGTCTTCCGCCGACCGGTTCAGCAGCCAGGCTCGGACTGGCGGTGGTGGGATCAGCCATGTCCCTTTTACTGTCGCACACGGCGCGGGCGCATGGTTTCGTTCTCCGGCACGCTTCATCTCGCGGCCGCCGAGTTTCCCTCGATACGAAGGCTCAGCGAGCCGTGCGCAACTTCGCGCGCTCGATCCAGTTGGCCAGAAACAGTGCGGCTATCACGAGCAGCGGCCCGGAAATGCCTGCGGTCGCGGTCCAGTTCATGTGCCGGGGCGGGACCGTCCAGCTCCATGCGTAATACAGGGCGGCCAGCGCGAAGAGCGCCGCGCCAACCCATTCCCATCGCCAGGCAACTGACAAAATGGCGGCGACGATGGCGGCGGGAAGCAGTCCGATGCAGAATGCCAGGATGCATTTCCAAAAAACGTGGAACTCATTGAAAGCTTCAAGCGCGAAGAGGCTCAAGAAGATGGCTAAGGCAATCGCCAGGATTCTGGGCGACCAATAGAGAAGCCGGGCGGAAAGACGGCTCATACGTTTCACCTCCATGCCTGGGAAAACGTAACGCCGACGCAATTATAGGCCTGCGGACTTTCAGCCCTGGCCCCGCATCGGCGAGAATAATCCTCGATGGTGAGGATGCATGGAGTTGCGCGGTTAAGTCATGGGCGCGATGCCCTTACGATCTGCGGCGTGCTGGTTTTATCCGGCGGGCTCGCCATGGTCCCGTCGGATGCGCAACAACAGATTCCTCCCGCACCGGCGCCAGCCGTAACTGCTCCCGCGCAAAGCGGCACCGCGCCCGCGCCCCAGCCTTCGCCACCGGTCAAGGAGCGCTTCCTCGTTGATCGATTCCCCGACAAGCCCTCACTGCCGCCTATGTTCACCATTCCCATTGGACCGCTCGGCTTCACGGCGCCCGGCGCTATCTATATGGGGGCGCGGAATTCGATGGCCTCGCTCGATTTTCTTGACGAGAATCAGCTGCTCTTCACCTTCCGGATTCCCGGGCTGCTGCATCGCGATCTACCTAACAAGGACGGTAGCGACGAGCGCCAGATTCGCGCCGTGGTGATCGAGTTGCCCAAGGGCACGGTCGAAGCCGAGGCCACATGGACCGTCCACGACCGCGTGCGCTATTTGTGGCCACTCAACAACGGCCACTTTCTGCTCCGCGACCGCAACGACCTTTTCGAAGGCGATGGCACGCTCAAGCTGAAGCCATATCTCGACTTCCCCGGCTCGCTGCTTTGGATTGAGCTTGATCCCGAGCAACATTTTCTTGTCACGAACTCGCGCGAGCCGGCTGCCAAGACTGCCAAATCAGAAGACGCGCGTGGCCCCTCGACCGCATCCGCCATCACCTCCGACCAGGACTCGGGTGCCGACGGCGAAGCCCCGAATCTCGTGATCCGCATTCTTCGCCGCGATTCCGGGGACGTGATGCTGGTGAGCCGCGCCCGGACAGCCGTTCATTTGCCCATCAACTCCGCGGGCTATCTGGAGAACCTGCGAGGACGCGGAATGGAGTGGATTTTGAACTTCAACTACTTCACTGGCGGGAGTAGGATGTTAGGCCCCGTCGAATCGAACTGCGAGCCTGACGACGAATTTCTCTCGGAGCAGGAGATTCTCGCCACCACATGCGGGCCATCGGGAGAGAGCAGTCTTGTTGCCGTGTCCACCGCGGGCAAAACCCTATGGGAGTCCCAAGCGCCGCCCGTCGAGGTGTGGCCGCAACTCGTCGTCGCGGCTAATGGCTCGCGTCTGGCGTGGGAAACGCTCGACACCACACACCCTATCTACGCCTACGCGCCCATGGACGCGGGTGACGTGAAGGAGCAGTCCGTAACCATCTTCGATGCGGCCAATGGCGACATCGCCATGGTCTCGCCCGTCAGCCCCATCCTCGATGCTGGCGGAAACGTTGCCATTTCCCCTTCGGGTCGGCGTGTGGCACTGCTCAACGACGGGGCCATCCAGGTCTTCGACCTGCCGCCGCCTGCGCCATTACGCATCAGCAACGGCCTTCCATGAAGAAAGCGCGAAGACGCGACCTTTTCACCGCGCCGATGCTCCACTGGAGTCACGCTGCAGATCCTCATTCCCGTTGGACGGTCCGTGACGCCCGTACTGGAGGTCTCTTTGTCGCTACCCACCTAACGCGCTGTTTTTAGGTACACTGAGCGACGGGGGTTTCTTTCTTGGCTTCGGCTGTCGTCCATTACACCGCAACAGCGCTCACCGACCGCGGCCGCAAGCGCCCTTCCAACGAAGACGCATTTGGACTTTCCGTCGAGCATGGCGTGTACATTGTCTGCGACGGCATGGGCGGCGCTGCCGCAGGCGAGGTTGCCAGCACTTTGGCCGTTGCGGAGATGATGCGGTTGCTCACGCAACGCCCCCGGACTAATCCCCCGCCTGTCGAGGCCGCGGAGGCCGTGGCCGCTGCCAATGAGGCCATTTTTTCGCGCTCGCGGCGCAACCAGAAACTGAATGGCATGGGTACCACTCTCGTGGCGCTGCTTGTGGAAGACCGCCGCGCATGGATGGTGAACGTGGGCGACAGCCGCGGCTATCGCCTGCGCAATTCGCACCTGGAACAGATCACGCTCGATCACTCTCTAGTGGAAGAACAGATTCGTCTGGGCCAAATGAGCCCGCAGGAAGCGCTTCGTTCACCGCTCAAGAACGTGATCACGCGCGCACTGGGCACGCAAAGCGTGGTGACGCCCGACATCTTCGAATTCGAGACTGAGCCCGGCGACCTGTTTCTTCTCTGCTCCGACGGACTGATTCGCGAACTTCCCGACTCCCACCTCGAGTCCCTGCTACGCCTCGACCTGACCCTTGAGGAAATGTGCTCGCGCCTGGTCGACGCCGCCAATGAAGCCGGCGGCCACGACAATATCACCTGCCTTCTGGTCCGGGCCGACTCGTAAGCCGGCCTCGCCGATCGCGGCACCGAGCGCTGGTCCTCTGTCGCCCGGCAACACCCATTCACGCCGTTTGCAAGAGCCCAATCAGGCTTGAATTTGACACTCACTCCCTGCAAATTTATCCTTCGCGGAAGTTAGTGATAACGTTTTCTCAAGCTTTCTGCCTCAAGGTAGATCCCGCATGTCAAATCCCGCCGTAACCACGCCCATTGATCCGGCAGCGATCCCGCAACGAAAACTCTACACGGGGGCCCGGATGCCTGCGATCGGTCTGGGCACTTTTGGGTCCGACCACGTTTCCGCAGTTGAGATCGCCGAGGTGGTGAGGGGCGCTGCCGCGGCCGGCTACCGGCATTTCGATTGCGCATCGGTCTACGGCAACGAAGCAGAGATCGGCGGGTCAATTGAGGAGATTCTTTGCGGCGGGATTCGGCGCGAAGATTTGTGGATCACGTCGAAGCTTTGGAACGACAAGCATGACGAGGATGACGTGATCCCCTCCTGCCGCAGGTCGCTTGCCGATCTGCGCCTCGACTACCTTGATCTGTACCTGGTGCATTGGCCGTTCCCGAATTTTCATCCGCCCGGCTGCGACGTTACTTCGCGCTCGCCCGGCGCCAGGCCCTACATTCACGAAAGCTACATGAGAACCTGGCGCAAGATGGAAGAACTGGTGGACATGGGCCTGGTGCGCCACATCGGCACGTCGAACATGACGATTCCTAAATTGAAGCTGGTTCTGCGGGACGCCCGCATCAAGCCCGCAGTGAATGAAATGGAATTGCACCCGCATTTTCAGCAGCCGGAGCTCTTCCGCTTCGTGGTCGACAACGGCATGCAGCCCGTGGGTTACTGCCCCATCGGCTCGCCGGGACGGCCGGAACGCGACAGGACTCCGGAGGACACTGCACCCACCGAGGATCCGGTGATCGTGCGCATCGCTGAACGCCATGGCATTCAACCGGCAGTGGTATGCATCAAGTGGGCGGTGGAGCGCGGGCAAACACCGATTCCCTTCTCCGTTCATCATTATCACGCCAATCTCGAAGGCGTCGTTGGAGATCCGCTCACTGACGAGGAGATGCGCTCGATCGCCGCCATTGATCGCAACTGCAGGTTGATCAAGGGCCAGGTCTTTCTGTGGAAGGACGGCCAGAGCTGGGAGGATTTGTGGGACGTGAGTGGGGAGATCACTCCGCCGTAGGAGCAAGTTGGTAGCCCGCATCCAGCAGCCGGCAGCTATGGGCTTTTCGTTGTTCGCCATGCGCTGCCGGCTACAGACTGCCGGCCCGCAAAGAACGCAGGAGAACGACACGATGCGATCCACTATGACTGCCGCGTATCTGCCGGGCAACTCGACCGTTGAGCTGCGCTCGGTGCCTGTGCCGGAGCCGGGCCACGGTGAGGTTCTGTTGCACGTGAAGGCGTCGACGATCTGCGGCTCCGACATTCGCGCCATCTATCACGGGCACCTCGGCAAGGGTCCAGAAGGGTACCAGGGCGTGATTGCGGGGCATGAGCCAGCGGGCCAGATCGTCGCTGCAGGTCCAGGCTGCCGGCGCTTCAAAGCGGGCGATCGGGTGATTGTCTATCACATATCCGGTTGCGGCGTGTGCAACGACTGCCGGCGAGGCTACATGATCTCGTGCACGAGCGAGAAGTATCGTCGCGCCTACGGCTGGCAGCGCGACGGAGGCATGGCCGAGTACATGGTGGCGGAGGAGAAGGACCTCATCGCGCTGCCCGATGAACTCTCTTACGGCGATGGCGCGCAGGTGGCGTGCGGATTCGGCACGGTCTATGAGGGGCTGGAGAAAATTGGAATCAACGGCGATCACGCTGTGCTCATTACCGGGCTGGGACCGGTGGGCCTGGCCACGGGCGCGCTCTGCCGCAAGCTAGGCGCCGAAAAAATCATTGGCGTCGACGTGGTACCCGAGCGCATGGAGATTGCGCTCAACCTCGGCCTCTGCGACGCGGTGCTTGCCTCGGGACCGGATAACGAGGCCGAAGTGAGGCGCCTGACAGGGGGCAAGGGCGTAGAACGAGCTGTCGACTGCTCGGCGAATGACACCGCGCGGGCCACGGCGATTCGCGCCACGCGCAAGTGGGGCAGGATTGTTTTTCTTGGCGAAGGCGGGCGCGTCGAAATCAATCCTTCGCCCGATTTGATCCACGACCAGAAAACGCTCTACGGCTCGTGGGTCACGTCCACCTGGCTGATGGAGGAACTGGTGGAGCGGCTGGTGCGCTGGAACCTGCATGCAGCGGACATCATCACGCACCGCTTTCCGCTGGAGCGCGCCGGCGAGGCTTATGCGCTGATGGCCTCAGGCAGATGCGGCAAAGTGGCCGTTTGCTCGGACGAAGAATTGAAGTGAACCGCGATCGAGGGCAAGCGTCATGGCCGGCGTGCCGCAGGTGCACAGCGCGCACTCAAGCCACTCACGCACCGAAGGGAATAGGAACTCATGGCGATGAACCGTAGGCAGCTGCTTCAGTGGATGGGGGGCGCGGGCTCTGCCCTTGCTTTGTCGAAGCTGGTCCGTTCGCAGCCGGCTGCGCAGAGCGGACCTTTCCAACCCACCAGGGAATCTTTGCAGACGTACAGGATTCCTGAATGGTTTCGCGACGCCAAGTTCGGCATCTGGGCGCACTGGGGTCCGCAATCGGCCATTGAAGATGGCGACTGGTACGCGCGCAATATGTACGTGCAGGGCCAGCCGCAGTACCTGTACCACTGCGAAACCTATGGCCATCCTTCCAAGGTCGGCTACAAGGACCTGGTGAATATCTGGAAAGCGGAGAAATGGGACCCTGATCATCTGATGGGTCTCTACAAGAGGGCCGGCGCGAAGTATTTCTTCAGCATGGGAGTGCATCACGATAACTTCGACCTTTGGAACTCGAGGTACACGCGCTGGAACGCGGTGAACATGGGACCGAAAAAGGATGTGGTGGGCCTGTGGCGGAGCGCTGCGTACAAACATGGGCTCAAGTTCGGCGTGAGCGAACACCTCTGGATCAGCTACAAATGGTTTGCAGTCAGCCACGGCGCCGACAAGACCGGGCCCATGGCGGGCGTTCCTTACGACGGCGTCGATCCGAAGTACGCCGACCTCTATCACGATGCGGGCTGCGTACCGTTCATTGACAAGCTGACCTGGAACGACGACGGCATTCCCGATTCGTGGCGGCAGGAATATCTGAACCGCATGAGCGATCTGATCGACAAGTATCACCCCGACATTCTCTACACCGATGGCCACCTTCCCTTCGGTGAGTATGGCCTGAAGATGGTGTCGCACCTTTACAACGAAAGCGCGCGGTTGAATGGAGGCAAGGTCGAGGCGGTTTACACGAGCAAAGAACCTTCAGATTGCGCCGTGGGCACATGTGCGCTCGACCACGAGCGCGGCGTGGCGGACGGAATCGCGGAGAATCCCTGGCAGACCGATACGTGCATCGGGCAATGGCACTATAAACGCGGAATCAGGTACAAAACTCCCAAGAAGGTGATCGATCTGCTCACCGATATCGTGAGCAAGAACGGCAACCTGCTGTTGAACTTCCCGCTGCCCAACTCAGGTCAATTGGATTTCGAAGAGATGGAGGTGCTGGAAGGCATCACCGCGTGGATGCAAATCAACAGCGAAGGCATCTACGCGACGCGCCCATGGAAGATCTACGGCGAAGGCCCCGCCACTCAAGTGAAGATCGTCACTGGAAACTTCAACGAAGACAAGCAGAACGACATGACGGCCGAGGATGTGCGCTTCACCAGGAAGGGCAGCACGCTTTACGCGTTCGTGATGGGTTGGCCGGAGAGAGAGGCCGTGGTAAAGGCTCTTGGCCTCGCCAGCTCGCAGCAGCCGGGCAAGATCCTCAAAGTGGAGCTGCTCGGGCATCAGGGCAATCTGAACTGGAAGCAGGACGATGGCGCATTAAGGGTCCAGATGCCCGCGGAGAGATTGTCCGACATTGGGATTACTCTGAAGGTTGCGCTGGCCTAGGAAGACTTGCTCAGCTCTTCAATGGCCGCGCCGAACGCGCCGCAGGCGACTTCTTTGCGCCTGCCTTCCCTTTGCTGCGCGCTTTGGCATGGTTGTGCGCGCCGGGAAGCGTTGGCTCGGGCGATGAGGAAGCCGGCCACCTGTTCGACGATCCATTGAAAATTTGCCTCACCGACGGAGTGCACATCGGCGTCGGGCACGGGATTCATGAAGTCGATGGCGTAGGGGATGCAGTTTTCGACCGCGAATTCAACAGAGTTCAAGTCATAGCCGAGCGCGCGGCACAACTTGAGAGCGTCCTCCTCCATGCGCCGGAAGAGAAGCCTGGCACGGAGCGTGCCGGGGCGCGCGGCGCCTTGCAGGTAGCGCTCGGCGTGCGGCCGCCGCGGATCGTACGCCATGATGCGAACCTTCTTCTGGCCCACGACGAAGCAGCGGAAGTACTCCGTGTACTCGACGGCTTTCTGGACCACCATGCAAAGGTCGCGCGATTGATCGTAGGCGCGAAAGAATTCGTCGCGGCCGCGGAACTCATGGACATCGCGCCAGCCGCCCCCATGGATCGGCTTCAGGAAGCCGTGCTCACCGATAGCAGCAAACACACCGTCCCAATCGAGCGGGAATTCCAGGTTGCGCAGCGACTTTTCCGTGGTTCCGGTGGGATATTCCTTGTGCGGAAGCAGCACAGTGGGCGGCACGGCTACGCCCACGCGCGCGGCAATCGTGTAGTTGAGAAACTTGTCGTCGGCCGAGCACCAAAAGGGATTGTTGACGACCGATGTTCCGTTCAACGCGGCATGCTTGAGGAACGCGCGATAGAACGGAATGTCGTGGGAGATGCGGTCAAGAATGACGGCGTAGCGCGGCGCTTGATTGAGAAGCACCGCTCCCGTTTGAACAAACTCAGCCTGAATGCCGGGCGGATTTCGGCTGTTGATCCGCTCGACCAGGGCGCTTGGGAAACTGTTCTCGACGCCGAAGAGGACACCGATCTTCTTCATGGGCTGGTCCTCCGAGCGTCGCGGCGAGCGCAGATTGCCCGGCTCGCATGCCTCGCAACAGTGTACGTCAGGCACAGCCTTGACGGCGCCGGTTAGGAACGCTGGCCCGCGATGCGGCGCAACTGGCCGAGGTGATTCAGGTCATGGCCGGCCATGGTTTCGACCACGGTTTGAAAGGTCATTGTGCCGCGCTCGGGATGGGTCATCTTTCTGGCTGCCGCGCCGGGCAGCGCGTCCCGAATCATGCGCAGATTCCAGTTGCGTAGTGCGGAGAACGCAGCAAGCGCTTCGTCCGCCGGAATGGCGGAGTATTTCGCGGCCCACTTGTCCTGATCGAAGGGCTGAATGGTCGGCCCATCTTCGGCGAGAGTCTGGCGCAGCCGGAAGCCGAAGACAAGGTCGCAGTCGGCGAGGTGGCAGACGATTTCGGCCGCGCTCCATTTGCCCGGCGCCGGCGGCTGGCTGCTCCTGTTCGGGCCGATGGCTTTCAAACACTCCGCGATGGCGTCGGCAGTGGAGGCGAGAATTGCATCCACGGGTCGACCGTCAAGGAAACTGTCGTACGGGTTGAGCTGGCTCATTGCGCTGTCTCCTGAGATGGATTTGAAGCGAACAGAAATCTCTCGGCGTTGTTACAAGTATTGCTGCGTCATCCGCTGCCATGCTGGCCAGTCGTGAGAATTCGGCAAATCCCAAACGTGAAACTCGTGCGCAATTCCTTTTTCGTTCAGGATGCGGTCGAGATCCTGGTTCTGGCCGAGGCAGTGGTCGTCCCATCCGGTGGCCAGTACGAACCGATTGCGCCGGAAGCGATCGAGGAAACGCGGATCGGTGAGGCGGGGAAGATAGTGGGTGGGCAGATGGAAGTAGCAATCCTGGTTGTAGTAACCGTCGAGAAAGCCGGTGAGGTCAAACATTCCCGAAAGGGAAACGAATCCACTCACGATCTCGGGGTGGCGCAAGGCAATATTGACCGCGTGGTAGCCGCCGAAGCTCGATCCGAGCGCAATGAGGCGCGGGTCGCGATTCTTTTGCCGGATGAGCGGCACCAGTTCGTGGAGCAGGTACTCCTCATATTGCATGTGACGGGCGATGCGCTGGCGCGGAGGCGCTTTGCGGTTGTACCAGCTTTCGTCATCTACTGAGTCGACGCAGAAGAACTGCAAGCGGCCGGCATCGATCTTGTCGGCGACGGCAGCGATCATGCCGCGATCTTCAAACTCGTAGAAACGGCCGCCGGAGGTGGGGAAGACGAGCACAGGCAAACCTGCGTGGCCGAAGACGAGCAGTTCCATCTCGCGGCCCAACCGGCTGGATCGGGACTTGTGATACTCGCGATTCATGCATCCTGTTTCCGAGGACGGCTTCCGGTTTCGCCAGTCGACAAAACCGCGAGCCGGTTCTGCCATCATAAGCGAGTGCTGCGTTGAGGCGCGCGAAGCGGAGTGAATCTCGCAGCGTTTTGGAGGCCCGTGAGGCGGCGGGCGCCGATTTGCTTCAAACGCCCTGTTTCGGCGATACTTAGGTGTTGCGATGTGTGCGGCCGGGCGCATCTGTCCGGCCGTTGTTGCCCCGGATCACCTGTGGGACACCCGATTGCCGGGCGAGCGCAGGAGATCAATGGGCCGGAAAAATCCGGGGAACACCTCATTCAAGATCTGGAAGCCGAAAGGAATTGATTCATCGTGGTTATGATTCGTTTGGCGCGTGTTGGCGCCCGCAAACAGCCCTATTACCGCATTGTCGTGATTGAGAAGGACCGTGCCCGCAATGGCCGCTCCATCGAGGTTGTCGGCACCTACAATCCTCGCACCAACCCGGCCAGCGTCGACCTGAAGCACGAGCGGATTGCATACTGGCGCAGCAAAGGCGCGAAGCTTTCGCCCACGATGGAAAAGATCGTGGCGAAACATCCCGTGCCCGTAGCAGAAGCCGCGGCCCAGGTGACGGACCCGGCGGCAGCCTGATTTGGCCGCGTAAGCGGGACCGGACTCCGGAAGGGGCGCTGCGGGTTTGGACCCAAGTCTTTGCTCGCGGCTCGTCTGCGTGTTACCATTCGCGCACAGAATCAATATCACTGAAACCCAACGCAGAAGGTCAGAGGCAAGATCATGACCCAAGTCGATATGGTGCAAGTAGACGCATTGGTCCGCGAGATTGCGCGGGCCCTGGTGGACGCCCCGGACGCGGTGGAAGTGGAAGCCGTAAGCCGCGATGAGAACACCGTCCTCAAACTCCGCGTGGCTCCGCCGGACGTGGGCAAGGTGATCGGCAAGCAAGGGCGTACGGCACGCTCGGTGCGCACCATTCTGGGAGCGGTGAGCATGAAGCTGCATCACCGCTACACGCTCGACATTCTGGAAGAGGACGACGAAGAGTAGCATGGCTTTTGCCTGTGCCGACGCCCTCTTCGGTGGCCGGAGGTAGCTGTGCCGGAACCGACCGAGTCGTGGGTGTGGCTGGCGCGAATTCGCCGGCCTCAGGGACGCAAAGGCGAGGTCTTCGCCGAGATTCTCACTGACTTTCCCGACCAGTTTAGAGAGAGGCGGCAGCTTTGGCTGCTCGCTGCAGATATGTCTGCGAGAGCTGCGGCACCCACGGCAGCGCAGGCGCCGCGGCAGGTGGAACTCGAGAACCATTGGCTGCACAAGGGTGGCGTGGTGCTGCACTTTGCGCAAGTGGATTCGATCTCGGACGCAGAGACGCTGAATGGAATGATTGTCGCGATTCCGCGCGCGGAGCGAGCGGAACTGGGCGAAGACGAGGCTTATGTCGGCGACCTGATTGGTTGCGTGCTGGTGGATGTGGCCGGCGCGGAGGCAGTTCGCGTGGGCGAGATCGAGGACGTGGACCGCAGCGGAGGAGCCGCGCCGCTGCTGGTGGTGCGAGGCGCGAAGGGCGAAGTGCTGGTTCCGTTTGCGAAGAGCTATCTGCGCAGGATCGATCTTGCGGCGAGGCGCGTGGAGATGGAGCTGCCGGTGGGGTTGGTCGATCTGAGCAAAGCTGAAGAGGCGTGACGGCGGCGGGTGTGCCGCGAGATTCGCGCCGCGCAAAAATCTCAAACCGATTTATTGAAAGTCCAGCGGCTTCCAGGCGCCGTTGTCTTTGAGCGCGAGCTGGAGCGGACGCGGAGGGCCCGTCGGCGGAACTGTGACTTCAATCCAGAGTTCCTGGCCGGAGTGGAGCGGCAGCGGGCTCTTCGCAGTGTCGGCGACATAGAAGTCGACAGGTTCGGAGAGTTGCATCTGGCCGCAAGGCGCGCCGGGCGCGGCGGAGATCTCCTCGCCAGCTGTGGAGTCTTCCTGGCCGCCGATTTCCTGACCTTCGGGGCGCAGCGCGACGAGCTGGTTGTTCTGGACTTTCAGGTTGGCGCGGAAGTCGACGAGGTGCGGGCGCAGAACATACGGGCCGGGCTTGATGGCGCCTGTGACGTCGCGCGGGAAAGTGGCGAACTTAGCCGAGGGCAGCGTGCTTTGGCAGCCGTCAACGTCGAGTTGCAGGCTGAGATAGCGGCCGCGCAGCGGAAGCACGGGGTCGAACGCTGCAGCGCGGGTCCAGACGCGCGGGCAGCGCCAGCGCTGCCAGAGATATTTGCCGGCGATGGACGAGACGAGGAGCAATTGGAAGATGAGCAGCGCGATGGAGACACCGGAGAGTGTGAAGCGACCGATCTTCATTGGGCACCTCCTTTGATGTCGGCTGCAGCGGCAGCCGACGCCGGCGGTATTACGGGCGTCATGCGGGCGAGGATGCGGCGGCGCAGCTTTTCAAGCGCCCAGCCGCCGGCGAGAAAGAGAATGCCCAAACCGATGAGGCCGAGCGAGCGGTTGACCTTGCTAAGGATGTCGCTGAAATAGAACCATGCGACAGTCGCGGCAAAGCCGACGACGCCGAGGTTGACGAGCGCGCGAGAGACAAGGCGCACGCCCCACCCGCAGAGGAAGACGGCGAAGGCGGCGACCAGCGCGTAGGCCGCGAGGTCGGGCTTAGTGCCCGTCAAGGTGTAGTTGCCTTTTCCCCAGTTGTGCGTCTCCGACCACGTGTAATAGCACCACGGCAGCGCGAGGCAGAAGGCGAGGGCGGCGGCAATGGGAACGAGACCCTTGTGGCCATGGAATGCGGCGATGATGAGGGGGATGGCGGCGATGGCGATCCAGGCCCAGACGCGGGTGCCGAAGGGAATGAAGGTCTGGTTGGAGTTCCAGGACGCCCAGGCGGACAGCATTCCGTAGATGGCGAGGACCGCGCCGATGACGCTTACGGCAAAGAGAATTCCCTGCACCGCGCGACGGCGCGAGCCGAGGAAGAACGTGATGTAGAGAATGGCCCACAGGAAGCAGAGCCGACCCATGTAAATGCCTTCGCCGATGTGGCCGTTCATGCGGAAGTCGAGTTCGCACAGGATCCAGGCAGGGACGAGAAGAAGCGCGAGGGTTTGCTGCGCCTGGTCCCGGAGGAGCGCCCAGCCGGCGAGAGCGGCGAGCGCCCAGAGAAGAATGGCGGCAGGCCAGTGCTCCTGAATGTTGAAGATCTGGCCGACGAGCGCGATAGCTGCGCCCGTGGCGACGGTGCCGACGGCATGGAGCGCGGTGGACAGGCCGCGAAAGCTGGGACGCGCGAAGCCGCCCGCAATGTGAAAGACGGCGACCATGGCGCAGACGAGCGTGAAGCGAGCGCCGGGGCCGAGCTGATCCCAATGGGCTGAGACGAAGAGAACCACACTACATGCCAATAAAATGGCGCCGAGGATGAGCGCGGTGATGCCTTGCCATTTAAGGCCACTCGGAGCGTCAGTAGACGCCTGCGATTCGTGTGCGCGGATGCGGGCAGCGGTTTCCGCGTCGAGGACGCCGGCGGATTGCCAGCGCGTCAAAAGCGATTCAATGTCGGGCATGATCGTTGGCGACCATCATAGGACGGGGTGAAGCAGGGAGCAAGCCAGCGAGGGAGCAAGGGAGCGAGAAAGCAGGGAGCAGGGTTAGCGGAGTTGGCGGGGTTGCGCCGGGCTGGGAAAGGATCGAGCGAGAGGACGGATGTGGCCGAGCGGCGGGTGTTAACCAGAAAATTAACCGACAATTCAGGCAATTTGCACTTCATTTTTGCCCTGATTTTGGTGCAAAATAATCCGTTCTAAAGGACTTACACAGAGAAAGATACCCCTGGGGGGTATCAAAAAAAATAATGATTTCATTTCTTTTTCTTTCCAGTTGGTAACCAGCGACTCGTGCTGAGAGAACAGATTCTGGCACATTTATGATCTTCGGCCGCGCTGATTCTCTGCCCATAAGACAAGTGTAGAGATTTGGCGGAAATAACCGGCAAACTTGGTGAGGCAGGGACATAGGGACGTAGGAGCCAGGGAAATAAGGAGTTAGGGGAGAGCGAGCGGATTTATTTTGGGTCCGGGGACTTGACAGAGTAGTTCTGTGCTATCCAAGGTCCCAAAATCGGGGCGTGGGGCACCCCTCGGTCGTGGTTGGTTGGGAGACAGAAAAGCAACTGCAGATCACGAGGTTGTGGTGGGATTGGCTCGCTGAGCTCGCGGCAGCCAGGGGATCGCGGGGGACGCGGCCAAGGGATTGCTGGGGACGCGGCTAAGGGATTGCGGGGGATTCGGCGAGTTCCGAAAGGAGTTCGACGTCGAGGGCGGGGTTGGACTGGCCGTCGGAGGTCGCGATGAGCTCGCGTGGCACGAAGAGGATGGTGGGGAGGATGAGCGCGTATGTGGCGGTCATCGCGATGACGCAGTACAGGAAGCCGTGCGTGGGGCTGAGGCCGTAGATTTTTGTGCCCAGAACATCGCTGGCGCGGGTGGCCAGATTATTGACTGCATCAGCCGCCATCATTAAGGTTCCCTGCAAGCCGGGAGGGCAGGAGCGGATGGCGAGATCGTAAAAAGAGCACTGGCCGAGGGAGCTCATGAGGCCCATGAGCGCTGCCATGTAGAGAGCCTGGCGGCCGGAATGGATGAAGGCCAGCGGGATCATGGAGGGGACACCGAATGCGGCACCCAACCATAACAACTTGCGCAGGGGCAGGCGGGTGCAGAGAATGCCGTAGAGCACAACGCCGGGAATATAGGAGCCGTAGAAGATGCAGTTGAAGTTGGCGTAGACCGAGTCGGGCGCGTGAAGCTGGTTGGAGAGATAGAACTGCATGGGCGTGCTGAAGCCGGGCATGAAGTTCCAGAGAAGAATGATGAGAATTGCGGGATAGACGGCGCGATGCCTGGCGAGGCGCTTGAGGTCGCCGAGAAAAGTGGTGCCGCGGGCGTGCGGATTCTCGTAGGCGTGGCTGAAGACGGCGCGAGGCTTGAGAAATCCATAGAGGCAGAGCGGGAGGGTGACCGCGGCAGCGAGGATGAAGGTCTGGCGGGGCGAGAGGCGTTCCGTGATGAAGCCGGAGGCAAAGTAGGCGACGATGAAGGAGACGTATCGAAAGACCATCCAGAGGGCGCTGAGGCGGCCGGACATGAGCTCTTCCTGACCGATGAGGCTGATGAGGCCGGAGTAGGCCGCCAACATGAAGCGGAAGGAGATCATGGCCAAAAACATTCCGATGACGAGGCCTGAGTAAGAGAGATGCGTGAGGGCGAGCCAGACGAATACGAGAACGGCCATGGGGCCAAAGAGGCGGAAGTAGCCGCGATCGCGCCAGCCGAAGGGATCCCACAGGTCGCGGGTCATGCCGAAGACGAAGCCGACGTACATGGGGATCCCGGTGAGCAGGCGAAAGACGGAGACCTGCGAGGCCGTGGCGTGGAGATGGTTCTTGAGCATGAAGGCGGTGGGAATATCGAGAAAGATGTCCGGCGACACGGCGAAGATGATCAGCGTGAGGGTGCTGAAGTAGAGAAAGAGCCGCTGATTTTTTGAAAGGCTGAACATCGAAGGGGAAAACGGGGCCGGGTGGCCGTAGTGTAGCATCATGGCGCGGGGCGCCAGCAAGCGTTGGGGCGGAGGTTCGCTGCGAAGGACAGGGACTGAGAAATGAATCGAGAAGCAGCAACGTCGGCATCGGGACGGGATGCACATTCGCGGCAAGGCGCGGCGAAGCAGGTGGAGGTGATCGGTGTGCCGCTGGACCTAGGACAACAGCGGCGCGGCGTGGACATGGGCCCGTCGGCGTTGCGCGTGGCCGGCCTAGAAATGAAGCTCGAAGCGCTCGGGCATCACGTTACCGATCGCGGCAATGTACAGGTGCCTGTTGCGGAGACGATGCGGCGCGGTGATGCACATGCGCGCTTCTTAAAAGAGATTGCGCAGTGCGACCGGGAGATTGCCGAGCGGGTTCAACAGGCGCTGGGGCGCGGGGCGACGCCGATCGTGCTGGGCGGGGACCACTCGGTGGCCGCGGGCACGGTGGCCGGCGTGGCCAATCATTTTCGCGCGCTGGGAGAGGCGGTGGGGCTGATCTGGATCGATGCCCACGCGGACATCAACACGCCGGAGACATCGACTACGGGCAATGTGCACGGCATGCCGCTTGCAGCTCTCGTGGGAATGGGGCCGGCGGAGTTGAGCGACCTGCTGGGCTGGCGACCGAAGGTGCAGCCGCAGCACGCGGTTCTGGTGGGCATACGCGATGTGGATGAAGCGGAGCGGGAGAACATCCGTCGCGCCGGGATTACGGCGTACACGATGCGGGACATCGACGAGCTGGGCTTGCGCGCGGTGATGGAGAAAGCCATCGAGGCAGCGGCCAACGGCACGGCCGGCTATCACGTGTCCATGGATATGGACTGGGTTGATCCCGAAGAGGCGCCGGGCGTGGGCACGCCGGTGCCGGGCGGAGCGACGTATCGCGAAGCGCACCTGGCGATGGAGATCCTGGCCGACCACGGGGGCATGCTGAGTCTCGAGCTGGTTGAAGTGAATCCGATTCTGGATGAACACAACCGTACAGCGGAGCTGGCGGTGCAATTGATTTGCTCGGCGTTCGGGAAAAAGATCTTCTAAAGCCTCAGAGAGGGAGCGAGCAAGGACCGAGCCACCTCGGCAGGGACCAAGGGATCGAGGGAACAGGAATACTGTAACGAGGAAGCTGGCAACGTGGGAACGGTTATACCGCTGGGAGACGCATCGCGACGGACGCGCGGGTTTGCGTGGATTACGGCGCTGATTATCGCGGCGAACGCATTCGTGTTTCTGCTGGAGCTCGAAGGCGGCGACGCGTTTGTGAAGCGGTGGGCAGTGATTCCGGCGCGGATTGAGCACGGCCACCATTTGATTACGATCGTGACCGCGATGTTTATGCACGCGGGGTGGCTGCACATCGTGGGGAACATGGTTTTCCTGTGGGCGTTTGGGCCGGCGATCGAAGACGCGATGGGGAGGTTTCGCTACGTCGTGTTCTATCTGCTGGGCGGCGTGGTGGCGATGCTGGCGCAGGTGGCGGGGAGCGCGGGATCGACGATTCCCTGCCTGGGCGCGAGCGGAGCGATTGCGGCGGTGATGGGCGCGTTTATCGTGATTTATCCGCGAGACCGGATCCGAACTTTGGTCTGGATATTCATCTTCATCCGGGTGACGTATATTCCGGCGGTGCTGCTGATCGGCTTCTGGTTTCTGATTCAACTGCTGAATGTGGTGGGGTCGGTGGCGACGGTGCAGACGGGCGGCGTGGCGTATCTGGCGCATGTGGGCGGGTTTGTTTTTGGGGTGGTGACGGCGAGGGTGTGGGGGAGAAAGACAGCTACAACTACTAGCTTCTAGCTTTTGGCTGCAGGCGCGCGGCTATTGCCGCTCGGTTTGCAAACCGCCGTTGGGAACCAGAACGACTTCGCAGTTCGTTCCCGAGGAACAGTCGACAACGGCGCTGAGAAGGAGATGGGCTTTTGAATCGGGCGGAAGGAACTCGGAGAATTTCATCGCGCCGAGGCCGGGCTTGACGCTGTCCAGGGTCTGCGCGCCTGACATCTGCTGGGACTCGATGACTCCATCGGTCGTGACCTCGAGCCTGAAAGCACCCCAGCCGCTCGATCCTTTGGGGCGTGGAATCTTGAACGTGCGCAGGTCCTGCAAAGCACCCGTGCCGGTCATCGAATCGGGCGTCGCGCCTTCAGCCTTGAGGCGATCGATGGCCTCGGCGATGAGGCGGCGATCGTCGGGCTGGGAATACTTGCCGAGGGCATCTTGTGAGAGCGAGTAGGTTGTTGCAGCCTTGTTCTTCTTTCCTTCGGCCTCGTAGATCTGACCGAGATGTTCGCCAATTTCACCGCGCAAGGATACGCGCCAGGCGGGAGCGATGAAGGATTGGGCGGCATCGACCTTGCCTTCCTTGAAGAGAATCCAGCCCAGCGTGTCCCAGAAATTGGCCAGAGCCGTGGTCAAAGCGAAGGCGCCGCTGTTGGCAGACTCGGTGGTGAACCCTGCGCTCCTTTCATCCAACTTGGCGATGCTCTTGCGCGAAGCATCTTCGGCAACATCGAGATCGAGGCCGGTTTCGCTGAGTGTGAAGGCGGCATCATTGAGCACTTCCGGGTTGTCCGCGCCTTCGAGGGCGCTTTTGGCGGCGGCCGCGGCCTCTTCCATGCGATTCAAGTCAACCAACGCCTGGCTGATCCGCACGCGAAGAGGGACATTGTCGGGATTCTGTTTTGCCGCGGCTTCCAGCGTGCTGAGCGCACCCTGTTTGTTGTCCGCGAGGGTTTCAAGGCTGGCCAGGTAAATGGCTATGCGCGTGTTGTCGGGATGGCGATCGAGATATTCATGCAGGGTCTTGCGCGCGCCTTCCGGGTCGTGAGCCTTGGTTTGCGCGTCGGCGAGTGCGGCCAAAGCCATTTCATCGTCGGGGTGGGCGTCCAGCTCCTTGCGAAAATCGCCAGCGGCTTGTTCGTAATTCCGATCCATCAATTCGGCGATTGCCCCGTACATGCTCCACAGATGTTCTTCTTCAGGATTCTTTGCCTTTACCTCATCGAGCGTGTCTTTGACGCTGCCCAGGTCGCCGTCTCGCATTTGCTGCTGCGCCCGCTGCATCAGTTCTCCTGCGGACTTATCGGAAGACTGAACGTCGGCCTCTGACTTATTGGCAGACTCTTCCGCCGCCGGTGACTGTGGACTCGGTTTCGAGGGAAAATTGGTTCCCGGGATCGGCTGCGGCCGCGTCTTCAGCGTAGGCGTGCTCTCGGGGTTGTTCCTGGCGTCGCTGGGTTCAGACGGGCTGGGCGCTTTTTTCTTCGCGGCTTGCTCCGCTTGGAGCTCCTTGACTGAAACCGAGCGGCCGGTTTGGTCGTCTTTTGCCGCAGGCATCTGGACCGGCTTCATGATGGTCGCTGTCGTCTTGCTCGGCGGCAACAGCTGGATCCAGTTTTCGCCGCTCAGGCTGATGTCCTTGGTGAACTTCAGGTACTTCTCCCAATCCGCCTTGGGGACCTTTTGTTTCAGGATGACGATGTAGCGCTCGGCGACGATCTCGCCATTTTCAAAGCGGTAAGTTTTGTCGAATGTGGCGAAGTCGGTTTTGACATGGACAGGGTCGGGAAAATCCGCGTGATAGCCATCGGGTAAGCGGATTTGAGTGACTGCGGTCAGCCTGCGCGGCGCGCCCAATTGAATGTCGTCCTGCGGCGGTGTGGTATCGCTTTCGAGCGCGGTGAATTCGAGCGCGGGAAAAAGCGGAACGATGCGGTGGTCGTCCCAGTCGCCGAAGGGATGGCGCGAGTAATCGTAAGTGAGCATGATGGGCTCGGCGGTGCCAGTGTCGTTCTTGAATTGCGTATCGCTGGTGGTGCCCCCAAACCCGGTACTTGAGGAGATATATTGCGAGACTTTGTCCCACTCGGCGGGCGCAACGCTGCGGGCGAGAGCGCGGACAATGATCTCGTTGTCATCGCGATAGATCGAACTGATTTTCGCGGTCAGTTTTCCGTCCGCGTCGAGCGTACCTTCGGCATCCAGACTCTCCGCAAATGGATAGGGCGGGTCCGCCGGAGTGGAGTCGAGCGTCGCCGGCCCGTCGGCGGGAACCACCAGCGCTTTCTCGTCGCGAATGATGGCGCCGAGATACTGGTACGGGCTCACCATCGGCGTGCTATCGAGCCAGATACGCCCGCTGGGTAGATTCACCGTGGTGATCACGTGATTGAACATCGAGGGCGAGGGAACTTCGGGCACGGGTGCGATTCCGGCGCCGATCAGCGCAGGCGCAGTAGAGAAGCCCTTGGCGCGGAGAAGCGCTTCGAGCAGCGTGTCTTTGTCTTTGCAGTCGCCGTATTGGTCGGCAAGAACCTCTGAAGCGGTGTGCGGCTGATAGCGGCCAATCCCGAAATCGATGCCGATATAGCGTGTGTGGGCAGAAACAAAATCGTAGATTGCGCGAATCTGCTCTTCGGGCGTTTGCGCTTTAGCGGTCAGATCATCGGCGCGCGCACGCAGCGCGTCGTTGGGGTCAGCCTGCTTGAGCGCGAGCCCGCGGTACCAATCGCCCACTTCTGTCCAATTGTGGAAGGTCGTCCACGCAACGCTGGGCAGCTTGCGGCCCTGGTCGTCTTCGTCAGGATCCTTGGGAGGCGTAGTTTTTGATGAATCATCGCCGGTGCTCTTGGGCGCGGTCACGAGCTGCGCAACATTCCAGGAATAGTTCTTCAGGCCATCGTGGTCGTCGACGGTGGGCTTATGATTCGGGCTCCAGACCTGGACGTATTTGTCCGATGGCACCTGGAGCGTGAGCATCTCTGCCAGCACGACAATCGTGCCAGGCGGGGTGAAGTGATCAGTCCCCCAAAACTGTCCGGGAGCGTCCGGCTTGTTGATCGCCGTATCCACTTCATATTCCAATTTGTCGCCGGGAGAGAGCGAGCGCACGGGCAGGTGCTTCTCCTTCAAATCGCTGTAGAGGGGCGCTTGACGACTGACATCAGCGGGCATGTCGATCGCATCGGCGACCGGCGTCTCCACGGTCGAGCCGTCGCTTTTGTGCACGCGCACAAACTTGATGACCGGCGTCTCGTTGGCGGCGGCATATCCGAAACTCAGAACTCCAAATTGTTGCGCGGCGCCGTCAGACTGGATGCGCAGAATGACGTGCAGTTCACGCTCGCCGGTGCCATCGGCGTGCATCCGGTAAGTCGTCTCCGATCGCTCGATGACGACGGACTCATTCCGGTACGGGTCTCCGGCAGACGGCGTTGCCGGCGCCGCGGCGGGCGTCTGGGCCATGCAGGCGAGCGGAAGAGCCGAAGCTACAACCAGCAGAATCAACCATGGGCGGTGCATAGGGGGATAGTAATACGAAACGCAAAATGCGTGAGAATTTCTGCATTGCAGGCAGCGCTATAATTCGCGCGTGAGGTGTGCGATGCGACGCTCGATCGTTGCTTTGCTGCTTGTCCTCTGCGCGCCCGCGCTGGTTTGCGGGCAAGAAAGCAATCCAGACCAAAACCTTCCCAAGGCCAAGGCCAAGACCGAATATCCGCTCAAGGTTCATCTCTCCGACCTCCAAATGAGGAATCAATGCTCGGGTAACGGGGTGCTGCGAGTTTGGGCGTGCGACGATGTGATTTATGCGAGTGCGACGATCGACGGCCGGAAAACCGAACTGATGGGCTACCGGATCTGGTCTTCGGATGAGCCGGTTCCACTGATTCCCGGGGATTACCAGGCTCGGTTTTTGAAGGGGCCGAAGCCGGCGGGGCCGCAGATGCTCGGCGAAAAATATGAGCTCGTCTTGCCAGACCGCACCGTCTGGCAGTGCACCGTAACCGGCATCTCAGAGTAGCGCCGATCCGGCTGTGCGTCGGACAGCTGCGCGCAAACCGTTAAGATTGTCGGTATGCGGTTCGACATTGTGACCATCTTTCCGGGGTTTTTTGAGGGCGTGTTTGCGCATGGAATTGTGCGCAGGGCGCTGAAGAATGGATTGGTGACCGTGGAGGCGCACGATCTGCGCGAGTACGCGCACGACCGGCACCGCACGGTGGACGATCGCCCGTTTGGCGGCGGCGAAGGGATGGTGCTGAAGCCGGAGCCGCTGGCGGAGGCGCTGGAAGGACTTGGGATAAAGAGAGGGCGGCGGGGATCAGGGACTGAGGGACTAGGGACTAGGGACTTAGGGACGCGGGTGATTCTGCTGTCGGCGCAGGGGCGGCTTTTTACGCAACAGGTGGCGCGGGAGCTGGCGGGGCTGGAGCGCGTGGTGCTGGTGTGCGGGCGATATGAGGGCGTGGACGAGCGCATCAACGAGCTCTACTGCGACATGGAGCTTTCAATCGGCGACTACGTGCTGAGCGGAGGCGAGCTGGCGGCGGCGGTGGTGGTGGATGCCACGATGCGGCTGATTCCCGGGGTGCTGGGCAACGAGGCTTCAGGCGAGTTTGAGAGCTTTGGCGCGGCGGATGCGGAGATCGAAGTGGATGCGGAGGGAGTTCCGCGATCGCAGCACGGAGCGGGAGGGTTGCTGGATTATCCGCAGTACACACGGCCGGCGGAATTTGGCGGATTGAGCGCGCCGGAAGTGCTGATGAACGGGGATCACGCGGAGATCAGGCGCTGGCGGAGGGAGCAGCAATTGCGCAAGACGCTAAAGAACCGGCCGGAGCTGCTGGAGCGGGCGGCGCTGAGCGCGGAAGACTTGCGGACGATCGAGGAGATTCGGCTTGAGGAGATGCAGCGAGGGGGTGGGCGTTTCTGATATCGAAGGGATGCTGTGCCGAAGGAACAGCTTTCTGAGGACGAGCTGGTTGGGCTCGAGGACTGGAAGCTTTCGGGCGCAGCATCCCGACGGGTTGTTTGGTTAGCGGGCGATGTTGATGGTAAGGTTCATGTCGACAGGGACGGGTTGGTTGTCGACGGTGGCGGGCTTGAATTGGAACTGGCGGACGGTCGAGATGACGCGGGCGTCCCAGAACTTGCTGTAGGACTTGGTAACCTGGATGTTTTCAGGCTGGCCTTTCTCGTCGATGGTGACCGAGAGACCGACCTGGGCATCGCTGGGGATGGCGTCGATTGAGTAACCTTGAGGAACGTCAAGGTAGGCGGAGTGAACGAGGACCGGCTCGGTGACACCGGAGCTGACACGGATGGGGGTTGGGGCAGTGGCGTCGTCCACGGGCGTGCTGGCAAATGCCGCTGCGGGGAGAATCAGCGAGGGGAGCAGAATGCTGGTCGCGAGTATACGGCGCATAAAATACCTCCATGGCGACCATAGTTACCGTTATCATTTTCAAATGAACAAGCTATGATTGTCAAGTAAAATCGCGACGATTTTAATTTTCAAACAGTTAAGTCAATTCGAATAGCCGAAATGTTACAAATAATTTCTGAAATGGAGTAATTTTCCACAGGCATGCAGCGGCGCAGGCATGGGATTGGCTCAGGCCCGAGGGTGCTGCGAAGGAATTCGCGGGATTTGGCAGCAGGTTGAAGGGCGCGCTTGGTGGAGGCCCTAGAAGGGCTTTACGGGCTCAGGCTGGACGGAGTTGACCTGGCCGATGGCGATGGCGGCGACGTAGAAGTTCTCGCCCCGAGTGGGCGAGCCGGCCAGACGGCGGAGCATGGCGAGCTGGCCGGCGTGAGTGAGCGCGTCGGCGACGGGGCCCTGCATGAGGCGCTCGATGGACGCGTGGACGGGATTGGGCGACGCGAGGTACGCGTCGAATGCGGAGAGAGCGGCGAAGAAGCGCTGCTGCTCCTGGGGCCAGGCGAGGGGTTGAGAATTGTGCCAGGCGGGGTTGCCCTGAGCCATGGAGAGGCCCCAATGGAGGAGGTCGCCCATGTGGGCGAGGATCTGGACGGGGCGGCGGCCAGCATTGTCGAAGTCGGCGAAGGAGGCGGGGGCGTTTTCCAAGGCGCGCGTGGTGCGGTAAGCCAGTGTGGCAAGGGTGTGTCGAAGAAGATCCCGTTTTTCATCCATGGCGGAACTATATCGCACAGGATCGCCGGCTCGACACACGAAAGATGGCGGCCAAACACTTGGAGAATGGGGGCGGCGCGAGCGAGGCAAATGGTGGCGATCTTTGATAAACTAAACATTCTGACTTCAATCGCAGGAAACTAACATGTCAATCCATCCCGTGATGCAGCGCCTGGCTGACAAGCTGAAGCGCACCGATTTGCCGGCGTTTGTGCCCGGCGACCAGATTCGCGTTCAAGTGAAGATCAAGGAAGGCGACAAAGAGCGGCTGCAGGCCTTTGAGGGCCTGGTCATCGCCATCAACCGAGGCCCGCAAGGCACGTTTACCGTGCGCAAGATGAGCTTCGGGCAGGGCGTGGAGCGCATCTTCCCCTTCAACTCCAAAGTGGTGGATAAGGTGGAGCTGGTGCGCAGCTACAAGGTACGACGCGCAAAGCTGTTCTATTTGCGCGGACTGCGCGGCAAGGCGGCGCGGCTCAAGGAAGTGGACCGCGTGACAGGCAAAGCAAGAGCGTAGAAACACGGATGGGGGATTCGCAGGCCCCGTTCCTCGGCAAAACAAGACCCCGGTTCAGGCCGGGGTTTTTGCTGCGCGAAAATCTGCGTGAACAGTGAGTAAGCGAGAAACGATCCGCAGCGCGCTGCGGCATGATAGGCTGAGATTCCCCTAATGGATCTGAGAAGGCGAGGAGGCGTGAATGGCGATTGCGGCAACACCCGCAGCACCCTATTACGCGGTGATCTTCACTTCCCTGCGCACGGAGGGGGACAACGGGTACGGGAAGATGGCCGAAGCGATGGAAAAGCTGGCCGCGACACAGCCGGGATTCCTCGGCATGGAGTCAGCGCGCGACGAGCTGGGAATCACAGTCTCATATTGGAGTAGCCTGGAAGCGATTGCGGCGTGGAAGCAGAACTCCCGGCACATGGTGGCGCAGGAGCGAGGACGCGACGCGTGGTATGAGGAGCTCAAGGTGCGCATTTGCCGCGTGGAGCGCGATTATGGCTTCGAACGCGAATGAACGGTTGGCGCCCCGCTTTTCCACCAGATGATTCCTCGATCATTCTTATACTGTGTGCATGATCAAGGCGCCGGTGTGCGGATGGGCCCTGGAGAAAGCGGCGCGGCGGGTGGGAGCGCGGCGCGTTGCCGGGCTCGACGAAGTGGGGCGCGGGCCGATGTTCGGACCGGTGGTTGCGGCCGCAGTGATTTTTCCTGAACGGCGCCGGCTGCCGGGATTAACGGACTCAAAACAACTGACGGAAAAACAGAGAAACGAATTCGACCTGGCGATCCGCGAGTGCGCCTTGGCGTGGGCGATTGCAGCGGTGGACGTGGAGACGATCGACCGCATCAACATTAGACGGGCGTCCCTGCTGGCGATGCGGATGGCGGTGGAGCAGCTGGCGGTTGGGCCGGAAGCTCTGTGGCCCGATTATCTGCTGATCGATGGGTGCGATACGATCGACTGGCCGTGTGCGCAACAGGCGGTAGTGGGCGGCGACGCGCGAAGCATTTCAATTGCGGCGGCGAGCGTGCTGGCGAAGGTGCACCGCGACCGGCTGCTGGTGGAGCTGGATGCGGTGTATCCGGGGTATGGGCTGGCGCGGCACAAGGGCTATTGCTCACCGGAGCATCTGGAGGCTCTGCGGCGGCTGGGGCCGACGCCGCAGCACCGGAAGAGCTACATGCCGGTGGCGCAGCGGATGCTCGATTTTCCGTCGATGATCGAGTTCACAGAGGTACTGGAATGAGGAGCGTCTCTGCACTGGCGATCGCGATGCTCGGGCTAGCCGCGGCGCTGGCATGCGGAGCGCAGGATGCGCCGCCGGTGCGGGCGCAAGCGGCGCCGAGATTATCTACGGGGACGGTTACAGGGACCGTTTATTGCGCGGACACGGATTTGCCGGCGCGGCTGGTGGTGGTGAACCTTATCCAGACTGCAGGATATGGGTATGCAGTAGCCGATACGGCAACGACCGATCTGGACGGCCGATTTGCGTTCAATCACGTGCAGGAGGGCGACTACTATGGCGTGGCGGTGTTGCCCGGTTACGAGAACCTGATGAGCGTGATGACGAAGACGCACCTGGATCAGATGACGGCAGACGACCGGAAGAAACTGCTGGCGCTGGCGACGAGCGTGACGGTGACGGCCAACCTGCCGGGGCAGTTGTCGATCCGCCTGGAGCGCGGCGCGGAGATCAACGGGACCGCGACTTATGACGACGGCAGCCCGGCGATTGGGCTGCACGTGAGCATCGCATTAAAAACCGGCGATGAGGGCAACGGCGGCGCGCCACAATCGTCGTCGGAGCCACCGATTTATTCCGGAGCCGGGCCGACGACGACGGACGACCGTGGGCGTTTTCGGATTCTGGGCGTGCTGCCGGGGGTGTACGTGGTGAGCGTTTCGGTGCCGGCGCGATGGGCTGCGAGCACGGATAAGAATCCATTTGCCGAGCTGATGGAATCATCAGTGGGCGCAATGGACGTGTATATGGGCGGCGGACAGCGCGCGACGAAGGCGGAGACGATCAAGGTGACCACGGGCGGGGCATCGAAGGACGCCGACATTACGATTCCGTTGAGCAGGCTGCATACGATTCGCGGGCAGGTGCTGATGAAAAGCACCAACCAACCGCCGGGGTCCGCAACGGTGCGACTGCTTTATGCAGACACAAGGGAAGAGGCGCGGACGATGGTTGCGCCGAATGGAGAGTTCGAGTTTCATTACGTGCCCGAGGACAGCTTCATTCTTCGGGCGGTGGCAACTCCCTGGCTGGCGCCGTACGACCGCGGGACCGATTCGATCGCCGGGCACCCGTGGCCACGATATTTGTTTACCCTTCAGTCGAATTACGAAGGAAATGAAAGCAGCAGGGAGATGCCGACGGAGATGCCGTTGGTGGTAACGAGCGACATGGACGGCGTGAGCATTAGCGTGCCAGACCCGCTGCCGAGTGGGCAGGGCGCGCCGAATAACGGCGCGGGGCAGAGCACGCCGAGTAACGGAGCCGGACAATCGGGAAACAGCCCGCAGTAACCGATCAAATGAATGCGGCGCTCAGGCTGCGGTGACGGCGCGGACCTTACGACGCTGAATCCAGGCGAGGATGGGGCGAACAACGAGAAGCGCGGCGATGACAACCGACATGGCGAGCGGCGTGAGGACGCCGGGCTTCATTTGCCACCAGTAGTGAGCCACTCCACAGAGCGCGGCGACGTAGATAAGGGTGTGCAGGCGGTTCCAGTTTTTGCCGCCCAGCTTGCGGATGGACCACGCGGTGGAAGTGAGCGCCAGGGGCAGCAGCGACAGATAGGCGGCCATGCCCGCGGTGATGTAGCGGCGGCGCGCGACGTCAACGAGCATGTTATGCAGGTCGAAACTGTTGTAGAGCGCGACCCAGGTGAGCACGTGCACCGTGGCGTAGGAGAAAGCGAAGAGCCCAAGCAGGCGGCGGAAACGGATAAGCCAGGCGAGGCGCGGAACGAGGCGGCGAAGCGGCGAGATGGCGAGAGTGATGGCGAGCAGGCGCAGCGTGGCGCGGCCGGTGAAAAAGGCGATGGCGCCGGTTTCGTCGGGACCGAGGTTGTTGGTGAAGGCTCCCCAGACAAGCCAGCAAAAAGGCACAAGGCAGGCGATCCAGACGAGAGTCTTGAGGACGATGAGAGCGGGACGAGGCATGGTTAGCGAGTCAGCAAGTTAGCGAGTTGGCGAGTTAGCCGCGCTACGCGCGTGTTAGCGAGTTGGCAAGTTAGCAGAGTTGCCTCTTCTCATCAGTAGTATTTCCGCAGATCCATGCCAGCATACAGCGATCCCACCTGATCGGTGTAGCCATTGAACATGAGGGTGGTGCGGCTCTGCTCGTAGAAGGGCAGGCCGATGCGGCGCTCTGTTTTCTGGCTCCATGGGACGCGGTCCACATTCGGATTGACGTTGGAGTAGAAACCGTATTCGTCGGGAGCCTGGTCGTTCCAAGTGGTGGGCGGCTGCTTGTCGAGGAAGCGCACGGTGACGATGGACTTGGCGGATTTGAAGCCGTACTTCCACGGGACGACGATGCGGACAGGCGCGCCGTCCTGGTTGGGGAGGGTTTCGCCGTAGAGTCCGAAAGTGAGAAGGGTGAGGGGGTGCATGGCTTCGTCCATGCGAAGACCTTCAGAGTAGGGCCAGTAGATGGAGGGATCCTGGCTGGCCCACTGCTCCACTTTCCAGTTGTAGTAGGAGAGGAACTGAACATATTTGGCGCTGGGCAGCGGGTTGCACTGCTTGATGAATTCGGAGAGCGAGTAGCCGACCCAGGGAATGACCATGCTCCAGGCCTCGACGCAGCGATGACGGTAGACGCGATCTTCGAGCGGGCGAAGCTTGAGGAGATCATCGATATCGAAGGTGAGGGGTTTGGCGACTTTGCCGTCGACTTTGACCGACCAGGGGCGCGTGGGCAGGGCGCCGGCGTTCTTGGCGGGCGCGCCTTTGTCGACGCCGAATTCGTAGAAGTTGTTGTAGTGGGTTATGTTGTCGTAAGGAGTGAGCTGCTCGCCGGTGGTGGTGAGGGGGCTGGGGACGGTCTGGAGCTTGGTGCCGGCGCGGACGGCAGTGCGCGGAGAGATGAGCTGGCCGAAGCGATCGGCGGCGAGGACAGCAACGCCTGTCGCGGCCGCGCCTTTGAGAAAGCGGCGGCGGCTGAGATAGCGAAAGTGGGCGTCGCGCGAGGTGATCTCGGAGGACGGTATGTCGGGCGGTTTGCCGATGAGCATTTTGACCTCAGCAAGGGGAAGCTTGCGGCTGCATTTGTTAGACACGGTGGAAGGGGGAAGAGTTACAGAGAAACGGGGAACAGGGATCAGGGAACAGGCCCTTTCGTGCGGGAGTGGGGATTGTGGTGGGCGCGGGGTGTTGCAGCTATTCGGGCTGTGACAGAGCGAACGGCCATTGGCGGAGGTGGTGGGCGCGGAGGAGGTAGATGGCGGTCCCGCTGATGGCGATGGCGACAGCTCCATAAAGCTCGAAAAGGCCGCTGCCTCCTTTTGCCTGGGCGCGGCGGGGATCGAAGAGCATGAAGGCGAAGCCGGCCATGGCGGCCAGCGGTGGAAGCGGGTAAAGAGGAATGCGAAAGGGGCGCGGGAGATCGGGGCGGCGAATGCGGAGGAGGATGACGCCAATCTGTTGCAGCGAGAACTGCAGAAGGATGCGCGTGATGACGAGCATGGTGATGACCTGCGCGAGCGAGAAGAAACAGAAGAGTGCGCCGACGAGGCCGAGGGCAACGAGCGAGCGGTGGGGAATGCCGTGCTTAGGATGGACGGCGGCGAGGAAACGGAAATAGTTGCCGTCGCGGGCGGCGGCGTAGGGTACGCGGGAGTAGCCGAGGAGCAGAGAGAAGACGCTGGCGAAGGCGGTCCAGACAATGAGGGCGGCGATCAGGTAGCCGGCCCAGCGGCCGAAGGCGGAGGCGGCGATGTCGGCAACGAGTTGCACGCGGAGGGCGGCGGATTCGGCGGCGTGCGTTGCAGCGGAGTGGAGCGAGGGCAACACGGCCAAGTTCATGAGGACATAGAACGCGGCGACGAACAGGATGGAGAGCAGAATGGCGCGGGGGATGGTGCGTTCGGGACGACGGACTTCGCCGCCGAGAAAACAGATGTTGTAGTAGCCCCAATAACAATAGGTAGCGAGAAGCGTGGCCTGGGCGAGGCCGCCGAGGGCGAGCGCCGTGGAAAGCGCGGGGGCCTGGGGCATGTGCCAACCGCCGGTGGCTGCGGCGTGCGCGAAGCCGGAGACGATAACGCCGGTGAGGGCAGCGATGACTCCGGTGAAAAGCACCCAGGCGAGGCGAGTAATGGAGCTGAGGTTGCGATAGAGGAGCGCCGTGACGAGAAGGCACGCGGCGGCGGCGGCGAAGTTGGAATAGTGGAGCGCGGGAAGCGCGGCGATGGGAGCGGCGTCGAGGTTGGGCCAGAAGACGGCGAGAAAGCCGGAGAGGCCGATGCAGCCGGATGCAATGGAAAGCGGCGCTGTGAAGCCGACCTGCCAGACGTAGAGAAAACTGAGCCATTTGCCGGGGCCATTCGGGCCGTAGATCTCCTCGATGAAGGCGTAGCTGCCGCCAGCGCGGGGAAAGGCTGCGCCAAGCTCGGCCCAGACGAGTCCGTCGGCGATAGCGATGACGGCGCCAAGCACCCAGGCCCAGACGGAGAGGCGATAGTCGGCGGCGGCGATGACGAGAGGCAGGGTGATGAAGGGGCCGACGCCGATCATCTCGAGCATGTTGAAGAGGACGGCGGAGCGGAGGCCGATGCGGCGCTCAAGGGTGGCCGAAGTTGAGGAGGGCGGGACCATGGGACGGCTGTTGATCAGCTTATTACGGCAAGGCGGCGGGCATTGACGAGTTAGAGGGCGTTCGAGGAGACTGATTGGGCCGCAAACGTGTGCAATTCAGCGAAACCAGGAGATTCTGCTCTTTTTTGACTCTGTATAAAGTCGCCGCTCCATCGTGTCGCGTCGACTTGAGGGCATCGGTTTCTGAATGCTTCATCCCCTGGTTTCGCGACGGGAGTTTTGAGCATGTTGGAGATGGACAGGAACAGCAGGGGTCGAAATAAGCAGGCCGGCACGGGGAAGCGAGCACCGCGGCAGACCTCAATCAAGGACATTGCGCGGCTGGCGCGCGTGTCACACCCGACGGTATCGCGCGCGCTGCAGAACAGCCCGCTGGTGAATGCGGCGACGGCGGCGAAGATCCGGAGGATTGCCGAAGCCGCGGGGTACAGGCCCAGCGCGGTGGCGCGCGGCCTGGTGACGCGGCGGACGAAGACGGTGGGGCTGGTGGTGACGACAGTGGCCGATCCTTTTGCGAGCGAGGTGGCGTGCGGGATCGAGCAGGCGGCCAACGATCACGGGTATGCCGTGTTTCTGGCCAACTCGAACGCCAATGCGGAGAATGAGCGCAAGGTGGTGCAGGCGCTGGCGGAGCGGCGCGTGGACGGAATTATTGTGACATCGTCGCGCGTGGGTTCGGATTATCTGCCAATGCTGGCGCAACTGAATGTTCCGATGGTGCTGGTGAACGATCAGTATCCGGGTGAATTTGTGCACTCGGTGATGATCGCGAACGAGGAGGGAAGCCGCGCGGCGACCGAGCATCTGATTGAACTGGGCCACCGGCGCATTGCGTACGTGGGCGACCGGAGCGGCTATCAGACGGATACGGAGAGGCTGGAGGGGTACAGGAAGGCGTTGAGTGCAGGAGGAATTGAATTCGATGCCAAACTTGCGGTTCATGGCGACGGACGACCCGAGGGAGCTGCCGAAGCGATGGAGGCGCTGCTGAAGCTGGCGGAGCCGCCGACGGCTGTGTGCTGCTACAACGACATGACGGCGCTGGGATCCATGCGGGCGATACGGGCGCGCGGTCTGCGCGTACCGGGAGATGTGTCGGTGACGGGATTCGACGATTTGTTTTTTGCGGAGTATCTGGAGCCACCGCTGACCACGGTGCGGCAGCCGATGCGGCGCATGGGAGAGATGGCGATGGAGAACCTGTTGAAGTTGATGTCGGGAGAGGATTCGGTGGCGCAGGTGAAGGTGGAGGCAGAGTTGATTGTAAGGGGCTCGACAGCAAGGGCAGGTGCACCCAGTGCAAGGCGCCGCGATGGCTGAGACGGGAGCAAGAAATGGAGGGCCGACGCCGCTGACGCCGCTGATCGTCTTCTGCAAGGAGACGCCTGTTCTTCCCGCGATTCGGAAGCCCGAACTGGTGGAGCAGGCGATTGCGTCGCGCAGCAAGCTGGTGTACCTGCTGACGGGCGATCCCGACAACGTGGAGTCGATGATCCGGAAGATTGTTGCGGCGGATAAGATTCCGCTGGTGAATCTCGATCTGCTGAATGGATTTTCGCGCGACAAATATGCGGTGAACTACCTGAAGCGGGTGGGGGCGCAGGGAATTATCTCGACGCACCTCGATCCGCTGCGGCACGCGCTGGCGATCGGGCTGTACGGGATTCAGCGGACTTTCCTGCTGGACTCGGGCGCGATGGACACGATTTCAAATCAGCTGAAGAATACGCCGGTGCACGCGCTGGAGATTCTGCCGGCACTGGTGGCTCCGAAGATGCTGGCGCGGGTACGCGCGATTTCGCCCGATCTGCCGGTGGTGGGCGGAGGGCTGATCGAGACCATGAAGGAAGTGGAAGAGCTGCTGGCGCAGGGGTTGAGCGCGGTGTCGACGAGCAATCCGGTGATGTGGCTGAGGTAGAGCGGAGCTATTCCGTGTCGGGGTTGGGGAGGATGATGTCGCGGACGATGGAGTTCATCTCCACGACGGCGGAGATGAACTGACGGAGGGTGCGGCGCGTGGATCCGAAGGTGTCGAACTCCGCAGGCGTGAGGCCTTTCTCAACGTAGGCGCGCGCGAAGTCGGGAAACTTGCTGAGCAAAGTGTCGACGATGCGGGGGTCGACGGGATTGTCGATGCGCGGGATGACTTCGATGTCGCTGTCGTTATAGCGGCGCTGCCAGGCGCAGGGCGGAGAGATGACCACGTCGCCGCCGATGAACTCGCTCCAGTGCATGTGATTGCGGAAGGCGGCGGAGAGAAGGCGCAGGCGATAGCCGCGGGCTTTGTAGATTTGATAAGCCTTTTTGAAGACCGCGACACCGGCCCACTCGAGGTAGCCGGGATCGACGGAGAGATTGTGCTTGTCATGAAGGACCTTGAGCCAGTCGTCAAGGCGGCCAACCATGATGGTGCAGATGGGGCCCATGGTTGAAATGTCGAGCCCTTCGGCTTCGCGGCGCTTGAGGCCGCGCTCGACGGCCTCGGCGACGGCGATGGCCTGGGGGAGGGTGAAACTGACGGTGGCGTTGATGCTGATGCCGCGGTATGTGGCTTCCTCGATAGCGGGGATGCCGGCGCGGGTGGCCGCGATTTTGACAATCATGTTGGGCGCGAGGCGCGAAAAGTGGATGGCCTGCGCGAGCATGGCTTCGGTGTTGCGATAGTTGCGCGGGTCGGTTTGGATGGAGAGGCGGCCGTTGCGGCCTTTTTCGCGCTCGAAGATGGGCAGCAGCAGGCGCGCGGCGTTGGCGGAGATTTCTTCGACGATGCGCCAGGAGAGATCGTCTTCAGTGAGGTTGGGTTCGGCGGCAGCGAGCTCGAGGATGCGCGGTTTCCAGACGGCGAGCTCCTGCTTGAGCACGGTGACGGCGATGGAGGGGTTGCAGGTGGCGCCGACAGCGCCGTGCGAAATGGAGTAGGTGAGCTCTTCGACGGAGGCCGAGTCGTTCCACAGACAGGTAGGGGTGGTCTGGGTCATTTTGTGGAGCGGGCTCTTGTAATGGACGGTGGGAGCAATGGAAGTCACGCATCCTCCGTGAGTTGCAAACGTGTGCAGGAAAAACCCTAGCACCGAGGAAAGTTTACGGTCAAGAAGGGCGAAAATGAAAACTTTTTCACTGTTGACAGCAGCGGCGGCATTGTAGAGAATTATAGAGATGCACACGTGTGCAAAAATGGCACTGTTTTGCTCAGCTTTATCGATTTACATCCGGTGAAGGCATAAGCCGGGGACCAGAGCGTTGCTTTGGACACATTTAGCCCAGGAGAGATGATGAGTGAGTTGTTGATCCGGCCGGAGAAGTTCCGGAACCGGACTGAAGATTTTGGATACGATTTTCTATCTTTTGCGACGCGCAAGTTGGAGGTTGGTCAGAAATTCTGGAGCGAGACGGCCGGAAGAGAGCTGGCCATAGTGGTACTGGGCGGCGTTTGCTCGGTGACCAGCTCGCGCGGCGAGTGGCAAGGGATCGGCCAGCGCGAAACAGTTTTCGATGGGCTGCCCTACACGCTTTATTTGCCGATCAAGACCACGTACACAGTTAGAGCAGATACGGCGTGCGATTTGGCTTTCTGCTACTGCAAGGCTGAAGAAGAGTACCCGGCGCGGCTGGTGACACCGGCGCACGTGGGAATCGAGATTCGCGGCGGCGGAAACGCCACGCGGCAGATCAACTCCATGCTGCCGCCAGGGTTTCTGGCGCAGAGGCTGATGGTAGTAGAGGTATTCACGCCGGCGGGCAACTGGTCGAGCTACCCGCCACACAAACACGACGCGCACAACCCGCCGGACGAGGTGGACCTCGAAGAGATTTACTACTACCGGATTGAGCGGCCGGAGGGATTCGCGATGCAGAAGGTATACACCGCGGACCGGCGTATCGACGAGACGATGACGGTGCGCGACGGCGAGCTGGTGCTGGTTCCGGAGGGATACCATCCGGTGGTGGCCGCGCACGGATACAACGTGTATTATCTGAACGCGCTGGCGGGTTCGGCGCGGTCGATGGCCTGCTCGGACGATCCGGATTACGCGTGGGTGAAGAGCAGTTGGAAGGACAAGGACCCGAGGCTGCCGATAGTGAAACGATAAAAAGGCAGGGATCAGGGAACAGGGATCAGGGATCAGAAAGGCAGAACAAGTGGCGTAGGCAGCGATAAGCCGAGCGCAGGAACATCGGCGATGCGGCAAACCGTTGCGGGATTGCGCAAGGGAGCGGGCATGAAGACGCGGCGCATGACGATGGCTCAGGCGCTTATCGAGTTCCTGAAGCAGCAGCATGTGGAACGGGACGGCCGCGAGCATGCGTTCTTCGCCGGAGTGGTGGGGATCTTCGGCCACGGAAACGTGGCCGGGATCGGCCAGGCGCTGCAACAGAGCCCAGACTTTTCTTACATATTGATGCGCAATGAGCAGGCCGGCGTGCACATGGCCGCGGGGTTCGCGAAGGCGAGCAACCGGCTGCGCACGTTGGCGTGCACGTCTTCCATTGGGCCGGGCGCGACGAATATGATTACCGGCGCGGCGCTGGCGACCATCAACCGGCTGCCGGTGCTGTTGCTGCCTGGAGATATTTTTGCGCGGCGCAACGTGGCGCCGGTGCTGCAGCAACTGGAGTCGCCGGGGACGCAGGACACGGGCGTGAACGACTGCTTCAAGCCAGTGTCGCGCTACTGGGATCGCATCTACAGGCCGGAACAACTCATCACTTCCCTGCCCGAGGCGATGCGCGTGCTGACTTCGCCGTCCGATTGCGGCGCGGTAACACTGGCGCTGCCGCAGGACGTGCAGACCGAAGCGTACGACTATCCCGAAGAACTGTTTGGCAAGAAGGTGTGGCTGATCCGGAGGGGCGAGCCGGATCGCGAGTCGCTGGAGCGCGCAGTACGAGCGATTCGCGCGGCAGTGCGACCGCTGATGGTATGCGGGGGCGGGGTGCTGATGAGCGAAGCCTCGCAGGCGCTGGATGAGTTCGCGGCGCGGACCGGCATTCCCGTGGCGGAGACGCAGGCGGGCAAGGGCGCGCTTAAGTGGAATCATGCGCAGGTGGTGGGAGCGATCGGAGCGACGGGGTCGCTGGCGGCGAACAGACTGGCGCATGCGGCCGATCTGGTGATCGGGATCGGTACGCGGTACTCCGACTTCACGACGGCGTCGATGACGGCGTTCCAGAACCCAAACGTGAAGTTCGTAAACATCAACACCGCGGAGTTTGACGCGTACAAAGTGGGCGCGATTCCGGTGGTAGCCGACGCGCGCGTGGCAATGGAGCAAATCGGCGGGGAGCTGGGTGCGCACAAGGTGAGCGCGGCGTATGCGGCGGAGATTGCGGACCTGAAGGCGATTTGGGACACGGAGGTCGATCGGCTGTTTCATTTGAATGGCCAGGGTTCGGGTGGTGAGGGCAAGCCGGCGCAAAGCGAAGTGATTGGCGCGATGTGGGAGGCGGCGGGCGAACGCGACGTGCTGCTGTCGGCGGCGGGGAGCCACCCCGGCGACCTGCACAAGCTGTGGCGCACGCGCACGCCGAACGGCTATCACATGGAGTACGGCTACTCGTGCATGGGGTACGAGATTCCCGGCGCGATGGGAGTGAAGCTGGCCGACGCGAGCCGCGAGGTGTTTGTTTTTCTCGGCGACGGAACGTATTTGATGGCGCCGAGCGAGATTGTAACGGCGGTGCAGGAAGGCATTAAGATCGTGATCGTGTTGGTGGACAATGGCGGGTTCGCGAGTATCGGAAGTCTGAGCCGGTCGCTGGGGCAAGGTGGGTTTGGAACGCGCTATCGCGCGCGGGATAAGAAGTCCGGACAGCTGGACGGCTGCGAATTGAAAGTGGATTTTGCCGCCAACGCGCGAAGCCTGGGTGCGCATGCCATCAAGGCGGCGACGCTCGACGAATTGAAGCAGGCGCTGAAGGAAGCGAAAGCGATGGACCGGACGACAGTGATCGTGGTGGAGACGGATGTGTCGGCGAGCGTGCCCGGCTACGATTCGTGGTGGGACGTTGCAGTGGCCGAAGTTGCTGAGATGGAGAGCGTGCGCGAGGCGCGGGCACGCTACGAAGAGGCGCGCAAGCGCGAACGGCATTTCGTTTGAGGAGAGGTCGAGATGGAGCGGTTACAGAATTTCATTGAAGGCGATTGGCGCGGGTCGAGCGCGACCGAGACTCTGAACGTGATCAACCCGGCGTCGGCCACGGTGCTGGCGGAGGTTCCGCTTTCGCCGGCGGCGGACGTGAACGCGGCGGTGGAAGTGGCGCAGCGCGCATTCATCGAGTGGCGGCGCACACCGGTGGTGGATCGCGTACAGCCATTGTTCCGGCTGAAGACGCTGCTGGAACAACATCGCGATGAGCTGGCGCTCTCGATCACCAACGAGTGCGGCAAGACGCTAGCCGAAAGCAAGGCGGAGATATTGCGCGCGGTGGAGAACGTGGAGACGGCGTGCGGGATGCCGATGATGATGCAGGGGACGAATTGCGAGGACATCGCCGCAGGCATCGACGAACACATGATCCGGCAGCCGCTGGGAGTGGTGGCGGCGATTGTGCCGTTTAATTTTCCGGGGATGATTGCGTTCTGGTTCTTTCCCTATGCGGTTGCGGCGGGAAACTGCTTTTTGCTGAAGCCGTCGGAGCGTGTGCCCATCACTTCGCAAAAACTGTTTGCGCTGATTCAGGCGGCGGGGTTTCCGCCGGGCGTGATGCAGCTTGTGAACGGCGGGCGCGAGACGGTGAACGCGATCCTCGACCATCCGGGCATTCGCGCGGTGAGTTTTGTGGGATCGACGGCAACGGCGAAATACGTTTACAGCCGCGCGACGGCCAACGGAAAACGCGCGCAGTGCCAGGGCGGCGCGAAGAATCCGGTGGTGGTGATGCCGGACGCGGATATGGAGATGACGACGCGAATTCTGGCCGATTCCGCATTTGGCTGTGCGGGACAGCGATGCCTTGCAGCGAGTGTGGCGATCACGGTGGGCGGCGCGCGGCCGGGCTTTACCGAGCAGATTGCGGCAGCGGCGAAGAACCGTAAGACAGGCTACGGCGCGGCGCCGGGCGTGGAGATGGGCCCAGTGATTTCCGCTGAAAGCAAGACGCGGATCGAGGGGCTGATTGCAAAAGGCGAGCAGGCCGGGGCGCGCGTGATTGTGGATGGGCGCGGGCGCAAAGTTCCGGAGTACGAGAACGGATATTTTGTGCTGCCCACTGTGCTCGACGACGTTCCGCCGGATTCCGAGACGGCGCGGACGGAGATTTTTGGGCCGGTGCTGAGTTTGATCCACGCACAGACGATTGAAGAGGCGATCGCGCTGGTGAACGGGCGCAGCTACGGAAACATGGCGTGCATTTTCACGACCGACGGCGCGAATGCGCGGCGATTCCGCTACGAAGTGAACGCGGGAAACGTGGGCGTCAACGTTGGCGTGGCTGCACCGATGTCGACGTTTCCGTTCAGCGGATGGGGCGAGAGCTTTTTCGGCGACCTGCACGCGCAGGCGCACCATGCGGCGGAGTTTTTCACTCAGACAAAGGTTGTGGTGGAACGCTGGCCGAAGGAGTGGAGCCGGAAATTCTAAAGAGCAGCTACTAGCCTCTAGCTGCTAGCTTTTTCGTGCCTGAGTCAGAGGCTGAGAATCGAACTTGCGGCATGTTGGAGCTGGAGGCTAGGAGCTAGAAGCTGGAAGCTGAAACTGTAAGGAGCCATTATGAGTGAATTATTCGTGGGGAATGCGCCGTGTTCGTGGGGCACGCTGGAGCATCAGGATCAGAGCCAGTCGATTCCGTTTAACCAGATGCTGGACGAGCTGGTGGAGACGGGATACACGGGAACGGAGCTGGGCGACTGGGGTTATATGCCGACCGACCCGGTCCGGCTGAGCGAGGAATTGGCGAAGCGCAACAACGTGGTGATGCTGGGCGCGTATGTGCCGGTGGCGATGAAGAATCCGGCGACGCACGCGGAGGGGCGCCAGAGAGCGGTGAAAACGGCGAAGCTGCTGGCGGCCGTGGAGACGACGCAGGCGCCGTACCTGGTGCTGGCGGACGATGCGGGCACCGATCCCGTGCGCACCAAGCGCGCGGGGCGCATCCGGCCGGAGGACGGATTGAGCAAGGACGAGTGGCAGACCTTCGCTCGTGGCGCGGACGAGATTGCGCATGCTGTGTTCGACGAGACGGGATTGCGGACGGTATTTCATCATCACTGCGCGGGGTATGTGGAGACGCCCGATGAGATTGAGCAACTGCTGGACAAGACGCACCCGGATCGACTGGGACTGGTGTTCGACGCCGGGCACTATGTGCACGGGACGGGTACAGAGGATGGCAATTTGTTGCCCGCTCTGGAGCGTTTCAAAGAGCGGATCTGGTACATCCACTTGAAGGACCTGGAGCCGAATGTCGCGCGCCGGAGCCGCGAGGAGGAGTGGGATTACTTCACGGCGATGCGGAATGGGCTGTACCCGGAATTGGGCAAAGGATGCATCGACTTCCCTGTCCTGTTGCGGTGGCTGGCCGCGCGCGACTACAAAGGATATGCCCTGGTGGAGCAAGATATTCTGCCGGGAATGGGAACACCGAAGGAGAGCGCGGCGCGCAGCCGGGAGTATCTGCGGTCGATTGAGAAGAATTTTGTGGGAGCGCAAGCCATAGGCGCCAGCTCGTAGCCGGTAGCCAGTAGCTGAATTCGTGCGGCGCGGAGAGAATTGGTCTTTTCATTCATTTGACAGTCTTCCAAGTGGATGTGCGGGTGGGGACACCCGCACGACAGCCGGTCAGGAGACCGGCGCTACAACTGAACGCTGGGGTTTGAGGGCGCTATGAGCGGAAAGAAACTGCATTTCGGAATCATTGGGGCGGGACGGATTGGGAAGGTTCACGCGGAGACGCTGGCGTTCCGGTTGCCGGAGGCTGAGATTGTCTCGATTGCCGATGTGGATCGCGCGGCGGCGCAAACGTTAGCGGCGCGGTGCGGGATTCCCAAGGCGGTAGCGACGGCCGAGGAAGTGATTGGCGATCCTAAAGTTGAGGCGGTGCTGATCTGTACACCCACCGGGACACACGCGAATCTAATTGTGCAAGCGGCGAAGGCCGGCAAGCAGATTTTCTGTGAAAAGCCGATCTCGTTCACCCTGGACAAGATCGACATGGCGCTGGAGGCGGTGAAGAGAGCGGGCGTGAAGCTGCAGATCGGGTTCAACCGGCGGTTCGACTCGAACTTCAGGCGCGTGCGCGGAGCCGTGGCGAGGGGCGAGATCGGCCAGCCCTGCCTGATGCATTTGATCAGCCGCGATCCGGCGCCGCCTTCGATCGCGTATATTCGCACTTCGGGCGGGCTTTTTCTCGACATGATGATTCACGATTTCGACATGGCGCGTTTCCTGATCGGCGACGAGGTGGAAGAGATCTACACCACCGGAGGCGTGCTGGCCGAACCCGAGATCGGCGAGGCCGGCGACCTGGATATGGCGGTGGTGGTGTTGCGTTTCAAGAACGGCACGATCGGCACAATCGATAACAGCCGCAAGGCGGTGTTCGGCTACGACCAGCGTGTGGAGATTCTGGGCACCAAGGGCAAGATCGCGACGGAGAATCGATTCCCCAACGAAGTGGTGGTTAGTACCGGCGAATCGGTGTACAGAGATCTGCCGCTGAAGTTTTTCATGGACCGCTATCCGAAGAGTTTTGCGCAGGAAGTTGCGGAGTTTGTGCAGGCGGTGATCGAGGACAAGCCGACGCCGGTGACGGGCGCCGACGGGCGCGTGCCGGTGGTGATGGCGCTGGCGGCGAAGAAATCGTTTGATGAACACCGGCCGGTAAAGCTCACCGAGGTGTCAGCGTGAAGCGATCAGGTCTGGCCTCTAGGCTGATTTGTATTTTGACCGACGTACACCTCTGGGTGCCTGTTGTTGTGCTCATTCTGGGAACCACACTGCTGATGATGTTGAGGTGAACGGATGAGCGACACAACGACTGCTGCGGCAGCGCGGTCCACGATTTCCTTGCACAAGCTGGGCGTGTTTTGCGGGCTTTCGGCGGCGGTGTGGCTGGGCAGCGCGGAAGCACCGACCAAGCTGGTGAACGAGGGCTTCTCTCCGTTCCTGATCTCGATGGGCATGGTGATGGGCGCGTTTGTGGCTCGCTGGACGATTCCCACGATGCTGAAGGGCACGGGATTCGTGTTCGACGATCTGCGCGAAAAGCCGCACCTGATGGTGTGGGCGCTGGTGGGCGGAATGCTGTGGGCGGTGGCCAACACGCTGACGATTTTTGCGGTACGCAACGTGGGCCTGGCGATCGCGTTTCCGCTGTGGAACACCAATAGCCTGGTGGGGCTTTTCTGGGGCTGCCTGCTGTTCAGGGAACTGCGCGGCTCGAGGGCGAAAGACTGGGCCAAGGTGATTGGCGGGGCGGCGGCGATTGTGTTTGGTGCGGCGGTGCTCGCTGTGGCGACGGCGCAGCAAAATGCGGGCACGCCGGGCAAGGCGGCGATTGGAATCATCGCCGCGCTCGGCGCGGGAGTGCTGCTGGGGACGATGTATATTCCCTACCGCAAGGCTTACATCAGCGGCATGAATCCTTTGTCGTTCGTGACGATTTTCACGTTCGGCGAACTGGGAACCGTGTTTTTGCTGGGATGGATTTTTTATGGCGGCACGGGGCCGCTGCTGGCCGAACTGAATCGCGCACGGCCGATGCTGTTCTGGCCTTTTGTCGGCGGGTTCTGCTGGGTGATCGGCGACCTGTTCCAGCAGTACGCGGCGAAGTATATCGGCATTGGGCGCGGGATTCCGCTTTCGAACACCAACCAGCTTTGGGGACTGGCATGGGGCGCGCTGGTCTTCGGCGAGTTCGTTGGATTGACGACCGGCGGAAAGGTTCTGATCATGACCGGATCGATCATCATGATTGCCGGCGCAGTTTCGATCAGCATGGCCGCGCCGCCGCCTTTGGAGATGGAGAGCTGGAACAGGGCGATGCATCGTGAGTGCGACCGCTACGGATTGGATAAGGAAAACGTGGCCGCCGTGGTGGGCGGCGACGATCCACTGGCCGATCACAAGCACCCACGGCGCTGGTGGGAGATTCTGATCGTCACGGTGGCGAGCGGAATCTTCGTGTGGCTCGCCGTGGGCACACGCGCGCAGCACATTTATGTGAACTTGCCGTGGATGATTGTGCTGATTATTGGCACAATGATTCCGCTGGGGCTGTGCGGAACGCTGCTGTGGCGGAGGACGAGGTTCTCGTAAGCGCGTCGAGTTAGCGTGCGCCGGCGCGCACGCTGGCGAGTTGGTAAGTCAGCGGGTTCCCGGTTACACCAACACTTCAATTGAGCTGAGTTCGCCGGACCCCTCGGGCAGGGCGAAGCCGCAAGACCAAAAACCCTCCGTATCTTATTGAAATAGTGCGTTTTAAGTACATTCTTGCGCGCTCTCACCGGGCGCCATCGCACCGATCAAATCGAGTCCGACGCACACAACAGAGGGCGCGTATTCGACGCTTCAAAGTCAGGAAATTTGCGACTCCTCGGACGGTTAAGAGGAGTGAACCTTGTCACATCTGGTGACACCTGCCGAGGCATAGAATGACGGCGGTGCGAGGAAGGGTGCTCCGCACTTTTGGGCTTCGGAGAAGCGGAGCCTCCACACAGATCCCCAGGTGCGGACATGGCGACACAAGTAGAAATCGAAAAAAAGAAGACGATTGGCGACAAGATCGCGGAACTGGCGGCGAAGCGCGCGGAGCTCGAACTGGGCGGCGGCAAGGAGCGCATCGAGCGGCAGCACGCGAGCGGCAAGCTGACGGCGCGCGAACGCGTGGAGCGGCTGGTGGACCGGGGCAGCTTCGAGGAGATCGGGCTTTTTTGCCGGCACCGTGCGACGTACTTCGGCATGGCCGAGAAGGAACTGCCGGCCGACGGAGTGGTGACGGGATGCGCGAGCATCGACGGGCGGCTGGTGCACCTGGCGAGCCAAGATTTTACGGTTGCGGGTGGAGCCGCGGGCGAGACGCATTGCAACAAAGTGGCCGAGATGATGGCCATGAGCCTGAAGACGGGCAGCCCGTTCGTGTTTATCAACGACTCGGGCGGCGCGCGGGTGCAGGAGGGGATCGACAGCCTGGCCGGATACGCGCGGGTGTTCTATCACAACGTGATGCTTTCGGGGACGGTGCCGCAGATCTCGCTGATCTGCGGGCCGTGCGCGGGCGGCGCGGCGTATAGCCCGGCGCTGACGGATTTCGTGATCCAGACCGAGCAGGCGCGGATGTTCATCACCGGGCCGCAGGTAATCAAGCAGGTGACGGGCGAAGAAGTAAGCGCCGAGGAGCTGGGCGGAGCGCAATCGCAGATGCATTACTCGGGCGTGGTGCACCTGATTGCACGCGACGACGACGAGGCAATCGTGCTTTGCCGGCGCCTGCTGAGTTTTTTGCCGGCGAACAATGTCGAGGACCCGCCACGGCTGCCGTTCAGCGGGCGGTTGCGCGCCGACGCGGAGATGGACGCGATGGTTCCCGTGGATCCGAAGGTGGCATACGACGTGCGCGACGTGATTGTGCGCGTAGTGGACAACCAGGATTTTCTCGAGATTCAACCGGAGTTTGCCGCGAACATTGTGATCGGGTTTGGACGCTTGCAGGGGCGGCCGGTGGGAATTGTGGCCAACCAGCCATGCGTGCAGGCCGGGGCGCTGGATATCGATGCGTCGGACAAGTCAGCGCGATTCGTGCGGTTCTGCAACGCGTTCAACATTCCTCTGCTGACGTTTGTGGATGTGCCCGGCTTTTTGCCGGGCGTGGAGCAGGAGCGCGGGGGGATTATCCGGCATGGAGCGAAGCTGCTGTTTGCATATTCGGCGGCCACGGTGCCTAAAATCACGGTGGTATTGCGCAAGGCGTATGGCGGGGCGTACATCGCGATGTGCTCGAAGGGGCTGGGAGCGGACCGCGTGGTGGCATGGCCGACGGCTGAGATTGCAGTGATGGGAGCCGAGGGCGCGGCGGAGATTGTGTTCCGGCGTGAAATTGATGCGGTCGAGGACAAGGCTGGGCGGCACAAGGAACTGGTGGACGAGTACCGCGAGACATTTGCGAATCCTTATGTGGCGGCGGGGCGAAGGCTGGTGGACGACATTATTGAGCCCGCGGAGACGCGGCGGTACCTGGCTCGGGCGTTGGAGTCGCTGCACGGAAAGCGCGAATTGCGGCCGCAGAAGAAGCATGGATTGATTCCTCTGTAGGCGGAGGCAGGGCGTGAGAATTCACTGGACAGAGTGGGCGCTGCTGGCGGCGATTGCGGGCGCGGCGTGCCTAGCCGTTTATTCCGCAATGGCGCGCGCGATGCACCGCACTGTGGCCGAGAAGCAACGGGAGACCGATCGCCAGCTGAGCGCGATGGCCGAGACGGTGAAAGCGTTGCAGGCTCGCGTGGCGGAGCTTGGCGGGCTGAAGGTCCAGCAAAGTGAGAGCGCGGCGGCTTCTGCGAAAGCGGAGGGTATGGCGGCGCAGAAGGAAGAACCTCTCGAGGCCGAGACTGTCGCGGTGCTGACCGCGGCGGCGGCGACGTTCCTGGGCAAGAAGGCGCGCATCCGCTCGGCGCAAATTCTGCCGGCGGAGCAGAGTGGCGCGGGGAAATGGGCGCAGCAGGGGCGCGCGTTTGTGCAGACCTCGCACGATCCGCGCTCGAGAGGATGAGAGCTGCGACGGGATTTGAGAGAAAGGGAGCGGCACGTTGAAGCTTCGAGTCACGATCGACGGAAAGACCTACGAGGTTGACGTCGAGGTTTTGGAGGATGAGGAGGATCTAACTGCGCCGGGCTACGCGTTGCGACCTGCGGCTCACGCAACCGATCCGCTCGCACAGGGGCACACGGAGGCGTGGGACAGCGCGGGGAAGATCTGCCGCAGCCCGGTGATGGGTTTGGTGATCAAAGTGAATGTGGAGCAGGGACAAGCTGTTAAGGCCGGCGAGCTGATGCTGGTGCTGGAAGCGATGAAGATGGAGACGAACGTGACGGCGCCGCGCGCGGGAACCGTGAAGAGCGTGTGCGTAAAGCCGGGGGATCCGGTGAAGATGGACCAGTTGCTGCTGGAGTTCGAGTGACAGCGAGCGAGGCGCGGCATCGGGGGATGGATCGAAGGGTGGAGATGAATGAAGTGGACGAGGGGTTGAAGCAGGTTCCCGGGATCAGGTTCGTGGATCACGTTGCGATCGCGGTGAAGCAGGGCGAGCTTGAGAGCCAGGTAAGAACATACGAGAGGCTCGGATTCAGGGAGATTCATCGCGAAGATGTGGGCGGAACAGATCAGGTTCGGGAAGCGCTTCTGCAAATTGGCGAAGGACCGAACCTGATTCAGCTGCTGGAACCGCTTTCTGCCGACTCGCCGGTGCAGACGCTCATCGACAAAAACGGAGGACGCGGCGGGCTTGCGCATGTGGCCTTTCGCGTGGAAAGCGCACAGCGCGCGTTCGACGCGATGCAGGCTCAAGGATTCCAACTGATCGACAAGGCTCCACGCCGAGGGTCGCGGGGCACGACGGTGTTTTTTGTGCATCCCAAGTCGAGGGCTGATGGGGCATTCGGATTCCTGATTGAGATGGTGGAAGACTCCGAGGGCAAGTGAGAGACGATGACGACGGAACATTTGCTTGAGGAGTTTCCCCCGGTCAGCACGGCCGAATGGGAAGCGGCGATTGCGCAAAACCTAAAAGGCGCCGACTACGAGAAACGGCTGATCTGGCGAAGCGAAGAGGGGCTGGCGGTCAAGCCATACTATCGCGCCGAAGATATGAAGGACCTGGCGTGCATTGACGCAACGCCAGGATCGTTTCCCTACCGCCGGGGCGCCCGCACAACCGGTGATTGGCGAATTCGCGAGGAGATCGACGCGGAGGATGCAGAGACCGCGAAGCGAGAAGCATGCGCCGCGGTTGCGGCAGGCGCCGAGGGAATTGCCTTCAGCAGCCTTTTGGTTGAAGGTAGTGCTGATTTAGATGTGCTGCTCGCCAATCTCGGCGAGATTCCAGTGCATTTCGAACGCGGCGACGAGAAGTTGGTGCGGTTGTTGACCGAAAGGCTTCGCGTGGGACGACGCACAGCGCGGGTTTCGACGGGATGCGATGCGCTGGCCAGCGTGGAGTTTGCAGCAGAGGCGATCGGTAGCGCGCCCGACGGATTTGTGCCGTTCACCATTCATAGAGATACCTTCGAGGAGGCGGGCGCCACGGCGGCGGAAGAGGTTGGATTGACTTTGGCAGCCGGGGTGGACTTTCTCGCGGCGATGACGGAGCGCGGCATGAACGTGGGCCGCGCGGCAAAGGCGCTTGAGTTCAGCTTTGCGATGGGCGCGAATTATTTCTTTCAGATCGCTAAGCTTCGCGCGTTTCGGATGGTCTGGGCGCGCGCGGTCGAGAGCTTTGGCGGCACACGGTCAGGTGGCCGGACACAAATTGCAGCACGCACTTCGCGGTGGAATAAGACGCTCTATGACCCGCACGTGAACATTTTGCGCGCCACCACCGAGGCAATGGCGGCAACGCTGGGCGGCGCAGACTCGGTGACGGTGGCGGCGTTCGATGCATGCTACAAACGGCCTGACGAGGCGAGCCGCAGGCTGGCGCGGAATACACAGCTCCTGCTGAAAAACGAGGCATGGATGGGGCGCGCGGCCGACGCTGCCGGCGGATCGTACTATGTAGAGGCGGTCACCGACTTTCTGGCGCGCGAGGGCTGGAAGATCATGCAGCGGATCGAGGCTCGCGGCGGCTACCGAAAGGCGCAAGAGGCCGGCGCGATCACGGTGGCGCTGGAGCGATCGATGGCGGCGCGGGAAAAAGCAGTTACGTTGCGGAGGCGCGTGTTCGTGGGAACAAATCAATTCGCGAATCCCGCCGAGCAGGCGCTGAGCCGCTGCGAGGCCGTGCAGATTTGCGGAGCCAAGCGCGGAACGCAGCTTTATGAGAAGCTACGCCTGCGCACCGAGCGGCATGCCGCGGCGGGCGGCCTGACACCGCGCGTGCTATTGGCGGAGGTTGGCGATGTGAAGCTGCGCGCGGCGCGCTCGAATTTCGCGGCGAGCTTTTTTGCCTGCGCGGGATTCGAGACGGTGACGCGACGGTTCAGAAAAGCGGCGGAGATCGCGGCGGCTGAAGGCGATTTGATCGTCCTCTGCAGCGCCGACCAGGAGTACGCGGCGATTGTGACGGAGCTGATGCCAAAGCTGAAGGCGACAGGCCGTGGAACGCCGGTGATGGTGGCAGGAAATCCTGAAGACGCGGCGATGCTTGCGGCGGCGGGGATTGCGGATTTCGTGCATGCGCGGAGCAATCCCGTAGAAGTGCTGACGAAGTGGCAGGAACGGTTGGGGATCAAGAGCTGACGATGCGGCCTGACTTTACAAAGATCGACTGGAAGCCAACGGCAGAAGCGCCGGCGACGCATGAAGCCGAGGAGCGGCTTACGGCAGAGCATACTCCGCTGAAGACCTTTTATACGCCTGAGGACCTGAAGGAGCTGGAGCACCTGAATTACGCAGCGGGGATTCCGCCCTACCTGCGCGGACCCTACGCAACGATGTATGCGATGCGCCCGTGGACGATCCGGCAATACGCGGGATTTTCAACGGCGGAAGACTCGAATGCGTTCTATCGGCGCAACCTGGCGGCGGGCCAGCGCGGGCTTTCGGTGGCATTCGATCTGGCGACGCACCGCGGCTACGACTCCGATCATGAGCGCGTGGCTGGGGACGTGGGCAAGGCGGGCGTGGCGATCGACTCAATTCTGGACATGAAGATCCTGTTCCACCGGATACCGCTCGATCAAATGTCAGTGTCGATGACGATGAACGGCGCGGTGCTGCCGATCATGGCGTTCTATATTGTTGCGGCCGAGGAACAGGGTGTGAAGCCGGAAGCGCTGAGCGGGACCATCCAGAACGACATTCTGAAGGAGTTCATGGTCCGCAACACATACATTTATCCACCTGCGGGATCGATGCGCATCATTGGGGACATTTTTCGCTACTGCGCGGCCAAGATGCCGAAGTTCAATTGCATCAGCGTGAGCGGATACCACATGCAGGAAGCAGGCGCGACGGCGGAACTGGAGCTGGCGTATACGCTGGCTGACGGACTGGAATACTTGCGCGCAGGTGTTGAAGCGGGGCTCGATGTGGACGAGTTTGCGCCGCGGATTTCGTTTTTCTGGGGCGTAGGCATGGACCATTTCATGGAGATTGCCAAGATGCGGGCGGCGCGCATGATTTGGGCGAAGATCGTGAAGGGCTTCGGCGCGATGAATCCAAAGTCGCTGGCGCTGCGCGCGCACTCGCAGACATCAGGATGGAGCTTGACGGCGCAGGATCCGTATAACAATGTGGTGCGCACGTGCGTGGAGGCGCTGGCCGCGGCGTTAGGCGGCACGCAATCGCTGCACACCAATGCGCTGGACGAGGCGCTGGCATTGCCCACGGACTTTTCCGCGCGCATTGCGCGCAACACGCAGCTTTACCTGCAACTGGAGACCGGCATCACGCACGTGGTGGACCCGTGGGCGGGATCGTATTACGTGGAGCGGCTGACGCACGATCTTATGCATGCGGCGTGGAAGCTCATCCAGGAGATTGAGGGGCTGGGCGGAATGACAAAGGCCATCGAGACCGGAGTGCCGAAGATGCGCATTGAAGAGGCCGCGGCGCGCAGGCAAGCGGAAATCGATGCGGGACGCGACGTGATTCTTGGCGTGAACGCGTTCAAGGCACCCGAGGAAACCGAAATTCCCGTGCTCGATATCGACAACGATGCAGTGCGCACAGCGCAGGTGGAGCGCCTTGAGCAGTTGAAGCGCGAGCGCGATGCAAGCGCGGTGCGTGAAGCTCTGGAGCGGCTGGAGCGGTGTGCTGCGAACGGCGACGGGAATTTGCTGGAATGCGCGGTTGAGGCGGCGCGCAAACGAGCAACGCTGGGCGAGATTTCCACAGCTCTCGAGAACGTGTGGGGGCGATACGAAGCTGCGACGCACACCATTGCCGGCGTCTACTCCGCGGAGAGCGCGAGCGGCGAAGAGTTCAGGAAGGCGCGGCGCATGGTGGAGGAGTTTGAGCGCGAAGAGGGCCGGCGGCCACGCATTCTGGTGGCGAAGATGGGCCAGGATGGACACGATCGCGGAGCCAAAGTGATTGCGACGGCGTTCGCGGACATCGGATTCGACGTGGATGTGGGCCCGCTTTTCCAGACACCGCGCGAGGTGGCGCGATTCGCCATGGACAGCGATGTACATGTCGTGGGGGTGTCGAGCCTGGCTGCGGGGCACAGAACGCTGGTGCCGAAACTGATTCATGAGCTGCGCGCGCTGGGGCGGGACGACATTCTTGTCGTCGTAGGCGGCGTGATTCCGCCGCAGGACCACAGGTTCCTGTATGACGCGGGCGTGGCTGGAATTTACGGGCCGGGCACTGTGATTCCAATGGCAGCGCAGAAGATTCTGGAGCTGCTGAGCGCTGCGGTGATCGGCTAGGACCTTGCGATGAAGAGCGCGCTGCGTGAAATGCCGGGATGCGAAACGCCGGAGGCTCCGAGTGCGGCGAAGAGAGCCCGGGCGCTGTCACGCGAGGAGTATCGCGACGGAATTCTGCACGGCGATCGCGCGGTGCTGGCGCGTGCCGTCACGCTTATCGAGAGCGCTCGCGAGGCGGATCGCGAGCTGGCCGAGCAGATTGTGGAAGATTGCCTGCCGCACTGCTGCGATTCGATCCGCGTGGGCATCACGGGCGTGCCCGGGGCAGGCAAGAGCAGTTTGATTGAGGCGCAGGGCGGATTTCTGATTACTGAGAAAAAGGAGAAAGTTGCGGTACTGGCGATTGACCCGAGCAGCCAGATTTCCGGCGGAAGCATCCTGGGCGACAAGACGCGGATGCCAGCTCTGGCGGCGAGCGAGATGGCGTTTATCAGGCCGTCCCCTTCGCGCGGGATGGCCGGCGGGGTGGCGCAGCGGACACGCGAGGCGATGCTGCTGTGCGAGGCGGCGGGATACCGAAACATCCTGGTGGAAACGGTCGGGGTAGGCCAGTCAGAGACCGCGGTACACGAGATGGTGGATTTTTTCCTGCTAATCACGCTTGCGGGCGCCGGCGATGAGCTGCAAGGGATCAAGCGTGGGGTGATGGAGCTGGCTGACCTGGTGGCCGTGAACAAGGCTGACGGAGCGAATGCGGATGCCGCGGAGCGCGCGCGCGCCGAGGCGCAAAACGCGCTGCACTTTTTCCCGGCGGCGGAGTCGGGATGGACGCCGCGTGCTGTGACCTGCTCGGCGCTCACAGGTACAGGAATACGCGAGTTGTGGGAATGCGTGCTTGAGTATGCAGCCCTCACGCGAGGCAACGGATGGTTTGCCGCGAGCCGTCGCGAGCAGCAGCGGCGATGGCTGCACGAGATGATCGATCAGTCGCTGCGCCAGCGATTCGACCGGCATGCGGCGGTGCGCGGTCGCATGGAGACGTTGGAGCGCGACGTGGCGGAGGGCCGGACGACGCCGTTTCGCGCGGCGCGAACGCTGCTTGCAGCTTATTCCGATCCCGAGCGCGCCTAGAGCGGTTCCAGGATAGACGTGCCCGATCCAGCTTTTGTGCCGGGTCGTCCCTTCTTGGGGTCGGGACGACCTATCGGTATCGGTTCCGGGGTATAGCAATCCTGGAACCACTGTGAAGAGACGCAATCGCTTCATCCAGCGCGGATTGCCATGAGGGAAGTTGAACGCCGAAGCGGGCGTGCAGTTTGGCGTTTGACAGAACGGAGTTGCGCGGGCGCACAGCAGGGGTGGGATAGTCTTTGGTTTCGATTGGAACGAGCTCCGGCGCTTTCAGGCCGAGATGCTTGGATGCGCGGGCGAAGATGGCCTGAGCGAAACCGAACCAGGAGACAGAGCCGGCGCAGGTCATGTGGTAGAGGCCGGACCAGTCTTGAGGCGCGCCAGAGCGGCCAGCCAACACACCGGTAACGATTGCGTGCGTGGCGCGGGCCAGCTCGATTGAGGTGGTGGGCGCGCCAAATTGATCATTGACGATGGAAAGCCGGTCGCGCTCCCGAGCCAGGCGCAGCATGGTGAGCAAAAAATTGTTGCCATGCGGCCCGTAGACCCAACTGGTGCGAAAGATGAGGTAGCTGGCGCGGGAGTTTTGAATGGCCTGCTCGCCGGCCAGCTTGCTGGCGCCGTAGACGCTGAGGGGAGCAGGAGAATCGTCTTCCGTCCACGGCCCTTGCTTGCTGCCGTCGAAAACGTAATCCGTGGAGTAATGGACGAGGAGCGCGTTACGCTCGGCGGCTTCTTCGGCGAGAACGCGAGGAGCGAGAGCGTTGATGGCGTGGGCTACGGCCATCTCCGACTCAGCGCGATCGACGGCGGTGTAGGCGGCGGCGTTGAGAATGACGTCGGGGGCGGCGCGGCGAACGAGATCGCGCGTCTGATCGGGATCGGCGAGATCGACGGACTCGCGATCCACGGCAAGGATGGTTCCGGTTTCGGCGAAGATCTTCTCGAGCTCGCGGCCGAGCTGGCCCGCGTTGCCGATGATGAGGATGCGGGGATTCCCCGATGGACTGGTGGCAGTCGTCTGGGTGGGCGAATCCGTCATGCGGGAGAGCTCCGGAAAGCGCGGGAGTGCACTTCCCGAATTCTAATTGGCTCGACCGGCAGCGGCGATTTTCGGCCCATTTGGCGGTGAGCGCCGAATTCGCGCCGCAACGCGATTCCCCGTACAATTTGAAGGGGGGAGAGCTTTCGCGATGGGACAGATTTATTGCGATGCCAATGCCACCACGCCTCTGCTGCCGGAGGTGATGGAGGCGATGCGCCCGTACTGGATGGAGGAGTTTGGCAACGCTTCGTCGATTCATTTGCAGGGCCAGAAGGCGCGCAAGGCCGTGGACCATGCGCGTGAGACGCTGGCGCGATTTTTCCACTGCCGAGAAGCAGAGGTGGTGTTCAACTCGGGCGGCACCGAGGGGGACAACACGGCGATCTTCGGGCTGCTGCGCGCAGGTGATCACTTTATTACGACGTCGATTGAGCACTCGGCTGTGCTGCGCGCCGCCGATCGAGTGGCTGAGCGGGGCGTCAACGTGACGTTTGTCGCGCCAAGGAAGGATGGACTGATCGATCCCGAAGAGATTCGCCGCGCGATCGGGCCGGCGACACGGCTGGGCGATTCCCGCAGAACCCTAGTTAGTGTGATGCTGGCAAATAACGAGACGGGCGTGATGCAGCCGGTGGAGGAGATTGGGAGAATTGCCGCGGAGACCGGGGCCTTCTTCCATATCGATGCGGTGCAGGGAGCGGGAAAGATCGCCTTTGACGTGCGGCGCTTCGGGTGCCATTTGTGCTCGATCAGCGCGCACAAGATGCACGGGCCGAAAGGCGTTGGCGCGATGTATGTGCGGCGCGGAACGCCGCTGGAGCCGCTAATTGTGGGCGGGAGCCACGAGCGCCGCCAGCGCGCGGGGACGGAGAATGTGCCGGGCATCGTGGGCCTGGGCAAGGCCGCCGAACTGGCGATGAAGAGCCTTGAGGACGGGACAATGGAGCGCGTTGCACGGCTGCGCGACCGGCTGGAGGCGGGGATTCTCGAGATTCCCGGCACGGGAGTGAATGGCGCGGGAGCGCCGCGTGCGGCGAATACAACGAACATTCACTTTGAGCAGGTGGAGGGCGAGGCGCTGGTGATCGCGCTGGACCTGAAGGGCGTTGCGGTGAGCGGAGGGTCGGCGTGCCACTCGGGATCGACCGAGCCGAGCCATGTGCTGATGGCGATGGGGCTGGACAAGAACGCGGCGCGGGCCAGCTTGCGCTTTAGCCTGTTGAAGACAGCGACAGATGAAGATGTGGACCATGTGTTGCGCGTGGTTCCGGAGGCAGTGGAGCATTTGCGGGAGTTGGCGCCGGAAACAGCTTCTAGCTTCTAGCTCCTAGCTTCTAGCCGGTTAACATTTGAGAATAGGGCGCGGTTGCAGGGAGAAGCTAGCGGCTGGAGGCTAGCAGCAGAGGCTTTATTTATGAAGCAGAGCACAACCATTGCGGTGGCGATGTCCGGAGGGGTTGACTCCTCGACGGCGGCGGCGATCCTCGCTCGTGAGGGCAAAGGCTCCGCTGCTTCGCGCCACGCGGTGGTTGGGCTGACGCTGCAGCTTTGGGATCAGACGCGACTCAAGGGCAAGCACGGAATCCCCGATGCTCCCAAGGCGGGGCGCTGCTGCTCCCTAGATGACGTTTACGATGCGCGGCGCGTGGCCGAGCACCTGGAGATTCCGTATTACGTGGTGAACCAGGAGGAGCGGTTCGAGCGCGACGTGGTGCGGCCGTTTGTGGACGAGTATCTGGCGGGGCGCACGCCGATTCCCTGCTCTCTCTGCAATAACCACATCAAGTTCGGCCAACTGCTGAAGACCGCGCGGAGCATTGGGGCGGAGCGGATTGCGACGGGCCATTACGCGGTGAATGAGTTCGACGAGAAGCGCGGGCGATGGATTTTGAAGCGGCCGGCGGACCTGGCCAAGGACCAGACGTATTTTCTCTTCGGACTGACGCAGGAGCAGCTTGCGCGCACGCTTTTCCCGCTTGGACATATGACCAAGCCGGAGGTGCGCGAAACGGCGCGGAAGCACGGATTGATGCTGGCGGAAAAGCCGGATTCGCAGGAGATCTGCTTCGTGCCGGGCGGAGATTACAAGCAGTTCATCACCGCGTATCTCGAGGAGCAGGGCGAGGCGACGCCGGAGATGGCGGGCGAGTTGGTGGCCGCGAACGGCGAAGTGATGGGGCGGCACGCCGGCATTCACAACTTTACCGTGGGGCAGCGCAAGGGATTGGGCGTGGCGAGTGCGGCGCCGCTTTACGTGATCAACATCGATGCGGCAAGCCATCGCGTGACGGTGGGCGCGGACGCCGAGCTGACGACGCGCAGTTTGCGTGCGCGGGAGCTGAACTGGATCAGCATTGCGGAGCTGACGGAACCGAAGCGCGTGAAGGTGAAGATCCGGCACCGGCACGAGCCCGCGTGGGCCACGCTGGAGATGCGCGGAGCCGAAGAAGCGATTGCCACCTTCGATGAGCCGCAGCGGGCAGTGACGCCGGGCCAGGCAGCGGTCTTCTACGACGGCGATGAAGTCGTGGGCGGGGGGTGGATTGCTTGAAGCTGGCCCGGCATCGCTTCAAGTCGGTAGAGTGAGCAGTCTTAAAAATGATTCGTTAAGGGAGTGACCTTCTTACTTTGGCCGCTGCATCTCGAAGCGGTCGCGAGTGCGGACGTAATTTGGCCCACCCATGCGGCCGATGGCGTTGAGCTTGTCGGGATCGATCTTGTAACCGTCGAGCAGCGACTCGAGCACATGGAAGCGCAGGACCTCGCCGAGCACGAGAATGCCGCCGCCGGGCCGGTCGCTGACGGGCACAATCTGGTGGAGTCGGCACTCCATTTGGGCCTTGCTCTCGGCCACGCGCGGCGGTTTCACGAGATCGCTGGCCAGCGGCGTCAGACCTGAAAGCTCAAATTCGTCGACCTCGGGCGGAACTGTAGCCGAGGTCGTGTTCATCTGCGCGGCAAACTCTTCGGAGACGATGTTGACCACGAACTCGCCTGTGGCCTTGATGTTTTCGAGCGTGTCCTTATAGGGATGGGGGCCGGCACGGACGGCTGTGGAGAAGCAGACGACGGGCGGATTGGAGCTGCACGCGGTGAAATAGCTGAAGGGCGCAAGATTCCTGACGCCAGCCGGATCGACGGTGGAGACAAAGGCGATGGGCCGCGGCACGATCATGCCGATCATGAGCTTGTAGATATCATTGGCCTCGATTTGGGAAGGGTCCAAGGCGCGCATTTGTCTAACCCGAATCGCTGGCCCTAGACGAACATATCGTGATCGCCGGACGCCCGATTGGCCTGCGAACGAGGCTCGGGCACTCCGCTGCGCAGGGATTCAACAACCGCCTTCACCGAAGCCAATATCGCAGAAAGCTGGCGCATGGGCTTGTTGACCGCATCGGACATGAAGCTGCCTGTGCGCTCCAAAGTATCGAGAACGTGAGAGAGCATGGAGTCAAGACGGTTGCCCTGAATGCGCGCGCGGGCAATGATTTCATCGGCAGCGGATTGAACATCCGCAGCCTGGACGCGCAGGGAATGTGTGAGGGCGGCCAGATCGTCGGCGGTTTCCTCGATCTTTGGCGTGAGGCGCGTGACCAGCGAGCGAGTATTGTCGATCAGCGGAGTGACGGAGGAGCGGAACGCCTCGAGTTTTTCGTCCATGGAGCGCGCAGCCTTGCGCATGGCAATGAAGGCGGCCAGCAGGACGAAAGCCTGGACCAGCATGGCCAAGGCAACCAAGGCGACCAAAACGAGTTGAACGGTCTGATTGTCGAACTTTGGCATAATCTCGATCTCGCGCAGGATCTCTGCGGAACTGCGAATTGAATCCTGGGCATGCTGCACCGGCGAAAGCAGCGGAATGTCTCCCGGAGCAAGAGTGAGTACCCGGATCGATTTCACTCGCGTTAATCGCCGGAAGGGATGATGAGGCCCATGGCCGGGCGTGGGCCCGTGGAAAGCCGGCTCTCAGAACTCAGGCGTTTCGGGCTCGCCGCTCGCGGACTTGTATGCCTGACGGCCCGCATCGACGGCCGCGCCAACGCGAGTGGTCTGGTCGGCGACGAGATTCTTGCCGCGCTCCACAAACTCCTCCCACTGAGCTCTTCCGCGATCGACGTACTCACCCACCTGTTCCTTGCCGCGGTCAACAAGGGCGTTCACCTGCTCCTTGCCCCGATCGACGATGGCGCTTACGTTCTCCGCAGCTTCCCGCGTACGCGCACGGAGATATTCCGCGCTCTCGCGCGCTCCCGAGGCAATGTCTTCACGCGTTTCTTTGCCGCTCTTCGGCGCATAAAGAATGCCGACCAGAGCGCCGACGCCTAATCCGGCGAGAAACCAAGCCAAGCCGTAGGATTTGCTCTCTTCTGCCATGATGAAACCTCCTCTTTCCATCGCGCTCAACGAATGATTGAGCCTACCAAACCAGTCCAGTCTACCGCAAACGGGGTCCTTTGCGGATCAGGCAGCGGTTGATTCCGCGAAATCGCTTCTAAAAAGCCGGAGGAATTCCGCCGAACTCCATTACGACACGCGGCGCTCGCATGAGATCCGTACGCTGAAACTAACTCACTCTCCCCATTGGATGCGGCGCGCCGATGCGGAGTCATCCGCCCGAGGCGGATGTGCGGGCAAGAACTTCGGCAAAGTGAAGGGCCTGGCGGTTAGACAACTGAGCGATTTGCTCGCGGCAACTGAAACCGTCGGCGACGAGGATGGTGGATGGGGCGGCGGATTGAACGGCAGGAAGCAGGCCCTGGCCGGCGATGGTCTTAGAAACTTCAAATTTTCCGGCTTCAAAACCGAATGGGCCAGCCATTCCGCAGCAGCCAGCTTGAATGAGCTCGACTTTTGCTCCGGCTGATTGGAGAAGGGCGACTTCACTGGCCGGGCCGCCAAAGACGGCCTTGTGATGACAGTGGCCGTGAACCAGGACGTTTGCGCCAGCGAGGCGGCCAGAGGCAAACTGCGGCGCGCGCTCCGCGAGCCAGTCAGCAAGCAGCCAGACATGTTGGCTGAGGAGTTTGGCGCGGGGATCGTTGGGGAAGAGCTCCAGCAGCTCGTCTTTGAAGACGCTGGCACAGCTCGGTTCCAGGAAAATGAAGGGCAGACCGGCTTTAATTTGCGGCGGCATGCGATCGAGGACGCGAGAGAGATAGGAGCGGGCAGCGCCGAGAAGGCCGAAATCGTAGAGCGGGCGCCCGCAGCAGATGTGGCCGCGAGGGGTTTCAACCTGAAATCCGGATTCGGTAAGGATGGTTTCGGCCGCGGAGAGCGATTGCGGATAGTAGTAGTTGTTCCACGTGTCGGGCCACAGCACCACTTGCAGTGGGGGCACTTGCAGTGCGGCGGACCTTTGGACGAGATTTATGGGGGTCGCTTTCCGCATCTTTTGATAGGTTTTCGAAGCCAGGCGCGGCAACTGGCGCTCCCGGGCAACGCCGGCGATGCGCTTGATGAGTGGGCTGGTGAGCGGGCCGGTCAGGATGGCATTGGTGAGCGAGGGCGCGAGCGAGCCGTAGCGGGCAAGGCGATCGGCAAAGCCAAAGATGTAGTGATGAAGCGGATGCAGGCGGCCTTCGTAGTGCTGCGCAAGGAACTCCGACTTGTAGGCGGCCATATCCACCTGCACCGGGCACTCGGATTTGCAGGCCTTGCAGCTCAAGCAGAGGTCGAGGGCATCTTGGATGGTGCGGCTTTCGAAACCCTCCTCGCGCAGAGATCCGGCAAGCATCTCCCATAGGAGATGGGCGCGACCGCGAGTGGAGTGCTGTTCCTCGCCGGTGGCGCGGTAGCTGGGACACATGACGCCGCCCTGCGTGTTGCGGCAGGCACCGACGCCGACGCATCGCTCGGTTGCGCGTACCAGAGAGCCATCATCTTTGGTGAATGCGAGGTTTGGTTGCCGCCCTGTTTGTCTGGTGTGTGAGCCCGCCCCGGATAAATTGGATGACGCAACCTCAGCGAGAGGGTGGCGGAGGTTCTCTACCGGATCGTAGACGCGCACGGCATCAGAAAGCTTGCCGGGATTCATGCGGTTGTCGGGGTCCCAGAGCGCCTTGAATTCGCGGAAAGCCTGCACGAGCTCGGGACCAAACATTTTGGGCAGAAGCGCAGCGCGCGCCTGACCGTCGCCGTGTTCGCCGGAGAGCGAGCCGCCAAAGGAAAGCACGACCTCAGCGGCGCGGTCGATGAACTCGCGGAAAATGCGAATGCCTTCGGCGCTGCGGAAGTCGAAATTGATGCGCATGTGGACGCAACCCTGCCCGTAGTGACCGTAAAGCGGACTGCGAAAACCGTACTCCGCCATGAGCCGGGTGATGGCGCGGAGATATTTGCCGAGTTGCGCGGGAGGAACAGCGGAGTCCTCCCATCCTTCCCAACGGTCGGGCTCGCCGGGCACAAAGACCATGGCACCGAGCGCGGATTCGCGCACATGCCACACGGCCCGAGCCTCATCGGGCGCGCAAATGTGAGCCACCGGCGCCGAGGGCCACGACTGGGACGCACGCGCCAGTAACTCGGCTTTGGCGCGGGCCTCCTCAGAGGACGATGCGCCCATCTCGACGAGCAGAAATCCAACTCCGGGGGGAAGCTTGTCAAGCTCGCGCAGAGCCAGGCCCTTGCGGCGCATGAAGTCGACGAGAAGAGAATCGAAACCTTCGAGCCCGATGGGTTGGTGTTCGAGCGCGAGGGGAACAGCGTCGGCGGCGAGAAAAGCGTCGTTGAAGCCAAGCACGGTGAGCACGCGGAAGGGCGGGCTGGCTGTAAGGTTCAGCGTGGCGGAGAGGATATTGGCGCAAGTGCCCTCGGAGCCGACCAAGGCGCGCGCAACATGGAAGTTGTTTTCCGGCAGCAACTCGTCGAGGTTGTAGCCGGAGACGCGGCGGGGGATGCGGGGAAACTTCTCGCGGACGAGCGAGGCATAGCGGTCGCGGATGCGCGCAAGGCCGGCGTAGATTTGACCAATGCGGCCGCCAGCGCGAATGAGCGCGTCAAGGCGCTCGGGCGGCGTGGCTCCCACGATCATGCGCGTACCGTCGTAGAGGACGATGTCGAGCGATTCCACGTTGTCGACCACTTTGCCGCCGAGCAAGCCATGCACGCCGCAACTGTTATTGCCGATCATGCCGCCGAGAGTACAACGGGAATGCGTCGCCGGATCGGGCGCGTAGGTAAGTTGATGCAGCTCGGCAGCGTCGCGCAGGCGGTCGAGAACGATGCCGGGTTCGACACAAGCAAGCTGGGCGCCAGGGTCAATCGAGGTGAGCGCGTCCATGTGCCGCGAGTAATCAAAGACAACGGCGACGTTGACGCACTGGCCGGCGAGGCTGGTGCCCGCACCACGCGGAAGAACGGCGGCGCCGGTGGCACGGCAGGCGGCCAATGCGGCCTCCACGTCGGCCGCGTCGCGCGGAAAGATGACGCCGATGGGGAGCTGGCGGTAGTTCGACGCGTCAGCAGCGTAAAGAGCGCGCGAGCCTGGATCAAAGCGCACTTCGCCACGAAGGGAATTCTTCAGCAGGCCCTCAAGCTCGTGGTGAGCGGAAAAGCTTTCATGGCCCAGTGGTCCGGAGTTGGAGAGAATGGCAAATGCGGAAGAGCTCACGCTGCAATGGTAGCGCGAGAAGGGGGACGGCTGTTATCGAATGCCAGCGCGACTGGCGCCGAGTCATGACCTGATCCCGATTAGCTCTCAACAGTTGTGGGGAGATCTCCCTCTCGGAACCTGGTTTTCCGCATTCATAGCGGCTACCGCGACGGCCACTCTTCAACGACGACGCCGAGGTCGTTGAGCTGGCGGATGACGGCTTCGACGTTGCGGCGGACTCTGGGACGGTCTTTTGGCGTGGCGGAAGAGGATTCCGCGACTGCGATGACGCGACCATAGGGCCACGCTCCAGCGGGAATGGCGGCAACAGCGGTGTCGAGGTCAGAGAGGCGCAACTCGAGCTCCTGGCGCCGTGCCGCTGCGGGGCGGAGCAAGGTTCCCTGCCCCACCGGGCTGGGGTTGGCATCGGCCAGGACGATGCGCAGCGTGGTGGTATCAGCGCCGACAGCGAGAAACGGATTTGCCCACTGCGCGGGGTCGTGGATATCGATGTAGAGACTCTTGGTGGGCAGCGGAATCTGCTCAAGCTGGGCGCGTTCCTGGTCGTGTTCCACAGCGGCTTCCTGCGCCCGATGTTCGGCGTTTACAGCGTCCTTTTCCACGTTCACCACGGCGCGCTCTTCCCGATGGCAGGCGATGAGCACGAGAGCTGGAAACAGAACCAGCGCAAACATTCTTTTGTGGGTGCGACGCGGAATCACATGATTAAGGATAGCAGGATCGCGGGTTCAATTTGCATCAAACGAGCTGCGAAATGACGCTGGCAAAACGATCAGGGGCCTGGCCATTCAATGTTTGCCTGCGATCACACTGCGGGCGATGGAGTCGAGGACGCCGTTGAGGAAGTTGATGGACTCGGGGGCGCAGTAGCGGCGGCCAATCTCGAGGGCCTCGTTGATCACGACGGGAAAGGGCGTGGATTTGACGCCGACGAGCTCAGCGACGGCCATGCGCAGCAGATTGCGATCGACGGCGGGCATGCGATCGATACGCCAGTGGGCGGAGTGGCCGGCAATGAGCGCATCGATTTCTTCCTGTTGAGCGATGGCCACGCGAAAGAGATCTTCAGCAAAGCCGCGGACTTCAGGCTCCACGGGATCGGCGGCCTTCCAGAACGTGGCCTGGACATCGTCGAAACTCTGACGGCCCATGTCGGCCTGAAACAGCATTTGCATGGCGAGTTCGCGAGACTTGCGGCGATGGCGCGAGGTCAAGCGGGGCCGCCTTGCTGGAGTTTCCGGCGCAGGCTGACCATCTCGATGGCTGCGGCGGCGGCCTCAAAGCCCTTGTTGCCGCCCTTGATGCCGGCGCGGTCGAGCGCTTGCTCCAGAGTTTCGCAGGTAAGCACGCCAAGGCTGTGAGGAACGCCGGTTTCCTGCTGCGATTGGCCGATGCCGCGCGCAACCTCGTTGTAGATGGCTTCGTAGTGGGCGGTTTCTCCGCGCAACAGGCAGCCCAGAGTGACGATGGCGTCGAAACGGCCGCCGGAAGCGCAGGTACGGGCGGCGGCGGCGATTTCCCATGCGCCGGGAACACGAATGACCTGAATATCGGAGCGGTCGGCACCGCTGCGCGACAGCGCGTCGAGAGCGCCCTCGAGGAGGCGGTCGGTGATGACGGCGTTCCAGCGCGAGACCACGACGGCAAATTTCATTCCGCTCGCTGAAAGATCACCTTCGAGCGCGACGGGCTTGCCCTTCAGGGGATCGGTCCATGCCCAGAAGCTGAAGCGAAAGCCGGGCTCCGGCTCGACAGTAAACAGTTGCGAGCGCCAATGCGTCTCGGCGATGGGCGAAAGCCGCGAGACGGCCTCTTCGCCGCCTTGCACGCGGAGCCATGCTTCAGCCGCCTGGTGGATGGAGTCGAGCGAGGTGACTTCGACGAGGACATCCGCGGTCGAGGGAAACTTTCCGTCGACAAACTCAAGGTTGCCGAGCGGAGCGAGAAACGATGCACCGCGGGATTCCTCTTCCTGCCAGCCCTTGCCGGGCGCGAAGCCCAGTGCGGCAAAAAAGCGCGCCAGCCGGTCGTAGGCCGCGGCGCTGCCCGCAGGCCGCAGAAAGGAAATGCCCTTGATCATAAGTCGATTGTAGAAGACAGGGACCAAGGGACCAAGAAGGAGAGGGAGTAGGGACTGGGGACTAAGGGACTACGGGAACAGTGGAACAAGGGAGCATGGGAACGAGGGAGCGAGGAAACAGGGAGAGATTGTGGATTTCGGCTTTGACTTCCGGATTTTTTCGGTCGCGGGGATCCGGCACGTAAGTGAGCGATGGCCGGAAATCTCCGGCCATAGGCGGCACTACGTGATGGAGCGCGGCTTGACCGCGATCGCGGTTGCAGGAACGACGGTCGCCGGGCCGGGCGCTGTGGGATAAAGACAGCCGGCATCGTTGCCGCCGGCTGAGACCGGAGTACACGCGGGAAGTCCGGGGCTCAATTGCTGCGTGTCGGCAGGCGGCGAAGCGGTGCTGAGGTTGGGCGGAATGCTAATGAAGTGCACCTCGTCATCGCCCGCCGTGGAGACAAAGAAGATGGAATGGTCGGGCGAGAATGTACCGGCGAGCGGCGCGGTTGGCGGCGCCGCGGCGGTGGTGTCGGCGAAGGTGACGTAGCCGACTGGTCCGACGCCGCTCGATTGGGGCAGATAGTAAGGAAGCTGCGCGGCCGTCGTGGAAGTTCCCGGCGTGCTGTAGGTGACAAAAGCGATGGGCGCGGCAGTTGTCGTAGAGGCCGTGGTGGGCGCCGTGCCGGTGACGACCTGGTTGACGGCGTTGGCATTCGTCACCCCGGTCAGATTGACCGAACCGTTCAGCGCGGGGTTCGTGGAGAGCGGCGAGAGAGTCTGCGTGGCGCCGGATGTGGTTACCGGACATTCAGCAGCAGGATAAGCCAGCGATGGCGGAATATTGAGGCCGATGTCATCGAGCGTGATACTCGAGCCGTTGAGGGATGCGCCGAGCATATGCTGACCGTCGGAAGTGGCGCCTAAAACGCTGGTGGGGATGCTGAGCGAGTCGGTTGAAGGCTGCGGATAAAACTGAATGGTTGCGTTGTTGCCGACGGTGCCGCTGGGGCACCAGGTGTGGGCGACGGTTGGATTGCCGGCGAGCCAGGCGCCCAGGCCGGGGACAGTGACAGCAAGATTCTCAGCGCCGCCCGAGGAGCTCAGGTCATAGGTGCTCCAGCCGGAGTTGGCGTCGTGCACGTAGAGCGTGTTGGTGTGATTGCCGCCGAGGGCCGCGCTATCGACGATGTAAAGAGTATTTGAATCCTGCGTCCAGGCGGCTGCCGCACCCAAGCCGCCAAACGTGCTGATGATGCTGCCGGAGGTGTTGTAGAGGTAAAAGACGCCGCGTATCGGGTCGTTGATGAGGAGATCGTTGGCATTGGGAGAAACAGCAAGGACCACGCCGGGAACGTTGGGGTCCTGTCTGGTGAGGGAATTGCCGTTGGTTGAGTAGATCATGAGCTCGCGAGGCGAGCCGAAGTAGAGATTGACACCCGCCTGGTCGATGACCATGGAGTTGGGCACGAAGGGGAGGCGCACTGTGTTGCCGGGTGTGCCGGTGAGCAGCTCAACCGAGTAAAAGTATTGCGACTGACCGGGCGCACTGAGCCAGACGAAGTCGCTGGTGTTGCCGGGAACAATGACGTCGACAGGATTGGACGTGATGGACAACCCAGTGCCGTTCAGACCAATCTCGTTGATGGGGGCAGGGTTGCATCCCGGCGGTTTGCAGAGCGCAGTGAGCGTGGCAACACCGGGGTAAGCTGCGGTGATGGAACCGCTGGCAGTGGTGATGACATCGATGGGGTTGGTGGACTCGTAGTTCAGTGTCAGCCCTGTGATCGGATTGCCCTGGGTGTCGGTCACCGTGGTCGTGAGGTTCTGCGCAACACCCTGCGTAACCACGCCTTTTGTACTTCCATTGGCCAAAGCAATATTGATCGATTTTGGCGGACAGGTGGAGAAGTATCCGGCCGAAGAAGCGGTTTGCGAGATGGCTGCGGTGATGACGGTGGTGCCCGGCTGCTCCGCAGTGATGACGTTGGTTGTGGAATTAATCGTAGCCACGGAGGTATTACTCGATTGAAAGCTGAGCGTGCCGATGGAGGAAGTGCACTCAGGAACCGAGGTGACGCCTGGCGCCAGGCCGCCCGGGCACGCGTAGTCCGCCGGCGACACCGACGGCGGCGCGCAGAGCTCATATTGTGTGCCGTTGCTGACGTAACATTCCTGAGCGTCAAGCTGAGCCTGCTGATTCTGCGAGAAGCACTGCTGAGGGCCGGAACTTGAGACGGATGTGGTGACGAGACTGATACTGGAAACCGGGGCGTGGACGTAGACGGCGACGGGATTGGAGGTCACCGAATCGGCCGAGGCCGTGATGTAAGCAACGGCGTAGGGCAAGCCGTTCGTCGAAGGCAATGGATTAGGGTAGCTGCAGTAGGTGTAGTCGGGGATGCCGCCGCCGCTGTTGCGGTTCCAGGTCCCGGCGCAGAGTCCGCCACTGGGCGAGATGTCGACCAGCTGGTTATTGGTGGTGCCCCAACTCAGCGATCCTGAAGCGATGGAAGCCGCGTCGCCCTTGCAGGTCGTGGCGGTCGGCTGCAAGACGGCGGTTGTCTGTCCGTAGGCCAGGGAGATTCCGGCGATCTGCGGCTGCAGCGTGAGATTGGCCACCTCAGTGAGGGTTAAGCCATAGCCGAGGCCGTTGCAATACTTTCCAGCCGGATTGCGAACGCAACCAGAGATAGAAATCCCGGCCGGAATGGCCAGGCCGAGCAAACAAACAAGCGTCAGAAACCGCCGCATGAATCCTCCCCGTTCCGCACTTCAGAACCGCGAAACGGATTTGAAAAAGCGCATTAAGAAGAATGAGTCACAACCGCCCTTGCCGATGCTCACGGCCAGGCAAACGGCTGGCCAGCGCGGGGCGAGTTGGACCCCAGCCGCAAGTCCCTGCCGGCAGGCTGCCGCATGCGGCCGGAGGGACGAAACGCACAGTGAATGTCCCAAGGGAAAAGTGTATCAGGATGGGCCCACCTCTGGCATCGAGAGCAATCGCGATAAGACTCTGGCAGATAGACTGGCGCGGAGCCGGATGGCGAGCGAAAAAACAGGGACTGGGGAACAGAAAGACGGGGAACTTAACGAGGGGAATATCCGATCGAGAGCAGGAAGAACGCGGCTCGTGGTCTACGGGTTGGGCGGCATGTATTGGGCGAACCAATCGACGGCGCGCTGCAAAGTGTCGCGCCGGTCGGCGGGATTGGAGAATCCGTGGCCCTCGTTGGAATAGACAACCAACTGCGTGGGAACATGCAGATCGCGCAGTGCGTGCCAAAACTCGAAGGACTGCGGAGCGGGACATTCGCCGTCGCGATCGCCGACCACAATGAGGGTGGGAGTGGAGGCGTTCTTAATGAAATTGATGGCGGAGCTGCGAGCGTAGACCTGCGGGTCGTCGTAAACGGAGGCGCCGAAGTACGGAATCATCCACTGATCGATGGAGTTTTCGCCGTAGTAGGAAAGCCAGTCGGAGATGCCAGCACCGGCGACCGCGGCACGGAAGCGATGGGTCTGGGTGACGGCGAACATGGTCATGAAACCGCCATAGCTCCAGCCGGCAATGCCGACGCGGTTGGGATCGACGGGATACTTGGCGAGGACAGTATCGACGCCGGCGAGAATGTCGCGCAGGTCGCCGTATCCGAAGTCCTTGCGGTTGGCTTGAGTGAAGGCCTCGCCCTGGCCGTAGCTGCCACGGGGGTTGGGCATGAGGACAAAGTAGCCGAGCGCGGAAAAAGCAGGGGCGCTGAAGCCGCCTGCGCCTCCGTCCCAGCGCGAAGTGACCGATGAGGCTGGACCGCCATGAACTTCAACGAGGAGCGGGTACTTCTTCGAAGGATCGTAATCCCTGGGCAAGAGCAGCCAGCCCTGAATGTTGAAGTTGTCATTTTTCCACGCGAGCGAAACCGAATCGCCCCAGGACGGTTTGAGGCCGTCGTTGAAATGCGAGAGCTGGATGAGCTGCGCGGCGCCGCTGGAATGGGCCGACAGTGAGTCTTTGGCGCGTACGGAGTAGATTTCTGGCGGAGTGTTGAAGGAGCTGGACTGAAAGACGAAGAGCGAGCGATCGGCGGATGCGGAGAAAGTGGAATCGTAGCTGCTGATGCCCACCGAGCCGGGAACGCTGAAGACAGGGGGATCGAACGTTGCTGGGGCGCCGGCATTGTTGGAGATGCGCAGACGGACGAGACGGGAGTCGCTTCCGGCAATTTCGCTGACGTAGATGGCGTCGTTGCCGTCCCACGCGATCCACTCGGCGGAAGCGGGGCGGTTAGGAGTGAGGTCAATGAGAGGGCTACATGCAGGGGGCGGCTGGCCGCCAGAAAAGAGCTGGCCGCAGGCGTAGGACCCGTTGACGTCGGAAGTTATCCAGACATCGCCGCCGGTGACACCCTGATCGCTCATGAGACCGCCGATGAAGGCGATGGATTTGCCGTCGGGCGACCAACGGGGTTGGGCGATCTGGAGGCCGCGGAGCGGGCCGGAGACGTCAGCGGGAGCAAGGATGGCGGCGGGTTTGGAGCCTTCGGGCGCGGCGATGGGCTGTGTGTAGAGTTTGGCGACCCACCAGTTGTTTTCGCCGGAAGGGTCGGCGGCGATGTAGGCGAGCGATTCTGAATCCGGCGACCAGTCGAACTCGAAGACGTGAAGGTTGGGCGGAGTGACAAAAGTTGGAGCGGTGGGGGTTCGAGCAGCGGATTGGGAAGTCTCAGCGGAAACCGAGGCGACGCGCTGAATCTCGATGTGGTCGGCTCCGATGACGCCGGAGGGCGGAGTTTCGGCGGAGAGTGCACCGGGCGGACGCGTGGCGCCTTCAACATAGAGGAACGCGATGCTCTTGCCGTCGGGCGAGAATGCCGGCGCGTCGACGTAGCCGTGGAGCTCGCTGAGGCGAAGGGCAGGGCTGCTGTCGAGATGAGAGAGGAAGAGATCGGACTGCTCGCCTGGATCGGCGCAATCGGAGAGGAAGGCGATGGCGTCGGAGTTGGGAGACCAGACGAATTCAGAGGCGGTGCAGGACTGGCCGGGCGCGGCGGTGATTTGTTGGCTTTGGACCAGATTATCGAGCGAAGTGAGGCGAATCTTGCCTGCCAGAAGCCATGCGACGCGCTTGCCATCGGGCGAGACAGCGACCTGAGCGATGGTGCGGGCGCGGTTCAGGCTGGAAAGGATCTGGTCGAGCTTAGCTGCGGAGGGTGAGACTGCGGATGGCGCGGGGGTGGTTTGAGCGTGGGCGAAGAAGGGTGCGGAGAGACCGAGGAGGATGACGGCGCTCAGCGAACGGCGCATGGAGCGAGACATAGAGAAATGCTAATGCAAGGCAGCGGGGTTGGCGGAGTTAGCGGGGCTGGCGGAGTTGGCGAAGTTAGCGGGATTGGCAGGTTGGCGAGTTGGCGGATGTTTACCAGAAAAATAACAGGCAGTTTCGGCTATTTTTGCCCTATTTTTGAGGCAGTCCGATCAATTCTAAAGGACTTACGGGAAGAAAATATACCCCCGGGGGGTATCAAAAAAATTATCGATTATTTTCTCCATTCCGGTAAGTAACCAGTGATCAGGGTTCAGAGATCAGGGACTTTGATCCCTAGTCTGCGGCCGAGATGATTCTCTACCCCTAAGACAAGAGTAGAGAGTTGGCGGAAATAATCGGCAAACTTCGGCAGAGAATTTTGCGAATGAAGTGAAGAGGTTGCGGGTTTAGTTGAGGCGTGGGGCCTTGACAGGACAGTGAACGTAAACGCTGGACGGTGGGCGGTGGACCTGTGCGGGTCTGGAGACCCGCACGACAGCCGGCCGGAGGCCGGCGCTACAAAAGCTGCCGAGGAAGATGAGGCGGTGGTCGGTGGACGGTTGTCAGTGGACAGTGCACGCGGTCAGGGGCGATTGACAGCGCGCGAACCGTATGGGGACAGGAGATTGGCGACGATGGGCGTGACGACGGGTGAGGCGGCGCCGACGAATTCAGTGACGGTGTTGAGGGTGTAGTTCGAAGTCCAGACATTTCCAGAGCCATCGATGGCGAGCGAGAGGGAGAGATTGAGGCCGGCCTGGTAGCGGTGGAGGGCGAGATGGCGACGCCGGGAGGTGAACTCGCTGATGCAACTGGGCGGATAGGGCGCGGAGGTGTGAGACGCGCGATGGGATGGATTTTGGCGGCGCGAAGGGGAAAGCAAAATCTTGTCAACTGCCCGTAGGGCGGGAAAAAGGGCTAAGTTGCTGAAAACATGGCGAAGATTAATGTATGCGAAGTTTGCAGGTAATTATTGGCAAATGCGGTAAGCTGAAAGCAATCATCACGAAATGAAACTAGTTAGCGGAGGAGCCGAAGAGGTTCTTCCGATTTTCTTCGGGCCATCACCGCGGAGGGCGCGGGCGCGAGGAAAGAGGAAACGAGCGAAGGGGCGACTCGATGAACGAGTTGCCCCTTTTGCTTTTCCGCGGCACGGAGCGAGAGCGCGCGAATGGATGATCGGAGTCGGTGCGAGGAGTGGGGAATGCAAGTGATGATCCGCCTCGGGCGCGGGGTCCGAATCGCGCGGTTTCGGAGCATGGGAAGGGCCGTGGATGGGTGGCCGGAATGGGGAGCCAATGGGAAAAAGCAAGCGGGACACGGAAAAGGCAGCAAAGAAGAGCAAGGTGGTGACGATGCCGCGGAGGGACGGCGGCGAGGACGCGGAGGGTGCAAAGGGGAAAAAGAAGGCCGCGGTGAGAAAGCCAAAGAGCGGCCGCGCGACAGCGAAGGAGAAATCAAAGAAGACGCCGGCGGAGAAAATCAAAAAGGAAGAGTACAAGGGGGCGAAAAAGGCGCTGCGCCACTGGGTGAAGAAGGTGGTGAAAAATCACAGCCCCAAGATCGCGGAGACGCTGGTGGGAAGGACGGAAGCAGGCGATATGCACAGCGCGGCGATGGTGCTGGCGCTGATGGAGAAGAAGAAGAAGAAGGGCGGCGAAGACGGCGATCTGGACGGGCCGAGTCTGGCCGAGCAATTGATGGAAGGACCGACGTGGGAAGAGGTGCTGGAAGCGAGGCGGAAGGCAAAGGAAGAAGAAGAAGAAGCTGCAGCTGCCAGCTAGTAGCTATTGGGAAGTGCTTCGAAGATGGTTTTACGGAATCTGGTTGTTATCCCTCAGGGGTTAAAACCCCCATGCTTTTGCTGCTTTTTCTCGGCCCGGCTAAAGCCGTGCCCTTGTTACAAAGCTGATATTTGAAACACGTGTTAGCTCTTAGCTCTTAGCTCTTAGCTCTTAGCTCTTAGCTCTTAGCTCTTAGCTCTTAGCTCTTAGCTCTTAGCTGGGATGTGTGGCGGAGAGCGATTGGCGGTTGGAATTTGGGCGATTGGCAATTGGGAATGACGGTTGGGAATTTGATGATGGGTTGTTGAAAGGCTGAGGCGGACCGATCCGCTGCGGTCCGCCGCGGCAAATGGATGTGGACGAATTGCAGTGAGAAGAAGGATGCGATGGGAATGAAGCTCATGGAAGACGGATGGTTGGGAGTGCGGCAAATGGCGTCGCGGGCTCGCACGCTTTTCGCAGAGAACGCGAAAAGGATGGGGCAACGGATTGCGGTGTGCGCGCTGGCGATGGCGATGGCGGCGATGGCGATGGCGCAGGCGGTGAGCACCACGACGGTGCAAGGGACGGTGTACCTGGCGAACGGACAACCGGGCGCGGGAACACTGGTGATCAGCTGGCCGGCGTTTACGACCGCAGCAGGCCAGGCGGTGGCCGCGGAGTCGACGACGGTGACCATCGGGTCGGACGGATTTGTGAGCGTGAACCTCGCGCCGAATGTGGGAGCGACGCCCGCGGGAGAGTACTACACAGCCGTTTATTACATGAGCGACGGGACGACGAGTACACAGTACTGGGTGGTTCCGGCGGCGGCGCAAGCGAGCCTGGCACAGGTGCAGGCTCAGGTGATGCCGGCGGCGCAGGCGGTGCAGGCAGTGAGCAAGGCGTATGTGGACCAGGCGATTGCGGGGCTGGGATCGGGGAGCGGATTGTCGGCGACAGGCGGAACGCTGACGGGGCCGCTCTATCTGAATGAAGACCCGACGCAGCCGCTGCAGGCCGCGGATAAACATTATGTGGATACGCAAACGGCGAGCGCCGTGCCGCTGGCCGGCGGGAATATGACGGGGGCGCTGACCACGCCCGCGGTGAATGGAGTAGAGGCTCCGGCGGTGGGAAGCGCTCAGGCGACACTGCAGGCGGCGATGAATGCAGCGGGAACGAATGGGGCGATGGTGATTCCGCCGAACTATGCGGGAACGGATAGTTTCACGAATCCGAGCGGAGCGAAGGTGACGGATTTGCGGACGACGGGCGCGCAGCAGGCGGAGCGGAGCGTGAAGGAGTTCGGCGCGGTGTGCGACGGCGTGACCGACGATACGAACGCGCTGCAGGCGGCGATCAACTATGCCAACGCGCACGGCGTGGCGCTGACGATTCCGCAAGGGACATGCAAGACGCGGACGCTGAGCTGGCATGGGGAATCGATGGGCGGATTGGGAAAGCAGGTGTCGGCGCTGATGGGATTCCCGGGCGAAGACGTTCTGGAGAGCGGGCCGGACGCGGAGAACATGCTGAGTTATACGCGGCTGCACGATTTGACGATCTATGTGGGCCAGAGCATGGACGTATCGTGCACCGCGGCAGAGGGACGCGCGGCGGCGGGCGCGTGCCAGGTGAACCGGCCGATGGAAGCGAATTCGATTTTTTCGCCAGGCGGAAACGGGCAGACGGGAACCGTGGGATCGGGCGCGGCATGGAGTGTGGGCAACTGCGCGATTGCGATGCAGGCGACGACGGGCGCGGGAGGAAATGGGCTGCGCGTGGCGGAGATGGAAAACGTGGAGATGGCGGCGACGGGTGTGGACCCGATGGCGGCGCAATACCCGGGCGCGCACTCGACACACACATGCGGCTTGTACCTGGCGCAATGGCCGCAGTGGAGCGAGTTCCGGAATATCGACATTCGCGGACTGAACACGGGCGTGGCGATTCCGGCGCTGCCGATGACGGCGCCGGCGGGATTGAATGCGGACTCGAACCGCTGGCAGAACGTGACGATCCAGGCGACGCACGCGTTTACGGCGGCAGCGGGATCGAACAACGTGCTGGATAACGTGGTGGCGCTGGCGGGGAATTCATCGGCGACTGGAGAGCCGCCGACGGGGCTGGTGCTGGACCCGAACGGGCAGAATCCGCAACAGGGATGGACGGTGCGGAACGCGGTGGTGATGCCGGCGTGGAATGCAGTGCAGCCAGCGCTGACGGTGACGGCGGCGAGCGGAGCGGTCACATCGGTGACGCTGGGCAGTGAACACGGACTGGGATGGGATCCGTATGGGGTGAGCGTGCCGCTTGCGTTCAGCGGGTTGTGCACCGCACAGGCAACGGCGGCGGTGAATGCAAACGGGGCGATTTCCGGGATCACCGTGACGCAGGGCGGCGTGGGCTGCTCGTCGACGACAACGGCGAGCCTGAACGCGGCGGGGGCATGGGATACGGCGGCGCCGGTGAACCTGATCGGCGGGCAGAATATGACGTTCTTTGCCGGGAATCTGCTGAAGGGCAACGGCGGATACACGGTGTGGAACGCGGGAAGCTCGGCGAGCTACGGAACGCAATTGGGCAGCGGAGGCGGAACGCTGCCGGGCGGCGGGGCTTACGCGGCGCTGGTCGGGAGCAGCCGAGTTGGGGCGGCATTTCAGGTGGATCAATTTCCGGGCGCGGACATCGGCGCGAAGATCCAGTCTTGCGTGAACGCGGTGAATGCGACTTATGGCGGGACGTGCGATGCGCGCAACTTTACCGGCAATCTGACGATGGGGTCGAACCTGACGATTTCGACGAGTAATACGGCGATCCTGCTGCCGTGCGCGACGATTACGACGGCAAACCAGATTGTGGTGACCGCGGGAACGCGGAACGTGGCGCTGCGCGGGTGCGCACTGCGCGGCGGGACAGTGGCGAGCGGGAGCACGGGCGGAACGGCGCTGGCGTACACGGGATCGGGCGCGATGATCGAGGTGGGCGACCCGACGTATGCGACGGACACACCGGGCTTCCACCTGGACAACGTGGTCATTAATACGACTGAGGCCACGAGCGCGACGGCGCAGGGATTGGTTGCATTCCGGACGCAGGAGATGGACTTAGAAAGCCTGTATTTCCTGGGTAACTCAAACCAGACAGGCATGACTCTGGACGGGACGGGGAATTACACGGGTGGAACGTTCCTGGATAACCAGTTCAGCGGATTCGGGACGGCGGTGAATGCGATCGGACACCAAGTTACGAATCCGGCGACGACGGATTGGATGAATGCGAGCACATTTGTGCGGCTGCACATCGATTGCCCGACCAGCGGCGGAAATCCGATCGGCGGAACTTACGGAATCAACATCCAACAAGGCGACGGAAACACGTTTACGGGAGGAGACGTGGAAGGATGCTCGACGGCGCTGCACTTAGGGCCGAACGCGCAAAACAACACGATTGTGGGGCTGCGGAACGAGAACTCGACGAGCCAGGTGGTGGCGGATGCGGGAAGCGCATACAACAACTGGATGACGGGCGGCACAATGTTTACCGGAAAGCTGACCGACAACGGAACGCGCAATAGCTTCCTGGACACATTCCACCGGAGCTTCAACACATTGAACGGCGACTGGTACATGAGCCAGCAGGACGCGACCCTGACCAATCACTTCCGGCTGGGGACTGGAGCAGGAAACGAGCGCGGGCTGCTGAACGAGATTCAGACCGACTACGGCTACCGGTGGCTCTACGGATTCAGCGACGCCACGGGCGGCCAGCAGCTCTATCAGATGCAGGATTTACTGAACAACGTATACCGGCTGCAGATCCAGCAGTGGAACCCAGGACAGAGCAGCACGAACAACCAAACGGCATTGAACGCGGCAGGCACAGGCAATGTGTGCTTTAACTGCTCAACGAATTCGGGCACAGGGGGAGTGACCTTTGCCAGCGGCGGCGCGACGCCGGCGGCGGTAGCGACAGTCGACAAGATGGGAAACGCGCTGTTTGTGGGCAATCTGCTGGTGGGCGGAACGACGCAGTCGGCGGGAACCATGTCGCTGCGCAACAGCGCCGATGCGGAGGTGGATTACTACCTGTGGCCGGGACTTACAACGAGCCAGAAGGGATCGTTCACTTACAAGGACTGGAACGGGAACAGCCAATGGTACCTGGTGAAGGACGCGAGCAATAACTGGGCACTTAACTCGGCGATCGGAGGGTTAGACAGCTTCAAGGCGTATCAAAGCACCAATAGCGGAGATACATACATCGACGCGAGTAACTCCACGGGACATATTCGATTCAATTTTGAAAACGGCTCGGGAGCCGAGACGGACATTTATTCGGGATCGAGCACAAACCTGGATGCGGCGTTTGTCGCGCCGAATGCGATCAAGTTCCCCGGACTGGCAGCTTCGTCGGGAGACGCTTGCCTGCAGATCGATAACTCGGGATACATCACGAATACCGGGTCGCCGTGCGGAAGCGGGTCGGGATCAGGCGGCGTGAACGGCACCATCAATTCCGCAAGCTCGGGGCAGATTGCGTACTACATGGGAAACGGTACGGCAATCGGGGGCATGAGCGCAGTTCCACTGACCACAGGAGGGACGGGCGCAACGAGCGCGAGCGGCGCGCTGGCGAACCTTGGCGGGCAACAGACAATCCCCGTGACGGCTTATGGAGCGGTAGGCGACTGCGACGCAAGCGGGTCTGTCGCAGGCTGCACAGACAATACTTCAGCAATTCAGGCGGCGATCAATGCCGCATACTCGTCTGGCGGAAGCGTCTATCTGCCGGTGAACCCTACGGGCGCAAACGCGCCGACCGTGTACTATGTTGCCTCAACTCTGAACCCAAAAGGGGTGAGCATCTATGGTCCTCACGGCGCAGGTGGCTTTTTTGCTAACGTTAACATTCGAGGGGCTGCCGGCAAGGATGTATTTGCGCCGGGAGATCCTTCCTCCGACGGCTATATCACTCCTCACACTTCTTATGTATGGCAGGATTTCGGCATCGTCGTCGATGACTCGGTGGATGCGAGTGCCAACTATCCTCATCGGCGCCCGGGCCGCGTTTGTTCTGATGTGGCGGCAACGAACGGAAGCGCCGCGATTACCTCAGCTTCGTGCGAGTTTGTCCCCGGAGATGTTGGGCAAAACATCACTCTTTCAGACGGAACAAATACGCTTGCGACGACCATTACATCCGTAGGGCAAGGCACAGGATATGGATCGAATACAGCGTCGCTGGCAAAGACGTGGACTTATCCCACGCACAATGGTTCGGTGCTTTACGTGTCCATCATGGGCCTGCCAACAACAGCGACGGTCGGGAACTGCGGACTTGCCTATGACGATACCGCGAATACCACCGACGGGAGCGGGCCGAATGAGGCCGTGTTCAGGAACCTGGCCATTCGCACCACATCGGAATCCGCGCAGAACAATAGCTGCGGTTTCTTGTTTCAGGGCGTAGCCGGCCAGCCGTACGCGGACATATTCGAAAACCTGCACATCCGCACGATGTGGGGGTTCTTAGCCATCGAGTCAGATACGTCCGGAAGCGGTGTAAATGGCGCGTTAGGGGATTTGAACGAGTTAAGAAACGTCATTTTTGACACAATCTATCCCTGGGTATCCTATGACGGCGGCTGGACCCGCTGGTATGGCGGCCAGATCGACGGAGCGCAGTTTGGGCCGCAAGTGCTGGAATACAACGCGGCTCAGGAAACAAGTGCAGCATGGTGGACCGTTGATAACGTCGAGCTGGAGGCCCAGGGTCAAACAACGCCAGGAGGGGGATGGCGAATCGAGGGGCTCGATCACAAAATAAGCAATTCCACGCTTGGTGGAGGCGCGATCCTCAATCCGACGCAATGGGACGCTTTTGATTCAAAGTGCGTTAATTGCATCAATACCGGGACTTTTAACATCACGGGAAAATTGAACGATATAGAGCTTATCGATGGGTCCGATTTTTCTACCATCAACGACACCGGATTGGGGAACCGGTACTCTCTTGGCCGACTCTATAATCCCACTGACGGAATGGAACCGGCAGTATTGAGGTCGTGCAGCGCAACCGATTCGCGGCAAACCCATGCGTTCGTTCACACGAGCGATTTTGTAACCAATGGCGATGAACTGACCCCATATAACAATCAGGCGGATCTGTGGATATGGCCGGAAGACCTGACCGCGCCTCCCGGCGAAACAACGGTGGTTATGGATTCGACCAGCGAAACAGGAAGTTATCTATCGATCCCCGGCGGAAACGAGGTCGGGTTTAGCGGAGTGAATCAGAGTTCTCTTGCGATTGGTCCTGCTAATACGGGCGCCAATCTCCCCGCCACAAAGGTGCATCTCTGCGCGCGCATGAAGGCTGACTCAGGCAGTGGGAGCGTGAGCTTCTGGCTGCAAACAGGATCAACACAGATCGCCTCGATTTCTCCGGCGCTGACAACGAGCTATTCAACCTCCTGCTTCGATGCCGACCTGACGACATTATCGGGACAGCCAGCCGCGATTTATGTCTACACATCGACGATACCGACGGATCTGGCATGGATCTCAGTGCATCCGTGGCCGAACGCCGAGAACGTCAACGGCGCGGTGAATGCAGCGAGTTTCCAAGTGAGCGGGTCGCCGATGGGAACTGCGAACCTGGCCGACTGGACGGATAGCGGCGCGGGGAACGGCTCGGTGCCGATGTGGAATGCAGCGACGAGCAAATGGGCACCGGGAACGCTGCCCGGCAGCGTGAGCTCGATCAACGGCAACAGCGGGGCGTTCACGTTTACGGGAGCAGGAGTTGCATGCTCGGGCACGACATGCACGGTGGCCGGCAGCACGGCGAGCGGAAACGTGCAGGCGGGGAGCGAGTACAGCCCAGCCTTCTACAACCAGAGCGGAAGCAGCGCTACGGTGGGCGGCGTGACGCCGTTCACGGGGCTGGGATACTGGCAAGCGAGCGCGCCTCCAGAGGCGGCAACTGCGGCGCAGATTGTGAGCGCGATTGGCGCGACGGCGGTGGCCAACGCGACCAATGCGACGACAGCGACGACGGCAAACACGGCAGCGACGGCGACGAACTTTACAGGCAGCCTGAGCGGCGACGTGACGGGGGCGCAGGGCGCGACGATAGTGAGCAAGATCAATGGCGGGACGGTTCCCGCGAGCGCAGCCGTGATGGGAACGAACAGCAGCGGGCAGCCGGTGAGCGCGGCAACGACGGGCAGCGGAAGCGTAGTGCTGGCAACGAGCTCGACGCTGAGCGGAACTACATTGGGCGGAGGGACGACCGTGCAGGGCAACGTGACGTTGCAAAATGGCGCGAACGCGAGCCAGACGCTGGCGATCCAGCCGGGATCGAGCGCGGACCAGATTGGCGCGGTGCAGTTCAACAACTATTCGGGCGCAGCAAAGTGGCAGGTACAAAAGGACACAAACAACTACTTGCGCGTGACCGATGTGGCGAACTCACTGGACCGGGTGATTCTTCCGGCCAATGCGAATACGACGATCAACGCGGGTGCGGGGGCGAACGCGGTGGTCATCAACAATACGAGCGGATCGGGAACGGGCGGATTCATCGTGTATGAGGGCGGCGCGAATAATTCGACCGCGGCGTTGCAGGTGTCGGGCAGCGGAAACACGACAGCGACGGGCTACCTGCAAGGCAAGTTCATGATGGGAACCGGGACGATGGGCGTGACGGCAGGCGCGGCGGCGGGATCGGGGCCGGCCATTGCGTGCGCTGCGAACCACGTGTGCGACGGCGTGAGCGGGACCGTAACGCTGACGACGGGGCCGAGTCCGACGACGGGAACGCTGGCGACGCTGAGTTTCCCGAACACGCACACGAACCAGGCCAACTGCATGGTGACGACGCTGAGCGCGACGGCAATGATCACCAGCGACACGTGGACGGAGAGCACGACGGCCATCACGATCACGGCGAATACGGCGCTGACAGCGTCGACGGCGTACACGATCAAGTACTGGTGCGGGGGGTATTGAGAAGACAGGGACTTTGGGACGTAGGGACATAGGGACTAAGGGACTTAGGGACTGCGACGGCGAGGGTGCGGCGCCGGAAATGCGACCACAGGTGCGGGTCAGGAGACCCGCACGACAGCCGGTCAGGAGACCGGCGCTACCCGCAGCGTAATTGGGAAATCACGCAACCGCGTCCTGGGGCAAAGGCGCGACGGCGAGGTTGGGTACCCGCAACAAATACAACACAGATTGATGGATCGAGATAGGAGGTGCGGCTCGGGGCGGAGCTGCGCCTTCGCTTGGCGCGCGACCTGGGCAGTTGCGCGCCAAGCCTGCATGGAGTGCGCGAAGTTTTCTGGATTTGCACAGTGGGAGGGATGAGTGGGGGCAGCAGCGGAAAGGGCGCGCGAGCTTGAAGCGAAGTGGTTGAAGACGCAGTTGGCCGGGCAGAACAGAAAGGCGTTGGAGGAGTTGGGGAAGATTCTGGACACAGAGCCGGGAAAACTGGAGGGGCGCAGGGCGATTGTGGCGATTGCGGAAGGGCTGCTGATTGTGCGGTCACGCACTGGGAGGCCGGTGAAGCTGAGGGCGAACGCGGTGCAGATGGAGTTTGAGAAGCAACGCGGGCAGCGAAACATTGTGCTGAAGGCGCGGCAGTTGGGAATGACAACGTGGGTGGCGGCGCGATTTTTCCTAAAGACGATTACGAACCCCGGAACGCTGACGCTGGAGGTGGCGCACACACAGGAGGCAGCGGAGGAGATTTTCAGGATCGTGCACAGGTTTGTGGACTGGCTGCCGGAGACGATGCGCAAGGGAGCGCTGAGGACGGGGCAATCGAATGTGCGGCAGATTGTGTTTCCGAAGATGGATGCGGAGTATCGCGTGGTGAGCGCGGCGGACCGGAACGCGGGTCGGGGATTGACCGTGCAGAATCTGCATTGCAGCGAGTTGGCGCGGTGGCCCGGCGATGCGGCGGAGACCCTTGCGGGATTGCGGGCGGCGATGACGCCGGATGCGGAGATGGTGCTGGAGTCGACGCCACTGGGAGTGGGAGGGTGCTTCCACGAGGAGTGGCTGAAGGCCGATGAGACGGGGATGGTGCGGCATTTTTTTCCGTGGTGGATGGAAGAGCGGTACCGCGCAAAGGCCGTGGACGAAGCGAGCCTGACCGAGGAAGAGCGCGGGTTGATGGAGAAGCACAAGCTCGATCTGAAACAGATCGGGTACCGGCGGCAGATTCGGGCGAATTTTCGCGGGCTGGCGCGGCAGGAGTATGCAGAGGATGCGGACAGCTGCTTCTTGGCAAGCGGCGAGAGCGTGTTTGAGCTGGCAGCAGTGGAGGCGCGGATGAAGACAGCTCCAGAGCCGGTGGAGCGACGGAAGAATGGGGAGCTCGAGATTCTGGCTGCCACCGGTGAAGGGCAAGCAGTATGTGGTGGCGGTTGATCCGGCGGGCGGCGGGAGCGAGGGCGACTACTCCGCGGCGCAAGTGCTGGAGATGGAAACCGGCTTGCAGTGCGCGGAGTTTGCCGGGCACATGGGCGGACTGGAACTGGCGCAGGCTGTGACCGATCTGGCTAGGGAGTACAACGGCGCGTGGCTGGTGGTGGAGCGGAACAACCACGGCAGCGGCGTGCTGGCGCTGACGGAGACGGCGTGCAAGTACGGGCAAATTTACCGGCAGAGCGGGCAGGCGGGTTGGCTGACGACGAGCGTGAGTCGGCCGGCGATGCTGGGACAACTGAATGCGGCGCTGGTGGAGGTGCCGGATCGGTTCCAGAGCCGAAGGCTGCTGGGGGAGTGCCGGAGCTTTGTGCGCATGGCGAATGGGAGGAGCGGTGCGCTGGCGGGGACGCACGACGACCGGGTGATGGCCATGGCAATGGGGCTGGCGGCGAGGGCGGAGCTGGTGGGAAAGCGTTTAAGAGCAGCGAGTTAGCGGGTTAGCAAGCGAGCAAGTCAGCAAGTCAGCGGCGGAAATTATTGGAAAAATCTGTGGATTTAGGCTTTGACAGGAGGGGTATTTTGGCGGTACATTAAGCGAACAAAAGGCGAAAAATCAAAGACGCCTCGAAATCCTATGCCCACTGCCGCCGCACTTCGTTTGGAGATCGAACACGCGCTGGAACGGAAGTTTCCCGCAGCGCTGACGCCTGCCCCGCGTGCGATGCACGAGGTTGCGGCGACGGGAATTGCGGCGGTCGACGAGTTGTTGCATGGCGGGCTGCCGGTAGGGACGATCAGCGAGCTGACAGGAGCAGCGTTGTCGGGGCGGACGAGCCTGGCGCTCCAGTTTGTGGCGCAGCGGACGGCGGAGGGACGGGTGTGCGCGTGGGTGGATGTGAACGATGCGCTCGATCCCGAGTCGGCCGCGGCGAATGGCGTGCGGCTGAAACAACTGCTGTGGATGCGATGTAAAAGCAGAGATCAGGGATCAGGGATCAGGGATCAGAAAGACAGGGACCGAGGGAACAAGGGAACAAGGGAACAAGAAAACAGGGACAAAAGGACCGAGGGAACAAGTCACCCCATCGGGCACAAATCGCTCGCCGGGGGCCCCGGCAGGTTGCAAGGGGTACGGTGGGTGAGTCCAAACTGGGCGCGACTTGAGCAGGGGTTGCAGGCGACCGATCTGCTGCTGCAGGCCGGAGGATTTGCGGGCGTTGTGCTGGACCTGGGCGATACGGCGCCAGAGCAAGCGAGCAGGATTCCGCTGGCGACGTGGTTCCGGTACCGGCAGGCGGCGGAGAGAACACAGTGCAGTTTGGTTGTGCTCGGCGCGCGGGGGTATGCGCAGTCGGCGGCGGCGGTGGTGCTGGAGTGCTCGGCGCGGAACGCGGAGCCGGTGGGCGGGACGGTGCTGCGCGGCTTCGAGTTTGCAGTGCGGCGCGAGAGAGATCGGCAGGCACCGATTGAAATTACGACACGAAAACCGCCGGCCGCGACCTGGCAGGCGAACGTGGCGTGGGATACCGACGCGGGGAGGCTTGCATGAATGGCAAGCTTTTTGCGTGCGCATGGGCGGCGGAGTTTCCCGCGCAGGCACTGCTGCGACTGCGGACGGATTGGCAGACGGAGCCGGTGGTGGTGCTGGATGGACGCGCGCCGGAGGAGTGGGTGTCCTCGCTGAACCGGCTGGCCGAGCGGAGAGGCGCGGCGGTGGGAATGACGCGGCTCGAAGCGGAGAGCTTGCAAGGGCTACGGCTGCTGAAGCGCTCCGCGGAGAGCGAGGCGGCAGCGCGGGCGGTGATGCTGGAGTGCGCGGCGAAATTTTCTCCGCGGATCGAAGAGGTGAACGGCGGCGCGGGCTTGAATGAAGCAAGCACGCTTGGGGCGGGCGGCGGAACGGCGTGCGCATTTGCGCTGGACATTGCGGGCACGGAGCGGCTGTTTGGGCCGCCGGCACAGTTGGCGGAGCGGCTGAGGGAGGAACTGGTCGCGGCGGGATTTCGCGCGTCGATTGCGGTGAGCGCAAATTTCGATACGGCGCGGATGAAGGCGGCGAGCATGCGCGGGATCGCGGTGATCGCCAAAGGCGCGGAGGCGGAGGCGCTAGCCAAGCTGCCGATTGCGGCGCTGGGACTGGATGAAGAGTACGCGGCGACCTTTGCGCTGTGGGGCATTGGCACGCTGGGCGAGCTGGCGGCGCTGCCAGAGGTGGAGCTGGTGGCGCGGATGGGACCGAAGGCACGAGCGTGGCGGGCGCTGGCGCGCGGCGAGGCGGAGCATACGTTCGAGCCGATCGAGGCGGAGTTTGCGCTGGAGGAGTTTTGCGAATTTGAGACGCCGGTGGAGCAGATCGATTCCCTGCTCTTTGTGGGCGCGCGGATGATCGATTGCCTGGTGACGCGGGCAGCGGGACGGGCGCTGGCGCTGCGCTCGCTCACGGCCGAGATGGGGCTGGAAGGCGGAGGAACGCATGGTTGCGCAATCCGGCCGGCGGTGCCGACGATTGACGGGAAATTTTTACTCAAGCTGCTGCAACTGGAGATTGGAGCGCATCCGCCGCAGGCGGCTGTGGTTCGGCTCGCGCTGCGGGCGGAGGCGGGAGCGCAGAGCAAAGTGCAACTCGGATTGTTTGCTCCACAGACACCGGAGCCCTCGCGGCTGGATGTGACGCTGGCGCGATTGCGGGCGATGGTGGGCGAGGAGCGCGTGGGTTCGCCGGTGCTCGAGGACACGCATCGCGCAGATGGATTCCGGATGGAGGGGTTTGCCGCGAACGGGGGAAACGAAGCGGAGATAGAGTCGACGCCGCGGATGGCGCTGCGGCGGGTGAGGCCGGCACGGTTGGTGCGGGTGACGGTGCGCGCGACGAAGCCGGCGGTCATTCGCGACCGGGAAAATTCGTACGAGATTGCGGCGGCGTATGGACCGTGGAGGACGAGCGGTTGCTGGTGGGCAATGGAGGCGTGGGATACGGAGGAGTGGGATGTGCTGGCGGTGCGCGCGGAAAAACTTCCCGCAGGGGCTAAAGCCCACAATCATTTTGCCAGCGATACGGCACGCGACCCACCCACTGGGTGGGTGCCCCGGCCGTGCCCTGACACTTCATGCCTCTCCGATGAAATCTCCCTGCAGTCGGTGAAGTCATGGCATGATTCGCAACCGAATCTTTCCGCGTGCACTGCAAATAGCAATAGCGCGACGATTGCGTGTTTGTTGACGCACGACCGGACGCGGAATGCGTGGCGGCTGGAGGCGTTTTACGACTGAGCGGAGCATTGATATTCCGAATACGCGCTGGGTGCCGAATACACATTCGCCGGGGACGCCAGTGTGCCATCCAAATGATGAGTACCAGCCGAAACAAGCGCGGTATTCATTGCACGAACGCAAATCCCAAAATGCTGGTCCTTCGACTCCGTCCGCCTCGGCGGACTCCGCTCAGGATGACAGCGCGATGGATGCAGCGAACGCAAGAGACGGGGTAGCTGCAACCGACACTGCTCCCATCGCAATCAGGCGCGGATACACAGCAGCTTTGCACACGAGCGAGTACATTGAACTGCACGCGACGAGCGCGTTCAGCTTTCTAGCCGGGGCGACGCTGCCGGAGCAGTTGATCCAGCGCGCAGTGGAGCTTGAGATGCCGGCGATGGCGCTGGCCGACCGGAACGGCGTGTACGGCGCGGCGCGCTTTCACACGGCCGCGCAACCGTGCCGCGTGAAGGCGCACATTGGCGCGGAGATTGCGGTTTCATCACTGGGCAGCCGAGCGACGCCGCCGGGATGGCTGCCGCACCAGTTTCCCCAGGAGCCGGCGCGCGTGGTGCTGCTGTGCGCGTCGCAGGTTGGCTACCAGAATCTGTGCCAACTGATTACGCGCTTCAAGATGCGCGAGGCAACGAAGACGGAGGGCGCGGCGACGGTTGAAGACCTGGAGGAATTTTCGGCCGGACTGATTTGCCTGACGGGCGGCGAGGAGGGACCGCTGGCAGCTGCGCTCAAGCGCGGCGGAGAATGCGAGGCGCGGAAGATTGCCGAGCGGCTGGCGGCGATTTACGGACGCGGCAATTTGTACGTGGAATTGCAGCGGCACCAGGAGCGCGAAGAGGAGTGCAAGAACCAATCGCTGCTCGGAATGGCGGAGAGCCTGGGCCTGCCGGTGATTGCGACCAACGGCGTGCGTTATGCGGAAGAGAAAGACCGCGAGATGCTCGACGTGTTCACGGCGATCCGCCATCACACGACGCTGGACCGAGCGGGGCGACTGCTCGCGCGCAACGACGCACGGCACTTGCGCACGGCCCGTGAGATGGCGGCGTTGTTCCAAGACATTCCCGAGGCGATTGCCAACACGCGCATTGTGAGCGACAGGCTGGAGTTCACACTGGAAAATCTGGGCTACGAATTTCCGCATTACCCAATGCCGGAGGGCGAGACGATGGACAGCTTTCTGGCCAAGCGCGTGGAGGAGGGCGTGCGCAAGCGGTACGGATCGCCTGCAAAGCGGCATTTGCTGGCGAAAGCGCGGGCGCAGGTGAAGCATGAGCTGGCGCTGATTGCGAAGCTGGGATTTGCCGGGTACTTCCTGATCGTGTGGGACATTATTCGCTACTGCCAGTGGCGGGGATTTCTGGTGCAGGGGCGCGGGTCGGCGGCGAATTCGGCGGTGTGCTACGCGTTGGAGCTGACGGCAGTGGATCCGGTGGGGATGGAGCTGTTGTTCGAGCGCTTCCTGAGCGAGAACCGCGGCGAGTGGCCGGACATCGATCTCGACCTGGCATCGGGCGATGAGCGCGAGCAGGTGATCCAGTACATGTATGAGCGCTATGGCGCGCTGGGCTCGGCAATGACGGCGAACGTGATCACGTATCGCGGACGGTCGGCGGCGCGCGAGGTGGGCAAGGCGCTGGGATTCGAGGAAGAGCAATCGGCGCGGCTGTCGGGGTTGATGGGGCATTGGGAGTGGCGCGGCCCAAACGACACGATGGAGAAACATTTTCTGCAGGCAGGCTTCGATGTGCGGCATCCACGGATTGCGCGCTATCTGGACCTGTGCCTGCGCATGAAGGATCTGCCGCGGCACCTGGGACAGCACTCGGGCGGCATGGTGATCTGCGCGGGGATGCTGAATCGCGTAGTGCCGATTGAGCGCGCGTCGATGCCGGGGAGAACGGTGATCCAGTGGGACAAGGAAGATTGCGCGGACATGGGGCTGATCAAGGTGGACCTGCTGGGGCTGGGGATGATGGCGGCGCTGAAGGAATCGATCGAGCTGATCCCGCGGCACTACGGCAAGCAGGTGGATTTGGCGCTGCTGCCTGAGGATCCACTGGTGTACGAGACGCTGTGCAAGGCGGACACGGTGGGCATGTTCCAGGTGGAGAGCCGCGCGCAGATGGCATCGATTCCGCACAACGCGCCGGTGCGATTTTACGACCTGGTGGTGCAGGTGGCGATCATACGGCCGGGGCCGATTGTGGGCAAGATGATGCATCCATATATGCGGCGCAGGCAGGGCAAGGAAGAGGTGACGTATCCGCATCCGCTGCTGGAGCCGGTGCTGAAGCGCACGCTGGGCGTGCCGCTGTTTCAGGAGCAACTGCTGCGCATGGCGATGACGGTGGCGAGCTTTACGGGCGCGGAGGCCGAAGAGCTGCGGCGCGCGGTGGGTATGCGGCGGTCGATGCAGCGGATGAAGGACCTGGAGGGACGGTTGCGCGCGGGGATGACGCGCAACGGAGTGGATGCGGAGGCGCAGGAAAACATTGTGCAGGGGATCTCGTCGTTTGCCATGTACGGATTTCCCGAGAGCCACGCGGCGAGCTTTGCGCTGATCGCTTATGCGTCGGCGTATTTGAAGGTGCATTATCTGGCGGCGTTCACGTGCGGATTGCTGAACAACCAGCCGATGGGATTCTATTCGCCGGCGGTGCTGGTGAAGGATGCGCAGCGGCACGGGCTGAGGGTGCGGCCGATCGACGTACAGCGATCAGAGTGGCTGTGCAGTTTGGAGAAGGAAGAGGATCGGTCGGTTTCGCTGCGGATGGGAATGAATTACGCGAAGGGGTTGCGGCAGACGTCGGCGGAGGCGCTGATTGCGGCACGCGGCGCGGGAGAGTTTGCCAGCGTGGACGATTTGACACGGCGCGTGCCGGAGCTGAACCGCAAAGAGCTGGTTGCGCTGGCGCAGATTGGAGCGCTGAATGCGCTGGGTGAAGTGGAGCACCGGCGCGATGCGTTGTGGCAGGTGGAGTGGGCGGGAAGGCCGGTGGGTCCGCTGCTGCGGGGAGCGGAGGTTGGGCGCGGGGGTAAGTGCGGAGGAACCGAAGAGCGGAGCGAGAAAAATCCTGGCAGCGGGGCGGCGACTACTACGGATCACGCGACGGCGATGCCACTGAGGCAGATGACGACGGAGGAGCGGCTGGCGGCGGATTATGCGGGGACGGGGCTGACGACGGGGCGGCATCCGATGGCATATCACCGCGAGGAGCTGCGGGCAGAGGGGATTTTTTCGGCGAAGGAGCTGGAGGCGTTGAGGAGCGGCAGGCGGGTGGCGATTGCCGGATGCGTGATCGCGCGGCAGCGACCGGGCACGGCGAAGGGATTTGTGTTTTTGTCGCTAGAGGACGAGACGGGAATTGCGAACGTGATTCTGACGCCGGATGTGTTTGAGCGCGACCGGCTGGTGGTGACGCGGAACCGGTTTTTGCGCATCGAGGGGCCGGTGCAGAACCAGGAGGGCGTGATTCACGTGAAGGCGCAGCGGATTGTGCCGCTGGAGGTGACGCGAGTGGAGGTGCGGTCGAGGGATTTTCATTAAGGCAGTTCCCTGCCCCGGAATTGCGAAAGCGAGCGAATCCCCCTACAATATTGAAAGAGAAGAATTGCAGGAAAGGTTTGTCTTTCGATGCCCAAGGAAAAGATTCATCCCAATTACGCCGCGGTGCGGGTGATGTGCGCCTGCGGAAACAGTTTTGAGACGCGGTCGACCCACAAGGGCGACATCCACGTGGAAATTTGCTCGGTTTGCCACCCGTTCTTTACGGGCAAGCAAAGGTTGGTCGACACGGCGGGACGCGTAGAGCGGTTCCGGCGGAAGTATGCGAAGAGCGACAAGGCGATTGCGGCGGCGAAGTAAGCCGAGGCAGGAGTTGGACCAGTGGGCCTCCGCCACGGCGGAGGCTCACGTTTGTTTGGGGCAAGAACGCCGCTCGCTGCCGATGACGAGGAGCTCAACGAGATGCCACGCCGCGGATTCACGGTGAAGAAGGACTGGGACAATCCGGTAGAACACGCGATGCCCGCGGAGGCGCGGGTTCCGGCAGAGGTGCGGCTGGGCGCGGTGGTGGTGCGGCCGGCGACGGTGCTGGCGCCGATGGCCGGCGTGACAGACACGGTGTTCCGGAGATTCATACGGCATGCGAGCCTTTTTTCCAGGGATCAGGGGTCAGGTGTCAGGGGTCAAGAGCCCGCCACGGGGAGCGTTGATGCGGCGATCTCGAATGTGGAGTCGGGGTGCGGGCTCATCATGACCGAGTTCACGTCGGCGGATGGGCTGGCGCGGATGCGGGAGACGAAGCGGCGGCGGTACCTGACGTTCTATGACGATGAGCATCCCATCGGGGCACAACTGTTCGGATCGAATCCCGAGACACTGGCGGAAGCCGCGCGGATCGTCGAGGAGACGGGCTTCGATACGGTGGATTTGAACCTGGGCTGCCCGGCGAAGCGCGTGGTGGGATGCAATGGAGGGTCGGGGCTCCTGCGCGATCTGCCGAAGATCGGCGAGGTTTTCGGGGCGATTCGCAAGGCGGTGACGATTCCCTTCACCGTGAAGTTCCGCATGGGCTGGAACGACGAGCAGATTGTGTGCGTGGAGTTGGCGCGGATGGCCGAGGCCGAGGGGCTGAACGGGCTGGCGCTCCATGCTCGGACGCGCGAGCAAGGCTACAGCGGGCAGGCGCAATGGCAGTGGATTGCGGCGGTGAAGCAGGCGGTGAAGATTCCGGTGATGGGCAACGGCGACGTGCGAACGCCGGAGGACGCGGCGACGATGGTGGCCGAGACCGGTTGCGACGCGGTGATGATCGGGCGGGCGGCGCCGGCGAATCCGTGGATCTTCAGGCAGATTGCGCAGTACACGGCGACGGGCCGCTACGAGCGGGCCACGAATCTCGATCGTTACAGAATGATTCGCGCGTACTTCGAGATGCTGCTGACCGAGGCCGAGGCGGCCAGGGATCTGCCGCGCGATGCGAGGATGGGCGATCCGGGGGGCAAGATGAAACAGTTTGCCACGTGGTTCACGCATGGCGTGCCGGGCGGCGCGAAGCTGCGCGCGGCGATTTATCAGGCGCGCACGGGGCCTGAAGTCCTGGGCGAGGTGGAACGGTTCTTTGTGCCGATGATTGAGGCGGGCGAGACGGCCGAGCTGGAGGAAGTGGAAGCGCAGGTTCTTCCGGATGGCGCGCTGGTGTGCGATTAGAGCGCGGGCGAGGACGCCCGCACGACAGCCGGTCAGGAGACCGGCGCTACAAATCACGTGAGGGCGAGATACTCGTGAACGAGGCGCACAACCATCGATCCCTCGCCGACAGCTGAGGCAACGCGGTTCATGGCGCCGGCGCGGAGGTCCCCGGCGGCGAAAACTCCGGGAACGCTGGTTTCGAGAACGAGCGGTTCGCGTGGCTCCTTCCAAATACGCGCGTAGCCTTCGGCCGCCATCAGGTCTCGACCCGTTAGGACAAAACCCTTGTCGTCACAGAGAACTTCGGGCGGAAGCCAGTCATTGCGTGGACGCGTGCCGATAAAGATGAAGAGCGCGTCGACTGGATGCAAGGTGGTTGAGCCATCGGTAAGCGACTTGAGAACGACACGCTCGACATGACCTTCGCCCTCGACCTTTTCAATCTCAGTTTGGCAGAGCAGATGGATGTTGGGAGTCTTCTCGATCTGATCGATGAGATATTGCGACATGGTGACGCGCAGGCTGTCCCGGCGAATGACAATCTCGACCTCAGTTGCATAGCGGGCGAGATAGATTGCACCCTGGCCGGCGGAGTTGCCGCCGCCGACAACGATGACACGGCGATCGCGAAAGGCCGCAGCCTCAGTGGTCGCGGCGCCGTAGTAAACGCCGGCCCCGGTGTGTTCGGCGATGCCGGGCGCGGGATGCTCGCGATAGAACATGCCGGTTGAGGCCAGCAGGGCGCGACTCACAATCTTGCGGCCGTCGGCGAGGGCAAGGGACTTGTAGCCGCCTTCGACGGTGACGCCGGTGACCTCAAGCGGGGCGAGGAATTCGGCGCCGAGGCGCTGCGCCTGGGTAATGGCGCGGCGGGCGAGCTCACTGCCGCTGACGCCGGCAGGAAATCCGAGATAGTTTTCGATGCGGGAGCTGGTGCCGGCCTGACCGCCGGGAGCATGTCGCTCGAGCAAGAGCGTGCGCAGGCCTTCGGACGCGCCGTACACGGCAGCGGCAAGTCCGGCGGGACCGGCGCCAACGATGACGAGGTCGTAGACGTCGAAGGCCGCGGTAAGCGACTTGCCCAAGCGTTCGGCGACCTGGCGCGGAGCGGGATTGCGCAGGACGGGCGAGCCATCGTCAAAGAACAGCGCGGGAAGCTCTTCGTTGGTGACTCCGGCCGCGTCGAGCAGCGCGCGGGCGTCAGCGTCGCGCGCGACGTCGAGCCAGCGATAGGGAATAAGATTGCTGGCGAGAAAATCCTTAATGGCGTGCGATTGGGGAGACCACTGAAAGCCGACGAGTCGGAGGCCCTTGGCTTCAGGCAGATATTCGGCCTGCCATGCGTCAAGCAGATCGTCGATGACAGGAAAGAGGCGCTCCTCCGGCGGCTGCCAGGGCTTGGAGAGGTAGTGATCGAGGTGCGCCTCGTTGATGGCCTTGACCGCGGCTTCAATGTCAGAGTACGCGGTGAGCAGAACGCGGCGGGCGAGCGGATAAATGGTGCGCGATTGGGCGAGGACCTCGCTACCAGTCATGCCCGGCATGCGCTGATCGCAGATAAGCATGGCGAGGGAATCGCCGCGGCTCTTGAGCTCGCGAATGGCGATTAGCGCTTCTTCCCCCGACGACGCGCTGATCACTGCGTAGTTCTCGCGATAGCGCGAGCGGAGGTCGCGGCGAACGGCGGCGAGAACCTGTGGATCGTCATCCACGATGAGCAGGACCGGCTTGTTCATTGCGCAGGCACCGTGATTTCAGGATCGGCGATAGGCAGGGCGACGCGGAACTCCGTGCGGCCCGGCTGAGAGTCGACTTCGATGTTGCCGTCGTTGTGTTGAACGAGGCGGCGGACGATGTCGAGGCCGAGACCGGTTCCCTGCCCCATGGGCTTGGTGGTAAAGAAGGGATCGAAGATGCGCGACAGGATCTGCGGCGGAATGCCGGGGCCGTTGTCGACGATGCGGACGACGACCCGTTGGCCCTCACGGCGGGCGTTAACCTGCAACCGGCCTCCATTCTGAATCGCGTCCAGCGCATTATCGATGAGGTTTCCCCAAACCTGATTGAGCTCGCCGGCAAAACCGCGGACAAGCGGCAGGCCAGGCTCCAACTCGATGGCAACTTCGGCGGATTTCTGGCGCGCCTTGGCTCTCATTACCACCACGGTGTTGCTGAGGTTTGGCCCGAGATCCAACGGCTCGGCGACCATGGCCTGATCCATGTGCGTGAATCCCTTGATGGCCATGACGAGGCCGGAGATGCGCATGGCGGATTCCTGAATTTCGGAGGCGAGGCCGCGCACGGCGCAGCCCGCGGCGGCCCAGCGAATGACGGCATCAAGAGCCGGGCCGTCAACAGTGGCGGCAAGTTGATCGAGGGCTTCGAAGGTGACCGGGGTATCGGCAAGAACGTCGGAGTTGGCCGTGACGAGCCCGTGATCGGACAGCCAGTCGGCGATGGCCTCTTCGCGCTCGGCCTGTTGAAGCGGAGAGCGAACACCCTGGGGCGCGCGAGCCAGGCAGGCGTTGCGAATTCCATCGACGGCGGAAAGCTGCGCGTCATCGAGGCGAGCTGTGCCGAGAGCCAGCGTAGCCGATTCTGCTTCTTCCAGCTTGTCACTGAGGAAAGCCGTGCTGCGCTCAATGGCCGATGCGGGATTGTTGAGTTCGTGGGCAAGACCGGCGGAAAGCTTGCCGAGCGAGATCATTTTCTCGTTTTGCAAATCGCTCGACGTGAAAAGGCGCGCGCGGTCGAGCATGATGTGCACGAGAGCGGACGTGACGGTGTAGCACTCGCGCGTGAGTTCGCGGAAGTCATCGCGGTGAATGGCGAGCACTTCAGTAGACTCCTCGGCGATGGCGTCGCCGGGCGCGGTGGCTAAACGCGAAAAGGGAAGAATGCCGCTGATTTCTCCGGTGCGCCAATCAATGACTTTCTGGGGACCGGAGCCGCGATCGACGGAGAGCGACACGTGGCCCGAAAGGATGATGTAGAGGCCCTCGACCGCGACGGCTTTGTGGGAGAGGATTTCACCGGGAGCGAGGGTGCGGAGCGTGCCGTGCGCCGCCAGCCAGGCCAGCTCTTCCCGCGGCGCGGCAGCGAGCGTCTTGTGTTCCGCAAGGCGGTCAATCAGGTCCACAACGCAGCTCCAGTGCGGCGAGGTTGGCGAACGAGTTGATCGAAGATCGGAGGGGGAGGAAGTGTCAGGCTCCAAGGTAGCAGAACGCAGCTTCCAGCTACTAGCTGCTAGCTCTTAGCTTTCTGATCGGCAGCCGGATTTTCCACATTCGGGCACGAGGAGTGCACCGGGTGCGCGTGAGGGCGAGTGCGCTAGGCTGGAAAACGAGATGACGGTTTGCGGGATTTGCGAGGGAGTGGGTCTGGTTCGGGCGATGGATGCGGCCGGGAACTGGGTGAGCCGCGAGTGCACGTGCCAGGAAGCAGAACGGGAGCAGAGGCGGATTCAGGCGGCGCAGATTCCGGCGCGGTACCGGGATTGCACGCTGGACACTTTTCATATTTACCACGGGGCCGACCGTTTGCTGGCCGAGGCGCTAATGACCGCGCGGAGGTTTGTCGACGAGTATCCGGTCGACACCGGCGGGAAGGGATTGCTCTTCACCGGGCAAGTGGGGGTGGGCAAGACGCATCTGGCCGTCGGCGTGCTGCAACGGCTCGTGCGGGAGCGAGCAGCGAAGGGGCTATTCTGCGATTACCGGGAGCTGCTGAAGAGCATCCAGCACAGCTACAACCCCGAGGTGCGAACCACGGAACTGGATTTGCTGAAGCCGGTGTTCGCCGCCGAAGTGTTGGTGCTGGACGACCTGGGCGCGCAAAAACCCAACGAATGGGTGTGGGATACGGTGGCGCTGATTCTTAACACGCGCTACAACGACCGGCAAACAACGATCATTACGACGAACTATGCGGACCTGCCGGCGGGCGGCGGGGGGTTAAGCGATCCGGAGCGTGCGGCGCGCGAGGCAACGCTCGGCGATAGGATCGGTGACCGCATGCGGTCACGCCTCGCAGAGATGTGCGTTCGAGTCGAGATGCGAGGCGGCGACTTCAGGCAGTCGGTAAAGAAGGCGAGCTTCGCTGAAAAGGGAAGCTATTAGCTCTTAGCCATTAGCTCACCGTGCCAGGTTGAGACCGTTGACTCCCGCTCGAGGCCCGGCGCGTCTCGACCCCATGGGTTGCCACTCTGAGATGCGGGCATGCTTTGCGAGAAAACCTCTAGAACAAGAGGAGGCTGGCGAGAATCAGGAGCATGGCAGCGATGGTGAGTCCCTGGTAGGCCCGCTCTGAAGCAGGCTTGGATTGATGAAAGGCGGCGGAAGCGGTTGGCTGCGAGCTGATTGCCGGGTTTGGGGAGCGCTGCATTGGGGGCCTGCCTTTCAAATGCCTTTCACATTGATTTACGTCTCGATCACGTTGCTGGTTTCCTTCTTTAGAACTCAGTGCTGCCGATTTGCGAAGCTTTCTGGGAGTTGGCGGATGCGATTCGCTGACGTTCAAGTCCCTCTCTACACTTTGACGCTTCTTAGACGCGCGAGGCGCGCATCGGATGCAAACAAGAATGGCGATCCAGATGAATGGGCTCGGTGAAGGCAGGAGTGATATGGAGGAAGCTTGCCCGTGAACCCTTTGAAGGCTGCGAGAGCCACGAGGCCAACAGAATCGGGTGTACAATCGCGCTCGTGAGCACAGGTCCACAACTGATTCGGCCGCAAGCGGCGCAGGATCGCAATTGGCTGCCGATGGTCGTGGCCGCGGTCATTTTGCTGGCCGTGGCGATTGGACTGGTTTTGTTTTACGAGCATGGAAAGGGCGCGCCGGCAGTGACGCCGATCTCGGCGGCGCTGGATCCCTACGCGGGGAATTTGCCGATCAGCAATCTGCACATGAGCGAGTCAGCAAACCTGGCGGGCGGCAAGGTGACCTACGTCGACGGGTCGATCGCCAATACAGGCAACCGGACTGTAACCGGGATCACGGTGCAGGTTTTGTTCCGCGATCCGGCGCACGAGGTAGCGCAGAACGAAACCCAGGCGTTGAATCTGATTCGGACTCGCGAGCCCTATGTCGATGTAGAGGCGGTGTCGGCGGCGCCGCTGAAGCCGGGAGACAGCGCCGATTTCCGGCTGATCTTCGACACGATCGCCCAGGACTGGGACGGCGCTTTCCCCGAGGTCCGGGTCATTCGCGTGGATGCAAAGTAGGGGGCACGTCGATTCGAAGTAGGCCGCCTTTCGCGACAGCGTAGAAACTACGCGAAGGTGCAAAAATTACCCGGAAACAGGGGTATACAGGCGCTGAATCGGGCCATTTATAAACGAACGTCGAAAATCCTAAAAACCCTATTTTCAAGTAGATAGCAGATTTCCCAGCCAGGCTCTTTCTTTGGCAGCGATCGTGCTTTTAACAGGGCGAGCGGACAGCAGCGCTCAAATCCCGCGGAATCGATGCCGCGAGCCAAAAAAGGGGTTCAACCCATGAAAACAACTGCGAGTGAAGTGAAACTTTTCCCGCGCCGACTGGCCGTACTTGCGTTGGCATCTGCAATTGCACTTCCCGTTTGGGCTCAGGACCAAGTCAACACTGGCACATCGTCTGGGGTTACGAACCAGACCACGACTTCTACTTCGGCGGCGCAGGCTCAGCCCTCCTCCATGCCCGCAACTGAACAGCCCTTGGCCCCCGCGAAGGAGGGGTTCTGGGGCCGCATCTATCCCTTCGCCCGCAAGAAGTGGGTGAAGAGACAGATCGATCCGATCAACGACCGGTTGAGCGAACTGGATGAAGTGAACGCCAAGAATGCTGCGTACATCAAGGACGTGGATGCACGGGCGCAGGCAGGCATCCGGAAGGCGCAAGGCGCGGCCGATGCGGCGAACCAGTTGGCGATGGCCGCCAACACCGAGGCGCAGAACGCCAGCGGCGCCGCTCAAAATGCGTCGAATCACGTGAACCAGATCAATACCACGGTGAACGGCCTGGATCAGTATCACCAGGCGACGGACCTGGTGATCAAGTTCCGTGGCTCAAGCCCGGTGCTGACTTCAGATTCGAAGGCAGCGCTGGATCAACTGGCCTCGAGCCTGACTGGGCACGAAGGCTACATCGTGGAATTGGAAGCGCACTCGCCACTGGCGGGCAGCGCAGGCATACAAAGTTCCGAGCGCCTGTCGGAAGCAGTCAAGCGCTACCTTGTAACGGAACATCAGATTCCCGTCTACCGCATGCACTCTGTGGCTCTCGGCAACGAAGTTGAGATGGCCTCAACCGCAACCGGCAATGAAAATCAAACACCGGAACGGGTACGGTTCAGCAGTGTGCATCTGCGGGTGATGGAAAACAGTTTGGCGGCCCAGGCAGCAGCGTCACCCCAAAGCGCTCCTGCCGCGACAGGCGCGGAGCAGCCGTAATAAGCGGCCAACTCCTCCCCCGAGGCTCTGCACTCGCGCCAACGGCCACCCCGCCGTTTGGCCGCCAAAAAAGCTCTCGCAACGCGAGAGAACCAAGGCAACTTGGCCCCCGTTAAAACGGGGGCCGTTTTTTTTGAAGCAGGAGGCGAGGGAGCGAGGAAGCAAGAGAACGAGGAGCAGAGTTGTGGGCTTTTCGCCTCTCTGATTATAATAAATGTTATAATCGTTAGAACGGAGGCGGAGATGATCAAGCTCAAGGTGACGACAATCGGGAGTTCGGCGGGAATTGTGCTGCCGAAAGAAGCTCTCGCGCTGCTGAAAGTGGCAAAAGGCGACTCGGTGTTTCTGACTGAAGCGGCGGACGGACTCCGCATTACGCCTTACGATCCCGAGTTCGAAGAGGATATGGCATTGGCGCGTCAAGTCATGCGCAAGCGCCGCGACCTGCTTCGTGAGCTCGCCAAATGACGAATGATTCGTGGAGATGGATCAAGGATAGTTCCGTCCTCGCCATTCACGACGAACAAATTGCAGAGCACGGCGGCCTGCCGGGAATCCGAGACCTAGCGTTGCTGCTCTCAGCGCTAGCGCGGCCGCAAAACCTTGCGGCGTACGGGAGTCCCGACATCGCCGATCTTGCCACGGCTTATGCTGCTGGCATTGCCCGCAATCACGCGTTCCTGGACGGAAACAAACGTACGGCGTGGGTGGTGGCCGAAACTTTTCTGCTCAAGAACGGTTACGAGCTGATCGCGCGCGACGAGGACGGTGTGACCACGATGCTGGCCATGGCAGATGGGACCATGTCCGAGCCGGAGCTCGCAGTCTGGTTTCGCACGTATATCCGGCCAATGAAAAAGAAATGAATCGCTACAATCGGGCCACTCGACTTGAGTGTGCATCGCGTAGATGGTGAACGTTGCCGCGATGCGTTCATAGTATTCTGGGACTTCACCGAGATTTTGCAGGGGGGTAATATGCGCAGGATTTTGCTCGCAACAGTGATGCTGGCAATGGTTGCCGGCTTTTCCAGCTCCCTTTTCGCGCAGGGAGCGCCGGCGCAGTCGAGCGAAGGGGCGCCGTACACGATTGAGTACTACTACAAGTGCCAGTGGGGGCATCAGCAGGAGTTTCTTGACCTGTTCCTGAAGAATCATTGGCCGCTGCTCAAGAGGATCGAGTCGACGGGACGGATTCTGTCGTTGAAGATCGAGTCGCCGGCCTATCACACGACCGAGGACGGGCGTTGGGACTATCGCGTGACGATTGTTTATAAGAACTCGACGGTGGCGACGAGCTCGAATCCGGACGAAGCGGCGTTTATCAAAGAACTGTGGCCGGATCAGGACACGTACAAGAAAGAAGAGCAGCGGCGGTTCGAGATTCTGCTTGGGCACTGGGATTTGCCGGTGACAGATGTGACGCCGAAGTAACAGGGTTCAGGGATCAGGGAACAGAGATCAGGGGTTGGGCGATTAAGAGATTGTGCCTGAGCGGACCCTTCGACTCCGCTCAGGGCAGGCTCTCGCACGACTGCAGGTCAGCCACCCCAACGACGAAGACCTATCGTTGCGGGCCCCGGTCAGGAGATCGGCGCTACGTGGCGCGGGCGCGCCATTGGCGGACGAGGTCGGCGGCGGCTTCGGGCCATTCGGGAAATTCAAACTGGAACCCAGATTGAAGAAGGCGGCCGGGAACGACGCGTCGGCTTTTGAGGACCAGCTCAGGCTCTGTGCGAAGGAAAAACATCCCGACGGTGAGCAGCGGCGCGGGCGCGGGAAGGCCATTGGGCATCTCCCAGGCATCGCGCAGCGCGGCCATGAACTCGCGATTGGGGAGCGGGTTTGGCGCGGCAAGATTGACGGGGCCGTCGATCTCGTCGTGGCCAAGGAGGAATTCGATGGCGCGGGCGAAGTCGGACTCGTGAATCCAGGAAACATATTGGCGGCCGTTGCCTTGCGTTCCGCCGAGGCCGGTACGGACCAGATTCGACAGCACTGAAAAGACGCTGCCGGGAGTGGGGCTGAAGACGAGCGAGGTGCGCAGGGCGATCTTGCGCGTGCCGGGCGTTTCAACGGAGAAGAATGCCGCCTCCCAATCCTTGACAAGCTGCACAGTCCAGTTCCATTTTGCGGGAGCGCGGCGGCGGCGCGAGATCCTTTCATGGCCGCCCAGCTCTCCGGTGGCTTCTTCCATGGGATGGTCGAATTCCGTTCCCTGGGGTGCGTGCCGGTAGATGGTGGCCGAAGAGGCATTCATCCAGAGGCGCGGCGGATTGGCCAGCGTGGCAAAGGCGCGATGCAGAAGGTGCGTTGTGCCGATGCGGGAGTCGTAAAGCTCACGGCGGTTGCGAGCAGTGTGGCGGCAGTTGATGCTGCGGCCGGAGAGATGGATGCAGACGTCGGCATCTTCGAGCGTCTCAACCCAAGGGCCGAGCTGGATTCCGTCCCAATACACCGTTTGCCAGGGCGCGGTGTAGGGGCCGCGGGTGAGGACTGTAACGTGATGGCCGCGCTCCTGAAAGAAGCGCGCCAACATGCGGCCCACCTGACCGCTGCCGCCGGGCAGGACGATGCGCAAGGGGCGAGCGGTCAGCATGTCTGGATTGCCCATCCCAACAGCGTAACGCGCTGGCGGGCTTCTGAAGGGTCTTACTGGCGGGGCGGAAGCGGGTAGGCCTGAGCGAAGCGGCGCTCGCGATGGACGCGAACCTCGTGGACGATAACAAAGACGATGAGGAAGATGATCAACAGCGGGCCGAAGAGGATCCATGGCGAGAACACGACGTGGTCCTGGCCGATGGAAACGCTGGCCGGAGTGTGGACCGTACCGAACATGGCGACCATGTCCTGATTTACTCTGACGTTTTCGCCCAGCCGTATGGAACCGAAGAACGAAACGAGGTCGCCACCGATGGCGGAGTTATCGGCTGCGGTCACATTGCCGAAAAAGTTGACGACATCCTGATGTGCCTGGCCGTCGAGGCGGACGTTGCCGAAGAAGACGACAATGTCGCCTCTCACGTCGCCGTGGGCGTCGACGTTGCAGAAAAAACAGACGGCGTCGTTGACGGGAGCGTCGGGGGTGACTTCAATATTGTTGAAGAACTGAACCTCGTCGTTTTCAGCGCACGCGGGCATAGCGGCGACCGCCAGGGCGGCGCCGAAGAGGCAAAGGGCGAGAAATCTCTTCTACATGGGCGTGTGATCCTCGCTACAGGCCAATATACGCCTCGGAGAGTGCGAAAGTTCCCACGGAATTTGCGTCGGATAACTAGCTTATTTTGAAATGTTTACGATGGACTCAAGGCCCGTGTCCACTCCGCGGCGGACGAGACGAGGATGTCGGGAGGGATGTCCATCAGGTTCTGCGGGCCGAAGCCGAAGGCGCAGCCGACGGACCAAGTGCCGGCATTGCGAGCGGTTTCGACGTCGACTTTACTGTCGCCGATCATCACGGTCTCCTCGGGTGTGGCGCCGGTCTCTTCCATGAGCGAGCGGAGGCCGAGCGGATCGGGCTTCTTGAGGGGGAAGCTGTCGCCGCCATAGATGTGGAGGAAGTAATTGGCGAGACCCAGCCCTTCGCAAATGCCGCGCGCCGAACGCACCGGCTTGTTGGTGAGCACGGCCATGATTCTTTGCAGGCCGCCGGGGCCGTCGTGCAGCTCGTGCAGTGCCTTGAGCGCATCGAGAACTCCCTCGTAGGCGTAGGTGAAGTCCAACTTGTGCTCACGGTAGTACTGGAGAAAGAACGCGTAGGCCCTGGCGAAGAGATCCTCATTCACATCGCCGGGAGCGATGCTGGCGGCGAGGGCCAGCGAGCGGCGCATGAGCAGAGGCGCGCCGTTGCCGACAAAGCCGGCGATCGTGGGATCGGGCAGAGGGCCGAAATTGAACTCCCGCAGCGTTGCATTCACGCTGTTGCACAGGTCCTGGGCGGAGTCGATCAGCGTGCCATCGAGATCGAAGACGAGCAGCTTTAACCGCTCCACGGGAATCGAACGAAAGACGCGAATCATCTTCCTTCCAGTCTAAAGGGCCGTGCAGGGAGCGTTGTTTACACTGAGCAAGCAAAGCATGAGAGAGGAGGTTGAGGGGTGAACCAATGCAGGACGTTTTTTGCGGCGCTGATTCTGGCGATGGGGCTGAGTTCCCTTCCCGCGCAGCAGCCGCCCAGGCCGCAATTCAGCAGCGACGTCGCGGCAGAGCGCATCCCCAATCTCGGCGCGCTCAAGACGGAACTGAAGGAGTACCACGACTGTACGTGCAAGTGCGGGTGCTATGCGCACGACCTGGACACGCAGGCGGATCGCGCCATCGGGTTTCTGCGCCAGCGGGCAGCGCGTCGGCGGCCGAACGAGAAACTGGCGCTGATTCTGGACATTGACGACACCACGCTGTCGACCTACCCGGAGATGCTGGGCGCCGACTTTGCGTATAACAAGCCAGCATTCGACCAGTGGCTCGATACGGCGCAGGCACCGGCGATCCCCGGCACGCTGCGGCTCTACAAGGAAGCGCAGGGATCGGGAGTGAGCATCATCTTTCTTACCGGCCGCTATGAATTCCAGCGTGCGGCGACGGAGCGCAATCTGCGGGCACTGGGCTTTGATAACTGGAAGCTGCTTTTGATGCGGCCAGATGACAGCTCACAGAACATTGGCGCTTTCAAGGCTGTGGCTCGTGGGCAGATCGCTGGCGCCGGTTACACGCTGGCGCTGAATGTGGGCGACCAGTGGAGCGACCTGAAAGGCAAGCCGGAGGCGGAGTATTCAGTGAAATACCCCGACCCCTACTACTTCATTCCGTAGCTTGCTGTCAGTGAACGCGAATGTTGCCGGAGCCGGTTTCGACGCGCACCGCGGGTCCTCCGCCGCCGATGGCGCCCTTCACATGGTGGTGGTCGATCGTGCCTTGGGACACGATCTCGCGGTCGCTATGAACGCTGCCGGAGCCGGTCGAGGCGTCCAAGGTCAGCCCCGCATTGCTTGTCCAAAGCTCTACGCTTCCCGAGCCGGTGTGAATGCGCCAGGGAGCAGCGGGCGTGCCGTCAATCTTGATATTGCCCGAGCCGGTTCCGGCTTGCAGCCCGCCGCGCAGGTTCTTCAACTCGATCGAACCCGAGCCGGTGCTCGCTTTCACGTCGCCGGAGCCGATTTGCTCGGCGTAGATGTTACCCGAGCCGGTGCCGACGGTGAATCCGCCTTTGAGTCCGGTGGCGTGGATCGATCCCGAGCCTGTGCTCAGTTTTGCATTTGCGCCCACGCCTTCGTCGGTCACGTTGCCTGATCCCGACGCAGCATCCAGGTAGGCGTCGGGCGGAGCCAGAATCTCATAGTCGATGCTGATGTTGCCGAGATTGTGGTGATCCCCTCCGATGCGGACGATGTTGCCTGTCTGCTGGATGGGAGGATGCGCCGCGATCTCCTGCACCATGTCGTCACTTGCGCCCCAGCCCGATTTAACGCGCGCGAAGATGTGCACGCGCCCCTCGGGACCGCTGGTGAGATGGATGGAGCCTGAGCCGGTGGCGACGGTCAGATCAAGTCGACCGTTCACTGCCAGGTCGCGCTCAAATGTCGCTTCGCTGGCCAACGCCGGAACCGCTGCCATGGCCGCCAACGTTACCAAAACGGAGAATGCCGCACAAAAATGCCTCATCGCGTTCCTCATTTTGCCACCCGAATCCCTTTACGCAGGCGGAGGGGCACCGGTTCCATGAAATGACATGGTTTAGAACCACACTCCGGCTTCTCGCTCACCTTCCAATGCTATTCTCACTGCGAGATGCACGAGCTATTGCTCATCAAACCGGTCGCGGTGGCCATGCTGATTCTGGCCAACGCCTACTTTGTCGCGGTTGAATTCGCGCTGGTTTCCATTCGCGAAACGCGCGTGGAGCAACTGCTGGCGGCGCGGGTGCCGGGCGCGCGGGCGGTGCGAAGCTTGCAGCGCAATCTCGAAGATCTCCTGCCTGCAGTACAACTCGGCGTGACCCTTTGCTCGCTGGCGCTGGGCTGGCTGGGCGAGCCGCTGGCGGCGCAAATGCTGGCGGGGTGGCTGGGCGCGCTGCCCCATGCAAACATCTACGGTCACGTGGCGGCCGTGGCACTCGGTTTTGCGATCATTACCTACTTTCACGTGGTGGTGGGCGAGCTGGTGCCGAAAGGGCTGGCCCTGCGCCGGGCCGAGGCGCTGGCCGTGGCTGTTGCGCCGCCCATGCTGGTGTTTATGGCGATCGCCCGTCCCGCAGTGCGCTTGCTCAGCCGCTCGGCGGCGATCGTTCTGCACGCCTTCGATATCCCAGCCGGCGAGCGTGCCGCGAGCATTCATTCCGCCGAGGAACTGAAACTGATTGCGACAGCGGCGAGGCGGCTGGGCCTGCTGCCTGAGTTTCAGGAGACGCTGGTGCACCGCGCATTGGAACTCGGCGATGTGCAGGTGCGCGAGATCATGACGCCGCGGCAGAAGATTTTCTCTCTGCCATCGAACATGCTTCTTGAAGATGCCTGCATGCGCGTCTTTGGGCGCAGCCATTCGCGCATTCCTGTATACGACGAGGCTCGCGGCCCGGAATACATCGTTGGAGCGGTGTATGCGCGGGACCTGGCCCGGCTGTTTTATCTTCGCGCGTCGAAGGCCGCGGCTGGCGCGCCAGAGGGCGAGGTTCGGCTCGGGCAGATCACGCACGAGGTGCTGGTGGTGCCGGAGTCGAAGTCGGCGCTGGATTTGCTGCGCGACTTTAAACAAAACCGGCGGCACCTGGCCATCGCGGTGGACGAGTATGGATCGACCGTGGGCCTGGTGACCGCGGAAGACGCCATAGAGCAACTTGCGGGCGAGCTGGAAGACGAGTTCGATGTGCCGTCGCAACCCACGCTGAGCAGCGCCGGAGGGACGGTGGTGATGGATGGCAGCGTGAACCTGCGCGACCTGGAAACGCAGATGCACTGGAGCCTGCCGCGCGATGGCGGCGTGGAAACGCTGGCAGGATTCGTGCTGGCGCGCCTGGGTCACATTCCCAATGTGGGCGAGTCGGTGGAGTATGAAGACCGGCGCCTGACCGTGGTGGAGATGGATGCGCGACGCATCGCGAAAATTCGCGTGGAGCCGCTGCAGGAGAACTTACCGGCATCGGAATAGCATTTCCGAAGCCCGATGCCGCTCTCGCAGGTACATCATCCATTAACTTGGCGTTTGCGCACAAACCGGCCTGCATGGACGAAAATGGAATTGAATGAGTCCCACAGACAGGAAGAAAAAACGTTTGACGCCTACAGAAACTGAAACTCAGCAATGGACCGCGGAAGAGTTTGAACGGCAGGTCTTCGAATGCAAGCCCAAAGTTGCGGTGTTCGATTGCGATGGAACCCTCTGGAGCGGCGATGCGGGTTACGGATTTATGGCATGGTCTCTGGAGCAGGGGTTGGTGTCGCGGTCGACCAACGACTGGATTGATTCGCGCTACCGCGCCTACCGCGCGGGAGAGGTGAGCGAAGCGGCGATGTGCGGCGAGATGGTGCAGATGTACGCGGGGTTGCGCGAGAGCGAATTAGAGGCAGCCGCAGCGCGTTACGTGGAAGAGTTTGTGCGAGAGCGCGTGTTTGCCGAGATGGCCGAACTGGTGAAGAAGATTCAGCAGGCCGGGATCGAGATATGGGCGGTGAGTTCGACGAATCGCTGGGTGATCGTCGAGGGGCTGCGCGATTTCGGCATCCAGGAGGAACGAATTCTGGCGGCGGAGGTGCGCGTCAAGGACGGCATCATCACCAGCGAGATTGTCGACGTGCCGACGGACGAGGCCAAGGCGGCTGCACTCAAGCGCATCGGCTTGCCGGCGCCCGATGCAGTGTTCGGCAACTCAATTCACGACCTGGCGATGCTGGAGATGGCGCGATGCCCGTTCCCCGTGAATCCTTCACCGGCCTTGCTGGCGGCGGCGGCGAAGAGGGGCTGGAGCTACTTCAGGCCGCGGGCAGCCGAAGGCGTTGAAGCAGCGGTGGGCGGAGAGTAGAACCGAGATTGCCGGCCCGCTGGCAATCTTGCAATGGTTGCGGCTGCGGAAACCGGATTTGGCCGCGCAAATTCTTCATTCCACGCGCTCTTTTCCGTCATTTACACTGGATTGCGTGAATGACAGCCCAACCAGGCCTAAGGCACACACTCCCGGTCCCGCGCTTCGCTTTGTGGCGGCGGCGCTGATCGTGCGCGACCGCGAGGTGCTGATCGGGCAGCGGCGGGCCGATCAGCCGATGGGCTCATTGTGGGAGTTTCCGGGCGGAAAAATCGAGCCCGGCGAGAGCCCGCAGGAAGCGCTGGCGCGGGAGCTGGTGGAAGAGCTGGGCATTCGCGCAGAAGTCGGCCCGGCGGTGACGCGCATTCGCCACAATTATCGCGGCGGCGGGGCGGTGGATCTGCAGTTCTTCGCGGTGCGAGAGTTTACGGGCGACATCGACAACCGGATCTACCAACAGGTGCGCTGGGTGAAACTCGAAGACCTGACCGACTACAAATTTCTGGCCGCGGATCGCGGGCTGATCAGGGATTTGGCTGCCGGGAAGCTGCTGTAAGAACAGGGATCAGGTTTCAGGTTTCAGGTTTCAGGGATCAGCATGGCGTACAGCCGCAGCGAAGATGAGAGCCATGGGTTTGCGGAGGGGCACGGGCTGCCGAACGAAAGGCTTTTATCCGCTTGCGGTCGAAACTGCGGTGATCGTGTCAAGCGATCCCGACACTGACCCCCCTGCTGTCAATGGCCCGGAATCATTCCCCACAGCATCACCATCGTCATGCCAATGACAATGATGCTGGTTCCCCACGCAATCCAATTCCAGAGGCGCGAATTTCTATGCTCGCCCATCAGGTCAGCGCGATTGATGAGCAGCAGCATGAGAATGATGACCACCGGGAGCAGAACGCCGTTCAGAACCTGGGAGAGAATGGCGACGTTGATCAGTTGCGCATCGGGCAGGACGAGGACCGTGACCGCGCCGCCGGCAATAAGCAACGTATAGAGCCAGTAGAAAAACGGCGCTTCGCGGAAACTCTTGTCGACGCCGGATTCGAGGCCCATGCCTTCGCAGACGGTGTAAGCGGTGGAGATGGGCAAAATCGAAGCCGCGAAGATCGAGGCGTTGAAGAGCCCGAAGGCAAAGAGGATGAAAGCGTAATCGCCGGCCAGCGGGCGCATGGCCTCGGCCGCGTCGGAAGCCACCTGGATGGCTCCCATGCCGTGCACGTAAAGCGTGGCCGCGCAGGCCACGATGATGAACCAAGCGACGATGTCGGTGAAGAGGCTGCCCACGATCACGTCGAGCCGCGAGGCCGCGTAGTCTTTTACGCGAATGCCCTTTTCCACGATCGAGGACTGGAGATAGAACTGCATCCACGGGGCGATGGTGGTGCCGACCACGCCGATGGCCATGTACATATAGGCTTTGTCGCTCCATACCGACCGGGCGGGCAACTTGACGGTGGCCCAGAGCGCATCGTGCCAATCGGGCTGCGAAAGGACGCCGGCGAAGATGTAGCAGATATAGACCAAGGAAGCGACGATAAATATTTTTTCCGTGCTTTTGTAGGTGCCGCGCACCACCATATACCAAACCAGAAGCGCGCAAAGAGGAACGGAGATGAACTTGGTGACGTGGAAGAGGCGCAGCGAGCCGGCGATGCCGATGAACTCGGTAACTACGTTGGTGTAGTTGACCACGACCAGCAGCACCATGAGGACGAAAGTGATGCGCAGGCCGAATTCTTCGCGGATGAGATCGCTGAGACCTTTGCCCGTGACCACACCCATGCGGGCGCACATCTCCTGCACCACGATGAGCGCGATGGTGATGGGAATCATGGTCCAAAGAAGGGTGTAGCCGTATTGCGCGCCGGCCTGAGAGTAGGTGAGGATGCCGCCGGAGTCGTTATCGACATTGGCGGTAATGAATCCGGGACCGAGGACGGCCAGAAAGAGAAAGATCCGGATTCGCCAGCGCTTCCACATGGTAATGCGAGTTCCTAGGGTGGATTCATTGTGGTTGAAGATTGCGATTAGAAACTTCCTCACTGACCATAACAGGCCGGAGCCGAATGCGTGAAGCCGGCAAACGAAATCGATGCGCAAGGCGCGATATTGTGCAACCGCAGACGCTTTGGCGCGGTTGCGCACAGCGTGGTTCGATTAGAATTCCCTTTCACGGCTAGCGCCTTCAGGAGGAACCTCGTATGTACCCACTCAACGCCAAGGTGAATCTCCGTTCCCGGCGGAGATTGCTGGGCTCTCTGGCCACGGCCGCCGGCGTTTCAACGGCTGCGCTGCTGGGCATGAATGCGGCTGGCGCTTCCGCCGCTCCAGGCGAACCGGAGGTTCCGGAAGAGATCTTCGCGCTGGCTCGTCTGCGTAATTACAAGAATCTTCGTTCCTCGAGCTGGGACCGCACTGGCGGCAACGCCGATTGGGTCGCCGTCGAGCCGGGCCAGGCGACCACGGTTCTCGATGCAAAAGGCGCTGGGATGGTCACACACATCTGGTTCACCATCAACTCACCCGATCCCATGCACTTAAAGAATCTGGTGCTTCGCGCATGGTGGGATGGCGAACCGACACCCTCTGTCGAGGTTCCCGTCGGCGACTTCTTCGGCCTCGGACTGGGCGAGTATTTCATTTATCAGTCGGCTCTGCTCGCAGTTGCGCCCATGAAGGCTCTGAACGCTTACTTCCAGATGCCTTTCGCGACTGCGGCACGCCTCACGCTGGCAAATGAAGGAACGGTGCGCACGAAGAACCTTTATTTCGCGGTTGACTATGTGGCGCTGGCGAGTCTTCCCCAAGGCTTGGGCCGCTTTCACGCGCAGTATCGCCAGGCCGCGCCGTGCAAAGCAGTTAGGAGCGACGGCAAGAATCTAAGCGGGCGGGACAATTATGTGTTTTTGGAGGCCACGGGGAAAGGACATTTTGTCGGCGTCACGCAGGCAGTGGTGCAGAACGAAAACGGCTGGTTTGGCGAGGGCGACGACATGATTTTTGTCGACGGTGACGCGATGCCCACGATCAACGGCACCGGAACGGAAGATTATTACAACGGCGCCTGGGACTTTGGCGGCGAGCCCTTCGCGAACCTTCACCAGGGCGCCCCCTATATTGCGAACCCCGAGCGCATTGGCGGCCGCTACTGCCTCTATCGCTGGCACATTGAAAGTCCCATCGCGTTTGAGGGGTCAATCCGAGTGACGATCGAACACGGCACGGCAAATGATCGCTCTGACGACTTCTATTCGACGGCGTACTGGTATCAGACCGAGCCGCACGCGCCATTCCCCGCGCTGCCCACGCCAGCGGAGCGGGTTCCGAGGGCGTTTGTAATGGGCGGAGAAAAAGGACAGGCTACAGTAGCGCCCTCCGCTAAGCCCTAGCCGCGAGTACGGGCTCTGCCTGCTGCTCCGCATTCGCGCCGAGAAGGCACTCCACCACTTCCGCCGCGCTATAGCTGTTGCGGCCCGGCGCAAGGAACTGCGCGATCGTATTCAGGTTGTCGCCCACGGTGACCAAAGCCGGCTCAACCGAGCCATCCTTGCGTGTCTGCGCGTGTCCGATGTTGGCGAGCAAGGTGTTGCAAAGGCACTTGCGCCCCACCGTGTGCTCGGTCTTTCCGCCTTTGGCCACGTAATTCTCAACCGGCTCCGCGGAGCACCGGTAGCCGATCTGGCCGTTTCCGGCCGCGTATGGCTCGCGCAGATAACCCAAATCGCAGGTGCGGAGCCGTTCCTCATATACCGCCGGCGCCGAAGAGGTGCCGTCGAGCTGCGCCACCTTGAACGGGAAACCGGTTGGCGAGGCCAGCGGATCGGTAAACACTTCGCCGGCGCCCCTCATCGCCTGCTCGATGAGGCGCGATTTCAGGTCGGCCCGCATCCCCGATTCCCGGCTGAATGCGAATGCGGTTCCTACCTGGACTCCTGTCGCGCCTTGATCCAGCGCTTCCTGCAGTTTGGCCGCGCTGCCATATCCGCCAGCCAGCCAGAAGGGGACGCCCAGCGTGCGCAAATCCGCGATGTTCACCTGGTCGCGTTCGCCGTAGAGCGGCTCACCGGCGGCATTGAGTTGCAGTTTGCCCCGTGGTGGGGCATTGTGCCCGCCTGCCGTGGGGCTCTCGATCACGAGTCCATCGACGCGGCCGGTGGCGCGGCGCATCATGGTCGCAGCGAGCGTGTTCGATGAGACGATGGCCAGAAATCTGGGCCGAGAGAGCGCCGGCAGCGGTCCCTCCGCATATTCGGCCGGATCGAGCCGCATCGGGTTGTCCAGATTCGCGGACTGGTCCTGCGACGCGCCGGCGATCGCCAGGCGATACTCCGCAGCATGTTGCGCCGCAAACGCATCCAGGACGCCGGGAATGTGCAGTGGAATCCCCGCACCCATCAGCACGTAACCAACGCCCGCCAGCATGGCGCCGTAGATCGAAGGCAGATGGGGAATTTGAACTTTCTCAAGATAGTTGATGCCTACAGGATTGTTGTGGCCTTCCCTGGCAAGAAAAACCTCAACGAAGTTGCTCACCATGCAGAGCTCGATGAGCTTGCGCGAATCGCTCTTCTGGTGCATGGGAAGCGCCTTATAAGGCGCGCCCGCAGGCTTGCCGCCATGCACAAAGTGCTCCTGCCAGATGCGTTTCGCCATCTCCTGAAACGGAAACGCGTCCAGTCCGCGGCGCATGTGGCCGCCCTGGTCGCCGTCGGCAAGGCGGCGCACAAAGACCGAATCGAGCGCCGTGCCCGACACGACACCGAGCTGGCCCATTTTGGAGACAGCCTGGGCCAGGCGCCAATTGGACACACCGACACCCATGCCACCCTGAATAATTCGTGGTAACGGGAACATAAACAAATTGTTTCACAGATTCGGATGCGGCTTGAGGTTTTCCTGGAAATTGGTAACAAAAAGATCGCAGGCAACTACAGCGATGGAATAGGAAGGATCCCGATCAGCAGCGGCTTCCACCAGAATCTAAAGCTTTTCGCGCAGAAAGCTGATGACGCGCTCAGCCTGAACCACGCCGACCATGCGGCCCTGCGAGTCAACAACGGGAAGCGCGTGGAGGTTGTACTTATCGAACATCTCGGCCAGGTCGTTCTGTTTCAGGTCCGGCGGGCAAGAGATTACGCGAGGTTCGGCCAGCACGCTCAGATGCGCGTCCGGCTGAGCCATAACCAGGCGCGCCAAAGGAATGGCGCCGCGGAGCATGCGCTTCTCGTCGAGCAGAAAGACTTCGGTGACGCCTTCCGGATCGCCGTCGAAGCTGCGCAGCGCCTGCACGGCTTGCGCCACGGTGGCATCGAGGCCCAGGTAGACGAACTCTGTGGTCATGCAACCGGCGGCGGAGTCCTCGTCGAACTCCAAGAGTTCCTCGACCTCCTGCCGCTCCTCCGGCTCCATCTCCTCGAGGATGGCGTCGGACTGTTCTTCGGGCAGCTCGGAGAGCAGATCGGCGGCGGCGCCGGGGTCCATTTCCTCGACAATGTCGGCGATGCGCTCCTCGTCGAGCTTTTCAAGCAGGGCTTTTTGCAGTCTGGGCTCGACTTCTTCGAGAGTCTCGGCGGCAACTTCTTCATCGAGCGAGGTAAAGACGGCCTCGCGTTCGGCGGGCGCGAGATCTTCAAGGATGTCGGCCAGCTCCGAGGGGTGAATGTCGGCCAGCCGCTCGTGCTCGATGCGCAGCTTGACGCGCCGCGCGGGATCGGGCTCGATGACGTCGACGAATTGCCAGGGAATGGCGCGCGCACTGAACCTGCGCGAGATTGATTCGAGCCGCGCGCGCGGCAAGACGCCTTTGAAAACCCTGCGAAACGCTCCCCTCAGTCCGACCTCGACTTCAGCCACGCGCAGATGATGGGCCGCTCCATGGCCGGTCCACTCCAGATCCACGTCATTGACGCGGACCACTTTTCTGCCGTTGATGTCGATGATCTGGCGGTCAACGAGATCCCGCTGCAGAAAAAGATAGCTGCCCTCGTCCTTGAGGGGCGAGACAGCCTCGGCGGAGCGCAATTCGAGCGTGCCGGCAGGAGTTTCCATCACATCCTGCGATGGCACAATGGACAGGCCGGTGCGAGCTCTGAGCACAATGCCCGCCACTTTGCCGCCATCGGGGCCCGTGGCCACCACAACATCTTTGAGCTTGCCGCGCAACTGCCCATGCGCGTCAGTCACCGGCGTGCCGAGAAGGGCCGTGAGGCTCACTCGAATTGGGGGGCTCTGGTCCATGGCGGGTTGTGTGGCGCGGCTCTGTGAATTGAGAGTTGACCTATCGAACGCAGTGTACTCCGTTCGATGCGGCGCAGGCCCGCGCGAATTCGCAGCCGGGCCAACCGAAGTAATCCCCTTCGCCGCTTGACACAATCGCATCCAGACTTGAAACTTCCAGCAAGGTTAAAGGTGCAGTTGGGTGGAGTTTTCGGACCCGCCCGGTGGAGGCAATGGGAAGCCCGGTGACTGGACCGAGTAGAGGACGGCGGAGTTTCCGGCTTAGCTCCACCATGGAAAGCGTGAGCGCGGTCGAGGAGGCCGCGGACCAGTTGGCCACCGAGGCAGGTCTGGACGAGGACCAGCGCTTTCACATCGGAATGGCCGTGCGCGAGGCTGCCATCAACGCCGTGCTGCACGGCAACGAATACGATCCCCGCCGCCAGATCGAAGTCTCGCTGGAAAACACGGGCAAGGACCTGGTGATTGTGATTGCCGACCAGGGCCATGGATTTAATCCGGACAGTGTGCCCGATCCGCTTGCCGCCGAGAACATTCTTCGCGGAACCGGCCGGGGCATCTTCCTCATACGGTCTTTGATGGATGAGGTACACTTTCGACAATTGCATCCTGGAACCGAATTGACGCTGATCAAGCATCTGGCGCCAGCGGGGGAAACAACTTAACATGGTGGCGGGAGTGCGGGGACCGGCGGAACCTGGATTTCCCCGCAAAGTCGCCGGGCGCGGAGTTTTCCGCACGCCGGCGGCGGCAAAGATGCTATAACCGATGTACCAACAAGGAGGGGATTTCCGTGGCACTTGCGATAGCTTCCAGGGAAGTGGATGGCGTCACCGTTTTGGAACTCAGCGGACGGATCACGCTCGGCGAGGGCAGCGTGCAGTTGCGCGACGCGATTCGCGACCTGATCGGCAAAGGACAGCGCGACATCCTGCTGGATCTGGGCGATGTGAACTATATCGATAGCTCGGGCCTGGGCGAAATGGTGAGCGCATACACAACCGCCAAGAACCAGGGCGCGAAGCTGAAACTGCTCAAGCTGACCAAAAAGGTCCACGACCTGCTGCAGTTGACCAAGTTGTATACCGTCTTCGACATCTACGATGACGAGGCGAGCGCAATCGCTTCCTTCAAGTAGCGCCAAGCGAGCGAATTCCCGAGACAAAAAGGCCATTCCGCATGCGCGGAATGGCCTTTTGCGTTCGGTGTTGAAGAGGCCTATGCGGCAATGCGAGCCTAAAAGCTCACGTTGGGCACGGATTGCGCCGCCGGGCTGGCGGTGAAGTATGCATTGTTCTGGTGGAAGCCGGCGATTCCCGCCCAAATGTTGTTTGGGAACTGCAAAATAAACGTGTTGTAGTCCTGGATCGCGTCGTTATAGCGCTTGCGAGCCACGCTGATGCGGTTCTCGGTCCCTGACAGCTCATCCTGCAAGCGCATGAACTGATCGCTGGAGCGCAACTGCGGATAGTTCTCAGTGAGGACGAGAACCTTGGCGAGGGCGCCATCGAGCTGGTTGTTCGCGGCGATCTTGGCTTCCGGAGTCTGGGCATTCATCAAGCCATCCCGGGCCTGCGCGATGTCTGCATACACACTGCTCTCTTCCTTGGTAAAGCCCTTCACGGTCGACACAAGGTTGGGGATCAGGTCGGCGCGGCGCTCCAGTTGCACGTCCACCTCAGACCATGCGGCTTTTACTGCCTGATCCTTGCTCACCATCTGGTTTCTGGCGCTCACGTAGCTGCCAAAGACCATAAGGACCACGAGAAGCAGGACGCCCAAAACTGCCAGCGTAATTCCAAGTCCACGACTCATACAGTTTGATTCTCCTCCGGCTTCTATTTGCGAGAAGCCACGCAGATCATTTGGCTCTTACCAACTTCCTCCGGCGCCGCCGCCGCCAAATCCGCCGCCGGCGCCACCAAATCCACCAAAGCCCCCGCCACCCCCACCGCCGCCGAACCCACCACCACCGAATCCGCCGCCCATCCCAGAGCCGCCGCGCCAATTTCCTCTTCCCCAGCCGCCAAAAAACAGGCTGGCGCCGAAGAGCATGCGAAGCAGCGAGCCCCCGCCGAAAAACACCAGCAAAAGAATAAGAAGGATGAGCTTGCCGCCCGAATCGCTTTGGGGTGCGGGCTGGGTTGTGGGGGGAGGCTCGTCCTGATTGAGCGTAATTTTAGCGTCGTCGGCGATGACCTGAGCAATTTCGCCCACCGCGAGCGTCACGGCGCCGTCGTAATCTCCGGCCTTCAGGTCTGGGACCATCTCGCGGCCGATGTCGCCGGTTTTGCCGTCGGGCAGGATCCCTTCGAGCCCGTAGCTGACCTCGATGCGGTATTTGTGATCCGCAACCGCCAACAGCACCATGGCGTAGCGATTCAGGCCTTTGTTGCCCATCTTCCAATGGTCTTCAAGCTGGTTAGCATAGTCGGCCGCGTTGTCGCCGTTGAGGTCATGCACAGTGACGACGGCGATCTGCGCGTTGGCCTGCGAGTGGTCGAGTTGCGCGCAAATCGAATCTAGCCGGGCAATTGCCTGCGGCGAGAGCACGTGGGCAAAGTCGCTTACATAATCGGTGGGTTGGGGCAGACTTGAAACCGGCTCGGCGCGCAAAGAAACGGGTAGGAATGCGAAGAGAACCGCCAGCAACGGCAGAAACTCGGCGAAACGAGCGCGGCGAAGGCCTTCCATTCCTTCCCCATTGTACGGTGGCGGGGCGCGGCGAGTTCCCGCGGATCCAGAGAGTATCGACATATACCCCAGGCTCTACACTGGGATAGAAATGAGCCAGATTCCGCCTCCCTCGCCGCCAGTTGCACCAAAAATCCACACCGAAACGCACATGCACGGAGTGCTTCTCGAAGACGACTACGCCTGGCTCCGCGACAAAGAGAACCCGGATGTGATCGCTTACCTGGAGGCCGAGAACACATATGCCGACGCGGTGATGGCGCCGCTGGCCGGCCTGCGCGAAGAGCTTTACCAGGAAATGCTGAGCCATGTGAAGCAGACCGACATCTCGGTTCCCTACCGCGATGGCGCCTGGTGGTACTACTCGCGCACTGAGGAGGGGTTGCAGTATGGCATCCATTGCCGCAAGCGGGGCGGGCCTGCGGGACCGGAGGCGAGCGCAAAGGAAGATGTGGTGCTGGACGGGAATCAGCTCGCGCAGGGGCACGCGTTCTTTTCGATTGGCGACACCGACGTCGCGGACGACGGACGCTGGCTGGCTTATACGACCGACACCAAGGGTTTTCGCCAGTACACGCTGCGCATTAAGGACCTGGAGACCGGCGAGACACTGGCGGGCGAAGTGGAGCGTGTTGGGTCTGTGGTCTGGGCGGCGGACAATCGAACGCTTTTTTACACCGTTGAGGACGAGCAGCAGAAGCGGCAGTACCAGGTTTGGCGGCATGCGCTTGGCTCCGCGCACGCGGAGGATGTGCTGGTCTACCAGGATGACGACGAGCGATTCAACCTGGCGGCGGGGCGGACGCGCGACGGCAAGTACATCTTGGTGGAATCGGCCAGCCACACCACGAGCGAGGCGCGGGTGCTGCGCGCGGATGATCCGGCCGGGAATTTCTCGCTGATTGCTGCACGTGAGGATGAACACGAGTACTCGGTCGACCACCGCAATGGACTGTGGTTCATCCGGACCAACGATCGCGGACGCAACTTTCGGCTGGTGACAGCGCCCGTGGCCACGCCGGGCCGCGAACACTGGAACGAACGAATCGCGCACCGCGATGCCGTGATGCTCGAGGACGTCGATCTCTTTGCGGGATTCTTTATCGCCTGCGAGCGCGAGGATGGGCTGCCGCGGCTGAGACTGTGGAAGTTTGCGGGCGACGACGCGGAGGCCTCTCCCGCCGGCGAGATTGCCTTTCCCGAGCCGGCTTACAGCGCGCATCCGCACATCAATCGCATTTTCGAGGCGACTGCGTTCCGCTATGCGTATCAATCGCTGGTCACGCCGAGCTCGGTATACGAATACGACGTGGCGACGGGCGAGTCAACGCTGCTGAAACAGCTTGAGATTCCCGGCGGATTCGACCGCACGCTCTACGCCAGCGAGCGGATTCGTGCGAAGGCTCCGGACGGGGTCGAGGTGCCGATTTCGATTGTGTATCGCAAGGACAAGCGTCAGGCGGGAAAGAATCCGCTCTATGTGTACGGATACGGGTCCTATGGCTACTCGCTGCCGCTCGGCTTTAGTTCGAATCGCTTGAGCCTGCTGGATCGCGGCGTAGTGATGGCCTATGCGCACATTCGCGGCGGCGGCGACATGGGCGAGCCTTGGCACGATGCGGGAAAGATGCTGGTGAAGCGCAACACATTCACCGATTTCATTGCCTGTGTGGAGCACTTGACTGCGCAGGGCTATGGCGATCCCGAGCGCGTGGCGGGTGAGGGCGGGTCGGCGGGAGGGTTGCTGATGGGCGCGATCGTGAACATGCGGCCGGATCTTTTCCGCGCGATCGTCTCGCACGTCCCGTTTGTGGACGTGATGAACACGATGCTTGACACTTCCCTGCCCCTGACGGTTCCCGAGTATGAGGAGTGGGGCGATCCGAACGACGAGAAGTATTTCAAATACATGCTGAGTTATTCGCCGTACGACAATCTGCGCGCGGCAAATTATCCCGCGATGCTGGTGAAGACCAGCCTGCACGACAGCCAGGTGATGTATTGGGAGCCGGCAAAGTATGTGGCCAAACTGCGCACGCTGAAGACGGACGCGCATCCGCTGCTGCTGGTGACCAACATGCAGGCGGGGCACGGCGGAGCGAGCGGCCGCTACGACTATTTGAAGGAGATTGCGCTGGATTACGCGTTCGTATTGAAGGAACTGGGAGTTGTGTGACGGTCCGCGCTGATCAGCGCCTCACGCGCTGCTTTTCAGCTCTGCCAGCGTCTTTTCCAGGCTCGTCACGTCTTCTACGTTCAACGATTTCAACGCAGGATCGATCTGCTTGAGCAGGCCGCAGAGAACTTTGCCGGGGCCGACTTCGATGAACAAGTCAGCGCCTGAGTCCTTCAAGGACTGCATGCAATCAACCCAGCGGACCGCGCCGGTGACCTGGCGAATGAGGGCGTCGCGCGTGGCATCGGCCGTGGTGACAAGGCCACCGGTCACATTGGCGGCGACGGGAATATGCGGATCGTGCATGGCGATGCCGGAAAGCACACGCGCCACTTCCTCTCGCGCGGGTTGCATGAGCGCACAGTGGAATGGAGCGCTGACGGGAAGCATGACGGCGCGACGCGCGCCTTTGGCCTTGCAAAGTGCCGCAGCCTTCTCGACCGCCGCGGCAGCTCCGGAGATCACGGTCTGTCCCGGAGAGTTGAGATTCGCCGCCTGAACGGTCAGGCCAGTTTCGCGCGCGGCCTCAGCGCAGGCGTCGGCGACCTGTGCGGCATCGAGCGCGAGCACGGCGGCCATGGCTCCCTCGCCCGAGGGCACTGCTTTCTGCATGGCTGCGCCGCGGGCCTTGACGGCGCGGACTGCATCGGCAAATGCGAGCGTTCCAGCGATGACGTGCGCTGACCACTCGCCCAGCGAATGGCCGGCAGCGAGCGCCGGCGAGACTCCCTGCTCGGCAAGAATGCGAGCTGCCGCTACGCTCACGGTCATGATGGCGGGCTGCGTGTTTTCGGTCAGGCGCAGGTCCTCTTCCGGCCCTTCGAAACAGAGCTTCGAAAGCGGGAAGCCAAGCGCCGCATCGGCCTCGGCAAAGGTTTCGGCGGCCAAGGGAAATCGTTCGGCGAGCTCACGGCCCATGCCAACGGCCTGCGAGCCCTGCCCCGGAAATAGAAACGCCATCTTGTTGGACATTCCAGTGAGGATTGTAGCGGATTCGGTTGAATGGGCATGAGATGGAGTCGAGTGCGGGTCTGGAGACCCGCACGACAGCCGGCCTGGAGACCGGCGCTATAATCGGAAGCCAGCGATCCAACATGCATGGCACCGCATGTCAGTTCCAGCGCTTCTTGTCGTCTGCGTCCTCATCGATCCGGTGGCCCTGGCCGTCAAACTTGACGGTACGCCCCTGCGAGCGCATATAAACCTCGAACTTGCGGGCCGCGCGCCGGCGCTTCCAGCGGTAGTAGCGATTACGCAGGCCGAACCAGCTTTCGCTCAGCATGAAGGACATTCCGCGCCGCGGCGCCATGCGCACGTAGGCAAACCCGGCAAGCGCGCCGCCAAGCTGCGCAAAGGCGTACATTCGTTCCTGGCCAAAAAGCATGGCCACGGCAACAAGCGCATAGATGATGACCATGTAGCGGGCCTTGATGCCGATGACGAAGAACAAAAGAAACTGGGTGTCGCCATAAAGGACCCCGATGGCCACCAGCAATCCGAAGATTCCGCCAAAGCAACCAAAGAGCGGGCTGACGTTGGTGAGCAGCGACGGGGCCAGCGTGTTCGAGACCAGATAAAGCACCAGCGCCGCCGCGGCGGTGCCAAGAACGGAAATCGCATAAAGGCCCGTGACCCAGTTGGCGTCGTGAAAGTTCTCGAGGAATCCGGCGAGAAACCATAGGGAGAGCAGCTCAAAAAGAGTGCCAACGATTCCGACGTGCACAAAGCTATAGGTGAGTGGCTGCCAAAGGGCTCCGTGCATGAATGAGGCAGGATCGAATACGAGCAATCCGGCGATCATCGCCGCAGCGGGAAACGCCAGGTTCGCCAGCAGCAACGCAAAAAATGTTGCCAGGTTGATGAGAATGAGCCGGCGTGTCGCGCCCTTGAAGTCGGGGAAGGCGAACGGACTGGAGCCAGATCTCGGCATCGTAGTCAACAGGGTAAACGCTGAAGCGCTCCGGTGTCATGGCGCCCGGAGGGACGCGCGAGAGTGGGCCTCCGGCGGCGGATCAATACAGGAAGCTAAGGCGCGAAACTGAGGCGCGAGATCAATGCGCGAAATTGAAGCGCGAAATTAGGGCGCGAAGAAGGCTGCACCGGGGATGGGGCATGGCCAACAGCCGTCCTCAGAAGTGCATCGTCTAAGGCCTATGAAAGGGTTTCCCCCGGTCACGAAAACACCGGTCTCGAGTCCATGGTTTGGCTCTTGACCTGAGGCCGGGTTCTCCCTAAAACTAGCGATGGTTGCCGAATCGGCGTGACATGATCCCGCGATGCGATTCGGTTCGGAAAGTGAGGAGGCTGCCATGCCCAGCTGCCCGGAATGCGACACCGCCCTGGACATTGAACTCGACGAAGTGGAAGAGGGCGACGTGATAGCCTGCGAAGAGTGTGGAACGGAGTACGAAGTGGTTGGCGTCGAACCGCTGGAGCTGGCGCGCATCGAAGACGGCATCGAAGAGGAAGACGATCTCTTTGGAGATGATGAGGAGGAGTGAGAATGAGCCGAGCCGGCGTGCTGGCGGCAACAGTATTGAGTCTTCTTGCAATCGGAGCGCTTTCGACAGGGCCGAGAAATGCGTTTTTATCCTCCACAGCACGGGCCCAGAACATCGGCATGCGCACTGTATCGGGGACAGTGCTGGACGGGAACTCCCAGCCCGTATCCGGCGCCACCGTCTTTCTGAAAAACGAGAAAACGAAGACGATCCGCAGTTTTGATTCCACGGCCGACGGCCATTTCCACTTCGCTCAAGTTGACATGAGCACCGATTTCGACTTGTGGGCGGAGAAGGACGGCAAAAAGAGCGCGATAAAGACTGTAAGCTCCTGGGACGCGCGCAAGGACTTCATCAGCGACCTGAAATTGAAATAACCGATCGGAGCCAGCTCTTCGCGCGGCGTCCTGGGATTGAGCCGCGGGGCTGGGAGACGAGCCCGCTCTGCTCGAGCTTCATCCCTCCAGTTTCTTCACCACCAGTTCATTGAGCAGCGCTGGGTTCGCCTGGCCTTTGGATGCGCGCATTACCTGGCCCACAAAGAATCCCGCCATGGTCTTCTTGCCGCCGCGATATTGCTCCACTTGCCTGGGATTGGCGGCAATCACCTCGTCAATCAACTTCTCAAGAGCCGCGGCGTCGGTAATCTGCTGCGGCTTCTCGCGCTCATAGACGGGGCTGAAGTCATCGCCCTTCTCAAAACATACATCGAAGAGCTGTTTCATCTGTTTGGAGCTGATCCTGCCTTCATCGAGCAGATCGGCGGCCAGAACAATTCCGGCCATGGTCACCGGGGATCGATCGAGCTCGAGGCCCAGCGCTTTCAGGCGGCCGCCGACTTCACTCAAGAGCACGTTGGCCACGCGCCGGGGATTGCGCGCGGTCTTTGCCGCAGCCTCGAAGCGGTCGGCGAATTCGCGCGAGGCAGTGAGGGTGTGCGCGTCCTGCACGGTCAGGTCGTACTCGGCGATCATGCGCTTGCGCCGCGTTTCCGGCAATTCCGGGATTTTTTTTCTGGTTTCGGACAAGAATTCCGCGGACACGATCAGAGGCGGCAGATCCGGCTCTGGAAAATAACGGTAGTCGTGCGCCTGCTCTTTGGAGCGCATGGAGTACGTGCGGCCTTCGTTGGCATTCCACAGCCGCGTCTCCTGCATCACGCGCCCGCCCGATTCGATTACTTCAACCTGGCGCTCGATTTCGTATTCCAGCGCCGCGCGAATGAACTTGAAGCTGTTGACATTCTTTACTTCGGCCTTGGTGCCGAAGCGCTCCGCGCCTTTAAGACGGACACTAATGTTGGCGTCACAACGAAGCGAACCCTCTTCCATATTGCAATCGGAGACGCCGGTGTACAGAAGGATCTCCTTGAGGCGAGTGAGGTATTCGAAAGCCTCGTCGGGAGTGCGGATGTCCGGCTCGCTGACGATTTCAACGAGCGGCGTGCCGCAGCGGTTCAGGTCAAGATAAGTGCGCGTGGCGGAGTCGGAGAATCCCTCGTGGAGACTCTTGCCCGCATCCTCTTCGATGTGCAGGCGCGTAATACCGATTCGCTTCGTTGAACCGTCTGCAGCGGGAACATCGATCCAGCCGTGCTCGGCCAGCGGCTTGTCATATTGCGAAATCTGGTAGCCCTTGGGCAGATCGGGATAGAAATAATTCTTGCGCGCGAAGATCGACTGCTCGCGCACCTGGCAGTTGAGCGCGAGCGCAGCCAGCGTGGCAAATTCGACGGCTTTCGCGTTGAGGACAGGCAGCGCGCCCGGCAGTCCGAGGCAAACGGGACAAATGTTCGTGTTCGGGTCAGAGCCAAAGCGATTTGCGCAACTACAGAAAGCCTTGGTGGCCGTGAGCAGCTGGACGTGCACTTCGAGGCCGATGACGGGCTCGTATTTGGTCAGAATTTCAGAAGAAACTGCCGTAGCAGGCATGTTTGGATTTTAGCGCGGAGGCGCGAGGGCGCCGGCCACTCGTGGCACGAGTGGCATTCACCATGTGTGATTGCCTACAATCGGAAACGCGTCGCGGGCCGGTTGGTTGGCAGCCATCTGTGGCGATCTGGAACCGATTGGAGCACTCTCGTGAATCGAAGGGAGCTTTGCAAGACTTCTTTTTTCGCAGCGGCCCTGGCAGGATTGCTTGCTGGCGCTGCGCTGATGGCACAAACGCCCGCAACCTCACCCCAGGGGGGAACGCCTGCGACGCAAACGGCGCCTCCGGCCCAGACATTACCCTCCGGGCACCCCAACAACGCGTATTGGATTGAGCACGATCAGGAACTGCTCGTGGACTTTGGCGGGCTTGCGCACTTCAAGGAGGCAAATGCGATGCTGGCTGCGTCGAAGCCCGACGAGGACCGCGTGGTCTTCATGGGCGACTCGATCACACAGGGCTGGAAGCTGGATGAGTCGTTCCCCGGCAAGCCGTACATCAACCGCGGCATCGACGGGCAAACCTCGCCGCAGATGCTGGTGCGGTTTCGTCAGGATGTGATCGACCCGAAGCCCAGGGTTGTCGTGATTCTCGCCGGCACCAACGACATCGCGGGAAACACTGGGCCGATGACGCTGAAGCAGATGGAAGAGAATCTCGCTTCCATGGCCGACCTGGCCTCGGCGAACGGAATTCGCGTCGTGCTGTGCTCGGTGCTTCCGGCGTTTGATTACTCATGGGCACCGGGGCTGACGCCCGCGCCGAAGATTGTGGAATTGAACGGATGGATCGAGAAATATGCGGCTGAAAAGGGCTATGTGTACGTGGATTACTACTCTGCGATGAAGGATGCGCGCGGAGGGCTGCCGGCGACCTTGAGCAGGGACGGAGTACATCCGCTGCCAGCCGGGTATGCGATCATGACGCCATTTGCGGAAGCTGGAATCGAGAAGACGCTGAAGGAGAAGCCGAGAAACTAAGGCTTCAGGGGTCGAATTGCCTTAGACGGAGAACGACGATCCGCAACCGCAGGAGCGGGCGGAGTTGGGATTGATGAAGTTGAATCCCTGTCGGATCAGCGTCTCTTCGTAGTCAAGCGTCATTCCCCGCAGATAGACGAAGCTCTTGGGATCGATGAAAACGCGCACGTCTTCGAAGGTGAAGATGTTGTCGCGCTCACGGGGGTGCGCATCGAAGCCGATGGCATAGGAAAGGCCCGAACAGCCGCCGCCCTTAACACCCAGGCGCAACCCACCCTCTTCAGGCGAGATGCCCTCTTTGGCGAGGATCACACGAGCGCGCTTGACGGCGCTGGGGGTTAGCTGCAAGCCGCCAGAACCTGCCGGCTGCGCCGCAATAGCGTCCGGCGAGGGAGTCGATCCGATGGTGACATTTTCTGACATAGTTTCAGTTTCGTTCAGCAACTTTCACCTGCTGCCTATTTGATTCGGCTGGAGTGGCTGCCGATTCTACTCTTGACGGGGCAACGATCGAGCCTCTCGCCGCACTCTGCCCCGACGATCTACAGCGTCAGTGAAACCAGCCGTTGCGCCTCGTTGGGTTTCGCAACCACCGGCTCCTGCTCAGCGAGATCCTGAATGCTGATGCTTTTCAAAACTCCGGCGATGGTTTCGTTCACGCGCGCCAGCGGTTCCTTGATGGTGCAGCTCGGGGTCAAGTCGCAGGACTTTGCGCCTTTGAAGCAAGAGGTGATGAAAAGCGGCCCGTCGATGGCGTGGATCACCTCGAAGGCCGAGATCTGCCGCGCATCCCGGGAGAGCGCGTAGCCACCGTTCATCCCGGCATGAGAACGCAAGAGGCCCACCTTGGTGAGCCGCTGCAGAATCTTGGCCAGGAGCTGGGCGGGGATTCCGTAGGCGTCGGCGACGTCCTTGGCGCTCAGCGCAGGCGTCTCAGGGTGCTCGGCGAGGTACTTGAGCGCCATGAGCCCGTAATCCGCTTTCTTGGTGAGCTTTAGCATGAAATATGCGACTGCTTAGGTCCGTATTTAGTATACGTCCGACTGAATTCGCCTTCAAGTAGGTGCCTACCTGCCTAAAACCCGGTGAATCGGGGCATTAACTCGGTCGATTCATCAAAAAATCCGTTTGCAATCGAGCGAAAGACGGCTACAATCTGGCGGAAAGAGCACCTATAGCCATTCCCGAGCAACCATACCGGAACGCCAGGACTCTCAAGTGAAAACAGTTACGAGAGAGGGCGGGCTTCCACCTATCCGGAGCGGGAGATGGTCTTCGGAATCGGCGCAGGAGCTCCAGGCTTGATGAACGATGGCAACCGCCTGCAAACATCCCAAGGTCCGAATTGTTTCCCGGCACGACGACACGGAGTATGTCGAGTGCCTGGAGTGTGGCGAGGTCTTCGATTCCGAAGAGTTTCGCGATATGGAGATTGAAGACACGGTTGGAACCGACGATCTACCGGAAAATTCCTAGGTAAGGGTGATTAACTCTCGCGCGTGGGAGGAAAGAATCTTCTGCGCTCTGCGGCCGCGCAGATACCTACTTGGCGGCGCCGTTGGCGGCCGAAGCGCCCGAGCGGCGCGAAACGAGCCACGCATAATGCAGGCCTGACGCCACGGTAAGCGCGATGGTAGCGCCAAGAGCGACGGCCCGCGTAACAGCGACCCAAAGCGCAGGCGTGAGCTGATGCAGCAGGACTGCCGCGACAGCGCTGATCTGGGCGAGAGTGTTGGCCTTGCCGAAGATGCTCGGGTAGAACTCACGACGCCCGACGGCCGCATACAGAATTGCCGAAACCAGCAGGATTCCCACGTCCCTTCCGAAGACCAGCACAGTGACGGTGCCCGGCATCAGTCCCTTGTAGAACAGCACCAGAAAGAGCGTGCTCAGGAGCAGCTTGTCGGCCACCGGGTCAAGGTAATGCCCGAGCATGGAGCGCTGCTTGAGAACGCGCGCCAAAAGGCCATCCAGCGCGTCGGTCAGTCCGGCGGCGACAAAGAGAATGAAGCTCAGCAGGAAGTGCCCCTCGAGGATCGCAGCCACGAGGAACGGCGCCATGCAGATACGCATCAGCGTGAGCAGATTGGGCGCGCTGCGGAGTGGGTTCAATCGAAGCTCAAAATCTTCGGGCATGGCAAACGATAGCGCTCAGCCGCAGCGCGGCGGGGAGCCCTTGTCACGTCAACGATGGTAAAGCATCGAAGCCACGGGACGCAGTCTAATCGCAGGCGGCCGGCGAAACCTGATGGTGACCTGAGCCGGCTTGTTACGCCTCGACTGGCAGTTCGGCTGAAAGAATGTTCATGGGCGTAAGCCCGCGCTGGCGCAGGGCACGCAAACTGAGCGCGTCATGGCGCTTGGCGAGGCGACGACCGTTGTGGTCCACCACCAGTCGGCAGTGGTACCAGGCGGGAGGATCGATGCCGAGAGCGCGAAAGAGCAGGATCTGCCGCGCAGTCGACTTGAGCAGGTCGGCGCCGCGCACGACTTCCGTGATCGCCATGGCTGCATCGTCGGCCACGCATGCCAGTTGATAACTGGGAACGTTGTCGCGCCGCCAGACGACGAAATCGCCGAAGTCCACGCCGGCAACAAAGCGCTGCGGACCGAGGTTGAGGTCGACGAACTCAATCACCTCTCCGTCGGGAACGCGGAAGCGCCAGTTCGTGCCGCTGGGGTCCTCGAACTCGCTCGCAGTGGGACCAGGAAGCTGCGGCGTGCCACCCATAAAGAGCCGGCAGGTTCCGGGGTAGAGTGGCTCGTCGTCCTCGCTGTCGAGCTTGCCGCCACCTCCCGTTTGCGCACGTTCATGCGGTGCGCCGAGCGCGGTCGCCAGGTCCTTGCGCGAGCAACGGCACGGAAACAGGTGGCCGGTGCGCAGCAGCTTGCGCCAGGCATCGAGGTAAACGGTGCGGCGCTTGCTTTGCACGTACGGAGCGAACGGCCCACCCTTATCGGGGCCCTCCTGCCAGCGGATTCCCAGCCAGCGTAGATCGTCGAGTGCGGCCTCGGCGTAGACGGGGCGGCAGCGGTCGGGGTCCAGATCCTCCATGCGCATGACGAGCGCGCCGCCCGCCTCGCGCGCGCGTTGAAACGCCGTCCAAAAAGTGCGCGCGTGGCCCACGTGGAGGTAGCCAGTAGGCGAGGGCGCAAGGCGTCCGCGGTAGTCCGACCCCGCAGTTGGAATCATGCTGGCCATCCTGAAAATCAGTTTAGGTGAGCGCGCGGTCAGGGGTATATGGCACCCTTGATACGTTAGATCAGGGCAAGAAGCTGCGCATCTTGTTTCAAATAAGGGGTCAACCAATCGCGATTTCGATGCGATGCGATGCCTCGGGGTTGACCTATGCCAAGGAGCCCAATGCCGCCGAAACTGCAATTGGCCACCGCCGATGATATCGCTGAGCTGGTGGCGATGCGGACGCGCGTAAGCCAGGACCTGGCGAAGAGATTTGGCGAAGGGTTCTGGGTGGGAAAGCCGACGGAATCCGGCGAACGGTTCCTCATGAGGATCGCGCAAGTGTACATCGCCCGGTATCGCGGTCGATTGATCGCAACGCTTGCGCTTTCGACGAGGAAACCGTGGTCGATTGACGTGAAACACTTTCGCGCAAGCGCGAAGCCGCTGTATCTCAGGGCGATGGCAGTGGACCCGGCCGAGCAACACAAAGGCGTGGGCAGACAGTGCATCGCCGATGCGCGGTGGATCGCAAAGAAAGCGGGCCGGGAAGTGATCAGGCTGGATGCTTTCGATTGCGTCGCGGGCGCGGGGGAGTTCTACCGCAAGTGCGGGTTCACGGAGGCTGCGCGCGTGGTGTACAAGGGCGTGCCGCACATCGATTTCGAGCTCGCCGTGTGAGCCTGGATCGGCAGACGGTTATTCGCTCGCGGGTCGCCAGCGCAGGATGGGCTTTCGCGCCGCCTGCACTTCGTCCAGACGCGAGACGCGCGTGGAGTGCGGCGCGGTCTTGACAATCTCCGGATTCTCGTCGACTTCGCGCGCAATCGATCGCATGGCCGCGATAAACAGGTCGAGTTCTTCGCGCGACTCGCTCTCGGTCGGCTCAATCATCAACGCGCCATGTACGATGAGCGGGAAGCTGACCGTGTAGGGATGGAAGCCGTAATCGATGAGGCGCTTTGCAATGTCGCCGGTCTTGACGCCGCGCGCGGCCTGCCGCTTGTCGCTGAAGACCACCTCGTGCATCGAGGCCGTTTTGTAGGGCAGCTCGTAGACGTTGTCGAGCTTTTTGCGGATGTAGTTTGCGTTCAGTACCGCGTCTTCCGTGGTCTGGCGCAGGCCGTCGGGACCGTTGGCAAGAATGTAGGCTAGCGCGCGAATGAACATGCCCGTGTTGCCGTAAAAAGCGCGCACTCGGCCCACCGACTTCGGACGGTCGTAGCTCCAGTGCAGCGACCCGCCCGGCGGGTGAAGCGGCAGGGGTTCTGTATCGCCCGCGCGCTCACCATCGGACTTGAGTACGGGTGCGCGAAACAGCGGCGGGCAGCCATCGGCCGTCGGCTCGGCATTGGTGTCTTCCCAATCTCCCGCATCTGGACAACCCTTCGGGCCGTCCTGGTTTCGGACGAGAACTGGAATCGGGAGAAAGGGCTCAAGAAACGCCTTGCAGGCCACGGGGCCGGAGCCGGGTCCACCGCCGCCATGGGGCGTGGAGAAGGTCTTGTGCAAGTTCAGGTGCATTACGTCCACGCCGAAGTCACCGGGCCGCACTTTGCCCACCAGCGCGTTCATGTTGGCGCCGTCCATGTAGAGCAAGGCACCTTTGGCGTGCAGAATATCGGCGATCTTGTGAATCTGGCTCTCGAAGACGCCGAGCGTCGACGGGTTGGTGAGCATCAGCGCCGCAGTCTCGCCGTCGACCTGCCGCGCCAGGGCTTCGAGATCGATACCGCCGTCGGCGTTCGACTTGAGGTTCTCGACCGCGTAGCCGACGATGGCCGCCGTCGCCGGGTTGGTGCCGTGCGCGGAGTCGGGGATAATAATCTTTTTGCGCGGATTGCCCTGCGACTCGTGCCAGGCGCGCGTGAGCAGGATGCCCGTGAACTCGCCGTGCGCGCCGGCGGCCGGCTGCAGGGTGATTGCATCCATGCCGGTAATGTCGAGCAGGCAGCGCTGAAGGAGGTCGAAGATTTCGAGGATTCCCTGCGCCAGCGATTCGGGACGGTAAGGATGCGCCTCGGCCAATCCCTCAATGCGAGCTACGAGTTCGTTCACGCGCGGGTTGTACTTCATCGTGCAGGAACCGAGCGGATACATGCCCAAGTCGATGGCGTAGTTCCAGGTGGAGAGCCGTGTGAAGTGGCGGATGATCTCGATTTCGGAGAGCTCTGGGAGCAGCCCAGGCACTGCGCGTGCGGCGGAACCAAGCAGGGATGCGGCATTAACAGGTGGCACGTCGAGCGGAGGCAGCTTGTAGGCGCGCTTGCCCGGCGAGGACTTCTCAAAAAGCAGAGCCTCGTTCTGCGACGGGTGCGGACGGACTTTGCCGAGAGTGTGCGGACCGGCGGGACGGGTTTCGGAATGATCTGCGCTCGTTATCATTGGTACCCTCTACACCTCCACCGGTTGCGCCGCCAGCACCTTCGCTGCCGTGTCGATCTGCGCTCGCGTCACCACTTCTGTCGCGCACCAGAGCGTGCAGTTGCCGAGCTCGGGATACCAGCGGCTCAGCTCGATTCCGCCGACAATCTTGTTTTCCATGAGCCGCCGGCTCCACGCTGCGTGCGATTCCTCGGTCTGCAGCACGAATTCATGGAAGCGCGGCGCGCCGGTAAAGCGCAGCTTCGCGCCGGGCTGGGCAGCGAGCGTCTTTGCCGCGTAATCAGCCTTGGCCAGGTTGTGCTCGGCGAGCTCGCGCATGCCTTCTTTGCCGTAGACGGCGAGAAAGATGGTCGCCATGAGCGCGACCAGAGCCTGGTTGGTGCAGATGTTTGACGTCGCCTTCTCGCGGCGAATGTGCTGCTCGCGCGTGGCCAGAGTGAGCACGAAGCCGCGATTCCCTGCCCCGTCGACGGTCTGTCCCGCGAGCCGGCCCGGCATCTGCCGCACAAATTGCTCCTTGGCCGCGATGACTCCGCAGAACGGGCCGCCGTAGCTCAGCGCCACTCCGAACGACTGCGCCTCCATGGCGACGATATCGGCCTCTACGGGCGGGCGCACAATGCCCAACGAGACAGCTTCCGTGATCGACACGATCAAGAGCGCGCCTTTGGCGTGCGCGATCTGAGCAATGGCGGGAATGTCTTCAATGATGCCGAAGAAGTTCGGACTCTGGACAAGAACGGCTGCTGTTTCTGCGGAAACCGCAGCGTCCAGCGCAGCGAGATCAACGCGCCCGGTTTCCGCGTCGAAGCCCACCAGCGTCGTTGGCAGGCCCTGATGCGTTGCGTAGGTGGCGAGCACTTCACGATATTCAGGGTGAACTGTCGCGGCAACGAAGGCCTTACTGCGCCCGGTCACCCGCACGGCCATCATCACGGCTTCGGCGGCTCCGGTTGAACCGTCGTACATGCTGGCGTTGGCCACATCCATGCCGGTGAGCTCGGCGATCATGGTCTGGAACTCGAAGATGGCCTGCAGCGTGCCCTGCGTAATCTCGGCTTGGTACGGCGTGTAGCTGGTGAGGAACTCGCCGCGCTGGACCAGCGCGTCGATAATGACGGGCCGGTAATGACGGTAAGCACCCGCGCCCAAAAAGCTTGTGTAGTCCGTCGCGTTCTTCTGTCCGGCGGCGCGGAAGTACTCAACGATTTCGCTTTCCGCCTGCTGGCGCGGCACCGTGAGGTCGCGATCGAGGCGATATTCGGCCGGAATGCTCGAGAACAGATCGTCGATGGAAGCAGCGCCGATCTCGGCGAGCATCTGCCTGCGTTCTTGGTCAGACTTGGGGAGGTAGCGCATGGCTTAGCTTGCCGTCTCCTCCGCGATAAATGCCTCGTACGCAGCGGCGTCGAGCAGGGTGTTCAGCTCATCCGGGTTGGAGAGCTCCACCTTGATGATCCACGTGCTGTGCGCGTCCTGGTTGATCTGATCCGGCGCGGTTTTCAATTCCTCATTGACCGCGGTCACCTTGCCGCTGACCGGCGAGAAGAGGTCGCTGACGGCTTTCACACTTTCCACCGAGCCGAACGTGGCATTGGCGGTGACCGTATCGCCCACCTTGGGCGCATCGACATACACAATGTCGCCGAGCGAGTTCTGCGCGTAGTCTGTGATGCCGATCGAGCCAATGGCACCGGCTACCGAAATCCATTCGTGCTCGCGGGTGTAACGATAATCCGTGGGATAGGGCATGGCGAGTCTGCTCCTTGAATAAGACAGCAAAATTCCAGTTTAAGGCGAGAGGGTCGAGGGCAGTGAGGAAAAGGGGGTAGACAAAATTCAGAGACCAGAGATCAGGGATCAGGGATCAGAGAATCATCGGACGCTTGCAGATCCATGGTTACCGGAACAAATCTCGGGTACGTCTTTGCGCTTGAAACCTGAGCCGTGAAAAACCAGACGCCTGACATCTAGCGCTACCCCATTACCAGGACGGGCTGAAAAAGCGTTCCGGCCACTCTGCGGGCGATTCCGACCAGTTCGCGTGGCCCGCCAAAGACCTTTACCAGCGGGGCGACGGAAAACTCCGGCAGGTTGGCCTGCGCTCCGTTACGAAGCCGGCCAAGCGCGAGGCCGTCGCCGGTCACCGCGGGCATCTCCGGCAGCAAAGTCCGCGGATGAACGCACAACCCCTCCAACACCGCGGAATTTCCGCACAGCTCCTGCAATTCTTCGAGCGTGTGCGCCTCGGCCACTGTAAACGCGCCCGCCCGAGTGCGCCGCAAACGGCTCAGGTGCGCCCCGCAACCCAGATCGCGCCCCAGTTCGTGCGCCACGGAGCGCACATATCCTCCGGAGCTGATGTCGATGGTGAAGGACACCTCGGGGCCATCCAGTGTTTCAATGACCAAGGCGTCAATCTGGACGCGGGCCGGCTTTAGCTGCACCGGTTTGCCCTCGCGGGCCAGCTTGTACGCGGGCTTGCCGTCAATCTTCTTGGCTGAGAACGGCGGCGGCATCTGTAGCATCTCGCCATGGAACCGCGCGGCGGCCGCCTGGACCCGCGCGAGCGTGATATTCTGCGCGGCTTCCGGCCATTGGTCGGGGCCCTCGGGCTCGCCTTCGGCGTCATAGGTATCGGTCGCGAACCCGAAGCGAATGCTTCCGCTATAGCTCTTCTGCGCGGCCGAAAAATATTGCGCCAGGCGCGTGAATCTGCCCATCAGCAGCGGCAAGACGCCGGTGGCCATGGGATCGAGCGTGCCCAGATGGCCGATGGACTGCTCTCCGGTGATGCGGCGCAGCCGGTTGACCACATCGTGGCTGGTGATGCCGCCTGGCTTATCGATCACAAGAAGCCCGTTCACATCATCACTTTACGGCAAAACCAGAGTCACTGAGTTCTCATTCACTGTTCTCAGGGTCGCCGCTCCTTGATGTTTCCACCCCAACGACAAAGGCCTGTCGTTCCACCCAAGAAGCGAAAGAACGCTTCTTGGGGCCCGGTCGTTGGGGGCCCCGGGTTGGGCGCGTCGACTTCGATTCTGCGCTCTCGCTCAATGGTAACTCTGGGTTTGCGACGTCGCACCCACGCGCGCTTGCCAACCCAGCCTCCAACGCCCCAAGCTAGGGTAGAGATGCCAGAAGAAGAACTGGAACGCGCGCGCAAGGCGGTGCGGGAGCTCAGCAGAACCCTCAAGAGCTTGCCCAAAGACCCTCCCCCCGCAGAGGTTCACAAGCTGCGCACCGCGACGCGAAGGGTGGAGGCGATTGTCTCCGTCCTCGCACAAGTTGAAGGCAAAGAATCGCGGCGCCTGCTCAAGTCAATTGAGCCGATCCGCAAGGCGGCAGGCGGAGTGCGGGAAATGGACGTGATGATCGGCAACGCGCGCAAGCTGGCGCGCCACGGGCCGGGCGATTCCCTCACCCGCCTCGTGGAGCAGCTTCACATCGCTCGCCAGCAAAATGCAGTGGAGTTACGGCACGTGCTCAGTCGCCGGCGCACAGCGGCGCGGGAAAATCTGAAAAAGTACTCAAGCCTGATTCGAACAGCCGCGGCTCACGCGGGAAGAACGGCATCGGCAAACGGATTGCCCGCCCACTCGCACGGGGGTATCCATAGCGCGGCGGGCAATATTGTCCGCGAGCTGGGCGAATGGCCGCCTCTCAACGCCGAGAACATCCACGCCTTTCGGCTTAAGGTGAAGGAGCTGCGGTACATCCTGCAGCTATCCGCGGACGCCAATTCCGGCCTGGAGGAGGCTCTGGGAAACGTGCAGCGCCGCGTCGGCGACTGGCATGATTGGCACCAGTTGCATGAAATCGCAAGTGAGATCCTGACCTCGGGACGGGACCTCGCGCTTTTGGAGCGCATTGGTGAGTCAAGCAGCCGCAAGTTCCGCCAGGCGCTCTCGGCCGCGAACAGGCTGCGCGGAAAGTATTTGTCGATGCCGATTGCGCAGGGAGCTTGAGGCGCGAGACCGGTTGAAAGCGACCGTGTCGCGGTGATTCGCCTCAGACGATTCCCGTATCCGGCTGGCGCACCAACGACAGAAACTCTGCGCGCGTCTCTTTCTGCCTGAAGCAACCCACCATAGCGCTGGTTACCGTGGATGAATGCTGCTTCTCGATGCCGCGCATCATCATGCACAAATGCCGCGCCTCGATGACCACGCCCACGCCCTGCGGCGCGATCGCTTCCTGAATGGCGTCGGCAATTTGCCGCGTCAGCCGCTCCTGCACCTGCAGGCGGCGCGCGAAGACTTCCACGAGCCGGGGAATCTTGCTGAGGCCGATGACCTTGCTTTTGGGAATGTAAGCGACGTGCACCTTGCCAAAGAAAGGCAGCATGTGGTGCTCGCAGAGGGAGAACATCTCGATGTCCTTGACGATGACCATCTCGTCGTAATCCACGTCGAATAGGGCTCCGTGGAGAATACGGGCCGGATCCTGGTCGTAGCCCTTGGTGAGGAAGGCCATCGCCTTTTCCACGCGCTCGGGGGTCGCGCGCAGGCCATCGCGAAGGGGATCTTCGCCCAAGCGGCTCAAGATTTCGCGATACATCTCCTGTGTGCTGAAGCTGCTCAGGCCTTCGTCCGCCTCGATTGCCCCACGAACGGGTTTGCTCACCGCAATTGGATGCGCCATTGTCCTTTATCCTCTCGCCGAACACTCAAAGAAATTGTTTTCCGTCTCTTCCACGCGGACATGTTCCAGCTTGCCCGCGGGCAACGCATGGTGCAATAAATCAAAGATCGCCGTGCAAAAATTCTCGGTCGTCGGCACGCGATCTGCAAACAACGGATCGAGATTCAGATTGGCGTGGTCGAACCGGTCCAGCACTTGCGTTTGCACCGCTTTATCGAGCTCCACCAAATCAACGACCATTCCCGTTTCCGCATCGACCGCGCCGCCCACCAGAACCTCGACAAAATAATTGTGGCCGTGGCCATGCTCGTTGTTGCACTTTCCGTAGGCCGCCCGGTTTTGCTCGGGCGTGAGCGCCGGCGTGTGCAGCCGGTGGCTGGCGCTCAACATGTAGCGGCGGCCAAAATAAGCTTTCACGGCTCACCTCGGTCCTTCACCCCACGAACGGAGACCTGTTCGTGGGGACCCCGGTACTCGGCAAAAATCTCCGGCGTCTCGTAGACGCGAATGCGGCTGAGTCGCGCTCCACTGGCTGCGTTTACCACTGGTTCCAGCCGGTTCCACGCCGCAATGGCGATGTTTTCGGTAGTCGGATTGGCGTGCTTGAACTCCGGCGCATCGAGATTCAGATGCTTGTGGTCGTATGCAGCCAGAACTTCCCGTTCCATTGCGTCCTTGAGCCACTTGAGATCGACGACGAAGCCCGTCACAGGGTCAGGCTCGCCCGCCACTGTCACCTCCAGCGTGTAATTGTGGCCGTGTCCGTTGCGATTCGCACAGCGCCCGAAGACGCGCTCATTCTTCTCCACGGGCCAGGATTCGTTCCAGTAGTAATGCGATGCGGAAAATGTTGCCCGCCGCGTTAGAAAGATCATTCCTGCCCTCATTTAAGAGATTCAAGAGCTTAATAAAGGTTTCACAGGGCCAAGGCGAATTTGCGCAGGATCGAAAAATCTTCCCACGTTGCACAACTGGCTCAAAAGCTGTCGACGGACCTCGACCTATGGAGCGTAACTCCGCCCCTTCCAGCTTACGCGCTTGAGGATGCGGTGCTGGAACCAGCTGCGATAGAGCAGCGCCACAAACAGCGGCAGACCGAGGGGCGCCAGAGCACAATCCAGGAACGGGAAATTCGACTTTGCCACCCGCGAATAGAACCGGAACAGCGTGCGCAGCCAGAGCAATGCCAGCACCCACCCCGCGCCCAGCCACTCAAGGCCGTGCGCTCCCAGGCGCGCGTTCCACAATTCGTAGGCCAGGATCGGCAGCCCGAAGAGCAGCGCGATATCCAGGACCCTGAAGATGGCCAGCACGAGCGCGTTATTGAAGAGGAGCTTCAGATTCTTGGTCCAGCCCTCGATCATCGCTCCGGTGCTGCGGTACATGCGCGCGGAGACCGCATCGTCGGCATAGCGGAAGCGCAGGCCTACCTTACGCCGCTTGGCCAGGAATGCCAGCTCCACGTCTTCCAGGACTTTGCCAGCCACGCTGGGGTGGCCACCGAGCCGGCGGTAGGCCTCCCGCTCCACCAGCAGGAACTGGCCGTTGGCCGCAGCGATGCGCTGGGCAGGATCGGAGACCTTGGCTGGCGGATAAGCCAGCGCCAGCTCGCAAAAGACCAAGGGCATGAGCGACCGCTGCGCCAGGCCGCGAACAATTTGCCGGGGCGAGTAGCTCAACATGCCCACCTTATTCCGCGCTGCCTCGTGCAATGCCCTGCGCAGGTCGCCCGGCTCGTGCACCGTATCGGCATCGGTAAACAGCAGCCAGCGGCCTCTCGCGCGCCGTGCCGCCGTCCAAACGGCGTTGGCCTTCCCCGTCCAGCCAGCCTCGAGCTTGCCCGCCTCGAGCAGCGTGACACCGGCAAATTTGCGCGCGATTTCGGCCGTCCGGTCGGTCGAGCGATCGTCCACGACGATCAGCTCCCAGTCGCAGCCCAGCTCGAAAATCTCTTCCGATTGATTGACCAGCGACTGCAGGCACTCGCCCAGGCAGTCTTCCTCGTTTCGCGCTGGAACGATGACCGTGAGCTCGATCAGATGCTCTGGCTCGGGCTGGTCGAAGACCGTTCCGGGAGCCGTTTTGCCGGCCCAGTCGCGCCAATCCGTCGCGGGAGGCGAGTCCTCGGCAGGATCGGCCAGGCCCAGCACGGGTTTCCAGCCCCTGGTCCCGCCCCGCTCCGCCTCATCCCTGCTCATTGCGTCCCACCGTTTTTCTTCCGGCCTTACGCTCCGTATTATAAGGATGTGCGGTTTCCTCGTTGCCTCATTGTGGCGCTCTTGCTTCCGTTAGCCCTCCTGCCCGCGTGTAATCGCGGTTCGCATCCGGCGCAAACCGGCAAACCTGCTCCCGATTTCACCGTTTCCGACGGCACTTCCACTGTTCATCTGGCCAGTTACCGCGGCAAGGTCGTCCTGCTCAACTTCTGGGCAAGCTGGTGCATGCCGTGCGTCCAGGAGATGCCTTCGCTTCTCGCGCTTCACCATCAAGATCCGAATCTCGTCATTCTTGCTGTCAGCATCGACGGCGATCCCGCCGCATACTCGAGCTTTATCGTTCGCCATCATATCGACCTGATCACCGTGCGCGATCCAACGCAATCGGCAGCCAAAATCTATCACACGGATATGTGGCCGGAAACCTACGTGATCGACCGCAAGGGAGTCATCCGCCGCAAGCTGGTCGGCCCCCAGGAATGGACCAGCCCTGAGATTGTCGGCTATCTCAACAGCCTCTAAGGCGCCACGGGGGCCTTGCTTCTCTAGCGAACCGACATTGATACAAGAGACCATGCTCGAATCCGTACCCCGGAGGAATTCAATATGAGACCCCGCATCGTTGCCATCGCCGCCACCCTCCTGCTCGTCGCCTTTCCCGTGAACTCGCAGAACGCTCAGCCCCAGCAGCCCGGAGCCTCTGCTTTTCCGGCGGTCACGGGTGTCTGGCGAGGACAATTGAACGGCCTTCCCGGCGTCACTCTCGTTGTGACCGACGAGGGGGGCAGCTTGTCGGGAGCGGTGCTCTTCTACTTCCAATTGCGCAAAACGGCAAACGATCCCTGGACTTCAACCCCGAGACTTCCCGAGCCGATGTTCCACCTGCACTTTGATGACACAACGCTCACGTTTCAAATAAGCCATCGCCGCGCCCATCCTCCGGGTAGTCTGTCCGACCCTCCCGTTTCCTTCCATCTGACATTGACCGGGCGGAATCAGGCTGCATTGTTCAATGAAAACGAGAAGGGCCCGGGCCTCGTCCTCACGCGGAGCGAATACTAGCTGGTATCCTGCTTTTATGACCACGGTGGACATCGTCTATCGCTACGCTACGCCGCCCTCGGAGCAGGTCGCGCTGGCGCTGGCCCGGGCGCGCGATGTGTATGGGATCCGGAAGTTGAGCTTCGATCATGCGGCCTGCACCCTTCGCATCGAGTACGACGCCACACGCCTGAACGCCGCCGCGGTCACCAAGCTGGTCCGCGAGTCGGGACTCGACATCGCCCTGGATGTGACCGAGGGCGAGCCAATTCTCCCGGCGCCCGCACCGGCCGCAGCGCCTCCGGCAGCGTAGACCCGCTGCGCTGAGGCTCGACTCTTGCGCGTTGCTCAAGCCTTGCGCCGCTGCTCTAGCCTTGCGCAGCCGCTCTAGCCTTGATACTCTGACAAAGGTTCGCCGGCTTCGTCCTGAAGCTGCTTGTGTGCGCCCGTAGCTCAGCTGGATAGAGCGACTGACTACGAATCAGTAGGTCGGGAGTTCGAATCTCTCCGGGCGCACCACTCCTCTCCCAGAATCCCTCGAAGCACCTACCCGATTGATCCGGCGGTCGCGAGATACCTGCACCGCCTCGTTACACGCCGCTGTATGCGGAAAACCCCCCGTCAATAGGAACTACTACGCCGGTGACGAACTCAGAGGCCGGCGACAGCAGCCAGAGCACCGATCCAAATAGATCCTGCGGCTCGCCAAAACGCGCCATGGGAGTGTGTCCGACGATCGATTTGCCGCGCGCGGTCAGCTCGCCCGTGTCCTTATCGAGAAGGAGAAAACGATTCTGGTTGGTGAGGAAGAATCCCGGCGCGATGGCATTTACGCGAATTTTCGGCGAGTATTCCTGCGCCATGTGCACTGCCAGCCACTGCGTAAAGTTGCTCACCGCAGCCTTGGCTGCCGAGTAGGCTGGAATGCGCGTGAGGGGCCGGAATGAGTTCATCGACGAAATGTTCAGGATGGTGCCGTAGCCCTGCGCCGCCATGATTTTTCCAAAGGCCTGGCTGGGCAGAATGGTTCCCAGAATGTTCAGCTCGAAAACCCAGCGCAGCGCGTCGACCGGCAGATCGAAGAATTTCAGCTCGCTGCTGGTTGTGGCCTGAGGCTTGTTGCCCCCCGCGCCGTTCACCAGGCAGTCGAGCTTGCCCAGATGGCTCACAACATCCTGCGCGGTCTGCGCCACGCTGTCGCGGTTGAGCACGTCGCACTGAAAGACTGAAACCTGCTCTCCATGTTCGCCCATCCGCTCCACCGCCGTCTTGCCCGCCGCGACATTCACGTCGAGAATGGCCACCTGAGCGCCGCACCCGGCCAGCGCGCTCGCGATCTCACTGCCGAGGATGCCTGCGCCCCCAGTGATAGCCACCGTTCGCCCGGAGAAATCGTACATCCTCGTCAGTTCCGCCAGGTCAAACGCAGCCCGATGCGTGACCTCCGCCCCGAGTCCCACTTCGTGTGCAGCTTCCATCACCGACGGTCCTGCCATATCGCACCCTTTCCTTCGTCCTTCCCACCAGATCCATCCGGCAGACGAAGAACGCTTGAGGAATAGGGTTTCGCGGAAGGTGCCTCGGGCACGGTGCGGGTTGTCACACGCGCGTGTATGCCAAATCACGGCCTTGGTTCGGCGCGCGTTGTATCAGATAGAGAGGAAGAAGGGGATGTGTCCATGCTTCTCGAGTTGAGCGTGTTGCCGAAGGGGAAAAGCCCTCATGTGAGCGATGCCGCCGCGGGCCTGGGAAAAATCATCGATTCCAGCGGCCTTTATCACCAGACGAAGAATAAGGGGACGGTCCTTGAGGGCACCTGGGAGCAGCTGATGGCCGTGGCCAAGAAATGCCATGACGAAGTGATGAAGACGAACGAGCAGTTTGTCACCGTGATGCGTGCGGTGGATGGTCCCGACGTGACGCCCTGCTCGCATGCGCCAGCCGATTGCGCCGCCATGAAAGAGCTCCTGGAAGACGACGGAGATTGGTTGATTCCATAAGAAAAGCGGAGCGCCAGCGCTCCGCGTTTTGATCCTGTCAAAAGCTTCCAAGCCTAGTAGAGCCGGAAGTCGACCTCGATGGTGATCATCACCGGTACCGGCGTCTTTCCATCCTTCATGGCCGGCCTGAATTTGTACTGCCGGATGGCTTCGATGGCCTTGTCATCCAATCCCATGCCCAGCGCTCGCGAAACGCGAATGTCCTGCGGATTGCCCTGCGCGTCGACGATGAGCGAAATGAGGCAAACACCCTGATACTTGGCGCGCCGCGCTTCGTCGGAGAACTCGGCCTCCACGCTGTGGATCACTTCCGGGGCCGAAATCCTGCCGCCGACCTGGTAGTATCCGCCACCAGCATTGCCGCCGTATCCTGGCCCATATCCGTTCCCGCCACCCGATCCCATGCCGCCGCCGCTGCCCGATCCCATGCCGGCGCCGCTTCCTGAGCCGGCGGACGCTATGATTACATTGGTTGATTTGTTCATGCCAATCATCGGCATGTTCATGTTGTCTGGCAGCTGAATGTCCTTCTGCACGTTGATGGTCGGAAGCGCGGGCAGCTTGGGCTTCTCCAGCGTTTGCGGTTGCGGAGGAGTCACCGGATCCTGCGACCTGTCGGGCAACCTGCCCTTGTTGGCTTCGACAATGCTCCTGTCGCCGCCACCACCGCCGCCACCGGCGTTGATGTCGGATTTGGGTGCCTTGTAGACGCCTACATCGACGTTCGTCGCCTGCACGGGCGGGGCCACGATGTTGTGGACAACGCGAATGCCCAGCCAGATGGCCAGCAGGAGGATGGAAATATTGAGAGTTGTCGAGATGCCAATGGCCCATGGGTTGGCCTTCACGGCCATCCGATCGGGCACAGGAATCGGTTTCGAGGTCAGCTCCAGAGGCGGCAGCTTAACCGGGAAAAACAAGTCCTGGATGCACTCCCAGAGGCTTGCCCAGATGGGCTCCTCCTTGAACGCTTTGCCAAGGAATGCGTCCAGCTCGTGGCCTGTCTCTGGAACCGAGGCTCCCTGGTCGTCCTTTTCTTCCGGTGTCATGAGTCGATCGTTCGCCTTCTTGCCTGTGCCGTCCCGGCTATCCCTGCCTGCCCGGAAACGAGCGCGCCCGTCAACAGGCCCATCAATCCATTATATGCGTGACCGCACGGGCCTTTGTCTCGGCTCCCAGGCTGACTTGAGACCCGTCCTCCCGGTTCTCACCATCCAGCACATTCAGCACTTCCATACGCAATAGACGGTGAGTGGGTTCGGTTTGTTACCGGGAAAAATGTCAGCCCTTTGTTTACACTGATTCTTGAACAAGTTTCGATCCTCGAACGGAGCCCAGATGTCCCCTGCGCCAGAGTTGAAGGCGACCCTTACCCTGCCTCAAACCGCCTTCCCGATGAAAGCCAATCTGCCGCAGAATGAGCCTCTCCGGCTGGCCCATTGGGCCAAACTCGACCTTTATGGAGAGATGCGAAAAGCAGGCCGCGGGCGGCCTGTCTATTTGCTCCACGATGGACCCCCCTATGCCAACGGGCCTATTCACCTGGGCCATGCCCTTAACAAGAGCCTGAAAGACTTCGTGGTCAAGTCCAAAACCATGGCTGGATACGACGCTCCCTACGTCCCCGGCTACGACTGCCACGGTCTGCCGATCGAGATCAAAGTCGATGAGAAGCTGGGCCACAAGAAGCTCTCCATGCCGGTGCCCGCCGTGCTCGAAGCCTGCCGCGCCTACGCGCAGAAATATGTTGATTTGCAAACCCAGCAATTTGAGCGCATCGGCTGCTTCGGCCGCTGGCAGACGCCCTACAAGACCATGGCTCGCGACTACGAGGCACACATTCTGGAAGCCTTTTACGGCTTCCTCGAAAAAGGTTTCGTTTATCGCGGCCTCAAGCCGGTTTACTGGTGCATCCACGACCGAACGGCACTGGCTGAGGCTGAAGTCGAGTACGAGAACCACGGCAGCCCGTCGATTTACGTGCGCTATCGGCTGACCTCCGATCCCGCAGCCATTTCGCCCGCGCTAGCCGGGAAGCAGGTTTCGACCATCATCTGGACCACCACCCCATGGACCCTGCCTGCGTCGCTGGCCGCGGCATTCCACCCTGACTTCGACTACGTGGCGCTGGAGGTCGAATCCGGCGAGGTCTTTATCGTCGCCGCTGCGCTGGCCAAGCAGGTGGCTGCCGCCTGCAAGCTCGGGCCCACCAGGGAGCTCGCCCGCTTCAAAGGATCCGTGCTCGACCGCGTTACTTTCCAACATCCGTTTCTTGATCGCTCCGTCCTGGGCGTGCTGGCCACTTACGTCACCGCCGACACCGGCACTGGCGCGGTCCACACCGCCCCAGCCCACGGCGCCGACGACTTTTATACCGGCCAGCGCTACGGTCTCGACCCCACCAGCCGCGTGGACGCCGGCGGGCACATCCACTTCGATCCGGATTCCTGGCATAGCACCCAGCCACCGGCCTTCGATGGACTGAATGTTTGGAAGGCGAATCTGGTCATCGTCGCTATGCTCGAAGAGCGTGGCGCGCTGATGGGCGGCTCTCAACTTGAGCACTCCTATCCGCATTGCTGGCGCTGCCATCACCCCATCATCTTCCGCGCGACTGAGCAGTGGTTCATCTCGCTCGAAACCCCGATGAGACGCCGCGACGGATCAGAGACGACGTTTAGACAGCTTTCCATCGAGGAGATCGACAAGGTGGTGTGGGACCCGGCCTGGGGCAAAGAGCGGATCACCAACATGATTGCCACGCGCCCTGACTGGTGCATCAGCCGCCAGCGGATCTGGGGCGTGCCGATTGCTGTCTTCATGTGTGAAGGCTGCGGCCAACCCATCATCGACGCAGAGCTCAACCGGAAGATCGTCGATCTGTTTGAGCGCGAGGGCGCCGAGGCGTGGCACACGGCTCCGGTCGAGGAGCTGCTTGGCTCCGCCCACGCACAGTGCGCGCAGTGTGGCGGCAAGACATTCCGCAAGGAGACCGACATTCTCGACGTCTGGTTCGACTCCGGGGTGAGCTGGCTGGCTGTCTGCGAGTCAGACCCTGATCTCAGTTCTGCCTACAAGGCCTTCCAAAACCAGGACGATCTGAAAGGCATCCCGGAGGTTCTTTACCTCGAGGGTGGCGACCAGCACCGCGGATGGTTCCACTCGTCGCTGCTGACGTCAGTGGCGCTGCGCGGACGCGCACCGTACTCGCGTGTGGCAACGGCCGGGTGGACCCTCGACGAGCAGGGCCGCGCCATGTCGAAGTCGCTCGGCAATGGCGTCGATCCGGTCGATATCGCCAACCGCATGGGCGGCGAGATCGTGCGCTTCTGGGTCGCGTCGGTTGATTTCCGCGAAGACATGGCCGCCAGCGAGAACCTGATGCAGCGCTGCGCCGAGCTCTACAAAAAGCTGCGTAACACTTTCCGCTTCCTGCTCGGCAATCTGCACGGTTTCGACCCGGCACGCGATCGCGTCGCCGAGAACGAGCTCCTGCCTCTCGACCGTTACATGCTGGCCCGCACGCGCGACCTCGCGGAAAGGATTCTCGCCTGGTACGAGGCCTTCGAATTCCATCGCGTCTATCAGGCGGTGAACGAGTTCGCCATCGTGGACCTGAGCGCCTTTTATCTCGATGTGCTCAAGGACCGCATGTACACCTTCGCGCCCACAAGCCAGGCGCGCCGCTCCGCGCAGACGGTCCTGTGGCAGATCACCGAGGCGCTGGTTCGCCTAACCGCCCCCATCCTCACCTTCACCGCCGACGAGATCTGGGAACACTTGCCCGCCGTCGAGGGCCACCCAGTCAGCGTCCACCTCGCGCAGTTCCCCAAGCCGGAAGAGATCTATTCGAAAGACCCTACGGAAGAGCTTCTTAAATGGCAGCAGCTCCTGCTCCCTGTCAGAAACCGCGTGCTTCAAAAGATCGAAGCTCTGAGGAAAGAGAAGCGCGTGGGGAAATCCCTTGAATGCAACCTCAAATGGCTAATACCAGATCATCGAAAAGGCGTCTACGAGACCTACCTAGACGCGTTAGCAGAGGCCGCCATCGTTTCAAAGGCAGAGATAGTCTACGTTCCTCAGAAAGACATCGAGGATCGGCTTCTTGCAGCTCAGACCATCGACATAGAAAAAGGGGCAACTCAGCCATCATTGGCTGGTGTAATTGAACAACAATTCGTAAGCCAAACTGCGGCACCACTCGATATTTCGGATGTTGAGGTGTCAGTCGCAACAGGCACAAAATGCAACCGCTGCTGGCGTTATACGGACGACACCGCGAATTACGGCACTTGGCACAACGTGTGTGGTTGTTGCCGCAACGCCCTCCGCGAAATGGGCATTGAACCACCCCAAGGCGTCGCGGCGCCGGCGGAGGCCAACCATTGAGCTGGCTAACGAACTGGCCTCGTCCGCGCCGCTTGTTCTGGCTGCTGCTCATCTCGGCGCTGGTCATCATTGCTGACCGTGGAACCAAGACGTGGGTCTCCCTGCATATCCCGCTCGGCGGAGCGATCCCCATCATCCCACGTGTGCTGCGCATTACCCACTGGACTAACGAAGGCGCGGCCTTCTCGCTCTTCGCGGATACAGCTTCGCCGCATGCTGTGCGCTGGGCTCTGATCACATTTACGCTCATCGCCGCGCTGGTCATCTTTGTCGTGCTGTTGCGCATCGGCAATCAGTTCACACTCACCACTGTCGCACTCGCGCTCATCCTCGGCGGGGCGCTTGGCAATGTTCACGACCGCATCGTTTACGGCTCGGTCATCGACTTCATTGAGGTCCACATCTTCACCTACCACTGGCCCGACTTCAACTTGGCCGACTCCTCCGTCGTTATTGGCGCCTGCCTGCTGATGCTCGATTCGCTTCTCCCGCACCGCAAGCCTTCAGCCTGACATTTCGCCAATCCACGGCAACTCAGCACCGCAATCTGGCAGCTATAATTGGTCGGACCACGTAGCGCGACAAAGCTTTACTCCGGAGTCCGGCAAAATGTCTTCAACGACTGGCGATCCACGGGCTTCATTTGCCACCGCGGCTCCCGCGGGCCGAATGACCTACGAACGCTGGGTAATCTGCGCGCTCTTGTTTTTCGCCACGGTCATCGCCTATGTCGACCGCGCTGTCATCGCCAACCTCAAGAACACCCTCGAAGGCGTGATCCCGGGCCTCAACGACTACAAGTACGGAATCATCACAGTCGCGTTTCAGTTGGCGTACGGCATCGCGATGCTGGTCGCGGGAGGCCTGACCGACAAGCTGGGCACGCGGAAGGCGTTCGCGATTGCCATCTGCCTCTGGAGCGTCGCGGCCATGCTGCCAGGCGCGGCGTTTTCGGTCGCCAGTTTTGCGCTGGCTATGTTTCTGCTCGGTTTGGGCGAGGCGGCCAACTTCCCTGCCTGCATCAAGACTGTGGCCGAGTGGTTTCCCAAGCGCGAGCGGGCATACGCCACCGGAATCTTCAACTCCGGCGCGAATGTGGGCAATATGGTGGCGCCCATTGTGGTCGCAGTGTTCGTGGCCCTTTTCAGCCAATGGAGTGTCTTTGGACCCGCAAACGCCTGGCGCGGCTCATTCTTCGTCGCCGGCGCGTTGGGCTTTGTGTGGCTCGCATTCTGGCTCATGATCTATCGCCGGCCTGAGCAGCAACCCCGCGTCTCCAAAGCAGAACTCGCGCTCATCCTCAGTGATCCCGGCGAAAAGATCGAGAAAGTTCCCTGGAGCCACGTGATTCCGTGCAAGGAAGCGTGGGCATTCGCCGTCGGCAAGTTCCTCACCGATCCTATTTGGTGGTTCTATCTCTTTTGGATCCCCGGATACCTGCAGACTACTTTTCACTTAAGCCTTTCGCAAAGCAAGGTGCCTGTGATGCTTGCCTATGCCATCTCGATTATTGGCAGCGTCGGTGGCGGCTGGATTTCGGGAGCCCTGATTAACCGGGGGATCACGCCGAATACGGCCCGCAAGGGCACCATGCTGCTTTGCGTATTGTGCATCGCACCCATCTTTGCCGCTCCGTTTATCCATCACCTGTGGGTCGTGGTCGCTCTGCTGGGCCTGGCGACCGCCGGTCATCAGGGATGGTCCGCGACATTATTTACCTTGCCCTCTGACATGTTTCCCAAGGCGGCTGTGGCAAGCGTAACCGGCATCGGCGGCATGGCGGGGGCATTTGGCGGAGTTCTGCTCCTATTCAGCGCAGGTGCGATCGTTCAAAAAACGCACAGCTATGTGACGCTGTTTATCATCGCGTGCCTTGCCTACCCGCTGGCCCTGATCATCATCCACAGCATCTCGCCTAAGTTGGCTCCGGCGCAGATCGACTAGCGCGTCGTGCAAGAATCAAAAGATGCGCCGATCGAAATTTCTCCGCGCGCCATTGTCGCAAGACTCGTGGCGGTCGGCAAGAGTTACACGGCCGTTTCGCATCTAACTCCGAGAGGTTTCAATGAGAATCTGCCCTTCCTATATTTCTGTACGCGCAGCTTTTGGCGTCGCTGCGGCGTTTGCTGTTCTATTTCTCTCAAGTCCCAGCCCCGCCTTCGGCCAGCGCCTACCCACGACCATTATCCCCACTCATTACACCCTCAAGCTGACGCCCGACCTCAAGGCTGCCACGTTCTCCGGCGAGGAAGAGATCGACGTGAACATCAGCCAGCCCACGAACTCGATTACGCTGAACGCCATTGAGATCAACGTTCTGTCGGTGACGATTTTTCCCAACGGCCCTCAGCAAAGGGGCACGGTGAACCTCGATGCCGAGAAACAGCAGGCAACATTCACGTTTCCCAATACCGTCCCCGCCGGCAACGCCACCATCAAGATTCACTACACCGGCATCCTCAATAACGAGCTGCGCGGCTTCTATCTCTCGAAGACCGCGCGCCGCAACTACGCCGTGACGCAGTTTGAGGCCACCGATGCGCGCCGCGCGTTTCCCTGCTTCGACGAGCCTGCCTTCAAGGCCAGCTTCGACATCTCGCTGGTCATCGATGCCGCCGACACCGCGATCTCCAACACCTCGATCGTCGCCGATACGCCGGGACCCGGCGTGAACAAGCACGCGCTTGTGTTTGGGACTACGCCCAAAATGTCCACGTACCTTGTCGCGTTCCTCGTGGGCGACTTCCAGTGCACCGGCGGGCGCCAGGACAGCGTGGACATTCGCGTCTGCGCCACGCCCGACAAAGTCTCGCTCACGCCCTACGCGCTCGGTATCGCCAAGTATGCCCTGCACTACTACGACAACTACTTCGGCATTCACTATCCGCTAAAGAAGCTTGACCTGATCGGTATTCCCGACTTTGAAGCCGGCGCCATGGAGAACTTCGGCGCCATCACCTTCCGCGAAACCGACCTCCTGCTCGATCCCAGGACTGCCCCCATCTCCGTCCAGCGGAACGCCGCGCTCGACATCACGCATGAAATGGCGCACCAGTGGTTCGGCGACCTGGTCACCATGCAGTGGTGGGACAACATCTGGCTGAACGAGGGCTTTGCCACCTGGATGGAAAACAAACCCGTGGCCGCGATGCATCCCGAGTGGAACATTGGCGAGGTTGTCGCCGGCGACGAACAGGACACTCTGGATATCGACGCGCAGCCGACCACGCGCGCCATCCGCGCCAGGGCCAGCACGCCCGACGAGATCGACCAGATGTTCGACAGCATCGCCTACGGCAAGGCCAGCGACGTGCTCCTGACGGTGGAGAACTATCTGGGTGAGGAGACCTTTCGCAAAGGGGTGCACGCATACTTGTCTGCGCACGCATACGCCAACGCTACAGCGGAAGACTTCTGGGACGCGCAGACGGCAACGAGCCACAAGCCGGTGGACAAGATCATGGAATCACTCATCGTGCAGCCGGGCGAACCGATCTTCAATTTCGGCGCGCCTGCGGAATGCAAGGTCTCCGTCGATCAGAAGCGATTCTTCCTCAGTCCCAGCATCACGCCCGATCCCGCGCAGAAATGGACGATGCCGGTGTGCTTTAAGACCTCCGACGCCCAGGACTGCGAACTCTTGACGCCGGAAACCTCAAGCGTCACCGTGCCCGCTGGGGGCCTCTTCTTTGCAAACGCCGGCGGCAAAGGATATTACCGCAGCAGTTACGCGCCCGCGCAATACGAAGACCTGGCGACTCACGCTGAATCGGCTTTGACGCCTTCAGAGCGCATCAGCCTTGCCGGCGACGAGTGGGCGCAGGTCCACGCCAATAAGGCCACCGTCGGCGACTATCTGAATCTCGTGGCTGCCCTCAAATCCGATCCCAACGCAGAAGTTTTTGCAAACTCCGCGGTGAAGATTGGAACCATCGCCGACAAAGTCGCCTCAACCAAGGAAGAGCGCGACGAGCTGGCGGTATGGGTTCAGCGCAACTTTGCGCCCGAATATGCCAAGCTCGGTCCTCCCGCAGCCGACGATTCGCCCAACACGCGCGAGTTGCGCGCGCGGTTGCTCACCCTGCTCGTCAATCATGGCAAGAACACCGAACTCCAGACCCAGGCGCGCAAAATCGCCGATCGGTACCTCGACGATCCCACTGCTGTCGATCCGACTCTTGGACAGGCCGCCCTTCAAGCCGCGGCCGAGAGCGGCGACGCCGCGCTCTTTGACCGCTTGCAGAGGGTGTATGAAACCTCAGCCGATCCCGGGCTTCAGGAGAGCGCATTACGACTGCTGGTCCAGTTCGACAATCCTGCGCTGCTCGAGCGCGGTCTCGAATATTCGGTTTCGAACAAAGTGCGCAACCAGGATGCCGCGCTTCAACTGGCCATTGGCCTTCAGATTCCAGAAAATCGCGATGCGACATGGATCTTTATCAAGACCCATTGGGATCAGGTGCAGTCGGACCTAACCACCGACCTGGGCGCGCGGCTGGTGAGGTATACCGGGAGCTTCTGCACCGACGAAGCGCGCGACGACGTGAAAAGCTTCTTCGCCGCCCACCCGGTACCCGCTTCCGACGTGGAGCTGAGGCACGCCCTTGAGAACATCGATGGCTGCGTCGAGCTGCGGCGACTGCAGGAGCCGCATTTGAAGACGTGGCTGGCCGCACAGGGCGGAGTGTAGGCGATCAGAGTATTGCCGCAGCGCGTTTACAACTTCCGCAAGCGCTCGCAGGCTTCGTCGAGCTCGACATCCCGCTTGGCAAAGCAGAAGCGCAGCAGATTTTCGCCGCGCCCCTTGCGGAAGAACGCCGATCCGGCAACGGCTGCCACGCCGGTCGCGCGCAACAAATGCCGGGCTTTCTCGGGGGCCGTTTTGCCCGGCAGGCGCTCGACTCTGGCCATGATGTAGTAGGCGCCCGGGGGCGCTGAGGGCTCCATGCCGGCATCTGTGAGGGCGCTTAGCAATCGGCCGCGCTTGGATTGATGATCGGCTGCCAATTGCGCGTAGAAGCTCGGTGGCAACTGCTCCAGGCCCGCCGCGGCGCCGGCCTGCAGCGGCGCAGGCGCGCACACGTAGGTAAGGTCGTGAAAGTGTGCCATGGTGGGCATCCAGCGCGCGTCGGCCGCGGCGTAGCCGATGCGCCAGCCGGTGATCGAAAATGTCTTGCTGAAACCCGAGATCACAATCGTGCGTTCGCGCATGCCCGGCAGCGTGGCCGGGCAGATGTGCCGCGCGCCGTCGTAGACGAAGTATTCGTAGATTTCGTCGGTGATCAGGAAGAGATCGTGCTCGATGGCGAACTGCGCCACGGCTTCAAGTTCGGGCAGCGTGAAGATCTTCCCGGTCGGGTTCGCGGGCGTGTTCAGCAGAATGGCGCAAGTGCGCGGCGTGACCGCTGCGCGCATAGCATCCACGTCAAGCTGCCAGTCCGGCTCCGCCAGGGCGACCAGCACCGGATTCACGCGCAGCGAGTCGAACGTGTGCACATGGTAGCCGTAGAAGGGCTCGAAGACGAGTACTTCGTCGCCGGGATTGAGCAGCGCCATGGCGGCGGCATGGAGGCCCGCCGTCGCGCCGGAGGCGACCATCACCTCGTTTTCAGCATCGTAGGCCAAGCCGTAGTCGCGCTGCTGCTTGGCCGCAATGGCCTCGCGCAGCCGCGCAATGCCGTCGCATCGTGTATAGATATTCTGCCCATCGCGAATGGCCTCGACCGCCGCGGCTTCCACCGCTTCCGGCACCGGCGTATCGCACACGCCCTGTGCCATGTTGATGCCGCCCATGCGATCGCATTCGGTGGTCATGGCGCGGATTTCAGACTGCAGCGTCTTCGGCGCGAGCGCGCTCAGAGCAAGGCGCGACTCAATTCCAGTGTCGTGAGCGGAGGTGCCTGGCAAGGGGAAGATCCTTTGCAGCCATTTTACATTTTGGGGCCTGCGTTTTGGGACCGGTTTATTGCTTGTGCGCGCGCCCGCAGCCAAAGTCTGCGCAGGCGTAGTATCTTGCAGGAAGAATCGATGCACGAGCTTTCCATCGCGGCCAGCATTGTGGAGACGGTCACCGAGTCGGCCTCCGCCTATCCTGGCGCGCGCGTCAAAGAAGTACGGCTGCGCGTGGGCGCGTTGGCCTCGGTCATTGAAGATTCGCTCCAGTTCTGCTGGGAACTGGCCTCGGAAGAATCCCCTCTTGCCGGCGCGAAGTTGGTGATCAATAAGCTGCCCGTGATCGTGCACTGCGAAGCATGCAGCATGGACTCCGAGATCGAGGGTGTGCAAAGTTTCCGTTGCCCGCAATGCGGCGAATTGGCGGCGGATCTTCGCCAGGGGCGTGAGTTGGAGATCGAATCGATTGAGCTGGAAGAACCGGAAACCGGGGAGCCGCAGATCGGCGCACCGAATCCGGTGGAGGAGCGCTTATGACCACCCGGATTGTTGAGCTGCGGCGGGGAATCCTGAAGAAGAACGATGAGCTGGCGGCAGGGCTACGCCAGCGTTTTACGTCAGCTGGAGTGCTGGTGCTGAATCTCGTTTCGAGCCCCGGCACGGGGAAGACCGCGTTTCTTGAGCTGACCTTGCATGAGCTTCGTGCTCGCGGCGCAAGAGCCGCGGCCTTGGTGGGCGATCTTGAAACCGACAACGATGCACGGCGGCTGGCGGCGAGTGGAGCACCCGTGCGCCAGATCAACACCCACGGCATTTGCCACCTCGACGCTGAGATGGTCACGAAACATCTCGAAAACTGGGAGGGCGTCTCGCTCGCGGGACTTGACTATCTTTTTATCGAAAACGTGGGCAACCTCGTTTGCCCATCCAGCTACGACCTGGGCGAGCGTATCCGCGTCGCGCTGCTCAGCGTGACCGAAGGCGAGGACAAGCCGCTGAAATATCCGGGGCTGTTCAATTCGTCCGATGCGGCTGTGATCACCAAGATCGATCTAGCCGCGCCATGCGGCTTCGACCGCGAGTTGGCGCTCAAGAACGTCAATGAGATTCGCCCGGGAATCCGAATCTTCGAAACCTCGGCTAAGACCGGAGCGGGCATGGACGAATGGCTCGCCTACCTCACCGAGCAGGCGCGGCCATCCTGAACCGTGAGGGACGCGTCAGTATTACTGCGTTTTCGCGGCTTTAGCGTTGCGCAAAGCTCGCCTGAGGCGTTACCTTTCACCTAAGGTCGGTAGCACAACATGGGCCCCTCGGATTCCCCCGGGCAGGACACGGCTGCGACGCAGAGCGTCGAGCCCGTTTCTATCCAAAATACGATTGAGCGTCTGTATGAGTTTTCGCCGGACGCCATCCTCGTCACGGACAGAGATGGCGTGATGCGATCCGCGAACCCGCGTGCCGAGGAGCTGTTCGGTTACAACGCCCTGGAGCTGATCGGACAGCCGATCGAGATCCTGGTGCCGACTCGATTCCGCAGCGGCCATCCGCGCCACCGCGAGAATTACAGCGCCCACCCCCGCACCCGCCAAATGGGCGCGGCCCTCAATCTCTTCGGTCTGCGCAAAGACGGAACGGAATTCCCCGTCGACATCATGCTCAAGCCCATGCAGACTGAAAGCGGCCAGGTCGTAGTCAGCTTCATCCGCGACGCCACGGAGCAGCGCGCCGCGCAGGAGGCGCTGCGGCTCAACGATCTGCGGCTGCGCTCCATCGTCGAGAGCATTGGCGAGCACGCCATTTATCTGCTCGATCGCGATGGCCATGTGCTTACCTGGAACCCCGGCGCCGAACGCATCAAGGGTTACAAGGCGGACGAGGTTCTTGGCCTGCATTTTTCGCGCTTCTTTACCGAGGAGGATCAGGAGCGCGGACGCCCCGCCGAATTGCTGCGCCGGGCCGTGGCCCGAAACCGCGTGGACGAGGAAGGCTGGCGCGTGCGCAAGGACGGTTCGCGGTTCTGGGCCAACGTTGTCATCACGGCCATCCGCGACAGTAGCGGCGAAATCACAGGTTTTGCCAAGGTCACGCGCGACACGACCGACCGCAAGCGTGCCGAAGAGGCCTTGATCCTCCAGCTCAGCGGTGCGCTGCTGGCCAATATGGATGCGGAGAAGCTGTTGCAGGCGATTTCGGCTTCCATTCGCGAGGTAATTCCCCACGATAATGCTGGCCTGGTTCTCCATGATCCGGCGGCTGATGACATGGTGGTGCAATTCCTTGGGGGAACCAGCATCGACGCTTTTCAGGGCGAATTGCGCGTTCCCATCGATGGCTCGCTGTCGGGAATCGCATTTCGGAGGCGCGAGCCGGTGCTGCTCGAAAGCGTTGCCAAAGCGACCTATGGACCGGAGACGCTCAATTACCTCAAGCGAATGGGCATGCAGTCCGGAATCTGGGTTCCGCTCGTTCATCACGGCAAGGCGCTTGGCGCGCTTTCCGTTGTGAGCCGGCAGGAAGGCGCTTTCGGGCAGCGCGAAGTGGAGATGCTGGTCCAGATTGCGGGGCAGGTGGCGATGGCGGTCGATAACGCCATGACATTCCGGCGCATCGCGGAACTGCGCGACCGGCTCAAACAGGAAAAACAGTATCTTGAAGAGGAGATCAACGTCGAACATCGGTTCGACGACATCGTGGGCGAAAGCACGGGTTTACGCAATGTGCTCCGGCAGATCGAAACCGTCGCGCCGACCGATGCCACCGTTCTCATTCAGGGCGAAACCGGAACCGGCAAGGAGCTTCTGGCGCGCGCCATTCATCGCCTGAGCCAGCGCCGCGAGCATACGTTCGTCAAGTTGAATTGCGCCGCGATTCCCGCGGGGCTGCTCGAAAGTGAGCTCTTTGGCCACGAGAAGGGCGCGTTCACCGGCGCCATTGCGCGCAAGATCGGCCGCGTGGAACTGGCGCACGAGGGAACTCTCTTTCTTGACGAGGTGGGAGAGCTCCCGCTCGATCTACAGCCCAAACTGCTGCGCGCCTTGCAGGAACGCGAGATCGAACGCCTCGGAGGAACGCGACCCATCCCTGTTAACGTGCGCTTGATCGCCGCCACCAATCGCGATCTCGCACAGATGGTCGTGGAGAAGCAATTCCGCAGCGACCTCTATTACCGGCTTAAAGTCTTTCCCGTTTCCGCCCCGCCCTTGCGCGAGCGCGCCGCCGACATTCCTGTCCTTGTCCGCCACTTCGTCTCGCGCCACGCCCGCCGCATGGGCAAGAACATTGAAACCATTCCACCCGAGGCAATGGCGGCGCTGGTGGCATGGAAATGGCCGGGCAACATCCGCGAGCTGGAAAATTTCCTGGAGCGCGCCGTCATCCTTTCGCGCGGGCCGCAGCTCCATGTGCCTCTCGCCGAGCTCGAAGCCATGAAAGAGGAAGAAGAAGCCTACGAGGCCTCGACCAATCCAACATTGCACGCTGCCGAGCGCGACCATATTCTCCGCGCGCTCCGCGAGGCCAAGGGCATCATCGGCGGACCCGGCGGCGCAGCCGAGCGGCTCGGCCTCAAGCGCACCACGCTCAACTCCAAAATGAAAAAGCTTGGCATCGAGCGCGGCGACTATATGTAGTCTTGGTGACGAAATACCGTCATCGTCACTTCGTCACTCGGCGCGCTGCTTCGCGCACTATCGCCACGTTCCCACAGAATCAAATCCTTTCCCTTAAACCGGATGCAGCCAACGTCCCGCCGCGGCTAAAGTTTGGCACGCGCCGTGCTTTATCTCAGGCATGGCGCAGGACGAGCCAGCAAGTGCTTCGAATTACTTTTGAAGAAAACTCGAACGCGATCGTCATCAAGCTGGAAGGACGCATCGCCGGACCATGGGCCACCGAACTTGGCCGCCTGTGGGAAGAAAAATCTCCGGCTGTTGCGCAGAAAAAACTGTCTCTTGATTTGCGGGAAACCACTTTTGCCGATGCTGGCGGGATCAAAGTTTTGAGAGCGATCTACTCTCAAACGGGAGCTGCGATCCTCACTGGCACCCCCTGGACCGAGTATCTTGCCGAAGAGGTCACGCGCAAGGACTCTCAACCTGCTGACACGGAGAGCTGAGATGCAGACGGGACACGATGTAACGAACAATGCGGGCACACCTTCTTACCTGAAAGGCGAGTTCTTTAAGGCATTGCCGGCCGCGGCGCTGGCCGATCTTGAGCCGCTGCTCGCACCTTCTTCCTATCCCTCCAACGTAGTGCTGTTCAGCGAGACCCAGCCGGCCTCGGGCATCTACGTGGTCCTCGATGGCGAAGTGAAGCTCTCCATTAATTCGAGCGATGGCCGCCGGCTGAGCTTCCACATCGCCAAGGCGGGCGAGGTGTTGGGCCTTTCGCCTACGCTCTCCGGCGGTGAGTATGAGATGACCGCGGACACACTCTATCCGGCGAAGATCGCGCACATTTCGCGTCAGGTCTTTTTGCAATTCCTGTCCCGGCATCCCGAAGTCTATCCCGTCGTCACGCGCGAAATCAGCCGCAGCTTCAACCTGGCCTGCGAGCAGTTGCGGATGGTTGGTCTGTCGACTTCAGTGCCGGAGCGCCTGGCCCGCCTGCTGCTGGTATGGAGCGACGCGCCCGGCCAAAAGCAAGAGCGTTCAGCGCACTGCCGCGTCTCGATGACACAAGAAGAGATCGGTGAATTCATTGGCGCCTCGCGCGAGACCGTCACGCGCACACTCAGCATCTTCAAGAACCGGCGCCTGGTGGCGCAGCACGGATGCACGCTTACGATTCCCAGCCGCATCGCGCTGGAAAGCTACGCGCGCGGGTAGGGTTCACTGGCTGTTTCTCGGTTGCAGATTTTCACGGGGATACACACAGCAATTCCCTGGCAAGGCCGTTCGCCTTAGGCGAGTGGCCTTGCTTTTTCCTTAGCGCCGGTCGGTCACTTCTTTAGCTGGCGAAGCGCAAGCCGTGCCGCATGGTAGCCGCACATGCCGTGAACGCCCCCGCCCGGCGGCGTTGAAGCCGAACACAAATACAGCCTAGGCGCGCCCGTCGCGTAGCCCTTGACAGTCGGCCGGAAGAACATCTGCCGCATCGTCATCGCGCCGCCGCTGATGTCGCCGCCTGCGAGATTCGCATCCATCGCTTCCAGCGCTGCGGGCGCCGAAACGTGCCGCGCCAGCACACAGTCGCGGAATCCGGGAGCAAAGCGCTCGATCTGCGCTTCGATGCGTTCGGTCATGTCGATTGTGGATCCATTCGGGACGTGGCAATAGGCCCACAGCACATGTTTTCCCTCGGGCGCGCGCGATGGATCGTAAAGTGTGGGCTGCGCAACCAGCACGAAGGGCCGCTCGGCTTCGCGGCCATTGGCCACATCGTATTCGGCTGCCGCGATTTCCTCAAACGATCCGCCCAGGTGAACGGTGATCGCTCGCCGGCAATCCGCCGCGCGCCACGGAACCGGTTGCGAGAGAGCGTAATCGATTTTGAAGGCGCCGGGCGCGCGCTGGAACCGCTCCAGCTCGCTTTTGTATTCGGGCGAAAGCCGCTCGCCGGCAATCTCAATCAATTGCCGCGGTGCGGTGTCGAAAAGCACGAGGTCGCTGCTCGAATCCAACTCGCGGAACGCGGCCGCATCGATGCGGCATGATGTGCGCACCGTTCCGCCGAGCGTCTCCAGATAGCCAATCAGCGCCTGAGTAATGGCCTGTGCGCCGCCGAGCGGAACGGGCCAACCCACAGCGTGGATGGTGATTCCGAACATCCATCCAATGGTCGCGCTCAATGGCTGGTCGAAGCTCAGGAACGAATGACCCGCCAGTCCCGCGAAGACAGCGCGCGTCCGCGGGCTCACAAAGTGGCCTTTAACGAAGCCTTCTGCAGATTGAATCGCCGAAAGCCCAAATCGCGCCATGCGCAGCGGATGATGCGGGATGCGGAGTGCCGGACCCAGCGCGTCTTCCGCAAACTCCATCCAGTTGTCGGCCGCGGGCTGCATCAAGCCCCGCCACAGTTTGCCGTCTGCGCCCAGCGCGCGCTCCGAATACGCCAGATCGCGCTCCAGCACCACAGCCGATGCATCGTCGAGCGGGTGTGCCAGCGGCGCCTCTCCGTGAACCCACTCGAGCCCATAATCTGCCAAAGGCAATGTGGCAAAAAATGGAGACCCGGCCGCGAACGGATGTACGGCCGAGCCGAAATCGTGCAGAAATCCGGGCAGCGTGAGGGGCAGCGTGCGCGCAGCGCCACCGGCTTGGGCCTCTGCCTCAAAGACGGCTACGCGCATCCCCGCCTGCGCCAGCACAATAGCCGCTGCCAGTCCGTTGGGGCCCGACCCGATCACGCACGCGCGGCTCATTGCTTCACCTTCCTCCGAGTCACTCTTCTTCAGTCGTGTGGCGCCAATTCCTGAGGCCATTCCACCACGGCAAATTGGCCGTCGGCGGCCATCGTCAACTCCGGCGCATACAGGCCGAGATACTCGCGGCGCCACCAATCACCGGTTCGCCGCTTTTCATCCTCCGTTGTAAACCAGTATTGCCAAATGACCGCGCGCACGTAACGCGGTGGAGTTTGTGCGAAAGGGTTGCCGCGGAAAAGTGCCAGGACGTCGCCGTCGCCGACCAACAGGCGCTCTTCGGTGAGCGGCACGATCTCGTTTTCGCGCCAGCCGCCGAGCGATGCAAACCACAGGTTCCAATCGAAGCGCGGCTGATAGGGCGCATAGATTCCGGGCGCTTCGTTGAGCGCCTGCGGCTTGTTCCGGAAGGGATACGCGATCCAGGTTATCCCGTCATCCGAACCTTGGAACTCGATCTCGTAGCGTCCGCGCGTCATGACCGCGAAAAGTCCATATTGATTGGCAATGCGAAAAGGTTCGAGCGCGATCAGCGGCTTGACGGGTCCCGGAATTTTGCCCATCGGAATGCCGATCATCTCCACTGTCGTGTTGTAGGCAATCCACGTAAGCATGAAGGCCGCAGCGGCCAGGCGCGCAACCTGCCACGAAATCCCAAGCCGTTCGAGAAATGCGCGACGCTTCGGAGCCTGATCGCTTGCCTCGATGTCGGCTGTCGCCAGGCTGGACTCACCCGCGCCCAGAATACAAAGTGATTGCTCCTCAGACGGTTCCGGCGTCGGCACTTCAATCCGCTCCGGCTGGCGCGGGCGAAAGTGCGCAGGCACAAATCGCAACAGAAACTTGTCATCGAGTAGAAGAAAGCCGAGCGAGAGAACCAGGTAATTCAAGAACGCGTAGTTGGCGGTGAGGATGACGCCGATCTCCCAGGGCGTAACGATGAAGAAAAGGATCAGCCGCACCCTGCGCGGGAAGAACATCATGAACACCAGCCCCAATTCGAGCGCCAGAGTTCCTCCGACGGTGGCGGCATGGAACCAATGCGGCAGATGCTCGACGTACCATCCAATCCACGTGGGCAGGGGCCCATTCTGGAAGTACTCGTCCATGGCCGTGAAGTTGCGCCATTCCACGTCGCCGCTCGCCAGCTTCACCATCCCCGACTCGAAATAAATTCGGAACCACTCCCATTGCAGCAGGAACCAGCTCATGCGCGAAGGCGGACTATGCGCGCCCCATCCCGGCCACAGCCCACCAGGCGCGAACAAAAGCGCCAGAAATCCCGCCTCCAACAACATGCCATCCGACTGGTAGCCCGAGAAAACTCCGCTCGCGCCGACGAACGAAAGAAAGCAAACGAAGCAGACGAAAAAGCTCAGGCGGGGCCAAAAGTTAAACAACGCGATCACGGATGCAATCAGCCCGATCCACGTCACCGTCATCATCATGGTGGGGCTTGATGAGATCCAATAGAGCGATGGCGCATACCAGTAGCGTTCCAGGCCAAGCTGCTGGGCAATAGCGGCTAGATAGTCCCGCGTGGGCAGAATTCCGTCCGGACCAATCAGGCCCTTGATCTGAAACAGCAGCGAATAAAAGGCGGAGAAGTAGATGAGGGCCAGCGCGCGCAGAAAGATCCACCGCGGCACCATCTGACCGCGCGGGCCGCGACGCCCGTCGAAGAGCCACCTGAAGCCGTTCATCAGCTTGCTCCAACCCATCTCTCGATCAGGATACCGGCTGGCCGGCGCTCATCCATAAAGGATTGTGCCCGGATCTAATGATCCGGTTCGCGCGCGGTTGACTGGTCTGACCAGTTGGAGTATCAAGGCATAGTCATGACTCGAGCCACTTCTGTAGCTCTTTTCAGCTTGATGGCGATTTCGTGCGCAGGGCTTGCCTCCGCGCAAGCCTCCTCACCGTCTCCCGCGACACCTCAAACCGCAGCTCCCGTTCTACACAGCCGTCCCGAAAATCCGCCTAACCTGGGCCGGCTGCAATTCGATCAATATCTCGACAGCATCGCAGCGCAGGACGAAGCCAACCGCGCCGCCGCGGTAGCCGCCATTCACACGCGCGCTCAGGCTCTGGCTCGCCAGGTCAAAGTGCGTGCACAGATCCTCTCGCTCATCGGTGCCCTGCCCCAGCGCACGCCGCTCAATGCCAGGTTCGTCGGCGAGACGCAGGCAGATGGATTTCGCATCCGCAAAGTGATCTTCGAGAGCCAGCCCAACTTCTTCGTCACCGCGCTGCTCTACGTTCCCGACGGCGCGTCCGTGGGCGGCAAGCGCGCCGCGATCCTCATGAGCCCGGGCCACGCTCCCAGCGGTAAGGCGGGCGATGCGCCTGTCGCCGCGATCTTCGCCCGCAATGGCTTCGTTGTGCTCTCGTACGATCCCATTGGCCAGGGCGAACGGCTGCAATATCCCGACCCCGCGAAGCCAGGCGCCTCAATCGCGGTGCGCCCCACCGGCGAGCACGGTGAGGCCAGCCTGCAACCGATGCTGATTGGCGATACCTTCGCCCGCTATGAGCTTTGGGACGCGATGCGTGGCGTGGATTTTCTCGCCTCGCTCCCCGACGTTGATCCGCATCGCATCGGCGCTCTCGGCTGCTCAGGTGGAGGGACCATTACTGCGCTCACCGGCGCGCTCGACACGCGGATCGCCGCCATTGGCACCGCGTGCTACATCACTTCCTTCGACGCGCTCCTGCCCGCGCTCGGTCCTCAGGACGCTGAGCAGTCCACGCCGCGCTTCATCTCCTCGGGCCTTGGATTTCCCGACTGGATCGAGCTCGCCGCGCCGCGACCCTACGCCGTCCTCTCCACCTACTCCGACATGTTTCCCTTCGCCGGCGCACGCACAACGGTCAGTGAGGCTCGCTGCTTTTATTCTCTCTTCGATCCGGCCAGCGCTGGAACGGCAACAGGTAGCGCCGCACCAACCATTCCGCCAACGCCCATTGCGCCTGCGCTCAACGCGGATACAACGAATGCGGTCTCTCCTCAGGCCCGGCTGCAGTGGATCACGGGTCCCGGCGGACATGGCGCGCTCATGCCGATCATGGGCGATATCGTCAGCTTCTTCCTCCGCAATCTGCAACCTGGCGCTGACGTTGACCATCCGTTTCTACCCTCCGGGAACGGTCCGCGAGCCGCGATGACTTTGATCGCGAATTTGCCGAAGGACGCATTCCAGGTAACGCCTACGGGACAGGTTTCGACCAGCTATCCCGGTTGCGCCACCGTCTACTCATTGAACAAGAAACGCGCGGCGAGGCTCGTTCCTGCGCATCGCCCACTCATTGCGTTTGACCAATTCGGCGCGATGATTCGCAACCTGACTGGCGCGGAGGCCAAGCCGGGCGCATCCAAAGTCGACGCGGCGTTGCTCGCTGCCAAATCCGGGTCACTCGATTTTCCAACCGTCGGCGGCCTGCATCTTCAAGCCGATCTCGCCGTTCCATCAACGCCAGGCCGTCATCCGGCAGTCCTCTTGCTGGTTCCCAATTCGATTCACGGCTCGGATGTGATCGCGCAAGCCAACCAGGCCAGATTCGAATCGCTCGCTGCTCAAGGCAACATCGTCCTCGCCATCACGCCGCGGCCATCGCCTCCCGGAACCGACGATATGAAGGCTCCGCTGCTCGGGCCGTTCTATCTGCTCAGCCTCCGCGCCGATCTCATCGGACGGACGCTCGTCGGGCTCCGCGCCGACGACGTAATTCGCGCCGTCGATTATCTTGCCGGCCGCGGCGACGTCGATCCAACTCGAATCACTGCCGAGGCAAGCGGTCACATGGGTCTTGTGCTTTTGCATGCCGGCGTGCACGATCGCCGAATTCGCCACATCGATGTCGATCACGCGCTCGCAAGCTACCGCAGCCTGATTGATGCGCCGTTGCCGACCGGCGCGCCGGAGGACGTCATTCCCGGCGTGCTGCTTCACTACGACATTCCCGACCTTGTGCGCGCGCTTGGGGACCGTCTCAAGGAAACCGACCCGCTGACTGGCGCCGACGACCTGAGCCAGGATTCAACCCCGCTCAAGGCGATCTCCGGCACAACCCCTTGAGGAGGCGTTGCAAAATCGGCTCCGGAATGACGCAGCTCACTCGCTATAATTTGAGGAACGAATAAACCCCTGAAGCGGTCGACACTTTGCTTGGAATGGCCGCAAGATATCATTGCTATTTCACTGCGTCCGCCGTGCGGCGTGATCCGTCAAACGATTTCCTCTATGCGCCAATCCTTATTCGATCTGTCGGGCAGAGTGGCTGTTGTGGCGGGTGGAACCACGGGCCTGGGCCACGCAATGGCTCTGGGCCTGGCTGCGGCTGGCGCCGATGTTGTCTCCAGTTCGCGCCGCATGTGCGAGGTGGAGAAGGCCGCCGCCGAGATCGAAGCATTAGGCCGCCGCTCCCTCCGCGTGGTCAGCGATGTTCTCAATCGTCCCTCGATCGAGGCCCTTCACGACGCCGTCCTCGCGACCTTCGGCAAGGTCGACATCCTCGTGAACGCCGCCGGCATCACCAGCAAGTCGCCAGTTTTGCAGGCCCCGGAGGCGGACTGGTCGCGCATCATCGAAACCAATCTCACCGGCACGCTGCGCGTCTGCCAGATCTTCGCAGCGAGCATGGCGAAAGCTGGGTATGGACGCATCATCAACGTCGCTTCTCTCGGATCCTTTGTCGCGTTTCGCGGGGTTGCGCCCTACTCGGCCAGCAAGGCCGGCGTGGTTTCATTGACCAAGACTCTCGCCATTGAGTTGGCGCCCAACGGAGTCAACGTGAACGCCATCGCGCCGGGCATCTTCTCCACGGAGCTGAACCGCTCGCTGATTCAAGGAACGCCGCGCGGAAAGGAACTCCTCATGCGCACGCCCATGCACCGGTTCGGGCAGGCGCATGAACTGGCCGGCGCAGCGATCTTCCTCGCTTCCGAGGCCGCTTCGTTCGTCACCGGAGAAGTACTTGCCGTCGACGGCGGATTCCTCGCCAGCGGCGTGAATCAATAGTTGAATTCGCTGCGCCGCAGCGTCACAAGTGCCGCGCAATCAAACCAGCGCGATCGTCAAGGGACAAACGGCATAATCTGCACCTTTTGCCCTTCGGCGCACGACTCGTAGATGCTCCGCACCAGTTGCAATGCGCGGTACCCGTCCACTCCCGAAGATGCAGGCGGGCGGCCGGTCTTGCATGCCTCGCCAAAGTCGGCCAGTTGCCGCTCGAACGGCGTGAGAGAAATAGCCATCGGGTCCGATGCGCCCGATTTGGCCTGGAGGGAAATTGGCGCCGGCTCGCCCGCGTCGTCCCGCACATCCCAGGCCGTCAACTGGTCTCCGGTCACGATTGCGCTTCCCTTCGTTCCGTGGATCTCGATTCGTTCCGGATAGCCCGGCCATAGCGCCGTCGCGGCCTGAATCACGCCGGTTGCGCCCGCTGAATAATGCAGCACCGCGGATACCAGATCTTCCGACTCGATTCTGTGCGTGGCGCCGAGGTGCCAGTATCCAAAAACCTCATCTACCGCGCCGATCAGATACAACAGCACATCCACCTGGTGAATGGCCTGGCTGATCAGCGCGCCGCCGCCCTCGCCTGCCCAGCTTCCCTTCACCGGCCGCGCATAGTACTCGTCTGTGCGGTACCACTTCACGTAGGCGTCGGCCTGCAAAACCCTGCCCAACCGGCCCGCCGCCAGTGCGCGCTTCAAAAACAGCGTCGAGTTGTCGAAACGATGCTGGCTCACCACGCCGAGTTGAATTCCAGCCGCCCACGCCGCCTCGATCATCTGCGCCGCAGTCTCCAGGTTCACGGCCATCGGCTTCTCCACGAGCACATGCTTGCCTGCTTTCGCGCCCAGCTCCACCGCCGCGAGTCGGTATCCGGGAAATGTGCACACATCGAGGCAATCCACGTCCGCGCGCCGGCTAAGCTGTTCCGGCGTGGCCACAAACTCCGCGCCCCACGCATCGGCGAACCTGCGCCCGCGCTCTTCAGTCCGATCTGTAACCGCTGCGATCCAGAAGTCGATGTTCTTGTATGCCTGCGCGTGCTTGGCCGCGATGCCGCCGGCGCCAATGAATCCCACTCTCATGAATGGTTAGTCTCCCGCCGTGTCACCACCCATCATGGCACGGGCAGTTCAGGTTTTTATGCGTGTAGCGGAACGGGTTTGGAACTGCCTTGCTCGCCTTCGCGCTCATGGCGCGCCGCAAAGTCCATTTGCCGGAAGAGCACTTTGTGCAAGACCAGCGCCGCGGCCCCGCGCAATCGCGCTGCATCGCCGTCCATGGCTGCCACCACGCGCGGAGTGTGCGGTGTAAACGATTTTGCAATCAACTGGCTCTCAAGCAATGGGCAGATGCGCGGCCACAGAGCCGTACAATCGCCCACGATGATGATGACTTCAGGCGCCAACCCGGCCGCCAGCATCGCCAACCCTCGCGCCAGGCAGGTCATCATTTTGTCGATGGAGCGCAGCGCGCGGATGTCGCCCTTCAAAGCCAGTTCCAGCAGCTCCTGAAACGAATCGAGCGTGCTTTCCGGCGCCAGCTCGCGGTAGTACCGCATCCCGGCGCGGTTCGATGCGAACGTCTCCCAGCACCCTACGCTGCCGCACCCGCATACCGGACCGGTTTCTTCAAGCGGCATGTGGCCAAACTCGCCCGCCATGTCGTCACGGCCCCGCACCAGTCGTCCATCCACCAGCATTCCCGCGCCAATGCCCTCGGAAACCGATATGGCAATCATGTTCGATACATCGCTGAAGTTGCCGAACCATCGCTCCGCGACGATGCAGGCATTGGCCGCATTCTCCATTTCAATCGGAGTGTCCAGAACCCTCTGCAGCTCGGCGTAGAGATCGATCTGGCCCCATGGAGCATTCGGCGAAAAGAGCAGGCGATGCGTCCTCTGGTCCACACGCCCCGAAACGCTGACGCCGAGGCCCTGGAACATTCGATCGCCGTAGGTGGCGCGCAGGGATCGCGCCGCTCTGGCGATGTGGGCAATCGCCGTTTTGGCTTCTTCGGGTGTCGAACCGGCTTTGATCTCGAAGTCGACTGCCTCCCGGCCCAGGATCTTCCCGTTGATGTCGACTACGGCCAAATTGGCTTTCCCCGGGCGCAGATCGATGGCCAGCGTAACGTGCCGGTCGTTGAGCGTCACATAGGTAGGTCTGCGGCCACGCGGAAGCCGCCCCAGGCTGCCCGGCACCACCCAGCCCTCGTCGATGAGCTGGCCGATGATGACGGACACCGTGCTGGGCTGAAGGCCGGTCAGCCGCGCCAGGTCAGCCCGGCTTACAGGCTGGTGCAGGTGGATGGCGTGAAGCAAAATGTCACGATTGATTTCGCGCGCAGTTTCGCTCGATGCCACGGCACGGCGAGGTCGAGCAGGCTTATCGGTCACATGCATTTCTCGGCGCTTTCGCGAAGGGGAATACCCGTCGGAAGGTTGCGTCCACTCAGCGCTTTCCCTGGAGAGATCTCCTGCAATCAATATAATCGAGCCGCCGCGGCACACCGTGCGCTCGCTGAGACCCCGCGGGGAACCGCCGATGTTTGAGCCCAGAAAGCAGCACGGCAGCCCCCGAAGGAGCTGCCGCGCCGATTGATCCGAAAAACAGTTAGAAATTGATGCGCCCGCTAAACTGCATCTGGCGTGAGCCCGCGTTTGTGCCGAAGGCCGCGACATTGAAGGCGTTGAAGTTAGTGATGTAACCAAACGTGCCGCTACCGACCGTCGTGTTGGGGGCGTTGAGCCACGGGTGGTTAAACACGTTGAAGGCCTCGAACCGTAATTGGAATTCGGATTCGCGGTAGATGTGGAAGTTCTTGACCAGGCTGGCGTTGGTCTGCGAGTTGCCCGGCCCGCGGAACTGGTTGCGGCCGGTATTTGGAATCACCGGCGCGGCAGCCGACTCAACTGGGCTCGAGAAGATGGTCGGGTCAAACCATGGCTTGCCACCGCTGACTGGCGCACCAGCTTTCTGGGCGTGGCCACCCAACTGCTTATAGGAACCCGTGAGTTGGGCGTACGTGGCGCCGAAGCCGGGGGCAAATCCGTTAATGGTATTGCTGTTTGCGTTGACCGGGAACGGGAAGCCGCTGAAGTGGCTGAACTGCCCGCTCAGCTGCCATCCGCCAATGAGATCCCCCGCCAGGCCGTGGTTCAGCCACATCTGGCCGGGCCCGAAGGGCAGGCTGTAAACGCCCCACACCTGCAGGTTGTGATGTTCATCGAACCCAGCCGAGCCCCTGTTGAACCTGAACATGGCTGGATAGTTGAACGTGTTCCCGCCTGATCCGGAACCGGCGCCGTTGTCCTCGTAGTCGATGGCATGCGAGTAGGTGTAGACAACGCCCAGGGAGGCGTTCTTGCCTGCATTGCGCGTCAATTGTGACTGCAGCCCCTCGTACATCGAACTGAAGATCGGCAGGTCAACCGTGATGCCGCCGGTGTTGTAGCAGGTGCCCTGCGCGGTGCCCGTAACTGTGGAGGCGCAGGGCGCTCCAATGTTGATCGTTTCGTTGGCGTTGAAGCTGCACGGACCGGTATAGCCAGATGTAGGGCTGAACTGCCCGTTGGGCATGCAGGGTGAGGACGCGGTCGGAAAGTTCGCCGCATTGAGATAGTTGATGTTGTCTGGCTGGCGGACGAAGTGGTCGCCCACATAGCCGACGGTGGCCACAAAGTCCTTCCAGAGAGTCCGTTGCACAACCAGGTTCCAGCTCTCGATGTAGCCGCGGCGGAAGTTCTGCGGCACCGTATTCGTCGATCCAGCAACGGGCAGCGATGCGAACCCGGTTTTGTAGTTAGGCGCCTGCTTGGCAGTATTCGGGATGCCATACGTAAGCGTCATTGGCGCATTGCCATTTGCCGGATCAACGGTCATCGTGAAGTTGCCGGTTCCCTGGTAGTTAGGCGCCAGGTCTTCCGGGAAGGAGTCGCGCAGGTAGCGCATGCTATCCGGATCAGTTGTCAGGCCGAAGCCGGTGCGGATCACCGTCTTATCATTCAGGCGGTAAGCGATGCCGACGCGAGGCACGATCTGTCCCCATCCAGCACCGATGCCTCCGCTCCGCGGGTTGCCATTAATGCCGCCCACTTCCACGTTGGCCGACTGTGGCAATTGGGGAAGCAGAACGGATGCGCCGGTGTGATCGCGATACGGGGCCGGATAAACCTCATACCGGATGCCGTAGGTCAGTGTCAGCTTCGGACCCACCGTCCACGTATCCTGCGCATAAAGGCCATGTTCGGTCCAGCGCAGGGCGTTGGGATTGAAGACCTGCGATGGGTCACCAATCGAATTGCCCGTGCCGTTGTTGGGCAGGCCCAGCTGGAAGTCGGCAAGCGAGTTGTACCCGTCGATGGGGCAAGAAGCGGTTGTTGCCGTCGCAGGGGTGCCGCAGCTCATGCCGCCCTGGAAAAAGAAGCCGCCGCGCGGAACGTTGGGTTGCCCGCCGCTGGTGGGTTGGAAGTGATTGAGATCGAAGTGGTAATACGTGTAACCCGCCTTGAAGGCGTGCTTGCCCTTCAACCAGCTCACGTTTACGTCGCCAGTAAACTGGTTGTCGCGGAACTCGAAGGGGTTGGAGCCGTTGTTGTTCCCAATGCCGGTAAACGTCGTGAGGTAGAATCCCGGCTGGCCAACATAGTTCAGGCCAATGCCGTTCGTCCCCGGAATCTTGAGCGTGTTCAGGCCGTAGTCGCCCAACGCCACGTCAAGCGTCGACTGCGCGAACGTCACCAGGCGGGTGTAGCCGAAGTCCGCGTCGACGACGAGGTTTGCGTTGATCACATGGCTTATGCCCATTCCGGCGTTCTGACCGCGGCCGCCGACATCGCCCGGCTGTCCGCCGTCAGCCGCGGGACCGCCTGCGCACGCGTTGCTGCCCGTGCAAGGCGTGTCGCCCAGCACCTGTGGATCGATATCCGAGTAGGGCGTGATGCCGTACTTGCCGAAGATCTGCGTATTCTCGTTCGGAATGTACGTAATCTTCGAGTCCGACGCGTTGCGGCTGTAAGCGACGGTCGACGTTGCCTGATAATCGTTGAGCATCACGGCGCTCAGCAGGCTCGCGCTCGGTGTGGCGATCGTCTTCGAAATCGCCAACAGATCCTGCATCATGATCCCGCCTGCCAGCGAGATTCTCGAGGCGGGAATGGTGTTGACGCCTGTGCCGGTCTCGCCATATTCAGCGGTAAAAGTGGGCCGGCACTGATATTGCAAATACCCGTTCGTATACGAGGTATTCGGGCTCGGACAAAGCGTGGGGTTCACCAGGCCCTGCCAGCCCGAGGCCTGTGGTAACGGATCGTAGAGCGTCGCGACTGAAGCCGCCTCGGAAAAATTGCCGGTGTTCATCAGAGCGTCGGGAACGGTTTCGGGAGCGGACGCCAACGAGCGCTGCGTAATACGGTCGAAGTTGGTAAAGAAGAACAGCTTCTTCTTGCCGGTCAGAATCTTGGGAATGTAAACCGGCCCGCCAATGTTACCGCCGTATTCCTGATTAATGTTTTTGGGGATCGCCGGCTGCACCTGCGGAGTGTTGAGGTAAGCGCGCGCATTCAGCACCGCGTCCTGGTAGTACCACCACCCGCCGCCATGGAAATCGTGGCCGCCGCTCTTGGTGGTTACGCGGACGGAAGCGCCGCCAGCCTGCCCTTGCTCGGCGTTGAAATCGTCCGTGGTGACGGTGACGCTTTCCACCGCGTCGGCCGGCGTGACGTAGGCGATGAGGTAAGGCAGCCATCCGTAATAATCGATGGCGCCGTCAATGCGCGTGGTATTGCCGTTGTACGAGTTGCCGTTCACGTTCACCGACAGGGCGCGCGAGGGGTTGCCTCCAATGGAATTCTTTTCCTGTACCTGAGCAGCGCCGGGAATCAGCGTGTAGAGCTCTTCGTAATTGCGGCCCTTCGAGGACGTGATAGGCAACTGCGAGATTTGTGTCTGGTTGATTTCGCTGTCGACCTCGGCCGTTTCGGTCTGCAACTCGGGCGCCGCCTCGGTCACTGTGATCTGCGTCGAGACTGACGCCGGTGAAAGCGAAACGTCGATGCGCACTTGCTGGTTGACCGACACTGTGATGTTCTTCTGCGTGAAGCCCGCGAAGTTTCCCGACTGCGCAATGACAAGGGTATAAGTGCCGGGCAGCACGTCCAGAAGGTTGTATGAACCATCCCCATTCGCCTTTTGGCCGCGGCTTTCGCCCGTGGCCTGGTTGGTGATCGTCACAAGGACATTCGGAACCACCGCGCCTGTCTTGTCGGAGACGGTTCCCGTGATGGAACCGTACAAAACCTGAGCTTGAGCGACGCTGCCCATCATCAACAGCGCAAGAAACGCGATCGCCGTGGTCATAATTCTGATCGCGCATGCATGAAGCACTGAGTTACGTTCTGGCCTGCCAGACATACATACCTCCAAAGGTTTGTTGATGTTGCCAACAGCTTTGCCAAACCGCGAGATTTTGCAAAGCTCCCTTCGCTCCTTGCGGTCGAGTCCGATCAGGAGCGCACGGCGATTTCGAAACACACCGAACCCTGCCTTTATTGGCGATGCGAACTATATGTACGTTTATGCACCATTGTCAAGACAAAAGTTGGCCGCTGTTTTCCAGATAAAACGATTTATCTTGTCGTCGAAATCCCCCGCCCGAAACGCGCAACAAAGCCATAACAATACTGTTTCTCATAGCTTTATCAACTTCTCTTCCTTCGGCATGTCCCCTCTGCGCCTTTTTCCAGACCGATCTCCTCCTTCTTTAGTTTGAAGTGCGAAGTTATTGGGGAATAGAATGCGTTTACCGAGTCCCCAAAATTCGGGGATTCCCACGGTGTTTGCCCCCGAGTAGTGAGCGAGGCTCGCACAGCAAGGCCCCCTGGAATTCTGCTGGCATTTACGCGATTTCCCGCTCCTGCCCGCTACACTCGAAGTCGGTGTACTATGTTGACCTTCCAATGCGCATCGCGTAGGTTTAATTTCCGCGTTCTTGGTCTTTTTCTTTTCTGCTTCCTGCTCGCTCAATCGTCCGAATCGCAGACTCCCGCACGCCATGCGAAGCTGCAACTCGTTATCGTGCTCAGCCGCCACGGCGTTCGTTCGCCGCTGTCCGCGCAAGCCGATCTCGACAAGTTCTCGGCGGCGCCCTGGCCTAAGTGGGAGGTCGCCCCTGGCATCCTCACCACCCACGGCTATGCGCTGATGAAGATCTTTGGGGCCTGGGATCGCGTGAAGTTTTCCGGCGAAGGCCTGCTCGCGAACACCGGTTGCGCAGATGCTGCGCATGTCATGATCGTGGCCGATACTGACCAGCGCACGCGCGAAACCGGCAAAGCACTTGCGGAGGGAATGTTTCCGGGGTGCAATATCGACGTTCACTCGCAGCCTGATGGCACGGTTGACCCGCTCTTCCTTCCGCGCAAAGCGGGAGTGGGCCATCCGGATCCAGCACTCGTCACGGCAGCCGTCGCAGGGCGGATCGGCGGCGACCCAGCCAACCTCACCGAAACCTACCGCCCACAGTTAACGGCGCTCGATCGCATTTTGTCTGGTTGTGGGCGCCTGCCGCCCAATCCGCAGCGCACCTCGATCTTCGACATTCCCGCGAGCCTAAAGCCCGGAACAGCCGATTCTCCCGTGTCGGCGCGTGGTCCGCTCCCTACCGCCTCCACGCTGGCTGAGAATCTGCTCCTTGAATACACGCAGGGCATGAGCAAAGACGACACCGGCTGGGGATGCGTTGACGGCGCTACATTGCGCTTCATCATGCAAGCCAACGTCGCGGCCTGGGACTACGACGATCGCACACCCGCATTTGCGCGCACCTACGCCTCCAATCTCCTCGATCACATGCGCAGCACTATGGAACAAGGCGTGAAAGGAAAGCCGGTTCCGGGCGCGATCGGAAAGCCGGGTGATCGCATGGTGATTCTGGTCGGCCACGACACCGACATCGCAACCGTCGCCGGCGCTCTCGGCATCGATTGGATCGCTGACGGACGCCTCGACGATTCCCCTCCGGGCGGCGCGCTGGTCTTCGAGCTCTGGCGCTCGCCGAAAGCCGGTTCATTCGTGCGCGTCGCGTTCACCACGCAAACTCTTGAGCAGATGCGAAATTCTGAGCCGCTCACGCCTGCCAACCCGCCCGCTGAAGCGCCCATCTTCGTCCCTGCATGCAGCGGCGCGGATCTGTCCTGCACCTGGGACGGCTTCTCCGCAGCCATGCGCCAGGCCACCGATCCGGCTTACGTCACGGCGCTGCGATAGCGCTTCTCGGCTCTTGCGCGGAACGGCATGCGCAGCCGCTCATACCGGGTTTCGCGATCGTGCGCGCGCGACCGCCCCGCCAGGACGTCCTCGGCGTTCAGCAGGCCAAGCAGCTTTGCCGTATCGCGCTCGACAACCGGCAGCACAAACAGCCGGCGGTACGCCATCCGTTCCGCAACCAGACGCAGCGTCTCATCTGGGTATGCAACGACCGGCGCGGCTGCCGGCGACGCCTCGCGATCCCGGCCCGAGCTGTTTGCCAGCGCGGAGAGGCCACTGCGCGTGATCACTCCAGTGAGGCGGCCCTCGGCATCCACCAGCGGATAGAGCCGCTGGCCGCGGTGTTTGCTCTTTGAGCGCCCGCCCTCCAGCCACTTCCTGGCATCGGCGGCGGTCAATTCCGCGGGCAGCACAACCACGCGCGGGCGCACTGCTTCCGCAACCATGATCGTTTCCAGCGGATCGACGCTGTATTCGCGGCTTAGATGGTAGCCGCGCCGGCTAATCCTTTCTGTGAGGATCGAGCGCCTTTGGAAGAGCACCGTGCACGCATGCGCCACGACTGAAGCCGTGAAAACCGGGAGCAGCAAACCGTAATTGTGTGTAAGCTCCAGGCTCAGGACCGCAGCGGTGAGCGGGCAGCCGATCGATCCGGAGAGAACCGCGGTCATCCCCACCAATGCCCATTCGCCGCTCGACATGCCGGGCAGCACGGGCGCGAAAAGCGCGCCCAGCGCGCCACCGATCATCAGCAGCGGCGCCAGAATTCCTCCGGATGTGCCGGATCCCAGCGAAAACGACCAGATGATGCTCTTGACGATGAGAATGCCGGCGATCAGTTGCCAGGTATGATCGCCCGCCAGCAGCGAATCGATCACGTCGTAGCCGGTGGCCAACGCGCGCGGAAAAATCAGTCCGCCCAGGCCCACCACTACGCCGCCAATCGCCGGCCGCCACATCCAATGAATGGGCAGATGATTTTCGAAAAAATCTTCGCTCGCATAAACCGCGCGGCTCAGCACCAGGGCCAACAGCCCAGCCACAACTCCAACCAGCAGCGCACCCAGCAAGATCAGCGGCTCAATCTGATGCGTGCTCAGCGGCATGCGAAACAGAGGATCCTGGCTGATGAAATAGTGCCGCAATACTCCGGCCGTTGCCGCCGCCACGGCCACCGGCACAAACGAGCGCGGCCGCCACTCGAAGAGCAGCAACTCCACCGCCAGCAAGGTCGCCGCCAGCGGCGTTGAAAACACGCCCGCCATGCCCGCTGCGGCTCCCGCCACCAGCAACGTCGAGCGCTCCGCATCCGACAAGTGGAAATACTGCGCAAACAGCGAGCCCACCGATCCCGCGGTCATGATGATGGGCCCTTCCGCGCCGAACGGGCCGCCCGTTCCGATGGCCACCGCCGAACCCAGAGGCTTGAAAAGCGCAACGCGCGGGCTGATCTTGGCGCCATTCACGAGGATCGACTCGAGCGCCTCGGGGATGCCATGGCCGCGAATCTTTTCCGAGCCGTAGCGCGCCATCAGGCCCACGATGACTCCGCCCACGATGGGGACGAACACCGCCAGCCAGTGCAGATGATTTTGAGATGGCGATTCGAACTGCCAGCTCAGGCGTTGAAAGTAGAAGAGGTTGGTGCATCCGTAAATGAGCCGAAGCAAAATCCAGGCCAGCACCGCGCCGGCTGCACCGAGAATCAGGCCCAAGCCGCTCAGCAGGATCATGCGGTAGTCGGCATTGAAGTCGCACAAATGCCCAAGGCCGCGCCTGCCCGTGTGGCTCATCGAACATCCGCTTTCCGCTGCCGGGTCACTCCGCCAAACCGCGCCGTACTTCTCTTGCTTGCGCCCAGAATGTCATCGAGCGCTCGCACCAGCTCCGGCCCGGACTGCTCCAACTCTCGCGTATGGAACTCCGCGAGCGCAGCCAGAATGCGTTCTCCCTGAGGGGTGACGCGCAGCAGAATGCGCCGGTGATCGGCCTCGTCGCCGACGCGGCGTAACAATCCCTGCTCGATCGCGCGGTCCACGAGCTCCACGGTGCTGTTGTGCTTCAGCAACATCCGTTTGGCGACGTTGGCGATGGTGGGAGCCATGTCTTCCGGCATGCCGCCCACGCATTGCAGCATCTGGTACTGCTGGTTGTGCAGGCCCATTTGCTCCGCGGCCGCCTGGCTCACATGCAGAAAACGGCGGAGCTGAAAACGAAACTCGGCCAGCCGTCTAAGATGCGCCACATCGAGCTTGCGGGCGGATGTGCCGGTACCGCCTGGCTTCAACTGGCTTCGTCTTGCATGTGCTCTGAGCGATGGTCGGGGAGGTTTCGCCATAAATATATCGTATCACGATATGTTTTCCCCACACCATCGCCCGCTCCGATCCCGCCCCAGCGCACCAGCTTCGGGCGCTATCATCGATTCGCAGAGAAACCCGATTTTCCCGTTGCTGTAAAGAAGGGGTTGAGGATGAATCTGACGCTGAGGGTCGCAGTTTTGGCTTTCGTGTTGCCCGCCACTGCCGGCACTTTAGTCGCTCAACAGGGCTTTTTCAACGGTTGGCCGCCGGGGCGCTCTCCGCAGGAAGTCGGCAAGGCGCTGGCCGAGCACTTCGTCACCACCCCGCATACGCCCAATCACACCATCGTCTACAGCGAGGTTGGCACGTGGTACGGCGCTCTCACCTTCGCTAGGTTGACTCACGACACCGATCTCCGCGACCGCCTCATCAAGCGCTTCGATCCTTTGCTCCCCGGCGGCGCAGAAGCTGCTCTTGTCCCCACGCGCGATCACGTCGACGATTCCATCTTCGGCATCGTGCCCCTGGAAATCTACATACAAACCAAAGACAAAAAGTATCTCGATTACGGGCTCACGTTCGCCGACCGGCAATGGGAAAATCCCCAGCCCGATGGCCTTTCGCACCAGACGCGCTTCTGGATTGACGACATGTACATGCTCACCATCCTGCAACTTGAAGCCTGGCGCGCTACTGGTGACAAGAAGTATCTCGACCGCGGCGCCAACGAGATGGCCGCGTACCTCGACAAGCTCCAACAGCCCAACGGCCTCTTCTATCACGCGCCCGACGTTCCATTCTTCTGGGGCCGCGGCGATGGATGGGTGGCTGCTGGAATGACGGAGATGCTGCGTGACCTGCCCGCCGATCATCCGCAACGCGCTCGCATCTTGGGCGGGTACAAGCTCATGATGGCCGCGCTCCTTAAATACCAGAACCCGGACGGCATGTGGCGTCAGCTCATCGACCACGGCGAGGCGTGGGAAGAAACTTCAGCCTCGGGCATGTTTACCTTCGCGCTTATCACTGGCGTCAAAAACGGCTGGCTCGACTCGGCCACATACGGACCCGCCGCGCGCAAGGCATGGATCGCTGTCGCCGGCTTCATCGATCAGAACAACGACGTGACCAGCATCTGCGAGGGCACAAACAAGAAGGACGATCTGGAGTACTATCTTGAGCGCAAGCGCCGCACCGGCGACTTCCACGGGCAGGAACCGGTGCTGTGGGCGGCGTCAGAACTGCTGCGGTAGGTTATCTTTGCGAATCTGCCACAAACAGGTACATGCCTGTCCTCCCGACTGCGATCGCTTTTCGGGCAGACAATCTATCCGCATCCATGTGTATCCTATTGCTGGAGTGATGCTCAATGCCTACGCCAAATGATTTGTTGGGAGAATTCGAGGAACATTCACCTGAAGGCATCCGAAAAATACTTGGGGCTGGAGTCAGCCCGACTGCGCTGATCAATGGCAAACGGCCTATTGACTTCTTGATTGAAATGTACCTTCGCTCCTCTCGATTCGTCGAATGTCTGCAAGTCATGTTGGATGCGGGAGCCACAGTAGGCGACCCGCTCCTCGAATTGATCCTTCTCGACGATGATTCAGGGCTGCGCGCGCTCTTGTCCCGATCAATTGCCTATCTGCAACAGAAATTGAACCTCTTGTGTGCCTTTACATCTTGCCGAGGAGTTTCGGCACTGCACATCTGTGCGGAATTCAATTCGACCCGTTGCGCTCGCGTCCTGTTGGACAACGGCGCTGACGTGAATGCGCGTGCGGATCAGGATGCAAATGGTTTAGGCGGACAAACGCCCATCTTCCATTCAGTCAATAGCATTTTCAACTACTGCCGCCCGATGATGAAGATCCTCGTAGACGCGGGGGCCGATTTGGACATCCGGGTGAGGTCGCTCTTATGGGGTGATTCCATGAGCTGGGAGACAGTAGTACACGACATCACTCCCATTTCTTATGCTCAATGCGGTCTTTATCGGCAGTTTCACCGGCGCGAGAAGGATATTTACAGCAACATCGACTATCTCTATCGCAAGCGTTACGACGAGGAACCACCCCATCGAAATGTGCCTAACAAGTACCTTGTGGACGGACACTGACGGATTAACGTGCACATGGGACGGATGGCCACCATCATTGTTTAACATCCGCTCTGATTCAACCGGGAGAGCCCGGGGTAGACACGCATTGAGAACAGGGTCGCACATCCGCAGTCCCTCATTCCTGTTCCCTTGTTCCCTGCCCTAGTCCAGCCGCGTCAAAAATGCGTCGCCTTCCACCGGCTGCAGGTGGCGGGCAATCTGCTCCGCCTGGGCTCGGTCGTCGCCCTGCGGCCGGATGCGCACCCAGAAGCTCTTTTCTCCGGGAAACTCGATGACATTCGATCCCGGGTACTCCTGCAGTAACTGCTCTTTCAGTTCCAGAGCTTCATTTTCATCGTGGAACGCGCCGACCTGCACGCACCACCGCCCGCCCGTGTTGATCGGCTTGGGCGTCTCGTACACATCCATGCGCACCAGCGCCATTCCGGAGCGGTAAACACCCACTGCTTTGGCCGAGGCGATGGTCAGATCGAGCATCCGATCTTCCACAAACGGACCTCGGTCCGAGATCCGCATGGCGCTCGATTCGCCCGTCTTCAGGTTGGTCACCACCACCAGGGACCCCATGGGCAGCGTGCGATGTGCGGCCGTCATCACATCGTCGTCAAAAACCTGTCCATTGGCCGCGCGCCGCCCCTTGTAGGGAGCGGTGTACCACGTCGCATATCCAACTTCGCTCAGAATCGGCCGGTGCGTCGCAACAAACGCGAGGTTGTCTTCGCTGATTCCTCCCTGCGGCAGCGGCGTCACGGGAATTGTTGCCGGGGCCGTGGTTGATGCGGGCGGCACGGCCGCCGGCGGCAAAGCCTGCGGCGGAGCCACCCGAACCTGGTTTTCCTTGTGCCGGCAACCGTCCGCGCTCAGTGAAATGGCGGCCGCCAGCGCCACGCTCATCACGCCGCGCCATACTGCGCTGCGCCGTGCTACATCGGCCCAAACTCTGCGGCTTTGGATTTTGCCTGCGCTCAAGAGCGCGACTCCCTGTTTGGGTTGTTCGCCTCGTTGGGCGCCTGGCCATACGGCTGATTCGCCGCCTGGCCGCTCTGCCGCTCGAAGCGATCCGCCAGATTACGCAGCGTGTCTGCGGCCGTCCGCATGGCGGAAATCGACTCTCTTCGCACCTGCGGAATCACAGCGTCATTCACATAGGTAATGGCGTGGCGCAATTCCATCTCAATCAGCTCGATCGCTTCGTCGATCCTCTGGCCCATTGTGGGCGGACCACCCCATCCTGGTGTGCTCATGATCGAAGCCCTTTCCTCTGCATCCTTAGATAGATACTTAACCTGTCCAAAGTCTGCGCGATACAACCAGCCGCGTCAATGCCTCGGCACCTGTAAGGGACCGCCAAGATTACTATTGACGCAAACCCACCGCTTTCGCATCATGACTCTGGCGGTTCCCCCACTTAAATCGGCGAACAAACGTGGCGGCTCTTGCGGATTCGTCTTGTTCACCGTTCGAGGTTCGACCATCTTGCCTGGCGAATACCTGCTTCACAAGGCATTTCGATGCGGCCTATCGCTCCTGCGAGTACGGGATGCACGAACCTTCGCTCTGCCCCTTCTCGCATTGGCGCTGGCCTTTTATGCGTGCGAAGTTGCCGCCGCGCAGAGCCAGACCGGTCAAACTCCGCCCGGGAATCCAGCTCCAGCTCTTCCGCCTGCTCCCCGACAACAAAACTCAATCCAACCCGGCACGATCTCGAACGCCCCACCATCAAATGCGCTGGCCGTGAATCCCGCGTCGCAAAAACCCGCCAAAACGCCGCGACCACTCGAACCCTGCGCCGTGAGAAACGCCGGCGCGTCCATGGCGGCTACTGGAGGCTTGCGCGCCGTCTCCGTTCTCGGCATCGGCGAAACAACGCGCGATGCCGGCGCAGCCGCGATCGAGTCAACGGTGTGCCTGGCCCACGCTCCGTTCTTCAACTGGTACGCTCGCTTTGTCACCGGACCCGAGGTGATCCGCTTTTCGCCTGAGCAAAAACTCCGCCTCGCGCTGGATAATCTGATCAACCCCTTCAACCTCGCCACCATCTTCGGCGAGGCAGGCATCGAAATCGCGGCCAACTCGCACACGGTATACGGTCCCGGCTTTCCCGGCTGGGGCAGATTGTCGGGGGTCAACTTCACCCAGGATATGACCGATCAGTTTTTCGGCACTTTCCTGATTCCGACCGTCACGCACACCGATCCGCACTACCATCGTCGTCCAGACCTCAGCATCCCGCGCCGCGCGCTTCATTGCGCGCGCCAGATCTTCTGGCAGCGCGCCGACAATGGCAGAGACACCTTCAACTACTCCCAGATCGTCACTCCCGTCTTCGACATCGCCATCTCCAACCTTTATATTCCAGGTCTCGAGACGCACTTCTCCGCCGACGCCGAACGCTACGGCATCGACCTGGCCACAGCACCCATCGACAACCTCATCACCGAATTCGTCCCCTCTATCGCCAGCCGCATCCACACTCACGTCGTCTTCGTGCAACGGATCATTAACCGGGTCGCCGTGAACCCGCCGTAGTCCAACAGTCCTCCGAGAGCCTCCTATTCGCAGGGATGAACTCCAATCCGATTAAATTCCACTGATTTCAGTTCACTGTAAGCAAGATGCTAGTGGCTTGCTGAATGGAGCCGGATGTGGCCGTCACTGTTACGGTCGCATTGACGGGCTGTGTTCCGCCGCCGCCACCGCCACCGCCGCCAGTTCCACCTGCGCCACCGCACGCCGAGATCAGCCCCAGCGCGGTAAAAGCCGCAACCAACAGCAGCAAATGCAAGCCGTGCCGCCGCCTTTTCCAGCCGATCAGGCACATGGCTACCGCCAGCGCAGACGTCGGCAAGAACGGCCAGGAGCTGCGTCGTTGGTTCGCGGCTTGCGCGCTGGCTGAAATGGTAAGTTGGGTTGTCGCAGCGCTTCCGGACGGCGTGACTGTGGAGGGACTGAACGAACAGCTCGTCCCGCTCGGCAACCCGGAGCTCGCAAAACTTACGGTTGAATTGAACCCGTTCTGCGGCGTCACCGTCAGCGTCACCGCTCCCTCACCACCCGAGTTGACAGTCAATGAACCCGGAGACGCTCCAAACGTGAAGTTGGGCGGCTTGGGCACATACGGTGAGTACATCCACAGGTCATTAAGGTAGCCCTCGCTAAGGGTGCCCCCACTGCCGGCGGGTTCATTACCTTGCCCTCCAAAGAGCCAAAAATCACCTGCGGGGTCTGTCCAGACGGCTCCGGGATCGCGCCCTCCGGGCACGTTTGACGCGGCGCTCGTGCCCAACGTGCCGTAATTTCCTAAAGGTGGTTCGCACCCAGAGGCTGTGCATGCGAATGCACTTTCTCCGCCCACCCAAGCCCACTCTTCTAAAACAGCGTTGAACTCCCAAAGATCATTCAGATAGCCCATGTCGCCCGCAGAGTCCGCGCCAAATCCGCCAAAGAGCCAGAGATCGCCATTCTGGTCAAGCCAACCGTTTGAATACCACCTGCTGCCGGGAGTATTTCCCGCCGCCGGTGTTCCCTCTGTTCCGGCCACGCCCGGGTGGGGTTCGATGTACTGGTTCCATGTGCTGCTCCCGCTCATCCATGTCCACTCGCTCGTGGACGGGGTGAACTCCCACAGATCATTGAGGTAGTTACTGTAGATATCTTGACCGTAATTCTGATATCCCCATCCTCCGAAGAGCCAGAGATTGCCGTTGTTATCAGTCCAACTCACACCGCCATATCGGCTGCCGGGTACGTTGCCAGGAGCCGGCTCCCCAAGCGTCCCATAGACTCCTGTCTGAATTCCGTAACCGTAGAAATCCTGCGTTGGAACGCTCCCGCTCATCCAGGTCCACTCGTCCGAAGCTGGGTCGTATCTCCAAAGGTCGCCAATCTCACTCGCTGAATTCGAATCCGAGCCAACTCCGCCGAAGAGCCAGAGATCGCCGCCGCTGATCCATCCAGTGGCGCCCCAACGGCCGCCTGGAATATTTTCAGCGGCTGGAACGCCCAAAGTGCCGTAGACTCCAGGCGGACCGCAGATGCTGCTCGATCCGCAGTTCGGAACCGCGCTGCTGCCGCTCTTCCAAGTCCACTCTTTGACTGTAGGATTGAACTCCCAAAGGTCGTTCAAAATGCCATCGCTACCATTGCCGTCATACCCTGCGCCTCCAAAGAGCCAGAAGTTCCCGTTGCTATCGGTCCAGCTGACCGCATGAACCCTGCCCCCGGGGACGTTCCCCGCGTCGGGCATCCCTAACGTCCCGTACACACCCTGCACGCCGCAAAAACTCGCGGCCGACGAACAAGCAGGTATCGTGCTGCTCCCACCCAACCAGAGCCATTCCCCTGAAGAACGGAGATACTCCCAAAGATCGTTGAGCACGCCAGGATTTCCATTTGCATCAAATCCCAGCCCTCCAAACATCCAGAGATTACCTTCGTCGTCGGTCCAGGATGCGGAGCGCCACCGGGCCCCTGGAGAATTTTCCGCCGCGGGCACGCCAAGCGCGCCATAAACTCCGGGCAAGCCCGCTCCCGGTCGGGGGTGCTAGGTCACTTCCCCCCATCCACGTCCATTCACTGGTCTGCGCAGCGGCAGACACGCAAAAACTCGCCAGCAGGATCAGCAATCCTGGAAGAAACCGCTTAAGCAGCCGAGTCGTCGCGGCGCGGCAGCTCACCGGTGCGAAGCCGCCTGGGTTCAACGATTCCTGATTTGCGTTCTTCATCGGACAGGGGCCTCAACAATCTTGAAAGGACCTCTTGATGGGGAAAAAAGATTCTTGCGGAATTGCGCGCCAAGTATAACCTCGTTCTCCGCGCCAAACAAGAATGCTTTCTTTCAAGGGCGAAGGTCCACTATCTTGTGATTCGCAGCATAAAAACCCCTCTGTCGAGGCCTTTCTCATCCCTTGCATGCGCTGGGCGACATCCAGCCGTCCCTCATCCGCGCGACGCATAACCCCCGCTCCGCCAATCACTTGCCGCCTCCTGCGACCCCTTCAACTCCACGCCCGTTCGCCACTCCCAAATCCCCGTCCAGCCCCCGAATCCGCCATTCGCTGCGCCCCGCTTGGGTTGACCGCCCCTCCGGATTACTCTCGTAATGACCTTTTAGCCTTCGGTTCATTCCATCGAAACCGCAGGCTTCGAGCCGGGCAACACCTTCATTCCCGGCGCCTTCAATCCATAGAGGAGATTCGAATCATGCCCAAAACCGTCAAGTACGTTGAGAAGGCCGCCGTCTACGCCGCCAAGGGAGCCTGGGTTGTTTTTGAGCGCTTGAACCGCATCAGCCCCAACCCCTCCTTCACGCCCAAGTGGAGCGACAAGCCTCTCCTCAAGAGCTATCAAAAGGAGAAGCCGCCCCTCGGCTGGCCGCGCACCACGGACTCGCTCTGTCCCAAGTGCGTCCCCGAGATTCGCAAGCAGATCCTCGATGGCAAGCTGCCTCACGAAGTCCTCCTCAACGAAAAAGTCGGCGAAATCAAGGCCCAGATTATCGAGCGCGACGGCAAAATCCTCATGGTCAAGGACTGCCCCAAGCACGGCCATTTTGAAGACGTCATGTCCATCGACCCCGTCTTCTTCAAGCACCTTGAAGAGAGCTTCCCCGGCCGAGACATGCGCGCCCATGGCAAGGGCGACGAGAACCTGCACCACCACGGCACCTCGACCGTCACGCACGGCCGCGGCTCCGTGCTGACCATCGACCTCACCAATCGCTGTAACATGATGTGCGATCCCTGCTTCATGGACGCCAACCAGGTTGGTTTCGTCCACGAACTCACATGGGACGAGATCAAGACCATGCTCGACAACGCCATCACCATCAAGCCCAGACGGCAGATGAGCGTTCAGTTCTCCGGCGGCGAGCCCACTTTGTCGCCCTACTTCCTTGACGCTGTCGCTTACTCGCGCAAGGTTGGCTACAACTCGGTCCAGGCCGCGTCCAACGGCATCGAATTCGCCAAGTCGAAGGAACTCTGCCGCGCCGCTGCTGAAGCCGGTCTTCGTTACGTCTACCTCCAGTTCGACGGCATCGGCAACGCTGCCAACTCGCACCGCAAGGTCGGCAACCTGTTCGACGTCAAGCTCCAGGCCATCAACAATCTTCACGAAGCCGGCGTTGAAATCGTGCCCGTCACGACCATCGTCAACGGCATCGACAACGAGCAGGTTGGCCGAATCATCGAGTTCGCGCTCGACAATCCCAAGAAGATCAGCTTCCTGAGCTTCCAGCCGGTCAGCTTCACCGGCCGCGACGAAGAGATCACCGACGAGCGCCGCGTGGCCCAGCGTTACACGCTTTCGCACATGGCTCACGACGTCAAGGCGCAGGTCGGCATGGGCGAGCCGGCGCGCGACTGGTTTCCCATCAGCTTTATGAGCACCTTCTCCGACTGGGCCGATCTCATCCACGGGCCCACCGCCGAGTGGGGCCAGCTCTCCTGCGGATGCCATCCCAACTGCGGCATCGGCATGGCTGTCATGATCGACAAGGAAACCAAGGAGTCCGCTCCCGTCACCGCATTCCTTGACATGGGTCAGGTGGCTAAGGATCTGGCCAAGGTCAACGATGCCGCGCGCGGCAAGTTCCTCTCCGTCCTTGGCCTCGGCCTCTCGCTTCTGCGCAACTACGATCCCTTCCAGGCTCCCACCCACTTCAAGATCACCGACATGATGAAGAAGATGGACAAGACCTTCAACGCCACCGGCAAGAACTACGGCAGCGTCAAGGGCGACCGCACCATCGAGGACATCAAGATTCGCCGTCAGGATCGCTGGAACTTCCTCTTCATCGCCGGCATGTGGTTCCAGGACCTGTTCGACTACGATTTCCGGCGCACCGAGCAGTGCATCATCCCCTACGCCACGCAGGAAGGCGAGATCAGCTTCTGCGCGTACAACACCGGCGTGGGATGGCGGAACATCATCGAGAAGATGCACATGACCGCCACCCTCACCAAGTGGTATGAGGAGCACGGTCGCCACGAGATCTTCGCCGGCGGCAAGAAGGTCGCCATGAACCAGATTGGCCATGACCTCAACGTCAACATGGAGCACGTCAACGCCGAGGCCGACCACACGCTCGACAACCTTGGCATCGCCAAGAACGCCCGCGAAGAAAAGATCCGCGCGCGCGACGAAAGGATGAAGCAGGAAGCCGAGAACGCCCGCATGGCCAAGCTCTACCGCGAGCACGTCCTCGGCGAAAAGCCTGTCGAAGGCCTGGTCTCGCTCGATTCCATCCGGCCTGCCTCGAACAACGCTACCTCACCCATCAACAGAAACAGGCAGCAGGAAGGCGAACTCGTCTCCGGCGACTAAATAAGCTCCCTCCCTTGGTTCTCTCAATAAAACGGGCCGCTCAGCAGCGAACTGAGCGGCCTGTTTTGTTGTCGACGAGCGCCGGGCGATGATTGCGCAAAGATTTGGTTGCCCCATGACTTCCGTCATAACGCCAATGGACCATTCCCGCGCTTCGCTCCAACGCGCTTTGGCTGTACAATCCCTACAGGTCTTGGCGACCGGCCAGATACTTTGAGCAGGCCGCCTGCGTCTAAAACTATTCAGGTGTGCTGATGACTGTGACCCGCGACAAAAACGAGCCGCGTAAGCTGCCCATGATGCCCATTCGCGATATGGTTATCTTCCCCTATATGATGACGCCCTTCGTCGTGGGCCGCGAGTCCAGCGTGCGCGCCCTCGAAGAGGCACTCAGTGGCGATCGCAAGATCTTTCTCGCCACCCAGCATGACGCCTCCATCGACGAGCCCAAAGCCAAGGACATCTATCAGGTCGGTTCCATCTGCAGCATCGTGCAAAGCGTCAAAATGCCCGACGGCAACATCAAGGTCCTGGTCGAGGGTGTCGAGCGCGCCAAATCTATCGAAGTCACTGACCGCGACGGCTTCTTCGTTGCCACGGTGCGCACCGGCAAGCGCGATTTCGAAATGACGCCCGCAGCCGAGCAGCTGATGCAGCGCGTCACTACCCTTTTCGAAAACTACGTCAAGCTCCAGCAGTCGCTGAACTACGAGACCATCATTGCCAGCGTGCGCATGGACGAGCCCGCCAAGCTCTCTGACACCATTGCGGCCAACCTCCAGGTCGGCATCGAGGAAAAACAGGAGTTGCTCGCCATTTTCGATCCGGCTGCGCGCCTGGCCCGCATCGCCGACGTCCTCGACGTCGAGATCGAAAAGCTCGACATCGATCGCAACATCCAGTCCCGCGTCAAGCGCCAGATGGAGCGCGCCCAAAAAGAGTACTACCTCAACGAAAAGATCAAGGCCATCCAGAAAGAGCTGGGCCGCGGCGAAAAAAGCGAATTCGACGAGCTGCGCAAGAAGATCGATTCCGCCGGTATGCCCAAGGACGTCCTCGAAAAGTGCGTTCAGGAACTTAAGAAGCTTGAAGCCATGCCGCCCATGTCGGCCGAGTCCACCGTCAGCCGCAACTACATCGACTGGCTTCTCGCCGTGCCGTGGAAAAAGCGCTCCAAGGAAACCCGCTCCATCGACTACGCCGAAAAAGTTCTCAACACCGACCACTACGGCCTTGAAAAAATCAAGGAGCGCATCCTCGAATTCCTCGCAGTCCGCCAGTTGGTCAAGAATCCCAAGGGCTCCATCCTTTGTTTCGTCGGGGCTCCCGGAGTGGGCAAAACTTCGCTCGGCATGTCCATCGCCAAGGCTACCGGCCGCAAATTCGTGCGCCTCTCGCTCGGCGGCGTGCGCGACGAAGCTGAGATTCGCGGCCATCGCCGCACCTACATTGGCGCCATGCCCGGCCAGATTATCCAGCACATGAAGCGCGCCGGCACCAAGAATCCTGTCTTCCTCCTCGACGAGGTCGACAAAATCTCCTCCGATTTCCGCGGCGATCCGGCCTCAGCGCTGCTTGAAGTTCTCGACCCCGAGCAGAACGTCACCTTCCAGGACCATTACCTCGACGTCGATTACGATCTCTCGCAGGTCCTCTTCGTGGCCACGGCCAACGTGCTGCACACCATTCCGGCCGCTCTGCAGGACCGCATGGAAGTTCTCCGCCTGCAAGGCTACACCGAGCAGGAAAAGCTCGAAATCGCTCGCCAGTATCTCGTCAAGAAACAGCGCCAGCAGACTGGCCTGAGCGACAAGAACATCGTCTTCAGTGACGACGCCATCCTTGAAATCATCCGCTACTACACGCGCGAAGCAGGCGTCCGCAATCTCGAGCGTGAAATCGGCAACGTCTGCCGCAAGGTCGCCCGCAAGGTAGTCAAAGCCGGCGCCAAGCACAAGGAAGAAATCACCGCCGCCAATATCGTTGAATTCCTCGGCGTGCCCAGGTTCCGCGACTCCGAGGTCCACGAAAAGAGCGAAGTCGGCCTGGTCACCGGCCTTGCTTGGACTGAGGTCGGCGGAAGCATCCTCACCACCGAGGTCCAGGTCCTCGACGGCAAGGGCAAACTCACCATCACCGGCCAGCTCGGCGACGTCATGCAGGAATCCGCGCAGGCCGCCCTCGCCTACATCCGCAGCAAGGCGCCGGCGCTCGGACTCTCGCGCGAGTTCTATCGCAACGTCGATCTCCACCTGCACGTGCCGGAAGGCGCCATCCCCAAGGACGGCCCGTCCGCGGGCATCACCATGGCCACTGCACTCGCCAGCGCCCTCGCCAAAATTCCTGTCCGCCGCGACATCGCCATGACAGGCGAAATCACCCTTCGTGGAAAGGTGCTCGCCATCGGCGGCCTCAAAGAAAAACTCCTCGCCGCTCTTCGCGCCGGAATCTTTGAGACCATCCTGCCGCGCGCCAATGAGAAAGATCTCTCCGAGCTGCCTGACAACATCAAGAACGCCATGAAGCTCCGCTTCGTCGATACCATGGACGAAGTTCTCGCGATCGCTCTCGAGCGCCCGCTTCCGGCCCCGCTGCTCGCTGAGACGGAGAACCTCGCCGCCGTTCCTCCGCCTGAAGTCTCCACCAACCTCCCCGCCCCACAGTAAGCGGTCCGCGCAAATCGCCCCGCGCATTCGGTGTCACGCTACGCCCAATCTTGCCGTCGTTCCGCCCTACCGAATGGGGAAATCTGTGGCCTCTCGGAGCGTGGTTTGTCCTGTTCCCTGACCCCTGATCCCTGATCCCTGTTTCTCCAGCTCTTCCAGCGCATCGCACGCCGTCTTCACGCCGTTTTCCCGCACCACTTCCTCGGCCGCAGCGCGCGCCCGCTCTTCATACTCCGGCTCCGCCAGCATAGCCCACACCCTGCGCGCCACGCGCCACGGCTTGTAATTCGATCGTTGAATCACCCGCGCCACGCCCAGCCGCCGCATCCGCCGCGCATTGTCCGGCTGGTCGTGCGAGTAGGGCATGATCAGCATGGGCCGCCCCGCGCGCAGGCACTGCGCCGTCGTCCCCACTCCGCCCTGGTGCACCGCCAGCGCCGCGCGCGGGAACAGCTTCGAGTACGGCGCGTACTCCGCTACGCAAATTGAATCGGGCAGCTCGCCTTGCGGCCGGTTTCTCTCGTCCGACCCGATCAGCAGCACCGCGCGCACGCAAAGCTTCTTTGCCGCCTTCGCCGACTGCTCATAGAAATCTCCCGCCGCCAGCACCGCCGCCGATCCTAGCGTAAACACGACGGGCGCTTCGCCGGCACTGAGAAACTTTTCAAGCTGCTCCGGCAGCGCCGCGTTCCCTGCGTCCGCATCGTAAAAACAAAATCCTGTGATCAGCGTATGCTCCGGCCAATCCTTCTGTTCCACGCCCAGCACGCGCGAAAACAGCGCCAGCACCAGGTGCGGCGAATGTTTCGCGTCGAAGATCGGGTTCTTGCCCTTCGGCAGGCCCAGCTCGCGGCGCAATTCGTAGACCGGCTCCGGCCACTTGCGCGTTACAAAACGCGCCAGCCGCCGCATCGCGCGCCCCATCCCCTTTATCTTGTCAGCCCGAGCCAGCCTGGGATACGGCGGCAACACGGGCGGATCGAACGCCGAGAAAAACGAAAACGGCGCCAGCACATAGCTCGCCCACGGGATTCCCGTCACTTCCGCCACAATCGGCCCCGCGTAGTTCAGCTCGCCCAGCAGCAGCAGGTCCGCGCGCGCCGGCTTGGTCGCTGCATCCAGCAGATCGTCGTACGTCTGCCGTAGCACCGGATACAGAAACTCCCGCAGCCCCGTCTCCGTGCCTTTCTTCACGTCGTAGATCATCTCCACGAGCAGGGTGTTTGTCGGGTCGATGTCCGGCCGTAGCGCGTGAAACTCAAGGCCGAGTGGTTCAATCTTCGGCCTGTACACCTTGGGCAGCGCCATCACCGGCGTGTGTCCGCGCCGTTTCAGCTCCAGCGCAATCGCAATCAGTGGATTGATGTCCCCAAACGTTCCAATGTTCGACAGAACAATGCGCAATCCCGGGCTCCCCAACGCGTGATGGTTTTGCAACTTTGAGACTAAAGCATCGAGGACGCGATTTTCGGTCCGCAACGAATCACTTTGCAGTTGCCTTGAATGGTACGCGGCTCCTGACTTTCGGGACGCCCAACGCATGTGTCAATCACATTCCCTCACTACTGCGACGGTTTCGCCGGTGCATTCGCGCAAGTCGCCGGGGTGTCTTTCAACGTAGGCTGCAAATCCGGCCAGTACGGGCTCATCTTCAGCACAGAGCAAAAATCCGCCAGGGTCAGCAGCGGGCTCTGTTGCGCCTTCGGCCCCAGCGCATCCACAAATTTCCACGCCAAGTCGGCGTGCCCGCCGTAAATCAGGTTCAGCACCGTTTGCCACATCGTCGTTCCAATGGAATCCGCATCGCTTGCCGCCACCACTGTCTGCGCCGCGCTCAGTTGTTGATTCCACTGCGCGGTCGTCGGCGCGGGCGTCTGCATCTTGTCCATCGCCAAATGGAATCCGCCGCCCTTCGCGTCGTCCGTCCAGCGCAGCGTCACCAGTTCCGAAGGTGAGCACGCAAAGCACGTCGGCCAATAGCCAAAGGTCCAATCCGCCGTCACATAGTAATAGTGCCCGTCGGCGAGGCGCTCAAAATGCGCCATGTCGTCGTCGGAGTCGTTCAGCGTGGCCAGCAATTTGAACTGTGGTCCCAATTCAAAGACGTAGTGAATCGAGCAGCAATGCGCTCCGCCGGTAAACAGCGAAACGATCATGTCCGGCTGCCCGCGTCCCGTCACGTCCGTCCCGTTCGCGATCGCCGGAATGTTGTTCTGAGCATCGCTCGCCTGCCCCAGCGTGTAGGTCTCAAAGCTGTCGACACTTTGGCTGTAAACGGTTTTGCCCCCGCTCGTCACCTGCAGGCACGCGCCATCGCTGCTTTTGTACGCCGTAAATTTGTACTGTCCCACCGTCGCCGCGTCCGTCTGGTTCTTCGCCGCGCATGCTTCCGCCGGATTCTCCGCCGGCCCCTGCGCCAGGAGCCCCGCTGCAGTTGCGATCCACACCGCCGCCACCAACGCGCTCCGCACCAACGGCAACCTTCTCGATTCTCGCTTCATTGCTACCCCTTGCTTCATCGCCAGCCTTGGTTCTGTCCAAGATAGCACCACCGCGCTTCCACATTCGCAGTTTCATTTCTCCCCGACTCGAAGCCCAGTTCATCCCGCTCCTTCGGGGTTCATCGCGCTTTGATCGCCAAGCCAAGCCCTGCATGCTATCCTTGCCCGGTTCGATTTCTAACCGGAGTTCCTCATGTCCCGCCCGCTTCTTTCCCTCATCGGCGCCGCATTCCTCACCGTCGCCGTGCCAGCCTTTCTCACTGCTCAGCAACCAGCAGTTCCTTCGACTGCACCTGCCGCGACGCAGCAGCCCTACCACATCATTGACCACTGGAAGATCGGCGGCGATGGCGGCTGGGACTATCCGGTCGCCGATCCCAGCGCGCATCGCCTTTACATCGCGCACGGCACCGAAGTTGACGTCGTTGACACCAACACCGGTAAATCAACCGGCACCATCGCCAACGTCCACGGCGTCCACTCCATCGCTCTCGACACCACCGGCAAATTCGGTTACATCACCGACGGCGGCGCCAAAGCAGTCGTCGCATTCGACCGCTCCACCCTCGCCGTCACTGCTACCATCCCCGCCGGAACCGGCCCTGACGACATCCTCTTCGAGCCGGTCACGCAAACCGTCTGGGCTTTCAACGGCCGCTCCCACGACATCTCTGTCATCTCGCCCACATCGAATACCGTCATCGCCACCATCTCTCTTCCCGGCAAGCCGGAGTTTCCCGTCACCGACGGCCAGGGCACCGTCTTCGACAACATCGAAGACAAAAGCCAAATCGTCCGCATCGACGCCCGCTCGAAAACCATTACCGCAACCTGGCCCGCCGGCTGCGACTCACCATCGGGCCTCGCCTTCGATGCCGCCGGCTTTCGCCTCTTCGCCGCATGCGATGGCAGAAAAGCCTCCGCCATCGACATCACCACCGGCAAGCTCCTCGCCAACCCCACCATAGGCGACGGTCCTGACGCTGCCGGCTTTAGCGATGCCCACTCGCTCGTCTTCATCCCCAGCCGTGACGGCATCCTTTCCGTCATCGACGCCGCCGCTCCCGGCTATCCCACCATTGAAAGCCTCGCCACCCAGGCCGGCGCGCGCACCATGACCTACGACCCATCCACCGACCGCGTCTATCTCATCACCGCCGAACTCGGCCCGCGCCCCGATCCGACGCCGCAGAACCCGCGCCCGCGTCCCCCAGTCATCCCCGGCACCTTCACGGTCATCGTCGTCGGCCGCTGACCACTGACCGCTGTCCACTGCCCACTGTTTCTATGAAGATTTTCCTCATCATCGTCGCCATCCTGATCGTCGCAGGCTCCATCTTCGCCGACTACAAATGGCGTAGCTGGATCGCCCGCCACCGGCGCGACCGCGACCACACCGAGTGACCCCTGATCCGTGGACCGTTAGTCCCTCAGTCCCTACATCCCTGTCTTTCCCATCTCTCCCGTTAAAATGAGATCTGTGAGTCGCACAGTCCCTATGCGCCAAGCTTTACCTCGCCGTTTCAGATGGAATCGCCGCTTCTGCTTCTGCCTTTTCCTGGCTCTTGGCGCGTTTCTGCAAGCTGCGCCATTTGCCCACGCTCAGTTCGGAGATTCACGCCCGCCAACGCAGGTCCTGGACACCTCCGCGCTCCATCCGCCCGCCGGATCGCGCGTGGCCATCGTCGAGTTTGATGACCTCGAGTGCCCGGCATGTGCTGCCGCCAATTCCTTGCTCATGGAGGCCGCTGCCAAGTACGGAATTCCCTGGATTCGCCACGATTTCCTCATACCCGGCCACCTTTGGAGCCCAAGAGGCGCTGTTTACGCCCGCTGGTTCGACTTGAAAAGTAAGCGCCTCGGCGATGATTATCGCAACGCCGTCTTCGCCAACCAGCGCTCCATTGAGACTCTCGTCGACCTCCAGCAATTCACGCAGCGCTTCGCCTCCGCCCACGGAGTCGCCCTGCCCTTCGCCATTGATCCGCAAGGCAAATTGGCCGCGGCGGTCCAGGCCGACGACGAAATCGGCAAGCGAACCGGAATCACGCTGACCCCAACCATCTTCATCGTGACCGCGAACAGCAAGGGTGCGCCCTTCATCGAGGTCCGCGACCCCCAGACTCAGCTCTTCACGACCATCGATCAGGCTCTCGCCGACACTCGCTCCAGCGCTCCCGCCAGGACCGCGCACAAGTAGCCGCGCCCATCTCTCCCGTTACAATGGGGTTAGGGAGCCGTCCAAACGCCATGCATCGTTTCCTCAGCCTCCATTTCCCCTCGCGCCTGAACCTCGTCGGCTTTGCCTTCGTGTTCGTCCTCGCCTTCCTCGTCGCCGTCCCCGCCCACGCCCAATTCGGCGCGCCGGATACGACCCAGGTCCACGACCCATCCGCCCTCAAGCCGCCGCCCGGCGCGCGCGTCGCCATCATCGAGTTTGAAGACCTCGAGTGCCCCGACTGCGCCCGCGCCAATCCCCTCCTTAAAGACGCGGCCGCCAAATACAACATTCCCTGGATCCGCCACGACTTCCCCCTCCCGCAGCACAACTGGAGCTTCCAGGCCGCCGTCAACGCGCGCTTCTTCGACACCAAAAGCAAGACCCTCGGCAACGACTACCGCGACCAAGTCTTCGCCAACCAACTGTCCATTGAAACCCCCGGCGATCTCCAGCAATTCACGCAGAAATGGGCCTCCTCACACGGCATCGCCCTGCCCTTCGCCATCGATCCTATGGGCCGTTTTACGCAGGAAGTCAAAGCCGACTACGCACTGGGCCAGCGCGTCGGCATCGAGCACACCCCAACCATCTGGATCGTCACCAACGCCGCCCACGCGCCGCCCTTCGTCGAAGTCGTAGACCGCAGCCACCTCTACCAGCTCATCGACCAGGCCCTCGCCGAATCGCGCCAGTAGCTCACCACGCTCAAGCCGCCATCCAGGCGCAAATCGCCGTTCGCGATTTGCGCCAAACTCATCCCTCTGGCCCTCGCCGCCGATTTTCGTTGTCGGCGTTTTGTTATCGGCTACCGGCTGCCGGCTACCAGCTGCCCTTTGCCCCCGCAAACAAAAACGGCGTCCGCACTCGCGAACGCCATCTCTGACACCTGAAACCTGACACCTGACCCCTGATCCCTGGCAGCTTCAGCTGCCCTGAATCTTCACCAGCTCCTGCCCGCCCGGCGCCACCATCCGCGTCTGCGGAGCCCGCCAGTGGTCGATATAGCTAATCCTGTGCACGCAACCCACCGTGCAATGCGGCGCGCAGCTCTTCGCAGTCGTAAACTCCCGTTTCAAGTCCGCCTTCGTATACTCCGCCACCGGAACCGCCGGGTACCCGCGCTGCTGCGAGCAGTAATGAACGAGCCCGTCCTCGCACACATACAAGTACCGCGACCCCGCCCTGCACCGCCAGTCATTCGCGCGCCCCTCGGCAATCGCCTCCTGGAACTTGTCGAACTGCGCGTAGTTCGTCTTCTTCCGCGCCTTCATCTCGTGATACACCCGCGCCTCGTCCGGCTTCAGCGGCTTCAGTTGCCCATCCCCGTCGTGGATAATCCCGATCGTCGACTCGAACCCCAGCTCCAGCGCCCGACGGCCAATCACCAACGCGTCATTCGGATCCTTGATCCCTCCGCCCACCACCGAATTAATGTTCACGTGGAACTCTGCATATTCGGCCAGCATCTCGAGCCGCTTGTCTAAAGTTTTAAGAGATTTCTTCGACACCTCGTCAGGCTCTAAATTGTCGATTGAGATCTGCATGTGATCCAAGCCCGCCTCGTTCAGCCGGATGATTCTCTCTTGAGACAGCAGGAACCCGTTCGTGATCATCCCCGCAATCGCGCCCGTCTTCCTCATGCGGCGGATAATGTCGTCCAATTGTGGGTGGGTCAGCGGCTCTCCGCCCGAGATGCCGATCATCGCCGTCCCCAGCCGCCCCAGCGCGTCAATCCGCCTCACCATTTCTTCGAGAGGCACCGGCTCGCTCACCTTGTCGTATTCATTGCAGTAGGCGCAGCTCAGGTTGCAGAACCGTGTTGGGATAATCTGAACCAGAACGGGGTGCGTTGTGTCGGCCAGCGCCCGAGCCACCATGGCGTACTCGCGCACCTTTCGCCTGGCCGCAATCGCCCGCCCGCGCACCGTCGATCTCCGGGGAATGCCCATCTTTACTATTGAAGCACATTTGGAACCTCACGATACTCTCTCTGGCATTGACCCAGTGCCCCATCTTAACGGCCCCGCGGAATTCGGTATATCCTTTGCAGCATTGGGGAGACCTTCCATGTCGATTCACCTGAACCTGAACAGCCTAACCATCGAAGCGATTGAAGAATACCTTGCAATCGCTAAGTATTCCGTGGAAAAGCGTAAGGACGACGGGGGCATCTACGGATGGCCCGCGACCCTCCTACTCTTCTGTGTGATCGACGCGATCGGCAATGGCCAGCGCACGGGAAAAGAACCATTTCGAATCTTGAAGGAGGCACCATTCAACTGCAGGCTCAATGATGTCCAGATAAAGACCTTGGAGACGTGGTATCGCAACCCGCTCGCTCACGAAGGGATAATTGCACCCGGAGTGTGTCTCAGCCCGGAGGAAACGGGTGATGCATTCGCGGTTGTCGGCGATGAGCCAGTGCAAATCCGCGTAAAACCCTTTTACAACCTCGTTCGCGCGGCCTGGGACCAGCTAGACAAATCGAAGCTTAAGCGCAACTGGGAGCCGCGTAGAATGCCAAAGAATTGGAACCCGACCGCAAGCCAGAGCGCAACAGCCTCGGTGACGATAGCCGTGACTGGCACACTATCGCAGTTTCAACAGGGCGCAAGTAGTTCTACCAAGAAGCCCTAACGAGCCGCGCTGGCTTTCAGCGGATCTCTCGGCGCGCTCAGTTAGGCGGCCGACCCAGGTCCCGCGACGCCAACTCACCACGAAAGTGGGTGCCCCCGGTCCCTCGCATTTGGGGACCGGGGATACCTCAACCGCCAACTCACCAACACACTCGCCGACTTGCTGATCCTCAGTTGACGTTTCTCAGCCGCAAACATCCAACCTGAAGTCTTCCCGTATCCTGTTTCCTGAGGTCGCATCCATGAAAAAACTCGCTTCCCTTCTGCTCCTCACGCTCCCAATCGCCGCCGCTGCACAAACCAAGGCCCCACCCACAACCCTGCGTGGCGTCCTGCTTGAGCAGCTTCGCACCACACACGACCAGGAAGATTGGTTTGTTCCGGCAAACGTCGCCGTCGAAGGCCTCACCGCCGAGCAGGCCAAGTGGAGCCCCGGCAGGGGCAACCACTCCATCGGCCAGCTTGCCTACCATATCTGGTATTGGGACGACCGCGCCCTCACCCAGTTCAAGGGCGAGAAGCCCGCGCCCTTCGATGGAAACAACAACGAGACCTTCGACAATTTCACCCCCGCGCAATGGGACGACCTGGTGAAAAAGCTCCACCAGGTGCTCACCGACTGGGAAATGGCCGTTGAAACCGCCGACGATCAGAAGCTAGCTGCCAATGCGTCGCTGATTGCCCATGTGGGAGCGCACAACGCCTACCACATTGGCCAGATACTCTACGTTCGCAAACTGGAGGGTGTCTGGGATCCCGCCAAGGGCGTGAAGTAGGCGAGCGGCCGCGAGTTGCCATCAGTTGGGAGAAGCTCCCATAGGGAGCGCAAGAAGTTAGCCCAGGGCAAGTCGCAGTCACCGGGGTCCCCGCGGACAGGTCTTCGTCCGCGGGGTGCAGAAGACGCAGCCCTGGGAAAGCCGCCCCAAAGAATCTCCAGCCCCGTAGGGGCGAAAGAACCGTCGTACTCCGCACAAACTCGGCCAGCCTGCCGCTTGCAGTACATTTCTACTGCAAATGCAGTATAATTCTACTGCAATGATCTCCCTCCGCTCCAACCTACGCCGCAGCCTGCTGACGTTCTTCTACGTCAACCGCTCCGCCCGCGCCTATGTCCGCCAGTTAGCGGCGGCGCTCGGCGCGGACTCCACCAACGTCTCCCGCGAGCTCGCCCGCCTTGAGCGCGAAGGCTTCCTGCGCTCTGAGACCGAGGGCCGCCAGCGCTACTACAGCGTCAACCCCGACTATCCCTATCTCAAGCCGGTCTTCGCCCTTCTCCAGGGCTCGGTCGGCGTCGAGCCAACGCTCAGGCATGCCCTCCAGGCAGTTCCCGGCATCGAATCCGCCTGGATCTACGGCTCCTTTGCCAAGAACGAAGCCGACGCCGCGAGCGACATTGACGTTTTGATCCTTGGTCGGCCCGACCAGACGGGGCTAGCATCCGAAATTCGCAAGGCCGAAAAAGCCCTCCGCCGCGAAATCAACTACACTGTTCTTTCTTTCCCGGAGCTCAATCGGCGGCTTGCCAGGCGCGACGCATTCATCGCCGACATCTGGAACGGAAAGCGCATCGAGCTGATTGGCCATGGCCCCGACAAGAACGCACAAACCGCAGCCGGTAAATCCAAATCAGGTCAGGCAGTTTTTGGCCGACGCGCGCAAGAAGGCCGCCGCCGCGCGAAAAAACCTGGCGATCGACGAGGAAACCGCCCACCAAACGGCCTACGAAGCCATCCTCAAGGCTTCTCTGGCTCTGATGCTGAGCCACGGCCAGCGTCCCCGCGCCCAACTCGGCCATCACGTCGCCATCCTCGAATTCGCGCGGAAGCACCTCGATCCCGCGCAAGCGCCGGCCTTCGATCTGTTTGACCGCATGCGCCGCAAGCGCAACATCGCTTTCTACGACATTGCCTTCATCAGCGACGTGGAGGCGGAGGATGCGGTTCGCGCTGCCGAAGACTATCTCAAAGTAGTCGCTACCGACATTCAAGCCCGGCTCACGTAACTCGTCTTAGAGTGAGAGCTGGCAAGGAGGATTCACCATGAACTCTTCTCTTTTGTCGCCCCATCCATCCGTCGCCGAGGCCTCGCCAAGCGCGAGACCCGCCCCGACGTCCACTGTCTCGCTCTTCCGCCTCTACACGCTGCGCGTCTGCTACCTGATCCTGGCCGCCGGTCTAGGCGCCGTGATCTGGCCCGGCGTCATCAGCCACACATCAGACTTCGCCTTGAAACACGGCATCCAATCTGCCCTTTTCGCCGGCCTCGGTTTGACCGCCGCGCTCGGCCTTCGCTATCCCGTGCAGATGCTTCCCCTTTTGATCTTCGAGTTCACCTGGAAGGCGATCTACCTTGTCGCCTTCGCGCTGCCGCTCTGGCGCGCGCACCAGATCACCGCCGCCGCCGCGGCCGATATCCAGGCAGTTGCGATGGTGGTGATCTTCGTCCCGCTCATCCCGTGGGGTTATGTGTGGAGACACTACGCGCTGAAACCTGGCGACCGCTGGCGCTAGCCGGGATTGGCCTACAGCCGTTTCACGCGCGCTTCGTTGCAGCCGCGGGCCGCATTCGCCGCAGTTGCATGATCACTTCGGCAGCCATCAGCGGAACCACCCAGCAGGCCCAGATGTACACGTCTCCGCGCTGGCCAGGCGCCCCAAGCCGCGATGTCGGCCCGTAATCATTGAGCAGCCGGAACGTGACGAACGCGAAGGTCACGATGTAGGTCCTCACCATCCACTCCTGGTGCACCGCGATCTGGCGCAGCTTGATCGCGTAAAAGGCCATGGCGCCGCAGGTGCTCCACGCCAGCGCCAGGCAGAAGAGGCTGAATCCCCACATCACTCCGAAGGTGGTGGTCACGGCAAGCCCCATCCCCGCGAGCGACCCGCACAGAACCGCGATGAGATACGTGCGCCCCAGCACGCGATGCAGTTGCAGGTTGCGCTGCCGCAGCCGCCGCGAGAATTGGAACGGCCCGATCAGCAGCGCCACCATTCCGCTGGTGATGTGCACCAGCAGGATTCCGCGCCTCGACCAGTAGGGGTCGAACTCGGCCGGATTGTAGTTGAGGTAGTAGCGGAAGACGTACTTGGCGACGAACACGACGCCAACAGCAAGCACGGCCGCCAACGCCGCCGCCTTGGGAAGTCGCATGCCCGCGGGCGCAGGCCGGGCAGAAACAGAAGTCGACATGGTGCCTCCAGGGGAGACGCAGGATGGGCCAAATGGGGAAGTCCCGCTGGCAGCAATTTCCTTCGGAGCGGGGACTCAGCGAGTGTACTCTACCCCGCGCCCGAAGGAGAAGCCTTTTATTTCCGCGCCGTTCTCTCGTGCACTGCCCACTGTCCCACTGCTTACTGCTCTCTGTTCACTGTCCACTGTTCACTGTTCACTGCTTTTCCAGCCCCTTCCGGTCCCACTTGGCGCAATTCGCCGCCGCCTCATAGGTGCTCTGCAAAAACTGGAGCAGCGCATCGTCCGGGTCCGCCGACTGCCGCATCGCCTCGTACGGAAAAATGAACTCGCCGAAAGTGCTGTCGAACTTGGCCCCAGCCGGCGCAATCGCATACTCCCGGTAGCCGGGCGGCTCCGGATAGGCGTAGCTATAAAAAAAGGGCTCGATAAAGCCGGTGCCCGGCCCTCCCGCGGCCCCCGGCCAGAATCCGCAACTGCTCACCTCGTGCGAATACGCATCGCGCGTCACGCGATCGGGCAGCCCCGGCATGCTCTTGTGCTCCGGCGCCGTGCGCCCAGAAAACCGCGTGCACGCCAGATCCATCGCGCCCCAGAACAAATGAATTGGGCTCACCTTGCTGATGAACCGCGCGCGAAACACCTCGATCACCCGCGCCGATTGCAACAGAATGCGCCAGAACCGCTGCGCATACACCGGGTCGTAGGCCCGGTGTACGTCGTCTTTCTTGAAAGGAATCGGCTCCGCCACCTCGCACGGCACGGGCCACACGTGGCAAAGCACATCCAGGCTCTCGAGCGCCGCCATCAACCGCGAGTAAAACTCGGCCACCGTCATGGGCTCCAGTTTGATCGCCTCACGCCCGCCGTCGCTCGTCTCGATCACCAGCTCGTGCGCCACAAAATCGAAATCGATCTGGACCATCCGCGCGCCGTGCGCCATCGGCGTCGTGGTCAGCCCGCGGATCGTCGGATAGAGCGTCACATTCCACGAGTGATTGATCGCCGGCGTCAGCGCCATCCTCACCTTGCCCACCATCTGCAGCCACAATCGCAATGTCGCGCAAGTATCGCTCCACGCGCTCTGCGGCAGCGCCGGCCAAACCTCGTCATGTTTCCGCGCGTCGCCCTTGATCGCATCGTCTTCCGCCATCATCGTGACCTCCACGCAGCCCATCATACTTGTCAGCCCGTTTCCGGCTCTCCGCTCCGCGTTTCCGGCCCTCGGACCACGGATCGCCCACCCCGACCCGCAAGCCGACTCGTTACCTTCCTGACTTGCTGGGTCGCCGCCTCTATACTGTCCCCGTGCCCCTGCCGCCCAACGAGCTCGTCGCTCTGATCGTCGCCGTCAGTTTCGCTGCCGGGCTCAATGTCTATGCCACCGTGGCCACCCTCGGCCTCATGGCCCACACACGATTTCTCGACTTGCCCCCGTCCCTCCATCTCCTGTCGAACTGGGGCATCATCGCCGCCGCCCTCGTCCTCTTCGGCGTCAGTTTCTTCGTTGACAAAGTCCCCGCCCTCGACCTCGTCTGGAACGCGCTCAACACTTTCATTCGCGTCCCCGTCGCGGCGCTCCTCGCCTTTCAGGCCACGGCCGGCCTGACGCCCGGCGAGCAACTTGCCGCCACTCTCGCCGGCGGCGCCATCGCCTTCATTGCCCACGGAGGCAAAACCGCGGTTCGCGCCGCCGTCACTCCCTCGCCCGAGCCATTTTCCAACATTGCGCTCAGCCTCGGTGAAGACGCCCTCGCAGTCTTTCTCACCTGGCTCTCCACCTGGAAGCCCTACATCGCCGCGGGCATCGCGTTCATCTGCATCCTCGTTACTCTCATCCTCATCCGCTTCGTCATCCGCGCCCTGGCCGCGCTTCGCCATCGCCGCAAGCGCGCCGTTCCGGCCTGAACCGCGCTCATCTACAATCGGTCTCAAGCGCACCACCCCACCGCGCCCGAAACTCGATCCATGCCGCCCCGCTCAGCCTCACCGCGCAAATCCTTTACCGCGCTCCTCGAGCCCGACGGAACCGCGCTCAAATGGGTCATTGCCCGCGTCCCCTTCGATATCGCCAAAGCATGGCCGCTACGCAATGGCCGTCGCGTGCGCGGAGAGATCGCTGGCTTCCCCTTCCGCACCTCGCTCTTCCCCGATGCGCGCCGCGGTGGCCACATTCTCCTCGTCAACAAGAAGATGCTGTCGGGTTCCAGCTCTCGCGTTGGCTCGCGCGTCCGCATCTGGATCGAGCCCGACCTCGCTGAGCGGCCTGTCACCCTCCCGCACGAGCTCGTCCGCGCACTCAACGCCGACCGCCAGCTCCGCCGAATGTTCGACTCCATGAGCCCCTCAGTGCGCCGCGAAATCGGCAAATGGGCCAGCGAGCCCAAAACCCCCGCCGCACGCCAAAAGCGCGCCGAGAAGATGGCCGAGCGCCTCATGCAAGCCATGGAAGGCGAGCACGATCCGCCTCCTGTCCTTCGCGCTCTCTTTCTGCGCCATCCCGGCTCCCGCGAAGGCTGGTTCGCCCTCACTCCCAACCAGCGCCGCAACCACCTCCTCGGCATCTTCTATTACGAAACCGCCGAGGCTCGCGAACGCCGCGCCGCCAAGGCCATCGAAGCTGCCCTCCATGCTGTCCGGCGAAAATCCGGAACGTCGCGCGACAAAGAATCCGGCTCGCCACTCGACGCCTAGCCGCCTAACTCTCCGCGAATGCCGAACCGCTGATTCCTCGGTAGTTACCGCTGCATCCCGTCAAACGCCCCTGCAATTCCACGCTGCTCGCGTTGCATCCGCGCAGTCACAAGCCGTCCCGCACGTCAACCAGTCGCAACTAATCACGCGTTTTCAGTGTTCGCACAACTAACAGGAGGGAGGACGGTAGGCCGGGATCCCCGATTCAACTGGTCTTCACCACCGGTTTTATCGTCTAATTGACTCAGATGACACTTGCTTCCGTTCGAACACTTCTCCCCAAAGCATCTGCCCTGGTAGCCGACGATCAAGCGCGGCAGGAGAGCCTTGCCGTCTCCGCGGGTCTCAAGCTCCAGAAAGCCGGCCTTCTCGAGGAGCTCATCGTCCGGTATCAGCACCGTCTCATGCGTTATCTGCTCTTCCTCACCGGCAACCGCGACACCTCCGATGACCTCTTTCAGGAAGTCTGGATGCGCGTTCTGGTTCGCGGCGATCAGTTCGACGGTCGTGCACGGTTTGAGACCTGGCTCTTCACCATCGCCCGCAATCTCGTCATCGATCATCGCCGCAAGCGCACCATGAACAGCCTCGACGAACTCATCGATGGCGCCACTGAAGACGATCGCTCCATGACATTCGAAGTCGTTGCCGACGATCCCACTCCCTTCGACCGCGTCTCGAACCTCGAAGACCGTGCGAAGATCGCCGCCGCGCTGCTGGAGCTCGATACGCTCCACCGCGAAGTGCTGGCCCTTCGCTTTTACGAAGAACTCTCCCTCGAGGAGATCGCCAAGGTCACGCGCGCCCCGCTTTCCACCGTCAAGTCCCGGCTCTATCGCGGACTGGTAATGATCAAGCCTCGGCTCGGCTATGCCGCTGCCTGCTTTCAGGAGGTTGCGTGAGAACGGCTGAACTCGCCGGCAACTCTGGCGCCAACTCGGCGTCGGGCGCCACTGCGGGCTCCGGCGCCAACTCCGAGATTCTTGCCGCCCTCTCCGGTAAGCAAGCCGGTCGCGATCGCGCTGTTGCCGAAAAAACCCGCCGCGTCGTTCTGGCTTCGCTCGGCGTCATTCAGGATCAGAAGGCTGGCCGCCGCCGCACTCGCTCTCTTGTTCTGGCGTCCCTCTTGCTGGCTCTGCTGGCCTTCGGTCCACTGGCCTGGCGGGTCGCCGACGACCTCATCGGCGGCGAGCGCATCAGCGACATTGCCACCCAAACCAGTCTTTGGGCCTGCATTCTCTGTCCTGCGGTTTTGGCCGCGTTTCTGATCGCGGGCTGGTCGCGCAGCAAGGACTGATTCCCGCCGGATCCTTCAAATTTCTTCCAATTCGTAGCCGGGAGCAACTTCTTTCGCCCCTGATCCGTCCATTGAAAAAGGCGCGAAAGTGTCTCGAACTGTCTTTGAAAGGCCCTCCAGGGGAGCGGAAAGCCAATGCCCGATCCGAAAGACATCAGGATCAATGAGGAAGAGCGGCTGATTCCGGTCTGGTCGATCGTCCTCGCCAGCCTAGCCTTCGTCCTCATCGAATACTATTTCTGGATCGTCGCCCCCGAGCAGCGCCACCATCCGCCGCAGCCTCTCGGCCTGCGCATCTACTTCAACATCTCATGGGGAGTTGTCGCGTCACTCTACTTCCTCATGGTCGGCTACATCAGCAAAGATGCTCCGCGCCGCGCCATGAGCGCGCGCTTCTGGATGGTCATCTGCTTTGTCATGCCGGCGGGCATCGGCGCCGTCCTCTACTTCCTGCTGCGCCAGCCCCAGGTCTCTCGCTGCCCCGCATGCGGCACACACGTTCAGGGCGACTTCCACTTCTGTCCCCAGTGCAACTATCAGCTCACGGCAAACTGCGGCACCTGCTTCCGCACCGTGCGCGCCACTGACATTTATTGCACCAATTGCGGCCACGAGCTTGCCCACGACCAAACTCCCGCGCGCCTTCGCGTCCTGAGCGAATAGCGCGGGAACCTAAAGCTGGTCGCTGTCTCGCTCCCGTTTCCTACCCCCTATTGGCTACTCCCTGTTCCCTGCCTCCTCGCTCCCTTGTGGGGTGTCCCATCCTGGCTGTCATCCTGAGCGGCCATCGTCTGCCGCGGCGGACGATGGGAGTCGAAGGACCTGCATCTTGGAATTCTGGCGAAGGGGAGGATCGCACAGCCCCGCTCCCCTGCCGACTCGCTGACTTGCTGACTCGCCGCCCTTCCCCTGTTCTACAATCAACTGTTCGGTTCCCATGTCCATCTCGGCGCTCATCATTGACGACGAACAACTGGCCCGCGACGAGCTCAAGTACCTGCTTGACTCGGTCGGAGATGTAGATGTCGTTGCGCAGGGCTCAAACGGCATTGAAGCCGTCGACCTCATCGATGAATTCCATCCCGATCTGGTCTTTCTCGATGTGCAGATGCCCGGCCAGGACGGTTTCGCCGTCATTCAACGGCTCGCCGATCGCAACCGGGCCAAAGTCGCAAAAGCTGCCGGCGCCAATGCGGACAAAGAGGCTGCGTCCCTGCCCCAATTCGTCTTTGCCACCGCTTATGACCAGTACGCCGTGCGGGCCTTTGAAGTGAACGCCGTCGATTACCTGCTCAAGCCCTTCGACCTTGCCCGCGTCACCGAGGCCGTGGAGCGCGCCAAAGCGCGCATCGCCGCCGGCAGCCCCTCAGCCGGCACGCCTGATCAAATCCAGATCGATCGCCTTTTGCGACTGCTCAACCGCCCTCAAAATAGCGAGCCGAGCCGACCTCCCGCCAAGCTCATCGTGCAGGCGCAGAGCCGGCTGCTGCTCGTCGACCAAGCCGACATTTGCTTCGCCGCCATCGATGAAGGCGTCATCCGCATCGTCACCCGCGCCTTCGAGGGCCAATCCAAATGCCGCACTCTCGAGGAGCTTCTCGAGCTCCTCGACCCCGCGCGCTTCTGGCGCGCCCACCGCGGTTTCGTCGTCAACATCGACCAGATTCGCGAGGTCATGCCTTGGTTCAAGTCCAGCTACCAGCTCCGCATGAATGACAAGCAGCAAACCGAGATCCCCGTCAGCCGCGCCCAGACCAAGCGCCTCCGCGAGCTCTTCAACCTCTAACTCAGCTTCCGAATCGTTCCGCGCCACGCGGGACCCGGCGGCCTCGCCAGTGGGCGAGCGTGCGGGCAGAGGGGCGGCGTGGGGCCCAATTGGAGCCGTTATGGGGTCAAAAAGGGCCGGTTTGGTGCATAAAACCGACGAAATTTGTCGAAATTTGTCGACGATTTTGAAACTTTTATGTTGATTCTAAATTGGTTAAGTGGCATTTGCACCAATTTTGAGGCAGGAAATTTTTCTCTTTAATTATTTTCCTCCCGTTCCAAGAGATTTGACGCGTGGTCCGCGGAGTTTCTCGCCGGTTGAGTCCGCCAAATTCGGGCGTCGATTCTGATTTGGCTTTCGATCATGGAACTATTGTGCGCCGAAGGACAGTAATTATCGGCAAACTTTACAGAGAAAAGAGATCAGGGCTCAGAGAGCAGAAAAGGAAAGGGTTAAAGCGAAGTTGGTGGCGGTTTCAGAGTGGTCGAGGGCTTGACAAGGGCACGGTTCACCGTCCACAGCGCGTGACACCTGAGCCCTTGAAACCTGAACCCTGTCTTTTTCAGTCGTATCGCTCGAAGACAATCTGCTTCTTGTGCCAGCCGTAGCCATCAAGCAGCTCGCGTACGCCAGAGACCATGAAGTTCAGCCCGCAGATGTAGCAGTAGATGTCGAATTTCAGATTCGCGGCGGGAATCGCCGGATCGACGGGCGGTGAAGGCAGCGGCTGGCCAAGCCGCATGGCGCGCTCTTCGATGATCCTCGCAACATGCACCTGCACGTGGCCGCGCAGGCCGGTCCAGATATCGTCGGCGCGGCTCAGTGTAGGCAAGTAATGGAAATTGGGCACGCGATTGGCCAGCGCTTCAAATTCGGCCTGGTAATAGATGTCGCTCTCGTAGCGAGTTCCGTAGACCAGCCAGACATCTTTGCCCTGGCTGCGATCGGCCGCGCCAATGGGAAACAGCCACTCGAGATAAGCGCGCATCGGCGCCACGCCGGTTCCGGTGGCCACAAAAATCGAGTCGGTAATCGGCTCCTGCAATACAAAGTGCCCATGCGGCCCGTGAATCTGAATCGTGCTTCCCACGGGCAAATCGGGCAGGTCGGCGAGGTGATTGGAGAAGAAGCCATTCTCCACGCGGTTCACGCACAATTCGAATTTGTTGCTGCGCGCCGCCGACGCGATTGAGTAGGCGCGCGTCTGCTGCTTGCCATTTTCGTCCATGGCAACGGCTGAAACGAACTGGCCGGGACGGTAGTCGAAACTATCACGTCCCTCAACTTCAAAAAGGAAGTGATAGCACTGTGCAACCTCAGAGATGCAGTCCTTGCGCAAAAGTCGCGCCGTATAAAGCTCGCGTGCCAAGTTTTTCCTCGCCTTGTTGGGAAGATTGGGGCCGGAATGGTTCCTGCAGGAATTATAGGTCGCAGGGCTCCGGTGCTGCCACGATTGTTACGAAGGCAGCTTGTCCTTCGGCGCGCATTGCGTCGCTACTCTGGGCCCATCACTGGAATCTCGATTGCCGAAGCGTGTCCCGGCCCGGAATAGATCGCGATCGTCGCTGCTTTATAGTCGCTGGGCTTGGCCTTCATGATGTTCGGCACAAACGTCTGCGGATTGCGGTCGTAGAGCGGGAACCAGGTGCTCTGAATCTCAACCATGACCGTGTGTCTGGCCTTGAAGACGTGGTCCACGTCGTGCAGGCTGAACTTGTATTCGAGGATCGATCCGGGCGCGAGTGCTGTCGGATGGTCGTATCCCGTGAGATACCGGCCGCGAAAAATGTCGGCGTTGGTCATCAACTGGTATCCGCGCATCGTTGGGTCCGCATCGTCGGCCGGATACTCGTCAATCAGTTTCACTACCACGTCATTGTCTGTGCCCGTGGTCGAGGCAAAGATGTCCGTCACAACTTCCCCCGTAATCGTCAGATCCTTCGTGAGCACGGGCAGCTTCCAAACGGCCAAATCCTTGCGATCCGTCACAAATCGCTGGTCCTCGGTGAGCCAGTTGTACCAGTCAGAGCTGTCGTTGTACGTCGGCTGGATAGGCCTGTGTCGGTAAGGGACTGGATTGGCGGGATCGCTGATGTACGACGTCGTAGCCTGAGAAGTCGCCGCTTTCCAGCTCAGCATCCCCGCGCCGTCAAGATAGAGGGCCGTCGGCCGCGACTCCCTGGGAGGAAAGTGCGAATAGGTTTTCCAAGTATTCGACCCGGTCTGAAAGCTTGCCGTGTCGTCGAGATCGAAGCCCGGCTGATCCTTGAGGTAATGCGCGAAGAACATCGCCTCAATTTGCCTGCGGAACTCCGTGCCGATGGGCTCTCCGTAATCCAGGTTGCCGAGGCGCTGCGAAGAAGACGACCAGTAACCGTGGCGCCACGGCCCAAGAACGAGAAAGTTCTTGTGATTTATGTCATGCGGCTCCAGCTTTGCGTATTCCTCCTGCGGCCCGTACGTATCTTCCTGATCGTAATAGCCACCGACGGTAAGCGTCGGCACGGTCACGGAATTCAGCGCATATTCCACGCCGCGCGACGACCAGACCGAATCGTACGCCGGATGACCGAGGAAGAGCTTCCATGTTGGAAGAAGCCTGGACCCGGACTGCTTTACGTCCGCGGCAAAGCTGCCGCGGCTGAGAAAGTAGTCGAACCCATCAATGGGCTTGCCGCTCCCATCGTCTCCGTAGCTGACCTCGATCTCCGTCTTTGTAGACTCCAGCCCCTTGACGTAGTCGTAGCCGTAACTCTGGCGGAAGGCCCCGTTGTGAAAGAAGTTGTCGCCAATCCAAACATCGATCATCGGCGCCTGCGGCGAGATCGCCTTCACTGCCGGGTGCGGGTCAATTCCCGCCATCACCGCCAGGAACCCCGGATAGCTGGTGCCCACCACGCCCACTCGTCCGTTATTGCCCGCCACATGCTTAATCAACCAATCGACTGTGTCGTAGGTGTCGGTGCTCTCGTCGATTGCGTTCGGGTTGTGGTGATCGGCGAGCGGCCGCATCATCACAAACTTGCCCTCGCTCTTGTAGCGTCCGCGAATGTCTTCAGCCACGTAGATATACCCATCGCGCGCCAGCTCGGGCCGCTGGGCAAAAAAGGAAGTACGGTCGGTTTCGTCCACGCCGTACGGCGTTCGCTGCATCAGGATGGGCAGCGGCGCCTGGATGTCTTCAGGCCGAAGAATCACCGCGTGCAGCTTGACGCCGTCGCGCATGGGAATCATCGCTTCGCTGCGCACATAGTCATGGAAGACGTGGCGGACTGGCTCACCGCTGCGGACATAAACCGTGCCCGGATGGTCGGAAAATGAAACTTTATTCGCGTAGCCTGACGCATCGACTCGAAATGCGGCCGTGGCATCCGAATTCGCAAGGCCGAAGAGAGTCGCGGAGATGGGCTTCAGCTCAATGGGAACCTGGCGGTCGGATTCAACCGTCAGCTCGCCATCTTGCACGTAGACGCTGTACGCGTCGCTTCGGTTTGCTGGGTCGGCGTACTCCCCGGAAAACGCCTGGAGCTGCGGGGTCGCGGGCTGTGGTCCCGATCGTGGCGCCGCATTTGCCACGGCCGCCAGTATTGCAACGATCGCAATCCAGGCAGCTCCGCGAAGCAAGCGGCGGAAAATCAATTCTCAGCCCTCCACGAGTGGTTTGGGAACGCATCCGAGACCTGCTGCGCTCTTGACTCATTCAATGCACGTGACCGTGATGATGTTCATGCCTGCCGGCCATCTCTTCTGGAGGTGTAACGCAACCCTCCAGTGCTTCGCAGCCGATGTGCTCGAACTGGATGGTGGTGTGGCTGATGTCGAATTGTCCGCGGAGAACGTCCTTGAGGTTAGCCAGAATGCAAACGCTCTCCGACGGAGGAATATCGGCAATCGTCACGTGGCAAGCGAGGGCGCGCGTGTAGGATCCCAGGCACCAGACGTGCAGATCGTGAACATTGACCACGCCCTCAACCGCTTCCATGACGGAATGAATCTGCTGCAGCGAGACGCCGCGTGGCGTGCCCTCAAGCAGGATGTTGAGCGTCTCGCGCACAATCCCAATGCTCGACCAGAAGATGAACGCGGCAATGAGGATTGAGAGAACGGGGTCGATCCAGTTCTGGCCCGTCAGCAGGATGCCCGCGCCGCCGGCAATCACCGCCGCCGTCGAAAGAGTGTCCCCTGCCATGTGCAGAAAGGCGCTGCGCAGATTCACGTCGCGGGCCACGCCCCAAAGCAGGGCAGCAATCGCGCCGTTCATCGCCACCCCGGCCGCCGCTACGATCATCATGATCCTCGGCTGAACCGTCACCGGTGCGCTGAGCCGGTGAACCGCTTCCACCGCGATCAGCAGCGAAATGGCAACCAGCGTCGCCGCATTGATAAACGCTGCGATCACGCCGGCGCGCTGGTAGCCGAAGGTTCTGGAGTGGTCTGCCGGCCGCGACTGGAAGTAGACTGCGGCAAAGCTCAGCAGGAGGGCCAGGAAATCCGAGACGTTGTGCCCCGATTCGGATAGCAACGCCAGCGAATGGGCGCGTAATCCCGCGACAAACGTGACCACGACGTATGCCAGAGTGGCCGCCATCGAGATGCGCAGGACCAACGTTGTCCGGCTGGCGCTCTTACCGGCCTCCGCCGCGTGAACATGCATATCGATAGTCTAACCGGGGGTCGGGTTCGCGCGCCAACGCGTAGCTCTACCCTTTACCGGGCCGCAGGTGGCTCAAATCCAAAGGGTCAGGATCGTCGAACGAAGGCAGCTGCGGAATCCGTTCCCGCAGACCCGTCCAGCCCTCACCGACAACGATGCTGTTGTACGGGTTTCCCGGCTGATAGCGGACGGTGCAAGGAAATCCGGCCCTCACCTCGCCTGCATTGACGACGTCACGCATCGAGGTAATGTCCTGCGAGCATTCGTAGTCCACGCCGGCGATTCGGTAGCTGAACAAAAGCATCGTAAGCGTCCGCCCGTCCTTCGCTTCCACCTGATAAATGTCGAGGAGCATGCCGTCGACGAGCCGCCCGGATTGCACGAGGAACTGGCGTCGGGCGCGCTCGACTTCCTCCGCGCTGGGGTGCTTGCGCAGTACCATCCATGCGGCAGTCGCCGCGGCCAGGATCGCGGCGGTGATCCCGGTGGCTATTTCCCAGTTGTCAGTGTTGCGCAGAATCATCCCGAGATGGAATCCAAGTCCACGGTCCCAACTCGAGGATAGCGCAGGTGAAATCGACTCAGTGCAGGAAGCCAGCAGCACGGTGCCATGGCGATCACCCCTAACGTGGAGACCCTTCAAAGGCCGTAAATGACCTATACTCTAGGTTGCATGAACGGGAGGCGCTGCACTACGTAATGTGAGTTTTCCGGCGTGCGGCGCTTCTGATTAAGAGGCAATGGCATGAAAGGGCATTCCCAATTTCGCTCCACCACGGTCATCTGCGTGCGCCGCAATGGCCAGGTGGTGATGGCCGCCGACGGTCAGGTGACTCTTGGCGACCATGTGCTAAAACACTCGGCCAAAAAGATTCGCCGCCTCTTCCAGGACAAAATTCTCGCCGGGTTTGCCGGTTCCACTGCCGACGCCTTTAACCTTTTCGCGCGCTTTGAAACCAAGCTCGAACAGCACGCCGGGAATCTGAACCGGGCCGCCGTAGAGTTGGCAAAGGATTGGCGCACCGACAAGATGCTCCGCAACCTGGAGGCGTTACTGCTTGTTGCAGATAAGGCGCAGACGTTCCTCATTTCCGGCTCCGGCGACGTGATCGACCCCGATGAACCGCTGGCGGCAATCGGTTCCGGAGGGAGCTACGCTACCGCCGCCGCCCGCGCACTGATGGAGAACACGGATTTGAGCGCCCGCGAAATCGCCGAAAAAGCCATGAAGATCGCCGGCGAAATCTGCATCTATACCAATGATCGCGTCACCATCGAGGAGCTGCAAAGTTAGCGGAGGGTCTCCGCCGACATCCATCCATGGCCATCTATCTTCCCGCATCCGCCGAAGAACAGGAACTCGCGCTCGACGAGTTGACGCCGCGTGAGATCGTCGCCGAACTCGACAAACACGTGGTCGGCCAACGCGCCGCCAAGCGCGCCGTGGCGATCGCTCTGAGGAATCGCCAACGACGGCAAAAGTTGCCGCCTGATCTGGCCGACGACATCATGCCCAAGAACATCATCATGATCGGCCCCACCGGAGTGGGCAAAACCGAGATTGCGCGCCGTTTGGCCAAGCTCACCAACTCGCCGTTCCTCAAGGTTGAGGCGTCAAAGTTTACCGAAGTGGGCTACGTGGGCCGCGATGTCGAGTCGATGATTCGCGATCTAATCGAGATCGCCATCGACATGGTACGTGAAGAGCGGCTGGAGGAAGTGGAAGACAGGGCCGAAATGAACGCTGAGGAGCGACTGCTCGATGTTCTTCTACCTCCGCCGCCCGCCGTGCCCCACACGCAGGAGGGCCAGCTCTCCCTTCCCGGGGCCGAGAGCCACCAGCGCTCGCGCGAAAAGCTCCACCAGCAATTTCGAGAGGGCAAACTCGATGAGCGCATGATCGAGCTCGACGTGCGCGAACGCAATTCGCCGCAGTTCGGCATCATCTCCAACCAGAACATGGAAGACATGGAGATGAATCTCAAGGATATGCTGCCCAACATCTTCGGAGGCGGCACCAAGAAAAGGAAGATGAAGGTTAGTGACGCCTTCGATTATCTCGTGCAGGAAGAAGAGGGCCGGCTCATCGACATGGATTCGGTGAATCGAGCGGCAGTGGAGCGCGTTGAATCCAACGGGATCATCTTCCTGGACGAGATCGACAAGATCGCCGGGCGCGAAAGCGGTCACGGACCAGACGTCTCGCGCGAGGGCGTGCAGCGCGACATCCTGCCCATCGTTGAAGGCACCACAGTCAACACTCGTTATGGGATGGTGCGCACGGATCACATCCTATTTATCGCCGCCGGCGCCTTCCACGTGTCCAAGCCCAGTGATCTCATCCCGGAACTGCAGGGCCGATTTCCAATTCGTGTCGAGCTGCAATCGCTGACCGTCGATGATTTTCTTCGCATCCTGACGGAGCCCAAGGCATCGCTAACCAAGCAATACTCGGCGCTGCTTGAAACCGAGGGAGTGCGCCTCGAGTTCGCTCCAGAGGCCTTACGCGAGATGGCAGAATTCGCGTTCAAAGTGAACGAGACGACCGAGAACATCGGTGCGCGGCGTCTGCATACCATCATGGAGCGCGTTCTTGAAGATGTGAGTTTCCTGGCGCCAGATGTGGCTCGCCGCGCGTCCGACGAGAACGGCAAATTGGCGCTTTCTGAAGCCATCAAAAACGAAGCGACAACGCCTTTACCGTTCCATGAGCGGATGACTGCTTCCGGCCCGGAGAAGATTTTCCTCATCGACGATGCTTATGTCAAGCAGATGGTCGCGTCCATCGTGAAGGACCACGATTTGTCACGCTATATCCTTTAACCGGCGCTCACTGATCTGGGCCGAGATTGTTTTCGTGATGAACGGCGCCGGCATCGGGGCTAGGGCACTGTATGACAGGACCGAAAGGATCCCGGTGCATGCTCGTTTGCGCCCTCCCTCAACGGCGCTGTAAGATAGAGGAACCGCAGGACTAACCAACACGTCGGGGAGTGGCTCAGCCTGGTAGAGCACCTGGTTCGGGACCAGGGGGTCGGAGGTTCAAATCCTCTCTCCCCGACCATTGTTTTCAATCACTTCCCTTGAAATCTGGCCAGGCTGAACAGCCTGGGGTTTCCAAAAGGGTTCCCACTCTTTGCCAACTCCGCCGTCGGAGAGGGCCTTCAGCGGAGTGACGCTTGTGTTGTTGGCTTTCTCGCCGGGTTCAGCAAAAACAGCCTTGACAACGCTGCTTACCGCCTCGACGCGTTCATCCCACCACGACTTTGAATAGACATCCAGCGTGATGCTGCCAGTGCTCCCCGCGTGCCCCATGTTGTCACGGACAACCTCAAGGCGGGCGAAGCGCCGCATCAGGCTGGCGAGCATGGTCCGGAAGCTGCGGAAGTCCAGGGTTTTTGGCAGCCCAAGCTTTTCGGCCACCGGCTTCACGTACCGGTTGAGCAGGTTGTGCCGATCGATCGGCTTACCAGTCTTGTTGGCAAAGACCAAGTCGTCCGGCTTACGGAATTTCTTGTTCCTCGCCCACATTTGTTGCACTGCCGCGAGAATGACTCCATGTTTGTCCAACGGCACCTCGCGCTTGCCGGCTTCGGTCTTCACATCGTCGAACTCATCATCGTAGACACGCTCATCTATGACAATGCGATCGTGGCGGATGTCCTTCCATCGAAGGGCGAGAACCTCGCCCGGGCGCATGGATGCGAAGACGATCAGCTTGATCATCGACTTCGCGGGCTCCTTTACTGCCTCGATCATCCGGCGAATGTCCGCCGGTGAAAGAAGCACGGTCGGCTTCACCTCCCGTTTTCTCGGTAACTTCACACCAACCGCCGGATTCCGGTCAAGCATGCCCCACGCTTTGCCCTGGTTCAGCGCTGCGCGGAGCGTGCCATGAATCAGCCGGATCGACTTCGGAGAAAGGTTGGGAGACAAGGTGTTGAAGTATTCCTGGATTCCCATGGTCGTCAGCTTGCGAACCTTACTGGATCCAAATTCTGGAAGCAGATAGGTCTTGAAGTTTTCTTCGTACTGCTTGCGGGTGGAATTCTTCAGCTGCGGCCACGTCAGGTCCCGGCACTTTTTGTAGACGGCCCGTACTGTTTCCTCGTCACTCGCAAACAGGTGAGGTTGGTTGTTCCGCTCATTGACTCGCACCGTAAACTCGTCGCCGAGCCGCTGTGCTTCGCGTCGGCTTGGCACATGGCTCTTTGACCAGCACTTAGTCCGTCTTTGACGCGGAGTTCGGGTGTAATCCCAGTAAAAGAGTTTCCACTTGGACCCAAGGTCTTGCAATTGGGCCCGCTGATGACGAATCTGCACCACGTTCCTCCTTCCGTGGTGCCTCAGTCGCGGTCTCTTTGTAGCATCAAAGGTCGTCACTGTACAACCTCGATTCCTGTGAGGAACTGCTGGATGCCTGCCGGGCGGAATCGAACGTAATGACCCAGGCGAAGGACGCCGGTGATTTCATCGGCGTTGGCGTACACCCAGGAATTGGGCACGCTCAACAGCTCTGAAACCTTCTTGGCATCGAGGAGAGGATCAAGGCTGCCAAGCCATTGCTCGACTGCCTGTCTGCAGAAGCGGTAGTAGGCCCCGAGTCGCTTGAAGCCGGGGATAACGTGGGCGTGCGAGCGTATCCAGTTGATGGTCATGCCGAGGATGCCTGCGAGATCATCGTCGGACAGTAGAGCCGGAAACACCGCGACTGGTGTCTCCGCGAGGTGGTCTTCGAGTTGCGTAAACATTTGCCTCCGAACGAGGTGGCCGGTTAAGCCGGCCGCCGGAGCGGAGGGGAGCCCCTCCGCTTTTTCGTCGCGGGGAAATCGTTCGCAACCTGCATATTCAATTCCATTCCATACATATGACTCATGCTTCCAAGACAGTGCCCGTGGGCGCGCTCCCGTGATGAAGAGCGCGCCCAAAGGCCTTATGCAGCTTGATCAAGAATGCCCACTACCTGAAGCTGCTTTTGTAACTCCGCTTCAATGGTCCGGCGCTTAGACAACGTGGGAACACTTCGTTGCGGTATCGGCGGAAAGGCCTTGTACTCCTTGCCGTCGAGCTTGCAGCCGAACCTGCCTTTTGGGAAACCACCCCACTGCTTGAAGAAAAAGAGCACGCCGGCTGCCCGGCACTGGTCACGGAGAGAGGTCACCCACTCCTTCTGCATCGGACGTGCTCCGGGACCACTCTCCCCTCCTGCAATGACCCAAGTGATGCCATCCAGGCTGATGGTGCCGAGGTCTTCAAGCAGCGGCTCGCAGGAGAGAAAGCGCTTCGCGACATCGCACTCCTGGAGGCAGTCCAGGCGGGGCAGGCCATGCTTACGATTCTCGACCGAAACGCCCCACCAGATATGAGGCAGCTTGGCCGCAAACACTGGGTCCGTCTGCAGCATCTTGCGCATGCGCTCGGGACGCTTCGTTAAAACCTGGTAGGTATGCCAGTCTGCCGCGGCCATGACCTTGAAGGCGGCAACAACGTACCAGTCCGGGACCTCGTCGTGGAACAAATCCGACATGCTGTTGACGAAGACTAACCTGGACTCTGAACGGTGAAGGGGGCTCGAGGAGCTTCCCCGGGGCGAGCCGAACGTCAAACCCCTGCTCGAAGGGATGGCCCGGCACGCCGCGAAACCTCTCAGCGAAAGTCTCAGCGTAACAGTTCTTACAACCTGGACTAACCTTCGAGCACCCACGCACCGGGTTCCATGTGTCGTCCGTCCACTCTATCGATGAATTCTGTGACATAAATAAACCTTTCTCTAAGGATCTAGGTCCTTGCTGTTGATAAACAAACGAACACGCAGTGCCCAAATCCTATGAGCACCGCGATTGCCTTACACCGGCAAATCTTCAGGTGGCGAGCCTATTGGCCCGGTGGATCTTCATCACATCATATTGCCGCTGACCTCCTCAAGTTCTCTGCAAACCGTTCTAAAACGCCGATCTCCATGGTTCGGCGCTGATTCAGGTAGAACGTGCGCATCGCAGTATGGAAATTGATCGGCGTTCCTTGCGGCGATATCGTTTCGAGCTCCTGATGACTTTGCAACGGTGGACGCCTGGTGATGGATTCAGACAGGAATCTGGAAGCCTCCTCGATGTCGCCCATGAGGAGGGCGACGGTCGCGCTGCGGAGGACAGATTCGATCTCCCGGCGCGCGTCCATGCTCTTCTTCCACTCCTCCACGAGGAATCTCTCCCCAACCTCTGTCAGCGCCATCGCTCGTCGGCCACGCTTGGCGCCTTCTGAACGAACCAGCAAGCCAGCCTTTTCAAGCTCCTTAATTACATGGTTGATGCTTCCGGGCTCCAGGCCTGACACCTGCTGAAACAGGTAAAGCGTGTTCAGTCCGCCACGTGAAATGGCAGCCATCAGGAAGATTTCCATCGGCCCCGCAAGCTCATCATTTATAATAGTCTCAACCATGTCTAAACTATATCACAAAAGCCGCAGATCTCCAAGGCGGTCTTGCAATTGCTCATATTCGCATTCATTCTAAATGTCTTATGTACCGGTGCACTTCTTTTCCCTTCTCCTCGACATGGAGTGATGCGGATTGTTTTCGTTGTTTGTTCGCCTATAATTCTTCCATGGCCCAGGATAATCGTCATCGGGTATACATGTCCTTCCAACTCCGCAATGGCTGGCATTGTCAGTTTCTCGAGCAGGATTTGAAGACTCCGCTGCCCAAGAAGCTGCACTTCGCCTCGTCCGACAAGGTCATTGAAGTCGTCCAGCGGGGCGGTGGGCTTAAGGACCAGGAGAGCCGACTGATGCTGGATCAGGCTATATGCGTCTGCAGGAACCTGTTCCCTTAGAATGCTCTGAAAAAGCCAGGTGATCACACGATACGCTTCGTCGGCCTTGAAGCCCCGTAATGCCGGGGCACTGTGCATGTCCCCGTCCTCGACCTGCCGGCAGGCTTGGAAGAGTATGTCGATCCACTGGCAACGCTCGACGCCCGTCGTAGTGCGATGCAGCGATCCACCGACATACCGGTCAGCATCGTGAAGCACCCGGATCGATCGGTCGTCGTTCATCTTTTCGCGTTCTTCATCGGTTGGCTCCCGCCAGCGATTGCTGTCAGCGTCGCGCCAAAAGTTCTCCGAAAGGAGGATCTCCATTGACAGCTCCTGCGAAACGGCCGCCGGTAGGAGGCCAGTCGCCCGCATCCAAAGCGCCTTCAGCTCTCCCACAAGCATTGGCTTCTGATTGAGCGCAGCCTGAATAGCCGCTGCATTGACATACTCGTACGGAATAAGAGAATCGTGTCGGGGGAAGAAGCCGCCGAGCTTATTGTTGAGTGTCTTATTACCGATCCTAAGCTGAAGGGTGCCCTCGGACGTATCAAGCGCGGCCAGGGTGAACTTTGCATCAAGGTCATAGGTGAACATGACAGAAGTCTTTCCATCGGCAGCAAGCTTACATTGCCATCCCAGCGCTGAAACTGGCTTCGAAAGTCGTGGGAATTGGTAACTGCTCGGGCCGAGACGTGGACAAATTCAAGAGATTCGGTCTGACGCCGGTACCAGCCAAGCGTGTGGCGCCATCTCTGGTCGCTGAGTGCTTCGTTAACCTTGAGTGCAAGGTGCTCGATACCCGGCTCGTCAACGAGTTTAACCTCTTCATCTTGGAAGTACTCAAAGCCTGGACCGATCCGGCGCAGAAGCATCCGAAGACCATCCACCATCACGGATATGGAAGGTTCGCCGTGGATGGTGAGATGATCAAGTTGAAGTCGAGGGAACCGTAAGGGTAGGGTGACGGCTATTTTGCGGCTGCCGCGGGAGCAGCCTTTTTCGCCGCGCAGCGCTTCTTGACAGCCTCGGCAACCTAACTCTTCCTGGCGGTAACGGCGGAGAACGCCGCTACCGCTTGAGTTACTCGCTTGCCGCCGCAGTGTGGACACGCCAGGCCACCCTTTTCGAGTTCCGCGATGTGGAGAGTCTGGGTGAACTCCTTGTTGCAATCCTGACAGAGAAAAACGTATTGAGGCATGGTCGTTCTCCAGCCACATGATAGCGCCATTGATTGTGTGCGGGAAGTTTATTTTACCGTTCTCAATATTCGTAGACCATCGCGGCTGTTTCTCCAGGATGACAGGCGACTCGGAAGCATGGGAAACCCTATTTAAGTCGACCGACAATCAGGTCGCTGGGTCCAGGGAGCTTGATCCGGCGTACCTCCGTGAGCCCGGCAGCTTTCATCCAGGAGGTATATTCAACTTCGCTGTAGTTGGCGCCGGCGTCGGTGCCCACGAGCATGTTCACCGAGAAAAGTGCCGCATGTAGAGGCCCGGTTTTATCGGGATTGAGGATAAAATCCTGCACAACCAAGCGGCCGTTCGGCGCGAGTGCCTGACGGGCACGGCGGAAGATATCCCGATTCTGCTCCTCTGAAAACATATGGCAAATCGCATTCAGCATGATGATGTCATAGCCGGAGCCGAAATCGTCACGCAGCATGTCTCCAGCGCGAAGGCAGACTTGCGCTGAGACGCCAGCCCTACTGACATATTCGATCGTGAGCGGCACGACTTCCGGAAGATCAAGGATCTCGCATCTCACATCCGTAGAAGCCTTCGCGAACGCGATGGAATAGGCGCCAGAGCCACCGCCGAGATCGAGGATGCGGCGAATACCGGTCGTGCCCAGGGCCTTCACTACAAGTGGGGCGCGATCCTTGGAGTTACGCTGCATGCCGGCAATGAAGTTGATTGTCCATTCGGGGGTATTGCCGTGATCGATCGGAACACAGGTACCACCGCGCACCACCTCGGTCAGCGTGCTCCAGCGATGCCAGATGTTGGCTGTGTGCAGGAGGCCATCGCGGTGGTTGTCCTTTGATCCCTCAACAAAGAAGCGCGCTGACTCGGGCGTGTTCCTGTATTCGTCACCGCTCTTCGAAAGCAGTCCGAGAGCGACAAGCGCGTTAAGCAGCATGCCTACAGCACGTGCATTCGCGTGGACCAGCGTTCCAACCTGGTCAGCATTGGCGCCGTCCCGGACGGCGGTAAAGATGTCGAGTTCAAGCGCGGTAAGAATGCACCGGCTCGGCATGTAGCCGCGGATCATCTCATTCAGGCGGTCGGGCAGCGTTCCCGCTTTCTCGCGGGCTGCCATCACTTGACGGAAATGTTCCCCATGTTCGATTGACATGGCCTTCATCGCAGAGGCATCGTTCCAGACGAGCCGATCGACGGGTTTGCCATAGAGCAGATGCTGATTGACGATTTCGCGTATGTCGGACGTTTGCACACGCCGGTACCAGAACCCTTCCGGATAGACAATCATGACGGGACCTTCATCACACAGTCCCATGCAGCCGCAGGTAGTGAGCTGCACATCGCCGCCGAAACCGCATGCTTGTATCTCGCGATCCAACTCATTGAGGACTGCGATCGACCCGTTAACCGCACACGATGGTACGCCCTCTGGCTTTTGCTGAGTGCAGACGAAGAGATGAAAGCGAAATGGTTCCATAGAGTCTCCGATCCCAGATCAATGTTAGCGCTTCGTCTTGCTGGCCTGAAGCCACAGCTGGAACCGAAGGTACAAAGAGAAAAATGAACTAGCGATTGCGGCCAATACCCTCACGCGCGCGAGATGTTCTTTGTTGTCAACCGGGGACAGACCTGGTCCAGAACAGGAAGAATCACCGGAAAACAGGAAGTTTTGACCAGTTGAAGTGAACAGGCCCTTGCTTGAGTTTTCAACCCAAGAATGCACTGGAATTCAGCCGGTGGGTTATCCTCAATCCCGGAGGGTTCATGAACATACAGGACATCGTTGTTGAGATCGATGCCGAGATATCCAACCTGCAGCAAGTAATGGCGCTGTTACAGCAATGCCTGTTGCGAGGGGAAGAATCACTGCCAGGAGCCCCAGCAGGATCATGACGATTGCCCATCCGATGGATGCCCCTGTAACTTCCTTGAATACGCCTCGTGTGTTTCCCATGATGTTCTCTCCTGATCGGTTAATCCGTGGGCAGTCAGGCGCTCGATTCCTCACACCCGCCCGGAATTCTCACTTAACAGTCCGGTGAGGACGACGATTGTATTTCGGCCGTCAGACCCATGGACATCTCCGCTTCCCTCGCCAATCTGGCTGCAGCTGCCCGGCCTGGCGGGGCGCACGCCGCAAGACACGATCGCTGCTCAGCGTGTCTTCACCTTCGCTTCGATTCCCTTGACCGACTTTTCGAATGCTGCGACACGAGCCTCGAGATCCTTCTTGGCGTTTCCCCACTTGCTGTCGTCTGTCCTCTTCAATTCCTGGAGCTTCTGATGAATTTCAAGCTTTTGCGCAGCGAGGTCAGCGATCGCCTTGATCTCGACATTGGCCTTCGCAACTTCAGCCCGCGATTTAAGGGTGTCCAGCTTCGCCTCAGCGGACTTGATCTGGGATTCAAGCTTGTCGTGGATAACATGCTTTGCGGTACTCACTTCAATGGTCATGTTGTTTCTCCTCATCTCTCGTATCTGGTTTGCTCGATGCTGTTTCTCGAATTACATCCACCTCTATTGCAAAGCGAGTGTCAAACCTAAACGATTGATATTGTTCGAGCGGATGGATCGAAGGGGCGCAGTTACATCGCGAATTCGCGAAACTGCCGAGAATTCCTCTGCAAGGGTGACAGAGGTTCGACTTCACAGCCAAATCCTCCAGGCGAGATAGCAGGACGTAATTGCCATCGCAGCTCGAGCCGCAATGGCCGTAACAAGACTGAATAGCTGGAATGACAGTTCTGAGCGCCTCTAGGAACTTGTTGAAATAGGTACCGTTCTGCATCGGGGCGAAGGTGTCGCCCGTCTAATGGGTATGCGTGGAGATGAGCGAGTTCAGGATGGGATGTTCAGCTATGTTTCATTGGAGCAGCGGGTACCTCAGGATCATCCGTTGCGCGCGGTTCGCAAGCTGACGGACACGGTGTTGGGGAGGTTGAGCGCGGAGTTCGATGCGTTGTATGCGGACTCGGGACGGCCTTCGATAGCGCCGGAGTACATTCTGCGGGCGCTGCTGTTGCAGGTGTTCTACTCCGTGCGTTCGGAGCGGCTGCTGGTCGAGCAAATCGACTACAACCTTCTGTTCCGCTGGTTTGTGGGTCTGGGCATGGACGATGCGATGTGGAACCACGCGGTGTTTTCGAAGAACCGAGACCGGTTGCTGACCAGCGATGTGGCGCAGCAGTTCTTTGCGGAAGTGAACCAGCAGGCCAAGCGGTTCATGAGCGACGAGCACTTCACAGTGGACGGCACGCTGATCCAGGCGTGGGCCTCGCAGAAGAGCTTTCGCAGCAAGGACGGTTCCGATGACGGCGACGGGGGAGATTTTCATGGCCAGAAGCGTACGAATCAGACGCATGAATCGACCAGCGATTGGGATGCGCGGCTGTACAAGAAGAGCTACGGCAAGGAGTCGAAGTTGAGTTACCTGGGCCACGTGCTGGTGGAGAACCGCAACGGATTGATTGCCTCCGCGATGGTGACGCACGCCGATGGTCTGGCCGAGCGCGATGCTGCGCTCTTGATGCTGGCGCAAAAGCAAGAGGGCCGCTCGCGGCGCATCACAGTGGGCGCGGACAAGGCTTACGACAGCAAGGATTTCGTCAGCACGGTGCGGGAGTTGAACGTGACACCGCATGTAGCCAAGAACGACAAGGGCCGCAGCAGCAACCTGGACCGAAGGACCACACGGCAGCCTGGCTATGCCGTCAGCCTGAGCCGGCGATGGCTGATCGAGAAGGGCTTCGGTTGGCTTAAGCAAACCGGCCCGCTGCGCCAGGTCAAGCTGCGAGGCCTGGAAAAAGTGGACTGGCTATTCGTCTTCAGTTGCGCCGCACACAACCTGATCCGGCTGCCCAAACGGATGGCTCAACAACCAGGAAGGCTCATGGAGCAGCGTGCCTGAACGTCGCTTGCAGGTCTCGGGGATGCTTCCCTGAGACCTGCAAAGCCCCATAAACACTGGCCAGACCCGCAGTTCAAACAGATTTCAACCGGCTAGGGATCGAAATCACAAGAAAAGACGCTGCGATGCGGCGAATTTCAACAAGTTCCTAGGTGAGCAGCATCCTGCTGCAACACCGACCTTATCCCTCTAAAACTCCGCCACAACAACTCCGCACTTCATTCCCACCTCTGAAACACCCCATACCACTTTGGACTGCCGTTCTTGCCACCCACGTAGGCGCGAGCTCTGCGCTGTTTTAGCGCGGAAAACGCGGCGGATTCCTAGTCCGGGGCGTCGCCCGCAAACCCGCATTTGACGCGGGTCCGGACATCCCGTGTGCCCGAAGTGTGCCCAAACTCCGCGTTCCAACACCACTTCAAAAGGAGAAAATGCTATGGAACATCAATTCAGACGTTGTCGAGGAGAGGGATCGATCTACTCGAAGCCCCGCAGTCCCTTCCTCTGGATCAAGTTTTACCAAGCCGGTAAGCCGATTCATCCGAGGGTGTCCGGCGGAATAAGCCATTCAGTTTTGCACTCTTGACAGTGCCATGGATCGTGATTTACTTATCTCAGTCCTGTCATCTCTAACGTTTTTTCCCCTTCGAAACCCTAGGAAATGGAAGTGGCACATGGTTCAAGTGAAAAGACTTGCCGTATTTGGACTCGTCGTGATGACGATGTTCGGTGTCCGGGCGGGAACCCAGGCGGGCGACCCTGGGACTTTGGCCAGAGAGAAGCTTCTCTCCCAGATCAAGCTGACCAAAGCCACGGCCGACCGCACGGACATTGTCACGGCCGGCGACGTTGTACTGCTTCATAAGGACGGGCTGATGATGTGTAGCTCGGCATCCTCCTACGCTTTCTCGAACACATATGCCGACGGGGTTCTCACCGCGAATTACAACAACCGCGCCAAGGATGCCGCGAGGTCGTTCTTGAGGGGCCGCCTTCCCTTTGGCGGCGGAGGCAGCGTTGCCGACGCAGCGAACAACGGCTGCGCTTCACGAAAGTTTGTGGCCGGGGAGAAGTTCTGGGTTACCGGAGTTGACCTTCAAAAGGATGGGATTCTCGTGACCACATTCAGCGATCCCTACCCGGACCCCTCGGGAAATCAAGTCCGCTACTACGGAGAAATCAAGTTCCCATTCTCGAGGGGGGTTGTGCCGCCGCCGGACGAATTCTTGCACGAATTCTCGGAGGTTATTACGGTTGTGCCCCCGGACGATCAAGGCGGGCAAGGAGGTGCTCAGCCTGCGCAGGCGGCCACTCCGGCAGCGCCTCCCGCAGTTCCTGCCGCGCCGATGCCCGACATAGCGCCGCCGCCTCCGCCCCCCGACACTCCGCCGCCGACCATTCAACTCGGGCAGACTATCGATCAGGTGACCGCCAGTTTCGGGCAACCACTCAGCGTGGCCAAGCTGGGAGCGAAGGTCATCTACAAATACAAGGACATGAAAGTCACATTCACCAATGGAAAAGTTAGCGACGTTGAGTAGCGCATGCGCGCATCCGGAACGGCTAACGAGCTAGAAGCAGGAAAGAGGATCGGATCAACATGCAAATTCTTCGTAATGCCATCGGAATCGGATCAACAGCCCTAATTCTTGCCGGAATGCTGGGAATGGCCAGCCTGGCAAGGTCAGCCAGTGACGATAAGAAGCCAGCTCCTCCAAAACAGGCCGCAAAGGCACCCCCAAAAACAGGGACGACCGGAGGTGGAGCGTCGCACGGGCCGACCACGGGCGGCGCATCGCACGGGCCGACCACGGGCGGCGCATCGCATGGACCAACCACGGGCGGCCCGTCCGCTAACCATCCGAGTGGTCCTTCCGCCAATCATCCGGCTGGACCCAGCGCAAATCATCCAGCAGGTTTCGGTGAACATGCTGGCCCGGGCGTCGACCATGGCCGACTCGGCGGGGGCAGGCCAATGCCGGCTGGAGTCCACGAACGTGTTGGTCCGGGTGGCAGCGCGATTCGCACTCGGTCCGATGGCAGGATCAGCGACGTGCATGATCCCAGGCGCGGTATCGACGTCCATCACGGGCTGGCTGGCGGGCGCAGGGTCTCGATGGAGCGCCCTGACCACAGCCGCGTTTTTGCCGATCATGGCCGCAGGGGATTTGTGGAGCGTCCCTATTCTTACCATGGGCGCGATTTCGCGCGGCGCAGCTACTTCTACAACGGCCATGCTTATGACCGCTTCTACCGCGGGTATGGCTATCGCGGGCTGCAACTCAGTGTCTATGCCCCAGGCTTTTACTATCGTCCGGCCTTCTACGGCTGGGCCTATAACCCGTGGTTAACGCCCATCGCCTTTGGATGGGGTTGGGGAGGTAGTCCCTGGTTTGGGTTCTACGGCGGCTTCTTCCAGCCTTACCCGGTATACCCCTCAGCCGCATTCTGGCTGACGGACTACGTGATCTCGCAGGATTTGCAGGCAGAGTACGCGGCCAACCAGGCCGCGGGCGAGGCGACTGGTGCTCCACCCCCCGAGGGTGGGCCACCGGAGCTTTCGCCGGAAGTGAAGCAGGAGATCGCCGACGAGGTGAGGAACCAGTTGGCTCTGGAAAACGCAGAGGCTGCACAGAACGCGCAGGGTCAGGACGTCGACCCCGGCTCGAGTGGAATTGCGCGATTGCTGAGCGACGGCCGTCCCCATGTATTTGTGGTTGGGGGCGCGCTCGATGTCGTGGATGCATCCTCACAGCAGGAGTGCGCGCTGAGCGACGGCGATCCGCTGCAATTGCAGGCTCCGCCTCCTCCGGACGCAACCACCGCGAATCTGGTGGTCTTGGCCAGCAAGGGTGGCAATGAATGTGCCCAGTCGAGCGCGGTCACGGTGCAGTTGACTGACCTGCAGGAAATGCAGAATCACATGCGGGAGACCATCGACCAGGGCCTCCAGGAACTGCAAGCCAAGCAGGGTACCGGAGGGTTGCCCGCAGCACCGCCATCGGCGCAGGGCGCGCCTGCTCCAGCGCCGTATGTAGCCATAGCGCCTCCGCCGGACCCGAATGTGGGCTCTGAAATTGCGCAGGTGGATCAGACGGGCGACCAGTCCGAGAAGGAAGCGACGACCGATGCGGCGCAACCTGCAGGCGCTGCTCCGGCAGTTCCCGCGGCACCGGCTGCGACTGCCACCGTGGAGCTGGGCCAGACTATCGACCAGGTGCAGGCAGCCCTGGGCGCACCCGCAAGGGTGGCGAATCTGGGACCGAAAGTTATCTACTACTACAGCGGCATGAAGGTCACCTTTATGAACGGCAAGGTGAGCGACGTTCAGTAGCCGGTGAGTGCTGGCGCAGAGGGATCGGCAATTCCCTCTTGCGTTCGCCCTCGATCACTAACGCACGACCGTCCCTCAGTTCTATGCGAGGGTTCCCACACTGGGGTTCCCAATTGAAAATGACTCAAAACTATCGATATGAATCCGAATGGCTTATGCGACTGAAGCACCACGCTTTAGATCCATAAGTTGTTGATTCTACGAGACATTGCCAGTTCGGGACCAGGGGGTCGGAGGTTCAAATCCTCTCTCCCCGACCAATATTTTCAATCACTTGCAAACCAGCGATCCCGACCCCCTGGGATTGGCCCAGATGCTCTAGTGCGAGAAGGCGCGTCTTTATTAAGTTATCGAATGTATGGATGCAATGACAGCTACGAAATCGTCTACAGTCAGATAAGATTGTGCCCGTTGAGTTGTGGAACTTTGTGGTTGTTTAAGGTTCTGTCGAGTACAGCCTTTCTGGGCCCTTCACCACACCGGTCTCTCTCATTCTTACGGGCACAGATTTCGCCGGGCAGGTCAGCCGCAACTCCCAACTTCGGAAGACTGACTTTCCAGCTGGCTCAGAAATGCCGGGGCCGATCGCTCTTACATGCGAGCGAGTTGTGATCTCGATTGGTCTGGCCTGTGTACCTATGAGTAGTCATTATGTAGTGACCGGCCCGCTGCGCTAGTCGTGGGTTAGGCTGAGTTTGTTTTGAGAACGCAGTCCAGAGCCACAAGCGGAGGAGCCGGTCATGAGAGAGAAGTTACGATTTTTGGGTTTAGATGTCCATGCGGAAACGATCGCCGTCGCGGTAGCCGAGCCGGACGGTGAGGTGCGCAGCCTGGGGACGATCGCCAACCGTGAAGATTCGATTCGCAAGTTCGTTCGCAAGCTTGGTTCGCCCGAGCAGCTGCGCGCCTGTTATGAAGCGGGACCGACAGGATTCGTACTGTACTGGCAGCTGACGCAGTTGGGTGTCGAGTGCGCAGTTGTGGCGCCGAGCCTGGTTCCGAAGAAGCCCGGAGACCGCGTGAAGACGGATCGGCGGGACGCGTTGAAGCTGGCACGGAGTCACCGGTCCGGTGATCTGACTGCGGTGTGGGTTCCCGATGAAGACTCCGAGGCGTTGCGCGATCTTGTCCGGCAACGGGAGGCGGCCAAGCAGGATCAGCTGCGTGCGCGGCATCGGCTAACCAAGTTCCTTCTCCGTACGGGCCGACGTCCACCGCTGGGACTGAAGGCGTGGACAGAGCGTTACCTGGCCTGGCTCGAGCAGATCCGCTACACGCAGCCGGCGCAGGAAGCCACGCTGGTGGATTGTCTGAACGAAGTCGAACACATGAGTGCACGGGGCAAGCGATTGGAAGAGGCCATCCTCGAAGTGGTGAAGCTGGCCCCACAGCCCATGCAGGACGTGATTCGGGGCCTGCAGGCTCTACGCGGTGTGGCGCACATCTCGGCGGTCACAATCGCCGCCGAACTGGGCAACATTTCCTCCCGCTTCGAGAGTGCACGGAAGCTGATGGGCTATTGCGGACTATTTCCGAGCGAGAACTCCAGTGGCAAGCGCAAGCGACAAGGCGGCATCGCCAAGACCGGCAACGCGCACCTCAGACGAATCGTGGTGGAATCGGCCTGGTGCTATCGACACCTGCCTCGCGTAGGGGCCAAGCTGCGCAAACGACAGCAAGGTGTCCCGGCAGACATCACCGAAATAGCCTGGAAGGCACAGAATCGGCTGCACAAGCGCTACATGAAGCTGACCATGGCAGGCAAGGATCAGAGGAAGATCATGACGGCAGTCGGACGAGAACTGCTGGGCTTCATCTGGGCCATCGGAATCAAGGCCGAAGCGGCCTGCGAGCAGCAACTGGCCGCATAACGGGAACCGAAGGAGCACAAGCAAGAACTTTCCCATGAAGGAAAAAGCAAGAACGATTCAACCTATGAATCACGCTATCCAACTCGAGGACAGGGTCAGCCGCAGCCGGAGCAAGCACGAAGGAGAATCCTCGGCGGAAGTTTGCGACAGGCCTGGCCGGACTCGCGTCAGTAGTCAGAGGCAGCTCCCGACGGATCATGATTATGCGGTTTCGACCCGCGAATATCAGCTTGATCAATCGTCGCTTATACCTGCCTCGGCTGCTGCTGACCTTGTCCTCGATCGGAAAAGACGACCAGCTCATCTTGACCGGTCACTACATATCAACTTCCGAGTAGGCGACAATCCATCCAGAGTCATCGCGTCCGATGCAGCGTGCTGCGACGCCGGCCTCACAAAACGAGATCGGCGTGGTGCTGGACACAGTTACGCCGCCGCACCTAGTAACAGCCTAAGGTCTGGATTAAGGCAAGCCGAGACCGGGACGCCCATATATGCCCTGCCAACAATCCTAAGATTCTTTCTCCCCGATTCACCCATCACTTTTTGTCGGATCGCAGCGCGCTCATAGCTGTGACGATCGTCACCGCCAGGTTAGACCGTTCGCAAGTTCGCGCCGGAGCCGGAGCCGTCACGCATTCCCGTCCCATTAAACATGAATGGGTGACCTGAATCACAGACGCTTATGCGTTGATTCGACCAAAATCGCGACCACGTTTGTAACGGCGGCTCATCGCGAGAAGCCGGCGGCTTTTGCTTGCCGACGCATGGCGAAGATGCCGAGAGGTGGGTCGTGGAAGATTCTCTTACCGCGGCTGGAAAGACTCACCGGTTCCGGGCTGTGATCCCGGCGGCTGCCCTTGGCTGGAGGGCAACCTGCGGGGCCGTGCGCCCATGCGATCAACCTGATGATGGATGATTCTGGATTGGAGCCGGAGCGTTTCCGGCTGGAGTGCGGTCTTGGCTGGCGAAGGCCCCCGTTTTGCCCAAGCGGTCACGGAGATGGGGAAGCTGGCAAGGAAGCTCGATCCAAGCACGTATTGAACGCAGCAATAACAGGCTGTTGGGGACGAGAACGAAGCACTACTCATTCAAGTCCGCCAGGAGGTGCAACATGGCAGTTCGACTTGCCGAAGAATGGTTCTCCATTTGCGGAGGTTGCGAGGTAACCATCCTCGACATCGGTGAACCGCTCATCGACGTACTCAAACAAGTTGAAATCGTGCACATGCCAGTACTGATGGACCACAAACTCCTGGGTCAGACTGGCGAAGGCGCGGAGATGGATATCCCCGAAGCGGATGTCGGGCTTATCTCGGGGGGAATCCGAAGCGAAGAACACAAGAAACTGGCGCTGGAGATGCGCAAGAAGTGCAAGATCCTGATCTCTTTAGGTTCTTGCGCCTGCTTCGGCGGTATTCCGGCGCTGGCCAATCAATACAGCCGGGAGGAGTTGTTGGAGAAGGTCTACCGCGGCAGCGTGAGCACCGAGAGTAACGGCTTACCCCACGAGCAGATTCCCGAGCTCACCGACCGGGTCTATGCGCTCCACGAAGTTGTGAAGGTGGATGCTACTCTGCCCGGATGTCCAACCACGCCGGAGATGGTGGCCGGAGCGCTGGTGGCTCTCCTTGAAGGCAAGCCCTTGCCGGCGCTGGCGTCGAAGAGCGTTTGCGACGAGTGTCCCACCAAGCGGGAGAAGAAGGCGGTCTCCACCCTGAAGGGCCACCTGGACCCGCCGGAATTCAAGATTGGAGCGCCGCTGAGCGAGATGCGCTGCCTGATGGAGCAGGGCATCCTGTGCCTGGGGCCGGCCACGCGAGGCGGCTGCGGAGGCAGCCAAGGCACCCCGCGCTGCATCCGCGCCTACATGCCCTGCGAGGGTTGCTTTGGCCCGCTGTCGGACAAAGCCAATCCCATGGTGGATATGATGGGGGCGCTCTCTTCCATCGGACTCGATCCCAAGCAGATTCCGGATCGGGCCGCAACCTTCAACCGCTTTGCTGGCGCTGGCCGTCTGCGGCCGATGCCCGGGAGATGATCCATGGCAAAGACACTGGTCATTCAACCTGTCACCCGTATCGAGGGCCACGCCAAGGTGACGATTCAGCTTAACGATGCCGGCAACGTGGACACCGCCCGGGTGAACGTCATTGAGCTACGCGGCTTCGAAAAATTCTGCATCGGACGCCCGCTGGAAGACCTGCCGCGCATCACGCCGCGCATCTGCGGGGTGTGTCCGTGGTCGCATCACCTGGCCTCGGCCAAGGCTTGCGACGCGGTCTTTGGGGTCGAGCCGCCCCCGGCGGGAAAGAAATTGCGCGAGCTGTGCAACAGCGTTGCCTACATGGAAGAGCACATCCTGCACTTCTATTTCCTGGCGGGAGCCGATTTCCTGCTCGGTCCCGATGCCGACTATTCCATCCGCAATGTCATCGGCGTGCTGCAGGCGGCGCCCGACATCGCCAGAAAAGTGGTGAAGGTGCGCCACATGTGCGCCCATATGCTGGAAATCCTGGCGGGCAAGGCGATCCATCCCCAGGCCGCCGTCCCCGGCGGATTCAGCAAGCCGCTGCTGGCCGCCGATCGCGACCAACTGCGCACGATGGCCGATGAGGCGCTGGAGCTGGCCAAGTTCTCCATTGCGTTCGCCAAGGAGAACATCTTCCCCAAGTACCTCGACGTGGTGAAGTCGCTGGGAGTGATCACTACCGGCTTCCTCGGCACCGTCAAGGAGAACGGGGCACTCAACCTCTACGACGGAAAGCTTCGCCTGATGGCCAGCAATGGCTCCTGCCAGGATTTTCCGTACGATCGCTATACCGAGTTCCTTTCCGAGCACATTGAATCGTGGAGCTACCTGAAGTTCCCCTACGCCAAACAGTGGGGCGAGGGTTTCTCCATGGATGTCGACCATCCCAAGGGGGTGTATCGCGCCAACACGCTGGCGCGCATCAACGTCTGCGATTTTATCGACACGCCCCTGGCGCAAGCCGAGCTGGAGGAGTTTCGCACCAAGTTCGGCCGGCCCGCACAGCTCACCCTGCTCTATCACTGGGCGCGGCTGATCGAACTGCTCTACAACGCGGAAAACACCATCCGCCTGCTGGACGATCCCGAAATCACCAGCACCGAAACCCGGGTGAAGGTTACGCCGCGGGCAGCGCGAGGCGTAGGCTGCACCGAAGCGCCGCGCGGCACGCTCATCCACGACTACACCACCGATGCCAACGGCCTGATCACCAACCTGAACATGATCGTGGGCACCACCCACAACAACGCTCCAATCAATATGTCGGTCACCCAGGCCGCCAAGAGTTTGATCCATGATGGCAAGTACGACCAGGGAGTGCTCAACAAGGTAGAAATGGCAATCCGCGCCTACGATCCATGCTTGTCCTGCGCCACCCATCGCTTGGACGGGAAGCTGGCAGTCAAGCTGGATATCTTCGACGCGGACGGCAATCTGCTCAGCTCGCTTGCCAACTGAAGCGCAGCGAGCGGGAGGAAACATG
>CAWHVT010000003.1:0-283513 GCA_963832855.1 uncultured Acidobacteriaceae bacterium | reverse complement strand
AGTATTGGCGGTGAGGGGAACGATGTCCTCCTTGATGAGCGCCTTGATGCCGTCGGCAATCGGCTGAAACAAGCCGTAGGGACCGACGCGGTTGGGGCCGAGCCGGTTCTGGATGCGGCCCAGCCCCTTGCGCTCAAAGACCGTGGTGAGGGCAAAGAGGGCGGGAAAGACGCAGACGATGGCGATGACCCCGAGCAGCACGCCTGCCGCTGGCCGCAGCGCGACGGGCAAAAACCCAACAAGCCAATCGCGCAGGAGGACGAAGATCTGGTCGAGATTTACGAAGAAGGGATCTGCGGCCCCAAGCGTCGCGATCATGGGCTAGCTCCCTCCCTCGGTCTTCGCCGGCGGAGCAGCGGACGCAGCGGCGGCTTTGGCGCGCGCTTCCACCTTGGCTTTCTCCTCGGCCAGGCGCGCATCCACGTCTGCCGCTTCCGTCGGATGGATCGAGTGGTAATACTCGTTCGACTTGGCCAGTTTCTGACGATCCTCGAGCAGGCCGCCGAAACGATCGTCGGTGGCCAGCTCAAACTGCGTGTCCATCTTGATAGCCTCAAACGGGCAAACTTCAACGCAAATCTGGCAGCTCATGCAGACGGAGATATCGATGTCGAAGCGCGAGGGATAAAACTGCTGCTTGCCTACGTAATCCGGCTTTTTGAGTGTGCTTTTTTCAATATAGATGCACTTGGGCGGGCACTCTTTCTCGCAGATCTGGCAGGCCACACAGCGCAGTCCGGCCTCCCAATCGACGCCGTCGTAGACCAGAAAGGGAAAGACGCGCGCGTTCTCGGCGGTGGGAATCCGATGTTCCGGATACTCGACCGTCGTGAGCCGCTCCTTGGAGACGTAACTTCCGAAGAAGTTCCGCGCTGTCTCCGCCATCCCTTTCAGAATTCCATCACCCAGCAAACGAATACCTCCGATTTGCAGCTCAGAGTTCACAGTTCGTAGTTCACAGTTCGTAGTTCGTGCCGCAGATTCAATAACTGCGAACTGCGAGCTCGGAACTGTGAATTTTCATCATCGGTCCACTTCACCAAGAACAATATCCACGCTGCCAAAGATCAGTACGACGTCGGCGACATTTTGCCCCAGGCACATGTCTTCCAAAATGGTCAGGTTGATGAGGCTCGGCGGGCGCACGCGATAACGATAGGGATTCGGCCCGCCGTCGCTGATGAGATAAAAGCCAAGCTCGCCCTTGGGTGCCTCAATGCGGCCATATGCCTCGCCGGGCTTGGGACGAAAGCCGCGAATCTTCGCCTTGGGGTCCATGATCGGTCCGCCGGGAACATCGCGCAGCGCCTGTTCGAGAATCTTGATCGACTCGCGCATCTCCAGCACGCGCATCATGTAGCGGTCGTAGATGTCGCCGTGGTCGCCGAGCGGAATGCGGAACTGGAAGCGATCGTAGATGCCGTAGTGGTCCACTTTGCGAATGTCGTAATTCACGCCCGACGCGCGCAGCATCGGCCCGGAGACTCCGGCGTTCACGGCAAGCTCCGGCCGCAGAATGCCGATACCCTGGCAGCGCGCCATCAGAATTTCGTTGGTCGAGAGCAATGCCTCGAACTCGTCGACAAATGCGGGCAGGCCTGCGACCACTTTGCGCGTGGCGTCGAGCCACTTCGAGGAAACATCCACGCGGCAGCCGCCGAAGCGCATGTAGTTGCACATCATGCGCGAGCCGGTGAGCGATTCGAAGAGGTCGAGAATCTTTTCGCGTTCCTTGAAGGCATACATCAGCGGCGTGCCGCTGGCGCCCATCTCCTGAATGAGAAATCCGATGGACGAGGCGTGGTTCTGAATGCGTGTCAGCTCGGCGAGGATGACGCGAATGTACTCAGCGCGCTCGGGAACCTGCTGGCCGGCGAGCTTTTCCACCGCCAGCGCGTAGGCCCAGTTGTTGGTCAGCGAGCAGATGTAATCGAGGCGGTCGGTATACGGCATCGACGCCAGGTAGGATTGCCCTTCGCCAAGTTTTTCGTGGTTGCGGTGCAGGTAGCCGAAGACCGGCTTGAGGCGGACGACGCGCTCACCGTCGAGCGCCAGATCCATGCGGAAGACGCCATGCGTCGACGGATGGTGCGGGCCCATGGCGACTTCAAGCAGCTCGCCCTCGCCGTCCGGCTCAATGACTGGCGGCCGGTTCCAGCCTGTGACTCTCTCCGCTTTGGTCTCCGCAACGCTCATTCTTCGTCCGCCCTGCTCCCTACTCCCTATTGGCTATTCCCTTGCGCGGTCGCGGCCCTGTGATGCTCTTGCGCCCGCTTCAGCACCTCATCGTGCGAGGTGGGCTCGTATTCAAAGTCGTCCGGCTCCACGTAGTCTCTGCGCATCGGATAGTCCTTGAATTCCGGCCACATCAAAATGCGGCGCAGGTCGGGATGGCCGGTAAAAACAATTCCGTAGAGATCGAAGACTTCGCGCTCCTGGAACTCCGCTGCGCGCCACACGGGAGTGAGAGACGGAAGCTGCGTTTGGTCTGTCCGATTTGCCGTGCGCATGCGGATCACGAGCGGTCCTTGCTTCTTCGCCACCGAATAGAGGTGGTAGACCGCTTCAAGACAGCCGGGCTCGACGTGCTTACGGGTTTCTTCGACCGTTTCTTCCACGGGCTGCTCCCGCGGGCCTTCGGGGGTGTCTACGGTTTTCGTCACCGTGCGTGTCACCTTCACTTTTTCGGTGACCTCTTTGTCGAGCCAATCGACGCCGGAGACGTTGGAGAGAAAATCGAAAGCGAACTCGGCGTTGTCGCGCAGAAACGTTGCCACGCCGACGGCGCTCTGAGGCGCCACGCGCAGTGAGTGCTGCGCGGAGGGGCCGGGGTTCGATACAAACTCCACGCCCGCGCCGGGAACCGCCGCCTCAATCGCCGCCTTGATCTCTTCGACCGTCTTCAAATCAGCTACCAGCTTTCAGCTTTCTGCTCTCAACAAAACCTTGCCACTGCGAGGCTTCCTCTGTTCCCTGCCTGCTCGGTCCCTCGGTCCCTGGTTCCCTGCTTTTAGCGAATCGTGATCGGCACCGGCCAGACTCCCTGGTTCGAAGGCGGCTCCAGATCGTGTTCGCCTTGCTCCGGCACGGGAAACTCGCCTAGCGCGTTGGGATCGAGAAAACGCGGCCGATCCTCCCCGGTCAAATGCTGGCCATCGATTTTCTTTTGTAATGTCATGAAGGCCTGGATAAGCGCCTCAGGGCGCGGAGGGCAGCCGGGGATGTGCACGTCGACAGGAATGTAGCGATCGATGCCTTTGAGCACGTTGTAACCTTGCTTGAACGGACCGCCGGAGATGGCACACGCTCCCATGGCGATCACGTAGCGCGGTTCGGCCATCTGGTTGTAAAGGCGCACGACCTGCGGCGCCATCTTTTTGGTCACGGTGCCGGAAACGATCATCAGATCCGCCTGCCGCGGCGAGGGCCGGAAGACCTCGGCGCCGAAGCGAGCCAGATCATAGCGAGCCATGGTGGTGGCGATCATCTCGATGGCGCAGCAAGCCAGGCCGAATTGCATCGGCCACACCGAGCTGCGCCGGCCCCAGTTGTAGAGCTCTTCCATGGTGGTGACGAAGACGCCCTGCTTGCCCAGCTCGATCTTCAGGTTTTGATCCATGTCGCTTTGCTCCAAGGTTTCAGGTTTCAGTGATCGGGTGTCAGCCATATTCGTTGCCCGCGAAACCGATTCCTGACACCTGAAACCTGACCACTGTCTTTCACTGCCATGTCAGTACGCCCTTTGCCCAGGCCCAGGCCAGCCCCTCAACCAGCAGGAGGACAAAAACCAGCATGGCCGCGCACGCCGCCGCGCTCAAACCTGTAAATGCCACCGCAAACGGCAGCAGAAAAACGGCTTCCACGTCGAAGATGAGAAAAATGATTCCGTAAAGGTAGTACGCCGAGCGAAATTGCATCCACGCGTCGCCCTTTGACTCCAGACCGCACTCGTAAATGGCGTTCTTGATCGCGTTCGGTTTGGGCGGCGAAAACACCCGCGCCCAGAGCCAGGCCAGCCCCAGCGGGGCGAGGCCAAAGCCCAGTGCCGCTACGAACAAAACTGCCAATGAAAAGTAGGGACTGGAAGTCATCGCGGGAAAGAATTTCCTACTCTTTCAAGCTACCAGTTGGGGGCATGGTTTGGCGAAGGAGTTGGCGCCGGCCAGCGCCTTTCAGGCTGCTTTTTCCACCATTTATCCCATCAGGTGAACCGTTGGCTGGCGGCGGCCTCCAGCCTGCCTACAGCGGTTCCGCAGTGACTGTGTACGGAAGCCTTGGACGCCAAGTGGATTCTTCCGCAATCGGGGCCCCCGCAGACAGGTCTTCGTCTCTGGGGTGGAAGAAGAATCCTCCCCGCACCAAGGCTGAAAATGGCTATATAGACTGCTGAACCGCTCTAGTCGTCGCCGCCATCGTTCGCCATTTTCGCGCGCACTTTGAGCATCGGGGGCACCGGCGCGCTGCCCATGGCGTCCTTCCACAGGATGACATTCAGCTTCTCGGCGGGCGCGCGATCCGCATGGCTGAAATCCATTTTCATGCTCGCCTTTGCTCCCGCCGCGTTCTTTGGATTTGCGCTGTAGATCAGCCCGTTGTCGCGGTTTGTATAGTCCGCCGTGTAGGGCGCCTGGTCGCCCGGCCCGGCAAACTCGGGCGCCAGCATCGAACAGAACGCATCGTTGTTATTCATCGGCGGCAGCCCCAGCAACGCCTCCATGGTGCGGATGACGCTCACCGTGGAGTAGAAGCGGCTATCGACAAACGGCGCACCACCGGGCCCGTGCGGTGAATACTTGCTGATGACGAGCGCGATGCTGCGGTGCGCATCCACGTGATCGGCGCCGTTCTGCGCGTTGTCTTCGAGGATAAAAAAGGCCGTGTCCTCCCAAGAGGGCGAGTGGGAGATCGCCTCCACGGCGCGCCCGACGGCTAGATCGTTGTCGGCGACACTGGACTTCGGCGTCGGCCCGCCGGGCCGCGTTCCATAGGTGTGATCATTGGGCAGGCGCAGCATCACGAAATCCGGCATGGTGTCGTGGCCGCGCTCGCGATCGGCGACCCATTGCTTGAGGTGGCGCAGAAAAATCTCGACTCGGATCTGATCGGGAACCATCAACTCGAAGTCCGGCGCTTCCGGCGCGAAGTGGCCCACCAACTCGGGCTTGGTGGCGATGTTGGTCGCCAGGCGCGGGATGGGCCACGGCCATTTGTTTACGCCGCCGCCCCACTCGGCGGGCAGCGCCTCGCCCGGCGCAAACGCCTTGTGCGCGCAGGCCGGGCCGGCCAGCATTGCGCCCAGCGCGGCGTCGGCAACGGCGGGCTGGTCGCAAAACGTCGACGAAATGTACTCGCCAAAGTGGTAGTACGTTTTGCCGTGAGCGGCAAGGTCGCCCCACAGATAACCGCTGGCCGGCTGGTTCACGTCGGGAATTTTCTGCAGCAGCGGATAACCGTCGGCTACGACGCCTTCGTAGTCATACGACCGTTGTTCGCCGCGGTAGTTCTGCTGCCAGGTCTTCTCCAGGTAATCCGTACCGATGGCCGCGGTGGACCAGACGTGGCCGTCGCCGGAGACTTCGCCGGAGTCAAAAAAGTTGTCGAGAACGCCGAATTGGAGCGCCAGGTTATGCTCATTGGGAGTGACCGCCTGACCATACATCGCAAGGCCCGGGTCGCCGTCTCCCACTTGCTGACCGTCCTGCTCGAGGTCGCCGAAGATCTGGTCGTAGGTGCGGTTTTCCTTGATGATGTAAATGACGTGGCGAATGTAGTGTGTGGCGCCGCCGGCAAACACGATTTGTTCCTGCGCGGCTTCCATGCGGTTCGACGCGAGAGCCGTCGAGGTCCAATCGGCCAGATGGCCATCGATCTCCGATGCATCGATCGCGGCCAGTGAACCGTAAAGCAGCGTGGCGATGTAGGTGCCGCTGCCCCTGCGTTGATGAGGCTGCGATTCGGCGATTTTCTGCGGGAAGTTGTTGGGCCCGGTTCCCTTGCCTTTATCGGTCGCAACGTATAGCTTGCCGCCGGAGGGCGTCGCGACAAACGCCAACGACATCGGCATCCATTCGGTCGGAATGAATCCGTCCGGCTCAACCATTCCCGTCTTCGCGGCCTTTGGCGTCAATTTGCGCGGCTCGATCACCGCAATCGCATCGGTGGCCATGTTCGCCACGTAGAGCCGGCTGCCGTCACCGTTTAGGGCCAGAGCAACCGGCTCTGCACCGAAATAACTCTGCCCCGGCAGGCGTGTGTCGAAGTAGCCTTTCACCTGCAACTGGCCCGAGCCCACATTCACGGCGGCCACGGCGTCGCGATTGGCGAGCGCGACGTAGAGCGTCTTCTCGCCGGGCGAAAAGGCGAACGCGCAGGGATGCGTTCCCGGATCAATGGGGCTGGGCGGCTTGAGCAGCACCAGCTTGCGCGCTACCGTGCCGCGCATCAGGTCAAGCTCAGCGATCTCCGAAGCGTTCCACAGCGCAACGAACGCACGCTTGCCATCTCCGGTGACGGCTAGAGCAATTGGGTAGGTCGAAGGCACGGCGTCGTTCTCGGAGAGATCGAATCGTTCCTCGATCGCGCCCGTCGCGGCGTCGACAAGAACAACATCGTCGGAGAGATTTTCGGCAACCAGCAACTTTTCGTGGCCGGACTCGCCTAGGACTGCAATCGCGGCGGGGTACGGTACTCCCTCATGATTGTCGATTCCCTCGGGCAGGCGCGTCTTTCGTCCCGGCGGGAGGGTCGCGACCGGCAGATCAATCAGGCGCTCGGGCGCGATCTTGCCTGCGGAGAACGTGTAGACCGCGATTCCGCTGCCAACATCGTCTTTGCCGTTGCCTTTGGCATCGGTAAGCGAGGCCACGCTGGCGTAGATGTGGCTGCCGTCGAGGCTGAACGCGAGGCCGGAATAGAGCGTCTGATGCGCACGATAGAACGTTCGCGCATCGGGAAAGTCGGTGAGCGCGCCCGTCGCGGTGTCCAAAACCGAAAACGACTGGTCATACTTCGATTCGAGGGTTCCGTAGCCCGCGTTCACCGTGACCACGTAGCGGCCATCGGGCGAGACAGCCATCGAGATGGGCAGGCTGTTGATGCGCTGGGGATGGCCCGGGACTTCGCCGATCAACTGCTTACTCGAAGGCAGGTCCACAGTTTGGGCGGGAAGAAAAGCCGTCGCGAGCACTGCGGCCGCCGCCATTTGCGCTGCGAAAAACTTCGCTGGCATGGTGGAAACTCCTAAAACCCATTGGATGCTTTGCGGATGAATCGCCGATGAACGCGGCTGTTCCAAGGCACGGCCAGATTATCACGAGCGTGAGCGGGAGATTGAAGTTACACACCTCATCCTTTCCGCGTTCCGCGGAAAGGATGAGGGCAACGTAGTCTGGGAAAATCAATGCAATCGGTTTTAGATTCGTGCTTACGGGTAAATGCCGCGAATCTCGACAGCTTCTGCCACGCGACCGATGCCGAGCATGTTGGCGGCGATGCGCATGGGAACCTTGCGCTCCATGTGAATCTTGAGCACGTCGCGGAAGGCCGTCTTCATCACGTGATCGAGGCGCTTGTAAATGTCGCGCGCCTCCCAGAACAGGTGCTGCTCGTCCTGCACCCACTCAAAATAGGAGACGGTGACGCCGCCCGCGTTACAGAGGATGTCCGGAATCACGAAGACGCCCTTGCCCTCGAGGATTCTGTCTGCCGCGGGCGTGAGCGGTCCATTGGCCGCTTCGGCGATGATGCGCGCGCGGACAGCGGACGCATTTTCCGCGTGGACAGCATTCTCAAGCGCGGCGGGAACGAGGATGTCGCACGGCAACGCCAACAGCTCGTGCGGCAGGATGGGCTCACTCTCCGGGAAGCCCTCCACATGGCCGCAGAGCGACTTCATGTGGATGAGTTCGGGGATGTTCAGGCCGTTGCGATTGTAGACGCAGCCCGTCGAGTCGCTGACAGCGATGATCTTCGCGCCCGCTTCATGCAGCAACTGCGCGGCGATGGAGCCGGCATTGCCGAAGCCCTGCACCGCGACAGTTGCGCCCTTTAGCGGCATGTGCAGATGCTCGCAGGCGCTTTCGATGGTTGAAAACACGCCGCGGCCAGTGGCTTCGTTCCGTCCCAGCGATCCGCCCAGGCTGATGGGCTTGCCCGTCACCACACCGGGAATCGCATAGCCCTTCATCATGCTATAGGTGTCCATGATCCAGGCCATGGTCTGCGAGTTGGTGTAGACGTCGGGCGCGGGAATATCCTGCTCCGGCCCGATGAGCGGCAGAATCGCGCTGGTATAGCGGCGCGTCATGCGCTCCAGCTCGCCCTGGGACATCGCTTTCGGATTGCAGGTGATTCCGCCCTTGGCTCCGCCGAAGGGGATGTTCACCACCGCGCACTTCCACGTCATCCAAGTAGCCAGTGCCTTCACTTCATCGAGCGTGACCTGGGGGTGAAAGCGGATGCCGCCCTTGGCCGGCCCGCGCACCGAGCTGTGCTGCACGCGGTAGCCCGTAAAGCGGTGAATGTTGCCGTCGTCCATGCGCACCGGCACGCCCACCGTCAACATGCGCTCGGGCCACTTGATCATCTCGCGCGTATTCATTTCCAGGCCCATGGCGTCTGCCGCGGTGTCGAAATTCTCCATGGCTACGTCATAGGCGTTTGTTTGATTCGCTACTGCTGTTGGCATTGGTGTTTCCTCCTTGCCTGGGTCGCCGAGGTTGCCCCATCATTCTCCGTTCGCCTTGGCGAACGGAAAAGAGTGGGATGCGTCACCGGCATTCGCTCAGGCCAAGCTCGTCTCCTCGACCGGCGCCGCTTTCTGCTCAGCCGGCTGGCTGCTCGCGTAGACCGGAAGCAGCCATTTGCGGTAGGCCGCCAGACGGCCATGCGTCGCGTCGAAGTACAACTGCCGCAAATGGTGCGTGACTTCGCCGATGGATCCATCCGCCACGGGCCGATGATCGACGCACACTACCGGCGCCACGCCCACTGCCGTTCCGGTCAGGAACAGCTCGTCGCAAGCATACAATTCGCTGCGCGCGATGGGCCGCTCGACCGTCTGGAGGCTCAGCTCGCGTGCGGCGAGCTCCATGATGGAATCGCGCGTGATGCCTTCAAGAATGTTGTCGGTCGCGACGGGCGTGATCAGCCGCCCACGGCGCAGCATGAAGAGGTTGCAGGTGGCGCCCTCGGTCACGTGGCCGCTTTCGTTGAGCAGAATGGCCTCGTCGAATCCCGAGCGGCGCGCTTCGTCGCTGGCCAGCGCGCTGTTGGCGTAGGCGCCGCAGATTTTGCCCCGCGGCGGAATGGCATTGTCCTCGATGCGCCGCCAGGAGCTGACGCCGGCGTGCAGCCCGTTTTCGCTATGCAGATATTCGCCGTAAGGAACAGCCGCGATGAAAAATGCATCCTGCTCGTCGAGGGCCACCCCGATGCGCTCCGCGCTTTTGTAAGCCAGCGGCCGAATGTAAAGATCGCCATGAAACGCGTTGCGCCGCGCCAGCTCGACGGTGATCGAACACAACTCCGCGGGCGTGAGCGGCACATCGATGCGCAGAATTCCGCAGTTCTGCTTCCAGCGCTGGTAGTGCTCCGTGGGCCGCAGCAGGTAAAGCTCGCGCGCGGTCTCGTTCCAGTACGCGCGAATGCCCTCGAACACACCGGTTCCGTAGTGCAGCGCGTGAGTCAGGATTCCCACGTGCGCTTCGCGCATGGGCACATATTCCCCGCCGAAATACACAATCAGGTTAGGATCGGCATCCGCCTTCATGTCACACCTCCGCGAGCGAATTCTGGAACAGTTCCCTTCCCCGCGCCAGGGCGCGCTCGTCAAGTTCCACCCAGCGCGGATTCTTGACCAGGCGGCGCAGCGCGTCGCCAATGCTGGCCTGCGGCAGCACGCCTGCAATCTCCAGCAACGCGCCGAGCATCACCATGTTGGCAGCGCGCTTGTCGCCCAGTTTGTCGGCCAGATCCGTGAACGGGAGCGCGAGCACATGCACTCCATCGCGCGCGCAATCGGCGGGAAACTCCTGGCCGTTGAAAATCACCCATCCGCCTGCGCGCACGCTCTTGTCGAACTTGCGCAGCGAGGGCTCATTCATGGCCACCAGCACATTGGGCGAAGTGACCAGAGGCGAATCGATGGCGTGGCGCGAAAGCCGCACGTGGCAGTTCGACGTGCCGGAGCGCATTTCAGGACCGTAGGACGGCAGCCAGGAAACCTCGAGGCCCGCGTCGAGACCGGCTTCGGCCAGCATCTCGCCCAGCAGCAGGACGCCCTGCCCGCCAAAGCCGGCAATGCGCACCTCGAGGTCAATCTCCTTGTCGCGCGCGAGGGCTGCCGCGTTGCCTTCCGGCAAGTCACCCTCGGCAACCCCAAGAATGCGGGGCAGCTCATCGAGCGCGGGTTTCGGCGTTACTGGCCTGAGATCCGCCGTTTCAGCCCGCTCCTTCGTCTGGTCACAGAAAACTCCCAGCGGAAACTCCTTTTCCATCACCTCGCGCACCCAATGCTGCGCCTCAACCGGTGTCATCTTCCAAATTGTCGGGCAGGGCGAAAGCACCTCGATCAGCGAAAACCCCAGGCCGCGTACCTGATTCTCGATGCCGCGCCGGATGGCCCGCGCCGCCTGCGCAATCTGCTTGTTGTCGCCCAGGCCCACGCGCTCAATGTATGCGGGCGCCTTGAGCGTGCTCAGCAGCTCGCTCACGTGGAGCGGATAGCCTTCTGTGGCCGCGTTGCGGCCGTTCGGAGTTGTCGTGCTCTTCATTCCCAGCAGCGTGGTGGGCGCGGCCTGGCCTCCGGTCATACTGTAGATGGCGTTGTTCACAAAGATCACGGTGATGTTTTCGCCGCGATTGGCGGCGTGCAGAATCTCCGCCGATCCGATTGCCGAAAGATCGCCGTCGCCCTGATAGCTGATGACGATGCTCTCGGGGCGGCTGCGCTTCATCGCCGTAGCCACGGCGGGCGCGCGGCCATGCGCGGCCTGCACGTTGCCCACGTCGAAGTAGTAATAGGTGAATACGCTGCAGCCGACGGGCCCGACCATGATGGTGCGATCCTGCACGCCCACCTCGTCGATGGCTCTGGCGACCATTTTGTGCACCGTGCCGTGGCCGCAGCCGGGGCAGAAGTGCGTCTGGTGCTGAAGGTCTTCCTTGCGTTCATAGCGCTCGTAGAAGGACCTGGCCCGGCCCTGCACGACTGCGTATTCTGCCGCCGATTCAGTAGACATTTTCCACGCGCTCCTCTTCTCGAGCCGGCTGCGCAAGACCGCCTCTGCGCGACAGCTCGCGAACCATCGCCAGCACTTCCTCGTGCGAGGGCACATTGCCGCCCACGCGACTCAAAAACTCCACCGGTCGCGAGCCATTCAGCGCCAGCTTCACGTCCTCGATCAACTGGCCGGTACTCATCTCGACCACTCCAAAAACGCGCGCGCTGAATGCCAGCCGCTGGAACTGCACCACAGGAAATGGATAGAGCGTAATGGGGCGCAGCACGCCGACCTTGATCCCGGCGGCGCGTGCTTCGGCGGTGACAGCTTTTAAAATGCGGCCGACAATGCCATAGCCCACAAGCACGATCTCCGCGTCCGCGGTCATCCACTCCTCGGCGCGCGCCTCGCGCTGTTCGGCGACTTTGTACTTGGCCTCCAGCGCGCGAACGTGCTTCTCGAGTTCGTCGATGTCCAGATGCAGCGACGTGATCAGATTCCCGCGCGACGCGGCAGTGCCGGCGACGGCCCACTCTGGCAGATGCGTTGCCGTGGCCGTCTGCGGGAACTCAACCGGCTCCATCATCTGTCCGATGAAGCCGTCGGCGAGAATGAACACCGGATTGCGATAGCGGTCGGCAAGATCGAACGCGAGAGCGGTCAGGTCCGCCATCTCCTGCACGGAGTGCGGCGCCAATACGATGGTGTGGTAGTTGCCGTGGCCGCCGCCCTTCACCACCTGGTGGTAGTCGCCCTGCTCGGCGGCGATGTTGCCCAGCCCCGGGCCCCCGCGCGTAATGTCGGCGATCACGCATGGCAACTCCGCGCCCGCCATGTAGCTGATGCCTTCCTGCATCAGGCTGATGCCGGGGCCGCTCGACGCTGTCATGGCGCGCACACCGGCCGACGCCGCGCCGTACAACATGTTGATGGCCGCGACCTCGCTCTCCGCCTGCACGTAGACGCCGCCGGTCTTCGGCATGAACTCCGCCGCGGCCTCGGCAATCTCGCTCGCCGGCGTGATGGGGTAGCCGTAGAACGCGCGGCATCCCGCAAGAATCGCGCTCTTGACGATGGCTTCGTTGCCCTTCATCAGTTGCTTGCGCATGCGCTCGCCCCCTCCGCAGCGGTGTTCGCCGTGCGTGCCTCCACCTCGTGCGCGCTCACCAGCCGATACACCGTGATCGCACCCGGCTCCGGGCAGACCAAGAAACAAATGCCGCAGCCTGTGCAGCCGGCGCCGGCATAGAGCGCTGTCCGGTAGCCGTAGTGATTCAGCCGCTCGCTCATCGCGATCACTTTGGGCGGGCAGGCCTCAATGCACAGGCCGCAGCCCTTGCACTCCTCCTCGTCGATGCGCAACTGGCCCCTGTCCTGCTTCTGGCCCGGCTTCGTCGCTTCAGTCATGCCGTCCACTCCTTCCCCGCAACGGCTCCGCTTTCATGCTGTAGCGCGGGTCTCCAGACCCGCACCCCGCTCTCACTACTACCTCGCCAACACGCCGACTCGTTCCTTTGTTCCCTCGGTCCCTTGGTGCCTGCTTTTCCGCTCCATGTAGTGCGAGCGCACCGCAAAATCCTCGAGCTCCGTCCTGAAGCGCGGATCGGCAATAGCAATCAGCGCCTCGGCGCGCTCGCGCAACGTTTTTCCGTGCAAATATGCAATGCCATGCTCGGTGACGACGTAGTGCACGTCGGCGCGCGAAGTGACCACGCCCGAGCCCGGCTCAAGCACCGGCACAATGCGCGAGACCGTTCCGCCACGCGCCGTCGAGGGCAGCGCGATAATCGGGACGCCGCCTTTGGACCGCGCCGCGCCGCGAATGAAGTCGATTTGCCCGCCGAACCCGCTGTAGGGCCGCGTGCCCAGTGAATCCGCGCAAACCTGCCCCGTCATGTCCACCTGCAACGCGCCGTTAATCGCTACCATGCGGTCGTTCTGCGCCACTACGAACGGATCGTTGGTGTAGCTGATGGAGCGGAATTCGAAGCTGGGATTCTCGTGGATGAAATCGAAGAGCCGCTGCGCGCCCAGCGCAAAGGCCGCCACTGCTTTGCCGCGATGCAGCGTTTTGCGTTCGCCGTTGATCACGCCCGACTCCATCAGATCGATCACGCCGTCGGGACACATCTCGGTGTGAATGCCCAGATCGCGCTTGTCGGTAAGGCAATGCAACACCGCCTCGGAGATGCCGCCGATGCCGGTCTGCAGTGTGGCGCCGTCGGGAATGAGCGCGGCGACGTTGCGCGCCACGCGCATGTGCAGCTCGGTGCAGGGTTCCGCTTCGAGCTCGAGCAGCGGCCGGTCCGTTTCCACGATGGCGGAAATGTGGCTCACGTGAATTGTGGTCTCGCCGTGCGTGCGCGGCATCTGCCGGTTCACTTCGGCAATCACCGTCCGTGCGTACCGAACCGCCGTCAGCGTGCAGTCGACCGTCGTGCCCAGGCTTACGAAGCCGTGCGCGTCGGGAGGCGAAACCTGCATCAACACCACATCGAGCGGCAGAGCGCCGCTCTCGAAGAGGCCTTCAATCTCGCTTAAAAAGATGGGAGTGTAGTCAGCGCGCCCGTTGCACACCGCCTCGCGCACGTTATCGCCCAGAAACAGGCCGCGATGCCGGAAGTGCCCTGCATACTCGGGGCGCGTGTAGTCCGCCGCGCCCAGTGTCTTCATGTGGATGATTTCGACGTTGCGGAGAGCGGCGGCCCGTGCCACCAGCGCGTCCAAAAGAACCGAAGGCGTTCCGCAGCCCGACTGGATCCAGACACGAGCCCCGGAGGGTACAGCTTCCAACGCTTGCGCCGCGCTCATCCGCTTGCGCTGGTAATCCTCGCTCCAGGTTATCGTGAGCCGCCTCTGCACATCCTCAAAGGAACGTGCATCGGCTCTGATCGTTCCATCACGGGTTGCGCCTCCGGTCTTGCCCTTAACTTCCTTCAAGCCGCCATTAGTCTGGGCTTTAGCAACGGGGCACGCTGTGATGGGAGTCACCCCAGCCTCTGCACAAACGGGGCGAAACTACAGGCCGAATTGGAGGTCTTATTCGAAGCGGAAGGATCCGGGAGTTGAATCGCGCGAAGACGATGGGTTTCGGGCACGAAACTTGCGCGGCACTCGCGGCACAGGAGCCTCAATGCACAGAAAGTGCAACAGCGCCCCCAGCGTACTTAAGGCAGACGAGTCCAGCCTGGGGTCTAGTCGCTCTTGTCGGATTCGCCGACGGCCGCCGCGGGCAGATCGAGCGCCACAAGGGCAAACCGGGTCTGGCCCGGCGCCGAGCTCTCAAATCCCACAATGTGCTGGTGGCGCTTTGAGCCGGCCTTCAACTCAAAGCCCTGCTGGTCCGCGTTATACCCATGATTGTGATCGCCTGTGTCGATCTTCACATTGGCGCCACCCTGATCCGCGCAGGTGAGTCCTTCGGAAGTTTCCGTCGGCGTGCCCACGGGAGCGTGATCCTGGCACGCAATCACGTCGCCGTAGCGCGTGAGCGCCTTTTTGTAAAACGCCACGACCTTGTCCTGGCTGTCGGGCGCCGAATAGTTGACCACCTTCACTCGCAGCTCCCACTCGCCAAAGCCGATGTGGATGTCCGCGGATTTATCGTTGTCTTTGTCCTTCACGATCTCCGCGCCGGGATAGACGGGAAGGCCAAGGTCAGCGGCCGTGGTTTCGTCGGTATTTACATGAATTCCGCCGAAGGGAGTGTCCACCTGGACCTTCTTGTCCTCGCCGTTAGGGCCTTTGTCCACCTGCACTCTGCAACCCGCGATCCCCGCCGCCAAAAGCAGGCAGGCCAGCAGGCCGCTCGCGCTAACCATCGCGTTCCGTGGCGAATTCCGATTCATGGCAATTGCCCCCTGCGGACGTTATACGCCGCCGGCGGGCAAAAGGTTCCGGAACAGTCGGCCAGCGGCCGCCAACTCCCGGTTGTGGTGTTAATCTTTCTGCTCTTCGTAGCGCCGGTCTCCAGACCGGCTGTCGTGCGGGCGTCCACGCCCGCGCGCGCAGAATCAGGCGTAGAATCTGATTCTTATAAGAGACACGGCACTCCGGCCAGCCAAACTCGAGGAGACGGTCCAAGGTGCGACGCAGCCTCGCTTTGGCGAGGTAAGAATCCGTCAGCGTGGCCGGCTTCCGCATTGGGAAAAAGATGCCGGACTTTACTTCGTCACGTTCCATCTCGCCGATCCTTTGCCGAAATCGGCGCTGAAGAAGATAGAGGAGCGCCATCGCATACTCGAAGCGGCGAGGCGTTCGGGGACGAAATTGTCGGCCAGCCAAAAAGTCTTTATTGCGGAGTTCAGCCCAAAAGAAATTGAGGAGTACTTCGATCGCGGAATCGGCGCATGTTTCCTCCGTTATCCCCAACTTGGCGATATGGTCGCCAATGCGCTGCAATTTTGGGACGGAAAGCGATACAGGCTAATAGCCTGGTGCGTGATGCCCAATCACGTCCATGTGATCTTCCGCTCGCTTCCAGGGCAGGAGTTGGCAAAGATTATTCGGAGCTGGAAGCTGTTCACCGCAAGAAAGGCAAATCGAATCCTCGGGCGCAGCGGGGCTTTCTGGCAGCGCGAGTATTATGACCGTTTGATCCGTAAGGACGGTGAGCTGGACCGAGCGATTCAATATGTTCTGAGCAATCCTGAGCGCGCAGGCCTGACTGGATGGAAGTGGTTGTGGTGTGCGGGTATGGATACCCGCACGACAGCCGGTCTGGAGACCGGCGGTACGGTCGCGAGCGCATCTGAATCTTTGGGCAACTAGGACGCGGTTGGCGGGGAGCCCTGTCCGTGCGTCGAGGAGCCGTCTTCCTTGCTGCTGGTGGCGAACAGAATCGACGCCACAAAGACGGCGATGATGACCGGGACGACAAAAAACGGGGAAGTAATGTGCATGGCGCAAGCTCCTTGCTGATGTCAGATTAACAAATCAGCCGTCAGCTTTCAGCTCTCAGCCTTCAGCTACCGCGCTTACCCCGAGTCTCTCGATGATCAGCGGCCCGGTTTTGCAGTCATCGCTGGCGGCTTCGACAAACAAGCTGAGAGCTGATGGCTGAAGGCTGAGGGCTTCCTCGCTGTCTGCTGTTTCCTGTCTATTGTTTGCCCTTCCCTGTTCCCTGTTCCCTGTCCCCTGTGCACTGTCCACAGTTCACTGCTTCGCGTAGTCCACACGCACCGTCAAAATCTCATACGGATGGATGGGAACCTTGACCACGTCGCCGGCAACTGGAAGCGGATCGCCTTCGGGCTGCTCCATGAGATTCGTGACTGTCGCGCCGGTTGCGTCCGGTGGCACATGAAACTCGGCGGTCGTCTCTTTCCCAGCCCACTCGTACACGCGGAAAATCAGCGCGTTGGCGTCTTCGGCTTTTTTGACAGCGGTCAGGACGACGTTGTCCGGTTCGACTGAAGCGAACGAATGCTCGGCCGGCAGCGAACCCGCGTGCGCCGTCGTCACGATAGCCTGCAGCGGATAGTCGTACTCCCAACCGTGTCGCACCGTGAGCGCGTCCTTCCAAGTGCCCGCATGAGGATAGAGCGCGTAGTGAAAGTGATGCTCGCCCTGGTCGGCGTCGGGATCGGGCCACGTCGGCGAGCGCAGCAGCGTAATGCGGAGCACGTTGCCCACCGCGTCGTATCCATACTTGTCCTGGTTCAGAATGCTCAGTCCGTGAACCTTTCCGTCGGAGCCGGCGCCTGAAAGATCGGCCCAGCGCATCGCCGGAACCTCAAACTGTGCTTTTTCGAAGGAATTGTTGCGTGTTGTCGGCCGCTCAATTTCGCCGTAAGGAATCTCGTACGTGGCAAAGTCGCTCGTCACGCTGAGTGGAAACGCCGCCTTCAGCAGCACATGCTTCTCGTGCCAGTCAATGTTGTTGTCGATGTCGATCTGATCGGCGTTTCGCCTCAAGCTGATGGTTTGGACAAATTTCGAATTTTGCCAAGTGCGTGTGACTCGGACCGCTGTGGCGGGGGTGTCTCCTTCAACTAACTCAACACTGTCAGCCATGCTCAGACGTGTCGGTGGCTGGTCGAGCGTACCGGGATCGATGTTCCAGGCGTCGTATTGCTTTGGCGTGTCTTTGAACGCCTGGAGTTCGTTTCCGCAGGCATCCTTCGCCAGCGTCTCGACCTTTGAACGCTTGTCAAAGAGACTTGTGATGCAGCCATTCGTTTTGTCCACCAGGACCTTGAGCTGGAAGTTCTCCAGCACAAAGGAACCGGAACTCCCAGACGCAGGCTTCCCTACTTCGTTGGCCTTTGTTCCGCTCTGATCGGCCGCCAGCCTAACGACCGTGTAGCCGAGAGCCGGGACGAATACATCCGGAATCTTTAGAGTCAGGAATCCTGTCGCTGGGTCTCTCGCGACCGCTTGCAGAAAACGGATTCTGTTGTTGGTATCGCTGTAGTACCAGATGTAAGAACCCTCTTTACCTCCCGGACCTTGCACTTTAACGGTCGCATCTCCGGTCCGGTCCCATCCGAGGAGGTTATACACAATCACAGGGATTCCATACCCGGCCGTGTCAATCCTCTCCGCCACCGTCTGCAGCGCCGCCGCCGAAATTTCATCCGTCGACATCCGCACCCAGTCGTAGTCCTTCTGCGCGTCCTTATAGATCACGCCGATCCCGGACCCCGCCGCTAGGTCGTGGAACTGGTTGAAGAGCACCTTCTTCCAATCTTCCGTGAGTTCAGCAGAGGGGTATTGAAACGTTCCCGGTCCGGGCAGGACCCACGCGATCGAGGAGAATTTCTCCGCGTTCAGCATCTCCTCTTCCGCGGTGCGCATGTTGTGCTTGTGGTTGGCCTGCGTAGTCATCACGCCGCGGTGATATTCGAAGTAAAGCTCCGAATCCCACGTGGGAATCGAAACCTTGCCCGGCACGTCCGGGGGCGGCGTGTATTTTGGAATGGTCTGATAATTCCAAACAGGGCTGTTGGGCGCGATCTGCTTTTCCACTTCCGAGAACCAGCTCTGCGCTGTGCCGAATTCGAAGTGAGGGGTTACCGGCGCGCCGCCATTTGCGGTCACCGATGCGGGATCAGGCGTGGCCCAATGAAAACCTTCATCCAGCATGGCGCGCGTGGGCCCGCCGCCGTGGTCGCCCACGCCGTAGAGGTCCATCATGTCTGTCATGCCTGTGGACCGTTGCCGCGCAGCCACGAGATCGTCCGCGAGCCGCAGCGGGCGGAGGTCCTGGTTCCCATAGCCGTGCGGGAAATACGCCAGCACCTTCGATCCGTCGGGCGATTGCCACCAGAAGAGCTTGAAGGGAAGCTGATTGGTGTCGTTCCACTCCATCTTCTGCGTGACGAAGTAGTCGACGCCGCTCTTCTTGTAGATCTGCGGCAACTGCCAGTTGTAGCCGAAGGAGTCCGGGTTCCAGCCGATGCGCACGTCCACGCCGTAGGCCTGCTTGTACCAGCGCTTGCCCACCAGAAGTTGCCGCACCAGCGATTCGCCGTCGGGCATGTTCAGGTCAGGCTCTACCCACATGCCGCCCACGATCTCCCACCGGCCCTCCTGAATGCGCCGCTTGATCTCGGCGTTCATCGAGGGGTACTTCTCCGCCATCCACTCGTTGTAGGCCGCGGCGGACTGCGTATAGGTGTAGCCGGGATATTCGTTCATCAGCTGCAGCGCCGTCCCGAAGGTGCGCCGGACCACGTCGACAGTTTCAGTCCACGGCCATAGCCACGCAGCGTCAATGTGCGAGTTGCCGGTAAGGTGGAAGGTCGCCGTCTCGAGCAACGGGCGCAGCGGTTCGAGCTGGCTCTGCGCAGCCTTCAGGCTGGCGTCGAACTTCGCCTCGGCCTGCGTGCGCGCGTCGCCGCTCGCGGTCTCGGCCGCATCGAGCGCGGAGACATCGACGGCGGAGATCGCTGCGCTCAGCGTATCAAGTTTTGAGCTGTCGCCGGGTGCGAGCGAAGGCAGCAACACCGACGCCAACAGAAACTCTTGCGCCATATCCTCGGGATTCGGCCGCCCGCTCGCAAATTCGATATTCAGCGTCGCGCCCCGAAAGGTCTTGAAGTCGACGGTGTGCAGTAGCTTGACCGCAATGACGATCTTGTCGCCAGGGCGCGCGTCGTCGACGAGCACAATCGGTTCCAGGTCTTCGCCCATGGCCACGCGGCGGCCGTTGAAGTAGATCATCTCCGGCATGGGGCCGTTAGCAGTGGCGTGGAACTGGAACCAGATGCGCGCGCTGGTCAAGTCATAACCGTTGAGCGTGTCGGGAATCTGGATGGTCTGCCGGAACCAGACGACGTCATTGGGCGCATGGGCCATCATCGTCACAGGCTGCCAGTCGGTCTCGTCCAAACCCACCGCCTCGCCATGCGTCAGGTCGCCTGAGTGCATCTTCCACGTGCCCGCGGGCAGTTGGCCCAGGCTCAACAGCCGCTCGACCGCCGCGCGAGACGGCGACGGCAGTTGTGCGGCGACGCGTTCGGTCTCGCTGACGACCACCTGGGCCGCAACGGTCCGCGCGGCGAAAAACGCAAACGTCAAAACCAGACAAATCGCGAGGCAGCGTACTTTCAGTGAAGAATTCATAGCCGACCAAACCCCCGCAGAATTGTAGCTGCTCGCGGCTTGTGAACGATGCGAGTGCGCGAACCGGGCGGCTGCTGTGGAGCGCAAAAACAGCAGGCTGCGGACCAAATCGGCTAATTCCCACCTTGTGGTATGAAACACCGCACTTTGACGGTCCGATTTTCCTCCCTGTGTGCGCGGTCACATCAACCCTAACGATAGCGCGCTCAACATGAAGGCATGGGTGCCTCGACCACAGTTTCGACCCTCATTTTGATGGCTCCATGCTCGCTTCTCGCGGGCGCCGTGCTGCAAATTCTAGTGGCGCGACTCTGCTCCGCGCGCACCAAAGGAATTCTCGCGTTCCTTAGCTCGCTGCCCGCTCTGGTCGCCGTCGCCGGCATCGCGCCCTGGGTTCGCAGCGGCCAGGCCATCGGCCTCAATCCGCTTCCGTGGGACGGCCCGCTCGCATTCGTTCTCCATGTCGACGCGCTCAGCGTGCTCTTCGCCTTCATGGGCGCATGCATCGGCGGCCTGGTGCTGCTCTACTCCATCGGTTACATGGCGCAAGACAAGTCGGCGACCCGCTTCTACGTCACGATGCTCGTCTTCATCGGCGGCTTCATCGCGTTGGCCTACAGCGCCAACCTGTTCATCTTTTATCTCTGCTGGGAGCTGGTGGGCCTGTGCTCGTTCACCCTTGTGGGTTTCTGGTACACCAATCGCGAGGCCGTCAACGGCGCGCGCAAGGTGCTGCTGATGACGCACATCGCCGGCTACGGTTTGCTCGCCGGAATTCTCATCCTCTACCACCGCGCGGGCAGCGCATTGTGGACCGATCCCAATGTGGCGCGCAGCTTCACCGGCGGCATCTTCGCGCTAATGCTCGTCGCGCTGGTAGCCAAGAGCGTGCAGGTTCCGCTGCACACGTGGATTCCCGAAGCCATGGCCGCGCCCACTCCGGTGAGTGCGCTGCTGCACGCGGCCTGTTATGTCACGTCCGGCGTTTATCTCGCCGCGCGCATGCACAGCTTTGGTGCCTGGCCGCCCGCATGGGGCGAGAGCCTGATGTGGGTGGGCACCGTGACCATGGCCGTCGGCGTGATGTATGCCATGGTCCAGACCGATCTCAAGCGCATGCTGGCCTTCTCGACCGTGAGCCAGATCGGCTACATGATGATGGGCCTCGGCATCGGTACGCCGCTGGCCATCACCGCTGCGCTGTTGCACTGCCTGAATCACGCCTTCTTCAAGGGTGGGCTGTTTCTGACCGCCGGAAGCGTGCAGCACGCGACCGGAACGCGCGACATGAACCAGCTTGGCGGCCTGGCGCAGAAGATGCCGCGAACAACTTTGTCCTGGTTGATCGGCGTGGGCAGCATGATGGGCATTCCGCTGATGAGCGGTTTTGCCAGCAAGTGGATGCTCTACGCCGCGGCACTGCAGGCCGGCTGGGCTGTGCCCGCGATGGTGGCGTGGGCGGCGAGCCTGGGCACGGTGTTTCTCGGCGCCAAGGCGACCAGCGCGGTGTTTCTTGGACCGCCGACGGAGCAGACGAAAGACGCACACGAAGCTCTGCCGACGATGGTGTGGGGTATGGGCCTCCTCGCCGCGGGCAGCGTGGTTCTGGGCGTAGCGCCGCAGTTGGCCGTCAACTATTTCCTCAATCCAATTCTCCTCGCGCTGGGCATGGGCGAGGGTGTGCATGTCACATGGCTGGGTATGTCGGCCGATGCAGGCAGTTTTTCCTCGACCGGCGGACTCGTGCTCGCGCTTGTCTCTCTCGTGGTCGGCGGAGCGATTTATCTCGTCGCGTATGCGGCGCGGCCGGTTGCAGCTTCAGGCGCGGCGATGGCTGGCGCGGGCGGCGGAGTTTTTACCGGTGGCGAGCCGCTGTCTGATCAGGATCGACTGACTGCCGGCGATTTTTCCGAGATTTTTCAGGCCCATTGGCACTCGTTCTTCCGCTGGTCGAACGTCGACCGCGTGTATCTGAGCGTATGGGCCGCATTGCAAGCTGTCTCGCGCACCTTCGGCATCGCGTTCGCATGGATGGAGCGTCGCGCAACGCTGCTGGTTGTCGTTTTCGCGGCGGCGGCCTTCGCCCTGGTGCGCTGGGTCGTGCTTGGAACGGCCGTGCCGGGCCCGCTTGCGCCCCTGCCTTCCGAGCAGATTTCGCCTCTGCTAATCCTTGCCATCGCCATCGCTGCGGGCGCGCTCCTGATTGCATCCCTTGCCGGCGCAGCCGGGCGAAAGCTCGTGCCGGAGATTCTTCTGGCCGGTGCGCTGACGGTCGACGGGTTACTGGTCGCGAGTCCATGGTGGCGCCTGGGCCTGCTCGAGCTGGCCGCGTTGTTGACTGCCGTTCTCGTCTGGCGCACCGCGCGCTCGCAGGCCGCAAAGCTCACGTATCTTGCCGTGGTTCTCATCTCGGCAGGATCGATGATCGCGAGCGAGCTGCTGGCAGATCGCGGCGCTATGGATTGGTCTCGCGCGCTGCTCTTCACCAGCGTCTGCGTTAAATTGGCGGCGATTCCGCTCTTCTTCTGGCTGCTCAAGCTGGCCGACGAATTGCCGGCTTTAGTCCTCGGCATCATCATCGCCGTCGTGGACATGGCCGCCTTTGGCGAGTTCTGCATTGCCGCGCAAGCTTCTCCGTTCGCGTTCACGCCGCAGGCGCTCTGGGTCTACGTGGCCGTGGGAACGTCGCTCGTCGCCTCACTGCTGATGCTCACCCAGCGGAGCCTCAAGCGGCTGCTGGTGCTTTCGACGGCCGAAGACGTCGGCTTTCTGCTGCTGGGCGCCGCATCGATGAGCGTGATTGGAACGCAGGGCGCGCTGGTTGCCGCGGCGACGCACGCCATGGCCAAGGCGCTGCTCTTCATCTGCCTCGCCGGGCCTGAAGCCGCAGGCGAACTTGAGAAAGAGCCTATCGCACTCGCCGCGCGCTACCCGGTGAGCGCATTTGGATTTCTCTTCGGTATGCTGGCCATGCTCGGCGTTCCGCCGACACTGGGCTTCATCGGCCGCTGGCGGCTTTATTCGACCGCATTGCAACTCGGCGTCTGGCCGCTCGTCCTTCTTCTTCTCTCGTCGATCTTCGCGCTCGTCGCCTACGCTCTGGCGCTCTCGCGCAACTGGTGGGGTCCGCCGCGCGAAAATGCCCCGCTGCCCCAATCAGTACCCAAATCTGCCGCACGCGAGCCGTTTGCACTCCAGGCCGCCATCGTCGTGCTGGCCGTCATCCTTGTCGCCGCGGGCGTCTGGCCCAGCGCGTGGCAGTTCTTGATGGGGGTGCGCCCATGAATCTCTGGAAGCGACTCATGTGCACCGCGCGCCGCAGCAGCCCTTGGCTCTTCCATATGAACTCCGGCAGTTGCAACGGCTGCGACATTGAGATTGTGGCCGCGCTCTCGCCGCGCTACGACGCCGAGCAGTTGGGCGTACGCCTGGAAGGCAGCCCGCGGCACGCCGACATTCTCTGCGTCACCGGCCCCGTGACACGCAAAGCCGTGGGCGCCGTCAAAACCGTGTACGACCAGGTGCTTGGTCCTAAGGCTGTCATCGCCATCGGCTCCTGCCCGGCGACGACCAATGTTTTTATCGACAGCCGCACGCTCGATGGGCCACTCGACAAGCATCTGCCCGTCGATGTCTTTGTGCCCGGCTGCCCGCCGCGGCCTGACGCCATCATCGCCGGAGTCGCGAAGGCTGCGCAGATTCTGGCCGAACGCGAAAACAAACCGCCGGAAGCGGTCGTTGCGCTCGTCGCCGAGACCACCGAGGAGGCGAACCAATGACCCTCCTCACCGCACTCGCGCGATTGCTCATCTTTCCGGGGCTGCTTTTTGCCGTGCCCGCCGCGTGGTTCTTCCTTTGGGTGGAGCGCAAATCGGTGGCGCTGATGCAGGGGCGCGTGGGCCCGCCGTTCATGCAGCCGTTGTGGGATTTCGTCAAGCTGCTCGGCAAAAGAACGCCGCCGCGACCCGGCATTGCCGGACTGCTGATGCGCGCATGGCCCCTCATCGCGGTTTCAGCTGCGGCCGGAGCCGTCGGCCTTCTGCCCGTGTTGCCATCCTCAGGCGGATTCGAAGGCGATTTGATTCTGCTGCTGGCGCTGCTGGAGCTGCCGTCCATTTGCATCATCGCTGCCGGCTTTTCGTCGCGGTCAATCTTTGGAGAAATCGGCTCGGCGCGCGAGGCCGCGCTCAGCGTCTCCTACAATATCGTCTTTCTGCTGGCCATCGTCTCCATCGCCGCTTCGCAACATACATTCAGACTGGAAGCGCTCGCGGCCGCGCCCAATTCGCCGCTGCACTGGCTGGGCGTGCTGGCGATTCTCGTTTGCCTGCCCGCCAAGCTGCACATCAATCCCTTTTCGCTGCCCAACGCGGAGCAGGAGATTTACGCCGGGCCGATGACGGAGTACGCGGGACCGGAGCTGGCCATGTGGGAGCTCTCGCACGGCCTGGAGTGGGTTGCGGGCACGGGCCTCGTGGCCACACTCGTCGCTCCGCATCTCGCAATTCCCTGGCTCGCTGCCTGCATCTTCGTCGTGCTCTCCATCGTCATCGTTCTCCTGCTTTCGGCGCTCGCCGCGGCCACGGCGCGCCTCGCCATTGACTCCAGCGTGCGCTTCTACTGGCAGTGCACGCTCATCTTCGCGATTCTGGCAGTCTCGTCAGCAATCCTCATGAGGATCCGGTCATGAACATACTCATCATGCTCTGGAAGAATCTGCGGCGCGGCTACCAGACCCTGCTCTTTCCCGCGCGGCCGCGGGTCACTCCACGCTTCCGCGGTCTGGTGCAATTCGATCCCGCGCTCTGCACCGGCTGCGCGGTCTGCCGCTTCCGCTGCACCTCGCGCGCCATCGAGTTCAAGGCTGGCAAGGGCGAGTTCACCTGGAGCTACAACCCCGGCCAATGCACTTTCTGCGGGCGCTGCGTGGAGGGCTGCACGGAACACGCGCTGAAGGAAGGCCACACGGAGCACGCGCTCTCGCAGCAGGAGGACGTCCCGCCGATCTATACCGTGCAGGGCGAGCTGAAGAAGTCCTACACCGTGGCGCGCAGGCCGCCCGCGCCCAAACCGGCAGTCGCGCCGCCCGCCGGCACATTGCCAGCCGGCGCGGCCGTGCCAAGTCCCGCAACTGGAGGCACACAATGACTGCTCTCGATGCCATTCGCAAAAAGCTGGGAACTGCCGAGCCGTGGGTTGAGAGCCGCGGCACCTACTGGCTGAACCCCGGCACAGCGACCGTCCGCGCAGTGGCCTGGGCAATGAATTCCGCAGGGGCGCGCTTCATCACCATCACTGCCTACGAGCTGCCCGGCGACGCGGGATTCCGCCTCGAGTACCACTGGGACCTCGAAGGCCGCCTGCTCGGCGTTCCGTTTGAAATCGCCGGCAAAACAACGGAGAGCATTGTCGACCTGATCGAAGCCGCGGACTGGATTGAGCGCGAAGTCCACGAGGGTTTCGCCATCGATTTTACGGGACGCCTGTACGAGCCGCTGATGCTGCGCGAAGGCGACAAACCGGGCGTGAATCTGCGCGTAGCCCCGCCGCCGAACGAGCCCGCTTCCGGCGTGCCAGGGCAAAAGGAGGTCGCAAAATGAGCTACAAAATCCCCATGGGGCCCTACCATCCCGGCCTTGAAGAACCGTACAAGCTCGACATGATCTGCGAAGGCGAGACGGTAAAGGATGCCGAGCTGCACATCGGCTTCAACTTCCGCGGCATCGAGCATCTGGCCGAAACGCGCAACTATATTCAGGTCATCGCGCTCATGGAGCGCGTCTGCGGCATCTGCTCCTTCATTCACACGCTCACGCTTTGCCAGGCCATGGAAAAGCTGGCCGGAGTTGAGGCTCCGCCGCGCGCGCAATACATTCGCGTCGTCATGGCTGAGCTCGAGCGCCTGCACTCGCACGTGCTGTGGGCCGGAATCGCCGCCAAGCTCATGGGTTTTAAGACCATGTTCATGACCTGCTTTGCGCTACGCGAAAAAGTGATGGACGTGCTCCAGGCCATCTCCGGCAACCGCGTCAACTACTCCATGAACCATGTGGGTGGAGTCAATCGCGACATCGAGGATCCCATCGCGCTGGTGCCCATGATCGACGAGTTGGAGCGCGAGATGATGCGCACCGTGATTCCCATCTTCACCACCAGCTCCACCGCGCGCTCGCGCTGCGCCGGCATCGGCGTGCTCACGCACGAAAAAGCTGTTTCCTGTGCGGTCGTCGGACCCATGGCCCGCGCGTCGGGCATTGTGCAGGACCTGCGCCGCGACGCGCCCTATGCGGCCTATGCGGAGATGGATTTCGCGGTTCCGGTCGAGCAGGCCGGCGACGTGCGCGCCCGCCTCTTCGTCCGCGCTCTCGAAATCATCGAGAGCTGCAACATCATCCGCCAGGCGCTGGCCAGAATGGCTCCCGGCGAAATTTCGTCTGCGCCCGACAAGCTGGTCTTCTCGACCGGCACCGCGACCAGCCGCGTTGAAGCGCCGCGCGGCGAAGTGATGTATAGCGTTACATGGAAAGAAAACTCGCGCAATCCGGCGCGCGTCCACGTGCGCACGCCCACCTACGCCAACATGCCCGCGGTGCGCTGGATGGTGCGCGGCGCCCGTCTGGCCGATACGCCGCTGATCCAGGCTTCCATCGATCCCTGCTACTCCTGCACCGACCGCTAAAGCCTCGCAAATTCAGATCATCGAGCGTTTCGGCCTCCGGATTGCTATGACCGCTCGCTGGTTTCCCGTTCCCTGTTCCCGTTTTTATCGCCGTAAGCCCGGGAAATGCTCTACTCTGGCTTGTAACGTCCATGAGCAGTTATTTCGTCAGAATTCGGGAAGCGCTGATTCAGGCCTTTATTCACGATGTTGTGAACACATCGAAGGCGGCGGCATATTCCGGAATGCTCATGTTCTTCCCCGCCCTCCTTGTCATCACCACGCTGGTGGCCCAGGTTGAGGAGGGGCCGACGCTCATCGGCCAGACGCGCGGCGTCCTCGAGCAGTTTCTGCCCGCCGACACTCTCGATCTCGTTCAGTCCGCCATCCTCAATCACCAGTTCCACTCCGGGCAGCTGATTCTCTCCGCCACATGCCTGAGCCTTTTCGCCGGAATGGGCGTGATGCTGTCGCTCATGGAGGGGTTCCGCCGCGCCTACCGGCTGCCTCCGGAAAACTGGACCTTCTGGGGACGCCGCGCCCGCGCGCTGTTGCTGGTGTTCATTGTGCTCATTCCGTTGTCGCTGGCATCGCTCGCGATCGTATTCGGCCACCAGATCGAGCACTGGATGATCGCGAACGCCAGCCATGACCTGCGCCCCATCGTAATTCTCTTCTGGCGCATGGTCCGTTGGGCGGTCAGCTTTACTGCCATCCTCGCCGTCCTCACTGCCCTTTACCATTTTGGTACCCGCAGGACGGAGCGCTGGTTCTGGGTCGCGCCCGGCGCCATCGCCGGCACCTTCATCTGGTTTCCGGCCACGCTCGCTTACGGCTGGTACGTGACGAGCACCGCCAACTACACCCGGCTCTATGGATCGTTCGCCGCCGGGATCGCGACTCTCGTGTGGCTTTACATCACCTCGTTCAGCGTTCTGCTGGGCGCGGAGCTGAACGGCGTTCTCTACTGGGAGCGCCAGAATCAACTCGCCGGCGCCTCATCCCGCAATTCCGCCCAGCTTTCCCGCTGATCTCAAAGCCCTTTGCTCTCTTGTTTCCATTTCTCAACCTCATCATTCCTCCTTCTCTTTCGGTTCCTGGGTCCCTTGCTCCCTGCTTCTTCGTCTCGGCCATTTACAATGGAGATAGCCGCGTCCCCTTGCTTCCTTTGACCCGCTAAACAACGCTTTCGACCAACAAGAATCGTGTCTGGAGCCGCCCCCATGTCCTTTGCCGACTTGAATTTGACCGGATCCCCCTCGCAGCGCCGCGCCAAGATTGTCGCTACGCTTGGCCCGGCTTCGAACACCGAGACTGTCATTCGCGCCATGATTCATGCCGGCGTCGATGTCGTGCGCCTCAACTTTTCCCACAGCACGCACGAGCGGAAGATCGCGGTCATGCAGAAGATTCGCAAAGTGAGCCAGGAGGAGAAAAAGCCGCTCTGCATCCTCGCTGATCTGCAAGGACCCAAGATTCGCACTTCGCTGCTCAAGGATCATCAGCCTGTGCTTCTCAAAGCCGACCATCGCATCACCATCACCCCGCGCGACGTGCTGGGCACCGCGTCTCTGGTTGGCACCACTTTCAAGACCCTGTCTGAAAACGTTGAGCAAGGCTCGCGGATTCTCCTTTCCGACGGCCTGATCGAGCTGCGGGTGCACGAGATCGCCGGCGATGACGTAGTCTGCGACATCGTCAACGGCGGCGTGCTGGGCGAGAGCAAGGGCATCAATCTTCCCGGCGTTCTGGTGCGCACGCCCTCGCTCACTGAGAAAGACTCGGACGATCTGCAGTTCGCGCTCAATCACGGCGTCGACGCCATCGCCGTATCTTTCGTGCGCACCGCTGAAGACGTGAGCCTGGTGCGCAATCGCGTGGCCGCGCACGGCGCCGACACCTGGATCATCGCCAAGCTGGAAAAGCCGCAGGCTGTCGAGCATCTCGACGCCATCCTGCAGGTGGCGGACGGAATCATGGTGGCGCGCGGCGATCTGGGCGTGGAAGTACCGCCGGAAAAAGTTCCCGCCATTCAGAAGTACATCATTCGCCGCGCCGCCGAGTACTTTAAGCCGGTGATCACCGCGACGCAGATGCTGGAATCGATGATTGAAAACCCGCGGCCCACGCGCGCCGAGGTTTCCGACGTGGCCAATGCCATCTACGACGGCACTGATGCCGTGATGCTCTCCGGCGAATCCGCAGTGGGCAAGTATCCGGTGGAGTCGGTGGAGATGATGGCGCGCATTGTTACGGAAACAGAGCAGCACATGCGCGAGAACCTCGATCCAGCGCCGCGTGAGCGTCGCAGCGGCCTTTCGATTGCCGAAACCATTTGCGAGGCAACGGCTCACGCCGCCGACGATCTGGATCTGCGCGGCATCGCGCTCTTCACGGAGTCGGGCACGACGGCGCGCCAGCTCTCCAAATACCACCCCACCGCGCCCATCTTTGCCCTCAGCCCGCGTGATGCCACCGTCAACCGCCTGAACCTGCTGTGGGGCACCACCCCCATCCGGTGTCCCAAGGTGAGCACCAACGAAGCGATGGTCGAGTGTGCTGAAAACCTGCTGGAACGGGGCGGCTACGTGCGCCCGCGCGAGGTCATCGCCATCGTGGCCGGAACGCGCACCAAATCCGGCTCAACCAACTTCCTGCGCCTGCACGTCATGGGCGAAAACTCCGGCGCGCACGCGCATACTTCCGCAACCGTACAGAGCGCCCCTGCAGGCAAGAAGCGCAGAGCGCGCGCTGCCCAGGCGCAGAAACCGGAATTCTCCGAAGCCGCAAGATCGCTCGCCGCAAAGTACTGACCCGCTCCCATCGCGCTCGGCGAGTTCCTTCAGAAAACCTGGGGACAGACGGGACGTTCCCTCGACCCATGCCCGGCGCCGGAAAAGGCGGCGCCAGACTTACTCGCCCATCACTTCCCAAATAAATTCAGCGGGATCGCATCGCCCATCGCCTTGTACCCGGCGGGCGAAGGATGCAGATGATCGCCGCAATCGAGCGCGGGCAGCAAATGATCGGGATGCTCGGGGTCGCGCATCACCGCGTCGAAATCGATCACCGCGTCGAAGTGCCCCTCGGCGCGAATCCACGCGTTCACCGCCTGCCGGTCCGCCTCGCTCCACGGCCCCGGATGGTAGTAGCCCGATCCCGTGTACGGCGTAATGGTTGCGCCGTAAACGCGCAGCCCGTGCGCGTGAGCGCGCGCGATGATCTGCTCGTACGCCGCAATCACGTGATCCACCAGCGCGGTGTGCTGGTCGGCGGAAACTTCGCCGTTTCGCGCCAGTCCGCCCAGATCGTTTACGCCCTCGAAGACGATCACCCAGCGCACGCCGGCTGGCGCCAGCACGTCGCGGTCGAACCGCGCCAGCACATTCGGCCCCAGGCCATCCGTCAACAGATGATTGCCGCCGATTCCCTGGTTTGACACGCCGACATCCTGCGTCTTTTTTGAGGCCTGCAGCCGCGCAGCTAACATGTCCGGCCAGCGATCATTTCCATTCGTTGTCGCCGCGTGGCCATCGGTGATCGAGTCTCCCAGCGCCACAACCGTTCGCGCATCGAGCCCGCGCAGCACGTCGATTCCAGTCAGTTGGTACCAGTGCTCCACCTGCTTTGCGTCGGGCAGATCCGTCGCGCCCACCGCGTCGCCATGCTCGTAATACGAAGTGGATCGCGAACCCGGGTGCCCTGTCTCGGGCGCCGGCGGCGCGTCCAGATGAAACGACACCGCAATGTCCGACAACGGCGCGACCGGCGTCTCCACGGGATCGGAGACATACTCCGCTCCCGGCGGAATCGTCACGTCCGGCTTGCCCGCAAAGGTGAGCGCGTGATCGCTTCTGGGATCGATCGCGGCAGTCTTCGGCGATACCGCATGCGCCACATGAACTGAGGTGAAGTGCAGCGCCTGCGTGCCGAATGCATTCGACAAGTGCACGCGCATCGCCGAGCCGCCCAGCGACAAATGAACGATCTCCCGCACCGTCGCATCGCGCAAATCATCTGTGGGCAGCGCATTCTGGGGCTCAGGAATCTGCTGCGAAGCACCCCAGCTCTCCACCCACGCTTCCGCCTTCTCCGCGCCTCGCTTGGCCTGCGCGCAGGTTGCCATGGCCAGCAATCCTGCGAGGAATGCGATTTTGACGATCTGTCTCATGGTGATGATTTAGTATGATCCTCGAAGAAATTCTGTTCCTCTAAAAGCGCTGCAAGCATATCATTCCGGAGTCTGCCCATGCAGTCCTGCCTCAAGCCCGTCATTTTCGCCTTGACATTCGCCGCTGCCTCCGCGCTCCTGGCGCAAACTCCCTGTACCCCGGTGACGTTCACCGCCGATCAGGATCACCAGAACATGATGGACCAGCTCGGCATCAAGACGCTTCGCCCCGGGTGGAACGGGAACGAAAATGCTCCCAACCACGCCAACTACGATGAATCGAAGGCCAATCCCTATCCCAATATCCCCGATCCGCTCACGATGAATGACGGCCAGAAGGTCTCCACTCCTGAAATGTGGTGGAAAGATCGGCGCCCTCAGATCGTCGACATGTACTCCAAATACGTCTATGGCTTCGTGCCTGCGAACGTTCCCAGGGTCACCTGGACTGTAACCGCAGTCGACCACGAAATGATCGGATTCACTCCGGTCATCGCCAAGGATTTGATCGGCGAGGTGGACAACTCGGGTTGTCCCGCGATCAGCGTGAAGATTCACATGACCGTGGTCACGCCGGCCAACGCTACCGGTCCCGTTCCCGTGCTTATGGAGTTCACACGCGCCGGATTTCCCAATCCCAACGAACCGCGCGGCGAGGAACTCGACCGGATCAACGCGGCGTGGAAAGCCGTGCTCATCCAGCAGGACCCGTCGCTCAAGGACATTTTTGCCAAGCATCCCGCGTGGGAGCCGCTCAAGGAGAGCCCGTTCTTTCAGCCTCCGCAGTTGAATGCGGACGGCGATCCTCCCAATGAATGGGAGCTGGTGGCCGCCGGCTGGGGCTTCGTCCGCTTCGACCCGGCGAGCGTGCAGGCCGACAACGCCCAGGGCCTCACGCGCGGCATCATCGGCCTCGTGAACAAAGGCCAGCCGCGCAAGCCAGACGATTGGGGCGCGCTGCGCGCATGGGCCTGGGGTGCGGACCGCGGGCTCGACTATCTTGAGACCGATCCCGCCGTCGACTCGAAACACGTGGGCATTGAAGGCGTCTCGCGCTACGGCAAGGCCGCACTCGTCACCATGGCCTTCAACGACCGCTTCGCCATGGTGCTGGTCGGCTCGTCAGGCAAGGGCGGAGCCACGCTGCTGCGCCGCAACTACGGCGAGGGCGTGGAGAATCTTGCTACCGGCGAGTATTACTGGGAGGACGGCAACTTCATCAAGTACGACGCATCGGAAGCCACGTTCGGCAGCATGAATCCCGGCGATCTTCCCGTCGACTCCAATGAGTTGATTGCACTCTGCGCGCCGCGGCTCACCTTCATCAGCTACGGGATCCCTGAAAAAGGCGACGCGCATTGGCTCGACCACCAGGGCAGTTGGATGGCCACGGTCGACGCCAGCCGCGTCTTCACGCTGCTCGGCGCCAAGGGCCTTGGCGTCGAGGGCGATTACAAAACGGCGAAGATGCCGCCCGTCAACGACGGTTTGCTCGACGGCCAGCTCGCCTGGCGTCAGGATGACGGCGGCCACACCGATGCGCCCAATATGAAGTGGTTCATCCAGTGGGCCGACAAGTTCATCGGCCACGCGCCGCCGCAATAAGCCCCTCCGAAAACAACAAGAGGCGGACGATTTTCGCCCGCCTCTCCGGTTTTTCTGTTTCTGGTCCCTTGTTCCCGTGGTCCCTCGGTCCCTGTATTCAGTCGTCGTCAGGCGGGCCGCTGTCCACTTCGCGCATAATTTGTTCCGCTGTAACCTTGGTCGAAACCGGCACGAACGCGGGCGGTGTCTGTGTGTAATCGAAGCAATCGGCGAACGCGTCGGTTCCTGCGTCGCGCGCGCCGAGCGTGCCCAGATCGAAGTTATGCTCGATGAACGCAATGAAGCCGCTGGCCTCGTGGAAATGATGCGTGACATAGCCGTGCCTGGAATACGGCGAAACGATGAGCAGCGGAACGCGGAACCCCGGCCCCATCTCGTCTACTTTGGTTGGGGACACATGGTCGTACCAGCCGCCCCAGTCGTCCCATGTAATGAAGATCGCGGTTGAATCCCAATAGGGGCTGTTGCCGATGGCATTGACGATCGACGCTACCCAGTCTGGCCCTTCGCTCCCCGATCCCGGATGGTCGGAGTGCGACCAATCCGGCACAATCCACGTCACCTGGGCCAGCTCTCCGTGCTTGATGTCGACCAGCACGCGGCGCGACGGCGAGATGACGTTCTCATCCCAGTCTTTGCCGAAACGAATGTGCCGGATGGCCTGGTATGCCGAAAGAATGAAGAAATTATCACCGCTCCCGGGAGCGTAATAGCGCCACGTCACGCCTTTCCTGTCCAGCAGATCGGCGGTTGTCACGTAATCGAAGCAGGGAAAAACGCCGGGAAGTTCCGTGCCATTCGGTCCAATGAGGGCAGCCGTCGTTCCCGGCTCCGCGTCGCAGCCCCACACCGAGCCGGTTGGATTCTCGGCCACGTTCCCCGATTGCCCCGCGATCATGTACTGATGCGCTACAAAGCTGGGCCCGGTATTCGACTGGAACATGCGGTCGCCGATCACATACTGCTGCGCCAGCGTCCAGTATTCCTCTACGTCTTTCTCGGGAACATACGAGTACGGCAGCAGCGAGCCATCCTGCGCAAAGCCATCCATCTGTCCGAGGTCCCAATCTTGCATCCATCGCATGTGCGAGTGGCTCAGGTCGCGCGAATCGCCCAACGACACCGCTCTGAGCGGCACCAATTCATCCCCGTTCATGCCGCCCTGCACCGTGTCGGCGCCGGGATAGCCATTGAACAGATTGTCGAAGCTCCGGTTCTCCTGCATGATCACAACGATGTGCTGGATGGGCGAACCGGCAATCGGCGACACGGTGCTTTCAGGCACGGGCGGCGACGGAGACAGCGCAATAATCGAACCCCCGCAACCGACGAGCCCCGCAAAGAGCCATGCACCGGCTGCCGCGACAATCGCGAGCGACACACCGATGCACAGCCGCCGGCCCACAAGCGGCCTCAGCCCTCTCGCCAGTCTTGAATCCCGCTCGGCCATCTCCCCCGACTGCCGCACGACTCATCGGCGATACTACGCCCGATCTTCTTGTATCTAAGTGATTTTAGTCACTCATTTACATTTCCGTGACATTTCTTCGGGGCGTTTCGGCAAGTCTTTGGTTTCCGCATTTTGGTTACTTCCGTCGCCGCCCGAAATGAATCAGTTCCCTCGAATTCTCATTGGTTTACGGCCAGTCGGCCTTCCCTTGGCGAAACGGGAGTCCGGACGCATCAATCGTCGATGCCCGAACGCCTGCATTTTCGCGAAGCGGGGTCGATCGCCGAATGCGCCTTGCCCATCCGTTTTCAACTTCGGGTGTAAGATTTTTGTCATCCAAAAAGATTCATCGATTGCCGGAGGGTATCTCCATGTTTCACTCGGCCGGTTTTGTGGTTTCGCAAAGGTTGGCGCACAGATCTGCGCCAGGATTGGCGATTGTTGCGGCGGCACTTCTGTTGGCCTGTGCAGCGGTACGCGGCGCGCCCGATCCCGCCAAGCCTGGCGAACCCTCCGATCCCAAGGCGCGCAAGACGTTTCTGGGCGCCGCCGACTGGGAAATGCATGGCCACCTGAGCTCCGCGCTCGACGACTATCGCAAGGCCAATAAGCAGGACGGCGGCCATTGCTCGGAGTGCCTGAGCCGCACCTATTCTCTCGCCATGAAAATTGGCGCGTATAAGGATGCTGTGGGCGTCGCGCAGGACTGGCTGCCGCTCGCGCAGACCGATGCGGACCGCGCAGCAGGTCACCTCCGGCTCGGAGTAGCCTTGCAGCGCGAGGGCGCCGATGAAAAGAAGGACCAGCTCATTAGCCAAAGCTGCGATGAGTTCAAGGCCGCTCTGTCACTCGATCCAGCGTTCGCTGTAGCGCACTTCGCCTGGGGCACGTCGCTTTCGCATCTCCACCAGGACGATGCGGCCCGGGCGGAGTTCAACGCCTTTCTCTCCCAGGCCGGAACCGATTCTTCCCTTCGCGAGCGCGCGGCCCGGTACGCTGAGCGCCCAGAGTTGGCGCGCGCCAGAATGGCTCCTCCCTTTGAGCTGACCACCATCGACGGCCGCCACATCTCGATGGACGGCCTTGCCGGCAAGGTCGTGCTCATTGATTTCTGGGCCACATGGTGCGGCCCGTGCCGCGAGGCCTTGCCGCACGTTCGCGATATCGCGCAGAAGTTTCAGGGCCAGCCCTTCGTCGTGCTCAGCGTGAGCCTCGACTCCGACGATGCCAAATGGAAGGACTTCGTCGCCAAAAACAAAATGACCTGGCTGCAATACCGCGACGGAAGATGGACGGGGCCCATTGCCACCCAGTTTGACGTGAAGGCGATTCCGGCAACGTTTTCGATCGACGCCGATGGGGTGCTTGAAGACCAGCACGTGGGCGACGCCGACATTGAAGGCCGGCTGAAAAAGATGATCGCGCACGCCGTCGAGGAACAAAGCGACAAACCGGCTGCCGCGCCTGCGCATTCGGGCTCTGGTGGCGACTGAATTCCGACTGTGCCGTTTCGGGTGGGCTGTACCGCCTTGGCACGGCCCAAGACCATAGCACAGCTTGCCCCTCCCGCACAAGACTTGCAATTCCACTCCATGCCCCGTACTATCCGCAGTAGAAACCGGCCTGCAAAGCAGGTGGGTAGTCAACGCTGGTTGAACCAACATTCAATGAACAGGGGCTCGACTCGACAATCGGTTCTGTGTGCAGTGTCCGCCAGTCCGGAATGCCTAATGAACCGCGGAGAGCTCCACCGTCTTAGGACGGGTTCACCGGCGCATTACCCACGGCCCAGCGGGTCGGCTTCTACTTTCCTCTTCACCCTCTGCAACTCCTGCGCACTCAGTTTGAAGAATCGACCCCGGGCCTGAGGCCTGCGGCTTCAGCGTTGAGGCGCGCGTGCTCCTGTGTGAAGGGTACCGGCGTTTGCGTTGACGGCTTGAAGGGTACGGGCCTCAGCACGTAAATTAGCCAAACAAAATAGCTGCGGGGCTCAAGCCCGTACCCTTCAGATTGACTGGCTGGTTCAGGTCGCAGGAAAAGCGGGCTTACGGTATACTGATTGAGGCCTGAAGAGCGGGGAAATCCCTGTCGAATGAGGCCCGCGGCGAGCGATCCGCTTGCCGAATTCGAGCAAAACCGAGAAGAAAATGCCAAAGTTGAAGACCCATACGGGCGCGGCCAAGCGCTTCAGCAAGACTGGGACCGGAAAGATCAAGCGGGGCCAGACGAAGACGCGGCACATCCTGACGTCGAAGGCGCCAAAGACCAAGCGGAAGCTGGGCAGGACCCTGCTTGTTTCCGACGGCGACTACGCGAAGGTAGCGCGCATGATTCCCTACGCCTGACCATTGCATGGAGCACCCACTGCGTGGGGCAGCCCTTTGGACTGGTTCCGCGCTGACGTGAAGGGCCGATTGGCCCCAGCCGATTCTGGAAATTGTTCCCGAGCGGCGAGAGATCAGGCTTGACGAGAGCGAGTGAAGAGGTTGACTGCCGTTGCAACCAAATGTGATGGCCTCCTGCCTCCAGCCGCGTAAATGCAGCCATCAGCTGTCAGCTCTTAGCTTGACGAGCTTGAACCGGATTCCCCGGCGCTCCGCAACTGGCGGAGAGGGATGAGCGGGATCCAAAAAAGGAGAAAACATGCCCCGCGTAAAACGTGGCACAAAACGGAACGACCGGCGCAAGAAGATTCTGAAGCGAGCGAGCGGTTATTTCCTGACCAAATCGAAACTCTACCAGGCGGCCCAGGAAGCCGTGGAGCGCGGCCTGAAGTTTGCATACACGGGCCGGCGGCTGAAGAAGCGCCAGTACCGCTCGCTGTGGATCGTGCGTATTGCAGCGGCGTGCAAGCTGAACGGGACGAGCTATTCGCAGTTCATCAGCGGGCTGAAGAAGGCCGGCGTGGAGCTGGACCGCAAGATCCTGGCCGATATTGCCGTGCACGACGCAGCCGGGTTCACGAAGCTCGTGGAGCAGGCCAAGGCGGCGCAGCCGGCGAAGGCCAAGGCAGCGTAAAGGACGGCGAGTTTGCCGCGCTTTGCGCGTGTTGGCAAGTTAGCGTGCGCTGGCGCGCACGTTGGCGGGTTGAAGGTCGAGGCTTCGCAGCCTTTCGCGGACGAAATCAGTAAGCAGGTCCTTCGGCTACGCTCAGGAGGGGTAACCAAGATCGACATATGACTGGCGGAAAATGCGGCCCGGAGTTCGAATAGACTCCGGGCCGCGGTGCGTTTGGGGCAGCTCGGCCCTGTCCTCTTTGGCGGCGCCGCCGCAGAAGGTTGGCAAAGCCGATGCTTCCTAGCGCGCATCAGCGCGCGTCTGCTGCACGCAGCGATTTAGGACTCGGGAAATCTTTGGGCGTGCGCGAAAGCGCACGCGGCTGCCCCACGCAGTGGTTTATCCTGCTGTTTGCACATGACGAACGAAGCGATACCGAATCTGACAGCGTTTGATGATGCCGCGCTGGACAAGGCGTTTGCGGCGCTTGAGGCCCAGGCGCGCGAGGCTGCGGCCGGGCTTGATGGCGAGGCGGCTGTGGAGGCGTTTCGCCTGGAATGGCTGGGGCGCAAGCAGGGCCGGCTCAACGAAGTTTCCGGCCGGTGGCTCAAATCAGCTCCTGCCGACGCGAAGAAGGCGCTTGGCGTACGCTTCAACGCGCTGAAAGAAGTGGTGGAGGGGCTGCTGGACGCGGCGCTGGGGTGTGGGCCGAGTGAGGCGGCGCTGAAGGCCGAGGCCATCGACATCACGCTGTCGGGAACGCGGCGGTTGACTGGCGCCGAACATCCGATTACGCGCACGATGAACGAGATCGTCCAGGTGTTCGCGGCGCTGGGCTATTCGGTGGGCTTGGGGCCGGAGGTTGAGACCGACTACTACAACTTCGAGAGCATGAACTTTCCGCAGGGCCATCCCGCGCGCGACACGCAAGACACGCTGGTGGTGGCGGGGCAGGAACGCAGGCCGGTGCGGGACCGATTGCTCTTGCGCACGCACACGTCGCCGGTGCAGATGCGGACGATGGAGCAGCAGCCGCCTCCGGTGCGGATCGTGATTCCGGGCAAGGTGCACCGCAACGATGCCGCCGACGCGACGCACTCGCCGATCTTCCATCAAGTTGAAGGGCTTTGCGTGGACCGGGACATTACCTTCAGCGACCTGAAGGGAACTCTCGACCACGCGATGAAGGCGCTGTTCGGATCGGCGATGAAGACGCGGTTCTTTCCGTCGTTCTTTCCGTTCACTGAGCCGAGCGCCGATGTGCAGATCAGCTGTATCTTTTGCGGCGGCAAGGGCTGCCGGAAATGCAAGCAGTCGGGATGGATTGAGCTGCTGGGCTGCGGTATGGTGGACCCGGCGGTGTTTGCGTTCGCGGCGGAAAAGCAGCCGGCTTACGACGCGAAACAGATTTCGGGATTCGCATTCGGCATGGGTGTGGAGCGGATCGCGATGATGAAGTATGGCATCAGCGAGATCGGGCAGTTTTTCGCGGGGGATATGAGGTTCCTGGGGCAATTCGCATGAAGGCAGCAAGTTTGCGTGCGCTCCGCGCGCCTTAGCAAGTTAGCGAGTTAGCGGCAGTAATGGAAGGACGCAAGGTCGTGGCAAGAACAAAACATTTTCGGGATTTGGTTGCGTGGCAAGAGGCAATGAGGTTGGCACGCGAAGTTTATTTGCTAACCGAAGAGTTTCCAAAGTCCGAGACGTTCGGATTGCGGATGCAGATGAGACGATCTGCGGTTTCAGTAGCGAGCAACATTGCAGAGGGACATGGGCGTTTGACGGATCCGCAATTGAGAAATTCGCTGGGAATGGCGCGTGGATCGCTTTACGAATTGCAGACGCAGATTGCATTATCCTTCGATCTAGGCTTCTTCAATCAGGAATCCACGAAAATATTGCTGGGAATGGCAACGAATACGGCCAAGCTCATTAATGGACTGCTGGCAGTTTTGGAGCCTTGATCAAAGGCACGGATCGGCTAGCTTGCGAACTTGCGAATGTCCGCGATAGCGGACGCTAACTCGCGGAAGTGATTTTCATGAAGATACTCACCAAATGGCTCCGAGCGTATTTGCCGGGACTCACTGTCGATGACGCGCAACTGGCCGAGGACCTGACGTTGCGCGGGATCGCGGTGGAGGGGATCTATCCGCTTGGCGAGGGCAATGGATCGCTTTACGAGATGGACATCACGACCAACCGGGTGGACGCGATGAACCATTACGGAATCGCGCGCGAGGCGGCGGCGATCTATGGGCTCAAGCTGGCGGAATTACACTTCGCGCTGCCGGCGGCGCGGCCGGCGGCGAAGCCGTTTTCTGTGCGTATCGAGGCCGAGGATGCGTGCGGGCGCTTCACGGCGCGCGTGCTGCGCGATGTGACGATCGGCGAGTCGCGCGACTGGTTTGCGGGGGCGCAGGTGGCGACTTATTTCGCGCTGCTCGAACAGAAGATGATCTCGAATGCGGTCGACGCGACAAACTTTGCCTGGCTGGCGATGGGACAGCCGGCGCATGCATTCGATCTGGACAAGATCGAAGGGGGAATTGTGGTGCGGCGTGCGCGCAAGGGCGAGCGGCTGAAGACGCTGGACGGAATCGATCGCGCGCTGGATGCGGATGACTTGGTCGTGGCCGATCACAAGAAGGCGTTAGGCCTGGCGGGCGTGATGGGCGGCTGGGACACGATGATTACGGCGGAGACGAAGAACGTGCTGGTCGAGGCGGCGTGGTTCGATCCCATGGCCGTACGGCAGACGGCGCGGCGGCACGGATTGCACACCGACGCGAGCCATCGCTTTGAGCGTGGCGCGGACTTCAACGCGGCGCCGGTGGCGTTGTCGCTGGTGAGCGCAATTCTTTTGGCGAACGGCGGATGGATTGAAGGTGAATTGGTGGACGTTCGCGTTGCGGCTCAGGAAGAGCGCACGGCGAGGCGGAGACCCATTTCGCTCCAGCTCAATGAGGTGTGGAGGATTCTGGGCGCGACGGAGGACGAGGAGGGAATTACTGCGGCGACGGTCGAGGGTGTGCTGACGGCGCTGGGGTGCGAACTGGCGAGTCAGCAAGTCAGCCAGTCAGCAAGTCGTCCACCTGCGGTGGGGCAAAACTTTGGAGAAGAGTTGTGGAACGTGACGCTGCCGAGTTGGCGGCTGGATCTGGAGCGCGAGATTGACCTGATCGAGGAGGTCGCGCGCGTATACGGATACAACCGATTCGCCAACACGCTACCTGCATTTGGCGAAGGCGTGCGCGCGCTGCCGTGGGCGGAGAAGGAGACGGCGGTGCGCGGCACGCTGCTGGCTGCCGGATTCCATGAGGCGATCGGAAGTTCGTTCTGCTCCGCGGCTGAAGGGGCGCTGACCGCGCCGCAACCGGGACAGGTGGTTCCGCTCGGCAATCCGCTGAGCGAGGAGGCGGGCGTGCTGCGGCCGTCGCTGGTGCCCGCAATGCTGGCCATGATTGTCGGTAACCTAAACCGCGATGTGAGCGATGTGCGGCTGTTCGAAGTGGGCACGGTATTTTCAGGAACGACGGACAAAGTTGAGGAGCGGCCGGCGCTGGCGTTCGGAGCCGTCGGAATTCTGCCGGTAGAAAGCGCGCTGCACGCTGTGCGGGCTTTAGAATTCCACGACGTAAGGGGCGTGGTGGAGCAGGTGCTCCAGCGGTTCGAGACGCGCGCGATGTACTTCGACCATTTTCCGGCAGAGGCGGGAATTACGCCGGAGTGGCTGCATCCATATCGCGCGGCGCGCGCGGTGGCTGACGGCGTGACGGTGGGTTGGTTTGGGCAACTGCACCCGCGCGAGGCGGCGGCGCGGAAGATCAAGGATGCGGTACTTGTGGGCGAGTTGTATCTCGACCGGCTCTACAGGCTGCCACTGCGCAGACCCGTGGCGCGCGAGATATCGCGCTATCAGCCGGTGCGGCGAGATTTCTCTCTGGTTCTGGATGAGGGCGTTACGTGGGAAACGATTGACTGGGCGATGAGGGAATTGAAAATTCCGGAGCTCGTGGAATGGCGTGTGCGCGAGGTGTTCCGCGATGCGCAACTGGGCAAAGGCGAGTATGCGTTGCTGGTGGGCGCGATCTTCCAGGCGCAGGACCGCACGCTGCGCGAAGAGGAGCTCAAGGGCTTTCAGGCGCGTGTGGTGGAAGCCGTGGGCAAAGCGGGCGCGCGGCTGCGAGTTTGAGCGCGGTTGCTCCGGCGCAATTCTGGAACCGCTGTATACTCGAACGCAAAAGGGTCCATTTGGGGGGGCGGATTGATTTCGGAATCGGAGGCGGCTGTGGGGACACAGAACGGGGAACATCAACAGGTGGGACACGAGGAACCAGTCGCGCTGGCGGTGAGCGTGGACGATTTTTCGGCGCTCGAGGAACGGGTGCAGCGCGCCGTTGACGTGGTGAAGCGGGAACGGCAGGCGCGCGCGGCAGTGGAGGCGCGCGTGGCGGAACTGGAAGAGCGCGCGACCGAATCCGAAGCTCGCGCGGCGCAAGCCGAGGCACAGTTACGGGCGCAATCGCCGCTGGTGGAGCGGCTGGAGAATGAAATGAGCGCCCTGCGCGCCGAGCGCGACCAGGTGAGACAGCGGGTAGAGAGACTGCTGGCGCAGCTTGACGCGCTGGAGCTGTGAGGCACTGGATGGCCGAGCCAACTCATAACAATCCGGCACAAAACAACCCGGCACGCAAGACTCCGAACGAGTACGTGACGGTGGAGATTTACGACCAGCTCTACCATCTTTCAGGGCAGGACCCGGAGCACATTCGCGAGCTGGCGGCAGTGGTTGATGCCAAGATGCGCGCGGTGGCCGCACACGGGCGCACGGCCGATTCACTGCGCGTGGCCGTACTGGCCGCGCTGAATTTAGCCGATGAAGTTTCGCAGGCCACTTCAGCTGATTTGCAACTGGGCCACGCTCGCGCCAATAGCCTGCGCATGCTGCTGGACGAAGTGCTGGAGCCGAAGGACTAGCAAACAGTTCGCAGTTCACAGTTCGCCCTGGAGCGAGCCGCAACGAGGAACCAATGTCCTTGGACTGGAGTTGCGGTGCGCTGGCGGAAGGACTGCACTGCTACAACAGCGGCGAATTCTTTCTCGCCCATGAGCATTGGGAGAGCATCTGGCTGAAGTGCGAGGAGCCGGAGAAGACGTTTCTGCAGGCGCTCATCCAGATCACGGCGGCATTTCACCACCTGCAGAGAAAGAACACAACTGGCGCAGCATCGTTGTTGCGCGGAGCCTTGCGGCGGCTCGATGCGTTTCCTGCTGCTTACGGGGGAATTGAAGTCGAGGCTGTTCGCGAGAGCGTGCGCGAGTGGCTAAGAGCGCTCGATCAGAAAGAACCATCGCTGAAGCCTCCGATCCCGCGAATTCGTTGAAGGCGAAATATTTACGCAAATTCTGTGGCAAGGCGGGCGGGCGCGGGTATATTCTCTCGTGACCGGGCAAGCCAGATGGGATTCCCCAGTTCCGGAAGCCGGAAACCGGACGCGCAGGGCAGGAAACAAGCAACCAAAAACAATCAGGGATCAAATGGAGGGAACCGATGAGAGTTCGCGAAGTACTGCCAGTGTTCGCGGGTGTTGCTCTTATGGCGCTGGCGACGGCGATGAGCGCGCAGGGCGGGCCCAGTGACAATCCCGATGTGACCGAGGTTCGCAACTATGCGCTCACGCTGGACAAGGCGCAGAAGGCGGCTACGGCGATGCAGAGCATCAACCAGTTAGTTGCGGCCAACCCCAGCCTGAATGCGGCGCTGGACAATTCAGCCAACTCAACAGGCAAAGAGACAATTACGCAGCAGGCACAAAGCATCGATTCGAAATATCCGCAGATCTCCACGATCATTCACGCAAATGGACTCGAGACGCGGGAGTTCATCGTGATTACCGGCGCGATTATCAACGACGTGGGGTTTGTGGGGATGAAGATGCAGGGGATGATCTCGTCGTACCCGCCGAACTCGATTACCCCGGCAAACGCGGCCTTAGTGGAGGCGAACTGGGCTGCGTTCCAGGCGATCGCCGCCAAGATGAGCCCGCCGAACTCAAATTAAAGCGGTTCCGAATCAGGGCAGCAAACCGAAAACGGCAACGGCGGAGGGCGTCCCCACGTATACCTTGCCGTTGATGATCATGGGCGTGATGAACTTGTTGCCGTTTCCGAACTCGTCGCGACCGTTTGCCGCCTGGTTGCTGTCATAGAGCTCCTGCAGGGTGGTTGCGTCAAAAGCGTACAGCACAGCCGGCGAAGAGTTCGCCACTGCCCACACGATTCCGTTTGAGGTCCCATTTGCGCTGACTGCCGGCGTAGTTCCCGGATAGGGAAAGCTGGTGACGCTTGCAAAACTTGGCGTCGACGCCAGTTGGGCGTTGGTGATCGCGAAGGCTTTGAGCGTATCGCTGACGGCTCCGTAATAAATGGTGTTGTCGAAGTAGGCGGGCATCGACCAAACTCCGCCAATCTGTCCAAAGATCTCCTGGTAGATCGCGTTATTGTTCTGCGGATTAAACTTGCCCATCGAGTCGCGATCGACCACGTAGATGTTCGCATCTTTTCCCGCGCCAACGGCCAGGTGATGCACGGCGCCCGACGCGTCGGTGAGGTCAGGCAGCACCAGTGCTCCGCCGGAACCGAGGTCAATGTCGTTATCCGATTCGTTCACCGTGTTATAGGGCTCAAAATAATCAGCCACAGCAAGCGTGCCGCCCGAAGTGGAGACTTTCATGAATCCGTTGCCAAAATCGCCTGACGAAGGGAATCCGCTCGCATTCATGGAAGTATCGAAGGTACCATTGGCATCGAGAAAATAAATGTTTCCGCTGGAATCCGCGGCAAGGCCCGCGCCCGCCATCCAGATGGAGCCTTCGCTGCCGTTGGGCGTGAGATTGAGAACGCTTGTCTGCGCGAGCGTCGATTCGTTGTAACCCATCAGCCAGCCCGTATACGGTTCCGAATCGCAATGCGATGTGAAGCCCAGATAGATGACGCCGTTCATCAGCAATAGCCCTGCTCGTTCGGCGTACTGACCCGGATCGAAGATCACGTTTCCGCCGGAACTATTTTCACCGGTGCCCGGATAAGTCGCATGGATCTCCGCGGGACTGTTGGCAAGCTCTGCGCCCGTGGTCACGTCGAGGGCATGAAGCCGCTGATGATAGGCGCCCGATTGATCGAGCGACATGCCGACCACGAAGATCGTGCCGTTGGAGCCTGCGGAACGGTCGATGACTGGAGTGGAAGTGATGCCGATTTGAGGCGTGATCTGGCCGCAGCCATGATCGCCGCTGGTGGTTTCATTGGCGCTGAGAACGGAGGTTTTCCAAATTTGCGCGCCGCTGTCCGCGTCGAATGCATAGACGCTGTCATTTTCCGTCACGGCAAAGACGACGTTACGCTGCTGGCCGCCGGCAGTCAGATTGGAAAGATAAAGCGGCTGCCCGTCGACCAGGCCATCTACCGGCAGGAGCATCAGCAACCCGAACTTTGACGAAGTGACATTGCTCGGGGTCAGGATGGTCTCGTTGGCATTCAAGCCGTCTCGAGCGACGTCGTAGTGGTAGGTGACGACGTCCGCGCCGGGTGCTGTCACGGCAGGCTTGACGACGAGGGTCACCGGAGCGGTGTGGCTGAGCGCTCCGGAGGTGGCGACGAACTGCACTGTCGATGTACTTGCAGCTGCCGATGCGGAAGCTGAAAGCGCAACTTGTTGAGGCGTTCCCGGAACGAGGTTGAAGCTCGAAGGAGAAGCGGTGACGCCCGCGGGAAGGCCGGTGACCACGACGCTGATCGTCCCTGAGAATCCATTGAGAGCTGTGGCGGACAGGTTCACAGGCTGCTGGCTTCCCGATGTCAGGCTGAGGTTTGTGACGCTCGCAGAGATCGAAAAGTCAGGAGTGCTTCCGCTGCCGCCGCTTCCATTGCCCGCCAAGGTGCCGCCGCAACCGCAGATCAACGCCACGCAAGGGGCGATGGCGAGCCAAAAGAACCGCATCTGACGCGCTATCGGCATAAGAACCGTTGATCTACTTTAGCGAGTTGGACGCGATCTGTCGAGATTCCAGAAGTGTGCCAGCCTACAGCCGAGATTTTGTTGAGGCGAAATTGCGAGGCGCTACTACTTCGCAGCCAACTGGCGCAAAACGTATTGCAGGATGCCGCCGTGCTCGTAGTACTCGATCTCCTGCGGTGTGTCGATGCGAACGACGGTCCCGAATTTTTTCGGGCCCTTGGACGAGGTCGCAGTCACGACGAGCGTGCGGCCGCCGGAGAATTTTTCTTTGAGCAAGGCTGTCAGGCCCGGGAAGTCGTAGACCTCTTCGCCGGTGAGGCCGAGCGATTCGGCGTTCTGGCCCGCTTCAAACTGCAACGGCAGAATGCCCATGCCGACGAGGTTCGAGCGGTGAATGCGCTCGAAGCTTTCGGCGATGACGGCGCGCACGCCGAGCAACTTTGGACCTTTGGCGGCCCAGTCGCGCGACGAGCCGGAGCCGTATTCTTTGCCGGCGAGAATGATGAGCGGGACGCCGCGCTCGGCGTATTTCACGCTGGCATCGAAGATGGACATCTGCTCGCCTTCGGGGAGCAGGCGCGTGACGCCGCCCTCGGTTCCGGGAGCGAGCTTGTTGCGCAGGCGCACGTTGGCGAAGGTGCCGCGCACCATCACTTCATGATTACCGCGCCGCGAGCCGTAGGAGTTGAAGTCAGCGGGCTTGACTCCATGCTCGGTGAGATATTTTCCGGCGGGGCCAGCAGCCTTGATGGAGCCAGCGGGAGAAATATGATCCGTCGTCACGGAGTCGCCGAGGACGGCGAGGACGCGCGCACCGGTAATGTCGGTGACAGGCGCGGGAGTCATGGTCATGCTGTCGAAGTAGGGCGCCTTGCGGATGTAGGTTGAGTCCGGCTCCCACTGGTAGACATCGCCGGTAGGAAAGCTGAGGCCCTGCCAACTGGCATCGCCATCGGTGACAGTCGCGTACTCCTTGCGGAAGCCTTCGCTCGAAACGGCGCGCTCGATGGTGGCGGAGACCTCGGCTTGCGTGGGCCAGATGTCGCGCAGGTAGACGGGCTTGTCGGACGAGTCTTTGCCCAAAGGATCGGCGTCAAAGTTGTGGCCGATCTTGCCGGCGAGCGCGTAGGCGACGACGAGCGGCGGAGACATCAGATAATTTGCGCGGACGTCGACGTTGACGCGACCCTCGAAGTTGCGATTGCCCGAAAGCACGCTGACGGCGACCAGGCCGTGTTCCTCGATGGATTTCGAAACATCTGCTGGCAGCGGCCCGCTGTTGCCGATGCACGTGGTGCAGCCGTAGCCGACGACATTGAAGCGCAGCTTATCGAGATAGGGCAGCAGGCCGGCTTTTTCGTAGTAGTCGGTGACGACACGCGAGCCCGGCGCGAGCGAGGTCTTGACCCACGGCGGAACGGTGAGGCCCTTCTCGACGGCCTTCTTGGCGAGCAGGCCGGCAGCGATCATTACGGAGGGGTTCGATGTGTTGGTGCAACTGGTGATGGCGGCAATGACGACCGAACCGTGATCGAGGTATTGGTCGGGGTCGATGTTGAATCTCTCTTTCACTGTCGTGGTGACGTGAGCGGCGGCGGGCGCAGCGGAGGAAGTGTCTGGGCCTTCGTTGTCTTCGACGGCGACGGCAGTGTCGGTGACGGTGTCGCGCTTCCACACGGCCGCGGTGCGTGAGCCGAGCGGCTTTGCGGTGGGCGCGAGCAGCGAAGGAAGTTGTTGCGCGAAGCTTGCGGCTGCATCCTTGAGCAGCACACGATCCTGCGGACGCTTGGGTCCGGCGACGCTGGGTTCGACGGTCGCGAGATCGAGCTCAAGGGTCTGCGAGTATTCGGCCTCGAGCGCGCCGGCGGTGTGGAAGAGGCCCTGCTCCTTGTAGTAGGCCTCGACAAGCGCGATCTGTTCTTCGCTGCGGCCGGTGAGGCGGAGGTAGCGGAGGGTTTCCGTGTCAACGGGGAAGATGCCGCAGGTAGCGCCGTACTCGGGCGCCATGTTGCCGATGGTGGCACGGTCGGCGAGCGGTAACTCCGTTATTCCAGGTCCATAAAATTCTACGAACTTACCAACGACGCCGAGCTTGCGCAGCGCTTGCGTGACGGTGAGGACGAGATCGGTGGCCGTTGCGCCTTCGCGCAGTTTGCCGGTGAGCTTGTAGCCGACAACCTGCGGGATGAGCATGGAGACCGGCTGGCCGAGCATGGCGGCTTCGGCCTCAATGCCGCCGACGCCCCAGCCGAGCACGCCGAGGCCGTTGATCATGGTGGTGTGGGAGTCAGTGCCGACCAAAGTGTCGGGATATGCAAAAAGCTCGCCGTCGATCTCCGTTGTGAACACGACGCGGGCAAGATATTCGAGATTGACCTGGTGACAGATGCCCATGCCCGGCGGAACGGCGGAGAAGTTGCGAAACGCGGACTGGCCCCATTTGAGAAAGGCGTAGCGCTCGCGGTTGCGCTGGAACTCGAGGAGCGAGTTGGCCTCGTAGGCCGCGGGCGTGCCGTATTCGTCGACCTGAACGGAGTGGTCGATGACGAGCTCGGCGGGCGCAAGGGGATTGACGCGCTCGGGATCGCCGCCGAGGGTTTTGATGGCGTCGCGCATGGCGGCCAGATCGACGACGGCGGGAACGCCGGTGAAGTCCTGCATGAGGACGCGGGCCGGCATGTAGGCGATTTCGCGGCTGGGCTCGGCTTTTGCGTCCCAGCGAGCGAGGAATTCAATGTCGGCGGCGGTGACGTTGACGCCGTCTTCGCGGCGGAGCAGATTTTCAAGCAGGATTTTGAGGCTGAAGGGAAGGCGCCCGAGGTTGAAGCCGCGAGCGGCGAGAGCGGGGAGGCGATAGATGGTGTAAGAGCGGCTGCCGGAGGTGAGCACGGCGCGGCTATTGAAGCTGTTCATCGGAAGATCCTCTCAGCGGAGCTAGCGGTGTTAACGGAGCTAGCGGAGCTCGTGGTATTCGCGCAGTTCTTAAACGCAAGCATCCCGCGGGCATCTTTGCACGAAGCGCGGCCCGCGCGGACGAAACTCTCGATGGAATTAGATTACTCAGCGCGAAGGGTTAACGTCCACGGTCGGGACGGCCGCGGCGAAAGCGCCTGAGGAGGGGCGAGCCGGCAATATTGAGACGGCGGCGCATGGGCTACGAAAATATTGTAGCGCGGAGCTGGGTTGCGATGGAAGTGGAATTTGTTCCCATTTGGGGGTGCGGGCGTGGGTGCGCGCACGAAAGCCTGTCAACCACCCCAGCAAGCCAAAAGCGAGCTTGCCGGAGGCCCCGGCCAGGAGACCGGCGCTACGTAAGGCAAGGAGCGGCAGTCCATTGTCGTACTGCGGCTTCGTTGCAGATCCCGAATTGCTGCAGCCACTGCACCTATACTTGTAGTGCGATGTTCTTCGCAGCGAGGTTTCCTCTGCATTGAATTCCTGGGCTGGCATTGAAGGGCTGTTTACGCGATTTCTTGCCTGGCTCGGGAGCCGCGTGCCCAACGAGCGGCAGCGGCTGCTGGCCATCACCATTGTGGCCGGAGGGATGTGCGGGCTGGCGGCGGTGGCCTTCCACGTTGCGTGTTTCTGGTTGTACGCATCGCTCATCGATCGGGCCACGGCGGCTGGGGGCCATGCGTGGATCTGGTGGACGATTCTGACGCCTGCGCTGGGCGGACTGATTGCCGGGCTCGGGCTTACCTATTGGGTTCCGGCGGCGGCGGGCAGCGGCATTCCTCAGGTAAAGACGGCGTTCACGTTTCGCTTTGGCGCGATCACTCTGAAGGAGACGCTGGGCAAGTTTGTTTTGTGCACGCTGCAGCTGGGCAGCGGAGCTTCGCTGGGCGTGGAAGGGCCGACGGTGCAGATTTGCGCCGGTGTAAGCAGTTTTCTTTCGCGCATTGCGCGGCTCAGCCCGGTGAACAGCCGGCGCATGACATCAGTGGGCATGGCGGCGGGTATTGCCGCGGCGTTCAACGCGCCGATTGCGGCGGTGACGTTCACGCTTGAAGAACTGATCGGCTCGCTCGACCAGACCATGCTTTCAGGCGTGATTGTTGCAGCGGCGCTGGCAGCGGTGGTGGAGCACGGCATTCTAGGTTCGAATCCAATCTTTCACGTGCCGCGGTTGCAGACCTACACGCTGGCTAAGGCCTCGTCGCTGGTTTGGTACGCGCTGCTGGGGCTGCTGGCAGCGATGGTGTCGGTGGCGTTTACCGATTCGCTGCTAGGTCTGCGCGCGTGGTTCAAAGGGCTCAAGCGGGTTCCCAGGTGGATTCAACCGGCGATTGGAGCGGCGGCCACGGGCGCGCTGGCGGTTGTGGCGATCCAGTTCTTTCACGTGAACGGCATCGCGGGCAATCCGTATACCACGCTGACGCAGGCGCTGCTCGGCAATCTGCCGGTGACGGCGATGGCGGCGCTGTGCGTTTTGAAGCTGGCGGCTACGGTGACGTCGTATTCGAGCGGCGGATCGGGCGGAATTTTTGCTCCGGCTTTGTTTATGGGCGGAATGCTGGGCGGCGCGGTGGGCTATCTGGATGTGACGGTCTTCCACCACCCGGCAGACTCGATCGGTGCGTTCGCTGTGGTGGGCATGGGCGCGGTGTTTGCGGGCATTGTTCGCGCGCCGATGACGTCGGTCCTCATTATTTTTGAGATGACGAGCGGATATGGGTTGGTGCTGCCGTTGATGATCGCCAACATGAGCGCGTTTGCGCTGGCCCGGCATTGGCGGCATACGCCGGTGTACGAAGCACTGCTGGAGCAGGATGGAATCTTCCTGGATCAGAAGCACAAGCCGTACGATCCGGATGCTGGAGGCGCGGTGCCGGAAGATGGGCCGAACGAGGAAATGCCGATGGCGGAATAGGCGACGCGGAAAATGAATGCCGTGCGACCGCGAGTGGTGCGGCTGTTTGAGAGAACCTTCCCTTGGGGGCTGAAGCCCTCAACCAAGTTGACTGATTGATGTACGGGCTAAAGCCCGGACCCTTCAAGCTGGTGCCCTTCAAATTGGCCGGTTGCTGGACGCGGCTATTTCGGCTCCATGTTGTAGAGGAAGTAGGCGCGGAGCTCAAGGTAAGGGCCGTGGAACTCGCGCGGCAAGGCGGGATAGCTGGAGCCGGTAATCGCACCCCATGCCGCGCGGTCCAGGCCGGTGTCGCCGGAGCGGCCGTCGAGTTGCATATCGGTAACCTGGCCGTTGGGCAGAACCTTGAAGCGGACGGCGACCACGCCCGACTTAAGGATGGGCGGATTCACTTCGTCGGGGATGAGCGGGTCCCAGGTCATCTGTGTAATGTAGTGCCAGCGCGCGAGCCAGTCATTGAAGTCGACTCCCTGGGTGTCAGAAAGGATCTGGTAGCCGCTGCCTGCGCCGGGATGCATGCTGAGGCCGCCTGAAGGAGCATTCCCGTAGTCCTGCTGGCCATGGTTGTGCATGGCGTTCTGCATGTCCTGGCGCAACTGATCGGCGGGATTCTGCGGGGCCACGGCGAAGTTTGGCCTTGCGGGAACGGACGAAGGGCGGGGCGCTTCAACCTGCGATTGCGGATTAGGCGGAATGGGTTGCGAGGGCGGCTGCGGCTTGGGCTGCTCCGGAGCCTGCTGCTGGGCGGGCGGTGGCGGCGCGGGCGGCGCTTCGCGATTCAGATCTTCAAGCGTTTTTTTGTCGATGAGCGGATGATTGAGCGGCTTGGGCACGACCTTGGGCCGCGTCTCGCGCAGCGCGTCAGGCGGCAGATCAAGATAGGCAAGATCCTTGCGCTTACTGATTGCGTCGAATGGGTCGATGACCTTGGGCACTTTGAAGATGTAGGTCGGAATCCAGGTGATGGCGGAGATGAACAGGATGTGAGCGAGAAGAGCGATCCAGAAGCCTTCGCGCAGGCGCGACCAGCGCCGCTCGTCCTCGAGCTCGCCGATCATCTCCAGTAGTTCGTGGGTGTTGTAGTCGACCCAGCGGGAGCCTCGGAGAGCGCTCGGACCGGATCCATTAGTCTCCAGCGGACCTTTGGGGTTCAGGGGAAGGCCGAGAAATCCCCCAGGGACTTTGATCTCCCGGGCAGAGCCTTCCGTCTCCGGGCTCGGCTCGGCGGGTCCCTTGGGCTCGGTTTCTTCAGTTGGCGCTTGGCTCGTGGGCATTCAGTGTTCAGGAGCGTCCCAAGGCGCACACGCACCCTTGACTCCCTTTTTGAGTCCTTCCTATCTATTCTCTCATTCCCTTGAAATCTTTGCGCGGGAGCGTGCCCCGTACAATGGTTCTTGTTGAATTGACGCAGGATGGGCCGGAAGGGGACAGCGTTTGAAGCGGTTTTTTGCGCACGTTGCGGCAGATTGGAAGCTGGTGATTCTGCCGGCGCTGATGAAATGGGGGATCTGGGGCGTTGGCGCAATCGCCGTGCTGGACTCCTCGAGCATTCCCGTCCCCATGGACGCGATTTTGGCGCTGTATGTGTGGAACGACAAGCGCCACTTCTGGGTCTACTGCATGATGGCGGCGGCGGGGTCGGCGCTCGGGGGTCTGTTGCCTTACTGGCTGGGACGCGTGGGCGGCGAACTGTTCCTGCTAAAGCGCGTGAACCGCATGAAGTTCGAACGAATGCGCGACCGCTTCGAGCGGCAGGAGTTCCTGGCGGTGATGATTCCGTCGATGATGCCGCCGCCCGCGCCGTGGAAGATGTTCATCTTCGCGTCGGGCGTGTTCAAGATGCGCCTGCCGGATTTTCTGGTGGCCGTGTTTGTGGGCCGAATGTTGCGCTGGCTTGTGCTGTCGTTGCTGGTGCTGAAGCTGGGGCCGAGCGCAGTGGACCTGGTGGCGCGCCATGCGCTGCCCACGGTTCTGGCGGTGGGCGCGCTGGCCGTGGCCGGATTTGCGTGGTGGTGGCGCCGGAAGAAGCGCAGCGGCAAGCTGATGGAGGGCTGAAGCGAACGACGCCTCGAGGGAATCAGCTTCCCCGGCGAACGCCGCTATAAGCTGGCCCGGCGCGGGCGCTTTCAAAAGCGTCGACGAATTCACGATAGCGATGAGCCATTTCGTCCGCCGCGGTCTGGCGCGAAATCTTCTTATCGCGCCAATCAACAAGCGGCTGCCAGAAGTCGGTTCGGCCGACAGCGAATCCGATGAAACCTGGAACCTTGGCCGCCGTGGTCAGCCATTCGAGAACCTTCTGGTCGTCTTCGCCACGGCCAAGAATGATGCACCCGACCGCGCTTCGTCCGCTTGCTTGTGCGGTCTCCACGATCTTCTCGCAGTCTTCGCGGCGATCCAGTCCTTCGATCTTCCAGACGTCCGGCTCAATTCCGGCGTTCTGCAATTCCTGGATGGTCCTGACCATGAGCGCGGGGCGAAGTTCCCGGTCGTATGCCTTCTTGTCGCCGTTGACTTTTTCAAGCTGCGCTTTCTCGGCCGGCACCAGCAGCTCGAACATGAACAAACTGCGATCGGCTTTCAGTAGGTAATCCGACAGCCGCTTGAGGCGGCCCCTCTGCCGGCGGTTCAACTCGGCATCGCCCTCAGGATTGTAGCGGACCAGCACCTTGCAGAAGGTGGGCCGAATGGCCTCGATGTGCGCGGCAAATGCCTCGCCGTGCTCGAAGTCGAACTCCTCCTGGCCGCTTTTTTCAGCCGGACATGCGAATGTGTAGCCTTTCAGAGCGGCGTCGCGCAGGATGGCCAAGCCGAACTGCTCGTCCACCAGGATCCCCGCTTTCTCTTTCGGGACGCCGCCGGCGACAGCCTGCTGGAAGCCTTCGTAGATTACCTGCTTGGCAGCAGCGATCTGCGCGGTTTGCTGGGCGTCGAGCGCGCCCTTCCAGCCAAACATCCCCGTTTCAAACGAGCCGCGATGGTCAAAGGGAAGGATGTACAGCGGCTTCTGGTAGCCACGAATGGTCATAAGCGCCCATCGGTCTTTCTTCGATCACGCCTTCAGGTTTTCGGCGTTCGGTCGACAAGAAGACCTCAGAGAGACGTTCGGATGCACGAGCAGGTCTCGTTGCACCCGGGCTCTGTGCCCATTTTCGAAGCGAATTTCTCGCGCCAATCCAGCTATTTGCTTGCCAGCGCTTCCTGTGCGCGGCCCATGTTTATGCGGCGCACCAGAGCGGGCACGCCGAGAGCAATGCCGAGAACGAGTGCGGTCGAGATCAGATCGTTCCTATAAAACGGCAGACCGGCGACATAGCAGACTCCGAGCCCCGCGAGGGTGGGCGGATACATAGCGCTACCTGCCCAGACGCCGAAGTTCGAGACGAGGAAAAAGCCGGTGGGTCCCAGAAGAGTGCCCGCGGCGCCGCGCGCGAAGGTGGTCTGTTTGCGCAACAAGATGGAGCCGAGCGCCATGGCCGCCACGTACCAAACCCATGTGATTACATAGCCTTGCCAGCGGAAGCTGTCGTTGTAGACGGCGGTGGTCAGGAAGAAGTCTGTGGCCATGAGAGCGGCGAGAGGGACGAGCATCTCGCGCCAGGGCCGGCGCGCGCCGAAGTACAGAAGGCCGCCGGTGACAGCGGTAAAGTTCCACCAGCCCGCATGGGGAATCACGCGGGACAATACGGCAACCAGCAGGAGCAGGTAAGCAACCATGACCACCTCATCGGAATGGGCCGGAGAATCCCGGCCTGAAACGGGGGTCCCTTGAGGCGACTTCGCAAATCAGGGGACTGCATCTATTCTGCGGTCCAGGGGCGATGCGGTCAACCCAAAGCGTTCCACGAGGCGAAAAAAACTTTCCGTGGGAACAAACTTTCTACCGCTGTTCGCGGCCGTTCATGGCTTCGCCGGCGTCGTCCCACCCCGCGGACGAAGACCTGTCCGCGGGGGCCCCGTCGTCGCGGCCGCCGACCATGTAGACCCATCCGGCAAGCAGCGGGCTCGTGGTCGCGCTGCGTGTACCCAGGAAGGGATAGTCGAAGCGCAGATCGGTGAACTCGACGGTCGTCCAGGTACGGTTCGGCGGCAACTGCGGAGGGTTCATCCCGGGCGCGGGCTCCTGGCCCACGTCGCGGACTACGGCCCAGGTTCCCCAGTCGAGATAGACCTGGCCAAGCGGCGTGCGCTTGGCGGCTTCGACCGCCGGTGTATCGGCCGGCTTGTAGAGCACGTCGCGGTGAGCGTCGCTGTCAATGGAGTCCGTCCAGGTGTTGATTTCGGCGGTCTGATAGAAGTCGGCTGTCTCGAGGATTGCGTGCCAGCGGAAGGGATCTACTGGGTAGGGCTCGGCGGCTGTTCGGCTCGCCGGCTCGGATGCGAGATTGGTGTTGCCAAGCATGGCCAACGCCTGCGCGTGCTCGGCCCAGCGCACGCAGCCCAGAACCAACATTCCGGCGAGAGCGAAGATGGCCCAGCCCTGCCCCCTGAATTGCGTGCGGCGCGCGCCGATCTCGCGATCGGCAAGTCCGAGCAGCCAGGGTATGGTGAACGCCAGAAAAAACAGCCCCCAGAGAATCGGCTCGGCGATGAACATGAAGCTGCCGGCGTACCAGTGTGGATTGAGCGGGAAGAATGGACGCACGCCGTAGTCGTTGGTCCAGTCGAGCAGGATGTGGCTGAGCGCGGCAACGCAGGCGGTGAGATAGAGCCAGCCCCAATGCGGCGCCGTGGGCGGCGCCACTGGCGCTCTTAAGCCTTGGACCAATGCATTATCTGGGGAAGGAACCGTCGCGTCGCGGTGTTTGCGCTTTTCACGCCAGAGATGCAGCAGAGCCACCGCGCCGACCACGACCCCCGCGACGACGGGCACGGCCCAAAAGGTGTGCGTAATGCCGCGATGGTGCTTGAGTTCGTCGACCGGGCCGCCGAGTCCCCACAGAATGTCGAGGTCGGCGGCCTCGGCGGCCAGCACGGCCACGAGCGTGGCGTAGGCCGTCTTGCGGTTGAATCCGGCGCGGCCCAAACATGCGCCGGTAAGGAAATGAGTGACTGGCTCCATGAATGCGAATCTTTCGCTAGGCCCACTCGCCCTTGCGCATCAGCGGCTCGGCAGCGCCCGATGCGGTGATGCCGTCGATGTCAAGTTCGGCCGAGCCGATCATCCAGTCGACGTGAATGAGGCTCGTGTTCGCGCCGCGGGCGGCGAGTTCCTCGGGCGAGAGCTTGTCTCCGTTGCGCAGGCATGACGAATACGACTGGCCGAGCGCGATGTGCGAGGCGGCATTTTCGTCGTAGAGCGTGTGGAAGAAGACAAGGCCGCTCTGCGCGATGGGAGACGAGTGGGGAACGAGCGCCACTTCGCCCAAGCGGCGCGCGCCCTCGTCGGTGTCGATGAGTTTTTCAAGCACTTCCTGGCCTCTGGTGGCGCGGGCCTCAACAATGCGGCCGTGCTCGAAACGGACCTGAATGCCTTCGATCATCGTGCCCAGATGCGACAGCGGTTTGCTGGCGGTGACGATGCCGTCGGCGCGGTCCTTGTGCGGCGTGGTGAAAACTTCTTCCGTAGGCATGTTGGGAATGCAGTAGTTGCCGTTGCCCGCGGTGGTGCCTCCGCCGAGCCATTCGTGATCGTCGGCGAGGCCGAGACGAAAATCCACGCCGGGACCGCGATATTGGAGGGCCGAATAGCGCTTGTCATTGAGGAATGCGGCACGCTTATGCAGCTCCGCGTCGTGCGCCTTCCATGCGCTTACGGGATCGGGCGTGTTGATGCGCGTGGTCGAGAAGATCGCAGCCCACAGCTTGGCCATGGCTTCATCCGGCGGATCGTTGGGAAACACGACCGCGGCCCAGGCCGGCGTGGCGCCGCCAACGATGGTCCAGTTGATCTCATGGCGCGTGATCAACTCGAGCGCGCCGCGGTAGGCCTGCGAGAGCGCGCGATTGGCGCGGCCCACCTTGTCGGGATCCTCGTTGGAAAGCAGATTGGGATTGGCTCCGGCGACGGCGAGGCGCGCAGAGCCGCTTTTGAAGGCCTCAGCCATACCGTCGTAGAGCCACTTGGCGGCGCGGTCGAAGCTCGCATCGGGAGCGTGACGATAGCGCAGCAGCGTGGACTCGTCGTCGCTTAGGAGCGTGGTGACGAGCGAGGCGCCGGCGCGATAAGCCTGCTCGGTGATGCGGCGCGCCAGGGGCAGCGTGTCAACGGACGCGGTCATGACGAGCTCTTGTCCGGGCTTGAGGCCGAGGCCGACGTTTACGGCAACGGAGGCGAGTTGATCGAGATTTTCGGCGTGCGTGCGGGATTGAGGGGCAGTTGCGGTGGGCGTCATCGCTTGTCGGTTCTCCAGGATTCCATGGACTGCGGGGCAGGATTCTCCAATCCGCGCCGGAATGGATGTGTATTCATTTTAGGGCGTGGACCAGGATGTAGCCGCGATGCGGATTGGCGCGGGCGTTCCGTGCAGGTCCGGTGCTCCGTTCCCGCGGCGGATTCCGGGTCCGCCGCCGCTCGTCGCGCGCAGTCAAAAAGCCTACAATAGTTGCTTGGCTTTTGAGGGGCCCTTATTGCAATGATGCATTCATTGATGAATTTCGGGATCAGGAGAGTTTCAGGAGCAACGATCATTATTCTTCTTGGAGTCGGCGCCGTGGGATTTGGCGTCGCGCAGGCGCAAAAACCGGCCAGTAATTTCGGTCCGGGCAATCCGTTTTACGCGCCCAGCACGCTGCCTTTCCAGACAACGCCATTTAACAAGATCAAGGACAGCGACTACGAGGCGGCGATTGACGCAGGCATGGCGCAGCAGCTCAAGGAGGTTGAGGCGATCGCCAATAATCCTGCGCAGCCAACCTTTGAAAACACTTTTGTGGCGCTGGAGCGATCGGGCCAGTTGTACAACCGCGCGTGGAACGCATTCAACCTGGTGACGCAGGCGAATACCGATCCGGAGCTTGAAAAGGTGCAGGACTACGAGGCGCCACGCACGGCCGCGCTCACTGACGCGATTAACCTGAACACAAAACTCTTTGCGCGTATTAAGACAATTTATGACGAGCGCGCTTCGCTCTCGCTCGATGCGGAATCGCTGCGGCTGGTGGAGTACGACTACCAGCAATTTGTGAAGGCGGGCGCGAATCTCTCCGATGCCGACAAAGAAAAGCTCAAGAAGCTCGACGAGGAAGAATCGACGCTCGAGAACACATTTATGACCAAGCTGCTCGCTGCCGCCGTGGCGGGCGTGTATTCGACGGCGAACCCGAAGGCTCTGGCCGGACTGAGCGAAGGGCAGATGGCCGCGGCAGCCGAAGAAGCGAAGGCTCACAAACAGCAAGGCTGGCGATTGCCGCTCGAGAACACCACGCAGCAGCCTGACCTGGCTTTCCTGAGCGACCGCGACACGCGACACAAAATCTTTGAGAACTCCTGGAACCGGGCTGAGCGCGAGGACGCAAACGACACGCGCGCGACGCTGGCGCGCCTGGCTCAGCTTCGCGCGCAGAAGGCCGCGCTGCTGGGCTACCCGAATTACGCCGCGTGGGACTTAACGGACCAGATGGCCAAGACGCCGGAAGCCGCCATTCATTTTCTGGATGCGCTGGTTCCGGCCACGACGGCCAAGGCTGCCAGCGAAGCCAAAGATATTCAGGGGCTGATCGATTCTCAATGGGGAGATTTCACGGTCGAGCCGTGGGACTGGGAGTTCTATGCCGAGCAGGTACGCAAGGCGAAATATGATTACGACCAGTCGCAGGTGAAGCCGTACTTTGAGCTGAACAACGTGCTGGAGAAGGGCGTTTTTTACGCGGCGCACGAGCTGTACGGGCTCACGTTTAAGGAGCGCAAGGATCTTCCGGTGTGGCAGACGGATGTGCGCGTGTTTGAGGTGTATGACGCCGACGGCTCGCCGCTGGCGCTGTGGTACTGCGACTATTTCAAGCGCGACAACAAGAATGGCGGCGCGTGGGAGGACTCGCTGGTAGGCCAGTCGAAGCTGCTGGGCACGCTGCCCGTGGTGTACAACGTGGCCAACTTCGAAAAGCCCGCTCCGGGGCAGCCGGCGCTGCTCAGCTTTGACGATGTGACCACGATGTTCCACGAGTTTGGTCACGCGCTGCATGCGATGTTTGCCGACACCGAGTATCCGAGCTTGTCGGGGACGGCGGTGCCGCGCGATTTCGTCGAGTTTCCTTCGCAGTTCAACGAGCATTGGGCCAGCTATCCGGCGGTGTTTGCGAACTACGCGCGGCACTACAAGACCGGCGCGCCGATGCCGGCCGAGCTGGCGGCAAAGATCGTGAAGGCCAAAACTTTCAACCAGGGTTATGATTTCACCGAGATTCTTGCGGCATCAGAACTCGATCTGGAATGGCATAAGCTGCCGGCCAGCGCACCGCTTGAGAATCCTGACACGTTTGAGCAGGAGGCACTGGCGAAGAAACATTTGTGGATCAGTTACGTTCCGCCGCGCTACCGCTCCAGCTACTTTCTGCACATTTGGGAAGAAGGCTACCAGGCCGGGTACTACGCGTACACGTGGAGCGAAATGCTGGACGACGATGCTTACCAGTGGTTTGAGGATCATGGTGGACTGACGCGCGCCAATGGCGACCGATTCCGGCGGATGGTGCTTTCGCGCGGGAATACAGAGGACCTGCAGAAGATGTACGACGCGTGGCTTGGCGCGGAGCCGAGCATCGAGCCGTTGCTCAAGAACCGCGGGCTGAAGGACGCGGGGAAGTAAGCGAAGCTAGCGAGTTGGCGTGCGCTGCGCGCACATGGCGAGTCAGCGAGTTGGCGCGGTTAGCGGAGCTAGGTGCGCGGGTCACTATAATTCGTAGCTATGGCCGAGACTGGCGCCCTAAAGAGAATTGAAAAACTGCGCGAGGAGCTGCGGCGCCACGAGCATCTGTACTACGTTCTGGACGCGCCGGAGATATCGGACGCCGAGTACGACGCGCTGATGAACGAGCTGAAGAAGCTCGAGGCCGCTCACCTTGAGCTGGTGACTCCGGACTCGCCGACGCAGCGCGTGGGCGGCAAGCCGGCCGAGGGATTCCGAAAGGCGCAGCACTCGCGGCCGATGCTTTCACTCGACAACGCCTATTCGGCCGAAGAGCTAGCCGACTGGGACCGGCGCGCGCACGAGCTTGCGGGCAATCTGCCGGTGGAATACACGGCTGAACTGAAGCTTGACGGGCTGAGCGTGGCTCTTAGCTATGAGCCGGGCGGCGGTGGAGCGCGGCTCACCATGGGACTGACGCGCGGCGACGGGCAGACCGGCGAGGATGTCACCTCGAATATTCGAACCATTCGCAGCATTCCACTCAGCATTCCCGCCGAGCGACTGAAAAAGGCCGGTGTGGCAACCGGATTTGAGGTGCGCGGCGAAGTGGTGATGCCGGCAGCGGCGTTCGTGCAGATGAATGAGGAGCGCGAGCGCGAAGGGCTGCCGGCATTCGTCAATCCGCGTAACTCTGCCGCGGGAACGCTGCGCACGCTCGATTCTTCCATCGTTGCCAAACGGCGGCTCGTGTTTTTCGCGTACTTTCTGCTCGTGAACGGCGAGTATTTTGCCGCGGGGCAAACGGCTACGCTCGATGCGCTGACCAAACTGGGATTTCGTGTGAATCCGCATCGGGAGCGCGTCAAGTCGGTCGACGAGATGATCAAGTTCATCGATAGTGCGGAAAGTGCGCGTTCGTCGCTAGGCTACGAGATTGACGGCGTGGTGCTAAAGGTGGACGCGCACGCCACGCAGCAGCGACTGGGCTACACGGGCCGGGCGCCGCGCTGGGCCATCGCCTACAAGTTCACCGCGCGGTCGGCCATAAGCAAGCTCGAAGACATCATGATCACGGTGGGCCGCACGGGCAAACTCACCCCGACGGCCATGTTGACGCCGGTTTTTATCGGGGGCGTTACCGTGAGCCGCGCTACGCTGCACAATGCAGATTTTATTGAGCGACTTGGACTCAAGCTCGGAGATTACGTAAAGGTCGAGCGGGGCGGGGACGTAATTCCCAAGATTGTGGAGGTGGTGGAAGACCAAGATCATCCCCGCGGGAACCGAAGCTTTGAATTTCCGTCGAAATGCCCGGAGTGCGGAAGCAAGGTGGTCCGCGCGGAAGGCGAGGCCGACTGGCGCTGCGTGAACGTGGACTGCCCAGCGAAGCTGCGCGAGTCTCTTCTGCATTTTGCCAGCCGCGGCGTGATGAACATCGAGGGATTGGGCGACGCTGCCGTGCAGCAGTTGCTCGACCGAGGGCTGGTGCACAGCGTAGCCGATCTGTATTCGCTGACCGAGGAACAGCTCGTCGACCTGGAGCGCTTCGCGGAGAAGTCGGCGCGCACGCTGCTTGCGGAGATTAAGAAATCGAAGAGCGCGGGTTTGGCGCGCGTGCTGATGGGCCTGGGCATTCGCTTTGTGGGCGAACGCACGGCGGAGCTGCTGGCGCAGGAGTTTGGGACGATCGAGGCGCTGATGGAGGCTTCGGCCGAGGAATTGGAGCGCGTGGAAGAAGTGGGCCCGCGCATCTCGCAGGCGATTCTGGAGTTTTTTGCCGACAAGGAAAACCGCGACCTGGTGAAACGGCTTGAAGATGCCGGCGTGGACATGACGGCGGAGAAGAAGCAGCGCTCCACGCAGCTTGCCGGCCTGACGTTTGTGCTGACGGGAACGCTGCCGAAGATGACGCGCGAAGAGGCGAAGGAAAAGATCGAGGCCGCGGGGGGAAAAACCGCGGGCTCGGTGAGCAAGAAGACCAGCTACGTGGTGGCGGGAGAAGAAGCGGGATCAAAACTCGACAAAGCGCAGGAGCTCAAGATTCCGGTGATTGATGAGGAGGGGCTGCTGGCAATGCTTGCGGGCAAGCTTGCGCCAAAGTAATGGTCTGCGCGCAACTCAATCGCGGGACGTAGCTGCGGCTTGGGCGTGTACAGGTGCGCTGAAGAGCAACGGAAGCAGCGCTAGTAGAGCCAAGAGCAAGTCAGAAAGCATAAAGCAATCCTTTCTGCGATCCGGAAAATGCAATCAAGCATTTGAGGCGCGGCGCGTGGCGATGCCGGGACGCTTCCCGATGGCGCGCAGCTCGCGCTCGCGTTCGCGCTCCCAAGCTTCAGCACGCCAGTTGCGCGAGGCGTAGCGCTGCGCCTCTTCAACGGAGGGAACGTAATCAGCATGCGGCCGCGGCGGCGTGGTCACCAGTTCAGGTTGAGGGCGGTAAACAGGCTTGGGCAGAACCGGCGCAGGCGGCGCGATGATGCGCGCCGATGACTCCAGCTCCTCGTAGTCCGGGGTGGAAGTTAGGCTGGCATCGCGCACGGCCGGCGGGTGAGGGGCAATTTCCTCCGCCGGCTCGTCCACCGAGCGCTGCGCGCGCACGGCGATGGTCTTGGCCATGAATTCATCCACCAGCTTGTGCAGGCAGGTTTGCCCGCAGAGATGTTTCGAGCCGGGGCGCAGCTTGTGGCGCGAACTCCAGCCGCTGACGCGCAACTTCCCCGCTTGCTCGTAGGCGACAAACCAATGGTTGGTCTGCCGCTTCTCCGAAGCGCAGATGTCGCACGAAATTGCCTGGCGGATCACCTCAGATCCCTCACTCCATAACAGATTTTGCTGAGATGCCCTGAAGCACCCACGTTTAGTTCATCGTGCGATGACGGGAAATGGATGAGGAAGGGAGTCCGGGAGTGTCGGAATGAATCGATTTGGGACAAAAGGGCGCGCGATCGTCCTGAATCGGGACATGCTGCGCGAAAAAATCGGCGTCAGCAGAAAGAGCGCGGCAGGAAGCGCGCTCTTCAGGGTAAATCGCAAATGTCGCAGGGGCATGTGGCGGCGGCGGGGCTGGATTACTGGCCGGTGGCGAAATAGCCCTTCTTGGCGCGCACTGCGTAGCGGCGGTCGTAACAGTAGAGGTAAATCGTTCGGTAAGCGCCGTTGGCGGCAAAGTTGGCGGGCGTATAGACGAGCGCATACTGGCTGCGCAGCTCTTCTTCGATGTCTTTGAAGCTGGTGGCCATTTCTTCCACCGAGGGCGGAAAGAAAACTTCGCCGCCGGTCTGCTCGGCCAGCTCCTGCAGGACTTTGTCGCCCTCCCCGCGGCTGGGCGTCCAGTTGGTGCTGATGGCGTAGATGATGGTCTCGGCGCGCTCGCATTCCTTGACGGCTTCAGGGAGGTAGACGCGGCTCTGGTTATCTTCGCCGTCGGAGATGAGGATGATGGCTTTGCGAACGGGCTCGGGTCCGCGTTCGGTAAGGAGCTTGTCGCGGCAGGCGACATACACGGCGTCAAAGAGCGCAGTGCCGCCGCCGGGCGACAATTTGTTGATGCCGGTTTCGAGAGCGTCCTGATCGTTCGTCCAATCCGTGGTCACGGTTGGCGTGACGTCAAATCCCATCACAAAGGCGCGGTCGTTTTTGGCACGGAGCACCTGGAGCAGGAACTCGGTGGCCGATTGCTGCTCGAACTGGAAGCGGGAGCGGATGGAGGTGCTGGCGTCGATGACGATGCCCACGCGCAGCGGCAGGTTGATTTGCTGGTGGAACGAGTTGACGCGCTCCGGCGCCTTCTGGTTGTCGAGCAGTGCGAAGTCGTTCTGGCCCAGGTTAGGAATGTAGTGGCCGTGCTTGTCAGTGACGGTGAAGATGAGACTGACTTCGTTGACGCCGACATGGAAGGTCGGCGTGCCGGTGTCGGTATTGGACCCGGGCCCCGGAGCTGCCTGCGCCGTGGGCTGAGCCGCGGGTTGAGCCGGCGGCTGAGCTGAAGGAGCAACCGCGCTGGGCGCGGGCTGCTGGGCAAATGCAACGGCAGAAGAGAGCGCGACCGCCAGGGCGAGCGAGGAAAGACGCCCGAGCCGTGCCGGGGCGGCGGACTGAGGCGTGGAAAGCTGTGTGTTCATCACTTCTCATTCTAACAATCGCCGCGCTGCCTGTTTGGCGGCGGGGATTGACGTTTCAGGTACTTTCGTCAGCGGGCAGTTGGGGCTGGAGGCGCGAGTCTGATTGCTTAGACGGACTCGATGCGGGTGAGGAAAGCCGTGAGCTCCTCGGGCAGCGGTGCTTCAAGCTGAAGCAGCTTACCGGTGAGCGGCTGCGCGAACTCGAGTTTTGCGGCGTGGAGGAAATTGCGGCCGAGCCTGAGCCGTTCCGGGTCGGTTTTTTTGCCGGCGGAGCGCGCGCTGGGCGCGGCGGGCTGAGCGGTCAACTGCGCTGCGCCGCCGTAGAGCGTGTCGCCGACGACGGGGTGGCCGATGGAAGCCATGTGTACGCGGATCTGGTGCGTGCGGCCGGTTTCAATGCGCACCCGGAGCAGAGTGAATTTGCCGAAGCGGGTGCTGAGGCGCTGAACGACTTCGTAATGAGAGATCGCCGCGCGAGCATTTTCGCTGGGCCGCGTGGTCATGCGCGTGCGGCGGATGGGATCGCGGCTGACCGCCGCGCTGATGGTACCCTTCTCGCGCGCGACCGAGCCGTGAACCAGCGCGATGTAAGTTTTTTGCACGCGGCGGCCGGAGAACAGGTCGCCGAGAGCGGCGTGAGCGCGGTCGTTTTTTGCGACGATGATAAGGCCGCTGGTGGATTTGTCGAGCCGGTGGACGATGCCGGGACGCAGCTCGCCGCCCGTCGATGAGAGCGACTGGAAGCGGTGGAGCAAGGCATTGACGAGGGTTCCGCGACTGCGCGCACTTTCATTTTCGCCGGAGCCCGCGTGCACCATCATTCCCGCCGGCTTGTTAATCACGGCCAGATCGGCGTCTTCGTAGACAATGTCCAGCGGAATCGCCTCAGGGACGGCTTTGAGCGGCGCGGGATGCGGATCGCCGGTGATGGTGACTTGCTCGCCACCGCGCAGCTTGAGCGAGGCTTTCATGCGGACACCGTTCACCAGCACATCGCCCTGATCGAGGAGCAACTGCACGCGCGAGCGGCTCACGCCCTCGAGTTGCGCGGCCAGGAATGCGTCGAGCCGCTGGCCGTTTGCCTCGGCAGGCACGGCGATGGTGCGGACAAGACTCGTGCTGCGCTCGGGGCTCATGCAGGGCTCCGGTTCGCAGGCGAGGTTTGCGGCTCCGCTGATTGCGTGTCCTTGTGTTCGTGCTGGACGTTGTTGCTTTCACGGAGGGTCAGCGCGCCGGCGAGCACCAGTAAGACCGAGGCGAGCTGCGGGCCGTCGATCGCGCCATCGAACAGCGAACCGCGACCCACCCAATCCCGCCAAATCTCGGTGAAATAGATGGCCACGCCGGCTCCCATCAGCCAGAGGCCGGCAACGTCGCCCGAGCGGCGCTCAAGCGGCAGCCAGACCCAGAGCAGAACAGCCAGCGCAAGAAAAGCGAGCGCGGCATAAGCCTGCACGGGATGCAGCGGAACGCCGAGGGGAGTGCCGCTCCAGATGGCAGCCATCGGATTCGAATAAATGATGGCCCAGCCCACCTGAGGTCCGGCATCGGTGCCGTAACCGGAGCCGGCGGCTAGGGCGCCCAGTTGCTCGAATGCGAGAACTGCGGCGACGGGTGGGGCAAGGGCGTCTGCCGTGGCGCGGAAGGAAAGTTTGCTGTGCCGCGCGTACCATGCGGCGCAGCCCGCGCCGGCCAGCGCACCCGCGCCCGCGAGCAGCGGATGGTGCACTATCGCGAGTCCGAACAGCCAGGCGGGATGATTGCGCAGCGCGCTCCAGTTGGCGGCGACCAGAAGGAGTCGCGTAGCAGCCAGCGCCGCAAACAGGCTCAGGATGCAAAGGTTCCAGACCTTGCCGGCATCGACGCCGACGATGCGCGCGGTGCGCTGCGCCAGCCCGAGCGCTACAAGAACGCCGAATGCGGTGATCGCGCCATAGGACGGGATCAGAATGGAGCCGATGTGGAAAAGGACGGGATGCACCTGCAGACAGGATAGAAGACGAGGCGGTCAGGAGCAGTGGGCGGTGGTGGTCGGTTCGAGAGGACTTTCCCTGGGGGGCCAAACCCGTACATCAATCGCGCCCCAATGAGTCGGGGCTTTGGCCTCTGAGGGGCTGCTCTTCCCAACCGACCGCTGCCCCCGCCAACTCCGCCAGCTCACTCCCTCGCCAACTTGCCAACTCCGCTATCTTCGCTAGCTTCGCCCCCGCGCTGACTGGCCGACCCGCTGCCTCGCTGACTTGCTGTCTTTTCACTCCGCCGGATCATCCGCCGTGAACGGCGAGCAGCACGGCTTCTCCGTCGCGTGGAAGTTCATCACCTCCACGCGCGTCCCATCGGGATCGTACAGATTGAACTGGTACTTTCCGTCGAGCCCGATCTTCGGCGCCTGGTCGTGCCGCCCGCTCAGCCGGTTCTCGCTTACCAGCACCTTGTACTCATCCGGAACCGAAGCCACTCCAATCGAGAAATGGTCCAGCACGCCCAGCGTCTGCTGCGTCATGTCCGCCGGAATCCCCTTCCCCGGCCCCGCTGCAAGCATGTACTCAATCCAGTCGTGCGCGTCAGGAACCTGCTGGCTCACCCACTCCACCTTGCCGTCGCGCCCGCCCCATCAGTACGGCCTGAATCCCAGCAGGTCGCGATAAAACGTATCCTCTGTCGCGCGGTCGTGGACGAGGAAACCGACATGGATGATGTGATGCCCAATCGCATTCGGCGCGTCCACCGGCTTCGCGTGCGCCGGCGGCTGCACAAACTGGATCGTGTTGCCCTCGGGATCGAGCACATCGAACCACCGGCTGCCGTCCCTGCCGCGCGTCACGTGCGCCGGCGTCTTCCATCCCTTGGCCGCGAGGTATTTGCGCATCCCCTCGGCGCTCTCCGTATTCAGGCCCACGTGATCCAGCCGGTTGATGCCCGCTCCGTTAGGCAGCGGCAGCACTTCAACAAACTGCGTCGCGCTCAGCATGTAGCGCACGCCCAGCCGATTCTCAGGATCCGCCTCCTTCACCGCGCCCACACTCACTGTATAAAAGTGCTCGGTCGCCGTCGCGTCTGCCGTATACACAGCCAGGTGTGAGATGCCTGTAATCTTCGGCCGGCGCGGCCCACTCTGAGCAGCAGCGGTGGCCACGATAGCGGTCATCAATACGGCCCCAACAAGCGCAACGAGAAACATCCGGTTTTGCATCGCATTTCCCTCACGATTTCTCAAGCGAGATAACCATAAATCGCTTGGCTGCCCCGCGCAAACCGGGAACGGCGCTGCGACGCGCACCGCATGCAAGTGCCGGCTGTTCCCATGGCGCACGCTGGGGCTCACGTGGGATGTTGACCACGGAGTAACTGCCGGGTGGGCGACAATACATCCAGCGGAGCCCTAATACATATCCCGATGCGGGATTACGATCAGGTGAGGATTGGCGATATTGAGCGACGAACCATCCTTCGTAAAGTGCAGCTGCACGACGTACTTCTTGCCGGGTTTCGTGCCGAAACCACCGATCTGGATGAACATGTCCTTTCCGCCCCACTTCCCGCCATCGTCATCGGGAATAGAACCCCACCGCACAATGCGCCCATCCTCCCACACCGTCCAGTCGGCCTCGAGCACTCGTTCGTCCTTTTCGCAATCCTTCGCGTCAAGCGGTCCGAGTGTGGCTCCAGTCATGCACCGCATTCGAAGAGGTGGTAGGGGCTCTTCAACCTGAAGCACAATGGCATACCATTGTTGCTTCGAAACAGAGAACTCGGGAGTGCGAACCCTTCCCGCAGCAAGCGATACGGGCATATACACGTCCGCATATTTCTGCGGGTATTGCTTGGGGTTGGGGACTTGAAACGGAGCTACACTGCTCGCCGGAAGGAGTTGCTCATCCGGAGAAGCGTCCCGGTAGCCCTCACCAGGTTTGAGGTCGATCGCAATGATGGCTCCCTTCGGCGCGTTTCGTGAAACAACGATCATCCCAACCACCGAATGAAAGTCAGCCCTCGTCACCCGGAAACAGTATGTTCCGGGGCCTGCCTCCGCTGACCATGCGAAGGGGCCGAGGACGTTGAGAGACGAAAGTGTAAAGTGGCCTCTTGGGCCTGATTGATTAGCAACCACGCCCGTCGTTCCGGTAGGCATTTCGATATACGCGCCTTCGAGCGGCTTGCCGCCGTTGTAAGTGATCGTCCCGCTGATATCTCTGACAACGAAAGGAGTCGATATTACTTCGCTGGAGAGCGCTTTGGGCTCCCGGTGGTAATAGGTCTTCGATGTGCACGCGTCGACGTTCTGAGCATGGAGCGCGAAGGAGCAATAGCTTACGAAGGTGACCGCCAGAAATACCGAGCCGAGTGCACGTTTCATCGCAGCAGTCTACCTCTCCAACCGACAGGTTTTCAGAAAATCGTTACTGCTACTTCGGTTGCGCGAATCGCACCCTCCGGGCGTATCACCGGCAACCCGAAAATAATCAGTTGATCAACAGCTGCGGCGGGTGACGTTTCCCTGCCGCATGGGGCTGTGGGTGTGCACGGCGACGCGTCCTAACGCAAATCTGGGTCTTGCTTTCAGGCGCCGGGGGATCGCCGCGCGGACTTGACGTTACCGCTGCGGGTTGGTGCGGGATGTGATGGCGGGCACAGTTTTCTTTTGCCTGCGCCGGAGCAGGTTGACATGCACGACACGCAGATCTTGTTTTTCCATTCCTGTGTGTTAGTTTTGAGTCCTCTGGGTGAGCGCCCGCTGGGCTCGCAACAAAATTCGCTCAATGAGGTCAATATGAAAAGAGAACGCCTGACGCAGATCGTCCTGGTAATCGTAGGGCTGTTGAATCTATCCATAATTTATTTCCTATATATGGATCTGTGGCATTCCAGCTGGCTTTTGGAGCGGAAGAACGAGATCGAGCCGATGTTTCTGAGCTTCTTTATCCCGGCCGGGGTCTTTCTACTCCTGGCTGCAAGGAGACCATCTGAGCATCGCTCCATGATTGCTCTGGTAGCTTGGTGGAACATCTCCCATGCCACGGTAATGGCTATTCAAACCGTGGAAGCCTGGAATCACGCAGTCCACAGGAACTTTACCGATGTGATCATATTCCTCGTGATCGGAGGCGTCCTGTTAGCGCTTCTGCCAGCAAAACGAGAGGCAGCCGCGCAAGAAGTTGCGCAAACGGAGCGTCCGCCCACCGCACATTTGTCATCCTGAGCGTGCAGACCCCAATCTCCCCTATGATTTGTCATCCTGAGCGGAAGTCGCCGAGGCGACCGGAGCGGAGGATCTGCGTTGTCTTTCCTTCGATGTGTCAAAACCAACACGAATCGCCACCCCGCGACCCCCGGACCCCGCCCCTGCTTCTCCGCTGTCAACCCCCACCCCTGAAGCAAACAATCCCAACCCCAACCTAACCCCTCCTCCCTCCATCCCTTACGCCCCGCACAAAAATTTCCCCAAGTTTGCCGATTAATTCGCCCAAATCGCTAGCCTTGAATATGAAAGGGGATTCTTCATGGCATTCACAATCATTTCCACCATCACCGCCGCCGGCGCGCCTCGAACCTCGTCAGACGACTCCGGAAGCAAGGCCATCGCCCGCTGCATGCGCGCCTGGAACTACGCCTATAAAAAGGAGGCTGCCGATCTCGACGAGGACGACAACGACTACGACGCCAAACAGGCCGCCAACGAAGCCTATCTGCGCGCCACGCCTCCCCTCTGCGGCTACAAGAATATCTGCGACTTCATTGCCTGCATCAACTTCGCGTCCATGACCGACATCGTCAGTCCAACCAAGGCGCAGCATTACCTGGCGAACGCCAAAATCGCAATCTCCGCCCTTTGCCATCAGCCAAAACCCTTAACCGGCTCCAGCGGCGAACCCAAGTGCCTTGGCCGCCCGCCCAAATCCGAAGCGGCGGCAGGAAATTAATTAAAGAAAAAAAAATTAGGGGCTTGGAGGCACAAAAATCGACGTAAACCATTTGGAATCAACAAATCGTCGTCAAAATCGTCGACAAATTTCGACAAATTTCGTCGATTTTATGGGCGAAATGGCCCGAAATCGACCCTAAAAACGACCCAAATCAGCCATGCGCTCAGTTTCTTTGCAACCGCCCGGCTCGCTTGCTCCCTTGCTCCCGGCCAGGGCGCAGGATCCATTCACTGTCCACTGTTCACTGTCGACTGTCCCTCTGGTGCCTCGTCAGCACCAGCGCAACCAACGCCGTAATCAACGAAACCACCGCAAGGCTCAGGAACGCGCTGCGCCAGCCCCATGCAACCGCGATCCGCGCCACCGTATCGCCTGAGAGCCATCCTGCCATGTAGCCAAACCCATCGATGATTCCTGCCGCCGTTGCGCTTCCCCGCCGCCCGCCGAAATCGAGCGACATAGCGCCCGCAAGATACGAGTACGGACCCAGCAATGTGAACCCGACCAGCCCAACCAGAATCGACGGCGCCCATGGGCCGCTGTTCGAAGGAATTCGCCCCATCAACACCAGGCAGACGGTGCAGGCCGTCATGCCGGCGACCACGAGAACATTGCGGCCGTTCGGTCCCAACTTGTCGCTGAGAAAGCCGCCCAGCAACACCGAAATTCCCCCGCACAGTGGAAACAGCGCGCTGCGGCTCGCCGCCACGCTCGGATGCAGTCCGACAAACTGCACGAAATAGGTCGGCGTCCACAGGTTGAACGTCTCCCGCAGCATCGTTGTTCCGAACGCCAGCACGCAGACCATCCAGAATGGGAAGCTTGTCAGCAACGGCCGCAGGATGGCTCCAATTTGCACGCGCCTATCGTCCGCTGTTTCCTGGTCGGCGTAAACATTTCTCGGATTGACTTCCGGCTTGGACAGTCCGCGATCTTCCGGCGCCTCGCGCAGCAGCAACAGACACATCACCATCAAAACCGCGAGCGCCCCTGAAGCAAAGAAGAAGACTCCGCGCCAGCCCACGCCGTGCGCCATCAGCTCGCTCATCATCCATCGGCAGCCGGCATCGCCAAACAGAAAGCTCAGGCTCACCACCGCCATCACGCTGCCGTATGTGGAGTAGGAAAACCAGCGCGATGAAACCCGCACCAGGCCCGCCCATCCCTGCGACTGGAACAGCCGGTTCCCGATCCATGCCAGCGTGAAGAGTGGAAATCCTCCGCTCATGGCAAAAATGATGGTGAAAAAGATGGAGCCGGCCATTCCACCCAGAAAGCTTCGCTTCCCGCCGCCGGTATCGGCCAGGGCTCCTGAGAAAAACTTGCCGAATGCGTACGCCACGGTGCCCACCGAGGCGATGAAACCAAGCCGAATCTCCGCTTCGTTCGGCGTCATTCCGTGCCGCGCCATATCGTGGATCAGATCGGGCAGCACAACCGAAAGATCGGAGCGGCAGAAATAGTAGCCGGAATAGCCCAGCGCGAGGAGCAGCGCCGTCCCCGCGTGCCAGGCGGTAAACTGCTTTGAGCCTGGCTGAGCAGGCTCAGTTTGGCCGGTGGCCAGGGATTCGGTGGCAGACACACTAGAAAACTACCACACAGCTCTTTGATCGAGTTCCACGCCGCGGTGGGGCTTCTAGCCTTTCAGAACCTGCTCAACGGTCTCAATGTCGACGAGTCCGTTGCATCCGTAAATCGCCGGTAGCACTCGGTCGGCAGGATAAGTACGCCGGAGTTGCGCCACTCTTTCCGTGCCGGAACGGTAGGCCGGAAGGTACATGCGGCCCAGCAGCGGATGCCGGCCCCATGCGCCGGAGAGTTTATGCGCGCGTTCTTCGGTCACCAGAAAATCACGACGCAGCGTGGCCGCGACTTCCGCCTGTTGTCTCTTCTCGCCCCAGGTCATGTAGGACGATTGGTTCTTCGCATCGTCCTGCAAGAGGGCCAGAAGTACGCCAATCTGCAAGTCCTCGTCGGGCAACTGGTCCACTTCAGTCACGCCATGCGCGATCAGGATGGCATTATTGGCAAGTCCCTCAAACAACGTGGCGGCGCGCGTATTCATGGTAAGAACCGTAGCCTCGAAGTCTGCCTTTCCGCGGACATACAAGTCCTGCAGGTAGGCAAAAGTGGTCACATGCCCCGGAACCACCTCGTGGCTGACGAGCTGCTCAAACTCTGGATACGAAATCTGCAACGAAGCGTTGATCTCATAGCTGGCTTCGTATTGCGGACTACCGTCGGCGTTTCGCGCCCGCCCAATGTAGTTCATCGAGCCGGAGAACCAGGCGTCCTTGATGGGCAGGAAGTCGATGTTCGCGCGCGGTACTCGCTCGAGCTCCGGCGGGAGCCATGGCAGCAGGTTCTTCGCGCTCAGATTGTCGAAGTGCGCGATCACGGCCGCGCCCAGTGCGCGCACCGAAGCCATGGGGGTCACGCGATCGCGGCGCCACGCATCCACTGCGGCCAGAATTCCGCCGGCTTGCGACGATGCGTAGCCTGCGCGCCCCAGCAGCTCGGCCACGCGCTCCCGCTTTTTCTCCGGCCGCGAAGGTTCCGGCGGCTTGCCTGTAGAAGCATCGACGGCTCGCGCATAGGGAACGGGATCGCCCTTGCCGAGCACTTCCATGGCCAGGTCCCACATGACGTCGAGGCTCAGCGCCAGTCCGAACAGGTAGGAGCGGCGCAGTTCGCCGCACCCGGCGGCCTCTTTGCGAACGCCTGCAATCGCGCTGGGAACATTCACGTCGCGGAGATAGGCTTCAATGGCATCGCGGTCGATGGTTTTGGCAGCAACGCCACCGGACTGGCGCAAGCGCGCAGCGGCCGGATGCGTGTAGGCTGCGGGCAACGGCTCATCGGAAAACCAACTATCGGCGATGAAGCGTCCCGTGCCCGAGGGGCACATCACGTCGCCGCCCCAAAGCGTGTCGATGGCAAGGATCGCCTCGGCGATATACAGATCAAGTTGGTTCATGACTTCTCCTTTTCCATTTTGGAGGCGCCGAGCCAGACGTAGAAACACAGCCCAATAAAAAGCAGCGCGGAAACGGATTGCGAAACCAAATCCCAGGAATAGAAAGGCGTTTGAATGAAATCTTCGTGAAATCCCGGGAGTAGCCGCAAAGCCGCGCCCAGAACGCCGCCCAGCGCGCCGCCAGCCATCAAGCCGGAAGCCAGGATAATGCCGCGCTCGCGGATCCGGTGGCCGGGTTCGCCGCCCGTCTTCTCTGAACGGCGGTTGACCAGATGCGACAGGAATCCGCCGGCCAGAATGGGCGTGGTCAGGGCCAGGGGAAGGTAAATGCCCAGTGCGAACACAAGCGATGAAGTGCCAAGCATCTCCATGACCAGTGTAATCAGGGCTCCGACGCCGAAGAGCATATAGGCGACAGGCTGCCGGCTCATGAATCCTACGACCAGAGCTTTCATAATGGAAGCTTGCGGCGCGGCGAGAATGGGCCGCAGGTCGCCCTGCGCGGCTTCGCCGAACTGAAAAGTATGGGCCAGCAGCGCGATGGTGAGTCCGGCCGCGGCCGCCGCGGCAATCACGCCCAGGAACTTCACTTTCTCCTGCGCCGCGGGCGTCGAGCCCAGCCAGTAGCCGGTTTTCAGATCGGTGATGAACTGGCCCGAGACACACAGGGCTGTGCACACCATGCCCGCGATCGCCATCACGAAAAACATGCCCGTGGTTCCCGAGAGGCCGAACCTCAGCAGCACCACCGAAGAGATGATCAGGGTGAGCATGGTCATGCCCGATGCTGGATTATTCGCTGTGGTGGCGATGGCGTTTGCCGCCACTGAAGCAAAAAAGAAGGCAAAGACCAGAACCAGCGCAAGGCCCAAAGCAAGGACGGTCCATGAAACCTGAAGGCGGCCGAAAAAGATGGCGACCGCGATGGCGCTGGCCACGATGCCAAGAAGAATCGTGATTACGGGGATGTCGCGATCGGTGCGCTCCGATTGATCGGCCTCGCGCAAATGAAAAGCGCGCAGCGCGATGCCGAAGGAGCCGGCAATCACGCGCAGCGACTTGACCACCCCGATGAGGCCCGCCGTAGCGATGGCGCCCACTCCGATAAAGCGCACGTAACTGCCGTAGATCTGGGCCGCGGTCATACTTGCAACGGGCACTGTTGCGGGATAGACGGCCATATTCATGTGGCTACCCAGAAACCAGATCAGCGGCACCAGCACCAGGTTGGCCAGAACTCCGCCGGCACAAAAGATCAGAGCCGTCCGCAAGCCCATCACGTAGCCCAGGCCGAGAATGAATCCGATGGCGTCGAAGTTCACGACCATGCGGCCGCGATCGGCCAGAGTGCGCAGGAGCGGAATGAACTGCAGGTTCAGATACTCCCGCCAAACGTGAAAAGTGGTGACGAAGAAGTCGTAGAGCCCGGCAATGAGCGTTGCCTCGAGCAGCAGCTTGGCCTGCGAGCCGCCGCGTTCGCCCGTCACCAGCACTTCAGTGATGGCAGTGGCTTCAGGAAAGGGAAACTGGCCATGCATTTCGCGCACGAAGTAACGTCGTAAGGGAATCACGAAAAGAACGCCGAGACAGCCACCGGCCAGACAGATGAAGACGGTCTGGACCGGATGCGGATTGAGGTGAAGAATGTAGAGAGCAGGAAGCGTAAAGACCGCACCGGCCACAACGGCGGCCGATGCTCCGCCCATTCCGGTGATGATTACATTTTCCAGCAGGCTGGAACGCCGCTTGTAGGCTCGAGCCAGTCCAATCGCGAGGATGGAGATAGGAATCGAGGCCTCCATGCCCTGACCCACCTTCAGCGTCGAGTACGCCGAAGCCGTGGTAAACACAACGCAGAGAAACAGTCCCCATAAAATGGCGCGCGCCGTAAGTTCCGGCGCATGCATCCGGGCCTCAATGATCGGTGCGTAAATCTCGCCGGACTTCAAGGGCCTGTAGGCGTTTTCCGGAAGAGCTTTTATATCGATTTCGTCCATCGCGGGATGATACTCCAATCAAGCTGCCGCGGTTCGCTCGTTGCTCGGGGCGAGTGGGCGGCGGAAAGCGAACGGATCATGCGGAGACGAAATGTCCGGCGTGCTGGTGCTTGACAGACATTAGCTCGAGCGCAGTTTGGGCGATGTGCTCGGCGCTGAGTTCGAACTGCTTGACCAGCTCCCACGGCGCGCCCGAATCGCCGAAGCGGTCCTTGACGCCGATCGCAGCCGTGATGACGGGCATGCCGTAGAGCTCACGGCTGGCGGTGAGAATGGAGCTGACGCGGCCCGCGAGTGCGCCAATTTGATGTTCTTCAGCAGTGACGATTACACCGGTTTCGATCGCCGCGCGAATGACCGCTTCCCTGTCGATGGGCTTGAGCGTATGCAGGTTGAGGATGCGCGTTTCGTAGCCGAAGTCGCGCTTGAGGATCCAGGCCGCGCGCATGGCCTCAGGCACCATGGGCCCGCAGGCAACGATGCTCAGGTCTTCGTGCTCGTCCGCGCAATCCTCGGCCAGCCGCGTCTCGAAAGCGGTGGCGAATTCCGCTTTCTCTCCGCGCAGCCGGATCAGATTCGCTTTCCCAAAGACGAACGGCGTCGCTTCGTCCGTCACGATGGGCGTAGCCTCGCGCGCGAATCGGATGTACTTGGGCCCCATGCGTTCAAGAAGCAGATGCTGCGTGGCCTTGCGCGTTTCAATCGCATCGCAGGGCACGACGACACACATGTTGGGAAGACCCAGCATGGCGAAGAGATCCTCGAGCGCCTGGTGCGTAGCGCCGTCCGGGCCGACGGATACTCCGGCGTGCGCTCCGGCGACGAGAACATTGAGATTCGAGTAGCAGACCGAAACGCGGAGCTGATCGAGGTTGCGCGCCGCGGAAAATGTTGCGTAGGAGCCTAAGACCGGCAGCTTGCCCTCGCGCGCCAGGCCGGCTGCCGCCGCCGTGGCCGACTGCTCAGCGATGCCCATCGAGATCCAGCGTCCGGCCCGTTCCGGCTTGCCCAGGTAAAAATCGGCAATGGTGATGGAACCGGAGATGTCGAGACCGAGGCAGACGACGCGCTCGTCGCCGCCGCATTCGGCGAGCGCGCGACCGAAGCCTTTGCGCGTGGGTTCCATGGTGACGTGCATTGCGGCGGGATCAGCGTTCCACCAGTAGTCGCGCGAGAAGCGCGGCATTTTGGATTCGAGGGTGCGCGTGGCCTCGGCCTGCCAGCTCTTCGCCTTCTTGAGCAACTCCTCGACTGGAATACGGCCGGCAACGCCAAGTTCTTCGAGCGCTCTGTCCAGTTCGTCGCGATTGGGCGCTTTCCCGTGCCAGCCGGGCTGATTCTCCATAAAGCTGACGCCTCTGCCCTTCACGGTGTCGGCGAGGATGACGACGGGGCGGCCCGAAGAGGCGCGCGCCCGTTCGAAGGCGTAGACGATCTCCGCCATGTTGTGACCGTCGATGCGGAGGATGTCCCAGCCGAAGGCATCGTACTTGGTGACGAGCGGCTACACCTGCATCACGTCCTTGACCCAGCCGTCGATCTGCAGGCGGTTGCAATCGATGACTGCAATGATGTTGTCGAGATGGAAGTGGCCGGCTTCCATCGCCGCTTCCCACACCTGGCCCTCCTGCTGTTCGCCATCGCCCATCAGGCAGAAGATTTTGTGTTTCTTGCCGTCAATGCGCGCGGCCAGCGCCATGCCCACGGCGATGCTGAGCCCCTGGCCGAGAGAGCCGGTGGAGACTTCGACGCCCGGCAGCTTGAGCCAGTGCGGATGCCCCTGAAAGGGCGAGCCCAGCTTGCGCAGCGTCACAACATCGTCGAGCGGACAAAAGCGGGCCATGCCGAGAGCGACGTAAAGCGCAGGCGCCTTGTGGCCCGCCGACCAGAGGATGCGGTCGCGATCGGGCCATTCCGGATTCCGCGGATCGTGGTCGGCCACGCGCAGATAAAGGGCTGCGGCAAGGTCCATGATGGAGAGCGTGCCGCCGGCGTGGCCGGAGCCTGCCGCACAGAGAGCGACCAGGTTGTAGCCGCGCATGAGGTGCGCCGCATCGCACAGTTCCGCGACGGAATACTCTTTGGTCACCAAACCGGTTTTTGAATCCCTCAGCGCCATTGCCGTTCTCCTTCGCGCTTCTCGTCTGCCACTTCTCTTGCCGCTAGAGATTCGCCTTCGCCCACGCGTCGATGCGCTTGAGCGCTTCCATCAAATTCTTCATTGAGTTGGCCACGCTGAACCGCAGGTAGCCCTCGCCGTAGGATCCGAACGCCGTGCCCGAGAGAGCCGCCACGCCGGCCTGATCCAGCAACGCATCGGCGAGAGGTTTTGACGGCCACCCCGTGCCGGTGATGTTGGCAAAAACATAAAACGCGCCTTTGGGCATACGCGCGCTGAAGCCCTTGATGCGGTTGAGGCCGTCGACAAACGCGCGGCTGCGGCGCTCAAACTCCGCGCGCATCAAGCCTACGGTCGTTTGGTCTCCAGTGAGCGCCGCCAAAGCCGCGCGCTGCGTGAAGGCCGCGGTGCAGGAGTTGCAGTTCGTCGCCAGGCGCGTTATCTGTGCAGCCAGATCGGCGCGCATCACGCCGTAACCGATGCGCCAGCCGGTCATAGCATACGTCTTGGAAAAGCCGTCGAGCAGGATGGTTCGCTCCTGCATACCCGGCACACTCATGATGGAGAAGGGCTCGCCTTCGAATTGCAGGCGGCTGTAGATTTCGTCGCTCAGGATCATGATGCCGCGATCGCCGATGACCTCGGCTGTGTGCTCGATCTCGCGGCGGCTGAGCACGCCGCCGGTTGGGTTTTGCGGCGAGTTGAGGATGATCAATTTGGTTCTGGGCGTGATCAGCCGCGCCATTTCGTCCACGTCCATGGCAAAGTCGCGCTCTTCGCGCAGGGGAATGGGGACCGCCGTGCCCCCGGCATAACGGATCATCGATTCGTAGATGGGAAAACCCGGGTTGGGACAAAGCACTTCGTCGCCCTCGTCGATGAGGGCGAGCATGGCGTAGAAGATGATGGGCTTGCCGCCGGGAACAACGACGACTTCTTCGGGCTGGACGGCGACGCCGCGCGTGCGCCCGACATAGCTGGCGATGGCCTCGCGCAACTCGGGTAAACCGGCTGAAGCGACGTAGTGCGTCCATCCTCCGCGCAGAGCGTCCACGGCTGCTTCCACAATGTGCTGCGGCGTGTCGAAGTCGGGCTCACCGATCTCGAGATGCACGATGTTCCTGCCCTGACGCTCCAGCGCCTTCGCCTTGCTGAGGACTTCAAAGGCTGTCTCCGTGCCCAGGCGCTCCATTCGCCGCGCCAATACCAACTCTTGATTCACCAACTGTGAGGTCATCGCGAGTGCTCCAATCATTTGCCGCAGCCGATGCGCGAAGGGTCAATAAGCGAAACCTCCGCGCTCCGGCCGGATGGCATTATACTGCCGGCCAAAACCGGTAAAATGTGACGGCCGTCTCCCTGCTCAGGCCCCGTTATGGCCCCATTTGCACAGGCCCAGCCGCGCAACGCGGTGTGTAGAATGTTCGGAAGCGTTCCGCCAGTCCAACAAAATGACGTACTACGACCAGGTCGCAGAAGCAGCCGCCTTTTTGGGTGAGCGGCTGGGCGCGCTCGGCGCTCAAATCGGCATCGTGCTGGGCTCGGGGCTGGGCGCGGCGGCCGAGGCCGTCGAAAACCCGGTTATCGTTCCCTACAGCGAGATCCCTCACTTCCCGCAATCCACTGTCGAAGGCCATTCGGGCCGCATAGTCGCCGGTCTGCTTGGTGGCGCGCCGGTCATCATCATGCAGGGCCGTGTTCACTTTTACGAGGGCTACTCGCCGCTTGAAGTCACCTTTCCCATGCGCGTGCTGGGCCTGCTTGGCGTGCGCGCGGTGGTACTGACCAATGCGGCGGGCGGCATTCAATCCGGCCTTGACGTGGGCGAGCTGGTGCTCTTGAGCGACCACATCAATCTGATGGGCTGGAACCCGCTCAACGGGCCCAATGAGCCGCGCTTCGCGGTTCGCGCCGGCGCCGGCCAGCGGTTCTTCGATATGACCGAGGCTTATAGCTGGCCGCTGCGCGCGCTGGCCAAAGAGGAGGCGCACGAAGACGGATTCACGTTGGAGGAAGGCGTGTATCTGGCCACGCCGGGGCCGAGCTTTGAGACGCCCGCGGAGATTCGCGCCTTTCGCGCGCTGGGCGCGACGCTGGTGGGCATGTCCACCGTGCCGGAGACCATCGTTGCGCGGCACATGGGGATCGAAGTCCTGGGAATCTCATGTGTGACCAACCTGGCCGCGGGACTGGGCTCGAAGCCACTGAGCCACGAAGAAGTTGGTGAGACCGGCCGGCGGGTGGAGAGCCGGCTTGCCAGCCTGCTCAAGCGCGTGGCGCCAAGAATTGCCCAGAGGGCGAAATTGGAAGAGTGAGCGCGGCGATGGATCGGGCGATGCCGAATCCGGCGGCGGAACATGAGGCGGCAGAAAGTCTGAACAGCCTGCCCAATGCCGCGGCCGGCAGCCTGACCGCACAGGAGCTGCCGCGCCTGCCCTTTCCGCCCACGGTGCTGGCGATTGCCGGCTGCTCGGGTTCGGGCAAGACGACCTTGGCCAACGAGCTGGCACGCACGCTTGGCGGCCTGCGCTTTCATCTCGACGATTACTACCTCGACCTCGGGCATCTGCCGCTGGCCGAGCGCATCGAAAAGAACTTCGACGACCCTGCGCTCATCGAGGTTCCGCTGCTGGCGCGGGATGTTGCAACGCTGGCGCGCGGAGAAAGCATCGACCGCCCCATCTACGACTTTGCCACGTACACGCGTGTCCCGGGACGCAGCCAGTGTGTCACCGCCGGGCCGTTTCTCATTGTTGAGGGGATCTTCGCGCTCTACTATCGCGAGCTGCTCCCCATCTACCATCTGCGCGTGTTCGTGGATGCTCCCGACGCGCTCTGTTTTGAGCGGCGCTTGAAGCGCGACGTGGAAGAACGCGGCCGCACTCCGCAATTGGTACGTGAGCAATACGATCGCACGGTGCGACCCACCTGCGTGGCCTACGTGCGGCCATCGGCGGCACATGCTGACCTGGTGGTGGATGGCACGGGAGCTCTCGACTGGAAAGTGGAGCGGGTGATGGCGGAGTTGCGCAAGCGCGGGCTGCTGGCCGCAGCGGGGTAGCAAGACTCGGCTCAGCACGCAATCCGGCCTTGAACACCTGTTTGACTCCGCGTAGCATCGCAGTGAACCGCGCGGCATTTGCCTTGATCATTGCGGGAGCACTTCAATTCCAGTCACGGTGGCGTAGCCCTGAACCGGAACAAAGCTCAGAAGCAGCTTGCCCTGCGCATTGGGCTCGAGGCCTGCGAATCTCCGGATTACGACGTCGGAATCGCGGGCTTCCTTCGCCAGGTCGAAGGCGGTGAGAAGGGTTTGGCCGTTGCAAAAAACGTTGAAGACATGGGCGACGGCCGGCTTGCCTTCAAATGCGTCGGAAGACGGCTCGTCCCAGTTGCCATGGCGCGCAGCGAAATATAGGGTCACTGTGTACTTTCCGGCCGTGACGGGAATGGCATAGGAGAAGTTTCCCCACCGCTCGGTCTCGTAGAGCTCCGGATCGTCGGGTCCCTTCACCGGTGCGGTATATGCGGCCAACTGCCCGCCTTCAAAATAGTCGTCGGGACTCCACCAGTGGCTGTCGTTGGAGTAATACGGAGTTTCTCTTGCCAGAATGCGAACGGGACGAATGTGTCCCCGGAAACCCGGCAGGATCTCGATGGCCGAGAGAATCGCTTGCTGCCCATTTTCCGCTGAAAACTCGAGGTGGAGCCTGCCGTCCGCCGCGGGTGAGATGTCGGCAAACACCTTCACGTCGGCAGTAGAACTTGCGCCCGCGTCGGCCACCACATCGAAATCGCTCAACAGCGGAATCCCGTTGGCGCGCACGTTCATTATGCGGCTGCCTTCTCCTCCTGAAGATTCGGGCCCAAAGACGGTCTCGGCGAAGTGAAGGTGCAGCTCGTAGACGTCTTTGTGCAAGGGAATATCGTAGCGGAACTGTCCTTGCCGGCTGGTGCGATAAAAGTCGGGATTGAGCGTGCGCGCGATGTGCTCGATGGAGCTTTTGACCGCCGTGCCGCCGGTGAACCATTCGTCCGCGCTCCAGAGCTTGTCGGCGTGATCGACGAAGCTTCGATTGGCGCCCGCCAGAATGCGCACCTCTTCTCCGCCTGGAGGGCCAAGAGGCGGTTCGAAGGCCAGCCCCCCAAGCGGGACCTGCTCGCCTTCGGTCTGCGCCGGTTTCGACTGATGTGAAAGATGCCAGGCGTACCAAAGCGCCAGCGTAAGGCAAACGACGCCGGCGATCCAGCCGATGCGCCAGGCCAAGGCAAGCGAAGGATGCGGCCGGGACCCGGCGCCTGCTCCCCCTACGAGCGGTGCAACCGGCTTTTCCGCAGCCTGGCCTCCATCCGAAACAATGTTGCGCTCGAATCTGGGTACGTATTGGCCGACGGGAATCGTGATACGAAGCCGGTTTGCGGCGCCTTCGCCCTGGTAGTACTCGACCAGGCGCCGGCGCAGGCGGTTGGCCTCAACGCGAACAATGGAATCGGAATCCTGATCGAACGAAGCGCTGCGGCGAAAGGCTTCGACCGCAATTGAATACTCCTTGATCTGGTTCGCCTCGCCGGCAAAAAGCTTCTCACACAAATAGGAGAGAAGGTTCGCCAGCGTGGGAGCCCGGGCAAAGCCTTTGGACTCGAGGACCGTTTTCAGTTCCGCGCGCTGCTCGGCGAGTTCGATCGTTTCAGGAGTTTCCACGGTCATCTCCGCCGCCTCGCGAACCTCTATGGGATCATCGCAACGATTGTAATGTTAGCGCGGCTTCCTTATATGGGAAGGCTTTAACGGTGTCCAAGCCGTGCAAGTATGCTGTGTAACGGTGTGTAACCCCTGCTACGGTCGTTCAAGAATGTAACCGGATCGCCGTTTCACGTGTGGACAACCTGCTGAATCGCGGCGCGTTGGCCGGCACGCCAACGCCGTAACTCATCCCCCACGGACAGGTAGCAGGTATAGCGTTGTACGCGGCCGCCGAATGATCTCTACTCGATATCGATCCAACGTGCTGAATGCCGGGGGCACCCTTCAAGCAGCCCTCCCTGAATTGCCCCGGATCGAGAAAGAGGTGTTCCATGAAAAAGCTTGCAAGCATCATCGCCGCAATGAGCCTTCTGTCCTGCTCTGCCGCGTATGGCTGGCGTGCTCCCATGCGGGACCTGCCCAAGGGGATCAGCCTTGAGACGGCGTCGGCCGCCGAACAGAAAGGCGATATTGCCCGCGCGCACAGCGACTATCTTTCGGCCGTTGCTTATTACCAACGGGCTCTGCGCGCGGGCGGCTCGGATGCCGAGCTCTATAACAAGCTGGGGATCGCCCAGCTCGCGCTGAAGGAATATGGCGCGGCCCGCAAAAGCTTTCAGGCCGCCATCAAGACCGATCCGCACAACGCCAACGCGCTGAATAACCTGGGTGCGCTGATGTGCATCCAGAAGAAGTACAAGAGCGCGCTGACGGATCTGAGGCAGGCTCTGGAGTTGGACGAAGCCAACGCCTCCTACCACGTGAACATGGCCGAGGCGTGGGTGGGCCTGAACCAGATTGACCGCGCCATGACCGAATACGCGAGAGCGATGGAGCTCGATCCCGACGTCCTCGACGTGGAGAATGGCGGAGTGATCGCGCAACTGAGAACCCCCGAGCAGATCGCGCTTACCGATTTCCTGATCGCGAAGCTTTATGCGCGGAGAGGAAATGTGGAAGGCGCGCTCGACTACTTGCAACGCGCCAAAGACGGCCATTATCCGCAGCTCGACGATGTGTATGTCGACAAGGAGTTCTCCGCGCTCTGGAAGGATCCGCGGCTGCAAAAAATCGTCAAGCCTTAGATTGGCGCACTCAATTGGAAGGGTCAGCGGGCAACGACCGCGGAGATGCGCCAGAGCGGTTCCACAATTCACGTGCCCTTTCCGACGCCTTGCAGGGTGGCTTCTTCCTGATGAAGAAGCCACTTGGCGATCGCGGACCGGGTAGAGCAATTGTGGAACCGCTGCAGCGCTGGCTGCCGGCAGGTGCGGGGTTATACGCAGAACTCAAGCGCCGCCGGTGGCCAGCGGAACATGGGGTGGATGTAACAGCGACGTCCCGCCTCCGTTGGCAGCAGCGGACTTCGGCCGGTACACCTGAAAACTATTTTTGCCCTTCTGTTTCGCCGCATACATGGCTTCGTCGGCACAGTGCATCAAGGTCTCCAGATCGGCGCCCGCCTCAGGGTAGGTAACCACGCCTACGCTGACGGTGATCACCGCCTGCGTGTGATCGATGGCATACGGCCGGGCGACGGTTGCCACGATCTTGGCGGCAATGGACTCGGCCTCGACGGGAATGCGCAGGTCAGGAAGCAGCACGATGAACTCGTCCCCGCCAATACGAGCCACAGTGTCCGTTTCGCGCACGCAACGGCAAAGGCGCGCGGCTAGTTCGCACAGCAATTTGTCTCCGGCTTGATGGCGAGGGCGTCGTTGACAATTTTGAATTCGTCCGCATCGACCATGAGCAGGCCAAGGCACGATTGAAAGCGGACAGCACGCTTGAGCGAGGTTTGACATCGGTCGTTCAAAAGAATGCGATTGGGCAGGCCGGTAAGGGCGTCGTGCTCCGAGAGATGGCGCAGCCGCTCTTCACTGCCGCGAAGCGCGCGCGTCTGCAGCGCTACGCGATGACGCAGAACGACGATCCACACCAATGAGGCGACCACCAGCAGGCCGGCAATGGAGAAGCTTTCGTATGTATGCTGCGCGGTCCACCAGGTGGGGGCCTTGAGAACGGAAATGTTGTCGAGCGAGCGCAAAAGGATGTGCACCGACTCGGGCCGCACCGCGCCCTCGCTCAGATTCGTGCTCAGGGAGTCAACCTGCACATTGCTGACCCCGGTGATGCGCACCAGGCTGCCGTCTTTCCAGGGCAGCGTAGCGCCAAGGGCCACGTTGCGGGGAAGGATGGCCGGGAAAAGCACGCCGCCCGCGCGGAACATGAGCGTGGGATCGGACGCGGCAACGTCGCGGCCAATCAGCTCGGCATCGATCTGAACCAGTTTGCCGTCGAGATCGCCTTTCACGGCCTTGCCGGGGGTGATGGCCACGGGCGGCGGAGGCGGTGCCGTACTGCCGGCTGCGCGAAAGATCGCATCCTCGAGCGACGGCTTGAAAAGATCGATGGCGGGAAAGCCGACCACGTCGACAAAGGAGCCGACCGGGACTACGGCCGCCTGCGTGGTCTGCATGCAGATGCCCGCTTTGGCGTCTTGAATGCAAAGCACGCGCCCCGGCCAATCGAGCGTGACCATGCCCTGCACATGTACGCGGTGAAGCAGTCCGGGATTGGGCGAGAAACGGAACAACTGGCCAAGCGGAACCGCTGGTACCGCAAAGGGATCGCGCGGCGCCGGCTGGATGACTGTTACCTGGCGAAGCGAGGGGAAGAACAGGTGCACGCCCACCATCTGGCGGCGCTGATTAAAAAGCGGTGCGGCGTTGCCGACGATGTCAACAAGGGAATCGACCAGCGAATCGTAGTCCACGCCCTGCTGGCGCACGGACACAGCGGTGAGCATTCCGCCGTCGCCAGCCACGCCAAGCACTGCGTTGTGCTGCGCCACGTGCACGGAGCGGACCCGGCCTTCGACCTCCACCCACTGGCAATCCAGGGCGCCCGTCAGCAACTGCGTCAAAGTGACTTTGCGAGGGCTCGCAGGAAGGCTGGATTGGCCAACTGTGCGCAGGTCGTTGCTTGAGATGACCGACGCGTAGTCGCCCGCATTGGTCACTCCCGTGATATCCACGAGCGTGCCCGGCTTGATGGAGAGGATGGGCCGCGCGGGAATGGAAACGAAGACGCCGCCCGACGCGTCATGAACGAAAATCGCAGCGTGTCTTACGTCGATGTAGGGATCGTAATACGTGACGACGGCGCGGAGATGAACGGGAAGGTCGAGGGCAGCAACTTCGGGAAAAAGGTTATGCACCTCCCGCGCCGTGGCTACAATCGGCTGCGTCTCCTGGGAGACAGGTTTGCGCTGAGCATCCGCCGTCAGGCAGGCTACAGCAAGCGCGACCAATGGCACCAACGCGCGCCGGATCCGCATCCAATCCCTCCCCTGGAAACCAGCTGGTTTAGGCGCACGAGAAAACGGCAGGCTAAATCACCCGCACTAGGACGCCAATTCCATTAAAGCCAAGAATGTCATCGACCATTATGCTCCGCACCATGAGGAAAGGACACATTAACGGCGTGGCGCAGACGAAAGTTGCAGATTCCAAACGGAGCAGAAGGAAAGTATTTCAAATCGGAATCGTCCGGACCCGAGAAGACTGTCGGCCGGCGGGGCTGGCTCACTTTGTCGTCAGCGCCGCCACCGGCACCAGCATGTCTTCCTTGCGCATGACAAGATTGGTGGCGTTGAGTGTGGCCAGCTCAAAGCCGTGGCCATGCGTAATAGCGTCCGTGGGGCAGGCCTCGACACAGTAGCCGCAAAAAATGCAGCGGTTGTAATCGATGTTGTAAACCTTGGCGTATCGCTCCGACGAGGAGATGCGGTTCTCGGCGGTGTTTTCCGCGGCCTCGATGTAAATGCAATTGGCCGGGCAAGCCGCGGCGCAAAGAAAACAGGCTACGCACTTTTCCATGCCGTTTTCGTCGCGCTGCAAAACGTGCGCTCCGCGGAAACGCTGTTCGAAGACCGCGCCGCGATTGGGGCCCTTGCCGTCGGGGTAATTCTCCACCTCGGTGGGGGCAAACATCTCGCGCAGGGTGATGCTCATTCCCTTGGCGATGCCGGCGGCGTTGCGCACAATCGACATGGCTCCAGTATACGATGAAGACAGTGAGGCGACATGCAGCGATCCACTGTATGGGCGGCCATCTTTCTGCTTACGTTGAGCCTGGGAATTGCGGCGGCGCAAACCCAAAATCAGCAGCCATCGTCATCGAGCGGCTCGATGGACGGCATGGACATGAGCAAGCCCGCCGTGAACGGCAATTCGAGCGATGCAAACTCCAGCAAACCCATGGATATGAGCCATGGCGACTCCATGCAGATGAGTGGCTGCAAGATGGACATGGGTTCAAGTAACGGCAGGCCCATGGACATGAGCCACTGCATGGGGATGATGAAGGGCGGGACTGCTGACCTCGCAAAGATCCCGCCGGGCACGCTTCGCGTATCTTACGGCGAAAAGTCGACCGATCTTACCGCGGCCACGCTGGCCGCGCTGCCGCACGCCACCGTCACCGTCCACAACGAGCACACCAAGGCCGACGAAACCTACTCCGGCGTGCCGCTCATCGCCTTGCTCACGCCGCTGGGCGTGAACGACAAGCCGCGCGGCAAAGAGTTGCGGCTTTACGTGGTGGCCGAGGGATCGGACGGCTACGAGGCTGTCTACTCCATCGGCGAAGTCACACCCGATGTCCACGACGCCACAGTGATGGTGGCCGACACCGAGAACGGCAAGCCCCTCATGGCCGATGGGCCGCTGAAGCTGGTGGCTACCGGAGAAAAGCGCCCCGCGCGCTGGGTGCGTAATCTCGTCGCCATTGACGTGAAGACGGCGGACTGAGGCGCGCGAACCTTCGCGAATCGCACTGGACTCAAAAAGCAAACCCAAGCTGACATCGCGCCGCGCACCTGAGAAATTTGACGACCTGAGGTGCGCGAGGCGATGCGATGGCTGGCTATCCGAGCCCTGCGGCTTTAGCGATGTTGCCCACTGCTCTGCTGCCCGCTGTGACTCTGAGATGATGCGGGCTTCGAGCTGCGATCTGCCGGAATGGGCCGGCTGACGGCCGGCGTTGCAGGCCGCCCGTGATTCTGGGCCGCATATTGCCCTCGAACTCCGCTGTACGTTTGCGCGTGCTGCGCCTGCGTGTTCATGCGCGGAGCAGTTGGCTCGTGGGCGGCCTCACGCTCCGATGGCTGCGGCCTGGCCTGCACGCCCGTCCCGCCGCGGTAGCTGGCGCGGGGATTGTTGTTGTTTCCGCGATTGTAGGATCCGCGATTGCCGGCGTTATAGCTGTACGTGTTGTGGACCACGCGCGTGTTGATGTTGTTGTACGCGCGGTTGTAGAAGAAGTGGCCTCCGTTCCAGTAGCCGCCCTCATAGCCGAGGCCGATGTATCCAAAGCCGTAGTTGATGCCTCCGTAGAAGCCAATGTGCATTCCCCAATGGCCGGGATAAAAGAGATAGCGGCCACCGTAAAAGCCCCAATAGCCCGGCGTCCAGAGCGCGCCCATGTAGGGAGGCTCAACCCACGCGCCAGGCACCCAGTAGTAGCCGTCCGGACCCCAGGCCCAATAGCCCGGCGTCCAGATGTATCCGTCACCAGGGTCTGGCGGCTGTTCGTAATCGGGAAGCGGCGGCGGCGCCTCAGTTGCCTGCTCCGTCGGCAGCCCGGCGTAACCCGAATCATCGGGAGCCTGGCCCGGCTGCTCAGTCGACTGGTCGGGCGGCGGAGCTTGCGTAGTGTACGACGGCCCGCTGGGCGCCATGTTCCCCGCGGCCGGGTCGGGCCCCTGATCTGGCTGGCCCTGGTCCGGGGGTGCCTGGTCTTGCGCGCCTGCAACGGCGGCAAATACCGTGGAAACGTGCGAGACGATTCCGCTGCGGCAGACAGAGACGCAGAGTGCGGCCGCAACCGCAATCGTCATCGCGATGGCAAATCGAGGAATTCGGCTCATCTTACCCTCCAATGAATACAACGCAGCCCGTGGTCACCAAGTCTAGCTCAGGCGGGCCGGAACCGGCTATCCGGCGTGCGGCGGGTTTACGCTGCTAGTGCCGCACGGCTGGCGGACAGGACTTGCCGCGATTGTTGGCCGGCGGAGTAGTCACCGGCTTGCGCTGCGGTTGCTCATTCAGTATTTGCTGGCAGACTTGAGAGTCCTGCCCACGCTCCAGGCCCTGCACAGTACTTTGCCCGCGGCAGAGACGCAGCTCCATCGCATCGGCGTTGTCGCGTGTCAGTTCCATCGTACGCTCCAGACCGCTGAAAGGGTCCACGTCATAGCGAAAGACCGTGTTGCTGGGCGGTCTCAGCTTGCCGTATTCAAAGTGGTTCCACGTCGAGAGAAACGCGCGGCCATCGGGCCCGGCCATCACGGCGTAAACCTGCGTCCATTCGATGCCGCTCGTGGCGCTCGGTCCCGTCGCATTCCAGACGAGGACTCCCTGGCCGCCGCGCATCCAGCGCGCCGTCCACATGTGGTGCGCAATGTCGTAATAAAAAGCCGTAAAGAACGTGCTCGCCGCGCAGTTGTGGCAGTTGTCGTAGAGAACGGTCAGCTCTTCGGGCGCGTCCGTCGCAAAGTGCTGCCAATCGAACCAGCGCAGGTTGACGCCGGAGATGAGCGGAGCCACTACGTGGCTGGTGAGCGAGACATTCCAGATGGTAAAGCTGTCGTCGCCTGGTGTCGATTGCGGACCGGGCCGATCAGTGGTGACCACCAGCGCCGCATCGTACACCACGCCGATCTCGCGGATCGCCGTCCAATTCTCCACAGCCAGCGAGCGCCTGACCCACGCGACGATGTTCTGATCTTTCGGATCGTGGAAGTCGATCCAGCGGAAGGTGCCCGACGTTTGCTGCGCGCCAAGAGGAAGGACAAAGGCCAGCGCCGCGGCAACCGCGATGAGGCGCCTGGGGAGGTCAACCTGCATGAATTTAGATATAGCAGAGCAGGGCGCCGAGCAGCACGGCGCAGACGGAGTAGACCGGCGGCACAGCGCCGCATGGCGCGGGCGAGTTCGTTTATTTCTGCGCGGGCTTGATCTTCGCCGCAAAATCCGGTGGCGGGCTGTCTTCTGCCGCAACGCTTGTCACCAGAGCTTCCCAGCCGTCGTCTGCGCCGTGATACTTCGAGTATTTGGTTTTGCAGTAGCCCACCATACTGCTCGCATCCTGCGGAATGGCGGCGTCTTGTGCCAGATGAACGGCACGCGCGCAGTACCAGAATCCCTCAGGCATAAGCGGCGTGGATTCCAGGTCCGCGACAGCAAGTTGGTAGGTGTCCTGCACATTCGTGCGGTCGATCTTCAAGGCGCGCTGCAGCCAATCCCGGGCCTGCGAGTAGTTCTTCTGTTCCACCGCGCAGTAGCCTTCCGCGCCGATAAAGATATCGTTCAGCAGCTTGCTCAGCGAAACGTAGTCAGCCTCCGACATGTTGGCGGGCCGGCGCCACATGGGCACTGCGAGCATTCCCCCTGAGGCGTCAACACACATCTCGTTCAGCGCCGCATTGTCGCCCCCAGCCGCGTCCACGCGGTCAAGCGCGACCACAATGCCCAGGGCGCGAATGTTGCCTTGGTCGGCCGCGAGCAGGCGCTTGGCCACCTTCATCACCTGTTTTGAATCGCCCGCTGCCTGCCACGCCGCCATCTCCTGCTCCAACACGTCGGTGAAGACCACGCTTCTTGGGTACTGCTGGACGAATGCCTCAAGAGCCTCAGCCCGCGCGGTCGCATCAGCCGTGTTTACCGCGGCCTTATATGCGTTGTATTCGGCGGGATCTTTGATGACACTTTGGCCGGAGGACGGCGGTGCGGATGCGGCCACAGCGGCGAGAAGGCCGAGCGAGCAGAGCAGGCAGAGAGTCCGAGGTAAACGCAGGCGATGCACAAAGGAAGCGTAGCACAGGCGAGGTGCGCAGCTGGATGGTTCAGGCCGCATGCCTTCTTGCCGATTTTGGTTCAGCTTTCGCGCGGCTCCGGCGCGGCCTTCTCTCCGGGCCACTCGGTTGCAACCAGATAGGCAATCTCATCCACAACGCGTTTCAGCTCGCCAACCGTGCGGTTGTTCAGGCGCTTTTGAAACACCTCAAGCAGCGCATGAAAGTACCAGAGCTGTTTCTTGGGGCCGCGCTTGAACCGGTCCCAGACCGCCGGGCCGAGTTCTTTCAAATCGTCGAGAATCGCCTTCGCGTTGTAGAGTTTGTCGGCGGCGGAGATGACGAGCACCTCTTCCGGCTCCGTGCGCAGGCGCGCGAGATAAGCGTTCTTGCGCTCCTCCCAGCCTTCTTTTTTGTCGTGATCTTCGGCGAGTGTGTCGGAAAGGCCTTCCACCATGCGCGCGACGTTTGAGCCGAATTTCTCTTCCACCTCGTCGAGCGTGCGCTGGCCGCCGTGGTCTTCGACGGTATCGTGAAGAATCGCTGCGATCACCATGTCTTCCGTGACGGTAACCGCGCCGCCCGCCTCGCCCATCACCAGCGAGGCCACGCCGAGCAGATGCGCCATGTAAGGGATTTTGGTTCCCTTGCGGGTTTCCGTGTGGAGCGTACGCGCGTATTCGACGGCGCGGGTGAAACGCTCAGTGAGGATGGGGGTTTGTGTGGGGTTCGTCATCTTTTAGTGTCTCATGGTGCAGACGTAGAGGTGAAGCTTTGCAGACTCGCAGCCTCTGTGGCGGCACGTCATAGCCCCAGCTTCGCCCACATGGCATCGACCTTGGCCTTGGTCGCGCGGTCCATTTCGATCATTGCAGGCCACGGGCGGTTGAATCCCTCGGCCTTCCACTTGCGCGTAGCGTCCACCCCCATCTTCGACCCGTAGTTGGGCAGACGGCTCGCGTGATCGAGCGAATCGACAGGGCCGAACGTGAACTGAATATCGCGCTCAGGATCGATGTTGTTGGCCACGCGCAGGACGACCTCGCCGATGTTCTGCACATCGCAGTCCTCGTCGACGACGATGATGCACTTGGTGAACATGGCCTGGCCCAACGACCAGATGGCGTTCATCACCTTGCGCGCGTGGCCGGGATAGCTCTTCTTGATCGACACGATCATCAGGTTGTGAAAGACGGCCTCGACGGGCAGATGAATATCGACCAGCTCGGGGATGCTGATCTTCATCGCCGGCAGAAAGATGCTGGCGACGGCTCGGCCCATCCATGCGTCCTCCATGGGTGGCTTGCCGACAATGGTTGCGGCGTAGATGGGGTCCTTGCGATGGGTGATGCAAGTGAGATGGAAGACCGGGTACTCGTCTTCGAGCGTGTAGAAGCCGGTGTGATCGCCGAAGGGGCCTTCTGAACGCAATTCGCCCAGCTCCACGTAGCCCTCGAGCACGATCTCGGAGTGAGCCGGCACTTCGAGATCAACCGTCTCGCATTTCACGATCTCGACCGGCTTGCCGCGCAAGAATCCCGCGATCATAAACTCTTCGACTTCGGGCGGGGCGGGAACGATCGCTGCGAACGTCGTGGCGGGATCGGTGCCGATGGCTACGGCCACTTCAAGCCGCGAGCCCTTTAATTTTCCGAGCGAAATCTGCGGCGTCCCGGCCAGAGCGCCGCCTGGAATGCTGACTGCGCCGCCTGCGGATTCGGCCATCATCGCCACGCGCGCACCCTTCGGGTCGTATTGGTTTTGGTCGAGGGCCTCAGCCAAGGCGGCGTTCCGCAGTGCCTCGCGGTAGTGCTCGGCAGCAACTTTCTGTCTTTGCCAGTGCATGCCAGTGGTCTGGCCGTCGTAGACCTGCATGCGATACATGCCGATGTTGCGCTTGCCGGTGCGCGGATCGCGCGTGTGCACGCATGGCAATGTGATGAAACGTCCACCGTCGTGCGGCCAGCACTTGAGAATTGGAAAATAGTTGAGGTCGAATTTCTCGCGCCGGATTACTTCCTTGCATGGCGCGTCCTTGGCGCTCACGGTCTTAGGAAATGCACTGGTCAGCGCGCCAAGCTGCGGCAGCATCTTCAATTTGTCGAGCAAGCCCTCGGGAGCCTTGACGTCCATCAACCCGCGAATCCGATCGGCCATCTCGTCAATACTCGCAACGCCAAGCGCCAATGCCATGCGCCTCTCCGAGCCAAACTGGTTGATCAGAACTTTGTGACCGGGATGGCCCTTCACGTTCTCGAAGAGCAGCGCCGGCCCGCCGGGCGCGTACTTTTCTTTGGTCGCGGTTGCCCCATCCTTTTCGACCGCCGCCGCAGACCCGAAAGGGTGGGAACGCGAACCGATTTTCGACAGTCGATCGGTGATTTCGGTAATTTCGAGCTCCGGCGAAACTTCTTCGCGGATGCGCTTGAGCTCGCCGTGTTTTTCGAGCGTCTTAATCCAGTCGCGCAGATCGTCGTAGGCCATATTGACTCCACTTACTCAAGACCGCTGACAGCGTTCGCGTGTTACCGCAATACCGTCTGGCTAATGTGATTCCTCGTGGATAATCCTTCTCGCCTCAGATTCGATCGAACGGAGTAAGGGAGGGATCAGTTTGTGAGCTATCTCTTTGGCCTTTATTTCCTCAGCAGCGGCTTCCTTTCGCATTTCGCCTTCCCTGAAGATAGGGGCCGATCTGATTGCAATGCCTGCCTCATTGAACTTGCCAAACAACTCTTCGATGCTAGCAACTATCGCCTCATTTAATAAGAGTTTATGTTCGATATATTCGGACCAAGCTTCTGCCGCTTTTAGTTGCCACTTTTCAAAGTAACCTTCTTGACTCATCTCGCCTTGTGACTTAAATCCGCGAGTTGCACCTTGCAACAGATCCTTCATCCGATTAAGTTCAACGAAGAGTTTTGTGAGCGCTTCAATCTGCCGCTGATGCACCCAGGAAGCTCGTTCCCAATGAACCTTCCTCTCCTCTAAGGAGCGGTCGATCCATCGCTTGATGGCCATCGAACCGATGACACCAAGGCTCGACAAGGTAGCCGTAACCAAAACGCTTGGCCAATCCAGATGAGAGAAATTCATATGCAAATGGACTCTGAGGAGATTCTATTGGCATAGTTGGCGATCGGCAAACTTTCCGGAAAACTTGCGCAGGGTGGCAGTGTTGCCGTCCAGGCCAACATTGAGAGGATACCGCGCTGAATGTGCATGACCGCACATTGCCAGCCGGGCGTGGTTATGCGATTCTCGCGATGAGCAGAGGAGATCCCCCATGAACCCTTCCCGCGCCCACGCCGAATCCCGCAAATACCGCAACAAGCCCTACTTCAAATTGCCCAAGGATCCGAAAGCAGCGGCCGCAACAGCCTGGAATGTGCCCGATCTCTGCGCCGCGTACAATTGGCCGTCCCGCACAGCCGGCGGCGGTGTGATTGCGATCGTGGAATTGGGCGGAGGCTGGGTGGCTTCGGACATCGATTCGTTCTTTCAGTCCCTCGGCCAGCCAACGCCGTCGGTGACCGACGTTTCGGTGGACAACACCCAGAACACGCCGGGCCAGAGCGGATCGGCGGGCGACGACGATTACGAGGTCGCGCTCGACATTGAGGTTTCTGGAGCGGCGTACTACGCGGCGACGAGCCAGGCCGCAACCATTCGCGTTTACTGGTCGCAGGACATCGGCACAGCCGTTCAGAAAGCGCAATCGGACGGATGCAATGTGTGCTCGATTTCGTGGGGCGCGGACGAAGCCAACTGGGGCACGACCGCCGCCGAGCAGATGGAGACGATCGCGGAGGCCGCTGTGGCCGTGGGCATGATTGTATTTGCCGCTTCGGGCGACAACGATTCGAGTGATGGCGGCGCGACGCCGGCGAATGTGGATTGCCCGTCCTCGTGCCCGCACGCGGTCGGCTGCGGCGGGACGACGAAAACATCGACCGGCGAGACGGTGTGGAACGACAATCCCGACGAGACCGATGGCGAGGGAACAGGCGGTGGCTACTCAACCGTATTCGACGTGCAAAGTTTCCAGATTGGCGCTCCGCCCGCGCCGGCCAACACGCAGTACGGCACCGGAAGAATGGTTCCGGATGTGTGCGCTAACGCCGACCCCAACACCGGGTACAACATTTTTGTGCACGGCTCGGCCACAGTGGTGGGCGGAACAAGCGCGGTCGCGCCGCTCTACGCCGGGCTGTTCGCAGCGCTCGGAACCAAGCTCGGTTTTGTAACGCCCACGCTTTGGAAAAATCAGAAGGCGTTCAAGGACATCACCGTGGGCAGTAACGGATTTTACAGCGCAGCCGTAGGCCCCGACCCATGCAGCGGAATCGGGTCGCCGATCGCAACAAAGATTGCCGCGCTGTTTGACGGCCTGAGCTGATCGATTTGAGCAGAGCGACTGTTGTACGGCCTATTGCGCGGGCTCGATAGCGGAAACGAGTGTACTGAAGGGCGGAATCGCGTCCATGGGGTAGCCGAGGCGCTTCCACTCGTCGAACCCGCCGCGCAGCGGGCGCACGCGCTCGATGCCGAGCTTGTGCAGTTGCATGGCGACCTTGGCTGAAGTGGCCTCGCTGGGACAGGTGCAATAGAGAACCACGTCGCGGTCGCGGGGAATTTCATTGTGGCGCGTGGCCAGTGCGTCGGGCGAAAAATGCACGGCGCCGGGCAGTGTGAACGGGTCGGGCAACAGCTCGAGGGGATGACGGAGGTCGATGATGTAGACCGGCTCGCCCGCATCGAGCTGCTGCTTCAGCTCTTCGGGCTCAAGACGCGAGGCGGCGAGCTCTTTCAGCACCATGCGGCGGCGAAGCAGGCGCCCAATAAAGAACGCCACGACGCCCAGAATCAGCAGCGCACCGGAGAAGCGGCCCACCCAGGCGAGAACGCTGGGATTACGCTTGAGCAGATCGCCGAAAAACCGGCCGCAGGCCATGGTGACGCCCACCCAGAACGCGGAGCCGATGCCGTCGTAGAGCAGGAACGCGCCAAAACCCATGTCGTTCTGTCCGGCAACGGGCGGCGCCAGTGTCGACAGGCCCGGAACGAACTTGGCGAACATGAGCATGGTGCCGCGATGGCGGCCAAACGAATCCTGCGTGCGGCGAACGCAGGTGGTCGGCTCAAGAGAAAGTTTGCAGAGCAGGCGCAGAACGCGATGGCCGTGGCTGCGCCCGATGAAGAACCAGACGCTGTCGGCGATGAGCGACGCAGCCACAGCCACTGCGAGCGCCAAAGGAAAACTAAGCTGCTTTTCCGCGGAGAGCGCTCCTGCGGCCAGCAGCACCGGGACCGACGGCAGGGGAATGCCAAGCTGCTCAATCAGCACCCAGGCAAAGATGAGCAGGTAGCCGTACATCAGCAGAATGTCGGTAGGCAGCGCCATAGATCGATCCGATTGAAGGCGTGTTGGGGAATCAAACCGCCCGGCTCCGCGGCGTGAATGCGGGGAGGAAGCGGCCTCACCTCATGAGATGAATCTAAACCAAGTTCGCTTCAGAAGAATCAAGAAAAACTGAGGACGACCGTCAGGAGTGGTGCGCCTGCACCGAAACCACTTGCTCGATGGTCCAGTCGACCCAGGCGGCCTGCTCCGCCGGGCAGGCCAGGCGTGCCGGGTCATTGCCTAGCACGGCATCAACGAAGTTTTCCACGAGGGGGAAGTGCAGGTTGGCGTGCGGAGGCAGCAGCTCCGTGCGGCCGGCCACGGGTAACTCCGAGCTCAAGCGAAGCTCAGGGCTGTTCAGGGGGTCGAGGTTGATCTCGCCGTTCTCTCCAATAATGCGGAATTGATCGCGCGCCACGTGCGAGCTCCAGCGCACGTCGACCACCGCATGCACGCCGCCAGAAAATTCCATAAGCACGGTCGCGGAATCTTCGACGGCAATGCGATGGACGGCGTTCGACAGCAGACCGCATGCGCGCTCCGGCTTGCCGAAAAGGAAGTTCATGGCGTCAATTCGATGCGAGGCGATGTCATAAAGCGGGCCGCCGCCGGAAAGCGCGGGATCGGCGAGCCATTCGCGGCCGGCAATTTCAAGCCAGCTGTGGCAGTTGGCCTCGGCGAGGAGCGGCCTCCCGATTGCGCCCTCGGCGATGAGGTGCTTCGCACGGAGGAGCTTCGGATAGAGTCTGCGGTAATACGAGACGCCAAAGAGGCGGCCCGACGCGCGACCCTCGGCAACCATCTGCTCGGCCTCGGCAAAGTTCATGGCCATGGGCTTTTCGCAGAGCACGTGCTTTCCCGCGCGGAGCGCAGTTGTTGCTGCACTCGCATGGAGGGCCACGGGCAGCGCGACGTAGACAGCATCGACGGCGGGGTCAGCGACAGCTTCTTCGAAGCTCGCCCAGGCCCGCGTGCCGGGATAGGCGGCGATTTTCGCCGCATCGCGCGTGACAAAGCCAAGAAGCCGACTGCGCGGCTCCGATTGAATGGCGGGAATGACGCGCTTGCGCGCAATGTCGCCAATGCCGGCGACCACCCAGCGGACGGTGTTCATGCTTCGGACAGAATAAATCCGGGCGACACCAGGAGCGCAAAAAAGCCGCCCGGAGGCGGCTCGATTGCAATCTGAACTCGGAATCTCCGAGCCGTTACTGGTGAGCCGCTGCTGCCCCGCCGGACATAGTCGACACCGGCAGCGTTGTGCCCTCCGCCGGCACATCGCCGGGGGCGGAGATCGCTTCCTGGTTCTTCTCTCCGAAGTAGTCGTGGTCCCAGAGGTCAGCGTAAAACGCGCCGGTCAGCTCCGCGGCGCGCGGGCCAAAAGTGGCTCTGCCGCCCTCGAGAAAGAAGACGGTAACCAGTCCGCCCTGCGGCGACTCGGAATAGGCTGCAAACCAGCCGAAGCGTGTTCCGTTGTCGGAGCAGGTCCCGGTTTTGCCAAAGATCGGCAGCTCGCGGAAGTTTGCGCGCAGACGGCGCGCGGTTCCATACTCAACCGCACCGGCCATGCCGTCTTCGAGGTCGGGAAGGTAACGCGCGATATCGAGGCTGCGCTTGATCCGGGGTTGAAATGAAGCAATCTCTTCCGGCGTGGTGGGATGCTGCAGGTAGTAGAGCGTTCCACCGTTGGCGATGGCGGTAACAAACGCGCCCAACTGAAGCGGGGTCAGCGAAACGCCTTGCCCGAAGCTGCACATGCGGCCTACGCCGCCTTCGGACTCGGGAATCGGCTCATCGGGATACGCGCCCAACTGCTCGCCGGGAATGTTGTAGCCGGCCAGCTCGCCCAGGCCGAACTGCGTAGCGTAGTAGCGCACACGCTCAAAACCCAGCTCGCGGCCGAGTTCCTCAAAGTAGAGGTTGTTGCTCTTGGCCAGCGCCTGCGTCATATTCATACGGAAGCCGGCCAGCTGCACCATGGTGTCGCTGGTGACCAGCGATTCAGAAAGCGCCGCCAGGGCCACCGTGAGCTTGATGGTGGAGCAGGGTTCCGCGCCCGGCGAGAGCGCAAGCCTCTGGTTGACCATGGCCAGGATGCGGCCGTTGGCGGGATTGATCACCACCGCTGTGCCGTTCATATCGCCAAGGGCATCGATGGCCGCCTGGCGCACCACGGGATCTTCGCCCGTCGTGATGTCGCCCGCGCCAACGGCGCCCTGAACAAACGAACTGGCGGTGAAGCGCTCGTAATAATGATGGCGGCGGTGATAAGAAGCGCTGCGCACATGGGCTCCCGCCGTAGCGGTTCTCTGCGCCACGGTGGTCCTCGCAGCGGCGTGGACCCCGGACCGGCTCGCATACGTTCTATGAGCCGTTGAAGTGTGGCTGGCCGAAGTGTGCGTTGTGGAGGTGCGCGAAGCAGTTGTCGTGGCTTTGTGCGCTACCGGATGATGTGTGGCAGTGACGTGAGACTCAGTCCTGGATTTGGAGTGGTGCAGAGTTTGCGGCGCATCTAACGCCGCGGCGCTGATGGCGCCGATGCCGAAGACAAAAAAGATAATTTGAATAGGCCCAATGAACCGCTTCATCCGTCAACAACCCCTCAAAGTTTGGATCCCGTGCCGCGCGTTCGCCCGTGGGCGCCGCACTTGCTGCCTTCAACCCGTGATGCCCCGTCTGCAGTTGGCCCGGCACCACGAGAGTGCGACAATCCACCTGCGCAGACCATAAGATCTGCCGCCGACCAGGTTCCTTCTGCCCTCAAAAAACATCCCAGGAGACAGTAGTTTCCCTTGATCCGGCTTCGCAACCCATACAACTTTCGGGGCGTTCTGTTTACTATACCCGTTTCTCGCCCGATTTGGAACCTTTCCGAAAAGCAGGTTGCGGCGTGAGCCGTTGATTCGATGGATCTTTAGAACTTCAGGCGGCGCAGAAACGTGGGAACGTCCAAGTCTCGCTCGGGTTGCTCAGCCGGGCCCGCAAAGAGCGCCGAACCGGCCTCAGTACCCCGTTCTGCCGCGCCGCGCGGAGTTCCAGCGAAGTCCGCGGCAAAATCACGGCGCTGAAGATCGGATTCAGACTCCATCTCCCCGTCTGCGAATTGCGATCCATTCGACGATGCGCTCTCGTCGCCGGACGCAAACTCGATTCCATGAGCGGCAGCTTCGTTTGCCGGCGCAGCAACCGTAACGGTGGTGGCCACTCCGGGCGCAGCAGCGGCAAAGAAAAACCCATCGCCGCCGTTTTCCGTCTCCCCATCGTCTTCCTCGCTCATAAAGCGCGCCGGCTGCGCGGCAGTTTCCGGCTTGCTTTCGCGCATCCAGTTGCCGGACGATACAACCGGCACTGAGACCACCGGCGTCTCCTCCACATTGAGCATGCGCGCGCGCCGTTCCGGCATCTGATCGCGGAAACCCGTAGCGATCACAGTGATCTTCACCTCTTCGCCCATCTTCTCGTCGAGCACCGCGCCAAAGATGATGTTCGCGTCTTCGTGCGCGGCCGATTGAATGAGCGACGAAGCCTCGTTTACCTCGGAGAGTTTGAGCGAGCTCGATCCGGTAATGTTGATTAAAATTCCGCGTGCGCCGTCGATGGCGCCCGCTTCAAGCAGTGGCGACGCCATAGCCGCCTGCGCCGCTTCAATGGCGCGGTTCTGGCCCGAGCGCAGGGCCGTGCCCATCACCGCCTGACCCATGCCCGCCATGGTGGTCTTCACATCGGCAAAGTCGCGATTGATGATGCCCGGAATGGTGATGATGTCGCTGATGCCCTGCACACCCTGGCGCAGCACGTCGTCGGCAATGCGGAAGCTCTCAAAGAAACCCGCGTCTTTGGCCACCGCGAGGAGCTTCTCGTTGGGAATCACAATCATCGTGTCCACGCTGTCGATGAGTTCCTTAAGGCCCCGCTCGGCCTGCATCAGGCGGCGCTTGCCCTCGAAGGCGAATGGCTTGGTGACCACGGCGACGGTGAGGATGCCCATCTCGCTGGCCAGCGACGCGATCACCGGCGCGGCGCCGGTGCCGGTGCCGCCGCCCAGGCCCGCAGTGACAAACACCATGTCGGCGCCTTCCAGCGCCTCGATGATTTTTTCGGAGTCTTCGAGAGCCGCGCGGCGGCCGACGTCGGGATTGGAGCCCGCGCCCAGCCCCGAAGTGAGCCGCACGCCCAGTTGCAGCTTGACTGAAGCCTGCGACAGCTTGAGCGCCTGCACATCGGTGTTGGCGGCGACAAACTCCACGCCTTCCATGTGCGCCTGAATCATGCGGTTCACGGCGTTCGAGCCGCCTCCGCCCACTCCCACCACCTTGATGCGCGCTCCGCGCACGACCTCGTCGTGAAATTGTATGCGCATCTCGCCGGCTTCACTGATTGTCTGTTCCATGGGGGCCACGCTCTCCTCGACTTTTATCTGTTTCCTCACCGTTTTTGACCTCGCTCCGTCGCCGCTTTTCTGATCCCTGTTCCCTGTCTTTAAAAACTCGCTGCAAACATGGCGCGCAATCTGTCGCGCAAACTGCTGTTGTTGTCCTCGGCCGCACGCGTCATTCGCGTCCGATGCGCGTAGAGGACCATTCCAATGCCCACGGCCCATGCCGGATGATTCAGCTCCTGCGGCATGTGCGACAAGCGCACCGGCAAACCCGCTCGTGCCGGCGCGCGCAGCTGGCTCTCGGCCACGTCGAGCATGCCGGGCAACATGGATCCTCCGCCGGTGAGCACGCAGCCCGCGCCCAGCGCATCCACCACACCGCCGTAGCGCAGGCTTTCTTTCACGTAATACATCAGCTCTCTCGCACGCGGCTCCAGAATTTCGGCCATGGTGCGCAAGGGCAGCGTGGCCGGCGCGCCCTGAGGCGTGGTGATCTCCACCTCCGCCAGTTGCGGAACTGAGGTCACCACCGCGTTGCCATACTGCCGCTTGAGCTCTTCGGCCTGCGCCAGCGGCAATTGCAATCCGATGGCAAGATCGTTGGTAAAATGCGCTCCGCCGATGGCGACCGACGCGGTGTAGGCCACAGCACCCTCAAAGAAAACCGCAAGATCGGTGGAATGTGCGCCAATGTCCATGACGCATACGCCCAGCTCGCGCTCGTCGGCCGAGAGCGTGCACTCGGCAGCGGCAAGCGACTCGAGCACCGCCTCCGATACCTCCAGCCCCGCGCGGTTGGCGCAGGTGACCGTGCTCTGCAGCGCGCTGCCGCCGCATGTGGCAATGTGCAGCTCAACTTCAAGTCGCGCGCCGACCATGCCTACGGGATCGAAGATGCCGGCCTGCTCGTCGAGGATGAACTGCCGCGGCAGCAGGTGCAGAATCTCACGGTCGGCGGGCAGCTCGATGGCGCGGGCGCGGCCAATCGCGGAACGGACGTCTTCGCCCGTAATTTCGCGCATGCCGCGGCTCAACTGGAATCCGCCGTTAGTGTTCACGCCGCGAATGTGCGGTCCGCCCACGCCCACCACGCACTCGTCAATGTTGGCGCGGGCCACGCGTTCCGCCTGCTCATTGGTTGCGCGCACCACTTTCGCCGCGGGCGCTAGCTCCGCAATCAGCCCCTTCCGCATTCCCGCTGACGCCGTCACGCCGTGCCCGCGATAGCGCAGCACGTTTTCGTTCACATCGGCAGCCAGAACGCGCGTCCACGCGCTGCCGATGTCGAGCACCACAATCAGGTTGTCCTGCTTCTGGCCCATCGCCGCTCACCCGCCCTGCGCCACGGCCCCTGGCGACGTCCGCGGGGAGCGCGAATTGCTTCCCGTAGTGGTCGCGGCCGGACGGGTTGTGGAAGCGGAGGTCCGCTTCGGAGTTTTCTCGGCGGCGGCACGCTTTTGCGGCGCCGTGTGATTTTTGTCTTGAGACGGTTTGGCCTTTTTCGCCCCAGAGCCTTTTGCGACTGGGTTCTTCGCCGCTGAGCCCTTCGTCCCAGCCCCCTTCGCTCCTGGCCCGCTGCCAGACGACGCGCCCGCGGCAGTACCACCCGGCAAGTTGGGCTGCGTTCCCGCGGCGCCTGCATCGCCGCCCGCAGTTTCCGCAGTCTCTTTGCCCGAGGCCATCTCCAGCACCACCTGGTTGTCGTAACGCAGATCGACGGCCGCGAGGTGCGGATACTGCTGGCGCCACTCCGCAATGTGCGACTGGAAGCGCTCGTAGCGCTCCAGGAAACGATCCTCTCCAAAGTGCGCCAGAATGTCTGCGCCCTGCTCCGGCATCAGCACGCGCGCGTCTTCGGGATCGGTGAGGTCGATCTCCGAGATCTGTTCGGAGTTGTGTTTGCCGTCGGCATCGAGCTCCGCCATCATGCGCAGGTACACCTGCATACGTTCCTTGCGCGAATCAGCCGGATCGCCGGGATCAATGCCCGTCAAAACAGGAAAGGAATAGTGGTGCTTGGCCATGGTTGCCGGCGCCATGGCCAGCAGAACGCCGTTCGCGTCAACGAGCCCGATCTGTTCGCCGTGCCGCGTGAAGGCAACCGGCTGCCGCTCCACCACTGCAACGCGAATCTGGTCCGGCAGCACGCGCATCACCGTGGCGCGCTCGATCCATGGGATCTGCTCAAGCTGCTTGCGCCGTGCATCGAGAGGGACGAAGAAAACGTTGCGGCCAATATCTTCGCCGAAGACGGGCATCATCTCCGCGCGGCTTACCTCGGTGAGCCCTGTGGCCTGAATGTCCTCGCTGCCTGCAATCCTGAATCGCGAATCGCGTTCGAGCATATGGCGCGTCATCAAGCACGCGGTAGTGAAGGCGCCGAGCGCGACGAGCGCGCCGGCGGAGAGAAACACGCGGCCTACCGTGCTGGCCGGCCGCCACCATGGCCTTTTCGAGCTCGCGGCGGAGCGCAGCGGACCGTCGCCGTCGAGGTCGTCAAACTCGAGCGGCATGCCCGGCCCGCGCCTGCCTGCCGCGCCGGGACGGAAATGCCCCGCTAATGATGAATCCTCGCGCGCGCGGCGCGAGCGAATCTCCAGGGGCGGGTCGTCTTCCCATAACGTGGGCCGATTTGTCGTATTTCCTTGATTCGTCACGGCTGAGCAGGGTCGTGAGAGTCGCCAGATTTCACTATAGCCCGCGCTGTGATGTGGGTTTTCCGTGAGATGACCGGGGGTATCCGTGGGGTTACGGGTGGAGGCAGAGATCAGAGAGCAGAGAGCAGAGATCAAGGGAGCAATGGAGCGACGGGGGGTGGCGGACGTCTTCACATCTCGCGCCCAGGGGCACTGCCCATCACGACCACTGAAAAGTCTGCACGGAGTCGGCGGGCAACTCGACTTCCAATGCGCTCGACCCCAGAACCAACTGAATCTGCCTTTCTTCGCCGCTATTGGTCAGCACAACCACTATGCTCCCGTCCGGATTGCGGAATCCCACGTGAGAGACGCCGCTCGCGGAAGGTTGGGCCGCGCTCTCGGCCACTCCATCGGTGCGGAAGACCATGGCTCCCCGCCGCACGTGTTTCGAGTAATGCGCAATCGCCCAGAACCGCGCATTGCGCGTGATTTGGTGCGTGCCGCTGTCAATCGTGATGATGCCGCTCGCTGGGCCGGTCGGTGGGTTGTCGGGGTCCGGGTGGCCAATGTATGGAGTTCCATTCTCGTCGAGCGCCAGATTCCACACGGTGAGCGAGCGTGCCCAGTTTCTGAAGACGCTGTTGGCCCACGCCGCCCAGCGAGCCCACCCCGTCAGCGGGTTCGAGCCCAAAACTCTGGCCGAATCCGGATCACGCAACGGTCCGCCCTCGGTAAAGTACGCGCTCTTCTGAGGAAACGCGTCGTGCACCTTCGACATCCCCGTGACGTCGCCCGCGTACCCGTGCCACGCTACGCCGTCGATGTACTGATAGGCCGCCGCGTTGCTCAGCTCGCCGATGGCGCGGCCCCACAAATTGAAATTGTGATCCAGAATCCAGATTTTGGTTGTGCAGCCCGCGTTGCGCAAAAGAGGACCCAGATACTTTCTTACAAAAAGAATTTCATCTTCTTGCGCCCACAGGCAGGAAGGATACCGGCCATCCACGGTAGTGTCGACCTCGTTCTGCATCGTGATCGCGTCGATGGCCACGCCCTCGGCCTTGTACGCGTCAAGGAACTTAAGCATGTACCGCGAATACGGCTCCAGGGAGCTCTTGCGTATCGTCCCGCCCAGCATGGAACGGTTGAATTTCATCCATCCGGGCGGACTCCACGGCGAGGAGAAAAGGAACAAATCCGGATTCAGCCTGCGCGCATCCCGGAGCACGGGAAGGATGTAAGCCTTGTCGTGATCGATCGAGAACTTCCTGAGCTCCGGATCGTCCTGATCGCTATCGTCGAAGCTGTACATCGACCGCGAATAGTCGCTCGAGCCGATGCAGGTGCGGCAGACGTTCAGGGCCATTTCGCCGGGCGAGAAAATCTCGTGCATCAAGGCAGCCCGCTCGTCGTCGTAAAGCTGGCTGAGCAAATAGCAAGATGCGTCCGTCAGTGCCGCCCCAAAGCCAAGAATCTCTTGCCGCGTGGCCGCGGGATCGAGCGCAATCGCATCGGAGGCAACCTGAACCACGGGCTTCCATGCCAGGGAATCGGCGGGCGCATGCCGTCGATCGCGCAACGTGCTCCAAACCTGAACCGGCCTTGAGGCCGGCGCGGTATCGGCCCAGGCCGGAATCCTGTTCAATACAGCCGACGCGGCAGCCGTAGCCGACGCAATCTTCAAGAATCCTCTGCGTGAACTTTCCGCCATTTTCTTGTCTCTCCTCAGACGCCCTCGCGCTTGCGGCCTGATTCTAGCACCGCATTCGGGAAGCGTTCATGCTACAGAGTTCATTGCCTCGGAAGAGCTTCAAGCGCAGCAAGAATCTGCGGGGCCAGTTGGCTCACGCTGCCCGCGCCGAGTGTGAGGATCATGTCGCCGTTCCGCGCCGCGGCCGCCGCCGCGCAAACCGCAGCGGCAAAGTCAGGCGCAAACTTGACGCGCGGGCCGCCTTTCTCAGATTGGATTCGTTCCGCGAGGCGCTCCGCGGTCACACCAGGAATGGGATCTTCGCTCGCCGCATAGATGGGCAGGACGATTACCGTGTCGGCATCTCGAAATGCACCACCGAACTGATCCAAAAGATCAAGAGTGCGGGAGTACCGGTGCGGCTGAAAGACAACGTGAATGCGCCCGCGGCAGCATTCGCGCGCGGCGCCGAGGGTGGCGCGAATCTCGGTGGGATGGTGGCCGTAGTCGTCGACCACCGCGACCCCGCGCGCTGCGCCGCGCTTTTGAAAGCGCCGGTCGACACCGCGAAAGCGAGCGAGCCCCTCGGCAATCTTCCCCGGCGGCATTTCGAGTTGCCGTCCAATCGCTACGGCTGCCGTCGCGTTCAGAATGTTGTGCCGCCCCGGCACGTGCAGTTCGAACGGACCGAGCGGACCCGCGGCGGTGTGTACAAGAAAGCGCGAGAAGCCGCTTCCCTGACCTGTTTCGATGCTCGGCGATTTTCCTGGATCGAGCAACTCCAGCCGATAGTCGGCCTCGGCGGCTACGCCGTAGGTGAACACGCGTCTGCGCACGCACGGCAAAATCCCTTTGAGCAGCGGATTGTCCACACAGGCCGTCACCGCGCCGTAAAACGGCACGCGATCCATGAAGTCCACAAAGACGCGCTCCACGTCGGCCATGTCGTGGTAGCAATCCATGTGCTCGCGATCAAGATTGGTCACCACAGCGAGAATCGGCGAGAGCTTGAGGAACGAGCGATCGCTTTCGTCGGCCTCCGCGACAAGGTATTGCGTTGTGCCCAGGCGCGCATTCGAGCCCAGCGCGTCCACGCGTCCGCCGACGACGACCGTGGGATCGAGGCCGCCCGCAGTCAGCACCGCGGCCACCATCGACGTGGTCGTGGTCTTGCCGTGCATGCCGGCGATGGCGATGCCGTACTTCAACCGCATCAGCTCAGCCAGCATCTCCGCGCGCTGAATCACGGGGATCTTGCGCGCCTGCGCCTCGCGCACCTCGGGATTGCTCGCGTTGACGGCTGAGCTGGTGACGACCACGGTGGCGCCGGCAACATGGGCCGCGCTGTGACCCTCGTAGATCGTGGCGCCCAGTTGCGCCAGCCGGTCAGTCATCGCGCTGCGCTTCAAATCGGAGCCCGAAACCTTCATGCCCAGATTGAGCATGATCTCGGCAATACCGCTCATGCCGATGCCGCCGATCCCGATGAAGTGCGCGTGCTGCGAAGTAGCAAACATGGAGGTGAAGGTTCAGAGTAACAGGGGACAGGTTTCAGGTGTCAGGGGTCAGTGAACTCCACCTTGGTGGCCGTCGCTTCTTACCGTCCTTGCGAGAATGCCTGCCTGCGCAATCGATGCAGTCACTTGTACGGCGCAGCGCCCTTTGCTGATCCCTGACACTTGACCCCTGACACCTGATCCTTACTCCGGCAGCGCGTACTCGAATTCGTAGAAGTGCTGGCCATTCTCCGCGCGAATGGTGAACGTGCCCTCGATGCCTTTGAGCTCGCCGGTTCCCGATCCCGGCACTGCGATCACCTGCATGCTGGGCCCTTTTCCATCCATGGTGGCAAAGTGCTGCAGCGCGAAGCTTCCGTATTTACCGTGGAGCGTGCCGGTGGCGAATTCAATCGCCACGTATCCCGCCGCACCCTGTTTGGGATCGCCGCCGGTAAACATCTCCCCGATGGTCGACGCTTCCAGGTCGCCGTGGATTGTCTTGTTGATCGAAAAGCGGCCGATTCCTTCAGCCGGTGCGGGTGAAAGCAGATGAATATCGACGGTAAATGTGCCATGGGCCTGGGACATTGGGATCTCCTTTGATGAAGCAGCGGCTGGCCGAGCAGCGCGAACATGGCCGACGCAGAAAGCCGGCAGCACTGGACGGACTACAGGATATCGCGGCAGCGCATGAAGCGCATTTATCGGCAAAAAAGCACATGAGATGAACACGAATCCACCAAAAAGTTGCGCCCATTTATTTTCGCCCCGCGCCGCAACCTTCCGTCGCGCTCGTGTTTGACATGTGCAGAACGGCGAGCCAACGGAGCGGCAAAAAACAAGCTCCAGGGTGGTGGCGAACCGGGGTCCCGTGGACAGGTCTTCGTCCGTGGGGCGGAAGCCAGAGCGGACAAGGCAAACGGTCCGCACGGAATGGAGGGAAGATGGGCAGCATGAAGAAGTGGATGTTGGGAGCAGCATTGACAGTGGGAGCGCTGGCCATGACCGCGGCGCCCGCCCAAGCAGCTCGAATCGGCGTTTATGTTGGCGCACGTGCGGCAGTTATTCCGGCATGCCCTGGACCGGGATACGCATGGGTGGCCGGCTACTGGAATAACGGCTACTGGGTCCCGGGCTATTGGAACCTCGTAGGGGTTCGCGTCGGCGGCCCCGTCATCCGCGGCGGCATCGTCGTGGGCCGCGGGCCGGTCTTCTACCGGCATTTCGCCCCGGCACGTTTTCGCAGGTAGATTCGCCTTCTGCTGCCTGCACCGTGCGGCCTCTCCCAACCGGAGGGGCCGCTCTTTTTTGAGCCCTTTCGCCGATTGAAGCGTCTCTTACAGTGTGTCGTAACTCGCGTCGAATCAAGGCTGATTCCATGCGAGTAACGGCAAAGGTGGGAGGCAAGTCGCGAAGAGTCTTGCGTTTTCGGGCGCGGTGTTCGATGCTTTTACCGGACCGCAACAAATTGGCGAAAACGCTGTTTAATGAGTTGAAGGCCGGCCACAAGATGAAATGACAAAGGCCGGGAAGTGCTGAACCCGGAGGCGGCTCCGGAGCCCAGCCGGGCAAGACGAGGCGGGCGGCACAAGGAGGATTTCATGAAGAAGCTCTGGTTGGTTCTGTTGGCTGCGCTTGTGGTTCTGCCGTTCGCTGCTGTTCCGGCGAGCGCCCAGGTCGGAGTTGGAATCGGCGTTGGCCCCGCAGTTGTCGATCCGGGGTATTACGGGTATTACGGTCCACCGGATTGCGAGTGGGGCTATTACTCCTATTATCCGTATGCCTGCGCGCCTTATGGCTATTACGGACCTAGCTGGTTTTACGGCGGCGTCTTCATCGGCGCCGGACCGTGGTACGGATGGGGTCGCTACGGCTGGGGTCGCGGCGGGTACGGATATGGTTATCGCGGTGGCTACGGCTACCGCGGCGGATACGGTTACGGTGGACGCGGCTACGCGGGTCGCGGCTACGCGGGCGGCGTGGGTCGTGGATATGCGGGTGGCGCGCGTAGCTACTCCGGTGGCGGCGTAGCGCACGGCTACACTAGCGGCGGCTTCCATGGTGGCGGCGGTGGCGGCTTCCATGGTGGTGGCGGCGGCCACGGCGGTGGCGGACGGCGTTAATTTACGGCTTAAGGCGGACGATTGAAGTTCCGCTGATCGATGACAAAGGCCCGCTTGCTTCGGCAGGCGGGCTTCTTGTTTGCGCCGCGGACTCGCACGACTCGAGGGGCGCCTGTCCTTCACGCGCTCTTTTTCTTGAGCCAAGCCGGGACGTTCAGCCTCTAATCTGGAAATGCAACGCCCAAAGGAAAAATCGAAATGAAGAAATATCGCCGCGGATTTAATCTCGATTCGAAACCAAGTGGCGACGGGTGTGTGGAATGTCTGGCGTCACCGAGAGGTTGGTGGCTTCATCTCCGCCGATGCGCCGAGTGTGGACACATCGGTTGCTGCGACAGTTCTCCGAGCCAGCATGCATCCAAGCATGCGGCGGCGACGGGGCATCCAATCATAACCAGCTTTGAGCCGGGCGAGGACTGGTTCTACGATTACGAGAAGCCGGCGATGATCAAAGGTGTGGAGTTGCTTCCGCCGCATTCGCATCCACAGAATCAGCCCGTTCCCGGACCAGCAGGAAGAGTGCCAGCCAACTGGGAATCGCTCCTGAACTAGCTGGCGTCGATCGACTTTTTATGAATGGGAGCGGGACTCGGGATACCGTAGTTGTAATGAGCACCGTATCGAAAGGAGCCATCAATGAGCGCGGTACAAGTCGAACAGAAGAGCTATGAGATGCCCCCGCGCGAGGGGTTCACCGTCGCACATTTTCTCACCGTCGCCGACATCGACCGGTCGGCTCGCTTCTATGAGAAGGTCTTCGACGCTCGCATTTTGAGCCTGGGTGACGGCAACGCGCCTGCGTACCTTCAGCTCGCGAATATCTGGATGATTCTTAACGTTGGGGGCGGGCCGACACCGGACAAGCCGACGGTAACGCTCAGCGTCCCCGACCCTAATCACATCAACAGCTTTATGAATATCCGCGTTGCGGATATCCAAGCGTGCTATGAACTGTGGAAAAGTCGAGGAGCCGAGTTCATCACGGAGCCAATACCCAAGTACGGCGAGATTCGCTGCTACATCCGCGATCCTGACGGCTATATCATCGAGGTCGGACAGAGCACCGACCTTACGTACGGTTAACGCTCGGCACGGATGGGATTCGGATCAGCAGATGATCACTGTTCATCGGAATTGGAGCCGTCAATGAGCAGCCTCCAAGTCGAACAAAAGAGCTATGAGATGCCCCCGCCCGACGGGTTCACCGTCACGCATTTCATCACCGTCGCCAACATCGACCGATCGGCTGATTTTTATGAAAAGGTCCTCGGCGGCCGCATTCTGAGCAGAGGTGACAGCGAGGGTGCGTCTGGGCACATTCAGATCGCGAATACTTGGCTGATTGTCAACGTCGGCGGCGGGCCCACGCCCGACAAGCCAGAGGTCATTCTTGAAACGCCGCCGAATCTGAACAGGGTGAGCAGCTTCCTTAACCTTCGCGTCGCCGACATCTGGGCCTGCTACAAGGAATGGCGCAGCAAAGGAGCGTTCTTTCTTACCGAGCCATTACCCAATCCTGACGGCTGGGAATGGCGCTGCTACATGCGCGATCCCGACGGCTACATCATCGAGGTCGGCCAATACACTCAACTCGCCATCGACTGGTTCAACAACCATAGTTAATTTGGCATGCAATAAACGAGCGGACCTTCGAAGCTTCCCAGGCCCAGCGCATGAAGCGATTCGCGCCAAGGTGAGGCGCGCAATCGCGAGCGGCGATCTGATGCGATTGAACGCGTGGTTCGAACTCCGGCAACCGCGCTAACCCCGCCGGTTCCCCGCCATCTCCGCCAGCCGATCCGCGATGCGTTCCGCCGCGCCGGGATGGGCCTGCGTGCGCGCGGCGGCGGCCATCGCAGCCAGCCGCGTTGGATCGCCGATCAACCCGGCGAGAATCCAGAGCAACTTGTCGGGAATGCCCAGGTCCTTTTCTTCCAGCATGACCGCGGCTCCGGCTGCCACCATGGCCTCGGCGTTACGGCGTTGGTGCTCGTCGGTTGCGGCAGCAAACGGAACCAGCAATGCCGGCTTGCCGGCTGCCGCCTCCTCGGCCACGGTGGACGCTCCGCTACGCGACAGGACCAGGTGCGCCTGAGCAAACTCCGCCGCCATCTTGTCGAGAAACGGCCGCACCTGCCAGCGATTGGGATCCGCCCCACTGGCCGCGTAAGCGGCATGAGTGGCCTCAAAGTTGCGCAATCCGCTCTGGTGCAGGACCGTGAGACCGGACACCGCTTCGAGCAGCGCCTTGATGATGTGCGGCATGCGCGTATTAAAAAGCCGCGCGCCTTGCGAGCCGCCAAAGACAAGCAGATGTGGCGCGGCCGTGGGCGCATCAAGCGAAAAGAATTCCTGCCGCACCGGAACGCCTGTGACTTCCGCGTTGCGGAACCATTTTGCGGCTGCGGGAAAGTTGATGGCTGCGGCCTGCACGCGTTTGCCCACCAGCCGGTTCGCGAGGCCGGGCATGGCGTTGGGCTCAAAGGCCATGGCCGGGATCTTGAGCCGCAGCGCGGCCACCATTGCAGGTCCAGATGCGTAACCGCCCACACCGAGCACGGCGCCCGGCCGGAACTCGCGCATCAGCCGCTTGCACTCGCCGATACTGCCCGGCAACCGGGCCAATGTGTGCAGCCGTGTCATCAGCGACACGCTTTTCAGCGGGCCAACATCGATCAACTTGAGCGGAAAGCCGGCTTCAGGAACGAGGCGCGACTCGAGACCCCGCGCCGTTCCAACCAGAAGCACCTCGGCCGCGTGCCGCTGAACCAGCGCGCGCGCCACCGCCAGAGCAGGAATGATGTGCCCGCCTGTGCCTCCGCCGGCAATTAGAATTCGTAGCTCCGCCATGCCTTACTCATATTTCTGACCCCGAAACTTTGGCGTTTTACTCTGCCTGCCGGCTGATATTCAGCAGAATTCCAATGCTGGCCAGCGTGCAGAAAAGCGACGTGCCTCCGTGGGAGATCAATGGCAGGGGGATGCCTTTGTTGGGAACCAGCGATAGTACCACGCTAATGTTAAAGAGAGCCTGCAGCAGAATCGTGATGGTGATGCCGAAGGCGGCCAGCCGCGCAAAAGGATCGTTGCAGCGGAAGGCCGTGCGCAGGCCGCGCACGCCAAACATCGCAAACAGTAGCACAATCAGCATGGCGCCGATGAAGCCGAGTTCTTCCGCAATGTTAGCAAAAATAAAATCCGTTGCAGCCTCGGGCAGGTAGAACAGCTTCTGCATCCCTTCCATGTAGCCGCGGCCGGTGAGCCCGCCTGTGCCGACGGCAATCAGGGACTGATAGATGTGATAGCCCGCGCCCTGAGGATCAGATTCTGGATTGAGAAACACCAGCATGCGTGCCCGCCGCCACGGCACCATGAGCAATAGCGCGGCCAGTGCCGGCAGCGCGGCGGCAACTGCACCGAGCAGAATCTTCCACTCTATCCCTGCCAGCACAAGAATCATTGCGGCCACGCCTGCCAGCACGAGGGCTGTGCCCAGATCAGGCTGCGCCGCCACCAGAACGATGAACAGCCCGGGAATGAGCGCCGCGGGCATGAGGGTCTGCTTCCAATCGCGCATAGAGCCCAGGCGCGCGTGCAGAAACCACGCCAGAAACAGCACCAGCACAGGCTTGGCGATCTCCGAAGGCTGAAGCGTGAAAAAATTTCCAAAGCGAATCCAACGATGCGTGTGGTGCGAGCCGGGCATGAGAAAAACCAGCACCAGCAGCACCGTCGTGACGGCGAGGGCGGGATAGACGAATCGCGGCGATTTGTAGCGGCTTACGTCCACATGCATCAGCACCAGCATGGCCAGCACGCCCACCGCGGCCCACACCGCCTGGGTCAGGATAAAGGTGTAAGCCGAGTGGTACTTCTCCTGGTCGACCACGGCCGAAGCCGAGAAGACCATCACCAGCCCGGTGACCACCAGCACTAGAGTGGTGAAGAACAGCCATTTGTCAACGCCAACTCGCTTCGCCATGTTTGTCTCTTAACCGATTCTCAAATCTCTCGAGGCTCCCATTTCGCCCCCAGCACGATTTGAAGTCGTGCCCTCACACAAAACGCGCCCACGGCGCCTTATTCGTCCGGTTTCGGTTTCCAATCTTTTTGTTCCGCGACCAGCTCCTTGAAGACGCGGCCGCGATGTTCGTAATTCTCAAATTGGTCGAAGCTGGAACAGGCCGGCGCCAGCAGCACCACGTCGTCGGGCCGCGCCGCTTTCGCCGCTGCGCTTACCGCATTGGCCAGGGTCGCGCATGCGTGGATCGGCACCACGCCGCGAAGTTCGGACTCGATTTTGGCCGCCGCCGCGCCAATGGTATACACCGCGCGTACCCGCTCGCGCAGGAGTGGAGCGAGCGTCGTATAGTCCGAGCCTTTGTCTTTGCCGCCCAGAATCAGATGAATCCCGCCGGGAAACGACGCCACGGCCTTGGCGGTCGCATCCACATTGGTGGCCTTCGAGTCGTTGTAGAAATCGACGCAATTAATGGTGGCCACATACTCCAGGCGATGCTCGACGGCGTGGAACTTCTCAATGGCGCGGCCAATCGCCGTGTGCGCCGCGCCCGCCAGCCGCGCCGCGCACACCGCCGCCAGCACGTTTTCAACGTTGTGCTCGCCCTTGAGCGGAATCTCGCTGAGCGGCATGATCGTCTCGATCGCCGCCCCCGGCGCGGATCGATAAACGACGCTCCCGTTCTGTGCCCACGCGCCCCGGCTCACTTCGTGTTTCGTTGAAAACCAATAAACGGGCGCGTGCGACCTAGCCTCGGCCTCAGCGGTGCGGGGATTGTCGGCGTTCAGCACCACGCTGTCGTTTGCGTCCTGCACGACGAAGATGCGCTCCTTGGCCAGCGCATAATTCTCGAAGGTCCCGTGCCGATCCAGGTGATCGGGCGTGATGTTCAGAATGACCGCGATTTTAGGGTGGAATTCTTCCGTGCTTTCCAGTTGAAAGCTCGAAACCTCGAGCACCGACCACGTGTTGTCCGTGCTCTCGTCAATCAGGCCCACCACCGGCACGCCAATGTTTCCGGCAACCAGCGTGTCATAGCCGGCTTCCTTGAGCATCTCGCCCGCGAGAACTGTCGTCGTCGTTTTCCCGTTCGATCCGGTGATGGCCAGAATCTTGCCTTTGAGGAATCTTGCTGCCAGCTCCAGTTCGCCGATCACCGGGCGGCCGAAGTTCCGCGCCTGCACCAGTTCCGGCGTATTCAGCGGCACGCCGGGGCTCACCACAATCAGGTCCTGGCGGCGGAAGGTCAGCAGTCCGTGCCCGCCGGCCTCCACCATGATTCCCTCGTCGAGCAGCGCCGGAATCTCCTTGGCCAACGACTCGGCCGAACGAATATCGGAGACCGTGACCTGCGCGCCTTTGCGGCGCAGAAACAACGCCGCGGCCAGTCCCGACTTCCCCAGGCCCACAACCAGAACCTTTTTGCCCTTCAATTCCATCATTTCGACCGGTCCTAACGGCTGGCGCAATAGCTTTATTGTGCACCGCTGGGGATGCGGCGCGCGCGGCTGCTAGCGCAATTTCAGTGTAGTGAGTGCAAACAATGCAAACACCAGGGCGCCGATCCAGAAGCGTGCAATCACCTTCGACTCGCTCCAGCCCAACTGCTCGAAGTGGTGGTGCAGCGGCGCCATCTTGAAGATGCGTTTCTTGCGCAGCTTGTAGCTGCCCACCTGAAGGATGACCGAGACCGCTTCCAGAATGAAAATGCCGCCGATAAAAGGCAGCAGCAGCTCCTGCCGGATGATGATGGCGACGGTGCCGATGGCCCCGCCCAGCGCCAGGGAGCCCACGTCGCCCATGAAGATCTCCGCCGGGTGTGCGTTGTACCAGAGAAAGCCGATGGACGCGCCCACCATCGACCCGCAAAAGACCGTCAGCTCGCCCACCATGGGCATGCGTTGGAGTTCAAGGTAATCGGCAAAAACCACGTGCCCGCTGATATATGTGAGTACCGCGAGCGCGCCCGCGGCGATGATGGTGCAGCCGATCGCCAGCCCGTCGAGCCCGTCAGTCAGGTTGACGGCGTTTGAAGTGCCCACCAGCCAAAGCACCACCCACAAGACGAATGGCACAAACGCGAACAGAGCCATGTGCGGAAGCGTCGCCGGCCATCCGTGCCACAAAAGATCGGGGCGTAGGCTCTTGATGAAGGGCACGGAAAGACGCGTGGAAAACACGTCGAACCGGTTCAACACCACCAGCGCCACGGCAACGATTAACCCGGCCAGCCCCTGCCACAGCAGCTTGGCGCGCGGCGTCAGGCCCAAGCTGCGCCGCTGAACAACTTTAATGTAGTTGTCGGCAAAACCGATGGCGCCATACGCAATCGTGGAGAAAACCACGACCCAGACCAGCGGATTCGCCGGGTCGGACCAAAGCACCGTGGGCAGCAGAATGGCGATCACGATCAGCACGCCGCCCATCGTCGGCGTTCCCGTCTTCTTGAGATGCGACTGGGGCCCGTCCTCGCGCACAAACTGGCCGATCTGGAACTCCCTGAGCTTTTGAATCACGTACGGCCCGATGAAAAGCGCAATGAGCAGCGCCGTAAGCGAGGCAAACGCGGTACGAAAAGTCAGGTAGCGGAAGATCCGGAACGGGTGAAAGAACGGAAACAGCTTTTCGTAGAGCAGCCAGTAAAGCAAGGAGCCTCCAAGGGCGGAATGAGGAGGGATTCAGCTTGATTCTACAGGGTTAGGGGGTTGGCCGACGGTGGGCCACGTGACCAGTTCGGTTCACTTCCAGCCGCGGGTATCTGCGGTCTTTGCGATTCGCGCGAGGGTTCGAGCTTCCCGCGGATCGGCTGCAAGCGAGCGCGACTCCCGCTCGCACTTGAGGCGATAGGACTCCGAGCGGCTGCCGGGCAGCCAAAGCGGGCCGACCCGCAATTCAACCGAACGCAGAGGGGCGCGGCGCTTACTGGTCTGTGTCCCTGCGGGATTTCCGGCGTCTCGCATATGTCTCATGAAACAGGATTAATCAAGACGGCCCTTGCGTGCAACAATGGCATCAAAGCAGGCCCAATATTAGCCGGAGGTGACGACGATGCTCACCTATTTGTTCGACGCGTCTGCCGTGGTGGACATTTACGCTCCTCGCAATAAACGAGTCGGTACGGCGATCCAGTTTATTCAAGCGCAGAAGCGAGCTCGCAAAGCAAAGCTGTTTATCCCGAGTTTTTGTATCGCTGAAGTGTTCAACACCCTCGCTAAAAAGCGGTTCAGGGCAGAGAGACAACAAGGTGTCCTTGACGAAGCGAGCTACAAACAGCACCTTAGCAACTTCAGAGATCAAATCCACTGGGGAAGGACTCTATATACGTATGACCTCAATCGCTACCACATTATCGCGGCAGACAAGATCATTCCAGTCGAGCATCAACTTGCCACTTCGCGAGGCGGGGATTATTTAAGCACCTTTGACATCCTGGTGATCGCAATGGCTTGCGAGCTGGCCTACACTCGGGAGTTTGAGGAGACCTTCCTGGTCACCTGCGATCGCAGAATGAAAGATGTAACGGACGAATTGAGAGCGGGAGGCGCTCGCATCTCGACGCCCGACGGACCACTCGGAAAGATTGAGGACGGCAGATGGTGTCCACCGAATTGCATCTGCCTCTTGGACATGAGGCCAGAGGAGCTTAGACCCTTGGGTGGCCAAGCCCCGCTGAGTTTCTAGCGACTGGAATACTTCCAGCTAGAAGCTGATAGCTGGAAGCTGCCTTTCCTACCGCGTCTTCGCCACTTCCTCCACCGTGACCGGATCGAGGAACGGCATCTGCGCGCGCAGTTGCTTGCCGACGATCTCCACCGGGTGCTTCGCCTCCGCCTCGCGGAAGGCCAGAAACTCCTTCTTCCCCGAATTCTGGTCGGCGAGAAACTTTTTCGCGAAAGTCCCATCCTGAATCTCGGCAAGAATCTGCTTCATCGCCTTCTTGCTCTCGGCGCCGATCACGCGCGGACCCGAAACATAGTCGCCATACTCAGCAGTGTCCGAAATCGAGTAGCGCATGTAGGCGAGGCCGCCGCGATAAATGAGGTCGACGATCAGCTTGAGCTCGTGCAGGCACTCGAAGTAGGCGCTCTCGGGCTGGTAGCCGGCCTCGACGAGCGTTTCATAGCCCGCTTTAATCAGCGCGCTCACGCCACCGCACAGCACCGCCTGCTCGCCGAAGAGATCGGTCTCGGTCTCTTCCTTGAAAGTCGTCTCCAAAGCTCCGGCGCGCGTGCAGCCAATGCCCTTAAGGTAGCTCAGGCTCAGAGCGTGCGCATTGCCTGTTGCGTCCTGGTGGACGGCGATGAGGCCGGGGACGCCGCCGCCTTCCGTGAAGACCTCGCGCACGCGGTGGCCGGGCGCCTTGGGCGCGGCCATGCCCACGTCGATGCCCGCGGCGGGCACGATGGTTTTGAAGTGAATGTTGAAGCCGTGAGCGAACATGAGCAGCTTGCCCGCGCTCAAGTTCGGCCCGATCTCCTCGGCATACAATTTGGCCGCGGTCTGATCGGGAACCAGCACCATCACCACGTCGGCCCACTTTGTGGCCGCGGCGACGGTGGTCACTTCGAGTCCCGCCTTCTGCGCCTTGGCAATCGATTTTGAATTGGCCGCCAGGCCCACCTTCACCTGCACGCCCGAGTCTTTCAGGTTGAGGGCATGCGCATGCCCCTGCGAGCCGTAGCCGATGATGGCCACTTTCTTGGCCTGGATCAATGAGAGGTCGGCATCCTGATCGTAATAAGTCTTCGCCATGATTTTTCCGATTCTTCCTTTGCTGGTTTGGGATTCAATGTCTGTTTAGAATTCAATGCGCAGATTGGCCGGCTCTGGCCTGGACCAACGCAGCTCTTACACCGCTTCGTCCGTCGGAGTTTCTTCCGGCTGCTCTTCCGTCTCCGCAGCGTCGCCCTCGACGACGCCCATCGCCCTGACCACGCTGCTCACGTGATGTCCGCGCCGCATGGTCATCTTTCCGCTGCGGCAAATCTCCAGAATCCGCCCCTCGTCTTCGCGCAGCACTTCGATGAGCCCTTCAATCTTGCTCTCCACGCCCGTCATCTCGATCATCAGCGACTCCGACGTAAGATCGACGATGCGCGCGCGAAAGACTTCGGCCAGGTCGAAAATCTGCGCGCGGTTGCGCGGCGTTGCCGCCACCTTGATCAACGCCAGTTCGCGCGTCACCGACGGCGCCTGCGCAATGTCGTCCACATCGACGACGTTTTCAAGTTTAAACAGGCTGGCGCGGATGCGGTCTCCAGCCTCCGATGACGCTTCGCACACCAGCGTGAGCCGTGACAGGCCCGGCCGCTCGCTGCGCCCCACAGTAAGCGAATTGATGTTGATGTTCAGGCGCCGAAACAGCGACGCCACGCGCGTCAGCACGCCCGGACGGTCTTCAACGTATGCGACGAAAGTATGCAGCATAAATGCAGCTCCTAGCCTTTAGCTCCCAGCCTCTAGCTCTTCCGGTCCATCCTGATCAGGCTCATGCTGCTCGAATGCAGCTAGGAGCTAGAAGCTAGAAGCTGTCTTTCACTTGTCTTCAGCCGACTCTTCCAGCGGATCGTGATCGGGCCGGCGAATCATCTCGTGCAGCGCGCTGCCCGCGGGAATCATCGGGTACACCGAATCTTCCTTCTCCACCAGGAAGTTGAGCAGATAAGCGCCCTCTGCCGAACGAGCCGCTTCCACGGCAGCCTCGACCTCGCCGCGCTTGCGCACAGCGCGTCCTGGGATGCCGTGCGCATCGGCCAGCTTCACAAAGTCGGGGCTCACCAATGGTGTGGCTTCGTAGTTGCGCTCGTAGAAAAACTCCTGCCACTGCCGAACCATGCCCAGGTAGCCGTTGTTGATGACGGCGATGTTGATCTTGATTTTTTCCTGAACGATGGTGGCGAGCTCCGCAGCCGTCATCTGGAAGCCGCCGTCGCCGGCTACCACCCACACTTCTTTTTCCGGGCACGCCATCTTGGCGCCAATCGCCGCGGGCAGCGCAAATCCCATCGTGCCTAGGCCGCCGCTGGTGATGAGCGTGCGCGGCTGCTCGTGCCGGTAGTATTGCGCTTCCCACATCTGGTGCTGGCCCACATCGGTCACGATGATGGCGCCACCGCCGGTCATGCGCCACAGGTCGTGGATCACGTGCGCCGCGTACAGGTGGCCGGAGTCGGGCAGGTTCTTGATATCGTGCACGGACACGGCGCCCTTGCTGGCTTCGATGTTTTTGAGCCACGCGGCGCCATCGCGCCGTGCAATGCGTGGCAGCAACTGCTCCAGCACTTCGCGCAGATCGCCCACCAGCGCCACATCCGCCTTCACGTTCTTGTTGATCTCCGCGGGATCCACTTCGATGTGAATCTTTTTGGCCTTGAGCGCATACTCCGTCAGCTTGCCCGTCACGCGATCGTCAAAGCGCATGCCGCACGCGATCAGCAGATCGGACTCCTGGATGGCGTGATTCACCCACGACTCGCCGTGCATGCCCATCATGCCCAGGCAAAGCGGATGCGATGCGGGGAACCCGCCAAGGCCCAACAACGTGAGCGCCACAGGAACCTGCGCGCGCTCAGCCAGCGTGCGCACTTGCTCCATTGCGCCCGACTCCATGACGCCGTGCCCGGCCAGAATCACCGGCCGCTTCGAGTTGCGAATCAGCTCAGCCGCTTCGGCCAGGCCCGCCTCGTCCACATGCAGCATGGGATGCGGCCGATACGGCTTCGGCTTGGCCGCTTCGAAGTCGAATTCCGCAGAAACCTGCTCCGCGTCCTTGGTGATATCCACCAACACCGGACCGGGACGCCCCGAGCGCGCAATTTGAAAAGCATGGCGCAGCGTCGGCGCGATGTCTTCGGCCTTGTTCACCAGAAAATTGTGCTTGGTCACCGGCAGCGTGATGCCGGTAATGTCCACTTCCTGAAACGCGTCGGTGCCCAGCAGCTTTGAGGAAACGTTGGCGGTAATGCAGACGATCGGGATCGAATCGAGCATCGCGGTGGCAATTCCGGTAACCAGATTCGTTGAGCCTGGCCCGCTGGTGGCGATGGCCACGCCCACCTTGCCCGTGGCGCGCGCATAGCCATCGGCCATGTGCGCAGCGCCCTGCTCGTGCCGCACCAGCACGTGCCGCACGGGAAACTTCCGCAATGCGTCGTAGGCCGGAAGAATCGTTCCTCCCGGGTAACCGAAGACGGTATCGACGCCTTCACCGACCAGTGTAGCCCAGATGATCTCTGCGCCTGTCAGCCGTGCCGGTGGGTTCAGATGCGCATGGGTGTCTGCCGCGTTACCGTTCGCCGCGTTCTCTTTCGTCTTCGTGGTCCCCTTGTGTCCCATAACAACTCCTTGAAAGCTGCTAGCCTTTAGCTCCTAGCTTCTAGCTCCTTTTCGCTAATTCCGACGTTGTCCGTTCCACGATCCATGCTGTTTCACGAACCTCCAAAACCTCGCACAACCAATTCGTCACATCGGGTGCGTTTCGGCCTTTAGCCGGCAGCTAGAAGCTAGTAGCTAGAACTTACCACTTACGTCGTAGCCCCGTCGGCCGCCGAGTTCACGCGATCCACGTATTTCCGGAAGACGCCCTTCGGCCAGCGCAACGCCGGCGGCTTGAAGTCTTTCAGTCTCGCCGCCATCTCTTCCTTGCTGACCTCCACGTCGAGCGTCCGCTTGGCAACGTCAAAATGAATGATGTCGCCTTCGCGCACAGCCGCAATCGGCCCGCCGACAAACGCCTCGGGAGCCACATGACCCGCTGTGAATCCGCGCGTCGCGCCGCTGAATCGCCCATCGGTAAGCAATGCCACCTGCGCGCTCAACTCCGCGTTCGAGCTGATGGCCGCCGTCACCTGCAGCATCTCGCGCATGCCCGGCCCGCCCTTCGGCCCTTCGTAGCGAATCACCACTACGTCGCCGGGCTTGATGCCGCCCGCCTGGACAACTTTGAAACAGTCTTCCTCGCAGTCAAACACGCGCGCCGGCCCGCGATGTTCGTACTTGCCCGCGGCCGCAATCTTCATCACGCAACCCTCCGGCGCCAGATTACCTTTCAGAATCACAAGGCCGCCATTGGGCTTGATGGGCTTTTCAAAAGTGTGGATCACATCCTGCCCAGGAGTTTCTTTGGCAAGCGCTGCTTCTTCGGCCAGCGTTTTGCCGCTGACGGTCAGCGCCGATCCGTCCGCATGGCCCGCATCGATCATGCGCTTCGCCAGCAGCCGCGATCCGCCCGCCGCCTGGTAATCCGAGGCCACATATTTTCCCGCCGGCGTGAGAGAGCAGATGTAGGGCGTGCGCGCTGAGATGGCGTCAAAATCGTCGATGCTTAACTGAATTCCCATTTCGCGCGCAATGGCGAGCAAATGCAGCACCGCATTCGTCGAGCCGCCGCTGGCGGCCACGCTCGTGATTGTATTTTCAAGGGATTTACGGGTGATGATTTGAGAAGGGCGGCGATTCGCGCGTACGGCCTCCATCAGAATGCGGCCAGCCTCTCGTGTCGCTTCAAGTTTGTTGGGTGCGGTGGCGGGAACGCCCGAAAGCTCGATCGGCGCGATGCCGAGAATCTCTGCGCTCATGGCCATGGTGTTGGCCGTGAATTGGCCGCCGCATGCGCCCGCTCCGGGACAGGCATTCGCTTCGAGAGCTTCAAGACCGGCGTTGTCAATGCGCCCTGCCGCGTGCGAACCGATGCCTTCAAACACGTTCTGAATCGTGATGTCGATTTTCTTACCATCCGGACCGTTCAGCTTGCCCGGCGCAATGGAGCCGCCGTACAGCATCATGCCGGGTATATCGAGCCGGCAAAGCGCCATAATGATGCCCGGCATATTCTTGTCGCATCCGCCAATGCCCACAAGGCCGTCGAAAAGATTTCCGCGCGCGGCCAGCTCAATGGAGTCGGCGATCACCTCGCGACTTACCAGCGAAGCCTTCATTCCCTGCGTGCCCATGGTGATGCCGTCAGAGATGGTGATGGTGTTGAATTCCATCGGCGTGCCGCCCGCCTCTCGTATGCCTTCCTTCAGGGCCTCGGCAATCTCGCGCAGGTGCACATTGCAGGTGCCGATCTCGGTCCAAGTATTCGCAACACCGATGATCGGCTTGTGCAGGTCGTCTTTCTTGAATCCCGCACCGCGCAGATACGACCGTGCCGCCGCGCGGCTCGGTCCCTCGGTCAACGGAATGCTTTGTCGCTTGCCTTCGATCGTCATGTTCTCTTCACTTCGCTTTCAGCCAGCCGGCTTCGTCGTGCTTCGTCTCAAACCTGTCCAGCGCTGCCGCGTGCCGCAGCGTCAGACCAATATCGTCCAGCCCTTCGAGCAAGCAGAACTTTCTGAAGGGATCGATCTCGAACCTCGCCGAGAATCCGCGACCATCCGTCACCGTCTGCGCTTCAAGCGAGACCGTGAGCTGATAATTGGGAATCTCCTTTGCGTTGCGGAGCAGCGTGTCGACTTCTTCCTCACTCAGCCGCGCCAGAACGATCCCGTTCTTTCCTGCATTGGAGAAGAAAATGTCGGCGAAGGTCGGTGCAATCACCACGCGGAAGCCGTAATCGCTCAGCGCCCACGCGGCGTGTTCGCGGCTCGATCCGCAGCCGAAGTTCTTGCCTGCGACAAGGATTTTTGCGCCTTTGTAGCGCGCGTTGTTGAGAACGAAGCCGGCGATCGGTTCGCCGCTGGGCGTTTGCCGCCAGTCGAAGAACAGAAAATCGCCGTAACCCGTGCGCTCGATACGCTTCAAGAACTGCTTGGGAATGATCTGGTCGGTATCGACGTTGGTGCGGTCAAGCGGCGCGGCCAACGCAGTCATTGTACGAAACGGTTCCATTAAGCCTCTACCTCCTCGTTGACGGGCCAGGTGCGAATGTCCACAAAGTGCCCGGCGATTGCTGCCGCCGCGGCCATCTCCGGCGAAACCAGATGCGTCCGTCCGCCGCGTCCCTGCCGTCCCTCGAAGTTGCGATTGCTGGTCGATGCGCAGCGCTCGCCCGGCGAAAGAATGTCGGGATTCATGCCCAGGCACATGGAACAGCCCGGTTCGCGCCAGTCGAATCCCGCCTCGCGGAAGATGCGGTCCAGGCCTTCCTTTTCCGCTTGCGCTTTCACCAGCTGCGAGCCCGGAACCACCATCGCGCTCACGTGCGTCGATACCTTGTGGCCCGCGACAATCTTCGCCGCCGCGCGCAGGTCCTCGATGCGTCCGTTGGTGCAGGAGCCGATGAAGACGCGGTCGATCGCGATCTCCTCAAACGGCGTGCCCGCCTTCAGATCCATATATTCGAGCGCGCGCTCAAACGACTTGCGGTCAATCTCGCTTGTCGCGTTCGCCGGGTCGGGCACCTTTGCCACCACCGGAGCCACCATGCCGGGGCTCGTCCCCCAGCTCACGTACGGAACCAGCGTCGCGGCGTCGATCACCAATTCGCGATCGAACTTCGCGCCCGGATCCGAAGGCAGCTGCTTCCACTCGGCCACCGCGCGTTCCCACGCTTCTCCTTTTGGACTGAATTTTCGCCCAGCCAAGTACGCAAACGTCGTCTCGTCCGGCGCGATCATGCCCGCACGCGCACCGGCCTCAATGCTCATGTTGCAGATGGTCATGCGGCCTTCCATCGAGAGCGACCGAATCGCCGAGCCCGCGTATTCAATCACGCAGCCTGTCGCGCCATCGGTGCCGATCTTGCCGATGATGGCCAGGATTGCGTCCTTGGCAGTAACGCCGAGCGGCAGTTTGCCTTCGACGGCGATGCGGAAAGTCTTCGGCTTCGACTGCGGCAGCGTCTGCGTGGCCAGCACGTGCTCCACTTCGCTGGTGCCGATGCCAAACGCCAGCGCGCCGAACGCGCCGTGCGTTGAGGTGTGCGAGTCGCCGCACACAATCGTCATCCCCGGCTTGGTCAGCCCAAGCTCAGGACCGATCACGTGCACAATTCCCTGCTCGCGCGAGTTCACGTCATAGAGCTCGACGCCGAAATCCGCGCAGTTCTTGCGCAGCGTGGCGATCTGCTTCGCTGATATCTGGTCCACAATGTTCAACCGCCCCTCGATGGTCGTGGGCACGTTGTGGTCGACCGTGGCGATAGTCCGGTCGGGCCGCCGCACCTTGCGCCCTGCCAGCCGCAACCCCTCAAACGCCTGCGGCGAGGTCACCTCGTGCACCAAATGCAGATCGATGTAGAGCAGCGTGGGCTCGCCCTTCGGCTCAACCACCACATGCTGCTCCCAAACCTTTTCGAATAATGTCTTCGCTTCGCTACTCATCAAAAACTGCTCCTAGCTGCTAGCTTTTCCATTGCTGTATGAACATTCCAGATTCGCGACGAAAGTCTTTGTCCTTAAGTGTCCATGATGCTCTACTCTCTCTCAATGAGCTAGAGGCTAGAAGCTAGCAGCTAGAAGCTGCACCTTCACCGTCTCCCTCACCTTCGCACCCATCTCTTTCGTCGACAGCACCTTCACTCCCTGCGTATTGCCCCGCGCCAGGTCCGGCGTGCGGAAGCCCTGCTCGAGCACCTTGCGCACCGCCGACTCAATTGCCGCCGCTTCGGCCTCGAGGCCTCCTGAGTGTCGCAGAATCAGCGCTCCGGTCAGAATCGCTCCCAGCGGATTCGCCAGTCCCTTGCCTGTAATATCCGGCGCCGATCCGTGGACTGGTTCATATAAATTGACCTTGCCGCCAATCGTTGCCGAGGGCAGCATTCCCAGCGAGCCTGTAATCACCGCCGACTCGTCGCTCAGAATGTCGCCAAACAAATTCTCCGTCAGCACCACGTCGAAGTCGCGCGGACGATTCATCAGGTGCATGGCCATCGCGTCCACATATTGGTGCTCCAGCGTCACGCCCGGAAAATCCTTGCCAACCTCGTTCACCGTCGCGCGCCAAAGCTGCGAAACCTCAAGCACATTGGCCTTATCGACGCTGGTTAACTTCTTGCGGCGCTTGGCGGCCAGTTCAAACGCGATCCGTGCCACGCGTGCCACTTCGTCGCGCGTGTAACGCATCGTGTTCCACGCCTCGCCACCCGCCTTGTTCCATCCTCGCGGCTGGCCGAAGTAAAGTCCGCCCAGCAGCTCGCGCACAAACAACACGTCCGCCCCATCGACGATCTCGGGCCGCAGCGGGCTGTTGACCGCCAGCTCTTTAAACGCAAACGCAGGCCGCAAATTAGCAAATCCGCCCAGCGCTGCGCGAATCTGCAGCAACCCGGCCTCGGGCCTTTTGTCCGGCGGAAGCGAGTTGAACTCGTTGCCTCCCACCGCACCCAGCAAGACTGCATCCGACGCGAGCGCCGCGTCGAGCGTGTCTTTGGGAAGCGGCGTTCCATCCTGCACAATGGCCACGCCGCCGATGCGCTTCTCGGCAAACGTGAATTCGTGCCCGCCGAGCGCCGCCGTCTCCTCCAACACGGCAACCGCTTCGTTGGTCACTTCGGGGCCGATGCCGTCACCGGCCGTTACAAGAATCTTGAGGTGCATTTCTTCTCTCTTCTTATCTGACTTGATTCAGGTGTCTCAGGTTCTACTGCTGCAATTCAAACAGCACGGCCCCGCCGACTTGCTAACTCGCTGACCCCTAACTTGCTGTCTTTTTCAATCCAGCTCGCTTACCGGCTCCGTGCGCCGTTCGCGAATGTTGTCCGGCAGTAGTCCGATCAAATCCTGATCGTAGATGTTCTTCTTGCGGTCGGCCAACGCCACAAACCGGTAGTAGATGTGCTGCAGCTCCTCGCGGCCCACGGTAAATCCAAGTTGCTCCAGACGATGCCGCAGCGCCGCGCGGCCGGAGTGCTTACCGAGCACGAGATGCGTTCGCGCCACGCCCACCAGTTGCGGCGTCATGATCTCGTAGCACAGCGGATTGGCCAGCATGCCGTGCTGGTGAATGCCCGATTCGTGCGCAAACGCGTTGGCGCCCACAACCGCCTTGTTCGGGGAAGGCTTGAACGTGATGAGCTGCCCCAGCACCTCGCTCGTGGGATAAAGCTGATCGAGCTTGATCGCAGTCGACACGCCGAAGCGATCGCCGCGCACATATAGCGCCGCCGCAATCTCCTCGAGCGCCGCGTTGCCGGCCCGCTCGCCGATGCCGTTGATGGTGCACTCCACCTGGCGCGCGCCGGCCTGGATCGCGGCCAGCGAATTGGCAGCCGCCAGGCCCAGATCGTCGTGGCAATGAGCCGAGAGCAACACGCCCTTTTCGTCGATCGCGGGAACGCGCTCGCGCACCTCGCGAAACATTTGGCCGTACTCCTCAGGCGTCACGTAGCCCACGGTATCGGGCATATTGATGGTCGTCGCGCCTGCCTCCACGGCAATGCGCACCATCTCGACCAGGAAATCGCGATCCGAACGGGTCGCGTCCTCGGGTGAAAACTCGACATCGTCGGCGAGCGAGCGCGCCAGGCGAACGCTTTCGCCGCACTTCTCCAACGCCTCCGCGCGGCTCATCTTGAGCTTGAATTCCAGATGCAGATCGCTCGAGGCCAGAAACACATGGATGCGCGCCCGCTCGGCGAACTGCAGCGCCCGCGCCGCCATCTCGATGTCCTCGGTCCTTGCCCGGGCCAATGACGCGATGCGCGGCTTCCGTATGGCCTGCGTGATGGTCGCAATAGCGGCAAAATCGCCCTCCGAAGCCATGGCAAAGCCGGCTTCGATGATGTCCACGCCCAGGTCCTCGAGGGCGTGGGCCATGGTGAGCTTTTCCTGCGTGGTCATGCTGCAACCGGGTGACTGCTCGCCGTCGCGCAGGGTGGTGTCGAAAAAAACTACATGATCGCTGCTCATGGTTGTGCCTGCTGTGTGCCTGCCGGGGAAGACGGTCCAGCTCTTCCATTGTCGCCTACGGGTAAGTATAAGGCAAAGTTATAATTGTTTTAGAGTGCATTACAATATTTTATGAGTGAAGCTCTTAGCTGTTAGCCATTCGCTCTTAGTTCAAACGTTGCGTTGCAAACGGTGCAGGGCGAGCCCGGCCCATCGATGTTCGTGGCGTTCGCCGAATTTGTCCACGTGCCGCGATCGAGCTAAGAGCTAAAAGCTAATCGCTGCATTCCGGAGGAATGCCATGGAACTCAGCCAGCTCGAAACTTTCCTCGCCGTCGCCGAAGAGCGCAGCTTCTCCCGCGCCGCTCAGCGCCTGCACCGCACCCAGCCCGCGGTCAGCCAGGTCATCCGCAAGCTGGAAGGCGCAGTCGGCGAGACGCTCTTCGACCGCGCCGCGCGCGATGGCTCGCTCACCGCCGCCGGCGCTCTGCTGCGCGACTACGCATTGCGCCTCCTTGCCCTGCGCCGCGAGGCATCCAGCGCTCTCGACGAGTTGAAGAGCCTGGAGCGCGGCCACCTGCAACTGGCCGCCAACGAGTACACCTGCATGTATCTGCTGCCGGCTGTCGACGCCTTCCGCCGCGAGTTTCCGCACATCGGCGTGACCGTGCAGCGCATGCTGGCCTCACGCATTCCCGAGGAGCTCAATCTGCGCACCTTCGAGCTCGGTGTCATCTCCTTCAAGCCCGATCCCGCGCAGGTACGCAGCATCGCCGTCTATGGTGACAGCCTGGCATTCATCGTCAGCCCGCATCATCCGCTGGCTCGCGCCGGCCGCGTCTCCATCCGCGACCTGGGCAATGAAAACTTCATTGCGCACAACGTGGCCTCACCGCTGCGCCGCAAGGTCATTGAGGCCTTCCAGCGATACCGCACGCCGCTCAACATGGGCATCGAGCTGCCCACGATCGAGGCCATCAAGCGTTTTGTCTCCATGGGCAACGGCGTGGCGCTGGTTCCCCATCTCACCGTGGCGCGCGAACTTGAAACCGGCGACCTCGTCCGCGTAAAGGTCGACGAGCTGGACGTGCGGCGCGTGCTGCGCCTCGTTCACCGACGCCAGTCTGCGCTCTCCTACGCCGCCAAGGCCTTTCTGCACACGCTCAGAACCATGGCCAAAGACCAGGGACCGCCGTTCTACTATCACGTCGAGCGGGCGGGGTAGCACGAACCCCTGGTGCGCCAGATCTATTCCTGATCCAACTTTCTTCTTTCCCCCTCGTGCGTCTAAGCTCCAGATGCTTACCCCTTCGTCGTTTGGGCTCGGATGAAAGGCCCCACCCGCTCCGGCCATTTACAATGCTGAGAGCGGGGCACGGGGATTTCCGGTGCGCCGGACCAGTGCGCGGGGAAACGACGAATTTTTGCCACCCGCACGGTTGTCGAGTCACGAGGATCAGGATCGAATGAAGAGGATTGCTTTTTTAATCTGCGTGCTGGCCGTGAGTGCGGCCGCAGCCCGCGCCCAGGAAAGCCGCCAAGACATCAGTCTGAGCGGATCGGCGCTGATCGAGCCATACAAGGCTTCTTCCACCGACATTCAAGTCCACTCCACCACCGCCTACGGTGGATTGGCCAGCTACCGTTTCATGCTCACGCCCACAAGCGCGCTTGAGGCCAACTACGGACTCACCTATCAAAACAAGATCACCTATTTCGGGCCCCAGTTTCCGGGCGGCATTGGCATTCTCGCTCGCACCCAGGAGATCTCGGCTGGGTACGTGCGCTCTTTCGTCTTCAAGAACTTCAATCCCTTTGTCGAGGCCGGGCCCGCGGGAATCATCTTCTTGCCGATTCTGAACTCAGGAACCAAAACCCTCGACGCGCACCAGCAGACTGAAGTCGGCGCCATGTACGGCGCAGGCTTTGCCTACGAAGTCAGCCCCAGCTTCGATGTCCGCGTGGAGTATCGTGGGCTGGTAACCAAGGTCCCCACGTTCGGCGTGGGAACCAGCACCTACAACTTCACCACCAATGAGTGGTTCAACATCTCCGAGCCCTTGATTGGCGTGGCCTATCACTTCTGAGGGCGCGACCCATCCCGTTTAAAAAGCAGGGGGACCGGCCTTGGCTGATCCCCTTTCTTCTTTGCACCGGCGCAACATCTACGCAGCGCCTGCATTTTCCGCGCCGAGCGCCTCGCGGTAGCGGCCCAGTTCTTTCACCATGCCGCAGTGCGCGCTGAGCGCCTCAAGGGCGCGCGTTCCCTCCTCGCTTGAGCCAATCTTGCAATCCACGTAAAAGATGTACTCCCACGGCTTGCCCTTCACCGGCCGCGATTCAATTTTCGTCAAATTGGTACCCATCGCGCTCAGCGCGCTTAGCGCCGCTACCAGCGAACCCGGCTTGTGCTCCAGCGTAAAGGCCACGCTCATTTTGTTTGCTGTGGGATCGCTTTCCGCTTCTCCGCTGCGGCGCACCAGAAAGAATCGCGTGTAGTTTTCCGCATCGTCCTCGATGCCGCGGGCAAGAATCTCCGCGCCATAATAGGCGGCCGCCCGCTCGCTTGCAATGGCCGCGGCCTTCTTGTCGCGCGTGCTCACCAATTGCTTTACGCTTCCCGCTGTGTCGTAGAAGGCAACGGCTTTCATCCGCGGATGCTCGGCCAGGAAACGCCGGCACTGCCCGAGCGCCACGGCATGCGAATACACGCGCTCGATCTCGCCGATCTCCGCGCCGGCGACGGCGATTAGATTGTGCCGGATGCGAATCAGTGTCTCCCGCACCACCTTTACATCGTGATGAAGCAGCAGGTCGAAATGTTCGAGCACTGAGCCGGCCAGGCTGTTCTCAATGGGAATTACTGCGGCATCGGCCAACCCCGAGTCGAGCGCAGCAAACACCTCCGCCGAGAGCGCGCAGGGGAGAATCTCCGCGTCCGGCACGAGCTTCAACGCCGCGTCGTGGCTGAACGAGCCCGGCTCTCCCTGAATCGCAATCTTCATACTGTCGTTTTTGCTCCCGGCCGCGCGGAGGCGAGGAACGAAGCGTCATCCGCGCATCCATCTCGCACCATACCATATGCGGTTGGCCGCAACTCCGGCGCGCCAGGCTCTATTGCGACGTTTCGGCCGCGGCTTCCTTCTCTGCCTGCCCAACCATGGCCGGGATCAGGTCGCTATCGCTCGCGCGAACCCGAGCAGACAATTGCACCAGGTCGGTATCCGCTCCTGCGATGATCGCAACTCCATCAATCGCGCTTGCGTTCATCTGCAGCTGAGAATCCGTTCCCAGTCCCTGCGCGTTGGCCGGAGTCTCGAACTCGACAATGTTCGTACCGCGATAGGTGAGCTTGTCGCTCGGATAGGGGCCGAAGGGAAAGTCGCTTGCCGGCTCGATTCCCTCCGCAATCACATTTTGCGCAAATGTTTTGTACGCCGGAAAAACGCGCGCAATGACTTTCGCCACTTCAAACCTTCCTGAAGTGCCGCCGTCCATCTCCGAAACCTCAATCACCTGTCCCGTGAATCCCTTCCAATCCACCGAAGACAAGGCGCCCGTATTAATCGGGTCAGGGCTCACGAACAGATTGCTCCCGTCGGAGCCGTAGCTGGAAAAGCAATTCCAGCCGCGCGGCGCGAGTGCCCCAGGACCGTATTCCGCTTTGTAGTAGGCGAGCCGTTGAGCCATCGCTGCCGGAATCGCAACCGGCAGGCTTTGTCCGCTTGGCGCCGGCTGCGGTCCGGCCATTCCGTCGGATGCGCAGCCAACGAACGGGACCGTCACGCCGGTGGATGGAGTTTGCGAAGCGGCGAGTGTCGTCTGGGCGAATGCCATTCGAGCCCCTGCCGGCCCCACCAAGAAAACAAGACTCGCGAGGAGAAGATGAGGTGTTTTCATGCGTGCAATGATAGCAATTGCAAGCCGCCGTATCCTCAGGAATATTCAATGGGAGTAGAATGGGTGGCAATAAGGGTCGGCATACCCGCTTTGACTCGTCGCTGAATTGGCCACGAGGAAGCGAAAAGTCGGAGGGTCCCGATGAATACCGCGTGGCAAACCGAAACCGGGAGCCTTGAATGCCGCTGGTCTGGACTTATGGAGCGCACCCAATATACTCCGGATTGGCTTCGGGAAGCTTCAGCCGGACCTCATGAGACCGTCTTGACGCCGGTCCCGGATTTCGCCGCACACAGCCCGTTTGGTTCGGGCGAGTGGTTCGTTCCATGGAACTCGCGCTTGCGCCTGCCATCTCGGTCCTGATCTCGGCGTCCGCTGCGTCTTACGTTCCGTTAGTCCCGAAGCCTGTCCTGAGCGAAGTCGAAGGATCCCTTAGTCCCTGCCTTTTCATCGCCTCATCCACAAATCCGCCATCACAAACCCCAGAAACACCATCGCGATCACGCCGTTCATCGTGAAGAACGCGGCATTCAGCCGGCGCAGGTCGCGCGGCGAAACAATGGAATGCTCGTATGCCAGCAGCAGCCCCACGGCGGCGATACCAAGCCACCCCGCCAGGCCGAAACCGAACAGCCGCCCGAACCATAATAGCAGCCCCAGCATTGCGAGGTGCATCGCTCGCGCCGTCCAGAACGCCGTCGCCAACCCACTCGCCTGCGGCAGGCTGTGCAATCCCGCTGCCCGATCATGTTCGTAATCTTGGCAGGCGTAGAGGACATCGAATCCTCCCGCCCATAAAGTGACCGCCGCAGTCAGCACCAGGATGCGCGGGTCCAGGCTGCCGCGAACCGCAATCCACGCCGCGGCCGGCGCCAGCCCTAGCGCCAATCCCAATCCCAGGTGCGACCATCGCGTCACTCGTTTCAGGTAACTGTAGCCGAGCAGCACCAACAGCGCCACCGGCGCCAGCTCCAGCGCCAGCCGGTTCAGCTCCGCCGCGGCCAAAAAAAACACCAAAACCGCCACGCATGTGAATCCCAGCACAAACTGCTTTGAAAGCAATCCCGCCGGAATCGCCCGTTGTTGAGTGCGGGGATTCTCGGCATCAAGATCGGCGTCGGCCCACCGGTTAAAAGCCATGGCCGCCGACCGCGCCGCCACCATGGCCACCACGATCCATGCCAGCGTCCGCCAACCGGGCCAGCCGCCCGCAGCCAGCAGCATGGCCGTCACCGCAAACGGCAGCGCGAAGATCGAGTGCTCCCACTTGATCATCTCCAGTGTGGTACCGATCTTGCTCAGGATGCCCGCCATCGTATCGATTCCCTGCTCCAGTCTAGCGAAGCCAGCCGTCCATCCCCGCACCCACCGGCTCGGCCTCCGCATAGGTCCGCCATTGCCGGCGAGTCTGCATTGTGCCCCGCTTTGTTAACCTAGAGAACGTGATACCGATCACAACTTCTGGGACCCGGTTGATGAAATGATGGATTCGATTCACCCTTCGGTGCACAAGGATGAAGAAGTCTTCTCCCCTGGGAGTTTCGCAAGTGCAGCTCGATCCCGACGCGTTTCTTGCCGATCCCGATCTGCTTCACGCTCTCGGCAAGCGCGCTACAACCGTCTCTTGCGTGTCGGACGGCGTGCTTTTCCGCCAGGACGAGCCCTCCGTCGGAGTCTTTATCCTCCATGAAGGCGTGGTCACACTCAGCATGTTGTCGCATGATGGCCACTCCCTCTTCGCCGTGCAGGCCAAACCCGGCTCCATTCTCGGCCTCCCCGCCGCCATCAGCAATCAGCCCTTCACGCTCAGTGCGATTGTCAGAGCTGGGGCCAAGGTCACCTTTGTGAGCAACGCCGATCTCACCGCCTTGATGCACATCGATCCCGCTTTGTCCCTTAAAATGCTCGAAGTCCTTGCCGCCGAGGTCCGTAGCGCCCGCAAGGCGCTCTACTGAGCTGGCAGCTTGTTCGCCCTCGCCGTCGCACCCTACATCGCGGGAATGCCCGGCTCCCGCGCAACCCATGCGGCACGGCCGCGCGTCCTAAGGATGTGCCCTCACCTGCTAAACTCGGTCGTTGTGCCCCTCGCCGGCATCGCTATCGCCGCTTATCTGCTCGGGTCCATCCCCACGGGATACCTGCTCTATCGCATCTTCCGCCGTCAGGACATCCGTTCCGTCGGGAGCGGCAACATCGGCGCCACCAATGTGCTTCGTGCCGGCGGCAAGGGCCTCGGCGCTGCCACTTTTGCTCTCGACGTGCTCAAGGGCTGCGCCGCCGTCTGGCTCGGTGGCTACCTCGCCTCGCTCTGGATGCCCTCGGTTCCCCTGCGCACCGCCGACGCCTTCGCGGCCCTCTGCGCCGTGCTCGGCCACATGTTTCCCATCTGGCTCAAGTTTCGCGGCGGCAAAGGCGTCGCTACCGGTTTCGGAGTCTTCCTCGTCGTCTCGCCGATCGCCGCTTTGGCTTCCATTGGCGTCTTCGCCGTGGTCCTGGCGCTCAGCCGCTACGTTTCTGTCTCGTCCATCGTCGGCGCGCTCAGTTTTCCCATCTTTGCCTGGTTGCTCGTCACAGGGCCCCGCCCACCCTTTTTCTTTGTTGCCGGCGCTCTCGTCTCCTTGCTCGTCATCGTCAAACACCACCAGAACATTCGGCGCCTGATCGCAGGCACTGAATCCCGCATTGGAGCTCATAAGCCAGCATGAGCCGCATCGTCATCTTAGGTTCCGGCGCCTGGGGAACCGCTATTGCGCTCTCCCTCCACCGCCGCGGCGGCCATCAGCTTTCGCTCTGGGCCCACACACCCGAGCTCGCCCGGCAGATCGTCGACGCCGGTGAGAACACGCAATTCCTTCCCGGCTTTCCCATCCCGCCCGCCGTCACCGTCACCGGCGACCGCGACGCCATCAAAGCCGCCGATATTCTCGTCTCCGCCATTCCATCGGAGTTTCTCCGCCCCACACTCCTCCGCATCCGCTCTCACATGCGCAGTGGACAATTCATCGTGAGCGCCACCAAGGGCCTTGAAGACCGCACACTCTTCCGCATGACCACGGTCCTCTCCGAAACTCTCGAGCCGGTCGGACTGCTGCTCTCCATCGGCGCGCTCTCCGGCCCCAGCTTCGCCCTGGAGGTGGCTCACGGCCAACCCACCGCCCTCACCGTCGCCTTCAGCGACCCGGAAGTCGCGGCCCTCATTCAGCAGGAATTCTCTTCGGAGACCCTTCGCCTTTATACCTCGACCGACGTCATTGGCGTCGAGCTCGGCGGCGCGCTCAAGAATGTCATCGCCATCGCCGCCGGCATCGCCGTGGGCGTGGGACTCGGCCATAACTCCACCGCCGCGCTCATTACCCGCGGCATTGCGGAAATGACGCGCCTCTCCGTGGCCTCGGGCGCGCGCCGCGAAACCCTCGCCGGCCTCTCCGGCATCGGCGATCTGGTGCTCACCTGCACCGGCTCGCTCAGCCGCAACCGCACGGTCGGGGAGCAGCTCGGCCAGGGCCGCAAGCTGCCTGAAATTCTAGCGTCGCTTGGTGGCAAAGTGGCAGAAGGCGTCCACACCACGCACGCCGCTCTCGGCCTCGCCCGCAAGCACGGCGTCGAAATGCCCATCACCGAGCAAATGGAGCTTATCCTCAACGAAGGCAAGGACCCCCGCGAAGCCATCCGCGCCCTCATGCTCCGCCCCGGCAGAGAAGAGCGCTAGCCGTCTCCGATCCCTCTTCTTTGATCTGTAGTCCCAAGTCCCCGGTCCCTAGCCACTGCCCCTCGTCCGCTGCCCCCTCACCAATCTCGCGCGCGCCCGAGCCCGCCGCTTCCCCGGCCTCTGCGCTCTTCCGACGAGATCCAGCGCGACTCTCATGCACGCGTCGCGCAGCGCATCGGCCGCTGCGCGATTCTCCATCGCGCGTGCGATGACCATGCCTCCGATGCACAACGCGGCCGTGGCCTGCGCACGAACATGGGCTTCTCGCCCGCGGCTGTTCATGCTCCGCTCGAGAATGCTCACCATCGCCGCGAAGACGCTTTCAAACGCGCGCTTCAGCCGTACATCGCCGCGCGTCACGTCGGCAGGCAGCGCAACCATTGGGCACGAGTTCTCCACATCGTCAAAATGCTGGCGCGAGAGATATGCGCGAATCACTTGCGCCCCGAAGTCCGTCGAACTCGGGTTGATCTCGACCCCCTCCCAGCAGTTCTTCCATTCCGGGTCAGTGAAAAAGCAATTCAGCGCCTCCACATAAAGATCGCTCTTGCTCTTGAAGTAGTTGTAGAATCCCCCATGCGTCAGGCCAGCACCTGACATGATTTCGTCAAGGGACACTTGTTCAAAGCCATGGCGGTTAAAAAGCCTGCGCGCGCTCTCAACGATCCTGCTCCTCACTTCAACGCGGTGTCCTTCCGGATATGGCATCGAATCCCCCCTGATTTGTCTCTCGAACGTGACATTCCCTGTTCCCTGTTCCCTGTTCCCTGTTCCCTGTCCCACGAGTATCTCCGCCCCGCCTTTTCGATGTCCACCAAAATATGTTCTTGAACATAACGTCTTGCCGTGTTCCCATGATCCCCAGTTGCAGCCAGAGGTCACCATGATGAGCAGCACTGTCCAAATCACGCGCCGCAGGGCGATCGCCGGGGCCGCGGCCGGTCTCGCGTTATCCGTTTCGCGCGTTCCCGCGCTCGCGCAGCAGCCCACCACGCATGTGCAGCAGCCCGCTACGGACCAAAAGCCCCCGGCGTCCCCCAACCAAGCGCGTACCTCCCTCCATCAGGAGATCGAACTGAACGCCCCGCCGGAACGCATCTTCCACGTGCTGCTCGACTCCAAAGAATTCGCCGCGTTCACCGGAATGGCCGCAACGATAGATCCCAGCGCTGGCGGCGCGTTCCTTACTTTCGGCGGATTGATCGAGGGCCGCAACATCGAAATCATTCCCAGCAGCCGCATCGTGCAGGCATGGCGCCCGGCCTACTGGACCCCGGGAGTTTACACAGTCGTCCATTTTGAGCTGAAGGCGTCGACTTCCGGAACTACTCTCGTGCTCGACCACACCGGCTTTCCCGAAGGTGAATTCGACCACCTTGACCCCGGATGGTACATGCGCTACTGGGATCCGCTCAAAAAGTATCTGGCGACTCATCCATAGCAGCCCGTGAAGGACGAGCGCAAGTGCGTCCCCGGCTCCTTGTTCCCTGTTTCTTTCACCCGCCCGCAATCGCGCCCAGGATCAGCAGCGGCTCTTTTCCGGACGCCACGGCCTCGGGCAACGGCTTGTCAGGCGATTCGAGCGACCAGTCTTCTTCGCAAGCAAAGAAGCGCAGAAACGCGCGTCGCTGGCCGGTTTCATATTCGCGAATCGTTCCGCGCAGCATGGGATAGCGCGCCTCGAGAGCATCGAGCACGGCACGAATCGAAACGGGTGCGGAAACCTCTAGCAGCACATCGCCCTCGACATGCGCCAGGTTGCGCAAGTGATACGGCAGCGCAACTCGCACTTTCGACGTGCCTGTCTTCGCCGCTTCGCTCAACGCGCAGACTCCCGCATCGCCATCATCGCGCTCCATTGCTCCCTTGGTCCCTGCTTAGTTCAGCGTCTGCACTTCCACCGACAACACGGCCGGCAAATCGCGCACGATCGGCGCCCAAGTATCGCCCGCGTCGGCCGACGCATACACCTGGCCACCCGTTGTGCCGAAGTACACGCCACAATCGTCGAGCGTGTCCACGGCCATCGCATCGCGCAGCACGTTCACATAGCAATCCTTCTCCGGCAGGCCCCTGGCCAGAGGTTCCCACTCGTTGCCGCCGGTGCGGCTGCGATAGACGCGCAGCTTGCCGTCGAGCGGATAATGCTCGGAGTCGCTCTTGATCGGCACGACGTACAGCGTCTCCGGCTCGTGCGCATGTACGTCGATCGCGAATCCGAAGTCCGTAGGAAGGTTGCCGCTGACTTCGCGCCAGTTCTCGCCGGCGTCGTCAGTGCGCATCACATCCCAGTGCTTCTGCATGAACAGCACGTCGGGACGCGAGCGGTGCATGGCCACGTGATGCACGCAGTGACCGATCTCGGCGTTGGGATCGGGAATGTACTGCGAGCGCAACCCCTTGTTGATGGGCTTCCACGTCGCGCCGCCATCGTTGGTACGGAACGCTCCTGCGGCCGAAATGGCAATGTAGATCCGCTTGGGATCGGTGGGATCGAGAAGGATGGTGTGCAACCCCATTCCGCCCGCGCCCGGCTGCCATTTGGGACCGGTGCCGTGCCCCCGCAAACCAGAGAGTTCCTGCCAGTTCTCGCCACCGTCGGTCGAGCGAAACAGCGCCGCATCCTCCACGCCCGCATACACGGTTTCCGCCTCGGTGAGCGAGGGCTCGATGTGCCACACGCGCTTGAACTCCCACGGATGCTGCGTGCCGTCGTACCACTGGTGCGTGGTCAGCGGCTTCCCCGTCTCCGGCGACGCGTCGTACACAAACCTGTTGGGCAAGGCAGTCGGCGGACCGGGGGCGGGTATCGCCTCGTTGGGCAGCCCCGGCTGGTGCCACGTCTTGCCGCCGTTGTCCGACCGCTGGATAAGCTGTCCGAACCACCCGCTCGTCTGCGATGCGTAAATCCGGTCGGGATCCACCGGGGACCCCTTCATGTGGTAAATCTCCCAGCCGGCGAAAAACGGCCCGCTCACCGTCCAGTCTTTCCGCTTGCCGTCGGAGTTGAGTATGAACGCGCCCTTCCGCGTCCCTACAAGCACCCTCACGCCACTCATCTTGACCTCCTGCTTGCCGTAGCCCTTCAATTTCGTTTTCGGCGTCGCATCGGGGACTGAGACTGCTCTCAGGGGAACGCCGCTTTGCCATTTTTCCGATTTTCTTTGCGGAGTGCAAGCGAATTCGATTTCCTGAGCCTGGAACCTGTTATTGACCTTCCCGCGCGCGGCGCCGGGCGCTGGATTTGCCGAGTTCGCGGAGAGAGGAGCGAAAGTCGATAGCGGGCTCTAAGCCTTGATATAACACTGACTTGTTAATTAACGCCCGATGCATCCAGCCGACAATCGTCACGGCCTCGATCGAAAACGGCGCAGGGCTGTGCCTTTCCTGGCGCGCATTCTAGTTGCCCGCTTTTCATGCTTCCCAGTGAAGGAGGCGTCAAACAGGATGACTCCGCGCAACGGGTTGCAACACGCACTCCTGCTTCCACTTGCATCCTCAGTGTTCTCCGGGAGCCTGGCAGGCGCTCAGGCGCCCGATCGGCTTCCGAGCTTCATTGACTCTGCGCGGGTCGAGCCCCTGGCCCATCATCACCCTCAGTGGGCAGTTGCCGCCAACGATGCAGGAGCCGTTCCCGCCGAGATCCCCATCAACAACATCACGCTGTCTCTTGCCCGCTCTTCTCAACAGGAACAGGCGTTCGAGAAGCTGCTTCGCGACCAGCAGGACCCTGCTTCGCCTGAGTATCATCGCTGGCTTGCGCCGGACGAAATTGGCCAGCGTTTCGGCCTCTCCGACAACGACATCGCTGTCATCACCGCTTGGCTCCAGTCCCATGGGCTGCAGGTGAATTGGGTGTCGCCGAGCCGCATCTTTGTCGGGTTCACTGGAACGGCGGCCAACGTGGACCGGGCATTCGGGACCGAAACTCACTACTACAAGGTAAACGGCAAGGAACTCGTCTCCGTGTCGTCCGATCCCACGATTCCCGTGGCGCTGGCGCCTGCCATACGGTCCGTCCGTGGGCTCTTCACGATCGGGGACCGGCCATTCCACTTTGCCGCGCCCGAGGAAGTATGCGCGCCTAACCTGACCATCTCCAGTGGCGGCACCACCTACCATTTTCTTGCGCCGGGCGATCTTGCGACCATCTACGATCTGCCGGCGGGTGTCACCGGAGCCGGAACGACCATCGGAATCGTGGCCGAAGCGCGCACCGTCACACCGACTGGCGGATTCTCCGGCACGGTCGCGCTGAGTGTTGCTATAACAAGCAGCCCGACTGGTGCACAGGACTTACCTACCTTCAACTGGACTCCCTCCGGTGCGGAGATCTCACTCTCCGGCTCGAGCCCCGTCAACGCGACGCTGACGATTGTCACCACGCCCTCGACCGTCGGCGAGAATCAGCGGCCGGCAAATCCTGCGGCACGCTGGTACGGCCCAGGCGGCGCGGCGCTCGCCTGCGTCGTGCTGTTCTGGATCCCTTCGCGCCGGCGCGGATTGCGCAACATGCTGACGATCGTCGCCCTATTCGCTGCGCTTGGAGGCGGTTTGTTGGCCTGCGGAGGCAACAGCAATACAGTTGGGGGCGGTAACTCGAGAACCACAAGCTGCACTTACACCATTACAGTGACTGGAACATCGGGATCGACAAGCGTTACCACGCCCGTCAGCCTTACTGTCGAGTAGGCTCTCCCATTCAAGGCAAGCGCTGCACTGGCATTGGGGTAACTACCGCTTCCATGTGTGTTACTAAGGCATGGTTGTCGAGATTAGGCGCACTGGCCCAAGCAAACCCGACGGCAACAGCGGCGAATCAGCTTTGTAAGGCATGAAATCGGCAAATGCATACTTTTTCAGCGCCCAGGGTTGCTGATCGCCGATCATGCGATTCACCCAGAGATTCGTTACGCGTACCTCGAGCTGGTTGGGACCTGGCTTCAGCGCGCCCGTCACATCGACTTTGAATGGCGTCTTCCACAGGATGCCAAGGTCCACATCGTTCACTTTCACGTCGGCGAGCTCACGCACATCGCCCAGATCCAACCAGAGATGCGCGCCGCGCGCTATGTTGTCCGCCGGAATCTCGATCGTCTTCGTGTAAGTGGCTGTGCCCGAGTAGTACTTGAGAGCTTCGTCGGAAAGCGGGAGCGGCGAATCGCTCCAGGAGAAAAGGCGATGGAAGCCTATGCTTTCCGGAATGCCTTTGCCCGGCTGGAAGCCCACGCTCCAGTCGCGGTTGAGTGCCAAATCCAGGCCGTCAATTACAGTCTCCTTCGGCGTGGGTAGTTCCAAACTGTTCTTCGCTGCCGGCGCACGAAAAACCACAAAGGTTGTCCCGTACGGATCGAGATTGAGCGGTACGGTAGTGCGGCCGTCGGCGATTCGATACGAGACCGGTTGTGTTTCGCCCGTCGCCGGATCCCATAACTCCGGCGCTTTCCCTTCCACACGGAATGTTGCGTCAACACTTTCGGCGCGGTCCTGGCGATTATCGACGAAATAAACGTCGCCGTTGTCGAGCTTGCGGTGCACAAACATCAGATTTGTGTCGGCTTCCGGTTTGGAGTACTCCCAATCCCGCTCCACGCCAAGTGCGGTGAGCACCTCGTCGGCAGGCCTCCACCTATACACTTTGCCTTTCCCCACTTTACGCACGGACTGGCTTGGTCGATCAGTTCTTCCCCAAATCTCGTCCGTGACCCGTTGGAACTCCTTCTCGTCATCTGCCAGGCTCGGCGAATCCTCAGGCCGCTCGCCCACCAGCACTGCGCCTTGCCTCACCAATTCGTGAATCTTCTGCAACACTGGCAGCGTCATGCGCCTGTCACGCGCACTACCGAGATAAAGAATCCGGTAGCTTGTTCCGCCGGGAGTTATTAATCGCCCATCCTTCACCGATAGCTCGTGCAGAATGACGTCGCTGTTCACAAAGTCGAAGCCATAACCCTCCGGCGCGTTCCCCACCGGCGTCCATCCGAACACTGCTGTAAGCGGACCCTCCTCGCCATAGAAGTACGCGACGTCCGCTGAAAAATGTCCCTGCTGAAGGATGTAGGAGCAGCGCGCAAGATAGTCGACCCACGGCTTGGCCTCCTCGGCCCAGGTATCGTTGCGATTGAACCACAGCCCGTACGGCCCTAGAGTCAGTCCTGGAGCCAAGTCGGGCGCGGGTTGATGTGTCGATTCATGAATCTCGAAGCGGTTCACTCCCAGTGCAAACTCAAGGTCCGCAACTTTCTTCAGACTGTTTGGCGAGAACGACCACGCTGGACCGCGCGATGTCATGGACTCCGCGCCGACCAGATTCTGCCCATAAATGTGCGCCACAGACGCCGCTCCGCGCAGGTCCGAGAAGTAATCCACTTCCGGTTCCGGGCTGCCCGCCCAGGTCCACATCGCTCCCATGGGAACATCAGTCTTACTGCGCATCTCCATGTTGTCGCCCAGCGAGGGACGATGATATTCCAGAGCTTCTCCGTAGTAACTCATCCCATGACTGTGTAAGTTGTCGGCAATCTCGCCGTAATGATTCTCCGCGAGGAGCTGGCCGAGCGTGCGTCGAAAATCCCAGAGGAAGCGGTCTGTATCTTCGGTGCTCTTAATCACGACTCCTGTAAGTGCCGGTAACCACGGACGTGCATCGTACCCGCGCCGCTTCTGGAATTCTTCGAGGATGTTATCCGTCCAGTTCTGCGGACCTACCTCGATGCTGTCGGTGAGTAACCACGAGATACCATCCTTCCCTATGTTCTCCGGGCCAACCGTATCCGTATACATCTTGAGATAGCCGTCGATATAGTTCTTCACATCCTCGCGGTTCAGCTTGTCGACTTCGAGACCTGTAGCCTCCGCCGGAGCCGGGCCATTCTCATGGCCAGTGAGCGAGTAGCCGATGCGAAGAACCATCCAGTTCCCGGCCGGCGGTGTCCAGTCGAGCGTTCCATCGGGCTGCATCTTGCCAGTCAAGTCGATTACGGCCTCTTGTGGCACGATAAACTTCGGCTCGACTTCCGTATCGCGTATGGCGAAGAAGTCTCGCGCGTTGGCATATCCGGCGCGCTCCTCCCATTGGTTCACGCGCGCGCCGCTCGCCAGCACCAATTCCGTGATCTTGTGGTCGCGCTGGAGCGGGCCGTCCGGCTGCGCGAGATAGGCGATCCGGAAATACCGTGCCGTCACCGCGTTAAACGAGACCGTCCGCTGCACCAGGCTGCTGAAAGGAATGTCGGCCACTTTCTTGAAGTTCACGCCGTTGTCGCTCGATTCGATGAACGGCGGAACTGCGTTGCTCGAATGGTCAAATACGCTGATCGCATCGTTCAGGCTGGCCAACGTGACTGCCTGGATCATTTGCGGATGGCCATAATCGAACTGCACCCACGCCGCACTCGGCGGCGTATCCATCGGCAGATTGAGTGCCACCGTGTTGACATCGCCGTCGGAGAGCGCTGCCACGTTTACTGTTCCGCCGCTCGAAGTGACCTGCGGATTCAGTTCCGCCTGCGGCTCATCTCCATCGGGAATCTTGTACGCGATGACAGACGAGTCGGCGTAAAACCGCGGAGGAGTGACGATTGTTCCATCTGCGGCGCGCCGCCCGGAAACCTCCAAGTTTTGGAAGGTTCCGTCGACCTCTGGCGGGTGGGGCAGTTTGCCAATGAAGGGCCGCCCGCCTTCAATGCGGGTCGCACTCCACACCATCTTCTTCATCCCTTGCGCCGCGTGCACCCAGGGTCCACCGGTTTCGCTCCAACCCGGCGAGCTGGCGATGGCCACTTCCATGCCCATGCGTCGCGCCGTGGTCACCGCAGTTTTGAAGGCACCCTTCCACTCCGGCGTCATATAGATCAGTCGGTGCGGAACCACCTGCGGCGTGTTGATGGAGCCTTCAAAGATAGTCACACCGCCAAGGCCAATGCGATGCATCCACTCCAAATCGAGCTCGATTCCCTGATTGGAGATGTTTCCGTTCATCCAGTGCCACCACACACGGGGCCGCGCTCCGTTGGGCGGGTCAAGGAATCCACCGAGCAGCGGATCCCCTTGCGAAGCTGGCTTCGTTTGCGAATCGGCGGGAGCCTGCGCGCGAACAAAGCAATTCACTGAGCATGCGGCACAAACCAGAACAGCAAGAATCGACCGGTAGCTTTTCATAACGACCCATTGTAGATTCGTTGCTCGATGAAGAGAAGTCGGCACGGTCGCAGACGGTCTCAAGCTGGCGAGCGGCGCCGTGCGACGAACCAAAGGAGATTCGAAGTCTCCCGGCAAACACACACGGAGAAAGGAGTCTTCTTCAGAACCAATTCACTGAGAGGGATGCAGGGGGGAAAGCTTAGAAGGTGAACGCGAGACCGGCGCGGAGGCTGCGCTGATCGTCTGCGAAAAGAAGCAGCGAACCGTCGCTCAGAATATAAGGACGATAGCCTTCAGCGAGCAGGTTCCTGACTTCGAGCAGCGCTTCCAGGCCGCCCGACCCGTCGCGAGTGACGTGAATAGGCTGGTTCACCCGGACGTTCAGGAATGGCGCAGAGGCATTCTCGGCGAAGGGCGCAATTTCAGTCACCGCGCCATCCGGCTGCCAACGATAACTCGCGCTCCAGCGTGTACGGGTGCCATCCAGCGTGCCTGAGAGCGCGATCGTATACGTCTGTGCCCGCCTTGGATGAGCAGAGGCGAGCACCTCAGCCAGCGGAGTCGACTGCGGCAAAGCGGCCATCACGAGCGCGGCGCCACTTGCATAGCTCACGCGTATGCGGTTGCTGCCGACCACTCGGCGCTCCGCACTGGCTTCCACTCCCGAGGAGGAAAAGGCCGGCCCGGCCACACGAAGCAGATCGCTCGCCGGATCGAAGAGCGCGGCGGCGTCCGCAGCGGAACCATCTTCGGCAAAGTGGCCCAGCGCCTGCAGTACGGGATTGTCGATGCGATCGGAGTAAACCAGAACCGCCAAGCCCGACGAATCGGTCTGCCGTTCCCAGCCGATCTCCTGATGCATTCCATGCTCAATGGCCAAAGCGCTGCCGCGCATCGACATGGCCGGCAGCCACGCCGAGGATTCGGAATCGTCCTCGCCGGAACCCTGATCCTGCGTCATGGTTGCCAGCCGGTAGCGAATCCCGTTGGCGCCATGGCGCCACTCAACGTTCACAAACGGAAGCATCGCGGTTGCGGTGCTTGGACTTTCACCTCCAAGCCGCCCCATCACCGCTGTCGAACCGACCTCGGCATCAATCGCCGGTCCAAATTGCATGGATTCGAAGCTGCGCACCGCCGCTTCATCCAGACCTTGATCTCCAGCTCCCTCGATTTCCGGCGACACGGCCACGGCGGCAACCGATTGCACCGATCCAGCCATACCCAGATCCTGCCGGAAGCCCAGCATCGATTCCATGCTGCCATCGGTGCCCGGAGCAAAATCAACGCGCGCCAGCAGCTCACGGCTGTCGGCCGGCGTGTCTTCAACGGTTGTCGAGAAGCGCTCGCCGCTTTCGCCAAAGGTTCCGGCCTGGCCGGTTGCCATCAGGCGTGCCTTCAGTTTCGGCCTGGCGCCCGAGCCGTCTGAAACCACGACCAGCGGTCCATCCTGAAGCCAGCGCAGCAGCGGCCGATTCGCCGCGGAGCGCAATGTCCACGCCCAGTCATCCTTTGACGATTCGCCCGCGCGCGGCTGCGCCGGTAGCCATTGGATGACCTCATAAAGAGTATTCAACGTGAGATTGACGACGACCGCGCCCCGGACCCTCACACCTTCCCGAAGGGCCGGCAGGAAATAGGGGCCCATTGCCTTGAGAGCGTAACTTCCGGGCACAAGGGACGAGATGACGAAGCGGCCCGCGCTATCGGTGTAGACGCTAGTTACAACGCTCAAGTCGGGGCGAAGAAGCTGGACTTCGGCGCCGATTTGAGGTACGCCTGCCGAATCGCGCACCAGCCCACACACTGACGCCGACGCCGCTCCAAAAACTGGCGCGGCGCCAAAGACGATCAGCACGGCTAAACCGGCGAGATGGGCACTTCGCTTCATCAGCAGATCTGAGATCCCACCGCGTCCCTGGCAGTTTTCCTCAAAGAACAACCCACACAAGCTTCTGAATTCTCAAGCTCAGCTGGCGTATGCACGGGTTGATACCTATTCGACGATAAAAGGAGCCGATTGCGCAATCTCTTGTTTTGAGATTGCATCCTCGATCTTCACTGTCACGTTGTACTTGCCGGGTTCCAGGCCGGCGATGGGGAGAGATTTCTCCACCGTCAACTGGTCGCTGTGCGCCCCTAAATCCTTTGAATCCAGTTGCTTCTGCAGAATTACCGTTCCCGTGGCGTCCGAAATCTGGTAGGTAACCGTCGCTGAGTTACTCTTGGTAGCCTCGTCAATCCCGAGGTTATAAAACTGCATCCAGAAATTGAGTTCCTGCGAGCGTTTGAAGCTCACCGGCGTGGCCAGGCCCGTTGCCACACGCGGCCGAATAAACGTATTGCTGATGATGAAGTTTCCGCTCCCAATCTGCCGCGAGGAGACTGTGTTCATCTCATCTGCCAGGATCAGCGATGAAGCTCCGAGTTTGTTGTCCTCGTAGGTTGGAACGTCAAGCGCCCTTCCGAAGATCCCAATGTGATCTGGATTGTTCACATCCTTGATGGCAATGTCCAGGCGGTAGAGTCCCGGCTGCAAGGGCAATGCCTTCCAATAAAGCGACTTGCGATCAAGGCTCTTTTCGAGCAGCTCGGACGGCTCTTCCACCTCAACCGTGTCCTCGAAGGTCTGCACCGTCTTATGCATGATCGTGGTTACCTTGCCCAGGATGTTCACCACACCCTTCGAGACTCCGTCCTTGGTCACGAACGTGATATCCCGATTCCGCAGTTGGATGGTGATCGGGACCATATCCATGCTGTCGGTGACCTTCACGAAATCGGTGCGCACATCGAATGGGAAAGGCGGCCCGCTCATGAGTTTGTGCGATGAGCTGAAGGCATCGAGAGCAGCGTCAAGATCGCTGAACTTGATGGGCGGCGGCGCAAACAGTTTTGAGGCCAGTTCAATGCGGTCGAACTCCTTGGCCTGATCGCCTGTCCCCATCGGGCCATTGCCGAGCTGTTCCAGACCATTGCCTCCGAAGCGGTCCTGTTTGCCTTTCTTGCTCATCTCCTCATACTGGGTAAGGCCGGCGCCAGGCACGTACTTCAGCGCGTCCTTCTCGCTGCGGTCGATGGTGAAGTGGTAGTCGCCGCACTGGCAGGTATCGACGAACTCGATGTCGACGTTTTCGCCGATGCCCTCGAGGTAACGGTAGTGCCACACCTCGAATGGAAAAGTGGACGTCTCTCCCCCGCCTTCTTCGATGGGCCGCTCATAGAGCCCGCCCGAGGGATGGGCGTCGATCGAGTCCGCTGGACCCCACATGATATAAATGCGGCCGCGATCGGTCTTCCATCCCGGTTTGCCGGCCGCAAAGTGGTCATTGGCGTATTGAATGCGCCGATAGTGCTCTTCGCGGAACTCGTTCTCAGGGGAATCGGGATTGGGGTTGCGCCGCTGCCAGAAGTTCTCAATGAACGCTTCGCGCTCCTCATCGTTCGCCAGGCTCAAAAACGCCTTGCGCTCATCGTCGCTAATGATGTAGGGAACTTCCTCATTCAGCCAGGTTTTATACGGCCCCTTCAACTCCTGCCGCAGTTCATACTGAGCCTTAGCCCGCTCCTTGTCGGAGCGTTGGCGATTGAGCGGATCGGTTGCCTGGCCTTGAGCACCTGCCTGCGCTCCCGATTGCGGATCGGCGGGTGGCGTGTTGCTTTGTTGCGCCTGGACCGCGCTCGCGGGTATCCAGATGAGGCCCAAACCAACAACTGTAATAAGAAGACGGCGGCTGCGGAACATCATTGCCTTCAAGACTCCTGCAATCTCTTCATTTTACGGCTACTTTAGCCGTCGGGCAAGGTTCAGTGCGGAGTGCTTCGCAGATTGGACGCATAAGCGGCGTCAATGTCAACGCTTTAACGGCAAACTCGGGCGAAAAACTGGGCCTTTCTGCTGCCGCCATGCTCGCTTGAAAAGCCTCGCGCCGTCAAACCAACAGGCTTGCTTCTGCCGCGCAGAACGCCTGACTTGCGCCCGGGGATCTTTACCCGCCAAGGTTCATTGGCGTTCGCGGCCGGCCACCGGAGTCTGCGAGCCGCAAGCGTTGGGGAACCTTCTGTCGCTCTGTCGCGTACACTTGAATGTAGAAAAAAATAGGGATTTCATACGCTCATGAAGAAAATCCTTCTTATCGTTCTTGCTGTGCTCGTTGCTGCCGGGCTCGTCGCTTTCATGGTTCACAAGCAGCAGTCGGGCTATACCAAGGTTTACACCGCTAACCTGACGCGGGAGGATCTTTCCGCAATCGTCAGCGGCACCGGACAGATCAAGCCAAAGAACTATGTCAATGTTGGCGCAACCGCCATGGGCCGGGTCACACACCTCTACGTGAAAGAGGGCGATAAGGTCACCAAGGGTGAGGTTGTCGCCACGATTGAGAATGTGCAGCAGGAAGCATCCGTCAACGGCCAGCAGGCCGCCATCGCTGCCGCGAAGACCGACATTCTTTCCGACATTGCCGCGGAGAAAACAGCGCAGGCAAACGTTGAGCACGCGCAAGCCGACCTGGAACAGAAGAAGCTCGATTGGGATCGTGCCCAGGCCCTCTACAAAGATGGCATCATGGCGAAGCAGGACTACGACGCCAAAAAGGCCGCCTACGACCTTGATGTCGCCGACGTGGCCCAGGCCGTTGCCGGACTCAACCAGGCTCGGGCCAACACCGACTCGGCACGCGGCCATATGCAGACCCAGGTGGCCAACCTCCGAGCCAACCAGGACCTCCTCAACCGCACCATTTCTGTCGCGCCTTTTGACGGGGTTGTGACCAACGAGCCCATCCGCGAGGGCGAAACGGTTGTCGAGGGAATCCAGGACACCGAGGGTTCGACCTTGATGACCATTGCCGACATGAGCGTCGTGACCGCCGAGGTCAAGGTGGACGAGACCGACATCGTCAATGTTCAGCTCGGCCAGCCCGCTGAAGTCACGGTCGACGCTTTGCCCAACCGGGTCTTCAAAGGGCACGTCACACTGGTGGGCGACCAGGCGCTTCTGCGTTCCACGGGCGTGGCTACTTCGCAGTCGACCACCGGCACTGAAGAAGCCAAGGATTTCAAGGTTGTGGTCACGCTCGATCATCCCTCCGATGAGCTTCGTCCCGGACTCTCCTGCACCGCCAAAATCACCACCGCGCACAAAGCCGATGTGCTCGCCTTGCCCATCCAGGCTCTCACCATGCACGATCCGGCCAGCGACAATTCCAAACCCGGCTCCGTTCAGGCGGCATCCACTCCGCCAAAGTCCAACCCGGTGCAGGGAGTTTTCGTCGTTCAAAAAGACAGTCATGGCAGGCTGCGCGCCCGGTTTGTTCCCGTCACCACGGGCATCACCGGGGCCACCGACATCGAGGTTCTCTCCGGCCTGAACAACGGCGAGGAGATCGTCACCGGCCCTTACAAAACTCTGCGCGACCTCAAGGGAGGCGCGTTGCTTAAGCGCGACAAGTCCGCACCGTTGATAACCAGCGACAGTTCAAGTTGATGTGCGTGGAACCGGCAATTGAATCTCCAAAGAGGATGAGTTTCAGATGGCTTTGAACGGCATCGGCATCGAAGAACTACCGGAGACAAAGGTCGTGAATGCGAACGACATCATTGTTGTCGAGGACCTTTGGCGCACCTATGACATGGGCTCCGAACAGCAGGTCCAGGCTCTGCGCGGCATCTCACTGCGCATCCCGCGCAATGAGTATGTTGCCATCATGGGCCCCTCCGGCTCGGGCAAGTCAACGCTGATGAACCTGATCGGATGCCTCGATACGCCTTCCAAGGGGCGGTACTGGCTCAACGGCCAACTGGTCAGCGATCTCGACGATGACCAGCTCGCGCGCATTCGCAACAAGGAGATCGGATTTGTCTTCCAGACTTTCAATCTCCTCGCACGCGCCACTTCACTGCATAACGTGGAGCTGCCCCTCATCTACAACGGCACTCCTGCCGCTGAGCGCATCGCACGCGCCCGGCAAACGCTTGCCGACGTGGGCTTGGAATCGCGCATGATGCACAAACCCAATGAGCTCTCCGGCGGCCAGCGCCAGCGCGTCGCTATTGCCCGCGCCCTGGTCAACAACCCCTCGATCATCCTCGCCGACGAGCCCACTGGGAACCTCGATTCCAAAACCGGCATCGAGATCATGTCCCTCTTCGACCAACTCCACGCCCGCGGCAACACCATCGTCCTCGTCACCCACGAGGCCGACATCGCTCAGTATGCTCACCGTGTCGTCCACATCCGCGACGGACAAATCTTCTCCGACGAACCCTCTTCGCGCGCGCCCGTTAATCGTCGAAACTAAAAGAGAATCCGCTGCAGTTGCGACCGAGCTTTTCCACAGCGGTCCGCACAATCTTCTCTCAACCTTCATCGAATCGCCTTGACATGGATCAAGAATGGGTCCAAGATTTCCACAGAGAGTGAGGGAAGAGACGCAGGCGGTCAGGGTGGCCGCTCAGCGCACGTCGGATTTCATCCTGGCCTTCCTTCTGGCCCCTCCCAATCGGCGATTTCTCCCGCCGTCAACCATCGCGCTGGTCGCTGCGCCTCGGTAGCAAGTTCTCCTCGGGTTTATTCGCCGATGAACGTTATCGCAGGATCGTATAACTGCATCTTTTCGCATCCGCTGATCCTGCATCGTTCATTGAAATGTCCCGTAATCAGGGTGTTTGCCGGTGAACGCTGCAACATGCGGTTTCTTTCGGGAGCCCGCCGCGTGGGTTTCCCTTCGAAAGCGAACTCAACGGACATTGAGCCGGGCGGAGGAGTTCGATGGTTGTCACTTCACAATGCAATGGTCGCCGCGTCACTGGGCTCTATGTCGGCGCCAACAACGCGCGCCGCTACTTTTCCAAGCGAGTAACGCAGATTGAACTCCGGCTCGACCATCTGCTCATCGAATGCGGACTTTCTCCGGGCTTTTGGCAGGACAAACCGGAGATTCACGATCCCCGGTTGTGCCTCTGGCTGGAGTCAAAGCAGCGCAGCGGCAATGGACGCGCGCCAGTTCCGCTGGCCATGACTCCTTCGGGAAACAATTCATTCGTTCTCGGCCCCGCCAACAAGGAATCCGCGGTTTCCTTGCTGTACGAGATGGGAGATGCTGATGAAAACGGCCACGATGTCGACTGAATTCAAGAAGCGCGCTGCCGATGCGCTGAGGGCCCTGCTCGGCCGGGTCTCTGCCATCAAGCTGCTGGAACTCGAACATGAATCGCAGCCTGGCGGGAGCGCCGCCGCCATCCGTGCGCGCATTGACATCTACGGTCACAGCCATACACTGGCCTGCGAACTCAATTCCAACGGTGAACCGGCCCACCTGCGCGCGGTATTCAGTGAACTGCAAAGGGGTGCTGCGCCTCTTGCAGCCGATACCATTCCTGTCGTCATCGCGCCTTATCTTTCACCTGAGGCGCAGGCGCTCTGCAAGCAGAATAAGATGGGCTTTCTCGACTTTGAGGGGAATGCCCGCTTGACGGTCGGCGATTTCTTCATCGTCATGCGCTCGCTTCCCTGCCGCGCCACCGGCCGTCCACCCATCGCGTCGAGCAAACCACCGCTGCGCTCCTCCGCGAGTTCCATGGTCAGCAGTGGCTTTGCGCGGCCTCCTCAGAATCACGCGCAAGCTGTGCTCACCGCTTGAGGTTCAAGCGCGATCTCTTTGTGTACCCGCGTTTGAACATCTGGTAAATCGTGCAGACTGCGCGTCTTCTCCCTTGACAAACTCAGAGTGGCTGGCTCACCATCTCGAAAATTGGCGTCCCCTCTCGCATAAAGGAAGCCCGTGCGTGGGTTTCTGCCAGCGGCAATCGGGCTCCGTGCCGAATGGGCTGCCGGGACGAGTTTTTCCGGGCTAAGCTGTGCAAAGGAGGTGAGGCATGGTGGTGCGGACGCTATCCGATGGGCGAACCGTAACCGGAATCTACATCGGCACGCGCAACGCAAGGCGAAACTTCCCTAGGCGCACGAGAATTGTCGAACTCCAACTTGGCCATATCCAAATCCAGTGCGGCTTGCCGCCTGAATTCTGGCGGGGAAAGCCAGAGATTCGCGACCCACGCCTATGCGACTGGCTGGAATTGCTGATCTTTCACGGAAGATCGTGCCGCACATCGGCACCCCTGGTCATGCTTCCGGTCGGGAAGAACGCCTTCCGGCTGCACCCGCTTAAGGCGCTAACCTCATCCGCGAACGGGCTGACGAAGACCGGACCGGCCGCTGCCAACGCACTGCCGCGTATGACGAAACCACCCTGCACCGCCACGGTCTGCAGACCGCGGCTTTATATTAGTTGCCCGGTGAACAATGCGCCGCCGTTCAGATCTCCAGAATCACCGGCATGATCATCGGTCGACGTCCAGTACTTTTCTGGATCAGCCTCTTCAGTTCTACGCGTACGCGCTCGTTCACCATGCCGTAGTCGGATTTCTGCTCCGCGCTTAATCCGTCCAGCGTCTTCAGAACCGTTTCGCGCGCCTGGTCCGTAATATCCGCGCCGCCGAATCCACGCATCAGCACCTCCGGCTCGCGCTCCACCTTACCGGTCTTTTTATTGATCGCCAGCACGGCCAGCACGACGCCATCCTCCGACAGGATGCGCCGGTCGCGGATTACAAGATCCTCGACCACGTCGATCGACGATCCGGAGTCGATCAGAATACGCCCCGCCGTCACCTTATCCTTTTTGCGCGCGTCGTCCTTGTCCAGTTCCAGCACATCGCCGTCTTCAATCACGATGGCATGATCCACCGCGCCCGTCTCCATAGCTAGCTGCGCGTGACGCCGCAGAAAACGGTAGTCGCCGTGAATTGGAATGAAGAACTTGGGCCGCACCAAGTTGATGAGCAGCCTCATCTCTTCCTGGCTTCCGTGTCCGCTCACGTGGATCAATCCGTGCTGCCCGTCGTCATAGATCACGTTCGCTTCGCGCCGGCTCAGGTGGTCGATCACACGGAAGATCCCCTTCTCGTTCCCGGGAATGATCCTCGAGCTCAGCACCACGGTATCGCCCGGCTCCACGTGCGCGTGCTTGTGGTTGTCCACCGCCGCGCGGCTCAGCGCGCTTAGCGGCTCGCCTTGCGTCCCGCTGATCAGAATCATCATCTGCTCCGGCGGAAAGTCGCGAATCTGCCCAGGGTTGATCATCAGCCCCGGCGGTATCTCGATATAGCCCAGATCCTGTGCGATCTCCGCGCTCTCCACCATCGACCGGCCCACCACCGCCACCTTGCGCCCGTGCTTGCGCGCCAGCTCCATGGCGATGCGGATGCGATAGATCGACGATGAGAAGCAACTGAAGAACAGCTTCTTTTTCGCCTGCGTCAGAACCTCGTCCAGCCGCGGAATCACCGCGCGCTCGCTCGGCGTGTACCCCGGCCGCTCCACGTTGGTCGAGTCCTGCAGCAGAGCCAGCACGCCCCGCTTGCCGTACTCGGCAAAGGTGTGCAGGTCGAATGCCTTGTCGTCGAGCGGCGCCAGATCGATCTTGAAGTCGCCCGTATGAATGATGATGCCCACCGGCGTCTCGATCGCCAGCGCCACGCAGTCCACTAGCGAGTGCGTCACGCGGATCGGCTCAATGGTGAACGGTCCGATCGTGAACTTCACCTTCGGCTCGATCTCGATCAGCTCAATCTCGTCGAGCAGCTCGTGCTCTTCCAGCTTGTCTTCCACGTAGGCCAGCGTAAACTCGGTGGCGTACACCGGAACTTTCAGCTCGCTCAGGATCCAGGGCAGCCCGCCGATGTGGTCCTCGTGCCCGTGGGTCAGCACGATAGCCCGCACGTGCTTCTTGTTCTCAATCAGGTAGGTGATATCGGGAACTACGATATCGACGCCCAGGAGTTCCGTCTCGGGAAACATCAGGCCCGCGTCGATCACAATAATGTCGTCTTCCCAGCGCACGGCCAGGCAGTTCATGCCGAACTCGCCCACCCCGCCCAGGGGAATGATCTGCAGCTTTTTGGTTTGCATCGGTCAACTATGATGCTACCACCGATGGCGTTGCGCAGATGGGAGGTTGATTCTGCGCGACGACCCTCACCGGGCTGTTGTAAATTGGGGCCACCGCGCCTTCACGGCTCCAGGAGGGAGATTCATGATTGCCACGAGACGAAAATTCATTCAAAGCTCATTCGCCGGAGCGGTTGCCGCCGGATTTCCCGCCATCGTTCCCAGTTCGGTTTTCGGCGCCACTGCGCCCTCCAATCGAATCAATATCGGCGCCATCGGCGCGGGCCGCATCTCGCGTGGCCACGATATGCCCGGAGTGCTGCAATTCACTGACGTTCCTGGCCGCGACAACCGCATTGTGGCCGTTTGCGATCTGAGCGCGGAACGCGTCGAGCTCGGCCAGCAATTTGTGAATGACGCTTATACCAAGAAGCTCGGCAAGCCCTACACCGGCACACGGGGTTACTCCGATTACAGAGAACTGCTTGCTGACAAGGAGATCGATGCGGTCTTGATCTCAACCCCCGACCATCAGCACGCGAGGCTAGCCGTCGCCGCTGTTGCCGCCGGCAAGGATGTCTATCTCCAGAAGCCGGCGTCGCTGACCATCAGAGAAGGGCGCATCATGGTCGATCACGTGAACGCCAGCAGGCAGATCCTTCAGGTGGGATCGCAACAGCGCTCGTGGAAGCAGTTTGCGCGCGCCGTGGAGCTGGTGCGCAATGGCCGCATCGGCACTGTGCAAAGGGTCGAGATCGGCCTTCCCGGCGATCCTGCCGGCGGAAATCCGCAGCCCATGCCAGTTCCTGAAGGATTTAATTACGATGCGTGGCTCGGCTCAACGCCTGAAGTGCCTTATACCGTCGATCGGGTCATGCCTCAAAAGGGCTTCGACCGCCCCGGATGGCTGCGCATGGAACAGTTCGGCGCGGGCATGATCACGGGCTGGGGCGCGCATCATGTCGACACGGCGCACTGGGGAATGGATACAGAGCTGACTGGTCCCGTCGAAATCTGGGGCCGCGCCGAGTTCCCGACAGAAAGTCTCTGGAATGTCCACGGCCCGTTCAATACCTACGGCCGCTACGCCAACGGCGTTGTGATGACCATCTCGGGCGAATTTGAAAACGGCATCAAGTGGATTGGCGACAAAGGCTGGATCTTCGTTTGCAGAGACACCGGCACCACGCCGACAGCGTCCTTGAATTCTCCCCCCGTTCCGATAGTCCCCCTCCGCGCAAGCGACCCCGCGATTCTTGAATCAGTGATTGGTCCGACGGAATATCACGTCTATACATCCGACGATCAGCATGGAAACTGGCTCGACTGCATTCATTCGAGAAAAGCGCCCGTGGCGCCGGCCGAGATCGGCCATCGCGCCTGTTCCACGTGCCTGCTACATTGGATCGCCATGAAGGTGCAGCATCACATCTACTGGGATCCGAAGACCGAGATGATCCAGGGCGACGATATTGCCGCCAGTCTGCTGTCCCGGCATCAGCGGCATCCCTACGAAATCGCTTGATGTTGGGCCCTGGCGATCACGACAAAAAAAGGCCACACACCGCCGCTTTTGCAGTGTGTGGCCGCCGTTTCTTCTGGCTCTTTTATCTATTCGCTGCTTAGACTGAATCTCCTATGCGTACTCGAATCCTATGATCAAAGTGCCTTGTCCGTTGACACGAAAATGGAGGATCCGGATTGCATCTCCGGCGCGCGGACGCGAGCATGTCACTGGCCCTAATACGCATTCTTGCCCATGAATCCGCCCCATATGGTCATCAGTATGATGCGCATGTCGAATAAAAGGCTCCAGTGGTGCAGATAGTAAAGGTCATATCGAATTCGCTTCGGGATCGACGTATCCCCTCGCAGACCATTGACCTGCGCCCACCCCGTGATTCCGACATCGATATGATGCCGGGTTTGGTAGAGGGTAATGTTCTTGCGGAATTTCCCCACAAAATGGGGACGCTCCGGTCTTGGCCCCACCACGCTCATCTCGCCCATTAGAACATTGAAGAATTGCGGAAGCTCGTCTAGGCTTGCCTTCCGCAAAAAAGCTCCTATTGCTGTGCGCCGCGGGTCGTCCTCTCCGGTCCAGCCAGTGTCTCCTTCCTGAGTAGAAGTCACCTGCATAGTCCGGAATTTATACATGGTGAAGACCTTGCCGTTTCTGCCCACTCGCTGCTGCCTGAAGAGGATCGGACCGCGAGAGGTCACCTTGATTGCCAGCGCAATGATGAGCATCGGGACGGCCAAAACTAGCAGTACCGCGCTCGAAAAAACCATGTCGAAAATGCGCTTGAAAAGAAAATAGCCGATGGAAGGCATGGGGCTGGGATCGAGATCCAGCATCTGAAGGCGGCCGAACTCGATCACCCGATCCCGCACCTTCATCGAGTTGCCTGCGTTCACAATGATGCGAATCGGCTTGCCAAGACCGTTCAGTTTTGAAATGCATCGGCGAAGGCCGCTGAACTCGTCTGTCGGTATCGCAATCAGAATGTTGTCGGCGTTCAACTTTTCAATCGCGTCCAGTTGATCCATTTGAAAGATGGACGCGTTGGTGATGCGAATCTCTTCTCCAGGCAACTGGATATGCCCCACAACCACGGAACGGACGAACTCATTGCGCTGAATCCGCATGGCCGCCTGCGCCGCGAACCGCCCGACACCCACGATGAGCACCCTGACCGCGGGTCGGTGCCCGCCAACTGTCCGCAGCAGAATCCGCACCAGCGTCCGCACTGAAACGGTCAAAAGCAGCAGGAATACTGCGCTGAGAATAATGAATGCTCGTGAATAGAAGAGTTGATGGACAAAAAAGAGCGCTATAAGATCCGCGACATACGTAATCCCGCAGGCGGCAAACGATGCGCGAATTCCCGTGTTTTCCGCGCTGACCTTCGTAATGCTGCTGACTTCCTGGCGCTCCGCCACGATCGACCAGACCATGGTGGTAAACAATGCCAGGTACAGATACTCTGCCGACGTGAACTCCGGCTTGACTCCCATCCAATGAACACTGATAAAGCCCGCCAACACAAATGAGACAAAAGGAAGTATAAAAATTGCCGCACGTAGCACAAGTCCGTATCGCCGCAGCTCTGCAATCATGATTTGCCCCCAATTGGCGAAGGAATTTCGCAGATTCGAAACGGCGCCTGCTACGTGCTACGCAGCAGGCTCATTTCCAGGAAACACTCGACCTTGGGTTAGCAGTCTTGCAGTGTTACTTCAGTTTGACTTTGCAGTATGTTGAGAAAATCGCCTCAGGCCAGCGACCGCTGCCCCGGAATTAACCGCATAGCAGTCTCTTCTCAAACGTGACTCTTTTTGGTTTTGAGAATTCCGGCAAGAATGCCGAACAGTTGCGAGCACGAGCGGGCCGCCAGGACCATCGGTGAAATAGCTCCGACCGCTGGATCACGCGCTGCGCTGCGCAGCGCAAATGGAATTGTCGAGATTAAAAATAAGCCGACAGCGACGGCCGTAATGGGTATTACGGGCCGAAGATACAGATCGAACCCGAGGCCGGCCACGGCCGCCGGGCCGAAAAGCAACTGGAGTTTCATCAGTTGCGGCGTGTGGCTATCCTTGACGGCCTTACTCGGGTTTTTTCGCACTGCCAGGACGCGCCAGAACGCAAATTTGAATTTCTTCCTCAGGTAACCAACAAGCGAATCGGGATGCTGATGATAGACGATGGCGCCCGGGGCGAACCTCATCTGCCAGCCTCTCGCCGACATCCGAAACGACAATTCCACATCCTCCGCGCATGCCACCGGAAACTCCGTGTCGTATCCGCCCATCTCCACAAAACGCTCCCGCCTGAACGCCGCCGAATACGTATCGATGAAGTCGATGTTCGAAATGTGGGCCATCAGACGGTAACGATCTTCATACTCGGCCTGAACGAATCGCGCCATCAGCGGTTTCTGCCGAGTCCGATAAGCGCCCTTCACGCCCACGACCTCCGGGTCCATGAAAGGCTCCAGCATCGCATCGAGCCATCCCCGCGCAGGTTCGCAATCATCGTCCGTAAACAGAATCACATCGCCGGCAGCCTCGCGCGCTCCGTGATTTCGCGCAGCGGCGGGTCCCGCGTTCGCCTGAGAAATCAGCCGAACCCCGGCGAATCGCTCTACTACATCGGTGATGTTGTCATTAGATCCGTCATTTACAACCAGGATCTCGACCTGGCGGCCGGCCGTCTGTTCGCACAGCGACTCGAGGCAGTGCCCAATCCGTTTCGCGCCGTTGAACGTGGGAATGATAATCGATGCGGACATGGCCTTAGTCGAAGGTTCCATTGGGCGTGTTCACCAAATCGCCGGATTCTTGCGAAGACGCATGAAGAGTCTCTATTTGTCCCGTGCTTGCGATTTGATAAAGGCTGATGCGTTCTTGCTTTTGCCGCTGCTCATGGCTCCGGGCCGCCGCGTCGGCCTTGTCGTGCCGGCTCCCGAAGAGCAGGTATTTCGACAGCGTGACAAAGCCTTTGAGATTGCGTTGCAGCTCCCGCCGATCCTTGAGAGATTGCATGAGCTTGTAAGTCAGATACGAGGGGCTTAAGTAGAATCTTCGCCGCGCGCGATCACAGAAGCTCACAAGCTCCTCATGCGTAATGTGCGGAAGCGTTACGACGCTGTTATGCAACCCCTCTTTGGTAAGCCATGCGCTCCAATCCTCGCTCTGGATGTAACCGCGCTGCTTAGCCTCGCGATACGCCGCAGTGCCCGGATACACCATGATCGGAAAGAACTGCGCCGTGTCTGGCCGCAGCCTTTTCGCAAACCTCAGGGTCTTCTCCATGCTCGCCGGCGTTTCATTCAGATTGCCGACCATGAAGCATCCGTGCACCATGATTCCCGACTCGCGGCAACGCTGCACGAAACGCAAGGCCTCGTCATGATACCTTGCGTCTCGACGGTTGTCGTTATTTTTGTGCATGCCGTGAATCACCTCAACGTCTCCGCTTTCGAAACCCACGCAAAACAACCGCGCCCCGGCGGCATGCAGCGTCGACAACAACTCCGCATCCGCGCCAATATCCGCTCGGCAATTGGCGTCAAAAGGCAGCCCATTGCCGCGGCAAATCAGCTCACGAGCCAGTTCGAGCGTCCGCGCCTTGTTGACAATGAACGTGTCATCTTCGAGCATTACGGTCTTGACCTCTGGCATTTCGCGCGCCACAAAGTCGAACTCGTCGGCTACATGCGAAATCGATCGGTATCGCATCGTGTGCCCGCTGAAAGTCTGCGGGTACACGCAAAATGCGCAATGATACGGGCAGCCGCGGCTGGTATCGAAAACGACGAGGGGCCACAACGAGTGTCCGTAGAAATAGTTCCGCGTATTCAGGAAGCGTTTGTAGATCTCGGTCACAAAAGGCAGCTCATCGAGATTTCCGATCGGCTCCCGCTCCCGATTCAACAGAATCTCACCGCTCGAGGAATTCCGGTAGGCCAGACCGTCGACACCCGAAAGGTCTGCGCCGCAGGCTTTCGCTTCAAGCCAGTCGCGTACTGTGTATTCGTACTCGCGCATCGCCACGGCTTCAAGCTTCGGCGACATGGCGAGCGTTTCCTTCGGCAATGTGGAAACGTGTCGGCCTACCATCAGCACGTGTAGTCGCGGCGTTGCGGCTAAAAGGGCTTCTGCAACCTTCACGTCGTTCACAATGCTCGGGGTGGACGTGTCGCACACTACCGCATCGACATTCTTTGCTGCAATGCGGTCGATGACGGCTTGAACCGAATAGCCGTCCGCCGGCGCATCCACCAGGTCCACATCGTGCCCATTCCTGATGGCCACGCCGGCCGCTGTGGCCAGCCACTTTGGGTAGTAGAGCGTTCCGCTCTTGGTCACCGCCGGACTGCGTTGCTCTCTTGAAAACCTAGGATGAAACGGCGGATTCAAAAACAGTACGCGCATTGACGACCTTTTCCATTCGCGAAAAGCAGATTCCGAATCATGAAATGCGGGAATGTTCCAGCAGGGCCGTCGCGAACTCGATCACAGCCTGGCGAATCGATACGACCTAACTACTGTTGCGGGCATCTGCGGGCACACCACACGAAACGCCGATCCCGGCCCTCCCGGCCGATCAGTACTTCGAATTTCAACTCCGGGATATTCAAGAATGACGGAAGATCGGGTCCAACATCCCAAAACACCAGGATGCCTCGTGGATTGAGAGGATCGGAATGCATTTCCGGCTCGTCCAGATAACGCACGGCGCCGTCTGACTCGAGGCTCGCCCGCTGTCTCGTCACATCTCGCGTCGGAACAGTAAAGATGTGTACGCCATTCTCCTTTAGCACTCTGGCCGTCTCTTTGAATGCAGCGCGAATGTCGGGAACATGTTCCAGGACTTCGCTGGTGATCATTACGTCCACGCTATCGTCGGGAAACGTGAGCGTGGTGATGTCCTCGCATATTGCGCCATCCGGCCTTACGTAGCCGGCACGGTGCCTGGAGGAATAGAAAGTTCGCGTGTAATGGCGATACTGCGCAAATTCTCTCCGCAGGGCTGAGTTGGGGTCGAACTCCACGAGGACCGTTACGTCGGGATCGAATGCCAACTTGCGAACAGCCTCTGCGAGCATCTCGTATCGTAGATTTGCGCCGCAGCGAATACATTTCTTGCGTTCTTCGCCGGGCCCAAAGCTTATGATGAACGATGGCCGGCGGCAACATCGGCAGACGCGGAACCCGCTTTGTACAACCCAGGGAACTCCCTTTGCCAGCACCATGACAATCTTCCGAACATATAAAAGAACAGTAAGCAGTTTGGAGCAGGCGGTGGGATTATCATTTCCCGCAGCCCGTCCCAGAGCATAATTCGAACTCATCGCGGCCCCGATCTCATCACTACACGATCCGGCGAATGATGTCGCCGTAAAGCCTGATTTGCTGTGAATAGAAACCCAAACGACCGGAAAGAATAAGAGCGTCCTTCGGGCAAACTGAGCAGCAGTACAAGCAGCCAATGCAGCGATCTCCGCCGCCACTTAAAATGGTTACCCGTTCAATGCCCAGCGGACAGTACTCCTCGCACTTTGCGCATGTTCCGCAATCGACCTCCTTGGCTTTGAAGCTCAGCGATGCCTCGTCGTTCTGAATCCGCTCCTGGCTGATCCCGAGCTTATAGAACATATCCTTGACGAAGTTGCTGGAACATATCTGTCTGATAACCGGGGCATATCTAATCTTGATAAGATGCCGTTGAAACTTTGGATTGATGACGAAAGCAACAAGCGGAGATAATTTCGGTCTCTTGAATTCCTGCCGGTACTGGGCAATCGGGATCTCATCCCATGAGCGAGCCTCCTCAGGTTTTATCAGCCCCAGCTTGAGCGCGGCCGCGATCGGCTTAACCTCGTTTGGTGGAAAACCGATGAGCCGCGCGCAGAGATAGTCAACCTTGTACGGGCTGGTGCCGATAATGATCTTGCCGAACTTCACCGGCGTACCACGGCTGGGACCGTTCCCCTCCATTCCGATGAGCCCGTCCACAATGTGTAGATTGGGCTTGATGGCTTGATTCAGATGGACGATGTTGTATCCCAGATTGCCGTGAATTTTCTTTTTGTTCTCCCGGCCTCGGCATGTCCCTATGAGGTTTTTCATGCACACCGACATGCCAACCTCATAGTGCGTTTTCAGCTTCGGCATATTGACGATAAAGTCGCTCGTCTTTAGGAGGCTGGCGACCTCCGCAACACCGCCGTTTTCGAGGGGAACCTTGACCGTATCCGGCCAGATGTTGAGGTCCACGATTTTGACGCGGTATGCTGCCGCCAGCTTGTCTGCCCGAAGCCGGTGAATCACCGAGATGCCCTCGCGAGCGAAGCCGCTATTTGTTCCCTCGCCGATCGTGATGTCGGAATAGCCTCTGGCTTGAAGGAACTCGATGACACCCGTCAACAGCCGCAAGTCGGTAGTATTCCCCGTAAGCGCATTGAAATTGCTGTTGAAATTCGGTTTCAGCAGAATGCGCGCAGCACGGTTTTCGGGCAGAGCCGCGCTCCACCGCTCCAGCGCCTCCAGAATGCGGCTCGTAGTCACCGCGGCGCTTTCAACACTGGTGATTGAGAAGTCGGGATGCACTGTATTGCCTCCTCTACGTTTCCGTCCACGAGGACATTGGCATAGTAGCTGTTATCTTGACTTCAACGATGCGTTTCATAAACCGAGGTCAACCTACAGGCCCCGCTGCTAATTGGCACGACGGTCGACTTAGATTGCCCAGCACCCAACACGTAACGATAACTGCGAATGTCGCCAGGAGCAGGCTCGGAATTCGCTCATACACGTAACCAAGATTGCCGCGCGGCGCCAGAAAAGCCCGTGAAAGGCACTCCGCCCAGATGCCAGCATAGAGAGAGGGGCGTCCAATCCAATCGAGAAAACGCCTGCACGAATAGGCGAAGATCAGCGTCCCGACGATAATTGCAGCCAACCCACCAGTCAGATACAACTCCAGCAGGTAGTTCCCCCCTGTCCCCGTCCGGATATCGTCGCTATATTCATGGGTAAGCAGCGAGTCGAGAACAGCAGGCACTCTCAAGTTGTCGCCAATGTCGATGGTGCAGACGTCAAGAGTGTGGTATGGCACAACTTTTGCCGTAAGGGAAACGAGCAGTGGCGGACAGTTCCAGTGTAAGTTTCGATTGTTTTCCAGGAAGCTAAGTGTATCGCCTGCCTTCAGGAAGCCGAGAACATCGTATTGACCGGAGCTACTTACGCCGAGCACCTTGGTGCCGCGGGTCAGCGCGGGCACAAAAAGTATAAACAACGCAACAACAGATAACTCCAGTACGCGTCTTCTATTGATTTTGATCCAACCCCGTGAGAGGGCAATCAAAAGGATAGGAAGCGCACCTTGCGCCAGAAAGAATCGCCCCCAATGTAGAGAAATGAATAAGCGCGGAAGAATCGTGACCGCTGCGGCAACGATGATTTGCTTTCGTTGGCGGCTGATGACCGCCGCGCCTATGAACAAAGTGCCTAGAAACAAGTGGACGTAGAGTACCGCCTGATAGAGAAGAGGAATGCGATCGCCACTGCCGTATACCACGTTCCAGCGGCTCAACCCAAAATGCCAGGCAAACGCAAACGCGGGCAATGACCATATAAGAGTCGCTTTGTAGGCAAAATCTCGACAGAGCTCGAGAGTGCGGGTCGAGCAAGCCGGTCGGCGTACTGAAGGCGCCGGCAGCCAGAAGCCGACGATGAACAGAATCAGCGCCATCACGCTGACACAGATTGTCCAATTGCTGATTCCGGTATCGTACCCCAGAGTGGCGTACAGAATATTCGGGAGCCACCAAAACCAACAGCACGCGAATGCATACGTGCCAAGGAATACCCATGATGTGGCCTTGAACGCTTTCGCACTGTTGTCGCAAGGAAGCAAAGTGTTTCTCAAATATCCGGTTGGAAGGGCTCGCGGGTCTAGCGGCTTGGAACGACTCGCTGCAGGTCGATGTCGAGATAAGCGCGTGCCACAGCTCGCGCACTGTATGCATTCATCGCCAAGGGCGCGCCTGTGAACGTGAGTGCGTGCCGGAGCACCGCGATGGTTTCTTCTGGTTGTAAAGAAATCGGCAGAAGTTGCACCTGTTTGCCGATTTGCTCGATCGCAATCTCAAGCCCACCTCCGCCAGCCGGCATCGCTACGACGCAGCCCTGAGTCAGGGCTTCCACATAGGTAATCCCAAAGGGCTCTACTGGATTGCCCGATACGAATACCCGCGTACGGCGGAGCCAGTCTCGTACGCTTCTGCTTTTAAGCGCACCAGTGACGGTGATGCGCGGGTTTGCACGCGCTGCCTCTTCCAGCATGGGGCGCAGCTCCCCTTCGCCAATGAAGCAAGCCCCGAGGTCGGGCTGCTCGTCAAGGAGATTGCAAATTGCCGGCAACAGGCGCTCGATCCCTTTCGATGGAATGAGGCGCCCGACATAAGTGATCAGGTGCCTTTCTTGCGCGGCGCAGTCAAATCGATCCTGAAATATGGGCAAAACAGGGTTGCGAATCGCCCCGTCGACTCTGAGGTTGAAGTTGGTACGAAGTTGAGCCGCAGTGTAATCGGAAACTGCAACCAATTGTGTGCCAGGTATCAGATTGGCGAGCTTGTAGCCAGCGTTGATCCCGATGACTCTTGACCACCCCATCGCGTCAGCGCGCGGAACACCGTGTGCGACACAAATTGCCCGACGGGCCAGAGGAGCTGCAAACAGAGCAGTTGTGCCAAGTATTTTAAGGATTCGGACATCTCGTAACTCCCGCCAGCGGAAAAGAAGGCGCTTCGGAGAAATGACCTCGGCGGGACACCCTAGCTCTGCAAAGCCTGCCGCTAAACCCGTGGCGAAGCTTTCTACTCCGCCCACTTCGTGCCCGCCTGTGATGAGGATTTTGCTGGGCTCCTGCATAAGCCGTCATTCGCCGGTAAAAAGAAAGTTGCGTGTGCCGCGTTCGACTGCGCCACTTATCGTCCATTTTTCAACTATGTCCGGAGTAATTTCAGTTTGATCTGATTCAAGTGCCTTACAGCGGTAGTTATTTGACCAGAAGACCTCAAATGTCTCGCGGAAGTTAGCATTGATGCCGTCAGGGATGGCACTATCGTTCAGAAGAATCTCGACCATCCAAGTCGGCTGAGGCTTGTGGCTCAGTGTCTCAATGGCGCCAGACAGTACGGCCAGCTCGAATCCCTCGACATCCATTTTGATGAGAAGCCTTTGGCCCTCAAACTTCCGCGCGGTAAAAAAGTCGAGTGTCGCAACCGGCGCAAAATGCGAACCCTTCCCGCACGCCTGCGCCCATCCGAGGACAAAGGAGGTGATACCACCAAAGCCGTACAGCGGCATCAGTCCCGGCTGTGGTCCCAGTCCGATAGGGAATACTTCGACCGCCGAGAATCCGTTTGACCAGAGGTTCTGATAGAGAAATGCTAGGTTTCTCGGCGCAGGTTCAAAGGCCAGGACATGATTTCCCCGGCTCGCCGCCAGACAAGAATAGAAGCCGACATTAGCTCCGATATCGAGAACGACATCGTGAACGTCGCAAAGCTGGGCAAACGTCCGCGCCTCTGCCGTTTCAAAATCAGATTGCGCCATGCGGGAATCCCCTGCGAGTTGAAACCCATACTCGGTCTTCCGGGAAAGACGTGAACTTGTTAGGTCACGCGCGATTCGATATGAGTGCGCCAGCCAGGGCGCATACGTATCGATGGGTTTTCGCAGCTTGGTCAGAAACACTCTTACTCCTTTAAGCCTCAAGGGCGGTCACAGCAACGTTGCATCTTGTGTGCGCGACCTTGCGCCATCTCTGAAAGACTGCCGTAGCCGACACCAGTCCCACGAGGCCGCTGCAAACGAAATACGTCACTGTGCTTCCTACTACGCCCCACCGCGGAACCAGCAAGACGATACCCAAAAGCGTGAGCGAAGCAACAGTTACGGACTGCAAAACGAAGGGCTCTCGTTTGTGCGCTCGAAGATAGACGGCCTCACTTTGAATCACCAGAGTGGTCAGCGCGGTCAGCAGCAAGAGAGCAAACAGCGGAGGCGAAACCATGCGTACCGCGACTTTGGGCATGAAGCGTTGAACCGCCAATACGCCAAGCATGCAGCAAAGGGCGAGCGCACCCAGGACTGCTACCGCCTGCCACAGGGTGCGAAAGAATGACCTGTCTAACCGATCGAAATCGCCGCGCGCAATCATCTGTCCAAATGGTGTGGCTTTGGTTGACATCCAGGCCAGGACAACCGTCCACAAATATGCGGCAATATTGATTGACATGCCCATCTGACCGGCCTCGGTCGGCCCGCGGAGGATAAAAAGCGCCGGAGTAAAAATCTGGGCAGTAAAGTAATAACAGAGCGAACTGACGCCGATCTTCCACTGAAACGTCCACACTTCACCTCGCCACGAGACGGCCGCTCCGCCGGCAGGGTATTGGAAAAGTCCGCTGAGTAAACGCCGCCGCTTCCAGAGGAACGCCAGAGCCACAACGATATAAGTGCATATCACCATCGCGGGCGCATAGAGTCCCCGATGCGTAATCAGCGCACCCCATGCAGCCAAAATGGATCCCGCAGCTTGTCCAAAACGCATGCTTGCTACCTGCCGAATCTCCCCGCATCCCTCAATAAATGAGCTCAACGGATTCAGGAAGAAAAGCACGATGCAGAAAAGAACCGTAAGAGCCCAAGGCGTCTGCCACGCAACCTCCGCTCCATGGCTGACGTGGCGCGAAAAGAAAATCATTCCGATCACCGGCAATATCAGAAACATGAGCAAAGCCGCGCCGAGGTACCAGCGAACGGTCTTCTGAAAAACCGAGGCGAGTCGCGCATGCGCAATCTGACTCCCCTCGATCGCGCCATTGCCATGCAGTTTCAGATGGACGCACTCATGAGCGGCCATCTGCAGAATCACGACTGAGAAGCCGAGCTCGAAAAAAATCTGCAGGTTTACGAGGCTGAGCAGTGAGTAGTAATATCCCTGCTCGACCGGAGTCATGAAATGCACGATGAGCAGGACCGTGCCCACACTGCCCAGGATGCTGCTCGCTCGCGCCATTACGGTATACGCAACGGCGCCATCCAGCCCCAGACGGTGCTTCCAGTCGCTGGCTTGCGCGGCCATCCAATTAGGCGCCGATCCAATCACGCTCTTCGCTCCGAGCGCTTGAAGGACGCGGCGGCTTCTTTAGCGAATACCTTAATAGGATCTGCTTCGTCGATCCTGCGCCATACTTCGCGGCTCACAATCCACACGCCGCCGAGAATGAAGCTGAGGATCGCGCCAACTGCAATCAAAAGCATTCGAGGCGGAAAGCTCTTCTTTTGCGCGATCACCGGTGGATCGAGCACTTTGACGCTTGGGATCTCCTCCGCTTCCTGGATTTTTGCCGCTTCGAGCTCTCTGCTCAATAGCTCGTACGCTACTTCAAGTGTCTTGGTGTGCCGGTAAAGGTCTGCATATGTGGCACCGCGCAGCGGAAGCTGCCGCAACGATGGATAGGAATCACTTAAACTGGCGTCGAGCGTGTTATCGCCACCCGCGCCCTCAAGTTTCTGTAGTTCTCCGCTGAGCGCTGCCACTCTCGCCTTTGCCTGCTTTACACCCACACTTTCGTCTGTATAGGCGGCCTGCAGGCCATGTAATTCACTTTGAGCCCCGATAAGTTGTCCTTGAACTGTTGCGATCGCATCCAGCATCGCTTTTGACTGCGCCGTTTGGTCCACTGTTTCAGTGCGGCTTGAGAATTGTCCGAGTTGCTGTTCCGACGACTCTAAGTCGGTCTGAATGTCCTTCAGTCGCTGCTCCAGAAACTCCCGTTCTCTGTGCGCGGCGGAGGTGTCCATGGTCACGACCAGCGCATCCAGTTCATCCACGTAGGCTGCGGCAAGGTCACGAGCGCGAACCGGGTCACGATCCGTTACTGTAATCGAAACGATCCCGGTTGGTTTGTCCTCGCTCGCATCCGTTCGGCGGCTCAAGACCTTGCGTGCATCCGCGAGATATCGAGCGCGATAAACCTTCTGCAGATTGAAACGGATGATGAGATCGTCCTGCATGGTGCGGCTGGCGATGATCCCAAGCAATGGACCGGAAGGCGACCGCGTGTTGAGAATCCCCGATGCCAGACCAGCGCCGCTGGGCGATGCCAGCGAAATAGCCGAGAACGGTGCGGCCAGATTCGCAGTGGTGCTTTGCCAGCCCGGCGGCATCAGTTGCACCGTTGATTTGTATTCGCTGGGAATGAGAAAGGCGATTGCGATCGACAGAATCAATCCGGCGCCGAAAAACCAGCCTAAGATGCGCCAATTCCCTGCCAATAGCCTTATCACCACAATTCCCAGTGGCGCGGGCCTCGCTTCCTTTTCATGAACTTCGAGTCCTTCAGTCACTCTCATGCTTCGGCCTGTTCCGGAAATGGCAATTCAGACTCGTTTTCTTCTCGGGCGACGAAGACTCGAAGACGGTTAGAATACCCCTGCCACGGCCCCGGTCAGGGCCACCGACGACATGATCTGCGCGGTGCCGATCAGGTTGCGCCAAATCTGCGAGCCTCCCATCACCTTCTCGGGGATTACAATCGAATCGCCGGGGTGCAGCCGGAGATCGAGGACGCTGTTGCCGAACAGAGTGCTTCCCTGCTCTCCCACAACAGAACCATCGGCATGGACGATAAAGATGTTTCTTTTGTCGCCGTCGCGCGTCACGCCTCCTGCCTGGCGCAAATACCATCTGGCGTCCTTGCCTGGCCGGTAGGTGATGCCGGTCGCGTTGTACACCTGGCCGCTGACGAGCACGAAGTCGGGACGCTTGGGAATGCTGAGCCTGTCGCCGGCGCGCATCGCCACGTCCGCCGAAGTCTTTTCCCATTCGCTCAATTCCGGTGAAATCTTGATCACCAGGCGGCCGGATGATGCGTGACCGCGCAGACTCGCCAGCACCTGCTGTTGCTGTTGCTGCATGGTCTGGAGAAGATTTTGCTGATCCTGCGGCGTTGAAAGCCCTGCCGACACAGTCGGCATCGTGCTCTCAATGCGCCGAATCATCTCCTGCCGGTTGTTCTCCTCCATCTGCCGCACCGCAACCCGCTCTAGAACCGCGCCTGCGGGATACGCATCGTCACGAAGCCCTCCAGCGCGCTCCAGCACCGAGCTCAGGCGCTCACCCTCTTCGATCCCGTACGTTCCGGGAAACCTCACTTCTCCATCGATCGTGACCGACGCTCCAATATCCTGCCATCCGGTCATTTGCCGAATGCCGACCACATCGCCGGGCTGCAGCGCGACATCGGCACTTTTATCGCCATCCAGCGCCTTGGCAATATCGACGACACTATGCTTCACCAGCACCTTTTCATCGTTCTCGATCACGTAGCTGCTCAGGTCGGCTTCCTTGCGATAGGCGCTGCGCCTGAAGCCGCCGGCCATGCGCACCAGCCCGGAAACGGTCATCCCTTCCGACATCGGATATTCTCCCGGCCGATTCACTTCGCCATGGATCGATACTTTCGGCGGATCGATCTCGTACCGCCCAAACACCCGAACCACATCGAACGGCTGAAGCGCGATGGGATCATTGCCAATCAACAATTCGGAAAGATCGAAGGTGATCGTTTCGGGACGCAGATCCGGCGGATCGAGGCGAATCACCTCGGCATAGCTCGCAGGCTCGGGCATCACGTCTTTGTAAGAGCGAAGCAGGTCATTCACCGTCATGCCCTCATGCCATGCGTGGGGCCCAGGCCGGAAGACATGGCCGTCGAGGTACACCACTTCGTTGTCATAAGGAAGGATTGGGGCAACCGTTACGTTGTCTCCATCCTGCACGTGGAACGCGCGCAGCGCCGCGTCACTTTCCTGGGCGCCGTCGGGAACGCGCACGCTCAGTGTGGTGCGGCGGTCATGGGCCTCCACCCGCTCCACGCGAACCTCTTCCAGGCTTGCCGATACCAGAAGTCCACCGGCAAGCGCCAATACTTCATCGAGATTCTGCTCTCCTTTTAGCTCGTAGATTGCCGGTCGGCGCACCATCCCCGCCACCGTAACCTGCGCCCCCACCGGAGGGACCAGAATCGTGTCGCCCGGCAGTAGGCGTTCCAGGTCAGATCGCACACCGTGCAGCAGCAGATCGTACAGATCGATTTCGCGAATCAGTTGTGCCCCGCGGTAATGCTTCAATGTGCGCAGAGATCCGCGACTGGTAGGGCCACCTGCGGCGTAGAGCGCGTTCAAGGCTGTCGACAGCGAGCTCACGTCGTAGGCCCCCGGTCGTTGCACGTCGCCCACAACATAGATCCTCACCGTGCGCACTCGGCCCAGCGACAATTCCACATGCTCATTCTGAAACTGCGTCCTCAGAGCTTGTTGGATCGCGCTTTGCGCTTGGCTCATCGTCAGCCCGGACACAGCCACCGTGCCTGCCTCGGGCAGTGCGATCTGGCCCTGGCGATCGATCAGCCGCTCCAGCCGGGCGGATTCGACACCCCACATGTTCACCACAACACTGTCCCCGGGACCAAGAACATAGTCCGGCCCCGCGGGCATGTCCATTGGAAGCTGGTTTACGTTGCCGGTACCGAACTGGAAGGTCCCGCTGCCGAAGCGCCGCGGCTTGCCGTTCGCCGGCACAACCTGCGAGTAGAGTTCGACTAAGGACGGCAGGTTTGGATACGGGATCGGCTGACGCTCAAGCACCTCGCTCGGCTGCTCCTCGGGTTGCACCGGAATTCTTGAATTCATCCCCGCTGCCGGAGATTGATCGCTCTCAGGCTTTATCGAAAGGGTCTCCGCGCGAAGCGAACCCCCGGCATTCGTCTCCTGTTGATTGGTGGCGTAACCCTGGTCCCTGAGCTCTGCGGTCACTCCGCTACGAAAGTTCGCGTCCCGCCGGATGCAGTTGTAGACCCCATTGTCGGAGATGATCGAAGGATCGACCCCAAATCCCTGCGCGAGAGATCTCTTAACGCCGGTCAAAAGCTCTGGGGCCTGTTGAAGAATCGAGATGATCTCATCGGCGGACATCGTCGCCTGCAACGGATTGAGTCCTTGTCCCGCGGCGGACTGATCCGTAGCGTATGCGCTCGATTGCTGCGCGTATTCAGCCCGTTGATCCGTCGAATACGCACTCCCTTGCTGTGCAGACTCGCCATCCGACGCCTGCATCTGCGAAAGAGCCGATTGCGGCAACGCCATTCCCGCAGGCCGGATCGCTGAGCCAGGGACCGGCCCCGACCCGCCAAGATAACAGGCCTGGGACGCGCCTGCCGATCCATTCTGCTGATCGGGAGTTTGCGTCGGTTGATATGGAACCTGCACACCGTCTTGCGCGATCGCATATCCTCCCGCGAGCGCGCATAGCGTCACGCAAGACAATATGTGCCGCAGACGGCTCGGTTTGAAGTGGCTATAAAGCCCTGGCAAGTAACTCTGCATTCCGCCTTTTCCAATCTTCATCGCGCCCGGTGTCCCGCTCGACGAGCGAATACGCTCAAACGTGAAGTCCACGCAAGTCCCGGCCGTCATTTCTCGCTCTCGATATCGTCAGGGATCTCCAGGTCGCCTTCGGCTATATCGATCCCACCTGATCGTTTCTTGGCCTTCAGTAATCCGATCTCCGAGGTCAGCTGTTCAATCTTTCCCTGCAGGCTTTTCACCAGCGCCGAATGTTCGTGCACGGTCACCACCAGCGCATTCTCCTCATTGGCATGATTCAAGAGACCGCGGATGGCGTTGCGCGCCAGATCCGAAATGCTCCGCGCTCCGCTGACAACACAGTATTTTTCCAAAGCAGAAAACTCCTCACGGGAGAGCCTGACACTGATCGAACGTGCGCGAGGCATCAGAACTGCCATAAGTAAATTCGATCGAGAACGCTGCGGCTGGTTCCCTTCATCCTGCTGTGACCATGTAAAACCGTGCGGACTGCCTCGCGGGCAGGCTCCGCCCCTCTTGATCCCAAATGTAAGTTGCAGTCTCGGGAAAACAGGAAGGTTACAGCATCCCTCGCCACGGTACTTTGCCGTGGCGTTAGGACTCGTCGAAGTCGATTGCGCGCAAATCTTCGCATGGAAGCGAGCTGCGCTCCGCGCGACGTCGAATATTTCTGGGGAATTTAGAGGGACTATAGCACCGGACTTAGTCGGACACAAGTGATATTGTGTGACAATTGCAAAACATTTGTGAATTCTTCCAAGATTTGACCGAGGTAAGCGTGAACTATTTCACTTATAAGCCAATCTGGCGTGACATAGATCACTCTTTACTACTGCGCGTGAGTCGGCCATTGCTCGCATGTAGATAAACCGCAAGCCCGCGCTGTAGTCGCTGCTGGCGGCATAGCCTTTGGCCCGCGAACTTTCGACGACCAGGACGGCCGGGAATTTCTCGCCTTCATTCGTCGCATTCCCACTGCCGCTCTCGCCGGTTTGCGGTGGCAACGCAATTGCTCCATCTGCATGCGCGGGAAACTGCGTCTTGGACCGGCAGCAGTGTTGGCGCGGAACAGAGTTCATTCGCCGGCATGGCGAAGGACCGCTTCGCATTCCGGTGGTGTATCAATGCCGGTAAAACCAAATCCGTTCCATCGGTATGCTGCGATCCGGGTTGTCTTCGTCGCGGGATCGGGCATCAGGAAGGAATCACCGCGATGCAGCGCGCATAGCACGCCGTCTTTTGATTCCACCGCATCGATCAGCGGCCACGCCAGCGCTGAGCCTCGCCATCGCGCAATCAGGCCATGGGGGCCGACGGCGTAGACATACGGCCGCAGACCCACCTCATCGTCAATGGATGAGGTATGGCGTTCCAAAGAGAGCAGCAGCGGTTCGGCCGCCGTGGATGTGACCAGTTGCAGCGAAACCAGCGCCTGCCGTCTTGACTGCCACGCCAGCTTCCCATCCCGGTAACCATCGAGAATGACGCCATCCACCGGCTGATCGGGAGACCACGGTTCGGGGCGGATTGCGACTTCATCAATCTCCGTACTCGGACCGAGCTGCGGAGTACAGCCTGCGAGAGTCTGATCGGCTGCTGCGTTCCTACCCACCAACCTGGGATAAGCCGTGGTCTCGTCGGTGTGTGTACTGAGCGCGCCGCACAGCAGGTGGCCGGCACGGACAGTGCAGTCCGCGATCAGCCCGTCCTTGGTCTCGGAGTATTTCTGGTCGAAAACATGGTTGCCGAGCGAGAAGAAAACCGGCTTACCCTCGACACACGCGGGAGCCTGGACGACATGAGGATGATGCCCGACGATCATGTCCGCTCCGTGCTCGACCAGCCATCGCGCCTGTTGCTGCTGCGCATCCGTTGGCCAATCCTGCAGCTCGTTGCCCCAATGAATCGATACCACGACCAGGTTCGCCAACTGTCGAGCCAGCCGCAGCTTCTGCGTCAGCTCGACTGAAGGAACCTGCTGCACGCGGCCATCCGCGGCCCTGACGGTTGTCACAGCGATAAAGCCAACCGTCAGCTCGCCGAAGCGAAAAAACTGCGGCGAGCTGTCGAAGTCCAGCGCCAGCAGGCCGCTTTGCCGGAATGTCGCGCGGGTTTCGTTTCGGCCCGCCTGGCCCAGGTCGCCGGAGTGGTTGTTCTCCGCGCTTACCAGGTTGAAGCCCGCCTGCCGCATCGTCTCGGCTGCTAAGTCGGGCACGGCAAAGCACAGCTTGCTCTCCGCGGGGCATTTTGCCGGGTCGCCGATTGCGCCCTCGAAGTTGCCGCCGACCAAACTTGCAGTTTTGAAAAGCTCGGAAAAGTCCGCCCATGGGCTTGTCCTTCGCTGCTCCATCTCTACCCTGACGAGGCGCGACATCATCACGTCGCCTGTAAAGAGCATGCGAAAATCACCGGGCGCCTGCTGCGCCGTGGCCGCCGGCGCGATGAAAATTGCGGCAAAAACAAATGCTAGAAAGGCGCTTCTGCCGGACATGACAGGCTCTCCCTGGAAATGAAAGAGCTGACCCACGCCGGATGCGCTTGAGAATCGATTTTGCCCGGAGTCGGCTTGCCCGCCGATGCTGGATTCGAAGCGTCGGCATCCGCGCTGTTTCCGGCCCAGTCGATGTCTGTTAGCGGCGTTGTCGAGGGGAACTCGTAATAGGAATAAACACTGCCCTTCACAATTTCGCGTCGCCCAAAATATGGAACCACCTGGTCCCACTCCAGCGGGCGTCCGACAGCTGCTTCAAGGTACGGCACTCCCCCTCCACCGGCCACATCGGCAACCTTCATCATCGGGTTGGGCGTAGAGAGCGCGAGGTCCGCGCTGGCCAGACTGTTGTAAACCAGAAAGTCATGCTCTGCCACCGCGCCTACATGCAGAATCGCGTCGTAATCGCTATCGGCGAGCGGTTGATTCTGCAGTTCCTTCTGTGCCATGGCCTCGAAGAGCCGCGCCTTGCTCGCAGTTGACTGCAGGCGGCGGATAATGCCCGCTTGCAGCGGCTGAGCTGTCTTGTCGCTCGAAGGGTCCTGCGGCAGACTCCCGCTAAAGTTCGCCGACTTCGCCACCACCTGCTCCATCTGATCGAACATCGATGCAATCGCTTCGAAAGTCTTCGGGTCCGGCTCGACATAGCCTCTCGGCGGACGCAGCACAATCGCTTCAAAGCCGCCCTCGCCGCACTCCGCGGTGGTTCTCTCGTTCACCAGCACGGTCGCGTGGCGCAGCGTGGCCCACGATGCTAGGCCCGTTTGGATCCTTTTCGTATTCCAAAGTGTGTCTTGCGGGTTGCCGGGAAAATTGGCATCGTCAGCCCACTGCACGGCCAGCGCGTTGATCCACTCATCATATAGATCTGTCTGCGCAGTGCTTTTTGGCTCGCGCCCTTCAAGTGCATCGAGCGCCGGCGCGAGTGCGGGATACGCTGCAAGATCGGTCTTCAGCAACGAGCGGGCGTATCCGCTGCCGAGCGCTGCCGCCAGATCGAGACCCGATGGAAGCCCACGCGGGCCTTTGGGCCCAGTGATCTGTTCCGCCGCAGGCCAATCGGAGTGGTAAACCGTCGAGAGCAGCACCTCGTTGTCAAAACCCCAGGAGAGCGGAAAAACTTGCGGGCTGGCGCCGGGATGAAGAGCAAACGCAGGCGGAGCGAATGCTCCGGAGTTCCACACCAGCGGGGACCGGCTGGGCGCAATGTACGCCGCGTAAGCCCCGATCCACTGCATTGCTTTCGCCTTGACATCGTCGGGCAGCGCATTCAACGGCGTGGCATCGATGGCTGCGGCCACCGAAGTCAGGTAATGAACAGCTTTGAAGTACTCCTGCATCTCCGGCGTCGCGGTGTAATAGCCGCGCGGCGTCAGCTCGGAAAAGTCGAACGCCTTGCCGAATACGGGCGAACTAAATGTCCCCGTCGCTTGTTGAATGTGCAGAGCCTCGGCGTCCAACGTGTTCGGTCCGCTTTCCGAATCTGCCACTGCATTGAACGCCACTGCCCACATGGAGTTCGGTGCCGTTGCGTTGAGCGACTGTTGCGCTGCACTGACAAATGCCCAGAAGGCGGGCATCGCCTGCTGGCGCTCCTCGATGATGAATGTACCTTCGTAGGCCGAGGCAACCAGCTCCCAGAAAATGTCCGTAGTCACAAGATAAGGCCGGGTTGGCGTTGCGCTATCGTATTGGCCGCATGCATACGACTCCGTGTCGTAGAGTTCGTACATCTGGTCTTCGTCGGTTGTGCGCAGCAGGCCGGCTCCGCTTGTGTAACTGTTGCGGTCGGCAACGTCCTGCGTAAACATCCACGCATCGACCACGTCGGCCAGTGGGACATTAATCGGCACATAGGCCAGCGCCTGTGCGCCCGCCTTCTCCACCAACCCGATAACGCCCTTGCCGTCAGGCACAGACGAAGGCGTGGAGATGAACTGGTAGCCTCCAGCCTGCGTTGAAGTTGTGCTGCCATGATCGCCGATCACGGCCTCGCCCGCCACGCCGCTTTTCCAGTGCAGCAGCGCAGCGCCGTTCGGGGTCACCGTAAGCGATCCGCCGCATGGATTGCCGACTATTTTCGACGGCTTATCCCAGTTCTGGCCCGCGTAGGCAAGCTGCTCAAAGCAACCACTGCCGTCTTCCCAGATCAGCAAATGCCCGTCGGGGTGAAACGACTCCGGCAGCGCCGAAGCAACGTAGTTGGGCGTTGGATCACCATTTGAGTCGGGAATCTTTACGTAGGTGGCCTGCGGGCCGATCACCTGGTATTCGCGCTGGCCGTCTTCGGTAATCGATCGCGTGGAGTACGCGCCGCTCGGCAACCGCTCGGCAAAGAAAATCCGGTAGCTCTCGATTGCCTCGTTCGTTGTGTTGTTGTAGCCGATTTCAAAGGGCCGCGGCGCAACCAGAAGACGGCGCACGTCGGCAGAAGTTTGATAGATCGTGTGCTGCGTCCAGTTTCCATTCACATTGTCGACCGCCAGAATCTGGGTCTGCTGACCGGTTTTTCCCTCGACGAAGAAGCGCTGGCCCAGGGGATGGACGGTGAGGGAAGCGGCAGTAAACGTCGCCGGCAAATCGAGCAGCGGGACGCTGTTCGTGTCGCCCGCATGCCAGCTCACGACGTGGTTGCCGGCTTTGTCATGGGTCAGGATGACCGCATCCGCGCCCGTCGGCCACACGTCGAAGTCCACAACCGAAGTCCCCGCGGGCAGGCTCAACTCTGAACCCGATGCAGGCGAAGGTGTCACGTTGAGTTCGGCGGTCGTAAAGGTCGAAGGCGCGGTAGGAGCCTGTGCAAACAAGGTAAGAGCCGGAAGGCTCAGCAGCATCGCCAACGCGCGCTTCCGCGCGTAGTTCATAAGGGCCTCCCGGGGGACTCAGGCCATTCTAGAACATGCGGCGCATTGTCGCAGGAAAAAACATTTCCGGCCGTCCGCCCGTGTTCCTGGGCGGGCGACAGATGCTCCATTTTCTGGTTTTCGATAAAGACGAAGTGTCGGAAGCAAGTTCGACCGTGTTCGTTTCCGGCTTGTCCGCAGGGTCGGCCCCGCAAACGCCACTCATACAGGAATGCGGCCGCAGCAATGAGGAGATCCGGCTCTTCTACGCCACCACGTGCAGCACGAAGGTCATCGAACCGTGGCCAGAACCGCAGTACACGGAACAATGGCCAGCGAAATCGCCGGTCTTGCTCGGGGTAAATGCCACTTCCGCGGTTTCACCGGCCTTGACCTTCATATTGATGCCGAGATCCTGAATGCGAAGCCCATGGCCAACATCCAGGCTTTTTAGTACCAGCACAACGGGCTGTCCTACCTTCACGGTGATCTCGCCCGGCTTGAAAACGAAACGCTGCGCCGTAATCTCAATTCGCTGCGGCGTGGCTTCACCCCAGGCCGAAGGAGCAGGAATCGCAAGCCCAGCTGCACCGAGAAACAGAACAAGCAACATCATCCTTTTCTTCATACATTCTCCTGGTCCTTTGGTCTTGTTCGTCTCGCGCAGTCTGGCCCGCGCCACTGAAAATCCCACAGATTTCGCGGCGGGAAGAATCGATGCGCGCCGGCGCGTTCCGCCCATCAAAAAGCCCGCTCACTCAGCGGGCTCCAGGTTCAAATCTCTGGTAGCGCTACCGGGAATCGTTTCTCGCCCGTCCCGGATTTCTCATCATTAATGGAAAAAGTGCGCCCAGTCAAGAGCGTACGGCCGAATGGTCGTTTTTCGAAAATCCAGTATCGATGGGAAATTTTCAGTTGGATTTTCGCGGAATGTAGTACAAAGTAGTACAAAAAATTCCAGAAGGTTTGAACGCGCTTAAACGTATACGCCAAACTGCCAGGCCATTTGGCATTGCGTGGCCATCATCGTACGATCGTGCGGCAGCACTGCAACATGCCCGCACTTGAAGACGGCGAAGAAGATTTTCCGATGAAACTCGGCCGCCGGTATCAAACCGGCCTAAGAAGGTTCGGAATTTGTTCCCTGGACTGGCAGCCGGAACCGCGGATCTTCTCTTTCTAATAGCCAATGCTGGCAAGGGATGCGACTTAAGGGGCGGCGAGCACGCGGTCGCGCGATGCCGGCGATAGCGTCCTTTATCATTCACTACCTGGGTTGGCAAGCTGCAACCGGTTTGAGGTCGTTTGAGGTCACTTGTCCGGGATCGCGTCTATTCGCTTGAGCGGATTGACGCTGCGAAATGCGCCAATGGGATCCAAGGATCCTGCGGCGTTTATGGGGACCAATCCTAGATGCCAGACCAGAAACTGGCCGTTTATTATGTATCGGGATACTGGCACTTTCCCAAGCCGGCCAATTCCCAACTCAGACCGCCGCGTCTGTTACCTGATGAGTAACTGACGAGTAGCCGACCATCCAATCGGAACCCGCAGTTTTGGAACCGACGGGCCCATGGTCAAAAAGCGGAAGCCCAATGTTTGCGAAAACTCAGTTGGTATAAATCCGCACGTAATCCACCAGCATCTCCGCGGGAAACGGAGTGCTGCTGTTGGGTGATCCGGGCCACGTACCGCCCACGGCCAGGTTGAGGATGATGAAGCTGGCCTGACCCGAGTCAAACGGCCACACCGAACCGCCGAGACCGCTGAGGCTTGATGGCGTATAGGTGATGTAGGGCTGGGCGGGATCGTCGACGTAGTACGCCACGCTGCCCTTGCTCCAGATCATGCCGTAGGTGTGCCAACCGGCAGCGGTCTGGCCAGTGGGAAAGTTGTAGACAGTACCCAGGTTGCCGCCGGTAAAGCCGGTGCCGTGGATCGAGCCCTCGTTCCAGTCGGGGGTGCCAGCCGCATTTACGCGCTCCAGCACGTCCATCTCGCCACATGCCGGCCAATCGACAGTGGCGATGTTGTTGCCCATCAGCCATGCGGCCGGCCAGAAACCCTGGGCCTCCGGCACCTGCGCTCTGAATTCGATGCGGCCGTAACGAAAGCTGAAAAGGCCCTGCGTCTTGAGGCGAGCCGAAGTGTAGACGCCTGCCGACGGCTGCTCGGCCACAATATGTAGATAACCGTCAGTGCCCACGTAGGCATTCGGGGCGGAAGTAGTACAGGGAGAAAGCGATGAGCCCCACGCGCAGTAATCTTCCAGCTCCTCATTGCCCCAGTCGCTCGCCCCTTTGTCGTAGGTCCACACGGCGCGATTGGGCTGCGCGTCGGCGCCCGTTGAGTTTGAGAATTCGTCGCTCCAAACCAGCGTTCCGGATGGGATATTTAGGGCAAAACTCTTCGTGGCTACTGTGCTGTTCGAGTCGCCCCCCGCAGCGGCGATGGCGTTGACGGTCAGGTTCGATGCGACGAGAAACGGCGCCTCGTATTTTTGCGAGGACGTGGTTGGTGTCGATCCGTCTATTGTGTAGTAAATGGTTGCGCCTGACGTTGCCGAGGACAGGGTGACCACGACCGCTCCGTTGAGTGCTGCGATCGTAGCGATGATAGGCGCGGCCGTGGCCGATAAACCCGATTGAGAGCTTTGCGCCGCACCTCCGCCGGTACCGCAGCAAGCCACGACGAGAATACCTGCAGCCAGCGCGCACCTGAGCTGGAACTTCACGACATTCGACATGGCGTCGATCTCCTCTTTCGTTCTATTTATCTATTCTCGTGTCCGGCATGCACGCAGAGTTCACCTTTGAAAAGTCTAATCCCCGGGCAGACCCCGACAGGGCCAGGGAAGAGTGAGTGACAAACCGCCGGGCGCCGGGATGACATTGGGGATGCAAGAGCCCTGAAGGAAAGGAAGTAGCGAATCCATCCTGACCTCTAGTCTTGCAGGTGACATCGCGAGGTGCCACTGGAAGCGTAGAACGGAGGCTTTGGTGGGCCGGGCGCTATTGACCTTCGAAAAGTCGCAGTTCAGGAGGCTGGTTGAACGGCGTTTTTAATGGCTGACCAGCCAGCGGGGATTCGCCAAAGACGCTCTCTCTTCCTTGAGCCTTGTCGAGAGCTGCTGACGGAGTTCTTCGTTTTTCTCGAGTAAATAGGACACCAGACATTGCAATCGGAGTATCTGCTCAGCGAGTTCTGATCCGCGCGCCCATGCAGAGGCATCGGGTTCCCGCATCTTGCCCGAAATGGGTGTTTGACACACGATCCCTCCAGTGTGGTCTTCACTAGGGTGAATCTCGTCCGATAGCCGGCAGCAAGTGCACTTTGTAAAACCTCGACCGCAAGCAAACTGGAATTGTGTTGAGTATTGAAGGCAGGCGGTCGCACATTGGCCGACGACCTCCGATTCAGGTATTGGACAATGATTCGATGGGTGCGCCACATCCGTTTGAAGACATTGGAACGAATGGGCGCACTCGATCGAAGACTGACTTAGCGCGTGAGAGCGGGGACGGCAACGGCTGCCTTCTTGATCACGGAGGCAACTACCTCGGGATGCGAGACATAAATTGCATGACTACCCGGGGCTTCCGTCACTTCGGCGCCTGCACGACTTGCCATTGCACGCTGGGCTGCCGGCGGAATCATCCCGTCATCCTTTGCAACGAGATACCAGCTTGGCTTCGAGCGCCACGCCGGCTCGCTGACAGCACCCTGCAGGGCCTCCAGACCCCACGGAACCTGAGAGTCTCCCATGAACGCAGCCAGGTCCGGACGAACGTCGGCAGCGAACGAGGCCGTAAACTTCTCCCGGTCAAGGAACAGAAAGCCGTCAACCGGAGGAAGGATCGGAGGCACCGGGGCGCCGGGCGGAGGGTTGGCAATCAGCGACGCGACCGACTCTCCCTGATCTGGAGCAAAGGCCGTGATATAGACGAGTGACTTGACCTTCGGATCGTTGCCCGCCTCCGAGACGACAACACCGCCGTAGGAGTGGCCAACGAGGATGACATCTCCTTTGGCCGCTGCGATAGCGCGTTTCGTTATGGCGACGTTGTCCACCAGAGTCATCGTGGGATTTTGCACAGCAATGACTTCAAAGCCGTCCTTTTTGAGAAGGTGGTACACACCCTCCCATCCGGAGCCGTCGACGAAACCGCCATGCACGAGAAGAATCGATGTGGGGTTAGACATAGTGTCTCCTTTATTTGGGGAATTTGAGTACCGGCTTTGCAACATGCAAGCCGCATGACCCTAAGTTAGGAACGCTCTCAAGGTGCGGATTGAAAGTTCCTGAAGTGTGCGGACAGACCAGTCGCGCTTCTCGACTGCTCTGTCCGCAGAGACGCGATTACTTCGTGGCCACGTTTGTTGCCGTGGCGCCAGCGGCAGCTTGTTCGATCAGAGATGCCACCGCATCCGGGTGTGAAAGGAACACGGAGTGGCTGGCCTTAATCTCGACGACCGTTGAACCGGCGCGCTTGGCCATGGCACGCTGGGCGTCAGGTGGGATCATCCGATCTTCCGCGGTGACGAGATACCAACTCGGCTTCGTTTTCCAAGCGGCATTCGTGACGACGCCATTCAGGGCTTCCAGCCCCCACGGGACCTGTGAGATTGCCATGAATTCTGCCACCTCGGGCTCCACGTCGGCCGCAAAGGATGCTGGAAACTTTTCCGGGTCGAGAAGCAAGAATCCATCTTGTGGCGGCAAAATCGGCGGAGCTGGCGCACCTGGGGGAGAGTTCTTGAGCAAGGCGCCGACAGATTCTCCGTTGTCCAGGGCAAACGCGGTGATGTAAACCAGCCCGGCAACATTCGGGTCCGATCCCGCCTGACTAATTACCGCTCCTCCGTACGAATGACCAACGAGAATAACGGGGCCATTCATCGCGTCGATCGCTCTCTTCGTTACTGCAACGTCATCCTCAAGAGTGATGGTGGGGTTCTGGACAACCGTGACGTGATAGCCCTTCTTCGTGAGGATGTTGTAGACGCTTTCCCATCCGGATCCGTCTACGAAGCCACCGTGGACGAGCACGATGTTCTTCACAGGTTCAGTGTTCTTTGCCTGGGCGTGCGCAATGGCCCCACCCGCAAACATCAACGCGATGACGGGCAATGTTCGCCAAAGCGTCCCTTGAATCTTCGATTTTGATGTCATGAGTCTCAACCTCCCAGTGTCCGGACCTTAGTTAGTGCATTGGCCTGGATTCCCTGTACTTCGATTCTCGATTCCAACCACTTCATGCAACAACCCTCTATGTAGCAGTTTCCATTTACTTCTTTCGAGTAACCCATCCTTGTTTGGCCATCACTCTAAAGAGGAATCCGGATATCGCCCGAACGATAGCTGCGCTTCTTGGCCCCGATTTCTGCTCCTGCAGCTAGGGCACCAAATGTCATCAAGACATCGCGTCGGTTAGGGTAAAGCATCGTGCGATCTCCTTTAGCTTGCAGGCTTGTCGCCTGGGCATTTCCTACTTGAAAACCTCTGCCGGCTAGAATCGATACGTGATGCCCGGAGCAAGGTAGTTGACGCTCTTTCCCGATGTCGTTTGACGAAGGAAAGCACCCGAGAAAAAATGTGTGCCGTCCACCATCCATGTGAGATGCCGATTTTGCTCCCACTCGATATTCAGATCAGCCTGGAAGCCGATGTACAACGCATCGGCAGCGTTCCCGGCTTGCACGAGCGCTGCCGGAATCGAATAGATGCCATCTTGCCTGCTCTGCCTCCACAGCATTTCAGCATTGGGCCAAATGACAATCCGCCGTTGAGGCATCGTGACACGAAGACTTGGACGAATATCCTGGATGTTGTACGGGCCTATAAAATTCGCCTCACCAAAATAGGCTCCTTTTGGAAAGAGAGCGTTGAAGGTACCAAACGCGCCCGTCGTCGGGTTGTGATTACCGCTTGCTATGCCCGCGTCAAGCCCCAGCCGGTAGTCGATCTCTTGCCCCTTGCGGGACCTGATCGTGTAACCCGAATTGCTCGTCGCTGTCCACGCTCTAATCGGCCGGTAGGCAAAAGTGCCAAATTGAAATACGGCTTCAGAATCAGAGTCCCAGTGCCCTCGCACGTCCGCGAGACGGACTCCGACACTCTCCCTTTGCTCTCGCCCTGAACCGGCCTGAAAGGTCGCCACCTTATGATCGATCCCCAAATAGTAAATATCCAATGTTGGAGCGTCATTGCGATGGTCATGGCGTGTCGCATAGATTCCCCACACGGAGAATGCGTGATTGGGATAGTTGTCGAAAATGCCCTGGTTATTTTCGGAGTATTTGAGTGCAAGGACATTGACCTGCCAGGGGAGAGGTGAAACGAGCAGTCTGACACCATCAAAATTCTGCTGCACATTCGGCAGGTCCCTGGAACTGATGAGTCGACCCGATCCCAAGTTGAGTTCATGCCGGCCAATTCTCAGATCAACCAGCGGGCTTTCGCGCCCGCTGCGGAGCTGAAGAAAACCTTCGTGAAAAAACAACCGGTCCTCGTCAACACTGGGCCTTGGTCCGCCGACACGCCCATCTTCCAAGCCACTCTCGAGGCTGGTAAAAAGCCTTACTCGATTCCCAAAAACTGCATCGGTATTGAGGGTGTATCGCTGCAGCAAATAACCGCTGGATGGTGACGATTCGCCCAGCCTGACGTGATCAAAGTATTCGCCCCGCATGCGGACTTCGCCACTGATTGAGACTTGGCGCTTGCTATCGGTCCTCCCACCGATGCACTTCAATTGATCAGTAGGCTCGACTTTATGAGATGGATCGCAGTAGTAGGTCCAGTCTGTATCGTCGGGCGGGGTCGATGGGAGCGGTTTCGCCTCCGACCCTTGAGCAACAGCGCCCGGAGCATGAGACAGAGTGAATGCGACGAAAAGAAGCGGCAAAAAGGTGTCGAGAAAGGCGCGACGATTTATGCGTGAACAGAGTACCGCCGAGGTCCTGCTGCCTGCGATGCCGGCTGGCGTACTTCCTATCCCATTCCTGAAAAAGAGCATTTACACACCTCGACGGACGCCCGGAGCGAGAAAACGCCAGGGCTCCGACGCCTTCACCAAATCGGAGTGAGCTTACGGTTTTCGCTGGGGAACCAGGCTACTCAGGGTTATTGGGCTGTGAAGACCATTCGAGGGATCCGGCTCTGCAACCATCGTCCTGTGGGCTTCGTTACAGGCCTGGGGCCAACAAAATGCGCGAGGGGCCGGGAGCGGGCCGGACCGGTATCCACCGATCCGGCCCACTCGATATGCACGACGCATCTGCGACCTCATTTGACAAGGGCGCTGGCGACTTGTCCCATCAGAACTGCAAAGGGCATATCCAGCGCAGCATATACGTCATTGACCTTCGGGGCAGCATTGTCGCCCAATATCTCAATCATCAAGGTAGCGTAGTCTGACACCTCTATGCCGAGTGTGACCAACCTTGCGATTCCAGCCTGACGTTTGTCCTGGGAAAATGTTCCGCACGCGTCCAGGGCGACAATGGTTTCATACCCAGCCTCCTTCGCTGAGATCGCGGGAAAGGCTGCGCACACCTCGAAGGACAGTCCCGCGATGATCAGGTGATTGCGCTTCGTCGCTTTCACCGCCTCGACGAAACGGGCATCGTCCCATGCATTCACCGAGGAACGATCGAGGATATCGTTTCCCACCACGGCCTTGAGCTCCGGGATGGTTGGACCCCACATGCTGTCTCGTGCCGTGGTAACGGAAACGATCGGCAGCCCCAGCACCTTCGCTGCCTTCGCAAGGCCAACCACATTATGTTTGAGGTCGCTGACGGTCATATCGCGCACTCCGGTAGACAAGCCGACCTGGTGATCGATCAGGAGTACTGCCGTGTTTTCGCGCGTTCTTCTTGTGCGTTGCTGCAGAGCCATGTTTTTCTCCTTTAGGGTCACAAAGCGTTGTCTGAGCCTTAGTTACTGCATTTGCCTGGACCCTCTGCGATTTCCAGTACTGCCATTCTCCCTTCCGTCCACGCATTGAACAACCCTCTCTGGAGCAGTTTCCGTTTACTTCTTTCGAGTAACCCAACCGCATTTGGCCATCACTCGAAAGAGGACTCCTGATATCGCCCGATCGATAGCTGCGCGTCTTGAACGAAAGGAGTGACAATCAACACACGCTGTTCTCAGAACGAGCGGAATCCCCAGAGCGCGAAGAGGCAACTCCTATGTTCCCGCTTTCTCCCTCGTCACCCTCCGTCGGCCAAAACTCTGAAGGCCTCAATGGCTTGCCAGCGGTACACATTAGTCAGGAACAGACAGTGCACGCGCTCGAGGCAAAGGTCACTGCCTTGCAAAAACTGATTTGCCATCTTGTCGAAAAAAACGAGCGCCTGCGCATGCACCTACACGCGTACGAAAGCGCGCCCAAGCTGTGCAACTCCGCTGATTAACAGAAGGAATCCGGCGTGAGCTTCAGTCCTCTGGGAGCTCGAGCCGGTGCCTCCCAAAGAGGGCAGCGTCGATAGACCACACACCCGGCCCCAGCATCGCGATCGAAAGCGCGATGGCAGCTGAAAGAACTGCAGCTTCAGCGTGGTCAGCACCTTGGTAGAGATTGAAGATTTCAAGCGCTGCGAGCGCGACGCCGGCCATCGGAGTCAATATCCCGAAGAGAAAAAGGAGCCCAACGATTGTGGATGCCACGAGCGGGATTGAGAAGGAGTGTGCCGGCCCAAGCAATTGCGGTAATGCGTGATGAAGAACCAAGAGGCCGCTTGAAGCCCTGAGCAGAAGGAGGCCGCGACCGGGCCATCCGTTCGGAAACATGGAAAATAGGCGTTGCAGAAGGCACCCTTTTATCCTTTGGAGGATAGCCGCGATTCGAAGGCCTGGCATCTGCAAAAAGGGGAGTGAGGACACTACTCTTTCGGACGATTCAGTCTATAGATTGATAATCCCTCTCTTCAGAGCGATGGTCACGGCGTGTGTCCGATCGTTCGCACCCAGCTTCGACAAGATGTTTCTCACGTGAGCCTTCACGGTGTCCTCGGTAATGGCAAGACGATCCGCAACCACTTTGTTTGCATTCCCTTCGGCGATCAACTGCAGCACGTCGATCTCCCGTAACGTGAGCAGGCTGTCGACGGCATGATTCGCCATCTGCTGAGCGACTTCCGACGAAATGCGCTTTCGTCCGGCATGCACCGAGCGGATCGTGTCCAGCAGTTCCTTGCGCAGCTGTCCTTTCAGCAGGTAACCTTGAGCTCCCGCTTTCAGCGCACGAATGATCAGTGCATCTCCGCTGTAGGTGGTAAGCACGATGATTCTGGCCGCCGGGTATTGCTGGATAATCTTCGCCATCGCCTCAATTCCATCCATATCGGGCATGCGGAGGTCCATCAACGTGATGTCAGGCCGATGCTCGCGAAAGCGTTCGATGGCTTCGCGCCCGCCCGACGCCTCAGCAACAATTCTCATGTCGGCCTCGCTGTTTACGAGCGAAGCGATCCCGTCGCGAAGCAACGGATGGTCATCAACGGTGAGGATGCGAATCAATTTGGATGCGTCACTCATGCCTTCATCCTGTTGTGAATACGTTGAAGAAGATTTGGGCGCGAAGAAGCGTATGCCAGATGTCCAGGTATCGCCAGGGCGATCTCTGTTCCAGCTCCAGGCTTGCTCCAGAAACTCAACTCGGCGCCAAGCCGCGTCGCTCGTTCACGCATTCCAATGAGTCCCCAGTGGCCCGACCGCGCCCCGTCTTTCAGAATGGACGATTCGATGCCCACACCGTTGTCACGGAACGAAAGCCGCAGTTCAAGATCTCTGAACGAAATCTCAATCTCGAGGTGAGTCGCTTGAGCGTGTTGAAATGCATTTCGGAGCGCTTCACGTGCGATCCTGCAGACTTCTGGCGTCACATTGTTCCGCAGCGTCTGCGCTGATCCCTCCACGATGATGGAACACGATGGCTGCCCGCGTTCTTCGTGTGAGAACTCGCTCTTAATCTGCTCCAGCAGCGAAGCCAGCGCCCGCGTGAGCTGGGCATGTTGCTGCGGGAGCGACCGGATGTTCTGGATTGCTTCCCGGCTCTCTGCCAGCGCATCGTCCGCCCGATTCAACGCATCATCCAGCACCGCTTTGGCCTCAACCGGCCTTGCGGGAAGCATCCTGTCCACTGTCTGGAAGCGCAGCATCAGACCCTGGAAGCTTTGCAGCAGCGTGTCGTGGAGTTCCTGGGCAATGCGCGTACGTTCCGCCAGCCGCTCCTGGAATCGGGCATTCAATTGCCGGGAGAGCCTGATGGTGCGCAAATAAAGCAGGAGCAGTATCGTGAGCCCGACGGCAAACACGGAGATGGCCCGGAACCACCACGTTTGCCAATACGCCTCGTCAATCGTGAATGGGGCGTCGCTCTCCGCGCCGTTCCACAGCGTGCCTTCTCTCGACGCCATGACACGAAAGCGATATGTGCCCGGACCAAGATTGCTGTATCTCACCTGCCGCATCTGAACTGGGTCGCTCCAATCCCGGTCTGCTCCCTCCAGCCAGACGCGATACCAGATTCGATCAGGAGACTCTGGCGAAGCCCCGGAAAAATGAAAGGTCACGGTCCGGGTGCCGGCGGGGATGCGGGAGGAATCACCGGGTGAAAACGCAGTCCCCGCAGCAGTGATCGACTCGATTCGAACGCGGATGGGACGCTCCTGGCGTAGCATGATTTGCGGATCCGCGCAGGCGATTCCATCTTGAACCGAGACCCAGATCCTGCCCTCCGCGTCGGTAAGGATGGACCTGTCACGCCTGACTCCCTCTGCGCCCATCAGGCCATGCAACTCGCCGAATACCTGTACATCGCTGTCGCGAAGAGAGCCGGTAATCAAGCGATCGCGGTTGACCCGAACAACGCTGTCCGTAGTCGAGAACCAAAGGAAGCCGGGAGCGTCTTCTGCGATCCCAAAGATTTGATCGCGAAGTTGATCCGGAAGATGATTCGGTACCGCGACTTTTCCGCCCGAAATATACGCCAGCCCGGAAGCAGTGACGATCCAAAGCACGTGCTTTGAATCTTCAAAACAATTCCTGAGATCGGACGAGGGTAATCCGTCTACAGCTGACCAATGCGACCAGCGCCCATCGCGAAACGCGTTTAGTCCCCCGGAAGTGCATACCCAGATGGTTCCGTCGTATCCCTCGACGATGGAATTAACAAAATTTGAGCTCAGCCCATTGGAGGTGGAGTAGGTCGTAAAGACGCCGCTCTTCAGCCGGGATAATCCGCCGCTGACAGTCCCGGCCCAAACTGCGCCATCGCGGCCAACGTACGTTGTGAAAACGGTGTCCTGGGCCAATCCGTCAGCCCGCGTATAGGTCTGCGCGGATAGATTGTTCCCATTGCGAGTGATCCTGGTCAGTCCCCCGCGCTGCCGCCCAACCCAGATGTCATTCCCCCGCCCGTTAATCGAATACGCAACATCGTGGTCAAGTCCCTCGAGACGAATGCGATCGAGTCGGCCGTGATCGAGACAGTACAGGCCGCCGGAAACAGGAGCGAACCAGGTTCTGCTGCCGGAATCAACGAAAAGCGCCCCGCCGTTGGATTCGGGAATTCCACTTTCCGAACCGTACGTCGTGAAAAGACCATCCTGCAGACGTTCCAATCCCTCCGGACCGCCAAACCATATGCTGCCATCGCTATCTTCAAAGACAGCCGTGACCTCCGCTGTCTGCCTACCCTCACTGGGCAGGAGAGAGAACTCTCCGCCAGGTGTCACGCGAATCAACCCACGGCTGCTGGCCGCCCATATATTTCCCGAGAGGTCCTTCGTGATGGCGAGAATCTGATTATCGTTGTTCCAGCGGGGAGTGCCGATGTTTAAATCGGCGCCTGCTGAGAGAAAACGCAGGCCCTGGTCAGTCCCAATCCATAATCCTCCATTGTCTGACGGTGCAAGTGCGTTGATCTTGTACTTGACTAGATTCGGTGCTGTGTTGGAGACTCGCTTCCCATTCATGACGACAAACAGTCCGCCGTCTCGTGTACCCATCCAGATCCTTCCATCAAGTGTTTCCGCGATCGAAATAATAATGGTGCCCGAAGCCTCAGTCGCGCCAACCAGTGTCTCGAATTCGCCATGGGCATATCGCATCGATTTGCTCCCGAGTTCCGAAAACAGAACACCGCCATGATTGTCGGAACCCATGGCTGTGATCGTGGCCATCGGAAAGTCAAGCGACCCAAACGCATTTTTGAACTGGCCCTCACGATACAGCAGCAACTGCGGGCCTTGCGCAAGGATCCACAGGTTGCCATCGGAACCCATTACAAGGCTGCGTACTGGACCTATGGCGGGCTGGCCTGGAATCGGTTGCTGAATCAAGGTGAATCTCTCTCCATCGAAGCGAACCAGCCCACGATCCGTGCCCAGCCACAAATATCCATCATCGGATTGGCCGATTGCGTATATGATTCCACCGATAAAGCCGCTTTCTTTGCCCCATTTACTGTGCACGTACTGCGAGATGGATTTGGCCGGATCGAGCGTATGTCCTTGCTGAAGAATGCACGTTGACGCCAGTGCCATTACGAGCCATCGCGTACTCCGCATGCTGCTAGGGAAGATACTCAAACTTTTCAATGACCACCTCTGCGGCCGGCTGCGAAGGATGTTCCAAATGGCGAAAGTCGTATATGTTGATGCGAACCGTCTCCTTTGCGGGAACCGGAACACCCGATGAGAAAGTGTGCGCAGCTGCCGGCCACGCAATCGGTCCTCGTACGGATCCAATTGCCGACTGGAACGTAACGCGCCCCGGTTCCCAATGGAACGAGTGCGTGACCAGGCCCACCGGGGATTCGAATCGGAACACATTTTCAGGAACGTAGTACGGCTGAATGACGTATTGCGCGTTTTTCCGTTTTGGATCGCCCCACCGGCTTAGCTCGACGTCGATCTCATTGGCAAATGCTTCAGCGCCGGTATCATCGTAGTTCAGCAAACTCACGACCGCAGATGACGGCAGGTGCGCGATGTCCTGAACGACAAATTTGTAGGTCCCGTATCCCAGACTACGCGTGAGACTGACCTCTGCGCAGGTCCAGCGCCCCCCTCGCTCGGCTGTCCGCAGGTGAAGAAACCCCCTTTCATCTGTCCATACGTTCGCAGGATCATACGCGTCCGGCTCGCCTCCACGATCGCTACTGACCGATCGGACGGTCCAGTCATAACCGCTGAAGTGAATCGTCTTTACGGCGACGGGGGTAGCTGGTTTTCCCGCAACGTTCACAACCGCCCAAACGCCGTCTCCAATGGAGGGGAGTTTTGCCATTCTTGCCGGTGGAACATATTTCGCATCCACCAGCAACGCGGCATATTCCATGCCGAGATGGGTAGAGTTCTTCCAGCTGCCGTTGGGGAGTATGTTCGTTGTCGTACTGTCTTCAAAGGGCTGCACCCACCACACGCCGCTGTATGCGTAAAGGACGATGTGCTGGCCTGCTTTCGCGTTCGCGACGGTCCCTTCGATGTAGTCGAGTCTTTCCGGGCCTCCTAGGCTCGCGTCGGGAACACGCGTAATCCTCACCTCCGGCACCCGATGTATATCTGAACGGCAACCCGTTTCAACGACACAAGCTGCGACAAATGCGGCGACTAAAGCTAGTCGGATTCTTGAGTTGGGGATGGATTTTTTCATGGCTTCAACACGCTCTGCCACGAGTATCTCTGTTCCGGGGATATTTGGCCTTGATCCAGGGGGGGCGGGGAATCTGTGATCAGAATCATTTTACAGCCGAAACGCGCTTGTGGACAGATTCCTCCGCGCAACGCGCGTGCGCATCCGAGGGGAGGGAATGTGACTCATTCACCGAGACGGGACTACGCGCAATTGACGGATTCAGTCCCGAAACGGAAACGGGGTCGAATTTCTCAGGGCCCGGATGACCGGCCACCTAGAAATAACCAGTTGATCAACACCTGCGGCGAAATGTTGTCAAACTTCAAAATTCCGAGTGGCCGACCATCCAGGCGCAACTTCGATCCTGAACCCCGCGAAGTTTCCCTGTACTGATCGTTCCGGCAAACCTTGGGCTGTTGATTCCGGACTGCTTCTCGTGAAGTGAGGCGTTCATCGCGCGCGGGAAAGATCACTGCCCACCCTTATCTCCCACGGCAAAGTTGATATATTGCCGTCATGCTCAACGTCTTGATCCAAAGTGTCACCCCGCCTCGGGGACATGGCATTACTTCGATGTTTGGCCACCTGGGAGCATTGGGACTCCTCTTCGTTGCGATTATTGATAGCTCTCCTCTGCCAACATTTGGCGGCCCTGACATCTTGACGGCAATTCTCGCTGCCAGGCAAACCAATCCGTGGTACGAGTTTGCGGCAGTTGCAACAGCAGGGTCGGTAATTGGAGCCTACTTTACGTTCAGAATCGCACGCAGGGCTGGATCAGCTTACCTGCACAGCAAGTTTGGAAATCGGAAGGTGGATGCCATGCTCCAATTCTTCCAAAAATGGGGCACCGGTGCTCTCGCCGCGTCAACGGCGGTACCGTTCCCGTTCCCTACAAGCCTGTTGTTCGCTGCGGCAGGTGCTTCGAATTACGGCGTCGCGAGATTTCTGACGGTCGTGACGATTTGCCGCGGTGCACGTTACACACTTGTCGCAATCATCGCCGATCACTATGGACGCCATTTTGTCCGTGTTCTGCGCCATCCGGCCCAATATTGGGGCTGGTTGCTGCTGTTCGCGGCGCTCATCCTCAGCGTGATCTTGGCAGGGATCGTGCTGAATAGACGACTCGCGGCCACAACAACCGCTTGAAGCATGCCGCGGTCCAATATCTAGGTTCTGGTCGTATCACCGCCCACTCGGAAATTACCTTCTGATCAACATCTGCGGCGAAATGTTGTCATAGTTGTAATTTCCGTGTGGGCGACAACTCGCCCAGAATCCGGATCGCCAACGGTTCTACCTGAGGAAGCGATGGCAAAAGGAAATGAGGCTGCGTCGTCAGCAGGCGCCGACGGCAACTTACATTGCCGAATTCGTCTTAATCCATCAACTTCATCATCAAATAGGTGAAAAACTCGGCGTCTGTCCTCGCCTCCTGCTTGTTATCCGCGCCTACGCCGTGGCCGCCCTCCGTGATCTCGTCATAGAAAAACGGCTCGTGAAATTCCTCCATGCGGGCGGCAAACTTTCGCGCATGGACCGGGCCCACGCGATCGTCCTTGGTGGTGGTAAAGATCAGGGGCTCGGGATAGTGCACATCTGGCTTCAACTGGTTGTACGGCGAAATTGAAGCCAGAAACGTTCGCTCCTCGGGCACCGATGCCGACCCATATTCACCCACCCACGACGCCCCGGCCGACAAGTGCTCAAAACCCAGCATGTCAAGCAGCGGCACCGCGATCACCACCGCATTCCACATTTCCGGGTGTTGCGTAAACTCCACCCCCATCAGCAACCCGCCATTCGATCCGCCAATAATCCCCAACCTGCGCGGCGAGGTAATTTTGCGAGTCACCAGGTCCTGAGCCACCGCGTAGAAGTCGTCATAAATCCGCTGGCGGTGGGTCTTGAGGCCGGCGTCATGCCAGGCCGGGCCAAACTCGCCGCCGCCCCGAATATTGGCCAGCACGAACACGCCGCCATGTTCCAGCCACAGCTTGCCACCTACCGGTTCGTAGCTCGGCGTCATCGAGATATTGAATCCTCCATAGCCTGTCAGCAGAGTTGGATTCGACCCGTCGTGCCGCAAGTCCTTGCGGCGCACGACAAAGTAGGGCACCTTCGTCCCATCTTTTGACGTTGCCTGTAATTGCTCCACGACATCACTGCTGGCGTCGAACTGCGGCTTCTGCGACTTGGCCAGAGCGAACGACCCTTTGCCCGCATCGCCAAGCCACAGCGATGGTGGCGTCAGGAAACCCTCCACGCTCAGAAAGAAGCGGTCATCCGTAAGGCTTTCCGAAACAAGATCAATCGTCTGGTTATCTTCGACCGGAAGCCGCTTCCGCGACCATTGCCCATCTCTATCGCGCGTGTAAACATATGCGCGCCCCTGCACATTATCCAGAGTGGTGAGAAGCAGGTGGTTCTTTGTCACCGAGAACTCCTGCTCAAACTCCTGTGCGGTTGGTGCAAACACCACGGTCGGCTTCAAGTGTGCCTGGTCCTTTTCAAGCGCATCCAACGCAAGCGAAACTACCGACCCTTGTACATAACTCTTCATCCCTCCCTCAGGCGTCCAATCCTCGTTCAGCGTCACAAGTAACTGGCCGTCCAGCAACCCGCCTACTTCGGCCTTGAGAGGCAGCGCCAGTTTCTTTGCTTCGCCGTTCAGCAGCAGGTAGTCCTCATGCGCAAAAGTGCTCAGACTCCGCTCCACAATCACCGCGCGGTGGCCCTGACCATCCATCAACACGCCCGGATTGCTGTCGATGTCCTTGACGTCTCCGCGAAACACTTCCCTGGCGCTTTCCAGCGGTTCGCCGCGCTTCCACTCCCTTATGGTGATCGGATAACCGGCCTCGCTCATGGTACCCGGACCCCAATCGCGGGCCACCAGCAGTGTGTTCTTGTCCTCCCAGACAACGCCTTGCTTACCGTGCGGCAGAGCAAAGCCACCCTCCACAAACTTGTCCGTCCTCAGGCGAATCTCGCGCAGGGTGACAGCGTCCTCACCGCCCGCTGACAATTCCTCCAGGCATAACTCATCTTCAGGCTGCAGGCATGTGCTCCCCTTGTCCACCCAGCTCTGCTTGTCCTCTTTGGCCAGTGCATCGATGTCCAGCACCGTCTCCCAATGCGGCTCTGCCGTCAGATAATCCTTGAGCGTCGTGCGCCGGAGGATTCCGCGCGCGTGTTCCGCGTCCTGCCAAAAGTTGTAAACCTTTCCGTCGCGAAAACTAGGCCACGCCAGCCTCTCCGGCGAATCCAGCACCTTCAGCGCATCAGCCTCAAGAGGCGCGAAGTGGCTGTCCTTCTCCAGTACCGCGGCGGTCCGAGCATTCTCCGACATCACCCAGGCCATCGGCTTCTCGCCGTGGATATCTTCCAGCCAGGTGTACTTATCCGGCTGCTCGGAACTCGATTGCTGAGCGGCTTCCTGAAACAAACCAGCCGCAATGGATGCGCCCGCCATTGTGGTGAGCACCAACGCCAAATGCGTTGCTCCTTTTGTGAAGAACATTCTCATAATGCAAACTCCCTGGCTGACTTTGCAGATTTCTGGGAAATGGCCCTGGCGATGGCCTGCGAGTCAAAATGCAAGTCAGCAATATCGAATCACCGAACGGTTTGAATGACCGAAGAATGGGGATGAGGCTCGATTCGGTTATTAAATCGGCTCAGGGCGGGTTCAGGCAAGCTTTTGAAGAGGGCTTGGTGTCGTTCCGGGCGAATCACCGGCCACCCGGAAGTAAGCCTAAAACGGGCGCATTATCGTTTGATGGCGAGGAGGCCACCAGACGATGAAGCAGAAGCCGCGTTCCCCGAAACAGCGTAAGCACCCCAAAACCCGTTTGCGTTTGCCGGATCTCGAATTCTCAAAAACGGCAGTCTTGAGCAGCCTAACCAGTGTCGACGGCCAACGCGGATATGGCCATGCCATCGACGAGTTTGTCGACTGGTACTGTTCGGAGCCGCGGCTGGCTTTAAACAGAACGGTGGTTCTCCGCTATCGCAGCTACCTTGAGGCTCGATTGCTTGCCCCCGGAACCGTCAATTTGCGCCTGGGCGCCATTCGGCGCCTCGCCTATGAGGCAGCCGACTCGGGTCTGCTGAGCTCCGATCTCGCCGCCGGCATTCGCCGCGTCAAGGGGGTCAGGAATCTGGGCATGCGCTTGGGCAACTGGCTGACTGTTGAGCAGAGCCTAGCGCTCTGGAAAGCACCGGACTGCGAAAAGCTCAAGGGCAAGCGAGATCGCGCGCTTCTTGCGCTGTTGCTTGCCTGCGGTCTGCGCCGCCACGAAGCCGTCGCCCTGAGACTCGAACACATGGAACAGCGAGAAGAACACTGGGCCATCGTCGATCTGAAGGGCAAGGCAGGACACGTTCGCACGGTTCCGGTCCCCGGCTGGGTCATGGAAGAGTTGCGAGTCTGGTTGAATGCTTCGGGAATCGACCGGGGTAAGATCTTCCGTCGAGTGACGAAGATGGGGCAAATCCTCGGTGAAGGCATGACCGAGAAAGCCGTCTGGCACATCGTGAAGGATTCGGCAAAACGGATCGGATTGGAGAAATTGGCGCCGCACGACCTGCGCCGCACTTGCGCCCGCCTCTGCCACGCTGCGGGGGGAGAGTTGGAACAGATTCAGTTCCTTCTGGGGCATGTTTCCATTCAGACGACAGAACGCTACTTGGGATGCAAGCAGCGGATTCGATCGGCGGTCAATGATCGAATCGGAATCGAACCGAGGCAATAACTAGGTTATGTCCGGATTGCCGACCACACTACCTGAATTCATGAAACCTGTCCGGTAAGCCGACTCGCAGGACTGTTCACAGAGCCAGCGCCACTTCATAAACTCCCCACGATCCCACCGTATTTCCCTGAAAAGTTACCCGCGGTGGACCAGCTTCCCTTAGCGTTCGGCAAAGCGGGGCTGACCGGTCAGGTCGCCAGGGGCCGGAGATGGTTGTCTTCCCGGAAGCAGTGCCAGGAGCGCGACTCCAATCACGCCCATGATCACAACATCCAAGGGACTCCTGTGAATCCCGTGCGCCCAGGCCTCCGCTGTTTGGATTGCCATCGTGAACGCATGGGCAAGGCTTGACCAACCCCCATAGGCGATCAGCGAGCGATGTTTGGCCGGTTGCTTAACGGCCATCAACAGAAAGGCCCCAAGCACCATGTTAAGGCTCAAGAACATCGGCAAGACCTCCTGATTTTCTTGAAGCCATCTGGAGTGCCACAGAGCACCGAACAGGAAGTAGATCCAACCGAAATAAAACAAGCCCACCAAGACCAAAACGACCTGCAAAGCGCGTTCACGTTTCATAGCGTTCTCCATTCTAGGAAGGCTAACTTCTGACGGATATCGATCATACTCATGGTTGATCCGAAGGTCCAACCACATGAGAGCAAACAGGGAAGTTGGGACTGAGTCCCGAATATCCGTCAAACCGGAAGTAGCTCCCCAAAAGGCGTTACTTCCGGATCGGCGACTATTCAACCGGAATACGAAAAAACGGGGTCGATGAGTACATCGGCCGCACACAGATATAGCAGGTAACGCGCGCGGGCCGTTCATTCAAGCGCACTCACGCGCCCAGCCACCCATTTCTCAGATGACGTCCGAGGCGGACGTCCGATCGGCGCTCAGCCGGCTCCAACGGAATGCAGAATGCCGACCTTGCCAGCGAAAGGATCCCCTGCCTTCTGGCGTATCTGTTGATCATCAGAACAGGGCCGTTTTCGGCAGTCACTCAATGCACATCCACCGTCCGATCCCCTTCGTATTCCATGATGTGAAAGTAGCCCTCCCAACCGCCCCACTCCACCGGGGCAGGCAAGGGCGCCAAGGGATCCTTAAGGTGGTTTGCATAGGCTTGCACTAGCTCGCGGGTGCGGTGAACGCCGGTCAACCAGTCGCCGCGATACCAGTTCCTCCATTTGCCGTACTCGGCGGCAGACATCGATTTCTGGATGGTGTCGAGGGCTGCGAGTGCTTCGTCTATTTCGTGCCTCGATTTCTCCGTTTGGCCAGCGCGGTCATCATCAACCGCCCGAGCGACGTCGAGCAACATTCGGTTGCTCTCGCGGTTGATCGTGATCATGGTGAGCACCTCGGCTTGGTAGTAGTTGCGGCGCGCCGGATCGACCAGACTCTCCACTGCCACTGCCTTGTTCCACACCGCATCCCACTGCGGCTGCGCCGCAGCACAGTTCTCAATGTCCAGATTGCGCAGGACTCGCAGCGCCAGTACATCGCCAGGATTCTCCACTCTCGGTTGCGACCATTTTGGCGACTGACTCGGGAGTATCTCTGCTTGATGTCCGCTAAGTCTATCGAGGATGAAGTAGCGCGCATCCGTGTGATAGTGCTGGTCGCCCACCAACCGAAGGGCGAATTGGGGCGCCCCCGGCACCGGAAGTGGCTTCTGCAATTCAGCAGCCGCGAAATACAGCTTGTACACCTCTTCCAAGGCGTTAGCCGATTTGGCTCCAAATTCCTCTGTCGCCCAACGATGATAATAGGCCCCGTCGCCATCGTTCGTGTCCTTGGGTACGCCGCCCCACCCGATCTCCATCACCTCGCGCGCCGTCATTGCGACCGGACGAATGTCACTGGTATTCACCAGAAGAAACCCAGTCGCACCAGCCTGGATGTACCGCCCCAGATCCGCCTGAAGGGTCTTCACTGGGACCATCTCAGATAGTTGATTGGTGTGGTAGTTCATCATGGCCACGTGAATGTAAGCGCCCTGGCCAGCGGCGACCCTGCCGCCGTCCCCCATGTCACCGTATCCGGAGTCGGCCCATACCAGCGTGACCTCGGGCGGAATCTGCAGGTACCCCTCTCGCATGAGGCGATCGCCTTCCTGCCACAGATTGGTGATAAAGTGCGCGTTCGGAAAGCGGGCGCGAACAATCTTCATCTGCTCAGCGATGGCCTGACTGACGCGCTGGCCCAGCAGCGGGTCGTCGTTGCGCACGCTGGGATCGAGATCCGCGTAACTCTGGTCCGAAAGACCGCGCAAGCCCAAGCTCCATAGAATGTCGTCATCGGGCCGATAAGCCGCCACCGCATTGGTCCAGGCGCGCTCCAGGATTTCAGGGTGCGTGGAAAAGTTGTAGGGAACATCCTTCGGCCAACGCGCCACGTTCACATCCAGCGGTGTGGCGTGGTGCTGATTCACGATAAGACCGCGCTCAGTGGCAGCATGCACTTGCGCGTCATCGGGAAAGATCCAGCTTCCCGGCACAATCATGTTTCCTTTCAACCGTAGAATCGTCTCAAAGACCTGATCCCACACCTTCAAAGAGATCCCTGTCTGCTCGCCTTTGGCCGGTGGTGCCCAACCAGTGAGCAGGTCCTCATCATTAATAAAGAATCCCCGATAGCGGAAGATTGGGCTTGGATAGACATGCGCGAAGTCTGCGGGCAGCCGAACAGATCTGCGCTTCTCCGGTTCTTTGTCGGTCCACAAGTACATGGGGTCCACGCCCAGGATATTCTGCGAGAACTCGTAGATGGCGTAAATCGTGCCACGCGCGTCCGCGCCAGTGAGGCAAACCACGCGCTTCGATTTTCCCTCTGATTGTGCGCTGACGATCGAAAACGCGAAGGCTTCTGTATCCGTGGTCTTGGTACAGTCGACTCCTGCCGGCAGGCTCGATTCTTGAGCGATCAGAATCGCGGTCGGGCCCGCTTCATCCAACCGGCCAGCCAACCGCGGAGCTTGGCCGAAAACCTTGGTGAAATCAGTGCGCAAGTCTTCCGTCGCGCGGTGGACGGAAACAGGCTCCTGCGCGCTCTCTACGATGGTGACCGAACCATCGATTGTCACGCGAGGCATTTGAGCCGTGGCTATGGCGGCAGACGGTGTCATGCCAAGCGCCACGACAGCCAATGTGCGGATTTTGAAGCTGTACACAAAATGAAATCGCAGCATGAGATCTCCGTTCGCAGAGTGTGAGAGTTTGGAAAGTTGTTCTAATCCTTGGACAAATCAAACTTCGCGCGGTCCCAAAACGCACGACTGACATTTCCTATTGGCTACAAGACGCGTTATGCGCCTTCGGCATTGCCACGAAGGTTATGCTCTTCGGCGCAAAGGTCAACGTTCCTCCATGCACCGACGCGCCTTTCAGCTCGGGCAGTGAGTCGTTGTCGGCAAGCTTTAAATCGACGCCATTCAACTGGACAGTTTGATCGGTGAGTTCCTTTGCCGTGAGGGTATAGCGCTCCGAGTCCACAGGAACCTTGAGCGATTGCGTGTTGATCTGACTTGCGTTGATCGCCAGCAATACGACGCCGCCGAAATGATTGCGCATGCAATGCGCAAAGAGGTGAAGGCTTGCCGCAGGAGAGACGCCTGCGTCGAGAACGGTTGTTCCCATCAGCTTGCGCCACAGGAACGCGGACCAGTAGTTCGGGCGCGGCTCAAAAGTGTACTCCTGAAGAAGGCCATAGTCGCTGGCGGCGAGTGTGTTGTGAATTTGCACCTGCACACCGCGCTTGGCCAGGTCGCCGAGTTGATTCAGATAACGGAAGCTGTCAACAAACGTGGAGGCCCAGCGGTCGCCGCCGCATGCCGCCTGCGCTGTCTCGGTATTCCACATTGGCTTGCCCGGCATAAAGCGGTCGCGAAGCGCCGCGTAGAATTGCTCGCTCTGATCTCCGCGGGAAAGCCAATCTTCCGAAAGGGCTGCGGCGAAACTCGTGCTGGCCGCTGAGCCCAGGCTTGAACAGCGGCTGGAGACTGCTCCGTACGTGTGGTAGGTGAAGACATCGAAGACTTGGGCTGCGCCGGCAAGAATGTCCTCGGTTTTCATGATTCGCAATGACGGCGAGTTGATTGCCGATCCCTCGCCCACGCTGCCTGGACCTAGGATCAGCATCTTTGGCGCCGACTCTTTGGCGAATGCGCGAAAGGCCGCGAGATCCTTTGCATATGCGACCGCATCGTAGCCCTTCGGCGCACCACCCATATCAGGAATTGTGGGCTCGTTCATCAACTCAGCAGCGGCAAGGGTTCCATTGTTGGCTCTTGTGAACTCGATAATCTGCTTCGCCTGGGTCGGCGTCCAGGCACCCGATGCATCGCGCGTGCCGGGGCTGATGGCGAATGATGTAACGATGGGAGCATTAACGGCATTGGAAAAGTCGATGACTCCTTTCCACTGCTGACGAGTCAGCACGCCCTTGAACCCATCGGGCGCATTCTCCAGCGCTGGACCGTCTGAGTTCTGGAAGAATGTCGAATTTGCCCAGGTACCGCTCACGCGCAGATACGCGGGCCCAAGTGCCGCCGCCAACTTGCGCAGCCGAGGATTGTAGAGGTCAATCGGCCTCCTGTATTCGTACAACGATGCCGACATTCCTGCGGGCTGATTCCCACTGGTGTTCTTTGTATCCGCCGTGCTGGAGTAGGGCTTCCAAAAACGGCCGCCCGTCACTTCCACCATTTCCACGTTAAAGGACTGAAACCGCTCGTCAATGGTGCCGACGCGCGGCATCTTAGCTGGATCGATGGAAGACGGCCTGGGACCTGCTTGGCTGGCAAGAACCGGCGCAAGGCTGAGCGCGGCGGAGACGCCGCCAGCAATGAAACTCGTAAATCTCGTCTTTCTCATGAGAATGCTTCCTTTCAAGGTGTGTCGCAATCGTCTTGGTCCTCTTCAGATATGGACTGGATCACCGCATCGAAGAACAGCCGGGCACCGCGATGCGGGTGCCCCGCGACACCAATGCCTCCGATGTTATTCCGCCGTTGGCTCACTGAACTTCCGCTCTCAGATGCACGATCGCTCGCTCCAGCTCCGGGTCCGGCCTAAGACGGTCGGCTTCTTCAAGGTGACGAAGCGCGTCGGAGAGGCGGCCGGGGATGCCGGAGAGCGCAATGCCGAGGTTGTACTGCGCGTCGGCAAAATCCGGTCTCAGGCGAACGGCAGCTTCAAAGTGGGCAATGGACTCGCGCTGACGCTCGGGGATGCTAGAGAGCGCGACGCCCAGGTTGTTTTGCGCGTCGGCATCGTTGGGGTCGGTGCGCACGGCGGATTCCAACTCGGTGATGGCACCGGCGGAGTCGCCAGCCTTGAGCAGCGCGATGCCGCGGCTGGCGTGGGTTTCGGCCGAGCCGCCGGCCTGGGCCGCGGCCAAGTTGCGGCGAGCCTCGTCGTAGGCGGGGTCCAGTCGCAGCGCAGTCTGGAATTCGGCGATGGCTTCGGGCAAGCGTCCGGCCTCAGTCAGGGCACTCCCCAGATTGTTATGGGGGATGGGGGCATCCGGAGCCAAGAGAATGGCCTCTTGGAATTGAGTGATGGCTTCGGGCAGCCGGCCTGCTTTGGCCAGCGCGCTGCCGAGATCGGTGTGCGCAGGCGGGGAGTCGGGATCGATGCGCACAGCGGCTTCGAGATACGGGATCGCCTCGGAAAGGCGCCCCGGCGAGGCCATGAGGTAATTGCCCAGGTTGTGATTGGCTACGGAATTATGATCGGTGACTTCGAGCGCGTGCCTGAAAAGTGTCTCGCTGTTTCGCCAATACCCGACCTGGATCCAGGTGAGCACGGCGTAGGCCAGACAAGCGGCAGCCGCCAAGGGGATCGCCAGGAATTTCGCACGCCACTTTTCCAGGATCTCCGCCGCACCCCACACCAACATGATCAGAAGGCCCACCATCGGAATGTACATGTAGCGATCGGCGCGGGCCTGGCCACCCACCTGCACAAGCCCGATGACCGGGGCGAGCGTGATCACGAACCAGCCCCAACCCGTCAAGAGGTACGGCGCACGGCGCCGCAGCACGATGACACCGAAAGTGACGACAGCCAATAGAAGGCCCGCGGAGATAAGCTGCAGACAGGCGAAGCCGTCTGGAAAAGGATAGAAAACCGCCAGCCGCGACGGCCAGAATGTTTTGACGATATAGAACGCGTAGGAAAGCGTCGCGTTTGCCAGACGGGTTTCAAGCGGCAGAGCTTTCACCGCGCCGGCGTGTTGCTGCACCAGGTAGGTAATGGCGGCGGCCGCGCCCGAAAACCCCAGCAGCGGAAGTTTTTCCCAAACGGCTTCCCACCACTGATCTCGCAAACGAGCGAGCGGCCAGTAGTCCAGCAGCAACAGAACCAACGGCAGAGTGACCACCATCGGCTTGGCCATCAAGCCCAGGCACAAGCTTAAAGCCACGGCCAGATATCGGCCCCAGCCTGGACGCTCGGCATATCGAACGTAGGCCCATAAGGTGAGAAACCAAAAACAGGCGCTGAGTACGTCTTTACGCTCAGCCACCCAGGCCACAGACTCCACGTGCAGCGGATGCAATGCAAATAGAAACGCCACCAGCGCGCTGCGCCAGCGTGTACGGGTTGCGCGCTGAAGAAAAATGCACAAGAGGATGGCCGCCAGCGCGTGCAGCAGGACGTTGTGCAGGTGGTGCCAGCCGCTTTCGAGGTCAAAGAACTGGGCGTCGAGCATGTGAGAAACCCAGCTGACTGGGAACCAGTTGGCAGCGTCGCGCGAGGTGAGCGCCCATTCCAGCCCCTGCGCGGTCAGCCCCTGCCGGACGTGCACGTTGCCGGTGGTGTAATCGGGATCGTCGTAGTTGACGAAATCGAAGTGGCGGACCTGGGCGTAGACCGCGAAGGTCGCCAGGAGCAGCGCCAGATAAATCAGCACGTCGAGACGCGAGCCGGCGAAGGCGGGTGGCTTTTGCGGTTGCACGGGCGGCTTGGCTCGGGGCTTTGCCACGGAAAGCTCATCCTATCTATACGCGAAGGCAGACGACCTTGGCAGTCCCGGCTTCGGGACACATCTACTTTGGGTTTGCTGTAACCGGGATGGAAAGGCCAGCCATCGCGGAATGCGATGACCGGCCCATGAATGTAACACCGCTGAAGGTCCGTTGCACCGCGACCCTGCGATGAGGGTCGCGGATGCAAGCTGCCTCAGAAGCGCACCGTGCCTGCGAGTTGCAGAGCGCGGCCGCCGCCGATCCCGTTGATCCCAGTACCGCTGCCGACCGTGCCGGTGACTTGTCCGAAGGTTCCACTGGTGAAGGAATTTTGCGGGCTGGCGAACTGGGGTGAATTGGTGAGCTGGAACGCATCGCAGCGGAAGTCGAACGTCCAGTTTTCGTGCAGGACGAAGGTCTTGAACAGCAAAGCGTTGTTCTGAATGTATCCCGGCCCGCGGTACGCGTTCCTGGCGACGTTGCCGATGCTCGTCCCGTAGACCAGAGGGCACGCGGTCCCCACGGCGCCGGTGCAACCCGTCGGCTGCCCGAAGGCCAGCGGGTTGAACCAGTTGTGCCCGGCTCCAATGCCCTTGGGAAGCGAATAGCTGCCAGTGAGGTTCGCCATCTGTTGTTCGCCGGAGGTGTTGATGCTGGTGCCGCTGGCCTCGATGTCGATGGGCAGGCCGGAGTAGCCGGAAACGACTCCAGAGATCTGCCAGCCGCCGAGGATGGAGGCAGCGGGACCGGAATTCAGCCACTTCTGGTGCGGCCCGAAGGGCAGAATCCAGGTGACGCTCTCCTCTAAGTTGAACCTGTGATCGAAATCAGTCGGCGCATAGCTGTGGCGCTGATCGAGCCAGAAGAGAAGGTTTCCGTCGTCATCGCCGCTTGTAGATGCGTAGTTCAGGCCTTTGCCCCAGGTGAACGAGGTGGTTACGCCCAGATCTCCGGTGAAGTGACGGTTCAATTCAGCCTGCAGCGAAGCATAGTTCGTCGAAAAGCCTAAAAAGTCCTCGGTCACCGCCACCGTTTTCCCAAATGCGATATTCAGCGGATAGCCGGCCGATCCCTGGTTCAGCGCAGAGGCCAGGTTGATGTTCTGGCCAACGCCCATGCGCGTGCCGTGATTGGCCACGTAGCTCAACTGCGCGTTGAACTGCATCGGCAAGGCCTGCTGGACCGCGACGTTCCACGAATCCACGTAGGGATTGTGGAAGTTGAGCGGGATGTAGAATTCCTGCTGGGAGAGGAGTTGCGACGTGTTGGCGGTAATGATGCCGTTCGAGGGAATGGTGACCGGAACCGGGGCCGGCATGCCGCACTCAAAGGTGAAATAGGTTTGTGTGGTGGAGCATGCGCTTGTGGTGGTGCCGAGCACCGCCGGAGTGTACGAGTTGGCTGCAGTGTAGCCGTTATTGGCGCGGACAGGATAGTTGTACGCGTAGGTATTATCCTCGAACGGCGTATAGCTGATGCCAAAGCCGCCGCGAACGACGGTCTTTTCGCTCAGGCGGTAGGCAAAGCCGACGCGCGGCGCAAAGTAATCGTAATGGGTTTGCATGCCCAGGTTGTTGGCATTGCCGCCAACGCCGGCGATCACGAGCGTGTTGTTGGTCGGGTTGTAGTTGGAGAATCCCTGCGGAGTTCCGGGTGTGGCCGGGGGATACAGCTCCCAGCGAAGGCCCAGGTCCACGGTCAGTTTGGGCGAAACCTGCCACTTGTCGCCGCCGAAGGCAAAGATCCACCACTGGTCGTAGCGCGGGAAGTAGGTATTGAGGTCGCGGCCGGCCGCGCTGGGCTGATCGAGCAAGAGGCTGGCCATCTCGTTACCGTTATCGGTGGCAGTGCTGCCGCCGGTGCTGCTGCAGTTGGCGCAGGCGGTGTTGCCCTCAGAGAAAGTGATCTGGCCGCGCGCGCTGTAGGTCTGGTCCTGCAGCAGGCTGTCGTGAACGCGCCGCACGTCCGCGCCGAACTTGAACGTGTGGTTGCGGACGATTTTGGTCCAGTGGTTCACCGCATCGACGTTGGTCTCGCCACGTATCCAGGGCAGCGACGCGGAGTAGCCGATGAGCGAGGAGTTGAAGTCGCTCATGTTGATGAGGACCTGGCCGCTGGTGAACTGGCTGATGTTGACGCCGGGGATGCCGATAGTCGTGGCATCGCTGGAACCGTAGTCGCTGGGAAGGGCGCTGTTGCCGTAGTGGGCCACGCCGAAGCGCGCTTCGGTGAGCAGCGTGCTGGAAAACGCCCGGTCGTAATTCAGGCCGGTGCTGTACACATGCTGCACTCCCGTGCCTTCGAATGCGCTATTCGCGGGACCGCCTCCCGCGGGCCCCCACATCGGCGCTTGGAACGTGGTCACGTCCTCTTTCTCGTAGTGATAGCTCAGATGGTCCCTGGGAGTGATCTGGTAGTCGATTTTGGCATCGTAGCGGTTGGTGGTTTTCTGGAAGGGCAGGTTGGGAGAGGAGTAGTCGTTGGAGACCGAGTAAGTAGCCCAAGTGGACGAGCTCCCGTTGTTGGGCGCCTTCAAGAGGCCCATCAGCTTGAGAGCGACGGGATCTACGTAGGACGTGACCCCCTCAGCCGCTGCAGCCGCGGCGTTGCACGGAATCTGGTTGTAGAGAGTCGTCCCACTGACGTTAAGGTTGAACGGAGTGCGATTCTGGCCGGAGGAGTTGCCCGTGCTGGGATCGTAGATTTGTCCCTTGCTGCCGTTGATCCCGCCGCTCAGGTCGATATATTGATCTGATTGGCCACTGGGTGTGTAGCAGGTGTACCAGGTGGGCGAGGGAATGGTAACAACGTAGTTGTCCGCTTCGTGATCGGGAGAGCGGAAGAAGTCGCCGTAAAAGAACAGCTTGTCTTTCTTGATGGGGCCGCCCACGGCGCCGCCGAAGTAGTTGTAGGCGATGTGGCCCGTGCTGGTATTGAAGTAGGCGCGCGCATCCATGTCGTTGTTTTGCACGTATTCGGTGGCCAGGCCGTGGAACTGGTTGCTGCCGGACTTGAGGATCACGTTGGTGACCGTGCCCACGGCGCGGCCCAGCTCTGGTTCGTAATTCGAAGTGGCCACGTCGACGGTAGCGATGGCCTGCTCCGGCGGAATCATGACCTGCAGCAGGCCCGTGCGCTCATCGTTGTCGATGCCTTCGATCTGATAGCTGTTGCCCACGCGGGGCTGGCCGTTGACCTCAGTCTGGACGGAGCTGGCTGCGTTAAAGAACTGCGAGTGCTCGAAGATCGGCGGACCCACACCGGGGACGAGGGTAAGAGCAAACTGGAAATTCTGGTTGACCCCGATCGGCATGGAGCTGAGAGCCTGCGCCTCGATGTTCGTGCTGACGTCGGCGCGGTCGGTTTCCATAATCGGCGGAGCGCCGGTGACAGTGATCGTCTCCGTCACACTACCGGGTTGAAGCGTGATGTCGACGCGCGTGGTGGTGTTCACGGCCACATCGACGCCGGGCCGGGTTTCCTTCTTGAAGCCCTTCGCTGAAATCGTCACCGTGTAGATGCCGGGCGTGAGATCCGGGAACGTGTAGTTGCCGCTTTCATTGGTCGTGTCGGTGTGAACGATTCCGGTGGCGTTCTCCAGAATCGTCACGGTCGCTTTGGGCACGATCGCCCCGGTATTGTCGGTGACCGTTCCTACGAGGGTGGCGGATACCGCCTGACTCCATAGCGCCTGTGAGCATCCGAGCAGGAGCAGGAAAATCGACCCCAACAGGGGCCTGAGTAGTCTGCGTTGCATCATTTTGATCCTCCGTGAGTGAACATCTTTGCGTTCGTTGTTTGAAACGGCTCTGGGAGCAGATGCTTGGACTCCTCGGCTGGCGGTCTCGAACTCGCTTCAAGAGCTTGATTCTCCCTGGTGGCCGCCATTGCGTGAGGCGGTTATTCCGGGGAAAACTCGGGAATCAGCCTGCTGCAAAAGTCGATAGATTTACACGCCTATCTCTTCGTCCGGCGACACACACCAATCCCCATTTCGTGCCCGGAAGATTGCTGGCAGCACACACTTCTAGGGTTCTTCATGCGGCGTAATTCTAAGCTGATAGTGATTCGTGGCAAGGCTGCTACCGTATGCTACAAACCATTCACGGTGACAAAGATACGCCTTTCTAATTGAAAATACAGGTGTTACTGCAGCGATCGGTGTTCATTTTTGCGCGTGCGCCAATTGCGAAATGGGAATGATCTCTTCGTGACAACGCTCGCCAAAGTGGGGTATGCTACGCCCTGCTAAAAGATTCAGATGGTGCATAGATCAGAAAACGGTTACACGAAGACGCAGTGGATGCCGACCACGGCGGAAGAACGGGAACTCGTCCTTCAGGAGTTGGAGACAATCCTCTCCAGCTACCATTTCCGGGGCAGCAAGCGCTACCCGGTCCTGCTGCGATACGTAGTGGATGCCGCGCTTGACAATCGCATAGGCGATTTGAAGGAACGGACGCTCGGCGTTGAGGTCTTCGGGCGCGATCCGGGTTACGACACGAATGCCGATCCAGTGGTCCGCGTCAGCGCGGGCGAGGTAAGGAAGCGGATCGCCCAGTACTACCACGAAAATGGCAAACCTTCGCGAGTGCAGATCGAACTGCCGCTCGGCTCGTATGCGCCCGAATTCCTGCTGCGAGGGCCGGAAGCCGCCGGCCCTGATGCGGACCCAGAGCGATTGGCCTCCTCACAGAGGGCCACGCGCCAGCGCCGCACCCTGATTCGCGCAATTCTCTTTGGCCTGTTTGCAGTGTTGCTGGTTGCGGGCGGAATCACCGCGTATTTGTATTACGAGGCCTCGGAAAGCGGGGAGGCTGCAGTGCGCGATCTCTGGAACCCCCTCTTCAATTCGCCCAGGCCGGTGCTCATCGTTCTCGGAACCACCCACCCCAGCAACATGCAGCCACCCTCCAAGGAGACCACGTTCGGCGATCATCTGAACAATCCGTATCACCACGTTTCGGTGTGGACCGCCTTGGCGCTGACGCATCTTGCAGCCGTCCTGGAGCAACACAGGAAGGCCTACGATGTGAAGGAAGCTCCCGAAACCAGCCTGGAAGACATTCGTTTGCGTCCCATCATCCTGGTGGGCGCCCTCAACAACGACTGGACGCTGCGCCTGGCGGCTCCGCTGCGGTTCCACTTTACGTTTGCGGCCAATGGAATGCAAAGCATCGACGATGCGGCAAATCCCCGGCCCACGGGCTGGATCCTGGATAGTTCCAAGCCCTACCTCTCCATCACCGCCGACTACGCCATTGTGGCGCGATTTCGCGACCCCACCACAGAGGGGCCAGTGATGGTGATTGCCGGGATCGGACCTTATGGAACCGAAGCCGCGGGCGAATTTGTGCAGTCGCCGCAACACCTCGCGGAGCTGGCGGCGAAATTGCCGCGCGGCTGGGAAAATAGGAATCTCGAAGTGGTGCTGAAGACGGACGTGATCGGCACTAAAGCGGGCCCGCCGATTCTTGTATCCGCATTCTCCTGGTGAGCTGGTGAATACCTGCCGCGTGCATCGATTCGCTCTTATGCATCCTGCCTCTGGCCAAGATTTGATCAGCGCCGTACGAACGCACTTTCTTAACTGTTGATTATGTGGTCCGGCAAGACTGGAGTATCCAATTTTCAATTTTGGATCTGTACCGAGGAGTCGGCGTGCGGGATGTTTTTCGCGTCTTGGACATGGTTCCGAGCGAATTACCGCCAATCCGGAAGTTGCCCCAAAACGGGTGCAATGTCCGGTTTGCCGACCATAGGTCCGGAACTCCGACTTCCGCGTCTTGCAACAAAAGCCGCCCGAGTCCAAGCGGCAATTGCGAGGCAGCCAAAGCAATCACTTCTTTACCGCGCGCTCACGGGGCTTCGACAAACTCCCGAGCCGAGAGCACCGATGCACGGGAGGGGAACAACCTGTTGACCAAGCAATCATGGAGATTGGTGTCGAGGTCGGCGCAGCAGTCCTTAATTACCGCCAGACGGAAATCGGCGTCGGCTGCTTCGAGCAGAGTGGAGAGGACAACGCCGCTGGTGGCGATGCCGAAGAGAACCAGCGTGTCAATGTCATTGGCACGTAGGATCATAGTGAGGTCGGTGCCGGTGAATGCACTGACGCGATGCTTGGTGATGACAATTTCGCCTTCTTTCGGCGCGATGACAGCGGGTATCGCTCCGAGCGGTTCCTGAAACAATTTCTGATGTTGCGCCGAGGATTTAACGGCACCGAAGAGAACGTTTCGAGAACTGACCTCGGGGAGTCCGGGACGAAAGCCGACTTGGACATGGATAACGGTCATGCCGCTGGCACGCCCGTGACTGAGGAGGCTTGCGGCACGAGTCAGAAAGGCGTCTTTGTCGTCCTTGGTGTAAATGGAAACGATGCCGGTTTGGCAATCCATGCTCAAGACGGCGGTGTGAGCCGGATCGATCGGAAATGTAGCGACCACATTGCACCCCATGCGGCAGGAGGTTCCTGCCGGATTCCATCCTAATCCCGAGCGACCGAACCTTGGTTTCTTGCCTGATAGTTGGCGGTGAATCGCGGAGGCACTCATTAAGCCATCGAAGGCGGAATTCTCGGTTCCGGTCGAGTAACCGTCAACCCGGAAGTAGCTCCAAAATGGGGTTACTTCCGGATCGGCGACCAACCGCCCAAGACTGGAAAAAAGGCCGAGACGCAGCTCAATGAGGGCATTGGCGTATTGGCGTCAGTTGAGATCTGTGCCATTCCTTGGGTCAGAGATTGACGCGGCGCTGCCGATGCCGGAGCAGGTCCCCCCGGGAACCAGTCGAGTGACGGCTGGCGCGGATAAAGGATATTCTTCGCCTATGTTCCGTTGCGGCACACCACCGAGCATCCGGTGGTTCGTTGCTTCTGTTTATGCTTCGCAACTCTGGTATGTTGGCGCTCACCGCAGGAATGAACGATGGAAGAGCAGGTCCTTACAGTAGTTCGCGACCAGGTTGGCGCCATCGCCCTGGGGACAGTTCTTATGTTCGTCGGCGTGTTGGCCTGTGCCATTGCTGCGATCCGCGGTCGCGGCGCGGTCCGCATCCTCGTATGGTTCGGGCTGCTGAGTCTGATGTGGGGTGGGCGCATCATGGCTTCCGTACCCGCCGCGTTCAGCGTATTACCGCGCTCCCTCTGGGCCAGCCGCCTGGCCGTGATCGCCATTCTCTCTTATGTGACGGTCATTCCCGCCCTGCTCTTCTTTCTGGAACTGAGCCGGGGAAGTTTGCGCCGATTGCTGCAGATGATGTTGGTCGCGGATTTGGTGATCTGCCTGGCGGGAGTTTATTCCGTCCTTTTTACCGGATCACCCTACCGATGCATTCGTTTCAGCAATGTCCTGGTCATCGCGCTGGTCCTGATCGTCGCGGTAGTCATCTGGGTTCCGTCCCTGTCGGAGAGATTTGGGTTCCCGCGGCATTGGGTTTCCCAACTCGGCCTGCTGGGTACAGGACTCGCGACCCTCTATGCGAATCTCACGGGTTTTCTTCACCTTCCGGAACATGGATTCCTGGAGCCGGTCGCGTTTGCCGTATTCGTCTTCACGCTTGGATACGTCCTGGTGGAGAGGATCGTTAGCGATGGACGGCGCCTGCTTTCCATTGAAAGCGAGCTGGCGATTGCGCGCGACCTGCAGAGCTCGACTTTGCCCAGCGGCGTTCCGGACATTACGAGCCTTCGCATCAGTGCGGCCTATGTTCAGGCGACCGCGGTCGCGGGAGACTTTTATGAATTTGTTCCCATCGATAGGCGACGGGTCGGCTTCCTGATAGCGGATGTATCCGGTCACGGCGTCGCGGCCGCGCTGATCGCCGCGATGATTAAGGTCGCCATGCAATCCCTCGTGTCCTGCGCCAAGGATCCGGGAGAGGTGCTGCGCGGCCTGAATCGTATCCTTACAGGCCAGCTGCGCGGACAGCTCGTTTCTGCCGCCTATTTGTTGCTCGACACGGAGCTTGGTCGTGCGTCTTACTCCGCCGCCGGCCACCCACCGCTTCTCTGCTGGCGGCAGGGCAGACTGGATCGGATCGAAAGCAATGGCCTGCTGATCGGGGTCATCTCGGAACCCGACTATCCCGTCTGCGAGTTTTCCCTCAATTCGGGCGACCGGTTCCTGCTTTACACCGATGGCGTCGTTGAACCTGAGAATGCGGCGGGCGATTCCTTTGGCGACAGCAAGCTGGAGGAGGTCATTCGCAGGAATCAGTCGCAGACACCCCTGGAGTTGTCCAATCAGATGATGGCAGAGATCCGGCGGTGGCAACCTGCCTCCATGACTCAGCAGGATGACATCACCCTGATCGTCGTGGACGTTGCCGAGTCACGCCGAAGCTTCCCGGCTGCCGGCGTTGAAATGATCGGTAATGCAACTCAGGTTACCGCGAATGCGGTATTGTGAGCCGTTGATCGGCAATGGAGAGATTGGATCGTACCGGTCCAATCTCGGACATTTAGACCATCGCCGACAATACAACCGGAACTCAGCAAAGGGGGCGGAACGGCTCAATGAGCGCATTGGGCTGAAGGCGTAAGGTGACCAGGCATTATCGCGGTCAGGTGGCGAAAATTCATCTTGCACTCACTGAGCGCGGAGTCGTATTTCCATTGACTAACAACCAAATGAATTCATGGAACCATCCCCATCCCGCCCGGGTACAATCACCTAGACCGCCGCAGAGAGTCTACAACCTTGTCAGAAAACCTTTCGCCCATCCCTGAGCGAACGCCGCTGCGTACCGCTCTGCTTCTCTCCAGCCTCTTCGCCGCGATCACCTTCCTCATCCATCTGTTCAGCACGCTCTGGGGCTACCATCTTGGCTACGGCTTCGATGGCGATGAATTGTACTTCCTGGTCTGTGGCCATCACTTAGCTTGGGGCTATGTCGATATGCCTCCGCTGACGGCCCTCCAGGCCCGGCTGGCAGAGATGCTCTTCGGCCTTTCCCCCGCCGGGGTTCGCATCTTCAGCTTCCTCGCCACCGGCGTGAACGTCGGCCTCGCTGGCCTTCTGGTCTGGCAACTCGGTGGCCGCCGCACCGTGCAGGTTCTGGCCATGACAGCCGTCCTCGCCGCTCCCGTATACCTTGCCGCCTCAAACTACCTCTCTATGAACTCCTTCGAGCCCTGCTTCTGGATGGGATCGATCTTCGTTCTCCTTCGCCTGGCCGACGGCTCGACCGGCCCCCGCGCATGGCTGCTTTTCGGTTCGCTGGCAGGCCTGGGAATCGAAAACAAACACTCCACCGTCTTCTTTCTCATCGCGCTTTTGGCCGGCCTGCTACTCAGCCCCCAGCGTCGTCTTCTCCGCTCCCGATGGTGCGCCGCCGGAGTGGCCTTGCTGCTCCTGATCGCTCTGCCAAACTTCCTATGGCAGTGGGTCCACCATTTCCCCACATATGAACTGCTCAGCAACATCGCTCATTCCGACAAGAACATCAAGCTGCCGCCACTGGCCTTTCTGGCCGCGCAAGTCAACATTATGTTTGTCGTCGCGGCTCCCCTGTGGATCGGCGGCCTGGCCTGGCTCGCCTTTGCACTTAAGGCCCGCCCTTGGCGCTTTGTGGCTCTCACCTATCTGGTGTTTCTGCCCATGATGATGCTCCTGCACGCCAAGCATTACTATCTCGCGCCCATCTACCCGGTTTTCTTCGCCGCCGGCGCCGTTGCCCTCGGCGACATAACTCGTCGCAGTTGGCCGGCCATTGTCTACACCGCAGTCCTGGCTTGTTTTTTCTGCCTGGTTACGGCGCCCCTCGTTCTCACCATTCTTCCTCCGGACAAATACAATGCGTATCGCGCCATGACAATGCATTTGCTCGATAGGTCAGAGGCCGAAAAAGGGACCAGCCCCTTGCCCTCATTTCTCTCCCACCGCTTTGGCTGGCCGCAGATGGTAGAGGGCTTTGCCACGCGCTACAATGCTCTGCCGCCTGATGTGCGCGCCCATACCGCCATCTTCTGTGGCAATTACGCTGAGGCCAGCGCGGTCAACCTTCTCGGGCCGAAATACGGCCTGCCCACCGCGATCAGTGGCCATCAAACTTACTTTTACTGGGGCTGGAACGGCTACACCGGTGAATCGGTGCTCACCCTCGGCGGCCATCGCGAGGACTACACAGACTACTACGCTGAAGTCATTGATCTCGGCCCCTTCGACGCGCCCTGGATCCAGGACAGTGAGCATCGCCGTTACTTCTGGCTGCGCCACCGCAAACGCACCTATGTAGCCGATTGGCCGGAGTTCAAGAACTGGTACTGATTACTGGTACGAATGCAGCTGAGTGTCCCAACCTCCGGTCGATGGTTTTCAGCGGCTGGCATATCGGGCATGGAACTTCGCCGGTGCTATGTCCGTTGACGCAAAATCCCCTATGCGCTCAGCGATCACTCGAAGAAGCCCAAACCTCCGAGTTCCGGTCGTGTCACCGCCCAATTCGTCTCCAACCCGTTTTTTAGGTCGGGGAAGTATCGCCGACGAACCGCCAACTGACCAGTGGACCTGTAAACAGTGAGGCCTTTACTCAGCATCGATCGCGGAGATCCAATGCCCCCGAAAACACTTCAGGCTTTCTGTGCTATCGTGCGGACCATGGGAAGAGCCTTCGTAATGTTTGCCGCATTGTGCATCGCCTTGCCCTTTGCCGCTCCGCAAACGGCTGCACTAAAGCCTGAAGTGTGCGAACGGCCAATGAGTGCCGACGAGGTGGCCATCCGGCAGGTCTCGGAAGACTGGATCAGGTTCTATAACGCTGGGGACGCGGCGAAGGTGGCGGCTTTGTACACCGACGACGCCGACTATCTCTCAGCCCACATCCTGGCACGCGGGAGACAGGCGATCGAGGCTTATTGGGAACGCGGCATCAAGGCGGGCGGGCACATCGATTTCATCAAGCCGCTGACACTGTACTACACCGGAGACCTCGCCTATTTTGCGGGCACCTACCAGGCGACAAACGCGGGCGTGACGGTCGATGGGCGTATTTTAATTGTGCTGAGGAAAGTGAATGGCAGGTGGCTGATGGCCGCGCATGAGACGGTAGTGCGCGACCAACCGCAATGAATCGGAAGGAGACATGAACTGGTGACGTTCGGCGACGGCAAGAGAGCCATTTATGGTGTGGCAGCTGGCAACCTGGAAGGCGACGGATGGCCAGATGTTGTAGTGACACGATCCGGCGCGCCAAGCTTTGTAATGCTCAACCGCCCACTTAAGAAATGAGCGTTGCGGACAGATTACCGGCATTGCGTTGCCAATCCGGTTTTGAGACCCTCCTCAGAGTCGCCGGCACGCAACGACAGAGTCAGGGAAGAGTCGGCGACTGCGCACCCAGGGTCGACAGTGAGGGCAAAAGTACCTAGCACTCGGCCCATGAAATTGTGCTCACGAAGGATCTGGCTTGGATCGCTTCTAGCGGATCTTTCTGCAGGCTTCTTCCTCCCAATCAACGGGTTTACCGTCTGGGCCGGCGATCTCAAGACTGCTGTTGTACCTATCATCGCCTTTCTTGAGGAAGCTCTGCTTGGCAGGCAGCTTCTGGTCGTTCCTGACCATATAGCCCGTGGCGACCATTGTGTCGCCGTCCCATCCAGGGGTGGTCATGTCCATCCGCGATCCCCCGATGTTCATATCGCGACGAACGTGGAGTCCGGCGTTTGCGTCCCAAGTGATCGCGCCAATGAGCGTGAGTTGGCCCTTGTGTGGTCCCTCGACCTGATGGAGGGTGTAGATCTGCCATGAGCCGCCAAGCGCCATGCGAAAGTGAAAGCGGTCCGTGAACCTCACTCCGGACGCCGTTTGCGAGGAATGCTGGATTCCGGTGCAGATCCAATCTCCGACGAACCATCGTTCGAGCGCCAATGGGTCGGGCGATGCAGGCTGCGTAGCAGGCTTATAAGGATTGACGTAATTCTTAGGGCTGTCCTGCGGAAAACCGGGAAGAGCCACAAGGGCAAACGCAAGGAAGACTCTCTTCATGGGTTCGATGCTTTCATGAGAGTTGATTCAACAGGATCGGAGACGGCCAGGACACGCTCTCAAACGCACCTCATCATACTCCTCCTGAATCCTGGCTCAAAGTGGTATGCAATGATTCTCGTCATGTCTGCTTCTTCCCCGAATTGGGCGTGCGCGACGCTCTTCCGAGAGCGTGTCATCGTTCCGGATGAATCACCGCCAACTCGGACAGAACCCAATTTCCTGCCAGCAGGGTAATTGCCAGCAGGCCAAGAGGAGGGTTCGGTCCGGATGGGCGACCACACAACCGGAACTCAAAAGACGCACATCATTTGGGCTCAATGAGCGCATTGGTCTGTTGGTAACGGTTGAGGCCGATTTTCGCTTGGCCGGTTATTCATGACCCGAAGACCGCTCACGGTTGGCCAGGAGTCACCGGCGATTCAGCCGAACTGACTCTTCGTCCGTTCGCTGGCTCCTGCTAGACTCCTGGCAATGCGTTTTCGCTTCCTGCAAGCCAGGCTTGACAAATTTTCCGGCCCGATCCGTCGCGTCTTCCAGTACTCCGTCAACAGCTGGATCCGCGAGATGCCACAGCATCCCTCGGCAGCCTCGGGCCAGAGAGCGTCCCGACCGCTCTAGGTGGCCCTCAGCAGCATAAGAGTGATGTCATCGTGTTGCGGTGCGTCGCCAACAAAGCGATCGAGATCCAGCATGATGGCGTTCAGCAGAACCGACGGAGTCGCTTCCAGGTTGGCGCACAGGACTGCCATAAGACGCGCTTCCCCGTATTCTTCGGTGCGATCGTTTTCTGCCTCAGTGACTCCATCAGTGAAGATGATTAGCCAATCGCCGCGTTGCAGCGTGACCGTTCCCGATTCGTAGTAGGCGTCCTCCTGAATTCCAAGCGGAATACCGCCCGTCTGCAGACGTTCGATAGCTCCCGTCGAGCGGCGCAGGATCGGTGCGTTGTGCCCGGCGTTGACGTAGTTCAAGCCGCAAGAAGCAGGTTCATATTCGGCGATGAACGTGGTGGTGAATCGGCGGCCATTCTGGCTGTTGCTGCACGCGTAGTTGTTCATGCGGCCGACCAGCCCGGTCAACGTGCTCGTGGTGCTGGCGAGCGCCTTCAGGCTGGCCTGGAAGGTCGCCATTAACATGGCTGCGGGCACGCTCTTTCCAGCTACATCGGCGATGGTGATCAGGTAGGCACCGCCGGTCGGGTTTGGAGCTGAACGAGAAAAAACGTCGTAGTAATCTCCTGCCACAGTATTGGCTGGACGAGTGGCAAACGCGATCTCCAGACCCGGCACCTGTGGCGGGGCTGGCGGTAACAGCCACGCCTGGATCTCTTTGGCGATCTGCAGGTCACGCTTCATGACGACGCGGTCGGCGATTTCGAAGAAGAGCAGCACAAGCAGCAGCAGACCGCCCCAGAAGGAACCGCCGAACCAGAAGGTCCTCAATTCGCCATTGCTGCCCCGCCACGTGGCTTCCATGTTGGGAAAGAGGAGGAACAGTGCAATCAGCAAGAGGACACGGCGCGCAGGAGTCAGCTTTTCAATCACAGCCCACAAAAAGCCAGAGGCCACGTTGTGGAAGTGTTTGCCCTTTCCAATTCCGGGCTTCCGGGTAGAATCAACTTCGTTCGAATACAGCCGGTAGCTGGAACGAGCGTCGTCCCGGAACTGCTTCCAGAGCTGGCTGAGCGCAATGCCATCAGTGATGCGCTGCCAGAATTTCGCGATGCGCGTCATGATGGGCTAGACCCGAACAGTGTATTTCTCGCGCGCCAGTGGCAAAGGCAAAGGTCCGGCGTTTTGGGCGAGTTCATTCGAGGCATGGCGGGATTATAAGTGAAACCAGAAGCAGAGGACTAAACTTCGAGCTGCCAATTACCTTATGACAGAGGAAGTCTGGCGGCTCAGGGCCATGAGATTCGTTTCCCAGTCGCGAGCGGCACCCTCCACTTGTGACTGACAGGTGAGACGATTCCCAGGCATGCCAATGCGGTTCCTATCGGATTGTCGCACCATCCTTCCCCAACCCTGGTCGACGCCTGCCAGAGGTTCTGGGAAGGCCCAGAACCGGGTTGGGGAAAGGTTGCCGGTGACACAACCGGAACTCGGAAGATTGGGCTTCTTCGAGTGATCGCTGAGCGCATAGGGGATTTTGCGTCAACGGACATAGCACCGGCGAAGTTCCATGCCCGATATGCCAGCCGCTGAAAACCATCGACCGGAGGTTGGGACACTCAGCTGCATTCGTACCAGTAATCAGTACCAGTTCTTGAACTCCGGCCAATCGGCTACATAGGTGCGTTTGCGGTGGCGCAGCCAGAAGTAACGGCGATGCTCACTGTCCTGGATCCAGGGCGCGTCGAAGGGGCCGAGATCAATGACTTCAGCGTAGTAGTCTGTGTAGTCCTCGCGATGGCCGCCGAGGGTGAGCACCGATTCACCGGTGTAGCCGTTCCAGCCCCAGTAAAAGTAAGTTTGATGGCCACTGATCGCGGTGGGCAGGCCGTATTTCGGCCCGAGAAGGTTGACCGCGCTGGCCTCAGCGTAATTGCCACAGAAGATGGCGGTATGGGCGCGCACATCAGGCGGCAGAGCATTGTAGCGCGTGGCAAAGCCCTCTACCATCTGCGGCCAGCCAAAGCGGTGGGAGAGAAATGAGGGCAAGGGGCTGGTCCCTTTTTCGGCCTCTGACCTATCGAGCAAATGCATTGTCATGGCGCGATACGCATTGTATTTGTCCGGAGGAAGAATGGTGAGAACGAGGGGCGCCGTAACCAGGCAGAAAAAACAAGCCAGGACTGCGGTGTAGACAATGGCCGGCCAACTGCGACGAGTTATGTCGCCGAGGGCAACGGCGCCGGCGGCGAAGAAAACCGGGTAGATGGGCGCGAGATAGTAATGCTTGGCGTGCAGGAGCATCATCATGGGCAGAAACACCAGATAGGTGAGAGCCACAAAGCGCCAAGGGCGGGCCTTAAGTGCAAAGGCGAGCCAGGCCAGGCCGCCGATCCACAGGGGAGCCGCGACGACAAACATAATGTTGACTTGCGCGGCCAGAAAGGCCAGTGGCGGCAGCTTGATGTTCTTGTCGGAATGAGCGATGTTGCTGAGCAGTTCATATGTGGGGAAATGGTGGACCCACTGCCATAGGAAGTTTGGCAGAGCGATCAGGAGCAGCAAGGCCACTCCGGCGGCGCACCATCGGGAGCGGAGAAGACGACGCTGGGGGCTGAGTAGCAGGCCGGCCAAAAGCGCGATGAGAAAGAAGACGGTGGAGTGTTTGTTTTCGATTCCCAGGCCTGCCAGCGAACCGAAAAGCAGCCATGCGCGGGGGCCGGTCGAGCCGTCGGCCAGGCGAAGGAGAACGAAGATCGATCCCATCCAGAAGCAGGGCTCGAAGGAGTTCATAGAGAGGTAGTTTGAGGCGGCAAGGTATACGGGAGCGGCGAGGACGGCTGTCATGGCCAGAACCTGCACGGTGCGGCGGCCACCGAGTTGCCAGACCAGAAGGCCAGCGAGGCCGACGTTCACGCCGGTGGCGAGGAAGCTGAAGATGCGAACCCCGGCGGGGGAAAGGCCGAAGAGCATCTCTGCCAGCCGGGCCTGGAGGGCCGTCAGCGGAGGCATATCGACATAGCCCCAAGCTAAGTGATGGCCACAGACCAGGAAGTACAATTCATCGCCATCGAAGCCGTAGCCAAGATGGTAGCCCCAGAGCGTGCTGAACAGATGGATGAGGAAGGTGATCGCGGCGAAGAGGCTGGAGAGAAGCAGAGCGGTACGCAGCGGCGTTCGCTCAGGGATGGGCGAAAGGTTTTCGGGCAAGGCTGAAGACTCCTCGCCGACAGTCTACAGAATTCTACGCTGGGGTTGCGGAGAGGGTTCCATTGATTCAATCGGCATCAATTCCATGCAATGGAGATTTGCACAAATTGTCATCGGCGACACGCCCAAATGTCCAGATAGCAGACTACTCGCCCAAGAATCCGATTCGCTCTGGACTTGCTTCAACGTCTTCGGTATTGGCATTGCAGCGCCAATGGGCAACGTCGATGACAATGAACGTGATGTCGTCTTGCTAGGTTGCGGGCTCCGCCGGGCGGAACTCACTGCGTTACGCGTTGAGGATATCCAGCAGAGGGAGGAGCGCTGGGTCATTGCCGATCTAGTCGGCAAGGGCGGCCATACCCTCCAATTCGCCGCGTTTCAAAACGGGGGCTGTTCAACAACGGGATTGCCGACAAAAGATCACGAGGATTTGACGCAGTTTTCATCCTCCAGCTCCGAACTCAGTTCTATCGTTGTCTTCATCGGCCCGCCGGCCTGCTGCAACGTTCCCAGCTCTCTGCAACTCGACCGGCTCAACTCCCACATTTGAGGTGTCCAGTGGTCGCTCCTGCTCTTCCCGATCTCGGCACGGAAGGTTCGCTGAAAACCCAAAGAACAGCCGCCGGCGCCGACGCCTTGGCCCACTCCTTCCTCGACAACCTCTTCTTCGTGCAAGGCCGCTCCCGCGACAGAGCGACGGTCAACGACCTTTACATGGCCCTCGCCCACACCGTCCGCGACCGCCTTGTCGAGCGCTGGATTCAAACTGTCCTCAACTACCGGGCGCAGGATGTCCGCGTTGTCTGTTACCTCTCGGCCGAGTTTCTCACCGGTCCGCATCTGGCCAACAATCTCATCAATCTGGGCATCTACGACGAAGCCGATGAGGCCATGCGCAAACTTGGCCTCGACCTGGAAATGCTCATCGAGCAGGAAGCGGAACCGGGACTCGGCAACGGCGGCCTGGGCCGTCTGGCCGCATGCTTCATGGATTCCTTGGCCACCCTCGACATTCCCGCCATCGGCTATGGCATCCGTTACGAGTACGGCATCTTCGACCAGGAAATTCGTGACGGCTGGCAGGTCGAGGCGACCGACAAGTGGCTTCGCCTCGGCAATCCCTGGGCCCTCGAGCGTCCCGAAGACGCCTTCGAAGTCCCATTCGGCGGTCACACCGAGAAGTACACCGACGCCAACGGCCATTTGCGCGTCCGTTGGATTCCGCAGAAGCTCGTCCGCGGCATCCCCAATGACACTCCCATTCTCGGCTACCGCACCAACACGGCCAACACCATGCGCCTCTGGTCCGCGCAGGCCGTTGAATCCTTCAACTTCGGCAGCTTCAACACTGGCGACTTCTTCGGTGCTGTCCGCGACAAAGTCGACTCCGAGAACATCTCCAAAATCCTTTACCCCAATGACGAAGAGATTCAGGGCAAGCAACTGCGCCTTGAGCAGCAGTTCTTCTTCGTCTCCTGTTCCTTGCAGCACATCGTCAAGATTCAAAAGACGGCGGACCGCCCCCTAGCCGACCTGCACCGCACCTTCACCATCCAGATGAACGACACGCACCCGGCCATCGCTGTGGCTGAATTGATGCGCCTCCTGGTCGACGAGAACTCCATGGATTGGGATACCGCCTGGAGCGTTACCACGCACTGTCTCTCCTACACCAATCACACCCTTTTGCCTGAGGCCCTGGAAAAGTGGCCCGTCCCTCTCTTTGGCGCCCTGCTTCCCCGTCATCTCGAAATCATCGAAGAGATCAACCGCCGCCACCTCGATGAAGTTCGCTCCCGCTTCCCCGGCGATGAAGATCTCCTGCGCCGTTTATCCATAATCGATGAGAGTGGCGATCGCTACGTGCGCATGGCGCATCTCGCCGTGCTAGGCAGCCATGCCGTCAACGGCGTCGCCGCGCTGCACACGGAGCTGCTCAAGACGCACCTGCTCCACGATTTCTACGAGCTAACCCCGGACAAGTTCAGCAACAAGACCAACGGTGTCACGCCGCGCCGCTGGATGGTCCTCGCCAATCCGCAGCTCGCCCGCCTGCTCACCTCGCGCCTGGGCCACAGTTGGATTCACGACCTCGAAAAACTGCGCAAGCTTGAATCCCTCACCGGCGATCCCGAATTCGTCCACGAGTGGCGCGCCATCAAGCACCACAACAAGCAGCGCCTTGTCGCCTACATTTATCAGACGCTGGGCATCGCGGTCGATCCCAACTCCATGTTCGATACGCTCGTCAAGCGCCTGCATGAGTACAAGCGCCAGCACCTCAAGGTGCTTCATATCCTTACTCTCTACAAGCGCATCCAGCACAACCCCGACATCGCCATGCAACCGCGCACATTTCTCTTCGGCGGCAAAGCTGCGCCCGGCTATCACATGGCCAAGCTCATCATCAAGCTCATCCACTCCGTCGCCGCCGTCGTGCACGGCGACCCTCTCGTCCGCGACCGCCTCAAGATCGTCTTCCTGCCCAACTTCAACGTCAAGCTCGGCCACCGCGTCTATCCCGCCGCCGACCTCTCCGAGCAGATCTCTCTCGCCGGTCTTGAGGCCTCCGGCACGGGCAACATGAAGTTCGCCATGAACGGCGCGCTCACCATCGGCACTCTCGACGGCGCCAACATCGAAATCCGCGAAGAAGTCGGAGCCGACAATTTCTTCCTCTTCGGCCTCACCGCGAATGAAGTCGAAAGGAAAAAAGCTGAGGGCTACAATCCCCGCGCCTGGTACGAAGCCAACTCCCAACTCCGCGAGGTCATCGACTCGTTGGCCAGCGGCGAGTTCTCGCGCGGCGACCGCGCCCTCTTCGAGCCGCTCGTCCAGTCCCTACTCGCGCAGGATCCCTACATGTTGCTCGCCGACTACCAGTCGTATGTCGATTGCCAGGATAGCGTCGAAGAAGCCTACCACACCGATCACTGGACGCGCATGTCCATCCTCAACGTCGCCCGCATCGGCAAATTCTCCTCCGACCGCGCCATTCGCGACTACTGCGCCGACATCTGGAAGACCTGGCCCGTCAAAATTGAAATCTGAGTCAAAGTCGAAGTCCAACAAAATCGGAATTTAATTAGCTAAATTAGATCCCGAGCAGCCAGCAGGACGAAAGTGCACGCTTGTTCCAAAACCACGAATGGCGATAGCAGGCCTTACCACGTTTCCAGAACTTCGACCCGTGGAAACGCGCCTTGGCGATAATGCACTCACCGAATAAGTTCGGGCGCCACCAGGACCAGGTTGCCGACCACCTGTCCGCCTTCCAGCAGAGCATTCGCCTGTGCCGCTTCGAGCAATGGTAAGCGGTCGCCGATTACAGGCCGGATCTTGCCCTCCTCGAGCAGCCGGAACAGAATGGCCCAGTCTTCCAGAAATGGCTTGCGATGAAAGAGCGCGGCGCCAGCCCCGTAACCCTTCAGCTTCCTGCCGCCGGGGAGAAGATTGACCATCAGAGCCCTGGCCAGAAGGCGCAGCACGCCGCGCAAGCTCAGTGGGTTTCCGTATGTCACCAGTACACCGCCGCGCCGCAACAGCGGAAGAGCCCTTTCGATGTAGTCTCCACCCATCCCGTCGAAAACGAAATCCAGCCCCTGCGGCTCGGTGCGTCGGATCACCTCCACGAAATCCTCCCGCCGGTAGTCGATCGGGACGGCCCCAAACTGGGTGAGAATCGAGCTCTTGCTCCGAGAGGCAAGGCCGTACATCTTCAGACCGGCAAGCCTGCCCAGGTCGAGAAATGCCGTGCCGCATCCGCCGCTTGCGCCGATGATCAACACTTTGTCGCCGGCCTTGGCCTTCGCCTTCCGGTGCAATACCTGGTACGCCGTAACGTAGTTCAGCACCACCGGAGCCGCTTCGGCTGGATCGAGCGGCAAGGGAACAGGAATCAGCCGGCTCTCCGGAAGGTAGAGATACTCGGCGTAGCCTCCCATCGACGGCCATGCCGCAACTCTCGTCCCCGGCACGGCATGCCGGACTCCTGAGCCAGCCGCATCCACAGCGCCCACGATGGCCGAGCCCGGTTCGTAGGGCACTTTGGGTGGGAACGGACTCCGTCCGTAGCGATTCTGCACATCTGGCCGGCAAACACTGCAGGCCAGCACTTTGATCCTGACCTCCCTGGCCGCGGGTTCGCGCAGATCGCACTCCTCGATCCGCAGGTTTTCCGGCGGACCTCGTTTCACGACCACAATGTGTTTGTATCTCACGGCAGACCCTGCGCTACGTCACGAGGCTAACCGCACGCAATCTAATCAGTCTCCGAACAGCAGTCTGTGGCCCTGATCACATGGCGATCTCTACTCGCAATAACAAGCCAGTTCACCGGGCAAATATCCGTCGTGTGGAGCAAGATGGTTTGGTCCTGAGAACGCCGCAGGGTCCGGGAATAGGTAGTTCCTGGGTTTTTGTCGACTCTTTGGCAACCCTCTCGTTGCCCTCATGTGACTCTGGGACAGCGCGAAACCGGGTTGGAGACCAGTAGGCGGTGATACGCCCGGAACTAAGAATCCTGGGTATTCCCCGCTAGTGGTGCTTGCCGTTTGCATCGCTTGCTTTTTGTCAATCGGACTTGCGAGCAGCCGCGTTAGCGCTGTACCTGGTTTCGGTCTTCTCCGGTTTCGCGCACGACCTCGAAACTCAGTGCCCGATTGCGCGGGACTGAGCGGCACGAAGCAGATCGTTAAGCGCTGACCGCCTCTAGCTCACACAATTGATGTTTGTGTGGCATCTTACGACTATAGTTTGGAGCAAATGCGTGAATGAAACCTCGCTGGGCGAGCTTGTTCTTCGCGGTGTTGTACATTGCGAGGGCTTCTTCGCGAGTCAATCTGCCTTCGGTGCTGACCGAATTGACTTCGTAGTGGAAGTGCCCCAAGCCATCATCCCACCGTCCATGCTCCTCCATGAACACGTAGACCTTGCCCTCGCTCGCCGGACGGGCAGTGAAAACCAGCACGTAGCACTCCGATCTTCCCTTTTCTGGCGTATTGGTTTCATAGAGAGTCTCGATCATGCTCTAGATTGTACGCTTGGGGCCGGGGTTTCCTTAGTGCCGTCTTGACGACTGCAGAGTGTTCCAGATCACCTGATACTTCAATCAACCACCTCATGAGCGTGTGGGACAACGTTCATGAAACCAGCAAATCGGCGTGGCTTGATCGCCGGAAGAAAAAACTCAGCAACACCCCTGATATCAGCAATGTAGCCCGGATAATCGTAATACTTGCAACCTCTTCTTCGCGCAAGTTGACGCTCGTTTCAAGGCCAGCGCGTCGGCAACGCGCTGAGACCAGGGCTGGGGGCATCGGCAATTTGAACATTAACCGCCTCCTCGCCGGGTTATTTTCGGATTGGCGGTGATCCACCCGGAGCAGCGCCGAAACGTGGGAAAACGGTCGCGATGCCGACCTTCAATTACTGATCAGAATCTACAGTCAATGATGGAGATTCTATTGGAAGATTTTCGTTTTGAATGTAGATGGCGATTTGCCGTGACGCTACTTCATCTCTAACGCTTTTCTGATAGCCGGCGCCGGAACGCCGGAACGGATCACGGCGGCGCGCAGATCGTTGGCCAGCGCCTGTAGCTCATCCGGAGCCTGCTGAGCGTGGTAGATTCCGCCGACTTCAAAGAATCTGGATTTCAACATGAGACGAAACAGGAATGCGAGCATGAACACCGGTGTGACGGCGGCGACTCTTTGACTGAAGGGGACGATCTTGTGGCCCAGCGCCTTGAGCACCGCACACGTTTCGTGGATCGCTGCGGCAGCCAGTTTGACGTCTTGGGCCGATGGAGGCGCCGACTTGTCCGCGGTTGCGAGCTTGAGCGCCAGCGGCGTGATGGCCGCGACACCGGCGGCATGGTTGGCGAGGTAATCGACGATGTGGGTTGAAACCGCAGACTTGAGACCGGCGCGATTAAGAAGGTTGACCAACCTCTTGAGTCGCGGAGTGATGGTTCCGTCGATCTCGCCGAAAGGCGTCCGGATGGGCCCATGATCGAAGGGACCGATGGCGCGGATTAGGTCTCCGTCGCGCTTGCCGCCGGCAAAGACGAAGCCGAGCATCGGCCGCTGCGGACCCAGGGCCGCAACGATCTCGGAGGGACCATTGAGATTGTTGTTCATGAAGACGACGTTGGGCGAGCGATTGACCGCCAGCGTGGGCAACAGTTCAACAACCTGGTTGCGGCGCACGACCACGAGAATGTAGTCATAGATATCGCCCGGCGCGAGCTGGCCGATGGCTCTGACGCGGGCGACGCGGCGTTTGTGATTGAGCGGATTCTCGATGACGATGCCGTTTGTCTGAATTTCGGCGAGGCGATTTCCGCGGGCGAGGAGGGTTACGTTGACGCCGCGCGCGAAAAGGCGTTCGGCGCAGACGGAACCGTTGACTCCCGCGCCGATTACGAGAATTCTAGCGTTATCACTTGCCATAACGCCCTTCCGGGAAACAGTCTAACCGGAACTTCCATTTTGCCTTTCGGCTGCCGGCAAATATACCACCGGTTGCCTCCGCCCTCCATGTTCTTCGCATCCATTCGAAGGCCAGAGACCCAGGCGTGCCCAGCAGTGCCTTTGCCGGGACCAAAAAGCCATGATTTGCCCCACCTTCCAGGTTCCGAGCGTGTGGCTTGTTCGGCAGATAATGATTGATAAACATACCGAGACGGAGAACCATCCATTGCCGTCAGGATTCCGGCCTCAGATTGCGAAACGACCTGTTTTTCGCCAAGTGATGCGGGTCGGAACGTCCTCGCCCGTTCTTCCGAATCGCACACAAACTGAACGAATTGAAAGGGTCGGTTCACACAGGGCGGCATTCGCGGCAGTTCATAGCTCCTCACATTCATCGCACCTGACGACTGCCTGGCGTAGAATCGTCTGTCGGCAGCCCTTGAGCATTTTCACTTCACGTGCTGGCCTCGCATTACCATGTAAGGTGGTTCTTCTTAAGAAAAAGCCACTCGACCGCACGTTTTCAGTAGAGAGAGTAGAAATGAAAATGCTGTAGCGCCGCCGGACGTGGGAGAACGCACATGCCCAACGTCCTCGTCCCTACCCCCCTCGGCCAGATGCCCGCGTGGCTCGCCGTCCCGTCCAATCCGGCGCCAGTTCCCGGCGTGGTAGTCCTTCACGATGTCGGCGGCATGAGCCAGGACCACCGCAACCAAGCCGACTGGCTCGCCGAAGCCGGCTTTCTTGCTCTCGCCATCGATCTCTACTACCGAGGCAGGTTCCCGCTCTGTCTTCGCGCCATCATGCGCGACTTCACAGCCCGCGCCGGACCCACCTTCGACGATGTTGAAGCCGCCCGCACGTGGCTTCTTGCCCAACCCAACTGCAACGGCAAGGTCGGCGTCATTGGCTTCTGCATGGGCGGTGGATTCGCTCTTTTGCTCGCCTCAGGCCACGGCTTCTCCGCCGCCAGCATCAACTATGGTGGCAAGCTTCCGCCAGATGTGGAAACCTTCCTCCAGCTCGCCTGCCCCGTTGTCGGCAGCTACGGGGGCAAGAGCCACTGGGAACAAGGCGTCGCCGATCAGCTTGAGCAAGCTCTCCAGCGCGCTCTCGTCCCTCACGACGTTAAGGAATATCCCGACGCCGGCCACTCTTTCATGAACAACAAGCAGAGCTTCTGGTTCAAGATGCTTCGCTATCGAAACATCGGCTTCAACGAGCCCGCAGCGATGGACGCCCGCCGCCGCATCATCGCCTTCTTTCACGCGCACCTTGACTGACGATAAGAATTAGTCTCGATGAATATCGAGGCAGCTCGTGGCAAGGCTAGGCGAATCTCGTCTGCATGCTCCGTTCCCCGCACAGGGGGCCGTCTTTTTCCAGAACATCGGTTTGGCTGGTTAAGTGGCGCGCGAGGTTCTGGACGTGTGGTCGCCTACTCGGACCTTTGGCGAATCTTCGCCTAGCATCGGGTTACTTCCCAGTTGCCGGTCATCCGCCCGGGATCGTCAGAATCTGGATTGTAATTGGGAAGCCCGCCGCCGAAGACTCGCGAACAGTGGCTTTCTCGAGTGGTATGCTGTTGGGGAATTAATCAGGGCCCACCTGTCAGCCATTCCCCGGTGGAGGTCTCAAGTGGCGGAAACCAGGGCTGCTCGAATCCTCGTGTTTGAGGATCATTCTGTCGTTCGCGCGCATTTGGCCTGTGTCATCGGACTGCGCTCCGAAAGGTCGAAGAAGACTCTGGTGCCTTTGCTCGGCGCCATTCTCGCAGTGTGTGTTTTGTGCGGGGGGTGCCGCTCGAAGATAGATGAAGCGGCTGAAGTGAAGATCACGCGGGTTCCCGACGCGAGCCCGGGGGGACCAGAAAAACTCGACTATATCGAGGGCACCGTCAGGAATGCTAAAGCAGGTCAGCATATCGTGCTTTACGCTCACAGCGGGCTCTGGTGGGTACAACCCTTTGCCGACCGAACGACGACCACTATCCAGCCCGACGGAAGCTGGAAGAATTCAACCCACCTTGGTACCGAGTATGGTGCGTTGCTTGTCGATGCCGATTATGTTCCGCCTGCCAGGACCACGGCGCTGCCACCCGTCGGAAACGGAGTTGTGGCTGTTTTGACCGCTGCGGGGAGACCGGTGGCTCCTATTGTGAAAAAGACTATCCACTTCAGCGGGTACGATTGGACGGTCAGATCAGCAGCGAGCGATCGAGGGGGCGAGCCAGACGCATATGACCCTACGAATGCCTGGACGGATAAAAACGGATTTCTTCATTTGCGCACAGCGGAGCGAGATGGGAGGTGGACATGCGCGGAGGTGAGTCTCGCTCGCAGTCTTGGATATGGAACCTACAAGTTCGTGATCCTGGACAGCGCGCACCTGCCGCCGTCGGCAGTCGTTAGTTTTCTAACATTCGATGAGATTCATCCTGAGGAATCTGCCAAGGAGATCGATATTGAGCTGAGCCGGTGGGGTGATCCGAAGCGGAAGAATGCGCAGTACGTGATTCAGCCCTACTATGTTCCTGAAAACGTGTTTCGTTTTGATTCTCCTGCGGGGTCCGTAACACATTTGTTTCACTGGGAACCGGGCAAAGTAACTTTCGAGTCCGCGAAGGGATCGGTGCAAGGGGCGGTTGGACATCCCTTCAATGTGCACATTTTCTCGTCGGGAATTCCCGCGCCTTCGGGTGAGACGGTCCGCATCAACTTGTACGACTTTCGACATTCCCAGCACCCTTCGCAGCCGCCTGCCGAGGTTGTCATTGAAAAGTTCGAGTATTTTCCCTAGCGGCACGCAACCTGGAAGGTTTTTGCGATGCCTCATGACGGGGCTCGCGTTAACCTGCCTCATTCAGGGAGGCCACGCCCTCGATCCGGGCAAATCCATGTCCCAGTACGTGCACAGCAAATGGGGCAAAGATAGCGGCTTTGTCGGTGGAATCATATACGCAATTAGCCAATCCGATGATGGATATCTGTGGCTGGGTACGGATCGTGGACTGGTTCGTTTTGATGGAGAGAGATTTACCTTGATTCAGCGACCGATTCCAGGCCAGCCCGCGATAGGTCCAGTACGGGGCTTAGTAATGGGTTCCGATGGCAACCTGTGGATCCTTGCGCAAGGCCCACAGTTGCTGCTATATCGAGGCGGCCAGTTCAAAGATGCGTTTGGGTCGCTTGGCTTTCCGATGGCCACGATCACAGCCATGGGTCCCGATAATCATGGCGGCGTTCTGTTTTCAGAACTCGAGAGCAGTTCGATGCGATATGCCCATGGCAAATTCGAGACACTGGTTGGCGCGACCGAGGCTTCGGGCGCCATTATTATTTCGATCGCGGAAACACTTGATGGAAGGATCTGGATGGGTACACGAGACGGCGGACTGTTCGTTATCGAGGATGGGAAGCGAGTCTCCAGCACAGCGCCGAGCCTGATTAAGTACAAGATCAACGCACTTGCACCGTCAGACAATGGAGGATTATGGATTGGGACTGACCAAGGCTTGCGTTTTCTCTCAACAGGCGCCGACATAAGCATCAGGATTCCCCGCTGGAACAACGATAATCAGATTCTAGCCATCACGAGGGACCTGTCGGGAAATATATGGGCGGCCGGCAGCCGTGGGTTGATTCGCGTGACACCTGGCGGAGAGTTCTCTCTCCTGCCCGGTGAGGGTACGAAGACAGCGGAGGTCACGGCTGTTTTTGAAGATAGCGATGGCAGCATATGGTTTGGCGGTCCGGACGGATTGGAACGCCTGCAGGATGGTCCTTTCACGACGTACCGTTCGGAAAGTGGAATCCCTGAATCGAACGGCGGGGCGCTTTTCGTTGATTCCGGCAGCAGAACCTGGTTCGCTCCTGTTTCCGGCGGCCTGTACTGTTTCGATCGCGGCCGACTCGATCGCATTCGTCTCGAGGGACTTGACCACGATGTTGTGTATTCGATTAGCGGGCGGGGGAATGACATCTGGGTTGGGCGGCAGCGCGGGGGACTGACCAAAATCACGCGAACTGGGAACGATCTCTCGGCGCAGACATATACGCAGCGTGACGGCCTGGCTCAGAACACAGTGTATGCAACATATGTTGCCCGCGATGGCGCAGTATGGGCCGGGACAATCACCGGCGGACTATCGCGGCTGAAGAGTGGAGTGTTCTCGACGTACTCGGTGAAGAATGGACTCAACTCGAATGCGGTCGACTCCATAGTCGAGGGGTATGACGGAACAATCTGGGTTGGCACCTCCGCGGGACTCAACGCATTTCGAGACGGGGCCTGGTCTCACTGGTCGATGACAGAGGGATTGCCGTCGGCCGATGTCAGGAACTGTTTTGAGGATTCGAAGCACATGCTCTGGGTCGTAACGGCATCCGGACTGGCGTTTATGTCGGGCGGGAGATTCGTCGCCCCCAGCCATGTTCCGGATCAGCTTCGCGACCAGATCTTCGGAATGACAGAAGATACTCTCGGATTTTTGTGGCTTTCGACGACGGACAGCGTGATTCGAGTGAGCCGTGAACGCCTTATCGCAGACTCTCTTCGTGAGAGCGACGTACAGGTGTTCGGGGAATCGGATGGTTTAGTTGGCGCCGAAGGGGTCCGGCGCGAGCGGTCGATCCTGACAGACCAGAGCGGCAAGATCTGGGTTTCGGTTAAGGATGGGATCGCGCGGGCCGATCCGGTGATGATTCTGCAGAACTCGCGCCCAATCCGCGTTCGAATCGAGTCGATTGTTGCGGCCGGGAATACATTTCGGGGCGGCGACTCTCCGCGGATCGCTGCTCGGACACGGAGCGTGACCTTCCATTTTTCCGGTATGTCTCTGGAGTCACCCGATCGAATCTGGTACCGCTATCTGCTGGAAGGAGCAGACCAAGGCTGGAGCGAGGCGATCCAGATGCGCCAGCTGAACTACAACAACCTCGGCGCAGGCACTTATCGTTTTCGCGTGATGGCATCGCATGACGGGGTTCTGTGGAACGGACAGGAGAGCGAGGCCACGTTTTCCATTGACCAGGCCTATTGGGAAACCTGGTGGTTTCGAACATGTTCTCTGCTTGCGCTCGCTCTTTCGGTGGTGTTTGTGTTTCGGCTGCGCACAATCAGGCTTTCCCGGCAGTTGAACGCCCGGTTCCAGGAGCGGCTTGCGGAGCGCACACGGATTGCCCGCGAGCTGCACGACACGCTCCTGCAGAGCCTGCAGGGGCTCATGTTTCAATTTCAAGCGGCGCGCAACATGTTGCCCCGAAGGCCGGAAGATGCCATGCAGACTCTCGATGAGGCAATTTCCGAGACCGAACAGGCGATTGCCGAGAGCCGCGATGCAATTCACGATCTACGATCGCATCCAGTCTCCGATGGAAATCTGGCGACCTTGCTGGACGCTGCCGGGGAAGAACTGGCGGCGGTTCAAGACACAAATCAGACTTCGCCAAGTTTCCGCGTGATCGTAGAAGGAGAACCGCAGAAGCTGTTCCCGGAGCTGCAGGACGAGGTGTATAGAATTGCTCACGAAGTGCTGCGAAACGCATTTCGGCATGCCGGAGCGGGCCAGATCGAAGCCGAGATTCGGTACAACAAAAACCAGCTTCGATTGCAGATACGCGACGATGGTAAGGGCATCGATCCTAAAGTCCTCGAAGAGAACCGGCGTCCCGGGCACTGGGGACTGCCTGGAGTGCATGAACGTGCCCGGCGAATCGGATCGCAATTGAGTTTTTGGAGCCAAGCTGGAGCGGGAACAGAGGTTGAACTCACGATTCCGGCGGCCATCGCCTACGAGGGCACACGCAATAGGCGCCGATTCAAGGTGTTTCGCAAGGAGCGGAAACTGTGAATAGTCAGCCTGGTCTAATCCGAATCCTTACCGTGGATGACCATCCCATTCTTCGTAAGGGAATTGCAGCCCTTGTGAACGCGGAAGCCGACATGAAGTTGGTTGCGGAGGCATCGAGCGGCCAGGAGGCCATAGAGCTGTACCGATTGCACCGTCCAGACGTGACCCTGATGGACCTTCAGATGCCGGAGATGAACGGCGCTGAAGCAATTAGCGAGATTCAGAGCGAATTCCACGATGCCCGCATTATCGTGCTGACGACGTACAACGGGGACGCTCAGATAATGAAGGCGCTTAAGGCGGGCGCGCGTGCTTACATACTAAAAGGGCATGTACATCGTGAGCTTCTGGAGACAATCCGTGCCGTCCATGCCGGACAGAAGCGAATCCCTTCTGACATCGCCGCGGAGCTCGCCGAACACGCGACGGATGACGCTTTGAGCTCGCGCGAGATCGACGTGCTGCGGCTGATCGCTGCTGGAAACTCAAACAAACTGGTCGCCGATCAACTCTCAATCGGCGAAGCCACCGTCAAGAGCCACGTGGCGAATATACTTTCCAAGCTCGGCGCCAACGACCGGGCACATGCTGTCACGATTGGGCTGAAGCGCGGAATATTCGAGCTATAGTCCCCCAAAAGTAGGATCGCCCGGTCCTTATTTCAGCCGTTTCAGTTTGTGTCGCGATGACCTAACCTGCGAGTGGAATCCTGCGGGAGCTCTCTCTGCAACGTCTATTCTCTACATTCGCCAACGGATTGCCCGGTGCGGGCCTGATGCTGCAGCGCGCTGCAATTGCCGCCGTCCTCGTGTGTGGTGCGGTCGCGCACCTTCACGATGCATCGCGGGGTGGATTTGTCGTCCCACAAATCATCGATGCCGGCGCGGGGATGCTTCTTCTCGTCGGCCTGTGGACTCCGGTGGTCGGCGCCATCGTTGCGGCCCGAGAACTGTCCATCATGTTCTCTGGCGGCGATCTCTGGATGCCCCTTGTCTTGGCAACCTTCGGAGGCACGTTAGCGATGATTGGGCCGGGCGCCTGGTCCATCGATGCCCGCCTCTTTGGCAGAAGACAAATAAAGAGACTGCGCTAAATATCTTGGATCCGCCAATTGGCGGAGCAGCCGACTCACCGAAAAGTTGATTTCAAAGGTCAACGATTTACGGTTTTCCGCAACCCTCGGGTTACGTCACAATCACCTTCGAGATCGAAAGTTGATCGATGCCGAGTACGCCCCAGAGGTTTAACCAAATTCACACCAGGAGGTTTGATTATGTTGCAACCCATGATTTTGAAGTCGAGTCTTCAACATGCACTTTTGGGGACATGGCCCGCCTTCGCGATGATGTTCGCGGGGGGCGCCATCTCCCACGCCCAGGCAGCAAGCACCCAAACCGTGAAGAACATCGTGCTTGTCCACGGTGGCTTCGTGGACGGCTCCGGATGGGAAAGTGTCTACAACATCCTCACGAAGAAGGGCTATCACGTCGCGGTTGTCCAGAACCCCACCATCAGTCTTGAGGGTGATGTTGCAGTGACGAAGAGAGCGATTGACGCGATGAATGGCCCCGTTATTCTCGTTGGTCATTCGTACGGAGGAGCGGTAATTAGTCAGGCGGGATCGGACCCGAATGTTGCCGGGCTGGTTTACATCACCGCGTTTGCTCTGGACAACGGAGAGTCTGTCGGCGCCTTGCTCAAGAACTCTCCCCCGGGTGCGTCAGCTCCGCCGATTCTGCCGCCACAAGATGGATTCTTGCTTCTCGACCCGGAAAAGTTTCCAGCATCCTTTGCGGCCGACGTGAAGCCCGAGGTGGCAGAATTCATGGCAATCTCACAGGTCCCGTGGGGGCTGGAAGCCCTGAATGGCGTCGTCACGAATGCCGCTTGGAAAACGAAGCCGAGTTGGTATCTCGTTACCGCGGAAGATCGGATGATCCCACCTGACGCTCAGCGTGCCATGGCCAAGCGCGCCGGTTCAACGGTCGTCGAGATTAAGGCCAGCCACTCCGTGTTCCTTTCACACCCGGATGCGGTGGCGTCTCTGATCGAGCAGGCAGCCGCCGGCGTCACGTCAACGAACATGGCCGCGAAGTAGTCGCGTCTCTGCGGACAGAGCGGTCGAGAAGCGCGACTGGTCTGTCCGCACAGCGCAGGAACGCTCAACTCACACCTTGAGAGTGTTCTTAACCAAAGACCGTTCGGGAGGGATTTTGTGTCAGACATCCATTTCGGGCAAGATGCAGGAACCCGATGCCCTTGCATGGGAGCGCGAACCGGAACTCGTTGAGCAGATATTCCGATTGCAATGTCTGGTGACCTGTCTGCTCGAGAAAAACGAAGAACTCCGTCAGCAGCTCTCGACAAGGCTCAAGGAAGAGAGAGCCTCTTTGGCGAATCCCCGCTGGCTGGCCAGCCATTAATTGACTAACCCCCAACAGTAGGCCGAGCGAAAGGAAAGGTAGGCTATGCAACAGTTCGCGCGTGTTCAGCAGGGCAATAGCGTCATTCCGGCGATAGTTAGCGTCGGCGGGCTTCTAGATCTTCGTCCTCTCGTTTCCGACATCACACCAGACACAATCGCGAGCGGCGTCCTGGCGCAGGTGAACGCCGCTGTTCTCAAACCCATTGCGGGAGACGTAACGTATTTGGCGCCTATTCAGGGCATCCAACAGATACCGGCGACAGGTTTCAACTACAAGAAACACATCGAGGAAATGAAGGTGCCCACGCCAACCGAGCCCGAGGTCTTCCTTAAGTCGATGCTGTCGCTTACCGGGCCATTCGATCCCATTAGTCGCGGTCCCAATCGCGGCGTCAAGCTGGATTGGGAAACCGAGCTCGCCATTGTTGTCGGGCGCGAGGCGCAGGACATCACGACAGAGGAAGCCGCTGGATCCATCTTCGGCTACGTTTGCCTCAACGATGTCTCTGATCGGTCAACTCAAGTAGATGAGCAGAAACAGCAGCACCTGGTACGTGCAAAGTCACGTCCGACGTATTGTCCGATCGGCCCCTATCTGGCTACGGGCATCAATCCAATGGACCTTGACGTATGGACGAAAGTCAACGGCCACTATGAACAGCAAGGAAATACGAGTGACATGTTGTTTCCCGTTTACGAGATGCTTGCCTATTTTTCTCGCCACATGCGAATGCTTCCCGGAGACATCCTGGCAACTGGAACTCCACCCGGTGTGGGCATGGGCAAGAATCGATTCATGGCGGTTGGAGACATCTTGGAATGCGGCATCACGGACTTGGGCGCGCAACGCCACGAAATTGTTCCATAGGGACCAGCGTAGAGCTGGCTGTCAAGGACACAGGAGGGAATTGTATGCCAATGATTACGACCAAAGACGGTACACAGATTTTCTACAAGGACTGGGGCCCGAAGGACGCTCAGCCCGTCGTGTTTCACCACGGCTGGCCTCTGTCGTCGGACGACTGGGACAATCAGATGTTGTTCTTCCTTGCCAACGGCTATCGCGTCGTCGCACATGACCGGCGCGGCCACGGTCGCTCCTCGCAAGTGGACACCGGCCACGACATGGACCATTACGCGTCCGACGCCTCGGCGGTGGTCGAGCATCTCGACCTGAAGAATGCGGTCCACGTGGGCCATTCGACCGGCGGTGGCGAGGTGGCGCGCTATGTTGCGAAGTTCGGCCAGCCTCAGGGCCGCGTGGCCAAGGCTGTGCTGCTCGCCTCTGTCCCCCCGCTTATGGTGAAGACCGAGAAGAACCCCGGCGGTACTCCGATCGAAGTCTTCGATGGTTTCCGGAAGGCGCTGGCTGCGAACCGGGCGCAGTTCTTTCTCGATGTTCCTACGGGGCCGTTTTACGGCTTCAACAGGCCTGGCGCAAAGGCCTCGCAGGGAATTATCCAGAACTGGTGGCGTCAGGGGATGATGGGCAGCGCGTTGGCTCACTACGAAGGCATCAAGGCTTTCTCTGAGACAGACCAAACCGACGACCTGAAAGCGATCACCGTGCCAACCTTCGTGATGCAGGGCGACGATGATCAGGTTGTGCCTTACAAAGATGCTTCCTTGCTGCAGGCTAAGTTGCTCAAGAATGGCACGCTTAAGATTTACCCCGGCTACCCCCACGGACTGATGACCGTACATGCCGACGTGATCAACGCCGACCTCTTGGCTTTCATCCGAAGCTGAACCTCTGCGGGGCCGCATAACATGGCCCCGTTTCCACACTCGGCGCAAGGCAGGTCGAGAAGTAGCGACTGGCACCGTGTGGGCGCCGGCGAAGAGCTTCTCACCTTCTTTAAGCAGTAGCCCGCCCAGTACGCTTGTGCACCGGGTTTGCAAATGGAGACTTGATGCACAGACTGGCTACCCTTGGTTCGCGCTTGCGGGCCTCTTCTTTGACAGAGCGACCACCGAATCAGGAGAGAAAAATGGCACCCAGGCAAATGAGAAAGCCCTTAACTAGAGGAATGATGGTAAGCCTCGATACTCCAACGGATCTCTCGCCAGCGGCAGTCGCGGCGATTTCTGAAACCTTGCGGCAATTGCTGGCAGACGTCTTCGCGCTTTATGTGAAGACAAAGAATTTTCACTGGCACATGAGTGGATCTCATTTCCGCGACTACCACCTGCTCCTCGACGAACAGGCGACGGAAATCTTCGCGATGACGGACCCAATTGCGGAGAGGGCTCGCAAGATGGGCGGCACAACGCTGCACTCAATCGGCGACATCGCGCAACATCAGCGGTTGCTCGATAACAACGAGCAATCCGTCACGCCCATGATCATGCTCAAAGAACTGGTCGCCGATAGTCGTTGTCTGACGAAGCTCATGCGTGCAGCTCATGACGTTTGCGATGAATTCAAGGACGTGGCCACGGCAAGTTTGCTCGAAGTCTGGATAGACGAAGCTGAACGTCGCACCTGGTTCCTGTATGAGACGGCGCACGGTCGGAGCTGATCTGCGACGAACGAGCTTGAGCTGTATTCATCGGTGCTCGGTGCTATATGCGACAGACTGCGATAGGAAGCGAGAGATGTATGAGACATATTGGGAAATTGGGTATGGCAGCGGGCGCTCTATTTGTCCTCGCGCAACTTGTTCGGCCTGTCATTCCAGCGAAACTGGCAACAGCCGAGGTACAGACTCCGCCCGCGGTAAAGCAGATTTTGAACAAGAGTTGTTATAGCTGCCACTCCGACGAGCGACGCTTGGCCTGGTTCGACCAGATCGAGCCTGCTTACTTGCTTGTTCGGCATGACATTCTGAATGGTCGCTCGCACCTCAACTTTTCGACACTCGGCTCCGCGCCCCCAGCAGTACAGAGGGCAAAGCTCTTTGAAGCCGTGAATATGATTCAGCTTGGTGCAATGCCTCTCCACCAGTTCGTGGCACTGCATCCCGATGCAAGAGTCTCGCCAGAGGAATTGGCAGAGCTGAAAGCCTATCTTGCGCCGTGGGCAACCGTGCCCAGCTTACCCAACAATGATTCGAAAACTGATGGACAACTTGCTGGTGAAGGTGCTGCGGCAACAACGCCGAACTCATTGTCTGCGGTACAGCCGGAACGCAATGGGCTAGCCTTCGACCCATCCTTCGAGAACTGGAAGGTGATCAGCACTACTGATCGCGGCGACAACAACACGTTCCGGTTCATTTTAGGGAATGATGTCGCCGTGAAGGCTGCTCAATCTGGCAACATCTCGCCCTGGCCTGACGGGACGCGGTTTGCGAAAGTTGCCTGGCAGCAGGAACTCGGTGAAGACGGGCTCATTCATCCGGGCAAGTTCGTTCAAGTCGAGCTGATGGTCAAGGATGCTCACCTCTACAAGGATACAGATGGTTGGGGTTGGGGCCGCTGGCGTGGCCTCGATTTGAAGCCCTACGGCGAGGACGCACACTTCGTTAGCGAATGCACCGGCTGTCACATGCCGATGCGCGGAAATGACTACGTGTACACGCTTCCCATCACGAGCGCTCATCTGAATCGCGAAGAAATCGTGAACAACGCCGCCGCCTCTCTCCCTGCGAGTTTGCCGTGGCGGCCGCTTGACTGGCGAGCAATCACAATGTACCTGGACCCCAGGACCCGCACGACGGCAACGCTGTACGGCAACGACGCCGCGATGCAGGTCGTTGCACGTGGAGACTCCATCGGCGAGCCGCCTCCTTCGTACCCATCGGGCGCTGTATTGGCGATCGTCACCTGGGCGCAGCGAGACGACCCTCATTGGTTCGGCGGGCGTATCCCGAATTCACCGCTTGCAGTGGAGTATGTGCAGATCTCTTCCAACGCAGACGCATATCGTGCATTTGAAGGTAGGGCGCTCGTCGAAGAGCACGTAGATGCCAGATCCGCGGCGCAAAGAAAGAATTTCATTTTGAGTCTCAAACCAGCTCCACTGCCGTAGCCAAGAGCGAATAGAGGGAAGGAGAAGCCGCAAATGATGCAAGTTCTGATCATTGAATCAAGCCCGCGAGGAGCAGAGTCTGCAAGCCGTCAATTGACAGGTAAGGTGAGACAGCGCCTGAGAGCCCTATACCCAGAGGCAAAATTCGTTGAGCGCGACCTCGCAAAAGACGGTCTCCCTCATCTGGATTACCCGACGGTGAAGGCTATCTTCACCAAGGACCAGACGGAGGCAGAGTCCTTGAGGGAAGTGCTCCGTCTATCTGACCAGCTCACAGAGGAAGTGTTGTCTTCGGACCTGCTGGTCATCGCCTCTCCAATGTGGAATTTTGGATTGCCATCATCGTTAAAGGCTTGGATCGATCATATCGTTCGTCCAAGATTGACGTTCCGGTATGCGGGGGCAGGAGTGGAAGGATTGGCGCGAGGGAAGAAAGCGATTCTGGTACTTGCCTCTGGTGGAGTTTTTACTGAAGGGCCTTGGAAATCATGGGATACCGTAGAACCGTACCTCCGTCAGATCCTGGGGTTCATCGGGATCGCTGATGTCCAGACCGTGCGAGCTGAAGGTACGAACATTCCAGCGCTTGCGCCAAATGCAATTCCTGCCGGCCAAAAGACTATCGAAACCCTTGCACTCTGAAGGAGAGAATATGATCAACCACATCATCTTGACCGTAAGCGATGTTGAACGCTCGCTGGCATTCTACGACGCAGCTCTGAAGCCCTTGAATATCCGATTCTTCCTTCCCTACAAAGGCGAACGCGGTCATCCTGACCTGTGGGGATTAGGAGATGGAAAGAGAGCTTGCCTCTGGCTCAAGCAAGGGAAGCCTGATCCAGGCTCGATCCATTGGGGCTTCGATGCCGATAGCAACGCTCAAGTCGATGAGTTTTATCAGGCTGCAATAGGAGCTGGAGCGACGGACAACATTTCGCCGCGGGCCCGACTTGAATACTATTCGGGATATTACGCGGCGGATGTATTGGATCCCGACGGGTACTCATTCGAAGTGGTTCATAAGAGTTGATCAATCTCGCCAAGCATTTTCGAAATGGTGGATTGGTTACCGGGAAACCGGCCTGTGTTCGGCGACCCGCATGCGCCGGGCCGGCATGGTGTCGAATGGCGACTTCGGACCGAGGCACTTATCCAGTCGATCTGCGAGCATTCTGAGAGTTCCGGTCGTATTGTTGTCCAACCGTCAGTTATATCTCAGTAAACAGTCCTTGGCTTGCCGCCAGGAATTCGGCCAGTGTTTGCGAACCCGATCCACCTGGCCGTAAAACCGGCTGATCGGACAAGTCCTGCACCAGCCCAACACGCCGAAGTTCCCTTTAAAGATTATCCATCGATCGCGCGTTGGTGGGCATCAGTCCGAAGTTTTGCCGGTGGGAGATTCCGCAGACATTGTCTGCGAATTGGGGCGCGGAATCGGACTATTTGGCCTCAGGTAGGACTTGTTCTCTGAATCCACCTTGCAACGTATTGACAACGCGCAACTTATTGAAAGTACATGCTGGAAGATTTCGCATATTTCGCAGGTTTCGCCTGGTTCGCATTTTCTTAGGACAGTTTTTAGGACAGCGGGTATTAGGTAATCATGAGCATCTTCAGCGCCGACAAGATTAAAAGCCTGCTTCCGATGCTTCTCGGCACCGATTTCCCTCCAGGTGGCAAGCCCGACCTCCGCAAAGTGGGCAGAGGCATTTATGAAGTGCTCACGAAAACTGGACGCCATGGATACAAGCAACGGATGCGCAAGCGGATGATAAAGATTGACCAAGAGCAAAACTATGCGCCCAGCGAGGTCGCAGCGATCCTAAACGTGAGCTACGACGCTGCATTGCGGCTCATGCCGAAGATGAAGGGCGCGGTCGAATTGGGGACGCCGACGCGGCGATACAAGCGGGGCAAGAAGAATCTGCGCATCAGCGGAAAGAACCTGTTGGCGTTCATCAGAAGTAAGACATGAGACTGACCCGCCCCGAAAAACTCCAACACTTTGAATTCCAGGCGGACGTAGCATTTGCCTAAACAGAGATCGTGAAATGTAGTGCCAACGTAGTACAAAGGCGCCGTGGTCGGCACGTTAAGCTTTGAGGAATCAAGAGGACAGGAAAATCTGGTAGCGCTACCGGGAATCGTGTCTCGTCCGTCCCGGATTTCCCATCATTAATGGAGAGACTAAGCTTAGTCAAGTGCTTGGGGCTGGACGCACTATTTTCAAAAATCCAGTATCAATGGGAATTTTTCAGATGTTTTTTCGCGAAATGTAGTACAAAGTAGTACAAAATCACGTGACAGTTCCAGTGCACTTCCAAGCATGCATCGAACCGACTGCGACTCCTCAGGTAGGACTCGAACAGTCTCGCCTCATCCAGCCGCTCGCGCGAATCCACCATTATTTTGCCACAAGTACTGAAAAAATCAACAGCTGCAGCGGTTCTCCTTTGGCGCTCATCACATCCTCTGAAATCGCTTAAATCGCGCGAATTGGCATCTCGGCGGTACAAAAGCGGTACATTTTTCGCATGTCCTAAAGGATCCGTTGACCCAGGCTCAGCTCGGCTACCAACCGTTTCAATTTGCCGTTCTCCTCGCGCAGCTGCCGCAACTCGCGCAACTCGCTCAGACCCAGACCGGCATGCTTCTTCTTCCACAGATAAACGTGCGGACGCAGTATGAGGCCTTCTCTGACTCGATAGTGAAGTAACTTAAACAGGTAAATCCGGCAGCCGCGGAAGGAACGACAACAGGGCCGCTTCGCGGCAGCGAAGCGGCCCTGTTTCTTTGAGGCGAGAGAAGCGGCTTCATGTTCCGTGTTTCTTTGCATTCAATGTTTTGCCGCAATATATCCCAGGCGCGCCTGCAGATCGAGCTTTCCATTTTCTGAAGTCAGCCTGACCTTCAAGGGGTGGAAGCTGCCGTCGAGCTTCGCGGGCTTGAAGCCGAGCAGGTAGACAAAAGCGGGAGGCGCGGCCAGGCGCGCAAATCCGCCGTCGAAATCGTTGCTGTTGTGGACGAAGGCGCCGCCACTACCTGCGGTGATCTCCTCCATCACTGCCGAAGACTGCAATGCCTCCTCGCGCCCGAGGTTCGAATTGATATTCATCGCTCCGGCAGACACGGGCCTGTCGGCCGCGGCGCCGCCGGCGAGAGCCACAACGTTGAGCCCGCGGGCATCGAGGGCGTTGATCACTACCTGATCCCGAATGGCCTCCTCGATCACATTGAATTCGTCGAAGCGGTTGCCGCTGGAAACATAAAAACCGGGGGAAACCAGGACAAGGATTCTGGTGCCCGGAGCCTTTGCGAGCCAGCGAACGACATCGCGCACGGCCAGCAGCGTACTGCGGTTTTCAAGATCGCCAGAGTGCTGCACAGCGCGCGCCGCATCCAGAGCCGACTGTATGATCAGGTCGGGATCGCTATTTGCGGAGTGCTGACAATCGAGAATCTCTGCGTAGGCCAACTGGAGCGGCGGATTTCCAACTAGTTCAGGGCTCAGCATGAGCATCTGGTCGGCCTCGTAATAGCTCAGATGAGGACACGGCGACGCTGGCGGCGATCCTCCCGGCGGTCCGGCGCGAAGCTTGAGCAGGGCCTGCTTGAGCAGGGCGCGATCGGTGGTAAACGGGCTGCTGACGGTTCCCGAAGTGGTGAGGATCGCGGCCAGGTCGGAGGGTTTGAGTGCGTCGATCTGGCGAGCAGCAGCGTCGCGCACGTTGGCCAGATCGGCGAACTTGATGTGCATGTTGTCGAAGAGATAGACGACGAAGTTGGGTTGTGATCCAGCGGCAGTGACCATCTGCGGAGCTGCTGCCGCGGGCGAGCTCGAACGCGCGGAGCCGGCCTCCGTGGACAGGGATTCGACGTTGAAGGCCGAAATCTGCTCGCGCTTGCCTTTATCGAAGATCTCGAAGTCGTCACGGGTCAGATTTCCGACGGCGCGGCCATTCTGATCGCGGACGACAACAGGCACCATCACCAGATCCACGCCGACCTGCAAGCGATAAGGCGAATTGGGTGCGTTGCCCGGCGACGGGGCCGGCGCGCTGAGTGAGGCCAGCGCCGGAACGGGAGCAGGCGTGGAGCCTGGCGAAGGTGGCGGCTGCAGGGCGGCCGGCGCGGGCGATGCCGGCTGCTCCGCGTCAACGGGCGAGGTAGGATTGCGCACGGGCGTCGCCTGCGGGGCCAGGGTTGAGGAAGGCGATTGCGGAGAAACGCCTTGCGCGGCAGAGCTCTCAACGGAGAGCGGCGGCAGCGGTTGCGGCTGGCGGGGAGACCCCGCCTCAGAAGCTTCCTTCGCCGGCGACGGTTCCGGCTGAGCCGATTCGGCTGTTTCTGCCGCGGTACCCGGTTTGGCTGCCACATCGCCACTTCCCGCCTGTGCAGCGGGCTCAGGCGATTTAGCGAAACTGCCCATACGGATGGTCGATTCAACAGTGAACTTGTGATAGTCCTTGAAGTTGATCTTGTTCACGTACAGGCGCTTGCAGTCACGCATTTGAAGTTCGGAGTGGGACGGCAGGTTGTAAGTTCTGCCTTCGATGGAGACGGGCATGTAGTCCACCGATCGTTCGACCTGCTTGACGGGAAAATCAGGGGGAAGGTCGACCACATGGCTCGCCATCCGTAAGACCCCTCCGGTTTCGGCATCCACAAATACCTCTCCGCTGTAAGAGGCTACAACCTGCACATCCGGGTTCATGTGCGAGACGGGCATTCCGGCTTCCTTCGGCACCTGAAAGCCGAAGATGTGCACATTGCGGCCGCGCAGGCGGGCCATTCGTTCCCAGGTAAAAACGGTATGCGCATCCGGCACAAAGACATCGTGAAGCAAAGTGCCGAATTCGCCTCCGGAAACCGCTCCCCCCACCCCCAGGTGGTTGGCCTTGGTTGCCTTTCTGCCGTTGATGGCAACCACTTCGTAATGCTCTTCCCAGTTGATGTAGGTAAGCTTCTCCTCGATCGAATCCTCGGAAACGAGAGGAGACTGAGAGAGGCCCTTCGATGCCATTCCGCCGCTCAGTCCCGTGATGTTGTTGGGGGGTGGCCCTGCGCCGTCCCCTTCCGGGGAGGTAGAGACGGTGCGATTCGTGATCTGGGTGCAGATGAAGTTTGGCAGATTTCGGGTATAGGCGAGTACATAATTCCGCGCCATCTCCAGAATCCTTGCCTGATTAGCGGAGAGCGGTTCGGTAGACGTGGCGCCGAGCGACGCCGAGAAGGCCAGAACCAGAATCGCGAGGACACCAGGCCAGTGGAATGCCGGCGCTGCAAAGCGTGGCATAAAAGCTTTGCTGGCTAATGCCATGCTTGCGGCAGGCTCGACTACCGTTTCGCCCGATTCGGCTTTCCTCAGGACGCGCAGAATCTCCTCTTCACTGTGACCTCGCTTCCCCATATCCCAAGCTCTCCTCTCCCTCTTCAGAGAACCAAGACAGCTGCGAACTCTCAACTTCCCGCCGGCTTAACCTTTGGGGTTTGGGTCATCGCTAACTCGCTAGTTTGCTGACTTGCCGGATTGCGGACTCACCACCCCTTATCCCAACGCCTCGCCAGCCTTCGCCTCGGCGAACAGCCAAGCATACAGAGCAACACCGATATAACAAACAACTGGAACAAGGTAGGCAGTCTGCAGTGGAAGCATCCCCATCAACTTCGTCAGCGCCGCGCCGCCCAAAATTGCCATCACCAGGAATGATCCGGCGGTCTTGGTCTTCTCGCCCATGCCCTTCAAGCCAAGCGCGAAGATGGTCGGAAACATGATCGACATGAACAGGCTGGTCGTAAGCAAACAGCCCACGCCAACCCAACTCGGATGGACCACGGCAACCAGACACAAGCCGACGTTGATCACGGAATAAAACACCAACATCAGCCTCGCGTGGAAGTGCCTCATGAGCCACGCCGAGCTGAATCGGCCCACCGCGAACGCCGCCAATGTGCCTGTCAGCATGTAGCCCGCCGCTTTGTCGCCAACACCCGTGGCCAATTCTACATAGGGGATGAAGTAACTCCACGTGCCCACCTGCGCGCCCACATAGAGAAACTGTGCCAGCACCGCGTAGACAAAGTGCGGCTGCCAAAGTCGCACATGCATTCCACCTGTGGTAGCGCTCTCCGACACATCCTCGCTCCCCAGGTTAGGAAACCTGGTCATCAATATCAGCAAGGCCCAGAAGAATGCGACGCAGCCCAGCACCAGATACGGCGTCACCACGCGCAGCGTTTCGGAATGGAGATACGCCTGATAGGTTCCAGCCGCCTGCATGGCTACCACTTGGTCATCGCTCAGCTTCACTCCGGAGAAGATGAATACCGTCCCGATCAGGCCCGCGCTGATCGACCCCAATGGATTGAAGGCTTGCGACAGGTTCAGCCGGCGCTCGCTCGACCCTGCAGCCCCGAGTTGCGCAATGAATGAATTCGACCCTGTCTCAAGAAATGACAATCCGCTGGCAATCACAAATTGCGCCACAAGAAAGAACCAATAAAGCCCCGCCTGCGCCGCCGGATAAAACAAGAGGCATCCGCTGCCCAGCAAGCATAACCCGGTCACGATGCCCATTTTGTAGCCGAACCGCCGCATCAACTGGCCTGCCGGAATCGCCAGCAAAAAGTAGCCTAGGTAAAACCAGATCTGCACTCCCGCCGCGCTCGACCGGTTAATATCGAACGACTTCATGAATTGCCTGATCAGAATGTCGTTCAAATTGTTCGGAATCGCCCACAGAAAGAACAGCACCGTGACCACAAGGAACGGCAACAGCCGCCCTGCGGGAATTAACTGGGCTTCAATGTCTTCGTGATTGTTCAGCGAGGCCGAGTTGCCTTGCCCGGCCGGCCCGACGGAGTTGCTCAAGGTGAATTCTTCCTCCTGGAACGAGAGATGGAACGAGTCGCCGAAGCCGATACTCCCTCTATGCCAGATAGACCTTCAGCGTGATGCCAATGTTGGAGATCTTTTCGGCAGGCATCTGGACCTTTAACGCAGTGTCGTCCTGCTTCCAATTCAGGTCGCTTTTGTACCCCAGCAGCTCAACTTTGAGGATCTTGCCCGGCTGCTGCGGACTGGCGAGGCCAAGAGCCTTTACCGTCGCCTCTTTCTCCGGCCAACCCATCACGAACGCGTAAAGCGTGCTGCCCTTTCTGGTGAAGCGCACATCCTCGGCGGTCATGTCGTTCTGCTTGTCTTCGTTGAAGTTTCCGGTAACGATCTTCACTTGCGTGGAGGGGCCTTCGCCGTAGATCTTCCAGGGGCGCGTCGCGTAGATGCCTTCGCCGTTGATTTCGATCCACGCGGTGATGCCTTCCAGCACCTCCATCTCCTCGAAGTCCAGTTGGCCGGAGTTGGGCAGCGGGAAGTTCAGCAGCAGGTTGCCATTTTTGCTCACGATGTCAGTGAGCAGATCGATGACCTTTTTCGCGGTTTTGTATTTCTGGCCGCGCTTATAGTGCCATTGACCAATGCAGGTATCGGTTTGCCAGGGGTTTTCCGCGATGCCGTCCGCAACTCCGCGTTCGTGATCGAGGAGGCAGGTGCCGACCGCGCAATCTGTCGCCTCTTTGCTCGTGTAGACCGCTTCGACTGTCCCTCCATTCAACCGCGCGCTTTCGTTGTAAAGGTGCGACACCATCTTCAGGCCAAATTCCTCGAAGGGAAGGTGGCCGTCGGTATAGAGAATGTCGGGGTGATACTTGTCGATGAGATCGGTCATGCGGTTGAGATAGTGCTGCCGCCATGAGTCGGGAATGCCATCGTCGTTCCAATCCAGGTGGTCGATGAATGGCACGCAACCCGCATCGTGATAGAGGTCAGCGTACTTCGGATCGACGCCGTCGTAGGAGACGCCGGCCAGTGGCCCGGTCTTGTCGGCGCCGTGGCTCACAGCGAACCACTTGTAGCTGATCCAGAGGTGCTCGCTGACACCGAAGCGCAGGCCGTGATTACGCGCGGCTTTTTGCCACAAGCCCACCACATCCTTTTTCGGCCCCATGTTCACCGCGTTCCAGCGCGTGTACTTCGAGTTCCACAGGTCGAAATTGTCGTGATGCACGCCCATGCTGAAAAAGTACTTCGCGCCCGCCTTCTTGTAGAGACCCATCAGATGATCCGGGTCCCATTTCTCCGCATTCCAGATATTCACCAGGTCTTTGTAACCGACCTTGGAGGGATGGCCGTACGTTTCGCAGTGATACAAGTATTGCGGCTGGCCCTGGATGTACATATTGCGCGCGTACCAGTCGCCATCCTCGATGGCCGACTGCGGACCCCAGTGCGCCCAGATACCGAACTTGGCATCGCGAAACCATTCGGGAATCTTGTACTCTTGCAGGGATTCCCTGGTTGGCAGGAACGGTCCGCTCTTCGACGCCTGTTGCGAGCGGGCAAACTTCCTGAAAGCCAGGGCGGAACACGTGCCGCCCAGCGATTGAAGCACTTCCCGGCGATTCATTTTCATAAGGTCCCTTTTCATTCTGTGCGTTCGGCCTCTGTGTTTGGCACCCGGGCCGGCTAGCGATGGGTAGTTGCGTAGAAGCCGGTTGCGCTCATTGTTTCTTGGCTGATGCAGCCATCGCTCGCCGTAATCGTTGCTCCGCCTCGACGCTCCAATAACCACAATCAAGTTCGAAAAAGATTGAGGTGTATGGAATCGTGAGCCCGGTCTTGATGATTAGCACGCGAAAGAACTGCGCGGTCTGGTCGAGCCTAGTGATGATCTGCTCATGGGGCAGAGTGATCGTCTTCGCGATCGTGAGCAGCTTTGCGAGTTGAGTGCGGTAGTGCGAAACGCCTGGCGCATCGGCCTCCGCGACGAACTGCAATTCTTGGTCGAGATAAATGTTGGCGCGGACGTGTTTCCTGGCTGCAATGGCGTCGAATACCCAGCGAGCCACATCGAACTGGCTGGCGCCTGAGACGATCGTGTCGACGCCGGCCCTGGACTGCGCCGGATATGCCGAGTCGGCAACCACGATCCAATTTCGATGGCCGTAGAGCGGCAGAAGCTGGTGCAGCTGCTGTTTCCAATCCGAATTCGCCGTTCCTGACGCTTTTGCCATGGTTTTCTCGCCTGTTTCGGCTCTATTTGAGTTCTTCGTCCTGGCAAACGGCGACCTTGCCACACTTGCCTGAGGCCATCAGCGCGTAGGCTTCGTCGGCGCGCTCCAGCGGAAAACGATGCGTGATGATATCGGCCGGATGCAGGTTCCAGCGCACTAAGCGTTCGACCAGCTCTTCCATGAGCCAAGTGGACGTGACCCAGGAGCCGTAGAGCGTCTTCTGGTCGTGGATCAAGTCGGGTGAGGGATTGAATTCGACGCGCCCCCCTTCTCCCAGAAAGAGAATCCTGCCCCACTTGCGTGTCGCGCGAATCGCTGTAGCTCGCGCGGCGTCGTTTGCAGAACAGTCCACGGCGCGCTCCACGCCCATGCCGCCCGTGAGCTGCCTGACTTCGGCAACGTTGTTGGGGCCAGAGGCGAGAACCGCGTCGCAGAGGCCAAGGTTGAGAGCGATCTTCATGCGCTCGGGAACGACGTCGATGCCGATGATTCTTTCCGCGCCCAGCTTGCGACAGAGCGCGCCCGCGGCGAGACCGACAGGCCCGAGGCCAGTGATGAGCACGGCGTGATCTCCGTTGATGCCAATCTTTTCCAGTCCCTCATAGACGGTGCCGAACCCGCAGGCAACCTGCGCGCCATCGCCGTAAGAGAGTTCATCGGGCAGGGCGATGAGGTCTTTCTCCTCGGCCACCATGTACTCCGCCATGCCGCCGTCGCGCTGCCAGCCGTAGGCGCGCCTGTATCTATCGCTGGTACAGGAGATCATGTAGCCGCGCCGGCAGTTGTTGCAAACCCCGCAACCGGAAATGTGATAGACAATCACGCGATCGCCCACTTTGAAGCGACGGCAGCCAGGGCCGGTCGAAACGATTTGACCAGACGGCTCGTGGCCGGCGATGACGCCCTGGTAGCCTTCAGGGCCTTTGCCGAGATGCTCGTGATAGATGACGCGAATATCGGAGCCGCAGATGGTGGAGGCTTTGACGCGCAGCAGAATTTCCCCGTGGTCCGGCTGTGGCACCTGCACCATGCGCATCTCGACGGTGGAGTTGCCGGGAAGAAACGCTGCGGTCATGGTATTGTTCATGTCTTCGTTCTCCGGATCAAAGCTTTCAGCCGGTAGCCATTGTTGCGAAAACCAACCAAAGTCAAGACCTATCGACGGATCCGAATCCGGAAACTGAGAGCTAAAAGCAACCGGTTCCAGGCTTCCGGATTGCATTTACGGCGGGGTGATTTCGCCGGCAGGGTCCCAGAGATCCTCCCATGTCTGGCCCTCCTTCCATAGGAAGACCTGGCCCTTGATCAAGCGGCAGTTGCGATCGATTGCGGCGATGGAGCGCATCTCTTCGTCGCTGAGCGGGTCTCCCACGACGCCCTCGAGGTTGGCGCGGTAATGATGGACGGAGAATGGAATGGGTGTTTGCCCGCGTTGCACAGCCCACTTGATGCATACCACCGCGGGATGAATTCCGTGGCTCTCAGCTATGCGAAGGATCACTGGATCCTCGGTGGGCGCGGTGTCCTCGGGGGTGCGGTCACGCTCCGGCCGCCCCGGTGAGCCGATGGGGCAGTAACCGACGGGCTTCATGCCGTTTTCGATCACGAACTTGAACAACTTCGGCTGCTGAAAATGCGGGTGCAGCTCCATTTCGTTCACCGCGGGCTTGATACGTGCGTCGCGCAGAACAAGCTTCAGCTTCGGGATGGTCATGTTCGAGGTACCAATGTGCCGCACTAGGCCCATGTCCACCAGTTCTTCCATCTTGCGCCAGGTCTTCATGTAATTCGCGTGGATGTAGGGCTTGGCGTCGGGAGAGCGAGAGGTAACGTCGCAGCCTGGGGGATGAAAATTCGGGAACGGCCAATGCACCAAGTAAAGATCAAGATAGTCGAGACGCAGATCGGAAAGCGACTGGCGGCAGGAGGCGATCACGTTGTCCTCGGCATGCTTATCGTTCCATAGCTTCGAGGTAATCCAAAGATCTTCGCGCCGGATTCCGCCGCGGAGAATCTTCTCAAACGCGGTGCCGATCTCCGCCTCGTTGCCGTAAACCGAAGCGCAATCGAAGTGCCGGTAGCCTGCCGCGGCAGCGCCCTTCACCACCTCGGCGACCTCGGCCGCGGAGACATGGTCGGAACCGAACGTACCCAGTCCAATTGCGGGCATTACAGCCCCGCTGTAAAGAGTTCTTTGAGGCACCAGAGTTGGATGAACAGAATCTCCTGCCGAGATCCCAAGACCGACTTGCTGTTGCATTTTTTACTCCTCTTGGCCTCCACTCCTGTGAAGCAAGCAAACAACAGAAAACATACTGGATGGGGCGCAAATCGGACTCCGGTCTCTATGAGATCGAATTGCGTTTCCCAACCGTTTATAATGGGGAGTATACGCTAAAGGTATCGTTATTGTAAACGGATATAATTAAAACCGAGCCATAATCCGGCGTGAGCCGACAGCGGATGGAATACCGGCAATGAGCAGCCAGATCGCCGGGATCGACGACTTGCAAAAAATCGTGGTTCTCGCGAGCCATCGCATCGCCGCTCTCCCCATCTCAATGGAAGAATCGGTCGAATCGAAAATTGGAAACGAGAGGGCACCTTGAGCAGCAGGTTGCCGCAAATCATATTGGCATTGGCTGGAATGTCGTTTTGCTTGACTCGTGCGCAAGGGCCGCCAGTTAATGACACCAGCCTGACAACGGCAGAAAGGCTGGCAGAGCCGGGCTGGTGGTCGACGAAAGGAGATCCTCCGCGGAGCCAGTATTCGGGAGAGGCGACTTGCGCCGGGTGTCACTGCAGGATAGCGCCACTTCAGGAATCGACACCGATGTATCACGCCAGCGTGCACGCCGCGCAGTCTGAGATATTGATCAATCATGTGCCGCTCCGATTCCAAGAGGGCGGCTTCACCACTTCTGTCACAACTTCATCCGAAGGGGCTGTTTTCACCGTGACTGGCGGAGCCGGTACGGCTTCATTGCCCGCGGTTTGGGCCTTCGGATTCAAGAAAGGACAGACCTATGTCTTCGAGAAAGACGGCTCCTACTTTGAGGGCCGTTTGAGTTTCTTCACGAGGATTCAGACGCTTGACATTACCCCGGGACAGTCCCCCGAAGCGCCGGAGGACGTGGAGAGTGCGCTAGGCCGGAAGATGGGCATCGATGAAGCAGAGCGCTGCTTCAGTTGTCATACAACCGCGGCTGTAACTTCAAAAGTGTTCGAATCGGAGAAAGCTACTCAGGGAGTTACCTGTGAAGCGTGCCATGGACCGGCGGCTGCTCACGTTGCCTCCATGACCTCGAATGAACCGGAACGGGCAACGGCGATCATGGATCCTGCTGATCTTTCCGCTTCCGACTCTGTCGACTTTTGCAGGGCTTGTCACAGTACTTGGGCGGATGTGGTGGAGACGCATCGTAAGATCGGTCTCGCGAGAATACGCTTTGAGCCATATGGCCTTGAGCAAAGCCGCTGCTGGGGAACATCTGGCGACCGGCGGATTACGTGCGTAGCCTGTCACGACCCGCATCAGCCGCTTGTTCACGAACCGAGCGCCTATGACTCCAAGTGCCTGGCGTGCCACGGCCTCCGCACGAAGTCGAGAGGAGAGCACGCGGCCAAGACAGTCTGCAAGGTGGCGGCCAACAATTGTGTCACCTGTCATATGCCTAAGTATGAGTTGCCGGAAATGCACGCTTTGTTTACGGACCACGATATACACGTGGTCCGCGCGAGCGCTCCCGAATCCGGCAAGCCGACACCATAGAATTTCCAATGTGGCAGGGTGCAGCGAGCTAATCGGTGATCAGACTCTATGCCCAGTGCGGGTCATTCTGGAGGGCCGCACGGCGCTGATGGGCGCGGCGGCATACGCTGGGGGAACGGCGGCGGGGATGAGCGGAATCTCGCCGGAAAGATGTAGGTAACATCTGTGCTAAGAAACCCAGGTTGAAGCCTAGCCGGACTCCAGAACAAGGTTCGCATACTGAATCGTGTCACCGGTCCGAATGATCCCGATGGCATGTGGCACTCGTTTCTTGAGATGTATGTGAGGTTCAAATTCGAGAGCAATACCATTCAGAGCGCGCTTGAATTGCAGGATCGTCTCAGGGCTGTTTGCCTCGTTAAACTCCTCAGCCATGAAAGCCCGGGCGACACTGAAGTTGCTGCGAATGGCGGCCAATACATCGAGAACTCGAGGTATGTCATCCACGAGGGAAATATCGACCGTCTCGACTTCCTTCCAAAAGGGAAATCCACGGTCTGCAATGACCAGAGTATTGGTATGTCTGACAAGGCTCAGCAGCGAGTTGATTTTCGGGTTCAGGATTCCTGATTTCACCATGCAGTACAATCTCCCGAAGTCATTTTTCACCTCGAGTTCCAGCGGCTGAAACCTCATCCAGCCCGATGATCTTGTGCCCTTGCACCGGCCCAAAGAACAATATGCCGGCTCCGGCTTTCGCTGAATGTCCCGGCTACAGCGCGACACTTTGACCGCAGCTCAGGCAGTTTGGCAATGGCCGGTAGGAGCACGAAATTCATGAATGTCTGTTCGTGCCCGGCGTCGCGTTGAATGGCACGGCTACCCGTTCGATCACCGCTTTCTTATCCGTGGAAGCTCGAACCACAAGTTGAGGCTGAATGATGATGGTTTTATTGCGCGGATGAGTCTTTGATTCCAGTAACGACAAGGTCAAACGCCCGGCGCGTTCGCCGATCATGTCGGTCTGCTGGTCGATGCTCGATAGAGGGATGCGGAGTTCAGTATCGTAATGGAGGTTCCCGGATCCTATGACAGCGATGTCCGCCGGCACTCCTAAGCCCGCATCGAGAATGGCATGAATGGCTCCAATGGCCATCGGATCGTTATAGCAAAATACTCCATCGGGACGAGGATTCAGGGCCAGCAGCTGGCGCATCAATTCCGCTCCGCTTTCCCTGCTTTGCACATCCACGAGCCGCGGCTTGGACACGTAACCCGAAGGGGACTTCAAGTCGTGTTTGGCCAGAGCATTTTGATAGCCCTTAAGACGTCCGGCGCCGGGGCTATTGTCAGGACCGCGTAAGTGAGCAATCCTCTTGCACCCTACCTCAATAAGATGTTCTGTAGCCAATATCCCGATCGCCTCGTCGTCGGTGCCAACGTAGTTGGCATCCAGTCCCGTGAGATTGCGGTCGATCAAAACCAACGGAAGTCCTTGCTTTTGCATCCGCTCGAATACCGATGGGTCGGTGGATGAGGATGCGATGACGAGAGCATCCAACCGCCGGCCCAAGAGCCGGTTGATCTCATGCTTCTCCAGCTCGGCATCCTCTTCCGAGGTCGAAATGGTGAGGCAATAACCCTTCTTCAGAAGCGCCCTTGAAAGTGATTTCGCCACCTGAGCGAAGAACGGGTGCAACAGGTCGGGCACGACAAGGCCAACCAGATAGGTCTTTCCGGTCACCAGGCCACGTGCAGCTAGATTCGGGGTGTAGTCAAGCTCCTTGACACGATCCAGAACTCGCTTCCGGGTGGCTTCGCTGATGTCCTCGTGGTTCCGGAGCACCTTCGACACTGTGACCACAGACACGCCTAGGTCACGCGCAATGTCCTTCATCGTTGTGGGCACAATTCCTTATATCATAATTACTGTAAAGTATGCGATAACTTAATCGATAACTGTAACCAAATTTCTTTGCCATTAGAGTGTCGAATCCCTTCGCGTCAGGTATCGGTCATATGCGCCCAAATCGGGTAGAGGTCAGTGTGTTGCAATCGAATCCCGAGCAGGGCGATTCCGCAGGTTTCAGTCGGTCATAAGCATCTAAACGGGCGCAATTCCGGGCAAATCGACGGGCACTGTAGGTTGACTGTGAGAGCCCTGCATGATGAACATCGAAGGGTGATTCTGCAAAACTGACACCACAGAGCGGTCTCTCGTTTCTTATGATGCCTAATGACAACTCGCCAGAAAGCAGAGATTCTTGCTGAAGAACGGCAACACGTGATTCTGGAAGCGATCGGCAACGGCGCTAGTATGCGCGCCGTGGTAGATCTCGAAGGTGTTCGCGATGCCGTAATTGTCGAGCACCTTGTGTAGCTTTTGCGTGTCGAAGCGCAGGCCATCCTGGTCACCAACGTCAATACCAATGGCGTGATACTGGCGCAGATTTCCGATGTACTGATCGATGAAGGCGAGGGGTGAGTTGGCCGTGAATTTCGCCACGATCTCCGGCTGCGGAACACCTTCCTTGGTTGGCAGGTCAAAGTACAGAGGAGGGGTCATCGGATCGGGAGCCCACGCCGCCGCGGTTGCATACTGGGCGGCGGCGAAGCCCGGCGACTGCGCCGCCAGGTCGGCTGGGGACTTGGCCGCCGCAGCCTTCTTCTCGCTGGCAATCGCCCGCTCCTTCATTTGATCGCTGGGAACTGGTTCGCCGCCGGCCATCGGGGACATGCAGCAGGGGCTCATGATGTAGAGAGCGCCGAAAACATCAGGATGCTTCATGCCGATGCGGGATGCACCATAGCCGCCCATGGAGTGACCGACGAGGCCGCGGCTAGTGCGCTCCGGAATGGTGCGATAGTGTGCATCGATGTAGGCGACGACATCGTGATAAATAAACTTTTCGAAATCGCCGGTCGTGACGGAACTTGAGTACATCGAGCCGTTGTAGATGGTTTTGGAATCGGGTAGAACGATGATCATCTCCTTTGCGCCCTGCGCAAAAGCGCCTTCAATGGTCTGTGGCACATGGATTTCATGGGTCCACTGCTCAGCCCCAATCGAGTAGCCATGCAGGGCATATATCACCGGGTAGCGGCGATGCCTGTCTTTGCTATAACTCGGCGGCAGGAAGACGATCACGTCGCGGTCGACCGCGTCTCCTTCGAGATTGCCCTCGAGCGACTTGCCGTGAATCTTGATGTGCTCCATGGTGACGGGCATTGCGCCCGGGACTGTCGCGGGTATTTCCGTCTGCACCTGAGCAGCAACCTGCCCTCCAAGGCAAACGCTTACCCAGATTGCTGAGTAACTAGCGATTCTTCTCATCATCCTCGACGTCCTCTCTGCAAACACTTCACTCAAAAGACTTTTCGATCCGGATTGCCTTCGCATCGGCGATAGGGAGTGAGAGCTTCAAGGCATCGAAGACCAGCTTGGTTTCCGCGGAACCGCTGTACTGAATCCGATACTCTCCCTTGTCCAAGCCTTTAATTTCCAACTCAGCCTTTTTCACCACGCCTGTCGAGTCACTGAGGCGGAGTTCCCACCGCTTACCGTCATCGCTCATGGTTACCTGGTCGATCTCTCCCTGTGCGGCCCCCAGGTCGATCTTCTGGGGCACGAATCTCAGCCGCTTTTTCAATCCATCCTGAGGATAGACTCGAATCTCCTTTCCTGACGATTCCACGCGACAGCCGCAACCGATCAGGCCAAAGGAATCGTCGCGCATGATGTAGGACTTCGCGGCCTTCAGAAATCCGAACTGCGCGATTCCGCCATCGAGTGTCCTGGGCGGGGTGAAATCGAAGATGCCCGGCGTGGAGATGAAATGAGCAAAGCACATTCCGTCGGGAAGAAGATCGACCTCCACGCTCATGAGGCCCGCGTATCCTTTGATGAACGTGTCCAGGTCGCCGGTGTCTTCAAACGCGCGAAGCAAAGCCCAGCCATTGGTTGACTCAGTGTACCAGCAGGTCAGATCGCCCTTGTTGTCATTGCCATATTGAAACCACACTGGCTGGTTCCCGCCTCGGAGAGCTTTGATGATTTGCACTGTCTTGAGGTTCTTCTCGGTATCCCCGAAGTAGCGGGTGAAGAAATAGACCTGTTCCTGAGCGGTTGTGTCCGCGGGGTACTCGGAGGAGTAGGGATAGGGGTCGCTGACAAAGACCTCGTTGCACTTCCGGATTTGCTCCAACAGATTGCTGTATTCTTCCTGCCAGCCTTCCTTCCCGAGGTTGTCGAGAATGTTCAGGGCGTTCGAGCCTCCCATCGCCCCGATATGTCCCCAAGGTTCCGTTTGAAACATGTATAGGCAGGTACGGTACGACATCCTCAAGTATTCCTCAGGGCTCTTCCGTGCCAGCAATCCGTAGCGACTGCCAATGCGGTACATGGCGTGATAAATGTTCATCACATGAGCGTAGTTGTACGATCGATAGGTCGCCTCGGCTCGTTCCACCGTCCAATGGCTCCAGGGGCTGGATGGATACCTCAGCTTCCAGTAGAGCGAGGCGCGCACCGCGTACGTCTCGGGATCCTGAATGTGCTTGAACAGGCAATCGGCGATGTAGGCTTCCATCGCTGCCACTTCCTTTGGGGAAGGGTAGTAGACATTCTTCTCGGCTAGGAATAAAGGCTCGGAAAATCCGAATTCAGCATCGCTTCCGCCTACCTCCGATACTTCATCCGAGTCGAGAAACGTGCTTCCTGTGCGATGGTCAAAGGGCAGGAACATGTGGTGACGGTGATAGGGATCGTCAGGATTCTCGAAGAATTCCCGATCCACGATGAATCGAGCCCTGGCCTTGAGCAGTTGCGCGATGTCCTCGATGCAGTAAAAGTGCAGGTTCGTCCAGCGGCCGGCATAATGCAGTTTCAGGCTTTTCTGGCCCCGGCCCTTGAACGACAGCGTCAGCAGGGTCTTGTCGTCGACACGCTTCCTTTCCTTGACTGTCATGTTGTCGGAGAGGAATTCGATCTTATCCACGTCGGATTTCGTCTTCAGTTCCACGTAGGCGTCGGTATCTTCCTGAATCACCATCGCCGGCAGAACGCGGATGCCGAGGTTGCCGGCTTGGTAAAGCTCCTCCCGAATCGCGTCATAACTGTCGATCAGAACGAAGCGCAGCCGGCATGAGCACTTTTCTCCCGGCTGCAAGACCAGCGAGGTGTGCCCGTTGATCCAGGGATTCTTATTCCATCCCCGAAGATTCCTTGTGGCCCAGGATCGGATGGCCAGGATATTCGGCCCGTCCCACCAGTACACCTTTTCCGCGAACGAACTGTTGTCGCGATAGACGCACTCGAAGGCCGTGTCCTGCATGGCATGGAGAAGCAGAAACGGCGCATCGCCCAGAGGGCGCTGGACGAGCACGTAGGAGCTGTGGCCGCCTATGTAATGGTGAGACACGACCTTTTGCTCGTGGTACTGTTTCTGGATCCGCGGGAATTGTTCGATATAGACAGAGAAGGGGTCGGCAGGATCTCTCAGCGGGTGCTCAGTCTCGTCGGGAGGAAAAGGCTGGCCGGTTTTCGGATCCCGGTAGAATTCGCCGAGGTTGTCATTCACCATCAAGGGGAATCCAAGGTCGCCGAGCTCCAAAATGCGATCCGTGACGTTTTGAAGTTCGACATCCCAGAGCAGCGAACGCCCTTCTCCTCTGCGATACTTCATGGCGAGACTGAAACTCCGGATGCCATCTTGGTTCGCGGACGTTCCGTCGTAGTTCACGGCAAACGTCCCGCCGTCGAAGCTCACTTGCCGGATATCGCCGGACCTTCCGGTCAGCTCCGGCCTCCACTTTCCCTTCAGGACAAAGTTCGAACGGGAGGACCAATTGCGATGGCTCGGGTTGGTATCGGTGACATCCCAAACATGAGTCACTAGGTCTCCCGTCCAGCGGGAGTTCGAAACGTCGACACCGGGCGTGTTTTGTTCGTTCCCAACAAAGTTCGTCCCTAGCGGGTCGCCCTTCCTGGTGATCGATGAGATCGAACCGTACCTTCGATCGAATACGACGATCATGTCCTCCGCGGCCAGTTCCACCCGAGGATTCTCGTGCGCGCCCAGGGATACCCGCGGGGCAGGGGAAACCGATTTCGCATCGCCAGGCGATTGCAGTGCTTGAGGCGTGGGTGATTCCGCTCCCGCTGCCTGGCCCAACGAATCCGCCGCGGGCAATGCCTTCGCTGAACCAACAGCCAATAGAGTCGTAGCGCCCGCTGCACCGACGTCTCTAAGGAGCTCTCGGCGAGTCATTCGCTTAGTCATGGATGTCTCCCAGATTAGGGATGATCTGGCCTAATCACTGCTCGCGGCTTTCCCGGCGACAGATTCGGAACAGCTAATCGGGCAACACGACAGAGCCTTCCATCTGGAACGTCCCTTCCACCGTTGGAGCGCCGGTGTTCGGCTGTCCGCCGCCGATCGACAAAGAATATTTGCCCTCCGGAATGACCCGCTCGCCCACTTCGGTAACCATGCTCAAATCGCGTGGCTTCAGGTCGAAGTGCACCTTTTCCGATTGGCCGGGATCGAGGTGCAGACGCTGGAAGCCGCGAAGTGCGCGGATCGGCGCGCCTGCGACATCCGGGAAGCTGAGATAGAGCTGCGCCACCTCATCACCGGCCACCTTGCCCCTGTTGGTCACGGTAACTTCTGCGGTGATGGGCTGGCCGGCAGTCACCGCGCTTGTGGGCAGCGCGAGGTCGCTGTACGAGAAGGTCGTATAGCTGAGGCCGTAGCCGAAGGGGTAGAGCGGCTTGCCTCCGAAGTAGCGATAGGTGCGGTTCTTCATCGAGTAGTCTTCAAAAGACGGAAGCTGATCGACGCCGGTGTAGAAGGTTACGGGTAGGCGGCCGGCAGGATTGTTTCTTCCAGAGAGCGTTTCCGCCACTGCGGTCCCACCCTCTTCGCCGGGATACCATGCATCGACGATGGCGTTAACGTGATCATTGGCCCAGTTGACCGCGAGCGCACTGCCGTTGGTCAGCACGAGAACAACAGGCTTGCCCGCAGCGACAAGCGCCTCGAGCAGATCCTCTTCCGGCTCGGGCAAATCGAGGCTGGTGCGATCGCCACCCTGGAAGCCGGGCTCGTTCACTTGCATCTCCTCGCCTTCCAGCTCGCTGGTGATGCCAAGAACGGCAATCACCACGTCGGCACCCTTGGCGGCGGCAATGGCCTCGGGCTGCGGCTTCAAATCGAGCTTCGACCAGACCAGCATGGCGTTGGGAACTGCGTCTCCCATGGGGGAGTACTGCACGCGCAGAGCAGCGGGCTTGCCGGCTTTGAGATGCACACGTCCCAGCTTGGCCTCGTTGGGATTGCCGCCGAAAGCGGAAGCGACGCCTTTGCCATTCAGCTGCAAGCGGAAAAAGCCGCTGGCCTTGAGGCCAAGATTGTAGTCGCCCGTCTCCGGCGCGGTAATCTCGCCCTCCCAGCGGATACTGAGCGGGTGAATGTTGGCGACTTCAGCGGGCAATGGCTGAGCAGAGGCATTGAGCGTGGGTTCCGTATGCTCTGCCAGCGGCTTCATGGCCTCAGGGTGGTTAATGTCGCTGAAGTCGAGTTTGGAGTAGCTGACCTTGATGCCCGACTTTCCGTCGAACTTTAGCGCCGAAGCTGGAACAGGGTCCGCATCCTGGCTCATGAACTGCGTTCCCGGCACGTACTGAATGGTGGCGCCCGCAAACTCCTTGTGAAGGCCTTCAAGAATAGAAACGGTGTGCGTCGGACTACCGTTGTAGTTGCCGAGCAGAACTCTGGTCTGATTTGCGAGAGGCCCGATGAGTGCGATCTTGATGCCGCTGGTCCTCAGCGGAAGTGTGCCATCATTCTTCAAAAGCACCATGGCCTCATCCGCCAGCTCGCGGGCCAGATCGTGGTGCTCGGGGCTGTCTAGTTCCTTCTCATCAATCTTGGAATAGGGGACCATCTCAGGGGGATCGAACATGCCGAGTTTAATCCGCGCTGTGAAAAGGCGAATGAGCGCGGTGTCCATGGCGCTCTCGGGAAGATAGCCTTGCTGCACGGCCTCGAGATATGGTTTGTAGTCGTAATCGTTGAGGTTGGTGCTGGCGCCGAAGCATTCGTTGTCCATTCCGCGCATGACCGAAATCGCCGCGGCCTGGGGCAGCGTCGGCCGGTAATGGTGGCCGGAGAAAATATCGCGGACCGCGCCGCAGTCGGAGACTACATATCCCTGAAAGCCCCACGCAGCACGAAGTTGATCCTGAAGCAGGTATTCGTTAGCACAGGCCGGTTCTCCGTTGATCGCGTTGTAAGCACACATGATCGATCCTGCCTTGCCTTCGACAACGGCGGCGCGGAAACCCGGCAAATACGTGTCGAGTTCGTCGTGCTTGCTCACGTCCACGTCCGCAAAGTGGCGCGTCGGCTCCGGGCCGCTGTGCACAACGAAGTGTTTGGGCGTCGAAATTACGCGATAATACTTTGGGTCGTCGCCCTGCATGCCGGTGACAAAAGCCACACCCATGCGGCCTATCAGGAACGGGTCCTCCCCGTAGGTCTCCTGGCCGCGGCCCCATCGCGGGTCGCGAAAAAGGTTTAGATTCGGGGCCCAGAAGTCGAGGCCCCCCATGATCCCGGTGTGCCCGGCTCGTACATCTTGTACATGCTTGATGCGCCCCTCGATGGCGATGTCCGTCGCCATGGCATGAATTCCCGGCACGTCAAAAGTCGCGCTAAGGCCGATCGGCTCGGGAAACTCGGTTACGCCGTTGTCGATCACTCCGTGAAGCGCCTCGCTCCACCAGTTGTAGGCCGGAATGTTAAGCCGCGGAATGGCGCGGGCGCCATTCACCAATTGCGAGGCCTTTTCCTCGAGCATCATGCGTTGCACGAGGTCAGCTGCGCGTTGCTCAGGCGGCAGGCTTGGATCAAGAAACGCCGGTTTTTGCTGGGCTAAACCAGTACAGCTGCAGCACAACATCGCGGCAATTCCCAGATGTATCCTGAAACATTTCATGGTTTCCTCGCTGAAATCTGAAGTGCGACTGTCCCTTGCGGAGACGAGGTACTCGGAGCGCAAATTGAAGGTTTCCAGCCTTATCCGATTCGCGGCCTACTGAAGAAAGAGTGGTCTGCCGACACTTCCGTTCACCGTAGGTTGCGTTAATTCAAATACTGAGTGAATTCTGTATTGCTACCAGGCCATCTGAATCGCCCGGCCATGGCTCGCCCGATGCGATCATTTTCCGTATTACCAAAGCGGTTGCCAACCAAATCCGCTGGCTCAGTTTGCACCGTGCAACTACACTGCACGCATTCCAAGAACTGTCGCTCCGATGGTAGCAACGACCCCTCGCTTAACCTGCTTTGCCGAGAACGATCGTCATCTGATGTCCAGTGTAAGTCGCCGTACGATCCGGCGCTGACTCCGACCCTATTCCGATACCGTGCTCCTCTTTTACCAGCACGATATGGAATGTTTGCTTGCTTGGCATACCCGGAAACGCACCAATGCGATCCCCGATCGAGAGCATGTTGCGACGATGATCCCAATGCAGGTGAATCGTCGCTTTGGCGCCATGCTGGTATGCATCGCCATCCCCGCTGTCCTCATAAAGCAGGAAGTCGGCATCTTTTCCGCCATAAATGCGAATCTCCAAGGGGTCTTCCGCACCAGCCGTGGACTGCACAACCGGCCCCATGGGAATAATGCTGCCTTCTTTAACCAGGATTGGAATCTGGTTCAACGGGGCATCTGCCACAATCGTCTGTCCACCGTGATAGGTTTTTCCGGACCAGAAGTCGACCCAGTCATTGCCGGCAGGCAAAATCACACTGCGGTTCGCTGCATTCGGCTCTGTCACGGGAGTGATCAACAGCGAATCGCCAAACAAAAATTCATCATCCACATTTCTCAGTGCGAGGTCATTCGGATAGACAAATGGCAACGCCTGCATGATCGTTTCCCCGCGGCTGGTGACGCCCCAGGCAGTGGAGTAGATGTAAGGCATGAGACGATAACGAAGTTCATCGTATTGAGTTAGGATCTTCTCCACCTCAGGACCGTAGTTCCACATCTCAGTCTTGGATTGATATCCGTGAATTCGGAAAATGGGGCAGAAGGTACCAAACTCGAACCATCGAATCAGTAGTTCATGGTACGCTGCCGATGTATATTGGTCGGCTGACCGGAAGAAACCGCCAATATCTGTTGTCCAGTAGGGAAAGCCGGACATTGCGAAGCTGAGGCCGGCTGGGATTTGCCGCCGAAGGGTCTCCCAGTTCGCTGAGATGTCGCCTGACCACGATATGGACCCGTTACGCTGCTGCCCGGTATATGCCGACCGCGACAAGATCACAGTCCGTTTGCTCTCAGTCGTAGCTCTTTCTCCGTTATAAACTGCCGAAGTCTCAAACAGTGGATATGCGTTGCGAACGATCTTTCCCGGTCCCAAGTAAGTATTGTCGACTTTGAGGGGATCGCCTTCCGGTTCAGAAGCATCCAGCCACCAGCCATCCAATCCGAGACTGAATAAATTGTGGTCGATGTCGGACCAATAGAGCTTCTGTGCCTTCGGGTCGAAGAGATCCGCCCAGTCCTCAGGCTCTCTCATTTCTCCTGGCTCTCCGGTACTCGCAGCGCTCGTAAGCAGTAAATGGGCATCTTTAAACTGGTGATCGACTGCAGTCTCTGCGCCGAACTTCGCCCAAACTGAAATCACCATGTGAAAGTCCTGGTGATGGAGCGCAGTCATCATTTCCGCGGGATTCGGGTACGCGTCCTCATCGAATCTCATGGCGTTCCAGCCATATTTCCCCCAGTACTGCCAGTCCTGAACAAGGACATCAACGGGAATCTTCCGCCTGCGGAACTCTGCAGCCGTGTCAAGAATCTGCTGTTGGCTTGAGTAGCGCTCACGGCACTGCCAGAAACCGTATGCCCACCTGGGAAGCAGTGGAGCAGCTCCCGTGAATTCCCGATACTCAGCCACTACCTGATTTGGTTCCGGTCCGTAGATAAAGTAATAATCAACCCCTTGCCCCACTTGAGACCGAAAAGCCATTGTGTCTGATGGAGCACGCACCGAGAGCTCCGTGCCGCCTCCGGTTTCAGCGGTCACCTTGTAGGCTGTATTCGCCGCCAGATGTATGTGGCCAGCTGCGGACCACGGTAACCACATGTTCTTGAGGTCGATCACTTTTTCGTCATTCACGCTGAGTTGAAGCTTGCCTCTTCCGTTGCCGCTCAGTAAAAAGCCATATTCTCCTTCCGCACCCGTCCGGAATGTTCCCGCCCCATTTTCGTCCAGATGGATTAATTCCGTCGCCGGATCAAAGTCCGTCAGTGCCGCGTTGTTCCACAGAAGACCGTATCCCTTGGTTGAAATGAGAAATGGTATCGCAATGTTGGTATTTGCCTGCAACAGCCGGACTGGAATGTCGCGCAGATTCAAGAATCCCTCTTGATGTTGGCCCAATCCGTATAGGGCTTCGTTAGCGGACAAAAGAAAGTCCTGGCGAATTTCATAGGTGTGCATTCCGTCGACATCGAGAGGCGTGATCGTACGACCGTCGCGCTCCTGCTCGTTCAACACAGGCTGCCCGGCAGCCGTTAGAAACCGCACTGAGCTCGTAGCTCGGTCAATCTCCACCTTGAGTGCGCTGGTCTTTATTGACACGGTCGAAGCGTTGGAGGAAACCGTGAATGCGGCTCCCCCGCACGGACGGATCACGATAGGCACGATAGGTTTCGAAATCTCATCGGTCGCGCTCGCTACGACGTGGATGACCCGCTCGGAGCAGACAGCCACACGTAGAGTCTCACTCGAAGAGTGAAGTACGACGCCATCTTGACTTCGTTCCATTGCCTGTGCGTTGGAAAGCGTTGGCAAAATGAGGGCAGCAATACACGCAGCCACGCTGAAAGGAACAGGAAGGTCTCGCAAGTTGGAAAAAGACATGAGGTGTCGCTCCTTGAATCGTTGCCAAAAGATAAGCAGGAAGCCAATGAATCTCGGCTTGAAACAGCTTGGTGAGCTGCCCCATCGCGCCTCAACGCGAATACGAATTGTTCACGCGGTCTGGATCTCGTGGGGCTCATGCAATGATTACTGCCGACTCGTATCTGTCGAGAGTTGTTCAATGACTGTATGTGCTTGATCATCCCAGCGCTTGCGCAGCTGCTGCGATATTCGAATCGCTTCTGCAGCATGTTCCTTGTCGCCGGACTTTTCATACAGCCGGGCCAGTTGATAGTGAATGCTGCCATCCCCATCGCTTGCCAATCCCTGTTTGTATTCCGCGATGGCCGCTGGAATTCGGTTCGTTGCCGCATAAACCTGTCCGAGAACAACGTGAAGTCGTGGCATCAGATCTGGATCGAGTTTCTGGCACCTTGAGAGATACGGCTCGGCCTCTTCATATTGATGTCCCTGCACTAGGATCTCGCCCGCCAGCAGATTCGCTTCAGGGTCTTCCGGCGTCTCCGCCAGGAGAGATTTGGTGATCGTGAGTGATTCGTCTGTTTTCAGTTCGGTGAACAAAACAATCGCCAGGCTGAGGCGTGCTCCGCCGCTCGCCGGGTCGATGGCGAGTGCCTTACGATACTCTGCCTCTGCCTCGCTCCAGCGCCGTTTTTGGCGAAACACATCGCCGGTCAGGATATGCATCCGCGAAGAGTTGGGATCGATCTCGTCGGCTCGCGTCAGCGCGGCAATCGCCAGTTCTTGATCGGCCTTGGTTTCCCAGTACAAACCACGCACTAAAGTTGCGGGATTCGCTTTTTGGCGCTCGGCGACCTTGGAAGTGGTGAGGAAATCACCTGTGTAGAACGAGCAGGAAGCAAGGAGCTGCTGTTGAGCGCTTTCCAGCGTTTCCAGCGCCGGCTTCAGGACTTCATTGCAGGTAGCATACTTCCCTGCCGCATAAAGCGTTTCGGCAGCTGTTTGCAACGGTCTTCGCGACGTTTGAGACGTTCTAGCCTCATCAATTTCTGTTGCGGGCGGTGTGTCGGAAAGGAACGCCTGTTCAATCATGGAGCCAAGATCGACCGAAAGGTCCCCAGCGCCCTGGTGCTCTCGTGCCAGATCGGCCAGCGATTTCGCTTGGTCGGCCGATAGAGCGCCGCGGAAGAGATACAGGCTCGACTGAAGGAATCCGGAATCGTCTGCCGCGATCACGGCGAGCGCTTTCAATGCATCGTCCGGATGTCCTTCAGCAGCCTTCGCAATCGCAAAACCAAGGGGCGTCAATCCGCAGTGGCTCTCGGTTCGGGTCTCCGTTTCGAATTGCTCACGCGCCTCAGCGATCTTCTTCTGGCGAAGCAGCGTAATCCCGAACTCAGCGTGAGCACAGGGCGCAGGTGAAGGAGAAGCCGTTGCACTTTTGTACGCGTTTTCAGCTTCAACCAGCTTGCCCTCCTCGGCAAATGTCTCGGCGGCCCGCAGGCTGGCGTACGGTGAATGGTTGTACGTCGAGGTCATGAGACGCGCATCGTTGTCGACCTGCTGCAGATAGACAGTTCCGATGCCGAGCCAGGCGTCTCCATCGTTCGGGGCCAATCGTATTGCTCTCCAGAAGGCATCAGCGGCGCGGTCGCAACGGTTCAGCATCGCGTAGGCCTTTCCCAGAGAGAGTTCAGCGAGCGGATCCTTGGGGTTTAGCCTCGCGGCAGTTTCGAGCAATGGCAGGGCCGAATCTGGTTTTTGGGTCTTAAGGTATTCGATGCCCAAAAACAATTGGGGAACATAAAGATCGGCGTTCAGGCGTATCGCCTGTTTAAAGCTCTGAATGGCGTCGGCAGATCTTCCTGCTTGGTAATACATGAGCCCCATATTGGCCCAGAACTCCGGAACGGCGGGTTCGAGTTCGGTAGCTTTGCGATACGACTCGGCCGCGGCACTGAAATCTCCCCTCGACTGTGCGGCAGTGGCATCAGCCAGGAGAGATTGGAGAACTTGCTCATTATCTTGCGCCAGAGCCATTCCGGTCAGGTTGAAATTCGTGAATGGGATGGCCAGGCACAGTGCCAGAGCGGCCCACTTCAGGTGGGCACTACCGATAGATATGGATTGTGAACGCCAATTCCACCGGGTTGTGCTTACTTCAAACTTGTCAGTCTGAAGAAGTGCCGCGCCAGATGGAACCCGGTCTTGCTCGAATGTTGGGGCTACCTTCAGCATGACGTTGTATATAAACGAGTCTCCGGCTAGTTGAACAATGTTTTCCTTGGTCGTTACGTTGAAGCCTTGCGGCTTCCGGGCTGCGAGCAGCTCCAGAACGCATAGTTGACATGCATTGAGAGTAAGCGATAACTTTATGGTTACTTGCAAGGTACAGCACGGTACTGTTCGAGAGCGTTCTCGAACAAATATGGACCTTGTCATCGTCAATCCGCTGGAGTACAGTACCGCGCAGATGGGAAACTTCCGCCGGGGGGCCAGATGGAACACGCAGTTGGATTCAACGACACCCGGCAGCAAGGACCTTCTCCTCACGAAATCCCCGCCTCACAAATTCAAGAGGTGCTTGCAGAAATCCTGATCAGTGTCCCCTTTCGCTCAAGTAAGCAGTCTCAGCAACTTTTGCAATACATTGTTGACCAGACGCTGTCCGGCCATGGCCAGCTCTTGAAGGAAAGAGTGATCGGGGCAGACGTTTTCGGCAGGCGTCCGGACTACGATACGAATTCCGACCCGATCGTCCGGGCACGGGCGGCGGAACTCAGAAAAAGGCTTGCTCAATTTTACGTCGGACCGGGTGTCAATTGCGCCGTCCGAATCGAAATCAGTCCCGGTTCGTATCACGCTTCATTTTCGGCCTCATCCCGGCCGCTGGCTCCCGCATCAGAGAGCGGGAGCGCCGAAACCGTCCTTCACTGGGTGCCAGAGCCTGAGTCCCTGCAGGTCGTTGCCCCCCTTGCTGCAGCAACCAGTTTAGGCATCAAGCCTCGGCGGAATTGGCCGTTCTGGGTTGTCTCGATATTTTGCGCTCTGGTTTTGGCATCGTTTTTGTTTCTGTTCCTGCCCAAGAGCCCGATTGACCAATTTTGGGAGCCCATATTAACGACAGCGAAACCTGTGTTGATTTACACCGGATCAAACCCGGTCTACCTGCCGACCGAGGAACTCCTTGAAAAGTACAAGGCCACCCACAAGCTTGATGAATTGGATGCTCAGGGGCATGAATTTCTGATTCCGCTTACTCCCGATCAAGTATTCGGCCCGGGCGATCTCGCAGCCATTAAAAACACTTATGTGACCCTCGGTGACATCTCAGCAAACGTCGCTGTGGCTACCTTTCTGGCACATTACAAAAAGAGCGTCGATCTTCGCTCGGGGGAGGACGTTGTTTTTGGTGATCTTCTCCAATCTCCATCCATATTGATTGGCGCATTCAATAACGGATGGACAATGCAAATGACCGGCGATCTCGGATTTGTCCTCGGCCCTGGATTAGCGATCCGAGATCGATCCGACGCAAGTCGTAGCTGGGCGACTCTGTATTCCCCCGATGGCAAAGTCGCGATCGATTATGCTATTGTTGCGCGACTTCCTCACTCGAAAACCGGCGAACCTCTTTTGGCCATTGCCGGAATCACTCAAAGCGGGACTCGTGCGGCTGCTGAGTTCATAACCAATCCGCGAGAGATTAGTGAGTTAATCAAATCTGCCCCAAGGACATGGGCCAGTAAGAACGTGGAATTTGTCCTCCAGGCAAAGGTTGTCAACGACATTCCTACGGCTCCCACTGTAGTAGCTGTTCGCTATTGGTAGGCGCCCGACCAGCCTCTCAGAATCAACTCAAGATCCGGAACGAAAAAGCGTATTGGCATGGCCGCTCATCGGGCAACTGAATCTCGAGCCCCTGCTCTGTTCGCGTCCATCTCAACTCCGATTTCACGCCGAGCAGTTCTACTTTTCGGATCTGGCGGGGGTAGTTTGCGGAGTTTTCAGCAAGCGACCTAATAACCATCCTTCCATCAGACGGCCAGCCCAAGGCGATCGCATAGAGAATGTCGCCCTTTGTCGTGAATCGTATGTCTGTCGGCTGAAACTTGAGCCTATTCAATTGGTACATGGGCAGCTCCTTGGCTGCTTCTGTGGCCGGACCTTCCCCGTAGATGGTCCAGGGACGCGTCCCCTTGATCGCCTCGGAATTCACCTGTTGCCAATCAGCAAGTTCCTCCAGGAATGCGAGCTCGTCGCTGTCGGGTTCCCCATCGCCGGGTAAGGGAATGCTGAGAAGAAGATTGCCATTCTTGCTTACGATGTCTACGAAAAGCGGAATCATCAAAGATGCTTTCTTGTAAGAATGGCTCTCGAAGACCCGGCGATCGTAGTGCCAATTCCCAATGCAAGCCTCCGTTTGCCACGGCTTTTCCTGCAGCTTATCTGCCAACGTCATTTCAAAGTCGCGTGTGAGGGTTCCCCAGACGGGTTCAGGGACCTCTTTCAGGTCGAGAACTCCTTCCAGATGGCCTCCATGCGCCTGCATATTCTTGTTGTAGTAATAGGCCATGATCTGCGGCGCCAGATCCGGAACGCCTAGCCAAACTCCTATGCCGCGGTCGAAGTTGAATTGTGCTCCATCGTCAAAGTTCAGAATGTCCGGAGAATAGCTGTCAATCACGTCTTGGACGCACAGGAGAAACCACTGGACAAACTCCGGGCAAGGTGCGTTCATGGCGTGGGGCTTGCCATTGAGCTCCCGGGGATCTTTCCCCTCCCACCATTTGCCCTTGCCGTCGGCTATTGTCATCACGCCATCGTAGGGAACCCCGGCGAACGGCCCCGTTGTATCGCTCTTGTAGCGGACTGGAAGAAATTCGTCCCATACCCGATGCGGGGTGCCATGGTAGCTGACGCCGAATCGCAATCCCTGAGATCGCGCAACTTTGGCCCAGGTTCCCACAACGTCTTTCTTCGGTCCCACCTTGACGGCGTTCCACGGCTGATGCTTTGAATTCCAGCAATGGTAATTATCGTGGTGAGTGGCCAAAGCCACCATGTACTCGGCTCCGGCGCGCTTGTACAACTTGATCAACGCCTCCGGGTCCCACTTTTCCGCTTTCCAGAGATGGCAAATGTCCTTGTATCCAAACTGCGAGGGGTGTCCATAGGTCTTTACGTGGTACTCATATTGATCCGATCCCTCGATATACATGTTGCGCGCGTACCAGTCGCCTTGTTCAGGAACACATTGCGGGTCCCAATGCGCCCAGATACCGAACTTGGCATCGCGAAACCAGTCCGGGCATTGATACGACTTCAGTGATTCCCAATAAGGCAAGAAGGGTCCATTCGGAACAGCGCCTTGGAAGAACTGCGAGCCATATGCCTTCGCCATCCGGGAAAGCGCGAACATAGAGATGCCGCTCGCCAAAAACGTCCTGCGGTCCATCGATCAAGTCCTCCCTCAGCTATCCTTGCATCGAGTTATGCCCCGGCAGATTTACTTCTCTTTGACTCCGCCGCGGTCATTTCATTGACCCGCTCTCAGTTTCCTCGCGTTCCCACATGAACGCTTTCTGAATTGCCGCTGTAATGCACAATTTGGTCCGGCTGAAGCGTCATCGTCAACCCGGTTCCATGGCTCGGTCTGACAACGACAATAGCGAATGTTCTGTCTTTGACCATGCCTGGATAATCTCCGCTACGCGATCCAAAGGTCAATGTTCGGGAAGTATCGTTCCACGCAATTGGAATCGTGGCATACGCGTTTTTCTCGTAGTTGTAATTGTCGTTTTCGTCCTCGTAAAGGGTAAAAGAACCGTTTGCGCCTGGGTAAACTCTCAGTTCAATCGGATCTTCTGGCTTTTGAGTCGCATATTCCATCGTGGGCCCAAGAGGGACGATCGCTCCAGCTCGCACAAACAGAGGAATCTGTTCCAATGGAGATTTGACATTTTCGTCCTGGCCGCCAATAACCGCTTGACCAGTCCAAAAGCTGGTCCACTGAGTTCCCTTTGGCAAGTAGACTGACCGTCCATCGGCTGCGGTAGTGACAGGAGCGACCATAAATGCCGAGCCAAACATGTATTGATCGCCAATATTGTCGACCTTTCGATCGCGCTGGAAATCCATAACTAGCGGTCGCATCATCGTGTCATTGTCGTGCGTGACTTGCCACGCTTCGGAATAAATATAAGGCAACATGCGATAGCGGAAGTTGTCGTACATGAGCAGGTACTTATACGACAGCGGCCATTTCCACATCTCTGTTTCTGTCTTGTAACCATGAATGCGAAGAATAGGACAGAATGTCGAATATTCAAACCAGCGAACCAGCAAGCGGTTATAGTCTTCTGAGCTGTATTCATCTTCAGGCCGAAAGAATCCGCCCGTGTCGGTGGTCCAATAAGGCATACCGCCAACAGAAAGATTCAGGCCCGCTGGTATCTGTTGGCTGAATGCTTGCCAATTTCCGTGGACATCACCAGACCAGGTAACTGCAGCATACCGCTGAAATCCAAGAGTCGCGGTTTTACCCAGTTGTACCACCCGCTTCGTTGGATCCGCGGCTCGTTGGCCTTCATAAATGGATTCATTGGCAGCCTGGGGATAGTAGTCGGTGTAGGGGTTTCCGGAGACATAACCCAGGTTGTCAACGTACACCTTATGGTTCCTTACCTGTCCATTCGCTTCTTCGCCGTCCTGCCACCACGCATCGACACCGAGATCGAACATGTACCGCTTGAGATACTGCCAGCGGATACTGCGCCCCTCAGAAGAAAGCTCGTTTACATAGCCGGTGTCTTCGATTTCACCATGATGCTTGGCCAGCTCATCCAGAACCTCGCCTTTGGGATCGGCCCACACTGAGATCATGTAGTGAAAATTCAGCTCGTGGAGTTTCTTGATCATCCCGGCGGGATCCGGGTAAGCCGTCGGATCAAACTGATAGGCTCCCCAGCCCCATTTCCCCCAGTATTGCCAATCCTGAACGATCAAATCCACGGGAATATGGCGGCTGCGGAATCCCTCGGCAGCATCGAGTGTTTCCGCTTGACTCGCATAATGCTCGCGGCATTGCCAGAATCCATATGCCCATTTGGGAAAAAGCGGCGCGGCTCCAGTAAGCAGACGATACCCCCGCACGACATCATCGATCTTCGGACCATAAATGAAGTAGTAGCTGATGTTGTTGCCAACTTCCGACCGGAACACCGAAGTGTTCCCAAGCAGCCGGCCATAGAGCTTCGCCGTCTTACCGCCGCCGAGCAGCCTCACGGGGTAGCTTTCGCCTGCGGTTAGGTGTGCTTTGACCACAGACGTATAAGGTACCCACATATTGACATCGTCGTGGTTCACCCTGTCGCCAATGGAGATGCCAATTTCACGGGCCCCATCCCCGCCTCTGGCGAAGAATACATAGTCTCCGGTTCTTCGAGCCGTAAACACCCCCGCTCGGCTCGAGGGGTCCAAGGTAATCTCCTCATCCTCAGTCACTGGATTGAACTCTGTGAGCGACTCGTTATCCCACACCAGTCCGTAACCCCGGCTGGAAACCATGACAGGAAACGCACCGATAATATTCTGACTAATGAGGTCGACGGGCATTCCTCGCCAGTTCCATACTCCATCCTGCCCTTCTGCCAGACCATAAAGTGCTTCGTCCGGCGGAGACAGAAATTCCTGCTGCAGATGGTAAGTGTCTTCCTGATTCACCGTTGCCTTCTGCATCGCTTTCCCGCCATTTTGTGGCTCCGCTAAAATCTTGTCGCCCGCTGGAGTGAGAAAAGTCAACGCTCCTGAGTTGCGATCCACGAGTACCGACAGCTTATCCCCGGAAAGGCTGATTTCTTTCGAGGTCTCGACAAGCTTTAGAGGACGATCGTATTGCTCCGGGCACCCGATTACTGCGAGGCTTTTGTCCGCAGGAGGTTCGTTGCCTGGAGCGTAGGAGACGTGAACGATGTTGTCGCTGCAAAAGTGAACTGTCATCACTCCCGGCCGCATCGAGAATACGGCTCCACCGGCGATCTTGTGAAACGACAAGACCGCAATCGGAGCTGCCGGCGTCATGGGTATAAGGTTTGTTTCTTTGTAATCTACATCGACTTGCTCTTCTGGGTTGTTGGTCCCTGGTGTATTTGCAGACGTCTTGTGAATCGCCCCGGAAGATACTTGCCCGTCGCTTCTTATACCCAGCCATTGTGCGCAAGAAACGACTATCGCTAACGCGAAGGAAAGCTTCCGCATGTGCACTGGATGTTTTTGATGATTGGTCATGCAAACGATACCGGACGTGGACATCGTGACTCCTGAAAAAGGGCGAAGGGAATGAATGGGCAATCTCGTTCAGGACTTGAATCTTTCGCGGAATCTATCCAGAACCAGCGCAACGTTTGGCTACAACGCTTGGGGCGAATCGGCGCCCGTCACGGCGTTTCGAAACGGTCAAAAACCTGAGCTGCTTTCTGCGTTTGTCCATCAAAAAGCAATAATCCCCCCGGACTAGGCCACACAAACCTCAGGCCGGAGGGATTAAATCATTTGCTTTGGCGCTTCTCAATGACGATCGCGTGCACGCTTGAATCTGTGAACGCGATCGTCAGGCAGAGAGTAAGTACTACCTTCTGCGCGAATCGGGCTCTAATAAGTGAGCTTCAGCACCCCCTGCATTTCTCTTGCTCCCTGGGTGCCCGAGGCCTCGCCCATAGTCGTATCGCCCGCGCCAGAGTCCGGTATATCGAAATTGGGGTGATTGAAAGCGTTGAACATCTGGACGGCGAACTGTAGCCTGAACTTCTCCGTGAAATTGAACCACTTGCCCAACGTCAAATCTTCATCCACGTATCCGGGAGCACGCAGATTGGAATAGTAGCGAGGGCCAGTGCCGAACGTGTAAGCAGGCGGCGGGGTAAAGGCCAATGGGTTGAAGAAGCAGTATGCCGTTCCCACTGGGATGACGGGAGGGTGTGTGACGGAGCCACAGTTGCCGGTCTTAAAAGCTTGCCCGGTCAGGTTTGCATGCTGATTCCCGCCATAAACGGTTGAGCTGTTCCCGTTGGGGCCGATCGACATCGGGAAACCGCTCTGGACGGTGGTAATACCCGCTACCTCCCATCCTCCAGCAACGGCGTCCTCTATACGGTTCATGCCGCTGCCGAACGTTTTACCGCGGCCGAACGGCAGGTCATACACATAGTTCAAAACCACAGATTGAGGAATATCGTCACCGTCAACCGTCCAATCCGCCTGCAGGTCATAGAAGTTGCGGATACCGGAGCCCCCGGTGTCGCCGTTGATAGAACCCCATTCTTCCGGTCCGGCTACATCGGAGAGGAACTTCGAGTAGGTGTAGGAGGCGGTAAAGATCAGGCCCGCGCCAAAACGGTGCTTGAAGCTAGCCTGCAATGCGTTGTAGTTGTTCGTTCCGACCGGGGGTTCCGAGTCTGAGACGCTTCCGCAGAATTCTGGATACGGCGACAAGGATTGCGCCACAGTCCACGGGCAAGCCATAGGAGTAAGTCCAAGGCTGGCCAGCGCCCCGGCAAACGGATTGGTGCCCGCCGAGTTCCCCAGTGCCGAGCCCTCGGAAAGATATTTTGGGTCGAGCTGGTCGTAGTTAAAGCCGCCGGCATTGGTAATGCGCCTTCCGCGGCTGCCTACGTAGTTGACATCCAGCACGTCGTTGGTAGTGAAGGCGTATTGGAATCCAAACATGAACTGTTGGGTGAAAGGATCGGGACGGTTCGGATTCACCACGGCGGGGGTCTGGCCTACGCCCGTCAGGCCTGCCAGCGAGTTCCCGGTGACCGGTACAAGTCCCGATTGGAATGCCTGTGCAAGGGGCGTCGTCACGTTGATCCCATCAATCGATGAAGTCCACGCTGTCGCTGTCGAATACCCCGGGTCCGGTCCATTGCCGCCATAGAAGTTTCTCGCGTAATAAATGCCGTAGCCACCTCGCATCACCAGCTTCGGCACCAGGGCCCACTCGAAGCCGAGGCGGGGCGCCAAATCATTCAGATTCTTCTGGTACAGACCGCGATTTCCCGACGTGTTGTAGACGGTCTCTCCATAAACCGGGATTCCCGCCGCCGCGCTGATCGGATTAAGGGCATGCAAATCGAAATACGCCTGCTGGTTATGCCGGGCTGTCGGAGGCATCTGGATTTCATAGCGGAAGCCCAGATTCAAGGTGAGATTCTTACTCGCCTTCCAATCATCCTGAACGTACATCCCGTGCAAGTAGTACGTTGGCGCGGGATATGCGGCAAATCCCGTGCTGCCAGCCGAGCCGTTCCCGGAATTGCCCGCGCCCACCATAAAGGAGGCAAATGGGTCCCCGTTTGTGTTTACCGCCGGGTTCAGTGGGTCGGGACCTGCCGTCATGGCAACCGAGAAGTTGAATACTGTCGGTACCAGTCTGCCGCCGTCGTCTGTCTGCCAAACGCCCAGATACCCGAGCGAGACGGAATGTGCTTTGAAAGCCTTGTTCACGTCTATGCTCAGGCTGCCGTTATTCTGCGGGAAGTCGGCTTCGCCGGAGTTTTGTGTCGCTCCCAGGGGAGCATCGGGACTCCCGCCAAAGGTGTTCCCAAACTGAACCTGGGGAAATTGCGGCGTCCACCCATCGAGCTGGGCCGGCAGCCCGAGCGTGGACGGTTGGAACGGAAATCCCTGGACCCTGTTCCCCCCGGGATTGCGAATGAAAAACAGGCTGCTGGTCAGGACAAATGTTGGCGTGAACACGTGAGAATAGCCCAAAACCCCAAACATCCGGTTGTTGGGGTCGAAGTTGTAGGGCCCCGCAATATCGTTCGTTCCGTAAAAGGCCCCCGTTTGGACCTTCCCCTCGTGCTTGTTCGAGAATTGCCCGTAGATTCGGTCATTCGCACTGATGTTGTGGTCGATGCGAATTCCCCACTCGTTCGAAGTCGTCGGCGCACTCACCGAGGAGTAGAAGTTGTAGCCAGCGCCCCCATTCTGTGGGGCCGGCCAGTACTTTCCCGTGGCAAATTTGTTCGCCAAAGCGTCGATTGCCCCCACGCCGGTTGTGGGTATTATGTTTCCCGGATAGGGGTCGCGGATGGAAACGGTTTGTCCGACGGTGTTATGGGCCGTAGCGCAGGTTGCCGTGACCGATCTGGAGGTATAAGGGTTGTAGATCGCCCCGACGTAGACGGGCCGGCACAACGCATCCGTTGTAAATCCCCCAGAATCTTTCGCTAAGTTTGTAGTCAGTTCCGACGAGAAGTCGGCCCCGTTCCCGCTCAGCCCCAATTCGGCAGTGGTAGGCACATTTGCGCTGTAGCTTAGGGCGCCGTTGAGCCGCAAGCCCTCATAGTTGGCGAAAAAGAAGGTTTTGTCCCGCTGTTTATAGATGCCTGGGATATACAACGGCCCGCCGCCGGCGATTCCGAATTGATTGCGATGGTCGTCAGGCCTGGGCTGGCCGTGCAGTTTCTGGAAGTAAAGGTTGGAGTCCAGGTCCTGGTTGCGCAGGTACTCGTCGGCGAGGAAATGGTAGTCGTGGGTACCAGCCTTGGTGGTAATGCTGATCGCATTGCCGGTGCTGAATCCGTACTCGGCTGAAAACGAGTAGCTGGTTTCCTTGACTTCGGCCGTGTCCTCAGGGGCAGGCACATACAGGATTCCTCCCCACCCTTGGGCCACATCGTAGCCGCCCTCCAGAAGGAACAGGTTGGTCCCGAAGTAGCCGCCTCCAAAATTCAGGAAGGAGTAATCCTGGTCTGCCGTATCTTCGCTCCCGCCTGCCGCCAGCAACTGCCGGTCGCCCTGCACGTTCACGGCGGAATCCAATGTCGCGAAGGCGAGGTCATTTCGGAGGTTGAGTGGAAGTTCCTGAATTTGCGCGGTGGAGAGTTCGGTGTCGACGTTCGCGTCCTGCGTTTGCAGCAGCGGCCCGCTTGTATTGACGGTCACCTGCTCGGTCGCGCCGATCGTCAGGTTGATCGTCAGAGTCACAGTATCGCCGGCGGTGAGGACGATCCCGTTCTGCTTGGTTGTCTTAAATCCCGCCGCGCTCGCCTCAAGGGTGTAGGTGCCCTCCGGTAGAAAGGAAAACGAAAACTCTCCGACTGAAGTTGTGGTGTCAATTCGGTTGATTCCATTTTCTGGATTGGTGAGCCTCACCGTCGCTTTTGGGACCCTGGCCCCGGCCGGATCGGAAACAGTACCCGACAGGGAGGCTGTAATAGTCTTTCCCTGCGCGTTAAGTTTCGAAAGGAACGTCAGTCCGATGGCCGTCATTATGACCGCCAAAATTACGAAACGGAACCTGGTCATTTTGCCTCCTAAGATCCTTCTCTGTTGATATCGCTTCCGATTGACCCCAGGTCTCCGAGGAAAGCCTCAGAGCCTCCGCAGACCGATTGATCGGGTGATCTCTTCGAAACAGACCTGCAAAGACACACCCTTTTCAAGCACGCAGGAAGTAAGCGCTAACTTTATGGTTATTGGCAAGGTACAGTACGGTACTGTTCGAGAGCGTTCTCCAACGAAATGTGGAGTTTGTCATCGTCAATCCGTTGGAATACAGTACCGCGCAGACAGGAACTAGAGTCGGGTTTCCGATGCAGCACGCCGCTGAATCCAACAAGACCCTGCTCGTGACGGCCAGAAATGAGCCCAGCATCACCCGCTGACGCACGGAAATCTGCGACGGTTGATGATGCCATTCTCTAATCTGGTTGAGCGGACAATGGCCTTCTTGAGTTACACAGAATGCCCGAAAGCAATCGCTAACTTTAGCTTTATTGCACAGCGTATAATTGGCGTGGCCGAGATGCCAATAACACAGAAAGCAAGACTTTCAAATGCCCTACTCTGCCTGACCAAGCAAAATCGGTTCCCGGTTGCGAGATTGGAGGTATCGCTCGCAACATCAACAGACAGGTCTTTCTGCGAGCGTTCGTCGCAGGTTGTCACCTGACCTGCGAATGCGCCCGCGTCCTCCCCCACGCATGGATGGATTACTTGATGAGGAGAAGGCGCGAGCCGGTGGATTCGAAGACGATGCGATTTTGCGTTGCGTTACGGGTGTTCCAGAGGATCCATCTGATCCTTTTTCTTGTCGCTCTCGCCTTGATAGCGGCATCCGGATTGTCCGCTCAAGAATTGCCGTCCGCGGACAAGGCGACCTCACAATCGGGCGCGGGAAATGCCGAGAACCCGGCGCAACGGTCCCAAGGCGGGATGGCGACTGCAGGTCCGCACGAGGCCATCTTCGACAGTCAGCACCGTCCCATCACTGCCGGAGGGTTCGTCAAGAGCGGCCCAATCGTATTTCAAGATGTCGCGGCAGCGGCTGGGCTCACGCGGTGGCATCATACCGCCGGCACTCCCGAGAAACGTTTGATCGTGGAGGCCAAGGGCCCCGGTGTTTGCCTCTTGGATTATGACAACGATGGCTGGCTCGATATCTACCTTGTGAACGGCTCGACCTACGATGCTATGGCGGGCAAAGCCGCTCCTCCCCATGCAGCTCTGTTTCACAACAATCACGACGGAACCTTTACTGACGTGACGCAAAAGGCGGGTGTGGCGAATGACCGCTGGGGATTCGGGTGCGCGGTTGCGGACTACGACAACGATGGCTGGCCCGATCTCTACGTGACCAACTACGGAAAGAACCGGCTTTACCACAACAATCACGACGGAACCTTTACAGATGTTGCCGAGCAGGCAGGGGTGGCGCTCGGAACATGGTCAACTGGCGCAACCTTCGGCGACTACGACGGCGACGGCCGGCTTGACCTGTTTGTCGCCGGCTACCTGCAACTCGACCTTGCCAATTTAACCAAATCAGGCGGGAAGGCTGGCTCTTTGGTCTGCCAATTTCGTGGTGTGCCTGTGATGTGCGGCCCGCGTGGGCTGGTTGGCGAGCATGACCATTTGTTTCACAACAATGGCGACGGTACCTTTACCGACGTGAGCAAGAAGCTTGGCGTCGACGATCCCAATGGCTATTACGGGCTGGGTGCTCTGTTCGCAGACGTCAACAACGACGGCAAGCCAGACTTGCTGGCAGCCAATGACTCCACTCCAAACTATCTCTACATCAACAAGGGCAATGGAACATTCGAAGAAGACAGTTACATGAACGGCTATGCCCTGAATGGGGACGGACGGGAAGTCGCCAATATGGGCATCGCGGTCGGGGACTATGAAAACAACGGGCACCTGTCGGTCGTGAATACGACCTTTGCCGACGACTACGACGTGCTCTTCCAGAATGATGGAACCGGTCATTTCGACGATGTCAGCTATCAGGCCGGAATTGCACAACCAAGCATTCCGTTTGTCGGATTCGGAGACGGATTCCTCGATTACGACAACGACGGCTGGAAGGATCTGCTCATCATCAATGGCCACGTTTATCCGCAGGCGGATCAGCACCCTGATTGGGGTCAAAGTTATGCCCAGCGCCCCCTCCTCTTCCACAACCTGAAGAACGGCAAATTCGGACTGGTTCCGGCAGTGGAGGGCACAGGCCTCGCAGAGTTAATGGTGGGCCGCGGTGCGGCGTTCGGCGATATCTTCAACGATGGCAAGATCGACGTCATTGTGAACAATATGGACGGAGTCCCGGTGCTGCTGCGCAATGTGAACCCCGATCACCACAATTGGGTCGAGCTTAAGCTGATCGGGGGCTCCAAGAGCCCCCGCGATGCGGTTGGAGCGACTGTATACCTCAACGCCGACGGAATCCGCCAGCGCGAGGATGTTCTGAGTGGCGGCAGCTATCTATCTTCAAACGACATGCGCGTCCACTTTGGCCTGGGAGACGCCACCGACGCCGGAACAGCGGAGATTCACTGGCCGTCGGGCGCGAAAGAAAGTATCAAGCTGCCCGCCGTTGATCGCATCTTCACGGTCACGGAAGGCAAGGGGATCATTGGGGAACTCTGCACCGCGTGTGGCGCTGCAGGAAAGTAAAAAGCTGCACGATTTCAAGCACGATGGCAACGAGGCGCGGCGCGGTCCGGACCCGCATTGGTTCGATCGGCAATGGAATCTGCGGCAAAAACTGATGTGCAGATTCCGAGAACGGCGATCCGTACCATCTGGAACGCCGTGAACCGCAATTCTCACGCACGATGCCGCTTTGCAGCCAGTTGTATCAGTCAACCCATTCGATCGTCGGCGCACCGATCACGGAATCAGATCCGATTGCTCCGGGCCCAGGATCACACTTCCCTTGTACACACGATTGCTGATGATGCCTTTCCTTTCGCCCGCGATGGGGATCGTTTTCTCCTGGTTGGTGGTGTTCACGTAAAGCGTCCGGCCGTCAACGACCCTCGCGTAAACCCCCTCGGGAGTCTGCGGGCCCCGTTCGATTCCCGTCATCTTGTACAGATCATTCAGAATGGGCGCAATCGCGGAGGCCTTCGACTCCGTTGCCAAATAGACCGCCGCTCCCTTTCCGTATTGGTTGATCGTGACCGCGGGAGAATGATCCGCCGTGTTCGTGAATCGCGATAAAACCCTGGCAGTCGATGGCTCGAGCACTTCATAGCGATCTACGCCAGTCTCGACAGTCTGACCGTCCAATGCGAATTGCAAGGCCGGCTCGACGTCATAAAAGGCGTTCGTCTTCAGTCCAAACACATCGCTCAACAGGCCGGGCAACGGCGTGCTAAACCACTGGCCGTGCTCATCGACCTTAGCCGAAAACGCCGTCATTAAAACTGTGCCGCCAACGCTCACGTAATCCCGAATCGCTTTCGCGCTGGCCGGATCCATCACATAATCCGCCGGAACGATGACTAGCTTGTAAGGCGAAAGTCTGTCGTGTCCGATGTTGATGATCGCAGTGTCGATGTTGGCGCGGAACAAGGGCACAAAGGCTCCTTGCACTTGCTCTGTATAGGAGGGCTTGAAGTATTGGAGCGTGGTGTTCGAGGGGCCGTTGGGGTGCGAATCGATGAAGGAGTCAAAAGAATAGGCGATGGCAACTTCAGGATGCGTGTATCGCGGAAATCCGAGTTGCGAAAGCTGTTTGAATTCTGAGGCGATTCCCGCGAATTCATCCACTTTCCACGACGGCGTGCCGTCGTGATTCACGAGCCCGAAAAGCGCCTGTTCCTCCCCGCCTAAATGACTGTTTAAGGTCCATGCGAGAATCCCCTGCGCGCCAAACAGGAGCGCCAGGTTGGCATACATGCGGCTTCGGCCCGGCGTGCCGTAGAAGCCCCCGCCACCTGAGGTAAATTCGTTGAACCAGATGGGCGTGGCCAAGTCGCCTTTCGTCGTCAGCGCGCCAAATGCGCCGCTAATCGGGTCTGCCGGATAAAAGCCTTCCGCCCCAAAGGAAACATACGATTTGTAGGTGCTGAGATAATCAAAGCCGCGTCTCCATGCGGTATCCCAGAGATTCGAGATCGAAGGCACTTGCGGCATATTGCGCCGGCGAATGGCATCGAGTTCTTCGAGACGCGCCACGGTAACGTCAGACCAGTAACGATGTAGATCCAGATAGCGCTCGGGCGGGCCCGGCCCATCTACCAGCGGTAAGTCGACGTCCTCGAAGCTGTTCAGCCGGCGCGACCAACGCTGCGTCGCCCAGGCTTTATTAAGTTCCTCGATCGTTCCGTATTCCTTCCTGAGCCACGCGATAAATCGCTGCCGGTCAGCTTCCGAATAGGACATAAAACCATTTCCGATCTCATTGTCATAGCCGATGGCAATGATCGCCGGGTGATTCGCATAGCGCTTTGTCATCGCGTCGGCAAGAATCCCAACTTCGCGCACGTAGTTGGGATCGCTGATGTCATCCATATAGCGCTCCGCGGGAGGAAGCCGATTACCGTATTGATTGACGATGTCGATGCCCCGGTACGTGCGATGCAGCCAGATCGGCGCCGGTGTACCCGGAATGTCGAGGATGACCCTTATCCGATTCGCCTGCATCTTATCCAGGATTTTGTCGAACCATCCAAATTCGAATTTCCCTTGCGAGGGCTCGAATGAATCCCAGGACAGGTCTCCCATGCGCACGACATTGAATCCCGCTTGCTTCATGATGGCGATATCGCGATCGATCTCTTCGGGCGAGCGATCGATCGGCTGATAGCAAGCGCCTACGAAGAGCTGCCCGGGGCCGGGCCATTTGGGGTGCGCAGGAGCGTCCTGAGCTCTTGCAAGCAGGCCCAAAGAACAGATGAGGACTAAACAAATTGTGTGTCGATTCACTGTCGAATCTCAACTCCTGCGAAGAAGAACCCATTGGATTCTGCCTGGCGAAAACGATCGCGTCCGAGAAAATGAGCCGAATTGGTTTGTTTGAACAGATCAACCCCCAACGAGAGATCGCACGAACTGATAATCGCGCCGCGACCTGCTCTTCTCATTCACCGGGTTTGCGGCGCTCCAGCTTTACCAGCACAATGTCGTTACTGTTCATGGGCACTGTCACTTCTATCGTGCCATCCGATCCGCTGTGCATCAACCGATCAGACTCGGGAAGGTCGCGCGTCAAATCGTTCAGATGGGCAACCTGGGTTCGAGTCAGGTCTTTGGGAGATCCCATCTCAAGATAGGCGGTATAAGCATCGTTGCCGTGGTATCCAGTCCGGTACACCTCAAGGCGATAGGCGGCACCAGGAAGCAGATGCGTGACCTGCAACTCGACGGGCGCGACCGAATGTGCGGGAACGACCTTTGTGTAGAACGGCCGATTACTCACCTTCTGATCCGGCTGTTCAAAGTCCCAGACCACGACCGTGAAGTTCCCATCCTTCGTCGAAAGCATGGCTTCAGGATCGCTTGCCGCAATGCCATCTCCCTCGAGGGCATGAAGGTACTTGTAAGCGAAGAATGCCGGCTTGCGAATGCCTTCCCGGTTCAGCAGCCCAAATCCGCCTTGAAACGATGCTGTCGGTGGCCCGGGTTCCTCGAACAGGTCGCTGTAAGTCCAGTAGCTCATGCCCTGCGCCAAGCCTTCGCAAGCCTTGAGCTTGGTCAAGACGTACGGTGCGCTGATGTAGGAATCGTGCACTGCGTCGCGCGGCGTGTAGCTCGTGCTCCATTCTGTAAGGTAGAGCGGAAGCCCGGGAAACGCCGAAGCTGAAATCTGCTCGCGAACGCGCCGCACGTCGCCGATAATCGCGTCCGGAGAAGGATCGAGCTTGGTATCGCTCTTCCCCTGCTCGTCGAGAAACCCGCCTTGGACGCCATACGTATGCGTGCTCACGAAGTCGACCGGAGCGCCGCTCTGCTTCACGTGCGCCAGAAATTCCGGAACCCATGCCGCGCCGGCCGTGGCTGGGCCGCCAACTCGCAATGCGGGATCGACAGCCTTAACCGTCTTCGCCGTCAGGTCGTAGAGTGCAAAGTAGGCCCTTTGATCTCCGCCTTCCCAAAAGCCGGAAAGGTTCGGCTCGTTCCATACTTCGAAGTACCAGCTGCGCACTTCGTCACGCCCATAGCGGTCTTCGATATGCCGGATGAAGGCATCGACCAGATCGTGCCAACCCTCCGGTTTGGGGTGCGATGTGTTGCCGTGCCAATAAAAAATACTGTTTGGGGACGTGGCAAGCGCCTCGGGCGTAAAGCCCAGCTCAACAAACGGCTTTATGTGCCGCGCCAGCAAATCGTCGTAGAGCTGGTCGATCTTCGTCCAGTCATACACCGTTTTCCCGTTCTCCACTTTCACTGTTCCCAGAACGTCATGGAAGATTGCGTGAAAGCGAATGTAGCGGAAGCCGAGCTCGTCCACTGCAAGCTTGAGCTGGGCCTGGCTATCGTCGCGAATCAGCGTGCCTGGGTAATCGGATCCAACGGAGAGATCAAAGAAGCGGTCTACCGGACCAGTGGTATTGTCGATGTTCGCGACAATCTGGCGCGAGAGGCTCTGCTGGGATCGAACCGCGGCGGAAAAGACAATAGGGCCGAGGATAAGAACGGATACAAATCGTGCCAATGGGTCGAACATGAATGCTGCACTGCGTATCTGGCTTCGATCTGTCGGTGAAGGTGTCCCAGTATAGCAGTCGGCCATACGCGTAGAGCGCTTCGGGCTCAAGAAGATCCGCAGTTGTTCAAAATCCATGGTGTGCACCCAAAATAGCGTAGCGGCAGGGCCTCGCAAGGCAGCCTGACGGCGATTCCGGCTCAGTTAGGGCTGGAAGGGCCGGAGGATCCGGCTGGAGGCGCGCTCGTCTCTACTGAGCCAGCGGGAGGCGCGGGCTGGAGCGACTGCCAGACGCGCGTCTCCCGCTCCGCGTCCACGCTTTGGTTGTCCAGCCGATAAGCGCGCGAAAGCTCGCGGTGATAGTCCGGGTTCCCAGGCACAAGGTGGACCGCCGATTCAAGTTCCGGAACCGCGTCTCTGGCATTGCCCACAGCCAGCAGCCCTTCACCCAACTCGTAATGAGCCTCGGAATTCTGCGGACCCAGGCGAACTGCGGTCCGCAGCTCCTCCACGGCTATCTGCTTGCGGCCGACTGCGAGGTACGCTTCGCCTAGGGCTAGGGGCAGAGATCCGATCTCCGGGTACGCCTTCTCGAGCGCGGTCAGGCGCTCGATGCTGGGACCGGTCTGGCCGGTTTTCACCAGCGCGTCCGCGTACATGAACGCCACCTGAGGCGTGGAATCCATCTGCCCCGCCAGCGGCCGCAGCGTCGTCACGCATTCCTGGTAATCCTGGGCCATGAACTGGCTGATGCCTAGCACCCCCCGCATGTGGGTGTCATCGGGATGCTCGCGCAGATGGCTTGCTAGTGGCTTGATCGCAGTGCCGAATTCTCCGGCCGCGAAAGCCGCCCGTCCCCAGTTCAAGTTCAACCCCGGCATGGTGGGGTTCCACTCCGCGGCGCTCGCAAAATTGGCTGAGGCGCTGGAGAAATCCCTGTTCGTCGCGGCGATGACACCGAGATTGTTGTAGCTGTCCGCAATCATCGGAGCGAGCCGCTTTTGCATATCAGCTAAGCGCTTGATGGCGGCGGGATCCGCGTTCACCCCGGCGTCCTTCAGCGCCAGGGCGATCGGGGAACCGCCCATCCCCTGCACATTCTGTCCCTGCATCCCGGACAACTCGGCCCTGTCCCGCGCATAACTGCTCTCGATGTACTTCTGCGCCATGCCCATCTGGGCCGCGGCTTCCTGCTCTTTGCCCTCGCGTGTCAGGATTCGGCCCAGTAGATAATGGGCATCCCGAATCTGATAGCGGTTGCGCGAGGGATCCGTGGTGAGCTGGATGGCTTGGCGCAGCGACTTTTCCGCCGCCGCCCACTGCTTCAGACCGTAGTCCATCTGTCCCTGGTACAGCCAGGCGTCGGGGTTCCTGGGATTCAGGCGAATGGCCTGGCCGATGTATTTCGCCGCGGCGGCATAGTTCTGCTGGCTCGCGGCCAGCTTGCCCAGGGCCGCCCAGGCGAGGAAATCCCCCGGCGTGATGGCGAGATCTTCTTTGAGCTCTTTTTCTACCAGCGGCGCCTTGGCAGTTTCATGTTCATCCCGATAGGTCGCCGCCAGGCAGTAATGCGCCTCCGGAAACTTCGGATCCTCGGTGATGACCTTTTTGAATTCCTCCTCGGCGCGGGGCCCAAAATCCGACTGGCCCCAAGCGAGGCCGAATTGCAGGTGGAGGGCCGGCGTATCGCCGTAAGTGGCTACCATGCCGGTAAAGAGCTTGTCCGCGCACTTCTCGTCGTCCATGTCGAGGCACGCAACCGCGAGATTGTAGGCGTTGTCGAAGCTGGGGTCGAGCCCGACGGCCGCTTCCAGCTCCTGCCTGGCCTGCGGATCCTCATTCATCTTCAGCAGCGTGCCGCCCAGCACCTCATGGGCCGCCGCCAGCCCTTTGGGGTTTCCGACTTCTTCTATCAGCAGTTGCCGGGCCAGGGTTTGAGCATGATCCAGATCGCCGGCCTCCATGGCCGCGCGAGCGTATGCCAGGCGGATCTCGGATGAGTTCGGCTCCAGCGCCAGTGCGCCGTCGAAGTAAGGAGCTGCCTTCGTGTACTGACCGAGGTTGGCCTCACCCAGGGCCAGCTCCGCCAGCGAATCGCCGATCAAGAGCCGGTATTCCGCAGCGGCCTGCGCCAGATTTCTCTGCTGCTGAAAGTTCTGTGCGGCGTCGTAATGCCGCTGAAGGATTGCGCCGACGTTCGGTTGGCCATCCATATCGATCTGCGCGGCGGCGCAGGAGACGAGAACTCCACCAAGGAGAAGAACCGCTGCGAATTTGACCAGCATGGGCATAACCAAGCACTTGTCTCTTCAGTACGGTCTTTCCGGCGCGGCTGTCACGACGAATCGCGATGCCCGGTCTGCTTCACGTAAGCGCCGAAAATGCGTGATCCCCTTGTAATCGACCGGATATTGGCAAAAACAGCCATGGGATAGGCGAGCGCCATTCCCATGGCTGCAAAAATAGGACGCCAATCAGAAGTTATACTTCGCCGAAAGCTCGATAATCCGGGCGTAGCCAGCCCCAGAGAACGGAGCCTTCTGATTCTCGCAACCCCAGACGTTGGAGCCCGCGCCGCAAGTTCCGGTCAGGCTTACACCGTCGCTGCTGTAGACGTTCGTGTTGGGCGTAAAAGAGTGCCCTCCGTCGGTCGTTGAAAAATACGGCGAGAGAAGGTTGCCGCCGGTGCTGCCCCACAGCGAATGGTTCATGAAATCGAACGCCGAGGCCCGGACCTGCACGTTCTGCCGTTCCGTAATGTTGAAGGTTTTGTAAATGCTGAGGTCGGAGTCGTCGTAGATCGGCCCTTTCAGATAAGGCCGAATCACTCGGTCGCCTTGCGTGCCCACGGCGGGCGCTGAGAAGCAGGAGAGATTCATTAACTGGTGCGACTGCAAGTGGCTCCTGGGACTGCAGGTGGTAATCGGCAGAATCGAGTCCGCATCTGTCCCGAAGTACGTCCTCGTGGTCAGATTTTCGTAATTCCCCGACGTATTGTTGCCGTCGCCGCTGGGCTCCTGGATGGTGAGGCCCAGGTTGCCGTTGCCCTGTAGGCTTCCGCCCTCCTGGATGGTGGTGGTGCCGGAAGCATTCCAACCGTTGGCGAGGCCGCCCAGCAGCTTTTCGCCGCCGTGGTAAACGGTCCCGATGCTGTAGGCATACGATGCGTTGAATACCTGCGGTTTGTCGATGTCAAGAACTCCGTAGTTGTTGCGCAGGTTGAACGCATCGAAGGTGGTTTCGAGGATGCCCAGCGCCTTCGACCAAGTGTAGTTGAAGTCCCAGGAGGCACGTCCCCGCTGCTTGAGCCAGGCAATCTGCAGACCGTTATAGTTGCCGTAGCCGGAGTGGCTTCCCACGGTAATGCCGTTGGTGCCGTAGCCGTAGCAGCCGCCGCTGGCAGTGCACCCGGAGTACGGTTCGTAATCTTCGACGTTAAACGTGGAGTTGTTTTCAGGATCCTTCGGGGCTGGCGCGCCGGTAACCGGGTCCGGCTTGAACAAGCCGCCGAGCGGAATTTTATTTTGGTTGATAAACCCGCCGCTGGCAACGCCGCCTGCTCCGCCAACCTCCTCGCCCAGGAGCTCATGGTGTGTGCTGTTGCCCACATAGGCCACTTCAAGCATGCTCCCCCAGGGCAACTGCCGGTCTATAGTCAAATTCCACGAATACGTCAAAGGATCCTGCCAGTCGTTGTAATCCATGGCCGAAATGCCGCTCGCGGGTTCGTTGTTGCCCGGCACGGTTTGAAGCGGAACCTGGGCAAGCGTGATGTCCTGACTGCCGGGCGAGCTGTAGTTCACCACGTTCTGCGACGTGCCCAGCGCGCCGCCGACCATATCGTTCCACACATATTCACCCCAGCCGCCGCGGATCACGGTCTGGCCCTGGCCTTGCAAGTCGTAAGCAAAACCGAGACGCGGCGTCGTCCAGGCCAGCCGGGTCGGCGAGCCGCCGTTGGGTATGCCTGAATCGATCGCGTGCCAGCGCACACCTGGATACTCGACGACCATCTTGCCGGCAGACTGGTTTTCAGCTACGTCCTGCGCGAACAGTTGCGGATACCAGACGGCCGAGCCCACACCCTGACGGTCGTACCAGCGTCCCACGTGATCCCAGCGCACGCCCACATTCACCGTAAGACGACGGTTGAACTTCCAGTCGTCCATGACATAGGCCGAAGTGGTCCGACTGGCAAGATCCTGAATGTTCTCGTAGCTGTTCTGGTCGAAGCCGCTGGCGATGCCCTGCACCAGGTTTGCCGTGGGGTTGGTGCTTCCAATCAGCGTGGTGGGAGAGACCGTGGAGCCGACGACCTTGTTCGGCGCCGGCCCGTTGCCGACGTAAATCTCGCCATTGGGATATTCATAACCTGCCCCGTCGTTACCGACCAGTTCGGTGAATCCTCCAACCTTGATCGTATGAGTCTTCCATACCTTGGTTACGTTGTCAGCAAACGACGGTGACTGTTTTTTCAAGGGGAACTCGCCGGCGGAGTTGAAAAACGCCGGCTGGGAGATGTCGGGGAACGTCTGCGCACCGGCAGAGGCGAGCGACGGCACGACCAGTGAAGCGCTGTTGTAGATCGTCTGGTAGGGATAACCGAGTGTGGTCTTGTACATTGCACTCAGATTGGAGGGCGCGGTCGGCCCATTGGCCCAGCCCCAGCCAAAGACGAACTCGTTGGTGAGTGTGGGCCGGATCACGCTCACATAGTTCACGGTCATCGCGCGCGACGTATTGGGCTCGTCGAGGGAGCCGCCGGGATAGGGAATATCGTAGCCAGGATTGTAATATACGTGCGCCAGGGTTTGGAAAACAGTGTGGCCTTGCTGGTAGGTGATAAACGCCTTGTTGCTTTCGTTGATGGCGTAATCCACCCGGCCCCGCCAAGTGCAGCTGTTCTGCGGATTCGAGTAGGGATACACGTAGTTGTAGTTGCCGGGGGTGGTGGCCGGATCGGCATTGGGCGCCGGAAACAGCTTCATGATCGCAGCCGCGCCCGGGTCGACGGTCAAGGCGGCAGGATTGACCGCGTTGCCGTTGGCGTCCAGCGATCCGGTCGGGTCGCCGCACCAGTTGGTAGCGCCCTTGACGAATCCACCAGGGCAGAGCGCGGAGTTGCCGCTGCCGCTGGAGGTGAAGTTGCCGCCCATCATGCCCGCGCTGGGAATGTAGGACTCGAAGGGCGTGCTCGACGGCAGTAACTGCTTAGCGTATTCGTATCCGCCCCAGAAGAAGAGCTTGTTCTTAAAGTGGGGAATCGGGATCGGCCCGCCGACGTTGCCGCCGGGATAGTACCACTCCCCGGGCTGCTTCGGGGACTTGCTGTGGTCGTTCAGCCAGGTGTTGGAGTTCAATACCTGGTTGCGCGCATAGAAGTACCCCTCGCCATGGAATTGGTTTCCACCGCTCTTGCTGCTTACGCTGATTACGACCGGTCCGTTGGGCTGGTCGGCGCCGAAGCTCTGCAGCACCTGCACCGCGGATACCATGTCCGGATTGGGAGTGGCGATTGAATAGCAGTTGCACCCGACATCGATGATGTTGACGCCATCGAGCAGGTAACCCTGGCCGCCGCGGTAAGGCGCGCCGCTGACCTCGACCCCGTTGCCCACCGCACTGCCCACATTGGCGACAGTGGAAAAGTCCAGATAGGTACCGCCGCTGCTCGGGCTGTCTACTGCCGAGATGCTCGAACCGGGCAGCAGCTTCAGGACCTCGGAGACGTCGCGGCCCTCCAGCGAGAGCCTTTCAAGATCCTTGCTGCTAATCTCGTAGGAGTGCGTGCCGGAGTCAATGGGCACAATCTGCTCCGCCGAAGCCGTGATGGAAATCGTCTGGGTGGCAGCGCCCACTTTGAGCGGGATGTCTGGAACCGTGCGAATATCGCCAGAATTCATCTGGACGTCAATCACTTTCCAGAACTGGAATCCGGGCGCAGAAACGGTAATCGAGTATGTGCCCGCCTGTACCCCGGCAAACGTGAAATAGCCTGCCTCATTGGTGACGGTGGCTCGGTTGTCGTTTGTGGCCTCATTGATGAGCGTGACACTTGCTCTAGGGACAACGGCGCCGCTGGGGTCGCGCACTGTTCCCGATAGGCTGCCGGTAATGAATTGGCCGTACAGGACGGGCGAAATGAGCATCAGGGCGAGAGCAGTCGCAATACCGGCTCGCGTCCATGCCTGCGCTCTGCAGATCGGCTGCAGAATCCATTGTATTATCTGCGTCATGAGAAGATTCCTCCAGTGAGTTTGTTTGCTTCAATCGCGCCGGTGTGGTCTCGGCTTCCGGCATTCAATGCGAGTTGAAGGGAAGCCCGGGGAACCGCTCCCGCCCCGGTTTCCGGTTTGTAGTTGGTCGAGTTTCCCACTCGCCCGAGACTGGGCTGGACAGTATTATTTCTTGGCCTAAGAAACCGATTCATTATCGGTGCGCACTCCATTCCGGCTGATGCCCGACGGAAAGATGGTTTTTGTGGGCGATGTCTTCTCCCGAAATCGAGCGACCGATAAAATCTATTGGAAGATGGAATCAAATGGATAGGTTAATCTTGTACGAATTTGTTCCAGTGCCCTGCAACGTCGTGTACGTTGTTGATTGGACGATGGATCGTGAGCATGTTAAATGCGCGATTTAACAGCGTTGAAATCCGCCAATCGCTGCTGTATCATCCACGTTTGGTAAACGTATTCATCGTCAGAGGAGATTTGTCATGTTGGCGCAGTTCGGCCGAGTCCCGCTGGCAGAGGAACGCGCCGAGCTCGAAACGGTGGCCGAAGCGCTGGGCCATTCTTCCCGGCTGGCTAATCTCCTGCGTTACGTGGGAGAGAAGTACCTTCAGGGCGAGAGCGATGAACTGAGCGAGTACAACATTGCCACCGAAGTCTTTGGGCGCTCGAAGACCGCCTTCGACGCAAGCCAGGATGCCATCGTGCGCGTTGAGGCACACCGGCTGAGAAAGAGACTGAAGGATTTCTACCGAGGCCCAGGCAAAGATCATTCGCTGCACATTTCGATTCCTTCCGGATCTTATGTTCCTGTCTTTACGCGCATTAGCTCTGAGCCCCCGGACGGTGTTTTGCTCGAGCAGGGGGTTTCCGCTCCCGGGAACGATGGGAATGAGGCGTTCCCGACTGAGTCTGCACGACGAGCCCCTCATGATCGCACGACCCAAGGCGTTCGCTTAGGCTTGAGGCCGGAAAGCAGATGGCTTCTTGCAAGTTTGGTTCTTGTGCTTGTCGCGACAGCTGGGATTGCAATCGCCGCCCTTGTTCGCTCAAAGTTTTCAACGCCCGGCGCAGTTGGATCGCGGAGCCCTACGGGTGCGTTGCCCGCCCCGCAGAAGGCTGGAGTTGCGTCCGCGCAGGTCCCGGTTCGTCTGCTGGCCGGTTATAGTGGAGCGCCTCAAACCGATAGCGTGGGGCAAGTTTGGAGTGCCGACGAGTACGTCCATGGGGGAGGACCCTGGCACCGTGCGGACACACCGATCGCGCGAACCAGCGATCCCTTTATCTTCCAATACTGGCGCGCCGGCGATTCCTCCTATGACATTCCGCTCCGACCGGGCGTTTACGAACTGCACCTCTACTTCGTATCTCCTAAGTCGCCAAACGACAGCGCCCAGACGTTCACCGTCAGGATCAACGGAAATCTGGTTTTGCAGGGTTTTGATATTAATTCCGACGCAATGGGAGAGAATGTTGCCGACGAGCGCGTCTTTCGCGACATATCCCCAGCCGGCGATGGAAGGCTGCACATCAGCCTCACCACCGAGACCGGTGCGCCGCAAGTCAACGCGATCGAAGTTCTGCCGGGCACACCGCACAAGCAGCTCCCAATTCGGCTTGTCATGCAGCGTGCATCGTTTACCGATCATACCGGGCAGTTCTGGCACCCCGACGACTACTACATGAACGGGCATTTCTCCGATCAGCGCCACGACGTTGAAGAATCGCTCGACCCGGAGTTGTTTTCTACTGAGCGCTATGGTCATTTTTCCTATGCCATTCCCGTTGATACCCGCGACCGATACACGTTGATTCTGCATTTCGTCGAGCTTTACTTCGGAAATCAGGCCGGCGGTGCGGACGGCATCGGAAGCAGGGTCTTTAAAGTAATGTGTAACGGTGAGACCCTGCTGGACAATTTCGACATTTACAAAGAGGCCGGAAGCCTGCACGTCCTAACCAAGATCTTCTATCATCTCAAGCCCTCTGCGCAGGGCAAACTCAACTTGACCTTCGAACCAATTGTGAACAACGCGACCGTCTCGGGCATCGAAGTTCTCGACGAATCGCAATAAAACCG
>CAWHVT010000002.1:0-704920 GCA_963832855.1 uncultured Acidobacteriaceae bacterium | reverse complement strand
TGTCATGATTGCCGAGCGCGGCGCGCAAAACGTTGCGTCCGATGCGGCCAAAGCCGTTGATTCCAACCTTTACTGCCATGTGTCGTTTCTCCTTCGTGGTCTTTGTGGCATGGGTATTCAAAACCTGAGTCGTGCAGCGTCTGAAGTGGGCACAAAATGCATTTCCACCAAACCCTTGATCGTATCATTGCGGCCTACCGTGGAAAACAAATTGCGCGGTGCGCCGCACACGATTCCCTACCGTTAGGATGAAGTTCCCACGATAGAACTGTATGTGACGGAGTGCACACAATTTGCAGCGGCCTCGCCGAGTATGGTATTCGGGTGGAAGCAAAGGTTTTCGGCAAGGATTGATAGCAGCATGAGAAGACCCTCCAGACGCGGTCCTAATACCTCAGAATCCACAGGCAAAATCGGACAGGAACTCCCATCGAATCAACCGGCTCCGCTGGTGCCGCTCTACCCTGACGACACGCCGCCCCGTGCGCAGCACGGGCAGCAACGGTCGCACGAGGCCCGCCAAGCGGCTCCGGCGCATCCGCAATCGCAGCCCCGACAGCAGTTCCCGCCGAAGCAGGAACGCCCTGCGAAGCCAGAGTGGAATGAGCCTCCGGGTTCGGGACGGCTCGAAGTCGAAACCCAGCCAGAGATGCCGGCAAAGCCAAAGCTTGCTCCCGGACCCGAGGATCGCTCGCCTCAGGCGCCGAAAGGCTTCGTGGTGCTGGCCATCGGCCTGCCGGGCTCCGGCAAGACCACCTGGTTCGGCCGCCGCGGCATCACCCCGCTCTCCAGCGATCTTCTGCGCAACATTCTCTTCGACGATGTCGAGGAACAGCGCTACCAGGGCCTGGTTTTTTCTACCCTCCGCTCGCTCCTGCGCGCGCGGCTCATCGCCCGCATGCCAATGAACTACGTCGACGCCACCAACCTCTCCATCCACGAGCGCCGCCAATGGATCAAGATGGCCAAGAGCTTCGGCTATGAGGTGCAGGCTGTCTTCTTCGATGTGCCGCTCGAGGTGTGCCTCGACCGTAACCGCCAGCGTGACCGCTCAGTGAGCGAAGATGTGATGCGCAAGATGGCCGAAAAGCTCAAGCCACCGGTCTTCGAAGAGGGCTTCGAGAAGATCACCGTGGTGCGGGTGAAGAGCGCGGGATAAAAACGCCAGAGGCTTCCAAGTCCGACTTAGGTGAATTGGAGCGCTTTGTCATCCTGAGGCGCAGCCGAAGGATCTGCGGCTGGATTTCTGCACCAGTTGCATGATAAGTGGTTCTAGATTGGACGTTGAACTATGTTCATGACTTCAGGCCTCGCTGTTGTTTTTACGGTGATTGAATATCTGATCGGCGGATTGATTGGAGCCGCAACCGCCGCGTTGATCTATAGGTCCCACACGACCGCCATCCGTGTAATCCGGGCCGCCGCAATCGCAGGTCTAGCCTTTGTGCTCGGATCAGGATTGGCCGGATGGGCCGATTCGCACGCTGCGTTCCACAATGGTCGTCGTATGGACATCGCCCCGTGGGGCGAGGATCTTCGATTTCGGAACTTCCTTGCTGAGAATGGAGTTTTGATTTCTGTGGCATTGAGCATTGGAGCATCAGCACTCGTAAGCCTTCGCTCAAGGAACTCGGGTAAATCAGCATAGTGCGAGGTTAGAGTTGGATCGCGAGTGGCTTGTCACCAACTAGGAAGTAATTCGAATTTTGGGCCGCAGTGAAGCGCTTCCGAAGCAACCGCAGATCCTTCGTCGCTCCGCTCCTCGGGATGACAGAGGTGGGCGGAATGGCTGATTCCGGGCCTTAAACTACGGCTATGAGCACAGTCCCTGCACAAGCCCCCTACACCGAGCCCTGGCTCCGTGGCACGCACGCCGACGTTCCTGCCGCGGGCCGCGCCGTTTTGCATGCGCTCGAGCTTTCGCTTGACGACCTGACGAAGTGGACCGCCGGCATGACCGACGCCGAAGTCCACTCCCAGCCGTTCGGCCTCACATCGATTGCATTCCATCTGCGCCACATCGCCCGCTCGACCGACCGCATTCTCACCTACGCTGAAGGCGGCCAGCTCTCCCAGGAGCAACTGGCCGCACTCAGGACCGAACAAATGGCGCAGGGGCAGGATGGGGAAGGGAAACAGGAGTCGTTAGCCGAACTGCTCGCGGGAGTAGAAGTTTCCTTTAGCGACGCCGCCGACCGCATTCGCGTGCTGGCCACGGCCGACCTCAATACCCCGCGCTTCGTCGGCCGCAAGCATCTGCCCACGTCCATCGGAGGAGCGATGATTCACGTGGCCGATCACACGCTGCGCCACACCGGCCAGGTCGTTACCACAGCCAAGGTAATCAAGGCGCTAAGAACCTAGGCCGTGCGCCCAGCGCACCCCTGCACGGCCTCCGCACCCAAATCGCAGTACTCTTCGCGATTCCTCACTGCTGATCGACGCTCGGTCCGGCAGCAAGGTCGTTGCCGGTGTTGATCTGGGTTGGTGGCAGCAGACGGTATCCGTCGCGCGTCCTGATGTGGTACTTCTCCATGCCCGGCCCGACCAGCTTGACGCTGATCGATCGCCAGCCGCGGTTGGGATTGGCCTGCGGATAGTAGCTGACCGAATACAGGTGGCTCAGGTCGTCCTGGATGGAGATAAAAGCCTCTTTCTCCTTGCGCCAGGTACCCGCAAAGTAGGCCTTGCCGCCGGTCGCCTTGCTCATGCGTTCAAAGGCAGCCGTCGAAATCGGATCCTCCTGCGCCAGCCGCGTGCTTACGATGTAGATGATCGTGCCCGTGTCCTGCGCCAGCTCCGCAACGTCCTCGGGAGGAACCGTGCTGGCGTTGTCTGGCCCATTCGAGAAGACCACGATCGCCTTCCGTCCGGTCAGCGTGGCCGCATCCTTCACCGTCATCAGCAAGCTGTTATAGAGCGCGGCGTTGTCACCGGCCACCGTGCTGCGCACTCCGTTCACCACGCGGAAGCGGTCCGCGGTGAGCATCGTGGCCCGCGAAAGGTCGCGGCTGTAGGAATAGAAAGCGATCTGGCTCGCGCTGTCCATGGAGCGCGCAAAATCGGAGATCGCATCCTGCGCATACACGAATCCGCGGTACATGTAGTTGCTGGTGTCGAACAGAATGAAGATATTCGCTCCGGTCATGGTTGAAGCCATCGCGGCCGCGGAGATGCGATCAGGCGCCTCGACAGCAGCCTCGCCGGCGGTTCCGCTCGGAGTCGCGTCCGGAGCCGCCGCGGGAGCCGCGCCTGGCGTCGCCTGCCCCGCGCCAGAGGCTTCGTCCGGGCTCGTCGATTCGTGGCTCTGGCGGGGCCGGACAGCGGGCCCGTTTCCTTCCTCAAATGTCGCGATCCGCTGCGGAATCTTGTCTTCGGTAATCTCGAAATTCTCCGGACCGAGGCCGTGGATGTAATTCCCCTTGCTGTCGGTGACGGCAACATTCAACTGCACCAGGTTTACGGTGACGCGCAGGTGCGTTCCCTTATCCTGAGCCGCAGAGCGCGGTTCGCCGGCAACGAGAAGCAGCGCGCTGATTCCCACTCCGATGTTTGCGATGGTCCTGTTTCTCTTTAACATCGCTCTATATACCTCCGTCCGCTTTCTCGCGGCTGCCGCTTGCAAGGTCCCCGGCGTGGGTCGCGATCTTGCCCTCGAGGAACTCCTCTCCGGTTTGATCCATGGCGCGCTGCAATGCGGGCCAATCGTCGATGCTGGTGGCCGAGATATTCGCCACCATCTGCCGGGTCAGCGCCGGAATCAGCACATTGAGCGCCGCCGGATCATAGCCCTTCTCGTCCGCCAGGCGCGCCCAGTACAAGTTGCTCGACTCCCACGACTCGCCGAACAGCCGGCTAGCCACGCCTCCGGAGACGGGAAATGGTCCCGCCGCCAGCAAATCGCAGGCATTCGATTCCGCCAGCGTGGGGTGCGGGACGCCAAAGTCTCTGGCGATCTTCTCGGCCGAAGTATCCGCGGGATTCTTGCGCGCGAGCGCGTCGAGCTCGCTGTTGGCCGGGCCCCACGCCGCGATCTGGTCCGGATACTTTTTGCGGAACTCGGTTTCCAAATAGAACGTGTCGGTGGGAAGCATCTTGGCGATCAGGCTTTCCGCGCTATCCTCGTGTTCGAGCGCAGCCGCCAACTCGTCCGTCCGGCCCCAGCCCATGCGGTCGCTGAAGATGCCGATCACCTTCTCGCGCAGCTCCGGATGGTCCACTGAATCGCGCAGCAGTTCTTCTCCGGCGCGCTGGTAGAGATTCACGGCATGCAGTTCGTCCCGGCTCACGCCCCACCAACGCGGCAGCGTCGCATTCACCAGCAGCTGGGGTACAGTTTCGCGCCAGATCAGCGCCTGGAGTTTCTTCGGGGCGATAAAGTCCTCCTCGGTCATCGCCAGCACGTAGGGCAAGCCGGCGAGCGACCCGATCAGGTAGGCGCCTCCGCCGGCCGTCGCGCCAATTCCAATCAGCGACGGAGCACCCCAGATCTGATCGATGCCCTGAACCGAACTCGCGGAGAAATCGTGCGAGCGCACAAACAGCGGATTGCTGTGCAGGACCTGCGCTCCGGGCGGCTCATAATAGGCGTAATTCAGACCTACCAGCGTGTCTCTGAGGAAGGGCGCTAGCTTTCCGCGCGCGGCTTCAAGCTGCGCCGGCGTTCCCGGCGCCTTGAGCACCTTGGTCAGGTCGGTGCGCACCTGCAGTTCCGCGTGGCGGCTGATGTAGACCGAAGGTGACCAAGACACCCGCTCGCCCTCGGTGAAGATAGGCCGGGGCAGCTCGAACTCCCGCAAGGTGCCGGCAAGCGGCAGCAGGCTGTCGCCAATATTGCCTCCCTTGGCCATCTCTCCCAGGCCGTCGTAGAGCCCGAAAAGCGTATCCAGGGAGGCGAGCCTCTGATCGTCGAGCACGGCGCGCATCCTCCGCGCCAGCTCATCGTGAATCTGCACTGCCTCGGGGCCGCTTTGCGCGGGTCCCGCAAGTAGATCGACGATCTGATCCTCCGTGATGCCCCCCTTGGCGCCCGCGGCATCCACAATCGTCCGCAGCGATTTGCGCGCCGCGTCAAAAAGCTGCGTCGGCGAGGAGACTCCTCCATAGGGCTGAACCGCGGCTTGCCACGAGGAATTCAGATCGCCCTCGGCGATCTGCCGTTGCCGGGCCAGGATTTGCCAGATCCCCACCTCGGCCTGAAAGGCCCCGAGGGTGTTCGACCGCAGCGATTGGTTTGAAATGCCGCCGATGCGATCCGCCGTGGCGATGAAGTCACGGATCGACGCATCCCCGAGCGCCGGAAATTCGACGAAGATCGGATACCAGTCGGAAAGATCGAGATATTTGGCGGCCAGCAGCCGCGCCGTATCATTCGACAAACGTCGATCCGCCGGTCGCGCGCCGTCGATTGCGCTCAGGACCAGATAGACCTGCGTTGGCCCGTCGGTGGTTGCAATGTTGGAATGGGCGACCAGGGCCTCAAGAAAACCCTCGGGGCCGTTCGCGGCTTGGAAGCGCCGGGTCAAATCATGCCGGTGAAGCTTTTGCCCCCGCGCGAACTCTTCCTGCCAAACTCCGAGACTGCCCGGAATCAACGGCTCGCCCGCCGCATCCCATTGCAGGCGGGTGAAGAGCAGCAAAAGTGTGGAGTTCCTGGTGAAAACGCTGCTTGCCGCATCCACGTCGGGGGCCCCGGCGCGGTACGCAGTGTAAAGGCTCTTCAGCAGCGTTCCCTGCGTAAGTCGCGCCTGTTGCTCGGGGCTCACGCGCGCCAGCGCATCGAAATATGCCGCGAGCCAGCCCTGATCCTTGGCCAGCAGCCGGATGACGAATTCGCCCGGTGAATGCGAGCTCACACCCACCAGATCCTGCCACGCGTGCGCTGCCGCCTCTCCTCCGGGCAAAACCACAGACCCGGAACGAATGCAGAGCCGGCTTCCGTAAAAGTCGAGCACAGGTGCATAAAACAGCAGCCGCTTGAGTCCCGGCGATTGAAACAGGGCGTGCCGGGTCTCCGGATCGAGTCTCGACAGGGCCGTGTAAAGGCGATCCGCATTCTCGTCATTCATCAAAAGGTCGAGCAGCGTCGCGCCGCCTCGCTGCTTTGCCGGAATCAGCGCCAACCAGTCGTCTTCGTGAAACAGAATCGGAACGCGCGTCGCCGGATATGCGTAAGAAAAAGGAGTGCCCGTCTGCAGGGACTGCTCCAGCCTGGTCAAAGGGAACCCCGAGTCCATGGTGAGAAACGCGCGCTCCGCATTGGCGGTGATCAAGGTCGCGCCGTCGTGGCCGCATCCGGTCTCGAACTGGTAGCCCAGAATCTGAATCAGCGGCTGCACGTCGCTGCAACCCGCGACGTGGATCGAGCCATTCGTGGCGGCGAGGGGCTGCAGCTCGCGCGCCTGCTGCACATACCGGTCTTCCAGAACGAGGTATTCCGTCTTTCTCCCGAGTTGGTGGCCGTAAAGGAATGCATTCCGAGCCAGCAGGGGAAGCACTTCAGCCGGCGTGCTCTCCTGGCTGATGCCGGCCATGCGCAGGAAGGACCGCAGCGGGCCGGGAATCGCAATGGTCGCCGCGGGCTGGGTCACCGCCGATTCATCGCCGGCCGAGGTCGGCCCTGAAGATGCAGGTCCGGCGGCGCGCGCCAGGCAACTGGCTCCGAATCCAGCAAACGCTAGGGCAAACACAATTGGGAGACGATGCGGCAGTTTCATCGCGATACCCCTTCCCATCCCTGGCCATCGAGCCCGCCCATGAACTCGCTTGAGGGATTGATCTGCACTCGAAGCGGAAAAGCAGCGAAGGTCCCGTTGCAACGTTGTAAAGCGGAAGTTGGCCCACGTGCCGACCTGTTTCCCCGATTTCCATTTCTTCGTGCAGAAACAATGCGTATGATGGGCCGCGCCGTCAAATCCGATGCCACGTCGCACAAAAAAGCGCGGGAGTTCTTCATCGAATGGGACTTGCAAAGACGAACAACCGAGGGCAGGGAACCCGGCAAAATGGATCACCTGTTGCGGTGATCTCTCCGCGTGTAGGGAGAGCGTAGCAGGCAACCGCAAGGCTGAAAAGTCATTTCTTTGTAATTTCCCGCTCCTCATCAAGAGGTCCTGGTCTTTTAGGGCAACCAGCAAGGAAAGGGAAGGCCGCCGCCGCGGCACTCTATGTCTCTCAGGGCAGGGGATTCTGCATCCAGTCCACCGGGCCGGAGTGGAAGCCGGCGATGCACCATGATCTGTGCAATATCAGGTCAATTTGAGCGTGATTTTGCCCCATCCAACCCGCGACTCCCGGAGGTCCACCCGTTACTTAGTTCTTAAGAAAATCGCTTTTCTTGTTGCCGGACGTGCATCGAGCGGCTACACTGATCAGCGGCCCAAGACCCGTCCGTTCGGACGCTTCATTCTGGACAGAAACAGTTTCGTTCGGGTAGGCTTTCTGCGCAAACCGCATAGCCGGCGCCGAGCAGAAACGCAAAGAGGCAGCCGGCAAACCGGGAACTCGGGCGATACGGAGCCAGCGCGGCAGGGATGGCCGGCTAAACACGAGGCAATAATGATCGAGAAGCTTTCCTTCGCGGAGAAATCCGGCTACGCGCTTGGCGACATGGCAGCTAACTTCGTTTTCCAGGCGATGTTGGCCCTGCAATTGGACTTCTACACTCACACCTTTGGTCTCTCGGCAGTGCAGGCGGGAACGCTCTTCCTCGTCGTAGGCCTCGGAGTGGCCTGCCTCAACCCCGTGATGGGCGTGATTGCCGACCGCACCAATACGCGGTGGGGCAAGTTCCGCCCCTGGCTGCTGTGGACGGCGTTGCCCTTTGGCGTTATCTGCGTGCTCACCTTCACCACGCCCAACATCAGCCCCACGGCCAAGATCATTTATGCCTGGACTACCTATATTCTGCTCAGGGTCGTCTACACCGTGAACAACGTGCCTTACGCCTCGCTGACGGCCGTCATGACCTCAGACCCCGACGAGCGCACCAGCATTTCGTCCTACCGCCAGATCGCCGCCAACTCCGCGGGCTTCATCGTTGCCAGCCTCGCCATCCCCATGGTCCGTTTCTTCGGCCACGGCAATGATGCGCTCGGCTATCAACTCACGATGGGCCTGCTTTCGGTTCTCAGCATCATCTTCTTTGTCATTGCATTTCTCGCGACCAAGGAACGCATCCAGCCGGACCCGCAGCAGAAATCCGATCTTGGCCAGGATCTTTCCGATCTCTTCAAGAATCGGCCCTGGGTTGTGCTTTTCCTGGCCACGCTCTTCTATTTCGCAGCCATCGTGATTCGCGGCAATGTCATGCTGCCCTATTTCCGCTTCGTTTCCGGCAACGTTGACCTCTTCGCCTGGTTCAACGGCTTCGGCCTGGCGGCGCTGCTCCTGGGCGTTGCCTGCTCCACTGCCGTTTCGGTCCGCATGGGCAAGCGCCGGCTCTTTATCGCCAGCATGACCCTGGCGGGCGCCTTCAGTGCGGCACTGCTATTCATTTCGCCGCACTCCACGGTGGTCATTATCGCAACGGAGGTGCTGCGCCAGTTCTCCTTTGGGTTGTCGGGGCCCCTTCTGTGGGCCATGATGGGCGACGTCGCCGACTACGGCGAGTGGAAAACAGGCCGTCGCGCCAGCGGCACAGTCACGGCTGCGGTTGTCTTCGCGCTCTGGGCAGGACTTGCCCTGGGCGGCGCCATTGCCGGTTGGCTCTTTGCGTTGTATGGATTCGTCTCCGAAGCTCCGGTGCAGACCGCGCAGGCGCAGCACGGCATTCTGCTGACCGGCAGCGTGTACGCAGGCCTGGCCTTTTTTGCTGCGGCCGTCTGCCTCCTTTTCTATCCCATCTCGCGCGAAGTGAATCAGAAGATCGCGCTTGAACTGACGGAAAGGCGTAAGGGCTTTGCCGCCAATAATTCCTAAGAAGGTTTATGATTGGCCCGGCAAGGATTCCGGCAAGGAGAAATCATGCAAGGAAAGTCGCGCACTGGTGTGCGTTCTGTCGCATTGTCATTCCTGATCGTTGCATGCGCTGCCACCGCGGCGCATGCCCCCACGTCGTTGAAGCAGGCCTTCAAGGGCGACTTCGTTATCGGCGCGGCCATGAACGAGGCGCAGATCTCCGGGCAGGATCAGCGCGGCGACGCTCTCATCGAATCGCAGTTCAACTCCATCTCGCCGGAAAATGTTCTTAAGTGGGAGAGGATTCATCCTCAGCCGGGCCAATATACCTTCGATCTCGCCGACCAGTACGTCGCCTTTGGCCTAAAGCACCACATGTTTATCGTGGGGCACAATCTGGTCTGGCATAACCAGGTTCCGGCCTGGGTTTTTCATGACGACAAGGGCAATCTCCTCACGCGCGACGCGCTTCTGGCGCGCATGAAAGACCACATCGACACGGTTGTCGGCCGGTACAAGGGAAAAATCAATAGCTGGGACGTCGTCAACGAAGCGCTCAGCGATGACGGCACGATGCGCCAGTCGCTTTGGTACAAGATCATCGGACCGGACTTCATTGAGAAGGCATTCCAATACGCGCATCATGCCGACCCGCGGGCGGAGCTGATCTACAACGACTACAGCCTCGAGAACGAGCCCAAGCGCGATGGGGCGATTGCGCTCGTCAAAAAGTTGCGCTCGGATGACGTCTATATTACGGGCGTCGGAATCCAGGGCCATGACCATTTGGATTGGCCCACTGCGCAACAGGAGGACGAAACCATCTCGGCATTCGAGGCAGCCGGGATTAAGGTCTCGATTACTGAATTCGACATCACGGTGTTGCCCAACGCCGGCCAGCAGCGTACTGCTGACATCAATCTGAAGGTTCAGCAGAATGCGGCGCTGAATCCCTACGCCAACGGGCTGCCAGATTCAGTCCAGCAGGAGTTGGCCAAGCGCTACTCCGATTTGTTTGGCGTCTTTATGAAACATTCCGGCGAGGTAGAGCGCGTCACGTTCTGGGGCGTCACCGATGGGGATTCGTGGCTGAACGACTGGCCCGTGCAGGGCCGCACGAATTATCCGCTGCCTCTTCGACCGCAATTACCAGCCCAAGCTCGCCTACGATGCGGTGATGCGCGTGGCGACCGACTCCCGAGCGCACTGAAGCGGAGGGAGCAGGGGCCTTCAGGCCCCTGAATCCCTAGCTGCCAAACTCGCACAATTGCGTCACAGCTTCCGCTGACCCGTCGCGCAGCCACCCGTCCAATTGCGCCGGCTCCTTGAGCTGCTGACCGCGCACCCGCGGCACAATCACGTACTCGCACGCCATCTGCTGAAGAGCCGTCATGTCTCCCCAAAGCTTTTCGAACTGCGCCACGGGATAAATGTCTTCCTGCCCCTTGCCCCAGCGTTTTTTCACGTCCTTCAGCGTGATATAGGTCGGCATGCGCGCGGCCATGGCGCGGATCGCCGAGGCCACCTTCTCCCGATCGCGCAAATCGCTCCGCTTCAGGCCGAAAACCTTCAACAGCCCGTCAATATCGATCCAGAACGTATTCGAGTTGTAGTAGGAAAGCGCGAACTCGATCTCCTCCGACGGCAGCGCCATGCCCTCAACCAATCGCACGCGCCCATCCACCGTCGCCAGGCCTCCGCCGCGGTCCTCGATGCGCCGCGTCACCACCTCCGCCGTCATGATTGCCTTGCTCGCGATGTGCCGGCCAAGGATTCCGGGATCGAGGTCAGCGCCCACCGTGTCTACGTTGTGAATCATCAAAAAACGCAACTGCGGCCTGGCCTCCAGCATTTTTTCGAGTACGCCGCTCAAAAACAGATTCGGTACCTCGTACCAGTGCCCCACCGGATGCAGGCATTGCAGCGGAAGATTGTCGGTATAACTCGTCGCCTCGCCCGCTTGCATAGCCCATGCCACCAGTGCCGCGCGCACGCTCTCGCGCACCTTCTGTGCCTGTGCGTCCAGCAACTGCTGCGGCGTATCCTCCCAGGCAAAGCGCAGGTCGCGCACCGTCGGAATCAACCGCAGCCCCACGCTCTGGCCAGCCGATAAATACAGCGGACTGGTGTATCCGTATGCGTTTTCGCGCCGCAGGAATTCCTCGATCGGCCCATGCGTCAGGTAACTGGTCGTGATCGCGTGCGGCACTTCGCATCCGTAGCGCTTGCCCGTGCGACGGCTCTTGGCCAGGTGAATCTCAAGAAACGTGCGATGCGTTCCCGCAAGCCGGCAGAAGGGGCTCAGCGCCTTCACCACGCCGGCGCCGTGCGTCCACCGGCTGCCTGCGCCGCCGCTTAGCGTCACCACCGCAACTTCACCAGCCGCGAGCGCCTCTTCGCCCAGCTTGCGAACCTTCGCGTCCACCTCGCGCCTTGCGTCAAAGAGCTTGTCCTGCGCCACATCCTCAATCTGCACCGATGCCGGCAGCCGGTTCTGCGCAACCCCAATATGACCAGCGCGCAACTCCGCCTGGATGCGCTCATGCTGGAGCGGATCGAATCCATTTGTTGCAAGAAGCGACTCCAAAGTCTCCGCTTGCTCCACGCCGCCGTTGCCGTGTGGCAGAAGCCGGTCGAGGAGCCCTCGTGCGCGGTCGCGGGCGCCCGGCATATCATGCGAGAGCGCGCTGAAGCGCTCCAGGTCGCCTCGTTCGCGCGCCGACAACAGACGCTGATCCTTGCGCAACAACGCCGGCAACATCATGTTGTAGTAACCGTCCGGCAGCGTCGCCTCACTGCCCGTCTTCAGCTCCGCGAACGTTCCGCGCTCATTGATCGAGAAGTCGTAGACCACCGGCTTCATGGCAAAGGCCACGCCGCCGGCAAGCTTTCCGCTTGCTTGGCGCATCAATTCGCCCAGGCGCTGCTGCGCCTCCGGCTTTCGCGTGGGATCGAAGATGAACCCCATCCCGCCGCCCGACATTCCGCCCAGCATCCAGAATCCCCAGAACGCATCGCCAAACTCCGCGCGCACCTCGCGGATCAGCGTCTCCGTATACAAATTGTTCGCCCAGGGAATGATGGTCTGGATCGGTCCATCGAAATTGCGCTGCGTGGCGCCGCCGATTGCGCGCACATCGCCCGCGCGCAGGTCCGCGATGATCTCGTCGAGAATGTGGCACGCCGTCTGCCGCGCCTTCCACTCCGCGCCCGAGCGCAGCAAATATCTTTCCGCCACCATCTCGAGAATTGGCCCCACATCCTGTGCCATGCCGCCGTGCACCAGCACCAGGCTCTCCTGCAGCCGCCGCCGCGTCTCTGCGCTCACCTCGGCCTCGTTTAGAATGCGATGATTCGGCAAAAGCCTGCCGCGGCTCACTCCGAACTCCGGATCGCCCTCGGCCGCTTGCACTCCTTCAATCAGCTTGATTCCCGGCCAAACGCCTCCCGAATCCTGCCATCCTCCGCCCGATCCGCCCAGCCACTCGCCGAGAATGGCGCGCGCCGCCACCACGCGCCGATCCTCTTCCTCGAGCGGCCCCGTGAGCGACTTCGCCTGTCCCGTCGCGCGCATGCACACCGCGATTAGCGACGCGAGAAGCGTTGTCGACACCGCCAGCCGCGATCCTTTGGGAATGTTGTTCACGAGGCTGACGATCTCGATGCCCAGCCCTTCGCGTCCGGTCAACTGCGCCAGAACCGACGCCAGCGGCTGTCCCGAGCCTTCCATTCCCGGCGGCACAATGCCTGACGCGATCACCGCCGCCTTCAGCAGTCCCAGATAGTCGCGCCCGAAATCGAACAGCTCCTGCAGGTCGCCGATCTCCGACGTCGCATCCAGGTCGACACTCACCAGCCGAATCACCGGACGATCGATCACGCGCAGGTAGGTTTCAACGGGAGGCTTCGGCGTCGCCGGATTTGCTCCGTGAATTGCCAGATCGATGGACACATTCAGCACGCGCGCCATCTCCGGCAGATCCATGCCCAGAAAAAAGATGTCGCTCCACCCGCTGTGGCTCAGGTCCATGCGCACGGGCGTAGCCTCGTGCAGAATCGGAAACGGATCGCCGTTGCTGCGTTTGAGCAGCTCCGGGCGCAAGCGCAGCGCATAATCGGCCGGGTGTCCGGCGCGAAACATCCATTGATTGCCTCGCACCGACCGCACGCTGCGCCGCACCTGGTCGGCCAGTGTTTGAAACGCCAGCCCGCGATACGCCGCGGCCAGCGCGCTGGAAAGCCCATCGCTCAGCCCTTCGCGCCTTTGCGCGGCGAGAAAAATGCCGATCGCCTCCTCAAATCTTCTGCTTAGAAACTTTTCGTATCCATCGAAGGGGATGAGCGCCTTGCCCTGCGCAATCGCGTCGTTTCGCGCCGGCAGATGAAAGCGATGGATGGCGTAGAGGAAGAAAAGCGCGCGCACGCGCTCGTAGAGGTTTTCGTTCGAGTGCCTGAGCTGCTCCAACTCGTTTACTTCGACCAGCAGCTGCTCCGTCGAGGCGGTCCGGCAAAAATCATCGAGGGAGCGATTGCGAATCTCGGCATCTGTCGCGGTGATCGTCGTCCACAATCCGCTCACGCGCCGACTCCCTTCGCGGAGAGCATTTCGCGCGCGGCCATCACGTTCACAAGTTGAGTCAGAACATTCTCACGATCCCGCCCGCTGAGCGCCAGTGCGAGCTGCGCTGTGAACAATCCATATTTCACCCCCACATCGAAGCGCTGTCCCGCCTGGATCATTGCCAGGTACTGCTCGCGCTCGGCCAGCACAGCCAGCGCCGCGGAAAGGCTCACGCGTCCCGCACCCATCATGCCGGAGAGGATCTCGAAAATCGCGGGCGTGAGCACGTGCATTCCGTAGAAGCAAAGATATTGTCCGCTGCGGAGTCCGGGCACGATCAAGTGTTGTTCCGCTTCGGTTGGCGTCGGCTTCTCGCGCACTGTTTCCACACGATACAACCCAGGCTTGCCCGGCACAGGCTGCCCGCCGACAGTTCCATAAAAGGGAAGGAGGCTCTCGCGCGTCACCTGCACCGCTGAAATTGCGCAGCCCTCGGCCGCCGCTGCTTCCACAAGCCGCTTTGCGCTGCCGCTCGTTTCCTGCCCAACATAGATATGGTCGCCAACGAAGTGCAGAAACGGCTCGTCCTTCACGAAACCCCTGGAGCTGAATACCGCATGCGCGTAACCCCGAGCCTCGGTCTGCGCGACGAACGTGAGCCGCGCGCCATCGTCGGCGAGCAGCCGTGCGTAGGGTTCCTCGTCTCCTGGCCACACCACGATGCACACATCGGTGATGCCGGCGCGCACCGCTTCACGCACCACCAGGCTGAGCACGGATCGCTCCACGCCCTGCTGGTCAAACAGAGTTTGCATGGGCAGGTTGCGCTGGTCTCTACCCGCCGCAGTAATGACGGCCTTTCTGATTTGCATGTCGATCATTCTACGGCAAAACCAGAGGGAGCGCGGCCAACGTCAACTGACGATGAGTTCTTCGGGTGTTGCCGGCTACCGCGTGAGCGTCTCATCGCGCAGCGCCGCCTTGTCCAATGGCCGCCGCTCTATCCGACCGCCTGCACGGACCCCTTACCGGCCAGCTCTTCCACCCGCTCCACCCAGCCACGGTCGGCCGCCACGCTCAAGCCTTCCGGTTCAAGGATCACCGTGTACTCGCCCGTCTTCTCCAGTTGCAGCATCACTTTCCCGGGCCCCGGCGCGGCTTCAGCGGCGCTCTTCAACTGCGCCAGCACATCTTCTGTCGCGCGATCGAGATTAATCCGGATTCGCACGCCGCCCGGCAGCTTCACCTGCACCTCTTCGAGTGCCTGCACCTGGCTCACCGCTATTTTGGGCGCGGCGTCTTCTTCGCCCATCAACTGCCCGCGCACCAGCACCGGCGCCTCAATCTTCAACTGTGCGGCGAGCCGCTCGTAGTCGCGCGCAAAGCAGATGAGTTCCATTTTTCCGGTGGCGTCTTCGAGCGCCGCCTGCGCGTAGAGCCGCTGATCGCGCCGGCTCTTCTGCACGCGCAACCCATGAATGATCCCCGCCACCTGAATCTCGTCCGCTGGGTCGGCCTGCCCGCCCCAGCGCCGCTCAGGAGGCTTGCGCTCCAGCGCTTCAGCCACGGTGATTACGCCCGTCAGATTGAGCAGCTTCTCCGCGTACTTATCCAGCGGATGTCCCGACACGAAGAATCCCAGCACTTCCTTCTCATTCGCCAGCCGCTCGCTCTCTTCCCAATCGGCCGCGGCCGGCAGCGCATCGGCCTCGCGCCCGCGCGCCGGCGTTTCATCAAACAGCCCGAACAATCCGCTCTGTCCCTGCTCCGCGTCGCGCTGCGCCTTCTGCGCCCGCTCCATGGCCTTGTCCACGGCCGCCATCAACTGCCCGCGCGTGCCTAGCGAATCCAGCGCGCCCGCCTTGACCAGCGACTCGATCACCCGCTTGTTCATCAGCCGCAGGTCGACCTTCTCGCAGAACTCCCAGAAGCTCTTGAATCGCCCGCCAACCTCGGCGCGCGCCTTCAAAATCGATTCAATGGCATTTCCGCCCACGTTCTTCACCGCGGCCAGCCCGAAGCGAATCGCCTCGCCGTGCGGCGTGAACTGCGCGCCGCTCACCTGCACATCCGGCGGCTCCACGCGTATGCCCATCTCGCGGCACTCACTGATGTACTTCACCACGCTGTCGGGCTTCGACGTTTCCGACGTCAACAGCGCCGCCATGAACTCCACCGGGTAGTGCGTCTTCAAATACGCCGTCTGGTAGGCCACCAGCGCGTACGCCGCCGAGTGCGACTTGTTGAAGCCGTACCCTGAGAACTTCTCCATCTGGTCGAAGATTTCGCTGACCGCCGCTTTTGGATGCCCCAGCCTGGCCGCGCCCGTCATAAAGCGATCCCGCTGCTCGGCCATCGCTTTCGGATCTTTTTTGCCCATCGCGCGCCGCAGCAAGTCGGCTTCGCCCAGCGAGTAGCTCGCCAGCACATTGGCGATCCGCATCACCTGTTCCTGGTAGACAATCACGCCCAGCGAATCCTTCAGAATCGTCTCAAGCTCCGGGAGCAGAAACTCAACCTTGCGGCGTCCCCATTTGCGCTCAACGAAGTCATCGATCATATCCATCGGCCCCGGCCGGTAGAGCGCGTTCAGCGCCGTCAAGTCCTCCACCGTGTCCGGCTTGTAGCGCCGCAGCACGTCGCGCATCCCGCCCGACTCAAACTGAAACACTCCCGAAGTCAGCGCCGTGTGAAACACCCGCTTGAACGTCTCCGGGTCGTCCATCGGAAGCAGGTCGATGTCCAGCTTTTCTCCGCGCGTTTGCTCGATCAGCTTCAGGCAATCGGTGATCACCGTCAGCGTGGTCAGGCCCAGGAAGTCCATCTTCAGCAGGCCCATCTTTTCCACGGCCTTCATGTCGTAAGCCGTCACCACTTCGTCGTTCTTGGTCCGGTTCAGCGGCACCAGCTCCGTGAGCGGCCGCGGCGCAATCACCACCGCAGACGCATGCACGCCCGCACCGCGCACCAGGCCCTCCAGCTTTTTCGCCGTGTCGATCAGCTCGCGCACCTGCTTGTCGCTGTCGTAGGCCTTGCGCAGGTCCGGCGAATCCTTGAGCGCCTGGTCCAGCGTCACGCCGATCGTTGCCGGCACCAGCTTGGCGATCCGGTCCACGTCGCCATAGGGCATATCGAGAGCGCGCCCGCAATCCTTGATCGCCGCCTTTGCCGCCATCGTATTGAACGTGATGATCTGCGCCACCTGCTCGCGCCCGTACTTGCGCGTCACATAGTCGATGACCTCGCCGCGCCGGTTCATGCAGAAATCCACGTCAATATCCGGCATGGTTACGCGCTCCGGATTCAGGAACCGCTCGAAGAGCAGCACATTCTGCAGCGGATCGATGTTTGTGATCTCCATCGCGTACGCCACCAGCGAACCGGTCGCCGATCCGCGCCCCGGGCCCACCGGAATTCCATGATCGCGCGCGTACTTGATGAAGTCCCACACGATCAGAAAATAGCCCGCGTAATTCATCCGCTTGATGATGTCGATCTCGAAGTTCAGCCGCGACTCGTACTCATCCGGAGTCGCGCGCCGCACTCCGCGCAGCTCCAGTTGCCGAACCGCCGTCTCCATTCGCTTACACAGTCCCCTCCGGCATACCTCTTCGAAGTAGCTGTTCGCTGAGTGCCCCTGCGGCACCGCGAAATCCGGAAAGGGATTGTCTATCTTGTGCAGCTTGAAGTTGCAGCGCTCGGCAATCTCCATCGTCCGCGCAACCGCTGCCGGAGAATCCTTGAAAACCAGCGCCATTTCGTCCGCGCTCTTCACAAAAAACTGGTCGCTGTCGAACTTGAATCGGTTGGCGTCGTGAATTTTGGAGCCAGTCTGCACGCACAGCATCACTTCGTGCGCGTGGCTGTCTTCGCCGCACAGGTAATGCGAGTCGTTGGTCGCCACCAGCGGTATTCCAAGCTCGTTCTCAAGCCGGTCAAAATCCGCGCGAATCTTTCTCTCTTGCTCCAGTCCCTGGTCCTGAATCTCAAGGAAGAAATTCCCTTTGCCGAAGATGTCTTCGTATTGTTGCGCGACCGCTTTGGCCTTCAGGTATCTGTCCGCGGCGTCCATCTTTTCGTCGCACAGCGCCTCGCATAATTCGCCGCTCAGGCAGCCCGAAAGGCAGATCAGCCCCTTCGCATGTTCCGCCAGATACTTCTTGCTCACCCGCGGCTTCCTGTAGAACCCATGCAGGCTCGCCTCCGACGTGAGCCGGATCAGATTCTGGTACCCCTCCTCGTTCTCAGCCAGCACCAGCAGGTGGTTATATTCGCTTTCCCGCGAGTTGCCTTTTGACGGCAGGCTCACGCCGCCGGAGTCGCTTCCGTTCCTCGCCGTCTCCACGCGATGATCTTCGCCCTTGCACACGTAAAGCTCGCAGCCGAGGATCGGCTTGATGCCCTTTTCCTTGGCCGCATCAAAAAAGTGCACTGCTCCGTAGATATTTCCGTGGTCCGTCATGGCGACGGACTTCTGCCCCAGCGCCGCCACACGGTCGACGAGCTTGTAAACGTCGCAAGCGCCGTCCAGCAGCGAATATTCGGTGTGCAGATGCAGGTGGGTAAATTCAGACATGGCTAGACTTGATTCTAGTCGCCTGTCTGATTCGATTGGCGACGCGCGGTTAGTTCAATTTGAAGCCGTGATTGAGGAAAACCGGGGCGAATCACCAGACCGCTCAGGCACCGAAATCCACAAAAAGGAATCAACGTCTCCGGCCCTGCGAAGACCTTGATTCCTTTTTCCGGCGCCGTCTTCACGTTCGTCGCGTCGCCTCTGCAGCCCGGATGGCCGCAGGTGCAAACCACCTCCGTTTTATCCGCGGTGCCCTCGCAATGAGCGCTGCAGTAATCTGACCCTTTGTCCGCGGCGCAGCTACAGGCAGGATTCGCGCATTTCTTGTCCTTCACCATCTGTTGATCTCCTCGCTCCGTACGCTCAATTCCGTACGCTCACCTATGACGGGTTAGGTGCAATAAACCGCAAAATCGCCGCCTGCCTCCGCCGCAATTCTCATCGATTCTTCTGTTGCCAGCACATCACCGCACTCTGTATGGTGGCCTGCGGAGGATTTCCCTATGACAAAAAGCAAGATCGTTCTGGGCTCCATTCTCTGTTTGGCAAGTTTCACTGGCGGCGTGCTCGTCGCGCAGGGTGGCCGGCACCCCAACCTCAGGGCGGCACAGGACCTGATCAACCAGGCCTACGACCGCATCACTGCCGCGCAGCAGGCCAACGAGTGGGACATGGGCGGCCATGCCGCTCGCGCCAAAGATCTGCTCGACCAGGCCAAACGCGAGATCAGGCTCGCAGCCGAGGCCGCCAACCGCCACTAAGGCGAAGCCCCGGGCCCTTTCGCGAGATCGGCAGAGTTAATTTCCGCCTATAGGTGAGTAGGCTCTATCCCGTCCTTCAACAGTGTTTCTGTCGAGGGCTCCGGAGAGCCTTCTTCATTCTGGTGGAGCGCACGGGGCGCCGGTCCGCGCTCCATCCTTGACGTTTCTACGCGAGGAAACAATCGTGGCAAGGGTGCAACGCTGGGATGCTCGACCAGGCGAGCCGTGAAATCAAGCTGGCCACCGAAGCAGCAAACCGCTAAAGCCTGGCCAGTCCCTTACTCCGCCGCCCGCGTGGGAGCGTGCGAACCCCTCGGCCGAGGCGCGTAAAATCGCCGTCGCTCCCGCATTTTCCCCTTGCCAGGCCTTCATCGCCCCCTGTAATAGTGGCCGCAGGAGGTTTTCCCATGACAAGAAGCAAAGTGATATCGGGCTCCATCGCTGCCTTGGCAATCTTTGCCGGAGGCGTATTGGTCGGACAGGTTATTGTGCCTACACCACCTCCGCCAAAAATAACGGTCCCCGCGAATTATGGCAACATGCAAGATGCGCAGCGCTCCCTCCTCCAGGCTTACGACTACCTGGTCGCGGCCCAGAAAGCCAATAATGACAATTTAGGCGGGTACGCCGCAACTGCAGAGCAGCTGATTGATCAGGCAGATAACGATATCCTCCTGGCAGCGGAGTATGCAGCCGCCCACAACCGTTGACCCCAACTCTCGCGGATAGCGGGCCTGCGAACTCCGTAAACCATTCGGCGTCTTGTCCCGTCCTGCAGCGCAATCTGCGGGCCGGGGCAGCCTGCGCCGCTTTTTTGTCGCGCGCCCCGACGCTTCCCTCCTTTTGCACGCACCCATCACGCAAGCGCCGTGGGTGCGATTGCACAAGGGAATACGCCGAGGGCCTCAGACGTGGAGGGTGACGCTTTCCGTTCCTGTGCTTCCCGTTCGTACGGCGGAAACGTCGCCCTCGCAACTCGCGTGGCCACACCGGCAAACCACTTCGGTTCCACCTCCGATGCCTTCGCAATGGGCGCTGCAATACTTTGAGCCGTCGCTCGGAACGCAACTACAGGCGGGATTCGCGCATTTCTTTGCCTTCGCCATAAATCCCCCTCTCTTGGTCCGTACGGTCCCCAAGCTTACCACCGGTTTGGGGCCCCCGGCCCGCAATTCTCTCCTGTCGTTTCAACCCGCCGATTGGTATACTTGGAGATGTGATCACAACTGCCGTCGAATCCATTCCCCATCACGGCTTAGCCGACGCTTCCCGCGGCAAAAAGCGGGTGTTGCTCCTCAAACCACGAGGTTTCTGCGCCGGAGTCGTCCGCGCCATCGACATCGTCAAGATCGCGCTTGAGACCTTCGGCGCGCCCATCTACGTGCGCCGCGAGATCGTCCATAACCGCTATGTTGTGAACGAGTTGGCGGAAAAGGGCGCGATCTTTGTCCACGAGATCGACGATGTGCCCGATGGCCAGCGGGTCATCTACAGTGCCCATGGCGTTTCGCCTGCCGTCCGCGAGCGCAGCAAAGGCCGCAATCTCAAGGTTATTGACGCCACCTGTCCGCTCGTCACCAAGGTACATTTTGAGGCGGTCAAGTTTGCCCGGCAGGGCTATTCGCTGGTGCTCATCGGCCATCGCGACCACGACGAAATCGAGGGCACGCTGGGCGAGGCGCCCGAAGTAACTCACGTGGTTTCAAATGTTGCCGAGGTCGAAGCCCTGGAACTGCCCAACCCCGATCGCGTCGCCTACCTCACCCAGACCACGCTCTCGCTCGACGAGGCCCGCGACATTATCCACGCGCTGAAGATCAAGTTCCCGCATATTGTCGGCCCGCACTCGCAGGACATCTGTTACGCCACGGAAAACCGTCAGGTGGCCGTGCGCAATGTGGCCCACAATGCCGACCTCGTCCTTGTCGTCGGCTCGACCAATAGTTCCAACTCCAACCGTCTGGTCGAGGTTTCCCGCAATCTCGGCACCATCGGGTATCTCATCGATAACTCCCAGGCCATCGATCCCAAATGGCTTGCGGGCGTCGAAAACGTCGCAGTCACCGCCGGTGCTTCGGCTCCGGAGATCCTGGTCGAAGACGTGGTCAACTATCTGCGGCAAAACGGCTTCGAAAACGTTGAAGAGGTTGAGGTGATGCCGGAAAATGTAAGGTTCGGCTTGCCTCCTGAGATTGTGCAGGCCATCGGCAGCGCGGGCGGGGCTGAGCCGGTTCCCGTGCGTTGACCGAATTTGCAGCGCATGAACTTGCAGCGCGTCAAATTGCTATGGATCGGCCAGGCACGCAGCATCATAAGAATGCGCAAACTGAAGAAGCAGCCAAACTGTTTTCCGTGTTCCAGTTGGGGGTTCGGATTTTCGAGACTCTATGACTCCTGAGCAGCCAAAATCGCCCACTGCGGCCCCCCATTTTGCGCAGCCCCATCCTGTCCAGCCGCGCTTTGGCCGGATCGACGCGGACCTGGCCGATGTGGAGTCGGCGATGGCCAACGCGCGCGAGTTCCTCTTCTCGCTGCAGCACCCCGATGGCTACTGGTGCAGCGAGCTCGAGGCCGACTCCATGCTCGAAGCCGACTACATCTTTCTGCACACGCTGCTCGAGAGCGGCGATCCCGGCCGGCTCAAGCGCGCCTGCACGGAGATGATGCGCTACCAGAACGAAGACGGCAGTTGGAGCATCTATCCCGGCGGGCCCGGCAACATTTCGCTCTCCGTCAAGTGCTACTCCGCGGCCAAGCTTATGGGCATCGGCCCGGAAGATCCACGCCTTGCGAAGTGCCGCAAGTGGGTGCTGGCCCACGGCGGCGTCACTGCCTGCAACACCTTCACCAAAATGTATCTGTGCGCGTTGGGCGAGTACGACTACGATGCCGTTCCCGCCATTCCTCCGGAGATCGTTCTCTTTCCCAAATGGTTTTACTTCAATATCTACGAAATCTCAGCGTGGTCGCGCTCGATTCTGGTGCCGCTGGCCATCATGTACGCCAAAAAGCCGTACAAGAAGATTCCGCCGGAACAGGGAATCGACGAGTTGTTCGTGGGCGGCCGCGCCAACTCCATCCTCCGCTTGCGCATCGATCGCAAACGCCTTATCTCCTGGCGCAATTTTTTCCTCATTCTCGACCGGCTCATGCACTGGTCTGAAATGGTGCACCTGCGCCCGCTGCGCAAGCACGCGCTCAAACGCGCGGAGAAGTGGATGCTCGAGCGCCTGGAGATGACCGACGGCTTGGGCGCCATCTATCCCGCCATGCTCAACGCCATCGTCGCGCTGCGCTGCCTTGGCTATTCCGAAGACGATCCGCAGGTCATCCGCGCCCGCGACGAGTTTGAGAAGCTGGGCATCGAGCAGCCGGCCACACCGGAAATGTCCGAGCCCACCTTCCGCATGACGCCCTGTATGAGTCCGGTGTGGGATACGGCGCAGGCCGTTTGCGCGCTCGGCGAAGCCGGTGTGCCGCGCAATGATCCGCGCATGATCAAGGCCGTCGACTGGATGCTCGCCAAAGAGGTTCGCAACAAGGGCGATTGGGCCGTGAAAGCCCCTAAAACCGAGCCCGGCGGCTGGTACTTCGAGTTCAACAACGAGTTTTATCCCGACACCGACGACACCGCGCAGGTCTTGCTGGCTCTCAGCAAGGTCGACAATCCCCGCGAGCGCTATCAGCATCAGGTGGCGCAGCGTGCCATTCAGTGGGAGTTCGCCATGCAGTGCCGCAACGGCGGCTGGGGCAGCTTCGACAAAGACAACACCAAGATGATCTTCCAGTACATCCCCTTCGCGGATCACAACGCCATGCTCGATCCGCCCAGCGTGGACATTACCGGACGCATGCTGGAGATGCTGGCCGTCTACGGCTACACGCGCGAGGACAAGCGCGTCGAGCGCGCCATCAAATTCATCTTCGCGGAGCAGGAGCCGGACGGAAGCTGGTTTGGCCGCTGGGGCGTCAACTACCTTTATGGAACGTACCTGGTTCTGCGCGGGCTTGATGCCATTGGCGTCGATCACCTCGAGCCCCAGATTCAGCAGGCCGCGGAATGGATTCGCATGGTGCAGAATCCCGACGGCGGCTGGGGCGAGACCTGCGGCAGCTACGACGATCCCAACACGCGCGGCATCGGCACCAGCACCCCCTCGCAAACTGCTTGGGCACTGCTTGGGCTTCTCGCCGCCGGCGACGATCGTTCCGACTCCATCGCAAAGGGTGTCCGCTGGCTGCTAGAGCGCCAGCGTCCCGACGGTGACTGGGATGAGTCCATGGGCGAGGGGCCCACGCGCCAGGCCATCATCACCGGCACAGGATTCCCCAAGGTTTTTTATCTGGCGTATACGATGTACCGCCAGTACTTCCCGCTGATGGCGCTTACGGCCTACAAGCGGGCGATGGAACGGAACAACGGCCACTAGCTGCTGAAGCGTGTTTCAAGATCAGCTTTGTAACAAGGGCACGGCCGGGGCACCCACCCAGTGAGTGGGTCGCGGGCCGAAGAAGACAGCAAAGATATGGGGTTTTAACCCCTGAGAGACAACATCCGGATTGAGTATTTAGTTTTGACAAGAGGCGAGCAGCTCGAAGCTAGAGGCTGACACGGAGGGTTTACCCGAATATGGCAGTTCCAATCTCACAGATGGCTACGGTGGCCACGTACGTACTGAAGAAGCGCCTCTCCGGACAAAAGCGCTATCCGCTTGTGCTCATGCTCGAGCCGCTCTTCCGCTGCAACCTGGCCTGCGCCGGATGCGGCAAGGTGCAGTACCCGCCCCACATCCTCAAAAAGCAACTCACGCCCGAGCAATGCTTTGCCGCGGTCGAAGAATGCGGCGCGCCCATGGTCTCGATCCCCGGCGGCGAGCCGCTCTTGCATCCGCAGATCGTTGAAATCGTCAACGGCCTCATCGCGCGCAAGAAATACATCTACCTTTGCACCAACGCTCTTGAATTAAAGCGCCGCCTGCCGGAGTTCACGCCGTCGAAGTATTTGACCTTCTCCGTGCACCTCGACGGCCAGCGCGACGAGCACGACTTCTCCGTCTGCCGCGAAGGCGGCTGGGATCTGGCTGTTGAAGGCATCAAGGAGGCCGTCAGACGCGGTTTCCGCGTTACGCCCAACGCAACCTTTTTCGATGGCACCGATCCCAATCACGTCCGCGCGCACTTCGATGAGATGATGTCCATCGGTGTTGAAGGCATCGTCCTCTCGCCCGGCTACAGCTACGACAAGGCGCCCGACCAGAAGCACTTCATGGGCCGCGCCCGCGTGCGCCGCCTCTTCCGCGCCATTTTGTCGAATCGCAAAAAGACGTGGAAGTTCAATATGTCGCCGCTGTTTCTCGAGTTCCTGATGGGCGACCGCAACTACGACTGCACCCCGTGGGGCTCTCCGGCCTATAACATCTTCGGCTGGCAGCGCCCTTGCTACCTCTTGCAGGATGGCTATGCCGAAACCTTCGAGGAGTTGATGGAGACGACGCGCTGGGAAGAGTACGGCGTCGGCAGCGGGAACCCGAAATGCGCCAACTGCATGGTCAGTTGTGGCTACGAGCCCTCGGCGGTCCTCGACGGCTTCGGCTCGCTTAAAGGATTCGTGGCTATGGTCAAGGGCAGTTTCTCGCTCTACCCTGACCAGCACGCGCTCAACCTGCTTAACGAGCCCATGCCCCACGGTCCTTCGTCGCTGGTAACAATCACGCGCCCCGACCGTGAGCTCGAGGAGACGCGCGCATGACGGCGGAAGTTCAGAAATACACGCGCGAGCAGATCGAATCCCTCGAGTTGGCTCCTGGATTCGAGCATGAAGAGCTTGAAGGCTCTGTGCCCTCGCTGGCCACCGACGAGGAACTTAAAAATGCTCTCGAGAAGGCCTTCGATTTTCGCGGCGACGTGACCATCACCCTCAAGTCCGGCGAAAAGATCGAAGCCTACATCTTCAATCGCCAGACCGGCGCAACGCTCGCCGAATCCTGGGTGCAATACTTCGCCCCCAACGCGCCCGACAAGCGCAAGCTCGCCTACCACCAGATCGCGCGCCTTGAATTTGGTAAGGATCGCGCCGCCGGCAAGCACTGGGAAGACTGGGTCAAGGCCTACAACGAAAAGAAGGCCGCCGGCGGAAAAAACATTGGCCTGGTACCGGAATCCCTTGAGTAGTCGTCGGATCTCTCCTCGAATTCCAGTCCGCCTCAATTTCGGTTGACGCCCGCTGCCGGCAACTCCTAGCATAGGCTGCTGTGGAGGTCGTTATGGCTCACACAGGTGTGTCTGCAGCAGAACTTAGGGCGTTCGACAAACCGGACGAAGTCCGGGAATTCCCCAATGGACGGCTGGAGCTGGTGAAGATTGGCGGCGCAACCGTCGGGCGGGCCATTCTTCAGCCCGGATGGTCATGGTCGTCCTCGGTCAAGCCCATTGCGAAAACAGAAAGCTGCGAAGCAGCCCATTTCCAATTTCATGTCGCGGGAACATTGCACGTGCGCATGGATGATGGAAGTGAGTTTGATTGCAAAGCAGGCGACGTTTCGCTGCTCCCCCCGGGTCACGATGCCTGGGTTGTGGGCAATGAGCCGGCTGTCGTTGTCGATTTCCAGGGAATGTTGGACTACGCAAGAGCCAGGTAAAAGTCCGATCTAATCTTCACTCCGGGGCCGGGGGCGCCTGGACGCGCGCGGATTAACCGAGCAGTTTCGCCTTTTGCTCCAGCACGACCGCGACAGGGAAGGCCTGCTTATCAAAGGAGACGAAGGTTTCTCCGCCCAGCCATCTGCCCTCGTAGGCAATGACGCCATCGGCAAAATCGCCGCCCGCATTCATCACGGTCATGCCCGCTTCGACAGCCGGACGATTGACCTCGACATTGCCGGCGTCGAGCAATGCGCGCAGCGCTGCTGACACGTCCTCGCGCCCGATCTTGTACACACTGCGCAGCACCGCTACGAACTCGCACACCGAGGTCAGCGGAACCACGATCACTTCCGCGTCTCTGAGAATACTGGCCGCGGCCCGTGCCTGCCGCGCGTTGTCGCGCACCGCGGCGCGGATCAAAACATTACTGTCGACAATCGCCTTCATCGCATTCCCGCCCATCCACGCCCCGTGGCCTTCACGATGTCCCCGATCGCCGCCGTCTTCCGCGTCTTGCCGTCGAGCATTCCGATGAAGTCTTCGATACTTCCGGTCTTCCGTGCCGCCGCGATCGTCCCTTTGCCGCCCGGCATCAATTCCAGCTCGATCTTCTCGCCCGGCTTCACGCCCAGGTGCCGCAGCACGTCTTTGCGGAAAGTGACCTGGCCCCGCGCCGTAACCGTCAATGTCGCCATGGCAACCCCCTCAAAACTCGGGCCATAGCGCCATTGTAATGCGATTCTGCATGAAAACGGCATAAGAATCTGCACTAAGGTAATAAGGCGATTTCGCATGAATAAATAATGCAAAGCTGCATGATTTAGGGAATGCACACAAGCATTATTAGGTAAGGCAAAACAGCATTACAGAGTAATGTAATAAAGCATGAAAAAATAATGCAAAACTACATGAATTATTGTGAGGTGCAGATGAGTCTTGTCGTCGGAAGTTCTCCGCGGACCGCGCCGCCCGCAATGCCTCGCTTGCCCGCTGGCGCACAGCCCCGCCCGCCGCGCCGCTTAAAATAGAACAGGCTCCCGCGTGAACTCGGCGAACACCGCTCAATCCGCTAGCTCCGCTCACGCCACTGCCTTGCTATGAAGATCTTCGTCACCGGCGCTACCGGTTTTGTCGGCCATCATGCGGCGAAGGCCCTCGCCGCCGAAGGCGCCGATCTCCGCCTCCTTACCCGCAAATCCAGCAATCTTGCGAATCTGGAAGGCATCGAGGGTGAAACCGTCGTCGGCGATCTCGCCGAACCCGAATCGATCAAATCTGCTCTCGAGGGCTGCGACGCCGTCGTCCATGTCGCCGCCGATTACCGCCTCTGGATTCCCGATCCCGCTGCGATGTACCGCGCCAACGTCGACGGCACGCGCGAGCTGCTCCGCATGGCCCGCGAATCTGGCATAAGGCGCTTCGTCTACACCTCGTCCGTCGCCACCATGCACTTCCGCGCCGACGGCATCGTCATCAACGAGGACACGCCCGTCTCGCTCGCCGACATGGTCGGCCATTACAAGCGCTCCAAGTTCCTCGCCGAGCAGGAGGCATTGCATGCAGCGGAGCAAGGACAGCAAGTGCTGATCCTGAACCCCACCACCCCCATCGGTTCCAACGACCGCAAGCCCACGCCCACAGGCCAAATTATTCTCGACTTTCTCAATGGCAAATTTCCCGCGTATATGGACACGGGCATGAATCTCGTCGATGTCTCTGAAGTCGCCCGCGCGCACGTTCTTGCGCTCACCAAAGGCACATCCGGCCGGCGTTACATTCTCGGCGGCGAAAACCTCACGCTCAAGCAGATCCTCGACAAAATGTCGGCCATCACCGGCATCCCCTCGCCCACCATGAAAATTCCCTTCGCCGTCGCCGCTACCTACGCCTTCTTTGAAGAGCTGATCACTGGCCGCATGCGTGGGCGTGAACCCCGCGCCACCCTCGAAGAGGTCCGCATGGGCCGAAAAAAGATGTATGCATCGAGCGCCCGCGCCCAGCAGGAGCTCGACTTCCGCGTCGTGCCCGTCTACCCCGCCATGCGCGCCGCCATCGACTGGTTCCGCTCGAACGGCTACGCGCCCGCCGGCGCCGTGCAGGCTCGCGCCCAGGCCCAATCATGACCCGCGTCGCCATCATCGCCGCCATGCCCGGCGAGCTCAAGCCGCTGGTGCGCAACTGGCCCCACTCGACGCGCGACGGCACACGCTTCTGGGCGCAGCGCACCGAAGAAGAAGAATGGATCGCCGCCTGTGCCGGCGCCGGCCAATCCGCCACCACGCGTGCCTTCGCAGCCATTGAAGCCGGTGGTCCCATCGATCTCGTGTTCTCCATCGGCTGGGCCGGCGCGCTTCGCGCCGAAATCCCCGCCGGCGCCGCCTACAACGTCGCAGGAGTCATCGATGTTCGCACTGGCGAGCGCTTCAACTGCGATGCGGGCGCGGGAAAACTCTGGCTCGCCACCAGCCCTAAGGTGGCCCCTTATACCGAAAAGCGCCGCCTCACGTCGGCCTACAATGCCGCACTTGTCGACATGGAAGCTGCCGCCGTCGCCCGCCTTGCCGCCATGCGCGGCATCCCGTTTTACTGCATTAAGGGCGTCAGTGACGCCCTCACCGACCGCTTGCCCGACTTCAACCGTTTTCTCTCGCCCTCCGGCCAGTTCGAGCTCGCAACATTTACTCTTTTTTCCCTCTTCCGGCCTTGGTACTGGCCCTCACTCCTCCGGATGGGCGAAAATAGTAAAAAGGCTTCCCAGAGCATCGCGGAGTTGCTGATCGATTTTCTCGACGAACGAGGTCACATCGAAGAATAGATGGCTACCCAAATCTCCACTCCCAGACTGCGCATCGATACAAAGATTCCCGCCACGATGCGCGCCGTCGTCTACCGCGGCATCAATGACATGCGCCTGGAGACCGTCCCCGTTCCGCGCATCGGCCCAGGCGAGCTGCTCATCAAGATCGCCACCTGCGGTGTGTGCGGCACTGATCTCAAGAAAATCCACATGGGCTCGCACTCCGCCCCACGCATCTTCGGCCATGAGATGGCCGGTGTCGTCGCCGCAGTCGGCGCCGGCGTTACCAAATTCGCTGTCGGCGACCGGGTCATGAGCTTCCACCACGTTCCCTGTGGCGAGTGCTACTACTGCCGCAAGAACACTCCCGCGCAGTGCCCGCTCTACAAGAAGACCGGCGCCACAGCGGGCTTCGAGCCTTCCGGCGGCGGCTTTGCCGAGTACGTTCGCGTCATGGATTTCGTCGTCAATTACGGCGGCGTGGTTCCGATCCCCGACGGCGTGCCCTTCGAACAGGCCGCCTTCGTGGAGCCGCTGAACACAGTTCTCAAAGGCGTCAAGCTGCTCAATCTCGCGCCCGACGATACCGTCCTCGTCATCGGCCAGGGCCCCATCGGCCTCATGCACGCCGCTCTCGCCAAGCGCATCGGCGCGCGCGTGCTAACCTCTGACCTGTTTGCCGAGCGCCACGCCATCGCGGCGCGCTTCGGGCTCGCCAATCCCATTCACGCGGGAACGGAAAACGTCGTCGAGCGCGTCTTTGCCGAAACCGAAGGCCGCGGCGCCGACGCAGTCATCATCGCCGTCGGCGGCAACGCGCTTATCCGCACCGCCATGGACGCGGTTCGCCCCGGCGGCAAGGTCATGCTCTTCGCCCAGACCCAGCACGGCGAAGCCACATTCGATCCCGCCGCGGTCTGTGTGGACGAAAAGACCCTCCTCGGCTCATACTCATCCTCGTTCCCGATTCTCGACGAGGTCACGAGCCTGGTCTTTGGCGGCTACCGCAACGGCTTCGACCTCACCCAGTTGATCTCGCACCGCTTTCCGTTTGAAGATGCGGCCGCGGCCATTGAAATCGCCTCGCACCCCCAGCCCGGCTCAATGAAGATTATGATGGAGCCTGTGCCGGGGGCCGGGGCAGAGTAAGGGAAATCGAGGAGCTGATGGCCAGCACGGTGAAAGACGCGATCCTCCGTGGCCGCAAGACCGTCAAGAATGTTGTTCAAGGAGGCCGCAAGAAGGTTGAGGACGTCGTCGAGGGCGGCTTGAATACGGTCGAGACGGTCGTCGAGGCCAGCCTCGATACCGTCGAATCGGCTGTTGTCGTGGGCCGCAAGACGGTCGAGACTGTTGTCCACCATGGCCGCAAAACAGTAGAGAATGCGCTTCTCTCGGGGCGCGTCACCATGCGCGCCGCCGTCCTCCACGGTCGCGAAGATGTTCGCATTGAGCAGGTTCCCATTCCCAAGGCCGCGGCGGGTGAGCTGGTCGTTCGCGTCGGCGCGGCCCTCACTTGCGGCACCGATCTCAAGGTCTTTCGCCGCGGCTATCACGCACGCATGATCGTTCCACCCGCGCTCTTCGGCCACGAACAGGCGGGAACCGTCGTCGAAGCCGGCGAGGGAGTCTCCGATTTCACCCCCGGCGATCGCGTCGTTGCGCTCAACTCCGCCCCCTGCGGCCAGTGCTTTTTCTGCCTGCGCGGGCAGGAGAATCTCTGCGACGACCTTCTCTTTAACAACGGCGCTTATGCCGAATTCATCAAGATTCCGGCCCGCATCGTCGCGAAAAATACGCTCGTCATTCCTGACAATGTTGCCCTCGAGCACGCCGCGCTCACTGAGCCGCTGGCCTGCGCCGTCCACGGATTCGAGGACTCACACCCGCGCAAGGGCGATATTGTCGCCATCATTGGCGGGGGGCCGCTCGGCCTCATGATTCTCCACGTGGCCGCGCTGGCGGGCTTTGAAACCATTGCCATCGTCAAGCACGATGGCCAGGTTGAAGCCGCGCGGCAGCTCGGCGCCACGCACGTCGTACAGGCCGCCACTGTGCGCAAGGCCATCCGCGAAACGCGCGCCCTCACTCCCAAAGATCGCGGCGTCGACATCGCCATTGAGGCCGTCGGCACGCCTGAAACCTGGCAGGAGGCCGTCGAACTCGTGCGCAAGGGCGGCACGGTCAATTTCTTCGGCGGATGCGCGGCCAACACCCAGGTCACTCTCGATACCAACCGCGTCCACTATAGCGACATCACTCTGCGCGCCACGTTCCATCACACGCCCGCCATCTGCCGCAGGGCTCTCGCGCTCATCTCGAGCGGTCGCTTCCAGGCCGGCGCCTTCATTACCGGCCGCGCTCACCTTTACGAACTGAATCGCGTTTTTGAAAAGCTGATGAACCGCTCGACGGAGATCAAGACCGCGATCGTGCCGTAAGCCCAGGAAAACCTGAACCGAGTTGTGCAGACTTCTTCGAGGTTCACGAGACGACAGGCACAATGCACTGGAGTTCCAAACGTATGCATCTCTGTGTTCAGGCGCCAGATCGCCCTGAGTGACGATCCGCATCGTCGTTTATTTCAAAGGTCGGCAACGCGGATTGCCTGCGGCCGCGTCGAATCTGAGGGTGGTTCAATTCGTCAAACGGTGTACCATCAACAAAGGACGCGAGGAATTCTTGGATCATGCTCCTTACATAAATCGGCCTCGTAACGATATGTCTGCGTTGCTGGCCCTCGCTCTTAAACACGTCGGCCGCTTTCTCCTGATGCTCGCCGCCATTGAGCTGATTTCCATGCCTTTGACCCAGTATGCCTGGACTTGGGACCACTTTCTTCACGGTGGTATCGACTTCGAGTCGAGCCTCCTGTTTCTCGTGATCTGCCTTCACCTTTTGCTTGTGCTCCGTAATCACCGCCGACAAGAAGAGAATTTGAGCGTTCCGATGGGTCGGCTATCGCTGGCCATCTTCGACACTCAGAAATCGGCTACGATGCGCGGAACTGGACTCCTCTCGCCATTTCATCGAAGGCGCCGAGCCGGTTCTGGTTGGGCATCGTACAATCTTCCTCTTCAAATCTGATCCAGTCACTCCCGTGGAACGCATGTTGGATGACTCGTCGGTACGGGTCATTCGCTGTCCATAGACGAAAACCCCCATTCCGTCTACTACGGAGAGACAATGAAAAAGTCTGAAGTGATTCAGGCCTGGTCCAGAATTCTGGGCGGCCATCCGCCATCGCTATCAATCGAGATCACAAAAGAGTGCCCTTTGCAGTGTCCCGGATGCTACGCATTTGATGCGGCGCATCTCGGAGGCTCGACTCAACTGCGCCAACTTTCGGATTTCAAGGAAGATCAACTGGTCTCGAGAGTGCTTGCGCTCATCGATGAACACAAACCGCTTCACGTGTCGCTCGTCGGTGGCGATCCCTTGGTGAGGTACAGGGAACTCGAGCTGCTGTTACCGGAGATGGAAAAGCGCGGTGTCCACACGCAGATCGTCACCAGTGCGTTTAGGGTCATCCCCGCCAACTGGACGGCATTCAAGAAATTGAACGTCGTCGTATCCATCGACGGTCTCCAGCCCGAGCACGATGCACGGCGCAAACCAGCTACCTATGAGCGCATCCTCAAAAACATCAAAGGGGCGCGAGTCACTGTCCACTGCACAGTCACATCGCAGATCGCCGCGCGCCCCGGCTACCTGCGTGAATTTCTCCAGTTTTGGAGCGGCCGTCCCGAGATCGTGAAGGTTTGGTTCAGCCTTTTTACTCCGCAGCGCGGGGCCGTCAATCAAGAGATCCTGACGCCTTCGCAACGTGCTATCGTGATCGCCGACTTACGCCTATTGCGGGGGGCGTATCCCGTTCTCGATATGCCTGAACCACTGATTCGAGAGATGGAATCTCCACCTGAAAGCCCACGGGAGTGCATCTTTGCCAGAACGACTCAAACCATCTCGGCAGATCTCAGAACGCAAATCACGCCGTGCCAGTTCGGCGGAGATCCGGATTGCGGCCAGTGTGGCTGTATCGCATCGATGGCGTTGGCCGCTGTTGGCCATCACCGCGTGTTGGGTGGGCTCACCGCTGGGCAAATATTCATCGCTTCGGACCGGTTAGGCAGAGGATTGAAAATCATGCGAAGAAAATTTGTTCGGCGAGCGCCACTTCAGCCAGGATCCTCCCCTTTCAACAAGGAGCAACTGGTCACAAGCATTGGCAAGATGCGCGGCTCAAACACCTGAACAGCCTATCCGGGCCGACGAGACGCACTCGACAAGTACTTAGATTCGCCTCATTCACGGCCGCCCGGCCGTCCTGTCCAAATATCGGCGCAAAGACGCCGTTTTTCGCTCGAATCGCGTTTACACCGCGGCGGTGGAATAATATCGATGAGGCCAGAACTCCCATGACCGCAGCCGCCGCTAAGCCTTCGTCCGATGAGTTGATCGCACGCGGCTGGAGTGCGCTTCCTGCGGCCTATCGCATCCCCGACGTCGCGCCTACGCTCGATCAGGCCCGCGACTACTGCCGTCACCTGGCCGAAACTCATTACGAGAACTTCCACGTGGCCACATGGTTCCTGCCCGCGGCGCTGCGGCCGCACTTTCATTCCATCTACGCCTATTGCCGCATCTCCGACGATCTCGGCGACGAAGTCCCCGACAAATCCGCAGCCTTGGCGCTTCTTGATCTGTGGGGTAGGGAACTCGACGCTTGCTATGAAGGTCGCGCGCGCCATCCTGTCTTTGTCGCGCTCGCCGAGACCATCCGCGCCTGCTCCATTCCCAAGGAGCCGTTCGCCGATCTGCTTGTTGCCTTTCGTCAGGACCAGACCGTCACTCGCTACGCCACTATGGACGACGTTCTCGGCTACTGCCGCTACTCCGCCAATCCCGTCGGCCGCTTGGTGCTCTACGCTTGCAGCGAAGTAAATGACGAAAACTTCCACCTCTCTGACGCAACCTGCTCCGCGCTGCAGCTCGCCAATTTCTGGCAGGATGTGCGCGTTGATTTTTCCAAAGACCGCGTTTACATTCCGCAGGAAGACATGCGCCGCTTCGGCGTGAGCGATGAAACCATTTCCAACGGCGTTGCCACTCCCGAGTTTCGAGCGCTGCTGCGTCACGAAGTCGATTTTGCGCGCGCGCTTTTTGTGCAAGGCCTGCCGCTCATCGGCAGAGTCGACCGTAACCTCGCGCTCGACCTCGATCTCTTCAGCCGTGGCGGCCTTGAGATTCTGCGCGCCATCGAGCGCTGCGATTACGACGTGCTCAGCGCGCGACCGGCTATCTCCAAACTCACCAAGCTCTCGCTCGCGGCTCGCGCGCTCGCCGGCAAGTTCCTGCCGTTTTTGCGTCTCGGCCGTCCATCTACAGGAAAAGCTGCTTGACGCCGATACCTCCACCGCACGACCCGGCCTTGGCTGACGCATACGCTTCCTGTCGCAGAATCGCCAAGCGAGAAGCCAAAAACTTCTACTACGCCTTCATCGCGCTCCCCCTCCATCGGCGCAACGCCATCTGCGCCATCTACGCCTTTATGCGGCAGGCCGACGACCTCGCCGACGACGAATCCATTCCACGCCACGAGCGCCGGCGCCGTCTGGATGCATGGCTCGCTGCCTGGCGCGACGCTTCGAACGGCGCGACCACAGCCGATCCAGTGTTCTTCGCCGTGCGCGATGCAACCAGGCGCTTCTCCATTCCGCTCTCGCTGCTCGACGAGCTCGTCGCCGGCGTTACCCTGGACCTTGACCATGCCGCCGACGGCGCGCCCGAGACCTACGAAACCTTTGCCGACCTCTACCGCTACTGCTACCTGGTCGCGTCGGTCGTCGGCCTGGTCTGCATCCGCATCTTTGGCTACAAAGACCTGCGGGCCGAGAAGCTTGCTGAAGAAACCGGAATCGCCTTCCAGCTCACCAACATTCTCCGCGACGTTGGCGAAGACGCCGCCCGCAACCGCGTCTATCTGCCCCTCAAGAATCTTGCGCATCACGGCGTCTCGCCCGATGCGCTGCTTCATCGCCCGACTGCCGGGCCGCCCACGCCCGACGAGCGCGAGCTCTTCGCCGCCATCGCGCACCTCGCCGAGCACTACTATGGCCGCTCGCGTTTTCTGCTTCCTTTGATCGACCCCGCCAGCCGTCCCGCTCTCTGGGTTCTGGTCACCATCTATCACGCCTTGCTCAAGCGCATCGAGCGCGCGAAGTTCGACGTCTTCACCCGCCGAGCCTCCGTCCCGCTGTGGCGAAAGCTAACCATCCTCGCCGTCGGTCTGGTTTGGTCGGCTTGGGCGCGCATCTTCGGCTAGTCACCGTCGACGCCCGGGCGCACCTCGCTTCTCTGCGTTAACCTGATTCGGAGGTATTCTCCATGCGCCTTCGCTCCCTCGCGCGCCTGCTCGCCGTTCTTTTACTCGCCGTCGGGTTGGCAATTGCCCCGCGCGCGTCAGCAGGGCAGGGAACTACCTTCAATCCCGCACTGCCCCTCACGCATGTCGACAACGGCCCTAACTCCGCATGGGCGCAAAGCCAGCACTACGTTGTCCTGGTTTCGCTCGACGGCTTCCGCTGGGACTACGCGAAGCGCGACAATGCCACTCATCTGCTGGCGCTCGCGAAGCACGGCGTCTGGGCTCCCGACGGTATGGTCCCCAGCTATCCCTCGCTCACCTTTCCCGACCACTTCACCGTCGTCACCGGACTTTACCCCGGGCACCACGGCATCGTCGCCAACAAATTCCTCGATCCCGCGACCGGTGCGCGCTATTCCTATACGGATTCAAACTCTGCCAGCGACGGTTCGTGGTACAGCGGCGTTCCCTTGTGGAGCCTCGCCGAAAGTCAGGGAATGCGCACAGCGTGCCTTCTCTGGGTCGCCTGCGAAGCCAAAATCGCCGGCTTCCGGCCTTCCTGGTATGCGCATTACGACAACAACGAGCCGACGCCCGAGTCGCAGCAGGCGCGCATCGACGACACCGTCACTCTGCTCCGCCTGCCCGCCGCCGATCGTCCGCACATCATCACCATTTACTTCTCTGAGCCCGACCACGCAGGCCACGAGTTTGGCCCCAACGCGCCCGAAACCCGCGCCGCCGTGCTTAAGATGGACGCAATCGTCGGCAAGCTTGAAGCCGCGCTCAAGGCCATGCGCCTGCCCATCGATCTGGTCATCGTCAGCGATCACGGCATGATCAAGTCCGAAGGCGATTGGATCGATCTCGATCAATTCGCCGACCTCGCCGGCTTCGACGCCATTGGCTCGCTCCTCTATGGCAAAACGGAAGATGATCGCGTCCGCGTTTACAACCAGCTCAAGCACGCCTCTTCGCAGTTTGTCGTCTATCGCCTCAAGAACGTCCCTGCCGATCTCAATTTCAATCAGAATCCGCGCGAGGGCGATCCGGTCGTCATCGCCACCGGTCCCTATGCCATCCGCGCCCACGCTCCCCCCGCCGGGCAGGAATCAAAGCCCCCCACCATCGGCATGCACGGCTTCGATCCGCACATCATGCCAGAGATGAAGGCCATCTTCTTGGCCGCTGGACCAGATCTCATCGCCGGAAAAACCGTTGCGCCCTTTGAGAACGTCAATCTCTATCCCTGGCTCGCTCACATGCTCGGCCTCCACGCACCCAAATCCGACGGCAGCCTGAACGTTCTTTCGGGAACTCTCCGCGATGGCGGTATCGCGCCCGACTAATAGAATTGGCTGCATGAGCCAGGTCTCGAAAGGGCAGGTCGTTTCACGTCGCGGAAAACGCGGTGAAGCGGGAATTCTCAAATATCTTGTATCAGGGCACGACTTTAGTCGTGCCGCAACGGACGCATTGAATCTGGGGCTTTAGCCCCTGTCGAAGCTAGCCGGGACGAGGGAAGGTAAGCAATGAACGGAATTCTCGGCATCGACGGCGGGGGTACTCGGACGCGCGCCTCCATCGTCGACGGCGATCGCGTCCTTGCCTTTGCTGAGAGCGGCTCCATCAAGCGCCTACGGGTGGGCGCCGAGGCCGCCGAAGAAAATCTGCGCGCCGTACTCAAGGATGTCTACGCGCAGGCGGGCGTTAACGCCGTGCGCGCGGCTTCGTGCGGGGTGGCCAGCGCCACCATGCCCGGCATCACCGAGTGGATCACCGCCGTCTTCCGCGATTTTTCCGTCGCGCGCTCCGAGGTTGTCGGCGATCACATCATTGCGCTCGACGCCGCCTTTCGCGGAGGTCCTGGAATCCTGCAGATCGCCGGCACCGGCACAAACACCATCGGCCGCGCGCCCAACGGCGCACTCGAGTCCGCCGGCGGCTGGAGCTCGCGCCTCGGCGACGAAGGCTCCGGTTACTGGATCGGCCTGCACGCCATTCGCCGCGCGCTTAACGCCTACGATCGCGACGAGCCCACGCAAATTCTCAAGAAAGTTGGCGAGGTCTGGGGCACGCCCACACTCGACCAGCTCATCAACGTTGGTGACGGCACGCCTGCGCCCGACTTCGCCGCGCTCGCTCCCGCTATCAACGACCTCGCGGAAGCCGGCGACGGGGTCGCCGTCGGCGTTCTCCGTCAGGCCGCCGCCGACCTCGTCGCGAACGTTCTCCTCGTCCGCTTCAAGCTCCGCCGCAAGCATGAGATCGACGGCGAAGTCCCCATCGCCTGGACCGGCAGCGTCATCGGAAAAATGCCCATCGTCCGCGAAGCGTTTTTCGCCGGGCTCCGCGCCGCCGCACCCGCCATGCCCGTTGAAACCAATGAAACCGTCGCCCTCAACGGGGCTCTCTGGCGCGCCCGTCGCCTCGCCGAGCAGGAAACCTGAATCATCGCTGTGTTGCGTTTATTGCCCCCCCGCGCGCGGCCAACAAAAGCTAGAGGCTAGAAGCTGCTCCCTTGCTCCCTGCTTTTCTGATCCCTGACCCCTGAAACCAGACCCCTGTTTTATCGGTACTTCCTCAGCACTCCCAGCACCCGCCCCTGGATCGCCACCTGCGCCGCCGGAACATAAATTGGTTCCATTTCCAGGTTTGCCGGCTGCAGCCGCACCACATTCCCCTCCGGGTAGAAGCGCTTCAGCGTCGTCTCCGCCCCGTGTACCAGCGCCACCACAATCTCGCCCTGCCGCGCCGTCTTCGTTCGCTCCACCAGCACGTAGTCGCCATTGATAATGTGCTCGTCGCGCATCGAGTCGCCCCGCACCTCCAGCGCAAACACATCGCGGTTGCCCACCACGTCGGCCAGCGAAATCGTCTCCGGGCTCTCCATCGCCTCCACCGGCGTGCCCGCCGCAATCCGCCCCGCCAGCGGCAACTTCAGGCTCGACCGCGTCCGCGTCCCCGGCGGCAGCACGTCAATGGACCGGCTGCGGTTGTGCACACGGTCCAGCATGCCCTTCTTTTCGAGGTTGGTGATGTGCTTGTGGACGGTGGCCAAACTCTTCAGGCTCATGCCCCGCGCAATCTCTTCAAACGAAGGCGAATAGCCATTGCGGCTTACAAACGCCTCCAGAAAATCCAGCACTTCCTTCTGTCTTCGTGTAACGGCCATGCGCGCATTATAGCGAATAAAAAGCGAACCGCAACAATCTTTTCGCTTCTTGTTTACTTCTTGTGCACGCCCCCGGGCGGAAGGGCCTCATATATTTCCCGGACGCGTCCAGAGCGGCTCAACTCACACGAAATGTTCAGTTTTATGCGACCGGGACCCCGTGAAATGTGCAAGGATCGTTGAACAAAACCGCTGAAATGTTCAACGATCCTTTCCCAAAAAGCTGTGTGGTGGCCCAGGAAATTACCCGGAACAGGCTCCAGTGGTCGCTTGGAATTACACATCTCGCGGGTAGAGGTCGCGAGTAATTTCACATTTTGCGAGGTTGCGCGCGCTTAAACGGCGCTTCCCGCGTCGTAACGGGCTTGTTGGGGCAATTTTCTGCGCGATTTTGCGCGCCGGGGTATGCTCGTCCGGTCCGGCGCGCGCCGGGGCGAACTTGCGCGCCGAGCCACGCCCCAGGCGGAGCAACGGAGGGAGCAGGGGCCTTCAGGCCCCGAAACCGGATCCTCAAGGAGGGAGCAGGGGCCTTCAGGCCCCTGAAACCGGGCCTTCAATAAGAGCGGCTTTAGCCGCGGGCCTTTCGGTTATGCTTCCCAGGTGCGGCTTGCGCCACAAGAAACGCGGACCTACTTTGTCACCGCCGTGACGGCGCAACGTCGCCGCCTCTTCCAGGTCACTTCTACGGCTGAATTGCTTATGCGAACGATTCTCGACTACCGCGCACAAGGCAAATTCCTCCTGCACGCGTTCGTCATCATGCCTGACCATTTCCACGCACTCATGACTCCAGCCCCGGATGTTTCGCTTGAGAAGGCGATGCAGTTTATCAAGGGAGGTTTCTCCTTCCGCCTAAAGAGCAGGCTCGACGTATGGACTTAAAGCTTCAACGAGACTCAGATCATGACCGAAGCAAAGTTTGCGAATTGCGTATGCTACATCGAGCAGAACCCCATTCGCCGTGGACTTGCGGCGACGCCTGAAGCCTATCCGTTCGGCTCCGCCGCATGGGGTCCGCTGGACCCCATGCCCCATCACCTTAGGGGCAAGAATGTCCGGGCCTAAAGGCCACTCCCAAAAGACCACTCATTGAGCCGCCGCTTCCCGGGGCCTGAAGGCCCCTCCTCCTTCCGCTTCGCTCGCAAACGCGAAACCTCCTGCTCACCCATCTTCGCTAAGCCGGGGTCACGACGGAGGGAGCGTGGGGCTTTAGCCCCACGAATCACCGCCCACCCATTTTTCTTGGAAATAAGGTACGCGGCGAAGCCGCGATTGTGCGACCCTTCCTCGCCGGCCTTTCGTGGGGGAAGCAACGGAGGGAGCGGGGGCCTTCAGGCCCGCGAATTGCGAGCCGCCCGAACGATGGCTTTAGCCACGGGCTGTCTCCGCCAAGCCGGAATAATAACGGAGGGAGCGTGGGGCTTCAGCCCCACGAACACTCGTCCCCATTTTTCTTGGAAACAAAGTACGCGGCGAAGCCGCGATCATGCCCCGTGTGCGCAGCCCCGCTACGGACGCGAAAGGAACCGACCGCAGGCACCGACGAGACCCCTAGCGCCGCGCGTCGTTAATCACGAAGATGAGACGTCGGCATCTCGCAGTCAGAGTTCTGAAGCACCGGTCCTGAGAACTCCGCTGCTCGACTGAATAGCCTCTCACGGGAAAACCGCCGCCTGTGGCCAAGGCCTTTAGCGCATAAAACTCCGACCACATCGGCCGCAAGACCTCGCCGACCGACTTAAGATGGCTCATCTCCAGGCTGACCTGGAGATCGTTCATCGAATTGGCGACCCGTCTAAAGCCCGAAATTATTGCGATCGTATCCCCATCGCTGATGGGATTCTTCAGAAGCTGCGCGTCAGTTCGCTCGCGGACCTCATTTATTAAGCGAATAGTCTCACCGGCCACCGCGATCAGAACATTTTTTTCGGCGCGTAAGTCGTTTACTCTCGTCACGATGAACCTCTGCAGGAAGAATGCAATCAGCAAGTTCGTCGCGAGGGTGATTGCCTCGAGCGGACGCACCTCATACCTAAGCGACAGCCCGAGCCAGCCACTCGCCGCAGCGAAGAGGATCAAAAAGACGAGTAGGACCGCCGCGAAACCGGCATAGAAAAGCACCCTCATCGAACCCACTCACCCGCCTCTTCTTTCTTCGCGTCCTCGATGTATCTCTTCACTTCCTCAACGAGCGACGGCTCATCACTGCACACAAGCTCGACGGTCTCCAAGACAGCGCATGGCCCAAATTCCCTAGCCAACCCCCCGAACGCCGCCTCCAAAAAGGAGGTTGCGTAACCGACGACCCCGTCGAGATCGACCACCAGGCGCTGACGAGAATCCCGCGCCTGAACGAACGCGGGCTTGAGGAAATTGTCACGGAACTCGTCACCCGAGAACTCGCCTTCCTCCCTCGACCGAGGTCCTGGAGTCTCTGAGAAATCCTTTGCGACGCTAAGCGTGATCGCCATCCTGCTCCTCGCTTTCCCAATACAGAAGCGTGCCGGGGAAGGGCGGATCAATGGAGCTGTACTCGTCGTTTGAAACGTCGGCGTGTACGTCATTCGCGATTATGAACAATGACTTTAGGTCTCCGCTCCGGGACTTCCTAAAGACTGTCGGGAGCCCCTTCCCTCTGTACGCGAGTCCCGTCCTCGATTCTACCTGACCCTTCAAAATCTGCACGAGGAGCTCGGGATTACCAACAACCCCGATTTTTCGGAACGCCCGCCGCAGCCAGTGGACCTTGACGCTTCGAAAGATCCCTATGCCGGTGTCCAGAAACGAGTAACAAACCCTGCTCCGATTAGCATCCCCGTACGCCGTGGCCCACCAGGTCTCGCGCTCCGCCCGCTTCCCCGCGGCGTGGTTATGCGTGTTGGCCATCAGCTCGATCAGCGTCGAATAGGCAGCGCGCGTGGCATGTGATTGTCTCTTCGCCCCGAAGGCCTGCGAGGTGCCGCACGAAATCAGTTCCCGAGCCGTCGCCGGCTCCACCTGATTGCTCTTGCGCTCCGTGATCTTTCCAAGCCGCCCGCTCGGAAGGGGTACCATGCTCCTAACGTGCTCGAAGAAGCCAGACTCGAGGAGCGTCTGCCTAGCAGCCGGGTCAGAAGGAAGATTTCCGCGGAAGTTCGTATCCGGCAACGAGGACGAGGAAATCGTCGCTGCCAGAGCGGCGATTGCCTCCGGAGTAACCAAGGTGACGCCCGTGAAATCCAGTGAGACGTGGCGAGTTCTCGCGTAGGACCTCAAATCCCGAAGGAACCTAGTCATCTCCTCGGGGTTGTGAATGATCGAGAACTCAGAGGGAACGGGGACCTCCAAATAGCCCCGCTTCGGCTTGGGTGCCCGGTAATGAGCCTTGACCCGAGTTCGCCTACGTAATTCGCTGACCTGTCGCCTGCGCAGATGATCCTTCCAACGCCTCGAGGTGATCAGCTTTTTCATTGGAGCCCTGAGGAATATTATCCCGAACCCGCTCGCCAAATCCAAAAACTGGAGCGGCCAAAGCAACGCGGCACCAATCACGTGCGCCGGTAGAAGCCAGTTTCTCGACCACCCCTCCTTTCCCGGATTCCAGGCGATCGAATCGCTGCTTAACTGGATTCTGCGAAGGAGCCGCCCCGACCCAGCCAACACCCGAATTGCCGCCCCAGCAGCCCCGCTTTTTGATCCCTGATCCCCATTCCCTGATCCCTGCCTTCCTGTCAAGCCTTCAACCGCCCACACGCACACCTCAAACCCACCCTAACCTCATTCCTTTTCCGTCACTTATTCACTCCTTCACTTTTCTTCCCAAGTTTGCCGGTAATTGTGCCTGTTTGGCGCACAAAGATTCCAGAAATCAGAAATCAGGCTACCGGCTACTGGCTATTGGCTGCTTTTCTGACCACTGACCATTGTTCACTGAACACTGGCCCCTAACTCCTTCTGGGAGAAACATCTGCGGCTAAGTTATTTGGAATGAGACGCTTGGCGCACCATACTCGCGCCAACCTCATGATTCTACAGCAGTTATTTTCAGAGACGGGGAGGGGGTACCCACCGTTACCGATGAGGGCAAATATATACTTGACGAATCAACCGGTCAAGTTGATGATGGCGAGAGAGGAGCCACGCCTAGATTTCGCGTTTCGATCGGTGATTTGGGCACGCTGATTCCTTATGGGCGATCTGGAGAATTTTGCGTGCTGACTTTTGCGATGGACGAGAGCGCCGACGGGCAGCGAAAGAAGGTGTTTGTCGTTGGCGGCTTCATTGGGACCAAAGAGCACTGGGTTGATGTTGAAGGCGCATGGGAATCGCGAGTAAAAAGGGACGGGCTAGATTACTTCCGCACCAGCGATTGCATCAAGCTGACCAAAGAATTCGAGAAATGGGTGTCTAGGTACGGGAAAAAAGAAGCGCGTCGCATGGCGAATGAACTGTTCGATGATCTCAAGATTTTGCTTAAATCGACTGAACTCCAGTTCGCCTGTCTCGTAGTTCCAATGGCCGACTATGCCGAGATCGCAGCCGAACCTGAAGGGCGTCGAGTTTTGGACCCAGACCCCTATTTCTCAGCTTACGGTGAACTCGTTTATCGGATTGCCAGAATTGTCGGAGACAGCCCAGACCGCGATATGGTCGCGTATCTTTTTGATGAGCACAGCAAAGCCGAACGGCTGAGTGCTCGATGGAGCGACTTTAAGCACCGACACCCGAGAGCTGCCGCACACATGGCAACCATCGCTCCTCTCGACGATAAAGTCTCCCCCTGCATCCAGATCGCCGACTTAATCGCCCACAATACCCGCGAGACCTTTGAGGATCAGATGGATCGCAACGATGAGAATATGGCCTCTTTGGAAGAGTGGAAGCCGATGGTTCTTTGGCTTGCTCGTTGGGATAAGGTATATCTTCGGGAAATGGTTTCTACGAGCATAGCCGTGGCGGAGGGAAGAGCGCACATCTCAGAACGGGACTGGGATCACAGGCTATTAGAGGAGAGACGATGAAGACGAGCCGCGAGTATCAGGAATTCAACGCCGCAATGGATACGATCCTGAAAGCCGATCCCGCAAAGGTGAAGGCTGAGATGGATGAAGATAAGCAGCAACGTGACGAAGCGCGGAAGGCAAAGGGAATGCTTACAGGATCAGGAACTTCGCCACAAACCACAGCAGGCCGCCCAGGACGGCAGCGGTAGCCACGAAAAGCCAGAGCCCTATGAAGACTCCCAAGGCGATGTCGGATACACCGAGCGGCTTGGGTGGGGTGGTTTCGCTCACAGGCCTTGCGCCCTCATACGCTCTTCGTACTCCTGCTGTTTGGCGGAAAGGGATTGCTCTTCAAGGACCAGCGCCCCGATTTTTGAGAGATCCAAATATTCTTGGAGGATAGAATCCTTGGAAACTTCATCAAAATCAGGTTTTCGATCTATCGCGTTCGCCAATCTCTTCAAGGCGTCGGCGATCTGTTTCACTCGTTCAGTGACGCGAACCCGTTTATCGACGCATTCCTTGTGCTCAAGGACCAGCCGGCCGATGGCGATGCACTCTTCATCCGTGCTCATTGGCGCAGTTTATCACGCCTCTTTTTGGGTCCCCGCTTCAATCGGGACGGATTAGAAAGCCGTTTGTCCCACCTTGCCGGTGACCTCGGCGTAGGTGAGGCGTTTGCCAGCCACTTTTGATAGGACAGCGGAGAAGCGGTCTGAATCGGTCATGGGGTTCTTTTTGGTAGCGCGATTGTTGTATCGAAACGCTTGCTCGTCGAGGTAGCGGAACAGATGAAAAGGCTCGACACTCACGTAGGTTCCATTGATGCCGCGCTTCAAGAGGCTCCAGAAATTCTCCATGCCGTTAGTGTGGACGCGGCCATCGACGTAGCGAACCGCATGATCGATAATCTGATGCAGGTACTCGCGGTCCAGCCCCTTGTATCCGCCCATCTCGTCAGTGAAGAGAGCCGCGCCAGCTTCGACGTGTTCCCTAACGACAGGCTGCAAGGTGGTTTTCAGCCGGTCGGGAATGATTGCGGTGCGAACCTGGCCACCACGCTCCAAAACTCCCATGACGATGGTCTTGTCACGGAAGCTCTGGCCCATGCCGGTGATGCGGCGCTCGTGAACGCTCTTGTGCATGTTGCGGGCTTTGCCACCGATGAAAGTTTCATCGGCCTCGACCTCTCCGCCGTTCCCGCCCATCTTCATCATGGAGCCGTTCGCCATCGCTTTGCGAATCCGATGCAGCATGAACCATGCGGTCTTTTGGGTGACACCCAAGGACCGGGCAAGCTCGCAGGAGCTAACGCCGTTCTTCGCGGTGGCAATGAGCCACACGGCAGGGAGCCACTTTTCGAGGCCCAGAGGGGAATCTTCAAAGATGGTCCCGACCTTGGCGGTAAACTGCCGCTTCGCGTGGGCGCTCTTGCACTGCCACTTCTTTTGGGTGTCCAGATAGGTCGCATCCTTGCGGCCACAGGTAGGGCACTCGACTCCATTTGGCCAGCGGTGCGCGGCCATGTAAGTCAAGCAATTATCAGGACTTGCGAAGTGAATGATGGCTTCTTGGAGAGTCTTTGGCGCTTTCATGTTTCAAGAATAGGACAATTAGCATGATTTGTCAAGTATATAATCACCCCGATGAGTAAACGTTTTGACCACGGCAGCCGCGAACCATGAACCACGGTCCACGGCCCACGCCTTTTCTGCGCACTGTGCACTGCTCACTGTCCACTGCTTTTACAATCGTGCCATGCTGCTCGAGACGTTTCCCGTCGGTCCGCTGGCCTGCAACTGCACGATTCTGGGCGACGAGGAGACGCGCGAGGCCATCGTGATCGATCCCGGTGACGACGTGAGCCGCATAGCAAAGCGCCTAAATGATCAGGGCCTGAAGCTGAAGCAGATCCTGGTGACGCATGGCCACATTGACCACGTCGGCGGAGCGCTGAAGCTGAAGCGGCTGACCGGCGCGCCGATCTATCTGAACGAGAACGACCTGCCGCAGATCGAGATGATGGACGCGCAGGCGGCGTGGCTCGGGGTTCGTGCGCCTGAAACCGCTTCGCCGGATGAAGGATTGAAAAATGGCCAGGTCGTCGGCCTGGAGCACTATCCGGCCGAGGTGCTGCACACGCCGGGGCACACGCAGGGTTCCATCTGCCTGCACTTCGCGCCGCTCGGGTTGCTGGTGGCCGGGGACACGCTCTTTGCCGGGAGCATCGGCCGCACCGACCTGCCCGGCGGCGACTTCGACCAGATCATCGCCTCGCTGCGCACTCGGCTGCTGGCCCTGCCCGACGAAACACGGGTGCTGCCCGGCCATGGCCCCGGCACCACCATTGGCCAGGAGCGCGCCTCGAATCCGTTTCTACAGACGGGTCCCTTCCTGCAAGCACGCGACCATTCTGAGAAAACGCGATAAGACGGGCAGAATCCCGCAAACGTTGCATGGAAACTAATCACGAAGCAACTTATTCATTTTCATTCATATAGATGGATTAGTTCAAGAAATGGTTCCTGGAGTCAGCTTGTTTTGTTACCTCCGTGATTCGTTCCCAAGTAGTCAATCAGAGTGGCAACTCCGTTACTGAATTCCTCCTCCGGCGCGAGCAGGCTCACGACCAGCCAGCCGCTTGCAGGAAGCCCAAAAAAGTAGCCCGGATGAACCCAGACTCCGCGCTCGAGAAGCGCCAGAACCGTCTGCTCATCCGGAGCGATGGCCGGAATTCGCAGCACCGCGTACCATCCGCCTTCGACCGCCAGCCGCTGGACTGCTTCTACGCTCCTGATGGCACGATCGAGCACGGCCAGGTTCGCAGTGACCCGCTTGAGGATCTGGTCCTGGATTGCCGCGCGGCTCTCGAGCCACGCCGGAATCGCCAACTGGACGGGAGCGTTCATCGACAGAAACGTGTCGGCGATGACTTCAAGCCGCGCGAGCGCCTCGTCGCGGGCTTTCTCGCCGCTTGGACCGGTAGCGACGATCCATGCCGCCTTCATCTGCGGCAGCGCGGCAATCTTGCTGAGGCCGCTGACCACGTAAACCGGAACGCCGTCGAGAATCGGGACGCCTTCGAGGCTGCGGGCAAATTCAGGGCCGCGGGCAAAGCTCTCGGCCTTGACGCCGAAGCTGTAGTCGAGAAAGACCTCGTCGACGATGAGCGAGAGGCCGAACTCGCGGCACGTGCGGGCGAGCTCCTCGGCCTCCCACGGCTTGGTGTAGTGGCCCGTCGGGTTGTTCGGATGCACGATAACCATGGCGCGCGTGTGCGGGGTGATGGCCCGGCGAATGCCCTCGGCATCGATCTGCCAGCCGTTCTCGTAGACCAGGGGCGCGGCCTTCAGGCGCACATCGTCGAGTCCGGCAAGGAAGTCGAAGAGCGGATAACTAGGCTGCGGGATAAGAATCTCGTCTCCCGGATCGCACAGCAGGCGGAAGAGAAAGCTGTACGCCTCGCTGGTGCTGGTGGTGAGGACGATCTGCGCGGGGTCGAGGGTGACGGCATGCGCGCGGTAATATGCGCAGACCGCCTCGCGAGCAGAGAGCAGACCCTGGGGCTGAGGGTCGTATTCGAGCGCGCGCGGATCGGTGAGCGCATCGAGCAGGAAGGCGGAGTACGCAAAGCTACAGCGCGTGGGGTTGGATGCAGTCAGGTCGGCGATTGGCAGATTGGATTCGACGCGCTCGCGGTGCGCGCGCCCGAGCTCGCTCTCTTCGGTGTTCCAGTTGGTTCGGTGCGAAAACGGCATCGGCTTTCTCTGCTGCTGGTTGCGTAGGGCCCGTCGGGCCGCGGGTTTTGGTCGTGCACAATGAAAGTAGTGCCTCTTGCAACGATACATGGGGAACCAAGGGAATAGACGGGCGAGGTGACGTTGGCTCTGCGCGCTGTGATCTTCGACTACGGAAGAGTGTTGACCGGGCCCCGGGACCCCGCGGCGCATGCCGAGCTCCTGCGCATCAGCGGGCTCTCGGCGGATCGCCTTGACCACTTTTATTGGAAGGATCGTCATGCCTACGACGAGGGAAAACTGACAGGCATGGGATTCTGGCGGAAGGTAGTGAACGATGCGGGGCTGCAGCTCAGCGAGAAAGCGATTGAAGAGCTGAATCAGTGGGACGCGCGGATGTGGACGCGCGGAGACCCGGCGATGCTGGCATGGCAACTCGCGATCAAGCAGCGTGGCCTGCTGACGGCCATCGTCTCCAATATGGGAGATTCCGTGCATGAACATATGGTGCGAAAGCTTGACTGGCTCTCGCGCTTCGATGTGCTTGTCTGGAGCTATCAACTTGGCGTAGCCAAGCCCGACCCGGCAATCTATCGCTATGCCCTTGAGTGGCTGGGAACGTGGCCCCGGGAGACGCTGTTCCTCGACGACAAGGCGGAGAATGTCGATGCAGCCGTAGAAATGGGAATGAAGGGATTGGTTTTCTCGACTGTGGAGAAGCTGCGAGCGGACCTCGTGGAATCGGGCCTTGATCGCGAACTGCCGCTGCCGTGAGGCGGAGAGCGTCAGTGCGCGGCGATTTGCCTTTTGCTGTGCAAATGATAGGTGAGCCCCATTGTTGCATTCATCACGTCGAGGCCGGGATTGACCGGAACGATGAAGCCGTCGGAAAAATGAAAGTCGCCGAACAAGGCGAGGCGTAGATCGAAGTGGTCGTTCATGCGGACTTCAAGTCCAATGGCCGATTGCAGGCTCATATTCTCGTAGGTTGTCTTTGAGGAAAGCGGCTTTTGCGCAAAGATGAGTGCGCCGCCCTTCGCCATCACGTAAGGCTTGATGGCCTTGCCATCACGCCAGAGCCATCGGATTCCGATGGGCGCGATGTCGATGCCGGGCACGGTCTTCCGGTTCGCGGACTCTGTGTTGCCCCAGATATCCATTTCTTTCGGCTGGTTTAGCAGAACCGTGGGCATAAATTCAGCCACGTAGTCCACGCGCGAACCCAGTAAGTGGCCCCAGGAGTGGCGATCGTACTCAATGCCTATGTCGTACAGCTTGCAGTTCTCGCCGGAAGCAAAGATTTTGTAATTGCCGTATGAGACTAATCCTTCGACGGTGATCTCGCTCGCCACCGGCGGCTTGGCGGGGTGGCCAGTGGATGCAACCAAGGGCGCTGCGAGAATGCCGTTTGCGGGCAAAGCATCCTGAGCCAATGCGGGGCGCGGCAGAGCAACGCAAAGCGCAACGATGCCGCCAAGCAGTGCGAGGCCGGAATGCACGGCAATGCAGCGGCGGCCAAACGCCAGGGCGTGAAGAAAGCCGCACCCTCGATACTGCATGAAGAAGCATCCTCTTGCTGTTGATTATCCGGGCGATTTGCAGAACAAAGACAGCGAATATGGCCGATAGTCTACTGGCGGGAATCGACCCTGACAAGACATGAATTCCCAAACGTCCACCCGTGGTAACCGCTTTTCGGGGCCGGCCGATGTCCCGACTGCAGTAGGAGTTGGCCAGTTAAATACGCCGCCTGAGCTACGATGCCATTCCCAGGCCCACCAGGTTCGCGGCGGCGATGATGATGAGGATTCCCGCCCAAAGCAGACGGATGGGCCTGCTGCGCACTCCCGCCCACTCGCCCAGGGCGAGGCCCACGAGCGCGCCGCAAAGCACATAGATGCTCATGTGCAGCATCCAGTTCACGTAGCCGAGACGCTGCGGAATGTTGGCTGCGCCCCAGGCGTAAAAGAAGAACTGCAGGTACCACATAATCCCGCCGGCCGCGGCCAATGCGCCATTCCTGACGAGCGTTGCGCGCGACTGGGCCAGATCGGCGCGGAGCGAAAGCTCCCTTTTGAAGGCCAGCCGTATAAAGCAATAGCTCATGTTGATGACCGCACCGCCGCCCATGATGAGCACATAACTGGGCAGAGCCGCGTAGAGCGAGCTGACGCCCACGAGTTGCGCTGCTGCGGCGATGGGCTTAGCGGCATCGATGGCGAAGGACATGCCCGACGAAAAGATCCCGCACATCACGGCCAGAGCGAGACCGAGCTTGACGTTGAATTCCTGAACCCCGGCGCCGAGTTCCACTTCTTTCTGATGTCCCGCATAGGAGACCACTGCTACTCCGATGAGGGCGACAAGAACTCCTGCCATCGTGAGCAGGCCGCTGCGCGTTGAGAACAGCATCGCGCCCTGGCCGTGAATGAGGGGCGGCACGAGCGTTCCCACGATGAGCGTGACGCCGATGGCCACGCCAATGCCCAGCGACATTCCCAAGTGGCGCATGGTGAGTCCGTAGCTGACATTGCCCACTCCCCACATGGCGCCAAAGAGCGCAACTCTTAACATGAGGCCGGCATCGAGCGAGGCATAGAAGCCATGGAAGCTTGGCAGCAGAAGATAACTCACACCGATCGGCAGCAGAATCCAAGAGAAGAATCCGGCGACGGCCCAAGTCGTCTCCCAGGACCACTTTCTTACCTTCTCGATCGGAGCATAGAAGGAAGCAGCGCAGGCCGCTCCGATGATGTGCCATCCGATTCCGGCCAGGATTACTGTCGGCATCTGAACTCCATGTTCATTCGTCGCGGGCGTGGTGCGGGCAGTGCCCGCGAGCAATTTCAAAGCCTACCGGCCCCATGCGCACTTTGTACAGCAAACAAAACCAACGGCTCACCACCGTAAACTCTTTCTATGGCTCTGCGTCTTTATGCGGCTACCACCAGCGCGGGCAAGCTGCGCGACTTTCGCACGGCGGCGGAGGCATATTCGGTCAGCATCGAACCTCTTCCGGGCATCGAGACGATCGCCGCTCCGGAAGAGGATGGCGACACGTTTCTGGCCAACGCGGCGACCAAGGCTGTTTACTATTCGCGTTTCGCGCCTGGGGAGTTGGTGGTTGCGGACGATTCGGGCCTGGAAGTCGACGCGCTTGGGGGCGCTCCCGGCGTGCGCTCGGCCAGGTTCGCGGCGGATACGGGCCTGAGGGATTCGCCCGACGCCAACGACAACACCGACGTGTGGAACAACGTTCTCCTGCTGCAGAAGCTGGAGGCGTTTCCGGCGGCGCTGCGCACGGCCCGCTACCACTGCACACTGGTTGCCGCGCGCGACGGCCAGGTGGTGCAGGTTGCCGATGGAACGGTGGAAGGGATGATTCTGGAGGCGCCGCGCGGAACGGGCGGCTTCGGCTACGATCCGGTGTTTTATCTGCCTGAGCTTGGCAAGACCATGGCCGAGATCGATCTCGAAACGAAGCTCTCGCTGAGCCATCGCGGACGAGCGATTGCGGCACTGCTGAAAGTTCTGATGGGTTGAGGCTGTTTCGAGCGCTGGTATGCCTGTCCGGAAAGTGTTGGAGCTAATCCGTGTGACGCTGCCGCGAAAACGGCGAAACAGTGTACTCAATGGCCAGCAACACGAACGCGATCACAATGACGCCAAGCAATGCGAAAAGGCTGCCGTCGTAGGTTGCCATATCAATCGCGAAAATCGGGATTACTGAAATCGCAAGCACAAACACTGCGCCCCCAACTCCGCTCGTCGCAAAGCCGCCTCCTGATACCGTTGCCGAAATCATCATGAACAGCCCGCCCGAAAGCCAAACGCCCGCCAGCATAGCAATGGACGCCCAGCCGACGCGTAAGTTTGCGCATCTTTGCCAACTGAAATATGCCAGCAGGAAGGTTGCCGGGAGCAAAAATGTAATCGTCCAGATATGAGAACGATCAAACGCGCCCCTCGCGATCATGTGAACTACAACATCGGGCAGCCAGAAGCTCACGGCCCCGGCGACGGCAAGCAGAAACAGGAGACGAAGCTGGCGCATTCGGATGAGCAGACGCAATACCTCTGGTCCATTATGCTCCTGTGCAGTCTTCAGAACCGTGCTTGGCATAGCTCCATGCCCTGCTAAAATAATCCAGTTAGGAAACGCGAGAGTTTTATCCCCAGCACAGGAAGCGCTTCGCCCTTTAACCTTAGGAGCCAAATTCTTCATGGCAACCGCTCAACCCGCCGCGCCCCGTTCTGCGGATATTGTCGGCCGCGGCCCGCAGCCTTTGCGCGCAGGGCAAGGCACAAGTTTTCTTTGGCATAAGCTGCATTCGCTTTTGGGCATCGTTCCAATTGGAGCGTTTCTCCTCGAGCACCTGCTCTCGAACTTTGAAGCGTTAAAGGGCCCCATCGCCTACGGCGAGCAGGTGAAGTTTCTCAACAGCCTGCCGCTGGTGCGCGTGCTGGAGTGGGTTTTTATCTTTCTGCCCATCCTGTATCACGGAATTTATGGCGTCTATATTTGGCTGCGCGGCAAATCGAACATCGTGTATTACCCGTGGGCGGGGAACTGGATGTATTTGGCGCAGCGCTACACCGGCCTGATCGCATTTGCTTACATCGGTTATCACGTTGCAACGCAGCGTTTCATGGGAGCGAATCTGCCCGAGAATCCCGGCATGGCATTCGCCAAGGTTCAGCACGAGCTTGCGAATCCGTGGATTCTTGCGGTTTACGTGATTGCGATGATCGCCGTGTGCTGGCATTTTGCCTACGGCGTTTGGCTCTTCGCCGCCAAGTGGGGCATTACGCCGGGAGAAACTGCGCGCCGCAGGTTCGGATACATCTGCGTTGCATTCGGGTTGCTCCTTGCAGGCATGGGACTGGCCAGCATTTGGGCGTTTGTGGGACCGAAGTATCCGAATGCGCCCGACAATGTGCCGCTCGCGGCGATTCAGCTTCGCGCGGAGCCTGCCTGGCAGAATCTGCAGGCCGGACGGCCTGCGAACTACCAACTGATGAACGACGAACTGTGAACGGCGAACTGTTCACTGTTAGCTAAGGAACGACATGGCAGCACCCAGGATCATCGTGGTCGGCGGAGGGCTGGCGGGGCTTGCGGCCGTCATCAAGATCGCCGAGGCCGGCGGCAATGTGGACTTGTTTTCCATCGTGCCGGTCAAGCGCTCGCACTCGGTCTGCGCGCAGGGTGGCATCAACGCCGCCAAGAACCTGAAGGGCGAGGGCGATACCACGGCGCAGCACTTCGACGACACGATCTATGGCGGCGACTTTCTGGCCAACCAGACGCCGGTGAAGGCCATGTGCGAGGCCGCCCCGGCGATCATCGATCTGCTCGACCGCATGGGCGTTCCGTTCAACCGCACGCCGGAGGGGCTGCTCGACTTCAGACGCTTCGGGGGCACGCTCTACCATCGCACGGCGTTTGCTGGGGCCACCACGGGGCAGCAGCTTCTCTACGCGCTCGACGAGCAGGTGCGGCGCTACGAGGCAGAGGGCAAGGTACACAAGTTCGAGGGATGGGAGTTTCTCTCCGCCGTGATCGACGGGAAGGGAAACGCGCGCGGCATTGTGGCCATGAACCTGCGCTCCATGGAGTTGAAGGCGTTCTCGGCCGACGCCATCATCCTGGCAACCGGCGGCATCGGCGCCATCTTCGGCAAGAGCACCAATTCGGTTGTCTGCACGGGGTCGGCGCAGTCGGCGATCTTCCAGCAGGGCGCGTACTACGCCAACGGCGAGTTCATTCAGGTGCATCCCACGTGCATTCCCGGCGAGGACAAGCTGAGGCTGATGTCGGAGTCGGCGCGCGGCGAGGGCGGGCGCGTGTGGGTTCCGCGGACGCCGGGCGACAAGCGCGCGGTGAAGGCGATTCCGGATGCGGAGCGGTTCTACTTCCTTGAGGAGTGGTATCCGAAATACGGCAACCTGGTTCCGCGCGACGTGGCGACGCGCGCCATTCACAAGGTGGTGTACGAGATGGGCCTCGGGCTCGACGGCCAGCCGATGGTCTATCTGGACCTGACGCACATTGACCGCGAGACGCTGCACTACAAGCTCGGCGGCATTCTGGAGATCTACGAGAAGTTCGTGGGCGTGGATCCGTGCGTGGAGCCGATGAAGATCTTCCCGGGCATGCATTACACCATGGGCGGCCTTTGGGTGGACTTCAACCAGATGACCAATATTCCCGGGATCTTTGCCGCGGGCGAGTGCGAGTACCAATATCACGGCGCGAACCGGCTGGGCGCGAACTCGCTGGTGAGCTGCATCTTCGGCGGATTCCGCGCGGGACCGAATGCGCTCGCATACGCAAAGAGCGTGCCGGCTGTGGAAGGCGGCGGAGGCGCGGCGGCGGAAGTGGCGCGGCAGGCGGAGATCAACGGCAAGCTCATCGAGAATGAGGGCGGAGAGAATCCCTTCAAGCTGTGGCGCGAACTGGGCGAGACCATGACCGAGCACGCGACCGTGATCCGCTACAACAAGGATTTGAAAGAGGCCGACGAGAAGATCGTGGAGCTACTGGAGCGGTACAAGCGCGTGAATCTGAGCGACAAGAGCCAGTGGGCGAATACGAGCTTCGCCTTTGCGCGGCAACTGAAGAACATGCTGGAGATCTCGCGGACGGTGACGCTGGGCGCGATTCTGCGCGATGAGTCGCGCGGCGCGCATTACAAGCCGGATTTTCCCGACCGCAACGACGAGCGCTTCCTGAAGACGACGAAGGCGAGCTTTACGGGCAGCGTGGAGGGACCGAAGTTCGAGTTCGAGGAAGTGGATACGCAGTTTATCAAGCCGCGGCCAAGACATTACTGACGCGGGCAAAGTGCACGGTTAGGAAAGACTCATGGCAGTCGAATGGACCGAAGCGGAGATACGGAGGATGTTATGGCTACGGGCTATAGAGTGGTGCAGTTGGCCCTCGTTTCTCTCACTGGTGCTAGCTCCAATTGTTTTCCTTTGGCTTGCATGGTGGAAGGTGCTCCTAGGGCTGCTCATTGCCAATGTGATTTGGGCGCCATTTAGGTATCGGTTTCACAATTTGAGAATTGCGAATTTTGCTTCGACGATTATTAACCCCGGGCAATATATCGTCGCTGTTACATGTTCCATCATTCAAGCAGTGCATCGTCACTGGGGCCTTGCAGTCTTATCCCTCGTCTGGCCAGTTGTCGGAGGCTTCGTCAAGGTTCCAGGAGGCAAGATCGGTATTATCGAACAGAATTTTGCAAGTGAGTTGCAGTTGATTGACCCTGAATCGGATTAGGAAAGATATGGCGACGAGGACAGTCACTTTTGAATTCAAGCGCCAGGCCAGCCCAGAGGCGCCGGCGGTGTGGGAGCGGTTTGAGCTGGAGTGGCGGCCGGGGATGAATGTCGTTTCGGCGATGATGGAGATCGCCACCAATCCCGTGACGGCCGACGGGCGGCCGACCACGCCCATCGCCTACGATTCCAATTGCCTCGAAGAGATCTGCGGGTCTTGCGCGATGCGCATCAACGGACGGGCTCGCATGGCCTGTTCTGCACTCGTAGATAATCTGGAGCAGCCGATTAAGGTTGAACCGCTCACCAAATTTCCGCTGGTGCGCGACTTGCAGGTCGACCGATCGGTTCTGTTTGAAAATCTGATGCGCGTGAAGGCCTGGGTTCCAGTGGATGGCACGTACGATTTGGGCTCGGGGCCACGCGTCTATCCGCAGCAGCAGGAAGCGAACTATCCGCTTTCGAATTGCATCAGCTGCACCTGCTGCATGGAGGTTTGTCCGCAGTTCAACGATCTGACCGGCTTCGTCGGCGCGGCGACCATTGCGCAGGTCAAGCTGTTCAACAACCATCCCACGGGAAAAGTTTTCAAGGAAGACCGCCTGCGCGCGCTGGCCGGCGACGGCGGCATCCAGGAGTGCGGCTTCGCGCAGAACTGCGTCGAGATCTGCCCGAAACAGATTCCACTCACCAATGCCATCAGCGACGTGGGCCGCGACGTGACCGCGCAGAAAGTGAAAGACTGGCTCAAGAGCTAGGGCGGGCGGCCGGTCCTCAATCTTCCCCGTAGCACTGACGTCGTTCAATTTTGCCTCCCCCGCAAGTTCGAACGTCGAGCACCACACAACCAACTCGAAACAGCAACCACCAAGGGGGTCTTACAATGAGAATTCGTCATATGGCATGGGGCGTCGCGCTGGCTGCGACGCTTTCCGTGACGCTTGTTGCTCAACAAGCGCCGGTTGGTTATCACAGTATTTCCTGTGTCCGGGTCAAGCCCGGGAAATCCGCTGACTTTCGCGCGCTTCTCAGCGGCGACTACCGCAAGGTTGAGCAGGCCCGCGTTGACTCGGGAGCGGTTTCAGGCTTTATTGCGCTGCGCACCGTGATCCCCGCGGGGACCGACGCGGGGTGCGACTACGTCCTTGTCAGTTTCTTCCCCGGCTTTCCGCCTGCGCCTCTCGGTGACGACGAGATGACGGCCGTCTTGCAAAAGGCCGGCGTCAGCTCGACGCTGCATGAGTGGCGCGATCGTCTCTCCGATGTGGCCGAGCTGGTCTCCAACAACATCACGCAATATCAGGTGTTGGTGGGCGGATCGAAGAAGGGTGACTACCTGGTCTTCAACTCCATGAAAGCAACCGACGTGGGCGAGTGTGTCGCCGCACAAAAAAGACTATGGCAGCCTTTCGCCGAGCAAGGCGTGACAGACGGCGCTCAGGACGGCTGGGCGGTGAACATACAGAGATTTCCCGAGGGCGCCAAAGATCCCAGCCTCGTGAGCAGTGTCGACATCTTCCCAACATGGGACTCGATGTTCCATTACCGCGGACCCGACTTCGTCACCCGCTGGAAGAAGGTCCATCCCGAGATGACTGCCGACGATGCCTTTGCGATATTGGACAAGGCATGCACCATCGAGCACACGGTCCTTTACAAGATTGAGGACCAGATCAATTCATCGAAGTGAGACCGGCTCTTGCCGAATGAGGTAACAGGAAGGCTGCCCAAGGAATCGGGCGGCCTTCGTGCTTTGTGAGAAAAAAACGGTTCATAGTTCAGAGTTTGCAGTTGCCGAGCGGCGGTGTTTACTTTCTTGATATATCCCCCCTCCCCCCTTTTTGGGGTTAAGGGGTTTGTTTTCAGCCACTTGTACCGGCAATAATATACATGGCGCACCACGCAGCAAGGCTGTCAAGCCATAAATCTTCATAGAATCTATCTAGGAACCTTTCCGTGCAACTGACGCCACCTTTGCACTATCATCTGCGCAAACTATGTATCTGAATGCGGAAATCAGGTGCGATAACTTAGGTATTTGTTGGCTTTTGCGGGAGAAACTACAACTTTTAGGTTACTTTGATACCTATTTCGGGGACTTGTAATTCGTGGAATTTGCTATAGTCATGGCAGACCTGTGATGCCTTTCACGGGGCTACACCCATCGGGCTGTGTGTAGCCGGTGGGTATTGCTTTTAGGCGGGAAGTTAAAGAAGGTTTGAAGACTCGGCCTGGGTGGCCTCGGATGGTTGCCTGAACAACTCCCATCCTATCCCCCAAAACTTCGAGTGTCAAGCCTCAGGAGAGCACTATCTCCAAAGGAGGACGTATGCCCGATCAATCGTTTGGCGGCCCGTATGTTCAGGTCGCCGCAATATGCATGACCCCGCTAGTCGAACAGAAAGGGCAACTGAGCGTGATCCGCATTCAGGATCGCATTCAGCTTGCTGGGATAACGGACCAAATGCAGCCTCAGCCTCTCAATTTGCTTTGGCTGGTACTTGCTTTGCGGGCTGGCGCCATGGAAGGCAAATGCACGATCAATGTTTCGCCAGTGACTCCTTCAGGCAAGCGTCCGCAAGGGCCAAGTTTCCCGATGCTTTTTGAGGGACCGGAACGTCTGGCATTCTTGGCCACACCGCTGATGTTCGTAGCTGAAGAAGAAGGCCTGTACTGGTTTGAGATTACGTTGGAAGGGACTCTAATTTCCAAAGTTCCATTAAGGGTGATGTATCAGAAGCTCCAAATGATCCCTGGAATGCAAATTCCCCCACCACCTGCTGGTTGACAGGAGCAACGCCGAATATGAATACGCTTGGGGGCGCGAAATCTATGGACAGCGGCAGCAGCCAACTCTTCAGATCGTTCTCACTGGAGTATCCCGCAGAAACACGCCCCAGCAATGCTTCGACGCGATCACCCAGTTCCAATGCATCTTGGTCGCCACCGGCATTGAGTTCTGAGTACTGTGCTTCAAAGCGATCCGCGAACTGTTGGAGGTCAAGGGCACCTGCCAGATAGTTACGGATGAGTTCACGAACGTGGGAAGCGGAAACCATGAGCAATTCTCCTAACAAACACGAGATCCAATATCGGGACCCCTCCGAGTTAAAGGTGATACTCGAAGCGTCCGAGTTTCAAACAATGCTGGATGCCTGCAAAAAGCGCCTAACTGAAATGCGCACATTTTGCGCTGGCAAGCCAGGACACGAAGAAACCATCGAAGAGTGGGGAGAGGTGTATACCGATGACACTGGTATTAGAGCTGTCATCTTTTACTACCGCCACTCCACCGGCAATGTTGTCCGCAGCGTCAAACGCCTAGTGAAAGGCAAGATTGATTACCGTTTGCCGATGCCAAATGCAACAGAGACCAGCAATCCTATCGCCGTCCCAAAGAAGAAAAAAACAGAAAACCCAAAGTAGTTGCTCTGTTGGCCACTGAACCAGAAAGAAACTTTCTGGAACTTCATTGTTAGCTGCCATATTGGAAAATGCAAATGTTTTCTCACAATGTGGTACCATTATCGCTATGAAAACGCCGCCAAACACGCCAGAGTTTACGCGATTTACAGACGCCATGCGCTTGATTATGAAAGCACCTAAGAGCGATTTTCGGGGATCGGAAAACATCGGAAAGAAGAGAAAAAGAGCTACAACTTCCGTAACCCGCGCTTCCCGCGTCCCTGCCTCCGTATCGAAACAGACGAACTAGAACGGCTCCCCGCTCGTTTGTCCCACCTTGCCGGTCAGTTCTGCGTAAGTCAGCCTCTTCCCTGAAATCTGCGATACTGCCAGCGCGAAGCGATCCGCGTCGTTCAAGGGATTGTGGCGCGGTTATTGAAGCGAAACACTTGCTCATCTAAGTACGCGTCAAGATGGAACGGTTCCACCGCCACATATGTGCCGCGCAGAGTACGCTTCAACAGGCTCCAGAAATTCTCAATTCCCTGAGTGTGCACTTGGCCGCGAACGTACTCCTCTGAATGATTGATGACCTTGTGCACGTACTTCTTGTTCAAATAGTCATAGGCAATTCCGGCGTCTGTGTACACCTGAGCATACGGCGTCACGTTCGCCAGAATGATGTTCTGCAATGTCTCGCGCTTCACGTTGGTTAGAGCCGTGGCGCGGACTTGCCGCAGTTCCCGATCAAGGATTCCATGCACGGCGGTCTTGCCCACAAATACATCCCCCCTCCGGCCCTTGCCTTGCCGCTCGTGATACGCCATTCTCCGATCAGCGTGCATCTTCCGAGGGTCCGGCCCGATGAATGTCTCATCGCTTTCCACTGGACCGCCGAAACCGAATTTGTGAGTGCTGGTGTCGCGCATCGCTTCCCTGATTCTGTGGAGCATGAACCAGGCACTCTTTTGTGTGACCTTCAAATGCTTCGCCAACTCGTGTGAACTGATCCCGTTCTTGCAGTTTACGGTCAGCCAGACGGCGGTCAGCCACTTGTCCAACGAGATCGGCGAATCCTCGAAGATGCTGCCTGTCTTGACGCTGAATTGCTTGTGGCAATCCCTGTTCATGCATTTCCAGATGCGGCGACTCGAAAGGTAGGAAACCCGCTTTCCTTGGCAGTGTGGGCAGGTCACGCCGTCCGGCCAGCGCATTGCTGCTACAAAGTCGACGCACACGTCAGGATCAGCGAAGTACCGGGTGGCTTGAAGTAGGCTTTTCGGGAATTCTTTATCGTTTTCCATGACAAAACTATAGTAGCAAATAACCTATGGTGTGTCAAGTATATTCTTGCCCTTGTACCTTCGATCATTTCCGCCAAATCTTTGATTCTAATAGGTTTACCTCCTAAAGTCGTCCATCCAGAGGGGCTTAGGGGCGATTTTCTGCCCGAATTAGCGAAAAGACAGCGAAGTTAGCGGGGCTAGCGGAGCTAGCGGCGCTAGAAAAACGGCCAATAGCCAGTAGCCGGTAGCTGTTTTGCTCGTCTGTGTGGCGATCATCGGACCATTGTGCGCCAAGCGCGCATAATTATCGGCAAACTTGGAAAAAGAATTTTGGTCGTGTTTTCAGTGGGTTGCGGGGAAAATGGGCGTGGAGGGGGTTGCGTGGGCGGCGAGGGAGGGTCGGCGGACGTCTTTGCTGACGGCAAGGGCGTTTGTCGGGACCGATCCGGAACTGGGGCAACGCGCTTCCCCCCTTCGCGAAGGGCTTTCTGTCACCAGCGGACAGGCAAGATGGAAATTCCGGGGTAAGACAAAATTCAGAGAGAAAACAGATTCAGTTCATTGACTTCGGATCGGGAGGGACGTAAGCTCCTCCCATTCCGGCGGTGAACCGACGGATCCATCTACCGGAACTCGCTGTGGAGTTAATTCTGTCCCCCGGCCTGTCCGGACCAAACGAGCCGGCTGGCGTCAAGCTTGGCGCAAGCCGCGCTGGACGGCGCAATCTTCGTTCAACCTGAGCCGAAGATCGCGGTTCAATTTCCTATTGTTTTCGAATTGAGCTGAATACAAAACAAGGAGGCCGGGACAAAATGGGGAACGCATCGCTGTCGATTTGCTGCGCACTGACAATGCTGATTGCCTCGGGAAGTTCTCAATCGTGGGCACAGACGGAGATTCAACATCCGATCGAGCCCGGCCCCATAAAGGTTCTCCAGCCGGTCCAGCCCGTCGCCGCTCAGTTACAAATCGTCAACGGGGAACTTGTATTGGGCGACCAGAAGATTCCCATGACGCAGGGCGACGCAATCCCAGGACTTGCGACCCTCAGTCAAAAGATGCAGGCGGCGCTTCCTGCATACCTCACCACAAAATTTAAAGGCCCGACCCTGATGGTCGTTCCTGAAAGCAAAGCTGTCGCTCCAGTGGCGGCGAAAACACTGCAGCCTCGCGTGCTGCCTCCGGTGTCTACTCGTCTTCTGCCCGAAGGTTTTGCCAAGGTCCTGAAGGTCTATCAAGGTTACAAGGTCAATCAAAGTTACACAGTTACCGCCCCAGGGCTGACTACCCCAACTCTACCGAAGACCGGACCAAACCTGCCGAGAAAAATACCTTTTTATACTCCTCTAAACGAGAATCGGTTAGCGGCGCTACAAACGTTCCTGACGGCGAACGCTCCCTCCCCTTGGGGCGCGGCAGCTCCACAACATGACAGCCTCGATCCCAATAACTTTTTGATCGACCCTCTTTCGGCGAACGCATTCGCCGGACCGCTTCTGGTATCGCCTATTGCCTGTCCCGTGCCCTCGCCGGCGAGTTCCGCTTCAGTAAACGCCCAGGCAACGTGTTATTCTTCGCCGCCGCTTTACGTCGCGGGGCCGATTGTCTCGATAGCCGTCCCTACGCACTTTGAGATCATGGACTCGGCGACCGGGTCCTACGACGTGACGGAATTGCCCTTGACGCAAATCAGCGTGCAGGTTCTTAGCAACCCGAGCAGCCCCACCACCGACACTTCCGATCCCGACGGACTGACGTTTACAAACAATCTCGCTGCTGCAGGTGTGACAGCTGACAACCCTTCTCAGCCGGGAGCGCCAAGCCCAGCGTTTCAGTCCCAGAACGGGGGGCAGGCTGTCACCCTCAACGTTCAGAACGAAACGTGGAATCCGTCGTCGACAAATCCTGCCTGGATGGTGGACTCCGGCCTGTGGGGCAAATACGGCTACACCGGTCTCTTTGCGCCGCTCCCGATGCTCGCCTATCCCAATCCCTACGCGGCCCAGAGTGCAGCCACCGACACCGTAACCTTTAACCTGCAGTTGTCCCAGGTAGTCACTGTCGTTCGGTTTAATTTAACGCAGTCGAACTCCTATATCGCGCTCGCATCCATAGTGGTTCCCATCGTTGTGCAACCGGCGGGTACGGTAGAGGGAAAGGTTCAGCCCGTCGCCATCGCCTACGAACCACCTGGGAACATGGCCGCGTTCCAGTACTCCACCAGCCAATCGGGTGGAGTTACCGTCCAATCCCAGTACCAGCTTAGCTCTACTCAATCCCAGCAAAACTCAAGCTCACAAGCATTCGCTTTGGCGCCTGATGCGTCCGCCACCCTTCCGACAGTTGGAGTTAAGCTTGGCCTTTCTGGGACCCTCGGCACAACTTCAGGCAACACCAACCAAGATACGGAGATAACTTCCACAACCACCACCGCTGCCATCACCGACACCTGGACGGACACCACACCCATCACGGGCGGATGGCCTCAGCCGCCCAAAGGCTCTCCCCCGCTCCCGGCACAAGCCCCCGCAGTGACACCGTGGCAAGCGACTACAGAGTACTGCGGCAGTGGAGCACTGAATCTGATCCAGCCCACCCCACCCGACGGTAACGCATATCTTTGCGAGAATGACGGTATCAGCGGCGCAACCATGCCGCCTACATTCGACCCGCTTGGAGCAACTACGGACGGCACAGTAACGTGGATGAACGTAGGATCGGCCGCCCTCTTCCAATCGCCCTTCTGGGAGGACACCATCTATCTGGAACCATTCCCGATGTACGCGGTGTGGGATATGCCCGGGTCCGCAGGCAGCGGGTCGATGCAGGTGGCTCCAATGCCGGCCGGTGGTATTCCCTGGGGCATTAACGTTCTCCAGTTGCACCTTTGTCTCAACGGCCTGTACCAGCCCGTCGATGCAGCCGCCAATCTCACCCTCTCACCCTACGACTGCGCCAACCTTTTGACACTGGACCCGTTTTATTTGTATGGCCAGCATGCCACATTGACGCAGGCCAACACCACCGTCACCGGCGCAAATGGAGCCCTTGCTGTTGCCGCACAGGGCTATGGAATCCCTCCGGGGCAGAGTTCGTCCACCGCGATCCAAAAGGTAGTGCTGGCGAGTGCTACGAATGGCACGCAGACGTCCAGCTCCTTTGCGACCGGCGTTACCGCTGTAACCGGCTCCAACTGGAGTATTGCCCTCAGTGCCGGGATTTTTTCAGGGAACGCGTCAGGGAGTTCCAGTCAGCAGAGCGGCTCGTCAATCACCAGCGCTTTTCAATCACAAACCTCGGCAAATGCGTCCGTCACCGCTGGAATTTCGGGCACGATCGCAGTCAGCGGGAACCAGTCCGCGCCGGCGAGCGGCGAATATGTCGATGCCCGCTTCGGCTCAATCATGTTCCCCAGCGTCGATGTCGGCCACCTGACAATCACGCCGCAGGGCTGCGCCGGCCAGGAAATATTCATTGATGGGGCCGGGCTCACCGGCACAACCACTGTCACCTTCACTGCCATCAGCCCGCCAGCGCCGGCTTTCACAATTCCGAGTTTTACCGTTGCAAGCGATGAAGAGGTTGATGTTTGGCTCCCAGCCCCCGGCAACTCTCCGGGATACTCTGTTCCGCCTGTCGGAACCTATTCCGTGGCCATTCAGGGAGAGGGATTTTCTTCAACCACCGTTGGCCAGTTTCAGGTTATACCCGGACAATTTCAATCCACGTCGCCCTCTTGCGCCGCGAGCTGACTGTCGGTTGCCGGGAACCAATCGTCGCCCAAGCTGCTACCCACCGCACTCATCCGGCAGCTCCGGGTGATGTCAACACACTGCAAAATCGCTTGATGGTCGACAACCCGGGAATTACCCTCAATTCGAATCAGTCCTGCGAAGTCGGCAAGTGTCCTGCGATCTAATGAGCGGGCTGGGGCGTAGATTGAATCGCGGCTTCGCCGCGTACTTTATTTCTCGAAAAATGGTTGGGCGGTTATTCGTGGGGCTGAAGCCCCACGCTCCCTCCGCAAAAAAGAGGCTGAGGGTTCCGTTCGGCGGGCAATGCGCAAGGAATCGCGCGCTGGCGGGGGCTGAAGCCCGCTTACTTCTGGGGCGGGTTTGCGGCATGGCTGAAGCCGCGCCCTGATACAAGGCGGGGCTTTTGAGACGCGCTGCGGGTTTCCTGCCTGAGTAACCCCCTATCTGGTTGGGGTGGGGCTGGAGGGAAAGCGCAGAACCTCGCCCAGCTTCTGCTGAATGAGGGTCGAAACCCGCTCTTCGTGCATGGTGCCCTGATCGATGGTGCGAATGGGACCGGCCGAGAGGTCCGCGACCAGGGCGAGCACGGATTCCGGCTGGGTTGGCAGCATCTTCTCCCAAGCTTCCAAGAGTTCATTGAAGTAGGTGAAAGCATCGCCGGCCAAAGCCCTCGTCCAATTGGAGGTAAGGAGGATACGAACGTCTCGCGGCGCTGCCGTTGAGCCCTTCCAGGTGACCGCGCATAAGGGGGTTGGGGTCTCTTCGTTCTCGCGGGCGAAGCCCAGCAGGACATAGGAGGTCAGCCCCGGGTGGTACTCCGCTTGTGTCCGCAATTCAAGAAGGCGGCGGAAATGATCCGCCTGTGCTCTGAGCTTGGCGGCTTCGATGAAAAGCGCTTTCGCCGAGGTCACCCAGCGATTTGCCTCGGAGGTTAGATCCGCAATCTCCTCCGCGATCTGTTCATCCGTAATCTTCACTTGCCGGCTCCAAGTCTCGCTTCTCTGCAGGCGTCGGCGGCGTCCATGCCGAATCTGTGGATTCTCTGCCCAGGAATGCCAGAGCAAGCATGAAACACCCTCGCCAGAGCGCGCTTCGTGTTTTCAGGCCAGGCCCAAAATCAGGTTGAATAGACTATGACTGCCGATTTTTTAGGGGGAGCTGCTACGAGGCATTCTAAGCTCAAAAGCCTTTCACGCGAGATGAAGATTTGAAATTATCTGTGTCTTTCTTGCGCGATGAATCGAATAAGCGGGGAACAGGGAACAGGAAAGCAGGGACATAGGGGACAAGGGAACAGAAAAGCAGTGATCAGTGGTCGGTGATCGGTGGTCAGCGGACTTGCTTCGCTGATGCAGTCAGCTTGCGTCCCAGCTTTTTGGAACGTTGACATAGGAGCGATCAAGTTCCGCGACCGACGCGCAGCCGAGCAGCCGCAAGGTGCGGTCGAGGTCGGCGCGCAGGATTTCGATGGCGCGATGGACGCCGGCTTCTCCGGCAGCGGCGAGACCGTATGCGTAAGCGCGTCCGCAGAGGACGGCGCGAGCGCCGAGGCAGAGGGCCTTGACGATGTCGGCGCCGCGGCGAATGCCCCCGTCCATGAGGATTTCAGTTTGGCCGTGGACGGCCGCGACGACCTCGGGCAAGACGCGCAGGGAAGAGGGAGTGCAATCGAGCTGGCGGCCGCCGTGATTGGAGACGGAGATGGCCGCAGCGCCCTGATCGACTGCTCGGCGCGCGTCATCGGCGGTCAAAACGCCCTTGACGACGATGGGACCGCGCCAGTGCTCGCGAATCCAGGCAAGATCGCTCCAGGTGACGGCGGATTCGGCGAGGGCAACGGCGACATCGATGAGCGGCATGGGGCCTTTGCCCGGGATGACGACATTGGGGAGCAGCTGGATGCCTCCGTCGCGCAGAAAGCCGATGACCCAGCCGGGGCGCGAAAGGATTTGCGGAAGATAGGGAATCTTCTGGAAGGGACTGCCGCTGACGAGCTCCTTCATGCCGTTGCGGAAGTCGCGCTCGCGCATGCCGGAGACGGTGGTGTCGATGGTGACGACGAGGGCGGAGAAGCCAGCGGCACGGGCGCGATCAATCGCGGCCTCGGCAGCGCCGCGGCCACCCATCAAATAAAGCTGATAGAAGACCGGTCCGGTGGAGGCGGCCTTCACGTTTTCAAGCTTGTGGCCGGAGATGGTGGAGAGAATGTAGGCGATGCCCGCCTTGCCGGCGGCGCGGGCTGCGCCCACTTCGCCCACGGGATGCATGAGGCGGCTGTAGCCAACGGGAGCGAGCAGGAATGGGAGAGCGAGATCGAAGCCGAGAACGCGGGTGCGCAGGTCGCAATGGTCGAAGGCGACGGCGTGGCGGGGGCGGAAGGTGACGTCCTCATAGACGCGGCAGTTTTCGCGGAGGGTGACTTCGCCTTCGGCGCCGCCGTCAAGGTAGTCGAATACGGACTTGGGCACACGCCGCTGGGCGATGGCTCGGAGATCTCCGACGCTGACGACGCGCGGAGAGGCGACGGAACGAGAGGTTTGGGACATGTCTGATTGTTATACCAAGGCGGGGGAGCAAAAGGACAGTGACCAGAGACACAGGGACTACGGGACTGCGGGACTACGGGATCAGAAAAGCAGGGAACGAGGGAACAAAGGAATGAATGGGAAGGTGAATAAGTGAAAGAGTGAAAAAGTGAAGGAGTAAACATGGAACCGCGCCTAGTCGCCGAATTCGAGATCGTCGAAGCGTCGCCATTTGTAGATGGCGATGGAGACGATCCAACTGAGAGCGAAGAGGCCGACGATGAGATAGCCGAGGGTTCCAAAGCTGGAGTTGAGGCGGAGGATGGCGGCGAAGAAGCTGCCGCCGAGATGGAGCTGGTTGGCCAGGAGGCCGAGGGCCTCAATGCCGCCGACGACGAGCGCGACGACGACAGAGACGAAGGTGATGGTGAGGTTGTAGTAGAGCTTGCGAACCGGCTTGATGAAGGCCCAGCCGTAAGCGCCGAGCATGAGGATGTTGTCGGTGGTGTCAATGAGGGACATGCCGGCGGCGAAGAGGATGGGGAAGACGAGGATGGAGCCCAGAGGGAGTCCGCGGGAGGCTTCGGCGGCGGAGATGCCGAGAAGGCCGATTTCGGTTGCGGTATCGAAACCGAGGCCGAAGAGGACGCCGAGCGGGTACATGTGCCAGCTGCGGCGGATGATGGCGAACATCGGCCGGAAGATTCGGGCGAGGAATCCGCGATTGGCGAGGAGGAGATCGAAGTCCTCATCGACGTAGGGCGCGCCGGAGCGGACGCGGACGAAAGCGCGATAGATGGAGACGAGGACAACGATGTTGACGATGGCGATGGCAAACAAAAATAGACTCGACACGAGCGTGCCGATGAGGCCGCCGATGTCGCGAGCCGCGTCGAGGCGGTGCTGGAGGGCGAGGGCGGCGGCGGCGATGAGGGCCGAGCCGATGACGACGATGGTGGAATGGCCGAGCGAAAACATGAGGCCGACGGCGACGGGGCGTTTGCCTTCCTGCATGAGCTTGCGGGTGACGTTGTCGATGGCGGCGATGTGGTCGGCGTCGACAGCGTGGCGGAGGCCGAAGCTGTAGGCGAGCAGGGCAGTGCCGAGCAGGAGCGGGAAGTGGCGGAAGGCGATGACGGCCCAGAGCCATGCGCCGGCATTGAAGAGGAAGAGCAGGCCGTAGACGCCGATGACTTTGCCGCGAAGGTTTCCGGCAGCATCGTCAAAGAGGGCGAGAAGGCGGGGACGCGGCGAGCCGGGTGCGGCGGCGGGCGGTGGGGCGAGCGGGCTGGCGGCGCTCTTCATTGATGCTACCAAGGATAATATTACGATTTTCAGATTCGTGCGAATGTGACGAAAGCCACAGGAGACAGGGATCAAGGGTCAGTTATTTGTGTTGGAAGATGGTTTGTGCTATCCCACCCTTCGCCAGGAAAAAGGCGAAGGATGGGGCACCCAGCGAGTGCGGGCCGGAGGCCCGCACGACAGCCGGACTGGAGTCCGGCGCTACGAAACAATCCAGCGCTACATAGGCGGCGGGGTTAGAGCGTTTTGTTGTCGGCGGTGGGGAGGGTGATGTCTGCGGCGGCGCGGCTCCAACCGATGCGGAGATCGCGGACCGAGTGGAGAGCAAAGGCGCCGTCTCCTTTTGGGGCAGCGGCGCCGGGCGCGGTGATGGCAAAGAAGTCTGCGCGGTCGACCACAGAGAGGTAGAACGCGGGGCGAGCGTCGGGCGTGGTGTTAGCGATTTCGACGTGGGACATTTCAAGATTGCGAATGTGGCGAAGGAAGAATCCGGAGCTGGGGGTGGGGCCGAAGCGGCCGGGGTCAGGATATGCGTCCTCCTGCTCGGTCGGGACGATCGCGGCCATGTCGGACGTTCCGCCTCCAGCTGTCTCGACGTAAATGTTCGAGAGCTTGAGGTCCTCAATCATGTGGCCTGGGATGCCGGTCAGGATGGACGCCTGGCGACCGGCCGCGTTGTGGCAGTCGAGGTTCGAGATGAGGATGCGCTTGAGTGTGCCGACCTGCGTGGTTTCTTTGGGGCCGCGGAGACGCGCGCCGAGACGCAGAAAAAGGGGCCCTGAAGCGAGATCGCGCATGGTGGTGTTGGTGATGGTGATGTCTTCAAGCAGAGCGCCGTCGACGGACTCGAGCGCGTAACCGAGGCAGCCTTCGAAGACACAGTTCGAGATGGTGATGTTGATGAAACCGCCGTTGGATTCGGTCCCGCACTTGATGCGGCCGGTTCCGTACGGGCGCGGGGTGGGCGGGAATTTTTGCCAGGAGCCGTCGAGGACGGTGCCCAGTTCGTAGCATCCTGTAACGAAGCAGTTGGTGATGGTGACATTGCGCGTGGGGCGCGCGTAGCCGAGAGCGTAGCTGGACTTGGGGCAGATGCCGTCGTCCCAGGGCGAGTTGACGGTGCAGTTGGAGACGCGGGCGTTCTGGCAGCAATCGATGTCGATGCCATCGCGATCGGTGTCGATGTGGAGATTGTCGATGGTGAGGTTGTCGACGCCTGTGAGCAGCAGGCCGAAGTGGCCGCCCTTGAGGATGGAAAAGTTGCGCAGCAAAACGTTGCGGCAGTTTTTGAGGGCGATGGATTTGTTGCCGACGCCGGGCTGCTCGGCGACATAGATGGGATAGCCGCCACGCGGGGCCTGATTGGCGCCGTCCGCGCCGAAGCTCAATCCTCTTCCGTAAATGAGGCCCGGACCCGTGATGGAAATGTCGTGGAGGTCTTCGCCCCAGAAAAGCGAGTTGTGCCAGTGATTGTGCCCGTAGTCCTGATAGGGGTCCCAGGCGGTCTTGGGCTCGGCCGCGTCGTATGTGCCGCCGTTGTAGCCGGTGGTTTCGCCGGGCTTCGGCGAGTCGGCGGCGAGGATGGTCGCGCCCTGTTCGAGATGGAGATGCACGTTGCTCTTGAGGCGGATGGAGAAGCAGAGATAGATGCCCGCGGGAAAGAGGACCATGCCTCCGCCTCCGGTTGCGGCAGCGTAGATGGCGCGATTGACGGCATCGGTGTCGAGGGTCTTGCCGTCGCCGACAGCGCCGTATTCTCGGACGCTGAAGATAGCGGCGGTAGGGGAAGCGGGGTCGGGGTTCGGTTGGCCAGGCTGCGCGGCGAAGGAGACGGCGGGAATGGCTGCGCCGGCGACGCCGAGGCTGCCCACGCGGAGAAGATCGCGGCGCTGTGGATTGAAGGAGGTCATGGGGTCCTTTTCGAAAGCAGCTTCTAGCTGCTAGCTTCCAGCCTCTAGCTGGTTGTTGGGGTGATGGACTTATTGACTGCGACCACAGTGTGGCCCGAGATTTCAGCGCCTGAGGGAAAATGCGTGTCTCGTTAATACTCCTCAGGGGCTAAAGCCCCGATCATTCCTGCGCATCTTGCGGCACGACTAAAGTCGTGCCCTGACACTTCGTGCCTTTCCGCGACAACTCCTGCGCGAGCTTTGAATTTGTGCCCTGATACTTCGTGCTTCTCCAAGAAAACGCTCGCCGGAAAAAGCAATTTCAACAATATCCATTCTAAGGCCGTCCACGGACCGTCAAGCGCTGCTTAGTGCGCGACGAGGGCGGCAAAGAGCGGAACGTAGGCGAGGAGGGTGACGGCGATTCCGGCGAGAGCGGCAAGCGCGAGCGAGTGGAAAAAGACGAAGCGGAGGATAGAGCCTTCCTGGCCGTAGGATTGTGTGGCCGTGCTGGCGACGACGACGCTGGGAGCGGCGATCATCTTGCCCATGACGCCGCCGGCAGCATTGGCTGAGGCCATGAGCGCGGGCGCGACGCCGATCTGGCGAGCGGTAAGAGTTTGCAGGCTGCCGAAGAGGACGTTGGAGGATGTGTCGGAGCCGGTTGAGGCCGTGCCGAGCCAGCCGATAAGGGTTCCGAAGAATGGATAGAGCGCGCCGGTACGCGCGAATGCTAGGCCGAGCGTGGCGTCGAGTCCGCAGTAGCGCGTGACGTAGCCGAGAGCCAACATGGCAGCGATGGTGACGATGGTGTAGCGGATGTTGAAGACGGTGCGCATGAAGGCGGCGGCGAGCGAACTCGGACCGAGCCCCATGAGGAGTCCGGCAAGGAGTGAGGCGAGAAAGATTCCAGTGCCGGTGGCGGAGAGCCAGTTGAGATTGAAGACAGCGGATTCGGCGGTGGGCACGGCAACGACCGGCGGAACGCGTTGAATGGCTTTGTTGAGACCGGTGACAGCGAATTTGATTGTGGTGTGCGCGTCGAGCCAGCTTGAAATGCCGGGCAGGCCCCAGAGAAGAACGACAAGGCTCAAAACGAGCCAGGGTAGCCATGCCTTGAAGATGGCTGTACGGCTGTGGCCGTGATGGCGGCGGGCATCGCTGGTTATATCTCTGAGGTCGACGCTGAGCGTGCGGCGCGGCTGCCAGAAACGCAGAAACGCGATAAGCGCGACGATGGTGGCGGCAGCGGCAACGACGGCGATAAGTGAAGGATTTGAGTAAGCGGCCATCAGGTATTGCGTGGCGGCGAAGGTAACGCCGGAGACGAGGATCGCCGGCCAGATTTCGATCATGGCGCCGAAGCCCGCGAAGGCCCAGATGAGCCAGAAGGGAACCAGCACGTCGAAGGGCACGAGGATGGTGGCGGTGGTGCGTGCGAGGGGCAGAAGATCGATTCCGGTGACGCCGTGCAGCGCGATGAGCGGAATGCCCATGCCTCCGAACGCGACTGGCGCGGTGTTTGCGAGCAGGGTGAGGCCGGCGGCCTGAAGGGGACGGAAGCCCAGACTGATGAGGATGGCTGCGCAGACTGCGACAGGAGTGCCGAATCCCGAGGTTCCCTCAAAGAACGATCCGAGGGCGAAGGCGATGAGGAGCAGCTGAAGGCGGCTGTCGGCAGTGATGCCGGTGAGGCTTTGTTGCAGCGTGCGAAAGCGGCCCGTTTTCACGGTCAGGTCATAGAGAAAGATGACGGGAAGAATGATCCAGACAATGGGAAAAATGCCGTAGCCAGCGCCATAGGCCGCAGCGGTGAAGGCGAGCCGCGCTGGCATGTGGAAGACGAGCATGGCGACGACTAGCGCAGTGATGAGACCGGCAAGCGCGGCGGCGTGCGCCTTGAGACGCAGGATGGCGATGGCGCCGAGGAGAATGACGATGGGCAATGCGGCGATGAGAGTGGAAAGAACAAAGCTGCCGGTAGGGTTGTAGCCCTGCGTCCAGCGAAGCGAGGCGGGATTGGTCTTGAAAACGTAAAGGGCGCCGGCGATGAGGGCAAGGAAGACGAAGGCCTCGAGGGTGAGGGAAAGCGTGTGCGAAGGCTTGGCCAGTGAGGATAGCCCGGAAGGATTTTTCGGGGATTTCACGACAAAGCAGAAGATAGCACAGCGGCGGGCGCGTCCGATTTTGCGGATTCCACCTCGCGGCGGACGGTGAGCACGGTGATGTCGTCCTGCTGGCCAAAGGATTTGGCGGCTTCAGCGAGATACTCGGCTGACTCCTGGCTGAACATGCGGACGCGATCGAAGCCGAACAGTTCGCCATTGGTGTGGCGCGCCTCAACGACCCCGTCGGAGAGCAGCAGCACGCGGTCGCCGGGATGAAGGAAGAAGCGCGACTCTTCATAGCTGATTTCGCCGAGAACGCCAAGCGGGAGGCTGCCGGCGAGAGTAATTTCCTGGCTGTTGAGATAGGGCGGAAGATGGCCGGCGTTGGCGATGACCATTTCGCCATTGGACCCGAACCAGAGCGCCTGGCAGGTGGTGAAGCTGTCGGTTCCGGAGAGAACGCGGTTGAGCCCCTGAAGAATTCTCGAAGGGCTGCGATCCTGCATTCTGCGCAAGGCGCCCATGAGCAGCGAGACGTTCATGGCAGCTTTGAGGCCGTGGCCGGCGACGTCGCCGATGACCACGAGGAGACCTTCGCGGCCCACCGTCTGCACATGGAAGAAATCGCCGCCGACTTCGCTGGCGGGACTGTAGACGGAGTCGACCTCGAAGCCGGGCGTGGCCAGCTTTTCCCGCGGGATGAGGAGCTCCTGCACGCCGCGGGCCGCGGCCAGCTCGTTGGTGGCATGCTCCTTATCGCGCTGCACGCGCCGGTAGCGGAAGAAGACGATGAGGACAATGACGAGGATGCCCGCATAGCCGCCGACCGTGGAAATATGAATGGGAATAGGGCCGGCCTGGAGGGTGAGCGGAGAAGTATAGGAAGAGCCAGGTTCACCGTTCATGGCGCTGCCGATGATGGCATCGATGATGGCAACCACACTGAATCCGAGCGGAACGAGAAAGAGGCCGGCCTCAAAGTTGCGGTGCACGGCAGCGGAGATGAGGGTGCCGAAGACGAAGATGCACCAGCCGATCATCCAGAGACCGCTGGAAATGAAGATGGCGGCGAAATAGGGGAATGCTCCACGGTGAAAAAGGAAGAGGAGGGCCGGGCCGACGCCCAACAAAACCGGCGAAGTGTAACGCAGAGCGCGGATGTACCAACGCTGCTTGAGAGAGAGAAAGGCGACGAGAAACTCGAAGAACAGATAAGCAGAGATAACCAGGAGCTGGAGCACCATCGTGGCACAGAAAAAGGCGCTGAGGCGCGCGGAGTTGCCCGCCAGTTCGATAAAGCCGATAGGCGCCGCCGTGAGCTCGTGCAGCGCCAGCCAGAGATACTCGGGGTGGCCTTTCTCAGAGAAGTAAAGCGCGAAGAGAAACAGGGCCAGCACGCCCAGGAGAACGGAGTAGATGAGGTTCAGCAGACGCTCGAAGAGGCTGCGGTCGGACCAGAGATTGAGCTCGCGCTCGAGATCGCCGGGGTTGCCCAGGGTGAGAGTGTGGTTGGCGAAGAAGCCGGTGTAGGCTTCGGCGCCGAAGGCCGTGTAGATCACGCGCACGACCAGCGTGAGCGAGGTTACGGATGGATCGAGATCGAGGTTGTAGAGGCGGGAGATGGGTTGATACTCGTCTGGCGCATCGCCATGCGGCCCCTCGGGCTGGACCTGCTTGCCGTTGGCGAAGACTTCGGGGCTGAGGCCGGGAGAGCTGAGTTCCAGCGAGGTGCCGTGCGAGACAGGAAGCTCGATAAGAAGAGCAAGCGGCCCGTGATGGGGAGCGAGCTGGATGTGCAGGCGGAACCAGGCGAAGCGGCGGGCGGGCGTCGCCGGCGCAGAGACAGCCGGCGACTCAGCAGTTGGCTTTTTGGCGGGCGCAATCGCATCCTCGTCGGGGACTTCGCCGACGGAGGGCAGGGCATCGCGGATGGCCCAGGCGGAGTCATCGAAGGTGGGCGAGGAGGCAGAAAGGTCGGAGGTGATGCCGACGCGCCAGTTTTTGTCGAGGACGATGGGAGAGCCGATGGCGGTGGCGTCGAAGATGGCCGCGGAGACGGATGGGGCGGGACGCTTGGCTGATCTGACGCGGCTGTGCGGCTTGGCGGTTGTTGCGGCAGGAGCTGGATTTGGGGACGGAGGGGCGACCTGGGCGGCGAGCAGCGCTGCCCCGGAGACGGCAATCGAAATTGCTGCTAACGATCTCAGCCGCAAAGCGCCTCCCCGACTGTTTTCTTCACTGTACTCGCATGGGGGCCGGGGAGGGAACGGGAAGACGGGACGTAGAGACGTAGTGACTAAGGGAACGGGGAGCGAGGAAATAGGGGCGTAGAGATCCTTCGGCTTCGCACTCTCGAAAATCGAGCCTGACATTCGGCCGGCCCTCCGGGGCGGAGATGGTTGCCTGCTCGCTTTCCCAGGACGTTGTCCGCCGCAGCGGACTCCAGCCTGGGCTACATTCGACCGCTCCTCCGGAGCGGAAGGCCGAGGCGTAACGGCCGATTTTCATCCTCTTCGATCTACCGAAGGCCCATGGGCGCCCAGGGTGGGGCCCGGAAAGCAGGGACGAATTGCCGGAGATGAGGGGCGGGGCACTGGGCGGAAAAATAGCTGCTTTGCCTTTGTTGCCAAAGTGGAACATACTTGCGTCTAAGAGATAGGGCGAAGCGGGGCCGTGTGAGGCGAGGCGGTGCACGGCGGTGGAGGTGAGGTCATGGTGGCAATGGATCGCATGGCATTGAGGACGGCGGTTCTGGCAGGATTTGCGCTGGCCCTGACCGTTGGAGTTTTGGCGCAGTCGACAGCGCCTGCAGCCGGCAATTCCCCGAACAACACGACACCGGCCACGACACCCGCGGCGCAGGTCCCTGCAAGCGCGCCGTCCGCAGGGGCGCAGACCAACCCAGCAGCAAGTCCGGCGACATCGACCGCGGCACAGCCTGCTGCCGGGACGACTCCGGTAGGCGGAGATGCGCCGGCACCGGCCAAGCATCCGGATTCGGGAACGGCGTCGACTTCGAGCGACGGTGGGACGGCATCGACCGCAAGCAGCGCGCAGCTCGCTCCCTGCGAGACGAAGAAGAGCGACGACAAGAAAGATAAGAAGAAGGATAACGACGGCAAGGACGAGAATCCCGAGCCGGGGACGACGCCTGTGGGCGGAGATTGCGCGGGGCCGGTGGATGTGAACAAGGTTGTCGATCCTGGCAGCGAGATGATCAAGGTGAAGCCGGGCAGCGAAGAGGATGTGAGCGCTGTGGGCAACCGCAATATCGGCGGTCGCGGGCTGGGCAACTGGTACTCGACCGACGGCGAGATCAAGATGGGCAAGCAGTACGCCGACGAGATTGAGAAGAGCACGAAGTTCATCACCGATCCGGTAGTAGACGAGTACATCAATCGCATCGGGCAGAACATCGTGAAGAACTCCGACTGCAAGGTTCCGTTCACGATCAAGGTGATCGATTCGGATGAGATCAACGCCATGGCATTGCCGGGCGGGTTCTTTTACGTCAACTCGGGGCTGATTCTGGCGGCGGACGAGGAAGCAGAACTGGCGGGAGTGATGGCGCACGAGACGGCGCACGTGTGTGCGCACCACGCGGCGCGCGAGATGACGCGTCTGAACTATGCGCAGATCGGCATGGTGCCGCTGATGATCATGCTTCCCTATGACTGGACCGGATACGGAATCTACGAGGCGGCGCAGCTGGCGATTCCCATCACGTTCCTGCAATTCTCGCGCGACTTTGAGGCGCAGGCCGACTATCTGGGCGTGCAATACATGTACCGGGCCGGTTACGATCCACAGGCGTTCATCACCTTCTTTGAGAAGGTGCAGGCTCTCGAGAAGCGCAAGCCGGGTCTGGTAGCCAAGGCGTTCAGCGACCATCCGCAGACGCCGGACCGGATTCTGCATACGCAGGAAGAGATTGCGCGGATTCTGCCGGCCAAGGACGATTATCTTGTGACGACGTCAGAGTTCGACGACGTGAAGGCGAGGCTGGCGCGCATCGAAGACAAGCGGCGGCTGGTGGACGCGAAGAATGGCGTGAAGCCGTCGCTGCGCAGGGCCAGTACCACCACGGATGGCTCGGGAAATTCAACGGGCGCGCAAACCGGCAGCAGCTCCGGGGACTCGACCGACGGACCGCCAACGTTGCACCGCCGTGACGATCAGAACTGAAGAACAGGGTCCAGGTTTCAGGGATCAGGGGTTAGAAAAGCAGAACGGCTTCCCGGGAAGGGAAGCCGTTCTGCTTTTATGCGCCAACTGAGAAGATGCGGGCTGCCACCGAGGATGAGCTTGGCTATACTTGGGTCGTGCCTTAGCCTTGAATGCGTTTGCCATGAAAAAGATTGCAGCGGTCGCGGCTGTCTTTGTGTTCATCCTGCTGTTGACCAAGATTGCCGACCAGACTCCGCCCGAGCCGCCATCGGGATACACCTTCTGGATGTACGCGCAGCATGTGGTGGAGTGTACTCCCGGCGAGATCACGCTGGTGGACGTTCACCAGACGGAGACGCATTTCGAAAAAGACCTGAGTTGGCCTGACTGCTTGGCGTTTCAGAAAAGCGATGTGCTGGACTTCCATTTGTCGCGCGGCGAGAAGACGAAGTTTCTGAGCGACGAGAAGACGGCGTGGTGGCGGAAGGAAATGTAAGAAGAGCAGGGACCGAGGGACCGAGCGACCAAGGAACAAGGGAACGAGCGAAGAAGTGAACAGGTGACGGGGCAGAATCAGCCGGACCATCTGCTTCAAGGGCGCTACCGGTTGGGGATCGGATTGGCGGGGAGCACAACCGGATGGGGTTTTCCACAGGCGAACTGATGGGGAGAAGTGGGCGAAACCCCGTTGAATTCCTGTAACTTACGGAAATTCCTTGAATGAACCGATCAAGTCAGGTTAAATACAGAAGTACCGGCCCTCATAGCCGCAAGATTATCGCTCTCGATCCTGCTCTCTTTGGAAGGCAATTATGCGCAACGCCGCTGTCCGCTCCAACCTTCTCGTTCCTGAGATTCGCGAGGTCATGGACATTCGCCAGGCCTCGAATTACCTTGGCATCTCCGCCGACACGCTCTATAAGTACGCCTCGGATGGATTTGTGCCGGCGTTTAAGCTGGGCAATCGCTGGCGCTTCAAACGCTCGCGGCTGGATGAGTGGATGGATAGGCAGAGCGATCTGAACGCGGGCGGCACAGTGGATGCGAGCAAGAAGAAGCCGGTGGCGCGAGAAGCGTCGAGCAGCCTGTAGCCGGTAGCGTGCAGCCCGTGGATCGCAGCTCTAAGCTTTCAGCTTGCTGCCGCTTCATTCCTTAGATCCCCAACAAATCAGGGCGCCAGGACCAGCGAATCCTGGCAGATTCCCACGGCGCAAACCGCCGTATGCTCCAGCATGGCTCCGCGAAGAGCCGGACCACGCAGCCAGGCGTGATCCTCTGCCTGTGCTGTTGCGATAATTAACTACGGCACGCGATTCGCGGAGGCGGTCAATGAACATTGTGGACCTTGTGGGAGATACGCCGCTGGTTGAGTTGCGCCGGGTGAATCCCAACCCGCGGGTGCGCCTATTGGGAAAGGTCGAGGGCAACAACCCCAGCTCGTCGGTAAAGGACCGTGCGGCAAAGTTCATGATCGAAGGAGCGGAAAGGCGCGGGGAACTGAAGGCCGGGGTGCGCATCATTGAACCGACCAGCGGCAACACCGGAATCGCACTGGCCATGATCGCGGCGGTGAAGGGTTTGGAAATTGAGCTGGTGATGCCGGAGAGCTCGACCGCGGAGCGCGTGGCGACGATGGAGGCCTTTGGCGCTAAAGTCACTCTGACGCCCGGCGATCGGGGAATGGAAGGCGCCATCGATTATGCACGGGACCAGGTGGCGAAGGGCGGAGTGGTGATGCTGAACCAGTTTGGCAATCCTGACAACTGGCGCGCGCACTACGAGACAACCGGCCCCGAAATCTGGCGAGACACAAAAGGGACCATCACCCATTTCGTGTCGGCGATGGGAACGACTGGAACCATCATGGGAACTTCAAGGTTCCTGAAGGAAAAGAATTCGCAAGTGCGGATTATCGGCGTGCAGCCCGGCGAAGGCGCGAAGATTGCGGGAATCCGCAGGTGGCCGAAAGAATACCTGCCGGCCATCTTTGAGCCACACCGCGTGGATGTGACCATGGACGTGACGCAGGAAGAAGCCGAGAACATGACGCGCAGGCTGGCGCTCGAAGAAGGAGTTTTCGCCGGCGTTTCGTCGGGAGGAGCCTGCGCGGCGGCTTGCCGGTTGGCGGGCACGCTCGATTCGGGCGTCGTCGTGTTCGTCCTGTGCGATCAGGGCGACCGGTATCTATCGAGCGACCTGTTTTCAATGCGCGTTAGGGAAAGCTGCGGAAAGGGAAGCGACTGATGGCGCCGGACACGCGGGACAACAGAACGCGAATCAGGCTGGTGCAGACGGGGCCAGCCAAGTTCACGGCGAGCAACGCCGCGGGCGCGACGGGAGTGATCGACGGCCCGGGGGATATGGGCGGCAAGAATGCGGGCTTGCGGCCGATGGAGACGCTGCTGTCGGCCCTGGCCGGGTGCAGCGCCATGGACGTACTTCATATTATGAAGAAACAGCGCCAGGTTCTGGAGCGCCTTGAAGTGGAAGTGGAGGCCGAACGGGCAGACTCGGTTCCTGCGGTGTTTACTAAGATCCACCTGCGCTTCAAGGGGTATGGCCCCATCGACCAGGAGAAATTACAGAAAGCCGTGGAGCTGTCTATCGAGAAATACTGCTCGATATCGAAGATGCTTCAGCCGACAGTGACGATTACGGCCGAGGGCGTGCTGGGATAAATCCGCGGCGACAGGCTGCGGGCGCGGCGCCTTCAGATTTTGCTGTAACTCGGCGGCCATCTCATTCATCCAACCTGCCAAGGGAATTTTCGTTGCCCTGGAGACCGATGTCGGCGAGACTATAGTGAAGTGGAGCGTGCGAATTGGCAATCTCCCGAGATAACCTACAAATCGTGAACCAGCCTCCCGGCATGATTGCCTCTCGTGCTGCGCTCAAAAAGCGTCTCGATAACACTTTCCTTATCGGTTTTCCCCTGGCCGGTTCAGTGGCCAGCATCTTCTGGTTTCGCTCGCACCCTATCCACCGGGTTGAGGTGATCACCTTCGCCGTCGGCTATTTCATTGTTGGCATGGGCACGGGCGTCGGCTTCCACCGTTATTTCTCGCACAAGAGCTTTGAGACCGCCCCGTGGGTCGCGTATATGCTGGGCGCATTCGGCTCGATGTCATTTCAGAGCTCGCTGCTGACGTGGGTCACCGACCACCGCCGCCATCACTCCCACACCGACAACTGCGGCGACAACCACAGCCCCTTCGTCGATGGCCACTGCGACCATGAAGGCTCGCTCAAGGGCCTGTTCCACGCGCACATCGGATGGATGTTCGACGACACCAGCACCGACGTCAACATCTACGGGCGCGACCTGGCGCGCGATCCCGTGATCCAGTTTTATGCACGCACTCACTATGTCTGGCCGGTTGTCTCCGTGGCCATTCCCTGGCTCATCGGCTACGCGTTCGGCGGACTGACCGATGCGTGGGGCTGCTTTTTCGCGGCCTGCCTCAGAACCGTGCTCTTCCAGAACTCCGTCTGGGCGGTCAACTCGCTCGGCCATACCTTCGGCTATGAGAACTACAACATGAGGAACAACAGCAAGAACAACCGGATTCTTGCGTGGCTCACCTTCGGCGACGGCTACCACAACAACCATCATCGCTACCCGCGCTCGGCCTTCCACGGAATGTTCAAGCACGAGACAGACCTGAACGGCCTCATCATCCTCGCGCTCAGGAAGGTTGGCCTTGCCCGCAACATTCTTTTCGCCGACGGCTACCTCGGCGATAAGTCTCCCATACTTCCCGCTGAGGCTCGCAGTGAAGGGCCGGTCGACGCGAAGTATCCTCCAGCGACCGACGCGACGACCAGTAGCTAGGAGCGACCAGGCTTCAGGCGAAGCCAGCCGTGATAAAACTAAGCGGGTGGACCACTTACGCCGCATGGGCGCGCTGCGCCGCAGGCTGACTCGCGCCGGGCTCCCCGGGCTTCTCGTTACACACCCTCCAGACGTTCGCTATCTTTGCGGATTTACCGGTTCAAGCGCGGCGTTGGCCGTGACCCGCAGGACTGCGCGCCTTTTTACGGATGGCCGCTACACGGCGCAGGCCGCTGAAGAAGTGAAGGCGGCACAGGTCGAGATTGCGTCGGGCTCGCCGGCCGTGGCGGCGACACAGTGGCTGGCGGCGCAGCCGGGCGTGGCGATGGCGGGATTCGATTCGGCAAAGACCACCGTGGCGGATCTTGCGCGCTGGAAGAGCGGGCTGCCGAGCCGCCTGCGCAGAGGATTTTTTCAGGCTTTGCCGGCGTCGCTGGTGGAGATGCTGCGCTCGGTGAAGGATGGAGACGAACTGGCGCTGATGGCCGAAGCGGCGCTTATAGGATGCAAGCTGTTCGAGCACATTCTTGAGGTGCTGCGGCCAGGGATTACCGAGGTTGAGGTGGCTGCGGAGCTGGAGCACCAGGCGCGGATGATGGGGGCCGAGGGAATGTCGTTTGAAACGATCGTTGCGGCGGGTATGCGGTCGGCCATGCCGCATGGCCGAGCGACGAGTGCGCCCCTGCCGCGAAGGGGGTTCGTGACCATGGACTTCGGTATAATCCACAAGGGTTACTGTTCGGACATGACGCGGACCGTTTTTCTGGGCAAGCCCAAGCCGGAGGAGCGGAAGGTCTACGAGGCGGTGCTGGAAGCGCAGGAGAACGCGGTGGATGCCGTGACTCCGGGAGCGAGTTGCGCCGAGGTGGACGAGGCCGCGCGCAGCGTGTTGCGCAGAGAGGGATTGGCTGAGGCATTTACGCACTCCACCGGTCACGGCGTTGGCCTTGAGATTCACGAGCCGCCGCGGGTTGGAGCCGGGCAGACGACGCGGTTGCAGCCGGGCATGGTGATTACCATCGAGCCGGGCGTTTATCTGGCAGGAAAGTTCGGGATTCGCATCGAAGATATGGTGGCCGTAACGCGCAGCGGAGGGCAAGTGCTGACGCCGGCGCCCAAGGCGCTGATCGAGCTTTGAAATGCCGCTGAAGGTTGGTTTGGCTGAGGGAAGTGGAATTGAAGGAACGAATGAAGCAACAAGATATCGAGGATCTGCGGCAACTGATTGAGTTTTTGAAGCTGCATGGCGTGTCTGAGTTTGACGTGGACCGCGGCGACCTGAAGCTCCGTCTGAAATTCAATCCAGTGGAGAGCGGTCCGGCAGGATTGAGCGATCTGGCGCGGCTGTTGCAATCGGCGCCCCAGAGTGTTGCGCAGGCTGCCGCGGCGAGCGCGCAGACGGGATCGGGTTCGGGGGTTCCTGCTGCAGCGGAGCCGGCTGCCAACGCGGAGGCCGGGCTGCACATGGTGAAGTCGCCGATTGTCGGCACGTTTTATGGCTCGCCGTCTCCCGGCGCCTCCCCGTTTGTTGCGCCGGGCGACCACGTGGAAAAAGGCCAGGTCATCGCCATCATCGAGGCCATGAAGCTGATGAATGAGATCGAAGCGGATGTGTCGGGCGAGGTGGTCAAGTGCCTGGTTGCGAATGGACAGGCCATCGAGTTTGGCCAGCCATTATTTTCAGTTCGGCCGGCGTAGGCGGACGCGTGGCTCGGGAAATCACATCTCTAACGCTCTTCCCAAAGGTCATTCATGTTTCGTAAGGTACTGGTTGCCAATCGAGGCGAGATCGCGCTGCGCGTGCTGAACGCGTGCCGGGAACTTGGCATTCGCACGGTTGCGGTGTACAGCGAGGCCGATCGCAACTCGCTGCACGTGCGTTTTGCCGATGAAGCGATCTGCATCGGGCCGCCGCGCGCTGCTGACAGCTACCTGAATGTGCCGGCGGTGATTTCAGCAGCGGAGATTGCCGATGTGGAAGCAATCCACCCGGGATACGGGCTGCTGAGCGAGAATGCGAACTTCGCCGAAGTTTGCCGTGCGTCGAATATCAAGTTCATTGGGCCGCCGCCGGAGGTGACGCGGCTGATGGGCGAAAAGGAAAAAGCGCGGCAGGCGATGAAGAAGGCGAAGGTGCCGATTCTGCCGGGGTCGGACGGAATCCTGACGACGGCGGAAGAGGCGCGCGCGTGGGCCGCAAAGGTGGGCTACCCAGTCATCCTGAAAGCGAAGGCGGGCGGCGGCGGGCGCGGGATGAGGATTGTGCGCGAGGCCGAGGACTTGCCAAATCTGTTTCACGCGGCCTTCACCGAAGCGGCGAATGCGTTCGGCAACGGCGAGCTCTACATGGAAAAGTTCATTGAGGAGCCGCGGCACATCGAGTTCCAGGTGCTGGCCGACGAGCATGGCAACGTGGCCTCGCTGTTTGAGCGCGAGTGCTCGATCCAGCGGCGGCACCAGAAGCTGATTGAAGAAGCGCCGAGCCTGCAGGTGACGCCGAAGATGCGCGAAGAGATCGGGCGGACGCTCTGCAAGTGTATGGGCGAGATCGGCTACCAGAATGCCGGGACGGTGGAGTTCCTGATGGACAAGAATCATCAGCTTTACTTCATCGAGATGAATACGCGCATCCAGGTAGAGCATCCAGTGACTGAAGCGATTACGGGAGTGGACCTGGTGAAGGCGCAACTGCGCATCGCGGCCGGCGAAAGGCTGGATGCGATTCTGCCGGCGAAGCTGGAGATCAGGGGACACTCGATCGAGTGCCGCATTAACGCCGAGCATCCTGTTCGGTTCACGCCGTCGGCGGGAAAGATTACGGCATTCAACGTGCCGGGAGGAAATGGAATTCGCGTGGACACGGCTCTCTATGCGGAGGGCGTGATTCCGCCGTATTACGACTCGCTGATCGCAAAGTTAATCTCGTATGGAGTGAATCGCGAGGAAGCGATGGCGCGGATGGCGCGGGCGCTGAGCCAGTTCATTGTGCAGGGGATCGATACGTCGATACCGTTGCATGCGGCGATTTTTCAGGATGCCGCGTTCCAGGCAGGCGAATTCGATACAGGGTATATGGAGCGGTTTCTGGAGCGGTCCTCCAGCTAGCGTGGCATTTCAACTGTCGTGCGGAGTGGCTTTTACTTCCACCCCGCAGACGAAGACCTGTCTGCGGGGACCCCGGTTGAGGAAAAAGCCACTTGGAAGTTTCAGCTTCGAGTCATGGTAACTGGAGAACCGCTCTGGCCGCTCGAGCCGAGGCGGAAAAGCAGCCGGCATAGGGTCATGAGCTGGCGGGTACATCCAGTTTGTCGGCTAAATCTCTGATTTAAAAACAAGTAATTAATTTCAGGTCATGGGTTTTAGAGGTTTTTTGGACGCCCGGACGGAGGCAAGACTGTGGAAAACATTATCGCTTTTTCTTCGCCTTTTCATGGAGAAATCGGCTATGCTGTGTGGGCAACGCGGAGGTTGCTCGAATGAACTTTCAAAAAGACTTAATTGCCGAATTTGACCGTGAAACCGCGAAGACGCGCAAGATGCTCGATGCGATCCCGGCCGAGGCCGATTGGAACTTCAAGCCCCACCCCAAGTCGATGAGCCTGGGCCGGCTGGCCGGCCATCTTACCGATTTTGTCGGTGACTGGGGGAACCACACGCTGACCATGGACAAGCTGGAGTTTGCAGCGGACCACAAGTGGGAACCGTATGTGCCGGCGAGCAAAGCGGCACTGCTGGAACGGTTCGACAAGCAACTTGTGGAGACGCGCGCGGCACTGGTGGCGACGACCGGCGACACGTGGGACCGGAACTGGAAGTTTGTGTTCGGCGGCCACGCCTGGATCGACGACACCAAGTACAACGTCTTCCGCGAAACGGTTTTGAACCACATGATTCATCATCGCGGACAATTGACCGTGTATCTGCGGCTGATCGGCGCAAAGGTGCCGGGAATCTATGGGCCGAGCGCGGACGAGATGTGAGAAAGACAGGGAACAGGGACTCGGGACTTCGAGACTCGAGGAGCAGCGACCAAAAGCAGAAAAGGCGGTCTCGGTGCGCGTTTCGCCGGGCTTGCGGTCTTTGCGTTTCTGTTCCCGCGCCGTCCGGCGCTAGTCTTGATGCATGTCCTTTTCTCTTCCGAAGGTGTATCCGATTCTTGATGCCGGAGTGATCCCGCAGGTTGGGCGGGCGGAGTTTTTGCGGCGATTGGCGGGCGAGCTGGCTGAAGCCGGCGTAACGCTGCTCGAATACAGGAACAAAACCGGAATCGATGCCGAAGTACTGGCCGATGCGGAGATTCTGCGCGTCGCGCTGCCTGGGCCAAACACCAACCTGATTCTCGACGACCGGGTTCACCTCGTGGAGCGGGCCGGTTTTGACGGCGTGCATGTGGATGCGGGCGACGCGACGCCCGCCGAAGCGCGGCGACTGCTGGGGCCGAACAAGATCGTGGGCACGTTTGGCGGGAGCGAAGTGCTGGTGCCCGGAATTCTGAACGAGCCGGTTGATTATTTATCGATCGGTCCGATCTTTCCCACGACGACTAAAGAAACGACAAAGACGCCAATTGGCGCGGCGGGAGTGCGCAGACTGCGCGAGCAGACTGGACCGGATGCTGTTCTCGTTGCCGTGGGCGGGGTGACGCTCGGGACGGCGCCGGAGATTCTTGCTGCCGGAGCGAGCGCGGTGGGCGTGTCCGCAGCGATCTTTTGTGCGAAAGACCCGGCGGGCGAGTTCCGGCGCTGGGTGGCCGCGCTCGAATCGATGCGAATTAGGAGTGTCTGAAGATGAGACAAGCTGTCCGGAATTAAGGCGGCGGGACTGTACCGATTTGGAGCGAATCTGGCGTATAACGATGCACTCTGTGGCTGCAATCGAAACATCTGCTGTCTGAAAACGAGACAATTCTCATGAGATAGGGAGCAGAGACAAACGCAGTCGGCGCAAGGGAATTCTGCGGCCAAGCCGGCGCTGTATCGTATGATTGCGTAACGAGTTCCGGCGGATTCTGTTTCGCCTCTGCTCCATCCATTCGCCACGGAGGATGCCGATCCTTGCTATCGAATCTGCTGCGCATTAAGCCCATGTCGATGCTCTCGATGGAGGCGGGCGAGGAGGGCGAGCACACGCTAAAGCGGTCCCTGGGGGCCGTGAACCTGGTGACGCTGGGCATTGGGGCCGTGATCGGTGCAGGAATTTTTGTGCTGACTGGCCAAGCCGCTGCGCTTTACGCAGGCCCGGCTGTGGCGCTGAGCTTTGTGCTGGCGGGAATCACGTGCGCCTTTGCCGGCCTTTGCTATTCCGAATTCGCATCGATTATTCCGATTGCCGGGTCGGCATACACCTATGGGTACGCCACGCTGGGCGAGTTTGTGGCGTGGATTATTGGCTGGGATCTGGTGCTGGAGTACGCCTTTGGTGCGTCGACCGTGGCCTCGGGCTGGTCAGGATACTTCAACAGCTTGCTGCAGCAGTTCGGGATTTACGTTCCGCCGCAGCTAACGGCGTCGACGGGGACGCACCTGGTTTTCTACCAGCATCAATGGTTGCCGTTGATGTCGCTGCCGCCGGGAGTAAGCGACGCTGGGTTGCCGCATGCGACCGCGGCGTTCAATTTGCTGGCGATGGCGATTGTCATGGTGATCACCGTGATTCTTGTCATCGGAATCAAGGAGTCGGCGAACTTCAACTCCGCGATTGTGTTTATCAAGCTAAGCGTGGTGGGGATCTTCCTGGTGGTCGGCGGGTACTATCTGATTCGCCATCCCGAACTGGCGAAGCTGAATTGGCATCCTTTTATTCCGCCGAAGGATGCGGACGGGAACTTCGGATGGGGCGGCATTTCGAAGGGCGCGTCGCGTATTTTCTTCGCGTACATCGGATTCGACGCCGTTTCGACGGCGGCACAGGAGGCGAAGAAGCCGCAACGCGATATGCCTATCGGCATCTTAGGGTCACTGTTGATCTGCACCATCCTGTACATCATGGTGTCAATGGTTTTGACCGGTCTGGTGAGCTACAAAACCCTGAATGTGGGCGCTCCGGTGGCCTTGGGGATCGACGCGACTGGCGTGAGCTGGGGCGCGCTGCTGGTGAAGGTCGGCGCGGTCTTCGGGCTGGCCACGGTGATGCTGGTGATGCTGCTGGGACAGACACGCGTGTTTTATTCCATGTCGAAAGACGGGCTGCTGTGGAAGTGGGCCTCGGCGGTGCACCCGAGGTTCCGCACGCCTTGGATCACGACGATCGTATTCGGAATTTTTGCGGCGATGTTTCCCGCGTTTTTACCCATCGGCAGGCTCGCCGACCTGGTGAACATCGGGACGCTGCTGGCTTTCACCATCGTTTGCGCGGGAGTCTGGGTGCTGCGTGTGCGGCATCCCGAGCTGCATCGGCCCTTCAAGACGCCGCTTGTGCCGCTGGTCCCGATTCTGGGCATGGGTTCGGCGCTCTTTCTTATGTCGCGGCTGGCGGCAATCACATGGGAAGTCATGATCGGATGGTTGATTTTCGGCCTGATCATTTATTTCGGCTACTCCGTGAAGCACAGCAAGGTGCAGAAGCTGGCCAAGGCGCAGGTAGCGGACTAAACGCAGAGATTTCGGAGCAAAAGCGACGGCCTCCCTTTGCGGGAGGCCGTTTTGCTTTCTGAGGTCTGGTTGAAGCGGCGTTACGCGGTGGTTTTTGCGCAGAATTCGTCGAATGCGCGCACGAGTTCTGAGGCGATGTCCTGAGCGGTGGATTGCTCGATGACGGAGCGCTGCATGAGGTAGACAAGCTTGCCATCGCGCATGATTGCCACAGAAGGCGAGCTGGGAGGATGACCCTCGAAGTAGCTGCGGGCGCGCTCAGTGGCCTCGCGATCCTGGCCGGCAAAGACGGTGATTTTGCGATCAGGCTGGTTAGGGGAGTTGGAGAGTGCGAGGCGGATGCCGGGACGGGCTTTGCCGGCCGCGCAGCCGCAGATGGAGTTGACGACGACGAGAGTGGTTCCCGGCTCGGCCAGTGCCGCGTCCACTTCTTCGGCGGTCCGGGTTTCCTTGATTCCGGCGCGAACAAGCTCCTCGCGCATGGGAATGACCATCAGTTCTGGATACATGTTCGCCTCCGGCAGAGGGTGCTGCCTGTAGCCATTTTATCGCGCGCAGCCTCCTCGGTGTAGCCTTGAACCGATGCAGATCAAAGAAAGGCAACTCCTCGCTCCGTTTACAACTTTTGGCATCGGCGGGCCGGCACGGTGGTTTGTGGAGGCGGCCAGCGAGACGGAGATCGCTGAAGCCAGCGATTGGGCGCGCGGGCGGGGCGTGCCGCTGTTTGTGTTGGGTGGCGGCAGCAACGTGCTTATCGCGGATGAGGGATTTTCCGGGCTGGTGCTGCACGTTGGGTTGAAGGGGATCGAGCGCGATGGAGAGCGGTTCCGCGTTGCGGCCGGCGAAGAGTGGGAGCATTGCGTGCAGCAGGCCATTGGAGCGGATTGTGCCGGGATGGAGTGCCTGGCCGGAATTCCGGGGACCGTGGGCGGAACGCCGGTGCAGAATGTGGGCGCCTACGGGCAGGAGGCGGCTTCAATGATCGAGCGCGTGCGGGCGTTCGATCTGGTTGAGCGCGGATTTGTGGAGTTCTCGAACCCGGAGTGCGGGTTTGCGTATCGGCGCAGCCGGTTCAACTCGACAGATAAAGGGCGGTACATCGTGACGCGCGTCGACTACCGGTTGCGCCAGAACGGCGCGCCGCTGATTGCATACCATGACCTGAAGGCTCACTTTGCGGATTGGGCGACTGCGCCCACGCTGGCCGAAACAGCCGATGCGGTGCGCAGCATCCGGCGAAGCAAGGGAATGTTGCTGGTGGATGGCGATCCGGATTGCCGCAGTGCGGGCAGTTTCTTCAAGAATCCAACGGTCACCGAGGAGGTGGCAGAGCGCGTTCGGAAAATCGCGGCACGCGCGGGAGTGCCTCTTCGGGTTTTTACCGCGGAAGATGGGCTGGTGAAGATTCCCGCGGCGTGGCTCATTGAGCAGGCGGGGTTCAAGAAGGGCTATACGATGGAGGCCGCGGGGGGTGCTGCGGGAATTTCGTCGCGGCATACGCTGGCGCTCGTGAATCGCGGCGGCGGGACGGCCAAAGAAATTCTGGCGCTGGCGGAGAAAATTTCCGCAGCGGTTGAATCGCGGTTCGGGATTTGGCTGGAGATGGAGCCGGAGAGAGTGGGGTTCGCGTGACGTTCAAAGAATCGACGTCCCGCGCACAAAAAACGGCTTTAGCGTAGAATCCTTGTGATTTCCCAAGGATGTCGGAGAGCGTATCGTTATGCGGCTGGCTGTTCCTTCTCTCGTGCGCCTGGCTCGGGCGCAAATCACTTACATCGTAGTTTCCGTTGTGGTTGGCGCCATTTTCTGGGCGATTGGCCTGCCGATCAATCCATGGACGGTTTTGTTGTACACCCTCTGCATCGGGAATCTCCTCTCGATTGGGATCGATCGCGTGGAGTTCCTTTTTACCGGAAAGCCGTTTCCGTACAACTGGCTGATCTTTCTGCCGACCCTCCTCGTTTTGACCGTTCCGGTTTACTTGATTTCGAGCACGATTGTATGGTTCGTTTCTCCGCCCGGCCCGCAGACGCTTTCTCATCTCCTGCGAACGGGCTGGAAGTTTCCCTTTCTGATCACATTCATCTTCGGAATTGGCTCGCTTCTGTACCACGACACGAAGGAGCGGTTGGAGCAGCGCAACGAGGAACTCGAGCAATCGGTAAGGCAGGGAGCCGCGCAACTGGAGAAGCAGGAAGAGGAGATGCAGCGCGCCAGCGAGATTCAGCGTTCGCTGCTGCCCAAGGAGATCCCGCAGGTTGCCGGATTCGAAGTTGCGGGAGCGTGGCGGCCAGCGCGCGCGGTGAGCGGGGACTACTACGATGTTTTCAAGCTGGATGAGCACCGGCTGGGCGTCTGCATTGCCGACGTTGTGGGGAAGGGTGTTTCGGCCGCGCTGCTGATGGCCAATGTGCAGGCCGCAGTGCGCGCCTATGCGGGCAGCGCCGAGAGCCCGGCGCAGTTGTGCACAAAGGTGAACAGCCTGCTCTGCGAGAATCTTGCGACGGGAAAGTTCGTGACGTTCCTCTATGGCGTGCTGGACAGCGAGACGCGGACGCTCGCCTATTGCAATGCCGGCCAGGTTTACCCGATCCTCGTCTCCGAAGGGATCAGCCAGGCACTGGACCGTGGGGGCGCAGTGCTGGGCGTCTTTCCGACGTGGGAGTGGGAGAACGCGAAGATTGAGTTTCGCGCCGGCGACCGGCTGCTGCTGGTAACCGATGGCATTACCGAAGCCAGCGACGGCGACGAACAGGAGTTCGGCGAGGAGAAGCTGGCCACGGCAGCGCTCGCGGCGAGCAAGCGCACGGCAGCGGAGATGTGCGATGCGCTGCTCAACCAAGTGACAAGATTCTGCAACGCGCACTTTCAGGATGACGCAACGCTGCTGGTGATCGCGGCGAAGTGAGCTTCAGGGAGGTTAGTCCCGCTGGGCCTGCAGACGGCCGAGGAGACGTTCGCGCTCCGAGGCGAGAACTTCAACTGCGGGGCCGAGGGCGGTGAGGCGTCCGTCGCGCAGGAGCAAAACCTCAGCGGAAGTGGCGAGCGCGTCGGTGGCGTCGTGAGTGGCCACGACGGTTTGCACTTTGCTTTCGCGCAACCAACCTTGCAGGCGCACGAGAAGCGCATCGCTGGCGACGCCGTCGAGCGCGGAAAAGGGCTCATCGAGAAGAAGCAGGCGCGGCGCGGGAGCGAGCGCTCGAGCCAAGGCAACGCGCTGCGCTTGGCCGCCGGAAAGATCCTCAGGGCGGAGCGCAGCGAGATCGGTTGCGCCGACAAGTTCCAGCATCTCGCCCACGCGGCGCGCGCGTGCGGCGTGATCGAGGCTGCGCAGGCCGTAGGCCACGTTGGCGGCAGCGGTGAGGTGAGGGAAGAGCGCGGGTTGCTGCGAGACCAGCGAGGTCTGGCGATGGCCGGGCACGATGCGAAGTCCGATGGCGGTTTCAGTAAGGGCGCGGCCGTCGAAGGCGATGCGGGCGTTGATCGGATGATCGAGGCCTGCGAGCAGCCGGAGCAATGTGCTTTTGCCGGCGCCCGACGGGCCAAAGATGACGGTCCAGTTCGTGGCGAGGGTACATTCCACTTGGAGGTGGAAGCTGCCGCGACGCGCATCGAGCGAGAAGCTAAGCACGGCGCCCGCTCACGCGGTTTGGTGTTTTGGAGTAGATCATTGCGAGAAAAAGAACGCTCAAACCAAGAAGCAAAAGGGCCGAGTGGCCGGCGGCGGCGTAGTCAAAACTCTCCACCTGGTCGTAGAGGACGATGGAAAGCGTGCGCGTAGCGCCGGGAATGTCGCCGCCGAGCATGAGGACGACGCCGAATTCACCGACGGTGTGAAGAAAACTGAGCACGATGGCGGCGAGAAGCGAACGGCGCGCGAGGGGAACGAGAATGCTGGAGACGAGACGAACCGGACCTGCGCCGAGAAGGCGCGCGGCATCGACCAGAGCCGAATCGACCGATGAAAAACCTGCGACGAGGGGCTGCACCGCGAAGGGAAGGCTGTAGATGACCGAGCCGACAACAAGGCCATCGAAGGAAAATGCGAGCGGATGGCCGAGCATGGCGGCAATGCCGCGGCCAAATGCTGTGCGCGGCCCGAGCAAAACGAGAAGGAAAAAGCCGAGAACGGTGGGCGGCAAAACCATGGGCAGCGTGGCAACAGCTTCAACGGCGGCGAGCCAGCGGCCGCGGCCCAGCACGATAAGCGCCGCGAGAGGCACGGCGATGGCGAGGAGAATCGCGGTGGTGACGGCGGCGAGACGAAGCGAGAGCGCGAATGCTTGCCAGTCCATCGTGGTCATTTCACCGGCGTGAGCCCGGATTTGGCGAGTTCCGCCTGCGCGGCGGGCGAGAGGAGAAAGTCGAGTAGCTTATGGGCCGCGGCGCGCTGTTTGGTTTTGCTCACGATGACTGCGCCCTGCTCGATGGGCGGATAGAGGTCGCGGGGAATCACGAAGTACGAGCCGTCGGCGTAGAGTCGTGGCGTGAGAGCCGAAGTGAGCGAGATGAGGCCGGCGTCGGCGTTGGCGGAGTCAACAAACTGCGCGGCCTGGGCAATGTTTTCGGCGGTGACGATGCGGGGCTTGAGTGTGTCGTAGAGCTTGAGGCTGTGAAGCGCGGCGACGGCGGCGCGTCCATAAGGCGCGCGGTCAGGATTGGCGATGGCCAGACGCTTCAAGGTTGGGGTGCGAAGAAGATCGAGCGAAGGCGGGGGCAGGTGGGAGTCTTTCCGCTCCCAGAGAACGAGGGTGCCTCGCGCATAGGTGATCGGAGTGGTCGAATTGCCGGAGCCGGCAGCGTCGGCCAGCCCAGCGTCAATGAGGCGTTTGGGAAAACTGAGATCGGCGGAGAGAAAAACATCGAAGGGCGCGCCGTTCTCAATTTGCGTGGTGAGCGTGGCGGAAGATTGATACGTGGCCTCGGCATGAATGCCGGTGGCGCGCTGAAACTGGTTGAGGATGGGCGGAAGGACCGGCTCGAGATCTGCGGCGGCGGCCACGCGGAGAGGCGCCTGCGCGCCGAGTGGCGCGAGGACCAGGAGCGGAAACAGAGCGGCGAAAAATTGCTTCAACATGGGCGCGAACGGCCCTCCATCCACAACGGGAATCGCCGTACACCTGCTAGGCTAACACTTAGGTATGAGCGACAATCTGCACCAGTTGCGCTGTTTTGGATGCGGCAGCCGAATCTCGGGCGCGGACGCGCGGGCGGACTTTCGCTGCGCCAATTGCGGCGACCTGTTTGAGGTTGAGTATCCCGGCTGGAGCCAGCGAGGAGGGAACGACCGGCCCAATCCGGGCGCGCTGAAGTGGCTTTGGCGGGAACGGCGCTGCTCGGGCGAGGCGCTGAATCAGTCAGGGGTGTGGCGATACAGGGAACTGCTGCCGATTCTGGACAGTTTTGGCAACGCGGTGTCGCTGCGCGAGGGGAACGTCCCTATCTATCATCTGCGGCGGTCGGCCAAGGCGCTCGGAATCGATCAGCTCTATGCCAAGCACCAGGGGATGAATCCGACAGGCTCGTTCAAAGACACGGGGATGACGGCAGCGCTGAGCGTAGCCAAGGAGCGGGGATTCACCTGGGTTGCATGCGCTTCAACGGGGAACACATCGGCGTCGATGGCCGCATACGCGGCGCGCGCCGGGATGCGCAGCCTGGTTTTGATTCCCGAAGGAAAGATCGCGTGGGGCAAACTTTCGCAGGCGATGGATTACGGCGCGGTGACATGCCAGGTGCGCACCGACTTCGATGGCTGCCTGCGCCTGCTGACGGAGATTGTGAGGACCGCGCCCATCTATCTCCTGAATTCAGTCAATCCCTACCGGCTGGAAGGACAGAAGACGCCGGCCATCGAGATTGCGGAGGCCATGGACTGGAATGTGCCCGACCACCTGATTGTTCCGGGAGGCAACCTGGGCAACAGCTCGGCGCTGGGGAAGGGATTCCGAGAGATGCGGGAGCTGGGACTGGTGGCGCGGCTGCCGAAGATCAGCGTGATTCAGGCAGCGGGAGCCAATCCGTTGGTGAGAAGCCTGAAGTTGAATCACGGCGCGGTGCTGGAGCCAGTGGAGGCGAACACGCGGGCGACGGCCATCCGCATTGGGAATCCGGCATCGTGGCGCAAGTCGGCGCGGGTGATTCAGGAGAGCGGGGGATGGTGCCTGGACGTGTCCGAGGCCGAAATTGCGATTGCCAAGGCAGAGATTGGCGCGGAAGGGCTGGGGTGCGAGCCGGCTTCAGCAGTGACGCTCGCCGGGTTGAAAAAGCTGCGCGCGCAGGGCGTAGTCCGCTCCGGAGAAACTGTGGTGCTGGTGCTGACCGGCCACACGCTGAAGGATGCGGATTACACCATTGACTTCCATCGCGGAACGCTGCTGACCGATGAGGAGAAGCTGGGTTCGGAGCACGCCATTGAAGCACTGCGCCGCGATGCGGTGACCGTCGATGCAACGCCGGGCGCGGTGCTGGCGGCGATCGAGGGTGAGGTGGGATGAGCGGCCAAACGATCGATTTGGGCAAGCCAGACGCTCTTCGACTCCGGTTGCCTGCAACTTCGGCAAATCTCGGGCCAGGATTCGACGCGGTGGCCGTGGCGCTCGATTTTTTTCTGGGGATCGAAGCCGAGCCCGCGCAGGAGTTCTCAGTCACCGCGAGCGGGCGCAATGCTGAGCGCTGCGCGCGACTTGAAGACAATCTGATCCTCGAGACCTACAAGCAAATTATGCGCAGCCACGAGCGTGAAATCATTCCGCTGGCGATCCGGATTGTCAACGGAATTCCGCTGGGGATGGGATGCGGGTCGTCGGCGGCTGCGCGGCTGGCGGCGATCGCGCTGGCAGCGCATTTTGGCGAGTTGCCCTGGAACACTGCGCAGATTCTCGAAGAGGCGTACAAGCTCGAGGGGCATCCGGACAATGTCGCGGCGTGCTGGCTGGGCGGATTTGTGACCGCGGTGTGCGAAGGAACTAAGGTGCACGTGGCGCGAATCGATCCGCCGCCGGCGTGGCGAGCGATTGTCGCGCTTCCCGCGGAACCGCTTTCGACCAGCAAGGCGCGCGGAGTGCTACCGGCGAGCTATCCACTTGAAGATGTGGTGGCGAATCTGCAGTCGGTGGCTGTACTGGGCCTTGCGTTCGCGCAGGCGCGGGCGGATCTGTTGCGCCTGGCGATGAACGATCGCATTCATCAACCGTATCGCGGGGCCATCTGCCCACTGCTGCCCGTTCTGATACCGCTGGTGGGACGGCACGGAATTCTGGGGGTGGCGTTGAGTGGAGCAGGGCCGGCGGTGCTGGTCATCGTCGACCGTGAGGAGAGTCTCGCGGATGCTTCAAAGGCAGTGCAGAATCGCGTGGGGGCTGAGCTTCTGATTTGCCGGTTTTCGGGGGTTGGAGCCTTCCAAACGATTGAAAACATGTGATTTTAGTGAGCTGGCGTCGCTTTCTAACAGCAACCGTATGCGTTATGAGTAAGTTACGGTGGTTGTCTAGGTGGGCAGTCATCAAAAATCTGATTACCGCGCCTATTACTGAAGTTTGCTTGCTATTTATCGATTAAACACCTTACATTCGCTCGGTGGGCAGTTCTGGGGGAGGGCTGCTCTAGCGCCTGTGATCCTTAACGGATCCGGGCGCTTTTACTTTTGTGCTCAAACGATTCCGCCAACAAGAAGGGCAATGAAGCGGCGGACAAATCGCGGCTCAGGCGATTGATAACAGTGTTGAGTAAATCGGTTGTGGGTCAGGTCACGCAACAGCGGGAAGGTCTGCGACCTTGCGCGCATTTCCGCATCAGATGGATATACGGTTTCCTGTACAATGAACGGGTGCGGGTCCGCAAGGAGGATCATGGCTGGAGTGGGTGTTCTGGAAGTCAACGATGCGAATTTTGAACAGGAAGTGCTGAAGAGCGAGCAGCCGGTTCTGGTGGATTTTTGGGCCGTCTGGTGCGGGCCGTGCAAGGCGATTGCGCCGATTGTGGATGGCGTGGCGGCGGCTTACGCCGGCAAACTGAAGGTGGCCAAAGTGAACGTGGATCAGAATGGCGCGACCCCGTCTCGCTACGGCATTCGCGGGATTCCGACGCTGCTCTTCTTCAAGGGCGGCAAGATTGCCGACCAGGTTGTGGGCTATGTTGCCAAGGACGTGATTGAAGAGAAGGTCAAGAAGCTGATCGCGTAAACGATTTCGTTGAGATGAAAGCCCGGCTTCGTGCCGGGCTTTCCTGCGTCTGGGGTTTTTTAGAGATCGCGGCGGAATTGAATGATGCGACGGCGGTCGCGCTTCGAGGGCCGGCGCTCGGGCAGCCGCACATACTGCTCAAAAGCTTTGCGCTCCTCCGCGAGATGGAGACGCGCTTCGCGGCTCGCGTCCGATTCGCGATAGAGGTTTTGCGCGACGGCCGCGGGGCCGCGCGCGGCGCTGACCGCTAAAACCTCCACCTCGAAGATACCGCGCTCGTTTTCGATGCGCAGCTTGTCGCCGGCGTGGACTTCGCGTGCCGGCTTAGACCGTAGCTCGTTCGATTGAACACGGCCCATGTCGCAGGCACGCGAGGCCACGGCCCGCGTTTTAAAGAAGCGCGCGGCCCAGAGCCACTTGTCGATGCGCACAGCGTCCATTGCAAACTCACGAACAGCGCAAAACAAGAATGTATCAGGATTCTTGATCGGCTTTCCAGAGATAGAGGTGACTGGAATCGCTCGATGTGGAGACGGTTACTCCTTTTTGGTGCGTGGCGCGATTGAGGGCCGCGCGAATGTTCGCTTTGCTGTCGGGCAATGCGGAGAGGGGCACTTTGAGGGCATTCCCCGATGGTAGCCGTTCAAGTTGGTTTAACAGGAGCGTGACAATACGCTTGTGCTTGCCTGCCCGGCCTTTCGGAACCTCATCCTTCTGAACCGATTGAAATTTCATTTGAAACGGACCCCGTTTTGTGGCTTCGCGCCGACGGAATACTCCTCAAAATATTGTGAGATGCAAAAGCTCGCGCAGTGTATGCCTACGCGGCGTGCAGAGGATCTTCTGGCCGCGACAGTCGCGTATCACTAAGGTATGCATCACGAGCTGCGTCGTTCTGCACGCGTATGAAGTTGTTATTTGCCACGTAAAAATATCCTAGGCGTGTAAAAAATCCAGAGATTCCTGTGGGAAAGAGTCCCCTTTAATTATGCTAAGCTCGCGCAACGATAAGGGGTTTCAATCATTGAGTGATGATTGGCACGATGGTTGCTGAGTAGGCATCGAGGCTTCGACATGAATATGAGCGGAACACGAAACACCCCTATCGTGCCTGTCGGCGAAGCTCCATCCTTCCATGAGTTCAATTTTCGCCCCCGGGTTTTGGTGGTCGATGACGAAACATCGATCGCAGATACCACAGCAACAATCCTCTCCATAAGCGGTTATGAAGCGATGGCTGCATACGATGGAAACGATGCCCTTGAAGCTGCCTTGCTGGCCCCGCCGCACCTTGTGATCACCGATGTGGTGTTGCCGGGCATGAACGGGATTGAGCTCGCGATTACGATCCAGCGCGTTTTCCCCGAGTGCCAAATTGTGCTTTTCTCAGGCCAGGCGTCGACCGTCGATCTGCTGGCCGCCGCCGGTTCTGCAGGACGCCGCTTCACATTGCTCAGCAAACCTGTCCCCCCGGAGCATTTGCTGGCAACGGTGAAAGAGAAGCTGCGGCCAGTGGCCCGCCGATCGATTTCAAGCGCCAACTAGGACAAGCCTGCCTGCGGTAGCGCTGAGTCACCGTCAATGACGGCTGTGTCAGTGCTGCGCGGCCGTCTGTCCGTGCACCTGCGCCTCGATTGCGTCGAGGTTCGCGTCGTCAATAGCCGAGATGACGAAGGGATCGGCGGTGGGAATCACCGGCATCTTGAAATCGAGGGTCCATGTCTCGCCGGGATTGAGCTCGCGCACGTAGGTGACGATGCCGATAGGCGTGGTGGGAGTGGGGCTTAAGCGAGTTTCCGAGAGAACGTCCTGCGGGTTCGGCTCGCTCCAGTTTTTGCGGATTGTAAAGCTGCGATCTGCGTAGCCTGCCGGAAAACAGTAGAGATCCCGGTTGAAGCGGTAGAAGTTCGCGTTGTCGAAATAGTTCATCCAGCCGGGATTGAAAAGCTCGCCGGCCTGGTTGTGGCCGCCTAGAGTGCCGGTGGCGTTTGGATCTTCGTAGCGGACGCCTGAGGCGAAGACGGCGCGGTGCGGCTCGTGTGCCGAATTCGTGATGTCGACGCGGATGAAGTCGACCTCGGGCTCGATGATTCCGGATTCAATGTTGAAGCCGGGCATAAAAGGGAATTTTGCGTGCTGCCGGGCGCGAACGATGGCGCTCTTGTCGATCTTGCCCGCGAAGACGGAGAAGCGGTAGGTGATGCCGTCGCGCTCGAACTCGTAATGAGCGATGGGCAGGTGGTCTTTTTGGAGGATTTGACCGCTCGCTTTGGTCGGCTCCAGATCGGGTCCCGAGAAAAACACGAGCTCTTCAAAGCCGGTGCTCAGGTAACCGTCGGGCGTGATCCGGGCAGCATCTTCGAAGCCCATGAGACCCATCTCGCCGGTCTGCTGACTGAACCAGGAGGAGGGCTGGCTGGGCTGCTCGGCGGAGGGGGAAGCCGATTGCGCGTGTACTGAGACGGCAAGAAGAACTGCGAAAATGCCCACCGGCAGGAAACCGGCCCTGCGAAATCCGAGAAAGATTGAAGTATGCATCCGTGTAGTTCCCTAAGTTTACTTTAATGGTTTGCGCGGGTTGGCAGGCGCGCCGCGTACAAGAGAATACGCATGGAGCAGAGTCTGTCAACCATCCTCGGCGGATCGGCGGCGGAATACGGCTTTTGCGCGGTCGGCGGCCAAGCAGCGCAACCAGACGGGCGTGACGGCAGTCACGGGCAACGCAATTCAAGCGGGCCTAGACTTCATCATCGCAGGCGCATCGGGGCCTAGCATGTGTAGATGGTCTGCGGAAGTTTAGGTTCGCTTGCTGCGGCAGATCTCCTGTGGCCGCGGCGAGGGGCCATCCGCTTTGAACGGTTCCCGCTGCGAATGCCGATGACCGTGAGGGAGCGGTCGCTTTATGAGCGCGACCTGTCAAAAATGCGCTGGGCCTCTTGAGGCGGCGTGGAAGTTCTGCCCGCATTGTGGAGCAACGAACGTGCAGGAGATTCACCTCCCGGCGACCGAACACCAGGAACACGAGCGGCCGCCAGTGAAGGGCGCGTTCAGTGGCTTGCTGCTGGGTCTGCTGGCTGCGCCGGTTCTGATCATCTACGGCGGCATGATCTGCCTCACCGGACTGGGTGTATTTCTTGGCGTTCCGATGATCATTGCCGGAGTGTGCGCGCCGCTGCTGGGCTCTCTGATGGGAATCAACGCGCTGAAAGGGAAGTGCCCGTGGTGCGGCTCGTCGGTGGGCAGTGTCGCGCTCTTCGATCGGTTCTCGTGTCCGGCGTGCAGCAAGCGCATTGTGGTGCGCAAGAGCGAGCTGGTGCGGGCGGGCTAAGCGGGCCTCGCGGCCCTCGCCAATCGTCAGGATGGGCCTACTCCGCGAGCTCTGATCGCGCAGGCGCCCTGTCGAATATTGGCTTCTCAATACCAGAATTTGAAGTCTGGCCAGTCGGCAGCATAGGGCAGTTTGCGGTGGCGCAGCCAGAAATAGTGGAGGTGCTCGAAGTCCATGATCCATGGCGCATCGAATGGGCCCAGATCGATGACTTCGGCGTAGTAATCCGTGTAGTTTTCGCGATTGCTGCCAAGTGTGAGCATTGACTCACCCGTGTAGCCGTTCCAGCCCCAATAGTAATAATTCTGATGGCCGCTGATGGCAGTGGGTAGGCCATATTTGGGGCCCAGCACGTTCACTGCACTGGCTTCGCCGTAGTTGCGGCAAAAGATGCCGGTCTGGGCGCGCACATTGGACGGTAACGCGTTGTACCGGGCGGCGAAACCCTCGACCATCTGCGGCCAGCCGAAGCGGTCGGATAAATATTGGGGCAGGGGGCTGGAGTATTTCTCGCTCTTGGTGTCCCTCGCCAGGAAATGCACGGTGTAGGTGCTGTACTTGTCCGGCGGAAGAATCGTGAGCATCAGCGGCGCGGTGACGGCGATCAGCATGAGGGCCAGAACGGCGCTGTACGCGGTGGACGGCCATTGACGACGCGTGACAGCGCCGAGCGCCACGGCTCCGGCGGCAAAGAGGACCGGATAGAAGGGCGCGACGTAGTAGTGCTTGGCATGAAGAGCCATCATCATGACCAGAAACACCACGTAGGTGAGAGCGACAAAGCGCCAGGGCCGCGCCTTGCGCGCGAAGGCGAGCCAGGCCAGTCCGCCGATCCAGAGCGGAGCCGCGAAGATGAGCAGTATGCTGACCTGCGCCATCAGAAACGCGAGCGGCGGCAGCTTGATGTTCTTGTCGGAGTGGGCGATGTTGTTGAGCATCTCGTACGTGGGGAAATGGTGAACCCACTGCCAGATGAGGTTTGGAAGAGCGAGCAGAATCAGGAGCGCGACGCCGGCTGCGCACCAGCGCGACCACAGAATGCGCCGCTGCGGAGTCAGCAGCACGCCCACAAGAAGCGCCAAAAGGAAGAAAACAGCGGAATGTTTGTTCTCGATTCCCAGGCCGGCCAGCAATCCAAAAATGAGCCACGCGCGCGGGCCGCTGCTGCCGTCGGCGATGCGCAGCAGCACGAGCATCGATCCCATCCAGAAACATGGCTCGAAGGAATTCATCGAGAGGAAATTCGAGGTGCCCAGGAAGACCGGCGCCGCCAGGACGGCAGTCATCGCCAATACTTGTGCGCTGCGCTTTCCACCCAGTTGCCAGGTGAGCAAGCCGGTGAGCGAAACCAGCACGCCACCCGCGGCGAAGCTCAGGATACGAATGCCGGTGGGCGAGAGGCCAAAAAGTGTTTCGGCAATGCGGGCTTGCACGGCGACGAGTGGAGGCTGATCGACGTAGCCCCAGGCCAGGTGATGCCCGCAGACGAGGTAGTAGAGCTCGTCGCGAAAGAAACCGTAACCGAGATGACTGCCCCAGAGCGAGCTGACGAAATGGACGAGGAAGGCAAGCGCGGCAAACAGTGCGGCCGGGATCAGCGCTGAGCGGAGGGGCGCTCGCGAAGGGAAAGCAGGAAGATCATCTTGCACGGCATTGAACTCCTCTGTCGTGGTTTACGCAATTTTACGCCGCTCTGTTCAACGCATCATTGCGCCGGAAGCCCGGCGTGGAAGTGCTGCCAGATGGTTTCGGCGGTTTTGCGGCTGACGACGGCGGCAAGCGAGTCAGGCGTGGCCTGCTGCACGTCGCGCAGGCTTCCGAAGTGCGTGAGGAGGCGCTGGCGGGTTTGCGGACCGACGCCGGGAATGTTCAGGAGTTCGGAGTCGCGGTCACGCATCGCGCGGCGCTGGCGATGGTAGCCGACGGCGAAGCGATGGCTCTCGTCGCGGATGAGCTGGACGAGGTGAAGCACGGGCGAGCGGCGGTCGAGGACGATCGGTTCGTCTTCATTGCCGTAAACGTAAATGACTTCTTCGCGCTTGGCGATCGCGGCCAACGGCTGCGACGTAAAGCCGAGGGACTCCAAAGCCTCGGCAGCGGCGTGAAGCTGGCCGAAGCCGCCGTCGATGAGGATGAGCGACGGCATGGTCGTTGGTTCCTTACTTTTGGATGAACCGCTCTCGGGAACCAGGGCCGCCGATTCCTCACGCACATTCGCGGCGCCGCGAAATTCGTCCCCCTTCAAAACGATCGGATCCGAAGGCTTGCATGCGCCGTCGCGAATGCGGCGGTAGCGGCGCTCGACCACCTCGCGCATGGAGGCAAAATCGTCGACGCCGGCGACGGTTTTCACTTTGAATTTGCGATAGGCGGACTTGTTCATCTTGCCGTCTTCCCAGACTACGAGCGATGCGACAGTTTCCGCGCCCTGAATGTGCGAGATGTCGAAGCACTCGATGCGGCGGGGAAGCTCGGGAAGCATGAGCGCGTCGGCGAGCGCTTCCTGGATGGCCTTCCGCGAGGGCTCGAGAACGCGGAAGCGCTGCGTGAAGGACTGGTGGGCGTTCTGGCCGGCGAGATCGACGAGGGACTTCTTGTCGCCGCGCTGCGGGACGGCGATCTCGATTTTGTGGCCGGTACGCACGCTGAGCAGCGCCGCGAGCGATTCGCGGTCGTCGAAGTCGACGGGGACGAGGATCGAGCGCGGGACGTACTGCTGGTCTATGTAGAGCTGTTTGAGGAGCGCCGAGAAGACGTGGCCGGGATGGAAGGCGCGTTCGTTCGGCTCGGAAAAAGCAACCGCAGATCCTTCGACTCGTCGCTGCGGCGACTCGCTCGGGATGACAGGCTCACTACCGGAATCGGATTCCTCGCCGGTCCCTTCCATCAGGCTCGGCAGGTCTTCCCAGAAGAATTCGCGGCGATCGACAATTTTGCCGTTGCGCATGTGAAAGAGATTGACGGCCAGGCTGCCGTCCTCGAAGTGATAGCCGAAGACGTCGGCGTCGTCATCGAGTTCGGCAGTGGCGATGCGCTGCTTTTCCTGGAGTTGGTGCACAGTGGAGAGCTGATCGCGCAGGCGCGCGGCGGCTTCAAACTGCTCGGCGTCGGCGTCGGCCATCATGCGCGCGGTCAGGGTGCGCTCCAGCTCAGCGTGGCGGCCTTCGAGAAAAAGCTGCGCGTCGCGGACGGCCCGCTTGTAAATGTCGGGAGTGGTGAGGCCCTCGACACAGGGTCCGAGACAGCGATGAATGTAGTACTGCAGGCAGGCGCGCGGATGGTAGCGCGAAAGATCGACTTTACAGCTCGGCAGCAGGAAGCTGCGATGGATGAGCTCAACCACGCGATAGGCGAGGTTGCCGGGGAAGTAAGGGCCGTAGTAGGCCGAGCCGTCTTTGCGCAGGCGCCGTGTGACGAAGACCTTGGGGAAGCGATCGGCGAGCGTGAGCTTGACGTAGGGGTAGGTTTTGTCGTCGCGCAGCAGAATGTTGAAGCGCGGCTTGCGCTGCTTGATGAGGTTATTTTCGAGGGCGAGGGCCTCGTGCTCGTTGGCGACGAGAATATAGTCGATGTCCACGGCCTCGCGCATGAGCGAGCCGGTTTTTGCGTTGGCTTGCGAGGCTTCAAGCAGGTACGAGCGCACGCGCGAGCGCAGGTTGTTGGCCTTGCCCACGTAGATGACCTCGCCGTCGGCGTTTTTGTAGAGGTAGACGCCGGGTTGGGTGGGCAGCGCGCGGATTTTTTCGTAGAGATCCATTGAGAGGGCCGGCGCTGGGCGCGCCACTTCTTAGAATAACGAGATTCGACCCGGCACGCATGGCGCGGACGCTGCGCGGCGAGGATTCGGCCTGGGAGGGTGAAGATTGGGCAAACCTTACCGGGAAGCGTAAAAATTACATGGTTCCGGGGTGTGCTGGAATTGCACATTCACCTCAGCATCTCCTTATAATGCAATCTGTTGCATGCGATGACCCGATTGGATGGCGGCGTGCAATTGCTTAGGTCAGGACAAAGAGTCCTTCCCGGCGGAAGAGCGCAAAACGCGCCGGCAGGGAACGGGAGAGGTGAGGAGTATGACAATGCATCGTTTTGGATTTGCGTTGACGGCAGCGGCGTTGATGGCGTTTGGCGTAGCGGGATGTGCCACAAAGAATTATGTGCGGACGCAGACGACTCCGCTGATCGATCACACCGACCAGTTGGAGCAGAAGACTGCAGACAACAACCGTCAGATTCACGATGTGAACGATCGCGCGATGGCGGGCATCGCGAAGGCGCAAGGCACGGCCGATACGGCGGAAACCAATGCGCAGAACGCCAGCCAGGCTGCGAATACTGCCGACACGGCCGCAAACGACGTGGCGCATCGCGCCGATACGCTCGACAGCGTGGTGAAGGGCCTGGACAATTACAAGCAGGTGGCCACTGTTTCAGTGACCTTTGGATTCGACAAGGCGGTGCTGACCAGCGATGACAAGTCGCAGCTGGACAGCTTTGCCGGCTCTCTAGGCTCGGCGAAGAGCTACATCCTGGAAGTCACAGGCGGAACGGATTCGGTTGGCTCGGCGCAGTACAACTACGACCTGAGCCAGCGCCGCGCGGATGCGGTGGTCCAGTACCTGGCGGCGAAGTACGGGATTGCGCCGCATCGCTTCTACCTGATCGGCATCGGCAAGGATCAGTATGTGGCTTCGAACGACACGGCAGCAGGGCGCAAAGAGAACCGGCGCGTGCAGGTGCAGTTGCTTTCGAACATGAACCGCGATACGCAGAGCGAGAACCAAACCACGACCGGACAGTCCAACGCGCCAGCCGGCCAGGTTACGTTGTCGCCGGTTCCGGAATAACGCGTAAACGCAGTTTCACCTGATCTGTTTTGTTTTGAAAGGGCAGGCCCGAACGGGTCTGCCCTTTGTGTTTCTTCGGGGTTGAACTAGGAGTTGGTTGTGGAAAGCTGCTTCACGTGTTCGGCGCGAACCTCATTGGCGGTAAAGAGTCGCAGGAACGGAACGTGTTTCTGGGCCTGCCAAAAGGATGCGTCGTTCAAGGGGCGCGCGTTTGCGGCGGCCTCGACGGCGGGTCGGCCAGCGGCCTCCTCGCGCTCCACGATGCAGACCACTGCGACAACAATCATGCCGGCTTCCTGCGCTGCCTCAATTGCCGCGATGGTGGAGGCGCCGGTGGTGCAAACATCGTCGACAATGACCACGCGCGCGCCTTCGCGAAAAAATCCCTCGATACGGCGGCCGGTGCCATGAGCTTTTTCGGCTTTGCGCACGAGGAAGCCGTGGAGCAGCGGCGGGCGAGGGTTCGATTGGGGATGCGACAGCGCGCGCCAGGCGCTGGCGGTCGCAACGTTCGACACGATTGGATCTGCGCCCATGGTGAGGCCGCCGACGGCCTCAGCGTCGATCTTGTTGGCTTCGAGCAGTTCGAGGATGGCGTGGCCGGTGAGCCGGCCGCCTTCAGCGTGGAGCGTCGTCGTGCGGCAATCGATGTAGTAGTCGCTGGTGCCGCCGGAGGAGAGCTTGAACTGGCCGAGTTTGAAGCTCGTGCGAGCAAGGAGCGAGAGAAGTTGCTGGGCGTGCGTGGATGCGGGCATCGAGTCCATTCTAAGCTGGTGGCCAGGAGCCGTAGCCAGCAGCTCGGACTTGCTAGAAGCTACTGGCTACGGCTACGTGCCGCGTTTCTCACATTTTGTCGAAGTGGCGAAAGCCGCCGGTGCCGATCAGCGCCAACGAAAAAATGATGAAGTTATAGCAGGCATGAACCAGCGTGCTGGCGGCGAGGGATCTGGTTTTGAGGCGCACCGTGCAAAGGACCAGGCTGACCACAATGAGCAGGAGAAACGGTCCCAGCGAATGGCCCTGCTGCTCGACATGAAGCAGAGCGAAGGGAATGCTGGTGAGAACAGAGGCGACGACCATAGCCGGGAGCGACCACTGCGGATGGCCGTTGGCGTCGAGCGGAGGAGCAGGCTCGTGCTTGATCTGCTCAACGAACCAATCCCAGGCCGTGCAGAGAGCGGGTAGAAGAAAGCCGCGGAAGAACATTTCCTCAAAAAAAGGCGCGAGCGTGGTGCCGAAGGCGAACAGGAGCCATGCGGCTCCCGGAGCGCTGAACATTTTGTCGATGGGAGCGTTGGCAGGGCCGGGCAGAACAACTTCGTCGAGCGCAGCCAGCCCGGCGCAGCCCAGCGCTGTTGCGGCCAGCGGCCAAAATCTTTTGCGGACCACCCCGCCGCGCCATTGCAATCCGGCGAGGAATTTTTCGTGCCAAAAGAGCGGGAAAATGAGCACGCTGATGGCAAGGACGATGACATAAAGGATCGCTTCGCTCGAGAGGATCAGGGGGACGTTGGTGGCAGCCGCCTGGGGCGAGAGGCTCCAGCCAAAGAGGTGAAGGCGCATGGGAAAAAACAGGACCAGGATCGTGCAAGCGAATGCGACTCCACCGATCGGAATGAGCAGGCTGAGATGGCCGAAGTGCGGGATCCGTACGGACGGGCGAACTTGAGGTTGCGCGAAGGATTGGAAAAGCTGTGGCGGCTCAGCGCTGGGCGGCGCGCCGGGCTCCGCAAGAGACACAAACATCGGATCGGAACCGGAATGTCCGGGCTCGCCGGGCGCGGATTCGCCGGGAGTAAGCTCGGTCGGCTGCTCATTGCCGGCCGGCTGATCAGCGGCGTGGTGCGCCAGGCCTGAGGCGCGGCTCGCACCATCGTCTCCGGGCTCAATAACTGGCTCGCGCGCTTCTTCGTCAGGGAGATTGGTCATTGGCCTACCGGTTTCTTCCCGCGGCGTACGGCCCGCGCTGAGATTCTTTGATGCGCGCGCCCAGTGTTGGTTCTCGACGCGGGTTGAGGATCGGCGTCGCTCGATCCCGATCCGGTGGAACTGACTTCGTCGTCGCCCCTCAAATCTGGGGCCGGGATAAGCTCTTCTTCCGGTTCCGCTGGCGCGAGGCGGCCGTTCGACAGTTTGTAATAGCGCTTGAGGAACTGGCCGGTATAGGAGCCGGGCGTAGCGGCGATCTTCGCGGGGCGGCCCTCGCCGACGATGCGTCCGCCATCTTCGCCGCCCTCGGGGCCGAGGTCGATGACCCAGTCGGCGTTGCGGATCACGTCGAGATTGTGCTCGATGATGATGACGGAGTTGCCGAGATCGACCAGGCGGTGCAGGACCTCAAGCAGCTTGCGCACATCGTCGAAGTGCAGGCCGGTGGTGGGCTCGTCGAGGAGATAAAGGGTCTTGCCGGTTTGGCGCTTGGAAAGCTCGCGAGCCAGTTTCATGCGCTGCGCCTCGCCGCCGGAAAGTGTTGTCGCGCTCTGGCCCAGGTGCACATATCCGAGGCCTACGTCGACCAGCGTTTGCAGCTTCTGGCGCACCTGCGGCACGTCGGCCAGCAGGGGTAGCGCGTCCTCAATGGTGAGGTCGAGAACGTCGGCGATTGAATGGCCGTGGAATTTCACAGCCAGCGTCTCCTGGTTGTAGCGGCGGCCATTGCAGACCTCGCATTGCACGTAGACATCGGGCATGAAATTCATCTCGATGCGCCGCTGGCCGTCGCCCTGGCAGGCCTCGCAGCGGCCTCCGGGAACGTTGAAGCTGAAGCGGCCGGGCTTGTAGCCGCGCTCGCGTGCCTCCGGCAGCATGGCAAACAAGTCGCGGATGGGCGAGAAGACCTGCGTGTACGTGGCCGGGTTGGAGCGCGGCGTGCGGCCAATAGGCGACTGATCGATGCGAATGACTTTGTCGATCTGCTCTACGCCGCTGAGCTCTTCGTGCGCGCCGGGCTCTTCGCGGGAACCGTAGAGGTTTTTGGCGAGCGAGCGGTAGAGAATGTCGTTGACCAGCGTGCTTTTGCCGCTGCCGCTGACGCCGGTGACAACAGTCATTATGCCGAGCGGGATGCGAAGATCCAGGTCGTGCAGGTTGTGCTCGCGCGCACCCGTGATGGTGAGCCACTTGCCGGTGAGCGGCCGCGGTTTTGCGCGCTGCAGCATGGTTTCGGCGCCGCTCAGATAGCGGCCGGTGAGCGACTCGGGCGAGGCCATAATCTGCTCGGGCGTGCCTTCGGCGACGATGTTACCTCCCAATCGTCCCGCGCCTGGCCCAAGATCAAGAACAAAATCGGCATGCCGGATGGTCTCTTCGTCGTGTTCGACGACGAGGACCGTGTTGCCCAGGTCGCGAAGTCTCTCGAGGGCCTGGATGAGGCGATTGTTGTCGCGCTGATGCAGGCCGATGGAGGGCTCATCGAGGACGTAAAGAACGCCGCGCAGGCGCGAACCGATTTGCGTGGCGAGGCGAATACGCTGGCCCTCCCCGCCCGAAAGCGTGGCGGCGCTGCGGTCGAGAGAAAGATAGTTGAGGCCGACGGCGCAGAGGAATTCGAGGCGCTCGGCGATTTCGCGGCGGATGCGCTCGGCGACCAGCGCCTCGCGCTCAGTGAATTGGAGATTGATGGCCGCCGAGAGCGCGCGGTTGAGTGGCAGCGCGGTGAAGTCGGCGATGGAGAGGCCGCCGACCTTGACGGCGAGGGATTCCGGACGCAGACGCTTGCCGCGGCAGACAGGGCAGGGCGCGGCCGACATGAAGCTCATCATGTATTCGCGATAGCCCTCGCTGCGCGCTTCTTCCACGTTGTCGCGCAGGTAAGCGAGGATGCCGTGGAAGCCGGTGCGCGGCGCTTCGCCTTTGGGTGGACCGTAAACGAGGAGGTGCTGCTGTTTGGGCGGCAGATCCTCGAATGGCACTTTGAGGTCGATTTTGTAGCGGTCGGCGGCGAGCTGGATGAGCTTGACGAGGTACTGCGACGAGGAGCCGGGTCCCAGGCCGCCATCGAGCAGCGGCTTCGACCAGTCGGTGATGACCTTGGCGGGATCGAAGTCGTAGAGCGAGCCGAGGCCGTGGCAGTTAGGGCAGGCGCCGAAGGTCGAATTGAACGAAAAGCTGCGCGGTTCGAGCTTGGGCACGTCGAGGCCGCAATCCGGGCAGGCCATGGAGGATGAAAACAACTGCTCGTTGCCGGTAGTGAAGCCGACCAGGACGAGTCCGTTGGCGAGCTGGAGTGCCTTCGCGACGGCTTGTTCGAGGCGCTTTTCGACGGAGGGTTTTCCCGGTGCCCCTGCGGACTTCGTTTCATTGGCTCCCGTCTTTGTCGATAATGAAGCCGTTGACGAGGATGGGGCGCCCTCGGGTTTGAGCAGCACGCGGTCAACAATGGCTTCGATGGTGTGGTTCTTACGCTTGTCGAGGGCGGGCGGCTCGGAGAGGTCGGTCACTTCGCCGTCAATGCGTGCGCGAAAGCCTTGCTGATCAAGCTGATCCAGCAAATCCTTAAACTCACCCTTTCGGCCTCTGACGATCGGCGCCATCACCGTGGCGCGCTCTCCGCAGCCCAGTTCCAGGATGCGCTGAACGATTTGGTCGGCGGTCTGGCGGGCGATGGGACGGCCGCAGTTGGGGCAGTGTGGCGTCCCAACGGAGGCGTAAAGAAGGCGGAGATAATCGTAGATTTCCGTGATGGTTCCGACCGTGGATCGGGGGCTGCGGCTGGTGGTCTTCTGTTCGATGGAGATGGCCGGGCTGAGGCCCTCGATGGAGTCCACATCGGGGCGCTCGATCTGGTCGAGGAACTGGCGCGCGTAGGCCGAGAGCGTCTCCACGTAGCGGCGCTGACCCTCGGCGTAGATGGTGTCAAAAGCAAGCGAGCTTTTGCCCGAGCCGGAGAGACCAGTGACTACGGTGAGCGCGTTGCGGGGAATGCGCACGTTGATGTCGCGCAGGTTATGCTGGCGCGCCCCCCGCACCGAAATGTGAGTGATGGGCATGAATGGTTTCTTCGAAGACGGCGGGGTACTTTCGTGTTCCGAGCCGGGCCGGCGGTTCAACTGAAAACAATGCTCTAGAGGTATTCTATTTGCCAACAGAAATGGGGGTCAACGAGGCCCAACTTCTGCGACAATCTCAAAGATGCATGGGGAGCTGACGGTGGCTTTCCCACGCCGCGGCGCACGCGTTGCCGCAGACGATCAAAAGCTTTCCCGAAGTGGCCCCGAGGCGGCCCAAGGCGGTTTAATTGGTGGACGTTTTGAATCTGGCGATGTTGATCTGCGCTACGCTCGGCGCCATGGCCTTTGGCATTCTCGCTGCCTATGCGGTCCTGCGCATGATCTTCGCGTCCATGCGTCCGCGCAAGGCAGCGGCACAAGTGAAGGCGCAAACCGAAGCCGCGCGCACTTTGTAACGATCAGTCTCTGGCCGTTAGCTATCAGCTTTCAGTAAGAATCTCACGGCGCCAAAGGCGCTTCGGCGTGTTCCGCGTCAGTTCTGCGGGTTCTGCTGTCCGTTCTGCTGCTGCTGGCGCTGCCGCTCTTCAATTTCCTGCTGGATCTGCTGAGGATTGCGCATGGGAACGGAAGGGGCGGCGCCGTTTGGCGCAGGCTGCGGCGGTTCCTGTTCGGCCTGCGGCTCAGGCACCGGCTGGTCTGCGTCCGTATCCTCGTTCCTGGGCGGGGCAGCAGCTCTATTCGCGGTGTTCTGGGCGCCGGCGGTTCTAGACCGTTCGGTCAGCACAATCCGGCGCGGCGTGCCCTGGCCGCGATCGCCGATCATCAATACGTCGTAGCCGGAGCCGTCAAGAAGCTGCGAAAGCACATCGCGCGCAGGCCCCGGGCCATACGTGCCAAAGACCCTCTGATCGGCGTCCATTCCCTCCACCTTGACGCCCGTGTCGATTGAAACCTCCTTCAGGATTTGCGTCAGGCTTGAATTGGACGCGACGACGAGCAGTCCACGGCTATCAAAGACGACCGATGCGGCGGCTGGCAGGTTGTTGGCGGGCCAATTCGGAGGCGGGGGCGCAACCGGTGCGGGCGGCGGAGGAGGCTGGGGCGCGGGCGCGGCGGCAGCGGATTTCTTGCGCGGATGAACGTGCTTATGTACGGGTGCGGCAGCGGGAGCGGGCGCGGGATTGGTTTGAGCTGAAGTAGTCTGTGCCGAAGTCGTGTGAGCCGAGACGAGCGGTCCGAACAACAGCGCCACAGCGGTCGTGAGAGCCCCGACCGCCGACAGTGTCACGGCCAAGCGGCGCGGCCTTGCGGCCGGTCGCCGGAGCGAGGGACGGTCACGGCGGGATTCCGCTTGCGGCAATGACGGTGAACGCATCGGAATCGCCTCCATGGAGTCTATTCAGAAGCAGCTTGCGGCCCACCGAGCGCTCGTTTGGCCGCAGCGCTTGTTTGCCCGGGGTCCAAGCGAACTGCGGCGCTCCGCTGCTGCTCTACTGTACTAGACTAGCAGTGGCCGTTGGACGCTCGAAAGAGCCCTCAAAGAGGAAACTTCAAGCAGGGAGGATGCAGCCGGAAATGCGCATCGGATGGAAAATCTTGACGGCATCGGCCTTGCTGCTGACGCCGCTGGCGAGCTGGGCGACAAGCTGCACTGCGCAGGCTGAACTGGGCTCGCTCGATCGCGATGCGCTGTCCGCGGCCTCGGGCCGGGTGACAGCCGCTGTTTTAGCGCAGGATTTCAATGCGCTGCAGGCCAACCTGCTGCCGCAGGAGGCTTCGGAGTGGGATGGCATTCGCGCCACGGTGGAACAGGCTGCGCCGCTGGTCAAGGGCGGAAACTTTCAGTTGCGCGATGTGTATCTCCTAGACGCGTCTGACCAGACCGCGACCCAGGATACGCAGTTTTTCTGCTCCAATGCCACCGGTTCGCTGACCGTGACCGTCAACATGAATGCGCTGCCGCCGGGGCGATACGCCGTAATACTGGCCGATGCGGCGGGCGCGCCGCTGGCCGGCCAGATAGGGCTGGTTCTGGCGTGGGATGGCGCGGCGACGCAGTGGAAGCTTGCCGGGCTGACTTTGCGGCCGGGAGTCTTCGACGGACATGACGGCGTCTGGTACTGGCTGCGCGCGCGGGAGCTGGCCAAGACCGATCCGTGGAGCGCGTGGTTCAGCTACGACGCGGCGCGCTACCTGTTGCTGCCGGTGGACTTTCTCGTCTCGCCCAATCTGCAGAAGCTGCACCAGGAACAGTCGGATATCTCGGCGTCGCCCGAGAGCCAGCTCCCTTTGTCGGTGGCCGATGGCGACCGCACGTGGAAGATTGACGCGGTGGGACTGGATGCTTCGCTGCACGAGCCCGATCTCGCTGTGGCATATGACTCGACCGGCGTCACAGATCCAGCGGCCCTGCGCACGGAGGCAACTGCGGTGATGAGCGCGTTCCTGAAGGCGCATCCCGGCATTCGCGCGAACTTTCATGGGCTGTGGGCGTACGCGGATAAGGATGGCAAGCGCACACCGGTGATGGAGCTGCCGATGAAGGAAATTCCGTGAGAGCGATGCGATGTTCAGGAAGAGCGAACTGATCTGCACTTTCGTTTTGGCTGCCGCAATTCCATGTTCAGGCTGCTTTGAGGCAAACTCACGGATAGCGCCGACCGTCTGTGGCGTTTACAGCCTTCACTCCGACAGTTCCATTCGCCACGGTGTGGACATCCTGATCCTCGATGGCGACTCGACCTACATGCATGCATATACTAAGGGGTCCTCAAAGAAAGACCTGATGCAGTCTGGAACATGGATGCGAGATGGGAATTCGATAGACCTTAGTGGATTCGTAGCTTGGGATTTGGGCGGCCCGCTGCCGGACGGGGTCATGTATCCCGACCCGGCCGGCTTCTCATCCTTAAACGGCCTGAAGCAAGAGATGAATGGCGATTATGAGATCAACGTGAATCCCGATCGTGACCAGAGATTCGTCCAGATTGAGCGATTCGCGCATTGCAGCGACACTCACTAAAGGGGGCTACACACAATTGGCAGGAATCATTGATCTTCGGTCGGACACCGTAACCAAGCCCACGCTCGAGATGCGTGCGGCAATGGCGGCGGCGGAGGTCGGCGACGACGTTTACGGCGAAGACCCCACGGTCAATCTCCTGGAGCGGCGCGCGGCGGAGACATTCGGCCGCGAGGCGGCGCTGTTTGTGCCCACAGGAACAATGGGCAATCAGATTGCGATTCGCACGCTGACGCAGCCCGGCCAGGAAGTGATTGCGGAGTCGCGTGCGCACATTCTCGATTACGAAATGGCGACGACAGCGGTCTTCTCCGGCTGCCTGATCCGCGCCGTGCCCACTGAGAACGGAATCCTCACATGGAAGCACATTGAGCCTGTCATTCAGCCGTACGGTGGTTTTCGTGCGGCCACTGGACTGATCGAAATTGAGAACACCGCGAACCTCGCCGGGGGAGTCTGCACGACCCCTGAAGTTTTGGACGAGATCGTTGCTGGGGCGAGGGAGCACAAGCTCCCGCTTCACCTCGACGGTGCACGCATTTTCAATGCCGCTATCGCGCTCGGCGTGGATGTAAAGGCGCTGGCGCGCGGGTTCGATACCATAATGTTCTCGCTTTCGAAGGGACTGGGCGCGCCGGTGGGATCGATGCTGGTTGGATCGGCGGAGTTGATCGCCCGCGCGCGCGTTTATCGCAAGGCCATGGGCGGCGGCATGAGGCAGGCGGGCGTGCTGGCTGCGGCTGGATTGATTGCGCTCGAGGAAGGGCCGAAGCGCCTCGCCGACGATCATGCTAACGCGCGTTTGCTGGCCGAAGCGCTGGCGCACACCGAGGGCGTGGTTGTTGATTTGGCTTCGGTCGAAACCAACATCGTCATTTTCCGTTTGGCAGCAGGGAAGGGCGCGGGCGAGTTGGCAGCGCGGTTGAAGGCGCGTGGAGTTCTGGTGGGCGCATTCGGGCCGGGCGCGGTTCGTCTGGTGACGCACCGCGACGTGAGCCGCGGAGATTGCATCGAAGCGGCAGCGACACTCGCGGAAGAGATTGAGGCGGGAATCAAAACGGCCAGCACCTTATGATGCTGGCCGTTTGAAGCAACGCAGAGGTCTGAGAACTCCTCACAGATCGTAGTAAAGGAAGAACTCGTAAGGCACCGGGCGCAGATTGACCGGAGCCAGTTCCTTCTCGCGCTTGTAGCTGATCCAAGTTTCGATCAGGTCCTGGGTGAAGACGCCGCCTTCGAGCAGGAATTCGTGGTCCTTTTCGAGGGCCGTGAGAACCTCGCCCAGCGAGCCGGGCGTGCTCTTGATCTTCTTGGCCTCCGAAGGCTCGAGCTCGTAGAGATCCTTGTCCAGTGGCTGGCCGGGATCGATCTTGTTCTTGATGCCGTCGAGACCGGCCATGAGCAGCGCCGCGAAGCAGAGGTAAGGATTGGTGGAGGGATCGGGGCAGCGGAACTCGATGCGCTTGGCCTTGGGGCTGCTGGAGTACACCGGGATGCGCACGGCCGCCGAGCGGTTGCGCTGCGAATAGGCCAGATTCACCGGAGCCTCGAAGCCGGGCACCAGGCGGCGATAGGAGTTGGTGGTGGGGGCGGCGATGGCGAGCAGCGCCGGCGCATGCTTGAGCAGCCCACCGATGTAGTACTTTGCGGTCTGGCTGAGCAGCGCATATCCCTTGGCATCGAAGAAGACGTTTTTGTCGCCCTTCCACAGGCTCTGGTGGACATGCATGCCGGAGCCGTTGTCGCCGAAGAGCGGCTTGGGCATAAAGGTGGCCGTCATGCCATGCTTCTTGGCGATCATGCGGATGATGTATTTGTAGTTGAGAAGATTGTCGGCCATCTTGACCAGCGGGCCGAAGCGCATGTCGATCTCGCACTGGCCGGCAGTGCCCACTTCGTGGTGGTGCACCTCGCACTTGACGCCCATATCCTTGAGCGCCAGGATGATCTCCGAGCGGATGTCCTGCAGGGTGTCGGAGGGCGGCACCGGGAAGTAACCTTCCTTGTGGCGCAGCTTGTAACCGAGGTTGGGGCACTCTTCGCGGCCTGTGTTCCAGATGCCTTCGTTTGAGTCAACGAAGTAGTAGCCGCTGTGCGCCGTTTGGTCGTAGCGCACGTCGTTGAAGAGATAGAACTCCGCCTCCGGGCCCCAGTAGCTGATGTCGGCAATTCCGGTCTTCTTGAGATACGCCTCGGCCTTTTGTGCCACATGGCGCGGATCGCGCGTATAGGCCTTGCGGCTGATGGGGTCAAAGACATTGCAAATGATGTTCATCGTAGGGACCGAGAGAACCGGGTCCAACACCGCTGAATCCGCATCTGCAATCAGCAGCATGTCGCTTTCATGAATCTGCTGGAATCCGCGGATGCTCGAACCATCGAAGCCGATACCATCGCTGAACAGATCGTCCTCAAGGTCTTCCACTGGGATGGAAAAATGCTGCCACATTCCCGGCAAGTCGATAAATCGCAGGTCGACGATTTTCACCCCGGCGTCTTTGGCGAGCTTCTTCACGTCATTCGGAGTACGCGGCATTCTAAGTTCTCCTTTCGCTTGGTCTTTTCAAACACAAGCACGAGTTAAGTTGTGGAGGTCGAGCCAAACAGCGGCATTCTTTGAAAAAAGTGCGATAAGGATAGGATTCCGCCTCAGCCGCGAACTGAACAGCGGACATTTGGCTTCAGCGGGTACCGGGTACCGGTTCAACGCAAATTGGATACGCGCCCGGAATCTGGAAGAATCCTAGTGCCACCAGCATAAAGAATCCGTGAGGATTTGGGAGTTTTCGGATGTGGAAAACCCGGTTACCCGGCAGTTTTCTAGACCTACGTTCCCGTCCCTGATTCCCCGGACGTCGCGATCGGAGCCGGGCAAACGAATCGATACCGTGGACCGGACAGAACAAGCGCGCCTTCTAAAGCTACAATGAAACAGCCGCCCGGCAAGAAGACTATGGTTACGCGCCGACCTTCGGTGGAAAGCAATGGATCGACCGTGCAGGATACTCTGCGAGCGGTTCTCTCCAGAAATCCCGCGGCTCTCGGAGCACTGAAATTCCTTTTCCCAAACGCGGCAGAGAGCTTGCCCTTTCAGGGTTTGCGGATTCAACCTCTCGTTGCGGCACACCGCAACCTTTTCAGCGCAGAACCTTTTCTGTTGCGAAAGGAACGATTCGGAGGCTCCCAGGACGTTGCGCTGGCGGCCTTGGTCCGCAATGCTGTGGATGAGACTCTTCGTGCTTACGCTCATACGAGCCCACATCTTTTGGACTATGTGGGGAAAACTCCCATCTCCCCTTACGGAAGCCTGGGCTTGAGCGTCAGCCGCTGGGGGCAGGTGGATTGGGACTACGTGCGCGATCTCGATTGGCGAATCTTTTTGCCTCCCGAGATCGGCCATGTGTCCGGCTTCAAATCGTATTTGGAGCAGAACCTGACAGAAAAGCTTCACGAATACGATCTCTTTCCTCTGTTGGGTGGGAAGGATGCGGAAGGACTGCCCCAGGTGCAACTACGCGACAAGAAGACTGAGGACGTCCACGGGTTTCACTTCTTTCTGATCGCGATGAAGCCGGGGTTCGTCCGGGGAAATATTCATCGCGATGGCGGCTACTCTCCGCACTTCGCCTATTTTCCTGAAGGCTCGCTCGATCAGCACCTGGAATCGACCAAGCTGCGGTGGTCTGACGTGATCGTGCAGCAGCGAGAAGACTATATCCAAATGTTCGACCAACTAAGCTTCAACATCTTCGGTGAAAATACAGGAAAAGACCGCCTGTACAAAACACACGGCTGGTACCTGCACAAAGCATTCAAGTGGTATGCCACACTAGCGAGGGCGCGAGGGCTCTCGTCGCTTGAGGAAGATCTTCTCTATCAATATGAACATTTTCAAGGATCGGAGGCGGAGCTTTCCTACCTGGCGAGATATCGATATTACGCGCGCATGTCTCCCAGCCCGCAACACCTGGATGACGTTGATCGCGATCTGGCCCGCGCCGCAAGCATTGTTTACGCGCGGGCGAGAAACACCCATGATCCGATGGTCGGGCACCAGATCAGCGTTGACAGCGCCGACATCATCCTTTTGGAAACGGTCCCCGAGAAATTCGCGGTGGGGGCCGGGAAGCTTCTCAAGCAGGTTGAATCTCGTTTGCCAGATCAGATGAAGTGTGCCCCAATACCTGGGGCGATCCGATTCGCTGACAATCTTCCTGCGCCTTCCGCCGCCCTCCTCGACGGTCACGGGCAAACTGCCTTGATACCAGCCGAATGGTCAATGGTCCTCTGCGATTCTTACGTCAGACAAGTCGTGAAAAAGGCCACAAAAGAGAAACGGTCCGTCGAGGAAAAGGACATCCGCCAGGCCCTCGTGGCGCTGCTCGCAACGCTTCTCTTGCAGGCGTCGGGAGTGCCCGGCGGTTCCAGCGGCCCCGTCCCCAGGTGAACCGCTTGACATGACTTCACTTGCCATGTCCAGCAGGGAGCCACTGCGCTGCGCGTTGCTGGTTCTGAGAGAGCATATGCACGCTTGCGACTGAAATGCGATTCAAATCGCACAGATTCCCACGCAATGCCGTTTTGCAACATTACCCGGTCAGTGATAGCGGGAGATGAGAACCATGATGAGCAGAATGACCACCGGAATGAGGGCCAAGCCGGTGTAATAGAGGATCTTGCGGGAAAGTTGAGACTTGCGCTTCTGCCAGTGAAGGAGTTCGGAGCGCTCCTCGATCCCGACCTGGTCGGGGTGCTCGAGATCGTGGATGAATTCCTGAGCGGTCGAATACCGATTCTTGGGATCGCGCTCCAGAGCTCGGTACAGGATCTCCTGCAATTGCGGAGAAATCGAGGGGTCAGCGACGCGCGGAGGAACGGGATGGTTCAGGAGGCGGTCGTTCATAGCGGCCATTGGGGAAGGGCCGGAGAAGGGCAGCTTGCCGGTCAGCATCTCGTAGAAGATGACACCCATAGAGTAGAGATCGGTGCGGCCGTCGCCGCGCTTGCCCTTGACCTGTTCGGGCGCGATGTAATCGGGCGTGCCCAGCGTAGTTGTGAAATTGGCGTAGGTGAGGCGGCGCGAGGCCACATCGCCGGCGATGCCGAAGTCGATGAGCTTGATGTGGTCGTTGTCATCGACCATGATGTTTTCAGGTTTCAGGTCGCGGTGCACAACGCCGTTGGCGTGGATGTAATCCAGCGCCTTGAGAACTTCGATGGCGATGCGGATGCCGCGTTCCTGGGGAAGGCGGCCTTCCTGGAGAATCGTGCGCAGCAGGCGGCCCGGACACCACTCCATAACCATGTAAACGCGGGAACGGCGATCGTCGCCAAAGACGCGCATGACATTGGGGTGGTTGAGCCGTTCGCCAATCGCCGCTTCGCGCTTGAACCGATCGGAAAGAATGGGATCGGCTTCCATGTCGGGATGGGGAATCTTTAGGGCAACAGTGCGGCCGTCGCGCGTGTCGATGGCGCGAAAAATCGTGGCCATGCCGCTTTTCGCGATGGGCTTGTCGATGCTGTAGGAATCCAGCTTGGTTCCCGGCTCAAGAACATCGAAATAACTCATCGCGACCTACACTCCCATGGTGCCTTCTCTACTTTATCGGGTGAACCGTCCGGACGGAATAAGGAATCTGTAAGGCGCGGAACAAAAAGGCAAACGATCATTTGCAATTCGAACGGTTCCTACGCAATAGTACGGCTCATATCGGGAGCCTGTAGGGGCGGCCGCGGTACATCCCGACCTGCTCGACTGAGCGCACGCGAATCACCTGCGCGGTGGTGTTATCGCCGCCGTCGATTTCGACCGCCCGCTTGACGAGTTCATTGGCGATCTGCGAAGGATCTTTCTTTTGCGAAGCGATCAACGCGATCTCGGCTTCTCCCATCTCGTCGTGCAGTCCGTCGGTCGATAAAACCAGGACGTCGCCCGGCTGCAGGCTGAGAGCAGTGGTGTCAGGAGAGACAAACATCTCCGGCCCGATCGATCGAATAAGAACGTGGCGGGAATCGGAGGAGGGAATCTCGCCGGCGGAGATCAAGCCCATCTTGCGCTGCTCGTTGACCCATGTGTGGTCCTGCGTGACCTGGCGAGCCTGGCCGTTGCGAACAAGGTAGCAGCGGGAGTCGCCCACATGCGATACCACGGCCTGATCGTAGCGCAGTGCGCACGCCACGAGCGTGGTGGCCATGTTCTTGCCGCGGTACCGGGGCTCTAGCCTGCGATCGTGAACAGCGGTGTTAGCGTTCTGGACGAGCCGAGGTAAGAGGCTGATGAGCATTGAGCCCGCTTGCGCCTTGGCAAACTGCTCGGTCATTACCGAAACGACTGTGGCCGAGGCGACCTCTCCTAGATCCATCCCGCCGACTCCATCGGCGACGAGAAAGAGAAAACCATGGGAGCGCGCCTGCTGGCGGGTGGATGGAATAAAGGATCCCATGGCGTCTTCGTTGTTCTTGCGGACTTTGCCGAAGTCGCTCGCCTCGCCGAACTGAACGTCCAACATATGCGCCGCCAGGATGCCTTTCTTTAGGAATTATTCATGCGCCGCCCCAAAATAACGACTGGGTGGCGCTCTCTCCCCAGCCTCTCATAGCGAGGCCAGGAAAAGAGTCCACCCAGATGTGAGGGCCAAGTTCGTGCGCCGTTTCGTTCGTTCCTTACGAGATACCCTATTTGGAGCTCAGCAGCACCGCTTTGCCCGATGCCTTTGACGATCGCAGGAAGTAGATCGCTCCATAGATGCCCCAAATGGCCGAGATACCGAGCGCCGTGAGCGGTTCCATCTTTGTGCCGAGGTTGAAGAATGGGCCGGCCAGGTAGAAGGCCATGCAGGTCAGATTTGCGATGAGCCCAAATGCAGGGATGAGCGTGTGGCGAACGAGTTTGTGGTCTGGACGCTTGTGGTAGGCCACGATGCACAACAAGCAACTTAACCCATAGAGAATGAAGGTTCCGAAGTTTGAGGTCAGCGTCAAGGCCAGCAGCGAGTTGGGCAGCTTGGCTAGCGTGTCGTGCGGCAGGTAGCCGAAGCTGGAGAAGATGCCGTGAGGCAGAGCTGCGATGGCGGCGTCGGTGGGCGCGCCAGCGTCGCCGAACATCAGCGAGATGGCGATGACGCCGATGACCGCGGAAATCGTGGCCAGCGTCCAAATGGACTTGTGCGGCGACAGGGTCTTTGCGTGCAGCATACCGAAGTGCTCGGGAACCTCCTCGTCCTTGCCCATGGCGTAGGTGACGCGGGCTCCGGTGTTCACGCAGGCCAGCGTAGTGCCGATGAGGGCTAAGAATACCGTGACGGCTTCGGCCAGCATGAAGTACCTGCCGTGGCCTTGGCCGAGCAGTTGATCGCCGACGATGATCATCATGTCGCCGATGGGCGCGGCCGAGCTGGTCGCGCTTTGCATGCTGTACCCCGAGTTAAGGAAGTAGTTGGCGCAGAAATACTCAAACATGTAGCAGAACAACCCCTGGATGAGCAGCGACGCAATGACGGCGATGGGAATATGCTTGGTCGGATTTTTTGCCTCGCCTCCCAACGAGGTGACCGACTCGAAACCGACGAGGATGAGAATAGCAACCGTGGACTGAATGAAAACCCAACTCCATTTGTGTACCCCGACCACCGAAGCGGCGCTGGTATGGGCCAGGAAGTTGCCGCTGGAGTCAGTCTCAGGATAGGTGATCTGGAACGGTTCGGGCTTACCGGCCGCATCGAGCAGCGGCAGCGGGTTGCCACTTGAATCGCGCATGATGGAGCCGTCTTTGGCCGTAGCGAACTGGTAAGTGTAGGTCGCCAGTGTCTGCGTGTCATATTGGAAGCCGGGCGCGCCCGACGGATGATTGGCGCGATAACCGAGGGCCAGAACGCTGAAGACCAACAGGGCGGATATCTGAATCACATTCATAGCGATGTTGACCGCCGAGGAGGCGCCGGCGCCCTTGGAGGCGATCCACGCGATGAAGTAGGAGAAGAGCACCGCGATGATCGACATAAAGAGCAGTCCGGGGTTGGCGCCGCTCATGAAGTTTGGATACAAAAAGCCGACCACGTAACCGACAAAGATGCCGGTGACGGCTACCATCACGCCGGGATAGACCCAGTAGTAAAGGTGCGAACCCCAGCCGACGACGAACTTGGCGATGCGGGCGTATTTGAAGGCCGTGTCCTTGGAGAGCATGGCTTGTTCGGCGTAGTAGTAGCTGGAGCCGGTGCCGGGATAGAGCTTGGAGATCTCGGCGTACGAAACGGCTGTGGCCAGGCACAGGAGCAGGGAGACACCGATGCCGAGCCACATGGATTCAGCGGTTGATGGCTGGCCTGCGACACCCGTAGTCGCCTGGATGTAGAACGTGAGCCATAGGAAGGCGCCGGGGGCGATGAGCGCCATTGCATTTGCGGTCAGCTGGGTCAGGCCCAGCGTGGCCTGCATCTGAGGTGCTTTCTGATCTGCCATGAGCATTCTCCTGAGATTTTGAAGTTCGTTTCGAGCGATTTCAGAGTCCAGGTACTCTCTTCAGTTCTGCGGAAGGCGGCATTTTCTTCCACCCAAACGGCGAGGACCTGCCGTTTGGGACCCGGTTGAGGAAAATGCCGCTTGCTGTAGTGCTTCTGAAGTGCCGCAACTCTGAAATCGCTGTGCGCGGCTCCCGGCGGCTGACCCCCGGGAATTTCTTGCAATCAAATTCAGCGCGCTCGTCTGTGGCGGGAAACAAATCGAGCAACGGCGCTGCTTGCTGCGGGACCAGCCGGTGAGCCTGGTTAGGCTTGGGCCGGCCCCGGTTCAATTACGGTGAAGCGAGTCTATCGGTCATCCCATCAGGACCATATAAAGTCCCATCAGGACGAAATCAGGAAACGCGTTTTTAGCGATGTGGCCCGAAGAAGGCGATGAAAGCCACGGTCAGAGTCTGCTGCTGGTCCGTAAACTGGCTGGCCAGCTTGTCGAAATACTGCAGGTTTGATTTGTCGATGCGATACTCAACGCGCATGAGCGCGCCTTCCACCCACTTGTACTCATAAGTGAAGGTGCCTTCGTAGAGGGTGTTCCCCGTGGGAGCGGTACCGGTTTGAGCGCCGTTCGCATCGTCGAACCATTCAAACCTGCCGGCGATTGCGCTCTTTGCGGACGCCTGTTCGTGGAAAGCGCCGGCTACACCGTACCATTTGTTCAAATGGTTGTCGCCGCAGGTTTCCTCCTCCCCGCAGTTGTAGGTGGCATCCTGGTTCTGGCCGTAATCGAAGTTGATGTACGCGTTGAATTTTCCGGGCGGCGTCAACAGCAATGTCGTGTCGATCAGGTTGCGCAATCCGCTGGCCGTGTTGGGGTTCTCGGGACCGACCAGGTAATTCAGGTCCCAGGTGTACTTCGGCTTCACAAGAGCGCTGGTAAACGCCCCGGAGATTCCGCCGTTCGATTTGGAGACGTTATTCCATCCGTTGAACAATTGAAATCCGACAGTCTCGGTCTTCGAAACGGGCAGGGAGGTGCGCGCGCCGAAGTGCCAGTAAGGAATGGCGTTCACGAAGAGCAGGGAACGTGAGTAGTTCCAGTTGTCCTTGGCCTCAATGACTTCAGCCCCGGCCGACGTGACCCATTTGCCGAAGTCCATCTCGAAGCCCTTGGCCTTTGGCGGCTTCAGGCTGAGAAACGCCTGCTCGAGGTAGGGCAGCTGCGAGGCGACAAAGGTTGTTGTCGTCGTGTTGGTCGCGGCATTGTTGATCAAGTCGTTGGTACGGCCATAGATAAAGTCGACGTGCGCGCCAATTGGATCGGGATCGTGATTCAGCGTCAGCTTTGCCGCGCTCAACTCAAACTGATCCGTTTTGTCGTTGAAGTTATAGAGCTGGTTGAGCTGATCGAAGCCCTCCGAGGTGTTGGGCCGGTTGAAATTGAAGCTGTAGTAGCCATCAATGAATCCGCTCAGATCCATCGGGCCAACGCTCCAAGTTGGTGCGGCTGCAGGAGCCGCCGGAGCTGGCGCGGCGGCCGGAGCCTGTGCAGGTGCTGCGGCGGGAGCTGCCGCTGGCGCCGCTGAGGACGAATCCGCTGGTGCCGGCGCAGGCACTGGTGTTTGCCCAGCGGCGGTTAGGGCGAGCGCCATCGCCGCTCCAGCGATTGATCGAAGGATTGCTGTTGTGTTCGATTGCATCGACACGATACCTCCAAAAAAGATTTGTGCGTGATGGGAAAGAACGCTTAGACATTCAAAGCACGCTTCGACACGACCCCTTGGGCGCCGGAAGACGGCGTCAAAAATCGGCGATGCGATGCGCACGACTGAGGTTTGGATTGCCAGCGCTAACGGCCGGCAACCGCGTTGTGATGATAGGCGCCGTAGATTGGTGCAAACGAGCTATCACCAGTAACGCAAATGAGGCATAAAGAATCTATGAAGAAGAGAAAAAGATTCTTTATTCCAGCCTTGCGGCGTGAAATAGTTGAAAAATTGGCAGTAAAACGCCGCTCGTCGTGGCAACCGGTGAAATAGGACCAGGAAATCTACACACTTCAGGGCACGTTGCGAAGGATTGGCTGGGTATGGCCGCGATTGTGGGCTGGATTTGTTTGGCGCTTCTGACGGCAACGGTGCTCGGGTGTGTGATGTGGCTTGAGAGAAGAGAATCTCTCTGGGTCCGGTTGCAACCCTTATTGGTTATATTGATCAGCTTATTGATCTTGTGGGGCTTGGTGAGATACGGTGATGCGCTGCTTCAATGGATCCGGCATTAAGCCTCGATGATCGGATCGACAAAAACGCAACGCACTTACAGGACATCGTTCCGCCCAGTGAAGAGCAAGCGAAGAACCTGATAAAATTCTATTTCCCTTGCTGGAGTCTGGGCACTGCGGGCGGCTCCGCGCTGGTTTCTGATCGATCCCCGAACGGTATGAGAGCGCGGCGCAGTCGCCGTCGCTTCCCGAGTTTCTCCACTACGCAGGTTGCCGGACCCAGTGATTTCAAACCAGGAAGGTGAGTGCCCGGTTGTCGCAACGCCATCCAGACAGATCGGACATCCTGTTTGGCCGTCCGCGCGGCTCCGGCTTGCGGGTGCTCCTGTTCACGCTCGAGTGTGCCCTGGGAGTGGTGGCCGTGATTCTGGTGGCGGCGCTGACGCGTTGGTCGCCCCAGCTGCTTCCCGTGGCTGCGCTGCTCTATCTGCTCATTGTGTTTCCCACGGCGCTGCTGTGCGGGTTCTGGCAGGCCGTCATCGTTTCGCTCTCGGCCGTGGTGGCACAGAGCTGGTTCACCGCGCAGCAGCCCGAGCTGGCCATGACGGCCAACCCCACGGCATCCGTCACCTTGCTGGTCTTCGTGCTGGTGGCGCTCACGGTCAGCCGGCTCTCGTCGCGCGTGACCAATCACGCCCGCGAGGCTGAGTCCCGCGGTGGACAGATGGAAGACCTTTATGAATTCACGCGCCGGACCCTGCAGATGGACCTGCATGTGGAACCGGGCCCGCAGCTGGCCGAGCTGGTGCATGAAATCTTCAACCTTGAAGCCGTTGCGGTGTTCGATGCCGATCTGCACGACGTCTACACCGCGGGATTCTGGAGCGTCGACCCGCAGGAGACGGCGCAAAGCGTTTACTACTTCGAAACTTCTGACGACGATCCCGAAAGTGGAATCGGGCGCAGAGTGGTGCGGTTGGGAACGGTGCCTGTCGGAAGCCTGGTGGTGCGCGGAGATACGAGCCCGCTGACCAACAACGCGATTGCTTCGCTCATCGCCATCACCTTCGACCGTTATCGCGCCTTCGCCAATGAGAGCCGCATTGAGACCGAGCGCCGCACGGAACAGCTCCGCGCCACGGTGCTTGACAGCCTGGCGCATGCCTACAAGACTCCACTCACGGCCATTCGCGCGGCTTCGACGGGATTGGGCGAGATGGGCCGGCTTTCTCCGGGCCAGGCGGATCTTGTGGGTCTGATCGACGAGCAGACCCGGCTGCTGGGCGATTTGACCAGCCGCCTGCTGACCACCGCGCGGCTGGATGCGGGCGAAGTTGCGATTCACGTGACTCAGGTGAGCGTGGGGACGCTCATCGAAGAGGTCGTAGCTGCGCTCAAGGACCGGCTGGCCAGCATGAAGGTTGCCATCGAGATCGAGAACGAGGGCTTGGTCCTGAGTTGCGACCAGCAGTTGATGACCATGCTGCTGACCCAGTACATTGACAACGCATGCAAATATTCCAACTTCGGCAGCACTGTTACTATCCGGGTGCTGATTGCCGGGGCGGAGGCAATCTTTTCCGTGCACAGCTTCGGACCGGTGATCCCCATGGCGGACCGTGAGCGAATCTTTGACCGCTACTATCGTTCTTCGACGTATGCCGACCGCGCTCCAGGCACGGGCATCGGGCTGTCGGTGGCCAGGCGGGCCGCGCAAATTCACGGCGGCTACGTGTGGGTCACCAGCGACGAAGAGGAAGGCACCACGTTCTTTGCCGCCATTCCGCTCACAATGGAGAGGGAGAGCTCGTCATGATGCAGTCTGCGATCCGCATTCTCGTGGTCGACGACGAACCGGCCATCCGCCGCGCGCTGCGGCCGCCGCTTGTAGAGCTTGGCTTTCAGGTGGCCGAGGCTTCTCGGGGCGAAGAGGCGCTGCAGGCGTTGCGCTCCGCTCCTCACGATGTTGTGCTTCTCGACATCAATATGCCCGGCATCGGGGGCATTGAAACGCTCAAGCGAATTCGCAGCTTTGCTCCGCGGCTGCCGGTGCTGATGCTTACGGTGCGCGACGACGAGGAAGACAAGGTAGAAGCGCTCGAATTGGGCGCCGACGACTACGTGACCAAGCCGTTCAGCACCCGGGAACTGATTGCGCGGATCCGCTCCGCGGTGCGCCGCGTGCGCGCTCCGGCCCGGCCTGAGGATGCGCCCATGGAGATTGGCGAGATTCGTTTGGAGCCGGCCAAGCGGCTGGTGACCAAGCGCGGCGCGGCAGTGCGGCTTACGCGCAAGGAGTTCGACATTCTCTACTGCCTGATGAGCCGCGCCGGGCGCGTGGTGACCTATGCCCGGCTGCTGACCGCTGTGTGGGGCGCGGAAAGCCGCGAAGAAGTGGAGTACCTGCGCACCTTCGTGCGCCAGTTGCGCAAAAAGATTGAAGACGACCCGTCGAACCCGGTCTACCTGCTCACCGACGTCTATGTGGGCTATCGCTTCGCCGATCCGCAGATGTTTCAGGAGGAATCCGCAGCGATCGGTCAATCGCCGGAAGGCCAAAGGGCGCCCGGGGACGAAGCTGGGCCGGCGGACGAGCACGAGCCGAAAGACATCTATTGACGAATTTCGACGCGACTTGATGCCGTGGCCCCTGGACGCAACTGGCTCGCGGCCTTTCGCGTCGCGTGCGCCGGTCCGAGCACGAATTCTGAATGAAGGCCCATCCGTTGAGGGATGGGCCTTCTTCAATTCCGGTGAACTTTGTATTGACTACTTCTTGCCCCAGAAGTCAGGCGAGGCCGTAACCCATGCATCCGGCACATAGCTGATCTGCGGAATTATGGCAAAAAGATCCGACTCGGACGACTCGACCGTCTGCGAACCCAGCTCACGCATTAATTGCATTTGATCCGCGCCCACGGTTTTGGGCAGACTGTCGCCGTCGATCATCGCCTGGTCCTCTTCCGCAAGCGCCTTGATCGGCGTTACCAGGATGAAGGTTCTGTCGCTGTCTTCACCGTACAGTTTTTCGAACATGGCCCAGTGCGCATTCGCGATGGACGAGTAGGCCTTCTCGTAGAGCTTCACCAGGTGCTCAAAATCCTCATAGTGGCCGTAGCGAACGTGGAAAAGGGTAATGTCGAAGAAGCGCATCTGAGAAATGTCGACAGCCGCGTTCAGGCTCAGGTTGTCGCGATACTTGTAAATGCTGCCGTAGGTTTGGCTCAACGCGGGAGCTTCGGCCGCGTCGCCTGACTTGAGCGCTTCCTGCAGCTTGGGGTCGGCCATACCCTGATCGTGCTCCTTTTGCATATCGGCAAAAGAACCGAATCCGGCGAAAAACAGGGCGCGCGGAGAACCGGTGATGCTGAGCATACCGAAGTACTGGATGGGTGCTTTTGCATCGCGCTCGGCCTGCACTTCAGTGCTTTCATTTGCAATGAAGGAGCCCGTCATATTTGGCTTGATCGCAACGTTGGTCAGATAAATATACTTCGGGGGTGGATTGACTCCGCTGGGCATCTGCGCGGCTGCGGGCTTTGTTGAAAGTAGGGGACCCGCGACGAGAAGACACAAGGCAATCTTGACTGCCAGATGGACTTTCATGGTTTGTTACCTCCGGGGTTGAATTTGGGGAATCAGAATACCACTCGAAAGCGGCACATATCCGGACAAAAACGGCGGGTTGCGCCCTGGGGAATGTGGATTTCCTACTCGTCGTAGTGCAGCAGGCTGAAGACGTCGTATTCGGTGAAGCGATCGCGGCCCTTGAGAAAGTCGAGTTCCACGGCGAAGCCCAGCCCGGCGATCACGCCGCCCAACTGCTTGACCAACTTGATCGTGGCTTCCATGGTGCCGCCCGTGGCGAGGAGGTCGTCGACGAGCACCACGCTCTGTCCTGGAGCGATGGCGTCCATGTGGATCTCCAGCGTATCCGTTCCGTACTCGAGGTCATAGGTGACGCGAGCGACGGGCGCGGGTAATTTTCTTGGTTTTCGGACGGGCACAAAACCTGCATTCAGACGGTAGGCCAGCGCGGGGCCGAAGATAAACCCGCGCGCCTCGATGCCCAGAATCAGGTCAATGTTGCGCCCGATGTAATGCGCGGCCATCGCGTCAATCAATTGCGCGAATCCCGTCTTGTCCTTGAGCAGCGTGGTGATGTCATAAAACAGAATCCCCGGCTTGGGAAAGTCCGGCACGGTGCGGACAAGTTTTTTCAGATCCTCCACGTTGACGGGCTTTGCTGTTTCCGGCATGGCGGTGCGGCGCTCCAGTTCCCAGTAATGAGTTGTCAGTGATCTGCTATCAGTCTATAGGACAGGGAACAGGGAGCGAGACTTCTCTGGTGAGGGCGCTGTGGATCGCGGCGTGTCTCCCGGGAAAATTCTGTACGCCGGCCTCCGCAACGTTTCTCTAGTCCCTTGTCCCAAGTCTCTGCCCTTTTCACCAGGCCCCATCGATCTTGAAGGAATGGAGGCTATCGGCTTCACTGTCGGCCAGCGTGTGCTCCACGATGCGGTCGACACGGGCGCCGCGCGGACCGCGGCGAAGGCTGACGCGAAGCTCGTCGAGATTGCCAGCTTCGCCCGCAGCGACGACTTCCACTTCGCCATCCTCGGTGTTGCGCACCCACCCGCGCAGTTCGAGCTCGCCGGCTTCGCGCTGCACGAACCAGCGAAAGCCTACTCCCTGCACGCGTCCTTGAATCAGGAAATGAACCACCATGGATTTCCGACCTTTGCCAGTGTTGCAGATGTGCGCGAGGCGGCGCAACCGGCAGACGGGTTCGCACGAGGCGTGCCGCCTGACGGCAGTGGACGGGGCGGCCGCCACGGCACGCGTCTGCGGCACCGCACGCGCTACACTGGAAATCACCATGGTCTTCGTTCTCGACAACTACGACTCCTTTACCTACAACCTAGTCCAGTACCTGGGGGAGCTGGGCGCGGAGGTCGTGGTGCGGCGCAACGACGAGGTGACGCCCGAAGAGGTCGAGGCCATGAGGCCGGAGCGGATTCTGCTCTCGCCAGGTCCGTGTACGCCGCACGAGGCAGGGATTCTGGTGCCGCTCATCCGGCACATGGCGGGCAAGGCGCCGATTCTTGGCGTGTGCCTGGGCCATCAGGCCATCGGAGAAGCCTTTGGCGGCAAAGTTGTCCGCGCGCAGACTCTGATGCACGGCAAAACGAGTGCGGTCGAGCACGACGGAAAAGGCATCTTTGCCGGACTGCCCACGCCGCTCACCTGCACGCGCTACCACTCGCTTATCGTGGAAGAGAAATCGCTGCCCGCGGAGCTTGCGGTGACAGCTCAAACGGCCGAGGTAAATGGATCGGGCAAGGTGATTATGGGCCTTCGCCATCGCAGCTTGCCTGTGGAGGGCGTGCAGTTCCATCCCGAGAGCGTGCTCACCGAGGGCGGACACCAGATGATCCGAAACTTTCTGGACATGTAACCGATGTACGCCACGATGAATGCCGCCTTGTGCGCCTCTCTGAACGCATCGTCTTGCCGATCGCCCTTGTCTTGCCGCGCGATTGTGCAGTGCGTCTCGAGGATGATTTGGCTACTGGCCATCGCTGCGGCATCTCCGGCGGCGCAGGCAAGCCACGCACAAAGCGTAACGCCGCCATCGCCGGCAACGGCAGCGCCTGCCGCGGCGCCCTCGGCACCGTCGCCACCACCAGCGCTAGATCAACAACCGCCGAATCCGACAGACGCTGGAACCTCGCAGTCGGCGTCGGCGTCCGCTGGTGCTCCCACGTTCGCCACTCCACCGGTCGCCATCGTTCCGCTCGACAAATCCATTCTGGGCGCCGCGCTTTCAGTTGCGGGGCCGCTGCAGGCGTTTAACGGACGGGCGTACATCATGGGCAGCGGGACCATCACCGCAGGCGATCGAACGGCCCAGGTGACCCTGCCGTATCGCGGAACCATGCACGTTTGCGCATCGAGCACGGTGAAGCTTGCGGCCAACGCAAGCGCTGCGGCGGGCGATGTGCCCGGCCTGCTGGTTGCGCTCGATCACGGCGCGGTGGAGATGAGCTTTGCGGCGAGTAACGCGCGCGAGCAAAATGCCGATACGCTGCTCACGCCCTATTTCCGCATCATGATCGGCGGGCCGAACGCGGCGGATGTCAGCGTGCGCATGGGCGACGATGGCGACACGTGCTTGGACAACGCCGGAGCGAACGCGCCCTACGTCGTCGTGACCAGCGTCTTCGAGGGCGGACTCTATCGTGTGCAGCCAGGACAGCGCGTCATGTTCGAGCACGGCAGCCTGCAGAAGGTGGTCGACCAGGAAAAGGAGCCGTGCGGTTGCCCTCCGCCGGCGAAGTCCGAAGCCAACGAGTTTCCGCTGGCGCAGAGCGAAGGGCTTGCGCCCAAGTCGCCTCCCGCTGCTGCCGCGGATCAGACTGCGGGATCCGGCCAGGCCGCCACAACTCTCGTCTACAAGAGCAGCAATCAGGCCCTGCCAGCGGCCATCCCGCAGCCTCCCGCTTCGGCAGGTGCACCTAGGCCTGCAACTCCGGCGGCTTCAGGCGCGCAGAAGAAGCCCGGATTCTTCCGCAAGATCGGACGATTCTTCAAGCGCATCTTTGGTGCGGATTGACAAAAGCAGGGAACAGGGATCAGGGATCAGAAAAACGAACGCCGCGGCCCATCTCCCGTGCACTTTCGATGACGCGTAGTAGTTTGTTACGGATTCAACTGCGGCACCCCGCAGGGAATGCGCCGAATCACGTTCCCCGGCTTGTCGAGTTGGAACATAAAGGAGCATTGCAGCGCCGCATTTCCCGTCGTCGCTCCCTGATAGACGTACACGGTTTTCGTTCCCGGCTGATAAACCAGCAGCGAGCTCGTCGCGTTGATTCCGGTCAATTGAAACTCGACATCGCCCCCGCCCGATTGGTAGCTTGACGCCTTGACCGTGCGGCCCGCGCCCAGCCAGAACCCGAAGGCCAGCACTGCCCCGAGCGCCAGACCGTTTCTTGCCCAACCCCACACTCTCTCCATTGCGCCCTCCTCCAGTGGATGTCTTTCTCCAAGGACGAGCAAAGGCAGGCTGCCGCTCAAGAATTGAAGGCCGAACGCGGAGGAAAACCGTGCTACATTTCTCGCGCGCGTTCAATCGCGCGCAATACCGCTTGCGCTTTGTTGAGCGATTCCTGGTGCTCGAGCTCAGGCACGGAATCGGCGACGATGCCCGCACCGGCCTGCACCGAGCCCTTGCCGCCAACCGACAGCATGGAGCGGATGGCGATGCAGGAGTCGAGGTTGCCGGAGAAGTCGGCGTAGAGAACCGCGCCGCCGTACGTGCCGCGCCGCGCAGGCTCAAGCTCCTCGATGATCTCCATGGCGCGAACCTTAGGCGCGCCGGAAAGCGTTCCGGCAGGGAAGCAGGCGCGGAGTGCGTCGACGGCGGACAGCTCAGGACGCAGTCGGCCTTCGATCGAGCTCACGATGTGCATGATGTGGCTGTAGCGCTCGACGAACATCAGCTTGTCCACCTTCACGCTGCCGAAGCGGCTCACGCGGCCTACGTCGTTGCGGCCCAGGTCGACGAGCATCACGTGCTCGGCCCGCTCTTTTTCGTCGTGCAGCATCTCCTCGGCCAGCGCATCGTCTTTGACCTCAGTAACGCCGCGCGGGCGTGAGCCGGCGATCGGCCGGTATTCGACCTTGCCCTGGTGGACGCGCACCAGCAACTCGGGCGACGATCCCGCCAACTCCAGCGGCAGGGTCTCCGACCCTTTTGACCCTTTGGAAGAGATTCTTGCCGGCTTCGTCGCCGCGCCCAGCGGGCCTTCCGGCGAGAAGCGCAGAAAGAACATATACGGGCTGGGATTGACGGTGCGCAGCGCGCGATAAACCTGGAAGCTGTCCACTCCGGGATCGACGTCGAAGCGCTGCGAGACCACCACTTGAAACGCGTCGCCCGCGCGGATGTACTCCTTGGTTCGCTCCACCGCGGCCATGTAGTCCTTCTTCGCCATGCGGTGCTTTACCTGGAGCTTCGCCGATTTGCGCGGCTTTTTCCGATTGAGGTCCGGGAGCGGCTGCGTAAGCCGCTTTTCCAGCCGGTCGAGACGCTTCAGGGCACGATCGTAGGCTGCCGCGACGGCGCCCTTCGACACATCCGCAGTCGCCACGAGCATGATCTCCTTGCGCACGTGGTCAAAGGCGAGAACTTCGTCAAAGAAGAGCAGGCAGGCGTCGGGAACGCGCAGCTCGTCTTTGGCCAGCTTGGGCAGCCGCTCGATCTGGCGCACCGCGTCATAGGCAAGGTAGCCGACAGCGCCGGCTGTGAACGGAGGCAGTCCCTTCAGGCGCGCGGGCTTGTGGCCGCTGAGCGCATCGCGAAGAACCGCAAAGATGTCGCCTTCAATGTGCGTGGTCTTGCGGCCTTCGGTAATGGCGATTTCGCGCCCGCGCGCCACAATGCGTTTGAACGGCGTGAGGCCGATGAATGTGTAGCGGCCCACCTGCTCGCCGCCCTCAACCGATTCCAGCAGAAAGCATTCGCGCTCCGGCCACGCCGCGCGCAGAAAGGCCGAGACCGGAGTCTCCAGGTCGGCCATCAGGGTGCGGCACACGGGCACAAGGGTGTGGGTCCGGGCGAGGTCCAGGAATTCTTTGCGGCTGGGCTGGGCGGAACGCTCGTAGGCCTTCACAGCCTAAGTGTAACTGCTCGTCGTCCGCCGTGAGCGCCGTTCAGTCATTCCGGGTTTGGGCCGGTCGCTGCGGGCCCGCGGCCGCTGTGGGAGGGCCGCAAGATCGTGTGTTCCGTCAGCTTGACGGGGAACCAGAGGTGGCCTAGACTCACTGAGGTTTGGGCCAGCAGGCGACTGCACACGAGCCGAACCTGGGCAGCCCAACAAACCGAGAGAGCCGCGCGAGTTGGGCGAGCCGGAAACGAAAAACCGGAGGAAGACCGCTGCTTCGACTGTATTCTTGAGAAGCGGAGCTTGATTCCGAATCCGAAGAGCTGCGGGACAGGGAGAGCAGATATGGCAACCGGAAATACCAGCGTCACATTGGACCAGGAGATCAATCCGTGGGCGGCGCAAAGCGCGCGCTTCGACTTTGCCGCGCGCAAGCTGAATCTCGATGAGGGATTGTGGAAAGTGCTGCGCTCGCCGTCGCGGGAGGTGATCGTTCACTTTCCCGTAGCCCTCGACAACGGCATGATCGATATGTTCACCGGCTTCCGCGTGCAGCACTCCATGGCGCGCGGGCCGTGCAAGGGCGGAATCCGCTACGCGCCCGATGTGACCCTGGACGAAGTGCGCGCGCTGGCCAGCTGGATGACCTGGAAGTGCGCGGTCGTGAATATTCCCTTCGGCGGAGCCAAGGGCGGCGTGATCTGCGATCCCCAAAGCATGAGCAAGGGCGAGCTGGAGCGCATGACGCGCCGCTACACGTCCGAGATCATCGAGTTCATCGGGCCGGAGAAGGATGTTCCCGCGCCGGATGTGAACACCAACGAACAGACCATGGCGTGGATCATGGACACATACTCCATGCACATGCGCCAGACGGTAACCAGCGTAGTGACCGGCAAGCCGTTGAACATCGGGGGCTCGCAAGGGCGCATTGAAGCCACGGGGCGCGGAGTGATGGTGGTGTGCACCGAGAGCCTGCGCCAACTCGGCATGGACGTCGAGGGTTGCCGCGTCATTATTCAGGGATTTGGCAACGTGGGATCGAATGCCGCGCGCCTGATGCAGGAGCAGGGATTCAAGATTGTCGGCATCGCGGAGCGTGACGGAGGATTGTACAACTCCAACGGCATCGATATTCATCAACTGCTGGAGTACAAATACCGCAACAATACGATTCTCGGATTTCGCGGCGCCGAAGCCATGCCCAGCGAAGAGCTGCTGGTGGCTGATTGCGAGATTCTGATCCCCGCGGCGACTGAGAACGTGATCACCAGCCGCAATGCCGACAAAATCAAGGCGCGCATCGTAGTCGAAGGCGCCAACGGGCCCACCACCGCCGTGGCCGACGAAATCCTGTCGGAGAAACGCATCTTTATCGTGCCCGACATTCTGGCCAACGCCGGTGGTGTGACGGCCAGCTACTTTGAGTGGGTGCAGGACCGCCAGGGATACTTCTGGAAGGAATCGATCGTGAACGAGCAACTGGAGGGCATCCTGCGCGCCAGTTTTGACGACGTGGTTCGCTATGCCGAGGCGCACGACGTGAACAATCGCATAGCGGCCTACATGCTGGCCATCGATCGCGTGGCCTTCACCATCCGGCAGCGCGGCATCTACGCGTAGCCCCCGAGCCTTCGTAGCTCTCGGAACAAACGTGGCGGGAGAAGCCCAGAACTTTTCCCGCCATTTCTTTGCGCGTACAACCAAACTTCTGCGGCGTGCATCCTTTCCGATTAGTGAACCACCCACAAGGAGCACAACCGTGAGAGCTGCTGTTGTTTTCCTTTGCCTTAGTGTGACCGCGTTTGCGCAACAGAAAGAACGTTTCAGCCAGCAGCCGGGGCAGAACCGGCTGGCTTCTGCCTGCGGTCCCGCACAAGAGAACTTCAAGGTGAGCCTGGATCGCAGTCAGCACGGTCCCATGCCGCCACAGGCCGGAAAGGCGCTGGTCTACTTCATTCACGATGCGGGCATCCCATTTGAACAACTAACCATTGGCTATCCCACGACAAAGTACGCCGTCGACGGCAACTGGGTGGGCGCCGGGCACGGAGACTCATGGTTCGCGGTCGCGGTTGATCCGGGCGAACATCATGTCTGCACCGTGCTCCAGTCTTCCTTTTTGGACCAGCGCGTCGAGCTTGCGCAATTTACCGCGGAAGCAGGGAAGAGCTACTACTTCCGCACGCAGCTTGTGACCTCCAGGTCGGTTGAGCTGCTGGAGTTGCAGCAGATCGGCAGCGACGAGGCCGGCTACCTGTTCTCGGAGTATCCGATGGCCACGGCGACTGCGAAAAAGTAGGCGTGTGATCCTTTCCTCCGCGCCTCCCAGCCCAAAGCAACCTTTCGCAGGGCGCGCCTATTTGTCCCTGGTGCAATAATGGTGTCAAGCTACCAGAGACGAGAAGGCGTGGCCCGGCCAGGATGAACCTCCCCAATTCCATCACCATGACGCGGATCATCATGATCCCGTTGTTCCTTTGGATCCTGTCGCCGCATTTTCCTTGGGCTGGACCGAACGGAACGCAGGAGATTCTGGCGTCGATTCTCTTTGTGCTGGCATCGATCACCGATGGGCTGGACGGATATCTCGCGCGCAAGCGCGGCCAGATCACCACCATGGGCATGCTACTCGATCCCCTGGCCGACAAGATCATGGTCACGGCGGCCTTCATCGCCCTGGTCGCCTACAACCCGCAGGTGGTCAAGGTGTGGATCGTGGTCGTCATCGTCGGCCGCGAGTTTCTCATCTCCGGGCTTCGATCCATCGCTTCGTCCGAGGGGTTCACCATCTCGGCCAGTGAGCTGGGCAAGCTAAAGACCGTGGTCCAGATCGTCTCCGTGGTCTCAGCTGTCTTGGCACATCGCTGGCATCATTGGCAGATCGGCGTGCTCACGGTCCCGATTTACTGGTACGCCGTCGCGGCCATCTACTTTGCCGCGCTGGTCGCAACCATCTCGGCGGTCGATTACTTCATCGGCTTCTGGAAGCAGATCGACCACGCCTCCAAGGACCGCCGCAAAGCCGCTGTGCTCTCGCGCGGCAAAAGCGTGCGCCTCTCATAAAAAAGTGGTCAGTGAGCAGTCATCAGTGATCAGCCGCTTGGCGTAGCACGACAGGTGGCGGGCGTCCTTTCTATGCGGCTGCCGGCGAATCGTTACTGAAGCACGCCGGCGGCAATCTCGATGTCCATCTCGGGCGGCGACATCAGCGTGTTGTGAACCAGGCAATGGTGCACGCTGCGCAGCATTCCTTCGTTTTGCTCGGCGGTGAGCGCAACCGGGCTCGTGACGAGCACGTGGAAGTTGCCCAGCCTCGCCGGCTTGAGCAGCTTTTCCGCGGTCACTGAAACTTCGAGTCCGCTCTTTGCCAGATTGCGGGTTCTAAGATACTCCGCGGCATAAAAAGCCGCGCAGGAGCCGAGCGACGCGAGCAGCAGCTCCGGTGGGGTCATGCCGCAATCCGCGCCGCCATTTTCCGCCGGCTGATCGCACGCGATGTGATGCGATCGAGCCTCGATGTCGAACTTTACGCCTTCAATTTGACAGACCTTTACTTCCATACGACCCTCGCTTCCTACGAGAAAGAAGCCATGAAAAAGGTGATTTGTTACAAGAATAGCGAGGATTTTCGGGGACGGATGTGACGGTCGGCGCAGACGTCGCTCGATGCAGCAGGCTATGGCGCGCCCGCGTGCGCAGGTGAAAGGTTAGTCAGCAGTCGCCGTTTCAGCCACGGTCGCGGCCACCATGGCACGAATGGAATCGGTCACCAGGTCAGGCTCGTCGAGGTGAATCCAGTGCTCGCTGTTGCGGGCGATCACCTGGTGCGCGCTGTCGCCAATGCGATCGAGATGATCTTGCGAGAGCGGGGCGGCATTGGCGGGCGTCAGCACGGTAACGGGAATGTCACGGATCGGCTCGACTGCATCCATCTCGGTGACGGTTTCGGGGATCGAGGTGATATGGCTGCGAATCCCAGCGTAAAACCCGGGACGCGACCAGTGCGACGCAACCGCCGGCCACACCGTGCGCGGCATCTTTCTCACTTCGGTCTTGATCCGCGTCAGGACGTGGCGTTTGTGGGTGCCCGCGGCTCCAACAATCTGGTCGGAGAGATGGCTGGCGCGGCAGAACAACAAGCTGACCATCAAGCGTGCCAGGCCGCAGGAAGCGACGGGCATGGCGAAGCGGATTAGCCTGCGGCCCAGATCGAGTTGCGGTTGCTTTGAGGGGTCGAGCGGCGGCCATTGATCGCAACGCATGGGATCGATGAGCACGATGCCGGCGACCTCATCGGGATAGAGCAGCGCGTAGCGGCGCATCACGAGCCCGCCAAACGAATGTCCAACCAGAATAAAAGGCGGCTTGAGCCCGGCGCGGTGCAACATTTGGTGCAACTCCACGGCGATGTTGCCGGGAATGCGGGCCGTGCGACAGCGGCTGCTCCAGCCCAGGCCGCAACGATCGTATGCCACCGCGCGCGCTGACTCGGCGATCGATTCCTGAATGGCCCGCCAGTTCAGATGTGTGGCGCCGATGCCGGCCTCAAACAAGACTGTGGGTTCGCCCTCGCCCATCTCCAAGAGATAGAGTTTAGATCCATTTCCGATGGTCACCCATCGCCCCGCGGCGTAGCGCCGCCGGTCGCGCCAATCGCCCACCCGCTGGTAGAACACACCGGCCGCGAGCACGACTGCTGCGAAGGCGACGATCCAAAGGAGGGCTTGCATGATGCTCCTAGAAGTGTGTGAGCGCGGCCGGACTGAAGTCGGCGGCAGTAAGTTTTGCCTTGGCGCTGCCCCGGCCGAAGATCAACAACGTTGACCCGGCTTGGCCGCGCGTCTTCACTTCAACCTGGTGCGCGAACCAGTGGCCCTCTTCCTGGCGCACGCCGTACGATGTAAATTCTTTCACCGCCCCCGAGTCCTTGAGCGTCTTTTCCGCATAAACGGGGAACCCGATCGTAGGATCGATCCAGGTCTTTACCTCTGCGTAGTGCGTTCGAACATCGGGGCCCGGTGTGCTTTTGACCACGTCGCAATTGCGCGCGCCGAACTTCGCCATACCCTCAGGCGTTTGGCCGGGCCAGAAGTATTGCTGCTCCAGGAAGTCCTCGTCATTGAATCCGGGACTAAGCGAATGATCGTTCCACTTTTCAAATGGCAGCAGGCGAGAAGATGCGTCGCCGGGATCGGCAATGCGAATGGCATTGTCGCCGTCGGTGCGCATCTCCAGAAGAATGTGCTGGCGCATGTCGCGTTGCGTCCCGGACGGCTGCCCCAGATCAACAAACATGCGCAGCTCCGCAGGGAACCAGTGTGTCTTGATGGTGATGGGATAGCTCACACGCGCGCCGCTGGCGTCGATCGCGATCAGATGCCCGCTGACGCGAAAGTCGGCGTTCTCAATCTGTTTGCGCACCGTGGCCAGAAGATCGTTGACATTTGCGGTCTGGGCCCATAGCGCCGGGACCACCGCGGCAATCCACGCCGCCCGCAGCGCCCTCATGCTTCGCGCGGTTCTCATGCCTCGATCCTGCCGTCGCGGATGCGAATGTGGCGTGGCGCGGTCAAGGCAATGTCGTTCTCATGGGTCACGATCACCAGCGTCATGCCGCGCTGCTCGCGGATGCCACGCAGAATCTCCATGATGTGGCCGGTGTTCACGCTGTCGAGGTTGCCCGTGGGCTCGTCGGCCAGAAGGATGGCAGGATCGTTGGCCAGGGCGCGGGCAATGGCCACGCGCTGCCGCTCGCCGGCCGAGAGCTCGTTAGGATAGTGCTGCATGCGATCCTTCAGGCCCATCTCCTCAAGCAGAGCGGAGGCGCGCTCGACGCGATGATTGGATCGCCCGTTCATTGCCAGCATGGCCACCTGCACATTTTCAACCGCGCGCAGCGTGGGCAGCAGGTGAAAAGCCTGGAAGATGAATCCGACCTGGCGGGAACGAAAACTATCCAGATTCACTTCCGTGCCCAGAGGCGATCCCCGGAAGAGAACCTCGCCACTCGTCGGCGAATCGAGTCCGCCCAGCATATGCAGCAGAGTGGATTTTCCGCTGCCGCTGGGTCCGCTGATGGTCACGTATTCGCCGGCCTCAATCGTCACGTCTACTCCGCGCAAAGCTGCGACGCGCCCGTCGTCGTAGCTCTTCATCAGCCCGCGCGCTTCCAGGATTGGGCTACTCATAGCGCAATGCCTCCACCGGCGAAAGCCGAGCGCCGCGCCACGCGGGATACGCTCCTGCCACGAGCCCGGATCCGATGGCGATCAGCAGCGACTCAACCAGATGAACCGGCGAGACGGAAATCGACACCACGCTCGCGGTCTGCGGCATGACGGAAAGGATCCACAAGGCGCCCAATCCCACAACGATGCCAAGCAAGCCGCCGGCCAGGCCGAGGCCAGCCGCCTCCGTAAGAATAAGCAAAATCACGTGCCGGCCCTTCCAGCCCAGCGCGCGCAGGATGCCGATCTCGCGCGTGCGCTCAAAAACTGACATCGCCATGGTGTTGGCAATGCCCACGATGCCGATGAGCAGGGCAATGGACGATGTGCCCCAGGCCACCGAGTGCGCAATGTCCACAATCTGGTTATTGGATGCGCGTTCCGCCGCGGGCTCGGCGCGGATGCCGGGCTCCAGCGCGTCGATCTCCGCCTGCACCCGCGCCACGTAGTGCTCATACGATTCGCCGGCCGGCGTGGGGCGAAGCCGTACATGAAACGCGGTCACTTTTCCCTGGCGGCTGGAGATGTTCTGCATCTGATCGAGCGGCATGATCACCGCGCCCGTTTCCAGCGCCGTGCCCCCGTGAAAGACTCCCGTAATCGTGAAAGTTTCGCCCAGAATGGTGACGGTATCGCCGATTTTCTTGTTCAGGTTTTGCGCCAGCAGATCGCCGAGCACCACCTCCGGCTGGCCCGCGCGGAAGCGTGTGCCCGACGTGAAGTGAAGGGCGTCCATCTCGTAGGAATCGGCCGGCCATCCGTAGGCCAGCGCATTCACGTCCGGCGTCAGATCGATGAGATTGAAGACCAGCGGCGCAACCGCGGCCACCTCGGGAAGAGCCTTGATCTTCGCGCCCAGCGACTCATCCAGCGAGCTGTTGAACAAGCTCGATTCGAGGACGGCAATATCCGTGCCCGAGCTCTGATAGAGCCGCAGCCATTCGTGTTCAAACGAGCGCGAGAACCCAACTAATGCCACAAATGCCCCAATACCCATGGTAATCCCGCACAGGGTGAGCAGGGTTCTGAGGCGCCGGCGCCGAAGATTTTTCCAGGCGAATCCGGTGAAAGAGAGCTGCGAGGCCATGGCCTTGGAAGATTTCCTTATCTACACGGATGTGCAGGGGGTCCGTGTGCGTAGTTTATCGGGCCATGGGTCTTCTGTCCATTTCCGATTCCGTTCAAAAGGGAGCTTCGAACAAACGCAGTCAACCCGCGCGAGTCAACGCGTAGAAGTCATCGTACGCTCCCGTTTCGACGCGCTGATACGGAAGGTGGAAAGGAGAGTTTGCGAGCCGGTGAACGAGCGCGGAAAAAAGGCAAGGGCGCGCCCGTAGCCGCGACAGTGCTCTCCCGTACTCATCCCGATCCACTGCGGAAAAGAACGTCCCGCAGCCTTTTCAACCAGCGATCCGGCCCGCGCTCTTACAGCGCGGTCAACGCCCGCGTCCCCCGCCCCCTGAGCCCTTGCGCGCCGTGTAGCAATCGCGGCAATAAACCGGACGATCGCCACGCGGCTCAAAAGGCACGGTCGTTGGCTGGCCACAACCCGAACAAATCACAGGTGTTCCCTGTGAAGGAGCCGAACGGTGGCCGGATCCCCCCTGATCGGCCTTCTTTGCCTGGCGGCAAGGCTTACAACGCTTGGGTGTCGAGTAACCGCGTTCCTGAAAGAACTGCTGATCGGCAGCGCTGAAGGTAAACTCCTGCCCACAGTCGCTGCATGTAATTTGCATGTCTCCGGCCATAAGACTCCTTGTGAGGGGATTGTACAGCCCAAACCATGTTTTTCCTGCAAGGATTCTTTTTGACCTGCCAAAAATGGTTGTCACCCGGGCCATTCGGAGCGCATGAAACGCCCGGCTGGGACGCCAAAATCCCCAAGGCCGGCCGCGATATAGTCTCTCCAGTGGCATTTCACAGCCATCCTTGTGCGGGCCGGCCTCAGCTCGAAGTCCAATCCCGAAGAAAAAATGAAGAACGCGCCCAATCCGGAGTTCGATGCCGACTGTATCCGCCGCATTCTGGCTGGGGAAAAGCAGCTTTTTCACGAGTTGATTCGGCCCTGTGAGCGGCCTATCTTCTTTCTCTTAATTTCGATCCTGCGCAACGAGGCCGACGCCGAAGATGCTGCGCAGGAGGCAGTTGTGAAGATCTACCGCAACCTGCATCTCTTTCGCGGCGAGTCGCAATTCCGCACCTGGGCGCTTTCTATCGCGCGCAATGAGGGCCTGGGCCGCCTGCGCAGGGCCGAAACCCGGCGCGAGGACTCGCTTGACGCCCTCACTGAGGATCACGGTGGCGACTTTACGCCGGCTATCCTGACCAGCTGGCGCGAGGTGCCGGCCGAGGCCCTGGAACGCAAGGAGCTGGCGGCCGTTTTGCGTCAGGCCATCGACGGCCTGCCGGAGATTTACCGTAACGTCGTGCTGCTCAGGGACATCGAAGAGATGGACGTCCGTGAGACTGCCGCTGCGCTTGGCATCGCCGAGGGAGCGGTCAAGGTCCGCCTTCACCGGGCGCGTGCCCTTTTGCAACGCAGCCTGGCGGCGCGGTTGAAAGGGTTTGCGCCCAGGAGGGGCAAACTGTTTGGGTGGGGAAGATGAGGATCGACTGCAAACACGTGTGGGACCACATCTCCGCCTATATCGACGGCGAGGTGGCGGCGGACCTGCGCGCCGAGATCGACAAGCATCTTGAAACCTGCGAGATCTGCTCGGCCGTGCTCGACTCCACGCGCAACGTCGTAGTGCTCTACGCGGACGGTCGCGTCTTTGAGCTGCCAGCGGGATTCAGCGAGCGCCTGCACCAGCGGCTGGAAAAAGAAATGGAAGTTTCCAGACCTTGAGCTCGGTGCTGGTCGCGGTCCGCGCTCTCAGAACGCCGACGCACCGTGATTCACGATCGGATGCGTGTAGATTTCCAGTCCCACCAGGACCAGCGTAGCCACGGCCATGATGACCTGCAGCCGCTCCGACCAGCGTTGCTTCTTGGTGATCGGCTGCCTGCGCCACTCGGACTCGGGCCGCGCGCGCAAGTGCCAGACCCACGCCAGTACGAGCAGGTTGACGACCGCACCAATCACAGAGATCGAGAGCATGGGAATGCGAATGGCGTCGCGATGAAACGAGAGCAACGGCGCGGCGATGCTGCTGGCGGCAAGCGCGGCAACGCCGATCCCGACGCGAATCCCGTTAATCGTCAGAATCGCCGTGCACAAGCTCTGCAGCAGCGCCATCACCATCGCCGTGCCCGACACCGCTGCCAATCCTTTTGTGCTTTGCAATCAACCTCCCGAATACCCAGGCGCGCAGCCTGCCCCAAACCGAAGAGGCCCTCCGCCCAGCAACCGTCGGACCGCAACGATCCTCAAATCCCCTGTGGGCTCAAACAGGGTAGCGCACCCGGCGTGCGGCAGCCAATCGACAATGGGATGACAATGTTGCGCGCCAGGTTACGCCCCAAAGTGATAAATTCATTCTGCCGCGCGTTTTTCCCTGTAACCTTTTTTCGCGCAGGCACTCCAAGGTTGCGTACCACCAATTCTGCGGGGTGGACGACAAACGGCCCATCCTGCCTTCCCCAACCCGCGGTGAAACTCCGCGCCATCCCCATACGAGGTCAAAATCGCCATGAAGAACCAGCTCAACGCAATGCTCCTCACTGCTGCGCTCACCGGTCTCGCCGGCGGCAGCGCGGTTGCGGCTCATGCGGCCACACAAGGCACACAGCAGGCCACCCAGGTCAAGGCTGCCAAGGCAGGGCTTCGCTATACCAGCTTCGACCAGGACACAACCAAGCACTCCTGTAAGGGCAAGAACGACTGTAAAGGCCAGGGCGGCTGTAAGTCGGGCGACAACGGCTGCTCGGGCAAGAACAGCTGCAAAGGCAAGGGCGGCTGCGCCACCGACGGCTCCAAGATGCCGGGCCTCGCCTAAGAACAGTAATCAGTTGTCAGTGAACAGTGATCATCACATGTGTCGCATCGTTTTTGCTTAGTTCTCATGTGCCTGACACTGTTCACTGTCCACTGTCCACTGTTCACTGACCACTAACCACTAACCACTAACCACTGTCTTTCTATGCCCGGCAATCGTTTCAATGCGTATCAGGACCACGGCGTTGGCATCGGCCTGCGCATTCCTCACTACGAGCACATCTTTTCCCGCAAGCCGGTCGTCGACTGGTTTGAAATCATCTCGGAAAATTACATGATCGATGCCGGCCGTCCGCTGGCCACGCTCGATCGCATCCTGGAGCAATACAGAGTCGTACAGCACGGAGTGTCGATGTACTTCGGCTCCGTGACTGCGCCCGACCCGGAGCACCTGAAGCGCCTGAAGCAGCTCGTCCGTCGCACCAAAACTCCGTGGCTCAGCGATCATCTCTGTTGGGGCTCGGTCGACGGCACCTACACCCACGATCTGCTGCCTCTGCCCTATACGTGGGAGGCCGTGCATCGCACCGTCGAGCGCGTGCGTATGGTGCGGGATTATCTCGAAATTCCGTTGGTCCTGGAGAATGTGAGCTCCTATGCGGCGTTTACCGGCTCCGAGATGACCGAGTGGGAGTTCCTCACCGAGGTGGTAGAGCGCGCCGACTGCGGCATTCTCCTCGACGTGAATAACATCTACGTCTCGGCCATGAACCATGAGTTCAATCCCATGGACTACGTGAACGCGGTGCCTGCCCATCGCGTGGCGCAGATTCATATCGCGGGCCATTCCAAGTACGAAAAGTACATTCTCGATACGCACGATCACCCGGTGATCGATCTGGTGTGGCAGCTTTATGCCCGCGCCATCGAGCGCTGCGGGCCCACGCCCACGCTGCTCGAGTGGGACGACCATATTCCCAGCTTCGACGAGGTCCACGCCGAAGCCAAGAAGGCCGAGCGCTACCTGAAACCCCAGGCCGCGGAGCTCGTCGGAGCTGCGAAATGAAAGCGCAGACAATGGATCTGGCGTCGCTCCAGCGCGAGATGGCCGCCGCGGTGATGCAGCCGCTGACGAAAGACGACAACATGCGCGCGACCGCGGCCGACGGGCGCCCGATGACCGAGGTTGCGGCCTCGTTCATCGCGCCCAACTCGCGGCTAACGGCCTTCGAGCGCCTGGAAATCTATAACCGGCAGTATTGGTATCGCGTGCTCGGCGCGTTGGCTGAGGACTTTCCTGCGCTGCGCGCCGTGGTCGGAGCGCGCCGCTTTGAAGCGCTCAGCATTGCCTATCTCACCGAGCATCCCAGTCGCTCCTTCACGCTGCGCAACCTCGGATCGAAGCTTCCCCAATGGCTCGCGGCGCATCCCGAGCACGCCGGCCGTCGTCACCGGCTCGCCGTGGACCTGGCCCGGATGGAGTGGGCATTTGTCGAGGCGTTTGATGCACCGGAGCGCGACCCCCTCACGCAACGCCAGATTGCTGCGCTTCAAGGCGAGTCGAAGCTCACTCTGCAACCCTGTCTGCAATTGGTTGCGCTCGGCTACCCGGCCGACGATCTCGTGCTCGAGTTGCACCGCCGCGAGAAACGCCAGACCAGCGAAGCGGGCGTTGCGCCTGAAGAAGAATCCGGCGCAAAAGCCGCGGTGCCGAAGTTACGCCCCCGCCCCACATGGCTTGCCGTGCATCGTGTCGATCTGTCGGTCTATTACCGGCGCATCGCGCGCGAGGAATTTCAGACCCTCGTCGCCCTTCGTGATGGCCGCGCCCTCGGCGAGGCGATCGAAGACGGATTCGCCGGTTCGCGCATCCCCCAGCGGCAGCGTCCGGAGCGCGTGCGCCAATGGTTTGGCAGTTGGGCAGAGTTGGGCTGGATTTGCGCAACTTGATCCGCGCCGTTTGATCTGCGCGGCCGGATCGCCACTCTGCGTTGTTGACCTGGACGCACTTACGAAGGAGTTCTATGTCCGCTCTTGTACGAACCGCAACCGCCGCTTACGGCGGCATGCGCACCATGCTCCGCAAACTCGAGAGCCCGCTGCTGCTCGCCATCCGGCTCTACTGGGGCTGGCAATTCGCAACGGATGGCTGGGGCAAGCTGCATCACCTCGATCGCGTCGGCCAATACTTTGCCACGCTCAACCTGCCCATGCCGCACCAAACCGCTCTCTTCGTCTCTGTCGTTGAGCTTGTTGGCGGAATTCTCCTCGCCGTCGGCCTGGCCACGCGCCTCACCGCGCTGGTGCTCTTCGTCAATATGACCGTTGCCTTCTGGACCGCGGAGAAACCCGCCTTCCTCGGCGTTCTCTCCAATCCCGACCAGTTTCAGGGCGCCGACGCCTATAACTACTGGTTTGCCGCGCTGCTCATCATGATTCTGGGTCCCGGCCTGTTCGCGCTCGACACGCCGCTCGCCCTTCGCTTCTCCCGGCCGGCCATGGCAGCGCGCTCTGCGGTATCATCGATCCGGACAATATTCAGGTAAAGATAAGCATTCAGGTAAAGATAAGCGTCAAGTACAGCGGTTCCGCGGTGAGTGTGTCTCGAAGGCATGATCTCCAAGTGGATTCTTCATCAAGAAGAATCCACCCTGCACTAAGGCCGGAAATGGCTAGGCCCACCGCGGAACCGCTCTAAGGCTCGGGTCCCATGCGTATCGTCTACCTGCTCTCGTCGCTCGGCGTGGGCGGGGCAGAAAAGCAGGCGCTGGCCGTAGCGGATCGCATGGCCATGCGCGGTCACACCGTCGCATTGCTGGTGCTGATGCCGCGCCTTGCAGCGGAGTGGCCCACCGCGATTCCCACCCTTCACCTCGACCTGCGCAAAACGCCTGGGACCGTGTTCGCTGGTTTCAAGCGAGGGCGCGCATTTCTTCGCGAGTTTCAGCCCAAACTGGTCCACAGCCACGGCTTTCACGCCAACATTTTTGCCCGCCTGTTTCGGTTAGCTGCTCCGCCTTTCGTCGTGCTCTCCACAGTGCATAACGTGTATGAGGGCGGATGGCATCGGATGCTCGCCTACCGCCTCACAGATTCCCTCAGCCGCCGCACCATTGCCGTGAGCCAGGCCGCGGCCGATCGTTTCACCCGCCTCGGCGCCGTGCCTCGTCGCAAGTGCTCGGTGATTCTCAATGGCATCGAGGTCCAGGAATTCGCTCCGAATGGAGAGAGCGGCGCGCGGATTCGAGCGGAAATCGGCGCTTCAGAAGCAAGGGAAGAAGCCGAGTTTATCTGGCTCGCAGTGGGCCGCCTCGCTCCGGCAAAAGACTATCCCAATCTGCTGCGCGCCTTTGCTGAAGTGCGCTTAGGTCGCGGCGATGCGCGTCTGTGGATCGCGGGCGATGCTGCGGTGGGTCAGATCGCGGCACTGCAACAATTACGAAGCGAATTAGGAATCGGCGATTCCGTCCGCTGGCTCGGCCTGCGCCGCGACATGCCCGCGCTGCTCGACGCAGCCGACGCCTTCGTCTCCGGCTCAGCGTGGGAGGGAATGCCACTCGCCGTCGGCGAGGCGATGGCAATGGCCAAGCCCGTTGTCGCCACCGACGTCGGCGGCGTGCGCGAGTTGGTCGGTGACGCCGGCGTCATCGTTCCTGCCAAAGATTCCGAGGCGCTGGGCAAGGCAATGCTCTCGACGATGATTCAGGGCAGGGAAGCGCTCGCTGCGCGTGGCCGCGCCGCTCGCCAGCGCATCGTCGATCACTTCAGCATGGACCGAACTGCAGACACATGGGAGTCACTGTACGGTTCGTTGATGACGGATCGTGATTTGTGAATCGTGGGTCGTGAACCGTGGACCGGGGATCGGAAGAGGCCTGTGCCATTCCGATGCGGTCGCTTCAATGAAAGACGATTGAAGGCTGATCGCCAAAAGCTAATAGCTGCTTATCTGATCCCTAATCCCTGCTTCTAAAACTGAAACGCCGCCTGGAAAAAGATGCGCCGCGCCGCCGAGCTGGTCGAGAAGATGCTGCCGGCGAGGCCGTCCGATTTGCCGAACTGAGGCCCCGGACCATATTGCCCGGTGCTGGCATCGAAGGTGGGCTGAATGCCGCCCACTGGCGTGCCCAGGTCGATGTCGTTGAACAGATTCAGAGCCTGCACGTTGAAGTTCAGCGAGTACTTCTTGGCGTTCGTGTTCGTAGGCCCGCCGAACATGCCGCCGCGCCCGCCGCCCCCGCCAAAGGGTCCGCCGCCAAAGCCGCCGCCGAAGCCGCCGCCTCCGCGCCCGCCACCACCACCCGGACCACCGCCCGGGGGACGCGGGCCGCTTGGCGACTCCACCTTGGGGCCGATCCCGAACGTCCGGCCGACGCGCAGGTTCACCGCGACTGAGGACGGGCTGTTGCCCAGTGAAACGGGAAGAATGGTCTCTCCCGCTCCGGGCACAAGATTCAGCTCCCCAAAGCTCGTTTGAACCACATTGCTTGTTGTCGTCGGCGCGCTCGTGTACGACGGCCGGTCGTTGAAGAAATTGTCGCCGGTCAGATCGTAGGGCGAGGTGATGTTGTAGGGGTGTCCTGCCTGTGCAATGAGAAACGGGTTGAAAGTGATTCCCCACGGGCCGTTGTAGTTGCCCATCAAGAACAGCCACTGCGGTCTGATAAACGAGGCGCGCCCATAATCCTGCCTCAGGTCGTACGAGTTCGACGGGCTCGATCCGCCGCCGCCATCCGAGTTCGCCCAGCTCCCTGCATAAAAACCCAGCACGCTCAGCTTGGGCGAGAAGCGGGCGTTGATGTTCACAATCACCTGATTCTCGTTTAACACCGCCTCAGGGAAATACTGATCCACGATGCCCAGTGAGGGATCGGGCCGCGTGCCGGTGAGCGTCGCGCTGCCGTATTGGTAAGTTCCCGGCAGATAGGCGTTTGAATCGCGCACCACCAGTTGGTGGAAACCGGAAGTGTGCATGTAAGTGAACGTGACTGTCGCCGCCTTGGTCATCTGCCGCTCCACGCTCACGCCCAGCTGCGCCAGATAGGGTGAGCGGTAGGTGGGCGAGATCGAATAGATCGCGGAAGTACTCGCCGTGCCCGAGCCGCACGAGGCCACGCCGCCGCTGATCGAGCTCAGGCTGGTTTCGTCAAAGCACGTGGGATCGCTGATGACGATCTGCTTCTGGCTGTTCCCGGTGCCGTTCAGCTCCTCCAGGTTCATCAGATCGGTGGTGGGGAAGCGGTCGTAAAACAATCCGAAGCCGCCGCGCAGCACGGTCTTGGGCGTCGTTCCCTTCTTGTGCCCGTCCAGCGCGTAGGCGAACGCCACGCGCGGAGCCCAGTCGCTGTGGTCGGCGACGTGGTTCTGTCCCTCCCAGCGCAATCCACCGGAAAGCGTGAGGAGTTTGCTCACGGTCCAGTCGTCCTGAAAAAAGAGCGCCGCGTTGAAGACGTTCCCCTGGAAGGCATACGGCCCGCTCGTGTAAGTGAGCTTGGTCGGCACGCATCCGCCCGCTTGCGTTGCGGGGCAGGCCGCGGCGATCTCGGGAATCGTCTCGCCCGCCGCAACGCCGTTCCATGTGTCCACGAAAGCCGTGATGGACGGGAAGGTGAAGCTGCCGTTAAAGTTTCCGTCCGTCGAAGTGGTGTCGCGGTTGTCGCGCAGCCACGCGCCCATTTTGATGGCCTGCTTGCCTTCGCTCAGCGTCAGGTAGTTCTGCAGCTCGTAGTGATCGGCGTGCGATGAAGAGGTTTGTCCCGAGTTGCCGCCGGCGGAAAACACTTTAGGCACATTAAAGCCGGGTGCGGAGCTCACCGGGGCCGAGGAAGAGTTGGCGCGCCGGTACTCGAAGCGCGTCTCGTTCACCATCCTGTCGCTGATCACCTCCGTGTCATCGAGCTGCACTGTATGTTCGAGCGAATCGCTGGTACCGGATGTGGAAGGCAGCGACGTCGAGGACAGGGAGCCGCGCACATTGTTGCGGTAGAACTGGTAGCGCAGTGTCAAAGTGTTTTTCTGCCCCAGTTGCAGATCGACGCGCGGCGAGACCTCAAGATGGTTGGCCGGGCTGAAGAGACTGCCCGCGACCGGCGTGGAGCTGATCGACCACATGTCTGTGGTCCCGTCGTACACCGGCCCGTCGGGAATATAAAACACATTGTCGGTTTGCGTATCCCGCTGCTCCACGCTGAAGAAGAACGAGGCCCACTTGGACATCGCGCCGCTCACGGAGCCGTTGTATTGAAAGCTGTAGTAAGAAGGCAGCTCCGCTGTAAACGGGTTGCCGGTGTTGAAGACGTTGTCGTTTCCTTGGCCGAAGACTCGTCCGTGCAGCGTGTCGGTGCCCGGCTTGGTGAGAATTTCGATGCGTCCGTATCCAATCTTGTCGAACTCTGCTGAAAACGGATTTTGATTGATGCGAATCTCGCGAATCGCCGACTTGGGCGGCAATTGGCCTCCCGTGAATCCGTCAATATAAATTTGCCCGCCGGTGGGGCCTGCCGAAGGGCCGGCGAGAGCCGTCAATTCGCTCGACAGCTCGTCGGGATCGTCCGACAGCGCGTCGAGGTCGCTGCCTTTGAGCACGATGGAGTTCGAGTTGGCGCCGGCCTCGGTGCTCACTGTTGGCGCGCCCTCGTCGGTCACCACAACCTGCTGCTGGGCGGCTTCAATCGCCATCTTGATGTCGATGTTCTTCGTCTGCCCGGCGTTCAACGAAATCGGCGCCGAGACAAACGGCGCGAAGCCTGTGAAATCCACTTCAATCACGTAGCTTCCGGCGGGAAGTCCGTGCACCTGGTAGCCGCCGGCGGAGTCGGCCGTCGCGCTGCCCGCCCTCTTACCAGCCGCGCTTGTCACCGTCACCTGCGCGCCGGGAATCAGCGCGCCCGTGGGGTCGAGGATGTGACCGTGCAGCGTTCCGGTTGACGTCGTCGCCCCGGAAGCCGGTGCGTTCTGCGCGCCGGAAACCGGTGCGGTTGGCGTAGCGGGCGCTGCTGGAGTCGCGTCGGCAGGCGCTGCTTGCGCCCGCGCGGCCGCGCCGGAAAACGCTATCAAAGAGGCAACGATAAAAGGAGTCAGGTGGTTCGATTTTGAATGCAAAATTTCCTCGCTTGCGGATGAATGAAAAAATGATGAAATTACTGGGCGCCCGCTTCGGATTCGCCCGAGCTCAGGCTCCAGCTTGAAAGCAGGTCCTGCGCCTGCGGTGCTTCCAGCAACGGTTCCACTCCGGCCAGCAGCTTCACCGCACTCACGCCCGAGGCGTCCTCGGTGGCCACGATCATCACTGCTTCGCCCTTCTGCAGGCTGGCGAGCTGGATCACCGGTGCGCGCTCCAGAACGGTTTCCAGGTCCATCCGTCCCGCGCCGCCTCCGCCGCTCTGGCTGAAGCTGCGCTGCGCGCCTCCACCTGCGGCTCCGCCGCCTGCGCCCGCGTCTCCCTGTCCGCCGCCCTGACCTCCGCCTTGTCCCCCTTTGAGCCGCGCGGCCAGAAAGGCTGCAACCCTGTCGTCGAGGCGCCGCATCTGCGCGTCGGCAGTGATGCGGATGGTGACCGGCTTCTTGGTGGCCAGATCTTTCACCGTCAAGGTCGAAGCGGAAGTGTCCGTGGAGAGAATCGTCCCGGCGATGTTGAGGAAGCTGCCGGAGACGACGCCGTCCGCCGCGATCTCCGTGCCATCGGCGTTCTTGGCGCCGCGGGCCCACAACTGGTCGCCGGGCCGGATCGCCGTGATCGGCGCCGGCTGCGCCTGGTCGAAGCGCACCGAGCCGGGCGCGTAGCGCTTCAACACCGTGGAACTCGTGGTATGTACAGTGACTTCCTTCGTAACCGTTCCCGCGCGCACGTTCACCTGGATTGTGCCGGAGGCGGCATCCACGCTCTTTACCAGGCCATGCATGCCCTGGTTCCAAAGCTCCGCTTCCGTCTGCTGCTTCTTGGCCACGTCGGACTGCTTGATGGCGATGATGCGCAGCGCCTGCGGCGTTCCGCCGGTTGCATTTGGGTCGAGCGTCACCAGCACGCGATCGCTCGTGGCAATGCTCGCGAAGTCGAGGGGCTCGGCCTTGCTCAGGTCAGTCTGTCCCGGCGCGATGCGCTTCAGTTGCGCGGTGGAAGGAACCTCGACCGTGTTCACCTGCCCGGCGTCGGTCTTTACGGTGAGCGTGTCGCCGCTGATGGCCGTGACCGTGCCCAGGTAGCGAACGACTTGTGGTTGCGCTGGCTGCGTTTGCGCCTGTGCCGCAGCCGTAAAGGTCACAAGGAGAGCCGCCCCTACGAGCGCCGCTCCGCGCTTCAGCGTTTGGAACCGCATAAGTTCTTGCTCCTCAACGTCTGAGCGCCGGTGGAGGAGAAAGACACCAGCCCTCATTGGGTAGACGAATGAGCCGGTCAAAAGGTCGAAAATTCGTCCCGGATTAGGGAACAGCTGGTAGCCGGTAGCCAGTAGCCCACAGGGAGTAGCCAGTAGGGAATCGAGAGCAGCAGGCTGTGGGGAACGGCATCCAGCAGAAAGCAGGCAGCAAACAACAAACAGCGGCTGGCAGAGAGTCGGAAACCGGTCACGCCGAATGCTGAGAACTGAAAGCTGACGGCTGACAGTTGAAAGCTAGAAGCTAGAAGCTAGAAGCCAGAAGCTAGAAGCTAGAAGCTTCGATTCCCTACCGGCTACGCCCGGCTCCCTCGCTTCATCTCTTCCACGCCCCCAACAGCCGCCTCACCAGCACCATCTGGCCCAGGTGATAGGCGTTGTGATCGGCCGTGAGCAGCGCCTCGCGCAGAATCGTCTGCCCGCTCCCGTGCGGGATGCGTGCATACAAATCGGTTGCCGGGTTCGCAACCAGGTCGCACATCGCCTTCAGGTCGCGGCGAAACGCGCGCACGCTTCTGTCCCACGCTTTCGCATCGGGCGGCGCAGCCGCTTCGGGCCAGTAGCCGCTGGGCCAGTCCGGCGATTGGTGGCCGGGATCGCGGGAGAACTCCAGAATGTCCCACTGCGCGATGCGCAGGTGCTCCAGAATCTCCCAAGGCGAGTGCTCGGCGCCCCTGGGCCGCTTGCCGCGCTTGGCGGGCGCGAGACCGCGGACGGCAGTGTCGAAGTCCGCGTGCGCATGGCCGCCCTGGAGCAGTTCAAGCAGATGTTGCCGCAGCGCCGCATCGTGAGCTCGCGGTGCAGAGGTTTTCTTCGTTGGCATTTGGATTCTCCTGTCGGGTCGGAGTGCTACCTCAATCAATGGCCGCACCGCAAAAGTCGCACCCCAGATCGTACGCATGAAAGGATTCGTTCCCGCATGCGCCCGATGCAACAATTCTTGCGCGCGGTTGAAAGCCATTAGCTGGCAGCTTGTAGCCAGCAGCTACAAATCCCAGCGCTACAGGCTACCGGCCAGCACCGCTCTCTGCGCCGCAAAGATCTCCTTCAATCCCGCTTCGGCTAAGTCGAGCAATGCATTCAGTCCGGAACGAGAAAAAGAGCCCCTTTCCGCTGTCGCCTGCGTCTCCACCAGGCCCCCATCGGCGGTCATCACCACGTTCATGTCCACCTCGGCCTGCGCGTCTTCTTCGTAACAAAGATCGAGCAGCGCCTCGCCGCCCACGATCCCCACCGACGTTGCGGCCACCAGTTGCTTCAGCGGCGAAGTTTTGAGTGTTCCCGCTTTGACGAGCGCATCGAGAGCCAGCCCGAGCGCCACGGCCGCGCCCGTGATGGCCGCTGTACGCGTGCCGCCGTCGGCCTGAATCACGTCGCAGTCGAGGATCACCGTTCGCTCGCCCAAAGCGTGCATGTCCACCACCGAGCGCAGGCTCCGCCCGATCAGCCGCTGAATCTCGTGCGTGCGCCCGCCGATCTTGCCGCGCTCGCTCTCGCGCGGAGTCCGTGTCACCGTCGACCGTGGCAGCATGGCGTATTCGGCCGTGACCCAGCCGCGCCCCGAGTTGCGCAGCCAGCCCGGAACGCCTTGCTCAATCGTTGCGTTGGTCAGCACGCGCGTGTTGCCCAGCGAGACCAGCACCGAGCCCTCGGCGGTCTGCACATAGCCGGGAGTCAGCGTGAGTGGGCGAAGCTGGCCCCGGCTTCTGCCGCCGGGCCGAAGAGAGAGAGTGCCCGCAGCCCCCGCTGCGTTTCCCGTTGCGTTTTCTGTCGGGTTCATAAACGGATTGTAAGGGAGCGGCGCTGGAACCGGGACTGGGCCCGAACACCGGTTCCGCAATGGGAATTCAAGAAATGCAAGTGCCGCAACAGGAATCGCTCCGCAAGACCTTGATAGGAATGGTTTTCCGCGCTGCCTCGTCCTTCCGCTTGTTCCGTTTCGGAACTCGCCGTTCGCTCCCCACCACGACTCCCACGCCACCGACGCAGCCTTATCCCTTCCATGATCAGGAACTTAGAAATCCCGTCCCCGTTTGGCACGCCACGTGTATGAAAACAGGACAAAGTCCATCACCCAACGCAGAAACGGGAACTTGGGCATTGGAGAGAACCAACGAGCGGGAAACAGGAAAGAGGCGACGGGCCTTTTTGTCAACCATGAACCACTGTTCAGGTTCACTGACCGCTGTCCACTGGAAGAAAGGAATCGGCACATGCATCAGACAGAAACATTGAGGGGAACGGCACGGAAGCGGGACGGCGTAATGCGCAAGCACCAGGCTCCGAATATCAAAACGGGCCGCGCGGACGGGAAGCAAAACACCTCCGACCGCAAGCGTGTGGAGACCGTCGTCGAGACCCTTGCAAGGCTGCGCAGCCCGGGAGAGACCCTCGCCGAAGCGGCCCATGATGCGCGCAACATGGTCACGGCGCTGGGGCTCTACTGCGATCTGCTGGAGGAGCCCGGCGTCCTCGCCACTCCCTTTATCCATTACGGGCACGAGCTGCGGCTGGTGGCCGCGGCCAGCCGCCGCCTGGTGGAGAAGATCGTCGCCATCGACGCGCAACGCGACCTGCCGGGTGCGGCCAGCGTGAGCAGCCTGCTCGCAGCGCCGGCGGCCCGCCCCGCGGAGTCGCTTTCATGGGCCGCGCAGGAAGAAACGGAAGCAGCCGGCGCCGCAATTCTCGACCGGGATCCGGGCCGCGACCCGTCCACGATCTGCAATCCGAACCGGCGCTGGGATCTGCTGCCCGCCGTGCCGGTCGCAAACCTGGCTGGCGAGCTGCTCGCCAACCGCAATCTGCTGGCCGCGCTGGCCGGGCCCACCATCGCCCTCACCGTTCATGCCGAGGGCGGCGCGCGCCCGGTGCGGCTCACCGGCGAGGACCTGACGCGGGTGCTCGTCAACCTGGTCAAGAATTCGGCGGAGGCCATGCCCTCGGGCGGCCGCATCCACATCGGACTCCGCGAGGAGCCTCCCGCACAGGGCACCGCGGCCTGCCTCCTGCTTACGGTCGAGGACAACGGCCCCGGAATTCCCGCCGATGCGCTGGAGACGATCTTTGCCTCCGGTTACACCTCGCACGGCATGAGCGAAGGCTCACACGGCAACTGGATGGTCAGCCATCGCGGCCTGGGCCTCACCATCACGCGCTCCATTGTGGAATGCGCCGGGGGACGCATCACCGCTGGCAATCGCGAGCAGGGCGGCGCGCGCTTCGCGCTGGAACTGCCGCTGCGCAAAGCGAGCTGATGTCTTTGAGTCCCATCGCGTTGGCGAATCTGTTCGCGTGCCGGCAGGGTTCTCGGCGGCGGCCCTCAACGGCCGAACAAGCGAAAGGGAGCGAATAGCCAAGAGCTGGAAGCTAGGAGCAAGAGGCTAGAAGCTGGTCCTTCAGGTTTTTCCTGAAACACCCGAGAGGCGAATACAATGCTGGATACAGTCTTCAACACACGAGAGATGGAGTTCATTCCGCAACTTTCCGAGCCGGCGATCCGCCTGCACCTTCTGGTTGTGGATGCGGACGCGGCGGTGCGCTCGGCCTGCGCGGAGATCGCCGCGAGCCTCGGATACGCCGTCGACAGCACGGGCGATTTGGCCCAGGCAAGAGGTCTTCTGCGCGGCCACATTGCCGACATTCTGCTGGTCAATCTTCCCTCGGGATCGAATGAAGGATTAGAGCTGGTCTCCGAGGTCAAGCTGCTCTATCCCGACACTTCGGTGATCGCCATGACCGCCACCGGCTCGGTGAACGCGGCCGTCGAGGCCATGCGCTGCGGCGCCTCCGACTATCTCACCAAGCCCTTCGCCATGGACGAGCTCTCGACCGTGCTCGACCGCGCCGCGCAGGCCCACATGACCGACACCGCTACGCGCCAGTTGCGCGAGCGCCTGCGGCTGTCGGAGGGCCTGGGCTCCATGATCGGCCGCTCGCCGGAGATGGAGAAGATCTACCGCATCCTCTCCAAAGTCGCCCAGAGCACGCACCCTGTTCTGATCCTCGGCGAGAGCGGGACGGGCAAGGAGCTCGTGGCGCGCACCATTCACGCCTATGGCCCCAACGCGCAGAAGCCCTTCCTGCCCGTCGACTGCGGATCGCTCGTGCCCACGTTGATTGAGAGCGAGCTCTTCGGCTACGTAAAGGGCGCCTTCACCGGGGCCAATCGCTCCAAAGACGGCCTGCTCGTCTCGGCCGAGGGCGGCACTGTCTTCCTCGACGAGATCGGCGAGCTCTCGCTCGACCTGCAGGCCAAGCTTCTACGCGCTCTCCAGGAAAAAGAGGTTCGCCCGGTCGGCGCCACCCACCGCATTCCCATCAAGGCGCGCATCGTGGCCGCCACCAATCGGGATCTCGCCGCCATGGTCGAGAAGGGCACCTTCCGCAAGGACCTTTTCTATCGCCTGAACGTCGTGAACCTGCGCCTGCCTTCGCTGCGTGACCGCCGCGAAGACATTCCGCTTCTGGCCGCGCACTTTCTTGACCGCATCAGCCGCGAGCACAATCGCAAGTTCACGCTCTCCGACGAAGCCCTGCGCACCATGATGCGCCACGACTGGCCGGGCAACGTGCGGGAACTTGAAAACTCTCTGGAGCGCGCCACCGCGTTGTCATCGGGTCCGGTTCTGCACCTGGGCGATCTGCCCACGCAGTTGCAGCAGCAGGGCCTCCAGCAGAACTTCGACGCACGCCACGCCGGCTTGGTTGATGAAGTCGAGGCCGCTGCCGCGCCCGGCGTAAAACCCCTGGCCGACCTCGAGCGCGACGCCATCTTGAGCGCCATCCGCACGCTCAACGGCGACAAGCTGCAGGCGGCGAAGCTGCTCGGCATCGGCAAGACCACGCTCTACCGCAAGCTCAAGGAATACGGCATCGCCGACCCGCTGCAGGAAGAATAAAGAGACAGCTATCAGCCATCAGCTTTTAGCCGTCAGCTCCTCCATTGCTGGATCGGCGCTCGCGCCTGACTTCGGCGCACACAGAAACGGATTGCATCCGAATTCAAAAGCTAAAAGCTCAAAGCTAAAAGCTAAAAGCTAAAAGCTAAAGATTAAACGCCAAGAGCTAAGAGCTGAGAGCTGAAAGCTGACAGCTGAGAGCTGCAACAAGGAGTGGAACATGAGCATCCTTTTAGTCACCGGAATCGAAGGCGCGCGCAACTGCGCCGATCAAGTCGCGAAACAACTGGGCATGGCGGTTGAAGTGGCCGAGGGCCGCCGCGAAGCGCTTTCTGCGCTGCGCAAGGGCGAGTTTCTGGCCGTCGTAATCGACGAAACTCTTGCCGAGTGCGACCCGGCAGCCGCCGACCGCATCTGCGAACAGGCCGGCCTGGCCATTCCGCTGCAGATCAACTTCGCCGTCTCGGGAGCGGCCCGTCTCATCCGCGAGATCCGCTCGGCGCTGCATCGTCGCGAGCGCGAACAGGCTGTGGCCCGCCGCGCCGCCGCGGCCGCCATGGAAGCCGAGCTCAAGTCCACGGTCGCCGGCCTCCTGCTGCACTCGCAACTGGCGCTCTCGGGCACTGAGGTCCCCGCCCCCGTCGCCGACCGCCTGCGTGTGGTCGCCGATCTGGCCGGCAGCCTGCGCCAGCAGTTAAGCGTACCGCTCGCCGCCCGTGCCGGCGCCGCAGGCTGAGCGTCGCGGCAATTTGGCAACCCCGTTGGCAATCTGCGATCCTAGGCGGCAATGGCATCAAAGACTCCAACGGCACAGGCTCGCGACGAAGTGCTACGTGGTTTGAATCTGTTCCTGAAGGAACGCGGGTTCAAACGGAGCGGCCCGACGTTTAATCGCCGTACCGCAGACGGGCTGACTCACGTTGTCAACCTCCAGATCAGCCGGCTTGAACCAGCCGGAAGCCTCTCCTTCCCGGACCTCACGCCGATCCCGTACGGAAAGTTCACGATCAATCTCGGGGTCTACGTTCCGGACGCTGATTTGTACCCCCGTCCCATTCACGAACGAAATTCAATTCTGGAGCGTGAATGTTGCATTCGCCAGCGGCTCGGCCACCTGTGCCCAGAGAAGCAAGATATGTGGTGGAGACTTGATCCAAATGCGTTGCCGACATCGGAAATCCAAATGCGCATGGGTCAATACGGTCTTCCATTCCTCGATCGGTTCGCGTCGAGAGACGCAATCCTCTCTGAATTGGAAAAACCCGGCGGAGGGCGCTGGTTCAACCAGCCCGCGTTTGCAAGAGCGGCCATTTTAGCGGGACGCGGTCATTCTGCGGACGCGCACGCGATTCTGCAGCGCTACATCGACGAGAAGTCCAACGGGCCCGAAGCATCGCGCTTTGCCAAGCATTTTGAGCTCATCAAGCAATTCGGACGGCGTCTCGGGCTGCAAGAACTGAAAACGTGAATGGCCCTCATCTCTGCCAAGCCTGCCTCATTTCCTTTACCCTAGAGAGTTGGCTCAACAAGGAACCCCATGACCGTCATCCGCCAGGAAGATTTCATCGCCAGCGTTGCGGGCGCGTTGCAGTACATTAGCTACTACCACCCGGTGGATTACATCCGCTCGCTTGCCCAAGCCTATGAGCGCGAGCAGTCGCCGGGCGCGCGCGATGCCATGGCGCAGATCCTCATCAACAGCCGCATGTGCTTCGAGGGCCATCGCCCGGTTTGTCAGGACACGGGCATCGTCAACGCATTCGTCAAGCTGGGCATAGATGTGCGCTTTGAACCCGGGCCCGGTGAAGAGCCTCTCGATCTGCAACAGATGGTCGATGCCGGCGTCCGCCGCGCCTATCTCGATCCCGACAACAAGCTGCGCGCCAGCCTGCAGGCCGATCCCGCAGGCAAGCGCATTAACACCAAAGACAACACGCCCGCCGCGGTCTTTGTTGAAGTTGTGCGCGGCGCAACTGTCGAAGTCACCGTCGCCGCCAAGGGCGGAGGCAGTGAAGCCAAATCGAAGTTCATCATGCTCAATCCCAACGATTCGGTCGTCGACTGGGTGCTCAAAACCGTGCCCACGATGGGCGCAGGCTGGTGCCCGCCGGGAATTCTGGGCATCGGCATCGGCGGGACCGCCGAAAAGGCGATGCTTCTCGCCAAGCAATCGCTCATGGACCCCATCGACATTCAGGAGCTCATCGCCCGCGGCCCCAAAACCACCGCCGAAAAACTTCGTGTCGAGCTTTATGACAAGGTGAATCGCCTCGGCATTGGCGCGCAGGGCCTCGGCGGCCTCACAACGGTGCTCGACGTGAAGGTGGTCGACACGCCCGCTCATGCAGCCAATCTGCCCGTCGCGATGATCCCCAACTGCGCCGCCACGCGCCACGCGCACATCGTGCTTGACGGCTCCGGTCCTGTCTTTCTCGATCCGCCGCCGCTCGACGCATGGCCGAAGCTCACCTATGACGTCTCCGGCGCGCGCCGTGTCAACCTCGACACGGTTACACGAGAAGAAGCCGCCACCTGGAAGCCCGGCGAGGTCCTTCTGCTCACCGGCAAGCTGCTCACCGGCCGCGATGCCGCGCACAAGCGCATGAGCGACATGCTCAACCGCGGCGAAAAGCTCCCCGTCGACCTTCGCGGCCGCTTCATTTACTACGTAGGCCCCGTCGATCCGGTGCGCGGCGAGGTCGTCGGCCCCGCGGGTCCAACGACCGCCACGCGCATGGACAAGTTCACGCGCCAGTTGCTTTCTCAAACCGGACTCCTCGGCATGGTGGGCAAGGCCGAGCGCGGCCCAGAGGCCATCGAAGCCATTCGCGAGTTTGGCGCCGTGTACCTGATGGCCGTCGGCGGCGCCGCGTATCTGGTCTCGAAAGCCATTCGCGGGTCGCGCCTTTTAGCTTTCGAGGACCTCGGCATGGAAGCCATCTACGAATTCGATGTCAAGGACATGCCGGTCACCGTGGCCGTCGATTCGAAGGGTACGAGCGTGCATGAAACCGGACCCGCCGAGTGGCAGCAGCGCATCGCCGGGATTCCGATTAGGTAATAGTTCCACTCCGGATCAGATGCGTGCTCGGCCACGCCTCAAGTGTAAGATCGTACGCACCATGTTAGGTAATGCCCGGCGACCGATAGGCTGCTAACCTGCAAGAACTGTGATCAAGTTCCTGCTCCCCTCGCTCTGTGCTGCGTTCTCTTTTGGCAACGTCTCTGCCCAGACACCCGGCTGGCAGCCCTCGCCCGGCCACACGCAGATTCCGATATGGCCCGGTGCAGCGCCCGATCCGCAGGCCGTAAAGGGACCAGAGACGGTCTCAACCGACCCAAAATCTCTGATCGCTGGGCACACGGTCACTGCCGTAAGCAACGTGACGACGCCCACGATAACGGTCTATTCGCCAACCGGCGCAAACACCGGTGCCGCAGTCGTTGTCTTTCCTGGCGGCGGCTACCAGATTCTGGCCATCGATCTTGAAGGCACAGAGGTTTGCGACTGGCTCACGAGAAAGGGAATTACCTGCGTGCTGTTGAAGTACCGCGTAACCGACGTAGGGTCATATCCGAAATCAGGCCCGTACCCGGAGTCGCCGATGGCGCTCGAAGACGCGCAAAGGGCGCTGCGGTTGGTGCGCTTTCATGCGGCGGAGTGGCACATCGATCCGCACAAGATCGGAGTCCTTGGCTTCTCGGCCGGCGGGCATTTGACGGTGGCAATGAGCGTTTACTTCGACAAGCGCCTCTATCCGGCCGTCGATGCGGCTGACCAGATCAGTTGCCGCCCCGATTTTGTCGTGGCCATTTATCCGGGACATCTGTCGCGGGCTGCGGCGGAGTACGATGCCGGGCTCGGCACGAAGAAACACGCGCTTCCTCCGTCCGATCCGCTCTCGACTGCCGACGAAAATCTCGGCTTGAATCCCGATATTCACGTCACCAGCGAGACGCCACCTACGTTTCTTTTGCAGGCCGAGGACGACCACATCGACAGCGTGTACGACTCGCTTTCTTATTACATCGCGCTCAAGATAGCCGGGGTTCTGGCCGAGATGCATTTGTACGCACAGGGCGACCACGCGTTCGGCCTACGGCGCACGAAACTTCCCATCACCGCATGGCCTCAATTGGTCGAAACCTGGCTCGGAACCATCGGCATAATTTCGCAATAGAAGCTAGACGGTTGGGTGCGCGCGAGTCGTCCTAAACGGAGTCGAAGGAGCCCGATGCTGAGACCTGGGTAGCACAAACCCCGCTGACTTGCGGACCCGCTAATTTGCTAACTCGCTGCCCTCACGCATGCGTCAAGTACCCCATCCCATCCAGCACGCCGCGCATGAACGCGAAGCTCTCGATCACGCCGGGCATGGGATCGTCAGGGTGGATTTCGTACTCGAGGTCGATGAAGCCCTGGTAGCCGATCTTGATCAGCGCCTCGAACATCTCGCGGAAGGGCAGGATGCCTTCGCCCACTGGAACCTGGCTCTCTTTGCTCGCGAAGCTGGTCAGATCCTTCACGTGCATGTTGTAGAGCCGCGGACCGCAGGCATGGATCGCTTCAACCAGGTTTGCCCCAGCGCGTGCCGCATGTCCCACGTCAATGCAGCAGCCGATCCGCAGGTCCATGTTCCTGATTGCCTTCAGCACGTCGAACGGTGAAGGGAAGAGCTTGTCTTCGGGTCCATGATTGTGGATCGCGAGTCGGATGTCGTATTCCTTCACAAACGGCTCAATCAGCGGAAGCGTATCCGGTGTCGGGTCCCCGGCCACGATCACCTTGATGCCGGCTCTCTTGCAGTACTCGAACTTGGCGCGAATTTGATCGTCGGTATCGTTCCTGAAATAGATGGCTCCCGCTGCGTGCAGCTTGATGCCCGCCGCGGCGTAGTCGGCCAGCGCCTGCGCCTCCAGCGTGGGGTCCATCGGCAAATGGTCCTTCACGTCCTTGCAGTTCAGGTTGGCCAGGTTCAACTGCTTCATGAAGCCGATCAGTTGTGCGCGTGTGAAGTTGCGAAAGGTATAGCTGGCGAGCCCAAGGCTGAGCGGCGAAAATTTCCCCGAAGCCGGGATCGCCTCCGCCCGCGCCGCCGCAGCGCCCATCAGCGTCGGCAGAATCCCTGTGGTTGCGCAGGCCGCCGTGGCCGCGCCCGACTGCAAAAATCCCCGGCGAGACAATCCGTTTTTCATCGCTTCAACGCTTTCTATGCGTCCTGCCGCCCCGCAAGCCACGACTCGCGTCCCGCGACTCACGCAATCTCTGATACCTGACCCCTGAAACCTGACACCTGTTTCACTGTTTTCCCCACCGGTACACGAGTCCGCCTGTAAAGCCGCGGCTGGCCTGAAGCGTCGATCCAAAGCCGGTGAAAAAATATTCGGGGGCGAGTTTAAGCGCGAGGTTCGGAGAAATATTCAATTCCCCGATTACGCTTGCGCTCGCAGCAAACGTGTTGGCATCGGGATAGAGGCCCTTGTCGGTCGGCGGAATGCCATTGGTGTCGCCGGAGAAGTTGCCGTAGGCCCAGCCTGCCATCGCGCGGCCTGAAATAGCGAACTTCGGCTGCAGGTAAAAGCGATAGACGGGGCCGCCGATCACATCGTACTGGCTGATCGAGGGCCGGGTGAAATAGCCCGTGCAGTAGGTCGTGATATTGCAATATGCCGTTCCAAAGTAGCCGCGGCCGACAAGCGTATAGCCCAGCCGCTCGGTCGAAAATCTCGTCAGGCCCGTCTCCCAGGCATAGTAGGTCAGCCGTTGCAGCGACGGCCCCGGCTTAAAGCGCAGGTAGCCCATGTCCAGGTAGGTTTCCCAACGGTGGTCGTAGGCATCGTGGATCGCCGTGCTGCGGCGCTGCTCGCGGCGCAGGCGAATCCGTTCCTGGACGCTGATCTCGCCCTGATTTTCGGCCTGTGTCTGCTGCGCGTTGCCGGAAGGCTGGTTCTGAGCCAGCTCCAGATTTTGATCCTGCGCCGGGTTGGACGACGAATAGCTCGAGCTTTGCGCATAAACGGCGGGCATCACCGGGAATAGAAGCGCCAGCAAAATTGCAAGACGGCGAAAGAAGACCATCGGGTTCGGATTTCCTCCAAGGGATTGCGAAAGCACTTCCGCTGACCAGCCCAATTCTGCTTTTCGAGCGTCCGCTGCGGCGGAATCGCTCCTCTCGAATCGTGGTTTCAAGGCGGCCTTGATGCGGCGCTTCCCCCATCTGGTATTAAATCACCTCGGGGGAGTCTCGGGCGTATCGACGCTGTACGTATATGTCGAAACGCCCTGAAAACCAAACTCGCCCGAAACGAGCTGCCGAACTTGTTAGGCGAGACGTGCAGTTTAGACGCGCGTCGGCCGCAACCGGCACTCCCCGGGGCGCGCAACTTTCCCGCCCCGATCGAGCCTCGTCTGCGATCATAGCCATGGGAGGCGCCGCGAACGATGGGACGCATTTTGCTCGGAATCATCTTGTGTTTGGTTGTGTTGCCGCTGGCCGTACTGGCATGGTTTCACTTTGGGCATCCGCCCGTAGCCGTCGCTGATCCGCCGTTTCCGTTCGAGCGGCAGATCGTCTCGATTCCGCTCGACGCGCGCATCGATCGCGAGATGCCCGGCAACCCGCCCATTCAGGCCGACGAGGGCACTCTCAACGCCGGCGCCCAGGTCTACAGTGACCAATGCGCCGTGTGCCATGGCTTTTACGGCAAGCCTTCGAGCCTTGGCGCCAGCATGTATCCCAAAGCTCCGCAGCTTTGGGTGCCGCACAAGGGATCGAGCGTAGTAGGAGTGAGCGACGACCCTCCCGGCGAGACCTACTGGAAGGCGTCGAACGGCATTCGTCTCTCGGGCATGCCGAGCTTCAAGGGCACGCTCACCGAGACCGAAATCTGGCAGGTGACCCTGCTCCTGGCCAATGCGGATAAGCCGCTGCCTCCGGCCGCGCTCCAGATCGTGCGCGGCGAAATGCCGCCAGACGCAGCGCCGGCGTCCTCGGCGAAACCATAGAAGTTGAAGTTCCCAAACCAAGCGCTAGACTACGAACTACGAACCACGAACTGCGAACGAAGAACTTCCAACCATGAACTGCGAGATGCCGTAATGAAAGTGATGGATTGGCTTCGCAAAGGCTTCGGCTACGTGCTCCTCAGTATGGGTGTCTCGCGTCCCGCGACCAAGCCCAGGCCCCAATCAAAACCCGAGTCCCCTTACAATAAAGAAGGAAGCGCTAAACCCCCGGCCGATGGCGGATAAAGAAGACACACAACCGGAGCAGAGCGGGTCGCAAAACGGGCAGCCGAAGCGCAAGGCCGACGATGAGGTCGTCGGCAAGGTCTACGATGCGCGCCTCATGCGGCGGCTTGGCCATTTTGTGCGCCCCTATTGGCTGCAGGCGGCCATCGCCTCGCTCTCCGTTTCGCTCAAGTCGGTGTGCGACGTTGCCGGGCCCATTCTGGTCATGGTCGCCGTCGATCGCTATCTGGCTCCGGAAGCCAGCGATCAAGATCCCTCCAACGCCGTCGCACACTGGGTCGCCGTAAAGAGTCCACTCGCGCACGTGCTCTCTCAGGGCGCGGTTCAAGGCGTAACACGCTTGGCGGCCATTTACCTCGCCATGCTGGTCTTGGCGTACCTGCTCCAGTTCATTCAGGTTTACTTGATGCAGTGGATCGGGCAGAAGATCATGTTCGATCTGCGCCGCGACATCTTCCGCCACATGCAGCGCATGGACGTGGGATTCTTTGACATTCATCCCGTCGGCCGCCTCGTCACGCGCCTCACCTCAGACGTCGACGCCATCAACGACATGTTTACTGAAGGCGTGCTGGCCATCGTCAATGACGCTTTCATGCTCGCCATCATGGCCGCCGTCATGCTTGCCATCAGTTGGTGGCTGGCGCTGCTCGCCTTCGCGGTACTGCCCTTGATCCTCATCGTCACACGTATCTTCCGCGACCACGTGCGCGAGAGCTACCGCCGCGTGCGCACGGCCATTGCGCGCATCAACAGCTTCACGCAGGAGCACATCTCCGGCATGGCCGTGGTGCAGTTATTCAACCGCGAGGCGCGCGCCTACAAGGACTTTGAAGATGTCAACCGCCAGCACATGATCGCCTTCAAAGACACCATCTTCGCCTACGCGCTCTACTATCCCGCAGTTGACTTCCTATCGTCCGTGGCCATTGCGCTCGTTGTGTGGCGCGGCGGTTTCGGAGTCCTGCATCTGCCGCCCACGGTCACCATCGGCGTGCTCATCATGTTCACGCAGTTTTCGCTGCGCTTCTGGCGGCCTATCCAGGATTTGAGCGACAAATACAACATCCTTCAGGCGGCAATGGCGGCCTGCGAGCGCATCTTCAAGCTCATGGATTCCGAGCCGCAGATCGTGAGCCCTGCGCATCCGGCTCCAGGCGACGGGTCCAATCGAATTGAATTTGACCACGTCTGGTTCACCTATCAGAAACTCACCGACGAGCAAAAGGCAGCGGTCGCCGCCGCGCAGTCGAATCGTGTAGCGCCGGTCTCCAGACGGGCTGTCGTGCGGGCGTCCTCGCCCGCACTCGATCAAACGCATCCGCAGCCGCACGAAGTGTCAGGGCACGACTTCAGTCGTGCCAATCAAGCCGCAAACTCGGATGGGGCTTTAGCCCCTGAGGGAACTCCCGACGCTGCCGCCCTGGCCGCGCTCGACGATGTCGAGTGGATCCTCAAAGACGTCTCCTTCTCGATCGAGCCGGGCCAGACCGTCGCCATCGTCGGTCACACCGGCGCGGGAAAGACCACGCTCACCAGCCTCATGATGCGCTTTTACGAGGTCACTGCCGGCCGCATTCTCTTGGACGGAGTCGATCTTCGCGACCACGATCTCACCGAGCTGCGCCGCCACTTTGCCGTCGTTCTGCAGGACCCGTTCCTCTTCTCCGGCACCATCGGCGAAAACATTCGCCTCGGCAACGAACAGATCGACGACCGGACCATGCGCCGCGCCGCGCGCGACGTCAACGTGCTGGATTTTATCGACAGCCTGCCGCACGGCTTCAACGAGCCCGTGCGCGAGCGCGGCAGCTCGCTCTCCACCGGCCAGAAGCAGCTCATCAACTTCGCCCGCGCGCTGGCCTACAATCCGCGCATCCTCATCCTCGACGAAGCCACTTCGAGCGTCGACACCGACACCGAGCTGCGCATTCGCGGGGCGCTCGAGCGCATGGTCGAGGGCCGGACGAGTGTTTTGATCGCGCACCGGCTGTCGACGGTTCAAAGGGCCGACACCATTCTCGTCATGCACAAGGGCCAGTTGCGCGAGATGGGCTCGCACCAGGAGCTGTTGGCGCAGCGCGGCCTCTACTGGAAGCTCTACCAGCTTCAGTACAAGGACCAGGAAGCCGGCTTCCTCGCGCAGCCTTCGCCGGAACCTTCTCCCGCGCAGGCGGTGTGAAAGAGGGAAGGGAGTCGACCGGATTTCCCGCGCAGCACCTCATTAACGCATTCTTTGGAGCACCTATCGTGAAGCATCAAGCGAAAGTTGTCCTGATTCTTCTCTTTGTTCCCTCGGTGATCGCCGCAGCACAATCGCCGGATCCTTTGCCGGCGGTTCCGACTCTGGTTCAGCAGACTATTCGGCAGCAGCGTTTCGCGGAGTCCAGAGAGCAGGATTATGTCTTTCGCGAGGAGACAAATGACATCAGGCTAAGAAAGGAATGTACATGGGCACCAAAGTGCCCTGCTCCTTTCGGCGTTCCTGGCGTGAAAGGGGTCGCTTTTCAGGTGATCGACTATACGGAGCACCATTTCGAGATCTTTTGGCTCGATGGGTTTCGTGTCGCTCGCGTTTTGCCGTCCTGCGACCACTGCGGACGGGGAACGGGACCGACAGAAGCTTTCATTACGAATATTCCGATCTCCGACAGCGAACTCGCTGCTGAAAATCAGCGTGTCGACAGCGAAGTTGCTGATGCCAGGGCGCTTCGCGCGCAAGGAAAGGAGGCCAGTTCCCCTGACGATCCGCCACAGATACTCTTTTCCAGAATGCTCGAGCTGTGCACCTTTTCAAACCCACGCCGCCAAGTCGTAGAGGGCCGCTCCACCATTCTGCTTGATTTTGCATGGAACCCTGCCGAAACACCCGAAAGTGCAAACGAATCGCTTCTCAAGTTCTTCTCAGGAACGGTGGGGATTGACGAGGAGGAACACGCCGTTCAGCGCGTCGAAGGCAAATTTCTTGCCGACGTGAATTTAGCCGGGGGAAATATCCGAGTCCGCAAGGGCACTCGGGTAACGATAATCAACAGGCGAGTGGACAATGGGATTTGGCTGCAATCGAGGATGGACTCGTGGGGGGAGGGGCGCTATTTCGCGTTCGCAATCGATGGCGCCGGGCATATTTTTACTGGAAACTATCGGAAGTTCCACGTCACGAGCAGAGTTCTGCCCGGCTACACTGAGGTGCCGACCGATTCACGAGCACCATCAGCTACCAACCCTCCTTCTGCGCCGGTCGTGTCTCATTGAAGGAATACCGCCTTCGACTCAGATCTGAAGTTCAAAGCGACAAGCATACGGCAAGATATGATGGAATCAGACGATTCCCCGAGTCTCCCACTGCATTTCGAACGGGGCTCGCAGACTCGACCACCGTGACCACGCCGCCACAAGTCGAGCTCTTTGACACCAGCCTGCGCGACGGCTTGCAGCAGCCAGACCTCGAGATCTCTGTGCCCAACGCTGTTCTGTTGCTCCAGCGCATGGCCGCCTTCGGCGTGCGCTACGCGGAGATCGGGTTTGCCGGCGCCAACCAATTTGTCTCCGATCTGACCTCAGCGCTCGACTCCGTCAACACCGGCGCCATGCGCCTCGCACTCTTCGGCCGTTCGCGTGGCCGCGGTACCAAAGTCGAGGATTGGCCAGACGTCCAATTCATCGTCCGCCACAAGCACCGCATCCCCGCCGCCGTCATCGTCGTAAAATCGCGCCTGCTCGACGTGGAGCGCTCGCTCGAAACCACGCTCGAAGAGAATCTGCTCATGGTGCGGGAAACCATCGACTGCCTGCAATCGCATGGCCTTGAAGTCCTCATCGATCTCGAGCACGCCATGGACGCCAGTTGCGGCCGCTGCGAAAACGGCAATCCCTGCGGTGACGATTTTGCACAGCGCAGCCTCGACCATTTCCATCGCCTCATCGAGCGGTGCGTGCAGCAAAGAGTCAGCCGCATCGTCGTCTGCGACACCAACGGCGGCGCAGGCCCCGAAGAAGTTTCGACCGTCATATCGAGCCTGATTCGCAATTTTCCCGGCGCGCAATTCGGCTTTCACGGCCACACCGATCGCGGCCTCGGCATCGCCAACACCCGCGCCGCGATCCTTGCCGGCTCTCGCCATATCCAGGGCACGCTCATCGGAACCGGCGAGCGCTGCGGCAATGTGAATCTGACCACTGTGATCGGTGCCATGCAGCTTCGCGGCGAAGCAGAGTTCGTTCCGCCCGCGTCTCTGCCCGGCCTCACCTCGCTCGCCCACTCCGCTTACGCGGCCTTCGGCCTCGAGCCGCCGCACGGAGCGCCCATCGTTGGTCCGGGCGCATTCGGCACGTGGGCCGGAATGCACGGTTCCAGCGAGCGAAAAAATCCCGGCGCGTACCTCTGGACCGATCCCGCACGCGTCGGCGCCAGCCCCGTCATCGGCGTCAATGCGCAGTCGGGCCGCGCCAACATCATGCTGCTCTCTGAGTCGCTCGGCGTGCCGCTCAACTCCGCGCAGGCACAGGCGCTGATGGACGCGAATCAGGCCATGGTCGAGGGTGGTGGTTACACCGCCAGTGAAGTCTCCTTCCGTCTGGCCTGCATGCGCACGCTCGGCACCCTACGCAACTGGTTCTCCGTCAAAAGCTGGCGCGTTCACGATGAGTCCGACGAAGTCGGCGGGCGCTACGTTCAGGCTCACATGGTTCTCACCGTCGGGGAGTCCAAAGTGGCCGTCTCGCGCGCCGAGGGCGCTGGCCCCGTTGACGCGCTTACCAAGGCCATGCGGCACGAACTCGACAAGTACTACCCCGCGCTCGCCGAAATGCGCCTCGGCACATTCACCGTCGCCGCGCTCGACGTCCGCGCGCACGATTCCGCGGCGCACGTGCGCGTCACCGTCAGCTTCAACGCCGACGGCCACGAGCCCTGGGTCACCGCCGGCGTCAGCAGCGACTTGAACGAGGCCGCGCTCATGGCCATCGTCGACGGCTTCCACTACTGGCTTTTGATGCAGAACGGCAACACCGCCCATCCCGGCGAATCCGCCGAGCAAGCGGCCGTTCAGCCCGTGAGCGGCCTGATTCACGAATAGCCCCCTCCGCAAGCCGAACAACCAGAAGGAATTATCCACGCATCCTAACTTGCGCGCGGGCTTCCCCGCCCGGAACCGCTCGTTCAAAAGTGGGTTCTATCCCCATATTGGGTGATTTTGCTCACAGAAGTCCTGCGCTCATACTCCGACACTAGGCCAATCCAGCAGAAGAGCTGGTGTCATCCGGCAAAAGATCGGAGTTCGCGATGTCAGTTTGTTCCCTTCTGATCTGTTGTGATCGGCCCCGTGGGGAAACCCCGGAGGGAGGACTGTCGTGTCCACTCAGCTTCTTCATGCACCGCTTGATTTAGCCACCATCGGCCCTGCGTCGCGATACATTCGCGAAACCAGCGTTGAGCTTCTTGACTACGAGACCGAGGAACTCGCCGCATTGCGCTTCTCCATCATTCTCACCGCGCGATGGGCGGCTTCGGAAGATGAACCACCCGAGCGCCGCGCCGAGTTGCGCGATGAGCTGGCGCTGCTTCGCAAGCACTACGGCGACAAGGTCGACGAGATCGCCATGACCTTCGGCGTGCAGCAGGCCATGGAAACGCAGAATCAAGTGGAGAGGACGGTTGTTATGCCGCGCGACGTTAAGCCCATCCCGATGAAGATCGACGGCAAGGATTACACCGAGGAAAATCTGGGCCTTTGACGACGGCGCCGTTTCGGAAGGGAGCGGCGGCTGGACCACCGTTCGAGCGCAAATCTATTTCATAGACTTATTGCGGCGTTCGACAAAAGTGCGCCACTCCCATTGCGGAAGTGGCGCATTTGCTTTGTCCTGCATCTGTCACCAAACAGGCTACTTCGCCGTCAGCGAAGGCCGCGTGTCCAGCGTGCCGTTGGCGTAGCCCTTGGCCATCTCGGTGATCGGAATCGGCGCGTAGTCGCCTGCGTGCCCGGCCTGCCCAAACTGCGTCATGCGCTGCGCCACCACCTTCGCCATCGCCTCGCGCGCCGGCTTCAGGTAATCGCGCGGATCGAACTTTTCCGGCGACTCCCACAGCACCTTGCGAATGGCGCCGGTCATGGCCAGGCGGTTGTCGGTATCCACGTTGACCTTGCGCACGCCGTTGCGGATGCCGAGCTGAATCTCCTCCACCGGTACGCCCCACGTGGGCTTCAGCTTGCCGCCATATTGATTGATGATGTCCTGCAGGTCCTTGGGCACCGACGAGCTGCCGTGCATCACCAGGTGCGTGTGCGGCAGGCGCCCGTGAATCTTGATGAGAAGGCCCATCTTCAGCACGCTGCCGTCGGGCTTCTTCGAAAATTTGTACGCGCCGTGGCTGGTGCCGATGGCAATGGCCAGGGCATCCACGCCGGTGCGTTCCGCGAACTCCACTGCCTGATCGGGATCGGTCACATGCTCGAGTCCCGTGCCGCCCGCGCCGTGGCCGTCTTCAATGCCGCCCAGCACGCCAATCTCGCCCTCCACCGTCACGCCGCGCTCGTGCGCATAGTCCACCACGCGCCGCGTCACATCCACATTTTGCTCGAACGTCGACGGCGTCTTGCCATCCTCCAGCAGCGATCCGTCCATCATCACGCTCGTGTAGCCCAGCGCGATGGCGCTTTTGCAGGTCTCAAAGCTGTTGCCGTGATCCTGGTGCATGGCGATGGGAATATCCGGGTTCAGCTCTGCCGCCGCCTGAATCAGCTTGAACAGGTAAAGGTCCTCGGCAAACGCCCGCGCGCCGCGGCTCGCCTGCACGATCACCGGCGACTTGGTCTGCCTGGCCGCCATCATAATGGCTTGAATCTGCTCCATGTCGTTGACGTTGAATGCGCCGACGCCATATCCGCCCTTCGCAGCTTCATCGAGGAGCTGCCGCATTGAAACGAGAGGCATACAAATTCTCCTTTGGTTTGGCTTCGGCCGCTCTTCAGATGCTGCGAGTGAGCGAGGCCGTTAGAAATGCAGTCGATTCCATGGTAGCAGAGCGTCGCGTGGAAAAATCCCGGTCGCGTGGAGCCGCCAGAGCTTCGCCGTCCCGAATCAGTCGGGCCTGAGCTCCGCCGTTTCCAAAAAGGTATAACTGCCCGACGGCGAGGGCACTACGTTCGTCAGCCGCCGGTTGTGTACTACGAGGGTGTCCAGATACCAAAGGTTGACCGAAGGCAGATCGCGCGCCAGAATCTGTTGCGCCTTCACATAATCCGCGCGGCGCTCGGCCATGTCCGGGCTCTGGCCCGCATCGCTAAGCAGCGCGTCAAGCTCCGGATTTGAATAACGCCCGCGGTTCGCGCCGTTCGGAGGAAAGCGCGCCGACGAAAACACCAGACTGAAAATGTCCGGCTGCTCGTTGCCGCCAATCCAATAGAGCGAATACATCTGGAAGGCGCCGCGCACCGCGTCCGCATAAAACGTCGCAAACTCATTGCTCCGTATGTCGAGTGCGATGCCCACGCGTCCCAGTTGTTGCTGCAACACAGCCGCCAGCAGCCGCGCGCGCTCGTCGGTGCTTGTCTTGATGGCCAGATGCAGTCTTACCCCATTGGCATCGCGCGGATAGCCGGCTTCGTCGAGCAATCGCTCCGCCCGCGCGGGATCGAAATCGTACCGCTCCACGTCGCCGGTCCACGCCCAGTGATTCGGCGGCAGCAAGCTCAACGCGGGCCGCGCATGGTCGTGGTACAGCGTGGCGATGATCAGACTGCGGTCGATGGCGCAGGCAATCGCCTGCCGCACGCGCGCATCCTTTAAAACCGGGTCGCGCGTGTTAAACGCCAGGTATTGAACCTCCGTCCCCGGCATGGCGCTCACTTCAAGGTTGGCCCGGCTGGCCAGCACAGAGATCGAATCCATGGGAAGGGAATTGACCTCTACGTCGGCCGACCCTTTCTCCAGCTCCAGCGACTGCGTAATCGCGTCCGGCACCACGGCAAATCGTACGCGCTCGATCTTCGGCTCGCCGGCCCAGCTCATTGGATTGCGCTCGATCAACACATCCTGATCGATCCTCTGGCTCACGAATTGGAATGGCCCTGTCCCAACTGGATTCCGCCAGAAATCTCGCCCGCTGCCCTCCGGGACAATCCCCATTGCATCTGTCGCCAGATTCGTGAACAGAAAATTGTCCGCGTGCTTCAGATGAAAAACCACCATCAGCGGGTCGCGCGCCTCGACCCAGTCAACGGACGTATACGACGCCGCCTTCGAGCTGATCACTGCGCCCGTTTTCATCGAGTCGATGGTCCACTTCACATCCCTCGCCGTCAGCGCGCGTCCATCGCTGAACTTGACGCCGCTGCGCAAGTGAAAGATGACCGTGCGCGGATCGGGCTGCTCCCACGACGTCGCCAGCGCCGGCTTAAATTGAAATTGTGCGTTCTTCTGCACCAGTCCGTCGAACAGCAATTCATCGATGTGCTCCGAGGCTTCATCGGTTCCCACCCTCGGATCTAGGCTCGCGGGTGAGTTCTGGATGAGGAACACCACGGTCTTCGGATCGCGTTGCGCTGCCCCGCACCCCGCGATCCCGCTGCACCCCGCCAGCAAGACCACCGCCGCCAGCATTGCCCGCGCTCTCATCGAGCCAGCTCCGCCTGTCCCACCGTCTCGCCGAATTTCTGAATCCTCGCGCGCAGCGCCTCGAATTGCGATTTGCTCAGCGCCGCCGGCATTCCCGCGCGAAACACCTTCGCCCGCTTTCGCTCTGACTCGCGCGTCCGCGCTTGCAACAGCCTGCCAAACGCCGCCGACCGCTCGCCTTCGCGAATGAGCGCCTCATAAACGTCCAGAATCGGTTCCGCATGGTGGCAGATCAGCAGAAGATCGGAGCCCACGCGCACGGCCTCAACTCCCGCCTCGCCCATCGGCAAGAAGTTCGTCACGCCGCCCATCTCCAGATCGTCCGACAGAACCATGCCGCGATAGCCGATGCGTTTTCTAAGTACATCGCCGACCCAGAAACTCGACACGCTCGCCGGCCGCTTCGTATCCTTCGTCAGCGGATACGCTGCGTGGCTCACCATCACCATCGGCAATTCGCGGCCCAGCGCGCGGTAAGGCTCCAGATCCTCCTGCCACAACTTCTGCCATGAACGGCGAATCTTCGGCGTCTCCAGGTGCGAATCGAGCGTTCCACCTCCCAGGCCCGGAAAATGCTTCCCGCATCCCGCCGCGCCTTGCGCCGCCAATCCAGCAAGAAACGGTCGCGCGTACGCAACGACCTCCGCCGCAGTCGCACCTGCACACCGCGTCCCCAGAACCTTTTGCGACGCGGGCAGCCCAAGGTCGAACACGGGCGCCAGCGGCGAGTTGAACCCGAATGCCTTCACTGCCCGCGCTATTAACTCTCCGTGCTCGCGCGCGATTGCGCTGTGCCCCCTCGCTCGCGCGGCCCGTGCCACGGCCTCCACCGGCGCCATCGGCGTGAGCGCGTCTCGCAGCCGGTCCACCGTTCCGCCCTCCACATCCACGAACCGTGCGCAATGCGGCGCGCAGAACTGCGTCGCCTCGCTAAGCAGCGCCCGCGTCTGTTTCGCATTCTCGATGTTGCGGCGAAACAGAATAATCCCCGACGGCCGCAGCAGTTTCAGCCACGCGCGCTCCAGCGCAATCAGCTCCAATCCCTCGAGCCCGACCACGAGCAAACTTCCCGCCGCTTCGCGAAGCGTCCTAGCCATTGCCGCTTTTTTCTCCCCTACAGTTTTCGCCGCTGATTCACTTTTTTCACTTCTTCACTCTTTCGCTCTTTCACTCTTTCACTCTTTCATTTTTCTTCTCACACTCATCCTGCCTTGTCCGGTTTCTTCAACTCCTGCTGCAACTCCTCCAGCAGATTCAGCGCTTGCAGCGGCGTCAGCGAGTTCACATCAGTCGATTCGATCCGGTCCACGATCTTCTGCGAGAGCGGCGTGAAGATGGTCAGCTGCATCGGATCGGCTTCAGTCTCCATCTGCACACTCTGGCGCTCCTGTTTTTCGTGCTGCTTGAGTACATGTTTCGCCCGCTCGATCACCGCCGCCGGCAGCCCCGCCAGCCGCGCCACTTCGATTCCATAGCTCTTGCTCGCCGCGCCCGGCTCGATGTTGTGCAGAAATACAATCCCGCTCGCCGTCTCCTTCACGCCCACGCGAAGATTGCGCACGCGCGGCAGTTTTTCAGCCAGCATTGTCAGCTCGTGATAGTGCGTAGCGAAGAGTGTTCGCGCGCCCACCTCTGCGTGCAGGTATTCGACCGTCGCCCACGCCAGCGACAGCCCGTCAAACGTCGCCGTACCGCGTCCCATCTCATCCAGCAGAATCAGCGATCGACTGGTCGCCGTATTCAGGATGGTCGCCGTCTCCGTCATCTCCACCATGAACGTCGACCGCCCGCGTGCCACGTTGTCGCTCGCCCCAATGCGCGTATAAATGCGATCGACCAGCCCGAACCGCAAACTCTCGGCCGGAACAAAACTCCCCATCTGCGCCATCAGCACCAGCATCGCCGCCTGACGCAGGTACGTGCTCTTGCCGCCCATATTCGGTCCGGTCACAAGCAACAGGTTGGGACCGTTCTCACCCGCGTTCAGATACACATCATTCGCGATGAACCGTCCCTCGCGCGTCTCTTCCAGCCACTGCTCGATCACCGGATGCCGCGCCGCTACGGCCTCGAGCACTTGCTCCTCGGTCAACTTTGGCCGTGCATAGCGCCTTGCCGCTGCCAGGTGCGCAAAACAAGCCAGCAGATCCGCCTCCGCCACAGCAGCCGAGCTCCTGCGAATTCGCCCCGCGCTCTCCAGCACGAATTTTCTCAGCTCGGCAAAGATCCGCTTCTCAATTTCGATCGAGCGGTCGTGTGCCGAGAGAATCTTGCGCTCGTATTCCTTCAGCTCAGGCGTGGTAAAGCGCTCCGCGTTCACCAGCGTCTGTTTCCGCTCGTAGTCCGCGGGCGCCAGCGCCAGGTTGGCCTTCGTAATCTCGATGTAGTACCCGAAGACCGAGTTGTAGCGCACCTTGAGCGACCCGATTCCCGTCCGTTGCCGCTCGCGATCTTCAATCGCCGCGATCGCCTGCCGCCCGCTCGTCGAAATCGTTCGCAGCTCGTCCAGCTCCGCATCAATCCCCGCCGCGATTGCGCCACCATCCGCCAGCGACAGAGGCGGCACGGCCACCAGCGTCTTGGCAATGCGCGCGGTCACGTCTTCGAGCGTGTCGAGATTTGCCGCAACTGCGCGCCACCGCGGCGCAGTCAATGCGTTCAGCGCTGTTTTCACTCCCGGCAGCCGCGCCAAACTCGCTGCCAACCCGCGCACATCGCGCGGTCCTGCTGAATCGAGAGAAATCCGCGCCAGCAATCGCTCCAGATCCAGAATCCCGCCAAACGCGCGCCGAATTTCCTCGCGTTTCAGCAGATCTCCATGCGCCTCGGCCACCGCTTCGTATCGCGCTTCAATCTCCTGCGCGTTGTTCAGTGGCCGCAGTATCGTCGCCCGCAGCAGCCGCTTGCCCATCGGCGTGAGGCAGGCATCGAGTGTGCGGAACAGCGTCGCACGATCGTCCTGCCCTGAAAAAAGCGGCTCGACCAGCTCCAGGTTCCGGACCGTCACCTGGTCCAGCTCCAGCGCCGTCGAGTGCTCCTCGAATTTCAGGCTGTCAATGTGCAGCGCGTCGTTTTTTTGCGTCGAGCGCACGTAGTGCAGCACCGCGCCCGCTGCAATGGCCGCCGTCTCATGTCCATTCAACCCGAACCCCTCGAGCGAGCGCACATTCAACTGCCGCTCGACTAGTGGAACTGCGTACTCGCGCGTCCACACCCAATCCTCAACGTGCGTCCGCGCCGGAATGCGTTCCAACTGCGCCGGTGCTTCCGCGCTCGCCGCCACCAGTACCTCACTCGGCGTTGCCAGCAGCAGCTCATCCATCGCCTGCGCCCGCGCATGTTCCCCGCGAAACTCCATCGCGCGAAACTCGCCTGTCGAAACGTCGAGTAGCGCCACCGCGCACGCGCCCTCGCGCCCACCCTGAGGCGCATTCTCCCATAGCGCCGCCAGAAAATTGTTCCGTTCCTGCCCCAGCCCCGCATCGAGCGCCGTTCCCGGTGTAAGAACCCGCGTCACCTCGCGCTTCACCAGCTTCTTGGTGAGTTTCGGGTCCTCCATTTGGTCGCACAAAGCAATGCGATAGCCCTTGCGCAGCAGCCGCGCCACGTACTGCTCCACGGCGTGGAACGGCACGCCGCACATGGGAATGTTGCGTTCCTTGTCGCGTGCCGTCAGCGTCAGTTGCAGCTCGCGGCTGGCCACGGCCGCGTCGTCATAAAAAAGCTCGTAAAAATCGCCCATTCTGAAGAACACCAGCGCATCCGGATTCTGGTGCTTGGCCGCGGCCCACTGCCGCATGAACGGTGTCAGATCGGCGGACGTTTTTTCTGTTGGGACCTTTGCCGCGTTCAGTGAAGTCAGCGCAAACTCCTCCGGCGCGCCGCTCTCATCCAAAAGGGGAGAGCGCGCCGCGCCCGCGCCGGGTTGGGGATCCGCTTTGATCACGTTGCATTCAAGACTATCGCGGCCCCGCACCGCCGCGATAGCGGGGCTCCGCCCCAGAAGCCCATCGTCCTCGTCCCGAATCTCGAGCCGCCGGCACATGCCGCCCCATCCCGCAAAACAAAACTACTCACCTGCGGCCTTCGCCATATACAATCGCTCGGTCACTTGGGTCGAGTCGATTTCCCGCAAGTCGGGCCCTTTCTCCAAATTTGGAATTCAAGTTCCCCAAGGAGGAACATGCTAACGTCCAGCACCAAGCGGTATGCACTTTGCGCGCTCATCGCCATGGCCGCCTTCTTCGCGGTCGCGGCTTCTTCAGCCCAATCACCTTTCGACGGCACCTGGAAAACTGACCTGTCGCAGACGAAGTTCAGCCCCAAGCCTCTCACTTTCTACATCAGCGGAGGCTGGTATCACTGCGTAAGTTGCAGTCACCCCTTTGACGTCCCCGCCGACGGTCAGGATCACGCCGTTTCCGACGAATCCTATGACACCATCAACGTCACAATCGTCAACCCGCACACCATCTCTTTCGTCGCCAAAAAGGGAGGCGTCGTCACATTTGAACAGACCCGCACCGTTTCCACCGACGGCAAAACGCTCACCTTCAAAACCACCGGCCACCCCGTCAGCGGTGGTCCGCCGACAAGCTTTGAAACCACCGCCAGGCGCAGCGGCAAGCTGCCCTCCGGTGTCCACGCCACTTCGGGCGACTGGATCATCCAGAAGCAAACCGGAAGCTCCAACGCATTGCTGACGACCTACAAGACCAACGGGGACGAGATCACCATGACCTCACCTACCGGCGAAACCTACACCGCAAAGTTCGACGGCAGCGATTACCCGGTCAGGGGCTCCTATGGCTGGGATGCCGTCTCGCTCAAAAAGATCAACTCCCACACCATCGAGGAGACCGACAAGCGCGATGGCACGGTCACCGATGTGACCACGATGACCGTCTCACCTAGTGGTAAGACGATGACCGCCGTCGAGACCAGCAAGCTCACCGGCCGCGTAACCACCTTCATTGCAACCAAGCAGTGAGGGCAACCGAAGTACCATCAGCAACTTACCCGGATCGAGGGTCCGTCGCCAATTCCCGTGGCGGACCCGGCCCGGAACCCCTTAATTTGCATATCTGAGTGATTTAGATCACATCCGGTAGTCGGTCTTCAGGGCAAACTGGAATCCTCATATTCTAAAATTCTAAGGGCTCATCGTGACCACGGCCACCGTTCTCCTTCAGAAACTCCTCACCATTGAACGCGCCATCGGCACCGCCGATAACGCTACACTCCGCGAACTCGTAAACGAAGCCGAGGAATGCCTGCTCCAGATGCAGAAAGAGCGTGCGGAAAGTCTCATGAAGGACGCTTGGCGTGGTGTGAAGCCGCAGATTCAATCCCTGAACGAACTCCAGCAAGGCCGATGGGCTGTTTCAGACTCCAAGACCACCCAATGAAGGCGGGATCGTGGGGTTCCAGTTCCGCCTGTCCACTCTCGTTCGTCTCCGGCACTCCTGGCCCACGCATCACCCCTCAAGAGCCGCGCCGTACATAGCCGTTCCCGCCGAATGGATGCCTGGCGGTTCCTTCGCCTCTACAGGTGATTTGCATCACAGTTATACTGAATGGTTACGCCTTAACGTAAAAGCTGCCATGTACCTGCTTTGGCTACGAGTTGCGGCCATTCTCTATGCCGGAGGATGTGTCGCCGTCTTCCCGGCGGTGCTCTATAACTCCGTCCCCTGGCGGAAGACCTGCGTCCACCTCGGCGGCTTGGCCTTCTTCTTCCATTTTGTCTCTGTCGTTGAAATGCTCGTGCTCGCTCATCGCTGGATGCCCGTCGGCGTTCGCGAGATCGAATCCCTCCTCGGGTTTCTGGTCGCCGGCCTTTTCTTTCTCGTCTGGTGGCTCTATGAAGCCATCTCGCTTGGCCTCTTTGCTCTCCCGGCAACATTTTTCCTGGTCTTTATCCCCGCGCTGGGCCCCGGCACCTACCGCTTCCCGTCGCAGCGCGTCTGGATGAGCTGGCTGGTCGCGCACATCATCGCTCTGCTGCTCGCCTATGCGGCGCTCGGCTTCAGCTTGCTCGCCTCCGTCTTGTACCTGGTGCAGGAGCGACGCATCAAGGCCAAGGTCAAGCCCGGACAATCCGCGCGTTTCGCGCCGCTCGACTGGCTGCCTCCTCTCGACACCCTCGAGCGTCTCGCTCTCGCTACTCTTGAATTCGGATTTCCCTGCATGACCGTCGGCCTCTTGATCGGATCCGTTCTGGTGCAGGAAACCTCACTCGGCGCCTCCTATTTTCTCGATCCCAATATCCTTGCTTCGTTCGCCATGTGGATCGTCTACGTCACGCTCCTTCTGCTCCGCCGCGGCGTCGGAATTCGCGGCCGAAAGGCCGCCTACATCTCCGGCGCGGCGCTGGTCGTGATGATGGCCGTCTGGGCCGTCAACTTCTTCAGCCAGGTGCACCGGTTCGGTCCCCAATGACGCTCACTCTCATTGGCGTGAACCACAAAACGGCGCCCATCGCGCTGCGCGAGAAGATCGCCATCGGCCGCGATGAGCTCGCCGAGACTACGCGCGCTCTCGCCGCCATGCCCGGCGTCACCGAGTGCATGATCGTCTCCACCTGCAATCGCGTGGAGCTGCTTTCGGTCGTCGAAGGCGACAGCGTTCCCGTCGCATCGTTTCTCTCGCGCCAGTTCGGCATCGAAGCGTCCATCCTCGAACCTCACCTCTACGAATACCGCGACAAGGAAGCCGTCAGCCATCTCTTCCGCATGGCCGCCAGCCTCGATTCCATGGTTGTCGGTGAACCGCAGATTCTCGGCCAGGTTAAGGAAGCCTTCGCCGTCGCGCGTGCCGCCGGCACTGTTTCCGGCCAACTCGAGCACTTGTTGCAGAGCGCCTTTGCCGCAGCTAAAAAAGCGCGCAGCGAAACCGGCATCGGCTCCAACTCCGTCTCCATCGCCTCCGTGGCCGTCGATCTCGCCCGCAAAATCTTCGGCTCGCTCGAAGGCCGCACCATTTTCCTCGTCGGCGCCGGCAAGATGAGCGAGATCGCCGCGCGCCATCTCGTGCAGCAGGGAGCCGCAACCATCCTCGTCTCGAATCGCACCGCCGAGCGCGCCCGTCGCATGGCCGCGGAGCTCCAGGGCGGTATCGTCCCCGAGGTCATCGACTACAGCCAGCTCTATGATGCCGCCAGCCGCGCCGACATCGTCATCAGCTCCACCGGCGCACCGCATCCCATCTTCCGCCCCGAGCACGGCCAGGCATTTCTTCACAAGCGCCGCAACCGACCCATGTTCTTCATCGATATCGCCGTCCCCCGCGACGTCGATCCGTTGATGAACAAGCTCGACGGCATTTTTGTCTACGACATCGATGATCTGCAGCAGGTCGCCGCCTCGCACATGGAAGAGCGCAGCCGCGAGGCCATTGACGCCGAGGCGCTCATCGCCGCTGAAGTCGAGCGCTTCCACCAGCGCCAGCGCACCGTCAACGTCGCCCCCGCGATCGTCGCGCTCCAGAAAAAGGCCGAAGAGATTCGCATAGCCGAGATCGAGCGCCTCCACAGCCGCCTGGGGACCCTCTCGGCCGAGCAGCTCGCAGCCGTCGAGGCGCTCACGCGCGGCCTCGTCAACAAGTTTCTCCATCAACCCATGGCGGCGCTCAAGCAGGCCGCGCGCGAAGGCGATGCGGCCAAGCTCGACGCGCTCTGTGAAGAATGGTCCGTCTCGCCCACCGCGCCGAGCGAAATTCCGCAAGCAGCATCAAGCCAGGCCTCGCCAGCCGATCCAGGCGAAGCCCCTCGCACCGCCGTCGATCCCGCCCCAAACTCCGCGTCCGGCGAAGACAAAAAGGTGATCAGCGTGCGCGTCTTCGAAGGCAACGCGGAGGTCCCCCGATGAAACTCCGCATCGGCAGCCGCGGATCCCAGCTCGCCCTCTGGCAGGCCAATCACATCGCCGAACTGCTGCGCGTTCAGGGTCTCCAGGTCGAAATCGAAATCATCAAAACCACCGGCGACCGCCTGCAGGAGGTCACTTTCGCCGAGGTCGGCTCCAAGGGCATGTTCACCAAAGAAATTGAAGAAGCCCTCGCCGCAAGCCGCATCGATCTCGCCGTGCACTCGCTCAAGGATTTACCCACCGAGCTGCCTTCTGGCTTTGCACTCGCGGCCACGCCGCCGCGCGTTGACCCGCGCGATGCATTTGTCTCCGTCAAGCACGCCAGCCTCGCCGAAATGCCGCGTCGGGCGCGCGTGGGCACCAGCAGCCAGCGGCGCCGCGCGCAATTGAAGGCCCTGCGAAAAGACATTGAAGCCATCGAGTTTCGCGGCAATGTCGACACGCGCCTGCGCAAGCTCGCCGAAGGCCAGGTCGACGCCATCCTCCTCGCCGCAGCCGGTCTGGACCGTCTCGGCAAAACCGACTACGTGCGCGAGCGTCTCGACCCGGCAGATTTCTGTCCCGCCGCCGGCCAGGGAGCGCTCGGCATCGAGATTCGCCAGGGCGATGTGGAGACCCTTGCCGCCGTGGCCTTCCTCGATCACGCCGATACGCGCTTTGCGGTTACCGCCGAACGCACCGCTCTCGCCGCTCTTGGCGGCGGTTGCCAGGTTCCCATAGGCATTCACTGCCGTCCTTCGTTTGCTCAGGACATTCCAGGCGTTGCCTGGTGGGAGATTTTTGGCGTCGTCGCTTCGCCGGACTCAGGCCAGCTCGTCCGCGTCCACTTGCATGCGCCGCGCCAGAACACCGATCCCGCTTCGTTAGGGCGCGAAGCCGCAGAAGTTCTGCTGGCCGAGGGAGCGGGACCATTGCTTGCGGCCGGCACCAACACCGCCGGCGGAGCCGCTTGATGAACGCGCTGCCTCTCGCTGGCCGCCGCGTGCTCGTAACCCGCGCCGCGCACCAGGCCGGCAAACTCAGCGAAGGCCTTCGCGCCCTCGGCGCCGAACCTGTCGAAGTTCCCGTCATCGAAATTCAGCCACCCTTGGATTTCGCGCCCCTCGATCGCGCGCTGCGAGAACTCGATTCCTACGATTGGCTCATCCTCACCAGCGCGAACACCGTTCGTGCGCTCGCAAAGCGTGCGGCTAAGCTTGGCCTCAGCTTGGCTGCCGCAACTCATCTCAACATATCCGCAATCGGAGAAGCCACGGCCGAGGCAACGCGTCAGGCGGGCTTGGCCGTTGCGCTGGTTCCGGAGTCCTATGTTGCCGAAAGCTTGACGAGAAGCCTGGCGGTCCAAACGTGCGGCAAAAAAGTCTTGCTGGCCCGAGCAGCCGTTGCGCGCGACGTGATTCCTCATGCGCTTCGCGCAGCCGGCGCCACCGTTGACGTCGTCGACGCCTACCGCAACGTCATACCCTCGTCCGCGCCCACGCTCCTGCACGAAGCTCTGCAAAAGGGAATCGATGCGGCGGCTTTTACCAGCTCATCCAGCGTCACGCATCTCGCCGACGCCGCGCGTCACGCTGGAATCGCATTCCCCTTCGCCCGCGTCGCGGCCATTTCCATCGGCCCCATCACCAGCAAGACTCTGCGCGAACTTGGCTGGGAGATTGCCGCGGAAGCCAGCCCATCCGACGTTTCCGGCCTCATTCAGGCCGTCGCCCGCACTCTGCGCTGACCTCCCTGACTCCGCCAACTCGCTAACAGAACAGGCCCCGCGAAAGGGCCTGTTCGCTAACTCGCCAACTTGCCGCTCTTCACGAACTCCACGCCTTGTCCTTCGATCGGCACAATGGCTCGAGATTGCACTGGTCACACTTCGGTTTGCGCGCCAGGCACACTTGACGGCCGTGCTGGATGATCTGATGCGAAAAGCTGATCCATCTGTCGCGCGGCAGAACCTGCATCAGCTCCTGCTCCACTTTCTCCGGTGTGCCGCCCTTGGCCAGCTCCAGCCGCCGCGCAATGCGGAACACGTGCGTATCGACCACCACGCCCTCGGCCTTGCCAAAGCTCACGCCGAGCACGACGTTCGCCGTCTTGCGCGCCACTCCGGGAATCGTGATCAGCTCGGCGAGCGTCTTCGGAACCTCGCCGCCAAAATCTGCAACGATCTTTTTCGCCGCGCCCTGAATCGACTTTGCCTTGTTGTGGAAGAACCCTGTCGTCCGGATCAGCTCCTCGAGCTCGGGCAGCGTCGCCTTGGCCATCGCCTGTGGGGTAGGGAAGCGCCGGAACAACTCCGGCGTCACCATGTTCACGCGCACGTCCGTGCACTGCGCCGACAGAATCGTCGCAACGAGCAGCTCCCACGGCGTGCGATGATGAAGCGCGCACACTGCATTGGGATACGCCTCGTCGAGCGCTTTCAGAATCGCGTCGACGCGCTCCTTCGCCAGCGCCCCGCGCGCTGCCGGCTTGGCTAAGGCTTTCTTCGTGGATTTCTTCGGCGATGCTTTCTTTGCTGGCTTCTTCGCATGCATGACTGCGAGTGTAAACCGTCCGCCATGGAGGGAGCAGGGGCCTTCAGGCCCCTAGATACGATCGCAACATGGACCGGCCTTCAGGCCCGGGTATTTGTCCGTGCATCTGCAGTCTTCTCGCCTTCGCCGCGTTTTTTATCGAATGCAAGCGCATTGCCCACGAAGCTCACAAACAGAAGATTCATCACGCAGCCTACCAGGACGGGAAGTGTGGCTTCCGCATCGAATCGCGCACTCCAGAGCCCATACGGAAGTGCAAACAGGAGCAGCCCCAAAAAGATCCGCATCGAGCGACGGCTGAACTTACTCAGTGACCGCTCTACCGAGTCCCAAGTCTTCCTTGGAGCAGGTGGCTTCGATGGGAACTCTCTGGCTGCTTTCAAAAGTATCAGACCTTCAATTGCGAGGAGAACGGGTAGAAAGGCCAGTGTCAAGATCGAGACTGCCCCTGGCGACAAGCCGCCGGTTGTCAAGCCCCAAGTTAATGCAAGTCGTACAGTCGCGATCAGCGCCCACAGAAGGAACAATCGAAAGTAAAGTGCCTTCGTGATCATTTCAACATTCCGTCGATTTACGCAGGCTTCCCCTCAACCCACGCCGCCAGCTTCTCCACCGGCAATCGCACCCCGATATAAAACTGTCCGAACAGCGCGTACACAGCGCTCACTTCGTCAAATCTCATCTCGTAAATCAGCTTTTTGAAGACCACCGGATCGTCGGCAAAGAGATCGACGCCCCACTCCCAATCGTCCATCCCAATTGAGCCGGAGATGATCTGCTTCACTTGCTCGGCGTATCGCCGCCCGATCATCCCGTGCTCGTGCATCATCCTCTGGCGCTCGGCAAATGGAACGGTGTACCAGTTCACCTGCTCGCCGCGCTTCCGGTCCATGGGATAAAAGCACAAATACTTCGCCTCGGGAATCGAGGGAAACAGCCGAGGCTTCATCGCTTCCGCGCCGCGCTCGAGCGACGCCGCAATCTCCGCATTCCACTCCGCTGAGAACTGCTCGAATCCCTTGGCCGTCGCGGCCTCGTACGTCTTCCGGCTCGACTCGTACAAGCCCAGCTCGACAACCGAGAGATAGGAGTGGCGCAGCTCAAGAAAATCGTAGAGCGGTGTCTGCGCAAAAGTCAGCTCCACCTGGTTCAGCTCCTCCAGCGAGTCGCGGAAATGAATGAGCATCAAGTCGCCCTTGTGCCCGAGCTGCGAATACAGCGCCGAGCGCGCCGACGCGTTCGCGTCTTTTCGTTCGAGCGTCTTCAGCGTCTCTACCGTCTCGGCGACGATGCTTCCACGTCCGCCGTCCGCGCCGCTTTTAGTTTCGCCGTCCCCGCAGGACTTCCACGCCTTCCAGTCAAACCGGAAGAACTGGTGCAGCACGCTCGATCCCTCAAGCGTCAGCGGAACCGGCGGATGCGAATCTGGTATTTGATCGGTCACTTAGTCTCCCTCGAACACATCTCATCCTAACAAATGCAAATTGCAGACGTGTGCAGTGTCTCTTCTCGCCCACACTCTCAACCAAAACTCAAAAGCGCGTGAGCGCGCACCGTGAGCGGCTATACTGGGAAAGCTCATGAGTGAAAGAATCCTGGCCCTGCTGGTGGAGTTCGTGACCCGTGTGATCAGCGCCGGGGGTTACGCAGGCATCATTGGTTTGATGGCCATCAATTCGGCCGGAATCCCGCTCCCATCCGAGCTCATCATGCCGTTCTCCGGCTACCTGGTTTATCTCGGCCGCTTCAATCTCTTTATGGTGGCAATCATGGGAATGGTGGGCTGCAACATCGGCTCGGCCATCGGCTACTGGATTGGAGCCAAAGGTGGGCGTCCATTCGTCGAGCGCTATGGCAGATGGGTCCTGATGAGCCATCACGATCTGGACCGCATGGGCTGGTTCTTCGCAAAGTACGGCTCCATCGCCGTTCTTCTGGCGCGCATGATGCCCGTCGTGCAGACATTTATCTCCATCCCTGCGGGAATCGCGCGCATGCCGCGGCTGCGCTTCCACATCTACACGTTGTTGGGTTCCATCACCTGGTATATCTGCCTCGCCTGGGCCGGCATGAAACTCGGCGAAAGGTGGCATACTGATCCGCGCCTCGAGCAGATCTTTCATCGCTTCCATCTCGTCGTCGAGATCGCGATTCTGGCAGCGATCGTCTGGTTTGTCTGGTCGCACCTCAGCCGCGTTAGGCAACCGGATGCCGCATGAGCAGAACAGGAGCGCGCCCGGCTTGCGTCACTCATTGCGACGTTTTTCAAAGCCTGCGTACCGGGCGAAAGAAGGTAGTCCCAGGCGCGAGCCTGGGGAAGATTTCGAAATCATCCGTAAAGGAAGGTTAGGAGAAGCAATGGCAACGAAGAAAAAAGGCGGCCCGAAAAATGTAGCCCCATCGTCGATGGGACGTAAGACCGCTGCAATGATGGTTGAGCCCGCCAAGGGCAAGTTGGGCGTGATGGTCGTTGGACTCGGCGCCGTGGCCACCACAATGATCGCCGGCGTTGAAGCGGTTCGACGCGGACTGGCCAAGCCGATCGGTTCGCTCACGCAGATGGGAACCATCCGCCTGGGCAAGCGCACCGATAACCACTCGCCGCTCATCAAGGATTTCGTTCCGCTGGCCGATTTGAAAGACATTGTCTTCACCGGTTGGGACATCTTCGAGGACAACGTCTACGAGGCGGCCGCGCACGCAGCGGTTCTGCAGCCCGAAACTCTCAAAAAGCTCAAGCCCTATCTCTCCAAGATCAAGCCCATGCCCGCGGTTTTCGATCGCTACTACGTCAAGCGCCTCGACGGCACGCACGTCAAAAAGGGCAAGACCAAGCGCGATCTGGCCGAGCAGTTGCGGGCCGACATTCGCGCCTTCAGGAAAACCGTCAACCGTGTCGTCATGATCTGGGCCGGTTCGACGGAAATTTTCCTCAAGCCGACCGCCGTGCATCAATCCATCGAAGCCTTCGAAAAGGGACTCGAGAAAAATGATCCTGGCATCGCGCCTTCGCAGATCTACGCCTACGCGGCGCTCAAAGAGGGCGTGCCCTTCGCCAATGGCGCACCGAACCTCACCGTGGACTTTCCCGCGATGATCGAGCTTTCCAAGCAGAACGCCGCGCCCATCTGCGGCAAGGACTTCAAAACCGGCCAGACCTTCATGAAGACCGTGCTCGCCCCGGCCTTCAAAGCGCGCATGATCGGCGTCAAGGGCTGGTTCTCCACCAACATTCTCGGCAATCGCGACGGCGAAGTCCTCGACGAGCCGCACTCCTTCAAAACCAAGGAAGAATCGAAGCTCGGTTCGCTCGAATACATCTTTCAGCCCGACCTTTATCCCGATCTTTACAGCGACATCTACCACAAGATCCGCATCAACTACTATCCGCCGCGCGGCGATGAAAAAGAAGCGTGGGACAACATCGACATCTTCGGCTGGCTCGGCTATCCCATGCAGCTCAAGGTCAACTTTCTCTGCCGCGACTCGATTCTGGCCGCGCCCATCGCGCTCGACCTCGTGCTCTTCCTCGACCTGGCCAAGCGTACGCCCGAGCTTCGTTCGATCGGCATTCAGGAGTGGCTCAGCTTTTACTTGAAGTCACCGCAAACCGCCAAAGGCCTGTACCCGGAGCACGATCTCTTCATCCAGTCGATGAAGCTCAAAAACACGTTGCGCCACATCATGGGCGCGGACCTCATCACGCACCTCGGCCTTGAATACTACGACTGAGGAGCCTTGCGAGCGGGAGCGAGGCTCGCGCATGCTCCCGCTGTTTTCTCGCCGGCGGCGATGTCGTAATCTGTTCTCACCATGAAAGCTTCGGCTGTTCTTTTGATCGATTGCCCCGATCGCAAGGGCCTTGTCGCGCGCGTCTCCGGTCTCCTCTATGAGCGTGGCGCCAACATCCTCCACGCTGACCAGCACATCGACCATGACCTCGGCCTCTTTTTCATGCGCGTGGAGTGGGGTCTTGCAGACGGCAGCCCTTTGGACGAGGGGAGTGTCAGGCAGACGGCGCCTGACAACCCGAAGCCATTCGACCTCGAGGCGTTCCGTCAGGAATTCACGCCCATCGCGGCCGAGCTCGAAATGAACTGGAAGCTGACCTCGAGCGAACGCCCCCCGCGCGTAGCGCTCTTCTGCTCGCAATATCTGCACTGCATGGCCGACCTGCTGCACCGTTGGCGCGCCGGCGAGCTGGTTTGCGAAATTCCGCTGATCGTTTCGAATCATCGCGAAGTCGAAAAGCTGGCCGCGTTCTATGGTGTGCCGTTTGAGTTTGTGCCCGTGACCGCCGAAACGCGCGCTGATGCCGAGGCCCACCAGCTCGCTCTGCTCTCGCAGCACCAGATCGATCTCGTCGTTCTCGCGCGCTACATGCAGATTCTTTCGCCGCAATTCGTCGCTCACTATCGCGCAGCGATCATTAATGTTCACCACTCGTTTCTGCCGGCGTTTACCGGCGCGCGTCCCTATCACGCAGCGCACGCACGCGGCGTCAAGCTCATCGGCGCCACCAGCCACTATGTCACCGAGGTGCTCGACGATGGCCCCATCATCGAGCAGGATGTAGCGCGGATCTCGCACCGCGACCAGGTCGAGGATCTCGTCGCCCGCGGCCGCGACCTCGAGCGCATGGTCCTTTCGCGCGCCGTCCGCTGGCACCTCGACCGCCGCATTTTGTGCTATGGGAACAAGACGGTCGTATTCGATTAAGACAAGATAGAGAGTAAGAAGCGGCGAGTTGGGGGCGCGCTTGAAAGCGAGGTCGTATGAGCGAATCAGTTGAAGGGGTAGCCCGAGCGTTCGTGCGGGCCATCAACCGGCAGGATGTGGATGCTCTGGCCGAACTGATGACTGAGGAGCACAGGTTTGTCGATTCTCTGGGAAATGTTGTCGAGGGCCGCGATCGGATGCGGGCAGGCTGGAAGAGCTATTTTGCAATGGTTCCGGACTACACGATCGCCGTGGAAGAGACCTTCTGTGATGGGCCGATCGTGGTGCTGCTGGGCACGGCGCAGGGGACCTATGCTGGCGGCGCCGGAGCGGCCGCGGAAAATCGCTGGCAAACGCCTGCTGCATTCCGTGCGCAGGTGGAACACGGCAAGGTAGCAGAGTGGCGGGTCTATGCCGATAATGAGCCGATCCGGCAGGTCGTGGCGCGGCAAGGGCACCAGTCCTAGTCCGTAAAGCTCCAAAAATCTGAATGATAAGGGAAAAAGTCGAGGCGGTTTCTAGGGGGAGCTTGCCTTTGGGACCGCGTCTGGTGTAATTTACTAACCAGTTAGTTAACTCGCGAACCATGGCCCTCAACACCCATTCCGAGCCCCAGGCCGAGCGCTCCGCCGAGACCCGCAGCCGCATTCTCGACGCCGCCCTCAGCGAGTTTGCCGCCAACGGCCTCGCCGGCGCGCGGACCGAGCACATCGCCCAAACCGCCGGCGTCAACAAGGCGCTGCTCTATTACTACTTCGAGAGCAAGGAAAAGCTGTACTCCGCGGCGCTGGAGATGGTCTCGGCGCGGGTGCGCGACCGCTCCATGGCGGTTTTCCTCCGCGAGGCCAGCCCCGGCGAGCGGATGCTTCGCGCCGCCCTCGATCATTTTGACCGCATTTTGACGCAGCGCGAATTCCAAACCTTGATGCAGCACGAGATGATGCGTTTGCACAAGGGCGAAGAAGGCGAGCTGCTGATCCTGGTCAAGCGAATCTTCGCGCCGCTGCATGCGATGTTTCAGTCCATGGTCCGCGAAGGCATCGCTTCGGGCGAACTCATCGAAGCCGATTGGCTGCAGATGGTGCTCGCGGCGCTCGGCGGAAACGTTTTTTATTTCCTCAGCGCGCCCATCTGGCGTCACATTCTGCCTTTCGAGCCCTTCGATCGCGATGCCTTGCAGGCACGCAGAGTGGCGCTGGTTGATTTTCTGGGCAAGGCGATCTTTCAGGACCGGGAGCACGGTGCGAAGCTCGCGGCGCGGGTTCTCGAGGACTCGCCCATGCCGGAGTTCGCCGATTTCAAAAGTTTGAGGTGATAAGCGAGTGAACGCGCGAAATCGAGTTTTTCTGATCTTGGGACTGCTGACCGTGGGATCGCTGATCTGGTACTTGCTTACCACGCAGCGCAGCGGCGATCTGCAACTGGTCGGCACGGTCGACGCCAACGAAGTGATTGTGAGCTCGAAAATACCCGGCCGCATCCAGAATTTGACGGTTCAGGAGGGCGACCCGGTAAAGTCCGGCCAGCTTATCGCCACCATCGAGAGCGATGATCTCGCCGCTGCGCTCAAAGCGGCTCAGGCAACGGCTGCAAGTGAGAAGTCGAAGCTGAACGGCACTGTGGAAACGGAAGAGCAGAACCGCGGTGAAACTTCCAGCGCGACGGTGAGCGCGGAGGCCGAGGTAAGGGCGGCGCAGGCGGCGCTGGCGCAGGCGCAGGCAAACTTCGAGCATCAGCAGGCCGATACCAGCCGGACCGTGGCGTTGGAGAAGCAGGGAATCATGAGCACTCAGTCGCGGGACGAAGCCGTGACCAGCCTCCAAGCTGCGCAGGCCGCAGTGAACGCGGCGCGCGACAATCTTTCCGCAGCGCAAGCCAACCTGCGCCAGGCACGCGCCCATGAGCTGCTGACCGCAGTGTCGGAGCATACTGTGGAAGAAACGCGCGCGGAAGAGGCAAATGCGCGCGCACTGGCCCAGGAAGCGAGTGTCGAGGAGAGCTACGCGCAGGTCCTCGCGCCCATTGACGGAAAGGTCGATGTGTGGGCCGCGCGGCAAGGCGAAGTGGTCACCGTCGGCGCGCCCATCGTCACCATCATGGACCTTTCGCAAACCTGGGTCTACGCGCCCTTGCCGGAGACGCAGGCTGACAGTGTGCAACTGGGCGATTCGCTGCGCGTGGTCATGCCCAGCGGCGACACCCTCTACGGCAAAGTCATCGCCAAAGCGGCGGAAGGCGATTTCGCTACACAACGCGACGTGAACAGCATGAAGCGCGACATCAAGGCCATTCAACTCAAGCTCCTCATTCCCAATCCTGGTGAAAAATTTGTTCCCGGCATGACGGCCTATGTCTACATCCCCAAGGCAAAGCTGGTGAAGCAGTGAGTACGGCCATCAATCACAATCCGGCAAACGTCAACGGCGCCGCCAGGCCGGTTGCCATCGCTGTCGAGAACATCTGCAAGCGCTATGGCGATTTTGAAGCGGTCAAGTCCGTCAACTTCAGCGTCACCGAGGGCGAGATCTTCGGCCTGCTCGGCCCCAACGGCGCCGGCAAGAGCACGCTCATTCGCATGATGACCACGCTGATCCCGGTCACGTCAGGCAAGGCTATCGTCGCCGGGTACGATGTCGTTCGAGATCCTGACGAAGTGCGCCGCGTCATCGGCGTCATTCCCCAGGCCCTCACCAGCGACCAGGATTTGACGCTCCAGGAGAATCTGGTGATCTACGCCAAGCTCTACGGCGTGCCGCGCGCCGAGCGTGAGAAAAACATTAACGAAGTGCTCGAAGCCGTAGACCTCACCAAGTGGCGTAACGCGCAAACGAAGACGCTTTCAGGCGGCATGCGGCGGCGGCTCGAGATCGCGCGCGGCCTGGTGCACAACCCGAAAATCTTTTTTCTCGACGAGCCGACCACCGGCCTCGACCCGGTGTCGCGCATCGCGGTGTGGGAAATGCTGAACAAGCTCAAGACCACGCGCAACCTCACCATGCTGCTCACCACGCACTACATGGAAGAAGCCGACAAGCTGTGCAATCGCATCGCCATCGTGGATCACGGCACCCTCGTGGCGCTCGGCACGCCGGTCGAGCTCAAAAACAGCGTGGCCGGGGCCAATGTGGTCGAGGTGCACTTCGACCGCGAGACCGAAGAGTGGGAGGAGCGGTTGAAGAAACTTGAAGGCGTAACCAGCGTGCAACCGGAAACCGCCGGCTTCTACCGCGTGCTGACTACGTCGGGATCGAAGACCACCATGCAGATTGTGGAGATGGCGGCGAGCCTGGGCGAGACGCTCACTTCGCTGAGCGTGCAGAACACCACGCTCGACGACGTATTCATCCACTACACGGGACGGCAATTGCGCGATGAACAGGTGAAGCCGGTCTTCGCCATGCCGCCGCGCCCGGGAGCGCAGCCATGAACAGAATGTTTGCCATCATCGAGCGCGAGATGCGCAAGTTTTTCCGCTCGCCCACGTTGATGATCATGTCGCTGATGTTGCCCATCCTGCAGCTCATCATTATCGGCAACGCGTTCGGCGGCAAGATTGTCGGCACGCACGTGGCTGTGGTCGACCATGACCATGGACCGCAAGCGGTGAAGGTGCGCGAGGCATTCGATGCCGTCGCCGCCAACATCAAGACCTTCACCACCGTCGATTATCCCAACGAGGTGCAGGCGCGCGAGGACGTGCGCACCGGCAAAATCGACGCCGCGGTCATTATCCCCGAGCAGTACTCACGCCGCGTCTACGCGCAGGACGCCCCCCAGCTCGGCTTCGTCGTCGACAACTCCGACCTGTTCACCTCGGCCAGTCTTGAAGCGGAGATGCAATCGCTGCTCGACGCGATGAATGCGCCGCAAATTCAGGACCGGCTCTCGAAGTCGATCGCCCTCGAGATCGTGGAGCTCTACCCTTACGTCAATTATCTGAAGTATCTCCTGCCCATGACAGTGGCGCTGGCAATGTATATCTCGGTCATGATCGGCGGCGGCATGCTCTACATCGACGACAAGGCGCGCGGCGTCCACGAGGGCTACCTGGTCACGCCCATCACCAAGCTGGAACTCGTTTTCGGCCTCAACATAGCCGGCGCCATCAAGGCCACGCTCAGCGGAATATCAATCGGGGTCATCGGCTCGCTCATCGCGGGCCTGGGCATTGTCTTTCATCCCATGATTATGCTGCAGATGTTGAGCCTCATCATCGCCGGTTCCATTGCCTTCAACGGCATGATGTTTCTGCTCATGGTGCGTGTCGACGATCCGCTGGTGCCGCGCGCCATGTTCGGCGTGCTGAATGTGCTCCTGTTATATCCCTCAGGCGCCATGTATCCCACGGTGTCGTTTCCCAGGTGGATGCAGGCCATGAGCGTTGTCGATCCCTTCACGTATGCGATTCACGGCTTCAAGGCCGTTCTTCTCAAAGACGGCGGCTGGATCGCCATCTGGGGCGACCTCGCGTTCCTCACCATCTTCGGCATCACCACGCTGCTCATTGCCACCCCGCTCTTCAAGCGGACGCTGTAGGGGCTGGGAACAGGATAAAGAACGCCCGGTAGTGGCTCGGTTTGGGCTATTAAATTAGCCGCTAACGCTGCTGCTTGCCGTGCGTCCGCCGGGCGTTCCGCCCTCTTTCCATAGCCTCTCCCAGCTCCACAAAGTCGACGTCACTTTGCCCGGCAGCGGGAATCCGAGCTGATGCGCCAGCATGCACACTTGCCCGCGATGGTGAGCTTCGTGAGAAATCATGTAGCACAGCATCTCCGGCCCAGCCGGCCATGGACGAGCCCAACCATCCCTGCGAAACTCCGTCATGCGGCCGTCGCCCCCTGTGCGAGTATTGAGCGCTTCGGCAAGCATTGCCGTGCAGAGCGCGGCGCTCCGCGCCAACGCCTTCCGAGTCTGGCTCGGCGTGCACCGTGCGCGGTTGAGTTTTGGCACAACTCCCAGGTGCGGCGCCGTGAGCATGATCCACTTCATGCGCACATTGTGCATGTGCGTGAAGATGGCAGCAATCGTGCGGACTCTCCCCGGCGGTTGGGCCTTCCAGGCAGCAGAATCAATGCTCTCGATAAGAATCTGGTTCAGGCGATCGTTGGCGGCAAAGATACGGACCGCGGCCTCGGCAAGCTCGGTGTGAATCCTGCGTTGGCGCGCGGTCACAGCTTGGTCCTCCTTCACCAGAAGTGCGGGTGGCACCGGTCGACTCGAATCCTTATTGCGCAGGTGGCGGCGGCGTTGCCGGGGCGGTGGGCGGCGCGTTTGTATCCGTCTGCTTGGTGAACTCAAAACTGCACGGCCGGCCCAGAATCCCCGCGCCTTCCTCGCGCTTGCCAGTGCCCGTTGTGCCCGTGAACCTGGCGTCAACGTAGTAGTCGTACTTGTTGCCTTTCAGTTGAGTCACGAGTCCTGCTTTCCCCGCCTGCACCGTCCCCTTGGCGTGTAGCTTTGCCGAGCCGTCGGATCCGATCGCCCCGTCCATCACCATGTAGCCCGGCCCCCCCTCTTCTCCGTGCTGGCCGTGGAAGTTGCTGTTGGTTATCGTGCTCACGAAAGTCCAGGTGTAGGCAGGCATGTGGGTGCTCGCGTCACAGGACATGTTCGTAGTCCAGGTGCCGTCGAAAGCGCCGCCCGCAGCCTGAGCCCAGAGCAGCGCCGGTCCGCAAATCACGCCAAAGGTCAGTGCTTTCCCAATTCTCATGGATGACCTCCAGTGAGAGCAGGATAAGACCACCGGAGGCATGTTACGCAAGAAATTTCTTGTGAAATTCGATTCTTTCTCGCCGGAACCGTGCCCGAAATCACGCCCCGAAATCGCGCCTGCTCACGGTTGACGCGCAGCCCTACTGCCCCAGGATCTTCTCGTAATAGCGGACGTACTGGGGCACAACCAGCGTGGCGCAGAAGCGTTTCTGCGCTTCTTTGCGGGCTGCCTCGCGCATCGCGTCGAGTCGCGCCGGATCGTTCAGCAGGCTCAGCGCGCCATGGGCCATGCCCTCGACATCGCCAACAGGGAAGAGCAACCCAGTGACTCCTTCGTCAATCAGCTCTGGAACCCCGCCAACCCGCGTGGCAATCGAGGGAACCTTGCAGGCCATGGCCTCAAGCGCTGCCAGGCCAAAGGATTCCAGCTCGCTCGGCATCAGCAGAAGATCGGCGAGGGCAAGCAGCTCGCTCACACGCTCCTGCTTGCCGAGAAAATGAATACGGGCGTGAATGCCGAGGTCGTGCGCGAGCCACTCGGCGGCGGAGCGGTCTGGCCCGTCACCGATCAGAATAAGTTGCGCGGGGCGCTCGCGCGCGACGAGCGCGAAAATCTTCACCACGTCGGTAACCCGTTTCACCGGCCTGAAGTTCGAAAGGTGCACCAGCAGCGACTCGTCTGGCGCCGCGTAATGTGCGCGGCAGCGTGCGCGCGTCGCCTCGTCTTTGATCGGTGTGTAGACGTCGCAGTTCACGAAGTTGGTAATGGTCTCGATGGGCCGCGTAACGTCGAAGTCGGCGATTGTCCTTTCGCGCAGGTAATTTGAAATGCTGGTCACGCCGTCGCTCTCCTGGATCGCGTAGCGCGTAATCGGCAGATAGCTCCGATCCAGGCCAACCAGTGTAATGTCGGTGCCATGGAGAGTCGTAACAAAGGGCAGCCGCCGGCCGCGCGCCGCCAGCATCTGGCGGGCCAGCAGCGCGGAAACCGAGTGAGGAATCGCGTAGTGAACGTGGAGCAGGTCGAGCGAGTTAAACTCCGCCACTTCCGCCATGCGCGACGCCAGCGCCAGATCGTACGGAGGGAATTCAAACAGCGGATAGTTGGAGACGGGAACCTCGTGGTAAAAAATACCGTTGTCGCGGCCGTTCAGCCGGAAGGGTTGCGAATAGGAGATGAAATGAACTTCGTGCCCCAGGACGGCGAGTTCAATGCCCAGCTCGGTGGCCACAACGCCCGAGCCGCCGTATGTCGGATAACAGGTAATTCCGATGCGCATGAGCCCTTCTGACCTTTGAATTCGCTTTGCCGCTACGCTTTGGACGCGCGGGAGTACACAAACGATGCACAGAGTCAGTGAGCGCGCCGGCGAGTCCACCGTAAAGGCGCGCGGTTCACTGGTCAAGGCGAGTGCGGCTGGAGGTCGGCGAACGATTTGAGTTCAATGGCTGGGAATTCTTTGAGAGCAGCGAGCGCCGCACGCTCCACGTCGCGCGTGGCTCGCAGCGTCGTGCGAACGCGGTCAAGGTCGGCGTCGTTGTAGCCGGGATGCGTTACCAGCTCCCATGTGCCGGCGGGCAGGCTCCGGAGCAGGGAACGCAGGGTATCGGCGTCGAGAATCCCTGTGCCCGCCACGGCGACTGTGCCGCTGGTGGTCACAAAACCTTCTTCCTCGATGATTCGCCGCGATGCGGGCTCCAGCCAGCGCAACGCTCCCACTTGCGCCAGCCGCATCCAATGCGCGCGACGCGTAGCCCGGGTGGACCAGTGCGGCTCGAAGGGATTGCGGAGAGCGCGAATTCCGGCCGAGCGTGCTGCTCGCAGCAGCGGCCGCAGAACCGCGCTGAAAACGTGCGTGTGCTTATGCGTATCCACGTGCGTCAGGCGAACGCCGCGCTGTTGCAAGAGAGCAATCTGCGCGGAAATTTCGGCTTCCATTTCGGCCGCGCAGATGCGGCCCCTAAACAAGCGCTTCAGAAATGTGGCCAGCGAATTCGGAAAACTGCCGGTCTTCGGATCGACGAGCGAGGGAATCCGATCCGGCGGCAGCACAGGCTCACCGTCGACTAGCACAATATGGCAGCCCACGCCGAGGGTCGGCGTCCGGACGGCAAAATCGATGGCCTCTTCCGTCGCGCCGGCGCGGGCCATCAGCGAAGTGCTGGTGACAAGGCCAACGCCGTGCAATTCGACGATGGCGCGATTGACGCCTTTGGTCAGCCCAAAATCATCGGCGTTGACGATGAGTGCGCCCACCAGGTGAGTTTATCAATTGGCTGTACCGCGTCTTCCGCATCATGAACGCGCTGGTATCATGTCGGTAGGACGCATCGATTCGCGGCCGCGTGGGCGGTTAGCTCAGTTGGTTAGAGCGCCTGCCTTACAAGCAGGAAGTCGGGGGTTCGAGTCCCTCACTGCCCACCATTTGAAATCAATAATTTAGTTTACGTTGACGTTGCCCGGATCATCCGACCGCGGTGAAAACCGCGGAACTGGATTGGACTCCGGGGGTTCTGGCAGGCTCGCTGCTTCCACATCGGCCCGCAAGTCTTCGGTTGAAGGATGGGAGTAGCGCAGCGCCATCTTTATCGCTGTCGAATTGCTCCAACCCACGAGCTTGGCGATCTTGACGACGGGTGTTCCGCCTTGGACTAGACGCGTAACACAACTGTGGCGGAGATCGTGGAACCGGAAGCGACTTACCCCTTCGGGAAGTTCCGCGGTCTCGAAACGGCAAGAGTCGCAGACGTACCCGCTTGCCGGTTTCGCACAATCAATCAGTATTCCATCGCACTCCGGGCAATGATGCCGCGTCGCTGCGCGAGCGGTTTCCCACGCGGAGGAAATGGAACCAACCGGCTTTTTCGGGTCGCATTCGAAGACCTCCACACGACCGCCAAATTCGCCTTTGGTCCCGTGGAGGCCGTACTTCTCCGATGGAAAGACATAGTGCTCCGCCTCGCGGTCGGGGAACTGCTCCGCCCAAAAGGTCAAAGCTGACACGGCCCGTTGATTCAGTGGAATGGTTCGACCTGTGCCTGATTTCGTTTTGTCTTTGCCGAATCGGACGGTGCGGTTCACAAAATCCACCCCGCCCCATTGCAGTTTGCGGATGACACCATAACGAGCGCCGCACTCAATTGCGAGCACAACGAAAGGCAACAGGCCGCGCGATGCGGACCGAGAGCATTCAGTGAGTAGGATGCGCTGCTGTTCGGCAGTGAGCACTCGGCCTACTTCCTTCTCTTCATCCAACTTTGAATCCACATCCTCTTTCAACGCTTCCCAGCGACCGTATTTCTGCAAGACTTGCCGAACCACAGAGACTTCAATATCGATGGTTCGGTCACTTGCACCTTGCTGTTTGCGAAACTCCTGATACCCAGTAATGTGATTAGACTCAACCTCAATTAGGAGCAGGTCGCCTAGGCGGGGCAAGATGTGATTCAGAGCAACACGGGCAATGTCTCGCGTCTTGGCGCTTTTCCATTTGCCCTTTGCGAGTTTGTGTTCCTGCCACTTTGCCGCGGCATCTTTGAAGAAATCAGGCTGTTTCTTTTTTTGAATGCCCGCTGCCTTTTTCTTGAGGTCCTCTTTGAAGTTGTCGAAGAATTCACGCGCATCCTGCTTGCGGGTTAGCCCCGTAGTTCGGCGGATGCGCCTGCCATGAAAGACAAAATCTATCGCGAAGATTTTGCTCCCTGATTGTCGATAGAGTCCCATCGGTTCATCTCCTTCTCGTCGGTTTTCTTGGTGGTTGGTTTACGCGTCTCCGGGCGGTGGGCGGAGCTTTGATGAATCTCCTTTTGACCCAGCCGTTCAGGGTGCGCACTGTGACGCCCGTTTCGGTTTCAACATAGATGCGCCAGTCGCCTTGCCGCCGATTGTCCGTGTACCTTGCAATGGCGCTCAACACTCTCTTTTTCAGTTCACGGAATTCATCCTCTCGTTTCTCGCGCATTGCGAAAACCGCAGAGTCCTTAGTGGCGCAAGCTCGTGAGCAGTACACCTTCGGATGTGCGGTCTCGCGCAGAAAGTAGCGCCCGCAATTCACGCGGCGGCATGGGCCGTCCAGTTGTTCGCGTTCAGGATGAAGGATGAATTGAAGGAATACACCTTCCGCATACGTTGCCTTCGGTGCGGGGTAGTGAACAGGAACAGGACGCGCCGTGTGCGATGGGATATTGAACGTCCCACTTGTGAAGCCCACAGACCTATGCGCCTTCAGCCTGCGAGCGATGAATCGCCGCCAGTTCTTTCCGGCCCCCAGCCAATCGTCAATCAGTGTGCGGAGTTCGGTCCGGTCTCCTTCATCAATAGTCTCCCGCCCGCATTTGCCATCGTTCAGGAAGTCGCGCATTCGCACCAGCGCTGTTTCATCGAGGAAGTAGACGGGAAGTGGGCCGTGACTCGCCATACATTGATGTTAGCACTAAACAGCTAAAAATAGTTTAACAAAGAAAAGTCACACACGCGAGAGAGCCTGAGAGGTAATAAACACAGGAGGACTCCGATGGCAGTCCAACAAAACACTCGAACTCAGCGCCGCCTGTTTCGCATCCCTAAGGCGGCTGAATATCTGGGCGGCGCGGTGAAGGTCGCGACGTTGCGCCAGTGGATTTGGCGGAGACAGATTGAGCACGTCCACATCGGGCGTAGTGTCTGCATCCCTCAGGATGTGCTCGACAGGTTGATCGATGCTGGGACCGTGCCCGCACGGAAGGCGCGCCGGTGACCACGATTTCCGCATTTTTCGCCGCGGTTGGCGCGGTCCGCGCAGGGGGATCGTTTAAAGTGTGCAACCTGCCTACCTGCGAACGCCTGCTTGTTCAGCGGATGGGCGCGTAAAACACACGAACAACAGCGGCCTTTTAGAGCACAAAGATTTTGGTTGACGGAGCGGACATGGTCGAAAAACTCAAGTTCAAGGCACCGGCTGCGCTGAAAAAACAGAAGCGTGAACCGCGACTCGTTCCCGCAAAATCCAAACCAACGCCGCAGCATGAACAAACCACGCAGGAGTGGGCTGAAGAATATCTCTCCCAGCGTGGAAGCGATCTCTCTCTCGCGAAAGCGTGTGGAGTCATTTTACGCACTGATGAAACGCGCGAAGGACTCGACTTCAGGAACTACGATCCGCTGACCGGCAGGCTACAACCGGGCAGCAGGCTTCGTCTCCGCTTTGAGCGCACGATCAAAGGGGAAAAGGTGAAGTTCCTGCAATCAAGCAACACCGAGTCTGTTCCTTATTGTGTATCGATCCTGCCGTGGCCGGAGATTTTTGGCAACGTGAAAATTCCGCTCATCCTCAGCGAAGGCGAGCCGCGTGCACTAGCCGGTGCCAAACACGGAATCATCGTGATCTCGCTGGGCGGCGTATTCAACGGATTCGCATCTGCCAGCAAATGCTCTGAGCTTGTGCCTTTGCTGCAAAAGATCAAATGGAAGAACCGCACAGTCTATCTGGCCTTCGACGCCGACGCCAGCGGAAACAAGAACGTGCAGCGCGCGCAGGAGAAGCTCGCAGCCCTACTCACGGCGCGCGGCGGGCTGGTGCACATCATATCGTTGCCACGCCTCACTGCTGACGGTAAGACCGGCCTTGATGATGTGCTGGCACAACCACACGGCAAGGAACTGTTCGACTCGCTTTGCAGTGCAGCGCCGTTGTTTGAAGCGAGCAAAACCCAAGGAGAAGGGAGGTTGATTATGCGCTGGCTGACAGAAGTCACGGAAAAGCCCGTGGACTACATCTGGAGAGGACGGATCGCGCGCGGAGAGATCACTCTGCTCTCAGGCAATCCCGGCGAAGGAAAATCGTTCGTAACTGTGAAGGCGGCAGCGGATTTCTCATGTGGAAGAGTCCCTGTCACCGGCGAGAAGTGCCCGGTTCTTCGCACGCTGTATGTGACAAATGAAAACGACCCTGAGCATGTGCTTCATGCGCGATTTCGTTTGGCTGGTGGAGACTTTCGGCACTTCGCCGTAGTTGAAGGAGCGGAAAACGCCGATGGCAATAGCACAGGCATTTCGTTCGCCGATCTCACACTCGTCGAGCGCGCCATTGAGAAAAACAAAATCGATCTTGTGGTCTTCGATCCTTTGCAATCGTACTTTGGCTCCAGCGCCGATTTTCACAAAGCCAGTGAAACGCGACCGCTCATGGACAACGTTGTGCGGCTGGCAAAAAAGTACAACATCGGAGTTGTCATCATCAGGCACCTTTCCAAAGCCAGCGGAGGCAGGGCCATTCACAGAGGCATAGGGTCGATTGACTTTTCCGCGTGCGTGCGTATCGAGTTCATAATCGGCACCTGTGCTGACGAGCCGAATAATCGCCACATGCTCACCGTACAAAACAAAATCGGTAAGCCTGCGCCGGGGCTGCGTTTCGCCATTGAAGACGTGAAGGAAAAGCACGCCGACAATGCCAAGCTGGTCTGGAAGGGTGAATCGAAGTGCACACTGGGTGATCTGACGGCACCTGAGAAAACTACCCAAGCGCAAACAGGCGTGACACGCGCAAGAGAGTTCCTAAAGAAGCAACTAGCCGCTGGTCCCCGGACACTGGAGTATCTGCTGGCAGCGGGCGATCACGAGCTGCGCATGTTGCAGCGCGCAGCCAACCGGATCGGTGTGCATCGCGATAAACCGGGACCGGGGAAGGTTGTGAAGTGGTCGCTACCGGGACAAAAAGTGGAGGAAAAGCGGTGAGAACACACGACAATTCCTCGATCACTGATAAATGGACATTACTGTCGTTGTTGTCTTTTCTGTCGTTACTGTCGCGTGTTCCCAACACACGACACGCGACAGAAACGACAGTTTTACAGAGATCGGGTACTTGTCGCGTGTTATACCCCCTCCCGGTATCAAGTTCGGGGCATTCCACTCCGTCTGCCCCGATGCGCGGCGTCCTCTACAGCGCCGCAACACGTGGAGGGTGGTCTTGTCCCCGCTCTCCACGCGCCACGTGCAAAGTGGTTCGCCACTTCGCCCACACGGGCCAGCGGACCTCTTCAACCCGCAGGCCCGTGTGCCTTTTTCAGCCATGCTGCTTCATAAGCAGGAAGTCGCAGGTGGGCAAGCCACGCGCTTTCAATGATTTTTCTTTTTCGAGCGCGAAATTGCGGTGGATTTCGCGGAAACCAAACAGCCAAGGGGAAGGATCGCATGAAAAGTAACAGCGGGATTTGCGGCGTTGGCAGGAGGCGCAAAGCTGAATTGTTGGAGCGCTCACGGGAAACTCTTCCTCTAGTTCGCCGCGAATGCATTTGCACTGGCAGACACAAACCTGTGGGCGGTCTGATTTTCACCAGTTTGAGTTGCACTCTACATGGCACGGAAAGCAAAATTCCTACGCCGTAAACCTCAACTTCTAACTTACAAGGAGAATCATCATGGCAGAACAAAAATGGGACAACAGAAAATTCAGCGGCTCGCCCAGCGACGTGCTTATCAACGGTGCGCCGGATTTCGACGACCCAACCCCGGCGCGCGATAACACCGATCCATTCGAGAACGTGACCAGCACTCCGACGCGCACGGAATCGCGCACCTCGATTCCACGACAGGCTCCATCTTCACCCAGCGACGCTCTGGCCCACGATGAGGCGTTGGGCAAAGGTCAGGAAGATGAGGCCAAAGGATGACGCCCGCCGTTCTGAACCGGCTGCATGCCGTCTATTGGAGTCTTGTCCGCTACGGCGACAGCGGCGTACCCATTGCTCCACCGGTGCTGCCACAGCGCCAACCTATCGACGGCTGGTGGATGAAGGCCGAGCCAGTCGATGAACGCAACACAACCAAGAAGGGAGCTAGACCATGACCACGAAAAAGAAAAAACCTAGCGCCGACGAACTGCGTGCGCAGCTTGCCGAGATCGAAGCCACCGAGCGCAAGGAGCGCCGCACCAAGCTCGTTGCCAACCTTGTCGCCGTGCGTGGCGAACTCAAAATCAAACGGCGCGAGTTTGAGAAGCTGGCCAAGAAGATTTTCAACGCGCAACCCGAACTCGATGCCATCCACAGAAATATGATGTCGGTGATCGCGGCGCAAGGCTACCATGCTGCTGGCCGTCCGGCAGTCTGCGACTTTTTGCCGAATGAGCCAGAAGCCGTGCAGTGGTTTGACGGCGTGCGCACCCTCAACGAGCGGCTGGAGGAGTTGAAAAAGGCGAAGCAGACGCTGGGAAATATCGAACTGCTTCGGATCGAGGCCATCGGGATCAGGGAGCGCGTACAGCAGTTGGAATTTGCGGAAAGTGATTTTATCAACCAACTTCAGAATTCGTCGGGTGTAGATCGCGTGGGAGGCGTGTTTGCTCCACAATAACAATCTTGAATTCGCGCCGGGTGTGGCAGGCACTCGGAGGGCGAACACCGGGGGATACTCCTGCTCCCGGTCACAAAGCGCGGCGGGTGTTTGTCTCATCCACTCGCCGCGCAAGATTCGACATGCAGCGCGACGTGCCTGCCCTTCTCACGTTGCGCTGCTCGCGTGCGGGCCGGTGTTTCAAGGCCATCGGCCCGCACAACACTTTTCGAGGTGAACTATGAAGATTGAAGATAGACAAACCGCCGCATTGCTCCAGTTCGCACAATTGATCGACCGGCGCGGAAACCTGCGACCACGGGCGCGGCATCTCCGCTGGAATGCGCCTTTCCCTGAACCTCCATGTCATCGCTACTGGCGCGCTTGCGCATTGGTGCTGAGCCGCGCGAAGCTCGCCGTTCGCAGTGGCATTTATATCGATGGCGAATTTCCCAGTGCGACACTACGCAGCCTTCAGAATCAGGAGTGTCGGGCGCGGCGCGCGATGGAGCAAGAGAGAGCGCAGGTGTTGCTTTGGGCTGAGCGCGCCAGAGCACGCACGAGAATGGAAAGGTTCATGCCGTGAGGGATTTCACTGACGCTGAGTGAAGTCCTTACTTAACTAACGAAAGGAACCAGTATGGCAACGAAAAAAACAGCACCGAAGAAATCAACAAAGAAGACAAAAAAGAAATCCGTGCAGCACGTTGTGCTCGACACAGTAAAACGCAAGAAAAATCCGCCGTCTACAGCATACTCCGCAAGCAATCCATCACCAGTCCAGTTCCAACCGGGCAGCTCTCCGAATCCGGGCGGAAAAGTCCGCGAAGATCGCAGTTTTCGTAAGTGCGCAATTCGCAGATCGGGTCAGCGTGCGCCGAATGCGGCTGCAATCGCAGTAGGTTTGAAACCCGGTGCAAGCTGGAACGAAGTAGCCATTGAAGCGCAATTCATACGCGCCGCCACTGGCGACACTGACGCTGCAACTTTCCTGAAAGACTTAATCGACGGCGCACGTCCGGGCGGACGGTTCTTTGGTTTTACCTACTCTGAGACCGACACCGAAGATACACAGTCGCCTGTGGACGGAGTGGCCGCAGTCATGGCCCGTTGTGATTTCATTCCCAGCGACGGTGCCGGATACTTCGCGGAATCTTATTTGCTGCAACACCCCGAATGCATCGCACGCGAGTGGGCGCACATCAGTCCGGTAGTTAAAGCCAAGCTCGCCTTTTTCGATCCCAGCCTTCAGTTGCCGGTTGCCAATGTCACCAGCGCTGACAACGAAGCTCCCAGCGCTGCGCTGCCTGCTCCCAGCAATGACGGCGATTCAGGCAGGGTTACCCCTCACCCGGACCCCGGCGACGCGTCCTAGGGCATTCTGTGGGGCAGTTTCAGCGCTGATTCTGGTCACTACACTTTTTGCAGTTAGAACTATGACTCCAGAAGAGTGCAAACGCCGGGGGCACACGTTCCATTGGCGGTGATATAGGCCGTGTCATCTCGCTTCGCTTGAGGGCATCGCGCGCTGCCTGTAAGTAGTCCCAAGCTAGGCGCTCGCCCACTTCACAAAAACACTGCTTTCCGTGCAGCCTGATCTCTTCGCGCAAAATAGGGTGGTCTAGGTCCATGTGATTTTCCTCATTTGCACTCCACTCTACCGCGGTGAAAACCGCGGAAGCTATTCTGATATTACTGAGTAATAGTGATAGATAACCATAGAAATCCCGCGCGTCTTTGACTAGCAGGAAGTTGCTGATTTTGTAATAATTAGAGCAAATGGTAGGCAGTGAGAGAGAAAATCTCCGACCGACTTACAAGCAGGAAGTCGGGGGTTCGAGTCCCTCACTGCCCACCATTCCTCTTACCCCGCCATTTCGCGCATAGAACCTTTCGGCAAATTCAGCAATCGAGTAGCGCTGCTCTCCTGCCTCGGGCCCCCAACGACAGGTCTTCGCCGTTGGGGTGGCTGACCGGCTGTACCGTCGGCTTCCCAGCCGCCGGAATTCAGCCAGGACGGGCACGAAGTGTCATGGCACGCCTTGCAGCTTGCCGAAAAACACGTCTGCCGGGAGGCTTTGTATCAGGGCACGAGTTTACTCGTGCCGTAAACCGCCGTCTCATCGGCGATGATAAGAATGGACCAGACACAACGGCCGGAATTGTGAGGGAAATGCTGACCGACGCAGCAAAAACGGCAATCGTGGTAGGCGGCGGCGTCGCCGGCATGAGCGCCGCCTGCGCGCTCGCTGAGGCCGGCCTGCGCGTTAAGCTTGTCGAGCGCCGCTCCTACCTTGGCGGCCGGGCTAGCTCGTACCATCATCCGGGCGTAGACGAAGACATCGACAACTGCCAGCATGTGCTCTTCGGCTGTTGCACGAATCTGATTGGCTTCTACCGGCGCATCGGCGCCGCCGACCGCATCCATTGGACCCACTCGATGACCATGATCGAGCCCGGCGGCCAACAGACGCGCCTCGCATCGTCCCGATGGCTGCCGGCCCCTCTGCACGGCCTGCCCAGTCTGCTCGCCGCCAAAGCTCTTACGCGCGTAGACAAAAAGGCGCTGGCACGCGCGTTTCGCGCGTTGATGCGGCCGGTGCCAACGGACTCCAGCGAGACTCTCGGCGAGTGGCTCACACGCAACGGGCAAACTCCCGGCGCCATCAATCGCTTCTGGCGCCTTGTGATTGCGAGTGCGCTGAACGCCGACGTGGACGAGATCGCGCTCACCTACGCGGCCAAGGTGATCCGAGAGCTGTTTCTAAACTCCGCCGAGGCAGGCAGCATGGGAATGAGCTCTGTCCCGCTCAGCGACTTGTATTCCGGCGTTGGTCAGTTTCTCCGCGACCACGGCGGCGAAGTGGCCTTCAACGCGAGCGTCGAAGCTGTGGCGTGGGATGAGGAGACTTCGCAATGGACACTGACGACGCGTGGGGGCAACGAGGTCGCGGACTTTCTCGTGCTCGCGCTCCCGTTTGAGGCCACGGCGAAACTGCTGCCGCTCATGCCTCCGGCCGACGGCGTCGAAAAACTGGCAGGGCAAATCGCGCGGCAGGAACACGGGCCGATCTGCAGCGTGCATCTGTGGTTTGACCGCGAGATTACCGGGCTCGATCACGCCGTCCTGCTCGACCGCCAGATTCACTGGATGTATAACAAGAGCCGGTTGCAGCCTTGGCGCGAGGGGAAGGGAACCTATTTGGAACTGGTCGTGAGCGCGTCGCACGAGTTTGCGGCGCTCAGCCGGGAAGAGGCAATCGAGCTTTCCGTGCGCGAACTCGCCGAGTTTTTCCCAACGGTTGCCGCGGCGAAGCTCGAAAAAGCTGCGCTGGTCAAGGAAGTGCGCGCCACATTTACCGTGCCGCCGGGAATCGATGCCGCGAGACCCGGCGCCGCATCTCCGTGGCCGAACTGCGTCCTTGCTGGCGACTGGACCGCGACGGGCTGGCCCTCGACCATGGAGAGTGCCGCGCGCAGCGGACATCTAGCAGCGGAGGCGGTGTGCGCCGCCGTCGGCGAGCAGCGAAAATTCCTCGTCGCCGATCTCAAACCTCGCGGATTCATGCAATTCGTGAAAACTGCCACTGGCGCCTAGCGCGCTCGTCCGCGCTCTTCGCCTGCAGATTCCGGAGCTAGTAGCTGGAAGCTAGCCGCTAGAAGCTGTGTTTCAGTGCGCCAGGAAATACACGCCGACGCACACCAGCCCCGCCGCCGCCCAGCGGCGACTGTCGACATTCTCCTTGAGGAAAATCTTTCCTGCGATCGCATTCGTGACCAGCGTCAGCGATGCCGAGGCCGGCGCCACGAGGCTCAAGTTCAGGTGATTGAGTGCTAGCAGCAGTGAGAAAAACGCGACGGCGAGAAAGAAAACTCCGGCAAAGAACAGCGGGCAGGTGATGACGGCGCGAATTGCACCTTTGAGACCGGATCGTGCGCGAATCACGTCCAGGTCGCCGATTGATTTCATCGCAGCGGCTGTCAGAACTTCGCCCGCCGTGGAAGTGAGCACAACAGCCGCAATCATGGCCGTGGCCATCCACGGGTTCGGCGTTACGGCTAGCGTCGCGGCTGAGAGCATCATCGCGGCTGCGCCTCCGTGGCCGCGGGCTCTTCCAATTGCGGCTCCTCGGCTTCGGGAGCCGGGCGCTCTGTGAGGGCGGGCCCTTGCGCAACGAAGCTCACGCCCAGAGTGATGAGCGCGATTCCTGCCCAGCGCTCGAGTGAGATGGTTTCCTGGAGCCAGAATCGCGAGAGGAGCGCGACAACGACGTTGCCGAGTGCCGTGGCCGGGAGAACAAACGTCAGGTCGGCCCACGACAGCGCCGTCAGATAGCTGGCAAAAAAGCCGATTAGCAACGCAATCCCCGCTGCGACCCATGGCGTGAAGGCCGCTGCGATGAGCGCGCCGGGATGGGCCAGCGAAATGGCGGGCATCGCGGTCATGCCGCGAGCCAGGCAACTGTCGCCAAGTGGGGCGCAGAGGGAAACCAATCCCAGGATCAGGTATTGGCGCGACGAAAGTGAGTGCTGCACCATCGGTGGCCGATTTCAGCGGTTCCGCAATTATTGTGTCCTGAAGCCTCGAACTTCAAGTGGATTCTTCCTCGAGAAGAATCCACCACGCACTAGGGCCGGAAACGGCTACATGAACTGCTGAACCGCTCCAATCCACAGGTTGAAGCTCGAAATAAATCGAGGGCAGGGCGCAGCGGCGCCGCCCTCGACTTTGCGTCTCGAAAGTTGCTTACGCGCCGGCGCCGACTGGAGCCGAAGGCGTTGCCTGCTGGCTGCGCGCAATCTTCACCATCTTGTTGCGCTGTGCGCGCAGCTTCAGGAACGACTTGGCTTCGACATACAGGCGAGGCAGATCGCGATTCACCATCGCCTTCCAGACCACGCGGAAGGCGGCCTTTGGACGGAAGTAGTACTCGTCGTAGAAACGATGCACCATCTCCATCACGTAATCCGTGGGCAGGCCGGGATACTCGATGTGCGCCATCTGGTGCCCGCCGCCGTCTTCCATCTTTTCGTTGGTGATGAAACCGTTGGCCTTGGCGTACTCGTAAAACTCCGTGCCCGGATAGGCGTGCGCGATCGACACCTGAATCGTCTCCACGTCGAGCGACTTGGCGAAGTTGATGGTGTTGCGGACAGATTCTCTCGTCTCGCCTGGAAGTCCCAGGATGAAGTCGCCGTGAATCGTGAGGCCCAGGTCGCGGCAGTCCTTGGCGAAGGCCCGCGCGCGCTCAACGGTTGCGCCCTTCTTGATGTTCTTGAGAATCTGCGGATCGCCTGATTCGAACCCCACGATGAGCAGCCGGCAACCCGCCTCGCGCATGGCCTTCAAGGTCTCGCGATCGGTAGTGACGCGTGACGTGCAGCTCCAGGTCAGGCCCAGAGGCTTCAGTTGTTCGCAGAGCTCGATGGTGCGCTGCTTCTGGATGTTGAAGGTGTCGTCGTCAAAGAAGAACTCCTTCACCTCGGGGAAGTTCTCCTTCGCCCACTTCATCTCCGCGGCAACATCTTCAGCGGAGCGTTTGCGCCAGGCGTGCCCACTCAGGGTTTGCGGCCACAGGCAGAAGGTGCACTGTGCCGGGCAGCCGCGCGTGGAGTAAAGCGCGATATAAGGATGCAGCAGGAAGGGCACGTTGTAGCGCGTCACGTCGAGGTCGCGCTTGTAAATCTTGGTGGCCCAGGGCATCGCGTCCAGATCCTCGATCTGCGGGCGGTCGGGATTGTGAACGATCCTTCCATCTTTCTTGTAACTGATGCCAAGGATCTCGTTGAGCGGCTTGCCCTGCGCGAACTCCACGACGGAGTAGTCAAACTCGCGGCGGCAGATGAAATCGAGCGCGGCGCATTCGTTAAGGGCGCGGTCGGGATCCGTCGTCACCGGCGGACCAACAAAGGCAATGCGAAGAGCAGGATTCGCCGCCTTGATGGCTTCGGCCAGGCGCTGGTCCCCCTCCCATCCGACAGTGGACGTGAAGAGTACCAGGAACTCGTAATCCTTGCAAATCTTGATAGTCTCCTCGGCGGAGACGTGGTGTGGCGGAGCGTCAAGTAGCCGCGAACCCTCAAGCAGGCCGGCGGGATAGGTGAGCCAGACCGGGTACCAGTATGACTCGATCTCGCGAGTCGCCGGCCAGCGCGAACTTGCGCCGCCATCGAAGTTCTCGAACGAAGGGGGGTTGAGGAAGAGCGTTTTCAGGGGCATTGGCATCTCCTTCATTCTACCATTCGGGCTGTTTTGTTAGACGCGTTTGCCCGGAATCAAGGGGCACGAAATGCGCACCAACATTTGGGCATGGCCACGCCCTTAACCCAAGTGGAATCAATCCTGAAATTCAAATTCTGAAAGTGTTCAGTGGGTTTCGGGAGGGGTTGCTCCGGGGGTACCCAGGCGCCATTACTTGGCGTGCAGTTCGTCAAGCCAGTCCTGCATGTGACCCAGGGCGCGCAGCAGGTCGAGCCGCGCCTTGCTCAGGTCAAGCCCGGAGTCGAGCGCGTCAAGGTATTTCTGGCGTTCATTGATGCGAGCCTGTTGCGCTGCCGTTGGCGATAGCTGGGGCGGCGCGCCGGGAGTCCCCGTGGTCCCGTTGCCCACTTCCAGTTGCGCAACAACGCTCTTCAACTGCTCTTCGGCAATCTGCTGCTTCAGGCTCGCAACTTCAGCCTCTGCATCCAGTTCGCGCAAACTCGCGGTAAGCTCGCTGATCTGAATGTCATTCTGCTGCTGCGCCTGTTCAGCCTCCACCTTCGCGCGCAGCGCGCCGGCAGCGGACTCTCTCTCTTTGGCGTGGAAACCCAAATTGAAGAGAGGAACTTTGATGGAGAATCCGGTGCTGAAGTTGTTGGCCGGAAGGTGGCCTCCTACAAAGTAACTCCCGACGCTGTTGAGCAGCGTGGTGTTGCGATTGTACTGAGCACCAAAGCCAACTTCCGGGAGTAGCCACAAATGCTCCTGGTCGCCTTTGGCAACCAGATACTTCGCTTTCGCCTGCGCTGTTGCTGCATCCAGAGCCGGCGTTGAGATCGGCGCTTCATTCGCGGTAACGGAGGGAATCTCGGGAATGCTCGCGTGATCGGGCACAATGGAACCGACGGGCAGGCCGGTGAGCGTGGCAAGCTGCACGGCCAGCGTGGCGGCACGAGTTTCGAGGTGCAGGCGACTGAGCTTGAGTTGTGCTGCTGTTAGTTTTGCCTGGAGCAACCCGCTCAGGGGATCGACGCCGGCTTCCGTGCGCTGTTCCTCGATGACGACAAGGCGGCCCGCAACTTGTTCTTGTTCGTTGACTGCTTCAAGCTCGCTATTCACGGTGTCCATCTCAATGTAGGCCGTCGAAGCATCGAGGGCGACCTGCTCTTTGGCGTCCTTCAGCGCGAGTTGCGCGGCCTTGAGGCCCTCGCGCGCCGCCTGAATATAGCGAATCTGCGGCATGCTGAAGACCATGGACTGCACGCTGCCATCCCAGATCGTCGGCAAGGAGCCGGTGAATCCAATCTCGGGGAATGCGGGAAGCCCTGAGCCAAACGAGATCGACGGGACGAACGCGTCCTTGCTTTGCGACAACAGGGAAGCGGCCTTTTGCACGTCGGCCTGCGCCAGGTGAACCGTGGCGCTGTTTTTCTGCGCGAGCTCAACCACTGTGGTCAGCGAGACCTGCGCCTGCAAATGAATAGACGCGCAGGCAAGCGCCAGGGCTGCCACGGCTTCTGCCCTGCGCACGAGCGATCTTTGTCGAAGTTTCAAGCGCGCTTTTCGCATGAATGATTCAAGCCTGGGCCGGATTAAACTCTTTCGCCATTTGCGCCGCAATCGCGAGCTCTGCCTTGGCGCCCGCGGCATCGCCGAGTTGCTGCTTCAGGCGCGAAAGCAGAATGTGGGCGATGAATGCCGGCGCATCCTCGGTCGTCGACGAGCTCGACAGATAATTCTCGAGCATCTGCGCGGCAAGCGAAGGATTCCGCTTGGCCGCAATGAGCGCGCCCGCGCCGTCATAAAGGGCAAAGCTTGAATTCTTTTCCTTCGCCACGGCAGCAATGCAGCCTTGAATGGCCGAGTCCAGATCGGACCACTGCTGGCGCGAACGGTAGAAGTTCGCTAAAACACTCCAATAATCGGCAGGCTCCTTAGCGACGGCGACCGCCTGACGATATTCATTCTCGGCCGTGGTGTAGTTTTTTTGGGCCATGGCGATGTCACCGCGCAACTGCTGAGCTCTGGCAGAGTCGACCTTGTCGAGTTGCCCAGCGATTGCCTGAGCTTTGTCTGTCCCGCCGCCCACGATGCCGGGAGCCTGGGCATAGTAATCACCGACGTCCGACAGAGCGGCGCCATTTTGAGGATTGAGCTTGACCGCGGTCCGCATTTCAGCGAGTGAGTGCTTCGCGATTCCGTATGCGGAAAGGAAACTCGCGTGGCTGGCCTGCCGGCCCAGAACGCGGCCCAGCCACATGTGATCGTCCGAATTCTGCTGGTCAAGATTCACGGCCTGCTGGCAGTTTGCCGCTGCCTTCGACCATTGCTGCAGAATAAATCGGACTCGGCACAGAAGGTTTTGCGCTTGTGCAGCGCCTTGGCCCGAGGTCGGCAGGGGCGCGAGCAGGGCAATGGCCTTGTCCGCCTCGCCCGCCTGCAGATCTGCGTTGGCCTGGGTCAGCGTCGCGGAAGAGATTTGTGCGTAGCCCGGATTCACTGCCGCCCATATCAGGCAAGCCAGTGTGAATGCGATGGCCGACACTGGTGAACGCATCACTGTTCTTCCTTGATCAGTACGCCCTGCTGCAAGGGCTGCCCGTTCGTTGTGCCGATGGCCACCGTGTCGCCGTCTTCGAGCCCGGAAAGAATGGGCACCTGGGTTAGGTTCGGAGATCCGATCGTGATTGGAACGCGCACCAACTCGGTGTTCTCGACCTTGAACGCAAAGTATTTCCCGTTCTGTTCGTGGAGTGCCTCCCGCGGCATGCTCAGAGCGTCGGGCAGGCTCGAGGTCGTTACGGTGAGAGTGACATTAGTGTCCGGCAGAAGTCCGTCCGATGAATCATCGAATTCGATCAGGGCCTCTCCGACATTGCGAGTTGTATACGTGACCACATCGGAGGGAAGGCGCGCGACGTGCCCGTGCCACTCGACGCCTGGCTTCGCATCCCAGCGAATTACAACCGGCTGTCCAACGGCCAGTCTTCCCAGGTCAGGCTCGTCAAAGTAGCCGCGCACGCGCTCATGGCGCAAATCGGCGATTTCAAGAAGCAAGTTGCCGCTCGCGGAGAATTCCGACGGCGAAGCATCCATGTTGTAAATCGTTCCTGTGATGGGGGCGCGAATCTCGGTCTGCGATTCGACGTGTTGTGCGGCGGATAGAGCCGCTTGCGCGTCGGCCAGTGCAGCCTCGGCGCGCGCCACATCGCCCCGCGAAAAACGATGATGCGCACTCTGCTCGGCCGCGGTCAGGCTTGCCTGTGCCGAATCCAGACGCGCGCGCGCCGCTACGATTTCGCCGAGAGCCGCTGCGCCAGTCGCAACCAATTTGTTAAGCGCGTCGAGATCGTGTTGGGCCTGATCGCGCGTCAGGCGGTCCTGCGCAATTTCGGCGGCAGAGGCTTGCCGCTCTGCCTGGGTCCCGTTGTTTCTCACCGCATCCAAAGCAGACTGCGCGGAACTCACTGCACTCTCCGCGTTTGCCACCTGAGCCCTGGCCGCCACATCGTCCAGCTTGACGAGCAGCTTCCCGGCAGGAACCGTGTCGCCTACCTGCGCGTACACGGCCTTCACCGTGGTGGCAATTGGACTGTAGAACTGATAGTTCACTACAGGCTCAACGCGGCCATTGGTGCTCACCGTGTTCACTAGCATCGCGTGTTCCACGCGCGCCACGCGTACCGGAAGGCGCTCGCGCAAGAAATAACGCGCCGTGAAGAATACGCCAAGCAGAACAACCACTGCGGCTGCCCAAAGCCACGGGCGGCTTATTTGCGATCTTGCTTCAGCCATGCAATTAACCAGAGTCAGTATATAAGACTCAAAAACGTCGCATAAGGAGCGGCAAAATGGGCTGGAATCTGGATCGCGTCTTCTCGTCGAGCCTCGTACAATACCGGTATGGCGGCAAAACCGAGATACACTGACCAACACGCCAAGGCCGGACTGGATTTTGCTTTTCCGGCCATCGAGACCTGGCAGAATCAGTTTCCCGGATATGAGATTCAGATCGACGATCCGGAGCTGACCTCGGTTTGCCCCAAGAGCGGCCTGCCCGATTTTGGACTCCTGACCATCCGCTACATGCCGCGGGAGCGCTGTCTGGAATTGAAATCGCTCAAGGAGTATCTCTTCAGTTACCGCAACCTCGGCATCTTTCAGGAGAACATCGTCAACCAGGTCCTGGAAGACATCGTGAAGGCGTGCAATCCGGTGTGGGCCGTTGTGAAAGGCGAATTCCGCCCGCGCGGCGGCATCGGGACCACCGTCGAAGCGCGCTGGCCGCGGCCCTCAGCGTAAATCGGAAGCGCCGGTTGGGGGATCGCGCTCCCCTGTGGTATTCCTGAGTTCTCTTGTGTCTCTGCTTCGCCCTGGAGAGCCTTGCCAAACGTGACTCAGAGTGCGCGCCCCGGCATCAGCCCTGCACTGGGCACCGTGGCGCTGCTTCTCGCACTCAACCTGCTGAACTACATTGACCGCTACATCCTCGCCGGCGAAGTCTCGCCCATTCAGCATGAGTTTCATGCGAGCGACCAGCAGATGGGCGCGCTGGGCACCGCGTTCTTCGTCTTCTACATGATTGCCGCGCCACTGACCGGCTGGCTGGGAGACCGCTTTCGCCGCAAGCCGATGATCATTACCGGCGCAATTCTTTGGAGCGCGGCCACGCTCGCAGCCCTTTGGATTCACAGCTACACCACGCTCTATCTCCGCCAGGCGCTGGTGGGAATCGGCGAAGCGACCTTCGGGATCTTTGCGCCTGCTGTGCTCAGCGACTTTTATCCGGAGCGGGAGCGCAACCGGGTACTTTCAGTGTTTTATGTTGCGATTCCAGTAGGCGCAGCGCTCGGTTACTTGGCCGGCGGGCAGATTGGCTCACATTGGGGCTGGCGTGCGCCGTTCTTCGTCTGCGCTCTGCCGGGATTTCTGGTCGCGGCTCTCTATGGCTGGATCGGGCGCGAGCCGGAGCGGGGAGCCAGCGATCACATCGAAGCGAATCTGAACCGGGGCACGGTGTTGGGGCTTTTCACCAACCCGGCCTTCCTGACAGCGACCTTTGGTCTGGCCATGCTGACCTTTGCCATGGGCGGGATCTCGTGGTGGGTGCCGGAGTTTCTGCGGCGTTTCGCGGGTATGTCGATGGGAACGGCAAGCCTCACAGTTGGCGCGACTACAGTGATTGACGGCATTGCCGGAACGCTGGTGGGGGGATGGATTGCACAGGTGTGGCTGCGAAGGAATCACAGAGCGCTGTACCTTCTTTCTGCGTGGAGCGTGGCGCTGACCTTGCCGTGTGGGGTAATGCTGTTCTTCGGCCCGCATCGGTGGGCCGTGCCCTCGCTGTTCGCCGCGGAGTTCTTTCTCTTCCTCAACACCGGGCCGCTCAACACGGCGATCGTCAACTCAGTCTCAGCGCCGGTGCGCGCGACCGCCATCTCCATCAACCTGTTTTGCATTCACTTCTTCGGCGACACGTTCTCGCCGCAGATCATCGGCGCCATCAGCGATCGCTCAAACCTCAGCGTCGGCCTGGGCGCAACGCTCGTCTTCCTGCTGATCTCATGCACCATTCTCTTTACAGGCGCCAGGCACGCGCCGGTGCTCGAAGAAGGGCAGCAAGTCATCGAGACAGCGAGTTAGCAAGTCAGCGGAGCGGGAGAATTTTCCGGCTTACTTCGACGGCGTAGGTTCCTGATCGCGCGTGTTCATGAACGCGCGGCGGCCACCCTGGGAGTGCAGGTTGGGATCGTGGATGGGCGCACGATCCTCATCGGCCGAAAAACCGCGGGCGAGAAGAGGGTTGGGTTTGAACTTTGGCGGCCCGCCGTAGAACTGGCGGGCGTGGCTCAGAACCATGCCGGAGCGGCCGTGCATCGGCTGGACGATTCCGCGAATCTCGACGTTGGCATCGCGATACTTCTTGAGTTCGCCCACCTCGCGGCGATCCTCAGGCAGGCTCACCACCGTGAAGCGGCATTGGTTGTCGGAAGTTTGCGGCGAGCAGACGTCGAGGAAGCGCGTGCCGTCTGGAAGTTCCACCACATCATAAACATGCGCGGAAACGCAAACGTCTTTGTTGAGCAGTTTTGCTGCTTGGTCTGCGGACACGCAGGGTTTGGGTTTGGCGGCGAATGCGAGGGCGGGGGCCATAAGTACGATGACCGCCAGGGTGCGGGGGAGGGTGAGCCGCATCGGAGTCTCCGAGGAGAGTTGGAGACAGAGTAATGAGCATGAGTCGACGAGTCAGTGACGGCCGCCGCAGGGCAGGGTTCAACGGGCGCCGACGAGTTCGCCGGAGTTTGCCTTCTGGCCGTAGTGGCTCTCGACGTAGTGGTCGAGGATCTGCTTGAACTCCGCCACAATCGTGTCGCCTCGTAGCGTTGTCGACAGCTTGCCGTCGATATAGACCGGAGCGACAGGATCCTCGAAGGTGCCGGGTAAACTGATCCCCAGGTTGGCGTGTTTGGATTCGCCGGGGCCGTTGACCACACAGCCCATCACGGCGAGCTTGAGCTCCTCGACGCCGGGATACTTCTTGCGCCACTCGGGCATCGAGTTGCGCAGGTAGCTCTGGATCTGCTCGGCGAGCTCCTGGAAGTACGTGCTTGTGGTGCGGCCGCAGCCGGGGCAGCTCGTCACCTGCGGCATAAAGCTGCGGATGGAGAGCGACTGCAGAATCTGCTGCGCGGCCTGCACCTCTTCGGTGCGGTCTCCGTTGGGCTTGGGCGTCAGGCTCACGCGGATCGTGTCGCCGATTCCCTGGAGAAGCAGCGGCGCGAGGCCTGCGGTCGAAGCGATCAGGCCTTTTGAGCCCATTCCGGCTTCGGTGAGTCCCAGATGCAACGGATAATCGCAGCGGGCAGCGAGCTTGGTGTAGACATCGAGCAGATCGCGGACGCCCGAGACCTTGGCCGACAGGATGATCATGTCGTGGCCGAGGCCGTAGCGCTCGGCGGCAGCGGCGGACTGCAGGGCGCTCGCGATCATGGCCTCAATCATCACGTCGCGCGCGGCCAGCGGCTCAGGCAGCTTGCTGTTCTCGTCCATCATTCGGGTCAGGAGCGACTGATCGAGCGAACCCCAATTGACGCCGATGCGGACGGGCTTCTGATTCTCGACGGCGCACTCGACCATGATGCGGAAGTTGTCATCGTCTTTGCGCCCGATCGACACGTTGCCGGGATTGATGCGGTACTTGGCGAGAGCGCGCGCAGTGGCCGGATATTTCTTGAGCAGGATGTGGCCGTTGTAGTGAAAATCGCCAATGATCGGCACGCGCAGGCCGCGCTTGTCTAGACCCTCTACAATCCGCGGAACGGCAGCCGCGGCGTCTTCATTGTTGACCGTGACGCGCACCAGCTCGGAGCCGGCGAGAGCGAGCGCCGCAACTTGATCAATAGTGCCCTGAACGTCGGCCGTATCGGTGTTGGTCATCGACTGGACGACGACGGGAACTTCCCAGCCGACTCGGATGTTGCCGATGCGGACGGTTGGAGTTTTTCTGCGGGCGATCTTTGCCATACCTCCAGTTTACCGAAAAGCAGTTCACAGTTCGTAGTTCACAGTTCGCAGAGGACGACAAACAGTGAACAGTGGACGGTGGATGGTGGACCGTGAGCCGTGGCCAGTAGCTGGCGGGTGTTCACTATCTTGATATACCCCCCCCTCCCATTTTTTGGGGTTAAGAGGTTTGTTTTGAGCCATATGTACCCCCGATCATTTTCTCTAGATCGTTGATTCCAAAACACCTGCCTCGTAAATTCGTCCATCTAAAGGCTGTTAGACGCCATTTTCTGGGTTTGCGGGCGAAGTTCGGGAGAACCATTGACTATCCAACTCAGAAGAGCCGCGCGCCATCGGCCCTCCTCGTTCCCCTCGTTTCCTCGGTCCCATCGTCCCTGCGTCCTGCTCCCTCCGACGGTTTGGGTGGTAACGGTCCGGGCGGAGACGCCCGCACGACAGCCGGACTGGAGTCCGGCGCTACAAGTTCGTGCGGTGACACGGCGCGGGTGGATGGGCTGCGCGGCTCTACCTTGGAGTTTGCCAGTTGTCCGCCATGGTCTTGCCGCCGTCGGTCCATGTGACCTCGATGGCCTGGTAGTCGAGCGTGATCATCTCGCTGCCGCCCGCCTTGCGAACGCTGATGATTTTGGCGTTGGTGAGCACGATCTTCTGGGCCGTCTTCGCGCCTCCGGAGGCTCCCTCAAAGTTAATCACCACCTCGCTCAAGACCTCGTTGGTGCTCAGCGCCTGGGCGAACCTGGGCGATGCCTTATCGATCTCTTTGGTGATGGTGATGGTGGAGTGCGTGCTCCTGCCGGTGTGCATGGCAGTTTCCATCGGGGTGTCGCGGACGACGCTGACGAGCCGGATTTGATCGGACCCCGCGTCGCCCTTGAACTGTCCTTGCCTGGAGCCCGTGATCGTGATGAATGTATCGAACGCGGCGTAGGCCGGCACTGCGGGCAGCAGCACAGCGATCACGGTGGAGAGCACCAACAACCGTCCTGCACGAAATGTACTCATCGCAAACCTCCTTGAGATTTCAGTTCCTGGGAAGCCGTGAAGCCGGATTGCTATCCCGGCGGCGCCAGTATATCGCCGGCTGGGTTCTGCGGTCTTTATTCGGTGGGTGGACCGTATCTCACTCGCCAACCCAAGACAGGGTTCAGGTGTCAGGTGTCAGGGATCAGCCGACGCTAAAGGTTGCGATGGAAGCGGAGGATGCGGAGGGAAGGTCCATCAGACACGAACGGCGACGGGATCGGTTGTGCTGGCTGGAATTTTCTTCAGGAGCGAAGCGATGGGCATGGATTTGCCGAAGAGCCATCCCTGGGCGTAGCGGACGCCGCGCCTGCGGAGGAAATGGGCCTGCGCTTCTGTCTCGACACCTTCAGCGATAGTTTGGAGGTGGAGCGAGCGGGCCATCTCAATGATGTGAACGACGACCTGGCTGGTTGCGCCGTCGGTGTTGATGGTTTCGACGAAGGCCTTGTCGATTTTGAGCGTGTCGAGCGAGAGAGATTGCAGGCAGGCGAGCGAGGAACAGCCGGTGCCGAAGTTGTCTATGGAGACGTGGAAGCCCCTGGTGCGGAGCGTGGCGATGAGCTGAGCGGTTTGGGAATCGTGGAAGAAGGCGCGCTCGGTGGCCTCGATGCCGATGTTGTGGGGCATAGCGCCGGTGGCCTGGAGCAACTGATCGAGCTGCGTGAGGGTGCGGCCGGAGCGCAGATCGCCGGCCGACATGTTGATGGCGACTTCGAAGTCTGGATCGATGGCCAGGATTCGAGGCAGATCGTGGGTGACGATTTCGAGGACCTGGTTAGTGAGGAGATGGATGAGGCCGCGATCTTCAGCGAGCGGGATGAAGTGGTCGGGCGGGATGTTGGCGAGGGGACTCTTCCAGCGAATGAGGGCCTCGGCGCCGATGACGCGGCGCGAATCGAGCTCAACGATGGGCTGGTACTCGACGTAGAATTCCTTGCGGCGGAGGGCACGGCGAAGGATGGTGGGAAATGAAGAGCTGAGCTGGCAGAGGTAGTTGACCGCCCAGGCGAGGAGAACTCCGCAGAGCACGCCGAAGGGGGCGAAGATGAGAGTGAAGTGGCGGACTTGCTGAAAGGCATAACGCTCGGGGACAGCCGCGACAACAGCGAGGTCCCATTTGGCGGAGCGGAGCCGGGAGACAAGAAAGCCGTGATCGAGGAGGGTGGCCTCGGAGCCAGGTGCGATGGGCTGGAACCAAGCAGGCTGGAAGCTGCTGCCGACAACGGCGAGGCGGTCGCGGTTGGGGGCTGAGGGGACGAAGACGGAGAGCTCGACATCGGAGCCTTCAGTGGGAATGTCGATGGGCAGCTTGGGGTCGACAATGATGGCGAAGCCGCCGGCGGAGAAGACGTCGAGCGGATGCCATTGCTGGGGCGAGAGCTTGACGTTGAAGTATTCGTCGACGCCACGGGAGGAGATGAGGCTTGGCTTGCCGAGAGAGACCGGAGCGGTGACACCCTGCGAGGTGCACAGAAGCGTGTTGCCGGAGGCGCGGCCGGCGGCCTGAATGTAGCTGGAACCGAGATCGATCTGGCGGAGCAGGTCGATCTCGTTGGGCGAGCAAGGAGCGAAGTTTGCAGCGTCGATGCGGTGCTTGGCGAAGGCGAACTGGCTGGCGGCTTCTTCAACGCGGCGAAGAGAATCGTGAGCGTAGGCGAGGCTGAGGGCTTTTTGGGCGGCGAGACTCTGGTGCCAGGCGAGGTAGATGGAGGCCAAGATGGGCGCGCAGATGGCGGCCAGTCCGACGGCGAGCGCAAAAGCAATGCGTGGCCGATGTGGCAATTCGAAAACCTCTCCCTGGGAAGAAATCTGTGGACCTGATGAAAGATGATAGTGGATTGAAAACTGGGGCGAACAGACCAAGGTGGGGGGTGGGGATCACTCTTTTGGTGCAGGCGGAGCGGGCGAAGGCAACGGGGATGTGGGGGCTGGGGGCAGGGATCAGGTTTCAGGGGTCAGGGATCAGAGCGACAGTGAGCAGGGGATAGGGAATAAGGCGTGCGCTAGAGGTTGCGCTGGAAGCGGAGGACGTGGACGGCGATTCCCCAGACGGTGTCTACGCGCTGGAGTCCGTCGGGGGTCCACTGGTCGGTTTTGTAGAAGCGCTGGGCGCGGAGGTTGTCGACCAGTGTGAAGAGGTAGGCCTGACGGATGCCAAGAGACACGAGGTGGGCGCGGGCCGCGGAGACCAGAGCGACGCCGACGCCGAGGCCCCAGGAATGGGGATCGACATAGAGGGCGGTGAGCTCGCCGTGGTTGGGAAGGTCGGGCTCGTGCGAGGGGCAGGTGGTGGCAAAGCCGTGGACGATGTTGTCGGAGACGGCGACGATGGTGTGGGGCTTGAGGGGATCGGAGTTGGAGAGGTCGTATTTGTCGGCGCGCTCCTCGGGGCGGAGATTGTTGAGATAGCTGGCGGGAAGGATTCCGCTATAGCCTTGCTGCCAGGCGCGGACGTGTATGCGAGCGATGGCGAGAGCGTCGGTGGGCTCGGCGGGGCGGAGGAGCATGGTGCGAGTATCGCAGAAAAGCAGCCGTTAGCTCTTAGCTTTTAGCTATTAGCTTGGTTCGCGAAGGCAGCCATCAGCTCTCAGCTTTCAGCTCTCAGCTTGGTTCGTGGGGCTGGGGATGGGGTATAGTGGACGGGTTCCCTCTGCTGAAGCGGTTCCCCTGAGACGAAGACAAGATCCCCCCGAAACTGAAACCTGGGTCGATTCCGAAGAGCAAAGGAAAATTCCCCCGAAGCAACGCAGGTCTCCTGAAACAAAATTCAAATTGAGAGATGACGAGGAGGTCATTGTGGGCGAGCATCCGACACCGGAAAAGATTATGCAGATTGGCCTGGGATTCTGGGCCTCGAAGACACTTCTGGCGGCGGTGGAAATGGGATTGTTTACGGAGCTGGCGCGAGGGCCTGAGGGATTGGAGGCGGTGCAGGGGCGGCTGGGACTGCATCCGAGAGGGGCGCGGGATTTTCTGGATGCGCTGGTGGCGCTGGGGTTCCTCGAACGGCGCGACGGCAAGTATGGGAATACGCCGGAGACGGATTTGTTTCTGGACAGGAAGAAGCCGTCGTACATTGGCGGGATGCTGGAGATGGCGAACCAGAGGCTGTATGGGCACTGGGCGCATTTAACGGAGGGGTTGCGGACGGGGCAGCCGCAGAATGAGGTGCGCGGCGGAGGCGCGCCGCTGTTCGAGACGCTGTATGCCGATCCGGCGCGGCTGAAGGTGTTTTTGAAGGCCATGAGCGGGATCAGCCATGGGCGGCGCTGGCCATTGCGGCGAAGTTTCCGTGGAAGGAGTACAAGACGTATTGCGATGTGGGCACGGCGCAGGGCGATACGGCGGCGCAGATTGCGTTGGCGCATCCGCACCTGAGCGGGATGGGGTTCGACTTGGCGGAGGTAGGGCCGATTTTTGAGGAGTATGTGGGCGAACTGGGGCTGAATGGGCGGCTGAGGTTTACGGCGGGAAATTTCTTTGAGGGCGCGCTGCCGAAGACGGATGTGATTGTGATGGGGCACATTCTGCACGATTGGGATTTGCCCACGAAGAAGATGCTCATTGGGAAGGCGTATGAGGCGCTGCCGAAGGGCGGGGCGTTCATTGTGTATGAGGCGATCATCGACGACGACCGGAGCAAGAATGCGTTTGGATTGATGGCGAGTCTGAATATGCTGATGGAGACTTATGGCGGATTCGACTACACGGGCGCGGATTGCCAGGGATGGATGAAGGAGGCGGGGTTCAGCCAGACGCGAGTGGAGCATCTGGTGGGGCCGGACTCGATGGTGGTGGGAATCAAGCAACAGTGGACAGTGAACAGTGGACAGGGGTCAGCTCGGGCTGTGGGAGAGCGGAGCCCTGTGCCGAAGCGAGGGCTGGCGGACATGGGTGCGAAGAGTTGGGCGGGCGCCCCACGGACGAGAAGGTGTCCGTGGAGCTCTTGCGGCGGTCCGAGTTCTTTAAGGCGGGGGATGTAATTTAGCTATCTAAATTTCGATTTTGACGGGCCATGTCTTCCAGATGTCGGCGCAGTAGTCGCGGATGGCGCGGTCGGAGGAGAATTTTCCGACGCGCGCGACGTTGAGGATGGACATGCGCGTCCAGTGGTCGACGTCATGGTAGGCCTGGTCGACCTGATCCTGACAATCGATGTAGGACTGGTAGTCGGCAAAGAGCATGTAGGGATCGCTCGTGAGCAGGGACTGGACGAGCGGCTCGAAGAGGCTGCGGTCGCCGTGGGAGAACTCGCCACTGGCAAGTGAATCGACGACTTCGCGAAGGTGGGTGTTGGCTTCGTACCAGGCGTGGGGATTGTAGCCCGCCGCTTTTTTCTGCTCGACCTCCTGCGCGGTGAAGCCAAAGAGGAAGAAGTTGTCGGCTCCGACTTCTTCGCGGATTTCGATGTTGGCGCCGTCGAGGGTGCCGATGGTGAGCGCGCCGTTCATGGCGAATTTCATGTTGCCGGTGCCGGAGGCTTCAAGGCCGGCGAGAGAGATTTGCTCAGAGAGATCGGCGGCAGGATAGACGCGTTGGCCCAGCTTGACGTTGAAGTTGGGCAGGAAGACCACCTTGAGGCGCTCGCGGACAAGCGGATCGCCGTGGATGACGGCGGCGACGGAGTGGATGAGCTTGATGATGAGCTTGGCCATGCGATAGCCGGGCGCAGCTTTGCCGCCGAAGATGAAGGTGCGCGGCTGCATGGCGATATCGGGGTTGTGCTGGATGCGCTTGTAGAGGGTGAGGATGTGCAGCACTTTAAGGTGCTGGCGCTTGTATTCGTGGAGGCGCTTGACGAGAACATCGAACATGGAATCGGGATCGACGGCGATGCCGAGGGTTTGGTAGACGTAGGCGGCGAGGCGCTGCTTGTTGTGATGCTTGATGGCGCGCCACTCGCGGACGAAGTCGGGATCGTCAATCATGGGCTCAAGCTTGCGCAGCTTTTCGAGGTCGTGAATCCAACTGTGGCCGAGGCGGGAGCTGAGCAAGTGTGCGAGCCGGGGATTGGAGAGGACCATCCAGCGGCGGGGCGTGACGCCGTTGGTCTTGTTGGAGAATTTGCCCGGGGTGAGCTCGTAAAAATCGCGGAGGACGTGGGCTTTGAGCAGATCGGTGTGCAGCGCAGCGACGCCGTTGACGGCATGGCTGCCGACGGTGGCGAGATGAGCCATGCGGACGTAGCGGTCGCCGGATTCGTCGATGATGGAAACGCGGCGCAGGCGATCTTCGTCGCCGGGGAAGCGGGAACGAACGTCGTCGAGATGACGGCGGTTGATCTCCTCGATGATTTCGAGATGGCGAGGAAGAAGAGCGCCGAAGAGGGGGACGGGCCACTTTTCGAGGGCCTCGGGCATGAGCGTGTGATTGGTGTAGGAGAGTGTTTGGGTGGTTACGTGCCAGGCGGTGTCCCAGTCCATCAGGTTTTCGTCGACCAGGAGGCGCATCAATTCAGCAACAGCAATGGCCGGATGCGTGTCGTTCAACTGGATGGTGAAGGAACGATGCAGATCGGCGAGCGGGCGCTCGGCGGTCTTTTGGATCTTGACAATGTGCTGCAGTGAGCAGGAGACAAAGAAGAACTGTTGCTCGAGCCGCAACTGCTTGCCCTGAATCTCTTCGTCGTTTGGGTAAAGAATCTTGGAGATATTTTCGGAATCGACTTTTTCGCGGACGGCTCCGAAGAAGTCGCCGGTGTTGAAGCTTTCAAAATTGAAGGACTCGACGGCCTGCGCGGACCAGAGGCGCATGGTGTTGGCCGTGTTGGTGCGGTAGCCAAGGATGGGCGTGTCATTGGGGATGCCGCGCACGAGTTTCTGGGGAATCCAGCGGACGCGGAAATGGTCGTTGGCGTCGTTGTGCCTTTCGGTGTGGCCGCCGAATGGAACTTCGAAGGCGTCTTCGGGGCGCTCCAGCGCCCAGGGATTACCGAGGCGGAGCCACTTGTCAGTGGCTTCAACCTGCCAGCCGTCGCGGATTTCCTGGTCGAAGATGCCGTACTCATAACGGATGCCGTAGCCGACGGCGGGAATGTCGAGAGTGGCAAGGGAATCCATGAAGCACGAGGCGAGACGGCCAAGGCCGCCATTGCCGAGGCCGGGTTCCGCTTCCTGCTCGATCAACGTTTCGAGATCGAGGCCGAGCTTGCGCATGGCTTCTTCGGCTTCTTCGTAGATGCCGAGGTTGATGAGGTTGTTGGCAAGGTGCGGGCCGGCGAGAAATTCTGCCGATAGGTAGCAGACGACGCGGACGTCCTGAGCGCGATAGTTGAGGACGGTTTGAATCCAGCGCTCGACGAGGCGGTCGCGGACGGTGTGCGCGAGAGCCATATAGAGATCGTTAAACGTGGCGCGATCGCGCGAGCGGCCCTGTACAAAGAAGAGGTTGTCGAGAAACGAGTGCGCCAACGCGTCGGAACCCGCGGCGGTTCTTTGGGTTTTCAGCGAGCCTTCCGGGCCGAGATCGGGGAGAGCGGGAGCGACCATGGGACACCTCGAATGTGTGTATTGGGCCGGGTGCATTGAAGAGAATCGGGAGCGTCGCATCTGGCCGGCTGGCAGATGGCATAACGATAGGACTGGTCGAGCGGCTGGAGGATGAAAACCAGGTCAAAACCTCGTGATCTTTTGTCCACAATTACGTTGTTGAACGGCCCCGTTTTGGAACCGTGGAAATCGCGGGTGCGGTAGTCTAAGGCGATGGAAGAATTGGGGAAATCTGGAGGTTTTGGTTTCGCAGGGCCGGCAACAGGCGCGGGCGCGGCGTTGCGCATTCGCGGGCTGAAGAAAGCGTTTGTGGATGTGCAGGCGGTGGATGGGATCGACCTTGAAGTGGCGAAGGGCGAGTGCTTTGGATTGCTGGGGCCGAACGGGGCCGGCAAGACAACGACGATTGAGATTTGCGAGGGGTTGACGGCGGCGGATGAGGGAACGGTGGAGCTGCTGGGGCTGAATTGGATCAGCAGCGCCGATGAGCTGCGGCAGCGGATCGGGATTCAACTGCAGGAGACGCAGTTTCCGGAGAAGTTGACAGTGGAAGAGACGCTGCGGCTGTTCCGGAGTTTCTACCGGCGCGGAATCACTGTGGATGAATCGATCAAGATATCGCAGCTTGAAGAGAAGCGGCGGTCGCGCGTGGGCGGGCTGAGCGGCGGGCAGAAGCAGCGGCTGGCGATGGCGACGGCAATGGTGGGCGATCCGGAGCTGCTGTTTCTGGATGAGCCGACAACGGGACTCGATCCACAGGCGCGGAGGCATTTGTGGGATTTGGTGGAGGAGTTGAAGCGGGCGGGGCGGACGATTATTTTAACCACGCATTATATGGAGGAAGCGGAGCGGCTGTGCGATCGCGTGGCGATTATGGACCATGGCAAGGTGATTGCGATGGGAACGCCGAAGGAGCTGATTGCGACGGTGGGCGGCGAGGACATTGTGGAGTTTGCGGTGGGAGCAAACGCAGCCGCGGGTTCCCATTCGACTCCGATTGCCGGCGCGATTTCCGCTCAAGATGACAGCTTAACTGAGGCGCGTGGGGGCGTTGATACGGAGGCGTTGAAAAAGATTCCGGGAGTGCAGTCGCATCGGGTAGACGAGAATCTGCACCAGCTGTCGGTGAGCGAGCTGCACACGGCGGTGCCGCGGATTTTTGCTGCGCTGGAAGAGCAGGGGCTGCATTTGAGCGAGTTCAGAACGCACTCGGCGACGCTGGAGGATGTGTTTGTGCGGCTGACGGGAAGGAATCTTCGCGATGAGTAGCTCCCAGAAGATGAGCTTGGAAACCAGCAGCCTTTATCAGCTGACAGCGACGCGGCTGAAGTTGACGCTGCGGGAGCCGGAGGCGATCTTCTGGATCTTCATTTTTCCGATTTTGCTGGCCATCGGGTTGGGGATTGCATTCCGCAATCGTCCTGCTGACGTGTTGCCGGTAGGCGCGACGACAGAGCAATTAACGCAGGCGCTGGCTGCGGACAAGGGGCTAAAGGCGACAGAGATGGACGAGGGCGCGGGGGTGCACGCGCTGGCGGTGGGAACGATTGTGCTGCTTGCCGAGCAGAGCGGCGATGGCGTGGTGTACCGGTACGACAATACGAATCCCGATGCGCGGACGGCGCGAATGATTGCGAACCGCGCGATCCAGGAGGCGGCGGGAAGGAAGGATGTGGTGACGGCCGCGAACGAGCTGGTGCACGAGACGGGCTCGCGGTACATCGACTTTGTGGTCCCGGGATTGCTGGGGATGAACCTGATGGGCTCGGCGATGTGGGGATTGGGATTCTCGATTGTCGATGGGCGACAGAAGAAGTTGCTGAAGCGGATGGTGGCGTCGCCGATGCCGAGGTGGCAGTTTCTGGCGGGATATCTGCTGTCGCGGCTGGTGATGCTGGCGATTGAGGTGGTGGTGTTCCTGGGATTTGCCAAGCTCGTGTTCGGCGTGCCGTTCCGAGGGCCGCTGTGGCAGCTTGGGCTGCTATGCATTTTAGTTTCGCTGGTGTTCTCGGCGGTGGGGCTGCTGGTGGCATCGCGGGCGAGGACGATGGAAGCGGTAAGTGGGCTGATGAACCTGGTGATGCTCCCTATGTGGATTCTGTCGGGAGTGTTTTTCTCGGCGTCGCGGTTTCCGGCGATTATCCAACCGATTGTTCGCGCTCTGCCGCTGACGGCGGCGATCGATGCGATCCGCGGCAACATGCTGCAGGGCACGCAACTGGGGCAGTTGATGGCGCAGGTGGGGATTTTGATGGTGTGGTTTGCAGTACCGTTCGCGGTTTCACTCAAGATCTTCAGGTGGAGATGAAGAAGTCAGGGAGTAGGGAATAGGAAAAGACGAAGACAAAGGCAAAGACAGAAGCAGAGACAAAAAACAGAAGCAAAGACAAAAACAGAAACAAAGACAAAGACAAAGACAAAGACAAGCACAAAGGCCCTTCGGCGGTTGCCGGAGGGTTTTTTGCGGTTCACGCAAGGTTCAGCGTGGAGATCGCGCCCGGGGTGCTTGTTTTGCCTTCGGCATTCGCGCGCGGGCGGATGGCGCTCCAATTATGATGAATCGGAGAGCTGTGCCGGCGACGGGAAAGACACTAGGCCCTGTAGACCCGCTGGAAAGGATGATTGCGGACCGTGAAACCAGACATGAGAGTCTCGTTCGCCGGACTGGAGCTGGTGAATCCGGTGATCGCCGCCAGCGGCACGTTCGGATACGGAATTGAGTTTGAAGAGATCGTGTCGCTGGATCGGCTGGGCGCGATCGTGACCAAAGGGATCTCGCTGGAGCCGATGGCCGGGCACGCGCCTCCGCGCATTGTGCAGACGGCGGCGGGAATGCTGAACGCCATCGGACTGCAAAATGTAGGAGTGGAAGATTTCGTCGAGCGGAAGCTGCCGCCCATGAGCCGACACCCAAGCTGCAAGGTGATTGTGAACGTGTTCGGGCACACGGTGAACGACTATATCGGCGTGATCGACCGGCTGAACGATGCGGAGGGAATTGCGGCGTACGAATTGAACGCATCGTGCCCCAACGTGCACGAGGGCGGAATGACCTTCGGCGCCGATCCGTATGCGCTGGAAGAGCTGGTGGACCGGACGAAGAGAGTGGCCATTCAACCGCTGATCGTGAAGCTCTCGCCAAATGTAACTTCGATCGGTCAAATGGCGCGCGTTTGCGCGGAAGCCGGCGCGGATGCGGTGAGCCTGGTGAATACGTTTCTGGCCATGTCGATCGATGCGGAAGAGCGGCGGCCGCGGCTGAGCAATGCGACGGGAGGGCTGTCAGGACCGGCGATCAAGCCGATCGCGCTGCGCATGGTGTACGAGGTGGCGCGGGCAGTGGAGATTCCGATCCTGGGGATGGGCGGAATTGTGACGCCGGAAGACGCGATAGAGTTCATGCTGGCCGGGGCGACGGCGGTTCAGGTGGGCACAGCAAGCTACGCCGATCCGCGCGCCACCGAGCGGTTGGCGAAGGGGATGGAGTCGTGGTGCAAGAGCCACGATGTGGCGAAGGTGAGCAGCCTGACGGGGGCGCTGAAAAGCAGAGACTAAGGACTACAAAAACACTCAATCACTGCTGCAGCTTGCGCATCATGGCCACGAGCATCCAGGTCACTTCGTTCGTCAGACCGTCCGCTACTTTTGTCGATTCTTCTTTGCCGTAGCTCAGGCCCACGGCAATCACAAGCTGCGTTTGTATTGCGCAGATCGATCAGAAGGTAAAGGTCGACTGAAAGGTGATGCTGCGCGTGCCCGGGGTGGCGCTGCCGAACTGGCCGGCGGCGAGCGATTGTGTTTGGTTGAAGAGCGGCGAGAGCAAAACGCCGTTGGGCGTGCCCAGATTGACCATGTTGAAGACATCGTTGGCGCCGGCGATGAGAGTGAGATTGTAGCGGCGGGGAGCGGTGGCATCGAGACGGATAGAGGGACCGCCGCTGCCGATGCCGCGGCTGCTGACGTTGCCGCCACCGACTGTAAAGCTCTGGCCTTCAGCTGCCGTTTTAATCCTGGGCCCAATGCCAAACACCTTGCTGATGCGGACGTGCACGATGGCGTTGGCGGGACCCAAGCCAACGCCGTAAGGAATCATAGGCTCGTCTTTCCCGACAGGATCGCTGTCGAGGCAGCCGTACTGCGTGGTGATGACGCCGGGGTCGCCGCACGTACCGTAGGTGGGACGCGCATTGAATTGATTGTTGCCGGTGAGGTCCTCGCCAATGGTGAGGTTGTAAGGCGTGCCAGACTGCGCGGCAATGTAAGCGCCGAGGACGAAGCCGTGCGGCGCAGTGTAACTGCCGATCGCCAGGAAACGCTGGCGCATGCCAAAGCTGGCGCGGCCATAATCGAGGCCGGGATCCTGCGCTACGGAGGGGAATGAGTTAATGCCTTGCGTATCGCTTTTGGCCTCGTTGAGCACGTAGTTGCCGCTGACGGTGAACTTCTTCAGCTGCAGGGCCGACGACACGATGAGCTGATTCTGGCGGTAAAAACCTTCGGACTGGAACTGGTAGTTGTAGACAGATGGAGTGGAACCGGCGATGGTGTAGTCGGAAACATCGAAGACGGGCGCGGTGACATTGTTCGACATATATTGGTGCACGCCCTGGGTGAAGAGATAGGTAACGTTGCCGGTGACGTGCCTGGCGATCTGGCGGTCGACGCCAATTCCGGTCTGCATGTCGAGCGCGGCGTGGAAGTGCGGATCGACGGAGTGATAGGTGGGGATGGACGAAGGAGCAGTGGCGAGCACAGATGCCGGAATCGGAGCAGGATCGGCGCTATTGAATGGATACGACGGAAAGACGGTATTGGGGTTGGTGATGGTGTAGCTCTGCTGGTTAATCCGATTGTCGTGAATCGCGGTGATGATGTAAGGCTCGGAACCGGAATTGAAGGCGGTGTTCATGATGAACCGGTTGAAGAACCAGCCATAACCGGCACGAATGACTGTTTTTGGCGGAGTTTTCCCGGGATGCCCTGGCGTCCATGCAAATGCGATACGCGGCGCCCAGTCATCGCGGTCGTGGATATAGTTCTGGCCCTCATAGCGCATGCCGAGACCGAGAAGAAAGCTGCGGTTCACGCGCCAGTTGTCCTGCATAAAGAGCGAACCGTCGAAGAGAAGAGCGCGGGCCAGCGGATTTTCAATCTCGGTAGCGGAATACTTTTCAGGTGTTCCGGCCTGGTACGAGTTAGCGCACTGGGGCGACGTCAAAGCGCAATTGAAGAAATAGTTGCCGTTGACGTTTGCAGTCGAGTAATCGGCATCGCGATAAGCGCGTGCGCGCGCGCCAAAGCGCAAGGTATGCGGCCCAACAGTCGCGGTGCCGTAGTTTTGCAGCATAAAAACGTCCTGATGGTCGTGGAGCGTACCAACGCCATTGCCGCCGGTGGTGAAGGCGCCCTGAACGGTGACGGTCGGTGTGGAAAGGCTGGAGGTGGTGTTATTGCCGATGCGACGCCAGAGGAAGCGCGGCTCCATGAGAAGGTGTGGGTTGATCACCCAGGTATCGCCGATCTGGACGTTGTTGTTCCAGTTCAGGCCACCTGTAGCCTGCTCGGGAAGAACCAGTGAACCCACGCCAAGGCCCTGCGCGGAGTATCGGGCGTATTGATCGCGAACGCTCACGAAGTTGGTCTTTGTGATTTGGAAATCGACGCGGGGAGTGAGGGCGAAGTACTCCATTGGAGCAGAGAATGGCTCGATGATGTTGGAGTTGAGGGTTGCGGGATCGAGAGCATTCACGATGGATTGGTTCTGGCGGTGAATGTTGGTGGCGCTAAAGAAGTAGGAGGCCGTTTTGGAGATCGGCCCGCTGATTGTGTCCCAGTTGCCGATCTGGTAGTAACTGGGCTGGCCCGCGAGGAATGGGTTGGCGGTGCCGAGAGCGGAGCTGGTGCCCCAGCCGCCGATGACGCCATGCAGTTTTTGCGTGCCGGGCTTGGTGATGATTTCGATGCGGCCGTAGCCGATGCGATCGTACTCCGCGGAAAATGGATTTTGGTTGACGCGGATTTCAAGGATGTCGGCTTTGGGCGGAATCTGGCCGCCTTCGAAGCCGTCAATGTAGATTTGGCCGCCGTTGGGACCGGCCGCGGGGCCGGCAAGCGCCTGCAATTCGTTTTGCAACTCAGTAGGGTTGTCGGAGAGCGCATCGAGAGCGCTGCCCTTGATGACTGTAGCGCTCGCGTTCTGTTCGGAGCTGAGGCCGACAGACTGCGTCTCGCCCTGAACCTGGACTTCCTGCTTTTCAACGGCAATGGCGAGCGGCAGGTTGAGCGATTTTGACTGGCCTGCGTTGAGAGTGACATACGGGATGGTGAGGGGGGCGAAGCCCGAGGCGGTGACGGAGATGGTGTACGAACCGGGTGTGAGACCGCGGATCGCATACTCGCCGTCGGCGCCGGATTGGGTCCGGATGGGCGCGACGCCACCGGTAAGTGAGATGGCAGCGCCGGGGATCACCGCGCCGCTCGGATCGGCGACCTGGCCGTGAAGCGCGGCGGTTTGCGCCACGGCGGCGGCAGGCAGAAGCAGGGAAGCAGCAACCAGGCAACATGTGGCAAAGCGCGAAAAGTAATTCATGTCCACCCTTGGGAAGCAATCGGACAAGATGATGGTTGGGTCGTGCGTTACACAGCGTAATGTTACGCACAGTAACAGTAAAATTGCAGCAAGTCAACCGACATTTTGAGGGAAGTCTTTTGGGCAGTCCGGATTCACTGTTGGTTAGACCTCCAATGGTTCTTCAAGGGAAGCAGGTGAAACGAATCTGTAACGAAGACAATGAGGTGCCCCGACTCGCTCACAGAAATTGCGCAAGACCATTTGCAGATGTTCCGCAAGGGGCTCGCTTGAATGGTTAGACACCGCAAATTGCCCGAGGGTTCCCGAATGGGAGGAATTGAGGCGCAGGGACTCTCAGAAGTTGTTCCGCATGGATGCGCGGTTTGGAATGCAGGATGCGGCGAGAGCCGGCACTACAGACGCTTGATGAAAGCGAGGGCCTCAGCGAGCTGGGGAAAGCGAGACTCGTCGGCCTTGAATTCAGGCGAGTGGATGCAGCGGCGCAGGCCGCGCGCTTTGATGGGATGCCTGAGGTGAAGCATCTCGTGGTAGAGCAGGTACTCGATGGCGTAGCGAGGGCTGGAAGGGCGGTCGAAGACGCGGCTGACGACGATGGTGTTGTGGGCGGCATCGTAGTGTCCGAGCGAGCGCTTGGCGTGGTGCTCGCTCCAGGTAAGGTCGGGGCGGCCGAGGAGCCCGCCGAAGAAGCGCGTGTTGAGCGAGTCGAAGACCTCTTCCAGATTGAAGAAACGGCCCTCGGGGCCGAAGTAGCGCTTGGTGCCGCGCGCGTGGCGGATGAGCTCCGTTTGGCGCGTCACGGCGGCCGAGGATGCGAAGCGCTTGTAGCGCACGTTGTGGCCGGCGTCGATGGACTTGCGATAGAGCTTGGCAAGAAGAATGTGAGCGATGGCGTGGAGAACGGACTCGGGCGCGCCTTCAAGCAGATCGGAGAGACCGACGAAGATTTCGCCTTCGCGAAGGCGGATGGTGGTGTTGAGCGAGGTGAAGCGGCGAAAGCGAATGTGAAAGGGCGGCATGGGCGCGCGTGGGCGAAGGGCGCGGAACTCGTGCTGGAAGATGGGGGCGAGGTCGGGGGCCACAAAAAGCAGGATAACAGTGCTCGGTGATCGCCGGGCTCACTTCGGCTCGTAGCGGTCCTGGCCCTTTTCGTCGGGGTGGGCTTTGAAGTAGGCTTCCTGGTCGGCGGTGAGTTGCCGGGCCTGGTCGGAGAGATCGGTGACGCTGTCGAGAGCGTCCTTGAGAGAGAGCTCGAAGCCGGGCTCGCTGGGCAAGCCGTGCAGAGTTTCCTGCCAGCGCGCGACGCCTTCATTGAGCGGTTTGAGCGCTTTGCGGATGTCGGCCTTGCGCTCGGAGTAGACGTCGAGATTATCGCCCAGCTCATCGAGGAGCGCGGCAAATTTCTGGAGTTCGCCGTCGATGCGCCGGACACGCGCCTGCGTGTGGGCCCGAGGGATGAGTCCCTTGATGGTGTCGGAATAATCGTCGAGAAACTTGATGTAGAGCCCGACACGGGCGACAGGATCGATGCCAGCCTGGGCGATCTGGTCCTGCTGGGCCTCGGTCAGCGGCTCGGGCTTATCTTTCTGCGCGGCGAGCGGCGCGGAAACCACGAGTGCGAGGATGACGGCGGCGAGAGAGCGCATAACAGAAAGACTCCGACGAGAATATTCAAGCACAGGAAGGCGGTTTGTGGATCGTGGATCGAGGCGCAAAGCGTCGAGACGCCGAGCGCCCGCATTGGCTCATACGCGTGAGACGCAAAGGCGCTGGCAAAGTTAAAACACACAGAAGCCGGCAAGGGAAGAGGAATGCGCTGAAGGGCGAGGGTCCGGCGACTTACTTGCGGAAGACCTGCATCAAGGTGGCATTCTTGGCGTCGGTGACCTGCGCCAGGGTTTGCTCGACGATCGGGCGGTCCTCAATGCTACTGGCCTGGAGCATTTCGTTAAGCCGGAACGCGGTGTGGCTCAACATCAGCTCGGCGTTCTTGAGGCGCTTATCGTCATCGTTGACTGTGAGATGGATCTTCCGGGCGATGCGCTGGATTTGCTGGAGCAGGCCGGTCGCCCTGGTCACGTTGCCCGCCTGGTACTGGCGAATGCTCATCTCCGTCATTTGCTGGACGAGCTGCGCGTAGAGGAAGCATTGCTCGCGCGGCTGAGCCTGGTTGGCGCGGGCTTCGAGCGCTTCAATCGCCTGCTGATCGGGTAAGGAACTGTCAGGAGTGGCGGCACGCATGGAGCCAACGTTCAGGCTGAGTGCGAGGAGCGCGGCGATGGGAACCACAGTCCGCATAGGGGAACTCCTGTAACGCGGTTCTGCCCCCAAATTGACCCTATAGTACGCACATTGTGCAACGAACCGCAAGAACTATGATGCCGCGTTTTCATGCGGTGAATAACGCAGGTACCAAAAAATCATAGGATTTCCGAAATGGACGACGCCAGGGATGGCCGCGAGCGAGTCCGGAGCTACTTTTCCAAGACCTGGAGGCGCTGACGGGCCTGCCATTCCTGGTTTGGAAGCCGGCCGCCTGAAGCGTCGAGGAAGCGGTGGTAGTAGACAGCGGCCTGAGTTTTCTGGTGCAGAGAGTCATAGGCGGTGGCCCAAAGGAAGAGGGTGGATGCGTTCTCCGGGAGATAACGGGAGCGCATGGCGAGCGCGTGCAGGGTGACGTCGGGATGGCCGGTTTTGGAGGCGGTGAAGGCGAGACCGCTCCAGCCATCGACGTTGGCCGGATCGATTTGCGTGACTTTGCCGAAGACTGCGTAGGCCTGGTCGAGCTGGCCCTCGTGGATAAAGTTCTGAGCATGGGAGACGAGCAGTTCAGGGTTGTCGGGCGATGCGGCGAGGAGATGAAGGATGAGCTTGTCGGAACCGGCGAAGTCACCCGCATCGGCGAGAACCGCGGCCAGCATTCGAGTGACGGCGGGATCGGTGGGATGGGCGGCGTGGAGTTTTTGCAGGAGCGGAAGGGCTTCGGCTTTGTCCTGATCGGCAAGCACGGTGGCAAGCTGAGCGGTGAGCGTCGGATCGTCGGGGTTTTTGGCGAGAGCGGCGCGGAGGAGGGTCTCGGCGCCCGGATAGTCTTTGCGCAGGATGAGCAGATGAGCCAGGCCGGCGGAGGCGGGCGCGGAGTCAGGGTCTTTGTCAAGAACACGGCGATAGGCGGCCGCGGCGGCTTCAAGCTGGCCGGTTTTTTCGGCGAGCGTGGCTGCGAGGAGCGTGTCGGAAGGAGTTTCCGGCGTAAGCTTGAGAGCTTCGAGGAGGTCGTTGGATGCGGCGGCGGGATCGGAGTCGCGATCAATGCGGGCCAGTGCGCGCCATGCGCGAGCCTTGAGTGTGGGGTCGGCCAGGCCGGGATCGAGTGTTGTGGCGGCGACTAGCTCGGGCCGCGCTTCGGCGAGCTGGTTTTGGCGCGCAAGGAGCAGGCCGAGGGAGATGTGAGCCTCAAACGAGTTGGGGTCGGCGGCGATGGCGCGGCGGTAGAAAGAGGCAGCATCGTCGAGACGGTTTTGGGCATCGGCGACATAGCCTGCGTCAAAGAGGGCGCGCGCGTCGTTGGGATGGGCGGCGAGGTAGACGTCAAGTTTGGCCTCAGCAGTCTTCCAGTCGGATGCGGCGATGGCCGATTCCGCCGAAGCGACTTCGGCGGGAAGAGGTGGAGGCGCCGGGGCGGTGGCGGCGCTGGTTGGTGGCGGCGCGGAGCCGGCGGACGATGAGGAGTCCTGGGCAGAAGCCTTAGCTTGGCCGGAAATCACCGCCAAAAACAAAACGAAAAGAGCGAATCGAACCACAAATCCCCTCACATAAATAGTTTAGCGGCTGGTGAACCGGGAAGCCCGCTGCGACGCAGCCCCAGGATGTTGGCACGGACCGAACGGGAAACAACTGCGCGCTGGAAAGCGGCATCCAGTTAGACAGCAGGGGTGCCTCGGGGTCACGGTTCCTGCGCTCTTGTTCAGCGCTCAGACGATTCAGGTGATAAAGATGAAGTTCACCCAAATGCAGCATATCCCTCTGGCGTCTGCTTACCTGTGCCCGGACTGCAACTGCATCGGCATCGGCAACTGCGCGAGCCAATGCCCGGCATGCGCATCGCCCGTTCTACTGGCGCTCGCCAATGTTCTCAACCGCGAGCCGGAGAGGGAGCCGGTCCTGGCGTATACCCACAATTTCTATCGCTCCGCACGGCGGCGGGCATTCCTTGTGCCCGGAAGGCAGAGAACGGTTCATTCCCATCCACCTGCGCCTATTCCGATCACGATCAAGGCCGGTGCGCTCGCCCGCGCTCATGCGCCGTGGCGGGTGGCTCAACACGACCTTGACGAAGGAGTTATCGTGCTGGGCGAAGGCACCACAGGCTAAGCGGATTCGCCGTTCTTGCCGGCCCTCCCGCGGCTCTAAACATTCCTTTCAACCTCAACTCCGCTGAGTAGCGGCCTCCCCGGAATTCATCGTCCGTACAAAAAGCTGTGGATCGTTTTGGAGAGAGTGGCTCCGAGGGGCTGAATCCCGGTCCTCGCTCACCTGCCCGCAAGCAGGGCTTGCAGCACAATTTATAATCGAGAATGGATGGTTGCGCCCCGGGGCTCGCAGAGAGCACTGTGGCGCCGCCGAAACGATCCGTCGGTGCCTTCCCTTTGAACGATGCCATCATCATCCGCAACGCGCGGACACACAACCTGAAAAATCTCTCGTGCGAGATACCCCACGGCAAGCTGACAGTGATCAGCGGCGTGTCGGGCTCGGGCAAGAGCTCGCTGGCCTTCGACACGATTTACGCCGAGGGACAGCGGAGGTACGTGGAGTCGCTGTCGGCGTATGCGCGGCAGTTTCTGGAGCGGATTGAAAAGCCGGACGTGGACGAGATCGACGGGATGGCGCCGGCCATCGCCATCAAGCAAAAGAACACGACGCGCAATCCGCGGTCAACAGTGGCGACGGCGACGGAGATCTACGACTACCTGCGGCTGCTGTACGCGCGCTGCGGAGAGGTGCATTGCGTTTATTGCGATGGACTGGTGAAGCGCGACTCTGTGGACGAGGCCGTCGAAAGGGTTCTCGCGCTGGACGAGGGAACGCGGCTGAATGTGCTCTTCCCGGCAATGACCGCGGCCGCGCCTGTGTCAGAGGCGGAAGCGAAGGCTGCCAGGGCCGGTGGACGGACGGCGAAAACTGCGGCCAAGCCGAAGGGCGCGGGAAAGGCGAGCGAATCTCTGCACATCGAATCGGTGAAGTCGCGGCTGGCAGAGTTGCGAGCAAGCGGTTTCAACCGGTTGTGGCAACAGGGAAGGCTGTTTGAGTTCTCGACGCCGGAGTCGCTGATCGATCTGGATCTTTCAGCTCCGGTGTTTGTGCTGCTGGATCGGATTGTTGTCAGTGCTGAAAATCGCGCGCGGATTGTGGATGCGGTGGAGACGGCATATCGCGAGTCGGGCGAGGCGATCTTCGAAGAGGCTGCGACCGAAGAGGAAGCAGTGCGCAAACGGCTGCGGTTCTCCGGCGCGTATGAGTGCACGAATTGTCATCGGCCAGGGCGCGAGCCGGAGCCGCGACTGTTCAGCTTTAACAATCCGTTTGGGGCCTGCCCGCGCTGCCAGGGATTCGGCAACACGATGGATTACGATCTGGGCCTGGTGATTCCCGACCCAAGCCTGAGTTTGATCGATGGAGCGATCGACCCGTGGAACCGGCCGAAGTATCGCTCGTGGTTTGGCGAGCTGCGCAAGTGCGCGTCGGAACTGGGCGTGCCGCTGGATGTTCCGTGGCGCGAGATGACCGAAGCGGCACGGGAGACGGTGCTGCGCGGCAGGGCCGGATTCAGCGGCGTGTACGGCTTTTTTGCGCAGTTGGAGCGCAAGAAGTACAAGCTGCACGTGCGCGTGATGCTGAGCAAGTATCGCGGCTACGCGGAGTGCCCGGATTGCCGCGGGCAGCGGCTGCGGGCGGAAGCGCGGGCGGTGCGCATTGCGGGAAAGAACATTTGCCAGGCCACGGCGCTTACGATCGCGCAGGCGAAGGAGTTCTTCGACGGGCTGAAGCTTTCGCCGATGCAGGAAGAGATTGCCGGGCCGATTCTGCTCGAAGTGCGGCAGCGACTGAGCTTTCTAGTAGCGGTGGGTCTCGAGTATCTGACGCTTGACCGGCTCGCGTCGACGCTGAGTGGCGGCGAGGCGCAACGGATTCAACTGGCGACTTCGCTGGGATCGCGGCTGGTGGGTGCGCTCTATGTGCTGGACGAGCCGTCGATCGGATTGCATACGCGCGATACAGCGCGGCTGATTCATATTCTCGAAGAGCTGCGCGACCTGGGCAATACGATTCTTGTGGTGGAGCACGATGCCGACATTTTGCGCGCAGCGGATCATCTGCTTGATCTGGGTCCGGGCGCAGGCGAGTTCGGCGGGAAGTTACTGGCGGAGGGCGTGCTGGCGGAGATCGAAGCCAATCCGGCGTCGCTCACTGGACGCTATTTGAGCGGGAAGATTGCGATTCCGGTGCCCACGCGGCGGCGCGCGCCGGGACGGGAGAAGCTGGCGTTGCGCGGGGCACGGGCTAACAATTTGCACGGGCTTGATGTGGAGATCCCGCTGGGAATGCTGGTGGCCGTGACGGGTGTATCAGGGTCGGGGAAGTCGACGCTGGTGCACCAGGTGCTGTATCGCGCGGTGGCGCGGGCGCTGGGGCAGAGCGATGGCGGCGACCCTTCAGGCGTATTCAGTTCTTTGAGCGGTGTGGAACGGCTGAACGACGTGGTGCTGGTGGATCAGACGCCGATCGGACGCACGCCGCGCTCGAATCCGATCACGTATATCAAGGGGTTCGACCTGGTGCGCGAACTTTTCGCGGCGCAACCTGAAGCCAAGCGGCTCTCGCTCACTCCGGGACATTTCTCGTTCAACGTGCCGGGCGGGCGCTGCAACACCTGCGAGGGCGACGGAACGGTGACGGTGGAGATGCAGTTCCTGGCTGACGTTGAACTGCCCTGCGAGGACTGCAACGGCACGCGCTACCAGGCGAAGATTCTCGGCGTGAAGTACAAGGGGAAGAATATCCACGAAGTGTTGCAGATGACGGTGAAGGAGGCGCTCCGGTTCTTTGCCGGGCAGACCCGGCTTGTTGAAAAGCTCGCAGTGCTGGATGAGATCGGGCTGGGCTATTTGCGGCTGGGGCAGTCGGCGACCACACTTTCCGGCGGTGAAGCGCAGCGCGTAAAGCTGGCCGCGCACCTGTCTGCGGTGCGCGCGGCGAATGCGACAGCGAAGCCTTCGCAGGCGAGCCGCGTGCTGTACATTCTGGACGAGCCGACGACAGGACTGCATTTTGACGATGTGTCAAAGCTGCTGACAGCGTTTCGCAAGTTGATCGACGGCGGCGGATCGCTGATTGTCATCGAGCACAACCTGGATGTGATCAAGAGCGCGGACTGGGTGATCGATCTGGGGCCGGAGGGTGGAGAAGGCGGCGGGCGCATTGTCGCGGAGGGTCCGCCGGAGAAGATTGCGGCGAATCTGCACTCGCACACCGGGAAATGGCTGGCGCGGGTGCTGTGAAGATTCAGCGGGCGTAGCGGGCGTGAAGACTATTCAGAAGCGGCGGGGATGGGCGGGCGGCGCGAGAAGCACCAGCCGTTGCCGTGAAGCCAGCAGGAATCTTCTTTCTCGTGGGCATCGCAACGCAGAGAGCGCACGCTGAAGCCGTGGTCGCGCTTGAGTGCCCGAACCAGTTCGGTGCTGATCACGGGGTCGCGCGCTCCCTCAAAATCGACAAAGAGAACAGAACCGCAGAGCGTGGCTGCGAAGAGAAGTGCGCTCTTGCGGGTGATGTATGCCATGGCGCCCGGCCCGCGCGTGGGAGTGACTGGAAAGAGAAGCTTGCCCTCGGGCTTGAGAGCGGCGAGCCACGCGGGGAGGGGATGCGTGGCGCCGGCGCTGACGACGACCGCGTCGGCTGGATCGAACGGGCCGCGCGCTCCGTCGGCGTGGAGCACGGTGACCTGACGCCAGGGCTGGAGCGCGATGCGAGCGCGATCCGCAAGGGCTTGGTCGATTTCGACGGCGATGACGCGTCCGTACGGGCCAACGAGCTCAGCAAGGATGGCCGAGTAATAGCCTGCGCCACAACCGAGATGAAGGACGTGGTCGCCGGGATGGATGTCGAGCAGGCTCAGATGAAAAGCCCAGAGGCTGGGCTGACCGTTGTTGAGGCGCTTGGCCGCGTCGAGAACGATGAGCGCATCCTGGTAGACATTGATCGGATCTGCGCTTTCGGTGAAGGTCTGTGCGCCGCTGACCTGGATCAACCATGGGCCGGGGCCGGCGAAGCGCTCGCGGGGCACGGTGGAGAATGCGGCAAGAATGGCAGGCGAGGAGATGCCGTTGAGCCGGCACAATTCTTCGGCGAAAGAGCGCCGCGCGGATTCGATGGGAACGGATACGAGGGGCTGCATCGCGTTGACCGGCGCTCACCCCGCGAAGATTCGCGGGAAAGAGGCCGCCCTACGCACGGATTATAGGCGCGTGCGCCGGCAGATGATTGTTTCGAAGTCGCCGGCGAAGAGATTTGCCAGTGGAGCGTCGGATTCTGTACAAGGTTGAAAGCCTTTTCAAGGAGAAAACAATGCCCAGGAGTGAAGACATTGAAGCGCCCCTGATTCCCGCCGGGCGGCTGTTACCGTTCCTGGCGGTGACGGTGCTTTTCTATCTGTGGGCGATTCCCAACAATCTGAACGACATTCTGATCCGGCAGTTCATGAAGTCGTTCGGGATCAACCAGTCGAGCGCGGCGCAGTTGCAGGTGATCTTCGTCGGTTATTTCCTGATGGCCATTCCTGCCGGGCAGATCATGCGCTGGTTCGGGTACAAGAGTGGATTGATCACCGGCCTGATCCTGATGGGAAGCGGATGCTGGATGTTTTATCCCGCGGCTCATGCGGGGGTCTATGGATTTTTTCTGGTAGCGCAGTTTGTGATCGGCTGCGGGCTCTCTTTCCTGGAAACCGGCGCAAACTCCTTTATCGCGCAACTCGGGCCGGCGGGGTCAAGCGAGCGGCGGCTGAATCTGTCGCAGGCATTCAATCCGCTGGGGTCCATCAGCGCGGGACTGATCGGGACGGTGTTTATCTTTTCCGGCGTAAAGCTGAGCGATGCGCAGACCGCTGCCATGCAGGCGGCGGGAACGTATCAGGCGTATCTGCATTCGGAGACGCTGCGCGTGGTAGCGCCGTACCTGGTGCTGGGTTCGATTGCGTTCGTCTGGGCGCTGCTGGTTCTCATGACGAAGTTCCCCGATCTGGGCAGCGAAGATGTCTCGGAGAGCTCGCCAAGCGGGATGCATGTGCGGCTGTGGCAGCCGCACTTTGTGTTTGCTGTCGTGGCGCAGTTTCTTTATGTGGGCGCACAGGTAGGCACATGGAGCTACTTCATCAGTTATGTGGAGTCAGCGACGGGGGTAGGTGACAAAGCCGCGGGCTATATGCTGACGGGTACTCTGGCGGCGTTCGCCGTGGGCCGATTCAGCTCGGCATGGCTGATGAAGCATTTTCATGCGCGGCTGATGCTCGTGCTGTATTCGGTCGTCAACGTCGTGTTGTGCATGGCCGCGGTTTTACATCCGAGTTGGTTCGGTGTGGGTTGTCTCCTGCTGACCAGCCTGTTCATGTCGATCATGTTCCCGACCATCTTTGCGCTCGGCTTGAAGGGGATGGGCGAGAAGACGAAGACCGCGGGGTCGTTTCTGGTGATGGCGATACTGGGCGGATGGGCGCTGACCAAGGTAATGGGGATGTTGTGGCATGCACGAGGATTGCAGGCAGCGTACCTTGTCCCTGTAGCCTGCTACGCCGCGGTTGCGCTTTACGCGTGGCTGTTCGCAGAGGCGAAGGCGGGCGAGGCAGCTGCGTAGCGAGGCAGTTTGGAAGCGGTGTTAGCGGAGTTAGCGGAGCTGGCGGAGCTCTGTGCAGCCGGGCAGAGTTCGGCCCAACCCCATCTGCCGGCGCTCAGAAATCTATTTCCGCGCGTCGGCAATCACTTTCAAATAGGAGCGGGCAGTTTCGGTGATGGTTTCGGGGTGTCCGGCGTCGATGGCGGCCAGATTGACGAGATCGCTGCCGACGCCGAGCGCGCGCGCTCCGGCCTGGATGAAACTCGCCGCGGTTTGGAGCGTGACGCCGCCGGTGGGAATGAGCTTGAGATGCGGAAAGGGAGCGAGGAGAGATTTTAGATAGCTGGCGCCGCCGACGGCGGAGCAGGGAAAGATTTTGACGTAGTCAGCGCCCGCGTTCCATGCCGTGATGGCCTCGGTCGGCGTGAGAGCGCCGGGGCAAGAGATCTTTTTATTGGTTTTGGTCCGGGATATTACCTCAGGATGCAAACTCGGGCTGACGACGAACTCCGCGCCAGCGTCGATGGTGGCCTGGGCCTGATCGGCGGTGGTAACGGTGCCGGAGCCGAGGAGGAGGTCCTTCGGACTGTACTGGTTTCGGAGTTCATTGAGCAGATCGATAGCGCCAGGAACGGTCATGGTGACTTCAACGACAGTGACGCCGCCGGCGATCATGGCGTCAACGACGGCGCGGCCCTGGGCGATGCTTTTGGCGCGGAGAACGGGAATGAGGCCGACGCGTTCGATGATTTGTTCGGTGGTTTCGGACATTGCTCTTTCCCTTAATGACAATTGCTGCCGCTTTCAAGCTCGTAGCTGTTAGCTTTTAGCTCTTAGTTTCTTCACGGGGCAGTCAAACCCGTTGATCAGTCGAAACGAGGCTAAAAGCTAATGGCTGCATTATCGCGCGATGCGCGCCGAGCCTCCTTTGATGATGCGTTCGACCTCGGCGAGTGTGGCCATGCTAGTGTCGCCGGGGGTGGTCATGGCAAGTGCGCCGTGCGCCACACCGCACCGGACGGCCCAGTCGATTCCCCTGTTGGCGAGCAACCCGTAGATGAGGCCTGAGGCGAAGCTGTCGCCACCGCCCACGCGGTCGAGAATGTCGATATCGCGCTGCGGAACGTGGACGATCTTGTCTTCATAGAGAGCGATGGCGCCCCAGCCGTTGCGGCTGGCGGAATGCACGGTGCGCAGCGTGCTGGCGACCAGCTTCAGATTGGGATACGTGGCGGCCACTTCGCAGAGCATCTCCTCGTAGCCGGCGATGGGCAACTCGGCGAAGTCGTCGCTGACGCCTTTGATGGCGATGCCGAGCATGGCGGAGAAATCTTCTTCGTTGCCGAGCAGGACGTCCACTTTGCCGACGATCGCGCGATTGACTTCCTGAGCTTTGGCTTTGCCGCCGATAGATTTCCAGAGCGAGTCGCGGAAGTTGAGGTCGTAGGAGATGGGAGTGGCGTATTTGCGGGCGGCGTCCATGGCTTCGACGGCGACGTCGGCGGTAGACGCGGAAAGCGCGGCAAAGATGCCGCCGGTATGCATCCAGCGCGAGCCGCTCGAAGGCCCGAAGATCGACTCCCAATCGAAGTCGCCGGGCTTGGCCTGGCTGATAGCGGTATGGCCGCGGTCGGAGCAGCCAGCCGCTGCGCGCACGCCGAAGCCACGCTCAGTAAAGTTGAGGCCGTTGCGAACGGTGCGACCGACACCGTCGTAGGGAACCCAATGAATGAGCGAAGTGTCGACGCCGCCCTGAAGAATGAAGTCCTCGACGAGGCGGCCGACGGGATTGTCGGCGAGCGCGGTGGCGACGGCAGCGCGCATCCCGAAGCAGCGGCGGAGGCCACGAGCAACGTTATATTCGCCGCCGCCCTCCCACACTTGGAATTGGCGCGCGGTGTGGATGCGGCCTTCGCCGGGATCGAGGCGAAGCATGACTTCGCCGAGGCTGAGGCAGTCCCAGCGGCGTCCGGAATCGGGAACGGAGAGCGGGTTCATGGTCAATGAATACTTTAGCTCACCATAGCGGGAGCGGTCAGTGAGGCGAGGCGCCGAATTCCGCGGAAGGGAGATCATTTAGGCTAGGGGTGTTTGAGGATTGGAATGGACGCCGGGGTTCTCAGCGGGAGAAATGAACGGCAACGGGGACGCGGGAGGAACGATTGAAGGGGCAAGAGCTTTTTGAACTGGACGGACGGGTTGCGGTGATCACCGGTGGAACGACCGGCCTGGGACGCGAGATTGCGCTGGGTTTTGCCGCCGCGGGCGCGGATGTTGTGGCGACCTCGCGAACAAAGGAGCACGTAGATGCGGCGGCCAGTGAGATTGAGGCTCTGGGCCGGCGCACGCTGCGCGTGGTGTGCGACGTTCTGGACCGGGCGTCGATCCAGCGATTGCACGACGCTGTGATTGCGGCGTTCGGCAAGGTGGACATTCTGGTGAACGCCGCGGGCATGGCGAAGAAAGTGCCCACGCTCGACGAGGACGAAGGCGAATGGTTGAGGATCATCGATACCAACCTGACGGGAACCATGCGCACGTGCCAGATTTTCGGGCGTACCATGGTGAACGCGCGCTATGGCCGAATCATCAACGTTGCGTCGTCGACAGCGTTTCGCGGGTCGTATCAACTGGCGGCGTATGGCGCGAGCAAGAGCGGAGTCGCCTCGCTGACCAAGACACTGGCGATCGAATTGGCGGAGTCGGGCGTGAACGTGAACGCGATTGCGCCGGGAGTGTTTCGTACTGACATGAGCGCGCCGATGGTGATGGATACACGACGCGGCGAGGAGATCCTGATCCGCACGCCCATGCATCGTTTTGGCCAGCCGCGAGAAGTGGTGGGCCCGGCGATTTTTCTGGCGTCAGAGGCGGCGGGATTCGTGACTGGTGAAGTGCTTGCCGTAGATGGCGGTTATCTTGCCAGCGGAGTGAACGTTTAGGGCCGATCGCGGAATGCGCGAGTATGAATCGCCGGCAATCTACGGAAAGGGAAGTGATGGCGGAAGGGCGCAAGCTGCGCATGGGGATGGTGGGCGGCGGACCGGGCGCATTCATTGGCCCTGTGCACCGCATCGCGGCGGAGCTGGATGGAAAGATCGAGCTGGTTGCGGGCGCCTTCTCGCATTCGGCGGAACGCTCGCGCGAAGCGGGTGTGAAATTCCACGTCGATCCCGCGCGCGCGTATCCGGATTACAGACAGATGATCGAGATCGAGAGCAAGCGGCCGGATGGGATCGACTTTGTGGCCATCGTGACGCCGAATCATCTGCATCTGCCCATCGCGATGGCCGCGCTGGAGGCAGGGATTCCAGTGATGAGCGACAAGCCGGCGACGGCGACGTATGAAGAGGCACTGAAGCTGGAAGCGGCTGTGAAGAAAGCGGGATTGCCCTACGGGCTGACGCATACCTATGCCGGCTACCAGATGGTCCGCGAGGCGCGTGCGATGTGCGCGGCAGGCAAGCTGGGGAAGATTCGCAAGGTGGCCGTCGAGTATTTTCAGGGATGGTTGAGCCGCCCGATCGAGACCACTGGCCACAAACAGGCGAAGTGGCGGACTGATCCCAAGCGCAACGGACCGGGCGGCGCGATTTGCGACATCGGGACGCATGCGTTTCACCTGCTCGAATACGTAAGCGGCCTGGGGGTGACGGCGATCAATGCGACGCTGCGCTCGGTGGTGCCGGAGCGTAAGCTGGACGACGATTGCAACGCGTTTGTGAGGATGAACAACGGCGCGGCCGGAACGCTGGCCTGTTCGCAAGTGGCGGCAGGCGAGATGAACGAGCTGCTTCTGCGGATTTATGGCGAGGATGGATCGCTTGAGTGGCGGCAACAGGATCCGAACCGGCTGATTGTGAAAGGTCTCGACAGGCCGGAGGAGATTTACCACGCGGCGACGATTTACTTAGGCAGCGACGCGAGGGCGGCGGCGCGCACTCCAGCGGGCCATCCGGAGGGGTATCTGGAGGCCTTCGCCGTGCTCTATCGCGAGTTTGCCGATGCGCTGATGGCATGGAAGCAAGGCAGATCAGATTCATTGCCGGCCACGCTGCCCGGCATTCGAGCAGGCGTGAGGGGAATGCGCTTCATGGAGCGCGCGATTGAGAGCAACCGCAAAGAAGCCTGGGTCGACTTTTGATTTCCCAGCGAGATCGGAGACGAAATGAGACTACAGACTCCTTTTCGGATCATCCTGGGAATCATTGCCGTTCTTCTGGCCTGTTGGTCCTCCGTGGGGATTCTAGGATCATTTCTGATTCCGAAGGGGATCGACGAGAGTATGGCTCGGCAGCTATTGGACAGTTTGCTTATGGCGACGGGATCCGCGGCCGTCGCGGCCTGCTTTGCATATCTCGCGCGGTGGTGCTTCACCGGGCGAGGATTCAAGCGGCGGAACAAGCGGGAGGTTTGATTATGAGAACGATCAAGGGACCGGGGATTTTTCTGGCGCAGTTTGCTGGTGATGAGGCGCCCTACAACACGCTGGAGGGCATGGCGAAGTGGGCGGCGGGTCACGGCTACGTGGGGATTCAGATTCCAAGCTGGGACCGGAGGCTTTTTGATCTGGAGCGCGCTGCCGAGAGCCAGACGTACTGCGACGAGGTGAAGGGCATCGCCGCGCAGGCCGGGCTTGCGGTCACGGAGCTTTCGACGCATCAGCAGGGACAACTGGTCGCGAGCCATCCGGTGTTTGACACACTGCTCGACGCGTTTGCGCCGCCGGAGCTCCATGGAAATGCAAAGGCCCGGACCGCGTGGGCCGTGGAACAGCTCTGGTGGGCAGCGAATGCGAGCCGCAACCTGGGATTGAATGCACATGCGACATTTTCGGGCGCGCTGGCGTGGCCGTTCTTCTATCCGTGGCCGCAGCGGCCGGAGGGACTGATCGGCGAAGCGTTCAAGGAGCTGGGGCGGCGCTGGATGCCGATTTTGAATGCGTTTGACGATGCGGGAGTGGATGTGTGCTTTGAGCTGCATCCCGGCGAAGATTTGCACGACGGCGCGACCTTCGAGCGTTTTCTCGGAGCGGTGGGCGATCATCCCCGCGCAAACATTTTGTACGACCCAAGCCACATGGTGCTGCAGCAGATGGATTACCTGGCGTTTCTCGATCTTTATCACGACCGGGTGCGGGCGTTTCACGTGAAGGACGCGGAATTCCGGCCGAACGGGCGATCCGGAGTTTACGGCGGCTATCAGGAGTGGATCGACAGGCCGGGGCGGTTTCGCTCGTTGGGCGACGGGCAGATCGATTTCCGTCAGGTCTTCAGCAAGATGGCGCAATACGACTATCCGGGATGGGCCGTGGTGGAGTGGGAGTGCTGCATCAAGCATCCCGAGCAGGGAGCGACGGAGGGCGCGAAATTCGTGCGCGATCAGATCATTCGCGTGACCGATCGGGCGTTCGACGATTTTGCGGGCGGCGAGGCGGATGCGGAGAGCAATCGGAAGGTTTTGGGGTTGTAGAGCGGTTTCACAACTTACGTGCCCTTTTCGGTGACGCGCAAGGTGGCTTTTCTTAGTGAAAAAGCCACGTGGCGGCTACGGATCCAGATCGACCAATTGTGGAACCGCGTAGGGGCGGCGAAAGAAATTAATCTGCAAGCTCCGCTGCGTCGGCGATCGGCGAGGGCGCTTTGCCTGGAGCGACAATGCCGTATTTCACATCGAGGAATTCCTGAAGTGTTGATGGAAGAAGTTCGGCCAACTCCTGCCAGGTAAGAACCTTCAGACGCACTCGCAAATCGGCGCTTTTGACCGCAGCCATGACCGCGAACCACTCCTCGCGCAGATCGGGGCGGCGCTCGTCATGGATGACGCAGAAGCTGCACCCGGTGGCATAGGCGGCCAAGACACTGCGGATGAGTTGATAGGCGGCGTAGCCGGGCTTGCCGGGCGGGCGAAAGACGGTGTCGACGGCAGAAACGAGGGCCGGATCGGCGACGATGCTTTCAAATTCCTGCGAGGAATTTTCGGGGAATTCACTGGCCCGCATCCAGCGCAATGTGGCGATCTCAGCGCGCGGAAGAAGGTCGCGGTCGAAGACAGTGTCGAAATCGCGGTAGGCCTCAACGATGGTGGCGGCGCGCGTCTGGAAGCCAACCTCGGTGAGTTTTGCTTCGACCAGCAGGGAACTGAAGCGCATATCGACCTCGGTGCGGTCGAAGCGGCCATTGGTGAGCGGAACGCGCGCTTTCCAACCGAAGATGGGCTTGGCTGGGTCCGCGACGCCGAGCGCGCTTCGCACCGCTCCGGAATCGGCGACTCCCGGCGTGCAGAAGATGTTCATCAGCAAAGCGTCGGAGCTCATCGAGGAATCGAGCTCGCGCCAGCGGCGGGTTGGGTCGAGCTGCGGCAGGGGAAGCGAACGCGCAGCCTGGGCGTGAACTTTGTCGAAGCGGCGCATCCAATCGGGGTTTGTGGCGATAGCCTCGTAGGCGGGATCGAAAAAGTTGCCGTGGCAGCCGTTTTCGGGCTCGTACACAATGACCGGCGCGCTGCCGTAGCTCTCCACGTGCGCGCGGCCGCGCGCGTAGGCGCGATTGCGCAGAATGAGCTCCTGTCGAAGCTGCGCCGCATAAAACCTCGGAGAAATCACGTCAGCACAGGTATGTCCGCAACGCCGGCCACACCGAAGACGCGGCGATAGCGCTCGGCTTCGATGGGATCGCCGAGAGCCTTTGAATAATTGTCGGAGAGCTTGATGGCGGGCCGGCCGTCCACTTCGCTGAGCTTGCAAACCAGGCCGACGGGATTAAATCCGTCGTTGTCCTTGGGGTTGCAACCGCGAAAGTCATTGGTGAGCAGTGTGCCCCAGCCGGCGCTGAAGCGGATGCGGCGCTCGGGAATCCAGCGGCGGGGATCGTGGAAATCGCTTGCAGATCGGAAATCGTCAGGTGAGGCGCCGTTGAGCAGCTTCCCGGCGAAGTAGGCGTGAAGGCCGAGAATCTGCTCCACATCGAGGGCGTCACTGGCGATCAGGCGCTTCTGGCGCGGATCGCGGCCATGGCGCTCAAGCCAGGCGATGTACTCGTCGCCGGCGACGTAAGCATCTTTGCTGTCGATGCGCTGGCCGGTCCAGTTGGCCACCCAATCGGGAGCGCCGCGCAGAAACTGCGTTGTGCCGAATGTGTCAGGGAGCAAAATGAGCAGTTCGCCCTGATAGCTGCGCTGCCACAGTTCAAGCAGCGAGTACTGGGAGTTGCGCAGCTCGTCGTCATTGCGGGCGAGGGCGGCCATGGCCATGGGCAGCTCGTGGCCGTTGGTGCCGATGGCTTCAAGATCGTGCTTGTAGGCGAGGTAGGCGTTGGACGTTCCGGAAAAGCCTTCGCCGATGGTATCGCGCATGGAGTTGACGACGTACTCGTGCCAGAGAAAACTGTGCCGGCGGCGCGTGCCAAAGTCGCTGATGCTGAGATCGGGGACGCCGCGCAGGCGCTCCATTTTTTCCCAGAGCCGGGTTTTGGCGCGCGCGTAAAGAATGTCGAGCTCGAGTTCGCTCAAAGGCTTGAGCGCGGCGCGCGTCTTCAACTCGCCGATATCAGAAAGCGCGTAAATCTCCCACATCGAGGTTCCGGACCAGAGCCCCTCAAAGCGAAGCTGAAGCTGACCATCGTGGATGGAGAGCTCGTATTCCGAGAGCCGGAAATCGTGCTCGAGCCAATCGAGGAAGGCAGGCTCGAAGATGCCGCGGCGGCCAAAAAACGAGTTGCCGGCGAGCCAGACCAGCTCGGATTTGCGGAAGCGCAGCCGGCGCGTGGCTTCGAGCTGTTCCCGCAACTGAGAGAGGCCGACGACTTCGCCCAGGCGCACGGAGGAGGTGCGATTGATCAGCGTGAAGGTGGCGCGAGTGCGAGGGAAATTCTTCCAAATGAACTGGAGCATGAGCAGCTTGTAGAAATCGGTGTCGAGCAGGGAACGCGTAATGGGATCCATCTCCCAGTTATGGTCATGCGCGCGCCTGGCGAAGTCGATAATCACAATGACATTACTTTAATTGAGATATGCGGGGAGGGAAAGGGAACGGCAAGGGTGGTGCGACCGCGACGGATGAGGGAAGTGTGATCCGATCCTGCCGGCCACCCTCGGTGTCCGACAAGGATGGAGCAACCGGGATCGACAGAAGAAGTGTGCTGAAGCCACCACCCTTCAAACCCACCCGTTGTCGAACTTCCTCGCCGGTCGTGCAATTTGCACAAGGGGCGTATAATCCTCGGCAAATTCAATTCAATACGGAGGTTTCAAATGAATACCTCAATGGCCATCGCTCAGGTGCTGGGGACCGTTCTGGCGGTTGTGGGCCTTTCGGCGATTCTGGACAGAAAGGCATTGTCGGCTACCCTTGAGCATGCAACTCAAGACCGGGGATTCTTGTGGTTGTGGGGCTTCCTCATTTTGACCATGGGAGCCGTGATTGTCGCGATGAACAACGTCTGGACCTCCGGCCTGCCGCTGCTGATTACGATCCTCGGATGGCTCACAATCATCAAAGGAGCGTTCATTATTCTCCTTCCCGGTCCCGCCATGGCGCTCTACCGGTGGTGCAACAGGGACGGCGTGCTCATCTTCGGCGGCATCGCCGCTTTTCTCCTGGGATTGGTCCTGCTCTGGATGGGATTTCGATGAGTTTTCGGTAAACGGTGATGGTATCTGAAGCAAAGGCCGCATGAACTAATCGCCGTCCTATACCGATCATGGCGAAAGAAATCATCCGGCTCAAAATGATTCGGGCCGTGGCGAGAGGCCCGGACTGCGACATGCTGCAGCGCCGGAGCGGGCAAGGTTATCAGTAGCTGATTTCCAGCACATTCACCGAATAAGGCGCGAAATTCTGGATGAACTTCGGGGCCGCGACGAAGACCGTTTGCGAAACCGGCACCACAGCTTTGGGGTCAGCGATGGTGTTGGTTGCATTCGGAGTTTTGCCGCTCATGGTGGTGAGCGTGGCTTGCCGGGCCACCTTGCTGACGCCCGCGAGGTCGATGGCGATGGGCTGCGCAGTCGAGGTCGCGTTGACGACTTTGACGAAGAGCTTGCGCGTTCCTTGGTCGCGCGTGGCGGAGGCGAAGACGCGCGGGGGAGCGTTGGTAAGCGCAGCCGGCACAACTTCGGTTCCGAGATGCGTGGAGAACATGACCTGCGTCCAGTAACTTGGCGAGCCGTAGCTTGAGAGCGCGTTATAGCCGATGAGATCAGGAGCCCATTGCATAGCGCCGGGATTGACGTTGACGAAGAGCGGCGCGTAGCTCGCCATGACGATCAGATCGCTGTTCCGCTCAAGGCCCGTGAGCCAGGCGGCGTCGGCCAGAGCGGCTTCGAGGTCCGGTGTGGGGTCGCCCTCGCGCGTGGCCCACTCGCCGACAAAAATCTTTGGTCCTTTGCGGTCGGCGGCGTCGTAATGATGCGCCTGGGAAAACGACTCCTGAGCCGACATGTAAAAGTGCTCGTCGAGCACGTCGGGTTTCATACTCTTGACCGGCGTTGTGGCGATGATTTGGAGATCGGGATAGTGCTGCTTAATGGCCTGATAAAACTGCGCGTAGCGGCCGTCGTAGGAGCCGGAGCGGTCGAACCCGTCTTCGTTGCCCACTTCAATATAGTGCAGCGGGAACGGGGCCGGGTGGCCGTCTTTGGCGCGCTCGGCGCCCCATTTGGTGCCGGCGTCGCCGGTGACGTACTCAATCTCGTCGAGCGCGTCCTGCACGTAGGGCTCGAGCGCGGGGCCGGGATCCACGTGCTCCTGCGCCAGCGAATAGCCGGCATAGACCGCGAGCACCGGTTGCATCTTGAGGTCCTGGCACCACTCGAGGAATTCGAGCAGGCCCATGCCGTCAGACGAACGATAATGCCACGGGCTCATGTGCGTGGGCCGGTCGACCCAGGGGCCGATGGTCTTCTTCCAGTCGAAGCGTTCGGCGATGTGATCGCCTTCGAGATAATTGCCGCCGGGAAAGCGCAGGAATTTAGGCTGCATGGCGGCGAGGAGATTCATGATGTCAACGCGATTTCCGCCGGGCCGATCGTGGTATGTGGGTGGAAAGAGCGAGATCAAATTGAACCAGACCGTTGCCGGCTGCGCGATGGTGAGGATGAGGTGATTGTTTGACGAGATAGGCACATCGCTGGTTTTGAGGGTGTAGGCGAAGCGCTTCCATTCGCCGGCGAGGCCGGTGACTGAGGCGGAAGCGGCAATCGCTCCCGTTTGATCGTTCTCGAGCGTAATAGTGACAGGAATTCCGGGGCTGTCGGTTTTCGCATAAAAAGAACCGGAGTATTCGGTACGCGGCCGCACGGGGATGCTCCAGTATCCGCCGTTCTCGACCCCGGCAGGCGAGGCTGCGCTGGCTTTGGCGACGGTGACCCTGAGACTACGCGGAATGGCCGCGCTCGGTCCGTCCGTCTCGTCGGCGGAGACGTTGACGATGGAGTCGCCACGCGCCACCATGGGCCAGATTCTGAGAGCGTCCCATGAGCGGCTCAATACGCGATCGCGCATGAGCTCAGCGTAGAGGCCGCCGTCGTAAGAGTAGTTGATCTCTTCGGTCATCAGGCCATAGAGCGTCGGACTAACCGTCGCGGTGGGCTGGTCCACCTGAATGGTGAGCGAGGGGGCCTGGGCGAGCATGCCGAGGGGCATAAGAGCGAGTACAAGAATGGCGACGACTGGAATGCGGTTGTTCACGACTTCGCAATCCTACTGCGGGGGCCGCGGTTTGACAATCTGGAAAGCGCTTACTGGGCGGGTTCGCTTCATGAAAGTCAGCGGGGCCGCCCTAATTCCAACCGGCGGAGTGTCGCGGAAAAGATCGTTAGCGCCGATGCGACCAGCCAGGTCTAAAGGTGGTCGCTGGACGAATCTGGCGGGTTCGACGGCTAGATGGCACTGGCCATGAGGACCCCCCGATTCCTTTGCAGACAGCTGAGTTGGTCCGTTGCCTTGAAGATTTGCCTCTTCCTATTGACATGTTGGCAGACAGGCGAGAAGCGATTTCCGACCGAATCCTTGAATCCGCCGCCGCGTCTCACCATCCAAGTGAATCTTGGAGGATCAACCATGGAAAACAAAATGGAGAGCCAAAACGCAGCGATTCAGCGCAAGCTTTTGTGCTCGTCCGCAGTGGAGGGGTTGCCGGGCTGGGAGACTCGCTTGTACTTGATTGAGTATCCGCCTGGCGCGGATGGCAGCGGGCATCATCACCCGGTGGTCGGTCTGGGTTATATTTTGAGCGGAATCATCCTTTCGGCATTCGGCGACGATCCGGCGATCGAGATCCACGCGGGCGAAGCCTTTCAGGACGATGCGCACCGAATTCACACCATTTCCCGGAATGCGAGCGAGACCGACCCGCTGCGCTTCGTGATTGCTTACACGGTGAAACAAGACGAGCCGATTACGACATTTCCTGCCTAGCGGCCGGTCAAGCGGCATGTTTTCTCTGATCCGTTAGTCCCTGGTTTTCTCAATTTCGGCGGCGATCGCGGCGCGCACGGAGCCGGGCAAAGCAGGCATGGCGCCCGACTGTGAGGCCATCCAGCTGCCCCAGCGGTTGCCCGCCTCGTTCAGCGTGGCGAGACCCGCGCCGCGAAGCATGTAATGGGTAAGGGCGGCCGTAAACGCATCGCCGGCGCCGATTCCGTCGACGACCGTTACGGGAAGCCCATGATGCTCATCCCATCCGTCGCGCGTGATGAGCAGGCTGCCGCGGGCGCCACGCGTGATCGCAACCATCCGGAGCGCGGGATACATGGCGAGGAGCCGTTCCGCGGCCAGGCGCATGAGATCGGTCCGGACTTGCGAGCGGATGGATTCAGAACCCAGATCAAGGTCGAGCAATTCAAGCACCAACGGCACCTCGGCGTCGTTCATCTTGACCACCGAGGCGAGGTCGAGCGACTCCTGGATCACCTCGGCCGAGTAGAAAGGAGCGCGCAGGTTTACATCGAAGACACGAATGCAGGCGGCGGAAGTCTGCGCCACCAGAGTCTGAATGGTTTGGCGGGACTTTGGATCGCGTTGCGCCAGCGTGCCGAAGCAGATCGCATCTGCTCTCTCGATCAGCTGAATCCATTCGTCTGAGAGTTCAAGGAAATCCCACGCGGCGGGCTGGTGGATGGTGTAGTGCGGCTCATGACCTTCAAAGCTGACCGTGACGCGGCCGGTCGTGCGCGCTGGATCCACCTGGAGGAAGCTGGTCTCGACGGGCATCGGCTCGAGGCGTTCGATAGCCTGGCGGCCGAAGTTGTCGCGGCCAATACGGCTGAGAATGGCGGCGCGATTGCCCAGGCGCCCGGCCATTACAGCAAAGTTGGCTGGCGCACCGCCGAGGCGCTTGCCGTCAGGCAAAGCGTCCCATAGAAGTTCGCCAATGCCGAGATTAGTGGGAGGCTCGTTCACGGGCGAAATCCCATCCAGCGGTAGATGGAGCAGTCCTCCCAGCTTGGCGCCGCATACTCCGCGCCGGGTTGGCGCTTGAGAATGGTGCGATCGGCGACGGCATCCGACTGCGAGCGCCGGATTGGACCGTGAAAAAGCCGCTCGAATCCCGGCTCGCGCCTGAGCACGCTCTCCTGCTCGTTGTTGACATACAAGATATCCAGCTGCGCCGGGCGATCGGCAAGGGTCCGTCTCCAGGCGCGCAAAAGGCGGCGCAACACGGGCGCGCCAAAGGGATTGAAGAGAAAAACGACGCAGGGTCCGGCCGGGAGCGGAAATTCCAAAGCATCGCGGCAAAACATGCGCATGGGCACGCGTGTGCGCCCGGCGGCGCGCCAAAAAGCAAGATTTCTGCGCCCGATGCGCGCCAGCGTGGGATGCAGCTCAACACCGATTACGGCGCGAAAGGGATAAGCGCCAGCGAGGAGCATAGCGCGGCCCATGCCGGCGCCGAGATCGATGAAGGTGTATTCATCGATCGGTGCGAGCGGGCGGCAGCGGCGCCAGCGCACGATCATGCCTTGAAAAACTGACGGAGCGACGGCGTAATAGGCCGTTACATGGCGGTTGTTGCGGTGTCCAAAGCCGAGATGACGTCCCGCGACCAGGCCGCTGGTGCGCACGCCAAATTCGAGGTCGAATGGATGGCGGATCAGGCCGTCTTCTTCCGCCAAACCGGGCAAGCGACGCCTGCCTGGCGCGGCTTGCTCCCTTTCCCCTTTGCTTGACGCGCCAACGCTCACGCTTGAACGTTAGCACAGCCCGCGCAGCGAGCCCCGACGAATCGCCGGGAAACAAATTGACGGATTCTGCGGGTTGACGGGCTGAGAAGAAGCAGCGTTTCGGGGGCGGGCGCTTTCTTTCGCGGGCAGATTTTTTCTTGACTCCGGCTGAGGGCATCTGCAAAACTCGGTGGGCGCCGCGGCAGGCACTTGATTGAAAGTGCGGCGCTTGCGAACAACGCAGCGAATTCTCTTAGCATCGAGAAGGAGGAAACGTGAAGATATTCCTTGCGGAACTGGTGGGCACGTTCATTCTGGTGTTGTTTGGCGTTGGAACAGCGGTCATCGCCGGCGATAAGGTTGGCATTGTCGGCATCGCCGCCGCCTTCGGGCTGGCGCAGGTCGCGGCGATCTATGGGATCGGGCCCATCTCAGGCGGCCACGTGAACCCGGCGGTGAGCCTTGGCGTCTGGGTTGCCGGCCGAATCAAGTTCGGAATGATGATTCGGTACTGGGTCGCGCAATTTGTTGGCGCGATTCTTGCGGCCTGGCTGCTGCTGATGATCGCGGTCGGCAGCACGGGATATAGCCTTGCGGCGAACGGACTTGGCCAGGATGGCTGGGGACCGGGGTATCAGGGCGGGTACAACGAGCCTTCGGCAATTCTATTTGAGTTTTTCGCGACCATGATCTTTGTGATCGTGATTCTGGGGTCGACGCAGAAGAGCGCGCCTGCGGGATTTGCCGGACTGGCCATCGGTATCACGTTGCTGGTGATCCACCTCTTCGGAATTCACATTACGGGGGTAAGCGTGAATCCGGCGCGGAGCCTTGGGCCGGCGCTGTTCGCGGGCGGCCAGGCGATGAAACAGTTATGGCTGTTTCTTGTGTTTCCCAGTCTGGGCGGAGTTGTGGCAGGCTTGTTCTTCCGGACGAAGCTACTCGCGGCGGACTGAACAACAAAGCTGCGGCGTTTAGCCTGATGTGGTCGAGGACAGATGGCCGTCATTGATCAAGGCCATCAGGCTGTTGCGATGAAGCGGAGACGAACATAATCCGCGGTCCAGTGGCCATCGTGGCCGCGAAGAACCGGAGCGAGCAGGGCGACTGTTTCTTCGACCGCGGTGTCGCGCAGATCTTCCGGAAGGGCATCGAGCGCGCCACGATAGAAGGTGTTCAGCCAGCCGGTCATGCCGCTGTCATTCAGCGGAGTGGTGCGAGGGAAGAGAAGGATTTTGTCGATGGCGAATCCGTGGCGCTCAAGGCGGCGGCTATAGGCCTCTGATGAGGGATAGTAATTGCCGCGCTCGCCGAGGCTCCGCAATCCGTGGCGAGAAAGGACGGCAGCGAAGGCGACGCGAATGGCGGCAATGTTGCCGTGGCCGCCCATCTCCGCAACGAAGCGCCCGCCCGGGCGGAGCACGCGATGCACCTGCGAAAGCATTTCATCCTGTCCGCGAACCCAGTGCAGCGCCGCGTTGGAGAAGACGGCTTCGAAGACGCGATCGGGATACGGCAGTTTCTCGGCAGAGCCCTCGTCGGCTTTTAATCCGCGGGCGCGGGCAGCCGCCACCATCGCCGGGGAAGAGTCAATGCCGACGACGCTGGCGCCGGAAGCGGCGATGCGCTGCGTCAGTTGGCCATCGCCGCAGCCAAGGTCAAGGATGCGCTCTCCGGGTTGGGCGGCGAGCCATTCGAGCACGCCCCCAGCCAGTTCGTGAACGAAGGCCCCATCGCGGCCGTAGCTCTCAGGATTCCAGGTCTGCGGCATGGTCCGACTCCCGATCTTCAGAATCTTCGGAGATCATGTTTGCGCAAGGACGTTTCAGGGAAAAACGGCAGCGGAACCGGCGATACGGTCCGAAATCAGTTCAATTCTCTCACGGCAGCCGGTTCCGCCTTCAGACGACCGTGATACGAATGCCCGAGGCGCGGGGGATGAGTGCGGTGAACACTCCGCCTTTAAGGCGGCCGGATTTCGCCGCTCGCGCGAGGTGAGCTTCACGGCTATCGAGCGACGCTGCATGCAGCGTGTCGATCTCTACCGCGCCAGATTTCACGGAACCGAAATCCAGGTGGAGAGCAAGATCGTTCTCCATATCCTTGTTCAAAACAATGACAGACGGTTGTCCGTTTGATAGCTTTGCGGCATACGCCGTCGCGTTGATGCCCGCGGCCTGAAGCTTCGCAGTGAGATCGGCCTGAACAAGAGCGCCGCCCGCGAGCGAGCCGGCGAAAATAAGGCCATAGGCAACCGGCTCCAGAACGTACGCCGAGCCAAACGAAGCGATCGGCGAATAGTACGCGTGGGGGTGCGTGGCGATCTGCTCCTGCGTCGCGCCCTGCTCTTTGAGAACTTCGTCGCCGAACATGACTCCGCCCAGCCCGCTGGCGATGATGGGACCGGTGTCGCCATGGAGATTGATGCCGGAATAGTTGTTGCTGGCGAGAAGGAGCGAGTAATCGGCCGACCAGAGAGCCGCAGCAAATACGTCGGATACTCCGGGTTTACCGCCGCGATAGCAGGTGTTGCCCTCGGTCATACGGACGCGAATGCCCATTTTGGCCGCGGCCACTGTCGCCGTATCCGCCATACTCTGGACCTTGGCCATGGTTGCGGGCTTGAGCAAATTGGGAATGTTGACGTCGGGATTGGATGGCGGTCCGCCGAAGTAATAATGATGCGTAAGCCTAGTGACGCGCGGAGGGTTCTCAACTGAACCCCACGCAGCAGCGATCTGCAGCAGCCAGGACATGTTGGATGCAATGTCAGGCATTCCAAAGCTGGCGTGTGGCACGCGAGCGGCAATGGCGCGCGCCAGAGTGAGCCACTCGGCGAGGTAGGTCTGTGCGGACCAGGTTTGCGGATCGCGCAGGTGGCGGCCGAAAAGATCGACTTCATTGCCGATCTGGAAATACTGCAAACGCGGGCCGAGGGTTTTGGCGACGAATTCAGCTTCGTCGGCGGCGCGAACGGGAGTGTTGGTCCCCATATTGATGCCGTAGAGACAAGTCCAGCCGGTTGCCTCGAGAAAAGCGGCCAGGTTGCGGACCGCTTCAGGGGTGACGGGGTAGTAGCTCGCCTTTGGCTCCCCCACGACTTCGCGAGTCTTCGGATGCTCTGGCTCTGGCGAGTCTGGCGTGGCCTTCCACCAGCCGAATTCGCTGGTATTTCCGCCCAGGCGCAGCACGCCTCGCGAGGAGATCTTCTTGAATGCGCGAATCAGGCCGGTGTTCTTCGCGGAGAAGAAGTCGGGATTGGTGAGCTCCTGAATTTCATAGGAAAGTCCCACGAAGTCATCGGGAATGTGGGGTCCCGTTGCCTCCGATGGAATGGCGAGGTTGGCCTGGATCTGCGTCTGGTTTTGCGCGCGAAGGCGCGTGGCGGCGAGAGATAAGGCGGAAGTGGCCAGAAACTTGCGGCGGCTGATTGGATTCATAATGACAAACCTTCCTGAAGAATGCCGCCGTCCATTTTAGATCGACTGAACGGGCAGTAGGGTGAGATCGTCGACGAGGCCGACTTCTTTCTGCACGAAGGGCTCGCCGAAGCGGACGCCGGCGAGCAAGCCGTAGTGGCGAGCCTCAGCAAAGGTGCGCTCGCGAATTCCTTCTTCGGGCACAAAAATGCCGGAGCCGGCGGATTGGTTTGCGTATTGCGAACGATAGGCCATAAGGGCCAGGTGGCGTTGCTCAATGAACGGTGTAATGTCGACGATGAAAGTAGGGCGTACATCGGCGTAGAGGCTGGCGTAGACGATCTTGAAGGGGCGATGCGGTTCTGTTCCGGTGTTGATCTTCTTCAAGCCGGAAAGGAAGCAGGCTTCGGACCCGAGGGTCGCGGTGATGGCATGGTCGGGATGGCGCGCCTGCCAGTACGGCAGGATGACGACGCGAGGACGAAGCTGACGCAGAACGCGCACGATGGCTACGCGATTCTCAAGCGTGTTGGCGATGGCGCCGTCGGGCAAGTCGAGCGCATGACGCCAGCCGACGCCCAGGATGCCTGCGGCCTCCTGGGCCTCGCGGGCGCGCTCGTCCGCAGTGCCGCGCGTGCCGGCTTCGCCTCGAGTCAGATCGAGAATCGCCGTGCGCAAGCCACGCGCAGCCATGCGCAGAAGGGTTCCTCCGCAGGTCTGTTCCACGTTGTCGCGATGGGCCGCGATGGCGAGAATGTCGGCTTGGAAATCAACCGCTTCGGGAGGCATTGAGGTTAATAGACAGTGTTGTCGGCGTCGGTGACTGCGTCCATATACGCAACGTCGTAGGCCGTGCCGGTCACGGTCACGTACTGGTTGTCGATCGACGACCCGTCCGTGGTGGAGTAGATGTACACCTGCCCGCCCTCAGCCGTGTAGATCTTGTGCAGGCCTAAGACGGCGGCAATGCCGGTGGCGTCACCCAGATAGGGTTCGAGCAAGTCGACCGATTTCGTGGAGGTGTTGAACATGGTCAGGCAGCCGTAGCCGCCCGCGGGGTTGGTGGCGTAGCGAACTCCGACGGTGCAGCCGGTCATTCCAATCCAAAGCGTATTGTCATCGGCCTCGACCATGCGGCTAATCGCGCCGGGCTGGCCGTCGCTGATGGCGATGGGGCTGCCAGCGGTGTTATTGGATAAATTTACGACCGTAAGATTGCCGGCATAGAGAGTTTGCCCCTGGATCAACTGCGGCTGCTGGCCCACGACGTACATCGTGTTGGAATCGACCAGAGCGTTGCTGGCTCCGCCGGGGATGGGGATATTCACCATCGGCGCGTTGTTGGTGTCGGGGCACGAGGATGCGGAAGGAAGATTACAGGGCAGCAAGCCGGACTGCTGGCCCTGAAGAAAAATCAGCGGCGCAATCGGGACAATGGAAATGGACGCTTTAGAGCCCCCGCACTCCGGGCCGCAGCTCAGGATGTAGGCAGTGCTTCCATCCGCGGAGAAGACGGCTTTGATGGGGCGGTCGAAGGTGAGAGGAGCGCCATAGTAGTTGCCGGTTGCGTCGGTGTGGTCCGGACTCTGCATCTGGAAAAGGCACCACGCGGGCGCGTTCTGCGGCTCGCAGTCAGCGGCGGCTTTAGGCCAGGTGGAGGGCCCTCCAGAGAAAGCGATGGATTGCGCGGTCGAGAGCTGGCGGGGGTAATAGGCGTAATTGGAGTTCTGGACGAATGCCAGCGCGACAGAGCCTCCCGGGTTCACGCTGACGCGGTACACGCCGGGAAGGCTGAGAGCCGTGGACGAACCGACGCTCTGATTCACCACAGTGAAAACAGTGGAGGTCTGGCTGGCTGCGAAGACGTAAGCCTCGTTGCGGGTGATGAAGACACTGGACGACATGCCATTGAGACCGCCGATAGAGGCGGTCGTGGTCTTTTCGGCCTGGTAGTTGATCAGGGCGAAGCTGCCGTCGCCAGACCCGTACACGGCTCCGATTTGTTCCTCCGGCATGTTCTGGATGGAACTGGGCAACGCGCCGCCGTAGCCGGCAATGGAAAAGGAGGCCGGCTTGCCGTTATAGCCGCTGCGGGTGTCGTAAAAGGCGTCGACGATTTCGAGTTCCCCCTTGGTGAGCGTGCCGGGGTTCTGAATGGCGATCATGACGCGATTTTGCAGCCCGCTGGGGGGCAACACGCGGCCAGCAAAGTAATACGTCTTGCCACAACCGGCCAGCGCTGCGGCTACCACCAGGGCTGCGCCGGCGCTCATCAGGAGACTTCTATTCTTCAAATTTCCAACCCTCGGCTGATCACGCGGAAGAATCCGCAATCTCGACAAATAAATGACGTTATGGACACACGGAGGGGCATTGAAATGCGCAAGCCCGAGCCGATTTCCATGCAGGCGATAACTCCCGAAGTATAACAAAGCGGCCCGATGTTCCGGCGCGGCGAGCGGGAAGGGAAATGGGAACATCGGAGATGAGTCTGCGGGCGGGTGGAGTGGGGCGAGCAAACTTCGGATGTGTCTCGCAGACGGTGGATACATCCCCGCTGGCGATGCGTTAGCATGACAACAGAATGAGCCGGTTCGCCGAAATTTTTTCTGATCGCCCCGTGCTTGCCGACGGCGCCATGGGCACGGTGCTTGAAGCCCGCGGCGTGTTTACCAACCGCAGCTATGACGAGCTGAACCTCTCGGATCCCAATCTGATCCTTGCGGTGCACGAAGAGTACCTGCTGGCCGGTGCGGAGATTCTTGAAACCAACACATTCGGAGCCAACCGCTTCAGATTGAGCCGGCATGGGTTGGGCGCCAAGGTCGAGGAGATCAATGCGGCGGGCGTGCGCGTGGCGCGCCAGGCGGTGGAGCGCCTGAAAGAAAAGCAAGCCGGCGGGGCTTGGGTGGCCGGCGCGGTGGGACCACTGGGCGTGCGGTTGGAACCGCTGGGAAAGACGGGCCTGGATGAAGCGCGCGCGGCCTTCGCCGAGCAGATTGGTGCGCTCAAGAAAAGTGGCGTCGATCTGCTGATCGTGGAGACGATGTCCGCCCTGAATGAGGCGCGGGAGGCGCTGGAAGCGGCGAAAGCGGTGGCCCCGGAGCTTCCCGTGCTGGTGATGGTGACCGTCGACGATGAGGGCGAGTGCCTCGACGGTTCCTCGGCGGCGCAGGCAGCAGCATGGCTCACGGAGTGGGGCGCCGACGCCGTGGGAGTGAACTGCTCGACTGGCCCGGCTACGGTGCTGACGGCGATTGAAGAGATGCGCGCGGCAACCAATCTGCCTTTGGGCGCCATGCCCAACGCCGGCGTGCCGCGTGCAGTGGATGGGCGGAACATTTATTTGTGTTCTCCCGAGTACATGGCCAGCTTCGCGCGCAAGGCCATCGCGGCCGGAGCGCAGATGGTTGGCGGCTGCTGCGGTACGACGCCGAATCATATCCGCGCCATGCGGCAAGCCGTAAGGGCCATCGAGGAACAGGCGCACGTCGTGGGGAAAGACGCAGTGCCGGCAGTCGGCAAGGAGACGCCGCCGGCGCCCCTGGCGCAACGATCGCGCCTTGGCTCGCTAATCGCGAATGGCAAGTTCATCACCATGGTGGAGTTCGTGCCGCCACGGGGCATCGATTGCTCCAAGGAGATCGAAGGCGCGGCATTGATGGCGCGCCTGGGAGTGGACGCCATCGATGTGTACGACGCAGCTCAGGCGTCGGCGCGGATGAGCGGAGAGAGCCTCTGCATCCAGATTCAGCAGCACACGGGGATGGAGACGATTCTTCATTACACCTGCCGCGATCGCAACATACTTTCCATCCAGTCGGATTTGCTGGGTGCCTCGTCGATCGGGCTGCGCAACATTCTGTGCGTGACCGGCGATCCGCCCAAGCAGGGAAACTATCCTGACGCGTCTGCTGTCTTTGACGTGGACTCCATCGGATTGGTAAACATTGCGCGGCGGCTGAATCACGGCCTCGATATCGGATCGAATTCGATTGGGGCGAGCACGAACTTTACCATCGGAGTCGCGGCCAACCCAGGCGTGCCAGACCTGGAAAATGAGCTGAAGCGATTGGCCTACAAGGTTGAGGCGGGCGCCGAGTACGTGATCACACAGGCGGTCTTCGATCTGCGCCTGCTGGAGGAGTTCCTGGAGCGAATTAAGGACCATCGCATTCCGACCATCGCGGGCATTTGGCCTCTGACCAGCCTGCGCAATGCGGAGTACATGAAGAACGATTTGCGGGTCGCGATGCCCGAGGAGATCATGCTGCGCATGGCGCAGGCGGAGACGCCCGAAGCCGCGCGCGCGGAGGGCATCAAAATCGCGCAGGAGATGCTGGCAGCGGTGGGGCCATTGGTGCAGGGCGTGCAGGTGAGCGCGCCGTTTGGAAACTATGAGACCGCGGCCGAAGTAATCGCCAGCACCCTGCCGACGGGAACAAGCGAGAAGAGGTGAACGCCATGCCATCGTTTGAAGAATCGCTCAAAAAGCTGGAAACGATTGTCGAGCAGCTGGAAAAAGGCGATCTGGCGCTGGAAGACTCGCTGAAGCTCTTCGAGGAGGGCGTGGGACTGTCGGCCGCCTGCAAGCAGGAGCTGGACGCCGCCGAGGGCAAAGTGCAGATGCTGGTGAAGCAGCGCGACGGATCTGTCAAGCCGGAGCCGTTCTTGACCGACAAATCCTTCTGACCTCAATCCTTCACGCACAATCAATCGTTATTCGGACGGAACGGTCTTTGTGTGCGCGCCGATCTCCGCGGCAAGCGCGAGGAGCGACTCGTCGTTGCCGCGAGCCGCGGCCAGTTGCATGCCGCCGCGCGCGCAAGGGATGGCGACGGTCGGGACGCCGGCCAGGCTGAAGGGAGCGGTGTAGCGCAACAGGCGGGCTCGGGTCCGGCTGTGGTCTGCGCCGACGGCCAGACGCGCCACGGGGATCGATGGCAGCAGAATGAGTTGGTGCGCAGCAAAGAGTTCATCCATGCGTCCGCGAAACGCTGCGTGACGCTGGCGCAAGGCGGAAATTTCGCCGGGAGTCAGGCTGGCGCCCCACTTGAGCCGGTCGCGGATGGCCGGCTCAAAGCGATCGAAGTTCCCGGCGTGCAGGCGCGCCGCTTCGGAGGCCTGGATGGGCGCGAAGATCTCGACGGCATCCGACCACCAATCCGTCTCGATGGCTCGACCCTCCAATTCGAGAGCTTGAAGAGTCCGAATGACGGCGCGGAAGCTCGCGGCCACCTCGGGCTCGCAATCATGGAGAAAGCTGTCGGCGACATAGGCGAAGTTGGTGAATTTACGAACCGGCGCACTCTGCGCCAGCGCGAAGGGCGCGGCAAGAAACGGAGCGTCCTGAAGATCGCGAAAGAGCCAGCCCATCGTATCGAAGGATTCGGCCAGATGCGCGCCGCCGCGCCAATCCCCGCGACCGAGCGTGGCGCGATATCCTGCGAGGCCGCAAAGGGCCGCGGGCGCGCGCACTGACCCACCGGTGTCCGTGCCGATGGCGGCCACCGCCGAGCGCTCCTGCACACTGGCCGCAGCGCCGCTCGACGAGCCGCCGGTGAGCGCGCCGGAGTCGCGAGGCTGCGTGCAGTCGCCATACTCGGGATTCTCGCCCGTTATCCCGTAGGCCAGCGGATGGAGATGAGTTTTGCCGATGATCACAGCTCCGGCAGAGCGCAATTGTTCCACAAGCCAGGAATCGCGCGCGGCCTGGCCGTTGAGATCGCCGTAGAAATGGATTCCACAACTGGTGGGCGATCCGGCGAGGTCAAAGCAGTCTTTCACCGAAACCGGCAGGCCCCAAAGCGTGGGTCGGCCGTCGCCGAAGGGGCCACCGCTTGAAAGGGGCATCGATTCGGCGCGGGCTGCTTCAGCGCGTGTCCATTCTGCGTCCTGCCAAATGTAGGTGTTGTGGCTGGCGTTTCGGTTGCTATTCGCGAGCGCGGATTCGGCGAGTTGAGATGGGCTGAGAAATCCGGAGGCAAGCGCAGCGCGAAAACCCCGGACAGTCCATGAGGGGGCGGTCATAACGCCATTTTAGAAGCCGCCGGCGGACGCGACACCTTTGCGCAAAGACTGCAACCCTGAAAAGGAAAAGGGCGACCCGTGCGGGCCGCCCTCTGAGCCGGAAGGCGTGTGAATCAGAATTCCAGATGCAGTGACATCTGAATCTGGCGCGGACTGCCAATGGTGTGCTTGGTGATTCCAAGGCCCGCGGGGCAGTTGTAGAGTCCGCCTGGCAAAGGGTTGGTTGTGCCGCATCCGGTGGGCAAGGCTGCGGTCGTGGAATCGACGGCAAACGGTTCGTTGTTGAATGCCTGATTCTGGTTCACGTTGTTCTGAGGGATGTCAAAGCTCGCGGTGTTGGTGAGGTTATAGACGTCGAAGGTGTAACGCAGGTTCCATTGGTCGTGGATGGGCACGTCTTTTTCCAGCGAAGCGTCGGCGCGCCGCTGCCACGACTGGCGGAAGATATTCCGCTCGCCGGAAGTAAAGTTGGTTTCATAATCGTCGCCGTTGGGAACGCCCATGGTGCCGGGTTGAATGATGGGGACGTCGAAGCACGTAGCTTTGAGTGCCGCGCCCGAACCGTTATTGATGTTGTAGAACGCACCATTCGCGCCGGTGAGGGCGCTTTTCCGGTTGCATCCGGGAGCCAGTGGGACGACCGGGTTAATGATACCGTCAAACGTGCTGTAGAAGATGCTGCCGACGGCTCCCGAGTAGTCGATGACGCTGTAAGGCTGGCCGCTCTGGATGACTGCGACGCCGTGAATCGACCAGCTGTCGAGCGCCTTACCCGCCATCGTGTCGGTGGCGAAGATCTTCGGCGAAGTGACGCCATAAGTGAAGTTGAGAACGTGGGTGCGATCGAAGTCGGCCGAGCCGTAACCGCTGCGAAGCTTCGTAGGGTTATTGCCGTTGTAGAACAGTCCCAGACCGCTCTGCTCGTCGGTGGCGTGAGAGTAGGTGTAGGAGAGGCCGGCCTGGAATCCATGACTGAAACGCTTCTCGAGATGCGACTCGAGGGCGTTGTACATGGCAATGCCGGCTGCGGTGTACGATTCTGACTCCGATGAGTAACCGATGTAGGGCACGCGCAGATCGACGTTGCCGCCCTCGTAGTTATTCAGCATGGTGCCGTAACTGCAATTGGCCTCAGTGGGGTCGTTGACGCATTCGGGAGAAAAAGTATTCGGATCGAGCACAGTATAGCCGTAGCTGAAGTACTGCGTAGCCACGCCGCCGGGATGCGTGGGATTGCCCTGGGTTGCGATCTGCGCCTGATTAAAGGGCACCGGAATCACCTGGTGGCGGCCGAGATTACCTACGTAGCCGATTTCGACCATGAGATCGTTGCGCGGCTGGTACTGAAGGTTGAGCGTAAAGTTCATGCTGTAGGGCAACTTGTTGGCGCGGTTGTAGACGCCGAGAGTGAACGGTTGATCGGCGTTGTTGCTGCCAACGGCGCCGTTGATAATCGCCGTGGCATTGGGCAGGTAATTGTTAATGTCGGAAGCTTTGGGGTCGGATGGCGGCGCCGAGCGCGAGGAGCCCCAGGGCGTGGACAAGTTGTAATTCGTGTTGTCGACGTAGCCCCCGTCCCCGTCAAATCCGGTGCCATACGGCCCGAAACCGCCGCCGCAAATCGGGATGTAATAAAGATAGAGAAACGTTTGGTCGGCACCGTAGGAGGAATTGTATCCGCAGTGCTGCTGACTTACGAATGGCTCGGTCTGCGAGTTTCCGAATGGGCCGCCATCGATCTCGCCGGCCGCGTAACCAGGCGATAGATAGCTGAAGAGCTCGCCACGGTCGTAATAGAATCCGCCGCCTCCCCGAACCACAAATCTCGAATGGAATTGCGAGGGTTGCCAGGCGAACCCGAGTCGTGGCGCGATGCCCCACTGGCGGCCAGTGAGCGTTGTCTTGCTCACGCCTGTGGTCCCATTGGCGTTGTTACCGGCAATGATGAATCCCGTGCTCGTGATGGTGTCGGACGCGGTGTCGTAGCTGTATTGTTTGGGATCGAAGTTAATAATGTTCCCGTTTTTCTCGGTCAGTCCGCCGTCCCAGTCGTACCGGACGCCCGCCGTGATGCTTAAGGCCGGCGTGACCTGGAACTTATCCTGAACGAAAAGGCCGGTTTCATTGGCGCGATAGTAGCGATCGGCGTTGCCCTGTAGAAAACTTGTGGCTGTAAAGTTCTGCGTGGAGTAGGGCGTAACCCAGTTGTTGGCGAAGGTGACAAAATCCGGCGTGGCGACGTTGCCCGTGCCGGTGCGATGGTCGCGGGTATTCAACTGGGTATACGACCAACTACCGCCGAAGCTGATCGAGTGGCGCCCCTTGGCCCAGATGGCTGTGCCGGAAGGCATGATGCGGTTCTGGAATACACCAGTATTCGCTCCCTGGTATTCGGCGTCCGGACCGATGGCCAGCGAAGGCGCGGTGCCGCCATAGAGCGGCCCGGTGGGAGAATCGTACGCGTCACCGATTGCGTCGTTGATGGTGAAGCCGGGAAAGTAGGTGCCGAAAGCACCGGACATGCCAACAGAAGTTGGAGAGAAGGCCTGATCGTTGGTGGCGTATACCTTCTCGCGCAGCACGCCAATTGTCTCAGAGATGCTGAGGCTTGTGCCGATGGTCTGAACATTGTTCAGAGAGCCAACCTGTGCGCCGGTGTCCATGTGTGCGGTGAATCCCGGCACGTTGGAGTAAGCATACGGCGAGCTGGAGGGATCGTGCTGATAGTAGTACTTCGCCGCCAGAACATCTTTGCTGGCCACGTTCCAATCGAGATCGGCGACGGCCTGGTCGGAGGTGAACCGTGCTGTACCGGGCAGGAACGCATTGTAGGGCGAGAAGATATTGGGGTTGGCGTTGGGCAGTGCGCTCGGAACAAGGTAATTGCCGGGCTCGCCGGGCAGCGCCGGCATCGTAAACAAAGCGTAGCCCACAGGATTTGTCCCGGCATTGAAGTTCGCGACGTTGACCCCGGTGGTTCCTTCGCTGGTCGTCCAGTTATTGTTGGCGACGTCAACCAGATTCGACTCACCGCGAGCATTGGGTCCGTTTGCCGGTCCGGAGTTCAAGCCGGGGGGGACAACGAGAAGTTCGTCGCCGGTCTCCTGATCGGAGATATGCAGGTGCTGGTAGCTGACGAACCCAAAGAGTTTGTCCTTGATGAGCGGGCCGCCGAAGTCGCCGCCCGCGGTGTAGCGATGCAACTGCGGGTTCTTGTCGGCCGCAGGAATGTTGTCGTCCTTCTTGAAGAAGAAGGGCGCGGCATTGATCCAGTTGGAGCCGCGATACGCGTAGACTTCGCCGTGCATCTGGTTGGTTCCGGACTTGGTGCTCATGTCGATGTGCGCGCCGCTGTCGGAGCCTTGCTGGGCATCGTACATCGAGGCGTTCACTCTGACTTCCGCAAGGGTCTCAGGAGCTGGGGTCGGGATGGCGTTGCCGATCGAGAGATAAACCGAGGCGGCACTGGGAACCACGCCTCCCGCGGCGTTGTTGGCCTGGCCGGTGTTATTCGAGACACGGAACGAGTCCACCTCGCTGGTGCTCTTGCCGTTGAACAAATTGCTGCCATCCACACCATTCAGCAGGAAGGCATTGGAAGTGTCGCGCTGGCCGTTGGCCCAGATGGGAGCGTTGCCGAGGCCGGAATCCGCGCCGGTGCCTCCAGGCAATTCGGCGTCAACGCCGGGCGAGAGAATGGCCAGTCCGGTAAAGCTGCCGGTGGGAAGAGGCACGCTGTCGATTTGCTGCTGCTCCATGACGTAGCCGTTTGTGGTGTCCACGGCATTCATCAGCGGCGCGGCCTCCACTTCCACGGTGGTGCTCGCCTGGCCGACTTTGAGGGAAACATTCAACGTGGCCGTGCGGTCGGCCTCCACCGTGATGTGCGGTGTTTTCTGCGCCTGGTATCCGTCTGCCGTGTAGGTGAGCGTATACGTGCCGATGGGCAGGTTTACAAACGTGTATTCGCCCTGGTCGTTGGTCTTTGTGGTGCGAGTCACTGAAGTCTCTTCGTGGGTAAGAGAGACCGTGACGTTAGGAATCACGCCGGCAGAGGCGTCTGTGACTTCACCGGTGATACCGCCCAGCGTTTGCTGAGCTTGAAGAGAGCTGGGGCAGAGCGCTCCGGCCGCCACGACCGCAAGCAGGCCGGCAAACGAGAAAGAACACACACGCATGAAACGCTTCAAAGGACTGACCTCGAAATAGAAATTTCCCCCTGAAACCTGGGGGATTCAATGACTGCTGAACTGATTTTTTTGAAATCTCGAGTTTCTTGAGCGTTAAATTGCTGCGCGGGGTAGACTTCGCCAACGCGACCCGCGATGGTTGAATGGCCTTTCCTGCTCGCGCTGCAGGTTACGGCAATATTAATCGCCGCGGCATAAAGTTCACGTAAGGAATTTGGATACGGAGAGCGGGATTAGCACCGGCTTTTCCACAACAGATCACACGATTTAGGCGCTTCTTCGCCGCGCGGCATACCAAGCGAGCCCGGCAGTGATGTAGGCGAGATAGAGATAGGGAATTCGCGCATGGACAACGTCCTCGGCGGAGCTGAGGTCGAAGACCGCAATTACGAGGATGACGGCAACCGTGATGACGCTGACGGCCGCGAGGAGATGGGAATGCTGCCCCACAGCGCGCCGCGCAAAGGGAAGCGCGAGAGCCACCAGCGCATACGCAGTGAGAAATCCAAAGACGGAGAGAGATCCCAGCAGGTCATACATCGCGGATCCCGCATCGCCGTGGAGGGCCATGGCAGCCGTCGCCGCGAACATGAGGGCGATGGACAACGCCACAGCTGCTCCCGGCGTTCCGTGGAGTGGACTGGTGCGTCGCAACGCGACGGGTAACAATCCGTCGTGCGCCATGCGAAGCAACACGCGCGCGGCAGCCGTGGCGCAGGCCAGTACACAGGCAAACATGCTGATGAATGCGCCGCAGTCGATCGCGATGCCCAGGGGCGAGACGTGAGCTTTTGCTGCGAGCATGTGCAGAGGACTCGTGGAGCTTGAGAGCGCGGCGGCCTGGCCTCTGAATCCGAGTACCTCGGAGTATGCGCAGAGCATGAAGAATCCGCCGGCCAGGAGCGCGCACTGCAAAACAGCGCGCGGAATGGTGCGCAAGGGGTCGCGCACCTCGCCGCCGAGCGTGGTTGCGCCCTCGAATCCGACAAAGCTGAAGATGGAAAGGACCAGAGCAGGCCCAAGTGATTTGAATGAAACGCCTGAGAGGCGGAACTGACTTGTATCGAGTTGAAATCCGATGTGCACTGGCAGCAGGACGAGCACGATTACGATGAGGCCGACGGAGACAGCTTCAATCCACAGCATGACTTCAGCGGAAAGCTTGACGTCGCGGTAGGCGATAAATCCAGCGACGGCACAAACCACGGCCAGTGTGGGAATGGCAGGCGGCGCCCAGTGCAAGAACTGCTCGGAGAGGACAGTTGCGTAGTAGAGCGCTCCGCCAGCCACCGATGCGCCGGTGGCAACGTAAGCGAGCAGCAATCCCCATGCGGCGGCGACGCCGAATGCCGGTGGAAGCGTGTTCGCGGTATAGGTGTAAAGCGAACCCGGCGAAGCGCTCAAGCGCGCGAACCGGCTGATGCAGAAACCGACCAGCAACATAGAGCCTGTGGCCAGGAGATACACGAACCACGTGGCGTTTCCCGCGTACGCGAAGACCAGCGGAATGGTGAGCGACGCAGACGTGCTGGGCGCCATGGCGGAAACGGACTGAGCCAGAGTCTCAATGGGGCCAAGCACGCCCTTGCGCAGGCCGTAGCTTCCCGCGGCGTTGTCCTCCGCATACACGTTGCGCTCTGTGGTCGTGGTCACGGTCACGCGATGGCCTTTTGCTGGTAAGTTAGCGCTCGACAGTGGCCTCGATCGTACCATGCGGTTCGTTGATGGGCACGAAGATATGGTTGGGATTGTCCTGGCCGAAGGGGCTCAGATCGGCGAGCAGATGATGCAGGTTGGGCATCGAGAGATGAATGCGCGCGATCTCAGGCGCCGCCTCCAGTGCGGCTTTGCCCATATCGAAGAGCGTGTGCTGCACGCTCATGCTGTTGTGCGCGGCAAATGTTTTGAGCAGCGCCGCGACAATGCGTTCGCGAGCCTGCGCATAATCCGGCGAGGCGGCCGCGTAATCCCATGTCACGGTGGCGCGCGTGCCGAGAATGCGATCGGTGGCCGGCTTGAGCGTGGTCAGTTTATCGACAATGAAGCCGGTGAAGGCCGAATTCGTCGTTTTCAGAATCGTCAGTCCATCTACGCCAGACCGGATGGACCACTCGTGGCCCTGGTCCCGCGCCGCACGCACGGTCTTGAACTCAGGCCCAACGAGCCTGAATGTTGTTGGCTCGGGCGCGCCGTCGATTGTCATTCGCTCCCAGGCGCGCTCTTCGATCTCAACCAGGACACCGGAGACTTGCGCATTGCCTTTGAGGAGATAATCGCCCAGCTCCATGGCGAACTCTTCGATGGTCGCCGCTTTTGAGCCGCGCGCCACGGAATACACAGTGTTCTTCATCGTGTCGGTGGGCAGAACCTTGCTGTTGTCGGCCTTGGTGAAGCTGGCTTCAAAGTCTCCCTTCAGCATCACGTGAACGGTCCACTCGTTGAACTCGTGCCGGTCATTCAGGCGCGTGATCCGCGAGAGGCGCACGCGCGATTTTCCGTAGCGATTTCCGCCCAGTTTCGCCATTCGTCAGCTTCCTCTATAGGTTGTATAGCTGTTATCGCTCAACAGCAGCGGCAAATGGTAATGGGCATTGCCGTCGCAGGTGAAGGTAATCGCAATCTCCGGATAGATACTAATTCGCGCCATGCGCGCGAAGTATGGACCAGTGTCGAAGATAATGCGATACGGGCCGGCGGCAGCCTCGCGCGCGAGGTCGCGGCAGCGACCGTCGGCATCGGTGACGCCTGCAGCAATCTCAATCCAATCACCGGGCGCATCATGGGCGCGTTCGGCGGCGTCGCCGTTTGTTGAGATCTCAATCCATCCGCCGCCGGCAAACTGTTCCAGCCGCACGGCAATCCCTGCGGCGGGCTTGCCCAGCGCGGAATCCAAAACGTGAGTTGAAATGTTGCTCATTCCACCAACCACTTTCCTAGACGGATTTGCATGATCTGTTGTTGCTGTTCGGCAGCTTCGCGCAACTCGGACACTCGATCGTTCGCCAGCCGCCGTTTAAGGATGGTAAGCATCTCGGCGGCGCTTTTACCAGTCGCGCAGACAATATATGTGAAGCCGAAGAGTCGCTCATAGCGTTGATTATCTTCCGCGAGCTCGGCCAACACCAGCTCGTTGGCTGCGCGGGCTGCAAATTGTTCCTGGCGTGACCATTCGGCTGATCGGGCCACGGGATCGTGTGACGGGTGTGCAGTAACGAGTGCGGGCTTGCGCTCGCCGATGCGTGGATGACTTGCGAACGCCTCCAGCCAATCCGTTTCCCGCATCGCGCCCCAAGCACGGTCGGCGGCTTCGCTCAACGCCCACACGCTTGCGAAGGGGCGCTGAGTTACCATGGCCTGAGCCCATTGCCTCGATCCGCAGCAGGCGAGCATCGCTCCTAGGGCCGCGGATTCGCCGGCTGCATTCCACGCGGCAAGCGTTGCATTCATAATTGCGATCCCTCCGGGCGAAGCGAGAGCAGGAATTCCTCAAGGAGATTCACGGAGACGCGACGCCGGTATTCGGCCGTGGAACGAATGTCGCTGATTGGCTTGATTTCGGCGAGCAGCGCGCGGTGTGCGGACTGAATTATTTCGCGCGAGATGGGTTGGCCTAGAAGCGCGGCTTCAGTTTGCCAAAGCCGTGTGGGGATGGGCGCCAGGCTCGCTGCTCCGAGACGAATCTCCTGGATCACGCCCCCTTCAAGCATCGCAGTTGCTCCGAGCGCGACCTTGGCGATAGCCATGGCGCGGCGTGTTCCAACTTTTCGCAGGTACTGAGCGTGGCGGGCAAAACGGCGCGGTACATGAATAGCATAGAGAAGTTCATCGGGCGAGAGAACATTGCGCTTGTACCCGGTATGAAAAGCAGAGTAGGGAACTCGGCGGCGGCCGCGCACGGAGATGATCTCGATTTCGGCGTCGTAGGCTAGGAGAGCAGGAGAAGAGTCCGCGGCCGGCGAGCCGTTGACGAGGTTTCCGCCGAGCGTGGCGCGGCCCTGGTTGGCGACGGAGCCGATCCAGCTTGCGGCTTTGGCGAGCAACGGCAGTTCGGCGGCAATGGCGGCGTGTCTGCGCAGATCGAGGAACGTGGCAGCGGCACCGATAACAATGCTTTGCGGCGTCACCTGAACCGCGCGCAAATCGGGAATGCCCCACAGGCTGACGAGTTTTGGAGCGGCCAGGTGGCCTGCGGAAAATGCGACCATCAGTTCCGTGCCGCCGGCAATCGGCGTCCATGCTCCGGGTTCGGCGGCGAGCAACTGAAGCACCGCGCCCAGGCTGCCGGGAGCCACCAGATCGTGCATCGCCGCGTTACCGCGCATGAGGTATCTGCTCCAGGGTTGATTCTGTCGCGGGTCCGGCGCCTTCCGGTGCGATCGAAGCGGCGACCGATTCAAAGATACGCATGAATCCTGTGCAGCGGCAGAGGTTGCCGGCGAGGGCTTCGCGAATTTGAGGTATGCCGGGGTGAGGATTCTGTTCAAGAAGTTGCGCTGAGGCCATCAGCATGCCGGGCGTGCAGATGCCGCACTGCGCGCCGCCATGCTCAAGAAACGCCTTCTGCAATGGGTGCAACGCGCCATTGAGGGCCAAACCTTCGACCGTCTGAATCTCCGCGCCTTCAGCCTGCAGCACCGGGACCAGGCAGCTATTCACAAGTTCGCCATTCATGCGCACGGAGCATGAGCCGCACTCGCCTTCGCCGCATCCCTCCTTGGTTCCCGTTAATTGCAAATCCTCGCGCAGCACGTCGAGAAGGCGCTTCATCGGCGGGACTCTCAAAACTTTTGCTTCGCCATTCACGCAGAACCGAATCGCAGGCCGGCATTCGCTCGAAGTTGCGCGTGCGCTCCTACTCATCGCGCCGCCATCTCTTCCGCCGGCTGAGCCGCGGCGAGACCCGCGTAAAGATCCTCAGGGAGAAGCGGAATTGCGTTGAATGAAACTCCTGTGGCGTCGCGGATGGCATTCAGAATCGCGGGCGCGGGCCCATCGTGGGGCAATTCCCCGATGCCTTTCGCGCCGAATCCGCCATATCGGAACGGAATCTGCTCGAAGTAAACGTGGATCGGCGGAACATCCTCGGCTGTAGGCATGATGTAGTTGGTCATCTGATTGTTGGCCATGCGGCCGTCCTGCCAGACAACTTTTTCGTACAGCGCATAGCCGATACCCTGCGCGATTCCGCCCTCGACCTGACCCGCGGCCATGACCGGGTGAATCACCCGGCCCGCTTCCTGCACGGCCCAGAAATCTTCAACTTCAGCAGAGTACGTGACCGTGTCGACGGCGACCTGCGCCACGTAGATCGCCCACGCATACGCGCCGTAGGCTTCGCCGTGGTATTTCTGATCGTCCCAGACGATGCCGGGCGGCGCTTCGTAACGGCATAATGACACGACCTCACCATGCGCCGCGCGGTAGCGTTCGCAGGCAGCAAAGAATTCTTTCAGCGAGTAGCCGACGCCAAGGCCGGCGTGTTCGCGGAGAAGATCGAGCAACTGCAAGCACGCGCGCTCAACGATGCGGCCGACGACCATCGACGTACGCGAGGCAACTGTAGGTCCGCTGTTGGGCACCACGCCGGTGTCGGGCGCGGCCATCATCACATCGGCGTAGTCGATTCCCAGCGCCTCGGCGGCAACCTGAGTGAGGACGGTATTCGTGCCCTGGCCGAACTCGGTGTTTGAGACGAGCACGCGAACTTTGCCTTCGGGCGTGACATCGATTCCCGCGAGAGAATTCAAGTACACTTCGCCCGATCCGGTGAAACCCGAGCCGTGATAAAAGGCAGCCAACCCCAATCCCCGCTTGATGGAGCTCGTCACATTCTCGCGGGCAAATTGCTCACGCTTCGCGTGGTAATCGCTTTCCGTGAGCGCGCGATCGAGCAGTTGGTCGAGAATCACCGGCTCACGCATTTCCTGTTCGGTTGCATTGGTATCGCCCACGTGGAGAAAGTTTCTGCGACGAAGTTCCACGGGATCGATGCCGAGGGCCGCGGCGATCTCATCCATGTGACGCTCCATGGCGAAGATGGCCTGCGGGGCGCCAAAGCCGCGAAATGCGCCGTACGGAATGTAGTTTGTCGCCCAGGAGCGCGCATGCACGCGAATGTTGGGGCACAGATAGGGGCCCGTAGAGTGGAGCGTGGCGCGCGACAGCACTGTGGATGAGAGTGTTGCGTAAGCGCCGCCGTCGGTGGCGAGATCGATCTCCATCGCCAGCAGTTTGCCATCGCGGTCGAGCGCCGTGCGGTGGCGAACGCGCGATGGATGACGCTTGGTGGTTGCGGCCAGATCTTCCATGCGGTCGTAGACCATCTTCACGGGATGGCCGCTCTTCATGGCGAGAAGGGCAGCGTGGCACGCGAGCGTGGACGGATAGTCCTCCTTGCCGCCAAACGCGCCGCCGGTTTCGGTCTGAATGACGCGAACTTTATCGTCGGGCAAGTCGAAGACCGCGCGCAGAGCCTTGAAGACGTAGTAGGGGCACTGCAGCGAGCCCCACACCGTGACGCCATTTTTCGCGCTGTACTCGGCGATCATGCCCTGGTTCTCGATATAAAGATGCTCCTGCGCGCCGGTGCGGTACTCGCCCTCGACGATGTGCGCCGCGCGAGCCCATGCGGAATCCACGTCGCCTTTTTCGAGGAGAAAGCTTTTCAGCAGGTTGTCCGCGCCCCACACGACCACATCCTGCCGCTCGCTCTCTTCGATGGTGAAGATTGGCGGCAGCGGTTCGTATTCGATCCGCACTGCACCTACGGCCTCGCGCAGTTTGTGTTTGTCGGGATGCGCGAGCAGCAGGATCGGCTCCTCGCAATGATTTACTTTGCCATCTGCCAGGCAGGGCTGGTCGGCAACGATGAGCTGAATGCAATTCTCGCCGGGAATGTCGGCGGCAGTAACGACCGCGAACTCGGACCAGTCGATGCGGCGATCGAAAGTGATGGAGCGAATCAGCCCGCGCGGGATCGAGCTGCGCACCGTAGCGCCGTGCCACATTCCCTCGCGCTCCATATCGTCGACGTAGCGCGCGCGGCCCAGCAGCTTGTCCACGCCTTCCTTGCGGGGAACGGGGGCGCCAACGATGCGAGTTGTCGTAGGCGAGCTCATGATTGCCGAAACCGCTGTTGCCGAACAGGTTGAGGGATAGCATACAACGGCTTGCAGTCATTGAAAAGCGCGGAAGCTACGAAGCGAGCTCCGCCAGCGTGCGCGCCAGCACGTGGACGCCGCCGCCGATCCATTCGGGCGAAGCATACTCGTCGGGCCGATGACTGACTCCGCCGTGGCAGGGGATAAACAGCATGGCCACGGGCGCAATGCAGGAGACGAACGACGAGTCGTGGTAGGCGCGCGCGACCATTTTCTTGTAGGTCTTGCCGGCCGCAATGGCCGATCGCTCAAGCGCGGAGAGAATGGCAGGGTCGCACGTTGTCGGCGGGTCGGCATTGATCAGTTCCGTGGTGATCTTGACTCCGCGGCGTCTGCTTACCTCTTCCGTCGCTGTGGCGAGCGAAGCCAGAACGCCGTCGCGACGCGCACCATCGATGTCGCGTACGTCGGTGGTAATGAGCACGCGCGAAGGAACGCTGTTGACCGCGCCTGGAAACACTTCGCAGATACCGACAGTGCCAACGGTGTCCATGGCGCCGGTGGATTTGGCTGCGGATTCAAGCGCGAGAATGAGCTCGGCGGCTGCGGCCAACGCGTCCTTGCGCCCCGGCATCAGCTTGCCGCCGGCGTGCCCGCCTTCGCCTTCGATGGTGATGCGCTGGCTGGCGGGCGCGGCAATGTGTGTCACCAGGCCGACGTCGATTCCTTCCTGCTCGAGAAACGGCCCCTGCTCAATGTGCAGCTCGACAAATTGATGAAAGCGGCCGCGGGGCACGGAAACGGAATCAAGCGGTCCAGTGAATCCGGCTTGCGCGCGCCACTCCTCCAATCCACAGCCCTCCTTGTCTCGTAGCGCGAGTGCCTTCTCGGGAGTCAGCACGCCGGCCATCATGCGGCTGCCCAGGCAGCCGATGCCGAAGCGCGTCGGTTCTTCAGCAGTGAAGATGACGAGTTCGATGGAGCGCTGCGGCCTGAAGCCGAGCTTTTGCAGAACGCGAATCGCTTCAAGACCGCCCAGCACGCCCACGCAGCCGTCGTAGAGGCCGGCATTGGGAATCGCATCGATGTGCGAGCCGGTGCCGATCGGCGCGAGCGCGGGGTCGGTGCCTTCCCATCGCGCGAAAGTATTGCCGACGGCGTCTTCGCGAACCTTGAGTCCGGCGGCTTCGCAAAGACCCTTTACATAAGCCCGCGCGCGCAGGTCGGCTTCGCCGAAAACAACGCGCGTCACCACGGGCGGATCGGCTTCAGAGATCTGCCCCAGAGCCATCAGCTCAGCGATCAGGCCATCGATCGTAAGGTGCGGATGCGTCGTTGTCATGCGCTTTGTCCTCCCAGCGGATGGCGGCGCCAGTCTTTGTAGAGGAGATATTTTGCCGGGCGCTTGCCCAGCGCGCCAAACCACTGCGGGCAGTAGGCGCGCATCCAGATGAAGTCGCCTGCATACACGGGGTACCACGAGTCGCCTAGCCGATAGATGCCGCCGCCTTCGAGCATCAGCAGGCCGTGCTCCATCACATGAACCTCCACCATGGGTAGCGACGCGCCGGGATCGTAGGTCATGATGTTCACGGCAAAGTCGTAGGGCGGTCCGTCGGGCATGAGCGCGCGAACACGCAGCGCATCGTTGTCCATGAGGCAGGTAGCTCTCACGGCAGCTTCGTCGCCGACGATGATTTTCGGAGCGGCAGCTCCGGCTTGCGGCTCGTAGGGTTTTTCGATCAGCGCCGCTCGAGCGATTCCCGATGCGCGCACCGTGTGTGGCGTGCCTTGGGGCAGATAAGCGAACCCTCCCGGTTTGAGAATGTGTTTCTTGGCTTCCACTTTGACTTCAAGCTTGCCGTCGAGGACGTACAGAAATCGCTGCGCCGGCGCGGAGCCGAGTGAGCCGCCGGCGACGAACTCGGCAGTCATTTGCGTGAAGCGCGCACCTAATTGCGGCGCGGCGTGAATGATGAATTCCACTCCCTCCGCTCCGGGCAACGGTGAGCGGACAAAAGTGTCTGGGGTCTGCAGCAGATAATCCGGCTTGCGGCTGCTGCGAGTTGATCCAAGATGATGCACGTGCGACCTCGGTCCGGGAAATAGGAACAGTGTTCGAGAGAAATCCGATGCTCGATTCTATCGAACCTCGGCGGCCAGCCGCTGCAGAAATTTGCGGCCGACATGGAGGGCCGCCTCAACATCTTCTTCCAGAACCGTTTCGTCGGGATGATGGCTGATTCCGCTGGGGCTGCGCAGAAAGAGCATGGCCGCGGGCACGCGAGCGGCCATGACCATTGCATCGTGTCCAGCGCCGCTCGCCATGCGTTTTTCCGGTAGAGAGGCGGCGACAATCGCGTCAACCAGGTAGGCCGTCAGTCGCTCATCCATGGGCACGGCGGGCTGATCCATTTGCCGCGTCAATCGGAGAACGAGTCCGCGCTTAGCGACGATGGCCTGCGCTTGCGCAAGAAGAGACTCCACGGCAGCCTTGCGCGCGCGGTTGTCGGTATGGCGCACGTCAAGACTCACGCGCGCCGTGCCGGCAATGACATTGGCCGCGTTTGGCTCGGCGTCGATCTTGCCCACGGTGGCGATCAGCCCGTCCCCCTTCTGCGCCGCGGTCTCCACCGCACCGATCCATTCGGCCGCGCCCGCAAGCGCATCGTGGCGCAGATTCATGGGCGTGGTACCTGCATGGTTGGCATGGCCGCGGAACTCGAGGGTGAGACGCGTTTGGCCGACTATCGCCGTGACGGCCGCGACAGGAAGGCCCTCGAATTCGAGAACTGGGCCCTGCTCGATGTGCATCTCGACGAAGCCGAGCACGTCGGCATCGAGTGCCGCGTCGCCGATTTGGCCCGGGTCGAGCCCGAAAGTACGAATCGCATCCGCCACAGTGACGCGGTCCGCGTCTTTGAGAGCGAGCAGCGCGGGGTCGAAGCGTCCAGCTAAAGCACGGCTGCCGATAAAAGGGACACCAAATCGCACGCCTTCTTCTTCAGAGAATGCGATGCCCTCGATGGACAGCGGAAGATTGAGTTCCTGCGCAATTTGGATCCACTCCAGAGCCAGGGCCACGCCGAGGACGCCGTCAAAAGCGCCCGCGTTGGGTACGGTGTCGATGTGCGAGCCGAGAATCAATCGCTTTGCCCGGCCGCCCGGCGGCTTCCACAGCCCGCGCAGATTCCCCGCCGCGTCGGTGTGCACCGTCATTCGGAGCGATTCCATGCGGCTGCGCAAAAGCGCGTGAACATCGCGTACCGGAGGCGTCAAGAAGCGGCGCGTGATTCGATCCGGCTCCTCGCTCATTTGAGCGATGCGCTTACATTCTGAAATTACCCGAAGCGCACGACCTCTCACGAGCGCACCTGCTCTCTGCCTCGTGCGTTGGCCACAAATCTGCCCGCGCGACCAACTTCGCGATAAACCGGTTCGCCGCGCAGCCAGGTCTCGAACACGCGCCCGCGAAGCTCGGCGCCAAGGTACGGTGAGAGCTTGTGGCGGAAATGCAGGTCGGCGGAGGAAACAGTCCACTCGGTATCTGGATCGAAGACAACAAAGTCTGCGTCGGCTCCGGGCGCGATCGCGCCTTTGCGTCCGGCCAGGCCCGCGAGACGCGCGGGCGTGGTTGCCATCCATTCGCCAATTCGCTCAAGCTTGATGCCGCGCTGTTGCATCGCGGTCCACATCACGCGCAAAGCCAGGCCCAGGCTTGAGATTCCGCCCCACGCCTGGTCCCAGCGGCCCGTTTCGCGATGCTTCATCTCGGGCGGGCATGGAGAATGATCCGTGGCCACCATGTCGATTCGGCCTTCTTCGAGCGCCTTCCAAAGTCTTTCGCGGTTCTCCGCGTTGCGAATGGGTGGCGCACATTTGAATTCCGTCGCGCCGTCGGCGATTTCCTCGCTCGTGAACCACAGGTAGTGTGCACAAGTCTCCACTGTCACTGGTACACCACGGTCGCGGGCCGCGGCAAGCAACGGTAGCGCCTTTGCACTGGACAAATGAACAATGTGGATCGGAGTCCGGAACTCCTCGGCGAGCCGAATGAGCAGAGCGATGGCGTCACCCTCGGCAGCATGGGGGCGCGACGCCATGTACATCGAATACCTGCGCCAATCTGCGTCCGCCGCGTTCAGATTCCTTGTTGCGGCGTCCACCGGCGCGGTGATCTCAGCGTGCGCCAGCAAGGGCAGGCCGGTTCCGCGCAGCCGCGCCAAGGCCTGCCTCAAGTCTGCTTCATCCACCCATGCAAATCCGTCGATGCCCGAGTGAATCAGGAAGCATTTGAAGCCGGGCACACCCGCGCGCGCCAGCGGCTCGATCGAATCGGAATTGCCCCGCACGACGTCGCCCCATGCGGCCCAATCGACCCACGCCTTTCCCTGCGCAGCTTTGCGCTTCTCTTCCAGTGCCGGCACATCGACTGTTTCGGGAACGCAGTTCAGAGGCATGTCGACGAGCGTGGTCACGCCGCCCGAGGCTGCGGCTTGGGTTGCGGTGTGAAAGCCCTCCCATTCCGTGCGCCCGGGCTCGTTGACGTGCACATGCGTGTCGACCAGGCCCGGCAGGAGCACCGCATCGCCAAAATCGATCCGCTCGACGCCAGGCGGGACTTCATGCCATCCGCAAACCGCTGCGATACGCTCCCCGTCCACAAGCACGCCTGCGGGCGCGAGACCCGCAGTCGTTAAAACGCGCGTGGAACGAAGTACCTTTGTCATCTTGTCTGTACTTTCGCTGAATCGGGAGGTCAAGGGCAAGGGCCGCGCACTCGATTCCAGCGGACGTATCGATTCATTTTCTGAGGGACGAAGGCCGAGCGGCCTCGAAATCCGAGATGCGCCGCCGGGGCGGTGTTATCCGCGCAGCTTGGCCAGCAGGTCCTGCGGGTGAACGGGCTTAGCGAGAATGTCGAACTCGTAGCCCTCGGCGCGCGCCTTTTCCAATAGATCGGCAGTCGCGGCCTGGCCGGAAAACAGCAGAATCTTGATCCTGGGCAACAGGGCGCGGATGCGGATGGCGGCGTCGATCCCATTCAAGTCGGCCATGATCACGTCGGAGATGAGCATGTCCGGCTGAAATGTTTCAGCTAGTTCGAGGGCTTTCTCGCCCGAATAGATCGCACGAGCGTCAAATCCACTCTGGTTCAGAATGATGGCCAGCGTGTCGGCAATCACTCGCTCGTTGTCGGCGACTAACACTTTTGGTCTTATCGTATTGGACATACTCTCCTGAGGGGGCAGGGAAGAGAATTCATCAGCAACGCTTGGTTGGCTCCAGAACAGCGAGGTCCGGTGCGCCGCTTTGCAAATACGCTTTCACTACGCCGAGAATGATACGCTTTACCAGTGTAAAGCACGGCGCACCTTTTCTGATAAGAGCCTGCCATTCGATCCGGAAATCTGTGCCGGCGAGCGCGTTGGCTGGGTTAATTCGGAGGGCCGCGAACTCATCTGCCATCAAATGTTGACTTCTATACTGGCGCAAATAAGCTGTAGTTGCGCCTGAACATCCCCTACCGGAGCATCGGAAATGCAGGAAACGGCTATCCCCAACGCGACTCTCGAGGCGCCTCCGGCCATGGATGCGATCATCCGCGCGGAAAAAATTGAGAAATACTACGCGCAGCCAAGCCAGAATCGCATACAAGTCATTTCCGCAACGGATTTAAGCATCGTGCCCGGAGAAATCCTTGCCTTGCTGGGTCCATCGGGATCGGGCAAATCGACCATGCTGCGCATGTTGACCGGGCTCTCCACGCCCACAGCCGGCGAGGTTTATTGGCATGGCACTCCCATTTCGCAGGCCGAGATCAACGTCTCGATCGTTTTTCAGAGCTTCGCGCTGTTTCCCTGGCTAACGGTTCTTGAAAATGTTGAAGCTCCGCTGCAGGCTCGCGGCGTGGCGCCGGCTGAGCGTCGCGAGCGCAGCATGAAAATGCTCGACGTGGTGGGCCTGGACGGATTTGAGGCCGCCTATCCCAAAGAGCTTTCGGGCGGGATGCGGCAGCGTGTGGGATTCGCGCGCGCCCTGGTGGTCGAGCCCGAAGTCCTCTTCATGGATGAGCCATTTTCAGCGCTCGACGTGCTGACGGCCGAGAACCTGCGCAGCGAACTGCTGGAGCTTTGGTCGAAGAAGACCATGCCCACCAAGGCGGTCTTTCTGGTGACGCACAATATCGAGGAAGCCGTGCTGCTGGCCGATCGCATCGTGGTGCTGGGGCGCAATCCGGGTCACGTCCGCACTGACTTTCCGGTGCAACTGCCGCAGCCGCGCGACCGCAAGTCCGAGGCTTTTACGCAATTGGTGGACTACATCTACAAGGTGCTTACGCAGCCGGATGTGAAGCCGGCTGAAGCGCCGGGCCAGATCGCGGGACCGCCCACGCGCGACCAACGGCAGATGCGCTACCAGATGCTGCCGCACGCGCGTCCGGGAGGTATTGCCGGATTGCTCGAACTGCTTCTCGATCGCGGCGGGCGCGACGACATGTATCGACTCACCGAAGTTCTGGCCTTTGAAATCGACGATCTGCTGCCCATTGTGGACGCCGCGCAGATTCTGGGCTTCCTCAAGATCGAAGAGGGCGACGCGGTCATCACTCCAAGCGGCGAGGAGTTCGCCAACTCCGAAATCTTGCGCCAGAAGGAGCTGTTCCGCAATGCCGCGATCGAAAATGTGCTCTTGCTGCGCCAGATTCGCCGCGCGCTCGACGCCAAGAGCGATCATACCGTTCCCGAGGATTTCTTTCTCGACATGCTCGATGAGCAGTTCAGCGAAGAGGAATCGCAACTTCAGATACAGACCGCTGTTACGTGGGGCCGCTACGCCGAGCTGTTTGACTTCGACTCCGGGCGGCGCCGCTTTGTAATGCCCGACGCGCTGGAAGAAGAGATTGTCGCGAGCGGAGATGCGAAGTGAACCTCCAGCACCCTCTCGCTCGATCCCTCGTCATCGTTCGCAAGACGCCGTTTTTCATCGATCTAGGCGTAGCAGCCTGCGCGCTGGCTCTGTTTTTCGCCATCGTCAGCACCGGCGTTTACTGGTTCCAAAAGCCCATCCCCGTCGTGCCGATTTCGAATTCCATCGGCGCGTTGCCGGTGTACGCGTTTTACTCCATCGTGCGTATGACGATCGCCTACGTTCTCAGCCTGGCCTTCGCGATTTCCTGTGGCTACATCGCGGCCTACAATCCGCCCATCGAGCCTTGGATGGTCGCGGTTCTCGACATTCTGCAGTCGATTCCGGTGCTCAGCTTTCTGCCTCCCGTCGTGCTGGCCATGGTTTCGCTCATCCCCGGCCATCAGTTGGGCATCGAAATGGCCGTTATCCTGCTCATCTTCACAGGCCAGGTGTGGAACCTGGCCTTCAGCTTTTACTCCTCGCTCAAAACCATCCCCCGAGAGATGCTGGAAGCGTCGCGCATCTTTCGCTACTCCGGCTGGCAGCGCTTTTGGCAATTGGAGATGCCGTTCTCGGCCATTGGGCTGGTGTGGAACTCGATCGTATCCGTGGCCGGTGGCTGGTTCGCGCTGATTTTTTGCGAGACGTTTACCATGGGCGCGCGCAACTTTCAGTTGCCCGGCCTGGGAAGCTACATCCAATCGGCGACCAACAGTGGCGATGTGCACGCTCTGCTGGTGGGCATCGCGACGGTGATTCTCATTGTGGTCGCCACCGACCAACTGGTGTGGCGACCGTTGATTGCCTGGAGCGATAAATTCAAATTCGAGCAGGTGGAGTCGGCCGAACAGGTCGCCTCGCCGATCCTCGAGTTGCTTCGCCGATCGCGGATTCTGGAGACCCTGCCGGGGCGCATCTGGAATCGTGTCGAGGAACCGGTCTATCAGCACATGGCGCGGACAAAAGAATGCCGTGTGGTGAGGCCGCTCGACGAGCCGAAACCGGGCAAGGCTCCGCCGGTGCTTTGGGCGGTGGCTGCCGCGGCAGCATTGGCCGTTTGCTGGGCGGCGCTGCAAGCCATGTTCATGCTCAGCACCGTCACCTGGCCTGACCTGCGGCTCCTGCTGGAGGGCGCCGCGGCGACGTTTCTGCGCGTCAACGTATCGTTGCTCATCTCCGCCGCGTGGACGATTCCCGTAGGCGTGGCCATTGGCTTGAACCCGCGACTGGCGCGCATCGTGCAACCGCTGGCGCAGATTCTGGCGTCGGTGCCCGCGACAGCCTTCTTTCCCATCCTTCTGATGGGGCTGGTGAAGATCGGCGGCGGCCTGGGCATCGGATCCGTAGCCCTCATGCTGCTCGGAACGCAGTGGTACATCCTATTCAACGTGATCGCGGGAACCATGGCCATCCCCTCGGATCTGCGCGAAGTCTCCTCGCTCTACCGCTTCACGCGCTGGCAGCGGTGGACCCAGCTCATTCTTCCCGGCATTTTTCCATACCTCATTACCGGGATGGTCACAGCCTCAGGCGGCGCGTGGAACGCATCCGTGATGGCCGAATATTCGCATGTCAATGACCGCACGCTTCAGACCATCGGCCTGGGCGCGCAGATTGACGCTGCCACCGACAGCGGGCGATTTGCCATGCTCTTGCTGGCCACGATTTTGATTTCTCTAATAGTCGTCACCATGAACCGGCTGGTATGGCGGCGTCTCTACCGCCTGGCTGAGACGCGGTTTAAACTCGAAGGCTAAGGGAGCTCGGCATGAAAGCGATCCACCCGATTCTGGCGTCGGTTTCGATTCTCTCGTGTTTGGCCTGCCTAATCGCGATTTACGAGGCAGATCATGAACGAGTTGGCCTTCCAGACTACTATCGCGGACTGGATACTGGCCTCCCATTCAACGACTTGGCGCGCAAGAGCATCGACCCGCAAATCCCTAACGCTGAATATGACGCAATTAGGTGGCAGTACTTTGAGGATAGGGTCGCACCCCGTTTCAGCGTCCTCCAGCAGGCCGCCGCCTGGGAAGATTTCAGGAGCAGGACTAAGCGCCCTGACTCGCCAGGGCGGCGGAAAACTCTCAGAGACTACTTGGGATTATTTGAAGCGGTCTTTGCCGTATGTGCGCTTTACTTACTCCTCCGCATCGGGCGCTGGGTTTGGTCAAGGATTTTGGTGCCGGCCAGGAAAGTTGTCGTGGAGAATGGAATATATGGTCTAGCCCGACTAATCCTCTTCGGAAAGAAGGCAATTTCGCCCAAAGGAGGTGAGGCGTGATGTTAGCAACCAAGCGGCCTCGCATCGAATGTTCCGTCTGGTCAAACGGTGCAGCCGGGTTTGGATTGAGGGTACTCGGCGGCAAATTGGTTCGCAAACAGAATTTTGATCGAGCAAAAAGCCCGATTCAAATCGAGGTTAGTGGAGAGGACGTTAGCTTCAACGTCGATAAGGACAGCTTTTGGGATGACTGTGGCGAGTTGATTCATAAACAGTTGAAGCCGTGGTTTCAGGAGCGTGGTCTCAAGACTGGAGATCGGGTCTGGCTTGAGATTATTGAGCCTAAGAAGCGATTTTGTCTGAGCTTATGAAGAGTAAGTACGCCCAAACGTTAAGAAAATGCGGCCTCACAACGGGGACTTAATCACGAACTTCAGGGACATCCCATGATTCGAGTGGGTCTGGTGGGTTTTGGAATGGCCGGGCGCGTCTTCCACGCGCCGCTCATCTCCTCCGTGGAAGGCCTGGGGCTGGCCGCGGTCGTGGAGCGTACGTCGAACAAGGCTGCGGAGCGTTACCCAGGCATCGCAGTTCATCGCTCCGTCGGGGCCATGCTGGCCGACAAGTCGCTCCGCCTGCTCGTTGTCGCTACTCCCAACGGGACCCATTTTTCTCTTGCCAAACAAATCCTCAAGGCAGGGAAGAATGTGGTCGTCGACAAGCCGATGACCCTCACCTCAGCCGAGGCGGCGGAACTGATTGCGCTCTCCTGGAAACACAAAGCTCTCCTGGCACCGTTTCATAACCGCCGCTGGGACAGCGACTTTCTAACAGTTCAGAAACTGTTGGATGAGGGCCTCCTGGGCCGGCTCGTCTCTTTTGAATCGCGCTTCGATCGCTGGCGTCCGGCCCCGCAGACAGAGCGCTCATGGAAAGAGAACGCTGACGCGGGCGGCGGCACGCTCCTCGATCTTGGGCCGCACCTCGCCGACCAGGCGCTGGTGCTGTTCGGCAAGCCCGAGGCCGTCGGCGCCGACGTTGTCCGCGAGAAAGACGGCCCTGGCGTGAACGACTCTTTTACGGTCCGGTTGCGTTATCCCGGCCTCAGCGTCACTCTCGGCGCCAACGGCCTATCTCTGCCCGCCATGCCGCGCTTCCACCTGCGCGGAGCAGGCGGCGGCTATGTAAAGAAGGGAGTCGACCCGCAGGAGGCAGCGCTCAACAAAATCAAGCGTATTGATGATCGAAACTGGGGCCAGGAACTCGCAGCGAATTGGGGCGTGCTGCATGTCGGCATCGATGGCGGCTCGGTGAGCCGCCCCGTGCCGGCGCTGCCCGGGGACTACCGTCTGTTCTATACGGGCATTCGGGACGCGCTCGACGGCAACGGACCGGCTCCGGTCACCGGCGTCGATGGCTGGCGTGTGGCGCGACTGCTCGAGTGGGCCACGGAAAGCGCGGAAACGCGCTGCGAAATCGCCTGTGACTGGAGTGGCGAGCCCGATTAGAGATTCTTCGTCTGCGATGGTGGCCGCTTACTGCCGGCTCGGCTCTTTTTCGATCAGCGGCACCCAAAAATGGAATCGCGCCCCGCTGCCCGGGACGCTGGTGGCTTCGATCCCTCCGCCATGCGCGACAAGGATGGCGCGCGTGATGGCCAGTCCCATTCCCGATCCTTTTCGCATGCTTTCTCCGCGCTTGCCCCGGTAGAACTTTTCAAAGATGAGGGGCAGATCGTGGGCATCGATGCCCGGGCCATTATCTTCGACAGTAAACTCCACGCGGTTGTCGCTGCGCTTGCTGCTGAGCGTGACGCGCGAGCCGGGAGGGGTGTGGCTGGCCACGTTCTCGAGCAGATGACGCAGAACTCTGCCCAACAGATGGGGATCGAACCAGGCCGGCTGGTCGCCATTGCCTTGCCGGTCCACTGAGTCGGGCAGGATCGTTACTTTGTGGCCGGCCAGAATTTTGCGCGATTCCTCGACAGCCTGATCGAGCAGTGCGCGCGGATGCATGGAAGACATCTTGACCTGAACCACGTTGGCATCGATCTCCGCCATCTCCACGGCCTCGCCGATCAGTTGATCCAGACGCTCCGCTTCTTCGTTAATTACTCGCACCATTTCTTGCCGCCCTGCTTCGTCAAGCCCCTCGGTCTCCAGCAGAGTGGTAGACGCTGCGCGGATCGACGTAAGGGGCGTGCGCAGCTCGTGCGTCAGCGAATCGATGAGGGCAGTGCGGAGCCGGTCCGCCTCGCGCGCCGCCTCGATGCGCGTTGTTGCCGCCATGGTGATGGAGCGTGCCACAGCGATGGACACCTGAGCGGACACCGCGGTGGCGACCTCGAGTGAGAGCGTATCCGGCCGCCACGACAACGCGCCCACAGGCTTCAGCCCCAGCGTCAACGAAGTCGTCTGGTAGCCGGCGAAGGGCGTAATCGTGGGATTAAGTCCTTGAGTCACCGCCCGCATGTGCGCATGCACGCTGGCTGGAACTGCGCCGGTTGAGGAATAAAATCGGTCATAGTCGCTGACGTAAAGTACCACGCCTTCAAGAGCAAAAATGCGATCGATGGCGCCGGGCAGGTCATGAAGAAGGCGATCGGCGTCTTCAAAGAGCATCATTTCCTGGCTGAGCGCGTAGAGCTTTCCTACGTCTTCCTCGCGCTGTTGTGCGCGGATGGTTTGTTTTCGTGCGCGCTCCGCAAGCCGGCTCACGACCAGGCAGCTCAGAGCGAAGGAGACCATCACCACCCACGCCTGAGCGCCCTCCAGCCGCAGAGTGTGGACGGGGGGCAAAAAGAAATAATCGAAGCAGACGGCGCAGAGTAGAGCTGTGTAAATGGAGAGGACAATACCGGCCTGCGTGGCCCACCACACCACCAGCACCAGGAACACCATACCCGCAGTGGTGGAGTTGGCGCCGAGCCATGTGAGCACGAGAGTGGTGAGCGCCGCTGTGGAAGTGGCGGCGAACCAGCGAAGAGCCTGCCTTGCATAGGCGGGTGCGCCCATGGTCTTCTCCAACGGAATCATACCTGCCCACGCCAGATTCTGAAATACGAAGCCGAAATGATGTAAGCTTTCGAGGGATGAAAGAAGCAAGACATGCCGGGAAGAATTCTGGTTATTGACGATGAGGCCCAGATTACGCGGGTGCTGCGCGCCGCACTCTCCGCTCAGGGATACGATGTTCGCACGGCCAACGATCCCGAGGAGGGCCTGCGGCTTTTCCGCGATTGGCCCCCCGACCTTGTGATCACGGACCTGATGATGCCCACCATGAGCGGTGTCGAGGTCGGCCGGACAATCCGTTCGTTAGGTACAACGCCGGTGCTGGTCCTGTCGGTTCGCGAGCACGAAAGGTCGAAGGTGGAGGCGCTTGACGCGGGCGCCGACGACTATGTAACCAAGCCGTTCAGCATTCAGGAGTTGTTGGCGCGGGTCAGGGCCCATCTACGCCGCGCGCCGGAGCGCACCACTGCCGCTCTGGAGGCCGGCGACTTTGTGATCGATGCGCGGGCGCATAGCATTCTGGTCCAGGGCAAGCCAGTCCACCTGACGCCCAAAGAGTTCGATCTTCTGCTCCATCTGGCTCGCAATGCCGGCAAAGTGATGACGCATCGCGCATTGTTAACGGCAGTGTGGGGGGCGCAATCGGCGCATCAGCCGGAATATCTGCGCGTCTTCGTCGGCCAGTTGCGCAAGAAGCTTGAGGGCGAAACCGGCCGCCAATACATCCAAACGGAGCCCTGGGTGGGCTATCGATTTGTCCCCGAGGGCTGGACCGGCAACGAGGAGTGATCATTGCGGTTTGTCTCGCAATGCGAGCCTAACCGCGCTTGTTAAGTATTGATTTTTAGAGATTTCCTCCGCTTAGGAAGCGATCCTTACGGATTCTTTAGGACTTCTTTTCGATTCTCAAACCTGACGAAGGACAGAATCAAATCAAGCCAGGCAGCAGGTTGCCCGGCATGGTGTAGAAGTATGCACAGCAGGCGCCTTGACGAACGCGGCGCATGCTCGTGCGAAGCCGAATCTGATTTATCCATCGAATCCTTGCCGGAGCCGGTCCGGATCGAAACGCGGAGACCCTGCATGCAAGATGCATTGATGTTGCTGTACACCGTAATTTTCTTCGCCGTGGCGTTTCTCTACGTCAAGGCATGCCAAAAGTTGAGGTAACCCATGCGATTCGACATCATCAGCGCAGTTGGTCTCATCATCTCCATCCTGTTGTTGGGCTATCTCACCCTGACGATGCTCTTCCCGGAGAAATTCTGAAATGTCTGCAAATGGTTGGCTGCAATTCGCCATCTACTCGATCATCCTGCTGGTAATGGTCCGTCCGGCCGGCATTTATTTTACGCGCGTTCTGGAAGGAGAGCGCACCTGGCTCGACCCGGTGCTGCGCCCGTTCGAGCGGCTCATCTACAAGCTCTGCGGCGTAAAAGCCGACAAGGAGATGAACTGGCGCGAGTACACCTTCGCCATGCTGGGTTTCGCGGCGGTGACGCTGGTGCTCACATACGCCATTGAGCGTTTGCAATACTACCTGCCATGGAACCCGCAGCATCTAACCGCGGTGGGCCCGGATCTGGCCTGGAACACCGCTGCCAGCTTCACGACCAACACCAACTGGCAGTTCTATACGCCCGAGTCCACCATGAGCTATCTCACCGAGATGGTTGGACTGGCGACGCACAACTTTTGGTCGGCCGCGGCAGGCATTGTGGTGGCCATCGCGCTCATCCGCGGCATCAAGCGCACCAGCTCCGCCACCATCGGCAACTTCTGGGTCGATATGACGCGGACGCTGCTCTACATCCTCACGCCGATCTGCATCATTTACGCGCTGCTGCTGGTCTGGCAGGGAGCTCCGCAGAATCTGAACGCCTACACCGTCGCGCATCCTCTCGAGCAGCCCTCCCAAGTTCAAACTATCGGGCAAGGCCCCGTGGCTTCGCAGGAAGCCATCAAGATGTTGGGCACCAACGGCGGCGGATTCTTCAACGCCAACAGCGCCCACCCCTATGAGAACCCTACCCCGTTTTCGAACTACCTCCAGATCGTCTCGATCTTTATGATTGGCGCGGGTCTCACCTATACCCTGGGCCGCATGACCGGCTCGCGCGGGCACGGCTGGGCGGTGTTTGCCGCCATGTATGTTCTCTTTGCCGCCGGCTTCTGGGTTTGTTATTGGGCCGAGGCACATCCGTACAACCTGATTCACGGAGCGCAACAGACGCGCACCGCAACCGCCCCCGGCGGCAACATGGAAGGCAAGGAAGTCCGCAACGGCATCGCCGAAAGCGCGCTCTTCGCCACCATCACCACCGACGCCAGTTGTGGTGCGGTGAATAGCATGCACGACAGCTATACGCCGCTCGGCGGCATGGTTCCGCTCTCCAACATTATGCTCGGCGAAGTGGTTTTTGGCGGTGTCGGCTCGGGCATGTACGGCATGTTGGTCTTCGTCGTACTTGCGGTCTTCATCGCCGGACTCATGGTGGGGCGCACTCCCGAGTATCTGGGCAAGAAAATCGAATCTTACGACGTGAAGATGGCCATGCTTTACGCGCTCATCTTCCCGTTCATTATCCTCACCTTTGCGGCAATCTTCGTTCTGATTCCGGCTGGGCAGTCGTCGATGGCGAACCCTGGTCCGCACGGCTTCAGTGAGGTTCTGTACTCTTTTGTCTCCGGCGCGGGCAATAACGGCTCGGCTTTTGCGGGTCTGGGAACGAACTGGTGGTACAACATCGCGATGGGCTGGGATATGCTCATCGGCCGGTTGCTGATGATGATTCCGGCGCTGGCGCTGGCAGGCAATCTGGCGCAGAAGAAAAGCGTTCCGCCATCGCCCGGCACCTTCCCGGTGAATACGCCGTTGTTTGCCGTGCTACTGGTCGGCACGGTCATCATCGTCGGCGCGCTCACCTTCTTCCCGGCGCTGAGCCTGGGCCCGATTCTGGAACACCTGCTGTTGCAGACAGGGAAGCTCTTTTAAACGAATTCATACAGCATCAGGACGAGGCAAAACGGACCGACATGGCTGAAAAAACGAGTCTCTGGAACACGCAGATTATGACCCAGGCAACGCTGGACAGCTTTCGCAAGCTCGATCCGCGCTGGATGGTCAAGAACCCGGTGATGTTTGTAGTGGAGGTGGGCAGCGTGCTCACTTCGCTGCTGCTCGTCGAGAACTTCCGTCATCACCCCGGGACGTTCTTCTTCAACCTGCAGATCACGCTTTGGCTGTGGTTCACGGTGCTCTTCGCCAACTTTGCCGAAGCCATGGCGGAGGGTCGGGGCAAGGCCCAGGCGGACACGCTGCGCAAGGCCAAGGGCGAGACTGTCGCCAAGCGCTATAAGGCAGACGGCAGCTTTGAAGAGGTCATTAGCGGAGCGCTTCGCGCAGGAGACGTGATCTACGTCGAGGCCAACCACTACATCGCCGGCGACGGCGAAGTGATCGAGGGCGTGGCGTCGGTGGACGAGTCGGCCATCACGGGCGAATCGGCTCCGGTGATTCGCGAAGCGGGCGGCGACCGCTCGGCCGTGACCGGTGGCACGAAGGTGCTCTCGGATTGGATCAAGGTTAAGATCACCTCCAATCCGGGCGAGACCTTCCTTGATCGCATGATCGCGCTGGTTGAAGGCGCCACGCGCCAGAAAACGCCCAACGAGATCGCCCTCAGCATTCTGCTCTCCGGCCTGACGATTATCTTTCTGATCGCGGTGGTCACGCTGCAACCCTTCTCCATTTACTCCAGCGCGCCGCAGACAGTCTTCGTTCTGGTGTCGCTGCTGGTCTGTCTCATTCCCACGACGATCGGGGGGCTGCTCTCGGCTATCGGCATCGCCGGCATGGACCGCCTGGTGCAATATAACGTGCTGGCCATGAGCGGACGCGCAGTGGAAGCCGCGGGCGACGTGAATACTTTGCTGCTCGACAAAACGGGCACCATCACCCTGGGCAACCGCCAGGCGACGGAGTTTTTGACTGCGCCGGATGTAAGCCAGGAGCGGCTGGCGAATGCCGCGCAGCTTGCGTCGCTCTCCGACGAAACTCCCGAGGGCCGCTCCATCGTGGTGCTGGCGAAAGAGAAGTACAACCTGCGCGGGCGCGATTTGGCCGGCATTCACGCCGAGTTTGTACCCTTCACGGCGCAGACCCGCATGAGCGGGGTGAATCTGCCCGGAACGCGTATCCGCAAGGGCTCGGTGGATGCGATCGCGCGCTTCCTTGAAGAGCAGGGCTCTTCGTTGCCGCAGAAGGTTCGCGACCACGTTGAAGAGATTGCGCGCGCCGGCGGCACGCCGCTTGTGGTGGCCGAGAACTCTTCGGCGCTGGGCGTGATTTATCTGAAGGACGTGGTGAAGGGTGGCCTGAAGGATAGGCTGGCGCGGCTGCGCGCCATGGGCATCCGCACCATCATGATTACCGGTGACAACCCGCTGACCGCCGCGGTGATTGCGCGCGAGGCCGGCGTGGACGACTTTCTGGCCGAGGCCAAGCCCAAGGACAAGATGGACCTGATCAAGAGCGAACAGGGCAAGGGCAAACTGGTGGCGATGACCGGCGACGGCACCAACGACGCGCCCGCGCTGGCGCAGGCCGATGTGGGCGTGGCCATGAACTCCGGCACGCAGGCCGCCAAGGAAGCGGGCAACATGGTCGATCTCGACTCCAATCCCACCAAACTGATCGAGATCGTGGAGATCGGCAAGCAACTGCTGATGACGCGCGGCGCGTTGACCACCTTCTCGATTGCCAACGACGTGGCCAAGTACTTCGCCATCATTCCCGCCATGTTTGCCGGCGTATTCCCGGTGCTCGGCGCGCTCAATATCATGTATCTGCATTCGCCGCAGTCAGCCATTCTTTCCGCGGTCATCTTCAACGCGGTCATTATCGTGGCGCTGATTCCGCTGGCGCTGAAGGGCGTGAAGTACGAGCCCAAAGCTGCCGATGTGCTGCTCCGTAACAACCTGCTGATTTACGGTGTCGGCGGCATCATCATTCCGTTCATCGGCATCAAGGCCATCGATCTGTGTCTGGTGGCAATGCACCTGGCGTAAGTGCGCGGTTTGCGCAAAGGAGAATCATCGTGCATTCGGTTTCTATGATCGACCAAGAACTTGGAACTCGTGAAGGGCATCATGTGTCGCATGTGCCGGAGTCCCATGTCAAACATCCACTTTGGGGAACCGCGATTCGATTCACCTTGGTGACCGCGGTTCTGTTTGGCCTGGGCTATCCGCTCCTGATGACCGGCCTCGCGCACATTCTTTTCCCGCGCCAGGCTGCCGGAAGCCTCATCATGAGTAAGGATGGCACAGTGATCGGCTCCGAACTCATCGCGCAGAGCTTCGCCTCGGACAAATACTTCCATCCCCGTCCTTCGGCTGCCGGCAACGGCTACGACGCCACATCTTCCGGCGGCACCAACCTTGCCCAGTCCAACGCCAAGCTGCCGCAGCGCATGCAGGCCGATATCGACAAACTGGCCGCGGAGAACCCCGGCAAGCCGGTTCCCATCGATATGGTGACGTATTCCGCCTCCGGTCTCGATCCCGACATCACGCCCGACAATGCCTATTTCCAGGCGCCGCGCATCGCCAAGGCGCGCGGATTGTCGGAGGATGGGGTTCGCAAAGTGATCGCGGCGCACATCAAGGGCCGCACGCTTGGTTTCATCGGCGAGCCGCGCGTGAATGTGCTGGACCTGAATCTCGCACTCGATAATTTGGCGCACTAAGTTTGCACGCAGCGGCTCCCCAGCCAATTTGAGCGGGATGGGCTAAACGGCCCTCCCGCTTTTCTTTTGTCGCCGCGAATTGTAGGGAGGTTCTTTCACGAGGCGTGCGTGCCCTTCTTCCGAACCCGAGTGCGCGGCGCCGACCTCGTATTCGCTTTGCACCAGGCCGCCGCTATAGCAGCGCGTCGCAACGTGGCGCAGACTTATGTCGTGTGGCACCGGGCCAAACAAGGGGATGCCTGCTCCGATTAGTATAGGCACGCGTGTGATCACCAAACGGTCGATGAGTCCGGCCGCCAGGAAGCGCTGAATGGTGATGTCGCCGTCTATATAGGCGTGTTGGGAGCCGCGTGCGCTGAGCTGCGCCAGGATTTCGGCCGGTTCGCCCGACATCTGCTCGACCACCCCGCCTTTGACGGATGAGAGATCAAGCGGATGGCCGCTAAGGACTACCACTGGCTTGTCGCCGTAAAACCATTTGCCGAATGTCAGCACGACTTCGAATGTTCTGCGACCGATGACAACGACATCGACGCTGCCATAGAATTCTTCGAAGCCGTGCGGCTCCTGCTCACCAGTACGCAAGAAATCGAGCGCGTCGTTCGGTCGAGCAAGAAACCCATCAACACTCACCCCGCAGAAGACTGAGAGCTTCATGGCCTAGCCTCCTCATTTGAATCATTCGAGTCTGACTTAAATCGCCCTGCGCCCCTCGATGGCCCGCGCCATCGTGACCTCATCGGCGTATTCGATGTCGCTGCCCGCGGGAACGCCGGTTGCGATGCGGGTGATGCGCACCGGAAAGCCGCGCAATGCGCCAGCCAGCCAATCGGCAGTCGCTTCGCCCTCCAGTGTGGGGCTCGTCGCTAGAATCACTTCGTCTACTTCGCCGCGTTCCGCGCGGCGCACCAGCGTTTCCGCGCGCAACTGGTCCGGCCCCACGCCATGCAGCGGCGAGAGCGTTCCATGCAGCACGTGATAGACGCCCTGATAGGTTTGCGATCGCTCGACCGCAGCGATGCTGGTCGGCTCTTCGACGACGCACACCTGGCGCTGGTTGCGCGTGGGGCTGGCACAGTAGGCGCAGGGATCGATGTCGGTGACGTTGTTGCAGATGGCGCAGAGGCGCAGACTCGCTTTGAGCCCGCGCACCGCGTCGGCGAGGGCGCTGGCGTCGTCGTCGCTCGAGCGCAAAATGTGAAAGGCATAGCGCTGTGCGCTTTTGGTCCCCACGCCGGGCAACTTCTTCAGTTCTTCGATGAGCCGCGCCATCGGCTCGGCATAGCGTGACAATTCAGGCCTCCCTGACCATCTGTCGTGTTCGGCGCCTGCTTCGCAGGGTTTCGCTTCGCGTAGTTACGATCCGAGCCCCGGAATCTTCAGTCCGCCCAGCATTCCCTGCACGCTCGACTTGATCGCCTCATCCGCCTTGCGTCCAGCTTCGTTCACAGCCGCGACAATCAGATCTTCGAGCATCTCCACGTCGGCTTGCGCGCCCGTCAGGCTCATCACGGCCGAGGAGTCGATTCGAATCTTCAGCAGTTCCTTCTTGCCGTTCATGGTCGCGGTCACGGCGCCGCCGCCGCTCGAAGCCTCCACCACGGTTTCGCCGAGCTTGCGCTGCACTTCCTCCTGCATTTGGTTGGCTTGCGAAAGCATCTCCGAGATTTTGAGCGGGTTGATCATCCTGAATCCCTCTGTCTGTTTCCGGGCTCTTGCCCCGGACCCTTACCCTGGACCCGTGAGCCCGGCGTTTTCGAACTGTATTGCCGCCAGTGCGCGTCAATCCACGGTCAAGCTAAGAGCTGGTATCCAAAAGCTGCTCTTCACTTCTGGCGCAAATCGACCACGCTGCGAATCTCGGCGTTGAAGATCTCCTGTGCCCGCTTGACTAATGGATGCGCGAGCGCCGCCTCCTGCACGCTGCCAGAAACGACAACCGGTTGCGCAACGGCGGCCGACGCTGTTCCATGGTCTGCCGAGACAAGGAAATGCGCCGGCGCGCCCAACCGTTGCAGCTCTTGCCGGATAAGCTTTTCCGCGGCAGCGTTCACCGTCAGGCTGAGCATCTTCTTGCCCATGCCCGGCACGGCAACGCGTACTGCGACGCCATCCAGCGCCCAACTGCCTGCTCCGAGCAATTGCGCTGCCGAGCTATGCCCTGCGCTGGCCAGGGCGGCCACGACGGCCTCGCGCACCTGGTCAGCACCAAGACCATTCGATGTGTCGGTCGTGGACTCGGGCGCTTTGGCCAGCGCGCCCTCGGTCAGATTGACGGCCGCTCCGTATCCTACCTCCTGGCTGCCAGCAACCGGGAAGGGAGCTGCGCGATACATGGATTCGGTTGTTCTTGCCGATGAATAAGTTACGGCAGATTCTTCAACCGTTACCACTCTCTCCATCGCTTCGCTTCGGGGGGCTGCGGATGCTCTGTTCCAGCGGCTGCTCTCGTGCGAGGCGAGGCTGGATGACGGCGCCGCAACCGATGCGGGCTTTGCAACGCCTCCACCCGCGCGTTGTGTTCCGGGCGCCGAGTTCGCCCGCGATCCTGTTCCGCTGGCGACGCTGCTGAGCAGTTCTTCTATCGGCAGAAGCCGCTGCGCGTGAATCAGTTTCAGCAGTCCCAGCTCCAGGTGCAGGCGCTGTTCCTGGCGATAGTTCAGGTTGTCGAAGGTGCGCAGCACGATCTGCAGGTTGCGCGTGAGCTCTTCCTCGGTGAACAGCAGTGCCGTACGCGTTGCGCGGGCCCGCTCGTCCGCCGAGATTTGCAGAAGCTCCGTTTGTTCTCCACCCAGCTTGGCCATCAACGCGTTCCGCAGATAGCGGACCATCTGCCGCGCCAGCGAAAGCGGACTGTGCCCTGCGTTTACGAGAGAATTGATCTCTTCCATCAGCTCGGCGCTCTGCCCGGCCGCAACGGCTTCCATCAGCCGCTCAAAGACCGTGTTCGGCACCGCGCCCATCAGCTCGCGGATCTGCTCCGCCGAGAGAGCCGGACGGCCATCTTGAAGCGGGGCGGACGCGATCGCCTGGTCCATGATGGAGAGCGCGTCGCGCATCGATCCGTCGCCGGCTTCGGCCAGCAGCGCCAGCGTGTTGTCTTCGGCGGTAACTTTCTCCTCGGCTGCGATCATCTTTAGCTGCGCCAGAATGTTGTCGAATTTGACCGCGTGAAAGCTGAAGTGTTGGCAGCGCGAGCGAATGGTCTGCGGAATGTTTTCGGGCTCGGTAGTCGCCATCATGAAGATGACGTGCGCCGGCGGTTCCTCCAGCGTTTTGAGCAGCGCATTAAAGGCAGCCTCGGTGATCTGGTGCGCCTCGTCGAGGATGTAGATTTTGTAGCGATCGCGTGATGGCGCGTAGCGCGCCGCATCGCGCAGCTCGCGAATCTCGTCGATGCCGCGGTTGGTGGCCGCGTCGATCTCGATCACGTCCACGGCGTTGCCCTGGCGTATCTCGGTGCAGGCGTCGCAGGTTCCGCAAGGCTCCTGAGTCGGGCGCTCGGGCGTGCCCACTTCCGTCCGGCAGTTCAGGGCCATGGCCAGAATGCGTGCGATGGTCGTTTTGCCAATGCCGCGATGCCCGGAAAAGATGTACCCGTGCGCAATACGGTTCTGCGCCAGCGCGTTGAGCAGCGTGCGCGTCACATGGTCCTGGCCGGCCACGTCGGCGAAGCGCTGCGGACGGTATTTTCTGGCCAGAACCTGGTAGCCCATGGATGTGAAAACTCCTCAAGACCCGCTTGGCAAAACGAGCAGCCTCATCGCGATTGTATCGGTTCCGGGCGGACCGCCGCTGGGTGGAAATCGTCTCGTAAGAGCGCGTCTCGGTCCATCGACCAGTTTGTTGCCGCCAGTGACCGCCGGGCACTTGCCGAGTCAAAAGAAGCAGGTCTCGTTGGTGGGGCTGGCGTGCTCGGCCGGATGAAATCATCGTGCAAATGTGCGATTCTTTCTGTGGACGGGCATTACGGGCCGACCATGATTGCCCGCATCGTGTCCGGTTCGTTTTGCGTCCAATTGTCCGAGGGTTCGCAATGAAGTCGGTCTTTGGCATCGCGCTGCTTGTGAGCTGCTTTTGGGCGGCGGCGCCCGAGTTCTGCGCGCATGCGCAAAGCAACGGCGGCCAGTCCGGCTCCGGCCAAAATCAGCCGGCGGCAGGCGGTCAGAACCCCGCACCAGCGCAGCAGCCATCTCGCACAACCACGCAGACCAACGCTAATCCATTTCCAGAGGACACAAATTCGGTTCCCGTCATGCCCAACCGGAACTCACCGGAGTTGGCGCCGGGCGACGACGAATCGTCGAGCGTGAGCAACCCCATGCCCGCCGAAGACGCCGATCCCGTGCGCAGCCCGGAAGATGCGGCGGATGCCGCGGATTCGAGCGACAGTAGTTCAAGCTCGAGCCTGGCCGGAATGGGCAACCTGAACCCGCCGGACGATGACACAACGCAACCCGGGAAACACAAGAAAAAGGGTGAGGAGGTTGTGCCGGAGCATCATGAGACCGCGGCCGAAGACGAAAACGTCGGCAGCTACTATCTCTCGAACAAGGATTGGAAAGGTGCGCTGTCGCGCTTCCAATCCGCTCTGGTTCTCGACCCTTACAATCCGGATGTGTATTGGGGCCTGGCCGAATGTGAGCGCCACACGGGCGACTTTGTCGATGCCCGCTCCAATTATCAGAAGGTGATGGAATACGATCCCGGCAGCCGTCATGCGAAAGAAGCTGCCAAGGCCCTCGCGGATCCGGAGATTGCGAAAGCAAAGCCGGATGCGGCAAAACCGGACGCAACGGGGCAGCCGACGGCGCAGCCGCATCAGTAACGGCCGCTCAATCCCTGCTCGCTAAAAGCCCGCCCAGCGCAAATACGCGTGGATCATTCGCTCTCCCCACAAGCTGCTCACGATCCCGCCTACACAGAGAAATGTGCCCAGCGGCAGCTTGGTGTGCGCCCAGCTTTCATTCTTTTGGCGAGTAGACGGCAGGACCAGCAGAACCAGCCCAGCCACCGCGCCCAGCACCACGCCGATGCCAAACGATAGCAGCGCGCCTTGCAGGCCAAGCCACGCGGCCAGCATGGCCATCAACTTCGCATCGCCCAGGCCAACGCCCTCGCGCCGGCGAATCAGCCAGTAGATCCAGCGGATAAGCAGGATGAGGCCGGCGGCGACGAGAATAGCGAGCAATCGCTGCCAGACGATGTGCCACATGAAACGGCTCCGCAATCCAAGTGCTCCGTAGAATGCGAATACACGTTTAGAATTTACTGCGGCATAGAGGAGAGTGGTCGCTAAGCCGACCAGGATACCGGGGATCGTAATTTTATCTGGAAGCCAAAGATGTTCGAAATCCAGAACCGCAAGCGCAATCAGAAGCCAGAGAAGAATCATCTGCGAAAGTCCGTAGATTGCCACCGCCCAAAACAGATCCGTGGGCGCAAGATCGGCGATGCCCGTGAAACTGTGTGACGCTACGAGAGCCCAGCCCGCTCCAACCGCCAGCTCCACCAACGGATACCGCCAGCTAATCCACGCCCCGCAACTCCGGCAGCGCCCACGCAACGCCAGCCAACTTATCAGCGGCACATTTTCCCACCACGCGAGCGTTCGTCCGCAGCTCCGGCAGTGCGAGCGCGGATGGACGACGCTCTCGCCCTCAGGCCATCGGCTCAAACACACATTCAGGAAGCTGCCAAAGGCCAGCCCGAGAAGCCCGGCGAGAATGGTTCCGAGGACGCGAATCATGGAAGAGATTGAGTATACGGCTACGGCGTATGCCCCGTAAGACGCGCCGATCATCGCCGCCGCTCCCTAAAAGGTAAAATGGAGATGGATGGATCTGCCGCCAGAGAACTCCAGCGCGAAGGATCCCACGCCGCAAACCATCACCGATCCGGCGCGGGCAGCGGTATTGTTTGAGCAGTCCGCGGCCATCATGGCTCGCCTGCGCGCTCCCGGCGGCTGCCCGTGGGATCGCGAACAATCCTTCGATTCCATTCGCAAATACACGCTTGAAGAGGTCTATGAGGTCTTCGACGCCATCGAGCGCCGTGACTTCGACCATCTTGCCGAAGAGCTTGGCGATCTCCTCCTGCAGGTCCTCTTTTATGCCGAGATGGCGGCCAACGAAGGCCGCTTCACGATCGCCGATGTTCTCGACCACTTGAATCGCAAGCTGATCCGCCGCCATCCTCACGTTTTTGGCGAGGAAGCGTCACGTGCCGCCGGAAACAAGGCCAACGTAGACGCCGCCGTCGAGGGATCGTCGGCCGCCGTGTTGCGTAACTGGGAAGAAATCAAAGCCGCGGAAAAGGCATTGCATGCAGCGGACGCGCCTTCGGCGCAAAAGCAACCGGCCTCGCGGCTCGATGGCGTTCTCCGCGCGCTTCCTGCGCTGGCTGAATCGGCCAAGCTTAGCGCCAAGGCGCAAAAATCCGGCTTCGATTGGCCGAGTTGGCGCGAACTGCTGCCCAAAGTTGCCGAAGAGACCGCCGAACTCTCGGCCGAAGCCGAAGCGGGCGACCCGCGTGTCGAGGCTGAGCTGGGGGACCTGCTCTTCACCGTGGTTAATCTCGGCCGACATCTCGGCGTGGATGCGGAGATGGCGCTGCGCAACTGCAATCTGCGCTTCCGCCGCCGCTTCAGCGTGATGGAGCAAATGTCTGCGCGCCCGCTTGAAGAATTGTCGCCGCCCGAGCTCGAAGCACTTTGGGAGCAGGCAAAGAAAAGCTTGGCGGAAGTCGAAAAGCGCGGCCTCGAGCATCCAGCCCCAGCCGCATCGCAGGGGCGCCCATGATCGACATCCGCAGCTGCGAGGGATTCGACGAAATGGAGGCGTGCGTTCAGCTCCAGATCGAAATCTGGGGCTACGACGAGAGCGACGTCACTCCGCGCAAGACCTTCATGCTGGCGCAGAGAATCGGCGGCCAGGTGATTGGCGCCTTTGACAGTGAGCTTGGTGCAAGCCAATCCGGCACACAGTCCAGAGCGCTCGTTGGTTTCGCCATGTCTTTGCCGGGCATCAAACCGGCCCAAAACGGTCCCGAGCCCTACCTTCATTCGCACATGCTGGCGGTCCGGCCATCGCACCGCAAGCGCGGCCTCGGCGCACAACTCAAATGGGAACAACGGCGTGAGGCGCTCTCGCGCGGCATCAAACATATGGAATGGACCTTCGATCCGCTGGTGATTCCCAATGCTTTCCTCAATATCCACAGGCTGGGTGCGATTGCCAGTGCCTATCTTGTGGATTTCTATGGTGTATCCTCTTCTCGTCTGCAGGGCGGGCTCCCGACCGACCGGCTTTTGGCGGAATGGGAGTTGGATTCCCCGAGAGTAGAGGAAGTCTTTGCTTGTCGTCCGGCAGCCACGCAATGCATTGAAGAACGCATTTTGGTCCCAGCCCCCATTGACCGTTGGAAGACGAGCGAAGCAAGCCGTGAAAGGGCCCTCGATGTTCAGCTAGAAAATAGGCGGAAGTTTCAGGATGCTTTTTCGCGGGGACTGGTCGTACTTGGCTTCTCTCGCGATGCGCAAGGAAACGGAATCTTCGAACTGGGTCCCCTCACCCAGGAGCAATCGAATCACGGTTGTGGTTTTTCTAAGGAATGTAAAACTTTATGAGAATTGATGCGATCATTCTGCGTGAATTGCATATGCCGCTGGTGCGTCCTTTTGAAACCAGCTTTGGCGTCACCCGCAACCGGCGGATCGTGCTCGCCGAAGTTCAGTCGGAGGGGCTTTCCGGCTGGGGCGAGTGCACTGCCGGCGAGCGTCCGTTCTTCTCCGGCGAATCGACCGACTCGGCCTGGCAGGTTTTGGTTCAGGAGCTCGCGCCCATGCTGGCCGCAGAGTCTCCCGAGCACGGCGGCGATTGCCCGGGCATCTTTCGTCCCGTGCGCGGCAACCCAATGGCCAAGGCCGCTCTTGAGAACGCAATCTGGGACCTGGAAGCGCAGCGCGAGGGCGTTTCGCTCTCCCGTCTGCTCGGCGGTGTGCGCGACAGCATCGTCTGCGGCGTGTCGATTGGTATTCAACCCAGCATCGAAGAGCTGCTCTCCATCATCGAGCACGAATTGGCTGCCGGCTATCAGCGCATCAAGCTCAAGTGCAAACCGGGTTGGGATATCGAGGTTTTTGAGCGGGTACGTAGCCGCTGGCCCGGCATTTTGCTCAGTTGCGATGCCAACTCGGCCTATCGCCTGCGCGACGAAGATCACTTGGTTTCATTCGACGCCTTTGACTTGCTGATGATCGAGCAGCCGCTCTGGCACGACGACTTTTACTTCCACTCCATGCTGCAACGTCGCCTCAATACGCCCATCTGCCTCGACGAGTCCATTCGCAATCGCCGCGATGCGCTGGCGGCCATCGAGATGGAGTCCTGCAAGATCATCAACCTCAAGCTGGGACGCGTGGGCGGTTTCTCTGAGGCTATTGCCGTGCACAATGCGGCCATGGAGCGCGGAATTCCCGTCTGGTGCGGCGGCATGCTCGAGTCCGGCATCGGCCGCGCGCACAACATCGCGCTTTCTACGCTCGAAGGCTTTACGCTGCCCGGGGATGTCTCCGCTTCGGCGCGTTACTTTGTCGACGACGTTATTGAGCCCGGAGTCACGGTCTCTGCACAAGGCGAGATTGCGATTCCCGACACGCCGGGCCGCGGATACGAGGTACGTACCGACCTGATCGATCGCCTCACCGCGCGCAAGGAAACCATCCGCGAGATGGCGTTGGTAGCGTAGGGCGCCCTTTCATCGGTGCGCGCACGGCTGGCAGCATCGCCGTGCGGCGCACTTCGTTGCAGATTTGTCTCGGTGATTTTCCTTTCGATTCTCCCTGCCCGGAACCCAGAGTGTTTCCAGCGCGTTTCCACGCTCGACAAGGTTCATCTCACGTCCAAACGGCCGGGCTTTAGTCCGCCAGGTGGTGACTTTGTGACAAGATGCGAATCAGTGTGACAAAAGACGCGCCTCGCAGCCGGACATAGCCCGGTTGAGTCCTACAATGATTAATATTGTTTTCGAAGACCGAGAACCATCCAAATTCCCTCCTGGAGGCTTTAAAAATGAATCGATTCTTTCTTGCGGCCGCGCTGCTGCCGGCCTGCGGCTTTGTGCTTGCGTTTCAGGTTCCCGCCGCCCTCGCTCAAGCCCCGGGCTCCGCGCAGAACGGCTCGAATGCCCCCGTCAAGCTGCTGCCGGGGCTCGACAAGGAGCTGATCGATCCCTCCATCGACCCTTGCGTTAACTTCGTGCAGTACACATGCGGCAACTTCACCAAGTTGTATCCGATCCCTGCCGACAAGCCGGGCTACGACAGCCTTTATATGGTCTACGACTACACGCAGACTGTCCTGCACCGGTTGCTCGACCAGGTAGCCGACAAAAGCGCGCAGCACACGCCCAACGAGCAGAAGATCGGCGACTACTACGCGAGCTGCATGGATGAGAAGGCGATTTACGCCGACGGCCTGAAATCATTGCAGCCCGAACTCGATCGAATCTCTGCGCTGAGTGACAAGAAGCAACTTACCGATCTGCTGGCTCACGACCAGATGATCAACTTGGGCGCCTTCTTCAGCTACTCGGAGCAGCAGGACTTTGCCGACGCGCGCAAGCAGATTGCGGTCGTCGACCAGGGCGGTCTGGGCCTGCCGGAACGCGATTACTACTTCCGCACCGGCGACGCCGCAGAAAAAACCCGCAAGGATTATGTGGCCCACATAGCGACAATGCTGGGCTTGCTGGGCGAGCCGGCGGACAAAGCCTCGGCCGATGCCCAAAAAATCATGGCGCTTGAAACGGCGCTGGCCAATGTTTCGATGGATGTCACCGATCGGCGCGATCCCCACAAGGTGTATCACATGATGCCCGCGTCCCAATTAGCCCAGCTCACGCCGGCCATCGATTGGCCGCAATTCTTCGTGCGCACAGGAGTACCGGGCATCGCCGATTTGAATGTCGCAAATCCGGATTTCTTCAAAGGGCTCGAGGCCGTTCTTGAATCCACGGACCTTGAAACCATCAAGACGTATCTTCGCTGGCAATTGGTGCACAGTGTTCCACACTACGCCCTGCCCAAAGCGATCGACGATGCGAACTTCGAGTTCTTTGCCCATGAGCTGAGCGGACAGCAAGTGCAGCGGCCGCGTTGGGAGCGCTGCGTTGGGGCTACCGACGGCGCGCTCGGCGAGGCGCTTGGCCAGGTCTACGTAAACTCGCAGTTTTCCGCTGCGCAAAAAGCCTTCACGCTGCAAATGGTTCACGATATCGAAGATGCGATGGATCGGGAGCTGGACACGCAGGATTGGATGAGCCCTGAAACCCGCGCCAAGGCCAAGCTCAAGCTGCACATGGTCGCCAACAAAATCGGCTATCCCGATCACTGGCGCGATTACTCGAAACTGTCCGTGGTTCGTGGCGACGCGCTTGGCAATGCCTTCCGGGCGGCGGAATTTGAAAACCACCGCCAGCTCGCCAAGATTGGCAAGCCCGTAGACCGCGGCGAGTGGATCACGACCCCTGCTACCGTTAACGCCTTTTACAATCCCACCATGAACGACATCAACTTTCCCGCGGCGTTTCTGCAAGCTCCGGTATTCGATCCTAAGGCGACCGATGCGGAGAACTATGGGCACATGGGCTTCTTCGTCGGCCACGAGCTGACCCACGGCTTCGACGACCAGGGAAGCCAGTTCGATGGCAATGGAAATCTATCCAACTGGTGGACCGCGGACGACCGCAAGAGGTTCGACGCCATGACGGATTGTGAAGTGCACGAGTATGGCAACTTCACGGCGGTGGATGACTTGAAGGTGAACGGAAAGCTGACGCTGGGCGAGAATACCGCCGATAACGGCGGCCTGCGCCTGGCGTATATGGCCTTCCTCGCCGACGCCAAGCGCAAAGGCATCGATATGACCGCGAAGGATGATTCCGGCTACACGCCACAGCAGGAGTTCTTCATGGCGTTCGGGCAGGATTGGTGCGGCGGCTGGCGGCCACAGCTCACCAGATTGCTGGTGCAGACCGATCCGCATTCGCCGGATTTCATCCGCGTGAATGGCGTAGTGCAGAATCTGACGGAGTTTGGCAAAGCCTTCGGATGCAAAGTGGGCCAGCCTATGATGCCCGATAACGCGTGCCACGTTTGGTGAGCAGGGCGTTCTTCAACTGAGCGGAGCAGGCTGGGACGAATCCGCGGCCTGCTCTTGCCGCCCCTTCGGCTCATGGATTCGCGCCGAGAAACTCGTCGACTTCGGCACGCATCGGCATCGACGCGGCCGCACCTTTATGCGTGACGCAAATGCCCGCTGCCGCGTTGGCAAATCGCGCAGCCGCCCATGGATCCTGACCTTCAAGCAGCGCCACAGCAAACGCGCCATTGAAGCAATCGCCGGCGGCGACAGTATCGATCGCGTCGACCTTGAACGGCTTTACCCACCCCGCTTTGCCGCCCGCAACGGCTACATAAGCGCCTTCGCCGCCTCGTTTGAGCACCACGCCGCGCAGACCTTTATCCAGAAGCCTCGTTGCGCTTGCCTCGACATCAGCCCCGTCGCCAACGTAAAACGCGGCTTCGGTTTCGTTGGGCGTGAACCACGCTACCTGATTCCACACCGACGCTGGTAAATCAGCCGCTGGCGCTGGATCGAGCATCACCGGCACGCTGGCGCGCGCGCAAAAGTCGAGCGTGTAGCTGAGCGTGTCTATGGGAATCTCGAGCTGGCACAGGACCATCCCCGCGGAACGAATCAGCGCCGCATGTTGATCCACCGCGGCGCGATCCATTTTTCCATTGGCGCCCGGAACCACCACAATCGCGTTCAGGCCATCATCGGCGACGAACATCGGCGCCAGACCGGAAGAGCCGGCAACCTGCGACATTCCCGCCGTCTCCACGCCTGCGCGCTTCAGGTTTTCAATCAGTGCCGGCCCGTAAGCATCGTCGCCCACCTTGGCCACCATGGCCACGGGATAGCCGAGCCGGGCCGCAGCGACCGCTTGATTGGCGCCCTTTCCGCCCGGCGTTGTCTCAAACCCAGTCCCGATCAGCGTCTGCCCGATCGCCGGAATGCGCGGCGTGCGCGTGACCAGATCCATGGTGATGCTGCCGACGATTACGATTGGCTTGCGCGCGTCACTCATGATGAAATCTCAATACAGCGGGGCCAGCGCCACAGCGCCCAACCCGGCTAAGAAGAAGATAAACATCAGAACCAGAAGCGTCTTGGCCTGTCGTGGAGCGCCGGCGAACTCGCGCCACACAAACACGCCCCAGCATGCCGAGACCATGGTTGCGCCCTGACCAATGCTATAAGAAACCGCCGGCCCCACCAGATGCGCTCCCGACGCAAGGAAATTCGCCACCCCGCCCGTGCACCAGATGGCTCCGCCCAGCGCTCCAGCCAAATGCCAGCCGAGAGGCGCGCGCCAGTAACCGGCGCCATCCACCGGCTCTTTTCCGTCCAGCGGCTTCTTCATCAGGAGCCAGTTCGCAGGCACTGCGGAAATCACCACGCCGACCATGAAGAACATGGTTACGGCATAGGGTCCGGGGGCAGCCATGCCCGGTTCGCCGTTCAATGCGTGCGCCACAAACGGATAAAAGCAGCCCATCAACACGCCGCAAGCCAGGCTGATAAAAATGCCGCGCCCCGTCGTTGCCTTGGCGGTAGCTTCGCGCCGGCGATAGGCTGCCGCATCCAGAATGATGGCCACCACAACCAGCGCAACTCCGCCGAACAGCAGCAGGGGATTGCCCACCGGCTTGAGAACGTAATTCGAAACCGCGCCGATCACCAGCGCCAGCCCAATCCCGACAGGGAAAGCAACCGCCAATCCGGCCACATCGATCGCGGCCACCAGCAGCAGGTTCGCAACGTTAAAGATCGCGCCTCCCGCCACCGCGTAGAGCATCGGTCCCGTCGCAGTCTGCTTCAGATCGGCCAGAAACGGCGTTCCGACGCTCCCGATGCTGCCCGCGGTGAGGCCCCAGAAGATGGCGCCTGCCGCCATTCCCAGGACGTAGTCCCAATAGAAAAGCTGGAAGCGGTAGCCAGGGCACAGCTTGAGCGTGTTGGCCCACGATCCCCAGCAAATCATGGTCAAGATCGTGAGGCCGAGCGCGGCCAGATAAGTCTCAGGAAAAAGCATCGAAATTCACTCCGTGCACAGGTGAACGTGGGACAAGAATGGAACCATAACACATCGGTGCCGCTGTTGTTTACCGGGCGAAGCGGAAGTCATTCTTGAGAGATTCCGGTCGTTGGCCGGCTCTGCTCGCGCCTTGTTGCGCCGCCTACTGCTTCGCCGCCTTCACCGCCTCCGTCAGCGCTGGAACCACTTCGAACAGATCGCCGACAATTCCGTAGTCAGCAACTTCGAAGATGGGCGCGTCGGGGTCTTTGTTAATGGCGACGATGCATTGTGAGCTCTTCATGCCGACGAGGTGCTGAATGGCTCCGGAGATTCCCACCGCGAGATACAGTTTTGGCGCGACCGTTTGGCCTGAGCTGCCTACCTGCCGCTCCATCGGCAGCCAGCCGTTGTCGCAGATGGGCCGCGATGCAGCGAGCTCCGCGCCCAGCGCTGCAGCCAATTCTTGCACCAGTGGAAGGTTCTGCGCCTCCTTGATGCCGCGACCGACGCTCACGATACGCTGCGCCGATCCCAGATCAACGGTTTGCTCCGACGCGCGAAACGGTTCGCCGGGCCGCGTGCGAATTTGCGTTGCATCGATCGTCGGCGTGAATGTTGCGATCGGCGCCGGGGCTGGCGGCTTGCCAAGCCCGTCCGCACGAAACGCTCCCGCCTGCACCGAAACGAAGCACGGCCCATTGCCCGCATGGCGGTAGTTTCCGCTCAACCGTCCCTGCATGAGTTGCCGCACGAATCTCGGCCCCTCGTCGATTCCCACCACGTCGCCGATCAGCACCTGGCCCATGCGGCAAGCCAGCGCCGGCGCGTAGTCGCGCACCTGGTATGTATGCGGGAAAACTACCACTTGCGTGGGGCTCTCGTTTTGGATGAGCTGTTGCAGAGCGGCGCAGAACCCATCCGGCGTGTATTGCGCGAGCAGCGGATGCTCCACACGAATCACCTTGCCGACGGGCTTGGCTGCGGCCTCCGCAGCCAGCGTTTCTGTCTGTGCGCCGATGACTACTGCAGTGATGCTTTCCGCAGGTCCGAGCCGCAGCGCGGCGGCAAGCGCTTCCCAGCTGGCATTGCTGATCCTCCCACTGCGTTCCTCCAAAACCAGGAAAAAACTCATAGGACGCGCGCCTCCATCTTCAGCTTCTCCACCAGAGCAACCGCTGCCTCTTTGGCCGTGCCCGCCAAAATCTGCGTAGATTTTTGCTTTTTCGGTGCGGAGATTTGCTCGAGCACGACTGCTGGCGCGCCATCCGCTCCAAGCTCTGCCGCGCTCACCGTTCGCAGCTCTTTGGTCTTGGCACGCTTGATCCCCATCAGCGTTGCGTAGCGCAGCTTGTTCCCGCCCGACTGCATCGTCAGCACCGCGGGCGTGGGCAATTCGATCGACTGGAACCACCCCTCTTCGAGTTCGCGTTTCACTTTGAGTCCCGCATCGGTTTTCTCCACGTGAAGAATCATGGTGGCGTGCGGCAGCCCGAGCAATTCGGCGACGATCACACCCGTTTGTCCCAGTCCCAGGTCTTCCGACTGCAATCCGGTGAGCACAAGGTCGGGATTCTCCGGCTTGATGGCCGCGGCCAGCATTCGTGCCACACCCAGCGCATCGCGCCCGCTCGGGTCGTCGCAGACGATGTGAATCGCGCGATCCGCGCCTTTCGCGAGGGCTTCGCGAATCGTGGAACCCACGCGCTCCGGCCCGGCGCTCACCACAATGACCTCGCCGCCGGTTTTCTCTTTTAAAAGCAGCGCCTCTTCGAGTGCGTAGGCGTCCGGCTCGTTCATCGCCCATTGCGAATCCGACTCGTCAACCCATTTTGCGTTTGGTGAGATGCGAACCGGCGCGTCGCGCTCCGGAACCTGCTTGATAGCCACAACGATCTTCATCTTTCGATTCTCCCGCGCGTCTTTGCCATCACTCCGGCAGCCCCTTTGCCGCCAACTGCGCAATGTCCATCAGTTCCGGCGCGCCTTCGCCTTTTTCCGCGAACGCATCCCGGAACATCGTATTGCAGAAGGGGCACGCAGTGCCCACAACACCCGCTCCTGTTGCTGCCAGTTCGGCGGCCCGCACGTGGCTCACGCGCTCGCCCTTCTCCTCGCCCAGAAACACCAGCCCTCCGCCCGCGCCGCAACAAAAACTCCGTTCATGCGAGCGCGGCGCCTCCACCAACTTCCCAGCCAGCGCAGCCACGCGGCGCGGCTCGTCGTAAACGCCTCGATATCGCCCTAGATAGCATGGATCGTGGAACACAATTTCTTCTTGGCTTTGGATCAAAGGTAGTTGGGACTCAAACCGGGCCAGAAACTCGCTATGATGCTCCACCTCGGGCGGCGTACCGTATGCTTTCCAGTCCTCCTGAATCGTGCGCACGCAGTGCGGGCAAATCGATATGATCTTCTTCACGCGATTCTGCTTCAGCGCTTCAAGGTTCGCCTCCGCCAACTGCTGAAAGACTAGATCGTTGCCTAGTCGCCGCACCGGGTCGCCCGTGCAACGCTCCTTGCGCAGCACGCCGAAGCTTACTTCGAGGTGACGCAGGATCCTGACCAAAGCCAGAAGAATATCGCGCCCGCGTGGGTCGTAAGCGCCCATGCATCCGAGCCACAAACAGTACTCCTGCGTCCCATCGAAGATTGGCAGCGTATTCTTCTCCACAAACTTGTCGCGCTCCGTCGCGCTGATGCCCAACGCGTTGCTGCCTCGTTCCAACGCCAGAAAAAGTTTCGCTCCATGTTCGTTGTCCCATGCGCCCGTATTCACCGCGCCGCGCCGCAGCCCCACGATGATGGGCACGTGCTCGATTCCCACCGGGCACTGAAATTCGCACGCCCCGCACGTGGTGCACTCGAACGCCGCCTCCTGCGCGTTGTACTTGCCCAGCAGCGGTTCTTCCGACGTGGGGCCAAATTCGTTTAGGTATCCGCGCAGCCCCAAGACAATTTCTTTCGGGTTGAGCAGCTTGCCCGTGTTGTTGGCCGGGCAATGCTCCATGCAGCGCCCGCACTCCACGCAGGAATACGCCTGCAGGCTGACCAACCGCGTCAGGTCCTTACCCGCCACCAGCCCGAAGTCCTCATCGCTGGCAAGCGGAGGAATCTCAGCAAATCCGCCACGCGAGAAGAAAACCGTAAACGGGCTCAGGACCAGATGCAGGTGCTTGGTATGCGGAATCACTGGCAGAAAGGCGAGCAGCGTAACCGTGTGCACCCACCAAAGCGCCTGCGCGGCATCGCCATCTCGAGGCACAAAGAACGCCGCCAGGTACGTAACCATCAGCACAAAGATCAGCAGCGCAATCAGTCCCGATTCCCATGAAACTTCGCCCAGCCATTTGGGTCGCACAACGAACCGCCGTAGAAATAGCCCGAAGATCCCCGCGGCGCAGCCTGCCGCGAACAGCGCCGCAAAATCGAAATAGAACTGCCCCACGCGCCCCGCGGGATCGAGAAACCCAAGCCCGAAAATCGTTGCGCAGTGATTCAGCGTGACCAGCGCAAAGGCGCAGAAGGCCCAGAAGACCAGTGCGTGGGCCACTCCCGCCAGCGGCCGCTCGCGAATGACCTTGGCCTGGAGTAGCACCTCCCAAACAAAGTCGCGCACGCGCCTGCCGATGGGGAACAAATGAAAACTCGGGTCTTTTTTTGATCGAAGGATTTTAGCGAGGATGGGTCCGAATCGCCACCAGAACCCGAAAACCGACAGAACGGCGAGCGCCGCAAACAGACCTTGCTCCAGCGAGGAAAACTGCTGGGGTTCGGCCAAAGTTGGGAGAAAAGCTGTCATGATCGAAATGGAAATTGAGGACAATCGATTCACATTGCCGATTTTGTCGCCTCGTTCAGCGAATCGTCGGCTTCGAATAGTATCCTAGCCGGTGCTGGCGCCACTGATCGCGCAGCGCGGCATTCTTTCTTTTGGGGTACACGCTTGGCCAAGTGTCTTGTCACCGGAGCCGCGGGATTTATCGGACGTTCGATCGCCGCCGCCCTGCTCAAACGCGGCGAATCCGTCCGTGGCATCGATAGCTTTATTACCGGCAAGCGCGCGAATCTTGCCGGCCTTGATGCCATGGAATTCATTGAGGGCGACTTGGCCGACCCGGCAGTTTGCGCCCGAGCCTGCGCCGGCGCAGAGGTCGTCTTTCACGAGGCGGCGCTGGCCAGCGTTCCGCGCTCCGTGGCCGATCCCGCCGCCACCAACCGAAACTGCGTCGACGCCACCCTCAATGTTCTTATTGCTGCCCGCGCTGCCGGTGTGCGCCGCATTGTCTACGCGGGCTCTTCTTCGGTCTACGGCGATACGCCCACGCTTCCCAAGCGCGAAGACATGCTGCCCAATCCCATCAGCCCCTATGCGGTGGCCAAGCTGGCAGGCGAGCACTATCTAAGCGCCTTCACGCGCGTCTACGGGCTTGAAACCGTCACCCTGCGCTACTTCAACGTCTTTGGTCCGTTTCAGGACCCCACTTCGCACTACTCTGGCGTACTGGCCATCTTTTGCCGCAAGCTGCTCGCAGGTGAGCAACCGACCATCTATGGCGACGGCGAGCAGAGCCGCGACTTCACATTTATTGAGAATGTAGTTGCCGCCAACCTGCTGGCCGCATCCGCACCTGCCGAGAAGGTCTCCGGCAAAATGATGAATGTTGCCACCGGCTCGGCCATCACGCTCAATCAGGTCGTTGAGATTCTCAGTGAACTCACCGGCTACAGCGGCAAACCGGCCTATGCCGAGCCGCGCTCTGGCGACGTCAAGCATTCTTTGGCCGACATTGGCCGGGCAAGGGAACTGCTGGGCTACGTCCCCCAGGTCGACTTCCGCGAAGGGCTCCGTCGCACGGTTGAGTGGTACCGGACCAAACAGAATTAAGCTCAAATCGCCGCCGCCCCCCAGGTTCCGGCAATTCGCTCGCACAAACTAACTCCCTGTTCCCGTTGATTGCGTCCGCCCCGCAACGATCGCGCCCTCACTGTGTGACGGCAATCACGCTTGTGCGCTCAATCCTGTTCAAGATCATTGACGATCGCTCTCCGATGAACGACACTGTCAGGGATTTTCCCCAGAATAGCTGGCCGTTTTGAACGCCAGGGCCATCGCTTTTGCCCCCAATGGCGTGGGGCGACACCGGATTAGGAATTGGTGTCGGGTGATTTGATGCAGTCAAGTGCCGTTTTCCTCAAGGAAACGGCACCTTGCACTTTTTCAATTCTCTCGCGTGAATTCCTAATCCGGTCAGGCAGAGGCTCATGACGAGTTCTCGCTGCGGTGCGTGGCGACAGGTCCGTGTGTTCCTTGCCGGAATTCCGGCTGGAACTGCACTGAGCTGCAACCTCGCGCGCGGCCTGTTGTCATTGAGGTCTTCTTCCGTTGCCGAACGCTCTGTCGATTCACGAAGTCTTTGTTTCCGAATCCGCCGCGACGGCTCCCGCGAGTACAGCTCAGCCCGCGTCCACTTCTCTGCGGGATCTTTGGCGGGTGATCTGGCGTCGGCGCCGTTTCGTCATCATCATTGAAGGCGCGCTTCTGGTTGCGTGCGTTCTTTATTGCCTCATTGCGCCCAACCAATATGAAGCAGTCGGCCGCGTCGAACTCCGCGCCGCGCCCATCTCATCGCTTAACCTTGACGGCGCTGAGGTGCAGGTTCCCACGTCCATTCTTTCCGCGCCCATCGCATTGGAAACGCTGGCCAGCGTTTTGCGCAGCGATCGGCTTGCATGGCGCGTGATTGTCGCGCTCAAGCTCTCGACCGCTCCGGGTTTTTGCGGCAACTTTGCTAGCCGGTTTCCGGGCTTCGATCTCAGCAAGCCCACGCCCGCCGCTCAGGCCTGGCTTCTCGATCGCTTCTCGCGCCGCCTTCATGTGCAATCGGTGCCGCGCACCATGCTGGTCGAAATTCGTTTCCGCTCGCACGACGCGGCGCTCTCGGCCGCCGTCGTCAACACCCTCATCGCCGCCTACGGCGAGCAGGAAACCGAATCGCAAATTCAGGCCACTGCGCAGGCCTCAGGATGGCTCAGTGCGCAACTCGCCGATTTGAAGGCTCGCGTTGACCGGGACCAGCAGCGCTTGGCGGAGTTTGAAGGCCAGCACGGCATCGTGAGCACGCCGGAGATTATGGCCAACGGCCAGCCGGGGGAAACCGAACACAGCTCCGCGCTGCTTGAGATCGATGAACTGAGCCGCCAGCTCGTTGCCGCCACCACAGATCGCATTCTTGCCGAAGCCGAATATCGCGCCGCATCTCAAGGCGATCCGGAGACGGTCATCGCCTCCGATCCGCACCTGCAGGCTGACAACGCCAACTTCGCTACCGCGCTCCTCGAGCAGATTCACGCCCGCCGCAGCGATCTGGAGCAGGAACAGGCCCAACTCAGCGCCGAACACGGTCCAGGCTTTCCCCGCGTTGTCGAAATTGGCCGCCAGTTGCAGGATCTCGACCGGCAAAGGCAGGCGGAGGACACAAAACTTGTCGAGCGCTTCCGCTCCCACTGGCAAACTGCTCTCGATCGCGAGCAGTTAGTGCACAACAGCCTTGCGCAGGCTACCGATCAAGGCATGAAGCTGAACGAGGCTGCCACGGAATATGCCGTCATGCGCCAGGAAGCCAACGCCAGCCACGACTTGTACCTGCGCGTCGAGGAAAAGGCCGAGGAAGCAGGCCTCGCCGCCGGGGTGCGCTCCTCAAACATCTCTGTCGTTGATTACGCGCGCCAGCCGGTAAAACCCGTTGCTCCGGACCTACCGCTCTATCTCGCCATCACTTTTTTTGTGGGGCTATGGATCGCTCTCGGCGCCGCGCTGGTGCGCGAGTCGCTCGGCTCGGCAATTGTGCCTGTTCTGCTCGCCCTGGTTGTGCTATGCGGCGCCGGATCGCAAGTCCACGCACAAGCGCCCACGCCGAACACATCCGGCCTTCCCAGCGGCGTTGCCAGCTTCCCGCAGACGCAGGAGACGAGGAGCGTACCCAATCCCAAGGACGCGCCCGCCATTTGGAACGACGCGGGCGGCGCTCTGCCCGCGCCTGGCGCTCCAACCTCTGCGAACGCGCAGTCATCCGCTCCGTTGCCCGCGCCTATCGGACCCGGAGACTTTCTCGATATCGCCGAGTACCACACGCCGGAATTCCACTCCACCGTCCGCGTCTCGACAGCGGGCACGGCCACGTTGCCCCTGATCGGCGAAGTGAAGCTTGCCGGACTGGATGAGCAAGCCGCCGCGCGCGCAATTGAAGCGGCTCTCTTGGCCAAAGGAATGCTGTTGCATCCGCTTGTTTCCGTGCTGGTGACTGCTTATGCCGGCCAGGACGTCAGTGTCCTCGGCGAAGTCACGCGCCCCGGCGTTTATCCCTACACCGTCCATCATCGTTTGCTCGATCTGCTCTCCGCTGCATCTGGTCTTTCGCCCAACGCTGGGCGGCTCGTGAACGTGTTTCATCAGGGCGATCCAAAAACTCCACACGCCGTTGTGCTTGATCCCAGCGGTACCGATACATCTTCCGACCACAATCCCGAGCTCACCCCTGGGGACACGGTGCAGGTCAGCCGGGCCGGCCTTGTCTACGTCGTGGGCGATGTGATTCGTCCCGGCGGATTCCCAGTCGACCCCGTGCAGGGGCTCACCGTAGTGCAGGCGCTCTCGCTTGCCTGGGGGCCTTCGCAAAATGCCGCCGTCGGCAAGGCGCTTCTCATCCGCGAGCAAAAAGGAGGCCGCGCCATGATTGCGCTCAACATTCGCCGCATGCTGCGCGGACAAGATCCGGATCAGCCGGTGCAGGATCGTGACATTCTCTTTGTTCCCGATTCTGTCGCCAAAAACCTCATCAATCGCACCCTTGAGTCCGCAATCCAATCCACCATTGGCGTCACCATTTACTCAGCGCTGGTTTATTCGCAACGGTATTAGTGGGGCGACGAATTCGTGAGGCAACGATGAGAAGAACCGCGTGGATTCTGCTTCTCCTCTTCGCCTTTGCGATTCCCTGGGAATATTCCCTCGATCTCGGCGGGCCGCTTGGCAACGCAGCCCGCGTCGCGGGCCTGATGGTGCTTCTTGCCGCGGTTCCGGCGGTGCTGCAAGCGGGCCGCATGCGCGCTCCCGGCGCGTTTTGGTGGCTGACTCTGGCGCTCTTTCTCTGGTTTTGCTGCTCCTATCTCTGGACCATCGATTCCACCGCGACCCTGGAGAAAATTCGCGGCTATTTCCAGGAGATGATGATTGTCTGGCTCATGTGGGAGCTTGCCGACACTCCCGCCGATCTGCGTTCTCTGCTGCGCGCGACCGTCGCCGGCAGTTGGGTGCTCGCGCTTCTCACCCTCGCGGCCTTCAGCTCGCCTGAAGCCATCGCCGCGGGCCAGGTCCGTTTCGCCGCGTATGGTCAGGACCCTAACGAAGTCGCGCGCTTCCTCGATCTTGGTTTTCCGTTGGCAGCGCTTCTCGTCAACTGCGAGCGCCGCTGGCTCCCGCGCCTTTTGGCGCTTGGCTTTTTCCCACTGGGGATCCTCGCAGTTCTGTTGACGGCTTCGCGCGAAGGCTTCCTGGCCGCGGTTATTGGTCTGGCAGGTTCTCTGGTTCTTCTCACACGTGGCCGCGCTCGCCGTGCCGCCGCCGCAGCCTTCGCGCTGCCGCTGTTTCTGGTCGCGCTCTGGCTCATCGTTCCCAGCGCCACGCTGGCGCGTCTCGCCACCGTCCCCGAACAGTTCCAGACCGGCGACCTGAACCAACGCCTCAACATCTGGTCCGCCGGATGGCGCGCCTTCGTGCGCGCGCCCGTCCTCGGCACGGGTGCAGGCTCATTCGTCGCCGCCGCACATCTTTCGCCCATTGACACGGCGCATAACACCGCGCTCTCCATCGCCGTGAGCGGAGGCCTTTGCGGGTTGTTCCTGGCAACAGCCCTCGTCGTGCTCGCAGATCGCTACGCGCTGCGGACGTGCGGCTCTCTGCGCCTGGCGCTCGTCACTTCGCTGCTTGTCTGGGTTCTCACCTCGCTTGTCGCCACCGTGGAAGAGAACCGCACCACATGGCTGCTGCTGGCTATGATTGCTGTCGCCGGCCGTCTCGCATCAGACGATCCCGCCGGGCTCGCCGCGTGTTTCTCCACGCATCCGCTGATTCCTGCGCCCTCGCCTGAGCGGCAGCTCACTCCGCAACCGGAATCCTAGAGGACGCCTCCGCAGCCATGTCGATCGCCTCGCTCGTTGCCGCGTCCTCCCGGAACTTCAGCATCAATCGCGCCATTCTCCGCGCCGCCGTCTCAGTCGGCGCCGCAGGAATCTTCGTCAAAACTCTCGCCACCTTCAAGGAAGTTGCAGTGGCCTCCGCCTACGGACGCTCCGACGCCATGGATGCGTTCCTCGCCGCCGCGCTCATCCCCAGCCTGCTCGTCAACCTCATCTCGGAATCGATGAATCAGGCCCTGGTGCCTACGCTTGTCCGGGTGAGGGAACGGGAGGGCCGCGAACGCGCCCAGCAGCTTCTGTCCAGCTCCATGCTCTGGATGTGCCTGCTCCTCGCCGTTGCCAGCGCCTTGATGGCTTTTGCCGCCCGCGGTTTCTTCCCGCTCATTGCCTCTCATTTTGCGCCGGCCAAGCTCACCCTGGCCTTGCACTTGTTCTATGGCCTTCTGCCGATCGTTCTCATCACGGGAATCGCCACCAACTGCACCGCGGTCCTCAATACGGTGGATCGATTTGCTGTTCCAGCTCTTGCGCCCATTGTGATTTCTATCGCGATGATGTGTGGGGCGCTTTTCTATGGTGGCCGCTTCGGCATCTGGGCCATAGTGTGGTCCACGCTGATTGGGTCGCTTCTCCATGCCGGTCTTGTTGCCTGGATGATGCAGCGGCGCGGCTATCGCTTCCGCCTGCGCTGGCACGGCATGGACGAACCCACCCGCGAGGTTGCCGGCCAATATGGCCCGGTGCTGCTCTCGAGCGTGGTGTCTTCAGGCGGCCTGCTCGTCGATCAGGCGATGGCCGCCATGCTGATCGCCGGCAGCGTCTCCGCCCTGGTGTATGCCAATCGCTTTGTCAGCGTGGTGCTCACTCTGCTGGCCGGCGCCATCTTCACCGCCATCGTCCCTTACCTGTCCCGCATGATCGCCTTCCACGACTGGAACGGCTGCCGCCACACGCTTCGCACGTGGGTCAGGCTCACCGCCCTTACATCGGCGCCCATTGCCATCCTGTTGATCGCCGGCGCCCGCCCTCTGGTTCGCGTCGCCCTTCAGCACGGCCAGTTTGGACCGCGCGATACCGCCGTGGTCGCTTCCGTTCTGGCCATGTATGCCATCCAGATCCCATTCTTCGTCGTCAGCCGCGTTTATTACCGCTTTGTGGTCGCCATGCGCCGCACCGACTTGATCCTCTACTGCGGCATTCTCAACCTCGGGCTCGACATCGTGCTCAATCTTGTCCTCATGCACTGGTTTGGCGTCGCCGGAATCGCGCTTGCTACTTCGCTCTGGACCGTGAGCACATTTTTCTATCTCTGGTATTGGAGCAGAAAGTTGCTCGCGCGAGCTTCTGCAGCGGAGGTGATCGCATGATTCCCGCGCCAGCCGAGTATCTTCTCCGCTGCGACGACCTTTGTCCCACCGTCCCGCTCGAACGCTGGCGGCGCGTGGAATCTCTGATCGAGGAATTCAAGCTTCAACCGATCCTCGCCGTGGTTCCCGATAACCGCGATCCCGAGCTGGTTGTCTCAACTCCGGATCCTGGCTTTTGGCAGCGCATGCGCGCACTTGAGGTCTCGGGGGCAGTTGTCGGCCTGCACGGCTATCGCCATGATTGCACGAGCCTCGGCCGCAGTCTCCTGCGCCTCGCCGACACTTCGGAGTTTGCCGGTGTGCCCGCCCAAACCCAGCGCACGTGGATCATCGACGGCCTACGGATTTTGCACGCACACGGTCTTAACCCAAGAATCTGGGTCGCGCCGCGTCATGGCTTCGATCGCAACACCCTCGATGTGCTCGGTGCGGAAGGAATCGCGCTACTATCCGACGGCTTCGCGCGCGTTCCCTTCCTGCGTGGCGGCGCTACCTGGATTCCACAGCAGCTTTGGGGCCCCGTCGACAAACCGAAGGGCCTATGGACCATTTGTGTGCATGCCAACACGGCCTCGGACGCGGACATTTCCGCCCTCCGTGCGTTTCTAACCGTCCACGCCGATCAGTTCACCTCCGTCGATCGTGTGCTCTTTCGCAGCCAGCCCACCACCTTGACCCTTGCCGAATACCTCTATGCTGAAGCGGCGCTATGGCGGCTCAAAGCGTCTCGAGCCGTCAGGAGCGTCCGCCACTTGAAGCTCTTCTGAGCAAGCAGTGACTCGTAGAGCTGTTCCCAGTGGTTCAGCACGATTCCTAAGGAGAACTCATTGAGTACGCGAAGCCGGGCGCACTCGCCCATCGCGTATCGTTCTTCAAGCGGCATCTGCATCAGTTTTGTCATCGCCTCTCCCAGACTGATCGGGTCCGCCGCTTGGGCCAGCCAGCCGTTGACGCCGTCGATCACCACCTCGCGCGTTCCCGGCACATCGGTGGCCACAGCCGGCACTCCGCAAGCGCCGGCCTCCAGCAACACCATCGGCAGCCCTTCGTAGCGAGACGACAAAACAAACCCATCCGCGGCCTGCATCCAGCGATCCACATTCGGTTCGAAACCGAAAAAGCGGACGCGCCGCTTCAGGCCAAGTTGAGCTGCCAGCCTCATCAGTTCCGCTTCCAGTGGGCCGGTGCCCAGAATCAAGAGACGTGCGGCCTCCGGTGCCCGCACCATGGCGCGCAGGAGAGTCGGATAGTCCTTCACAGCTTCCAGCCTGCCCACGGCCATCCAAAGAAACTCATCAGTCAATTCAAGTTGCCGACGCGCCGCTATCCGAGCTTGAAGATCCGGCGCCCACGCCTCCACTTCAATTCCGTTGCCGAGAATGGATAATCGCTCTTCGCGCACCATCCCGGCAGCCAGATGCGACACTGCCGTCGCTCGGCTGACGGCCGTCACATGGTCGGGCAACCATCGGCTGCATGCGTAGCCGGTTCGCCTGCCGTTTGTCCCGGTGCTTGAACTGTGCAACGTGTCGACCTCAACCGGAACGGCCGCAGCCAAACGCGACCATCGGCACAGCCATGCAGCATGCGGCAGGTGCGCATGCAGCACGTCCGGCTGTTCGCGCTTGAGCCAGCGATGGAATCGAATCCATCCACGAGGATCAGCAAGTCCCCTGCGCATCTCAAGACTCGTGAATACCACGCCGCATGCGCGCAACTCCGCGGCTGCCGCGCCACCGTCGCCGGAGAGCGCCACCACGCTCACGCGCCACCCGCGACGGCGCAGCCCCTTGGCCAGCAGCATAGCTTGCCGTTCCGCTCCGCCAATGCGGTTCAAGCCGGGGATCGCAATTGCTGCGTGGCTCATGGGTGCCTCCACGCATGCGCGTCGATCAACTCCTCATACGCCTCAATCGCGCGCTCAAACGCAAACTCGTTCGACTGCCATTTCTTCTCGATCTCGGATTCGCGAATCCGTTGCCGCCCGCGAAGGGGAGAACCAAGCGCGACCGTTGCTGTGCAGGCGCCGGCGATCAACATGGAGACGGCAATCAACGGGAGCGACAGGGCACAAAGGATCCCTGTGAGAGCAAAGCCAAACCAAGGACGGAACACTGCATTTCTCCAGTGACACAACTGCCAAGTCCCGGGCCGCATCCGGCTCCGGAGACATTGAAAGAGACTTCGTGATGGAACTACCCCGAACCGGCGCAACTGGAGCGGCGTGGGCCGCGGCGAATGCGGCCTCATCGTGCGCAGGAATACGAGACGACAGCTTTTGAATTGCTTTGGCGGGATTCTTCCTCGACGAATTTCGGCGATGCTCTAAGTAATTACAGCCCTAAGATACGACGGCCCGGCACGCCCGATCCTTCTTCGCCTGAGCAAGGCTCCCTCGACAACGCGAGAGTGACCCTGGTAACACGTCCCAACGTGGGTGTGGAAAAACTGTACTGAAACTGTACCCAAAGGAAACATCCAATCGGGAAAAATGTCAAGAGGTAAATTTCCACAGGAAAAAGTGGGCTGTTGATTACTTTTGTGCCGAACTCGAACCCGAATGCATGGCACTTTCCCGCTCTTTTTCCACAGCCGTCCTCTGCGTCGCCCCCCCAGATGATGCGAAGAAGGTTTGGGAAAACCGCTCGCCTGGCCGCACCGACTTGAGCGCCGCAACGATCGTGGCGGCGAGCGCCTCCGCGGAGATTGCGGGTGCAAGCCACGCGCCGGGCCGGCCACGCAGCAGATCTTCCACGCCTCCCGATGCCGGCGTGGCCACAATCGGCAAGCCGGCAGCCGCAGCCTCAAGGAGCGCGTTGGGCATGCCTTCATGGCGCGATGGAAGTACAAAGAGCGTCGTGCTTGAGAAGAATGTATACGGCGGATCGACGTGGCCCTTGAAGCAGACTGCATCTTCCAATCCCAGCTCGCAGCAAAGCGACTTGAGAGCTTGTTCTTCCCGGCCGGCGCCCACCAGGATCAGCTTGACCTCGGGAAATCTCTCTCGCACCGCGGCCAGCGCATGCAATAGCAAATCGAAGCCTTTCTCCCACGAGAGTCTTCCCACAGCCAGGAGTTGCAGCCCCGTGCTGCCCTCTGTTACCGGCGTGCAGAGAGCCGCTCGGATTCCCGCCAGGTCCACGGGATTCGGGAGCACGGCGATTTGCTCCTCGCCGATTCCCGCCGCCCGCGCTAAATCTCTCGCCATGTCTCGTGACTGGCAGATCACCTGGTCGGAGTTTCGATAAAGCAGCCGATAGAGCAGGCGCGTCAACCGTGGCAGACGTCCGAATGCCATGACAGACGTCGCCGTGGCATTCTGCCGCACCAGCACGGACGTTTTCGCTGGAAACAGCGGCCGCAGCATCAGAACGAGAAAGCTGACCTCTGCCGCTCCCGTAAGCACCACCTCGGGCCGAAGCCGCCATATCAGCCGCAACAGAGGCCATGCGCCTGCGCGAGCTCGCCCGGCTCCCAGCGGGTGCACGCTCACCCGTGCCGGTAGAGATTCTCCGCTTCGATCCCTTTGCCCCAAGAGACCCAGGTGGACCTCGTACTTCTCCTGCGAAAGACCTCGCGCCAGCAGGGCGATTACGTGTTCGGCCCCGCCGCCACCCAAATGCGAAAGAAGCAGCAGGATTCTTGTTCGTCGCGCCATCGGTTCCCCGAGTCTGACTTTTCCGAGAGGGAAACCATTCTCGCCGAAAGCTGAGTCCCTGACGTGTGTTCACAGTCACTGACTGTGTATTTGATTGCTCTAATCTTGGTGTTTCAAATTGATACACTGGCCCTCGAATCCCACCAGAATCTGCTGACCACCCCTCACATTTGGGGATCTTCTCGTGGCGCAGGCGCTCAATGGCAGATTCAGGGAATCATTCCTTCCAACTTTCTCCAGCCTTTAACGAACGGCCCACGATACTCCTCGGCGTGACGACGCAGGAGCTATGCCTGATTCTTGGAGCGCGCCTGCGCGTCCTGCGCCGGGCTGGATTCCGTGTCGTCCTCGTCTCCGGCCCCGGCGAACTGCTCAAGCGCACGGCCACTGGCACCGGCGTGGAATGCGTCGCAGTTCCCATGCGCCGCTGTATCGCTCCGCTCGACGATCTCGTCGCGCTGGTTCGCCTATGGTGGCTCCTCGGCCACTACAAGCCGGATCTCGTCGAGTTCAGCACACCGAAGGCAGGCTTGCTGGGAATGCTCGCTGCCAGGCTGCGCGGCGTGCCCCGACGCATCTACATGCTGCGCGGGCTCAAGCTCGAAAGGTCGCGCGGCCTCAAGCGCTGGATTCTGCTCACAGCTGAGCGTGTGGCTTGCTCCTGCGCGCATGGGGTGCTCTGCAACAGCAAAAGCCTTCGCGCTGAGGCACTGGCGCTCGGCCTTGCTCCGGCCGCCAAGTTGCTGGTGCTGGGTGAGGGAAGCAGCAACGGCGTCGATGTGGAGCGCTTCTCGCCCGGGCCCAGCGCCGTGCGTGACCAGTTCTCCATTCCCCACGACGCTCCCGTCGTCGGCTTCGTTGGCCGGCTGACGCGCGACAAGGGCCTGCCCGAGCTGATCCAGGCCTTCGATCGGATTCTGCTCGCCGAGCCCTCAACGCACCTGCTGCTCGTGGGCTGGTTCGACGCCGCCGAAGACGCGCTCGACTCCGAGCTGCGCCATCGCATCCTCGCTCATCCCCGCATTCATTGCTCCGGTTTCGTCAGCGACACCGCACCTTACTACCGTGGCATGGACCTGATGGTTCTTCCCACTTGGCGTGAAGGCTTTCCCAATGCGGTTCTGGAGGCCGCTGCCACCGGCATTCCGGTCGTCACCACCGAATCCACCGGCGCCCGCGATGCGGTCGTCGCGGAAGTGACCGGACTTCTCATTCCACCCGGCTATCCCCAGGCCATCGTTGAAGCGGTCGTCAAGCTTCTGCGCGATCCGGAGCGCCGATTCCACATGGGTCGCGTAGCGCGTGCCTGGGTCACGGAGCATTACTCAGAGGAACGAGTCCTGGGGCTGACCGCAAACTATTACCTCAGCCTGCTGGAAGCGGAGCCAGTCGCGCAGATGCAAAGCGCCTAGTATCGTTTGTCGGTTGCTGCAGCTGGGTAATCTCACCCCGCGTCGCCATCCCCGCCGAACAGGTCACGCTGCTCGCCACTCGGCTTCGGCGCTTGGGTGCGCTTCCTGCCCGCAGCTCCGATCAGGCTCAGCACCTCGAGCGTCTGAATCGCCTGCCGAGGCACATAAATCCGCTGCGTGTTCGAGCGCGTGTCGGGCGGAGTCAGAAGCAATCCCGCGCCTTCAACCAGGGTCCGGTCATTGGCCGCCAAGCCCTCCAGTTCATCGCCGTCCTGCAAGATGAGCCGCATCCACAACCCCGCCGTGCGCGGCCGAAGCGAAAATCGCTTGCGCACCAGTCGCTCAGGGTCTGCCTGGTCCGCTGGGCCGCCAGGCAAGGCGCGCACATAGCACATCCACTTCACTTGCTCCCAACCCATGCGCACCACCCGGCCGGTCAGGTCGAGAAACTCTAACTCCGGCTTGCTCTGCCCAAACTCGCCAGTCGCGTAACCGGCGAACCAGTCCCGGGAGAACTTGCGCACAATGACAGGTTTGCGTGCCGTGGCCATCGCTTTGGATTGTCGCACGAGCCGCCGCAAAGCGGCGCCGGCTCCTATTGCATGATCGGGATACCTGGACCAGCGCGGCGATTAAGAGGCTGCCGCGATCCTCACACCTCAAAAGTTGCGATACGGGTGCAGGTGAACTGGTCTTCCGTCGCGACTTGTGTTAATGTCTTTGTTTGCAAGTTTTTGTGAGCCGTGCCATAACGGCAGCATCATCAGTCACTTGGGCTGCGGTCCAGCCGGCGGAATCAGGTTAGAACATGCCCGACTATATCTACCTGCTGGAGAACCGGCTCTCGGCTGACCAGCGCAACGCCCTCGCGCAGTTACGGACCGCCGCGCGCAATGCAGGCACCATCCTTTTTCTTACCGGCGACGCCGTCCGCGACCTGACCAGCGGCCATGCCGTCCGCGAGCTCGAAGTCGCCTTCCATGGCAATGCCCTTAAGCTCAAGAAACCATTGGAGAAGCTCGGCGGAAAGATCTGGGGGGAGGACGAGTCTTCGCGCAGCCTTTATCTCTGTTTTCCGGGCACTGTGCGGGTAAACGTAGTCAGTACACACCGCGTCGAGTATCCAAGACCTGGCAAGCCCGTCTTTTACCCCGCCTCGATTCATGAGGATCTCCGCAGACGTGATTTCACGGTCAACTCGATGGCTATCTCGCTCAACGAGGGTTCGTTCGGCCTCCTGATGGATCCATTGAACGGTGCCGCCGACATTGAGATGCGTGTCCTGCGCCTCGTCTCCAACTACGGCTTCATTGAAGATCCCTCGCTCCTCATCCGCGTCACGCGCTTCCGTGCTCGTCTGGGTTGGGAGATGGACCCCAGAACCCAATCCCGCTACGACAATGCCAAGAGTGAAGGTGTCATTGAGTTTCTTTCCGCACACTCTCGCAAAGAAGAACTGGAGCAGATCGGCCACGAAGAAGATGGCCTCAAGGTTCTGCGCGCCCTCGAAGCCGAAGGCTGGATGAAAGTTCTGTTTCCGGCGTGGACCTCCGCCAAAGCCGATGAGACCAGGCTGAATGCGCTCCATGATCTCGCGGTGCAACTCCTGTTGCAGGGTGTTCATCCCGACATGTCCGCTGCCCAGATGCAACTGCTCACCGCCAAGTTGCCGTCGCGCGATCTGTCGGCGCTCAAGAAATCGCTCTTGCGGCCGGGCTTCGTCGAGGAGTGGAACAAGCTGGATTCGCTGGCTTCTGGGTTCGCCAAATCGCTGCTGTCCAAGCAGAACGCCAAGCCTTCGGCATGCTTCAAGTTATTCATGAGCTATGATCCGGAAGCGATTCTATGGTTGGGCTTTACAAGCAAAGATAAAGCCGTCCAGGAACGCTTCAATCTCTTCCTGATGGTCTGGCCTGAGGCTCGTCAGCGCATCCCGTATGTGCTGATGCAGGAGATGCGCATCACCCCTGAGCTGCCCGTTTACGGTGAGCTTAAGCAGAAGATCTTTCTCGAGTTGATTGATGGCAAGTTGACCACCCCCGAGGAGATGCGCGCCTTCCTCGAACCCTACTCGCCCCCAGCGCCGCCTCCGCAAGTCACCGTCAAGCGCTCGCGCGCGCGCCGTGCTGGTGCCAGGCTCAAGGAGCAGGCAGTCGAGGAAGAGGAGTCAGAAGACGCCTTGCCGGAACAGGATCTGGAGTCGATCGGCGGAGAAGACGAGGAGCTCGATCTCGCGATTCTGCCCAAAGGCGCGCTGGCCGAAGGGATCGAAGACGACTCGGAAGCCGAGGAAGAAGAAGAGCTGGGCGGGGAAGAGGAAGCACCGTCAGAAAAAAAGCTCGCAGGGAAAAAAGGCCAAAAGCCCGCGGCCATCGCCAAACTAGTCCACGACGTCAAGCCGGCTGTGGTCAAGCCCGCTGCGGCTCCCGCTCCGGCAAAACCTGTTCCAGCCAAGGCGCAACAGGTTCCCGCATCCAAAAAGCCCGCACGCGCCGTAGCGCCCGCCAAGCCCGTGTCCAAGCCTGTAGCGAAGCCGGCAAAAGCAGTCGCCAAGGCGCCTGCGAAGAAACACACCCCAGCCAAGCCCGCTCGGCCAAAGCCCAAGGCAAAGCCGGCTTCGAAGCCTGTCAAAAAGTCTCATGCAAAGCCCGTAAAACCAGCAGCGAAAAAACCTGCTTCAAAGAAAGCAAAGAAGCGCTAGCCGGGCGAACGCCGCAGAAGCCGCTTTGCTGCCTTTTCCCGGCTTAATCAGAGCGGGACGGATCCCGAATCCATGGGCCGCTGTCTCCTGGTTCGCTTGGCTCCCAAATTCATCAAACGTTTGCATTCTATTTGCTCCCGTGCATTACCCTGTTAATGGTTCCCGCGGTCAACTGATCCCGAGCATCTCAAACCGCCGCGGGACAAGGACTGACGGTTTTGAGCCAATCCGTATTTGTTCTGGAAGACGACGCCGATATAGCAAGGCTGGTGCAACATCATCTCGAGGCGGCGGGCTTTGAAGCTCGCCTTTTCCACACCCCAACCAATCTCATTCCCGACGCCGAGCGCAGGCCACCCGCCTTGTTTCTGCTCGACATCATGGTCCCCGGCGGCGACGGACTCGATGTTTGCCGGCGCCTGCGCAATCACGCCGGGCTTTCGACCATCCCCATCATCTTCCTCACCGCCCGTGCCGGCGAAAACGATCGTGTCCTCGGGCTCGACCTGGGAGCCGACGATTACATCACCAAGCCGTTTTCCACGCGCGAGCTGGTGGCCCGCGTCAAAGCCGTGCTGCGCCGCTTCGAGCGGCCCTCATCGCCTTCCATCATCAGCTTTGAAGAGATCGTCATCGACGCCGGCGCCATGCAGCTCAAGGTCCGCAGCGAGCTCACCACCACCACTGCCACCGAGTTCCGCCTGCTCGACTATCTTGCCCGCCATCCCGGGCGCGTCTTCAGCCGCGATCACCTCCTCGACGCAGTCTGGGGCGACGCCCGCTTTGTCACGCCCCGTTCTGTCGATGTTTACGTGCGCCGAATCCGTGAGAAAATCGAGATCGACCCGGAGAATCCGCGCTATCTCAAAACCGTGCGCGGCGCCGGCTATCGCTTCGAACTGCCCAAGGGCGAGTAAGTCCGAGCTTCTAGCCTCTAGCTTTTAGCCAGAGAAAAATGGAACGAATCATCGCGTCGAATCCGGTAACCGCGGAAGAATGCGAATGAGCTGGAAGCCGGGAAGTGGAAGCTAGAAGCTGCCTTTATGACCTCCAAAGTCTTTGCCAGACTGCTCGGTCTCTTCATCGTCGTTCTCGTGCTCTACACGGTGGCGAGCGCGTTTGTCTTTCGCGTATTCGTCGAGAGCTCGGGCCAGACGACCTTGAGCACGCTCGGCCGCGACGCGCTCTTGTTAGGCCTTATCGCGCTGGCCGTCGCTGTGCCCATGGCCGCATTCGTTTCTCAACGCTTCTCCGGCCGCTTGCGCCGCGTTGTCACCTTCGCCCACCGCATGGCTGCCGGCGATCTTACCGCCCGGATTGACGCTACCGGCCTGACCGCCGCCTCCCTGAGCGGAATCAATGAGCTTAGCGCCGTGGAAGCCGCCCTCAACGAATCCGCAGTGCGCCTCGGTAAGGACTTTGCCGAACTCGAAAGTGGGCGCGCCGAGCTGGCCGTTATGCTCGACTCGATGCAGGAGGCGGTTGTCGCCATCACCGCCGCCGGATTCGTCCGCTGGTCCAACGCAGTGATGCAGCGCATCCTCGGATTGCGGCTTGCTCCCGGCCGGCCGCTCGTCCACTTTGTGCGCGATCCGGAGCTGCTGGCCTGCGTGCGTGGCGCGCTGGAGCGCCGGGAGCTCTGTGTGGGACGCGCCAGCCTGCTCGCTCCGGGCCGCGTCTTTGAGGTTAACGCCGCTCCTTTGCCCGCAGGCGGCGCGCTGGTCGTGCTCCACGACGTCACCAGCATCGAAGCCGCGCAAAAATCGCGCCGAGAGTTCGTCGCCAACGTCAGTCACGAGCTGCGCACCCCGTTGACTTCCATTCAGGGCTATGTCGAGACGCTCATTGAGGATCCGCATCCGAGCCCCGAAACCACACTCGAATTTCTCGGCGTCATTCTCAAGAACACCAGCCGCATGAACCGCCTTACCGAGGATCTGCTCGCCCTCGCCGGCGTCGAAAGCCCCGACTACAAGCTCGCTCTCCAGCCCGTTCGCGCCAATGTGCTCCTTCAGGACGCGATCGACTCCATCGGCGGCATCGTGGTCGACTCCGGCGTTCAACTCGAGTCCGCGGGCGCGCCTGACTCTCTCGTCATGGCCGATCCCGATGCCATGCACCAGGTGTTCGGCAACCTGATGGAGAACGCCCTCAAGTATGCGCAATCGGGCAAGCGCATTTCGGCCGGCGCGCGCCTTCTCGCCTCCGAGGTGCAGTTCACCATTCAGGATTTTGGACCCGGCATCGCTTCCGTGCATATCGAGCGCATCTTCGAGCGCTTCTATCGCGTTGACAAGGCCCGCTCGCGCGAGTCCGGCGGTACTGGCCTCGGCCTCGCCATCGTCAAGCACATCGTGCAAGCCCATGGCGGCCGCATTTGGGCTGAAAGCGAGCTCGGCAAGGGCGCCTCGTTCCACTTCACGCTGCCCCTGGCTCCGGCGCCTCATTCCGCCCCGCAACCCGCGCCCGCACAACCCACTCACGCCGGTGCGCCCTCCTAGCTGCATCCAGGAGGCCAGAGAGGTCTTCTCCATCGGCTCCACGCGAGACCCCGCTGGTTTCGCGCTGGCTGATCTCTGTCCTCTGAGCTTGACTCCCAGGTGGCTACTCCCTTTTCCCTGCGTTATTCAACTCCCCGTAACATTTGCCGTTGACAATGAATCTCGGCAGAAAATCCGAAAGGGAGCTCATTGTGAAGAAATCTTTGCTTATCGTTGCGTTGTTCGTGTGCGCGCTGAGCACGGCTCAGGCTCAAACAATTACAGCCGCTGGCGCCACCTTCCCGTATCCCATCTATTCCAAGTGGTTCTCTGAGTACAGCGCCGCGCATCCCGGCGTTCAAATCAACTATCAATCCATCGGTTCCGGCGGCGGCATCAAGCAGGTGTGCTCGGGAACCGTCGACTTCGGCGCTTCCGACATGCCCATGACTGACGATTTGCTCAAGTCGTGCGGCGTCAAGCTCATTCACATTCCCACCGTTCTGGGCGCAGATGTTCCCGCCTACAACGTGCCCGGTGTCAGCACTGATCTTAAATTCAGCCAGTCTGTGATCGCGGACATTTTCCTGGGCAAGATCACGAACTGGAACGATCCGCAAATCGCCAAGGACAATCCCGGCATCCATCTCCCTGACCAGAAGATCATCGTAGTCCATCGTTCGGACGGCAGCGGCACAACCTTTATTTGGACCGATTTCCTGAGCAAGGTCAGCAAAGAGTGGGCCAGCGGTCCGGGCAAGGGAACGGCAATCAATTGGCCGACAGGCGTGGGAGGCAAGGGCAACGAGGGCGTGGCTGGCTACATTCGCCAGTTGCCCGGCGCCATCGGTTACATCGAGCTGATTTATGCCCTCGAGAACCACATCAACTTCGGATCGGTCCAGAACGCGGACGGAAAATTCGTCAAGGCCTCGATTGACGGCGTGACGGCCGCTGCTGCGACCGCCAAAATACCGGCCGATTATCGCGTATCCATCACCAACGCTCCGGGCCCCAATGTCTATCCCGTCTCCAGCTTCACCTATCTCCTCATTCCCTTGCAGCCGAAGAGCATGGCGAACGAGAAGGTCATCAAGGATTTGCTGAGCTGGTCCATCAACTCCGGCGAAAGCCAGGTCTCGACCCTCTCCTACGCGCCGCTCCCTGACAGCCTCAAGCAGAAGGTCCTTCAGACCGTCTACGCCCTGCCGTAATGCACTACGAGGGGTCCGGCGCCCGCCGGACTCCTCGTCCCGCCTTCGCCTCATCGGCGTTCCATACTGCAATATCCGTCCCGCCGCAGCTCTCATCGCCCTCGCGAAGATCCGCTATCTGATCCCTGTTCCCTGATCCCTGATCCCTGTCTTTTGGTACACTCTCCAAGGCTCGGGTGATAGGATTGCCCCGTTTCCATCCAGCGGTTCCAGAACTGCTGTACCAATGGACCATGGATGGCAAGTGGCATTTTCCCTAAGAAAATGCGCGGGCGTTGATAACACGCAACTTGTTGATTCTGCTAGAGGCAGCATGGGCAGTATGGGCGCGTTGGGCGCATCCCTAGCACAATTTAGCACAGATTCTCTGCCGGAGATTGCGTCCCCGACGCTGGAGATTGGAAGTGCTACGATAAGTTCTTCCGTTGGAGGATTGAAAGAAAGTGGCTGAAAAACATCCATACGCATCTCCCGGCGCGGTGATTGCGGCAGTAAATCAGTTCCGAAAATCGTTCCCGCCAAAAGTCACCGCCGATACTCTGCGGAAGCTGAGCATCGCGCCAAATAACGAAAGCTACGTCATCAACACGCTCCGCTTCGTAGGAATAATTGACCCGGAGGGGAATAAGTCTGAGGTGTCAACTGCCCCATTCAATCAACACGAGGACGCGGCGTTCCAAAAGTTGTTTGGCGAGATGGTGAAGAAGTCTTACGCCGAACTTTTCAGCCTTCATGGGGACGCCGCGTGGGATTTGTCATTCGACGGCCTCATCGCTTTCTTCAGAAACTCGGACCAAACAAGTGACGTGGTGGGGCGAAGGCAAGCAAGCACGTTTCAGGCGCTCAGCAGCCTTGCCGGACACGGTGATGGCCCCACACCCGCAAAATCTTCCGCAAAGCCAAAAGAGACTAAGGCGAAGAGTGCCAAGGCGACCGCGAGCGCCGCTGCAAGCCACGCGGGCAAGATGACGCCAAAATCCGGTGATGGTCAGACGCGGGAAGTCGGTTTGACCGTCCGTGTCGAAGTGAACTTACCCGCAGCGGCGGACCAAGAAACATATGACAGGATTTTCCGCAGCATCCGGGACAATCTGTTGAATGGAAAATAACCTCAAGCGATTCGAGGCTATTGCTAGGTCACTTGCGCGACTGCCCGAAAAGCAACCCGCAACGCTGCCCGTACCAGATTCCTCCGTCCACCCATTCGACACGAGGAACGTCCACACAAACCTTCCCGCGAAGGTGAGAGAGCTTTTCGACGATGGCTATTTTGCCGAAGCAACTTTCCTCGCCTTCAAGTTTCTGGACAAAGAGGTACAGCGGCACTCCGGCCTTTCGGAATTGGGCTGGAAGCTAATGATGGCTGCGTTCGATGAGGCAAGTCCTAAGCTGAAGCTCACCGCACTAATCAGCGAGACGGAAAAGGATGAGCAACGGGGCTTCCGTTTTATTTTTGCCGGAGGGGTGGCCGCGATACGCAACCCTCGGGGGCACGAGTACGCCGTAGTGGATGACCCGGAGACCTGTCTTGACCACTTAAGTTTCGTTTCGATGCTCCTACGCAGACTTGAGGCCGCTGGATTCAAATGAGTCCGCGTGCCAGCTACGGGCACTAAATGAGAAAATGCCATATGGCTGACAACAAGAATTATCCCTTGCCTAGCATCGCAAGTCTCGTGCCTAACATCGAGCTGCCGAAGATTGACTTCTCCACGCCCAAGTACATGCCGCTTAAAACTGCGGAGCAAGTTTATCTCGACAACAACATGGCGAGTGAATTTCACAGCCGACTGTGCAAGTGGATCGAAGAATACGACAAAAGACTAGACGACGCGCACGAGGTCGGTGTGCGCCTTGTTTCTTTTGGTCAAAGCCTAACATTTCATCTCCAAGATATAGGCTATTGGAATCCATCCCTGATGTGGTTCTGCGGCGTAATGGAAGACGGAGCACCTGTCGAACTAATCCAGCACGTAACCCAGATCAGTATTCTCCTAACAAAGCTCCCCCGCCTTGACCCATCGATTCCGAAGCGAAGCATTGGCTTCTGCAATACAGACGAAAACCCAGATAAGTGCAAGTGACTGCGCTTTAGCCGCGCGGGTCTTCCAAGCGCAACATGCGCTCCAATTGCCCAACTTCGTCCGTGTCTTCGGACGCTCTGATTCCGGCTTCAGACCACCGGGCCGCTAGCTCTGCCACAAGCCACGGCTCCGCCTTTGGTTTCTGCCCGCGTGCCATCCGCTTCAAGTCCGCCAACCAATTCACCCGCTGATATGCCATGTTCGGCCCTCCCACGGCCTGATTTAAGCTACGCAGAAAGGCTGAGAATGTCAATAAGTCTTTGTATATGAACGTCTTAAACGGACTCCTAAAAGAGATTCCTGAAGTGGACGCGCAAAGTTGATGAATAGACGTGCCATAAGTGCTTGATTCTCCTAGTCTTTCCTGTCCAAAACACCCAAGAACCTATGAAAACCCATAGAAATTACCATTTTCTATGGAATTCCATATTGTGTAAAGTTTTAGATGGCGGCGCTCTTTTCGGGGGCCATGGTCAAGATTTTGACCCACCCCCATCCTATTTCTTTTCAATAGGTTGTGTGTCTGCCGGTTGCGGGCTTTGGGCTTCGCTCGACCACGAGCTAACACTAGGGCAAGCTCTGAAGTCCGTCGTATAGGACACAATGCCCGCTGACTGCAATGCCCGGACAACTTCACGCTCGGGCTTGCTCCAAAGCTCCGGGTGTTGCCGGATGTATTCAACCGCTTTGGTGCGCCTCAAAACCCTACTTGACATCGCGGCCTGTTCAACTGGTGCGTCACTCTTCGCAACACTCAGCCACGAGTTGACACTGCCATACGCCTTCTTTGTGTGCCACGGGACAATCCTGGCCCTCTTCAGCTCGTGGACAATCACGCGCCCGGATTTGCTCCAAAGCTCCGGGTGTTGCCGTATGAATGTGACGGCTGCAATCCGCTGCAAAGCGATCTGCTCAGACGGGGACAGCGGAGGCGCAGGTTTGGGCTTTGGCGCGGCGTATGCTTCAATCACCCACGCTCTGACATTGAAGACCGCAAAGCTCGCGTGAGGCCACACAAGGCCCGCTGACTTCAGAGCGAAAAAAACCTCACGCCGGGGCTTCCCGCGAAGCAATGGGTGTTCCCGCAGAAATGTAATCACCTTGTTTCTTCTTGCAAGCTGATCCGTGTACCGGCTCACAAAATGCCCCACTTTCTGACCACACCCATGGGAGAGGGGGTGGCCGCGCACATGTCATCTTTCGACACAAACACGACATACCATCTCTCTTTTATATAGTCGTAAGAGCGTGAGATGGTTTTGTGTAGAATCAACAACTTACGGGGACAAAATGCGTGCACCCTTTGGCACCCGCCAAGTCTCCGACAGGTCAGCCAGAGACATGGCGGGTGCCAGCGAGCGGCCCAAACTGAAGGCCAAGGCCGCGTTTTGTACGTGCTGACCACCACTTTCTTTCACCTACAATGCCCCGCCGCGCCCCGGATTTGACCACAGACACATCCGTGTTTCTGTGCGGCGTCAGCGGGCACGTGTTTTAGCGATTCATTTTCCGCAACGTGCGCTCAAAGTGCCGCTGCAATGTGTCCGCGTGTTTGTTGAGAACAGCGTCCATCCCGTCAGAATCGAGCGCGGATGCGTTCATGTGCACGTGAGTGGTCACGTGGTAATGTGGGCCACCGCCTTGGAGTCCGCCGTTGCGGGCCAAGTCACTGAGCTGGTCCATGACGCCACGGGGGACAACGCCCTCACCCGGCGTCAACATGGTGGGCACGCTGTCCACGCCGTCCACGCCGGGGACAATGCCACCTTGAGCAAAGGCCATGACCCCGGCAAAGGCCGCCGCAGCAAACACCGGCCCAAGAATGACTCCAGCCGGGCCTCCGATCTTTTCCCCGGTGGCATACGCACTTGTGGCCGCCTTCCGAGCGTCTCCCATCCTTTCCTTGTCTTGCTGAAGCATGATCTTGATGGAGTTTTCAATCATGCTGCTGACCACTTGGTTCCCAAGTTGGTTCATCATCTTGGCAAAGGACTGATGGCCCATGAGCGTCTGTGTAAGTTCGCGGGCAATGCTATTGCCCAATTGCTGCTCCGCTCCCAAGATGCGGACGTTACGCTCTTGCTCTGCCCTCTCTTTGATTTGCGTTATCTGGTCTTCATGCTGCTTGACCAACTCCGTCTCTTTGTCCTGAAGCGCCTTAAGCTTGTTGTCATAGTCCGCGCCGGACTTGTCCAGAGCGTCAATCTCTTTGGCGAGCGCCACGTACTTGACGGCGAAGGATTCATTGGCTGCAAGCGTGTCTTGTGCAAGCATCTCCGCCGCGCTCGTGCGCCGGGTGCTATTCAACAACGCCTGTGCGCCCCTCTGAGCGGCCACAATTTGCTGTGCTGTGGCCTCATCGTGCCGGGCCTCTTCATCCCCGGCTTGCTGCTTGAGCCGGGCTTGCTCTTCCGTCATCTGCCGGGTGACTTCAACCTCTTGCACGGCCAACTGTTTGTAAAAGTCCGAGTCCTCCAGCCCCATGGCCCTCTCAGCGGCCATGGCGTCCTGAATGGCGGCCAACCGCTCCGCCGTGCCGTCCTTTGTGGCGTCAATGGTTTCCTTCTCGCCTTGCTGGATGGCGGACACGGCTTCTCTGTTGGTCTGGAACAACTCAGACAGGTACAGCGCCCGGCCCTTGTTCTCTTCCTCCGCTTCCTTTGCGGCTGCCGCCGCGCCCGTGCGTGCGTCTGCTTTGGCGGCTGCCGCCTTGGTGTTGCTCGCGTCCAGCGCCTTGAGGTCCGCCGCGCGTTGCTCCAGCCCAACCTGTGCTTGAAGTGCTTGGACAAGATTCTGTTGAGCGGCCACCTCATTGTCCGTGGCGTCTGCGCTTGCGCCCTTCGCCTTGAGCTGCTCCCGGATTGCGTCTGCCTCCGCCTGTTGACCCCGGCTTTTGGAGGACATGCTATCCGGGCCGGTGGTGATGGTGCGGAGCCGGTCTTGTAACGCGGCAACCTCACGCGCTTGGGCCAAGGTCCCGGTGAGCAGCCCGTGGGCCTCATCCCCTTTGCCTTGCGCCATCAAACTGGCGTATTGGACTTGGAAGGCATCCAAGGCGGCCTTCGCGCCGTCCGAGCCTTTGCCGAATGTGTACCAGTGGCCCTCAAGGTCCTTCAACACAACATCGGCAGCCTTGGCCACCGTCTCAAAGCTGTGGACAAGCTCTTCCATGCTCTGCATGTCAATCAACTTGAGCTGGTCTTTGATACCGGCCAAGTGGTTGTCTTTGAGGTCATCCGCGCGGATTTGCGCTTCAAGTATCTTTTCATCAAAGGTATTGAAAGCGTTTTGTACTGCGGTGCCAAAGCTCATCTGGTCTTGGGTCAGCTTGACCCCGGCCTCTTTCAGCTTTTCCAGATGCGCCACGAGAATACCGGCGAGCGCGGCAAGCGCGATGAAGGGGAAGGCCGCTTCCATGGCCGCGCCCACCGGACCCAAGCCCGCGATGAAGGACGTAAGCGCACGGGGCAGATGGACGCCAAACTCTTCACCCAAGAGCATGACGCTCTCACGAGTGGACCTCATGGAGCCGCTGATGCTGCCGCCCATCGCGCCCGCGCCACCTTGGATGTCTTGGAAGCTGCCACGCGCGGACTTGGCCGCGTCAGCCAACCCAGTGGTGAAGGTTGCTGTCTTGGTCTGAAGGTCAACCGATAAGACCCAAACTGGAGCCGCCATTTTCTAACCTCTTCTTGAAAGGATTGGGGCCGCCGCTCTCCCTAGCGAACGGCCCCGTTCTCTGGCGATTTTCTTCTCATGCACGCCAGAGGCATGTCCAGCGACTTCCCGCACACGTGATGCCCTTGGTTGAGGGTGGCGCGAATGTACGGGACCCTGCCAGCGGGGTGATGGAGTACGCGCCCTATTCGGTTAGGTGTGTGAGACCGTGATTGCCTGAATTGCCTCAGAGCGGCGCACACGGCCATCAAGACGGCGATATGCGAGGATGCCCAACTGACCTTGAGCAGCCATGGGCTGGTCAAGGATTTTCACGTTGATGCCCGACCCACCACGGACACCCACGATGTAACCCTGTTTGAAGTCACCAAACAGGATTGGCACCACGCCCGCTGTGGTTGCGGTCGGGAGTGCCGGACTGTCCACGTCGAAGTACACAGGCCGTCCAAGGATGCGCTCTGTGCCGTCCGCGTCCAAAGTGGCAACGGGGACAAACAGGTTGGATTGCATCTGTGCGCGGCGGATTGTAAGTGCGGTTGCACGGCTCATGACCCAACTCGCATTACTTTGGTAGGCGCCTTTCAACGTGCTGGTCACGTCAAACAGCGAATTGAGCAGGGTTGTACTGTCCGCTGCCGTTCCCGCGAAGTTGTACGCGGAGCCTGTGCCCGTGCCTGTGTTGCTAAAGACTCCGAGCGGTTGAGTGGTCCCGTTGCCGGAAGCAAGCAATGAGCCTTCAAGGATGCGCTGTCCCTTGATTAAATCGTCTACCACGAATTGCTGAAAGGTTTGAACGTCTTGGAGCAGCTCCCATGACACCCAACGAAGAGCGCCCGCCATGAACGCAGTCAACGTGAACTGACCCAACGTGGGGTCCGTTCCGCCGAACGTGGCAAGCGTGCCGGTGGACTCAGCCTTAATTGTGGACGTTCCGAAGGCGGTTGCTACCGGAATCTTCACGTCCGTTGCCGTGGGGATAACCATGGACGCGTCGAAAATTCCCAAGTCAGGCAGAGCAAGGGGGACGATAAGCTGCTCAGTGGGAACACTGATTGCATATCCGCCCGCCGCGTCCGAGCTACCTTGTGAGCCTTCATACGTGGCCGCGTTCATCTTTCCATTGGCGAGCCGCTGCCGTGTGTACGCTTCAGAGCCGGGGATGATATAACCCCCAACACCGTCTGCGCCCGTCGTCAGCTCTTCAGCGTGTTGTTTTCCTCCAGTGCAAAGGTACGCCTGAAGCGCTTTCGCGTATTCCGGGTTGCGTGCCGTTGCCGCGCGGAGCGGAGAGAAGTCCGCCGCGTTTGCCGGTGCATTAAACACACCGGACGGAGTGCCGATTCCGGGCATACCGTTGGGGAAAGCAAGCCTGATGGTATTCAGCTCTTTCTTCGCGGCGGCGGCCCTTCCAAGCTCCTGATAGCGGTTCATGGAGTTGGTGTATGTCTCTTGCTCCGCAGCGGTGAAGCCACGGTTGGCACGCTCGGCGGTTGCCATGACGCCTTCGGCTACGTCAAGCGCTTCTTTCTGCTCTTGCAACATTTCTTGCAGTTTCATTTTGAAAATCCTTGGATGAAGTTGCACGCTTGCGCGTGTCCAGCATCCGAAGTCAGCAACGGCGTACTGCCGCGCCTCATACGGCAACGTGGGCCTTTCTACCCGCGTTGTCAGTGTTGCGTTTCTTCGCGCTTCCCGGCTCCCCTCCCATCGGCGCATTTTCCGGTCTAACGTCCACGTACTGTGGCAGCCAACCCGGTTGACCCACGCCGTTTTACGCGGGCGGCACTTGCTAAACTCTCGGGTCCTCCAAGCGCACAAGGCCCGTAATAAAACTCTCAAAGTCATCCGGCCTCTGCTCCGGCTCGTCGCCCATCAGGACCAAGACGAACACAGCGACCGCACGGGCAAGCGCAAATGTGGTGTGCTCATCGAAGGCCGTTTGCAGAGCCACACAAGGCTCCCCGTCAACTATTCCCAAGGTGGCTGCATAGCGGAGGCCGCGTTGGGCGATGGCACGCAGGAAGTCTTCAGACGCCGGGAATCCATCATCCAGCCGGACGACTTCCAAGTCCCGCGTGATTGGGTTCGCAAAGAAGGCGAACGAGCGTGAAGAGTTCAATATGATTTGGCGTCCCTTGTCAGTAATCATTATCCGTTCCATTTTCTGATAACTGTTGTATACTTTGAACAGTAGTCAGAATCAGCCGCAAACTTAGGATGACGCATCCAGAGCATAGCGTCAAGCGTTTTGGCTTGATTTCAGCTTGATACTTTTCAGAAGAGATTACGCACATGAACGGTAGTCAGAAATTGGGAATGGCAGTCCAGAACGTTTTGGATACGCTCCAACGGCGGCCCGAAACCCCGGAGCGCAAACGGGTCCGCCGTATCGTGGATTTGCTTATGCGACTCCAAAAAAGTGACGAGAACGACCCAACGCAAAGCGTGGACTTTATCCGGGACAATGATGAACTGGACGCGCTGTTGTCCGCGTACAGATGGGAAGCCGCCGCAATCTTCACAGATAAGCTGAGAATCAGCTTCCAACCGAAAGGCGGCTCGGGGCGGGAAGGAAGCGCAATATCAGTCCTTGTTCGCCTTGCGGAATCCGAACAATTAGGCCGTCTGCGTGCGTGTAAGGCGTGTCAACGGCTGTTCTACGCTTTCAGGAACGACAAAAGGGTCTGTGGCGCAAATTGCAAAGCCAAAGACTATGACGCTGATCCCGAGCACCACGCGGCGCGATTAAAACGTCTGCGGGAAAACTACGCTCTGCGGTCGCAACGCAAGCGCAAAAAGATTGGCACGCGGCGCGGCTAAGTGGCGCGGCTCTTGCGCCCGGTAACGGGCGCGGCCCACGTCCCAATGACAAGCGAGTCCAGCCGGTCCTGTCTACCCTTGACCCAACGCGCATAGTGCATCTCTGTGGTGCGGATTGAGCCGTGACCCAAGAGCTTTGAGACTTCCTCCATGGGCACGCCTTTGGAGAGCAGCTCCACTGCGAAGGTATCACGGAGCCGGTGGGACTTCATAAAGCCGCCGTCATTCAACCCGGCAGACTCAAAAGCTATTGCAATGCGTGTGCCGTAGTATTTGGCAAAGCTGCGGTCATTGTTCCCGCTGTGGTCAAAGATGTACTGCTCACCGGCCACGGCGAGAATCTCATCACCAACGGCGCGGGGAATGGGCACGCTCACGTGTGTCCCGGTCTTCTGCCGGTCTGTGGTGACGCGATAAAACGCGCCACAGTCTGTGACCTCAGACCGCTCCAGCGTGGCCGCGTCCCTCACTGCAAGCCCGCTGTGTCTCATAAGCTGGATGAGCGCCCGGACCTTGGGCACGGTGACCACGGCCAACAGCCGGGTGTACTCATCGGAGGTCAGCGGCTCCGTCTCCACGGTGTCAAGGGCCACGCGGGGCATCTTGGGCCGCCTGTCCAGCCACTTGGCGTCATAGCAGTACCCAAGGAAGGTGGACAACATTTTCAAGTAGAGATGCTTCGTGCTGTTGCTCACACGCATGGTGGCGCAGTAGTCAACCGACAAGTCCGGGGTCAGCCCGGACAGCATGATGATGCCCTTGGCGGCTGCGTAGTCCACAAACCTGTGGAGCTGCGTCCTGTACGTGGCCATGCGCGGGGCGGTGATGCCCTCCAGCTCTTTGGCTTGGAGGAAGAGCGCCAAGGCTTCGTTGGTGGTCTTGGCGTCCACGGTTGCGCTTGGTGCTCTGCCGGAGAGCTGGTCTTCCATGTTGCGCTTCACGCTCTCCGCCTCCGCCCATGAGCGCGTCCCGGCTTGCTTCCGGTACTGCTTGCCGTTGAGCGTCCAGCGGAGGTGTTTGCGGCAGCTACACCGCTTTGAAAATTCGTTGCCGGACTCTTTGCAGCCGTCAGCGTGGCGGACAAAGATGGTGATGACGGGGGCTGTGCTCACCGCGTCACCTCCGCGCTTTGGTATAGGGCCTCCGCGTCAACCGGGTCCATATCATCAAGGGCCGCCCGGAGGACCTTGGGAACGTCAAGCACAGATTTAGCACAAAATTTTGAGGGGATTACAAAAGTGTAGGATTGGCGCGGGGTTTGGGGGTATCCTGAGTTTTCCCTAAGAAAATGGCACCGTTCGCTACACCAACAAGGGCAAATGAATTCTGGAACCGCTTTAAACCAATCAATGACTCCTTCGTCGATCTCCACAGTCAATGACCTCTTCCTTCGCGTCGCCGCGGCCGGCAATCCCCGCGCCGTCCTGTGGCAGGACGAGTTCGGCCAATGGCACCCCATCTCTTCCGATCAGATCTATCAACGCGTCCGCGCGCTGGCTACCGCTTTTCTCAAGCTGGGCGCGAAGAAGGGCGACCGCATCGTCCTCGTCAGCGAGAATCGCTGGGAGTGGGCGGTTACCGACTTTGCCGCGCTGGCCATCGGCGCCGCCGATGTGCCCCTCTATCCCACCCTCACCGGCGACCAGATCGCCGAGCAGGTGCGCGACGCCGGCTGCCGTATTGCTGTCGTCTCCACGCGGCAGCAATTCGACAAACTGCAATCCGTCCGCGCGCAAACCCAGTTGCAGCACATCGTCATGATGGACTCGCCTGCTCCGGTCGGCGCCAACGCAATGAGCGAGTTGCTGGCCAATTCCGACCTTGATGGCGCGGAGCGCGACCCCGTATTCGATGCCCTCGTTCGCTCCGTCGAGCCCGGCGATCTGGCTACGCTCATCTACACTTCGGGAACGACGGGCGAGCCCAAAGGAGTGGCCCTCACCCATGGCAACTTCGCCGCCAACCAGAACTTCACCGCCATCGAATTCGGCTTCAATTCCAGCGACGCCTGCATCTCTTTTTTGCCTCTCTCGCACGTCACCGCGCGCGCCCTCGATTACGTGATGTACAACCACGGCGCGCAGGTCGCTTACTGCTCTCAATTCGACAAGCTGCCCCAGGCCATGCGCGAGGTCCGGCCCACGGTCATCGTCGGCGTGCCTCGCGTCTTTGAGAAGATTCGCCAGGCCGTCGAGCAACAGACCGCGCAATCGCCGGTCAAAAAGCGGATGCTGGCCTGGGCCATTCATCTCGGCTCGCGCTTCGCCGACACCGTGTACGACGGCCGTCAGCCTGGCTCGATGCTGTGGAAGCTGGCCAACAAGCTCGTCTATTCCAAGGTTCGCGAGGCCTTCGGAGGACGCGTAAAAACCTTCGTCTGCGGTGGCGCGCCCCTAGGCATTGACACCGCGCGCTGGTTCGCTTCCGCGGGAATCGCTCTCTGGGAAGGCTACGGCCTCACTGAAACCTCGCCCGTCATCGCTCTCAATACACCCATTCACCATCGCATGGGCTCGGTCGGCATGCCCTTGCCCAATCTCGAGCTCAAGTTCGCCGAGGATGGTGAGCTGCTCGTCCGCGGTCCCTCGGTTTTTTCCGGTTACTGGCACAAGCCCGCCGCTACCGCAGAGTGCCTTGACGCCGACGGATGGTTTCGCACCGGCGATATTGCCCATCTCGACGCCGACGGCTTTCTCTCCATCACCGATCGCAAGAAAGAACTGCTGAAAACCTCAGGAGGAAAGCTCGTCGCGCCGCAGCCGATTGAAAACAAGTTGAAGAACAGCGTGTTCGTGGCCCAGGCCGCGCTCGTCGGCGATCGCCACAAATTCATCTGCGCCCTCATCTCTCCCAACTTCGCCGCACTGGAAGAATGGGCCCGCCACCATGGAATTGAGGCTCTTTCGCGCGCTGCACTTGTGGCCGATTCGCGCGTTGTCGCGCTCTACGCCGAGATTGTGCGCGAGGTTAACGGCTCTCTGGCCAACTTCGAGTCGCTCAAGCGCTTCCGCATCGTCGCCGACGAGTGGTCGCAGGAATCGGGCGAACTCACGCCTTCCATGAAGATCAAGCGCCGCGTCCTCACAACCCAGTACTCGGCGGTGATCGACGAGCTATACGCCGACGAAGCAACCGCCCGCGGCGAATCGGCGAGCTGATGCGGCCGATGCCTTCGTGCGTCGGCCTGCTCGGCCTCCACAGGCGTTGCAGGGCCCCGAAAAACGGCGCGCCCCACGCGCCCACCGCCAGTACAGCTCCAAATAGAATCACGGCGTCGATGCTCAGCCGGCCCTCGCGGGTCCAGTAAACATCGGGCTCCAGGCTCAGCCACAACGCAAACTCGTCCAGTGTGAGCGCCGCGCCCACGCCATAGCTCACCGCCATCAGCCTCCCCAGAAAAATCGACATCGGCGAGTGCGACCATCCCAGATCGAGCAGCCAGCCGTATCCAACAAAAAGCAGAATCAGAATGCCCCACACCAGGTGGTGAATGTGCATTCCGCGCACCACCACCCACTGCAGATGGCCCTCGTGATTCGCGATCCGGTGAACCAGGAGCCGTACGCCGGCAAAGGTGATCAAAAATGCAACCGACGCAATGAACATGCGCTGCCGCGGCCGGTCGGGAATCGTGGCGCGGATCAGGTAGCCCAGTCGCGTCAACTGCAGCAGCACCAGAAGCACCGCGACGACCAGGCCGACAAATGCGAGCAGGAATCCAGCGCCAGTTTCCGGCATTCCTTATGGTAGCGCCGGCTTCCCAACCGGGGCTTCTATCGACTGGTCGTCTTCGCCAGGACGGAAGGCCCGCATCTGACCACTGTTCGCTGTGAACTGTCCACGGTCGCCGTGAGGTGCATCACCATTCCCGTTAACAGCGCCGCGATACACTGTTGATTGCGTTAAGTCCGGTGATTCTTCCCGCCTCCGGCAAAATCGCGAAGCACTGCGAACTAAGAACTGCGAACTGCTTTCTTGAGGAGATTCCACGATGCGAATTGCTTTGTTGACCGGCGGTGGCGATTGCCCCGGATTGAATGCGGTCATTTATGCGGCCGTAAGGAAGGGCATCAACCACTACGGAGACGAGTTCATTGGATTCCTGAACGGCTGGCGCGGCGTGCTCGATAACAATTTCATTCCGCTCACGCTCGAAGCAGCTGACGACATTCAGCTCAGGGGCGGCACCATCCTCCACTCTTCGCGCACCAACGTCAAGAAGATTCCCGGCGGCATCGACAAAGTGCAGGAGGTACTCAAGACCAATAAAATCGACGCCCTCATCGCCCTTGGCGGCGACGACACGCAATCGGTCACGCTTTTCCTGAGCGAGCACGGCGTCAAGGCCGTTGGCGTCCCCAAGACCATCGACAACGACATCAGCGGCACCGACCAGACCTTCGGCTATGACACAGCGGTCATGATCGCCACCGAGGCCGTCGACCGCATTCACACCACGGCCGACTCGCACAATCGCGTGGTTGTGATCGAAGTCATGGGCCGCGACGCGGGTTGGATCGCCTATGCCTCCGGTGTTGCCGGCGGTGCCCACGTGATCCTCGTCCCTGAAAAAGAAATCGACATCGATCACGTCTGCGCGCTTCTCAAATACAACTACGACCACGGCAAGCATTACGGCGTTGTCGTGGTCGCCGAAGGCTGCCGTCTTCCCGAAGTGGGCCAGGTCATCGGGTCATCGCAAGTGGATTCTTTCGGCCACGTGCGCCTCTCCGGCATCGGCGAAGCTCTCGCCGAGCTCATCGAGATGAAGACCGGCTACGAAACTCGTTCCGTCAACCTGGGCCACACCCAGCGCGGCGGCGTTCCCACCGCCTACGACCGGGTTCTGGGGCAGCGTTATGGCCTGCACGCCATCGACATGGTGCACCAGCAAAAGTGGGGCCGCATTGCCGTCCTTCACGGCACCGACATCACCGACATTCCCATCAAGGACGCGATCGCCACCAACCGCCGTCTCGACCAGCGCTTCTTCGATGTGATCTCGGATCTCGAAGCCAAGGTGTAGCTCGTTGATGTTTTACACTGGATCACGCGGGCCGCCCTTGGGCGGCCCGCGGCGTCTTGACATGAGGCCGTTGGACGATTCAAACGCCGCAAGCCTTGGACGGCCATTTACAAATGTTCACCCAGCACGGCAAAGCTGATCTCTGTCTATGCTCTACCGCCTCTACCAACCCGGCGACTTTGCCCAGCTCTATGCTGTTGAAGAACTCTGCTTCGATCCGCCCTTCCGCTTCAGCCGCGCCTACATGCGCCAGTTGGTCGATAGCACCAACTCCGCCACCTGGATCGCCGAAGAAGAGGAGAAAATTGCCGGCTTCGCCATTGTTCAGTGGAAGAAAGGCCGGAAATCCGGCGCACAATTCGCTTACATCGAGACTGTCGAAGTCTCTCCGAACCATCGCGGCCAGGGCGTCGGCAGCGAGCTAATGCGCCTCACTGAAGATTCCGCCCGCACCGCCGGCGCAGCCGCCATCTGGCTCCATGTTGATGTCGAGAACTTCGCCGCCATCCGCCTCTACGAAAGCCGCGGCTACGCGCGCCAGGGCAGGGAAGAGCACTTCTACGCGCGCCATCGCGCCGCATTTGTCTACGCCAAACCGCTCACAGGAATTTCGCAACTGGAACCGGCACCCTAGTCCCTAAGTCACGTAGTCCCCAAGTCCCTAAGTCCCTAAGTCCCTTAGTCCCTACGTCCCTTGGGTTACTGCGCGTCCGCGCTCTTGATGAACGCCGCCACGTTATCGTGAAGCTGCTTCACACACTCATCACGCACGTAGACCATGTGGCCCGACTCGTACCACGCGTATTGAACGTTTTTCGCCAGCGACTGCGGAATCGGCAGGTGTTTCTCTTCGTACATTGCCGCAAAGAACGGCGTGGCCAGATCGTAGTAGCCGCCATTCACCAGGACCTTGAGCCGCGGGTTGGTCTTCATCGCCTGAGCCAGGTCCCCGCTCACATTCACGCCGATGGTGTTGCCATCGTGGACCCAATTCCACTGCGGCTCCGCCGAAAACAGCAACGGCTGGTAAGTCTGCCCGTCGCCATATTTCAAATCCTGGCGAACGTACTGATTAAAAAGCGCCACGTAAGCCGAAGAAATCGCCGTCTCCTGCGGGTCGTACTCTGCGTTCTGGCTCAGCGGATCGAGATTGGGTCCGGAAAAGCGCGTATCCAGCCGTCCTGTCGTCAGATCATCGGAATCCTGCAGCGACTTCGCAAACTCTGGGCCGCTGACGCGCAGGTTGGCTTTCAGAATGTAATCGACCGGCAATCCGGTGTACTCATGCATCTTCTGCGCAACCTGCTGCTTCTCGTCGGCGCTCACATCGGTTCCCAGCGCCAGTGCATGCGCGTACGGTCCCATCGCGAAGTCTTCCGCATCCTTCAAAACCGGTTCCAGTGCCGCCGGCTGATTGGGCAGCTTCTTGTGGTACCACGCGGTCGCCGCAAACGTCGGCAGCGCAAGTTCGTAAGGCAGGTCGACTCCGGGATTGTTCGCGGGCTGGTCAATATCCGTCGTGAAGTTGAAGATCTGCGACAGCAGGATCACTCCGTTGATGTCGATGTTCAGCTTGTTCTCGAGTAAATTGGCCAGCACCGCCGACCGCGTTGTGCCGTAGCTCTCGCCGAAGATAAACTTCGCAGAATTCCAGCGCCCATACTTCGAAATGAAACGTTGAATAAACCGCGCATACGCGTTCGCATCGCCATCCACGCCCCAGAAGGCTTTCTGGGGGTCTTTTCCGAGCAGTTGCCCGAAGCCCGTTCCCGGGGCATCCACAAAGACCAGGTCGCTCACATCGAGCAGAGAATTCGGATTGTCGACCATGGTGTATGGCGCGGCAGGCAGGTGCGTGTCGCCCGCCGTCATCACATGCTTCGGGCCCAGCGAGCCCATGTGCAGCCATACCGTCGAGCTGCCCGGCCCGCCGTTGTAAAAGAACGTAATGGGGCGCTCTTCAGCCTTCGCCTCATTCTTAAAGTACGCCACGTAAAACATTTGCGCTACGGGAGTTGCATCCTTTGCATCCTTGGGTGCGTTCAGCGCAAGCTGGCTTCCCGGCTGCGGCTTTCCATCCGCTCCAAGCTGCGCATCCTGGTTGTCGGTTGAGCCCACCGTGATAGTCCCCGCGATCGCCGTATACGCGATCTGCTGCCCACCGACCGTCACTGAACCCTGCGTTGTCGAATCGGCAGGCGGAGCCGCTTCCGCGCTCTTGTCGGGCGCGGCGGGTTTGGCCGCAGACTTATCGTCCTGTGCGCGGACCGAAACACAAAGAATCAAAAACGCCGCTCCGATCAGGGCGGCAATGCGGCGGTTCAATGAATTCATTTTTCTCTCCGGGTGGGAATACGAGCGAATTGTTAGTATAAAGCGCGCTGCCAGGCGGGCGTCTCGAACTCCACCTCTTCCGAATAGCCGGAACAAGCGCCGCACCCGCTCCGGTAGCTTCTGATCACAGACCACGGTCCTCTGATCACTGTTTACTGCCTTCGTCCGCGCTCTTGATAAACTTGGCCACCCGGTCATGCAGCTGCTTGCGGCATTCGTCGCGCACATACGCCATGTGTCCCGATTCGTACCAGTCGTATTCGATATTCTTCGTCAGTGACGCCGGAATCGGCAGATGCTCTTCTTCGTACTCCGCGGCGAAAAACGGCGTGGCCATATCGTAGTAGCCGTCGTTCACCATCACCTTCAGCCGCGGATTCGTCTTCATCGCCTCAGCCAGGTCTGCGCTCACGTTGAGCCCGCCCGCAGCGCTGAAAAGCTGGGCCCCGCTCTGCCGTGACATCTCCCAGCGAAAACCGTCAAACAGCGCGTGTGGTAGGTATGTCTGGCCCTCGCCGTACTTCAGATCCTGCCGCAGGTACAGATTTACCAGCGAAAAGTACGCCGACGAAATCGCCGCGCTCTGTGGATCGTAACCCGCTCCCTCGCTCAATGGATCGAGCGTCGGACCCAGGAACCGAGTGTCGTATCGTCCTGTCGTCAGATTCTCGCTGTCCTCAAATGTCTTCTCAAACTCCGATCCGCTCACGCGCAGATTGGCCTTGATCAGGTAATCCACGGGCAGCCCAGTGTATTCATGCAGCCTCTCGGCCACTTGCGCCTTTTCCGCGTCGCTCAAGTTGTTTCCTTCAGCCAGAGCGTGCATATACTCACCCATCGCGTAGTCTTCCACCTCTTTCAGGAAGGGCTCCAGCACCTGCGGTTGGGGCGACAGCTTCTTGTGGTACCACGCCGTCGCGGCATAGGTGGGCAGCGCCAGCTCGTAGGGCAGATCCATACCGGGCCGGCCTCCAGCCACGCCCAGCATCGCCGTGGGAAAGTCGAAGATTTGTCCCAGCAGCATCACTCCATTCAGGTCAACGCTCTTCTCGTTTTCCAGAATGTTCGCTAGTACCGCTGATCGCGTCGTCCCATAGCTCTCGCCGAACAAAAACTTCGGCGAGTTCCACCGGTCGTACTTCGCCAGAAAGCGCGCGATGAACCGCGCGAATGCCTCCGCATCCTGGTCCACGCCCCAGAACGCCTTTCCTGCGTCCTTGCCGGCGAGCCTTCCAAAGCCCGTTCCCGGCATGTCGATAAAAACTTCGTCGCTCACATCGAGCAGGCAGTCCGCGTTGTCGATCAGCTTGTAGGGAGCCCCCGGCAGATGCGTGTCACCGGCCGTCTCCACATACTTCGGCCCCAGCGAGCCCATATGCAGCCACATCGTCGAGCTGCCCGGCCCGCCGTTATAGAAAAACGTAATGGGCCGATCCTCGGCATTCGCGCCCGTCTTGAAATAGGCCACGTAAAACATGTGCCCCACCGGCGGCGCATCGGCCGGATCCTTTGGCGCGCTCAGCGCGAGCTGCGAGCCCGGCAGCGGCTTGCCATCCGAACCAAGCTGCGCATCGTCAGTGTCGGTTGCGCCCACCGTAATCGTGCCCGCAATCGCCGTGTACGCAATATGCTGCCCGCCCACATCGACGGAGCCTTGCGTCGTCGAGTCCGGCGGTGGCGCCGGCTCTGTGGCTTTCGTGCTCTTCGCTGCGGTGGAATCGGAATTCGCCGCGGGCTTTTCTTCCTGCGCGCGAAGAGACGGAGCCAGAGTAAGCGCCGCCACAGCGAGAACGGCGACAAGACTGGGAGCAAGGGATTTCATCCGGGCACCTCCAGAACGTGCGCATCGAGCAGGGGAATAGTATAAAACGCCGCGCAGAGCAGGGAACTACGGCACCTCAAATCCGCTTTCGTCTCAGGCGCTGTTCCCGTTCCGCTGCTCGCTGTTCACCGTTCCGCTGCTCACTGCTTCTCCGTGATCCTCGGCCGCTCCTCCGCTCGCAGCGTCTTTGACACGGCCTCCACTTCGCGGAACACGCGCAGCAGATTTCCGCCTAGAATCTTCCGGCAATCCTCCGCCGAGTAGCCGCGAGCCATCAGCGCCGCGGTAATCTTGGGCAGATCGGCAGGTGAGTGAATCCCCTCTGGCAATTGTCCATGAATCCCGTCAAAGTCCGATCCCAGGCCCACGTGATCCACTCCCGCCACCTTCGCGATGTGGTCAATATGATCGATCAGCACCGAAAACGGCGGGCGTGGAATGCGGTCCGCCGCCGCGCGCTGCAGTTTGTCGATCTCCGCCTGCGTCGTCTCTTTTCCCTCGGCTTTATTCTTCGCCTTCAGCGCGCCGATCTCTTTTTGCACCTCCGGCTCCATGGCTTTCAGCGCGTTGCGGTAGTCCTGCGAGAGAAACGCAGAGTAAAAATTCACCATCACCACGCCGCCCTTTGAATCCGGCCCGCCGTACGTGGCGATCGCGCGCAGCATGTCGTCCGTCATGTTGCGCGGCGCGTCGCATAGTGCCCGTGCCGAAGAGTGCGATGCAATCACCGGCGCCCGCGAGATGTTCAGCGTCCTGAAAAACGTGCGGTCCGAGACGTGGGACACATCCACGATCATCCCCAGCCGGTTCATCTCGTAAACCACGTCCTTGCCGAACTCGCTGAGGCCCTGCGAGGTGTGCGGCACGCTCGCGTCGTCGATATCGCCTGAACTGTCTGCCCACCCGTTTGAGTTCGACCACGTCAGCGTCATATAGCGCACGCCCAGCGCATAGTATTGGCGCAGCAGCCCCAGCGAGTCCTCGATCGAATGACCGCCCTCGATCCCCATCAGCGCCGCAATCTTGTGTTCGCGGTGCGCGCGCTCGATTCCCTCGGGCGAAGTCACCAACTCCATCTGGTCGGAGTGCTTCGCCACCTGCTGTTTCACGGCATCGATCAGCTCCAGCGTGCGACGCGCATACTGGCCCTTGAAGCGCACCGGATCGACCCAGATCGAGAAGAACTCCGCGTCCAGGTTTCCCTTGCGCGCGGTCTCCAGGTTCCAGTCGCCGCCATTCAGCGGATCGCCGAGATCGAAATGCTCATCAAGAAAGCGCTGCGGCGTGTCGGCGTGCGTGTCGATGACGATGGCGGAGCGGTGAACCTCTTCCGGCGTGAGCGTTTTGGTTTTGGTCATAGTGGAAGATGGATCGGCTGAGTTCTGGCCCCCCAGGAGAGCCGGAATCGCCGCGAAAAGCAGTGCCCACAACAAAACTGTCCGCATAGGCTTGCGATGAGTCTATACCAAACTGGATAACATCCGTGACCCGCAACGCTCACTCTTCCACGCCAGCCGCAGTTGCTATCCTGACTTGGAAAGCTCGTTCGCGGCGGACGCCGATTTTGAAAGCATGTATTCACCCAAATTCAATCTGGTTCACGATCGCGACCTTCTTCTCGAAGCCATGCGCCAGCACTCCTTCGCGACGCTCTTCGGTCCGCTTTCAGGCCAGCCTGCCAATGAAACTGCGTCGGCAACCCACCTCCCGCTCGTTGTCAAGGATGAGGGCGAGCACGGCCTCATTGAAGGCCACTTCGCCAAAGCCAATCCGCATTGGCGCGCCCTTGCCGGCCGCGAAACTCTCGTCGTCTTCCAGGGCCCGCACAGTTACGTCTCCCCAACGCTCTACGTCGAGGAGCTTTCCGTCCCCACCTGGAACTACATCGCCATCCACGCCTCCGGCACGCTATCGCTTGTCGAAGACGATCCCGGCAAGGAGGATCTCCTCGCCGGTCTCATCGCCGCGAATGAACCCGCTCACCTCGACCGCTGGCGCCGATTGCCCGACGGTTTTCGCCGCACCATGCTTATGGGCATCGTCGGCTTTCGCATTCCTATCGCGCGCATCGAAGGCAAGTTCAAGCTCAGCCAGAACCGCACTCCTGAGGAGCGCCGCAATGTGCACGCCGCTCACTCCGCCGGCTCGCCCGACCAGCAGGCCCTCGCGCGCTGGATGGAGCGCCTATCCGCACCCGAAAAGTAACCTGCAGGCCCGTTTCAGGGGCCGATCCGTCATTTCCTGCCCGGTTCGCGCTGAACATTGTCTTTGCTATACTTATAAGGTTCACCGCCGTGCGGAAGTGGTGAAATTGGCAGACACACCATCTTGAGGGGGTGGCGCCGAAAGGCATAGGGGTTCAAGTCCCCTCTTCCGCACCAAAAGATTCTCGCGTCCGGGCCCTCGCCGATTCTCAGGCTTCCCGGCGCGGATGGAAAGCAGCTAAAGGAATGCAGATTCTCTTCTACTTTGTCGTCATCCTGCACGTGATCGTGTGCTTCTTCCTTATCGGCGTAGTCCTGCTCCAGCAGGGCCGCTCGGCCGATCTCGCCGGCGCGTTCGGCGGTCAGGGTTCGCAGACCGCGTTCGGTCCCCGCGCCGCAGCCAACGTGCTCACGCGCCTCACCACCTGGTCGGCGATCATCTTCATGTGCACATCGATCTGCCTTGTGGTTCTCTTTGTGCGCTCCTCAGGCTCGCACTCCGTGCTCGAAGGCGGCACGTCCGCACCGGCCAGCGCTCCCGCCAAGCCTGGCAAGTAAGCCGGGCAGCGCACTGGTCCCGGCGGGGAATTCATCTGCCCCCGCGCCGCTCACCGCCTGGCAAGCGTCCTTGCGGCATCATAAAAAACGGTCTAGTTGCCGGAACTCTGCCCGGCGCCAGTTGTCGTGTTGTCTTGGCTGGTGAAGGCCGCTTTCAATTTAACCGCGGTGCGATTGAGTGCATCTTCATACGCGCCTGGATTATAGTTTCTTCCTCCTTTGATAAAGTCGTGGTCGGCTCCGGGATAGGTAATGAGTTCGAAGGGCGCGTTGTTGGCCTCGGCGCTGGTTTCAATGGCACGCGCTGTCTCGATCAGGCAGCAATTCTCAAAATGGTCGGCCTCTCCGGCGAACATCAGCACCGGGACAGTCATGCGCCTGGTAAAACCGGGAAGCCTGGCGGCAAAACCGGTTGCGGGGTACCAAACGATGTCCACCGCGACAACGTCGGGCCATTCTGAGCCCAGGCCCAGAGCGAACCCGCCTCCGAGAGAAATGCCCACCAGCGCAACTTTTCCAGGCAGGGCATGCGGCGATTGTTGAGCGGCTTGAATGGCGGCTCGCAGATTGCCGCCCGGATTCCTTGCGATTTGCCTGCCATCGCAAACGTAGACATCGTAACCGAACGCGGCGATGGCCTCGGAAAGGGCCTTGTCGTGCTTGGGGCCCATGATTCCGGAGACGAAGACAACAACGTGACCCTTGCCTTGCGGAGGCGCGATTTCCTCCTGCGTGAGAGCGCATGGGACAAATAGAACCGCTGCGAGCAGCGAAGCGGCGAGCCGGAGCAGCCGAAGCGATGAGTTCGTCATTGAGATCCTTTCATGGGCCGAGCGCGCTACTGATAGTTGCCGATGAGGACAAAAGGCGCCCAGTAGTATGGATGGGCGTAGCCCAGGCTTGAAGTTTGCGTCGAGGATTGGCCGACGGGTTCGAAGCCGCGGCCCGTATTGGCCCCGGCTGCAGCCGCGGTGCCATGCAGGAAGGCAAGCTGAGCTTGGCGAAGCGCCTCAGCCTTTCCTTTGGCGGGATTTTTGACCCAGCGATCGTAAAAGTCGCTCATGATGTGGCTGGTGCTGAGGTCGTTCACGTCCCACAGAGTGGCGAGAACGGCTTCAGCCTCCTTTTGTTGGGCAATCATGCCCAGCCCGTCCATTTCGAAGCCGTTGCGGGATTTGTAATCTTTCGCCGTGCTGCACGCGGAGAGAGTCAGCAACCGCGTTCCGTGGAAGGTGACGGGCGAATTTTCCATGTCAGAGAGGTTCCATTCAAAGCCGTTCGTCTCGCCCGCGTTGTTGCCTCCCATAAGGAGGTAAGGTTCATCGCCAGTGCCGGCAATCAGGACAAAATGGCTGGCAATGTGAACGACGCGAAATCCGCTGCCGGAGCCGAGTTTGGTCTTCAATGCGGCCAGCGTGAACTGTTCGTCGGCCAGGATTGTGCCCTCGATGGGGCCGTGCGAGTCGGGGTTGGAAGGATCGTGTGCGACCGAGTCGAGCTCGGGAATCACGCCCGGCAGTGCCGGCATCCCGTTGTAGCTCTTCGACAGTCCCATGGCCAGCGCCTTGGGCGGATCGCCGCCTTGGATGGGCGCGTCTGCGATGTGCCCGTAGCTTTCGGGGGTGAAGAGGACATTGCGGAAACGCTCGACCAGGTAATGATTGCCGTCGTACAGCGCGCCCATCGGCACGTAGCGCAATGCGTTGTCGAGCGACCATAACAGTGTGGGGACGTTATCTTGTGCTCCACTTGCCGTCTCGATAGTGTTCAACTCGTCTTCGAGCGGCGCCACGATCATGGTGTAGAGCTGGTTCAGTTGCGGCCGCGGCACGGTGGAGGGTGAGCTAATCGCTTTGAATGCCTCGAATGCTTTACTGCGAAGATCAGCCGGGGACGCAGGAAGTTCAAATTTCTGGCGCGAGTTCGCTGTGACGACGATCGCGTAAGCGTGATCTTCGCCGAGCAGTATACGGATGCCGATCACGTTTCGCCCGAGTTTGGCGAGCGAGTTTTGCAGATAGCTCTGCGCGGAGTCAGCCGTGGGCTGGCCGGTGCCGGACTGCTTGTCGAGTTCAGCAACGATCGTGTGGTCGAAGCGATCCTGGATTGCTGATTTCGCCTGTTCCAGGTTTGCAGTCAGCGTTTTCAGCTGCGCTTCGTCGGCGGCAGTGCGCGCAGGATTGCCCTCTAACTGAGCCGCTTCGAGATTCCATTCCTCGATATCGCGGGCCTTTTTCTCGAGATCGGGCAGCAACGATTCGATCTCCTGCTGGACGGGCGAGAGCTTGGGCGTTTCCATGGCGCCGGCGCCCGGACCCGAGCCGGGGACAAGGTCATTGAGCTCTTGCTCCTTGAGAAGATCGAGAATCTGCTCCGCGTCGCCCAAACGCCCAGCTTCAATCAGCAGTTCGGCCAGCGTGCGATAGGCGCCGGATTTCGATTGCGCAAAGCCGGCCTGAAGGCTCTTATCCAACCCGGTGATGTTTTTCCGGATCGACTGATAGGAGTTGACCGCTTCGAGTCCGAAGAAGATGGCCTCCTCAAGGCGATGCTGCTTGCGGAACTCCATCATCAAGGAGGTCTCGATGGCGCCCTCGACCTCAGGATCGCCCACAGACTTGGCCAGATCGAGGGCAGCCAGAGCGCTGGCCAGCGAACTCTCGGGCTGCTGAAGCGCCGAGTAGGACCACCCGATGGTCATCAGGTCCTGTGCCTCGTTGCGCTGATCTTTCACCTCGCGCCAGACGGCCAGCGCCTGCAACTCAAGCTTCATGGCCTCGGCAGGCTCCCCCAGATCGGAGTGGTCCTTACCCATGATGTTGAGGGTCATGGCTTCGCCGCGGCGGCTGCCGGTTTCACGAAAGATGGGCAATGCCTGAATGGCGTAGTCGAGCGCCTTGCGCGGCTGGCCCAGGTCGGCGTAGGCGCGGCCGATGTCGCTCAGCGCAAGCGCCTCACCGTTTCGGTTGCCCACCTCGCGCCAGATTGGAAGCGCCTGGCTGTAGTAGTCCATCGCGCTCTGCTGTTGGCCCAGGTCGCGGTAGACGCGGCCGATGTTGTTGAGCGTGAGCGCTTCACCCTCCCGGCTGCCGATCTCGCGCCAGATGGCCAGCGCCTGGTTCAGTGACTCGAGTGCCTTTTGCTTTTGGCCGATCTCGGCGTAGGCCGGACCCATATCGTTCAGAACCAGAGCTTCACCCGCGCGCTCGCCACTCTGCTGGAAGACTGGAAGCGCCTTCTCGAAGCATTTGAGCGCTTCACGGCCCTGGCCTTCATCGGCGTACGTTCTGCCCAGGCCGTCGAGCGTCCCCGCCTCGCCAATGGCACTGGCGTTGACGATGTTGATGTTGGCTGCCGCGGTAAATTTCTCTCGCGCCGCTTCCATTCTTCGTGTGAATCGGCCCGAAGGCCCGCTCGGCGCGGCATCAGCGGCCATGGACGTGTCTGGGCTGTCGATGTCGTGCCAGATCTCCATGGCATCGTTCAGATTCTTGAGCGCTTCTTCATGCTGGCCAAGGTTCTCGTACACCCGGCCGATAGAGGTGAGCGCGTTCGCTTCGCCGGTGCGCTGGCCGGCTGTTTGCCACAAAGGCAGAGCCTGATTGAGATACGACAGGGCTTTGTCTTCCTGCCCCAGATCGGTATAGACCTGCCCCATCGTATTGAAGGTCATGGCCTGGCCCAGCGCACCATTCGCCTGCTGCTCGATGGGAAGCGCCTCATTGAGGCAGTCGAGCGCTTTTTGCAACTGGCCAGACTCACGATAGACCGAGGCGAGAAGATTGAGATAGAGGAGCAACTCACGCGTCTTGTGACCGGATCTTGCCTTCGCGGCCTCTTGCTCGTACTGCGCGATGGAATCCTTCAGACTTGGGGCTTGCGCGCCAGCTACGGCCAGCAGGCACATTCCGGCTGCGAGGACGGTCACGAATCCGCTCTTGCGATTCATTTCTGATCCACGGCGCGCGCCGTCAGGGCTGCGCAGGAGTTGCCGAGGGCTGCGCGGGAGTTGCGGTTGGCGCCGGCGCGGCAGACGGTTCGCCATTGCCTTCGCCCGTATTCGCGGGCTTTGACGGATGCAGCTTGTGCATCTCCTTGGCGCCGGTCCCCGGATCGACCAACACCACCTTGATGCCCGAGGCGAACATTCCGGAGGACCATTTCATGTAATAGATTTTCCCCTCGATGGCCTGAAGTCGAATCCTCTCGGCTTGGCCCCGTGTCTGGTTGACCGCGGCGGCGCTGGACATGATGATGCTGGGTCCGTAGTACATCTTTGCCATCCCGGTAACGACGACCGTGCCCGGATCCACCTCAGTCCAGGCATACTCGCCGTTGAGCAACGTGGCCAGATAGACGCCATTCACATAAAGATGGTCATGAGCGGCGGAGCCGACGGCTCCCCCTGGCCGGTAAATGCAGATGATCGCCTTCCCCTCGGAAGGCGCTGCCGGCATGGGCGGCATTTCCTTGGCAGGCGGAGCGGTTGCGGCAGGCGAAGCAGTTGGCTGCTGATCCTGCGCAGCCGCAGCAAAAGAACCGTAGAAAAACAACAGCGCCGCCAGCAGAAACATCGCTTTTCTCATGGGAAGGCTCCTTCCAAGGTGTGCGGCTTCCGAGTGGAGGAACTCTGGAACCGCTGTCAGGCTCGCTCCTCGGCGCGCGAGGAACTGAATCGGGGACCCGGGTTGAATCAAGCGAAGAAGATACTCGCCCAACGTCGGGTGTCAGTGCGCTGAATCACATGGGGGAGTGACCGGCTTTGGGTTGAGTTTCCGGCTCGGCCGAGCCGGCATGATTCGGACCTGCGCTGCAGGCCCTTATTCCCTGGTCCCTTGTCGTTCTCTTTTCGGGCCTGGCTTTTCTATTTCCTAATCGCTGTCCCTCACACCGGCGGCGTCGCATCAACCACCGGCACACCTGCCGGCGGGCTGAAGCGGAAAGTCTCGGCTGGAATCTCCGCATCCGGCTGCTCGTCCGTGAACGTGAATTGGGTAATTGCGCCGTCGGCCTCGTCCACTTCAATCCCGTTGATCGTGCCGTCGCGCGTCACCGTCAGCGCAACCCGCGTCACGCGTTTTTCCTGGCCTTTGGGCTGGCCGGTCAGCGTAAAAGAGCCATTGGGCGCGGCATCCAGCGTCAGGCCCGTCAGCTCCTTTTCAAGCTGCGTGTGGCCCAGCAAAAAACGCAGCGGCGAGCGCAGATCGTCCAGCTCGCTCGCCGGGATGCGCTGCACCTGCGCGTCTCCCTTCGTATAGAACCACGCGTATTTGCTGTTGAGGAGGAAGATCTTTCCCTGCGGAGAGCTGTAGCGCCACATCATGCGACCGGGCTTGCGCAGGAAAAGCGTGCCGCTTTCGGTCTTCATCATGCCCAGCCCTGAATAGCTCTCGCTGAACCCAGCCTTCAGCGATTGCAACTGGTCATAATGGCGGTCGACGCGCTGCGCCAGCTCGTGCACCGAAGGCAGATTCTGCTGTGCGGGAAGGTCTGTGGCACAAAACAAAACGGCGGCCATCACCATGCCGCCGTTCAGGGTCAACCCGCGCAAGCTCATTGGCCAAGCGTCTGCGTGCAGTTCACGCCGCCCGTGGGGTCGAATTTGATTTGGTCGGTCTCATCGTCGCAATAGCCTCGGTCGCCCGTCTTGCCCACGGTCTGCGGCTTTGCGGTCACGGTAAAGCTGTTAAAGCGATCCACGTTGTTACTCGTCACCTTGTCGCCGCAAGCGATGCTGAACTCATATCCCTGTTTGAACCCTGAAGCCAGATCCGTCGGCAGCAATTGCGCGCTGGTTGCGGTTGGCACCTGGCCAGAATGGGGATCCCCGCCCAGCGCCTGCAGCGAGCACGCATACCCCAGCGAAGGGTACGACTCCTGGTACATCATCTGCGCTTGCACAATCTTCTGCAGCGAGTTCACGGCAGACAGGGCATTCGCTCTCTTGGTGTAGACGCTGATGCTGGCGATCGCCAGAAGAGAAAGGATCGCGATGATGGCCATCACAATCAGCAGTTCCATCAGAGTGAAGCCATTGGGCGAGAAAACACGGCGCGCGCGACCGCGGCGGCAAAAGCTGGACTTGCAGTTCATGGAATTCCCAGAGCCTCGTAAAACAGGCCGGCTCTCACCGGCCATCTGTCAAGATGCTACAACGTATAGACGCGATTGGGAAATAGACCGCTCGAAGGGCAGCCTCTAGATGCTAGCTTCTAGCCTTTAGCTCTTCGAGCCCGGCGAACCGCATTGATAAAACGCAGAAAGGTTGCAGCGAGAGAGTTTCGGGGTCCGCCACGCAAGTCAGCCCCAACTGGATGGAGCTTGCAGCTAGAAGCTAGGAGCTGTCTTTCAGCACAGCAGCCGCGCCCGGGTCAGCTTCACCCCGTCCAGCCGGCCCAGCAGCGTCACCGCGATGCGTTCCGGCTCAAAAAGCCTCTGCGCCATCGCCTGCACCTCTGCCGCAGTCACCTCGTCGATGCGCGCGATGATCTCGTCGGCCGAGAAGAACTGGTGGAAGTACATCTCCTGGCGGGCCAGGTTGGCCATGCGCGCGTTCGAGCTCTCCAGGCTCAGCAAAATGTTGCCCTTCAGTTGATCCTTGGCGCGCGTCAACTCTTCCTCGCCTATCGGGCTCTGCTTCAGGTTGCGGAACTCGGCCAGAATCAGGTCCACCACCTCCAGCGTTTTGCCCGCCGAAGTCCCTGCATAGACGCAGAAGTTTCCCGTATCGCGATAAGGGCTCATGTCGGAGTAAACCGAATAGGCCAATCCGCGCTCCTCGCGAATGTTCTGGAACAGCCTTGAGCTCATGCCGCCGCCCAGCACCGTGTTCAGGATTGAGGTCGCATAGCGGCTCTCATCTGCAACCGGTGGCGCCGGAACTCCGAGGCAGATCTGCACCTGCTCCAGAGCTTTCTTATTGCGCAGAATAATCCGTGCGCTCGGCTCGGGCGCCGACAGTTCACTGAGTGCCTCGCCGCCCGGCAGCGCGGAAAACATTGCCGCCACGGCCTCCACAAATTGGTCGTGGTCCAGGTTCCCCGCCGCCGAAAACACCATGTTTCCGCCGTGGAACCGGTCGCCATGGTAGCCAAAGAGCTGTTGCTGGCCCAGCCGCCCTACCGTCTCCGTCGTTCCCAGGATCGGCTTGCCCAGCGGGTGTCCCTTCCAGAAGCTCTGCGTGAATAGCTCGTGCACCAGCACGTCCGGATTGTCCTCGTCGATCTTGATCTCTTCCAGAATTACGCCGCGCTCCCGCTCGATGTCGGGCAGGGCAAACGTGGGATTCAGAACCATGTCCGTCAGCACGTCCAGCGCGATGGGCACATGGTCTGAAAGCGACTTCACGTTGAAGCAGATGGTCTCCTTGCTGGTGAACGCATCCAGGTTGCCGCCAATCGAATCCATCTCCCGCGCAATGTGCTGCGCCGATCGCGAGCGCGTCCCCTTGAAGAGCATGTGCTCCACAAAATGCGAGATGCCGTTTACTTCCGCGCTCTCGCAGCGCGAGCCCGACTTGATCCATACCCCCATGGCCACCGAGCGCAGGTGCTCCATCCGCTCGGTCAGCACAATCAGTCCGTTCGGCAACTCGGTGCGGCGAAGATTCCGCTCAGTATTCATCGTCATCCTGTGGAGACTCGATTTTAGGCCAATTGGAGCCCAATGGCCGGCATTCGGTCTTTGCGGTGGCCGTCCTGGGCTGTTTCGGCGTCCATCGGGAACCCGGAGGACCTTGAGCTGCCGGCAGCGCCACCGGCTATCATGCTCAAAGGTGTGTCCGAAAATTCCGACCAACTCGCACCCATCGATGCTTCCGCACCGGCCGCAGGAAGCCCCGACTCGCTATCTGGTCCCCTATTTGGATTGGATGCGGCAGCCCTGGCAGCGGTTCTAACGCGACAAGGGGAACCATCTTGGCGTGCCGATCAAATCGTTGAAGCAATGTATTGTCAATATGTTACAGAACTGTCCTCTATCACTACATTATCTTTGGATTTACGCCGGAAACTTGCCGCCCAGGGCTGGCAGATCGGCCGTCCTGAGATCGCCAAAGCCTTCAAATCCGCCGACGGAACTGAGCGTTATCTGGTCAACTGTCCAGGTCCCAAGCCTGAAACCGTGGAAACCGTCTGGATGCCCGAAGGCGACGATGGCGAGGCCGGCGATGGCACCGGCGACGAGTCCAAAGGCCGGCGCCGCGCCACCATCTGCGTCTCCTCCCAGGTCGGGTGTGCCGTTAACTGCCAGTTCTGCCTCACCGCGAAGCTCGGCCTTCAGCGCAACCTCACCGCGGGCGAAATTGCCGGCCAAGTCGTCGCCGTACTTGATCGCCACAGCGTCCTCGTCGGCCGCGACCGCGTGAACCTTGTCTTCATGGGCATGGGCGAACCGTTTCTCAACTACGACAACTTCATGGCCGCCGTGCGCCTGCTCGTGCGCGAGGTCGGCCTCAGCCCGCAACGCATGACAGTTTCAACCTCCGGCATCGTCCCCGGCATCGAGCGCTTCGCCCAGGAGCCGCCCGATCTCCGCCCCAAACTCGCCATCAGCCTCAACGCGCCCAACGACGAGGTTCGCGCCAAAATCATGCCCGTTAATCGAAGATGGCCGATTGAGAAAGTGATCGGCGCCGTACGCCGCGTCCAGCTCCGCCCCCACGAGCGCATCACCTTCGAATATGTTCTGCTCGGCGGCGTCACCGACCGCCCGGAACACGCTCGCGAGCTCGCCCGCCTCGTGCGTCGCACGGGCCTGCCCGCCAAAGTGAATCTGATTGCCTGGAATCCCGGCCCCGGCTTTCCGTACTCTACTCCAAAGCCTGAAGGAGCGGAGCTCTTCCGCAAGGCGCTCGCGGGTGAGGGAATTCCCGCTTACATCCGCCAGCCGCGTGGCCGCGACATCTTCGCCGCCTGCGGCCAGCTCAAGCGCACCACGGAAGCCTGAAGGTCAATCCCCTCAAAAGTTGCGTGTGCCAAGCGGCGCCGCCATCGAATTAAGGTGGGAAATTTCTGCAAGATCACCCAACCGCTGAACTTAACCTCCGTCTAATCCCATGGAACAAGTGCAAGCCACCGGCCGAAAGGACTCTGCCATGCAAGCTCACAGAACGTTTCTTCTCGTCGCGTCGCTGCTCGCATTCCTTGTGGTGTTTTCAGGTACGAATGCGCTGGCCGCCACGCCGGACTTCACCATCGCAGCTACCAACGTAACCATGTCCTCCAGCGGCTCCAGCGGCACTGGATTCACCTCCTTCACGCTGGCCTCGGTCAATGGCTACGCGGGCACAGTTGCCATCGGCTGCCTTTCTCCGAGCCCTCCGGCAGGGGTCAAGGTGCCCTATTGCGGCGGATCCGTGGCGCTGCCAGCCTATACGCTGACCGCGAACCAAGTCGTGACGGAGAACATTTCCCTCTTTAACGAGCCTGTCCCTATGCCCGTCAGCTTGCCGCGTCGCGGGGGCCATGGGCTGGCGCCAGGCTTGGCGCTGGCCAGTGCGCTGCTGTTGGGCTTCGGTTTCCGTCGCAGGGCAGCGCGCTGGCTCATGCTGATGTTGCTCGCTGCGGGCACGCTGGCCGGCCTGGTTGGCATCGGCGCCTGCGGCGCCAACAATACTGCCGTCACGCCGGGCACCTATGCCTACACAATCACGGCGACGGACATCAACACGAATGCGTCCGTGAACACGGCGTTCAACGTCACGGTTCCGTAGGCCCTTTTTGCGCTGACCCCGGCCAGATTGAGTGCTGGCCAGGTTCCAGTATGAATTGCTGCGCGCGAGCGCTCGCGACACCGCGCGGCCGCGACATCTTCGCCGCCTGCGGCCAGCTCAAGCGCACCGTCGAGAGCTGATGATTGCCCATCGACGCAATGACGGGATATCCTCCGGTCTGGCATGATATCCGAACAAAAGAAGTTCCTTCAGGGCCGATTGCGTGAGGCAATGGGTGAACAGCCGGATCTGAGGCGTCTCAAAGCAATTCTTTTGCGATATGGGGGCGACTTCCTGGTTGCACCGCCGAAACTTGACCCTGACGTTCCAGCGCTCCTGGTGCTTGGTTTCCTGATGAGTGGGCCGGTGTCCGTGAAGAGTATGAAGGCAAACAGTTGCCATCAGAACATTGCCAGCATCTGGAAAACTCACAAGTATGGAATCGTCGGTGTCGCGACCGGATATGCGCTCAGCGCCGACGGTCTTTGGAGACAACACTCTTGGGGCATCTTGAGGAATGGTGTCCTTGAGACAACGGAGGAGCGTTTAAAATACTTCGGCATACTTCATCAAGGAGCCGAAGCAGATCATTTTGCCGAATGTAATTCTTACTAAACGAGACTTACGCCGCCCTCAAATCGCAGGCGCGCCCGCGAAATGAGGTGTAAAATTCCAGCAAAACCAAGCAGCAGCCGGCGCTGTCTTCCGTCTAACTCCTATAGACAAAAGGAAGCCACACGCGGAAAGGACTCCGGAATGCGCCGTTTCTACCCGCTCGCTCTGCTGGCAGCACTCTTGGCCGTTAGTCTCTTCCTCACAGGTTTAACGGCTTCGGCAGCCACTCCAGGCTTCACCATCACCGCCACGAATGCGACTTTGTCTTCCAGCACATCCAGCGGAGCTGGTTCCAGCTCCTTCACGCTGACTTCGGTCAACGGCTACACGGGCCAGGTTCGTGTCGATTGCCAGCCTCCGACTCCTCCGGCTGGGGCGAAGTTGCCCTACTGCGGTCCTGGCGTCCCCTCTGATGCCGCAATCCCGGCGCAGCCGCCCATTACCTTGACCGCGAATGAGTCGGTGACGGGGAACATTCCCTTTTACAACGCTCCCATCCCATGTAGCAATCCTTGCCCCGCCAGTCTGCCGCGTCACGGGGGCCGTGGGCTGGCGCAAGGCCTCGCGTTTGCAGGTGTCCTGCTTTTCGGATTCGGTTTCCGGCGCAGGGCGCAACGCTGGCTTACGCTGACCTTGCTCATTGTCGGCTCACTGGTCGGTTTTGCGGCGATCAGCGCCTGCGGCGGCAACAAGAACGTCGTAACGCCGGGAACCTATGTCTATTCAATCTCCGCGACAGACGTCAGCACCGCAGTGTCCGTGACGACATCGGTTAACGTCACGGTGCCATAAGCCTCTTCAGCTAAATTCAGATTGCTCGTCGAGGTACATCGCGGCGTGGCGTTCGTACCGCGCCCTATTGGCTCGGCGGCATGGCCAGCGGCTGCACGCTCCCGCAATCGGCTCCTTTATACGTTGCCGTCGACTGCATGGTCATATTCATCTGCTGGCCATTGCCCATCGTCATATTCATCTGCATCGTCGTTTTGGTCGTGTTCGCGTCCACAAACGTGGTTTGCACCGTTCCTGTCATGGTCGTGCGTCCCGTACAGCTCAAGTTCGCACTCATGCCGGTCGGCGTCAGCGACACTTTGGTCACCTGGCACTGCCCATTCTGCGGATTGCTGTACGGTCCACCGTATTTATCGATCATCGCCTGTGTCACACAAACTTGCTGCGTGCGCGAACCCATTTGCGGCATGTTGGGCATTCCGCTCATGCTCATCTGGCTGGTCACTTCCCAAAGCCCGGCCTTCCGCTGTCCCTGCGCGCTCGTCGCCAGAGCAATCAAACAACAGCCCACCACCATCCAAATCCTGGTCTTGCTCATGCTTCCTCCTTGTCGCGCAGGAATACTGGTGAGCGCGTTCTACGAATCTAGCGCAAATCATCGCTCCGAGAACAGACTTTTTTCTCGTCGTTTGTGGATGCCCGGCAACCTCCAGCCGATCCCGGCAAGACTCCGTGGAAAACCCTCTGCCGTGTCCTCTGGCCATCGATCGTATTTGCGCCCGGGCCCACCCGTTTACTGCGGCGCCGGACCGCGGACCACCTGCACCAGGTTGCCCGTATCGATCTCCTTGGCAAACGCATTTTTCACGTTGTCGGCAGTAAGCGCCATGTACTTCTTTGCCGCCAGTACCGGCTCATCGAGGGGCAGGCCAATCTCGGCGCGCCCCAGCAGGGCTCCCGCAACCGCATCCTCGCTCGAGGTGCTCAGCGGAATCTGCCGGAGCATCAGCGCCTTGGCCTGGTGCAGCTCGGCGTCAGACACGTCCTGCGTCCGCATCTGATCCACGTCCCGGACGATGATGGCCCGGGCTTTCGACACATTCTGCGGATCGCACCCGTACTCGACCGAATAGCTCGCCCTTGTCTTCGATGCATTCAGGCTCGCGTCAACCGTGTAGACCAACCCATTGACCTGGCGCAGATCGTGATAAAGCCGCGTGGCATAGAATCCGCCCCCCAGCACGTGGTTTCCAAGCTCAATCGGGTAATACTCGGGGTCGAAGCGGTTCAGGTTGATTTGCTCGGCCAGCGTCACCTGATCTTGTACGCTTTCGTTGTCGGGTACGTTCACTGCCGATGCCTTGTTCACGGGAATTGCCGGCAGCGTCGTATTCGGAGTCGGACCCGACGCCTTCCAATCTCCAAACCACTTTTCGATCGCCGTGCGGGCTTCATCCGGCGTGATGTCGCCGATCACCACAATGGTGGTCAGATCCGGCCGCACCGTTGCAGCATGGTATTGCTTCACCTCATCGAGGGTCAGCTTGGAGACTGTGTCCGGCGTAGTCTCGCGCAGGATGGGGTCGCCGGCGGGAACCAGCGCCAAATTGAGTGCGTGCGAGGTGCGGTAGCCCGGGCTCTGGAGATTGCCGGCAGCAAACTGTGCCGTCTGGCCGCGCGTGATCTCGAAGGCTTGTTCGGGCAGCGCCGGATGCAGTTCGTTATCGGCCAGCAGTTGCACGCCGCGCGAGAAGTACTCCTTCAGGACGCTCAGCGAAAACCTGTACCCGGCGCTTTCGCTGGCCGCAATGTCGTCGAGCGCCTTCTGAAACGTGAGCCGGTCCATCGTCTCGGTTCCGTAGGAATAGAGTTCGCCGAGCACGCTGCCAAGGCCTTCTTCGCCCGGCGGCGTTTGCAGGTCGGAGCTGTGCTTGATCGTTCCCGCCAGGGTCACGGTGGGGCTGGTCCGATCGGTGCGCACAATCAGCCGGATTCCGTTCGGCAGCTTCATATCCGTTACCGCAAGGGAGTCCGTCGGCACCTGAATTGCATTCAGCGGACCGGCCGCCCAATCCGGAAGCACCACGGGCTTTGTCGGCGCCGAGGTCACCTGTTCCGCGCCGCCGAACCCCTTGGCCGCAACCGCCTCGCCGCTGGGCGCAGGCTTCAAAATGGCCGAAATCGTGCTCGTATTCAGCAAGTACTGTTTGGCGACTCGGTTCACGTCGGCCAGCGTCACTTTGCGGATGGCATCGACATCCTCTTCAGGCGAGTTGCGGCCCTCCGCCGCCAGCGCGGCTGACCATACGTCGGCCAAACCGGGAATGGAGTTGCGCTCGAACTCGGCTTGCGCAATCTCGCTGCGCTTGGCCGCGTCCACAAGGTCCGCGGGCACGCCGTTCGTCGCGTAGCGCTCAATGATCTGCCGCATCTCCGTCATCGCGCTTTCTGAGTCTCCCTCGGCCGGCAGCGCTACCACCCCGTACCCGACACTCGCCTTTCGATACGTCTCAGCGAATCCGAATTCGGCGGCCAGCGCCTTGCCCGCGGGAACCATTCCATACAAATCAGCCCGCTCGCTCGCCAATACATCCCCGAGGATCTGCGCAGCCGCGAAGTCCGGCGAGTCCGTGCCCGGCATCCGGTACGCAATAAAACCCAGAACATAAGGCAGGTTGCTGTCAATGGTGAAGCTGTCCGTCTTGAACGGCTGCAGATCGATGGCCGGGCGCGCGGGAACCGCATGCTTTGAAGCGGAGGAGTAGAGTTGCTTGATTTCCTGGAGCGTCTTTGCCGCATCCACATCGCCCACCACCACGAGAATCATGTTCGAGGGCGAGTACCACTTCTCGTAGAACGCCTTCAACATCGCGCCGGTGGTCGCGTCGAACGAGGCCTTCGTGCCCAGCGGGTCGTGTGCGTAAGGCGTCCCGGCAAACATCGCGCCGTTGAGGCGATCGATAAATTTGTAGGTCGGATTGGAAAGGTCGCGCTGCACCTCCTGTTCGATGGCTCCGCGTTCCTCGTCCCACTCGGTCTGCGCGTCATCGATTCCGCTCGAGCACGCCGCCTGCGCGCGCAGCGCCACATCCACGTCAGCCGACGGCACGGTCGTGAAAAACTGCGTGATGTCCTGCTGCGTGTCTGCGTTGTCCTCGCCACCCAGCAGCGCATAAATGGCCGCGGTCTGATCGGCTGTCATGCCCGAGCAGCCGCGGAAGGCCATGTGTTCCTGCGCGTGCGCCATGCCCGGAAAACCCTCAGGCGTTTCATTGCCGCCGACCAGGTAGTTGGCCTCCACGGTTGCTACCGGCGCCAGCTTGTTGGGAATGATGACCACGCGCATCCCATTGGAAAGTGTGGCCCGGGTCACGTTCTCGGTCGTGGAGGAGGTCGCCTGCGCTAAGCAGGGCAATACGGCTATCGCCAGGCACAACAAGGGCAAAAATCGCTTGAAATTCACAAGGTGTCTCCATGGGGGGTGTCGCGCAAACTCAAGACCCGCTGGCTAAATCCTACGATGCCACTGCGGGCTTGGCCAGCCGCACGCCCCGTCAATTCTTCTTGGACGCGCTGCGGGCGGCAAGTTTCATCAGGGCTTCGGTTACGCGTTCGGGGGCGTGTCGAACGACGTTTTCCTCGCTGGCAAAATCGCCCGTGATGCAGCGCACGCCCAGTGAATCGATGCGTTCAACATCGGGCATGATCGGCGCGGCGCCCTCGGCCGCGTAGCGGGCCAGTGTCTCGGCTGAAAACTGTCCCGTGTTCACAATCGCGTAATCGAAGATTTGCGTGCGCGTGTGCTCGTAGATGCGCTCGATGTGCTCGCATGCGGTCAGGTTCAGGCTTTCGTTCGCCTGGGTCATCAGGTTGCAGATGAATACGCGTATCCCGCGCGCCGAGCCCAGCGCCGACGGGATTCCGTCCACCAGCAGGTTGGTGATCAGAGAAGTGTAGAGCGATCCCGGCCCCACTGTGATCAAATCGGCGCGCTCGATCGCCTCGAGCGTCTCCGGCAGCGGAGCAGGATGAGGCGGATCAAGCCTCAGCTCCACGATGCGGCGCTTGCTTGCGGTGATCTTCGTCTCTCCGCGCACCACCGTGCCGTCGTCCATGCTCGCCACCAGCGTAGCGTTGGCGAGCGTCGCCGGATAGATGCGCCCGCGCGTGGCCAGAATCTTTGAAGCCAGTTGCACCGCTTGCGCAAAATCGCCCGTGATCTCCGTTAGCGCCGCCACAAACAGGTTGCCGAAGTTGTGGCCCTTCAGTCCGTTTCCGCCGCGGAAGCGATGCGTGAACAGTTTCGCTAGCAGGTCCTCTTCTTCGCTCAGCGCCACCATGCAATTGCGCAGGTCGCCCGGCGGCAGCATGTTGAAGTCCTGGCGCAGCCGGCCCGACGACCCTCCGTCGTCCGTCACCGTCACCACTGCCGCCAGGTCGGCAATCGCGCCCGTTGCGTCCGGGCTCTGTCCCGGCGCCGAAACATGCCGGCGCAGCCCGCGCAACAGCGTCGACAGGCCCGTTCCGCCGCCCATCGCGACCACGCGCAGTCCCCGAACTGTGGACGAGCCGGCGCGCCCGCGCGTTTGCGCCTCCCCGCGCTCACCGCTTAATTTGTCAGATTTCAAGAGCACGCCCTACGGAACTTCAGGATAAAGCAACTCGGTGAAGCGCGGATCGTCCACCATGTTCTGGAAGTCGTTATCGACGCGTGCCTGCAGCCGGTTCTTTGGATTCAGTTCAATCGACCGTGCCAGATTGTTCAGGCAATCCTGCACGTGCCCCGTAATCGCTTCCAGCACTGCCAGCCCGTAAAACGCGTAGTCGGCGTCCGGATGGCCGGTCAGAATGCTGTTGAACTGTTCGCGCGCTTCCTCGTAGTAACCGGTGTTCAACTGCGAGATAGCGTAGTCGTAGTGTTCCTCGGGCGTCGGGAACGAGAGGCTGTCCTTCTCCATCTGCCGCCGGCAGGTGACGATGTACACCCGGCAGCGGTCCTGAATCTCGGGCGGCGCTTCGGGAAGCAGCTTTTCCAGCAGCCCCAGAGCCTTTTCGAACTTGCCCAGCTGCAGCAGTTGCACCGCAGCCTGGTAGTGCTGAACGGCCGCATCGTTGTGGGTCTGGCCACGGCCCTCGCTCTTGCCGGCCGCTGCTGGAGTCTTCTTGCGGCTGGGCGCCGCGGATCGTGCCTCTTGCGTCATGAGTTTTACCGAACCGCGCTTTCCTTTGCCCCTGGGAACCGCTCATCGCCCGGTGGGGAACCATCTTTGAGGAACAACGCTACTTGGAGTCCTTCATTAACATTCGCGGGAAAGTTAATCGCGGACTCTTAGGCCATGTTTATACGCAGAACCCCGCCTTCCGTCAATGGGGACCCTAAAGGATGAAGCTCCTTATTGTAGCGCCGGTCTCCTCGCCCGCTCCGGCTCCGCCGCTTATGCCCGCTTCCCGTAGATCGCCGGGTTCAGCGTCGGGTCGTTGTACATCTTCAACTGCCGGTAAAGCTTGAAGCGCCGTGTCCCGTCGACTGTCTCCCGCCACAGCGTATCCAGACATCCCGCCAAGTCGTCGCGTTGCTCTTCCAAAATCGCAAGGCGCTCGTGATTCCGCTGTGCGTGTCCCGGCGGCGCGTCCCTCCGCTCCGCCTCTTCTCGCGTGTGGTAAATCTTCAGCGCCAGAATGGAAAGCCTGTCAATGATCATTCCCGGCGGCTCGGAGCTGAGCGGCGCCGCCGGATTGGGCAATCCGCGCGCCTCCATCCAGCCCATCATCGCGCGGTCCAGTTCCTCCACCAGGTCGTTGCGCAACTGGTTGGTTACGTCCACACCGTGCTTCACAAGGGCAATCTCTGCATCGCTCGCGCCGGGAGCGCGTGCCTTGTCCTCAATGTGCCACAGGTCGAAATTCGCCCGATGCTGGCGTGCCACGAGCCCCAGCCATCCGCCGTCCGGGACTGAAGACGATCCCCCCACCGGCGCGTCCGGCTTCTCGTGCCACTCCCGCGTCAGCCGATCCTGCAGTTGAACAATCTCTGCCGCCGAAACCATCCTTGCCCGTCCTCTCGCGTCATTTCATTCGGCCGAACGCGCTCGCACTCGCAGGCTCCATCCTAGAACGACGATGATCGCCGCTCCAAGTCAGGTGTTTCGCGCGCCAGTGTCAGTCGGCGTCCGAATCAAACTCCAGTTGTCGCGGGAATCACGGCCAAGCGTGGTGAGCTCGCTGGGAATCGAACCCAGGACCCACGCCTTAAAAGGGCGTTGCTCTACCAACTGAGCTACGAGCTCGTCTACTGCCGCTCTTTCCAAACTACCACAAGGTAACTGACGCCACTTCGGGCCTCAGGGCAGGGAATCCACACCCCTCCCGTCCGTTCATCCGCGCCTTTCAACCTGCCGCGAATCGCAACACCTCAACCTTCATGTCGCCTTCGAAAACATTTCCCGGCGCGGTAACCAAAACCGCGTGTACGATGGTACCCATAGGGCGCGCAGAAAGCGATTACAAACGAGGGATAAATGCTTGCATCGCTCAGAAAATGAGGCAGTTCTGCCGTTTTCGATGGCTTGAAAGTGTTAGCGCCGTGGCCGTGCAAGTGTTATTGTTCTCGGCCCTCTGCGGACACTACGATTGCCACTAAGGATTCATCCGCCATCCGGGATCGGGTTCCCGGTGTTCCGTATCGCAACAGCCGGCATCTTGGGCTCTGTAATATTTTGAAATCGTGCATGGCGGAGTTGCTGTTCTAGACCTTGGGATAGATTATGACGGAACCTAAAGGGCAGTCCGATCCAAACGAGACCCCGGAAGACGTGGCATCGCTCTATTCCTGGGCGAATCTGCACGGCGCAAAGTACCGCGACTTTTCCGCCTCCCGTGCGCAGACCCGCGAGAAGGCTCGCCAGCGCGTTGAGCAGGCGATGGAGCAGGAACATCTGCGTGCGCAGCAGCCTCAGGAGCCAAAGCGAGGCAACGGCGACACGCGGCAAGAGGAATCGGAGCCGCAGTCAGCGGCGCAACAGTCCCCCTTGCAGCCTCCACGATCTACTCAGCCGCTGCCGCCCGAGCGTCCCGGCAGCGAACGCCCACACACCGAGCATCCCATCCGCGAGGATCTTGCGTCCGCGCTTCGCGGTCTAGCTGTGCCTCCCTCGTACCGCCAGCCAGCCCATACGCCGCACCCTCCCATGCGCGAAGAGAGCCATATGCCCCCGCGCAGCCCATGGTCAGTCGATGCACCCGAGAACGCTGGTCGCCCCGCGTGGCTGATGCCGAATCGCACTGAACTCGCAAGCCCTTCCAGCCTGCCGCCTGCGCCCGAGGACACTTTGCAGGGTTCACGCGAACGCCTCGCCACGCGCTGGTTCGCGCTGCGCGGAGTCGTCGAGGGCAGCGCACCGCCCGCGCAGGCCGCTCCGGCTCCGGTAGCCGCACGCGCTCCAGTGATGGCCATCTTCTCGCTTGCCGGCGGCGTGGGAAAAACCAGCCTCGTTGCCACTCTCGGCCGCGCGCTCTCCGCTCGCGGCGAACGCGTTTTACTCGTGGATACCGCGGCCTACGGCTTGCTTCCATTCTTCTTCGGCGCTGGCGATCAGCGTCCCGGAATGTTGCGCACCTTCAGCCCTCCGGTCTCGAGCGGCGACGCGCCCATTCAGATGATCACGCTCGATCCTGAGAATTTTGGCTCTGAAACCGCGCCGCAGGAAGCTCTCACCGCCGAAATCTCCAAGCACGCGCGCGGCGTTGGCCGCGTCATCATCGATCTGGCCACTGCTTCCGGCTCCACCACGCGCCGCATCATGCGTCTTGTACCGCAGATTCTCGTTCCGCTGATTCCTGACATGAATTCCGTGGTCAGCGTCAGCTCCATTGACGCTTTCTTCGATCACAACGGCGGCGCATCCGCCGTCCCCTCGCTGCCCAACTATGTGCTCAACCAGTTCGATTCCTCGCTTCCGCTTCATCTTGACGTGCGCGAAGTGCTCCGCGAACAACTGGGCGATCGCTTGCTCCCCTTTGTGATCCGCCGCGCACCCGCCGTCAGTGAAGCGCTGGCCGAGGGCATGACCATTATTGACTACGCGCCCAACTCCGGCGTGGCCGAGGACTTCGCCAGCCTGGCCAGCTGGGTCAAAAGCCTTTCCGCAGCCGCCACCACAACCTTCCGCGGGGTTCGCTGGAGCGAACGATGACAGCGACCACAATCTGGCAGGACATTGGTGCCGGCGAGAATGTTTTCACCAAAGTCCTCCGCCTCCTCTTTCTGATCCTTGCCGCGGTCATATTCTGCTTCCTGGCGATCGTCCCGCTTACCTGGCCGCAGCAGGCGGTTCTCGGCCTGCTCAGCCTCCTCATGGCTCTGGCACTGGCGCGCGGCTCCGACTCCTATCTCGTTACGCTCACCCTCATGATACTGTCCATGTTCTGTACCTTTCGCTACGGATACTGGCGCATCGAGCAGGTCGTTCGCTTCTTTCGCGATCCCGCAAATCACTGGGGCGCGCTGGACGCTTTCTTCATCCTGTGCCTGCTTCTGGCCGAGGCTTACGCGTTTGTCATCCTTTTTCTCGGCTACTTCCAGACCATCTGGCCCTTGCGCCGCGCTCCCGTATCGCTGCCTGAGAATCCCGACGACTGGCCCGACGTTGACGTGCTCATTCCCACATTTAACGAGCCGCTCGATGTCGTCCGTTTCACCGCTCTCGGCGCGCTCAACATGGATTGGCCGGCCGACAAGCTTCACGTCTACATCCTCGACGACGGCCGCCGCAAGGAATTTGAGGACTTTGCCTTCGAAGCCGGAATCGGCTACCGCACCCGTCCCGACAACAAATTCGCCAAGGCCGGCAACATCAACACCGCGCTTCAAACCATGTCCTCGCCGCTGGTGGCTGTCTTCGACAGCGATCATGTTCCCACGCGCAGTTTTCTGCAGATGACCATCGGCTGGTTCCTGCGCGATCCCAAGTTGGCCGTGATGCAAACGCCGCATCACTTCTATTCGCCCGATCCCTTTGAGCGCAATCTCCGCCAATTTCACATCATTCCCAATGAAGGCGAGCTTTTTTACGGCGTGGTCCAGGACGGCAACGACTTTTGGAACGCCTCTTTCTTCTGCGGCTCCTGCGCCGTCCTGCGCCGCTCGGCGCTCGACGAGATCGGCGGCATTGCCACAGAGACGGTCACTGAGGACGCGCACACTTCGCTGCGTATGCAGACGGCCGGCTGGAACACCGCCTACATCAACATTCCCCAGGCCGCCGGCCTCGCCACTGAACGCCTTTCCGCTCACGTGAGCCAGCGCATCCGCTGGGCGCGCGGCATGATTCAGGTTCTCCGCACCGACAATCCGCTCTTCGCTCCGGGCCTGAAATTTCCTCAGCGGCTCTGCTACTTCAACGCCGTCGGCCACTTTCTTTACGCCGTGCCGCGCCTCATCTTTCTCACCGCGCCGCTCATCTATCTGCTCCTGAATCACACCAACATTCCCGGCTACTGGGCCGCGATTCTCGCCTACGCGCTGCCTCACCTCACGCTTTCCAACGTGACCAACTCGCGCATACAGGGCGATCACCGCCATTCTTTCTGGAACGAAATTTACGAAACAGTCCTCTCGCCCTACATTCTGCTGCCCACCATGATGGCGCTCATCAACCCAAGGCTGGGCAAATTCAACGTCACCGCCAAAGGCGGCATCGTCCGTCGCACCTTCTTCGATTCGCGCATCGCCCAGCCATTCCTGGTCATGCTCATCTTCAACATCGCCGGCCTCCTCGTCGCCATCCCGCGCTTCTTCATTTGGGACACATCGCGCCGCGGCACGGTGCTCATGAACGTCATGTGGTGCTGCTTCAACGTCATCATTCTCGGCGTCTGCACCGCCGTTGCGCGCGAGCTCATGCAGCGCCGCACCACCGTGCGCCTCAACATTGCCGCGCCCCTCCTCGTTAGGCTGCCCGATGGAATATTCATCTCGGGCGAAACCATCGACATGTCCAATGGCGGAGCCGGCATTCGACTCGGTGAAGCTGTCGAACTCGCGCCCGATTCCATCGTTCACCTCCAGTTCCATCAAACGCCGGTAGCCAATGACCTGCATGCCACGGTGGTCTCCCTCGAGGACTCGGAATTGCGCGTTCGATTCGACAATCTCTCGATCGCGGAACAGGAAGTTCTCACCGTTCAGCTTTACTCTCGCGCCGATTCCTGGCTCGGATGGGGCGAGGGCCGCGAAAGCGACAACGTCCTGCGCAGCCTCGGCCGCATCTTCCAGATCTCCATGCGCGGCCTCAAGGCCACGGCTCTCAGCCTGTTTGGCCGCGACGCGCAGACCGCTCGCCGCAAATCGGCCCCGCTCTCCATCGCTCAGTCGGGGATGATCCTGCTCCTCGCCTCGCTCTTCGTCGCGGGCGCGCCGAAATCTCTCGCTCAGTCCGCTCCTAGCGCCGCTAACCCCGCCAACTCCGCCAGCCCTGCTAACTCCGCGGTTCTTCCCGGCCAGTATCACGACACCTTTACCCTCGCTGATGCGGGATCGCCGCAAATCGAGCTGCACTCCATCGATCGCCGGCACAACATCTACTTCACGCTGCCGCAAACGCACGTTGTTCGCACCGCCACGATCCACGTCTACTACGCGTTTTCCCCCGCTCTCATTCCGCAGCTCAGTCAGCTCAAACTGATCTTGAACGGCACGCTCTTCGCCACCATCCAGCCCACGGCAGGGAAGTACGGCGGCTCTGACGGCCGCGATCAGGAAGCCGATCTCAACATTCCTCCCGAGCTGCTCGTTCACTCGAACGCGCTCACCATCGAGTTCATCGGCCACTACACCATGAGCTGCGAAGATCCCGCCAATACTGCGCTCTGGGCTCGCGTCCAGCGCAACACCTATCTCGATATGCGCGGCGACCTCCTGCCCCTCGCCGACGATCTGAAACAGTTGCCCATTCCCTTCGTCGACCCGGCCGTCATTGAGCCCGTCAGCATTCCCGTCGTCTTTCCAGCGCCGCCCTCGTTCAAGGCCATTCAAGCCGCGGGCATCGTGGCCAGCTACTTCGGTCTCGTCTCCGCCGACCGCCCCGTGCGTTTCCCGGTGCGCATCGGAGCCATTCCGCAGGGCAATGCCATCGTCATTGCAGAAAACGCGTCGAGCCTTCCTGCCGCCTTCAATCTTTCCTCAGTCAGTGGCCCCACCGTGGCCATGCGCACCAACCCCAACGATCCCTACGGCAAAGTTCTCATCATCACCGGCCCCAACGCCGACGGCGCCATCGTTGCCGCTCAGGCCGTCGCGCTGCACAGTGACATGCTCATCGGCACGCAGGCGCCCATCACAAATCTCGCGCTCCCCGCCAAGCAAACTCCCGACGCCGCGCCGCGCTGGGCGCGCACTGACCAGACCATTCCTCTGTTGTGGGACTACGCGACTGCCTCCCAGCTCCAGGGTGATGGCACCACCCCGCTCAATGTCTACTTCCGTATTCCACCCGACCTCTATTACGAAACCGGCGGCGACAACACCCGCCTGCATCTCGTCTACCGCTACAACTCCATCCCCATCGGCCCCATCTCCAGCCTCCAGGTGCGCATCAACAGCGCGTTTCTCGGCTCCACTCCGCTCATTCCGGGGCAAGACGCCTTGCGCGCAACTGCGACCGATGTCCCCGTTCCCGTCGTCAACTTGCGCCCATTCTCCAACACGCTCTCGTTCGACTACACCTTCCAGGTTGCCCGTAAACAAAACTGCGACAACACCACCCCCATCAATCTCCAGGGCGCGATTCTTCGCGACTCTTATCTCGACCTGCGCGGCTATCCGCACTGGACGCCACTGCCCAATCTCGAAATTTTCTCGAACGCCGGTTTTCCCTTCACGCGCCTCGCCGATCTGAGCGGCACCACAGTTGTTCTGCCGCCCGCGCCCACCGAGCAGGAGATTGAGACCTTCGTCACCCTCATGGGCCACTTCGGCCGCCAAACCGGTTTCCCCGGTCTACGCGTCACCGTCGCTGGACCCGACGCTCTTCAAAACGGCGCCGCCACTGACTTCCTCATCATCGGCACCGGCGGCGATCAGCCCGCTTTCTCGACGCTCGGCACACATCTTCCCGTTTCGCTCGGCAGCGGCCAGGTTCAGGTCCACGACACGGCAGGCTTCTTCGTCTCGCTCCTTCACAACGCGTGGTGGAAACTCCGCTCCGGCCAGCACACCGAATCCGGCGAGCTCACCGCCGGAGGCACTCCCGACGCCGTCATCGAGGGCATCGAATCTCCCTACGACATTGCCGGCAGCCGCAGCATCGTCGCCATCCATCTCAAAGACGGATCGACATTCGAGCCATTCATGGCAACGTTCCTCGACGTCCAGCAGTCCAGCGAAGTCTCCGGCTCCGTCTCCGTCCTTCACGGAACCGAGTTTCGATCCTTCCGCGTCGGCTCGCAGGTCTATTTTGTGGGAACGTTGCCATGGTGGACTCAACTCCGCCTCTGGGCCGCCGGGTATCCGTGGTTGATTGCGATCATTGTTGTCGTTCTCGCATTCCTGCTCGCCATCTGGACCCGCCAATGGTTGCGCGCGAGAGCCAGGGCGCGTCTCACGATGATGGAAGGCTAGAGCTCAATAAATTCCTGTCTTTTGAAATGGCACGAATTTAGTAGTTCCAATAAACAGTGAGTAGCGCCGGTCTCCGACTGTACCGGCGGCTTCCAAGCCGCCGGAATTAGATCGAGTCTTTAGTTTCTGTCCTGTTTTCCACACTTATTGTCCCTCCTGCGTCACTCCGGCGCACGCAAACTGCGCGAACAGCTAAAAGCTATAGCTATCAGCCGGATTTCGGTATGGTCCGCGCGGCGAATTAAACGTAGAATGGAAGCGCGAATGACGGTGGGCTCGGGATCTTGGAAAGCGGGTTTGATCGTAGCGGCCTGCCTGGTGCTGACGCTCCCGCTAGTTCGCGCTCAAAACTCCTCCGTCGCCAGCTCCGCTGAGGCTACTCGCGCCAGCCTTGCTGACAAAGCCCGCGCTCTCGAGTCTCGTGGCCGTCCCGACATGGCCATCCAGCTCTGGCAGCAGATTCTTCTCTCCGACCCTCAAAATACTGCCGCTCTCGTAGGCCTCGCCAAAGACTACAAGCTCATCGGCTCCGATGCGCTCGCCAATCAGACCCTCGATCGTCTGCGCGCGATCAATCCCAATGATGCCGACATCGCCCGCATTCAATCGATGTCGAGCTCGACTCAGGAAGGCCAGCTTCTCACGCAAGCCGGCGAGCTCACGCGCCAGGGCCGCAATGACGATGCCATGCGCATCTATCGCCAGCTCTATGGCGATCAGCCTCCGAACGGCGACATCGCTCTCGCCTACTATCAAACGCTTTACGGCACCGCCACCGGCAAGCCGCAGGCCATCGCCGGCATGCGCGCTCTCGTCGAACACAACCCCAACGACCCGCGCTACGCCATCGCGCTCGGCGTCATGCTCACCTACGATCAGCGCACCCGCGCCGAAGGCATTCGCATCTTACAGGCTCATCCCTCCGATCTCGCTGCGCAATCCGCGCTGCGCCAGGCCCTCATCTGGGACTCCGCGAATCCCGCCTCTGCTGCCGAGCTGCGCGAATATCTCAAATCGCACCCAGGCGATACTGAACTATCCACGAAGCTCCACCAAAACCAGGAAAAACTCACACAGATGAACTCCGGAATCGCGCGCACTCCCGCCGAGCGTGCGGCCTTCGCGGCTCTCAACGTGGGCCGCCTCGAGGAAGCCAATCAGCTCTTCACCGATCTCCTGCAGAAAGACGCGACCAACAGCCGCGCCGCCGCCGGAATGGGATTCCTGCGCATGCGCCAGCAGGACTTCGCCTCCGCCATCACGTACTTCACGCAAGCCGAGCAAAACGGATACAAAGCAAAAATCATTGAAGACGCTCTGGCCAATTCGCGCTTCTGGCTCATCATGGGCGAAGCCACGCAGGCCTTCAGCCAAAATCAATTCGACGTTGCCGACGCCAAATTCCGCGCCGCGCTCGCCATCGATCCTCGCAGCATCGCGGCCCTCAATGGTCTCGCCGGCCTCTACATCAAGGAGCAGCAGTTCACCACCGCGGCCAGCGTCTACCAGCTCCTCATTAAAGTTCAACCAACATCTTTCGACGGCTGGCGCGGCCTCTTTCTCGCCAACGCCCGCGCCAGTCAGAACGATCAGGCTCTAGCCATCGCCGCGCGCTTCGCGCCCAGCGTCCGCGTCGCTCTCAATAAAGATCCCGAATACCTCCGCACGCTCGCCGCAATTTATCAGGCCCAAGGGCGCACCGCCGACGCCGAGCACACTCTCGATCTAGCCCTCGCTCTTCCTTTTCCCGGCAACGGCAGCTCTCTCAAAGACGAAACCAAGCTCCAGTACGCCGGCATTCTCATGGAGGCGAAGCGCTTCCCGCAGGCCGCCGCGCTCTATGCCCAAGCCATCGCAACCGACCCCACCAATGTCTCCGCCTGGATGGGCCTCGTCAGCGCGCATCACGAGCTGGGCCAGGACACCGAAGCCATCAGCGACGTGCAGCGCATTCCCGCCGCCACCTATGAAACCGCACTCGGTGATCCCGGCTTCCTCGCCGAACTCGGTGCAATCTATCAACAGGCCAATCAATATGACGTGGCCCAGGGAATGCTCGAGCGCGCGGAAAAACTCGAAGTCGCCGCCGGCCATCAGCCGTCCATCGCGCTCCAGTTGCAGCTCGCCGCCATCGATCTCCTGCGCAACAATACCGATCAGGCCTTCGCCATCTACCAGCGCATCCTCGCCGCGCATCCTGACAATGCCGCCGCATGGAAAGGCCTCATCTCCACGCTGGCCGCCACCAATCGCAACTCGCAGGCGCTGCGGGAGTTCGCGCAGATTCCCGCGCCCATCCACACCCAGCTCGAATCCGATATTGACTTCATCCAAACCGAAGCCGGCCTCTACGCCGCCACCGGCGACACCAGCACCGCCATCGCTTACATGGACCGAGTGCTCGCGTACTATGCCAAACTCAAGCAGCCGCCGCCGCCAGCCATCGACATTCAGAACGCGTGGCTACTTTACAACATCGGCAACAACCGCGCCCTCTACGCCTCGCTCATGCGCATCGGCGGCCGTACTGACCTGACCCTTGCCCAGCGCCAGACCGTCCAGAACATCTGGGCCGAATGGAGCGTGCGCCGCGCCGCCGCAGCCATGGACAACGGCAACGCGCGCCGCGCCGTCGACATTCTCGACGCCGCATTTCAAGCTTTTCCAAACAACCTCACCGTCACCAAAGCCGTCGCCGGCGGCTACGCGCGCGTCGGCCACGCCAAAGAAGCCCTCGCCATCTACAAAACCATCCCCATGCAGGACGCCTCAGCCGGCGATTTCGAAGGTGCCGTTGGTGCAGCCCTCGCCGCCATCGACAAAAATCAGGCCGAGCTCTGGCTGCGTCAGGCCCTCGATCGTTTCCCACGCGATCCCGCCATTCTCTCTCTCGCCGCGCGCTATGAGCAGGCCCGCGGAGACAACGAGCGTGCCGCCGACTACTATCGCGCCTCCATCGCTGCCATGCCCGCCGTCTCGCCCGTCGATCGCCTCGCTCATGTGCTCGTCTATCCCGACACGGATCTCCAGCCGCATCGCGCCGTCACCGCCGCCGATCTCCAGCGCCTCCTCAACCCCGACGACGAGCCCTTCGACAAAACCACTAAGCTTCCGCCTCTTCCCGCCTACGGTCCCGATCCATACGAAGGCAGCGCGCCCGTCGCGCTTCCGCAGGCGCAGCCCGCTTCGCAAGCTCCTTCACCCATCAACGCGCAGCCCGACTCGCACGATCTCCCGCCGCCACCGTCTGATCCTCACTCCCTCCTCGAACCGGATCCCTCGCCCCGCAGCGTACCTTCGGACTCCGAACCCGCTTTTGTAGCGCCGGTCTCTAGACCGGCTGTCGTGCGGGCGTCCTCGCCCGCACAAGTCGCAGCTCATCTCCTTTTTTCGTCTTGGACCCTCACTCGCCCCCGCATCAACTCCTGGCGCGCTTCCATCCGCAGCGATTTTTCTCCGCTCACCGCCGCTCAATCCTCCGCCGATCTCGCCGTCCCACCTGATCTCACCCTCAACCCTCCTCATTCGCTCGCCTCTGACGCATGGAAGGGTCTCGTCTTTTCGCTCATGGCCGCCAATCGCAACGCCGAAGCGCTCGGCGAACTCAACAAGATTCCCGCCGACCCGCGCCGCCTTCTCGAAGCCGATGTCGAGTGGGTGCAGGCCATCGCCAGCCTCTACGTTGCCGTGGGCGACGAGCCCCATGCCAACGCCTACGTCCATCGCGTCGAAACTTTCTATTTGCTCCACCGCGCCGCCGTCCCCGCCGCACTCGAAATCCAGCACGCCTGGTTGCTCTACAACCTCCATAGCGACGCCGCCCTCTATCCTGTCCTCACCGGCCTCGACGAGCGCTCTGACCTGACTGCCGATCAGCGTCAGCAACTTCAAACCCTCTGGGCCAACTGGGCCGTCCGCCGTGCCAATCAAGAACTCGCCGCCGGCCATCTCGCTCGCGGCACGCAAATTCTCGAAGCCGCCGCCGCGTCCTATCCCAGCAGCCTCGACATTCGTTTCGCCCTCGCCGGAGCCTACGCCCGCATCGGCCGCGCGCAGGATGCGCTCGCCCTCTACAAATCTCTCCCCATGGATCAGGCCGCCTCGGGCGATTTTCAGGGCGCCATCTGGTCCGCTATCTCCGCCAAAGACATGGCCCAGGCCGAAATCTGGTTGCGCGCCGCGCTCGACCGCTTTCCTTCCGACCCCAACGTCCTCTCACTCGCCGCCCGCTTTGAGCAGGCCCGCGGCAACAAGAAACGCGCCGCCGAATTCTGGCGCGCCGCCATCGCCGCCACTCCTCCTGGATCTTCGGCGAACAACTTTGACAACGGCTCCGCCAGCCCTGCCAGCTCTTCACCCGCCGCAAGCCCCGGCGACATCAAGCGCCTTCTCAACCCCAGCCTCAACGCCGAGCCTTCTCCTGACCAACTCGCTCCGCTGCCATCCTACAAATCTCTCTCTTCGCCGCAGACCGCGCTTCCTCCGCTACCCTCCGCAACCGCCTTCGCCACTGCGCCCTCTGACAATCCTCTGCCGCTGCCATTCACAGCACGCGAAGAATCGGCAGAGCAGGGAACTGCGCCGCCCACGCCACCGGTTTTTGTCTCGCCACGCACCGCTCGCAACACAAACTCGCCTGTCGTCGAGCCCGCTCCGCTCACTGGCAGCGTCCACCTCTCGCCCTCTGAAGAAAACGTCAACTCCACAGGACAATCCGACGCGGATGTTGAAACCGGAATCACCGCCTCGACTCAGCCAACGTCGAACCCTTCCGCACCTCCGCCGAACCTCCGCATCAGCTCTGAGCCCATGAACGTCCTCGCCGCGGAAGCCCAGGCCCGCTTCGCCGCCGAGACTGACAACCAGCTCACGCAAGGTTCCGCCGCGCTCATTCACGCAATCCCTAACGCGACGACGCCACCCGCCGCGAACCCCAACGCGACGCCCGTGCAAGCCAGCGCACCCTCGCCCGCTATGCCCCCCGCGCAAGCCATGGCACCGTCTCCCATCATTCCGCCCGCTGCCGCGCCGAACTCCTCTCCTGCTCACCCCGATCACGGCGTCTACAACACCGCGCAATACACGCCCTCCGCGCAGGACGCAGCTTCCGGCGCTTACTCCGCGCCGCAGCAACGGCAGCCGCCAACTCCGCCTCCCGCTTCGTCCGCTTGCCAGACCACCGTCCCCGCTTGCCCGCCTGCCAAGCCCACGCCCAAAATCGCGCCCGCCAAACACAAGCGTCCGCGCAAACCCGCCCAACCGCAAAACCAGCCGCCCGCGCAAACTCTCGGCAACGCTCCCATCGGCGCCACGCCCCAAAATGCGCCACCCACCACCGCGCCTGCCGAATCCCAAACGCCGCCGACACAGCAAACGCAACCCGAATCCACCACCGGCTCCGGCCTCTCCGACGAAGAGCTGCAGCAGCAAAATCTCCCGCCGCTCCGCGGTCCGTGGATTCGCATTCAGCGTCAGGCCGCTCCGCCCAGCCCGCGCGATCTTGCCGAGCAGCAACTCCAGGCCATCGAAAGCGGTTACAGCGGCTGGCTCGGCGGCACATCGCTGCTTAACTACCGCAGCGGCGCTCCCGGCTACTCGCAGCTCGCCGCCATCGAGTCGCCGTTCGAGGCCTCAGCCCCGCTCGGCACCCACGCGCGCATCACCGCCATCGCCCGCCCCGTCTTTCTCGACTCCGGCCAGGCCGACGGCACCGCCACCATGTCGGTCACCGAATCCCAATCCGGCGCAACCTGCCTCATCGCCATTCCCGAGCCCATCGGCACTTACACCGCCGGCCAGAACTACACTCCATGCACCTCGCCCTCCATCGGCGCGCTCGTTCCGCCAGCGCAGCAAAACGCATTCGGCCTCGGCGGCGAATTGCAGCTCACCTTCCCGCACCTCACCATCGCTGGCGGCTCCACGCCCTTTGACTTCCTCGTCTCCACCGTCACCGGGCGCTTTCAATGGAACCCCGGCGGTGGCCCCGTCACCATCAGTCTGGTGCGCGACTCTGAGAAGGACTCGCAACTCTCCTACGCCGGCCTGCGCGATCCCGCCGGCAACACGCTCTCCACTCAGGGCCAAATCTGGGGCGGAGTCGTCGCAAACCAGGGCATGGTCCAGGTTGCGCACGGCGACGCCGAGTCTGGCTTCTACTTCTCTGCCTCCGGCCAGTACCTCACCGGCTACAACACGCGCTCCAACACCCGCGTCGATGGTACCGGCGGCGCATACTGGCGCGTTGTCGCCTCGCCTGAGTTCGGCAATCTCACTCTCGGCGCAAACTTCTTCGGCATGCACTACGCCAACAATCAGAACGCCTTCACCCACGGCATGGGCGGCTACTTCAGCCCGCAGGCCTACTTCCTCGCCAACGTTCCTCTCAATTGGCAGGGCCACTACGGCACGCGCTGGCACTACAACGTTGTCGGCGCATTCGGCGTGCAGGCTTTTCAGGAGGACTCCACTCCGCTCTGGCCTCTCGCCGGCGACAAGCCTCTTGAAACCAGCCAGAACAATCCCATGCTGCCCAACGTCACCAGCGTCAGTCCCAACTACGACTTCCACTCGCAGGTCGCCTATCAAATCCACACCCACTGGTTCACCGGCGCTTACTTCGCCGCCAACAATACGCGCAACTACTCCTACGCTTCAGTCGGATTCTTTGTCCGCTACACCTTCCGCGAGCAGCCTTCCGCCGTCGCCGCTCCTACCGGCCTCTTTCCCGCCGACGGCCCTCGCCCTTTCACCGTCCCGTAAGCCAAACTCCACGCCGCGCGCCAATCACGAACCACGAATCACGAACCACTACTCCCGCGGATGCTAGAATTGCCCCGTTTGCAAGGAGAACCACTTATGAGAACCGATCGTTGGCTGATTGCCTCCCTGGTACTGCTCGTATCCGGCGTCTGGAGTCTTCTTGAGTGGTGCCATGGCGCCGTTGGCCTCAACTTCGCCCTTCCCGTCGCCGGGACCAAGCTCACGGTTGACATCGCCAGCACGGGTGCGCCCGTGATCCTTGGCGTTCCTCTGGTCATTTTCGGCTTGCTGTTCATGCTCATCGCGTTGCTCGCCGCGCTTCTCGACCAGTTCCGTCGGCACGCCCGCCCCAGCAAACCCGCGGAACCGATTCCCTCCACATCCCTCCCCAAAACGAGCTGACTCGCCGGCCGGCAAGCCACAGTCCCGCACGCCGATGGCCGAAAACCCTTCGCCGCCCAATAAATCGTGGCGCATTTGTACCGCCGGCCTCCCGGCCGGCTGTCGTGCGGGCGTCCTCGCCCGCACATGCAAGAATTGCCTCAATAAGAATCAGCGGAGGGAGCAGAGGCCTTCAGGCCTCTGAAAATCCGTCTCTCATCGTTTCGGCCTTTAGGCCCGGAGGTAACGCACCCGCGTGTCAACCCCCTCGCCCGCCGTTCCGCGCCCCAACCCTCTGAAAACACTAGTTCAAAATCCTTTCCCAAGTTTGCCGATGATTTCCCCAAATCTGCGCATAATGTCCGTATGAGTCGAATCATCGTATCCGCGCAAAACCAGATCATGGAGCCCGTCTTCGCCATCCTTCGCTCGGAGCCCGGACCGGCTGGTCCCGCGCAAAAAACCCTGGAGCCGCCTGCTCTAAGACGTCTGGAAGAAAAAGAAATCATTATTTTTTTGATACCCCCCGGGGGTATGTTTCTGCCCATAACCCCTTTAGAATTGAAGAATGTGCCTCAAAATCGGTGCAAAAAGGAGCAATAATTGCGCAGCAATTACCTATTAATTATGTGGTAAACACTGGCTGATCAGCGGGCAGCCTTCCTTCCCGCGCTCGATTCGTGATCAACTCAGCGAAACTCCGCCGGTTTCGTCAACGCGAGTGTAATTTTAATCAGTAAAGGAGTTGACAATCTTAATATTCTTAATTATATTTCACATTGTACTTAAGAAACGCGAACGAATCGATGCCGACCGACCCCAAACCCGCCTCCGACTGGCAAGACCTGCTCCGCATCGCCCAGGGCTCGCCCATGGTCATCGAGCATGTCAGAATCCCGGAAAAGCAGATCGCCATCGAAGGCCAGTTCGCCATTCCCGAGCTCGCCCGCCTCACCCTCGAAGATCAGGTCTTCGTCATCGCCTTCCTCCGCTCCCACGGCACCATCAAGGAGATGGAGCAGACCTTCGGCGTCAGCTATCCCACCATCAAAGCGCGCCTCAATCGCATCTCCGGCCAGCTTGAATTCATTGAAGTCAATCCCTCCTCGTCGCGCACTGAAGTCCTCGAGCAGTTGAACAGCGGCGAGATCTCGGCTGCCGACGCCATCCACGCACTGGAGGCCCTCAAATGATTCCCAACGTCGCAGTCCTCGAAATCGAGAACCCGCACTTCCACATGCCGCGCCTCTGGATCCCGCTCATCCTTCTCTGGATTCCGCTGCTCCTTGTCCTCTTGCTCCTCTCGCCGGTTCTCTTCATCGTCGTCTGTGCCATGAGCATCGCGACCGGCGTCGGCCCTTTGCGCGTCGTCCGCATCTTCTGGGACATCCTGTCCAGCTTGCGCGGCACCGACGTGCGCGTCACCGCCAACGGCAACAAAGTCCTGGTCCGAATCTTGTAGCTCGAGGTCTCGCTTCACTCATTCACGTGTTCACTCACTCACTTCCTTAGGAGAACAAGCATGAACGAAAATCGCCGTCAGATCCTGGAAATGTTAGCCGCGGGCAAGATCACCGCGGACGAGGCTGAGCGCCTGATCGCCGCGCTTGAGCCGGATTCCGCCGCGACCGCCGCCGAGTTCACCGGCCGCATCGCCGGCTCCAATGGCTGGCCCGGAAACGATCAAGGCGCCACGGTCAAGACCCGCGCGAAATATCTCCGCGTCCTTGTCGAGTCCACTGAAAAGGATGGTCCCACGACGGTCAATGTTCGTGTGCCCATGCAGCTTCTTCGCGCCGGCGTCCGTCTCGCCAGCCTCATTCCTGCCCAGGCCCACGATCAGTTGGACGCCACCCTGAGCAAGCACGGCATTCCTCTGACCTTGTCGCAAATCAAGCCGGAGAATCTCGAGGAACTCATCGACCACCTCGAAGACCTCACCGTCGACGTCGACGCCAAGGAAGAAAAAGCCAAGGTCCGTGTATTCTGCGAATGATGCTGTGAACAAAGGAGCAGCGAGCAGGGAACAGCCATTCACGAACAGATCTCCGCCGCCTAAGCAGTCGTTACTGCAGCGTTAGCGTGCCCGCCCCGAAGTCCTCATTGCAGCTGCTGCTTGCGGGAGAGAAGCCGTAGTTGATCCCAAGCGTCTTTCCGTCCGGTGAGAGGCTGCCGCCCCAGCCGAGGATCCCGCTCGACGAATCGCTCAGATCGACGAAGAAATCGTTCCCCACGAAACTGGCGCTGATCGCCGTAGCCGACGACGGGACGCAGGAATAACCGCTCACGGTCGCTGTGCCTGTCAGTGCCAGGAGGCCTGCGGAATTCGGTGTGCTGCTCTGATCGAGCGTCGCCGTCACTTGAAAGCTTTGGCCGGTGGCTTGCGATGTGACCGTTCCAGAGTAGGTTCCATTCACCGCTGGATACTCAACCCCGGTCATGGACCCTTGTGTGGTGCAGTCGCCGCTGATCGCAAAGCTGCCGTTCGAAAGGCTCGATCCGCTCACCGTGCCGGAGAGCGCCACGTTCGAAAACATGCCAATCGGGCTTCCCACGCAGCCGTCTGGGTACATAAGGAGGTCCGTTGCCGCGGGGCCCACCGCCAGGCCCGAAACACTTCCGGCATTGGACGTGAGATATACGGCAATGGGAGCGGTTCCGCCCGCGGTTGGGTTCACAGTCAGCACCCAGTTGCCCGTGATATTCGCAGGCGTACCCGGGGAACTGGGGGGACTGATCGGTGCCTTGCCGCCACACCCGGCGAGGCCTCCGAGAATGAATACAGCGACGATAGCAGTAGTATAAAAACCAACGCCTGCCGTAGAAGCCCGGGAAGTCATAGCGCACCTCCCATTGTGCGATGGATTGTTTGAGTTCCGGCCTTTTAGACGGACACTCCGCCTTAAAGGTTACGCTCGCGGACGGCAGCGATGAAACCCGCAAAGCATCACGCCTTCCGCAGCGGCTTCTGCATCGGCACAACCTGCACCGTCACGTCGCGCACCTCGGAAAGAAACCGGTTCAGTACCGAGCCGCGAAACAAAATGTCGAAGCGCGACCGCGCAGACTGTCCGAAGACCACATGCGAGATGTTCTCCTGCTGCGCAAAACGGATCAGTGCGTCGGCTACTTTGCGGTCGGTGAGTTGAACCACCTTGGCGCCAAGGTCTCGCGCCATGCGCATGTATTCCTCCAGCCGCTGGTGCGCTTCCGGGTCGCTGTGTCCCTTGTCGTCCGGCTGGCTTACATACACTGCGTACCAATTCGTCGCCAGGCGTCCAGCGATTCTTGCGCCGATACGCAGCAACCTCTCCGTTCCTGGCCGCGTGCTCAGGCACACCATCACCTTTTCCGGGATCGGCGCCTGTTCCAGCCCTTGCGTGCGCCGGTACTCCGCCGCGCGGTTGCTCACTTGTTCCGCCGTGGTGCGCAGCGCCAGCTCGCGCAGCATGTTCAGGTTCCCCTTGCGGAAGAAGTTGGCCAGCGACTGCTCCACTTTCTCCGGAGCGTAGATCTTGCCCGCCCGCAGCCGGTTGCGCAGCTCCTCCACAGTAAGGTCGGTGTTCACAACTTCGTCGGCGCGCTTGACGAAGCTGTCGGGAACCGTCTCGCGGATGGTCGTATTGGCCGAGCGATTGACGGCGTCGTTCAGTGTCTCCAGGTGCTGGATGTTCACCGCCGTCATCACGTTGATGCCCGCGTCGAGCAGCTCCAGCACATCTTCGTACCGCTTGCGGTTCTTGCTCCCGGGAACGTTGGTGTGCGCCAGCTCGTCCACCACGACGGTCTGTGGGTGCCTCGCGATGATCGCATCCACATCCATCTCTTTCAGGTTCACGCCGCGATAGGGAATCACCTTCTGCGGAATGACCTCGAGATCCTTGATCTGGTCCTCGGTCTCCTTTCGCCCATGGGCATCAACCAGGCCGATCACTACATCCACGCCGCCCTGGACGCGCATCAGGTAGGCATCGTTGAGCATGGTGTAGGTTTTGCCGACGCCCGGCGCGGCGCCCAGATAAATGCGCAGCTTGGCGGGCTCCAGCTTACTCTCAAGAACGATCTCGGCCATCGCTCAGCCCACCTCGACGGGATGATGTACTTCCCGCTCCACTGCAACTGGAATCGTGAACTTGAAGGTCGCTCCGTGGCCCAAACGGCTCTCCACGGCGATCTGGCCGCCCAGCGACTCCACGAGCCGCCGAACCAGCGCCAGCCCCAGTCCTGTCCCTTGTTCCGAGAATGTGTTGAACCGGTCGAAGATCGAGCTGAGCCGCTCCGCTTCGATGCCGCGTCCCGTGTCGCGCACGCTGAACTGCACAAAGCTCTTGATCTCCTCCGCCGCCAGCAGGATCTCACCGCCCTCCGGCGTGTAGCGCAGCGCATTCGACAGCAGGTTATCCAGAATCGACCGCATGGCACGGCGATCGGCTTCGACCACGGCCAGGTCGGCGTAGGCGCTCACCTCCACGCGGATGTGCTTCCTCGCAGCCTCGTCGCAGTACCGGTCGCGCGCCTCATTCAGAACCTGAAGCGGCCGAATACGCTCCAGCTTTAGCTCGCGTTTGCCTGTGTCCAGCTCTGCCACTCCAATCAGGTCGGCCATCAAATCGTCCAGCGTTTCCGCCTCTTTGCTTGTCTGTGCCACCAGTTCGGTCTGCAGGGGAGTCATCTCTCCGCTGAATCCCTGGGCCAGGGCGTACAGACCGCGCCGTAACTGCAGCAGCGGATCGCGCAGCTTGCGGCTGGCGACCGCGATGAACTGCGTCTTGAAGCGGTCGGTGTCTTGCAGGCTGGTCACGTCCTCAAGCGTCGTCACCGCCCCCAGCAGCCTGCCCTCCGAGTCGCGCATCGGCGTGGTACGCAGGCGATAGCTGCGCGCCTGGTCTCCAATCCGCATCGGCAGCATCGACGCTTCGCCCTCGGCGGCCACCGCCTTCTGCATCGACACTGCGTCCTGGATCGCGCTCAGAATCTTCTCGCCGCCCGGCGTATTCGTCAGCGCCATGCGATCGCTGGCTGCCTCGCCCAGCAACTCCGATGCCGACTGGTTCAACTTCAGGACGTGGCCCTTGCCGTCGGTCACGATAATGGGCTCGAAGATCGATTGCAGCACGGCGTCGGAGAGTTGGAACTCCATCTGCCGCCGGCCGGCCTCGGTGTCGCGCAGCTCGCGAAGCCGCACCGCAATCCGGCTCAGCTCGCCGGCAATCACGCCAAAGCTGTCGCGGCTGTTCCATTCAACTCTGTGTTCCAGGTTGCCCTGCGCGATGCGGTGCGCATCGCCCGCCAGCGTATCGATGGGCTTCAGCACAAAGTAGATGGTCGCCGCCGCAATCAGCGGCGCAATCGCGGCCACCGCATAGCCCAGATGAAGTTGCCCGCTCGCCGCCAGCGCTTTATGTGTAACCGCGACCAGTCCCACCACCAGGCAGGCGAGCAGCACACAGCCGAGAATCAGTCGCTGGGTAAGGTTGAGCATGTTCGGCGTCCGCGAAGGAGAATGGTGACCTACCCATTCTCGCGGATGCAGCCGTAACCTGCAATGGCCGCGTCTCAAACAGACTGATCGAATCTCACGGAATCTGGCAGACCGCCAGCTTGTCGTTGTGCCAGCGGCATGCGAGACCATCAGGCGCCGGGTTGCTCACCAGCACCCAATCCACGCCAAAGCTCCTCTTTAGGCGTTCGAAGTCGCCCACCTTGAAACTGGGCCAGCCCTCCTCGGCCTCGGTCTGCCGCACCCACTCCGGTCCAAGCTCCGGAACCAGTGTGACCACGGACGCGTCCTTTACCGCATCGGCCATTTGGCTGCGCTCGGCCAACGCGCGAAAGCTGTGATAGTCCTCGCCGCGGGCCTCCAGGTAATTCGGATCGAGTGCGAAATACGCGTTCTCCGGAGTATTCGCTCGGACCCATGCGAAGGCTTGCAGCCAGGAATTGGCTGGCTCCCGCCAGGGCATTTCAAGATGCTGGCTCTCGGCAAACTCCGCCCGCTGCCATGCAAACATGCAGCCATTTGCAATCAGCAAAAGCGCCGCCCAGCGCCAGACATTGCGCTTCAGGACGAACTCCCCCAGCAGGCATCCGGCCGTAAGCACGAAAAAGAAGTAGAGCAGGTGCAGATAGCGCATGGGCTGCAGCGGTGTCGCCCGCACCAGCGAGGAAGGCCAAAGCAACGCCATCGCCAAAACTTGGTGGAAGACACCGTAGATGAGAACAGCCAGTGCAAACCGCGCCAACATCGTCTCTCCTCGCTTGCGTGCAAAGCGCCACAAAATCCAGAAGAGAACCAGCGGCGCCAATGCGCCCAGCCACTCGTACCAGGTCCACTTGTAGAGGGTTTCGTACGTTCGCGTGTCCAGTGCCTTGCGCCAGCCCGGGTTGCCCGGCTCGAAGATCCAGCCGAGAGGCATGAATGCGGCCATCGAGGTCCGCCACCCCCGCACCCGCTCACGCACCCGGTCCAAGAGAACTACGGTGAGAAAAAAACAGAACGAAATCCCCATTCCCGCCATGAGCGGATGCAGCAAGAATGCCACGAGCAGCAACGGCGCTGCCTGCCATCGTTTCTCATCCAGGATGCGCCAGACAGCCACGAGGATCACTGCCGTCGCCAGCGTGCGGGGATGCAAATGCTGGTCGACCAGGTAGAGCGCCGTGCCGGTCACCGGCAGCGTAAACATGGCCGCGATCAGCGCTACTCCACCCCATCGCGCGTGCTCTTCTTCGAAAAGCCGGTTGGCGATCTTCTTCGCCGCCCAGAGAATCAGAAAAAGAGCGGCCCATTGGCCTATGAGCTCCGCCCACGCCAGCGGCATCTGCGTCCAGCGGATAAAGTGCGCCATCCATGTGTCAAAGAGCGTCGCTTGCAGTTGCAATCGGAAGAAGTCCGCGTTGTGAGGGAAAAGGGTGAGATTCAGATCGCCCTTCACCGCGGCCAGATAGAGCGCGTCGTCCTCGAGGCCGGGATGATAGCCCATCACCAGGAACCCGAGTGCCGTAAGAATCAATGCGCCGAATAGATCAAATGGAATGCGCCTGCGGGCCCGCCGTGAACCTCCGGCTCTCCCCAAAACAGGTGCAACGCAATACGCCACATGGCATAGCATACCGTCCCGCGCGGGCCGTGCGCCGAGCGATGAGCCATCCGGCCGATCTACATCGCAGGCAGCAGCGTGCGCAGCAGCAGAAACCCGGCCACGCCGGCAAAGAACACCAGCGCCATGCGGATCCCCGGCTCGCGATTCACTTCGGGTACAAGATCGGTCGCGGCCACATACAGCGCGACTCCTGCCGAAACCGGCAGCCCAAACGGAACCCAGCGTGGAACAAGCTGAATCACCAGCACGCCTGCCAAGGTCGCGCCTGCCAGCGCTACTGCGGACCAGAAAGCTGTCGTCCGGCTTCGGCCGCTGGCCATCATCACGCTGGCCATGGTGAAACCCTCCGGCGCCTTGTGCAGCAGGATCGCCAGGAAAATCAACCAGCCCAGCCAATTGGAAAGCGCGAATCCCGATCCGATGGCCACGCCGTCGAAGAGGGCGTGCACGCTCAGGCCGCCCAGCACCGAGTAGCCCGTGTGCGCGGAGACGAATTCGCCGCCATGTGTCTCCTCGCCGTAATGAAAGTGCGCGTTGATGGTGTGCTCAAGCAGATGCATTGCGCAGTATCCGGCCATGATCAGCGCTGGAGCCAGCCGCGCGTTCAGCCGCAGGCTCTCCGGCGTCATCTCCAGCAGCGCCGTGGCCATCAGGAACCCCGCGCCCAGCGCCACAAAGTAGCGCAGGTAGCGCTCCACGCCTCGCGCGCGCACCAGCACCAGGCCGCCGGCGACATCGGCCAGCGCCGCAACCGCGCCGAGAATCAGAGAAATCTTCAGCATCGTCCAGTCGATCCGGTGCGCGCAGAAATTGTCGTTCGAACGAAAGCTCCGACCAGCACGCTCGTAGCTAAAGGCTAATGGCTAACAGCTAGAAGCTGAGATCTGCTTTACCCGCTATGCCGGATGTGCAGCACATCCCCGTCTTGCACCACGTACTCCTTACCTTCCAGGCGGAGCGTGCCCTTGGACCGCGCCGCAGCCTCCGAGCCCGCGGCCAGCAGGTTATCCCAGCGAATGGTTTCGGCACGGATGAAATGATGCTCCAGGTCGGAATGGATCGCGCCAGCAGCTTGCGGCGCCTTGGAGCCCGCCGGCACCGTCCACGCGCGGCACTCGTCTTCGCCCGCTGTGAAGAAGCTGATCAGCCCCAGCAGTTCATAGCTCTTCCGGATCAGCCGCACCAGCCCGCTTTCATGCAGGCCGTAGCTCTCCAGAAAGTCCGCGGCCTCGGCGTCGTCCATCTCCGCCAGTTCCGCTTCTACCTTGCCGCAGATGGCCATCGCGCCCGCATTAGGCCGGCTTGCAATCGCATCCAATTTGTAGCGGCTCACAGCCTGATCGAGATCGGCGCCCAGCGTTGAGCTCTCGCTGACATTTAGCACATACAAAATTGGTTTTTGCGACAAAAACATAAATCCGCGGATGAGCTTCTTCTCTTCCGCCGTCATCTCCATGGCTCGCAGAGGAATTTCCTTTTCCAGCATTTCTTTCGATCGCACCAGCAGCGCCTGCTCCCGCTCCAACTCGCCGGTGCGCCCTTTCTTCATGTCCTTCTCGACGCGCTCCATCCGCTTTTCCACCTGGCCCAGGTCGCTGACCATCAGGTCAAATTCAACATTTTTGGCGTCGCGCAGCGGATCAATCGGCCCTTCATGCGGAACCGCGTCGTTCTCGAACGCTCGCAGCACATGAATCAAAGCATCCACATTGCGCAGGTTCGTCAGGTACGCAGTCTCTTTCAGCGCTTCCTGCCCGACGGCCGCAACATCGACAAATTCCACCGAGGCAAATGTTGTCTTCTTGGGCGAATAGAGCGCCGACAACTTCTCCAGCCGTTCATCGGGTACGCGCGCCACGCCAATATGCGCCTCGCGCGGATTCGCGCGGCCGTGCTCGTCAATCTTGGCTTTAGTCAGAATCTTGAACAGCGAAGTTTTGCCCACCTGTGGCAGGCCGATAATACCGGTCTTCATAGTCGTTCCATTGTGGCCGCTGCACAGTAGGAGCCGTGCGTTCAAGCCTTTCCGATGATACAGGAATCGCGCTGGCTAGCCTTGTTCGATGAGCGGAACCGGGAACGGGCCATCGCAGCCGCGTCAGCGGATGCCAGTCATGGTCGCGATCGCAAAATCCATGGGCCAGTGCGCAAGGATAAATGGCGCTAGCCGGCGCATGCGCAAATAAAGCGGCATCCACACCAGCACCAGAGGAAGAAACATGAGAAACCGGTACGCCAGGTAGTGCCAATCGGCAACAAATGGGACCATGCAGTGCTGCGCTGCCCAAAAGAAACCGACAATGGTGACGGCGATCCAGGTTCGGCCGGTAAGCACCTGCAAGCGGGGCAGCGCATATCCCTGGTAGGTCATCTCTTCCGTGGCCGACTGGATGATCCACCAAACGGTCAGGGTGTACACCGTGGCCCAAAGGGGCAGGGAGTGCCGATGCAGGATGAACTCCATGGGGACCTTGGCCGTGGAGCCGCACACCACAGCGGTCGCGAGATAGCCGCCGCCAATCAGGAGCGGATAGGAGAGAACCAAAATCCCGCACCCGAGGAACAAGTCGCGTCCTTGGCGCATCCGGATCGGCCCGATGAGATCACGCAACCGGATGCCTTCCCTACCCGTGAAATACCACATGCCGAGGAGACAGCACAGATCGCTGAAGGTGCCGTAGACCATCCACCAGTTGCCCGCGGCCCGGAACGGAGCCGGACAATGCAGGGCAAAGAGAATCAGCGCCAGCAGGCATTGGAACGTGAACCACAGGACGGTGCGCGCTGCCACAAGCAGCAGCGGCCCGGCCAATGGAACGCGACCGGCAGCAACACGCTCACGGATCGGGGCTGGCAGGTTCGATTGAGATGCTTGTGCCAAACGGGTGTCGCTAGCAATCGGCATCGGATATCACCTTCAACGAGCAATCGTGCTCCGCGACCATATGCGCTGTCGCCGCGCTCTCAGTAGATGACGTGGAAGATGGCCGCAGCGATATCCATCGGCCAGTGAGCAAAAATAACCGGCGTCAGGCGTCGCGTGCGCAGATAGACGACCATCAGGCAAAGCACTCCGGGGAAGAACGATACGAAGCGGAAGGCCAGGTAGCGCCAGTCCGGAATCAAAGGCAAAGCGCAGTGCTGCGCCGCCCAGCAAAAGCCAACCACCAGCACCGCCGCCCATCGATGCCCGGTGAGCGCCTCAAGTCGCGGCAGTGCATACGCCTGATACGTTGCCTCCTCGGTAGGAGACCAAACAATCCACCAAATGCAGAGGCCGTAGATCGTTGCCCAGAGCGGCAAAGAGCCGACTCGGGAAAGATATCCGACTGCAACCGCGGAATCGGCATGGAAGAACAAAATCTTCGCCAGCCATGTGCTGGCAAAGAAGACGGGAAAGATCAGAAGATAACAACCCATTCCAAGCCAGAAGTCGTGTCCGCGACGCATTCGTACCGTTCCCAGCAGGTCGCGGAATCGAATGCCTTCGCGGCGGATGAAAGAACGGAGCAGAACGAGACAGCCGATATCGGCCACAGTGCCGTAGACACCCCACCAGTCGCCCGCCGCGCGCCAGGGCGTCGCATGTCCCCGCTTCAGCAGGATCAACGCGACCAGCGCCTGGGCTGCGATCAGCAACACAGGGCGGGCTGTAACCAGTAGCAACGGCGCAGCCCAGCCAACACGCCCGAGGGCAACGCGCTCCCGTACTACGGACGGCAAATTCAAATCGAGCGTATTTGCGCTTGTCTCTTGATCCAATCGCGACAGATTGTGGCTCATTTCCGCGATCATTCTAACCGCGCCCGCTCTCCACCGTATGTGACGGCCAGCCCTCCGGCGGTCATTTGAGCTTCAAACCCGTGTGCTGTCCGCGCGCGCCATCAGCACCACGGTCGCCAGCCCCAGCAACAGGATGGTCTCCTCCACAAACTCGCTGCGGTTATGCAGCCTGTTGAAGTGCGCTGTTGTCGCGTCGGCGGGAGTGGTTGTATCGATGGTGCCTCCCGCTGCAATGCGGTCGCGTTCCATCGCAGGAATGATGCCGTATTGCGAATAAATTGTGAGCGCGATCATCAACACGACAAAGGCCATCGGAACCAGTACCGCGCGCGGCTTTTGGATTCCCCATGCCGGGGCCAGCGCCATCACTGCCAGCGCTACCATCCCCGATACCAGTCCCATCCCATGCAGGATGCGAATCAACTGGCCGACGATGGTTCCGGCAGTATGCGTGTCTGGTTGAAGCGTGTTGAAAGTGACTGCGGCAACGATCGGGAAGAAGACCTCAGAACCCAGCCAGACGATGAGAGATAAGGAGAGCAGCGTGCGAAGAAGAGTCTTCATGAAGACAGCTTACAGTGAACAGTGATCAGTCCAAACGCGCCAGCCAGCGTCTGCCGCTTGTTCCCCGCAGTCCACTCTGACCCCTGATCCCTGAAACCTGATCCCTAGCTCTTCTTCAGCGCTCGCCTCAGCACGGTCTCGAGGGCTGCCTTTTGCTCGGCATACTCGCTCGCGGGTAAGGTTCCCGCGATCTTCTCGCTCTCCAGCGCAAACAACTCTTCTTTAAGCGCATTGAGCAGCGCGGAATGTTTTGCTGCCGGCGAACTGCCCGCCAAGCCCGGCGCGGAGTGAACAAGGGAAACAGGCGCCATCGCGCCGCCAGCCGCGGATGCAACCGCTTCTGCCGTCGCAGGCTTCCGCAACAAAAACGCCGCCGCCGCCGCAAGCAGCAACGCCAGCCCGCCCAGAATCCACCATTTGTACTTCGAAAGCGGATCGGGCGTGTTGATCGGCTCGCCGATTCCGCCGCCGGGTTGATTGCCAGGCGCGGCCCCTTGTCCACCGGTGTCGCCTTGACCGTTCTGGTCATCGCGAGCGAACGACCCGGTGCCAGCGACCGAAAACTCGAGTGTCTTTCCGGGAGCGACGTTGCGCGCCAGGAATGTTTGCACAGTGGGATCCTGCGGCGAGGACTCAAACCCCGAACCGCTTCCGCCGGTAAACGTCATCGATTTGGGCAGCACTACCCAGACAGTATCGGCCGGCAGCGTCACCTGCGAATGAAAGCTGTATTTCCCATCGCTGTACGGCAAATTGTATTGAATCTGGAAAAGCGTGCCTTTGGCTTCCTGATCGGGTTGAATCGGAAAATCGAATGAATAATGGCCCTTGGGCCCGTCAGGATTGAGCTTCACACTGGTTGGCAGGCTGCTTGCACCCGGCCGCTGTGCCGAGGCATCTCCCACAACCGCGTCGTCGGGCAGAATCACTTGAAAGGACTGCTTGCTCCACTGGGTGCGCGGCGGGGAACTGGCGTTGTGAATGTCATAGCGCTCTACGACGCGAAGCTGCCCGTTATCAGTTTCGATTCCCGTTACATGCTCCGCGATCGTGATGCCTTCAACTTTCGCCGCCACGTCGTATACCGAGATGTCGCCGGTTCCTCCACCTTGCGGCGCAGCAATAAAGTATTCCGCACCCTGATGCGTCACGCGAACCAGGTAGGGAACCTGGCCCGGCAAATTCAGCGTGTAGCGGCCCTGCGCATTGGTCGTGGCGTGTCCCACCTCGCTCATGCCCGACATAGGCTCCAGCAACGTGACGGTGTCGCCAGCCGCGGGCTTGTTGGTGGTCATGTCGGTTACCGTGCCGGTGACAGTGGCAGCGTGGGCAACCGCGGTCAAAATCGCGCCGCAAAAAATCGTGAGAATTATAAGTCGAATTGATTTCATTGCCTTCTCTTGTTCCTTACTCCGGCCTAGGAAGCCTGTGTGCCTTCACGTTGGAAGCAGCCTCGATGATGAGTCGGTATTCTGCGAATGGCATTGGGTGGCCCCATCCGAATATCCCGATAAACTTTCCATTCGTATCACGGATGAGCCCCCTGGCGTCTTTGGTTGCCCCAGCGGGTATCGTCGCGACTTGAAGGATTCCCGTGAGATCGGCAGAAACATCACCGTACTTGGAGCAGTCTTCACATATTCTTGACCCCTTGCTCTTGTATACCGAACTTGTGACTTTGATAAATCTCTTCGTCGAAGAATCCTGCCGAAGCAAGGAAGCTGGAAAATCGTTGTCGCCATACCCAGGGAAGGTAGCCAAGACCGTGCTCTCACAGCCGCCGATTTCAATTGCCATGTCATGCGGCTCCTGCCGCACTGTTGCATGAACTTTTACCGTCTGACCATCTCCGATGCCCGATATGGGACAAATAGGAGCTTTGTTCTGCGCCTCGCAGAACGTACCCGCGACGCATGCCAAAACCGCAAAAGCAAACACGTTCCTTCTTTTAGGTAAGCTCACGACTGTGCCTGCTGCAGGTGATCGATCTCGGCCAGCAACTGCGCTGTCTCGTGTTCCAGCTGCGCGCGCTGCGTCTCGAAATCCTCTTCGGGATACTTGCCCGCGCGATACTCGAAGTTCAAATCGCGCAGATTCTCGTACAGCTGTTCCTTGCGCTCCAGGAGAAAATCGAGCCGCGTCTTTTCCTTCTGGCTGGCAAAGCCGTTTTCCGGCCAGAAGGTATACAGGAAGAGCGCGAAAAGAAGAAGCAGTCCCGCAATCAGGCCTTCCGTTTCCGTCATGGCTCAAAAACCTCCGTCAAAATTCATCGTTGCTGCCGGTCTCCCGGCGAATGCGATCCAGCCGCTCCTGCTCCGCCGGATCCGCGCTCGGGGCCACGGCGCCCGCCGCGTGTGCGCGCCGCTCAAATCCCAATCCGCCCCAGCGCCGGATCAGCAGGATCGTTCCCAGCAGCGCCGCCGCAAACACCGCGAAAGGAGCAATCCAAGCTACCAAGTCAAAACCCTTTGTGGTGGGCGCAGCCAGCACCGTGGCCCCGTATTTCGCGACAAACTCATCCATCACTTGCTGATCAGTCATGCCCGCTGCAATGTCCGTCGTCAGCTCCGACAGTTCTTTGTCGCGGTCGGGGCATCCGACGTGATCGCACTCGCCCAGCAGTTGCGCGCATCCGCACTGGCACATGAGCTGGTGGCTCAGAGTATTCAGCCGTGACGTGGGAGTGGCGGCGCCGAGCGAAAAGCAGATAGCTAGGGCGATCGCCAGGCATTCCACTCCTCTCCTCCAAAAGTCAAAAGCGCGGAAGCGCATCAGTCGCCTCCCTTGAGCGCGGGAGTCATTGACGCCGCTTTCGCCGCTGGCACACGCAACGCTGCGGTCGCTGGCGTCAGGCTGGGAACCAGCGCAACGAACGTTCCGCCGACAATGATTACGAGGCCGAACCAGATCCAGCCCACGAGCGGATTGAGAAACGCCTTGATAATCGGCTGGCCCGTATCGGGATTCGTGCCCTCATACACCACGTAGAGATCCCACTGGGGAACCGAATGAATTGCGACCATGGTCTGTGGCTGGCCGCTGGCCAGGTAGAACCGCCGCTCGGGCGTCATCTGGAAGACCTTTTTGCCGCCCTGGTAAACGTCGAGCACGGCGTAATCGGAGTTGTAATTCTCGTTCGAGTCCTGCGTGAAGCCCATGCATTCCAGCGTGTACGGCCCCACGCTCATCTTCGAGTGCAAGCCCATTTCGCTTTCGATGCTGCGATTGAATGCTGAGCCGGCGAGTCCGATCACGACCACCACGACGCCGATGTGGACAATGTAGCCGCCGTATCTGCGCGTGTTGCGCCGCGTGAGCAGCCAGGTCGCCGCGAAGAGATTGCGGTGAGTCTGCCGCGAGATGACGCCCGCGCCGCGCAAAAACTCCGCGATAATCGCGGTCAGCACCGCCGCCGCGACCGCGAAGGCCACAATCGCGTAAAAGCTGCCTTGATCGAGAGCACCGTCCTCCCAGGGCCGCACGCCCACAGCGAGGCAAACGATCACCGTTGTCCATAGCGCGATGACCGGCAGAACAAAATTGCGCTTGATGGCTTTGAACGATGTCGCGCGCCAAGGCAAGAGCGGTCCAACACCGGTGAGAAACACGAGAAAGAGTCCGATAGGAACGGCGACGCGGTTATAAAACGGCGCACCCACCGTCACCTTGGTGCCCTGCACGTATTCCGAGATGATGGGAAACAGCGTGCCCCAGAGAATCACAAAGCAGGCCGTCAGCAGGACCAGATTATTGAAGAGAAAGCTCGATTCGCGGCTCACCAGCGATTCCAGGTGGTGCTCGGTCTGCAGGTGCCCGCGCTGCAGAATGTAGGTGAAGATGCAGACCGCCAGCACGATGCCCATGAACACGATGAACCAGGTGCCGATGGATGACTGTGCGAAGGCGTGCACCGAGCTCACCAGGCCGGCGCGGGTGAGCAACGTGCCCAACATGGTCAGCAGGAACGTGGAGAAGATCAGCCACACGTTCCAGCTCTTCATCATGCCCTTGCGCTCCTGCATCATCACCGAGTGCAGAAATGCAGTTCCTGTGAGCCACGGCATGAAGCTCGCATTTTCGACCGGGTCCCATCCCCAGTAGCCGCCCCAGCCCAGCACCGCGTAAGCCCAGTGCATGCCGAGGAAGATGCCGCACGTCAAAAACAGCCAGGTGACCATCGTCCAGGCGCGCGTGATCCGGATCCATTTCTCGCCGGGGTAGCGCATCATCAGGGCGCCCAGCGCAAAGGCAAAGGGCACCGAGAAGCCCACATAGCCGAGATAGAGCATCGGAGGGTGAATCACCATCTCCGGGTACTGGAGAAGGGGATTGAGCCCGTTGCCGTCGTCGGGGATGGCGCCCTTGAGGAGCGCGAAGGGAGGCGCGGCAAAAACGAGTACCGCAAGAAAAAACACCTGAATTCCCGCCAGAATCGTGCCCGCATAGGCGTAGAGCTTTACATCCGTTTTGTGCCGCAGGCGAAGGACGAAGCCGTAGGTTCCCAGCAGCCACGCCCAAAGCAGGAGTGAGCCCTCCTGGCCGCTCCAGAGCGCCGCGAACTTGTATGGAATGGGCAATGCCCGATTGGAGTGCTCAAGGATGTAAGTGATGGAGAAATCGTTGGTAAAGACCGAATAGATAAGTGCAAATGCGGCGCCTGTGACGGCCACGAACCCCGCAATTCCGGCTCGGCGCGCGGTATCGGCCAACCGCTCCGGAGAGATCCAGATCGGCTTTCCTGCGGCTATCGACCACAAGGCCACAGCACCGGCAACAAGACTGTAGGCTGCCAGTGCTAAAGCGATATAAAGACAAAAGCTGCCAAAAGTGGCCATTCCAGCGGTTCTCCAATCGGTATAAAGCGGAGCCACAACCCCTTCGTGGCGTATTCCTTAAGAAAACGCCATATCGCACGGTCCTCAAGACATCACGTGAATCGGAGAACCGCCGTCGATCCCCACGTTCATTTTCGCACGCACGTGAGAAGCCGGTGACCTCCCAACGAACGACCTTATTCTCCATCTATGATAGGGGTTCTGTGTGTGATTTGGCTCACACTAGCAGAGCCTGCAGGGCGGGATTGATTGGGTTTGCTGCTCAAGCGACGGCGGGCTTGTGGTCTGCGAGGATCTGGCCGGTGACGGCCAGCATCTTGTCGCCTCCCACGGGGCGGGGCAGGAAGAAGATTTGTTCGTCTTTGTAATCGGAGGGTCCGACGCCCTTCGCGCTCAGGACCAGCACCGGCAAGTCCGGCTTGCGGGAGTGCAGCTCGGCGACGAAGGCAGGACCGCCGATTCCAGGCATGTGGTGCCCCGTAATGACCAAGCTGAGCTTGCTGGCGAACTCGGGCTGCTCGATCAGACAAAGAGCTTCGGCGGCATCGTTGACCCTGCACACATTGCCGAATTGCCGCCCCAGAAGTGACATCAGCAAAGATGCCTGGAGGGGATCGTCGTCCACAATAAGAATGGTTGCCATGGTCCCCTGAGTAGCGTATTCGACCCGCCTCGCAGGGCTGGAGGAATAGTTACTATCTCACAACCTCAGATGGTGACCATGCTGTTTTTGGTTGCCTGAGGAGTCAAATTCCGGGTTACCGGGCACGGCTACCCAGTCCCTCATCCAAAGAGAAACTCCTTGTCGCGAAGCTCCTTGATCGAGTCGCGCAGGTGGGCGGCCTTCTCGAACTCGAATTTCCGGGCCGCCTCGCGCATGTCGGCCTCGAGTTTGGCAATATAGGCGTCCAGTTGCTCCTGTGTGTTGAACTCGGGAATCCCGGCCGTCTCCTCCTCCTCAATGTCGCCGTACTCGGCCTTGAGGATGTGCGCCAGTCCCATCTCCACATGACTCAAGATCGACTGCGGCGTGATGCCGTTCTCCTCGTTGTACGCGCTCTGGATGGTGCGGCGGCGATCCGTCTCGTCGATGGCTCGACGCATGGAGTCGGTGATCTTGTCGGCGTAGAGAATGGCTTTTCCCTCGAGATGCCGCGCGGCACGGCCCATGGTCTGGATCAGCGACCCGGCGGAGCGCAGGAAGCCTTCTTTATCCGCATCGAGGATCGCCACCAGCGACACCTCGGGCAGGTCAAGTCCTTCGCGCAGCAGGTTGATGCCGATGAGCACGTCAAACTCGCCCTTGCGCAGTCCGGCGAGCAGCTTCACCCGCTCCAGCGTCTCGATCTCGGAGTGCATATAGCGGCAGCGCACGCCCACCTCGGTGTAGTAGCCGGCGAGGTCCTCGGCCATGCGCTTGGTCAGCGTGGTGACTAAAACTCTCTCGCCGCGCCTGGCGCGATCGCGAATCTCCGCGAGCAGATCGTCGATCTGGCCTTTCACGGGACGAATCTCGACTTCGGGATCGACGAGGCCAGTGGGCCGGATGACCTGTTCGACGACAACCCCCGCTGATCGTGTGAGCTCATACGGTCCCGGCGTGGCCGAGACGTAAATCGTCTGATGAATCCGGTTCTCGAACTCGTCGAACTTGAGCGGCCGGTTGTCCATCGCCGAAGGCAGGCGGAATCCGTAGTCGACAAGGGTTTGCTTTCGGCTGCGGTCGCCGTGCCACATGCCGTGCACCTGTGGAATGGTGGCGTGGCTCTCGTCGACAAAGAGCAGGAAGTCGCGCGGGAAGTAGTCGAGCAGCGTGGGCGGAGGCTCGCCCGGCAGGCGTCCGCTGAAGTGGCGCGAGTAGTTTTCGATGCCATGGCAGTAGCCCATGGACTTGATCATCTCCAGATCAAAGCGCGTGCGCTGGTGGACGCGTTGCGCTTCCACCATGCGGCCCTCCGATTCAAGATGCGCGACCCACTCGTTCAGCTCGGTGACAATCGAGTCAATGGCCTCGGCTTTGCGCTCCGGCTGGACGACATAATGACTCTTGGGATAGATGGGCAGACGCGAGAACCTCTGCTTCACCGTGCCAAAGAGCGGATCGATCTGGGCGAGAGAGTCAATCTCGTCGCCGAAGAGCTCGATGCGATAGGCGTTCTCGTCGTAGGTGGGGAAGACCTCGATCACGTCGCCCCGCACGCGAAAGGTTCCGCGGCGGAAGTCTGTGTCGTTGCGTTCGTAGAGAATCTCAACGAGACGCCGCGTTATGTCTTTGCGGCTGATGTGTTGGCCCTTCTCAAGCAGCAACAACATGCCATAGTAGGCCTCGGGCGAACCGAGGCCGTAGATGCAACTCACCGAGCTGACGATGATGGCGTCGCGCCGCTCGAAGAGCGAGCGCGTGGCCGAGAGCCGGAGCTTGTCGAGCTCCTCGTTGATGGTGGCTTCTTTTTCGATGTAAAGGTCGCCGGCGGGAATGTATGCCTCCGGCTGGTAGTAGTCGTAGTAGCTCACGAAGTACTCGACCGCGTTGGACGGGAAGAACTGCTTGAACTCGTGGTAAAGCTGCGCGGCCAGCGTCTTGTTGTGCGCGAGGATGAGCGCGGGCCGATTGGACTGCTCGATCACCTTGGCCATGGTGAAGGTTTTGCCCGAGCCGGTGACGCCGAGCAGCACCTGGTGCTTCTCGCCCGCACAGAGCCCCTCAACAAGCTGGTCGATGGCCCGCGGCTGATCGCCTTTGGGCTGGTAGCTAGTGACGAGCTGGAAGTCCATTTAAGGATTATACGGCAAGAGCGAAGAAAAGGAGAAGATATGCCTAGGAAAACCGGAACTCCTCGCTGACCCTGAATCAGCTTATTTCCTTGATCGCATTTTGCCGATCGCAGTTGAAATGTGGAATCTCCAGCTACTGTTGCCCGATCATCAAATATGTTGTCGAATCTGTTTGCGGAGTGCAAACGAATTTGGTCGGACTGATCGTGACACAACTCGCGTCGCCCGCGCCCAATGAACCCGAAACCAGAAATGCGCCGGTGTTTGGCGCGCTCGAGTCCCAACTGTAATTGAGGTTCGCCGATTGCCCTACGTTCAACACACCATATCCTGTGGTTGTCGTAACCCCTGCAACGGTCCCGCTATTGTTCAAAGTCCATTCGCCCACCGTGCTGTTGGGAGTGGTTTGTGAACCACTCGGGTTGGCTTCCCCCTGTGGCAACTCACCCACCATATAAGTGCCCGCAAGCGCCGCGTCGGTGAATACACTCTGCGTCTGTGCTTCAAGCAAACCCGTCTCCAGTGTGCCATTCGTAGCGCTGATCTCAAAAGCCTCGTTGTTATCGAAGAAATACAGATACCCTGAGCCCGTTCCGGGGGCTCCATTCCAGGGCACGAATTGAGCGCGCCCGGAATTGCTGGGATCAAAGAAAAGGCCGGAGCTTCCAATTGAACTTCCGGGCGAGTAGATGCCACCGCTATCGTCATAATTTGGACCGAATAACAGGTTCCCCTTTCCGTCGGCCGTTCCCTGCATCACTTCGGAATAATAGCTGGAGGGAATGTATGCTCCCTTGACCAACGAAATATTCGCGCCTTGTATCGAGAGTACGAATGGGCCGCTGACATTTGCCCCGGTGTAAGTCTGCTGCTGCTGTACGCGGGCTTCGCCGAAAAACAGGTCAGAGTCTCCATTCGGGGGCGAGTTGTTCACCACAAAGGCGCGTTCTCCATCGATAAAATAGAACAATAGATTTACCTGAGAATTGCCTTGCCCCAGAGTGGCTTGTACTCTTCCGTTGGCCGTGTCCAGCGTGCCGAAGCTCCCCGTCATCGTGGCCGAAGTCATAGCGCCGGTGCCCGCGGCCGCGGTATCCATATGGAAATTCGCAATGCTTCCACTGGAACTGTCGAACCGGCCCGCCTCGGCCCCGGTTGTTGCCTGCACATAGCCAATGGCCAGAAAACCATGAAGGTCGAAGACAAAGCTGTCGTTTAGAAGGTCCGCTGTAAAAGCGCTCGTATTGTCTAAATAGCAACTTGCGCTGCCCCAAATCGCCGTAAGGGACTCTACGGCTGCGTCGGTGTCAACCATCCTGAACTGTTGCGCGGGAGATGCTGCGTTGCTCAACGCAATCGCCCAGTTCCCGGTATACTGTCCGCCTCCCGCGCCATTTGAAATGTAGTTAGCTGCCAGGTTTCCGGTGTTGTCGGTTCCGATCGAGTAAGCGCCCGTAATCGTGCCAGTGGGTACCGCTGTTGTGCCTGCGGGAATCTGATCGTAGATGCCGCTGAGGATGTTTCCTTGCCCGTCGGCAACCACGGTGAAGGGTAAGGCCCAGGTTTGCCCACCTCCTTCCTGGTCAAAGGTCTGCGCCATACACGTGTAGGTTCCTTTCAGGTTTCCGTCGTCAGAGAGTGCGGGATTGTTAACGACAATCTGGTAACTTTGCGTATTGGATTCGCCATAGGCATCTGCCGCCGTGACTGTGAAATTGAACGTTCCTGCAGCCGTTGGTGTTCCCGCAATGGCCGCGGTTGTCGCATTCAATTCCAATCCCGCTGGCAGCGCGCCCGCCGAAACGCTGTATGTGAGCGAGCCGGCGCCGCCTGCCGCTACGGCGCTTCCGCCGGAATAGGGCTCATTCATCATCGCGTTTTGAAGCACGTTTCCGCTGAACTGGATGTAAGCCGCAGGAGTGACAAAAAACTCGATCGTCGCTTGGGCCGTTGTGAGCGCGTTCGGCGTTCCCGAGTCGGTCATCGTGACTACCGGGATGTACGTTCCAACGCAGGATTGAGTGGGTGGAGTTCCCGAGGTTGTTGTCAGCAATCCCGCTGCGCTCATGCTTACGCAGGGAGGCAAGTTGCCGCTCACCAGCTTCCACGTGTATGGCGGAACACCTCCGCTGCCCTGCAACTGGGTCGAGAAGGGACTCCCCACCTTGGCGCCAATGTCGAGGGACGAGACTAAGACCGAAGGCGCTGCGGGGACGGTGAGACTGACCGAACTTGATTTAGTCCCGTCGGCAACGGAAGTCGCTGTGACCGCTACGCTCAATGTGGAATTTGAGGGTGACGGAGCCGTATAAATCGCAGAAGTCGTTGTACTGTTGGAGAGGGTTCCACCCCCGGCAACAGCCCAAGTCACCCCTGCGGAATTCTTGTCGTTGGCGACGGCCGCCGAAAGTGAGGTCGAGTCGGTCCCGTCGACAGTCGTCCCAGCTGCAGTAACGGAGACGCTGATTGGCTGCGATCCACCGCCCCCGGATCCAGAGCCTCCGCCATTCGAACCGCCCCCGCAGGACGTTAAGAAAAAGGAAGTTAAGAAAACAATACCTGAAGACAGAAAGCCCTTGCGACACATAAAGGTCCCCCGAATCGATAGCTGAGAGATTTGCCACGCATACTACTCCAACAGCCCCGCGGAGTAAACCGGTGATTGAGCAAAATGCTGTGGTCCTGGCCCCGACCCGTTTGCGCGGGCGGCATTGGGGGTGGGTGCGTCCTTCCACCGCCCCACCCGAGGGGGCGGACCGGATCTGCTGTCAAGCGCGGCCCGGCCTGCTCATGGTCTCGCCTGACCGCTAACTGGCTAATCCTAAAGCTGATCCGCGCACAGAATTTCCTCCCCCAAGTTTGCCGGTTATTTCGACCTTTTGGCGCATACTCGAACCGAGAATCACGGAAGAAGCTCCCAAACGCGGCGGGTTCATCCCGCCGCGTTTGCCGTGGACCTTGAAACCACTGCGTCAGAAGCGGTCGCGCGCTGGAGACGAAAGTGAGGCGAAAAATTCCGATAAGTCCTTTAGAAGATGGCATTTGGATTTATGCCCCAACTCAGGTTCTTCATAACAAACGACTTAACGCGGAGAGGCGCACCGAAAATGCCTGTAAGCCATTTAGAAGAAGATACTTGGATTCAATGCCTAATTTAATCTGCTCAAAATAAAGGATTTGATCCCCAGAACCAACACCCCGGGGGGCAATCGAAAAGTAAACATCACCCCGGCCTACCGAGCTGCCCTGGTCCCTTGTCCGCCTCGGCGGGGGGACCCGGGACACCCAAAACCCCGCCGCTAGGCCGCTACACTGTCCCCATGGTCAAACGCGTCGGTGTTCATTTGGGGACGGCGGGCGGGGCGTCAAATGCCGTGGAGCGCGCGCGGGAGATTGGCGCAAACACCTTCCAGATCTTTTCCTCGAGCCCGCGCATGTGGCGCGCGCCGAATGTCGACCCCGAGCAGGCCGAGCGGATGCGCACGTTACGCGCGAAGCTCGACGTTGGGCCGCAGGTGATCCACACCGGCTACCTGATCAACATTTGCAGCCAGTCGAGCGAGATTCGTGAGAAGAGCGTGGCGGGTTTTCGCGGTGAGATTGAACGGGCGCTGACTCTGGGCGCAGAGTACCTGGTGCTGCATCCGGGCTCGTGGAAGGGATTGACGCGCAATGAAGGATTGAAGCTGGCGGCGAACTCGATTGAGCGTGCGATCGAGGGGCAGCCGTGGCAGGGTACTGGCTTTCACATTTTGATTGAGAACACGGCGGGCGCGGAGTTCTCGCTGGGCGGCAACTTTGAGCAGGTAGCGGAGCTGGTTCAGCGGCTGAAGAGCCACGCGTCCGTGGCCGTTTGCCTGGACACGTGCCATACGTGGGTAGCCGGCTACGACTTGGTGAGCGACGAGGGTTATCAAGAGACGATGAAGCAGGCCGGCGCGACAGTTGGGTTCGATGCGGTGCGCGTGTGGCATTGCAACGACGCCAAGGCGGAACGCGGATCGAAGCTCGACAGGCATGAGCACATCGGCGAGGGAACGATGGGCCTCGAGCCGTTCCGGCGCCTGCTGAACGATGCGCGTTTCGCGCATTGCGCGTTTATTGCGGAGACGCCGGTGGACGAAGAGGGCGACGAGGAGCGAAATGTGCGGGCGCTGAAGCGACTGGTGAAAAAGTAAGTCTGACCTCGCGCATTCATCCAGTTCAAGGTGGGTTAGTTGGCGCTGTCTCTACGCAACCCTGCTTGCGTTATCCCAGACATAAGATCAGACTGTGTTCGTCGCAAATTGCGACGTAAGAGGCACGTCATGCGCGGAAGGATTGTGGGGTTCCTGTTCTGTGCGACAACGCTAAGTTTGGTGCTACCCGTAGCGAGCCAGGATTTGAGGAACCGGAACGTAGCGGTTCAAATGGGCGATCCTGCGCGTAACGCACGGTTACCGTATATGGCGGAGTTCAAAACGACGCAGACGAGAACGCTGGGCGATGGGAGCACCGTAACGCATGAGACCAGCGAGATCGTAGCCGTTGATTCTCAGGGCCGGCGAATGATCGCGACGGCAACTGTTCCGTCGCCGGGAGATCAAAGACCGGAGACGCGCTTTACGGTTGTCGATCCCGTTACTCATACGAGGATCAACTGGACATCTCCAGGGAAAGAAGCAATGGTCTCGGCGATTCCCATTTCTGCAGCTTCTCAATCTTCATGCGGGTGGGTGAGTTTTTCAATCGGTGTTATCGAGCGCCCCGGCAAGAAAGCGAAAGCTCCGAGAGTGAAGACCGCAGTTGAGGATCTGGGAATGGAGACCATTCAGGGCGTTAAGGCAAGGGGGCGTCGAACCACGACGACGACAACGTGGGCAGGGCCAAAGAGAAGAATGCAGGCGCAGGTGAGCAGGTTCGAGATATGGAGGGCGGTAGCTCCTGAATTAAGGGGCCTGTTGGCGCGCGAAGTGAGCGACGATCCGCAGCAGGGCAAAATGACGAAAGAACTTGTTCAATTCAGGCAGGCAAAACCGGATCCGTCGATCTTTCAACTGCCGCCAGGGTATGAGGTTGTAAACAGGGAAGTCGCAATGGATTGGTGCCCAAGTGCGGACGATGTGGAAGCTGCACCTGCGCAGTAGCCGCCGTCCACCCGTTTACACTGAAAAGTGATGGCGGACGAGAAAGAGCAACTGCGCTACGATCCGGCAACGATCGAGCAGAAGTGGCTTGAGCGCTGGGCTGCGGAACCCACACTCTACGCGGCTGAGCCAGCCACGAGCAAAAAGCCCAAATATTACGTGCTGGAAATGCTGCCGTATCCCAGCGGTCAACTGCACATGGGCCACGTGCGCAATTACGCCATTGGCGATGCGCTGGCGCGGCAAATGTGGATGCGCGGCTACAACGTGCTGCACCCCATGGGGTGGGACGCGTTCGGGCTGCCGGCGGAGAATGCCGCGCTCAAAAATCACACACCGCCGCGCGAGTGGACGCTGGCCAACGTCGCCGCCATGAAGCGGCAGTTTGAGCGCCTGGGCATGGGATTCGATTGGGCCACCGAAGTGACCACGTGCATGCCCGAATACTACCGCTGGAACCAGTGGTTCTTTTTGCGCATGTACGAGAAGGGCCTGGCCTATCGCAAAAAGAGCAAGGTGAACTGGTGCCCGGAGTGCGCCACGGTGCTGGCCAACGAGCAAGTGATCGACGGCTGCTGCTGGCGGCACGAAGACACGAAAGTAGAGCAGCGCGACCTGGTGCAGTGGTTCCTGCGCATCACGGACTACGCGCAGGAATTGCTGGACGACCTGGACAAGCTGGATGGGTGGCCGGAAAAAGTGCGCACCATGCAGCGCAACTGGATCGGGCGCAGCGAGGGGACGGAAGTTGATTTCTTCCTCGAAGAAATCAGCCAGGGATCAGGGGTTAGGGGTCAGGGGTCGGAACAGGCACGGATTCGCGTATTCACGACGAGAGTGGACACTATTTTCGGCGCGACGAGCTTGCAGTTGGCGCCGGAGCATCCCCTGGTTAAGGCTTTCACGGCCGAAGATGCGCACCTGAAGGCGAAGGTTGCCGGGCTGCTCGACGAACAGACGAAGGCCAGGGAAGCGGGCGACCTGGGCGCGATCGAAAAGCACGGCGTGGCGACGGGGCGCTTCGCCATGAATCCATATAACGGCGAGCGTGTGCCCATCTGGGTAGCGAACTACATCCTGATGGACTATGGAACGGGCGCCATTATGAGCGTGCCTGCTCACGACGAGCGCGATTTTGAGTTTGCGACGAAATACGAGATCGAAATTCGGCGGGTCATCAAGCCGCTGACGAAGACCGAGAATTCCGATGCGCTGCCATTTTTGTCTGAGGATGGCGTGCTTGTAAATTCCGGCGATTATGACGGGCTAAGCTGTGTTCAAGCCCAGAGGAAGCTCCAGGAAGTGGCTGGGCGAAAAGGGTTTGGGGAAGCAAAGGTCATCTTTCGCTTGAAGGATTGGGGAGTGAGCCGGCAGCGCTACTGGGGCACGCCGATTCCCATGATCCACTGCGAGCGCGACGGACTGGTTCCGGTGCCGGACGACCAACTGCCGGTGATTTTGCCGGAGAAGATCGAGATCACGCAGCAGGGCGGCTCGCCGCTGGCGCGCGTGCCGGAGTTTGTGAACACTACTTGCCCCAAGTGCGGCGGACCGGCGAAACGCGAGACGGACACGATGGACACATTCGTCGATTCGAGCTGGTACTTCTATCGCTACACGGACGCGCACAACGCAAAGGCGCCGTTCGATCCGGCGATCGTGAAGTACTGGTTCCCCATCGATCAGTACATCGGCGGCGTGGAGCACGCCATTCTTCATTTGATCTACTCGCGCTTCTGGACCAAGGTGATGCGCGACCTGGGGCTGGTGAAGAACGACGAGCCGGTCGAGCGGCTGTTTACGCAGGGCATGGTGATCAAAGACGGCGCGAAGATGTCAAAGTCGAAGGGGAATGTGGTTTCGCCCGACGAGATGGTGGCGCGTTACGGCGCCGACTCTGCGCGCATGTATTCTCTTTTTGCCGCGCCTCCCGACCGCGATCTCGACTGGCAGGAGGACGGTGTCGCCGGAGTGAGCCGGTTTCTGGGCCGCGTCTGGCGTCTGGCGACGAAATACGGCGTTCCGCGCTCTGGCGTTTTGGATGAGAGCAGGGGCAAAGCAGCAAGCGGAGCCGCCCTTAGGCGCAAGCTGCATCAGACGATCGCCAAGATCACGCAGGACTTTGAGGGTCGTTGGCACTTCAATACCGACGTGGCCGCAATCATGGAGCTGGTCAACGAGATTCAGGACGCGGACGCGCAACTTGCGACAGGCGAGATTCCGGCGGGGGTCGTGCGTGAGCTGCTGCGCACGTTAGTCCTGCTGCTGGCGCCATTCGCGCCGTTTCTCGCTGCGGAGATGTGGGAGCAACTCGGCGAGGAGGGTGCGATTCTTCGCGCGCCGTGGCCCAAAAGCGATCCTGAGCTGGCAAAGGAAGACGAGATCGAGATTCCGGTACAGATCAACGGCAAGTTGGTCACGGTGGTGCGCGTGGCTGCAGGTGCAGATGCCAAAACAATGGAAGCTGCGGCGCTGGCTGAGGAGAAGGTCAAGGCTCGCATTGCGAACAAGACCGTCGTCAAAGTGATCGTTGTGCCGGGCAGAGCGGTCAACCTGGTTGTGAAGTGAGGGCAGCTTCCGTGGCAGTTGTTCACGGCAACGCTCCGGTGCGCGGGACGCAGTTGCTGGTGGAGCACATGAGCGATGTTGTCCGGCGGCCGTCGCTTGTGGCCATTGAGATTGCATGGCGTTGGCTGTTCGGAATTCCAATTCTTTTTCTTTGTTGGCAACAGGGCCAGCAGATTCTTGCTGCCAATCCGCTCGATTCTTCTGGCGCAGCCTCCATCGACACACAAAATCCATGGGTCGCCGCTGTGCAACTCTCGAATGTCGCAGCGTTCTATGAGCCGCACGTGGCCGCGGTGTTGCGCTGGCTATTGCCGGCTGCGGCGTTGGCCTGGATGATCGTTTCGGGCCTGGGCCGCAATCTTCTGCTGATGCGGATGGAGCGTCGCGCGCCCTTTCGGCCCTTTGCGATGATCCTGCTGCAAGGCGCGTGGTTGGCCTTGCTGGGGCTGACGTTGTGGGGCTGGCTCGGTTGCATGCAATGGGCGGCGGCCACTCACATTGCCGGAGCCGGGGAGCCCGATCTGGTCGGCTATTTTATCTGGGCCATTTTTCTCTCGCTGGGATTTTTTACAGCCTTCGCGCTCACCAGCTGGGCGCTGACGATCGCGCCCATTCTGTTGCTGCTGGACCGGCACTCCGTGCTTTCAAGTCTTGGTCAGAGTTTGAGGCTAGGTAGGGGTTTCACCAGCAAACTCATTGAGATCAACCTGGTTCTCGGCATCGTGAAGCTGGCGCTGCTGGTGGTGGCGATGGTTTTTTCCGCGGCGCCCCTGCCCTTCAGCGACGAGTTGGGCGCCAGCGCCATGCATTTCGTGGTGGCCGCGTCTGGGCTATTTTTTCTGGTCGCCGACGACTTCTTCCAGGTAGTGCGTGTGAAGGCATTCGTCGAGTTCTCAAAAATCTTTAGGGGCAATGCAGCAGCGTGAGCTATTTGCCCGCGGGCTGCGCGGCCTGTTCCTTGAGGAACGCATCGCTGAGCGTCTTCTTATCCCGCGCAATGGGCAACAAGGTCGGGTAAAACTGCACAAACGTGGTGTCGACCGCGCCGTGGGCGGCGTGACACGAGTAGCAGGAGGCTCCCTGGGGAATCAGGATCCCATTCTTCCCGGGTGAATCGAACGCGAAGAATGCCCAATTGCCAGGGAAACGCGCGGCATCTTTGACGTGCACCTCGATACCCATCACGTCAGTGCTTTGATAATGTCCGCTCTGGTTGATCGATCCTTTGCTTTCGGCCCCGCGCAATTCCAGCACCATCACGGTCTTGTCGGGCCAGGTTCCTGTGGCCACAAAACTGCGATACGCCCCGGATTGACAAACACATTGTCGAACATGGTCATGCCGCCGGGGTTAGGGCTGTAGCTCATGTCAATGCCGGAACTCAGATAGATCCACTCACGATAATCGGCGACCGGCAGCATGTCGCCGTTGGGCGCGTACGCGGGTGCTTGCACGGCGGCGGCGCTGGCAACAGGGGCATGGCGAAGCAAAACGAGCAGGGAAGTCGCGACCAGGCAAGCGCCTGCCGCGAGAATTGCTTTGGAATGCATGGGACCTCCGTCCAAAAACGGATACGCGAAGGACAAAGAGAATGTTCCAACGAAGTGGCGGCGAAACCCGGAGCGTGCCGCGCAAGCTGCTCCTAGAACAGCTTCAACTGAATCACGAGATACTTTTTCGGGTCCTCGCGCATGCCCTTGATGAGCTGGCGCGCCTGGTCTGCGGTCTGATCCAGGTGATCGTAGAGCGCGCGGTTTTTGACCAACTGGCCGGCCGTGCCCTGGCCCTCATTGACGCTCTTGAGGATGTCGTCGAGGTTGCCGACCGCATCGTCCAGTTTCTTTGCAAATTCCGGATCCTTGACCAGTTTGCCCAGCGAGCCTTTCCCGGAGTTGATTTGCGCGGTCAACTGATTGATGTTCGAGGCCGCGGAATTCAGATTGTTGTAGAGCGTCTCGTCCTTCAAGAGCTTGCCGGCGGTGCCCTTGCCGGCATCGAGATCGGTGGCGATGGAATTGAGATGGTCCGCCGCCGAATTGAGCTTGGTGTAGAGCGAGTTGTCGTTGATCAGTTCGCCCACAGTGCCTTTGCTCTGGGCAATGGCAGCCGTGATGGTCTGGAGATCGGTCGCGATGTCGACGACCTTTTTGGCCAGCTTTGGATCGTTGATGAACTCGCCGATCGTGCCTCGGCCGCTGTTGAGCGTGTCGAGCAGGGTCTCAATCTTGTGCATCATGACATTGATTTCCTGGATCGAGACCTGGCTGGTATTGATGACCGATTGGATGGTCGGCGCTCCCGACTGCTGGAGTTCATCACCGTTGGACACGCGCGGCCCCGTGGCATGAGTGGAATCGATATCGACAAAACTGTCGCCCAGAACGCCTGCGGCCTGGATGGAGGCCTGCGAGTCCGTGTGCAGGTCGTACTCGTATTTCTCGCCGACCTGCATGGTCACCTCGACGGGATTGGGATTGCGCCGCGGGACCACACGCATACGGATAACGTTGCCGATGGTGACGCCTTCGAGGGTGACAACAGCACCATCTTTGAGCCCGCCAGCGTTGGGAAAGTAGCAACGCAGCTCGATGCGGCGAGCGAACAGGCCGCCCGAGGATGCGGTCATGAGAAAGATGATGGCGATCAGCAGGGCAAGGGCGACCAGAACCAGCGCGCCCACCTTCAGTTGCGACCACTGAATCTCTTTGCGGCTTGGCACTTTACTCCCTTTGCGGAACTCGGCGGATCAACGCCTTGAGGATACCAGAGGCGGCGAACCCGTAGCCGGTCCGCGGCCGGTTATCCGGGGCCGGTTTACTGGTCGTCCTCAAGCACCACGCTGGCCATGGCGAGCTGAGCGGTATGCGTGAGCGACAGGGCGGCGCGGACAACGCCCAACCGGCCGGCGATTTGCGCGGCGCGGCCATGAAAGAGCAGGCTGGGCTTTCCGCCCGGCTCGCGGACCACTTCAATCTCCAGCCAGTTGACCCCAAAGCTGATTCCGGTGCCCAGCGCCTTGGCTGCCGCTTCCTTGGCGGCGAAGCGCGCGGCAAAGCTCTCGGCCGCGTTGCGCTTGCGCCTGCAGTAAGCCTGCTCCGGCTGGAGATAAACGCGATCGAGAAAGCGCCCACCGAAACGATCCATGACGTGCTGAATGCGCGCAATTTCGATCACGTCGATTCCGGAACCAGCGATCATCTTGTTTATCAAGCTACAACATTCCCGCCGAAAGGGGCAGGAGAGAGGCCGGCGAAGGAAACCGACGCGGGGAATTCAAAGCGGGTCCCAATGACCGCGGGATACTTTTCCACAAATCTGGCGGGCCGGGATGTGTCAAAGGCGGTCATGCCCGTTCGACTCCGCAACAGCATTGATCCACGAAAGCCTGCCTCCGATAAACAGCACGTGAAGCTGAAGATGCAGGAAGCGAGTAGGCGGCAGGCGCTGAGCATCCCGTGGGCGATGCAGATGAAGGCCGTCTCCACCGAGGATCCGTCGCGCCTAGTGCAGGCGCTAACCGGCGCCATCCTCGGTTGCGGCGGATGGGTGCTGAGCCGGGGCGCGAACGATAGTGGCAGGGTGAACATGCTGTTCGAGTTCGAGCGGCAAGCCTGCGTCGACATCTACACGATTCTGATCGCCGCGGGACTGGAACTGAGCCAGACCGGTCACGTACGCTTGACCGAGCTTTGCCAGTGCACGCGCAGCCAGACTCGCGATTGCGGGGCGGAGGTCGCCAGTGTGGATCTGGAGGTTCAGACTTTTCCCCCGGAGATCGGCGAGATCGTGCAGCCGGCGGGGCCAGCGTAAGATGGATTGAAATTTGCGGCCGGCAGCACAGCGACGCGAACACTGCGACGGGAAATCGATCGACCCTGAAGCCGGCCTTCAGCCCGCTTCTACCAGCCCATACTTTCGTTGCCAGGATTGCTTGAGTTGCGAGCGCACGGCGGCGCGCTCTGCTGCCGTCACAGCAGGTTCGGGGCCTTCGACAAAGCGCGCGGCCTCGCGCTTGGCCAGCTCCAGCAATTGCCGGTCGCGCACGAGATTTGCCACGCGGAAGTCAGGCAAGCCCGCCTGCCGTGTACCACAAAATTCGCCCGGGCCGCGCTGCCTAAGATCGAGCTCGGCCAGCTCGAAGCCATCCTGACTTTCGACCATCGCGTTCATGCGCTCCTCGCCCAGGTCGGAAACGCGATCGCCGGTAACAAGGATGCAGTAGCTTTTTGCCGCGCCGCGGCCCACGCGGCCTCGCAACTGGTGCAACTGCGCCAGGCCAAAGCGCTCCGCGTGCTCGACAACCATAACGGTGGCGTTGGCTACGTCGACACCGACCTCAATGACCGTGGTTGATACGAGCACATCGATCTCGCCGCGCTGAAAGCGGCGCATGATGATTTCTTTTTCTTCGGCGTCGAGACGGCCGTGGACCAGGCCAATCCGTAACCCGGCGAACGGACCTTTGCGGAGCTTCTCATGCATCTCGACAGCGGATTTGAGCCCCGATTTTGCATTCGGGGCCGCTTCCCGGGCCGAATTCGGAAACAGCTCCGCTGTTTTGGCTTTTGGACTCGTTTTGTGCTGAGTCGGCGGCGAGTCAGCCTTTTCGGCCTGACCTTCGTCGCGCGGGAAATCCAACTCCGGCTGGTCGTCCTTCGATCCCTCGATGACCGGGTAGACGATGTAAGCCTGCCTGCCCTGCGCCACCTGCTTGCGCACAAAGTCCCATACCTCGTCGGCGCGCTCGCCGGGCACACGCCGCGTGACAATGGGCATGCGTCCCGGCGGCAGCTCGTCAAGCGTGCTCAGGTCCAGGTCGCCGTAGAGCGAGAGCGCAAGCGTGCGCGGAATGGGAGTGGCCGTCATCACCAGCACGTCAGGCTCGGGCTGGTTGGGCTTCTTCATCAGCTTGAAGCGCTGCACCACGCCGAAGCGGTGCTGCTCATCGACCACGACCAAGCCCAGCCGGTCGAACTCCACCTTTTCCTCGATCAGCGCGTGCGTTCCGATGATCAGGTTGGCGTCGCCGCGATTGATGAGGCCGCGGTTGGTCCGCTTGCGATCCTCGTCGAGCGAGCCGGTGAGGAGCACGATGCGCGGCTTGCGGCTGGAGCGTTCCAGCAGTTTGCGCGCCGCCAGATAGTGCTGCGTGGCCAGAATCTCGGTGGGCGCCATCAGTGCCGCCTGGTAGCCGTTTTCCATGGCGACAAGCATGGCCTGAAACGCGACGATCGTCTTGCCGGAGCCGACGTCGCCCTGCAGCAAACGCCGCATGGGATGAGACGCGCGCATGTCGGCGACGATTTCGCCCAGCGCGCGCTTTTGCGCCGAGGTGGGATGAAAAGGCAGCACTTCGCGGATGGCCTCGCGCACCTTGTCGTTGGTGGCGAATGCGATGCCGACGCGCTCTTTCATGCGCCGGCGCTTGAGCTCAAGGCCGAGCTCGAGGAAGAAAAACTCTTCGAAGATGAGACGCCGATGGGCGGGCGTGGAGAAACTTTGCAATTGCGAGAACGATGTGCCTTCCGGCGGAAAGTGAACTTCGCGCAGCGCCGTTTCGCGATCGGGAAAGTCGAGCCGTTGCAGCATCGATTGCGGCAGGCACTCCGGCACCGCGCCGCGCATGCTTTCGAGCAAGTTGAAGATTACGCGGCGCTGCCATCGAGAGGCCAGACGGCTGCCGCCAAGCGACTCGTAGACAGGAGTGATGCGGCCCACTTCGAGCATCTGCGTCTCGGCGTCGGCGGTTGCGTCAGGCAGAATCTCGAATTGCGGCTGGATCATTTTGAAGTTGGTGGTGGAGCGCGAAGGCTCGACCCTGCCGTAGACGGCGACCGTTTGTCCGGCCAGGAATTTGCCCTGGAGATACGGCGAGTTGAACCAGACGCACTTGAGCGCGTGGCGTCCCTGGCCGACGGTGAGCTCGAAGAGCGGCATGCGGCGCGTGGGCAAGAGAGCCGAGCCGCGCACCTCGCCGATCACGCTGGCCACTTCGCCGGGCTTCAATTCGTCAAGGCTGACGGGATTCTGGCGGTCCTCATAGCGGAAGGGAAGGTGGTAGAGCAGGTCCTCGGCGGTCAAGATGCCTTTTTCGGCGAGCATCTTGGCGACGGTCGGACCGACGCCGCGCACATACTGCACTTGATCGCCGAGGTTGGGCACAATGAGGATGCTAAATGGCGCGGACGGCACGCAACAATCCGGTGGCAGCGCGGGCTGTGCGATTCACCTCAATTGAAGCCCAGCACCGGATGAGGGATGTAGGGCTCTTCGAGGGTCGTGATCTCCTCCGGCGTGAGCTTTACGGAGAGCGCGGCGACGGCATCTTCGAGATGATTCGGCTTGGTTGCGCCGACGATGGGCGCCGTGACAGCCGGCTTGGCCAGCAGCCATGCGAGGGCGACCTGCGCGTGCGAAATCCCGCGCTTCGCGGCGATTTCGCCCAGGCGGTCGACGACCTTGTGGTCGGCGTCCTCAGTTCTCGAGTAAAGGAACTTGCCGAATTGGTCGGTCTCGGAGCGCAGTGTCTCCTCCGCTTTCCAGGCACGCGCCAGGCGTCCCCGCGCCAGAGGGCTCCAGGGAATGACGCCGATGCCCTCCGCCTTGCAGAGGCCGATCATCTCGCGCTCCTCTTCGCGATAGAGCAGGTTGTAATGGTTCTGCATGGAGACAAAGCGCGTCCATCCGTGCAGGTCGGCGAGATAGAGCGCCTTGGCGAACTGCCAGGCAAACATCGACGAAGCGCCGATGTAGCGCACCTTCCCCGCTTTGACAAGGTCGTGCAAAGCCTCGAGCGTCTCCTCGATGGGCGTCTCGTAATCCCAGCGATGAATCTGGTAGAGGTCCACGTAGTCGGTTTCGAGGCGCTTGAGGCTCTGGTCGATTTCAAAAAAGATCTCTTTCCGCGAAAGGCCCTTGCCGTTGGGCTCGTCGCGCATCAGGCTCTGCAACTTGGTGGCGATCACGACAGCTTCGCGGCGGGTGTTGGCCTTGAGGAAGCGCCCCAGCACCGCTTCGCTTTCGCCGCTTGAATAAACATTGGCGGTATCGAAGAAGTTGATGCCGAGATCGAGCGCCTGGCGCAGAAATGGCTGGCTGTCGGCCTCGTTCAGCGTCCACGCATGACGTCCCGGCATCGGTTTGCCCTGTGCGGGGCTGCCGTAAGTCATGCAGCCAAGACAAATGCGGGAAACTTTTAGTCCGGTACGGCCGAGATTGACGTATTGCATGATGGCTCCTATCTGGATTCTAAAGCCGATCTCATCAACCATCGTTATCGACACAACGGAATCATGGAATGCGGGGCCGAAACCGGGCCAATTCTGCCACACAGTACTTTCGTGCTCTGACCGCAGGCGCGCGAAGGGCACTGGATTTTTCAATTGTGCGAATATCGGGAGACAACTCTTCTTTCGCAGCAAGGGTCTAGAATTGCATGGGGGAAGATGTGTCTTTGGGGTCGCCCGTAGGCTCCGGCGCTTACGGCGGAGGCATTTGGCACGTCTAAGCAGCTTTGAGTAACGACGTTAGCCAGAAAGGCGCCGGGTAGATTGAGCAAGGGAACGGCAGTGACGACCGAACCGCAAAGGCCAGGCTTGCCTTCTCTGCGCAGGCGCGCCGAAAGGCATTTGCGGCGGCATGGATCGAGGTTGCTGGGGCGCTGGTCCAGTTGGTTTGGGGGCAGGCCCGGACGAATGCTGGCAGCGGGCGCCGTTCCAGTCTTCGTTCTGCTGGCCGGCTGCGGCGGATCGGCATCGGGTTCCTCAAATAACGGCATCGCGGTCTCTCCCGGCTCGGTGACCATCGACACCAACTGCACCGGCTGCAACGCCACCAACAATTCAGGCCAGGCCATTGAGCAGATCAACGCGACGCTGAGCGGCGGTGGCGCGGCTTCAGTAACCTGGGCAGTCAGCGGCGGAGATACGGTCGAGGGCCCCGGAACAATCACAAGTAACGGCCAGTACACGCCGCCTCCTTACCTTTTCAAAGACAGCGTGAACGTCACCGTAACGGCCACCTCAACAACCGGCTCTGGTTCAGGAACCGCAACCATCACCGTCACTCCGGGATTCCTTGAGCCGCTTTCGCCCGAGAATGTGGCCCTGGGCGTCAACGGAACCGTGACCATCACGGGCTACATTGCCGAATCCGGGGGCACCACAGGGATTAACTACGCCGTTTCAAACTCGGCGACGGGATCGAGCGGTGGGCTGGGTTCGCTCGGTTCAACGAGCTGTTCGCGCAGTTCGAGTGAGTTTACGCATTGCTCGGTTACGTACACGGCGCCGGGAACGATTTCGGCCACGGCTGCAACCTTTGTGGTAGGCACCGTGGGCACGTCGTCTTCAAAGACCGCGTCTCAAGTGTTGTTGAACACGGCGGGAATCTCGAGCAATCCTGCGACGCACCAGGTGCAACTGGCGACGCCGATCCTGCTGGGCAGCTCCGGCGGCAATAACAACGACTACGACACTCAGGTTCAAAACGGGCAGACGTTTATCACCGACTGCTGCGGCGGCACGCTCGGAGCGCTGATCCAGAACAGCAGCGGCACGCAGTACCTGCTGAGCTGCAACCATGTGCTGGCGCGCAGCGACCAGGCCAGCACCGGCGAAATGATTGTGCAGCCGGGGCTGATTGACAATAATTGCACCCCGAATGGAGACGGCTCCGGGACGACGCCTGTGGGCGTTCTGACCGCATGGCTGCCGCTGAGCTCAAGCACGACCAATGCGGATGCGGCGATCGCGCAAGTGAACTCGGGAGCGGTGAGCTCGACGGGCGCGATTATGGAACTGGGCACGCCTGGCGCAGGCGGTGTGCTGTCCGCCGCGCCTCCGGGCATCTCTTCGACGAGCGGCAAGGGCGAGAACGGTTCGATTGGCATGGCCGTGGCCAAGAGCGGGCGGACCACCGGACTGACGTGCGCCAGCATTTCTGCGGTCAATCTTGAAGTGGAAGTCGGCTACTACAGGAATTGCGAGGAAACTGAGCCCTACCTGACCAAGACCTATACCAACCAGATCGCGATTGAAGGCAATCAGTTCAGCGACGCAGGCGATTCCGGATCGCTGATCGTCGATGTGAGCGATGCCGAGCCCGTTGGATTGTTCTTTGCAGGCGGCGAGACGAACACCGGCGTGAGCGAGGGCATTGCCAATCCCGCGCCCACGGTACTGGCAGAGCTGGGCACGCAAGAGGGGACCTCCTACACATTTGTCGGCACCACGGACCATCCGGTGAGCTGCCTGAACTACGGCAACGCCACGGCAACTGCCGCGCAGGGAACGGTGCTCTCCGATGCGCAGAGCCAGCTTGCCCAACAGGCGCTGGCGAAGGCGCGCATGCTGGTGAATCCTTCCGCGGGGATTCTGGGCGTAGCCACAGGCAAGAGCAGCGACCACGCAGGCGAAGCAGCCGTGATTTTCTATGTCGATCAGGGCATGAACGTGACCGCGCCGCAGATGGTGAATGGCGTCCGCACGGAAGTGATTCCGACCACCCCGCAGGCTTTTGCGGCGGGGGCCGTTCCCAAGGCCGCGGCGGAGACGAGTGCGCTTCCGCCGCTGACCTCGGCGGTCCTCAGCGAGGCGATCGATGCCAAACGGCAGATCGAACGGAGCGTAATGAAGCAAAACCCGGCCTTCTTTGGAATCGGCGTTGGGCAGAGCTTCGACAATCCGCAAGAAGCTGCGCTGGTGATCTACGTCGACCGTACGCAGGTTCCCGCCACGCTCCCGGCCACAATCAACGGCCTTCGCACCCGGTACATCATCATGAACCGGTTGCATGTGACGCGCTCGTACCTCGGCGGGCCGATCCGGCAGCAGAGCCACTGCATGGCGCACCCGGTCAGGCGCACATTCAATGACCTCGATCCGCTCCGGACTCACTCGCTGCGTGGCCTGAATCTATTCTGACGAACCGCTTAGAGCATGTTCCAAGAATGGGTCTGTGGAATCCGGCCGCGATCCCTCAGGGGTTAAAACCCCATATTTTTACTGCCTTTTCGGCCCGCGACCCACCCATTGGGTGGGTGCCCCGGCCGTACCCTTGTTACAAAGATAATTGTTGAAATAGGTTCTAGTTGACGGGCTTGGCCTTGCCGTTTTTCAAGCTGTCGTCAATGATGGAGCCGATCTTCTGCTGATTGGTCTGCACGGTCTGACCTAATTGAGAGCCGAGCTGGCTCATCTGCTCCCTGAACTTGTCCTCGTCGGCCTTGAACTTGGCGTTAAAGTCAGCGTTGAAGTTCTTCATATCGATGTTCACTTCGGCTTTGACTTCGGCGTCGATGACGCGGCGTTGAATTGCCGAAATCTCACGCTGGATCCGCGCCAGCTCTTCCCGCGAGACCGTGGCGCCTTGCTTGGCCGTCAAGCCGGCCACCGCCGCGTTCAAATCGGCCATCTCCTTGGACAAGTCGGGTGCGGGAATGTCGGCGGCGGCTTTGCGCGCTTCGTCGCGTGCTTCGTCGCGTGCTTCGTCGCGCGCCTGCCTGCCGGCATCACGGAACTGTTCACCGAGTGCGCGCATCTGCTCCCTTTGATCGTGCAGGTTCTTGTCCATGGCGTCAATCACGAGCATGGTTGCGGGATCGTCGACGATGTAGTACTTGCCATCGTGGCGAAAGAGCAGGAAGTGTCCGTGGGCGCTGGCGCGCGCCTTCTCCACTTCGGCTTCCATTTCACCGCCGGTGTTGCCGCAGAATCGCGTTTTCGTTCCAGGATCGCCGACAATTGCGTAGGCGTCGCCGTCGGCAAAGCAGGTTGCGTGGCCTTCGAACCCTTGCATGAAGGGCATGAGCGGCGGCATCGGGGGAACCTGAACCTCAACACTGACGGGCGGAATGGGCGGGATCGCTGGAACATCCTGAGAGCCGGCAGGTGGCATGGGTGGAACCGGCGCCGGCTCGGGCTCCGGGCTTGGGCTCGGCGCTGCGGGCGTGGGCGCTGCTTCCGGCGCCGCTGGAGGCTGCGGCGTTTGCGCGGGACTTGAATCGGCCGCTTGTGCCGGCGCGGGGCTGGGTTCGCCCGTCACGGCTGAGTAAGACGGCAATTGGTCTTTGGAGAGGCTGGCCACTTCGGACGAGCTGGGATGGCCTGGCGCGGCGGCAGCCTGCACGCGAAACAGCGTGGTGGCCGCGACGAGTACAGCGGGAAGGATGAGAGCGGCAACGAACGCGCGGCGGCTGCCGCTGAAAGCCTGCCTGAAGCTGGATTCATTGAGCAGGCGGTCGATGCGATGCGAGAGATTGTTTGAGCGGGCCATGGCGACTCCTGTGAGAGTTGGGCGCGGCAGCGCCGCGAATTCGAGTAGGAGCTGGGCGTATGCGGAGCGGCTGCGGGATTCTTCAAGGCCGGCGCGGTCGCTGATGGCCTCGCTCAGTTCGGAGAGCTTGCGTTTGAGCCACCACCCCAGCGGGCTAAACCACGTGAGCGCGGCGTATAACCCGGCAAGCAATTGCAAATAGAAATCGCGCTGACGGACATGCGAGCCTTCGTGAGCTAGAACAGCGCGCAGTTTTTCCGTCGGCCATTCCCGGTAATCGGCCGGGAAGACGATGCCGGAGCCGATGTTCACGGGAGAGAAGATACGATGGCTCGCGCGAGTGGCGACGGATGATTCCACGTTACGGAGAGTTTCGATGGGCGTGGCCTCGAACCACAGTCGGAGGGACGAAGCAAGGCCAATGAGCCAACGAAGCACGAGTGCAGCGCCGACGGCGAGGTAAACGAGCCAGGCGATTGTGAGCGGATCAAGACGAATGGTCTTCTGAGGCGCAGGCATCGTCGGGGCCGTGGCGGGCGACGGGATCGAAAGGGGCTGGCTCATGGTTGCGGCGTCGGGCAAGGTTTCGAAGTCCCCGCTAGAGGCCTCGTGTGAAACATGCGATAGAGCCGGTGCGAGGGTAGGCTCCGGCGCAGTTGCGGATGTTTGGAGCGGAAGCGGCGCGGGGCGCGTGGCGTTCGCGGGCGATTGCGGTGGAGAAATCAGTTGGGACCACGAGGGCGTGGGCAGCCGAACTTCGGCCCAGGCGGGAAGCCAGTGCGAGAGCATGAGCAGCGGCATGGCGATGCCGGCCAGCAACATCAGGCTCCAGGCCGCCTTTTGCGCGCGGACATTGGTTACTCGGATGAGGCGCAGACTGACGCCGAGGATGCATGCGGCCAAAAGGGCGCGCAGAGCGGCTTCAAACAAGACAGGCAGCGCGAATCGAATCACGATTTTTCCTCCTTTTTGCGAGCGCCCTTGGTGTCGCTGCCGCTCTCTTTGGCGGTGGCGATGCGTTCGGCCAGACGCTGGAGTTCCTTGCGGTCCAGGACCTTGGAGTCGACCATGCCAACGAGTAGAGCCTCTACGGACCCCGCGCAGAACCAGTCGACAATGCGTTTGACGGCGCGCCCGGCTACGCGCTGCCGCGACTCCGCGGGGCGATAGAGAAAGGTGCGGTCTTCGACCGTGTGCGTGAGGTAGCCCTTCTCCTCAAGTCGCCGCAAGACGGTGCGAATAGTCGAGTCCTTGAGCGGGCGGCCGAGTTCCTCGCGTACTTGTTCCGCGGTCAGCGTCCCTTTGCGCCAAATGATAAGCAGGATGCTGCGTTCGAGCTCTCCCAATTCGCTGGGGTCGTGGTCGGGCTGTGTGTTACGTACCATAGTGTTACTCAACGTAACACATAGAAGAGGTCCGTTGTCAAGAGGGCGGAAAAGATTTTTAGCGGCTACGGATCGGTTGGATTTTCAAGCCTTGATGCGATGGGCGGGGCGCGATGCCGAGACGACGGCTGCGACGCCATCGCCGGCTGAAGCTCCAGATGCCGCCGGGAACGGCGGATCGTCGGGAAGAAATATCTCGAAGACCGTTCCTGAGCTATGCAGTCCCGGCGCACCCGAGGGCGCTGCGCTGCGGCTGCGCACGCGTATCAATCCATGGTGCTTGAGGACGATCTCCTGGCTGACCCACAGCCCCAAACCGGTTCCGGTCGCTTCCTTTGTGGTGAAGAAGGCTTCGAAGATGTGATTCCGCACCTCCAGCTCCATGCCGGCGCCGGAGTCGGCGACGGTAAAGCGGACTCCGGTTTGCGCGGGATTTCTCCAGTCGCGCGAGCGCCGCGTCCGCAGCACGAGGCGGCCGCCAGGGCCAGTGGCATCGATGGCGTTGCCCACCAGATTGGCGAAGACCTGGCGGATCTCGCCGGCAAAGCAGAAGAGGGTCAGCCCGGGCTGGTAATCGCGCTCCACGTCAAGATCGATCGCGTGGATGCGGCTTTGATAGAGATTGAGCACCGAGTCCAGCAGCTCTTCCGCAGGGACGCGGCCAGGCTGTGTGGGCTGGCGGTAGAAGCGCAGGGTCTGCTGCGTGATTTCGGAGATCCGGCGCACCTCGTTGTCGGCCATGGTCACGTAATGCCGCGCCGTGTCAGGAAGGTCATTGGAATTGCGGAGCAGGAAGAGCAGGTTGGTGATGGCTTCGAGGGGGTTGTTGATCTCATGCGCAATGGAGGCGGCCAGACGCCCGGTTACCGCGAGCTTTTCACTTCGCCGCAGAGCCTCTTCACTGCGCTTGCGATCGCTGGCGTCGAGTGCGATGATGCCCACCCACCGCACCTGACCCGGCATGGTGAGCACCGGGTAAGCGCTGATCAGCCAGGTCCACGGCCGGCGGAGTTTGCCGCCTTCGCCATTCAGCTCCAGATTGCGCACCGGTTCTTCACTGGAAAAAACGCGCTGCACCGCGCCCTCGATCTCCGTGGCTACGGCCTTGGGCAGCAAGTCGGTCAGAGTGCGGCCGAGATGCCGACTGAGGGCCACTCCCGTCAGGTCCGCGAAGATCTGGTTGACGCGCACAACGCGGCCATTGTGGTCCACAAATGCCAACCCGATCGGCGCGTTGGCCAGCATGGAGTCCAGCAACGAAAGCGTGTCATTCAATCCCGCCCGCTGCTCGGCGAGTGAGGCAACCATGCGGTTGAATGTTTCGATCAAATCGCCAATCTCGTTTTGGACGCGCACGGGGAGAGGAAAACGGCTGCCGTCTTCGGGAGACGTCATGAGGGCAGTGGTGCCGTGATGCAGCAGCGCCAAAGGCTGCGTAATGGTGCGCCCCATCAGCAGCACCAGCAGCGCTGAGGCCACGACCCAGATGCTGCCGAAGATGGCAGTGTCGTCTAAAAGCGAGCCCAACTGCTGGCGCGCCGCGCTTCGGTCGAACGTTACCAGCGCATAACCGCGGAGATTGCTACCCGTGTAAACCGGCCGGATCGCTTCCCATCCGCCATTGCCGGTTCTGAAGATTGTCGACTGATCGCGCCGGGCTAAAGGAATCTGCGCGCGCTCGACCGCGCTGAGATTGCCAGGCTCCTGCTTTACGCTTTTGAAAAAAAGCACGTCGCCTGAGGGGCTGACGATTTTGGCGGACTGGACAATGGGTGCGTCGACGATCGTACGCACCGCCAGATCCACCCAACTCGGCCTCTGTTGCTCGAGCGCCTCAGCCGACTCATTGGCGAGGGCGGTCGACTCATACTCCAGCCAATACTGCGCGCGTTGATTGGTGCGGCGGATCTGCTGCCGAGTGAGGAGCCCGGCGAACAGGCCGATGGAGAGCATCTCAAGCAACAGCAGGCCAGCCAGCATCTGCCAGCGAATGGATCGAGGCCACCACCGCATTTGCATGGATCCGCTCCCAAAGACGATCAGTAAACTAGCCTATGGAATTGGCTGCGGGAACCGGATCGTGCGCTCCATCCCGCAACCGCTCTTTCAAAACGAGCGACTCCGCGATCTGTTTTCCATGAAAACGGCCATTCTCAATAAAAATTTCGTTGGTGCGCGAGCCGGCAACGATCACACCGGCCAGATAAATGCCCGGTACGTTGCTTTCGAGCGTCTCCGGATTGCACTTTGGGCACCGGTCCGCGCCTTCAAAGTGAATGCCGAGGCGCTCAAGAAATGAAAAATCGGGATGGTATCCGGTCAAGGCAAAGACAAAATCATTGGGCAGCGTCTCGACACCGGCGGGAGTCTTTACCTGGAGGGTGTCGGGCGCGATCTCGGTGACCTGCGACGAAAAGAACGCCTTGATCTCGCCGTTCTTGATGCGGTTCTCGATGTCGGGCTTGATCCAGTATTTTACGTGCGCGTGGATTCCGGGTCCGCGATGAATGAGCGTGACTCTTGCTCCGTGCCGCCAAAGCTCCAGCGCGGCAATGGCTGCCGAATTCTTGCCGCCAATCACCGCGACGTCCATGTCGTAAAACGGGTGCGGATCGTGGTAGTAGTGGTGAACCTTGCTTAACGTCTCGCCGGGGATGCCCATCCAGTTGGGGAGATCGTAATAGCCAATGGCGATGGCGAGTTTGGGTGCTTGCAACTCGCCGGTCCGGCCGAAACGGTCGGTGGTGTGCACAACAAAGGCTCCATCGCTGCCGGTCACGCTCTCCACGCGATGGTATTGGCGAACGTCGAGCTTGTAGTAGGCGGCGACCTGGCGGTAGTACTCAAGCGCTTCGTTGCGCGTGGGTTTTGCGTTGGGGCTGGGGAAGGGAATCCCTCCAATTTCCAGCAGTTCCGAGGTGGTGAAGAAGGTCATGTGCGCCGGGTAGTGAAAGAGGGAGTTGCAGACGCAGCCTTTATCCACCAAGACCACGCTGAAGCCCGCCTTTTGCGCCTCAATGGCGGTAGCCAGACCCGTGGGTCCCGCGCCTACGACCAGGAGATCGAAGGCGGAGGTTTTCATCGCGTCAGGACGCTTCATCCGGTCGGTCGGCTGCTCGCTCATGCTTCTAGATTAGGGCATTTCACCGGCGAACCGATATGCGAAGGCCGGCAGAACAAAAAAGCTCCAGCCGAAGCCGGAGCTTTTTCTGTAAACCGTTCAACGAATTTAGATACTGTTACGCGAGAGCCGGCGCAGGTTCCATCATGGGGACCACGGGCGCCGTGACCGGGGCCGGGGCCTGCTGAGACGGCGCATGCGGGGTGCGCGTGAGGCGGTGCACGAAATGGTAGGGCGGCCACGGACCGGAAAGCTGCATCTGGCACTCGCGCATCAGGGCGTTGGTGGTGGCGAACTTGTTCTGGTACCGCTCCACGCACTTGCGGTCGATGAGATGGGCAATGTCGAGCATCATCTTGCCGTTATCCATGAGGCGGCAGCTCACTTCCTCGTCGAGGGGAATGAACAGCCTGTGCATCTGGAAGCTGACCGCGCGAGCACGCGTCTGGCGCTCGCGCGCCCGGGAGGCGTTCTCCCGCAGGTTAGTCAAATACTCGCGGCCCGCTCCCTCGCCGCCGAAGCGTCTTTCAATCTCCCGCCCGCAACAATCGTCGACGAAGATCTTGAGGTGCATTTCCGTCTTGCCGCGCAGCTTGTCAATGTTGCCAAGAAACTGGCGCTGATTGCTGCGAATGGACTTGCGCAGCGACTCATCGTCATTGAAGACGGTGCCGAAGCGGAAGGGAAGGACGGTGGAGTGCTGAAAGCAGTCGGAGATCACGCGCGCGTGGTCGACACCTGACCGCTGGTTAAAGCTCTCCTGGGGGTTATGCTCGCTCACGATGATCGCTAAATCGCTTGCGGGATAAAGGAAAACCTGATTGCCACTGACTCCAAAAACCGAATCCATCGCGACTGGTTTGCGATGTCGGGCTAAAGCTGGAAATGCTTGTTTTTCACCGATGCAGTAGGCATACCATGCCATGACGAGACACTCCGTCCGCGCACGCCACTACCGTCAGGCGCCGCTGGTTGATGAAGCTCTGTGAACTTGGGAACAACTGCATGCATAGTGGAGGAGATACCGGTCCGTGGTTGCGGACACCCCAAACTAACGCGAATACTAGTCCTCTGAAAATACGACTGGCAACACCCGAAAGGAGAAAGATGGGTGGAGGGTGCGGCTTGTGCAAAAGTCTTATTCATTAAACAGAAGTTATGATTCATTATATCAAATATGGGGGCAAGCTCACCATAAGGAGCCTAAATCGGGCAATTTGGGCCAACAATTGCTGGCCGGCGCGCCACCGGCGAGGTGGTCATTCAAGAAGGCGGGCTACGGCCATCCCCGCTTTTCCACAAGGTTGGCGGCAGCCCGGCGGGCGCTCCAACACCTTCGCCCCGGACTCCCCGCTCCGTCGATTCGAGACGGCAAAGTCTAGTAGACTCAACGGCAGAATGTCTCGATCTTCCCGCGTCTTTCACCGCTCCCCGTCGGCACCAACTTTCATCGCACTCCTGGCCATTTTTGCTGCCGGGGCGGCCTCAACCGGCGCTCGCGCGGCGGCGCAGAGCACGCACCTGTGGCAGCAATCGCAGATGGAGGAGTTTGAAAAGGGCACACCTGAAGGCGTCTCGATCGAGAGCGATGGTCACCTTCGCCAGGGATCTGGACTGACCGAGCTGCTGACGACGCCATCGACCTTCGTGTGGTCGCTGGCGACCGACAAGATCGGTCACGTCTACGCCGGCACCGGATCACCTGCAACCGTGCTGCGCCTCGGCGAGAAGCCCGGAGAAAAGCCGTTCACGCTCTTCGAAAACAGGGATCTCAGCATCCAAGCGCTGCGGTTCGGGCCCGATGGCGCGCTCTATGTCGCCACGGTGCCGGGCGGCAAGGTCTTTAAGCTCAACCCGGACGCGACCACAAAGCAGGATGAATCCAATGCCACGGTTGTCTTCGACGCGGCCAAGCCGGATGCAGCGGCGAGCGACTCGAAGACGAGTTCGCCGGCGCCAAGCGCGCAATCGCACTACGTCTGGGATTTGACCTTCGATTCCGCGGGACGGCTCTACATTGCGACGGGCAATCCCGGAGCGGTGTACCGCGTCGATCCGGCCAAGACTGGCGCGACGCCTGAGCTGTTCTTCAAGAGCGACGAGGCGCACATTCGCACACTGGCCTGGGACACGAAGGGGAACCTCATCGCCGGCTCCGATGGGTCGGGGCTGATCTACCGCATCGATCCGAATGGCAAGGGCTACGTGCTGTTCGAGGCGCCGCGACGAGAGATTACTTCCATCGCCATCGGCGCCAATGGAACCATCTACGCGGCGTGCGTGGGCGACAAGAGCCGCAACCCATTGCCTCCGCTGCCGGTGCAGGGCACGGCTTCGATCACGATTACCGTCGTTCAGCCGCAGTCAGTGCAAGCGGCTAACGCCAGCGCGTCGGTGCCTGAAGGAACCGAGATCTACGCGCTGAGCGAAGGCCAGGCACCGCGCTCGCTCTGGACGAGCAAGGATTCCATCGTCTATCGGCTTGCTGCGCGGCCCGGCGGCCTGCTGGCGTTCAGCGGCAATCGGGGACAAGTTTATCGCATCCAGGATGACGGCAGTTATGCCGACGTCGCTCATCTGCAGGCGCAGCAGGGCCTGAGCGTGGCCGCCGGACCGAATCCGGAAAGTTTGTTCGTCGGCACGGGGAACATCGGTAAAGTTTTTGAGCTGGGCGCGGCAGAAACGCATGAGTACGCCAGCGAGGTTCTCGATGCCGGTGCTTTCGCCCGTTTTGGCCGCGTGGAGATCGAGCCCGGCTCATCAGGCTATGACATTCTGACGCGCAGCGGAAATGTGGAGCAGCCAGTGCGCGGCTGGAGCGACTGGCAGCCGCTCACGGATGGGGCAGTAGCCTCGCCGCCGGGCCGTTTTTTGCAGTGGAAGGCCGTGCTGCACGCAGGCGGCGTACTGGGCAGCGTTGGTGTCAACTATCTGCCTGTAAACTCCGCGCCCGTGGTCGACGAGCTGGTGGTGGTTCCCGGCGCGCGCATCAATCCGCAGGCAACCTACTCCCAGAATCAAACGGTCAACATCACATTCCCGCCTTCGAGCCAGGGTTCCACGATTTCGTTTGACTCAGGGTCCTCAAGCCAGCCTCTACAGGCTGCGAAGGATCGCACTGCCGTCACGGTTCGCTGGGCAGCGCACGACGACGATGGCGACACGCTGGTCTACTCTCTTTTCCTGCGCGGCGACGGCGACACCGCGTGGTGGCCGCTGAAGAAGAAGATCAAGGAGCAGGCCTATAGTTTCGACGCTACGCTGATTCCCGACGGCGGCTACCGCATCAAAGTGGTCGCATCCGATGCACCCTCTCACTCGCCGGGCGATGCGCTCGCGGGCGAAAAGGTCAGCGATCGATTCGTGATTGACACCACGCCGCCGGTCATCAGCAATTTGAAAGCTGAAGCGCAGCAGGAAACTTGTCCGGGCCTCAATTGCGGCAGGCCGTTCCTCGTCAGCTTTGACGCGGAGGATGCTGCCTCGCCCATCGCGCGCGCCGAATACTCCGTCGATGCCGGGACTTGGCAATATGTCGACCCGACGGGCCAAATCTCCGACTCAAAGCGCGAGCATTATGACTTTCACATTTCGCTGGACACGGAGGCGGCCAAGATGGGCGAGCACTTGATCACCGTTCGCGCCTACGATCGTTTCGACAATGTGGGCGTGGCCAAAACAATCGTTCCCGCGCAAGCGAAGTAGGCGCCATGCGATTTGAGTTTTATGTGGCGGCGCGGTACCTGAAGGCCAAGCGGCGGCAGGCCGTGGTCGGCGTGGTCACGGCTATCTCCATCATCGGGGTTGCCGCGGGCGTTGCGGCGCTGATCATCGCTCTGGCCATCACCAACGGAATGCGCCGCGATTTGCAGGAAAAGCTGCTCGGCTCCAGTGCGCACGTGCAGTTGATGCAGATGGACGGCCGCGGAATCTCCAATTGGAGGGAGCTTCTCACCCGCTTGCGCAAGGTGCCCCACGTGGTCGCGGCGTCTCCTGGCTTGTACGAACAGGTGCTGGTGGCTCGAGGCGCGCGCGATGGCGGCGCAATGATTGAGGGCATCCTGCCCAACGATGAGCTCACGGTCAGCGATTTGCTCTCAAAGGCCACGCCCGGCACGGTGCAGGCTCTGGAGCCGCAAACGGAACCCGCTTCGGCAGCAAGCGCGGAGCTGCCGCCGATCGTTCTGGGCAGTGACCTGGCGGATACCATCGGGGCGTCCGTCGGCGATTCGGTGCTCATTATCAGTCCCCAGGGCGAGATGACGCCCATGGGCGTGATCCCCAAGTACGTGCGTTTCAGGCTGGCCGGAACCTTTCATTCCGGCTTCTATCAATATGACGCGCAGATGGGCTTTCTGCGCCTCGCGGACGCGCAGCACCTCTTCGACGAACCCGACCTGCTTTCTGTGATCAGCTTCAAGGTCGATAATCTCAATCACGCGCCGGAGATTGCGCACGTCATCGAACAGGCCGCGGGCCAGGGCTATATGACCACCAACTGGACCGAAGAAAATCGCGAGCTGTTTCGCGCGCTCCGGCTGGAACAGGTGGTCACCTTCATCGTCATCGCGTTGATCGTGATCGTGGCCGCGCTCAATATTCTCATTGCGCTCACCATGATGGTGATGGAAAAAACGCGCGACATTGCGGTGATGATGAGCTTTGGCGTCGATCCCGGGCAGGTGCGGAGGATTTTCTTGTTGCAGGGCCTGCTCATCAGCGTTGTCGGCACGGCGCTCGGGCTGGTTCTCGGATACATTGCATCGTGGGCGGGCGGCCATTACCACTTCATCCATTTGTCCGCCGACGTTTACTCGATTGACACACTGCCCTTCGCGCCGCGCTTGCTTGACGGGGTGATTGTGTCAATTGTGTCGATTGGGATTTCGCTGCTAGCGACGCTGTATCCGTCAGTTTCGGCCGCGAGAGTGCTGCCGGCGGAGGCGTTGCGGTATGAGTAAGCGAACTATTGAGGCGTAATGATTCCGCCCAGAGCGTGCCGCCGCGGCAGCACGATGCCTCGGTGATCCACTTCCGCGTGCGGCCTGCCGGATTCAGATTCAGGCAAACGCTTCCGCTCGATCAGCGCGCCGCCGCAAGCCGGGCACCAGTCCGCTTTTGTCTCCTCGGCAAGAACCGCGTGGCATTGGCTACAGATTCGTTCCATACCTCCAAGCTTATCGAATCTGGCGCCCGCGCTTTGCTCGTCTTCAATTCATACGTTTTGGGTCCCTTGATCCCTCGGCCTCCAGGTCCTGGTTCTCGGTACACTGGATTCATGCACCCTCCCCCGCGGCTCATCGCAATCGACGTGGACGGCACACTTGTGCCGACGCTGTCGCAGACCATCAGCGAACGCAACGCGCGGGCGCTGCGGGCAGCGCAGGAGGCGGGAATCACGGTGGCCATCGCTACCGGCCGCCGGCCTGCCTATACGGTGCCCTTGCTGGCGGGCCTAGGCCTGCGAGCGGATACACCCCTGATCGCGTCCAATGGTGCAGTGCTCTCGACGCTGGGCGGCGGCGTGATCGATCGCTGCCATATGCAGTCGCGAGTGGCCCGAGGCCTTTGCGGAGTGCTTCGGCCGTTCGGAACGGTTGTCTTCACGTTTGATCGTCCAGGACGCGGCGAGCTGGTGCTCGAGGATATCGAACAGGCATATGGGCGCATCGCGATGTGGGTTGAAAGCAACCGCAACGCGATTGAGGTGGTGAAACCGCTGGAGCTGGCGCTGGTCGATGGCGACGATCCGATTCAAGGCATGGCGGCGGGTAGGATAAACGAAATGAGAGAGGCCGAAAAGGCGCTGAATGCGAGCGAGTGGGGCGCGGAATGCGAGAGCGTGCGCACCGAGTATCCAGCGCGCGACCTTTCGATTCTCGACCTGCTGCCGCCGGGTGTGTCAAAAGGATGGGCGCTGGAGCGGCTGGCTGCGCGCCTGGGCGTGGATCGCAAGGAGACCATGGCTATCGGCGACAACTGGAACGACGCGGGTATGCTGGAGTGGGCAGGGCAGGGAATTGTGATGGCCAACGCTGCTCAGGAGTTGCGCACGCTTGCAAAGATGCGCGGATGGAAGCAGGCGCCGTCGAACGATGAAGATGGAGTGGCTGTTGTGCTGGAACGCGCCCTCGCGAAGATGACGCCAACAGCAATCTAAGAGGATCACCGGTTTGGAATTGCGATCGAAAATGCGCGGAACAGCAACCATTGCGGCAGTTGCCCTGGCCGCCCTGGCTGCTCTGCCGCATGCGGCTCGTGCCGGCGAACGCGTGACTCTTAGCAACGGCTTCGTCGAGCAGTGCGATCATCACGCCACGGTTGATGGCCGCATCCGCCTCTACCTGAGCGCCGACGAAGACAATTACATCGAGTTCGAGCCGGCTGAAATCGCGACCTTCGAGCCGATCCCCGATCTGCCCGCGCCGGTTTCGACTGCGCCCGCGGCCAGGCCTCAGACGCAGACGCGCCTGACGCCAGGCGACTTGCACGAGATGCTCACGCGAGCCGGAGCGGAGCACAATCTCGATGTGGACCTGCTGGCCAGCGTGGTGAAAGCCGAGAGCGACGGGAATACTCGAGCCGTGAGCCGCGCTGGCGCCGAGGGCCTGATGCAACTGATGCCGGGAACGGCTGCCGGGCTCGGCGTGAGAGACAGCTTTCAACCCGATGAAAATGTGCGCGGCGGGTCAACCTATCTCGACGCGCTTCTCACCAGATACCACGACAATCTTGCACTGGCGCTGGCCGCATATAACGCAGGCCCCGAAGCCGTCGACAGATATCACGGCATTCCGCCGTATCGCGAAACGCATGCGTATATCGCGCGCGTGATCCACGAATTCAATCGCCGCGTAATTGTCCGCGAGGCGGAGGCGCGGCGCAACGGCACGGCCGCAAACGCTCCAGCCGCTCAGCCCACTCCGTAGTTCCGCCCAGGCTCGGATTCTTTACAGTTCCTTCACACTGGCACGGCCATTGACTCAGCGGGGACGGGATGCGAATCTCCATCGTCCGAGTCTCATGAGCGCGTGAGAACATACTTCTAGACCACGATTTAACGGAGAACGCTTGAAAAAGAGCCAATGGATTCTGGGCTTGATTGTGCTGGCGGCGTTGGCTGGCCTCTTTGCCTATGAGCAGCATCTGCATCCTTTCAACTGGCACGTTTTCATTGACGAGTTCCGCAAGGCCCGCTGGACCAAGGTCGGCATCGGCGCCGGCCTGATTTACCTGGCTTTCATCCTGCGCGCCGTGCGCTGGGAATGGCTCCTCCGTCCCAACAAGCGCGTGCCCCTGTTATCGCTGCTGGGCACGCAGGTCATGGGCTTCACGGCCGTTGCACTGATCGGCCGCATCGCGGACCTGGTACGACCGTACCTGATCGCAAAGAAAACCGGACTGCCCATTACCTCGCAAATTGCGGTGTACATTGTCGAGCGGCTTTTCGATGGCGGCTCCATGGCTCTCCTCTTCAGCACCGCCATTCTGGTCTCGCCGCCGGGAACGCTGCCGCACCAGGAGATCTTCAACCGGTTCGGCAAGGGCGGGCTCATCGCCACGCTTGCCGGCGCTCTCTTCCTTGTCGCCGTGCGCTTGTCAGGAAGAGCCGTGGCGGCGTTCTGCGAAAAGATTCTCGCTCCGCTTTCGCACAAACTCGCGCAATCGGCCGGCGACAAGATCCGCAAGTTTCATGCTGGTTTAGACACGCTGCGCACGCCCGCGGATTTTGCTGTCACCTTGTCGGTATCGCTCGTGATGTGGGGAATGATCACGATGGCATACGTGGAAGGCGTGGGAGCCTTCGTGCCGGAAAGCCAGGGGAGCCTGTTGGCCAAGTGCCTGGCGCTGATGGCAGGCGGCGGCATCGCCAGTATCATTCAGTTGCCGGTGATCGGGTGGTTCACGCAGATCGCCGCGCTGGAAGTGATGTTGCGGCCGCTGTTCGGCATGACGCCCGAAACGGCAATAGCCTGCGCGACAACTCTTCTGCTGATTACTTTTCTGGGAATCGCGCCGGTGGGCCTCATCTGGGCGCAGTTCGAGCACATCAATCTGCGCAAAGTCACGCTGGAGAGCGAGCACGTGGAAGAGGAGATTTCGTCCGCGCAGGATTCCGATCCGGCGGTTGTGCCATGACGCTTTGCCCTAATGGGCTCACGCCGCGCTGAAATATTCTCGCGCCTCTCGCCGGAAGAGAAGATAACTGAACACCACAAGCAGCACGCTGTGAATCAGAAGCCCGTGCAGCAAATGAAGCGCGCTGATCGCCACGTGCACGGCCATCCACGCTAGCGCCAGCCAGCGCGCCCAGTTCTGGCCGCGGAGCATGAACGCTCCGGCCACAACCGCCGCCGCACCAAGCACGGTGATCCATACAAATTCATTCACCATGGGCCTGTGCGCCCTGAAATTCGCGTAGTGCGAGGCCGTGCTCAACACACCGACCGCGATATAAAGCCATGCGACAATCGTGATCGTGATCGGACGTTCTTTTATTTGTGCCGTGGCCACCGAACCGCCTCCCGCGTTGCTCCTACTTCAACACTGGCGGCGGAATCTTCGCTCCGGCTGCCTGCGCCTCACCGCTCGGCGTCTTCGAATACTGAATCGTCTCCGGCCCCACTGCGCCGCCGGTCATCACCATGCTCATCGCCTGTTCCATGGTGAGGTCCGTTTCGATGACCCTGTCCATGGGAAGGATCTGGAGAAAGGCCGACGTTGGATTGATGGCGTTGGGCACGAGCACCGCTGCCAGCGACTGCCCTGTGCCCGCGTCGGTCATGGTGCGCGTCAGGAATCCAATGCTTTTCTGGCCGGCGATGGGGAAGTCCACCAGTACCACGCGCTGGCTCGCGTCCTTCTTGGCCATCATCGTATCCAGCAGTTGTCGAACAGAGGTGTAGACTTTGGCCACAAACGGCAGCCGTTCAAGAAGCGACTCAAACAACCCGAATGCCTGGCGGCCGATGACCAGAGAAGTGACCCGGCCCACGACATAAAGCACGACCAGCGTGAGCAGGATCGCCAGTACAGGCTGAATCCATGGATCACGAATCCACCCCTCGGGAAGCAGCGGAGCGAGCAAACGCACCGCGGGCAATCCCGCACGGGCCAGCTCGCCCAGAAGAAAGCTGAAGATCAGGTAAGTAACAAAGAGCGGGCCGATGGTGATGATTCCGGCCAGGATACTTCGCTGCACACTGCGCAGCGTGCGGCTCACATGTGCCTTCACGCGATTCTCCTCGTTTCGAGAATACGCTGGGCATCGAGCATGCGCTGGCCAATCGCGCCGCGGAACGACCGCAATGTTGAAAAGAGAGTTTCAAATGGACGCCAAATGAGCTATATATGAGGATTGCCTCATGTAATTCAAGAAGGACCTCCATGAATCAACCCGACAGCATTGAATCCATCGATCGGGACTCATTGTCTCCCAGATCAGCCGTGCAGCCCTCACGGGCCATGGGCTCGCCTTTACCGATGGGTTCCGGCAGGCGCCCCGTCATCTCTCAGGGAGCTGGGAACCGGGTTTCGCCTGGACCTCCCGGCCGCGCTCTGCCGGGATCGACGAGCAGGGAAGAGTCCTCTGGCGCACAGCGCGCCATCAACTTGTTTCGCACGGTCATGCCTATCGTGCAGCGACTGCTGCCACTTCTCGAGGGCAATGTTCTCACCGCAGTTTCCAATGTGCTCACTCCGCGCCCGCAAGCGCCGCCACCCGCGCCCAAAGTCGATCTGGCGCCCCTTGAGACCGGCCTGGCAGAGCTCCAGACGCAGCATCGCGGCCTGCGCGAGCAGGTGATTGAACAGAACGCCACGCTCAAGCGCGTCGAAGATCAGTTGGAGATGGTGCGCGAAGCCACCGACCGCAACACTCTTGAGCAGCAGGAGCTGCTTGAAGATCTAAAAGCATTCTCGGGCAAGGTAAAGGTTGTGGCAGTGATCGGGATCGGCGTGTTGATCATCGGCATTGTGCTGAACCTGATTCTGTTCCTGCACATCCAGCGCGTTCTGCCGTAAATCGCCACTGTCAGCACCTCTCCGAAAGCGAACAGGCGTGCCGTTGGCGCGTCGACGCTGCTGCCGGCGTTCCGTCTATCTGGGTTGTCCGAAAAACAAAACATAGCCGTCAGGATCGCGAATTTCGAATCCGCGCAGACCGTCGTTCGTGTTCTTGAGCGGCGCGCTGAAGTCAGCGCCGCAGCCAGACAATTCGGCGGCAAGCGCATCGGGGTCCTCGACATAAACAAACGCGTCCAGGCGCATATAGGCATGACGGGTGTGGTTGGGCTGAGGTAGAACATTTTTCTCAGCCTTAACGAACAATTGTGCAGTGTCGCGGCCAACGATTGCGAAAAACGGATTCGTATCCGGCTGCTGGAATCGGCTTTCAAATCCAAGCTTGTCGCAGTAGAAGGCGATCGTGCGATCGACGTTGGAGACGATAAAGCAAGGGGAAACTGCTCCCAAGGTTGCTCGGGACATCAGTGTGAGGCCTCCAGTTGCAGGCTCGCCTTACAGCTCCAGCACGTTATCTTCAATAGCCAGCCGGACGTTGCCGTCGGACTTGGCCAGGCGCCGCACCGCTTCAGGCTTGTCCACTTTGGCTCTCAGCATCACCAGGGCCACGGGCACGCTGCGCCCGGCGCTCTTGATCGTCTCCACCGCGGTTGCGCGATCAATGTCGCAGGCCGACATGAGAATGCGAATGCCGCGCTCCACCAGTTTTGAGTTCTGCATGTGCACGTTGACCATCAGGTTTTCGTACACGTAGCCCAGCCGCGTCATGGCGCCGGTGGTGACCATGTTCAAAATCATTTTCTGCGCGCTGCCGGCCTTCATGCGCGTCGATCCGGAGACCACTTCTGCGCCCACGTCGGCCACAATGGTGATGTCGGCAGCTTCAGACAACGGCGTTGCCTGATTGCAGGTGACAGCGGCGGTGTGCGCTCCGCGCGCGCGGGCATAGGCGACAGCCGCGACAACATAAGGCGTGAGCCCGGAGGCCGAAACTCCAACCACCACATCCTTGCGCGTGGGACGGCGGCGCGCGATGTCGCGCTGGCCCAGCTCTTCGGAGTCTTCATTGACTTCAACCGCGGACGCCAACGCCTTGGGACCGCCGGCCATGATGTATTGCACTTGTCCGGGCGCGGTCGAGTAGGTTGGAGGACATTCCGATGCGTCCAGCGCCGCGATGCGCCCGCTGGAACCGGCGCCGACGTAAATGAGGCGGCCACCATCGCGCAGGCTTCGCGCAACCTGGTCGATTACCGCAGCGATCTCGGGGATGGCCTTCTTGACTGCGGCTGCGACCTTCGCATCTTCGTGATTGATGATGCGAGCGATCTCCAGCGCGGATTTTGTATCGAGCCCCTGAGAAGCCTCATTCTGGCTCTCGGTGGTTAGTTGCTGAAGCAGGTTGGCCTGGTCGTTATGATTGCCGTTCGATCGGGAGCCGGCCATTTCCTGCAGCGTTGTGCTTGTTAGCATCGCGTCAGACCCCAGTATTCATTGTATCTATAAAACTGCGCAAGGCCCTACACAAATTTCGTCACGGCGGAGCCGCTTCGGTAACCCGCCATTCTTACCTCTAGACCGCCTCGCGAACGGAGTCATGGAAGGCCGGGCGCACCTCGCGGATCAGCTGATTCTTTCGATCGGGCCAGGTGCGATTGGTGAGCAAAACAACCGTTATAGCGGCATCCAAATCGATCCAAAGCGAGCAGCCGCTGAATCCAAGATGGCCGACAGAATGGCTGGAAAAGTATTTGCCTGCCGATGAAGCGTTGGGCGCAGGAGTGTCCCATCCCAGCGCGCGCGAGCTTCCATGCGGCGGTTGCCGCTCGGTAAATCGATTCATCACGGTTGCGTCGAACAGATTTCGGTTTCCGTTCGAGCCCTTGGCTGCTTTCGCGCTGAGAATGGCGCCGGCAAATCGCAGGAGATCCGCAATGTTGGAGAAAAGCCCGGCATGCCCGGAGACGCCCCCGAGCACCCATGCGTTCTCATCCTGCACCTCGCCCTGAATCAAGCGATGGCGAAACCACGTGTCTTGCTCAGTGGGCGGAATCAAGCTTCGCTGGACCGTGGCAGGGCAGAATCCGGTCGCATCCATCCCCAGCGGACCGAAGACCTCGCGCCTGAGCCAGGAATCCAGGGGCTCGTGCATTCTTATCTCGAGCGCTTTGCCGAGCAGAATGAATCCAGGGTCGGAATACTCGGCCCGCTTGCCCGGCTCTGCCTCCAGGGGCAGTTCCAGGCAGGCGCGTAAGAGCGCTTCGGGCGTGGTTGCGCGGCGGAACAGCTCAACGTATCCCGGCAAGCCGGAATTATGGGCCAGAAGGTGGTGCAGCGTCACCTGGCGCGCCGCATCTCCCGGAACCCGGCCGACTACAAACTCGGGCAAAATCACGCCCAGCGGCGTTTCTAGGTCGATCTGGCCGCGCTCGACCAGAAGCATCGCCGCGGCCGTCGTGCCCACGACCTTGGTCAGGCTCGCCACATCGAACCGGGTATCCACGGTGACCGCTGGCGATTGCGGTTCGTAGGTAAACCGGCCCAGAGAATCGTTGAGCACCGTTTCGCCGGCGGCCAGGACCCCAAACGCGCAACCGGGGAAGGCCTGCGCCGCGATCGCCTCTTCCAGTATGCGATAGACCGCGCTAAACCGTCCGGACTCCCGCCCGGGACCATTGGCTGTTGATTTGGCTTGCGTTGGCATCGCTTTCTGGCATGGTAACGCGCCCAGTGGCCTCCCGCCGTGCCCCCCGCACTTTTCACGCACAACGCAAACCGAGTCGAGCTATCCTTGTGTGCGGGAGTTCCGTCTATCCAACTGAGCGTGGAGGGTGGCATGTCGATGCTGCGGGAAGGGTATTTGGCAGCATTTCTGATTGGGATGACCTCAGCGGGCCTGAGTCCGTGCGCCGCCCAGTCCCCAGCTCCACCCCAGCCAGCCGCGAACGCAACCGCACCGGCAGCCGCTGAGGCCGCAACTCCGCCAGCGTCGAGTCCCGCGACCCCTGCCGTACCCGCACAGCCCGCGGCTGCAACTGTAGCGGCGGCTCCGGCAGCGGGCTCTGCCGAGCCGATCGGCCTGGCCGACACTGCCCCGGCGAGAAAGATCTACACTGTCCCCGCCGGAACCAAGGTTTTGCTGGAATTGCGCAGCGCTATCAACACGAAGTCGGCCAAGGCGGGCGATGGCGTCTATCTGTCGTCCACGTTTCCCGTCGTGGTCGGCAACCGGGTCATGATCCCCAATGGCGTTTACGTGCAGGGCGTAGTGGACCGTGTCCAGCGCGGCGGCATTAAGGCCAAGGCGCAACTGGACATGCACTTTACGTCGATCATCTTCCCCAACGGCACAGTGATTGAGATTCCGGGCGTTGTGGACAGCGTCCCCGGCTCGAAAGACCAGAGCGTGAAAGACAACGACGAGGGAACGATTGAACAAAACGGCGACAAGGGCCGCAACGCGGGACGGACGGCCGAGATCGCTCTTCCGTCTGGCGCGGGCGTCGGCACCATCGGCGGCGCTGCCTCAGGCCATCCCATTGAGGGCGGGCTTGCCGGGCTTGGCGCCGGGCTGGCCACTGTGGGCATTGTTTCGCTGTTCACGCGCAACGCCGATGTCGATATTCCCCGCGGCACTCAGGTCGAGATGGTCCTGCAACGTCCGCTGATGCTGGAAGAAGAAAACCTGGCCGGAGTGTCCGATCCCGGAACCGCGCCCGCATTGGTCCCGGCAGCCAACCAGCCGAAACCCATTACCAACCATCGCCCGCGAATCCTTTGTCCCCCTGGGGGCCTGGGCTGCGAGTAAGGCGACAGGCCTGCGGGCCGCGCGGGCCTTGCCGCGGAATCGCTCTCAGGTCTCTCAGCTTTCTAAATGAGTCTCGCGCTGGGCGCTACGACCCCGGCGCGCATCAGCACGCAGCTTCCATTCTGGTCGCACCTGTAGTGGACGTCGGAACGGTACGTTTCCCACGAGGTTGCATTTGCGGCGGCAACCGTTGTTCCCAGAACGAACGTTTTGCCGTCGCTGGTTTGAATCGTCCTGGTGGATGCACTGTAGTCCGATACCGTCAGGTCGCCTTCGGTGTAAAGGCTTGCCGGTGCTGGGGCATCAAGGCTCCATTGCGCTGTATTCAGAGTGGTTGAGACTGCCGGCTGAGCAGGCTCCGCCTCGTGCCGCTCGGGATCGGCAGCGGGCAGCAACATCAACTTTGCGACGTGGTATTTCTTGCCGTCCAGCTTGAATGTCGCCGGTTTCAGGGCGTCTGGCGATTTGGTGAGAGCCACGTCGAGTTTGGAGGGCGCCGTCGCGGTTCGATTAACGTTCGCCACGGCATGGTTCAACTTCGCGGGGCGCGACTCGACCGTTGGGGTGGAAGCGGGACTCGCGGCCGGCGTGCTTTGGCGGACGGCGGGTTGATTGACGTGCGCGGGGCTGGCGTTCATGGCAAGGTTGGCTGCGGGCGCGTCGCTGGCTTCGACGGAATCGCTCGACGCGGCCAGAGCATTATTGCGAGCGTTCACAATCGCGAGGGCGAGTCCCGTTGCGGTGCCCACGAAGACGCCAAGTGAGACGCAGAGGAGGGGCAGTGCAAGCCGAGAGAGCGAGAACGGTGGAGACACCGGCAGGCGGGATCCGGATACGAATGCAACTCGGGGGGATTCGATGAGGGTAGCCATGGTCCTCCGTGAGATCGGGTTGCTGACAGATATTTGAGAAGGTCCCGGTACTACAGTCATTAAACGATTTCTGCGTGCACTCAACAATCCACCGAACGGGGCATTACTAAACTGTTATGCGCGAAAGTTTGTTGCGGTGGCCAGCGCGATTTTCAAATAAGGGCGCGGAAAGGGCAACGCGCGATTCACGATCCGGCTTCCGCACCCCTTTTTGGACCGCCGACTTTACTCACAGGGTGCCTTGCACGTGCAAGATGGCACCCATGCGAGTAATCTGGAGCTATAGAAATGGAAACCGGCTCAACCGACCCCCTAATTCCTGAGTCAGGCTCAAGCCTTCCGTTGGCCTTAAGGCTGCTGCCGGACAGCGGCGCATTGCCCGCACCTCAGGGTCCAACGTCCGAGACCCCTGCGGAACCTTCTATTTCCGAGGAGTTGTCGATCGTACCCCCCGCCGGAAAGTCTCAGTCCGCGGAGAAGAAATCCGCAGGCCTTCTGCTCTGGATCCGCGATCTGGCCGTCGCCACGGTCGCCTCCGCCCTGATCATCACTTTCCTATATCAGCCCGTCCGCGTTGAGGGCACCAGCATGCTGCCGCGCCTCGAGGATAGTGACCGGCTCTTCATCAACAAGTTCGTCTACCACTTCACGGCCATCGATCACGGCGACGTGGTGGTGTTTCATTACCCGCGCGATCCCGAGAAGAGCTACATCAAGCGCGTGATTGCCCTGCCCGGCGACCAGCTTCGCGTCGATCATGGCCGCGTCTTCGTCAACGGCAAGGCCCTCCGCGAGGCCTACGTGCCGCCGGAGTACCGCGACAGCCGCTCGGTGGCCGAAATTACGCTGCTGCCTGACGAATACTACGTGATGGGCGACCATCGCTCGATCTCCTCCGATAGCCGCGATTTCGGCCCCGTGGACCGCTCGCTCATCTATGGCAAGGCAGTCTTCATCTACTGGCCGGCCCGCGATGCCGGCGTCGTTCACTGAAAGGCAGCGCAGGTCCTCCCAGGTTGTCTTCGTGGCGCAAGCCTCCAGGCCGGGGCGCTCGGGGGCAGGTCTTCGCCGCCGAGCGAAAGGCTCGCGCCCGTAGTGGAAAAACCGGACCCATTTGCTCCGGATAAACCTGCTAAAATCGATTGAATCCACTCCTCGGAGAGGCGATGCAGGCGATCCTCGCGCTCGAAGACGGGCGCATCTTCCGCGGGCACGGCCACGGACACCCAGGCGAATGTCAGGGCGAAGTCGTTTTTAATACATCTCTTACCGGCTATCAGGAAATTGCCACCGATCCTTCCTACGCTGGGCAGATTGTCGTCCTCACCAACCCTCAAATTGGCAATTACGGCACGAATCGCGCCGACAATGAGGCCGCGCGGCCCTATATCGAGGGCCTGATCGTCCGCGAGTTCTCCGCCATCAGCTCCAACTGGCGCTCCGAACAGGTCACCGACGAGTACATGGAGCGCTATTCGGTGCCTGTCCTCGCCGACATCGACACGCGCGCCCTGGTTCGCCACCTGCGCGATCGCGGGGTGATGCGCGGCGTGATCTCAACCATCGAGCTGAATCCCGATATGCTGGTTGCGAAAGCCAAGGCCATCAGGAAGATGGAGGGGACCGACCTGGCGCGTGTAGTCTCGACCAAAGCCAGCTATGAGTTCGACCCCTCCGATCCGCGCAACCAGAGCGGGGAGCCGCTGCTGGCCGAGGGCTTCGTCCAGAAGGAGCAAGGCAAAAAGCTCATCCTTCAAGTAGTGGCTTATGATTTTGGCATTAAGCGGAACATCTTGCGCATGTTAGCTCGCGACGGATGCCGCGTGATGGTGGTTCCGGCCGAGACGACCGCCGAAGACGTGCTCGCCTTGAAGCCTGACGGCGTCTTTCTCTCGAACGGTCCCGGCGACCCCGAGCCGGTCGACTACGCCGTCCGCGCTATCCGTGGGCTGATGGGCCGCGTGCCGGTTTTTGGCATTTGCCTGGGGCACCAGCTTTGCGGCCTGGCCTTAGGCGGACGCACCTATAAGCTCAAGTTCGGCCACCACGGCGGCAATCACCCGGTTAAGAACAACGCCACCGGCAAGGTTGAGATCACAGCCCACAACCACAACTTCGCCGTCGATCCCGACTCCATCAACGCCAATGAGGTCGAGCTGACGCACGTCGACCTGAACGATCAGACGCTCGAAGGCCTGCGCCACAAGACGCTGCCGCTCTTCAGCGTGCAGTATCATCCCGAAGCCGCTCCCGGCCCGCACGATTCGCATTATCTGTTCCGCGATTTTCGGCAGATGATGGAGGAGTGGAAGGGATGACGCCCGCGACGCGCGACAGATTCGGCATTTCAAAACAGCGGGGCTTTTGGCTCCGCTGTTTTTTGGAATTGCCCGAGAAGGGCACAAGGATTTGAGGCGAGACGGACAAGAATAAGGACCCATGCCACGCAGAAATGACATTCAGAAAATCCTGGTGATTGGCTCCGGCCCCATCGTCATTGGCCAGTCGGCCGAGTTCGACTACTCCGGCACCCAGGCCTGCAAGGCCCTCAAGCAGGAGGGCTACGAGGTGGTGCTGGTCAATTCGAACCCGGCCACCATCATGACTGATCCTGAGCTGGCGGACCGCACCTACATTGAGCCGCTCACGCACGAGTACGTGGAAGAGATCATCCGCATTGAAGCCGAGATGCTCGCGTCGCAACCAGACGCCGGCAAATTCGCGCTTCTACCCACCGTCGGCGGTCAAACCGCCCTCAATCTCGCCGTCGATCTTGCCGACACCGGCGTCCTCGATCGCTACAACGTGGAACTGATCGGGGCCAAGCTCGAGGCCATCAAGAAAGCCGAAGACCGGCTGCTCTTCAAGGATGCGATGATCCGCATCGGCCTTGATGTTCCGCGCTCCGCGCTCGTGAACAACCTGCGCGACGGTCTCGATTTTTCAGCCAAGTTCGGTTTTCCGATTCTCATTCGTCCCAGCTTCACGCTCGGCGGAACGGGCGGCGGCATCGCGTACAACCGCGAGGAGCTGATGGAGGTTCTCGCCCACGGCCTCGACCTCTCGCCAGTGCATGAATGCCTGGTGGAAGAAAGCGTGCTCGGCTGGAAAGAATTCGAGCTTGAGGTGATGCGCGACCTCGCGGACAACGTCATCATTATTTGTTCGATCGAGAACTTCGATCCCATGGGCGTGCACACGGGCGACTCCATCACCGTGGCGCCGGCGCAGACGCTCACCGACCGCGAGTACCAGAAGATGCGCGACGCGGCCATCGCCGTGATGCGCGAGATTGGCGTCGAGACCGGCGGATCGAATGTGCAGTTTGCGGTCAATCCGCAAGATGGCCGCATGACCGTCATCGAGATGAACCCGCGCGTCTCGCGTTCCTCGGCGCTCGCGTCCAAGGCCACCGGTTTTCCCATCGCCAAGATCGCCGCCAAGCTCGCTGTCGGCTACACGCTCGACGAGATTCCGAACGACATCACGCGCAAAACGCCCGCTTGCTTCGAGCCGACGATCGATTATGTCGTCGTCAAAATTCCCAAGTGGCAATTCGAGAAGTTTCCCGGCGCCGACGAGACGCTGGGCCCGCAGATGAAGTCGGTCGGCGAAGTGATGGCCATCGGCCGCACCTTTAAAGAGTCGCTGATGAAGGCCTGGCGCTCGCTTGAAACCGGCAAGAAGACCGGAGCGGAAGTGCTAGAGCCGCGACGCCTGACGCAGATGCTGGTTACGCCGCGTCCGGAACGCCTGGGCTACATTCGTTATGCCTTTGAACGCGGCCTGAGTGTGCGCGATGTTGCGCGCTTCACCAAAATGGACCCCTGGTTCCTGTATCAACTGCGCGAGATCACACTGGCGCAGCAGGGCATTGCAAAAACCACTCCGAAAGAGATGAGCGCGGAGAACCTGCGCCACCTCAAGCGCCTCGGCCTGAGCGACGAGCGAATCGCCACAGAGTGGAAGCTCCCGGGCCACGCGGGCATCCAGCAGGTGAGGGAACTGCGCGAAGGGTACGGAATCCGCCCTGTTTTCAAGCTCGTCGACACCTGTGCGGCCGAATTCGAATCGATGACACCCTACCTCTATTCCACGTACGAGGAAGAGGATGAGGCGCCGCCGACTTCGAAGCCGAAGATCATCATTCTCGGGTCCGGCCCCAATCGCATCGGTCAGGGCATCGAGTTCGACTACTGCTGCTGCCACGCGGCCTTCGCGCTCAAAGACGACGGCTACGAGACCATCATGGTCAACTGCAACCCTGAGACCGTCTCCACCGACTACGACACCAGCGACCGCCTCTATTTTGAGCCGCTGGTATTGGAAGACGTGCTGGCTATCTACAACCACGAGGCGCAGTCCGGCGCGAAGATCGGCATGATCGTGCAGTTTGGCGGACAAACGCCGCTGAACCTGGCGCAGCGCCTGCGTGCAGCGGGCGTGCCCATCATCGGCACTTCGCCGGAGTCGATTGACCTTGCCGAGGACCGCAAGCAGTTTGGCAAATTGCTTGAAGATTTGAACATTCCGCAGCCGCGCGGAGGCACAGCGACGAGCGTAGACCAGGCGCTGGCTGTCGCCGAACAAATCGGATATCCCGTCCTCGTCCGTCCCAGCTACGTCCTCGGCGGACGCGCGATGGTGATTGCGTACGACGCCGACGCCGTCACGCGCTACATGCGCCAGGCTGTTGAGTACTCGCAGGAACGGCCGGTTCTCATCGATCACTTCCTTGAGAACGCCATCGAAGTCGACGTCGACGCGCTGTGCGATTCGAAGGATGTTCTGATCGCCGGCATTATGCAGCACATCGAAGAGGCAGGGATTCACTCCGGCGACTCATCCTGCGTTTTGCCGGCCGTCGGCATCAGCGAGTCGACGCTTGAAACCCTGCGCGCCTACACGCGCAAGCTGGCCCTGGCGCTCAAGGTTGTCGGCCTCGTCAATTTGCAATTTGCGATTCAGCGTGACGATCAGGGCAATGACCACGTATACGTGATCGAGGTCAATCCCCGCGCCTCGCGCACCGTTCCCTACGTCTCAAAAGCCACCGGTGTGCCGTTGGCCAAAATTGCTGCACGGCTCATGACCGGCCGCAAGCTGTGCAAGCTTCTGCCGGAAGAACTCAAATCCGGCAAGGATCTCGGAACCGGTACCTACTACTACGTTAAATCGCCTGTGTTCCCATGGTCGAAATTCGCCGGGGTGGACACGGTTCTTGGCCCAGAGATGAAGTCGACCGGCGAAGTGATGGGCGTCGCGTCCACATTTGGCGAGGCATTCGCCAAAGCGCAGCTCTCGGCCGGTCAATTGCTGCCCACCGGCGGCACGGTGTTTTTCACCGTCAACGATCACGACAAGCAGGCCGTGATTCCGCTCGGGCGGCGTTATGTCGATCTCGGCTTCAAAATTGTCGCCACGGAGGGCACGGCCAACGTGCTTGAGGGCGCAGGCCTGATCGTCGAGCGCGTTTTCAAAGTCGAGGAGGGCCGGCCCAACGCCGTCGACCTCATCAAGGAAGGCCGCATCCAGCTCATCGTCAACACTCCGCGCGGACAGGACGCGATCTTCGACGAGAAAGCCATTCGCCGCGCCGCTGTTCTCAAGCGCGTTCCCACCATCACCACGCTGGCAGCCGCGCAAGCCGCGGCAGATGGAATCGCCGCCATGCAAAAGCACAGCGTGACGGTGTACGCGCTGCAGGAGCTGCATTCGGCGAACGGACGCTGATTCGAGATGAGACGGAGCGTGGAGGTGCTCGATGTCATCGATGGCGAAACCCGATTCTGAATCGCGAGATTTTGTTTACCAGCAAACGGGATGGAGCAAGCTACTCAATCTGTTGCTCGCGTCAATCGCCACGGGGCTTGGGTCGTACGCGACATATACGGGCTGATTTACGACCATTCGGTGAGGATGCTATTTCCGGCAGCATTCATTACTGTAATTGGCGCCTATTGGCTCCGAACAACTTTGGTTTCGCGTATGGTTGTGGGTGAATCGGGAATTGAGATTCGCACTGCATTCCAAAGCCGATCTGCTGCGAAAACTGAGATCGAAGGTTGTCGCACAGACGTTGGTCGCGGAGGGGCGGAGACAGTAATACGACTAATGAACGGCCAGCGACCCATAGTCGTTTCACACCAGATTTTTGAGATCGACGATCGATTTAGGAAGTGGCTCGCGCAGTTTCCAACGCTTCCCAATCCCTGACATCGGAATTTAGACGATTTGTGTTTCTGGGTGTGTCCAGGTCAGCGCCGCCGCATCCCGAGCCACGCGCCGATCGAATAGCCTACCAGCGCCCCCGCCGGCCACGTTCCAACGAACGGGCCATCGTCGTCCATCAGACCGCTAGGAACGGGCAGACTGAAGAACGTCCGCGAAAGCTTTTCCATAGCGCCGCATTGGAAGCAACGGCCGGGCCCGGTGGGCAAATCGAGAACGTAGAGGGCTACGATCATCGCCCAGATGAAGCCCACCAGCCACACAACGGTCGCCATCTCGCTCGGATGAATCCTGGCAACAATCAAGCCCACGACGAGCGGCACGGCCATCGACAACAGCAGAATTACGCTTTGCGGAATGCCGGCGGGGTTGATCGCGTAGCCCACGAGCATGAGCGCGACCCACGAGGCCAACGCGAGGAGTGTGTGCAGAAAGAGAGACAGCGCCTGGCGGGCGAGCGTCGGCGGCTTCCGGGTTTTCTGTTCGTCGCGCAGCAACGAGTCCATGATAAGGCGCCCTTCTTCGCTCGTCCCTTGAGCACCATTCGTTTGGCATGTGAACTCCAACATACACTGGCACGGCTTGCGCGGCCAATCGGGCCAAGCTGCGGCAGGGAATTGCGCGTCGTGTCTCCGCGGCGGGTTCTACAATGAACCCATGCTGCTGGAAGGGATCTTCGCCCCGGTTACCACGCCGTTTTACGCGGACGAGCGCGTTTATTTCAGGAAAATCGAGGCCAACATGGCGCGCTTCTCGCGCAGCCTGCTGGCTGGAATGGTGGTTCTTGGCTCGACGGGCGAGGCTGTTACGCTCAACGACGAGGAGACGCGCGACGTTCTTCGCGTCTCCGCTGAGGCAACCGCGCCGGAGAAGGTTCTTCTTGCCGGCGTGGGCCGCGAAAGCGTCCACGCGACCCTTGAGCTGGCAGAGTTCGCGGCGGCACTCAATTACGACGCGGTTCTTGTCCGCCCGCCCAGCTACTATGGCGAGCAGGTGTCGCTGGCCGCCGTCCTTCATTATTTCCGGAGCATCGCTGACCGCTCACCGCTTCCGGTTGTGCTTTATTACATTCCCAAGTTCGTCCCTTGCGAGATTCCCGTCGCGCTCATTGCCGAGCTTGCGCAGAACCCGAACATCATCGGCATCAAGGATTCGAGCGGCAACGTGGAGCGGATTCGGGAGACGGTCGCGGCCACCCAAGGAGCGCCGCGGCGCACCGTCCCGGTCACGCAGGTTTTTGAGGCAGCCACCACGCGGATGATGATGGCCCCGCAAAAGGAGGCCGCCGCCACTTTTGTTTCGGCAAGCGACCTGGCTGGCGGAGCAGCCGTTGCTGCTCCGCCGCCTGCCGCCCCGGTCAAAACCCGCAGCAGGGAATTGGGCTTCCAGGTTCTCACCGGCTCTGAACGGTCGATCTTCGCTGCACTCGAGGCCGGCGCTTCCGGCGCCATCGTTGCCTTTGCCGCCTTCGCTCCGCAGGCTACCCAGGAGATTTACCTCGCATGGAAGGACCACGATCTGAGGCTCGCGGAAGAAAAGCAGCAGAGGATTCTCGCCGCCGGCAGCCGGATTGTCGGGGCGATGGGCCTGGGGGGGATCAAGTACGCCTGCGACTTCAACGGCTACTATGGAGGCCGGCCGCGCGCGCCGATTCTGCCGCTTACTGCCGAACAGAAGGCTGAAGTCGAGGGATTATTGGTGGAAATCCGAAACTAGCCTGCGGATATCTCATGTCCGATAACAGATATTCTGTTAACTAAGATTATCCACAGATTTCTCGCCCTATCTCTATGCCCATCCGCGCGCTAAACGCCGTCGTCTTCTCCCACCTTCCCTTTGAGGATTCTGGGTTCCCTTGAGGCTGAGCTTCTGCGGCGTGGATTTGCGATCGAGACCATCGACGTCACGACCGAGCGCATCCCGCTGCCGGCCCTCGAGCGCTGCGATCTGCTCATCGTGATGGGCGGGCCGATCGGTGCCTACGACTCGGCCGACTTTCCGTTTCTGGCCGGCGAGATCGAATCCATTCAGCAGCGACTTGCCGCCCGCAAGCCCACGCTCGGAATCTGCCTCGGTGCTCAGCTCATGGCAGTCGCCCTTGACGCGCGCGTTTATCCCGGCGAACGCGGCTCCGAGATCGGCTGGTTCCCCGTCCAGGCGGCCGGCGCCGAGCCCGTACCGGATTGGTTTCGGCCGCTCCTTGCCAGGGACCTGCGCCTCTTCCACTGGCACGGAGACACATTCGATCTCCCTGCCGGCGCTCATCACCTGGCCCGCACAGAACTTTACGCGAACCAGGCCTTCGCCATCGACGAGTACGCTCTTGCGCTCCAATTCCATCCGGAAGTGACCGAATCAGGCCTCGAGCGATGGTACGTCGGCCACACCTGCGAGCTCCGCCAGAAAGTCATACCGGTCAAGCAGTTGCGGGAGGAGGCGCACCGATACGCGCCGGCGCTGCTCCACGCTGCAACTGACTTTTGGAAGCTTTGGCTGGGTTACATCTTGTAGCGGCCGAGGTCCTCATCATTTAGTCCCTCGAGCCATCCGCGTAATTGCTCTGCCGTGGGTCCTTCCGGCGGGCCGCTGGTGTTTAGCTTCGCGCTTTCCATCACGTTATCCGCCACATAAATCGGGCAGTCGGCGCGCAACGCCAGCGCGATGGCATCGGACGGCCGGGCATCCACGGCCACCTGCTCGTCTCCCTGCTTGAGCCACAAGACCGCATAAAACGTATCGTCCTTAAGTTCTGTAATTACAACCCTTTCCAGCTCACCATTCAAGTGCCGCACCAGGTTCCGAGTCAGATCGTGTGTCATAGGGCGGGCGGCTGTCATCTTCTCGATTTCGAGAGCGATCGCGTTGGCCTCGAAGATGCCGACCCAGATCGGCATCACGGCCTCCGACCCAACATCCTTCAGCACCACGATCGGCATATTCGTGGAGGGGTCCATCATCAGCCCGCGAATTCGCACTTCGATGTCCATCGATTCCCTCTTTTCCTGATCCTCGCGCCGCAACTTCATTCAACGATCATGCCCTGCCGTTTTTGCAGCTCGCTCGCCTGCCTTCTCGATCCCTTGGTCTCTTCGGTCCTGGCCCCCGGCTTTAGACCGCTTCGCCGATCAGACTGTTAGGATACGCTCCCGTGATTCGCACGCGCAGGTAGCTTCCCGGCGCCGGAGCGATGGGCTGCGCCCAGGCAATATTGACCGGCTTGTTCTGGGTGCTGCGGGCCGCGATCTGCCCACGGGCAGTATTCGCTCCCTCGACCATCACCTCAAAAATCTCCCCGATCTGTTTGGAATAATTAGTCCTTTGAATCTCCCGTTGCCGTTCAAGCAACACTTGAAGGCGCTTGGCTTTCTCCTCTTCCGGCACCGTGTCGATCATGACCAGCGCGGGCGTGTTGGGCCGCGCAGAATATTTGAAGGCGAAGACACAATCGTACTCGACATTGGCCAGCAGGTTCATCGTATCGATAAAGTCGTCGTCGGTCTCGCCGGGAAAGCCCACAATAATGTCCGTCGAGAGCGAGATTGGCCGCCGCGCCGCCTTGATCCAGGCAATCCGCTCCAGATACCACTCCGGCGTGTATTCCCGGGCCATCTGCTTCAGCACTTTTGCCGACCCCGACTGCACCGGCAGATGCACGTGGTCGCAGAGCGTTGGCACGCGGTCGATGGCCTCCACAATGTCGCGCGTAAAGTCCCGTGGATGGCTGGTGGTAAATCGCACGCGCCGGATGCCGCTCACCTCGCCCACCGCCGCGAGCAACTCGGCGAAGCTCGACTTCCCTTCCGGGTCGCGGTAGCTGTTCACGTTCTGGCCCAGCAGTTGAATCTCTGTGTATCCAAGGTCCGCGATGCGGCGAGCCTCGTCGAGCACGGACGACGAGCTGCGGCTGCGCTCCTTGCCCCTGGTGTACGGCACCACGCAATAGGAGCAGAACTTGTCGCACCCTTCAATGATGGTGATGTACCCGCGGTAGGGATTTTGCCGTGCCGTGAACTCGGTCTCGAAGGTCTCGTCGGTCTGCCGGTTGTCAAGGCCCGTGATGCGGCTCTCGCCGGCTTCGAGGCGCGTCAGCATCTCCGGCAGCTTGCGGTACGAGGCCGAGCCCGACACGAGCGACACGTACGGCGCGCGCTCAAAGATCTTCTCGCCTTCCTGCTGCGCCACGCAGCCCAGCACGCCAAAGCGTTTTCCCTGCTTATGGAGTTTCTTGTAGTCGTTCAGGCGATTGAAGACCTTCTGCTCCGCCTTGTCGCGAATGGAACAGGTGTTGTAGAGGATCAGCCCGGCGTCTTCCTCCGACTCCACTTGCCGGTATCCCTGCTGGCAGAGTGTGCCAATCACCTTTTCAGAGTCATGGGCATTCATCTGGCAGCCGAATGTCTCCAAATAAAATGTTTTTTCGGTTGCCATAGACATCTTCAGTATACGGTGGTTTCTCTTCAGTACTGGAATGGGGCACAATCGCTCATCCCGCTCGCATTTGCTAACTCCGCCAGCTCCGCCGACTCCGCTGCTTCATTGGTGCAGCAGCTTGAATGCGTGCGTCCACTCGTTCTTGGTGAACCCCAGAATGCACCACAACATGCACAGCGGCTCAATGGCGCGGGCCGCTTCCACTTTTCCCATGTCTGCCGTCTCCCAGCCGAACTGCTCCAGGATCTGCGCCGTCACTACCTTGGCCCCGTCATCGTTGCCGCAGATAAACATCGTCGGCTTCCCTGCTTTGTACTGCGGGTTCACCATCTGCCGGTTCCCCACCGAGTTGAACGCCTTGACGAAATGAACCTTGGGAAACTCGCGCTGGAGCCGCTCCATCAGCGATTCGTCCAGCGTGGTGAAGAACTTCAGAACTCCGTTCACAGGCGGCGCGTCGGCGATGGGGTTGCACGCGTCCATCACCAGCTTGCCGTCGAGGTTCGCGCTTCCCGCCATGCGCAGTACATCGGCCGCCACGGAGCCTTTCACTGCCAGCGCCAGCACTTCGCCAAACGCCGCAGTCTCACTGAAGCTGCCCACCTGCGCTTTGGGATTCGCCTTCTTCCATTCCGCCAGCTTGGCCGCGTCGCGCGTTCCGACCATGGTCTCATGGCCGTGCTTGATAAATCCCTCCGCGAGCGCCTTCGCCACATCACCTGAACCCAAAACTCCAACCTTCATGGTCTTTTCTCCTTTCTATTGCTCCGGCTGATCTCGCAAGCCGCTGTGCAGATAGGCCACCACCGCGTCCATTTGTTCCTTCGTCATTTGATAGGCAAACGAGGGCATCATTCCCTTGCCGGTCAACAAAACCTGCTCGACCTGGGCATCCGTCGCCGGCTCGCCATCCGGCAACGTGTTCCGGTTGAAGAGCCCGTGCAGGTTCGGCGGAACTTTTTTCAGGTGCAGGTCGTTCTCCTCGTGGCAGTGAGCGCAGCCAACGTTGTACAGGTGCTTGCCCTCGGCCTGTTGATCGGTTAATTTTGGCGTCGAGCGGCAGCCTGTGACGCCTGCAGCAATCACCGCGGCCAGAATCGACGCCCAAGTTTTCCGAAGCCTCACTCTTTAATCCTTCCGCGTAAATTAGCTTCTCGCGCCGATCTAGTCGGCGGGCGCATCGCCTGGTCACCTGCGTCCTGACATGAATTTGGAAACGATGTATCCCCACGTGACGGCGCAAGCCAGGGCGACTGCACCAAACAGATCCGCTGGCCATCCCGTGTGGCCGCCATGGAGCGCATCGCTCTGTACGAGAAGGAACGAGAGCACAAGCATAAGTATCAGCCCTAAACCGAGGACCCACGCCAAAAGCCCTGGCCCGTTGGTCGCATTGAAATCCTCCATTTGCTCGCTAGCAACCAACGGGGTTGGGCGGGAATGAAAATTAGAGGCACGAACAAGATACGCACTGGCTATCATCGCCAGAACGCTGAGGGAGCGAATCAAATAGTTATGGGATCCGACGAAGAACGCCACCGGCGCCAACAGTAGCAGAAAAATAGCGAATATGAATAGGCCGGTCCTCCTCTCTTGCGGTCCCCCTTTTTCAAACGAGGTCATTGGCAGGCCTCCTCAGCCTGAGCTGTCAGGCCGAATGCTTGTTCTGCCAAGTTTACGACGGCCTCGGCCCAGGGCCCGACTCCTGGGAGTCTGCTAGCAGCCGCCTCAGTTGCAAGATTCACGTAGTTACTCCAATCAAAGGTCTGAACAGGGGAAGTTCCTCCGGGGACTGCGAGCCTTCGGCTGACTTCGCCTCTTCAGTCTGAGCGTGCGCGCTGGCCGGGGTCAAGCCGCCCACCGCGCCAATAGGATGAATTCTTTCCGCCTCTCTGGAACGGTGCGGACCGGCAAGCAAGTATTCTGGTTCCATGACGCTGCCCTCGCTGGATCAGATTCACGAAGCGCAAAACATTGTCTATCGCTTCATGCCGCCGACGCCGCAATACAGCTGGCCGCTCATCAACCAGCGGCTTGGCGCCGAGGCCTGGATCAAGCACGAGAACCACACATCCGTCGGCGCGTTCAAGCTGCGCGGCGCTTTGGTTTATGGAACCTGGCTCAAGCAAACGCAGCCGGAATTAGCGGGCGTTGTGGCGGCCACGCGCGGCAACTTTGGCCAGGGTGTCGCCACGGCAGCGCGCCTGCTGGGATTGAAGGCTGTGATTGTGGTGCCCCACGGCAACAGCGTGGAACAAAATCGCGGCATTCGCGCACAGGGCGCGGAGCTGGTCGAGCACGGGCATGACTTTCAGGAGTCGCTTGAATTTGCGCGCGTCCTCGCCGGCGAACGCGGCTACGCGATGATTGAATCGTTCCACGAACGACTGGTTTGGGGCACGGCTACCTACGCCTTGGAACTGTTCGAGGCAGCGCCCGCGCTGGACGTTGTATACGTTCCAATCGGGATGGGCTCGTCGATCTGCGGCATGGCGGCCGCGCGCAACGCCCTCAATCTGTCCACTGAGATTGTCGGAGTGACGGCGGCCGCATCCGCCGCCACCGCGCTCAGCTTTAAGCAGCGCAAACTGGTTGAATCGCCCGCCGCTTCGCAGATCGCCGACGGACTCGCCTGCCGCAGGCCCAATCAGGATGCGCTGGAAATCATCTGGGAGCAGGTCGCCCGCATCGTCGAAGTCTCCGACGCCGAGATCGCAGACGCCATGTGCATCTATTACCAGGACACGCATAACGTCGCCGAAGGCGCAGGCGCCGCTTCCCTCGCTGCCGCGCTCAAGGAGAAATCGTCGCTCGCTGGCAAACGCGCCGGCATCATTCTCACCGGCGGCAACGTCGACCGCGATCTGTTCATCGCTGCGCTCAACGGCGCATTCCAGCCAGTGAGGCAGGCATGACCGAACGAACCGAAAACCTCACTCCCTTCGCCCATTCAGCCAGCAATCGCTGCTTTGGCTGCGGCCCCGCGAACCAAACCGGTCTGCGCCTCGAGTTTTTGCTTGCGGACGACGGCTCGGTGGTCAGCTTTCCCGTCGTTGCCAGCGCCTTTGAAGGACATCCCGGCTACCTGCACGGCGGCATCATCGCCACGCTGCTCGATGAAGCAATGAGCAAAGCAGTGCGCGCCCGGGGCAACTCTTCCATGACGCGCAAAATCGAGATCGACTACCTCCGACCCGTTCCCAGTGAAACGCCGCTTCGTCTCGAAGGACGCGTGGTTCGCAATGAGCCGCGCAAGCATTGGGCAGAAGCGCGCATCCTCAATGAGAAAGGGCGCGTGCTCGCCGAGGCCAAGGGGCTCTTCATTGAAGTCTCGCCCAAAAATTGAACGGCGATCTGAAGACCGCCGTTTTCCACCTCCAGGCCGGTTTCTTCTGAGTTCGGATGCGAATTCTCCAATCGCTTGCACCGCCGGGCGATCGGTAATCAGTGAACCATGTTGATGGTGTCCTGCGTGACCGTATCGAACGTGGTCACTGACTTGGCGTTGGCTTCGAACGCGCGCTGCGCGACGATCAAATCGGAAAACTCCGACGAGATATTGACGTTCGAGGCTTCAAGCGCGTCATCCTCGATTGTGGCCAGACCTGACGTGCCCGCGGCGCCGATCGATGCCGTTCCGCTGGCCAGCGTTGTGGCGTAGTCTCCATTGCCGAGCAACTGGAGCCCCTGAAGATTGGTTACGTTCGCCAGCGCAATCTGGCCTACGGTCTGGTTCTGCCCGTTGGAGTATGTCGCCGACACAGTTCCATCCGCGTTGATGGTAAAGCTCTGGAAAGTGCCACTCGTGTAGCCGTTTGCGTTCGTTCCCGAGACCGCAGAGGCTGTATAGACCTGGCTGATGTTGGGCGTGCCGCCGGAGCCGAGCAGATTCCATTGGATGTTGAGTCCTGCCGCTCCATCAGCCAGCACATTGGTCGCGGCTGGATTGAAATTGAGGTCAATGGACTGCACGTCAGCCTGCGCACGCGCCCCGGATTCTCCACGGTGTGCCGCACGGTCTTCGAGACCCCATACGTGCTGGACTCGCTTTTCGCGGTTTGGGGCGGCGCGGTTTCACGCGGATAGACGGGCAAGGCTTGCGTGTTGGGCGCATTCGATGCCGTGCCCGGAACTCCGGCGGCCACCGGCTGCGCTCCCGTCGTCTGGTCAGTACGCTGCATGGCGAGAGTCGCCGTCTTATCCGGATCGTAGACTTCCGACGTCTCATCCGTGGCAGTCTCGTCGTAATCGAGCGCCACCGAGGCGCGCACATTGCCCGCGCCGGTCAGCGGGAGCAGCGGAGGCAGTTCCGGCGCGACGTCTCCCGCGCCAATCGGGCCCGCGCCTGCATTCGCCGTTGTCGCGTTCATTGAAGCGTTGATCGAATCGTTCATGGAATCGAGAAAGCCCGCATCGCCACCGTTGGCCGCGAAGACGACCTCCTGGCGGCGGTAGGGGCCTCCCTGAGCGGTGCGCGTTGTCTCCGCGTTGGCCATGTTGGCTACCTCTCCACGTTCCCGCGTGGGAGAAAAGAACTCAAGGAAGAATCGGGGGAAAAAGGAGGATCGGATTCAGAAACGGATTTGCGGAAAGTTTGCGTCCGCAAATGGGTGCGAAAACTCTGGCCTGTGACGGCAGACACAGAAAAGCAGCAGACACAGCAAGCTTGGGCGATCGCCGCGCTTGCAAGAATCCGATCCAGCCCCGAAAGCGGCCTGCATCACGACCCTTTTGCCCGTCCCGCCGCCTTCTCCTCGTACATCGCGGTGTCGGCTCGCGTCAGCAATTCCTGCATCTCCTCGCCCGCCGCGCGCTCCGCCAGCCCGATCGACGCATCCACGCGCAGCTTCACCTCGCCCGACTTGCCGCGCACCGTGTAGCTGCCACAGATCCATTTGCGCAGACGTACAGTCTGTGCCTCCGCTTCCGCGAACCCGCAATCGAACAGCAGAATGAACTCATCTCCGCCCCAGCGGCCAATCACGTCCGTGGCCCGGCAAGCCGACCTCAGTTCCGTGCTGAATTGCTTCAGCAAATCGTCTCCGGTGACGTGCCCATGATCGTCATTCACCTTCTTGAAGCGGTCGATGTCGACAATCGCAACGCAAAACGGAGTTGCAGCGCTCATGCGCTTTTCCAATTGGCCCTCGACATACAGCCGGCTGCTCAACCCCGTGAGGGCGTCACGCGAGGCAATCTCTTCAGCCTCCTCCAGCTTGGTTTGATAACTGGCCACCTGCTCCTTCAGGTGATCCAGGACTGCCTTGCCCTCGGCCGTCATGCGGTCGATTGACGACTTCAGCTCGCTCGCGCTCTTCTCGATCGACGTGCGAATCTGGGTCAGGTCGTCCAGGCTGGCGATGGCTTTCAGCCGCTCCGTCACCTTGCTCATCTGGCCTGCGCATCGCTGGTCGCGTGCGCCCACTGACTCCGCGGTTCGCGCCATCATCAGCAGCATTTCCTTCACTTCGCAGGCTTTTTGCTGGAAGTGCTTCGCCGTCCCACGGCCCCAGCCGCGAAGCTGATCGCGAACTCCGGTGTCGGTCGTCGCCAGCGCCGCCGGGCTCATCGCCGCCGAGAGCCCCGATTTGAGCTCGCTCAGACTCCGCTTCAGCTCATCGCCCATTCCCGGGCAGGCTTCCAGACTCGAGTTGCCCATCTCCATCAGCGCGGAGCCGTAGGCGTCAACCACCGCGGGAAGCAAACCGCCTTCCGCGCGCTCCAACAGCGCGACAGAATCAACCTGTTGCGATTCGAGATATTTTCTCAAGGAAATCATGGCAGCCTTCAGTGCGATTCCGGTTGCGCCAACTTTGCGCGTACACCCTGCATCGAACCTTATCGGCGCCAATTCGGTTTTGTTGAGCCGGCGAGCGCTTCGTTCTTTTCAAAAACCGTAACCCAGAAGGCGTCTTCGATCGCCAGCGGGAAATTCTGTTCTGCATCCCACAAGAGAACCTGAGGAAATCCCCAGAGCTGCACGATTCTTAAAGCCAGAGCTGCACTTCTTTCGGTGCCATTTCCGTCTGATTTATAGAGAATTAACTCATTGAATCTGTTCAATCTGGGTTAGTAAGATTACCAAAGTGTATACTGGTGCCTGAAGAGTCCTACAAAAGCGCTATCGCCCTTTCTTAAAAAATCACCGATTCTGTCATCCATAGAGATTAGACAAAGCGCGGCGCAACGCACGCGCATGAACGGAGCGCCTTGGTTGACTGGAGCAAACTTCCCGATTTAGCAGCCGTCGCCCTCCTGACCTTAGCTTTTGCGTCGGTTGCGCGCCATGCGCGGGCATCAGTTTCCGCCATCTGGCTCACCGGTTGGTTCCTGATCGCCATTCATTTTGCGGCCTTCATGTTTCTCGGCGTCTCAGGGTACTGGGCAGACCTCGCGGCTTTTGTCGGCCTTGCCGCCCTGGCTTGCGGCGGAATTCTGTTTATGTGGGCGGCGGTGCCGCATCGCAAGCAGCAACGCTCCAGCCCTTGGATGCTTGCCGTTCTGCTGACGACCTACACACTGTATATCGGCCTCCTCGTCATCGATCCCATCGCATCCTGGGCTTTGACGCCCGCAGCAGTGCTTATCGGCGCCTTGCCGCTGGCCATTTTGCTCGCCACGATGCGGCAGTTCCAGCATCCGCTGCGCTGGGCCGTCGTCGGCCTTAACGTCAGCCTTGCCACCTTCCTGTTGATCTTTCAGTACCGGCCCGTCATCGGCCCAACGCTTGCCTTTGAGTCTGTTTTCTTCGTCACCTATCTCGGCTGCGCCACCCATTTCTGGTACACGTACCGGCGCTCAACCGCGGGCGCCTTCATCACCATCGCGGGCTTTTTTGCCTGGGCCGGAGTTTTCGTAGCCGGACCCTGCATCATGTACTTCTTCCCCAATCTCCATCTCGAAAACGAAGTGTGGAACCTGCCCAAGTACGTTGTGGCCGTGGGCATGATCATGCTTCTTCTTGAAGATCAGCTGGAGCACAACAAATATCTGGCGCTGCACGATGAGCTCACGGGCCTGCCCAACCGGCGCCTGTTTCAGGATCGCCTCGATAGCGCGATTGAGCGCGCCCGCCGCACCGGCGCGCACGTCGCTCTGCTTCTCATCGACCTGGACAACTTCAAACTGGTGAACGATACCGCCGGACATCACGCCGGCGATGAGCTCCTGAAGCATGTCGGCAATCTCTTTACGGGAAGGGTCCGCCGCTCCGATACCGTGGCCCGCACCGGCGGGGATGAGTTCTCCGTGATCCTCGAAGAACCCATGACACGCGCTGACGCCGTGCGCGTGGGCAAGGCACTTGCCAAACTTCTCGACGAGCCTGTTACTTTTGGCGGAAAAGAACTGCGCGTCGGCGCCAGCGTGGGCATCGCCGTCTTTCCCGACGACGCCGTGGACACTGAAGCTCTGCGCATCTCGGCCGACCTCCGCATGTACGCGGGCAAGACCGCATCCAAAGTGACCAGCGGCGACGTGACAGCCCAGCCGGTTAAGCGGAAAGCGCCTGGAAGCATCAAGGCGCAGCCCGGCCTGCAAACCGCAGCGGAGTAATCAGCCACTGGAAACCGGCCTCCCGCCTGACAATCTGCCAACAGAATCATCCGCCGCAGAAACCAAGCCCCGGACAAAATGTCCGGGGCTTCGTTGTCTACGCGAGTACATTCTTCTTCTCTACTGCCCGCCGGGCCGACCGCCGCGGCGGCGACGCCGGCGACGGTTGTTTGCGCCAGCGCCAGCGCTTCCGCCCGGCCGTCCTCCACCGCTGAACGGCGAGCTGCCGGCATGTACAACCGGGGCCCCATCCACGCGGTTAAAGTTTGGTTCGTTTGCCTCGTCGATCTCCGCGTCACCATCCTCTTCGAAGTCGTCTCCGCCTTCGATCAGGATCGTGCTCTGATTTGAGCTCGGCTGGCGCTCGTCAAACTCGTTGCGCGGTCTGGATGGTACGGACGCCGCCGGTACGTGGGGCTGCGCATATTCTGTCTCTTCAGCTTCTGCCGGCGCGGAATGCGCCAGTTTCGCCTTTTGCTCCTTGATGAGCGCCTTGCGGCTCAGCTTGATGCGGTTGCCTTCGATGGCCAGCACCTTCACCATCACCTGGTCGCCCTCGCGCAGCTCGTCCTTCACTTCCTTCACGCGATGCTCCGCAATCTCGGAGATGTGCAGCAGTCCATCCGTTCCGGGGAACAGCTCGACAAACGCGCCGAACTCGGCCAGGCGCACCACCTTGCCCAGGTACGTCTTGCCCACCTCGGGAACCGCAGTCAGGTTGCCGATGATCGCCAGCGCCTTCTGCAGGCCCTCGGCGTCGCTCGATGCCACGCTCACCTTGCCCGTGTCGTCGACGTCGATCTTGGCGCCCGTTTGCTCCACGATGCCGCGAATCGTCGCTCCGCCCTTGCCGATCAGGTCGCGAATCTTGTCCGTGGGAATCATCACGGTCTCGATGCGCGGCGCATACTTCGACCGCTCCACCCGTGGCCCGTCCAGCACCGCATCCATCTTGTCCAAAAGGAAGAACCGCCCGCGGCGCGCCTGCTCCATCGCCTGCTGCAAAATCTCGCGCGTCAGGCCGCCGATCTTGATGTCCATTTGCAACGCGGTAATTCCCTTGCGCGTTCCAGCTACCTTGAAGTCCATATCGCCGTAGTGGTCTTCCGCGCCGGCAATATCGGTCAGGATGGCGTAATCGTCGCCCTCCTTCACCAGGCCCATCGCCACACCGGCCACTGCGCCCTTCAACTGAATGCCCGAATCGAAGAGAGCCAGGCTGGCTCCGCACACCGAAGCCATCGACGACGATCCGTTCGACTCCAGAATGTCGCTCACGATGCGAATCGAATACGGCGACTCGTCGGCGCTGGGCAAAACCGCGCCGATGGCGCGCTCCGCCAGGGCTCCGTGGCCCACTTCGCGCCGGCCCACGCCTGTCATTCGGCCTGTCTCGCCAACGCTGAACGGCGGAAAGTTGTAGTGCAGCATGAAGGCCTTCCGTTGCTCGCCTTCATACGACTCCAGCCGCTGGCTGTCGTCCATCGTGCCCAGCGTCGCTGTCACCAGCGCCTGCGTCTCGCCGCGCGTGAACAGCGCCGAACCGTGGGTCCTGGGCAGCACGCCGGTCTCGATCGTGATGGGCCGAATCTCATCGAATGCGCGCCGGTCGGGCCGGACGCGCTCCTTCGTCACCTGCTCGCGGAAGATTCGTTCGCGCAGATGCTCGTAGTAGTGCGCCAGCTTCCTCTTTGCATTAGCATCGTCGGCCGGCAGCTCAGCCGCCAGCTCGTCCTTGATCTGCTTGATCAGCGCGTAGCTCTCGGTCTTGCCGTGTGTCTTGGTGTCCAGCGCGTCCTTCAGCCGGTCACCGATCTTGGCTTTCAGCTCGTTGTAATACGCCTCGTCGAACTCCGGTGCGGTAAAGGCACGCTTGGGCTTGCCGGCCCTGGCCACCAGCTCGTCAATCGCGGCGACGATCTTCTTGATCTCTTCCTGCGCGAACTCGATGGCCGCGAGAATCACCTCTTCGGTCTCTTCCTTGGAGCCCGATTCGATCATCACGATGCCGTCCTTGTGGCCGACCACCATAATGTTCACCGTCGTTGCTGCGCGCTCCGCGTATGTTGGATTCGCGACAAACTCGCCGTCCACGCGTCCCACGCGCACCGCCCCAACCGTCGCGCCAAAGGGAATATCCGACAGCGCCACTGCGGCGGCCGCGGCATTGATTGCCGCCACGTCAGGATCGTTCTCCTTATCCGCAGAGAAAACCAGCGCGATGACCTGCGTCTCATTGCGGAATCCGTCGGGGAAAAGCGGCCGGATCGGTCGATCGATCTGCCGCGCCGTCAGAATTTCTTTTTCGCTGGGCCGGCCCTCGCGCTTGATAAATCCGCCGGGAATGCGTCCTCCGGCGTATGTGTATTCGCGGTAATCCACCGTGAGCGGAAAGAAATCGATGCCCTCCCTGGGATCGGGAGAAGCTACCGCAGTTGCCAGAACGACCGTTTCGCCCGTGGTTACCAGCGCCGCGCCGGAGGCCTGCTTGGCCATGCGCCCGGTCTCAAAGACCAGTCGCTTGCCGCCGGCTAGCTCGACGGCTACTTCATGTTTCGTAGACATAGTGTCCTCGTTTCGTTTTGTTCGCTTGGGAAACTTGTGTGGGGAATGCGCGAATTCGCGCGCAAGAAACACCGATGCGCAGGTTCAGGCGTCCCTTTCAGGCCGCCCGGCGCGCCTTGGTCCGGTGTTCCATGTTGTATGGGGACCGTGACCAGTGTCCGGTCTGAGTACTTCCGGTTCAATGTCGGCTTTCTTCGATTACTTCCGGATTCCGAGTTTGCCGATTACGTCGCGATAGCGGTCCGTATCGTGCGTCTTCAGATAATCCAGCAGGCGGCGGCGCTTGCTCACCAGCATCAACAGCCCACGGCGGGATGCGTGATCCTTCTTGTGGGTCTTGAAATGCTCGGTGAGTTCGTTGATCCGCTCGCTCAGAATCGCGATCTGGACTTCCGGCGATCCGGTGTCCGTTTCGTGGGTTCGGAAGCGTTTGATCAGGTCGGTCTTTTTCTCAATCGCCAGCACGGCGTCAGTAACTCCTCATTTTTCTCTCGTGTCCACTCTTCAGTGTCTATTGAAAGATTAACATGAACCCGCCCTCCGACAAAACCCGCGCCGTTTCTGCGCTGTAGCTCAGCCTAAAGGGCACGGGCTTTAGCCCGCTCCACGAGTGCCTCTCAATCCTGTATAGTGTTTGTCTCCCCCGGGGCCCCCGATTTCCCCACCCTCCGCCGGAGAATGTTTCGCAAGGCTCCGGTCAATCTCACAAGCAGTACAACGCGGATAAGGAGAAGCAAATGGCCGATTCATCTCTCATCGGAATCGCGAAACAATCTGTTGGCTGGGCGATCGCGCTGAGCATTCTGTTGATCCTCGCGGGCGTTCTGGCGATTGTCGTTCCGCCGGTTGCAGGGATCGGGGTGACGATTCTCGTCGCCTGGCTGCTGGTGCTTGGCGGTGTGGCGCACCTCGCCCTTGCCTGGCATATCCGTTCAACCGGAGGCCTCCTCTGGGAGGTTCTTCTCGGTCTCCTTTACCTCGCTCTGGCGGTTTACCTGCTGGTTTGGCCGGTCGCCGGCCTCGCCTCGCTTACGCTCCTTCTCGCGTGCTACCTCTTCGGCAAGGGCATACTGGTGTTGATTCTGGCCTTCCGCATCCGCCGCCTTACAGGCTCCGGCTGGCTTTTCTTCGATGGTGTTATCGCCCTGATCCTGGGTGCGATGATTGGCCTGAGCTGGCCTCGGAGCAGTGAATGGGCCATCGGAACGCTGATCGGCATCAGCATGCTCTTTGCCGGAATCACCCGTCTTCCCATGGCTATGGCGGCACGCCGGCTGCTGGCGAAACCGGCATAACCGGCCCCGCCGCTGCGTGAGCCGCGATTTCGGAATTGCTTCGCCAGCCAAGGTAGCCGAGCGGCATTCTTCCTAACCTCGATCCCTACAGAGAGTCCTTCGCGTGTGGGACCGGCTGGTCCCTGTCTTTCAATTCCCTACTGGCTACTCCCTATTCCCTGCCTTGCGCATCCCGCCAATAATTGACCCTTGCCACAATCCGCGCCCCATAATTTTCGGCCGTCCGCACGCGGATCGTGTGCAGGCCCGGCGTCGGGTCCGACGGGCTGAAGCTAATCAGGTACCGGTTGCGCGCATCCCGCGCCGCACGCATGATCTCCGCCTGGAATGCCTTGTCACCGAAAAACGTCGTGTACTCGCCGCCGCTCATCTCGGCGACCTCCTTCGTCACATTCTTCTTCGTCGCGTTGACCGCCATTAGCAGCGGCGCCAGCAGATTGCCTGCTGCAGTCTGCTGCGGCAATCCCGGCGTCGGTGCTTCGGCCCGTGTAGTCTGCCCATAATTCCTTCGGCCCATCCCGCTGGTAAACTCCGCCAGCCCCAGCGAAAACGACACGCTCAGCACCAGCACATCCGACTCGCCGATCTTCCTGATCAGCTGCACCGGCCTGGTATGTTTGCTGCCATGGTCGCGCTCCTCGCTGATCAGGAGAAGCACGCGTCGGTACTCCTTGGGTTGCGATTCGAGCAGCGTCACCGCGTAATTCACCGTGTCCAGAATCGCCGCTCCACCATTGCCTGGCCTGAGTTCGGTCAATTCCTTGTTCACCTGGTCGCCCGAGTGCGTAAAGTCCTGGATCAGATGCGGCGCGGAATCGAATCCCACCAGCGCCACTTGGCTCTGTGGATCGAAGAGGAACACATCGAGCAGCGGCCCCAGCCGCGCCAGCTTGTCAAACTCCAGCACGCTCGCCCCGCCCTGCTCCACCGCAACCACAAGCGCTACCGGCGCCGTGTCCATCTCCGGCTGCACTTTGATCTTTTGCGGAACGTCGTTGTCTTCCAAAATAAAATCGCTCGGCTTCAGCCCGTAGAGAATACCTCCGCCCTTTTCCTCCACCAGCGTCGGTACCAGCACTTCGGTTGTGGTCACGCGCAGACTCGGCGCAGCGCCCTGCGCGGCCGGCATCGGCTTGGGCGGCTCAACCGGCGGCAACTGCTGCGCTCGCAACATCGTCATCGGCGCAAACGCCACCGCGGCGATGAACAGAAGAATTCCTCGCATTCTCATAAGATATGAAATCATTTTCTGGGATTTTGCCGCTGCCGGAAGAATTTCGATGCCTCGCGGGCCTTGTTCCCTTGGTCCCTGTTTTTCTGCTCCCTATTGGGTACTCCCTGCTCCCTACTTGGTTCGCGCCTCGCGCTCCAGCTGCCCCGTCCACGCCAGAAAACGCAGCAGCTCCCAGCGCTCAGCCCACATGAAGCCAAGCACCGCCTTTGCCGTCAGCGTCTCGGCCTTTTTGCCAGAGTACGTCTCGACGCGCCAGCGCAGAAATTCGCTCCGCCACGGAGCCAGCCGATGGCCCCGCGTTGCATTCCACAAAAAACGCAGCGCAGCAAACAAGCAGAATCCTCTCGCCTCGAGTATAGAGCGCGCGCCGGTTGCGGCTTCATCCCTGCAGTTTGCTGAACAGGCTGTTTGACGGCGATTCCAGTTGCGCAATCACGTCTTCCAGAGCCGTCTGCTGCGTCTCCGCCTGCGAAAGCTGCGTAGCGATCGTCGGAATATCGGCCTGCATCAGGTCGGTCTGCGTAGCCGTGAGTTGCGTCTTCTCGCTGGTCAACGCGCCGGAGGCCGCGCTGATCTGCGTGATGGAGTTGTCAACGGTCACGCGCTGCTGCGATACGTAATTTAACGCCGTGCTCAGCGCTGCGGTGTCACTCGCCGCCTGCTGGGTATTCACCGTGCCGCTCGAGTAGTCGGCTACCAGCGCATTCAGGGCGCCAAAAACGCTGTTCGTTCCAGCGCCCGTAAAAATCTGATCCCCCGGCACGTTCAACTGGATCTTCTGCCCGTTGGGCAACTCGAGGAAGTTCACATTCTCATCGCCGTTGTAGCTGGTCACCGCCGGCGATGTCGCCGTCGACGTCGAAAACGGCGCCGCATTGGTCTGGCCCCCAGCAAAAATGTACTGGCCCTGATAGCTCGTATTGGCCAGCGACTGCACTTCATTCAAAATCCCCGAGATCTGGTTCGAGATCGATTCCACATTGCTCGCGTTCATGGTTCCGTTGTTGGCGCTCGTGGCCAGCGAAATCGCCTGCGTTAACTCAGAGACCACGCTGCCCAGCGCTGAATCCGCCACCTGCAACTGTCCCGTTACCAGGTTCGAGCTCTCTGTGAAGGAATCGTCCTGCTGAATCTGGTTCAGCAGCAGTACGTTCTCGCCCGAGCCCACTGGATTCTGGCTCAGCGACGTGATGCTCACTCCGCTCGAAAGTTCTGCGCTCAACTGCTGCTCGCTGGATTGCGTCTGGTCCAGCGATCCTACGAGATTCGTAATGTACGTCGGATCTACCCGCATGACCCAAGCTCCTAGCTTCTAGCTTCCAGCTCTTCAGTCCCATCGATTTGCCTTAGAACATCGGGCCTCTTCATTGTTAAGAATGTGATGCAAGTCTGGCGCATGAACGATGAAGCTCGGAGCTAGTAGCTAAAGGCTGCTCTTACGCCACCGCCGTCTCCTCACCCAGGTTCAGTGCCGAGGCCATGACCGTGTTCAGCAGCGTGAAGACCTGCGACGCGGCCTGGTAGCTGTTCTCGAGCGTCGATAATGCCGCCGCCTCGTCGTTCAGGTTCACGCTCGACAACGCATTGTTCTGTGTCTGCAACTGTGTCACCGACGCGTTCTGCGCCGTGTTCTCCGTTTGCACTTCGGAAACCGTAGAGCCCAGCGTAGAGACAAAGTTCGAGTAGTAGTTAATGGGCGCCTGCCCATTCACGATCAGCCCGCCGGCAAGGTTTGCCATGATCACGGCGTTCGAATTGTCTCCTGTGCCGTTTCCCAATCCCGCCGCCGCTATCTGGCTGGGATCGGTCATGATCACGCTCATGGCCGCCGCGCTTCCCGCCACCTGCGCCGGCTCGTTGAAGATATAAAGGGGATTCGCGACCGTTCCGGTCACGCCATTCAGGTCCGTACCAGTATTGTTGGCCGCATTCACCGACGTCGAAACGTTATACGCCAGTTGATCGAGCGAGCTCAGCGCGCCGGGAATGTCCACATCGCGTGCCGTTAAGTACCCTCCCAGTTCGCCGCCTCCCGAGGCTAATTGTGAAGTGATGTCCGTTCCCCCCAGAAAAAAGTCGGTCACGCCGTTCACCGTTCCGGTGGTCAGTTGCGTGCTCTGACCCTCCGACACCAGCAACTGCCCTGATGTTGTCGTCACCGACAGGCCATTGTTCTGGGTCGTCACCTGGTTGATCCCGATAAGCTGCGAAAGCTGGCTCAAGTCCTGCTGCCGCTGATCCTCGAGCGTCCCTGCATCCGAGTTCGGAGAAATGGATTCGATCTCCAGGTTCAGTTGCGCGATGGCGCCGGTCAGCGAGTTCACCTGGTTCGCCACGCCCGACGCCTCCTGGTCGATAGCCGCGCTCTGCCCGTTCAGGCTGCTCGCCGCGCTCGAAATGTCGGCCGTGAGCGTCGACGCCGATGAAAGCACTTGCTCGCGCAGCGCATTGTCCGTCGGGTCGCTTTCCAGCGACGAAAAGGAATCGAAAAAGCTCGTGAGGTCGCTGCCAATATCTCCGGCGGTTGCGCCGGATGAGCCCGAGTCCGGAGTAAACAGCGCCTGCATGTTGCTCAGTGCCGTAAGCCGCGTGCTCGATGCCGAAGCCAACTGCTGTTGCTGGTCCAGCCGCTCTTCCAGCACCCGATCGCGCTGCGAAGTGGCGCCGGTCTCGGTCACGCCATCGCCGATCAAAAGACCGCCGACGTTGATCGGCGTGTTCTCCTGCCAGTCCGGCTTCTCCTCCGTGTATCCCGGCGTGTTGGCGTTGGCCACGTTGTTGGCCACCACGTTCAGAGCTTCCTGGTCGGCATCCAAAGCCCCGACCATCACACTTAAGGCGGAGTTAATCGTCCCCATGAACGCCCTCCGCTTCCCCATCGACTTCCGCGACAACTTCCGAATCGAGCTTCGCTACAGCCGCCGTACCCGCGCGAATCATCCGCTCGTCGTACTCAAGACGCCGCTCGCGCATCTCGCGCAGCCGCCGCATCACATTCTGGTTGGCGCGCGTCGCCTCCAGCACCCGCGCCAGCACCGACATGTCCGCCTGCGCCTCCCGCGCCTGCCGCGCCAGTTCCCTCTTCTCGTCCGCGCCCATCGCCTCCAGATTCCGGTTCAGCGCCTCGCAGGAAACCGCAAGCTCCTCGAGCCGCGGCGCATCCAGCAGCGCCAGCGAACGCGATGCCTCCACCACCAACTCTTTCAGCTCCGGATTCGCCGCCGGCGCCTCAGGCTCTTGCATCCTTCGATTCCTCTTCTGTTGGCGCGCCCGTTTGTTTCCAGCCCGCTCCACTCGGTTCTAACCCGCCCACTTGTTTTACCGGAAAGGCGCCTGCTTCATCTCCGCCGGAAGTGCCTACGCGCCGCTCAGCATCGCATCCACCAACTTCGAGGCCACGGCGGACGCGGGCACATCGTAGGTTCCCGCAGCCAGCGCCGATTGAATCGCCGCGACCTTTTCCGGACGCACGCCATCATCTGTGAGGGCCTGCGAAACTCCGTTGGCCGCGTCGCTCAAGGTGGCCCTGTCGGTATCGAACGAGCTTCCCGACGCGCCCGCGCTCCCCTTCGGCTGCGGCGCCGACGGTGGCGTGGGATTCACCCCCAACAATGACCTCAATCCGTCCAGGCTATTGCGAATATCCATGCACTTTGCTCCTCGCTGGGTCTATCGGCATTGCTGCTAATCACTCTAGTCATTCAGGAGCTCTCATCACAGTATTACCGTGCAGATTTCTGATTACCTTCCCGTTTCCGTGACGGTTACCAGACCGGGAAAGCTCCTTCACAACCCGATCGGCAATCCCAAACCCTCCACGCTCGCTGAGCGCCTTGCCCAGCGCCTCGGAGGCAAACTCGCCCAGCGCCCCTGTCGAACCGGATCCCGATCCGGAGCCCAGGTCCGAGTCGCCGTCTGCGGCGCCCGTCAGTGCATCGCCGGACATCATGGGTTCGAGCAACTCCTTCATCATCTGCCCCTCAAACTCGTGCGCCGCCTGCACTAACTTGGGCGAAGACGTCGATTGCACGGCGGTTGCGGCAGCGTTTCCGGCGACCAATCCAACCTGCATCCTTGCCCTCAATTCCCTTGCCTCGGTCCGTCCTCTCCCGCTCCCTGGGCCCTTGCTCCCTTGCTGCCTGTCCTTACAGCACTTCCAGATCCGCATCCAATGCCCCGGCTGCTTTCATGGCTTGCAGGATCGAGATCACGTCTCTCGCTCCCGCACCGGTACGTTGCAATTCCTCAACCAAATCCTCCACTGTCGCGCCCTCTTTCAGGTCAATGCGGTTCATCGGCTTGTCCTGTGCCTGCATGGTGGTCTGCTCCACCACCTGCGTGGTCCCGGATGAAAGCCCGTTCGGCTGCGAGACTTCGATGTTGGTGATCACATTGATGCTCAGCCCGCCGTGCAGAATCCCTGTCTTTACTCGCCTGCCTGAAGTTGCCCGCCCGCCCGACCTGCACTCACTCCCGCCGGAAGTTGCGCACCCGCCGGAACTGGTTCAGATGAGGCCATCGCGGAAGAAAACGCTGCAGAAGGGGGTCCAGAGGATAGTGAAAAGGATTGGAATGGCTTAAGAATTGCGCGCAGCGCAGCTTCCCGACGCTGCGCTGCATTCACTTCGCTGTTACACTTGAAGTTGAAGAGGCTTTGCGGCTTCTCATCCCGCGCGATGCGGGATCTGCCGCTCGCCGAGGTCGAAAAGTATGCCTGAATCCACAGAAAATAACGGTTTCGCCGGCACCAGCCTGCGCCTTAAAATCGGCCTGGCCGAGATGCTCAAGGGTGGCGTCATCATGGACGTGATGAGCGTCGAGCAGGCGCGCATTGCCGAAGAAGCCGGGGCCACCTCCGTCATGGCCCTCGAGCGCGTTCCCGCCATGATCCGCGCCGAAGGCGGCGTGGCCCGGATGGCACGTCCCAGCCTCATCAAGCAGATTATTCAGGCTGTCTCCATCCCCGTCATGGCCAAGGTCCGCATCGGCCATACAGCAGAGGCACAGATTCTCCAGGAACTCAGCGTCGACTACATCGACGAGAGCGAAGTGCTCACGCCCGCCGACGAGGCGCACCACATCGACAAGCACGCCTTCACCACGCCATTCGTCTGCGGCGCGCGCAACCTGGGCGAAGCCCTGCGCCGCATTGCCGAAGGCGCGGCCATGATCCGCACCAAGGGCGAAGCCGGAACCGGCGACGTCGTTCACGCCGTGCAGCACATGCGTGCCATCACGCGCGAGATGCGCATTCTCACCGTGCTCTCCGAACAGGAGCTCTACGCCGCCGCAAAAGATCTTCAGGCGCCCTACGAGCTTGTCCGCATGGTTGCCAAGACCGGCAAACTCCCCGTGCCCAACTTCTCCGCCGGCGGCATCGCTACGCCCGCCGACGCCGCCCTCATGATGCAGCTCGGCGCGGAGGCCATCTTCGTCGGCTCGGGAATCTTCATGAAAGAGCGCGCTACCCCACTTGACGTTGAGAACTCGCCCAAGGAGCGCGAAGAAGCCATCTCCCGCGCCAAGGCCATCGTTGTCGCCACCACACATTGGAACGACCCCAAGATTCTCGCCGAAGTCTCCGAGCAGGTCACGGGCACGATGAAGGGCCTCGCCGCCGCCGCCATCGATGAGTCGCAGCTCCTCCAGACCCGCGGCTGGTGAGCTGGCCGCTCCGGCAGCCGCTCGCTATTCGCTCGCACGAGCTTTGTTGCTGTCCACCTTCGAGCCGAAGGCGTCCGCCGCACAGCAAGGCGCCTCGCGATTCGCTTGCAAGTCTTCGCGGTTTCAGCGATCTGCGCCTTCAATCCTTCTTCTTGTTGATTCGCTTTGCCGTCTTCATGGCTTCGTTTTGCCGTCGCAAACCACGCAAACATCCGAAAGCACATAAGATGGTCGCTCCAGCCCAGCGCGCCGGCCGGTTTCTTTTCTCAAAACTCCAGCCCACTCTTCCGATTTTCGGTGCGTCCAACCAGAAGTGAGTGTAAATTCATCCTCACAGGGTTCCCCATGCCCTCGATCTTCACTCCCATCCCGTCCGACGTTGAGCGCAAAGCTCCCGGCACCGGTGGCAAGCCTCCCGTCGATCGCCGTCCCACCGGCGGAGGCGGCGGCGGTGGCGACGACGACTGGCGCAGTCCACGCCGCGGCCCTCGCGAGATGCTCAACCGCACCCGCGCCTTCGTCTTCTGTGCCCTCGCCGGCGACATGATGTTCTTCGTCGCCTTGGTGGCCGTCTTTTACGCCCGCCAGATGGCCACCCACATGGACCCGCGCACCATGCAGCAGATCGGCGACTGGCACCCCATCCTCTTGCCGCGCATCCTCTTCTTCAACACTGCGGCCCTCGCCCTCAGCACCCTCACCATGGAGTTCGCGCGCCGCCACATCTTTCGGGAGTTCGACGTCCTGGAAGAGTGGCTCGGCCTGGGACGGCCGGCCCTGCGCCGCACTCTGCCCTGGCTCGGCGCTACTCTAGCCCTCGGGCTCACGTTTCTCGCCGGCCAGGTCATTGCCTGGCGCCAGCTCACCGCCGAGGGATTCGCCTTCGATCGCTGGGCCACCCCGGCCAGCTACTTCTTCTACGTCATCACCGGCCTGCACGCCGCCCACCTGGCTCTGGGCGTTCTCGCGCTCATCTTTTGCCTTATCGCGCTCTCCCACCTCAAGCGCGTTGAATCCCGCCAGATCGCCGTCGATGCCACCGCATGGTTCTGGCACACCATGGGCCTCGCTTGGCTCATCCTCTTCGGAGTTCTTCTTTTCGGCCAGTAGGGTTGACCACTGCAGATCCCTTCCGCCCGTTTTCCCCCCACATAATCCTTGTCTCGATCTCTCCCGCTCGCTTAATCTCACGCTAGCGGGGCCCATTTTGGTGGGGCACATTCGACTTCCCGTGTGAGCCCGCGATTCCAACGGAGAACAAATCATGACAGCACTGCAAGCTCAGATCTGGAAAGGATCTGCCTTCTCGATCGACCGCCTCCCGGGCAAGGCTCCCGGTACTGTGATTTTCCGCTTCACCGGGCCCTTCACGGCGCGCGACATGTATGGATCCGTGGCCCCCACCGCCTTCCACCACATCTTCGATTGCGAACTGACCCCGGGCGACGCCGCGCCTATGACGAACATCTTCGACCTCACCGCCGTTCCCTATATGGACTCTTCGGGCATCGGCATGCTCGTCAGTCATTATGTTCGCTGCCGTGGCAAAGGCGTCCGGCTCATTGCCGCCGGAGCCAACCCGCGCGTCGTTCAGCTCTTCAAGCTCACCAGGGTGGACTCGTTCATCCCCATGGTCGCCACCGTCGCCGAAGCGGATGCGAGCTGAGCTGTTGGAACGGCCATCGCAGCCAGCGGACAGCCGACAGTTAATCAAGTGGTAACCCGGGGGGTACCCCCTCTATCTCTGCAAATAAGTGCTTTTAGAATCATGGGATTAGCGCAAGTATCGTCCGCCATCTGTTTCATTCCACGCAACTTACCCGCAGATATTTCTCCGCATGGGAGTTACGAGCATTCTTGAGGCCCATTCGCGCAGATTGCGCCAGATTTCCGAGCGCAAAGACGCGAATACGGCGGAGAACAACCTCGCCGCAAAGGAGGCCTGGTTGAACGCTAATGGGACCAGTATGAAGGAATTCGCGAATTAATCGGCAAACTTGGGAAAATAAATTGCGGACGAAGTTTCACTTTCAAATCAGCGATTTAGGAGGCTTTGCAGATAAGCGTTACGCGGTGCTGAGGTTGACATAGGGAGTTGGCTGTCCCGTCTCTAACCTCCGCCGCGGGCGGATTTTCGGTCAGGGACGGGACAGCACAAATGAATCTCTTTTTCGGATGGAACTCTCAGGAACGGCTGAGCCGTTCGTTACAGCACGATCAAGCTGAAAGCTGATAGCTGAAAGCTGCTTTTCCACGACCGAGCTAACAGCTAAAAGCTAAGAGCTAATAGCTGCCTTTTGCAGCAGCGCGCGCCAGCGTTCGCCCTTGCTGGGAACCTCAGGGCACGCAAAGTAGATTTGCCGGTTCACGGCCATCAGCAGTTGCACCGCTTCAACCTGCGCGTTGTGCGCGCTCAATGACCCGCCTGCGTGAACGAACTCGTCGCTCAGATACTCGATGGCGTGGCCCAGAATCTCCAGAGCGCGGCCAGCCTGGGGCGCGATGCGCCTGCGGTGTGTGCGGCCCTGACTGGCAATTGGAATTGGAATCGCAGCCGAAACCGGAAGACGACTCAACGTCGAACAGGAGCCCATGCAACAATCATCAACCCGGTTCTTCGGCGCAGCGCGTTGGATCGGACAGAGTACAGAAGTGCTGTCCCAAAATGGTGCACAAACAGTTATGCAGGATCGTTGTGGGAAAACCAGTGATGAAGCTCACACCATCCCGGTCAACGATTCCGCCGCTGTCTGAACGATGGCCCAGCCGCTCACTGGCGAACGACCCACCTCAGTCCTCGCGCCCGACCACGACCCATCCCAAGCGCGGAAATGCAGCTCTTTTTCGCCCGCCGCGGCTCGCCTTGACTCAAGAGGCCTGAAAACCTAAGCTCAAGCTAGGTTTGCTTTCTGCCGAAGCGTCTTTTTCGGCAATTGAATCGGTTTGCTACCCAATTCATTCAGGCTGGGCGATGAATCCAACCCCGTATTTCTGGCAGTATCTCCCTCTGCTGATGCAGGTTCTGGCCGCGATTCTCCTTGGAGTGGGCATGGTTACGGCCTCATGGTTCGTCGGCCGCCATCGCAACACCAAGGTGAAGCTCGACGCCTACGAGTGCGGCATTCAGGCCGTGGGCGATGCGCGCGGCCGCTTCAGCGTTCGCTTTTACCTGGTCGCGGTTCTCTTCATCCTCTTCGATGTGGAAATGGTTTTCATGATGCCCTGGGCTGTTATCTACCGCCAGCTTCCACACATCACCGGCTCGCGCCTGTTCGGCTTTTGGGAGATGCTCGTCTACCTCGGCTTTGTGGCTGTCGGCCTTTACTATATTGCGCGCAAGGGGATCTTGAACTGGAGCCGCGACAAAGCGGATCTGTAATGCAGTGAACAGCGGGCATTGATCAGCGAACAATGATCAGCTCTTTCCACGATTTACAAGTTCTTGGCGCAATGGGAAGCAGTTCTTGGGAAGATAAGGCGGACTTCTGAGGATGACGAAACAAACCCCTACACTCTCCGGCAAGCAGGCTGTGATGGAAGGATTGCCGGACCATCCCGCCATCAACGCCCTGGAGGCTTGGAATCCGCAGGCCTTCATCGATGCGCGCTTCGACTTCGGCGAGCTTACGCTGACCGTTGCGCCGACAGAGATTCGCGCCGCCTGCGCAACCGTTCAGGCAGCGGGCTACAACTTCTTTGAGGACATGACCGCGGTCGACTGGTTCCCTGCCACGCCGCGTTTCCAATTGAGCTACCACATTCTGTCGCACGCCTTGAAGGAGCGCATCCGCCTGCGCGCGATGGTCGACGAGCCCGATCTCGCGATTGACTCCATCACGCCGGTCTGGCCCGGCGCCAACTTCTACGAGCGCGAGGTCTTCGACCTGTTCGGGATTCATTTCGCCGGCCACCCCGATCTGCGCCGCATCATGTTGCCCGACGACTGGAAGGGCCATCCCCTGCGCAAGGACTACCCGGTGGAGGGCTACCGTTGATGAGCTCCAACCCCGGCGCCCCCGTCATCGATCTCCCCGCTTCAGAGAGCGCGGGCGAGCGCCGCATGATTCTCAACATGGGCCCGCAGCACCCGGCCACACATGGCGTGCTACGCCTCGTGGTTGTGCTGGATGGCGAAGTGATTGTCAGCGTGCGGCCCGAGATCGGCTACCTCCACACCGGCATCGAGAAGACCTGCGAGGCCAAGTTCTACCAGCAGGTGGTTCCGCTCACCGATCGCATCAACTACCTCGATCCGCTTTCGAATAATCTTTGCTACTGCCTGGCCGTCGAGAAGCTTCTCGGCCTCGAGATTCCCGAGCGCGCGCAGTGGATTCGCGTTTTGCTCACCGAGTTGAGCCGCCTGAATTCGCATCTGATCTGGCTCGGCACGCACGCCATGGACATTGGCGCCCTCACCGTTTTCCTCTACACCTTCCGCGAGCGCGAAGAGATTCTGCGGCTGTTCGAAGCCGTGGCCGGCCAGCGCATGATGACCAGCTACTTCCGTATCGGGGGCCTCTCCATGGAGCCGCCGCTCGACTGGCTGGACCGTGTGCAGCAGTTCATCACCACATTCCCCGAGAAGATCGACGAATATTCGAACCTGCTCACAGGCAATCCGATCTTCATGAATCGCTTGAAGGGTGTGGGCTATTTGTCTCCAGAAGATGCGATTGCGCTCGGCGTGACCGGACCGCCTTTGCGCGCCTCGGGCGTCGATATCGACCTCCGGCGCGACATGCCTTACTCAAGCTACGAAAAGTTCCAGTTCAAGGTGCCAATCTCGACGGTCGGCGATACATGGGCCCGGTACGAAGTGCGCCTTGTGGAGATGCGCGAGAGCACCAAGATTATTCAGCAGGCGCTGGACGGCATGCCCGGCGGCCCCGTCAAGGCTAACGCGCCAAAAATCGTACTGCCCGACCGCGAAAAAATGAAAACGGAGATGGAAGCGCTCATCCATCACTTCAAAATCGTCACCGAGGGCTTCAACGTTCCGGCGGGCGAGGTTTATCAGGGCATGGAATGCGGCCACGGCCAGATGGGCTATTACGTGGTGTCCGACGGAACCGCCAAACCGTACCGCGTGCACATGCGCTATCCGGGGTTCGCCACGCTGCAGGCCATCGAAACCATGTGCAAGGGTCGATTGATTGCCGACCTGGTCGCCGTTATCGGCTCGATCGATATTGTTCTCGGAGAGATCGACCGGTGACCCTCGCACCCGCTCATTCCCTTGAAGCGCTCTGGGCAGAGCTCTGGACTTCGCTGGCTTCCCTTCTGCGCAGCTACACCGCGGCGCATGGACTGCACCTGAAGCGCGAAGCAACCGTCGAGCTAACCGAGGAAGAAATCATCGTGCGCCACGGTGAAAAATGGCTGCGTCTCATCCGTGATCACGCAATTCTTACCTGGACGCGAGAGAATGGAAGTATGGGAACGTTGGAGCTGACTGAATCCGGAACCCTGCGCAGCAGCACCCGTGAGGAGGCCATGGACATGGCCGCCGAGCAATGGGCGCGGGAGATCATGCGATGAGCCCGAAAGACACCAAATCCGAGGCCGCTCCCGTGTTCTCGCCCGCGCTGGCCGCGCGCTTTGATGCACTCGTCCAGAAATATCCGGTCAAGCGTTCCGCTCTCATTCCCATGCTGCTCTACGCGCAGGACGAGGTTGGCTATCTGTCCGATGCCGTCGTCGCCGAGGTGGCGCGCCGCATTGGAATCACTGAGCTTGAAGTGCGCAACGTCGCCACCTATTATTCGATGCTTCGCTTCAAGCCGGCAGGCGAGTTCAACATCCAGGTCTGCACCAACATCAGTTGCATGCTCCGCGGAGCCTACGAAGTCTACGAACGATTCCGCGAAGAGCTGGGCATCGGCCCTGACGGCGTCACTGCGGACGGCCTCTTTTCCTTGGAAGAGGTCGAATGCATCGGCGCCTGCTGCTGGGCCCCGGCCATCCAGGTGAATTACGACTTTCACGACGAGCTCAAGCCCGATCTCGTACCCGGCATCCTGGGCGCGTACCGGAAGCGGACAGAGAATCGAATTCAGGACCGTGTCGAGGACAAGGGGAAAAATGCCTAGGCTCGTCTCCCATCCCGATGAAGTCAAGATCGTCTCGCGCCGCTTCGGCATGGGAGCCACCAACATCGATCGCTACATCGAGCTGGGTGGCTACGAGGCGGTGAGAAAATGTCTCGCGCATAACGCCGAGTGGATGATCGATGAGATGAAGACCAGCGGGTTACGCGGCCGTGGCGGCGCGGGATTCTCGGCGGGCATGAAGTGGTCCTTCGTCCCTAAGCAGGCCGCCAAGCCCAAGTACATCCTGATCAACGGTGACGAAAGCGAGCCCGGCACCTGCAAGGATCACCTGATCTTCCTGCACGATCCGCACTCCGTCATCGAAGGCACCATCATTGCCGGCCTCGCCGTCGGCGCGAAGATGGGCTTCATCTATCTGCGCGGCGAGTACCGCTATCTCCTCGAGATCATGGAGCGCGCCGTCGCCGACGCCTACGATCGCGGCTTTCTCGGCAAAAACATCTTCGGAACCGAAAACGAATTCCAGATCGTCACGCAGACCGGCGCGGGCGCCTACGAAGTCGGCGAGGAATCCGCGCTCATGGAGTCGCTCGAGGGCAAGCGCGGCGTTCCCCGAATCAAGCCGCCCTTTCCTGCCGTTGTCGGCCTCTACGGAGGTCCGACGGTCATCAATAACGCCGAGACCATCGCCACCGTGCCCCATGTCATCGAAATGGGCGGTGCAGCCTATGCGGCGGTCGGGACTCCTCGTAACGGCGGCACGCGTCTCTTCTGCATCAGCGGCCACGTTGAGCGCCCCGGTGTCTACGAACTGCCCATGGGCTACAACCTCAAGAAGATGATCTACGACGTTGCTGGCGGCGTTCGCGGCGGACGAAAACTTAAGGCCGTCGTCCCCGGCGGCTCGTCCACTCCCGTTTTACTTCCTGAAGAGATCGAAAACCTCGGTATGGACTTCGACCAGGTGGGCAAAGCCGGCTCGATGCTCGGGTCAGGCGGTGTGGTTGTGATCGACGACCAGACCTGCATGGTTGAATTCGCGCTCCGCACCATCAGCTTCTATGCGCACGAAAGCTGCGGCTGGTGCATCCCCTGCCGCGAGGGCACCGACTGGCTCGAGAAAACGCTCACGCGGTTCCACGCCGGCTTCGGCAATAAAAGTGACATCGACAATATTCAGTACCTCGCCGAAAACATGCTGGGCCGTACCTTCTGCCCGCTCGGCGACGCGGCAGCGATGCCGACCATCGCTTTCGTCAAAAAGTTTCGCAAGGAGTTTGAAGATCACCTGAACGGCGTGCCGTGCCCATATGCAAAGGAAGGCGTGCCACAACTAACCGTCGTTTAGTTGGCCAGAAGAGTTTTGCAGCTTTGAAGGATAGGGGCTTTAGCCCGTACATCAGCGAATCAAAGGCAGAGGGGCTTTAGCCCCTGAGGGACCGCGAACAACGAATGCCCGACGTAACCTTCACAGTCGACGGAAAGAAGCTCACCGCACCCGCGGGAACGCTGCTCATTGACGCCTGCCGCAAGGCCGGCATCGAGATCCCGGCCTTCTGCTACTATCCCGGCCTCTCGCTGCAGGCCGCCTGCCGCATGTGCCTGGTGCGCCAGGAAAGAGTGCCCAAACTGCAAACCGCCTGCACTACGCAGGTCGCGGAAGGCCAGGTCTTCGTCACTGAGTCCGAAGAGATCGCGCAGGCGCGCAAAGCCATGATCGAGCTGGTTCTGGGCAACCACCCTCTCGACTGCCCCGTCTGCGATGCCGGCGGCGAGTGCGAACTGCAGGACATGAACTTCAAGTACGGTGCAGGCGAAAGCCAGTTCGTCGAGGTCAAGTTTCATCGCGACGAGCAGCAATGGTCGCCCGCCGTCTTTTACGACCGCCCGCGCTGCATCCTCTGCTACCGCTGCATCCGCATGTGCGGCGAAGGCATGGACGTGTGGGCCCTCGGCGTGCAGAACCGCGCCGTCGGCTCCGTCATCGCTCCCAACGACGGCACCCGGCTCGATTGCGAGCAGTGCGGCATGTGCATCGACGTTTGCCCCGTGGGCGCGCTCACCAGCGGCAGCTATCGCTACAAAACACGGCCCTGGGAGATGAATCATGTTTCTACGGTTTGCACCCACTGCTCCGACGGTTGCAAAGTCACGCTCGGCGTGCGCCAGGTCAACGACGGCTCTGCGATCGTCCGCGCCGACAATCGCGACAAGAGTGGAATCAACGGCGACTTTCTTTGTGCCAAGGGTCGTTTTGGCTTCGACTTCGTCGAGAGTCCCGACCGCCTCACGCAGCCACTCGTCCGCAACGCGCAGGGCAAGCTCGAGCCCGCCACGTGGGAGCACGCCATCCGTGTGGCCGCCGGCAAATTGAAGGAAATTCGCGACACGCGCGGCGGTTCGGCCATCGGCGTGATCGGCTCCAACCGAACAACGAACGAAGAGAACTACCTGCTGCAAAAGTTTGCGCGTACGGTTCTTGGCACCAACAACATCGATCACGAGCGGACGACCGATTATGCCTCGTTTGCGCGAGCGCTCAGCGGACATCTCGGCAAAACCGCCAGCCTGCGCGACATTGCCCAGGCCTGCGCGGTCCTCCTCATCGGCGGCAACCCCACAGACGAGCATCCGCTTCTCGCCTGGCTGCTCCGCACCGACGTGCGCCTCAACCGAGCCCGTCTTTACGTCGCAAATTCGAGGACCATCAAGCTCGAGCGGCAGGCCAAAGCCACGCGTGAGTTCCGTCCCGGCGACTTGAGCAAGCTCGCCGCCTCTCTCGAAGCCGGCCAAACCGAATTCAGCAAGGCGATCCTCGCCGAAGAATCCCTGATTTTGATCTTCGGCGAAGAATTTCGCGGCGAAGGCCTCGAAGGCCTTATCGCGTGGGGCATCAAACGCGGAAACGTAAAGTTCGCTTATCTTGGCGACCACTCAAACTCACGCGGCGCGGCCGATATGGGCCTCTTTCCCGACCTGCTGCCCGGTTACGTTCCGGTCAGCGCGCCCGGAGCGTTCGCCGAGTACGCAAACCTTCCCGCCACGCCCGGCAATTCACTGCCGCAAATGCTCAACGGCGCAGACGCCGGACAGCTCGGTGCGCTTTTTGTTGTCGGCGCCAATCCTGTCTCGCGCGCCAAAATCGATCCCGCGGTTTTCCAGCACACATTCCTCATCGTGCAGGATCTTTTCCTCACCGAGACTGCGGCGCTTGCCGATGTTGTTTTTCCCGCCGCCAGTCTCTACGAAAAATCCGGTACCGTCACCAACACCTTCGGCGACATTCAAATCGTTCGCAAGGCCGCCGACCGCGCTGGCGTGAAACCCGATTTCGAAATCCTGGTTCGCCTCGCCGGAGGCATGGGAGTCGACGTCAGCACTTTGGTTCCCTTTGGCAAGCGCGGCACAACCGGCGATCTTGGCCAATCGCGCGGCGCACAGGCCGGCGAGGCCGACCGTCACGCCGTGTGGCTTGAAGCCAATGGGCTCGAGCCAAAGCTCAGTCCCTTCGATCCTCTTGCCGCGCTCGACGAAATCGAACGCCTCGTTCCCGGATACACCCTCGATCGCATCAATCTTTTCGCGGGCAACGACGTGCACACCGAGCCGGCCTCACCGGGATTTGTTCCCGTTTCCGCACTGGCTGCACCGGAGCTCATCGTTCCCGCGCACGATAGTCTTTTCACTTCAGGCACGCTGGGCCGATACAGCGCAGCGCTCAAACAACTTGAAGAACACCAATCAAAGGAACTCGCAAAATCCGCAGCCGACTGAGCGATTCCGCTCTGTCGCCGCTGACTCGCTAACTTGCTGACTCGCTGTCCGAAGAAGACCAAACGCACGTGACGATCCTCGCATTCTTTCTTTGGAGCCTTGCCAAAGTCGCCGTGGTCACGGTGGTGATGCTGCTCGGCATCGCCTACACCGTGCTCCTTGAGCGCAAGCTCGTGGGCCGCATCCAGAACCGCTGGGGCCCCAGCCGCGTCGGCCCTTTCGGCCTTCTGCAGCCGCTTGTCGACGGCGCCAAGTCCTTCCTCAAGGAGGACCTGATTCCCACGGCCGTCTATCGCCCGATTTATCTTCTTGCTCCCATCATCTCGCTGGGCTGCGCGCTTATCGCCATTGCCGTGGTTCCTTTCGGCGCGAATATGGGCCCGCATGGCGTCGATCTCTTTCAAATTTCCAACATCAACATCGGCCTGCTCGTTATTCTCGGCATCACTTCGTTGGGCGTTTACGGCATCGCGCTGGCCGGCTGGTCCTCGAACAATAAATACTCCCTGCTCGGCTCGCTGCGCTCCTCGGCGCAGCTCATCAGCTATGAATTGGCGCTCGGTCTTTCCCTGGTTGGCGTCGTGCTCCGCGCCGGATCGCTCAACCTGCGCATCATCGTGGAGCAGCAGGCCACTCTCGGCGTCGCAACATGGAACATCCTTGGCGGCGGACAAATTGTGGCCTTCTTCATTTATTTGATGGCCGCATTCGCCGAAACCAATCGCTCGCCCTTCGATCTGCCCGAAGCTGAAAGCGAGCTGACCGGCGGCTATCACACCGAGTACAGCTCCATGAAGTTCGCCATGTTCTTCATGGCCGAATACGGCAACATGATCAACGTGGGCTGCGTGGCCACGCTGCTTTTTCTAGGCGGCTGGACGAACCCTTTCGGCGAGATGCACCTCCAGAGCACCTTCATCAACGCCGTGATGCCCTTGGTCTGGTTCGTGATTAAGGTCTTCCTGTTTCTCTGTCTCTACGTCTGGGTGCGCGGCACGTTGCCCCGCTTCCGCTATGACCAACTCATGAACTTCGGATGGCGCTTTCTACTTCCACTTGCCATCCTCAACATTGTGGGAACAAGCCTCTGGCTAGCCTGGCGCTGACTTTGTTTTCACATCGAAGCTGAATCGCGCTCATTTACAATCGTGAGGGATTTTCCTTAGACCTCGATGCATCTGATCCTATTCTTCCTTTTCGCCGGATTCTGCCTCGCTGGAGCCATCAATCTCCTGTTGCAGACCCATCCCATCAACAGCGCGCTCTCGCTGATCGTCGTCATGACCTCCATCGCCGTTCTCTACCTGCTCCTCGGCGCAGAGTTCCTCGCCATTGCGCAGATCATCGTCTACTCCGGCGCGGTCATGGTACTTTTCACTTTTGTCATCATGCTTTTGAACGCCGGCCGCGAAGAGCATACTCTCGGCAGCCGCGCCGCGTCGCGTATCGGCTTTCCGGCCGTCGTCGTCCTCTGCGCCGTTCTCGCTTCAATCTTTCTTCGCGCTCAGGGCCTTGGCGCCGCGCGTCTCGGCGAGGGCCTTTCGAACGCGCCTGGCCAATCGAATCTCGTCCTTCTCAGCCAGGTGCTTTTCCACGAGCTGCTGCTTCCTTTTGAAGTCACCTCGGTGCTCATCCTCATCGCCATCCTTGGCGCGGTCGCCATCGCTCACGTCGAAGGTTCAAAAATCCCCGGCTCGGAAAGGGTGGCCGAAAAGTGAGCTTTCTTCAACACGACGTCCCGCTCTCCTGGTATTTGCTGCTCAGCGCCATTCTTTTTTCGCTCGGCGTTGTCGGCTTTCTCATCAAGCGGAATTTGATCACCGTTTTCATGTCCATTGAGCTCATGCTCAACGCCGTCAATCTTTCCTTTGTCGCCTTTGCCTACCAGTGGCACGAGGTGCGGGGCCAGATCTTCGTCTTTTTCGTCATGATGGTCGCCGCCGCTGAAGCCGCGGTTGGCCTCGCCATCATCATCGCCGTCTTCCGCGCCCGTTCCACCCTGGCTGTCGACCGTATCGACCTGATGAAGCTATGAACGAGTCCGCACATCTTTGGCTGATCCCGCTGTTTCCGTTCCTGGGCTTCCTGCTCAACGGAATCTTCGGCTCCCGGCTGCCGCGGCGCCTGGTGTCGGCCATCGGCGTCGTCGCGCCGCTTGTGTCCCTCGTTGTGGTTCTGAGTGACTTTGGAGCCACCGTGATTACCGCAGCGTCAAACTGTCCAAACTGCGGTCAGGTCACCGCACTCGCTTTGCCCGCGACCGAAACTCTCTCTTATCCCTGGCTCGCCATCGGCGCGCTCCATGTGGATTTCACCTTTGTTCTCGACCAGCTTTCAGCGGTCATGCTGCTGGTCGTTACCGGGGTCGGCTTCCTCATTCACGTTTATTCCGTCGGCTACATGCGCGACGAACCCGGCTACGCGCGCTATTTCAGCTTCCTCAATCTCTTTCTTTTTTTCATGTCGGTCCTCGTCCTGGCCGGCAACTTCCTCCTCATGTTTGTTGGTTGGGAGGGCGTTGGCCTTGCCTCCTACCTGCTCATCGGTTTTTACTTCCAACGCACCTCCGCCGCCGACGCCGGCAAGAAGGCTTTCATTGTCAACCGCATCGGCGATTTCGGCTTCCTCATCGGCATCTTCCTGGTGCTGACCACGTTCGGCACGCTCAGTTTCAGTCAGATTGCGGTCAGGCTAGCCCTCTCTCCTGATTGGCACGGCACGGTTCTCACCATCATGTGTCTCTGCCTACTGCTCGGCGCGGCCGGTAAAAGCGCACAGCTCCCGCTCTACGTCTGGCTGCCCGACGCCATGGAAGGCCCCACGCCTGTCTCCGCGCTCATCCACGCCGCCACCATGGTTACCGCCGGCGTTTATATGATCGCCCGCACGCACCTGCTTTTTGACCGCGCGCCCGTTGCGCTCTGGACGGTGGCCATCGTCGGCGCGGCCACCGCTCTTTTCGCCGCCACCATCGGCCTCGTTCAGAACGACATCAAGCGCGTGCTCGCCTACTCCACCATCTCCCAGCTCGGCTACATGTTCCTCGCATGTGGCGTGGCGGCCTACTCGGCGGCCATCTTCCATCTCGTGATGCATTCGTTCTTCAAGGCGCTGCTCTTCCTCGCCGCCGGCTCCGTCATTCACGCGCTGGGCGGCGAGCAGGATCTGCGCAAGATGGGCGGCCTGCGCACCAAAATGCCCGTCACCTTCTGGACCATGACCGCTGCCGTCTTCGCCATCGCCGGGTTTCCGCCGTTTGCAGGCTTCTTCTCCAAGGATCCCATTCTTTACGCTGCATTCCTTCAGGGAACGGGCGGCAAGATCCTCTGGTTCGTCGGCCTCGTCACGGCATTGCTCACATCGCTCTACATGTTTCGCCTCTGGTACCTCACATTCATGGGCGAGCCGCGCAGCAAGACTGATCACCACCACGCCACTCCGTTTTCGATGCTCGTGCCAATGGTGATTCTGGGCATTCTCTCCATCTGTGGCGGCTGGATCGGCATCGAGCGTTTCAGTGCGTACCTCGCTCCAGTAGCAGCTGCGCATCGCCTCATGCCCACCGGCAATCATCTCCTCGAATTCGTCCTCAGCATCGCCGCGGTTCTCGTCGCCCTTGAAGGCTGGCTGATCGCCGACAAATACTACCGGCGCAAGCCTGAGCGCCCTGCCGAAATCGCAGCCGCGTTACCTACCGGCTACAAGCTCCTCTTAAACAAGTATTACGTCGACGAGATCTACGGCGCAGTGATCGTGAAGCCGCTGCTGGCCTTCTCGAAATACGTTTTGGGCGGAGTTGACCTTCTGCTCGCGGGCGTCGCCTGGCTTCTCGCCGGCATCGCCAGCATTTCCGGCATGATTCTTCAGCGCTGGCAGTCCGGCAACCTGCGCTCCTATGCTGCGTGGCTCACTGCTGGAGCCGCTGCTGTCCTCATATTGCTGCTGCTGTCAAACTTTGACTTTGCAATCGCATGGATAGGTTGGCGACTGAGATGATGATGAGTATCGACCAATCCATTCTCACCCTCATCCTGCTGGTTCCTCTTGCAGGCGCAATTCTCGTCGCGCTTCTGCCCGACCGCTTCAAACTGCCTAACTGGATCGCCCTCGCTACAACCCTCGTCACCTTCCTCTTCACGCTGCATCTTCCTGCGCACTTCATCTCCGGTCAGTCCGGCTTCCAATTTGAGCAGAACATTCCCTGGATCGAGAGCCCCGCGATTTTCTACCACGTCGGCATCGACGGCCTCAGCCTCTGGCTCGTCGTCCTCGTCGGCCTGCTAGCGCCCGTCGGCGTCGTCGCCAGTTGGAACACGATTCAGACCCGCCGCAAGGTTTTCTACTCGCTTTTTCTGGTCCAGCAGACCGCCATGGTCGGCGTCTTTGTCTCGCTCGATCTGATGCTTTACTACGGCTTCTGGGAGCTTTCGCTTGTCCCCATGGCCATCCTTATCGCCATGTACGGCCGCAAAGAAGGCCCGCGCGCTGCGCTCAAGTTTTTCCTGTTCACCTTCATCCCCTCCGCGCCGCTGCTCGTCGCGATTCTCTGGCTCTACGCGAAGACGCACACCTTCAACTTCGCCGACCTCCAGTACCAGACCGCAAGCGGTGTTCTTCCCGCAGGTGCGCTTTTCTGGGTCGCGCTGGCATTTCTCTTTGCCTTTGCCGTCAAGGTTCCAGTCTTCCCGCTCCACGGCTGGCTCGCCGACACGTACAACGAAGCTCCCGTCGCGCTCGCCATGGTCGTAGCCGGCAAGCTCGGCCTCTATTCCATGTTTCGCTTCCACGTCGGACTCTTCCCTGCCCAGGCCCGCGCCATCGCGCCACTGCTCATCGCGCTCGCCGTCATCGGCATCCTCTACGGCGCGTGTCTCGCCCTCGTGCAGCGCGATTTCTGGCGACTGTTCGCTTTCGCCGCCCTCAGCCATCTCAGCCTTATCGTCCTCGCCATCTACGGACTCACATTCCTTGGCTGGGCCGGCGGCGTCTATCAGATCCTCTCCCACGGTGTGGTCGACGGAGCGTTATTCCTGCTATTGGGTGCGCTCGAATTGCGCTACGCGACGAGCGTGATCAATTCTTATGGCGGCCTGGCTGCCAAACTGCCTCGTACGACCAGTTATTTCGTCATCGCCACTCTCGCCATGATTGGCCTGCCCATGCTCTCGGGCTTCATCGGCGAGTTCATCATCTTATCGAGCACCTTTGCCGGCGTCAGCCGCCCCTGGGCTGTCGCCGCCGCTGTGACAGTGATTCTCGGCGCGGTCTACATGCTCTGGCTCGTGCAACGTCTCTTCTACGGGCCAGAAAGCGCGCTTGCCGCCTCGAAACCTTCTTCAGATCTCCGTTTCGGCGAGCTCGCCATTCTCACTCCCCTCGTGGTCCTCATGCTCGTCATGGGCGTCGCGCCGTCTCTTTGGCTCAATACCATTCGCACCGGTGTTCATCCCCCCCGGCAAACAGCTCCTACCGCACAAACCTCTATCATCCTGAGCGACCAGAGTGCAGCGAAGGAAGCCGAAGGGTCTGCGGGTGTCTTCAGGATTGCAGGCGCAACTCCACCATCCTCGGAGGCCGTACGGTGAACCCAGTGCCTGACATCTACCGCATCCTCCCCGAGGTCATCCTCACGCTGACCGGCGTCGCCATCATGCTCATTGATGCGTCGTTGCCTCCCTCATGGGCCCGCCGTTATCTCGGTTGGGTCGCAGCCATGGGATCCACGGTCGCCATCTGGGCCAGCCTCTGGCAGCTTTCCCTGCCCGAAGGAACCGGATTTTTCTCGACCGTCGAAACCAGCGCCTTCACCATTTTCTTCCATGTGCTCATCTGCGGCATCGTGCTCGTGGCCCTCCTGCTCTCGCTCGACACGCTCCCCGAAAACACCCACCACCAGGGCGAGTTTTACGCCCTCATTGTCTTCGGCGCGGTTGGAATGTGCCTGCTCACCTCCGCCGTCGAGCTGCTTGTGGTCTTCATCGCTCTCGAAATCTCCTCCATCTCCACGTACCTTCTTGCCGGTTGGCGCAAGCACACCGGCCGCGGACCTGAAGCCGCCATCAAATACTTCCTGCTCGGCTCCTTCGCCACTGCTTTTCTGCTCTATGGCATCGCGCTCATCTTCGGCGCTACCGGAACCACGCAGATCTACCAGATCGCCGCGCTCGCTCCCGCCGCGCAGAACCAATCCCTCGTTCTCGCTGCGTTGGCGCTCATGCTGGTCGGCATTCTCTTCAAAGTATCCGCCGCGCCCTTCCACGTCTGGACGCCCGATGTCTACGAAGGCGCGCCCTCGCCGGTCGTTGCGCTGCTCTCCACCGCGCCCAAAGCCGCGGCCTTCGCGCTGCTGCTTCGCGTGGTCTATGAAATGCTCCCGAACCTCCGCTCCATTTGGGCGCCGCTGCTCTGGATCGTCGCCGTCCTGTCCATGACTGTCGGTAACCTCGCGGCCCTTCGCCAGCAGAACGTCAAGCGCATGCTGGCCTACTCCGCCATCGCCCACGCGGGCTACCTGCTCGCCGCGTTCGCCGGCATTGGAGAAATCGGCATCGCTGCCGCCAGCTTCTACATCGCCGCCTACGCCGCCATGAACGTTGGCATCTTCGCCGTGGTCACACTCGTCGCCGGTTACGACGAGCAGCTCTCCCTCATCGACGACTACCGCGGCCTCGTCTACCGCTCGCCGATCCTTGGCAGCCTGCTCATCTTCTTCCTCCTCTCGCTCATTGGAATTCCCTTCACCGGCGGCTTTTTCGGCAAGTTCTATTCCTTCACGGCGGCCGTTGGCGGTGGCGCTGTCTGGCTGGCTATCATCGGCCTGCTCAACTCAGGATTAGCCGCCGCTTATTACCTCCGCCTCGCGCTCGTCGCCGCACAGCGCCCGCCTGAAGATCAGAAGATTGTGGCTCCCAAGCCCGCAGTCGGTGCGGCCGTCATCGCCGCCCTGTTCCTCGCCGTGGCCGCCACGCTCGTTCTCGGCATCATTCCCGGCGCAACGCTCGACGCTGCGCAATCCGCCGCGCACACGCTGCAAGCGCCGCCCGGAACCGCCGTCCCCGCTGTCACCGATCCCGCACCGGCGGCGCACTAGCCTGCTGGGCACCTTGATTGTTGTTTCACGCGTACAAGCTTCCTGGCCAGTATCTGACAAAGATCACCGTAGGCACCATCCAGCCGGAGGTCGGACTTGGGACATGGGTGCTCTCAAGGAGAGCCGTAAGGATTCAGTCCGCGAATGTCCAAGAGTAAAGCAGCATCGCCGGAAGGGGTTGGGTTTATGATTGCGATGTTTAGGCCGATGACAAAAGATCTCGGACTTCTTGCGAAGGTAATCCTGCTTTCCACGCCAGCAGTTGTGACGCTCGTCCTATGGGGACGACGGGGCATAGGCAGCAAGGCGAATTATGTCGTTAGCTGGGTAAACTCGGCAGCTTCTTTGCTTTGGATTGTCGCGGTGATCAGTAAAACCTTGTCGATTGCAATTCTGTTCGTCTTTTGCCCATTCGTCCTGGGAATAGTCTCTGCCTGCATGCTCGTTTGGCCGGGAGTCACCGGCGAGGAGCGCAGGTACCAAATGCTAGCAAACGGGCTGATGCTGACTTTTTGGGCCTTCACGATCGTTGCGCCGAATTAGCGGTTCTCTTTCGCGCTTAGACCTGAGGTCACTTCTCATCCAGGTCGCAATCACACCGCACCCGAAGCGCGATTCATGCGTTTGGTGGGTAAGTTTTGCAGTTCCGGATGAGTGGCCGACGACCCGGACATTACCCGTTCCGCAACGCCCATCCCGCCAGTCCGTTACAATTTCCTCAATGAAGCTTGGCGAATTGGCAACGAAGCTTGGCGCGGAACTCCGCGGCGATCCAGACCTTGAAATTACCGGCGTCAAGGGCATTGAAGAAGCCGGCCCGACTGAAATCACCTTCGTCGCCAATCCCCGTTACACTGCGCTCGCCCGCTCCACCCACGCCGCCGCGGTCGTGGTCGAGCCCGATTTTCAGGAAATCTCCACCGCAACGCTGCGCATCAAGAATCCCTATCACGCGTTCTCGCGCGCGCTCGCCCTCTTCTACCAGCCGCCCGCTTATCCGCCCGGAATTCACCCCACAGCGGTCATCGATCCGACCGCCGTCATCGCTGAAGGCGCCCACATCGGCGCATACGCCGTTGTCGGTCCGAAAGCCCGGATCGGCCCGCACGCCACCATCCTGCCCCACGTCGTGCTTTATCCCGGCGTCCAGGTGGGCAGCCATTTCTTCGCGCACGCGCACGCCGTTGTCCGCGAAAACTGCATCCTCGGAGATCACGTCACGCTCGAAAACGGTGTCGTCATTGGCGCAGACGGCTTCGGCTTCGCCAAGAATGCCGACGGCCACTGGGAAAAAATCCCGCAATCCGGGCCCGTCCGCATCGGCAGCCGCGTCGACGTGCAGGCCAACGCCACCATCGACCGCGCCACCGTTGGCGCAACCGAAATCGGCGACGGGAGCAAGATCGATAACCTCGTTCAGGTTGGCCACGGATCGCGCGTCGGCAATGACACACTTATCTGCGCGCAAACCGGCCTCGCCGGCTCCTCGGTCATCGGTAACAACGTGATTCTCGCCGGCCAGGTAGGGATCGCAGGCCATTGCACCGTCGGCGACGGCGTCATCCTCACCGCTCAATCCGCCGTCTCGCACGACGTTCCGCCGGGCAAAATGATCTCCGGCTCGCCCGGCTTCGACAACCGCATCTGGCTGCGCGCGGTCGCCATCTTCCAGCGCCTTCCCGAGCTGCTCAAGCGTCTCGATCGGCTCGAAAAGCAGGTCGCCCAGCATGCTCCCGCTTCTGAAGCAGCTCCATCAAACCCGGAGCAGGACAAGTGACCCGCCGCATCGCCGTAGCGCGTCGTCTACTCTTTGCTTCAATGTTCTTTTGCGGTCTCATGGCAGCCTCCGCCTGCCACTCCTACCACATCGACGCCACCATCGAGAACCGCACCGGCGGCGACATTCAACTGCTTGAAGTCGACTATCCCAGCGCCAGCTTCGGCGCAGACCGCATCGCCTCTGGAGCGGTCTACCACTATCGCTTTCAGATCAGCGGCAGCGGCTCGCTCAAAATCATCTACACGGGCCCCGGCGGCAGGCAGGTCCAGATTGCCGGCCCGACGCTTGTTGAGCGCCAGCAGGGCCAGCTCAAAATCATCCTTCTGCCCGCCGGCAAGGCGCAGTTTTTGCCACAGCTCACGCCGGCCTCCTGATTCACAGCGCCCGTGTCAAATTCGTCGCTCAAAATGCGGAGTCGTGAGACGATGTCCTCTTAGGAACGCTCGGATTTCGTCATGGCCTGTCCTTCTGAATCAAGCAAGCCTCGCAAAGATCATCCGGGCCGTCCAGTCAGAACTGGAGAAATCTATGGCAAGAGAAATCATTCGAACTTCTAACGCTCCGTCTCCCCCGCCGGCTTACAGCCAAGCAGTACGGACAGCAGGTCTTGTGTTCGTCTCAGGCACCGGTCCGCACGATCCAGCAACCGGAAAAATCGTTGGGGATACGATCCAAGAACCGACCAGACAGTGCCTGGAGAATGTGGCCGCCATCCTCAAAGCCGCAGGCACTTCCCTCGACCGGGTCGTGAGTGCCACTGTCATCCTTCTTGAGGAAACAGACTTCGCCGGAATGAATGAAGAGTGGATTAAGTGGTTTCCGGTGAACCCACCTGCGCGTCAAGGCGCCAAGTTGCCCGTTCGGATCCCCGGGATCAGAGTGTCCGTCGCGGCCATTGCCGAGGCGTAATTTCTCCGGAAAATGAAATGGGCGGCTGAAACGCCGCCCATCCGTCAGAACCAGAGATTCGCTTATTCGCGCGCGCCTCTAGCGAGGCGCCTGCAGCATTCAGTGAACCATCGTCTGGAACAGCGGCGACTGGAGCAGCGCGCTGAACTCACTATCCGAAGCCGCGAAATGAACCTCGAGTTTTCCTGAATTCGAGTCAATCGAAGTCTCGTTCAGCGCCTGTTTCTCCGTGTCCGAACCCGTCATCTTCCTCAGCATGACCGCCGCAGAAAGCAGCGATGAAATTGTGGCGGCCGCAAACGAGTCGCCCGTTTCAATGGTCAAATCGAACCTGACGCCGTGCGTAAAGTCCATCGCGTACCAGGAAGCCTCAAGCCGCTGCTTCACGCTGTCGAAATCGGTCACCGACCCCGCCTCGCCCAGCAGTTGCTTCATCATCGTCTGCGTGCCCTGGTTGTCCAGAATGCTCCATAGCGAGCTGGAGTCCACGCTCTGCATCGCGTTCATCATCGAATTGTTGGTGAGCATGCTGGGAGCATTTCCGTCCCGCGCATCGAGCGCCTTGGTCACGGACTCCTTGCTGCCGAAGACCATCGTCGACGGATCGACAAAGCAAAGCACCATCCCCGTCTTGCTCATGGGGTACAGGCTGTTGGTGCGCACCATCGTGGCCTTGAGTTTCTGCGCTCTGAAGCTGGCCAGAATGTCATCGGTCGGAAACTGCCCCTGTGCAATCCCCACCGACTGCAGCGCGTCGCTCCCCGGCGTCGGCCGGAACAGCGCAAAGGCCAACTCGTCCACATACTGATCGATGGGCTCGCCCTGGCTCGGACTCGGTTTGCCCGAAGCCAGAACCGGCTTCAGCGTGAACTTGCTCAACGCCTCGTCGAACTGCTTCAGCTCCGGCGGCTCTACGCGGTTGCGCAGGTTCATTGCTGCCGTCGAATTCTGCATCGCGCGGTAGTCGATCACCACCAGTTGCTGCACGTCGTGCGGAATGGCTCCGCGCGCATCTGTCGATAACTGTGCTGCAGGGACCGGCACAACCGCCGCCAGCAACATCGCTGCAATCGAAATCTCTATGAGCCTCTTCACCAATTCATCCCTCCGGAATTCGATCTCGCCTATACTCCGCGATCCTGGCCTGTGCTTCTATTCTACCGATTTGCTGCTCATTTCAGGCCTGCCGGGCGTTACTCCTGTGGCCACTCCAGCGGATGCTCGAGTCGCCGCTCCAGGACCTTGGTTTCCTCATCGAACTCATTTAATTGACGCATCCAATCGCTTTCCCGCTCACAAGCGGCCTCGGGAATCAGTCCGATCACCTCTCCCTCGGCCACCCGGGCCTTGTGCCGCGCCGCCAGGCCCGCCACCTTGCGGTAGACCACCGACAGCGGCGTGGCCTCAAAATCCGTAATATTCATGGAGAGTTGCGCGCGACCATGGGCAAGCACCCCCATCGCCTTCACGCCCTTCAATCCGCCTGAAGCGGCGCGAATCTCCCTGGCGATGGCACGCGCCATGGCCACATCGGACGAATCGAAGTAGATGTTGTACGCAACAAGGAACTTGCGGGCGCCCACAACGCTGGCGCCGCCCGTTGGGTGCAGCCCCGGGCCGCCCAGGTCCGGCTGCCGCGAGGGGTCTTTCTGCGCCGCGTCCCGCAGCTCTTCGAACTGCCCCCGGCGTATATTTTCGAGGTTTTTTCGGTCCGGCCGCGCCGCCGCCGCCTCATAGAAGTAGACCGGAACTCCAAACCTCCGCCAGATCTCAAGCCCCGCCTGCCGCGCCAGCAACACGCATTGCTCCAGCTTGATTCCCCTTACCGGCACAAACGGAATCACGTCCGCCGCCCCGATGCGCGGGTGAACCCCCTGCTGGCGCGTCAGGTTGATTAATTCCACAGCTTTGCCCGCGCCCCGCACCGCTGCTTCAACCACTCCGGCCGGCTCTCCGGCGATGGTGACCACCGAGCGGTTATGGTCCGCGTCCATCGACCAATCGAGCAGGTGCACGCCGTCCACGCGCATGGCGGCAACGATCGCTTCCACGCGGCCCACGTCCGTGCCCTCGGAAAAGTTGGGAACGCACTCTACGATCGGTCCGCTCATTCGCGCCCTGCTCTCTTGCCCTTCCCGCCCGATCCCGCTCGCGGTTTGAAATTCTCGGTTCGCAGTCCTTAGTTGACTAATCCCTGGGGTGTCCCTGTCCACAACTGTCAACTCAGCAGGACGAGCCAGAAGCTAGTAGCTAGCAGCCAATGGCTGCCTTTTTCACTTCCAAAACGTATATCCCGCCTGGATCTGAATGCTGGCATTGACTCCTGGGTTGCGGTCGCCCAGCGAGGCGGAGGAGATGTGCACCGCATTCACGCCCAGATCGATCGAGCGCTTCGACTTCAGGAAGTAATGCACTCCAATGCCGCCCTGCGGCGAGAAATTCCACACGCTCGTTCCGCCGTCGATGATGGGTCCATTATTCGGATTGTTGTTGCTCATGATGTTCGGCGGAAACTTGTGCGTCGTATAAATCAGCCCGCCCGCCCCCTGAAACCACGGCTGGATGCGTCGTGACTTACTGAGAAAGTTCCAGCGGAAGATCACCGGCATAAGGCTCACACCGCGAAACGTTCCCCCTCCGAACGGCAGATCGCAGGTGATGACCTGTCCCGTCGGCGTTTCGCAGGAGTACGCCTGCAAATGCGGCGGCGGCGTATATGCCTGCCACAGCGGCATGATTTCGCCCCCGAACTCAAACTGGCCGCTGAAGATTCCCGCGTGAACCACCGGCGTCAGAGTCTTCGCCAGTTGGAATCCGCCCCAGAAAAACTTGTAATTCGCCCGGTCGCCCACGCCCGTGCCCCAATTCAAAAACGGGCCATACTTCCAGCTCCGGTCGTTTCTCACTTCGGAAACGGGATTCACAATTTCGGGTGGGCCCGGAAGGGTAATCACAGTGTTCGAGACGGATCTTGTCGACGGCACCGTTCCGCCACCCGTCTGCGCCGCAACCGTCATTGTCCCGGCCAGCAACAAAAGAAAAACAAATCCTTGAACTCGCCTCAAACCCTTCCCCCACCCTGTCCCTTCGTTCCTGCGTCCCTGTTCCCTAATCCCTAATCCCTGGTCCCTGTTTCTCTCAAAAAAAGACCGCCACAACCGGGCGGCCTTTTCTCTGCCTGCCCTGATCTCACTTATCCAGCAGTGTGCTCCATCTGCTCGGCGTCCATGTCGAAGTTGGAGTGAACATTCTGCACATCGTCCAGGTCTTCCAGCGCTTCCAGCAGGCGCATCATCTGGCTGGCCGCATTTCCTTCCAGTTTGTTGTAGATCGAGGCCACCATGGTCACCTCGCTCATCACCGTCGGAATCCCCGCGGCCTTCACCGCGTGCGCCACCGCTTCATACGATCCCGGTTCGGTAAGAATCTCCCAGGTGTCGCCTTCGTCCTTCAGGTCTTCGCCGCCGTGTTCAAGCACGATGTCCATCAGCTTTTCTTCGCTGGCCGCTCGCTTCTCCACCGCAATCAGACCCTTCTTCGCGAACATGAACCTCACTGAGCCAGTCTCTCCAAGGTTTCCACCATTCTTCGCGAACGCGTGCCGGATCTCGCTCACCGCGCGGTTGCGGTTGTCGGTCAGCACGTCCACCAGAACAGCCACGCCTCCCGGTCCATATCCCTCAAAGGTGGCCTCTTCGTAGCTGACCCCTTCGAGTTCTCCCGTTCCGCGCTGGATGGCACGCTTGATGTTTTCGGCCGGCATGTTCTCCGCCTTGGCCGCCAGGATCGCCGTGCGCAGGCGCGCATTCCCGTCCGGATCGCCGCCCCCTTTGGCGGCAACCGCGATTTCCTTAATGAGGCGGGTGAAAATCTTGCCACGCTTGGCATCCAGCGCGCCCTTTTTGTGCTTGATAGTGGCCCATTTCGAGTGGCCTGACATAACAACCTCAAACGTGATGAAAGATGGCGGATACCCGCACGGTGACCATGCAAGTATATCCCAGGATGACCCTCGCGTTCTCCTGGCTGACCGCTGGCTTTCAGTCGGCCGATTTAGCCCCCGGATGCTGCCCAGCGCGTTGCGGAAACAGCAGAATGCAGATCACCATGAAGCAGGCAATGGCCGCCGACGAACTGTACCGGCTCAAATTCAACCCGCCATTCGCGACCGGCTTGGTCAGCAGGTCGCCCAGCGTTGCGCCCAGCGGCCGGGTGAGCACAAACGCCGCCCAGAACAGCACCGCACGCGAGGTTTTGGTGAAGAAGTAAATCAGCGCGACGACTCCGATGCAGGCAGTAAAGATCAACGCGCCACCCTCGTAGCCCGGGCCCGAATCCGCAACCCAATCGCCCAGCGCGGTGCCCAGCGTGTTGGAGAAGAGAATGGTCGTCCAGTAAAACATCTCCACCTTCGGCAATGTGATGCATTCGACGGAGATCGATCCCATCTTCAGCCGCCACATCGTCAGCACCGCGATCACAAGAGTAAACAGGATCAGCGACCCGCCGGGATAACCGATGCCCAGGGAACGATCGGAAAAATCCGCCATTGTGGTCCCGGTCAAGGTTGTCGCTACGATCACCGCCCAGTAAAGAAACGCATGAAACTTCCGCGCCCGAATCTGCGCCCCGACCGCAACCGCAAAAAGCACGAAGAAGATGATCGTACTCGTTGCGTAGCCCAAGTTCAGCGACATGGAGAGCGAGTCGCCGCCGGTTTCGCCCAGCGTGGTCGCGGCAATCTTGATAATCCAGAAGCCGATCGTGACCTCCGGCACCTTGCCGAACGCTTCATCGACAGGCTCCGGCGCGGCCATTTCTCTTGGCCTCTCATCGCCCGATCGTCTCGCCAATTTCCCCATCCAGCCCGGCAATGCCGCGGCAGACGCATCCACGCACAGATTCTCGCTCACGCAGTCTCCCCTGTTTTTAAGTTTGATCTTGGCTTACGTTCCTGCCCAGTTTACGCAAATACTTCCGCGTCGCGCAGCAGTTTTCCCCTGGCGTCTTTTTCTGAGACAATCGCGTCGCCCGCAGCGATCGGCCACTTGATCCCCAACTCCGGATCGTTCCACAGAAGCGTTCGCTCGCCAACCGGAGAATAATAATCCGTCACCTTATACGCGAAACCGGTACCATCGCTCAGCACCAGGAACGCATGCCCGAAGCCGGCGGGAATCCAAAGCATCTTTCCGTTTTCTCCGCTGAGCTCCACTGCTACATGCTTGCCAAACGCCGGCGAACTCCTGCGCAGGTCCACGGCCACATCCAGCACCGCTCCGTGCGTCACCCGCACCAGCTTTCCCTGCGGCTGCATGATTTGGTAGTGAATTCCCCGCAGCACTTTTTTTTGCGAGATCGAGAAATTGTCCTGAACCCACTGCGTGGGCAGTCCCGCCTCGGCCATGCGCCGCAAATTGAACGTCTCAGAGAACGCGCCCCGGTCGTCGCGGTAGATCTTCGGCGTCAGCACCAGCACGCCCGGCAACGATGTCTCTTCGATCTTCATGGCTACTCGGTTCTGGCGGCAAAATACGGCTCGCGCAGCAGCGCCTGCAGGTATTGCCCGTAGCCGCTCTTCGCGATCGGCGCGGCCAGCTTTTCCAGTTGCTCGGCGTCGATGAATCCCTGCCGGTAAGCGATCTCCTCGGGGCATGCGATGTTCAATCCCTGCCGCCGCTCGATGGTGTGCACAAACAGCGCCGCCTCCAGCAGCGAATCGTGCGTTCCTGTATCCAGCCATGCCATGCCGCGGCTCATGATCTCCACCTTCAGCTTCCCCGCTTCCAGGTAGCGCCGGTTCAGGTCCGTAATCTCCAGTTCTCCGCGCGCCGAGGGCTTCAGCGTTGCGGCGATCTTCACCACATCGCGGTCGTAAAAGTACAGCCCCGTCACTGCATACCGGGACTTCGGCTGTGCCGGCTTCTCTTCCAGGCTCACCGCGCGCCCTTGTTTATCGAACTCCACCACGCCGTACCGCTCGGGATCCTCCACCGGGTACGCAAAGATGGTTGCGCCGTTCTCGAACTGCGCTGCCGACTGCAACTGCTTCGAGAAGCCCTGCCCATAGAAGATGTTGTCGCCCAAGATGAGCGCGCTGGGCTGCCCCGCGATGAAGTCCTTCCCGATCAGGAACGCCTGCGCCAATCCATCGGGACTGGGCTGCACGGCGTAGCCGATCTCCAGGCCCCATTGCCTTCCGTCACCCAGCAAATCCTTGAAGCGCCCCGTATCCTGCGGCGTCGAGATGATCAAAATCTCGCGCAACCCCGCCAGCATCAACGTGCTCAGCGGGTAGTAAATCATCGGCTTGTTGTACACCGGCAACAGCTGCTTTGAGATTACATGGGTCACGGGATAAAGCCGCGTCCCCGATCCGCCGGCCAGAATGATTCCCTTCATCGTGCGATCCTCATCGCGGGCCTCATATTTGGGCCCGCTCCGCGTAGTTCTTCGCAATCCAATCGCGATAGGCCCCGGTCCGCACGCTCTTCACCCAATCGCCATGCTCCAGGTACCAGCGCACCGTTTTCCCCAGCCCGCGTTCAAACCCCTCCGCCGGTCTCCATCCCAATTCGCGTTGAATCTTTTTGGCGTTGATCGCATAACGGCGGTCGTGCCCCGGCCGATCTTGAACGTAAGTGATCAGTCTTCGCCTCGATGCGATGCCCGTTTCCGGCCTCATCTCGTCAACCAGGTCGCAGATCGCCATCACCACGTCGATGTTCGCCCGCTCGCTGTTCCCGCCAATGTTATACGTCTGTCCTGGCCGGCCGTTCTCGAGCACGGCCCGAATCGCCGCGCAATGATCCTCTACAAACAGCCAGTCGCGCACATTCTTTCCGTCGCCATACACCGGCAGCGGCTTGCCCTCGAGCGCATTCAGAATCGTCAGCGGAATCAGTTTCTCAGGAAACTGGTATGGCCCGTAGTTATTCGAGCAATTGGTGGTCACGACCGGCAGCTTGAACGTGTGAAAGTACGCCCGCGCCAAATGATCCGATCCCGCCTTCGACGCCGCATACGGACTATTCGGCGCATACGCCGTCTCCTCGCTGAATGCCGGATCGTGCGGACGCAGTGACCCATACACTTCATCTGTTGACACGTGCAAAAACCGGAATGCCGCGCGATCGGCCTCACCCAGCCCCGCCCAGTAAACCCGCGCCTGCTCCAGCAGCGTAAATGTGCCCAGCACATTGGTGCGAATGAACCCCTCGGGCGACACGATCGACCGGTCGACGTGGCTTTCCGCCGCAAAGTGGACGATGGCCCGCGGCTGATATTTCCTGAGCAGCGAACCGACCAGTTCCGCGTCGCAAATATCGCCGCGCACAAAAATATGGCGCTCATCGCGCTCGAGCGGCGCCAGGTTCGCGGCATTCCCGGCGTAGGTCAGCAGGTCAAGATTCACCAGCCGGCTCGCCTTCGCGCGAGCGCCGTCTTTCATCCAGCCCAAAACGAAGTTCGAACCGATGAATCCTGCGCCGCCGGTGACCAGAATCGTCTGGTTCATGCGCTTCATTGACCCCGAGTATACGGTACAAAACACGCCAGATGCGAGGTCCCGGCAGAATCATCGACAGGTCGCTCCTACCGGAATCCTCTTGATATCGCGGCTCTTCCCGCGGTACCGTCCCCCATTCTGAAAGGAACTACTGCATGGTCTACGGTTTTTCGTTATATTAAAAGCAGTGCAGCTCCGGGATGCGGCCGGCTCTGCTCACCTCAACCTCTCGATCTGCTGGCAAGGCGATTTTCGCGCTCAGAATCGCAGAGTGGATGTGTACTTTACAGCATTCAAGTTGTCGCAACACAAGAAACTGCTCGCAAAGGACGCCATGGGATCTTTGAATCGCCGTCTCCAGTCGCCGCAAGCGCAGGGCCTCTATCATCCTCGGGATGAGCACGACGCCTGCGGCATGGGGCTGGTGGCGAACATCAAGGGCGAAAAGAGTCACGAGATCATCCGCAAGGGCCTTGAGGTACTCATCAACCTCACTCACCGCGGCGCAGCTGGCTGCGACCCCGAGACCGGCGACGGCGCGGGCGTCCTCATCCAGATTCCTCACGCCTTCTTCGCAAAGGAATGTGCAGAGCTGGGCATCAAGCTGCCCGAACCCGGCGCATACGGCGTGGCCATGTGTTTCCTTCCCGTCGAGCGTCAGAATCGCTTGCAGTGCGAAGGCGTCTTCGAGCGCATTGCCCAGGAAGAGGGCTGCACCGTCCTCGGCTGGCGCGACACGCCGGTCAACGGCGATGCCATCGGCCGCGAAGCCCGCAACTCCCAGCCCTACATCGAGCAGCTCTTTATCGGCCGCCCCAAAGACCTCGACGAAGACGCCTTCGAGCGCCTGCTCTATCGTGTTCGCCGCCGCACGGAAAACGAAATCTTCGCCTCCGAGATCGAGGACAAGGAAACCTTTTACGTTCCCTCCTGCTCTTGTCGCACCATCATCTACAAGGGCCTCATGCTGGCCCCGCAGATTGAGAAGTTCTACTTCGAGCTGGCCAATCCCCTCGTCACCAGCGCCCTCGCCCTCATTCACCAGCGCTTTTCCACCAACACCTTTCCAAGCTGGAAGCTCGCTCACCCCTACCGCTACGTTGCGCATAACGGCGAGATCAACACCATTCGCGGCAACATCAGTTGGATGAACGCGCGCCAGTCGGTTCTCGATAGCCCGCTTCACGGCGATAAAATCGGCGATCTTTATCCCGTCATCGTCCCCGGCGGCAGCGATTCCGGCTCTCTCGACAATGCCGTCGAGTTCCTCTTCCAATCAGGACGTTCCCTGCCCCACGTGATGGCCATGCTCATTCCCGAGGCCTGGGCCGGCAATCCTGATATGGACGAGGACAAGCGAGCCTTCTACGAGTACCACGCCTCGCTCATGGAGCCGTGGGACGGTCCCGCCGCCATCGCGTTCACCGACGGCCGGGTCATCGGCGCAACACTCGACCGCAACGGCCTCAGGCCCGGCCGCTACATCGTGACGAAAGATGATTTGGTTGTCCTCGCCTCCGAAGCCGGAGTTATCGAAGTTCCGCCTGAGGACATTCTCAAAAAAGGCCGCCTGCAGCCCGGCCGCATGTTCCTTGTCGACACCATTCAGCAGCGCATCATCTCCGACGCGGAAATCAAGAAGGCCCTCGCTGCGCGCCAACCCTATGGCGACTGGCTCAAGCAACAGCAGGTCACCATCGACTCATTGCCCGAGCCCCCGCGCGTCATCGCCTTCAATCCCGAGACGCTACTCCGCCGCCAGCGCGCCTGCGGTTACAGCGAAGAAGATCTGCGCATCCTGCTTGCGCCCATGGGCGCCGAGGGTCAGGAGCCGGTGGGGTCCATGGGCACCGATGTGCCGCTGGCCTGTCTCTCCGACCGCCCGCAGCCGCTGTTCAACTATTTCAAGCAACTCTTCGCCCAGGTCACCAATCCGCCAATCGACCCCATTCGCGAAGAGCTGGTGATGTCGCTCATCAGCTACATCGGCACGGAGCGCAATATTCTGGATGAGGCGCCTGAGAATTGTCACACCCTCAAGCTGCCCCATCCCATCCTCACCAATCGCGACCTTGAAAAGCTGCGCCGCGTCTCCTCGGGCGATCTGCTCGCCACCACGCTGCCCGCGCTCTTCCGCGCCGAGGATGGAGAAAAGGGTCTGCGCCACGCGCTCGAAGACCTGAGCAATCGCGCCTCTCATGCCGTCGACTCCGGCTACTCGCTGCTCATTCTCTCCGACCGCGGCGTCGATCCAACCTACGCGCCCATTCCCAGCCTGCTGGCGATGGCTGCCGTTCACAACCGCCTGGTCCGCGAAGAAAAGCGCACCCAGGTCGCGCTCATTATCGAAAGCGGCGAGCCGCGCGAGGTGATGCATTTCGCCCTGCTCATCGGCTATGGCGCCAGCGCCATCAACCCCTACCTCGCCATCGAGACCATTCACGACCTCAAACGCCGCGGCCTTTTGCCCGACAAAATCTCCGCTGAGTACGCCGAGAAGAACTTCATCAAGGCCATTAACAAGGGCCTGCTCAAAACCTTCTCCAAGATGGGCATCAGCACGCTGCAAAGCTATCGCGGCGCACAGGTCTTTGAGGCCGTCGGCCTCAATCGCTCCCTCATCGAGGATTACTTTCCCGGCACCGCCTCGCGTATTGAAGGCGTCGGCCTCGGCGTGCTCGCTCGCGAAGCGCAGTTGAAACACGAGTACGCCTTCCAGCCGCTCACCGACTCCGAAACCGATCTCGCCGTCGGCGGCCAATACCAATATCGCGAGGGCGGCGAGTTCCACCTGCTCAATCCGCTGACCATCAGCAAGGTGCAGCACGCGGTTCGCAACAACAATCCGGCTACGTTCCAGGAGTTCACCGATCTCATCGACGGCCAGAACCGCACCCTCTGCACGCTGCGCGGCCTGCTCAAGCTCAAATACCTCGACGAGCCGATTCCGCTCGAAGAAGTCGAACCGGCCAAGGAGATCGTCAAGCGCTTCACCACTGGCGCCATGAGCTTCGGCTCCATTAGTAAGGAGGCGCACGAAACACTCGCCATCGCCATGAACCGCCTCGGCGGCATGTCGAACACCGGCGAAGGCGGCGAGGACGAAGCTCGCTTCAAGCCCGACGCCAACGGCGATTCGCGCCGCTCGGCCGTTAAGCAGGTCGCCAGCGGCCGCTTCGGAGTCACTACAAACTACCTCGTCAACGCCACCGAGTTGCAGATCAAGATGGCGCAGGGCGCAAAGCCCGGAGAAGGCGGCCAGCTTCCCGGCCATAAAGTCGACAGTGAAATCGCGCGCATCCGGCACTCCATCCCCGGCGTCGGCCTCATCTCGCCTCCGCCGCATCACGACATTTATTCGATCGAGGATCTCGCGCAGCTCATCTACGACCTCAAGAACGTGAACCCGGAAGCGCGCATCGCCGTCAAGCTCGTGTCGGAAGTTGGCGTGGGCACCGTCGCCGCCGGCGTCTCCAAAGCTCACGCCGACGTTGTGCTCATCTCCGGCGACACCGGCGGCACGGGCGCTTCGCCGCTCAGCTCCATCAAGCACGCCGGCCTGCCCTGGGAGCTCGGCCTAGCCGAAACGCAGCAGGTTTTGCTCCTCAACGATCTGCGCAGCCGCATCCGCGTGCAGACCGATGGCAAGCTCCAGACCGGCCGTGACGTTGTCATCGCCGCCCTGCTCGGCGCAGAAGAATTCGGCTTTGCCACAATGCCCCTCATCTCAATGGGTTGCATCATGATGCGTAAGTGTCACTTGAATACTTGCCCGGTTGGCATCGCCACCCAGGACCCCGTTCTGCGCGAGCGCTTTACCGGCACTCCCGAACACGTCATCAACTTCTTCTTCTTCATCGCCGAGCAGATGCGCCAGCACATGGCCAAACTCGGCTTCCGCACCGTTGACGAAATGGTCGGCCGCGTTGAAAAAATCGAGACGCATATCGACGACGCCCACTGGAAAGCGAAAGGAATCGACCTTTCGTCGATCCTTCACGTGCCGCCGCTTCCCTCGCGCGTCGCGCGCCGCCGCACCACCTGCCAGGATCACGGCCTCGGCCCCGCGCTCGATCATGCGCTCATCGCCAAAGCCAAGCCCGCGCTCGAATCGCAAACACCGGTCAACGGCAGCTTCGCCATCCGCAACGTGCACCGCACGGTCGGCGCCATGTTGGGCGGCGAGATCGCGCGCCGCTTCGGGTCTCAAGGATTGCCTGACGGCACCATCCACTACAAGTTCCGCGGCTCGGCGGGGCAAAGTTTCGGCGCATTCGTTCCACAGGGCGTGACGCTCGAACTTGAGGGCGATGCCAACGATTATCTTGGCAAAGGCCTCTCCGGCGGGCGCATCATCGCCTATCCGCCCAAGACTTCCAGCTTCCTGCCAGAGGAAAGCATTCTCGTCGGCAACGTGGTTCTCTACGGCGCAACGAGCGGCGAAGTTTTTCTGAACGGCATCGCCGGCGAGCGCTTCGCCGTCCGCAACTCCGGCGCGACGGCCGTTGTCGAGGGCGTCGGCGATCATGGCTGCGAATACATGACCAACGGTCTCGCCATCATTCTCGGTTCCACCGGCCGCAACTTCGCCGCCGGCATGAGCGGCGGCATCGCCTACGTTTACGACGATCAAGGCGACTTCTCCACGCGCCGCTGCAACAAGGCAAGCGTCGATCTCGAGCCTCTCGTCGACGTCGCCGACATTGAAAAAATTCAGGCCCTGCTCGCGCGCCATCGCGACCTGACCGGCAGCCCGCGCGCCGCGTGGGTTCTCGAGCACTGGGCTGATGCGCAGCCGCTCTTCATCAAAGTCTTCCCGCACGAGTACAAGCGCGTCCTCGGAATCAAGCGCGCGCAAGCCGTCTACACTTCCCCGCTCGCAGCGCCATCCCTGGTTGCAGCCACTGCCGAGGTGCAGCATGGGTAAGGTCACCGGCTTTCTGGAAATCAATCGCGAACAACCCACTCGCCGCAAGGCTGATGAGCGCATTCGCGACTGGTTCGAGATCTATGAGCCGTTCCCCGAGGAAAAGCAGCGCGAACAGGGCGCTCGCTGCATGGACTGCGGCGTGCCTTTCTGCCACACCGGCTGCCCGGTCAACAATCTCATCCCCGATTGGAACGATCTCGTCTACAACAATCGATGGCAGGCCGCCGTTCGGCGCCTCCACTCGACCAACAACTTTCCTGAATTCACCGGCCGCATCTGTCCCGCTCCTTGCGAAGCCGCCTGCGTGTTGGGCATCAATCAGCCCCCGGTTTCCATCAAGCTCATCGAGCGCTCAATCGTCGAGCGCGGCTGGGACGAGGGCTGGATTCATCCCGAGCCCCCTGAACAGGCCACCGGCAGGCGTGTCGCCGTCGTTGGCAGCGGTCCCGCAGGGCTCGCCGCCGCGCAGCAGCTTCGCCGCGCCGGCCACTCCGTCACCGTCTACGAGAAAAACGATCGCATCGGCGGCCTGCTGCGCTACGGCATTCCCAACTTCAAGCTGGAAAAGCATGTCGTCGATCGCCGCATCGCGCAGATGAAGGCCGAGGGCGTCATCTTCCAGACCAACGCGCACGTGGGCGTCAACACGCCCATTGAATCGCTAACAGAACAATTCGACGCCATCCTTCTCTGCGGCGGCGCGGAGCATCCGCGCGACCTGCCCGTCCCCGGCCGCGAGCTCAAGGGCATTCACTACGCGATGGAGTTTCTGCCCCAACAGAACCGCCGCAACGAGGGCGACTCGGAAGAAACGCTTCTGCGATCGATGGGAGCTTCCGCGCCCATCCTCGCCACCGGCAAGCGCGTCGTCATCATCGGTGGCGGCGACACCGGCGCAGACTGCCTCGGCACCAGCCATCGCCAAGGCCCCAAAAGCGTCCACCAGTTTGAAATCATGCCGCGCCCGCCCGCTGAGCGTGCCTCATCCACGCCTTGGCCCCTCTGGCCTTTGCAGCTTCGCACCGAAAGCTCGCACGAAGAGGGCGGCATTCGCGACTGGAGCATTAATACTGTGAAGTTCACCGGCGACGATGCCGGCAACGTAAAGCGGCTTCACTGTGTTCGCGTGGGGCCGCCACCGAAGTTCGAAGCCCTTCCGGGCTCTGAATTCTCGGTCGATGTTGATCTGGTGCTATTGGCCATGGGCTTTCTCGGCCCCGTGCGCAACGGCATGATCGAGCAGCTCGGCCTCGCGCTCGACAATCGCGGCAACGTCACCACCACAAATTACATGTCTTCGGTCGACGGTATCTTCGCCGCCGGCGACATGCGCCGCGGTCAGTCCCTCGTTGTCTGGGCCATCTCGGAAGGCCGCAAAGCCGCCGCCGCCGTCAACGAGTACCTCGCCGCAAAAGAAGAGACCCCGTCGCGTCTCCGCCACTCCGCAGTCAGCACACGCTAAATACGGCGCAGCATCATCGCAGATTTGTTGTCCTGAGTGCAGCGGGCCGAGCATGATCCGGCTCGCGCAGTTGAAGGATCTGCGGTTATCTTCTGGCTTCGCGGCCCACATCATGGCTTTCCTTCAAATTTGAATTGAACACGACAACGGCGTAAGCTCGCAGCTGAATGGTCAAGGAGGACGCGATCATGAGTCCTCGTTCCTGGAAACACAGGGAATTCGCGGTGACGCAGGCCGGTTATTTTACCGTCCTCAAGCCTACCGGCTGGTCTTCCGCCACGCTCCCGCCGGGCTCCCGATATCTCAATGACCCATCCAAGGACGGAGCGGCGCCTTCGCCTGATCAGACGGCTCCAGACTGCGCCGGCAGCCAGGAAACGACAATATCGCTGAAGTTCGTGGACCCGCCCCCGCAGAATCGACATTCGATTCGCCTGACACTGATCGCTCTGGCAGCCGCTGCACTCACGGTGCTTGCGTTCTGGTGGATGACTCGCCCCTGGGTCGAATAAAGAATCGCCTTACTCGCTGGCCCGCCGACACGCTGCTTCACTTCCCCCCGCACACGCACTCCCTGAATGCATCCGCCCCGTCGTTCTTGAACGCGCACGTATACGGTTGCCAGAACGCGCTAAGGTCCCTCGCCCCGGTCCCCGAATCAAAATTCCGAATGTAACTCTGGCTCGCGCCGGCCTGCGCCGTGGGATCGCCCTTGAATCCTTCAATCAAATCCGTCACGCTCGCCGCCGTAAACGCATCCTCTTTATAGGTCTGCGCGAAATCGTACTCCTCCCGCCACTGCGTGCCAACACTCGTATTCGGATTCGCATCCGGTCCCGTCTGATTCGATGCCACAATCACCCGATAGTCTTTCAGTTGACCTGTCGCCGCATCGATCTGCACCACTGTAAACGACGGACTGTTTCCGTTAATCGGAGAAATCGACGGGACCAACTTCACTGCAACACCCTCCGCCGGAGCTCCCGCCACTTCCGGTTTCAGCAGCCGCATCTCATCCATGTGCGTGTGGGCAAAAATCGCCAGTTCAATCACGTCGCCGTAATTCGACATCGCATCCGGCAGCGCCTCCGACTTCAAAAACATCTGCGGCTTGCTCCCGCTGCAAAGATCGAGCACCTTCATCGCCGTCCCGTAGGGATCTACTCCCGGCGGAATGTGCGTCATTACCCACACCTTCTCATGGCTCCGCCGCGCCGCGTCCAGTTGCTGCTCCAGCCACACAATCTGCGCCGCCGCGGGCGCAGGATTCGGCTTTCCGCCGCACGTCGCATACCGCCGCGACATGAAAAGATCGTCCAGCACCAGCATCCGCGCGTGTGCGATCGGCGCCGGCAGCCTCACGCTATAAAACCCTCCCTCGCCAAACGTTCGCAACGCCTCGGCCCGTTCCTTCGCGGGAAAGTCGGCGGTCAGGGATTTCCCAATCTCCGCCAGAAACGCGCTGTGCGGGTCCAATTGATAGTCGCCGCAATCCGAATCGTTGTTGCCCAGCGCGGCATACACCGGCACACCCGGTAACGCCCCGCGCAACTCTCGCATCACGTACTCAATCGTCTTCGCCACAAACGCCCGATACTCGCCCGGCCGCGCCTTGGGAAACAGTGTTTCGTACTTGCACGAAAGATCGTGCGCGACCAGGTCGCCGCTCAACGCCACAAACTTCGCTCCGCCCGCATTCTCCCGTATAGCCCGTAGACTCGACTCGTACAGCGTTTCCGGCGTATCGGATCCATGCACCTTGCATGTCTGCAGCAGTTCGTTGAACCGCGCCTTTCGATCCGCGGACTCCGGAGCCGCCAGAATCGCCCTCCACTCCCCAACTGGGGCAGCCTTAAGCCGCGCCGCCTTTGCCGGATCCCAGAATGGCTCGAAGTGAATGTCGCTAACAAAGAGCGCTTCTACCGTCGCCGTTTTCCCTGCCGGCGCAGCGACCTGTGCCTTCAAGCCCGGCGCCGCTGCAAAGATCGCGGCAGCACACAACGCAAAAGCTCCATGCCACACGCCGGCCCCGTGGGTCTTCCTCATGAACGCTCCTTATGGACCCGAATTGAAATTGTCCGGCTTTCTCTGGTCTCTCTGCGCGGGCTTGGCTTAGAATACCCCCCCTTCTCCCGCTAACGTCCTCGCCGTCCGCCGCGCCAGACGCTAACTAGCTAACTCCACCAACTCGCTAACCCGGCTAGCCCCGCTAACCCCGCTGCACTATCCTTTCCTCATGGCCAGGCCCACCCTCATTTCTGCCCTCATCCTTACCGGCGCATTTCTCGTCCCATCGCTAAGCCACGCGCAAACTCTCGCCCCCACTCCGCCCATGGGCTGGAATAGCTGGGATGCCTACGGCTTCACCATCGACGAAGATCAATTCAAGGCCAACGCCACCGTCCTCGCCTCCATCCAGCAATACGGCTGGAAATACGCCGTCATCGACGAGGGCTGGTACATGACGAATCCCACCGGCCACACCGTTGAGCAGCGCCAATATATCTGGAACGCCAACGGCCTCCTCATTCCCGATCCCGCGCGTTTTGCTGACGCAGCGGGCGGTGCCGGTTTCAAACCGCTCGCCGATTGGCTGCACAAGCAGGGTCTCAAATTCGGCATTCACATCGTGCGCGGCATTCCCCGCCAGGTTGTCACCGCGAACCTGCCCATCGCCGGCACTTCCTTCCGCGCTGCCGACGCCGCTGACACCACATCACCCTGCCCGTGGGACGAAGGCAACTGGGGCATCAAAGACAACGCCGCCGGTCAAGCCTATTACGACTCTATGATGAAGCTCTACGCCTCCTGGGGCCTCGACTTCCTCAAAGTCGATTGCATTTCCTCGCATCCCTACCGCCCCACTGAAATTCGCCAGATCGCCGCGGCTATCCGCAAATCCGGCCGGCCCATCGTGCTCTCGCTCTCGCCCGGCCCCACCCAGCTTGACCACGCCGCCGAGGTCGCGGAATACGCGCAGATGTGGCGCATCGCCGACGATCACTGGGACGGCTGGACTTTCACGCACAAACCCGACACCGAATTCCCCATGGGCGTCCGCGACATGTTCGATCGCCTCGCGCAGTGGTACCCCTATACCAATCCCGGCAACTGGCCTGACGCCGACATGCTCCCCGAAGGCTGGCTCGGTCCCAATCCCGGATGGGGCGATGTGCGCCAATCCCGATTGACTCACGACGAGCAGCGTACCGAGTTCACTCTATGGGCCGTCGCGCGCTCGCCGCTCATCTTCGGAGGCAACCTCACCCGCCTCGACGACTTCACGCGCTTCCTCCTCACCAATCAAACCGTGCTCTTCATCGATCAGTACGCCACCTACAGCCATCCCGTCGAAGTCTCCACGCTCGGCGGCGGCTATCAGGATGCCCGCGTCTGGCGCGCTTCCATCGGCCAGCCCGGCGACCGTGGCTACGCCGAATATTTTGCCTTCTTCAATCTCGCCGATGGCCCCATCACTCTGCGCACTACATGGAGTCAGCTCGGCCTCGACGGCCAAAAGCACTCCCCGCGCAACGTGTGGGACGATTCCACCACGAAGGAATCAAAGGAAATCAGCGTTACGCTCCCGCCCCACGGAAGCACTCTGTTCGAAGTCCGCTGATTCCGCCGCTCAGGCGCAGCGCCGAGTTTAAGCGCCACAAATCCACCGGTCCGCCTTACACAAACGTGTTAGCCGCCACACTTTTCCCTGCCCCCATGTGCGAAACTGATCTGTTTGCCGGGTGCGCATTGGCAGGCGCACTCTCCAGCAGAGGCGAGTGATGCCAATTCTTCGTTCCGCCTTTATTGCGCTTTCTCATAATCGTCCATTACGCCATTTCTGTGAGCGTTCCGCGCTGGGCACCCGCCTCAACGCGCGATTCATCGCCGGCATGCAGCTGGAAGACGCGCTTCGCGTTGCTGAAGCCGTCAACCGCCAAGGCATTTCGGTCACTCTCGATTCCCTTGGCGAAAGCGTCACTTCGCCCACCGAGGCGCACCGCGCCGCGGACGTCTACCACCACCTGCTCGACTCCATCGCCGAGCGCGGCCTCGACGCCAACATCAGCGTCAAGCTCACGCAGATGGGTCTGGAGCAATCGGCCGAGCTGGCTGAATCCATCGCCGAAAATCTCGTCCAGCACGCGCGCTCCACGCAGAGTTTCGTGCGCATCGACATGGAAGACTCGCGTCTCACGCAGGACACGCTGGATATCGTGCGCCGCGTTCACTCGCATGCCGGCCTGCGCGGCGCAGTCGGAGTCGTCATCCAGGCTTACCTCTATCGCTCGCAGGCCGACATAGAGCAACTCCTCGCCGATGGCATTCGCGTCCGCCTCTGCAAAGGCGCATACAACGAGCCGCCCGAAGTAGCGTTCCCGCGCAAGCCTGAGGTCGATGCAAATTTTTTCAAGCTCGCGAAGATGCTGGTCGACAGCCCCATCTACCACGCGCTCGCCACGCACGACGAAGCCCTCATTGCCAAAGTCAAGGCTTACGCCGTTGAGGCCGCAATCAACCCCAGCCACTTCGAATTTCAAATGTTGTATGGTGTGCGCCGCGATCTGCAGCGCAAACTTGTCAGTGAGGGATACAAGGTACGCGTTTACGTGCCCTTTGGCAGCGAATGGTACCCCTACTTCATGCGCCGTTTAGCTGAACGGCCTGCAAACGTCCTCTTTTTGGCAAGAAATTTCTTCCGCGCTTGAGCAATGCGCCGAGCGGCCCTACACGTCGGTATGTTTCCTCCGTCGCCGCTTGCGCTTTCGCAACATCAATTCGGTTCCGCAGTCTTTGCATTGCCAGGGATAGAATCCAAAGATCGGAAACACTTTCTTCTCGATCAGGCCCTTTCGCTCCACGCGGTATACGCGGTCGCCCCGGCATGCAGGGCAGTACACCACATCCCGATTCCTGCTCACCTCAAAAATGTTGCCTGCCGGCGCTTCCCTTGCGCTCTCCCCATCCACGTTGCGCCTCCCAAAATATTCCTCGGATTCTCAGCCGCCGGCGCTCCCAGCTTTACGCCCAAAGGCAAATCATCCTTCTGCATTCTGCAACCGCCGCATTCCGTGTTTGGCCAGATCCGCAACGGCTCTTGCAAGAGTTTGCGATGCGTTCAACGACTCCGGGCGTTCCAGGCGAATCTTCAGCTTGCTTGCATATTTCCGGAACAGAATATCGACATCGAACAGAATCTCGACATGATCGCAGAGAAATCCGATCGGCTGCAGGATGAGCGCCTTCACGCCGTCGACGGCAATTCGGTCCAGCGTCTCTTCCACGCTCGGACCAATCCACGGTCCTCCGCTCGCGCCCTGGCTTTGGAATGCAAACCACCACCGCGGAATCTCCGGCACTCTCGCCGCCACCAATTCTACCGTTCGCCGCGCATCTTCCGCATACGGATCGCCCGCAGCCGCCGGCCCCGGCCACTGCCTTGGTCCTCCGCTCTCACCCGATGCCGGAGCCTCCACCGTTCGCGTCGGCACGCTGTGCGCGGTGAAGAGCACAGGCACAGGTTCGCCCGCCTCCGAGCTCAGCTTTGCTAATGCCGGCCGCAGACGCTCGGCGAACGCATCCGCCAGCAGCGGATGATCGGCCCATCCGGCCGTAAAGTCGATGCGCAATCCGCCGGCTTCCGCCTCTACCGCGCGCCGATAGAGCCCCACGCTGGTCCGCGAATTCTGCGGCGCCATCGAGATCACCGCCGCCTCTTCCACGCCGTCCGCGCGCATCTGCCGCACAACCTCGGGAATATACGGACGCCAGTTCCTCATCCCGACATATACAGGAACCTGCGCGCCCGCAGCCGCCAGCTCCGTTTCCACCAGCCGCGCCTGCGCCATCGTGATCTCCGTCAGCGGGCTCTTCCCAATCAGCGAATACCGGTGCTGGATCTCCTCGACCACTGCCTGCGGCACAGGCCGCCCGCTCACTACGTTGCGCAGATACTCGGGAATCTGCTCCACCGTCTCCGGCGTTCCATGCGCCAGCAGCAGCACCGCCTGTTTAGGCATGCGCGCCCTCCAACCGGAACTCGCGCACCATCTTCACCACCGCCTGCACATTCTCCACGGGCGTCTCCGGCACAATCCCGTGGCCGAGATTAAAAATGTGCCCCGGCCGTCCGCCCGCCGCGCGCAAAACTTCCTTCACGCGCTGTTCCAGCACTTCGAACGGTGCAAACAGCGTAATCGGATCAAGATTTCCCTGCACCGCGTGCGCATATCCCACCGCACGCCAGCCCTCGTACAGCGGCTGCCGCCAATCCAGGCCAATCACGTCCGCGCCCGTCGCCGCCATCTGCTCGAGCAGCCCCGCTGTCTCCACGCCAAAGTAAATCACCGGCACGCCCATCGCCTGCACCGCACGCACCAGCCGCTTCGACGCTTCGAACGCATACGCCCTGTAGTCGCTCAGCGAGAGCGATCCAACCCAACTGTCGAAAATCTGAATCACGTCCGCGCCCGCCTGTACCTGCAACCGGCAATACTCGGTCAGAACAATCACCAACTTATCCAAAAGGCTGCTCCACGCAATGGTGGGGTCGCGGTACATCATTTGCTTCGTGTGAATGTAATTCCGCGAACCGCCGCCTTCGATCATGTAGCTCGCCAACGTATAAGGCGCTCCGCAGAACCCAATCACTCCCAGCCGCTCGCGAAAATGTGCGGCCACCTTCTCAATCGCCTGCGCCACATAGGCCAGATCCCCCGCGCGATCTGTCCGCAACGCACGCACGTCTTCGGCGGTCCGCACCGGCTTATGCACCACCGGGCCTTCGCCCGCCTGAAACTCGAAGTCCAGCCCCATCGGCTCCAGAGGCAGCAGCAAGTCGGCAAAGATGATCGCCGCATCCACGCCCAGCTTCTCCGCGGCGGTAATCGTCACCTCCGCCGCCAGTTCCGGCTTCTTGCAAATCTCCACCAGCGTGTGGTGTTTGCGCACGTCGCGATACTCCCGCATGTACCGTCCCGCCTGCCGCAGAAACCACACCGGCGTCCTGTCCACCGGTTTGCGCAGGCACGCGCGCACAAAACGGCTGCCGGCGAAAATCGTCTCCGCCGCGTCGAGGCTCTGGCTAGTTAAATCCATATCGATCATTCTACCGGCCCAGTCGTCGATTCCAGCCCATACAACCCCTCTGGTCGCCCACGCATCCATTGAGGTATAACCAAGCTGCATTCAGTCAGAATTTGTCGGGCCCGCAAGACTCCGACCGGAGGCCCCTGATGACCATCCATAGGATCGCCCTCACGTTGTCCATCGCGTTGCTTGTGGCTCTGCCCACGGCTTCTGCCCAACAATTGCAGCCCTCGACCTCGAAACCCGATCCCTCAGCCTCTTCGGAGCGCATCCAACTCGACGTCGTCGTCAGCGCCAAGTCCGGCCAGCCCGTCAACTACCTTCATCCGCAGGATTTCACCGTCCTCGACAACAAATCTCCGCGGCCTATCACTGCTTTCAAGGTTGTCACCGCGGCTCAGGAACCGGTCGAAGTCATCGTGTTGATCGATGCCGTCAATACGCCATATGAGATGGTCTCCTACGTGCGCGATCAAACGGAGAAGTTCCTTAAAGCGAATGAGGGTACGCTGGCCCATCCCACCACCATTGCAGTCCTCACGGATCAAGGCGTTCAGGTCACCAGCGGACTCTCCACCAACGGAAACGCCCTCAGCGACGTTCTCGAACACCACGTGATTGGACTGCGCGACATCACCCGGGCTTCGCAATGGGGCGGCAACGACCGTCTCATGATCTGCCTCAAGAACCTTCAGCAGCTCGTCGCCTATGCCTCGACCCTGCCTGGCCGAAAACTCATCCTCTACATCTCGCCGGGCTGGCCTCTGCTCTCAGGCCCCGCCGTCTATCTCGACTCCAGGCAGCAGCAGCAGATCTTCGACAACGTCGTTTACTTTTCCTCGCAATTGCGCCAATCCAAAATAGCTCTCTACGACGTGAATCCCTTCGGGGTTTCCGAACCCATGATGGCGGCCAACTACTACCAGAGCTTCCTCAAGGGCCTCAGCAAACTCTCCGATGCGCAATATGCCGACCTGAGCCTTCAGGTGCTTGCCGTTCAGAGCGGAGGCCTCACACTCACATCCAACAGCGACGTCACCGGCAATATTCAGAAGTGCATCGCCGACGCCGACTCCTGGTACGAAATCACCTTCGATCCCCCGCCGGCCGACAAGCCAAACCAGTACCATCACATCGAAGTCCGGCTTGATCAGCCCGGCCTCGTCGCCCGCACGCGCACCGGCTATTATTCAAACCCCATCGCCGCCAATCCTTCGCGCTGATCCCGTTTGCCCGCCGCTTTCCTCTGCCGGCTTTTGCTTTTCAGTACGGTCTCGCGTCTTCCGTGATCAGCGGCCACGTGTCCGTCTGGAACGGAGCGGCAGGCAAACCCGCGCTGTTAAAGAGCGTGGCCTCGGAGTTCGACTGCCACGCATCGCGATCCTCCCTTGGGTGCGGCACGTCGGGCGACGAAACAATCACCACGTTGCCTGCAATCCGCGCATCCGCCCAGACAAACTTGCGATTCTCGCCGGCGATCGAGAACTTGGCCAGCTTTGCGCCCTTCACCACCAGCCCGCCTTCGGTGTGCGCAAACCGCAGCCGGATCGCTCCCGGCCGCCTGTCAATATCGATGGAACCTGCGCCCTACCGTCACCGCCAAATCTGCGGTGCGCCTGGCTCGCTCTCGTCCCCGCAAACAAAAGGCCCCTCAGCACGCGCCGAGGGGCCTTTGTCTCACTGTCCACTGTTCACTGTGAGCTGTTCACTGTTTTTACGCCGTTACCGCCTCGCTGGCATCCACCTTCACCGGTGTCAGCCAGCCAAACTTGTCCGGCTTCAGCCCGTTCGCGATCCCCAAGAACTCATCCGCAATCTTCTTGGTAATCTCGCCCGGCTTCCCGTCGCCAATCACGATGCGATCAATCGACCGGATCGGTTGCACCTCCGCGGCCGTTCCCGTAAAGAACACCTCATCCGAAATGTACAACAGTTCCCGCGGAATCGCCTGCTCCGCCACTGTGAATCCCAAATGCCGCGCAATCGTCAGCACGCTGTCGCGCGTAATGCCCGACAGCGCCGAACTCCCCAGTGGCGGCGTAAACAGGACGCCGTTGCGCACAATGAAGATATTTTCGCCCGATCCCTCACTCACCATCCCATCCACGTCCAGCGCAATGCCTTCTTGATAGCCGTTGGCCTCGGCCTCCATCTTGATCAGCTGCGAGTTCATGTAATTCGCGCCGGCCTTGGCCAGTGCCGGCATCGTGTTGGGCGCCAGCCGGTTCCAACTTGAGATGCACACATCCGCTCCGCCGTGCCCGGCAAGATACTTGCCCCACGGAAAATTCGCGATGTACACGTCGATTGGCGAACCCTTCGGGTTCACTCCAATCTCCCCATATCCGCGCAGCACAATCGGCCGGATATAGCAGGGCGCAACCCCGTTGGCCTCAATTGTCTCCACCACGCCGGCGCAAAGCTCCTCCAGCGTAAACGGAACCTCCATGCGGTAAATCTTGGCCGAGTCCAGCAATCGCTGCATGTGCTCCGGCAGCCGGAAAACCGCCGACCCCTGCGGTTGCCCGTAGCATCGCACTCCCTCGAACACGCTCGATCCGTAGTGAATCACGTGGCTCATCACGTGAATCTTGGCTTGATCCCAGGCAATCAGGTTCCCGTTGCGCCAGATCTTCTCAGTCGTTTGTATTGGCATGAGGATTTAGGTGCTCCTTCGTTTCAAAAACTCGCGCACTTGTCTCAAGGTTGTCATGATTTGCCCTTTGAAAGCAAGGACCTCGCGTTGAAGCCGTCACAATCCCGCTCCTCCTCCCTAATCCTCCCTTCCTTTCGTGGCGCGCGTCACGCTCTTTGCCACAATCGGCTCCTATCATGGGCGCAGTTCGCACTGGGAGATGACAAATGACCAGAACGGTGCTTTGCCTTCCCGTCTTCGGCGCATTTCTACCTTCAGCACTTCCGGCGCAAGACGTCACAGGTGACTGGCAGGGAGCCCTGAACGCCGGTGCCGGTCCACGCGCAGTTCTTCGCATCTCAAAGGCTCTTGCCACACCGCAACATTCCATCTCGGAAAAGCGTATCCTCACAAGTATTAGCGATTGAGAATCAGGGACCCCATGAGCACCAAAGTGGAGAACCGGTTCGACTCCACCGAAGCTTCGCCGTGGATGCATCCGTTCGTGCCCCGGCGCTTCCTCAGCAACGGCCATCTGCAGACCATCGTCGGAAGCGTTCTGCCGCGCACATATTCGTTGCCCGAGCCGGAGAGCCAGCTCATTGAGGTGGAAGCCGCCACCTCCGGCCGCGCAGCGAGCTTCATGCTGTGCCACTGCCATTGGCAACCCGCCGAAGTCCGGAGCGAACGGCTGACCATGGTCATCGTCCACGGGCTCGAGGGATCTTCCTCTTCTCCCTATGTGCTGGGCAACTCGTCTCGCGCCTGGAAAGCCGGCTGCAACGTCGTCCGCATGAATATGCGCAGCTGTGGCGCCGGCCAGGATTTATCACCGACCATCTATCACGCCGGCCGCTCTGAAGATGTCGCCATGGTGATGGCCGAAATGGTCCGCATACACCATCTCCGCAGCTTCGCTCTGGTCGGCTATTCCATGGGAGGCAACCTGGTCCTCAAGCTGGCCGGCGAGTTAGGCGCCGGGCCGCCGCCCTATCTCAAGGCCGTCGTCGGCGTCTCGCCGCTCATGGATCTGGTTGCCTCCTCCGCCGCGCTGCACGAGCCGCAGAACCTCCTCTACCAGAGCAGGTTTCTCGGCGACCTGATCAAGCACATTCGCCATCAGGCCGAACTTTACCCGGATCTCTACTCCGTGGAAGGCCTTAACAGGATTCGCACTCTGCGCCAATTTGACGAGGAGATCGTCGCGCGATACGGCGGTTTTGCGGACGCGGACGATTACTACCGCAGCGTTGCCAGCTCCAACTGGGTGCAGAACATCGCCGTGCCCACGCTTATCCTGCAGGCTCTCGACGATCCTTTCATCCGCATGACTCCCGAGACCCGCGCCAAGATCCTCGCCAACAGCCGCGTCAGGCTGGTCGAGACTCGACACGGCGGCCACTGCGCCTTCCTGTCGCTCGATCACGGCGACGAAGGCTTCTGGGCGGAGAAAACGCTGCTCGACTTTCTGCTCGTGACCGTGGAAGGCTGACCGCGGAAGATCGGAGTCGAGGAATCTGCGGTGGTTTTTGTCCGCATCAGGGCAGGCGTTCCCGCGTGCCGCCAACCCAGCCACAGAATCAACGAAGCCCGGAATTCAGCTTCACTTGGCAGCCGCCGGCGTTCCCGCTGCGCCTGGTGTAAATCCTTCCATCCCCAACCGCCAGCCGAGGAATGTGTACTCGTCGGCCGCAAGCTTCAGCGCCTGCGTGCGGTTGGAGCCAATGCCGTGTCCGGCGTCGAAGTCTACGCGCAACAGGATCGGATTTGACGACGTGTTGGCCGTCTGCAGGCGAGCGGTCATCTTGGTCAGCATCCAGCTCGTCACGCGAGGATCGTTCGCGCCCGTCTCAAGCATCACCGCCGGGTATTTGAAGCCGTCCTGCACATGCGCGTAGGGACTGATGGCGTACATGGCGCGAAACTCCGGCTCGATCTTCACCGAACCATATTCAAAGGCGTTCTCGGCCCCACTTGCCCGCTGCTCGCTGCGCAGAATGTCCGTAATGCCCACGCGATAAAGAACGGCTGCAACCAGCTCAGGATGCTGCGTCAGGAATCCGCCCACCGCAATTCCCCCGGCGCTGGTGCCTTCGATCGCCAGATGCGCAGGCGACGTGTATTTCTCGTCAATCAGATCATGCGCGCAGGCCACAAAGTTGTCGATGGTGTGCTGCTTGGTGGTCTTCATCCCGCCAGGTGCCAGGCTTCGCCTCTCTCGCCGCCTCCGCGCACATGAGCGAAGGCGAACACGCCTCCTCGATTGAGCCACGGCAACAATGAGGAAGCGTAGAACGGATTGATGGAGTAGCCGTAGGCGCCATACGCCTCAAGCAACGCCGGGTGCGAGCCGTCGAGGGGCATGCCCTTCTTGTAGAGGATCGAGAGCGGAACCATCGTGCCGTCGGCGCTCTTTGCCTGCACTTCGACCGAACGAATCGCCGACATATCAATCGGATTCAAGGGCTGCAGGTGCGTGTCAGCAAAGCTTCGGCTCGCCGGTGCATAGGCGTAGATCAGGCGCGGAGTGGTCCAGCCCACCATGGAAAGCGTAATGCCCGGGCGGCGATAATCCGCGCCGATGCCACCGACTGTCCCGCTCATGGGAAGCTTCAGTTCGGTCCCCCTCGACTGCGCACCGTACGGAATCCGCGTCACCACTCCAAGGCCATCGCGGAACCCCTCCACGTAGAGCGCGTCGCTCGCGCAGGCCAAGCCCTCGCCGGTCCGGGCCGAAAGAATCAGGCTGCTCTCTGGAAGCACCACACGCGCCGCCTCAAACGTCTCGCGGGCAAGATCGAAAGTCATCACGCGTCCGTTGCTGACCGCCCCGTTCGCTCCACCCTTGGTCCTGATGTAAGCGCGGGTGCCATGCAGCGCGATGTCCATCATTCCGTCTTCGTGCTTCACCACTTCAATCCACGGCCCAGACTCAGTGCGGCGAATCCAGAGCGCGGGTGTCTCCACCACTCCAGAAGTCTGGCCGGCCACAATCAGGCCCGTGCCGGGCACAACGGAGACGAAGACGTTCCCGTTCTTCGGCAGCGCAGGATCGCTCGTGATATCCGGGCCGAATACCGGCCGATCGGTCTCTTCCGCAGCGCCCAAACGGTGGTAGTACACGCGCTCGTTGTCATATTTCGTTGAGGCCGCGGCGCCTGGCGCCATCGGCTGCAGCCGCGTGAAGTAGAAGCCCTTGCTGTCGTCGGTCCAGGAAGGATTCGCTTCTTGCGCGCGTGAAATCGATTCGCCCAGCAATTTGCCTGTTGCGGCTTCCACTACATGCAGCACCGAATTTTCCGAACCGCCTAGCGACACGCCGACCGCGACATATCGGCCGTCAGGCGACGGCACAAAGTAATCGATCGCGGCATGCTTGCCGCCCTCGGCAAGGGTCGCCGGATCGAGCAACAGGCGCGATGGCCCTCCGCCGGCCGCGCGGGTCATCAAAAGGTAATCGCTTTTGCCGGATGGCAGTTCAAGGTAGAAAAACCGGTCGAGAACGCGCGAGGGGTTGTTGACAATATCAACCGTATCGGAAAGTTTGGTCAGCTCCGCAAGAATCTGCGCATCCCGCGTGGCGAACGGTTGTAGCGCCTGAACCGTCACCGCGTTCTCGGCCTTCATGTAGGCCATCAGCTCATCGGTGCTTGTCTCCATCCAGCGGTAAGGATCCACCACCGTCGTGCCGAAATACGTGTCGGTTACCGGCCTCACCGGCGCAACGGGCGGTGCGAGTGGCGCAGTCTGCGCAACACCATAGGCAGCGAAAACAAGCAGAAAAAGCGCGCTCAGTCGGCTGATCGTCCGGCTCATTTCGGAAGCTCCATATTTCGGTTGTGCAATCAATACAGAGACTGAGTATATACGCCGCCGCGCTCGTCAACCGCCGCTACCGCGCCGCAAGCTCCGGCACAGTCACGGTATACGGCGGCAACACGCCATATTCGGCCGCCATGCGGAAGAACCCGCGCATCCCCTCCAGGCACTCCTCGTCGAGCACGTAGTGGATGTTAGCCGTGAGATAGGTTCGGATTGTCGCTTCGGGAATGGGAAACCGCTGCGACCATTCGGCGACCAGCGCATCGATATTCGCCAGCCCATGATCGCGCGAGCGAATAAAATCCTCAGCAACACTCTCTTCCGAAAGGCTGCCGTGCGCAGCGGCCCACACGGCCGAAACGAACACAAGTCCCGTCAGGGCGCGCCACTCCTCCGCCAGGTCGCGATAAACAAGCACTTCGCCGTTCCGCTCAAACCGGTTATGCCGCTCTTCCAGCGCCAGCAGTGCCGGATCGCCAATCAGAATGGCCGCATCGGCGCGCTCCAGCATCGCGTCCAGGTCGCCCACCATGGGCAAAAACGGGACCTCCGCATTGCCCCACTTGTGGAACATGATGCGCGCATAGGCCAGAGTTGTCCGGCTGGCAGTATCAGCCGCGACTGAGCCCAGCTTCTGCAATGGTCGGCTCGCGCGATGCACCAGAATCAGTGAGCGCACGCGGCCCTTCGACGCGATCGTGCAGCCCGGCAGAATTTGCAGCCCCGGCGTGGCCGCCAGCGATGCAATGGGAATCAACCCGATATCGGCCCGTCCGTCAGCCAGGCGCGCCGCGCACTCCGACGGCGTCATGCGATCAATGCGGTAGCGCTTTTTGAGCGCCTCGTCGAGCGGCGGATGTTCAAAATCCCACATCAGCGGCGCAGGATTGAGAAATCCAATTGCCGCAACCCGCAAACGTGTGTCTTGCTCGGGGCTCACATCTCTTAGACTACCAATTTTCCGTCCCGGATTCGCCACCGCGGCGCACCAAGGTAAGCAGGGTCGTCACCTCCGCCGGCGAAGTCGCCTGAATGCAAAACGCTCCGCGCAGGCGCGGAGCGTCAAGCAATTTCCATCGGGTTGCGGCCGCTAAATCTCAATCACTTATGGACGCCGCCTCCACCACCACCGCCGCCGCTATGGGAGCCACCACCCCCTCCACCTCCGCTGTGCGACGCTCCCCCACCACCCCCTCCGCCGGAAGAGCCACCGCTGGCGTGGGGCGAGCCTCCACCAGACGATCCGCCGGATGGATGATTCCCTGACCCGCCACTTGAGGAACTCGGACGTGACGGAGCTGAATCATGGTTCGGCTCCGGCTGGCTTTGGAAAGCCGGACGCGACGGCTCGGGCCGGTTTCCCTCTGTGGGTTCCTGCGGCACGGGACGGTTGAGGTTGTAACCGGGCCGGTTTGTGTTTCCTGGCCTGCCCGTCGGTGGGGGAGCCTCATTTCCTGGCCGCGGCTGGTTTCCGCCCGCCATCGCAGGAGGATGCGCGATGACCGGCCGCGACGGCAGGGGACGAAGCGCCACCACAGTGCTCCCTCCGATCGTGACCGGCGTATTTCTGTTTCGCGCCGGAAGCGGGGAACCGCCGATCACCGGGCTGCGGTTCACGGCAAGCAATGCAACCGGCCTGCCGTTGACGGGACGACGCGGCAAGATCGGGCGCGGAATCACTTTATAGCCGGGCGGGACACGGCCAAAATTCGGCCCGCCGTAGAAGCCCAATCCCCACCAGGGCGCGCAGCCGCCGGGCCCCGGCGCCCAGCCCCATCCAAAACCGTCAAAAAAGTTCCACGCTCCGCACTGGAATGGCATATAGCCCCATGGGTATCCCGAAATCCAGAGGTAGCCGTAACCCGGAGTCCACATCCAGTTCCCATAGCCGTAGGGATCGAAGGCCGCGCTCGCTGCTTCGAAAGGCGACCAGACATACCCCTGTCCGGGAACGTCGTACCAGTTGCCATTGGCGTCCAGATCATTCCAAGCCGGGTTCTGCGGTTCGCTCAGATTCGCCGTGGCGCCGGTCTGCGACGCTGCCTCCGCGGTCAGCGCCTGATCGCGGTCGGAATTCCACTCGTCCCATGAGTCCGGCTCGATCGATTCAGCAAGTTGATAGTTGGCCGGGCTGGCGGCGTTCAACGCGATGCTTTCCCCGCCATGCAGATCGACCGCGACATTCCCACCGGCGGATTCCAAGTGCGCGTTGCCTGAGAAAACGGCGACCTGGCCGGGCGGGCTGTCCATCCCGACGCGGAACACGGTAAAGCCGCTCGTGGTCACTTGTGCGTCGCCGAATTCGACGCTCATCTGGCCGGCCTGCCCTCCGCCTTGAAACTCGAAGTAAGCCAGCCCATTGTTGAGCACGAGCACGGCATTGCCCGTCGTTCCGGCTCCCTCAAGCACGTGCAGCGTCAGCGAACTGTCCGGCGAGATCCGCGCCACGCTACCGTCTTCAAACTGAATCTCGGCCTTCCCACTGCCGGCGGTCGTCAGTTGCATGCCTTCCAGCAGCGGCGCATTGGCCACGGCCTGCTGGGCCAGCACCTGTCCGCCCTGCGAGAGAGTCACTTGGCCATCCACGTAGCTCAGTCGCACCGCGCGCGCCGGCTGCCCCGATCCCTGCCCCGGACCCTGCGACTGGTCCTGCGCTCGAAGCGCCGGCTCGAAACACACCAGCGCCACGGCCATCGCAACCTGCCCCGCTACCCACTTTCGATTCCCCAACAGATTCATGGCGCCCCGCCTTTCCATCGTCTTCCCGCAACTCACCCCGCACATCGGAAGCCCCGCATTCATTGGACACCAACCAGAGCTCAAAAGTCTCCGGAACCGCAAGAATTAAGTTGGTCCGTGCGCCAGCAGAGTTTGCGCCCGCTTTCTCACCCGTTCCAGGACCTCGTCGTCCCCTGCCAGCCGCTCAAGAATATCGCGAATGGCGTAAACCTCCTGCGCCCTGCCGTCCTGAAACTCTTCAGTCAGGAACTCCATCTCCTGATCCAGCCCCAGCCGGTCGTGTTGCAACAGCACCTCCAGGCGTGCGCCCTCCAGGATGGTCTGCGCCACCGCCTGCATGGACTCGCCCAGGGACTGGATCTCCTTGTCGCGGGAATAGTTGAAGGTGCACGATCCGTGCCCCGCGGATCCGTTGTAAGTGAGCGTCTTCCATCCCTGGAATGCGACTTTCAGATGGCTTTCGCACTGCGCGTTAAACCACTTGTGGCGTTTCGCGGTTTCAAAAGCGCGCCCGGCGAACTCTTTGCTCACCTGAATATCGCGATCAACGTTGGGGGCTTCAATCACGTACATGCCGGTTTTCGGCCCCATGTGGGAGCGAAAATGGCCGCTGCCATCGGGGAGCAGAACAAGCGTCCATTGAGGGGGCGAGAGTTCGGGATCGGAGAAGTCCACCTGAACGACAGAATCGGGCGCAATCGCAGCAACCGGCGCCGGAGCGGCTCGGACTCGCGCGGCCAACACAAGCGCGGCTGCCGCCAGCCATTGCATCCTCATTGCCGGACCCCCTGCATCGCCAGTGTCTGCGCGGTGTGAATGTGACAGATGGCAATGGCCAAAGCATCGGCTGCATCCGAGGGCTCCGGTAGCTCGGCCAGATCCAGCAGTCGCGCCACCATAAATTGCACTTGCTCTTTTTTCGCCATGCCGTAGCCCACGACGCTGGATTTGATCTTCAGCGGCGCGTACTCCGCCAGCGGAATCCCCTGCCGCGCCGCCGCCAGCAGCGCCACTCCGCGAACCTGGCCTAATTTCAATGCCGATTTCGCGTTCACTGAGTAGAAAACCTCCTCAATGGCCACCGCATCGGGATGCCAGCGCTCCAGCTCGGCGGTCAATTCCCTGAAGACCCGGTCCAGGCGCTCCGGCAGGGTTTGCGCCTTTGTCAGGCGAATCGCGCCCATCGCCCGGAATTGGAGCGGCTCGTCCCGCGGGCCTTCGCCGGAGTCGACAACGCCGAACCCGGTTACCTCGGTTCCGCAATCGATGCCAAACACCCTCATCGCGTCCAAGTTTATCGCAGACTGGATCGGCCGATGATTCTTCCCATCGTCCTCGGCTCGCGCGGCGCCGGACCTGACACCTTTGTGGCAGCCAAAATTCAGGCATCCATACTGGAGCGGTCGCGTCCAACCTGATAACGAGTTTGGTTCGTTTCTTCAAAGTTTCATCCCAGGAAAACCAAACTCGGTTTTCCGTGTCGATAAGTTAAAGGGAATGAAATTCGGGATGGAGAGAACGATGCGCCTGACTCCGGCAGCGGCAAAACGCACCGCGATTCTCTGGCTCGGCCAGGGAATCTCTCCGCAGCGTCTGGCGGTAACCCTCGCCCTCGGATTCGCCGTCGGCTGCATTCCCGTGGTCGGAATTCCCACCGTCCTCTGCGCCGGGTTGGCGCTTGCTCTACGGCTGAACCTCCCAGCCATTCAAGCCGCAAATTACGCCGCCATGCCCTTGCAGCTTGCGTTGATCGTTCCTTTTGTTCGGCTCGGCGGCCGAATCACAGCACGGCTTGCCTCCGCCGAATCGACGCGGTTTGCGATCCCTCGCGCACTGGAGCACTTTTCGACTCTTAACCTTCCCGCGCGCATGACCGGAATGGCTGGCCAGGCCTTGCTGGCGTGGCTGGTGGCCGCTATTCCCGCGGTCCTGCTGATGACGCTGGCGCTCAACCTGATGCTGCGCCGCATTCCCGTCCTGAGGAATGCCCAAGCCGGCGACTAGTTCGCAAATCGAGCTCTCAACTGCAGATCTTCGCTCCGAACAGACCGGCCCCGTCACGGTCTGCTCCCGCTATTCCACCGTTACCGTGAACGTCGACGTTCGCGTGATGTTCAACGACGTCGCCGTCACCGTCACCATGTACGTGCCCGGCGGAGTTCCCTGGTCCTGGTGCGACTGACCGCCTCCGCCACAGCCGTTGAACCCGACGGCGAGAACCACAAACAGCATCAACAGCGGAAGCTTGCGCCTGAATCGAATCGGCAGCAGCAGAAAAACGCATGCCAGCACGGCAAAGCCATACGGCTGTCTGCCCTCGGCCACGGTCGAGGTCAACGGGTGCGGAGCCGTTGTGGTGATCGTCAACGGCGCCGTGGCTGTCGCGTTATTGCCCAGAGCCGCGCTCGAGGCCGGGCACGTCGCTTCCGCCATCGCAGCCGGCAATGTGCAGGTCACGTTGACCACCCCGCCAAAATTATTCACCGCCGTCAGAGTCACGCTCGTCGTCCCGGCTTGCCCCGCGGTGACGGTCACATTCGTGATCGGCGGAGTGATTTGAAACGTCTGATCCGACACAACGACGGCGATCGAAAACAGAGTCTGCGCCGCCATGTAGTTTCCGTCTCCGGGATAGGAAGCCGTAAACGTGTATGTTCCCGGCGTATTGATCGTCACCGGCAACTGGCCGTTCAAATAGGCCCAGGCCCCGAAGAGGTCAGGGCTGCCGTTGAATGCCACATACGCAGCCGTGCCCGCAACCGGCGCGCCGTTCTCTAAAAACGAAATCACCCCTGTCGGTGCAGGCCGCACGCTCGCGGCCGTCACCGCCGTCTCCACGTGGAATGTCTGCCCGGAATCCGCGAGATAGTTCGCAATCCCCGGTCCGAACTGTTCACTCAGATCCGGAATCTCCAGCAAGTCCATCCCCGTCGGCGCCGGCGTCACAACCAGATTCATCGTGGCGGGATTGCCGGGGTTGTAGCTCACGTCGCCGCTGTACTGCGTCTGGATGGCGTATGTCCCCGCTGCCGGGATAGCCCCATAAAGCGTCTGGTCTTCGGTGTATCCCTGCGTGTTGAGAGCCAGGGTTCCGCTCGCAAACGCAATCCCCGGCACAGTCAAATTCAAGTTTCCGGTCGGGCAAGGGATCTGCGTCTCAAGTTGGCTGGGCGTGCAGGGTGTGCCTGCAGCATTCGTCACGTCGCCGTGAATGTAGAAGATGCTTCCATAGGGAACCGTCGCGCTCGCCGGCGAAAAGGTTTGGGTGGTTGGGTTGTAGGCTTCCAGCGAAAGTGCCGTCTGGCTGTTTTCCTTCGCTACCGTCACCTCGACCGGAGCCGAGTCGCTGGCAGCGAAGGTTCCGTCTCCCGGATAGTGCGCCGTCACGTTATAAGTGCCGCCGGGAAGCAGGGTCGTCGTTTCGCTGGCCGCGCCGTTCACCAGCGGAAAGTTGGCAATGGCTGTCGACCCGCCATTCACCGCGGCCATCAGCGCAACCGATCCGGTCGGAGTGCCCGTGGCGCTCTTCGGGGCCACTGTAACGTTCACGCTCACCGCCTGTCCGTGCGCCAGGCTCACAGGCGTAAGGCTCACCAGCGTCGTCGCGCTTGGTGAAAAGCTCGCGCTGCTCCACGCCGTCACCAGGTTCGCCACATTCACGCTGCCCAGTCCCGTTGCCAGGTCGTACCCCGCCGTTGTGGTCCACGCCGGAACCGCCGGATCATCGGGATCCATCATGATGCCGTATCCGCCAGAGCCCGGCGCAAAACCGCAATCCAGCGTTCCCGAGCATGGAACGGCATCGTTTCCCTTGGTGATGTCGTAAAAAACGCACGCGCCTCCGTTTGCTGGCGCCGCGGACGAATTGCAGGAAGCGCCAGGCTGCGCGGCGAGATTGTAGAGAACATAATTCGCGTTTCCCTGGCGCGAACCCGCCTTCTGTTCCACGAGCGCCAGGATTCCGGCAAACGTCGGAGCCGCCGCCGAAGTCCCGCCGACCCCCACAAACGTTTCGTTGGCCAGGCTGCACGGGAAGTCGGCGCCGAGGATTACTCCAAATGGCGTGAAGTCTTGTTCGCAGATGATGTAGAAGCTTCCATTGAAACCCGCGCTCGCAAAAAGAGACACGTCGGGCAAATCGCGCACGCCATCCTGTGGCACGCCCAAGCCGGTTTGCCACGATGGCTTGGGGTAACCCGCGCAGTTGCCGCTGTCGCCGCCCGTTGCGCAACTGCTCGGGCCGCCGCTCCCCGCCACAATATTCAAATCGCTTGAACTCGTCGGGCACTGACTCACGCCGTTGCTGAGGCCCTGCCCCGCACACGACTGGTTCCACACTGTCTCCGGAATGTACCCCAGCGCCGATGCCTCCGTGCTGGCGACGTTGGTTGCGCTCCAGTAATTGGGCGCGGTCGTCGCGCTCTGGTCGAAATCCGTGCCGCCCACCGCAACGTTATACGGCGTCGACGCGAATCCGCTCACTCCCAGCCCCTGGCTCGCCAACGCCTCGGAGTTGAAGTCGTCGCATCCCGCCGAGCCCCCGTCCCCCGCGGCCTCCACCACCGTGATTCCCTCCGCCGCAGCCTGCTCCCAAAGCGAGTTGTAGAAGGCGTTGCCCGCGTCTCCCAGCGTTGCCTCGCACTCGCCGTAGCTCTCGCTCATAATCGGCGCCACATTGTTGTCCACAATGTAGAGCGCTGAAAGATCCACGCCCAGCGCGGTGGTGGTGGTGGCCGACGCCACAAGGTCGATCGTCGCGTTCCTGGCCACCGCTCCTGACCAGCTCACGTCCAACACGGCCTCCGGCTCGTCTCCGGGGCTGATCCCCGGATCGGTCCCGTTCACGATGATCTTTGGAATGTTCACCGGCAGTCCGAACAAGCTGCGGAAAGCCGCGATATCGCTCGGATTGATGTCCGTCTCGCCCACGATGGCGATGGTCTGACCCGCGCCGTCGATTCCCGCATTCCACAGCGGCAGCACGTTGTAAATCGTCGCCCAGTCCGTCGGTCCCACTGCGTAGTAATTCGACTCGCCTGAGGTGAACGTGTAGAGCGGCTCGCCGCGACCTGAATTCGCAGCCTGCGCCTGCGCTCCCATAACCGTGAACTGCGGCCGCCGCGGAAAATTATGCAGCGAAAGCACGCCTTTCACGGCCGGCGCCAGCGCCGACGGAATCGAAGGATCGCTGGCATTGGCCCAATGCTGTTCGCCGTTCAGCAGGTAACTGTGAATGCTCGTCTGAAACGCGTCCTGAACCTGCCCCGCGGTTCCCGAGAACTCGATCGCCGTCCTGCCGTTGCTCACGCTCTCCACTTTGAATCCGTGCGATTCAAGCCACGCTTCTACCGCTGCAATGTCGCTGTCGGCCGGCCCGAACTCCTTGCCGAACTCTTGCGGCGCGAGCCATTGGTGGTAGCTGGACGAGCCCCTGGTCTGCTGCGCGTCGAGCAGCGCGTGCAACGCTGACTCCTGGTCGGCGCTGCGCTTCAGAACCAGAATCATGTGCTGCATGGGCAGGCTTGAAGGGGCCGCTCCCTGGTCGAGCGCTCTGCGCACCAGTGGATGCGTGTTGCCGCGCAGCGTCGTGCGCTGTGCGTTGTCCACAGCGAGCGTAATGAGCGGGCATGTACCGGACGCATCCGGCGTGCCTGTCGTCTGCGCCGTCGTCCGCGGGATCAGACAGAGCAGGGCAGCGAGCGAGGCCAGCCAACACCAAAAATGAGACTCAAATTTGCGCCGATCGCGAAAAAGGAAGAGGGATGGAGTCGATAAAGACCGCAACCGCGGCAAAGAGTACATAAAACATCCGTAACGCGGGAACCGCGTGATTGGCCGTTTTCACTGGCGACGGCTCTGCTTCGCGTCGGGCCCCGCAGTTGACGTGCAGCAGGACTCCTGGTGGAGGGTTACTGGCTGCTTAGACGGCAAAGATCGGGTTCGGGTTGTATCTGGACACATGCGTGCCGATTATTTTCCTGCGTACGGATCGGGCACCGGCTGCGCGCTGTCGATCCATGCGGTGTAAATCATGTCGCGCAGCATGCTCGCTCCGGCGGCCAGCCGCGCGGCGGTAAAGTCCCTTGACTCGGGCGTGCCCGCGCCATCGAATCCCCCCGCCTTGTAAAGCTGATAAACCTGCTCGACGTAGGTTGCCGTGTGGCGGAGATAAGCGAGGTACGCATCGAACATATCGCCCTGAATGACAACGGGCGGCGTCATTTTCGCCTGCACTTCCGGCGCATGAATGTTGGCCCCGACAAACGGGCCCTCGAACTGCCAGTGGATCTGATGTTCCGTGGTGTAGTCGTTCGGATTTGGTCCCACCCAACCGTTGTACTTGACGGTCACATGGAGAGGCTGCGAGCCATCGCCGACATAGTGTCCGAGCCATGCGGCATAGAAAATAATCGCCGCTTCGACGGGCTTGGTGTCCTGACCCGCTGCCGAAAGATAACGGTACTGCCGCATCGCAGCCTTCAGCCGCTCCCAAACTTCGTCCGTCTCCCATGGCTGCAAGCCAATTGTTTCCGGGCGCTGGCCGGCGGCAAAGACCATGGCTTCGAAATCGAAGCGCTTGTGTGGCAGAGGCCCCAGCGCATCGGCCAGCTCAAGGTCGATGAAATGCTCGGGCGCCTGTGCGGCGCTGAGTTCGGGTTCGGCGGGCGAGCGCCAGCGGTCGGGCTCGGGGCCCAGGTACTCGATCTCGTCGATGGCCGCCGGCGTACGCAGAAAGGCGGGCACCTCGGCCGGCAGCGCGGACGCCGCCAGCTTGTTGATGATGCGATGGCCCTCGTTGCCCCACGCGTGGGCGGTTGGCGCCGGCGCCAGACAAAGCAGGCTCACCGCAGGCAAAACGAAACGAATCAGGCGAGAAGTGGCAGTTTGATGGAACATGCAGTCAGTATACGGCCACGCTTCACCGGCAATTAAGGGCGGAATGGCGGGATCGCATACCCCGGCGCGGCTTGCCAGGATAGGGCCCGCTCGGGGCGGTTACTTGAGCGTTTCACCTCATGCGCCGGCAGGCCGATTTGCCTAGAGAGTCTCAAACCGAACGCATATACTACCAGCACAACGCGCTGCGTCCGTGAAGGACCTCGCCTTGCACGCGAAGCGCGGCGCGCAAACGGATCTGCTGTGGCGCGTCGTGACTGTTCCGGGGGTGCCTCGGCTGACGCGGATGGCAGCAGGAGTACGAGCGCCAAGGTTGGTATTGCGCAATGTCAAGCCAGGCGTTGAATCGGGGGAGCGCGCCGATGAGCGAGCGGCCGGATGCACAGAATGAGCAACCGCAGCGCGCGCCGGCTGAGCACGGCGGCGTCTCGCAGCTCTGGCTGATTCTGCCCTTTTCCATTCTCGCCATTTCGGTTGGCGCCGCGCTGGCCCGCTTGTTCCCTCATTTCCGGTGGGAGTCGCTGCCGGTCGTGGCTGCAGTGTTGGCGACAGCTCTTTTTGCGCTCCTCTTGAACAAGCGTCTGCTCCGCGCCGGAGCTGTTCAGGACGATCAGCCGATCGCCGAAGGACTGAGGCAGTTGCTCGACTCGGCGGGTCCAGCCGTGGTGGCGCTGGATCTGAGCGGCCGGCTGATTTACTGCAATCCCGCCACCGAGCGTGTGCTGGGCTATCGCGCATCTGAGTTGCTCGCCCGGTGGGGTACGGTGGAGATTCTTGCGCCCGGAGAAGCCGAACGCCTGGTGGCCGAGATGCAGAAGCTGTGCCGCGTGGAGCGGCCGGCTGAAGCTTCCCGTGCCGCACTCATGTCTGCTTATCTCGAATGCGTGCGCATGCTGGCTCCCAGCATGGTGCCCAGCTTTGACGCCAAGGTGCGCCGCAGGGACGGCGCGCAGATCCCCGTCACGCTGCACATCTCGGCGCTGCGCGACACGCAGGGCGAGCTGACCGGAATGGTTGCCGTCGCCGTGGATCAAAGCGAGAGCCTGCACCGCGAACAGGCCCAGCGCGAGTCGCAGGAGCGGTATCGCGATCTCTTCGAACATTCCACTGAGATGATTGCCACACTGAGCCCGGCCGGACAGTTTCTCTACGCCAATCCGGCCTGGAAGCGGTGCTTCGGAGTAGAGCAGACGGCGCTGCTCGATCTGCGTTCCTTCGAAGATCTGTTTTCAGAGGGCGTCCGCGACGAGGTGGCCGCGCTTTTCCGCCGCGCGCTCGACGGCGAGATGGTCGACCGCGCTCCCCTGCGCCAGAACACTCCGGATGGACGCGCGCTCGAACTCGAATTGAGCCTGAGCCGCCGGCAGAAAACGGGCGTTCCGTTGGCGGTGCGCTGCCTCATGCGCGATGTGACGCAACAGAAGCAGCGTGAAAATCGCCTGGCGCTGCAACTGGCGGTGAGCCAGATCGTGGGAGACAACGCCGCCAGCGAGTCGGAGGGCATGCGCATTCTCGAGGCCCTGTGTCTCTCTCAGGGATGGGATGTGGCCATCGAATGGGTGGTCGGCGCCGAGCAGAAACATCTCGAGTTCAGCACCGCGTGGGGAGCGCCGGGCCGCGAAGCGGAAGCTCTGATTCAAGGGAGCATGGGCCTCGCGCTGGCGGGCACAGGCGAATTGCCGGAGCGAGCATGGAAAGAGGGGCGTGCCGTTTGGGTCACCGATCTCGCCGAGGCGCCCGCTACTGCCCGCGTAATCGCGGCGATCAAGCAGGAGATGATGTCGGGCTGGGCCGTGCCGGTGCGCTCTGGCAGCAAGGTGCTGGCAGTGCTGGAGTTTTATTGCCGCTTCCGCTTGCGCGAGGATCGTGAAGCCATGGCGGCCATTGAAACCGCCGCGGCTTCGCTCGGCCAGCTCTTGGCGCGCACCCAGGAACGCGGGCGTACGGAGGAATTGAGCCGGCAGCAGGAGATCCTACTGGATGCCGTGGCCGAAGGAATTTGCGGCCTCGACCGCCAGGGCAAGGTCACGTTTGCCAATCCCGCCGCTGCGCGGCTGCTGGGCGCGCCCGTCGATGCGCTGATTGACCAGCCGGTGCATGAGCTGTTGCACGGCGCTGCGGCGCCAGATCGCGCCTGCGGCAAAGATTGCCCGCTGCGCACCGCCGCGGCTCAAGTAACCGGCGCCACCGGCGAGGAAAACATCTTTCGTGTGGATGGCACATCCTTTCCAGCCGAGTATTCGCTCACCCCGATCCGCGCCCAGGGACGCGTTTCAGGCTCCGTGCTGAGTTTTCGCGACATCAGCCAGCGCTACGCTCTCGACCGCATGAAGGATGAGTTCATCTCCACGGTGAGCCACGAGTTGCGCACTCCGCTCACCTCCATCCGCGGCGCGCTGGGACTGCTCAGTTCCGGAATTCTCCCTGAGACCAACGAAAAAGCTACCAATTTGCTGCGCATCGCGCTCACCAACTCCGATCGGCTGGTCAGGCTCATTAACGACATTCTCGATCTGGAGCGCATCCAGAGCGGGCGCGAGCCGCTCGGCTTCCGCGCGGTGCAACTGGCCGACATCGTCAAACAGGCAATTGAAGATATGCAGCCCGTCGCCGACGCCGCGGGCGTCCAGCTCATCCACGACTCCACCAAGGTGGAGATTTCAGCCGATCCCGATCGCCTGCTTCAGGTCGTAACCAACCTGCTCTCCAACGCCGTCAAGTTCTCGCCTCCCAACTCCCCGGTGAGCGTGATGCTGCGGCCCGGCGTCACGGGCGTAATTATTTCCGTGATCGATCACGGGCGCGGAATTCCTGCCGATAAGCTTGAGTCCATCTTCGGCCGCTTCCAGCAGGTTGACGCCTCCGACTCGCGGCAGAAGGGCGGAACGGGGCTCGGACTGGCCATCTGCCGCACCATCGTGCTGCAGCACTCGGGACGCATCTGGGCCGAGCGGAATCCGGTTCGCGGATCCACATTCCGCATCTTTCTTCCCTACCATCCTGCTCCGGCGGTTGCTCCGGGCAGCGGGTTGGAACCGGAAATTGGCCACGGCACCGTGGTCCTGGCCGACGCCAACGCCGAATCGCGCCCCAGAATCGCGGCACAACTGGCGCGGCACGGCTATTCCGTGGTGCAGGCCGCCAACGTCGAACAAACATTGTCTGCGGCGCGCCAGGATGCCCAGGCCATCCTTCTCGATACCGCGCTCGACGGCATGAACGGGTGGGAGATTCTTCCCCTCCTGCGACGCATGGATGCTTCGTCACGCACTCCTGTCGTGTTATTGAGCGTGGAGAATCCCGAAAACCCCAAAGAGCTTCCCGCCGGCGCCGATGGATGGGTTTCCAAGCCTCTCAACGAAGAAGTATTGCTCACTGAACTGGCGCGCGTCCTCTGCGGATCGGGCGAAAAGGCGCGCATCCTCATCGTCGAGGACGATCGCGACCTCGCCAATATCATCAGCGAGGTCTTCGCTCGCGACAGCATCGTGGTCGAAACAGCGCACTCTCTCAAAGAGACGATCAAAGCTTGTTCCACCTTTCAACCGCACCTTATGTTGCTCGATATCGGCCTCCCCGATGGCGACGGCTTCAATGTGGCCGATTGGTTGCGCCAGCACAAGAGTCTCGCTCAACTTCCGCTGGTCGTCTATTCTGGCCGTGATCTCTCGCAGGAGGAGCGCGGCCAGCTAACCCTCGGTCCCACGTACTTCCTCGCCAAGACACGCGTGCAGCCGCAGCAACTTGAAGCTCTGGTACTCACCATGCTGCGTTCTTCGCGTGCGATAGAAGAATCACCGCTGCCGGAATCAACCGTTCCCAACGCATAACTCAATAGCCGGATGGACTCCATCCACAACCGCTCAACGCAACAACAATCGAAGGGAAGGAAGTTCCGCCGTGGGCCGCAAGATTCTGATCATCGATGACGAAGACGACATTCGCGAAGTGGCATCGCTGAGCCTGGAAACCGTTGCCGGTTGGGAGGTGATCAAAGCCAGCTCGGGAGCGCAGGGTGTCGCCCGCGCCGCCGAGCAGCGTCCCGATGCGATTCTGCTGGACGTGATGATGCCGGGAATGGATGGTCCCGCGACCTTTCGGGAATTACGCAAGAATCCGGCCACCGCCGCGATCCCTGTGCTGCTGCTCACTGCCAAGGTCCAGGGCACGGACCAGCGGCGCTTTGCCGACCTCGGCGTCGAGGCGGTGCTCTTCAAACCCTTCGATCCCCTCGCCCTCTCCGCGCAGATTTCGCGCGCGCTGGGCTGGGAGTGACAGCGATTCGCGATGGGAAATCCGGACCAATCCGCTCTCCCGGCCGACGCAGCAATTTCTAAGGCCCTGAACCTCATGTGGGCGCGCCACCGGTCGCAGATTCTTGAGCGCGTCGCCGTCCTTGAGGCCGCGGCCTCGGCCGTGACTGCGAACAATCTCAGCGCATCGGACCGCGACGCCGCGCAGGCCGCCGCACACAAGCTCGCCGGCACGCTCGGCACCTTCAATCTTGCACGCGGAACCGATCTGGCGCGAGAACTCGAGCAGGTGTACTCCCGGGAATCCGCACCGCCCGCCGCTTCCGGCCAGCAACTTGCCTCCATGGCGGCGGAGCTGCGCACGATGATCGAAAACCGCAAATCGAGTAGCTGACACCCTAAGAATTACACTCTCCTTCAGTGACTCCGCACGGTCCATTCGCGTCAGAACACGACGAGAGCTCCCAACTGGGACTCCGTTTCGACGCGCCGCGCCCGTCACGCCGCGTCTGGCCGGTGCGCGAACTCGTAGCGCAGGTGCGCGAGCTGGTTGAGCAGGAGTACGGCGACATTTGGGTCGAGGGTGAGATCTCCAACTATCGTCCCGCTCCTTCCGGGCACGTTTACTTCACGCTGAAGGACGCCGATGCGCAGTTGCCCGTCGTTCTCTTCCGACGCCAGGCGGTGCTTCTCCGCTTCAGGCCAGAGGACGGCCTGCACGTGCTGGTGCGCGGCCGAGTCAGCGTCTACGAACAGCGCGGCCAGATGCAACTCGTCGCCGAAACCATGGAGCCGGTCGGCGCCGGCTCGCTCCAGCTTGCCTTCGAACAGTTAAAGGAGCGCCTCAAGGCCGAGGGCCTATTCGACGCGGAGCGCAAAAAGCCGCTGCCCATGTTTCCGCGCACCGTGGGCATCATCACCTCGCCCACCGGCGCAGTGATTCGCGACTTTCTCAATATCGTCAACCGCCGCCACTCCGGCCTCAATGTCCTGCTCTCTCCGGTTTCCGTGCAGGGCGAATCCGCGCCGGCCGAGATTGAAGCCGCCCTCGCCGAATTGAGCGCCACAAATCTCGTCGACCTCGTCGTTGTCGCGCGAGGCGGCGGCTCGCTTGAAGATCTTGCCGCCTTCAACAGCGAGCAGGTGGCGCGCGCAATTGCATCGAGCCGGCTTCCCGTGGTTTCAGCGGTCGGGCATGAGACGGACTTCTCCATCGCGGACTTCGTCGCTGATCTGCGCGCGCCCACGCCTTCCGCGGCAGCCGAGCTCATCACCGAGTCCCAGCACAAGATCGCCGAGCACTTGGCCGCGCAATCGCACCGCCTAGAACGCGCCGGGCGCTTCCAGCTTCTGCAGGCCCGTCAACGGTTCGGATACCTGCCCATCAGTCGCGTTGAATCGCGCGTGACCACGCTGCTGCACCGCCTCGAGCAGCGGCTCGACGACGCTGTCCAGCGCCTCGACGCCGCGGTCCAACAACAACTCCGTCTGCGCCAGAACCGAATCGCCGCGCTGGCCGCTGGAGTTCTCCATCACGACCCGCGTCAGAAGCTGGCTCATGCGCGCGAGCATCTCGCCGATTTTCGTGCCCGCCTCGACCGCTCGCTGGAGCGGCTTGTCGAGTCTTCCTCCGCGCGGCTGGGCTCGCTCGACGCCCGCCTCAATTCTCTTTCGCCGCTCGCCGTCCTCGACCGCGGCTACGCGCTGGTTCTCTCGGCGGAAGGCGCGCTCATTCGTTCTACTGCGCAGATCGGCTCCGGCGACCAGCTCACCACACGACTGGCCGACGGCTCCTTCACGAGCCGCGTCGAGTCCGTTTCGCCTCGCGCGGACAGCCCGCCGCACGCACCCAAACCCCGCAACCGAAGCAAGAGATCGGCAAAATGACCCCCAATGGAGCACGCAAACTCTTCGGTACCGACGGCATCCGCGCTGTTGCCGGAGAATTCCCCCTCGATCCAACAACGATCTACAGCGTAGGCCTCGCACTCGCTCATACGTTTCGCAATACTGTCGCGCAGCCCAAAGTGCTCCTCGGCCGCGACACCCGCGAATCCGGCCCGTGGATCGCCGCCACGCTGGCCGAAGGCCTTCGCCAGGCAGGCGCGATCGTGGAAAGCGCGGGCATCGTCACCACTCCAGCGATCGCATTCCTCGCCCGCACGCATGGCTTCCAGGCCGGCGTCGTAATCTCCGCCTCGCATAATCCGTGGCAGGATAACGGCATCAAGCTCTTCGGCGGCGATGGATTCAAGTTTCCCGACGCGGCCGAGCTGGCCATGGAAGAGGAGATCCTGCACCACGCCGCGCAAGTCGAAATCTCCGACCCGCAATGCTTCCCGCCCGTCGACGACAATCCCTCCTTTCAGGCCGACTATGTTCAGTTCCTCATCGACTGCGTGCCGGGCCTATCGCTCTCCGGCCTCGAAATTGTGGCCGACTGCGCCAACGGCGCCGCCGCGGCCATCGCGCCAGAGCTTCTGCGCCGGCTGAATGGCGGCCAACCCGACGGCCTTACGCTCCTGAATATTGAGTCCGACGGCCGCAACATCAACGCCAACTGCGGCGCGCTGCATCCCGACTTCGTGGCGCGCGAGGTAAAAGCACGCGGCGCCGACCTGGGCCTCACCTTCGACGGCGATGCCGACCGCTGCATGCTGGCCGACGCTCGCGGCAACGTCATCAACGGCGACGCAATCCTACTCATGGCCGCGCGCGACCTCAAGGCTCGTGGCATGCTCACGGGCGATCTCGTTGTGGCCACCACCATGTCGAACATGGGTCTGGAAGCTGCGCTCAAACAGAGCGGCATTCGCATGCTGCGCGCGCCCGTCGGCGATCGCTACGTCCTCGAGATGATGCAAAAAGAAAATGCCGCGCTCGGCGGCGAACAGTCGGGCCACATTCTCTTTCCGCACCTCGCCACCACGGGCGACGGCCTGCTGACCGCGCTCGTTGTCCTCGATCTGGTCGCGAGAAAACGCAAATCCATCGCCGAGCTGACCGCCGACCTTAAAGTCTTTCCGCAGGTGATCGTCAACGTGAAAGTGCGCGAGAAAAAGCCGCTCGACAAGATCCCCTCCGTCGCGGCCGCCATTCGCGCCGCCGAAAATGAACTCAAGGACTCGGGCCGCGTCGTCATCCGCTACTCGGGAACCGAGCCTTTGGCGCGTGTGATGATCGAGGCGGAAAGCGAAGAAGCAATGCGCCGTCACGCCGAGGCCATCGCCGCGGCGATCCGTGCCGAGCTCGGCGTCTGAGCTCTGCGCCTAACGATGCTCACCATAGCGGGTGTCCGATCCAGGGTCTGCCTGGGCGCGACCGCAAAGCTCTGAACGTGATCCAAATCACAGCCCGCGCGATCCAAAGGCCCCTACTCTTCTTTTAGAAGCAGGCGCCCGATGACCCCGCAAACGGCAGCACTCGACCCGCCACGCAAAGAAAAGAAGAGACTTATCCGCCGCTTGGCCATCGACAACTCGCAGCGCTTGCGGCACACGGTCCAGATTGTCTTTGTTCTGCTCAACGCCTGGCTGGGCATTCAGTTTTACCTTTGGGTTCGCTTCTTTGAGCGCGGCGGCGTGGGTCTCGAGGTCCTGCGCCCTGCCGGCGCCGAAGGCTGGCTGCCCATCGCCGGCCTGATGAACTTCAAGTACTTCCTTCTCACTGGCCGCGTGCCCGCCATTCATCCGGCTGCCATGTTTCTCTTCATGGCGTTCGCAGCTATCAGCCTGATCGCGAAAAAAGCGTTCTGCTCCTGGCTCTGCCCCGTTGGAACCCTCTCCGAAGCGCTGGCGCGCATTGGTAAAAAGATCTTCCGCCACAATCTTCGCCTTCCGCGCTGGCTCGACATTCCGCTGCGCGGGCTCAAATACCTCCTGCTCGCCTTCTTCGTCTTGATCATCGGCGCTATGTCCGCGGCCGCGATCGGCGACTTCATGCACACGCCCTACGGCCTCATCGCCGACGTCAAGATGCTCAACTTCTTCCGCGAAATGAGCGAAACGGCGGCCATCGTCCTCGCCGCGCTCGTCATTCTGTCCATCCTCGTCGAGAACTTCTGGTGCCGTTACCTTTGCCCCTACGGCGCGCTGATGGGGTTGGTCTCGCTGTTGAGCCCGCTTAAAATCCGCCGGGACCCCGCGGGCTGCATTGACTGCGCAAGGTGCGCGCATGTCTGCCCGGCGTCTTTGCCGGTCGACAAGCTGGTAAAGATTCGTTCCGTTGAGTGCACCGCCTGCATGGCCTGCATCGCGTCCTGCCCTGCGGAAGGGGCGCTACGATTTTCACTCGCGCCTGGCCGCGGCGCAGCTGCCACACAGCCGCGCTTTCGCCGGCGCGTTACTCCAGTTGCCCTGGCCGCAATCATCGCCTTCATCTTTCTAGGAACTGTCCTTATCGCCCGCGCCACCAATCACTGGCAAACCCACGTCCCCAACTCCGTCTATCAGGAACTGGTGCCTAACGCCGACCAGGCCACCCACCCCGGCTACTGACCGGGATTTAAACCCTGCGCTGAGACCACAGACGCATGCCGTCGCGAGTTGAAGCGAAAAGCTAGGAGCTAGAAGCTAGAGGCTGCGAGCGATTATCCTCGCCATATGTCCCGCTTCCCTGCCGGCCAAACGCTGCTCATCGACGCCGATGACACGCTTTGGGAAAACAACATCTACTTTGAGCGCGCCATTGCCGCGTTCATCAGCTTCCTTGACCATCACGAGTACTCACCCGCGGAAGTGCGGCAAACTCTCAACGCCGTCGAGCGCGAAACCATCCTCACCCACGGCTACGGCCTCTCCAGCTTCACGCGCTCACTCGTCGATTGCTTTGAGCGCCTTAGCCCCGCACCGGTCACAGAGGAAAAACGCGAGCGCATTCGCGGGTTCGCGCGGTCGATCGCAGAGCAGGAGATTGAGCTGCTGCCCGGCGTCGCTGAAACTCTCGCCGAGCTCTCCACTCGCCATCACCTCATCATGATGACCAAGGGCAACCACGCGGAGCAGGCCGACAAGCTGGCTCGCTCGGGTCTGGCCCCGTACTTTGCCGCGGTGGAAATTCCCGCAGAGAAGGATCCGCAGGCGTACCGTGACGTGGTCATTCGCCGAAACATTGCCGCGCGCACCGCCTGGATGATCGGCAACAGCCCCAAAAGCGACATCAATCCCGCGCTCGCCGCCGGCCTGCACGCCGTGTTTCTCTTTCACCCCGACACCTGGGTGCTGGAGCACGCGGCCGTCGATAAAGCCCCCGAAGGCCAGCATCTCATCGAGCTCGACTCGTTCGCAAAACTCTGCGAAGTCTTCTGAAGTTGCAGCGCGGTTTCAGCGTCCAATCCGCCAGTGCAACAATCCCGCGGCCCCGACTGGATGAGCGCCGTAAAGTGCAAGTAGGCGCGGAGGGGTGGTATAGAGCGTCAGTTGTGCGCCCAGTTCCAGCGCGCTCCAATCGCAGTGCCAAATGCGGTGCGCATAACCGCCGCTATATGCCTGCACTCGGCCCACGACGCTCTCGCCGGGCGGGGCCGCTGCACCCAGCAGATCCGTGGTCCGGTCGTCGTTCTCGATGCGCGTCCACAGCGATTGATGCGCCCGCAGGCGTGCTTCGGCCTCTAGCAGGTAGCCGTTGGCGTTCACATCTGTCCCGATGGTGTGATTACGGCCCCAAATCGCGGTGGCATCGAGCTCGGCGGCAGTCCATGTGTGGTGGATGCTTATCGATGCCGTTTGCCGCAGGACGTCTTCCTGCGGATGCAACACTTCAGGCGAATGTAAGTGACCGAGCGAGTACTGCGCGATCCAATCCTTTGCCAAAGCGGCCGTGAACCGCGTTGACCATGAGTCGACCGCGCCAGCTTCTATCGTCCAGCGATCCTCACCGGGCTCGCGTCCGTGGAACCCTGACGCCTCGATCCGCGCCGGACCCCAAGTGATGGCGCCCGTTATCACGTCGTATGCGATATGCGTTGAGTCCTGCAGATGATGCGCCAGCGGCGCCAGCGGGTCGCTCTCCGCGCTCAAACGATGCGGGAAAGCCACCGGACCCAGCGCCGGATCGCCAACCGGAGCTGCGTAGATCGACGCCAGGCCTTGCTCGCCAAGATTCAAGTCATACATTGCGGCCAGCTCCATGAACAGATCGTGCGGGTGCTGGCCATCAACAATCGCTTTGCCGTAGGCCGTTTCGCCCTGCTGAAAGAGCTCCGGGTAATAGCGTCCGGTGATTGTCGCCGGCTCAAAGCTGAGCATACTGACGAAGGTCCACTGACCGTTCGCGATCGCGCGTTGCGCCATCGGCATCACCCAATTCACGCTGAATAACTTGTCGTGGCCGCGCTGGCCGGTCTGTTGCTGTTCGGCTACATTCACTTCGCCGTGCAGCATTTCCATCCACTTGCCGCTCATGCACATCAGCATCGGCGGCTCGCTCGACTTTGGCTCCAGGCTCGTGCCCGACGCGCTGTGCCGCAGCACGTTCTCCTTAAGCGTCGCAACCGGCCCGCCCATCTGCATTTGTCCACTCAGATACAATGGAGCACACACCAAGAGCGCGCACAACCACCAAACCTTCATCTCAACCTCCCAGGGGATTTCCTATTCGTCTCGGCCCAAAGCGCAGCCGGACGGAGCGGCGCGCAAGCGTGCGTTGCCCATGAGCTGTCGCAACATATAAGCGTGCGGCTTCGGGAGTTTCCGGCTGACTCTATTCGCGGATGGAGAGGGCAGGAGGAATTAGGTGCGTAGCACCACGCGTGGCTCGGGACGACCAGGTATGGTTGCGGCTAAGACAGCTTTTGTCCGGCAACCTCCTTCCGGCTCAGGCCCCGATGCCCGGCTCTGCCCGTAAGCCGATGCGGCACTTGCGATGGATCTGGCGCTGTGTCCTGGCAGCGTCACCGCGTTCACAGGCATGCAGCACGCGGCATGCACCGGGAGGCAGCAGGAGCGCGCCGACCCAGTCTTCAGGCGGGCGCAGCAAGCGCCGCATGGTGCAGGGGCCAGGCTCAAAATCAGGGCCAGAAGGGTCGCGAAGAAAGGGGCACGCCGCATGGCGTCATTCTAGCTGAACCTCCGTATCACCGGGAGGTCCGCGACTGCGGTGTGCACGTGAGAAAATAAAAGAGCCGAAGTCTTCCGGGGGAGCTGCTTGCCCGCACGCTTCTTGTGAATCACAAATCAAACCGGCCTAATCCGGCCCACCGGCGCGGCAGCCCGAGTGTGGCCCGCACATAGGAAGCACGAACAGAGAATGATCAGTGTCAGCAATGTCACCATGCGCTACGGCTCAAAGGTCCTCTTTGAAGACGTAAGCACATCCTTCACTCCCGGCCGCCGCTACGGGCTCACCGGGCCGAATGGCTCCGGAAAATCCACCTTCATGAAGATTCTGGCCGGCGAGCTCGAGCCGCAGAAAGGCACCGGCGTCCGCCCGCGAAAGCTGGGCGTGTTACGCCAGGATCAGTTCGCATTCGACGCCTATCGCGTCATCGACACCGTCATCATGGGCAACAAGCCGCTCTGGGCAGCCCTCGAAGAGCGCGACCGCATCTACGCCAAGCCTGAAATGTCGAACGAAGACGGCATGCGCCTGGGCGAGCTCGAAGGCACTATCGGCGACGAGGACGGCTACACCGCCGAAAGCGATGCTGCCGTGCTGCTTGACGGCCTGGACATTCCCGAGCCGCTCCACGAGCGCAAAATGGGAGAGCTGCAAGGCGGGCAAAAAGTCAGGGTGCTGCTGGCTCAGGCGCTCTTCGGCAAACCACCGGCGCTGCTGCTCGACGAGCCCACCAACTACCTCGATCTCGACTCCATCCACTGGCTGCAGGACTTTCTGCTGAGCTACGACGGCACCATGATCGCCATCTCGCACGACCGGCACTTTCTCAATTCCGTCACCACGCACACCGCCGACATCGATTACCAGACCATCATCACCTACACCGGCGGCTACGACGACATGGTGATGGCCAAAACGCAGATTCGTTCCACGCTGGAGTCGCAGATCGCCCAGCGCGAAAAGAAGATCGCCCAGCTTAACGAGTTCATCGCGCGCTTCGCCGCCGGCACGCGCTCCTCGCAGGTCACAAGTCGCCGCAAAGAGGTCGAGCGCCTGCAGACCAACGAGTTGGCTCGCTCCAACATCCAGCGCCCCTACATCAAGTTTGACCAGATCCGGCCCAGCGGAAAGCACGTTCTCGAGTTCAAGCATTTGACGAAGCTTTACGGCGAACTGAAAGTTATTGACGGATTTAGCGCCAACCTCCTGCGCGGCGAAAAAATCTGCCTCATGGGCCGCAACGGCGCAGGAAAAACCACCCTGCTCAAGAGCCTTCTGGCCAACTACCCGGGCCTCGCCGAGCCCGGCTTCACGCTCGATTCCGGCTCCGTCTTCTGGGGCCACGAGGCGCAGGTCGGTCACTTTCCCCAGGACGTCGGCTCAACCATTGAACACGGAATGACGGTCACCGAGTGGCTGCACCAGTGGAACCCCGCTGCGCACGTCGAAGACATTCGCGGCATTCTCGGCCAGATGCTTTTCTCCGGCGAAGAGGGTTCTAAGCCGACAAAAGCGCTCTCGGGCGGCGAGCAGGCTCGTCTCGCATTCTGCAAGCTCATCCTCACCAAGCCCAACATCCTCATCTTCGACGAGCCTACCAACCACCTCGACCTCGAAGCCATCAACGCGCTCAACATTGCCCTGCAGCGCTACGAGGGCACCGTTCTTCTGGTTACGCACGATCACGACCTCATCGACGAAGTGGCCACGCGCCTCTGGATCTTCCACGACGGCGGCATTGAGGATTTCCAAGGCCCATACGAGGAATGGAAGGGCAAGCACAACTCGGTTCGTCATCACTGGACCCGCGCTGGGACAAGAGTGGATTTCTCAATACCCGCCGCCCAGTTCCATTAGCATGGTGAAGAATGGCAAGGCTGGGCGCATTCTGTTTTCCAGGAACGGGACACCTGAACCCCCTGACCGCGTTGGCGCGTCGCCTCCAGCAGCGCGGACACACCGTCATCGTCTTCGGAATCGCCGATGTCGAGTCCCGCGTCAAGGGAGCGGGAATCGATTTCTGCCTGATTGGCCAGAGCGATTACCCCCTGGGAACTCTTCAAAAACTAGATCAGCGATTGGGCGAGATGACGGGCGTCGAGGTCCTTCGCTTCACCATGGGGAGAGTGTGCAACACTGCGCGCATGGTGCTTCGCGACGGACTTGAGGCGGTTCGTAATGCTAACCTCGATGCTTTGTTAGTCGACGAAGCAGATATGGCCAACAACATTGCGGAATGCCTCGGTCTGCCCTTTGTTTCGCTCGCGCTGATTCCGCCCATGGTCAATGACAATCGCTTTCCGCCCTTTTACTTCGGCTGGTCGGGAAGTCAGCGCTGGTGGTCCCGGCTGCGCAATGAGATTGCCATCCGCGTGCTTACGCGCGTGGCCAAGCCGATCTTTGCCGTCGTCAACGAATACCGCGTGGCGTGGGGACTGAATGTGGGCAGGGTTCCCGGCGAGGGACTCTCGAAACTCGCGCAGATCGCGCAGTTGCCTCGGGCGCTCGAGTTCGAGATCGATCCTCCGCCTCCCCATCTCTATTACACCGGCCCGTTTGTCGACGCCGCGCAACGGCCGCCCATCGACTTTCCATGGGACCGGCTCGACGGCCGGCCGCTGATCTACGCTTCGCTGGGCACGCTGCAAAATCAATCGCGCGAGAAATTCCGCATGATTGCCGATGCATGCGCGGGTCTCAATGTTCAACTCGTCATGTCTCTAGGCGGCGGCCTCGATCGGGAGCAACTTGGAACCCTGAGTGGCGACCCGCTGGTCGTGAACTACGCTCCGCAGTTGGATCTGGTCACGCGCGCCTCGGTGGTCATCACGCACGCTGGACTCAACACGGTCCTTGAGTCACTGTCTGAAGGTGTGCCTCTGGTGTGCATTCCGCTGGGCAACGACCAGCCGGGCGTCGCGGCGCGCGTCAAAGCGCGCGGAGCCGGAGTGGTCGTGCACCCGCGCAGGGTCAATGCGAAGCGCCTGCGCTCCGCCGTGCGTGCGATCCTGGAGAACGATTCGTATCGGCTTGCCGCGCGCAGAATCCAGGCCGCGATGGCCCAGATCGATGGCCTCGAGCAAGCTGCGGACATTGTCGAAGATGTCTTGAAGATCCGAGCCCCCGCGCGCGCCTAAGCGGCCTATCGCGCGCTGGCTGGCGGCACGATCCCGTTCATCCGCAAATACTCCACCATCTGCCCGTAGTGGTCGAAAGCGTGCGCCACGCCGAACCCCGCAAGCGTTCCGCGCGTCCACATGCCCGGCTCCGGCACTTTGACCACCTCAAACGTGTTGGCCGGCGTCAGCGTCGCGATGGCCTTGTGTGCAAACGCAAATGAGCCTGCCAGCGCCGCCACAACGTCGTCCTTCTTCGTCAGCTTGGGCAGTCCATCTATATCCACGTCCGGCTTAAGCCCGCTCACGGCGCTGTAGAAAAAGTAATTGGCCTGCGCCACATGCGTAGCCTGCTGCGCAAACGTCCTTACCGTCGCGAACTCGGTCTTCTGCCCCGGCACAAAAATCGCCTGGCTTGGAGCGAAGTCGAACTTATCGGCCGGCATCGCCTTCACCGCGCCCATCATCTCGAACTCAATGATTCTCAACTGCGAATCGAGCGCCACCGCCGGCGTGACAATCGTCCCTGCTGCCGGCCCGCTCGCCGGGCTACCCGCCTGCGCCGCCGCCGCGATCGAACCCATCCCCAACAGACAACACGCTGCCATTAACCGAAAATTCATCGTCAACCTCCACATAGAAATTCGTTCCAAGCCCTTGCAGCCTATCACAACGAAGTCGCGATTAAGACCCATTCCCTAGTCCCTCGTCCCCGGTCCCCGCCTTTGCGCCGCCTCTTCGTACACGCGCACGTACACTTTCGCTGGACCTCGCCAGCTGTAATCGCGCGCCATCCCGTTGCGCATCAGCCGCGTCCAGCTCTTCTTGTCGTGGAAGGCTTCGATCGCGCGATCGATCTCCGTGAGCAGGTCCTTCGGGTCGAACCCCGAAAACTTGAATCCCGTGCCCGTTTCCTTTTCCGCGTCCCACTCCTCAATGGTGTCGTCCAGGCCTCCGGTCGCCCGCACAATGGGCACCGTGCCGTACTTGAGCGAATAAATCTGGTTCAGGCCGCAAGGCTCATAGCGCGAGGGCATCAGAAACATGTCCGAGCCTGCCTCGACCTTGTGTGCCATCGCCTCGTCGTAGCGAATCTGCACGGCGATATTGGCCGGATGACGGAAGGCCCACGCGCGAAACAGATTCTCATAGTAAGGATCGTGGGTTCCCAGCGCCACCACCGCTACGTCGCGCTCTGCAATCTGCTCGGTAATCTCCGAGAGAATGTCGAAGCCTTTCTGTTTGGCGAAACGCGAAACGATGCCCATCACCGGGGTCGTCTCTTCCACGTTCTCCAGGCCGAAGGCATGCAGCAGATCGGCGCGGCAGATGCGCTTGCCTTCAAGATTCTCCGGCGTGTAGTGCGCGGCAAGATAACCGTCCTTGGCCGGATCCCAGAGCGCATAATCCACGCCGTTCAAAATGCCGCGCAGATCGGCGGCGCGTTTCTTTAGGACCCCGTCGAGTTGCTCGCCAAACTCCGCCGTCTGAATCTCCTCGGCATACTTCTTGCTCACGGATGTCAGCAGATCGCTGTACACCACTCCGCCTTTGAGGAAGTTGAAGTGGTCGTACTGCTCCAGCTTGTCCATCGTGAAAACGTCCCACGGAAAAAGCAGGTCCTCAGTGGTGTTGGGCGGAAACGCGCCTTGGTACGCGGCGTTGTGAATCGTCAGTACGGTCGCCGCGTCGAGCAGATCCGGGTCAGGCTGATAAACCGTGCGCAGGTAAGCGGGAATCAGCGCCGCCTGCCAATCGTGGACGTGAAAAACGTCGGGCACGCCAAGCTGCTTTGATGCTTCGATCACGGCGCGGCAGAACAGGCCAAAACGTTCCGCGTTGTCGGCGTACTCGGCTCCGCCCGGCCCATAAAGCTCTTTACGATCAAACAATTCCGGGCAATCGATAAAGTAGTGCTGCACCCCGTCGCGCTGGCCTGCGTCCACCACGCCAACGAACCGGTTGTAGTAGCGGAATGGAATGGTGAGCGAACGAATTGCGTACTTCGGCTCACCCTCCATGAGCCGCCGCACCCGGGCATAGAACGGCAGGAAGACCGTCACCTTGTGCCCCAGCTTCACCAGCTCGCGGGGCAGCGCGTCCACAACATCGGCCAGCCCGCCAGTTTTGGCAAAGGGCGTGGCTTCCGAGGCGGCAAACGTAATCTGCATGCGGCGGGCTCCCGGTTCAAAAAACCAAAGTCAGTCTACTACTCCGGGCAATTGGCCAGTTCTCCGCAGTCTCGTGCATCGAGGAATACGTCCCTTTTACGTCCCTTTATAGAACGTCCTCGGCGAAAACAAGCGACGGTCTACTTATGAAACAATTGAAAGAACCAATTTCATGAAGAGCCACCCGATTCCCCGAGGCCCACAAGAAAGTCCCGCCGCGCCGCCGGAACAGGCCGGCAGGCTCCGCCAGATCCTTCCCGCAATGGCGGTCGCGCTGGCCATTCGTCTCGTGGTGGTCTTCTTCACCTATCGCGACCTGCCCGACGCGGAAAAGCACTACGAAGCATTCGGCTGGGAGATGGGCTGGATCGCGCGCGCCCTCGCCACCGGCCACGGCTTCTCCTCGCCCTACTGGCCGTGGAGCGGAGCCACCGCCATCATGTCCCCGCTCTTTCCCGGGTTGCTCTCCCTCGTTTTCCGGTTCTTTGGCGTCTATTCCCTCACCTCTGCGTTTGTTATCCTCACCATCAACAGCCTTCTCTCCGCGCTCACCTGCATCCCCGTCTTTTTCAGCGCCAGGTACGCTCTCGGCCTTCGCGCCGCCAACATCGCCACCTGGGCTTGGGCGCTTTATCCTTTCGCGATTTATTTCTCTGCCGGCCGGGTTTGGGAATATGCACTCACCAGCCTGCTGTTTACCGCGTGTTTCTGCATCGCCCAGCGCATTCACCGGTCTGCGCAACCGTGGGCCTGGATCGGCTTTGGTGCGCTCTATGGGGTCACCGCGCACTCCAACGCCTCCATCATGTCCACCCTGCCTTTCCTGCTCGGCTTTGCTCTTTGGCAGGCACACAAAGCGGGCAAGCGTTGGGTGTTGAACGGCGCGCTGGCCATGCTCACCTTCTTTCTCGTGCTCACTCCGTGGTCCATCCGGAATTACCGGGCGCTCGGCGTCATTGTGCCCATCCGCGACAACATCTGGCTCGAGCTCTATGCCGATGACTTTGGCAATGCTCCCTACGACCGCACCTCGCCGCCCACCTGCGACAACCGGCCCTATCCCGCAAGCAGCCCCGTGGAGATGAAGAAATATCTCTCCATGGGCGAGATTCCCTATCTCGCTGAAAAACGCGCCATGTCCCTCTCCGATCTCAAGAATCATCCTCATTACGCGTTCCTGGTCGTCAAAACGCTGCGCCGCATCGTCTATTACTGGACCGGCTATTGGAGTTTTTCTGCCGACGAGCTGCGCGATCAGCCCTTCACTCCGGAAAATGTCTTCTATGTCTCCACAGTCACGCTGTTCATGTTGCTTGGAATTCGCAGCCTCTGGCGCGCCAATCGAACGGCGGTCGTGCCCTATCTGTTGCTCATCGGCTCCTTCCCCATCACCTACTACCTCACGCATCCCATGATGGATTACCGGCAGCCAGTTGAGCCTGCCATTGTTGTCCTCGGCGTCGCCGGCGCGCTCTCGTTGCGACGCGCTGAGGCGCGCAAGCCCGCAGCCGTCAGCCGCAACCTCGCCCCTGAATCCCGGTAGCCGCGATGCGCAAATCCCTCCAGGCTGACACAAGAGCGTCATGGCAACAATGCCCTCGCAAGCGATACCATCAAGTTCGATGGTTTGAACCTCGGCCATTCACTGACCATGTCTTCCGGCTATCTGCAATCCCGGCCTGACCCGGCTCTCTTGTCGATTGTGGCTCCCTGCTACAACGAGGAGCAGAGCCTTCCCCTCTTCGCTGCGGAAATTACGCGCTTCATCGATGCCGCGCCATATCCATGCGAAGTCGTCCTGGTCAACGACGGCAGCACCGATCGCACCATCGAGTACCTGGTCGATTGGAGCGCGCGCGACCACCGTATCAAGGTGCTCAGCTTCTCCCGGAACTTCGGCCACCAGTTGGCGGCCACAGCCGGCGTTGACTATTCCGCCGGCGACGCAGTCGTCCTCATCGACGCCGATCTGCAGGACCCGCTCGACGTCATTCACGAGATGGTAGCGCAGTATCGCAATGGCTACGATGTGGTTTGCGGTCAGCGGTCGGTTCGCATGGGCGAGAATCTCTTCAAGCGCGCCACCGCATGGTTTTTTTACCGTCTGATGCAGACCTTTTTCCTCAAGTCGCTCCCGGCCGATGTCGGCGACTTTCGCCTCATGTCGCGCCGCTGCGTCTCCAGCCTCAGCTCCATGCGCGAATTGCATCGCTTTCTGCGCGGCATGGTGGCCTGGGTCGGCTATCCCCAAATCTGCGTCCGCTACGAGCGCCAGCCTCGCGCCGCCGGCACCACCAAGTATCCGCTCAGCCGCATGATCCGCCTGGCCTGGAACGCAGCAGTTTCCTTTTCGCCTCTGCCGCTGCGCGTGAGCTTTTTCGCCGGCGGGTTGATGGCCCTGCTGGCCATCGAGGAAGCGGTCAGGGCTCTGGTTGCCTATCATTCTGGCCGCACCGTCCCTGGCTGGACCTCGCTCATGATCGTGCTCTGTATGAGCAACGCCGCCTTGCTCATTACGGTCGGCATTCTGGGCGAGTATGTCGGCAGGATCTTTGAGGAGAGCAAAGGCCGGCCGCTTTATATCGTTGCCGACGCGTGGAATCTCACGCCCCGATCCGCGCCAGATGCGTCCGACCGGCCGGCTCAATTCGAGCACCAAGGTGCCACGCCCGAGCGCCGCTAGCGTTTATCCTCCCATCGTGCCGATCGGCTATCCTTTGTTATCAGGTCCTGCTTCGGAGGTCCCGGATGCTTTCCCCCACCGTCGTTGCTCCCGCTACTCCCACGCCGCCTGAAGAAATCGCGGAGGCCTTTGATCGCATCGGCGCCTTGCACGGCTTGCCCTTCGGAGACCGTTTGTGGCTCGCGCGTCATGGCCAGGAATACATCGCCAATCCCGGCGACATTCTTTTCGAGGAAGGCGCTCCGGCCGAGCACATGGTCCTCATTCTCAAAGGCGAGATTCATGTGCGCCGCCAGCACGGCGGCCCGATGGCCCTGTTCATCGGACGCACCGGGCAAATGACGGGCCTGCTGCCTTTCTCGCGCATGAAGGGCTACGGCGGCCAGGGATTCGCCGTCTCGCCCGTCTGGACGCTGCTGATTCATCGCTCGGTTTTCCCGGAAATGCTCGCGGTCATCCCCTCCATGGCGCAGCGCGTGGTCTCCACCTTGCTCGACCGCGTCCGCGAAGTCACCCGCATCGAGCAGCAGGCGGAAAAGCTCGCGGCTCTGGGCCAATTGGCCGGGAATCTCGCGCACGAGCTCAATAATCCCGCATCCGCCGCGCAGCGCGCCGCGGCAACCCTGCTCACCGCATTGCGCGCTAACCGCAGCAATCGCATCAAGCTCATCACTCTGCGCCTCACTGAAGAACAGATGGAAAAGGTCGTGGCATGGGAGGAGAAGATCTTCTCGCGCTCAGGCGAGACGCTCGATCCACCCGCAGAAACCGATGCTCTGGGGTTCATTCGCCGCGAGGAATCGCTTCGCGCCTGGCTCAGCGGCGTCGGCTGCGGCGATGCCTGGGAAGTGGCGGCGCAGATGGCCGAGCAGTCCGTAACCACTGCGGACCTCGATGAGCTGCGCGGATATCTCAGCCCGGTCGAGTGTTGCGTCGTCCTGCAGTACTTCGCCCGCTATCTGCGCTCCGCGCGAGCCGCCGAAACCATCGTCAACTCCACCGCCCGCATCTTCGACCTCATCGGCGCCGTCAAGGATTACTCCAACATGGATCGCTCCCCGATCCTCGAGGTCGACGTCCCGGCCGGCCTCGACGCCACGCTGCAAATGCTGGCCTCGCGAATGACCCACATTGAGATCGAGCGCGACTATCAACCCGACCTGCCGCGCATCAGCGCCTACGGCGGCGAGTTGAACCAGGTGTGGACAGCGCTGATCGAAAATGCCCTCGACGCATTGGGTAATAATGGCCGCCTGCGCGTCGCCTGCAGGCTTGAGGCCGAGATGCTGCTCGTGGAGATTTGGGATACGGGCCCCGGGATCCCTCCCGAGCTGCAAGAGCGCATCTTCGAGCCCTTCTTCACCACCAAGGCGCCCGGCAAGGGGCTGGGCCTCGGCCTCGACAACGCCATGCGCATCGTGCGCACGCATCGCGGCCATCTCAGCGTGAAATCCGAGCCCGGATCAACATGCTTCCGCGTGCGCCTGCCTCTCGATCAGCTCCAGGCGTATTGAGAGATCGGGAGTAGCCAATAGGAAATAGGGAGTAGATTTCCGCCGGCCGCGGCAGGCTCAAAGCTCCGGAAGCAGGGCCCCACTGCGGCCGGGACAGGGAATTGATGACCTGGCGGGATTTGCGGGTCCAGCGCTCACGTTTCGCGCCCAATCCCTGTTCCCTACTGGCTATTCCCTATTCCCTGTTTTTCTCCACTTCCACGCCCCGCCAGAACGCCACGTAGCCCTTCACCTTGCGTGCCGCCGGCTTGGGATCGGGATAGTACCAGGCGGCATCCTGATTATCCTGTCCGTCGATCACGACGGTCATAAATCGCGCCTGGCCTTTCAGGGGATGGGTTGATGTGGTCGAGCTGGACCGAAAATATTCCCGCTTGAGACTGGACTCGGGAAAATAGACGTCTCCATCCAGTTCCTCGATCCGATCGCTCTCCGCAATGACTCTGCCGTTCCAGGTTGCTCGCGCCATGGTTGTCCGGTCGCTTTCAGTCAAAGCCTTTCTCGCCCCACATACAGTTCAAAGAACTGCAGGACGAGAGGAATCGATATGACACTATCAGACTTTGGGCGGCGTGGCGAGTACCAACCAGGTTCACAGGACCCAAAGCGTTTTGGGAAACGCTGTATCCGGGAAGCACAAATGCGAAGTTGACGGGGCCAAACCGGGGTCCCCCAACGACCAGATGTTGTCGTTGGAGTGCGACCAACAGGGAGCGGCGGCCTGGCACAAGCTGAACGGGACCCACCATTTCTTAAAACGCCTTAATGGCGTTACTTGGCCGCCACGATGGATTCTACGTGCATGCTTTTGTTCGCCGCGTCCTCGGTCGCAGTGACGGTCACGTGAGCGCCATAGAAGTCCTTCACCGCATCCGGGTTGTCGATGCTCCAAACCTGCTTGCTGGGGTCGACGAACACCGGCTTCAATCCACCCTCGATGCACTTCTTGACGCAGTCGGCGCCCGTGCCCATGTGCTTGGCGCCGCACATCGAGTCTGAAATCCATCCCGTGCTCGTGGTTGAATCAGCAGCCATGGCCATCGCAACGGTCATGGCGAAAACGGCTGCTAACGTGAAAAAAGTGCGCTTCATTGAAACCTCCGGGGGATCGATCGATCTGAACCTGTTCCTATGATGCTCTCCGGACCGGCCTTCGGCAAGGGCGATCAGCGAATTGCGCCCGCCGGCTGCGTTCACTTCCCTGCGCGGGCGCTGCGCGTCGCCTCCACGCGCTTCAGCGTCGCTTCATAACGTTGCGCCGCCGCCGAGAAGCGGTTGATCAGCTCGGTGGTCTTGTTGAGGAAAGTGGGATTCTTCTCCCGGATCGCCTCCAGAATATGCGCGAACTTTGCCAACAGGAAAAACCCCTCGCCGTTGCAGTCTACAAACAGCTCCGCAGAGACCGCGCCGTGCAGAACCATCGCCGCCGCCATCTCCCAATAGGTCAGCACCTGGCGCAGCCACGGATTGTGCGGATCGCGCGGGTTTTCATACACCGCGTAAAACTCGTCCGCCGTCTTGGGCCAGAACTCGCCGCCAACCCAGGCGCGCGCCTGGCGCATCACCGCCTCGGTGCGCAGTTCATAGAGTCTTAGAATGATCTCGGCATCGGCCGGCGTGGCCAGCATTCGTTCCATTAAGCGTCTCCGCTGCCAATGGTACAGGATTCGACCGGCTTCATGTCGCGGTATTTCGCGCTAACGAAAACGGCGCGCCACGTCGGCGCGCCCTAGTCCCTACGTCCCTGCCTCTTTTAGGCCGGTTGCAGCTCTTCGTTCTCTTCCTTCTTTTCGACAACTGGGCCGTGAGTCTCTGCCGTCGGCGGCGGTGGCGGGTCGCCGATGCGCTTCGAGTATGTGCACACCACCTTGGCTCCCTCTTCAGCCGCTGGCGCCTTTTTCCCGCGCCTCTTTGCAGCAGCCTCTTCTTCGGCCGACTTCTTTAGATTCGGGCACACCAGAAACACGCCCGACTTCAGCGTCTTCTCCAGCAGGTACGGGCTGCCGCACTTGGGACACTTTTTCGCCACCGGCTTCAGGTTTGAAGTGAAGTCGCACTTCGGATAATTGGTGCAGCCCCAGAAGACATTGCCTCTCCGCGCGCGCCGCTCGGCCAGGTCGCCCTCGCCGCATTTCGGGCACTTCATCCCTTCAATCAGGTTCTGCTTCACGTATTTGCATTTGGGATAGCCGGAGCACGAAACAAACTCGCCGTACGCGCCCTGGCGCAGGACCAGCGGCTTGCCGCAAACCGGACAAGCCTCTCCGGTCGGCTCGGGCGGCTTTTGCTGCTGCTTCTGGCTCAGCTTGCGGAAGGTCTTGCACGGCGGGTCGGCGTTGTAATCCGGGCAGGCCATGAACGGCCCGAAGATGCCGCGCCGCATCACCATCACCTTGCCGCAGTTCTCGCAATACTCCTCGGTATCACCCGCCTCCTGCGCTTCCGGAGTGTTCAGGTCGGGCTTTGAAGCGATGTTCTCCTTGGTGAACGTGCAGCTCGTCGGATCTTTTTTGTTATAAGCCGAGCAGGCGTAGAACGTGCCGAATTTGCCCCACTTCAAAACCAGGGGAGACCCGCACACCTCACACTTTTCACCCGTCACTTCCTCCATGCGCTTGATGTTGCGCATGTGTTTGCCCGCGTCCTTCAGCTCCTGCTCAAAGTAGCCGTAGAAGCCGTTGAGCAGATCGGTCCACTTTTCCGTGCCTTCTTCGATGTCGTCCAGCTCGGTTTCTAGCTTGGCCGTATACGCGGTATCGAAGATGTACGGAAAGTTTTCCACCAGCAGATCGCACACCACCACGCCGATCTCGGTGGGATAAAACCGCCCGCGCGAACCGCCGTGCTTCACCACATACTCGCGGTCTTGAATGGTGTTGATGATCGAGGCGTAGGTCGACGGCCTGCCGATGCCGCGCTCTTCCAGCTCCTTCACCAGCGAAGATTCGTTGTAACGCGGCGGCGGCTGCGTGAAGTGATCTTCCGGCAGCAATTCGTCGAGTCCCAACGCCTTCACTCCGTCGAGGTTCGGCAGCCGATTCGCGCTCTCGTCGTCTTCGTCCTTTTTGTCCTCTGAAACCTCGTAGACCTTCAGGAATCCGTCGAAGCGCATCACCGACCCGCTCACGCGGAAATCGTACGTCTTGCGCGTTGTCCGCGAAACCGCCGCAATGTTCGCCGTCGTCACGTCATACACCGCGGGAACCATCTGCGAAGCCACAAAGCGCCGCCAGATCAGCGTGTAGAGTTTCAGTTGCTCGTTGCTCAGGTAGCGCGCAATCGACTCCGGCGTGCGCGCCGCATCCGTCGGCCGGATGGCTTCGTGCGCGTCCTGCGCATCCTTCTTGCCTTTGTATGCATTGGGAGCTTCGGGCAGATACTTCGTGCCCAGCTCCTTCGCAATCCACTCGCGCGCGCCTGTCACTGCCTCGGGCGCAACGCGCGGCGAATCGGTACGCATATAAGTGATGAGGCCCGTTGTGCCCTCGTCGCCGATGTCGACGCCCTCATAGAGCCGCTGCGCCACGCCCATCGTGCGGCGCACGTTGAAGCCCAGCTTGTTGGCCGCGTCGCGCTGCAGTTGGCTGGTGATGAAAGGCGCCAGCGGCCTGCGCTGCTGTTCGCGTGCCTGCACACCGGTAATCGACCAGTCCGCCTTTTCCAGCGCGGCCATCACCTCGTCCATTTGCTTCTTATCGGGCAGCGCGCTTGCGATAAACTGTTCTTTCCCATCCTTGTCCGTGCCATTTGCCACGCGCACCGGCTCGCCGCCGATGCCGATGAACTTTGCGCTGAATTTCTGATCGGCCTGTTTTTCGGGATGAAGCTGTGCCTCCAGCGTCCAGTACTCGAGCGGCTGAAACGCGCGAATCTCGCGCTCCCGCTCCACGATCAGCCGCAGCGCAACCGTCTGCACGCGCCCCGCCGAAAGTCCCCGCCGCACCTTGTCCCAAAGCAGCGGAGAAATCTGGTAGCCCACCAGGCGATCGAGCACGCGCCGCGTCTGCTGCGCGTCCACCAGATGCTGATCGATGTCGCGTGCATGCTTGAACGCTTCCTGCACGGCCTTCTTTGTAATCTCGTTGAAGGTGACGCGGTGAATCTTCTTTCTCTCTTTGGCGTTGGTCCCCAATTGCAGCGCGAGGTGGTATGCAATCGCCTCACCTTCGCGGTCCGGGTCGGGAGCAAGATAAATCTCATCGGCCTTGGCGCCCGCCTTCTTCAGTTGCTCTACCACCTTCTCTTTGCCCGGAGACACGATGAGCTCCGGCTCGAAGGTGCGCTTCTTCAGCTCCACACCAAGTTCGTTCTTGGGCAAATCCATGATGTGGCCCACCGAGGCCCTCACATCGAATCCCTTGCCCAGATATTTTTCGATCGTCTTCGCCTTGGCCGGCGATTCAACGATCACCAATGATTTTGTTGTTGCCATCCCTTAACCCGGTTCCCTCTCTCTGCAGTTCGGTTGCCTGTTCTCGGCCCGCCCGCTGTTCGACTCTCCTGTTTGACTCTCTCATAGCCAATCAGTTCCGGCTGCCCGTTCCCGCGCCTTAATGAGCGCCTTGTTCCAAAACTCGATCGTGCCAGCCATCGCGCAGCTCATGCGTCTCCGGGCCAGTTCCGGCAAAAAATGGCCGCAAGGCTTGCACCGTAGCACGGAATGCCCCCTCATTTCCACCGCCGCGGAGGATATTTCCGGGCCGGCCGTCCCATTTCCGTGCGCAGCAACCAGCTGCCGCGGCCCCCAAACCGCCTCAAATCCACCTCTTTGCATCCATATTGGGGCGCGCATCCGGAAAGTAACTTCCACATTCCGGCAGTCGGCCGGAAACGCCTCACCGGCGGTCGATCCCGCCCCCATTGCCAGTCTCAGCGCGCGCGTCGGGTTCGCTCTCTAAGTTCCGCAGTCCCTTAGTCCCTGCCTTTCACATCGTCCTCACATAATTCTTCCCCGGCAGTTGCCGTATCCGGCCCGCCATCTCCAGCTCGAAAAGCGCCGTAAACACCTCAGGGGAAGTGAGTTGAGCTTCAAGCAGGTCCAGGATCTCGTCGATCTGCAGGCTCTCGTCGGTGCGCAGGACCTCCAGCACCATGGCCTCCTGGGGCCGCAGCACCGGGTCCGCCATTAAGGATGCCTGGGCCTCCGCTTTGGATGCAGCCGGCCCCTGGGCCTCAAGCTCCAACCGCACCTGCGAGGGCAGGTCCTCCCACACATCCTCCCAGGTCGCCACCAGCTTAGCCCCCTGTTTTATCAATGTGTTAGGAGTCCACGACCCTTTGTTCGTCACGTTGCCCGGAACGGCATACAGGTCCCGGTTCTGCTCCGCGGCGCACCTTGCCGTCACCCGCGTTCCCGAGTTTTCCCCTGCCTCCACCACCAGAACCGCCACGCTCAGCCCGCTCAAAATCCGATTCCGCCGCGGAAAATTCTGCGGCGCCGGAAAGGTTCCCATCGGCATCTCGCTCACGATCGCCCCGCCCGTCGCCAGAATCTCCTCAGCCAGCTTCTTGTTCTCCTTGGGATAGACCACGTCAATCCCCGTGCCCCACACGGCCACCGTTGGCATGCGCGCCGCCAGCGCTCCTTTGTGCGCGCAGGAGTCGATGCCCCGCGCCATCCCGCTCACAATCACCAGCCGTCGCGCCGCCAGGTCCCGCGCCAGCAGCTCGGCAATCCCCGTCCCGTAAGGCGTCGGATGCCGCGTCCCCACCACCGCAATCGCCGGCCGGCTCAACAGCTTCGCATCGCCACGCACCCAAAGCGCCGTCGGCGGATCGTAAATCTCGCGCAGCCGTTCCGGATACTCCGGGCTCGCGAAATCGATAATCGCCGCGCTCTGCGCAGCCACCCGCGCCCACTCCTCTTCGGCAGCTTTCCGCCCCTTGCCGTCGAACAGGAACTGCGCCGCCTCGGCGGGAAACCTCAGCCCCTCGAGCGCCGTCAGCGCCATCGTGAAAATCTGGCTCGCCGACTCGAGTTGCTTGACCGCATCCAGAATCCGCCGCGGCCCCAGTCCCGGCGCCAGCGTCAGCGCCAACCATGCCAGCCGATCCTCTCCCGGATCCTTGTCGATTTGCTGCGCGCGCTCTGCTTCTGCGCCACCCGGCCGCTCCGTCAACGCAGCTGACCCGTTGTCTGTACCTGCGCCGCTGTCCGATATCGATACAGTGTCCAAAATTCGCACACTCCGGCTGTTCGCTTATGAGACACAAACGCAGTTCAAGGGAATGTTCGCCCACGTTACAAGCATGTCCGCCGGAAGTCAAGGCAGGCCGTCACGGCGGAGGGAGCAGAGGCTACAGGCTCGGGCGTTCTAGCCCGCGTAGCGGGCGAGAGACGTTAGCCCCAGGCGCGAGCCTGGGGAATGAACGCGCAAATCGTGGCGCAGCCCGCGCAGCGGGCGAAAGAAAATCTGGCACAAGAAAATGCGTAAGAAATAATGTTCGCGAATTCGTCCGCGGGACACCCTAAGCCCCTACGTCCCTGGTCCCTCAGTCCCTTGTTCCCTGGTCCCTAGTCGCTGTCTTCCCCAGCCTCTCCCTCACCCACTCCACCATCACCGGCGAAACGCGCTCCAGCGACGCCAGCCGAAACGTGATCTTCTCCGCCTCGATGATGTGATCGTGCCCCGCAAGCTCGACCATCGCATCGGCGTGCTCCAGCACAAGATCGTGCGAAGCCTTCAGCCCGGTCCATCGACTGGTCGCTGCGCACAGGCAAACGTCAGGCCGCACATGGCCGAGCACGCGGTCCGACTCGAAGATCACGCCACCCGGCGACGGGCACTCGCGAAGAATTCTCTCTACAATTTGTCCCAGCGCAATCTCACCCTGGCCCAGCTCGCCCTCGCCCGCCGTCACCAGCAGCGCGCGCCGCGCTCCGGCAGCCAGATACCGAGCCGTGTCGGTCTCCTGGCCCGGCGTCGTCTCTTCCCAAATCGGGGTCGCCTTGCCGTGCTCATGCGTCGTAATCTTGACCGCTGTCCATTGAATCTCCGGCAGGGCGCGCATCAACCCGCACACCAGCGCCGTCTTCCCCGCGCCGCGTCCGCCCCCGCCAACTACGATGATCGCCATCGCACGATTACCCGCTTCCTTGCTCCCTTGCTCCCTTTTCTTGCGAGAGCCGAAATCGCCGGTTCAACCGCGGCATAGCTAGAAGCTAGAGGTTAGAAGCTAGCTGCCTTTTTTCTGCCTTTTCGCCATCCTCGCCAACACCGCCTGCTCCCTCAGCACTTCCCTGAGCGGCCGCGCCGGCGTGCCCCAATGCACCGTCCCCGGCTTCAATCCATCGTTGGTCACCGTCGCACCGCTGAACACGCCCGCCTGTCCGCCAAGAATCACCCCGGGCCCCACGTGCACATGGTCGCCAATGCCTACCTGCCCCGCGAGCACCGCGCCCTTGCCAATGGTGCTCGAACCGGAGATGCCCGTGAGCGCCACGAGAATCGCATCTTCGCCGATGTCGCAGTTGTGCGCCACGTGCACCAGGTTGTCGAACTTCGCGCCGCGCCGTATGCGCGTCTCTCCCAGCGCCCCGCGATCCACTGTCGAATTCGCGCCAATCTCCACTTCGTCCTCAATCACCAGCGTTCCCTGCTGCGGAAACTGCGTGTAAGCGCCGGTTTTCGCGTCGCGAACGTACCCGAATCCGTCGGCCCCGAGGACGGCGCCGGCGTGAACCACCACGCGATTCCCGATCGTTGTTCCCGGATACACTACCGCGCGCGGATAAATCCGGCAATGCGTTCCGATGCGCACACCCTCGCCAATCACCGCGCCCGCTTCGATGCGGGTTTCGTCGCCGACCACGACGTCCTTCCCGACCACCGCGCATGCGCCCACGGTCACTCCATCTCCCAGCTTCGCTCCTTCGCCAATCACCGCTGTCTCGTGAACCCACTCGCGCACGAGTTCGGGCCGCAGCAGCTTCGCCGCGCGCGCAAACCACAGCTTCGGCTGATCTGCCTCGACCACCGCAATCGACGGATTCAACGCATACGCCGCCGCCATCCCCGCTTTCAAAACAACCGCGCCCGCGAGACTCTTCAATGCCTCGGCAGCCGACGCTTCATCTTCGGCAAACACCAGTTCATCCGCGCGCGCGTTCGCCGGCGAATTTACACCCGTGATGGCGAGCTCCGCGCTGCCCTGCGCCAACCTCCCGCCGAGTTGTTCAAGCAATTCTTGCAGCGTCATCGTTTTCCCGTCTTAGATTCCACTCTATTAAGTTGCGACTGTGATCTTTAACGCCAATTCTTTGTCGTGGGCAGTTTTCGAGACGATGACCTTGATCAATGTCGGGTCAAACCCATTACCTGAAAGGCGCAAGTAGTGCAGCCCTTTGCTTGACGTGCCCGGCAATGAGAAATGCCCGACCTCGTCAGTCTTCGTCGAGGACTTCACGACCTTCCAGTCGCCTGTACATTCCTCTACCAAGACACCTCCGGCGGCGACCTCGGTTGAGCCAAGTCTTACAAATCCAGCAAGCGTTTGAGCCTTGAACGGCTTTGCGAATTGGACCACAGCGACCCCTTGGGAAAATCCAGGGGTTCCCGATCCAAGTCCGACGAGTCCCGCTAGGGCGAGCATCATGATGATCTTCATTTGATCCGCTCCTTAACAAGAAACCTCAATACAGCCCCGGCTCCCCCGCCGGCCGCGTCTTCCACCGCCGGTGAATCCACAACCACTGGTCAGGATAGCGCCGAATCCATTCCTCGAGCACCGCCGTCGCCCGCCGCGTGCCTTCCAGAATATCCGCGCCGCGATCCGCCGTGTGCGGAATCTTCACTTCCGGCCCGAAACGCAGCACGTATTTCTGCCCCTCTGGCTCCCACACCATGAACCCCGGCAGCACCGCCGCGCCCGTCTTCCGCGCCACGTGTGCCAGCCCTGTTCCCGTGCACGCGTCGATCCCGAAGAACTTAACGAACTCGCCTCGCGGCGGCGTCACATTGGTGTCGATCAACATTCCCACGGTGCCGCCAGAGTGCATCGCCGTGAGCAGCCCGCGCCCGAAGTCGTCCTTTGATAGAACAAAATTTCCGTGCAGGCAGCGGATGCGGTTCACGTACGCATCGAGCCGCCGGTTATCGATCCTGCGGATCAGCATGCCCATCGGGTGGCCCATCAGCGAGTGATAAAAGCTCGACAGCTCCCAAGCGCCCAGGTGCCCAGTGAGCACCAGCACGCCCTTCCCGCGGGCCTGCGCGGTCAGGAAATTCTCCATCCCCTCGGTGCGAATCCAGTCGCGTGTATTCTCCGCTGTATACCGCGTCATGCGGCAGAACTCCACCAGCTGCCAGCCCAGGTGGACATAAACGCCGCGCAGAATTTTCTTTCTGGTCTTGAGGGAAAGTTCCGGGAAAGCCAACTCAAGGTTCCGCATGCCCACGCGGCGCAACCGGCCGAAGAACCAATAAACTCCAAATGCAATGCAGCCGGAGAACATGCGCGCCACGCCGCGCGGCATCGCGCCCAGGCAGCGCGCAACGGCTACAACAATCCCATACTCGACGTTTTCCCACATGAGTAAGGATCAGTGTAGACGCTCAATGCGCCCCGAATGGCTGTGCCGCCCCTGCGGAAACAAACGGAGGGAGCAGGGGCCCTCAGGCCCCTGAAAAAGACGGCCGCGGCCTTCAGGCCTTCAGGCCCGGTCCCTGACCCGCCAACTCGCTGACTTGCTTCTTACCGCGCCCTGGCCTGCACGAAGTCCTGCGCAACATCGCGCACGAACGGTACCGCGCCCGGCGGCACAGGCACATCGCCTCTCAGGATCGACTCAAAATGATGCGGCGCTCCGTAATACAGCGTCGTGTCGTCAACATTCTGGCTCACGCTTGTGCCGTCCAGGTCGATACCGGCAAAGATGCCCTTGGTCCGCGAGTAGCTCAACAGCTCCGCGCTCATCTTCCAGTCCGTTGAAGCCGTTCCAGAGCGGCCCACCGGCCCCGCAGCCGCCGAAGCATCGCCGCCGATCTTGAATTTGTCCTTCAGCAAGTCCTGCATCCCGCGGTCATTCACCGCAATCAGAATCAGGTCCGTCGCCTGTCCGCCCCACTGAAAACCAAACGACCCGCCGGCCATGCGGATGAACACCGGCCCGCTCCAGCCATGACCCGTGCGGCACGTAACCACGCCCTGCCCATATTGAGCGCCCACGAAAAACGCGCCCTTCACCATGCTGGGAACCACGGCCACGCATGTGGCCGACTTCAAAATGTTGTTCGGCACGGTCCGGTCGCCTGCGTTCATGATCTGGTCGAGAACTACCTTGGCCGCATCGATCCGCGCTTGCAAATCCTCTTTTGTCGAGGCGGCGAAAGCTGTGGTTGGAAGCAGAAGACTGAGGCAAATCGAAACAATGACCTTTTTCATGTCCATATCCTTTCCATTCCGCTACAGCGGATGGGTGAACCTTGTGTCGGGGGATTTGTCTCTCTGCCGGGGTCATCGAGCCGGAGGATCAATGGGAAATGGTCGCATGGCAGCCTGCGCCGGATCCTCCTCGAACAGCCTACAGCATTTATGGGCACAGCGGTTCCACAATTGCTGTACCTGCGCCGACGCCGGGATGGAATGTTAATCAACCAGTTATTTCCGAGTTGCCGGTGATTCGCCCAGAACCCGAGTTTGACTGGGTTCAACCGCGCCATCATCGAGTGCTCGTCACTTTTTGTACCAGTTGCTGCAAGAGGAACTGGAATGAAAGGAGTTTTGAATGGCACGCGCGCCTCGGCGTCCGCAATGCCGAAGATCACTACCTCATGGCCCCTCAGTTGCAAGGAATGCGCCAGTGCGGTCATGGGATTGAAGTGACCGGTTGCTGGATAACAAAATGCTCCCAATCTTGCCATTGCTCTCTTCAATCCATCGACTTCAAGCGCCAGTAGAAACTGCGGGCTTAGTTGCCGAAGTGGAACCTAAAAGTGGGCCTTTCCCGTCTTGAGGTGATAACTGAGACCGACTGTGTACATCATCTGATCGGTTCCGGGGTCGCTCGGCACCATCAAGAAATTCGAGATATGGAGAACACCTATCCCGGTGCGGGCATCCCATCGATCATTTAATCTGAATTGGATCCCGACAGATTGTTGCACAAGCATATTCTGATACGAAGCGTACTGAGAGATTGCTTTCTTAGTAAAGCCGATCATGCCGAACTTAGTGACAAAGTATGGCTCTTTCCACGTTTTGCCGTCTCTCCAAATCATTCGCATCCCAAAGGGTAAAATTCCCAAGCCAGGCAAGGTCTCGAAGCTTTTACTCAACGGGTTTCCCCAAACGTCAGTCTTGCTTGGTTGCCTCAGGATCGCCACGGGCAGGATCTCAGCAGCATAGTCCATTCGAGCACCGATAAACTTGCCCCAGGAGTTGCGATCATATTCCACGCCTGCATAATTGAAATAGCTCCAAATCATATCCGCGAACATGGTGATATGCCCGAAACAGTTAGAAGTTTCAAAGATTAACTCGCTCTGCACAGGTTCCTTCACAACTATGCTCGATTGCTTTTCGGCAACGGCCCGAGTTCCAAGGCCAGGGGTCCAAACGACTCCAGCGGAGATGCGGCCGAAGTAACTAGGGAGACCTGGAATCCGGTAAGGGACCGGATCGGCAAGGGACTGGACCAGGGCGAAATTCGAATGCTGCATGCCTCCTTCAACGCGGATGCCGATGTGTTTGCTTACCGGTGTATCCAGTCCTCCACCTAATAGCTCCGCAAACGAGGAGGTCCCTCCTGGACTCCCGTTTGCACCCCAATTGCGATTCAATCCGACATTTCCGACCAGCGCCTCCACGAAGAGTGTCTCCTTGCTCAACGACCACTCGTATTGAAGGCCGGTGAAGACGGAAATCGCGCGCTGCGGACCGCCCAGATTGTTCCCGTAATAGCCCGAAGCATCGACTTTTAGCCGCAGGTTACGCCACGAGGGAAGCGCCACGGCGGAATCCCAACCGCTTAATGGATGCTGCGATCCAGGCACTCCATTAAAGGAGTTGGAGAAGTAAGCAAACCCTCCGTAGATCTGGAAGGGAGCGGGTTTTTCGGGTTGCGCGCACAAAACGAGGGGCGAAATGAACAGCGCAATGAAGGGAAGGGTGGGAACTCGCATTCGTATTCCAGCAGAAGGTGGTTACGCCATTCCATCTGAGTACAGCGCCTGGGGAATTCACTGCCTTGGAACCACAGTGTACACGCACAGAAGCTTGTTACCCGCCGCCTTCGCAGAAATATCCTTTGAGGTCCGCCCTGCGTCGCTCAGCTTTCACTTTTTTCGCTACTACCGGGTCGCGCCGGTTTGGATCCCTTGTTCATGGGAGCGATGATAGATCATCAGGATAGAGATATAGGATTGAGAGCTGCGACCCAATCACCACGCCCTTTGGGAGTGCCGGTGGGTCATTTGATGCGATCGGGCCAAAGCACTCATTGAACCGAACATTGCCATATTCTTGGAGTTCCGGTTGTGTGGTCGCCCAACCGGAAGTTACAGATCGGGAAACCTTCTGGATTGGCGGACCCCACGCCCGATCTCCTTGTACCACTACAACTTCGACATTTTGTTCAGAATTCTCATTGCCTCGGCTCAATAACCTGCATCGAAGCAAGGGTGGCAGTGTGAAGTCTGTCAAAGCTTGTCAGACGCCGATGCGGCGTGAAAATCAAGGAGGTTCTCAATGAAGAAATTTCTTGCGATGCTGTTGATTGCCGGATGTGGATGTTGCGTCGCGGCGCGTGCCGCCGGCAACGATCAGGATAGGCTGGATGGCCGCCTGGACGCCGCCCGAAACGTGGTCGACTCGATTATGTCTGTGCCTGACCATGCCGTTCCCGAGGGGATCGCGCGCCATGCAAAATGTATTGCCGTGGTGCCCGGCGTCGTGAAGGGGGCGTTCATTGTCGGCGCCGAATATGGGCAGGGCGTGGTTACGTGCCGCACGGGTCATGGCTGGAGCGGGCCGGTGTTCATTCGCCTGGCCGGCGGATCGTTCGGATTCCAGGTCGGTGGACAGGGTACCGACTTGGTGCTGGTGGCTACGAATTACAAGGGCTTCCAGGACCTTCTGCATGACAAGTTCAAGATCGGCGCCGACGCTTCTGCTGCGGCCGGACCCGTGGGGCGAGATGCACAAGCCTCCACCGACATCAGCATGCGTGCCGAAATGCTCACTTGGTCGCGCAGCCGCGGAATCTTTGCAGGCATCGACCTCAACGGAGCAACGGTGAGCCAGAATACCGGAGATACCGATGAACTCTACGGCGGACCCCATCACTTCGAAGCTATTCTCCGCGGCGACGTGCCGCCTCCTCCGCGAGCCGAGGGGTTTCTGCACGTTATCAGGGAGTATTTCGGCGACGCTGAAATGCACCGCTAAGCCGCATCGCAGGCTGGCGCGGACCGTCTATCGCGCGTCCGCGCCAACTCTCTCGTTCAAATTAAATTGCAGCAATACGGAGTTCACTATGGGCCCGGACGGCCCACCTGCGGGCTTCTTCAACATGCCTGCCGAAGAAATTGCGGAATCTCTCGCCTCGAAGGAGGTGAGCCCCCAGCGGACCGCTGCCGGAATGAGACTGCTTACGTTCTACGTCTCCCACGCGGCCAGCCGGCTCAGCCCTTCAAGGCTGCGGAAGCTTCAGAAGGCTCGCAAACTGCTCGCGGCTCGCAGGGAATGAGAGCTCAGGCAGAAGAGCGCCGCTTGACAGCCGAAATTCCTCCCATGGCCCGATACAGGCCGCAAGCTCTACTCTGGCTTTATTGGAGTTGGGGGGAGGGCTGAAGAAACGATCGCAATCTACGCGAAACCACGCGAAGTCAAAAAAGAGGAGTTCCCCGGCATCATGTTTTGCATGCCGCCGGGGAACTCCTTTCCCCAGATCTGCGTTGTTTCTGTGGATAAGAATGAGGAAATCTCGGTAACTACACAAGAGTACTTAGGTGCTGTGGCTAAAGTAATCGGCATTTCACTTAATTTGATGCACTTTCGTGAGTTTCGACCCCACCCCGCCGACCGTTGCCTCTGGGAAGGAAGGAGTGGCTCAGTGCCGACATGGAGAGTTGGATCCGATTGTCTGCGCCGGTCTTGCGCATCAGCCGACCCACATAGGCTTTTACCGTGCGCTGCTCGATTCCCAGCTTTCGGGCGATCTCGCGTGTCGAGTGCGCCCCCAGGATGAGCTCAAGAACCTGTTGCTCGCGCTGTGTAAGCTGTTGTCTATAAAGCACTTGCGATAGATTTGGTGCCTTCATAAAGCGGTCGATCACGCGGCACAGCAGCCGCCGCGGAGCCCAGATCGACCCCGCCGTCACAACGTCGATCGCCCTGCGCACCAGCTCAGGCCCAGCGGACTGCCCAAGGTAAGCCCTCGCCCCGGCCATGATCGCATTCAAGACCAGATCGTCGTCGCCATCCGGACCAATCACAATCGACCGGACGTCAGGCCGGATGGTCCGTATCTTGTCCACGACCTCCAGATCGCCTGGAGCAGAATTGAGGTCGATCACGACATACTCAATGTCGTGGATCGCCAGCAGCTCTTTCAGGGGCGCGATGACCGGAACCAGCTCACATTCGCCATCCTGCCCGGGCTGATCGAAGATGCTTGCCAGCCCGGCCACGCGAATCGGTTCATCCGCCGCCACCCCAATACGAATTGCTTCAGGACCACATTTCGACGATGTCATCCCCACACCAGTCCAGGTCCAGCCGGAGTCGATCCGGCTTGGTCGAATTTTGTAGTTTTAGTCTTCGCTCGATCAGGGTGAAAAATGTCGACGCAATGTTGCTTTTCTTTGGACTGTATCGCCGGGCTGCCCCAAACAACCGTGGCGATCTTGTTTCCTTGTTTTCCTGCTTCAATCCGCATCGTCAGCGGCGCGATAAAACCGTCGTCTGACGCTGCCTCATGCTCTTCGCCGGCCCGGCGAATCGGTCTCGCACGCGACCGGGATGGGTTCGATCAACCCAAGTCTCTTGAAGGTGTCGCCTGTTTGAATCATTCACCGCGTAAGTCAGGACCGAAATACCACCATCATCCGGCTCGGTGAGAAATAGGTGCTAGGTCTTTGACGCTAAGGTGGCATCCGGACATCGTTCATCATGGGCCCTTGTCCTTCCATCCTGCTTCCGCCTTGCCCAGGCGCTGTGGATCGGGAAAACTCCTTAGAGCTTGGGCAGCACAATTCCCTGCTGCTTCTGGTACTTTCCCTTGCGATCCGCATAGCTGGTCTCGCACGGCTGATCCCCGTGGAAAAACAAAATCTGGCACAATCCTTCGTTCGCGTACACCTTTGCCGGCAGCGGAGTCGTGTTGGAAATCTCCAGCGTGACAAATCCCTCCCACTCCGGTTCGAACGGCGTCACGTTCACAATGATGCCACACCGCGCGTACGTCGACTTCCCTACGCAAATCGTCAGCACGTCTCGCGGAATGCGAAAGTACTCCACCGACCGCGCCAGCGCGAACGAATTCGGCGGAATGATCACCGATTCCGCCTCCACCGAAACGAACGACCGCTCATCGAAGGCCTTGGGATCGATGATGGCGCTGTTCACATTGGTAAAAATCTTGAACTCGTTCGAGACTCTCAGATCGTAGCCGTAAGAAGAGAGACCATAGGAAATCACCCCGCTCGCCACCTGCTTTTCGCTGAACGGCTCAATCATCCCATGCTTCAGCGCTTGTTCCCTGATCCATCGATCGCTCTGAATCGACATGCATCTCCTGTTCCGGGTGTTGCGCCCGGATTGCTGCGGCCTATCCCGTCTCGTTTTCGACCGGACTCACCATCTTAAACCACCCCCACTCGACAACAACTCTCGCCGCCGTCTTCCTCGTCCGGCCCCGGTTCACTGTCCACTGTCCACCGCCCACTGTCTACAGTTCCCTGTCTTCCCACCCGTGCTTTTCTAATTGCAACAAAATCTGTAGTATGGGCGGTGTAAGTGGTAAGATACCGAGCATTGAGTTCGTGCCAGCGAGGATACCCCATTGATCAAGCAGGATATTGTTCACAACGTGGTCGAGCGCACAGGCCTGCCGCGCACCAAGGCTGAGGCGGCAGTGGACACGGTCTTCGAGGGCCTCAAACAGGCTTTGGCGGCCGGCGAGCGCATCGAACTGCGCGGATTCGGCGTCTTCAGCGTCCGCGCCCGCAAAACCGGCATCGGCCGCAATCCCCGCACGGGGACTGAGGTCAACATCGCTCCGGGCAAGGCCGTCCGCTTCAAGCCGGGCAAGGAACTTCACGCGCTCGAGCCGGGCTCCTCACCCAGCTAGCCGCGTTGCCACTCGCCAGATTTCTGGCCGCCCCGCGCGAGCAACTGCCGGCTGCGTTGCCGCAGGGCTTCCGCGTGCCCATGTCTCCAGGATTTTGAGTCTCTCACTCTCGAGTCGACCAACCCCGCGGCACGACTTCAAGAAAGGCCCCGGTTGCGTCCACTCTTCCGCGATTACGCCTTGCCGCTGCTGCTTCTCCTCGCCAGCATCGTCACGACCACCGTCAACGGCGCGCGTTTTATGCAGAACTTCCTTGAAGGCCTGCCGCCCGTAGTGCGCGAAAGCGACCTGTGGCCCTGGCCCTGGCTTCTCCGTAACCCAACTCTCTTCTCCACCGGCTTCGCCTACTCTCTCACCCTGCTCGGCATTCTCCTCATCCACGAATACGGCCACTACTCCGCATGCATCGCGCACCGCATGCGCTCTACCCTCCCCTGGGTCATCCCCGCGCCCACGCTCAGCGGAACATTGGGCGCCATCATCCGCATTCGCACCCGCATTCCCAGCCGCAATGCGCTCATGGACGTCGGTATCTACGGCCCGCTCGCCGCTTCGTGGCCTCGGCCATCTCCGTCGCCGCACCCCTCCTGCTGAGCATGCCGCGACCGCCCGGCGCGCCCCCGTTCCTCATTCGCTTCGGCGGCGATCCGCTCACCATCCAGTTGCTGCGCCGCATTCTCGCCCGCTGGAACCCCGCCGTCCCTTCCTTCAATCAGGCCTCGCCCCAACCCATCCTTGTTGCCGGCTGGATCGGACTCTTCATCACCGCGCTCAATCTCATCCCCGGTGGCCAGCTCGACGGCGGACACATCCTCTACGCCCTCTCGCCGCGCCTGCATCGCTTGATGACCAATCTCCTGCCCTTCCTCCTCTTCCTCGCGGGAACCATTTACTGGGTCGGCTGGATCTTCTGGGACGTCTTCCTTCTCATCCCCGCCCTGCGTCATCCCAAGGTTCCCATCGACGCCGCGCTCTCTCCCGGCCGCGCGGTTCTCGGCATCCTCGGCCTCGTCCTCTTCGTCCTCACCTTCACGCCCACCCCCTTCTACGACAACTCCCTCCTGCAACTGCTCAACATCGACCCCTTCGCTGCAGCGCACTAACCGCGGGCAATCACATCGGAGCTGTCATCTCGAGCGAACGCAAGCCCGCGTCGCGGGCAAAAGACGCTACAACCGGTCTCGTAAATGCCACTGCAACATTGTGCGCAAGAATGGGACCCAACAACAAGGCGGGTCCCATGATTCAGGCGCGTTGGCAAAGATGGTTTATGAGACCGGTTCTCGCCCCAAGGCGCAAGCCTGGAGCAAAGCCGCGCCCATCCGGCCGCAGCCCGCCCCAGCGGGCGAAAGACCCCTCGCTTCGCGCCTTCCTACTCCCTACCGGCTATTCCCTGTATTCTGTGCCCTTCAGAATCCCGAAACCGTGGCCGCGTCGAACTGCAGAGCATGCAACTGGCATACATCGATGCCCTGCGTGTACTGCTCGGCGGTTCCGTCGCTGAAGACCAGCTTGAAATCCTCGTGGCACACGCCGCGCCATTGGGGCGGGAAAACGATCAACGTTCCCATCCCGTCAGGCAGAGATGCGCGCCCCAGCACATCCGTGCCCCACGAATTCTGCGAGTGCGGCGAAACGTACAGGTTGTTTAGTGTCTTCCCCGAGTTGTTCAGGAACCAGAAGTTCGCCCGGCTCTGCGGGATCGCCTGCTGCGGAAGCATGCAGACCAGTAGAATCGCGGGCAGGATCGCGGTTACGAGCACTTTCGTGACGGTTCGCATATTCTCCTCCTCAAATCGCCGAAACCCCGCGCAGGTCATAGTGTTCATCTCTGTTCTCGGGAACCAGGAACTTCACCCCCATCGTCAGGGCCGGCCATTTGTTGAACGCTGAGGCAATGGCCGGCGCCGCATCGTTGCTGCGCCCGCGCTTGCCGGGGAAAGGATTGCGATCTGCCGATGAACCGCTTCCCGAGTTCACAGACCGCGCTTGCTCATCTCCGTGCGGAAGCTGGCCCGGATCATACCGGCCATGTCGGCCTTCGGCAAGTGAATAATTCTTCTCCGTGCCGCGATCGCACGCCCGCGCCCGTCCTGTCAGCAAGTTGCATCGCGTTGCTGCCCATCCCGCTCCGGATTTGCGGGACGCATCTAGGCAACAGGGAATGTCCCCGTCGGAGGAATCACAAATGGCATCGGAGAGAAACGCCCGCGAACTCGTCCTCTCGTGTATTCAGGCCCTCAACCGTGAGGACTTTAAAGTCGCGCGCCAATACCTCAGCGACGACCTCTCATTTGGGGTGCCCTCGGCGCCCGCAGAGGCGCTGACGCTTACTTGTTCGACACGAAATTCATGCGGCTCCGGTACGACGTCTCCAAGGCATTCACCGTGGCCCGCGCCGCGTCCGCCATTTGATACCGCCGTTGGCACGCGTGGAACGGCCCGCGCCTCGATTCAATTTCTCGCGCCGCCCAGCGAAGCCCCCAAAGTGCGGTTCATTTGCGGCTGAGAAAAACCTCAAGATGATCCTGAGTTCCGGCTTGGAGAATTGCGCCAACGCCGCGTGGAATCGCACCTGCTCGGATGCATACTTTGCCGCGATTCGCTTCCCTTGCGCCGCCCGAATGCTGATCAGCCAGCTCCGGCGGTCGGCAGGATTGGTGCGGCGTCGAATGGTCCCCGCCCGTTCCAGGCGGTCAAGGGCCACGGTAACTCCGCCCGAAGAGAGCCCCATGTATCTGGCAAGAGATCCCGGTGTCGCGGGGCCATACAACTCCAGAAAATTCAGCAACTGCAAATCCGTGGACAGCAAGCCGAGTTTCTCTGCAACGGACAGGCCGGCGAAGCTCGAACTCGCATGAAACTGGCGCAAAGCCAGGCTCAGTGCAGACACAACGTGGGCACGATCTCGCGTAGACATAAACTAACACTTATTCTACAAGAATCTTGTTAAAAAAGTAATATCAAAAAGAATTCATTTGAATAAGATAGTTGATTGAGCACTGCAGTGATCGATTGGCCCTCGAAAACCCGGGGTCGCCCGCCCGGCCCGAAACCAGCGGGCCCAAAAATCGGCGTGCGGCCAAATTCGGCTTCGGGCGCCGAAAATGAGTTGAAAAGAGGGAAATAAGAACGAAAAATGACGCGGAAAAGGTCGGCTTCCCTGTCCTCGCACCCCAGACCTTCGGCTCGACGCGAAAGCAAACTTACAGGCCTTGTATCAGGGCACGGCCTCAGCCTTTGTCCGGGCACCCTCCTTGTGCATCGCGCGTGTCAACCCTCCTCACCCCTCCAGTTGACGCAACCCTCTGAAAACACTCGCCAAATATTCCCGCGAAGTTTGCCGATTAATTCCGCCTTTTCGCTACGCTTCTACTAGTGAACAAAAACAGGGCTTTATCTCCTCTTTGAGAACTGGTGGGCGGCTCGGGAGCGTCGGTTCGGCATGACCGGCACTCACGGCAGCCACCGTTTTTTAGGCCACATTGCATCCACGCCTGGAAACTCCAAAGCGACGCTGCCGGCGAGAACTCAAGTAACTATGCCGGCATGCCAGGAAAGGATAATCAGAAAACAATTTTGATACCCCCCAGGGGTATGCTTCCGCGCGTAACTCCTTTAGAATCGATCCTAGATGCACCAAATTAGGGGCAAATTGAGCGCCCGAAATAGCCAGAATTCACTGTTAATTTTCTAGTAAACATGCTCCGCCTGGCCGCAGCCTTCCGTTCTCGCGCTCAATCCCTGCCAACCTGCCGGCTCCTAACTCACGACCCGCGGTCCACGGCAAGCTGGCGACTAGAAGCGAGAAGCTGGAAGCTGTCTTGTCACATCAGCCGCAGCGCATCCACATCGACGATTAGGTTTCGCCGCGGCACATCCTTCTCTGCGGCATGAGCCAGCAGGCAGCGCAGCGCCTCATTCAGCGCTTTGCGGTTCGCGCTTTTGAGAATCATGTGGAAGCGGTAGACGCCCTTGATGCGCGCAATGGGCGCGGTGCATGGGCCGAGCACCCTGACGGCTCCGCCGCTTTGGCTTTGGACAAGATATTTGCCCAGGACGCCAGCCCACCCCGCGGCCTCTTCGAGCTTTTGCGATTGCACCAGCACATTGGCCAGCGCGCCGAAAGGCGGATAGTGCATCCAGCGCCGGTATTTCAGCTCGCGCTCGGCGAACGCTTTGTAGTCGTGCTTCATCGCCGCCAGGATCGCGTAGTGATCGGGATAGTATGTCTGCACCACCACGCGTCCCGGCAGATCGCCGCGCCCCGCGCGCCCGCTCACCTGCGTCATGAGTTGAAACACTCGTTCGGCGGCGCGAAAATCCGGCATGGAAAGCGCGTGATCGCAGCCCACCACGCCCACCAGCGTCACGCTGTGTATGTCGTGACCCTTGGCGATCATCTGCGTGCCCACCAGCAAATTGATCTCGCCCGAGTGCAGCCGCTCCAGCAGATGTTCCAGATCGTAGCGACCCCGCACCGTGTCGCGGTCCATGCGCCCGATGCGCGCGAAGGGAAAAATCTCCGCGAGCCGCTCCTCGCCCTGCTGCGAGCCCGCGCCCAGGTAGTACAAATGCTCGCTGTCGCACTTCGGGCACCGCGCCGGCACCGTCCGCCTGTAGCCGCAGTAGTGACACTCCAGCCGCTGCCCCGCCCGCGCCTCTGCACTGTAGTCGAGCTGCCCCTTGTGGTGCGTGAGCGCGATGGCGCAATTCTGGCATTCGAGTTTCTCGCCGCACGCCCGGCACATCACGGCAAACGAGTAGCCGCGCCGGTTCAGCAGAATCAGCGCCTGCTCGCCGCGCTCAAGCGCCGCCTTGGTTTGCTCGACAAGCGATCGCGAGAAGAGCTGATCCTTGCTTGTCTCCTTGAACTCGCGACGCATGTCGACGAGCTCCACCTCCGGCAACGGCCGGTTCATCACGCGATCACGCAGCTCGATGCGCGTGTACTTTCCACGCTCCGCATTCTGCCAGCTTTCGAGCGAGGGCGTGGCCGAGCCCATGACCACTACCGCACCGGCCAGCTTGGCGCGCATCACGGCAACGTCGCGCGCGTTGTAGCGCGGCGTCTCTTCCTGCTTGTAGCTCTGGTCGTGCTCTTCGTCCACGAGGATCAATCCCAGGTTCGGCGCCGGCGCAAAGATCGCCGAGCGCGTACCGACGACAATGGGCGCTTCGCCGCGGCGAATGCGCCGCCACTGCTCGCTGCGCTCCTCGGGCGTGAGCGCGGAGTGCAGCAGCGCCACTTTCTGCCCGAAGGCCTGATCGAGCAGACCGGCCATCTGCGGCGTGAGACCGATCTCGGGAACCAGCAGGATCGAAGTCAGACCTCTGTCGAGTGCCTTCTGCATCGCGGCGAGATAGACGGCCGTCTTTCCAGATCCCGTCACGCCATAGAGCAGGAATGGATGGAATGCCCCGATCGCACCGGTAATCGTTGTCAGCGCCTCGCTCTGCGCCCCGTTCAGACTGTACGGCTCGGACGCCGGCGTCAATCCGCCCAGCCGGAACGCCTCCGGCCGTTCGTCGATACGCACCAGTCCGCGTCGCACCAGGGTTTGCAGAGTCGACGATGGCAACTCGCGCCGCCTCAGCTCCGCCAGGGGCAACTCGCCTCCGCTTGCCGCCAGCTCCGCCAGGATGGCCTGCTGCTTCTCGGTGAGTGCGGGCAGTCGCCCATCGCCGGTCAGCACGGCGAACCGCTCCATGCGCCGCGCATCGCGCTCGGCAGCAGCGGTCTCGCGCACAATCCACTTCTTGCGCGCCATGCTGGCCAGCAGCGGCAACGAAGCCGCCGTGGCCGTGCGCAGCGTCGACACCTTCACCGGATCGCCCTTGGCCAGCCGTTCCAGGACTCGGCGCTCCATGTCCTGATCTTCGCCCGAGAGCTTGCCGCGCCCACGTCCACGCGCGGCGATTCCCTTCCCCTGTTCGCCGTCCATGGTCCGCGCGAGCATGTCGCGCCCCAGATCGGTGAGCCGGTAATAAACGGTGCGCCGCACCTCTGCCGCGAGCGGAAGCATGGCGCGCAGCACTTCGCCGAGCGGCGCCAGGTAGTATTGCGCGGTCCACTCCGCCAGTTCCAGCAAATGGTCGCTGAGCAGCGGCTCCTCATCGAGCACAGCTTCGAGATACTTGACCTCGACCTCCGCCGGAGGCTTCGCGTCGACCGCCGTCACCACGCCGATGAGTTTCTCATTGCGGAAGGGCGCAATCACCCTCGCCCCGCGCCGCGGCTCCTGGCCAGGACGCACGCCGTAGGTAAACGTGTGGTCCAGCGGCACCGGCAACGCGACTTCGCAGTACAGAGGCATGGAGACAGATTTCAGTGTAGGCGAAGCGGCGTAAGGCGAGTTCTCGAACAGTTACTGGCCTACACGACGCGCGATCTCATGCCACGGTTGGAAAGGAACTGCTGTTTCTATTCCCTGACCCCTGATCCTTGATCCCTGGTCCCTGCTTTTTTCAGTCCCAGCTCTTTCATCGCGATCTGCAGGTCAGCCCAGGCTTCCTTCTTCTGCCGCGGATCGCGGAGCAGGAAAGCCGGGTGATAGGTGACGATCAAGCTCATGCCGCGGAACGCATGAACGCGCCCGCGCAACCCGGCCAGCGGTTGCCTTTGGCCGAGCAGATACGTGGCCGCCGTTGCTCCCAACGCCACCAGGACCTGGGGCCGCACCACGTCAATCTGCCGGAAAAGGAATGGCGAGCACGTGTTGGCCTCTTCGGGCTCCGGCGTGCGATTGCCAGGGGGCCGGCACTTGACCACGTTGGCGATGTAGCACTCTTCGCGGGTCAGTCCCATCGCGGCGATCATGTTGTTCAAAAGTTGACCCGCGCGGCCCACGAAGGGGAGCCCTTGCGCGTCCTCATCCGCCCCCGGGCCCTCGCCCACGAACATCAACCGGGCGGCGGGATTGCCCACGCCAAAGACGATACTGTTTCGGCCTTTGTGCAGCGCGCAGCGCGTGCAGTCGCCGAGGTCTTCACGAATTACTTGCAAAGCGGCGGCACGTTCCTCCGCGGGAACGGCGGCAGCGATCTGCGGAGGCGCGGTAAAGCCTTTGCGGGTTTTAATCGTCGGTTCCTCTCCGAAAAAGTTGGGCTGGATTGCCGAAGCCGCGAGTTCGCGCGGTGCGGACGCGGAATTTGGTTCGTGCAGCTCTTTTTGTTGTGCGTCCAACTGCGCCGGCACAATCGGCTCCGCAGCCTCCTCAACCGGCCGCCGGTAAAAGTCGGTGAGCCCAAGATCGCGGTAAAATCTGAGCCGCTCGGCCAGAGCGTCACGAGTGTCGGAATCGAGCGCGCGCGGCAATTCGATCACTCCTCGATGAGCTGGCGTCGAGCGGCGCCGACGGGAATGCTTTCGTCGAGCACGCGGTCCTGAATGGCCTGCTTGTTGTGCGCTTCCAAGTCCTGCTGTTCATCGAGTTCCTCGACCACAGGCCGCGGGCGCCGCAAGGCGAGAATCTCGTCGAGGATGCGGTCAGCCAATTGGCGTTTGGGCATTTGCGGCAGTTCCACGGAAGTGGCCCGCGTAAGGAATGTAGCAGCATTGGTGTCCGCGTCGATACCCATGCCTTCGCCAGCCACGTCGTTCACCACAATCGCGTCGGCGCCTTTCGCCAGCAGCTTGGCGCGGCCGTTCTCCATACGATTCTCGGTTTCCGCGGCGAATCCCACGATCAGTTGACCTGGCCTGCGGCGGCGCACGACCTCACCCAGAATGTCTTCAGTCGGCGCGAGCTCGAGCGTCAGTGGTCCTGTGCGCTTAAGCTTCTGCGCGGAGACTTCTACGGGACGATAGTCGGCCACGGCGGCGGCCTTGATCACAAGCGTGGCTTCCTCCATGCGCGCGAGCACCGAGTTCCGCATCTCGTCCGCGGTGGTTACCTTCACCAGCTCGCAGTGAGCGGGAGCTTGCAAGCCAGATGGCCCACTGATGAGAATGACTTTCGCGCCCCGGCTGCGCGCTGCCTCGGCCAGCGCATAACCCATCTTGCCGCTGGAACGATTGCCGATGAAGCGCACCGGGTCGAGCGCCTCGCGCGTGCCCCCCGCGGTCACCAGCACCACTTCGCCGGCCAGATCGTGGCGCCGGCCGAGCGCAGTAAGCACTGCGGCTGCAATGGTCTCCGGCTCCGCCATGCGGCCCGTGCCAACCATGCCGCATGCCAGGTCACCCGTACCGGGCTCAATGATCGCCACGCCGCGCTGGCGAAGCGTTTCAATATTCGCTTGCGTGGCGGAATGGTTCCACATATTCACGTTCATCGCCGGCGCAACAATGACGGGCGAAGTTGTGGCTAGATAGAGCGTGGAGAGAAAATCGTCGGCGATGCCGTGGGCAAACTTCGCCAGAATGTTGGCTGTGGCGGGAGCGACAACCAGTGCATCGGCCCATTGCGCCTCGGCAATGTGGTCAATACCATTCTGTTCCGGTGCGGCCGCGCCCGGATCCCAATCCTCCCACAGGCTGGTGATCACCTTGTGACCGGTAAGCGCGGAAAAAGTGAGTGGCTGCACAAATTTCTGCGCCGATGCGGTCATCACCACATGCACCTCGACAGCCTGGCGCTGTAATGCGCGCACCAGTTCGGCTGCCTTATACGCAGCGATTCCACCGGAGACGCCTACGATCGCTCTCATGTCTCGATTGTAGTGCAGGGAACAAAAGATAGGAATCAGGTGTCAGGGATCAGGGATCAGTATGGTGGAACGAATCCATTCCCGGCGTTGTGAACAGCCCAAAGCGACAGGCTCACACAAGACGGACTCTCTGAACCCTGACACCTGATCCCTGCGTTTCAGCTCAGCAGGATCGGAATCGCCGGACCTTCAACCAGCGGCTTGGTGACTTCGACCTCGCTCTTGACGTAAGCGATTTTGCCGGCCTCGATTTCATCCTGCGCAATCCGGCACGCCTTGCTGGATCGAGTGGGGACCAGCGCCTGGGAGCCATTCTGCAACTGACGCGCGCGGCGCGCTGCCACCAGAACTTTGCGATAGTTGGAATCGAAATGGGTCTCAATCGTCATCGGGGTCATCTCCAAAGGGAAGCTGTTGCTGGCCAGAGTCGCCATCGATGCCGAAGGCCTCCAGCACTGGTTTGAGCCGCTCCTGCGAGTTGCTTTGCAGGCAGGCCGCGGCGACCTCCAAAACCCGGCGCGAACGATAGGCGATTATTTCGCCATTGCGGTAAAAGCGTTCCGACAACACAATGGCTTCCAGTTGCGCTACCGCCCGGTCGAGAACGTCATTGACCAAAATATAGCTGTATTGGCGATAATTCTCAATCTCATTGCGGGCCTGACCGAGACGGCGAAACAGTTCGTCCTCGTTCATGACTCCCTCGGCCCGGCTTCGGTTGCGCAAGCGAGTGCGGAGTACGTCGGGGTTCGGCGGCAGAACGAAGATGCCCACGGCCTCCGGCATCCTGGCGCGCACTTGCGCGGCGCCCTGCACGTCGATATCGAGCATCAAGTCGTGACCGGCGGAGAGGGCGTTGTCGAGCGACTGCCGGGCGGTCCCGTAGAGGTTGCCGAAAACCTCCGCATGTTCCAAAAACAGGCCTTCGTTCACCATGCGCTCGAATTCGTCGCGAGTGGTGAAGTTGTATTCACGCCCATTTTCCTCTGAGCCGCGCGGCGCGCGCGTGGTCCAGGACACGGCAAAGTCGACGCCGCTCACCTGTCTGCGCAACTCGCTTACCAGAGTGCTTTTCCCCGAGCCCGACGGCGCCGAGATGATAAATAGGATTCCTGCCACTTTCGTCTTTCGTCCCCTCTTAGGCTTTCGGCCTTAAGCTGCTACCGCCTAGCTTCCAGCCACGAGCTTTTCCTTGCGAGAACTAAGATTCCTGATCTTCCCCCGGCAAGCTGGAAGCTAGCGGCTAGAAGCTGCTTTTCACTCCACGTTCTGAACCTGCTCGCGGGCCTTTTCGATCTCCGATTTCATAGCCAGCCCCAGCTCGGTGATGCGGGTCCCCTTCCCGCTTACGCCTGCGGTTTTGGAGAGAAGCGTATTGGCTTCGCGGTTCATCTCCTGCAGAAGGAAATCGAGCTTCTTTCCCGCCTCGCCGCCGGTGCTAAGCAGCTCGCGAAAATGATCGATGTGCGTCGTCATTCGCGCCAGCTCCTCACTGATGTCGCTGCGCTCCACCAGAACCGCAACTTCCTCCAGCACTCTTTGCTGGCTGAACTCCGGTCCCACGGCCGCGGTAAGCCGTTGCGTAAGGCGCTCCTGGCTGCGCTGCTCGATCTCCGGCCGAAGCTCCGCAATGCTGGCAGTGGCGGCGGCCAGCCGGTCGAGGGTGCCGCGCAGGATCGTCTCAAGCGCTTCGCCCTCGCGCGCACGCATGGCCTTCAATTGCTCCAGTAAGGGAACCGTCTGCTCCAGCACGCTGGCGGCAAACGCGGTAAGGTCGCCGTTGTTGCGATCCTCGGTTTGCAATGCTCCAGGCAGGCGCAACGCCGCGTTCAAATCCGGCTCGCCGTTCAAGTTGTGCTCACGGCGCGCCGCGTCGAATGCCGTGAGATAAGCAGAGATCAGTTCGCGGTTGTAGCCTGCCTTGGCCTGCGAGGCACGGTCCAAGGAAAGGGTCAGATCGACGTGACCGCGAATGAGGTTCTCCTTGAGCACCCGCCGCAAATCCATTTCCACGGCGTCAAGGCCGGGAGGCAGACGAAATTGTAGATCGAGGAAGCGGTGATTCACGCTTTTGGCCGTGAGCGTGTAGCTGAGTTGTTCCTCGCCGCCAAGAGACACACGAGCCTGCACTCGTGCAAATCCAGTCATCGATGCAATGGCCATGCCTACTCCTTTGCGCCTGAGGCGAGTGCTGCCCTCTCATCGAACGGCAGATACAGCTTTGGATCCGGAATCGGTGTCGTGGGCACGTCCAGCGTCTCGGGTAGATCGATGAACTGCAATTGATAAAGTTTTTGGTAGGTCGGTGAACTCGTGAGCAGTTCGTCGTGTGAACCGATGGCCGTAATGCGGCCGCATTCGAGCACTGCAATGCGGCTAGCGCGGCGAATGGTCGAGAGACGATGCGCGATGACGAGAACCGTACGATTTTGCATCAGGTTGGCCAGTGCTGCCTGCACCAGGGATTCGCTTTCGGAGTCGAGCGCCGAGGTCGCTTCATCGAGGATGAGGATGGGCGCGTTTTTGAATATGGCGCGCGCGATGGCCAGGCGCTGGCGCTCACCACCGGAGAGCCGGAAGCCTTTCTCGCCAATCATCGTCAAGTAGCCAAGCGGCATGTCCATGATGAAATCGTGCGCCAGAGCATTGCGCGCTGCCTGCTCCACCAACGCGCGTTTGGCGTCGGGCTGCCCATACGCGATGTTGTTGTGCACGGTGTCGTTGAAAAGGATGGTTTCCTGCGTTACCTGCGCCACCTGGCGGCGAAGCGACGCCAGAGTGAGATCGCGGAGATCGCGGCCGTCAATAAGAATGCGGCCGGAGGTCACATCGAAGAATCGCGGAATCAGATTCACGAGTGTAGTTTTGCCCGCACCGCTGGGGCCGACGATGGCCAGCACCTCACCCGCATTCACCTCAAGGTCGACATCGTGAAGAATCTGATGCTCGCCTTCGCCGGTCGAGTAGGAGAATCCCACGTTTTCAAATCTGATGGCTTGGCGAAAGCGCGTGAACGTCGCAGCGCGCGGCCGCTCTTTCACGTCGTCTTCGGCATCAAAAAAGGAAAAGATCGATGCCGACGCACCCATCGCCTGCTGGAAGCTGTTATAAAAAAATGCGAAACGGCGCAAGGGATCGTAAAGCTTGAAGAGAAGAAAAATGAATGCCCCGAACACGCCGATCGTCATGTAGCCGCTAATGATCGCGCTGCGGCCGATCCAAAGCAGCATCGCCATGGCGATCGCGCCCACCGTATCCATCAGCGGCGAACTGATGGATTGAATGCGCACGCTGCGCAGGTTGGCGCGGAACAGGCGCTTGGCCGCGCTCTTGAAGCGCAGAATCTCCCACAGCTCGGTGTTAAACGACTTCACGATGCGGTTGCCCGTCACGGTTTCGTGCAGTATGTTCTGCACCTCGGCCAGCTTGTCCTGGCCGGTGCGCGTGCGCGTGCGCACTTCGCGGCCTATTTTGCGCGCTGAGGTGATCACTACGGGAATAAACAGAACCAGCGCCCAGCTCAGATATCCGCCCATGTTGACGATGAGCACAATCGCGACCACAAATGTGAAGAATTGCTGCAGAAAATCGCCCAGTACCGAACTCATCGCAGTTTGCACGCGATCTACGTCATTAATGAGCGTGGAAAGAATGGTGCCGGTGGGATGTTTGTGGAAGAAGCTCGACGAGCGGCGCAGCGTGGTTTCGTAGAGATGATTGCGTAGATCGGTAATGGTGCCGAAGCCGGCATAATTGACTAAATAGTTTCCAAGATAGTCGCAAAGGCCCTTGAGGATGGTTGCGATCACCAGCGCAAAGGCCACCACAACCCACGCGTTGTGCATGTGCAGGAAGTGCGGGATCAGGCTTCTCAGGTCAAAATGCCATCGTGTCTTCGGAAGGCCCAGCATGATCGGGCCCTCGGGCGCGCTCGGTGTCAGCACGCGATCGAAGATGGGCTGAAGCAGCAGAATGCGAAAGGCATCCAAACCGCCCACAAGCGCTGACAAAATCACTCCCGGCAGCCACTCCAGCGTGTACGGCAGCCCATAGCGCAGCAGGCGCAGAAAATTCCTCATGCGCTCCGGCCCGCCTTGCGCCCCTGTCGCTTGAATCCCTGCTGAAAATGGGTATGGAAGTCCATCCCCGTATTGTATCCGCGCAGGACGCGATGCGCCTCGCAGGTACGTGACTCCAGTCATGCACCTCATATCTCGTCAGTTACGCGGGGCTTTACCGGGAGTGAATCAATATGCCTTCAGGCCCACGATGGCCTTCAGGATAGTCTCGGGCTGGGGCAGAATCGCGTCTTCCAGCTTCGGCTGGTACGCAACAAATGTGTCCATCGCGCCGATGCGACGCACGGGAGCGTCAAGCTCGTCGAAGAGTTCATCGGCAATGCGCGAGGCAATCTCCGCGCCGTAGCCCCAACTGAGCGTATCTTCGTGGGCCACAATCACGCGATTGGTCTTGCGCACACTCTCGGCGATGGCTTCCCAGTCGTAAGGGTTCAGCGTGCGCAAATCGAGAATCTCGGTTTCGATTCCGTGCTCGCGCTGCGCCTGCTGCGCGGCCTGCATGGCGCGCGGGACCAGCGCGCCGTACGTGACCAGCGTGAGGTCCGAACCGGGACGAACAATCCTGGCTTTCCCGAACGGTATAGCGAAATCCGGCCCCGGATACGGCGCTCGGCCATAGGTCTCGCGATAGAGCCGCTTGTGTTCGAGAAACAGGACCGGGTCGTCGCAGCGAATCGCCGTGCGCAGCAGGCCGTTGGCGTCCAGTGCGTTCGAGGGAAAAACAACGCGCAGCCCCGGGATGTGGGTGAAGAGGCTTTCGCCGGATTGCGAGTGGTAGATCCCCCCTCCCGTGAGATACCCGCCGATGGGCACGCGGATGACAACGGGTACTGCCCAGACGCCGTTCGACCGCCAGCGCATCACAGATAACTCATTGCGAATCTGGTGCATGGCTGGCCAAATGTAATCAAAGAATTGAATTTCCACTACCGGCTTCATGCCTCGCAAAGCGTATCCAATGGCGCGGCCAACGATATTGGCCTCTGCCAGCGGCGAATTGAAGACGCGCTCCGATCCAAACTCGGTTTGCAGGCCAGAGGTGAGCTTGAAGACACCACCCTTGCCCTTCACTTCAGAAAGCGCTTCTGCGCGGCTGGCGTCGGCCACGTCCTCGCCGTAGACAACGATGCGCGGATCGCGCCGCATCTCGTCGCGCAGGCAAGCGTTGATCAGCTCGGCCATGGTGCGCGCGCCCGCGATTTTTTGCCCTCCCTCCACGGCGGCGCCGTTCGGCTTCGCAACGGCCTCCGCCTGCTCGGTGGCAAAGGAGGCCCGTGTGGGATCGAGATCTTCGGAGTAAACGTGTTTAGCAATTCCCTCCACCGTCGGCAGGGGTGCTTCCAGCGCGCGCTCCGCTGCCTCGGCAGCTTCGCGATCCAGACTCCGTTCCAGCTCGTCGATCTCCGCCACCGTCAGAATCCCCTCGACAATCAGCCGGGTGCGAAAACGCGCAAGAGGATCGCGAAGCAGGTCCGCCTCCCGCTCGGCGGCCGACCGGTAGTTCTTGTTGTCGTCGGAGAGCGAGTGAGAATACAACCGCACGCAATGGCCGTGAATGAATGCCGGTCCGTTTCCGGCGCGGCAGTGCGCCGCCGCCTGCTGAAAGGCACGCAGGCTCACGACCGGATCGTTCCCGTCAATCTCGGCAAAGTAGAAGTTGGGGAAGTTTGCCACCAGGCGTGAGATGTTCCCACCAGGCGTGTTCACCTCAACGGGAACGCTGATGGCGTAGCCGTTGTCCTCTACACAGAAAATCACCGGCAGCTTCTGGTTCGAAGCCGTGTTGATCGCCTCCCAGAATTCGCCTTGCGAAGTCGAGCCTTCACCTATGCAGGTCAGCACGACCTCATCGCCGTGAAAATCCACATCGTGGAAGGCGCGATAGTCCCCCTCGGCTTTGGCGGCGAACGCGGGGTGTTTGCTGAACGCGCGGCCCGCTTCTGCACAGCCCACTGCTTGCAGCAACTGCGTGGCCGTAGAAGACGAAGTGCTGACGATATGCAGCGCTCGGCTGCTCCAGTGCCTGGGCATTTGCCTGCCGCCGCTGGCGGGATCGGAAGCGGCGCCTACGGCCTGCAGCATCATGTCGTAAGGCGTCACGCCCAGCGCCAGGCACAAAGCACCGTCGCGATAGTAGGGAAAGAACCAATCGTAGCCCGCGCGCAAGGCCAGAGCCGCTCCCACCTGCAGCGCTTCGTGGCCCGCAGAGGAAATCTGGAAGAAGATCTTCTGTTGCCGCTTGAGAAGGATTTCGCGGTCGTCTACCGCGCGGGAGAGAAACATCAGCCGGTAGATCTCAATCATTTGTTGCGCGGTCAGCTCATCCGAGGACGGATATGTTCCGGACGCACGAGCGCTGGAAATTGCCACTTCCATTCCGGTCGACCCCCATTACCGAAAACCAGAGCGAGTGTAACCCGCTGTCAGGCCAGCCCAACCAACGCGTTCAGGAAATCGCGGCGATCCTGCGCAAAATCAGCCCGGGCACCTTGGCTCCGGTCTCGCCGGAGGAACCTTCCTCCGGATACGATCCTTTCTGATTGTAACAATTTGCCAGGCGCTGTTGCCCGCCCGGCTTCGCCGCTCTGACCGCTGCTGCCAACGCGGATCGCTGGCTAGTGGGCCGGCATGCCAAGGGGCATCTGAATGGACGGCGTCGGCTGTCCCACTCCCTCGGCCATCTTTTGTTTGACCCCACGCGCCAGCTTTTCAATTTGGGCGATCTTATGGAGCTGATCGTCGGTCAACGTCGAAGAATTGTTCGCCGCGACCTCTTCGTTCAACTCCTTGGCCAGCTTGAGTAACTTGTTGGTGTCGGAAACCAGCTCCTTCTGGCGCTCGTTATTGAGAGCGTTCAGCTGTCGCTCCCTGACGGTGGGATCATAGTCGCCCGATGCTAATGGGTCCGTCGGCATCGCAGCAGGACGATTGATGATGTCCCTGGGGAGCCCCGACTGCGAACGCACCGGCAGTCCAGAGATCATGACAAACACCATCGCCAAGCCTAAACCCCAACAAAGAGATGGCGTCCACCTTCCCAACCCGCCGCTTTTCACCGCGCGTCCTTCCTCACGCATTTTGCACCGTCCCGTAAACCGATTGCACCGTTTGCCTCTCAGCTTTTCCCGCTCGTAAGTCGTACCTTGTGCGCCAATTGCTCAATTTCGCCTGCCTTGCGTACCACGGTCACTGAAAGTGTGCTCGCAGACGATTGATCGACGGCAGTCTTAAGGTCTGTCGCCAACTTCAGCAACTCGGCGCACTGCCTGGCGACCTCGGGCGTGCCGCTTCCGTTGGCCGTTGCCCCGGCTTGCTGCGATGCAGACTGTGCGGCAGGCGCCGTGCCGGTGGTTGGCGCTGCGGCCTTTGCTCCCGGAGGATTGATTGCTGGCAGCGGAAACGACTGTTGCGCCTGGATCCGAATCAGTCCCAGGCTCGCCGCAACAGCCAGCCCCGCAGCGCATCCAACAGAAAGGAGCCGGCGCGCCCTGCAATGAGGCCGGCGTCTCTGGCTCTTCGATTCGCTGCTGATTGCTTTCATGCGCTCACCGTCCGCGAGGAAGGATTTCGGACGAGCACGGCCACGGCTCCGGCCATTCCTGCGCACAGTTTAGTCTAGAAAGTGGAGTTTTGGCATGTCTGTTCTTTCGGCATTTGCGGGATTCATTCTCATGGCGCGCTGGAGCTGGTTTCAGGAGGGCCGATTCCTTGGTCGGGTTCTCGACGAGTGGATCTCCGACAGCCAGGAGTTCATCCACGCCAAGCTGCCGCGGCTGATTGTCATTGCGATCATCGCCTTTATTCTCAGCCGCTTGCTGAGTCTCGCCACCTCTCGCATGATCCGCGTCGCCGAGAGGAGCGGAGGCCGCCGTGCCGAGGTCAGGACTATGGCTGGAGTCATCCGCGCCACAGGACTGGCCATTATCGGCCTCATCGCCACGCTCCAGGCACTCGACTCGATGGGCTTCAATCTCGCTCCGCTTCTGGCTTCAGCCGGGGTCGCAGGGATCGCGATCGGGCTCGCGGCGCAAAACATCGTCAAGGACATGTTCAACGGCATGCTGTTTCTGGTTGAAGGTCAGTTCAATGTGGGCGACACAGTTCGGCTCGCTGGCCTTACCGGCACCGTCGAATCCATGACCCTTCGCAAAACCACAGTGCGTGACGCCGACGGAACTCTTTACGTCATTCCCAATTCGCAGATCACCACCGTGGCCAACCGGAGCGCCGACTTCTCCGTGGCCACAGTCAACGTCAGCGTCGACTTTTCCGCCCATCCCGACGAAGTAACGCAAATGCTCAAGCAGATTGCCATGGACGTTCGGAACAGCGACGAATTCAAGAATGTCTTTCTCCAGGACCCGCAGGTTCTGGGCGTTGACGCGGTCAAAGGCTCGCAGGTGATCTTCCCGGTTGTCTTCAAGACGAAAGCGACTCAGCAGTATGGCCCGATCCGCGAATTCCAGCGGCGCGTCAAGCTGGCTCTTGAAGAACATCATCTGCTTCCCGGCGATCCATACCGCGTGTTCCGGCCTTCGGGCGAATCGGGACCGGCCGGAATAGAGCCCGAAGCAAAGGAAACTGAACCGGCGCAGGATCCGACCACGATCAAGCAGCCGGAGACGAATCCGTTCTCCGGCGAGTGAACTTCGCCGATCTGTCCGTGAAGTCTCCCGTATTGCTTTATTCTTGCTAAGTCATCGTCCCCCAAGATTCCAGAATGGAGAGCACTGCAATGAACAAGCGGCAGATCGTGGCTCAATTGCTGGTCGGGTTGGGATCTCTTAACATGCTGGCCGGCGCCGGCCTCCATTTATTTGCCGGCTACCCGCGCGTTTCCGCGGCACTCGCAGCCTCGAATTTGAATGGTCCCCTGGCAAACGCCATGCGAGCGGTCTTTCTGATGATCGGTTTCACTTGGATCACGATTGCAGTCGTGACGCTGATCGCGGCATTTACTCAAACGCGAATTCGCAAGATCCTCGTGCTTTTTTGCGGTTTCTCGCTGCTGGCCGGAATACCCATCTGGGTGGGGCTCATGGGCTGGTTCATCGGCAATGAAATGTTCCTCCTCTCGGGAGTCCTCATCACCTTCGGCGGGTTCCTGCTTCCACCGTCGAAGAAACCATGGCCGCTGATTGCCAACTCGCTGACTTGCTGACTCGCTAACTCTGTGCCTCCCCGCGCCGCTTGCGGCCTACTCTCTCCCAGCCATCGCTTGCACCAGCGCGTCCGATTCCATCATCGGCGGCAAACACGTCCGTCCGCGGCAGACCAAAGCCCATGCCTGTGCTCCGTCTGGGGCCGGCACCTGCAGCAAAGTTTCGGCCAACGCATCGGGGAGCTCGCCTGGAATCAGCCGTGAAGGCTCAATCCGTATCACAGTCTTATTCACCGCGAAGCCTGCAACCGCTGTTGCCTCCAGCCGATCCGCTTCGGGGCTCGAGCCCACAATCACGACCTGCACCGGATCGAGCAGGAGTCTTTCCGCTGCGAGTCCGTAGCTGCCCGCATAGAGACCGAAATGCTCCACAATCCCCACAAAATCCACTAGCGTCCCCTCCGCGATTTTGCGATAGTCCTCGCGTCCGCTCAGAGCCTCAAGACGCAGCAACGCCGCTGCGGCTGCGGGGTTGCCGGCAGGCGTGGGCGCATCCTGCAGCGGCTTGCGCCGCGCCGTCAGCGCTCCCAGTGGGATCTCCGCAGGCTCGTCGTTGAGCGGCGCGGAAGTATCGAAGAATCCACCGGCAGATGCGTCGTGGAATTGTTCGATCATGGCGTCGGCCAGCTTCACCGCCGCGCGGTAAAACTTCATTTCAAAGCTCGCCAGCCAACCGTCGATGCACGCGTTCACGGTGAATGCGTAGTTGTCGAGAGTGCCAGGCACTCTTTCTCGCGGCGACAACCCATCTGGGTAGGCGATCACATGCCTCAGCGTTGTCGCTCCGCCCCATGCCTCGTCGAGTAACCGGTTGAGCGTGAGCAGCGCAAACTGACGTGCTTTGCCGTCGCGCAGCACGCGAGCCGCCTCCAGGTACGCTGTCACCGCCATCGCATTCCAGCTTGTGTAGAGCGTTCGGTCGATGTACGGCGCGGTTCGCTGCGCGCGCGCGGCCAGCAGCTTCGCGCGAGCCGAATCGCGCAACGTGCGCAACGATTCTTCGCTCGTGCCCGTTTGCTCCGCCATCTCGGCTAAGGATCGGTTCACATGCAGCACGTTTTTTGCCGGGTTGTGGTGCATGTCTCCGAGTTCGCCGATGTCCCAGTACAGCGACGCAAATTTGAGCTCCTCGCCGCCTAGAACCGCTCGGGCCTCGTCCAGCGTCCAGGTAAAGTAATCGCCGTCGTCGTCCAGCCCCACGTCGGCATCCTGCGATCCATAAAAGCCGCCGCGCTCGCGGTCGGTCATTGTCGCGTCGAGCCAGGCAACGATCTCTCTCGCGATCAACAGAAAATCCTCGCGCACAAAACTCTGATAGCCGTGCACGTAGTTTCGCAGCAACTCGGTATTGTCGTAGATCATCTTCTCGAAATGCGGAACGACCCAGCGCTCGTCCACGCTGTAACGGTGGAACCCTCCGGCGAGCTGATCGTAGACGCCGCCGCGAGCCATCTTTTCGAGCGTGATCGTAAAGGCCTCGCGCGCTCGCTCGTTGCCTCGGTTTACAGCGACTTCCAGCAACAGATCGAGCGCCGCCGGATGAGGGAATTTCGGCTGCGAGCCAAAGCCGCCATGGCGCGGATCGAATTGGGCAACAATCGCATCGGCAATCTTGTCGACAACTGCCAGGCTCATCGCATCGCCCCGGCCCGAAAAGCTTTCGTTGTGCTCGATGGCGGCCATCACGCTGCCCGCAGTCTCCAGCGCCTCATCACGGCGCTCGCGCCACACTTGCGCCATGGCCAGTAACACACGTCCCATCCCTGGCCGCCCGTAGCGGTTGTCGCGCGGAATGTACGTGCCGCCAAAGTACGGTCGCCCGTCAGGTGTCAAAAATGCCGTCAGAGGCCAGCCGCCTTGCCCGCTGATTGCCGAAACCGCTGCCTGATAACGCGCGTCCACGTCGGGTCGCTCGTCGCGATCCACCTTCACCGCCACAAAAAGGTTGTTGATCAGCGCGGCAATTTCAGCATCCTCGTACGATTCGCGATCCATCACATGACACCAGTGGCACCACACCGCACCAATGTCGAGCAGGATGGGCTTGTCTTCAGCCTGCGCCCGTGCAAACGCCGCCTCGCCCCACGCGTGCCAGCGAACGGGCTGATGCCGCGCCGATCGCAGGTAAGACGACGCTGCATGTTCGAGCTGATTACCGATTGTGCGGGAAGCGTCCTTACTCATGGACTGAGCATACAGGTCGCCCATACCGCGCATCTACACGGCGAAACCCTGCATCATTTCAACAACGATCGGTATCATACTGATAGGGAAACCCATGGCCACACAGGCAGCCCAGCCTGCGCACAAGAGCGCCGTCAACACCAACCCCCTCACGATCGGCGTGCTCGCCCTGCAAGGCGACTACGAGGCCCACGCACGCGCCTTCAAAAGCAGCGGAGCGCGTACGGTGCTGGTGCGTAAAGCAGAGGAGTTGGCCTCGCTCGACGGCCTCGTGATTCCCGGCGGCGAATCGACCACCATGCTCAAGTTCCTCGAGAAGAACAGATTCTTTGAGGCGCTCCGCGAATTTGCCTCAGCCCGGCCGGTTTTTGCCACGTGCGCCGGCTGCATTCTGCTCGCGCGCGAGGTGCTGCACCCAAAACAGCGCAGCCTCGGCGTGCTCGACGCCACCGTCGAGCGCAACGCCTACGGCCGCCAGATCGATTCCACCATCCTGACGCTTCCGACGGAAATTCCCGGAGGTCCGCTGGAAATGGTCTTCATCCGCTCGCCGCGCATCACCCGTGTAGGCGACGAAGTCGAAGTGCTCGCCCGCCGCGACGGCTTTCCTACTCTCGTGCGCCAGGGTCATCTTCTCGCCTGCACATTTCACCCCGAAATGACGACAGACACGCGCGTGCAGCAGTTGTTCCTTAAGATGGTGCGCGAGCAAAAGACTCGTTAGACGTCTCTCGGGCTCAGAGTCACAGAAACGAGCTTCGGGGAACGTTGCGGAAAGCGCCCCTCACCTTCGCACGGCTCGGCGATCAGGCGATTGAGTGATCGTTTAAGGAAGTTTCTCCTTTATCCGGAGCATTTCTTCTCGGGGATCGTGCCGCAGCCGCAACTTCCATGCCGCGAAATCCGACACGTGAAATGCCGGCGCCTTCGCGGCGTTCAACTCGCTCCATCAGAGCGGCATGGCTACCGGGGCACCGCTTCGTGAACGCGGCGAGTAAGGAGCCACAGGCGTGGCCTCGCAATCGTTGCGCAGATAGTCGAGATAGATGCGATTCTTGCGCCTCGCCTTCCAAGGCAATCCCGAGTACGCCCGCGACCTTTATCCTGCGGATTTTGTCGCGATCGCGCGCGGCGCCGGCATTGAAGCGATTCATGCCGCTGGTCGTTGATCCCGGCCAAGGGGAAGCTCTTGCCTTCGCGGGTCCGGTGGCCCTTTGCTCAACCCGGAGATTTCTTAGCGAGAATCAAGAGCTTTTAGCGGATGCAAAAGCCAGCGCTCAGACTGGAACGAGCCGCAAGGCAAAATCACGGTGGCCGCGTTCCCCACAGGAACGATTCGAAGACTCCGCGACGAAACTTCTCGGAAACTGATCGCGGCCAGAGCGAAAACCGGGACGCGGCTAAACCGGTCGCGTCGAGCAACAGCGCGGGCCGTAGGAGTTTGCTGAGGGACCGCCATGCGCGAAGCCTTGGAAAATGTGCTATTTAAGAGCGCTTCCGCACACGGCCCGAAGAAACCCCGCTCCACTTTCGCGCATCGTACTATATAAAGATACTGCTGCTCCATCGGTGGGCTTGGCGTTCGACGTGCGGCCAACTTAAACATACCTGCGACCCATCGGTGCCAGCGGTGCTCTCGCTCGAGGTCCCGCATGCCATCGCCTCCCTCAAATGGTCGCAGGCGCGTTGTCATTGAAGACGTCAATCCACAGATTGATGCAGGCCGTCATCTTGTCTACCTCGTCGTCAGCAACGAGGTTGTCGTCACGGCGACCATTCTTGCTGACGGCAAAGACGAAGTTGCTGCCCGCCTGCTCTTTCGTCATTCGAACGATCGCCGGTGGTCGATGTACGCCCCGGCCAAGCGCGGTGTCGCGCAATCGCACACATACTTTACGTGGCGCAACTCCAAGTCGGAGTTACAAAGCTACATGGAAGAGCTGACGCGGCCGCCGGTGAGCGAGTTTTTTCAACCCAACTTCTGGCCGAACACGCCCGACATCGTGCATAAAACGCCGCAGGAAGGAGGGCGGCCGGTGTTCAACCGGCCCATATCTTTCGTGTCAGCCGAATTCAATAACGCCACAGAGATTGAGGTTTCCGGGAGAGTGAAAGCGTGAAGAAATTCGCAAGCACAACGGATCCTCTCTGGTACAAAGACGCGATCATTTATGAGATCCCTGTTCGCGCCTTTGCGGATTCGAATAACGACGGCATCGGCGATTTCCCGGGATTGCTGTCGCGTCTCGACTATTTGAAGGATTTGGGAATCACCTGCATCTGGCTTCTGCCATTCTTCCCATCTCCGCTGCGCGACGACGGATATGACATCTCCAATTACATCGATGTCAACCCATCGTACGGAACACTCAGCGACTTCAAGGCATTCCTCGATGCCGCTCATCACCTCGGCATGCAAGTCATGATCGAATTGGTGGTCAATCACACCAGCGACCAACATCCTTGGTTTAAAACTGCGCGCCAGGCTCCTGCGGGCTCGGCCGAACGCAATATGTACGTCTGGTCAGACAGCACCGAAAGGTATAAGGACGCGCGCGTCATCTTTACTGACACGGAGCAGTCGAACTGGACCTGGGACGAAACTGCGAAAGCCTATTACTGGCATCGATTCTTTTCACACCAGCCGGACCTCAATTACGACAGCCCCCTGGTGATGGAAGAAGTGCTCAAGGCCATGCGCTTCTGGCTGGACATGGGCGTCGACGCGCTTCGCATCGACGCGATCCCATACCTTTGCGAGCGGGATGGAACCTCATGCGAAAACCTTCCTGAAACTCATGCGGTAGTTAGGACGCTGCGCTCGGCAATTGATGCGGGCTACGCCAATCGCCTGATCCTTGCCGAAGCCAATCAGTGGCCCGCTGACGTTCGTCCCTATTTCGGCGAGGGCGACGAGTGTCATATGGCGTTCCATTTCCCGCTTATGCCGCGCATCTACATGGCGCTTCGCCAGGAAGACCGGCTCCCAATCACCGACATCATGGCGCAGACGCCGCCGATCCCCGACAGCTGCCAGTGGGGGCTGTTCCTGCGCAATCATGATGAGCTGACGCTTGAGATGGTCACCGCCGACGAGCGCGACTATATGTATTTCGCGTATTCGGCCGACCCACGCATGCGCATCAATGTCGGCATCCGGCGCCGGCTGGCTCCGCTCGTTGACAACAATCGCCGCCGCATTGAACTTCTAAATTCGCTGCTCCTCAGCTTCCCCGGCACGCCGATTCTCTACTACGGCGATGAAATCGGGATGGGCGATAACATCTACCTCGGCGATCGCAATGGAGTCCGCACGCCGATGCAATGGACGTCGGATCGAAATGCGGGTTTCTCAAAATGCGATCCCGCGCGGCTGTATCTGCCCGTAGTCATGGACCCCATTTATGGCTATCAGGCTGTCAACGTCGAAGCGCAGCTAAGCGACCAATCGAGTCTTCTGCACTGGACGCGCAATATGATTGCGCTGCGAAGACTGTTTCAGGTATTCGGTCGCGGAACGCTCACCTTTCTCAATCCATCGAACCGCAAGATCCTTGCGTACCTTCGCGAGTTAGATCAGGGCGACGGTTTTCGAGAAACGGTTCTCTGTGTTGCCAATTTGAGCCGATTTGCCCAGCCAGTCTCGCTCGATCTCGCAAACTATGCGGGCTATGAGCCAGTGGAGATGCTGGGGTACGTTCGCTTTCCCACCATCACGAACGAGCCTTACTCACTCGCGCTGGCGCCGTATTCATTTCTCTGGCTTGAACTGCAGCCGGCCACTGCGGTTGAGGAGTTGACTTCAGACCTTGAGGTACAATCTGGTGAGCCTGCACGTGAGGAACAAACCGGCGTCCAGCCAGTCTTCGCGAATGGATGGGCGCAGTTCATCGACGGCGGTGGTTCCGCAATTCTGGAGCCGGCTCTGCTTGACTGGTTGCCGCGCAAAAGTTGGTTCGGCGCCAAAACCCACAAAATTGAGTCTGTGCGTGTTCGTAACTGGGTGGAATTGGATTCGAACGCGAAAGCGGCAGCTAGCTTCACCCAAGACACGTCGGAACCGGCAACCCCTCCAACCGCGCTCTTCTTCTTTGACCTGACCTATTTCGATGGTCCGCCGGATGTTTATCAGATTCCTCTAGCCATAAGTACAGGCGCCGCACTCGATGAAATCGCCGTCCATCGACCCCAGAGCATCATCGCCAGATTAACCTCCGGCTCGGGGCCTGCAATTCTGCATGATGCCACCGTCAGCCAAGAGTTCCACCATGAGCTCTTGAGCTTAATTGCCACCGACGCGACATTGCCGGTTCAGGAAAGTGCGAAGCGGGCGGAGACGGCTGAAGATGGTTTCAATCAGACGCTGTCGATGGAGGAGGAAGCGCAGGCTGTCGCGGCCGGCGCCGGGGTCGCGCCGGCTCCTCTCAGCGCTCAGCCCGACGACACTGCTGCGCCGCCGCGAACCGAAACTCCGACTGCCCAATCAGCGGAAACGTCGAGATTCCAGCCTCGCGAGTCGCCTTCTGCTGGTGATTCGTTTCGCGATGGCAACCGCCGCCTCGATGCTCGTGCTTCCAGCGCATTTCCTCCTGTGCTCGCAGCTCAGCGCCTTCTCTCGCATGTGATCTCTGCGGAACAATCGAACACGTCCATCATCTTTGGCAAGCAACTGTTTCTCAAAATTTACCGGCGATTGCAACCCGAGGAAAATCCCGATGTCGAAGTCGGCCGTTTCCTGACTGAAGTTGCCCACTTCAGCGGAATTCCGCCCTTTCTTGGTGAAATTTCGATCGCTTGCGGCAGCGCTGCGAAAACAACAGTGGCCTTGCTTCAGGGATTGGTTCCGAACCAGGGCGATGGTTGGCAGTGGTTCCTCGAAGAACTTGCCAACTGGCTCCCCGCCGCGGCGCAACGCTCGGCTCCAGCACATTCGGTCGCTCCGAACTGGCTCAGCGAGCGTGAACAAGTTTCTGAGATTCTGAAGCCAATTCGCTCGACGCTTGACGCGGCAGCTCTGCTCGGCACGCGCACCGCTGAGCTGCATCTGGCTCTGTCAAGCAGTTCGACAGTCGCTGCCTTTATACCCGAACCTCTCACAAGCTCTGACCTTGCCCACGATGTTGTACGCATTGAGTCGCAAATCAGATCGGCTTTTGAAGCTCTCAAAAACAGCCTTCCCCTACTGGATGATGCGAATTCCGATCGAGCGGGCCTGCTTCTATCCCGCCGCACCGAGCTCATTCAACGGGCACGTTCCATCCAATCCGTTGCCTTAGCCGGCCAGCGCATTCGCATACACGGCGACTATCATTTAGGCCAGACTTTGCGGATCGCGCCTGCAGGCAACGATTCCGCCACGGAAGAAAATCTACGGGGCGATTTCGTCCTTATCGATTTTGAAGGTGAGTCCGCGCGGCCCATTGAAGAACGGAGGCAAAAACAATCGCCGCTGAAAGACGTTGTGGGCATGATACGCTCGTTTGCCTACGCCGTATTTTCTTCAGTCGATCGTTGTTGTGCAGGCGAGGGAGGCGCGGATCGCGCGATTGATCGCACAGTCCTGATCGAATGGGCGCAGGTTTGGCAGGCTGCAGCGACCGCTCAATTCCTTGGATCCTACCGCCAGGCAATGGCGGTGAAACCAAATCTATTGCCGCCGCCAAGGGAGGCTCAGATCCTTCTCAACGCCTACCTCCTCGAAAAGGCTTTAGACGAATTGCTGTATGAGCTGGATAACCGTCCGTCCTGGGTCTGGATTCCGCTCACGAATATTTTGGCTTTATGGGATGATGCAGCGCGAATTCCTTGCTGACGAGCAAATTCAATTCCTTGAGGATTATTTCCGGAGAACGATGGCAACGGCGAATCCAATTCCCGATAACGCGCTGACCGAAGACAACACGACGGCTGATCTGCTCGTGCTCGTCACCGCCATGGCGCCCGAACACTTCAAGAGGGTTCTGGCAAATCTTCAATCCGCATTTCCGTCTGGCAGCTTGGTCGTTGCGACGCAGAACGAATTGCCTGCCGATATTTCGTCGAATCTACGTGTTGTCGCAACGCCACAGTCCAGTGCGGCATGGTTTCTCAAGCCTGTCGACTTTGTGAATGCGGCGCAATGCGGTCGCGAACACGGGGCAAAGGCATTTCTGATTCTGGGACCCGAATCCGATTCGCTCAGTCCGCTGGCGCTGCGCAGCCTTGCCGACGCTGTCTTAAAAGCTTCGATCGACCTGGCCGTTCCGCACTATTCGCTTCCCCCGCACGCCAGTCTCATCAATTCAGCCGTTTTGTACCCGCTTACGCGCGCAGTCTTTGCATCCCGTGTTCGATTTCCGATGTCCATCGATCTCGGGATGTCGTCCAGGATGGCGGAGCGGCTTGCCGGCGTGGCCGAGCCGATTTCCGCGGCCAACCAGGCTGAGGCTCTTCTTTGGCCCGTCAATGAAGCGGTTGCCGCAGGCTTCGTTACCGATGAAGTTGACGTGGGCTGGCGCGCGATGCCCCAACCCTCCGATCCCGACATCAACTCTATTCTCGCCTTGGTGACTGGATCGCTCTTTGGCGATATCGAGGCAAAAGCGGCTCTATGGCAGCGGCCTCGCAAGCCTCCCCTGGTCCGCAGGCCGATGGCAGACGCCGGCTTGAGCGACGCGACCGCGGACGTTACGCGCATGGTTGCGGCATTTCAACTGGCCAACGCGAATCTGCAGGAAATATGGTCGCTTGTCCTGCCGCCCAATTCCCTGCTGGCGCTCAGGCGTTGCTCGGCCCTTGATCCCACCAGCTTCCGTATGCCCGACGGTCTCTGGGCGAGGATTGTCTATGACTTCCTAATCGCCTACCGGCTTCGCACCATCAACCGTGGCCACCTTTTGGGCGCACTCATCCCGCTTTATCTGGCGTGGGTTGCCGGGCATTTCAATGTAATGGCATCGGGAACCCCACCCGAGCGGCACGTTGAGGCTGTTGCCGCAGCGTTCGAAGCTGACAAACCCTATCTGGTCGCTCGCTGGCGTTGGCCAGATCGGTTCAACTCGTAATCGCTCTTCACACCAAAGCTAGCGCTAGTCAGGTGTGTCGGCGAGGAGGAAATCCAATGCAGAACCTGGTTGATATTTCGATGCAACAAGCAACTGGAAACGCCGCGGCTCAGGTCTACAACGAAAATGTCTCGATTTCGCACCACATGTCTGAAGCTTTGCATCAGTCTCTCTACCGCGTGCTCACCCTGCTTATAGCTCTGCTGCCTGGGATTCTTGCGTTCTTTGTCGCGCTGTTGCTGTTTGCCGCGGCTGGCATCCTGATCTCCTGGATACTGCGCCGGTGCCTTACCTGGGCAAAGTTCGACCTTCGCATCGCCAAAAAGAACGGTGCCGACTGGGCTCCGACCACCTCACCAACAGAAATCGTCGCGCGTGCCTCATTCTGGCTCTGCATCCTGATCGGACTCGTCATCGGTGTTTCAGCCTTCGATACGTCGTATGCTTCGGGCGCGGCGCCGGCCATCTCTCTGTTGCCCTATCTCACTCACGCCATCGGCGCTGCCCTTCTGCTTGTTGCGGGCGTCTTGATTGCCAGATTTCTTGCTCGCTCCGTTCTGATCAGTGCCGTGAACGCTCAGTTGCAATATGCAAGAATCCTTTCTCTCGGCGTCAAGTGGCTGGTTCTTGTTCTCACCGCAGCCATGGTGCTCGATCATTTGCAGGTAGGTGAGAATATCGTCGAGTTGGCGTTTGGCATTCTGTTCGGCGGCATCGTTCTAACGCTCGCCCTCGCGATCGGCCTCGGCTCGCGCGATCTCGTCAGCCGTTCACTCGAGAGCCACGTCGAACACCCCGCGGAGCGGACGCACGTTCCCGACGAAGTCACGGCTACAAGCCAGCAAATCAGGCATTTTTAGAAGGGCTTTCACTCGCCACGGCGACGGATATCGGCGGCACAGCCAGCTTGCCCTCGCTCATTTGAGTCGCGCTCTGCGAGCGAATCACGACGCGGCTCTCTTTGGAGACAGCGAAGGTCAGTTCCCGATCGCCAAGATTGCAGATGACCGTCACGTTTCCACGTTGCATACGCAACCACTTTGCTTGCTCATCGAAGATTACATGCACCTTGCCGGCAGCTCCATCGTTAAGGCTTGGCGCGCTTTTGCGCAATCGTATGAGCGCCCGGTACCACGCAAGCATCTCGGCATGGTCGCCAACTTTCGCCTCATCCCAGCGCAGCTTCGAAGCGTCAAAGGTTGACGGACTCTCAGGATCGGGAATCGAAGCCGGATCCCACCCGAATGCCGAAAACTCCTTTTTTCTCCCCTCAGAAACTGCGCGCGCCAATTCGCGATCATTGTGGTCGGCAAAGTACAGAAATGGAGTTGAGGCTGCCCATTCTTCGCCTTGAAAAAGCATGGGGACGAACGGGCCGAGCAGATACAGCGCGGCCGCTATCTTGGCGCGCTCCAGGCCTGTAATGTGACTAATCCGGTCGCCCACCGCGCGGTTGCCCACCTGGTCATGCGTTTGGATGTAACCAAGAAAGCGATGTTGCGACAGCCCATAGGTGGGGCGGCCATGGACGCGGCGTCTGTAACGGGAGTAGATGCCGTCATACACAAAGGTCCGCTCCAGCGCTTTGGCCAGCTGCTCAAGCGTGCCGAAGTCCGCATAGTAGCCTTGGCTTTCGCTCTCGTTCAGGACGGCGAAAAGAGCATGATGAAAGTCATCGTTCCACTGCGCGTCGATACCAAGCCCTCCCGCTTCGCGCGGTGTCACGATGCGAGGGTCGTTGAGGTCGCTTTCGGCGATCAGCACCAGCCTCCGCGCGAGAGCAGCCTCCAGAATCTCAACTTCAGTCGCGAGCTGCTCCAGAAAGTGAATGGCGGAGCGATCGACGAACGCGTGCACAGCGTCAATGCGCAATCCATCGATGTGAAAGTCGCGCAGCCACATCAACGCCTTGTCGCAGAAGAACCGGCGCACTTCCGCGGACCCCGCATCCTCAAGATTCACTGCGCCGCCCCACGGTGTGTGGTGCGACGAGACGATGTAGGGTCCGAATTTGCCAGTGTAATTGCCACTTGGCCCAAAGTGGTTGTACACCACATCGAGTAGCACCGCGAGTCCCGTCTGATGCGCCGCATTCACAAATCGCTTCAGGCCGTCGGGCCCTCCGTAAGGCCCATGAACCGAAAACAGCGCCACGCCGTCGTAGCCCCAGCCGTGCTCTCCGTCAAAAGCATTCACGGGCATCAGTTCCACGTGTGTCACGCCAAGTCCGGCCAGGTAATCGAGCTTGCCGGCCGCGGCATCGAATGTGCCCTCCGGCGTGAAGGTTCCGATGTGTAGCTCATAGATGATCGCGCTTTCGAGAGGCGGCGCCTGAAAGCGCGTGTCACTCCACTCAAACGCCGATTCATCGTAGATGCGCGATAATCCGTGCACTCCATTCGGCTGCCATTTGGAGCGCGGATCGGGATAGCACCTGGGATCGTCGTCGAGCAGGAAGCCATAGTCTGCTCCAGGCCCCGCATCTTCAACCTGGCAACTCCACCACCCGCGATCGTCCGGCCCTTGCATGGCATAGGCAACGCCGCCGGACTCGACCGACACGCGCCGCGCAAATGGAGCCCAAACTCTAAACGGATGCATCTGTCCCTCCGTCGCGCACCAGCAGCGCTACCGGGAATTTACGAAGCAATTGTTGCGCATGGGTGTTTCCGCCATCCATTGCTTCACCGGTGAAGACGTTACTCCAGTTTCCCTGTGGTAATTCGACACTCGTGGAGCCAAACCCGTTCCCGAGCCTGACATTCCATCGCGGAGCCACGACCGCAACTGAATCTCCGCGGGGAAATGCGATCAGATGCGCCTGCTTTGGGCCCCCTACCAGAAGAGGAATGTATCTGTGAGGGAATGTGAATCGCATTTCAGCTCGCCCCTCGGCCCCTTCGTCGCGTTCGATCAATCTCTCTAAAGCCTGACGAGATGTTGCTCAACCAGTCACTGCCATGTAGCCGGTGATTCGGGTGCGATGAAAGAATTGCCTCCATGCCGACACTCCCCGAAGCAAGCTCAGTTGGCACTTGATCTATCCTTTCCTGCATGGAGCTGTGCGCCTTCCAATGTGCCAGAATTCTTTTTCTCGCACTTTAATCGCGAGGACCATGGTGGAGATCGATTCGGTCAATGGCCCGTTGGCATTCGATTTGAGATCGGAATCAGTCAGGTTTATCGAGCAGCGAAGCTCTACGGGTTAAACAGTATCAGGCTTGGTGAAGTCTGACCGCCTGCCTCTCTTCCCTCAGCACAGCGACAGAAAAGAGGCCCTCTACGCACTCAAAGACGAGGCGTTCCCTGACCCCCGACCTGCAGACACGGAGCGTGTGGTCGGCGCCATCCACCACAGAGGGCATGGACAGCTTAAGCCCACCCGCCAAGACACACTTTAGATTGCCCCCGATCATGTTGGACAGTTCGCCGAGCACATCCCGCACCACGTCATCCACCACCTCTGGCGGGTTCATGGAAAGAAAGCGGGCAGCGAATGCGCAAGCTTGCTTACGACCGCATTCCAGCGCCAACGCCCCTTTCCAGTCGCCCGCTAAATGGATTGTCGCTGTCAACTGGTCCCTTCAACGCCGCGCTACACTAACACTCACGCTGGTACAAAATATCGGGCAGGCCAAAACCCCCATCGGCGTGACATTACGAGGAGGCTCGTCTGCGAATCGGGGTTCAATATAGGAATTCAGAAAGTAAGAATTCGTCTGCTCCGTGGAGCGATGCAGACCCGGCAGATGATCTTTTCTGTAGATGGCCGTGACCGCGCCAAACTTCGCATCGACTTTGATTTGCTCGGAAGTGTCGTTTTGGATCTGGACGGTGTGCTGCAGTGTCTTCCGAACCGCCGACTCGGTGGGATATTTGGTTCCCTTGAAAAACATCGATTTGTGGGTCTGCTTTCCGTTCACTTTTCCGGTCGAAAAGCGCATTTCCCCAGTGAGGCCGCTGGTTCGCGCAACACGCCTGATGCTACCCTGTTGATAAAGTGATCTACGTATCTTTGTCCCGCAACCCTTCTGATCTCCATGGAACAGGGCTATTCTTTCCCGATGGGTTAATATGGGTTGAAGAAAATCACGACATGCTGCAAATTGTTCATTCAACAGTGGCCCCGTAGCTCAGATGGATAGAGCAGCAGTTTCCTAATGCGCGTAACTTGTTGATTTTAAATAACTTATAGAGAAGCAAAACGACGAAGAGTAACCCAAAATGACAGAAATGCGAGTGTGCAGTGACCCGCATGTGTGACTTTATCCAGTGTTTATGCGGGTTTTCGCGGCATGGCTCAATTGGGCACACTCGGTCACAGTCAAGGTCACGCTAACTTCCGTCCGTGTACAAAGCTCATGAATTCAATAATATACGCAAGAATCTCATTTGAGCTGCAGTTTGCTCGACTGCAGCTCACATTTGAGGCCTGATTCCAGCCCGCCGGCATTATCAAGAGCCTTCTCTAAATGTACTTTTCGAAGGCCTCGATCTGTCTTGCATGATATTCCCGCCGCTGAACTGGCGAAGATAAAACCGTCGAAGTTGATGTGGCCCCGAACGTCGACAGCTTGTCAATGAGGACTTCCAAATGCCGGATGGAGACGACATTGGCCTCGATGACAAAGGATTCGTCGCCGGTTATCCGATAGCATCTGCAAATCTCGGTCAGCTCCTTGATAGCAGCCACTGAGCGGCTTACCTGCAAATCGCCGCCAGGGATGGTGAGGCGCAAGAGAACGCGGATGGGAAGGCCAAGTTTGGCAATATCGAGCGCGACATGGTATCCGGTGATGACGCCTGCATCTTCAAGCCGATGGACGCGCTCGGCGACCGCTGGTGTAGAGAGGCCAACCTGCCTGCCAATCTCTGCAAAAGACTGTCGGGCATTCTGTTGAAGCGCGTCGAGGATCTTCCATGCCACAGCATCAAGCTCGAAACTATTGGGAACGGTCCGGTGCGGCATGTGGCTGCAATCCTTAAGTAACAAATCTATTATGCTTAATCCTGTTAAGCAGAGCTAGCCTTTCTTCGATTCAATCGCCATTTTCTGACTTTGTTGCCGGACCTATGCTAGTGGTGGTCGGAGCGTGCGGGCCTTGGCCTTTGACGCGCTTTGTTGATAAGAAGGTGGCTATGAACGCATTCCCCCGTTCGGCCTCCGGGCAGGTTATGTCTCTTCACTCTGCATCGCCGCTTGCCGGTGCGGATTTTCTGCCCCTGAATGGTACTGACCACGTGGAGTTTTACGTGGCCAACGCGCGCCAAGCGGCGTATTTCTATCGAGCCGCTTTTGGAATGCGGCTTGTGGCCTACGCGGGTCCGGAAACCGGTCAGCGGGATCGGGCCTCGTACGTGGTGCGTCAGGGAAAGATTCGTTTCGTCCTCACAACTCCTCTACGCAGCCAGCATCCCATTGCCCAACACATTCATCTGCACGGAGACGCAGTTCGCGTTGTCGCTCTTTGGGTTGATGATGCGCGCCAGGCATGGTATGAAACCACGAGCCGTGGCGCGGTCAGTGTGGAGGAGCCGAATATCGTCTCCGACGAGCATGGGACTGCCGTGCTTGCCAGCATTCGCACCTATGGTGACACGATTCACACTTTTGTCGAGCGAAGCGGCTACATCGGCCCATTTCTCCCCGGCTTCCGCTCCGTCGACCACGACCCGATTGCCCGCCCGGTCGGCCTTCTCCACATCGACCACATGGTTGGTAACGTGGGCTGGCATGAGATGAATCAGTGGGTCGACTTCTATGCCAACGTCATGGGGTTTTCTCTCTATCAGCACTTCGATGAGAAAGACATTTCCACCGAGTATTCCGCGCTCATGTCAAAGGTGATGGCGAATGGCAACGGTCGCGTGAAATTTCCCATCAATGAACCGGCCGAAGGCAAAAAGAAGTCGCAGGTCGAAGAGTATCTTGATTTTTATCCCGGGCCGGGCGTGCAGCACATTGCCCTGGCCACCGATGACATCGTGCACACGGTGAACAAGCTGCGCGAACAGGGCATCGAGTTCCTCCACGTCCCCCACACCTACTACACCGAGTTGCAGAGCCGCGTGGGCAAAATCGATGAGCCGATCGACGTCTTGGAAGAGCTAGGCATCCTGGCCGATCGCGACGATGAGGGGTACATGCTGCAGATCTTCACGCGGCCGGTGGAAGACCGGCCGACGCTGTTCTACGAGATCATCCAGCGCAAGGGCAGCCGCAGCTTTGGCAAGGGCAACTTCAAGGCGCTGTTCGAGGCGATTGAGCGAGAGCAGCAGGCGCGCGGAAATTTGTAGCGCGCATTTGGAGAAGCGATGAAGACCGAGACGCTTTCAGCGGCCGCGCCGTACATCATCGAACAGGATTACGCGGCCTATACGGAAGAACAGCATGCGGTGTGGGCGGAGCTGGTGGGGCGGGCGCTGCCGGAGCTGGAGAAACACGCGGCGCGCGAGTATCTTGACGGCTTCGAGATCATCGGGCTCAAACAGGACAAGCTGCCGAACCTGGCGGCGATCAGCGCGAGGCTGGCGCCAAGGACGGGATGGAGTTCAACGCCGGTGAGCGGATTTTTGCCGGCGGCTGCGTTTTTCGAGATGCTTGCGGCGCGCAATTTTCCGACGACGACATGGCTGCGCAGCAGGGATTCGCTGGAATATACGCCGGAGCCGGATATCTTTCACGACGTGTTCGGACATGTGCCCATGCACGCGCACAAGGTGTTCGCGGATTTTCTGGAGCATTACGGGCGGGTGTGCGCGGCGAAGGAAGATGAGGCGGCTCTGGAAAAACTGGGGCGGCTTTTTTGGTACACGGTGGAGTTCGGGGTGATCCGGCAGGGCGGCGCGATCAAGGTGTACGGGAGCGGATTGATCAGCTCGCACGGCGAGTGCAAGAACGTGATCGACGGAAACTGCGCGATCCACGACTTCGACCTCGACGAGGTGCTGAATACCAGGGTGAAGGTGGACGAGCTGCACAAGCTGCTGTTTGCGGTGAGCAGCTTCGACGAGATTTTCGAGGCCATGCATCAGGCCGAACGCAGAGCGATGCAAGCGCGATTGTGAGGGCACCGAGGATGATGATGAAAATGTCGTATCAATCGGGATTTGGAAACGAGTTTGCGACAGAGGCAGCAGCGGGAGCGCTGCCAATCGGCCAGAACGCGCCGCAGATGCATCCGCTGGGGCTTTATACGGAGCAGTTCAGCGGAACGCCGTTTACCGCGCCGCGGGCCGTGAACCGCCGAACTTGGACTTATCGCATTCGTCCATCGGTCACGCACCGGCCGTACGAAGAAGCGCCGCTGGGACTGATGCGCAGCGGACCGTTCAACGAGACGCCTACGACGCCGAACCAGTTGCGCTGGGACCCACTGCCGCTGCCGGAGAAGGCGACGGATTTTCTGGACGGGATGGTGACGCTGGGCGGCAATGGCGACCCGGCGATGCAAATGGGAGTGGCGATTCATCTGTATGGCGCGAATGCCTCAATGCACGACCGGTTCTTTGCCAATGCCGATGGGGAGATGCTGGTGGTCCCGCAGATGGGAGCCGTGCGATTCCATACCGAGCTGGGGATTGTGGAGGCGACGCCGGGTGAGATCTGCGTGATTCCGCGCGGGGTGAAGTTTCGCGTCGAACTCGAGGAGCAGCAGGCGCGCGGCTACATTTGCGAAAACTACGGGCTGAGTTTCAGGCTCCCTGAGCTCGGGCCGATCGGCGCCAACGGCCTGGCGAATCCCCGCGACTTCAAGGCGCCGGTGGCGGCGTTCGAGGACCGCGAGGGCGACTTTGAAATCTTCACCAAGTTCCTGGGGCGGATGTGGCGAGCATCTATCGATCACTCGCCGCTGGACGTGGTGGCGTGGCACGGAAACTACGCGCCCTACAAGTACGACCTCTCGCGGTTCAACTGCATCAACACGGTTTCGTTTGACCATCCCGATCCCTCAATCTACGCAGTGTTGAGCGCACCCTCCGCAATTGCGGGAACAGCCAACTGCGACTTTGCGATCTTTCCGCCGCGGTGGCTGGTAGCCGAGCACAGCTTCCGGCCGCCGTGGTTTCACCGCAACCTGATGAACGAGTTCATGGGACTGGTCTTTGGCGCCTACGACGCGAAGGCGGAAGGATTCTTGCCGGGCGGAGCAAGCCTGCACAACTGCATGGCCGGACATGGACCGGATGCGGAGACGTTTGAGCGCGCGAGCAGCGCCGAGCTGAAGCCGCAGTACCTGGACAACACGCTGGCCTTCATGTTCGAGACGCAACTCGCGGTACGACCCACGGAGTTCGCCATGAACACACGCATCCTGCAGCACGAGTACTTCGAGTGCTGGCAGGGATTGAAGAGGCGCTTTGCCGTGGAAGCGGTCGCGAAGAACGGATGAGCGCGATCGAGACCCTGCTGTCAGCGCTGATTGACTACGCGGGGCTGTATCCGCCCGCCGGCCTGGACATGCATACGGCGGCGCGGAGTTACATCGAATACAGCCACAGTTCCCATGCGTGGGCGCTGGGACGGTTCGTCATCAATCTGGACCGGTTTTCGTTTTTGTGTGACGCGGCAGGCGATTCTCTTCGCGAACTTCGGCTGAGCGTGATTGTCTCTCCTGAGGCGGACTGGGACGATCTGCGGCAGCTCATTGATAAGGGCTACGCGATTGAGGCCGTGGAAGTGAAGCCGACTGGGATCGCGGAGGTTGGACAGCTGGCGGCGCGGATTCCCGCCGGAATGACGACGTACATTGAAGTACCGGTACAAGGGATTCCGGCCGAGATGCTGGATGCGGTGGCGGCAACGGGGGCGCGCATCAAACTGCGCATGGGCGGCGTATCCGCAGAAGCGTTTCCCTCCCCTCGGGCAATCGCATCGATGCTCGGCGAACTTTCGCGCCGCCGCTTGGTTTTTAAAGCGACCGCAGGGCTGCATCATCCCATCCGGGGACGACATGCGCTGGCTTGTTCCCTTGAAAGTCCGACGGCTGTGATGCACGGCTTTGTGAACGTGGCCTGCGCGGCGGCGCTGCTCTACTTTGGAGGCGTAGCCGAAGAAGCACAGGCGGTGCTGGAGGAAGAATGGCAGGGCGAGTGGCAGGTGACGCCGGAAGCGATCGCGTGGCGGGAGAACAGTTGGAACGGCGATGAGTTGAACGAGGTGCGGCAGCAGTTCTTTGCCGGATTTGGCTCGTGCTCATTTGAGGAACCGATTCGGGAGCTGGAGGCGCTGAGATGGCTTTGAAAAGCTGGGTGGCTTCAGCGAACGATGCGCAATCGGATTTTCCTCTTGAGAATTTGCCGTACGGCGTGTTTCGCCACAGGGAAAAGCAGCGTATCGGGGTGGCGATCGGCGACCGGATTCTGGACCTTTGCGATTGCGCGCGAGAGGGCCTGCTGGACGGATTGGCGCAGGAGACTGTGGAGGCGTGCCGCGCGGAGTGGCTGAATCCGCTGATGGCGCTGGGACCGGAGGCGTGGGCCACCCTTCGAGGGAAGATTACGGCTCTGCTGAACGCAGAGGTCGACGCGGGGACGCAGCGACGCGTTGAGGCGCTGCTCGTTCCCATGAGCGAGGCGGTGATGCAGCTGCCCGCGCAGATCGGCGACTACACGGATTTCTACGCGTCGATTCACCACGCCACACGGGTAGGAGCGCTCTTGCGGCCCGACAATCCCCTGTTGCCGAACTACAAGCATTTGCCTATCGGCTATCACGGGCGGGCTTCTTCGATTGTGGTCAACGGAACGGAGATCAGGCGGCCGCGCGGGCAAACCAGAAGCGCCACGGGCACGCCGGAGTTTGGTCCGGCTCGCACGCTGGATTTCGAGTTGGAGGTGGGCTTCTTTGTCGGCCAGGGCAATCGGCTGGGAAAGCCCATTCCCATTGCCGAAGCCGAACGGCACATCTTCGGGGCGTGCCTGGTGAACGACTGGTCTGCGCGCGACATTCAGACATGGGAGTATCAGCCGCTGGGCCCGTTCCTGGGCAAGAGCTTCGCGACGACGATCTCGGCGTGGGTGGTTCCGATGGAGGCGCTGGAACCGTACCGCGTGAAGGCAGAGGAACGGCCGGCGGGCGATCCGGAGCCGCTCGAGTATTTGCGCGAGCCCGAGGGGCATCGAGGCGCGATTGATGTGACACTTGACGTGTATCTCGAATCGCGGCTGATGCGGCAAACCGGCACAGCGGCGATGCGGCTGAACGAGGCAAATCTGCGCGAGCTGTATTGGACGCCGGCGCAACTCCTGGCGCACCACACAAGCAACGGATGCAATCTGCGCCCCGGCGACCTGCTGGCCACGGGCACGGTGTCTGGCCGCGAGGAGGGATCGGAAGGCTGCCTGCTGGAGAAGCGGCACAATCCCGAGCCGATCCGCCTGCCGAATGGAGAGATTCGCACCTTTCTGGAAGACGGAGACCGGGTAACGATGCGCGGCTTTTGCCAGAAGGCTGGGCTGCCGCGGATCGGATTCGGCGAGTGCGCGGGCATGGTGGTGGGCGCGGCGCAGTGAGCGATAGACGAGTAAAGACGCTTTGGTATTAGTATTGCGCTGTGCGGCGCGAAACCGGATAAAGCGCGAAGGGACCGGCCGCCTCGAGCAGACGAATGGCTGAAAATGTGACCCTGGATAACCGGCTCGGATCGGCACTCGATCCCGAACATGCGCGCATGAAGGCGAACCGCGCGGCGCTGACGGCTCTACTGGCCGAGATGCGCGCCGTGGAAGAGACGATAAAGCAGGGTGGCGGCGCGAAGGCCGCCGAGGCGCAGCACGCTAAGGGCCGGCTGACGGTGCGTGAGCGATTGAAGCTGCTGCTGGACGAGGACGCGGAATTCTTGGAGCTAGGGCTATGGGCGGCGCACGGCATGTACGCGGAGTACGGCGGCGCGCCAGCCGCGGGCGTCGTAACAGGACTGGGAAAAGTAAGCGGGCGGCTGTGCATGATTGTGGCCAACGACGCGACTGTAAAGGCCGGCGCGTTTTTCCCGATGACGGCGAAGAAGGTGCTGCGCGCGCAGACCATCGCCATGGAAAATCGTATTCCCACGATCTACCTGGTGGATTCGTCGGGCGTGTTTTTGCCGTTGCAGGAGGATGTGTTCCCGGATACCGACGATTTCGGGCGCATCTTCCGCAACAACGCGGTGATGAGCTCGCTGGGAATCCCGCAGATCACCGCCATCATGGGCATGTGCGTGGCGGGTGGAGCGTACCTGCCGGTAATGACGGATACAGTGCTGATGACCGAGGGGTCGGGGTTGTTTCTTGCCGGGCCGTCCCTGGTGCAAGCGGCGATCGGGCAGAAGACAGACCCGGAGGAACTGGGCGGGGCGGCGATGCACGCGGCGATTTCAGGGACCGTTGACTTCAAGGAGCCGAACGATCATCTTTGCCTGGCGCGCCTGCGGTCGCTGGTGGCGAAGATGGGCGAACGCAAGGGGACCGCTCCCGACACAGAGGCCTTCCGGCGCCGTGAGTTCGACGCGGTGCAGGATGCTCCAAGGTTTGCTGCCGAGGATGTGTATGGATTGCTGAACCCGGAGCCAGGGTCAAGCAATGTATACGATATGCGCGAGGTGATTGCGCGCATTGTGGACCGCAGCGAGTTCGATGAATACAAGGCAGCGTTTGGGCGCACGGTGTTGTGCGGATACGCGTGGATTGGCGGCCGCGCCGTGGGAATGGTGGCCAACCAGAAAATCAACCAAAACCAGACGGTCTCCATGGGGCCTGCGGCAGGGATGACGCAGATGGAGGTCGGCGGCGTCATCTATACCGAGGGTGCACAGAAGGCCGCGCGCTTCATTATGGATTGCAATCAGAACCTGGTGCCGCTGGTCTTCCTTCACGACGTGAACGGATTCATGGTGGGCAAGGAGGCTGAGTGGTCGGGAATCATTCGTGCCGGGGCGAAGATGGTTTCGGCGGTGAGCACAAGTGTAGTGCCGAAAATTGCCGTGATTCTTGGCGGGAGCTTTGGCGCCGGGCATTATGCGATGTGCGGCAAGGCGTACGATCCGCGATTCCTGTTTGCGTGGCCCACGGCGCGTTATGCCGTGATGAGCGGAGCCTCGGCTGCGGCGACTCTGGCTGAGGTGCGGGCCCGGCAGATGGAGCGCGACGGCAAGAAACTGACGGAGGCGGAGAAGATCGCGCTCTACGACGAGATTCACGCCACATACGACGCGCAGGCCGATCCGCGATATGGCGCAGCGCGGCTTTGGATCGATGCGATCATCGATCCCGCCCAAACCAGAAATGTGCTGATCCAGGCACTGGAGGCCTGCGCGCTGAATCCCGATCTTCCCCGGTTCAATCCTGGAGTCCTGCAAACCTGAGGAGATTTTTCGCACTTTGCCGCGCGACTCGCGCGGAACGCAACGGCATCAAACCGTGAAGCAAGAGGGCTGGGCATTCGGAATCCCCGCGAAGGAGGCTGACCATGCAACTTGAGCTGGAGACGGTCAATTCATTGAGTCCGTTTGTTCTAACGGAACAGCAGGAGCATCTGCGCCGCGAGATACGCGAATTTGCCGCGCGAGAAATCGCGCCCCACGTAGCGGCGTGGGACGAGACCAGCGAATTTCCCATGGATGTGGTGAAGAAGCTCGGCGCCATGGGGCTGCTCGGCGTGATTATTCCCGCAGAATACGGCGGCGCAGGGCTGGGCTATGTGGACTACGTGCTCGCCATCGAAGAACTCTCGGCCGTCGATGGGTCGCTCGGACTCACTGTCGCGGCACACAACTCGCTGGGGACAAATCATATTTTTCTGGCCGGTAACGAGGCGCAGAAGAGAAAATATGTTCCGCGGCTGGCGAGCGGCGAGTGGCTGGGAGCGTGGGCACTCACTGAACCAGGCTCCGGCTCCGATGCCAGCAACGCGCGCACCATAGCGGTGAAGCACGGCGACCGCTACGTGTTGAACGGCAACAAAACATTCATCACCAACGGCCGCTATGCCGATCTCGCGGTCGTGATCGCTGTGACCGACAAAAGCAAAAATACACATGGGTTGTCGGCCTTTGTGGTGGAAAAGGGAACGAAGGGTTTCCGGCCCGGCAAGAAGGAAAACAAGCTTGGGCTGCGGGCCAGCGATACCAGCGAGCTGATCTTCGAGGATTGCGAGATTCCCGAGGAGAACCTGCTTGGTAAGGAAGGCGAGGGATTCATTGACGCGATGCGCGTGCTTGACGGCGGTAGAATCTCGATTGCGGCCTTGGCGCTCGGCATCGCTCGAGGCGCGCTGGATGCGGCGTTGAAGTACGTGAAAGAGCGCCGCCAGTTCGGAAAAGCGATTGCCGAGTTCCAAGGCATTCAGTGGAAGCTCGCGGACATGGCGACGGAACTGGATGCGGCGCGGCTGCTTACGCAGCGCGCGGCAGTGCTCAGGGACGCCGGCCGCAAGGTAACGCGCGAGTTGTCGATGGCCAAGCTGTTCGCAAGTGAAGTGGCAGTGCGGATCTGCGACGAGGCTGTGCAACTATTCGGCGGCTACGGATTCATCAAAGACTATCCGGTGGAGAAGTTTTACCGCGATGTAAAGCTGTGCACCATCGGCGAGGGTACCAGCGAGATTCAGCGTATGGTGATTGCCAGGGAAATCCTCAAGGTCTACCCATCGCGCGGATGAGTAATTGGGGTGGAAGCGGGAGTGCTGAGAGGGAATCGGCCGCCAGAACGATATGAGAAATGAGTGAAGCGGTCAAAATCGTGGAGTGCCCGCGCGATGCCTGGCAAGGGCTACCCGTGCAGATTGCGCCTCAAACCAAGGCTGCTTACCTGCGTAGTCTGATGGACGCGGGATTCACGCATATCGATGCTGTGAGTTTTGTTTCGCCCGCGGCGGTACCGCAAATGGCCGATTCGGAGCGGGTGCTCGAGCTGCTGGGGCCTCAGAACGCCGCTGAAATCATCGGCGTCGTTGTGAACGCAAAGGGCGCGGAAAGAGCGGTCCGCACCGGCGCGGTGCATACGCTAGGATTTCCTCATTCCACCTCTTCGGAATTTCTCCGCCGCAATCAGCATCAGACGCCGGAGGAATCGCTGGCTGCTCTGCAAAAGATCGTCGCGCTGGCCGGCGAGGCTGGCCTGAATGTAGTGGCCTACCTCTCGATGGCCTTCGGAAACCCTTATGGCGACCCTTTGAGCATCGGGATGGTTTCGGATGCTTGCTCTTTGCTAATCGACGCAGGGGTGAAGCAGATCTCGCTTGCCGATACGGTGGGATTGGCGGCGCCGGGGCAAATTGCAGATACGGTGGCAGCGGTGCTGGAGAAGTATGGTGGGATTGAAATAGGCGTACATCTCCACGTACGGCGGGACCAGGCGGCCGGTCATGTTCGCGCGGCCTACCATGCCGGTTGCAGGAGGTTTGACGCGGCCATCGGCGGGCTCGGCGGATGCCCGTTCGCACAGGATGCTCTTGTGGGGAACCTTCCCACCGAAACATTGATCGAAGTGTTGACGGAGTGCGGCGCGGCGCTTCCGAAGCTGGGCCCTCTCGACGGCTTGATCTGCGCCAGCGAGCAGATCGCTACGAGCGATGCGACTTCGATGTAAGAGCAAGTGGGTTTTGCAAGCCGAGTGCGCGGACGGGCTGCGGTGACGGAGGATCAATTGAGCTACAAGACGATTCTGGTTGAGGAGAGCGCATCGATCAGGACGATTACGCTCAATCGTCCCGAACGGCGCAACGCGATGACGCCCGAGATGCAGACGGAGTTGACTTCCGCACTGGATGAAGCTGCTTTGAGCGGTTGCCGCGTGCTGGTGTTGACTGGGGCAGGCGAGGCGTTCTGTTCGGGGCTGGATTTATCGGCGCTGCATTCGACGCAAGAAAAGAGTGCGGCCGATCACCGAGTGGATGCTGAGCGGATTGCCCGGCTCTTCATCTCTTTATACGAGTTGCCCGTCCCAACCGTTGCCGCAGTGCATGGCTCGGCAATCGCCGGCGGAGCCGGCTTGGCCTTCCTCTGCGACTTTACTCTTGCCACCCGCGAAGCGAAGTTCGGATTCACCGAAGTCCGCATTGGCTTTGTGCCGGCGCTGGTGTCGGCTTTTCTGGCCCTTCAGATTGGGGACAAACAGAGCCGCGATCTGCTCTTGACCGGCCGGCTCTTCGACGCCGAAGAAGCATATCGCCTCGGCATGGTCAACGAGATCGTCGCGCCGGAAGAGCTCACGCAGCGCGTGCACGCGCTGGCGGATGTGCTGATTGCAAATAGCCCCCAATCGCTGAAAGCGACAAAGCTGCTCATGGTGCAGCAGAACAGAGCGCGGCTCGATTCAGCGGTTGCTCAAGCTCTCGAGGCCAATGCTCTCGCTCGGGAGACGGCGGACTTTCGCGAAGGAATCGCTGCGTTTCTTAAAAAGCGGAGGCCGGTTTGGGGGAAGGGATCGCGCGCTAAGCCGCGGCGTCGCTGAAGCGCAGGGACGCTCCGGTTCGCTGTTCAATCTCCTTGCGAGTAACACCCGCAGCAAGCTCGACGACTTCAAAACCGGAAGCCGTTACATCGAGCAGGATTCGTCCCCAGAGGTATTGAGCTGCCGCCCAAAATCCGCACAGAACCGAGTATGAAATCGTATTTGGAGAGGGCGGATTTATGTCGAAAAGTAGGCACACGGAGGCGCAGATGATCACTGCGCTGAAGCAGGTAGAGGCAGGCCGGAAGGTCGAGGACGTAGCGCGAGAGAACGGGGTCTCGAAGCACACCATCTATGCCTGGAAGGCGAAGTATGGCGGGATGGATGTGAGCGAGGCTCAGGAAGCCAAGCAGCTTCGCGATGAAAATACCCGGCTGCGGAAATTGGTGGCGGATCTGAGTCTGGACAAGGAAGCGCTGCAGTCGGTGATCCGAAAAAACGGATGGAGCTCGTAGCCATGAAGGCAGCTGTCGAGCATGTCGAACAACAGTACGCCTTCAGCCAGCGGCGAGCGTGCGGGCTTCTGATGGTAGCAGTGTCGAGCGTCCGCTACCAGGCACGAAGCTCAGATGATGAGCTGCGGGCTCGTTTGGTGGAGTTGGCCAGAGAGAAGCCTCGGTTCGGATATCGGCGATTGCAAGTGCTGCTGCGCCGGAGCGGAGAAGTGGTAAACCATAAGCGAGTCCATCGCGTGTATCGCGAGGCAGGACTGGCTCTGCGGCGGAAGAAGCGGAAGCACTGTGCCAGACAGAGCGCTCCCTTGCGCCGGTACACAGCCGCCAACCAGGAGTGGGCACTGGATTTTGTGCACGATGCGATCGCAGCAGGCCGAGCGATCCGTGTGTTGAGTGTGGTCGATGCTTTTACGCGCGAGTGCCTCGCGCTGGAGGTTGATACCAGCTTCGCCAGCCGGCGCGTGACACGCGTGCTGGACGAAATCATCGAGCAACGCGGAGAACCGAGGTCGATCCGCTGCGACAACGGCCCTGAACTGACCAGTCGTCATTTCCTGGCCTGGTGTATCGAGCGGAAGATCGAGCTAGTCCATATCCAGCCCGGCAAGCCCACGCAGAACGCACATGTGGAAAGCTTCCATGGGCGGCTGCGCGAAGAGTGCTTACGAGTAAGTTGGTTTCAGAATCTGTTTGACGCCAGGCAGAAGATCGCATTCTGGCGCCACGACTACAATGAACAACGGCCTCACAGCAGCTTGAACTATCGGACGCCCGCGGAATTCGCCCGGGACATGAGCTATGGAAAAGACGTGGGCTCCGCCCACTTTGAAAACGCCGATGGCGTTTCCAACTTTCCCACAGCTGCTGCGGCGGCGGGCTAAGTTGTAAGATCACCGTGCGGAAAATGGGGGCAGGTCAATTCCACATAAGCGGCTTGGAAGCCTTTGGCGTTTCAGCCGCAAGGCGTTGGAAGCCTGGATGGAGGACCAGGACAAGGCAGCCTGACTCGAACGGCACAAATAACAAAGGCGGTGGGTTCAACCCCACCGCCTTTCGAATATCTGGATTATTTCTGGAGCAGGCTCTTCGGGTCCAACTGTTTGGCAACCTTGTTGTGCGCCTTGCGCATGTCAGCATTGGGAGTAAATCCATAGCGCATCGTCATGCCAATATCGGAATGACGAAGCAGATCCTTCTGAGTGCTGGCCGAGACGCCGGCGCCGCCCAACCACGACCGGCACGCGTGGCGCAGCGCATGCCATCCCACGTTGCCCAGGCCGAGCTTCTCGGCCGCGGGCTTGAGGTAATCGTTGAGCAGCATCGATGCGCTCCGCGGACCGCCAGAGCGTGACGAGGGGAACATCCATTCGCTCTCCGGGACCTTCGATCTCCAGTTCTCCAGGATACTCAACAAGCCAGCGTCCAGTGGCAGTCCCGCCTCCGACGCTATTGTCTTGGCCGGGCCCAGGCGACTGTGCGTGAACTTCCGCTGGATTGTGATCTGTTTTTCCTTCCAGTCGATGTCTTCCCACTTCAGCGCCACAAGTTCGCTGACGCGCAGTCCGAGGAATCCCGCCACCAGCGTCATGATGTTGATTGGCTCCGGCAGCGCCTGAATCAGTTTCCTGAACCCGTCGATGCTGACCTGCGTGATCTTCTTCTAGCGCCTCGTGGTTCCCTTGATTCTGACCAGCGACATCGGGTTGCGCTCGAAGGCGGGCATGTATTCGTGCAGTGCGGCCAGTTCGAAGCATTGGCTCATCACAGACCGGATCGAGGACTTCGTCGTCGGCGCCAGAGTCAGTTCCTTAAACCAGTCGGCCACAGCCAGCGGGGTGACCTTGCGAAGGGGCACGCGGGTGAACTTCGGCTCGATGTAATTCCTGAGCAAATAGCGACTGGTCTGCTGAGTGGAGTGTTCGAGTTCAGGAAGGTGTCCCTTCCTGTAAAGTTCGGTGATGACGTCGAACGTAGCCTCTACTTTGGATCGCTCGGATTCGCGGTTCTGCTGAACCACAGTGAACTGGATGGCTTTGCGCACATCGGACTCGTTGGGGTATTTCGCAGCGTCAAAGGTGATCGACTTCTGCTTGCGCTTCCCACCTTCCCATTCCGAGAACCTGACTCGCCATGCGTAGCCGTGCGCGCGTGGAATCTTGGCGATGCTACCATTTTGGTAGCGTGACTTCATCAACTTCATTCCATGCCGCTTTCTCGATCTCCGTGGGAATGAAGGCAGTGCATCACGCTGTGACCGAAAGTGACCCGATCAGTTTTCAGTTTTGCTGTAACACGTTGATTATAAAAGTGGCCCCGTAGCTCAGATGGATAGAGCAGCAGTTTCCTAAACTGCGTGTCGGCTGTTCGAATCAGCCCGGGGTCACCATCCTTTCCCCGGCCCCCGCATTCCATCCCGCTCCTTCCTCCTGCCCTGAAAACTCTTTTGACTTCCCTCCCCAAACCCGCTATAAAAGTTGATGTCATGGAAGTCGTTTCCATGACATCACTGCTGCAGCACGCACGCGCTGCGGCCCCACTCATCATCGCGATCGTCAGGATGCTCGGGAAGGCGGTGAAAGTCCGCCACTGCCCCGCAACTGTGAGCGCACCTGTTTCCCTTGCCGTCGTATTTCGAGGCATTGGTACAAACAGGGTTTCAGCCCGGTGCTTCCGCTACTCCGTGGAATCCACTTGAAGCCACTGCAGTCGAATCCATATCGGTTCGGCTTTGGGAAGGCAGCTGAATCCAGCGCAAGTCAGGAGACCGGTCCTCGGCGTACCCAACCGCTTTCACGTTCCGAGGGGAACGAAGGAGCTCACATGCCGAATTCCATTTCTCTGCGCGCAAATTTCGCCCGCGCCCTGTGTAGAGCCTTGTACAGATCTTTTTTGCGGGCCTCGTCTCGCGCGCTCACCGCCGCATTGCTCGTGTTCTGCGCTGCCGCCTGTCCCGCAGCTTCCATTCGCGGTGTCATCACCGATGCCACCGGCGCCAAAGTCACCGGTGCCGCCATCTCTCTCGTCAGCAACGGTCAAGTCATCGCCTCGGCAGTTTCGACAGCCGATGGCAGCTTCCAGATCCTCACTGGCGCTACGGGCCGCTTCTTTCTCGTCGTCTCTGCCAAATCCTTCCGCCAACTGCAAACGCCGGACTTCTACGCCGGCCAGCTTGACTCGATTGAGCGCGACGTCGTGCTTGAGCCGGAATGGGTGCGCGAATCGATTGTGGTCACCGCCACCGGCACGCCCACTCCGCAGTCGCAAACCAGCGCCGCTACCACCGTGCTCGGCCCGCTCGATCTCGCCCTCCGCGACGATCTCGTCAGCTCTCTGCGTCTTATGCCCGGCACTTTCGTCGTTCAGACCGGCCAGCTCGGCGCGCAAGCGTCGCTCTTCGTTCGCGGCGGCGACTCCGACGACAATAAAGTGCTCCTCGATGGTGTCGACGCGGGGGACCTTGGCAATCAGTTTAATTTTGGCGCGCTCTCCACAACCGCCATCGAAAGCGCGGAAGTTTATCGCGGCCCCGATTCGAATCTGTTCGGCGCCGGTGCTGAGTCCGGCGTCGTTAGTCTCACCACCCCGCACGGCACCACCGGCTTTCCTTCCCTGCTCTTCCAGGGCAGCGCAGGCAACCTCGATACATCGCGCGAACAGCTTGAAATTGCCGGCGCGCACAAGAAGCTCGACTACCTCGGCGCCTACAGTTGGCTGCAAACCGCCAACGACCTGCCGAATGATGAATTCCACGTCGCTGCGGCGGCTGCCAATCTTGGCTGGGCTCTCAACGGAACCACGCAGCTTCGTGCCACCGCTCACTTCGGCGTCTCCGCCACCGGCGTGCCCAACGCATGGGACTTCTTTCACGTCGCCGACGACGCCACTGAGAAGGACCAGGACATTTTTCTCAGCGCCTCCATCGACAATCAGACCACCGCAAGCCTCCACAACAGCGTTCGCTACGGCCTCACCCGCAAACGCGAGCAATATCATGATTGGGCTCCGGAGGGCATCTGCATCCCCGCGGATTCATGCACCGGCCCGGTCACCTACAGCGGCGGTAATTACTTTGGTCTTCCGGTCACCATCCAGGGCGCAAACGGATACAGCGCGACCGGCCCGGCGCTGCTCGATTACAGTCAGGCGAACGGTGAGACCTACCCCAACGAATCGCAGCTTGTTTCCAATCGCGATGCGCTGGTTTACCGCGGCGACATCACCATCACTCCACATTTGGTTGGCCTCATCGGATTCCAGTACGAAGACGAACGCGGCGCAGAGCCGAACAGCCCGTTCTACCCGCCCGTTGAGCGATCCAATTACGACTATCTCGCGGCCGTCCATGGCGACTTCAAGAATCGTTTCTTCTACTCACTCGGTGGCAGCCTCGAGCACTATTCGCTCTTCGGTGTCCAGACCGAGCCGCGCGCCGGAGCATCCTATTATGTGCTTCGTCCGCACAGCGGCGTCTTCAGCGGCACGCGTTTGCTGTTTAACTTCGGCGAGTCCGATCGCGAGCCAACGCTCCCCGAGCAGGACGAGTCGCTTTACGCTTTCCTGGTCAAGAATCAAGCACAATCGACCATTCAGGAATTGCACATTAATCGGATTGGAGCGCCCGAAAATCGCACCTACGAGGGCGGCGTCGAGCAGTCCTTTCTCTCCCAGCACGTCATCTTCCGGTCCAGCTACTTCCACAACGAGTTTGGCAGGCAGATCGAATACGTCGGCCTCAACCTGATCCCCGAGCTCCTGCCTAACCTCACGCCGGCCCAGCAGACCGCGCTTAAAACCACGCTCCAAAACGACGATGCCTTCGAGCTGACCATCAACTCCGAGGCCTTCCGCGCGCAGGGCATTGAAACCTCCGTCGAATCCGGGATTGGCGCCAATCTGTTTCTCCGCGGCGGCTACACCTATCTCGACGCCGTGGTCCAGCGCTCATTCACCAACGATGACGAACTGCTGCTGGGCCCCATTCCCACCTGGCAGAACATTTCCAACGGCATTCAGATTGGCCCCTATTCGCCGCTCGAAGGCGCTCGCCCCTTCCGTCGCGCGCCTCACACCGGTTTCTTCACGGCCACCTACGCTGCAAAGAAAATCACCGGCGTTTTCGCCGCGGCTTTCGCCAGCCGCAGCGACGACTCAACCTACCTCGAGGACGAAGACGCCTCCTATGGCAACAGCCTGCTTCTGCCCAATCGCAATCTCGACTACGGTTTCGCCAAACTCGATCTGGGCGGCAGCTACCAGTTGCTGAATTGGCTCGACGCCTACGCGCAAGCCGAGAATCTTCTCGACATTCAGCACATCGCGCCCATCGGCTATCCCAGCCTGCCGTTCACGCTTCGCACTGGCCTGCGCATTCGCTGGGGCCCGGGCAGCGGTCACTGAGAGGATTTCGCTTCCCCTGTCATGGGCCCGGTTGGCGCTGCCACACGGAAAACGGGACCTCTCGGGGTCCCGTTATTTCTTGCGCTCTCCGCCCTCCATCGCGACCGCACTTCGTTGACCCTTTCCGATCGGCCTTCCAATATCCGGCTCATTTTCCACAGGTTGACTGGCGCGCCCCCGATTTTCTCGGATTCCGGGAGTTTTTTTGCCCTACCCCCTTGGAAAAATGGTCGCCTCTGTCCTACAATGACCTCTCCTGAGAGATTGCAGTACCCCCCAATGCCATCCTTTGAGGGGATTCTTCAGCCCATGTTTGGGGCACGGCTGAAGTTCCATTTGGTTTTATTCACGCGTTGACTGCGGCACAGCGGCGCATCGCTAATTCTGAGACGCCTCCCCGCTGCAGCCAGCCGGTATTTTTCCAATCCGCATCCTGTATGCTGCCCGACTTGAATCGCTTTTGTGTGAGGGCATGACGGTTGACATGATGAAGCCGGCTGATCGGATACATGATCTCCTCCATCCGATTGCACGCTGTATTTTTGGCGCGTCTGGTACGCAGCCCACGGCTTCCTGATCGCACAATTTCGTTGCGCTTTTTCACCGGGGATTCATTGAGAGTTTGTAAGATCACTCCTAAGCTCGATTGTTTTGGCTTGATTTTCGGATCGGAAATGCTCGACTTTTTTTATAGGTTTCAGGCAGTCTTGCAAGAGCACCAACACTTCCCCGGTTCCTGCGCGTTGACCAAAGCGCCCATTTTGGGCGCTGGCGACGACGCCATCATTCACGCGTAATCGGGTCAAACGCAAACGACTACTTTCGGAGGGCAGTTATATGACATTCAATAGACTTCGCCTTGGTGTTCGATACCTGGCGCTTCTCATCCTCGCTGCGTGCGTCAGCTCCATATCACTGAACGCGCAGTCTACAACCCAGGGTTCGATTGCCGGCACTGTGGAGGATGCTTCGGGCGCAGTTGTGCCAAGCGCCGCGATTCATATCCAGAACGTTGCCACCGGATTCTCCTTGAACCTGGTTGCCGATAGCAGCGGCTATTTCAAAGCTCCTCTGCTCGAGCCGGGTAAATACACCGTCGCGATCGCTTCGCCCAACTTCGCCAAGTATCGCGCTGACGATGTCCTCGTGGTGGTCGGCCAGGTGACATCCCTTCAGCCGCATCTCGCTATCGCTTCGGCATCGACTGAAGTCGTGGTCACCGAGCAGGCTCCGGTGATGAACCTGGAATCGCCCGACTTCACCGATACTCTGAGCACAAAAGCGATTCAGGGCGTCCCCATCAACAACCGCCGCTGGTCGTCCCTTGCCATGAGCACTCCCGGCGTCGTTGCTGACACCAGCGGGTTTGGACTTGTGAGCATTCGCGGCATCAGCACGGTCCTCAACAATGTTGAAATCGATGGCGCCGATGACAACGACGCATTTTATTCCGAGGAGCGCGGCCGCACCCGTGAGGCATACTCTACCTCGGGAAGCGCCGTCCGTGAGTTCGCGGTCAACACCGGCGTCTATTCCGCGGAGTACGGCCGCGCCGCCGGCGGCGTCATCACTTCTGTCACCAAGAGCGGCACCAACCAGATTCATGGCCAGGCCTATTTCTGGGACCGCGAAAGCAATTGGAATGCATATAACGATTACGCCAAGGAATCGTTCCTGAACACCTCAACCAATACCTATGTTTCTCAGCACATCAAGCCCGAGGACCTGCGCAAAATCTACGGTTTCACCGTAGGCGGGCCGCTGATCAAGGACAAGCTCTTCTGGATCTACACCTACGATCAGCACACGCACGTATTCCCCGGTGCTGCGATTCCCGCTAGCCCGACCGCGTTCTATTCCTTGCCCAACCCGTCTTCGGCCTTAGCCGGGGGTAGCGCCACTGCGATCTCCGGCTGCAATCTGGCCGCAGGCTATTGGACTGGGGACACCAACGCCATCGACGCCGACGCCTGCACCTTGGCCGCGCGCCAAGGCTTCACCAACGGCGCCACCACCGCATATGATCAAGGCGTCAACGCCTACGATACCTGGATCGCCAACATGAACGACGACCTCGGAACCGTACCGCGTACCGGATTTCAGGAGATCAATACTCCCAAACTCGATTGGCAGGTTAACGATAAAGAGCATGTGAGCGTGCTCGCCCACCGCCTGCGCTGGGACGCGCCTGGCGACGTCCAGACTTCGACCACCAATGACTACGCCCGCGATACCTGGGGCAATGATTTCGTCAAGCTCGACTATGGCGTTGCGAAACTCACCAGCCTTATCACTCCGAGCATGAGCAACGAGGTCCTCTATCAATATAGCCGTGAGCTTCTCGACGAAACTCAGCAGCCCCTCACCAGCTACACCAAGAACTACCTCGAGGGCAATGGCATCGCCGCCAATCAAAGCATTCCAGAGATTGCCATGGACACGTCTGAGGGCATGAATATGGGCTCGCCGTACTATTCCTACCGCCCGGCCAATCCCGCTGAGTTTAAATGGCAAGTTGGCGACGTCCTCTACTGGAACAAGGGCAATCATAGCTTCAAATTTGGTGTCGACGAACTGCACAACTATGATTTCAACAATACCTATGGTCTTGATGGCAACGGCTATTACACCTACAGCTATGTCGGCAATTTCATCAACGATGAGATGGATGTAGCCGCTGGAACAACCGGCGGCTGCAGCAACAGCAACCTTAGAAATGGTACGCCGCCAACGTCAACCAAACCCGCCGTCAGCGCCGTTGGAACTTATCCCTGTTACTCCACGTTTGCGCAAACATTTGGACCACATGTCTACGCAGATGGCACCCTGGACTCCGGAGTATTCGGGCAGGATAACTGGAAAATCACTCCGCGTCTTACCTTGGAGCTGGGCCTGCGCTGGGACTACGAGGCCCTTCCAGCCGCGTCTCCCAATCTGATCAGCGCAACCGGCACCTTCGTTCCGTTTCCCCAATTGGCAAACAATCCCAGCGATTGGTTGAATTTCGGGCCGCGCATCGGGTTCTCCTATAACCTCGACGGCGCCGGCAATACGATTCTCCGCGGCGGCTATGGCATCTATTACGGCCGCATTAACAACGGCGAGCTGCTCAGCATTCGCTTTGGCACCGGCAGTCCCAATAGCCAATTCAGCCCAACCTACAAAGTCACCACCGCCGGCGCCCCAACGCTGCCCAACATCGTAACCGGCGCTGCCGCTGCCGGAGCCACGCCAACTTCCAACTACCTGGCTTCCAATCTGCGCGATCCCGAGGTCCAGGAGTACGACCTCGAGCTGCAGCAGGCATTCGGCCGCGGAACCTTCTTCGCACTCAGCTACCTCGGAGGGCTGGGACGCGAGTTGCCCAACTTCCTTGATGTCAACCTGAACCCAACTCAAACAACCATTAACGTTACCGTCTCCGACGCATCAGGAAAGGGACCTCTCGGGCCCAATGGAACGGTCCTCCAGGTTCCTCAATTCACGGGCTACGGCAATACGGCCCTCTTCGGCTCCGTTGCGACTAACTTCCAGGATATTACCGAGATGATCAGCAACATCAACTCGAACTACAACGCGTTGGTGGCTGAAGTCCTCAACCGTTCGCTCAAGAGCATTACTTTCGACGCGAACTATACCTGGTCCCACTCTCTGGACTTTGGACAGAATGCCAACACCACAAGCACCGCCGTGAACGACTGGTACGATCCGTACAAGAACCCGCGCCTCAATTACGGCGACTCCCCGTGGAACACTCCTAACCGCTTTGTCGCCTACGCCCTCTACAACTTCCCGAACATGCCCTCCACAAGTCCCTTCAAGTGGATTGTCAACGACTGGAGCCTCAACGACAGCTTCCAAATGTCCAACGGCTTGCCCTATACCGTCGGCGTCAGCGGATTCTTCAGCGCCGGCATTCTCAGCGACTGGAACGGCGGCTCGGGCTCTACCATGATTCCCCAGATCGGATCGGAGACAGGGCGCTATCCGCGGCACATCGTGGATGACGTTCGCCTGGAGAAGGCAATCACTTTTGAAGGTGCCCGCAGCCTTGAGCTGATGGCGAACTTCTTCAACATTGCCAATCACCAGAACATCGACGGACTCGGAACGACCGCCTACAAATTGTCAGGAACAACGGCAACCTATCAGGGACAGGGCACCGCGAATCCCTCGAACAACACTTACCTGATACCCACCAGTTCGAATAACAGCGGCTTCCTCTTCACGCCGCGTCAAATCGAAATCGCGGCCCGGCTGAATTTCTAGCCCGACACGGACAACAACAACGCGGCGGCTTCGGCCGCCGCGTTTTTCTTTGCGCCTCTTTGCGCTACGCCAGATCTCCTCGTCACGTTAAGGCGGCGCATTCGGCAGTAGTTTTCACCGCCGTTTCTCCGCAGAGATTTGGATCTCGTTCCCTCGACTCCGTCAATTCCCCTTACGCCCAGCTGGCATCGCACTTTCAAGGCAGGAGATCTCGAAAATCCGTCCCCCCCCCTCGGCTCCCAAATTGCCCAACCCAAGCCACTTCCCGGCCCAAATGACCCTCAAATATCAGTTCATATGGTCAAATCGCATTTTCACGTAACAAACTCGAATGTTACTTTCGTGCACCTTTTAGATTGATTCTGTTGAAATCGCGGCCGTTATTCCGTTATGTTGAATCACTCCCTCAATTCGTTTTTGGGGAGTTCCGGTCTTTTCGGACCTCCTGAGGTGTGCAAATGATCTGCCCGAAGTGCCAATCTGCCGCTCTATCCGTCGTACCGGCAGAAGTCCGGCTATATCGCAACAGTCCACGCACCTTGAGTCACCCCCCGATGACGCCTTCTCCTGACATTCGGGTGTGCCTGGATTGCGGCTGGTCGGAATTCGTGATTCCTCGCGCATGGCTTTCCGCTGGTTGGTTGCGTTCTCTGCGCCCGCAACCCACCGTCAACGATGCGGGAATTGCCACCGCGAGTGCGCCCGCTGTGGTGATGTAGTACGGAACAATTCGATGGACCCGGCCCACCTTTTGCGGCCGTTTGGCGGCATTTCCACAAGCGCGCCGTACCAATTGATTTTGCGTGCGTAAAAAAAGGCCCCCAGCTCGCGCTGGAGGCCTTTTGTCTTTGTTCTTGCGCCGAAGGCGCGTATGCCCAGACGTCCAGTCCACCCGGAATCCCCGGCGAATCTGGGGCCCCCAACGAGCGGTCTGGGCTCGTTGGGGTGAGCCTACAGGTCTTCGTCGCAGGGTGGTTAGTACATTCCGTCCATGCCGCCGCCGCCATGACCGGCCGGTGCCGCACTCTTAGGCTCGGGCAGCTCGACCACCAATGCTTCGGTGGTCAGCAGCAGTGCCGCGATCGAGGCCGCATTCTGCAGCGCTGTCCGCGTCACCTTCGTGGGATCGATGACGCCGGCCTTCACCAGGTCCTCGAACTTCCCCGTCAGCGCGTTGTAGCCGTAGTGCGGGTTGAACGGGTCCTTTTCCTTGTCCTTGCCTTCGAGCACCTTGGCCACCACCACCGCGCCCTCCTCGCCGGCATTGTCGACGATCTGGCGCAGCGGCTCTTCAAGCGCCCTCAGCACGATCTTCGCGCCGGTCTTCTCGTCGCCGCTGAGTGTGCCGATCAGCGTCTGGACCGCGGGTATGCAGCGCACCAGCGCCACGCCGCCGCCCGGAACGATTCCCTCTTCGACAGCAGCGCGCGTTGCGTGCAGCGCATCTTCAACGCGAGCCTTCTTCTCCTTCAGCTCGGTCTCGGTCGCCGCGCCCACCTTGATGATGGCCACGCCGCCCACCAGCTTCGCCAGCCGTTCCTGCAGCTTCTCCTTGTCGTAGTCTGAGGTGGTCTTCTCAATCTGCGACCGGATTTCCTTCACGCGGCCTTCGATGTCGCTGGCCTTGCCTGCGCCGTCAACGATTGTGGTGTTGTCCTTGTCGATGGTGATGCGCTTCGCCTTGCCCAGGTCCTCGAGCTTCACGCCTTCCAGCTTGATGCCCAGGTCCTCGGTGATGGCCTTGCCGCCGGTCAGAACCGCGATATCGCCCAGGATGGCTTTTCTGCGATCGCCAAATCCCGGAGCCTTCACTGCCGCCACGTTCAGCGTGCCGCGCAGCTTGTTCACCACCAGCGTTGCCAGAGCCTCGCCCTCAACGTCCTCGGCGATGATCAGCAGCGGCTTGCCGCCGCGCGCAACCTGCTCCAGCAACGGCAGCAGATCCTTCATCGCGCTGATCTTCTTCTCATAGATCAGGACATACGGATCCTCGAGAATTACTTCCAGTCGCTCTGCGTCGGTCACGAAGTACGGGCTCAGGTAGCCGCGGTCGAACTGCATACCGTCCACAGTCTCAAGACCGGTGTGCATGGTCTTCGACTCTTCAATGGTGATCACGCCATCCTTGCCCACCACCTTCACAGCTTCGGCAATAATCGCGCCGATCTCCTCATCACCGTTGGCCGAGATCGCGCCCACCTGGGCCACCGATCCCTCGTTCACCGGCTTCGACAGCTTGCTCAACGCGCCATCTTGGTTCCACTTGCCATCCTTGTCGCGCGTGCCGTTGATCACGGTAACCGCTTTCTCGATGCCGCGCTTCAGCGCCGTCGGATTGGCACCCGCCGCCACCGTCTTCACGCCTTCGCGGAAGATCGATTGCGCCAGCACCGTCGCCGTCGTCGTGCCGTCGCCGGCCACGTCGCTGGTCTTCGATGCAACCTCACGCACCAGTTGCGCGCCCACGTTCTCCAGCGGGTCCTTCAGGTCGATCTCTTTGGCCACCGTCACGCCGTCCTTAGTGATGGTGGGCGAGCCAAACTTCTTCTCGATCACAACGTTCCGGCCCTTGGGCCCGAGCGTCGCCTTCACAGCGTCTGCCAGCGTGTTCACGCCGCGCAGAATCGCCTGACGGGAATCTTCACCGTACAAGATTTGCTTTGCCATGTCTTCAAACTCTCCTTGGTCAGTTGTCTCAATTTCGGATAGTCAGGCTCGGCCCCGCAGCGTTGCTTCCGTTCACTTGCCGAATCGCTGACTTGCTAACTCGCTAACACGCGCGAAGCGCGGCTAACTTGCTACTTCTTCAGAATGCCGAGAACCTCTTCTTCGCGCATGATCAGAAATTCTTCGCCGTCAATCTTGATCTCCGTGCCCGAATACTTGCCAAACAGCACGCGATCGCCCGCCTTCACGTCCAGCGGGAATACTTTGCCTTCGTCGTTCGACTTGCCCTTGCCCACGGAGATGACTTCTCCCTCCTGGGGTTTTTCCTTTGCGCTGTCGGGGATGATGATGCCGCCGCGAACCGTCTCGCCCTCTTCCACTCTGCGGACCAGAATCCGGTCGTGGAGCGGAGTGAATGTGGTTGTTGCTGCCTTTACTGCCATCGCTTCGCTTCTCCTTGTCGCGCACCGGTTTGCTCCCGGAACGCGGTTCTTGGTGATTGGTAAGATTAAAAGATTCAGAAGGTTGCAAAGCACCTAATGCCGAAGATCTTGACCCACCCCGGTAAGCGCTCTCACCAGTCGGCTGCTAGCACTCTCACCTTCCAATTGCTAAAGATAGGCCACCAGAACGAGCCTGTCAAGGCCAAATGTGTTAAAACCTGAGTGTTTCTCACTCATATTGGTGTCACATTTGTATAGTCCGCTCCCGGCAAGGGCCCCCTCATCAATCCTCGGATCGAGTGACCTTTGTTTCCCCGGCCTCAGCCCGCGTATCCACAGCCCGCTCAGCCCCTAGCTTCACCAACACCGCTAGCGCCGCTAAACCGCCAGCGCCGATGCGACCATCCTCGCTTCCATTTACAATAAGGAGCATGTTTCGCCGTTCAATTCGTCCGTTCTGCGTCGCTCTCGCATCTTTTTCCCTCATCGCCGGCACCCTCGCCCTCCGCGCCCAGGACGACGACTCCCACCACGGCCGCAAATACAAAGCCCCGCCGCCTTCCGCCACGATTAGTGTCACCGTTGTCCGCGCTTACAACGGCAAGCCTATTTCCGACGCTCATGTCATCTTTCACCCCATCGAGGGCGACAAGGATAAGGGAGCGCTCGAGCTCAAAACCAGCGAGGACGGCAAAGCCACCATCGACGTGATCCCTCTCGGCGACACCGTCACTCTTCAAGTCATTGCCGACGGCTTCCAAACCTATGGCCAGGTCTACAAGATCGACAAGCTCAATATGGCTATGGAAATCCGTCTGAACAGGCCTGCCCAGCAATACTCCGTTTACAAGAACTCCACCCCGGACTCCGGATCAGGGAGCGGCTCAGGTTCAGGCAACAGCTCCGGCTCCGGAAAATCTTCCGGCTCCACACCGAACTCCCCGCCGCCCAGCTCCGGCAGCAAACCTGGCCAATCCGATCCTGCGTCGAATCCGAGCCCATCCCAGCCCCCACCCAAGTGAGCCCCAACGCTCTAGCTCCGCTAACCCCGCTAACTCCGCTCTCGTTAAACTGATCTTGGAATGCCCACTGATCCCCTTGCCGGCAAAGCGGTCCTCGTCACCGGAGGCGCGCGTCGCCTGGGCCGCGCCATCGCGCTCACTCTTGCGCAGGCTGGCGCCGACGTAGCCATCACCTTCCGCGCCTCCCAATCGGACGCTGCGCAAACCGCCGCTGACATCGCCGCCCTCAACCGCAACTCACTCGCCGTCCCCTGCGATGTGCGCTCCGAACCCTCCGTCCGCGCCGCCGTTGCTCAGGTCATTGCGGGATTCGGCCGGCTCGACGTCCTCGTCAACAACGCTGCTGTCTTTGCCTCCGCAGCCCTCGAGAACCTTTCTCTCGAGCAGTGGGACATAGCGTTCGAAACCAACGCACGTGGCCCGTTTCTCGTTGCGCGCGAGGCCCTGCCTCATCTCCGCGCTGCCCGCGGCCGCATCGTTAACATGGGTTCGCTGGGCGGTCTCCACGCATGGGCTGGTCACGCGCATTACTGCGCCTCAAAGGCCGCTCTGCACATGCTCACTCAAGCCATGGCCAAGGCCTTCGCGCCCGATGTCAGTGTCAATTGCGTCGCTCCCGGATGGATCGCACTCGACGAGACCCCCGATCCCGCGGTCGCGCCGCCCCTTCATCAGTCCGTTCCCGGCAGAGCGGAATTGCAAGCGGCTCGCTTCGCCGCCAAGACTCCCATGGGCCGCAACGGCGATGCGCAGGACGTCGCTCAGGCCGTCCTTTTCTTCGCCACAGGCCCCCACTTCATCACCGGCCAAACGCTCGTCGTCGATGGCGGCCTCGGCCTCAGCTGATCGGGCTCAGAGCCCACGCGCGACTCTATCCCGCTAAATCCACTGGCTTCGCTCCCTTGCTAACTTGCTCCCTCGCCGCCTTCCTAGCTCCGCAATCTCCGCCAACCCCGCTAACTCCGTTGCTTTTCTAACACCGCTTTTACTTCCCGAACAGCCGGCTCCAGAGACCTGCCCTCGTTCCTCCTTCGCCACCCGCATCCGCCTTAGCCTTTTCTGGCCACCGGGCCTTCGACCGTTCCCCTGCCGCCCGCTCCGAAAACCGTAGCGGCACGTTCTCCCACAATCCTTTTGCCTCCGGCTGTTCGGGCCACGGAGCGCCCTCCACCGCCGCTCGCGGATTCGTCTCGCAGAGCCGAATCGCCGTCTCCTCGCCAACTCGCCTGGCTACATATTCGAATCCGCTCTTCAGGTGCGCCGGCCGCCACACGGGATGATGCGCGTCCGTCGCCAGAAAGTGAATCCAGTTTCGCTCCAGCAGCTCGTTGGCAAACGCCTCTTCCGCCTTCCCGAACCGCCCATAAAGCGAACTGCTCGTCACCTGTACCAGGCATCCGTTCCGCATCCATTCCCACAGCAGGTGCGGCTGCCGCAGCACCGCCGGATACCGCTCCGGATGCGTGACGATCAGCGTGTATCCCGCCGCCTGCAGCCGGAACAGCGCTTCGTTCATGCTCGGCGAAATATCCTGCCACGAAAACTCAACCAGCAGATATCCCTTCCCGCCGATTGAGTATCGCAGCGGATTCTTGACCGCGTCGCTCACGTTGTCCGCCGTCATGTGGAAGTCGCAGCCCAGGCTCAACTCCACAACGCCCTGCAGCCGTTCTTTCAGTTCGGCGAATCGCTCCTCAATGAAGGGATTGTCGAAAGAGTGCTCTCGGCTCGCGTGCGGCGTGCACACAATGTGCGTCACGCCCTCGTCCGCTGCCGTCCGCGCCATGTCCAGCGACGCCTGCAGGTCCGGCGCCCCGTCATCCACTCCATAAATCAAATGATGGTGAATATCGATCATGACTCTATCTATTTATAGGGCTTCAAGTCCGGCCGCGAACAAATCTTCGCACCTGTTGCCAAAGATCTCCGACATTCTCCCGGATTCTGCCTCGACTCTACGCTCCCGCACGCCGAAGCTGGTAGCTAGGAGCTAGAAGCTAGCGGCTGTCTCTCAAGCATCGACGCGAAGATCCCCCATCCATCCGCCGACCCCAGCAGCGCCTCGCTCGACCGGTCCGGATGCGGCATCATGCCCAGCACATTCCGTCCTTCATTCAAGATCCCTGCTATGTTGCTCAGCGAACCGTTGGGATTCGCCTCTTGCGTAATCTCGCCTGCCGGCGTCACGTAGCGGAACGCAATCCGATCCTCGCTCTCCAGCTTCTTCAGCTCCTCCGGCTCACAAAAGTAGTTTCCTTCCATGTGCCCGATCGGAATTTTGAGCACCGCCCCCTTCTTCAACTGGTTCGTGAATGGGCTGTTCGTCGTTTCCACCCTCAGGTGCACCTGCTTGCAGATATATTTCAGCCCTGCGTTTCGCATCAGCGCGCCCGGCAGCAATCCGCTCTCGGTCAAAATCTGGAACCCGTTGCAGATCCCCAGCACCGGTCCGCCGCCCGCGGCAAACCGCTTCACCGCCTGCATTACCGGCGAAAACCTTGCGATCGCGCCCGTCCTCAGGTAGTCGCCGTAGGCAAATCCGCCCGGAATCAGCACTGCATCCACGCCCTGCAGGTCCTCGCTGTCATGCCACAGGAAAACCACCGGCTGCCGCGCCACTTCGGCAATCACGTTGTACGTATCGTGATCGCAATTCGACCCCGGAAAAACCACCACGCCGAATTTCATGAATTCAGGGTAACAGTTTCGCTCTCGTGGAAGGCCCGTCGAGGCTGGCTCAGCCGGCCCACTGTGCCGCCCGCCTCAGCCGATTGGAAATTGGAATCAGTCCGCGAAGACTCCGGAGTCCACGCGCGGTTCACGCGCCGATACGCGTTCCCGCACCGCCCACCCGGCGATCAGGAGGCTGGGCGCTGCGGCAGGCTCAACTTGGCCCAGCGCGCCAAGCGTAGTATGCAGCACCTGCTGATCCGGCTGCGCCGCCCGCGAAACCACGGCACACGGAAGATCGGCCGGCAAACCCTCCGCCAGCCATTCCGCGGACAGCAAGGCCAGGTCCCGGCCCGGCATATAGACCACGCGTGTGCCCGCTTCCACGGCAGGCAGCGCCTCGCGATTGTGCGACTGCGCATGGTGACCCGTGGAAAGAATCACGTGCGAAGCCCAATCGCGATCGGTAAGCGACCGGCCAATTGCGGCCGCTGCCGCAAACGCTGCCGACACGCCCGGCACAATCTCCACCGGCACGCCGGCCTCGGCCAGCGCTGCCAACTCCTCGCTGGCTCGGCCAAACAACAGCGGATCGCCGCTCTTCAGGCGCACCACGCTGCGCCCAGCCCGCGCGTGTTCGATCATCTGCTCGTTGATCTCTTCCTGCGTAATGGTCTTCGCGCCGCAGCGCTTGCCCACGTTCACCACATCGGCGCCTGGTTTCGCCAGATCGAGAATCCCCTGCGGCACCAGATCGTCGTGCAGAATCATGTCCGCGCTCTCGATCAACCGCACCGCCTTCACCGTCAGCAACTCCGGATCGCCCGGCCCGGCTCCAACCAGATAGACGTTCCCTGTCACCGCCCGCGCTTCCCTGCCCGTCCGCGCCAACTGCTTCGTCGCGCACAGCGCCGAATCGCAAATCTGTCTCTGCGCCAGCTCATGCAGCAGTACCCTTCGCTCTTCGCTGCGCGGATGTGTAGCCAGCACCTCACGCCGCAGCTCCCCCAATTGAGCAAGCCACCGTCCTAAATCCTGCGGAAGTTGTTCGTCGATCTCGCGCCTGACCCGCTGTGCCACCGCCGGGCTCTCGCCCGCAGTCGAAATCGCGATCTGCAAATCCCCGCGGCTCACCACCGAGCCAAAGAAAAAGTCGCAGTGGGGAATGTCGTCTACACTGTTGCAAGGAATCCCCCGCGCCACCGCCTCGCGATAGACTTGGGCGTTCACTTCGGGCACATCGGTCGCTGCGATCGCAATGAAGTTGTCGTCCAGGTCCGCGGGCTCAAACTCCCGCTCCGCCCACTCGAGCTTTCCCTCAGCCGCCAGCGCACGAACCTCTTCCCTTGCCTGAGGCGCAATTACGCGCAGCCGCAGGCCCGTCTTAAGCAGCGACCCGATCTTTTCCAGAGCTACAGTTCCCGCGCCCACCAGCAGGCCCCGCCGCCCTTCAAGTTTCAGGAATATCGGTAACAAACTCATCGTCGTTTCCTACTCCCTATTGGCTACTCCCTACTCCCTCTGCCTTATTCGGCCACCGCATGCGGTACCGGCCCCGCAGGAAGGTCGCGTTCCACCGCCTCCAGAACTTCACCGGCCAGATGCGCGCGTAATTCTTCGTTCGTGTGTCGCGCAAACCATGTGCGTAGATCCTCTTGCCCGCTCCGCTCCGCCATATACCCTCGCAGCAGCCGCTCGATCGCCTCCGGCACCAGGGGCGCTGGGCATCGGTAACCCACCGGCCGCGAGATTCCTGCATGCTGGCCCACCGCTCCGCCCAGGCAGAAGTAAAAAGCGTCCGTAAGTCTGCCCTCGTACTTGATCTTCTTGCCCTCCAGGCCGATATCCGCAATCCAGTGCTGGCCGCAACCGTTGGGGCAACCGGTCACATGCAGCTTCAACTGCTGATCGAACTGCGGCAGCCGCTCTTCCATCTCGTCAACCAGCCACCGCGTAAAGCCCTTGGTCTCTGAGATCGCCAGCTTGCAGAACTCCGTTCCTGTGCAGGCCACCGCCCCGCGCCAGAACATCGACCCTTCCACCTGCAATCCAATCTGGCCCAGCTCCCGTGCCAGTTCGCCCGTCTTCGCGTACGGCACATCGATAATCACCAGGTTTTGCGAGACCGTCAGGCGCAGTGCCCCGCTTCCGAATCGCTCCGCCAATTCCGCCGCCGCCTCCAATTGCTCGCCCGAAAGGCGGCCGCGCAGCACCGATGCGCCTACATACGCCAGTCCCGGCTGCCGCTGCGGATGGATACCCACGTGGTCGCGAAGAATATCGTCGGGTACCTGCTCGGGCGCAGCCGGATCCAGCTTGAACCCGATCTTTGCGTGCAGTTCGTCGAGAAAACGCTCCGCTGTCCAACCTTCGCGCATGAACAGGTACTTCATACGCGCTCTGTCGCGGCTCTCGCGCAGTCCCTGCTGCTCGCGGAAGATCTCCGTCACGCCACGCGCCACGCGAATCGCTTGATCCGGCCGCACAAACGCATCCAGCTTCACTGCCAGGTGCGGTTCATTCGAAAGTCCTCCACCCACGCGCAGCGAGTAGCCCACCTCGCCGTCGCGCACCGCCGCCGTCAGCGCAATGTCGTTGATCTCCGGATAACTGCACCACGAGGGACAGCCGGTGGCGCAGATCTTGAACTTCCGCGGCAGATTGTAGAATTCCGGGTTGGCCGTCAACTCATGCGCGATTCCGCGCGCAATCGGCGAGGCGTCGATCAGCTCGTCGGCATCGACGCCGGCCAGCGGACAGCCCGTCACGTTTCGCACCACGTCGCCGCACGCACCCTTGGGCGAAAGCCCAATTGCGTCCAGCGCGTCCACCACCTCCGGCAGCGACTCGATCGTCAGCCAATGAAGCTGAATGTTCTGGCGCACGGTAATGTCCGCCAGGTTGCGCGCGTCTTTGCGCGTGATCTCGCCGATTTTGCGCAGCTGGCTCGCGGAGACAATCCCGTTGGGAATCCCGATCCGCATCATGAACCATTCGGTGGCTAGGCCTTCGCCGCCCTTGCCGCCGGTCGCGCCCACGCCATCGCCCTGCGTATAAACGCCCCACCATTTGAAGTAAGCGGAAGCCCACTCCGGCACAACACTCGAGCGCCCCTCGCGCGCAAACGCGCGAACTTCGTCAAATGCCTCCCACGGATTTTTCTCGCGCTTCAGCCGCTCCATCCGCTGGGCTTTGGTCTCTTTTGGGGCAACTTCTGTCATCTTTTCCTTCTTTTTGGGGTAACAATGAAATGCCCGCGAGAGCTTGTGGCTCAATCGCGGGCATCGGGAAGCCGTGGACTTTCGTTCGGAAGTTCAGACCCAGGTCACCGGTGCCGCGCGAGCAGCTGACAGCAGCGACAACAGGTCATCCCTTGCATGAGAAGAATAATAGACTGAATTGGTCCGATTTGCAACCCCGGGAGCGCCAATACGAAAATGAAGGTCAAAATCAGGCCCCGGACGTTGCCGCTTTTAGCTCTGCAAGTATCCGCTGCTCAGCCTCCGCAGTAGCTTTGGCCGCTGTCTCCGACAGATCCATCGAAATCGGCTGCTTCGGATCGATCGCGATGGCGTACAAAGTCACCTCGCGCGTTCCACCCTGCATATAAAACGCGTCCAGCAGGTCCTTCACTCCGATGTCGTGCGCGGTCAGCGTCGGCGGATAGTCCTTGGAGAAGCGCGGCGTCGTGCGCGTCACCGTCCCGGGAGGATTCCCGTCCGCCGCTGCGTCAATCAAAATGATCCGGTCGGCATTTTCGAGCGGCTCCAGCAGAATAAAGCCGCCTGTCCCGCCGTCCAGGCACTCCACCCCGGACGGCAATGTGTGCTGCTCCAGCGCGCGCACCACATGCACGCAAACGCCTTCATCGCCCATGATGACATTGCCGAGCCCCAGCACCAGCGTCTTCTTATGGTTTCTTGACTTCTCCGCCACTCTCCACCCTATCGAACTTCCAACCGCCTATGATCGAGGATACCGTACCCCGGCCCTCGATGTAGTCGTGATAGAAAGCAAGATAGATGTGAACGATGACGAACGTGACAAAGAACCACAGCATCGTGTGGTGCCAGAAGCGCACGCCGGAGTCCCCGCCCAGCAAAGGCACAACCCAGACGAACATTCGTGGGAACCACGATGTGCTCATGGGGGCGTAGAGGGCGAAGCCGGTGATCGTCTGGAAGATAAACACTAAGAAAGTGCCGAAGTAGATCAGACCGGCCAGCGCGTTGTGCCCGGTAGAGATAGGCCCATGCATTCTTGTTTCCAGCACGTCGGCTTTGAAAACGTCGACAATCTCCTGCCGTTGCGCGGGTTTCAGCGGGAAAAAGGCGCGCCAGTTTGCGTACTTGTTCCCGACAAAGCCCCAGTAGATCCGCGCCAGAAAATTGAAGACGTAGACCCACGCCGATGCAAAGTGGAGGAACCGCACCCAGCCGAACCAGTATTGCTGGTAGGCTTCCGCCGCGTAGGCAATGCGAACGGGGTGCCCGATCAGAAAGCCGGTCACGCATAGCATGGTCAGCGCGATGGCATTGATCCAGTGGTATGCGCGCACTGGCAGTTCCCACACGTAGACGCGCCGGTACTCAACTGGCGCACCGCCATTCAGCTTGAAAACGTCTCGTACACCAGTGCTCTGTGTGCTCATCGTCATTACTCGAATGAAATCTGGTGAAGGTGCCGTCCCTGCGGATCGTAGAGATGCACGGCGCAGGCCAGGCACGGGTCAAAGGAATGAATGGTGCGAATGATCTCCACCGGCTGCTCCAGGTTCGCCACCGGGGTTCCGATCAGCGAAGCCTCAAACGACGACCGCTGCTGCTTGCCATCACGCGGCGAGCCGTTCCATGTCGTCGGCACAACCAGTTGGTAGTTCTCGATGGCGCCGTTGTGAATCTTGATCCAGTGCGCCAGCGAGCCGCGAGGGGCTTCTTCCATGCCCACGCCTTCGCAATCTGCCGGCCAGGTCTTGGGATCCCACTTCTCGCCGTTGAACGTGAACACCCCGTTGATCTTGACGCGGCCCATCAAATCGCCATAGAACTCCTTCAGCCAGATCATGGCCAGCGCCGCATCGATGCCGCGCGCCGCCGTCCGACCCAGCGTCGAGAACAAAGCACCCACCGGTACGTTGAGCTTGCCCAGCACCATGCCGACCATTTCCTTCACATCCGCGTGACCCGACGCGTAGGAAACCAGCAGCCTCGCCAGCGGCCCCACTTCCATCGCGTTGTCCTTCCAGCGCGGTGTCTTCAGGAACGAATACTTGTCGTAGCCCTCCAGGCTTTCGAACGGCGGCTTCGGCCCGCTGTACGCAATGTTCGTCTCGCCGGCCCACGGATGCAGGCCCACGCTGTCGCCTTCGTTGTAGTTGTACCAGGAGTGCGCAATGTACTCCTTGATCTCCTGCGAGTCGCGCGGATTCACCGGATACACCGTGCTCAGGTCGCGATTGAGCACCGCGCCTCGAGCATATTTGAATGACTCCGGATGGTTGTAACCACTGGTCGGGAACTCGCCGTAACAGAGATAGTTGTGCAGCCCGCCGCCGTAGTTCGCCCAATCCTTGTAGAAGGACGCCACCGCCAGCAGGTCGGGGATATAGACCTGGTTGATGAACGCGTCCGCCTGCCCGATGAGCCGCGCCACAAGGTTCAGGCGGTCGGAGTTGATCGCCGCTACTTCGTTCATGTTGATCGAACACGGCACTCCGCCGACCAGATAGTTGGGGTGCGGGTTTTTGCCGCCGAACACAGCGTGAATCTTGACCACTTCCTTCTGCCATTTCAGCGCGTCAAGATAGTGCGCCACGCCAATCAGGTTCACCTCCGGCGGCAGCTTGTACGCCGGATGACCCCAATAGCCGTTGGCGAAGATGCCAAGCCCGCTCGCCGCAAACGCCTTGATCTTGTCCTGCACCGCGGTAAAGTACGCCGGCGTGTTCTTGTCCCACTGCGAAAACGACTGAGCCAACTCAGCCGCCTTCTTCGGATCGGCCTTGAGCGCGTTCACAATGTCCACCCAGTCCAGCGCGTGCAGGTGATAGAAGTGGATCACGTGATCCTGCACATATTGCGTGGTCAGCATGATGTTGCGGATCAGCTCCGCCGTGGGAGGCACGGTGATGCCGAGCGCGTCTTCCACCGACCGCACGCTGGCCAGCGCATGCACCGTGGTGCACACGCCGCACATGCGCTCCGTGATGGCCCACGCATCGCGCGGATCGCGGCCCATAAGAATCTTCTCCAGGCCGCGGACCATGGTCCCGGCGCTGTACGCGTCGGTGATGAGGCCGTTTTCCACCACCGCCTCGATGCGCAGGTGGCCTTCAATGCGAGTTACGGGATCGACGACGACACGCGTTGCCATGGCTGTTTACGACTCCTTTTTCTCATCTTCAGAGTGAACTTCCGCAATCACGCTGCGCTTGCGTATGTTGGTCACCACCGCGTGCGCCGCCACGCCGGCCACCGTGGCCACTCCCACCGCGGTGCCGATGGTGTCGGCCGGGCTTTCAATGCTGAACCCGGGGAACGATGCCAGGTGCTTATAGAAAGGTCCGTTGTCCCAGAAGCCCGCTTCGCTGCAACCGATGCAGCCATGCCCTGACTGGATGGGATAGCTCGTGCCCTTGTTCCACCTCGTCACCGAGCAGGCGTTGTAGGTCACCGGGCCCTTGCAGCCCATCTTGTACAGGCAATAGCCCTTGCGCGCGCCGTTGTCGTCCCACGACTCCACAAAGAGTCCGGCGTCGTAGTTCGGCCGGCGATAGCAGGTGTCGTGCACGCGCCGCCCATAGAACTCCTTGGGCCGCCCCTGATCGTCCAGCGCCGGCAGTTCGCCCAGCACCAGCAGGTGCGTTACCACGCCCATCATTACGTCCGCAATAGGCGGGCAGCCCGGCACGTTGATCACCGGCTTGTTCACCAGTTTGTAGATCAGCGTGGCTCCAGTCGGATTGGGCTTGGCCGCCTGCACGCAGCCGTTCGACGCGCAGCTTCCCCACGCCACAATCGCCGCTGCATCCGCCGCCACGGTCTGCAGAATCTGTTCCGCCGTCTTGCCGCCCACCATGCAGTAAACGCCGCCGTCCTTGGTCGGAACCGCGCCCTCTACCAGCACAATGTATCTGCCCTTATTGTTCGCGATCATGTCGCTCAGGCTCTTCTCCGCCTGGAACCCCGACGGCGCCATGAGCGTCTCGGTGTAGTTCAGCGAGAGCACGTCCAGCAGCGCGTCCGCCACAATCGGGTGCGACGACCGGATAAACGACTCGCTGCAGCAGGTGCACTTCTGAAAGTGCATCCACACTACGGCCGGCTTCTCCTTCTTTTCGAACGCCGAAACCACCTGCGCTACGCCGGATTGCGCCAGCCCTGCCGCCGCTGCGGCCGCCGTGCAGAATTGCAGAAACTCTCTGCGGTTGTAGCCCTTCTGCTGCATTGACTGCCAAATGGATCCGCCCATGCCTACCTCGCTTGCGCTGCAAGGCCGGCGGACCCCCGAATCTTTAGGAGGCTTTCTGAAATCCAGGGATTCGCCGGTCAATGTGACCGACGTTACTTACTCCAAAACACGTGTGGCTGTGAGCGTTCTCACAAGTTTTGCAAATCACATTTCGGCAAAGGAGGGCCAACTCCCCGTGAGCCAAATCACGCCGGCGCGTATGCCAAATCTCGGACTCCGGCCGTCGAAGCCTCCTCGATGGAAATGACTACTATTGTGTTTTGAAGATGAAACGGACCTGCTGACAGGGACAACCTGTAAGTGATGGAGAATACGAGGGAGCCTACGCCGTCTTTTCTACCGGCCCCGCCGCTTTTTCCCGAGACTTTTCCTTCACGCGGACAGGCCGCGTAGAAGCCCACCAAGTCAGCGCGATCCCCGCCAGAACCGCCCCAGCGCTGGCCAACTGGGCATTCGATAAACCCCACAGAACCTTGGGGTTGCGCCGGATGAATTCCACCAGAAAGCGAGCTATGCCGTAGAGCGCCAGATACTGGCCCACAATCGCGCCCGTTGCGTGCGGCTTGCCCAGCCGCCACCACAGATACCACCCGATCAGCAACCCGGCTCCCAGTTCGTAAAGCGGTGTTGGGTAAACAGGAACCGTAGTCGGCTCGATCCCATATGGAAAGGCCATTCCCCACGGGTGAAAGGTGATTCCGAGAATATGCACCGGTTGGATCGGAATCCCATAGCAGCCGTCTCCGGATAGAAAGCACCCGATCCGCCCCACGCCATACCCAATCGCCGCGGCCGGAGCAGCCAGATCAAGCGTCCGCAGCGGTCCAAGCTTCGCACGCCAACCCATCACCACCAGGGCCGCGATGCCGAAGGTCAAGCCGCCGTACCATGCAAATCCAGCGTTATCCCATAAAACCCGCCAGCCAACCTCCCTGAACTCCGCCGGCGTGTCCAGCACGTGCCAGATCTTGGAGCCGATGATGCCCACCACCAGAGCAACCGCCACCATTCCCACCGCGTCGGCGTCAATGTGCGCCCGTTTGAACGCGCGGTCGACCACGATCGCGCCCACGACCGCCGCCAACCACAGCATCAACCCGAAGGTGGGCAGGTTAAACGACCCAATGTGCAAATAAGGAAGCATCTCTCTTCAAGTATAGACGCGCGTCGGCTCCAATTCGCCCCACCGCGTCTTAACCCCGCCGACTCGCCAACCCACTGACCTGCTGATCGGCTGCTTTTCTGTCCCCGATTTTCACAACCAGCCCGGGTAGAAATCGCGCGATACTGTGTGCATGGCTACCATGACCTACCAGGGCCTTGACGTTCTTTATTCCCGCCAGCAGATCGCCGACCGCGTCGCCGAAATGGGCGCGCAAATCACCCGTGACCTCAACGGCGAAAAGCTGGTCATGGTTGGCGTGCTCAAGGGCGCCGCCTTCTTTCTCGTCGACCTCTCGCGCGCCATCCAGGCCGACGCCACCTTCGACTTCGTTGCCGTCTCCAGCTATGGCAACGGCCAGCGCTCCTCCGGTGCCGTCAAAGTCATCAAGGATCTCGACCAGCCCATCGAGGGCAAGAACGTCCTCATCGTCGAAGACATTCTCGATACCGGCCTCACCCTTTCCTATCTCCGCAAGCTCTTCATCCAGCAGCATCCCAAGTCGCTCCGCATCGCTACGCTGCTCGATAAGCCCTCCCGCCGCATCGAGAAAATCGAGGCCGACTATGTAGGCTTCTCCATTCCGAACCTATTCGTCATCGGCTACGGCATGGACTACGGCGAGCGCTACCGCAATCTGCCCGACATCTGCATCATGGCGCCCGGCCAACCCGCCTAGCGCCTGGCTGGAGCACGGTTTGAAGGGTAGGGGCTTTAGCCCGCCCATAAATTGAGCAAACGACCGGGGCTTTTGCCCCTGAGAGGATCTTTCTCAAACTGAGCCAGACCCGGCGCTTCCTTGTCTTTTCCCGTTCACGTCGTCCCGCCGTCCTCTTTTTGTTCAACTGCTTTCCTTCTGGGTTGATGTCGCCGTATACTCATCTCCCGGAGACCGCGGATGAGCTGCCCTGGCAGCGGAGCCCGCGAATCGCAAGGAGCATCCCCATGCCCGCCACCGTCGCAATCCAGAACTCCGATCTGGATTTTGATCACGGAACTTTTGACTCGGCCGCATTTACCGCCAAGGCTCTCGCCGGCTGGCAGTCTCTCGCCGCCGTCATCGATCACTCGCTCGTTAAGCCCGACGCCACCCGCCAGCAGGTTGAAGCCCTCTGCTCGGAGGCAGCGCGCTATCGTTTCGCCTCCGTCGTGGTCAACCCCATTTGGACGCCCACCGCGGTCAAGCTGCTCGCCGGCACCGGCATTCCCGTCGCTGCAACCATCGGATTTCCCTTTGGCGCGTCGCTGGTCTCCACGCTCCGTCAGGAGGCCGCGGCCCTCATCCGCCTCGGTGCTCGTGAGCTCGGCATGGTTCTTCCCATCGGCCAGCTCAAGAGCGGCAATCATCACGCCGTCCAGCACACTATCCACGCCGTCGCAAAGGTGGCCCACGATCGAGGCGCCGTACTAAAGGTCAACCTCGAAACCTGCCTGCTCACCATGCAAGAAAAACTGCGTGCTTCGGAGATCGCCATTCAGGCTGGCGCCGATTTCATCAACACCGCAACCGGTTTTGCCTCGAGAGGTGCAACTCCAGTCGATGTCGCCCTCATGCGCGGTGTTGTCGGCGCGCGCTGTGGCGTCAAGGCTGCCGGCCGCATCCGCACCGTCGATCAGGTCCGCGCCCTGCTTGAAGCCGGCGCCAACCGCATCGGCTCCTCCGCATCCGTCGCCATCCTCCGCGAACTCGGCGCCGACTAATACCGCTTCTAGCTGCTAGCTCCTAGCCGTCAGCTTTTGCATCAATCGATCGAAGCCAATGGCTTCATCGAATCGATTTTGACGAACTCAGCTCTACCAAGGTCGTCGAGAGCTGATTTTCCACCGACGTTTGCTGCGCTTTTCATCGCTGGCTGACGTTGGGTTAAGGCTGGGAGCTCGAAGCTAGAGGCTACAACCGGTCTCATAAATGCCACTGCAGCATTGTGCGCAAGAATGGGACCCAACAACAAGGCGGGTCCCATGATTCAGGCGCGTTGGCAAAGATGGTTTATGAGACCGGTTCTAGAAGCTGTTCTCTGCGTTATCATTCCTCGAACCCCTAATGACCGACACTCCTCCATCTCCGCCGCCGCATGAGTTCGAGGGCGATTACCGCCCCGCTGACTCCGCCGACCCGTCGGCTTACCTCGACCCCATCAACGCCCGCATAGAGCCCGCCGACGTCGCCTATCTCATGCGTCTCACCGACGCGCTCAACACCACGCTCGATCTGCAAACCCTCCTCGCCCGCACCGCCGAGCTGGTCCGTTCCCTCATCCCCTATCGCATCTTCGCCATCTTTCTACTCAACGAGCGTACGCACGATCTGCGCATGCGCTTCCAGATCGGCCACACGCCCGAGGTCGAGCGCACCCGTCTGCCCGTCGGCAAGGGCGTCGTCGGCCAGGTCGCGCTCACCCGCCAGCCCATCCTCCTCAACGACGTCTCCACCGCTGACTTCTATATCGCCGCCAACCCCGACGTGCGCTCCGAGCTCGCCGTCCCCCTCATCGCCAAAAACCGCCTCATCGGCGTCATGGACCTCGAAAGCGAGCAGCTCAACTTCTTTCGCCCCGAGCATCTCCACGTGCTCACCATGACCGCCTCGCGAATCGCGCAGTCCATTGAGAACGCCCGCCTCTACGCCCGTGTCTCCCGCCAGGCGCAGACCCTCGAGGTCCTCAACGAGATCGCCGTCGAGCTCGCCTCCATCCTCGATCTCAATCCCCTCCTCGAGCGCGTCGGCCAACTCCTCCGCCGCCTTATCGACTATCAGATGTTCACCATCATGCTCCTCGATGAGAAAGGCGAAACCCTCATCACCCGCTACGCCTGGCGCTTCGGCTACGTCCACGCGCCCATTCGCCGCGTCCCCATCTCCAGCGGCATCGTTGGCGCCGCGGTCCGCGAGTGGCGTCCCATCAACGTTCGCGACGTCACTCAGGATCCGCGCTACCTGCCCATGAACCCCGAAACCCGCTCGGAGTTGATCGTGCCGCTCTTCTACAAAGGCCGCGTCATCGGCGTCCTCGATCTCGAGCACACGCGTCCTGGCTTCTTTAATGAAGAGCACGAGCGCATGTTGACCACGCTCGCTTCGCAGATCGCCATCGCCATCGAGAATGCCCGCCTCTATCAGGCCGTGCACGGTCAGGAGCGCCAGCTTGAGAAAGACATCGCCATGGCCCGCGAGGTGCAACTCCGCCTGCTCCCGCCTGAGGCTCCCTCGCATCCCCACGCCGACATGGCCGTCCGCTTTCTGCCCGCGCGCACCATCGGCGGCGACCTCTACGACTTCCTCGACTACGGCCCCAACCGCACCGCCATCGTTCTCGGCGACGTAAGCGGCAAAGCAGCGCCCGCCGCGCTCTTCGCCGCGCTCGTCAGCGGCATCATGCGCGCCGCCGCCGCGCAGCAGCCTGAGCCGGCTGCCATGCTCGCCCTTCTCAATGACGCTCTTCAGGAGCGCAAGCTCGATTCGCAGTACGTCACCATGCTCTTCGCTCTCTGGAATGACGAGAACCAGACCCTCCAGGTCGCTAACTCGGGCGCAGTCCAGCCCGTCGTATGCCGCGCAGGACAATCGCTCCCCGTCCGCGCCGAGGGATTTCCCCTGGGCATGTTTCCCAACGTCACCTACGAGGAATTCAGCGTTGCCACTCAGCCCGGCGACGCTATCGTCTTCATCTCCGACGGAATCCTTGACGCCGAAAACGACAAGGAAGAAATGTATGGCGAAGAACGCCTTGCCGGCCTTCTCTGCGACAGCCGCGAAAAGCCCGCTTCTGAAATCGCCGAAACCATCCTCGCCGACGTCGCACGTTTTCAAGGCGCCAAGGACCGCTTCGACGACGAAACCATCATCGTCCTCCGCGTCCGCGAATCGGACTCGATGCCACACGCTTCGAAAGAGCCCTCATGATCGCCAGAACTATCATCGAGCCGTTCCGCATCAAAAGCGTCGAGCCCATCCGCTGGACCACCCGCGCCGAGCGCGAGCAGCTTCTGAAGGCCGCTTACTACAACCTCTTCCTCCTGCCCGCAGACGATGTCCTTATCGACCTGCTTACCGACTCAGGCACGGGCGCGATGTCGACCCATCAGTGGGCCGCCATCATGGAGGGCGATGAAAGCTACGCAGGCAGCCGCAGCTTCGATCACTTCCGGAATTCCATTCAGGACGTCTTCGGCTACAAGCACGTAATCCCCACCCACCAGGGACGCGCGGCTGAACGCATCCTCTTCGGCGTCACATGTAAGAAAGGGGACATCGTTCCCAACAACACGCACTTTGACACCACTCGTGCCAACGTCGAGTTTGCCGGAGCTGAAGCTGTTGATCTGCCCATCGCCGAGGGCCGCCAGCCCGCATTGCTGCACCCCTTCAAAGGGAATATGGATGTGACTGCACTCGAGTCCCTCATCGAGCGCGTGGGTCGCGGCCGCGTTCCTCTCGTCATGCTCACGGTCACTAACAACTCCGGGGGCGGACAGCCGGTCTCGATGGAAAACGTGCGCCAGGTAAGCGCCGTGTGCAAACGGCACGGCATTCCGCTCTACTTCGATGCCTGCCGCTTCGCCGAAAACGCATGGTTTATCAAGCTGCGCGAGCCTGGATACGAGCAAAAGACGCCCAAAGAGATTGCGCAGGAGATGTTCCACATGGGAGATGGATGCACCATGTCGGCCAAGAAAGATGGCATGGCCAACATCGGCGGCTTTCTCTGCACCAACAACGATCTGCTCGCCCAGCAGGAGAAGAATCTCCTCATCCTCACCGAAGGCTACCCCACTTACGGCGGCTTAGCCGGCCGCGATCTCGAAGCCATCGCTGTAGGAGTTCAGGAAGCGCTCGAAGAAGACTACCTGCGTTACCGCATCGCCTCCACAGCGTACCTCGGCGACCACATTGCCGCTGCGGGTGTACCCATCGTCCAGCCGCCAGGAGGTCACGCCATTTACCTCGACGCCCGCGCCTTTCTGCCGCACATTCCCTCGGCGCAATTTCCCGGTGTCGCGCTGGCTTGCGAGCTGTATCTTGAAGGCGGCGTTCGCTCCGTCGAAATCGGCACGCTGATGTTTGCCGACGCGGCGCAGATGGACCTCGTGCGTCTGGCCATTCCACGCCGCGTCTACACGCAAAGCCACGTCGACTACCTCGTCGAAGTGATTGTGGAGGTGTGGAAGAATCACGAGCAGATCCGCGGCATGCGCCTCACCTACGAAGCTCCGTTCCTGCGCCACTTCACCGCGCATCTCGAGCCGATTCCCTAGCGCGTCACTTTCGGGGCCAGACTAATGCGATGCGAACTTTCCCCCATCAACTACTGGATCATGACCACGTTCATGCTCCACGGGGCCAGCGACAGGGTCAGTGGCAGGTTTTGAGCGCCAAGATTGGTCGTCACAGGCCCGGCCCAGGTGCTGGTCCCGGCTGGATCCGGGAAAAATCCAGTAGGCGAACCCGAAAGGTCATAGATGGCCTTGTCGTAGGTCTCTATGCTCACGGAGGTAGCGGAGGATATCCCGGAGAGGGTGACAGTGACCGGCGCGTTGGCATTTTCGTCCAGGTTAAACAACACCAGTGCCGTCCCGCCGCTCGCCGTTGCGGCGTAAGCGCGCACATTGTTCGTATCGCCGGCCACGTCCGCGGTCAGCACAAATTCGCCGTTGACGGCCACGTTGCTGAAGAGCTGGTAGGCAACCGCCGTGGGAGACATGGTGCCGATGAGGCCCGCATCTGGGCAGGTGGGGTCGCCGGAGCCATCGGAGAAGATATTGTAGGCTCCGAAATCCTGCCATCCATAGAGTGAAGAACTGTTATTTCCGGCGGTGCCGTTGCAGTTGCCGAAACCAATCCACCAGGTCGCGCGCGATACTCCGTCGTTCATCATTTCGCCCAGCAACTGGCCGGCATACAATCCCTGTGTGATCGACCAGGTCTGTTTGCCTGGATTGGAAGAGACCGAGCCCATCTCGCCCACATAAATGGGCGTGTCAGGTTTTCCGGCCGTGGCCAGTTCCGCCTTGATGGTGTTGATTCCCGCGGTCAGCTCCTGCGCCGCAGAGTGTACCAGGGTAGTGTCGTTTTCGCTCTCGGGGCTCTGCGGATAGAAGTGGTATTCGACGAAATCGTACGGCGCGTTCGCCAGCACGTACGGATCCCAGCCGGCGGTGACATCGTCGGCTGCCGGTGCTCCCGCGTCGACATCGACGCCCACCAGCGTGCTCGACGAGGCTGCCTTGATCAGTGCGAAATAGCCGCTCGTTCCTGCCACCGCGGCAGCGTAGGTTGTGGGATCGTTCTTCACGGTGTGATTGTCTGTCTCCCAGTGTCCGTATTCCTCGTTACCCACCGTTACATGGCTCACCGTGCCGCCGTTCGCGTAGGCGTACTGTACCCAGTTGGCTGCTTCGCTGGGACTGCCTCCGACGGTGCAGGTTGGGTCGGTGCCGTAGTCGGCCGTCAGCGCAACATCGAAGCCGTTGGGAAGGTTGGGAAGCGTGGGATTTGGAAATTCGAGGTCGTTAATGAAGTTCAGATAGTTGGTGTTCGAATCCTGATATGCGCTATCGCACGTCGAAGGCGTGGGCGCTACGCCGTTCGCCGGGTTACTCGCGCTGGTGCCATTCCAGTGGTAAACGTCCGACGTCGAGCCGCCCGGCCAGCGCAGCGCCACGATGCCCGCGTTCTGAAATGCCGTCAGGATCGGCGAGCTGCTGGCTGTATACGAGCCACCGTTCGTAAAGTCGTACCACACGGCCATGTTCATGCCCAGAATCTGGTCGGTGACGGCCGGTCCGGTGCTCGACTCGTCCACAGTGACCGAACTCTGTATGAAAACGGTAGCTGTCTGCGTGATTGCAGTGCCCAGGGAAGGCGTGACGGTGAGCGTATAAACGGTTGTCGTCGTGGGGCTCACGCTCACCGCCGTTCCGCTGGTCACAGTAAGATTGCCCGGCGTGATCACGCCTGTGCCGTTGGCAAATACTGCCGTCAGGCTGGAGCTTGTTCCGGACGCGATGGTCGCAGGACTCGCCGCGAAACTCGTGATCATCGGCGGAGGAACCACGGTTACTGTGACCGACTGGGTCACCGCTGCCCCGCTGGTAGGAGTGACGGTGAGCGTATAGACGGTTGTCGTCGTCGGGCTGACGCTCACCGCCGTTCCGCTCGTGGCAGGGAGGTTCCCTGGCGTAATCATTCCCGTGCCGTTGACGAAGACTCCAGTTAGGTTGGAACTGCTGCCCGCGGCGATCGTTGCCGGATTTGCCGCGAAGCTGGTGATCGCCGGAGCGGTGGGGCTATACGTCACCGTTGTAAGCTGGGTAACCGCCGACCCGAGGGGATTGGTGACCGTGACGGTATAGATAGTGGTCGCTGTCGGGCTCACGCTAACCGGAACTCCGCTGGTGACGGGGATGCTGCCTGGTGTGATCACACCCGTGCCATTGGCAAAGACCGCCGTCAGGCTCGCGCTTCCTCCCGGCCCGACGGTCGTTGGGCTGGCGACAAAGCTGGTGATCACCGGCGCGGGATCGACTGTCACGCTAGCCGTCGCCGTGATCGCCGTCCCCACCGGAGGAGTGACCGTGAGGGTGTAGTTAGTGGTCGTCGTCGGGTTGACGGGCACCGGCGCTCCGCTGGTGACAGTGATGTTGCCCGGAGTGATCACGCCCGTTCCGTTGGAGAATACCGCCGTCAGGCTGGCGCCGGTGGTCCCTCCCGCCGTGATCGATGAGGGGGTCGCCACGAAACTCGTGATGGTTGGCGCCGGATACACGGTTACCGTGGCCGTCTGTGTGATCGCGGTTCCGACGGCCGGAGGAGTAACCGTGAGGGTATAGGTCGTAGTCGACCCTGGGCTCACGCTCACCGGCGTTCCACTGGTGACGGCGATGTTTCCAGGCGTGATCACGCCCGTACCGTTTGCGAAAACTGCCGTCAGGCTGGAGCTCCCGCCTGCGGCGATCATTGCCGGATTTGCCACGAAACTGGTGATCGTTGGCGCGGGGTTCACGGTGATCGTTGCCGTCTGCGTGACTGCGGAGCCGCTGGAAGGGGTGACGGTGAGGGTATAGGTCGTCGTTGCGGTTGGGCTCACGGTCACCGCCGTTCCGCTGATCGCCGGAAGATTGCCCGGAGTGATGACGCCTGTGCCGTTCGCAAAGACCCCTGTCAACGTAGCGCTTGCTCCGGCTGTGACGGTCGCTGGATTCGCTACGAAACTGGAGATGGAGGCTACAGGAGGTGGCGTCGGGGTGCTCGACGAGCCACCACAGCCGATCAAACTTCCTAAACACAGGCACAGCGCCAACGCATAAGCGACACGGACAGATTTTTGGCTCAATTTAATTCCCGTCTACAGCTGAATTCAATGGCGGTAGTTAATTAAAACACACGACTCCTCATTCACGTTTTGAGCCTCGGTGGAATACAAGGTAAGCAAGTAAGCTACTCAGTCGAATCGCCGCTTTCTGGGTCGTTCTTTTTTGAAAAGAAACGCTGACGAAATCGCCGATTCTCGGGTCTTCATTCGATAGACTCGTAAAAGCAGCAATTTTTGCCAGCCTTCAGGGCTTCAGCGAAACACGGAGAATCATCTACGTTCTCGGAGGATGTAGCTGGGAGCTAGAAGCTGAAAGCTGCCTTACGGAGCCCTCTTGTCCATCGCCGCCCAGGAACGCCTCATCCGTCCCGCTCGCAACATCATCGGCAGCCTGCGCATGCCCGGCGACAAATCCATCAGCCATCGTTACGCCATGCTCGCCGGGTTCGCCGAAGGCACTTCGCGTTTCACCAACTTCTCCACCGGCGCTGACTGCGCCTCCACGCTCGCCTGCATGGCTCAGCTTGGCGCAAAGGTCAACCGCACGGGCGCCGACTCCGTCGAAATCACCGGCGTTGCCGGCCGCGTTACGCCTCCAGCTTATCCCCTCGACTGCGGCAACTCTGGCTCAACCATGCGCATGATCTCCGGCCTTCTCGCGCCGCAGTCCGGCCGCTTCACTCTCATCGGCGACGAATCACTTTCGCGCCGCCCCATGGATCGCATTCGCAAGCCCCTTGAAGCCATGGGCGCGCGCCTCACGCTCACCGAAGGACACGCACCGCTCACGATCGACGGTGGTCCGCTTCGCGCCATCGACTACGCCACTCCAGTTCCCAGCGCGCAAGTCAAAAGCTGCATCCTCTTCGCCGCCCTGCAAACCCCCGGCCCCACATCCATCCTCGAAGAATTGCGCACCCGCGATCACAGTGAGCTGGCCCTCCGCGCTTTCGGCGCCACGCTCAGCCGCACAGGCCAATCCATCTCCATCACCGGCCCGCAATCGCTCCACGCCATCGAAGCCTCCGTTCCCGGCGATCTTTCCTCCGCAGCCTTTTTCCTCTGCGCCGCCGCGCTCTTCTCCGGCTCCAGCCTCGTCCTCGACTCCATCGGACTCAATCCCACCCGCGCCGCGCTGCTCGATGTCCTCACCACCCTCGGCGCGCGTGTCGCTGTCCTGAATCTCGAAGAGAAGCACGCCGAGCTCCTCGGTGTCGTGCAGATTTCGGCCCCGCCCGAAGGCCTCCGCTCAACCGAGGTCAGCGGCGCTCTCGCGGCTCAGCTCATCGATGAGCTGCCCGTCCTCGCCGCCATCGCCCCATTCACTTCCGGCGGCATTCGCATCCGCGGCGCGCGCGAGCTCCGCGTCAAGGAATCCGATCGCATCGCCCTCGTCGCCAAAAACCTTCGTGCCATGGGCGCTGAAGTCGAGGAATTCGACGATGGCCTCGACGTCCCCGGCGGCCAAACCCTTCACGGCGCCACCATCGACTCCGGCGGAGATCACCGCATTGCCATGGCCTTCAGCGTCGCCGCCCTCCGCGCCACAGGCGACACGCTCATTCGGGGCGCCGACTCCGTCGCCATCAGCTTCCCTGAATTCTTCGATCTGCTCGATCAAGTCGCCGAACGCTAACGGACCGCCAGTCTCCAAATCGGGGCCCCCGAACGACAGGCCCTCGTCCTTGTAGCGCGGGCCTCCCGGCCCGCACTCGTTCGCACTCGCACCGCCCCAAAAAAGAGCCCGGCGCTTCGCCGGGCCATTTCGTCTCGCAATCGTTCTCGCTCACTGCGCCGGCGGTGCCGGCTGCTCCTGCGTCTCCGGGGGAGTCATCGTCGGCTCATTCCCCGGCGTCACGGCTTCCACGCCCGATACCACCGGCGTTGTCGTCACGGTTCCCGTCGCCGCTTCCGTCAGATTGATGCCGTAATGCTGCAGCGTCGAAGCCAGCGTCTGATACAGCAGCGCGCGGTCCTTCGCGTATGTGGCGTGCGCTACGATCAGGTTGTCCTCCGCCATGGCCCGGTTACGCTCCTGCTGCAGCACATTGGCTGTCGTCGACGCGCCAAGGTGCAGCTTCTTCTCTTCCGCATCCAGGCTCTGCTGCGCATAGTCGCGCGCGGCCACCGCCGCCCTCACTTGGGCACGATCGTTAGCCAGCCCGTACATCGCATTCACCACCTGCATCCGGATCTCGGTGTGCAGTTGCTCCAGCCGCAGCTCCGCCTGCCGGTACTCCATCAGCGACCGCTCCTGCACGCTCTGCGCCTCACGATCGCGCAGGTTGATCGTCAGGTTGAAGCCCGCGCCTTTATTCGGCGCGCTGCTGTCCACCAGCTGGTTCAGCGTGGCCCCGTAGCCCACGGTCGGATACGAGTTGGGAGTGCACGCCCCCAGAGTGCTGAGGTTTAAGCAATTAGGACTCTGCGAACCGCCGATCCCGTTGCCGCCATAAAACCCGTAGATGTCCAGCTGCGGAAGCAGCGCATTCCGCGCGCCCTTTAGCGTGATTTCGTCGTTGCGCAGCGTCAGCACCGCCTGCTCCAGCTCTGGCCTCTGTTGAAACGACTCCTGCACCAGAGCTTCCACCGGCTGCGATTCCTCGGGCAATGCCTCCAGGCTCACGCGGTCCGTCGGAATCACTGGAGCCTCTGACAATTTCGGATCGTTCAGGTTCCGCGCAATTGCCTGCTTGATGATCTCCTGCTGGTATTTCAGTGCGCTCTGTGCGCTGATCAAGGCCTGCTGATCTGTTGCCACGCTCGATTCGGCGTTCACCACGTCCAGCGGCGCCATCGTCCCGATCTGCAACTGCTTCTTGTTGTCGCTGAGCAGTTGATTGCTCTGGTCCAGCGCTCGCTCCTTGGCTTGCACATCCTCATAGGCCTGCACCAGACCCCAGTAAATCGTCTCCACCTGGTTCACGGTGTAGAGAATCTGCTGCCGGAACGAGGAATCTGTGATGCGCCGGTCATTCAGCGCCTGATACATGAAGCGCTTGTTCACCCAGATCCCCGCTCCCTGCAAGAGCTGCTGGGTCACTTGGGCCGTGAAGCCCGAGACGAACAGCGGGCTGTAATTGTAGAAATAACTATTTGACGTGATCCGTTGATTGTTGAAACCCACCTGCAGCGCCGTGCCCGTCACGAATCCCTGGTTGTACGTGAAGTTGTACTCATTTGTGTTGGTTGACGCACGGGGTTGGAAAATGCTTTCCGCCGGCGACTCCTGCCTCTCGAGTTGGATCGTGCTCGTAATTGTGGGATCGAGAGTCTCTGGGGTTGATCCCGCTCCGTTCGTTGACAGCGTCAATCCACTCGTGCCGGAACCCGCACCGCCCGAGCCGACCGTCGTCCCGCCCGGCCCGCCGCCCGTAGACAGCGTCGAGGTCGACCCGCCCAGCGTTCCCGTTACCAGGCCCGACGGTGCTCCAAGCAGGTTCGGTGCGCCTGCCCTGGCCCGCAGAATGTCCGTGTCCGCGATGTCCAGGTTGTATCTTGATATCGCGATGTCGTAATTGTTCTCAATCGCCAACGCCAGCGCGTCAGAAAGGCTTAGGTAAATCTTGCCGTCCTTCATAAGGTCGGCCAGCCGCACCGAGTTTTCAAAGCTCGCTTTGGGAATGCTGGTGGGCAGGTAGATTCTGATCGGATTGCCCAGCCAGTTCGCGAACGCCTTGGAATAATCGCGGCTCGATGTGCGCAACGGGAACGGCTGGGTCGCAACCGGCGTTGGCGCCGGCGGCAACGCCGAAGCCGCCTTGTCCGGCCCGTTCGAGCCTGCTCCGGCTTGTTGCGCGTACCCACTGGGCATCGTCGCCGCCAGCGTCAGCAAGACGCCCGCGACGGCGCGCAGCCGCTCGCCGCTCCTTCTTGTCTTTTGCCCGCTCTGCCTGGTTCCTTTGCGTTCATTGCCCTGTGCAATCTGCTCCTCGAAAGTCACACCCGTCCTATAAAGATGCATATTCCTCTCCACGATTGGTTGCGCCGCCTGTTTGCCCTGCTCGGTTGCCGTGTCTGGTCGCCCTGTCCGGTTGCTCTGCCTGAATCGTTCTTCTCCCGCCAGCCGCTCGGCCTGTCCGGATGCACATCGCCAAGTTGATTATCGCTTCCGCTTTGCCCTGAAAGGCTCTCCCTTGATTACGAAATGGATACCTCTCTCGTTCCCTGCATTTTCTTCATCCTCCGCGCCCATCGCAGCAGACCCACCGCAATCGCCGCTTCACCGGCGCCAATTTCGAGTCCTATCGCGAATCCTGGAAGTGCTTAAGGCTGAGATTTGCAGGCCTCACAAACTCCGAAAAACTCCCTGTTTTGAAAGGGCACGATTTGTCCGTGCCGTAAACGGCCCAAAATGATCGCTGCTTTAGCCCCTGAGGAAAATCTCTCCCACTTTGGCCTTCCCGCGAACCCCAAAATCTGCAGGCCAGCAGTCGCCCTGTTCGTTCCCTTGTGTTCGAATCGCTGACCGTTCGACGGTCCCCGCTCCTCAATGACCGGTCCTGCGGCATCAAGTCCAGCCAATAAACGCGGCGCGGTATCGATTTTAACTAACTGGTTAGTAAAATACTCCAGCCGCCCCACGTACGCAACCCCTCCCGACTGTTCAGTCGTGGCTGTCAAGTCCCCAGTTCCATCATTTCCTTCTCTTCTACCCCTCGAACCCGGAGCGACCACGCTGCTAAGTGAATGCGAAAAAGGTAGTTATAAGGAACCCCGCCGCGCCACTCCCATGATTCGAGAGGAGTTATTTTCAGAAGTGGGGAGGGCACCCTTCCTGATGAGGAACGTCATGACTCCAGGGGGTGTCCCCAATCTACAATTCCGGCGGGTATTCGACGGAATCGAGAAACAGGCCGCGCGCCGGAGCCGTCGGACCTGCCTCGGACCGAGCCCGCGCAGCGAGAACACGCGGAATCTCTTCGGGCCCCAGATGGCCGCGCCCCACATCGATCATCGTGCCCACCAGGTTGCGCACCATGTGGTGGAGGAAACCGTTGCCTCGAACGCGGTAGACCAGAAGTTCTCCGCCCTCGGTCGGCCGCTGCTCCCATGCGGAACAAAAAATCGTGCGAATCGTCGCTTCTGTCAGCGCGCCCTCGTCAGCACCCGTTGGCAGGCCGGCGCGGTGGCTGAGGTCAGGGTCCGTTGCGGCGAAGCTCGCGAAGTCGTGCTCACCCTCAAAGAGGCGCGCACATGATTGCAGCGCCGCAACATCGAGCGGCCACGCGCAGGCATAAACGTAGCGGGCGAGGAATGGCGAACATTCCGTCGCGCGGAGGATCCGATATTCGTAGGTTTTGGCGATGGCCGAGTGCCGCGCATGAAAGGTGTTTGGCACGGTTCTCGCCTCCCTCACGCGAATTGCCGGGGGCAGCGTCCGATTCAGCGCGCGCTGCAGGTTCTCAGCCGGAATGGGTGCGCACAGAGCAAAGCTCGCTACCTGCGCGAGCGCGTGCACCCCGGCATCGGTACGGCCAGAGCCCTGGGGCAATGGCGATTCCCCTGTCACGCGGCCGATCGCAGCTTGCAATTCGCCTTGCACGGTCAGCTGGCCGGGCTGCCTCTGCCAGCCCTGAAACCCAGTGCCGTCGTAGGCGAGCGTGAGCATCCAGGTCTGGGGACTGGGATCGATTTGATTCTCCTGCATCATTTGAATCGCTGCCTATCAGCCTAATCGATGCCGAGGCGCGGGAAAGGATTGGAAATTGCCAATCGAGGGGGGAGCGCCTGCGCTGCCCATGAACGTTTCCCCTGCTAGTCTTGAATGCAAACCATGCCGGTCCTCTCTCCAGCTTCGGCGTTCTCTCGCGTCACTGCTCTCGCCGCGCAGAGACCGATTCACGCCGCATTCGCGTGGCTGCACGCCAATCCCAAAACCATCATGGATTGGCAAATTGAGCTCGTGGCCATTCCCGCGCCCACCCACGGAGAGCGCGAGCGCGCCGAGTGGCTGGCCCAGCGCTTTACTCAAGCGGGCCTGAGCCACGTCGAGATCGACGCCGTCGGCAACGTCCTCGGCCTCCTCCCCGCCGAAAACCTTCCCGCCGGCAGCACTGGCCCCGTCATTCTCCTCTCCGCGCACATTGACACCGTCTTCCCCGCCGGCACTCCGCTCAACCCGGTCCTCGACGGAGACCGACTTGAAGCCCCCGGCTCGAGCGACAATGCGGCTGGTGTGGCGGGAATGTTAGCCATCGTAGCCGCGCTTCGTCATGCTGGTGTCGCGCTGCCTGTGCCGCTCGTGGTCCTCGGCAACGTTGGCGAAGAAGGGGAGGGCGACCTGCGCGGCGTGCGCCATATCTACGAGCACAGCCCACTCGCCGGCCGCATCGCCGCTCACATCGTTCTCGATGGCCCCGGCGCCGACGCAGCCGTCACTCAGGCCCTGGGCAGCCGCCGCTACCAGGTCTCCATTACCGGACCCGGGGGCCACAGCTTCACCGATGCCGGCGTCCCCAACCCCATCGCCGCGCTTTCCACCGCCCTGGCCGCGCTGGCCGAAACTCCTCTTCCCGACGAGCCGCGCACCACCCTCAACCTCGGCACAATCCACGGCGGCATCAGCGTCAATTCAATTCCCGAGAGCGCGCAGGCGAACATCGATTTCCGCTCCACCGATCCCAACCAGCTTTTGCGCCTCGAGGTTGCCCTTCACCGGGCGATCGAGGATGCCGTCGAGCATTGGAACCAAAAGTCGAAATCATCCGGCGGCGGCTTGCGCTCCCGCTTGTCCTTCACGGTTTCCAAAATCGGCGATCGTCCGGCCGCGCAGTTGCCTGACGATTCTCCCCTGCTGGCCACGCTGCGCGCCGTCGACCGCCATCTAGGCCTGCGCACCGATCTCCGCCTCGGCTCGACCGACGCCAACATTCCCCTTGCACTCGGCGTCCCTTCCCTGTCGATCGGCGCCGGTGGTGATGGTGGCGCCGCGCACACACTGCACGAATGGTATTCGGCGAAGGGCCGCGACCTCGCGCTCAAGCGCGTGGTTCTGCTCACCCTCGCCATGCTGGATTGGGCCGCGGAAACATAGCCCAGTCTTTTCCCTGCGCCGCGCGAAGTGTCTGCTGTTGGGCGGCTCTTTTCGCTCGTGCCGCGTCTAACACCTCAGTACGTGGCTTCGGCCTCAACCGTCCCCGCGCGTGACGCGGAAGAGTCAGTGCCGGACCCACTCGCGGGTCGCTATACTGAAGGAGTAGCGCCATTCACACCCAGCCGTCAGGCTGTGCTTGATCAGAGGTCAGTGAACTTTATGAAATCGCTCTTTGAACGGCTTCGCTCGCGCCGTCTTACCTCGGTATTCGTGTTGCTTGCCACGATCTCCGCCGCCATCGTGGCCGGATCGTTCGCCGCTCACGGAGTCCACGGCCAGGAAAGTCAGAGCAGCAGCGACGCGACGCCCCTCAAGGTGGTCACCTCGCCAACTCCGCCCAACGACTTTGTGAGAATCGCCAAGGTTGTCGGGCCCGCCGTCGTGAACATCAACACCCAGACCCTGCCCAAGCAGTCCGAGAATGGCGGCCATCGCAACTTCCATCAGTTTCGTTCGCAGCCCAACCAGCAAAATCCGGGCGACGACGATAATCAGGACAACGGTCAGGGCCCGGATAACTTTCAGGACTTCTTCAACCGCTTCTTCGGCGGCCAGGTCCCGGGCCCCGATGACGGCGGCGACAACGGCCAGGTCCAGGAATCGCTTGGCTCCGGCTTCATCGTCGATTCCAAGGGTTACATCGTCACCAACGATCACGTCATCGACAAAGCCGACAAGATCTACGTCAAGCTCTCGACCGATCCCGACACTCAGGATCTTGGCCGTCCCGCTCGCGTCATCGGCGTCGATAAGGCCACCGATCTTGCCGTGATCAAGATCGACACCAGCACACCGCTCCCCACCGTCAAAATGGGCAACTCTGACACGGCTGAGGTCGGCGACTGGGTTGAGGCCATCGGAAGCCCGTTCGCGCTCGCTCAAACCGTCACCGCCGGCATCATCTCCGCCAAAAACCGCACCATTGACCAGGGCGCCCCGGGCCAGTTCCAGCACTTCATCCAGACTGACGCGGCCATCAATCCCGGCAACTCCGGCGGCCCGCTGCTGAACATGAACGGCGAGGTCATCGGCGTCAACACCGCCATCTACACGCAGTCGGCCGGCTATCAGGGCATCGGCTTTGCCATGCCCTCCAACACTGTCGTATTGGTCTACAACGACCTCATTAGTCCCAGCCACAAGGTCACGCGCGGCTCCATCGGCATTCAGTTCCGTGAAGGATTGTCGGGCGCCGTCAACCGCGTCTACGGCTTCAAAAACGGCGTTCTCGTTCAGGAAGTTCAGCCCGGTGGACCCGCCGACAAGGCAGGCCTCAAGGCCGGCGACATCATCACCACTATCGATGGACGCCCGATCAAGGACGGCGACGACCTGGTGAACGAAATTGCCAGCCGCGCTCCCGGATCGACCATCCGTTTGGGCTACATGCGCGATGGCAAACCGCAGGACACCACCGTGACCATCGGCGATCGCGACAAGGTCTTCGCCGATCTGAACAATCCGCAGCCCGAAAACGATCAGGAGAACGGCGGTGGCGCTGGTGAAGCCAAGCTCGGCGTCGTTGTGCAGGAAGCTCCACCGGCCACGGTCTCCCGCATCCACGCTTCCGGCGTGGTCATCGAGTCGGTCCGCACCGGTTCGTTTGCTGACTTGCAGGGACTCGAGCCAGGTCTTGTTATCACGCACGTCAACCGGCAGCCAACTCCAAACAAGGAACAGTTCGATGCCGTAGTGAGCAAGCTCAAGACCGGAGACGATGTGGTTTTCGAAGTGATCGACCCCCATCATCCCGAGCTGGGCATTAACTATATTGGTGGCACGCTATAGCGGTTCTGGAGCCGCGCCGGTCGCGAACTTTGCCGCCGGCGCCGGTACCCAAAAGTAATCCACCCCGTGGCAGTCAATTCGTTTTTCCCTTGCCGCGAAACCATTGGTTGGTTAGACTTTTCGGCAGTGTTCTTGAAATCTTTGCATCGTTCAGGCGGCATGAGAATGTCTTCATCTCGATATCGCGTAGGATTGGCGCTTCTCGTTTCCGCGGTTCTCCTTGCGCCTCCCCTGTTCGCCACGAATGCACCCCGAACCACCACGAGCAGCCACGGCACTGCATCCCACAAGCTCTCGCACGGCCGCCACAGATCGCGCCGCGCGCGCGGCCAACGGGAAATTCAGCCAGATCGCGTGACGCAGATTCAGCAAGCCTTGATCCGCGAGCATTACTTCACAGGCGAAGCCAACGGCAACTGGGATTCCACCACCGTCGCCGCCATGCAGAAGTATCAGGCCGATCATGGCTGGCAAACCAAGCTGATGCCCGATTCCCGCGCGCTCAAGAGCCTTGGCCTCGGTCCCGATTACTCCACGGCCCTCAACGCCAACGGATCGAGCTTTGCGGCCCCGCCCTCTACGCCCGCTCCCGCTTCGCAGAATTCGGGCTTCATCGCCGCCTCAGGCGTCAATCAATAGCTGCTTCGCGTTCCGTGATTCACTGCACTCTTGCGGGCGGATTCTCGATCAAGAACTCATATCGCGGCCGCGCCGTGTCTGGCCCGTCTGTAATCGTCGCGTCCAAGTGAATCAGATCTCCGGTTTTGTCGAACCTCGGCCACTGCGGCAGTCCCGGCCCATTCGGGTCGCCGGTCTTGGCAAAGTTCGTCCAGTAATCCATCATCTCGTCGCTCAGCTTGCGATCTTCCGGACGCCACACCGCGCCAGGCCGCGTGTCGAGAGTGCCGAACACGTACTCGATATCGTCGGAGTGAAAAGCGTACGAACCGGGATGAAACTTGCTCGGTGGCGCGGCAAGCTCAAAATGATAGCGATACACCGGCGCTTCGCCCGTCTTCACTTGCGCCTCAACCCACTTCCACGTGCTGAAGGTAATAAACGTATCGGCGCCATAATCGATAGCCGATCGCGTCGCTTGCTCGTCGTCGGCACCAGGATAGAGCGCAAGAAACGCGTCGGCCCGGTCGCCGAAGCGTTGCCGCGCCAATGCCTTCCACTTTGCCGCTGTCATGCCCGCCGCAGTCGCCAGTAAGGGATAATCGTCGCGATTCCACCCCACCAGCAGTGGCACATGCGCCTGCTTGCCTGCGGCGTACGTGTCGGCAATCGGTTCTGTCAACAACCGGCCATCCACCACCACAGGGAAACTCGGCGCGCCTTTTTTCGCAGCGGCAGCAAGAATCTCATCCGTCGGCATGGCGCGCAACGTGGCCAGGTTGGTCGCGCCCAGCGATTCCACCCAGATCTGTTCCTTTTTTTCTCGTTCCACCTGGTTCTCGGATCCGTGCGAGCCAACATTCAATGCTGCTCCGCTCTCGCCGATCGCCCTCTGGAACAATCCCCGCGCCGGTTGGGCAGCCATCAGCGTGCTCACCGCCGACGATCCTGCGCTCTCACCAAAAATCGTTACGTTCCCGGGATCGCCGCCAAACTGCGCGACATTTCCCTTCACCCACTCGAGTGCCTTGACCATGTCCATCAGGCCGTAGTTACCCGCGGACCCGCCGGCTTCTTTCGCCAGGTCGGTGGTCGCCAGGAATCCAAAAACACCAAGGCGATAGTTGATCGTTACCAGCACCACACCTTTCAGGGGGAGGAAGTCCCCGTTGTGGCGCGGCTCGTCTCCGCTGCCGCCTGAATAGCCACCGCCATGGATCCAGAACATCACCGGCAGCTTGCTTTTCGAACCCGCATCGGCCGGCACATAAACGTTCAGATACAGGCAGTCCTCACTCGGACCGCTATCCTGAAAAATCATGTTGTCGAAGACGTGATTCTGCGCGCAGTGCGCGCCAAAGCTTGTCGCGTCGCGCACGCCCTTCCAGCGCGCGGGCGGCTCAGGCGCCTTCCAGCGCAGTTCGCCCACAGGCGGCGCAGCATACGGAATCCCCAGAAACTCCCGCACCTTGCCATCATTGATAAGCTTGCCGTGAATCCTTCCTTGCTCGGTCTTCACCTTCAATGGGTCGGCGCCCGCGAGAGAGAGAGATCCAAACCACAGTCCCGCAATCGCCAAAGCAAACGTTTTCTTACGTCCAAAGCGCACCGGAATCCCTCCCGCGCAACACTCTAGCAGAATGTGCTTAGCAACGTGGTAGATGAGGCGCTGGCTGGGAAAGTCTCCACGTTTCGCGCCAAGGAAATGCCGCTTCAGACCGTCTCTGTCGCCAGCAGATCGGCCATCGTCTCACGCCTGCGGATCAGCCGCGCCTTCCTACCCTCTACCATCACTTCGGCCGCGCGCGGGCGCGAATTGTAGTTCGAGCTTTGCGCCATGCCGTAGGCGCCGGCGTCGAGCAGCGCCACTAGATCGCCGGGCTCAACCGGCGCCAGCTTGCGATCGCGCGCGAAAAAGTCGCCCGATTCGCACACCGGTCCCACAACATCGACCACCAGCGCTCTTCCCGCCCTCGGCCGCACGGGAACAATCTCGTGATGCGCCTGGTAGAGTGCGGGGCGAATCAGATCGTTCATGGCCGCGTCGGTGATCACGAAATTCTTCGCGCCATTGCGCTTCACGTAAAGAACCCGCGCCAGCAGCGCGCCGGCCTGCGCCACCAGAAATCGCCCGGGCTCAATGAGCAATCGGCCGTCGAAATCGCTCAGCGCGCGATTCAGCACATCGGCGTACTCCTCCACCTTGCCCGCTGCGTCAAAGCCGCCGTCGTGATAGTCGATGCCCAGGCCGCCGCCCGCATCGATCGCCTTGAGCACGATGCCTTCGCTCTTCAGCAGCCGCACCAGCTTGCTCACCCGCTCGATCGCCGCGCCAAACGGCTGGGTGGAGCGAATCTGCGACCCGATATGAACGCTAATGCCATGCGGCTCAAGCCAGCGGTTCCGCGCAGAGCGCTTGTAGATGGTCCGCGCCCGCCGAATGTCGATGCCAAACTTGTGCTCGCGCAGCCCCGTTGAAATATACGGGTGCGTATCGGCAAATACGTCCGGATTCACGCGCAGCGCGAATCGGGCGCGAATTTTCAGCCTTTGCGCGCGCTCGGCCAGCAGTGCCAGTTCTGCTTCGCTCTCCACGTTGAAAGTCAGGATTCCGGCCTTCAGCCCCGCGTCCATCTCCGCCGCCGTCTTCCCCACTCCCGAAAACACCACGCGGTCGGCTGCTTCGGGCGCCGCAGTCAGCACCCGCTCCAACTCGCCGCCCGACACGATGTCGAATCCCGCGCCGCGCTCCGCCAGCAGCTTCAGAATTGCCAGCGCGGAGTTGGCCTTCACCGCATAGCAAACCAAGTGGTCCCGCCCTTTGAGCGCCCGCTGGAACATCCCCAGCCGCTCTGCGATCTGGTCTGCCGAGTAAACGTAAAGCGGCGTGCCAAACCGCTTGGCAAGAGATTCGAGCGACACGCCTCCGCAACGGAGCGCACCGCCGGGCTGCGGTCGCTGAAACGGGCGCGAAGATCGTAGAGTGGGTTCGGCCATAGATCAAGTCCAAGACCAGAAGAATACAATGAGCGTACAGCATTCAGCCCTCCGACTCTCAGCACACTTACCGTCTGTCGTCCGCCCGTTACAATGTTTTTGTGGCTGAGCTGCCTCCCATTGATCTCGTTGACCTCGTCGGCGTCGGCCTGAACGCCACAGACACTCTGATTCCGCTCGAGCAATTTCCCCAGCCCGGCTCCAAGGTTCACTACGGCAATCGGTCCACGCAACCCGGCGGCCAGGTGGCCACGACGGTCGTCGCCTGCCAAACCTGGGGCCTGCGCACCCGATACGTGGGCAAGCTCGGCGACGACGATGCGGCGCGCCTGCATCAGGATGCTTTCCGCCGGTTGGGCGCTGAAGCGCAGATCGTCACTGTCTCCGGCGCCGCCAGCTTGCACAATGTCATCCTCATCGATGCGGCCGGCGAGCGCACCGTCCTTTGTCAGCGCAGCGAACAGATGGTTCTTCAACCCGCCGATCTTCGCCGCGAATGGATTGTGAATGCCCGCGTTCTGCACGTCGACGGCCACGACACAGCGGCAGCTACGCAAGCCGCCGCCTGGGCGCGCGAGGCAGGTATTCCGGTCGTCGCCGACCTCGATGAAACCTACCCCGGCATCGAAGAGCTCGTCGCCAACATCGATTATCTGATCGTCAGCGAAGATTTCTCCTGCCGCCTGATGAACGAAACCAATCTGGAGCGCGCGCTGCGCCGCATGCAGTCGCGCTATGGATGCCGTCTGAGCGCGACCACCCTCGGTGAAAGCGGCGTGCTCGCCTGGGACGGCAAGCAGTTGATTCACAGTGCCGCCTATCGCGTGAACGTTGTCGACACCACCGGCGCCGGCGACATTTTCCGCGCCGGCTTCATCTACGGCCTCCTGCGCGACTGGCCTCTCGAGCGGCAACTCGATTTCTCCTGCGCCGCCGCAGCCATGAACTGCATGGCCCAGGGCGCGCGCGGCGGCATTCAGCCCGTCGCCGCCATCGAGAACCTGATGACCACCGCCGCTCGGCACGAAAGCGAGTACGGCGTGCAGGCGCTCGATTAGCCAACCCAATGCGCACCTGAAACTTTAGCAGGCTTTTTCCATCCAATAGAATGGGAGTTGCGGCCAAATCATCCTGAAGCTACGTCAGGATCTTCAGGTCCGCGCGACGGAGTGATCGCAATGGCACTGATGAAGACATCGAATCCCGCCCTCGGCAAGAACACCTTCAGCGATTTTCAGGGCAGCCAGTATGGGGGCAGCCTCATCGACGCTGCGTCGCGCATGACGCTGAGCGGCACCATCAACAAGACCGGCATTCTGCTGCTGTGCGCCGTGGTCACCGCTGCCTGGACCTGGAACTCGTTCATGCAAAGCCGCGACCTGACGCTCGCCGGGCCCGCCCTGATGATCGGCCTCTTCGGCGGACTCATCTTCGCCTTGATCACTTCGTTCAAAAGGACCTGGGCGCCAATCACTGCGCCCATCTACGCGCTTCTCGAAGGGCTTGTGCTCGGCGGGCTTTCCGCAGTCCTCGAGCTGCGCTACCCCGGCATCGCCATGGAGGCCGTGGGCCTGACCTTCGGCACCCTCTTCGTCCTTTTGTTCCTTTATAAGACCGGAATCATCAAGGTCACGCAGAAGTTTCGCCTCGGCGTTGTCGCGGCTACCGGCGGCATCTTCCTCTTCTACATGCTTGAGTTGCTGCTTGGTTTCTTCGGGATCAACTTCACCACCGTCAACGGCGCCACTCCCATCGGCATCGGCTTCAGTTTCCTCGTCGTCGCCATCGCCGCGCTCAATCTCGTCCTCGACTTTGACTTTGTCGAGCAGGGAGTCGCCTACGGCGCGCCCAAATACATGGAGTGGTATGCCGCCTTCGGCATCATGGTCACGCTGGTTTGGCTCTACATCGAGATCCTGAACCTGCTGGCCAAAATGCGCAGCCGGAATTGACGAGCAGCTTTTAGCCTTCAGTTTCCAGCCGCCAGCTTAATCTGCGGCCCGTCCGCCGCCCGCTGTTTTCTGTTTGCTGTCTGCCGTTCCCTGCCTTTACGCCCCCTGCGGCGAGATCAGCGTAAACGTCACTGTTCCCGTAGTGCTTCGCTTGTGCAGTGTGCCGCGCGGAATGACCAGCATGTCGCCCTTCTTGAGCGTCAGAGTCGTTGATCTCTCCGCTGCCGGCGCATGCCACTCGCCGGGCCCCATGCTGTGCGCGCCTTTCGGTGTTCCCCCCACCTCGTACACCGTCGATCCATCCAGAACCTGCAGGATGTGGTCGCGCCCCTCGTGCCACTCGAACTCCGTCGCGCTCTTCGCCGTTTCCACCGTCAGCACCACCGTAAAGTTCTTCCCCTCGACAAGATTGCTGTTGCCGGGGCTGGCTTCGAGCGCCTTCGCGTCATCCTGAATCTCTTGCGCGCTGAAGAACTGAAAGCTCGGCCCACCAGCCGCACTCTGCGCGTGTGCGTGCGCGACCGGAGCAAACAGCGATGCATTGGCAATCGTGAATCCGGCGGCTGCACCCGCAGGCACAGCCCGCAAAAATTCGCGACGCCCCGGGTTCTCTAAAGCAGCATTGGTCATATGACCCTCCATAAGACGGGAAAACAATTCGTGCGGAATTCTATCAGCGCAGCGCGCGATTCGGATCAGGGCAGGCAATCAGTCTGCGAACTGCCGCAGCCAGGGCGCCATCAGTGCAGCCACCTTCTTCGGCCGCTCGTAAGCCGCATAATGGCCGGCGCACGGCAGCACGTGCAACTCGCATCCGCCGGGAGCCGCGCGGAACGCCTCCATATCTGCCGCCGTCACGTTCGAATCTTCCTCGCCCGCGATGGCCAGCACCGGAACGCGAATGGTCGCCACGGTCGAAACCGAATCCGGCCGGGCCGCAAGCCCCGCCTGCACCGCAACCAGCGCCTCAACCGTCAGCGTCATCTGCGCCCGCACCTCGCTCACCACTTCGGGACGTTCCCGCCGAACCGAAGGCGCCACCGTATTCTGCGCCATGCCGTCGAAGAGAGCTTCAACGCCATCCGCCCGCGCCCGCGCGATGGTCTCCATGCGTTTAGCCAGGCTTGCCTCAGAATCCGGCTGTGGCTTGGAGCACACAAACATCATGCCGCGCATCCGTTGTGGCGCCCTCCGCCACAACTCCAGCAGCACGTAGCCGCCAATGGAGCATCCGCCAAAGACCGCCTTGGAAATTTCTAGATGATCGAGCAGCGCAAGAATGTCCGCGGCAAGCTGGGCCATGGTCAGCACCGGCGCGCCGGGAAGACGGGTAAATGCTCCCGCCGGCAGCCCCGATCCCAATTCCGAATGCCCGTGTCCGCGCAGGTCGGGAACGATGGCGCGAATGCCCGCGAGCTCCCGCGTGAGCGGCCGCCAATACTCGCGATCAAGCGGCGTGGGATGCAGCAGAACAACCGGCAGCCCCTCGCCCGCGTCAATGTAACCCAGCCGGGCGCCTGCAGAAACGTAGTCTCCGTTCATTTCCGAGCTCATATCCGGGGAGGATACGCTCCCGGATACGGCAATGTCTCCTCGGGAATACCGATCCAAGCGGCCACGTAGGCCACTCCGACCAGGCCGCTCGAAACGAAGAATCCGATCACTGTGAGAATGCGAACCGTGGCCACGTCCCATCCGTTGGCCTGCGCCAACGCCATGCAAACGCCGCCAATCATGCGTCCCACATGCGGCCGGATCAGCGGCCGGCCCGGCATGGGCTGCGCCATGGGCACAGCCGCACCGCACCCCGAGCAAAACCGCGCGGTCAGGTGCAAAGCGCTACCACATTGCTGACAAAAGGCTGCCATGATCGATCCCTCCGAGGAACAGGCCCACTGCTTTGATCATACGTATCTCCATCCCCGCCGGTTCCAACGGGACTCTTGCCCCTTGTTCCCTACCCTTCAGTTTCCCCTGTACTGTGCATGGAGATACCTTCGCGCCTGGTCGGCTCGCGAAGTATTGGGCCCCGCATCGATAGCCGCCTGGTAGTCGCGGATGGCAAGCTCTCGTTGCCCAGCCACATCGCGACACTCGCCCGCATTCAGCAGAGAGCGAATCTTGAGTTCTGGACTCACGCCGGGTGTCGATGCCGCCTGCTCGTAGGCTTGGGCCGCCTCATCGTCGTGTCGCTGGCCGCGCAGCGCGTCGCCCAGTCCGAAGTCGGCCAGTTCCATGCGCGCATCGGCAAAGTAGCCCGGCTCGGCGTTATCGGCCTGGACCTGCCGGTACGCATCCACGGCTTTCATCCCCTCGCCGGCGTCCTTGCGCAGGTTGGCCTCCTCAAGGCAAAACAGGAAATCGTGCGGATACTCGTTCTTCAGTTGCAGCACGACTTGGATCGCTTCCTCGTATTTGCCCTCGCGGCGCAGAAAAAGCGCGATCGCCGTTTTCGCGTCCAGGCCGGTAAGCACGCCGCGCTTGCCGTCGTCTCGCAGCATGGCCAGTCCCGTGGCCTTCGATCCCGTAATGCCAGCGAAGCCGATCATCAGCTTGAAGGGCCAAGGCAGAGCGCCCACGACATACTCATAAACCCCTGTGATCAGCTTCGCGTCCACGTAATTCGGGTCCAGCTCCAGCACGCGGGCCGCGTTGTCCCGGGCCTTCGTCGCCAGGTGGAACCCTGTGCCATAGGCGCGCTCCACCATCGCCACATAGGTGCAACGCAAACTGCGCACCCAGGCGCGGGCAAATAGCGCATTCACGTCATTGGGATTCTGGCTCAACCGCCAATTCGCCTCTTGCACTGCCTCATCGGCCAGCGCAAAAATCTGGTCGCGCTTCTTCGGATCCTCCTCGGTTGCATGACGTCCGGTCAGGAAACCGTCATTGGCGTAGAAGGTCGTGTCCAGAAGGTCCTGGTGGTAAAGCTCCTGGAAGATGATCGCGTCCAGCAGGTACGCCGTCGCCTGAGGGTCGCCCGGGTGTTCTGCGTGATAGCGCTCGAAGCTCTGAACTGCGCTCGCGTAATCCAGATTGTAGAAATCCTCGAAGGCGGCGCGAACCTGCGGGTCATAGTTCATGGGGTTGGTTTCCACAGCCGCCGCACAGGCCGGGCCGGTTACGGCCAACCCAAAGATCCCGATCAACCACCAACGCACACGCAACGATCCCTCTCTCAACGCCTGTTTCCCTCTTTTTCTATCGTATCGCCCACAATCCGTTAGGATCGAAGTATGCCCATCCCCGAGCGGCTGAATTCAACATTCGCTCCCACGCGCTCGCCCCTCGCCGGGAAAATCGACAGGATCGAGGCCGCGCGCCGGCGCCTCATTATTGCTCTCGACGTGCCCAGCGCCGCTGCGTCGGCCGAGCTGGTAAAAAAGCTCGAAGGAACCTGCCAGTGGTTCAAGGTTGGGCTGGAGCTCTTTACCGCCGCCGGGCCCGCCGTTCTCGAGCCTCTGGTGTCGCGCGGCCACTCCGTCTTCCTCGACTTGAAGTTTCACGACATTCCCAACACCGTGGCTGGAGCTGTCCGCTCGGCCGCCGCCTGGGGCGTGCGCATGGTTAACGTTCACGCCGCCGGAGGGCCCGCCATGCTGGCCGCGGCCAAAGCCGCACTCGATGGAGTAACAAATCCGCCCGAGCTGCTCGCCGTCACCGTGCTCACCAGCATGAACGCTGCGGCCTTGAAGGCCACCGGAGTGGATCGCTCGCCCGCGCAACAGGTCGAGCTGCTGGCAAAGATGTGTCTCGCCGCTGGCATTCGCGGCTTCGTCTGCTCTCCGCACGAAGTGGCCGCACTTCGCGCGCTCACTGGCCCTGAGGGCGTGCTGGTCATTCCCGGAATTCGTCCCGCGGGCGCCGATGCCCACTTGCGAGCCGACGACCAGAAGCGCATCGCCGCGCCCGGCGACGCCATTCGCAACGGCGCCAGTTACCTGGTCGTGGGCAGGCCGATTACACAGGCTGCCGATCCCGCTGTAGCAGCACAGGCGGTGCTTAAGGAGATGGCTGAAGCGCTATAAGAGCCCTGTAGCCTAGACTGGGCCGGCCGCGATGTTGCGCGCGTGGGCCACATTGTCAGGGTCGTCAGTGAACGACTTGCCCTCCCCGTAGGCAAACTTGAAGTACTGCGGCCCGGATTTGCGAATCGCATCCCGGCGGCCGTCTTCCCAGGTTACGTGAGCCTCGCCGTCAACATACTCCCAACGGCCGTTCACTTCGCCAATTGTCCTGTAGGCGGTGCCATCCTCGTTCAGTGTGATGTAGAAGTTATGTCCCTGACCGTCGCCACACTCCCATTTGCCGATGAACCGGCCACGGCTAGGAACTCTGTAGCTGTCCGCGGAGGCGGAGGAATCTCCTCCTGCGAATTCGACACGGGCGATGTCAGAGAGGTTGAAGCTCTGGCGGTGGCCATCCTTGAAGACGATGACGATGGCGCCCGAGGTGTCTTTCGATGCAGCGTGTGCGGCCACTTGGCTGAGCGAGCCAGTCAGGCAAAGCAATGCCGCGAGGCGGGTGAGGCGAACAAAGCCCTTCATTGAATTCTCCTGTAGGTGGAGTACGCAATGAGTCTATAAGAGGTTCCGGAAATCCTAGGGTTGGGTAGCGGAAAAGCGAGGATTGGAGTTGGGTCGCTACAGACTGGCGCGCGGTTCAAACGCAAAAAGCCCGGCTCATCGCCTGGCTTTCTTTGTGGATAAGAGCTCAAGAAACACTTAAAGCTTTTCGTAAAACTCGCATACGGAGCACGAAATATACACTCCGCCGGGAACGCCCCGCTCGCGATCCTTCACGCGCTTGACGATGCGCGTGGGCTTGCCGCACTTGGGACAGTCGGTCGACTTCGTGGTGTCCATTACCTTCTTGCGGTCACCTGTTTTTGCAATTTTTGCCATCTGTAGCTGGTTCTCCTTGTGAGGTGTCTCTGCACTCATCCGCCGCGGCGGACGGCTTCAACGGCGCGGCCAAATCTCTCGCCCGCTGCAACGGATCGCTTAAGGCATCCGCACTGCGCGCACAGAGCACGGCTCGCTCCTTCCAGTTTATATGAGCCGGGCAGCGGCCCCCTGCGACTTCGACTCGACCGACCGCCCGATATCTGCTCCACACGAAAAAAGAGCTTTGCCGGGCCATGGCTGCCGAATTAGAATCGCCAGCGTAGCTTCCCCAGAACCCTCAGCGCTCCTTTGAAACGCGTCGCGGGAGTCCCGCGCACTCACGACGCCCCAACCAATTCCCCGGAGGGAAAATGAGCAAGCGTATTTTCCAGCGGATCGCTCTGGCCGCAATCTCCCTGGCCGCCGCCGTTTTCTGCGCACTTCCCGCGTCCCTTCACGCCGCGCCCGCCGCACACGCCGGCAAGACCCGCACTTACTACGTCGCAGCCGACGAACTGAACTGGGACTATGCCCCCTCCGGCCGCGATGAGGCCATGGGCATGCCCTTCGACGCGATCGCAAAAGGCTTTGTTGAAACCAGCGCCAACCACATCGGCCGCGTCTACAAGAAAGCTGTCTACCACGAGTACACCGACGCGACCTTCACCACGATCAAGCCGCGCGCGCCTGGGGATGCGTACCTCGGCATCCTCGGCCCCATCCTGTATGCGGAAGTCGGCGACACCATCAAAGTGGTCTTCAAGAACAACGCCACCCATCCCTATGGCATGCATCCTCACGGCGTCCTCTATCTGAAGGACTCCGAAGGCTCCGACTACAACGGAGGCACCGGCAACATGGAAGACCGTGGCGCCTGCGTTGCGCCGGGCGGCACTCACACCTACACCTGGAACGTCCCCGAGCGCGCCGGACCCGGCCCCGCCGATCCCAGTTCCCTCTTCTGGCTCTACCACTCGCACTGCAACGAGCTGCGCGACGTAGCCTCCGGCCTCTTTGGCGGCCTCGTCATCACGCGCCGCGGCATGGCGCGCGCCGACGGTACTCCCAAAGATGTCAACGAAGGATTTGTCACCATCTTCATCGCCATCAACGAAAACGAGAGCTGGTATATCGACGACAACATCATGGCCCACATCCCCGATCCCTCAAAACTCAACCGGTATGAATTGAACCCGGTCAACGCCGACGGAATCATCGGAACCGCCGCGGGCACGGGTTTTGCCGACACCAACGTCAAGTGGTCGATCAACGGGACCATCTACGGCAACATGCCCATGATGGTGATGAAGAAGGGCGATCACGTGCGCTGGTACGTGGCCACTCTCGGCGACTTCAACAACACGCACACGCCTCACTGGCATGGCAACACTGTCACAGTCGCCGGCCAGCGCACCGACGTTTTGGTCGTCACGTCCGCGCAGATGATCACCGCCGACATGGTGCCCGACGCCGTCGGCATCTGGCTCTACCATTGCCACATTTCGGACCACATGCTGGCCGGCATGGATGCACGCTACCAGGTGCTCGACCGCTGAGCAGCCCGCGCAGCGGACGAAAGAGGCTAGCCCCAGGCGCAAGCCTGGTGTGGAAGCGCATCACACCACGCGCAGCCCGCTTCAGCGGGCGAAAGATCCATTCGCCGATCCGCTTCTTTTTTCCAGCCTCGCTAGCCCGCTAGCATCGCCAGCTCCGCTCCCTTGGTCCCTGTCCGTCAGTCCCTCAGTCCCTTAGTCCCTACGTCCCTGCCTTCCCCTTTTCCGCAACTTCAATGGCAACCATGGCGCGATCGATCAGTCTTCGCTTTTCGGCTAACGCTTGGCGCTGCACATGCAGGGAGTCGGCAAGCGTCAGCGGTCCATGTTTCAGCAGCAGCTTGATCTCCTGGAGCGGGATACCCAAGAACTTCAGCGCGGAAATCTGCTCGAGGCGTTCCAGGTCCTCCAAGCGGTAGAGGCGAAACCCGGAGCTTCCGCGCTGCGGTTTGAGCAAACCAATGCGATCGTAGTGGTGCAACGCTCGCACGGTGACTCCCGCGAGCTTCGCGAATTCGCCAATCCGGTAACTGCTCATGGCTCTCGAGACCATGGTCGCGCCTGACGCTGGGTCAAGGTCAAGGGGGTAAAGGCAGCGGAGTTGGCGGAGTTGGGCGGGAGTTGGCGGAGTTAGCGGAGTTGGGCAGGGATTGGGTGCGAGGATGGAGAGCCGCGGTGGGGCGGCGGATGTTTACCAGAAAATTAACAGGCAATTTCGGCTATTTCGGCCGCATTTTTTCGGCTCGGCAAGTCGATTCTAAAGGAGTTACGGCGGAAAACATACCCCCGGGGGGTATCAAAAAAATAGTTATTTCATTTTCTTTTTTGCTTTTTTCCCTTTCGGACGACCCGCACGTTTTTTCGTGGAGCGAGCCCGTTTTGGTTCCGAGCGAAAAGCGCCCAGAGCGAGTTTGGCGGCGGCGAACAAGCGCGCTGCACGGTGTTCGCCAATGATCTCCCACAGGTAAGCCTGGTTGACACAGGCGATGAAGTCGCAGATGTTCTGGTAGCCGGAAAGAGGAGGCAAGGCGGCCAGGAAGGCCTTGTTGGCTACCTCTTTGGCGTCGAAATCGTGGTCGTCCTCGTCGAGCTTGGCACGCTCCTTGTCCAGGGTGATGTTGTAGGCGCTTATGCAAAGCGCAACGGCGTTGTTGTCGGAGAGGCGATCGGGGGCCTCGGTTTCGTTGTCGTCCTCAGATTCGGTTTCGGTTTCGGATTCGTCTTCGAGTTCGGCTTCGTCGGTTTCAGGTTCGGTGGTTTTGGCGTTTTTGGTCATCGCGAAAGCTCCTATGGTTCTAAGGTTAGCGATTTCGCGGAAATAATCGGCAAACTTGGTGGGAGAGTTTTAGGAGTGTTTTCAGCGGGTTGCGGGGAAATTGCGCGGGCGGGCACTTGACAGGCGGTTGGTACGGACCGGGGACATGTCTGACAGATTGAACCGGGGACATATCTGATACTGCGGCGAGGGCATGAGGACGTAAAAACGAGCTCATGGCCTGGAAAACGAGCAGTGCGTTGGAAGAGAAGGTTCGTTTTGTGATGGATTATGAACGCGATGAGGAGACGATGCGGGAGCTGTGCGCCCGCTTCGACATATCGCGCGAGACGGGTTACGTGTGGCTGCGGCGGTATCAGCGGAGCGGAGTGGAAGGGCTGCTGGAGGTGAACCGGGCGGCGCGGTCTCATCCCAACCAGACCGGGGAGGCGGTGGAGCAGGCAGTGCTGGAGCTGCGCCAGGCGCATATGCGGTGGGGACCGCGCAAGTTGAAGCGGATTCTGGAGCGGGACCAGCCTGGGCGGAGGTGGCCTGCGGCGAGCACGATCGGGGAGATCGTGCGGCGTGCGGGGCTGGTGGTGGGGCAGAAGAAGCGGCGGCGGACCGAGGCCTACACGCAGCCGCTGGCACATGCCAACGCCTCGAACCGGGTGTGGTGCGGGGACTTCAAGGGGTGGTTCCGCTCTGGCGATGGAACGCGCGTCGATCCGCTGACCATCAGCGATGCCTGGAGCCGTTACCTGCTCCGCTCGCAGGCGGTGGAGAAGACCGACACCGAGCGTGTGCGGGCCATTTTCGAAGCGGCTTTCCGCGAGTATGGCCTGCCGGAAGCGATCCGCACCGACAATGGACCGCCCTTTGCTTCGGCGACGGTGGGGGGCCTGTCCCGGCTGGCAGTGTGGTGGATCAAGCTGGGGATCGTGCCGGAACGGATCCAGGCCGGACATCCGGAGCAGAACGGTCGGCATGAGCGCATGCATCGCACGCTGAAGCAGGAGGTGAGGACGGCTGAGGACTGGCGCGCGCAGCAGAGGGAGCTGGATCGTTTTCGCCGCGAGTACAACGAAGTGCGCCCGCACGAGGCGCTCGATATGCAGACGCCGCCCAGTGTGTATGCGCCCTCGCCGCGGCCCTATCCGGCACGGACGCCGGAAGTGGAGTATCCGGATTCGATGCAGGTGGTGACGGTGCAAAGTCGTGGCTGGTTCAGCTGGAAGAAACGGAGCATCTTTCTGAGCCAGGTGCTGTGGGGCGAACGCGTGGGACTAGAGCCCGTCGGCGATGGGTTGTTCACGGTCTACCTCGCGCAGCATCCGCTGATCGGCTTCGACGCTCGGCGCGGTAAGCTGGTTCCGCTGAGCAATCCCGGCTGGATCAAGCACCCGTTCTGGGGTCGAGGGCAAGCTTGCCCTCGACCCCAAGACAAAAACAAAAACCTTCCTGAGAAGGAAAAAGTGTCAGGCATGTGCCCGGTCTGAAATGTCAGGAATCTGCCCGTCCGTACAGGTTTGGCACATCGGGTAGCGACCCCCAACGCGACAGGCGCGTTGACCGGCGAGAAACAAGCATCCCGGTTCGCGGCCGTGTTGCGCCGCCCTTGACCGGCGGTGGCTCTAGTGCATTCTAGTGACTGCAACACCACGCGAGGTGATTGTAATGGGCGATATCGCTGTAGAAGGTTCAGCGGCGGGACAACCAAACGAACTGCTGTATCACTATACGACTGTCGAATCCTTCGTAAGCATCATGAACGGCGGCGAACTGTGGGCAAGCCACGGCCGCTGCCAAAATGACACGTCCGAGCAGCGCCTAATTTGGGACCTAGTCCGAGCTCATATCAAAGCTAGGCTCGAGGCGGCAAGCGCAGGTGATCGGGAGAGGCTCGTACTGTTCCAATCGCTCGCTGCCTGTCCGCTCGAACTAGATCTCTATCTGCTTTGCTTTTCAAAGGATGGCGGGGACACGCTGAGCCAATGGAGGGGCTACGGGGGAAATGCCGGCGTTGCGATAGGGTTCGACCCGGACGAATTGGAAAAGAGATGCTCTGACTTTACCAAAGCGATGTCCCAGAATCAGCCTCATCCAATGGGTTGGGCATTTCTCCTCGACGAAGTCCGCTACATTGAACCGACTGGCGATGAGCAATCGCGCCAGGTTATTGACATCATTATCGACAATCCAGAACCCACTGAACACGAAAGCCGATTCAGCCAGGAAGAGGTATTCAGCCGTAGAATTTCCCTTTCTTCATCTAGGCTCAAGCACAAAGCCTTTCAGGAGGAGAAGGAGTGGAGAATCGCGATTTTCGATGTCCCAGCGCACTTCGTGAAATTTAGGTCGCGTAGGTCGATGATGATCCCTTATGTGCCCTTCGATCTAGGCAAAGGCCGATCCGTCTGGCCGGTGATAAGACGCGTCGTTGTTGGACCGAGCCCCCATCAGATCGAGACGATCGCAGCGACCAGGAAGAGGCTCGACGATCGGGTCGCGGTCGTAGGAAGCTCGATCCCCTATCGCGACTGGTGAAGGAATTGTAAGTCGAGGGATGGCCAGCGTGCGCGAAGCATAGTGCAGTCCGGAACCTGGTTTGTATCAGGGCTCGGCTTCAGCCGTGCCGTAGAATTTGAAGGGAAAGAATTGGGCTTCAGCCCCTGTTATGGCAAGACCAGCTCGCAACGCCCGTCCGGACGAGGCACTTAGCACAGCGCGCACTTTCTTTGCGACCACCAAGACATACGGAGGACGCCGCCTGTTGCAATCCGATCGCAACGCGACGCTTTTGGTCGAGGTTCTACGCTCCTATGTGGCGGCGCGGAAGTTTCGGCTACTCGATTTCGTGGTGATGCCGGATCATCTGCATCTGCTCATCACGGTTCCGGGTGGGATGACGATTGAGAAGGCCATGCAACTCGTCAAGGGAAGATTCTCCTATCGCCTGAAGAAGGAGTTCGGATATCCGGGCGAAGTCTGGCGGGCCGGCTTTTCCGAGGCCCGAGCGGACACCAAGGAAAGCGTCGTAGGGTATCGGGAGTATATTGCCCAAAATCCAGTGAAGGCTGGGCTGGCCGAATCGCCGGGGCAATATCCGTATTGCTACGGCTATTTAGTGAAGAAAAAGGCGGGCAGGGGCTAAAGCCCAGACCATTTGTTGCAGCGTTTGCGGCATGACTGAAAGTCATGCCCTGATACAAAGCCTGCGCTGGGAGGTCCGGGATTTATCCCCGGCTGCCAGCCCTGATACAAGGCCTCCGCGCGGGTCCTTTTTGACCGCTGGCTCGCTAATTCGTTTCAGCGCCCGCCTGGCCAGCTGACACGAGCTGGTTCGATCCCGCCGGCGGCGGCTGTTGCTTGGCGGGGGCGGGAGGATTCGTGCTGGCGGGAGCCGGCTGGCCAGATCCGTTGGTTGTCCCGTTTGTCGCGCCGCTCGACTGCGAGCCCTGCGAAGACGGACCGCTGGTTGATGAGGAACCCGGCTGCCCGTTCGCCGTCTGCCCTGACTGGCCGGGCTGCGGCGTGCTTGCCGGCGGCGTGCTCGCTGACGGAGCACTGGATTGCTCGTCGGGATTCGCGCCCGGTATGTCATCAGGATGCGGCTTGGGGAACTGCACCGGACGCATCACGCCTGTGCTGTCTTTGTCCGTGGGCAGGTTTTCGCCGGGGTTGCGCAGGCTGGGCGGCGCAGGCGCCTCCTGCTTGTCGGGATCGGTTTGGACGTCGCCTTCTCGTATGGTGCGCGTTTTTGTTTCGGCCAGCTCTGGCGTTCCGGCGGCTACCAGCATGGGCGAAACCACGTCCGTGGTGAAGATCTGCAGCGGCCGCCCTTCTTTTGCAATCTCCACACGGATCACGCGGTTGCCGTTAATGCGAACAAAGTCCACTTCCTCGGGCGCGGTGCCGTAGATCCACTCCTCGAATGGCATCTGCCCTTCCATCTCGCGCGATTTCGAGTTGGGCTGGCCCTTGGCGAACATCACCATGTCGGTATTCATTCCCACCAGCACCTTGTGGCTCAGGATGGCGTCTTTCAAAGCGGTCGGCAGCGTGTCGGTGTAGGCCTGGATGGGCGACTTCACATCGAAGGAGATGAGCGGAGCCAGCAGCGCCTTCACCTGCGCCGAGGTCAGATCGGGAACATAGTTTGGGAAAGCCAGGGTGATGCGCGAGCCGGCCGGGTCGCCCGACTGGTCGATCAGCGATGGGTCCATGTCCGGGTCGCCCATTTCCGGACCCGCACTGATCTGGATGTGGCGCAGGAAGCGATGCTTGGCGTCGGGGCCACCATCGAAATCGAGGATGATTCTGGATTTGTCGATCTTGATGTCGGTGACCACCACGCGCGTGCCGGGCTTGGCGGAGAGACCCTCATTGATCACCATGTTCATGTAGCTCACTCCGGCCGGCTCTAGCTTGCCATTGGCCTGGAGGGTCAGCCCCTTGTGGCCGCGGGGAAACGGGCGATTGGCGAATCCCTGGTCCGATTGGAGGTCGCGCTCCAGTAGAATCCGCGACTTGGGATCGAGCTCGGTCTTGGGCAAGTCCACATGGGTGGGCGTGATCTGGGAAAACTGCCGATCAACCTGCCCAGGGGCCGCGACTGGGCCTTTGCCGCCGCCGGTATCGATGGTGACGACCTGGGCGCTCGAACCTGAGGCCGCCAGCAATGTGGCGAATGCGCAGCCAGCCGCAATCCCCAGCCAGCTTCTGCACGGGTGGCCAAATCGGGTCGATCGCGGGATGGGGCTAATCTCCGGGGCAAGCAAACGCCGGTTCATGGGAACCTCCCATGCGTGCGAACGCTGATAGGCAAACGTTAGCTCCAATCGGGGAGAAATGGCAAATGGGGGAAGGCAGGGAGCAGGGGCGTAGGGACTAAGGGACTGAGGGCCTGAGGGAGCCGGCGGAGGCGGCGCGGATTTTAGGATTGCGGTGGATCGGGCGTAGCGGGATTCTCTGTTCCCTGCTCCGTGCTCCCGGCGCCTTGCGTTTCGATCTGGACCAATGCGGGAGCTGCGGGCGCGGCCGCGCCCATGGCCGCCTCATGCTGGGCGCGCGCGGCGGCATCCAAGTCGACCGGGATTCCGCCGGACACAATCACCGGGGCGTTATAGCGGAAGTCCAGATCGCGCGTAACGCGAAAGACCACGGGGATGGCAGCAAGAAGTACGACGCACGCCAGCCAGCTGCCGTCGAGTCCGTAGGCTCCGCCGGTGAGCCAGAAAGGGCCCATGGGGTCTCCCTGCACGACCGGCGAATGGCTGCTGACTCCGCTCACCGCGAGCCCGAAGACGAGGGCCCGGCTCGCCTTCCAACCAAAGTTGAGGCCCCAGCTCACCCACAGGGCGCGCGTACGCAGATAGGCTGTGGAGAGCAGAAAGCTGAAGGCCAGCGAAACGATGAAGCTCACGCGGCTGGCGCCGGGATTGAGCGCCTGCAAGATGGCGTAGATTGCGGCAAATCCAAGCACGGCTCCCACCGGCCCCACGGCGCGGATGAAGCACTGGAATGCGTAGCCGCGATAGGCCACTTCTTCTGCCAGAGCGGCCACGGCGAAAAACGCCGCGTCAGCCACGAGCCAGCCCCAGGACGAGGCCTGCGTGAAAAGAGAGATGGCAATGCCGCCGGCGAGCATCATGGGCAGCACGCAAACCAGCGCCACCCCCCACCCGATCGCCAACCCCAAACCAGCCTCGCGCGGCCAGCCTTCGCGTCTTGGCAGTCCTTGCGCGCTGATGGGGTGCGTCTGGCGATCAAGCCAGAAACCCATGGTGGCAAAGCCCACCAGGAGCAAGAATGCCAACATGGTCTGCTCGACGAGCGGAAACCAGGCATCGCCGACGAACCCTCGAGCGCCATGAAAGGCCAAGGACCGCGCCAAGAAGAAGTAGAGGATTGCGGCGAGGAATTGGAGGTAGGCGCGCAGACGACCGCCGGTGTGGCCGGGTTGGCTCATGCGGGCCTCCGGACCGGGATCGAACCGCAGCGTCCGGCGCGATAGGCCGCGCAACCTTTGCCGCGCATATTCACTCGATCATGCATCATGGTTAGAACCGGTCTCATAAACCTTCTTTGTCAACTCGCTGGAGTCATGGGACCCGCCTTGTTGTTGGGCCCCACACATGCTCACTGTTCGGCAGCGGCATTGATGAGACCGGTTGTACCGTGTTGACTTTCCTGCCGGCCGCGGGAGGGTTCGGCGAGTCAGCTTTGCGTGTAGATCAGCTTTGCGTATAAAACTGGGCAATGTTGCGGAACTTTTGCTGCCGCGCGGATACCAGCGCGTCGACGGGCATGGCTTTCAATTCAGCCAGGTGCTTTTTGAGCGCCGATCCCAACATTCCGGTTCCGGCCTCGCGATCGACGTGGATGCCTTGCGGCGGTTCGACAATGATCTCATCCACGCAACCTACGGCGGCAACCTCGGGCGCTGAGATACGCATGGCTTCGGCGGCCGCCTGCTTATGCGCCGCATCGCGCCACATGATCGCGGCGCAGGACTCCGGAGTGATCACAAAGTAAAGCGCATTCTCGAGGATCAGCACGCGGTCGCTGACGGCCAGCGCCAGCGCTCCGCCCGATCCGCCTTCGCCGCTGATCACCGAAATCGTGGGTACGCGCAGGCGCGCCATCTCGCGCAGGTTGCGGGCAATGGCCTCAGCCTGACCGCGCTCCTCGGCTCCCACGCCGGGATAGGCGCCGGGCAGATCGATGAAGGTGATCACGGGACGCGCGAACTTCTCCGCCAGCTTCATGGCACGCAGCGCCTTGCGATAACCCTCGGGATGCGGCATGCCAAAGTTGCGGCGCACACGCTCCTTGGTGCTGCCGCCCTTGCGGTTGCCAATCACCATCACTTCATCGCCGCCCAGCCGCGCCATGCCGCACGCCACCGCTTCGTCGTCGCCAAAGGCGCGATCCCCGTGAATCTCGCTGAAATCCGTAAAGATTCGCTCGATTAAATCCATGGGGTAAGGGCGCTGCGGATGCCGCGCCCGCTCGATTCTCTCCCACGCCGCCGAAACGGGCTGCGTCTGGGGATAAACCGCTGTTTCCTGTTCGCTCATCGATTTCCGGGAGCCGTACAGGCTTTCGACCGGCCCTCTGGTCATTCTACGGGGCGAAGCCGGTTGGGACAAATGCGGGCGGCGAAGGGACGATGAAACCGGAATCATGGCCCGGTCGATCCGAAGGATTCACAGGACAACCCTGTGCACGGGAATGTCACTCGGCGCGGCTGCAGGCTTAGAATTTGGTTATCGTTGGTCGTATGGGAAGAAGGAAGATCGTAATCAACGGTGCGGCCGGCCTGGTGGGCCAGAACCTGCTCCTCCATTTGAAGGAGAGAGACGCCGGCGAAATCGTCGCCATCGACAAACACCCAAAAAACTCCGCCATCCTAAGGGAGTTGCATCCTGAGATCCGTGTTCTTGTGGAGGACATGGCAGAACCTGGCTCATGGGAACAGGCTCTGGAAGGGTGTACCCACCTGGTGAGCAGCCATGCTCAGATTGGCGGTATCCATCGGGCGGAATTCGACCGGAATAATATCGTGGCGACCAGGAGGCTCATTGAAGCCGCGCAGCGGTACGGGGTAGGCAATATCGTCAACATCTCGTCCTCCGTCGTGAATTCCAAGGCGGTGGACGATTACACCGAGACAAAGAGGGCGCAAGAAGCCCTTATCGCCGCATGCGGAATCAAGCAAATTGTCCTGCGCCCGACTCTCATGTTCGGCTGGTTTGACCGCAAACACATCGGCTGGTTGTCCCGATTCATGAAGCGGGTTCCTGTTTTCCCTGTCCCGGGAAACGGCAGGCACCTGCGCCAGCCGCTTTATGCGGGAGACTTTGCAGCGATTGTGGCGTCGGCCATCGAGGGCGAGATTACCGGACAATACAAGATCACGGGACAGGAGCGAATCGACTATATCGACCTGATGCGCATGGTGAAAGACGCGGCCGGAGCGCACGCGCGTATTCAGAAAATTCCCTACTGGCTGTTTTGGCTGTTGCTCAGAGCCAACGCAGTTTTCGATAGGAATCCGCCATTCACCACCAAGCAACTTGAGGCGCTCGTCACTCCAGACGTCTTCGAAGTGATCGACTGGCCGGGAATCTTCAGCGTCCGCGCGACGCCATTAAAAGAAGCGCTTCAGACCACATTTCGCCATCCCGTTTACTCCAAAGTGGCTCTGGAGTTCTGATCGGATTCATGCGTTTGGGTAGCTAGCTCGATTCGCCGGCGTGGCCGGCGCGCCGCGCGGCGAGGCGGCTCACCTGCCCGCTTTCCTTCACCATTTCGTGGATGGCAAAGCCCTTCTCAGCGAGCGCGCCCGTGGGGCAGGCCTGCACGCATTTGCCGCAGGCGGTGCAATTTGATGCGTGTCCCCAGTCGTCCTTTAAGTCGCTCACAATGCGCGAGTAGATTCCGCGCGAAGAGACCTCCCAAACATTCGCTCCCTCCAATTCAGCGCAGACGCGCACGCAGCGCGTGCACAGAATGCAGCGATTGTGGTCGAGGACGAAACGAGGATGTGTCATGTCAACGGCGAGGCGCGGATTGTTGTACGCATAGCGAACATGCGTGACGCCGAGCGACTGCGCCATGGCCTGCAGCTCGCAGTGGCCGTTGGAGACACAGGACGAGCAGATGTGGTTGCGTTCAACGAGGAGCAGTTCGACTGCCATGCGCCGGTAGAGGGTCAGGCGCGCGGAGATGGTCCTGATCGACATGCCCTCCTGTGCGGGCGTGGTACAGGCGGGCAGGAGGCGATCGGTTCCGGCCAGTTCAACGACGCACAAGCGGCAGGCGCCGACAGCGCTCAGGCCCTTGAGATAGCAGAGCGTGGGAATGTACTTCCCATTGGCGAGCGCCGTCTCCAGGATGGTGTCGCCCTCGTTCGCGGGGACCAGCTCACCATCGATGCGGAGAGAGACGCTTTGGGTTGCTTTCAAGTTGCTGTCCATTGGCTGCCGACTTTCGCTCCAGGGGCCGAAATTCTTATTGATTCTTTGCCGATTTCCACTTTTTCCACGAAAGGTGCGAAAAAGATGAGAAAGCCTTTTCTGCATGCCCTCTGCGCATTAACCGGCGCCCGATGCACCGCGCAAATCGCAACGCAGACAGCGGCGACACTCTTCCAGAGCCTCCTGCGGACTGAGCCCGGTTACGACTTCTTCCTGCGAGCGGGCACGGCTGCCGGCGGCCAAGGAAGGTGCAGCGTGGCGGCGCGATAAGCTCGGCTCGCCCGGCGCCTGATGGCTGTACTCGAACTCGGGAAAGAGCCGCTCCCACCGATCGATATTCGGGCTCATCAGGCGTTCGTCGATCTTGTGCGCTGCCTGCTTGCCTCCGCTCATAGCATTGGACATGTTGGAAGCGCCGGTGATCACGTCGCCACCGGCATAAAATCCAGGGCGACTGGTCTCAAACGTAAATCGGTCGACAACGATAGTGCCTTCTTCCTTGAGTTCGAGACCCGAGGCGCGGCAGAAATCCATATCAAACGTCTCGCCGACGGCCAGAATCACGCTGTCGCATTCGAAACGTTGCACCTCGTCGGTGGGGATGGGGCGGCGGCGGCCGGATTTGTCGTATTCGCCGAGACGTGTCTTCACGATTTCGATGGCCTTCACGCTGCCGTCGGCGCCACCCAGAATGCGGTGCGGCGCGGCGAGAAAGACGAAGCGCACGCCCTCTTCTTCCGCCGCCAGAATCTCTTCATCGATCGCCGGCATGTCTTTGCGCTCGCGGCGATAGAGGATTGTGGCTTGCGCGCCCATGCGCACGACGGTGCGCGCGGAGTCGATGGCCGCATTGCCGCCGCCGATAATCGCCACGCGGGAGCCAACCGAGACTTTCTCGTGGCGCGCCACTGCCTCAAGGAACAACAGAGCCGGATGGACGTTCTTCAGCTCAGTGCCTGGCAAATAGAGCCAGGACTCCTTCCATGTGCCGATGGAAATGAAGACGGCGTCAAAGCGCGACGCCAGATCGTTGAGCGCCAGATCGACACCGACGCGGGTGTTGAAAACAAATTTCACGCCCACGCCCTCGATGAGATCGAGCTCGCGGCGCAGAACGGCTTTGGGCAGCCGATACTCGGGAATGGCGAAGCGCAACATGCCGCCGGCTTCGCTGCGCTCTTCAAATACGGTGACCTCGTGGCCGAGCATGGCGAGATAGAAGGCGGCGGTGAGTCCCGTAGGGCCGGAACCGGCGACGGCGACCTTGCGGCCAGTGGGCGGGAGCCGGCGCTCCTGAATGCGCTGCAACATCACGCCGAAGCGATCGGACTGAAAGATGGAGTCCGCAATAAGCCGGTGCACCTCGCGCATGTTCACGACTTCGTCGAAGGACTGGCGGCGGCAGCGGTTGTCGCACGGATGCTGGCAAACGCGCCCCGTCGAGGCCGGCAGCGGGTTGTCGAGGATCACCGACTCAAAGGCGTCCTCGAGCCGGCCCTCGCTGTACAGCTCGAGAAAGCGCGGAATATTCATGCGCAGCGGACAACTGTTTTCGCAGGGCGAGAGGGCGAGCTCCTGGCAGACGCCGGCGCGACAGCGATGCGCCACGATGTGGTCCTCATACTCGTCGCGAAAGTGGCGAATGGTGGTGAGCACGGGGTTGGGAGCCGACTGGCCCAGCGCACACAGCGAGCAGTCGCGGATCATGCGGCCCAACTCGTCGAGCAGATTCAAGTGCTCCGCGGTGCCTCTGCCCGTGGAAATGGCGTCAAGAGTCCGCAGCGCCTTGTTGAGGCCCACGCGGCACGGCACGCATTTGCCGCACGACTCCGAGTGCGTGAATTCGATGAAGTAGCGCGCGACGTCGACCATGCAGTTGTCTTCGTCCATGACAACCATGCCGCCGGAGCCCATGATGGAGCCGAGTTGCGCAAGGCTTTCGTAGTCGACCGGCGTGTCGAGCATCTCCACGGGAATGCAGCCGCCCGACGGACCGCCGGTTTGCACTGCTTTGACGCGCCTGCCGGCGACAGCGCCTTCGCCGATGTCGTAGATGAAACTCTTGAGCGGCGTGCCCAGCGGCATCTCCACCAGACCGGTGTTCTGCACTTTGCCCACCAGCGAGAAGACTTTTGTGCCCGGGCTTTTGGCGCTGCCCGTCTCAGCGAACCACGCGGGGCCGCGGGTGATGATGGGCGCGATGTTGTACCAGGTTTCAACATTGTTGATGTTGGTGGGACGGCCCCACAGTCCCTTCTGCGCGGGATAAGGCGGGCGCGGACGCGGGCGGCCGGCGAAGCCCTCGAGTGATGCAATGAGCGCGGTCTCCTCGCCGCAGACAAAAGCTCCCGCTCCCTGTACGAGCTCGATGTCAAAATTGAAGCCGCGGTCGAGGATGTTCTGACCAAGCAGGCCGTACTCGCGCGCCTGCTCGATGGCGCGATTAAGCCGGCGCACCGCGAGCGGGTACTCCGCGCGCACATACACGATGCCTTCTGTCGCGCCCATTACATAAGCGCCGATGACCATGCCCTCAAGCAGAGAATGCGGATCGCCCTCGATTTCGTTGCGGTTCATGTAGGCGCCGGGATCGCCTTCGTCGGCGTTGCAGACGATGTACTTGGCATCGCCTTTGGCCTTGGCCAGGAAGTCCCACTTGTTCCCGGTGAGGAAGCCCGCGCCGCCGCGTCCGCGCAGTCGCGCGGCTTTGATCTGCTCGATCACCGCGTCCGCGCGCCCGTCGATGAGCACCTTGTAGAGCGCCTGGTAACCGCCGACGGCGATGTATTCTTCAATGTCCGACGGGCTGATCAGCCCGCAATTGCGCAGTACGATCTTTTTCTGGCCCCTGAAGAATGGAATTGCATTCCACGACGGAATGTCGGGATAGCCCTGGCCGTAGCGGATGTGCGCCGTGATGTGGTCCCACTCTTCGATCTTGCAGTAGATGAGGTCTTTTGGCAGAGCTCCCGTCGATACGCTCTCCAAAATGCGACCGGCGTCGTTGGCCTGCACGCGGCGCAGGATCGCAAGAGGGCTGGAGGGCAGGCGAACCCCCACCAACGGCTCCTGAAAGCACGAGCCGAAGCAGCCTACGCTGGCCAAGAGCACGTCGAGGCCGCTGCCTTGAATGGCCTCATTCAGCGCGTGAAAGACATCTTCCGCACCATTGCCGCGGCCACAGGTTCCCATGCCCACCGTGATTCGAGGAATGGGCGGCATGAGCTTGGCAAGCCCGGATTCACGCACCGCGTTGAAGGCGCCAATATCCTGAATGCGCGGCATTAATGCACCCCTTTTGCTAAGGACTTTACTTCGCGCTGCAAGGTGCGCTCATTCACATGGCTCAGGATGTGATGGTTGACTTCAACCACTGGCGCCAGCGCGCACTGCCCGAAGCAGGCAACGGTGCGAATGGTGAAGCGGCGGTCCGGCGTAGTGATGGCCAGCTTGTCAGCTTCGCTGTTCTCGTCGGCTTCGTGTTCGCTGACGCCCAGATCGAGGCAGAGCTTGCAAAGCAGATCGCGCGAGCCGCGCGTGTGGCAAGCGGTGCCGCGGCAAACGCAGATTACGTTGTCGCCCTGCGGAGTGAGGTTGAAGAGCGCATAGAAGGTCGCCGCGCTATAAACACGGGACGGAGGAAGGCCGGTTTCTTGGGCGATGTAGCGTAACGCATCCATGGAGAGGAACTTGTGTGCGTTGGCGGATTGAACGGCTTCCAGGATTCCCAGCAGTGCTCCGGGCCGGTTCCCGTTAGCGGCGATGGCCTGATCGATCAGCAGGCGTTCCTGTTCATCCAAACCTTCATGGGCAACGGCGTGGGCGGCACTTGCCATATTCCCTCCCGACCCGGCGCAGACCCATTGCGCCAAGGCCTTTCCGCGTATCGGCGGACTCCCGGGAAGAAGGAACAAAATGAAGGAAAAGGCCAGTAATCGCCGTGCCGCGAGGCCATCCCGACTCGATTCGGTCCTGCCCAGGGCACACTTGAACCCATAGGAATTCTCCCCAGAGAATGTCCGGTTGGAACTTTGAACCTCATCACAGCCTTTCGGATGTGCTTGAGGTCACATTCGACTGTGACGATTGGATTTAAGCGCGCGCACGAATGAACGGCTGCGCTTCCCCGAGAGAATTTTCCTCGGGGATCCGTTGCGATTCATCGATGCACGGCAGGTATTGCGCTATTTCCTCGGTTTGCGAGCCCGCTTCTTTCGCGGCTTTGTCTTCGGCGCCGGTTTGGGCGATTCAGCGGCAGCCGCCAGTTTTCCTTTGCCCAGCAGCAGGTCGACGCGGTAGCCGGCGGCCTCGGCCGACGCCAACGCCGCAGCAACCGCGAGGCTCAACTCCTCGACTGCGGACCGGCTCGGGACCGATTCGCCCGCAATCCGCAGCAGAGACGGCATGAGCAGCCACCAGAGGAGCTCCTCGTAGCGCTCGCGAATCAGATAGTCGTGGCCTTCGGCCTTGTGAACGCCGCAAAGCCATCGCACATCGGGATCGAGCCACAATGCGGGCGCGAGCGCCAACTTCTCAGCGTATGCCAGCGACGATTGGGGCACGGATGCCTCTGCGACCGTCGCCTCAGCCGCGGCTTTGGGCTCGACGTCTGCCGTGGGCGCGGGCTCCAGTTCTTTACCGCTGCCGGCGCTTTCCTTGCCGATGCCGGCGCTCACCAGCAGCAGCACTTTGATCCGCGCAGCCACGCGCCATGCTTCCTCACCCTCGAAGCCGAGAGCGGCAAGGGCGTGGGCGAACGGCTCACGCAGACGAAGCCGATCGAAGAGATCGAGCGCAGTCTGTTCGGGCCGCTCCTTGTCAATCCAATCGGCGAGCAACTGAAGCGAGCACCAGGCAAGCACCGGGCCCCACATCGCGGTCGCCGTGAACTGCGGGCTGGGGCTGGGCAGCATGCGGCGGGCCGCGGCTGTCCAGGGCGCTGGAAACAGCGCTTCCAACTGAGGCATGTGCATGGCTGCCCGCAGGAGTTTCGCGAAGTTCGCCGCCTGAGACGCGGTGGTTATCCCCTGATCGTCAAGCGCCGGCCGATCCTCCACTTTGAGCCGCACTGCATACGCTGCTCTGGCCTCGGCTTGGAATCTCTCGTATTTCGCCCATGCCTGCTTGAGAAACTCGTTGCGCTGACGATCAATTTTTTTCGCTCGCTCAGCGCCAACGGTCCGCGGATGCTCGGCAATGTCTGCAAAATGCCGCACGACGCCGGGATCCAGAAGCTGCCGCAGCGCGTCGTGCGCGGGCTTGAGTTCCAGATTGACGAGCTCGTCGGCAAGATTGGGAACGCCACGCCCGTTCAGCAAGTCTGAGAGCCTGTCCCAAGGCTGTTCCGCCGTCGGGTGCAGTTCATGCCAATCGAGGAAGACGTGGCACTGGTATGCATGGAGATCGAGAGTCAAGCCGCGGCTGAGCAGGTCTTCCGTTCGGCGCAGATACTCGAGGCCGGTGAGCGAGTCTCGCCAGGCAACCACGGCGCCAAGGTCGCCGCTCAGGCCCAGGCCTTCACCCAATCGGCGGCGGCCAAGCTGGCCCGATCCCTTGTCGGCATAAGCAGCGGAAAAATCAAGGGTCCCGTGCGCATTAGCGTAACGGTTGTTGTAGACAACCAACGCGCGCTCGCCGCCGTTCCGGTTGGAGTACGCAAAGACATCCTCGTTCACAGAGCCGTTAGAGTTGAAGAAGTCGTAGAGCAGGAAGTTGCTGCTTTCGGCGAACAACCATCGCCGCTTGAGCAGCGGCGCAATCTCGCGCTCGTGCCGCTCCACAAGCCAGCGATCGGGATTCTCCTCGTACCGCGGCCAGCGGTACTCCATTCCATACTTCTCCGTGAATCCCTCGATCTGCCCGTGGCCGAACATGGGCAGGCCAGGCAGCGTGGACATCATGGCCGCGACGCCGAAGTATTTGTCGCCCTTGCCGAACTGATCGATGGCCGTGCGCTCGTCGGGATTGGACATGAAGTTCACGTAGCGCTTCATGATGTCGGGATCGAACTCAATCGTATTCTTGATGACCAAGCGGTACTTGGCGTTATCCTCGTCGCGCAGCATGATCATGAAGGCGCTGTTATACACGCGATGCATGCCCAGTGTGCGGACGAAGTAACCTTCCATGAGCCAAAATGCCTCGGCCAGCAGCAGCGTGCCGGGAACTTCGGCAGCGACGCGGTCGACGACCTCGCGCCAGAACTCGTGCGGCATCGCCCGGTCGAACTCCGCCTGGCTCATTCCATATTCCGCGCGTGAAGGAATCGCGCCGCTCGAACCGGGCCCCGGAAACCAGAGGCGATGAAAGTGGCGCTTGGCCAGCGTCATCGCGGCGTCGAAACGAATGACGGGAAACAGCCGCGCCACATGCAGGATGGTCTGAATCACCTGCTCGCGCACGGCCGGATTCAGATAGTCGAGCTGCGCGGTGTCGTTCCACGGGAAACTGGTTCCGTTGTTGCCGTGATAGATGTAGCGCGTTTCGCCGGTGGCCTTGTCGCGGCGCTTGAACACCACGGCGGCATCGGATTGCTCGTAGTAGTGGTCTTCGATCTTGATTTCTACGCGGCCGTCGTGCGAGAGATCGGGACCATTGAAGGTGTAGGCGGGATAGGGCGAATCCCAGCGTGAGATGAACCACTCCGGGTGCTCGATTACCCAGGGCGAGTCGATGCCCATGTGGTTGGGCACCATGTCACTGGCCAGGCGAATCCCGTGCCGGTAGCAGCGGTCGCGCAGGCTGATGTACGCGGGCTCGCCGCCGAGATCGTCGGCGATGCGATAGTCGAAGAGCGAGTACGCGGAGGCCACGGCATCGCGGTTGCCGCAGAGCTGCTTGATCGTCTTCGACGCCCGGCTGCGTTCCCATACCCCAATCAGCCAGAGAGAATTGATGCCGCGATGCGCCAGCGTTGCCAATTCTTCGTCGGGAATCTCGTCGAGCCGCCCGATGTGCCGGCCATGCCAGCGACTGAGTTGCGCCAGCCACACGTAGGTGCTCTTGGCCATCAGCACCACGCCGGGCATCCACGCCTGGTCAGGGGAGAATTTCTCGTATTCCTGCATCGAATCGGCGAAGTTGGGCACTTCAGACCGGCTCATGAACGATGGCCCTTGCTGCGGCCCACGGCGCGTTCCCGGCGGGTTAAACTGCGCCCAGACGGCCAGCTCCTCCTCGCGCAGAACCTCGCCGGCCATTAAAAGAAATCGCTCCAGGCTGTCGCCGATCAGGGGCTTCCAAAGTTGGCGAATGATCTCCAATTGATCGCTGAGCGACCGGGGCGAGCGCAGCGCCGGAGCGCGCAACAGATCCAGCAGGCTGATGGCCTTCGCTCCGGGCAGCGGAATCAGGGGTCGCGAAGCGAAATACTCCGGCATTTGCGCAGTGACTTGCCGGTAAACGGTCTTTTCCGCCAACGTCCGGTCCTCGAACAGCTCTTCAAATGGCTTCAACGCCTCATTGCGATTCGCCGACCAAAGCAGAAGCAGCTCTTCAAGTGCAGCGGCACGGTGGGCCATACCGGCCGTCCCGTCCGCAAGCCACTGCGCCGGGGTCTGCTGGCCGCGCAACACGCTCTGGCCGGGGAACTGCTCCACGAAGGCGAGCAGCATTTTGTCGAGATTGTCTGTACCCACCTGCGCGCCAAACCAGTCAAGCGCCGCGGTCATCACCTGGGGATCGAATTGCTCGCGATAGCGAGCCATCAGCGCGTGGCTAGCCTCGTCAATGAGCCCCATGGCAAAGAGCTGACCGGCGTGCACCGCCCGCTCGGGATGCTTCTCGACGTCGCGCACCTGGTTCATGCGGTGCGCGAACTCGCGACAGGCCGGCACGTTGGCCAGGATCACATTGCCGTTGTACGAGAAAAGGGACTCCGCGAACCCGTATCGTTCCCGCGCCTTCCGCGAAATGTGGAACTCCATCGTCAAAAACTCACTCCCCGGTGGTCCCTTCGCCAGCCTGCCGCATCCCTCTGGTGCAGTCGTGACCAAAGCAAAAGATACACCAATGGGTTGGATGCGAACCGGAAACCGTGATTGTAACTTGCCGGCTAGGAGCCGGGCCGCCCGTAAATCCCGATGATTTGCCCCTCGGCGAGGATGTGCCCGCTCATCGCGGACTCGATCTGGTCCCTCGACGCGCCGGGCCCGAAATCGAGCGAAACATCGAGCGCGTAAATCCGGAATACATAGTGGTGGAGCTTGCCGAGGGGCGGGCAAGGACCTCCATATCCGATGCGGCCGAAGCTGTTGGTTCCCTCGGCGGAGCCGGCAGGCATTGCGCCGTGTGTCGACGCGCCTTCCGCAAGCTGGCGCGCGCCAGCGGGAAGATTGAAGGCGATCCAGTGGGTGAAGTCGGCCGGGGCGTCCGGATCGCTCATCACGATCGCAAAGCTCTTGGTCCCCGCGGGCGGGCTCGGCCAGTGCAGTTCGGGTGAGCTGTCAGCCCCATCACAGGTAAAACGGCCGGGGAATCGGGCCCCGGCGACAAAGCTGTGACTGTCCAACTGCAGTGAGGCGCGCGCTGTGCTCTGTGTTGATGCCGAATCGTGGTGGCAGGAAACCAGGAAAAGCGAGGAGCAGACGAGAGGCGCTGAGGCGAGAGCGATAGATCGTACGCGCTTCCTGGCCTTCGTCTCTGGCACATTCCGGGTCATTTCGCCTCCCGCATTGGAACTTGCAACCCGCAGGACAACCAAGATTATGCGCCCAGCTTCACCGTGCGCAACAGCAGCGTCTCGAGTTTAGCTGGGACCTCCCGGACGACGCGCGGGTCGTCCACGAAAAGCGCAGTTGATTGACTGGAATGGCGGGGGATGGCGGCGCGACGATCGGGATCAGGAAATCGGTGGCGGTGGATTGAGTCTCCAGCGAACCGTTCTCTGGTTCCAATTCCCTGCTAACAGGGAAAAATACAGGGAAATTTGCGGATTCGAACCCCGGGATCCGCCAGTTGAGTACTCTATGATGCTGATTCCAAGCAAGTTATCGCCATGCAATCCCGATACTTGGGCTGCACCGAATAGGGAATTATCACCCGGATATCAGGGAAATGCATTTCCCTGATATCCGCAGGCTCAGATTCCGTTCAACGCAGCGACTCAAATCAGGGTGGCGGGTCACATGCTCGAAGAGTCCTCGTGGAGTTTGTGGCGCGACGCAACTCCTTAGCGACTTGTTGTGCGGGCGCGAAGCTTCGAGCTGAAGTAGCTCACGGGATGGGGAGAATGGCGGGTTTTTGCGCGTTGTGGTCAGGCAACTGATCGAGCAGGACCACATTGAGCAGCGACTTATGTACCTGGATGCGGCCGTTGTAGCTGATAAAACCAAGCTCGCGAAAGCGATTCATAAAGAAGCTTACTCGCGACCGCGTAGTACCGATCATATCCGCCAGCGTTTCCTGCGTGATGGAAGGAATGAAGGTTTCCGGTTCGCCGGGTTTGCCGAATTCCGCCATCAACAGCAGAATCCGTGCCAGGCGCTTTTCACTGGAGTTGAACAACTGATCGACAAGATCGGCCTGGGTGCGCATGCTGCGGGCCAGTAGGAACTTGAGAAATATGTCGGCAAATGCAGGCTCGTCATGCATCACACGAATCATTTCTTTTCTGCTGATCTTGAGCGCAGTGCAGGTGTTTACAGCAGTTGCGGTTGCCAGATGCAATCCGACGATTGCCGCGAGAGACTCTTCTCCGACAAAATCACCAGCGGATAGAAGGGTGATGGTGGCTTCTTTGCCCGTCCGCGAAACCACTGTGACTCTGGCACGGCCTTCTTGCAGGTAATACACAGAGTCCGCGGGGTCGCCTTGGCAAAAAAATGTCTCTTTGGGCTCTAAGTCGATAATTTTTCGGCCGAGCCCTGCGTTAGCAAGAAAGGCGGCGGAATCGAATGTTTTTGCCATTATCGGTCATCAAAATGCTACCTCGTTACAGGGCGTGAGCTATGAGTGGCCTCTTTATGCGCAGGAAGGCGTTGTCGCGGCGTGCCGTGTTTCGAGTTTGTGGCGTACGGAGCAGGAACCGCAGGCGAACGTGGAGACAGTCTGCCGTAGGATCAATCGCATTTGCGATCTGTCTCCGTCCATCATCGCCCGGACGCTGAAATCGCGTATGGTCAATATTGCTCACTCAGTGCGCCGGATATCGAGCACAGGGGAGCGCTGCGAAACGGGGCCCCGCGTTTCTCTACCACCATTCCGTGGAACGCCCTGTTGAAACCTCCCCGTTGGCGTCAGGCTTGGCTGATCGTAGCAGCAGGAGGGGACATTGCACGAGCTTTACGACCTTTTCGGCAATCGATCCGAAGACCAGCGGATGCCAGCCGGAGATGCCGTGCGTGGAGATCACCACCATGTCGATATGCTCGCGCTCCGCCACTTCCATGATGTTCCCGGCGATGTCATTTCCAACTTCGACACTGGAAGTTGACTTCACGTCCCTGGCTGCAAGAGCAGCATGGCACTTGGCCAGATGCCGCTCCGCAATTGATCTTGCATCCTGAAGGAATTTGGTTTCGGGGACGAAGTCAGGAAGTGTTGAGGCGGGAAACATCGGGATCACATGCACAAGATGAAGTTCCGCGTGGAAGTGCTTCGCAAGGTCAGCTGCCATCTCTAAAGCCGCCTGCGAGGATGAGCTAAAGTCGATGGGCAACAAGATCCTGGTGGGGATGGAAGGGAAAGCATGAACCTTAGACACAGCAGACTCCTCGCCGAACTGAAGAAACAACCGGTCTCCTAAATTGTCCTCTCGTCACAAGAGCAAAAACTGTGCTCTTTTGGACACTTGCTCCCATGGGGTCGATTTCGCCTTGCGACTTCGCCTTGATTGTCCGGTGCGGCCATCGCAGAAGCAGACAGCCTGCGATGGCGTGCAAATATGACCATCCTTGAAGACCTCCATTCTGAAAACATCTCTTTGGGCGTAGCTATGTGACGCGACAGTTCTTTGGCCGCGCAGGCCGAGCCTGAGATGGGCGATGCCGATCAAAGGAGAGACGATGAGTTTATCCAAGTGGATCTCGGAGTCGCATTTCTTGTTAGCCTGCCGGGCAGGTCTGGCGGGAAGGTGCGTTGGCCAATCGGACAAAAAAACCTACGGCGCGCAGGTTGAACGGGCGATGCTCCTGGTGTTGGTCACTTCGGCCCTGGCCGTAATGCCACTGCAGTCAAGATCGCAATCACTGTTCTCTTCTGGAGATCCCTCTGCAATTTCAGGAATCACGGCCCCAGTAAAACTGGACCTGACTTACGTCCGGCCGATTGAAAGAACAAAGGTGAGCAACCACGCTTTCGACGCATTCGGTCCGTATCCAATTGCCGGCGTCGCGTTCGCGGCGGGAATCAACCAATGGACCAATTCACCGCCGGAGTGGGGCCAGGGGGCCGAGGGATTCGGCAAGCGATTTGGGTCCGACTTTGGGATCGCGGCGATTGGAACCACCACGCGTTATGGGCTGGCGGAAGCCTTCAGGGAAGATACTTTGTACTATCGCTGTGAATGCAGCGGCCCATTTCCGCGGCTGCGCCACGCCGTGATCTCCACGTTTACAGGGCGCCGCGGAGAAGACGGCCATCGCGTCTTCTCTATCTCCGCGCTTGCCGCGCCCTATGCGGGTTCCATGATTGCGGTTCACCTGTGGTATCCGGACTGGTTCGATACAAATGACGCGTTTCGTATGGGCAACTACAGCCTGCTGGGATACATAGGCGGCAACATTGCTCTGGAGTTTTTCTATAGCGGACCTCACGCCTTGATTTCACGTATGCATCTGAACAATGCGCACGGTTCGCCGGACAAAGGTCCAAATCATTGAGCGATCGCGGATTGACAACAGTCGCGGGCCTCAACCCACTACTTCCGGTGCGCCGGACCGACCTCATGTCCTCCGTTGCAAGCTCTGCCACAAGCCTGTTCAACGGGTTTTTCGAGTGGTTCGGGGAGCTTGGGATCTTTTCCTGGCGAGTCCTCACGGCCGCGGTTACTCATGGCGCTGGGACGGAGTGCCGTGGTATTTGCGCTCGGGCAAGTATCTGCCCACCACCGCGACCGAAGTCCTCGTGGAGCTCAAGCGGCCTCCGCAGAAACTCTTTGCCGATGCAGTACAGCCGCAAGCGCGGTCGAATTATCCGCGCTTCCGGCTCTCTCCCAACTCGGCCATCGCTCCGGCTGCCCGCGTGAAGCTTGCCGGACAGGAATTCGTCGGAGAGGAACGAGAGCTTTATCTGTCAGATGAGCAGCCGGGAGAGGAAACGCCTTACATCGGCTTTTGGGCGATGCCATGAAGGGCGACGGTGCGCTCTTCACACGCGAGGATGCAGTTGAAGCCGCATGGAAGGTGGTCGATCGGGTCCTCAAGAACCATCTCCCGGTTCCCCGCTACAAACGCGGAACTTGGGGGCCGAAAGAGGCTGACGCACTTATCGCTGCAGATGGCGGCTGGCATAACCCTAGCGCCGATGGCGCAGCCGAATAATCGCTTGTTTTCCGCAGTATTCTCATCCAGCTTCATCGCATCAGGCCATATTTGCGCCCGAATCGTATAGGCTGCGTGGAGGGGAAATCCTGGGGACCTTGTGATTTGCGTGCTGCCGACAAGCGGGATTCTTCACAGTGTTCCGCACCGCCGCGGGAAAGTGTATAACTTTGACCATCTTTAACCCATCGTCTCCCTGCAGAATCCGCATCGTGGAGGAAAAAGGCGGAGGGACCGTTGTCGGAACAATCAACGATGAGGTCTCTCGATCAGGCGAGCGAGTCCATGTGGACGCGAAATTGACCTTTTTTTCTGGCCGCAAATGTTGTGTAAGTGTTACAACGCCCCCGGTAGCGGTGCAATTCGAAGGAATTGGCGCCGGCGCAGAAGATCCAGCACAAGGCAAACGATGGAGGAAAAGGTATGCTTCACTTAATCTGGTACGTTGTTATCGGGCTACTGTCGGGCTGATCGCGAAATCGGTGATGCATGAGCACATGTCGATGTTATGGACCATCGTGCTCGGCATCGTCGGATCGCTTCTCGGCGGCGGCGTTACCCACATCCTTTTTCGCTCGAAAAGCGAGCGATATCATCCCGCTGGCCTCATTTTTTCAACTCTGGGCGCGATCCTGATTCTCTTCATCTGCTACAAGCTCAAGATTCATCTCCCCTAGTTTTTTGTTTGCACCTCGGCTCATTTGCCGCCCGGCGAGTTCTGTCCACTTGGCGTAAGACGAACTGGCATGGACCCCTCGCGCCGTTTTCCAGGCAATGAGCGGACCTTGTGTGATGCCGCCAAACTGGCGCCCTGACAGCACCACGAGTTGGCGCTGGCCTGTGAGAAGGAAGGGCAAGGGGGAAACGGCAATCGTGCTGCGCTCGCCGTAGCCGGGAAGGTGTCTGAACGCGATCTCGCTGGAGTGTGCAAAGGCCCACGGCTGACCGTGGGCTTCTGTCCTTATAGACCAACCTTCAGCGCTACATGCCCTTTGGCTTGGACCCTTCCTGCGGTGCAGCATGTTGCTGTGGTGCTGCCTGCCGCTGCGGTGCAGCATGTTGTTGCGGTGCAGCGTGTTGCTGCGGAGCGGCCTGTCGCTGCGGTGCAGCGTGCTGCTGAGGCGCGGCGCGTTTCGCAGGAGCGGCATGCGATTGGGGCGCAGCCTTCGGCGCAGTTCTTGCCTCTGGCCTGGCTTGCGTCTTCGGCCCAGCCGGCGCGGCGTGCGTCTGTTCGCCCAGGGGCTTGGCGGCAACCGCGTTCTGCGGGTGTCCGCCGTTTGCCTTGGCATATGAGGATTTGTCGGCCTTTGCAGTCGCCTCGTGTTGCGTCTGGAGGCTGGTCGGAGCCGTGTGCTGATCGTGCGCGGCAACCAGCTCCGCCGGAGTGGCAGCGTGCTGAACCCCGCCCGGGCCGCCGCTATAGGAAACGCGACTGCGGTTGGCGATCGTGTTTCTCTCGACACTCGTCGGGTTGTTGTAGGTGGTATGAATCACGCTCTCATTCACGCGCATGACCGCGGTGTTGTAGGCAAACTCATTGCCGCGCCATTCGCCGCCTGTGAAACCGATGCTCCCGTACCCAAAGCCGTAGTCCACGCCGCCGTAGTAGCCGACGTGGCGCCCCCAGTAGCCCCGGTGGAACCTGTACCTGCCGCCGTACCAGTCCCAGTAATAGGGCGTCCACAGCGCGCCTACATAGGGAACCGGAACCCACGCGCCGGGAACCCAGTAGTAGTCCTCGTCGCCATAGGCCCAGTAGCCGGGAACCCACATCAAGTTGGGCTGGGGGCATAAGGGCTGTTCATAAACCGGCAGTTCGGGCGGAGCGAAACCTACACTGATGACGATTTGTGCGTGCGAAAAAGCGGGAACCGCACAGATCAGAAGCGCCAGCAGAAGCCAGCGTGGAGAGCGGGTTAGTCGCATGAGAAAAACCTCGTAATTCTTTCGTGTCTGCCTCGCCAGGAGAATCGATTCAACCTGGGCGGAGCGAGACCTTCGACACAACAGGCTCAAGACTAGTCCGCCGTTCCTACGAAGGTCTGGTCAAATCAGCACTAAGCGTTATCTCGGCCGTGTGATCCACGTCTCAGGCGATTCTGCCCAGCACGACGCGAGAGTGCTCCGGTGTCTCGGGTTCCGCACGCACGGTTCTTGGTCCGTGGCGGGGAGGTATCGCCTTTGAGACCCTGAAAACTAAGGGCCTCAGCACTGCGACGACCAGCCTGTCTTTGAAAGTGCCAGATCCTATCACGTCAGATATTGTCCCCTTCACTCTGTCGGATGAGCAGTATGGCTCAGCTATTTTCCCAGCGACTTGGAAGAATAAGGAGTGAAGCGGAGTAATCGTTCTCCTCTTTCTGATGGCTCCCACGCGAAGTGAGTCGATCGCTCGTAACTTCTCGACGATGCCATGAGGTATCGAATCTGAGAAATGATTGGAGTACACGATATGCCACTTACCACCGTCCTCATCACGATTGTTGCAGCAGGCGTCCTGTTGTGGCTTGTGAACAGATTCATCCCAATGCAGGGACAAATCAAATCGATCCTGAACGGTCTGGTGGTCATAGTCCTGGTCTTATGGATCGCAAATCTCTACGGGCTATTTGATCACCTTCATCAATTCCGCGTCGGGCGTTGACAGATCACACCATCGAAGCCTCCCACTGTCCTCTGCGGATCCAATAAGGGCCGCAGAGGATATGAACAGAACGACCGGAGCGGCAATGGCACTTATCAAGAAAGTCGATGTTGACAACTACTTCGCAGAGCGGCGAGCCATGAGGCTGGGTGGGATCGGGCCATTGAGCCAACCCCATGCGGCCGGGACCGAGCCCGCCGCCAAGAAGAAGAGAATTCCAGCCTCTGCCGAAGCTCTCACCTTGGAACATTCTTCCACGCGCGTATCCCCCGCCTCAACTCCGCTCACGTCCGATTCCGGCCGGAACCGGTTGCTCAGACCGCAGGGAAGCAGGCAAGAGTGAAGATCAACACGGTATTCCTGCGGGATAAATGTATCCTGCCCAGTCAATTCGATCTGCTCCAGGTGCCGTTTTCCAAAGGATGGGCAGAGGCGATCGGGACCGTGGCATCAGAGCTGGACGCGAGAATTCGTAGCGTTGGCTGGCACTTTATGCGGCTGGCGGATTCGTACTCGTCGCAAGCACTCGGCAGAACGGCAGAAACCGCGATCCATCGGGCATTAGCCCGGACTCTTCCCGCGGTGAGGGAGCGGTTCAATGCTGCCGAGCTGGATTGCATTCACGTTACGAATTTCCTTGGCTTCCGCCTAGCCAGAGTAACTCTTCAAGCTCGCCAGACACAAAGGCAGGCATCGCTGAACTGACCCAAGGCAACGCATCTCAAGCGGGTAGAGATGCGACAGGTCCATTGAAGAGCTCCCTTTCAAATATAAGGTCCCACCGGTATGAACATTTTTGTCCGGCAACCAGCTCTGTTGCTTGCGCCCCGTTTGCATCACTCGCTGATGCCGCATGGGCTTACGCACCTGGGAGCGCTGGGACTTTTCTCCGTTGCCATCGTCGACTCTTCTCCCATTCCGCTGCCTATTCCCGGCAGCACTGACCTGTTGCTCCTGTGGCTGGTCGCGCACGGTGGGGATCCCTGGCTGCTCGCAGCGCTCGCCATAGCGGGCAGCCTTGTGGGCGGATACTCCACCTGGCACCTCGGGCGCAGAGGAGGCGAAGCGGCATTGCGCCGCTACGTGCCGGCACTTCTTCTTGGGCGAGTCGTCGGATGGGTGGAGCGCCACCGCATCCTTGCCGTGTTTCTTCCCGCCGTGCTTCCTCCGCCCATTCCGCTCTTGCCATTTGCGCTTGCTTCCGGCGCCCTAGGTGTCTCGCGCCGCCGCTTCCTGGTCATCTACGGCGCGGCTCGAACTCTGCGTTACTCGCTTATCGCCTGGCTCGGCGTGGTTTATGGACGCCACGCCATCCGCCTGTGGTCGGGGACGCTCCAGAAGTGGTCGACTCCGCTGATCTGTGTATTCGTCACCCTGCTGGTGGCCGGCATATGCTTTGGAATCTGGAAAGTGAGCGGCCTTCGCAAGATCGATGCGGAAGACAATCTTGCGTTGCGTAAAGCAGCAGCTCGGGCATGCGAAACTCCCGAAATAGCTTAGCGATGCGGCTTACACAACAAACATCGCAACGCCCGCGACGAACATAGCAATGGTCGTGATTGCCACAACAATCCATCCCAGGCGGGAGCTCGGCTGGCCCTGCATCAGCTTCTTGTCCGCTGCCACGATGAGGATTGCGACCAAGAGGAATGGCGCCAGCAATCCGTTGATGACCGCTGTCCAGTAGAGCGCCTTTACCGGGTTGATCCCGATAAAGTCCAGCGCGACACCCACTCCCGTCGACACCAGAATCAGAACGTAAAACCAGCGCGCGCCTGTTAGTTTCTTGTTCAAGCCCTGTCGCCATCCCAGCGACTCAGCAAAGGCATATGCGGCAGATCCCGCCAGCGTGGGAATGGTAAGAAACCCGACGCCGACAATGCCGAGTGTGAATACGGTCGCAGCGAAGTTGCCGGCAAACGGCCGTAGGGCCTCTGCCGCTTGCCGAGAAGTCTCGATATTCACCATGCCGTGCCGGTTGAGGGTGATGGCGGTGGTCAGGATAATGAAGAACATGACTGTGTTCGAGAAAAAAGCGCCGACACCCACATCGATATTCCTTAATTCGAGCTCCTCGGATGTGGCGCCTCTGCGCATAGCAAGCGTACTTTGGCCTGCCGACTTTTCTTCTTCAACTTCCTCACTCGCCTGCCAGAAAAATGGTACGGGCTGATTGTGGTGCCGAGGATCGCCACCAGCGTCGCCCATTCATTCCTGGTTTGCGGCATGGACGGGATCAAGGTGTCGCGCAGAACCTGGCCCCAGTTGGCTCCCACCACAAACGCAGTAATTGGATACGCGAACAGAACCAGGACGAGCCACTTCAGTACGTTCGCGATCTGCTGATACTGGAGCCGGATGGTCGCCCACGAGATGAGAAGCGCAAACGCCACGACAAACCAATGGGAATTGATCCCCGACAGCATGGAAGCCGCATCTGCCATGCCCGCCAGGTCCGCCCCAATGTTGATCGTATTTGCTGCCAGAAGGGCAAAGACAAACGCAAGCAGCAGCCATTTTGGAAATCGCTGCTTGAAGTTTCCTGCTAAGCCTTGTCCTGTCACTTTGCCGATGCGGGCGCACATCATTTGCACAGCGGGCATCAGAGGCCACGTCAGAAGTGCAGTCCAGAGGAGTCGAGTCCCCAGCTGCGCGCCGGCAACTGAGTATGTGGCGATGCCAGATGGGTCATCATCGGCAGCGCCGGTTATGATGCCGGGCCCAAGCGACTTCAGCAGCGCTCGAATCCGACTAGATGGGGCGGATGCCGGCAATAGCGAATTGGTTAACTCCAGTTAAGGGCGTGCGTCTTGTCGCAACTTGGTTTTCTGGTTGGCTCCACGCACTATATCTTGGGCTTTCCCGAGGGTGCTTTCAGCTTTTCCCTTCACCTGCTGAGCAATGCCCTTGACCTGGAGCGGCGTATTGCCGGTGATCTTGCCCGCTTTTCGCTTGATGCTTCCCACCACTTCGTCGACCTTACCGTTCACTCGATTGCTATTCATTGGCCACCTCCGTGGGTTCAACTTGTGCAGCTTCGACAAAGGCACCGGAATGCATTTCCGGTGCCTTGATCAAAGAGGATGCAACTTGCTGTCGGACAAAGGGCGCGAACGCAGCTCGCCCTCAGAGAGTGAATCGGCGCAGCGAACTGCTGGATTGAACTGCTCCGGTCTCTCCACCAATCACACTGGCTGTCAGGGCTACGCGCACATAAAGCAGATCTGTGCAGCAAGAACCGAAGCTTACGAAGGGGCTGCTATTGGCAATAACATACTTGACAGACAGTTCAATTTGCGCTAATGTTTCTATATGGACTCGCCAAAGACTTTACAGCAAGCAATTCAATACTTTGCCGATTATGAGAACTGCCGTCAGTTCATGATCGCCCTGCGCTGGCCCGATGGTCGGGTTTGCTGCCCGCGTTGCGGATCGGCTCGGATCGCATACCTTCACAATGCCCGTGTCTATCGCTGCCATGAAGGACACGCGAAAGAGAAGTTTTCTCTTAAGGTCGGCACCGTGATGGAAGATTCACCCATCGGCCTAGACAAGTGGCTCCCGGTCATGTGGATGATGGTGAACTGCAAGAACGGAATCAGCAGCTATGAAGCCGCGAAAGCTATAGGGATCACTCAGAAATCGGCATGGTTCATGTTGCATCGCATCCGTACTTCCCTCAAAGACGCCGGCCCAGCCAAGATCGACGGCGACGGAGGTCCCATCGAAGTCGATGAGACTTTTATCGGGGGCAGGTACCAGAACATGCACCGCTCGCGGCGCCTAGGGTTGGGGAACGGCCTAAAGGCCGATAGAGGGAAAGCTGTGGTGATGGGAATGCTTGAGCGGGATATGCGCAGAGTCCGGGCTAAGGTGATTCCCGATGTATCGCGCGAAACCCTGCAAAACGAAATCCTCAATCAGATTGAGCAGAAATCGACCGTCTATACCGATGCAGCGGCTGGGTATGACCGGCTGAAGACCAAGGATTTCGTTCACGAGACCGTGAATCACATGCAGGAATATGTTCGCGGCGAAGTCCACACTCAGGGAATCGAGAATTTCTGGAGTTTGCTTAAGCGGGGATTGAAAGGAACCTATGTAGCGGTGGAACCGTTTCACCTCGACCGTTACGTTGACGAGCAGATTTTCCGTTACAATAACCGGGCCACCAGAGATAATCCGCTCGATGATGCGGATAGGTTCATGCTGGCCGTGTCGCAAATTGTGGGCAAGCGGATTACCTACGCGGAACTGACCGGCAAGGTGGGAGAAACGGCCTTCTAACGAACCCGTTTGGATGATGCGCCAGAGACGCGGGAAGCGGAAGCCTTAGCCGTTCGCTTGCCCTCTTTCTCCGCGTCCAGTCGCGCCTTGATTGTGGAGTGCGGCACAGATATTACGCGCCGCGCAAATTCGGTAAAGCGGTCGAAATCACCCGTCTCATTCTTGGCGGAAGGTGTTGGGTGAGGGGCCACTGTCTACCTTTCTCTCGCTAGAGAGAAGGGTAGGCGATTGTGCGTCCGCAGTCAACTTAAGATTTCTGATGTGGCCCGTCTTATTCATTCTGGCGAAAAGGGACATCGTATCGTGGCAGTTCTGCAATTCAAATTTGATGAGAGTTTTGATGGTCGCGTCATGACCGTTGGCGGCTGGATAGGCGAGGAGCGCGAGTGGCGGAGGCTGGAAAACCAATGGCAGCGATGCATCGACCGCCAGAACTCTTCCGCTCGCCAAGATCAGCAGATTTCCCGTTTCCATGCCGCAGAGATGAATGGGTATAAGGAGGAATTCGCCCATTGGGATAAGCCAATGAGCGAACGATTCTGCGGGAAGCTGGTCAATCTACTTACCCGCCGCCAGATGGGAGGAATTTGCATCGGGGCCGATATGGATGCCATTAAAGCAGTATTTCCGGAAGATGATCCAAACCGCAGAGATTCAGTTTACGCTCTGTGCATTAAACAGGCGATGGTTGAGATAGGCCATATCATGCAGCATTTTTTCCCGGGCGATCAAGTCGCGTTGATTCACGATCATGGCGACTGGGACGAACAGGCGTTGGCCGGATACAACAAGATGGTCGATGATCCACAGTGGATATCACGTAAGTATTTTCATTCGATCACTCCGCTCACTTGGCGACAGTCTATCGGACTGCAGCCTGCGGACATGCTTGCCTATGAAGCATTCAAAGCTCTCAGCGCAAGAATCGTCCATGATGAAGAGCGGTTCCGATGGGCATTGCGGCAATTTATCTCCGAGGATGGCATGCCGATGATGCTCAAATACATGAGCCTGGACACAATCAGACAGCTTAGGGAAAAGATCGACCAAGATCGCGCGAACCAGCAAAGTGGGACGGTATAATTCTCGGCACTATGCACAGCTTGTCAGATTTCAACGCCTACAGTGGTGCGCTCCTGGGAATGTGCTTTTTGGCGCTTGCTTCCTGCTGGATCGTGCTGGCTAATATCGCTTCGACTATCAGTCGCTTTCATCAGGATTACCGAAAGGTAAACCGACTCGCAGAAAGAGAGGAATCTGAGCGTTATCCATGACAGACAAAGAGATCGCACTGGAACTTGGCGCACGCCTAATTAAGCGGCAGCTTATGATTGCTGCGATGGCGGCTGAATTGAGTGGCCATTTTGATGAAAAAGGGAAACAGATTCCATGGCATTCCCATGTGGAATGGACACTTTCACAATCGTTGGACCTCGATTTTCAAGCACAAATCGAAAGGCTTTCTCGTGCGCTCGACGCAGCCAATCCGGAAGGTTTGCTTCGTATTCTATATAGCTCACTCGATCTGCGATAGTCTGCATGGCATCCTCTGCCCCGCACTCTAGCACATTCACGCAAGTACCTTGGCTAGTGTCCGCCAAGTATATTATTGCCCTGCTATTCATTTGACAATGTGCGAGTTAACGTCCGCGCAGGGAGGGTTTCGTAACGGCAATCCAGAGACCCTGCCAAAGTGAGCAATTGTGAACAGACCCATGCCGCCGGCAATGCTTTAAATCGTTGCGAGGGAAATCCAAACTGGAGATCCCGGCTTAAGTCCATCATCGAGAAGTTACTGGAGCAGAAATGAAAAAGATCGTGGTCCTGTTGTTAGCCGCTCTGTTCGCGATATTCGCGGTCACGCCTGCCTACGCCAACCACCACCGGAGACACCACAGATACCACCACGGAGGCCCGATCATCGTAGTGCCGTTTTAGCGCTGCGGTGATTGCTGGGCGTGTTGACTCTTCGTCAGGAGACATGCGTGTCCTGGGCCGAATGTCGGCACGAGGAGCAGGCTCCCGCCACGGAGATGCCCTCGGACCTAGCTGTACCCGGGTGACCGCGGTATTCGCAGGTTTCGATTCTTTCCTCTTCCACAATTCGTCTTCTGGCCCCCGGGAGGTGGGCAGACATGAAGAAATGGTTTTGTTCCGTCGCCGGATTATCCTTTGCACTGGCAGGCTGCCCAGCCGCTTTCGCACAAACTGCGGCAGTGCCTCCACCCAACATCCTCAACATCGAAACCATCAACATAAAACCCTACTTGGACGGACCCTACGACAAAGTTGCTTCTGAATACCCCGCCTTGTCGCAGGAACTCAAGGACCCGATGCACTTTGTGGCGATGGAGGCCCTGACGGGCGCGCCTCGAGCGATTTATCTATCCGGCTTCGACTCTTTCGAGGCGCTCCAAAAGAACGAGGAGTGGGTCCCCAGCGACGCCACGGCCGACGCTAAGATCGATGCGCTGGATGGACGCCAGGCCGAATATATATCCGAGGTCCACCACACCCTATGGCATTACCGCCCTGACCTCAGCAACAACGTTGCCGGAGCGGACATACCGCACTCCCACTACTGGGAGGTGATCATCTTCCATATGAAGCCCGGTCACGGCGAACAGTTCAAGGAATTGACGAAGCTTTATCGCGATGCCGACCTCAAAAGCGGCCAGAACATCCCTTGGTCAAGTTACGAGGGAATGATGGGCGTGACCGACGCCTACCTCGTCCTCGTGCCGATGACGTCACTCAAGGATGAGGATGCTGGTCTGGCGCACCAGAAGGATTTCGACGCTGCCCTTGGCGACCAAGGCAAGGACCAGATGAACAAGCTTACCGAGGAGAACGTGGCCAGCGTCGAGGACAACCTCTTCATGGTCAATCCGGACTGGAGCTACGTTGAGCAATCCTGGGTCGACGCCGATCCCCACTACTGGGGGGCCGAGCCCGCCGCCGGAGCCGCGCCTGCACCAAAAGTTTCGCCAACGCACTAAGCAACACCAATCGGAATACCAAGGGCGCCGTTACTTAACGGCGCCCTTCCTGTTTTCATTCTCAGAAGCGATTCGAGGTGAATCGCAATTTCCTGAGAGTGTATTCTGCTTCCCATGCGCACCGGGAGGGTGCTCAGACACTTAAGAGCCGGCCTGCAGCAATCTTCTCGAAAGCCTGGGCGGGAAACCCAATGTGCGTAGGTTGTGCGCGACGTGATTGAGCCCGTGAGAAGGAGTGCATATAAGATTGCGCCACGCGATCCCAGACCATTTTGCGCGCGTAGAGGTAAGCGCGTTTGCGCATTGCGTGGCATTCCTCATCGTTGTCCAGGAGCTCAATTGCCGCAGCAGCAATAGCTGCCGGATCCTCAAAGGGAACGAGCGTACCGCGCCCATCGTCAAGGAGTTCGGCTGCGTGCCAATAGGGAGTAGAAATGATGGCCTTCCCGGCGCCCATGGCATATGCCAGAGTTCCCGATACTGCCTGCGCCACGTGACAGTAAGGCGTGATGTAAATGTCGGCCGAACCCACCAGCGTCGCCATCTCCTGTGGGCTGAAGAACCGGTTGTGGAAGATCACCTCTCGCTCGACTCCCAGTTTCCTGGCCAGAGCCTGCAACTGATCCCGGTATCGATCGCCCTCCCGAGCCCTGACATGCGGGTGGGTTGCTCCGGCGACGATGTAGACAACGTTGCTGTGGCGGGCGAGGATGCGCGGCAGGGCGCGAATCACGCTCTCGAATCCCTTGTTGGGAGACAACAAGCCAAAGGTGAGCAATACAAGCTTTTGCGTGACGGCGAGCGCATCCTTGTAAACCTCCGGCCGCACAAAGGGCAAGTTGGGAATGCCATGAGGAATCAGGTCGATCTTTTCGGGCGAGACTCCAAATACGCTCTGCAGAACGCGAGAAGAGTACTCGCTCATCACAATAAGACGATCAGAGCGCCGGGCAATCTCCTGCATGACCCAGCGCTGGCCGGCGTCTGGTTCGCGAAGCACTGTATGCAGAGTTGTCACGACCGGCATGTTGAGGTACTTAAGCAACTGTAGGACATAGCTGCCAGCTTCGCCCCCATAGATCCCGTACTCATGCTGCAAACACACTAAATCGACACCGTGGGCATTGAGAAACCTAGCGGTTACCCGATACGCTGATATGTCATCTTCGGCGATCTGGAATCGCACTCGCGCAGGGTAAGCATACGAGGACTGCGGGTCGTTGACGGCCACAACCGACAATCCTGCGGCTCCGTACTCAGCGGTGATCGCATCGCTCAGATCGGTTGTGAAGGTCGCAATTCCACATTGCCTGGGAAGGTGGTTTCCGATCACCGCCATCCGTCGCGGGCGCGAAATGCTGTGCGCCGGAAACAGAGAGAATGCTGCTTCTCGTCCAAATACTGAGGGCCGCGCTTCACAGAGCATCGAAGTATCCGCCTGTGCATTCACGGAGATGTTCGGTGCGGACATCGCAGGCTCCTGAAAACAACCATGCTAACGACCAAGAGCAGGGTTCCAATACTGCAAGTCGAGATCAGTGGCGAAGCGCGATAACAGCCGCCGCAGCTTCACTCGCGACGAAGGCCAGAAGAAAGAGTGCGGCGCCGATACCCGCCAATTGCTCGCGGGGCGTGCCCGCGGCGCGATCGGATGCCGCCGTGTCCGATTCGTTTCTCTCTTTTGTCACGAGGCGGAAGCCGCGCATCAATGCGAAGCATCCACAAGCGGATACTAAAACGTCCCCCATAAGCGGTCCAAGCTTATGAATGCGGCGTATATAGCTGCTCATCATGGCCTGAATCTACTCCAACCAGGCTGGGATGGATGTGCACTTTTGAACTGTGAGAAAAGGTCGATCGCGATCAAGTCATGAAGCCTGTGAGAGGAGCGGCGGCAGTGTGGAAGGGGTGCTGCCTTCGGGGGAATCTAGCCGCACAATCTGGCATCACTGCCGCCGCTGTTTGGGGGTGGGCACCTGATGAAAATGTTGCAAATTCAACGTCAAGAATACTGTGCAATATTGCTCACAGTTCTTTGAACGATCGCGGTAGTCTCACGCTTCCCCGTTGAGGAAAATTCCGTTGACATCGTCCTCAAACCAAGTTGGGGCAAGCCCTCCCCTAACGCCGATCGACTGGTGGTTTAGTAGCGCTCACACCTGAAGCCTCCCGATTGGTTCGTCGAGAATATTTTGTCGGGTGAAAACGACGGGCGGCTTCTGAGAGTTGTGCTCGGGTATTTGGTCGAGCAGGATTACATTCAGCAGCGACTTGTGCACTTGGATCCTGCCCTTGTAATCGATAAAGCCGAGCCTGCGGAAACGGTTCATAAAGAAGCTGACGCGGGATCGTGTGGTGCCGATCATCTCCGCCAGGGCTTCCTGCGTAATGGGAGGAATGGAGGTTTCCGGTTCACCCGGCTTGCCAAATTCCGCCATCAACAGGAGAATTCGCGCTAAACGCTTTTCGCTGGAGTTGAAAAGCTGATCGACAAGGTCGGCCTGGATGCGCATGCTGCGGGCCAACAGAAACTTCAAGAACAGGTCGGAGAACTCATGCTCTTCATGCATGACGCGGATCATCTCACCCCTTCCAATCTTGAGCGCCCTGCAGTTGTTCACGGCAGTGGCGGTTGCCAGGCGTATTCCAGGCACCGAGGCAAGGGACTCTTCTCCGACAAAATCGCCGGCGGAGAGCAGCGTGACGGTGGCGTCCTTGCCGTTCTGCGCAATCACAGTGAGTTTTGCCCGCCCACTCTGAAGATAAAAGATGCAGTCCGCCGGATCTCCCTGAGTGAAGAATGTTTGCTTCGGCTCCAATTCGACGATTCTTCGCCCCAGCCCGGCGTGCGTAAGAAAGGCGGCTAAGTCGAATGTCGTGTTGTTCTTATCAGTCATTAACATCGACCTCCTTCGGGGCGGTTTGGTTGCGGGGTGTGGACTACGGCAGGTCTCTCAAAGACCACGGAGGGGGTACCTCAGAGAACAAGACCAGAACATCCTTCCCAACTTGGCGCCAACAGCGCACCGTGAAGCTACACTTTTGCAGCCTGCATGTAGTGTTTTCTACATGGAATAGTCAGGCTATCGGGGATGCTGCTAATGGGGATGCTGCTAATAATGAGGGGCTTTGTCCGGGAATACCCTGACAAAAAGTGCATGTACGTCAAATACCTGCACGGATAGGCGCCCTGAAACAGAATTCTTACCGGTTCGAGGCGCCCGGCTCGCTCTCCAGCGCTTCCGGGGTCAATAGACCCATCTGCACGGCAAAACGAATCACATCACGACGCGTCCGAAGTCCGAGCTTCTCAGCAAGACGTGAACGATATGTCTCGATAGTCTTCACACCCACAAATATCTGTTTCGCTATTTCCGCACTTGTGTAACCCCGCGCCACGAGTGTGAGCACCTGCAACTCGCGTTGGCTAAGGATGTTTACCGGTCGCGTGGGATCAGCTTTTGTACTTCTCTTCGCTAGCACGTCCTGGACAAGAACGTTGGCCAAACGCGGATCCACGAAGATCCCTCCGCGATGCACTGCTCGAATGGCGGCAATCAGCTCAGCATCCGCCGCTCTTTTCAACAGGTAGCCAGAGGCCCCGGCAGCCAGCGCCGATCTTAAGTACGCAGGGTCATCGTGCATCGTGAGGACGAGCACCCGGCTTTCGCGGCAGACTCGCGCCATCTCCTCGAGCGCCTTCATACCTCCAACCCGAGGCATGGTCAGGTCCAGTAAAGCCACATCCGGTTTCGTTTCCCGTGCCGTTTGAACCGCCTTCTCTCCATCGGGGGCTTCCGAGACAACTTCCATATCGGCCTGGGCATTGACCAACATTCGCAGTCCGGCGCGGAGAATTGCGTGATCGTCCGCGATCATGACTCTGATCTTGTGTGTTCGCGCCGGCACTTCAAGTGCTCCTCGGCCCCACCAAGGGCTGGAAGTCCTGGTCGGCAAGTGGGACTTGCACCAGAATTTTGGTTCCCTTGCGCTGGGGAATGAAACTGAACGTTCCGCCTAACATTGCCGCTCTCTCGCGCATACTCTGAATCCCCAGGCGGTGCGAGGAGACCGCCACGGTCTTAGCGTCAAAGCCACATCCGTCATCGATTACTGCTACCTCCACAGCTGCGGCCAAACGGGCGAATCTGATGCTGACCGCCCTGGCTCCCGAATGCCTGGCTACGTTGGTCAGGGCTTCCTGGAGAATGCGGTACAACGCGATCTGAACCCTTGACGGCAGGTTACTGGAGTCAAGTTCATTCAGTGTGAGATCCACAGCTATTTTGTAGGTCTTTGCGTACTCGGCAGCGTATCGGCTCAGCGCAACCCCGAGGCCATGATCGTCCAGCACCGTTGGGTGAAGTCCGCGGGCGAGCCTGCCGACTTCGTCGATGGCCTGGGCGGTGATCTCCCGCAACCGCTGTCCCTGTACCTTCGCATCTGCCAGTTTCCGTGCATCTTCGAGGGTTCGCAGGCCGACCAAAAGAGCGGTTAGCAACTGGCCTGCTTCGTCATGCAATTCGCGCGCAATCCGGCGCCGTTCCTCCTCTTGCGCCGAAAGTGTGTGTTCCAGGAGCAGCCGGCGCGTTGCTTCGGCCTGCTTGATTTCCTCGGCCTGCTTGCGTTTTTGCTCGCTCAGATCGGTGATCACCATGCCCAGGGCCTCGCCCTTGAATCCTCGAAGCGGGTTAAGCGACAAATAGACCGGAATCAGACCTCCATCTGTGCGACGCAGGCTGAATTCGCCTTTCACAACCGCCTTCCGAGCATCCGTAAGCAGAGTTTTGAATCTGTCTCGCTCTGTTTCCGCAACCAGCGACTGGAACGGAATGCCAATAGCCCTCCCTGTCGTCCTGCCGATCAGTTCCGCAATTCTGCCATTGCAGTAGAGCACGGCGCCATCCCGTGACAGAGTCGCCGCGCCTTCGCTCATGGCCTCCACCAGCATGCGATAGTTGGGTTCGCCGCCTTTTAGAGGAACCACCTGCTCACCGTGGCGGCCGGAAACTATCAAAGCATCAACTTCGCCGGACTGTATGGCGCGAAGAGTTTCCTCCGCACTTTTCAGCCGGGCGCGAAGCTTGGTTTGCTGATTCGAAGCTGTGGATGACGGAAGTTTAACTGAAGATGGTCCGGGACTTCTGCGAGATCCTTGCGGCGTACCGGCTTTGCCGTGCAGCTGTCTGGGGAGGACTCGGCCATCGGATTGCGCGCGCTTGTTAGCCATCTGATATTTGAGCCTTTATTTCAGCGTGCTGGCTGAAGATCCAACCCCACAATGACGCTCTCGGTCTTGGAGAGGTTCCCAATGATCTTTTTGACCGGCGGCGGGAGCCTTCTTACCAGGGTTGGAATGGCGATGATCTGATCGCCCTTAGCCAGTTGCGGCTTCTCAAGTAAATCGACGACTTCGATGCGGTACTTGCCGTGCAGCTTTTCCTCGCAGATCTTCTTGAGGTTGGCGATCGCGGCAACCGAATTAGGGGTTTGGCCCGCTATGTAAAGCCGCAGTATGAAAAAGTCGCTACGGCCGGTCTTGGGCTGCTGCTTCTTTGCGGAACTCTTTTTCATGCCGTTGCTCGGATTCCGGCCTGAATCGGCCAAACTTGTTACTCTCCCGCCGCAGTTGCTCATTTGCCCGCGACGGGCGTGGCTGCCGTATGATCGCTCAGAACCACGCCCAGGTCGAGGCCTCTCTTGCTCACGATCAGCTCGCGAACCTCGCGCGAATGCGCCATGCCGCGGGATTTCAGAACGTAAAGCTCGCGTCGCGGCCGTCCATTGGGTTTGCTGTCCTGCAACACAATCCAGGTGTCCATGAGTGAGGAGACCGCGGCCGCGGTTCTTTCCTGGGGATCTCCTGCAAAGGTCAGATTCGTGAACATCGATGTAATCTGTTGCACCTTGAGGAAATCGACCAGGCGCACCAGCATCGATTTAATGTCATAACTGCCCGAGGCCGAAACCAGGTTCGTGATTGGGTCGATGACCACCACGCTTGGCCGAAGCTGGGAGATCAGTCTGTGAATAATGGCCAAGTGTCCTTCCAGACCGGTGCTGGTTGGCCGCATCGCATTGAAGTGCAACAGACCTTTCTTTACCCACCGCTCCAGGTTAAGGCCAACCGAGCGCATGTTGCGCAGAATCTGGCTGGGAGACTCTTCAGAGGTGAAATACAGGCAGAGTTCGCCGCGGGCGCAGGCGGCGCTGGTGAAGTTCGCCGCCAGGCTGGACTTCCCTGTTCCCGCCGTGCCCGTCACCAACACACTGCTCCCACGGAAGAATCCCTTGCCTTCCATCATCTCGTCCAAAGCGGAAACTCCCGTTGAAACGCGATCGGTGAGAGCTTTGTGAGTCAATACAAGAGAGGTAATGGGCACCACCGAGATGCCGTCTTCATCGATCAGGAACGGATATTCATCGGTGCCATGAGAGGTGCCCCGGTACTTGACGATTCGCAACCGCCGGGTGGAAATCTGCTCCGTTACCCGATGGTCCAGCGAGATCACGCAGTCGGCAACGTATTCCTCCAGCCCGTGACGGGTCAACGTGTCGATGCCGGCTTCCCCGGTAACAATCGCGGTAAGCTTTTGGTCTTCCAGCCAACGGAAGAGCCGGCTGAGTTCAGATCGCAGTATCGTTGCGTCCCCTATTCCGGAAAAAAGCGCCTCGACGCTGTCCAGGACAACGCGCTTTGCCTTGATCGCTTTGACAGCGTGGGCCAAACGGACGAACAGGCCATCGAGGTTGTATTCTCCAGCCTCGGTAATCTGGCTTCGCTCAATGAAAACGTAATCTATCAACAGCTTTTTGCGCCTGGTAAGGTCTCGCAAATCAAAGCCCAGCGACGCGACATTGGCGATGAGCTTCTCTTCGGTTTCCTCGAAGTTCATGCATACGCCAGGCTCGCCGTATCGAACCGCGCCGTGCACCAGAAATTCCATCGCCAGCAAACTCTTGCCGCTGCCCGCTTTGCCGCACACCAGCGAGACACGGCCTTTGGGTAGGCCTCCGCCTGTGAGTTCATCCAGTCCCTGGATTCCCGTCGGACTCTTGGCAAGCGGAATGCGAGCGGCTTTGGGCTTTGCCTTGGCGCTAGGCATGGTAAGGCTCCTGAGATTCAGGTCGGTTTGGCTTGGGCGTCAAAGTTCCAACGTTTCCCGGCACGGCGATTAATTCTACGCCAATACCCTATCGCGCTACTCCCACTTGCGATCGACAGACGTTTCGGCACCGGGCGGCGAACGGCAACCTGCTTGTCATTGTATGGAGCTTCGATTGCGGGATGGAGACGCGGAAGCTAGTCATGGAGAACTACTGCAAGAAGTGAACTATGGATCTGCAGCCCGCTCCTGCTATAAGCAAGGTACCCTGATTCTCTGAACCGATTCATAAAAAAGCTGACGCGCAAGCGGGTTGTGCCCGCCAAATCGGCAAGGGTCTCCTGACAGACCTCCGGGATTGCAGTCTCGGGCGTGCCTTCCTTGCCGAAACGAGCAAGCAAGAGCAGAGCCCGGGCTATTCTCTTTTCGCAGGGATCGAAGAGTTGGTCAACCAAAGCCTCATGATATCGGATGTTCCGCGCCAGCAGATATGCGACGTACAGATCTGAGAGAGTGGGTTCCCGGTGGAGCGCAAGCATCATTGCCTTCTTGTCAATCTGCAGAAGTTTGCAGTCCGTCATTGCGGTTGCAGAGTCCATGCGCAAAGACTGTCCAGCCAGGCCACCGTCTCCGAAAAACTCCCCCTCGCTCAATATGCTGAGAGTCACTTCCTTGCCAAACTTTGATACGACGGTGAGTCGAACCTTGCCTTCCTGGATGTAGAAGATTGCGCCGGCCGCGTCTCCCTGCGCGAAGACTGTTTGTTTCTTAAGAAAAGCCACGACTCTTGCACCCTTGCCGATCGCTGCAAGGGTTTTCCTTGAATTGAAGTCGTGGTCGCTCATTGCCGTCGTGGTCGGCTCCATCAAGGTTTCTCCCGGCTCGAAGCTATATTTCCCAACTTTAGGCCAGAAGGGGTCGCCAAAACTGTTCAAATTTGCTCGCAATGGGCCGATGCACAGATTCCAATGAAGTGCGGCTGTGTCTCAGCATGCTCACCTGCAACCCCGTGGTCCTGAGCCACCGGCTAATGACGCCAGATACACTACAATTCCTGACGCAGCTTCCGAGGAATGCTGCGCGGGCATGCGTTGTCGATTTGAAATGAATAGCCCAGGTCAGCCGACTATTTTGAAAAGATCGGATGCTCTTCGTCATAATGCTGGACAGTTTTAGTGGATTTCTCCGCGGCTTTTTCAGCTACGCGGTCGACCCTCTTCTCTGCCGTTGCGTCCGAGACTGTCTCGTCTTCCAGTTTCGTTGCTTCCTGGTTCTGAAATTGTTCCGTCATGGTTGATCTCTCCTGCTTTCACGATGAACCGTCCTACGGGGAGATTCTGGTCAGTTTTGCTCCCTCGCTCAAATCGGTGAGAAAGCACGAAGATTCCCAAGAGCCGGTCACGCTCCAATAGCCCCTCAGGCTCTTCTTACGGTCCGTTCAATTCGATAGTGAGCAATTCTGCCCAGCATTCATGCGCCCGGTCGCCCATGATCGGTTGGTGTGGGTTCCTTCCCGGCTGGAAGGCCTTCCCATTCACCCTTAGCCGTCGCGGAAATCCCGCACAGGAGAACGCAATGTTCAGTCACTTCACGAATACCCAGATCGTCAGCGCCGCAGTTGTACTCATCTTCCTCGTAGTTGTCGCAGTTGTAGGGTTTGTTCATCAGCGCAGAACGCGTACTCAGGCCTTCCGCAATCGCTTCGGATCGGAGTATGACCGCGCTGTTCTGAAGCATGGCTCCTCGCAGAAGGCCGAGGCAAAGCTTGCCGGCCGCGAAACCCGCGTGGGCGCACTGGCGATCCGCGAACTCGGCGCCAACGAGCGGGAGCGATTCGCCGTCGAGTGGCAATCGGTGCAATCCCGTTTCGTCGATCATCCCAAGACCGCGGTCACTGAAGCCGACGAACTGATTGCTGCGCTCCTCGTGGCCCGCGGCTATCCCAGGGACACTTTTGAGCAAAGCGCTGCGGATCTCTCCGTTACCTATCCTCGCGTCATGGAAGGCTTCCGCGGGGCGCACGCCATCGCGGTGCGCCCCTTTGGGTCTGAAGCAAGCACCGAAGAGCTCCGTACCTCAATGATCCAATTCCGTGCCATCTTTGACGAGCTCATCCAGCCCCAGTGCCCTCTGGAAAAGAAATCAGCAGCATAGTTCGAAGTTTTCGGGGGGTGCATGATCGGGGCCTGAGCAATGTCATAGGGACCCGGCGCGGATTTCCTTGAGGATCGCAGGATGAAACGACTCACGAGCATAATTCGATTCGGCCGCAAGTTCGGATCCTCTTGCTTGCTTCTTGTGAGCACCTTCACGCTGGCAATCACTCCGGGATTCGCCGCCAGCACGAGCTTCGAGACCATTCGGGCAACCTACACTCAAGCCGGTAACACCGTCGGCGTAACGCTGATCGTTTATAACTACACCACTTCTGCGGATCTGCAGGTTCTTTCACTGGCATTCCAGCAGGGCCAGGATCAAGGATTGGCCACCGCCATCTCCAAAACCAAAGCGGTCGGGCGTTGCTCAATGACCGGGGACCTCAGCATTGACGTCGCCTTCATCCAGATGGTCATTACTCCAACTGGCCGCCAGATCATCTTCATCGCTAGCCGCCCCCTTCAATCCGATGAAGTCGGCTCGAGCTCCGATTCCCAGTCTTTTGACCTGATGGTCGGTGAATTCGATATGAATGACACCGACAATTCCAGGAGCACAGGATTCATATATCCGGCAAGCAAGCTCGTGGTCGATGAGCAGGGAGAGTTTCATTACGATCTGGCTGGGAGTCCGTGGTCGCTGGACAACGTTGTCGATTCGAGTTGGGTTCCGGCAGTGGCCGCGCGCGAGGCTCCCGATGCAGCCGGCCCACCTCCCGGGTCTTCGCTCCCATAATCTGCTGTGCACCCGCAAACCACAGGGCTAAAGTAGTTCACGGCATGCTCGCCAGCCTCTCGATCTGCTCTCGAATCAGGAAGATGAATTCGTAACATCTCGCGTTGGATCACCGGTATCAGGCAAGTTATCTCAAGGTGAGCAAAAGAGAACTGTTGTGCGAGTTTTGAGATTCTTCGATCAATCTCGTTTGGGAAGGTTCGGAGACTTGACTGATCGGCCCCGGTATTCCTGAGCCAGATTGAATGTTAGTTCTCGGCCGGAACGTCGCCCACACCGGGAAACTCGGCCGCAGGAGCTTTGAGATTTCGATCTTTGCTTCGGGCGGCCAATCTTTTCTTTCGAACTCTCTTACCACGATTCTTCCAATAATCCCGTTGGCGCTGGCTTCGGGAGCACTCGTCATCGCAGAATCGCTGTCCTGCGCGCTCAACTTCAAAGAACGCCCGGCACTGAGTATTGGCGCATACACCAACGTCGCGGGTTTGAAAAAACTCCCTCCTGAGTATGCTGTATAGTAACGGGCGGATTCCGAAACGGATGTAGGAGTGCATTTCTGGAGGGTTAGGGAAGGCAAGCGAAGGGAACACGTTTACAAGTTCACAGATCACAATTCGTGCGTCAAGTTGTGGAGGCAGCAATAGATCAGGCCCGGATTTGGCGAGTGCCGCGATGCGTCGAATCGAATCCCCTCGAACTCTCCACAGAGGATTCTCTCCGCGCTCCTTTTTTTCTCGATTCCATTGCCGTGGCCAGCCCCGGATATCGCGCGCAATTTCAGCCATTTGTTGTTTGGCACAATCCACGTCGAACTCAATAGGCTTCTTGTCCAGTTCGACCAACAACCCGAACGCCGCTTTGTAGATTCGCCGCTCGCTTCTCAACTCCTGGAGATCTTGCCGGACCCTCATCAAAATTTGGACTGACGGATCGTCAGCCCGCCAAGGGCCCGGCGGGGGCACGAACGGAAGCAATTTCCAGCTCTTGGACACGACCGGTCCGAAGTCGCGCACGAAATCGATGAGGTCATCGTCGCTAAGCCTATCCGTGAACTGGCGCTTGAGATGTTGAACGTTGGATAAGAACAAAGCCTTGCCGGCCGTAAGGAAGCCGGTGAAATCGCCTTGCAGTCCGATATTCGAAGAGTCGATTGCGACGACTTCTGTGCCAAGCTTCCGGGCAAACTCCCGCGCAATGGAAGCGTTCTGCTCATCGTCCTTGCCGACCAACAGAATGTGTGGGGGCGGCACACCGCGACCCCGGTAGTCGTCCACGAATTCTTGCAAGACAGGGTCCATCGATTGGAATCATAACCGGCCACACTCGCCAAATACATCCGCTTCGGCCACATGTTCACGCACAACGCGGCGGCCGGCCTCGGTATTTAGCCAAATTCTGAATTCCGAGAAGTTTGGCTTATCGGAAGTATGCGATCGAAAGGGGACTGCGGGAATCTCCGCTGGAGAATATGCCGAGCTTTTACTCAGCAAGAGCTGCAAAGAAATGCTCTCCGGTCCCTTTCGGAGCCAATTACCCGCCAGTTTGGCCGGAAACCTGGATGAACTCCTACGATTCTCTATAAGTCGTTGATTCTATTGACTCGCTGGCGGAGAGGGAGGGATTCGAACCCCCGATAGCCTTACGACTATGCCTGATTTCGAGTCAGGTGCATTCAACCGGGCTCTGCCACCTCTCCGCTTTGTTTACAACACTTTACGAGATGCTCTGGAAGTCCTCCGTTTGCTACTGGCAGTTTTGATGGCACTTGCGCCCCCGGAAATCCGCTCCACCGCCGCCTGCTTGTGGTTCACGCTCAAGTGTGCGTACCGCTTGGTCATCTGTGCCGTCCGGTGCCCCAGAAGTTCTCCGACCGTGTGTAAATCCACGCCGGCCATGACCAGTCTACTGGCGAACGTGTGGCGATTGCAATGCCACGTGTAGTCCTTAAGCCCCGCCCGATCAACAGCTCCGAGGAACCAGCCGCGCGGGCTCTCCGCATCGGGAAACACAAACTCATCTTTGGAGGCAGCGCGCAGCTTTTTGAGTGCCGCCAGAGCGGTCCCATTCAGAGGAACGTCCCTGGGGTCGCCGTTCTTGGTCTTAGGCAGATACAGTTGCCGCCGCTCGCTATCGACCTGCGACCACTTGAGGCCGTACTGCTCGCTCATGCGGATCCCGGTGTGGATCGAGAGCAGCAGATGGGAATGAAAGCCGGGATCGGTCGCCTGGAGCAGGGCGCGCTCCTCTTCGTCGGAAAGAAACCGCACCTTGTCATTGTTCTCCGTCTTCCGCTTGATCCCCGCCGCCGGGTTCCTTGTGATTTTCTCGTTGTCGATGCCAACGCGGAAGATGAGCGAGAAGGCCGCCTGCCAGCGGTTCCGGCTCGAAGGTTTCCAATCGCGCGCCTCAGCCTGTTCGGTAAGCCAGCGGACAATCTCCTGTTTGGTAATCTCTTCGGCCGCCCGGTCACCGAAGACGGGAAGGAATTCATTTATCTTGAGCTCCAGTTCGTGAGTGCTCTTTAGGGCATTCTCCGCCCGCGAGTGTTCGAGGGCATCGGCGCAAAGGGCGCGGAACAGGATCGCCTGCCGCGGAGAGGGAAGCTTCCGGCCTTCCAGTTTGGCGCTCCTGCGGATCGCCAACAGGTTGATGGCAGCTTCGCGCCTTCCGACTTTCTCGCGATGGCGCTTGCGCTGGGCGTCGAAGTATTGAATCCACCAGATATTCGAGCCCTTGGGGTCCTCGTAAATGCCGCGGAGCTTCTCCCGCTTTCTCGCCATCAGACACCCCCTCCGCCTTCATAGTACCTGACTGCCTGAAAAGCCATGGTCAGGTACATCATTTTAATTATCGGCGGGAGAGGGTCCGCGGGCACGCACTGAAGCTGGAGTGCTCTTCGAAATCGGTAGTGGTGCAGTTTCCGGATCGGCGACCGACCAACCGAAACTGCAAGACGGGGTCGAGGCTGAGCTGGAAACGCGGTTTGGGCTGTTAGCGGAAACCGACGACTGAGCGGAAGCCGATCGGCGGAGCCTTGCCGACAGAAGGGGAGTGATCCTAGAAGTTCGACTCAAATGCTTAATTCCGGGAGCTTTAGTTGGAGGGGTGCCTCGTTCAATTCTTCATCCGGTTGGCAATTGAATCCAACTCAATGGCACGAGGGAAGAGGATGTTGTTCTCAAGATGGATGTGTTGATGCAGGTCCTGCTCGAATTCCCTTAGACCGTCATAGAACGCGTGGAAGGTAGGGCAGGCATCCTCTGGAGTAGTGAAGTTCCCGCTAAGACGGCGGATTTCAGCAATCAGGGAGCCGGCTGCATCGTGTTCCTGCGTCATCATCGCGATTGGATTCGCAACCGTACCGAAGCAGCTACGGGGTTTAGGCGTTCCAATGGAGACAGACAGCTCCAGAGCCGCAACATACGGAAACAGGACGGCTTCTTCCTTTGCCAGATGTTGGGTGAGTTCTTCGTCCAATTGCATGAGAGTGGCTGCAATCACCGGCAGTTCCGGCTTCGTCGAGCCGTGACGATTCACGACCTTCTCGGCCAGCTGGGCTAGGCGGGGCAGTTCGTGTTTTACGTATGCATGATGCTTGGCTATGATGTGCGAGCTCAAGCTCTCCAACGATTTCTCAGCCCAGTTCTCGACCTCAGTCCCAGGCTTCTTTTCCGCCTCTTCCAACGCCGCAATAACCGAGTCAGTTTCCAGGTTCCGGGCGGCGCATGCCTCTGCCAGAGGCTTGCGGCCCCCGCAACAGTAGTCGATTCCAAATTGTTCAAAGACACGGATTGCAGTGGGTTGTTCCAATGCGATTTCGCGGACGGTTTGTGTTGTTGCGGTCATTTCGATCTCCTCGAAACCCAATCTACAGACATCGCAATGTCGGCCACAGCGACTTTGGTCACTGGGAGGCTCAATATGCCAAAAAACTGTTGGAGGTATCTGTGTGACCAAAGTCGCTGAGATCTCCGTTCTGTTCGCCTAGGCTTGCGCCTAGTAGACAGAAGGTCAACTCGACTGGGCACAGCAACCATCACGTCAATCCACAAACAGGAAGGAAAGAAGAAACTTATCCGCAGGTCCAGCTCGGATGGTTCCCAAAGGATCAGGCGAATCGTTCAGTGGCTGTTCGTAGCTCTGAATGGCTGGCTGGGAATCCAATTTCTTCTTTGGGTTCGCTTTTGCGAGCGCGGAGGCACGGGGTTAAACGTGCCACGACCCGCGGGGGCCGAAGGCTGGCTGCCCATTGCGGGCTTGATGAATACGAAATACTTCTTGCTCACAGGACGTGTGCCCGCAATCCACCCCGCGGCCATGATCCTGTTTATTGCCTTCATGCTGATGAGCCTGCTGCTCAAGAAAGCCTTCTGTTCCTGGCTCTGCCCAGTCGGAACCCTGTCGGAGCACCTCTGGAAGCTTGGAAGGCGCGTATTCGGCCGCAATCTGCATCCACCAAAATGGTTGGATATCCCATTACGGGGGCTGAAGTACCTGCTTCTTGGCTTCTTTGTCTTCGTGATCGGCGCCATGTCCGCCGCGGCGATCCACGATTTCATGACCACACCGTACGGCCTCGTCGCCGATGTCAAGATGCTGAATTTCTTCCGCGATATCGGGCAAACAGCGGCAATCGTCATCGGTTTGCTGGTGCTGCTGTCCATGCTGATCCAGAACTTCTGGTGCCGGTATCTTTGTCCGTATGGAGCGCTGCTGGGAATCACCTCGCTGCTCAGCCCGGTGAAGATCCGTCGCGACGTCGAGTCTTGCATCGATTGCGGAAAATGCGCGCGAGCCTGTCCTTCCAGCCTGGCCGTTGATCAACTCGTGCAAATCCTATCCGTTGAATGCACGGCGTGTATGGCATGTGTCGCCGCATGCCCGGCCGAGAATGCCCTGCAATTCTCGTTGGTACCGAGAAAGGCAGCAGCACCGGCGGAGAGATGGCGTCGCCGCGCACTCTCGCCCATTGCCGTTGCAGCAGTTCTCGCTTGCATCTTCCTGGGCCTGGTCGTGGTGGCGAAGGCTACTGGGCATTGGCAGACGAATCTGCCACGCGACGTGTACATGGATCTGGTTTCCCATGCGAGAGAGGCCAGTCACCCAGGCGTGTAAAGAGCCGGATCCAAATAAATAGTGGCTTGCCGCAAACTGCTGGCGTTCTTGTGAAACCAGTAGGCATGAGATATATGGCGCAGGGAGCTACTTCCGTCGGAAACGAAACTCGGTCCCGATAGCGTCGATTGCTCGCCTGTCCAGCACCTGGATCGCCCGTGCGAAAACAATCGTTTCCTCGATTTGGATATGATCGGAATAGAGTTGCTTGAGACGCGCGGTTTCGGAATACAAGAGTCGCGCATCTTCCGGGCCTAAGTTGCCCGATTCAATCCAGACTGTGTATAGCCGCTCGACCGAACAATGCAGATCATTTGCCACGTGGTGATCGTCCTCAAGCCGGTCGATCTCCTCGAAGGATTTCGCGTCGGACTTGCGCAGACGTGGAAAGAGTGATTCCTCCTCGTCGGCCGTATGGCGTTGTCCGCCAATTCGGAAGTACTGCAGCGCAGCCTTGACCGCATCGCGTTCCTCATCGGTGAGACTCCTGCCTTGCGCTCGATCGACCACAAAACAAAGAATGCCGAGGAAGCTCTCGATCCGTCTGTGGCAGTCTTTGAGCATGCCGATCGGGTCGTCAAAACCGCTGTCGGGCTTTCCGCCAATCTGAATTGCCATGGTGTTCACCTTCACTTTTTCCGTCCTGTTGATTGTTGCCCATTCGACGGCGAATGTAGCTCTCACGCGCCCTGAAAAACATGGAGTGTTGTTGCTGTTTTCAGTTGCGGCGCCGGCTGCGCGTAGCCCTTTGGGACATATGAGCAGCAGGGCTCTTCAGCGTGTGGGTTTCCAGTCAGAGCATACGCGCGGGCACGCGATCCACCGCAGATTTCTCTGAATTCGCAGGAACCGCACTTTCCCTCTAGCCTTGACGTGTCGCGCAAATCGCGGAACAGGGGCGAGTCGCGATAGATAGCGGCTAATTCCTGCTCGCGGATATTGCCGGCCGAGAGAGGGAGGAAACCGCTTGGGAACACTTCTCCTTTGTGCGAGATAAAGACAAATCCCTTCCCGTCGTTGAGACCGCGCGGTGCGCGCCCAATCGCGTCAACGGTTTTCTCGTGCTGTGAAGCGAAGTCGATCCCCAACTTGCGTTCAGAGACCCGTTGCTGCAAAAGAAAGCGCCTGTAATGTTGTGCCTCGGTCGTTTTGATGTCAAAGCTGGCGGTCTTGAAGAGACTGTAAACCTTCGCAAAGACCGCTTCGAACTCCTCCGCATTCAGTAGATCGCTAAGCTTTCCACGTCCGGTGGGAACGAGGAAGAAAACACTCCAAAGCGTGATCTTCAGCTTTTCCATCAACGCAACGATGCTGTCAATCTCGTTGATGTTCCTACGGCTGAAGGTGGTGTTGATCTGCACCGGTATTCCGATTTCATTTGCCCAGCGCACTGCATCGAGCGTTCGCGCGAATGACCCGCTCATCCCGCGAAATGCGTCGTGAGTTTCGGCGCTGGCGCCATCCATGCTCACGGCCAACCTGGCAAGGCCAGCCTCTTTGAGTCTGACAATGACGTTCTTCGTCAGCAAAGGCGTGGCGCTCGGCGTCAGAGAGACTCTAACGCCAACCGAGCGGGCATAAGCGATCAGTTCAAAAAGATCAGGCCGTTTAATCGGGTCGCCGCCCGTCAATACAAAGACCGGAACCTTCAAGGCCGCGATCTCGTCGATCAGATGTTTGCCCTCATCTGTGCTGAGTTCCATGGGGCTGCGGTCCGGCTGGGCGGATGCGCGGCAGTGCACACAGGCGAGGTCGCATGCCTGGGTGACTTCCCAGATGGCGATGAATGGCCGTTCATTGAAGTCGGTCGTGTTGATTTGCCGGTTCATGAACCTATGAGACAGGCTGAAACGGGCAGATGCAGTGACCAAAGTCCCAGGCTGCTAGAATTCCCGAGTGACTGCTGAACGCACCGATCTCGCTACGGCACTCGGGAAAACCGCACTCTTGTCGAGTCTCACGCCGATGGAGTTGAAGATGCTGGCTGCGCGAACTGTCCGTAAACTGTTCAGCACCGGAGAGTTGCTCTTTTCAGAAGGCGAGCCGTGCAATGGGTTGCACATCATCGCACAGGGCAAAGTCCGTATCTTCAAGTCATCCATCAGCGGCCGTGAGCAGGTTCTTGCGGTAAACGTCCCGGGCGAATCGGTCGCGGAATTGCCAGTATTCGATGGAGGCCCGTTTCCGGCTTCCGCGGTTGCGATCGAGGATGCAGAAATTGCGTTCATCTCGCGGCGCGATTTTCAGGCGTACTGCATGGAGCACCCTGAAGTCGCACTCAAGGTACTGCAAGTGGTTGGAGCCCGATTGCGGCGGCTCGTTGGGATCATCGAGGAGCTATCGTTCACGACGATCCGCCAGCGTCTCATATCGGCACTTCTCAAACTCGCGCAAAGCGAGGGCAAGCAGAGCTCTCTCGGAATCGAATTTCAACTGCCGACAACCCATCAGGAACTCGCCAATCAGCTTGGAACGGTCCGCGAACTGATCTCCCGGAACCTCATGCGGCTCCAGGCCGAGGGGTTATTGGACGTGGACGCCAGGCAGATTGTGGTCAAGGATATGAAGGGCTTAAGCGCGCTGCTCGAATCGAATTCTTAGACTATCTTGCCACCCAGTGACATAAGTTACTGTGCCGGTCCCCGCCATTCTCTACCGTTTAAGGTGGAGAATGTTTATGCCAACCTTGACACAGTCCATCCGGGATATTGTTTCGAACCAGTCATCCGCAGCGGCCGTTTTGCAGCGTTTTGACATCGACCTCTGTTCGCGCGCCGACGAATCGCTCAAACAGGCTTGCGCGGAGTTGCAGCTCTCGGTCGACCAGGTGCTCGAAAAACTATCCGACGCCGCGGCTAATGAACCTGGGGCCGAGCCCGCGGATCTCGCGAGCTATTCCATGAGCCGGCTGATCCAGCACATTGTCCGCACCCATCATCAGTACGTTCGATGCGAGCTACCGCGGTTGCTTGAGATGGCGCACAAGCTCACCGGCAAACATGGAAATCGTGCGCCCGAGTTGAAGGAGGTCGAGACCTTGCTGGACGCGCTTCACGCCGAAATGTTCGCTCACCTTCAGAAAGAAGAACAGGTTTTGTTCCCTTTCATTGCGCAAATGGAAGAAGAGACCGTCGGGTTCGCTTCACCGGCACACGCCTGCTTCCAGACGGTCGCCCAACCGGTTTCCATGATGGTCCGGGAACACGAATCGGCCGACGGTCTCGTGTCGGGGTTGCGCAGACTGACGAACGAATTCAAGACACCCGCATGGGCATGCCCCACGCTCGTCGCGCTCTACGCCGGGCTCAATCAGTTTGAGCGCGATCTGCGGCAACATGTGCATCTCGAAGACGACATTCTGTTTCCACGCGCAATCGAGATGGAATCCTCGTTGAATCAACGGAGGTAAATATGGTTGCCATCGCACAGATCAACCCGGCGCTTCAGCGGACCCCAACCGATTCCATGCAGACCATAGTTGATCGAGAGAGACTGAAAAGCATGATGTTGCGGGCGTGGATTCTGGCCGGCATTTTCTTCATGACATTGCCAGGTACACTGCTCGGCTTTTCAAACCTGATGGCGATCAGCACGCATCACGGACTCGCCAGTCTGCCGGCGGCGTGGATCCAGGGTCACGGACATGCGCAGGTATTCGGCTGGATCGGCAGCTTCATTCTCGGAATCGGATTCTATTCGCAGCCATCGCATGGGCGGTCGGTGGTCAGGATTCCGCTGGCATGCTTCGTTCTGTGGACCTCAGGTGTTGCGATGCGATGGACAGCAAGCATTTACGGCTGGCATTGGCGCTTGGTGTTCCCGATCTCTGCCGGATTTGAATTGATCGCAGTTCTTTTGTTCATTGCTGCCGCGTCGCAACACAAGCTGCCAGAGCGGGCGCAAGGTAAGCGTGCAAAGCCACGAATGGAGTTGTGGATGGTCTCCGTGTTGATGGGAACCGCCGGGCTCGCAGCTTTGGTCATCTTCAACTTCGTTGAATGCCTGCGCCTGGCAATCAATGGAACGCTTCTCGCCTTTCCGCACGCTCTAGACCAGAAGTACTTGGTACTGCTTGCCTGGGGATTCCTCGTGCCAGTGGTCTGGGGATTTTCCGCGCGTTGGCTGACTACCTTCCTCGCGATTGCCCGGCCGAGCGCGCCAGTGTTTTGCACCGCTTTGATCCTGGACCTGATTGGCGTTCTTTTCGGCGTCTTCGGCTGGACCGTCGCGGCGACAATCGTGCTTGCTTCAAGTGCAGTCGCAATCGGGTTCGCATTGCGTCTGACGCAACGTCCTCAGGGCCCGGCCAAGGTCCAGGGAATTCATCCCAGCTTCCCGTCGTTCATTCGGCTTGCGTATGCCTGGCTGGTAATCGCCAGCCTCATGGGCATCTGGGCTGCATTTGCCGATCAGCACGGAGGTATTTGGGGCGCCTCTCGTCACGCGCTGACTGTCGGGTTTGCCGCCACGATGGTTTTCGCCATCGGGCCGCGCATCCTCCCTCATTTTGCCGGCATCTATAGCATCTTCAGCAAACGCTTGATGTTTCTCAGCCTGTTGTTGCTTCAAACGGGCTGCACTTTGCGTGTCTGCTCTGAGCCGCTTGCTTACGAAGGCATTCAATCCTTTGCCTGGAAGACACTCCCCGTCTCCGGGATGCTGGAGTTGAGCGGCGTGCTGGTGTTCGCGGTCAACATCGTGCTGACCTTTCTCTTGGGGCGTTCTGCATTTGCGGGGAATAGTTCGACGGAGCGCTCTCTGGCGTAACGAGAGCCAAGGACAAGAGTGCAATCACCCGTTCTCGAGGGCGCCCTTAATTCTCAGTCATTCGTCATGCTCCAGAACCCCACTCCCAACCACGGGAGCGGGTTCCGCGGGATTGTGCTTCCCCCACAGGGGATAGGGCACCCCCGCAAGCCGATTGATTGCGAGAGCCTGTGCCGTAAGCAGGATCACTGCGACTTCAATGATGACGAGTTCTCTGGGCTGGGAGATGATGCCGAGCGAAACGATGAGGGTCGTAGCCCCAGCGGGTGGATGGCTTACCCGGAACAGCGCCATGAGCGCACCCGTAGCTGATAGCGAGAGCGCAGCGGCCAGGACTCTGGCGCCATGAACGCCGGGATGCATACCAAAAGGCGGGCTGGAAGCCACGGTAAGCGCGAAGGCGCCATAACCGCAGATGAGTCCGATTGCGTGACCGAGGATCGTATTACGCGGGCTCGAAGCCTCCGCAAGGGGAGAAAAAAAGAAAAGATACGCTGTTGGGCCGAGCGACGGAAAGACAAAGGGACTGCCCGTAAGAAGAGCCAGCAACGCGAGCAGTCCGATGGTAATGAAGCCGTTGATGCATACATAAATCGCCCACACGACACGCGTTGGAAAGTGCTGTAAGAGCCACTCCAGGCGCAGATGAGCAAGCAGCGCAGGCACATGGTCGATGCTGCCGGCTCTTCCTTTCACATGGGTCTGATCATTCATGGAAATCATCAGATGTTCGGCAGCAGATCGAAGTACTCTTCGTCTTCGTTCCTGCCGCCTTCACCCTTGCCAAGCTTTTTTTCCGATTCGACAAACTCGATGCGCTCGATCCACTTCACCATTTTGTAGCCGAGCTGATTTTCGACTCGCAGTCGAAGCGGAGCGCCGTAGATGTCGGGCAGCGGCTGTCCGTTCATTCGCGTAGGCAAGCATGCACTCCGGCTTCAGCGCGTTGTAGAGGCTCTGCGTGTCGTAGTAATGGCCACCAAGGGGTGCGGGGCCAAAGAGAATGAAAGCACGATTGTGGCCGCGCCAGGGGGCGGACATGCTCGATTAGTTTGCGCAGGGGAACGCCATTCCACTGCGCGATGCCGCTCCAGCCCTGGATGCAGTGGTGCATGGTGATCGTCTCTTCCTCGCCCAGCACGCGCAAGTCATCCAGCGAAAGTTCGACCGGGTTCTCGACCATGCCGCCAATTCTCAGGCGGTAGTCTCTGAAGCCGCCGGACGCGAGTCGCTTCCAGTCGTCTCGTACTGGGAGCTTGCCGTTGGGCCAGAAGTAGGGAGAAATGTCCTTCTCCGAATACATCTGTTGTGGCATGAGCCGTTCAACGTCAGCAGTTGACTGGCATATGTGACGAGTTTGAAACGCGCTGCAGGCCCGCGGAAAATGCCACGAGAGATAGTGAGCACCGACCCACGAGACAACCAGACGCCAAGGCCGATGAAGCCCAGCCAAATCCCCAGCCGGCCCTGATCGTTGTCGCCGAGCACGATGTGGTTCATGTTGCGGCGAAACCGGTAATGACCACCAGCGTGACGTGGACGATGAAGAGCCAGAAACCCTGAGCATGGTGAGGAAGTGTATTGAGCGCGCCGATTGATGACCACGGAATATCTTGCATAACGGGGGAAGCGATTCACGAGCGCCGGCGACATGGCGATGCCAGTCAGGATCGCCAGGCGGGGCGAAGACGAAGACCACCGTGAAGTAGGCGATCTGTTGCAGTGCGTTGTAGCCGTAAAAACCATTAGGCTCGGCCGGCAGATGGAAGGTAGCGTAGTGGACCCAGGTATTCCAGGCCTGCAGAATTACGGTTGGCGAGGTGGGGATCAGGCGCTTCCATTGTTCAGTCGTGCAGAGCATGGCGGCGAAGTAGACGCCACAGAGGATGAAGCCATGCACGTTGATGAAATGCCACACGCGTGCCACACCGATGGTGTGCCGGTAGCCGGGCGTGCCAACGAGCGGCGTAAGATAGCGGGCATCATCCTTGGCCGTCCACAGGCGGTCGCGCGGGACTTTGATGGGAGTGAAGCGGATCCACTCGCTATCCGGGGTGCAGTCGTCGTTGAAATAGAGCCGTGGATGATCGGCCAGGATGGAAAAGCCGCTGCGGATGAGCATGGTGACGAAAAGGAAGTTGAAGAAATGGCAGTAGCGGACCCAGAGCGGGAATCCGTGCGGGCCGGCAAAGTTGTTGGGGTACACCACGGGAACCGGCGGAATGTGCGGCAGGCCGGCCACGGCCAACTCTATCCACGCCGCGGCAACCAGCGACGCGATCACGAGCGGCAATTCCGATCAAAATCGAAGGACGAATCCAGAGGCGGTGGCGGCGATCCGGGGGATAATGAACGG
>CAWHVT010000001.1:0-384919 GCA_963832855.1 uncultured Acidobacteriaceae bacterium | reverse complement strand
TCTCTCGGAATCGAGTTTCAACTGCCGGCGACCCATCAGGAACTCGCCAATCAGCTTGGAACGGTCCGCGAACTGGTCTCCCGCAATCTCATGCGCCTGCAGGCGGAAGGACTACTGGACGTCGATGCGCGGCAGATCGTCGTGAAGGATCTGGCCGGCTTAAAGGCACTTCTGGAGACTTCGGCTTAGACCTTTTTGCCTCCGAGTGACATAAGTTACTGTGCCCGTTCCTGCATTTCTCTACCGTAGAAGGTGGAGAATGCTTATGCCCACCTCAACACAATCCATCCGCGAGATTGTTTCCACACAGTCATCGGCAGCAGCCGTTCTTGAGCGGTTTGACATCGATCTCTGTTCGCACGCCGAGGAATCGCTCAAGCAGGCGTGCACCGAACTGCAACTCTCAGTTGACCAAGTACTGGAAAAGCTTGCCGACGCCGCAGCAAATGAACCTGGGGCCGAGCCCGCGGATCTCGCGAGCTATTCCATGAGCCGCCTGATCCAGCACATTGTTCGCACTCACCATCGGTACGTGCGTCGTGAATTACCGAGGCTGACCGCACTGGCGCACAAGGTCGCAGGCAAGCATAGCAAGCGTTCACCGGAATTGGAAAAGATTGAGAGACTCCTCGATGAATTGCGGACCGAGATGTTCGCCCATCTCGAAAAGGAGGAACAGGTCCTTTTCCCGTTCATCGCGGAAATGGATCAGAATGCGGTCGCTTCAAGCTCACCGCCGCGTGCATGTTTCCGGTCGGTTGCGCAGCCGATCAGGATGATGATGCTGGAGCATGACGCGGCCGACCGCATTATCGAAGAGTTGCGCAGCCTTACGGATGAGTTTGAACCGCCAAAGTGGGCTTGCGGCACTTACGTCGCATTGTATGGCGGAATGCACGCATTCGAAGCTGATTTCCGGCAGCATGTGCATCTGGAGAACGACCTATTGTTTCCACGCGCGATTGAGATCGAAAGCGCGCTGCAAAGGAAGGGATGACAATGGCGACAATCTCGCAGATCAATCAAATACACTCTCCTGACGCGCCGAGTTTGTGTGGAAACATTGAGTCCCGCGAGCGCTCGAAGAGCCGGATGCTCCGTGCCTGGATTGTCGCCGGGCTCTTCTTTATGGCACTGCCGGGCACCTTGCTGGGCTTTTCAAACCTACTGGCGATCAGCACGCATCATGGTCTCGGCGCTCTTCCGGCCGCGTGGATACAGGGTCACGGCCATGCGCAGGTCTTCGGATGGATTGGGAGTTTCGTTCTTGGGATCGGCTTCTATTCGCAACCCGTCCGAGGACGTTCAGTGCTTCGAATCCCGCTCGCGTGCTTTGCCTTTTGGACCTCGGGCGTTGCCATGCGCTGGGCTGCGAGCATCTACGGCTGGCACTGGCGCTCTCTCTTCGCCGTTTCCGCGAGCTTTGAGACGATCGCAATTCTTCTGTTCCTTGCTGCAGCTTCACGCCACAAATTGCCGGAACCGGCGCAAGAAGGACGGGCGAAGCCGCGGATGGAGCTTTGGATGGTCTCAGTGCTCTTGAGCACAGTGGGGCTTTTGGCGCTGGTCATCTTCAATCTTGTTGAATGTTTGAGGCTGGCGATCGACGGTACCGAGCGTGCCTTTCCCCACGGGTTGGATCAGAGGTTTCTCGCGCTTCTTGCATGGGGATTCCTTGTGCTCGTTGTGTGGGGATTTTCGGCGCGCTGGTTGCCTACGTTCCTGGCGATTCCGAGGCCCGACGCGCGCCTGTTTCGCATTGCGCTCATCCTCGACTTGGCCGGCGTGTTGTTTGGCGTGTCGGGATGGGCTCGGTCGGCGACGATTCTGACATCCGCTAGCGCAGTTGCGATCGTGTTCGCGCTGCATCTGACCGAACGTCCTCACGGCCCGGTCAAGGTCCAGGGGATTCACAAGAGTTTTCCGACATTCATCCGGCTCGCATATGCTTGGCTGTTAATTGCGGGTTTTATGGGGATCTGGGCGGCCTTTGCCGATCAGCACGGAGGTATCTGGGGCGCGTCTCGTCATGCGCTTACCGTTGGCTTCGCCGCCACCATGGTCTTCACCATCGGACCACGTATCCTGCCGCACTTTGGAGGAATCTATTCAATCTTCAGCAAGCGCCTGATGTTCATTAGTCTTGTGCTTCTGCAGACGGGCTGCACGCTTCGTGTCTTGTCTGAGCCTCTAGCTTACGAGGGGCTGCTGCCCTTCGCATGGAAGACGCTGCCGATCTCCGGGATGCTGGAGTTAAGTGGGGTGTTGGTGTTCGCGCTCAACATCGCGCTCACTTTTCTCTTGGGGCGTTCTGCATTTGCGGGGAATAGTTCGACGGAGCGCTCGCTGGCGTAACGAGAGCCAAGGACAAGAGAGCAATCGCCCGTTCTCGAGGGCGCGCCTTAATTCTCAGTCATTCGTCATGCTCCAGAACCCCACTCCCAACCACGGGAGCGGGTTCCTGCGGAATTGTGCCTCCCCCACAGGGGATAGGGCACCCCCGCAAGGCGATTGATTGCGAGAGCCTGTGCCGTAAGCAGGATCACTGCGACTTCAATGATGACGAGCTCTCGGGGCTGGGAGATGATGCCGAGCGAAACGATGAGGGTCGTAGCCCCAGCGGGTGGATGGCTCACCCGGAACAGCGCCAAGAGCGCACCCGTAGCTGATAGCGAGAGCGCAGCGGCCAGGACTCTGGCGCCATGAACGCCGGGATGCATACCAAAAGGCGGGCTGGAAGCCACGGTAAGCGCGAAGGCGCCATAACCGCAGATGAGTCCGATTGCGTGACCGAGGATCGTATTACGCGGGCTCGAAGCCTCCGCAAGGGGAGAAAAAAAGAAAAGATACGCTGTTGGGCCGAGCGACGGAAAGACAAAGGGACTGCCCGTAAGAAGAGCCAGCAACGCGAGCAGCCCGATGGTAATGAAGCCGTTGATGCATACATAAATCGCCCACACGACACGCGTTGGAAAGTGCTGTAAGAGCCACTCCAGGCGCAGATGAGCAAGCAACAAAGGGACATGCTCGAGTGCTCCTCGGGCGTTCCAGTTCGCAGAGTTCTGATTATTCATGGGAATCATCAGATATTCGGCAGCAGATCGAAGTACTCATCGTCTTCATTCTTGCCGCCTTCTCCCTTGCCGAGCTTCTTTTCCGATTCGACAAACTCGATGCGCTCGATCCATTTCACCATCTTGTAGCCGAGCTGGTTCTCTACCCGCAGCCGCAGCGGAGCGCCGTAGACCTCGGGCAGCGGCTGGCCATTCATCTCGGACGCGAGCAGGCATTGCGGCTTGAGCACATTCTCAAGGCTCTGGGTGTCGTAGTAGGGATCCGCCGTAGAGCGCTTCGCCAAAGGAGAAGAAGGCTACGGTGCGCGCCTCAGGCAGGGGGCGAACGAGCTCGATCAGTTTCTTCATGGGGATGCCGCCCCACTTGGCGATGCCGCTCCAGCCCTGGATGCAATGATGCATGGTAATGTGATCCACTTCGCCCAGCTTGCGCAGGTCGGCGAGCGAAAGCTCGACCGGATTCTCGACCAGGCCGCTGACCTTGAGCTTGAAATCGCGGAAGCCGCCCTCGGCCAGCCGCTTCCAGTCGTCGCTCACGGGCAGCTTGCCGTTGGGCCAGAAGTAGGGCGAAATGTCCTGATCCGTATACATCTGCTGCGGCATGAGCCGGTTCAGCGTGAGCAGTTGCATGGGATAGGTGACGACCTTGAGCACATGCTGCAGCGCCCGCGGCTGATGCCATGAGAGGTAGTGAGCAGCGATCCAGCAAGCAACCACGACGCCGATGCCCACGAAGCCCAGCCAGATGCCCAATCGGCCCTGGTCGTTGGTGCCAAGCACAATGTGATTCATGTTGCGTGCGAACCCGGTCATGACCACCAGCGTGATGTGAACGACCAGGAACGCCAGAAAGCTAAGCATGGTGAGGAAGTGGATAGAGCGCGCCGATTGCCGCCCGCCGAAGATGCGCGCATACCAGGTGAAGTGATTCACCACGGCTGGCGACATGGCGATGCCGGTGAGAATCGCCAGCGGGCCGAAGGCGAAGACCACTGTGAAGTAGGCGATCTGTTGCAGTGCGTTGTATCCGTAAAATCCATTTGGCTCGGCCGGCAAATGGAAGGTGGCGTAATGGACCCAGGTATTCCAGGCCTGCAGAATCACGGTTGGCGAGGTGGGGATCAGTCGCTTCCATTGCTCAGTGGTGCAGAGCATGGCGACGAAGTAGACGCCGCAAAGGATGAAGCCATGTACGTTAATGAAGTGCCACACGCGTGCCACGCCAATGGTGTGCCGGTAGCCGGGCGTTCCAACGAGCGGCGTGAGATAGCGAGCATCGTCCTTGGCCGTCCACAATCGGTCGCGCGGGACTTTGATGGGCGTCAAGCGGATCCACTCGCTACCCGGCGTGCAGTCGTCGTTGAAGTAGAGCCGTGGATGATCGGCCAGAATCGACAGACCGCTACGGATCAGCATTGTTACGAAGAGGAAATTGAAGAAGTGGCAGTAGCGGACCCAGAGCGGGAATCCGTGCGGGCCAGCAAAGTTGTTGGGGTACACCACCGGGACGGGCGGAATGTGCGGCAAACCGGCTACGGCTACCTCAATCCACGCCGCCGCCACCAGCGCGGTAACTGCGGCGCCGGTTCCGATCAGGATCGAAGGACGAATCCAGAGGCGATGGCGACGATCAGGGGGATAATGAACGGCGGCGTGCTCCGCGTCAAACTTGATCATTCGGTGTCTCCTTTGACGGCTTGGGACTCTTCTCACTCCGCGCGTGCAAAAACGAATCCCTCGTTACCCTTGCCAGCATATATGTGCCTACCGGCCCCTGAAGCGACTTTTGTCACTCGCGTCTCCGTGTGATGATCGCTTGGACTAAATCTGGAAAGATATGCTTCGTTCCGACTCTCGCACCACCGCTCGCCGCCGTCCCAAAAGCAACTCTTGTGCCCCGATGGTCCCGCAAACACGCCCCGTTTTCCGATCCACGACCGGCATGTTCACCACGCCCGTGGTCGCCATTTCCTCCGCGACCGCCCGGCAGGTCTCATCGGAGTAGGCAAAAGTATCCGGCAATGACTCGAGTGCATCGCTTGCGCCTTCTACTTCGCCCGACGCGGACAGCTCTGTCATCACGTCCGCTACGCTCACCATTTCGAGAGGGTCAACGCCATATTCACGCGATAAGTGGTACCCTCGCCGGCTCAGTTTCTCCGTCAGGATCGACCTCGGCATAATCAAAGAGGTCACCAGATAGGACGCAGTACACGCCAATGCAAGCGGCAGTATTGCCGGCAGCGCATGGGTCAGTTCCAGGGAGAAGAGAATCGCAGTGAGCGGCACACCCAGCGCGCCTGAGAGCATTGCCCCCATCGCCATCAGCGCCCAAAGTGCCTGTGTTTCGCCCGGCATATGCGCCAACTGCGCTGCAGCCTCTCCCAAGGCTGCGCCAATCATCAAGATGGGAGCCAACACGCCGCCTGAAGTTCCGGAACTGAGAGAAAACGCCCACATCAGCGATTTGGCAACAATGAGGCCCAGCAGAAGGGCCACCGGGGCATTCCCGCGCAGAACCTCCGCGATGTTGTCGTAGCCAACACCCAGTCCGCGCGGGAAGAAGAATCCGCCCACTCCGATACCGATGCCCCCAATCGCCGGCCACCACATCCAGTGCACGCGCAGACGGCCGCAAAAATGCTCAAACCCGTCTTCGAAGCCATACATCAATCGGCTTAGCCCTGCTGAGGCAAAGCCAACGAGTATTCCTAACGGAGCGGCTACGAGGAGTGCCTGTTCGAGGTGAATCGCGGAATGCAGCGTGACGGGGAAAAGTGGCCCTGATCCAAGCCAACGCACACGCAGCGCGCCTGCCAGGATGCTTGCCACTGCCACCGGGACGAGCGAACGCGGGCGCCATTCGAAGAGAAGTAGTTCCACGGCGAGCAAGATCGCGGCAATCGGTGCCGCAAACGTTGCTGACATCCCCGCAGCGGCACCGGCCACTAGCAGAGTTGTCCGTTCGGCATCCGAAAGTTTAAGCCACTGCGCGACCAGCGAGCCGAAAGCTCCGCCGGTCATGATGATCGGTCCTTCCGCACCGAATGGTCCACCGGAGCCAATTGCGATCGCCGCCGAAAGCGGTTTGAGGACCGCTACTTTAGGGTCGACGCGTGCGCCATTTAACAGAATTGCCTCAATGGCCTCGGGAATCCCATGCCCACGAATTTTGTCCGACCCAAAGTAGGCCATCAGTCCCACTAGCAGGCCACCAGCGACTGGAACCAATATCAAGAGACTTGGGGAGAGTGGCGATCCAGAAGGCCCAACCATAGCCAGGCTCAGCCGGTGGTAGTAAAAGAAGTTTGTTGCGAATGCAATCGCACGCAAAAGAATCACTGCAAGAGCCGCTGCGCCCGTACCAATTACGAGCGATACTCCGGTCAGCAGCCACACTCGATGATCCACTGTAAAGTCGCGGAAAGCAGAGGGCCGCGATCTCATCGGGGCACCGTACGAGCGAGATCGCGCGCATGAGTCGTTATGCGCTCCAGAACCCGTGCAAGCCGCGGCGCCAGTTCGTTTAACTCCCGTGCATGATTCCCTGTCAACCGACCAAGAACCTGCTTGCCTTTGCCCGTTATGCGCAAAATCGCTCGCCTCTTATCCCCGGGGTCCGCAGTTCGTGCAAGCAGGCCTTCGCGCTCCGAGCGATCAACAAGTTCAACCGTACTGTTGTGCTTCAATCCAAGCCGCTCGGCCGCGTACGCGATTGTCACGGCCGTACTCTCAGGAGCGCCTGCGACCTGCAATAGAAGCTGATGTTGCTTTGGCTGCAATCCAGATTCCAACGCTGCACATTCGCTGAAGTGGAGAAAGCGGCGCAGCTCATAACGAAACTCCGCCAGTGTTCTGAGCAACGAGTCAGGAGCGCCTTTCGTGGATCGAGTGATCATCTATATATCGTAGCACGATATATAGTTAGGATACTCCTTGCATTCAACCAGCGATCAAAGATCCCGAGTTGGCACTTGTGATGTGGAGAGAATCTAGGTGGGTTCATGCGGAGATTGATCACCTAATCGTGGATTGAATATTCACACGGAACCGATCTGCCGGTCCATCTAGCAGGATTCTGGATTACTACCGAAAACGCCCATGTAGCCGGGAGGAATTCTGGCTTCACGCTAAATCGCCAACGCATGTTTCCAGACCCCTGATTCTGGAAACGCGGTAAGGGCTGTTCTCGCAAGTCGAGAATTCCAGATTCGGCCCCAGGCTTAGGAGTCAAGCACCCTGGCACGTCGGCCACAACTACATGCTCTAATGGATCTCCCTTTGAACCGACGAGCACGAGTAGGGACGAGCTCAGGACGAATTTGGTTGAAAACTTCGACTGGGCCACGTTTGGCGGCGCCGAGTTCACCTTGGGCGGCCGTCAGGTGGTCGAGCATGGAATCAGATTGGCACATTGGCCGACGACAGCATGAGCGCGAATACTCAAAAGATCGACACTCGGTTGAGGATGAATCCTACAGGCGCAGCATATCTCGCCCGCGACGACACCGCCGCCTCGTGACTTGACGTTCGCCACCCATTAGGCGAAGATAATACGAAGAGGCGGTGGATCGGGTAGGGAGGACCTGCCATGCCGAGGAGGTAGTGATGGCAGGGACAGGTGCATTGCGTTTAGGGTCGGCTGCCCGGAAGTTGATTTCACCCGACAGGTGGACCGACGGCTATCCGGGGCCAGTGGCATACAGCAGAGAGCTTGACGTGCTGCTCGACTGGGCAAGCAGGAGGAGCTACCTCAAGCGGTTCGTGCCCAACATCGAGGCGAAGAACACCAAGCGCGACGAGGCGCTCAATGAACTGCGTCTCGCCTATCTGTTCGACCACACGGGCTTCCCAGTCGTGCAACTAGACCCGCCCGGCGCAAACAACAAGATCGGCGAGTACCTGCTCGACTCGCCGGAGAAGGCCAACGTGTTCGTCGAGCTGAAGAGCCGGGGCTGGGAGAGCGAACTCTCAAAAGAAGATATCGCGGCGGGCAGGCAGCATCAGCCGAAGTACCGCAAGCAAGTCGAAGGCGGCGCTGTCGGCAACTGGGACCCTGTCCAGCGCTGTATCGAGTCCGACAGGACATACCCAAAGTTCACCGACAACCAGCCGAACCTGCTCATCATCGCGGACGACTTGAAGGTGCCGCTGCACTTCTCGCTCATCCACGTCCAGGCTGCGCTGTTCGGTACTGCACCGCCGTATCCGGAGGACGGGTACTTCAACTCCAGCCGCTTCGAGAACATCGGCGGCCTCGGCATCTTCGGCTCATCCTCATCGGGTGCAGGTCTGGAGTACGAGTTCATCATCTACCCGAACCCGCACGCCCTCCCGGCGACTAGACTGCCGCAGTCGTTGCTGGACAAGTTCGACGAGACTTGCACCTACAGCGTGAAGGGCACAGACCCGCGCAGGCCAGCGCCGGTGCTGTAGGGGGACAGCATGGGCGAGACAATCAAGGGAATGGTGGCGGCTCAGGGGAAGCTCTACGTGCGCGGGGAGCAGGGTCTCTACACGTTCAAGGACAACGGCAAAGAGCCGAACGAGTGGGACCAGGCTCACTTCTCCGCCGCGCCCGCCGACCGCCCGTTCGCAGACTTCTTCTTCGACGAGATCCACGAGCTAGTCAACGGCTCAACCATCGTCAATGAGGATCGGCAGGAACTATGCAACGCCATCATGGTCATGGTTACGGAAGGATTCCTGCCGGCCTATGAGGACCTTCGCGCCATCCGCGCCTACAAGGACGACCAGCGAATCCCGGTGCTCAACCGCAAGAAGCACTATGATGACTTCGCGCGGGCGCTGTGGCATGGCTACAAGGACCTGCTGCCCAAGGTCGTGGGTCTGCTGGGCTATAACATCGGCTTCCTGTTCCAGCGGGACGGGAACTTCAAGACGGGACTAGATGCGTTCGTCACGGAGAACCGGGGTAACCTTCTGCTCGACGTTGCTGAATTCCTGCCTAGACAGCGCGACGGGTGGCAGCAAGAGCTGAAGACGTTCCGCAACGAATACCTGGAGCATCGGGCCGCCGACGTCGCAGCGCAGGTGGAGAAGTTCTACGAACCTGCCTGGGCCGAAAAAGTATTCGTCCACGCATGGCGGACGGCGGCCGAGTTGATCGTGTTCCTGCTCGAAACCAGATTCCCGCCGCAGGCGTCGATCACGCACCGCACCGCTGAAAGGCAATTCCCCAACCATCCACGCCTGTATGAGGTCTATTTGTGCGACCCAACGCAGGTGCAGCGCCGCAGCTTCACAAAGATCGTTGCGTAAAATAACGAAGCGCGGGTTCGAACCGTAGGCCGAGGAGGGACCACCGCGATATCAAATCAACGATGGTATACCTCAAAGGCATCCGGTCAAAGGATGCATCTCACAAGGTGAACAGTGGCGAACTCGCAGCACTCGTTGCCTAACGATCCCAAGGCAAACGTCGAAGCCTGTGCGAATGATGCACCGGCTTCGACCATTTACTGTCCCTATGCCGACCGCGACATCCCAATCAGTGAAAGTAGTCCAGAGCACATTATTCCGCTCGCGCTGGGCGGCATGAACGGCTTCACCATCCCCGTATCAAAGGACTTCAACTCTAGTGTTGGTTCGGAGATCGACGGAGCTCTTGCCAACGACTTTCTCGTGATGAGCAAACGCGATAAGCATGGAGCCAAAGGACACAGCAAAAAGCATCCCGAGAACGTCTTTTCCAATGCGTCGAACGCCGAGACGGGCGAAACCCTTCATGTAACGCTCGGACAGGTTCGAGGCCTTCGTCTATGGGACCCGAAGCAAAAGCGCGACGTTACAGGTCAAGGGCAGAAGGTCAACATCGGATTCAAAGTGGATCTTGATGTTACGCATCGCTTCGTAGCGAAGGTCGCGCTATCGGCTGGATACCTCGTATATGGAGATCATTTTCGGAAGCATGTGAAGCATGAGGACTTCCGAAAGATCATGAATCAAAAACCGACAGAAATGGGCGATCTTCTCAAGACGATTGAGGCGCAATATGATGATCGGTTCTTGGAGCCGAAGACAGACAATCAAAAAATCTTAAGGGCCATGATGACTGGATTTGGCCCTCATTCTGTCATCGCACTCCTACCCAATTCGCGCAGCCTGTCAGTTGTGGTCGCAGTGCTAGGCGACTATATCGGTATGCTCAGCGTGCCTGCCGACACAAAGACATTTCCAAATACTGGTGAATATCGACAGGGCCAATTCTTCGTTCTCAAGAAGCCGATTGCGATTCGTGATTCCATTTGGAATTTACGCGAACAAATGCTTAAGAGGGCGGAGGACATTCTTGCCAAGCGAACTCAGTCGAAGCCGTAAGGGATTAGGTCTCGTCGCTCGCGATCTCAAGGCCGACTTCGCCAAAGGCTGGCTTGATGAGACGTTCCGCAATAATGCTCTTGGTCATGAGCTTCGCGAGAACGTCTCGCGGCATTCCGATCTTGTGCAACAACAGAACATGGAACAGGCAGGCAAGCGCCTCTGCTAGACGAAATGCCTCTTGGTGGAAGGCGTCATAGTCCATGTCGCCATTCGGGCCGCCGCGATGGGATATATCGTTACGCCGAGAAGCACAGTTTTTCGCGAATTTCTCTAGCTGGCCCTTTCCGAATTTGAAGGGAAGTTCACGCAGAGACTCTAGCAATCGGTTTTCTAGCGACGGTTCGTGGGCGTGGGCGAGCTTCTTCGCGAGCCATTTTCTGTTCGGATCAGTTTCTGAGAACAATTTCAAGATCTCGCTGACTTTCGACTTTTCATGGATAGCGTGGCTTGAGTTCTCGGAGTCAAAGCATCTCCGATGCAAGGCCTCGATTCCGGTCGCTAGAGTGAACAGCCTGTCTTCCGTGTAGACATGAGGATTGCGTAGAGCTGCGACATACAGGTAGAAGCCGGCTCCGTAAAGCTCACTCCCTGCCAGCCATTCCGCAAACAGCCCTCCGACGTGGTCACGAATATCCGTGAATTGAAGCCACATTTGAAACCTGTTTGGAGGCTCAGCGGTTGGCGCAGGCCCATGCGAGTAGATCGTCATCCAGCCATCAGAAGGCTCCTCTTTGCGGATGAACGTCGGCCTCTCGAATCGAAAATACAACCCCAACATCAAAGCCATGAACTCCTCGACCTTGCTGAATACGTACTGCAGGTGGCTCAAGTCAGAGGGTTCGTCCGGGCGGTAGCAGATGTAGAAGAACTGCTCGAATTTCACATCTCTCACTGCCCGATCACGACCATAGAAAAGGAAGTTCCCACCGGTGGTCAGAGACTCGATGGAAATGGTTCCACCGGGAATTGGAAAACTGATGTCGTGGTTGGTGTAGGTTACCGTCTTTCGCTCGCCATCCTCATACCCGTAATCGGTCTCCACGACGATGCTGTCGAGATTAAGCCACTCCTCAAGACCTTTCAGGTCGATGCGTAGCTCTATGAATCCTTCTTGCTCGTAGTCGTCTGGGAAAGGAAATCCTCGGCGCGTACACATGTTCGCAGAAAAGCTCTGCTTCTTCGGGCTGTCGTCCCCCGCTATCGAGAAGTCGGTCCGTTCCAGTCCTTCGAAAAGAACGTAGTCGCCAGGAGTATCAAGCAGCCCAACAATCCGCGACCTTCCGAAGGAACGTGGCTTTGACCAGTCAGCGTGCTCTCCGTCCTCCGCGAGGGCTCCATCTAGGTCCAACGTGACCTGCCCAGTTTGAGTAACCGTGAGCAGGCCGGGGACGGAATTCTGCTTCGAATTGGCCTGTCGGGTGGGCTCGTTGAACCACCAGAAGAAGCCTCTTTGCTCAATCGCGTTTGCCAAACCCTCTCCTGCTTTCTCAAAAAGTTCGATCGCAAGCGGCTTCTAGCCCATGCCTCGATTTTAGGGGAGCAAGCATGGCACGTCGCTAGGACTTGAGGCGCGGTTGTGCTTGGGCACCTTTGATCAGTTTGCCGCTCGAATCACAGCGTTCAAAAAGCTCGTTTCGCCATTCGATTTGGGGTAGAGAGAGATGTGCGGCCTCAAGGCCACGAAAGTAGCTCTTTCCTCGTAAGAAAGTTCCGAAGTGCATCCCCGTGCCGTGACGGTACAGACCGACGAGTTGAGGCGCACCCCCGCTGAAAGCATCCTGGCCCGAGACCAGTGCATCACAAAACCCCGTGAAGACTGCACGGCTAAAAGTCCCAAGTTCGTTTCTAGCTGCAATCTGATAATTTGCGACGACGAGCTCACCTGAGCCCAAGGCGATCGTGAGTGCGGACACGTCTTGCAACACCACCGGGGCATCAGACCAGCCATCCTTGGACGACCAGTGCGTATGCCAGAGAAGCCGCGTCGATTTCATGCCGCTTCCATCGCGCCCCCCGTGGAGAACGCCAAAGACTCCCCTCCTTGCGGCTGGAAGAGCATCCGCCGAATATCTCAGGGTTTTCACCAATCCGTCGTGCCGATCTTGCGCGTTCGCAACCGGATCTAGAAAAGGTCCTTCCACGAGTCGCGGTAGAACCATCGATGGCACCAAGACATCGCCATAGAAGCCGAAGATGTCGGGAGTGAGTGGCGAAGCAAAGACCTTCGTGCCGAACTCCCAACGGTCTGAAGATCCGGGCCAAGAGATGCGGCTGTCAGCAACGATATAAAGCGTCGAGAGTCCGCGGCTGTCGATTCCCGGCCAAGCTGCAAGTGACGTCAATCGCTTTCTCCTTTTAAGCTGCTAACAGGCGTATGAGCCGAGAAGTGACTCCCGGATGGTCCACCAGTTTTCTTCTCCGCGACTTTCATACGGGCCATGACGGTCGATTGACCTGTCTTGGGGGACTCCATCTGGAGCTCCCCAAGACGGCCGGGTCTCAGGGCTATCAAGGCACGCTGTTTCGCGACTTTTCATGGGTTCGCGGTAGTCCAGCTTCGGACGGATACCAGCCCAGTCCTGAGCGTCAAGGCAACCGCTGGCTTTTGCATTGCCGTCGCCAGGTCGCTCGCCGTTCGGACATCCGCCGGAACATCAGTCTCATCGCGAATTTCGATGTAGACCTTTTTCGCGTCTATCGTGCGCGTCGGGAGTGCTGACCTCTCATGTTTACGCAGCGCAGCCTCGAACCTTTTTCGTTCCGCTATAGTCAGGTCCAAGAGGAGTTCCGTTGCAGCCGTGAAACCGGGTGAAGCGGTATCCTCCATATCCCGAATCAGCGCTCGCATCCGAGGCGGAATCTGCCGTTCAGGACGCTTCGCCGGCTTCGACCTCTCCCCGGACTGATGAAGGAAGTAGTCATCCATCTCTGTCGTGTACGAAGTAAAGGACAGTCGATAGGATTCGGGCGCAAGATTCTCTTCTCCCGGCCCTTGTTGAAGATAGATCCCCAGCCAGTTCACCTCGTCAGTGCCGAAGACGTTGTTCAACCCAATGAGAGAACGCCGCCAATGAAAATAGTGCCAGAACTCCGAGGGGCTGGGCAGCAGCTCCGTGATGATGCGAAGGTCAGGAAGGTACAGCGTCCAGGAGATAGAATCCGGTGCCAGCAGACCCAGTTTCTTAATTTCCTGCATGTCGCTGGTGAACATCGCGAGGTTGTCGAGCGTAAGAGCCATCGTGACGACCTTGCGTCCGATACTCTTGTCGATGACGACGGTGCGACCATCCTTGGTTTTGAATGTGGGAGCGTCCTCGCCAAGGATGAACTTCCTGGCGCGCTGTGCCTGCCGCGAGGGATCGCGAACCAAGTCCTTCAGATCGGCTTCCAAGGCTTTTGTCCCACCACGCCTCGATGCATCCGAGACACCACCGGCTTTCGCCTCCAGCAAGAGGATGTAACGGTCGAACAGCAGCAGACCGTCAAGCTCGAAACGCTGGCCTTCGAACTCATAATAGAGTTCTTCGAATTGCTGGCTTCGAGGCATGACGGCACCCAAATAGCCCAATGCTTTACGGGTGACCAACTTGGCGCGATTTTCCTGGTAGTTCTTCCAGGGCGCTCCGGTTTCCGACTTCAACTGACCCTCGAAATTCGCCTTCACAGACCACGCCAGAAGGTTAGGCGCCGCGACGAAGTAAGAATCCTCTCCGTAGCGAATCAGCGGAGTTTGTTGCAGCGGATGGGTAGCGCGTGGGAATGGGTCTGTGCTTTCAGGCTGGCCGAAGCACATGGAGAAGGCTTCGAGAAAAGCCTTCGCCGCTTCTGGCGAGACTTCTGCGAATTCAGCCAGCTCCTTGTGCCCGATGGTCATGGTGGTGCCAACGGCGTACAGCGCCCAATGCTGGAGGATGGCCTCCAGTTTGAAAGCGCGATTTTTCCCACTCTCTTGAGCTAATTGCTGGAATATCGGCGGCAGCTCGAAGTCAGTCTTTTCTCCCCGACGTAGCTTCTTTATTTGCTCTCGAACGCCTACCTCCTCCGCTCGCGCGGCGCGCAGGCGTTCTCGCAGCCGATGGAGGATGAGGCCACCTAACCAATCCACGCACTTCAGAACGTTGTCGATCCGAAGATGGCGCTCCTCCAGCCATGCAGCGACGCGCGGCGAACTGAAGAGAGCTGTAAGGATTTCGACCCAGTGATGGTGGTACGCCGGAGACCGAACGAAGACGTGGTACATCAGGGCGTGATAGTGGAGCTCTTGCTGGACGCTCAGTGCGCCTTGATTCTCTTCTGTGATGTGTTCGGTCATGATCTGCCATTTGAAGGCGTCGAAAATCTCCTCCAGCAGCTCACGAGTTCTCACCACATCGCTGGGCGATGGCGATTCGATAGCCCTCAGCTCGTACTCTGTGTCTTCCAGTTCGAGCAGCGCCAGGTACTCAATGAGGTGGGGACGCAGCTCGGAATCCATCTCCCGGTATTCGTTAGGGTCGCGCAGTATGTCCTGTGCAATCTGGTGAGCCAGGATGTCCAGTGAGGTGAAGCGGTGAATCAGTGCCCTCAGTTCGGCGCGGCACTCCGCAGCGCGTTCTACCAGCCTGTGTCGATTCTCGACGACGCTCTTCACGAGCGCGGCCTGTTGCTCAGGGGTCCGATGTGTCTCGATTTTGATGAAGCGGCCAGAACGTTCCATCCGGAACATGGAAGTCTCGAAGACCTCATCAGGCTGCGCGCCTTTGCGGAATGGATTGTCGTCAGCCATATCCCCATTATCGGAGAACAGCGGGGGAGGGTGCGGCTGGCACCAACCGATTGTCTACCTGCGAAACGAGCCGCTGAAGAGTTGTCATCGAAGGCTCAGACCCACGCGTTCTCGATGCGCATTTAGACCGGAGCCAAGGTGGTCCGCCAGAGTCTGGGCTAGTCGAGAACTTCCGTGAGCTTTGTTGGGGTACCAAGAAGATTATCGAACGTAACTAGCGCAGAATGAGTGCATATGGCTGCCTGGCGGATCTAAATTGGATGTAAATTCAGTCCGGCGCCGAATAGATAACAGAAAACGGGGGTCTGCTCGAGGAATCGGCTACCGGGAGCGGCAGGTTCTCAGTTTATGCCAAATCGTCGAGGCGCGAATCTACCGTCCGGGAGCCACATTCTGGGGTTCCGGACGAATCACGGGCTATCTGGAAACTGCACCACTGCGTCGAAATCGCGCTGTGCTTCAACTCAAGATACAATCCGCTCCGGATCATCGCCGCGCGCATATTTCCTCAGGTCCGCAACCGGAATCAGAACCCGCCCACCGATACGCCTGGTTGGCAGACGCCGGGCCGCAATGAGATAGTCGACTCCGCGTTCGCTGATTGATAGAAGTTGCGCAGCCTCGCCCCGGCTGACCAGCAACTTGCTATCCGGAGCGACTTTGACGCTCTCTGGCGGCTTTCGGCGCAGGGCATTCATTGCTCGCTTAGGCATTTGCGTCGGCGATTGAGGCGGAAACAAGAGCGGGGGATGAATGCGGGTCCGACTCTGCCCTCTGCTTCTCTTACGGGACTGCGGCAAGGGATCATGAGGCAAAGAAGCGGCCTGCTCCGACGTGTACATTCGCATGGGGCGCTCAGCCGTGGGGTGCTTGCCATTGTTCGAATCTGCAAGCTCGACAGGGATTCCGTTGAGGACCAATTCAGGCGGTTCTGTCTGAAGGCTCTCCATCAAAGCCGATTCGTCGATTTGCGCAGCTCTTGTTTTCATCCGAGTCCCCTCAGGTCAAAATGAGTTTTCCTTCGGGACCGGTATATCCTCCATTACAAATTCGGTCAAACGGCGCTTGCAGTCTCCCCGGCGCCATTTCCCACATGCGGCGTCCGGCGGAAGTAAGCGAGCCAAACAGGCGCAGTGAGTTTCCAGGTCGTCGTCAATTGGTCTCGGCAGATTCCACTTAACCTCCAGGCCTAAAACCAAGCAAATTTGACCGAGTTTTAGAACCACCTCATGCTTTCTCCGCATTGGAGGAGGCCCGTGGCGGAACGCAAGGCGTATCTCACGATCGCCCTATTGCTGACGATTCTGGAGGCTGTCGTTGTTTTGCGCTATGGAGGAGCGATCTGGACGGCGTGGTCGGGATTCGTGTGGATTCGACTGCGAATGCTCCTTCTGACAGCACTTTCGGCAACGTCGCTCGCCAATGTCTGGACCCAAGCCATCTACGGGTTAGGTCGGGCGCTCGATGGTAAGCCGAGTGCGCTCGCACTGAGCTCGGCAGCAAATCGAGCGGAACCGCGGGGAGAAGGCGATGTTTGATTCGATCACGGACCTCGCTTGCAAACTGGCCGGGACGGGCTACTTCATCGACCCGGTCATGACTCAGGTCGTCTTTCTCGCGGCCAAGCTCCAGAAGCCTCTTTTGCTTGAAGGTCCCGCGGGATCAGGCAAAACGCAGCTCGCCATCTCCGTTGCCGCCGCGGCCGGCACGAACGTTGAACGCCTGCAGTGCTACCGCGGAGTGACGGAAGAAAAAGCAATCGGGCGTTTCGATGAGAGCTTGCAGCGGCTCTGCATGGAGTTCTCGAAGGGCCAGCACGAGAGCTGGCAGACCGTGCAGGCCAATCTCAAGGGACGGGATTTCTTTCGGCCCGGTCCATTGATGCGCGCGCTCGAATGCGAACGGCCCTGTGTGCTGCTGATTGATGAGTTGGACAAAGTTGACGATGGGTTCGAAGCAATGCTGCTAGAAATCCTCTCCGCCTGGCAGCTCTCGATTCCCGAGTTTGGCACCGTCGCCGCGAAGAGCATACCGTTCGTCGTGCTGACCAGCAACGAGGAGCGCAGGCTGGGAGACCCCATCCGGAGGCGCAGCCTCTATGTTCGCGTGGAGCATCCGACTCCGGAGCGCGAGGCGGAGATCATTGCCAGCCGCACGCCTAAAGCCGATGAGAAGTTTCACCGGGAGATGGCGGGGATCGCACTCTCATTCCGCAATTACTCTCTCGAGAAACCGCCCTCAGTCTCCGAGATGATCGATTTCGCCAATGCGCTACAGCTACTCGGAACGGACCACGTGACCGAGGAACATCGCGATGTTCTGCTGCCTTTCTTGGCGAAAACTGAGAAAGATCGTCGGCATCTTTTGCTTCGAGAGGGGTTCAAGAGTCTGCTTGATGACGGCGCCAGGTTCGCGCAGAGCCTGACGGTCTCGGGAGGGCCAGCCTCATGAAGCGATGGCCTCTCTTCCTGCTGCTCGTGTTTCCTGGGTTTGCGTTGGCCCAAGCCGATCCCGCAGCGGCGGAGCACTTTGTGCGGCAGTATGCGGCGCACTATCGTGTGCCGCCCGAGCTGATCGCCGCGTTGATCGACGTCGAGTCGCGATGGGACCCGCAGGCGGTTTCAGACAAGGGCGCGATGGGACTCATGCAACTGATGCCCGCGACAGCGCGCCGCTTTGGCGCCTTTCAACCCTTCGACATCGAGCAGAACATCGCGGCAGGTACACGCTACGTCACAGCGTTGATGTGGGAGTTCCACGGGGATCTGCGCCTGGTCGCTGCGGCCTACTATGCGGGCGACCACTGGATCTCGCGGGAGCAATTGAACTATCACAACCCGGAGGTTGTGGCCTATGTGCAGGCGGTCCGGCGGCAGTACATGATTCGCAGATTTGCGGCCATGAGGCCGCCGAGGAGGTCCTTCCCGTGAAACTTTGCTGGTTCATGCCCATTGCGCTCCTTCTACCGCTGCAGCTTAACGCGACGGACGCGGCGGTCGTGGCGCGTGTCGCAACCATCGCCATCAACCCGAGAGAGATCACAGTCCTGCATCTGCGGCCGGAGTTTGAGTCGACGATCCGGATGCCGGAGGAGGTCACCTCCGTCATTCTGGGTAGCCCCGGCGAGTTCAAGGCTGAGCATAGTGCAGACGAGCCCAACTACGTCTACGTCAAGCCGATCACCAAAGAGCCCGCTCAGTCGAACCTTCTGATTGCGACAAAATCGGGTCAACATGTGACGTTAGAGTTGGTCAGCGATGGCGCGAGCATCGCGAATGAGTCGCAACCGGTGGACTTTCTGATTGAGTACAGCTCCGCACGAAGCTTTCTAATCTCGTCAGATTCCGGTGCTCTGGCGATGCCAACCCCGCCGAGCAAGGAACGGGAAGATGCCACGATTGGCTTGGACGCCGGCACGGGCTCAGCGCCGCTTTCGAGCCTCGACGGAGAATTCAAGGAGCAGGCGAGAGTAAATGCTCCCAGTTGGACCAAGTGGGAAGGCCAGCAGATCGAGACATCGATTGGCGACATGCGGCAGTTGAGCAACGAGACCATGATCTCCTACTCCATCCTGAACAGCTCGAATCAACCTGTCGAGATTCTTCCACCGCAGATCCAGATCACGGGGCGCACGGCTACAAAGAAGAAAAAGAAGGAAGGCAAAGGCATCATCTCGGACCAGCTGGAGATTCGGGACTACAGGTTGAGCACAACCCGGCTTGAGCCGGGAGAACGGGCCGATGGCGTGGTTGTCTTCGATCGGCCCAATTTCAAGGAATCGACGGAGAAGCTGTTTCTCCAAATTGCCCAGGCGGACCAGGTGGATCATCCTGTGTTGATTCGCCTGCCGTTTACCCCACCCATCTCCGGCAATGGCCAGTAGAAAGGAGTCCAGAGGCTATGAGCATCAATGACAACAACAACGGAAGCCGAGGGTTGTCTACCTCAGTCGTGGAAGCCGCTGAGCCCATGGCTTCACCAGCACCCTTTCAGACGCAGGACCCAGCCATCCTGAGCGGCAAAGAGGAACCTGCGACCAGGTTCGCGACGAGAGCTGCCGTCAAGGGAGCGGACGGGATCAGCAAAAGCAAACTCATTTTTCTCGGGGGCGGCTTGGCTGTCGCGGTTCTGTTCTTTGTGTTCACGGCCATCGTCGGCAAGTCTCCGAAGAAGGCGGCGCCCGTCAAGCAGGCGTCTCAGTCTCAGCAAGCCGAACAGGAGCAGACAACTCCGCCCAAAGGCAGCGTAACGCCACTGATGGACACCCCGCGCACACCGGCGCCGGACAACACCAGCGGCCAGCTCGGGCCAGGCGACATCCGGCGCACACGCTCATTAGACAATGGCGCAACCACCAAGCCATTTGCCGCCAAACCTGTTGTTGCCAGTTCTCTGGGAGCGGTACCCTCTTTCGCGGACACACAACAGAGGTGGGAAGATCCTGCGCCTTACGGCGGAACTCCACCCGCAGAGACGCCGCAAACGCAGCAGAACAGCCTGAAGGAGACGTCCATCGTCTTCGTGCGGAGCCTGGCGCAGAACCAGGCTGGACCAACGCCCAGGGTCACTTCCGATGACGATGGAGCGCCACGATTGGACCTGACTCCGGGAACGCGCATTCAGGCGAAGCTCGAGACGCAGATATCGAGCGCGGTGGTCGCCCCTGTTGTGGCGGTAATCGAATACACCTATGCGATCGGCGACAGGATCGTCGTTCCCGCCGGCGCGCGTGTATATGGCCAACTCCAGCAGGCCGATCGGAGCGGGCTGGTCAGCGTGAAGTTCGACGAGATCGAGTTACTTGATGGCGCGCGGGAGAAGATCGACGCCGTCGGCACCGGGCTCGATCTAGGGCCGATCAAGGGGAACGTCGACGGGAAGAACACAGGCAAGAACTTCCTGGTGCGCGCCGCATCGGGGATCGGTTCAGTGCTTGCCGAAGTGGCCGGAAACAATACGAGCGCCGCTTTTTCCGAAGACGACATGCTACGGGAGCGGCTGGCCGAGAACGTTGGCACTGCGGGCGACTCCGAGGTCATGAGCCTCAATGCCAACAGCCGCGTAGTCGTCTCCGTTCCCGCCGACACGAAGATCTACATCGTGTTCACTAAGCACGAACAAACCCCCGCCGAGCTTCATGCGGCAGCTCCCACAGTTCAATAAACCGCGGCGCCCCACACGCTTCTTTTCCTCGCCCTGGCCCGAGCGCCAGGGCGTTTTTGTGTAGGGCGATCTAGTGCTACGGACGGCCTTCCCGAGCGAGTTGAACTACTCTTGCATCGCGTCTTCAATGCTGCTACGGTGAACGAGTTCTCCCCGTCATTGCAACCCCGCCCGGGCAAAGATCGGTCCGCTTGGCCCAGTGTGCGGTTGAGCAATCTTCGCTCCCAATGCCCCAAAATGTAGTTGAGCAAAGATCGTTCCCGTTGACCCAATTCCCAATTGAGCAAAGAACGATCCCGATGGCTCAGTGTGCAGCTGAGCCATATACGATCCCGATTGCCCAATTCAGAATTGAGCAAAGATCGTTCCCGTTGACCCAAAGTGCGCTTGGGTAATCGTCGGACCAATGGCTCGGTGCGCGTGCGAGGCAAAAACACGCGATGTGCGTTAGGAACTGTGGTTATGTATATCCTGCCGCCAGGCTCAATAGTCTGTGGTTCCTGATGTTTGTTCTGGCGAATCGCCTCAAGAAGCTTCCTGGAGCGTCTCGGTGAGTTCGACGAGACCGATTGCATCGGTCATGTTGTCGAGGGGAAATCGCTCGCTTCCTGAATAAACCAAAAAGCGCCTTTGGGGTTTGAGGTCGGCACAGGCTGAATAAAATCCGCGCTCGATCTTCGGCGCCGAACTGCGTTTCACCTCGATAGCCCAAAGTGCACCATTCGGCAGCGTAAGGAGAAGGTCCACCTCGGTCCCGTTGGAGGTCCGATAGTAGTGCGCTTCAGTCCCGTCCGGGGACGCGGTGATGAGGGTTTCGATGACAAAGCTCTCCCAGGTTTGTCCTACAACCGGATGAGCAAGCAACGCTTCCTTATCGCGAATTCCAAGCAAGGCATGCGCTATGCCAGTGTCGCGTACATATACCTTGGGCGACTTGACCAGCCTCTTCCCGATATTTCTGTGCCAGGCCGGCAGCCGGCGAACGACCAGGAGATCGACAAGAAGGTCGAGATAACCGGCGACCGTCTTGCCATCGACAGCTAGGCCCCGCGCAAGATTGGAAGCGTTCAGAAGCTGCGTCTGGTTGTGTGCCAGCATCGTCCAAAAGCGTCGCAGCGTCTCAGCCGGTATGCGCAATCCGAATTGAGGAATATCGCGCTCCAGGTACGTTCGTACAAAATCGCGCCGCCACTGCATGCTGAGATCGTCGGATTCCGCCAGGAAGCTGCGCGGAAAACCGCCCCGGACCCATAGTGTGTCCATTGCCGCGGCGCCGGTTTCGAGGACGTCGAAAGGTCCGAGTTCCAAATAGGAGATGCGTCCTGCCAGACTCTCGCCGGACTGCTTGAGTAAGTCCATCGCGGCCGATCCAAGGAGAAGAAAACGTCCATTTGCCTTCCCTTTACGGCGTCCCTTGTCGATGATGCCGCGCAGTTGCTGAAAGATCTCCGGCGCGCGGTGTACCTCATCGAGAATCACCAGTTGGTCGTCATGATCTGCGAGGTACTTGCTCGGGTCAGAGAGCTTGGCGCGATCATTTTCGTCTTCAAGGTCGAGGTAGACAGAGTCCTGCTGCCCGGCGATCTCGAGCGCGAGAGTTGTTTTTCCCGATTGGCGTGGGCCCAGAAGGGCCACAGCTGGAATGTGACTCAGTAAAGAGCTCAGTTTTGGCCCGAGGCGGCGCGATATCATGTATGCAATTATAGAGTATAGCTCCATATTTGCATAGTAAGATCGTAAACCGAAAAGATTCAAAGGCTTAAACTGTATGCAACTCTCAGCAAAAGTTCATTTCAGGGCGGGAGCTCGACCAGAGGAAAGAAGCCTTCGCCTACAGCTAGGAAGGGACGAGGCGGAACTTCCCGCAACGCCTGCAGATATAGGTGTGCTCCCAGTTCCAACGGAGGCGGGGATAAACCTCCCGGTTGTAATGGGCGATCCTGCGGAGACTGTATGCTAAACCCACAATAGAAGCGACACCGAGGAACAAGAAAACAGCAACCGTGTTGGGCCGCAGTGCGGACCTCATCGGGTGTTCATAGATCGAGCTCACCCCCACAATCGTCCACACGAAGAAGATGGCAATTGCAGGCCCCCAAAGAATGAGGGGTCGGAAATACCCCCGTGGGCAGGGCGGCTCAACTGCCCGCGCTGAATAGGATTGGCTTGTCCCCGAATTGAATATGCCTGAAAAGGTCCGTGTTCCCTGCTGGTAGAGGACAGGGGCAGCCACGATATTCGTGGTTCCGCATTGGTCGCATTGATAAGGGTTCGGCTGCAATACGGATGCCATAGCGTTTTCCCTGACCTGGCGACAGCTCGCGACACCGGGTTCTTCGACTGCGATTTTAGCTCGATTGGTCCAAATTGAGCTACAACGCCGGCAAGGTTGAGGCCCGGCGCGCATCTCTTCAATTGCCAAACTCACACAAGCGATTGGAGATAGAGCGATTTCCCATCCTGGTCTCGGCCGGGTTATTTGACCGAGTTTCGGTTTCATCCCATTCTCTCGCTCGACACGGATGCCCAAGAGCAGCCGCGTCCAGGAGAGAAACCTATGAGAACCGCACTGGCCTTCTGGCGGCGCTCCCGAGTGTCCGCCTCAACATCCACACGCGTTCATTATCGTCCCGATGAAATCGACTGGATGCACGTTGCCCTGAAGTTCGGCCTGGGGCTCTTGCTTCTGGGAAACCTCGCCGCACCCTTCGCAGCCAGAGCCCAGAACCTGGGAACTTCTCCCCAGTTCGGCCAAGCCGTACAAGGACAGCAGGCGACCACCGTCGAAGGCACGGTCCTCAACATCGTGAACTGGGGATGCAACGTCATCGCTCCGGTCATCGCCGTGGCCTGCCTGGGGGTCGCCGGATGGCACTTCAAGAGCGGTCGTGGCTACCTGGGCTGGGGCGTCACCGGCGTGGCTCTCATGGTGATCTCCGGTCTCGGACGGATGGCCGAAGGTTTCATCACCCAGGCACAGGGCATTCAGTAACTAAGGCAAAGAGCAATGCAGCCGCCACAGTTCCTCCTCGACCTTCTCCAACTGCTGCTCGATCTTGCGGTGCCGGCTGCGTTCTGCACGCTGGCCGCCGCGGGAGTGAGCCTGCGGCATGAAGGCGGGATCAACTTCCACGTGAACGGCCGCGTCGGCAAGTGGATTCTGTGGACGATTGTCCTTCTCACGCTTCCGCAACTGCTGTCGTGGGTTGCGGCGCAAGGCATCAATATTCCCTCAGGTAGCGGCTCCGTGGGCACGAGTTGGCTGGCCAGCATGGAGACGGTCTTCAAGAACTTCGTCAACCAGATCGTTGTCGCAAAGCTCGTTCCCGTGATCGCAGCGTATTTCGTCCTGAAGGCAACGCTCGATGGAGCGGCAGGAGAGAATCCGCTCGGTTCTATTGTTGCCGCACTTTTTCTGATGTCCTTGTCGGCCACGATGCAGCTTATGCAGGACTGGAATTCGGGAGGAGAGTACGCGATGACCGATATGCTGACCTCCCTCTGGAACTACATTGCCGGGCAGATCTTACCGGCCGCGGCGGGACTGGCATGTGTCGGAGCCGTCATCAACTTTGTCCGGCACAGGCCCTGGGCCAGGCTGGTCTTCGCCGCGATCTCTTTTCTGAGCGTGAGCGGTCTTCTCGCGCTCTTTCAGGCGATGGCGGCCTGAGGAGAACTCGATGAGTCTCGATGGGGCAATCACGAATCTCGCTTCCTGGGCCGGCAACACCATCATGCCGACGATGGCGGGCCTGTTCTTCGCGGGAGCCGTGTATCGCTACAGCAAGGGCGCCCCCTGCGAGCAATTCCTCTACGGCGGTTTCGCCTCGCTGATGTGTTCGGGGATGCTGCGCGCCCTGGAGGGTTTTGTGCAGAATGCCGGGCCGACAAACGCGAATGGGTTCTGGATGGCAACCATGAGTCTGGTGAACTGGACCGCCAATGTCATCCTGCCGATGTTCGCGCTGACGCAGCTTGCGGCGATGGCGCTGCACATGGGCGGCGTGGTTTCGGAGATCTATCCAGGCTCGACCTGGATCAGGAAGTTTATCGCGGCGATCGCCGCCCTGATGGTCTCAGGCATGGTGCGCCTGGCCGAATCGATGGTTACGCAAGCACATGGAATATGAGAGGAAGCTCATGAGTCTCGATCTAACGCCGGTTCATCGCAACCTCCACACCAAGGTGACGTTTCTCGGCCTTGAATTCGAGGATCTGATTCTGGTGCTTGCGCTCGCGGCGATCATGAATCTCCTTGCGCACTTTGTGAGCGGCAATGCGCACGTGTTCGGGATGCCGCTCAATATCTTCATGGAGTTTATAGTCCCTGCGCTTGCGGTGCCATTCCTGATCCTTTTCAAGTACGGACGGCCGCGCGGATACCTGACCGATCTCGTGCGCTCGTTTTTCGCACCGAAGGCGTGGTGCGCACTTGAGCGAGATTCAGAATTGACGGAACCTTATCTGGTCGAGGAGGAGGAATAACCCAGTGCACGCCTCGATCAGGACGAACGCAGACGGCTCGGTCGCTATGCAACTCGATCTCGACGCGGCACGGGCGGTATTTGCGAGCATTCTCTTCGCAGCGCGATTCCATGAGCGGATCGCTCCGTTGGTAATCGTCGCGAAACAGGGTCTCAACCTCGACGGCCGAAAGGCAACGCGGAGACAAGAACCATGCCGATAACGTATGCGGAACACGAACGGAAGTTGAAGGCGCCGGCCGTTTGCACGTTGCTGCCTCTCAGGGATCTACCCAAAGGCGACAACATTATGGTTCGCACCAGCGGCGCATTTGCCGCGGGCTATGAACTGAAAGGCGTCCTCGCGTACTTTTCGACCGACAGCGATCGCAACCAGACCAAGTCGATGCTTGAAGCGTTGTTTCGCAGTGTTCCCGACGTCAGCATGCGCATTCAGTTCCGATATGAGATCTCGGAGCACCTCGGCGACCTTCTCGACACCTACATCCACGAACAGCGCACCGAGCAGTCGGAGGTGATGGCTCTCGATACCCACCGGCTCGGGATGTGGCGGCAGAAGGAGCGCAGCGGCTTCTTCTTCGAGAACCGGCTTCATGTGTACTTCATCTGGGACCCCCGCACGCACGCGAAGCTCTATCACTCCGCACAACAGAACCGCAGCCTTTCCGGATTCACTCTAAGCCAGAAAAAGGCCATCCAGCGTGCTCGGAAGGAGCATGAGACCTATCTGGCGGAGTTTGAATCCGTCCTCCGGGGCATCGAGGGGTCGATGGAGGCGGCCAGCCTCGGGCCCCGGAGACTTTCGACGCAGGAACTCTTTGAGGAGCTGAAACACGCTCAGCATCCGCTCCGGCGCGACCGCCGGCCGTGCATTCCCGGCGAAGAGATGGTCGAGTATCGCAGCGCGCGGGAACAGGCGACTGAAGCAAGCATCCTCAATGAGACCGAGACCTACCTCAACATCGACGGCTATCTCTACGCGGTTGTGAGTCTCAAGGAACTTCCGGATGCGACGTTTCCTGGAATGTTGCAGAACTTCTCGACGCTTGGCTTCCCGGTCGTCATCAGCGGACAGGTCGTGATCCCCGACCAGGTGAAGGTACTGAAGAGTTACAAGAAGCGCCTCCAGAAGATGACGGCCGCGCAGAAGGACGCGAGCGGCAACTTCAAATCGAATCCCGAGGCCGAAGTAGCGCAAGCGCAACTCATCCAGGTCCAGCGCGACATTATCTCTTCCTCCCTCAAGACAGCAAAGCTCAGCCTTTCGGTCGTCGTACGCACTTCGCAGCCGGCCGTGACGCTTGGAGATCTGGAACGGGCGGAACGCGAGCTTGCCAACCGGACGCAGGAGGTGAGAGATGGAAACCTTGAAACCGACGCCCCGAGAGTGCGGTGCAGAAGATTCGAAATCGTCCGACCCGGCCAGCGTTGATGATCGAACCAAGCTGGCAGAGGGAGCGCCACGAGCTGCGTCTGACCTCTTGGGTCCGCCGGCGGCAAATCGCCACCGGTTGCAGAATGAGCGTTCGGCAATCACGCATCATTTCGCTTTCGGGGGACATGAGGGCTATCTGACGGTCGGCTTCTATCCCAACGGCCAGCCGGGCGAGATTTTCATCCGTATGGCGAAGGCCGGTTCAACCATTGCCGGTTTGATGGAGTGTTTCGGGACCGTGATTTCGGTCAGCCTTCAGCACGGAGTGCCGTTGAAGGTACTCTGCGACAAGCTCTCGCATACACGGTTTGAGCCTTCCGGCTGGACCGGCAACGCGGAGATCGGTTACGCAAAGTCGATCATGGATTATCTTTTTCGCTGGATGGAGCTGCGGTTTTTGTCCGGGAATCAACTCTCGCTATTCGGCCAAGGCAATAGCGAGATTAGTGCTGGTGGAGAGATGACACCCGGTCCGGCCGACGGCTCCCAATTCATTCTTGACATGGGCGATGCTCCGCCTTGTGTGGGCTGTGGCGGCCTGATGAAACCCAGCGGAACCTGCTATACGTGCGTCAATTGTGGTCAAACCAGCGGTTGCTCGTGAATGTCTGGGTTGCAACTGACCCCGACAAGATCAGACTATGAGGATCCGGTGAGACGGCACTGCTGGAAGCGCGCCTAAGGCCGTTGGCATTAGCTGAGAATCCTATCTCGGCCTGTTCGTCATCTAGGGCCAGCATCGCTGACATAGCGTCCAGTCCTCAGGCTTATCCGGACCGAATTAGCAGAACGTCGCAGCGTTTTCGATGATCCATTGATCCAAAGCCTTAGGCTCCCGGCCCAGAATGCGCTGGACTTCGTCAGTGACGGTCGCGACACGACCTTCGCGGATCGCGCGCCATAGTGCGATGTGGGCCTCGACCTCTTCAGGCGACGCGCCAGTGGCAGAAAAGCGCTGGCCAGCTTCCTCATCCGAAATCGATTGGAATTGGAGACGCCTCCCGATCGTCGCTCCGATCCTTTCCGTGATCTCGGAGAAACTCAGGGCCTCCGGCCCGGTGATCGCCAGCGTTTCACCAGCATACCTTCGGGTGGTAAGCGCCGCAGCAGCAACGGCTGCAATATCGGCGGTGTGAATGAAGGGCCTGCGCCCGTCTCCCGTTGAGGCGCGCACCACTCCTTCCGCTTTGACTGAGTGCGCCCACGCCAGCAGATTCGACATAAACCCCGTGGGCCGTACAAATGTATACGGTATCCCGCTCGCACGAATAGCCGCCTCGCCCCGCTCGTGCCATGCGCCGATTGCCAGTCCCAGTTCCACATCCAGCGACGAGAGTTTCACAAGATGGGTGATGCCCGCGGATTTGGCAGACCTGGCAGCCAATTCATTCAACATGGGAATCCTGGGACCGGAATTGACGAGAAACAGCGTGTCGGCTCCGTCAAGCGCGGCCTTCAGCGATGCCGCATCAGCCAGATCGCCAGCGAAGATGTCTACGCGGTCACCAAAGAGCGAGCGCGCCTTCGCTGCGTCGCGCACAAAGACGCGCGGCCGGTCGCCATGTTGGAGTAGATGTTCAACAACCTTCGATCCGACGTCTCCAGTTGCGCCGGTAATCAGAAATATCATATTCGTCTCCTGTGAATGAGCTGGTATTCAACTTTCATATTCATATGCTCATGTTCTGATTGAAGGCTACAGTTCTCAATCCTTGTTGTCTACTCGCATTGATTTGCCTATCCATCGTGCGGCAGACCAAGTCGATTGCAACCATTTATTGAATAGTTGCTCATATTTTTGTATACTTGCCATGATGAAGTCAGCAACTCCCGGAACCTCCAGACGCCGCATGCCAAAGCAGAGCCGCGCACGTCAAACGGTAGATGCGATTCTCGAAGCTGTCGTCAAGATCCTGAAGCGCAATGGGCCCGTCGCCATGACGACCAACCACATTGCCGAAGTCGCAGGAGTAAGCATCGGATCGATCTACCAATACTTCCCGGATAAACAAGCGATCTTTGTCGCCCTGCATGAGCGCCATATCGATGAGATTGATCGCGTCATCGGTTCCGCCCTAATGGAACATGCAGCCTCATCGCTCGATGATTTGGTGAGCGCGATCGTTGAGTCGATGGTCGATGCCCATGCAGGCGATCCACGGCTGTACGAAATGCTCTTGACGGAGGTCCCTCACCATGCGGATGGAACCCGGGACTTTGCCGTCCGCCTTCACGGAGCCTTTCGGCTCGCTATTGGTTCGAAGGCTCACGAGTTGAAAAAGGGCTTCGATCTCGACAAAGGCGTGTTCATCGTGACGCACATGGTCGAGGCTCTCTCGCATGGGGCCGTGCTCCGGCGGCCTGCCGGAATGTCTCTCCGAGATGCGAAGGCAGAAGTCGCACGAGCGGTTCTGGCCTATTTGCATGCTTGAGACAGGCAGGCCCTTTGGTTCCGTGGTGCATGTCAATGAGCGTATCTACGCCAACCCACGCGCTGACCACCAATCCGGTGCTTGGCCATCTTGGCTGGCACACCGCCCCTTGTGCACGTAGCCAAGAATACGCTCAGCCCGCTTCCGCAATTGGTCCGCAAATTGGGCCAAACGCAGGGCTGCGTCTCACCTGCACCCCACACACTCCACATTCCATGTACAACCCAAATCCACCCAGGAGATGTTGATTCATGAGCAGCGTAACAGTGAAAGCTCTCCAGCGCGAGTTCTTCTACAACGGAACCCGTATCCCAGATCCCGCGCCCAACTTGACCGTCGAACAAGTGCGAGAATTACTTACGCCGTCCTACCCCGAAATTGCCACGGCATCGGTGGCGGGGCCGGAGGACACCGGCGGCGCCCTTCGCTACACGTTCAGCCGGGCCATCGGCAGCAAGGGCTGATCCTCAGACTCCAAGCTGTGTCCCGTTGTGATCTTTTCCCGCGCCCCTGTTCGGCGCCTGCTTTGCAAGGGAGTTGGTCGCTATCCGAATCATCGCAACAAGGCGGCACATCATGAAGAACAGCAAAGCCGATCAGACCCTGCTGCTCGCGGAACTCCGTCGGCTTGAGTGCAAGCCGCCCAAAAGAGCCGACCGGCTCATCGCGAGGCATTTGAAATGCGAAGAGTCACAAAGCCTGGCGCACGCCGTCGCGGAAGCGGCGAGGAGATCGTCGTCCGGCACGATGCCGGCTCTCGAAGCTCCGAGCGAACTGCTGCCACCCTTGATATAGCGCTGCTGGGGCAGGGTTGCGGTGAAACCCTCCCGTCCCTCTGCCGCATCCCCACAAGCTATCGCCTGGAGACAAACGGCGAGCGGCTTTACCGTCTTTGCCTGGCGCTGGTGGAGCGGAATCTCGCTTGCGCGGAGCTTTGGCAAAAAAGCGGCGAGGTCGCCGTAGTCTTCACGCGAAGCGCCATCCAGAAGCTGATCGAAGAGTTCTCCGGCAGCGCTCTCGAAGGCAAAGTCGATTATTGCTTTGAAGTCAGGGACGACCTTGGGACAGGATATTGGCGGGGAGGAGCTCTTGGCGAAGGCAAGCTAATGGCCGCGTTCGAACTCCAGGCCTGCGGCTACCTCAAGATCGGGGCCGCCCTGAACGCGCTCGAAAAGCAGGAGCGATTCCTTGGAGCGGCGTTCTACCACCTTTTGCGGGGATCGCTCTACCGCTGGATTCGCATCTACGACCATACGGACGCCGAAGCTTACAACGAACAACTGCATGAGTGGATGGAGCAGGACGAGCCCGAGAGCCGGGATGCTTACGAGTTCCCGGCCGTCGATGAGGCGATCCCGGAACCCATCCGGACCGCGAAGAACTGGACATATCGCAAAGCACGCAGGCTGTTGCGAAGGCATCTTCAGGGGCCGTGCTCGAGATGGATTCAGAAGCTGCTGACCCTTCATCGGCTGTCGCGGTTGAAGGGCCAGGTCATGCGCTTCGAGGGAGAGTACGACGATCCGCCGGTGCCGAGCCTGCTGTTGGTCTTCAGTGAGAATGACGCGATTCAGGCCTGCTTCGATCATGAGTCGGAACGCTATAACGAGACGACCAATGAGCCGTCCTGCGCCGTGTGCTTTCGCCCGGAGGTCGGCGAAGAGTTCGACAAGGCAATTCGTACGATGGCGATCTTTCTCAGGGTCAACATAGAACTGGCCGGTCTGATTACCCTGCTAAACGGCATGGAGGAGGAGCATGCAGGTCAACGTGAGCATCGGACAGAACCATCACTTCGCGCTGCATGAAGCCTTGCTGATCTACCGGTCGACGGAACACCAGAACGGCAGCTTCGGAAATACGTTCATCACCCACCACGAAGTGAACGCAGAGAATCGCGCCAAGCAACCAACACTCGGTCCGGCAAAGACGCTGACCATCGAGTTCGTTCAATCGCTGGTCCAAGCCTTGGGAGGCCGAGTGCAGGCGGAGTTTCTGCCCGCTAGCGTGATCGCGCGCACCGAACGGCTTATTGCCTGGTGGACGCCGCCACAAAAACGCCAGATGTTCTTCGGAACGACGCAGGGCGACATGGCAGGAATGAATGGTGCGATCTTCCCGCAGCCCACTCTCGTCTGGCTGGCGATGGATCACTCGCTCTCGATCCGGGCGCTCAAGGAGGATCGCCGCCCAGCGGCCGATACCAAGCTTTGTGTGGCTCCCTACTGGAATGTGTACGACACAGGGAGCGTCTGCCTTGGATCGATGCGGGCTCCCGATGCCTCCACCGTCGCCTCCATTCCCCAGTGGGAACAGAGCTTTTATGAAAGCGAGTTTACGCATGGCAACGTGGGGAGGTTGACGCGGCATCCGGGCGGCTTCGAGGTGCTGTGGAAGGAACTCACCGGCAAGGAGGAGTTTCCCATTGACTCACTGATCGAATTGCCGGAAACGGTGGAGGAGTTCTTGTCTGGAAAGAGGCGCGGCCATGATCGTTGAACACGCTCTCCCGAAGTCATTATGCCGCAGAGGGCAACCGCTCCGCGTGCTGGTTATCGGCGCGGGAGGCAATGGCAGCGCGGTCCTACTCGGTCTGCCTTATCTCCACCAGGCGATGAAGGTTTGGGGCCATGCCGGAGGTCTCCACGTGATGCTGGCGGACGGAGATCTGGTCTCAGAAACCAACTGTGTCCGCCAGCCGTTTGCCACGGCCGATGTCGGCCTCAATAAGGCCACCGTGTTGATCAACCGCGTCAATCTCTTCTGGGGTCTGCGGTGGCAGGCGCACCCCGAACACTTTCACAAGGATTCGCTGAGAACCAATTCGGCAGGTCCTCATTTGATTATCGGCTGTGTCGATACGCGAGCGGCGCGGCAGGCCATCCTGTCCGCAGTCACGCGAGCGAATGACAGCACCGTCTACTGGCTTGACCTCGGCAACAACGCAAGCAGCGGTCAATATGTGCTCGGTCAGCCTTTGAACGCCGCAAACCGCCGCAGCGCGACCCGGCTGAGAACCGTTGCGGAACTCTATCCAGAGATCGTGGATACGGAAGCAGGCGAGGACCCATTGCCCAGCTGCAGCGCCGCGGAGGCGCTCGAACGGCAAGAGCCATTCATCAACCATGTGTTGGCGACAAGCGCGCTGGCAATGCTGGCGCGTCTCTTTCGCTACGGCGCCCTTACTCATCACGGAGCCTTCTACAACGCTTCAACAGGTCGCATGAGCGTATTGGGGGTCGATCCAGATCTTTGGAAAAAGATCCAGAAGCGTACCCGCAAACATTCGCTGGCCAGGTAAAGGAAACAATAGGAATCCAATCCACAGCTTCATTCTCACAGGAAGGTGAATCCATGTTCAAAGAACTGGGTCCGCTGCTTCGGCAGAGGACCGTTGTCATGATCCTTACGCGCTTGGAGGACGACACCATCCGCGTCAACGTCATTCCCCGCAAGCTCAACGAAAGCGAAAACGACGCGCTCACCACTCCGCTTAGCGTCGCCGGCACGGCGGAAGACCTGGACAACCAGCTGCCTTCCGCACTGGTCCAGTTTGTTGGCGCTCATCTCGAACTGAAGAACACGCTCGAAACCGCCAAGGAGCAGATGGCCGAGGCAGCCAAGGCCGCAAAAGCGGAGGCCCGGTCGAAAACGGCAGTGAAGACCGCGACGGCCAAAACGGAGTCATCGGCGGTCGAGACAGTGAAGCCCGCTGACCAAGCGCCCAGGCCCGCCGAACCGCAGAAGCAAGAGGCGCGCAATGCCAGCCTGTTTGATACGGGACCGGCACCAGCGGCGGCTCCCGTCCCCGCATCAGATCTGGATGAGGATGAAGAGATTCTTGCCGAAATCGCCGAAGACGAGCCAACGGATGAATCCGACGACTTGGACGAGGCCGCGTAAGCGCCAATCCTGGTCCAGCTAGTCTTTCCGTTCTTCGACAACTGCATTCATGGAAATGCGCGTTGACCAGCGTCTTGTCGCGGTCAGTCACCTACTGTCTGAGAGGCTGAAGTCCACGCCAGAAGTTCCGGTTGCGAACGGGTCGATGCACGTTTACAAGACCGAAAGCGCTCGAAATGAGCATTGGCGATTAAGCGTGAAGCCGGAATTCCTACCGGCCACATCGGCGCTTTTCGCTACCAATTCTCACATCCGAGGATTGCGGCAACCGAAGCGCCGCGAGATGAGCCCATTAGGCAATTGCATCACTTGAGGTCGTCTCACCCGAGGGCAACCGTCATGCAGCGGTTTTTCAAGACAAAGGAGGCTGGGCAGGGCGCCCACAACGCTGAGGAGAGAAAAGATCAAAACCGGTAACGCAGGGCCAGTTGCATGAGGCGCGGAGGCATGGCGCTTACAGCCTGTCCAAAACTCCCGCTCGAAATGTTGCCCTCAACGGCAGCGGCTCCAAAGAACTGTGCATGATTGAACAGGTTGAACGCTTCGGCCCGGAATTCCAGAGCGCGATTCTCTCTCACCAGGAAGTTGCGCGAAAGTGTAGCGTCAAGATTCCCCATGCCCGGACCCGAGAAGAACCTGCGCCGCGCGTTACCCATCGTCCCCAGTGCCGGTAAAGTAAATTGCGAAGCATCAAACACGGCTGCGCCGCCGCGAGGATTCGTCTGCACACTCAGAGATTTTCCACTCCACTCCGGCGTGTCCACACCATTGTTGTTGATGCCGTTGGGAATGGTGCCGAGCAGCGACGTATCATTGTTGTTGAGCAACGTAACGGGCAACCCCGAAGTAAAGCGCGCGATCCCGGCGACCGCCCAGCCAGACGCGATTGCATCGAGCGGAGTCTTGGAGTGAAGTGCGGGCAGCTCGTAGTGAAAGCTGCCAACCAGATTGTGCCGCATATTGAAGGCCGACAGCCCTCGACTGAGCGATGGGTTCACAGGATTCACCGGCTCCGGCAATCCGGCAGACTGATCGATCGATTTCGAATACGTATAACTGGCCAGCATTTCCAAGCCGTGCGATCGATGATTGATGGTAGCTTCGAGCGCGTTGTAGCTCGAATTAGCAATCGTGCGCTGCAACTCGACACTGCCAAAATCCGCGCCGAACTCGGTGCGCGCAGCCTGCTCATTGAATGGCCCGCATGCTGCCCCAAGACTCAAACAGAGCGCGGGATTGGCCGGGTTCACCTCTTCCAACACCAACAGGCGATGCGACGAAGCACCCACATAGCTCAGCGTGACCAGCGAACTGGTTCCCAACTGCCTCTCCACGCTCGCCATCCAGTGCTCGGCGTATGGTGTCACGTCACTCGGATCAACCGCGGGAATTCCGACCAGCGGCTCAAACTGGCTCCAGTTCACACTTGAATTGGGATGCGCCCGGCTGGCTCCATAGGCCACTTTTTGCAGCGGGAAGCGTTGTCCAGCGTCAGCACCTGTTGCGGCGACAGTAAATGGCGACTCAAACAGCGGAGGTGCCGCCGAAGTGTACGTGTATCCGTACGGCGGGTTCGCGCTCATGATGCCCGCCGATAATCCTTCATACGCCGTGTAGAACATGCCATAGCCAAGCCGGATGCTGGTTTGGCCCGCAGTGCCGGTAAGATTGTGCAGCCACGGAGCGGCAAGCGACGGCGTCCACGCCACACCGATGCGAGGAGCAAAATTATTGCGTGCCGGAGCCAGCGAATCGGGAACGCCTTGATCTCCCGGGAAAACAAGGCCCTGCGGCGCGCCCGGAAAAACCTGCGACTGCTCGCCCTTCACCAGCGTCTGCAGTTGGTTGAACTTCTCCTCCCAGGGCCTGATGCGATCCCAGCGCACGCCGTAATTTACCGTCAGATGGCTCGTCACCTTCCAACTGTCCTGAACAAACGCCGCCATGTAAAGGTTGCGATTGTAAAAGCCGCTCGCCTGCCCTTGCGTATAGCTAGAGGGCACGCCAAGCAAAAAGTCCGCAAAATCCAGCCCCGTCTCGGATCCATTAAAGGAGAAACTGCCGTTGAAAATCACGTCGGGGTGCGTGTTGATCTGGTTCGCGTGAATCTCTCCGCCGATCTTCAGGCCGTGTTTGCCCACGATGTGCGAAAACGCGTCGCTGATTTCATAGATGTTCTCCGCCTGCACCAGCGCCGTCGTGTCAACTCCCAAAGTGAAATCGTTGAAGGCGATGTTTTCAATGCCCTCCGTTGACGGCTTCAGCGCGACGATTCCCGAAAATCCCTGAGCCGCGAGAGAAGGACCCACGCCGCCTTTTGGTTGACCCACCGCGTTGGCATTGCGCATAAAGCTCGTGTGAAATTCATTCAGCATGGCTGCGCCAAACGTAGCTGTGTGCGCTAAGCTGGCCAGCTGCGCCCGCCCATTCGACGTGGCGTCGAAGCCCGGTACGTTCGCGCCTCCCGTTCCCGTCGGGTAGGGATTGTCGAGCGAATAATCGTCGAGAAAGTAGTAAGCCGTCAGAGTGCCCTTGCCGTGCGTCCAGTCCGCGCGCAACGCGCCTTTGTTGTCGATCAATGTCTCGGCCTCTGCCGACGTAGCGAACAGCGCCGTACCTGCGTTGGGCAGCGGCACATACGTCAGCAGATTCATCGCCGGCGCCGACCACGCATTCTGCGGAATCTTGCCGTAAGGAAAAACCTCCGCATACGGCTCGCCCGCCGTAACCGTCTGTCCCAGCCGTGCGCTCAGCATCGCCGCCCAGTAGTCGCCATTCACGCTGCCCATCAGCGGATTTTGGCTGAAATCGCCGCCACGCTCCGCCTGCGACGGAACCGCGATGTTCCCTGTGTCGATCCCTTCCGTCAGCCGCGTGCCTTGGTAGTCGCCAAAAAGCGTTAGGCTCTTCGCTTGAAACGGCGCGCCGCCCAGCGTGCCGCCAAACTGGCTCTGCCGGTATGCGGCCCGGTCCTGCGAAAAATAATTGCGCGCATCCAGCGCAGTGTTGCGTAGGAATTCGAACGCCGATCCATGGGTCTTCGCGGTTCCGGCCTTGGTGGTCACCAGCACCTGGCCGCCGCTGCTGTTGCCGTACTCCGCGTCGAAGTTCGAAGTCAGTACGCGAAAGCTGTCAATCGCGTCAAGATTCGGCACAATCGATGTGCCCATGTTCACGTCCTCTTCCACGTCGCTGCCGTTCACTCTGAACCCATTGGAATACTCACGCTGCCCGCTGATCGACAAGTTGCCGGGATTCGCGTCGCCCGACGGAGGCGTCGATGCGACCCCCGTCATGATCACCGCTCCCGGTTGTGCGGTGTTCTGCGGAACGATTCCCGGCTGCACCGCCATCAGGTCGGTAAAGCTGCGCCCATTCAGCGGCACCGCTTCAATCTTCTTGTTGTCCAGCGATTCACCCAATTGCGTGCTGGTGGTCTCAGCCGCCAGCGCGTCGGCCGTCACTTCCACTGTCTGAGCGCTTCCGGCGACAGTAAGGGCGATGTCCAATTTGGCCAAGGGAGCATCCGAGGTCAGAACGATCTGAGTGCGGTAGACCACGAAGCCGGTGGCATCGATCTCTAATTGATAGGTTCCGGGACCCGGGAGCGCGACCTGAAATGCGCCTTGGTCGCCTGTCTGGGATGACCATTTGAGGCCGGTCCCGGGTTGGCTGACGGATACAGCGGCGCCGGGAATCAGGGCATCGGTTGCGTCGTGTATGACACCCGTTGCCTGATAGGGCTCCGCAGCCCTCGCATAGACAGTAAATAACAGCAATAAAAGAAGATGCGCGATAAGTGTACTGGAGTTCTTCACGGCTGTGCCTTGCAATGGATCGAGGATTAAGTACGACCTGACGGCAGGCTCTTCACTGCAGGAGGGGCAAACCCCGACCAATTTGGTCTCCATTTAATATACGACAAATTAAGTCCGAGTCTAATGCGGTGATCTGAATCACACCACATTGCAAAACGGCTTTGTCCTTCCCATTAACTGGGAGCTGCAGCCAGACTTGCTCCAGATCAACGCTAAGCGCGAACGGCGGCGTCTCCCCTTGCTCGCAGTCGGAAAGCCAAACGTCAAATCGGTCAGGTTTATGCTCGATCGCCGATGTACTCGTTGTCGAACCAATCAGGGCTGTTAAGTCCGCCAGTGTTCGCCGATCTGCCTGGGCATGATCCTGGGTTGACGAGAATAGCCCGAGCGCTCATCTAGCCCATCTGGAGTTCAAATCGCGCGTTCCGGGTGGATCGTCCGATCCAGAAGCTCACCAAATTCCAGCCCGCTATCGCGCCTGAGCAGAAGTTCTTTCCCGCACATTTCAAATTAATCGAGGAAATGTCATGAAACCATCGAAACTCTATGAGGCGCTTCACGCGCTGATTGGCGAACGTGTGCCCCTGCATATCTGGGGGGCGTGCGGCGTTGGGAAGTCGCAGATTGTCTCTCAAGTCGCCAGCGATCTCGACTGCGACTTTCTTGACGTGCGCGCCGTGCAGCTTGACCCGGTCGATCTCCGGGGTCTGCCGCGGATCGCCGAAGAACAGACGGAATGGGTTCCACCCAAGTTTCTTCCCACCACAGGCAAAGGCATTCTCTTTCTCGATGAACTGACCTCCGCGCCGCAGATGACCCAGGCGGGCTGCTACCAGTTGGTCCTGGACAGAAAGCTCGGCGAGTATGTGCTGCCCGATGGCTGGGTGGTCATCGCCGCAGGAAATCCAGCCTCCGAGCGCGGCGTTCACTTCGCGATGCCGCGGCCCTTACGCAACCGGTTCGTTCATCTGGACCTTGAACCGGATCTCGACGACTGGTGCCGGTGGGCGGTGAAGGCTCAGGTTCGTCCGGAGATCATTGCCTTCCTGCGCTTCAAGCCGGACCTGCTGCACACGGCTGATGCGACCGCAGATGCCAATGCGTGGCCAACTCCGCGTTCTTGGGAGATGGCGTCTCATGTTTTGTCCGGCATCGCCCAGCGCCAGAAAACGCGCCTGCTCACGGGAACGAGCGAGTTCGAGGCGCAACTCTTGGATGGCACGGTGGGGCCGGCCGCGGCCTCGGAATTCGTCGCGTTCCTGCGGCTGTTCCGCCAATTGCCGTCGATAGACGAAATCCTTCTCAATCCCGCGACTGCACCGCTTCCCGCCGAGCCTTCCGCGCAGATCGCAATCGCAACAGCTTTGGGCAGGGTCCTGAGCGACAGCTCTGTCGGGAGAGGACTCACCTATCTCGACCGGATGCCGACCGAGATGCGCGTGATGGCCATGCGCGATGCGGCGGCGCGGGATACCGCCATCACTCATACCCCGGAGTTCGTTCGCTTCGGAGTGGAATACCGGGAGGTCATTCAATGATTACGGAACGGGCAATGCTCGCCGCCGTCCACATCAGTATCTGGACGGCCATTAAACACGACCGCAAGGTCAGCCGGGATGTCGCCGATCAACACGGTGCGCACCAGGGCGCGGGCCGCTATAACAAGCAACTGTTACGCGGCGCCGACAAGCTGGACGAACTGCGCACGCTCGCCGGGCAGATCCGGCAGTACTTCTACAAGATCACTCTGCCGTGGACCGACGAAGGGTTTCGCCTTCTGCCGTCGAATTTCTACTTCGATCTCATGGCGAGGATGCGCGAGTTCGAGGCTGGCTTCGAGCAGGGAGTGCAGGACTTTCTCCGCGTTTATCCGCAGTACATCGAGCAGGTGCGGCCGGAGTTGAACGGGCTCTTCCGGGAGGAAGACTATCCAGCCGCAGGGAAGCTGCGGACGAAGTTCGGAGCCAAACTCGAAGTCCTGCCCATCCCTTCCGGCGCGGACTTCCGTGTCCAGATGTCGGCTGAGGAGCAGGCGCGGGTTTCACGTGAAATCGACGCCAACGTCCGCGAGTCTTTGATGCGTGGAACAGAAGACCTGTGGAGGCGGCTCCGGGAAGTAGTCTCCCACATGGTCGACCGGCTGAACGAACCGGAGTCACGCTTCCACGGCTCGCTGGTCACCAATGTCCTAGACCTGGTGGAGATCCTGCCGCGGCTCAACGTCAATGACGACGCGGACCTCAACCGCTTTGCGGAGCAGGTCAAGCAGCGGCTGTGCAACTACTCGGCTCAGGACCTCAAGAAGCACGGCCTGCTACGTGTCACCACAGCGGCCGACGCGGCCAACATCGTTGCGGAGATGGACGGCGTGCTGCGCGACCGCGAAGCTGCGACGGAAGCCGCCGCGGGGCCGACCGCAGACGACATCTTCTCCCGCATGTCCGCGTACATGGAGGCGCCCGCGGCCGCATGAAACAGGAGACGCCAACCTCGCTTCGAGTTCAGAAGGCGCGCACCGCCCTGGTGCTGGACCATCCCTTTTTCGGCTCGCTGCTGTTCCGGTTGAAAGGGCGGGAGAGCCGATCCGTCAAGACGATGGCTACCGACGGAGTGTCCCTCTACTACAACCCCGAGTTCGTTGAAACTCTGAACGCGGCGACGCTGGCCGGCACTTTGGCTCACGAGGTCATGCACCCGGCGCTCCACCATCATGTGCGGCGCTCAGGGCGCGATCCCAAACGATGGAACGAGGCCTGCGACTACGCCATCAATCCCTTGCTCGTCGAAGCTGGGCTCAGCCTGCCCGAGGGCGTTCTTATAGACAATCGCTTCCGCGGAATGAGCGCAGAGCAAATCTACAACCTCCTTGAAACAGAGTCGGAGCAAGAGCAAGGCGCCGGCAGCGAGGACGGACAAGGCGGGACCGGAGCAGAGGGTCCGAGCAATGAGCCGTCGTCTCAAGGCGATGTCAATGAGCCGTCCGCCCCCGAGACAGAGGGAGGAATCGGCCAGATCCTCGATGCGCCTCTCCCGAACGATGAGACTCCAACCATTGAAGAACAAGCAAGGGATTGGAATGTCGCTGTCAATCAGGCCATGACAGTGGCGCGGCAGGCGGGCAAAGTTCCGGCGGGGCTCGAACGGGCCTTGGAGGGAGCAGCGGAGGCCGCAGTCGACTGGCGTGAGCTCTTGCGCCGGCTCTGGTCGGAGACGATTCCGGCCGACTATAGCTGGATACGGCCCAACCGCCGCCATCTCTGGACGGGTCTCTATCTGCCCGGAGTCATACGTGAAGGCGTAGGTGAAGTCGCGATTGCAGTCGACTGCTCCGGCTCGGTCAGCGCGCGGCAGCTGCGGCTCTTTGAGGCCGAGGCCCGCTCGATCCTCGAAGGCCAGCGCCCCGAGCGGGTCTACGTTCTCTACTTCGACGCAGCGGTCCACAAAGTCGACATCTACGAGGCGGGACAGCGCATTAACCTCAACCCGGTGGGCGGAGGCGGCACGGAATTCGGTCCGTGCTTCGAGTGGCTCGACGAGCGCGGCATCCGGCCGCAGAGCTTGGTCTTTCTGACCGACCTCCACGGATCATTCCCGCACTCTGCTCCTGCCTACCCCGTGCTGTGGGCTTCGACGGGAGGCCGCGAAGCGCCATTCGGCGAAGTGATTCCCATGCAAGCAAGCTAGCCCGCAGGAGTTTGAAGCCCTATGAAATGCCCTCTCCGGAGAGAACCAGCTCTTGAGCTTACTCCGGTGAGTCGCGTGATGGAGGTTTTCGGTGGACCAGACATATCGCATTTTCACGGACGGCTCCGCGATCGGCAACCCCGGACCCGGAGGATGGGGAGCGGTTCTGATGCAGGGAAACAAGCGTTGGGAGATGTCGGGCGCCCGTTCCTGGACGACGATCTCTGAGATGGAGCTTGTCGCAGCAGTCCAGGCGCTTCGGTTGTTGCCAGGCCGGGCGCGGATCGAGCTGCACTCGGATTCTGAATACCTAATCTATGGAATGCGCGCCTTCGTCGTCCATTGGCAGCGCCATGGCTGGCGGAACCGCCGCGGGAGCGAGTTGCAGCACCGCGAGCTGTGGGCGGAGCTAGTCACGTTAAATACCCGGCTTTCTATCCGCTGGAAGTGGATCAAAGGTCACAACGGACATAGAGACCAGATCCGTGCCGACGAGCTGGCGTATGAAGCCGCGCGCTCTCTCTGGGTGCGAGAAAGAGCTGCGGCCTAATGTGGGCGAGCAGCACGGATTGTCCACAAAAGGAGAAATGGTGATGGCTTCGATTGCGGAAGCAAACTCGTTGTTTGAAATCGATATGGAACTCGATGGACTGCTGGAAGAGATTGAGGAGCAGGTCGAGTCGGAAGGACAGGCCTCGGAAGACTTGGTGGCCCGGTTCCAGCAATTCTGCGAGGCGCACGGCGAGAAGGTTGACCGGATCGGCCGCCTCGTGCGCATGATGGAGGCCCGCGAACAGTACTGCCGCAACGAATCAGCGCGTCTGGCCGATCGGGCCCGCGCCGCGGCCGCCAAGGTGGAGCGCACCAAGAACATGGTCCTCTTTTATCTGCTGAGCCGCGACCTCAAGAAAATCGAGGGCTACCAGTTTACGTTGCGTGCCCAGAAGAACAGCCAGGATTCAGTGCGGATAACTAACGCGACCGCTTTGCCCAAGAGATACTGTAGGATTGACGCGGGGATCGACGGAGTGCTTTGGGAGACAGTTCTCTCGCTGCTCCCAGACGAACTTGCGAAGTCCATGGAGTTGTCTGTTCAGGGCACCAAGCCGGATACGGAAGCAATCAAAACAGCCGCGATGCGCAATGATCAGGTGCCGGGAGCGGAGGTGCGGCGGGGATGGCATCTGAGGGTTGTATGAATCTTCATCTTCCTCTCTCTTGCGTCCTTTGTAAGGGTTCTCCCGACCCTCGGGCGTTTGTCGATACTAATCCTACGAGGGGCGTTCGTTACTCCGACGGCTCGACGGAGGAAGAATATTTGCGCAATGGTAAGTGGCACCGCGAGGACGGCCCGTCATTAGTCCGGCGCTTTGCGAACGGCACAACGGAGGAGACGTATCATCGCGATGGCAAGCTGCACCGCGAGGGCGGTCCGGCCTATGTCCGGCAGGGAGCCGATGGCCGGACGCTGGAGCTCTATTACCGCCATGGCGAGTTTGTTAAGGAAGAGCGGCTCGTCCAACCTTCCGTCGTTCCTGGAGTAACGATTCAGCGGTCAGCGCCGACAACACCGGTGAGACCGGGTGCGGCCGGTCCGTCGTGAACAGGATCGCTATGGCGTCGTTTGTGCTTGAACCCAAAACGAAGTCAATTCGACGACTCGATCCTCTCGAAGCAGAGCCGGGTCCACGCTTCTCCCGATGTGCGAGGCACCCCCAACCAACGGTATGACGCGCACTGCCATTTCATCTGATGCGGCAGGCCATGTGCCTGGTTTTGGTTCCAGCAGGTATTGCCGCACCGACAGAGCGCGCTGGTATGCCAGCGAGAGGTTGCTGCCATATATCTTGCTGGTTTTCGGCGTCATCTCACGAATATCGCAGCGCCCGATTATTAGCAGGAGACCCGGCCGTTCCCGTCGCAACCTCTCGGCGAGCTCACTGAGACAACCATGCGGTGAGTCATCTATGGTCGAAGGCAGTTGATGCCTGCCATCGCCGAAATAGCCGACGACACACGGAGTTGCCTGCATAATCAAGGATGTCTTGACGCCATCTGGAGGCTTGCTTTCGCTCTTGCATTCCAAAGCTGACGCTCCGAGAGCGATCAACATAAAGAACATGGCTGCGATCAGAGCAGCCACCGACATGGGTGCCTTCGACAAACTGTCCGTCAATTTTGCCAATGCTTCGATAACCTTGTCCGGATCGGCCAAGCTTTGGAGGCCAGTATCCATGCCACCCATTGCTTTGCCTTCGCGCTGTACTGGATGGAACCTTTTCGCGACACTTTGCACTTCAACGTACCTTTGCGTTGCGAACGCCGCAAAAATCAAAAACGATAGGATCGCGAGCATCGTGCTCACCCAAAACAAAGCTATTAAGAGTTCCATCGGCCACCTCCCGTCAAAGTCGAATGTTCTGAAAGTTGGGATCTTTGCGGATTTCAGAGAGTTGATGGGCGATGTCCTGAAAGCAAGAGGTGGCGGTTCCACCGCTTACTATACTTCCGATGATTTGCCCTTTCGACCTCGCCAGCAGAACTGGGCCACCCGAATCCCCCTCCTCGGTTACTCCTCTACTGGAAAGGTACACTTCCGTAAGGGTCACTCCGACTTTTGAAACGTACCACCACCTTGCGGCCCCATATATTTGCGCGATCTCCATACCCCGTCGCGTATGGACTACGACTGTGTCATTTGGCTGGGGTATGCCAATGGAGTACCTATAGCCATGTTGTAGACCTGGATACAGTTTGATGATCGCAACGTCAACGCTGGAACCGGCACAACCCTGAGGTTGGATGGCGTTCGCAGTTCGCACAAACACAACTTTCCCGATATTCCCGTGATTCTCGTCATAAGCTTCTTCATTAAGAGACTGACCAACATGCCCAGCGGTGAGATACCCGTTACAACCGTTCCAAGTCACAGGAGCACCCAGCTCTCCATTTTGCGCCATGACTCTTACCGGCCCGCCAGGAAGAGCGTGCAGCGAACTTGGCGAAACCGGTACGGCAACGGCATCGCCTACCCAATCGAGATTTTCACCGAATGCGTCGCGCAAAGCAGCACCTGCTAGCGGAAATTCTCTCCAGTGTCGGGCAGACAATTGAGTAATGGGATGATCTTTCTGTTCGAAAAACAGTGCTGGCACGACATGATTCTGATCATTCCCGAATAGGCCGACGCCACAGACTTGGCGTCTCCACCCGAAAGGCGCACCGAAAGGCACAGATTCCGTAAACTCTGCGTTTCGTGGACCGTCGAGGAGTGCGGCGGCGAAGAGTAGCGCTCTGCCGGCCGCGTCCCTGTTACTCCCGAATTCCCAGAGAGCCATTTGGGCCTCCTTATGCGGTGGAAGCGATTCTACAAATCCATGCCGCAATCTTATACGAATCCGCAGTTCAACTGAGCGTAGCAATTGTGAAATCTGCACACGGTGCGCAAATATCGGTTACTGGCCACGAATGCTGAGTATAAGAACCCTTCACGTCGGCTTCGGAAGCAGCCGCGATGCGAGTTCTCCGCCACACGCTTTAGAAGTTGTCGGTGTGAAGCAGTCAAGTCCGCTCTTTCAAGATGCGGCGCAAGGCCACGTGCGCCGATGAAGGCGTGGGCTCTCGAATGAGCCAGCATATTCGAAATCGTTTTTGGGGGCTCGAGAGAACGGTGTACACTCTGAAGCACCAGCAGGTCTATGCGTCCGCGATAGGTCGGTATCAGGCCGTATCGGGACTGAGGACGGTTGTCCGCTCTTCGAAAATCGACGAGCTGAGGTGATGATTATTGTGGGACACATTATCGAAGGGAGGGTTTGAGAAATGTTGCTGGATTTTCTGATGGGGCTAGCGACCAACGAGAAACAGCTAGCGCGTTTCAAGACCAACCGGGAGAAGGCAATCCGAGAGGCAAAGCTGAACGCTAGGGAGCGGGCAGCACTAAGATCGGGCGACTTGGCCCGATTGCGAGCTCTCGCTGCGGCACCTGGTACGTCGGAATTCGATGTCAGTCAGTCGACCAACATGCATCAGAGCTACCAGACCTTTCACGTATTGAAGAAGGTTTCGAGCAAGACGAGCCCGACTTTCTGGAAGCCCGTGCCCCCGCTTGAGTTCGAAGGCCTCACGGTAGTAGGCACGGGGATTCGTGGCGGCCTTCAGATGACGGTAGAGGCTAGAAACGCGATTTCAATCTCCCCCAAAGTCCTCTATCTCGTCGCCGACAAGGTCACAGAAGCTTTGGTTCGACGCCTCAACCCTAAGGCTGAGTCGTTGTACGGCTTCTACAGGGAAGATCGTCTGCGCGGTGAAACGTACCGACTCATGGTCAAGAAGATTCTAGAAGACCTTGAGGCGGTCCAGAACTTGTGTGTGGTCTTCTATGGTCATCCGGGTGTCTTCGTCTGGCCTACGAGAGAAGCCATCCGCCGAGCTCGAAGCAAGGGCTTCAAGGCTCGCATGCTGCCGGGGATCTCCACTGTGGACAACCTATTTGCCGACCTAGGTGTTGATCCTGGAATGATGGGGCTCCAAAGCTACGAGGCGACGGCGTTTTTGGTCTGCGGGTACCGCATAGACCCTTCGGCCGGGCTAATACTCTGGCAAACCGGTGTTGTGGGGGACAGTGGGTGGTCACCGAGGTACAAGATGGACCAGCCACGAATGAGGGTGCTTGCTGAGCATCTAGGCCGCAGCTACGGCCGGAATCACAAGGTCGTACTTTACGCTGCTGCAGAGATTCCCGCGGCAACCCCATTTGTGAAGGTGATTCCGATCCGTTCGCTCCCGAAGGTGAAACTTCAGGGTCCCACAACTCTCTACGTCCCGCCAGCAAGAGCCCCCAGACTAAGTCGAAGGATGCTTGAGAAGCTGAGATGGAAGTACGAGTCCCCTGGCAGACGTATGGTCGGATGAACTGGACGAGTAAGTTGGCCGCGCTCGTGGAACAGACTTTGACCGACGCTCACCTCGGAAGAATCAGGCTGGGGCCTTGGCATTCGAGAGAGCCTCCGCAAGTCTCTTCAAGCCTATTCGATAGTTCACACGATATCGGCCAAAGGGATGGGACATGGTTGTGCCTTGCGTCATCCACGACTTCAAATCCCATCCGGCTTCGACTAGGTCTGACGCCGCAAAAACGAATTCCAGGGTGTCTGTAAAGAAGGTCACCAGGTCAAAATTCCTGTCGTAGTCGAACTGCGGTTCCGTACCATGAACGTAATAATTTCGACAGTTCACTGCAGCGTCGGTAACTTTGAAGAATTCGGGAGCCCACTCGGTAGCGACGTCGAGCAGCTTCTGCGCTCTATAGCGAACCTTGTGTTTCAAGCTACTTTTTCCCAAGCGTCCCAGAGCTCCAAGAACACTATCGCGCTCGGGGCTTTGCGGCAAGTCCCTGAACATTGCCCTGCTCGCAATCTGCGCCCTGCTTAACTCCTCTGTCAGCGCGATGTCAGATGGGACCGCTGAGGACGGGAGAATGTCGAACATATTGGCGGCCCCGATCAAACGATCGGGATCGTAGTGGCGCTGCTTCTCAAAAGACCGGAAGAAACGCCATCTTGCACCATGCCACGCCTCTTGTCTCTCCAGCCAGTTCTTGAGAACGTTGGCAAATTCTGTCGGGGCTCGAACTGCATCCACCATCACGTCGAAGGAATCTGGTTGCGAGGATTCGATGGACTTATCACGTTTGGGCGCCCAGCTCCAATCGACATCGAGGGCGGCTGGACTGTCGGTTTCGATCCCGATGCGCAAACCCAGAGCGATAAGATTCTGTGGGCGGCCGACAAGCATCCCCAAGTAGTCGATCAAAACCGACGCACGCGACAGTGCCTCGTGGAACGCCAGGCCGGTGTGAAATCGGATCGAGATAACAACCTTGTTCTGGATATAGGCTCCTCCGGCACCGCCAAAATCGAATCCCGGTCGGCGGTCCACCGAGACCTTCCCGTAGACAGTTTCAACCGTAGAAATGTTCGTCTTGCCCGTAAAGTAGATGAGCCGCGCGTCATCTCCCGTTTCAACTCTTCGATTTGGCACATGGGCTTTCACAATCTCGTCGATAAACGGCCGCGCGTCAAGGACAGACCCGAACGCGTCGAAATCGCTGAATAGTGTTCCTGCATCGTCGACGAGGAAAGATACTTCATCGATGATCTTTTCATTGGGATCGATGTGCCGGTCGCCTTGAACTACGTAATGGGGAAAGATCTCTGCGAAGTGGTATCCTTCTTCGCCGCGACTGTAGGAACCGGGAACAGGAGGTGCCACACAGTCGATCAACGTCACCTTTGTCAGGTCGTGGAGCTCACCTTTTATGCAACGATCTGGAATAGCAGGGGTGAAGTATTCCTTGTCATGCACATAAAGCGAACTCGCTTCTCCGTCGATCTTCAGCTCGCCATAAACCTCGTTCTGAGTGTTTAAGGTGAACTTTCCGGACCTCGACTGCTTCCCGTCCTTTTTCTTCATCTCTTCGTCTCCAATCCTCCCACTGATTCACTGATTGAGCACCCGCCGAGTTTCACAAAGGTTCGCGTCTACCCGCCTAGCATAGATCGTCAGTTTCGGGAAGGGAGCACGGACCCTCGCGGAGCGGGGGCAAGTATTTTGCCTATGGGACGCCGAACGCAACATCGATTGGCTCAACAGTTGCTGCTATTGGCTGCTCGGATTCGCGGCGATGGTCTTAGTGATTCGCAGTGACAATTTGGATAAGAATTACGCGTCAACCGATGGCGCTATTCCTTCTACTCAATCAGGTCTGCCTCTCTCAATGGCTCCAAAACGCCATTCTGGAGTTTGCTCTTATCAAAACCTGTCTCGGATTCAGCCCGGAGGCTGACCTCAACCTTTCCGGCAATGTCGGCGAGGTTTGCGGCCGCGTTCCATGCTGTATAGAGCTTGTCGCGGCCGGCTGTGAAACTCACCTGAAAGACCTTTTCCGTCGCCGCCTCTGGTCCGGCGCCAGCTACCGGTTCAGGATGAGGCGTGGGTTCATCGTGTGGCTGCGGCGTGCCCGGAGGAACGGGCCCCGCAGTTGCTTGGGTGGCGGCCTCGTCAGGAATGGATTGGGGCAGCATCAGGAACCCGGATTCCAAGTCAATCTCGTCGTCTGACACAGGCACGTTGAAGCGGACCTTGATTCGGGCGACCTGATACTTTCCGAAAATATCGAGCGTAGGTACACTCCCGCTAAAGTAGCCAAAGACGCCTTTATCGATGCCCTCGGCAATGGCCTTCTGAACAACCTCCTTGCTGGTCAAGCGGGTGAAACCAAGAAAAGAGTAAAAGCCGCTCACGATTTCGCTGCAGCGTATACCCATCCGAGGTGGCTGATCCTCTCCAAGCCTGAAGAGTTCAACGATCTTTGTCGGCTTCAGCGTCCCGAAGACGCGAGACTGCACCGATGTCAGGAGTTCCATGCTCCGCTCAAAGATCATGGCCATGCGATTGCTGTTTACGGTTGCCTGGAGAGGCCGGCCGCCTGCCGAGAGCTTCTCGATGGTGATCTTTCCCTGGTCAAGTTTGGGAAGCCAAACCTCCGGGTAGAGCTTCACAAAGGCAGACTCGGCGGCACTCTGGTGGGTGGACTTGCGTTCACGCAACTCGTCGGTTTGCTCCTTGGTCAGGTTGTGCTTTTTGGCGGCATTGCTTACCCGGTCAACAGCGATAAAGTAGCGGACATCGCGGCGCAGACTTTCCGTCTGGTCCGCGGCGGGAATCGCAAGCGCCAGCCCATTCTTGTATAGACGCGGCTTGCTCCCGCACTTCTCCAAAAGCTCCTGCGCAAGAGCTTCCTTTTCGGTTGGGGGTTTGGTGGCAAGGTCGAGAGAGAGATACGCGATCTGTAAGCGGGGCTCTTCATCAGGGATTTCACCAGAGGAGGCTGGCCAAGCGATTGCTGCATGATGGCCCGCAAGTCGCTCCTCCAGCATTTCCTTAATCTTGGCGGTTACTGAGGCCTCATCCCGTGCGACTGCATCCGCCTCTTGTTCGATAAGGAGGGTGACGTTTGGGTCTTGCTTGAAGCAGTAGCGCACACCGTCGAAGTGGAGATACAAACATGAGCGTCTGAGTTCGGCCAAACACGCCTGCGCCGTGAGGCTGTCGAGGTCGGGGCCGACACAAGCAGCCAGAAGTTCCGCTTCGGACACTCCCGGAGGCAGGACGTCCTTTGTGTTTTCCCCCTCGCGACGCAAGCCGCCGAAGGAATAGAGAAAGATCGCGGTGGCCAGTCGACTGGCAAGACCCTTTCCCACCTCCGCGGGATTGGCTTTCGCGCGCAGCTTGTCGATTTGTCCGGCTCTTGAGCTTGGGCCTACCAAGTCGGCCTGGAAAACAGCGTCATATCGGTTCATCAGGCTCAGTTCTTTGATGCAAGCGCGTCGGACTTCCGGATCGTTCAGCAGCACGTCGCCTGGGCCGAGTACGACACCACTCTTGCCCGCTTTGTGCTGAGCCCGCAGACAAGCGGCCAGGAAGCGCAAAGCGCCTCGCGTGCGTTGATATTCCGGCAAGGAAGCCCAGCGCTGGCGCATCAGGTCGAGCAGAGCAGGGTGGAACGGATAAGCCAGCCGCATCCTGTCGCGTAGTTGGATGCCCTCTTCGGCAGCCTGCTGCTCCTCCGCCGCGTTCCCCGCGTAGGCCTTCCGCATTTGTGTGAAGATCTGCTGGTATGCAGATGCCGCGGCGCCGGCAACATCGTCCTCCGGCATCTTCTCCAGGAGGCGTCGCTGGATGACTTTAAAGACTTCGTCCTGTTCAACCGGCTCACGCAGTGCATCCTTCCGGCCGACAAAATGGTCCAGCGTCTGGAGGAGTTGACTGTGCTGCAACGTCTCACTCGGCGAGCTGGACGGCAGGGCCAGCAGGACTACGGTCCTTGGCGCATTCGATGCTGCCACGGTGAGTTCCTTCAGAAAGTTGAGGGTCTGTTCGCGGAGATCGGTCTTCTCAACCTTCACGCCGCCGGCATTGATCAGGTATTCGAGCGTTTCATCCAACAGAATGAGGTTTGGCTTGTCGCCAAAGAGTTTGACTAGGTCGTCGCCACCGGGAGAGACCCGCGCTTCGTCGTTGGCGCGCATGGCCTCATATCCGGCCTTGCCGCCAAGTTGCAGCGCCAGCCAACCCCATAACGTCAGTGGTCGGATGCCCTGAGACTCCTTGCCTTGCTGGGCGTTGAAGAACTGGCCATCTACTACGGCAACCCTGACTCCGGTTGGACTCTCCAGCCCCTTCGCCTCAGGCAATACGTCCAACGCTTTCCGGCTCCTGGCGGCATGGAACAAAGCAGCCATGGTGTGCGACTTGCCGCCACCGAAAGGCGTCATCAGCTTCAAAACGGGCGCGCCGCCTTTGCCGGCCAGGCGTTTCAAAACCTCTTCGAGCAGCGACTTGAGCCCGGCGGTTACATAGGAAGCACGGAAAAAGGACTCTGCATCGCGGTAAACCGGCGCGACATTGCCGGACCCATCGGCCAGAGGGCCGAGATCAAGGGCGAAGATGTCGGTATCCGCGTTTTCCTTCAACACGTCTGGATGCAGATGCACCGACTCGATCCAAGGCTTGGGACTGTTTTTCATGACTTTCCCCTAGTTCGTGAATAGAGACTGTTGTCCGGTACGGCGCTCTTCCACCGCCGCCTTACCGACCATCACCGTGCTCCAGTTCGCCAGAAGCTTGCCAAGTGCCGATTGCTCGGCTGTGGAGGACACATTGGAAAGTTCGCCGCCACTCAGGGCCGGACCCGATAAGGCTTGGGCGACCAGACGGACTTGCTCCACGTTCGGCCTCGCCTCGCTCAGGAAATCCGGTACCTTGAGCGGCTTATGCTCCATTAGCCACAGGAGTCTGTGCAGAACGTCTACAGCGTTAGCAGAACTTCCATCATCGGCTGGCTGGCCAAGGGCGCTTTCATTGCCGCGCTCCGTGTAGTCGAACAACCTGTATTTGCTCTTCTTCTTTTCGAGCAGAGCGCGTTCGCCTTGGGTTAGGCTATGCTGTCCTTCCAATTCAACGTGTGTGCCATTAGCGAAGATAATTGCCTCGCCAGCATCCAGTTCTGCAGTGCTGTATGTGTAACGCCAAAGGACATAGAACCTTGTGGCAGAGTCAAGCCCGGCAAGAGTCGTTTGGCTGTTCTTCGAACCTACCGTTTTGGAGAGTCTGCCCATGATGGCCTCAAGAACCACAAGTTCCACTTCAGCCAAGAAGCGTTCCGCAGGGACCTCTTCGCCGTTGCCGTATTCAACGCGGGCGTATTTTGTAAAGGCACGCAGACCTGCCCCAACGCAAGCGATTACGAGGTCCGCACCAGAAATCCCCATCTCCCAGAGGGTGTCTACGCGTTCCCGAACGATGCTTGCAAGTTCCGGAACCACGTCTGATTCATAGTTCCCAACCTCAGGTGATGGATCGCGCTTGCGGGCGACCAGAAAAATGCTAGATGCGAGTGCCGCAGACTCTTGTGCACGCAGCCTTCCGCGCTTCTCAGTGTCGAGTGGCCACGCCTCTGTGACGATGAAACCAGATGCGCGAAGCGCATCGACAAGAGTTGTCCAGCCTAGAGTCGTTTTGTGAGCATAGACGATCGCGAGCTCACCGTCATATTTGAGAACGCGGTGAGCTTCTTCAAATGACTGCGCCATCATCTTTTCATATGCACGAGCCGCATTATCTCTAGAGCCACTGTGACGAGTCGCATCGGCGACGGCCTCTTGTTTCTTCGGCGTTCCTTGGCTGGCAAAATGCTCTGAGAAATGTGTACCAATCGTCCGCCGGAGCCAGACGTAGAAGAAGTCCGATATGTTCGCGTATGGCACGTTGTCATAATATGGAGGGTCCGTGATGACAGCATCCATGCTGTCTGCTTGCCAAGGCGTCGCGGTAGCATTTCCTCTTACTACATGTCCAGAAAGGGTAATCGCGCCATCGCGGAGTCCTGCAGGAACATCCTCAATCCCAGATATCCAACTTGCACCAGCTGGGTTGAACGGGTTGGATTCAGCAAAATCCCAGATCATGGGGAGCGAGGGCCTACCGAATGTGTTCTTGACCCCTCTCCCTCCGGTGTAGTTGAAGACGCAGAGCGAAGAATTAAAGTCGGCCAATCGATCTACAATCGCGGCAAGCAACGTGCTCACACACTCGACATGGGGATCGGAAATACCAACTTTAGACATCTCTTCCTGAACGACGCGAACGCTAGCTGCAAAACTGAGCATGCACAACATTTGTCGGGCATTGAATAGGTCCGCAAATGATTTCAAGCCATAGAGTATGCAGAAATTTGCATTCTTGGCGTCGTTCACAATTTGTTCAGCGGGTACAGTCAAGCCTGTTTTTCTACAAAGATTTTCGATTCGATGACGAATAGTCGACAGATCAGGCGTGGAGCCAGGAACATCACCTGCCGCAACATATACCTTCCCGCTGGCACCAGGGCGTGCGCAAGCAAGTGCCATGAGTTGCATGTCCATTCGATTTGCGCAGCCTTCGACTTTTACATAGTCACTATCGGCCACCGTACCGCAGAAAGGGCAGGCCGCATTGCCAGCTTTGGAGAATCCCTCGGGATCGAAGCCGAGGCGCTTCTCGGACTTTGCCTCTACAACCTCAAAATGAACTTGCTTCTTACCCTTTGGTGCGATCATCTTCATCGCCACATAGCGGCCATCCTTCTTGCAGAGCCAGGTCTGTTTTACCAGTGGCACGGTCGCTCTGCACGAAGGATTCTTGCATTTGACAGTTCGAGTCCAGAGATAAGCCACCGGCATCAAGTAGCCTGTTGGAACTTCAGCGGCGTCATGATCTTTGAACCAGTCAAGCTGTATTGCTGATTTCCTATTGCCTTTGTGTTGCGGGTCGGGAACGAGCGGATAGAGATCGCCAATTTCGTCTCTGACTTTAGTCAGAATCCAGTTGCCCCAATAGCGGACCTCCTCGGCCAGCCCACCCCATGTCGGCTCTCCCTTGGGATTCTTCGGGCCGGTCATGCCGCGTGCCATTGCGTCGGGCCTGCCGTATTTCTGTGGATAGACGAGCGTGCAAAGTTCAATGATGTGTGCGACGGGATTCAGATCGAGGGCGTAGGCTTCGCACCCGAGGCGCAGGGCTTCAAGCGGGATCGCCCCGCCGCCAGCAAACATATCGAGGACACGGGGACGCGGCGCACGTCCGGCAGTGATGTCCTCCACTTTCACCTTGACGCCGGAGAATTTGAACTCTTCGACCCATCCTGGTTTGGCCTGCTTGCCGGCCTTCCAATCGCCGATCTCCTGCGTCAAACGATCGGCGTGGGCGACAAGGATGTGCCTCTGCGCTTCCTCGATTACACGTGGTCCTCCAGGATACTGGCAGAGTTCCTTGACAAATCTTGCAGAATTAGCGCGACCAAGCGACTTCTTCTTTTCATCTGACCCGCCGTTGGGCACAAACCGGGACGCGGGAACCAGCGCTCCATAGACGGCCGCCCGACACGCGACGAGTGGCCGGCGGGCCCACCAGAGATGAAGTGTGGAGATGTGCCCCTTGCGGACCGACTTCTCCCTGCTGGCCTCGGCGGAGATGGCCACTATTGGCAGGTAGTCTTCGATCAAACGCTTGTCGTCGTTCATAGGTTTAGGGTCCTCTGCTTGCCGGCTGCGTCCAGGATCGACTCTGCCGGGATGTCATAGAAACGGGCGGACACAACCGGCTTCGCCGCGTGCTCAAGATGCTTTGCTGGGTTCTGTACCATTATGGGCGTTGGATCGGGATTCTGAAGCGGATTCCAGATCACATAGAGCCAGAAAGAATCCCCAAGCTGCTGTGCCTTATACCATTCGTTGGTCGTGAGACGAATAGGCTGTCCCTTCTGGCGCCCCTTGACCTCGATTCGGCGGACTCCGCTGACCGGATCGCGGAAGCCGGTCTGCGGATCGGCGGGGCCGAGACTCCGAATGTCGAACCCGATCTTCAAGTGGCCCACGCGCTCAGTTTCCCACCCGCGCCCGGTCTCGTAGCTAATCACAACGTCTTCAGCGGCCAGCTCAATTTTGCGCTTGGTCTCCGGATCGAGGTCATCAAGCAGATCAGTCGGTGCGGGCACACCCTCGGCCGCTGCGGGGAGAACAATGGCAGTGGCGACATGCCGCAGCGGACCATGCCGGGCCACTTCCAGGCGTTTCAGACCATCGAGTCGTTCTGACCGCGTGCGCTGCAAGTCGGCCAAATCGTTCTCGGCGCGCTGGCGCGCCAAAGCAACCTCGGGCGCAGCGGCCTCGCGCGCCTTCAGGGACATGACCCGGTCCTGCGCCGCCCGGATACGGGCAGTGAAGGAATTTTCGAGATAGCCCCGGCAGACCTCGACGAAATGTTGGCGCTCCTTCTGGCAGGCCTCCCGACGCTCTTGCTGGTAAAAGGATTTGAGAAAGTCTGCGGCGGGGCCGGAGTCAAATTGCCGTGTCGTTGCCGGCGGTAATGGATGAACCGGCAGGTCGAGCAAAACGTCCGCAGGAATGACAGTGAATCTTTCGGCGACGTCGGGGGTTGCCTCTTCGCGCACGGCAACAAGTTCTCCGTATAGTGCCTGAGACTCCCCCTTGGTGTTCTGGCCGCGGATGGAGAGTTCAAAGAAGTGCAGGAAATAGGGAGCCTCGGCAGTCGCATCGAGATAGAAGGCTGTGGCGCCGGCGAGGGAGACGAGCCGCTCGTTCAGCTTCTCATCAACGGAGGAGTAAAGAGGATGGCCTGGGCCGAGCAAGACCGCATCCACATGCTGATCCTGCTCCAGATCCTCCTTGTGAAAGGTGATCTTCCGGTAGGTGGACTCCGGCTTGCCAAGATTGCGCACGGCTTGAAGCCGCTCGGATCGCAGATCGGCCAGAACATGCTCCACGCGCCAGAGGCCGTCTGCCCGAGGCTCAACCTTAAGGCCGATCTCCTTTGATGCCCGGATGAACTGGTCTTCAACATAGCTGGGCATGAGCCGGCGCTCTTCAGCCTCTACATTGGCTTTCTGGAATCCAGAGAAGTCCACATTGGCTCGGGCCAGAGCAATGCCGGTGGCTTGTTCGTAGCGCACGAGCCGCATTGGATCGACCTTCTCGATGACGTCAAGGTACTCGTCCAGGCGGCGCGGATCGTGGGCCGCTTCACGCAGCATTTCCGGGAGGTTCACGTCATTCAGGGATAGCACTTCGCCGAGAACATCGAAGACACGGTCGGCAAGGACAGCGCGCATCTGTTCGAGCTTCTCCAGGAGACGATGGAGGATGCGCCCTTCAATGACAGGCTGGCCTTCTTCGGATTCAACTGCGACGAAGTTGTAAGCGTGGCACTCCAGAGGCTGCCCAATGCGGTGAATGCGGCCCAGACGTTGCTCCAGGCGGGTGGGGTTCCATGGCAGATCGTAGTTAATCATGAGGTGGCAGAACTGGAGGTTGATTCCCTCGCCGGCCGCCTCGGTTGCGACGCAGATTTGACGCGAGGTTCGGAACTCCTCCTGCGCACGCTTGCGCTCGTGCGGATTCATGCCGCCGTGGATTTCACAGGTGGAGTAGCCCCAGTTCTCCAGGTGCTTCTTGAGGTGATTGAGTGTGTCCCGGTGCTCCGTGAAGATGAGCAGCTTGCCGCGGCCGTCCTTGAGTTCGTGGAACTCGGCTTTCTTCAAGCACGCTTGCAGTGCGCCAAGCTTGGAGTCCGCCTCCGGACCTTTGTCCTTTAAGCGCTTTGCACGGGCAAGGATCTCGCTCAAGGCGGCTATTTCGGTTCGGATCTGGTCCAGTTCGACAGAGGAAGTTGTCTCATCGACAAGCAGGTCCAACTGGACTTCATCGAGGTCATCTTCATCCTGCTCTACGTCGGGAAGGCGGCCTTGAAGCTGGGCTAGGCGCTTCGCTCGTTGTGCTGGCGGAAGAGCTTCGAGATCGGCGAGAAGCTGCTTCTGCTTGTCCAAGCGACGGACAAGAGACTCGTAAATCGCCATCGTAGAACTGGCCAAGCGACGCTGGAATACGGTCCTGGCCAGAGCTACGCTGTGCTTCTTTTTGCCGCTTGCTTGAGGCAGGAACTCGTTGATGTATGCAGTGACGGCCTTGTAGAGGTCGTACTCCTCGCGATTCAGACGGAAAGCGACTGTGTGAGCGAAGCGATCGGGAAACAGACGGCGCCCATTCAGGTCCTTAAGGTCTTCTTTGAGCCGGCGAAGCGCCCAGGGGCAATCCTGGCCGAGCCGCAGAATGTCGCGGCGTATCTCCCCGGCTTTGTCTCCCAGACGATGCGGCTCCGGAAATAAATCGGGGTCCAGAAGACGGACGAAATGCGCGAAGCGGTCGTCGTCTCCGTGGTGAGGTGTAGCCGTGAGAAGGATAACGTGGTCAGCCTGGGCAGTCAGCTTTTCGGCGAGTTGATAACGCTTGGTTTTCTCAACCTCGTCTCCTCGTGTAGAGGATTTCTTGGTGTAGGCACTGCATTTGTGGGCCTCATCGATGATCACGAGGTCCCAACGCTGCTGCCAGACGCGCTCTCTCACGTTGTCCTGCTTGGCGTAATCCATCGAAGCCACAACTTGGTTGCTGCGCTGCCAGGGGTTGGTCAACTGCTGCTGGTCCACGGCTGAGAAGATGGGATCAAAGGTCTCTCCGAACCAGCGCTGCATCTCGTCCTGCCACTGAATGGTCAGTGGCGACGGGCATAGAATGAGGACCTTCTCGATGGCTTCCCGGAGTTTTAGCTCTTTGATGAGCAGCCCAGCCATGATCGTCTTGCCGGCGCCGGGGTCGTCCGCAAGCAGGAACCGCAAACGGGGTTGCGGAAGCATTTTTTCGTAGACTGCCTCGATCTGGTGGGGCAGGGTCCGAATGCCGGAGAGACTGACAGCGAAGTGGGGATCGTGTGTATAGGCCAGACGAATCCGCGTTGACTCAACCAAGAGGCGGACCTGGTCTGCATCGGCAGGAATGATCGATGTCTTTTCTGTGACGCCGCTGTCGCCTATGAGGGTTTTCGCTTCCTCTTCAGAGATGACGGTTTCGTCAAGTGAGCCGTCGGCCAGGCGGACACGGCATTCAAAGCCTTTCCCGAGAGGGCGAACGCCTTCAAGTGTTACAGCTTGGTCGAAGTGACCCGGCAAGGCGACTTTCTGCCCAATCGGGAGGCGCACAGTATCAATTCCCATGGCCGAGCCTTGGCTCGCACATAAAGCCTGTGAATTGTGTAAATTGCCTCTCCATTCTCATTGCCCACTTTCCGATCAGCTCGTCCCGTGGCCGGCAAATTCGTCCCGTCCACTTTAGCACCCACACCTTCTATTCGCCCTGACGCCTCTGCCGGGAGGGTGTGGAACTACTCTGCGATTCACTGCTTGTCCGCTCTCCGCCCGTACCGTCGGCGTATGAACCGAGGCTGACACCGAACTATCGGCCCACTCGATCGAAAATCATTCGCGCCAGGTTCACGCTCTCGGACACCACAGCCGTCAGACGAGGAGACGGCCGGCTTATATCAGGGTCCCGGGCCAGACGAACGGCCGCTATGATGGCGGCAGCAATGACCAGCGTTGACTTCATTCGCGTCTGCTCTTGCATTTGCGCCGCCCAAGCCTCCTGCTCCCGCGCAATTGCTCGCTTCATTTCACCCATCAGAGAACCACTGATCGTACGGGTTTAGGGCCAAGCTTGTACGAGAGGTTGCCCCTGAAGATCTCGGATGGAAGATAGTTTCTCTTCTCTCCGCAGAGCGGACACTGCACGGCAATCCACGAATCCGGCATCGTGCCTACCGGCGCCGGGACGTTCTCACCGCACTTCTTGCAACGGATCGTGAAGTCGCAGCGCCGAGTTTGCGGAAGGTTGAACACGAGTGCCAGTATAGGAGAAAAAAAAGCGAAACTGCAAAATCAACAACTCGTGGAAATCTTTTGGGTTGCGTTGTTGCCCAGCTAGCAAACAGAACGCTACTCGAAACGCTCCTCTTCGTCGGCGAAGGCTGGGCTGCTGGCGGTCCGCTCTTGGCAGTGGCATACGTCGAGCTGGAGTCGACGTCATAACATGCACATTTTAAAAAGGTAAATAACGACGAGATTGCCCCATGCCTCTTATTTTGGCGCCGCAGATTCCCAATGGAAGTTGGGACACGGCCAGTTTCGATCAGTCGAGTTCCGCTCCACATATTCTTTTGAGGCTGTTGAGTTGACAAACAACTCAACATCGAATACCCTTGGATTGGAGAAGTGAACCTATGGCTTCATTTGGAATGCTCCTTCGAGAGAAACGGCGACTGGCGGGAATCAGTCAGCGGGAATTGGCGACAAAGGCAGGCTTGGACTTCTCGTACATCAGCAAGCTCGAGAATGACCGAATTCCGGCTCCTGCCGCAGATACCATCGTCACATTATGCAGGGTTTTGGAGTCCTCGCCCCAGGATCTCTTAGCCGCTAGCGGGAAATTACCTCAACAGACGCAAGAAGCAGTGGGCACAAGTCCGGCCGCTCAGCAATTCTTGGAGAGCGCTGTTCAGATGAAACTCACCGAAGATGAATGGCGAGAGATTGCTTCAACCCTACACCGGTTGAGGGAAACGTGAAAAAGACAGTGAGTAGTGAAAATCAGAACCTGAGCCTGTGGGAAGATGCGCCCCTCGCAATTCCCGCGTTAGGCACTTCACGGCTCAATTGGTCATACAGCCGTCGAGAGGCGGTTGATCATTGTCTTCGTCGCTACTTTTACCAGTATTACGCCAGTTGCTCGCCAGATACTAGTTTGCGAGAACAGGTCAAGCGGCCCAAGGAGATCAAGAACCATCATCTACGAGTAGGTGAGTTAGTACACTTGGCAATCAGCACCTACTTCAAGAAGCTGAAGCAAGGGAAGGATTTGCCGTCGAGTTGGCTCCAAAGCTGGGTGAGGAAGATTTTTGCAGAAGATCAGGCGTATTCGAAGTTGATCAGATCGGGCGGACCGAGCTCCACCGAAAAATATCCGCCTACGATTCTCGATGAGGTCGTGTTCGACGTCGCAGAAGGAGATCAACTCTTAGAGCAAGCCTCCGAGCAACTCGGAGCTGCGATTCAGACATTCTTCACATCAGATGCCTTGCAAGAATTCAGAGTTCTCGGAGCCAAACCGCACAGTTTGATTGAGCACAAGATGTCGCTTGCCGGATACAAGGCTCCGGTCTCAGGAAAGATCGATCTTGTGGTTCACGAAGAAATTTCAGCGACGATCGTGGACTGGAAGCTGGGTGTGGCCTCTGACGGAGGCGCCGAGAGCCTGCAATTGGCGAGTTACGGTTTATGGGCAAATGCCAAATACGCCCTCCCGGCTGAACAGATTCGCATTGCGAAGGCGCATCTTGCAGATGGTAGTGCACTCGACTTCAAGGCCGATAGCGGATCGTTTGCAAATGCGAGAGCGAGGATCCAACAAGATCTCGAACGAATGACGATACTCCATACTTACGGCCAAGCTGGCATGATCGACGTCTTTACTCCATCGCCCCATTTGAAGATGTGCCGCCTTTGCCCGTTTCGGTGGATTTGCCCAGAAGGAGAAGAAAACCATGCTTGAAACGAATCTTCGAATAGTCGCTCCCGGCAAGAACCTCACAGTTCCAGTGAGGCGAGCCGTCGTGGAGGCATCTCTATTATCGAACGACAGCATGGAGAAAGCTTGCAGCTTCCTTCAGCGTAAGCATCGCTTCGCTGCGAAACCAAAGGGCGAAGGAAGCAATGAACTGGTCATCCTCTCGGCGGAGTCCTTCGAACCAATCAAATTGGAAGACGAAAACCTCATATTAAATATCAGAGACTCCGGTGAGGCCGGTCTCGAGTTGGGCCTTACCGACGAAGAGGGCATTAAGACCATTCCGGGGTTATTGGAAAGGGCGCTTCTAATCCAAATTGCCCAAAGGACAATGCTCTGGCGCCTCGATAGTCCCCGCAAATGGTTCGAACCAAATCCGTTTCGGACAGCCGACGGCGTTGCCGCCTATCGGCGCTTTGAGATATCGAGTCTGGCGGTTCATGAAGTCGGCGCGGCGATATCAATCGACGTCAGCACTGCGTTTTTGACGACATCAACTCTTGCTGCCTTCTTCGATCCATCACTCGCTCCCACTGTGCTGATTGAGAAGCAACGCGTATTCGATAGGCTAACCAGCAGACAGCAGGGCCAGAAGGGCACACTGATCAACGACAACGGTCGAAGCCAAACGGTCTGCTATTTCGAGAAATGGGATCGAGATCGGACATGCGGCACAACGCCAGCAATGCGGATAGACGGGAAGACTTATCAGTCCCTTTATCACTATTACCTTGAACGTTATCCTCACCTGAACATCGGCCCGGATGAAGCCGCTGTTCTCGTTTCATTCCGTGGAATTGATAAGCCGGTTTGGGCAGCGGCAAGGCTGCTCCGAATTCGCGTCATGAATGATTCAGTGCCTGATTCCTTAAGCTCGGTGGATAAGATAGCGCCTTCGCAGCGTAGACAAATGATCGATCAATTTTGGTCGACGCTATCGAAGAAGCCCTTCGGACAAGCCGGTATCGAGTTTCTATCCGGATTCTGGCAGCCGACTTCTGATCGAGTGCTCTCAATTGCTATGCCCACCCTGGAATTTGGCAAATCTCGGACACTTAGCAAGCCGGCAACTTCCACGGCCTGGGAATACAAAAATCATTTTCGCCAACGCGCGGAGTTAATCGAAAGGGCAGGATGCTATCACTTGCCTCCTGCGACACCACGAGTGATTCATTATGGATATCCGGCTCATGCCGATGCCGCGGCAGCAAAGCAGTTAACCGATGACATCGCCAAGTGCCTCCTAAAGTGGACAGGGATTCCTTTTAGTACCAGTCCGGTTGCATACAATACGATCACTGAAGCGACGGCGCGACTTCGAAATGGAACTCTCCCAGGAACAGTCCTATTCGTTCTTGATGAGGAACCGTCTTCATACTACGAATGTGCCTTCCAACTGCAAGATTGGAGAATGAAGCGAGTCACCGAGGCATCGCTTCATCGACATTACAAATATCTGACTGATGGAGCTTGGGATCGAAAGGAGCAGAAAACTACGGCAAGGAAGGGCTGGCAAAAATGGGACCAGTATGTCCACATGAACGCCTATGATCTGATCCAGCAGATGGATGGAATCCCGTTTCGGATATCGTCCCTTGGAAAGTATGAAGCAGCTTTGGCAATTGACGTTGGACATGACCGACGTTACATAGCGATCTCTCTCTTGATAGTTAGAGACAACTCCGCGGCGCCAAGTTTCCGAATCGTCACCGATGTGCATCCTAAGACTGACTACAAACAAGAGACTGTAAATCCGGTAATTCTTGCCGACATGATCCTTCAACTGTTCGGCAAGGTGTTCCGTGGCAAGTTTGATCCACTTCGGTCCTTGGTGATCCTGCGCGATGGAGAGTTTTTGGGTCAAGAGCGCCAGGGGGTGGCGACAGCGGTCATGCGCCTGAAGGAAAGAAGATTTCTTGAAGCTGATTCGGTTACGACACTGGCGGCTTTGTACAAGTCAAGTCAGAAAAACATCCGTATCTGGGAGCGCAGTACGGAAGGTGAGATCTCAAATCCGCTGGAGGGTGCAGGCGTGGTGATCTCGCCTACAACCAGTGTAATAACAACAACTGGGGCGGCCACTCTCACTCAAGGCACAGCGGAACCTCTCATGATCACTTGTTGCGGCGGATGCGAACACTTGATCAACGTGACTGAAGCAATGGCTATTGGCGCTCAGCTTAATTGGTCCAGCCCATCGGTTGCCCAACGTCTGCCGCTTGTTTTTAAGCGTACTGACGACGAACTCCAGATAAGGGCGGCGCAGGAGATTCGGAGAATCGCTTGAGTCTTGGGGCTGAGGCTCGTGACGACACGGAGAAGGAGGAAGCATGGAAACCGCGAATAGGAACGACTGGATGGTGACGCAGAGTTTGGAGAGATCCCTTGATGTTATCTCTGCGATAAACCGCCTTTCGATCAATGCTAAGTTACATCTGGCGGGCGTCGCCGACTTAGCACAAAACAATGAGATCAAGGACGCCCGCTCACTGGTGAAAGGATTTGTCTCCACCTTGAGCGGTCTTGCAACTCGGGCTCAAGAATCGGAGGACCGCATTGCTTTTGGAGCCGACCCTCGCATGAGCAGCCTCGCCAGGCAGTTTCTTTCTGATAGGTCGCAAAGCTCAGGCGCTATAGCGTACGATCTCAGCGAACTTAAGGAACTCGAAACCATGCTTGGCAGCGAGGAAATCGTCGATGACGGGGTATTGATTGAACGACTGGCGCATCTTCGAGCCGCATTGGAACAACATAGTCAGGCGGATGCTGCCGTCATTTTCAACGAAGTCTAAGAGATGCGTGACGAACTCAAAAGAAGAAATGAAGCCCTCCGTGCGGATGTCGCGGCCATAGTCCGCCTGTCGGCTGATGCGAAGATCGTATCCGACCTCGAACCCTACCGCTCTGCACTTCTCAAGAATGCTGCGAATCTTCTCCAGAAGATCGAGAAAAATCTTCTTAACCTGAGCGTCGGTCAAGAGAATCTTTTGCCTGATATTCTCAGCGAAACCTCGACGTTGATCCAGTGGACCCGACTCTACAAATTCCGCTTCTTGCGACCATTGCATCGGGCATCAGAGTGGGATAGGGTCTGTTTGAAGACACTCTTTTGGCTGCACAATCAGCATCCGGATACAAAGCGCTTTCCCCCGGTCTTTGCCGATGACGATATTTCAATCATCCCGTCAATTCAGCTAATACCTTTCTACTTCTTTCCGTGCTTAGAGCAACGAACGCTTCTATTTCAGCCTCTCTTTTTTCACGAATTCGGTCATCTACTTTACCAATGTCACAGGCGAGAGTTGGATGATCTAGTTGGAGACTTTCAACAAACGGTTGAGGGGTCGCTTTTGCCAGGGTCTCAGCGAAATGATCAGTATTCTCTAACCCAGATGAGGATACGACAGTCTATCGTGGAAGCATGGTATAGCTGGACTCAGGAATTCTTCTGCGATGCGGTTGGATTGGCAATCGGTGGACCGTGCTTCTTGCAGACGTTTTCCAACTATATCGCAAAATATCAAACTGCTGACTTTTACCGTCAACCGTCAAATCTCAACGGAAGCACGCACCCGGTGTCTTGGTTGAGGATTCAGATCTTGGTTGATCGAGCGCGGCAGCGAGGGTACCGTCATGCCGCCGAAGTCGTTTTTGGGCAATGGCAACAGACGGCGGAACTGCTGCGTGTCACCGAAGACTACCACGGCTTTTATACCGATTCATTGAAGACAGCCTTGGTGAAGACGTTGGACGATATGCTGGTCGAAGTGTCACCTCGCGAATGCACTTCTGAGGAAGCCAATGCTGTTGCCTGGCAAGAGAGCGAGGAGGATCTGATTGGCCTATTGAACCGAGCGTGGTTGGAGTTCGTCGAGAATCCGTCGCAGTTCAGCGATTGGGAGAGGCAAGTGTTCAAAGACCGCTATCAGCTTCAAATCACCTAACTTCACTGAACCCGCCTTGAATCTTCGATCTGGTCTTTGTGTGATCGCAGTAACCATGTCAGCGTGAGCGAGAATTAGAGCACCCGTGCCTGATTATAGGTCTGGAGTTTGGGCGGCGTTGATCTCCGGACTCGATTCTGGCAAGATTGATGTCAGGTGAACGAACCGCTATGCGAATCGCGGCTTCCCCTACCCTTCGCATTGCTAGCGGTTTGCTGCTGGTCGTCCTGCTGAGTGTTGTCGGGTATCAAGTTTTCCGGCAGTCGAGGTTTTACGCTCCAGAGGCGTTGCTGCAGCGAGCCGACGATATGTCGTGGCTCAACAGCTGGATTGAGGCAGAGCCTCTCTACCGACAGGCCGAGCAGAAATTCATTCAAAGGCATGAGCTCTCAAAGGCCCTCTACGCGCGTGTGAGCCAAATGCCGGCTCACAGCGAATCCTCTGCCTCCATCCCAAGCCAAATTGCTTTGCTTCGAAAGGATTTGGATCTCCCGGAAGCGAAGGATCCGGAAACCCGCCTTCGCATCCTGACCATTCTTGGGATGCTCGAAGTGAACTACGACTCTGGAATGGCGCGCCAGACTTGGGACGAGGTAGAGGCATTGGCGAACCGGCAGCATCATTACCTGCTGGCAGCACGCGCGATGGGAGAACAGGGTGTCGCAGCGTTCCTGCTTGGCGACATCGCAACCGCGAAAAAGAATGTGGTGAAAGCATGGACGGTCGCCAAAGTCGCCGATCCGGGTGCACACATTCGATACGCGAGCCTTTACGGCGCGGGCCTGGTGGAATTGCACAAGTACCAAGAGGCTCTGGGACCGTTAAATGAGGCGATCAAAGTTGCCGGAAAGACTCGCGGGGCGGCGTATCCCACGATCGCCGTCAACGCAAAGATTGATGCACTGAGCGGCCTCGGAGACAACAACGACGCGTTAGCACTTGCTGCAGAAGAGTTGCGCAAGGTCTCTGCCCACCATCTTGGTGGACATCTCTACGAACTTTACCAGACCAGAGCTGGCGTCTACGAACGCATGGGTCAATGGGATCAGGCTATATCTGACTTTTCGCAGGCCGCCGAGTTTGCAAGGCAGCTTTCGTATTGGCGGGGATTGACCCAAGTGGACGGATCACTTGCCGAGGCCTATCTCCACCAAGGGGAACTGCAACCGGCGCTCGCCGCTGTCAATGAAGCGATCGCGGCAAATGAGAACATCCCCGAGGAACTATACTTCGTGCCGCGGAATCTCGGAATCAAGGCCGAAATCATGGCTCGCCTTGGAAACACAAAAGCATCGAACGAACTGTATGAGAAAAGCGCGGACCTCTTAGATGTGTTCCTCAGTAAAGTTCCCACGCCGACCGTAGAGCGCCAACTTCTGAATGATCTCAGCGTCGTTTACGCGGGATACTTTGTTTCCTTAAGCGACCAGGGCCGCACCGAGAACGCCTTCCGAACAATTGAGCGGGCGCGCGGCCGAGTTGAAGCTCAAGGCCTTTCTCATCACGAGGTCATTCCGCCGCATGAACCCGATGCCGCCGAACAGAACCTCACCAAGCTGAATATCCAGTTGCTGAATACAGACGATTCGGGCACCAGAACGCACATTCTCGAATTGATCTACAGCACCGAACAGCAGCTCGGCACAGAGCCATCGTCGAATGATCCACCGCCAGCGCCCGTCGCACTGGGAGAACTTCAGCACGACCTCAGTGCGACTGAGCTACTCGTCGAGTATGTGCTGAATGATCCAAACTCGTACGCACTCGCCGTGACACGCAATTCAGTCCACCGGTACACTCTCCCGCCAAGAGACCTGCTGGAGCAGGAAGCGACGCAGTATCGCTCCACTCTGAAGCAAGAGAAGACCGACCCTTCTCTGGGGCAACGGCTATACGACGGACTTCTTGGCGGAATCCCAGAACTCAAAGACAAGCGCGAATTGATCGTGGTGCCAGATGGCAAGCTCCACCTTCTGCCATTCTCTGCTTTGATCAATGGTGGGCAGTACGTTCTGACCTCCCATCTCGTCACAGTCGTGCCGTCGGGAACCGTGCTCAACATGCTCCGGCATCGATCCGATCAGGTGATTCGAGACGATCATCCATATGTCGGAGTAGCGGCGTGGATATCTAAGGCGCCGCCGACCACACTCCTCGCCAGGGTTCGTCGGGCCATCTCTGGACCCGAACGCAGCCAACTGGTCGCCCTGCCCGAGAGCCAGCACGAGGTCGAGAACATTGCAACCGACCTCCCGAAGCCCAGCACCATTCTTCTGGGCGCGAGAGCGACGGAGACAAACTTCAAGCAGCTTCCGCTGAGCCAATACGTCGTTATTCACTTGGCTCTTCACGGTTATGTCGATCCCGAGATATCAGATCGTTCCGCGCTCGTTTTTGCGCCAGAGAATCCGGCCAAAACCGACGGCCTTCTCAAGGTGCGCGAGATCAGAAACCTCCGTCTCAATGCCGACCTCGTGACGTTGTCGGCTTGTGACACAGGCGTAGGGCCAGTTGGTGAGGAGGGCGTGGAGAACATCGTGAATGCATTCATTGAGGCGGGCGCGCAGAGCGTGGTGTCAACGCTTTGGGAAGTTGAAGATCATGCGACCGCCCAACTGATGGCCAACTTCTACGAGCACCTCGGCCGTCACGAGAGAAAGGCAGAGGCGCTCAGGCAAGCGCAACTCGAAATGCTCAAAGCGGGCGCGCCGCCGTACTATTGGGCCGGCTTTCAACTCGACGGCGAACCGAGCGGCAGCCTCTTTAGCGACACAAAATCGACAAATTCGTCCAGGAGCACCCGATGACATTGAAACCGGCTGCGAGCTCATCATTGCCTGTTCAACTTTCACCGCGTGACCGCCGTGCAATCCTCGAAAACGTCCTTGCCGCTCTGCGGAGGCGGTTCTATTCGCCTGAAAAACTGAATGGCGATTGGCAATCCGCCGTGGAGCGCCACCGGCCTTTGATCGAGAACGTAGACTCTGCCGACGCCTTTGAGAAGGCGATGAGCGATTTGTTGGCGGAGCTGCACACCTCCCATTTGGGCTTTTTTCATAGCAGTGCCCGCAGAGCGTCTAGCCGCGCCGCGCTCAGCGCAACCTATCTTGCGGACGAAACTCCTTACGGAAAGCGCTGGATATTTCAGGATGTCCACTCAGGAGGAGCAGCAGCGATCGCCGGCATTGAACCTGGCGACATCCTTCTCAGTGTCGATGGCCAGGAGATTACTCCACCCGAACATCCGGTATTCGCTATGGGCAAGCAAATAAGTGTGGAACTTGTAGACAAAAGCGACCAGCGACGCACTGTTTCCGTCGAAGTTGCACGGCCCAAGGGGAAGAAGCTCCACTTTATCGAGCCCACGCTCGTCGAGGCGCGGCAACTAGGAAATGGGCTGGGCTACCTCAAGATTGCAATGTTCCCGGGCATGATTGGGGTTAAAGTCGCAAATGAAATCTCCCTTGCCGTCGAAAGGCTAGGCTCGGTTGATCACCTGATCATCGACTTGCGTGGCAACACCGGCGGAGGGATCGGTGCGCTTCGAGTGATGAGCTTGCTCACTCCAGGCAAAATCCCGGTTGGATTTGCGCTCGACAGGCGCCGTGTCACGCGAAATCTCGAAACGGAAAAGCGGGGATTTCACCGATTTTCGCGAATACCTGCGTCAACCAAAACACTCTGGCGGCTTGCCTTTCAGTTTGGACCGGCGATGATGGCAAAAAAGCCCATTGTTCTTCAAACCGAGGGATTGGGCGAGAAACCATTTCATGGGAGGGTCGTTCTCCTGGTGAATCGCCACACCGCAAGCGCCGCGGAAATGATTGTGGCGTTTGCACGAGAGAACCAACTCGCCACCATCGTTGGAGAGAAAACGGCCGGTCGCCTCCTTTCGGCAAATTCTGTGAAAGTCGGCAATGGCTTCCGATTGGCGATGCCCACGGGAGCGTACTACACATGGAACGGGTTGGTGCTGGAAGGAACGCCGATGGAACCGGACGAGCTGATCGAGTTCAATTGGCGCGAACGGCGAGCGGGGACGGACAGCCAGCTTGACCACGCTATCGAATCAATTCGAGATCACCGGGCAGAACGCGCCGGTTGAAGGCACAGTTAATTCCCGTGTGGGACTCATCTCTAGCGGAGGTTATCATTTGACCGCAACGCCGGTGGGAAAGCTTCCTCCATCAATCAGGCGCCACAGTGGCCAGCGTTTGCGATCGAGATTATGGTTAATCAAGAATCCCTCCCGACGACATCGGCGTTTTCCGGGAGTAATTCGGCCGACCTCTGCCGTGACAGCAAAGCGGAAACGCGTAACTCATTGAAACCAGACGCAGCGGATGGCTACCTTAGGCGCCCTGGGACACCCTGGGAACCGGTTATCGAACCCTTATCGCACCCGGGTCCTCCGTCCACTCGACCTCTGTCCACCGGCGCGATTTTCGGTTCGAAGCCCCTTTCCGGCTCTGCTACTTCCTAAAGACACAGATCCTATGCAGTCGAGCGAAGAACAGTCTCTTCTTGATGAGGGGCCAAGAAGCATTCAGGAGGATTACGGAAGGCTGAGGATGGCGCTCCGGAGAGATCTCGAATCTCTTCCGGATGGAGGTCTATGCGCCTTGCTTGACTCTGCAACCTGCGAACAGGTATAAGACGGAGCATCTGGTGTCGGGAAGCGCGGTGCAAATCCGCCACTACCCCGTAACTGTAAGCGCTGAGAACTGAGCATGGAGCTTGCTCCGTCCACTGAGGGTTTCCTCGGGAAGGTCGTTCAGATTCGTTGACGCGTGAGTCAGGAGACCGGCCAGATGCCAATCTGGGCTTGATCCAGCTTCGATGGGAGAGTTGGAGAGCGTTCCCCTGCCGGTCACGACCACACCGGCCACGAGAAAGCTGCCTATTCTTTGATCCCGCTGTCCCTGTGGAGTCTTACTCCGCGGTCAGAGGAATGCATGCAGGAGACGAACCGCAAGACGGTTACGCTCGTGCTCGGCGGCGTTCGCAGTGGCAAGAGCCGCTGGGCGCAGGAATGCGCAGCAAAGGCTGCGCGCGTGGCATATGTAGCGACGGCACAGCCTCTCGATGCGGAGATGGCGGAGAAGGTCCGCCGCCATCGCGAGGAGCGCCCGAGCCATTGGCGGACATTTGAGGAACCATTGGAACTCGGACAAGTGATTGCCGAGCACGCGTCGGCGTTTGACGTGATGCTGGTCGATTGCCTGACCGTTTTTGTCGCGAATCTTCAGGAGACAGCGGAGGCCGATCCAGCCTGCATGTATCGACGCATTGAGGATTTTCTAGGGGCATTGCATGCGCCGACTGTTTCGGTAGTGCTCGTTTCTAACGAAGTTGGCAGCGGAGTGGTGCCGCCTTATCCAGCAGGACGCAAATTTCGTGATGCGCTGGGCGAACTGAACCAACGAGTGGCGGCGATTGCCGACAATGTGGTGCTGCTGGTGGCTGGACTTCCCTTGGCGCTCAAGGGAACGATCGGAGCGCGGCCATGATCGCCTTCATGGTGGCGGGAACCGCGAGCGGCGTGGGAAAGACCACGGTTGCGCTGGCATTAATGGCGGCATTGCGAGAGCGCGGCTGTCGCGTGCAGCCGTTCAAGTGCGGACCGGACTTCCTGGATACGGGACACTATAGCACGATATGCGGACGGCCCTCGCGCAATCTGGACACGTGGATGCTCGAGGGCTCGGCAAACCGCGAAATCTTCGTATATGCGAGCCGCGATGTCGACGCCGCGATCGTCGAAGGGATGATGGGGCTGTACGACGGCGTTGCCGGCGGCGGCGAAGACGGAAGCGCGGCGCAGATCGCAAAGCTGCTGGGCTTGCCGGTCGTGTTGGTGCTGGACGCAGGGAAGAGCGCACGCAGCATTGCGGCAGTGGTCAAGGGTTTCGAGAACTTCGATCCCCAGGTGCGCTTTGCAGGCATTGTGCTGAACCGCGTTGGGAGCGACCGGCACTATCGCTTGCTTGAGACGGCGATCCGCTCGATTACAAAAACTCCACTACTAGGTCACCTGCCGACCGACCCGACGCTTGCGATTCCAGAGAGACACCTGGGGCTGCATACGACGGAAGAGACGACTTCTACAGAAAATCGCCTCGACGCATTTGCGCAAGCGGCACGGCAGTTCCTGGACTTGGCGCCATTGCTCGGTCTCACTTGGCAAAATGCGGTGGAAAGGAGACAAGACGTCCCAGCGTTGTTCTCTGGGCAGACCCGGGCACGTATTGGTGTTGCGCGGGACAAGGCGTTCTCGTTTTATTACGAGGACAATTTCGATCTGCTTCGGGAGAACGGTGCGGAGATCGTACCTTTCAGTCCACAGTCCGATGCGGAGCTTCCAGCGAATCTCGACGGACTTTATCTGGGAGGCGGATACCCTGAGCTGCACGCGGATGCATTGAGCCGCAATGCCTCGATGTGCGACGGAATTCGTGCATTGGTGGGGGCTGGCAAGCCAGTGTATGCAGAGTGCGGCGGCATGATCTACCTGGGAAAGTCGCTTACCACACTTGATGGACACAGCTACACAATGACTGGGCTGCTACCGATGGAGTTCGAATTGACTCCACGGTTGGTGAGCTTCGGCTACGTGGAAGCGGAATTCATCGAGGACTGCCTGCTCGGCGCGAAAGGGACGAAGGTGCGTGGGCACAGCTTTCACTACTCGCGGTTGCGAGCGGGCAGCGCAATGCGTACTGCCTACCACCTGAAATACTCACTCTCCGGATGCGAGGAACTGGAGGGATACCAATTCAAGAATGTGCTGGCCAGCTATGTGCATCTTCATTTTCGAGCGAATCCCATACTAGCCAGATCGCTGGTTACGGCTGCGCGGCGAGCTCAGAACGTGGAGGTCGAGGTATGAAGCAATTCTGCGGGTTGCTTATCTTCTGCGTTGCGCTGCCCGCATGGTGCGCGCGGACAGTTACAGACGAGCTGGGAAGAGTTGTCGTAATTCCGGATCATCCTCATCGGCTGGTGTGTTTGATGCCCAGTGTTGTGGACGACGTGTACGCACTCGGCGCCGGAGATGATGTGATCGCGGTGACGGACTACACAAGGTATCCGGCTGAGGCGCGAAGCAAGCCCAGCGTAGGATCGATTGAGTCGCCCTCGATCGAAACAATCCTTTCATTGCATCCAGACCTCGTGTTGGAGAGCGGCGAGATGAGCCGTCCGGAGACGGTGGAGGCTCTACAACGACTGGGCATCCCGGTATTCGTGATCGCGCCGCACGGAGTGGAAGGAATTTATCAGTCAATTGTGAGCCTGGGAAAAGCACTGAACCGGGAAGAAGCTGCGAGGGTGTTGGTTGACAGCTTGCGCAGACGCGAAGCCGCGGTGCGGCTTCAGGTTAGCGGTGAACCTGTTGTGAGCGTCCTGATGCCGGTGGGGTACAACCCGATTATTAGCATTGGCCAACACGCCTTCATCACGGACTTGATTGAAATCGCTGGTGGACATTCGATCACCAGCGATCTGCCACAGGAGTGGCCGCAGGTGAGTCTCGAAATTGTGTTGGCAAGGGCACCCGAAGCATTGCTGCTGATAAAGGGATCGAGGATGTCGATGGAAAAGATTCGAGAGCAACCCGGCTGGGCCAACCTGCCGGCGGTGAAGAACAACCGAGTTTATTACGTGGACGACCGGATCGATCTTCCCAGTCCGGTTGCATTCGATGCATTGGAGGAGCTAGCGAAGCAATTTCATCCTTGAGATGGGAACACCATCTCGAACCATAACTGCATGACAGCGGGATGATCGGGAAGCGCGGTGCGAATCCGCCACTACCCCGTAACTGTAAGCGAAGAGGCGCGGCTTGTTTGCCACTGGGGAAGATTCCGGGAAGGCAGCCGTTCGCTGTTGAGGCGCGAGTCAGGAGACCGGTCCTGTTGGAACTTCCGAGGGGAAAACCATGTTCCGAACTTCGCACCTACGTTTCCTGAGATGGACGAGCAGTCTCATCTTTGCCTTCACCACCATTGCCCTGGCCGCACCCGGGCCCAGCCTGCGTGGCACGGTCGCCGATTCGTCTGGCGCAGTCATCCCAAACGCTAAGGTAGAGCTACTTGAACACGGAGTTCCAGTCGCATCCGTGGCCACCGATTCAAACGGCGAGTTCATCATAGCTCGGAAGTCAGGCCCAGGCTCAAGGCTGCGTGTGTCGGCTTCCGGTTTCAGCACCATGGAAAAATCGATCGATACAATACGCGATGGTCGTGATCTGACTATCGATATTGTTCTACCGATTGCATCTCTTTCCGAGCAAATTACGGTTACCTCCACGGGCTCTCCCACGCCACAAGCGCAGCTAGGCGCAGCAGTGACCGTGTTGACTGCGGATGACTACCAGGGCACGCGCGACATTCAGGAGGGGTTGCGATTTGTACCCGGGCTTGATGTCACGCAGACGGGGCAGGCGGGAGGAACGACTTCCGTTTTCATTCGCGGCGGCGGCAGCGATGCGAATAAGGTGCTGATCGATGGGATTCCGATGAACGACATCGGAGGAGCGGTGGAGTTCGCCAACATCGCAAGCGCCGCAATTGGCCAGGTGGAAGTTCTTCGCGGGCCCAACAGCGTTCTCTACGGATCGGATGCGCTATCCGGCGTGATCAGTTTTACGACGGCGAGAGGAAGTACACCGCTTCCCTTGCTGACCTACCTGGTCGACGGAGGGAACTTCGGCACCTACCATCAGGAGGGATCGGCCGGGGGCAAGATTAAAAGGTTCGACTATTTCTCGGACTACTCGCGTTTCGACAGCAGCAACTCGATTCCGGACGACGAATACCATAACGGCACGTTTACCGGAAACTACGGGTGGGATACTTCATCTGCGTCCAGCCTGCGCGCAACGATCCACTTTGACCAAGTGGCGTCCGGACAGCCAGGCGCAATTCAACTCTTTGGGATTCCAAGCGAGGCCGAACAAGCAAATGAAGACGCCTACTTCGGCGTAACCTGGGAAGACAGGGCTACACCGAACTGGCATAACCTGTTACGGTACGGCGGGCTGCGGTTGCGATCGCAGTACACCGAATTTGCCCCGGCTGGGACGCCACAATCCGGCTACACGCTCGGGGCTCCGGTCACAATTCAGGGAGCGAACGGATACACGGTCAGCGGTCAGGCGCTGGAGTCTAATGATGGGCCGCCCTACCCGTACACGTATCCAGGCTCCACGGACAAGGACTTTGTTTACGCGCAGTCGGATTACCGCTTTAATCCGCATATCCTCGGGTTGGTAGCATTTCGTTACGAAGACGAGCGCGGATACTCGGGCGGCCCAGCGAGTTCAATCGAGCGAGGCAACTATAGCTACACGGTTCAGCTTCAGGGTGACATACACAACCGCCTGTTCTATACGCTGGGCGGCGGGATCGAAGACAACGGTCTCTTCGGGCTTGCCGGCACTCCGCGCGCCTCGCTCGCTTGGCAAGTGGTGCGTGGAGGCGCAGGAAGACTATTAAGCGGCACTAAGCTCCGCGCCAGCTTCGGTGAAGGAATCAAGGAGCCGGCGGTCTTCGATCAGCTCGATTCGCTCTACGCATTGCTCGTAGGCTTGCCCGGCGGAAGCCAGCTCATCTCGCAATACCATGTAGCCGCCATCGGTCCCGAGAATTCAAGAACGTACGACGGTGGTGTGGATCAATTGCTGCTCAATGGCCGCAGCCTTGTCAGCCTGACGCTCTTTCACAACGAGTTCACGAACGGCATCGAATATATCCCGCAACAGGGTCTTATCGATCTTGGTGTGCCCAGCGCCATCGCGAACGCCGCGGCGTACGGGGCTACGGTGAATTCGCAAGCGTATCGTGCTCAGGGGGTCGAAACAGAGATCGAATACCAGGTCACACGGGATATTTTCGCCCGGTCTGGATATACCTACGTCGATGCCCAGATTCAGCGTTCGTTTACGAGTGACGCGATCGGGCCAAGTTTAAATCCGAATTTTCCGACTGTTCCCATCGGGATATATTCCCCGCTGATCGGGGCGCGCCCGTTCCGCATTCCTCCGCACACAGGCTATTTCGAGGCTGATTATCGCCACAGCCGTCTCTTTGCAAGCCTTCGCGGTACTCTCGTGGGAAGCCGCGACGACAGCGATTATCTTACCGATTCCAATGGTGGCAATTCGCTGCTGTTGCCCAATCGGAACCTGGATGGTGCTTATCAGCGGTTGGATCTGACCTCCAGCTACCAGGCAAACAGGTATGTCGCCGTGGAAGGCAGTTTCCAGAACCTGCTGTGTGAGCACTACAGCGAGGCGTTCGGTTATCCCTCGCTTCCATTTATGTTCCGGCTTGGGATGAAGTTCTCGCTCGGAGGTGAATCGTGGCTTGGGAAGTGACCGAAGCGTGCGTGGACTCGCCTCATGACGGCGTGCTGGAGCATCGCCATCGCTGGCTGCTCGCGGTGCTCGTTGCCGCGCTCGTCCTTGCTGTACTTATTGCCGCTGGGGTAGGCGCCGTGCATGTACCGGTATGGCAATTGATGGGCAGCGTGATCGGCGGTGAATCGTTCTCCACCGATCAGCGCATCATTTTGCTCACCCTCCGGCTGCCCCGGATATTTGCGGCTCTTCTCGTCGGTAGCGCTCTTTCTGTATCCGGCCTGTTGTTTCAAGGACTCTTCCGCAACCCTCTTGCCGACCCATACATTATCGGATCCTCGGGCGGAGCCGTCTGTGGAGCGTCGATTGGTGTGTTTCTTCTGCCCCCGCTTTCTGTGATGGGGTTCAGCACAACGGCGCTGCTGGCTTTCGCAGGTGCCCTTGGTTCGATCACGCTTGTGTATTGGCTGGCGCGCGTGGACGGCCGTACGCCGGTTGTGGCGCTGCTGTTGGCAGGTTTCGCGGTGAGCACCATGCTGAGCTATTCGTCCTATTTTCTGGAAGTGCTCGACCGCGACTTCGGGACCGGCATGCGCGTGCTGGCCTCATGGCTGCACGGAACCATTACGCAACCGACCTGGCCGCAGTTGGCCATCGTAGCGGTCATGCTTGCCATCGGGCTTGCAGGTTCGGTGCCCCTGGCCCGAAACCTCAACACATTGGCTCTGGGCGAGGAGTATGCCACTCATCTTGGCCTCTCAGTGCAGCAGATTCGCATTGCTGTCATTTTGATTGGATCGATCCTGACGGCTGCGGCGGTGTCTTTGGGCGGGCTCATCAGCTTCGCTGGGCTCATCGTTCCGCACATGCTGCGCATGGTGCTCGGACCGGACCACGTGCGACTGCTGCCGGCAACGGCGCTGGCCGGCGCCCTCTTTCTGCTGGTGGCGGATACCGTAGCGCGCACCGCAATCGCGCCGGCGGAGTTGCCGGTAGGCGTGTTGACTGCCTTTATCGGCGGGCCGTTTTTTCTGTATCTGCTGCGAAAGACGAAGCAGGAGGTGATGTCATGATGCCGCTGGTCGAGTTCCTGCACGTCAGCTTCGCCTACGAGCACAGAAACGTCATCCGCGATCTGGATGCGACGATCTTCGAGAACGAATGCATCGCTGTTGTCGGTCCAAACGGAGCGGGTAAGACGACCTTGTTGCGTCTGGCCACCGGGACGCTCACTCCAGCCTGCGGAACGGTGACCCTGAAGTCGAGATCTCTCGATTCGCTGAATCAGCGCGAAATTGCGAGATCAGTAGCCTTCGTGCCGCAGAACGTTGAGGTGCCATTTTCGTTCACGGTCCAACAGTTCGTGGAGCAGGGACGCACGCCCTTTCTGAAGATGTTCAGTGGATTGAGCACTTCGGACTATGAGGCTGTGCGAAGAGCCATGGAACTGACCGACACCTGGCAATTACGTGCGCGAGTTTTCAACCAGCTCAGCGGCGGCGAACGCCAGCGCGTAAAAATCGCACTCGGCCTTGCACAAGAGCCTCAGTTGCTTCTCCTGGACGAGCCGATGCAGCACCTCGATATCGGACGCCAGTTCGAGATGATCGACTTGATCGACTCGTTGCGCAGCGAGCGAATTGCAATTGCTGCGTCGATGCACGATCTGGCGCTTATCGAGGGAACTTTCTCTTCCGTGTGGCTCATGAGCCCGGATGAGCCGATGGAACGGGGTTCACCTGAAGACATATTGCGGCCCGAATTCATCGAGACGGCCTTCCATTGCCCTCCCCGGCACCGGCCGCGGTTGCTGGAACGCATGCGGAACCGAATGGAGCGAGCCCTATGAAGCAGACACTTCCCGCTTCCCTCGCCGATGTTGTCGCAAGCATCAAGCGCTGCGATGAGCGATATGGCGCCGAGGCCCGGAATCGGCTCAACAATTTGACCAAACCGATTGGCAGTCTGGGCCGGCTGGAGGCACTGGCCGCTCAGATGTTTTCGATTTTTTCCGGAAATATCCCGCTACCCTTGCGGCGCGGCGCTTATGTGTTTGCCGCCGATCACGGCGTAACCGCGGAAGGAGTAAGCGCATACCCGCGAGAGGTAACGGCACAAATGGTGCGCAATTTTCTCAATGGCGGCGCCGCGATCAATGTCCTTGCAAAATTGAACGGCGCTGAACTTACGGTTGTCGATGTGGGCGTCGACGCGGAATTTGAAGATGCGCCGGGACTTGAACGAGCGAAGGTTCGCCGCGGCAGCCGGAACATGCGCCGCGAACCGGCACTTTCGCGCGAGGAGCTTGCCGCCGCCATCGAAGTCGGCATTCGCATGGCTTCAAGGGCCGGCGAGAAGGGTCAGCATCTGGTTGCGGTCGGGGAAATGGGCATAGGCAACACGACCTCCGCCAGCGCGATTGCATCCCTGGTGACGAGGTTGCCCCTCGGTGAAGTGACTGGCCGTGGCGCGGGGCTCGATGTGGCCGGGAGGAACCGCAAGCTGAACATCGTCAGACGATCGTTGAAAGAGCACTTCGATGGCGCGACGGAGAGTCCCGAGCCTCTGGAGATTTTGCGCTGCGTAGGGGGACTGGAGATCGCGGCCATGACCGGCTTCATTCTCTCGGCAGCGGCCCGCCGGATGGCCGTGGTTTGCGATGGGTTCATTTCGACGGCTGCGGCAGCGCTGGCCTTCAATATTGCGCCTGAAGTAAAGGACTATCTCCTTGCCGGACATTGCTCGGAAGAGCCTGGGCACCGTCATCTGCTCAAACATATCGGACTTTCGCCGATCCTCAACCTGGGGATGCGGCTGGGCGAAGGCACGGGCGCTGTTCTGGCTATGCCGCTGATCGAATCGTCTGTTCGAATATTCGCCGAGATGGCGACATTTTCGTCGGCCGGAGTCAGCAGGGTGAGCAAATGAGCAGAATCTTTCAGGACATTCTCGCGGCATTCCAGTTCCTGACCCGGCTGCCGCTCGTCCGCCTTACCCACAAGCCGGATGCACTCGTTCGTGCTGCGAAGTTCTTCCCCCTGGTGGGCCTCGCGGTGGGCGCAGGTGATGCGGGCATCTACCTTTTACTCTCGCCGCATCTTCCCGCCGCGATCATTGCGTTCCTGATCGTGCTTTTCTCGACGCTGGTAACCGGGGGACTCCATGAAGATGGCCTTGCCGATGCAGCCGATGCTTTTGGCGCGGGATGGAACAAGGAACAGATTCTCGACATTATGAAGGACAGCTGCATCGGGTGCTATGGCGCCGCAGCGATCGTCTTCTCCGTTGCCGGGCGCATTCTGCTTCTCGCGTATCTGCCGTCCGCAAGCTTTATTCAATATGTGATCTCCGCGGAAGTTCTCTGCCGGTGGACCATGCTTCCGCTCGGCTTCGCACTTCGTGGGGCTCGGGAGAATGAGAGTCAAGGAGCCCGAATTGCCGGAAAAATCTCTAGCTTCTCGCTGATCGCAGGAACCCTGTTTTCGTTTGGGGTTGTCGGCTATCTATTGCGAATGTCTGCCGCCAAACCGATTACCGCTGCATTGATTGTGATGCTTCTCAGCGGCCTGTATTACAAGCACCGGATTGGTGGAATCACGGGCGACTGTTTCGGCACAACCAGCCAGCTAACGCTGGTTGCAGTCTACCTCTGCGGGGTCTGGCACCGATGACCATCGTTTTGATTCGACATGCCGAGACAGACATGGCCGGCAGATTCTGCGGCCACAGCGACCCCGCGCTTAACGCGGCCGGGGAGCACCAGGCGATCTGTGTTGCGGAAGAGGTTTCAAAGTTAGACATATCATGCATCCATTCAAGTGATCTGCGTCGCGCATCGCAAACCGCAGCAGCCATCTCGCAGCGCACCGGAATCGCAGTCAACTATCTGACGGGACTTCGGGAGATCCATTTCGGCCAATGGGAGGGTCTTGCGTGGCAGGAGATTGAACTTCGATTCCCGGAGGAGGCAGACCTGTGGCTCCGGGAATTCCCATGGCGTAGCGCCCCTGATGGGGAAGGCTATATGCCCTTCACAGAGCGGGTAGATACAGCGATCGCGACCTTACTCCGCGAAACAGCGGTCATAACAATAGCAGTCGTGACGCACCGTGGCGTCATGCGCTACGCACTCACAAAGTTCTTCGGTTTCGCCGAAGCAGAAGCCTGGGCAAGTACTGCGCACTACGGAGCTACCGTCATTGCGATTAACCCAGCACGTCCCGGGAAGGTGCTGGCATGAGTTCACAGCATCTTGAATTTCGGGCACCGGAAGTATGGGATTTACCCGAGCCGGCAGAAGCCAGTTTCTAAGACACAGGAGAGAAAATGAGCATTGCGACTATGCGCGGTGACGGCGGGCAGACGGGCTTGGCCGGAGGTATTCGCGTCTCCAAGGCGGATTTGCGAGTTGACAGTTATGGAACGGTCGACGAGTTGAACTCAACTTTGGGATTCGCGAGAAGTATTTGCAGGAATCCAGAGATATGCTCTGCCGTACACGATATTCAAAAAACGCTGTTCCGCGTCGGATCGGCTCTGGCAACCCCGCCTGAGAGCAAGAAAGCTGCGCCGCAACTCACCGCCGAAGATGTAGACAAGCTTACAAACATGGTTCACGCTACCGAGGCGAAGGATGGGATCCTCTCCGATTGGTCGCTGCCCGGAGCGCATCCCGAGTCTGCAGCCTTTGAAGTGGCCCGCACTGTCTGCCGGCGCGCTGAGCGCTGCATCGTTCGACTTATCGAAAGCGGCGCTGCGGTTCATCCACAGTCCCTTCCTTACATCAATCGTCTCTCCGACCTGATCTGGCTGTTCGCACGGCAAATCGAACTGGAGGCTGGAGTGGATTCCCGTCTGCGAGACGAGGAGAAAGCGGGTCCGCGATGGTCGAGAGCATGGTAACAAATCGCCAGAGCAGCTTTACGCAGGCGGAAACGGACGCGGTCTATCGTGCAATCCGGGAACGCCGCGATGTGCGTTCGGGATATCTTCCGCGTCCGCTGGAAAACGATGTCCTGCTTCGACTCCTGACTGCCGCACATCGGGCTCCATCGGTGGGTCTGATGCAACCCTGGAGATTTATCGTCATCCGGGACACGGAGCAGCGCGCCAGGGTCCGTGAAATCTTCCTGCGGGCCAGAGAGGCTGCCGCAGCGCTCTACGAGGGCGATCGGCGCGAGCTCTATGCACGCCTCAAGTTGGAGGCGCTACTGGAGGCCCCGCAGCACCTGTGCGTGGTATGCGATGCAAACAGCGAGCAGGGCCATGCTTTAGGGCGGCACTCAATGCCAGAGACGCCAGCTTACTCCGTCGTGTGCGCGATCCAGAATTTGTGGCTGGCAGCACGCGCGGAGGACATTGGCGTCGGATGGGTGAGCATCCTCGATCCGCTTGCCATGAAGGATCTGCTAAGAATTCCACCTCATGTGGAGCTGGTCGCGTATCTCTGCATCGGCTATGTGGAAGAGTTTGCGCCGCGCCCGGATCTCGAGCGCGTTGGGTGGGAAGAGCGGGCGAGTCTTGCATCCGTTTTGCGAGATGAGTTCTTTGATCGCCCTACGCAACTGGGAGAGCAAGCGAGATGACGGCCCGGGCCATTATGGTGCTGGGGACCGGCTCTCATGTGGGCAAGTCTCTTATGACGGCCGCTCTGTGCCGGATCTTCGCGCGGGCTGGCTACTCAGTAGCTCCGTTCAAGGCGCAAAATATGTCGTTGAATTCAGCGGCGACCCCGGACGGATTCGAGATTGGCCGCGCCCAAGCGCTCCAGGCCGAAGCCGCGGGAATCATGCCGTCCGTGCACATGAATCCAATTCTGATCAAGCCTAGCGGCGACTGCTCCTCGCAGATTGTGGTGCGCGGCAAAGTATGGGGCAACATCGATGCGCGCAACTACCATAAGCACCGGGTTACGACCCTCCTGCCCATCGTGGAAGAGAGTTACCGGGAACTTGCCTCGTCGCATGACATTGTGGTGCTCGAAGGCGCCGGTTCGCCGGCCGAGATCAATCTCAAAGACAACGACATTGTCAACATGCGCATGGCGAAGCTGGCAGACGCCCAGTGTCTGCTTGTGGGAGACATCGATCGAGGCGGAGTCTTCGCATCGTTGCTCGGTACATGCGAACTGCTCGATAGAGACGAACGGGAACGGATTCGTGGATTTGTAATCAATAAGTTTCGCGGCGACCGATCGCTGCTGGACCCTGGGGTCTGCATGATGGAAGAACGGCTTGGGAAACGCTGCATGGGCGTAGTTCCGTATATCAAGAACCTATCGCTTGACGAGGAAGATAGCGTGGGATTCGGTCAGCGCAACCAAGTGATGTGGTCGGAGCGGCAGATTCCTTCACGAGGACTGCAGATCGGCGTAATCGCCTTCCCCTCGATCTCGAACTTTACCGATTTCGATGCTCTGGATGCGGAGCCATCCGTGGCCTTGAAGTATTTTCACGATCCCGACGGCATCGCGCTTGCTGACATCATCATTCTGCCAGGCAGCAAGCAGACAACGGACGATCTGCTCTGGATGCACGAGCACGGATTCGATGAGGCATTGCTCCGTCATGCGAAGACGGGCTGCTTAACAGTCGGCATCTGTGGAGGCTTCCAGATGCTGGGGAGGGACATATTGGATCCACATGGGATGGAACGCGCGGGAACGCAGCCTGCGCTCGGCTTGCTGCCTGTCCGGACGATCATGGCGCGGGACAAGATCACCGTTCCGGCGCGAGGAACCCTCACTAGAGGCTCGCTCTTCGGCGAAGCGACCGATTGCGATGAGGTGCAAGGCTACGAGATTCACTTGGGTACAACCGAATATCTGGACGAATCAATCCCCTTTGCCTCCATTGTGCGACAGAGCAATGGAACGCAGGCTGTTTCCGATGGAGGCGTTTCCAACGATCAGCATACGTTCGGTACTTATTTGCACGGAATTTTCGATGAGGATGGCTTCCGGCACACGTTCCTGCGTGCATCTCGCGCGGCCCTTCAAATGTCTGCTCCATTGGAATTGATTCCATGGAGCAAGCGGCGCCGGCAACAGCTCAACCTGCTAGCAGATGCCTTCGGCGGCGCGCTTGACCTCAGCGCCGTCTTCGGGATCATTAGCCTTCCGCTTCATCGGGATCGAGTGGAAAGGAACCTCGCGTGATAACGCCTGAAAGATTTGCAGCGGCGTACGCCTTGGACTGGTGCATCGGCGATCCGGAAGGTATGCCCCATCCGGTGCGGTTAATGGGTTGGAGCATTGACGCTTCTGAGCGGGCACTTCGCCGATGCGGCTCCGGAAAGCACTTTGAGCTCGCTGCCGGCGCGGTGGTCGCGATGGAAGTCCCTATCGCAGCTGCCCTCTGTGCTCATATCTTATTAAGGCGCACGCAGCACCGCCATCCAATCCTCGGGGCAGCTACGGAAATCTGGCTAGCATCGACCTGCCTGGCGGCTCGCAACCTGCTCGACGAGTCGGCGAACGTGATGCGGGCCCTGGAGACGGGAGACATTGTGCAAGCACGTCTGCGTCTCGCGCGTATAGTCGGCCGTGATACAAACGCGCTCGATGAAGCCGAAGTCTGTAGAGCCCTGGTTGAGACACTTGCCGAGAGCTTGTCGGACGGCATCGTGGCGCCGCTTTTTTATCTTGCAGTCGGAGGGGTGCCACTGGCTATGGGCTACAAGGCGGTTAATACGCTCGATTCGATGATTGGACATAAAGACGAAGCCCATCTCTACTTCGGCAGGGCCGCCGCCCGCGTGGACGACATCGCGAACTACATCCCGGCGCGAATCTCGGCGCTCCTACTGTGCCTTGTGGCCGTATGTGTTCCCGGTACAAACGGAATTCGCGGCTTAAGGATGTGGTTCCGCGATGGGAGTAAGCACGCCAGTCCGAACGCTGGGCAAGTTGAGGCAGCAATGGCCGGTTTACTAGGAGTGCGACTTGGAGGCACGAACCGATACGGAGGCGAAGTGGCGGAGTCCTCCCATCTTGGTGAGGAGTTTCCACGAGCAAACCGGAGCGCCGCAAGATGTGCCTGGAAAGCGGTGGCGCTGGCTTCTGTTCTTGGATTTGGAGGGGCGTTGTTCCTCACGCTGAGGAAGAAAAATGCCTAACGACTTCATTCCGAGACACGGAGGGCAACTCCGCGAGTTGGCCGCGGAATTCGGTATTCCGGAGACATCGCTGATCGATTTCAGCGCCAGTGTGAATCCTCTGCCCCCGCCAGACGCTGTCGTAAATGTGCTGTGTGACCAAATGCGAACACGAACGATCCTGACCGCCTATCCGGACATAAACTACACAGCCTTGAAACAGGCACTTGCCGAGTATGCTCAGGTCGATCCGTCTGCGATCGCCATCGGCAACGGCGTCATGCCGCTGTTGGACGCTGCGCTTCGCGGACTTGGCCTGCGCAAGTGTCTCGTCCCGGTTCCCTCATTCACTGAATACCGAAGAGTTCTCCGTGCGTGCGGCACAGAGTGCTGCGTCCTGAAGTACGGGGACGAGGAAGAGTTTGCGATCGACGCGGGGTCGGTCATCTCGGAGCTAAAGGCCACAAATGCGCGGGCCGTTTTGGTTGCAAATCCGCAAAGCCCGTCTGGACGGCTAGTAAACGGAACAGAATTACTGCAACTATGCGAAGCAGCATTCGCCTTGGGCGTTACGACCATCGTCGATGAGGCATTTATTGACTATGCGCCTGAAGAGAGCCTGTCTCGGACGGCCGCGAAATTGCGCGGCTTGGTCGTCCTGCGCACGTTGACGAAGTTTTTCGCAATGCCCGGTCTGCGCGTGGCCTATGCGGTCGCTCATCCGGAGGTACGAGCCGCAATGGAATCTTGCATCCCGGCCTGGCCCGTGGACTCCATTGCAGCGGAGGCGGCGCGGCTGGCACTGGCAGATGGCGCCTCGATGGCCGCGGCTCGCGACACCAATAAACGGGAGCGCAGCTGGCTGGCGGATAACATCCGGTCTCTCGGGGTCGAAGTCTTTTCCAGCGAGGCGAATTTCCTGCTTGTGAGAATCGCAAAGGCGCGAGAGGGTTATGAGCTCTGGCAAAGGCTCATTATTGAGCATTGTGTTGTCATACGATCTTGCGCAAACTTCGAAGGGATGGATGAGCGGTATTTTCGAATCGGTGTGCGTACCAACCCAGAGAACCGGATGCTGGTGAGGGCATTGGCTGAAGAACTGCATTCGAAATCCCAATAGGAATTCGAAGAGCCGACAAAGCCGAAGATTCAAACTGACTGAGTGCTTCATAGCCGGGATTTCGGAGGTCAAAGACGAAATGCGCATGTGTGTCTTCTGTGGTTCGACTCTCGGCAACAGCGAACTTTACGCGAATGCTGCGCGAGAGATGGGAAGAACCCTCGCTGAAAGAGGCATTGAGCTGATCTATGGCGGTGGCCGTGTAGGCTTGATGGGCGTACTCGCCGACGCCGCGCTTAGCGCGGGAGGCACGGTCGTTGGCGTCATGCCAAAGGCCCTGGTCGAACGCGAAATTCAGCACCCAAGTCTCACCACGCTCCATATAGTCGCAAGCATGCATGAACGCAAAACAATGATGGCGGAGCTGGCCGACGGTTTCATCGCCTTGCCCGGCGGAGCCGGTACCCTCGAAGAAATCTTCGAACAGTGGACCTGGGCGCAGCTTGGCATTCATCATAAGCCGTGCGGTTTCTTGAATACGAACGGCTATTTCGATCTACTGCGTAAGATGATCGATCGGATGAGGAGCGATGGGTTTCTCCGCCGAGACCAAGCGTCAATGCTGACGTTCAGTGCTGATCCTGCCTCAGTCATCAACGCCTTCTTCGATTATGTAGCTCCGCCGGCGAAATGGCAGATGTGGCCCGATGATCGGAGAATAATTCGCATTGTTGCCGCATTGGTGCAGGATCGGGATGGAAATTTGCTGCTGGTACGCAAGAGGGGGACGCGGACATTCATGCAGCCTGGCGGAAAGCTGCAACCTGAGGAATCGCATCTTGCGGCGCTCGAACGGGAGCTTAATGAGGAATTGTCTTGTTCGGTCGGGCCGGACAGCCCGATATTTCTCGGTACGTTTACGTCGCCTGCGGCGAACGAAGCTGACTGTCAAGTAGAGGCCGCCTTATACCGGTTGGAACTCGTGGGTCCAATCTGCACCTCGTCCGAAATCGAGGAAATTGCATGGATCAATCCATTCTCTCCCGGCGAGATTCTCCTTGCGCCGCTAACTAGAGATAAGATACTGCCGCTTGTGACACATGGAAGCAACTCCGGTCAAAGAGACATGGCAACCCGATAGGGACCTCTTCCGTGCAAAAACAGAGGTCAAGAATCAAGGGCGGGAAGCGTCTTCTGAATTGCTCACAGTTGCCGCCGTAAGCTGTCTACCTGATTTGCAATGGATAGTAGTATGACGCCTGATCCTGCTCGTGGGTTGTTGCTAGAAAATACGCTCCCGCCTTGGCTGACCGCAGATCGAGTTCCACAGACACTGATTCGTGGTCGCCATCAGTTGTCGTGGGCGCGTTTCTCTGGGCCACGACGCCGTTTCCATTCTGATCCTGCGTAACGGCAACGGCGTATTGGCCCGGAGGGCTGAACCGCGGGAGGATGATCGTCAACCTAACCCGTGCGGGCGGCAACGACACAGATTGCAGAGAACCCGGCTGGTTGCCTCTGATCGTACCGGCATCCCACAGGTTTACCGTCTCGGATTGAACGGCCAATTCCGCCGATGGAAGTTGCCGGTGCATCCCATATCGAGCAACCGTGATGATGATCGCAGCGATCACTGTGCAGAGGGCCACCGCGGTTACAAAAGCGAGCTTCCGCTGGCGCGAGCGATTTTCCTGCCGGAAGACGAAAAGCCGGCTCATGCACGTGGGACAGTTTGCGGCGTGATCGACTCTCGGGTCTGACAAATCGATCCGCTTGGCTTTTCGAGCCAAATCCCGAAGGAAGGTTTCGTCAGGACACGGACCGACAGGAGTCGTTCCGCCGGCAAGTACGTGCTCCTCGTGGCGTTGCGCAAGCCATGATTCAAAACGGTCTTCGGCGCGCGAGGGCCAACACCAACTCATCCGCATTTTTCGGACTCTCCTGGAGGGGAAAGACTGCGGACCACCAACCCCAGTTCTCGAAAGTATGCACGACGTACCGCGCTGTGGTCCATCTCTAGATTTCCTCCGATCTCTCGCCACGAATATCCGAGCCAGCGCCAGTCGAAGATCGATTGTGCGGTTGGCGAAAGGCGCGAAAACAACTGTCTGGCGTAGGCTCTCTGTTCTGCCTCCGGATGGCCGATATGAAGCTGCTCCATGTCGTGCATCGACCCAGACGGCATTTCGCGGCTGCGCTTCGCCGCGAGTTGCTTGGCACGGCGCCGGATGACGCTCTTGATTCGTGCAGTCAGTTTTTGGTCGGAAGGATCGCTAAGGCGGGTAAGGTATTGAGACGCATTTTGAACGGCATGGTCCATCAAATCGACTGCGGCATCGTGGTCATTGAGGTAAGTCCAGGCGCACAGAAAAGCGTATGGCCATGCTGCGTGAGCAGCGGCCTCCAACTTCTGATCAGAAGCGGGGTGCCCGGTCGAATAGGCCCAACTCCAGGTCAGCTCTTTCCAGTTACGACCTCTTGGCGGCATACGCTTGTGTGGGCGTGGGGGGATTGACCACCAGCTAACTTGCAGTATAGACGACCCTTTCGGGGCCAATTTCAGGGAAAATGCCGCCCCTCTGCCACAAAACTCCTTCTGGAGTGCCTTTAGTAGATATAGGGCCCCTTCTGCAGAATCTCAAGGGAGCAGGGCAAGATTCCCCGGGATTCGGCGGCACGGATTGATCCTCAACATGACAGAAGTGACGTCTGCTCCAGAGGGAGTAATGGCCGTCGCAAGCTGGATGAGACGTCGGCGGAACGAGCGGGGACTCTCCGGTCTGAAAGTGCCGCACCTCAAACCACTTTCGAAAATGACCTTCTTGGCCTTGAGAAGATCGCTATCGAGGCGCGTATGGCAACTCTCCCCAAACTGCTGGAGCGCTCACCAGAGTGGAGTGCGGAAGCCATGGCCATTGCTGCTCAGGCCAAAGTGCTTTCCGGCCACAAACTCGAACAGCTCGCAGTTCGTCTCCAGCGCCATAGCGGGCGCCCAAAGGAAGCCTGCTGGCGCTTCATCATCCAGCACGGAATCAAAGGACAGCAAGATCATCGACGATGGACCGAGACCGAGTTTGAAATCGTTCGCGAGGAGCTTGTGAAGCGATCGATCGAAGAGGTCGCGAGGAAGGTCAATCGGACACCGAAGGCAGTCCGCAACATGCTGAGGAGGAATCACCTCAGTTTGCGCGAGATCAGGTGTGATTTGTTTTCGGTGGAGAGCCTTGCAAGCGCCCTTCGCGTTCGAAAAGCGGAGATCGTCTATTGGATCGAGCAGGGATGGCTTCAGGCATCGATCGCCTATCGCGGCAAGCGGAGATCCTACACCATCACGCCCGAAGCGCTCATGAGCCTGTACAAGCAGCATCATGCCGATGTCTTGAAGCGAGGCATTCCGAATCAGGCACTATTCGAGGCATACGTTCAGTACTGCTTTTCCCCGAAACACACGGTTGGAGAACAGCTGTTGGATGTCAGGCGAGACAAGCGGGAGCGGGCGGCATTTGCGGCAGCGACTGGGGGTGAGGCGGCCGGCGATGAGGAGGAGGACGATGATGAGCGCTTTGGCGTCACGATGGCGGAATTGGACGGGCTTGCAGGGTGCGAGGGGAGCCGGGACGAATGAGATTTGTCCCCGCTGCGGCGCACAAATCACTCCGTCTAGGTTATCTCTTCGAGAGATTGCACTCACCGCAGTTTGCGGGACCCTCGTGCTGTCCATACTCATGCTGGCTTGCTGGAGAACCGAACAGTGGATTGAGCGGCAAGGGCATCGAATTCTGGACCGCATGACTTGGCATGAGCCGGTCGAAAGCTGGAACCAATGAATGAAGCGGTCTTGTCTCCGAGATGCCCATCAACCACCTGCCTCCGATCCTGATTTGTTTGATAGAATTAACATAACGGAGTGGTGACGGCTTCGTGGTTCGCGCTCGCTTGTCAGTGACAGGGCTTTTGCGTTTTGGCTTACTGTCCATACTGTCCATTTCTCACGGAATTCGGTTATATCCGGTAGAAATGATGGAAACAAGCGAGAGAGTGGACAGTAAGAAAAGACAGTAAAATCTGCAATTTGCGGCAAGTTGTTGAAATTGCAGGGGGGACGTAGCTCAGTTGGTTAGAGCGCTGCCCTCTCACGCTCTGTATGTCAGTTCGGCCACAACAATGTCTTCTCCGTGATCAACGATTGCGGCGGTACTTCTGACAAGATTCAAAACCTCCATCACCGCAGACCACAGCTGGGCACTAATTCCTCCCGACGCCCCAACGAGGTCGCGGAGCAGTGGAGGGCCACTTCGCCTTCTTGGATGGTCGGTAAGGCCGAGCAGCAGCCGCGTTTAGGCGGCACTGACGGTCCCCACTTCACTCCAGCCTTGAGCCGGCTGCTTGTCTATCAGAGCAAATCCTTTCAGGAAGGCCAAGCAGTAAATTGCTGACTGGCCGGTTTGCCGGCTCGCCACCCCTTATCCCAATGCCTCGCCCACCCTCGCCTCAGCGAACAGCCACGCATACAGAGCAACACCGATATAACAGACCACCGGAACAAGGTAGGCAGTCTGCTGCGGAAGCATACCCATGAGTTTTGTCAGTATGGCCCCTCCCAGAATCGCCATCACAAGGAATGATCCCGCGGTCTTGGTCTTCTCACCCATGCCCTTCAAGCCAAGCGCAAAGATGGTCGGGAACATGATGGACATGAACAGGCTCGTCGTAAGCAAACAGCCCACGCCGACCCAGCTTGGATGTACCACAGCAACGAGGCTTAAGGCGACATTGATCACGGAATAGACCACCAGCATCAGCCGCGCGTGGAAGTGCCGCATGAGCCAGGCCGAGCTGAACCGCCCCACGGCGAACGCCGCCAGCGTGCCTGTGAGCATATAGCCCGCCGCCTTGTCGCCCACGCCTGTGGCCGATTCCACATAGGGAATGAAGTAACTCCACGTGCCCACCTGTGCACCCACGTAAAGAAACTGCGCCACTACCGCAAAGAGAAAGTGCGGCTGCCACAATCGCACATGCATCCCGCCTGCAGACGCGCTCTCCGAAACATCCTCGCTCCCCAAATCAGGGAACCTGGTCAACAGGATCAGCAGGGCCCAGAAAAACGCGAAGCAGCCCAGAACCAAATACGGCGTCACGACGCGCAGCGTCTCGGAATGCAGATACGCCTGATAGGTTCCTGCTGCCTGCATGGCGGCGACTTGCGCATCGCTCAATTTCACGCCGGAGAAGATAAACACCGTCCCGATCAGGCCGGCACTGATCGACCCCAGCGGATTGAACGCCTGTGACAGGTTCAGCCGCCGCTCGCTCGACCCCGCCGGACCCAGTTGCGCAATGAACGAATTCGATCCCGTCTCAAGAAACGACAATCCGCTGGCGATCACAAACTGCGCCACAAGAAAGAATGCATACAGCCCAGCCTGCGCCGCCGGATAAAACAAGAGGCATCCGCTGCCCAGCAGGCATAGCCCGGTCACAATGCCCATCTTGTAGCCGAACCGCCGCATCAACTGCCCTGCCGGAATGGCCAGCAGAAAGTAGCCCAGATAAAACCAGATCTGCACACCCGCCGCGCTCGACCGGTTGATGTTGAACGATTTCATGAATTGCCGGATCAGAATGTCGTTCAGGTTGTTGGGAATCGCCCACAAGAAGAACAGCACCGTGACCATGAGGAACGGCAACAGCCGACCCGCGGGAATCAACTGGGCTTCAATGTCTTGGTTATGGTTCAGCGAGGGCGAGTTACCTTGCCCAACCGGCCCGGCAGAGATGCTCAAGATGAATTCTCCTCCTGGAACATGAAATGCAAAGAGGCGCGGCGGCGCGGGCCACGGCTGTTCACTCTACTTTGTAGCGGAAGCCGCCATCGCTTGCCGTAATCGTTGTTCCGCTTCGGCGCTCCAATAGCCGCAGTCGAGTTCGAAGAAGATTGAAGTGTAAGGAATCGTGAGTTCGGTCTTGATGATGAGCACGCGGAAGAGCTGCGCGGTCTGATCGAGTTTGGCGATGATCTCCTGGTGGGGAAGTGCGGTCTTGTTTGCGTGCTTGAGCAGGTTGGCTAACTGGGTTCGGTAGCGCGAAACGCCGGGCGCATCGGCCTCCGCGACGAATTGGAGTTCCTGGTCGAGATAAATGTTGGCGCGAACGTGTTTGGCCGCCGCAATGGCGCTGAGCACGCGGCGGGCAGCCTCGATCTGTCCGGCGCCGGAGACGATGGTCTCGATGCCGGCCCTGGACTGTGCCGGATATGCCGAGTCCGCAGCCACGATCCAGTTGCGATGGCCAAAGAGCGGCAACGATGCTTTCAGTTGAAGTTCCCAGCCCGATTTCGTCAGTCGCGGCGCAACGGCCATGATTTCAGTCCTCGATCGCGGTTCACTTCAATTCTTCATCCGCGCACACGGCCACCTTGCCGCATTTGCCGGAAGCCATGAGCGCGTAAGCTTCGCCCGCTTGCTCCAGTGGAAATCGGTGGGTAATGATGTCGGCGGGATGCAGGTTCCAGCGCACCAGCCTTTCTACAAGCTCTTCCATCAGCCAGGTGGAGGTGACCCACGAGCCATAAAGCGTCTTTTGATCGTGAATCATATCGGACGAAGGATTGAACTCGACGCGGCCGCCTTCGCCGAGAAAGACAATCCTACCCCACTTCCGCGTGGCGCGAATCGCGGTGGCTCGCGCGGCGTCATTCGCCGAGCAGTCGACGGCGCGCTCCACACCCATGCCTCCAGTGAGACGCCTGACTTCGGCAACATTATCGGGTCCGGAAGAAAGAACGGCGTCGCAAAGGCCGAGATTGAGCGCGATCTCCTTGCGCTCGGGCACCACGTCGATGCCAATGATTTTTTGCGCTCCCAGCTTACGGCAGAGCGCGCCCGCGGCGAGACCGACGGGGCCGAGGCCGGTGATGAGCACGGCGTGATTGCCGTTAATGCCGATTTTTTCCAGGCCCTCGTAGACGGTGCCGAATCCGCACGCCACCTGCGCGCCATCGCCGTAAGAGAGTTCGTCGGGCAGGGCGATGAGGTCTTTCTCCTCGGCCAGCATGTACTCGGCCATGCCTCCGTCGCGCTGCCAGCCGTAGGCGCGGCGATATTTCTCGCTGGTGCAGGAGATCATGTAGCCGCGCCGGCAATCGTTGCAAACGCCGCAGCCCGAGATGTGATAGACAATCACGCGGTCGCCGGATTTGAAGCGGCGGCAACCGGGGCCCGTGGCGACGATCTTGCCCGCAGGCTCGTGTCCGGCAATCACGTCCTGGTAGCCTTCAGGACCTTTGCCCAGGTGCTCGCGGTAAATGCAGCGGATATCGGAGCCGCAGATCGTCGACGCCTTCACGCGCAACAGAACTTCCCCGTGACCCGGCGCCGGCACAGGCACCGCGCGCATCTCGACCGTCGAGTTTCCGGGAAGGAACGCTGCGGTCATGGTGGCCATCATTAGGATCGCTCCCGATCGATCTTAAACGGTCCTGGAAATGCCTCACGCGGTTTACGGTGGCGTGATCTCTCCGTTTAGGTCCCAAAGATCTTCCCAGGTCTGGCCCTCTTTCCACAGGAAAACCTGACCCTTGATCAAGCGGCAGTTGCGATCGATGGCGGCGATCGAGCGCATCTCCTCGCCGGTGAGCGGATTTCCCACGACGCCCTCGAGGTTGGCGCGGCAATGATGAACGGAAAAGGGAATGGGCGTTTGCCCGCGCTGTACGGCCCACTTGATGCACACAACCGCGGGATGAACTCCGTGGCGCTGCGCGATGTGCACGATCACTGGATCCTCGGTGGGCGCGGTGTCTTCCGGGGTGCGATCGCGCTCCGGCCGTCCCGGCGAGCCGATAGGACAGTAGCCTACGGGCTGGATGCGGTTGCCGACCACGAATTCGAACAACTCGGGCTGCTGGAAGTGCGGGTGCAGTTCCATTTCGTTGACCGCAGGCTTAATGCGGGCGTCGCGCAGAACAAGCTTCAGTTTGGGGATGGTCATGTTCGAGGTGCCGATGTGCCGCACCAGGCCCATGTCCACCAGCGCTTCCATCTTGCGCCAGGTCTTCATGTAGTTTTCGTGGATATAGGGCTTGGCGTCAGGAGAGCGCGAGGTAGCGTCGCAGCCTGGCGGATGGAAATTCGGGAACGGCCAGTGCACCAGGTAGAGGTCCAGGTAGTCGAGGCGTAGATCGGCAAGCGATTGCCGGCACGAAGCGATCACCTGGTCCTCGCCATGCTTGTCGTTCCATAGCTTCGAGGTAATCCAAAGGTCTCCGCGCTTGATTCCGCCGCCCAGAATCTCCTGGAACGAGGCTCCGATCTCCGCTTCATTGCCGTAGACTGAAGCGCAATCAAAGTGCCGGTAGCCGACGGCGGCCGCGCCCTTCACCACCTCGGCGATCTCGGCTGCGGAGACATGGTCTGATCCGAAGGTGCCCAGTCCGATGGCTGGCATCCTTGTCCCGGTATAGAGAATGCGTTGCGGGATGACCGCCGGATCGACGAAAACGGCTGCCATGGGGTCTAACATGCCCAATCCGCCTTCTGCAAGGATAGAGTTATCGCTAACTTCACGGAAGAATACACTCGCCAAGGGTGAGTGTCAACCTGCCTTCTTCTTTCGGCCGATTCGGTACTGGCTGGCACGACGAATGAGCCTTGCCTGGCAGTTGGCGGGCCGGGCCTTCTCGCAGGCGCCGGCGAGGGCAGTTTGCAAACCTGACTCTGAGTCTGCACGGGATCGAATTGCGTTGTCCAACCCTCTGGAATAAAAGGCATACGCTAAAAGCAGCCTTCGCTGCAAACGCCTGTAAGAGTATTCAGGGAGAAGCCTAGCCGGACTCCAGCACAAGGTTCGCATACTGAATCGTGTCACCGGTCCGGATGATCCCGATGGCATACGGCACTCGTTTCTTGAGATCGATGTGAGGCTCGAATTCGAGCGCAATGCCATCCAACGCGTGTTTGAATTGCAGAATCGTCTCAGGGCAATTTACCTGGTTAAACTCCTCAGCCATAAAAGCTCGGGCCACACTGAAGTTGCTGCGAATGGCCGCCAATACATCGAGAACTCGAGGCATATCATCGACCAAGGAAATATCTACCGTCTCGACTTCCTTCCAAAAAGGAAACCCACGATCCGCAATGACCAGCGTATTGGTATGCCGGACAAGGCTAAGCAGCGAGTTGATTTTCGGGTTTAGGATTCCTGATTTCAGCATGCAGCACAATCCCCCGAAGTCATTTCAATTGAATTTTAATCGCAGACTCTTGCTGATAGCGGATGACTGTCACGCTCACGCTCCCACCGGGAGGGATTTGCCTCGAATTCCGCATCAGGTCCTGGATGTCCTTGACCGGCTTGCTATCGATAGCAAGGATCACATCGTCAGCAAGAAACCCGGCTCTGCCTGCTTCGCTAGCGTCCGGCACACTCAAAAGAATTACTCCAGTCTCGCCCGGAGTTCCGGCGGCTGATACCTCATCCAGCCCGATGATCTTGCGCGCCTTTGCACCGGCCCAAAGAACGACCTGCCGACTTTGGCTTTCGCTGATTACACCGACTCTGGTGCTATGCGTTGAAAGCAGCTCAGACGGTCTGGCAATGGTCAGCAGGAGCCCAAGATTCATGCATGCCTGTTCGTACCTAGCGTCACATTCAATTGTGCGGCTACCTGTTCGATCTCCGCTTCCTTTCGGTCGAAGCCCGAACCACAAGTTGAGGCTGAATGATGATGGTCTTACTGCGCGGATGAGTCTTTGATCCCAGTAACGACAGGGTCAAACGTCCAGCTCGCTCGCCGATCATGTCCGTCTGTTGGTCGATGCTCGATAGAGGGATGCGGAGTTCAGTATCATAATGGAGATTCCCGGATCCTATGACAGCGATGTCCTCCGGCACACTTAAGCCTGCATCGAGAATGGCGTGAATCGCTCCAATTGCCATGGGATCGTTATAGCAAAATACTCCATCAGGACGAGGATTCAGGGCAAGTAGGCGGTGCATCAAGTCAGCACCGCTTTCCCTGCTTTGCACGTCCACCAACCGCGGCCTTGACACATAACCTGAAAGAGACTTTAACTTATGCTTGGCCAGGGCATTTTGGTATCCCTTCAAGCGCCCGGCACCTGGACTATTGTCGGGCCCACGTAAGTGAGCAATCCTCTTGCACCCTATTTCAATCAGGTGCTCTGTGGCCAATACCCCGATCGCCTCGTCGTCCGCACCAACGTAGTTTGCATGCAACTCCGGGAAGTTGCGGTCTATCAAAACCAATGGCAGCCCTTGCCTTTGGATACCCTCGAATACGGATGGATTGGTGGACGACGATGCGATGAGGAGAGCATCCAACCGGCGGCCCAAGAGTCGGTTGATCTCATCCTTTTCCAGCTCGGCATCCTCTTCCGAGGTCGAAATTGTGAGGCAGTAACCCTTCCTGAGAAGCGCCCTTGAAAGTGATTTTGCTACTTGGGCAAAGAACGGATGCAAAAGGTCGGGCACCACAAGACCAACCAAGTATGTCTTTCCAGTGACCAAGCCACGTGCAGCGAGGTTTGGGGTGTAGTGAAGTTCCCTAACACGGTCCAAAACTCGCTTGCGGGTCGCTTCGCTTATGTCCTCGTGGTTGCGAAGCACTTTCGAAACTGTGACCACGGACACCCCAAGGTCACGCGCGATGTCTTTCATGGTCGTGGGCACAGCTCTTTATATCATAGTCTCTGTGAAGTATGCGATGCCTGAATCGCTAAATACTGTCAATTTCACCGGATTGGCGAGGACGTAGTATTTAAGTGTCAAGCTTCATTCTGGCGCATTTAAATCGCGTCAAGGCCAGTGTTTTTCAAAGCAAATTCACGCTGTTCCATCCCCTCTTCGCACGACGCCATTGCGCGCAGTTCGATCCAGGGCTGAAGCGCGGTCATCGTGGCGCCGAATTTCGCGAAGTCCAGCGACTGCTCGCCATCGCTCCATGCCTGGCCGGGATTCGGGTGCACCTCGACTAGCAGACCGTCAGTGCCGGCAGCGACGCCGATGCGCGCCAGGGCCGGAACCAGATCGCGGCGCCCTACCGCATGGCTGGGGTCGGCGATCACCGGAAGGTGAGTGATTTGCTTGAGCAGGGCAACGCCGGCGGCATCGAAAGGTGTTGCGCATCGCTGTCTCAAAGGTGCGGATGCCGCGTTCGGAGAGGATGACGTTGGGGTTGCCGTTGTTCAGAATTACCTGCGCCGAGCGCAGAAGGTCAGCGACGGTGGCCACCATGCCGCGCTTGAGGAGGATGGGCTTGCCGGACGGCGCCGCCGCTGCCAGCAGCGTGTAGTTCTCCATGCTGCGCGAGCCGATCTGCGAGATGTCGGCATACTCGGCGACCAGCGGCACGTCGCATTCCGACATCACCTCAGTCACAACAGCCAGGCCGGTTTCGTCGCGCGCCGCAGCGAGCAGCTTCAGGCCTTCGAGGCCCAGGCCTTGAAACGCATAAGGAGAACTGCGCGGCTTGAAAGCGCCGCCGCGCAGAACACGCGCTCCCACGCGGCGTAGGTGACGGGCCGTGGCTATGAGCTGCGACTCGGTTTCCACCGAGCACGGCCCCGCCATGGTGATGAACTCATCGCCGCCGACGACAAAATCGAGCACCGGCACACACGTCCGCCGGCGCCGCGCGTCCAGCAGAACATCGGGGGTCTCGGCAAGTCTAGTTCCCTGCGTTCTTGACATCTTGGCCATCTCGATTATACGCTGCACGATAAAGTTAGCGATTGCTTTGGGCATGCCAGGCAGGCCATTGCGCAATTACCCATTCAATCAGATTTGAGAATGGCATGATGAACCGTCGCAAATTCTTGCATGTCAGCGGGGCCACGTTGGGCACATTCTTACCCGGCATGAACAGTATTGTAGACGCCGCTAATCTCGCTCAAGACAGACCATTCGACTGGTCAACGGAGTTCCTGAAGTTCTCGTTTAAGCTATCGAAAGGCCGTCTACGCCAAGGGCGTTGCGTGCCAATGGGCATTGCCCTTGGGCCGGGCGCGAGCGACCCCAACGGAGTTGAGGTGGCGCTTCAGTGTACTGGGGAGAACTGGCCGGACCCGGGCATGAAATCCGCCGTGGGAATGCCGGGTATCCGCTTGGAATTCGCCGGTAAACAGGAGGAGAGCACACCAAAGGGTCAGCGGCTGACTCTTGCGCACAGGGACTCTGCGCTCTCTCTCCGTGTTGAGTCCGTTTACGAGGCATTTGCGAACGCGCCCATGGTGCGGCGCCACACCAAGATTGCGAAGGAGGGAAATGCTCCCGTCGGTATTGACTTTTTGAGCTCGGCGATGCTGCATGGGCTCGCCGAACCTCAGCATTTCGATAGCGAGCTAAGAATCCATCTGGCCATGAACAGTTGGATGGCCGAGGGGCAGTGGAAGACATTCAAACCGTCGGAACTGGGCTTTGTTGAGAATGATCGGACGAGTTGGTCTGAAGCATCGGCAAGCAGTGTTGGATCGTGGTCGACGGAGAAGTATTTGCCGATGGCCATCGTGGAAAACACGCGTCTCGGACTGGTCTGGTTCTGGCAGATCGAGCATGACGGCTCGTGGTATTGGGAGATCTCAAACGTCTCCTCGCGCAGCAACTACGCAAACGATGTTTACGCCTACTTAGGCGGACCCGACGATTTGCATTCGGACGCATGGAAGAACCTGCGGCCCGGGGAAAGTTATGAAACCGTGCCGGTTGCCATCGGATGTCTTAAGGGGGACTTCACGGATGCGGTGGATGCCCTCACACTTTATCGCAGGCTTGTCTGCAAACGCCCCCGCAAGAATGGCGATCGGTGCCCGGTTATCTTCAACGACTACATGAATTGCCTTTTCGGTGATCCCACTGAGGCCAAGGAACTCCCCTTGATTCAGGCTGCCGCATCGGCCGGGTGTGAGTACTACGTGATCGATTGCGGTTGGTATGCCCCCGAAGGCTGGGGAGATACATTTGGCGCGTGGGAACCGTCCACCACTCGCTGGCCGCACGGCATCAAGTACGTGTTCGACAAGATCCGTAGTGCGGGCATGATCCCCGGCCTCTGGCTTGAAATCGAAGTTGCGGGCCCTCATTCAACACTGGCGTCCAGGCCCGACGACTGGTTCTTCATGCGTCACGGTAAGCGCGTACTGAAGGCCTCGCGGTACCTGCTCGATTTTCGGAATCCGGATGTTCGATCCTACCTCGATCAGGTCATTGAGCGAATCGTGCGTGATTACGGCGTGGGCTACATCAAGATGGATTACAACACGGACTCGCTCCTGGGAACTGACCTTCACGCAGACAGCGCCGGGCAGGGACTGCTGGAGCATGACCGAGCCTATCTGGCGTGGATCGATCGAATTCTGGAGCGATATTCCGACCTGATCCTGGAGAATTGCGGCAGCGGCGGAGGGCGGATGGACTATGCCCAGCTTTCCCACTTTCAGATTCAGTCCGTCACCGATCAGGAGGACTACCTGAGGATGCCTGCGATTCTGACTGGAGCTTCAGCCGGAATCTTGCCGGAACAGGCGGCCATTTGGTCTTACCCAATTCCGCAAGGCGATTCTGACAGCGCGAGCTTCAACATGGTCACCGGGATGGTATGCCGGCTTCACCAAAGTGGGAGATTAGACGAGATATCGAGTGATGCATTCCAGCAGGTTCGCACCGGAATTGAGCTGTATAAGAACATAGTGCGCAAGCACGTTCCTAAGGCTGTTCCTTTTTACCCGCTGGGAATGCCGGATGTTACGGATTCGAACTCTCCGGTTTCGCTGGGAATGCGGGCTCCGGAATTGACCTGGGTTGCGGTGTGGCGGCTGGATGGACCTTCTCGTGTGACAATCCCGATGGCTTCGACGCAGGCGCGCATCCTGTTTCCAACGGAGATTGGGATCAATCTGACGCAGGAGGAACATCAACTGGTTGTCGATTTTCCTCGAAGCAGAATGGGCTGCTTGCTTCTGACGTAATGAAGGCGAGAAAGAGGACTGACATCGCGAAGGCTACTGTCTTTGAAAACGAGTTTTGATTACCGTCGCAACCATCGAATCCTGCGTAGTCATGCTGAATTCTAATGGGCACTCAGCGAAATCATCGGGGCGTGTAATGCAATTTGGGGGCCGAAAGTCGCCGGCAGTTACGCGTTCAGCTCTCGTGTTCAATCTGCGCGATTCTTATCGCACAGACATAACCTGGCTCTGTTGACATCCTTTTGCTGAATAGCGACGGCTTCAGCCGGTAGAGGTTGTAGCAACGCCGAGCAAGAGCGCTTGGCGTGTCTGCGTGGCAAGAGTTCTTCCCGGTGCCCGCAATGACAGCTTGCGTCTTACCGTGGTAGCTAAGCGCTTCGTGATATCTGATACTTATGTCCTGAGAGAGCCGAGAATACGATGCATTCGCCGTTACTCGTGTCGAGATGAGTCGGTACGGGCTCTTTCTTCCCTACCTCACGAACGACAACCAGCTGGCCCGGCCATGGATTCATAAGCTGACAGGAAATATTCCGCCGCGCTTCAATCTCGACGTAATAAACACCATCTGTGTTCTTGCATGCCGAAACCAGGAAACCGCCGCGCGCCTGGAAATTGCGAAAGGACACTTCATTTTTCTTTGAGTAAGCGTCGGTTAACGGCGGATCCCATTCGGAAACAGGAAACAGGTGGATACGGCCGCTGCGGCTGTTGAGCAGCTTTTCTACATCGTTATTGAGCATCCCATCAGATTCCCGGTCTGGCGATGGCGGCGCTACACCCAATATGATCAACGTCGGATTGGTATGTGCAGAAGGCAACATTCGAACACCCCGGATCATCATTTCCTTCAGTTCCTCCGGAGAATCGAGATTTATCTCATCTGCCATCAGCGCAGGATACGCGGCGGCATCTCCAAAGTGATCTTCAGGCAAGCGCTGTGGCTCCAGGTCCGGCATCTCGGCGAAGACCAATCCTTCCTGTCTCTTCCAGGTTGGGTAGGGTACGATTTGCGCCGCGACCTCGCGCCAATGGGTGCGCAAGTCCTCATCCACTCCGAGCACTTCGGCCCCATCCGCCGCACGCTTTAGCGCCCAGCGGAACATGCAGAGGGAACTGATGACATCCTTGTTGCGGGCAAACTTTGGATAAAAACCCCAAACCTCCGGTTGCACGCAGGGGATCACGTGATAATAGCCATCGTCACCCTTTTTGGCATAGGCGGCGTAGAATAGCGCCATTTCTTTCATCAAGGGATAGCATTCCTCACGAAGAACTCTAATGTCCCCGCCATAGTCCCATTCGTCCCAAGCCGGTCGAATGAGTTGGGCCATGGTGTCGAGACAGAATTCGAGGGTAATCGTAGTGTGAACATACTTGTCCGGCTTGACTGGCGGCAGGTAACCATGGGTAATCATCATGCCCGGCAGGTCGCAAATATGCCGCGCATTTTCCTTTGCAGCATCCATCCAATGCCACACGATTTGCTTCCACATATCCTCGCTATCGCCCCAGTTGTGAACGAAAGTGTGCGGCCAGATGGGGTCGTTGTAGCAAGGAGAGCTGTCCCACTGTTGAAAATCCCTTTCCGGCAGGGCATACGGAGCGCTGCATTCGAGTTGCCGCATGTCTGTCTTGGTGCCGCCGCCGTGAATGTTGGCGATGCTTCTGTAGATGGCGCGAATGTTGTCGGTGCAATCCGTGCCTGTGGTGCCGTGAAAGATGCGGCCGTTTTCACGTCGATTGTAAAAATCGGTCCACCACCCTATGTTTTCTTTGACAACGGCGTCAAATCCTTCGGCTTCGGCCAAACGTTGCTTCGCCAAGGCTAGCAAATCGGAGCCGTCGATGTTCGCTACATCGATCGTAGTGACGATAGTGACAAGAGCTTCCAGATTGCCATCACCAGCTCGGGCAAGGGTTGCCGTTGCGGCTGCGCCCGGAGCGTTGGCGATCGAGGGCGTGCCCCCGTTCGGTATGTCTCCAATCATGTGGGTACTTGGATGCGGCGTACCCAAGCCGGTCCTGCCTTCCACCGATTCCAGTGTCGCTTCGCCCGGCGCAGAAACTACGCCCATGAGCACATATTCGAAGCCCTGCGGGAAGGTCTTCTCGGCCGGCATCCTTTGGCGTATCCAGAAGTACTTTCCATCGTGGCCGCTGCTAGGAGGTTCGATCGGACCATTGAAGGCCTTGTCCGCCTCGGCTGCCGGATTCGTATACGTCTTGCCGTCGGGCTCCATGTAAAGCAGGTGAGATGTGTCCTGGTGCCGATACAGCCTGAGCCAAATCGGCGTATCGATTCCTTTAAAGGCACCCCGGACTGCGTAGGTGTTACTCCTCATTCCGAGCACGTATTCCAAATCGATCTTCGCGCCGCCCTTGGTCACCTGTAGAGCTGTAACGCCATTGGCGCAACTCTGACTCAATTGCGGAGCGTCTGCCCCAGCCAGCGCATCGATCCCCACAATTATCTGTCCAACAGGCTTCATGCTCGGGAACGCGTATCGCATCGGCTCCCGGTACGGATCGTGAGAACCGCCCTCCTTCCACAGCCACCCGTAGTCCTTGGGGCGAAGCGAGTTTTCCCCGTTTGCCCCAGTATGACCGGGCCTGGACGGATCGATGCCTACATAATCCGCATTTACCGATGCAAATGCGCCTTCGCTGATTTCTTTGAGGGTCGGCGCTTCGAAGTAGTGGAGCCTTCGATCCCATACATTGTTTTTGGTGAGACTTATCGTGATTCGCTCCGGCGGCCCCCAAATCGTGGTTCGCATCTTCAAACTGTTGATCGCCATTGCAGCGGCGTCATGACCAGCTTCGCCAACTCCCGGATAATCGCCAAATCCCGGATAAGGGCTGGTTGGGTTCAGCGTGTTCTCCAGGGTTACCGATTTGGCCGCGTCCCGCAGCGGCATCTCGCGCTGCCACGGAAGAACCGGAGACTCAGCTTGCGCCGTCGCCAGCCCAGTGAAAAAGTCGGGAACTGCCAAGGCCGCACCGGCCGTGAGCGAAGTCTTGATAAAGCTGCGGCGCTTCATTCGCATCGATTTAGTCCTCCGGTTCTTTCAATTCCGCCACCTTAGAGATCGAGCGGACCCGGACAGATTCTCGACTGCGTAGGCCTGTCGCATTTTTTGCGATGGTCAGTCGGAGGAGAATACTGCATATCTCATTTTTCTTTTTTGAATGGTGGCCATGCAAGGCGAACCTGTTCGGCTGTTACCCACCATAAGTGGTCTTTCAGTGGCCTAGTGAAGTGCCAGACCAACGGATTTAATGGGACTGCATAAGGATGGGGACCCCCGCAATGAAGTGCGGAAGGTCCCCTGAGTGGTTAGAAGGTGAATCGGCCGGAAACTTGCAAGAGTCTGGGGTTGTTTAACGTACTTGTAATCCAGCCGAAGGTTGAGTCGCCGAGCCCGGTGTCGGGGTTGCTAAACTGCACGCGGTTGAAGAGGTTGAAGGCTTCGACCCGGAAGTCAAGCGTCGCCTTTTCCGTGACCGAGAAGTCCTTGAACAGCGCCATATCCCAGTTGGCTATGCCCGGTGTACGAAGGCTGTTATCGGTTCGCGGTTCGTTACCGTAGGTGTAGAGAGCCGGAACGGTGAAGCAGGCGGTGTTGAACGCTCCTTCTAGATGGGCGGTGATGGAGCCTCCGATCTTTTTACTGCAACCGGACACTTGATTTGGCCTTTCCGTACCCTCAAATGCATTGCCCTCCCAATTGTTTTCATTGTCCTGAAAAGGCATCGGATAGCCTTTCTGTAAGGTGGTGATGCCCTCCAGTCCCCAGCCGCCGATCAATTCATCGCCCACGGTGGAGATGTTAGGGAGGAGTATCTGGCCTTTGCCGATGGGCAGTTTATAAACATAGCCGACCGTCAGGCGCTGCCGCGCGTCGAAACTGGAGAGCGAATACTCGCCCCCGCGCCTGACATTGCTGAAATCCTGGAAGCCCAACCCCGGCCCGCCAGTCGGCTCCAGCCAGGTTGTCAGGGTTTCGGCATTGCTCAGCAGCTTGGAGAAGGTGTATGAGCCCAGAATTTGGCCACCGTTGGAGAAATGCTTCTGCAGCGTCAATTCCAGCGCGTTGTAGTCGCTGATGCCCTCATACTGGCCGCTCCACGCTCCGAGATAGGCGCCGTACTCCGGGAAAGGCAGGTACAGGTAATTTTTGGTTATGGTCGAAAGAGACTGCGCTCCTTGCTCAAAGAGGCCGGATGCGTAGAACGGGTTTGGCACGGACTCGGTAAGGAAGCAGCTTGATGTATTGCCGGCCGCGCAGTTGGGATCGCTGGCTGCCTGCGCAACCACGCTGTCTGGCACGAAATTAATAGGAAGAGCGCCGTTCGACAGCGGAAGGTGATCGCCTTTCAATCCGGAGTAGGCCGCTGTCAGCGCCAGGCCCAACGGGAATTGGTGTTCGACGGCCAGGTTGTACTGGTAGGTTTCGCCACTGGGCTGGCTGGCCAGATCCGCCTGCACGTAAGAAGAGCCCAGCAGAATATTCTGATAATCCGGATTGCGTTCCGGCGCCGATAGCAGACCGTTCGGAAAAGGATTGTTGAGCGTGTTGTATGGTGTCTGCCCTCCATTGTCTGAAGTGATCATATTGTTGTCCAGGAAGGTTATGGCGGACTGGATGTTCGATTCGTCGAAATACGTGTCGCCCGGGATGAAATATTTGCCCCAGGCCGCTCGCACCACCGTGTCGTTGGTCACGCGATAGGCGAGACCGAAGCGAGGCGAAAAGTCGCCATAATTTTCAGTGCGGACGCCCGCCTCCGGATGTTGCGGCGTGTTCACGAGATCAAAGGCGCCCGGATAGTTAAGCCCAGCGGCCAAGAGAACGGGATTGGCTTCGGTCTCGCTGAAGGTGTCCATATCACCATCGTGGGCGATGAACTGGCCCGGAACCTCATACCGCAATCCGAGCGTGGCGGTCAACTTGGGGTTGACCTGCCAGGTGTCCTGCCAAAAGTAGCCTTGATACCTAAAAGTATCCGCAACCGGAGGCGCAGACTCCACCGTACTGCCATTTACAGCACCGACTAACATCGATGCAATAGGGTTACCCGTTTCTCCGGGCGACCCCGCGCTTTGACCCGTAAACACATTGGAAAAGGTGAAGTCACCGCCGGCGTTGTTGTTCTGGAAGTACTCCATACCCAGAAGTCGCAGGTCGATGCCGAACTTGAAGGTATGTCCATGCCAGATCTTCTGGTAGGTTGCGGAAATACCAAAGTTATTGTTGTTGGAAAAGATGTAGTCCTGGTTATTTTGGGGGTAGCTTATATTCCCGCTAAAGCCTAAGGTCGGCACGGTAGTGGCATTTGTCAAACCCTCGATGGAGGAAAAATTCATATACGAAGGCCAGCCGAACGCCGTGGACTCGTTCAGGCCCAGCTTGTTGTTCTTGCGCGTGTAAATCCAGCGCAGGTAGTCGAGGTGCACATCGGCGATGGATGTGGGGCTGAAGACATAGGTGCCACCGACAACGGCCTGCTGGGTGGTGAAATCTTCTGGGGACTGGTTGCCTTCCAAGCCGATGTGATAGGGATCGTCGGGTATAGTATCAGATTTCCACCAGGTGTAGCGTTCGAAAGCCGTCAGCTTGGAGCTGATGTTCTGGTCGCCTCGGAAGTTGAGCTGAGTGTTCTTTCCGCCAACGATGGCCGAACTGGCGTAGTTGTTCACCGGACCCTCGGGAGTCGACGTGCCCGGCCGGTTTGCCTCTGCGAAATAGGGAAGTGCAAGCAAATTTACGCCAACCGAGCTCATTTCGGAGGGAGGAATCACGTTGGGGTGGCCATTGTAGGAGAACTGCTGCCGGGTGGGCGCGGTTCCGTTCTGCTGGGCCGTAGTGCAGGCCGGATTTTCGTTGACGCCGCACGTGGTGAACGGATCGTAAATGGGCTCCGCAATGGCGGAGAAGTCACCTGCGTACTCACCCGTGCCCGATCCTGGCGTACCTGCGGTGGGAAACGTTCCGGTGGGCACGGTTCTTAGAACCGTCTCGCCCGCTTGCTGCCAGTAACCCTGGTAGTCGGCGAAGAAGAACATCTTGTTGTGCTTGATGGGGCCGCCGAGGTCGGCACCCCACTGGTTCTGATGCCATGGCTGCCTTCCAATGTCCTCTTGGTTGTTAAAGAAGTTATTGGCGTCCAGATTCGTATTGCGCAGGTATTCGTACGCAGCGCCGTGAAAGGCATTGCTGCCGGACTTCGTGGTCATGTTGATCACGCCGCCGGTGTACATCCCGTATTCTGCGGTATTGTTGTGGGTCTGGACGTTGAATTCCTGCACATCGTCCTGGTCCATAACCAACACGGTGTTGTTGCCGTAGGCCGTCTCCACTGGAGCGCCATCCACCAGCACCGAGCTCTGGTTGGCGGTGCCGCCGTCAATCTGGTAGTTGCCGGCCGCAAAGACGTTCTGGCCGGAGAAGTTCTGCATTGTGGAGCCCTGCGGCACCACTCCGGCAACAAGAGCCACTAAGTTAAGCACATTGCGGCCGTTGAGCGGCAGGGTTTGGACCGTCTGGCCTTCAACCACCTGGCTGAGCGAAGCACTGTCGGTCTGCATAATGGGCGGTGCCCCTGTGACCGTGACCTGCTCGTTCGCCTGGCCCACTTGCAGGGCAACGTCGACGCGGACCTGCTGGCCGACGGCAACATCGATCGGGCTGCGCGAGTAGTTCCTAAAGCCGCCCTTGTTGACATCGATCTGGTAGTTGCCTACCGGCAGGGAAAGAATTTCATAGTTGCCTTGCCCACCGGCGGCCACAGACCGTTTTTCGCCGGTCGCCAGGTTAGTGGCAGTGACTGTAGCCCCAGGCACTACCGCCCCGGAAGGGTCGCTGATCGTTCCCACGATCGCGCCAAAAATATCCTGCGCGCGCGCTGTGGCGGCTAAGAGCAGAGCACCCGCGAAAAACACTGCCAGCACCCTTACCGCGGCGGTGGAAAGCGCCCAAAAGGCACTCAGGCTCCTCCAGTCCATTTCGTGACAACTCCATGCATGGCCCCTAATCCGGGCACAGCACTTCGCATCGCCTCTTTGCGTCAACGTCATACATCCTCCTTAATCGTTATGCAGCTTGCAGCGGCGCTCGGATCTCACCAAATTTACCGACTTGTAAGCTTTCGTTGCGTTTGCCACGAATCGACCTACCGTGACCACTCCCTGTGCGATGTAACTCTTTCAGAAGCCGACTTTTGGCTTCCGAAAAAGTCAGTAATTGTTTTCTCTGAAGGCACTCAGAAGCTCCAGGGAACCGCCAAAATCTGCTTCCTTACCTGTAACGTTAACTGTCTACACCCGACCAGTCTTGACTGTCAAGAGAAAATGCAAGAACTTTTTACAAATCAGCGAAGCGGAGAGGAAATGCTCACCGCAATGAGAAAACAGGTGGGTATCACGGCAGCTTCCGGAAGGGCTAGCAGCCCGTGGTGCAATAGGCCTGATTTCGGCACGACCGTGGGTGTGGTTTGATGGGGCGGCCGGGGCTGAACGTGGCGGCTGCGAGAGCAGTACATGGGTGTTCTGCGCTATCTGATGAATGCAGGCTGTTGAACCACAAGAAAACGCGCAAAACCGACTGCACGGCGCGTTCTTTCCAGCCTCGCGGGGTTCCTGCGCCCAGCAGCTTGCGCATGACCAGGCTCAGGTTGAACGCACTCACATGAGCCAACTGCCGTTTCAGAATGTTTTCTCGTCCGCGCAGATGGCAGCGCCGCATTCCGCCTGTTTCGTAGCAATGGGCAAAGCTGCGTTCCACCAGTTCGCCGCGCCGCCTCAGTAGGCTCTTGCCATACTCGCCTTGCACGCGCCGCCGGTTGTCGTAGACCGCCCGTTGCTCCTCCGCCTTGCCTTCCCAGTGGCGCCTGCCCTTCTGCTTCTTCTCCGGGATGTAACTGCGAACCCGGTAACTCTTCACCCGCTTGAGAGCCGCTCCGCTGTGGTAGCCCTTGTCGGCGACCAGTTCTTCGATCCCCTTGAGGTTGACCTGGGGGCCTATCTTCAGGCCGCAACTCAGCCTCGTGCCCGGCCAGCTCGGCCACCGCCAGTCCGGCCTCGCTCAAGGTCTCATCAAGCGTGCTGGTGTCGCCTTGGTCGGCCGGTTGCAGCGTTACTGCCACCACCGCGCCGCTGTCCAGGTCCACAGCGTGTTCGGCCTTGTGGGCCAGATGGGTGCGTCCGTCCTTCATCTTTGCTATCCGCGCGTCCGCGTCCACCGGACTCTTCCACTCCTTGTTCGACGTGCGCTTCTTGCGCTTCCGGTCCAGCCGCGCCAGGTCTTCGCGAGTCGGAGTCTCGATGCCCGAGGCCTTGGCCAGAGCGGTTAGAAACTCCTCGTAACTGGCGCCCGTGTCGCGCCGCACAATCGAGCGCATCGCCGCGTTGGCTTCCAGCGTTGTCGCGTCGATAGCCACCCGCTTGCCCACGATAAGGCCGCGCTTGGCCAACACATCCAACACCCAGGCGAACACAGACGCGTGCGTTTCCAAGTCGATCAACCGCCGGGTGCGCGAGATCGTCGAATGATCCGGCGTGTACTCCTCCAGCGCAATGCCCACAAACCGCCGCAGCGCCAGTGAATCGGCCAAGCGCCAGGCAATTCCGCGCTCTGCCCCGATGCCCTCGAAATACCCAATCAGCAGCGAGCGGAAGTAAATCCCCGGCGTCAGCCCCGGCCGCCCAATCCCGGTCGCATAGAACCCCGCACACCGGCTCTCCACAAATGCGTCGAACCTCTCCGCCTCCAGCACTTCGTTCAGACGCTCATAGAACGGATGACCCGGCGCGGTGGCCAACTCCGCGTGCGCCACCCAAAGATCCTCTTGCCGCTCTCGATGCTTCCGCGTTCCCATCGCCATGATCAGATTCTACGAACGATCCCTGTGGATCATTGCAAAACTTCAGGCACGCGAATCAGGACTTGCACCACGGGCTGCTAGGCGTACGCGATTAATGATCACGATCAGAACGTTGGCCGGACATGCCCCGCAATGCTCCACTGGTAGCCTTCAGGACCCTTGCCGAGATGCTGGTGGTAAATTGCGCGGAATCGATTTGGCCGTTGCGCGTCGGGCCAGGATGGGATGGTCTGTGTCATGCCACACCAGAGCCAAGTAACTGTCTCCTTGACTCATCCATCTATATCTTCAGCTAGATCATTTCGTCTTCAGGTATGGCATGATCTTCTGGATAATGCCCGACCCTTCCTTAATGACCAGAATCTGATTGGGAGCGAGATCGGTGAAGATCTCGACCTTCTGGGTCGTAGGCCACTTGACTTCGAGGCGGTCAATCTTTTGGGCCTGACCCACACCAAAGTGCAGTCTCAGATCGCTTTGCGACATCACGCTGGTCCCGGTATGGACTTCATCCATCTGCGAATGTTTTCCGGTCACGACGCGCGCCCGCGCACCAATCGCTGTCCGGTTGCACTTGGTTCCGATCAATTTCATTTTGATCCAATTGTTTCTGTTTCCGCCTTCGTTACGCAGCAACGAGGGAACCTCATTCATGTTGTTCACAAGGACGTCGATGTCGCCGTTGTTGTCGTAGTCTCCGAAGGCGCAGCCGCGGCTCGAGTGCCGCGCGGAAATTCCCGGTCCCATATCCTTCGAGACATCCTGAAATTTTCCATTCCCGAGATTGCGGTAGATGATGCGAGGTTCCATGAACGTTTGGCCGATATTATCCGTATCTACTTCGGGATACACATGTCCGTTCACCTGCAGAATGTCCGGCCAACCATCGTTGTCGTAATCAATAAACCCGCAGCCCCATTTCACATCCTGGGTGTCTAACCCAACACCGGCGTCAAATGTCACTTCGGTAAATGTCCCGTCTCCATTGTTGCGATAGAGATTCGATGTGTCGTTAGAAAAGTTTGTCTTGAAAATATCGAACCAGCCGTCGCAATCGTAATCCCCCACCCCGACACCCATCCCGGCCTGCTCGGTGCCCTCCTGACTGTAAGCGCAACCCGCCGCAAGAGCAATATCTGCAAAAGTCCCATCGCGATTGTTGTGAAACAGGATGCTAGGTTCCGAGTCGACTGCAACGTAAATGTCGGGCCAGCCGTTGTTGTCGAAGTCGTAGGACACTGCGGTGATCGAATAGCGGGGACCTGGCTTGAGTATTCCCGATTTCTCTGAGACGTCAGTAAACGTGCCGTCTCCATTGTTGTGGTAAAGGATGTTTGTCCCCGGTGGGAGGCCGCGCGGCCCGCACATTACTGGCTTGTCCATGTATCTGCAAAACGACTCTCCGCGAACTGCATCCGCCAAGAAAGGATCGAACTCAATGTAGTTGGCGACAAAGAGATCCAGGAATCCGTCCCGGTCGTAGTCGATCCAGGTGCAACCTGATCCCCAGCGGATCGCGTCTCTCCAAAGTCCTGCCTGTTTTGTAACGTCAGTGAAGGTGCCGTCGCCGTTATTGTGAAATAGGATGTTGTGCCCCCAAAAGGAACAGAACAAGTTGTCCCAGCCGTCGTTATCGTAATCGCCGACGCAAACGCCCGTCTGCCATCCTGTACGGCCTAGGCCCGACTTGGCCGTTACGTCGGTGAACGTTCCGTCGCGATTGTTGTGATAGAGCTGGGTGGTCGGCGCGTGGCCTGGCGGCCAAATGGTGTTCAGACGAGTTCCGTTGGTGAGATAGATATCCAGCCAGCCATCGTGATCGTAATCGAAAAACGCGATCCCACTTCCCTTGGCCTCAATGATGTACTTTTTCTGGCCCACACCACCCCAAACATTCGGTGTCGTGAGCCCGGCCTCTCGTGCCACATCGACAAACTGCACCTGGGGCGCGGCGGCTTGCGCTTGTGGGGGCACGGGGACCGTCAAAGCTTGCACAACCGGCAACCTCGACCAGCGCCACATCGGTGTCCCAAGGAAATCGAGAATACCCGGGCCCAGAAGCGTGGCAAAGAGCTGAAGAATCCGGCGGCGCAAGAATTTCACTCCGGGATTATAGCAGCGACGTCATCCTCGATCGCCTGACGCGCAGGAAATTCGCGCCTGGACTGCCCCAGCAACGCTGGTCGACCATTTTGCGTGCTCGCGAACCGCGAGAAACTGGTCAGCCGGAATCGACTCCCGTTCTTGCGCAATGCCATACGGCCAGATTGATCTCAGGCCAACGCACAGTTTTGTCAGAACAGACGGAAACGCCCGCGCTTTTTATTGGACGAGAGCTTGCTTTCCGCGGATAATACGGAAGCATGTTGGATCGCACTGGATTTGCTCGCCAGATGAAGGCGTGTGCCAATGCCCTCGCAATCGCTTGCTGTGCCAACCGTGTTGATGCTCAACTAAGTATTTGACGAGTGTTGCGGGTGTAAACGTCGATCAGTTGTTCTCTAACGACGAGGACAACAGACCTTCTGGGGGATGGCTAAAGCAGGCCTTCGGCGAAGTAAAATACGCTGATGCCATGAGATTCACGTTCAATCCATATCGAATCGCGCCAGGCGCTTGCGGCTTCACTCTAGCTTTGTTGCTGGCGATGCCTTGCTCGGCGCAATTGCCAGAGAATTGCAAACCACCATCCGCGCTTAGCTCCGCATTGCAAGCGGCTCCTTCCGCGAAAGTTTATGATGTTGCGGGTGCGTGGTTCGCCAAACAAAAAAGTCTAAAATGCGCTCTGGCAGCCTTCAGCGAAGCGGTTCATCTCGATCCGCAATCGGCTGAAGCGCACTACAACCTCGGTGCAGCGCGCATCCGGATGCAACAGCTTCCCGAGGCTGCAGAAGAGTTCCGGCTCGCTCTGAAATATGAACCGGGAATGACTTCGGCGCGCGCAACGCTGGGTACTATCCTGCTGGCCATGAACCAGCCGTCCAAAGCCGAAACCGAGTTTCGCGAGTTGCTCAAGAGAGACGGCAACTCGGTTTCCACACTCGACGGCCTTGCGCGGGCGCTTGCGGCCCAGCACCGTTATGACGCCGCCATCGGGTATTGGGATCAGGCTCTCAAGCTGCAGCCCGATTCGCCGGATATTTCGCTTTCCATGGCGTTTGCCACATTCCAGAACGGTGACGCGGATGGAGCAATCAATACGTTGGTTGCGCTCACCAAGGCCCACCCCGACTTCAAGGAAGCACACTTCACACTTGGAAGCATCGACGCGCACGAATCGCGATTCGAGAACGCCGCCGCGGAGTACGCAGAGGTGATCCGCCTCGATCCCAACGACGATGAAGCATTGCTGAACCTGATCAAAGTATTGAATACTTCAGCAGCCTACCAGGACGCGCTTCCGCGAGCAGAAGAGTACATCAGGCGCAAGCCGCGTGATCCCGAGGGGTGGCTCGCGCTGGGCTCTGTTTACAAGGGGTTGGGAGAATACGAGAAGGCCGAGATCGAGCTTAGGCAAGCAGTGGCGGGAAAGCCGGATGATTCCGACGCACAGTATGAGCTTGGATTCGTGCTTGCCCGCCAGCAGAAACCGAAAGAGGCTCTCCCTTATTTGCAGAAGGCGGTTTCGCTTGATCCTACAAACACTTCGGCTCAATTCCAGCTTGCAGCTGTATTGCGCACTCTCGGCGAGACAGAGCGCGCATCGGAAGTCACTTCGGAATTCAAGGAGAACAAGGAAGCCGAGACTGAAAAGAGCCAGATGAACGCCAAAGGCAAGGAGGCTAACCAGCTCCTTTTATCGGGGCAACCGGAACGCGCGGCTGAAGTCTATCGCCAAATTCTGGAGGTGGACCCCAAGAATGCCAATGCGGAATATAACCTGGCGCTGGCCTTGGGTGCTGCTAACGATCGCAAAGGAGAGAGAGAGGCGCTCGAGAAAGCGGTGCAGCTAGATCCGAAGAGGGCTGCCGCTTTGGCCGAGCTGGGGATGATGGACATAGCGGACGGAGACCTCGCTTCGGCTCAGAAACTGCTCGAAGCAGCCCTCACCATCAATCCGCAATTGGCTTCAGCGCAGGGAAACCTGGCAGTGATCTACGTCCTAAAGGGCGATAACCTCAAAGCCGAAAGCCTACTTCGCGAAGCGCTGGAAAACGATCCCAACTACATGGAGGGTTACTTGAACCTTGGACTGATTCTCGCTTCAGAGCGGCGTTTCACCGAGGCTAAAACAAACCTGGAGCACGCCCTAAGGCTGGCGCCTGACGACGCGCGCGTACTCACCGCATTGGGAAAAGTGAAATCGCATTTCGGAGAGGCGCAGAAGTAATCAGCCTATTGAAGCAGGTAGTCGCCCTCGAGCCCAGTTCGGCCGATGCTCACGTCTTTCTGGCGATTGCCCTCGCAGATGCCTGTGATCTGCAGAGTGCCCTAAAAGAAACCGAGACAGCTATTCGCCTAGCTCCTGAATCGCCATCCGCCCGGTTCAGTCATCGGCGTGTTCTTTTTGACCTCGGCCGCACTGCCGAGGCGAGAGCAGGACTCGAAACTGCATGCCGCCTCGAGCCTAATATGCGCGAACCACAAGATTACCTGGCTCTTTTTGAGAAGAACGAGGGACACTACAACGATGCCGCCGGTCTTCTGCAAACTGGGGTGAAGAAACAACCGGGGTCCAACTTTGGGGCGGTTACGAGCCAGCAGAACTCGCTGCGCCAGTCGCAGACGAGCCTGATGTTCTATTGCGAGCCTGCGATTGCGGCTTGTAGCTACAACGGTGTTATTGTCGCGCGCAGTATTGCGACAGTGATGCCATTTGCATAAGATGCCACGAGTCATGCATTCTGTAGAGTCAAGGATGAAGAGGAATGCGTTCAGCGTTGACCATGGTGCTCTCCGGGGCGGCGCTCCCTCTATTTCTTAGGTGCATCAGGCGAGGAGGGGACGATGCGGCGAAGGGCCTTTCTCGGTGCGCTGGCGGCTGCAATCCTGGCCGACAAAATGGAATGGGCAACTCCCGCTTCAGGTCAGCGGCTTGCCGCCGCTATGCCCGCCCTAGCGAACCAGGGCCTGGCGACAAAGCCGATCAGGTTTGAGGACATCGCTCAAAAAGCCGGCATACATTTTGTAACTGAGAACTGCCCCACTCCCGAGAAATACCAGCCGGAGACCATGATTGCCGGGGTTGCGCTCGTCGATTACGACGGGGATGGCCTGCTCGATATTTATCTGGTCAATGGCGCGGAAATGCCTTCGCTGGTGAAAACCGGCCCGAAATATTACAACCGCTTGTATCACAACAACGGCGATGGAACGTTTATGGATGTCACGGAGCGCGCCGGAGTTGCGGGAGCAGGCTATGGGATGGGTGTGGCCGTGGGCGATTACGACAACGACGGCTGGCCCGATCTGTTCCTTGCCAACGTCAACGGAAATCAGCTCTTTCACAATAACGGCGATGGCACGTTCACCGACGTCACCGCGAAGGCGGGTTTGGGCGGGGCCACATATAACGGCCGGAAGATGTGGTCGATCTCGGCGGGCTGGTTCGACTACAACAACGACGGACTGTTGGACCTGTTCGTAGTGAATTACGTCCAGTGGGATCCGCGCTACGAACCTGTCTGCACGGGCCTGAATGGCCGCGGTTACTGCCACCCCAATAACTTTGCGCCGCTCCCGAACACTTTGTACCGCAACAATGGCGACGGTACATTCACCGATGTCTCAGCTGAAACAGGAGTTTCAGCTGTACTGGGCAAGGGAATGGGAGTTGTGTTTGCCGATTATGACGGCGACGGCTTTCCAGATGTGTTTGTGGCAAACGACAACAGCCCGAATCTCCTGTTCCATAACCTGGGAGGCAAGCGATTTGAAGAGGTGGGGCTCCAGGCGAACGTGGCGTACACCGACGAAGGGAATGCGATCTCGGGAATGGGGGCCGATTTCCGGGATGTGAACAACGATGGGTTGCCGGATATCTGGCACACCGCTATCGAAAACGAAACTTTCCCCTTGTACATCAACCAGGGCAACGGAGTCTTTGTCAGTGCCGGCCAAACGAGCCAGTTGGCGAAGCTCACCATGCCGATGTCGGGCTGGTCAAACGGAATCGTCGATCTGGATAACGACGGTTGGAAGGATCTGGTGGTCGCGCGCGGAAACGTGATGGACAATATCGAGGAGATCTCGAAACATTTAAACTACGCAGAGCCGAACTCCGTTTTTCGGAATCTTGAGAACGGGCAGTTTGAGGATGTAAGCGCTACGGCCGGAGCGGACTTTACGCGGCCAGCGCCCAATCGCGGGCTCGCTTATGGAGATCTTTTCAACGACGGAAGAATGGGCCTCGTGGTCACGGCTCTGGGCGGCCCCGTCCGCGTGCTTCGTAATGTAACGGAAACGCACAATCACTGGATCCTGCTGAAGCTAGTGGGAACGAAAAGCAACCGGATGGGACTTGGCGCGCAGGTTCGAGTAACGACTGACGATGGTAGAAAGCTTTACAACGAGGCAACGACGAGCACGGGCTATGCCGCGTCAAGCGACCCGCGCGTTCATTTCGGGTTGGGCGCCTCGCGCGTGATTCGAGAAATCGAGATCCGCTGGCCATCGGGAACGCGGCAATTGCTGCACGACGTTACTCCCGATCGCGTGATGGTCGTAACGGAGCCAAGCAGTGTCACCTGATTGATAATGTGCCCGATGTCAAATAATATGGACGGCGGATTCATCATGAACCGGTTGGGCAGATAGGCGCAGCGTTTGAGGGTGGCCATCGCGGCAGTCAATTTTTCGGTATTTCGTGGATCAAGCGCTTACCGGCTATTTCAAGTCGTTGAAAGAGTGCTTGATTGGCATGGAGCTGCTCGGAGAAGGAGAGTTAATGATGACGTTTAATGAGACTGAGGAATGCGGCATAAGTAAATTGAACTCCTCTGGTTTGGGCGCCAACCGCCGTCCGCCGCGCAGGTTTGGTCACCAGGCAGCGCGCAACTGGGCGAAGGCACTGCTGAAGTGTGAGTGGTTCATTGCTTCCCTTGCCCTTTTGATGGCGGTCCCCGGCGGATATGCCCAAGGGGATGAGGCACGCGGACCGGACATTGTTGCAAAACTCACGGTAGTCATGACGCAACCGCCGCAGCATGTTCCCTCGGGGGCTGTAGTAGACGGCCCGATCCTGGCCAACAGTGATTTGGGGATTGCGATGGGCGGTCCGCCGGAAGAACAGCGCTTCTACTTCGGCAAAAACGATTTTTGGAGCCAACAGGAATCGCCGATGTCGGTCGGTGGACTGACGCTGAGCATTCCAGATCTGGCCGGCGCCAGCTACCGGCAGGAGCAGGACTTGCTCAACGCGGAAGTGCGCGGCACATTCACGAAGGGGAATCTGACCGTGCGCCTGCGCACCTGGACGGCGGCGACTGAAAACCTGGCCGTGACGGAAATGAGCCAGGAAGGCGCCTCGGCGGTTCCTGTGACCGTGCAGCTTTTCCCGTCAGCTACAAAGCTTAAGGACAATAACAAGCGAGTGAACCTCGGCCGCGAGCAGCACGGGAGCGGCCGCTGGTATTTCAACGGACTCATCAGCAACGTCCACCTCTACGATCGTGCCCTGGCCGAGACGGACATCGAGGCGCTCAAAAATGCACGGGAGGTTGAGGGCGGCTTAGTCCGCCGCTGGAATTTTGATGAGCGGGAAGGCAAGACGCTGATCGACACGCCCGAAAAGTTAGTCCAGGGGCCGGACTGCCCCAATGGTGTCGTATTGCGGCCCGAAGAGTGGCCCATGGACGAGCCAAGCGGGTGCACCATGTCTCCCTCAGACGGCTTTCAATACGACTGGCTGCGCTATTTGATCGCCCCGGGCGGCAATAGGGCGCCCAAGATCATGCACGCCTACGACTACATAGATGCCGGCCAGGCGCCGTTGCTGAAGCAAGTGACGGTGGCGGCCTGGATCTACATTTTCTCCGCCGGAGATGCAAATTTCATTCTCAGCAAGGGCGACTGGGATGAGGCCTACAGTTTGCAGCTCGACCAAGGAAGGCTACGTTTCAATATCGGCGACCGCTTTGTGCGTGCCAGCACCGCCTTGCCGACGCACCAGTGGGTACACGTTGCGGGAACGTTTGATGGCAAGCTCCTGCGGGCTTACATCGACGGCAAGGAAGTCACCCCGGGAGCACGATTCCTGAATGGCTCTGTCTCTAGTGGCGAGGCTTGGATCACAAGGAACGCGGATGGTCCGCTGGACCAGATGTATCCATGGCCCGATCCACTCCCACCTACTGCCACGCTATACACGAAGGGACGCGAGGTGAGCTTCGTCACGCGGGTCCTGGGAGCGGACACTACCGAAACCGATGACGCGCTGCATTTCATCCTTGAACCGGGCAAGAAAATTTACCTTGTGACGCCGGTGCTGAGCGACCTCGACAACTCTGAACACCTGGCAACTGCGAAGCAGCGTGCCGAGGGCATGACGGTAGCGGAAATCGAGAAACTGAATACTGCCCACCGGGAGTGGTGGCGGCAGTTCTGGTCCGAATCTTATGTCGAGATTGGTGATCCATTGCTGGAGAAGTTCTACTATGCTGCGCAATACATCGCGGCGTGCGCCAGCCGTACCGGTAAGGCGGCGCCGGGCCTGTACGGCCCGTGGGTAACCACCGACCATCCTTCCTGGAATGGTGATTACACGTTGGACTACAACTACGAAACCCCCGTGCTGGGGCTGTATTCATCGAACCACCTCGCCACTGCAAGTTCCTACGAGCCGCCCGTCCTCGATTTCATGCAACGGGGCGAGCAGTATGCGCGCACGATGCTGAACATACGCGGCGTTTACTATCCAGGTCACATTGACCCCTGGGCGAAGGAGCGGCTTACGGACTACGATCCGTTCATGGGCATGAAGTCAAACGCCGCATTCTCAGTTCAGCCAATGCTGATGAGATTCTACAGCACCTACGATGATCCCTACGCCAGGATGGTGTACCCGTTCATTCGCGAAGTGGGAGATTTTTGGGAAGACTACCTGAAGTTCGAGAATGGCCGCTACGTAGTCTATGACGATTGCGCTGAAGAAGTGGGGCCGTGGAACGCGCAGCCGGACTGGGCCACCTGCCCGTACAATTTCAACCCGATGAATGAACTTGGTTTCGTGCGAGCGACCTTCCAGGGTCTGATCGATATGAGCAAGGAACTTGGAGTGGATGCGGACCGCCGGGCGAAGTGGCAGCAGATTCTCGATCATCTGAGCGCATTTCCGACTGGGGAGCGCGACGGCAAGACAGTTTTCACTAGAGCGGAAGGTAGCCGCACAACTCATTTCCGGGACATGTTCGCCATCTGGCCGGCGGGCCAGGTCGGCTTGGGTAGCGATCCCAAGCTGCTCGAAACCGCCCGCAACACAGTGGCCACACAAAAATTCAGTAGCTTTCCGTTGTACGCGCCGATTCTCGCCAGAATCGGCTACGACTCACAGACTCTTGTGAAAGACCTGCGGGAGATGTGCACCAACAACGCCTATCCCAATGCCTACATTTTCTTTGAGGGCGGCGGGGTGGAAACCGCCAGCACGGTACCCGCAACGATTGATGAAATGCTTCTTCAAAGCCACCAAGGGGTGCTCAGGCTATTTCCCGTCTGGCCTAGGGACATGGACGCCCGCTTCGGCAATTTGCGCGCCTACGGCGCATTTCTGGTTTCGAGCGAACTGAGCAAAGGCGAGGTGAAGAGCCTGGTGATCGAGAGCGAGAAGGGGAAGTCTTGCACGGTGCAGAACCCGTGGCGTGGCAAGGCGATGATTCTTTATCGCAACGGGCGCGCGGCTGAGACGCTCAAGGGAGATACTGTGACCTTTGAGACCAAGGCTGGCGAGCGCATAGCGGTGATGCCCCGCTGAGGGAACTTGAGGCGTGCCGTGCGGCCGAAACTCCGCTCGGACGCGGCTTAGCTTCCGTCCAAGAGCGGCGGCCCGGAGCGCCCATTCCGTGCTGTTATCATCGATCTCCAACATACCATCGTCGGTGTAACGCGCGAGGGCGCACCATCGCGAGAGGCTGGGCAGCGATCGAGTCGTTGTTGAGCCGATCGGCCAATCTGAGTAACTGTCAAATTGCTGGAAAGCTCCCAGTAGAAATGGAAGTTGGGTGTGCAAAGGATGAAACGCAGGGATTTCTTGACCAAAGGCACGCTCGCTGCTGGATTAGCGAGTTCTCCCGGATTGCTGACGCCGCTGCTCGAGAGCGAAACCAGTTCCACCGAGCCGACGAGAACTTCTCAACAGACGGCGAAGGCCCCTGAGGAGATTCGTTCCGCCGAATATCTTCGGCTTGCGCGCGAAGACAAATTATTGCCCAAAATCCCGGTGTACACCGACACGTACTTGTCAGGGGTGAAAATCGTGCCGATGCCGCTCGAAGAACGGCTGCGGCGCGGGGTAGTGCCGCGACGGGGCTTCTGCAGCATCGCGCCCGCCTCCGATGCTCTCTTCATCTCCGGCAATGGACCGATGAGTATCGACATGCAGTGCGATCCATATTCGGAGCAGATCGTTTTCCGTCACGAAAGCGTCTTCGTGCCACACAAGCATTTCGAGGCGCCCGACATCGCGGGTATCTTCCCGCAGGTGCGGCAAATGATGCTGGACGGAAAATACCACGAAGCTGCGAAGTTCGCTTACGAGGAATGGCACAAGAGCCCCATGCCGGCGGGAGGCGGGTACGGCGGCGGCCCGGCATTCTCGATGCGTCTGGATTATCCGAAATCGGCGTCGGTTAAGGATTATCTGCGCGCGGTTGATTTCGAGAGCACCGAGTTGAAAGTTCACTGGACAGACGAGCGCGGCGAGTGGGTGCGCCGGATCTTTGCCTCGCGGCCCGACAATGTCATTGTGCAACGGCTTACCGCCCCGCAAGGGCAAGCTCTGAATGTTCGGATCGCGCTCGAAAGGTCCGGCGGTGGAATGTTTGGCGGACTCGGAGGCTTCGGGGGCGGGGGACTGGGAGCGCCGTTAAGCGGCGAGATGCCGCGCACGCAGGGCTTCTTCGGCGCGCGCGGAGGCGGCGCACAAGGCGAATTTCACACTGACTTCAACGAGCAGCGGTTGATCTTCAAGGGCGTTTTGGATCCCTCGGTGAACAACAGCGGCTACGCCGGTGTCACCCGCGTTGTGCGCGACGGGGGCTCGGCGCGCATGGATGGCAACACTCTCGTGGTTGAGAATGCTTCGTCCTTGATGCTGCTTACGCGCATTGAAGCTTTCCCCGACTATAGCGAAGCGCAGGTGGAAGCCCTGCGGCAAGCAGTGGAACAACTCACCCCGGACTATCCGGCACTGCTCGAGCGGGCGCGGAAGGTCCAGTCGGAGATGCTCAACCGCGTCACCGTGGATTTCGGCGGTGCTTCGAAATACGCCCTGTCTTCCGAGGAGCTTCTGTCCGATCAGCGATCGAGCCCCGGGTATTCGGGTGCTTTTCTCGAAAAGCTGTTCGAAATGTGCCGCTACTGGTTCATCCTCACCAGCGGCAAGTATTGCAGCATGCAGGCCGAAACCAACGCCAATATCAATCTGCAGATTGCTCCAGGCGTGCTTGGCGACCATCGCGAAGGCATGGAGGCCTACTTCAACTGGATGGAGAGCCTGGTCCCCGATTACCGCACCAACGCGAAGAACATCTTCGGGATGCGCGGCGCGCATTATGCTCTCACGCCGACCAAAGAGTCGGGCGTAGATACTCATTTCGACTACGCGGCTTCGACCGATGAGACATGGCCGCATCCCTACTGGCTTTCCGCGGGAGGCTGGTGCGTGCGCCCCTTCTGGGATCATTATCTAGTCACCGGCGATACAGATTTCCTGCGCAACCGCGTGGTCCCGGCCTACAAAGATCTGGCGCTGTTCTATGAGGACTTCCTGACGGTCACCGACAAAAACGGGAATTACATCTTCGTCCCGTCCTTCTCTCCGGAGAACAATCCCGGCAACCTGAACCCCGGCTGCATGGCGGTGATCAACACCAGCATGGACATTTCCGTTTGCCGCGAAGTCTTGGGTAATCTGCTGGAGGCATGCGAACTGCTGGGCATCGAGGCCGGCAGCGTGCCGAAATGGAAGGCGATGATCGAGAAGTTGCCGCCCCACTTGTTCGAGCCGGACGGTTCCATGAACGAGTGGTCCTGGCCCACGCTCGAAGAACGTTACGATCATCGCCACATCTCTCATCTATACGGCGCATGGCCCGGCGACGAAATCGATCCGGACCGCATGCCGCAACTGGCTAAGGCCGCGCTGATCGCCGACCGGCACCGTGTTCCGGAGCGTCTGGCTGCTCATGGCCGCTGCCATCGCGCTCTGGTTGGCGCGCGGCTCAAAGACTGCTACCTGGTCGACACCGAACTGCGGCAACTGATTGAAGAGGGCAATGTCGGTCGCACGCTTCGCTGTTCGCACGACCCTTACGCCAGCCCGATGCCGGATGCGCAAGGCGGAATTCCCACCATCATGATGGAAATGCTGGCCTACTCGCGCCCCGGCGTTGTCGAGGTGCTTCCCGCCCTTCCACCGTCGCTGGTGAAGGGCGCGATGAACGGGATGCTGCTGCGCACCTTTGCGCGGCTTGATAAATTGTCCTGGGACATGGACGCCCGGACCGTCGACCTGACTATGACCTCGGTCAAAAAGCAGGACGTCACATTGATCGCGCGACAGGGGATCGAAGCTGTTTCCGCCACTCCCGGAGCTTTGTCGGCGAAGCTGCAGCAGAATGAAGCCGCATGCGAGCTGCACTTGCCACAAGGAAAACCAGTGGAGGTTCATTTGAAGCTTGGACCGCGCAACCCGTTGGAGTGGGTCAATTGGGTCGATTGAACCGCGCAGAACAACAGGTCACAAGAGGAAATGATGAAACGCAGAGATTTTCTGAAGACAAGCGCGGCCGCCGCCGGACTGGTAGGGACTCTCACAATGGAACCGGCATTCGCTGTGGCCGAAAGCGATCCGCAGTCGACACCGGAACAAACTGGGGCTCCGCTCAAGGACAATCGTCCGCCTGACTATCTTCATCGCGTGCGAGGAGATCGATTCCTGCCCAAGCAGCCGGAGCCCGCGCGATCGTATCCGATCTCACCCATGCCGCTGGGCGAACGCCTCAAGCGGAACATTGTGCCCCGGCGGGGTTTCTGCAGCATCGCCCCCGGCGAGTTAGTCAGCGAAAGCCTCACCTCCGGCAACGGAGCGATGACCATCGAGTTGATGGGCGATCCTTACGCCGAGCAAATCATTTTTCACCATGAGAGCCTGCTGATGCCGTGGAAGAAGCCCCTGGAGGCTCCCGATGTCGCGGACATTTTCAAGCAAGTGCGGCAAATGGTGCTGGAAGGAAAAGACCGTGAAGCCATGAAGCTCGCTCTCGAGCGCATGAATGAAAGCCCCATCAAGCAGGACACTGAGCCGCACCTCACAGTCCCGGCGTTCCTCATGCTTCTCGATCTTCCCAAAACCGCGTCGGTGACGGATTATCTCCGCACCCTCGATTTCGAGACGGGCGAGGCGACGGTTTATTGGACCGACGAGCACGGCGACTGGGTTCGTCAAGCGTTCACATCCCGGCCTGACAACGTCGTGGTTCAGCGGCTCACCCCGCCTGCAGGTCAGCCGATGAATGTGCGGACTGCATTGCAGAGGTCAGCGGAGTGGAGCATGGTTTCCGGCATGGACTGGGGCAGCCACGCTGGAATCAATACCACTGCACCCGACCGGGCGGCATTCGCGCCATCGGCGCTATATCCCGTAACACCTGCGAAGGGAGTCGAGGCCGCCGACGCTTGGCAGGCGTCGAATGAACAGCGGCTCATTTACAAGTGCCGTTTGGATCCCACCGTGGACAACAGCGGTTACGCGGGAGTGGTTCGCGTGGTGCGCAACGGCGGTTCGGCGCGAATGGATGGCGACACGCTGGTAGTCGAGAATGCGGCCTCCGTGATGCTGCTCACGCGCATTGAGTATTTCCCCGAATACCGCGACGACGAGGTTGAATCGCTGCGGCAAGCGGTAGAAGGAATCACCGCGGATTATCAGATATTGCTTGAACGGCACCGGAAGGTTCAGTCGGAGATGTTCAACCGCGTCACCGTAGATTTCGGCGGCGCTTCGCGATTTGGATTGGCAACGGAAGAGCTTCTGAGCGATCAGCGGTCGAGGCCGGATTACTCGCCCGCATTGCTCGAGAAGATCTTCGAAATGGGCCGGCATTGGTTCATCGTCAACAGCGGCAAATATCCCGGCATCGCACCCGAAGTTAACTCGACCATTGACCTGCAAACGGCGGGTGCTGTGCAAGGCGACTTACGCGAAGGCATGGAGGCCTACTTCAACTTGATGGAGAGCCTGGCCCCCGATTACCGGACCAACGCCAAAAACACCTTCGGATTTCGCGGCGCTTCGTATCCGCTCTTTCCCGACAAAGGTGTCGGCGCCAGTTTCTACTACACCGGCAGTTCCGGCATCGGAATCTGGCCCTACTGGATCTCCGCCGGAGGCTGGTGCGTGCGCCGCTTCTGGGAGCATTACCTTGTCACTGGGGACGAAGAGTTTCTTCGCAATCGTGTGGTGCCGGCCTACAAGGACCTGGCGCTGTTTTACGAAGATTTCCTGACCGCCACCGACAAGAATGGGAACTATATGTTCGTCCCATCGATCTCGCCTGAGAACGTGCCCCCCAACACGGACCCGTCGGGCCCCGCGTTGGTCAATGGCACCATGGATATTACGGTGTGCCGTGAAGTCCTGACCAATTTAATCCAGGCTTCCGAGGTTCTGGGTGCCGACGCCGACAGCGTACCGAAATGGAAAGCCATGCTGGCCAAGATACCACCCTACCTGCTCGAACTGGACGGCACCCTGAAGGAATGGGCCTGGCCCACGATAGAAGAGCATTACAACCATCGCCATGTTTCTCATCTCTACGGCGCCTGGCCGGGCGATGAATTCGATCCCGACCGCACGCCGCAACTGGCTCGAGCCGCTTTGATCGCCGACCGCAGGCGCACGTTCGATACGTTAGCCACCGCGGTCGCGGGCGAAACCCTGGCGGCCTATGCCCGCTGCCATCGCGCTTTGGTGGGGGCGCGGCTCAAAGACAACGTGATCGTCGATGTCCAACTGCGGCAATTGATGGAGCAGGGCTACGTCAGCACTGCGCTCCGCTGCTCGCGAGAGCCTTATGCCGTGCCTGTGCCGGATGCGCACGGCGGAATTCCCGCGATCGTCATGGAGATGCTGCTGTACTCGCGCCCCGGCGTGATCGAAGTGCTTCCCGCTCTTCCGGTGACTATCGTCAAAGGCTCGATCAACGGAATGCTGGCCCGGAGCTTCGCACGAATCGACAAATTGGCGTGGAACATGGAGACCAGAACCGTAGAGTTGACGGTGACCTCCTTCCGCAAGCAGGATGTCACGCTGATCGCCCGCTACGGCATCGAAGACATCACCGCGTCCGCAAACGTGCTGGCTGCGCCGCTCAAACCGGACACAGCCAACTGCGAGCTGCATCTGCCCGATGGAATGCCGGTGACCGTCCATCTCAAGCTGGGCTCTCACAAGCCGAATGAGTGGGTCGATCATGTGGCTTCGGCCTGATGTTAACTGCATCGCCGCGCCCGGAATTGTCGAAAACGATCGGCCTTGATCCTTTGCGGCAACTCCCGGTGCGGCGGTTGCTCGAGTTGCATAATTCAGCGTGGTTGCGAAGTGTGATGTGAGCAATTGCAACACGGTCTCGTGGTCGCCGGCCGTCGTTTTTCTTTTGAATGGGCGCTTACGCGTAACATTTTCCTCGGATCGATTCTCGTGTTGAGTATCGCCGCCCCAGCTCAGTTTTCGGCCGCCGATCCGATGCTCCGGTACCAGCACCCGGCCCAAAGAGACCTGGCATAGATAGCTTGAGTCGTTATCTCGGTCAAATGGACAGCACGATGGACAGCATATCGGTATGTCCAGGAAAAGAAACGAAATTGTTGCGAAGGGGCTCCTGCCGCAATTGCCGTTCTGGCGGGTGAAGTTGAGCTTTGGGAGAATTGAACAGCTTCCTCGGATTCTGACCGAAAGTGAAATGCGTTCACTGCTCGCGCAATCGCAGAAGCAGTACTCGACATTCCTCGCAGGTCCAAAGAGGCTTGGCGGAAGCGTCAGCGAAAACGGCCCCAGTTCCTCGTACCGTGAACTACGAAACCTGGCTCTAGTCGATCTGCTATTCGCGAAGAAAACGATAACTGTATCGTTGACAATTTAGACCTTTGGTTGCTATGATCGGCACTCGTTGGCAGTGACGCAGCGGGTCAGGTGAACGCTACCTTCACGAACATGGAGGGAGCCGGTTATGCGGCGAAGAGATTTCTGCAAACTTCTGGCGAGTGCCGCAGCATCGAAAGCGATGCCGGCCTTTGGGCAAACTGCGCAGGATAATCTGCCGGCGTTGCCGAATGGATTCAATCGGTACATCCAGGACTACGCAGCCTTCTGCGCATCGCCGCCGGAGAAGAGAATCTTCTACGCGATTAAAGATGGCAGAATCGTCGAGGAACGATTGGATGAGGCGACTTGGCACACACCCGCCTGGAATTACAACCCGGGTCCGGTGGCAGTGGCGGGCGGATTATGGGACAACGTGCCCCTTGAGTCGCCGATTCCCGATCTCGCGGGAGACGGTCCGTACAAGCCAACGTGGGACTCCCTGCTGCAATACGAAGCTCCGGAATGGTACCAGGACGCCAAATTCGGCATCTGGGCGCACTGGAGCCCGCAGTGCGTGCCCGAGTTCGGTGACTGGTATGCCCGCAATATGTATGTGGAGGGATCGCGGCAGAACAAATACCACTTGGAACACTACGGACCGCCGTCGCGGTTCGGATACAAAGACCTCTGCGCGCAATGGACGCTGCTGAACTGGGACCCAGACGAACTCATCACGCGCTACGAGAAAGCTGGCGCCAGACTCTTCATTTCCCTCGCCAATCATCATGACAGCTTCGACGCCTGGGACTCAAAACATCAACCGTGGAACTCTGCCGCATACGGTCCGCATCGCGATGTTGTGGGAACTTGGGCTGCCGCGGCGCGGAAGCAAGGGCTACGTTTCGGCGTTACGGTCCATCAGGCGCGTAACTGGTGGTGGTTCCAGACATCCCACGGCGCGGACAAATCCGGACCGTTGGCGGGTGTCCCGTACGACGGCGATCTGACCAGTGCGGAAGGCAAGGAACAGTGGTGGCAGGGCCTCGATCCGCAGCGTCTGTACTGCGTGAAGCATCCGCCCGATGCCTTGCCCGACACTTCATACGTCAAGAACTTCTATGACCGCACCCGCGACCTCATCGATCAGCACAATCCCGACCTGCTCTATTTTGACGATTCGCTGCTGCCGCTAGGCTGGGGCGGGATGAACATCGGCGCGTACCTCTACGACCACAGCCTCAAAAACAACAGCGGCCAGATACAGGCCGTCCTGAACATCAAAGACGTCCCCGATCGTCTTGCCAAAGCCGTGGTCGCGGATTATGAGCGCGGCCTGACGAGCGAAATCATGAAGTACCCCTGGCAGTCGGAGACCTGCATCGGCGAATGGCATTACAACCGCCGCGTCTTCGACAAGCCGGGCGAGTATGGCGGTTATCTGCAGCCGCGCGATGTCATCCACTGGCTCATCGATACTGTGAGCAAGAATGGCACCTTCATTCTCAATATTCCGGGCAAACCTGACGGCACCATCGACAGCAAGGAGATTGCGGTTCTCGATGGCATCACTTCGTGGATCCAGGTCAACGGGGAAGCCATCTACGAGACGCGGCCATGGAAAATCTATGGCGAAGGGCCGAACAGCGTGAAGGCCGGGTCGTTTCAGGGCGCCAGCGTCAACAAGCTGGGCGAGAAGGACATCCGCTTCACGCGCGACAAAGCGAATAAGACGATCTATACCATTGCGCTTGGTTGGCCGTCGGAGCCGATCCTGGTGAAGGCGCTTGGAACATCGGCGCCAACCAATCCGGGCAAAATCGCCCGGGTGGAACTGATCGGGACCGGGGAGAGGACGAAATGGAAACAGGATCCTGATGGTCTCCACGTGGATTTGCCAAAGCAGTATCGTCCCGCTGTCGATTTCGCAGCCGCGCTCAAGGTGACGCTTGCCTGACCCCCAAGCAAGTTGAGGAATCTCCGCTCCATCTCAGAAATGTGGTTGACCTTATGATGTTGAATTCTTCGGTCAACAACCGGACGCAGCAGCGGTGATTGGCGGCGCGTGACGCTGAGGATACGGCCGGCCAGGACTTCTCGTTCCTGGGCCGCCAGTGAGGCAATGAGGGAATCCGGGTGAACGGTACATTCGCACCGGCGGCGGTAATGCGGAATTTATGGCAGGTCTGAACAAGGATCTTTCATAGGGAAACAAAACGTTTTCGGGCCAAAACTGAAATTGCATATCGGAATGAGTCAGTTTCATTTCGATCTGGGAGTCTATTTCGATGTCTTCCCGATTCATGAACCGAGCTTTCGTTGCCGCGTTTCTGGCTTTCTTGGGGCCGGCACATTCCCCTTGCGCATCCAACCCCATCCAGTCCTTTGCACGAAGCCCAAGCGGCGTGACGCTTAACTCGAAAGAGGGCGTGCTGCGCATTGACGTCTGCTCGGATCGCATCATTCACGTCATCGCCAGTCCAATACGAAAAATTCCCCCGGGCATGGTTCCTGCGGTGATTCATCCGTGTAATGACAATGACTTCAAAGTCGTGTCGGACAAATCGATGGTTGCCATCCATACGGCCGCCCTGCAAATCAGCGTCGACCGCGAGACCGGCGCCCTCGGGTTCCTTTCTGCCGATGGCAAACCCATCCTTAGCGAACCCGCGGACGGGGGAAGAACTCTCACTCCGGCAACGATCGATGGCACGCCCGCGTTCCATGTGCAACAAGAGTTTCTATCTTCGCAGGATGAGGCCCTCTACGGTCTTGGCCAGCACCAGGAGGGCTTCTTCAACCTGCGGAATACCCCTGTGCGCTTGCTACAAGCCAATACCAATATCTCAATTCCGGTAGTGCTCTCAACCAATGGCTACGGACTGCTTTGGAACAATGCGTCGTTGACCGACTTCAATCCAGCCGATCAACCCATTGCGGTAAACGCCGCGGGCGAGGGGAGTTTCCACACCGGAGCAGCGGGAGAGTACGGTTTCCTGCTGGGCGGGAATGAAAGAGCCCGCCTGCGCCTTTCCGTCGGGGACAAGACCATCCTAGATATCGAGAATATGTGGGTGCCCGATTTCGCCGGCGCAAAAATCGCACTGCAAGCTGATACGCAATACAAAATTTCAGCGCAAACCGGCGGCAACACCCAGTTGTTTGTCCGTCCACCTTCCAATATCACGGAATTCCGCTCCGATGCCGGCGGCGCGGTGGACTATTACTTCTTCTACGGGCCGGAGCTGAACCGGGTGATGGAAGAGTATCGTCAGATGACCGGCGCCGCTCCGTTGCTGCCGCGCTGGGCCTACGGCTTTTGGCAGTGCAGGGAACGCTACTCAAGCCAGCAGCAGATTCTTGATACTGCAGATGAATTTCGCAATCGCAAGATTCCGGTGGACGTGATGGTTCAGGATTGGCAGTACTGGGGCAAGCATGGCTGGAATGCCATGCGATTCGATGAGAGCCATTATCCCGATCCTGCGGCATTGATGTCCTCGTTGCACAGCCGGAATCTTCATATGGCCATTTCTGTGTGGCCTAAGTTCGGACCCGAGACCGCAATCGCTCACGAAATGGAAAACGCCCACTTGCTCCTTACAAAAGAGGCGAAAACCGGAGAGCCGGGCGGGGCCATCGATCCCGGGCTCTTGATGGATTTCTTCAACCCGAAAGCACAAAAGGCTTTCTGGTCGGATATCGACCGCAATCTTTTTAGTTCAGGACTGGACGGATGGTGGCTCGATGCCTCGGAACCGGAGGGCGATCCACTCAAAGACGACGCGACCTTTCTGGGGCCGGGAAGATTCATTCGCAATGCCTATCCGCTCTATGAAACGACAGCCGTTTACCAGGGACAGCGTGCCACGACGGACCGGAAGCGCGTAGTCATTCTGACGCGCTCTGCATTTGCCGGCCAGCAGCGCAATAGCGCCATCTCCTGGTCAGGGGATGTTTCGGCGAACTGGGAAACGCTGCGCAGACAGATTCCCGCCGGGCTGGCTTTCAGCATGTCGGGCATGCCTTACTGGACGACGGACATTGGCGGTTTCTTCCGTCCAGTCGACCAATATACATCGGCAGCCTACCACGAACTGCTCATACGATGGTTGGAGTTCGGTACTTTCTGCCCCATTTTTCGCATTCACGGATACCAATCGAAGACTGAGATGTGGAACTACGGTCCTGAAGTAGAGAAGATCCTGGCGCAGTACGATGAACTTCGCTATCGTCTCATGCCTTACATCTACTCCACTGCCTGGGGCGTCACCAGCCACGGAGAGACTGTTATGCAGGCATTGCCATTTGTCTACCCAAATGAGCTTGCGCTGAGAGATGTCGATGATGAATTTCTGTTTGGCAATTCGCTATTGATCAGTCCCGTGACACGGCCGAACGCAACCAGTCGTAGTGTGGTCCTGCCGGCAGGCAACAATTGGGTAGACTTCTGGTCTGGAAGAATCTATCACGGCGGAGAGACGATCGTGGCTGATGCCCCATTGGACCAGATTCCTATATTGGTGAAGGAAGGCAGCATTGTTCCCATGGGGCCCGTCGTGCAGTCCACGGCAGAGGCGGAAGACCCCCTGGAGATTCGCGTTTTTGGCGGGAATGAAGCCGACTTCCTGCTTTACGAAGACACCGGGGATAGCTATGCGTATGAGCATGGCGCTAGAGCAACCATTCACCTGCACTGGGACGATCGCCGCAATATGCTCTCCATCGGGGATCGCGCAGGTGCGTTCCAGGGCATGCCGAACAAGCAAACCTTCCGGATTGTGCTGGTGAAAGAGGAGCACGGAATCGGATTCGGTTCGGAGTCAGCGCCGGATCGCACTGTAACTTACGCTGGACATCGGATGGCAATCGCTTTCAGCAAAGCAGGCTAATCAAGGGGTCGTTGCCGCAATCGGTTCACAGCTTTTCCATGCACGGTCGAGAAACAATGCTCACGGTTTTATGCCGTTTCAGTTTGAGGCCCAGCCATTGATTTTCAGGTTCGCACCGGAGCTCGTGCCTTCACAAGGAGTCGAGGAAATCCTCCAATGAAAACAGAGAACACATTCACACGGCGCGAAGCGATGCAAGGTATGACGGGAGCAGCCGTGGCCGCGATCATGCCGGTGCGTGCCTTTTCCCAAGGAACCGCAACGCCGTGGCCGGAGTTCGCGTTAGACCATCTGGAGCGCCTGAGGCCGTTCAACGATAACTGGCGGTTCTGCCGAGGCGATATCAAGGGAGTGGAAGCCGCGGGTTTCGATGACTCGGGTTGGCGCTTGCTCGACGTTCCTCACGATTGGAGCATCGAAGACGTTCCGAGGACCAGGGATGCGGGTGCGGGGACGATTTGGAGCGAAGGCACGAATCCCATCCGCACGGGGCCGTTCGATATGTACGATAGCGAGGGCCAAGGAGCGACCGGGTGGACCGTCGGAGGAGGGGGTTGGTACCGGAAGACGTTTGTCGAGCCGCAGTCCCTATCCCCGGGCGGGAAAGTGGAACTGCGCTTCGAAGGCGTCTACATGAACTGCGATGTGTGGCTGAACGGCGTGCACCTTGGGAATCACCCCTACGGTTATACGGAGTTTGCCTTCGACCTGACGCCGCACCTGAACCACGGCCAGAATACCGTTGCAGTGCGAGTGAATAACGCGGGGCGCAACAGCCGGTGGTACTCCGGCTCAGGCATCTTCCGCAAAGTCTGGCTGATGGTCACCGGCGATCTGCGCATTCCCGCGCACGGTGTTTGCGTGACGGCGCCTGAGGTTGCCGCGGATGCGGCTCTGGTGAACGTCAACGTCACCGTGGAGAACGGCACGGCGATGTCCAGAGACGCCACGGTACGGGCGCGGCTCGTGGATTCTGCGGGCGATGTAGCATGTGAAACGCAGGAACTCGTAATCGTGGCAGCCAGCGCCACCGCGACCGCCAATTGTGTACTGCGCCTCAACAGCCCGCGGCTATGGTCCCCCGCAGACGCACATCTTCATCGCGCAGAGATCGTGATCGAGGCAGACCGGAAAGTGGTGGATGCCACGGCTCTACACATCGGTGTGCGCAACGTCGAGATCGACGCTGAGCACGGCCTGCGCATCAATGGTGAGACCGTTAAGCTTCGCGGCGGGTGCGTGCATCACGACAACGGGCCCCTGGGATCCGCGTGCATTCCGCGTGCGGAAGAGCGCCGCGTTGAGATTCTCAAGGCCAATGGATATAACGCCATCCGTACGAGCCACAATCCGCCGTCGCGTGATTTTCTGGATGCCTGCGACCGGCTCGGCATGTTGGTGATTGACGAGGCATTCGATTGCTGGGAGGTCGCCAAGAATCCTGACGACTACCATTTGTACTTCAAGGACTGGTGGCAGCGCGACCTCGAAAGCATGATTCTGCGCGACCGCAATCGTCCTTGCGTCATCCTGTGGAGCATCGGCAACGAAGTCAACGAGCGCGCCGAGCCGGGTGGCGTCGAGATCGGCAAAGAGCTGGCGGCGTATGTGCACAAGCTGGATCCCACACGAAAGGTGACGGCGGCGATCTGTGGTCCGTACGATCACCCGAAACAGACCTGGCAGGACATGCAACCGGCCTTCACCTATTTGGATGTTGGCGGCTATAGCTACGAGCTCGCGGAATACGAAAACGACCATGTGAAGTATCCGGAAAGGGTCATCGTGGGCACGGAGTCCTTCCCGACCCAGGTGTTCGAGAATTGGCGAGCGATTGAGAAGGACAGCTGGGTGTTCGGCGATTTTGTGTGGACGGCCATCGACTACCTGGGAGAGCCCGGGATTGGGCGCGCGACCATACAGAGAGAACCGGGGCGGGGTGGAGCGCCGGCGGCCTATCCATGGTTCAACTCGTATTGCGGCGACATCGACCTGATTGGAAATAAGAAGCCGCAGTCGTACTTCCGCGACATTGTGTGGCGCCGGAGCAAGATAGAGATGGCCGTGCAGCGTCCGGTTCCGAATGGATGGTCGGAGCACGCCAGCCCGTGGGGCTGGAGCGACGAATTGCACTCTTGGACGTGGCCCGGGTTCGAGGGCACGCCACTGACGATTCGTGTGTACACGCGCGCCGATCAAGTGAAGCTGTTGCTGAACGGCAGGGAAGTTGGCTCGAAGACATTCACCGAGACGGATGCGCTCAGAGCAGCGTTCACCGTTCCTTACAGCGCCGGGGAATTGAAAGCGATGGCTTACGAAAGCGGCCGCGAGATCGGGTCCATTGCATTCGCAACGGCAGGTAAGGCGCACCGACTGAAGATGACCGCGGACCGGCCGAAGATGAAGGCCAGCCGTGACGACCTGAGCTACGTCATGGTGACGGTCGTGGACGCCGCAGGGCGTCTGCTGCCGGATGCCGTCGTTCCGGTCTCCTTTTCCGTGAGCGGGATGGGCGAAATCGCGGCGGTGTGCAACGCCAATCCCAAGGATGTAGCGAGCTTCCGGCAGCCAGGTCGCGCTACCTTCCACGGTGCATGCGTAGCGGTGGTGCGGCCGGTCGGCAAACCGGGAGCGATTGAGGTTCGGGCTGATTCGCCCGGGCTTGGATATACAACTATGCGGTTGGATGTGACCGGCTAAGCAATGCGAAGAGCCGCATTTCGATTCTCACAAATTTCAGGGATTGGCTCCATCGGACTGTGAGGAAACTATGAAATGTTTCGGAATGCATTTGGGGGTTGCTGCAATGTTCTGCTTCAGCTGGAGTGGTCTAGCCCAGCAGAAGCCGGCGTATCTTGACCCCAGCCTTCCGCCTGAGCAACGAGCCGCCGATCTGGTGCAACGCATGACGCTCGAAGAAAAGGCCTCGCAGTTGGTGAATGGCGCCAGCGCCATTCCACGGCTTAACATTCCCGCCTACAACTGGTGGAGCGAGGCACTTCACGGAGTGATCGACACCGGCGTAACCGAGTTTCCTGAGCCGATCGGCCTGGGCGCGACTTTTGACGGGCCGGGGATTTATGCCATGGCGACGGACATCGGCATCGAGGGGCGCATCAAGCATGTACAAGATGTACGCGCCGGGCACACCGGCATCATGGGAGGCCTCGACTTCTGGGCCCCGAATCTAAACCTCTTTCGCGACCCGCGCTGGGGCCGTGGGCAGGAGACCTACGGGGAGGATCCGTTCCTGATAAGCCGCATGGGTGTGGCCTTTGTCACCGGCATGCAGGGCGACGACCCGAAGTATTATCGCGTCATCTCCACACCCAAGCATTTCGATGTGCACAGCGGCCCGGAGCCCACGCGCCATTTCGCCGACGTCGACGTGAGCAAGCACGACAAGCTCGACACCTATGAGCCGGGTTTCCGCGCCGCCGTTGTCGAAGGCAAGGCAGGATCGATCATGTGTGCTTATAACGCGATCAACGGAGAACCGGCCTGTGCTAACCAATACTTGCTCCAGGACGAACTTCGCGGCCACTGGGGCTTCGAGGGATATGTCGTCTCCGACTGCGGCGCGGTTCGCGATATTTTCTCTGGCCATCATTACCGGGCGACGCTGCCCCAGGCGGCGGCCATTTCGATCATGCGCGGTATGGACAATGAATGTTTCGGGGCCAGCACCAACCTCAACGATTACGACTACAAGCCATATCTCGAGGCCGTGCAGCAGGGCTATCTCCCCGAGAGTGCGATCGATACCGCGCTCATTCGCCTCTTTACCGCCAGAATCAAACTGGGCATGTTTGACCCGCCCGATCTGGTTCCTTACACCAAGATCGATGAGAAGGAACTTAGCAGCCCCGCACACCGCGACCTGGCCCGCAAGCTCGCGGATGAGTTGTTGGTACTGCTGAAGAACGATGGCACATTGCCGATTAAGACGAGCGGCATAAAGATCGCCGTCATCGGCCCTCTTGCAAGTCAAACCCGAGTTCTGCTCGGCAACTACAACGGGTCACCAACACACACAGTGTCAATTCTTGAAGGCCTGCGGAAGGAATTCTCGGGCGCAACCATTGAGTACGTGCCGGGAACGCAGTTCCTGAGCCTCGAGGCCGACCCGGTTCCCGCTTCCGCGTTGACCTTCAACGGCAAGCCCGGCATCAAGGCCATTTATTCCAAACTCGACATGAGCGACATTAACCATCCTGAGGGAATGAAGGCGTTAGCGGAACGCACAGAACCCGGGATCAATGGGTCTGCTCAGCCATTGCCCGCTGATGTTGCGAATGTTCGGCCACTCAGCATCCGCTGGGAGGGCGAGATTACTGCAACCGAGACGGGCGACTACAACCTTGGCCTCAAGGCCAATGGCTTCTTTCGCGTTCAGCTGAACGGCAAAGGCGTCACCTCCGCATTCGGGGGCAACCCCAATGAGGCTGAGTTGGGACGTGTGCATCTCGAAGCCGGCAAACCCGCTGAGCTGCGCGTTCAGTACTCCCCGATGGGAGACGCAATGCCCGACGCCACTCTTGTCTGGTCGAAGCTTGACCTAAAGCCGCAGCCCGAAGCCATTGCCGCGGCCCGGGGCGCAGACGTGGTGATTGCCGTTCTTGGCATTACCAGCGAGTTGGAAGGCGAGGAGAGGCAAGTGAATGAGCCCGGCTTTCTAGGCGGTGATCGCACCAGCATCGATCTGCCCCAGCCTGAGGAAGATCTTCTCGAAGCCTTGGTCGCCACCGGCAAGCCTGTCGTGCTGGTTCTCACCAACGGGAGCGCGCTTGCAGTCAACTGGGCCAACGCTCATGCCAATGCGATTCTCGAGGCCTGGTATCCCGGCGAGGAGGGCGGCACGGCCGTGGCCGAAACCCTCTCCGGCAAGAACAATCCCGCGGGCCGCCTGCCCGTAACCTTCTACACCGGCGTCGATCAACTTCCACACTTCGAGGACTACTCGATGAAGGATCGCACCTACCGCTACTTCCGAGGCAAACCCCTCTACCCCTTTGGCTATGGTCTCAGTTACACCACGTTTTCTTACAGTGATCTCTCACTTCCTACCAGTCCCATTGCTGCCGGGCAACCTGTGACAGCAGAAGTCACGGTGACGAACACGGGCGCGCGCGCGGGCGACGAGGTGGCGCAGCTCTATCTCAGCTTCCCGGATGTCGCCGGCGCGCCCATCCGCGCACTTCGTGGCTTTCAGCGTCTGCACCTCGATCCTGGCCAGTCGGAAAAAGTGCACTTCGACCTGAAGCCGCGCGACCTGAGCATGGTCACGACAGTTGGCGACATCGTGATTCCTGAGGGCAAATACGCTGTGTCGATCGGCGGCGGACAGCCGAATACCGGTACTCCAACGGTCGAAGGGATGTTCGAGGTAGAAGGCTCTGTCGTGTTGACTGAATAGCTGTCCCGAATCTGATGCCGGGACATCCGCGAGCATTGTTGGCGCCAGACAATCCCTGACCCGGGAGACATCCATGACCAAGCGAATGACTCGCCGAGAGCTCCTTAGAGACGCCGGTGCAGCGGGTGCTACGACTCTATTGGCCGTTGGTTCAGGGAAGGCAATAACCCCTGCGGATCCATTGAACCAGGCAGCGGGAGCGGAATCACCTGCTCCTGAATTACCCCAATCGGCCGGCGTTGCGAAATCAGTTTTCCGCGCTTCGCAGGCACCCCTGGGCCCGCACGAGAATGCTCTGGTGGAACTGACCGCAGGGGACATGATCGTCGCACTCGACCGAAGGTACGGTTCGATCTCCTCGATCACCAGGAAGGGCGACCCGCTGGGGACGAACTTTATCGGGAACGGGAGCAACACATCTGGAGTCGATGTCGCGAATTCGCGGTGGACCGGTGATATCGTCACCGCAGTTTGGGATGTGACAGATCCCAATCCAGCTCATCGGCAGTGGTCGCCACGCGCGAATTTCGTTCTCAAGGGAAAGTGGAGGCCGGAGCTGACTGGAAGGTCCGGCGATATCCGGCAGGTGAGCTTCGACGCTGGGACGTTTGCAGTGAACTACGAAGGTGCGTCGACGAATGAGGATGGCGTCCGAAGTTTCAGGGTCGCCATGAAATATCGCAGAGGAGAAGGCCGTTCATTGCTCTGGGATGTCGAACTTCGCAACGTCACGGATCACATCCTGGAGCTCGGCGACCTTGGATTCCCTTTGATGGTGAACGATGACCTCGGCGAATTCTACCGAGATCCCAAAACCGGCCAGCCCTTTCCTCCTGACGAGACGGAGCACCCGCTGAGAGATCCTGCCGATTCCTTCTCCGTCTATCTCGAGCAATACCCGCGGATCCAGAAACAGTACCACGAGCAGAAGGTCGTGGCTCACCACTACATAGGCGGGCACTGCTCCTTCGTGCTCATCCAGCGCCCTCTGGGTGATGCGCCGTTTCTTCTACTCCATACCATGCAGGACACGGCATTTGAGTGCGTCTACCGTGATGACAGTTCGTTCGGAAGAAAGGTGTACTGGTGGGACGGGCCAAATATCCTGGCCGTCCATTCCTGGGCCACAAGGAACCTTCGGGGATGGAATAAGAATCCCTGGATCAACGGACATACCTCGCTGGTCCTGCAGCCGGGAGAGAAGTGGTCCTGCCAACTGCGCTTCGTCTTCGTGGAGAGTTATGACGCGATTCGAGAGGAGCTTTACAAAGCGGGCAATCTCGGCATTCGCGTTCTGCCCGCCATGGTGGTTCAGGAGGATACCGATGCCTACGTCGAGCTGAAGACGAAATCCGACGTGGACAAGATCGATTTCCTTTCCGACAACATCACAATCAAGGAAAGGAAGCGTGTCGATGACAAGACCCTGCTGACGCTGTCATTCAAGGGCCGGGGCCAGAAAAGGCTGAAACTGCACTATGCCGGCCGCTGGGCCAGCCTGCACTTTTACTACATTGAGGACATTGCGCAACTGCTGAAGGCCCGGGCGCGATTCATTGTTGAACGGGAATTCTACGAGAACCCTGACGATCCCTATCACCGGTACCACATGTTCCTGCCCTTTGACCATCGCACAGGGAGCACGTTTCTCGACTCGGATGAGGTATCGGAGGTGGGAGGAAGCGACGCCGAATTCGGATTTTCAGAGCCCTTGTTCCTGGCCGAGAAGAATGTCTACTACCCTTCCCCGAAAGAAGTGGCCACCCTGGAAATCTACATCGCCGATTGCCTGTTCAAGTACATTCAAGATCCCGAAACCTACGCCGTCCGCGCCTCGCTTTACTGGAAGCTGAGGTATCCATCGAGCCCTTGGAGCCATTGGACGGTGGAACGAGCCGAGGCGACCGATCGATCGTACAACTACGCTCATGTGATGAACATTTATCACGCCATGTACCGCATTGGCAGGCGCTATGGGTTGCTTGCACGGAAGAGCCCGGAGGAATACCTGAGGATGTCGTACCGGACCTGCCTCTACATGTTTCAGACAATACCTTGGGGGCATATCGGGGTGATGGGAGGTTCGAACGCCCTGAACATTCTCGACGACCTCGGGAAGGAAGGCTGGCAGCAAGAATACAGCACTCTGTTGGAGCAAATCCGACAGTGCAACGAGGTCTTTCTCAACGACCCCTATCCTTACTCGTCCGAGTACCCCGCGGACACCACCGCCCAGGAACAGGTCTATTTCTTCACTCGCTACTTTGGGGATACCGAGAAGAATCTCAAGACGGTGCAAATCATTAAAGCGCTCCGAGGCGGGAACCAGCCCGTTTGGTTTCAATATGGCAATGACAACAAGGGCGATCTGACTTGCTGGTACACGGAATCGACCAATGGCTGGGCCCTGTTACGCGCCTTCGAAGACACCGGCGACCTGGACACTTTCATCAAGGGATACGCGGGAGTGATGAGCGTGGAAGTTGACCTGCTGACCGACGGGATGTGCTATGCGCATTTCATTTCCACGCCGGGAATCTTCGACTTTACTCCACCCAGGACACTCGATGGCGGGATCGCGCAGTTTGGATTCTTGAAGGCGGTAAAGGCTTATGTTATGCAGGACGAGTCGTTCGGCTTGATCGGTTGCGGCTGCCGTGTGGAATCTTCAGACGAAGAAATTCGCGTGTATCCTCAAGATGGTCTCAGAAAGCGGCTGAGATTCGTGCCGCAGAAAATCAACCTGGAGGTTGCACAGGGCGAGGTCGACCAGGTGACCATGATTGACGACGGAAAGCGGTGGGGACTCCACCTCAGCGACTCGACAGGCGTAGTGAAAGAGGCTGAGCTGGAAATTACGGGACTGGAGAAGGGCGAGTATCTCGTTCACTATGCAGGTTCGGCCAACCGGATGTCAGTTTCCAATGCCTTAGAACTGTTGCTTCCCATCGCCGATGCAAAGGCAATCCGAATCGAAAAGGTGTGAATAGTGAGCGGTTCGCAGAGAGGTGATCTAAGAATGATGAGAAGAATCTTGGGTATCTCGGCAATGTGGGCGAGAATCTCGCCTTCCAGGCGAGCTGTCAGTAAGCAGATTGCGAAGGAGTATCGCCATGATTGACCGTTCGCGACGCAACTTTCTCAAGACATCTGCCGGTACAGCCGGCCTCTGCTTCATCGGTCCCTCGGCGTTCGTTCGGGACTTGTCTGCCGACGAGCCTGAGCATCCTTCGGGCAGGCTCATGCCCTTCCCGCTCGCCTCGGTCCGTCTTGCGCCCGGAATTTTCCAGGAGCAGGAGGAAATCAATGCTCGCTACCTTGACTCGCTCACGGTTGACCGGCTCCTCCATTCGTTCCGGATCACGGCGGGCATTCCTTCCAGCGCTACACCATATGAAGGTTGGGAAGATCCCACCTGCGAGCTGCGCGGCCATTTCTCTGGTGGCCACTTTCTGTCCGCCATCGCGTTGGCCTTGGCCTCTTTGGGAAATACCGATCTCAAGAGTCGCGGCGATGAACTTGTCTCCGGGCTCGGCGCTTGCCAGAAGAAGATCGGAACCCGCTACCTGAGCGCCTTTCCCCCCGAACTCTTCGAGCACCTGGCGCAGGGCAAGCCGGTCTGGGCGCCTTTCTACACCTACCACAAAATTATGGCGGGCTTGCTCGATATGCATCTCCTCGCCGGCAACACCGGCGCATTGCAAATCGCGGAAGGCATGGGCCAATGGGCGCAGGAGTTCATGGGGAACTTCAGCACCGATCAGCGCCAGCGCATGCTGCGCACCGAATATGGCGGCATGAACGAAGTCCTGACCAACCTCGCAGCCGTTACCCAAAAGCAGCGCTACCTCGACGCCGCTCATCTCTTTGAGCAGCCCAGCTTTCTCGACCCGCTCGCCGAACGCCGCGACGAGTTGCAGGGCCTTCATGCAAACACGCATGTCCCCAAGATCATCGGTGCGGCCCGCATGTATGAGGTCACCAGCGATCGACGCTACCGCGAAATCGCCGAGTACTTCCTCACTGAGGTGCTCACCGCGCGCAATTACGTCATCGGCAACACCAGCCTCGATGAGCATTGGAAAACGCCCCCGGACCAACTCCAAGGCACGCTGGCCTGGACCAACGCCGAGTGCTGCGTTGCCTATAACCTGATGAAGCTCGAGCGCCACGTCTTCAGTTGGACCGCCGACGCGCGCTGGATGGATGCATACGAGCGTGCTCTCTTCAACTGCAGGCTCGGCACGCAGAACGCGCGGGGTCTCAAGCAGTACTTCTTCCCACTCGCCGCAGGCTACTGGCGCGCCTACAACTCGCCCGAGGAATCCTTCTGGTGCTGCACGGGCACTGGCGCCGAGGAATTCGCCAAGTTTGCCGACACGATTTATCTCCACCGCGGCAGCGACATCTTCGTCAACCAGTTCATTGCATCGACTCTCGATTGGAAGGACGAAGGCCTGGTCCTTGAGCAGATCACGCAATTCCCGCGCGAGCAGGGCACGACGCTCAAAATCAAATCCGCGCGGCCAGCTCTCCGGACCTTCCACGTGCGTATCCCCGGCTGGACAACCGAAGAGGCACAGGTAAGAATCAACGGCCGCCCGCTCGACGCAATGGCAGATCCCGGATCGTATCTCGCCATCCGCAAAATCTGGCAGGACGGTGACACCATCAGCATCAGCCTGCCGATGGAACTGCGGCAGGAGCCGCTGCTTGGCGATGACTCCGTCTCTGCTGCGCTGTATGGACCACTGGTTCTTGCCGCCGATCTTGGCGCAGGCCCTGCTGTCGAGCCCGGCAAAGTCATCCTCGGCGGTGATCCTTGGGCGAAGAATCTGCCCGCCGCGTCTCCCTTGCCGAAGGTCGTGGCCACACCGGATGCAAACACGAAACAATGGATTCAGGTTGAATCCCCGTCGGAACTGCGCTTCACCGCGGCCGGAGAAAGCGCGAGTTACCAGCTGATGCCCATGAATCAAATCGGCGAACAGCGCTACTCCGTCTACTGGCAGATGCAGAGCCCCGGGAAGCTGAGTTAACGCGCAGAATCAAGCTTCGTATGTGGAACCGACCAAACAAATCGCGCAGAGAGTCAAGCTTCAACGAGCGCATGTCGCGCAGCAGAGTGGCCGGCATTCCGCTCTTTCTGACTCGGGGCATTTGGCAGAATGCCGGACATAGCCTAATGCTCGTCACGAATCTTGCCGTCAGCGCCGGCGCAGGACGAACTGATTCCCAAGCAAGGGGCGGACCTATTCTTATTCGGCACTTTTGATTTGAGGATCACCGCACCGAGGAGAAAGTTCTTATGAATCGCAGAGACTTTATTGCGTCGGCGACCGCCGTCGCTGCAACTTCAGCGTGTCCGGTCCCGGCGCAAGCGCCGGAGCAGGTTCACGGATTTTCGACCTCTATGCTGCGCGACGTCGACTACGTCGAGACCACTCCGATCGCGGAGTATCACAACGCCCCAGCCAGCGCCTATGAAGCATTTCAGGACATGAAGTTCGGCATTCGTATTCACTGGGGCATCTACTCTATCTGGCATCGTGGCGCGGAGTCCTGGCCCTTTCTCCCCATGTCGTTTGAAGACCGACAAACTTACAACAGGCTCTACAAGACCTGGAACCCAGCTGGCTTCGACGCCGACGCCTGGATGGACGATTTTCGCGAGAGCGGCCTGAAGATGTTCGCTTTCACCTCGAAGCACCACGAAGGCTTCTCCATGTTCGACACCAGGACGAGAGTGAAAAGCCGCGCCAACTGGACTGCTCCGGGCGGCCCGCGCATCGAGGCCTGCGACCTGGCTTACTCCATCATGGAAACGCCGTTTCGCCGTGACATTATCAAAGAGCTCTCGGACGCGGCGCACAAGCGCGACATTAAGATCGATCTCTATTTCTCGCATCCTGACTGGTACGATGCGGACTTTCGGCCCTATGTCGCGCACCCGCTCCAGATTCCGTCGTCGGCCCAATGGATGAGCCGCATCGACTTCGAATTCACGCAGCGGCGGCTCGGCGGTCACGCCGTAGTCGTGCCGGATCCCACCGATGCCGAAGTGAAGCGCATGATGGAGCGCCATCGCGCACAACTGCTTGAACTGCTGACTAACTACGGCAAGATCGACATGATTGGTTTAGACATGTGGCTCGGCCCCCGCGTCTGGCCTGAACTGCGCAAGACGCTGCTGATGATGCGCGAGCTACAGCCGGATGTGATGCTGCGCAATCGCGGCATCGGCAATGCGGAGTATCCGCTGGTGCGCAAACGAGATGATCCGGATTACGCGACTCAGTCGCATTGCGATCAGATGAAAGCTCTCAGTGGCGCTACGAAGCGGGTCGTCGCGGAATCCGGACTCGACGGCGAGCAGATCGATTCCCTTGCAGTCGATACCACCGGTTCCAGCGTCATCGTTGTAGATGCCGAACTCCAGCCCCTCGACGATTACTACCTCTGGTGCGATCACCGCGCGAAAGACAAGGCCCGTGAGATTACCGATCTAGCGCATCAGGAGGGACTTGAGGCGATTGAGTGGTGCGGCGGCGCGTATTCTCACGAGTGGGGTTTCTCAAAGTTTCTTCACTGGCTCCGGCATAATCCCGAGAAGCGTGATCGATTCGCAACGGCCCTCGAAAACTGCGACATGGTAACGGCGACACTGTGCGGAATCACTAACCCCCTGGAACTCAAACGCAGTATCTGCGCCATGGGGCACAAATGGATGTGGAATTCGAAGTGGGGGGGCTTGCCCCCTCAACAGTTTCTCTCCAAGGTGGATCCTCTGTTCGACGGAGTGCGAGAAAAGATCGCTGGAGAATATCTCACGTCGGATCACCTCGCGGGAGGATTAACGCCAGTATGGGCGACGCGGCTTAACCTGCGCCCAGGGATCCCGATTCCAGTAGGTGCATTCGATGCCCATTGGGATGCCATTGGCGCGGGATGCAAAGAAGGCGATGTCGTTAATGTGGTTGGTACGTCGACCTGCATCATGGCCATTCAGAGGAATCCGCGCTTGGTGCCGGGTGTATGCGGAGTCGTGCCCGGCAGCGTGCATCCCGGGTACACCGGCGTGGAGGCAGGACTTTCTGCCACAGGAGACATATTCGAGGCAATCGCGCGCCGCGCCGGGACCACGGTAGCGGAGCTAGCGCACGGCCTCGAAACCTTCCGCGCTGGACAGACCGGTTTACTGCGTTTGAGTTGGGATAATGGGGACCGAACCGTGCTCGTAAACCCAGAGCTCGGTGGTGTTACGCTTGGATGGAATCTGATCCACACCGCACAAGACGAACTGTACGCGGCCATCGAAGGAACCGCCTTTCACACGCGCATCATCCTGGAACGAATGGAGCAATACGGAGTCCCCGTTAATCGCGTCATCAATGCCGGGGGAATCCCTCAGAACAACCCCATCCTTAATCAAACCTACGCGGATGTGCTGGGCAAACCGGTCTTGGTTCCAGACGGGATTCCCACAAGCCTCGGCTCCAGTATCTTCGCCTTTCTTGCTGCTGGCGCCTTTCGTTCCGTTGAAGAGGCCCAGGAGCAAGTCTGCCTCCCATTCAAGTCCTACTCCCCGCAGTCCGAAGCGCATCGCGTTTACAACCGCCTCTACGAGTTGTACCAACGCTTTTATTTCTCGTTGGGCCAGCGCGGATCGGACCCAGTGGCGCTTGGCGACCTTCTCCCGGAGTTGCGCAAGATCGCCGGGTATTCCGTGTCCCGCCAAGGTGGGCTCTAGACACGATCTTGTGCGATCGTGCTACATCGGGTACAGCAATCAAGAATTCGCAAGGAGAATTTGAATGAATGATACTGGCAAGTTCGGCATCGACCGCAGGGACTTCGTGAAAAGAGCTGCCGGCGCCGTGTCGGCTGTGCTGGCGTCCGGTCACATGGCAACGGCATTTCCCGCTTACCAGGGATGGACGGATGCCACCTCGACCAGAATCGCCGATGTTTTCCTCGATCTCCATCGCATGCACAAGTGGGACAACTCCAATGGAGACACGTGGGACCCATTCTGGGCCGATGACGATTCTCTTTACGCCTTCAACTGCGATGGCCGCGGCTTCGGCAAGAATGGAATGAACCTGGCCTTTAACAAGCTCGTTGGAGAGGCACCTGATGCTCTAATCGGGTCCCAGGTGAATGCAATGGCAGAGTATGGCAAAGGAGGTCAGAAGGAAGCCGATAACGCGACCTGGAAAGCCTGTGGGCAGGAATGCATCGACGGCGTCTTTTACGCGTTTGTCTCTCGAAATACCTACGGTAGCGATAGCCACGATCCGCTCATGCGCCAATTCGCAGTGAATGCCAGTCTGATCAGGTCTATGGACCGCGGACGAACTTGGATACGTTCTGCTCGCGAAAACTATGACAGACCCATGTGGCCCGGCAAGAGTTTCGGCGCACCGTTCTTCGTGCACTATGGCCGCAATGGTGGCCAAGTGGACCGGGACGGCGGAATGGAGTATGTCTATGCTTGCTCCACAAACGGCTTCTGGAACGACGGCGATAACCTCGTCTTGGGCCGCGTTAGACGGTCGAGCCTTTCTCACCTAGATAGCACCGACTGGGAATACCTGAGCGGTCCGGAAGGAAGCAATTCTACGAACTGGTCCCGCGATATTACACGCGCCGTGCCTATTCTTGATCGACCCGCAAAGTGCGGGCAGACTCCAATCACCTTCGTGCCTGAATTAGGTGTTTACTTGCTCGTATCCTGGTACAACACCGAAACAATGACGAAGTGGTACGAGCCGAATGAGATGCAGTATGACTTCTATCAAGCTCCGCACCCGTGGGGGCCATGGGCCCAGGCCGGTTCGCATACAGATAAATTCTTAGGGCCCAAATATCACATGTACGGACCCAGCATCTGCGTCCGCTTTCAGAAACGCCGCGGCGACGACGTGGAGGTTTCACTGTTCACGTCGGGATGTCCTTTCGAGGATGTTCCCAGCTCAGCGTACAAGATGTGGCACATCCCGCTCGTTCTCAGAACCCGACCGCAGCAATCGTACAGACTTGTGAGAGCTTCCGATTCCCAGATTCACTACGAGGGAGCATGGTTCCCGTGGACCACCTCCAGCGAAGCAGCGGACGATCGGCTGCCCCGGGCCACGCAATCGAAAGGCGATTGGGCAGAGTTGTCGTTTACCGGCACGGGAATTGAGTACGTGGCAGAGAAATCGCGTGGCCTCGGAGACGTCGAAATCTACGTTGATGGCGAGCATCAAGACACAACTTCGCTGTTGCTGGACGATTTCCCGGTATTCCTTGGGATCACCATTTTCTCAAAGCAGCATCTTTCGTACGGCAATCACAGGATTAAAATCGTGAACCCTGGAGATGCGCGAATCAACGTGGAGGGATTCAAGGTTTACGCATGATCTGTATTGGAATCTTGGTGCCCGCTCGCCGGTTCAAAATTTCTTGGGGTTTTAGGTCGCGATGAACACAGTAAAGCTTCTTAAGGAGCACAGATGGAAATAGATCGAAATGCATCGGAAGGCGGGCCCGGCCAACAGAGCGGATTGACGAGACGAGAGGCCCTGCAGGGAATGTTCGGAATGGCGGCTTTACCTCTTTTGAACAGAACTGCCCTGGCTGAGCAAGACTCAGGCACCGATCTTCCGACCTCTCTAGGAGACGTCGAATTGATCGGTGAAGCTAATCGCGACCGTCCCTTCAACACAGATTGGCGCTTTTATCGCGGCGATGCGCCGGGCGCGGAACAGCCTGGCTTTGACGATTCCGCGTGGCGCACACTCGATGTCCCCCACGACTGGAGCATCGAGGACCTGCCGGAGATCGCAGATCAGGACAGAGGAGGAATTTGGACCGAGGGCACCAATCCAACCCGAGTAGGCCCGTTCGACCTATATGCCAGCGAGGGGCAAGCTGCCACGGGATGGGTCGTGGGCGGAGTTGGTTGGTACCGGAAGACATTCAATGCGCCGAAGATTCCCCCATCGGGCAAGGCCGAGATTCGCTTCGAAGGCGTCTACATGAACTCCGACGTCTGGCTAAACGGCACACTCCTTGGCAATCACCCTTACGGCTACACCGGCTTCACCTACAACCTCACGCCCTACCTGACGCCTGGAACAAACATCATCGCAGTGCGCGCCAAGAGCACAGGGCAGAACAGCCGGTGGTACTCCGGCTCTGGCATCTTTCGCAAGGTCTCGCTCAACGTTGTCGGCGCGCTCCGCATTGTTGAGCATGGAATTCGCATCACAACTCCTGAAGTCTCGAAGGACACGGCTCAGGTCAAACTCGAAGTGTCCGTCGAGAGTGGTGCCGCAATTCCGCAGTCGGCATCTATTCGAATTCGTCTTCGCGACTCTACCCGCAGGGTAGTCGCCGAATATCAGGCCACTGCAACTGTCGCTGCAGCCAGTCGCACCGTATTCTCCGCCGCGCTCACGGTCAAGAATCCTGATCTGTGGTCCCCTTCTGATCCCCAGCTCTATCGCGCAGAGGTTCTTGTCGAGCTGGGCCGCAAGCCGGTCGATTTCGCGTCGATTCCATTCGGCATCCGCAAGGTCCAGATCGATGCCGCGCGCGGTCTGCGCATCAACGACGAAACCATAAAACTCCACGGCGGATGCCTGCACCATGACAACGGATCTCTCGGCTCGGCGTGCATTCCGCGCGCCGAAGAGCGGCGCGTCGAGCTGCTCAAGGCAAATGGCTTCAATGCTGTCCGCACCAGTCATAACCCGCCTTCCCGCGACTTCCTTGATGCCTGCGACCGGCTCGGTATGCTGGTCATCGATGAGGCTTTCGATTGCTGGACGATCGGTAAGAATCCTGAGGACTACCACCTCTACTTCAAGGAGTGGTGGAAGCGCGATCTCGAAAGCTTGGTCCTTCGCGACCTGAATCACCCCAGCGTCATCTTTTGGAGCATAGGCAACGAGATTCCCGAGCGCGCCGAACCGACGGGAGTTGAGATTGGCAAACAGCTCGCTGGCTTCATCAGGCAGCTCGATCCCACACGTCCTATTACCGCGGCTATCTGCGGCCCGTGGGATCATCCAAAGCAGACCTGGGCGGACATGCAAACTGCGTTCACCTATCTGGACGTGGGAGGGTATAACTACCAATGGAAAAGCTACGCGTCCGACCACGAATCCTTTCCGGAACGCGTCATGATGGGAACCGAGTCTTTCCCCAATGAAGCATTTCAAAACTGGAGCACCATCGAGACCAGCAGTTATGTCATTGGCGACTTCGTGTGGACGGCGATGGATTACCTCGGCGAATCCGGCATCGGCAACGCCTCGCTCAACCTTGAAGGCGGCGCTTCACCATCCACTCGTTTTTACCCATGGTTCAACTCCTATTGCGGCGACATAGATCTCATCGGCAACAAGAAGCCACAGTCCTACTATCGCGACGTTGTCTGGGGCCGCAGCAAAATTGAGATCGCAGTTCAGCGTCCAATCCCCGCTCACTTCACGGAGCAGATCAGCAAGTGGGGCTGGTCAGATGAGCTCCGTAGTTGGACCTGGCCTGAACTCCTCGGAAGTCCAATCCGTGTGCGCGTCTATACCCGCGGCGACGAAGTGAAGCTCTTTCTCAATCGGAAACAGGTCGGACATGCGCAAATCTCTCCCCAGGACGCACTCACGGCACAGTTCGACGTGCCTTATAGCCCCGGTGAGTTAAGAGCCGTAGCTTTCGAAAAGGGCAAGGAAATTGCCGCGACTCAACTTGCAACTGTGGGCCCCATGACCCGGGTCGTTCTCGCGCCCGATCGGGCTCAAATACAGGCCAGTCGCGATGACCTTGCTTACGTGATAGCTCGCGTGGTCGATGGTGACAGCCGTACCGTTCCGGATGCAGTTGTCCCAGTCACCTTCTCCGTCAGCGGCGCTGGAGAATTGCTGGCTGTTGGCAATGCAAATCCAAAGGACGTTGCCAGCTTCCGTCAGCCAAGGCGGTCGACATTCCACGGCGTTTGCCTCGCAGTCCTGAGGCCAACCGGCGAACCAGGCACCATAGTGCTGAAGGCTGAGGCGCCTGGCCTTCCGCCGGTCACGATCGAGGTGAAAACAGCTTAATGCAAGCGGACGGGCCTCATGGGTAAGCGTACGGGCTTCCCCTCTTGACGCGAGATAGAGTGTGTCATTAGGTGTCCACTTATTTTTTAGTGGACACCAGATGAGTGTGTCTTAGCCGGCTTGAGAAGAGTCGTTCTGTAGTGAGGCTGCCAGGTTCCAAGGCAACAGCTCATGGAACTGGCTGATGGGATGATCGGCGATCCGTGCCAGAACCGAGCTGAGATAGAGCTCCGGATCCAAGCCGTTTAGCTTGGCGTGTTTCTCCGTCTGTAAAAGCCGGCGGCGCAGGTATGACGGTCAAGTAGAACAGAATTCATTGGAGATGCGAGGAACCCGACATGATCCGCAGAACGTTTCTAAGACTTGGCTCTGCATCCATCATTCTCAGCGGCGTGAAACTGAATGCCTTAACCGCCCGGCCTTCAGTGTCGTTACCCGGGAATGTCAGGCTGGCATCGGACTTCTCAACGTTCCTGTTTGGCGCTGACGTCTATCCCGACCTGCAATCGCCCGAAGAAGTGCAAAGCATGCTCGACCTTCTGCAGCGCGCCCATATGAACACCGTGCGCGTGGGCGAGGCGAATTGGGGAAATCTTGAAGTAGCTCCCGGGAAATTTAACTTCGGGTGGCTGCGGGAGTTCCTCGACAATCTCCAGCGTAGAAAGATGTCGGCAATTGTGGGAACTTCCACTTTCGTGCCCCCTCAGTGGTTGGTTGCGGCTCATCCTGAAACGTTGGTGGTTCTGGAACCGGGTTCAGGGCCGTCGGATCCCATGAGTCGCAAATCTGCGTGCTTGAATCATCCTCTCTATCGCGAGGCTTGCCGGCGCTACATTCAAGCGCTGGCTCTTGAGTTCTCGGATCATCCAGCTATTTTGGCCTGGCAGCTGGATAATGAGATCGAGTTCATGGTCGAAAGGACCTGCTATAACCCGGCATGTGAGACGGCGTGGCGCCACTGGCTAGAGAAGACTTATCACTCACCCGAAGAGTTCAACCGGAGCTTGGATCTGGTGAGTTGGGGAATGAAGATCGATTCCTTCGACGAAGTGCCGCAACCGCGCCTTGGGGTAGAAGGAGTGTTTCACACCGGTTCCCGATGGGGGCTCCCGGCGCTGTCGCTTGCCAATCTGCACTTCCGGCACGATGTCATCCTTGATTTCCTCAGTGAACAGGCTGACATTCTTCGCAATAACGGCGTGCGGCAGGCGATTTTGACGGATTGGAACCCGGTCTGGACAGCTCTCGCGGATGAACCAAAGGCCCAGGATTTCATGTCGATTTCGGGCCTCAATTACTACCAAGACAGTTCGGATACGCCGGAAAGCTGGAACGATACGCCGTGGCATCTCGATATGCATCGATGTTGCTATTCAAAAGCAAGTTTTATTGTCACTGAGACGCGCTTCGGTGTCACAGGCGGAAGCGAAATCGTGGACCCAGCGCCGAGCAGGGAGCAATTCCGGATGTGGGATTTGCAACTTGCAGCCTTCGGTGCTTCGGGGATGCTGTACTGGACGGGAAACCGCTGGCGGGGCGGCCATTGGCCTCATTGGGGCGGTCTCTTGGACTGGACCGGCCACCCTGAACCAGACTTTGAGTGGGCATCGGAATTAGGTCAATTCTTCAACACCTGGGGGCCAACTCTCCTTGCAAATCCTGTGAAGTGCAGCGCCGTCGTGCTCACTGACTTCGATCAACGCGCGGCACTGGAGATTTATCCCCATATTCCGGAGAGCAGGTCGGTCTTTACCGGTACATTCGCGGCACTGCATCGGCTTGGCATCGGAACCGATACCATCAATTCGCTAAGAGCGGAGCAGGTAGAGAATCTTCAGAAGTATTCTGCCGTGTTCCTATCGGCAGCTACGGCGTTTGAGAATCAGGCAGCGGCTGACGCTTTGGAACAGTATGCCCAAAAGGGGGGCACAGTAATCGTAGCTCCCTTTACGGCGTACATGGACCGGAATGGCATCTTTCGCGGTGACGGATTCGGGGCAAATCTACAGACGCTCACAGGGTCTCTGGTTCGAACGATTCGTTGGATGGGTTCTCCTCAAAGGGGGGCAAGCAGCAACAGAACGTTCAGTGGAGTGGGCGCTTTTCAATTCCTGTTACGCCTGTTGGTCTTGATGGCTTTTGTGAGTTTCTGGAAGTGGCCAACAACGTGGAGACGATAGGGACATTCAAGAGCGAGCAATCAATTCTCGATGGAAGACCAGCTGCGACGTTTCGCAAACTGGGCAAAGGCGTCGTCGTTAAACTAGCATTCTGGCCGAAGGACGACAGTTTCCTCGTGCTGCTTGAACGCCTCCTCGGCGTTCAGAATGAACTGCTGGCCAAAGCTCTTCCTGATGGCCTGCTCGCCGTCCCAAGAGCGGATGGCAGCACCTTCGTGATAAACGCTACCGGGAAACAGCATGAACTCCACCTGAAGACCATGTGCACCGATCGGCTTTCGTCTGGCGTGGTGAAGACCTTGCAGGTCCTGAGCCCTTACGAAGTTTTATGGCTTGAACGGCATCAATAACATTGTGTCATCGGTGTTGCCGAGGACATCACCCACTTCCAGGGAGCGCAATGTTCGGATTGATCCCAGTCACCGTTGTCGCGAGTTGTTCTAGAACTGGTTGCATAAATAGGTGCGGCCTCATCGCAGGTACTTGCGTGTGTGGCGGGTAGGTTGTTGATCTTTTGCCATGAGGCAAAAGAAGCTGCCGGACCTGTTGAGCGATGCACAGTGGCGTGTTCTAGAGCCGTTATTTCCTGAACCCCAACGGCGCAGGGATGGGCGTGGTCGTCCCTGGGCCCCGAACCGCTCGTGCCTTGAGGGCATATTGTGGGTGTTGCGTACCGGAGCCCGATGGCGCGATCTGCCGCCCGAATACCCGGATGGGTCTACCTGCTGGCGCAGACTGGGTAAGTGGGAAGAGGAGGGCGTTTGGCTGGCGGCCTGGCGCAAACTCCTGTCGATGCTGGACCAAAGGCGCTTTCTCGACTGGGAAGAGGCCTTTCTCGATGCCACGTTCATGATTGCGAAAAAGGGGGCGCCGGGGTTGGAAAGACGCGTCGCGGGAAAGGCACGAAGTGCATGGTGGTGGTCGACGGCGGCGGCATACCTCTTGGAATCCAACTTGCGCCCGCGCAGATTGCCGAGTGTCGGCTTGCGGAAAGCACGGTCGGCCAGGTGAAAGTCCCGAGGCGAGGCCGTGGCTGGCCACGGTCGCATTTGCGGCGCGTCATCGCCGACCGCGGTTACGATTCTGACCCGTTGCGGCAGAGATTCAAGAAGCGTCGAACGGAGTTGATCGTGCCCTATCGTAGCCACGTACGCAAGCGACACTTCGAAGACAAGCGCAAGCTGCGACGCTACAAGCGGCGCTGGAAAATCGAGCGCACCAACGCTTGGCTGCAGAACTTTCGCCGCATCCAAGTACGTTACGACCGCATCCTCAACGTGTTTCAGGCATTTTGCCACTGCGCCTGTCTCCTGATCGCTTTGAGGCATTTATGCAACCAGCTCTAGTCCTCTTCCGGATCTCCTGGCACTCAGCACTGCACCCTTGGCGCATCTACGCCCACTCGACATCGCCGTGATCGCCATCTACTTCGGGATGGTCATTTGGATTGGCTTCTACCTCAAGGGCAGGTCCAACACCAGCGAAGAGTTCTTTATGACCGGTCGCGAGATGACCGCCTGGATCGCGGGCTTGAGCTTCGTCTCGGCCAATCTCGGCTCCTTGGAACTGATGGGCTGGACACTACCGGCGCGAGGAACTCTCCGCGCATTCAGCCGCGGGAAGGGAACTGACACCTTAAACCTCGGGCAGGGACTCGCTCCTCAATCCAGAATTTCACTGGCAGTTTTGATGGCACTTTGTACCTGGCAATACTGCGACGTATTGCGACGGCCTGCGAACAGCGCTTCATTGTAAGCGTTTGAAAATGAATTATATATTCAACTTCTTGCGACGCATTGCGAACCCATGCAAAGTGGTCAAGAACTCATTTCGAGTCAGGTGCATTCAACCGGGCTCTGCCACCTCTCCGCGCTGGCCGTCGCTTGAAGAACCCGTCATAAGCGCAATACGACGCGCCCACAAGGATTTTGCTAGCGACACAGAAACACCGGCCTTGACTAGTCTAGTAGTAAACCAGCTTCGATGGCAACGCGCAGTGAAAGCATTTCCAGGCTATTTGCGGCGTGCAGTGATGTTGCCAGCCACCATGAAAACCTCAAAAACCTACATATCCTCCATGACCTACATAAGTTATTGTTTTTGTTCGCATAACGGGCAGTGCAGGTTTTCCTTGTCGTCTATCGAACCTACACAACCGTAAGCTGTGGCGACCTCATGGAGAATGGCCTGTGTCGCACTGTCCATCCGGAGTCCGTTGCCGGCGGAGCCCAGCCGCCCGGTGTGCAGGCCAGCCTTCTTCAGCAGGTGGCCCATCTTTTCTGCGCGCAGGTGCAACCTGTCGCCGCGGCTCTTCAGCATGCGGTTGGCCTCCGATGCGACATCGCTGACCAAGAACCTGGATCCTGCCCTGGTGACAAAGCGAGAGCGCGGCGCCGACAGCAATCATTACCAAGCTATCGCGGCGCTCTGCGAGCTGCTGCTCTGAATACGGAGTGAGCAGCGACACAAGCTCTACCTGAAGCTCCGGTGCATCAACGATGCATTTTCCTAAAGCGGTCGCAATCGCGTTGAGTTCAGCGGACAAGCCGGACGCACAAAAGTCGGATTTGACCACTGCTGGCAAGTTTGTGAGGCGATAAAGGAAGAGCTGGTTTTGCACACGCTGTATCATGTCGTGCGACATGGGCATCACAGGCTGTGATTCAACCCCGGGCGTGGGTGACGCGTTGATGTGCATGAAGTTCTGCAACATCGAGTTCATTGACGGATCCTCGCCCACGTAGATCGCCTTTGCGCCATAGAAGTCGCAAGCGTAGCCCGGGCAACGGTTTATCTTTCTGGGCACGAGGTATCCGCGACAGGTGGAGCTGCTCAGAAACACAGCCGTCCGCTTGCTCAGATCCGGCTCGGAGATGATCAGAGTCGGTTTCAGTTTCCAGTCGATGTTGTTTAGCGCAGCATTTGTCAGTCCAACCAGGAGAATCGGATGGCAGCAGATAGCGCCCAGAGTACGGAGCACCAGGTTCGCCGCATGGGTCCAACCAGAAATTGATATGCCGGGCGCGACAGGAAGGAAATCTTGGAGCCAGCTCGAGAAAACCCAATACGCCAGCAGCGCGCTGTCCTTCTCAGCAAGGCGGGTTTGCTCCGCGATGGTCTCCCTGACCAAGGCGAAGAGGTCGCGTGTTGTGCCGTACGCTTCTCCACGAGTCGGAAGGGGGATCTGCTTCCACAGTTCGCGCTCGAATTGGTTCCGCGCAACCATCCCTTGAAAATCGCTGGCAACAGCGGAGTCAAGGATGTACGAGCGTTGTGCCGATCCCAAGGTACCGTTTTCGAGTCTGACCTGTTCTGAAGTTAACAACACTTGGTTGACTTGATGGGTGGCCGTGGCTTCGGAGCTGTCGGATGAGGCCGGCGCAACTTGGGTTTCTGAGTTGGCCACACCATTTGATGGCGTGGCTTCGGCAGTGTCGTCTTGTGGGGGTGTTGGTTCCGCCGTTCCGGGCTCTGCGGGAGACGGGTTAGGATAAGTCGTCTCTTCCTCCATCTATATGTTCCTCCGTGCACTTTGGGGAGGGAAAGGTCGTCTCTAAGCCCCGCCGCGAAGCGTCAAGTAGGCTACCGCTACGCTCAGGTAAGGTATCCCTTGCCGCCCCCTTGGCCACTAATACCGATTTCTGCAGGAAAAACGCAGGAGCATTGCAATCTTTTTTTGTAGGGTCCTGCCTGACAGACCCGTTTAGGTTTGAGGCCGTCAGCGCCCGTGCATGAACTGGTTGCGCACTCCTCCAGCCTAGGGTGTCGACAGACCAGCCTGATTTTGGAGACAGAAGAGGGCCGGAGGCGCCTGGGCGGAGAAAAGTGGACGAGGTCATTGAGTTTAAGTGGCAGGGTCTGAGCGTTCGGGCCATTAGCCGGCTGACAGGTTACGGCCGCAGGGCGATACGCAGAATCTAGCTGCGCCGGAGAGTCGGCCGGTGCATGGGCCTCGAGCACCGACTGAGAACATACTCGAGCCCTTCAAGATGTTGGCGCAGAATCATACTGACCGAACCGGCAATCAAATCGCTCAAACCGTGCCTCATTCGCTAATGCGTCAGCAATTCGCATCGGCGAGCCCTGGAGGTCTTTCCCAGCGGCAGTGGCAAGAAGGAAGGCAAGGAAACGATGTTTTCTCCAATGAGGAACGAACACCTGAACCGGAACGGCTCCGCCTCGTTCCCATCTCGAGTGTCCTGTGGCGGCGATCCCTGTCAAGGGTCAAGATGAACGTCCTCCGGACGCCCTTGACAGGACTCGCCGCTAGGCCCGACGCTGTGCAGTTCAATCCAGAACGGCCGCCACGTTGGCCTTAACTTTTATGACCTTCTCATAGAAGCCGGTTACGTACGATCAGGCCGAGGCTGTAATGCTGTTCGGTGCCGCTTCATTGCCGGAACGCTTTATACGGAGCCCGCACATGAGCCTGAAGTCTGGGTTCTCCGGCCCCGCGCAGAATCCAAAACACAACCTGCATCGATCCCCAACCCAAGCGGCGCCTTCCTCCTCGTGGAAACGAAGCCGAAGCTATGCCGCGAGTCTTGCTAGGGCGCCGACTGCAAGGTTTGTATGGCGCAACCGCCCGTGCCGCCGGAGGTGGTGCAGCTTTGGTTGAGGAGCGTGGAGAAATAGATGTTCTGCGCCCCGGACGAGGCGTTATCGACCACGATCCCGCTCGTGCCGCCCGCTTCAGGGGCGGCCCCGGTCGGTGTCGTGCTCCCGCTGATGGCGCTGCTGTACACGTTGTAGCCAATCACGCAACCATCGCCGAGCGTGCCCGTGCCGCAGCCGCTCGGAGCGCCGTAGGCCAGCACACCCAGGAAAATGTAGTCGTTGGAGCTACCGGGGTAAAACTCAGTCACCTGAAGGCCGGCTGCGTAGTAGCCGTTGGTGTAGTTGGTGGAGACGACTGGGCCCGCGGTGGCGGCGCCGCTGGTCATGGCGCCGCTGTTGATGGATATCTGGTACAACGTATTGTTTGCGGGGCCGGTGTTTCCGACGACGTAGAGGTGCCCGGTGTTGTTGGACGAGGCGAAGTAAGCGTTATCAAAGGTGCCAGCCAGCAGGAATTCGTAGCCCGTGCCCACCGTGGCTTCGGTTCCGCTGGCGCCGGCGGCGAAACTCACCGGAAATTGGTACACGGCAGCGCAGGGCGTGGACGCAGTGCAGTTGGACGAACCGTCGTCCCCCACAAAAACGTAGACCTCTTCGGTTGTCGAGTCGACGATGGTGCCGTCAAGAATGCCGGAATTGAAGTCCAACTGCGCCGACTTGGTGACTGTTCCCGGGGAATTGACGGAGTAGAGGTAACCGCAAGGACTGTTGGAGTTGGTGGCCGAAGGCTCACAGGCCGATGACGAACCGAGGAGATAGTCGCCCACAAAGATGTTCGCGCTCGCCGCATCGTAAATGGGACTGGCGAGCGAAGCGCTGGCATTCACAGTCACCGGCCAGCCGCCTGACGTCACCTCGGCGGGAGTGCCGGACGAGGCAAAGATGTTCGTGAATTCGTGGAGCACTCCAACGTTGTCGCCTACGTATGCCGTGCTGGGGCTCGCGCCCGAGCCGTAAGCGATGAACGGCGAGGAGTGCGTGTCATTAGGACTCCCGCTAAAGGTCAACGCGGTCATGCAGGGTGCAGTGCAGCCCTTATACGCCCCGGCGGCTTCGGATGTGGGGCTGATTGGGGCAGTGAGGGTCCCGTTTGACGCCTTCCACGTTAGCAGCACAAGACTCGCCACGCCGCTGGGACTGCTTTGGACAAAAGCCACCTGGAAGCCGTTGAGAGAGAGGACCACCGAGTTAAGGACGGTCCCGCCGGTATTGTAGGCCCAATAGACGGTAGGAGTGCCGCTGTTACAGCTCGAGTAGAGGTTGTTAAAGGCAATGATGTTTGCCTGCGAGGACGACCCGGTCAGACCTGTATTGAAAATCGCGAAATCGCTGCAACTCGTCGAGCCAGTGGTGAAGGTCGCCGGGAACTGACTCAAGCCAACGGTCCCGCTGCTGCCCAAGGTCTCGCTCCAATCTGTTTTGATGCGGGTGCGCTTCATCTTCGCCCAAGGAGAGCCTGGCTGCATGGGCCTGCGCGCGGGGGCCGCGCCGGATTGCTGGATGGAAGGAGGCAGGATGGCCCGGGTAAGCCCGAAGGGCAGCTGGCGGTTGCCAACCTGTGCAGCCTGTCGTTCTTCGAGGGTCATTTCGATGGCGTCGGGGCGGTCGTTCTGCGTTTGGACGTCAGCGTATGCCTGCTGGTGCGCGGGCTCCAGTGCGTCGGGATTGGGCTCGGAGCCGTCTTCTGAAAAGCCCTGGCGGAGGGCGCCGCCCGATTCGTTTGCGATTCGCTTCTTTAGCTGGATCATGTAGCGGGGATCGTTGGCGATTGCGAGCCAGTGCTCGTACGTGCCTTTTTGCATCGCCTCATCGATGGTGCCGGGATGGGAAAAAACGACGTGAGAGTGAGTCCAATCCCAGGGCACGCCGTTCGTCTCCTGGGCGTGCATCACCACCGCTGAGGCTGGAGTGACAGACAAAATGACAAGCCTTACAGCCAGCCGAGAGATCCACCCGCTTGCGCTCTTCATGATCTCGACCCTCTCTTCATTCGTTCTTTTCTGCCGGCTCGGGAGCGCCGGCAACTGCGTTTCATTGCCAGGCACTGTTGAAGGCCAGGTTGTAGGCATTCACGCTGCCGATTCCGGTGGCAAAGTCCCAGCCCGGCGTGGCGCCGTAAGCCGGTTGCCACGATGCAGGAGCAGTGGTGATGGCCGGCGAAGCGGAGCAAGTCGCGCCTGACCCCCCGCCGCCGGTGAGCGTGCAGCTCGTGCCTCCCGCATATCCCTGGCCGTCAGCAATGATGGTGATGCTGGTGACGGCTCCGCCCGATTCGGTAGCCGTACAGGTGGCCTGCATTCCGCCACCCCACAGGGATGTGCCGTCAGGAGTTTGGTATCCGTTGAGATTGCTGGGAGCGCCGAGCGTGCACGTGGGAGCGCTGGTGTAGCCTGAGCCGCGCGCCGTGACGGTGCCCGGGGAGACCAGGGCTTGCGTGCTGAGTGAACCATAAGTGCCCGAAGGCAGGTAGCAACCAACTTCGTTGAGGCCGTTATATTCGCAGTCAATGTCGTTGTCGCCCTGGGTGATGTCGTAAAACGCGCACGAGGATGCCAGACCTTGACGCGGCGGCTGGTTGATGGAGTAGCAGGAACTGTTGCCGCCCGAGCCGAACTCGCTTTCAGCGATGGAATAGTAGGTCGGGTTAGGGTTGCCGACCCTGGTCAAACTCCACTTTTCATTCACCAGAGCCTGGATGGCGGCCATCATCGGTGCGGCCACGGATGTTCCGCCAAATCCGGCCCAGGTGCTGGGCGAACCCGAGCAGGACGTCCCCTGATTGCTTGTTTCAGAAAAGCAAATGGTGACGTAATGTCCCCAGAGGCCGTTCGAGGCAAAGAGCGAAACGTCAGGAATATCGCGCACGCCATCGGCAGGATTGCCGTAGATGCCAGACTGCCAAGAGGGCTTGGCGTAGCCGGTGCACGTCCCGTCAACGACGGCATAGCTAGTCTGGTCCGTTCCTCCTCCCCCGGTGGCACAGGCGCTAGGGCCTCCAGCACCAGCGGCAGTGCTGAGGAAAGTCGAACTAGTATTGCACTCTCCGGAGGAGCTATACCCAGGAGCCGCTCCCTCGTAGTTAGCTAGCAGGTAGCCGGAACAGGAATCATTCCAAGGAATCTCTGGAACGTAAGACTTTGCCGAGCCGTCGGTAACGGTGTTGGATGTGTTCCAGTAAGTGCTGATAGGAATGGTAGGATTTCCCTTGGTTGCGTTATACGCGTCCTCAAAGTCTGTACCGCCGACGGAAACGTTGTAAACCGTTTCACCCCATCCCGTGATGCCTATGCCCGGTAATGCTTCTGTTGAGCCCCCGGTGTAGGCTGGCGCGCAACCGGAGGCGCCGGCATCACCCGAAGAAGTGAATATGGAGACACCGGCCGCCGCCCCTGTCTGAAACGCCGATTTGAAGGCCGCATTGGCGGACGCACCGTTGAAGGCTTCGCACTCGCCGTAACTCTGGCTAATGATCGTCGGGGGTGTGGCGGAGTTGACGAGGTTTTCGACGGCAAACAAAACGCCGTTGGTGGTTCTTGAATCTTTGCACGTCGCTACCACAATGGCCGCGTTGGGCACCATGGCGCTGGCAACCTCCGCATCCAGGTCCGCCTCGCCGTCAGCCGAGTTGGTGCCCGGATTGGTGCAAGTGGCGCCGCCGCTCGGGTGAGTGGTTGTCACGGTGCCAGACCACTTGCTCAGAAAAGTAGTGCGGTAGGTGGCTACGTTGTCGGAGTAGGTGTTGCTGTCCTCAACCAGCGTGATGGTCTGGCCTGCACCGTTGATTCCAAGCCGGAAGAGAGGATTCAGGTTATAGATGATCTCAAGGTCCGCCGGCACCAGCACGTAGCAGCTGCCGCCAGTGCTGTCAGTGGGTCCATTGCAATCGGAAAATGTGTAGTTTGTGCGAACGCGCGGGACCCGCATCTGCTGCGGCTGGAAGTCGTGCAGAGAAACCACGCCGACCACAACGCCCGCGAGTGCCTCGGGAATCTGCGGATCGCTCATGTTGGCGATGTGATGCTCGCCGCGCACCTCGAGGTAATGGATCTCGGTATGGAAGGCTTTGCGGATATCACCCGCCGTGCCGGAAAAGTCGATCACCATTTGGTTGGGGTAGACGTAATCGACGGTGAAGCCGTAAGACTGGAGCCAGCTCGTGATGGCGTCGAGATCTTGCTGCGCCAGGCCATACACCTCCCCTTGTTGTGCCGCTGTGATCCATTGGCGGAAATTGGGCGAGCTCTTGTCGGTGAGGCTGTCGATGTATTGGTCGAACTCCTGCTCCAGCTCGGGCGCCCGCTTCAATTGCATCAGCATGTGATCCATAGGGAGGCTGTCATCAACGGGACCGCGGTCGTTTTTGGCGTTGGCTTCAGGACGCGTGTTGCCCCGAAGCCTGATCAGCTTGCTTTCGTCGATGGCCTCGTTGATGAGGATGGGCTTGCTCTGGCTGCTCGTCCGAGCCTGCGCTTGGGGGACGCCCTTGTACGCAAGGACCAGCGCCAAGCCAGCCAGGGCGCAGACCTCCCACTTCCGAGTCATTGATTCGTGGGTCCGTGTTCTCATGGCTTAACTCCCGCTCAAATTTCCGCTCCAGCGTGGTCTGCCCGATCTTTCGTCGCGGAAGATCCCATTTAATAATTCTACAGAGGCGTTGTCCGTTGGCTTGTCAGGCCGCGAGAATTCGATCTTCACGTCGTTTTGACAGGCCCGCAAGTCCATCGCCTGCCCGATCGACTCCCGTTTCCATGGCTGGCTCCATAGCCCTACGCCGCGGAGGTCTCGCTCCTCCTTCTTGTACTGACCTGCTCCGTTTTTCTCGACCACCGATAACTGGAGTTTCCCGGTTTTTGTTTGACTCCGAGATGATCTCGCAGCCGCCGTCGAGGCTGTGTAAATGTGGGAAGCGCTCTTTGCTTTCCACATTTGCATAGCCTGTATTTTCCCGGAACTCTTCCGGCGTCCTGTAGTCGAGCGAGCTGTGCGGACATTCGCAGTTGTACTCCCGCAGCCAGCTTGCCAAGGTGCTTCTTACGTCGTTGAGCGTGCGGAACCAGTGGGCGTTGAGGCACTCGTCGCGCAGCCTTCCATGGAAACTCTCGACATGTCCGTTCTTCATCGGCCTGCCCGGCTGGATGTGCACCAGCCCAACCTTCCAGTCCTCCGCCCAGCCCAACATCCGGCGCGAGGTGAACTCCGGGCCGTTGTCCGACCGCACATTCTCAGGCCGGCCAAGCTCTTCGATCAGCCGCTCCAGCACTCTGATCACGCGTCCCGAGCCCAGGCTGGTGTCGGCCTCCAGCGCCAAACACTCGCGGCTGTAGGCATCGACCACGCTCAGGATGCGCACCATCCTCCCAGTTGCCAGGCCATCGACGATGAAGTCCATCGCCCACTCCTGGTTGGGCCGCGTTAGCCGCGGCGCCAAGGCACGATCCCGCACCACACGCTTGCGCTTCCTGCGCCGAACCGACAACCTCTCCTCCAGATAAAGCCGGTAGACACGCTTCACGTTCACCTGGTGGCCTCTTCGTTCCAGCAACGCATGTAACCGCCGGTAGCCGTAACGCGGCTTCTGACGAGCCAGCTTCACCAGCGCCTCGCGCAGTTCGATGTTGCGGTACGGCCGCGGCTCATACCGATAGCTCGACCGCTCCACGCCCAGCAGCTTGCAGGCCGTGCGTTCGCTCAGCCGGTACTCGACTGAGACGAACGCCACCTCTTCTCTTAGACCGGCAAGCTCCAACCGTTTTTTCGGATCACCGCCTTCAGCGCCTCGCCGTGCAGGCTCAGCTCCGCCACCAGCAGCTTCAACCGGCGGTTCTCGTCTTCCATCGCCTTCAGCCGTTGCGCTTCGCTGACCTCCATCCCGCCGAACTTCGACTTCCAGTCATAGAACGTCGCCGCGCTGATCCCGTGCTCCCGGCACAGATCCGCCGTCTTCACCCCGGCCTCGTGCTGCTTCAATATCCCGATGATCTGCTCTTCCGTGTAACGGCTCTTCTTCATGCTCCGTCCTCCCGCTTAGATTACGAGAGAACTCCAGCTTTAACTGGTAGAGTTTTCCGGGAGCAGGTCACCACAATGCAGACTTGGCTGCATCAGAAAACGGATCACGAACCGGTTCCTACGATCCGGAAGATACTCAATCTGCAATCGAAGATCACTCCGCAGCAGGTCGGAAGGCCACTCTCAATTGTGGAGGTATCCCAAAATGGCCCAGTCTGGATAGAGCGCGGCAATTGCGCAGACAAATCGCAGAAGCACTAAACACTTCACGGGTGCGGATATTTTACGATGGGACGCCATCCCTACTGCCCGTCCTTGGGTGCGGCGTCAAATTCCTTTAGCTGCTCTTCAGTCATCTTGGATCGCTGCACACAAAGGAATCTCAAATAGGCTGTATAGCAACGGGGCAATCTGTTGCGATCTAGCCGTTCGTCGAAATTGCGATAGTCGTTTGCAAGGTGCCGAACACCTACGACGCCAACTTGCAGTTTTGTAAAATGCACCATCATCCTACTGTGTCCAATGACGTAGAGCAGTGATCTGCGCTGCGAAAGGGGAGAGATGGGCCGTCACTACTCGTTCCGTCTCGGCCTGCCCCGCATCACCGTTCTGCCCGCCTTGTCAGCTCCATGTATCTGAAAAACCTGCTTCGCGCTATCCAGCCCAATGGTCGCAACCTTCATCGTCCCTCCTCCTCGTGGCGAGCTTATCAACTCGCCCTCATGAGGCGGGTCCATCCCATTAGGTCACGACAGCCAAACCCTGGCTTGAAAAACGACGAGGCTGACTGGTTCGTCTACCGGTCAGCCTCAACGCTCTACTCGAAGACAGCTCTAATTTACGCGAGCCCCGGCTTGTGCAGCAAAGGCCCGTGAATACTGGAAAGAAGAGCGCCGGCCTACTGAGCCGCCGTCTTCTTGGAGTGACGCTCCGCCAGAGGCTTGCGTACCTGCGGCTTTACTGCCGTTTCGTCGACCGGCGTCGTGCCCTGCACGTCGGCGCTGAACGTCGCACCGGCGGGCACAAGGTAGTTCTCTTCCGTCTGCCCATCGGTCGTGCCCGTGGCTACGCTGATGCGCGAAGCATCGATTCCCTGCTCCGTCACCAGGTAGTCCTTGGCATTCACGGCGCGCTGCGCGGCGGCGTCTTCCACCTTGGCGTGCTTGTGCTTGGCGGCGTACTTCTCTTGCTTATCTGTCAGCGCCTTTTCCTTGGCATCCGACTCGCCCACCAAAACCGCCTTGGCATCAGCCTGCTGTTTCAGATCCAGAGCCACCTGGTCCAGACAGGCCTTGGCTTCATTGTCCACGCGCAACGGGCGCCTGGGATCGTTCGAGAAGCTGGTCGAGCACAGCGCCTGGGTCTTCGGTGCCGGAGGCGGCGGAGGCGGAGCCAGAATGGTGATCGTGGTGTTCGCTGACGCCGTCTGGTTCTTGTCGTCCGAAACGCCGCACGTAATCCCCACCGCTCCCGTCGGCGCGCCCGCCGAGGAATACTCCGCAGTGGTCCCAGTGCCCGTCACTGTGCCCGCCGTGGCCGTGTAGTTATAGGTCAGCGGACGATTCTGCGGGCTCACGCCCGTGGCCGTAACGGTCGCCGAGTCGCCCGGCTTGATGGTGGTCGGGCTGGCTGAGCAGCTTACCGTCGGCGGTTCGAACTGCTTCACCGCGTAATCGGCGGAACAATCGGCGGTCTGGCCGGGTTTCAGCCCTTCCTTGCCCTTCTTGCCTTCCTTCACTTCAGCCTTCGCGGTGTACGAACCGGGAGCAAGAGAAGCCGTATTGACACTGGCCGATGTTCCGTTGCCCGTTACTCCGTCCCCACTCCAGCTATAAAGGACGTTGTTTTTCTTGTTCGTGTCCACTGACCCGGCCGTCGCCGTGACCGTCAAAGGATCGCCCGGATAGACGGTCGGAGCGCTGGCGTTGCACGATAACGTAATCGGCGGAGCCTTCTTGCATCCCATGGGCAAGAGGGCGAAAACCGCCACGGCGAGAACCGGCAAAACGGACTTCAGATTTCGCGAATACATTTGAGTCTCCTTCACCAATGTGCTGGAAAATCAGGCTCCCCCTTTTCAGGGGGAGCCATGCAGGCGGCCAAACGACCTTACTTTGCCTTCTTCTCCGCAGCCTTCTTGCTTGGCGCAGGAGGCTTCGTGCTGATCAGAGTCAGGGCATCGGCAGCGTTGAACGGGTACAGGCGCACCGATTGCTGGCCCGTGGAGCTCAGAGAAACGTCTACACGGCGGTTTTGAGCCAGAACAATTACGGCCAGGTTGTGTAGAACTTTCTCCCGCTCCGCGGCACTCAGGTCAGGATTCTGATCGACCAGCTCTTTCACCTGATCCGTGGTGAGTTCCTGCTCTTTGCCCAGGGCGCGCGTTTGAATGCTGCCTTCGGGAACACCGAGCGAAATCAGGAACTGCTTTGTGCTAGCGACACGGCGCTCGGAAAGCGCCTGGTTGTACTCGACTGATCCGCGCGCGTCCGTATGTCCGCTCAGGGTCAGTTGGGCACCGGGTTTGAGTTCGAGATACCTCTTGAAGTCCGTCGCCAGGGTAGTCAGAGTTCCCTTCTGGCTGTCTACAAGGCCGCCATTGGGATTGTCGATCCTGGGCCGATCGGTCGGGAAAAAGATACTGTGCAGAGCCAGGCGAGCTTCCAGTTGTACTTGCTCTGGCGAGGGCGCCGGAGGTGGCGGCGGTGGCGGAGCCACTACGTTCACCATCGCTGTCGACGAGGTCGTGTTCCCCTTGTCATCTGAAACGTTGCACGTCACAGTCGAGGTCCCTGTCGGTGCACCCGCCGAGTTCCAGGTCGCTGTGGATCCGCTCCCCGACACCGTGCCTGCCGTTGCCGAATAGCTGTACGTCAGCGGCCGGTTCTGCGGGCTCGTGCCCGTTGCCGTGATGGTTGCCGAGTCACCGGGATTGATCGTGCTCGGACTCGCCGAGCAACTGATCGTCGGCGGCCCAAATGCCTTCACCGTGATCCCGGCCGTGCACGTGGCCGTCTCCCAGGGCTGCAGCCCTTCCTTGCCGGACCTGCCTTCTTTCACGGTCCCTGTCACCGTGTACTCGCCGGGCGCCAGAGCGCTGGTGTCTATCTTGGGGTTCGCGTCGCTGCCCGTCACGCCGGTCCCGGACCAGGCATAGATCACATGATCCTTCGGGTTGAGGCCACCGGACGTTGCGGTTAACGTAACCGGATCGCCGGGGAAAATTGACTCAGGACTCGCCGAGCAGGCCAGCGTAATTGGCGCCGGCGGTGCAATCGATCCCGCATGAATCACGATGCCCGCGCTCAACCGCGCTGCGTTGATATTCGCGCGCCCACCCCAAACTACCGGACCCCAATCGGCATGCATGTATTCGTAGTCTGCCTGGAAAAGACGGATCGCCAGGTGATGATTGAGCCATGGCGTCTCGTAGTCCATCCCGCCGCCCGCCGTCAGATCCGGCCCCCACTTGTAGGGCTCATGTTCCGGACCATCCACCAACGCGCCTCCCACGAGTCCGTGCACGAAGGGAGTGATGTTTCCGTCCGGGAAGCGCATAATCAAGCCTCCGGCTATGGTCTGGAAGCCGTCGTCATTCCCCTCGGTACCGCTGTTCGTGAAGTTGCTTTCGTTTCCCCACTCGTGCTCGGCATATTCCGCCTGGATACCGACGAAGCGATTGAAGTAATAGGCTCCGCTAAAAAGCCCGCCCACATTCACGGCATCGTAATTGTAGGGCGCAGCCGTACCGTTTGGCTGAGTAACCTGGACCGTTCCCTTGGGAGCAAGATAGCTGTAGCCGGCAAAAATATCCCACCGCGAAGCCATATCGTTGCTCGCGCCTCGCGCGGATGGCGCCGACTGGCTCAACATCGCAACCGGCAACATGATTCCTACGGATACTACGGCAAGAATTCGGGCAGTGATTTTTGAAAAACGAGATTCCATTCGATTATCCTCCGCAGATCGTCTAACAGACCCAAAATGAAAGAGAAACTGTCAACGAATAACACTGCTGAACGCGGTCCGTCGTTCGGGAAACCTGCGCTTCCGCACATTTCATAGTGCGGTGGGGGCTCTCCCCTAGCATCTTTAAAAACATATCACGGTAATTGCGGCGGGAGCACATCTGTTTCAATAACATCCTGGGTTTAAGCACGGTCAACAAGCAAAGATTATCGGCATTAATTACTATGGTAACAAAGCCGCAAAACCGCGCTCGTATGGCCACTTTCTTTCCAGGTTACCGGGCCAGATCGTGCGTTTTCAGGCTCGACGCGTAATCACCTAACAGGGTTACTCCAGTACCACCGTTCCGAGCATGAAAACGATCTCATTCTCGCTGCTTGCAGGTTCCCAAAACCGCCACGTTGTAAGAAGAATCTGACCATCCAGCCTCATTTTTTTGCGCGCTGCGCGAGGTCAGGGTGACGAATCGCCCGCCGGGGTCGCACTCGGTGAAGCGAAGCGTTGTGTTTGGAGATTATTGGGGACTGCAGTTCGCGTTTCAGGCAAATGATTGCTGAATGGACGAGCCCCGCCCGGTTGGAGATGGGCGATCTAGTATTTTGGACAGAGCAGGTTTCAGTGCAGTCTGGGACAGCCGGAGGCGAGATTGGTGCAGGTTAGGCATGGACAGAAGATATTGCTATGGTCGCTTTTCTTCCTTGTTTGCATGGGCCTGGGCTACCCGACGCTCAACCGCTACAATCCTCAGACCGTTCCCGGTCTTTATGACTCGGTCGGATATGCCTCGCTTGTAACGGGCGCTAACCAGGCCGGCGACGAGGCGCACCGCGTACTGGTTCCGTACCTGGCCAAGCCCATTTATTGGCTGGCAAAGGGTCATCTGCATACCTGGGATCCGGTTTTCTTTGCGCTCCTGGTCGTAAACTCTTTCTTTATCGCAACGACAGCATACTTGCTGGTCGATATCAGCGATCGGATTGTTGGAAACTACGCGGTTGCACTCTTGAGCGGGTTTCTCTATCTCACGAACTTCGCAGTGGCAAATTTCAATCTCTCGGGCTATGTGGACTCAGCCATTAACTGCATGATGGTTGCTGTGGCTTGGGCGCTGCTTACGGATCGCTGGTGGCTGCTGCCGATCTGCGGCGTTCTCGGAGCGCTCGCCAAAGAGACCTTCGTTCCTCTTTCGGCTGTCTTTGCGTTCGCATGGTGGTTGACATCCTGGCGGCGAAGCGCGCACAGACTCTCGAGACTGGCATGGGTGGGAGCCATGGTAGCAGTTGGTTTCGCCGTGCTGATTTTCGTCATGTCTCGAGTCACTCCAGGGGCCACGCCCATCACGTTTGCTGTTTCGAGGTGGGAAGGAACGGGCGCCGCGTATTTTTACCTGTCGGGTCTTGTAGGATGTCTCTTCGCCCGGGAAACATTCTATGTGTTCGGATGGCTCTTGCCTTTGGGCGTGTGGCGCCTCGGACGCTTGCCAAAACCATGGGTTGCAGCATCCGTCTGCGCGGCGCTTGCGGCGCTTGCAATGGGGGCATACGATGATGCTCTTGGCAACACCGTCCGCCCACTCTTCAGCGCCATTGGCCCCCTCTTGAGCTTGTCAGCTTCAATTCTGCTCGTCGAGATTGGCGCAGGAGCACGCAACATGGATACAGGTGACACTGATATTGGGTTGAACGAAAACGACCTTGAGCCGAAAAATTAAAAAGGGCTCCCTTCGCCAGCAGCTAAGCATCTGCCGCAGAGCGCTTCGCGCCGACTGAACGGAATACGGCAAGCTGCGGACCGCGTCAACGGTTCGATGCGCCGGCAAAGAACGCCGCCCCTTGACCCGGTTCCTCGCTTGCCGGAGAATCTCCAATATCGGGGCGAAGCACTTTTTGAAATCGCACACGCTAGCGGCTCCTTAATGAGTCTCTGGAGTGAGCTTCAGGCCCGTCAATCAATCTCGGAGAAACTTGACCGACCCAAAACCCAAAAACTCTAGTCGCGGTTGGTACAAAAATCCGGGACGCCTCACCAAATACGTTTCGTGCTCGGTTGTCTGCGGATTTAGGGGTGCTTGTCATCAGCACGCTGATTGGACTCGTGAAGCCATGCAGCGGCTTCGGGTCATAGATATTAAAGTGCGTGAGACCGAGCCCGTGACAAAAGTTCTCCGAGTAGAGCACTTTGATAAGCGCATCTTCCCAGGTTCGGCGTGTGAAAACCCACAAGACGAGCCGGAGCGCATGGGCAACCGCCATCAAGGCCACGAGCCGCGGGTCATCGAAATGGCGCAAGCGTACCAGGAAGCCGAGTCTTGCCTTAGACTTCTGGTTCATTCTGTACCCCATTTGCTCAGTCCGGACCGCCCACGGCGGCCTACGTGCGACGTCTTGAAAGCGATCGATGTTGTTCGGCATCTGACACACTGACCAGATTCTGCTGCATCCTTTGCCAATCCATCTAATCGGGTACCGATCCGGTAAGAGTCAAGCTGATGACCGGGAGCGTCAACGGCTTAAAGACGCGGGCAACTTGACGACGTAAATCGAATGGTTGTGCGGAGCAATCCAGGTGCGAAAGTTCACTGGTCGAAACCCCGCCAGCCCGTCGCAGTCCCTTGGACTCAAGGAAAGACCATACAAGGGTGTAATTGCCGGAGTGTCATTCAAAAATCCAACCCAGTCTTGGTTGCAATTGGGCGGAAAAGCACGCTCTGGTGGCGGAATGAATGCTTGATTCGGAATGCGGCTATCGTCATTGCCGACATACCCGGTTTTCTCAATTTCAGTCCACCCGTCGTATTCCCAAGGCCCCCAGATGGAAGTCGCAGGCACCCCGCTTGACCGAATCTCATCGATCACGCTCAAATACCCGCGGTACAAAGCGAATTCGTCGTGCGTGGCCGCAACAGCGAACGCCGCGAAGATCGCGATCAAAAGGATGCAGGCTCGCGGCAGATCCGTTCTCACCTTCTGCTGGTAATACCGTGCCAGAACCAGCAGACTAATCGCCAGCAACGGCAGGAGGTACCGAAACATAAAATTGTTATTCGCAGCCGAGGACATCAGCAATGCAACGTAGGCGAGAGTGAAGGGTCCGAGAACAACGCCGAGTTTCTGCCATGAGATGGAGAAAGCTTGACGTTGAAGGATGGAATAATGGCCCATGGCACCGAACAAATGAGCCGCAAAGCCGACTAGACCAAGGCCCGTCGTTCCAATGAGCAGCAGCCGAAGTCCGTAATTCGCCAAGTTCATCTTGAGGTCCCGGATTGCATCCCAACTCTGAAATGCGGTAATGGTCATGTTGACGCCAAGGGATGAGGTAAGAAAATGACGTAACTTGTCCACACTCCAAAAAATGGCACCCAGCAACACGAAACAAAAACCACCTACCGCGAATACGGCGGCCGTCCGTCGATTCCGTGCGCGCAGAGGACCGACGAACATCAGCAACACGGGAACAAGTAACCCTGGCATTTTTCCGCTCGCGCGCAACACCGCAGCCCCGAGACTCGCCACAGATCTCACATCGATTTTGTCGGGCAACAGAGATTCAGGAACGGTAAACGGTTGCTGGGCAAACCAGTGCATCGCCGCAAAGACGAGGCCAGCGCCGACAATACAGGATGCGCCGCCAATCACAACAATGCGGCGGTCTCGCCGCAGCAGCCAGAGCGTAGACGGAACCATCACCAAAACCCCCAGCCACGCGATCTGGCGAGCCGTGCCTGCCACAGCGTTCGACAGCGCGGCCAAGCTGATCCAAACTATGGTGGAGATCTGACTCTCCGCCTGAAGTGCCCGCAGACACATGTAGAGGCAAAGCACAATGCACAGCACGCCCGATACATCCGTCATGAACGTAAAAGTCAGCGGAAGATAGAGCGGCGACAAAACAAAAGTCATTGTCGCCAGCGTGGCATTCCACTCGTTGATCCCGGCCCACACCATGGTGCGCTCGAGCAGAAACGCCGTTGCCATGGCTTCGATCAACGTGCTCAACCGGATTGCCGTGAAAGAGAAACCGAACAGCTTGACGAACAATGCTCCACAATAAAGCTGCCAGCCAAGCATCGGTGCCGCCCAGCCGTTGTATACGATATGGCCGGTCTGTGCAAGCACTTGGGCGCTCTTGACATAAGACCAGTCATCGTCTATTCCCATCTCTGCGTATGGATGAACGATCCTATAGCAGAGAACCAGCATTAGCGCGCAAAGAAGCGCCGGCAAGTAGGCTTTCACTTTGGCTCGCATTCGCTTCTTACCCCGGTAAGTGGTCTAGCAAATATTAATACGTATGCTGTCGAAACTGGCCATGGCTGGCGTTCTTGCTGCAATGGCTGTTTAAGCAGCGAGACGAGATACTTTCCCGCGCCGCCATCACCCGGCGCGCGCTGATCGATCCTCTAAAATTGAATTGCCAAAATCTTACTGTCCGAGGGACCCCGAAAAATGTCTCGTAAAGCACTCATTGCCGCCAATTGGAAGATGTACAAGACGCCTGCTGGAGCCAGGGCGTCTGTCGAAGCTTTCTTGCCGATGGTCGCCGGTCATACGCGCGACGAGATCGCGCTCTTTCCTTCTCCGGTGCTCCTGCCAACGGTGAACAGGGCCATATCCACCGAGCCCTGACCAGCACCGACGCGAACTGAGTTAGAATTATGAACGAACTTCTCTTTGAACCGCACTTCGACTCCAGCAGCAGAAAAGAAACACAGGAACACGATTCGCAGGCCGAGCGGTGGCCGTGAGGCAAGCGATGCACGCTGAAAAGCAGAGCAAGCGGCTCCCGGCAGAAGTGGCGATTCCTGCGCTCCTCATCGCGCTTCCCGCCATACTTTTTTACGGAATCCTGTTTCGTCACCTTGTCAATCTTCCTGTTTCGGACGATTACGGCATCCTGCACTTTCTCAACCAGTTGGTACTGGCCAAGAGCACTGCCGCAAAGTTCCAGTGGTTACTCGCCGCGCAGGGCAATGAGTACAAATTGTTTTTCGTCGGTGTTCTTTCCTGGATGCAGCTCGCATTGCTGGGGCACGTGAACTTTGTGCAACTCTGCGTGCTCGGTGATAGCGCGGTGCTGGTGCTGGCGCTTATTTTGTGGTCCACGTTTTTACCTGACCAGAAGGATCTGGTCAGGCGCCTGGCGCTTTTTGTGCCGGTGGCCTGGCTCCTTTTTCAAATGGTGTACTGGGAGACGCTCAACTGGGCCCTCGCTGGGTTGCAAAACCTTTGGGTGATCGTGTTTTCCCTCGGGGCGATCCGTTGCTTACTGCACTCCTCGCGCAAAGCGTATGCCGGCGCGCTGGTTTTATATGCGCTCGCGATCGCAGCCTCGGGCAACGGTCTTCTTGTGCTTCCAGTGGGGTTCCTGATCCTGATTACGCGACGCCAGATCGCCCGAGCCAGTGGCCTGCTTGCGGTTTCGGCGGTGTGCATCACCGCCTACGCGTACCACTACGACATAATGTCATCACAGGCGCCACTCGGCGGATCGGTGTTTTCTGAGTTACTGCATTTCCGCACCGGTTTCTCAATCGCGTTCGTGGGCAACGCGGGCTTAATGGCCAGCGAACCAGTGATTGCAGCCCTGCGGCGTTTGCTCCCTGGTTTCTCGATCCCGTTCGTGGCCAACGCGGGTACCAACGTCGGCCAGGCATGCATTCGCCTGGCGGTCTGTTTGGCGCTGGGAACAGGCCTTCTTGCTCTTTTCGGCTGGCTGGTGTGGCGAGGATACATCCGGCGAAATCCATCCGTCTCCTCGAGCGTGCTGTTCATACTGTTGACGGCGCTGGGCGTGGCTGGCCTGCGCTCTGGACTAGGACTGGCGCAGAGCTTTACTTCGCGGTATACGATCTATGGGACTCTGCTGCTCATTTTTGCTTGGACGGCTGTTGCTGAAGAGTTTCTGCAGCACAGGAGTAAGACCTTGCTCAGAGACAGAGCGTACGTTGCAATGACAGTGGCGGCCATCGTCCTTGCGCTTTGCATGGATATAGCCGGCACAAAGAGCTTGGTGCAACGCGAGTCCGAAGTGGCCAGAGGGATGTACGCATTCGAGCATCCGGCCACACCGGGGGCGATCGAAGGGCCAGTATTGGGTCATCCTCCTGAAGATCCGATCGAAACTGCGTTCCATACTTTTGCGCGACAGAGTTTGATCGAGTCCATCCGCCTTGGTGTGTACGAGCCGCCCAGGCTTTGAAGGTATCGACGGCTCGCGTGGTCAACCCGTCCAATGGTCCTCAGCCGTATATTGGCCCGCGAGGCTGTTTCAGACTCGCGCCGCACCAAGCCCTTTGTGCCGGGATGGTCGCGCTGATCACGGGGATAGCCACAATTCTCGTGAGGCAGGCTGCGCCGCTTCCGCACGGCTTTGCGATCGGTCACGGTTGGTGTAAGCCGATGCCGAGTGCTCGCTTCAAGCGTGTGCGCAGTGCCAACTTCTGGCGCCAGTCGCGGATACGCTTGGTCCCACCCCGGCGGACACTAAGGGCAAATTCGATGAGCGAAAAGTCAGCACCAATATAAGCGCGCCTGAGAAGATGTGGGTCGCCCGTGAGGTCGTTTAATCCCTCCTCGACACTGAACGCCAAGTCGAACTCGCCTCGAACCAAGTCCCGAACCGCGTCGTTGTATTCTCCATAAGGATAAGCAAACGAGACGATAGGATAGCCCAGCAGCGCGGAAAGGCCGTGCTTGCTTCCGGCGACTTCATCCGAGAGACCGGCGGGAGAAAGTTCCGTTAAATGCGCGTGCGTCCGGCTGTGAGCGCCAAACTCGATTCCCTGCCCCGCCCAATATCGAATCTGCCCTGCAGTCATTAGATGGAGCGTGCCGCGGCCTATGGCCTCGTCCCATGTATTGGTCCCGCCTAATCGATCAGTTACCACAAATACGGCGCCGCTAAATCCATACTTCCTGAGGATAGGCAATCCATAATCGGCAAGATCGGCGTATGCGTCGTCAAACGTCAAGAGAATGGGCTTTTTAGGAAGACCGTTTCCATGCCGCAGCCAATGGAGCCATTCGGAAGGCTTGATACCGACATATCCCCTGCGCGCCAACCATCTCATCTGCCGCTCAAACCGCTCTGGAGATACCGTCAGATCGCGAGACGCGGGAAACCGGAGAGGGCCAATGCGATGATAAAGGAGCGATGGACAGCTTTGACCGAATTTGCCCTTCACGACCTTTCGGGAACAAGCCACCTTCACCGACCTCCGATCCTCCGCCTTAGCGCGCAAGGGCCCCGCGGCAGTCGGGAGGATTACCCCGCCCGGGCTCGCCCAACATGATCAGGCTTCGTAAACACGTAATGAATGTAGGGTGAGAAGTATCTGTCCAGGCGCCCGTCCCCCAGCCTTGAAAACCCTTTCATCTCCGCCAGCCTTAATCCTACTTCTTCTGTCTGGCGTACCACCAATTCAGCTGACCCGTAGAATGTGTACAAACCCTCCTCGTATATGTAGTCCCATTGCTTGAATGCCTTCATGCAATTGCGCAACTTCCATTGCAAGCGAGTCCTATAAAAAGGCGAAAACCAGTGCAGAGATTTCAGATTATGCGAGGAATAGATGAAGGTCCCACCCGGCTTGAGGACGCGAGCACATTCCGTGAGCGCTGCGAGTCTTTGCGCAAATGGAAAGGCGCAATCAATCCCGTTATTCGAAATCAGCACGTGATTGAAGGAGGAATCGGGCTCTTCTATCCGGTCGAAACTGCCAATTCGAAGGTCCAGGTAAGGCAATCGTTGTCTGGCGATTTCGATAAAAACGTCGGACCGGTCGATCCCGCGTACGATAAGGCCGATCTCGTACAGCAATAGGGTTGTCCTTCCCAAGCCGCAGGCGAGATCCAGAACACTTTGGCCAGCCCTGTAGTACTTAGAAAATAGGTACTCTTCCCCTGGGTACAATCGGTACACGGAATATTCCGCGACGGCGGCTGAAGTGCGGTAAGCGGTCAGATTGTCAGCTAATTCGGATGGCAACTCGTCGGACAAGAAGTGCTCCTCGAAAGAGGTTAAGGTCCTTCAGACCTGCGGCGCCGACGCAACCCTGTGTCATCGGCTGATTCATGAGGCTGATCCAGCCGGCACTCGACCCGCATGGGCGTTGACGAGAAGGCCACACCGCCTATGACAGGCGAACGCACTCGTTCGCGACCTCCGGCGCCGGTTCCAGCTCGTGCAGTAACCGCATCCATCGCATCACCAACTGCTAAGGAGGTAAAAGCGATCGCTGTCGACGCCGCGAAAGTCTTTTTGCAAGATACAGTCGACTATCCGGCCGCCGCCGGCTTCAATCATTAGCCGAAAGGTTTCCGGCCTGCAATGCTCCCTCGGGAACAAGTGTAAGACTAGGCCGCCGGGCTCCATGAATTTCTTTATGGACGCGAAGAACCGGTGGTGCAGGGTTCCGGAAATATCGTAATCAAGAATATTGACCGAATTCATCTCATTCACCGGAAGTATGGGGGTATTCGCCACTACAAGGTCCCATTTCTCAGACGAAGGAATCTGCTCCAGGACATCAGACGTATAGATAGAGACAAGATCTTCGATTCCGTTGTAGCGTGCGGTGTACCGGGCAGCCTCGGTGGCTGCAGGGTTGATATCCGCCAATGCCAAAGTCTTGCAGTAACCGCCTGCGAAAAGATGATAGCCGATATAGCCGGGGCCCGCGCAAAAATCGAAGATCCGTTCACATTTACCAATCCCAAAGTGCACCAAGGCTCGTGAGAAATCCTCGGCATACCATAGGCCGCCACCATGCAGTTCGGGGCGATCAAAAACCAGAAGGCCGTGATAGGCCACGGCAGGCTGCAACTTTGAAGGCGGGCCAAAGAATCTCTCCCGTAGTCGAACCATCAACGCTCTCAGAAGCGTGCGTCCACTATGCCAATGACTCAGCAGCCGCGCATTGTAGCGCGACGCCAAACTGCATGAATCGAACCAATTTGGATCGACATCGTCAAACATTTCCAGCAAATCCTTCCCTCGCACAGGTAAGGGAACCCTGCGTTGGGTGTCAGCCGGCTCGCTTCGCCAGACTACCGGAGTTCCGCAGCCTTGTATAGCCCAGATTCATTCACAGTTATGATCCGGATGGTATTTTCGCAGGCAACGCGCCCTGGACTGATCAGGGGCTGCTGATCTGTCGGGCTGGTGCACAATCTATTGCAATTCTGACGCCTCAATCCGCACCTACCGCCGCAAAGCTCTTATCCACACCTGCTGTCATGCAATTTGAAATAAGCAAAGGCACTAAGCCTCGAGACCCAGCGGCGGTTCCAGATCAGCAGTCGGAATTGGCGGCGACATCCCGTGCTCCACTCTTTCTTATACTGTTCGTCCCCGCGCAAGAAGTCATACTCGCTAAATCCGCGCGCAAAGCCGTAGGTCAGAACTGCCTGAAGCAGCAAGGTGCCCGGCGACAAGCGGAAGAATGACTGGTCGTAGGCCTTCGTATAGTCCCAGAGTTCTACTCCACAACGAAAGCCTAGCTGAAAGGCAATTGGACGGTCACCCTGCTCGAGGAGTGCGACGAAGAGCCAGCCACGCGGTCCTAGGGTATCGAATAGAGATTGAAACACTTCCGGATAAGCACTTACAAAGGCCGGGGTCGACTTGTGAAGATGCTTCAACCAGTCCAGCTTGACCAGGGTCTTCAGCAGGTTGGGCTCGCTCTCAGGATTTTCGATGATTCGTGTGCGCAGCCCTTGCGCTGCGGCGCGTGCGCTCTGGTTGCGAAGGAAATGCCGCACGTGACGAGAGCGCCTCTTTATCATTTCTGTGGCGTCTCCAATAATTCGCATGTGCGGGCAGATTTCTTGATCCGGGAAAATCTGATAGAGAAGGCCCGCATGCTTCAAAGCGCTTTCTATCGGCTCCGTTCCCTCTCCGGTGTTGCGTAAACCTCTCAGATCAGCAACATCCCACTCCTTACTTGTCCGCGCTAGATAATCCACGATCGCCCCTGTCTGACCAACCGGATCGGAGCCTAACACCAAGTCGTTATAGTCAGCGTGACTCGTCAAGAACTCAAGCTTGCGAACCTTGAAACCAAGCCGCGACGATATGCGACGAATCAAGGGCGCAATGCCCACCACTGCATTGCCTTCTTTCAGAACCAGCACGTGAGGCCGCACGCGGCTGCCAGATCGCTCTTCAATGAATCGCCTGATCCAGGCCTGAAACCAGCCATAGGTCGTGAATACATTCGGATGTTCGGAGGCTTGGCTGAGCCGGTTCCAATCTGCCTCAAGGGCAGGTAGCATCCGATCGGTCGAGGCGACCTTGACCGTATACAGGCCAGTGACGCCTTGGCCCGGAGAATCATGCACTTGGTCAGCGCGCATATTGATTTATTTCATGCTGATGGCTTTTCATTTTGATGGAACAGACAAGCCACGATGTCTCGCGGAACGTTGTAAATGCGAACACCCCCACTCTTCCGGCGCCGATACTGCCCCATCGCGGCGCCCTCCAGCATTAGCTTAATGCGCGTCTTCCGGGTCAGAGGCCCGTAAAATCTTGCGCGCAGGTCCATGACATCAGCCTGTTTCGCCATCAAATTCATCGACTGAGTAAGCCGTGCCGAGGCTACCGCAACATCTCTCCCACAGGTTGCTAAATCGCGGAGTATGCAGGCCATTAAGGCGGAGCGCCTGCGAAAATGCAATGCCCCTTCTGCATACCTCTGCGCGAGGTCGGGCGGAAACATCCAGTCCGCAAAGGAGACCCTGGCGCGTGGAGCGGGCCTCAACTCCTTTGTCCATGCCCGCATTGTCCATGCGTGGCGGATCTCAGAATACACACGCCATCGCACCAATACATCCGGGATGAAGAGCAGTTTGTTCATCGCGGCTGCTATTTCCAGGAGGAGCACATCGTGATAAATTTCGACTTCTCCCGCAACTTCTTGATAGTTGCTTGGGGTCAGAGAGCGCGAGGTGATCTCGAGAAGCGACCGTCTAATCACCATTGAATGCCCATGGAATGCGTTTTCCCGTATGTACTTTCGATAGCGGCGATCGGTGGGATAGACAACTCCCAATGGATTGCCGTTCTTGTCGATCCACTCAACGGCGTGCGCAAAGACAAGAGCATCGGACTCATGGCTGGCCTGGAGAATGCGTTCCAGCTTCAATGGGAGCCACTCGTCATCCTGATCGCTAAAGGCGATCAGGTCACCCTGGCACATTCGCGCCGCCTGGAGAAAGTTGGCCGTGTAGCCGAGCCGGGTAGGATTATTGAATATCTTGACGGGAAATGGCGCTGAACGCGAGAAATCGCTGACGATACTCACAGTGGCGTCAGTCGATCCATCGTCGCAAACGATCAACTCCGATGGAAGCAACGTCTGCCGGGTAAAACTTTCAAGCTGCTGCCGAATGAAAGGTTCCCCGTTATAGGTCGCCATGGCGATGGAGATCTTTGCCATTGGAAATACTCTTTCAGAGCAGAACCTGCGCCCCAGCGCCTGAAGCCGGAAATGATTCAAGCAGCTCTGTTCTCCATTCCAAATTCGGTCTCAGCGCACCGGACCAGTGGCCGTGGTAATCGCCGCGGAATTCACTTGCTACATCGTGAATCTCGAACGCCAAAAGATCGTTCCAATCGATGTCTTCGGCACCGGCATGGCCGTTCAGTAATACATGAAGACATATCCGGTAAGTGCCGTCGTTCATCAAATCGGCAGGTACTATAAATGAAGCCCTCAGCAGACCTGCCGGAGCTGTACGGTCTCCCTTGCTAGCCGTTGTAAATACATTGACCCCGTGCTCGTTGTATACGTCCGCGACGAAGATCAGTCTGGCATGACTCGCAAGCTTCCAGCATTCAAATTCCACTGCGAAGGCCGAGCGAACCGTGAGTTGATCAGTCGGAGCGCGGTTCAACGGCCGAATGCGCGCTCCGTGAAGACGAAGTACATTGTTCCCCGGCGCGGTCGCGATATTGTCGTAGTGCACTTCTTTGAAAGCAGGCAACCAAGTCTGCAAATAACGGGACGTAACTGATGGAGCCGGTCCCTCCAGCACCACTCTGCCTTCGTGGAGACATATCGCCCGTGTACACAAGGAATCGACGGCCAACATATTATGGCTAACGAAAAGCACGGTGCGGCCCTGGTTCGCTGCGTCACCCATTTTGCCGAGGCACTTTTTTTGAAAGCCGGCATCGCCCACGGCCAGCACCTCATCCACTAGCAGGATCTCCGTGTCCAAATGAGCCGCCACCGCGAAGGCGAGGCGAACATACATTCCGCTGGAGTAATGCTTCATCGCAGTATCGAGCATGCGGCCACATTCTGAGAATTCCACAATCTCGTCAAATTTGCGATCCACCTCCCGGCGGGTCATCCCCAAGATTGCCCCGTTGAGGAATATATTCTCTCTTCCGGTGAGTTCCGGGTGAAAGCCTGCGCCCACTTCGATCAGGCTGCCGATCCGGCCTCGAATCTCGATCTGTCCCTCAGTAGGTTTAGTGATCCGCGACAAGATCTTCAACAGCGTGGATTTTCCGGATCCATTTCGTCCGATGATTCCCAACACTTCGCCGTGAGGTATCTCCAACGACAGATCCCGCAACGCCCACAGGTCACGGTCAACTCTTGCATGCGTGTTTCCTCGCGATGCGAGCGTGCGGAACGGCGCACGCGCCATTTCCGAGATAGTGTCGCGCAAGGTGCGATAACGCGGACGCAACCCGATCCGGTAGTGCTTACCGATCCCTTCACAGCGAATCGCGAGGCCGTTGCCGCTCTCAGATGAAGTCTGCAAAGGTATCCTCGGTTCGGCAGAAGTAATAAACGCCGGTCATTAACAACACCGTGGCCGTGAAAACGGCGAGCGTGAATGACTGCGTAGGAAATGCCCCCTCGGGGCGCAGCGTCCAACGAAAACCGTCTACTATGCCCACCATGGGGTTCAACGCAAACAGCAGGCGCCAGCGCACCGGCACCGAGCTGGTTGGATACGCGATGGGCGTCGCGAAGAACCAGAACTGCATGAGAAAGTTGACCGCGTAGCGAACGTCACGGAACTGGACGTTGAGCGCGGACAGCCACAGGCCCGCACCTAATGACGTAAAGACCGCCAGAAGCACAAAGAATGGAAGGAGAGCAATGGGAGCTGACGGCGCGATGCGAAACCAAGCGAGAAACAAAGCCAATACCAGGAGGCTAATGACAAAATCGAGCAGGCTCGCCAGGATCGCTGAAAGGGGTACGAAAATCCGCGGGAAGTAGACCTTGGAGATCAGGCGCTCGTTGGCAACAACGCTGTTACTGGACTCGGTTAAAGCCTGAGCAAAGAACTGCCAAAGCACCATGCCCGCATAAGCGAAGACGGGGTAGGGTAAGTTGTCAGGGGGCATTTGAACGACACGGCCAAAGAAGACAGTCAACGCGAGCGCAATGGCCAGAGGTTGCAAAATGGCCCAAGTCACACCCAGCGCCGTTTGCTTGTATCGAACCTTTATATCGCGCCAAGTAAGGAAATAGAGCAACTCGCGATGCTGCCAGAGCTCGTCCCAATGCAGGTTCCACGTTGTATCCGTGGCGCGTATTGTGACCTTTTGCAGGCTGGCGGGTTGGATGCTTTGCGCAGCGGACATGGGCAGGCTAGACGGGCAACAAACGCACACCGAGTGACGTCGGATTCATCCATCTTGTGGCTATTATAACAGGCAAAAAACATGACAGGAGCTGCTTGCGAAGGTTCGAATCAACATGTTCGAAAGCGCAAACAAATTCGCCGCTTCGCCCCCATCAGCTTCTAACGCAACCAAACCTTCTTGAGCGCCGCGATCGCCTCGCGCGCCACCACTTTCGGGTCTCGCGCTTTCATCTCATCGTTAAAGACCTCTACTCCAATGGCGCCAGAGTAGTTTGCTGCCCTTAACGGCTGCAGGATCGTCTCGATCGGGTACTGGCCGTCTCCCGGGAGAAGGCGGCGATGCCGGGCGGTATCGATCAACTGCTCAAGATACCCCTCCTGGGCAGGGTCACAAAGCTGGCCAGGGTTAAGATCCGAAAGCTGGACGACATAGATCCGGTCCATCGGGATGTCTTCAAGATCTCGCGCATCACGGCCTCTGGCAAAGATATGAAAATTGTCGATTACCACGCCGAGATTGGGCTCGTTGAGGCGCTCGACGACTCCCCAAACGGCGGGGAGGGTGTAATTCACCGCGCTCCAGGATAAATTCTCATAGGCAATCTTCAAGTGGCGCGCGGCGGCTTCTCTCGCCAGCCAGCGCATATCTTCGTCAATGCGGCTCGCGACACAACGTTGATCGGATGAAGCTGTTGTCAGAACCACGGTGGCGCCGATCTTCACGGCAGTATCCAGCTCGTTGAGAGCTTGAACCCGCTTGCTCTCGCGGACGTCGTCGGGCGCGCCATCGAAATCGCGAATGATCTGATAATCGGTTACGCTGATGGATTGCTCACGCATCCAGTTGCCGAAGGTTTCGGGGTTGCCATCAAAGGCGTTTACATCCTGATTCCATATCTCGAGCTGGTCGAAGCCCGCTACATGGGCGGCCAAGATTTTCTGCTCCGTCGTGCCACCAAGCAGAATTGTGTTCATGAAGAGCGGATTTCGTGGAGGGTTCATGGACGACCCTGTCTTGCTCGGCTGCGTGTTTCATTCCCGGTTATAACTCGAGAATCCTGGTTTCGATTCGCCCCCCAAAACCCGCCGCAACATGTTGGAAATCTCAGGCCGGGTATCTGAGTTTGTGCTCGATTGAACCGAATTTGTAAGGCTAATGTAATTCTAAGCGGCCACTCCCTTCAAACCCAGAAGATCGATGCGCCGCTCCCATCGAAACCGCCGTAGCTGTGTAGTATTCTGGAGCTTCCGCCGCTCCATGGCGGCTCACCCATGCCGACCAACCCATTTCAGTACATTTTTCCCGGCATTGTCGCCGCGCAGGCAATCCATGCGGCTGTAGAGTTCAACATTCCCGACCTGCTCGCATCAGGCCCTAAATCTTCGACAGAGTTAGCCGCCGAGTGCGGCGCATATGCGCCGACTTTAGAACGTTTGTTGCGGGCGCTCACCAGCATCGACATGTTTCAAAGACTGCCGGATGGCCGCTACCGTAACACTTCGCTCACCGATGTCCTGCGCGCGGATCATCCCCAATCGCTGAAGTCCGAAGCGCTGTTCCTGCCCGCGCCCTTCATGTGGCGACCGCTCGGTGAGCTGGCCGAATCGATCCGGACAGGCGAAGCAGCTTTCGATCGTGTCTATGGGCAGAATCTCTTCGAATATCTTGCCGGCAAACCTGAGGAGTCCGACGCCTTTAATCGGGTGATGGCTCAGGAGATCTCGTGGACTACCCCCGCGTTGCTCAGGGCCTACGACTTCTCGCGCGTAAAGCGCCTGGTCGATGTGGGAGGTGGCCATGGCCTTTTCCTGAGCCAGATCCTCGCCGCATCGCCGAAACTGGAGGGCGTCCTGTTCGATCAGCCGCAGGTCGTGGCCGTGGCAGAAAAGCACTTAAAGGGCGAAGTTGCCGCGCGCATCAAGATTGTCAAAGGCAGTTTTTTCAACTCCGTTCCTGAAGGCGCCGATGCCTATTTGCTTAAGAGAATTCTGCACGACTGGAACGACCAGGATGCCGCCAGGATTCTCGGTAACGTGCGTCGCGCCATTCCAGCAAACGGCAAACTGCTCCTGCTTGAAAGCTTGGTCGATTCCCCCGTTAACCCCGCGGGCCTGACCGACTTGGTGATGCTCGTAATCGGCGGCCGTGAGCGCACTGAAGCCGACTTTCGCTCGCTCCTTGAATCTTCCGGCTTCTCTCTTCGCCGGATCGTTCCGGTGGGACCACACTCGCTGTTGGAGTGCCAGCCGGCGTAGAGCCCCGCGCAGATATTTGCCGGCAAGCGCCATCGAGTCTACCGAGTCTATTGATATTCTGTAAGCTCGGAGCATAACGTATGCATGTCCATCCTTGTGCGGCCCTTGGCGCGATCGCACAAAACGCCGAGATCAATCCGTATGGGGTTGCGCTCATCGAGCCCGACGGACTGACGCTCGATTATAGGGAGTTGTGGGCACAGATAGTGGAAGTTGGCCGCAGACTCGAAGAAGCGGGAATCACTTCCAGGCAGACGATAGCGATTCTGCTGCCGCAGGGCGCGGGGCAGGTCATCGCAGTTGCAGGCGCGCTCAACTACTGCGTTTGCGCTCCTCTGCAGCCAAGGACGACACCCGCCGAGGTTGAGGCTGCGCTGGGCAAATTGGGTGCCTCAGCTCTGATTGTTTCTCCTGAGTTTGAGGCGGAAGCGAAAGCCGCGAGCGCCCTGGGGCTGACCATATTGGTCGCCGGCAAGGGGAGCCTTCCAAAGGATTGGCAAATTCACCACGCGGCTGCCCCGGTCGAAGTACGTGCCACGACTTCCGCAGCAATCATGCGGCTGGTTACCTCCGCCACCACATCCAGATCGAAGGTAGTGCCGCTTACAGCAGAGAATCTCGATGCCGGAAGCGCGGCAAGACGCGATTCGTTACGCCTGACCGCCTCGGATCGCATGCTGCTGATGACTTCTCTGTCACACAGCATCGGAATCGGAACCACCCTCTCCCAATTTCTTGCCGGCGGATCAGTAATTGCGACCGGTGGTTTCGACTCGGCTGCCTACACGCGTTGGCTGAGCAATCTCAGGCCCACCTGGTACGACTGCGCACCGACAGTACACCAGGCGGTCTTTGCGCAACTGCAGCGAACGCCACTGCAGAATCCCGTGCCCCTTCGATTTGTTCAATCGGCAGGAGCCCCTCTTCCGGGGGAGGTTAGGCAAGGGCTTGAGCAACTCTTGCAGGTACCGGTCTTCAACGACTACGGCATGACAGAGGCCTGCGCCATCGCCACCGACGCGTTCCTGCCCGAGGGCCGCGTTGCGAATTCGGCGGGGCGGTCCTGCGGAATGCAGATCGGCATCATTGATCCATTGGGCAGACCACTTCCGACTGGCGCAGACGGTGAAATCGTGGTCAGAGGCCTAGCCGTATTCCCGGGATATGAGGATGACGACGAAGCCAACCGCAATGCATTTCAGGATGGCTGGTTCAGGACCGGCGATCTAGGCCGGCTGGATGGGGATGGAAACCTGTTCGTAACCGGGCGCCTGAAGGAGATGATCAACCGCGGCGGAGAGAAGATCCTGCCCGGCGAAGTAGACGAGGTTTTCGCGTCGCACCCCGCGGTGTTGGAGGCGGCCGCATTCGCGGTAACGCATCCTACCCTCGGCGAAGACGTGGCCTGTGCTGTCGTCCTGCGTAGTGGAGCGGAATCCAAGGTAAGCGCTCGTGAGCTGCGCCGCTACGCGACACAGCATTTGGCATCGTTCAAGGTTCCGTACCGCATTTACTTCGTCGACGAGATTCCTCGCGGCGAGTTGGGTAAACCGCAGCGATGGGTGCTCGCGGACGAGCTTGGCAAGAAGCGCGGCACTGCACCTACGCCGGCCGAGGTCACGAAACAAATCTTGGCGAACGCCGTTGCCGTCAATCTCCACGAAATTTGGGAGCGCATCCTGGACCGCGATGACCTGGGCTTCGATGAGGACTTCTTCGAAGCCGGAGGCGACTCGCTGGCGGCAATCAGCATGCTGGCTGAAGTTGACCGGCGCTTTGGCAGCGAGACAAGCGCGCAGGCAGCGGATTTTATCGACGAGCCTACGCTCGCACAACTTGCTCGCATGGTTGGGAATCCGTCGCCGCCCAAGATGGGCGATCGCAATTCGAGCGAAATGCACGTCTTCCCGGTCAGCGACGAAGGCTGCTGCAGACGCCTATTCTGTTTTCCGACCGACGGACTTGAAGGCCTTCCCTTCCGCCGACTGGCAAAGCACTTGCAGGGCGAGATGGACCTGTCGATCGTGCGACCAGCCAACGCATGGCATAGCCGCTCGCTTTTTATCTTTGAAAACAGTGCGGCAGAGGCGGCAGCGCTGATTCGCCAGGTACAACCTCAAGGGCCTTATTTTCTTTGCGGAGATTGCTTCGGAGGCATCGTCGCCACTGAGACAGCCCACCAGCTATCGCTCGCGGGGCACGAAGTCCGGGTGATTCTCTTCGATACGTTATTCCCTGGATTTCCCCGCTTCGTGCGCGACTGGCGAATCTGGATGGAAGCCGTTGGGCGTCAGTGGCGCCGGCTTTGGACGAGCAAACATCCCGGAGTGAGGAAAAATCTCATCACATTAGGCCGCCAGGTGATTTGGTCGGCAGTGGTTCCCTTCCGCCGATTTCTCGCTCCAATCCAGAATGTTCCGACGATGCACCGGATATTGGAATGGGCCCTAGGCGGCGAACAATACCCGTTCTATAAGGTCTTTGCTCTAGATGCCCCCTTCCTTCATATCCTGAGTGCCGATGAACCGTCCGTTCTTACCGCTACTGGCGCCGCTGGGCGCTTTACGTGGAGGGAGTATGCGCGAGGCGGGCTCCTGGAGCAGTATGTGCCCTTCGACCACAACAGCATTCTCCACGAGTCGAACTTGCCGGAAATTGTCAAAATTCTTCGACGATGGTGCGGCATCCATAGCAGTGCGGCACATCGATCGGCGTGAACATCCGATTGAGTAACCTCGCAAGGAGAAGACAACAGAACATGATGCAAAGCCCTAAATCCTCCGCCTATACGCGAGGGGCAGCCTCGCTGCAGCGCCAGTCTGCAAAGGAATTCGGCCGCGCTCTGCATTGCGGGGAAAAGGCTGCCGCGAAAAACAAGCCTGAATTGGCGGTGGGATGGTGCCGTTATGCAGCAACCGTGGCATGGTCGGCAAATCCAGGCTTTTTCTTTTGCCATGACATAGAGCAGCTCCTTGCAGACATTGGACGAACGTACCTTAAGTCAATCTCCGCTCCGCCTGCCTCACCAGGACCTCCACGTAGGTTTTTGCATCTGATGAGCACAGCGTACGAAACGGGAGGGCACACCCGGGTCGTTTCACGCTGGATCGAGACTTGCGCACAACACGCGCCTATGGAGCATCACTCGATCCTCATTTCAATGCAGGCGGATGAGCCTCTACCTGCCTGGCTTGGCAATTCCGCCCGGAAAACCGGCGGAGAAGTCATCAAACTTGCCTCGGGTATGTCCTGGTTGCAGATGGCGGCAGAGATTCGTTCCAAAGCCCTCGAGTTCGATGCCGTCGTTCTGCACATTCATCCAAACGATCCGCTGCCCAACATTGCTTTGTACGATCAGCCGAGACCGGTGCTGTTTTTCAGCCACGCAGATTATGCGTTTTCACTGGGAACGGACGTGGCGAGGGTTGTCGCTGAAATACGCACCGTTGCGCATGATTTCTCCGTGCTTTATCGCTCGCCTGCGTCGCGAAAGGTCTTGCTCCCAGTGCCGCTTCTCGACGTGGCGCACGCCACGTTGGACAAAGTTGATGTCCGCAAGAAACTGGGACTGCCAGTCAATAGTCTCATCGTGCTCACTATCGGTGAACTCTCCAAATTCATTCCGATACCGGGATGCAACTTTCCTGAGCTTATCCGGTCCATTTGTGCGGCAAACTCCCGAATCCTCATTGTCGCCGTCGGCCCGTCGGAATCAGAACCCTTTCCCGAACTTAAGCGACAGACGGGAGGGAGATTCATGCCAGTCGGCCTCGTCAAGGATCCGAATATCCTGGAACTCTACTACCGTGCCGCGAACATCTTTCTGGATTCCATTCCTGTTAGCTCGATAACGGCTGCGCTGGATGCAGCGCGGCATGGGCTGCCTGTGCAGAGATTGGCCATTCCAACGCAGAGCCTCCTGTGGAGTGATGATCCGGCGCTCGACTCCGTGCTACGTGGGGCCTCCACTCAGGACGAGCTTGTTGCCGGGGTACTCGAATGGCTGGAATGGCCAGAGGACAAAAGGTCTGAACTTGGCGGCCGATTCCGGGCCGCGGTATTAGAGGGGAACTGTGGTGCGTCTTGGAAGTCAAAATGGCTTGATCCCGCAATTAGAGCCCTGGACGCTCGTTGCGATGACCAATTCCCAACCAGCCTGCAGTGCACAGATGGCGGGGAAAACCCCTTTCTCGTGCTGGCCGGGCTGGAGTGGGAAGCGGGTTGGCCCACATCCATGCTCATCGCCAGGGCTACCCTCTCGGCTCGCTTACCGCTGCGCATGCGGCTTTTAGGAGTGCTACGTTCTATTGGACCCCTGCTTTTCGGCACGGCCGAAGGTGGGGCGTTTCGCACACGTTTTCTAATGTTCATAACATTGTTGTCAGCAATCGTGCCGGGGAAAAAATCCATCGTGCGAAAGTTCTCTCAATGGTCGTGAGTGTCGATACTCCAGCTCGTTTTGCGCTCTCCAAGCCGAGCGGCGTGCTGCCGGTCCACACTGCAGCCGGGACGCAAATGCATGCTGGGCGCTTCCCCGAGAACATCTGGCTCTTTGCCGTCAGCTGGACCGGAAAGGTTCCGTCAGGAGAGGTGGTTCACCAGAGCGAAAATGTCGCCCACGTTCAGCGGCTATATAGAACAGCGCCCCCGACGTGTTTGGTAGTTTGCTGGACAGCCTAGTGGATTGGAGATACGCTGGGCTTCGGGCTGAAGCGTAGGCCCGAAGTTCAGCGCGGGCATCGATCAGACCGTAAGCTCGGCCCTTCCTTTCTCGACGGTTTGCCGGAAGGTGGGCCAGAGTTAACTGCCACAGATGGGCCAAGAAAACTTGCCAAACGCATCTGTACGTCCTTTCGAGTTGGCAATTTGCTCAACAAGGGCAACACCTCCCGCTTGAGGCAAGTTCGGCAGGGATGAGCGTAAACTCTATGGCTGTCAAAGCTGGAGTTTGAAAGCAAATTGCCATTCGAATTTCTGGATTACCTCAAATGGGGCCTTGGAATAATCGCTGCGCTGATCGCGGTAGAGCAGGATGTCGGTAGCTGCCCTAGGACGCATTGACCTAGCGCACCCCTCCTCCAAATGAGTTCACACATTCGACGACGTACTCCGCTTGCTCGATCTTGAGCGTGGGAAACATCGGAAGAGATATGATCCGCCGGGCTGCGCGCTCAGTGACGGACAAATCGCAGCATCGCTGCTTGATATCTCGAAATGCTAGTTGCAGATGGCAGGGTACGGGATAGTGGATCAGAGTTTGAATTTTGTGCGCGGCCAGGTGATCTCGCAGCTTGTCGCGTTCTTCGCTCTGGATCACGAAGAGATGGTAGTTATGGACACAGCCAGCCCTAACTTTGGGAGCGGGAAACCGTTCCGTCAGGCTCGAAAGATAAACCGCCGCCAACGTTCGGCGGCTCTCGTTCCACCCTTCCAAATGCGGCAATTTCACGCGCAGAAAGGCCGCCTGCAACTCGTCAAGCCTGCTGTTGTAGCCCATGCTTTCATGGTGGTACTTGCGTGACTCCCCGTAGTTGCGCAGCCGCCGCAGCCGCGCCGCCAACTCCGCGTCGTTGGTCGTCACCGCGCCGGCATCACCCAATGCGCCCAGGTTCTTGGTCGGGTAAAAACTGAAGCATCCCAGGTTTCCCATGCTCCCGGTTTTATGGCCCTTGTATGCAGAGCCGTGAGCCTGCGCTGCATCTTCGATTACATACAGGTTGTGCCGGGCGGCAAATTCCAGAATGGCGTCCATATCCGCGCAGTGGCCATAAAGATGAACCGGCAGAACGGCCCGCGTCTTATTTGAAATGGCTGCTGCAAGCTGGTCGGGGCATAGCGTGTAGGTCTGCGGTTCAATATCGACGAACACAGGCGTAGCGCCCGTGGCAGCGACTGCCATTGCTGTCGGCATGGCGGTATGAGAAACCGTAATGACTTCGTCGCCAGGGCCGATGCCGCAGGAAAGCAGGGCGAGCTGTATAGCTTCGGTTCCCGACGCCACGCTGATGCAATGTCTCACTCCGCAGTAGGCCGCAAACTCCGCCTCAAAGGCCTCGACTTCCTGGCCCAGGATAAACCAGCCCGATTGCATCACACGCAGGAATGCCCCATCAAGATCGGACGCGACGGAGTCGTTCACCGATTTGACGTCATTGAAGAGGACTTTCATCGCGGCTGTGCTCCCACCGCTTCACAAAATTCCTGATAGTCCTGAATGTAATCGCTCGCGTCGTAGTAAGTCGACGCCAGCGCCAGACAGACGCCGGCGGAGGAAAAGTTGACGAGTTCACGCCACACCATCGTGGGAATGTAGACGCCTTTCCAGGAACGGTTCAATCCGATTGTCCGGCGCTCCTTCCCGTCATCGAGAATCAGGTCAAAGCTGCCCGAGACAGCGATGACGAACTGCTCAGTTTTCTTCAGCGCGTGTCCGCCTCGGGTTTCGCCTCCCGGAACATCATAGAGATAAAAGACGCGCTTGATTTCGAACGGGACATGCCTGGCGCCCTCAATGAAGCTCAAATTGCCGCGCGGGTCGGGGACCTTTGGCAACTCGATAATCCGGCATTGCTCAATACCCACGGGTTCATTTCTCCTTGGTGTTCCTCAGGCCACTTAAATCTGCCCGGGCATCGCATTTTGGCGTCGCAGTACCTGGATGCGGCGATCACGTCTCAAGGCTGAGTTCATAAAAATCATACACAGTCGTGCGCGCCGAAACCTTCCTTGTTCCGGATCAATCCATGATTTAAATACGCCCATTATCCACGGTGGAGACGCCAAAATCGAAATAATGCGCGTCACGAAAGGTGCCATCGCGGCCTACGAGAAGAAGAACTGGCACCACATCGTGGTGGCGCGCAAGATGGCGCGCCTGATCGAGCAGCTGCGGGCGGCTCACTGGAAGCCCTCTCCCAAGACCGATGCCGACCAGCGGTGCGAGTTCCTCTATCAATCTGAGGGCTGGGGGCACGGCCCATCGCTTCCTGGCGCTGTGCTATAACAAGCCGGAAGAAACTGCGGACTCCGCCAAGCCCGAGCAATCTCAACTGTTCGATACGCTCGAGTACATCTACCGGGTCTTTGTGACCGACATGAACGACCGCTTGGAGGTGTTGATCGGGTTCTACAACCTGCGCGCCGGAGCCGAGAACCTCATCTAGGAAGCCAACAACGATGCCGGTCTAGCGGCCCATCCCTCCAACCGCTGGACGATGAACCCCAACTGGTTCCAGATCGCCATGCTGGCCTACAACCTGAACTGCTGGCTCGAATTGTTTCATCGCGAGGAGAACCCCAGGGTAGAGACCATGAAGCACACCACGCTGGCCACGGCGCGGCTGCGCTTTCTTTTTCTGGCCGCGCGCATCTGGCGCCATTCCGGGCGCGTGCGCGTCAGCTATATCGAGCATTACAAGGAGAAATATCTCCTCCAGCGGCTCATGGGGTGTCTGCGACGCGTAACACGCGGGGCAGATGGGTTTGCTCCTGTTCTTGCCACACCATTACGCGCATGATTCGGCTCGCAAGCAATGCATAGATTCTCATGCACACGGAGATCGCTCAATTCAACGACTGCTATCGCTTGAGATTCCACGCAAGGTAGAGACGCCAACTATAGAAACAGATACCCGGTACTTACCTCATCAAGCTGCCGCCCAACAGGCCGCTCACGCCTGCGCAGTCAGGTTGTGCATAATTCAGTTTTCAACATTCTGATCGCACGGACATTACCAACGCTTCTTACTTTGGTAGCTGCTTCAGCTAAGCCGTTGATTAGGCTGACGCGACCTTTCAACTGAGTAAGTATCTCCCGGCAAAGCCGGAGGCCTTATTTGTGTGAGCCGCTCGAAGCGGCTTGAGCGGGGTCGCTAACGCGGCCCCGGTTGATGTTGGGCCACCTTGACGGTGGCTGGTCACTTCCACAGGTTGAGCTGGTCCAACCGCTTGTCTTCCTGCTCCTGGTTGCGGATGTATTCGCGGATCACCGTTTCATCCCGGCCCGCCGTTGACACCATGTAGCCTCACGCCCAGAAGTGCTGCCCCACAAAGTTTTGCTTGCGCTCTCCGTACACCCGGGCAAGATGAATCGCGCTCTTGCTCTTGCTCTTGCTCTTGCTCTTGCTCTCGCTCTTGATGAATCCCACCACTTCCGACACCACGAACTTCGGCGGAATTGAAATCATCATGTGCACGTGATCCGCCGTCAGATAACCTTCTTCAATCCGGCTCTGCTTCTGCTCGGCCAGCCGTCGAAAGACCTCGCCCAAGTGCAGCCGCAAACTCCCGTACAGTGTTTTAGGCGACACTTCGGAATGAAGATCACGTGGTATTTGCACTCCCATCTCGAGTGGCTTAAACCCTCATACTCGTCCATCCGGGAACTCCTCCTCGTGTGCTTGGCGGCCCACGTTTTGGAGTTTCTTGGATGGACTCCGTCGAAAATCAACTCCCCAGAATTTGCATTCCGTTGAACATCGCTGGATTTATCGGAGAGATTTCGACTTCGTAGCCTAGCCGGCGGAGTGCTCGCGCCAAGTCTTTGGCGCGTCTCTTCCGGACGGCCGGATCTGGTTCACTGCCTTGCTCGATGAATTGCGCCCCCTCATGCAGAATCTTCCAAACTACCCTGCAAAGGCGATGGGCGATAGCTCATATCGCGCTTCGATAGCCGAGTCGTGGCAAAAGCCGCCGGAACACTATCTGAAAATGGCTGCCCTTCTTCCGGACTGCGGCATGGGCCGCTTGGTTTAGCAGTCGGCGCGGATACCTGTTCCCCTTGGCCGAGCGGCTATTGTGGTTTTCTCCAGATCAAACTCCCGGACGGCCTCGACGTGTCCAGAGTCCATGCGACCTTCATCGTCCCACGCGTTGCCCATCCTACACGGTACTGGCTCGAACCGATTTTCATGTATATGGGTGCGCCGCAGGCCCATGCAAACTCCCGTAAATGTCAAACTTCTACTGCCACCCCGGCAGCCGGGGGAACTCCCATGGCTAGCTAGCCGCAGTTCTGACAATCATTTCGTTTGCTGAAGCCAAATCGTCTAAGTGGAACTGCGAAAAATCGGAAGGGTACGCTCGACATCTCGCACAGCGCATCAAATATGGCATCTGTGAACCGTGAGACGCGGTCATTTGGCTGGCGACGAGTCACATCGTGTGCTTGTTTCCTTGGCGGAGCTTCATTGACGGGCCTGAAGCTGGTCGTAAAGTTCAGCCGTGCGTCGTGCCATTAGTTCGACCGAGAAATGTTTTCGCACACGCTTCCATCCTTCGTCGCCCATAAACGCCAAGCGTTGGCGATCGCTCGCCAGTTCTGCGATGCAGCAAACCAGCGCATCAATATCCCCAGGAGGAACAAGCCTTCCGGTCACCCCATCGACTACCAGTTCGCAAAGACCCCCAACTCGGCTTGCCACAACTGGCCGCGCCGCCGCCATGGCCTCGAGTGCGGAAAGCCCAAAACCCTCTTCCAGGGATGGGATCACCAGAAGTTCCCAAGAAGCCAAGAGCTCGCCAACGTCCATGCGCCAGCCCAGAAAGTGCACACGATCCCCCATGCCGAGGCTCGCAGCCAGGTCGCGAAGCGAGCATTCCGAAGAGCCGGAGCCGGCAATCTCAGTCTGAACCTCAATCCCCATGGCCGAGAGGCGAGCAGTGGCGACGATCACGCTTTCAACATTCTTTAGTGGAATCAATCGAGCAAGAACGCCAAGCCTGAGCGGCCCTATGGGGGCTACCTTCACCGGTGGATGCGAACCAGTCGCGACTCCCGCATAGATAACCTCCGCATGACGCCCAGGGAGGCAATCTGCCACAGCATGCGAGCAGGCGATAATAGCGTCCACCCCACGAAGCTCCAGCTGCGAAATTGAAGCCCCAGTGGGTTCGAGTGTTCGGCTGTGTATATGCTGAACTATAGCGCCGACGCCGGCCATTCGGCATACAGCCCGAACCGATAGACCTCCGTGGTGCATGTGCACGATCTCCGCAGGGTGTTTCCGCAACCAGCGCCACACCCGCCAGGCGCCGGCGGGATCACTGCAATTAGCATCCCAAGAAATAGCGCTCGCCGGAATACCTGCTTCTTCCATCGCCATGACAAGAGGTCCTTCCCCGAAGAAGAGCACAGATATCTCATATCCCAATGAGTGGGCATGTTCTGCCATGTTCGCGACAATCCGGCAGATTCCAGTGCACTCAGGCTGTGCATTTTTCAAAATGTGGACGCAAATCGTCAATCAATTTCCTTCTGCCGGCAGAATGCGGGCGCTCCGCCTGCAAACTGAAAGAGTGATGTAAGTATCAGCGTTAACGGCGGATTTGCTACTTGTCCTTGGGCTTCCTGTTACGCAGGAAGCGTATGGCCGCTCTGAAGGTTGCTGGCAACAGCACACGCCATCCACTTGAAATCATTTCACCGGGGTCCGGCGCATCTCGCGGCCAGGTCAACGGCTTACGCCGTGCCCGGCGAAAAAGAAATCGCAGAAGATTCAAGCGTTGGCTCGGATACTCTGAAAAAAGCAATATCGAATAGGCAATGTGATTGCAGACGTCTTCCTTGATATCGTCGTGCTTTTGAGATCGATGGAGCACGATGGCAGCGGGAACATGAACAGCATAGTAGCCGATCGAGAGAAGGTGAACGAAGGCGTGGTGTTCCTCCAGACCTTGGAAGAGGGTCCCTCTGCCGAGCCGTTCGTCAAAGATCTTCCCTCCCGTGCACGCGGCCTTGCGGAGCGCCATGTTGGTACCGATGCCCAATCCACCAAAGGCTGCAATCTCAAGCCATAGGCGGTCTTTGTTGCTGAGAAAGCGAGTTGGTTCTTCGTTAATGTCGTCGGCTTGAGAATCGGGTAAGATCGTCCGCCCCGTCACTACGCCCACACGCGAATCCGCGAACGGCTCAATTAGGAATTCTAGCCAGCGCTCAGTGGGCAAAGCGTCATCGTCTAAATATGCGACAATCTCAGATTTGCTTTCTGCCAGTCCTCGGTTTCGCGATCGACTCAAACCCGCGATTGGCTCAAGTGTGTAGCGTGCCGAGAACTTCCGCGCCGCAGCTTCTGTTTCTTTGTCCCCTGAAGTGTTATCGACCACGATCACTTCGTCTGGCATCGGCTTCAGATGCGTGATGGCTTCAAGGCATTTCTTCAAAAACGCCGGGCGATTCCGCGTACAGATGACAATTGCAACTGATAGATCTAGCTTAGGGCGCATGGGAAGTGGGTCAAAATGTATCGAAGAACGCACCAAGGACTTAAACCAGTAAACCTTTCGCTCAGATTGAAGATGCACCAATCTGAAGTTCCAAATCTTGTACAGACCTTGACTGAGGGAGACAATAAAAGGCGGTAGCCTCGTGCTTCAACCGTGAAGAAATTCTATCAGACGATTGAGGAAGGCGCCTCAGCGATCTGTCCATCGCTTTTGAGCTGGGATGTTGATGAAACTCGCCGTGGTGCCTAGAGATCCCCCGGCGTGTTCTTATCAGTCTGCCGTCCCAATTAGGGTGTCGAGGGCATCAGTCGTTCCTTTAATTTCGCGAAACGCCCTGGACATTATGGATTCGGAGACGAACGGGACCACTTACCGATTGGTGACATGGTCTATCTTTGCTCAGGCACCCAAGGTCTGAAGTCGTAAGAAGCGCCGATCGTAAAGCCGGTAGGTGTGAGGTCAGTATTCCCGAAGGTGTGGTGCCAGAACTGGTACACGTAATCTCCGCGGATCCAGATGTGTTCCCAAGCGCGATACTCCATACCCCCGCCGGGTGAATAGACCGAAAACGTGTCATGCGAGTATGTCCCCCAGGGGGGGAAATCGATACTGCCGACGCCTGCCAGATACTTTACGTAGGGGCGGAAGTTGCGATAGTGATTCCAGGTATAGATCAGCCCGCCCAAACCCGTATCCTGGCGCATTCTCGATATTCCCGCAGGACGGCCAAAGTCAATATCACGTCCCTCTGCCTCGATGCCCAGGCCATTTAGAACCGCGGGCAAACGGTTGGGGTACCAATCCGCCCAGGCCGAGATGCCCTCCATTCTTTTGCCGGGGCCCCAATCGATACTGAAATCGGAAAAACCGGCGCCAACGACGATGGGCACGCCTCCCTGGTTGGCAGCCGGGGAGACCTGGGAATGGATGGGCAGTACCGTCGCCACAAGCAGCGCCGGAAAAATGAGCTTAAAGGTGAGCTTCAAACGCATAGTCTCTCCTTAAGAATTGACGAACACACTCCCTGCGAAAATCCCCCTTTCAGGGGAGAGAACCGAGAGCTATTCATCGCATTTCAGGATTTGCAAGGCAGAAACCCAGCAGGACTGCAGTGACTTGCGGGATGATGGTTCGAGCCAGCCTCTGTGCCTTTGGGCCCGACCTTCCGGTTCCCCATCTTGTCTTCCAGTTCAGAAGATAGGATATACGTTTCAATTACCCGTTTGTTAATCCTTTATGTACCCGTTCCAAGCGAAAGGATCGGGCGCAGCACCCGCGAGACGGTCACCTAAAAGTTGACCTTTCGCCCCGTGAACCAAGTCAGTTGGATCGTGGTAGTAGTCACAGTTTGCTGTCCTGAAAGATAGACGGGAGCCTTCCAGTGTTCGTAAGCGAAGTTCCCGTTAATCTCAAAGTCTTTGCCGATACGTTTGACTGCCTGGAAGTTGATATCGTTTAGAGTCGTTCCGCCGGGAATGAAATCTTTGGCAGCTTTTTGATTGCGCACGCCCACTTGAATCCATTCATTACCGCTCAGGTGGTAGGTAATCCAGCCTTGGCCGCCCTTGTCTTCACGGCCGATCCAGTCGCCGAAAAGCTGGCCGTTGTTGGTATACCCCTGGCGCTGGATTGCCTCGTAGTACATGAAGTGACCGCCGTTGCTGGTCGACACCGGCGGATCGGTGGAAGCGGCTTCGACGCGAACATCCAGCTTCGGAACGCCCGGCACATGAGATAAATACAGACCGGGCCGCCAGGATGCGCGACGCGGAGCATCGATCGGGGAGACATCGTCATGCACTTCTGAGTCCGAATAGAGAGTGAGCCAGTTGCGAACGAAGGGAAGCCGATAGGAAAAATCGAAGGCGCCAAACCGGGCTCCGGGGTCACGAGGGCTGTTTTTGTCAGCAGGACTGGGAGAAGCGAAGCTAAAGAAGCTCCTCAGGAAACTTTTGATGGTGATGGGGGTGTGGTCCTTGCCTCCCCATATCACGGTGCGCTCGAAACCGAACTCAAGGTTGTCCGTTGGTCGAAAGCTGACCTTTTCAACATGTACCCAGGGATCGATGGGATACGTGTGCCCTTTCAGCGGGCCCACCAGGAATTCATAACGGAAGGGTCCGGTAATGCGCGAGAGCAGCGGGATATCCAGCGGTTCGATGCGGTTGATGCGGAACGAATAGATGTTTTCAGCATTGTTCGAATAGGACATGGAGCCGCCTTCTGCAGGGCTCTGCCAGTCATCCTGTTTTCCGAAGGAGATTACATGGTTGAGATATTGGGCGGAGACATAGGCCTCCATGAAGCGCCCTCGCGTGGCCGTGGCGACTGGCCCCACCGGCATCGTCGTCTGATCCTGGTTAGGCATCGGGGTGCAATTGGTTCCGTTCGCCCAACAGGTGGGGCTGAAATAATTGGTCGTTCCGTCAGCGGCTGCAAGTTCCTCGACCAGCGCGGATGAGTAGCCGGCAGTCGAAGGCGCGCCCTGAAACTCGCCACGTATGTAGAGGAGAAATCGTCCAGCGGACGCATAGCCGCTGGCGCCGGAATAGTTATTGAAGCCATTGGCGTACGGTCGGCCATAGTCATTCACTATGGTCGAGCCCAAATGATAGCTGTCGCGTAGCGGCGTGCCGCTTATGGCGCGCGCCACGCTGTAGACAGACTCGGCGCGAACGGTGCCCTTATTCGTCGAGCAAGAATCCCAACTGTCATCGCGCAACTCGCGTTTCAGTGATTCGTACAACCCTTCTGCTTCGCTTGTGGTCGGCCCTTCATCCACATCTTCAAGACGTTCTTCTGTCTCATCCAGCATCCGGCTCAAACTCACGCGCGTCCACGGCCGCATGCCCAGGTAGACCTTGTCGACGTAGCCCAATGCATAAAGCCGCAGCACCGCGGGATATACCCAGCTGTCAACCGGAATGTAGGGCGAACCACGCGTGACAGACTCACAGTCAGATCCGACGTCATATGAACTGCCAGCAGACTGCGCTGGACCACCCCGCGCTTTTGATTGTCCAGCGGCAGCCGTGCCAGCGGTCATGAAGGCAAGTCCGGCCAACACAGTCGCAAATCGCATATAGGCCATCACAGCCACTCTTCTGCTCACCTTCTTACCTGCCCCGGTTCATCATCGATCTCATTGCGATACGGTGTCGCTTGCCGTTCAAAGAGACCGTGACAAGGCCAACATCCTGGAATCTCACCGTATTTCCTTGGGCTGTATGGAACTGACATACCAATCGATCGTCTTGCGCAATCCAACATCAAACGGTGTTGCAGCTCGGAACCCGAACTCCCTTTCTGCTCTGCCTACGTCCAGACGCCGGCGTGGCTGGCCATTCGGCTGATTCGTATCCCACACAATCCGTCCCGTAAAGCATGTCATCTCCGCAATCATAGTTGCCAGATCGCGAATCGAAACCTCCATGCCGCTGCCCAGGTTTACCGGATCGGATTTGTCGTACTTCTCCGTTGCCAAAAAGATGCCCTCCGCTGCATCTTCCACATAGAGGAACTCGCGCGTAGGTGAGCCGTCGCCCCACAACACAATCTCCTGACGTCCCGCCTCTACTGCCTCGAGGCACTTGCGAATCAGAGCGGGAATCACGTGAGATGAATGCAAATCAAAGTTGTCGCCCGGCCCGTAAAGATTTACAGGCAAAAGAAAGATTGCGTTCATTCCATACTGTTCGCGATAGGCCTGGCATTGCACGAGCAACATCTTCTTAGCCAGGCCGTAAGGCGCGTTGGTCTCCTCTGGATAGCCGTTCCATAGGTCTTCTTCACGAAATGGTACTGGCGTGAACTTCGGATAAGCGCAAATCGTGCCTAGAACCACCGTTTTTTCTATCCCGCGGCGCCGCGCCATCTCGATAAGTTGAATACCCATGATCGCGTTTTCGTAGAAAAATCGGCCTGGGTTTGCACGATTTGCACCGATACCACCCACAGCAGCCGCCAAGTGAATGAGAATCTCCGGCTGATACCTCTCAAACATTCGTTCAACCGCGTCGAGGCTCGTGAGGTCGTATTCGCTGTGTCCCGGGGCAAAGACATTTTGGCAACCGATTTTCTCAAGCCTGGCGAGCAGATGACTTCCGAGAAACCCTGATCCGCCCGTAACTAGAATTCGCTTATCGGGCAAATCAATCATGTATTTCTGCCCTCGGCAGCAGCCGCAAACTGAAGAGCCTCGGCCCCGCCTTTGAGGCGAGCCGTTAACTCTTTGATATCGGCCTCAACCATAATGCGGACCAACTCCGTGAAGGTTACAGTCGGTTCCCAGCCCAGGATCTTCCGTGCTTTCGAGGTATCGGCACAGAGGTAGTCGACTTCGGCTGGTCGAAAGTAGCGAGGATCAATCTCCACGTACTTACGCCAATCCAGATCGGCAGTCGCGAAGGCAAGTTCGATGAATTCGCGCACTGAATGGGCCTCTCCGGTACCGATAACGTAGTCATCTGGCTTCTCTTGTTGGAGCATCAGCCACATGGCGCGAACGTAATCCGGTGCATAGCCCCAATCGCGGCGCGCTTCCAGGTTACCCAGAAAGAGCTTTTGCTGAACTTTATATTTTATGCGCGCTACTGCACGGGTGATCTTACGAGTGACAAAGGTCTCGCCGCGACGCGGAGATTCATGGTTGAAGAGGATACCGCTCGATGCATGAATTCCATAGCTCTCGCGATAGTTCACGGTGATGTTGTGCCCAAACACCTTGGCGCAGGCATACGGACTACGCGGGTGAAAGGCCGTCGTCTCGCTTTGAGGAGGCGGCGCGCTTCCGAACATTTCGCTGGATGAAGCCTGATAAAAGCGGCACTTCACGCCGGTGAGCCGCATGGCTTCGAGCAAGCGGAGCGTGCCGCAAGCTACGACATCCGTTGTGAATTCTGGGATCTCGAAGCTCACCTTCACGTGGCTCTGCGCGCCCAGGTTGTAGATCTCGTCTGGCTCAAGCTCGTGTAGAAGCGAAGAAAGCGAGCTGCCGTCCGTGAGATCGGCATAGTGCAGGAAAAAGCGGTTTCCGGTTTCGTGAAGATCCCGGAAAATGTGATCGACGCGATCGGTATTAAGACTCGAAGCACGCCGCTTGACACCGTGAACTTCGTATCCTTTGGCGAGAAGAAACTCAGTTAGGTATGAGCCGTCCTGGCCTGTACAGCCAGTGATTAAAGCTGTTTTCATTTTGGAATTCAATCCCCCGCTTTCCCGATAATTCGGACAGTTGTTAATAGAGAATTAGAATCACGCCGATCTGATTCTCGAGATAGGCTACTTTACTCCGTTCATGGACCTCATCGAAGGCTTATTTCGCTGACCGCGTATCCCAGGGAACAGTCCACTTCTTCAGGACGACCAACCCTTGGATCAGATGAACTTGCCATTGCTTGAAGTCTTTTGCCAATCGGCTAAAGCCGCGTTCAAGTCATAGGAATTGGCAAAACCCGCCTCGCTGAGGCGTTTAGGAACGATGTCGCTCGAACGAACCAGCTTAAGCACACGTGCTCTGTTGATCGCGGTCCTCAGACCCATTTTTGCCATGATCTCAAATATCCATCCCCCGATGAGCATGGGAGTTAGAGGTACAGTGAGCTTTGGCCGCTTATATCCGGCAACTCGCGAGAAGGCCTCGCAGATCTGCGCCGTAGTGTAGCGCTCGACGTGACAGAAGTTGTAAGCGATCACTTTATCTGGACGATCAAGCATAAACGTCATGGAACGTACCAAATCGGTCACATAGCCACAGGCCTTAATCGTGTCGGTACGCCCTGGGAATATGAAGCGGTTTTTGAGAAGAAGCCAATCGAATCATCCGTACGGCGGCTCGCGCAGCCCCGGCGCGCTACCATTCCAGCGTGAGCTCTTCTTCGTTCTCCATCCTTTCGAATCCATCGCCGCTCGGCCACCAGCGCTTCTCGGCTGACCGCGAGCTGGAATCCTTGCTGAAGAAGAATCTCCGCTAATAAACCAGATTCATCTGCGTGGGTTTAATTCCACTCCTGTGAGCTGGATTGGAGACGTCTTGTAATGCTCTCCAAATCCCTGGAGGGATTCGAACCCCCGATACCCTTACGAGTATGCCTAATTTCGAGTTCTAACCAAACCTAGAATCAATAACTTAGCGAAACATGATTTGAATGAGATGTGCTTGTATTCACTGGATGTTCCACTCCCACCGTATAAGCACCCACTGGGCACAAAATTGGGCACAGTCCCGCAAAGCATTCTTTTCCCTGCCACCCCGGTCCTCCCTGTGAGGCGGGGGGTATGCGCGTCGTACCATCCGCCTCGCCTATTTTTTCTCTAAAAGAGCTTGCAGGACGCTCTGGGACGGGCTGCTAAGGATGCGGTAGGGGTTTCCCATGTCCGATTTCGAAGCGCGGTCACTGGGGCTCGGGCGCGGGCAGGGCGCGCACCTGTGGAGCCGGTATCGCTCGCCCCTGCTCCTGCGCCCGGATCGCCTCCGCCACTTCCATGAGCACGGTCACGTTGATCGTCGGGGGCAGCTCATTCCGCAACAACAGGGCTTTGTCGATGCTGATGCCCGCAGCGGTCAGTTTTTGCAGGAGGTTCGCTTCTTGAATGTCTTTGGGGGTTACGGCGCTAAGAACCCGGTGGGTAATGGAATCGAACATCTGCGCAAGTTCCGAGCGTTGGATCTCAACTTGCCCGCGGATTTCGGGCGGCTCAGAAACTTCGCCAGGGTGTGATGGCTGCGGCCCATGCCTTTCGCTATATAGTTGCTGCTCCGGCCGGATGCGGCCAATATCTTGGCTTTTTCGCGCTCTTCTTGCGTCAATGCCGATCCGCGGTTCATACGCGCCCTCGATACCATCGCTGGCCGCGCACCCATTCGGGGCTGCGCTCAGGGCCAGTGAGATCCGTCAGGAAACGCGAGAGGAGCAATCCCTTCCGGCGTTTCAGCGGGGCCGCCGCGCAATTCGTTTTCGCCTGAAAGTCGCAGAAATCCCACGCTGAGCCGTCCAGCAAGTCGAGGAAAAATCCCCGCTCAGCTGCGTGGCAGATCGCTTGCACATCGGGAAACCATGCCTCGAAAACGCGCACTGCAGTGGCGTGCTTTTCGTCCTCGATCATCTCGACGCGGACAGAGATTTCCCGTTGCCGCTCATTCATTGCCTGCGGCGATCCCTTTGCCGCTTTCATCGTGTCGCTCCTTGTGGGATATCCGCTAATCATGTGGACAGGTCGAGGCTTTCAATCCAATCTCTGTATCGGCGCGCCCGCTCGCTCCAATATATTGGTGGAATTAAGGCCGAACGATCATATTGCGCGGAACTCGCGACAGCCTTTTCGCAGGCATCTGCCATGCTTTCGACGCTTCTGGACTGATAATAAAAGCCGGCGTCGCCCAGCGCTTCGGCCACCTCGCCCACCCGGTTGGTGACGACCGGGCGATTATTGGCGATGTACTGGAAGAGTTTGGTAGGACACCGGTGTAAATTCTGCGGACTTTCCGGAAAGGGAAGCAGGAAAACCTCGGAGATTCGCAAGTAAGCCTGCAGATCGGCGAGCGAAACGCGCCCCGGTAGCAGAACATTGCTCAATTTGCGGGCCGCCACCAAGCTCCTCGTGGCCTCGAAACTGGGGCCGTCTCCGACCAACATAACCGCAAAGGGTCGCCCACGCCGAGCAAGTGTAGCTGCGAGATCGATTATCTGGTCAATCCCGTATGCAGGCCAGAAGCTTCCCATCCAGGTTATCACCGGGCGCTCGCCCACCATCGCTCTCAATTGCGAATCCAGGTTCTTACTAGCACCCTCGAAACTCGGATCATAGCCGATCGGAAGGTACAAGAGCTGTCTGCCTAGGTCGGGTCGATACTCACGGACCAGAGACTCCAAGCTTCGGCTGGCGACCACGACTCCGTGGGCACGCTGCCGGGTGAGACCTTCCACAATCGAATAGTACGCCCGCCTTGCTCGTGAATGGCCCTCCTGCAACGTCATCGCCTCGTCGTAGTCCTGCACGTAGAAGGGCCGCCTGAATGGGCGTCCGACGAGTTGCAGGGAACGCACTCCGACACCGACGACGTGTATTACATCAAAGTTACCGGCGCTTACTTCCCGAAACTTGGTGAATACCTCGGCGATAGCCGACCGAGCCTTGATTAAACGGAACGCAACTGCGCTCTCACGCGTCACGGGAAATTCACGATTAATGGGGTCATCCGGTACAACCACCGTCACTTGGTGACCGGCGTCAGCCATGCCCCGGGCCAAATGGTACAGTCGCACTTGAGAGGCGTTGACTTCTGGATTGGATGTCCCCAAAAAAGCGATACGCATGGCAACTGTCTCGGCGGTGGGCGATCCGGATGCGCGACGTTCGCACCTGCGATCGTCCTATTACCCAAATAGTAGTCTACCCGATCGTTCATTTTTCAATCGTTCCATAAGTCGCCGGGAACCGATCCGGAGGCTAAATCTTGGAAAACGAATCCAGAAAACGATCTGCAATGTTTGCGATGTTGAATGACCGATTGGCATAGGCGCGCGCGTTACTCACATATTGGGCGCGCAACTCGGCATCTTCTATCAGACTTTTTGCCGCGTTCAGAAGTTCCTCCGCTCGATCCGGCGAAATTACCATGCCAGCCCCGGACTGCTCTACGACTGAGGCCGCATGGTTGTCTCGCGGAGCGGCCAGAATCAGCGGTCGCCCGGCGCACAAATAGCAGAGGATCTTGGAAGGCACCGCAAATGCGCCGGCTTCAGAATCGAGTAAGGCGATAAGCACGTCGGATGCTCCCAACACCTCCGACATTTTCTTATACGGTTGAAACGGCAGGAGTGTCAGAACATCCTTACGAATTGTTTGCGCATTCTCGCGTAGCCAATCGGCGCCCGTGCCTCCGGCTACTACGATCAAACAAGCATTGTCTATGGTTTCCAGGTGGCGAGCCAGTGCCAATAGCAACTCTGGGCGATGCTTCATGCCGAGCGTGCCACTGTACATAAAGCAGAATTTCCGATCCACCCCGTGCGCTCGTGACCATTCATTGTCCTTGTCCATTGGAGAAACATCGTCAAGCGCGGCCCAGTTCTCAATTGTAAAGACGCGCGAAGGCTCAACGCCCCAATCCGTCACAAGTTTCGCAAATTCGGGCGCGATGCAAATTACGCCATCCGACTTCTTGAGCAGTTCCTTCTCAAGCCGCTCGTAATAGGCTCCGGCTACATACGACAGCATGCGCAGCTTCTTCTTAATTACATAGCGAACGGCCAGGTAATAGACATCTTGCTGCCAAAAGATAAACTTTGCGCTCGCTTGCTTGGCAACGCGCTGCATTATCTTTTGACTGTCGAGCGGTGTGTTCCCGGAAAGCACTACGTCGGGACGAAACCTAAGAATTCTAGCGGCGACCGCTTTTCCGAAAGCAACGTCAGCCTTTCGCCTCGTGAGAAGAGAATGCTTCGAGAATTTTATGGGAAGATGAAGTCCCTCAATCTGAAGATTCATTTTAGCGCCCGGCCAGGAAGCGGGATCTGCATCCGGACTCGACGAGTTATCGGCAAAATAAAGATATAGAACGCTATGGCCCCGTCGGGCCAATTCTCTGGCGAGGTCAAAAGGAAAGGCGTGACCACTAAAAAAAGTCACAAGAATTCGCATGATGGTAACCTCAATAGCGCTCAATCGGTTGAAGGTGAGATACCGAGAAATAGGCCACCTGAGATGAGCAAAGCCAATGAATATCAGTGAATCGTTGATTCATATGTATTCCGGAGTGAGTAGACAAGTCAGGTTGTCCTAATAGTCACCTACCGCCCAATCGAATCTGCGAGCAAGCGTCGGACTGCCCTTTCAAACGTTCATTCATTCCTTTCTTTTACAGTTTTTCTCACGAATAAACGAGCACGCCCAAAAATGAGATCGAAGTGAAAACCTCCTAGCCGAGCGATCATGCCCGAGCGAGCCCAACACTATCGCGCCAGAGGTCGCGCTATTGAGTGCGATTGAACGGGCTGCTTTCGAGCACCAGCGAATAAGCTTTATGTACAAAAGGAAAAGGTCTCTTCTCGACCACGACTATCGCATCAGCCGCTTTTCGCTGGATGACGATATATCGAGCCGGCGCGTTGTATTGTAAAGGGAACTGGTCGCCGTCTTGAAGTACTAATGCTCCGGGCTCGGTTAACGGCAGGTATCCGTCGTCGGTAATCTGTCTCATCATTTCTGCCGAAGCTTGCCCCTTAGCCACTTGATTGGCGTAAATGAAGACATTAAACGCGATGCTCACAACGATTACGAGCGCGGCTATCAGCCTCCGCCTCACCATCGCACGCGGGACAAAACAGAAGGCCAGGGGCAAGACGAATAGCAGATAGCGTTGCGCCGGCCGCGTGAACGACAAAACACCGATAAATAGAAAGATCCCCGCCGCAAGGCAAATCATGTAACGCCGGTTTGAAGGATTGGCGTTCTCACTCTGAATCCCATCCGCAATGCACAGGGGCAAAAGACCGGCACATAAAGCAAAACAGCCGCCCACAATACGCGGGGTCAAATAGACATCAAGCGGACCAAAGTTCATTTCCCCATTCGGAACAACAACGAAAAAGCCAAGTGTGAACAGAAGCAGCCCAGCACCGAGGATCTTGACGATGCCCGACCGCGAATGCGCATGTTTCCACAAGGGCAAGAATGAAAACGGTGTGAGAAGCAGGGCAATATATCCCGAATAGCTGATGAAATTGGTGATAACGAAAGTCGGCGTCAGTAGAAGATGGTGTATTCCCTGATAAAGTGGCGGCGCTAGCCAAAAGCCTAAGGACTGTTTTACGGCCACAATGTAAATCGCAGGTCCCAACAGAATGGCACAAGAAATTGCGCATAACCGAACGAATGCGTTCTTATGATTTGCTCCAGGGCGGCTCAACTCCTCCAACCAAACAAGTGGAAGCAGTAGAACTGCGTGATATTTCATGATAATCGCGAGGCCGAAAAGGACTATGGCGAGGATACGTCTCGGGGCGCTGTCTGGTACGTCCCAAAACAATGCCACAGCGTATAAGGCGAGCGCCGCTGGGAAGAAATCCGCAGTGCCACGCCCGCCGAAGGTCCAAATCAGAGGATTCAGGAAGATGATCGCCGTGAGGAGCGGCGCGGATAAAGCAATGCCTACACGCTCGCTGATGCGCAGGAGAGCAAATGCAAGAAAGGCAAACCCGGATATGGCGAGAAGGCGCGGAATGATATCGATTTTCAAAAATGGCAGAATAAGATGGATGATATAGGCAAGCAGCGGGACCCCAAGGGGATTGGCCTCAACCTCAAAGTAACGTACGAGCAACTCCTGCTGGTGCAGACCAAAATAACGCGCCGCGTCGACAAATGCCCACTCGAAATTAATCGACGGCAGGCCGATGAAGGCCAGATGTGCCGTGATGGTGACGGCGGTAACAATGGCGACGGCGCGCGAAAGCGGGGATCGAAACGACGGCATAATCGATCTACCTCTTTCTGGGTTGACGCTCCGGCGCTGCATAAGTCAAAAAGTCTGTGACAGTGGCCTTACTTATACCGACTTCAAAAAGGAAATGCGGGTTCAAACACTTGAATCACCGTTTTTGAGTAAGTGAGTCCAAGCGCTAAGTGCCCGGCAATTGATCGCATCGGCAACCATTTTGTGGAACGCAAGGCTCGGCCTCCTACGAACACGATCGGGCTGGATTGCGGCAAGATAGGCTTGGTTTAGGCCAGCTTTGATAGCCGCTATATCTTCGCCGGGAATAATCGTTAGAGATTCGTGGGCCGGAATAAATTCCAGGATGCCGACCTTAGGAGCTACCAGCAGCGCACATTCGAATGCGAGCGCCTCAATCACCGTAAGTCCATAGGACTCGAAGAAGCTCGGGATCGCCATTACATCGGTTTCCCGATAGAATTGATCGCGTTGAGAGTGGGATACAGGGCCGCGCAGTTCCACATTTGTGGAATTACTCTTGCGCAGAATCGAAGTGACCCCTTCCAAATAGGCTTCACTGCCAGGCCGAGGCGCTCCGCCGATGATGAGGCGGACACCGTCTTGCAAATGGTTCTCGCGGCCCCAATCGACAAATGCTTCAACAAGCGGCATCAGCCCCTTGCGTGGACTGATTTCCGCGAGGAAACCGAAGGTTACAACTTTCTGTGTCGAGTGACGATCACTTCGCATCTCCTCCGTGGGAGGAGTGACGAAATCGGGTATGACATATTCGGGCCTGCGTCCCAGAGCGGCTCCAATTGTTTCCGTTCGCTCCGCTGCAGAGGAAAAGATAACACCATCGGAGGCATCAAGAAAGTGCCGCTCGACCGCAAGAAAATACGCCTTCTTCTTTCCGCTTTTCCGTAATTCAAAGTCGATCCGCGCTAAGCCGCCGCGTGGCAAGTAATACAGCGGCTGATCCTTTCCTCGCTGCGCCAAAACCCGCCAAAGATGGAAGGGATTTTGCCATGGGCCCGTCAGTAAGATTGCGTCGTAATTTTTTGTTGATTTTAAGCTGAACCGAGGAAACGCCGAACGGGACTCGGGAAGTACTGTGAGTTTGCCAACGTCGCTGCAAATGAAACCTGAATCAAATACGTCGCAATCGACACCTCGAGGCGTTAAGAAATTCGCCATCAATCGCGCAGACTCGGGGGCGCCACCCCACCCCTGCCGGAAATTCTGCACAAGAAAAAGCAGCCTCAAACATTAGCCTCCGCAATTCGACATCCAACCACAATTGAGCCCTAGCCCGGCAGTCCATTAAGCCACTGCACGGTTTCCGTGACCCCCGCCTCAAGTGAAATCCGAGGTGTTCCGGTAAGCGCCAGCGTCGGCTCGAGTGGCAATGGGTAGGAATGTGTCATGCGCATCACGCGTCCGGAGTCAATCGGCGGTCGAATCCCAAGTTTCATCGCGATATCCCCAGCCCATCCCATCGCTCGCAATATCGGTAGCTTCATTCGTCGTGACCGTTTACCAGTCAACGCCACAGCGAAAGCATCAACCCAGATGGCAGAATCCAGCACGGCATCGCCTGCGTAGAACACCTGGCGATCCGTCTGTGATCGATTGCACCGCATCAGTGCGACCACCTGCTCAGCCGTGTTTCTTACGTAGCCATAACCACGCATGACCGGTTCGCGCACGTCAGGATGCAGATAGGCTCGCTGACGTATATATTTCCAGATCGCATCGGCAAAAGAGGGGTGGTAAGGTCCCCAAATATTCGCTGGGCGCACGGTGAGCCAATGGGTTGGAGATCGCCACTGCAGAAGCAGGCTCTCGGCGAACGCCTTTGCCTCTCCATACATCGTGTATGGCCGATAATCAAGCAACGATCGGGGACGGTGCTCCGGGCCGATCACGAGTTGCGTGGAAATATTAACCAGTGTGTTGAGGTTGCCGTAGCGATCGATTACATCACACAGGTTCTTCGTTCCTTGGTGTATGGATGCATAATCCTGCCAATCATTGGCATAGATGTCAGCCTTTGCCGCCAAGTGAATGACCGCATCGGGTGCGAAGCCTTCAATACAGCGATAAAGACGCTCAGGATCGAGAATATCGCCTTGAAACCAGTACTCCCGATGATCACCCACCCTGGGCGCCTGGATATCGTAGTTCAGGACATGATCTCGGTTCTCCAGAAGTACGTCGACCACATTTGAGCCGATGAATCCAGATCCACCTGTAACGAGTACCTTCACAACGCCTCTTCCTCAAACCGCCTGGGACGCCTCTCGAAGGCGTCAACTGCTTAGCGATCGGCCGAAGAGAGGCCCGCGGAGAATCCGCTCCCAGGTGTCCCTGGGGTTCAGGATTTTCCGAAGCATCCGATAGCCAAAACTGATCGCCGTGTCTGTCTTTCCCGGCGGCCTTCCCATCACCGTGGTAAAAATCTCTTCATGAGAACGGTGGAGCCGCTCTTTATTGCGGGGTATATTGGGTTGCAGGCGGGAGGCAAAATGGAAATCCCGGTTCAATTTCGGGATAGTCCTGTGCCAGTACAGACAAGCATAGTGCGTTCAACAAATTCAGCCTGATTGAACGAAATAGTAACGATGCTGACTTTCATAATTGGTGAACGTGAACGCCACGCTCTAACCGCCAGTTCCGCGGTCGCGATCCAGATCTCCTCCCGCTCCTCCTAATCCTTGCGTGTCCCATACCGATGCCCTAATTTCAAAAACATGGCCTGTGGATGCTTCACAAATTTCAAGCAACGAACCTGGACTTGCACCACGGACTGCCAGCCTACGAGTATGATGTATCTGGGCAGAACCGGTACGTGGCAAAGTAAGTTTGAACTACTTTGTAGCGAAAACGAAAGAGTGATAATCGCCATTGCTAGTCACTGGGAAAATGCGGAATTCAACTCTCTTAAACCCGCAATTGGACAGATATGCCCGGAGAGTATCGATGGGATACCTCGTGAATCGCATTGTCTTCACGCCCAAGCGTCTTTTTACATCCGCACTAATGTTACTAAGAAATCGCCTCACAGCATATGGTGATGACATCAGTGCTCCAAAAATGCCTGTGTCAATGGGGAACTGGTAAAGCGGTATATGCACCATCATAGTTCCGCCAGCACCGAGGGCGCGGTAGAACTCGCGAAAATACGTAAAACCGACCTCCGTGTTGTCCAAATGTTGCAGGACGTGAGTTGAGAATATAGCATTTACTGACCCGTCACCTTGCGGCAGATGCAGCCCATCGATAACCGAAAACTCAACACTCCGGCACTCAATTGCCTTCTGTGCGCGGCCGATCATCTCTGGAGAAACATCGACCGCATAAACATGTTCAAAATGCAACGCGAGTTGTTTGGTAAGACGTCCAGCACCACACCCGATTTCCAGACAACTCTCTGCGCTGACTCCGTAATGTTGCCAGTGACTCAAAAAATCCCGCCAATCAGACTCGCCGAGTGCATAGAACTCCTCGTCAGTCCATGGAGACGCCCCACCCCTCTGTTTTCCGTCCCACGAGGCTACCGCCCAAAGTGGGTCGTCTTTCCCCCACTTCCTCCATTCCGCATTTGAGTTCAATTCGGTCATACAAACCTCTTCACGCTGCTTTTGCTTTCGTTTGTGCGGTGGCGTTCTGAAGGCGCGCAGTGTCGCGACCCCGCGAACAATCGGGCGTGAGATCGACAAAAACCAGGTGCGAATCTCATGCCGTCTTGAGGCGTCTGTTTGCCACGCCAGTTACCTTGCCAGTCGCGGCCCGGGCTGCGCTGAACTGTGCAAGAGCGCGGTAACCCATAAAAATCACGATGTAGTAGGGAGCGATGATGCGCACCACCGAGCCGTAGGGAGAAAACAAAATCGCCCAAAGCAACTCAAATGCCATCCATGGCACCATGGCCGGCATCACGAACTTGGGAGGATAGACCCTCATCAGCACCTTGAGCACCATCACCCAAACCCAGGCCCAGAAGAACGCGCCAAGAATGCCGGCGTCTACCCACGCTCCAAAGAAATACGAGTGCGTTTGGATAATGCCGGATACAATGTCTTGATTGGGGGTATCCTCATAGTTTCTATACCCCAGCAGGGCCATCGCCTGCCTCCGGATGATTAAATACTTTAGATCCCTCGCCCACGAACCATGTCCCAGGATCGGCGAATCGTAAATGGCGGGGATAGAGCTCAACAACTCTGATCGCCCGCCGAGCAACACTCCATATTTTCCGCTCGATTGCCTCTCGTACTTCGCCCTTGCATCCTCGCCCAGAATTCCGGTTCTGGCCGCATAACCGTAAGCCCAGAAAACGCCAAGAACGCCCACGATAAGCGAAGCTGCGATGACCGCAACTGTTCGAACCTTCAACCTGTCGCTTCCTGCGTACTTCCTTTGCAGAGAGCGAGCTACCAGAAGGTATAAGGCTGCGGCAAGACAGAATCCGCCTTCGCTGCGGAACCCCAGGCCGAGATTGACTATGCCGATCAGTGCGCTCAATATGATCGGCCAGTGTCCACGGCAATCCTTGCGGGATGCGATCAAGAAAACGGCCATGGTCACTGGATATGAGAAGATGAATTTCCACGGATATTCGGCGAAAGTAGGATCGTTTCGGACAGTAATGTAGTTGAGCAGGCCGCCCGCAACCATCCCCCACCCATAGAGAACGATCCGTCGCCATCGCCCATACAGCAGCGTGCAGAGCACCGCAAAATTGACGAGCGTCATCCCGATATCGCTCCACCCTCGGGCATAGTCCACAAATGCCGAATGCCGCACGACGTCTGTCACAATCTGTGAAACCAGCCAGAGCGAACAAAGAACCATAAATCTTTTGGCGATCGGCGTACCAATCCGGATCTCGCCGCGAAAACCAAGATATAGAAAAACGGCTATGAAAAGGAGATCGGAACCGCTCAGAACGCCGATGAGTTTCATTTGGATGAACTGTAGGCATGGGATGAGAAAGAGCACAATATCAAGGGCGGAAGTACCCTTCGATCGCTTTCGAATCGTGTCCGAGCGCTTATTCTCTGCTTGGGCCATGCTTGAATCGCCTTTGGCTGCGTGGCTATTTCGGCTCGCCAGAGCGCCGCGTCTTACGCTTTAAAATCATCCTGAGGTTGGCGGCTCTCGGCTGTTCTATATTCACGGGTTGAAGCTCGGCTTGAGCATCGCCGAGACGCCCTTTTCAAAGATGGTGCGTCACATTCGAAAGATACTCAGTCAAGAAGATGTCGCACGGCTGATTGAAGGCGCACCCTTTCAGCGCGTCCTGCTCATTCAGGTGGAGATATGGTACCAATTGTGCGGCAACGGGTAATCGGGCCTGTGTGGCACGCTCGGCGCGTCGAGGGGATGTGGAAAGGAAATGCAGTACCCAGTTGCGTCGGCGCGGTCACGCCGCAGCAATGTCGCTTCGATATCTCTGGGAAGAGTAAGTCCCGCGATGACGTGTGCGGGAACGTGATTATTCGGATGTAGATGAACCACATGAAATCTCGACAGCAACCTTTTCACAGTGGCCGAAATCACGTCAAACGCAAACGGATCGAGGAGACGCTCCATCCCATGCAGTTCCAACACAATGATCCTGAAACGTTTGAGAACCTCGTCGGAGACGTTGAGCAGAACAGACCACTCTGCACCCTCGATGTCCATCTGAAGCAGCAGATCGTCCTTTCCGGGTGCATTGGCCTTCACCCATGCATCCAACGTAGTTGTAGTTTCGTCCTCCACGACTCCCAGGAACTTCTTTTCAAAGTGCAGGGTCGGGAGAGGAGTGGGCGGGGCGGCGACGGAGGCATCCGCCTGATAACAAGGAATTGATCTGCTAATTACATCCGCTTCGAATGAGGATTCTGCGCCAACGCCTGGTGAAAAACAAGCGGCCAACCCCACCAGATCGTCTGGAACCAGATAGCCTCCGTCTCCCAAACGGCCGAGCCGAATCAATTCTATGTCGGTAGTTACGAGGTGGAGCCGGTCGAGAAGGTCCCTCACGGCATCCGGATTCTTGACCTTATCGATGATGAAACCGCGGTTAGCGATGAACTTTTCTATCGTCCTCTTTAGAACGAGCTTGGGGTTGTGCATTGTCCGAGGCACACCTTTCTCCGACTTAGATTCAAGATGTCAGCATTGTACCGTGACCGCCAGATTTCTCTCCGTTCGAAGACGCCGAGCAGCCGATGCGGCCAGTGGATTGATCCGCCCATATTAGAATCGTAGGTCCTCAAAACGTAACGTGAATCTATGCGCGCCCAAGTTTGCGAGAGATGCCCTTTATATATTTAGTTAAATATTTCAACCTCCAGTATTGAAGCCGTCCGATACCGCTTGTCGCCTTATTCAAGAAGAGCACGTCGATGTTGTCCAGCGAAAAATTGATCACCCAGAAGCCCAACGAATGCAATCTCTTTTTGATGGCCTCAACCTGCGGCCCCTGCTCGGGATAGATAAAGTCATGAAACTCCACGGTAATCTGGGTACACCTGCGCAGGTCTTCATCTTTTGCAGAATCGAACATGCCGATTTCCGAGCCTTCGATATCGACCTTCATCAGATCGACGCTGTCGACCCCCGACAGCTCGAAAACGCTTCGAAGGTCCAGAACTTCCGTGTCTTGTTCGCCGTCCAGGGCCTCATCGCCGTTCCGGCGAAGGAGGCTTGCACATCGTGAGCCAAAGATATTCACCTTCGCCCGCTCCTTTGTGCCGCCAACAGCAATTGGCAGCAGAGTGAGCGCAGGCGACGGTTTGATACCCGCCCGAAGTTCGGAAACAGGCTCTGCGGCGAACACCCGGCACCCATGCCTGGCTATCATTCCATGCGAAAACTTTCCCTCGTTCGCCCCAAGGTCGAAGACAGTAGATCCAGCATGAAGTAAGTTCGGGATATACGTGTGTAGACACAACCGCTCGACGGTTTTCATTCTCGTATCGTCTCCAGATATGAATCGATCAATTGGCTCGCGCCTCTTCTCCGAGCACCTTCTTGTAAAGGCGACAGAGCTTGTCACCGTAACTGGACTGCATATAACTCGTTCTGATTAGCTGCGCATTATTCTTGCCGATTCTTGAGACTTCGTCCCTGTTCTTCTGAGCATATTCAATGGCATCCGCCAACGCAGAACTATCGCCAGGGGGCACAACGGCTCCGTGGATTCCTTGCTCGACAATCGAGCCGCTGTTAGGAGTTGTTATGACATAGCAGCCGCAAGCAAGTGCATCGAAGACAACTCTGGCAGACCCTTCAGCAAGGGACGGAAACGCGAAGACATCGGCCCTTGTCATCGCTGATGCAAGGTCGCGCAGGGACAAATAACCTAGGTAATTGACGCGCGGGTCGGAGAAGAAGCTCCGGCTTCGCTCTACAAGGGCAGGGCTTACCTGGCCTGCAACTTCGAGCCGCCATGGCAGGTTGTCAAGGCGGGCCATCGCGTCCATAAGGATCTCCGCGCCTTTGCGCATCTCGAAGGTCCCTGCAAACAGCATGCGAAACTCAGCTGGATCATCCTCTCGCTGAGGCACCTGAGCCAGGAAGGAATCATCAACTCCCAGATAAATGACGTGTACAGGAATGTGATTGCGGCCGGCGTGCTCGAATGTGTCTTTGACGAACTGCGAATTGACCAGCACGGCGTCAGCCTGTTCTATATCGCGGAGAATGTGGCTCCAGAATGGGCTGAGATTGACCATCTCCTCCCGAGCCGGCATTGTCCCCATGTTCCTCGCCAGCGCATCAACCGCCGAAGGATGGGCTATGGAATGGTCGCACAGGGTGAACATGCCGCATTTTCTCGCAGCGGCGACGGACTCCCCTCCAAATCCTGCGCGATAGTGGTAAATGCGAGCACCTTTTGCCGCTGCCTGCTTCACATGGCGAACTGCTAACTGCCCGTAAAGCCGCATCGACGCGACATCCATGGATTCGCTATGACTCAGCATTCCCGCAACGTGTAACACTTCTGAAGAGAAAAGTGCGTGGACGAGCCCATCCGTGATCTGATCACTTCTCGCGGCCAGCCGGTTCGCCTTGGCATTACTCCGTAGATAGGGAAGCGAAAGTATCTTGCGAAGCAGCGGAGTCGGGTACGCTCCCGTCAGAAAAGAGGATAATAACTGTTGTCGCTCCGCCTCTGCCGCGGCTACTGACAAAGTATGCTTGGAAAAGCCGTTGGAGATGATTACCATAATCTTTCTGAAATCGCTTAGATCTCGGAATCAGCTCGTCAAACCGTGGGTGTTATGGTCATCCGCGGCCAATTCCCTCAGCCACTTCGTCACTTCGGTAAGACCAACCCGAAGATTGGTCACACCACTCCAATTGAATTGTTGCGTTGCACGCGTGGAGTCCAGAACAATGGCGGGAACATCGAATTTCCTCGCGGGTTCCCTCTTGATGAGGGGACGAATCTCGAGCTCCTTGGCCAAAGCCTCCACAAGCTCAACTGTGCTGACACCAATGCCGCTGCCCAAATTGAAGATCCCGGAACATTCGCGCGTAGCCGCCATGCAGCAAAACGTTGCAACAGCGCGTACGTCAATGTAATCACGTACAGTACTGCCCCAAATCGTAATCGGCTGCTGATGAAGAATCTTCCATCCCAATATTGGTACTACACCTTGCGTACCAAAAGGAGACTGGCGAATACCAAATGGATTGGAGGGTCGCACTATTACCGCATCGGTACCGTAATAATAGGAAAGGCTTAGCAGGTACTTCTCAATGGACAGCTTTATAATCCCATAGGATCCGAGAGGATTAGTCGGGTCAGACTCTTTTATGGGCAGGCGGTTGGCGATTCCATAGACCTTTCCTCCGGACGACATAAATACGACCTTGCTAACCTGATGCTTGATGCAGGCTTCAAACAACGCTACGGAATCTTGCAGATTGCGCAGATCGTTTTCCGGTACGCCTGTAGCGTTGAGGGTGAGGCCGTAATTCCCCAAGTGAATCACTGCGTCCGGCTTACCCCTTAGTGCTCTTTCAATGTCGTCCGCGTCGCCAAAGCTGCCCTGGCAATAATTAACTTCTGGAAGCGCAGGCCGAAACCTTTCCGGACTCACATCGAGAACAGTGACCTGCACTTTATCGGCAAGCAATGCATCAACTATGTGAGATCCAATAAAGCCATTTCCACCGACGACGAGTACATGCATTGATTCTTGGTCCCCCTCTTGTCTTGTTGCTCATAGCCGGTAAACCAGCTTTTTAGTCGCCGATTTCGGATCGGCTTACGCCCAGCGTGGGTGGCCGTAACAGGGCCGGTGCAAAGTCACTCAGTTTGTCATGCAGGAGCCTGAGGGAGCCAGTAAGGACATAGGCGATCATGCATACATCCACCATCAAGAGGCTGACGGCGGCCCCAGGCAGTCCTATCCACTTCATCAGGAGATATGCAATGGGAAGCGAGGCCAGAGTCGCCGAAACGTAAACCAGGGCCTGAGGCTGATGGCGGTTCCATGCAATGGGCACGATGGAAGAAGTAAACCAGAGAGCGTTGGCAAGAACTTCGATCAGCAGAATATAGAACAAAGTATGATCAAAGGTGACTTTGTGGTGCGTCCAAACTCCATAAATACCTGGGCCGAAAACCGCCAGAAGAGAAGCAGCCGCAAGCGACAACCCAAGCGAGGCCTGGCATGCGCAGCGATGCAGGTTCCGTGCCAGCAACATGTTGCCTGCGCCAAGCGCCGCCGACATTTCAGCCCATACCCCAAGGGTGATCATAGCGACCATTTGAAACACGGACCGCGTTAAGGTCCTGACTGTTGAATACATCACAACGGCAATGGGACCAAGTACAGCGCTGACAAGGACCGTCATGCCCTGCAAGATGAACGCGTTCCCCGCTGGAAACGCCATGTATGCGATGGCCGGACCAAACAGCTTGCGAATCACTCTGATATGGGCGTGCCGATAGCCATAGTGCAGCCATGGGCTTTTCCGCGTGAGGACAAATTGGCAGGTCCAGTTGCCAAGGAATCGAAAGCAAACAAGGGTTAACGCCACAACCAGCGGAGTTGCATGAAAAACTACGACGACGACGCTAAAGGCATTGGCACAGAAACTAACGACAACTCCCAAGAGCATGCCGAGAGCATAATTGCCGTCGCATTTGAAGCCTGCGGCAATTACAGTCCATTGCAAATCGAGAAAAACGTAAAAGCATAGCCCGCACAGAATGGCAATCACCTGGCCGCGCGACAGAAGATCTATATTAAGCCATCTTTCAACCGGCAACGCCCCAAGCCCCAGCGCGACCAGGAGACCGAAGGATGCAGATGCCACTGTGGTGAGCAGCCAGGTGCTTTGGAACACCTCCAGGGCAGCTTGTTTCTCACCCCGGGCAACAAGCATGGTCATCTCGCTGCCGGCCACGCTGCCGAAACCGAAATCTGTAAAACCTAAGTAGATGGGAATTGCGCTTAGAACCAGCCATTCCCCATACAGTTTGGCTCCCCAGAAATGCAAGAACATCGGTACGCTAACAAGCTGGATGACCAACGTGAGTACTGGTCCGAGGCTCGTTGCGCCGACCGCATGGAAAAGCCGGCGTTTCAGGTTGTTTTTCGTCATGGAATGAATTGCCCCAAATCAGCGTGTCTGGGAGGCGCCCCTGAGCGTCGGTCCTTAACTTGGCAAGTCAACTTTAGACCGACCACGCCAATCGCTTACCTGGACTTTGTTTATCGAGTGTGGATACTGATTGACCTGCCGCGTGCTCTGGCGAATATTTGCCTATTCGCTATCGGCCGTCTTGCAGGCGCACAGCGTAATCGAATAGCCGGGCCATCCGAGGCGGGGAGAAACCCAGGAATCCAACAAAACAGGAAGCGGGCGTAGCGGAAGAACGAGCGCCCAGCCAGCAAGACGGTGCATCTTCCGGAGAAACCGCATCAGCGCGGTAACCTTCTGGCTGAAAAATCCGCTGATATAGCCGATCTCCTGGACCGTCAGTCCGGCTTGCGCGCACAACTTCCGCAGGTCCTCGGCCGAATAACCCTTTCTAACATGCCTCCCATCTTCGATGGGTGGATAAGGGCCATGATCATCCTTATCTATGGGCCTGTAATTTATATTGGGTGTTGTCAGCAAAAGAACGCCGCCCATTTTAAGGCATCTCGCAATATCGAGAATCAGCTTGCGATCATCCAGGATATGTTCGATGTTCTCGCAGCACACCACGACCTCGAAGCTATCCCACAAATCCTTACGCCGGTCCAGATTACGCACGTCGTAAACTTCAAATGTGGCCAAGGGAGCGCGGCAGATCGCAGCCCTTTCGCCGCTCACCCTCTGGTTTCTTTCGTCCCACGACAAGCCCAGGGCCTGGTATCCTCGCCGCGCGGAGCCGATGGTGAAGGCGCCGCTTCCACAGCCCACGTCCAGCAGCTTTGAAGAGGAGGCGGTGACTCTGGGCAAACGGTGGCGCAACCAAAGCCAGCGATCCAGGATCAAAGTATCGCCGTGTATAAGAGTCGCCGGGAACCCTATCGCGCGCACAAGCCATGATTTATCGAGCCATGATCTGTTCATAATTCTCTCTGTTTGATGATTTCCTTTCGCTGCATTTTGAGTCCCCAATGCCCAGGAATGTCTACCCCCGGCAGCCCGGTTGCGCCCTGCTCGTGAACGCCTTCAAAGGCTCTCTTTGCTCCTGAACGCAGGTGAATTGCCTGCCCAACCTAGTTAGCGACGGCGCCGAAGCCTCTTGAGCGGGGCGGCCATCTCCATCAACAACTTCTTTGGTTCGGCCTCCGGATCCATCTGTTCCCAATGATTCAGCACCAGAACCAAAAGGCAGGCGAGGACAAAGGAGATCAGCGTGCCTATGAATATCATGAGCTTCCGATTGGGCGCGGACTTCGAGCGAGGAACCTCGGCGGCATCCAGAACGTGAAGTGTGGGAATTTCTCTTGCCTCCTCAAACTTCGCGGTTTCGTACTCCTTCGTCAGAGCCTCCCAGAGAGCCTCGTCGACACTCACCTTGCGTTCCAGGTCGTAATACGTAAGACCCAACGCCGGCAATTCGCCGACCGTTGGATAAACAGAGCCGCCAGCGGCAGCCGCAGAGCCGTTTCTATCGGGCGTTCCACCTGTGGCGTTGATTTCTCTCTGCAATTCGGCATTGCGCGCTTCCGCAGCTTTCACAAGGTTGTTGTCTTCGGAATAGGTCTGTCGCAGTGCCGCGAGCTGGCTGCGTCCATCGATCAGCTCGCCTTCCAATTTAGCCTCGGCGTCCACCATCGATTTTGCCTGCGAAGATACGTCGATTGCTTTGGTCTTGGTTGAAAACTGACTGAGCGCCTTGGCTGATTCGTCGAGATCCTGTTTGACTTCCTTAACTCGTACTTCCAGAAAGACACGTTCGCGGCGCGCAGCAGAGGTCGAATCATCTGTCACGACCCGATTGAGCTCCTCCACATAACCCTGGGCGAGCTTGGCAGCAAGACTAGGGTCATCGGAATTGACGCTTATTGAAATGACCCCGCTCTGGCGGTCTCGATCGATTTTGGTTTGGGACGCCAAGACCTTGCGAGCATACTCGGGAAAGCGCACCTCATAGTGATGAACGAGATCAAAGCGCGCGATCAGGCCATCTTGAACATTCCGGCTTTCGAGAATACCGACGAAGAGATCCTCGGGCGTATTAAGGCCCAAGACCTCACTGCTCAGGCTGGCCGCACTGCTTGACGGAGAGAGTATACCCATTACGTCGGAATATTGCGAGGAACTGTCAGGCGGCATCAAAGTTGTCGTCGAAGAATAGACGTTCGGCTCCAGGAGAGCGGCGGCCAACGAAACCAAGATCCCGGCTGCGACGATCAGGGCAATCATCTTCCGTCTCGCCCAGCACGTCCGCAGAAAAAGAGCGATTTTGGGGAGTAGAGGCTCGCCCGTTTCTTCGACGTCGGGGGATTCAATTTCGTCTGCCTGCTGGGATAGCTCCGAATCTAGTGTTGCGCTTTGAGAATCGTCCATTTGAAACCCACCCTTAGATTAAGCATGCGACAGCGGAGTCGCCCAATCAAAACTGGTCAATCGTGTTTTCGAAAAGCTGACCAACGGCATCCACGATTCTTTGCGCTGGCCGCCTGCTTCCAGCTGAATGCCGCAGTAGTTAATCGAATAGTTGAAGCCCCTTAAAGGATGCCCCGGAGTCGCTAGTAGGCCCCGGCAATAGCAATCGGTAAAGCAGCCGCCGACATAATCTGCGCCACTGCTGCTATGTTTTGCCAGACTGTTGAGGCGCCGACGATCTTTTCAGGAACAAAGATCGTGTCACCTGGCCGCATGCGGAGGTTCATAAAGTTATTACTTACCCAGTTATCGCCACGCGGCACCACTGACCCATCCGCGTGGAGCACGTAGATCTGTTTCTTGTCACCGGAAAGTGTCGCGCCGCCCGCCTTTCGCAGATACCAGGCAAGATCTTTTCCGGGAACGCAACTTATCGCGGCGGGATTATACACTTGGCCACTTACGACGACAAAGTTTGGCCGCTTGGGTATGTACAGGGCATCCCCTGCACGCAGTTCAATATCCTGAGGTGTGTTTGCCCACCTGCTGACGTCTGAAGAGATGTCGATGATCAGTCGGCCATTGGCGGGATGGCTGCGAAGGCTCGCGAGAATCTCCTGGCGCTGCGCGTCGAGTGATTGCTGGATACCTGCTACCCCTTGTGGCCCGACCGCTCCCGGTCTGACCACGGCAGGTGTGGTCTCGATCTGTCGAATCATCTGCTGACGCGCCTGCTCCGCCAGTAGACGGACTTGGACCCGCTCCAGTACGGCGGCGGGCGGATACGCCTCCTCTCGAAATCCTCCCGCCCGCTTAATCACAGAGCTAAGGCGCTCGCCCGTTTGAATCGGGTAGGAACCAGCATGCTCAACTTCGCCTCTTATCGTTACCGATGAACCGATATCCTGCCAGCCAGCCAATTGCTCAATGCTAACGACGTCTCCCGGTTTAAGTACCACATCGGCACTCTTGTCGCCATCCAGTGCCTTCTCCACTGCTACTGTGCTATGAGTCACCAGTACCTTTTGCCCATTTTGCACCTCGTAGCTTGAAAGGCCGGCCTCATCCCGATACGCGCTCCGCGTGAACCCTCCAGCCATGTTCACCAATCCGGCCACGGTCATACCCTCAGACATTGGATATGTACCGGGATGAAGAACTTCTCCTTTAATTGAAACCATGGGTGGGTCGATCTGGTAGCGGCCATAGACATGAATCAAATCGAAGGGTTCCAAGAGAAACGAATCGTTGCCGATCAACGCGTCGTGCAGATTAAAGTTAATGATCTCAGGCCGGAAATCCGGCGGTTGAAGACGAACCAATTCCGCATGGTCGGATGGCTCCGGCATTACGTCCTGATACGACTGCAACAGATCGTTAATCGTCATCCCGTCCTTGTAGGGATACTTGCCAGGCCGATAGACATGTCCTTCGAGAAAAACCGCATTTTGGTTGTAGGGCAAAATCTGCGAAATTACGACGTCGTCTCCACCCTGCACAGGGAAGTCGGCCAGCTTCTTTGCCACCTCCGCCGGGTCATCTGGGAGTTGCAGACTTACCATAGTGCGGCGCTCTTGGGCCACAATTCGCGCAACATTGATTTGTTTCAAGCTCGCCGTACGCAGGACACCCCCCGCAAGATCGATAACCTCATTCAGGGTTTTCTCACTGTTTAGTTCATAGATCGCGGGGCGATGCACCATTCCTTCCACCGTAACTTGCGGTCCGACCGTTGGCACCAGAAGAGTATCGCCAGGCAGAAGACGTTCGACGTCCGAGCGGACGCCCTTCAAAAGAAAATCGTAAAGGTCGATCTCACGGACCAGATGATCGCCACGATACTGTCGCAGGATGCGTAGCGAGCCGCGACTGGTTGGGCCGCCTGCCGCGTAAAGCGCGCTCAACGGCGTGGATAAAGAACTGACATCGTAGGCGCCAGGCCGCTGCACGTCCCCTACAACGTACACGCGCACCGTGCGCAGCCGGCCCAAGGAGATCTCGACGTGCTCATCATGAAACTGTGCGCTGAGGGCTTGTTGGATTGCATCCTGCGCCTGGGCGATGGTCATTCCGCTGATCATGATTGTGCCCGCTTCCGGGAGATCAATCTGGCCCTGGCGGTCGATCGTCCGGCTTAGCCGGTTTGACTCGCCGCCCCACATATTCACAATCAGAACGTCGCCCGGCCCAAGAACATAATCGGGACCGGCCGGAAGATCCATGGGCAACTCATTCGCGTTCCCGGTGCCAACGACAAAAGCGTTGCTGCCAAAGCGCTGCAGCTTGCCGCCAGTCGCTGGGACTTGGGTGTAGAGATCGTGAAGAGAGGGCAAATTCTTATACGGACTGGGCTCTTGTATCTCTTTCGGTTCGCTCTGACGGCTTTGGGAGGCCGATCCTGCGGGCGTCGCATGCGCACCTGCCGCTTGTCCACGATTATTCGGAGCTGGTGTTTGGGCCCCACCGTTCCTGGCAGGAGCCTTGGCCTCACTCCTCTGCGCGCACTCTTGGACGCAGCTGGCGATGTTGTTGCTTTCGGCACATGTTTGAATGCACTTCTCGGCGTCACCGCTGTAACCCGTTCCCGAGGCGCCACTTTCGGCAGCGCCCCCTCCAGCAGCAGTTGGTGCTTGGCTCTCACCCGCGGATGGTGTTTCGGCCTCACCGTTGGGGGCGCACGCTTCAGTGGAGCCTACATTGGCGCTGCAATTCTGCTCCGTTCCCTGCGCACCGCCGCCCGGGGATGGTGCTTGGGCCTGACCAGCCGATGGTGTTTGGGCTTCACCGTTGGGGGCGCACGCTTCAGTGGAGCCTACATTGGCGCTGCAATTCTGCTCCGTTCCCTGCGCACCGCCGCCCGCGGATGGTGCTTGGGCATCACCGTTGGATGGGCATGCTTCGGGGGCGCTCTCGGTACCACAGTTCTGGTCAGGTGTCTGTGCGCGCCCACGCTGCACAGCGAAAACACCACAAATCAACATCGTCAATCCGAACGTGAACACGAGATTGCGGATGCGGGTCCAATGCGGCCCAAATTCAGGCATTCTTCGATTGAAATGCATTACGTTGCGCAATTCTTTACCTTCTGAGGCTGCGGTTTGTGATTCCAAGTTCATGGCTTAGAGCTTGCCGCCTTATGCTAGCTCAACGACTCATTTCCTGCTTGGGCTGTCACCCGGCAGGAAACCTTGGGGTGATGGTCAAAACTTGCCTGCATTTCCTGGCCAACTTCTCACTCAGTTTGGATTCTTAGCGAGCGGAATCGATCACTGGACGCTCTCGGTTTTGAACGTTGCAATTTTCGCCTCCAATTGCTCCACCTTTCTCTCCAGGTTCCTCATGCCAGCGCGAAATTCGTCGAGATGACGTCCAAGTTGATCCTCCCTGTTCACGTCGTTCACTACGGCGCGCATGGCTTCGCGCGTGAGGTCTGATACGCTGCGTGCGCTGGTTAAGGAGCAGACGCGCCTAAGAGCTACGTACTCCTCTTCGGAAAGACGGACGCTTACCTTGCGTGAGCGTGGCTTCAGAATTGTCATAGTTGACCCCAGAGCCAGGTTTGAGATGCAAAACGATCCCGTTCACTCTCAGCTGTCTTTTAAATGGCGGGGAAAAGAATGAGAACAGTCCGGTTCTTTTTGAAAGGCCATGATTTTGGTTTGGTTCAGGGAAAGCTCCGCCCCCGTGAGTCCCAGGTTATCGGTGCAAACTTAACCTAAGCAGATACGCTTATCCGAATGGGGGACGCACTTTGCCGTGCAAATGGGGCACACACTTCGCCCTACCGATGACCCGAAGGCCACAACACCCCGATCGCGTTGAGCCGAAATCAGAATATCCTAAAAATAGCACGGGGGAGGGTGAGGGACGCAAGGAAAACTGTGCGCCAATTGCTTGACAATCTTGAATTCGCGTCTTTTTATATCGTTTTCATTCCACATGTGTTAATTTAAGAAATTGGACAACGCCTGAAATCCGATGTAAGACGATGTATGGCATCTGTATAATGCCTCCGGTCGTGAATTGTCCGCCCTTTTGACCGGCAGGTCACCAACGGGCGTTCAATTCCCGCGAATCTGTTTTCAAAATAGGGATTCCGGTTAAGATGTCAGGTCAATTCTGCCATAGGTTCATGATGGTTCGAAAAAGGAATCGACATGAGGGTTCTGGTTTCTGGCGTATGCGGATTTGCGGGCAGCCATCTGGCTCGAGCCCTTTTGGAGTCTCACGAAGGGATCGAGATCGTAGGACTGGACAATCTGGCGCGCCAGGGCAGCGAAACCAACCGGCTGCCGCTGAAGCGGCTTGGCGTGCAACTGGTGCACGGCGATCTTCGCATGGCCAGCGATGTCGAGGTGCTCCCGCCCGTGGATTGGGTGATCGATGCGGCGGCGCAGCCGAGCGTTCTGGCAGGCCGCGACGGACGAACGAGCGCGCGCCAGTTGCTGGAACATAACCTGCTGAGCACCGTGAATCTGCTCGAATACTGCCGGACTTCGAGGGCCGGCTTCATTTTGTTGAGCACCAGCCGCGTGTATTCCATTCCGGTGCTGGCGCGGTTGCCGTTGGTTGTGGACTCCTCAAGATACGCACTGGATCCGGCGCGGCAGTGGCCCGCAGGGGTAAGCGCGGCCGGCGTGACGGAGGCCTTCATCACCGAGGCCCCCATATCGTTATATGGCGCGTCGAAGCTGGCGTCGGAGCGGCTGGCGCAGGAGTATGCCTTTGGGTTCCAGGTGCCGGTGTGGATCAATCGCTGCGGGGTGCTGGCGGGAGCGGGCCAGTTCGGCACCGCGGAACAGGGCATCTTTTCCTACTGGTTGCATGCGCACGCAGCGCGGCGAACGTTAAAGTATCTTGGCTTCGGCGGCCATGGACACCAGGTGCGGGACGCATTGCATCCGCGGGATCTGGCTCGACTGGTGGACATGCAGTTGCGCAATCCGGGCCAGGGCGGACTGCAGAATGTCTCCGGCGGGCCGGAGAATTCAATGTCGCTAGCCCAGTTGACAGCCTGGTGCGATGAACGCTTTGGCCCCAATGCGCCCGTGGCCGACGGCTCGGACCGGCCCTACGATGTGCCGTGGCTGGTTCTGGACTCGGCGCGCGCGAAAAACGCTTTCGATTGGCGGCCCGGCATCGGTATCGACACGATTCTCGAGGAGATCGCAGTGCATGTTACCGAACATCCCGACTGGCTGGAAAGGTGCGGTGCATGAAAACTCCCGCGCAACCGGTTCCTACGGCTGCGCTCAAGCTGCTCTCGGTGGTGATCCCTGCGCGCGACGAAGAGGGTTGCATTGCGTCTACTGTCGAACATCTGCACGTCGAGCTGCGCCTGAACAACATCCCGCACGAGATCATCGTGGTCGACGACGGAAGCAGCGACCGCACCGCGGAGATCGTCACCGAGCTCAGCCGGCGCATCCCGGAGGCGCGACTGCTTTCCAAAGACCCTCCGCACGGCTATGGACACGCCGTCAGCGCCGGGCTGATGCAGATGAACGGGGATGCCGCAGTAGTGATGATGGCCGATGAGTCCGACGATTGCCGCGATGTGGTCCGTTACTGGAATAAGCTGAACGAAGGATGGGACGCAGTCTTCGGTTCCCGCTTCATGAAAGGCGGCGGGGTGATCGACTATCCGTGGGTCAAGCTGCGGCTGAATCGGCTGGCGAATTTCTTCATCCGGATGCTCTTCGGGATTTCGCTCAACGACACCACCAACGCCTTTAAGTCATACCGGCGTACTGCGATCGATGGCTGCCAGCCCATGCTGTCGGCGCACTTCAATCTCACCGTCGAGCTTCCGCTCAAGACGATGATTCGCGGTTACTCCTGGACCGCGATCCCGATCACCTGGCGCAACCGCAGGACAGGTGTGGCCAAGCTGAAGATCCAGGAGATGGGCAGCCGATACCTGTTTATCTGTCTTTATTTGTGGCTGGAGAAATATCTGAGCCGCGGCGATTACAAGAGGAAGGACACATAACTACGGCGCGCCCCTACAGCAGTTTCGGAATTGTTTATTTGAATTCAAGAGATTCAAGTCGGAGCAACCAGCAGGACCGGGGTCCCCACGGACAGGTCTTCGTCCGTGGGGCGGAGCAAACGACGACCTTGTCAAACGCTTTGACCAGTCACAGTATTCTCGAAACTGCTCTGGCCGGGACGAGCAATGCTATCCTTGCGTCAGATGTCCGAACGGCCTGAGCACAAACTGCGCAGAGTCGCTGAGGTTTCCCTTCTTCTTGCCGCCGCCTGCCTGGTTCTTTGCCTTGTACGTATCTACTGCGCAATCTCATTTGTCACCCTCTATATGCCGTCGACGGCCGACTATGAATGGGAAAAACCTGTTTTCCATCTGGAAATTCACCCAGCATCAGGCAGTCTATACGGATCCTCGTCGCATTCCGTTCACCGTGAGTTATTACAACTGGGCCTATTGCGAACTCTCACTGTTGTCCGGCTATAAGCTGAACAGGCTCAATTGGTTGCCGGAGCGGGTAAGTCGGGTCAATGGCTTTTTGCCCTGGGCAGAGGACCTGCGGGGCACGACAGGGCATTTGCAATGGAAGCGGATGTAAAGAACGTACCCGGCGGGGGCATCTGAATGTATATTGCTTTGTAGCCAGGATAGGAAAATGGAAACTCCGGCTTGGTGGATTGGCAACCGGGACGCAACCCGGCACGTGTTTCAGAAGCGGTGAAGGAGACTTCGATGAAGAAGGTTTTAGTCACTGGTTCCTCAGGTCTTATCGGATCCGAGGTATGTCTTTATTTTGCCGCCGAGGGCTGGGAGATTCACGGTATCGACAATAATCAGCGTGCGGTATTCTTCGGTCCCAAGGGCGATACACGCTGGAACCAGCGCAGGCTTGAGCGAGCGATCAGGGGTTTCCTGCATCACGAGCTTGACATCCGTGACCGCCAGGGCGTAATCGACCTACTGAAACAGATCAAGCCCGACGCCATCGTGCATACAGCCGCCCAGCCGAGTCACGACCTCGCTGCATCCATTCCATTCGCCGACTTCGATACCAACGCGGTCGGCACGCTTAATCTGCTTGAGGCCGCGCGCCAAGTCGTGCCCGAGTCCCCATTCGCGTCCATGTCCACCAACAAAGTCTACGGCGACGCGCCCAACGAACTCCCTCTCAAGGAGCTTGAGACCCGCTGGGAATATGCTGACGAAGCCTACTGGAACGGCATCCCTGAGACCTTCCGCATCGACCAGTCAATGCACTCGATCTTCGGCGCCTCGAAGGTCGCTTCTGATGTCATGGTCCAGGAGTACGGCCGCTACTTTGGCATGCCGACCTGCGCATTGCGCGGCGGTTGCCTCACTGGCCCCAACCACTCGGGCGTCGAGTTACACGGCTTTTTGAGCTACCTGATCAAGTGCAACCTGACCGGTACTAAGTACAATGTCTACGGATACAAGGCCAAGCAGGTGCGCGATAACATCCATTCTTATGATGTAGCTCGTTTCATTGCCGCGTTCCTCGCCAGTCCGCGCGCAGGAGAAGTCTATAATATAGGAGGCGGACGCACCAATAGCTGCTCGATCCTCGAAGCCTTTACCATGATTGCAGACATCTCCGGCAAGAAGATGATCTACGAATATGTAGATCAGAACCGCTCTGGCGACCACATTTGCTATATTAGCGATCTACGAAAAATGAAGGCGCATTATCCGGGTTGGGACATTACGAAATCTCTCGACGACATTTTCCAGGAGATCCACGAGTCATGGGCGGGTCGCGCGGAGCGTGTGCCATAACGCATTAGTTACCCTGCGCCAAAAAGCCAAAGCGGGTATAAATGAGCCGAACCACATCTGCTCGGAATATTCTTATTCAGAAATCTGGCCAGCTCCTACTGGTTCGCATTGCCCTGCTTGCCTATCGTTTGGTAGCTTTTCGTCACGGCGGTTCTCCCTTCAAGGTGTGGCAACCCGATTCTTTCAGAATCAGGCTGAACCGCCGCTCAACTTTCAACTACGGCTGGGACATCCTCGGCCGACACCCGTACTCAGAGTCTGTTATTAACTTTGTTCCATTGCTTGCATTGGGATAGGGATTTTCTGTCAAAGCTGTTCATGCTCAAGGCATGAAGCCGAATCGAAGGGGCTATCCCAGCGACGTTACGGATGAGGAATGGGCGTTTGTGGCCCCGTATTTGGCCCTGTGCAAAGAGGAGTCGGCGCAGCGGGACTACCCGTTGCGTGCTGTGTTCAACGCCTTGCGCTACATCGTGCGCACCGGCGGTCAGTGGCGTTACATGCCCAACGATCTGCCTCGCTGGACAGTGGTTTATCAACAAACGCAGCGCTGGATTCGGGCCCGCTGTTTCGAGACCATGGTAGAGGATTTGCGGATGCTGTTGCGGGAGTTCTCCGGGCGCAAAGGACAACCGACGGCGATGATGGACAGCCGTACCCTGCAATCGACGCCGGAATCTGGAGCGCGAGCAGGCTATGACGGAGTCAAGCGGCGCAAAGGATCGAAAGTGCATGCGGCCGTGGATACGCTGGGCCATCTGCTGGCTCTGCACGTCACGCCGGCCGATGAGCAGGATCGCGCCCAAGTCGGCGAACTGACCCGGCAAGTGCAACAGATCACGCAGGAGAATGTCGCATTGGCTTACGTGGGTCAAGGTTACACAGGCGCGGCGGCGGAACAAGCCGCGGCCGGGCACGGCATCCAACTGGAAGTGGTCAAACATACTCAAGCCAAACGCAGCTTTGTCCTGTTGCCACGCCGCTGGGTGGTGGAGAGAAGCTTCGCTTGGGCGGCGCGTTTTCGTCGCCTCGCCCGAGGCTACGAAAGACTTGCCACCACGCTCGGAGCCTTCCACTTCCTCGCCTTCGCCTGCCTTATGATCGCTCACCTCTGTAGGCTCCTCGCATGAAGTCAATAACAGGCTCTAGTACGAAAGTAATACGCGCTCAAGTCGGGGGCTTCCTCTTTCCTCACTCACGCTTTCTCCAATAGAGACGCGGCTAGAAAAATTTCCTTACATTCGTTTGCAAAAAGCGGCCACTAACTATTCCAACAACCAGTGACTTACTCCCAGATTTCTATGGCTAACTCAGGATAAGTTGTCGTATCCTGTAGATAGGAGTTACCGGTGATCGTTCACAATCCGGAGTACGGCAAAGAGTAGTTAAGTTTGTAGCTCGTGATTCGCAGTAACATCAGTGAAGGCTAGAAATCGCCTAACATCGAATGTGCGGCGCGGATAACTAAGGATACTGCTGGCCAGTGGAGGGAAATCACGAGTTAAAGCAACAGGGGCTCCTGAAAGTCAGGAGCCTTCAGATCTTCAAACAAATGGAGGCTGCAAAGGCACAAACTGCCAGCCCCCGGGACATTGGTCGGGCCCATAGAGTAAAGAACGCCATCGAGGAAGTCCGCGAGTATGACTCGTCGGTGTGCAACAGAAGAAGGGTTGAAATGATGACTGAAATTGATCAATTGATGCAAAACTCGCTGAGCGAGGCGCGCTCAGTGATTGAAGGGGGCGGAACCTGGGAACCCTTGGTTCATATCGTTCATTCTCAGGGTGTGCATTCGATGCGCGTCCCGAGGCTGCATGCCGGTTTAGCTGAGGAGGCCAAGATGGTTGACGAGATCAACCAGCAGTTAGACGTGCTCAATGGCGAATTGCTGATCACGGTCTCGGATGTTTGGATTGGCGAAGATACGCCGGACGGTTTTGTGGCCATCTCCTGGGGCATTCCCTTTTCTGGACGGCGCAAGGCGCTGCTGGTGCAAGTCGAGGCATGTTGCGACCGCCTGACTTGCGGGATGCAGAAGTACATGCGCTGTGCTGACGGGCAGGTGCTCTTCGGAGAGCTTTGCTGGGGTGACCCGCTCGAATACAGCGAGTTTCGGTTGCGCGCGGGAATCTGCGATCCCACGGGCAAACCGGGACTTTGACTCCGGGCCCGAAGACGAGTTCGCAATCGCCAAGTCTTAGTAAGTGAAGGACAGATGGTGCAATGGCGCGACGTTGTTCCCGCAGTTGGCGGCGGTATTGTTCCAGGTGCTCAAAAGTAGCTTGTTAGTTGAAATCAAGTTTTTTGACTATGGGATTCCTGGTTAGAAGGCGGGAGCGAATCATGACCGGAATAGCTAACGTCGCTTGGCGACCAAAGACGGCTCCTCAGGACGCGTGCATGCATGGGAAACATTCATCGCGCATTGCGGCGCAGAAGTCAAGCGAATCTGAAATCTCCTTCCTTCGAGGCGCCGCGCTACTCATTCAACGAACTAAGAGGGTCTACCAAAATGTTTGAAGACGCGATTGATCATACCCTAACTTCCGAGGAACCCGGGGCGCTGGAACTAACTCCCCCACAGAGCGACACGGCCGAGGCCGCGCCATTAAATGATGCGGCCGGCGCAGAAGGCAAATCTGCGCCAGCCGCATCCGACAGCCCCGAAGCCATGGCGCCAAGCCTGATCGAGCATGATGCCGTCGGGAATCTTGACGTGCCAGAACAAACGAGCGATCCCAACCCGTCTCCCGCGGAGTCCGGGGCCACCGAACCAACGCCCTCGCACGAAGACCTGGCCGACGCTGCGGCATCGATCGACGCGGCCGGCCCAGAAAGCCAAATTGCGCGCGCCGCATCGGAAAGCCTCAAAGCCACGGCGACAAGCCTGGTCAAGCACGAGGTCTTCGAGAGTCTAGATACGCCTGGACAGGCTACTGATCATGACCCGTCTCCCTTAGAACCCAGAACCGCGGAACCGACCTCGCCGCAGGAAGACACTTCTGACGCTAGCGCAAGGAAGGATGAAGCCGGCGCGGAAGGCCAAGTTCCCGCGGTCCCGTCCAAGGCCCCCGAAAGCAACCTACCGCCAACCGCCGACGGCGATGTGACGCAAGCTGCCGAGCTCGATGAGATCGGCTGGTTTGATCCAATTATTCTCCAGCTCCCATTACCCCCCGTACCCAAGCCGGCCCCGAAACCCAAGCCAAAATCGTTCATGCCCATAATCGACGAAGCCATCTTCGGCGACGACTACCTCCCCACCCCGAGCGACACTACAGAGGAGACGGAGGTTCCGGCTCCCGCGACAGATGGAAGCACAAGCGCCGCCGAAACGGCAAAGCCCAGCGAGATTCTCACGGCGCCCGTGCAGGCAACGCTCCCGCCGCCTCGGGTAGCCACGGCAGCCGAGCTCATTACGTGGATCAAGCGGGTCCTCCTGGCGCAAACGATCCTGCCAGAGGATGCGACCGAGCTCGTCGCGTTCTGGGTGCTCTCGACCCACGTCCAGGACGCATTGAGCGTTCTTCCGTGCTTGCTCTTGACCGGCCACGCCCCTGGCGCAATGGTCGTTCTGCACGTCCTCCGCAACGTCTGCCGCGAGGCGAAGCTGCTGGCCGGATTCCGGCGGAGCGACTTGGCCGTGCTCTCGTACAGCTGTAAGACAAACCTAATCTCGGAGCCAACTCTCGACCGGAGGACAGCCGACTTACTTGGCAACTTGACCGATCGGAACTTCATGGTTGTGGAACGGGGTTCTTTGATCTCTTGCGCCCACTCGACAGGGATTTATGCCGGCGCGAATCCTGAAACACCTAGAGATCCAAAACTCCATCCACATCCACATCACTCCCACAAACGTAGGACTACCTGACCCTCCTCAATGGCTCCATAAAATGATGGAGGGCCTCCCCGTCCACCTGGACCAGTACCGGAACAAGAATCTCGGTTCTGTGAGCCGCTTGACGCGGGTTCCCTCTGGCTTGTCCTCAGAAACGGCGGCCATTGCGACGGCACTCGGACGTGGCATCGTGAACGCGCCCGAGCTAAGGCAGAAGCTGGTTTCCCTCTTGCAAACCGAAGACCAGCAGCGCCTCGCCGAGCTGTCGAACACCACCGAGGCAGTTGTCCTGGAAGCGACCCTCGAGCTCAGCCGTGACGGGCGGGAGCTCGCCTATGCCCATGAAATCGCGACCGCGGCTAACCGCATTCAGGAAGCTCGCGGTGAAAGGGCGCGGCTGAGTCCCGAGCGGGTCGGGCACCGGCTGAAGGGCCTCGGTCTGCCGACCTGCCGTTTGTCGCGGACTGGCAACGGCGTGAGGTTCGATCGGACCACGGTCGCCCAACTTCAGCGGCTTGCCGCGGCGTATATGGTTGACATGATGGAGGATACGCCGGCAGAGACCGAAAACCTCCATGGCTCGCAAGCTACAGAAAACACGCAGTTTTGAGGAGGTGATGGAGGTTTTGGAAGTTTTTTCAACCTGGTTTCCGCGCGGCAAGGCTCAAGTCGATATAACTAATTTATAATGAATGACTTCTATCGTAAGGAACATCGACTTTCACTGCATGCCGGAAACCCACGACTGATCCGCTGGTTTCGAAAGCGATGCGTTGCTGCGCTCCCGATCCCGAAGTTCCGGGACAAGCGGGTTCGGGCGGCCTCGCCCTGCCGCCCGAATTGTTTCTTACTCACGGCCATCCATTCCCAGCAACGCCTCGACGCGCAGTGCCGCTTCGGCCTGCATGTGCGGCAGCACGTGCGAGTAGACGTCGAGGGTAAAGGCACTGGAGGCATGACCGAGCTGCTCGGATACGACCTTCGGCGGCACACCGGCGGCCAGTGCCAGAGTTGCAGCCGTATGGCGCAGATCATAGAGACGCATGGCTGGCAACCCGGCCTCACGGAGGAGTTGCTTGAACCGCCGCGCCAGATAATTGCTATTGATCGGCCGACCCAATCGAGTTTTGAAGATCTGTCGAGCGGCCTCCGGGCTTCTGTCCGGTTTCGCCGTATTGATCGTGAAGAGTTGCCGTAGCTGACGCGCGACCCAACTCTCGAGCTTCACCGGACGGCGGCTGCGCGCCCGTTTGGTATCTGCGAATTTCCAGCCACGTCCCTTCTCCAAAGTTCGCAATACGGTCACCGTCTCCTCCTGCCAATCGATATCCGACCAGCGCAGCGCCAGGTATTCGCTCGGACGCATACCCGTGGTCAAGGCAAGAGCCAAGAGAACTCCATATCGGGTCTTCCCAGCATGCTCGAGAAAGCGTCTCGCCTCGGCGGGATCGAGCACCTGCATCTCGCGTCGGATGGGCTTTGGATTCTCGACGCCAGAGCCAGGATTCCGTTCGAGCAACCGCCAGCGCACAGCCTGCTCGAGTGCGGCGCGCAAGATCGCATGGGTGCAGTGGACGGTTCTGGGGGAGAGGCCGCTCGCGCGCATCTGGTGATAGACGCTCTGCAGATCAAGGGGCGCAAGGCCGGAGAGCTCTCGCTCACCCAGCGAAGGGCGAATGTGGCGGCCGAGTAGAGCCTGGTAATCGCGGTAGGACTTTTCTCTGAGTTTCGGTCGGGCCGCCAGCTCGAGCCAGCGGTCGAGGTATTGGTTGAGGGTCAGGCGCGCAGCGTCCGGTTCCCTCGCCTGGTCGCGTTCTTCGAGGCGAATGATCGGATCGTGCTGAGTAGCGCGAAAGCCGTCGCCGTCGGTACGGTTCAGGTACTTGCGCTGGCGCGTCCGGTGATCGCGGCCGATGGAGACGCACACCAGCCAGCGACCGTTGCCCCGGGCGATGATCTGTCCGCGTTTTCTTGCCAATGCCTTCTCCCCTCAGGACAAATGTGAACTGCGGCACACAGCTGGCGCACCTAAGCTCCCTATCCGGCAGCCCATCGCGGGCTCTGCCCCAGGCGCGACTGATGGCCAGTCAGCCAGACTTTTGGAGCAAAAAGCCACTGCCACTCAAAAGGCCGCGGTCAGAGTGAGGGCTCCGGACACGCTCCGCGCTCGACTACGCCGCGAATACTCCAAGTCGCCCTCCGCTCACGGACCGATGTCCGGCTCAGGGGAGCAACTTGCCATTCAGGATCGTGCGGCTCTCGACATGCCCCTGGGTATCTCGAATCGTGATCTGCTGCACAACCGGCCGCTCGTTGTAGTACATAACGTTCGAGTCGAAAGTCTTGCCAGCGTCATCGCAGAAATGTTCCAGCTGGCTCGAGATTTTCCCCTTATTGTCTCGAATAATCATCTGCTTGCCCTCCTGTACCGTTCTCCTAACGAAGTTCACCGGCAATTGTGTGGACTAAGACCGGCGACGGCGCGATCGCCCTCTCCTCAGTTCCGATGAGGCTGGCACTGAGCCAAGAAAAGAGGATCGGCCGCGCATCCCGAACAGGAAAGTGTAGTGAATGGAAGGCGGGATTTCGTCGCCTATCAGGCGCCTTGCACAACTTGATCAATATGGCGATTTGATGGACGTTGACCGAGGAAAGCGCGTCGCCACCTCTGCGCCCGCCGGTGAATAGGCGGTCGAGCACTTTCGTGATGAATGGGATGAATCCGACAGTTGGCACGCTTATGGTATACCGGCGAGACTTCAAATTTGGCTACCATTCTTGGAAACTTTCGGGACGAAGGGCATGACTTTAGATTTTGACGGTGGTAACGCAAGGGTAGGAATCCCAACTCGCCTGAGAACCAAATCTCCTTCGGCGAGCGCCACCGGCTCACAGAATCGGGTTCGTGACCTTCTGCAGGTACGCTAGCGGTTCTTGATGGCCGCCTTAGCGATGAACCTGAATCGTCCAGCGAGACCCAAGAGCTAGCGGAAAAGCCAGACGATCGATGAATCTAAGTATGTGCCCCCGCTGGCCAGAACCAAAATCAGAAATCCACGGAACCGAAGTTTTGAAGCGACTTGGGCCGTGGATCCTCGGCAAGAAACTTCGTCACATCCGCACCGCAACATTCTTGATTGCACGATTCTCTTGAGGCGCTATACTTTTGCTGTTCTCGCAGATGAGAACGCTCGCGAAAAGAGTTCGATTAGATTTGCCGCCCCCCCCAGTCGTGACAGATTTGAAACCCTCGCGCCTCGGCAAACGTCGATAGAACGCAAGGGTACTCAGGGCCTCGACGCATACCTTTTCAAGGAAACGCTAGTTGAACAACTTCCTGAAATTGGCAGTTTTTCATCCGGCGTGAATGGCAGTGATTGAGGTCGCGTGCCTGAACGGCCATGCGGCGCGTGGTCACTATATGATGAGCAGGCCGCGCGGTTTTTGAAGTCCGCGGGCCGACTTCCGCGAGTAGATCCGCGGCAATTGAGGGAACGCCCTCGCTCGCACTCTGCAACGGGAGCGCTTATGAAAGCGTATGTTTCCGCATTTTCTGCCTTGGCCTGCATCTTCGCGGGGTCGCTGGCAGCCGCTCAAACCGAGCGAGCTTTGTTGATCGGGATCAATACCTATCAGCCCGCGGGAACCACGCCAGATCATCCTGCCGGTTGCATCTACGGCCGCTGTGAGCTGGGTACCTTCGAGAATCTCGATGGCTCAGTCAACGACGCGCAGGCCATGGCCGATCTGCTCACGAGTCCTAAATTCGGCTTCCCGGCCGCAAACGTTGTCTTGCTTACCAATCCGGCGCCGCCTCATCCCAGCCCGGGTGTCACCCTCCTTCCCGCCGACCAGACCACGCGCGACGGCATTCTTGCCGCCATGCAGAAATATCTGGTGGACCTGCCGCAAAAGGGCGACACCGTGGTCTTTTACGACGCCAGCCACGGCTCGCTGCGCGTGAACAGCAAAGGCAACAAGCTCACAGTGCTCGTCGGCAATCAATATGTCCATGCTGACAGCACATTGGTTCCGTCCGACGCCTACAAGGGCGGCTACGACGTCCGCGACCGCGAGATGGCGCGCATCTTCAACGCCGCTCTCGACAAGGGCGTCCACCTTACCGTCATCTTCGACAGTTGCCACTCCGGCGGTATCAGCCGCGGCATCGGTCCGGTCTACCGCGAGCGCGCCCTCGCCTTCGATCCGCGAGACATCGATCAGGCTCCCGACACGCTGCCCAACGGACAGCCGGTTCCTTCGCCTACAGAGCGCACCGACAATCCCGCGCTGGTCTTTTCCGCGGCGCAGCAGGATCAGACCGCCAAGGAAATGCCCGCCGGCACCGAACCGCACGGCGCTTTCACGGCCGCGCTGCTTCAGGCCCTCCAGGCCCTGCCCGCCGACACGCCCACCTCGGTTGTTTACGAGCGCGTAAAGGCCGTTCTCGAGGGCAGCAACGTGCCCGATCAGGAACCGGACCTCGACGCTACGGCCGCGCGGCGCGAGCAACCGCTCTTCGGCGGCTCCGCTGCCAAATCTGACAAAGTGCGCGCTGCCGCGCTCGGCACAAATGATGACGGCTCTGTCTCGCTCGACATTGGCCGCGCATCCGGCCTCGGCGTCGGGACCGAGTTCACGTCTACGACGCCCAATAGCACGGGACAGATGGTTCAGCTTCGCATCACCAGCCTGGACGGCTTGGCGCGCTCCTCGGCGGAGATCGTCAGCCCGCAGCGTGCCAAGGTATCCCCTGGCGATTTGTTCGAGCTGAGCAAATGGATTCCCACTGACAATCCGCCGCTGCTCGTCTGGCTTTGGCCTTCCAATCTCTCCGAGGATCAGATTGACGCCGCTGTCGCTCGAGTGCAGGCTTCGGGAGCCGCTTTGGTTTCCGATCCTGCTGAACAGCAATGGACCCACGTCCTCAGTTGGAACGGCACGAATTGGACCCTGCAGCAGGCCGGTTCCGCCACTCCTGTCAACCTCGGCGCGCCTCTCACCGCTGACGCCATCAGGAAGAACCTCCCTCCCGGCGCAAAGCTCTGGGTCAATCTTCCGCCCTCCCAGGAGTTGGCTGCCAAGCTCAAGCCCACTGGCAGCGACAGCGCCGTTCAGATCGCCGGCAACCTGTCTGTCGCGCACTACGCGCTTACTGGCGTTCTCGCTGCCGATGGGCCCGCTTACGCCTGGTATCACAAGAGCGAGTTGGCCGCCGGACCGCCCTCGCCCAACGCGCCCCCGCACAGCCCCGGTTGCTCTGCCACTTCGCAGTATCCCGTGCGCACGGACTGGGTGCCTGTGGGCAGCGCATCCGGCATCGATGCTGCCGGCGCCAAGCTCGATCACTACTCATCGCTTCTCGCCAAGGTGCATGGCTGGCTAGAGCTGGCCAACAGCCCTGCCGACGCGTCCACCGACGAGTACTACTCACTCACCCTGCTGCCCGCCAACGCCACTGCGCCGCTGCCGGCCAATCAGACCACTCACCAGGGCGATCAGCTCAAGATGGCCCTCGCCTCCCAAGACCGCATCGTCGATCAACGCTGGGTCTATGTGCTCGACATCGATTGCCACGGCCAGGGTACCGTCCTTTATCCGCGCGACTACTCCGAGAATCAGTTTCCCAACGACGCCGACAATGGTCGCCAATTCGTTTTGCCCGGCGCGCCCATCCTGCGCATTGGTCCGCCCTATGGAGTCGATACGCTCATCATGCTCAGCACCGAGCAGCCGCTTGCAGACCCCTACGTGCTGAACTTTGAAGGCGTCGCAACGCGAGGTTCGCGCGGAGTTTCATCGCCCTTGGAAAAACTTTTGAACCAAACCAGTGGAGGAACACGCGGATTCTCAGGCGAAGTCCCCACGAATTGGGGCATTGGGCTCATGACCGTTCACAGTGCTCCCGGTGCTGCGCCAAATTAAACTCCATTTTGAGCTTCATTCGTCATGGGTTGATTTCATGAATCGGATTGAGGAGCACATCCAAAACCAGGAGCTCAGGGCATCAAAAGGTGAAGACGGCAGCCCGCGTCTGCGGGTATGCTGGTTTCGCAAGGCGCTGCCGGTTCGGGGCCAGTAGCGCTTTAAAAACGGTAAATCGATGGGGGTCAAGATGAGCCGTTCGGCAACGGTCGTTCTACTATTTTCCATCGGCATCGGTCTGCTCACAACGGCGCCCGCTGGCGCGCAGGGTTTTGGCGCTGCCAAGGAAAAAGTCACGCTTCAGCGCAAGCTTCCGGCGCTGGTCCATATGCCGGGAGACACGATCAAAGTCACCGTCACGTCACCCGACGAAGACGGGACTCTGCCTTACGACTTTCAGGCGCTCCTTGAAACCGAGCTGCTGAAAGACGATCCGAACCTCCGCGACGACGACAATCCCTCTACGCAGATCTTTTGCCAGATCACCGACTACTCCCATCCGGACCCCACGTATACGAACCGAGCAGCGCCCGGCATCGCCTTCGGCGCGGGCGGAATCGACCTCACCAAAAGCGCCACAAAAACAGCCAGCTTTGAGCGCATCACCGGCCAGCTCAACGTCTCCTTCCAGGCCAAGGATGCCGCTGGTCATATGCTCATCTCCGACAACATCTCGTCGAGTTTTGACGGAGAATACGACAGCGAGGGGAATTCGACTTCCCATGGCATGATGGGCGAGTTTACCGGCAGGTTCTCGCACATGAAGGGCGGAGCCAGGAGCGAGGACCTTAATCCTCCCACTCCCGCCGAGCTGCGCTCGCGACTGATTATCGATGCGGTCCAGCAGATTGCGGAGCACCTCGTCGACTCGAACGAAACCGTCGACGTCTTCTTGGCGCGCAAGGACGGCCCGCTCGAAGAAGGCGACAAGGACGCCGAAACTGGACTGTGGGAGCGCGCCCTCGAGACCTACGAAACGGCGACGCCATTCCCCAAGCCGGAGGAGGACGCTTACCGGCTCTACGACATTGGCGTGGCGTACGAGGCCCTCGCGTATCAGGCTGAAGATCAAAAGGCGATCATGAAGTATCTCGACCAGGCCGCCATCAATTATGGCAAAGCTATTGATGCAAAGACCGACGAAAAGTACTTCCTTCAGCCGCAAAAACGCATCGAAACGGCAATTGCTCATTACAAGGAGCTGGATCAGGAACAGCAGGCCGCAGCCCGCGCCAAGGCCGAGGCTTCAGCCGCCGCCAACAATTCCCCTCCTCCTCCTGGCGCCACAGATGAAGCCACAGGCAAAGGCCTCACCAATGCTCAGGTCATCACCATGATCAAGTCCGGCATGGACGACACCACCATCATTCAGGCCATTCGCGGCGCCAGTGCGGTCAACTTCGATCTCACGCCGGCCGGTCAGAAAGCCCTCGCCACGGGTGGTGTCAGCGTCCACCTCCTCGCCGAGATGAAGGTCCAGGCAGCAAAGAAGCCGCCTGCTGCCGTGCACAAAGGCCTGTCGAACATGCAAATCATCACCATGGTGAAATCCGGGATGGATGAGCAAACCATTATCCAGGCCATCAACGGAGCCAACGCGATCGATTTCGATCTCAGCCCCGCGGGCCAGCAGAATCTCACCAGCAGCGCGGTCAGCGCGCACGTCGTCGACGCCATGAAAGCCCGAGCCATGAGGAAGCCGGCGGGTACCCTAAAGCACGTAGCCGAAAAATGATCTCGACCAGCCGATCCAGACTTGCCCTTTTGCCGTTGCTTGCTGCAACGCTGATGGCGTGTCCCTCTGCGCGCGGCCAGGGCGTTCGCTGCGGCGCCGGACAGGATCTTGTCGTCCAGGCGCTGGAGCGCATTACGCCGCAAAGCGGCAACGATGCCTTTGAAGACGCACTGCAACTGCTCAAGTCTGCCGTCGCCGAGTGCCCCGAACTGGGCGATGCGTGGTACTACCGCAGCCTGGTCGAGAAGCATCTTGGCCACGACTCTCTCGCCAACTACGCGATGGACAAGGCGCGCTTCAACGGTTCCGAGGCGCTCGATCAGGGCCTGAATCCACTCGTCCTGTCCACGCCCGCCTCGCGCGGTTTCGAAGCTGAGGGCACGGAAACTCCGGCGCCGGCCGCCCCGCCCGTGAAGCCCGGCCCCGTCGAGCAGAAGTGGGCTCTCGTCGTCGGCATCGGTCACTTTACCGACAAACAGATTCCCCAGCTTAACTACACTGACGCCGACGCCACCGCCTTTGCCACCGAGCTGAAAGATCCCTCCATTGGCGGCTTTCCCGCGGACAACGTCCACGTCCTAACCGACGATCAGGCCACCACCAAGAACATCAAGGAAGAGCTCAATTGGATCGCGCGCCATGCGCAGGCCAACGATCTGGTGGTGATTTATGTGGCCACGCACGGCACACCGCGAACCACGGACACCGCGGGCGGCGCCAACTATCTCATTACCTACGACACCGAAGCCTACTCCGGCGGCAGCCTCGATGAGGACGCGCTCTACGCCACCGCTTATCCCATGGTGGAATTAGCCGATGCCGTTTCCACGCGCATGAAGGCCCTGCGCACAGCGGTCTTTCTCGATACGTGCTACAGCGGCGGCGCGGCCGGCAGCAATGGGTCGCAACCTGCCGCTTCGCTCACCAATACCGCACCGTCAGGCGCAATGCTCTCGCACATGTCCGACGGAACGGGCCGCATCGTGATGGCCGCCAGCGAGGTCAATGAGGAGTCGCTCGAAAGCAGCCAGCTCCATCACGGCTACTTCACCTACTACCTGCTTCAAGTCCTCAAGAGCGGCAAGGGCCAGACGCCCTTGAGCCAGGTCTATGCTTCGGTCGCGCAACAGGTCTCGCAAAGCGTCTCCTCGCAGGGCATGCACCAGCATCCTGTAATGAACCGCAGCTCCGCGGACGCGGACTTCGCCCTCCGCTCACCCGCCGCCGCAACGGCGAATGCCCGCCCGTGACAGCGATGTCGGCGCAAAAGGGACTCCGCATGATTCGAATGCGAATGCTTTCCGTGACGGCAACTCTGGGCGTCGCGCTTCTCTCCGCTGCAGCCGGCGCGCAGAGTGGCCCCCTCCCGGGCCTTATCACCCTTCATGAGCAAAAGCTCGCTGAAGCGCGCTCCTCTCAGAACCAGCGCGATCAGGCCACCGAACTCAACACCCTCGCCACTCTCTACTGGCAATCAGGTCAACTGCAAAAGGGACTCGACGACTGCAACCAGGATCTGGCGCTCGAACACAGCGCCGGTTTCCAAATCGGCGAGGCTTACACCAAAGACATCATGGGCAGAATCTATGCCGATCTCGGCCAGGAGCAGAAAGCTCTTGAGGTGCTTAACGTGGCCCTGCCCTTCTGGCAGTCGAGTGCCAATCGGAAGCGCGCTGAGTCGCTGCATCAGGGCCCGCTGTTCAACATCGGTCTGGCGCTCGCATTGAGCAACTTGGGAAAGGTCTACAACGATCTCGGCGAGCAGCAGAAGGCGCTCGATTGCCTTAACCAAGCCTTACCCATCTGGCAGAACTCAGGAAACGGCCGGGGCCAGGCCATCACACTCGAATTCATCGGACGAACCTACTCCGACATGGGACAGGGACAGCAGGCGCTTGAGTATTTCAAGCGCGCGCTGCCACTTTGGCAAGCGGATGGCGATCGTGGCGGCGAGGCACTCACGATCAGCGATATGGGCCCAGCTGATGCGGCACTCGGACAAAAACAGAAAGCGTTGGAATCTTACAACCAGGCGCTCGCCATCTGGCGCCAGCTTGGCAACCGCCAGGGCGAGGCGCTCACCCTCAACAACATCGGATGGCTGTACCGCGATCTTGGCCAGCACCAGACCGCACTCGACTACTACAACCAGGCCTTACCCATCTGGCGCGAGGTGGGTAACCGCAGCGGTGAAGCACGGGCCCTGAGCGATATCGGCCGCGCCTATGCCGATCTTGGCCAGCCCGCCAAGGCGCTCGATTTCGCCAACCAGGCACTGCCCATCTTCCGCGAAACAGGTAATATGCGCGGCCAGGCCATGACGCTGAACAACATGGGAAGGGACGAATACGACCTCGGCGATGCCAAGAAAGCGATGGACACCGACCTGCAGGCACTGGCCTTGTGGCGCGAGGCCGGAGACAAACGCAACGAGGCTGTTGCCCTCGCGACCATCGCCTGGTCTTATTCGGCGATGAACCAGCCCGAAGAATCGCTGGCCGGCGCGCTCGCCGCGCTCGGCCTGGCAACGGAGATGGGTGATCCGGAGACCGCGGGATTGATTGAGAACTCAATGATGCTCGGCTTCCGCAAGCAGCACCGCCCCGAGGAAGCCATTTTCTTCGGTCTCAAAGCAGTCAATTCGTACGAGCAAATCCGCAAGAACATCTCCGGCCTTGAAAAAGAGGTCCAAGCAGGATTTGCACAGTCAAAGGCAGGCTCGTACCGCCTCCTGGCGGAAATGCTTGTTGAGGCGGGCCGGCTCGGCCAGGCCGAGCAGATTCTCGATCTCCTCAAGGAACAAGAACTCCAGGACGTCGTCACCACCGCCGCGCCCGGCTCCTCGGCGAGCATTGAGCCGCTCAAGCTTTCGCCCGCGCAGCAAGACGCTGAGAGTGCACTGCCCAATCTTGAGAAAAAAGCGCGTGTCATCGAGGAATCGAGCCTCGCCTACGCCCAGATTCAGGCCAAGCCGTCGCGCACTCCCGACGATGACGCCCAGCTCAAGTCCCTCGCCGCAACCATGCAACAGCAAGGAAGCGACATTCAGTCCGTCCTCACCAACAAGATCTTTCCCGAACTCGATGCGCAATCCGCTCCCGGCCAGGCTTCCGCGGACACCTCAAAGAGTCTCCTTCAGGATTCGCTCTCCAAGCTCGGTCCGCGTGTGATGGGCATTCGCCTGCTGCTTGGTGACGATCACGCATATGCCATCGTGGTCACCGCCAATGTGCGCAAAGCGGTCGTCCTGCCAGCTTCCTCGGCCGACATCCGCGCCAAGGCCCTTGAAGCGCTCAAAGCAGTCGGCTCGCCATCGTCCGATCCGCGTCCGCAGTTGAATCAGCTTTACTCCATGGTCGTTGCGCCCATCGAAAGCCAGCTCAAGTTGCTCGAATCCGCTCCCGGCCCAAAAGGCAGCGTCCCCACTCTCCTCTGGTCGCTCGACGATGCATTGCGCTACGTCCCCATGGGCGCGCTCTACGACGGCAACCACTACATGGTTGAACGCTTCCACAATGTGCTTTTCACTCCGGAGAGCTACGGCCACATGACCGATTCTCCGCTGCGGAGCGGGACTCCGCCCAGCGCGCTCGCCATGGGCCTGTCGAAGAGCTACAACGGCCTGCCCGCTCTTCCCGGAGTTATTCCCGAACTCGACTCGGTGGTCCACGATCCATCCGATCCCGCGTCGCATGGCCCCATGCAAGGCAAGCTGCTGCCCGACGAGCAATTCACTCTCGCCGCCCTGAAGTCAGCGCTCGGCACAAGCGGCGGCTTCTCCATCGTGCACATCGCCAGCCACTTTGTTCTCATCGCCGGCAGCGGCGACGAGCCGTTCCTCATGATGGGCGGCGACAACACAAGCAACCCCGATGGATTCGAGTGGAATCTTTCCGCCATGGAGAATTCCGCCGTCGCCTTTCACGGTACGCGCCTGCTCACTCTCTCGGCCTGCAGCACCGCAAAGGACTACAAATCGCGCAACGGGCTCGAAATGGACTCGCTCGGAATGGTCGCTCAGCAGAAAGACGCCGAAGCCGTGCTGGCAACGCTCTGGGACGTGAATGACCTGAGCACGAGCCACATCATGAGCGACTTCTATGATCGCTGGGTAAAGAATCCAACCGATGGAAAAGCTGAGGCGCTTCGCCAGGCTCAACTGGCCTTTATCCACGGCGGCGGGGCCGTGCCCGGCGGCGGCACCGGCCGGGGCTTCGAAACCCAGGACCAATCATCCGCGCCCAGCAGCCTCGGCTATACGCATCCGTACTACTGGGCGCCTTTCGTCCTCATCGGCAACTATCAATAAGGATGCGAAAGAGCTGCGCTTGAATCTACGGCAGGGCTATGCGAGCAGCCGCTTCGCCACTTTAACGTACAGTTCCACCGCCTCCAATAGCTCCTTCTTCGCCAGCTTCTCGAATGTCGTGTGCGCCACGTGAATGCTGCCGGGCCCTAACAGCAGCGGTTCGCCCCAGTTGCTCAACTGCGGAATGTCGGTCGTAAACTTCGCCACCATCGTGGGCAAGCCCTCCGGCGCGCGCAGCCGCACAAACGGAATCTCCAGCGTGAAGTCCACCTCCGCCAGTCCCTTCGCCGCCTCCAGCAGCGCGGCCTTCACCGGCGCCGAGTCGCCCACCAGCCGCACCAGCACCTGCGCCTCTGCGTTGTCGGCGATCACATTCGGCGCGTGCCCGCCGTGAATCTGCCCTATGTTCAGCGTACTCGGGCCAATGTCTTCCGTTACCGGCAGCTCCAGCTTGAGCAGCCTCGCCATCACCTCAACCAGCTTGTGCACCGCGCTCTCACCCAGTTCGGGATACGCCGAGTGCGCCATCTTGCCCCTGGCGCGGAAGACCACCCGCAGCGCTCCCTTCGACGCCAGAGCCACGCGATTATCTGTCGGCTCGCCGTTGATCAAAAACCGGCTTCCCTTCGACTTCAGGTTCGCCGCCTTGGCCCCGGCCGAGTCGCGCTCTTCGCCCGATACAAACAAAACTCCAATCCGAAACCCTAAGGCGCGGAGCGCCTCTGCCGCCGCAACTTGTGCGGCAATAATTCCCTTCGCGTCCGAAACTCCGCGGCCGTGCATGAACTCGGCGTCTTCGCTATATGGGATATACGGCGGCACGGTGTCCATGTGCGTTGAAAAAACCAGATCCGGCGTCTCGCCTGTCCGGCCTCCGTACACGTTCCAGCGCGGTCCCGCCGCCGCACTCTCCGCCGGCTGCGCCACCGGAGTCATCTCCACTTCCCATCCGCGCCCGGCAAGAAAATTCCCAAGAAAATCGCCGACCGCTCCCTCGTGGTAGGTCGTCGACTTGATCTCGCATAACTGGCGCGTCAGCCCAATCGGGTCAAAAGGAAGCAATTTCGATGGATCGTTCATGATGCTGCCAGAATACCGTACAACTGGTCTCATAAATGCCTATGGTGCGTAGGGTGTATCGACATATACGGGTGGACAGCGTTGCGAGCGAAAATCCGGCAAGACGAGGCGGAGTCCGAAGGCTGTGGCGGGTCCACAGCCGAGGACAACAACAAAGTATGGCCGGGTTTTCTCCGCAACCCGGAGGGACGGGGCCATTTTCTCTCATTTCGTCGTCAATCGTCGCTAGGAGACGCCCGGTATCCGTCGCTCCTCTTTCTTTGAACTGAGAAAAAATGGCTCCCGTCGCTGCACCCCGTATATGTTGATACCCCCTACTGGGCACGCATGGGACCCAACACCAAGGCGGGTCCCAGGATTCCGGCATGTTGACGAAGATCGTTTATGAGACCGGTCATAGGGGCCAGCGCCGCCATTCAACCGATTCAGCGTAAAATCAGGGGTGAAATGATTTCCGCCTTCTTATCTACCTGTTTTGACACACATCTCGCCGGCGTGGCGCCTGAGCGCAGGGAGCTGCTGCCATGACCCCGGTAAGCGATGCTGCCCTCGAGGGTATGCACGCCACAGCCACTGGCATTTTCACCGGAGCGCTCAAGGCGTGCGACATTGCTTCCGCCTTCGATCGCCGCCTGCGCTTCGAGGGCCACAGACTGAATCGCCTGATGCCCGACGGCAGCGGCCCCGCCTCCATCGATCTCTCCGCATACAAGCGCATCTTTGTCATTGCCATCGGTAAGGCTGCCGGCCCCATGCTCCAGATCCTGCTGGAGCGCATGAAGCGCCGCAAAGGCCTGCGTGGCATCTGTTGCACCAACCAGCCGCCCACCGCCCGCAACTGGCGGTTCCGCTATTTTGAAGGCGGCCATCCCGTGCCCAACGAGGACTCCTTCGCCGCCGCCCGCGCCGCACTCGCTCTTCTTCGCAAAGCCCGCAAAGACACGCTCGTCTTCTTCCTCATCTCCGGCGGCGGCTCGGCCATGTTCGATCTTCCTCTCGATCCGCACATCCCCCTGGAAGAAACCGCCGCTTTCCACCAGGTGCTTCTCGCTTCAGGCGCGCCCATCAACGAAATCAACACACTTCGCAAACATTTTTCCGCGGTCAAAGGTGGCCGCCTTGCCATGGCTGCGCCGGATGCGCTCAAAGTCAGCCTGCTCCTCCCCGATGTGCCGCTACGCTCGCTCGATGCGCTCTCCTCGGGCCCCAGCACGCCCGACCACTCGACCGTTGCCGAACTCCGGGAGCTCCTCGCCAAATACGAACTCGCGCCCAAACTGCCCGCCTCCATCCGCGCTTTCTTTGAGCGCGAGGACCTACCCGAGTCACCCGGCAACAAAGGCTGGCGCCAGTCGTTGCTACCCAAACTCCCGTGGGCCGACGCCACCCGGCCCCGCCGCATGACTTCAGCGGCCAGCATGAGCGGCGAAGATCCAGCCTTCCGCGACTCAGTCTTCGAGATCCTGCTCTCCAGCCACGATCTGGTGGAGAGCGCGCGCTCACTGGCGCGGGAAGCAGGCTACCATGTCGTGGTCGACAATAGTTGCGACGACTGGGACTACGCCGATGCGGCTCGCTATCTGCTGGAGCGCTTCCACACCTTCCGCGCCAAACATAGCCGCCTCTGCCTCATCTCCGTTGGCGAGGTCACTGTCACCCTCACGCGCACACCCGGCGCGGGCGGCCGCAATCAGCAGTTTGCCTTGGCCTGCGCTCTGGAGCTCGCCAATCATCCCGGCGAGCGCCTGACCGTCTTCAGCGCCGGCTCCGACGGCATCGACGGCAACACCAAATCCGCCGGCGCCATCGCCGATCCCACCACGGTCGCTCGCGCCCGCGCCTTCGGTTTCGATCCCGAGCGGTCTCTCGCGGAATTCAACGCCTGTCCGCTTTTCACCGCAATCGGCGACACCGTCTTCACTGGACCCACAGGCCAAAACCTGCGCGACCTCCGCCTCCTTTTCTCCGAAAGCGACTGACGCTGCCCGCTTTCCCTCCGCGGAATTCCCGGCGGAAAATCAAATTATTTTCCCTTCTGCGCTCCACCCCGCTGCATTAGGATTGGTTCGTGCCTCGCAAACCAAAGCGTAAGACCGCCGGCAAACTCCCCGACATTCGCGCTGTTGCAGCCGTAGCCAAGGTCTCCATCGCCACGGTCTCCAGAACCATGAACGGCTCTCCGCTGGTCAGCGAGCGCCTCAGCAAACGCGTCTGGCAGGCAATCAAGCAGCTCAACTATCTCCCCAACACCCATGCCCGCACGCTCGTCTCCGGGCGCAGCCGCATTCTTGGCATCATCGTCGAGAACATCTCCAATCCATTTTTCCCGGAGCTGATCCAGAGCTTCGAACAGATCGCCGTCGCAAGCGGCTATGAAATTCTCGTCAGCTCCACCAACAGCGATCCCGCCGTGCTGGCCGCCTGCGCTCGCCGCATGCTTGAGCGCAAAGTCGACGGTGTTGCCGTCATGACTTTCGGCGAGGAAGAGCCTGTGCTTGATCAGCTCACCCACCGCGGCGTGCCCATCGTGCTCGCCGAGTTCAAGGTCGACGATCCCAAAGCCAGCACGATTCTCCTCGATTACTCCACCGGCATTCATCAGGCCATTCGTCATCTCCTCGATCTTGGTCACCGCTCCATCGCATTCCTCGCCGGCCCGCACAGCCTCCACTCGGCCATCACGCGCGAGAACGACTTTCGCGCCGCCATGCAATCTGCCGGTTTGCAGCTTCAAAAAAAGTGGATCATCGAGTGCGACCACACTCTCAAGGGCGGCGTCACGGGCTTCGAGCAGTTGAGCAAGCTCGGCACGCGCCCCACCGCTGTTGTCTGCTCCAACGATATGACTGCCATCGGCGTGCTGCGTGCGGCCTACATGCAAGATCTCCGGGTGCCCCACGATCTATCCGTCATTGGCCTCGACGATATCGATTTCGACGAGTTCACGCTGCCCCCGCTCACCACCATTCGCCTCTCTCGCGTTGATCTCGCCCGCGCCGCCTTCAACGCTCTCCGCGCCCAAATCGAAGACGCTGGCAGTCCCAGGCTTCAGCGCGAGTTCCTCGTCTCAACGAGTCTTGTGGTCCGCGATTCCACTGCCGCCCCTCCCTCGGCGTAAAGCCGAAACGCCGCTCTCAACGTCCAAGATTGCAATTGAATGACTTGAGGATTGCAATCCTGCGACACTTGGCACGATATGCTGTCCAGAGAGAACGAACGGCACGGCGCACCGGAGACCATTGAATGACGACTGCCTATCTCAATCGCATCGCTATCGCGGTCCCGCCGCACGATATGCACAGTGCCTTTCTCCCCTTCGCGGAGAGCCTCCTGCCCGAAGGCACGCCTCGCAACCTTTATCGCCGCATGGTTCGCCTCGCCGCCATCGAGCATCGCTATTCGTTCCTCAAGCCCATCGTCACCGACAAGGGCGCGATGCAGGACGAGGACGCGCTTTTCGTGCGTGGGAACTTCCCCTCCACCGCCCGGCGCATGGAAGCATTTCGGCAATTTGCTCCGCAACTCGCCCGCTGCGCCCTTTTGAAACTCGCGCTCACTGATTCGGAACGCCAGGGCGTCACCCACGTCATCGTCACCTGCTGCACGGGGCTCTATGCGCCCGGCCTCGATTACGAAATCGTCGAGCTTCTTCATCTGAACCCTTCTGTCGAGCGCACATTTATCGGCTTTATGGGCTGCTATGCCGCCATCAATGCACTCAAAGCTGCGCGCCACATCGTTCGCTCCGAACCCGACGCCAAAGTTTTGCTCCTAAGCCTGGAGCTTTGCTCCCTGCACATGCAGGAGACCCAGGACTTGGAGCAATTGCTCGCCTTCACAGTCTTTGCCGATGGATGCGCCGCCTATCTCGTTAGCGCAGAGCCATCCGGTCTCGCTCTCGACAGTTTTCTCGCCGTCAATCTCGCTGGCACCGATCACCTCATCACCTGGCGCATCGGCGAGCAGGGTTTCGACATGTATCTTTCCGGCCAGGTTCCCGGCCAGTTGCGCCAGGGCCTCGCTCAAGCGGGCACACGAATCACCCAGGGCCGCGAATTTTCCTCGATCGCTCTCTGGGCCGTGCATCCCGGCGGCCGCACCATCCTTGACGCGACGGAGCAGGGTCTTGCTCTCCCCCCTGAAGCTCTCGCCGACTCGCGCAACATCCTCCTCAACTACGGCAACATGTCCTCGGCATCCGTCATGTTCGTCTTGCAGCGGCTCATGCAGCGCGCCATCCCGGGACAACTCGGTTGCGCCATGTCTTTTGGGCCGGGAGTCACCGCTGAAACCATGATGTTCCATGCCGTCTAGCGTAATCGACTTCCGTCATCGCGCCGAGCTCACGGAACTGATGGATGAGCCCTGCTCGCGCAGCCAGCTGCGCGCCTGTCTCCGCGATCTTTCCCGCCTCAATCGCTGGTTCCTCGCCTACCGCCCAATCCTCAATTGGCTCGGCGCGGTCGTTCCCTCTTGTCCCACTCGGCCGCTTCACATCCTCGACGTCGGCTGCGGATACGGCGACAGCCTCCGCCGCATCGAGCGCTGGGCTCAAACGCGTGGCGTTGCCGTCGAACTCACCGGCCTCGACCGCAACCCTGACGCCGTCGCCATTGCCACCGAGGCCAGCCCGCCAGAAAGCAAAATTCGCTGGGTCCCCACTGACGTTTTTCGCTGGCAGCCTGACAAGCCGGTTCACCTCATCGTCAGTTCCCTCTTCACGCACCATCTCAGCGAGCCTGACTTAATTCGCTTCCTGCAATGGATGGATATCCGCGCTGAGCTTGGCTGGTTCATCAACGATCTATCCCGCGCCGCCGCTCCCTATCATCTCCTGCGCATCTTTACCAGACTTGCCGGCCTTCACCATTTCGTGCGGCACGACGGTCCGGTCTCCATCGCGCGCTCCTTCATTCCTGCCGATTGGCGTCGCATGTGTGCCGCAGCCGGCCTCGATCAGCATTCAATCTCCATCCAACCCGTTTGGCCCGCCCGCCTCTGCGTCAGCCGGAGCAAAACGCCATGACCGTCCCCACGCGCCACGCCCAGACTCGCGATGTCGATCATCTCGTCATCGGCGGTGGCCCCGCGGGCGCCATGGTTGCCCTCCGCCTCGCCTCCGCGGGCCGCGAAGTCGTGCTCCTCGAAAAGGAATCCGGGCCGCATGACAAGGTCTGCGGCGAGTTCCTCAGCCGCGAGGCAGTCGACTATCTCCACAAGGCCGGCATCAACCCTCTGGATCTCGGCGCCACGTCCATCCGCACACTTCGCCTTTCCGCTGGCGGCAAAACCATCACCGCATTCCTTCCCTTTCAGGCGCTCTCACTCTCGCGCCGCGTTCTGGACGCAGCCCTTCTTACCCGCGCCGGAAAAAGCGGCTGCCAAATCGTGCGCGGCACGGCGGTCGAATCGCTTACCCCCGCCGGCAATCATTGGATCGCTTCGCTCAGCAACGGTGACTCCCTCCGTGCCTCCACCGTCTTCCTTGCCACCGGCAAACATGACCTGCGCGGCTTTCCCCGCTCACCGTCGAGGCAGTCCGATCTCGTCGGCTTCAAAATGCATTGGCAGCTCGAGCCCGCGCAACTCCGCGCCCTGCGCGACTGCATGGACCTCTATCTCTTCCCCGGCGGCTATGGCGGCCTATCGCTCATCGAAAACGGAATCGCCAACCTTTGCCTCGTCGTCCGACGCACCAGGCTGCGCTCCTCCGGTGGATGGCCGCAGTTCCTCGCTCTCATCCTCAGCGGAAATCGCCATCTGCGCAGGCTTCTCGACGGCGCCACGCCGCTCTGGCCGCGCCCGCTCGCCATCTCACCCATCCCTTATGGCTATCTCGTCCGTGAGTCAGGCGGCCTCTGGTGCGTCGGCGACCAGGCCGCTGTCATTCCGTCCTTCACTGGCGACGGCATCTCCATCGCACTGCATTCCGCCGCTCTCGCTGCGCAAATGTTCCTCGCCGGCCGCGACGCCGCCGATTACAACGACGCGCTCCGCACCCAACTCACCCGATCGATGGCCCTTGCAACTTCGCTCTCGTGCGCGGCCGTCACCAGCACCGGCCGGGCCGCGGCACTCGCCGCACTCACGCTCGCCCCCAACGCCATGCGCTGGGTCGCCGCGTCCACGCGCATCCCGCAATCGTCTCTTGTCTTTGGTGAGTCTCTGCTTCAGGCAGCCAGGTCGGCCACCCGCCAAGGCGCTTGACGCGCCTGCCCCGGCATTACTGCGCTGCCATCGCGCTGGCGATCTCGAGCGAGCCCGCCTCGCGCCTCGCCGTGATCTCCGCGTGCGTTTCGTCTGCCGCCACGCGCCGGTCCGAATGAATTCTCGGCTCGCCAAAGTGCAGGTGCGCCGCGAACCCCGTCACGCCCAGCACCTTCCACAAATGGGTCGCGAATCCCTCATCGCCGTACCAGCAAAGCTCCCGTTCCTCCACGCCGCCTTCAATCACGTATCGGATCGCCGCCGCTGTAATCGGCGCGCCCATCGTCGTCGCGGGGTCGATCAGCCGCGAATGAAACCTGAGCACCTGCGCTCCGTCCGTGCTCGTGCCCTCGGGAAACAGCAGCACCGGAATCGGCAGCTTGAGCCGCTCCGCGATTTGCTCCGCCACCGCGTTGGCGCTCTCCCGGCTCGACCGGTCGAGAAAAATCGTCCCTCCCGAGCGCGCCGCCTTGCCGAAGAACGGCCAGCCATGGACCTCGATCTTGGAGACAAAAAAGCACGGCATTGCCGCGCTGATGATGATGATGTCGAGATAGCTCAGGTGATTCGACACCACCAGCCCGCACATCGGCGGCTGGCCCTCCACCTGAATTCTGATGTCGAGTACTTTCAGAATCGACCGCGCCGATCCCTGCAGCCATAAGGCGCGCCGCTCCAGCGTCATCGGCCCGCGCAACCGCGCCAGCCAATACCGAACGACACACATTGCGAGAGCAAACGCCAGCGCCACAGCACGCCAGATACGGCGCATTGTCAAAGCGTGAGCGGAGCAAGAAAGCGGTGGCGAGCCGCCGCCGAAAGCAGATTCAGGTCCAGGAGCGTCAGAAAATCGATGGTGCGGAACTCGCGGTCCCACGCCGGCGGTGCGGCAATGCGCGCGCCAATCGCAAGATAGGTCTTCAGCAGTTTGGGAACCTTTACCGCGGTATGCGCTGGCGCCGGAACGGAATCATCCGGTCCAGATCGATCAGCTGACCGATCGGCCTGGCAGGGCGACGGCTGTGCGTTCATACTCTGCCGAGCGAAATCGTAGCTTCCTGGGGGACACGCGTACGCTGCGGTCGGCCTGGTCTCAAACTCCGTTGGAACCCTGAAATTTTCAAGCTGGCGATACATCCGCCAACCCTCCGCCGGGTCATTGGAATTCAAAGAAGAGCAACCGAGCAAATAACGAAGCCCCATGTCGGTAGCATACTGCGCGATGCCTCTCCACAACAACATCAGCACCTCCGGCGTACGGTGCTCGCGGTCGATTGACGCGCGTCCCAACTCCAGAATTCCGGGTCGCAGCGGCTCATACGGCCCGAGGTTGAACTCCTGCTCCGAGTAGTAGCCCAGATTTCGCTTGGCCGTTTCGCCCGACTGCATCCGATACGTGCCCACAACGCGCCGGCTCACTTTGTCTTCAACCAGCAGGTGCTCGCAGATACCGTCGTACCGGTCCATGTCGAGCCCGGTCTCGTAGGAGCTATCCAGCCCCTCGCCCAACTCGATATTGAACACCCTGAAGCGCAGCCGGCACGCTGCTTCGCGATCTTCCGGCGTCTCCGCCAGCCGCAAGCGGTAGCGCCCCACATCGGTATGAATCCGCGACGCCTGCGCAGACCATGTTTGTACCGGCAAGCCCGCTGGAAGCGCAATCTCCACCAGCGAGCCGGCTTCAGATGCCAGCTTGAACGGGACTCTTGACCCAGTTTGTGAAATCACGGGTCAAGTATTGCGCCAGGTTTGTCAACGCACAGTCAACGTGCTGCAAAAACGGTGCAAATATCCTGTTCAAATCCAGTGGGTTCGTAACAGAGTTGATTCCCGCGCCACCACTGTTTTCCGCAAAATCAAAAAGCCGAATCGGATTTGCGATGATCGCAGTGCAACTCTCACGCCTCGGTGGCCGCGCCGGATGCTCGCCGAGCCCGGCTAAGCTCCCGGCTCGTAATTCAGATTCGGGCCCAGCCAGCGTTCCACCTCGGCCACACTCATTCCCTTGCGCCGCGCGTACTCTTCCACCTGGTCGCGATCGATCTTGCCCAAACTGAAATACCGGCTGGCTGGATGCGCCATGTAGAACCCACTCACGCTCGACCCCGGCCACATCGCAAACGACTCAGTCAGCTCGATGCCCGCATTTTTCTTCACGTCGAGCAGCTTCCACAGCGTGCCTTTTTCCGTATGATCGGGGCACGCAGGATACCCCGGCGCCGGCCGGATCCCGCGATATTTCTCGTGGATCAACTCATCGCTGCTCAGCTTTTCGCCGCGCCCATAACCCCACTCCTCGCGCACGCGCTTGTGCAGGCACTCGGCGAACGCCTCGGCCAACCGGTCGGCAATCGCCTCCGCCATGATCGCGTTGTAATCGTCGTGCGCCGCTCTGAACCGGTCGCACAATTCCTTCAAGCCAAACCCGCTCGTCACCGCGAACGCGCCAATGGAATCCTTGAGCCCCGTTTCCTTCGGCGCAACAAAGTCAGCCAGGCACCGGCACGGCTCATTCCCTTCCCGGTCCGATTGCTGGCGCAGAAAATGAACGCGCGTTAACTCCTTCTCGCGTGTCGCATCTGTGTACAATTCCACATCGTCGCCTGTCGCATTCGCGGCAAAAAATCCGTACACGCCGCGCGCCCTCAGCAGACCCTCCTTCACGATCCGGTCCAGCAGCGCATTCGCCTCCGCAAAAATCTGCCGCGCCTGCTCACCCTGCTTTTCGTCTTCGAGAATCCGCGGATAAACCCCCTTCAGCTCCCACGTGTGAAAGAACGGGCTCCAATCGATGAAGTCTCTGAGCGTCGCCAACGGAAAATCATCCAGAACGCGCACGCCAAAAAACTCAGGGATCGCCAAATCTTCCGCGCGCCACTCGATCGGCGTCCGCCTCGCCCACGCCACTTCCAGCGGAACCACGGCCCGCCGCGGCGCCGCGTGCGCCTTGCGCAGCGCGTCATATTCTGCCTTGTACTGCGCCACAAACTCCGACTTGCCTTCTTCGCTCAGCAGGCTCGTCGTCACCGGCACCGCCCGGCTGGCATCGAGCACATGCACCACCGGCTCGCTGTAGTGCGGCGCAATCTTCACCGCCGTATGCGCGCGGCTCGTCGTCGCGCCGCCAATCAGCAGCGGCAGCTTCATCCCCTGCCGCTCCATCTCGCGCGCCACATGCACCATCTCGTCCAGCGAAGGCGTAATCAGCCCGCTCAGGCCGACAATGTCCGCCCGCACCTCTCGCGCGCGCTCCAGAATCTTCTCCGCCGGAACCATCACGCCCATGTCGATGACTTCGTAGTTGTTGCAGGCCAGCACCACGCCCACAATGTTCTTCCCAATGTCGTGCACGTCGCCCTTCACCGTCGCCAGCACAATCTTTCCCTGCACCCTCACCGCCTGGCCCGCCGCGGCCATTTGCGCCTTCTCCGCTTCCATGAACGGCGTTAGATACGCAACCGCCTTCTTCATCACCCGCGCCGACTTCACCACCTGCGGCAGAAACATCTTTCCCGCGCCGAACAAATCACCGACCACGCCCATGCCGTCCATCAGCGGGCCCTCGATCACCGCCAGCGGCCGCCCCAGCTTCACGCGCGCCTCTTCCGCATCCATCTCAACGTACGCATCGATTCCCTTCACCAGCGCATGGCTGAGCCGCTCCTCCACCGTTCCGTTGCGCCACTCCTCAACCTTCTTTTCATCGCTCTCTTCGCCCGCACTCGCCGCTCCCGCCGCCTTCAGCTTCTCGCCAAACTCCACCAGCCGCTCCGTCGCATCGGGCCGCCGGTTCAGCAGCACATCTTCCACCAGTTCCTTCAACTCCGGCTCGATCTCCTCATACACCTCCAGCATGCCCGCGTTCACAATGCCCATATCCATTCCCGCGGCGATGGCGTGATACAAAAACGCGGCATGCATGGCCTCGCGCACCTTGTTATTGCCGCGAAAGCTGAACGACACGTTCGACACGCCGCCGCTCACCTTGGCGTGCGGCAAATTCTCCTTAATCCACCGAGTCGCGCGGATGAAGTCAACACCGTAGTTGTTGTGCTCCTCCATCCCCGTAGCCACGGTCAGGATGTTCGGATCGAAGATGATGTCTTCCGGCGGAAAGCACAGCTCGCGGGTCAAAATCCGGTAAGCCCGCTCGCAGATTCTCGTCTTGTCTTCGAATCCCGCGGCCTGCCCCTGCTCGTCGAAGGCCATCACCACCGCAGCCGCGCCATACTTCAGCACCGTCGCCGCGTGCTCTCGAAACTTCGCCTCACCCTCCTTCAGCGAGATCGAGTTCACAATGCCCTTACCCTGCAGGCACTTCAGCCCCGCCTCAATGACCTCCCATTTTGAAGAGTCGATCATGAACGGAACCTTCGCCACTTCCGGCTCGCTGGCCAGCAATTGCAGGTAGCGCGTCATCGCGGCCACGCCGTCGATCATCCCCTCGTCCATGCAGATGTCCAGGACATTTGCCCCGTTCTCCACCTGTTGCCGTGCTACGCTTACGGCCTCTTCGTATTTGCCCTCTTTAATCAGCTTGGCGAACTTCGGCGACCCGGCCACATTGGTCCGCTCGCCAATCAGAATGAAGACTCCGGGTTGTTGCGTGAACGGCTGCGAACCGGACAATCGCAGTGGCTTCGTATCGACAGGTTGTGTGAAACCCGCGCTCATGCCGCGCTCTCAACGCCGCACGCTTCCGCGGCCGCCGCTGCGGGCAGCTTGCGCGGCGCAACGCCCTCCAGCGCCTTCGCAATCGCCTTAATGTGGTCGGGTGTGTTGCCGCAGCAACCACCCGCAAGGTTGAGCAGACCCTCGTGCGCAAACCCACTCAGATACCGCGCCATATCCTCGGGCCCCAGATCGAACCCAGTCGCCGACAACGGATTCGGCAATCCCGCATTCGGATAGCACGACACCGCTACATCCACCTTTTCCGCAAGCTCGCGCAAAAATGGCGCCATCAAGTCCGGTCCCAGCGAGCAGTTCAGCCCCACGCTGAACGGCTTCACGTGCCGCACGGCGGTCCAGAACGCCTCAATCGTCTGTGCCGAGATCATCGTCTCTCCGCCGCGCCCCACCGCCGCTGAAATCATCACCGGCAGCTCTCTGCCGCTCGCCGCCAGCCCATCCTCGTCGAACACCTCGCGGATCGCCACCAGCGCCGCCTTCGCGTTCAGCGTGTCGAAGATCGTCTCCACCAGCAGCAAATCCGCTCCGCCCGCAATCAGCGCCTGCGCCTGCTGCTTGTACGCCGTCTTCACCTGGTCGAAAGTCACCACACGAAATCCCGGATCGTCCGCGTCCGGCGAATTCGAGAGCGACACCGTCAGCGGCCCTATCGCACCCGCAACAAATCGCTGCCGCCCCGTCGCGTTGCCCACGCGATCCGCCCATTCGCGCCCGTGCTGCGCCGACTTCTCATTGATCTCCCAAGCCAGATCGCCGAGAAACTTGTCGTCAATCACTCGCTGATAAAACTCCGGATCCTTCCGTCCGCCTCGCTCCCGCGGATCGTCCACAAAAAACTCGCTCTGCGCGATGCTCGTCGCGCCAAACGTATTCGTCTCCAGAATGTCCGCGCCCGCCTCCAGAAACCGCCGGTGAATGTCGCCCACCAGTTCCGGCCGCGTCAGTGTAAACAGGTCTCCGTTGTTCAGCAGGTCCTTCTTCGCATCCCTGAACCGACCTCCGCGAATGTCCGCTTCCTTCATTCCATAGTTGCGGATCGTCGTGCCCGTCGCTCCATCAATGATGGCGATGCGGCTTTCGATGATCTTTCCAAGCGGATGTTGGGAAGCCTTAGTCATTTCTTCTCGTGGGTTTACGTCCAACACCTCCAGAATATCGGAGTTCAGCCTCTTCCGGACCGATTCCGGCCTGAACGTGCCTTGCCGTGCACTGGATTGCCGCTTCTCTCACCCGAACGGGGAATGAGGCAGTTTATCCATGGCCCCCCGCCACAGCGCCTTCGCCTTTGTTTCTAAGCTGGTGTAACTCGAACCCGCCAACTCGCGAACACGTCCGCTTAAGCGGACGGCTAACTTGCCAACTCGCGAAATCACCTGACTCGCCAACTCGCTGACCCGCCGCGTACCACCTCGTCCCGATTAAACTGGAGACGATGATCACCACCCTCTTTGGCAGCGAAGAACCCGAAAAACCTGGTCCGAAACCAGAAAAAAACTTCTTCGACCGCATGCGCCAGGCCGTCTCGCGCACCCGCGAGTCCTTCTCCGCCAAAATCTCCGATCTCGCCGCCCTCACTCGCACCGTCGACGAGTCCGCTCTCGACGAGCTCGAAACGGCACTCCTTTCGAGCGATCTCGGTGTCCCAACCACCACCGCCATCCTCGACGCCCTCCGCGACCGTGCCCGCCATCAGGCCATTGAGGGCGGCGCTCAGCTTCGCGAGCTTTTGAAGGAACAACTCGTCGCTATTCTCAAGGCCCCGCAACGAGAAATCCCTCAGCCGACCGTGCCGCCTAAAGTGACCTTTCTTGTCGGCGTCAATGGAACCGGCAAAACCACATCGAGCGGCAAGCTCGCAGCATGGTCCCGAGCTCAAGGGCACTCCGTGCTTTTATGCGCCGCGGATACATTTCGTGCGGCAGCGATCGAACAACTCGAAGTCTGGGCCTCTCGCTCGGGCGTCGAAATGATCAAGACCCGCCAAGGTGGCGATCCCGCGGCCGTCCTCTTCGACGCCATCTCCGCCGCCAAATCCCGCGCAATTGACGAATTGTATGTCGACACCGCCGGCCGCCTGCACACCAAAACCGGCCTCATGGACGAACTCGACAAGATGCGTCGCACCGCCGCCCGTCTCATCCCCGGCGCGCCCCACGAAGTCCTTCTCGTCATGGACGCGACGACAGGACAAAACGGCCTCCAGCAGGCCCGCCAGTTCACCCAGTCCGCCGGAGTCACCAGCATCCTGCTCACCAAACTCGACGGCACCGCCAAAGGTGGAATCGCCGTCGCCATCGCCCGCGAGCTCTCGCTCCCCGTCCGTTTCGTCGGCGTCGGCGAAAAGATGGGCGATCTTCTAGAATTCTCGCCGACGGAGTTTGTCGACTCACTGCTGGATTAAGATGAACGCCTTGGATCAAGTCTCCGAAACCGATCTCCACTGGATGCGCCGCGCCCTCGAGCTCGCGCGCCGCGGCATTGGCGTCACCTCGCCCAACCCCGCCGTCGGCTGCGTCATTCTCGACCGCGCCGGCCAGGTTGTTGGCGAAGGATGGCACGAGTACGATCTCCTGGACCACGCCGAAATCGTCGCCCTCCGCGAGGCCACGGCGCACGCCGGCGATCGCGTTCACGGCGGCACGGCCTACGTCACTCTCGAGCCATGCTCGATCACCGGCCGCACTCCGCCCTGCACCGACGCCCTCATCAAATCAGGCGTAGGACGCGTGGTCGCCGCCACCATCGATCCCAATCCGACCGTTGCCGGTCGCGGCATCGAGGCTCTCCGCGCCGCGGGAATCGAAGTCACGCTCGGCCTCTGCCAAGCTGAAGCCCGCCGCCTCAACGAGGGCTTCGCCCGCTGGATTCAGCACCATCGCCCCTTCGTTCTAATGAAGGTCGCAATGACCCTCGACGCGCGCATTGCGCCACCCCCCGCGCAGCAAACTCCCCACGCGCCCTACTGGATCACCAGCGAAGTCGCTCGCGGCGCCGTCCAACACCTCCGCTGGGCCGCCGACGCCACCATGGTTGGCGTCGACACCGTTCTCGCCGACGATCCCTGGATGACCGACCGCAGCGGTCTTCGCCGCCGCCGCCCGCTCCTGCGCATCGTCCTCGACTCCGCACTCCGCATGCCTCTCGACTGCAAGCTCGTCTCGACTGCTCAGAAAGACGTCGTCATCTTCACCGTCTCGCACGGCGAGGCCCGCATCCGCGAACTCGAAAATCGCGGCGTCCGCGTTGAAGTCCTTCCCGCCGATGCAGGCCGCGTCCCGCTCAAAAAGGTTCTCTTGAAACTCGGCGAAGAAGGCGTCCTCACCCTCCTCACTGAAACCGGTACGCGCCTCAACACAGCCTTCCTTGCCGCCGGCCTCGTCGACCGTCTGCATCTCTTCATCTCGCCGCAGATCATGGGCTCCGACGCCGTTCCAGCCTTCAAAGGTTTGCCGAACTTCGTACCCATGTCCGAGGTCGAAGTGGAACGCTACGGCGACGACCTCGGCCTCAGCTCGCTCCTCCTCGACCCGTGGCCGAAGGAGAGGCCCATCGATTACGGTGAAGTCACAACATGAGCGCCAGGACTATGAGCCGACTTTTCAGTCTGAGAAGGAAGATGAGCGCCTATGAAAGTTACGTGGAAGGACCTCGATAGCGATTTGGTAAGGCCGCTCACGATCGAGAAGAAGATTGACATCTTCTACCAACAGACACTGGGCTGGCAATTGCACATAGCCGACCTCATTGCAAACGGCGGCGACCCTCTTGGGGGTGGGACCAGACTTCCATCCATTGAACACTCGGGATTCGCTGTGCTCCAAATATGTCTCAGCTACTTTGAAACAATAGGCAAGTATCGGGGACTGCCAGGCGGGAGTGGCGCCAATTTCAGAGCCGGCGCTGAAGATGTCTTCCCACAGATAAGAAAAATTCCTGAACCTGAACGCAGCGAATTACTTAGTGCACTTTACAAGGGCGGCAGGTGCGGTCTTTACCACAATTCGAGGACCGCTCGCGGGGTAGGACTCGGACAGCCACCCGGCGGAAAGGCGCTTGCCTATGCCCCTGGGCTAAAGGTCCTCTCAATCAGTCCAGAACGACTCCCACGAGTGCTGAAGGGACATCTTGAAGGGTACCGAGCCGAGCTTCTGGACCCAAAGAACGCGACCACACGCCAACGCTTCGAGCGCCAATTCGATCGCGACTTCGGCTCGTGAAGGCCAAACCATCTCGTCAGGTCCGCCGCTCGAGCCGCTAGCCGTGAAACCAACCACACCATCTCGCGTCCTATAATTCAGATAAGCTCGGCTCCGGCCCCTGAACCCCGAATCGGAGCCGCCCTGCCCGTAACCTAACGCAAAGCAAGAACGGAAAAGACAAATCCACATGCACTCCACTCCCCTCATCACGGCTCTAGTGTCGCTCGTCGGTCTCGCCGGCGTGCTTACCTGGCGCATTCGCGAGGGCCGCAGCGCCGTGACGCTCAAGAAGATCGTGATGCCGCCCCTCGGCATGGCCACAGGCTTCTGCATGTTCATCGTCCCTGCCTTTCGCGTCCCATGGACCTGGGGCCTCGGCGCATTCTTCATCGGCGCCGTCATCTTCGCCTATCCGCTGCTGCTCACCTCCGACCTCCATCTTCAAAACGGCGTCATCATGATGAAGCGGTCGAGTGCGTTTTTTGCCGTCATGATCGTGCTGGCCGTCGCGCGCTACCTCGCCCGCGGCTTTTTTGACCGCTTCCTCTCGCTTGAGCAAACTGGCGCTCTCTTTTATCTGCTTGCATTCGGCATGATCCTGCGCTGGCGAGCCAAACTCTTCTTCGCTTATCGAGCTCTCACCAGCAGTCCCGCCTTTGCCGCCACACCCGCGCCTGAAGAAGCCCCCGCCAACGATTAGTCCGCGAAAGCTCCGCATCTTGCCCCACCTCACAACATGGACGCGCCCCGCGAGAACACGCCTTGTTGTTGGGTCCCATGCTTACGCGCTATGCTCCAGAGTTATTTATGAGACCGGTTGAAGAGCCTTCATTCGCTCGATCGACCAGCTCAATTCGAAATCCGCGGAGAGGGCAACCTCACTATGACTGAAATCAATCGTCGCGAGATGTTGAAGATGGGCTCGGCCTGCTCGCTGGCTGCACTCGCCACCGTTACAGCCGCACTGGCTGAGGGGCCTAGGAACTTGTTGAAATTCGCCGCATCGCAGCGTCTTTTCTTGTGATTTCGATCCCTAGCCGGTTGAAATCTGTTTGAACTGCGGGTCTGGCCAGTGTTTATGGGGCTTTGCAGGTCTCAGGGAAGCATCCCCGAGACCTGCAAGCGACGTTCAGGCACGCTGCTCCATGAGCCTTCCTGGTTGTTGAGCCATCCGTTTGGGCAGCCGGATCAGGTTGTGTGCGGCGCAACTGAAGACGAATAGCCAGTCCACTTTTTCCAGGCCTCGCAGCTTGACCTGGCGCAGCGGGCCGGTTTGCTTAAGCCAACCGAAGCCCTTCTCGATCAGCCATCGCCGGCTCAGGCTGACGGCATAGCCAGGCTGCCGTGTGGTCCTTCGGTCCAGGTTGCTGCTGCGGCCCTTGTCGTTCTTGGCTACATGCGGTGTCACGTTCAACTCCCGCACCGTGCTGACGAAATCCTTGCTGTCGTAAGCCTTGTCCGCGCCCACTGTGATGCGCCGCGAGCGGCCCTCTTGCTTTTGCGCCAGCATCAAGAGCGCAGCATCGCGCTCGGCCAGACCATCGGCGTGCGTCACCATCGCGGAGGCAATCAATCCGTTGCGGTTCTCCACCAGCACGTGGCCCAGGTAACTCAACTTCGACTCCTTGCCGTAGCTCTTCTTGTACAGCCGCGCATCCCAATCGCTGGTCGATTCATGCGTCTGATTCGTACGCTTCTGGCCATGAAAATCTCCCCCGTCGCCGTCATCGGAACCGTCCTTGCTGCGAAAGCTCTTCTGCGAGGCCCACGCCTGGATCAGCGTGCCGTCCACTGTGAAGTGCTCGTCGCTCATGAACCGCTTGGCCTGCTGGTTCACTTCCGCAAAGAACTGCTGCGCCACATCGCTGGTCAGCAACCGGTCTCGGTTCTTCGAAAACACCGCGTGGTTCCACATCGCATCGTCCATGCCCAGACCCACAAACCAGCGGAACAGAAGGTTGTAGTCGATTTGCTCGACCAGCAGCCGCTCCGAACGCACGGAGTAGAACACCTGCAACAGCAGCGCCCGCAGAATGTACTCCGGCGCTATCGAAGGCCGTCCCGAGTCCGCATACAACGCATCGAACTCCGCGCTCAACCTCCCCAACACCGTGTCCGTCAGCTTGCGAACCGCGCGCAACGGATGATCCTGAGGTACCCGCTGCTCCAATGAAACATAGCTGAACATCCCATCCTGAACTCGCTCATCTCCACGCATACCCATTAGACGGGCGACACCTTCGCCCCGATGCAGAACGGTACCTATTTCAACAAGTTCCTAAAGCAGAAGACAAGCACGCGCCTGTGCCGCGCTGGGAGGTGTTTGAGCTGGCTCTGACGGGGCCATCCGGCGGAAATCCGTTCACCGATGTTCAGCTTGCGGCGACGTTCACCCTCGAGCACCGGACCGTGAAGGTGAATGGGTTCTACGACGGAGCTGGCGTCTACAAGATCCGCTTCATGCCGGACACGACCGGCGAGTGGACGTACACCACCATCAGCAATGCGGCTGTGCTTTCCGGAAAGACAGGCGCCTTCACCTGCGTAGCAGCTCTTCCCGGCGCACATGGCCCGGTCGGAGTCTGCAACACCCAACACTTTGCCTATGCCGACGGAACGCCGTTCTTCCCCTTCGGTACCACCTGCTACGCCTGGGTGAACCAGACAGAGGCGGTCCAGCAGGAAACTGTGCGGACGCTCGCTTCAGCCCCGTTCACCAAAATCCGCATGTGCATCTTTCCCAAGAGTTACGAATACAACCACAATGAGCCGGCGCTCTATCCCTTCGTGTGCAATGCAGAGGGCAAGAGCGACTTCACGCGCCTGAACCCGGCGTACTTCGCGCATATTGAGGACTGCATCGCCGAGCTTCGCAAGATGGATATTGAAGCCGACCTGATCCTCTTCCATCCCTACGACCGCTGGGGCTACGCAACCATGCCTGCCGCCGATGACGACCGCTATCTGCGCTATGTACTCGCGCGCATGTCGGCCTACCGAAACATATGGTGGTCGCTGGCCAACGAGTGGGACCTGATGAAGGCCAAATCGCGTCAGGATTTCGACCGCTTTTTCCATATCGTGGAACAGGACGACCCGGTGTCGCACCTTCGTTCGATTCACTACTCGAACACGATGTACGACTACGCTCTGCCGTGGGTGACTCACGCCAGTCTGCAGACCGCGAAATTCGACTCTGCCCCCGAATGGCTGGAGGCGTGGCGTAAGCCAATCTGCTTCGACGAGGTGCAGTATGAGGGAAACCTCAACAGCCGCTGGGGGAATCTTTCCGGCCCGGAGATGGCGCGCCGCTTCTGGCTCGGTGTCATTGCTGGCTGCTACGTAACTCACGGAGAGACATATTTTGACGCAGACTTGCCTCTGTCGTCTCTGGATGAAAACAGCACGCCGGTCATCTGGTGGTCTCACGGAGGCAAACTCCATGGCAGCAGCCCTGAGCGAATCAGTTTCCTGCGAAAGCTGGTGGAAGAGACCGCCGTCACGGCGGGCAAAGATGCAAAGGGTACCGGGCTCAAAGCGCAGGCCGATCCCTACTACTTGAACGCCTGGAGCCTCGATTCGACCGGGACTAAAAAGCAGGAGGGCATCTATTATTTCGATCTCCATCAGCCAATCTTTTATGAATTTCCGCTGCCCGAGGGAAAATTCACCGCCGAGTACGTCGATCCTTGGGAGATGACAACGAGCGCGATTTCCGGAACCTTTGAAGGCAACGCAAAGATTAAGCTCACGGGTCGCCCATACCAGGCAGTGAGGTTTCGGCGTGTGGGATGATACCCGCGATCGCGAGTTTGAGTCGATCGCGGGGACTGGATGTTGAGTCACTCGTCCCAGATCCCTGTGTTCCTGATCCCTGACACCTGACCCCTGTCTCTATGAGACAATCAACCGCAGCGCTTCTCCCTTCGTATTCCCTGTCAAGGAAAACTTCAATGCCCCAGGTAGCGGCTTCGCACTCTCTCACCCTCGAAATCAAGAGCAAGGGCTCGACGGCTCTCGTCCACTGCCACGGCCGCCTCTACGCCGGAGCCTGCAGCGCCCTTTACGCCAAGGTCCATCCCCTTATCCCCGATCACAAGCGCATCATCCTCGATCTCACTGACCTCACTTCGGTCGACAGCATGGGGCTAGGCACTCTCGTGCGCCTCTACGTCTCGGCCAAATCCGCTGGCTCCTGCATCGAGCTCATCAATCTCGGCAAACAGGTCCGCGAACTGCTCGGCATCACAAATCTTCTTTCGCTCTTCGGCGATATGTGCGAGAAGGGCGTCGCAATCAAGTTCTGACGCGCCCGGCCAACACCGCTCGCACCACCATCCCCACAGTCCCTACGTCCCTAGTCCCTCAGTCCCTGGTCTCTCAGTCCCTTGTTCCCTTGGTCCCTCGTTCCCTAGAATCAATCCATGTTCACCGGCATCATTGAGCAGACCGGAACCCTCGTCAGCCTCGCCGATCGTGGCGGCGTTCGCCGCATCACGGTCGAAGCTCCCGGCATCGCCTCTCGTCTTCGCGAAGGCGACTCGCTCGGTGTCTCCGGTGTCTGCCTAACGGCCCTCGATCCCGATCCCACCTATTTCCACGCCGACCTCGCGCAGGAAACCCTCGACCGCACCTCGCTCGGCTCTCTCGCTCCCGGCGCCAACGTCAATCTCGAGCTGCCCACCGCCGCCGGCAGCCCCCTGGGCGGCCACATCGTTCAGGGCCACGTCGACGGCACAGGCGTCCTCACCGCGCTCGACCCCGTCATCCCCGCATCAAGCCCGCAATTCCACCGTGAGACAACCGACTGGACCCTCAAGGTCCGCGTCCCCGCGAACGTTCGTCCCTGGATGGTCCACAAAGGCTCCGTCGCGGTCGAAGGTATCAGCCTCACCATCGCCGGCTTCGACGGCGAAGAGATCAGCATTGCCATCCTGCCCCTCACTTACTGGCGCACCAATCTCCACACGCTCGCCGTGGGCGCGCCCGTAAACATTGAGGCTGATGTGTTGGTCAAGCTTGCCGCCATGCAGATGCAGTCCGCGAAAAAACCGGAATTCGACCTCACTGCAGCCTGGCTCGTCGCCAACGGTTACTGACCGGTGCGCCTGGGCAAGATCTCCGGTGGCGCCACCTCAATCCATCGCGCCTTTTGTGACTCCGGCCGGCATTCCGCCCATAATGCGTAGATCTCCTTCTTCGACACTCCCCATGTCTCCACCAGAACTGCGCTGCCCCCGTCCGCCCGGGTGTAGCGCTCGCGGCACCACAAAACAAATGGCACATACCGGCCGCCCTTGCGCATCGTAAACCAGTCAATGATCTCGTGCGGCGATTCGCCGTAGACATTCTCCGGCGTCCACCAGAAGCGGACCGGGCCTTTCGCCGAAAATCGCTCCTCGATGCAGGTGCCTCCGGATTCCCGCATCGCTCGCGCGAACTCCGCCCACGCCATGAACCTTCCTCGCGATTTCATCAGCGACTTGAGCGCATCCTCACGTTGTTGCTGCCGCCATCGCGATAAAAGGACATAAGGCGCCGCAAAACACGCGCCAACGAACAGAAAAGGAAGCATCAGCAGCCCGAGGATCCACGCGAAGACGCCCGTCCCTCGTTTCTGCTCCCGCAGGTTTTCCGATTCCGGCATCTGCATCTTCGCCGCCCGTCACGGTTTCGCGGGGAGCTTCGGCGGCGCCACCACGTAGTCGTCGCCCACCCGCGCCAGAATTTGCGCCCGCCGGTCCATCAAGAGCTTCAGCCGCTTCGTGACATCAATGAATTCTTCCTTCTGGTCCGCCGTCAGCCCACTCCCCTGTCCCGGCGTTGCGGCATTTGCGCCCGGCTCGACCTCCGCATTCGGCCCGCCCACCGGCGCAGCGGCATTCGTCGTGCTCAAACCCGCAGCACTATTCAGCGCATCCAGCCGCGCCTCCAACGCCGGAATCTCGCGATCGATCAGCACTGGCTTGATCACGGGTTTCTTTTCGATTCCCGACGCCAGCTCGTTTCGATTGTTGTCCTCCCACACCGGCAGAACTCCCACATGTCCAAGCTCCACGCGCACACCCGCCGGCCCGTAGTCTCTTTTCACCGCGGAAAACAATCCGATCATCTCATCTCTCGGCTCGCTATTCGAGTCCGGATTGAGCCCTTCCACGTAGCTGCGCGACTGGTTCGACAGAAAATTCCCCATCGAATAAAAGATCACCGTGTTGCGTCCATCCTGCGTCCGGTAGGTTTCAATCGGCTGCAGCACGTGCGGATGCCCACCCACAATCACCGTCGCTCCCGCCTCCAGCATCTTGTGTGCCAGGTCCACATCTTCCGGCCGCGGTGCCGTCGCGTACTCGATTCCCCAATGCACGCTCACCACCAGCAGATCGCACTCCGCTCGCGCCGCCTTTACCGCCGCCAGAACCGTTGCCTCATCCGCTCCCGGCGCGCCGTTCGATTCGCCCGGATAAGGATAAAAATTCACATGCGGCTGGTCGTCCTTGACCGGATTCCTGTTCCCGTTCAGCCACCGCGTCATCCCCAGCCAGCCGACTTTGATTCCGTTCGCTTCCGTGATCACCGGCTGCCACGCTGTCGCCACATTGTCCGATGTTCCCGCGAACAGCAGCCCCACTTCATTCAGGTGCTCGCGGCTTTCCGTGAAACCGGCCCACCCCTGGTCCATCACATGGTTGTTCGCGAACGACACAATCTTGATCCCGCTCGCCTTCAGAGCCTCGGGCAGCGCCACCGGCGCGTCAAACAGAAACGCCTTCGTCCCGTGCGAGTTTTCCGGCGCCACCGGCGTCTCCAGGTTCACAAATCCAAAATCCGTCCCCTCAAACACGTCCGCCACGTCGCCGAACAGCGCTGCCCATCCCTGCTCGCCATCTGCAGCAGCGACAGCCGCCTGCTTTACTGCCTCATGCGGAATCACGTCCCCGGCAACCGCAAAGTTCACCTGCGCCAGGTCGTGGGGATACGGCGTAACCACCGCAGCGTACAGTCGCCCACGCAGCGCCGGAATCAGGACCGTCGGAATCAGCGCCGCGCCAACCGCCAGCAGCGGAATCAATCCAGCCAACCAGATCGAGCGCAGCCCACGATCGGACCTCGCACCGGCTCCATTCGCAATCGGCTCTCCCCTGATCGCCCAATCCATCGTCCGCACCAATCCCCTGCACCCCGTCGGCTACCGCAAGACGAAGTGCAATTAGGATACAGGCCAACCAGTCGCTCGCACGTCGCTTGACCCACTTCACACCGATTCCTGATCAAGTAACCTGACGATTACCCATCGGTAAATGCTGCCGGTTTCAGCGACCCAGCAATCGGTCGGAATAGGGCCAAAAGTAACTTGACTCCGCACGAATTCAGCGTATAGTTTTCGCGAATCAGCACCCACAACTTCACACGCTTTGAACCGGCGGCACCGCCTATGCACCTTCCATGCGGCCGAACTGGGCGCGAATTTTTGCCTCCATTGCGCCGATGATCACAGAGGAGGCTCGCTCTGCCTTCGAGGCGGACGAATAAGGGGACGGGCACGAAAGGAATCGGAACGATGAAGAAGCAAATGAATCTGGCCTGGTTGGTTCTGGCCCTGACGGCGACGAGTGCGGCAGCGCAGACAAACACGTTCCCAGCAAGCGGTAACGTCGGGATTGGGACGACGAGCCCACAGTTCTCTCTGGATATTACCGGCGGAGACCTGCGCGTCCAGCCGAGCACCTGGGTCCCGGGCTCAGTCTCGAGGTTGCTTTTTGGAGACACGATTAACGGGATAGCAGCGAGCTACAACAAAGGATTGCTGTTCGATGTTTATAAGACCGGCGGTAATGGAGCCCTCGGCACAAACTCAGTTGATGCTCTCGTGGTCCAATCCCCCGGTAATGTCGGGATTGGCACGACAAACCCATGGTTTCCGCTCGAGATCGACTCCGCAACAAGCGCGAATTCGTCGATGGGAATAGCGTCAACTGGCAGCGAAGCGAGCATTGATTATTCCGCTGGAGGAGGAGCGTTCTGGCATGTCGGCGCACTTTCAAGCGGCAATTTCATGCTCTGGAATAGCTATATAGGGACCTACGCTATGACGCTTGCGCAGAACGGCCAGGTTGGCATCGGCACGACCAGTCCCGGAGCGGCGTTGGAAGTCAACGGCAGCGTCAAGCTGACCTCCGGCAGCAATGGTTCGATCACCTTCCAAGATGGCACCACGCAGACAACCGCATTCATTCCCGCCAATTGCGGCGCCGACTTTGCCGAGTCAGTCGGTGTCACCGGCGAGAAATCGAAGTATGAGCCCGGCGATCTCCTGGTCATCGATCCCAACGCTCCGGGCAAATTCCTCAAATCAAATGAAGCGTATTCCACCCTCGTGGCGGGCATTTATTCGACCAAGCCGGGTTTTGTCGGCAGGCTGCATCCGGCCAGCGACAAGGCAAGCGCCGACGAGATTCCCATGGCCATGGTGGGCCGGGTTCCGGCTAAGGTCAGCGCGGAGAATGGCCCCATCAAGGTTGGCGACCTGCTGGTCGCGTCTTCGACGCCGGGATACGCCATGAAGGGCACCGACCGCAGCCGGATGCTCGGCGCGGTCATCGGCAAGGCGCTCGGCTCGCGCGATTCCGGCACCGGGACGATCATGGTCCTGGTTACATTGCAGTAGAACCGCAGTGCAAATGGGAGGAATTCGATGAAATCTTCAATTTGGAATCTGTCGCTTGCCCTGATCGTCGGCTTTGGCATCGGAGGCTCAATCTCGCCTTGCGTCCACGGGCAGGCACCCACTGGGCAGAGCGGATCGGGCACTGGCGCCGCGGCGTGTGACAATCCGCCGTGCGCCACACTGACGTGCGGCGGGGAACCGTGCAGCAGCCCGCCGGCAAGTATAGCCACCGGCAGGCACCACGCGATTCCGCCGATGACCCCGGAGCGCGCTGCGCGAATTGACGAGGAGAAGAGGTATTCGTTGCTATTCGGAAGCATCGGGGCGGACGAGGACATGGCACGGCGCGAGGATGCGGCGGGCCGCCCCGACGAGGCTGCTTCCTGGAGGCGGGATTTTGCCAGAAAGTCTGGGCTGACGCCCGAAGAAGCGGAAATTGTGAAGAAGATCGCAGCGCAATACAGGCAGGACCAGGTCACCCTCAACGCGAAGTGCCGCGCGGACCTCCTGGCAATGAAGCCGACCTTCGATGCGGAGCACGCCACCGGGGAGGAATATTCCCATGTGCCGTCCTGCGATGCGCTCAAGACTCTCTTTCCAAAGGCAATGGCGGATTTGCTAACAGCTTTGGGGTCGAGGTCGTTCAGCCGGCTAGACGGGTACTCGCGGCATTTTCTCGATAACGCGCGGGTGCTTTCCCGCCAGGGGCAACCTATCCAGGGTGCCGGACAGGTTGGGCCTTCAGATGCAGCGGGGTCGACGGAGAAGCCGCGATGAAGCGATTTCTGCTGATTCTTTTCGCAGGACTTAGCTTATTGCTTTGCACCCAAAAGGCCTCTGCCCAGGCCTATGCGGAAACCGATGAGACTGAGACGCTCGACGATAATGGGCATCTGGCAATCAAGATCTTGTGCTACGCATACGGCGACTGGTCCGACCCTGACGACAATAATCCATACCAAGAAGGTCAGGACTATGCCGGCGTCAGCATCGGCAGTTCCTCGCTGCACGGGTGCCAACTGAACGACCCCAACGGGCAATATAACTGGCAGGATTTGGGCCCCTTCTTTGGCGGAAATAGCGTGACCTTCACCCTGCCCGTGACATCGTCCGGGACCTGGGACTATTGGGCGAGCTACTCCCTGCTGATGTGGCCGTGCAATTCCGATTACGGAGACTGCTTTGACGGGTACCCTTACGACGACCCCTGGGGATATACAGCGTACGCCGGCGACCCGGTAGACTGCCCATTAAACGGGGGCGAGTGCGAGGGCAATTACGATGGAGAGGATTATGTAGCCAGTTACGAGGGGCTGGAGTACGCGTACTCCGGAGACTCGAGCACCGGTGCCTTTGGAACCTTTTATGTCGACGCCCTTGCGATCGACATTTCGCCGGGCTACTACGCTCTAGAAGCGGGGCAGCAGGTCACATTCACGGCAGGCGCAAGCAACACCGCAGACTTCCTCCCGTTCTACCAATGGACCTTGAGCAGCGGCACCCAGGGAAAACCGGCCCCCGGAAGCGGAGCGCCGTCCGGGTCGTCGGACCAGGACTACATTTACACGGCCCCGCCGCAGATCGACCCCACCAACACGACCGCTGTTTTGCAGGGGTGCGTTCAGAACCTGACGGCAACGCCCGTGTTCGAAAACATAACGATAGACCTGCTCGCGGAAACGGTCACGCTGAATCCACCGAGCCCTGGCGTGCTTTTAGCAAATAGTCAGTCAGTATCTTATTTGAGCGGATACGTGACCAACGGACCGAGCGACGCCTCGATCGCCTTCACGGCTGTCTACGGAACCGTCGGAGCGCCGTCCGGCACGAGCGCGACGTATCAGGCGCCGGGGCCAACCCTGAGCGCGTTTCAAACATTGAGCTCCAACGTTGTGCCCGACACGATCACCGGAACGATTCAAGGCTCAAGCCCGCCGATCGCCAACGAAGCGACTATACAACTTGTCCAGCCGGTCAGCATCACCAACGTCCCGGCCTCGCTGACGGCTTACACAACGGTTGCGGTCAACATCGTCGGGGCCGGATTCGGCACGGCCGGTAGCACCCCCAGCGTGACCTTTACCAACCCAAGTTGGGGCGCGATCACAATCAATTCCCCGTGCACAGCTACCAGCAACACAGCGATCAGCTGTCCCAGCGTTACGATCCCGCCCAATCTTGCGAATGTTGGGGCGTCGCCGACGATAAACGTCACAGTGAGCGTCACGACCGACGGGCTGAATAGCTCAGCAACGTCAAGCGCAATCAACGTCGTGCCCATCGCCTACACATACAACATCAGCCTCCTGCCAAGCACCTCTTCCGTGACGTATGGGTCTTCATCAACGATCACGCCCGTCGTTACCTGCAAGACGAGCAATGGCGCGGCCTGTGCGAGCAACGTGTCCAATCCGCAGTTGGCCAACTTCTCGATCACAAATGGAGTCGGGCTAGGCTCGCTTTCGAATACGACGAATGCGGCTTCAACCGTCTTCACGGACACCGCGCTGATCGGCTATCCGGCGCAGAATGCAACCGTGCAGGGCTGCGCGTCGGTGGCGCCCACCGTCTGCGCCACAACCAACTTCAGCATTCCGGCGACTGCCATCACGCTCAATCCCGCGACGCTGAATGGCCCGATGACGGCGGGACAGACTCAACCGTTTTCCGCATCTATCCAGAATGAGGGCACAGCCACCGGGCTTACGTGGACCCTGACGGCGAGCCCTTCAGGCGCTGCGCCCGGGACGATGAGTTCGGCCACCACAACCATAACCCAGCAGGGCTCTCCCGCTTCCGGGACAAGCGGCCCGAACACCTACTTCGCTCCGAACCCCATCGCGACGGCGGCCTCTGTCACGCTGAACGTGTGCATGACTGCGAAGACAAGCATTTGCGCGACGCCGATCACCATTCAGCTTCCGGGCCTCAGCATCGCGGCTACCAACAACAATCCATCTCAAACAGCTTTGTCCTTGGGCCATTCGATGAGCTATACCATCGCCGCAACCGCGCTTGATGGATTCAGCGGAACGGTGGGTCTGTCGGCGAGCGGCTTGCCCGCCGGGGTCACCGCGCAGTTCTCGCCAGCCACCCTCACCGCACCGGGCAGCTCAACGCTGACACTCACCGCCGCGTACAGCAATTCCACCTACGTCGGAAACTCAACCGTGACCGTCACCGGGACAGGCGGAGGCACGGCGCAGCCGGCCGCCTTTACGCTGACCACCCGGCCCTTGCAGTACAAGGGCTATTGCGGCGTTCAGTAGCTGAATCACGCAACCGCGCTCAACACGATTCTCCACCACCACATGGCGCTCGCCGCCCCGGCGATCCCTGAGCGCTGCGCCTCCCTTTCTCGTCTATCTTGCAGTTAAGACTGTTACCCTTGACTTGGAGCATTCTTTCGAGGATTTCCGGCTGCGCCTGAAGCGTGCGGCCGGGCGAACGCGACCATGGCAGAGTTCGTCATCAAGTTGGCCGATGAGCGTGGCCACGTGCAGGAGCAGGTTCAATCCGCGGCTACGGCCGAAGAGTTGCGCGCCCGCTTCTCCCATGCCGGCTACCACGTCTTTTCTATCCGCGCGCGCGGCAGCCTGGGCCTTTCCCGGCGCAAGGTCAAGCTCGAGCCCTTCCTCATCTTCAATCAGCAGTTCCTCACCCTCATCCGCGCCGGCCTGCCCATCCTCGGCTCCATTCAAATGCTCGGCAAGATCCAGAAACAAGCCGCGTTCTCCAGCCAGTTGGACGATGTTGCCAGCCGCGTCAAGCGTGGCGAGGCGCTCTCTGCTGCTTTCGAAGCGCAGAGCGGCATCCCCGTCATGTACACCACCACGCTGCTCGCCGGCGAGCGCTCCGGCAATCTCCCCGAAGTCCTCGATCGCTACGTCAGCTTCCAGAAAGTCGCCCTCGCCCTGCGCAAAAAACTCGTCGGGGCCCTCATTTATCCCAGCGTGCTGCTCGTTCTCGTTTTTAGCCTGCTCATCTTCATGTTCACCGTCGTCATTCCGCAGTTCGCCAAGCTCTATGACCAGCTCGGCAGCAAGCTCCCGGCGCTCACCGTCGACCTGCTGCACTTCGGCCAGTGGATGCAGCACTACTTCATCTGGCTCGCGCTGGGCGCGGTCATTGCAGCCTTCGCCTTTTATCGCTTCGCCCTCACCGAAGGCGGCCGCGACTTTGTCGATGGCGTCCGTGTCAAGATGCCGGTCTTCGGCAAAATCTGGCTCAAATACCAGGTGGCTCTCTTCGCGCGCACGCTCTCCACGCTGCTCACCGGCGGCCTGCCGCTGGTGCCGTCGCTTGAAACCGCTTCGCGCTCCATCTCCTCGCGCCGCGTCTCCAAGGCCGTTGAGTCATCCATCACCACGGTGAGCGAGGGCAAGAGCCTCGCCGACTCGCTCATCAAAACCGGCGTCTTCCCCAGTCTCGCTTCGGAGATGATCGCCGTCGGCGAGCAGACCGGCGCGCTGCCGCAAATGCTCAACTCCGTTTCCGAATTCTTTGAGGATGACGTGGCCACCGCGCTCGCCGCGGCGCTGGCGCTCATTGAGCCCGCCATTCTTATCGTCATGGGCTGTGTCGTCGTCTTTATTCTCATCTCGCTCTACCTGCCCATCTTTTCGCTTGGGCAGTCCACCGGGATGTAGCTGCACGATCAGGAGGGTTGTCACCATGGCTGATAACAACGTCGTCACGCTTCCCGCTCCCGGCAGCCCCGATCTGCGCGTCGATGAGCGTGCCAACGCCGAAGCCCTCGCTCGCCGCTATCACGCCGAGTTCGTCGACCTCAAGAATTTCAAAATCCAGCACGAGCTCCTGCGCACCGTCCCCGTCGAGCTCATGTTCCGCTACAACTTCGTCCCCATTGAGCTGACCCCCGACACGCTGATCATCGCCGTCAGCGACCCCTCGCGCCTTATGGTCCTCGATGAGATCGCCGGGCTCCTTGGATCGCGCATCACCGCGCGTGTGGCCACGCTTTCGCAGATCACCGATCTCCTCAAGAAAACCGAGCAGTCGCAGCGCGTGCTCGACGAAGCCAGTGAGGGCCTCACCTTCGACGTACTCACCGGCGACGAAAATTCCGATGAGAACATCTCCATCGAAAAGCTCACCAGCGACGCGGAAGACATCAGTCCCATCATCCGTCTCGTCGACACCACCATCTTCACCGCTCTCGAGCGCCGCGCCTCCGACATTCACATCGAAAGCTACGACGACTCCGTTCACGTCAAGTACCGCATCGACGGCGTGCTCCAGGAAGCCATGGCGCCCATTGCCCGCGAGCACCACGGCACCATCCTCGGCCGCATCAAGATCATGAGCGAGCTCGATATCGCCGAGAAGCGCGTCCCTCAGGACGGACGCTTCCGCGTGCGCTACAAAAATCGCCTCATCGACTTCCGCGTCTCCATCATGCCCACGATTTACGGCGAAAACGCCGTCCTTCGCGTTCTCGACAAAGAGTCGATGAGCGAGAAGTTCAAGAACCTCACCCTCGACGTCGTGGGCTTCGCTGAAGAAGACCTCCGCCGCTTCCGCCGCTACATCCGCGAGCCTTACGGCATGGTGCTGGTCACCGGCCCCACCGGGTCCGGCAAAACCACCACCCTCTACGCCGCGCTCAATGAGATCAAGAGCGACGAAGACAAGATCATCACTATCGAGGACCCGGTCGAGTACCAGATTCGCGGCATCACGCAGATTCCCGTCAACGAAAAGAAAGGTCTCACCTTCGCGCGCGGCCTGCGCTCCATCCTCCGCCACGACCCTGACAAAATCCTCGTCGGCGAGATTCGCGACCAGGAGACCGCGCAGATCGCCATCAACTCCGCGCTCACCGGCCACCTTGTCTTCACCACCGTCCACGCCAACAACGTGGTCGACGTCCTCGGCCGCTTCCTCAACATGGGCGTCGAAGCCTACAACTTCGTCTCCGCGCTCAACTGCATCCTCGCTCAGCGCCTGGTGCGCACCGTCTGCGAGTACTGCGGCCACACCGTGCATTACAACGATGAAATTCTGCTCGCCAGCGGCATGGATCCCGCCGAGTGGCGCGATTTCGACTTCCGGGAAGGCTCAGGCTGCATGGAGTGCGGCGGCACCGGCTACCGTGGCCGCACTGCCATCCACGAACTGCTCGACCTCACCGACACCATCCGCGAGATCATCCTCGCCAAGAAGCCCACCTCCGAGATTCGCAGGCAGGCGCAAAAGGAAGGCATGAGCTTTCTCCGCGAGTCGGCCATCGAGCGCGTCCGCCGCGGCATCACTACCCTCAAAGAGATCAACAAGGTTACATTTATTGAGGCTTCACGCTAGTGACCCAGATGTTCAGCAAAATTCGCAGCGCCGCTCAGACTGCAGGTCGTCCACCCGCCGCCATTGAGATCGCGCCTGAAGGCGTGCTTGCCGCTGCGCGCCCCGCCGCGCGATCCCGTCGCGGCGCATCCGAGCCGGCGCAAGGCAACGTCTACGCCTTCGTTCCACTTCCCCCCGGCGCGCTCGTTCCCGGCATCGAAGAGCCCAACTTGCGTGCGCCCGAGACCGTCACCGCCGCCATTCGCTCCGCCCTCGATGAAATCTCGCCCCGCACGCGCGCCGTCACGGTCGTCCTTCCCGACACGCTCGTCCGCGTCTTCGTCCTCGACTTCGATTCCCTTCCCGCCAAACCTTCTGAAGCCATCCCCGTCGTGCGCTTCCGCCTGCGCAAGATGGTCCCCTTCGACGTCGAGCACGCCGGCGTCAGTTATCAAGTGTTGTCGCAGTCCGAATCCGAATGGGAAGTTCTCGCCGCCGTCGTCCCCGGTCCCATCCTCGCCGAATTCGAGGCCGCCGTTCGCTCCGCAGGTTATGAGCCCGGTGCTGTTCTCTCCTCTTCGCTCGCCGCGCTCGAGTCCTTCGAATCCATGGAAGCTATCATGGCCGCAAACCTCAGCGCGCAAGCCATCACCACCACCATCGCCAATGGTCAGGAGCTTCTCCTCTATCGCACGCTCGACCTTCCCCAGGATTCCGCGCACCGTGTCGCTGAAATTCAGCGCAGCATCGCCGTCGCCTCCGCCTACTTTGAAGACAAGCTCGGCTCACGCCCCCGTACCCTCTATTACGCGGGAATTCAGGACATCGCCGAATTCGCGGCCTCCATCGGCGATCCCGAACTCTCCGTTGTCGAATGGGTGTCGCATCCCGGCGAAGGCGTCATGACCGCGCTTCCTCAAACCTGTTTTGCCGGCGTCGCGGGTGCGCTGGCCGGAGCGAGTTAGCGCATGCGCATCACTCTCAATCTCGCTTCTCGCCCTTACGCCAACCTCGGCCCCGCGCTCAAGCGCCTGCGCATCGGCATGGCCGCGCTCGCCGCGCTCTGTCTCCTCTTCCTTCTGGGCCTTCATCTCTTCGACCGCCAGGCCGCCGCGGCCCGCGCTCTCGAGCACTCGCTCGACGGCCGGATCGCCCGAGTCGAATCCGAGCGATCCGCGGCCGTCGTTATGATGCGCCGCCCCGAGAATGCCCGAGTGCTCACCCAGGCCGAAGCTCTCAATCAGCTCTTCGACGAAAAGGCTTTTTCCTGGACCCTCGCCATGGAAGCCATGGAGACCGTTCTTCCCGCCGGCGTCCAGGTCACCTCCATTGAGCCCATCCGGGCCCCTGACGGGCACATCACCGTCCATGTTCGTGTGGTCGGTCCCCGCGACAAAGCTGACGACCTCGTCGCCAACCTCGAGAAATCCCGCCGATTCCTTCTGCCCCGCATCGTTGGCGAAAATGCCGAATCCAGCAACAACCCCTTGCAGCGCCAGGAGCCCATCAGCCTCTCCAACCGCTTCGACTTCGATCTGCTCGCGGAATACAATCCGCCTACCTTGGAGGAAGAACACGCGGCTGCGAGACCCGTGCACCAAGCCCCGTCGTCGATTCCCCTCGGCATCGCCAACCCCAAACACTTGCGCCCGAATCCAGCAATCCCGCAGGAAAACGGCCGCCAGCCCTACACAGGGCCCGCGCACGGAGGCCCGCAATGAGCGCCAACGGAACCTCCTCGACCTTCCGCGAGCGGTTGTCCTCCCCCCTCACCTGGCACCTCGCAGGCGTCGCGGTTCTGCTCGTTCTCGCCGTCTTCCTAGCCGTTCGCCTTGGATTCGATTGGGCCGCGATGAACAGCCGCTCCAGTGAGGTCCTCGCCGGCAAACAGCTTCAATTGAAGGCTCTCGAAATTCAGACCGCGCCTCTCCACGGCCTCGACCAGCGGGTCCAGAAAACGCGCCAGCAGATCGACGCCTTCTACGAAAAGCGCATCCCCGCCGACTACTCCGTCATCTCCAGCCGCATCGGCGAATTGGCCGTCACATCTGGCGTCCGCCTGTCGCGCGTGGGGTACGCCCAGGAAAAGCCGGGCTCCGAACTCACTGAAATTTCCATGGACGCGGGCATCAGTGGCGACTATCCCGCCATCATGCGTTTCATCAACTCGCTGGAGCGCGATCGGATCTTCTTCATCATTCGCGCTATGTCGCTCACCGGCCAGCAGGGCGGCCTGGTTAACCTTCGCATTCGCGTCTCCACCTGGCTGCGCCCCGCCGACGCTGAGGCCAGTGGTCTGCCTATGGCTCCATCCTCCGGCGACGAATCTCCCGGCGCTCCTCCCGCTGGCAAGGAGGGCGAATAGCCATGGCTCTCGCTCTCGGCACCGAAAACAAGCGTCAGGTCATTCTGGCCAGCATCCTCGGGGTCGTCCTGGTGATTTGCGGCGTCTGGGTCTTTCACATGTTCTTCGGGTCGCCCTCGCCGACCGACTCTGGTTCTGCGCCGGTGGCGCCCACGCTCCAAAACCCTCCCGCTCCGTCAGGCGCACCGTCCGCGACCGCGCCCGCTGCTGGCAACGAAGCCCAGCGGCTCTCGAACGCCGGCATCGACCCCTCGCTGCATTTCGACAAGCTGGCCCAGAGCGAAGATGTCGAATACTCCGGCTCCGGCCGCAACATCTTCTCCGCCGAGTCCGCTCCCATCCCCATTCCTCAGGCCATCGCGCCGGGGCGTCCTAACGGTGCACTCCCGGTCGCACAAAATACGCCACCTCCGCCGCCCAAGCCGCCGGCCATCGATCTCCGCTACTTCGGCTACTCGCAGGACGAACATAAGCAGCTGAAGGCCTTCTTCATGCACGGGGACGACATTTTCATGGCTAGAACCGGCGACATCGTCGATCATCGCTACAAGATCGGCGTCATTCGCCCCCTCAACGTCGAAGTCACTGACCTCGCCTACAACAACATGCAAACCATCGATATTTCATCGCAATGACAACGGATATTTCAAAACTCTGAATCTCCCCATGATTCCTTCTTCTCCAATTCGCAGCGCGCTTCAGTCTTTTCCTGGTACCCCATCTTTTCCGCGGTCTTTCCAAGAAAGGTCGCGGAAAGAATGCGTCCCATCGAACGCTTCACATCGCTCCCTCAAATCCATTCCCGCGTCCGAGCAGGGTTATGTCATGCTCATCGCCATCTTCCTGGTCGCGCTCCTCGTCATCTCGCTGGCTGTTGCCGCGCCCAAAGTCGCCCGCTCCATTCAGCGCGACCGCGACCTCGAAACCTTTCATCGCGGCATGCAATACCGCCGCGCCATTCAGCTCTACTACCGCAAGTTCCACGCCTATCCTCCCAACGTCGAAGCCCTCGTCAACACCAACGACATCCGCTTCCTGCGCAAGAAATACATCGATCCCATGACCGGCCAGGACGACTGGAAGCCCATCGCCTTCGGCCAGAACAAAACCCCAACCGCCATGGGCTTCTTCGGCCAGCCCCTGGCCGGCAATGCGTCCACCCTCGCCGGCATCGGCCCAGGCGGCGTTGGCGGCTTGCAGGGAACGAATACTCCTGGCAGCGGCTTCTCCACCAACAGCTCGTCAGGTTCCAACTCACTCTTTAGCGACACTAGCAGCGATCAATCTTCCTCGACAGGCGCAAACGGATCAACCGGCAGCTCTGGCAACTCGCCCGACACTTCTGGAAGCTCCTCGGGCGGTGCAGCATCCACCGGCGGCACTTCCACAGGCGGGATAGGCTCAACCGGCTCAACCTCCGGCTCCAGCGCCCCAACCTTTGGCGGCGCAGGCATCATCGGCTTTGAGCCCGCCAGCCCCAAGCAGTCGATTCTCGTTTACAAGAAGAAGAATCACTACAACGAGTGGGAGTTTACCTACGACCCGCTCTCCGACATGCAAACCGTTGGCGGCGGCAACACCGGCCTGGTCGGCCAACCCGCATCGAGCACCACCACTCCTGTTGGCAGCTCCCCCTTTGGCAATTCCACGTTCGGCAACTCGAATTCCACCTTCGGCTCGGGCCCGAGCACTGGCTCAAGCACCATGCCCCCGGAAACCACCCCTCAGTAGTCCAGCCCGGGCATTCAACCCCAAAACGCATAACGCCCCCAAAACCAAAAGGCCCGCCGTTTCCGGCGAGCCTTTGTCTTTTGCCTTCTTGGTCCCTTGGTCCCTGCTCCTTACACCTGGAACGACGATCCGCATCCGCAGGTCGACTTCACCTGGGGGTTGTCAAACTTGAATCCGGCCGCTTCCAGCGTCTCCACGTAGTCCACGGTGCAGCCATTCAGGTACATCAGCGAGGTCGCGTCCACAAAGACCTTTAAGTCTTCGAAATTGAAGACCTTATCCATCATCCCAGCCTGGTTCTCAAAGGCCATCGAATACTGGAACCCGGAGCAGCCTCCGCCGACCACGCCAATGCGCAGTCCGGCCGGGAGCGGGTCCTGGGTGGCCATGATCTCGCGCACTTTGGCGATCGCCTGCGGCGTCAACACAAGTGGCGCTTTCTTAACGGTTTCCTCAGCTGGGGTTACTGTTGTCGTGGCCATAAACTCTCCCTCGGTGACTTAGAGCATTCGCTCTCTCTACGTACTGTACCTTTCGGCGGAACCTTGCACAAGCCCTGCTTTGGGTACCCATCCCATTAGATGCACCCCCGCCCGCATGGACGCAAGGTAAAGCCTCCCTCCCCTCCAAAACGCCCGTTTTCCGCCCCATCCGTCAAGGCGGTTCACTTTTTCACCTCATCGGAGCTATGATGATCAACGATATGGGGCCCCTCTGGCCGCGAGACCGCAATTCCCTACGACCCCGCAGTTTCTGGGACCGGATTTTGTTCTGAGGTGCAGTATGACTCTTGTCCCAGTCGTGATGTGGATCATCTGGTCGGTATTCGTCGTGTTTATGGCCGCCCTGTACATCTATCGCTCCAGCCTGACCAAGAACGAAGAGGACCAAATCTTCCTCGATGATTCGTTTTCGAATGAGCAGGCCGAGCAGGCAGTTATCACCTCCAAAGTGGCCAAGGTCGAACCGATGGTGCGCATCGCCCGCTGGCTCGTCGTGGGCATGACCATCGTTGTCATCGCCTACTACGTCCACGATATCCTGCTCCAGCTCCACCTGATCGGGTAGAACGGGCGCAGGATACGAGCCTCAGGGGCCTCGCCGGCCTCGTCATGTCTGTTTTTCGCCCCGGTGACGGAGCGCGCCGCCCCGTCACTGGCTGCAACCCATCGCGAATCGACGTTCTACCTTCCGAACTGATGAAGGATGTCCAGCACATAGTAACCGGCCACGACTACCGTCATGATTCCTACCATCGCCAGCGCGGCCCTCTTCACGGGACGGATCTTGCCGACCTGAGCCTGTATAGCGTCCTGATCGGACTTCACTCGGTTTGACGAATCGGCTAGAAAAATCTGCGCCTCCTCATTGCGTCCCACTCTCGCGGCAAAAATGCTTACGCCGGCCATAAAGACGAACGACAAACCCCAAACAGACCACATAACAGAAACAAATCCCATTCCAGTCTCCAGGATTAGAAATTTGCGTGCTCCGCATCCCACGCATCCGCAATTCCAATGCGGCCGCGATCGCTGCGTGCCTCACGCTCGTCATCTTATGGGCTGCTGGCTTCGCGCCCGGGTGACAGGAGTCACAGGCGCTTCATCAAGTCCCGATTTCGCACCACATTCCGAAACGGACCTGATGTTTAACTACTCCACTTCCTGCCGCGCGCGGTAGCCGTCCCGCGCAATCACGTCGTACTTCAGCGGCTTGTGCTTTTCATCCTGCATGCGCAGCGGCTGGCCTTCATCGTCCACCAGCTCTACATGGATCTTGCGCCACGTCCCGTCCTGTTTCGAGTTCGTCGGGTGATACACCAGCTCGTATTTGGCCCGGATGTTCTCGTTGATGGCCTTCATGTCGTCCGGCAGCTCGCCCGCAAACCGCGGCTCGAAGTGCATCCCGCCGGTCAAATCGGAAAATGTCTTCATCTGGTTCTCGGCTTGCAGGTAGGTGATGCTTTCCCCGCGCATCGTCTCGATGAATCCGCCCGTCGAAATCGTGAAGATCGTCGTGTCGCGCGTCGCCTTCACCCGCTTCAAAATCTCGTCCAGATCCAGCTTCGACATGGTGTCCACGCCAGAAGCAACCAGCAGAATGTACTTCTGGCCTTCAACGCGCGACATCCGGTCCAGCCCCTCGTTCAGCGCATCGAAGATGTCCGTCTCCCGAAACGCCGCCGGCATCCACACTTCGTTCGCCAGCTCGTTGATGCCTTCCATAATCTGCTTCTTGTCCTGCGTAAAATCGCTCACAATGTGCGTATTCAGGTCGAAAGTCATCATGGCCACGTAGTCCTGGGGCCGCAGTTGCTCCGTAAACGCCCACGCCGAATTCAGTGCATCGATTCTGAACGCCATGCCGCGCGCCGCGTACTCCATCAGGATCAAAACTGTGATCGGCGCCTCGGTGCGCTTGAATCCTTCGACCTTCTGCTCCACCCCATCCTCATAAACGCGGAAGTTGGAGGGCTTCAGTCCGGGCACGAACTGGTGCGTCTTTTCCAGCAGCACCCCTACGTCCACCGTCACCTCCGGAACCTCCACGCGCAGGCTCATGTTGGGGGCGTTTTCAGGGTTCTTGAACTCCGGCCGCGCCGGCGCCGGCGGTGGCGTGTTGTCGGAGTTGTCCGGCTTCTTTGGCAGGGCAATCGGGCCGTTGTCCCCGCTCGGACCTCCCGCTTCCGGCGCTTGCTGGTCAGGCTGCTGCTGCGCCGCCGGTTGCTGGCTCTGGTATTGCGCGCGACCCGGCACCGCTGCCGCCGCCAATGAAAGTGCCAGAAACAAAATCGCCAGAGAAAATCCGCCAATCCCTCGTGCCTTCGTGTGTACCTTCGTCATCGCAACCCCTTGTGCTCCCCAGCATACGCGATCCGCGGCGCTGCCTTGCTGATTCCGCTAGCCCCGCCGGCTCTGCTCACTCCGGCGCCTTGCCGTACTCTAATAGACGTGGAAACTCGCCTGAAGGGAACCAAAGCCTTTCCCACCTTCGCCCTCTTCGCCGCCATCGCACTGGCGGCAACTTTGCCCGCCCTCTTGCCGGCCCAATCGTCACCATCCCCCGCCACGCCTTCCTCTGCGTCGCCTCAACCCGTCGCCGGTCCCCCAGCCAATCCCGGCTTCTTTCCCCTCAGCCAGATTCGCCCGGGAATGACTGGAACCGCCTGGACCGTCTTTCAAGGCTCGACCCCCGAACCCATGCAGGTCGAGATTCTTGGCGTTCTGCGCGGCGCGCGCGGCCCCGGCCAGGACCTCATCCTCGCTCAGCTTCACGGCGACAAACCGGAATACACCGGCGTCGTCGAAGGCATGAGCGGCAGCCCCGTCTACATCGATGGCAAGCTGGCCGGCTCGCTCTCTTACCGCATCGGCCAATTCACCAAGGAACCCATTGCCGGCATCACGCCCATCGAGCAGATGCTCGAAGTCCGCGACATTCCCGCCCGCGATCTCCCGCTCCCAGACAAGCAAATCGACGCGCAAACCGCCCCTTCCTCTCCCGGCTCACCTCTCGTTGCCGGCAACTCCGCAACCCATGAGAGCGCCCTCGCCGCCGATTCCTCCAGCCTCCAGTCCTCGATGATGTTCCAGCCTTTAGACACCCCACTCATCCTGAGCGGATTCCTTCCTGACGCCATTCGCTTCTGGCAGCAGCAAACCGCCGGAACTTCTCTCGAGCCTGTCGCTGCGGGCGGCTCGCTCTCCGGAATGTCTTCAGAAACCGAGCCGTCGAGCCTCACCTCATCGGCGCAATCAGACTCAGAACCCCGTCCTTCCACCCGCCCCGCGCTCGAACCCGGCTCCGCAGTCAGCATGCAGCTCATTCGCGGCGATCTTGAAGTCGCCGCCACCTGCACCGTCACATGGGTCGATCCGAAACAGCTCCTTGCCTGTGGCCATCCCGTTCTCGGCGTGGGACCGGTCTCCTTACCCATGACCACCGCCGATGTCGTCACCACCCTCGCGTCGCCGTTGAATTCTTTCAAGATCGTCAACACTGGAGTCACCATCGGCGCCTTCACTCAGGATCGCGAGTCCGCCATTCGCGGAGTTCTCGGCGCGCAGGCCCATATGATCCCCGTCCACGTGGCCATCGATTCCCCTGAAGGCCCCCGCAAAGTCAACGTGGATATCCTCGACCTCCCTTCCCTCACACCCACCGCCGTCCAGGTTGTTCTCTACGAGTCGCTCCTCCAATCGAACCAGAGCTCTGAAGCCCTCAGCTACCACGTAACCGGCAACATCGATATCGCCGGCTTTCCCTCCGTTCCGCTCGATCTCTGGGCCCCGTCAGGCCAGCCAACCCCCGCGTCGATGACGGCCGCTCTTCTCGCCGGCGGCCAGTTCACACGCCTCTATTCGAATGGTGCGCGCCAGGGCGTCGTTCGCTCCATCGATCTCCACGTTCAGGCCATTCCCCGCGCGGTCGACGTCGCACTCGATCAGGCCCGCATCGCCTCCACCGATATCGCTCACGCCGGCGACACCATCACTGTCGAAGCCACGCTCCGCCCTTCGCATCAGCCTGAGCGCAATGTTCGCATCGCCTTCAGGCTGCCGGCCCGCATCGCCTCGGGCAACCTCCGCCTCCTCGTTTCCGACGCGGCCACGCTCGACCGCACATTGCTTCAGCCTCGCCTGGCGCCTTCCCCGGCCAATCTCTCCGCCGTCCTCGCCGAAGCTCGCGACCAGCACGCCGCCGACCGCGTCTATGTCAGCCTTCTCGCGCCTGAAACCCAGGCCGAAATCCACGGCCAGACCTTCACCAGCCTCCCGCTCTCGGTCGCCAACGCCCTTGAGCCCCTCCGCAACGCCCAGGATGCGGGACTGAACGGCGAATCCGCCGAGCTCGTCGGCGAGGCCCCCGCCGGAGGCGTCCTCACCGGATTCTGGATTCTGAATCTCAACATCGAGCCCGGCGGCGGATTAAACTAAAGTCATCACCGAATCAATGACTTAGGTCGGAGATAGACCAGCACTTTGGGGGCATATCTGGGCATGGCGGTTTAGACTAAAATCAAGAACGATTCATCGATTTACTTCCGGGGCTAACCGGCGCTTTTGGGGAATTGTGCCGGGCAAGCTTGAGAAAAATTTGATCTGAGGCGAGTGGGGCAATCATGGCTCTTATTCAAGGTCTTGCGGCTCATGCAGCGGGGTCAGAGCTGCTTCCTCTGCGCTACGAACCAGGCAAGCTCGGAGCGTACGAGGTCGAAATCGCCATTACCCATTGCGGCATCTGTCACAGCGATCTGCATCTCATCGCCAACGACTGGGGAATAAGCCAATACCCCTTCATACCCGGTCACGAGATCATCGGCACCGTTGCTGCACTCGGGAGTGAGGTTCGCTCGCTTCAGGCCGGCCAGCGCGTCGGCCTCGGCTGGCAATCCAACTCCTGTGGCCAGTGCGAGTGGTGTATGCGCGGCCAGGAGAACCTTTGCGCCGCCTCTGAAGGCACCTGTGTCCATCGCCACGGCGGCTACGCTGACCGCGTCCGCGCCAACGCCCGCTTTGTGGTTCCCATCCCCGACGCCCTGCAAAGCGAACAGACCGCTCCATTGCTCGGCGGCGGCATTACCGTCTATAACCCGTTGCGTATCGCGGGCGTCAACCCCTCCTCGCGCGTCGGCGTCGTTGGCATCGGCGGCCTCGGTCATCTCGCCATCCAGTTCGCCCACGTCTTCGGCGCTCATGTCACCGCCTTCTCCACTACGCTGGCCAAGGAAGAAGAAGCCCGCTCCCTGGGAGCCCATCACTTCGTCCACAGCCGCGAATCCAAATCCATGAAAGAAGTGGCCGGCTCTCTCGACTTCATCCTCACTACCGTCAACGCCGATCAGGATTGGGGCGCTTACCTCCAGGCGCTGCGCCCCAATGGGGCTCTCTGGTTCGTCGGCGTTCCTCCATCGCCCGTCTCCGTTCACGCCTTTCCACTCGTCTCCGGCCTACGCACCATCGGCGGCAGCCCCATCGGCAGCCCCTTCCAACTGCGCGAAATGCTCGACGTTGCCGCTCGCCACGGCGTCAAAGCCACCACCGAGCGTTTCCCCATGGAAAAAGCCAACGAGGCCATCGAAAAAGTGAAAAAGGGAAAAGTTCGCTACCGCGCCGTGCTGGCGAATTAATGTCCACAGCGGCTCGCGCAGACAAAGCCTCCAATGCAGGACCAGATTCGTAACGCAGAGCGAGTCGCCGCGCCCTGTGAACTACGAACTAAGAACTGCGAACTCCCAGCTGATTTCCACAGCCAACTTTCGCTAACATATTTGCGCATGCCCTTCCCGATCAAAACCTGCGTCATCTGTCACGAGGAGTTCGAGCTTCGCCCTGGCAAGCCCGGCTTCGCCGATCGCTGCCCCTCTTGCAGCGAGCCTGAAGAATCCGCCGAACCTGAACCTCGCCCCTCCACCGACTACGCCGAGCGCCGCGCCCAGCTCGAAGTCAACGCCGCCCGCCGCCGCGCCATGCGCGACCTCCTCTACCGCAAAGACAGCTAGGCGTTCACTCTTTCACTGTTTCAATCTTCCGCTCGTCTGACCTGTTCACTGTCCACTGTTCACTGTCCACTAAAATAGAACTGTGCCCAAACCTTCCCCCACCGTTGGCTTCGTCTCTCTCGGCTGCCCCAAAAACCTCGTCGACTCCGAGGTCATGATGGGCCTCCTCGACCGCGCAGGCGCCCGCCTCACTGCCCGCCCCGAAGACGCCGAAATCCTTGTCGTCAACACCTGCTCCTTCATCGACACCGCCAAACAAGAGTCCGTCGACACCATCCTCGAGATGGCCCGCCACAAGACGCACGGCCGCGCAAAAAAACTCATCGTTGCCGGCTGCCTCGTCGAGCGCTACCGCGACGAAATCCAGAAGAACATTCCTGAAGTCGACGCCGTCGTCGGCACCGGCGAGCTCGAGTCCATCCTTGAAGCCGCGGGTCTTGAAGCAGGGGTGCCCCAGGTCCCGATTCTGGGACCTGGGAACGCGTCGATCCCGTCCTCACCCTTCACCATTCTCACCAGCACGAACGCGGAAATCCGTCCCGGCAAAGAAGCCCGATCCGGCACGCATCAATCATCCGAATCATCTCACTCCTCGAGAAAAGAGGGCGATGCACGCGAGCGCTCCGGCCGCTTTCTTCGCGACGCCTGGGCCGGCGCTTCGTCCGCGCTGCCCACCTACCTCTACGACGACACCACCCCGCGTCTCCTCTCCACACCCCGCGCCTCCGCCTACATCAAAATCGCCGAGGGCTGTGACCACCCCTGCACCTTCTGCGTCATCCCCAACCTGCGCGGCAAATTCCGTTCCCGCCGCTTTGAGTCCGTCGTCGCCGAAGCCGAGCAGCTCGTTGCCCGCGGCGCAAGCGAAATCACTCTCATCGGCCAGGACACCACCTGCTACGGCGAGGATCTCGGCCTTCGCGACGGCCTCGCCACCCTGCTCGACACCCTCGCCCGAATTCCGAACCTCAAGTGGCTGCGCTTCCTCTACGCCTATCCCAACCGCATCACTGGCAAACTCCTCGAAACCATCGCGCGACATGACAATATCTGCAAATACCTCGACCTGCCCCTCCAGCACGCGTCGCCGGACGTGTTGAAGCGCATGAAACGCGGCGCATCCGCAGACATCTTCCTCAAAACGCTTTCCAAGGTCCGAGCCGCCGTCCCCGGCATCGCCCTCCGCACTTCATTTATTGTCGGATTCCCGGGCGAGTCGCTCCGCGACTTCGAGCTTTTGGAGGAGTTTATCGGCGAGGCGAAATTCGACTGGCTCGGCGTCTTCAGCTACTCGCATGAAGAAGGATCAGCCGCGTATTCGCTCGACGCGCAGATCCCGCATCGCACCATCGAGTCGCGCCGCCGCCGTCTGATGAAGCTACAACAATCCATCTCCCGCCGCGCGAAGAGGAACTGGGTCGGCCGGGAGCTCACTCTTCTCGTCGAAGGCCCCAGCGCGGAAACGCCGCTCTTGTGGGAAGGCCGCACTGAGTTTCACGCTCCGGAAATCGATGGCAAAGTCTTCATCAACGACTTCGGCCCGCTCGACGATCTCGCTCCCGGCCGCTTCTACCGCGCTGAAATCACGGAATCCCACGACTACGACCTCGTCGCCCGCGTCCTCTCCGTGGCAAACTAGCCGCCGGCCGACGTGCCCTTCGAAAAAGAAAAGGCGGCGGATCTCCTTCCCGCCGCCCTCACAAAGATGAACCGGGATTACCGGCCTTCTTTTAGAGCAGACCCGGTACCGTGGTGTCCATGGTAATACGGGTTCCGCTGAGCACACCGACGATGTGGACCGTTGCGTTGCCCGAGGTGTCGTATGCATCCAGCGTAAACGTGCCCGAGTAGTGGTTGCCATCCGGGCTCAAGGTGATCTCCTCGACGATGTGGGTAGGACCCTGCGCAGGCCCAATCTCGCTCCAACTCGCAGGATTGGTGGGATCGTATACGTTGCTGAACCATGCGAAGTGATTCAGCTTGTAGGTGTATTCCCCGGTTTGTTTCCAGACGCCCATGCAGAAATTCCCATCCTGCGGGGGCCGATCGGAATTCATGATCTCGGTGTTGTCTCCATGCCAGACAACGAGGGCGTTGTCCACCGGCGCGCCTTCGGGTAAGTCGCTATCCGAGCCATGGGATGTGAAGGTCACGTGCCACATACCGATGATCGAGGCACCGTCCTGGTCGGCGAGCGCCGCCCGCACCAGGCGTGCAGATCCTAACTGGAGTTGAAGACTACTGGGATGAGCCTGCGGCAGTGCGACACCTCCACAGGCGGCGTGAGCGTTGGGGACGCACATGAGTGCGAGCCCAAAGATCGATGCTGCAATTGTGAGCATCCATTTGCTTTTCATTGTTGTCCCTCCTTGGGGATCGGCGCGGACAGCGCCGGTTGGGCGAGCGGTTAAAGTTGAGGACTTCAGCGGCAAAGGCTTCCTGTCGGGCTCCTCTCATGACTGAGTCCGTCTTTGAGTGGGTTATTTCGTCGTAGCCCTGAGGGGAGAAGTGGATTCAAGTCACGGCCGGATTGGGAAATGCTCCCACGATCAGCGGCAGAATCGCGGCGGCGAGCGGCAGAGTCTTTTTGCTTTTCATTTCAGATCCCCTTTTCCGGGATTCAGCGCCTCGTCCCGTTCGCGCCGCGTGATGAACGGAGTCTGCCCCAACCTCGACCCGGACTCAATGAGCCGGAGATGAGTTGCGTCTGAGTTGAGCAGCTCACCCAACTCATCCAAAACTCATCTCGCCGAACCCCGCCCTTTTGGTACTCTCTTCAACATGACAGAGCAGATGGAAGGCCTCTCCTCCGACCAACTTGCCGGGCTGCGCCGATCGCTCAACAGTCCCGTCCTAACCCCCAGCGATCCGGACTACGCCACTGCGCGCAAGATCTGGAACGGCATGATCGACCGCAAGCCGTCTGTCATTGTGCGCCCCACCGGAATCGCCGACGTGATTCAAGCCGTTCGATTTGCCCGCGAGCACGGCCTCGCCGCTTCCGTTCGTGGCGGGGGCCATAGCGTGGCCGGAAAGTCAGTCGCCAATGGCGTCATGATGATCGATCTCTCCCTGATGCGAGAGGTACAGGTCAATCCCGGGCGGCAAACCGCACTGGCTCAGGGCGGCGCCACCTGGGGAGAATTCGATCGCGAAGGTGAGAAGTTTTCTCTGGCCACGACTGGCGGCGTCATTTCGTCCACCGGCGTCTGCGGTTTAACGCTCGGCGGCGGCATCGGCTGGCTCATGGGCAAGCACGGCCTTAGTTGCGACAATGTCATCTCCGCCGACCTCGTGAACGCCGACGGCAATCACCTTTCCCTCAGTGCGACGCAAAATGAAGATCTCTTCTGGGCCATTCGCGGCGGCGGAGGCAACTTCGGCATCGTCACCGCGCTCGAGTTTCGCCTCCACGAGCTCGCCTCCATCCATGGCGGCATCGTTTTGTATCCGCGCCCGGTTGCCTTTGACCTGCTGCGGCAGTATCGGGACCTGACTTCCACCGCGCCCGACGAGCTCACCGCCTACGCCGCGCTCCTCACTGGCCACGGCCATCCCATGGCGGCCATCGCGCTCTGTCACAGTGGATCGAACTCCGACCGCGCCACCGCGTGCAAACAGTTCTATCTACCGTCCCCGCCCGCCGCCGACATGATCGGCGAAAAGAAATACACCGAGCTTCAAACCATGCTCGACTTCACGGCTCCGGCAGGCGCGCACTATTACTTCAAGTGCCCCTTCCTGCGCGAGCTCACCGACGATGCCATCCAAGTCATCCTCGATTACACGGAGCAGATGCCCACCGAGCAGACTCAGCTCATACTTGAGCACATGCACGGCGCGGCCAGCCGCGTGCCCGTCGAGCAGACCGCCTTCGGCCTCAGGCGCGTGCACTACAGCATCAACATCATGCCCGCGTGGACCGATCCATCGATGGCCGAGAAATGCATCACCTGGGCGCAGGGTTTTGCTTCAGCCTTGAATGCCTTCGGGGCTTCGGATGCCTATGTGAACTATCTCGGTGAGGAAGGACCGTCAGCGGTCAAAGCGTCGTACGGCGCAAACTACGCTCGGCTCGCCGCTCTCAAGAAAAAGTACGACCCTGACAACTTCTTCTGCTTCAACCAGAACATCGCGCCGACAGGCTAAAATCGCGCGCAATGCGACAATCCGATGGATGCCAGAAATCCGTGATACCGAGTGTCGGTTTCGTAAGGACGGAACTCCACGCTGATCAGGGGGACATAGATCGGAGTCGACTTGACCGCCACGGCCCGCTCGAGCCACTCGAACATTTCGTTCGGCATGCCGAGCCGCGCATAAATGCACGCGAGGACGATCGCCGGTTCACATTTCTCGCCCAGTACCTGGGTCTTTTTCACCATGGCAAGGGCGTTTTTCCGGTCGCCCTTGCCTGCCAGCGCCAATCCCAGAAATGCGCTCGACTCGAAGCTGTCGGGCCGAAGAGCTAGCGCCCGTTGCAGCGCGACAATCGCTTCGTCATGCTGGTTAATCGCGCTCAATGATCTGCCAAGAAACATGTGAGACCGATAGTAGCCCGAATCGAGCTCAATGCTCTCTCTAATTCGCCGGATCCCCAGGTCGAATTGACCGCCGTGCACATACGCCAATCCAAGATAAAGATTGACGGTGGGCGAGAGTGGCTCTAGTTCTCGCGCGCGTTGCATCGACGCGAGTGACTCCTGATGCCGCCCGTTCACTGATAGGAAAAGCGACTGCCAAATGAGCGCGGTTATCTGGCTTGGATCGAGCGCCAGCGCCGCCTGGAACTCGACACCCGCGCCGTCCCAGTCCCAGTCGTACCAGCTCTTGATGAGGCCCAGCGTGCAATGCGCTTCGGCCAGTGTTTCATCCAAATCCAACGCCCTTTGCAGATGTTTACGCGATTCTGCGACGGCCTCAAGAGGTTTCATCGTTCCCACGCGCGAGGATCCCATCTGCGCGTAGCAATCGGCAAGTCCGGCATATGCAGGCGCGAAGCCCCCATCAATCGCCAGTGCCTCGTTGAAATATGCCATGCTCTGCCGGATCGCTTCCGTCGTCATCTTGTGCCAGAAGAACCGCCCCTTCAGATAAGCGTCATAGGCCGCCGAAGACTTTGAATACCGTCGCGAGCCTACCGTTGCGCTTGGAAAAAGTTCCACCGCCAGGCTCTCGCTCACGCGCTGCGTCACCTCTTCCTGCACCGCCAAAAGGTCGCTCGCCTTGCGATCGTACGTCTTTGACCACAGCACGCTCCGGTCCCGCAGATCGTGCAATTGCGCGGTGATGCGTAGCGTGTCCCCCGAACGTCTCACCGACCCGCGCAGCAGATAATCCAGATTCAACTCGCGATGCAGCCGGTCGAGATGATCCGTCATGGCATCGCCGCTCTCCAGCTTCGGAACCGAGATCACGCGCAGCCTTGCGGGATCAATCCGCGACAGCGCGGAGATCATGTCCTCCGTCAGTCCGGTGGCAAAATAGTCTTCCTCTTTTCCCGAAAGCTCCTCCACGGGAACAACCGCAATCCGCAGTCGCTTCTCGTCTGCAGCAGCCGCGGACGCCTCGCTGTCACCGCCCTTTTCCAGCTTCCCTACAAAGCGGTACCCCAGCCGCGGCAGTGTCTCCACATAACTTGGGTTTTCAGCCTGATCGTTGAGCGCCAGCCGGATCTGCCGGATGCAGAAGTTCAGCCCCTGCTCAAAATCCACAAATGTGTCTTCGCCCCATATGGCCAGCCGAATCTGCTCCCGCGTCACCAGCGCGCCACGATGATTCAGCAGAAACGCAAGAACGCGCGCCGGCTGCTGCTGAATCCGGACAGGCGCACCGCTCTTGCGCAGCTCCAACGTCTGCTCGTTGAGCTCAAATTCGCCAAATCGAATGGCTGACATGACGGAGAAAAGGGGGACCGAAACTTTGCGCTATTATAGCAGTCGATTTTTTCCGTGATCCCCGGCCTCTTCGGTGTCGCCTTTCGGAATCGCCCCTGTTCCCTACTCCCTACTCCCTCTTCTTCTGCTATCCTTCCGCCATGAAAAACCCGCTTCCCCGCCTCGTCCGCACAATCCTGCTTCTTGCCGGTGCCCTCGCTCTCGCCGCCCCTTCCGCCGCGCCCGCCTCCGCGCAGGATTGGAGCAAAGCCATCCTGAACAAATCCCCGCGCCATCAGGAATGGGTGAAAGTCAAATACGGCAACCGCACGGTCGATGCCTTCGTCGTCTATCCCGAAGTCAGCCACAAAGCGCCCGTCGTCCTCCTCATCCACGAGATCTTCGGCCTCTCCGACTGGGCTCGCTCCATGGCCGACGACATCGCCGCCATGGGCTACGTCGTCATCGCCCCCGACCTGCTTTCGAGCGACGGCCCCAACGGCGGCGGCACCAGCGCCTTCCCTGACCAGCAATCCATCATCAAAGCCGTCTCCTCGCTCGACCCCGCCACCGTCACCGCCGACCTCAACGCCGCCGCCGACTACGCGCTCAAGTTCCCATCGGCCAACGGTAAGCTCGCCGTCATTGGGTTCTGCTGGGGCGGAGGCCAATCCTTCCGCTTCGCCACCAACCGCAAAGACCTCAGCGCCGCTTTCGTCTTCTACGGGCCTCCGCCACCCGCCGACGCAATGAAGAACATCACCGCTCCCGTCTACGGCTTCTATGGCGGCAGCGACGCTCGCATCTCCTCCACCGTCCCTGACGCCAAAACTGCAATGTCCGCCGCCAGCAAGACCTACGATCCCGTCATCTACGATGGCGCTGGCCACGGTTTCATGCGCGCCGGCGAAGATCCTACCAACACCAACCCCGCCAACACCGCTGCGCGCACGCAGGCCCTCACGCGCCTGCGAACGCTGTTCGGGAAGATGTAGCGCCTTCACGGTCCACGTTTCGCCGTTCACGAATCACGGCCCACGGTCCACGGCCTTTTCGCGCTACCATATTGATTGACCGCAGCCTTCGCGCTCGCGCCAAATCCATGTCGCCTCGCAAAAAACCCGCGAAAATCCTCCATTGCCCCACCTGCGCCATGATCGTCCGCATCGGCGACGAGGACTTCCCCTTCTGCAGCGACCGCTGCCGCAAAATCGATCTCGGCAAATGGGCCATGGGCGCTTACAAGATCACCTCCCCGATCGTCGATCCCGAAGTCCTCGAAGACCTGGGCGGCCTCGGGACCAATCGCGGCGGAGGCTCGGATGAAAGATGAACGCTCTCCCGCTGATCCCGTCCAAGGCCAGGAAAAAATCCAAAACCAGAACGCCACGAAGTGGTGGGTATGGGCCATCGCCACATTCTTCGGCGTTGGCTTCCTCAAGCCCGGTCCGGGCACATGGGCCTCCGTCACCGCCGTCCTTCTTTGGGCCGGCGCCGGCCACTTCCTTCATCTCACCCCGTCCGCTCTTCTCATCGCCCTCCTCATCGGCATTTTCCTCACAATCGTGTTCGGCGTCCCCGCCGCCACCATCGTCGAGCGCGAAAGCGGCCACCACGATCCCGGCTTCGTCGTCATCGACGAGGTCGCCGGCCAATGGATCGCCCTCCTCTTCAGCCCCGTCGATTGGCGTCATGGCCTGATCGCCCTCGTCCTCTTCCGCCTCTTCGATATCGTTAAGCCATTTCCTGTTCGCCGCCTCGAGCGACTCCCCGGCGGCTGGGGCATCGTCTTCGACGACGTGGCCGCCGGACTGTATGCTTTGGGTATAGCGTCGCTCCTGCGCCTCTGGTTGTAGATATGGCTCGCACCACCCCTCAACCCGGTTCCGACGCCGGCCACCTGCCTCGCGTGGACGATGTCCTCCCCTCGGCCGCCCTGCCCGACGGCGACGTCGAGTTGATCGGAGTCTCTCTCGGCCCCAACGGCTTCGGCCTGCCCTCTGTTGCCGTCGACAATCAGCCGGCCCATGTCCTCATGAGCCGGCCCACGCGCCTCGTCTTCCGCGTCCCCGCGCAGGCTTCCGCCGGACTCATTGAAGTCCGCACGCCCGCCGGCGCCGCCAATCCTGCCGCTCTCCGTGTCGCCCGCCAGCTCAATGACGGCCTCCATCCCGTCACCAGCCCCGCCGTCAGCCGCTCCGGAATGGTCTACGCCACCATCTCCGGCCCGCGCGGCAAGCAAACGCCCGTCTCCGTTGTCCGCGTCTCGCCAGACGGCCGCGCCACTCCCTTTGTCACTGGAATCCTCAACGCCACCGGCCTGGCCTTCAATCCCGACGGCGACCTCTTCGTCACCTCGCGCGCTGAAGGCAACGTCTACCGCGTCGATGCCGCCGGCGAATTCACGCAGTATGTCGAGGGCATGGGCGTTGCCACCGGCGCCGCATTCGACCATGAAGGCAATCTCTTCGTCGGCGATCGCAGCGGCACCATCTTCAAAATCAACCCTCAGCGCCAGATCTTCGTTCACGCCACGCTCGAAGCCAGCGTCGCCGCCTATCACCTCGCGGTCAACGCCGCCGGCACGCTGCTGGTCACCGCTCCCTCGCTCTCGTCGAACGAAGCCATCTGGGCCATCGAGCCTAATGGTGACACCAGCGTCTGGTATCGAGGCCTTGGCCGCCCGCAGGGCCTGGCCGTCTCCAGCGAAGGCGATGTCTATGTCGCCGCCTGTCTGCACGGCCGCCACGGCCTGGTCCGCATCACGCCCAACGGCGAAGCCACGCTGGTTCTCGCCGCTCCCAACCTGGTCGGCGTCGCCTTCTCACCCCTCGGGACCACCATCCTCGCCACTAACGAAGCCGTTTATGATGTGGAGTTGGGTGTCGAAGGCCTGGACCTCTTTTAGCTTTCAGCCATCAGCTGTCAGCTTTCAGTTTTTTGCAATTTGAACCATAGATTCGACTGAATCATCAGGGCTCTCGATTAGCCAAGAACATCCCTCGCTTGCGATACGCAGGCTGAAGGCTGAACACTGGGAGCTGATAGCTGCCTCTATGAAATCTGAAATCATCGCCGTCGGCTCCGAGATGCTCACCCCCTACCGCCAGGACACCAACTCTCTCTATCTCACCGAGAAACTCAACGCACTCGGCGTCATCGTGGCCTTCAAAACCGTGGTCGGCGACCGCCGCAACGATCTCATCGGTGCCATCAAAACCGCTCTCAGCCGGACTGACATTCTCATCCTCATGGGCGGCCTCGGGCCCACCGAAGACGATCTCACCCGCGAAGCGGTTTCCGAAACTCTCTCACTCGCCCTCCGCCGCGACGCTACGCAAGTCGCCGCGCTCCACGCCCGCGCCGCCACCTGGCGCATCTCCATGCCGCAAAACAATCTCAAGCAGGCCGACGTTCTCGAAGGCGCAACCGTTCTACCCAATCCCAACGGCAGCGCGCCCGGCCAATGGCTTGACGTCACCTTCTCCGGCTACCGCAAGATCGTCATGCTCCTCCCCGGCCCGCCCCACGAGTGCACTCCGCTCTTTGACGCCGAATGTCTGCCTCGCTTGCGCCAGATCGTCCCGCCGCGAACCATCGCAGTCCGCACGCTCAAGGCCGCCATGATTCCCGAGTCCCAGGCCGACAAGCTCCTCGCTCCCATCTATTCCACGTACGCTGACGTTGAAACCACGCTCCTCGCCCACACCGGCGACCTGCAAATCACTCTCATCTGCTCCAAGCCATCGGCTGAAGCCGCCGAGGCGCGTGTCAACGAGCTCGCCGAGCGCATTGAAGATGCCCTCGCCGACTGGTTCTACTCCTCGCAAGGCGACACGCTCGAGCAAATCGTTCTTTACTATCTCGGCCTGCGCCAGGCCACGCTCGCCGTCGCGGAAAGCTGCACCGGCGGCCTCATCGCCCAGCGCATCACTTCCGTCCCTGGCGCTTCGCGCTCGTTTCTCGGCGGCGCGGTTGTCTATTCTGACCAGCTCAAGACTGCGTTCGCCGGAGTGCCGCCGGAGCTCATCGCAAAGCACGGCGCTGTCTCCGCTGAAGTCGCCAAAGCCCTCGCCGACGGCATCCGCGCGCGCACCGGCGCCACCATCGGTCTCGGCGTCACCGGAATCGCCGGCCCCACCGGGGCCACCGACTCCAAACCCGTCGGCCTCGTTCACATCGCCGTCTCTGACGCGCTGGGCACCGACGCCATCGACCGCACCTTCCGCGGCGATCGCCAGCGCGTCCGCGAATGGGCCGCTCAGTTTGCCCTCGACCTCGTCCGCCGCCGCCTTATGTAGCTACGAAACGGGCTCGCTCAAATCCCCGCCGATCTCAACCCTGCCATTCCGCTCGCGACGACACAAATCCCTGCACGCGTCAAGCGCACGATGGGCCAACAAAATAACTGGATCTACTTCTTCACCGCGGCGATCGGCTTGTACCCCGACTTGCCCGCCTTCTTCAGCGCCGACATCGCCTGCGCGATCGTGAGCAGCGGCGTCGTCTTCACTGTCTTGCAGGAGCCGCCCGCGGCCGCGGCCAGTGACAGCGCGGCAGCGCTCACGTTGTTCGGCATTTCCACGATCATCACAAGATCGTAGTCGCCAAAAGCCAGCCACGACCCAATCGACTTGCCGCCCAGACCCTCAATCACTTTGCTGATATGTCCCGCGCGATTCTGCGGTTTCGCAATCAACGCGCTCAACGCTTCAGAGGTGTACGACACCTGCACCATAAAACTTGCCATGGGGAATCACCTTTCTCTGGAAACTTTCCTTCTTGGGGGATGGAAGGCTGTTGCAGTATACCCCCGCAATTCAGCGCTTCGAGCAAATTCTTATCGCGCCCTAGCTCTGCCAACACCGTTAACACCGACAATTCCGCTGCCTTTGCTACACTTCTCGTGACGTTTTGCTCCGCCCCACCATGCCTCCAATCCCCTACTACCATAGCGGGAGCCTTCATGCCGGTTGTTGAGCTCGCCTCGGTCACCAAGGCTTACGACAGCAAAGTCGCCGTCCGCGACCTCTCGCTCTCCATCGATGCCGGCCAGATGTTCGGCCTCCTCGGCCCCAACGGCGCCGGCAAAACCAGCTCCATTCGCATGATGATGGGAATCACCCTACCCGACTCCGGCCGCATCAGCCTTTTCGAAAAACCCTTCGACCGCCGCAGCCTCGACCGCGTCGGCTACCTGCCTGAAGAGCGCGGCCTCTATAAGAAGATGAAGGTCCTCGACCAGCTCGTTTTTTTCGGAGAGCTGCACGGTCTCACCCGGGAAGCCGCACACAAGCGCGCCATCGACTGGGCCTGCCGCATGGAAATCTCCGGCTCCCTCGACAAGAAAACGCAAGAGCTCTCCAAGGGCATGCAGCAGAAAATCCAATTCATCGCCACGCTGCTCCACGATCCCGGCATCGTCGTCATGGATGAGCCATTCAGCGGTCTCGATCCCGTCAACACCACGCTCCTCCAGGACGCTCTCCTCGATCTCAAGTCGCAGGGTAAAGCCATTCTCTTCTCCACCCACCGCATGGACCAGGTCGAAAAACTCTGCGACTCCATCTGCCTCATCAACAACGGCGAAGCCGTCCTCAGCGGCAACCTGCGCGAGATCAAGAGCCGCTACGAGCGCAATCGCGTCATCGTCGAGTTTGAGGGCAGCGCCGACTTCCTCAAGTCGGAGGAAATCGCTTCGGCCAACAACTACTCAGGCCACACCGAAATCACCCTCAAGCCCCACGGCGACGCGCAAAAGCTCCTTCACCTCGCCGCCTCCATGGCTGCCATCTATCGCTTTGAGCTCGTCGAGCCTTCACTCGAGGAAATCTTCATCCAGACCGTGGGAGGCAAAGCCAATGCGTAACATTTTCCTCGTTGCCAAACGCGAGTATCTGGAACAGATTCGCGGCCGCGCCTTTATCTTTTCCACGGTGCTGTTGCCGCTGTTGATTGTTGGCGGAATGGCGGCCACCTACTTTTTGGGGCGCAAGGCCGGTACCGGAGCTCATATTGCCATCGTTGCGCAGGATGTATCGCTCGCCAATCACGTTCGCCGGGAGATGCTCTACGATACCTATGCCAGGTACACCGTGGACGTCGTGACCCCGGCATCCCCGGAGAATCGCGCGGCTCTGCTCCAACAGCTCCACGCCAAGTCCATCGACGGAATTCTCTCCATCGAATCTTCTTCTTCTGGAGCCATTACCGCTACTTATACCTCGCTGGCCTCCGTTGGCTTCGCCGATATCGGAGCGATGCAGAATCAGTTGAACCGCGGAATCGTCAATGAACGCCTGCTCGCCGGAGGTATGAAGCCGGCTGACGTCGCTGCCGCTCTCAAGTGGGTCCCCATCGAAACGCTCCAGTTAAGCAAGGAAGATAAGGCGGGAAAAAGCAGCGGCATCGCCCCCTTCTACAAGAGTTTTGTCCTGCTCCTGCTGCTTTCCATGCCCATCATGCTCTACGGCCTGGATATGGCCCGCGCCATCATCGAGGAAAAAACCTCGCGCATCTTCGAGGTCATGCTCTCCGTCGCCCGCCCCGACGATCTGCTGGCCGGCAAAATGGTCGGTGTCGGAGCGGTGGGCCTCACCCAAATCGCTATCTGGGTCCTTGCCTCCATTCTGGCTCTGGGGTCTTCGCTCGCCGCGCCTTTGCTCTCCGGCGACTTCAGCCTCCATTTCCCCTGGACTTTGAGCTTCCTCTTCCCCGTGTACTTCGTGCTCGGCTTCGCTCTCTTCAGCGCCATTTTTTCCGGACTCGCCGCTACCTGCGAGACTTCGCAGGATTTGCAGAAGTTTATGCCTCTAGCCATCATCCCGCTCTATATGGGCATCGGTGCTCTTCCCTTGCTGCTGAAGGATCCCAATTCCGTCTGGTCCATCGCTGCATCGCTCTTCCCGCTCACCTCGCCTTATGTCATGCTGCCGCGCGTCGAGTTGCAGATGCCCCCTATGTGGCAAATAGGAGCTTCCATCGGCCTCTTGCTGCTCGCCATCTGGGGTGCTTTGTGGTTCTCGTCGCGCCTCTATAGAATCGGCATTCTCATGTACGGCAAGCGCGCCACCCTCCCCGAACTCCTCCGCTGGCTCCGCTATAGCTAGATTCCTGATCTCTGCTCTCTGTTCCCTGTTCCCTGTTCCGTGCCTCTCCAATCCCCGGTCCCTGCTCTTTTCACGCTCCAATTCATTCCGTCTCTTCGGCGCGCATCTCATGCTTCAAAATATCTCCCGGAACACAGTCCAGTTCTTTGCAAAGAGCATCAAGAGTTGAGAATCGAATGGCCTTCGCCTTGTTGCTCTTCAGAATGGAAAGGTTCGCCAGCGTAATTCCGACACGGCCGGCAAGCTCCGTCAGAGAGATCCCTCGTTCGACCATGACCCGGTCAAGATGTACACGAATCGCCATAGCTCCTTACCTATACAGTGAGTTCGCTTTCTGTCCTGAGCGCGTAGCCGCGGCGAAAAACCTCAGCCAGTACCACGAGCAGGATTCCCATAAAGATCGCATCGAAATCGATCGCCCAGGACAAATGTGCACCTGATACGGTTACCGACCACGGCTTTATCAAAGCGGCACAAAAGACCGTTCGCAGAAGGGAGCCGATCACGACAACGAAGCCCATCACCCGCAAGCGATTCGGCATTTTGGGATGAAACGGTTCACCGGCTCCAGCGGGTTCCAGGATTCGCATCAGCAGGTAGAGAACCACCGCATGGCAGGTCCGTGAAACAAGTTCCATCCCCCAGATCCACCATCTCGCTTCGGTGCCTTGCAACATATTGAAGGAGACGTCCAATGGGCCGCTTCCAACAACAAACGACACATTGCGCCAAGAGGAAGGCCAAACTGGAATGATCGAAAAGATCAGAACACCCGCAACTGCGAAAATAAACAGCACCTTGACCGCCAGGTGGAGCTTCGAAGCAATCGACTTAGGGCCAATGAGATTCATAGATCCCCCAACGGAACGCAATCATGGACCATTATTTATCGATTGTCAATAACAAAATCATGTTTCTCAATAAAAGTTTTCTGTTTTTCAATAACCGATTCTGCTTGCTCTTTTAGGAAGTGCTGATTTAGCCCTGCTGACCACGTTAGGTCCGCGGACTCTCCTCATTTCCTGGCCTCCGCCGTAGAATCGACGAAGTGACCACTGAAGACCAGCCGACCCCAACAAAAGATGGGGCGCCCCATGACCGGGGTCCCCACGGACAGGTCCTCGTCCGTGGGGTGGGTGTTTCGCCTTTGAGACCTGGGAAAGGAATGTTCTCCCTCCGACAACGCCTCGTGCTAGCCGTGGTCCCGCGCCTTGTCTGGGCGCTGCTCTCGGTCGTCGGCCGCACATGGCGCTTTGAGACCATCGCCGAACTGGGCGCCACCCCGCTTCCCTTCGGCGAGGGCGCGGGCGCTGAGATTTTTTGTTTCTGGCACCAGTGCGTTCTGCCCTGCACGTTCTACTTCCGCCGCACCGGCGCAACCATCATCGTCAGCCAAAGTTTCGACGGCGAATTGATCGCCCGCACTCTCGAGCTCTTCGGTTACAAAACTGTGCGCGGTTCCAGCTCGCGCAGCGCACAGGAGGCGTTGCTCGGCCTCAAGCAGGTCATCGAATCGGGCCGCCCCGCCATCTTCACCGCCGACGGCCCGCGCGGTCCGAGTTTTCGAACCAAGCGTGGCCCTATCTGCCTGGCCGCTCTCACCGGCGCGCGCATTGGGGCTTTTCATTTAGAGCCGCGCCACGCCTGGTCGCTGCGCTCCTGGGATCGCTTTCTCGTTCCTATGCCCTTCACGCGCATCGCCGTCAGTTGGTCTCGCTGGACCTGCGTTCCTCAAAACCTCGCCGAAGACAAGGTTGAAGAGCAGCGCGAACAACTCAACGCCGCCATCGAACGCGCTCGGCTCCACGCCTTAGAGCATTTTGGCAAAGCCGCCCACCTGGGGAAATCCACCGCCGATGCCTGATAACTCTGGTCCGAAGGATCAAGGCGCGGAGCGCCGGGTGGAGGACTTTTACTACGAGCTACCCGAAGACCTCATCGCGCAAGAGCCTCCAGCCGAGCGCGGCTCCAGCCGCATGCTCGTCATGGACCGCGCTTCCGGCGGATTCCGCGACGACCTCTTCATTAACCTCGGATCTCATTTGCGCAGCGGCGACGTTCTCGTCCTCAATGACAGCCGCGTGATCCCCGCGCGTCTCTACGCGCGCCGCACTCTTCGCCGCGAACGTGAAAAGCCCACCGGCCGCATCGAAGTCATGCTCACCGAGCCTGCCGGCGACAATCGCTGGCGCGCGCTCGTTCGCCCCGGCCGAAAAGTTGCCATCGGTGAGCGCCTCGTCTTTCCAGCGCCCTCCGGCGCCATCGCCCTCGAAGCCGAAGTCCTCGAGCGCGGCCAGTTCGGCGAACGTCTGATCGAGTTTGCCCCAGTCAACGACTTCTTCGCCGTGCTTGACTCGATCGGCCACACGCCGCTGCCGCCCTACATCCATCGCGACGACGCCGATACCGATCGTGACCGCTACCAAACTGTCTTTGCCCGCGAACGCGGATCTGTGGCCGCGCCCACCGCCGGTCTGCACTTCACGCCGGCTCTTCTTGAACAACTCTCATCCAAAGAAATCGAGATCGCGTGCGTCACGCTTCATGTCGGCCTCGGCACGTTCGCTCCCCTCCGCGTCGAGCGCGTTGACGAAGTGCGCCTGCATCGCGAGCGCTATACCATCGGCGGCGCAGCCGCCGACGCCATCAATCGCGCTCGCGCTGAAGGCCGCCGCGTCGTCGCCGTCGGCACCACCGTCGTCCGCACGCTCGAAGCCGCCGCGCTGGCCGCCGGAAACAGCCCCATCAAACCGCATTCCGGCGCCACCGGGATCTTTATATCGCCCGGCTTTGAATTCCGCGTCGTCAGCGCGCTGCTCACCAACTTCCACTTGCCACAGTCCAGCTTGCTCATGCTGGCGAGCGCCTTCGCCGGCCCCTGGCGCACCGGTCTCGACCGCGTGCTCGTCGCCTACCGGCACGCCGTCCGCGAGCGCTACCGCTTCTTCAGCTACGGCGACTGCATGTTCATCGCGTGATCTCGGCCCTCTGACCACTGATCCCTGACAACTGTTATCCTCTCTACCGTGACCGACCAATCCAGGCCGCCCGTCTTCCTTCTTGACGCGATGTCCTTCATCTTCCGCGCTTATCACGCCATGCAGCGATCGCGGCCTATGTCCACGCGCTCCGGCCTGCCTACCGCAGCCACCTATGTCTTCGTCAACATGATCAAGAAGCTCCGCCAGGACTTCGCGCCCAAATACTTTGCCGCGGTATTCGACGTCAGCGGCGAAGTCTTCCGCGACGAGCGCGCCCGCTCCATCGCAACGCTGCGCCGCTGGAATGGCAAGACGCAAAGCTTCGAAGACGTGAGCTACGAAGGATACAAGGCCAAGCGCGAAGCCATGCCCGAGGATCTCCGCCGCCAGATTCCCTACATTCGCCGCGCCCTCGAGGCGTTGCGCATTCCCATTCTCCAGGCCGAAGGCTTCGAGGCCGACGACGTCATCGGCACCCTGGCGCGCGAGGCCGCCGAGCAGCAACACGAGGTCTTCATCGTCTCCGGCGACAAGGACATGATGCAGCTCGTCACGCCGCAGGTGAGGATCCTTAACCCGCAAAAGGACAACCTGATTCTCGATCCCGAAAAGGTCACCGAAGTGCTCGGCGTCCCCCCCGACAAGGTTGTCGACGTCATGGCCCTGCGCGGCGATTCGGTCGACAACATCCCCGGCGCGCCCGGCATCGGCGACAAGGGCAGCGTCGAGCTCATTAAGGAATTCGGCACTGTCGAGGCCGTGCTCGATCGCGCAGACGAAGTCAAGCGCAAGGCCTACCGCGAATCGCTCGAGCAGAATCGCGAGACGGTTCTGCTCTCAAAGGAACTTGTCACCATCGACACTCATGTGCCCTTGCCGCTGGACCTCGCGGCGATGGAAACCCAGCCGCCCGACCTCGAGGCCTGCCGCACGCTCTTCACCGAGCTCGAGTTCACATCAATGCTCCGCGACCTCGCACCCGCGGAGGGCGGAGCATTTGTTGAGCTCATTGATGAACCGAGCGCCGCGCAGGTCGCCGCCTTCTACGCTGCCGCGCGCGAGTATGGATTCGCCTTCGCGCTCGATGCCGCGGAACCCGCTGAGCCGGAGTCCGAAGACGACCAGCCGGCAATTCAGTCGCTGCTTGAGGTCGCTGAAGCCGCCGAGAGAAAGGCCAACTTCTACGTCGGCGTTTCGGCCGATCCCGCCCGCGCGCTTCGTTTGCCGCTCACGCCCCACCTTCGCGCGCTCCTCGAAGACGCCACCGTGCCCAAGCGGGTCCATGATTGGAAGCTCGCCCTCCACGTCCTCGGCGACATGGGCGTCGAGTTGCGCGGCCCGGTGGATGACACCATGCTGCTCTCCTATGCCCTCAACCCCACGCACTCCACGCAGTCCCTGGCCGATGTCGCCGCGCGCAACAACCAACCAGCGCCCTCGTCGCTCCCCGCCGCGGCTGCCGACGTAAATGCGCTCGTTCCCGCGTTGCGCGAAGAAGCCGACAAAGCCGGCGTCGCGCGCGTCTACGCCGAAATCGACCTCCCACTTGTGCCCGTGTTGTATCGGATGGAGAAAGTGGGCGTCCGCATCGATACAGCTGCGCTGAGCAGCCTTTCGGAGAAGTTCAGTGGAGAACTGACCTGCGTCGGCGAACGCATATTCGAGCTGGCCGGCGAGCGGTTCAACGTCAACTCGCCCAAGCAGCTTGCAGTCGTGCTTTTCACCAAATTGGGGCTGCCTGCTCCGCCGGCTCGCGGCAAAACCAAGTCGGTCTCCACTGCGGTAGACGTACTTGAATTCCTGTCCGATCAACACGAGGTTCCGCGGCTCGTCCTCGAGTACCGCCACCTGTCCAAGCTCAAATCGAACTATGTCGACGCCCTGCCGCTGCTCGCTGATGCTGACTCGCGCGTGCACACGACCTTTCAGTCAGCCGCCACGGCCACCGGCCGCCTCTCATCCATTAATCCGAACCTGCAGAACATCCCTGTGCGCACGGAGCTCGGTCGCGAGATTCGCGCCGCGTTCACCGCCGCGCCCGGCACTGAGCTGCTCTCGGCCGACTACTCGCAGATCGAGTTGCGGCTGCTCGCGCATTTCAGCGGCGACCCGCTGCTGATTCGCGCTTACGCCGACGCAATCGACATTCATACCCTCACCGCCAGCGAAGTCTTCGGCGTCCCTGTCGACACCATGGACAAGGAGACCCGCAACCGCGCCAAAGCCGTCAACTTCGGCATTGTCTACGGAATCTCCGCATTCGGTCTGGCCGCGCAGTTGGGCATTCCGCAGGCCGAAGCGAAGGCCTACATTGAGCGCTACTTCGCCCGCTACCAGGGCGTCAAAGCGTTCATCGAGCGGACTCTCGAGCAAACGCGCAAAGACGGGTTCGTGCGCACCATGTTCGGCAGATTGCGCCCCATCCCCGACATCGAGAGCCGCAACCCCAACCAGCGCGGCTTTGCCGAGCGCACCGCGATCAATACTCCGCTGCAAGGGACCGGCGCCGACCTCATCAAGCTCGCCATGATCTCCTTGGACCGCAAGCTGGCAGAGCGAAAACTAAAAACGCGCATGGTCTTGCAAGTACACGACGAGTTGCTCTTCGAAGTTCCGGCCGACGAGAAAGAGGAAGCTGCGACGCTGGTGCGTGCGGAGATGGAAGGAGTCGTAAGATTGAAGGTGCCGCTGGTGGCAGATCTTTCGTTTGGACCGAACTGGAGAGATTTAAAGTGAGGCGATCCGCCGCTTAAACCGGCTCGGTCGGGAAAACGTTTGCTTAAGTCGGAGGAATTACGATGAAGAAAGTCAGTCGCAGAGAGTTCGCCAGGGGCGTTGCCATCGCCCCCATCGCATTGGCGGCCGGATCGTCTGTGTTCGCCCACGCGGCATCAACTCCTCCGAGCCAGGCGGCTCCGGCTCCTGCGCAACACGCTCCGAACCCTGAAGCGGCTGCCAACCGCGTCTTCTCCGTTGCCGAGTCCGAGCCCTTTGCTTCGCCTTTGCAATTCGTCCGCAATGAAGCTTCGCCGAAGCTAGAGGCCTTTTCCCTCGGCGACGTGACCCTCGATGCCGGCCCGCTCCAGCAAGCGCGCGACTGGAATCGCGGCTACATGATGCGGCTCCCCAATGACCGCCTGCTTCACAACTTCCGCTTCAACGCCGGGCTTCCGTCCAACGCCACGCCACTCGGCGGCTGGGAAGCTCCAACATGCGAGGTGCGCGGCCATTTTGTCGGTCACTATCTTTCTGCGTGTTCCATGCTCTATGCGGCCACCGGCGACAAGGCCGTCAAATCGAAGGCCGACCAGCTCGTCGCAGGATTGGCCGCATGTCAGACCGCCTTGAACCAGAATGGCTACCTGAGTGCCTTTCCCGTTGAGTTTTTTGACCGCCTTGACCGGCGCGAGAACGTATGGGCCCCGTTCTACACGATGCACAAAATCATGGCAGGCCTCCTCGACATGAAGACGCAGGCGGCCAACGATCAGGCTCTCCGCGTCGTCGTCAAAATGGCTGGCTGGGTCGATGCCTGGACCGCGGCGAAAACCGAAGACCACATGCAGGACATCCTCAACACCGAATATGGCGGCATGAATGACGTTCTTTACAATCTTGCTGCCGTAACCGGCGATGACCGATGGGCCCATGCCGGCGACCGTTTTACCAAGAAAATCTTTTTCACTCCGCTCGCCCTTCGCCGGGATGCGCTCAAGGGCCAGCACATGAATACGCATGTGCCCCAAGTGATTGGCGCGGCACGGCGCTATGAGATCAGCTCCGACTTCCGATTCGCCGACGTGAGCCGGTTCTTCTTCGAAACCGTCTCCCAAGCGCGCACTTATGCCACCGGTGGATCAAGCAACAACGAGCACTGGCTCACCGATCCCGATCATCTCGCGCTCGAAATGCGCGTGAGCTCGCACCATCAGGAATGCTGCTGCTCTTACAACATGATGAAGTTGGCGCGCCATCTCTATAAGTGGAGCGGCGAAAGCCGGTTCATCGACTACTACGAGCGAAACCTTCTCAACCACCGTCTGGGCGCGATTGAGCCCGTGACCGGACACACAACTTACTTCCTATCGCTTGCGCCGGGAGCCTGGAAGACAACCTGTACCGAGGATGCCAGCTTCTGGTGTTGCACCGGCACGGCCCTCGAAGAATTTTCGAAGCTAAACGACACGGTTTACTTCCACGATGAGGCCTCGCTCTTTGTCAATCTTTTCTTTGCATCATCGGTGAACTGGAAGGAACGTGGCGTCCGCCTTAGACAGAGCACCAACTTCCCCGAAAGCAATTCCACCGAATTCACGATCGAAAAAACGCCGGATACGCAGTGGTCGCTCCGGCTGCGAATCCCCTCTTGGACGACGCCGGAAAATTCCGTAGCCCTCAACGGCCGGCGCCTTGAAGTTTCGGGCACGCCAGGCAGTTATCTCGCCATCTCTCGCATCTGGAAGGCTGGTGACCGCGTTCAACTCACGCTCCCGATGCGTCTCACCGCCGAACCATTGGCTGACGACCGCTCGCAACAGGCATTGCTCTACGGACCGCTGGTCTTGGCTGGCCAGTTTCCAAAAACCGGGCTCGAAGACGACCTCGAGCACAATCAGGGCCCGGAGCTCGGTGACGCCCCGCCCCTTGAAGTTCCTGCTCTCAAAGCGAGCGGCGCTGATCCCAGCTCCTGGGTCCGCCCGGTTCCAGGCGAAGCTCTCGCCTTTCGCACCATCGGACAGGAGCGCGAAATCGACCTGAAGCCCCTGAACCAAAGTTGGCAACGGTTCGCGGTGTATTGGACTGTATCGTAGCTAGGGAGACACGCTGTCAGCCCCTGGGATTGGGTCTGAATCGAGCCATGGCTCGGTCCGCAATCGCCCCTTCGTTGAATCTCATATTTCCTCACAATTCTTCTTGCATACTTATGCAATCTCGGCGTATATTTATTCAAGCGCGGTTTCCGCCTGGCGGACCGCGCCTTTGCTTCGCAAGAGTTTAGGAATTGGTGCCGGAAAATGAACGTCCAACGTCTCAACGTAATCCGCGAAGTACTGGCCAGTTCGCCGGTGACGAGCCAGGATGAGCTGCGCCGTAAGTTGCGCCGCCGCGGCATTCACGTAACCCAGGCCACGCTTTCGCGGGACATTCATCAACTGCGGCTCTCAAAGGGCCCCGGCGGATATTCGCTTCCCAATGGGCATGGGACGCCAACGATCGCGCCTGCGACTGAAGAAGATCAGCCGCCTTCCCTGAATGAAATGATTGACAGTTTTGGTCTGCGCGTGCGCCAGGCAATGAATCAGGTGGTTCTGAGCACGGTAATGGGCGGCGCGCAGCCGGTTGCGGCAGCCCTCGACCGTGAAGAGTGGCCGGAAATCCTCGGCACCATCGCCGGGGATGACACAGTTCTTGCGATTTGCACCGATTCACGCCACGCGAGTGAAGTCGCAACGCGGCTCAGGACGATGCTGGAAGTATGACGAAGACAATACAAACCGCGGTTGTGGGAGTCACCGGGTACGCCGGAGCTGAGTTGGCGAGGCTGCTCCTGCATCACCCGCGCCTCAAGCACAATCCGCCTGTCTTTGCCGGTCGTGTGGACGCCAAGGATCAGGCCCGAGGCGGAATTCCGCTCACCGAGATTCATCCTCAACTTGCAGATAACAACGGAAGCGCAAACCTGAAGCTCGAAGCCTTTTCATGGGAACTACTGGCTGAGCGCGGCGCTGAGGTCTTGTTTCTCGCTACGCCGCATGAACTGTCGCGCGAGTGGGTCCCGGAAGCGCTCGAGCGCGGATTGCGCGTCATTGACCTAAGCGCCGCATGGAGGTTGACCGAGCCAGCCAATCGCGCTGTATATGCCTATGCGGACGAAGGTTCAGACCTTGCCTCAGCCACGCAGGCACGGGCTGTCTACGGCATGCCTGAACTTCATCGCAAGCAAATCGCATCTGCGCAATTGGTCGCCAATCCCGGTTGTTATGCAACTTCGGTCATTCTCGCGCTCAAGCCTCTCGTCGCGGCGGGCCTCGTCGATCTCGAACATGGAATTGTGGCCGACTCCAAGAGCGGCGTCAGCGGAGCCGGTAAGCTGCCCTCCGCCAGAACGCATTTCATGTACGCGGCCGATAATCTTTCGGCCTATGGCGTGTTTACGCATCGCCATACTGGCGAGATTCTTGAGGAAATCGGCATTTCGGGTTGCCAGATTGTTTTCACCCCGCACCTTTTGCCGATTCCACGCGGAATTCTGTCTACGATTTACGTCCACTTCAAGAAAGCGCAAACACATGAAAGCGTGGCGCGCGGGTATCGCAAGTTTTTTGCGGGCAGTCCGATGGTCAGGCTTTACGAAAAGGCGCTGCCGCAGATTCAATACTCGGTGCGGACCAACTACGCGGACATTGGATTTCAGCTCGATGCCGGCGGCGAGCGCGCGGTGATCGTCAGTTGCCTCGACAACCTCCTGAAAGGCGCTGCCGGCCAGGCGGTCCAGAATCTGAACGTGATGCAGGGCTGGCCCGAATCGGAGGGTCTCGCATGAAACGCGCCGCGGAGGGCCTTAGATGAAGTACGTCGTCAAACTGGGAGGCGCGGGGCTGGAAACTCCTTCGCTCCTCGAAAGCTGCATGCGGGCGATCACCGACCTTGTGCGTGACGGCAATCAGGTTGCCGTCGTGCATGGAGGCGGCGTGCAATTGACCCGCACCCTCAAGGCGCTGGGCAAGCAGAGCGAGTTTATCGATGGTCTGCGGGTGACGGACGCGGAAACGCGTGACGCGGCTCTGATGGTCTTTGCCGGCCGCGTAAATAAAGGCCTGGTTGCAGCCCTCGGCGCACTCGGCCAGCCGGCGGTCGGACTCTCCGGCGGCGACGGATTGCTTTTCCGTGCGCGCAAGAAGCGCACCGCGCCCGATCTTGGGTTCGTGGGCGAGATCGCCGCAAGCGATCCACGCTGGCTCGAGGCCATCTGGCAGTTGAATGGGGTTCCGGTCCTTTGCTCGATGGCCCTCGGATTCGATGGCGAGTATTACAACATCAACGCTGACGAGATGGCCGCGGCCTGCGCTATCGCATGCCACGCCGATGCGCTGGTTTTTCTTACCGATGTTCCCGGCGTAAAAGGTGCGAACGGCGAAGTGCTCCGTTGGCTTTCCATCGATCAAATTGCGGAGATGGCCAAGAGCGAGGTCATTTCGGGAGGCATGTTGCCCAAACTGAGCGCGTGTCGAGAGGCGCTTTTGAATGGCGTGAAGCGCGTACGAATTCTTCCCGCCGAAGCTGCAGGCTCCCTGCCCGATTTGTGCAGCTCGCGCATAGTCCATGGCACCGAAGTGATGGTTGCCTGAGGAGGTTTTTTAGGAGATGAAACTCGAAGAGATACGCGCCGCGGAGCAACGGCTGCTCCTCTCCACCTATGATCGGAGCCCGGTGCTTTTCGTGGATGGTGAAGGGGTCTACGTCCAGGACGAGAACGGTACGAAGTACCTCGATCTGCTGAGCGGCATTGGCGTCAACGCGCTCGGATATAACCATCCGGCAATCGTCGATACGATTGCCCGCCAGAGCCGGGCCCTCATCCACACGTCAAACCTCTACTATCACGAGGGCCAGGCTGAGCTTGCCTTGCGGCTCACCGAACATACTGGCCTCGACCGCGCTTTCTTCGCCAACACGGGAACTGAAGCCTGGGAGGGCGCGCTCAAGCTGGCGCGCGCCTACGCGGGTCTCAAGCGCAGCGAGGACGGCCCCAACGAGAAAAAGATCGGCACAAAGTTTCTCGCCTTGGAACAGAGCTTTCACGGCCGCACTTTTGGCGCCATGTCGACTACTTACAAGGCAAAATACCGTGAGCCGTTCGGGCCCGTGGTTCCCGGCGTCGAGTTTGTCCGCTTCAACGATGTGAGCGATCTGCGCGCGAAGTTCTCCAGCGAGGTCTGCGCGATCCTCGTCGAAGCCATTCAAGGAGAGGGCGGCGTTCGTCCGCTGACGCAGGAGTTCTTTGCCGAAGCGCGCGCACTGGCCAGTTCAACTGGCGCGCTGCTCATCGTCGATGAGATTCAAGCCGGCATGGGGCGCACGGGAAAATGGTGCGCCTATCAGCATTACGGCATTCTGCCCGACGTGACCACATTCGCCAAGCCGCTCGCCGGGGGGCTTCCGCTCGGCGCCGTCATGTGCACCGAGGAAGTTGCTCGCGCGATGCACGCCGGCATGCACGGCACAACTTTCGGCGGCGGGCCGCTGGCGTGCGCCGTCGGCATCGCCGTCATTGACACAATCGAGAAAGAGGGCCTGTTGGCGCACGCAACGGAGGTCGGCGCTTATTTTATGGACCGGCTGCGCTCGCTCGCCGCCCGGCACGAGGCCATTGTCGATGTGCGCGGCAAGGGCCTGATGATCGCCGCCGAACTCGATTCAGCGGAACTTGCCAAACTTGCGGTAGCCGAAATGATGAAGCGCCACATCCTCATTAACTGCACCAGCGACACGGTGCTGCGTTTCCTGCCGCCGTACATTCTGGAGCGCGATCACGTGGATACGGCCATCGCCGCGCTCGACGAGATTCTCACAGTTAACGCTGCGGCGCACAACGTGCCTGCGGGAGGTCACCATCATGGCTAGCAGAATCACCCTTGAACGTAAGGATCTCGACCGCAAAGAACCCGCGGTTCCCGTCGAGAAAGATCCCGACGTCCTTGCCGCGGCCGCGCGCATGGCGGGCGAGGATCTCTGCTCGATCGCCGATCTCTCCAGCGCTGAAGTGCGTGCCCTCATGAAGCTGGGGCACAACGTCAAGAGCAATCCCCGCGCGTATCGCCGCGCGCTTGATTCGAAGCAGATGGTGCTCATGTTTGAAAAGGCGAGCCTGCGGACGCGTCTGGCTTTCGAGGCGGGCATTAACACCATGGGCGGCAATGCGATCTTTGTCGACCAGACCAATTCGCCCCTGGGCGAGCGCGAAACCATCGCCGATGTGGCGCGCAATCTCGAACGGTGGGTGGATGTGATTGTATTGCGCACCTACGCGCACGACACCATTACGGAGATGGCCGCCAACTCGCGCGTGCCGGTCGTCAACGCACTTTCTGATGTTGAGCACCCCTGTCAGGCGCTCGCCGATTTCATGACGCTCGAAGAGCACTTCGGTACCGCGGTTGGACTCAACTTCACCTACGTGGGCGACGGCAATAATGTTTGCCACTCGCTCATGCTGACGGGCGCGCAGTTGGGCGCCAACGTCACCGTGGCCACGCCCCGCGCCTACTCACCCAAGGCCGAAATCGTGGCCGCCGCGCGTGAAATTGCCCAGAAGAATCACGGCGAGCTGCGGCTGATGCAGGATGCGCGCGCAGCTGTCGAAGGCGCCGATGCCGTCTACACCGATGTGTGCGTGAGCATGGGTTTCGAGCACGAGTCGACAAAACGCGCCCCCATCTTCCGACCCTACCAGGTGAACGAGGCGTTGATGCAGAGAGCCGCGTCCCACGCTGTTTTCATGCACTGCCTGCCTGCGCGCCGCGGAGAGGAAGTGACCGACGCCGTCATCGATAGCCCTCAGTCCATCGTCTTCGATCAGGCGGAAAACCGGCTGCACGTGCAAAAGGCACTGCTGCTGTTGCTGCTTGGTGGCCTGGCGAATGTGGAAGCTTTTAACTGCTAGCTCCTGGCTTCTGGCTTTTCATTGCATTTTGAACTGGATCGACTTTAATTACGAGCTTGGCTAGTGGCTAGAAGCTAGCGGCTGGAAGTTTTTTCAGAGGTTTTACGCGCATGTCCGTAATTCTCGAGTCCCTGCCCATCGGCCAGAAAGTCGGCATCGCCTTCTCCGGCGGGCTCGACACTTCCGCTGCCCTGCACTGGATGAAGCAGAAGGGCGCGATCCCTTACGCCTATACAGCCAATCTCGGCCAGCCCGACGAAACCGACTACGACGCCATCCCGCGCTCGGCCCTCGAATATGGCGCTGAAAAGGCTCGCCTCATCGATTGCCGCGGCCCGCTCGTGCGCGAAGGCATCGCCGCACTACAGGCCGGAGCCTTCCACATCACCACCGCCGGCGTCCCCTATTTCAACACCACCCCCATCGGCCGCGCGGTCACGGGCACCATGCTGGTGGCCGCCATGAAGGAGGACGATGTTCACATCTGGGGCGATGGCTCTACCTTCAAAGGCAACGACATCGAGCGCTTCTACCGTTACGGCCTTCTCGTCAATCCCAATCTCCGGGTCTACAAACCCTGGCTCGATGCTGCTTTCATCGACGAATTAGGCGGCCGCGCCGAGATGTCTGCCTTCATGCAGCGTTCAGGATTCGCCTATAAAATGTCGGCGGAAAAAGCTTACTCCACCGACTCCAACATTCTCGGCGCAACGCATGAAGCCAAGGATCTCGAGCATCTCTCCTCGTCCGTCAAGATCGTCGTTCCCATCATGGGCACGGCCTTCTGGCGCGACGATGTCGAAATTCCGCGCGAAGAGGTTGTCATTCGCTTCGAAGAGGGCTCGCCCGTGGCTCTCAACGGCCGGCAATTCGACTCGCCCGTCGATCTTCTTCTCGAAGCCAACCGCATCGGCGGCCGCCACGGACTCGGCATGTCCGATCAGATTGAGAACCGCATCATCGAAGCCAAGAGCCGCGGCATCTACGAGGCTCCGGGCCTCGCCCTGCTCTTTATCGCTTACGAACGCCTCATCACCGGCATCCACAACGAGGACACCATCGAGCAGTACCGCGACCATGGCCGCAAGCTCGGCCGCCTGCTCTATCAGGGCCGTTGGTTCGACTCCCAGGCGATCATGCTCCGCGAATCCGCGCAGCGCTGGGTCGCCAAACCCATCACTGGCGAGGTCACACTCGAGTTGCGCCGCGGCAACGACTACTCCATCCTTAACACCGAATCGCCGAATCTCACTTTCCATCCCGAGCGCCTCAGCATGGAGAAGACTGAATCCACATTCTCTCCGCGCGACCGTATCGGGCAGCTCACCATGCGCAACCTCGACATTACCGACACCCGGGAAAAGCTCGTCACCTACGCCAAATCTGGCCTCCTCACGCTCAGCAAAGGCAGCGAAATGCCCCAGCTCAACAATGGCAAGGAGAAGGAATAGCATGAGGTACGCTTAGAGCAATGTCCAATGAGCAACAACCCGGGAAGATGTGGTCAGGCCGCTTCCGCGAGCCGCTGGATCCGGAATTCGAAGCGTGGCAGCGCTCCATCGTCTTTGACTGGCGCCTTCTAGATCACGAAGTCGCCGCCAGCAAGGCGCACGCTTCTGCCCTTTGTTCGGCCGGGATATTAACCGAAAGTGAAAGAGCGGAGCTCCGCGGGGCTCTCGAGGAGATTTCTTCCGACTTCGGCTCTCGCGCTGGTCAGGCCCGAGTGCGCGATCACGCCACCGCCGAGGACATTCATCATTTTGTCGAGTTGCAGCTTGTGGAACGCGTCGGAGATCTCGGTCTTAAACTGCACACCGGTCGCAGCCGCAACGAGCAGATCGCTACGGACCTGCGCCTGTATGTGCGCGCGCAAATCGAGCTCGTCGTCAGCGGCCTTGCAGCGTGGGCCGCCGCTTTGGTCCAGCAGGGACGCGACGCTGGCGAAGCCGTCATGCCGAGCTACACGCATATGCAGCGCGCGGAGCCCGTCCTCATCGCGCATTGGCTGCTGGCGTATGTGGAGATGGCGTTGCGCGATGCGGATCGCCTCCTCGATTGCGCGGCCCGCCTGAATTTCTGCCCGCTGGGATCGGGAGCGGTGGCCGGCGCAACGCTTCCGCTCGATCGGACCATTGCGGCGCGCGAGCTCGGATTTAGAGCGCCCACCGCTAATTCGATCGACGCAACAAGCGATCGCGACTTTATCCTCGAGTATCTCAACGCGCTCACGTTCGTCGGCCTGCACCTCAGCCGCTTTGCCGAGGAGATCACTCTGTTTGCCACGGCGGAGTTCGGCTTTGTCACTCTGCCCGAAGCGTTTTCCACGGGATCGAGCGCCATGCCGCAGAAAAAGAATCCAGACCTGGCCGAGCTGATCCGCGCCAAAGTTGGGCGCATTCAAGGCGCCGCGCAGGCGGTCGCGATGCAGCTCAAAGGGCTGCCCTTGGCCTACAATAAAGATATGCAGGAGACCCAGGAGGCGGTCTTTTCCGCCGGCTTCGTGCCGCAAATGCTGAATCTCGTTGCGCGGTTCACGGCCGTCATTCAATTCAATCGCGACCGCATGGGCAAGGCGGCAGAGTCGGGCTTCCTCAATGCCATGGCCGCGGCAACCTATTTGGTGCACAAGGGCGTTCCTTTCCGTTTCGCCCATGAGAAAATTGGCCGCGCGGTCCGCTTCGCCATCGAAAAAGGTGTCGAGCTGGATGGCCTTACCCTCGAGGAGCTGCGCCAGTTTGGCGAAGAGTTCGGCGAGGACTTCTATGCCAGCATCACTCTTGATGCCACGCTGGATTGCCACGACGTGATCGGCGGAACTGCGCGGGCACGCGTGCGCAAGGCCCTCGATCGCGCCTCGGACTGGATTCAAGTTCTCGAAAAGCACCAGGCAGGGGAGGCAATTCATGCTGGTGCGTAAAGCGCTTCTGCACGACGCCTCCAACATTTACGATCTCGTGAACTCTCTCTCCGGCGACGGCACTCTGCTCAAGCGGCCCTTCGCCGAAATCTGCGAAAACATTCGCGACTTCACCATTGCCGAGTCCGATGGCGGCGTATTCCTCGGCTGCGGGGCGCTGCACCTTTACGGTCCGCATCTTTGCGAGGTGCGCTCCATTGTGGTCAAGCCCGAAGCCAAGTCTCAAGGCGCCGGCGGCGGCATCCTGAAAGCGCTCATCGAGGAGGCCGAAACGCACGGCATCCAGTCAGTCTGCCTATTCACGCGCATTCCTGATTTCTTTTTCAAGTACGGCTTCCGCACTGTGGAAGACAAGTCGGAGCTGCCGGACAAGATCTACAAGGATTGCCAGATGTGCCCTCGCCTGCATCGCTGCGATGAAGTCGCCATGGTGCGCGGCCGCATCCCCCGCATGTCCATCCTCGGCCCGCGCGATGAGGCGCAGGAATTAGTGCGCCTCTCCGGCTGATTTTGTAACGCCGGCCTCCTGGCCGGCTGTCGTGCGGGTCTCCCGGCCCGCACACGATACCGCAGAAGCTAGTCCGCCTCTCCGAGCCCAATTTCCAGTTCGTCGTTCTCAGTTGACCGACAGCATAACTCTTCACAAAATTGGTCGCACTGGCTTTTATTCGTGCCGTTCGACTACGAACGCGGCGAGGCTGCCGAGGGCGACGCCCCAAAAGAGCAGCACGTTCGATGTCGTGATCGTCGTGATGACCACGGACGCAACGCTGCCGCAGTATCCCAGCTCCGCACAGGTTCTCCAGTTCAGAGCGGAGTAGACGGGAATGTATGCGAGGACAAGGATGGCTTGAAGCGGCAGCAGCTTGTGTACGGTGAGCGCAAGCAGATAAAGAGGGAGACTGAGAAGCGGCAGTGCGCAGTAGGCGAAGGACAACGCTGTGTTTTGACGAAGGTCGATGCCGCGCACCGCGGCCAGCCCGTAAAGCGTGAGGAGACAACTGAAAACTCCGGCAGGGATCGTGAATATTTTGCGGGGATTCATGGGAATCGTCACGTTGTGCTCCCCGCCCGATCTGCCGATTCGTTTCTGATGATCGCCGCTGCCACCACAGCTTGGCCGTAGCTCAGGCCGCCATCGCCAGGGCTGACCTGAACGTGCTGGAAAACTTGAAATCCTTCTGCTTCGAGCGCAGCGCGGAGCAGCCGGGCAAGCCGGCGGTTGTGCATGCAGCCCCCGGAAAGCACCACTTGCTGGATGCCGGTCGCGGTTCGCGCGAGAATCGCAGCTCGCACAAAAGCAGCAGCAAGGCCGGCGTGAAAACGCGCGGCAATGCGCGGCTTGGCAACACCCGAGCGAAGATCCTCGAACAGCTCGCGCCATAACGGACCGGCGGAGATGCGCGTAGGCTCGCGCTTGTTCCAATCTCCACTCAACCAATCAAAGGTGTAGCCGGCCTCGATTTCGTCCGCTTCGTCGATGGCGAGACCCTCCAGCTCAATCGCCGCCTGCGCTTCGTAATCGACCACGCCGCGACCCAGAACCACCGCGGCTACCGCATCGAAAAGCCGCCCGCAACTGGACGTGAGCGGAGTATTTAACCCGCGCTCGATCATGCGCAGGAGCACGTGCGCATTCTTCTGCCTGACCCCAACCGCCGCCAATACTTCCGCCGACTCGATTTGAAAACCCGCGGCGTGCAAAGCTCCCAACGCCATCCGCCAGGGCTCGCGAATCGCCGCTTCACCACCCGGCATGGGGACATAATCCAGATGCGCGAACCGATCGAAATGGGCAGGATCGGGGCCGCTGAGCCGGCAGATCAGCACTTCCCCGCCCCAGATGCGGCCATCGCTTCCATAGCCGGTGCCGTCGAGCGCGAGTCCGATGACTGGGCCTTCGATTCCGTGCTCGGCCATGCAGCCGGCGATGTGAGCGTGGTGATGTTGCACGGCAATGAGGCGCAAACCACGCTCCACAGCCCATCCCTTTGCCCATGACGTCGACAAATAGCCTGGATGCAGATCGTGGACCACTGTCTCTGGTTCGATCTCGAAGGTGTGCATCAGATGAGCGAGCGATTCACGAAAGAACTCGAGACCGGTGAGATTCTCAAGGTCGCCGAGATGCTGGCTTTGGTAGGCGAACCGGCCGCGCGCGAGCGCAAAGACATTTTTGAGATGCCCGCCGACGGCCAGCAGCGGAGGCGACCCGTCTTTCCCTAAATTGCCCGGCAGCGGCACAGCCAGCGGAACAAATCCGCGGGCGCGTCGAATCAACTGTGGCGCACCGTCGACCAGTGCCATCACCGAATCGTCGCAACGCTGCAGAATCTCGCGGTCGTGCATCAGAAACGCATCCGCAATCATCCCCAGCCGAGCCAGCGCCTCGTCGTTATCGATCGCAATGGGCTCTTCGCTCAGGTTCGCACTGGTCATAACCAGCGCTCGGACGCGAGGATCGGCGAAAAGTAAATGCTGCAACGGTGCGTAAGGTAGAAAAACTCCCAGCCACGGAATTCCCGGCGCTACCGAAGGTGCGATGCCCGAGCCAGTTCGTTTGGGCGCGACGACAATGGGGCGTGCAACGGTGAGGAGCATCTCCCCTTCCTCCGGCGTGATCACGGAAAGTTCGCGCGCCGCTTCAAGATCGCGCGCCATCACCGCAAGGGGCTTGCCGTAGCGATGCTTCCGGTCGCGCAGTCGCATCACCGCGAACTCGTTGGTGGCGTCAACGGCGAGATGGAATCCGCCGACGCCCTTGATCGCTACGATTTCGCCTGCCATCAGGCGATCGATCGTCTCGGTCACAGGGTCGTCCGATGGAATCTCCGCGCCGTCGGGGGCAATCAGCCACACGTGCGGTCCGCAAACTGCGCAGGCGTTGGGCTGCGCGTGAAAGCGGCGGTTGGTGGGATCGTCATACTCCGCCTGACATTCCGCGCACATCTTGAATCGCGCCATGGAAGTCTGCGGACGGTCATAAGGAATGCGGCGTGTGATGGTGAAGCGCGGGCCGCAATTGGTGCAGTTCAGGAATGGATAGCGATAGCGGCGGTCGCGAGGATCGAGCAGTTCGCGCAGGCAATCGGCGCAGGTTGCCGCGTCCGCGGGAATGCCGGTGCTCACCTGGCCGCCGGATTCGCTGGTGACAATGCGAAAGTTTTTGTCTTGTTTTGGAGGAACACTTTGCGCAATCACGGAATCGATGCGCGAAAGCGGCGGAGCTTCGGCCTGCAGGCGTCGCCGAAAGTTCTCTACTTTCTCCGCCGGTCCTTCAATCTCGATGGTCACGCCGCTCGTATCGTTGCCAATAAAGCCCGCGAGCCCCTCTTCCGCCGCGAGACGGTAGACGAATGGCCTGAAGCCGACGCCCTGCACGACCCCGCGCACGTTCACCACCTCGCGCCGCACTCGTTCTGGTTCAGGTTCCCGGGTCAATTTCGCGCCTCGCTCAGGCATCAGCATAGCGCAGGCGCTTCAGCCGCGGTTCCTGTGCGCATCCTGCGCGCTGGCCTCGCCTGTGCCGCTGCCGTCGATATCTGCCATTGCGAAAGGCGCATAATCTGAAAAGAGGCGTCAGGGAAGGATGGCCGTCGTGCAATGGAGATGGGTGTGCGCGATCGCAGAAGCTTCCATCGTGCTCCTGCTCTGCGCCGCAACCACCGCTCAGAAACCGGATTCTGCCGACGTGATCCGGCTGGTCGATGCCGCGGTTGCCGCTCGCGTGGACAATGTTCTCGGCTTCGCGGACGTTGAGCACTACTCTGTCTACCGGGGCAATGATGAAGCGCATCCGGTCGCGGAGATGACCGTCAAAGACACTTACAAAAAAGGAGTCGGCAAAACCTACACGGTTCTATCCCAAAGTGGATCGTCGCTGGCACTGCGCGTGGGATTGAAGCCGCTTTTGGAAAACGAAACGAAAATCAACCTGCCGGATCAGGTTGCCAAATCGTGGTTTACTTCAGCGAATTACGAGATGAAACTGGATTCGAGCAGGGCTCAAAAGCTGAATGGGCGAGACTGCTTCGCGCTCGCGATCGAACCCCGACAGAAAGCGCCGAATATGATCGACGGAACCTTGTGGATTGACGCACACGACGGGTCGATCGTCCAAATCGAAGGGGTCGCTTCGAAAAGTCCTTCGGTATTTGCGGGGACCACGCACATGATGCGCCGGTACGTAAGCATCGACGGCTTTCCCATGGCCACTCACGCGCGCGCCGAGTCGGACAGCCCGCTCTTCGGCCGCACCGTTGTGATCATCGACTACAGCGATTACAAACTCGAGATTAAAACCCGGAAATAGAACCTCGCTCCGTTCTCGCCATCCAGCCGGCATGACGCCCACGACCTGCTTCTCCGGGTGCGGTTCCATGAGAACGGCCTAATGGGAGTGATCTTGCGCACAATTTCCGGGCTGATTTTCGCCGTCGCTGTGCGCCCACGCACGGGCTGGCGCCAATGAAATCGAAGCGCCATTCATTTCCATCTGAATCGTCCGAAATCGATGCCAGTAAATGGGATAACCACACAGGCCCGTGACTGCGGTCACGGAGACCGAAGGGTCTACGCTCGTACAACAATGGTAGTATCAGGCGCAGACGGCGTTACAGCGTTGCCGCACTCCTGACAAACGTCACTGCATGCACCAACCACGGAGGGAATGTGCCCGTAATCGCGCCCCCACCACTGCCCAGTGAAGACAAGCGATGGAAGATCGTCAACGGCACCATGCGCAAGAACGGTTTTGCCCGCCACGCGCTGATCGAAACGCTGCACACCGTGCAGTCGTCGTTTGGATATCTCGACGACGATTCCATTCGCTTTGTCGCACTCTCGCTGCATGTCCCCTTAAGCCAGGCGTATGGAGTGGCGACGTTTTACCACTACTTCACGCTGAAGCCGCCCGGCAAGCATACCCTCACGGTTTGCGCCGGCACGGCATGTTACATCAAGGGCGCTGACAAGCTGATTGCCGCGGCGGAGAAGCGGCTGTGCATTAAGCAGGGACAAACCACCCCCGATGGACAGGTGAGCTTGATGGTGGCGCGCTGCGTGGGCGCCTGCAGCCGCGCGCCCGTGGCCTTGCGCGACGGCGAAGTCGAGGGCGAGGTCACCCAAGAGCAGATCCTCGAGCAACTGGAAAGGTGGAAGGCCGAATGACAATCGAAGAGCTCGACCAGATCGCCAAGAACGTCAAGCAGGAGAACGAGAAATACGACTATGAGATTAATGTCTGCATGGATCTGGCCTGCGCGAGCCAGGGCGCGGACAAGCTGAAAGACGCCCTCGTGAAGGCCGTCGAGGCAGGCGCGAAAAAAGTTCTGGTGCGCCGCACGGGCTGCATGGGGCCCTGCTCGCACGGGCCGCTCGTTCGTGTAGACGCCCGCGCCGATCCCGAAGAGAGACTCTACCGGCGCGTGAATGCGAGCCACGCCGAGGCGATTATGAAGAGCCTGGGCGGTGCGCCCGTCCCCGATTTGCAGTGCAACCTCGACGAGCACTTCGACAAACAGGTGCGCGTCGTGCTGGAGAACGCCGGCTACATCGATCCGGAAAAGATTGACGACTATATCGAGCGCGACGGCTACAAGGCGCTCCGCACCGTCTTGACCGAGATGACACCCCATGGCGTCATCCACCGCATCACGGAGAGCGGCCTGCGCGGGCGCGGAGGCGGCGGCTATCCGACCGGTTTGAAGTGGGGCACGGTGGCCAAGGCCGCGAGCGACGTCAAGTACGTCGTCTGCAACGGCGACGAAGGCGATCCCGGCGCGTTCATGGATCGCAGCGTCATGGAAGGCGACCCGCACCGCGTGATCGAAGGCATGGCGATTGCCGCCTACGCGATCGGCGCCAGCAAGGGATTTATCTATGTGCGCGCCGAGTATCCGGTGGCCGTCTCGCGGCTCACGACTGCCCTGCGCGAGGCGCGCCGCCACGGACTGCTGGGCAACAACATCTGCAACACACCATTTAATTTCGATGTGGAAATCCGGCTGGGCGCGGGAGCCTTCGTTTGCGGCGAGGAGACGGCATTGATCGCGTCCATCGAAGGCCGCCGGGGTACACCCAAGCCAAGGCCCCCCTATCCGGCATCGAGCGGCCTATGGGGAAAGCCGACGCTGATCAACAACGTGGAGACCTACGCCAACATTGCGCCCATCGTGCGCAACGGCGGCAAATGGTTTTTCAACATGGGCTCGGAGCGCAGCAAGGGGACCAAGGTCTTCGCGCTGACAGGCAAGATCGCCAACACCGGCCTTGTGGAAGTGCCCATGGGCATCAAGCTGCGCGAGATCATTGAGGTCATCGGCGGCGGCGTGCCCGACGGGCACACCTTCAAGGCAGTGCAGACCGGCGGTCCATCGGGCGGCTGTATCCCCGCGGACATGCTGGATGTCGGCGTGAGCTACGACGCCCTGCTCAGGATGGGCTCGATCATGGGCTCGGGCGGCATGATCGTGATGGACGATACCTCGTGCATGGTGAACGTGGCGCGATTCTTTATCGAATTCTGCATGACCGAGTCGTGCGGCAAGTGCATTCCCTGCCGCGCAGGCACGGCGCAGATGTTCACGCTGCTCACCCGCATCTGCGATGGCTCGGGAACGATGGATGACCTGGCCCTGCTTGAGGACCTCTGCTCGACAGTGAAGGAGACCAGCCTGTGCGGGCTTGGTCAGACGGCGCCCAATCCGGTGCTGAGCACGCTCAAGTATTTCCGCAATGAGTACATCGACCACATTGTATACAAGCGTTGTCCGGCCGGCGTCTGCAACATCCAGGCGGCCGTGGAGGTGGTGGCATGAGCGCGGAAACAGACGTCAAAACTCTTGTCATCGACGAGCAGGAAGTAAGCGCCCGCGCCGGTCAGACGATCCTGGAAGTGGCGCGCGAGAACGAAATCGACATTCCCACGCTCTGCCATCTTGAGGGCCTGAGCGATGTGGGCGCGTGCCGGCTGTGCCTTGTAGAGATCAATGGCTCGAACAAGCTGCTTCCGGCCTGTGTGGCCACGGTGCAGGAAGGCATGGAAGTCTCGACCAACACCGAGCGCCTGCAAAAGCACCGCCGCACGATTCTCGAGCTGCTCTTTGCCGAGCGTAACCATATCTGCTCGGTCTGCGTCGCGAACGGCCACTGCGAACTGCAAACACTCGGCCAGGAGCAGGGTCTCACCCATGTGCGCCTGCCCTATCGCAATCCCGAGCTCAGCGTCGACGCCTCGCATGAGCGGTTCACCATCGATCACAATCGCTGCATCCTGTGCACGCGCTGCGTGCGCGTCTGCTCTGAAATCGAGGGCGCGCACATATGGGACGTGATGGGCCGCGGCATCAATTCGCTGATCATCTCCGACCTGCATCAGGATTGGGGAAGCTCGGCGTGCACACGCTGCGGCAAGTGCGTGCAGGTCTGCCCCACCGGAGCGCTCTTCGACAAAAGTAAAATCGGTTCCGATCATCCCAAGTATCCGGAATTTCTGCCCTATCTGAGCCTGATGAGGGAAGCACAATGAGCAAACTGAAATTGGCGACGGTCTGGCTTGACGGATGCTCCGGCTGCCACATGTCGTTTCTCGACATGGATGAGCGGCTTCTGGAGCTCGCGGAGCTCGTGGATCTGGTTTACAGCCCCATTGTGGACACCAAGGAGTTCCCTGACAAAGTCGATATCGCGCTGGTTGAAGGAGCCGTCGGCTCGGTCGACGACGAAAAGAAGATCAGGAAAATTCGCGACCACTCCCGGACGCTGGTGGCGATGGGCGATTGCGCGATCACCGGTAACGTGCCCTCGATGCGCAATCCCATCGGTCCGGAGGCAATTCTCGACCGCGCCTACATCCAGAACGTCAGCGCGCAGCCGCAGATTCCCTGCGTCGTCGTGCCCAGGCTGCTCAGGATCGTGCGCCCCATTCACGAGTTTGTGAAGGTGGACGTGTTTTTGCCCGGTTGTCCGCCCTCGGCCGACACATTTCACACCGCGCTCACTGCGCTGGTCAACGGCGGGCCGCTGGACATTCCCGCGCTCACCCGCTTTGGAGCTTGAGTTATGAGCCAGACCATCACCATCGATCCGGTAACGCGCCTTGAAGGCCACGGCAAAATCACCATCCAGCTGAACGGCCAGGGCGAGGTCGAGGACGCACACTTTCATGTCACGCAGGTCCGCGGCTTTGAACGCTTCAGTGAAGGCCGCCCGTTCTACGAAATGCCCAGCCTCATGGCGCGCATCTGCGGCATCTGCCCCGTTTCGCATCTCATCGCGTCCGCCAAAGCCTGCGAAGCCATCATGTCGGTCCGCATCCCGCATACGGCGGCGCAGTTGCGGCGCATGCTCAATCTGGCGCAGATGGTACAGTCGCATGCCCTCAGTTTCTTCTATCTCGCCTCTCCCGATCTGCTTCTCGGAATGGAATCCGACCCCATCGCGCGCAACATTCTCGGCGTGGCGGCGGCCAAACCCGAGTTGGGCCGCGCCGGCGTCGCGCTGCGGCGCTTCGGGCAAACCATCATCGAACTGCTCGGCGATAAGCGCGTCCATCCCGGATGGGTCGTCCCGGGCGGCGTCACCGAGCCGCTCTCCTCTGAAAAGCGCGACAAAATCCTGGCCGCGATCCCGGAGGCGTACGCCAATATCGCCTTGGCGCTGGGCGCATACAAGAAGATCGCGGACACATTCAATGCTGAGATCGCAGTCTTCGCTAACTTCCCTTCCAACTATATGAGCCTCATCAACGAGGACGGATCCATTGAATTCACCGACGGCGCACTTCGCTTGATCGGCCCCGCCGGCAACCCCATCGAAGACGGCATCACCGCGACCCGGTACGCCGAAGTCATCGGCGAAGCAGTCGAGCCTTACAGCTACACCAAGTTCGCCTACTACAAGCCCCTTGGCTATCCCGAGGGGAGCTATCGCGTGGGACCGCTCGCGCGCCTGAACATCGTGAGGTCGATGGGCACGCCAAGGGCCGAGAAGGAATTTGCCGAGTTCAAGGAATTGGCTGCCGGACCGGTCCAGAGTTCCTTCCATTATCATCATGCTCGGCTGGTGGAAATGCTTTTCGGGATTGAGAAGATCGAAGAGATCCTCAGTGATCCACGCATTCTCGAAAAACATGTTCGCGCAACCGCCGGCGTGAATCGCCTTGAAGGGACGGGCCAGGCCGAAGCGCCGCGCGGCGTGCTGCACCACCATTACAAGGTGGACGAGAACGGCAAAATCACCTGGGCCAACCTGGTGATCGCCACCGGCCAGAACAACAAGGCCATGAACCTCGGGGTTCTGCAGGTCGCCAGACATTATGTGAGGAACGGCAAATTTACCGAGGGAATTCTGAACCGCGTCGAAGCCGTTGTTCGCACCTTCGACCCCTGTTTGAGCTGTTCCACGCATGCCTTCGGCCAAATGCCATTAGCGATTACCTTAATTTCGCCCCAGGGTGAAGTAGTCGACCGGGTTGTGCGCGATTGACTGCCTCCACGGCAAGCCCTTCGCGAAACCAAGGCCTCACAACCCTAAAGGAGACCCATTGAATTCCGATCTTGCGGAGCCGATGCACTTTGAAAGAGCCAACTGCCTGGTTCTCGCTTGTGGCAACACGCTTCGCAGCGACGATGGTGTTGGGCCCAGGCTTGCTGAGTGGGCTACCGAACGTTTTCGCGAAGACTCCAACGTTCGCGTGCTCGCTCGTCAACAGTGGACACCGGACCTCGCAGGAGAAATCGCCGGCGCCGAATCCGTGCTCTTTGTGGATTCATCGATGGATTCCACGCCGGGGCGCGTGAGCCTCATCCCGGTAGCGACACATGTGAACGGCGGCGAAGGCGCAACCCACCAACCCTCCCACCATATCGACCCGACCGAACTACTCGGCCTCACGCGTGAGCTTTATGGTTCGATGTCCGCCCACGCGATGCTTCTGACCGTCGGCGCGGGTTCGACGGAGCTAGGCGAGAAGTTCAGCGATCCAGTCGAAGCCGCCCTCCCACGAGCGCGCGGTGTGCTGGAGAAGACGGTGCTGCGATTCCTTGAGAACTAAGCTGGCCGGCGCCGAAACAACAACCGGCGAACGATTCTCGCCGCGATCCACAAGAGAATCAGTACCATGCAAGCTAGGCCCAGAAGCTGCCAGCGCACTTGATAGGCGACCTCGCGGATAATCGTCAACTCGTTCATGGACGTCCACTCCTCGCGAATTCTTCCATCGTCGATGCGCCAGATCGTGATGCCCTTCACTTCGATCTTGGCGCCGGTGGCAGGCACCCAGCCCGACCGCGCTGTGTTCGTTCCGCGAAAGACCCACAGCACCGAGACCAGATCGCCTTCGGCAACCATGGGGCCATAGGTGATTTTCAGGTCAGGACAGGCTTGCTTCTCGAAGTGCACGGCCGCCTGATCCACTTGAAGGTCAGCGTCCGTGTGTAATCCGTGATTGACGAAATCCGGTGCATAGATCTCGTCCGCAACCTGGAACTTCCCCTGGTTGAAGATCTTTTCGAACACGCGCCTCGCAATGGCTTTGTTCTGCTCTTGCTGTGAAGTCGGCGCCGCCGGCGGAGTCGCCGTCGTCGGAAGTGCTGTTGCCGCCCACCCCGGCGCGCAAGCCAGGAGCGCGAGGGCCACGGTTCGCTTCATGGACCTTCTCCCTTTAGAAACAGGCAAAAAAATAACGGGGGCACCAATCGAAGCAATCTTACCAGCGAACTCTGTACCGCAACGGCTGCTCTGGCCTAGAACGCAGCCAGCGTCTGCCGCAGGCTATACGAGCTGAGCGTCTTGATATAGTTGCCGCGATCGTACGGCGAAGTGTCGGGCACAGAACGGCGGCTCAGGCAGCCGCGCGTCTCCCTGAGCGAAGCATACTCGCGCTTGTTGAGCCAGTATCTCAGGTCTGCAAGCACGCGGGCGATATGCCCGATGCCGTGAATATGCAGCGCTGAAACCATCATGGCCACGCTGCCCCCGGCCATGATCGCCTTCAGCACATCTTCCGCCGAGTGAACACCTCCGGTGATCCCGATGTCTCCCTTGAGATGGCCATAGAGAATGGCCGCCCAGTGCAGCCGCGGCAAGAGCTCCGACGGCGTGGAAAAGTGCAGCGTGGGCCGCACTTCCAGAGCCTCGATATCGAAGTCGGGCTGATAGAACCGATTGAACAGTACCACCCCGCGCGCGCCGGCTTCCTCCAGCCTTGCGCACAGATTGGGCAGACTCGTGAAGGATTGCGAGAGCTTAACGGCAACGGGAACCTTGACCGCGCTGCAGACGCTGGAGACCAGCTCGAGCAGTTGCAACTCCATCGCGGCGGAGGTCTGGTTGCGATCCGTGGCCAGTGCAAAGGTGTTCAACTCGATGGCATTCGCCCCGGCTTGCTCCATCTCCCTGGCCAGGTGCACCCAACCGCCGCTGGTAGCGCCGTTCAGGCTGGCCATGATGGGAATGGCGACCGCCTCGCGGGCGCGCCGCAGATGCTCCAGATAGCCCTCGTGCGTCATGCGATAGTCGGAAAGCTCGGGCAGAAAATCCAGCGATTCGGCAAAGGAATTCGTGCCCCGCGAAAGATCTTCGTCGAGGGCGCGCGACTCCAGCGCCAACTGCTCTTCAAAGAGCGACGTGAGCACGATGGCCGATGCGCCTGCATCTTCCATGCGGCGAACGTTGTCAATCGAGTCCGACAGCGGCGTGCTGGCGACCACGATCGGGCCGTTCAAATCCAGACCGAGGTATTGCATGGAAAGATCGGTCATTTTTCACCTCCGGCAGCAGCCGCCGCCAGTTTCTTTTCCGGCTTTTCTTCAGCCTCTTCAAGGGGTGCAATGTGAGGCGTCTCTCCGCGGCCAGGCATCCCCGCGCGAGCGGAGTAAACGCGCCACTGGCGCTCGACGTCATCCTGCGCTTCGGTGAGCAGCTCCGCCGCCATCTCCGGGTTCCCGCGCGCCAGCATGGTGTAACGGGCCTCGCGATAAGCGTATTCCTTGAGCCGGATCGCCGGCGCTTTGGAGTCGAGCTGGAACGGATTCTTGCCCTGCCCGCGCAGTGCGGGATTGTAGCGCATCAGGGGCCAGTAGCCCGATTGCACAGCCAGCTTTTGTTGCTCCAGGCCATGCACCAAATCGTAGCCGTGGGCGATGCAGCTTGAGTAAGCGATGATGATCGACGGCCCTTCGTGCGCCTCGGCCTCCTGGAAGGCCTTCACTACATGGCTGTCGTTTCCGCCCAGAGCCACCTGCGCCACGTAGACCGAGCCGTAACTGACGGCCTCCATGGCCAGATCCTTGCGGCTGGTTTGCTTGCCGCTGGCGGCAAACTTCGCCACAGCGCCGCGCGGCGTTGCCTTTGAAGCCTGCCCGCCGGTATTCGAATAGACCTCGGTGTCGAGCACGAGTACGTTGACGTTCTTCCCCGACCCCAGCACGTGATCGAGGCCGCCGAAGCCGATATCGAATGCCCAGCCGTCTCCGCCCAGGATCCACACACTTTTGCGGACTAACGCATCGGCGATCGCCAGCAGATTGCGCGCATCCGATGAATCGTTGCCGGCGAGGCGCTCACGCAAAGCATTCACGCGCTCGCGCTGCTGATTGATTTCCGTCTCGGTCTTCTGCGATGCGCCGACAATGTTCGCCGCCAGCTCCGCGCCAATCGCTGACGCCAGCCGCGTCACCAGTGTTTCGACGAAGGCCTTCTGCTGATCGAGCGCCACGCGCATGCCGAATCCGAACTCCGCATTATCCTCGAACAGCGAGTTGTTCCAAGTTGGGCCGCGGCCCTGCGCGTTGCAGGTGTACGGCGTGGTCGGTAAGTTGCCGCCGTAGATCGACGAGCAACCGGTGGCATTGGCGATGTAGAGCCGATCCCCAAACAACTGTGTCAGCAGCTTGATGTAGGGCGTCTCGCCGCAGCCCGCGCAGGCGCCTGAAAACTCAAAAAGCGGCTGCAGCAGTTGAATATCCTTGACCTGCGTGTGCGACAATTTCGCGCGGTCGACCTCGGGCAGGCTCAGGAAAAAATCCCAGTTCTCCCGCTCCGGCTTGCGCAGCGGCGCTTGCGGCGCCATGTTGATCGCTTTCTTGCTGGCGTCGCTCTTGTTCTTCACCGGGCACACTTCCACGCATAGGGCGCAGCCGGTGCAATCTTCCGGAGCCACCTGCAGTGTGTATCGTTGCTCTTCCATGCCGCGCCACTTGGGCTTGGCCCACTTGAATGTCGCCGGAGATTTGTCGCCGAGTTCTGCATTGTAGATCTTGGCGCGAATCACTGCGTGCGGGCACACCATCACGCATTTGCCGCACTGGATGCAAAGGTCCTTGTCCCAAACCGGAATAAACTGTGCGATGTTCCGCTTTTCCCACTTTGCCGTACCCGTCGGAAACGCGCCGCCCGCTGGAATCGCGCTCACCGGAATCAGGTCGCCCTTGCCCGCGGCGATCTGGCCCAGCACGTCGTGAACAAACTTGGGTGCTTTGGCTGAGATGGCGCCGGCCAAATCGAAGTCGGACGACGCAGCAGCCGGAAGCTCGACTTTTTCAAGATGGGCCAGCGCGTGATCCACGGCGGCGAAGTTCTTTTCGACCACCGCCTCGCCGCGCTTGCCATAGGTCTTCTGGATCGACTTTTTGATTTGCTTGATCGCCTCATCGCGCTCGAGCACGCCGCTGATCGCGAAAAAGCAGGTCTGCATGATGGTGTTGATGCGCGAGCCCATTCCCGCTTCACGGGCCACCTTGTAACCATCGATCACATAAAACTCGATCTTCTTGCGCAGCAATTCTTCCTGCATGCTGCGCGGCAGCTTGTCCCACACCTCGGCTGCGGAATACGGCGAGTTGAGCAGGAACACCGCTCCCGGCATGGCCGCTTCGAGCACGTTCATCTTCTCCAGGAAGCTGAAGTTGTGGCAGGCTACGAAGCTGGCGCGCGTAATCAGATAGGTTGACCGGATCGGGTTCGGCCCGAACCTCAGGTGCGAAGTGGTCATCGAGCCGGACTTCTTGGAGTCGTAAACAAAATAGCCCTGCGCGTAGTTCGGCGTCTCGCTGCCGATGATTTTGATCGAATTTTTGTTCGCGCCCACGGTTCCGTCCGATCCCAGGCCGTAGAAGAGCGCGCGCACGGTCTTGGGATCCTCGGTTGAGAACTCGGGATCGTACTCCAGGCTCGAGTGGCTCACATCGTCGTTAATGCCGATTGTGAAATGGTTCTTGGGCGAAAGCCTGGCCAGCTCATCGAAGACTCCTTTGACCATGGCCGGCGTGAACTCCTTCGACGAAAGCCCATAGCGGCCGCCAATGACGGCGGGCATGGCTGCAAAAGGCAGATCCGCGGCATTTTCGGCCAGCACCGTCATGATGTCCTGATAAAGCGGCTCGCCCGCGGCGCCCGGCTCCTTGCAGCGGTCGAGAGTGGCGATCGACTTGACGCTTGCCGGCAGCGCGGCCAAAAACGCCTTGCTGTCGAAGGGCCGGTAAAGGCGGACCTTGACCATGCCCACCTTCTCGCCCTGGCCGTTCAGCGCATCCACGGCTTCCTCGGCGGCTTCGGCGCCGGAACCCATCAGCAGAATGACGCGCTCAGCATCGGGCGCTCCGTAGTAATCAAACAGGTGATAAGCGCGGCCGGTCTGTGCCGCAAAGCGATCCATCACCGACTGCACGATGCCGGGTACGGCAGCGTGAAACGGCGTGCAAGCCTCCCGGGCCTGGAAAAACACATCGGGATTCTGCGCCGTGCCGCGAATGAATGGGCGATCGGGCGTCAGAGCGTTCTTGCGGAACGCGATCAGGTGCTTGTCGTCGACCAATGCGCGAATGGTTTCGTCGCTGATGGGCAAAATCTTGCCCACTTCGTGCGAAGTGCGGAAGCCGTCGAAGAAGTGAATGAATGGAATGCACGATTCGAGGGTTGCGATCTGCGCCACCAGCGCCATGTCGGCAACTTCCTGTACGGAGTTCGAGGCCAGCATGGCCCAGCCTGTGGAGCGGCAAGCCATCACGTCGGAGTGGTCGCCGAAGATCGACAGGCTGTGCGTGGCCAGCGTGCGCGCTGAGACGTGCATCGTCGCCGGGGTCAGCTCACCGGCAATCTTGAACATGTTGGGAATCATCAGCAGCAGGCCCTGCGAGGCCGTAAACGTGGTCCCGAATGCCCCCGCCTGCAACGCGCCGTGGAGCGCGCCAGCCGCGCCGCCTTCGCTCTGCATCTCTTCCACAATGGGCAATGCGCCCCAAATGTTCTTCTTTCCCTCCGAGCGCCACTGGTCGGCCCACTCGGCCATCGGCGACGAGGGGGTAATGGGGTAAATGGCGACAACTTCGGAGAGCCGATAGGCTACGGACGCCGCAGCCTCGTTCCCGTCCATAATCACGGTGGGAATCACAGTCTTTGGTTCACTCATTTGCTTCGCTCCACAATGCGGCACGTGAGGGAGAACAGCCGCTAGGTTGAGTCTCGGCGTTGAGTCGGCTGGGGGCAGTGATGCGGGGCACACGAAGGGCCAGAAATCCCATCCTGTGAAACGTTGTTCATATCTTGCAACGCGTGGTCGCCTGAGGAGTACGATTGCTGCAACCATCCGGGAAGGCCAGATCACAACGCTGCGGCGGGGCAAAGGAGCGCATCGCTCCCCTCCCCAACGCGGAACTCGTACCGACGGAGGAATTTATGGCAAACGACGCCTGCACGAAACACCCGCAAAAGATCCAGATCCAGCAGCACACATTCATGGGAATGGCATGGTGCGCCTTCTGGCTCTTCACCATCGGCTACCTGCACCTCAGTTTCTGGAGAGGCGTTCTGGCCATCATCCTGTGGCCCTACTACATCGGCTCCCACGCCGGCGCGCTCATGCACTGACTCGCCGCCTCGCCTTTCAGACGCCTTATTTGACTTGCTGGCTCGCCGAGTCGGTGCCTCGCGACTCTGTGCCCAAGCCGCTAGTCCCTACGTCCCTAGTCTTTACCCCAGCAACTCCGCCACCTTCGGCATCCAGTCGGAAATCGGAATGTGTTGCGGGCACAGGCCTTCGCACGTGTCGCAATCGATGCAGGCGCCCGCGCGTTGCCCTTCCCTGAGCACAAACTTGTACCGGAACCGCGCCGCGCCCACGTTGTCATAGGTGTGGGCGTAATTGAATAGCTCAAAATTGACGGGAATGTTCACGTCGTTGGGGCACGGCATGCAATAGCCGCATTGCGTGCATGGAATCGTAACCCTCGACCGGTATTGCTCGCGAATCCGCGCGATCAGCGCCTGGTCCGCTTCCGTCATCTTGCCCACGCGCGCCGAATCCGCAATCCTCAGGTTGTCGACGACCTGGTCCATGGTGCTCATCCCGCTCAGCACCACCGAAACTTCCGGCTGGTCCCACACCCAGTCCAGCGCCAGTTGTGCCGGACTCCGCCCTGCCGCATCGGCCGCAATCGTCTCCCGAATCGCCGGCGGCGGATCGGCCAGCCGTCCGCCCATCAGCGGTTCCATCACCACCACCGCCAGCCCTTTGTCAGCGGCCAGCTTGAGCCCGCGCGTGCCCGCCTGGTTCTCGGTGTCCATGTAGTTGTACTGGATCTGGCAGAAGCTCCACAGGTCGCTCGAGTTCACGATCTCTTCGAAACACGCGTAGTCATCGTGAAACGAGAAGCCCAGGTGCCGGATGCGCCCATCGGCCAGCGCCCGCTCCGCCTCGCGCAGAATGCCGTGCTTCAGTACGATGTTCGGCCACCAGGTTTTGTTCAGTGAGTGGATCAGGTAAAAGTCAATGTGGTCCGTCCCGAGCTTTCCCAACTGTTCATTCAGAAACCGGTCGAAATCCTCGGGCCCCTGCACCATCCATGTGGGTAGCTTGGTCGCCAGGCGCACCTTATCGCGATATCCATTCTTGAGCGCCCTGCCAACAATCAGCTCGCTGTTGCCTTCGTGATAGGGATACGCCGTATCGACGTAATTCACGCCATGATCGATGGCATAGCGCAGCATGCGCGTGGCTTCCGCTTCATCGACATTCGGGCTGCCGTGCTGCCCGTCCGCGCTCGGGAGCCGCATGGCGCCAAATCCCAGCGCCGAAGCCTTCCAATCCAGCTTTCCAAACTTGCGATATTGCATGGTCAGCTCCTCCGGCATCCTCGATGCAAACAGAGGATTCTATACCTGATCGCGGGCGTCGTCTGTGCTCACGAGCCTGTCAGCCCCACAACCAGCGCCTCCCACTCCGCCTCAAGCGTTGGCCGGCGAAAATTGCGCCCGGCGCGGCTGTACCAATAGTCGGCGTTCCCTTCCGCGCCTTCCTTGCGGTGCAGGTAGGCATGTACGGCCATGGCTTCAGGCATTTCGAGGTCGTCTACCATGCCGTGGGCGCGCGCCCAATCTCCTTTTGCATCCCACCAGAGCGCCGCCAGCGGCGCCGGCAGTTCACGCGGCGGCTCGGCCAGCGACAACGAAGCGCGAAACTCTTCAAGCGTCATGGATCGCTTTTACCACCCAACCTTGCCCCTCGCAAGAGGATCCCAGCCCCGGAAACCAGCCCCGAGAACTGTGATTTGGATCACTTCCGCTCCCCGAATCCGCTGCTACAAATGAACCAACGTTCCGATGAATTGAGCACAGGGTCCGCCAGGGGGCTGCATCGGTTCCACAATTGCTCCGCGCGGGTCTGCAACCGCCAAGCGGCTTTTTCATCAAGTAAAAGCCGCCCTGCACGACGACGGAAAGGGCAATTGAATTGTGGAACCGATTACGGGAGGGGCTGGGGGAATCCTAGCCGATCAACCTCTCCCTGGAGGTCAGGTCATGGGAATGTCCGAATCCAAAATCCCCCAAATCCACGATTGCGGTCGCGGGCAATTTGGCCGTATACTGAATTACGACCATTCCGGTCGTATTTTTCTGCTGCCGCGCCGTTTTGGGCGGCATAACGGGGTTCGTCTGGTGAGCGTGCTCAGCGATTTAACGGTTGGTGAAAGCGGGGTCCTGGTTGCCCTCGACCTGCCTGAAAACGTCCAGAACCACCTGATGCACATGGGTTTTGTGCCCGACGCCCAAGTCACGGCCATGCGCCGCGCTCCGGCCGGCGACCCCACCGTTTACTGCATCGACGGCATGGAGATCGCGCTCCGCCACGAAACCGCTTCGGCCATTCGCGTCCGGCCCATTGAACCAGCCGCCGCCTCAGACTGCGACTCCACTGAATCCCAGCTCGCCGAGGCCGCGCGATGAGCGCCTGTTGCGACACTCCGGTCTTTGAGCCGCCGGCGGCGTCAACCGAAGGCGCGCTTCGCACTGTCGTCCTCATCGGACCGCCCAACTCCGGCAAATCCACACTCTTCAACAAGCTCACCGGCCTGCGGCAAAAAGTCGCCAACTATCCTGGCGTAACCGTCGAGCAGCGCATGGGCCTCATGGCCGGCGTGGGCCGTGAAGACCTCACGCTCATCGATCTTCCCGGCATCTACTCGCTCACTCCGTACTCTGAAGATGCGCGCGTGGCTGTGAACGTGCTTCGCGGGCGCATGCCCGGCACCCCCAAGCCTGACGCAGTTCTCCTCGTCCTCGACTCCCTGCACCTCACGCGGCAACTCATGCTCGCCGCGCCGGTGCTCGACGTCGGCCTTCCGACGCTCGTTCTTCTCAACATGTCTGACCTGATGAAGTCGCGCGGCGGACAAATCGACACGCTCAAGCTGGCGCGCGAACTCGGCGCTCCGGTCGCGCTCATCAGCGCCGTCCACGGAACCGGCCTTGACGCCGTGCCGCTCTTCCTCAATCAGCAGAACGGCCACGGCGCAAAGACCAAGCCCCTCTCGCTCCCTGTCGTGGGCAACGCAGAGAGCACGCACACCTGGGCTGCGCAGGTCAGCCGCAACACCGGCTACCAGGCCCCGCTTTCGGCCGAGAACTCGCGCAAGATTGACAACGTGCTCCTGCATCGCTTCTGGGGACCGCTACTGTTCCTGCTGGTCGTCATCGGCGTCTTTGAAGTCGTCTTCGCACTGGGCCAGCCGCTCTCTGACGGCTTCGGCGATCTGCTGGCCCGCATGGGCGATCTGGCCCGTCCACTCATTCCCCTCGGCTGGTTGCAATCGCTGCTTCTCGATGGCGTGTGGAAGGGCGTTTGCTCTGTGCTCGTGTTTCTGCCGCAGATTCTCCTGCTGTTTCTCTTCATCGGAATCCTCGAGGACTCTGGCTATCTCGCCCGCGCCGCGCTCATCGCCGACCGCGTCATGCGCACCATCGGCCTCAACGGCAAGGCGTTCATCCCGCTGCTCTCGGCCTACGCCTGCGCCATTCCGGCCATCATGGCCACGCGCACCATTGAGAACAAGCGCGACAGGCTCGCCACCATCCTGGTCACGCCCTTCATGACCTGCTCGGCGCGCCTGCCCGTCTATCTGCTGCTCATCGCCGCCTTCATCCCCAATATCTACTACCTGCACGGATTCCTCGGCCTGCGCACCATCGTCATGCTCGCCCTCTACGTGGCTGGCTTCGTGGCCGCATTCACCACCGCGCGCCTGCTCAAGAGCTCCATCCTCCGCTCCAGCGATACGCCCTTCATCCTCGAGCTGCCGCAGTACCGCATGCCCACTCCGTTCACCCTCGGCCTGCGCCTCATGGACCGCGCGCGCATCTTCATGCGCACTGCCGGAACCATCATCGTCGGCGTCACGCTGGTGCTTTGGGCGCTTGCGCATCTGCCTGTCGTGCACACCGCCGCAGGCGCGCTCAGCGCTCCGCAACTGGCCGATAGCCTCATCGGCCGTCTTGGACACTTCATCGAGCCGGCCATTGCGCCGCTCGGCTTCAACTGGAAGATCGGCATCGGCCTGCTCTCGAGCGTGCTGGCGCGCGAGGTCATGGTCAGCACCATGGGAACGCTCTACGGCGCCGATCCCAGCACGCAGGCGCTCAGCCTGCAAACCGCTCTGCACCACGACATGACGCTCGGCGGCGCGCTGGCGCTGATGATCTTTTTCGCCTTCGCCATGCAGTGCACGTCGACCATCGCCGTGGTGCGCCGCGAGACCAATAGCTGGCTCTGGCCCGCCGTGCAGTTCCTCTACATGCTCGCCCTGGCCTACGGAGCAGCCTTCGCCGTCAATCACATCGTGATGGCAATCTGGGGCTGATAAACTCTTGCTGCAACCTGCGCTATAATTCGCCCATCCCGGGCCTTCATCGAAATCCCTCAATTCTCGACTGAGGAGACAATACGATGCGCAGGACCGTCCGCCTCGCCATCCCGCTTGTCGCGGCCGCATTTCTAAGCTTTCCGCTGTGGGCCCAACCAGATTTGAACGCCGAATACAAGCCCACCAACAAGCCGCCTGAGCCTCAACTCACCTGCAACTCCGCCTCTTCCAGCCATTCGAAAAAGCACCAGGCCGACCGGCCGCTCGCCGAAACCAATACGCGATTCGAACGCATCAATGCGCTTTTCGCACCGATAATCCAGGTGGGAGGCGCGCTTGCTCCCGCCTACACCAATGTTCCCCAGCGCGTTTCCGTCAACGGAAAATCCTCCTCTTTCCGCGTGAATGCGCAACCGAACCTCAGCTTCACTCTGGACGTGTTCGAGCCCGACTTTATGGCCCCGATCAAGCTCTTCCGGTTCGATCAGGTCAAGTCGAAACGCGAGTACACAACCGGTCGATGGGCAAACTGCTCAGGCGCTCCAGACCTCTATGTCCAGTTCTCGTGCGCAGGTTTCGTTCCTGACCCGGGCCTCCCTATCGCCGTGACGAAATCGTCAGCGACAACGCGCCAGATCACGATCTCTTCCCCGCTACCCCCAGGCGAGTACGCCATCGAAGTAGGCCGCCTCGTGTTCCCGTTCGGTGTCGACTGACCCGCCAAGTGAATCCGAGCAGACCGGCGCGGGCCTACGGCGCTGCCCTCGTGTTGAACCACATTGTGATGGCGCTCTTCGGCTGATCGCAGTTCTTAGCTTCCCACGGCCCCTTGGTCCCTGGTTCCTCAGTCCCGTAGCCCAGCAGTCCCGTAGCCCCGTAGTCTGCAGTCCCTGTTTCTTGTCAAGAGAAAAATCCTGCAACCCTCTTACAATCAAAGCCTTCCAATTGCCGATCATTTCGGGCATTTTCGCTACCATTGAAGATGTAGGAAACACTCTGAGGGAACGGCGATGTCCAGGAAATCCGACAAACCGGCACAACCTGCACTCGGCCTCCAGGAAACCTCTCTGTCCGCACCAGAACAACCAAGCCCCTCCGCCTTGACCGGAGAAGTGTGTCCCTCGACGAACCCAGCCCGCCGGGGCGCAAAACGCGGCCGCAAACCCTCTGACTCAAACTCCTCCCCACCCCGTCGCCGCCGCCGCAAGCTTCCTCCCGGCCGCGGAGCCCTCAGCCTCATCAACTCTGTCAATGTCATCCTTAACGACGAGTCCGACATCATCGCCCGCGCTCTTGTCGACAAAACCGTCGCCGGCAACATGGCCAGCGCGCGCCTCCTCGTCGAGCTCGCCTGCGCCAGGCCTCGGTCCTCCGAGGACGACGAACATCGCCAACAACTCCTGTCTGAAATGCTCGCGGACGGACCGCAATGGGAAGATCCGCCCGCTCCCCCGGATCCGACCGATCCATACCCCGGCGAATCTCTCGAAGACTACAAAATAAGAAGGCTGGGCCCCAACTACCGCCTCGCCATCGAAGCCGAGAGCAAGGCCGAGTCCGACGACAACGATCCACCCGAGGCGTGAGCGGGCGCCCCGGTCTCTCGCATCTGGGGACCGGGGCTCGCACGAAAACGCCTTGTATCAGGGCTTGACTTCAGTCATGCCGCAACAGCCCAGCCATTGTTGAGAAATAAAGTACGCGGCGAAGCCGCGCAGATTGTCTACTCAGTGACCATTCCCCGAATCCGCCCCGGCCAGCTCCCCTCTCTGGACTATCCTTTCTAACTGAGAAGCACCCATGAGCACGCTCAACCTGAAACCGACCCACGCGGCGGTCAAGAGATACTACGCCACCCTCCAGCGCTTCGCCCGCGGCCACTTCGACAAGGAAGGAAACATCCGGGGCGCATTCGAGGACTTGCTCAAACACTGCGCCCGCCAATATGACTGGACGCTCGTCCCGGAGTACTCAATCCCCCGGAAGGACCGAAACCCCGCCAGCGTTGACGGAGCCCTCCTAGACGCCTTCAACCTCCCGCGCGGCTACTGGGAGGCCAAGGACACCAAAGATTCGCTCGAAGCCGAGATGAAGAAGAAGTTTGAGGCGGGCTATCCCCGCTCCAATATCCTCTTCCAGCGCCCCGACCGCGCCCTTCTCTTCCAGGACGGCCGCATTGCATTCTACGACTCCATTGAAGACCCGCAGAAGCTCGTCGAAGTCCTGCGCTTTTTCTTTGAATGGCGCCAGCCCGACCACGACAGTTGGGACCGCGCCGCAACCGACTTTTCCGAGCGCATTCCCGAAATCGCACGTGGCGCCATGAAGCTGATCGAAGATGAGCGCAAGAAGAAGGGGGTATTCGTCGAACGCTTCGCTGCCTTCGCCGACCTTTGCCGCGAGTCCATCAACCCCGACCTCAAGGACGAGGCAGTCGAAGAAATGCTCGTCCAGCACCTCCTCACCGAGCGCATCTTCCGCCGAATCTTCAATAATCCCGAGTTCACCCGCCGCAATGTCATCGCCGCGGAAATCGAAAAGGTCATCGACTCGCTCACCAGTCGCCATTTCAGCCGCGACGCCTTCCTGCACGATCTTGACCCCTTCTACAAAGCCATCGAACAGGCAGCCTCGACGGTCGAGGACTACTCCGAAAAGCAGAAATTCCTCAACACTATCTACGAGCGCTTCTTTCAGGGCTTCAACCGCAAGCAGGCCGACACACATGGCATCGTCTACACGCCCCAGCCCATTGTCGACTTCATGGTCCGCAGTGTTGAGGAGATCCTGAAAACGGAGTTCGACCGCAGCCTAAGCGATAAAGACGTTCACATCCTCGACCCCTTCGTCGGCACCGGCAACTTCATCACCCGCATCATGCGCGAGATAAAGACCAGTCGCCTGCCGCAGAAATACAAAGAGGAGCTGCACTGCAACGAGGTCATGCTGCTGCCCTATTACATCGCCAGCATGAATATCGAGCATGCCTACCTCGACCGTACAGGAGAATACGAGCCATTTGAGGGCATCTGCCTTGTCGATACCTTCGAGCTGGCCGAGCCCCGCGCCAGGCCGGCTTCGAGTTCATGTCCGCGGCCAACACCGCGCGCATCCGGAAGCAGAAAAAGGCGCCCATCTTCGTTGTAATCGGCAACCCTCCCTACAACATGGGCCAGGTCAACGAGAACGACCAGAACAAGAACCGCAAATACAAGCACATGGACGCACGCGTGCAGGAAACTTACACCCGCGCATCCACGGCCACGCTACGCAACAAGCTCAGCGACCCCTATGTGAAGGCCTTCCGCTGGGCCAGCGACCGCATCCGGGCCGGCGGGGTGGTGGCCTTTGTGAGCAACGACAGCTTTGTGGACCAGATCGCCTTCGATGGAATGCGCAAATACCTGGCCCACGACTTCGACAGAATCTACGTCCTCGATCTCAGTGGTAATGTGCGCAAGAACCCCAAGCTTTCTGGCACCACGCACAACGTCTTCGGCATACAAGTGGGCGTCGCCATCACCCTTCTTATCAAGAAAGCACAACACGACATTGCGAAACCTGGAGAGATTTTCTACGCCACAGCCGGGGAGGACTGGAAGAAAGAGCAGAAATACAGCCAACTTAACGACTGGGAAGATCTGCATGGAGCACAGTGGAAGAAAATCACCCCGGACGCAAAGAACACCTGGCTCACCGCAGGGCAAAGGCACGAGTTCGAAGGATTCCTTCCAATAGGAATAAAGAGCGAGAAGGACACAGAGGATTGCGAATGCCTGTTTCGACTCTTCAGCCTGGGCGTGGTGACGAGCCGCGATGCATGGGTCTACAACCACTCCCCCGACTCAATTCTCTCCAACGTGAAACGGATTGTTAGCACCTTCCACCGTGAACGCCAACGATTCCTAACACTAACGCCAAAAGAGAAGAAGAAGTACGCTCCGACGATCGGCGAACACGACATTAAATGGACCGATCGCCTCATAGAGGCGGTCAAATCTGGAGATGAGCTTAAGGTCGAGCCGTGGAAAATCCGTAGAAGCCTCTACCGCCCATACAATTCGGAGTACTTATATTTCGACCACCTCCTAAATCAGCGTCGTTACCAACAACACAGGATCTTTCCCAACGAATCGTGTGAAGCCGAGAATATTTCAATTATTGTCAAGAACTCTGGGGAATGGCCGTTCTTTGTCCTCGCGGTAAACTCACTTTCGGATCTGCTACCACAAGGTGGGTCGCAGTGCTTCCCCTATTACACCTATGACGAAGCCGGCACCAACCGCCACCGCAACATCACCGATTGGGCCTTGACCGAGTTTCGCAGCCACTATGGCCAGAAATCCAACACCAAGCGCGACATCTTCCACTACACCTACGCTCTTCTCCACCATCCCGAATACCGCACCCGCTATGCAGCCAACCTCAAGCGCGAACTGCCGCGCATCCCCCTCGCACCAGACTTCGATGAATACGCCCGCATCGGCTCGGACCTCATGAAGCTGCACCTCGAATACGAACAGCAGCGTGAATATCAGCTGAAACGCCGTGAAACGGGCAAACTCGACTGGCGAGTCGAGAAGATGTCCCTCTCGAAGGACAAGACGCAACTGAAATACAACGACTTTCTCACGATGAACGGCATCCCGCCCGAAGTCTACGAGTACCGTCTCGGCAATCGCAGCGCCCTCGAATGGGTGATCGACCAATACCGCGTTACCACCGACAAGCGCTCCGGCATCGTCAACGATCCCAACCGCGACGACGATCCCGAATATATCGTCCGCCTGATCGGCCAGGTCGTCACCGTTAGCCTTGAGACCGTCAAGCTTGTCCGCGACCTTTCCGCCCTACCCCTGTTGCCGAGTTAGCCCGCTCGCCCGCCGCACGGAACGCGCGCCGCAATCGTGCGTTCGGCTTCTGAGGATCAGCCAGCGCATCGAAGAAAATCTGCCGGTCGCGTTCCGAAAGCACAAGGGTCCCTTGCCTCACGCTGCGCGTGCCCCGCTTACTCCTCTTCGCCAATGCCCTGGTCCGATCCATTCCGCTCCTCCGCACCGCTCCCTAACTCAACTCTACGTTTATCGACCCCCCGACACAATCCAACTCAATCACCGCCAACTCCACTAACTCCGCTTTCCTGGTCCCTGATCCCTGACCCCTGATCCCTGGCGCCGAGCGGTGTACCGCCGGCGCCACAGCTCCTGCTCCACCAGTTCCATCGCCCGATCCTCCAGCGACCGCTGCCACGGCACCAGCCCATACACCAGATCGCATTCGAGCGCCCGCGCCATCTGCTCCAGCCGCTCCAGGCTGATCTTCCTTTTCTGTTCCGACCGCTCGAGATAAAAGACCATCTTCGGTGTCAACCGCATCGCCTCCGCAATCCGATCCACCGGAAACCCCACCGCCATCCGCATCGCCCGCAACCATCCTTCCTTCGGTCTCGGACGCGCCAGCGCCCTCCGGTACGGCCGCACCCTCCGCTCCATTTCCAATCTCGCCCTCACCCGCATCACCCTCACCATGGTCCGCTCCTTTCGCAGACACACCCCCACAGTGCACAATTTCGCGCAAAAAAGGCGCCGTTAGGCGCCTCTGGTGTGGAGTTATCTGCTGTATGAGCCCATTGTGCCTGAAGAGTGCGTAATTATCGGCAAACTTCAAAAAAGAAATCTGAAATTCTAAGGGACCATTCCGCCCCATTTTGGGAAATTAATCGGCGCACCACTTAGCAATGCGCGAACCCCCGGGGGAACATCTGGACCTTTCTGTGAACCGATAGGTTCATGTTTCGCGGGATCCCGGCCCAACCAAATCAAACATTTCGTGCAACTTGAGCCGCAGTTGCAAGCCCTCAAAAAATGCGCCACCCGCCCAACAAAAAACATCGGCGCGTTCGCCGCGGCGAACGCGCCGACTTTGGGGGAGGGGTTAGTTTGCGGGGCCCGTCTGCGGGTCCCGGAGAGTGAGTCCTGCCTTAGTGGTGTCCGCCGCCGCCGTGGCCGCCGTGGCCACCGCCGGGTAGGGCGTGTTCGCCGCTGGCGTCATGGTCGCCCGCGACGACATGGCCATGTCCGTCTCTGGCCTCGTTGCCGTGGAAGTTGTTGTTCGGCTCTTCTCCGCGCCCAGGCAACGGTCCTTTGTAGCCGTGACGAGGATCGAAGCGGTTATCGACGTGGCCGGAGAAGTGCGCGGGGCCGTGGAACCAGGGGCCGGCTCCAATAAAGATGTCGTTTACGAACCAGTCTGGTCCGTAGTATCCGTAGGGCGCGCAGTCGTACGGAGGATAGTCAAAGTACCCGTAGGGGCATACCGGTGCCACCCCGATGCCCACGCCGATGGAGACCTGGGCCGACGCGGAAGGCACAAAGCAGAGCAGAGCGATTGCGAGTGCCGTAAATCCAAAGACCTTAAATTTGGACATGTTTCCTCCTGATGGTTTGAAGGGCTGGAGGGGTGGATGGTTGCGTGGAAAAGCAGCTTTTAACCTCTGGCTCATGGCTTCTATCGCGATAGTTTGGCGGGGCTACCTGGAAGCGAAAACTCGGAAAAGAAACCCTTTTTCACAATGTGGTGTGATTTAGATCACCGCAACAAACTGCGACCTAATTTGTCGTATATTAAAAGGGGACCGAAATGGTCGCATATTAAAGCCACATCGCGGGGCCTCTGGGTGGGGCTTCAGGGCGGCGAACCGGGAGACCAGAAATCCGCATGAGAACGTCGAGCAAGAGCCGCCGAATCGCAATCCAACTGAGCCTGATTTGCCTGTTTCTGACCGCCAGCGCGTGGGGCGCGGTCACAGGAAGCATTTCGGGAACGGTGAAGGATCCTTCGGGAAGAGTGGTGCCGAGCGCGTACGTAACCGCGCGGGAGGTGAACACAGGGACTTCGAACCAGACGCGCAGCGATGCGAGCGGGTATTACACGCTGCCGGTTTTGCCCGTGGGCCGCTATGAACTCGATGTGCGGGCCACGGGATTTGAAACGTACGAGCGGAAAGACGTGGTGCTCGATACCGATGCGGCGTTGACGATCGACTGCCAGCTCAAGGTTGGCGCGATCTCGCAGACGGTGAGCGTGACCGACAATGCTCTGCACGTGGAGACGGTGAGCACGCAGTCGGGAGAGGTGATCGACGGGCGCCAGATGGCGGCGGTGCCGCTGGACGGGCGCAGCTTTACCGATCTGCTGGGGCTGCAACCGGGAGTGGTTCCTGAGACCACGCTCGGCGCGGCGACTGTGGAGGACGTGGGCGCGACCATCCTGAACCCGTCGGGAACACTGAACCCGGGAACAATTTCAGTGAACGGCCAGCGGGAGACGGCAAACTATTTCAGCGTGAACGGCAGCGATGCAGAAGAGGACGTGAACGCGGGGACGGCGATTATTCCCAACCTGGACGCGATTGCGGAGTTTCGCATTGTGACGAGCAACTTCGACGCCGAGTATGGGGAGTTTAGCGGCGGCCAGGTGAGCGTGATTACCAAGAACGGGAGCAACCAGTTTCATGGGAGCACGTTCGATTTCCTGCGCAACACGGACGTGGACGCGCGCAATTATTTTTCGCCGACACGCGGCGTGTACCGGCAGAACCAGTTCGGCGCAACACTGGGAGGGCCAATCCGGCGGAACAAGTTGTTCTTTTTTACGGACTACCAGGGGACGCGCCAGACACAAGGGATCGATACGGGTGAGATCAGCGTGCCGTCGAATGCGGACCGGACGGGGGACTTGTCGGATTTTGAGGACAGCAACGGCAACACGCTGTTGACGGGGACAGTGGGCGGGCCCTATTTTGCGAGCCTGCTGACGCAGAAGCTCGGTTACACGGTCACCCAGGGCGAACCATACTACTTTAACGGCTGCACAACGGCGGATGCGCAGGCGGGCCAGTGCGTGCTTGGCAACGCGCAGATTCCCGAGGGCGCGTGGTCGGTTCCGGCACTACGGATGTTGCAATACATTCCGGCGCCGAACAACGCGAACGGGTTTGCGACGTCGGCATTCAACCAGACGGTGCGCGACGACAAGGCGGGCGCACGCGTGGATGCGAATACGCGTTGGGGGCTCGCGTCGGCATACTACTTTATCGACGACTTCAATCTGGATAATCCGTATCCGACGGCGCAGAGCGGGGCCAGCTTGCCCGGGTTCGATGCGCTGACGACGGGACGCGCACAACTCGTGGCGCTGAGCTTGACGAAGGCGGTCAACGCGACGACGGTGAACGAGGCGCACTTAAGTTTCCTGCGCGACATGACAAATCTGGGACAGCCGGTGGGCGGGCGCGGAGTAAGCCTGGTTTCGCAAGGCTTTGCGAACGCCGACGGGACGCCGAGCATTGTGGCGCTCGATCCCAAGGGCCAGAGCGTGGAGAACCTGAATTTCAACGGCTACTCGATTGGCGCCGCGGCTAATCAGTTGATCCAGGCCAACAATACGTACCAGGCGTCGGACACTTTTTCAAAGGTGGTGGGCAGCCACACCATGAAGATGGGCGCGGAATTTCACGTCGACCAGGTGAACGCGCACCCCATCGCGCAATTCAACGGCAGCTTTGTATTTTCGGGCGCGGAAACCGGCGTGGACTTTGCGGATTTTCTTATCGGCGTGCCGAGCCAGTACAACCAAAGCCAGCTAAATCCGTTCTACGCGCGCAACCAATACCTGGGGCTCTTCGCGCAGGATAGCTGGCACGCGCGGCCGAGCCTGACGCTGAATTACGGGCTGCGCTGGGACCGTATCGCGCCGTGGACGGAAAAATACAACCAGATTTCGACATTTGAGGCGGGCGCGCAGTCGGAGGTGTTTCCGGGAGCACCGGCGGGGATCCTGTATCCGGGAGACCCGGGGGTTCCGCGCACGCTGGCGCCGGTGGACAACCTCGGATTTGCGCCGCGTGTCGGTGTGGCGTGGTCCCCGAAGGCGAGCAGTGGGGCGCTCAAGACGGCGCTGGGGGGCCCGGGAACAACGAGCATTCGCGCGAGCTTCGGCAACTTCTACACAGCGATCGATGCGCTTTCGATCAGCGTGCTGGCGGCGAATGCGCCGTACGGGACCACGTACACCAGTCCTGCTCCGCCCCTGTTCGCTACGCCGTTTGTGACCGCGGCCGACGGACAGAATTATGGACAGCCATTCCCTTATACGTTTGCGCCTTTGAATTCATCGCGCAGCAACCCCGATGGAAATATCGATTGGAGCACCTACGAACCGGTCAGCGGAATTCCGGGGTATGACGTGCACAACCGCGTGCCGTATACGGAAGAGTGGATGCTATCGATTGAGCGGCAGGCGGGACCGGACACCGTGCTCAGCGCAAGCTACATTGGCACGTCGAGTCATCGACAGCGCGTGCTGATCGAGGCGAACCCTGGCAACCCAGCGCTGTGCCTGAGCCTGAGCCAGCCGGGCGAAGTGCAAGCTGGCACGCTGACCTGCGGCGCGGGCGGCGAGGACACGGTGTATTACCCGATTGGCGGCGGGCAGGTGAACGGAACGCGCAGTCCGCTGGGATCGAACTTCGGCAGCAATGCGCTGCAATCGACCATCGGGCGGGCGAACTATAACGCACTGGAACTCGGCGCGCGCCACACCAGCGGCCGACTCGAATTTTCGGCTGCCTACACCTACAGCAAGTCGCTGGATAATTCGTCGAACATCGGCGAAGAAGTCAATCCGTTTAACCCGGCGCTGAGCTATGCGCTTTCCGCGTTCGACGTGAAGCAGAATTTCGTGCTGAGTTATGAATATCACTTGCCGATTGACAGGCTGATGCGCGCCGATCGCTTAAGCCGGGGATGGACGCTCTCGGGGATCACGCGATTTGCGAACGGTTTTCCTGTCACGATGACGAACAATGGCGACAATTCGCTGATCGGGACGAATCCGAACGGCGTGAACAACAGCAGCATCGACGAACCCGACTACGACGGTGGGCCGCTCCACCTCAATCGGAATCCGCGCACCAACGGAAATAACTACTTCGACGCGGCGGACTTCAGCGAAAACGCGCTGGGCACGCCGGGCACGTCGAAGAGACGTTTCTTCCACGGCCCGGGCGCGGACAATTACGACATGGCGCTTGCCAAAAGCGTGCCGCTGACAGAATCGACATCGCTGCTCTTTCGCGTCGAGGCATTCAACGTCTTCAACCACGCGCAGTTCAACGGTCCCGCTGCGATCGACGGGAACATCGGCAGCTCGACCTTCGGCAACGCAATCAGCGCGGCCCCTCCGCGCATTCTTCAGGGAGCGGTGAAGCTCAGCTTCTGATTGCGCGCAGCTTTTGCGAGCAGTTCCCGGCGCGGAAGCTGCGGCAAAGTTCCATCGGACCTTGAATCAATTGCGGGGCGAGGCTTCCCACCCATCGTGCGACGAAGCGGCACGATGGATGGGATCCCTCGGTTTAGCTAGATTGCTTTATCTATCTATACTGTCCTGCCCGTTGCTGTGGCAGAGACGCTTAAGTGACCAGTGGACAGTGGACAGTGGTCAGAAAAACAGCGGGTGAACTTGCAGTCCTTAAGAATTCTCCCGTTGCAATCAATTCCCTAACTCATGAAGCCAAGGTAGGGATCGGTGCCGAAGTTCCCGAAGTTGGGAAAGACGGTGCGAATCTGGCTGTCGGATAGTCCGAACCAACTGGCGAGCGTGCCGGCATACTGCTCGACGGCGGTGGTGGGAATGAGGCGGCCTTCGCCGACGTCGTTGACCTGATCGACACCGACGACGGGGTATTGGCCGTACATGTTCTGGCCCTGCACGGCGCCGCCGACGACGAAGTGGTGGCTGCCCCAGCCATGGTCAGTGCCGTTGGAGTTGGAAGTGAGGGTGCGGCCGAAGTCGGAGATGGTGAATGAGGTCACGTTGTTGCCGAGGCCCATGCCGACCATCAGGCCATCGAAGTATTGGAAGGCGGCGCCGAGCTGGGTGAGGAGCTGGGCATGTTGTACCGCCTGGTTGTTGTGAGTGTCGAAGCTGCCAAGCTGGACGTAGAAGATCTGGCGGGTGACGCCGAGCTGAGCGCGACCGGCTATGATGCGCGCCACGGTCTGCAGCGAAGCGGCGAGCGGGTTGTCGGCGAGCATGTTGGTCATGGGATCGAGATACTGCGGCGGATTGGCGACACCGCCTTCACCGGCGGGAGCCATGGCGGTGACGAGCATGGCCTGCGCTTGCATGGAGCGGTTGATGACGATCTCGTATTCCTGGGAGAAGAGATTGGATTCGTCGGCGGTGAGGATGGAGTTGAGCGGGTTGGCCGCGGAGGGCAGTCCGAAGGGCGGCTGTGCGACGCCGTAGATGGGGATGGGACCGGCGGGCGTGACGTTGAGCTGAAACGATTGTTGGCCGGCAAGGAAGAGCGCGTTGCCGGCGGTGGAGATGCAGGTAAACATGGAGTTGGAATTCATGTTCATGGCTTCAATGGCGTCGGCCACGGCGCCGCCCCAGCCCACTTGCTCGCTGCTGCCGAGATTTGACGCGATGGCCTGCCATGCGGCGGTTTGATCGAAGTGCGAGAACAGCGAATCGGGCAGAGGAACGGTGTTGGCGTCGATCTGCGTTTTGGTGGCGGGAGTAATGAGCGTGCCGGTGTTGGCGACGATAGCGGCACGGCCGGCGTTGAAGAGACTTTGCACGCCACCGAGCGAGGGATTGAGGGCAAAGGTGCGGCCGGACTGCGGAGTCTGCAAGGTGATGGGCAGCAGTTCGCTCAGCGGATAGGCGAGGCCGGGCGCGCCGGAGCGTGCAGTTACGAAAGCGGCGTAGGAATCAGGATCGGTGGCGATCACGGTGCCGTGACCGTCGTTCCCACCCTGGAGGTAAACGCAGACGAGGGCGCGATAGTCGGAGCCGGTGGTGGACTGCGCCATGGCCGCGAGCGAGTTGAGCTCGAGGAGAAACGGGCTGACGTAAATGCCGGCCATGGACGCCATGGAGGCCGTTCTGAGGAATTGCCGGCGGGAGTGGTTGCAACTGCAGCTCATGGCTGGCTCCTATTGCTGCGCGGCGTAGTCGGGCGACGCCACGGTGAGATAGATGGCTGTTTGGACGCGCGCGAGAAGCGCGGCATTGATTGCGTTTTGATCGCCGCTGGGAATGGGGATGGCGTTGACGGCGGCGAGAATCTGGTTGTAGAGAGTCGAGGACATCTGGCCAGACATGAGCAGCAGGTTGATTCGATCGAGGAGCTGATCGGGCGTGGCAGCCAGTGTCATCTCGGTGGAGTAGTACGAGAAGACGTCAGGACCACCCTGCGCGTTGGCGCCGATCGCGTTTTGCAGATAGTTGATGTAGCCGACAACCGTGGACACATTGGTCATCTGCATCTCGGGTGAGAGCAGGCCCGCAGCGGAGATGGGCGAATTGGGTGGCGTATAGCCGGGGGCGAACCAATTGAAGACGGTTGGCGAACGGAGCCACATCTCACCGAGACCGTAGATGGGATCCTCGGTGCTGCCCATGTCGAAAGAGCCGGTGCGGGATTGCGCCGTGAAGGCTCGCGCCCACTCGGTGTAGCGCAGCAGAGATTCGCGGACCTTGCCATATTGCGGATTGCCGACGTAGGTGGCGGAGTCGCGCGCTTCGGGGTCCACCAGGATGGCGGTGATGACAGCCTGCAAGTTGCCCCGCACACCGGTGCCGTCGTTGATGAAGACCTGCGCGACACGGTTAACGTAGGCCGGGCTGGGATTGCTGGTGACCAGGTGCTGGATCATCTGCTTGGAGAAGAACGCGGGCAGATTCGGATGGTTGAACAAAGTGTTGAGAGCGATCGTGAGGTCGCCGTTGGGGTCCGGGCTGCCTGATGCGGGGATGGTAACGCCGAGGAAATCCTTTTCGACCGTCGAATGGTGGTCGGGATAGCTTGTCATGGGTAAGAGCTCTTCGCCATAGCCGGGTCCGACGTAGAGGCAGCAGTTGGACCATCCGTTGTCGCTCGTGTCGCCGGGGATGTTCCAACTGAAGCCGGTGAAGACGGCAGCCAAACCCATCACGTCGGTGTTCGAATACGTGGGGATAGGTTGGCCGTTTGCAAGCTGCTGCGTGCCGTCGTTATTCAACTGCCACAGGCCGATGGTGAAGAGCTGCATGACTTCGCGCGCGTAGTTTTCGTCGGGATCGGTGGTGGCGTTGCCTTTGTCATTGCCGAGCATGGAAAGGAACTGACCCATCATCGGGCTGAGGGTGACGTCCTGGAGCAACTGGCGGTAGTTGCCGAAGGCGTTGTTGCCAAGCATGTCGTAGTAGCTGGCTTCGCCGCGCGGCATGTTTTGAATGGCCGTGGTGTTGTTGCTGGAGATGACGAAGATCTGCGAGAGAGCGTACTTGACGCGTTGACGAAGTTCATCGGGCGCGGTGAGCGATTGCTGCCAGAAGGTGTCCTGCACCAGGCCTTCATCCTGGTTGTTCTGGAGGAAGAGCATTGAGTTGCAAGTGACATCGGCGGCGGCACACGGCGGGTTATTCACGATGAGCGCCTGCTCGACACCTGGCTCGGTGGGCGTGGGCTGCATGGCGAATTGCTGATTGAGCCACGCCTGGTAGCCCTCAAGTGAAAGAGTGCGGATGTCGGCGTCGGTGGGGCCAAAGGTGGCCTGCTCAAGGAAGCGCGCGGCATCGTTCGGGGCGACGACCGGGACCGGAGGATTACCGCTGACCGTGGCGATGAGATCGTTCGACATGGCAGGGCCGGGGTTCGGATTAAGGACCTGCAAATCGAGATTGCCGGGCTGGGCCTGATCGACATTCGCCGTTAGTTGGGTGCCACTGTTGAAGGTGGTGGACACCGGAGATCCGTTGACAAGCACTTGCGCACCGGTAATGAATTTCTGGCCAGTAAGCACGATAGTCGCGGGCCCGGGATCGAAGGCCATCGGCGTGGCAGAGCTGAGAATCGGGATGGGATTCATCACCGAGATGTTCTGCGAAATGGAAACCGCGGGATTGTCGACGCTGGTGATGGTGAGCTGAACGATATTGCTCGGTGTTGGAACAACGGGGGGCGCGGTGTAGGTAATGGAGCCATCGGCATTCGAGATGGCAGTGCCAACCACTCCATTGCCGCCGGCAACGCCGTTGACTTGGAGCGTGACGGCAGGATTGTCGGTTCCATTGACCATCAAGCCGAGATTCAGCGAGTTCGAGACGCGGACGTCGGTGCCTGAGTTCGGCTCAAGCGTGAGCACCACCAGGCCCGGACCTACCTTCATGGAAAGCGGAATGGCGCTGGCTGATCCGGGATCGGGATTGGTGACCGTGAGCGGGAAAGTGCCCGGGTTGGGCGCGGCGATTTGCGCCACCAACTGCGTGCTGGAGACATAGGTGGTGGGAACCAAAGCGCCGTTCCAACTGATCTGCGCACCATAGACAAATTGCGAACCGGTCACGGTAACGGTTGTCGTGCCCTCTGAGAATCCGTTCGGAGTGACTGCGTCGAGGACGGGAATGGGGTTCCACACCTGGATGGACACTGAGCCGGGAACGGCGGTGGGATACTTGGCGATGGAGCTGGTGATCTGAACCGTGTATGGATTAGGAACGACCGCGGGAGCCGTGTAGAGACCCGTGCTCGAGATGGTGCCGACCTGGGCGTTGCCGGCCGCGATTCCGTTGACGTAGAAGGTCATCGGCAATCCGGAGGCGACATAGCTGGACGTGAGCTGCAATGTCTGATTCACGCGAACGCTCGTGGCCGGAGTCCCGATGGCGGCGATGGTGTTCAGATTCACGGCAAGTGAAGCGCCGCTGCAGCCTGCGATGAAAGGGACGAGCGGAATCAGCGATGCGGCAAGGAGGAATGACGTCCAAAGAGACACGGTCTTTGGCAAAGAACTGCGTCGGTGCAGAGAAAACCGGAGACACGCCACTCGCATAGATGCTCCTAAGACGGGGAAACTCCAAGACAGACAAACGCAGAACAACAAAAAGGGTGGCAGGGGGGAAGACGGCTACAGGTGATTCGATACAGAGGTTATCGAAGTCACAATATAGATGCAAACTAAAATGCGATGAAAAATTACCGACGTAACGTTCGTCTGGGTGGTCGGCCAATTCTCGGCAGTGCCGGAGGGACCGGGTCAAGATGGCCTCTAAGGCTTTTTACAAGAATGCTATGCAGTATCAGGAGACGCGACTGAGCAGCGGTCCCGCATACCGGCTATCGGCTGCCGGCGATCATCTGGGCGGCGTGCTGCAGGCTGGTATCAGTAACCTTGGCGCCAGAGAGCATGCGCGCGACTTCGTGAGTGCGGGAGCGGTCGTCGAGGACGCGGATGCGGGTTTGCGTGCGGCCGTCCTTCTCGCGCTTTTCGACAGCCAGATGTTGATCGGCGAAGGCGGCGATCTGCGGGAGGTGGGTGACGCAGAGCACCTGTTGGGCGCGGCCGAGGGCTTTAAGCTTCTGGCCGACAGCCTCAGCGGCGCGGCCTCCGATGCCAATGTCGATTTCGTCGAAGACGAGGGTGCGCGGAGTGGTTTTCTTTTTCGTTTTGGACGAGGAGCCTTCCTCGACGGCGACTTTGAGGGCGAGCAGCACGCGAGAGAGTTCGCCGCCGGAGGCAATTTCAACGAGCGGCTTGAGCGGCTCGCCGGGGTTGGTCGAGATGCGGTATTCAACTTCGTCCCAGCCGGAGGCGGACCATGTTGACTCCAGATCGCTTGACGTGACGGCGACCTGGAACTTGGCCTTCATGGCGAGCGAGTTGATTTGCGCTTCGGCAAGTTTGGCGAGTTTGACCGCGGCGGCCTGACGCTCCGCGGTGAGGGCGGCGGAGGCTTTGCGGTAGGCTGCGGCGCTTTGTTCAAGCTCAGCGCGAAGCGCCTTGAGGATTTCGTCGCGGTCTTCAACCTCGGAAAGCTTGCCGGCAACGTCGTCTCCGAAAGCAATGACCTCGGCGACGGTTTTGCCGTATTTCCTTTTGAGACGATCGATGAGGGCCAGGCGGTCTTCGATTTCGGCGAGGCGTTCGGGTGAGGCGTTGATGCTTTCGGCGTAGTCGCGCAAAGCGGAGGCGATATCGGAGATGGTGGCGCGGGCGGAGGCGAGCTGCTGCACGGATTCAGTGAAGCGCTGATCGTAGCGGGCGAGCTCTTCGACGTTGCGGACGGCGTCGCGGAGAGCGGCTTCGGCGCTGGCATTGCCTTCGTAGAGCTCGTCGAAGGCGCTCATGGCGGCGGCGTAGAGCTTTTCGGCGTTGGCCAGGACGCGCTTTTCGGTTTCGAGGGCCTCGTCTTCGCCGGGCTCAAGGTGGGCTTGCTCGATCTCCTTGTTCTGATAGCTCCAGAGATCGACCATGCGTAGGCGGTCCTGCTCACCCTGAAGGAGGTCGTTGAGTCTGCTGACGGCAGCATGCCACTGAGCGTAAGCCTCGGCAACCGCATCTAACGAAATGCCGGCGAAACGGTCGAGAAGGAGGCGCTGCTGCGACTGGTCGAAGCTGGAGAGGCTTTCGGTCTGTGCGTGGACGAGTGCGAGCTCGGGCGCGAGCAGCTTGAGGACCTGGACTGTCGCGGGCTGATTGTTGACGAAGACGCGGCCTTTGCCGCTCGAAAGAATCTCGCGACGAAGGATGATTTCCGCGCCTTCGGCGTCAATTCCGTTGGCTTCAAGGATGGCTTCGGCGCCGGGCGTGGACTCGAAGACGCAGGACAGCGCGGCCTTGTCGGCGCCGTGACGAACCAGCTCTCCGGAACCTTTGCCGCCCAGAAGCAGGGCGAGAGCGTCCACAAGGATCGATTTGCCGGCGCCGGTTTCGCCGGTGAGGAGATTGAGGCCGGGCCCAAAGGAGGCAATGGCGTGATCGATAACGGCGTAGTTTTCAGCGCGCAGTTCGACGAGCATGGTTGATCCGTTTTACCACGGCGTTCGCAGGGTGAACGAGCCTGGTCTCCAACCCTGACCGGAGCGCAAAATGCGCGGGCCTGCTAAGTTTGGGTACCCGTTCCGTAATCCGTGAGAATCCGAGCGCAGCATAGCATGAACGGCGGGGTTGAAGGGGCCGGGGCGCGACTTTCTCAACTCGACCGGGTCGTGACAATCGAGGGCGGAGCGACTGCAGAGGCACCCAAAGGGTCACTTGGGCTGAAGAACGCAGTCTGGTACCGTGGAGAATGAGGTGAATGGCGATTTTTACGGCAGCATTAGCGTTGATTTTGCAGAGTGACGGCGGCGCGGGAGCGGGCGCGGCGCAATCGCACGGCTTTGGCGAGTTGGCCGGCATGATGTCCAACATCGGGCCGGTGGCGATTATTGTGCTGGTACTGCTCTTGCTGGCCAGCCTGTACTCGTGGATGGTGATTCTGGGTAAGATGTCGGCGTTCAGCAAGGCGACGGCGCAGAGCAGGAGATTCGTCCGCGCGTTTCGCAAGGCGACACGGCTGCAGGAGATTGCGGCGCTGACCGGCGATTACAGTGCGAGCCCGCTGGCGCAGGTGTTTGAGGATGTGTACGAGACATACAAGCGGCAGACGGGCGGATCGGGACCTCCGCGCAACCTGGCGCCGCTCGAGCGTACAGCGCAGACCGCGGCCAGCACGGCGATAACGGCTCTGGAGCGGCGCATGACGTGGCTGGCGACGATCGGCGCCACAAGCCCGTTTGTGGGACTGTTCGGAACGGTGATGGGTGTGGTGGACGCGTTTAGCGGACTGGGCACAGCAGGCGCGGCGACGCTGCGCGCCGTGGCGCCCGGAATCAGCGAGGCGCTGATTACGACGGCGGCCGGACTGTTTGTGGCCGTGCCCGCGGTTGTGGCATACAACCAGTTTTCTGCGCGGATCCGGTTATTTGCTTCGGCGACGGACGATTTTTGCCGCGAGCTGCTGAACTCGCTCGAAGAGATGCCGGTGCGGACGCAGACGCAGACGCCGCGGGTTCCGGCTGAGATGCCTCGCGAGGCCGAACGCAGTCTATACAAATAGAGTCGCGGGCGGCGCAACGGGGACTGGGCGCGCGCGGCTGCCACAGGTTTTGTGGAAAGGTTCATCGTGGCATTCACGACCATCAACGGACAAACGCGATCGTCACTGGCGGACATCAACATCACGCCGCTGGTGGATGTTGTTCTGGTGCTGCTGGTGATCTTCATGATCACCGAGCCGGTGCTGCAGTCGGGGATCGAAGTGAATGTGCCGAAGACGCGAACGGTGAAACAGATCACCGAACAGCGGATGGTGGTGACGATCGACCGCGATCAGAATGTTTTCCTTAACGACCAGCCCGTGAACGTGCACGATCTGCCGGCGAGACTTCATCAGGCGGGAGTGGATCCGGCGCACCAGGCGATTTATCTGCGAAGCGATGAGCGGGTGCCTTTTGGGGCCTTCGCCAGCGTGATGGACGCGGTGAAGCAGTCGGGGATCACGAATGTGTCGATTGTGACGCAGCCGCTGGACTTGAAGGGATCGACCGGAAATTAGCGAGTCAGCGGATGTGCGGGGCAGTTCGAGATAGCAAAGCATGGAAAGCGTTCTTGAAGGCGGCGAACACCTGGAGCGAGAACTGGCGCGGGAGTCTTTTGCGGGGCCGGCGGCAGGCTCGGTTGTGCTGCATCTGGCGATTGCTGCAATGCTTTTGTATTACGGCTGGGTGATGGGGCTGTTTCATCACAACTTCTGGGGCACCGCGGGCGCGGGCGGATCGATGCAGGTGACGCTGACGAGCGCGCTGCCGCTGCCGACTGAACAAGTGAACCAGAATGTGCTGGCGACGGAAACACCGAGCCAGGCGCCGGCTGCGCCAAGCCTGAAAGAACAGAAGCACGTGGATGAGACGGCGATTCCGATTCTGGGCAAGCCAACGAAGCCCACGGTGAAGAATACTCCGAAGACGCAACTGCACCAGCCGCCGCCCAAAGAGAATGTGGCGCAGTACGGCGAGCAGTCGGGCTCGGTGATGCCGCACCAGATGCAACCGGGAACGACCGGACCAACGACGGTCGGCGACAACAACTTTGCCAGCCTCTATCCATGGTATGTGGACCAGATCAACCGCAAGATGTCGCAGACGTGGGACAAGCGGCAAGTGGATCCGCGCACGCCGAAGGGAGCGCGCGTCTACTTGGTCTTCACGATTTACCGGGACGGCAGCCACAGCCAGCCGCAGGTCGACACTTCAAGCGGCAGCCCGACGCTGGACACCTCGTGCTTGTTTGCCGTGCAGCGCGTCGACACATTTGGCCAGCTTCCGGCGAATTATAATCAGAGCACGTTGAAGGTTTCGTATTACTGCGAGTACTGAACGACAGCAAGTAGCCATTAGCTTTCAGCTATTAGCTTTTTCGTGGTAGAACCGACGGCTGAGATCAAGAACGACGACCATCGTTCCTGGCAGGTCAATACTGAGCGGCAAAGGTTCGTCGCGGAGAGCACGAAGCTAACAATCGACGGTGCTAACCGTCATGCAAGATGGGTTCCATTGAAACGGCGTGCGCACAAACCCTCTGTTACCCCAACAGGAAGGATTGCAGATCGCATGAAGGCAACCATTCGGGTCTTCCCCTTGTACCTGCTTTGCCTGGCGTATTTTTTAACGCCTGGAGTTTTCGCCCAGGACTGGGTGCACACCGGAACCAACCTTGGCAATGAGCGCATCCGCCTGGCCGCGGCCGATTTCAAACCAGTGGGGAGCGATCCCGAAACAGTGCCGCTGAAGGCGGTCTTCGACTCCACACTTTATAACGATCTGTCGAACGCGGGTATCTTCGACATGGTATCGAAGAGCCTGGCGCCGCAGGCGATGCCGGGATCGCCGCAGGAGTTTGTAGCGAATCAGTGGTCGGCGGCGCCGGCGAGCGCGGCCATGGTGGCGTTCGGGGCGCTCTCGGCCACGAACGGCCGGCTGGTGGTATATGGGTGGCTCACGGACGCACGCACGGCGGGGAGCGCGCCGGTGCTGGCCAGCCAATACAACGAGGCGGTCAGCGAAGAGATGGCGCGCACCGTGGCGCACCGCTTTGCCGACGAAATCATCTACCGGCTGGGCGGAGCCATTAACGGCATTGCCGAAACCAAAATCTATTTTGTGAGTAATCGCACCGGGTCAAAAGAGATCTGGGTGATGGATTACGACGGACAAAATCAGCACGCCATCACTCATTTAGGCAGCATTTCGCTCTCTCCGCGCATCTCACCAGATAACTCCCGAATTGCGTTTGCCTCGCTGGGAAGCGAAGGATGGTCGATTCGGATGTATTCGCTGGATTTAGGTCGGTTGGTGGGTTTCACAGCGGGTTCCGTGGGAGGAAGCAACCAGTCTCCGGCGTGGTCGGCGGACGGATCAAAGATCGCCTTCTCTTCGGCGCGCGGGGGCCATCCGGATATCTGGATTTCCGACGTGAGCGGCGGAAACGCGCACGCTGTGACGTCGTTTGGATCGGATGTATCGCCGGTCTGGAATCCACGCACCGGCAACCAGCTTGCGTTTGTAAGCGGGCGGACGGGCGAGCCGCAGATTTACATCATGGATAAAGATGGCGCCAACGTGCAGCGCATGACCGACGGCGGTTATGCCATCTCTCCGTCGTGGTCGCCCAACGGGAGCATGCTGGCTTTTGCGTGGAACCGCAAATACGGTCCCGGCGATCCCGGCGGGTATGACATCTACCTGATGGACATTGCCAGCAAGAACTGGCTGCAGGCGACCCACGAAGCAGGCGTAAACGATTTTCCATCGTGGTCTCCGGATGGACGCCACATTGTGTTCCAGCGCCAGATCGGGCACCGCACGCAGATCTGGACCATGCTGGCCGACGGCACGAATCAGCAGCAACTGACCTTTTCCGGCGATAACATGATGCCCAACTGGAGCTGGAAGTGAGCGTTCAAACGAAGGCCGTCCGCTGATGGCGCCTCGCATGGCAGGCTCCGGCATTTTAACCGCCTTTGCGGATTTGATGAACTATCATTTTGGGGGCGCCGAAGTACTGAAGGCAGCACAGGGGCGGCACGCTGCGGCGACAACAAGACTCGGTTGCCCGGAAGATAACCACTACCTTTTCTTGAGAAGGAGAATTCACTTGAAGACACAGAAGGCTGTTTTTTTGACTGTTTTTTTGCTGGTTGCCTTGACCGCCGTCTCGGGTTGCAAGAAAAAGACCACGCCCTTACCGTCCGCGGTGGAGGCGCCGGCCGCATCCGTGCCCGCTCCAACAGCGCAACTGACCGCGACCCCGACGGTGATCTCGGCCGGCGACCAGGTACAACTGAGCTGGAAAACGACGAACGCGAGTACGGTTTCGATTGACGGCATCGGCGATGTTCCAACCGTGGGCGTAAAGACGGTGACCCCGGCGGAGTCGACCACCTATCACCTGGTGGCGCGCGGAGATGGCGGCTCGGCCGACGCCTCGGCATATGTGACGGTGAATTCGCCGCCGGCGATCAGCGTGCCCAGCACCACCATGAACGAGCAGCAGGATTTCGACGCGCACGTGCAGCCGATCTTCTTCGACTATGACAACTACGATATCCGGGCCGATGCACAGGCGATCCTGGCGAAAAACGCCGATTACCTGAATGCGCACCCCGAGATCAAGATCGTAATTGGCGGCTACTGCGATGAGCGCGGCTCGGACGAATATAACCTGGTTCTGGGCCAGAACCGCGCGCAGGCGGCGAAAACCGCACTGGTTACGGCAGGCATCGCCGCGGATCGCATCCGCGTGATCAGCTACGGCAAGGAGAAGCCGTTCTGCTCCGATTCGACCGAGGAGTGCTGGCAACTGAATCGCAGAGATGGATTCACGATTGACAAGTAAGACGGCCTTCAGCTGTCAGCTTTCGGCCCCGCGATTCATTCGCATTGACACGCGGCAGCCTCGCTCCCGGAGCCGGGCTGCCGTATGTTGTATCGAGAGCCTGTTATCAACTTTCCCACGGATGGCGCTGGGAGCCAACTCTTCGCAGTTTGAGGAGCGAGGAGCGACGAATATGGAGTATCTTCGAGCGACGAGAGACAATGAAGTGGTGGAAATTGGCCCCCGGCCCTCTGGGTTGCGGCGCAAATTGGACCATACTTCGTTATCGTCCTCGACCGTGGGCCCGCCACGGCCTTCGGACTCCGCCTCGTCTGGCCCGATTTTCGCCCGCAACGCCGCCTGGTGCGGAAGTTAATAACAGGCTCTGGGAAGTTTTTGATCGAGGAAGGTACGACGACATGCACAAATCAAGTCCTTTTCGCTATCGCCTGCTGGCGGTTGCAGCGCTGATTCTTCTCATGGGTCCGGCAGCCACGCCGGCGCACGCGGTCTCAAAGGAAATGGTCGAACTGCAAACCCAGGTGCAGCAGTTGCTGGATGCGGTACAGCGGCTGCAATCCACGATGGATGCGCGACTAAGCGTTCTGGAGCACCTGGCGCAGCAGACTGCCGATCAGGCAACCCAGGTGAACACGACGGTCACCGCATTGCAGCAGAAGATCAACGCGCAGAACGATGCAGTGAGCGGAAAGGTGGACAGCGTCTCCGGCCAGGTGCAGTCGCTGAATGACTCCGTCGACGAGCTGAAGGCGCGCATCGCCAAGCTGGACAAATCGGTGCAGGACCTGCAGACGCAACTGCAGGCAATGCAGACGGCGCAGGGTCAGCAGCCGGGCGCTACAGGGCCCGGTGCGACAGGGCCGGGAGGGACGGCAGCGCCAGGCAGCCCGGATCAGGGACCTGGATTGCCGGGCGGAACTGCCCCAAGCGGAGCGGGCGCGCAACAGGCGCCGCCGCTACAGGAGACTTTGCAGGCTGCCGTGCGCGACTACACTGCCGGGCGGTACCAGGTTGCCCAGGGAGAATTTCAGGACGTGGTGCACTACTATCCGCTGGACGACGCGGCTGGCACGGCACAGTTCTATCTGGGCGAGATTGCATACCAGCAGAAGGACTATCCCACCGCGATCAACGATTACAACGCGGTACTGGAGGGCTTCAGCGGCAACGCCAAGGCCGCGGCGGCACAATTGCACAAGGGATTCGCCATGATTGCAACGGATAAGCGCGAGGAGGGCATTCACGAGTTGCGTTCTCTGATTCAGCGTCACCCGCAGACTCCGGAGGCGAGGGCGGCGCGCAGCAAGCTGACGTCGATGGGAGTGCGAGCAACAGAGGCGGCGCGTTAGAGAAGCAGCTTCTAGCTTTTCGCCTTTGGCATGGTGTCGCAGGTTTCGAAGCACACGAAGAAAAGGCCCCGCTCAGCGCGGGGCTTTTTCATTGGACTGTCACTTGTGGTTTAGCTTTTCGCGGGAGCCGTGTCCATCGGCACAGTGCCGTCCGGGTTCGCGGCGGCGGGTGAGGCCGGCGCGGCAGCGCTGGCATTGGCGGCTGCTTTCGCCACGCTCTTGTGGTGGCGCACATCGGCGCCCTGCACCCAGAAGATCACGTCCTCAGCGATATTGGTCGCATGATCGCCAACACGCTCGAGGCTGCGGCAGATCATGAGCGCGTTCAGGGCCTGGGGCGCCAGATGGCTCTGCTCCTCCATGACTTTTGTGAGGGCGCGGAAAGCGGCGCGGTTCATCTGGTCGACGGCATCGTCCATGGTGAGCACGCCGCGGGCCAGCTCCGCGTCGCCCTCGATGAAGGCTTGCAGGCTTTTGCGCACCATGTCGGCGGCCATCGCGGCCATGCGGGGAATGTCGACGGGGAGATCCACGGCGGCCATGCGATCCATAATGCGGACCCGGTCGCTGATGCTCTTGGCGGCGTCGCCCACGCGCTCCAGGTCGGCGTTGATCTTGATCACGCTGAGAATGAAGCGCAGGTCGATAGCCATGGGCTGCTCCATGGCGAGCAGATCCAGGGCGGCCTGGTCGATATCGCGCTCCATGCGATTGATGGCGATTTCGCTGCGGCTGACCAGGTCGCAGATGGAAAGGTCGCGAACCCGGTAAGCCTCGATGGCGCGCTGAATCGCCTGCTCGGCGAGCCCGGCCATCACCAGGAGATTCTCCTTGAGGTCTTCCAGGTTCTGTTGAAAGCGTATGCGTGTCATCCGAACCTGCCCGTAATGTAATCCTCCGTGCGCTTGTCTGAAGGATTGGTAAAGATTTTGTGGGTCGAATCGAACTCGACCATGCGGCCGTTGAGGAAGAAACCGGTCTTCTCTGCCACGCGAGCTGCCTGCTGCATATTATGCGTCACAATCACGATGGTGTACTGCGACTTTAGTTGAAAGATCAGGTCCTCGATCTTGGAGGTGGAAACGGGATCGAGGGCCGAGGCGGGCTCGTCCATGAGCAGGACTTCGGGGTCGACGGCGAGGGCGCGAGCAATGCAAAGCCGCTGCTGCTGGCCGCCGGAGAGGCTGGCACCGGATTTCTTCTTCAAGTCGTCCTTCACTTCGTCCCACAGCGCCGAGTTCTTCAGAGATCTTTCGACGACTTCGTCGAGCGAGTGGCGATTAGAGTAGCCATTGAGCTTGAGGCCGGCGGAGACGTTGTCGTAAATCGACATGGTGGGAAAGGGGTTGGGGCGCTGGAAGACCATTCCAACGCGGCGGCGAACCTCTACCGGCGAAGCATCATGGTAGATGTCGAGGTCGCCCATGCGGACGTTGCCTGTGACGCGCGCGATGGGGTTGGTCTCATGCATGCGATTGAGGCAGCGCACAAAGGTGCTCTTGCCACAGCCGGAGGGCCCAATCAACGCTGTGGCGTGGTTGGCAGGAATATTCAGATTAATGTCCTGCAGCGTGTGATTGGCGCCGTACCACGCGTTCAGGTTGGTTACTTCGATGCCTACACCCACGTGCGCATTTCTCCTTCTCACCTCGGCTGAAACCGGAACGTCGCAGTGGCGAATTCATCAAGAAATCGCCACATAATTCAAATCTCAAGACGGCAATCTCGAAGGAGAATGCGGTCTTAGCTTGCCCCTTTCAAGACGCCGCGGCTGGTGACATAACGCACCAGCGAGACGGCGAGCACAATGAGAACAATCAAAACCAGCGATCCCGCCCACGCCAGCCTGTGCCAGTTGTCGTAGGGCGAAATAGCGTAGACATAAATTTGCAGGGGGAGAGCGGCGACGGGCTCGTTCAGGCTGGTGCTCCAGAAGTTGTTGCCCAACGCGGTGAAGATGAGCGGCGCGGTTTCGCCGGCGACACGCGCAAAGGCCAGCATGCAGCCGGTGATGATTCCGGGCGACGCAGTCTTGACGGTGATAGAGAGGACCGAACGCCAGTTGGGAACGCCCAGACCGAGCGCGGCCTCGCGCACCGCATTCGGCACCATGAGCAGCATCTCTTCGGTGGTGCGGCAGATAGTAGGAATCATCATGATGCCCAGCGCCACGCCACCGGCGAGGGCCGAGAAGTGATGTTCCGGCACGACGATGAGCGCGTAGGCGGCCAGGCCCATGACAATGGACGGCACACCGTTGAGCACGTCGGCGGTGAAGCGGACAGCATTGGCCAGCTTGGTGCCACGGCCAAACTCGGCAAGGTAGACGCCGCCGCCAATGCCGATGGGAACACCGATGACGCTGGCGATGACGAGAAGAACGACCGAACCGACGATGGCGTTGGCCATGCCTCCGCCCATCTCGCCGACAGGCGCGGGGATCTTGGTGAAGAAGTCGAGATTCAGGGAACTGGCGCCTTTGATGATGAGATAAATGAAGATGGCGACCAGCGGCAGAATGACGAGGAATGTCGCCAGCACGGCCAGGGACGTTGCAGCCTTGTCGGCCAACCAGCGGAGGCCCGTCCGAAATTGGAACTCTTTCTGCACTTTCTCTCCGATCCCCTTCTTCAGCAATTGCCGACCGTCGTTCCTTCTCTCAACGCTGTGTTGCCGGGGCCCCTCGCGTAACAGCCCAGACGAGCAGGCGCGCCGTTGCGTTCACGATGATAGTGACAATGAAGAGCGCCAAGCCGATTTCGATGAGCGCGCTGAGGTGCATATTGGACACGGCCTCAGTGAATTCGTTGGCAATAACTGAGGCCATCGAACTCCCGGTCGAAAGCAAGGAACGATTAATCTGCGGGGTGTTGCCGATGACCATGGTGACGGCCATGGTTTCGCCCAGCGCGCGGCCGAGGCCGAGAATGATGGCGCCGACGATTCCGATGCGCGCATTGCGCAGCACGCCCACGCGAATCATCTCCCAGCGCGTGGCGCCCAGGGCCAGCACTGCCTCGCGCTGCGAGTGGGGCACCGCCGTCATCACTTCGCGCGTGAGCGAAGAGATGATGGGCAAGATCATGATGGCGAGAATGACCGCCGACGAAAAATAGCCGAGTCCGGTTGGATTCGTATCGTCGAAGAGACCCGTCCAGCCAAGACCCTTGATCAGCACCGGGTTTGCATAATCGCGAAGCAGCGGCACCAAAACGAAAACGGCCCACAAACCGTAAATGATGCTGGGAATGGCGGCCAGCAGTTCGGTGAGAAAGGCTAGTGGCCCACGCAGGAAACGGGGACACATCTCGGTGATAAAGACGGCGACGCCGATCGACAGCGGAACTGCCAACAGCAAGGACAACAGAGAGGAAACCAGCGTGCCGTAGACGAAAGGCAAAGCGCTGAAGTAGTTGTTGACTGGATCCCAGTAGGAAGGCAGGCCGGTCGTCTGGTCAATATAGGTCTTATAGAAGAATTTGAAGCCGAAAGTGTGCCAGGTGAGTTGGGATTGTTTGATCAGTTCCCAGGCGATGAGCGCCACGATGGCGAAGATGCTGAGGGCGCATAGCAACATGAGCGCCCTGAAAATCCCGTCGGAAACGGCGGAGTTGCCTCGGCCAAGCAAGTGGCGGCGAATGGCCGAATGCTCCTGCACCAACGCGACGGCGGGCGCTTGGGGCGGGATCGAATCAGCTTCCGGTTGAGTCTGCGGCTGGGAGATACGAATCTCAGGCACGGTAGCGTCCACAGAGGTCAGGCTACCGAGGAATTATGAACGCGAGGTTACAAGGAAGCAAAATCAAGCGCATACGGATGGAGATTGCGGAGTCTTCCCTACCCGACGCCGGCGGACTATGCGGCGGCCGCAAGAGGGCCAAATTGATGAAAAAATGAAGGGTTCCGGGCCATAGTCGGCCACGTTGTGATTAGAAAATCGATGTACTGGACGGGCAATTGTCTATCCGCGCGGCGGTCGAGCGTGGTACAACTCCAACATGACAAAGGGAAAGACGCCGCCGGCACCCGGCCATGTGAATCTGCGCATGCTGGCCGAACACCTGGACCTGTCTCAGACAACGGTTTCCCTTGTCCTGAATAATTCGCCAAGCGCCAAGTCCATCCCGCAGGAGACACGCAATCGCGTCGTTGAGGCGGCGCGCCGGCTGGATTACCGGCCCAACTACTTTGCCCGATCATTGCGGCAAAGCCGCTCCATGAGCGTGGGAGTCTTGGCGCCGGACCTCAGCGAAGGCTACTTCACCCGGGTCATGGGCGGAGTCGTAGAGGAACTGACCGCGGCCCACTACTTTTACTTCACCGCCTGTCACGATTGGAAACCGGAACTGATCGAGAAGTATCCGCGAATGCTGGTGGAGCGGGCGGTCGACGGTTTTCTGCTGCTGAATACCTCTGTAGAGGAGCTCGCGGTGCCGGTGCCGGTGGTGGCCATCTCAGCGCACTGCTCGGCGGATAAGGTTACAAATATTCTTCTCGATCACCACCAGGCGGTGCAGCGGGCGCTTTCGCACTTGTATCAGCTGGGCCACCGCCGGATTGCGTTTATGCGCGGCCCGCGCGCCATTCCCGACTCGGAGTTCCGCTGGGAAAGCATTCAGCAGGTGGCCAGGGAGATGGATCTGAAGCTTGATCCGGAGTTGGCGATCCGCATCGATGCGGCAGGATGGTCGATGAAGGGCGGGCAGCATCCCATGGCGCCGGAGATCGGCTACAAGCCGATGCAGTCCCTCCTGGAACGGACGCACGACTTCACCGCAGTGTTTTGCTTTAATGACATTTCCGCCATCGGCGCCGTACGTGCATTGAAAGACGCAGGGCTGAGTGTGCCGGGAGATGTTTCAGTGGTTGGCTTTGACGACATTCTGTCAGCGGCTTACTCCACGCCCTCTCTTACCACGGTGCGCCAACCGCTGGCAGAGATGGGCAGGCGCGGCGCGAAGGTGCTGCTGGAGCGAATTGCGGACCGGAAGAAGGCGTTTGCGACCGACATCTTCATGGAATCCGAGCTGATCGTTCGCGAGTCGACCGGACCGGCAAAAAACCGGACCTAAAAAGGAGATTCAACTGCAGGCGGCCTCGAGCCAGCGGCTGATGTAGACCTGCGCGTGAGCTTCGCCGCAGTAGTGGCGCGCGCCTTTCGCATCGGCAGCTTCCTTGGTCCATTTGTAGACCGTCAATTGGGCGTCATTGCAGTGGACGACGATCCAGTGCTGCGGATTGTCGCTTTCTTCGCCGCAAATCTCACATCGATAGATGGTGCCGATCACGGGTAACCTCATTCAAGGGATTTAGGGAACCGGCGACCGAGCCTGATCTGTGTAAGCTCCCAAGCCATTCTACTCGAGCATTTGCAGGTCGAGCGGCTCGACGAGCATGCAATCCATAGAGCGAATCGACGCGAGGGCGCGCTGAAGAGCGGAGGTTTTGCACGGCTCGACGGTAACGACGAACGGCAAGGCGTTGGCCGGATATCCCGCCTTTTGCACGATGGCGCGAATATTGATCTGCTCCTCGGCGAGAGCTGTGGTGATGGCAGCCACGATGCCGGGACGATCCTTCACCAGGAAACGGATGTAATGGGGAACTTCGAATTCGGCGCCAAGGCGCGCCGGAGCCGAAGGAATCTCAACGCGCTGCGAGCCATGAGCAAGAGCAAGCAGATCGCTGACTACAGCGACGGCCGTGGGGTGGCCCCCCGCGCCGTGACCGGAAAAAACCACGTCGCCACCGTAGTGACCGCTGGCGATGACCATGTTCTCCGTTCCCTGCGACCAGGCAAGCGGAGAGCGTAGCGCCACAAGCATGGGACCTACCGCGGCGGCAAGCCGCCCCTCCACCTGCTGAGCGCGCGAAACCTGGCGAATGGTGCAGCCGAGGTCGCGGGCATAGCTGAAATCGACGGGCGTGATGGTGGTGATAGAGCGCGGAACGATCTCGTCGGGATCGACCTGCACGCGAAGGGCAAGGCGCATGAGGATGGCGAGCTTGGCGCGCGCGTCGAATCCGCCCACGTCCTCGGTGGGGTCGACTTCGGCATAGCCCTTGGCTTGCGCCTCCGCCAGGACCGCAGAGTATTCCGCGCCTTCCTCCATCTTGCTGAGGATGAAGTTGCAGGTGCCGTTGAGAATCCCTTCCATGCGCTCGATGCGATCGCCGGCCATGCCCTGTTCGAGGCCGGGAATAACGGGAATGCCGCCGGCGACAGCAGCGCCGTATTTGAGATGACCGCCTTTGGCCGCGGCCAGGCGCTCGAGATCGATGCCGTGATAAGCAATGAGCTTTTTGTTGGCGGTGACGACGCTTTTGCCAGCTTCGAGCGCGCGGCGCACCCAGCTTCCGGCCGGATCGAGGCCGCCGGCCAGCTCGACAATCACGTCCACATCGGAGGCGAGCACGGCGTCGGCGTCTTCGCTCCAGACCACGCTCGCAGGCACCCAGCCGGCGCGCTTGCGCGCGACGCCGCGGTTGAAGATGTGTGTCAACTCCAGGCCGCGCGGTTTGGACTCGACGAGGATGCGTGCTACCGAGCCACCCACGGTGCCAAAGCCAAAGATGGCAATGCGGAGATGGCGGGAAGGGCCGAGCTTGCGCGCGTGCGCGGCTGGGGCGTCGGAGGGCGGAGCTGAATTGTGCGCTTGAGGCACCGAAATCTTCCTTTGCTGAAGGCCGGAGAAGCGAAACCGAGTAACAACTCGATGATACCCGAGGGAAGCAGCCGTCAGTTGCCAGTGGTCCGCTTTCAGCCGTCAGCGAGTTACGGTCCGCTTTCGTCTTTTGCCGTTGAAAGGCGCGCAAATGAATGTCACTTTCTTGTCGCTGCCGGCTTTTCGGCGCACAGCGTCTGCTAGCATGAGCTTCAGATGCGGCGCGGCTTCTCCATTTTTCTGATCCTGTTCTTCGGGCTGGGTCCGCTGTCAGCTTTCGTCGACAGCAGCCAGGACGCAGGTCTGCCGGCCTGTTGCCGGCGGCACGGGGCGCACCACTGCACCATGTACGCCGGGATCATGGCCATGAGGGCTGGCAGCAGCATCGATCCGACGCCGAGCTTTTCCGCACCGCTCACCTGCCCGCTCTATCACGGTCCCGCGTTCTCCATGCTGATGCCGACGCATGCGCTCACGTCATCGGCGCCGAAAGTCAGGGCTGCGTTCACGCGTACTCCCGCACCCGCGTTCGAGCGGATTGCGTCATTTTCAACTCCAAGCCGCGCTTACGCGGGCCGCGGCCCTCCTGCTTCGAACCCAAGCTAAAACTGCGTTGAAGACAACCCTTATTGATAAGGGCGACGGTCTGCGTCCGTTTGCGTAGTGCGGGCAGATTGTTCTGTCGCGCCTCGAGTCTCGCCGCAAGGGTGTGGTTTTCCCCTGTGCCAGGTATTCTTCGGCACTTCCCCACATTGCGTCAGCGATCGTGGCGCAGCAAGCGCGGTCCGCGAGGACTGCCTCTTTTAGCACGAAAACGACAGCGAGGTCATTTCTTTATGCGAAATCTTCTTCATACTCTTGCGGCGGCGTTGCTCGCGGCCGCTTCCCTTCCCGCTTTTGCGACAGTAATTGCCACGGTGCACGGGGTGGTTCACGACCCGCAGCACAGGCCGATTGCGGGAGCGACTGTGACGCTGCAGGCCGCAGATTCCGATTTTGCCCTGCACGCCACGACCAATGCCGATGGGGAATTCGAATTGCCGGAGGCGCCGATCGGCGTCTACCGGCTGACGGTGACGGCTACAGGATTTTCCAACGCGACACAAACATTCGCGGTAGCCTCGGGAACCAATCCGATCCTGCATATTCCGCTCCAGGTGACGGGAGCAACAGAATCGGTGGTCGTGAACGGTACGGCCAGCTCGGCCGATACGGTAACGCCAACCACTTTGATTACGCGGCAAACCATCGACGAGACGCCCGGCGCGGATCGGACCATCGGTACCGAGATGATTACCGATTTCGTGCCCGGCGCGTACATGACGCACGACATGCTGCACATGCGCGGCGGCCACCAGACCAGCTGGCTGATTGACGGCGTGGCGATTCCCAACACCAAGATCGCCTCGAACGTAGGGCCGCAGATCGATCCCAAAGACATCGATACCATGGAAACCGAGCGCGGTAGCTACGACGCCGACCTCGGCGACCGCACGTACGGAATGTTCAACGTGCTGCCGCGAAACGGATTTGAGTTCAACCGCAACGGCGAGCTGATGCTCTATGCGGGCGATCTTTACACCGGCGAGGCGCAGGTTGCGCTGGGAAATCACTCGGAGAAGAGCGCGTGGTACGCGAGCGCGACTGGCTCGCGATCGAACTACGGACTGGCAACGCCAGTGCCTGCGATTGATCACGACGCGACAAACTCGGAGAGCGGGTTTGTCTCCCTGATCCGCAACCAGACGCCGAAGGATCAACTGCGCGTGGATGGACAGTACCGGCAGGACTACTTTCAGGTTCCGTACGACCCGGATGCGAATGACTATGAATGCATTTCGGATTACTACTGCAGCGCGGGATTGAGGGATGGGCAAACGGAGCGCGATTCGTTTGTGATTGCGAACTGGGTGCACACGATTTCGCCCAAAGCGCTGGTCTCAGTGGCGCCGTTCTATCACTTCAACCAGTCGGACTACGATTCGCTGGCCGCGGACTATCCGGTGGCGACAATGTGGCACCAGCAGTCGAACTACGGTGGGGCTCAAGCGGACGCGAGGGCCGACGCTGGATGGAACACCTTCTCCGGCGGAATGTACTCGTTCATCCAGGGGGAAAACGATCTTTTCGGAGTGCAGGTGAACGACGGCAGCGGTCCGTCGCAGCCGAATACGACTGCACACGCCACCGCGGAGCTCGTGGAGTTCTATATCGGCGATCACTTGCGGCTGGGACGATACGTCACGCTGCTGGGAGGCGAGCGCTTCACATTCTACCGGTCGGACCAGAACGCGGGCGCAGTCTATCCGCGCATCGGTGCGACAGTGCGGATTCCGAAACTGAATTGGGTGCTGCGCGGATTCTACGGGCACTTTTTCCAGCCGGCGCCGATCCTCACCGTCTCGAGCTCGGTGCTGAACTACGCCGGTAGCCTTGGAGGCGGCGAAAACACCTTCACGCCCATCCCCTCAGAGCGTGATGAGGAGCACCAGTTCGGCATCGAGATTCCTTACCGGGGATGGATGATGGACGTAGACACCTTCAAAAACCGCGTGAATAACTTCCTCGACCACTCGAACCTTGGCGAATCGAATATGTACTTCCCCATCGCCGTGGATGGAGCTCTGATTCGCGCGTGGGAGATGACGCTGCACTCGCCGTCGCTCTGGCGCTATGGGCAGTTTTATGTAACGTACTCCAACCAGATCGCCGAGCAGCGCGGCAATATAATCGGCGGATTCACGTGCAGCATTGCGACTGATCCGGCTTGCGACCTGGGACCCGATTACACGCCGCTCGACCACGACCAGCGCAACACGCTGAACACCGGGTTCACGGCGAACTTGCCGGCCCATACATGGTTCGCGACAAATGTGTACTACGGGTCGGGATTTGCCAACGGACTGGCTTGTACCGATCCATCTTCTTGCCCAGATAACGGGCCATATTACGGGTCGTACTTGCCAGTGCACACGACATTTGACTCGTCCATTGGCCACTCGCTCGGCGAAAACTGGAAGTTGTCGGCCACGGTGATCAATGTGACCAATCACCGCGTGCTGCTGGACAATTCAATCACCATCGGCGGATTCCATTACAACGATCCACGGATGATCGCGGTGGAGGCGCGGTATAAATTCCATTTCTGATGGAGATTTGCGATTTTGCAGCCGGTCGCCCCTTGCATCACGCTTCGACGTGAAAGAGGCCGGGGAGCACTTCCCCGGCTTTGCCTTCAACAATATGTGTAAAGGCTGAGGCGTTCAGCGGCGACTCGGGACCGATGTAGACGGTTTGCGCGCCGGACTGGCGAGCCCAATTTACGAATCCCGCCGCGGGATAGACGTTGCCCGATGTGCCGATGACGATCATCAGCGTGGATTCGGCGATCTCGCGCTCGATGCGCGGCATTTCGAGGGGGACTTCGCCGAAGAAAACGATGTGCGGGCGCAAGCGGCCGCCGCAGGAGCAGTGGCCAACCTCGTCGAGGCTTGCGTAGATGGTGCGGTCTTCGACAGGCGGCCGGCCGCACTCGCGCTCGCAGCGCGCTTTGGCCAGCTCTCCATGCATGTGGACGAGATTCTTCGATCCGGCGCGCTCGTGCAGATCGTCGACATTTTGCGTGCAGAGGAAGTAGCGGCCGGGCAATTGTGCTTCGAGCTCCGCCAGAGCGATGTGCGCTGGATTAGGTTGAGCGTTGGCGTTATCGGTGCGGCGCTTGGAATAAAACTCCCACACCAGCCATGGATCGCGCTTGAGCGCTTCGGGGGTGCAAACCTCTTCGACGCGATGCCCCGCCCAGAGCCCATCCGAGGCGCGAAAGGTGGGCAATCCGCTTTCGGCGCTGATTCCTGCGCCGGTCAGGACGAAGACGCGATCGGAAGGTGCGATGGAGATTTGCGACATTGAATTTCCAGCTTCTAGCTTCTAGCTACTAGCTCCGAAGCACCATGTGCGATCTTCTTCCATTTTCGACGCACTGCGAAGCGGCGCGAAAAGCTAGAGGCTAGAAGCTCGCGGCTAGAAGCTGTTTTACGGCACGAGCAGAATCTTCCCGGTGGTCTTGCGCTCCTCCAGGTCGATCTGTGCCTGGGCGGCATCGGCCAGCGGATAAGTGTGCTCTGTGCGAAGCTTAAGCTCGCCTTTTGCGGCCCAGCTAAGTACGTCGCCCGCGCGCCACTCAAGCTCGGCGCGCGTGGCGATGTAGTGCCAAAGCGTGGGTCGGGTGAGAAAAAGCGAACCTTTGCTGTTCAGCAGAATGGGATCGAAAGGCGGAACGGGCCCGCTGGATGCGCCAAACAAGGCCATCATGCCGCGCGGGCGCAGGCAGTTAAGACTTTTGTCGAATGTGGTTTTGCCGACTGAATCGTAAACGACATCGACGCCCTTGCCGCCGGTGAGGCGCTTGACCTCGGCCTCGAAGTCCTGCTCGGTGTAAAGGATCACGTCGGAGGCGCCGGCCTCGCGCGAAAGCTCGGCCTTGGCCTTTGTGGAGACAGTGGTGATGACGCGCGCGCCGATACGAACGGCGATCTGCGTGAGAAGCAGGCCTACACCTCCCGCCCCCGCGTGCACCAGCGCCGTATCACCCTTCTTGAGCGGGTAGGTGGAGTAAGCAAGATAATGCGCGGTCATGCCCTGCAACAATGCAGCGGCGGCGCACTCCAGGCTCAAGCCATCAGGAACCTTGACCAGTTGAGCCGTGGGAACGAGAGCGTATTCGGCGTAACTGCCAATCACGCTGGTGGACGCAACGGCATCGCCGGCTTTGAATCCCGTGACGCCGGGACCAAGCTCTTCCACCGTGCCCGCAGCTTCGCTGCCCGGAATCATGGGAAACGAAGCCTTGTAGACGCCTTTGCGAAAGTAGACTTCAATGAAGTTGACGCCGGTGGCCTCAATGCGAATGAGAACCTGGCCGGGTCCTGGCTGAGGGATGGGCAGGTCAACAAGCTGCAGAGCTTCAGGCCCGCCAGTGGATTGAATCTGGATAGCTTTCATGACTTGCTCAAGAATGAACCTTGAGGGCGGGCTACCGCAAGGAAATAGAAGAACCCGATTTGCCGGCCAGGGTTTGCTAACAGACCTTAAAGGTTCTCGTCCTTGCTTCCCGAGAGCAAAGTGCGCTCGTCGGAGGATTCCAGCCGCACCAGGCGGTCGATCGTGTAGGACGTGGGGCGCTGGCTGCTGTAGTAGTGGCGCACCTGCAGTTCACCGAGCAACCCGAGCGCCAGCAACTGGATGCCGGAAACGATGAGGACCGACGCGATGACAAACATGGGGCCATGCAATTCCATAATGTCCAACTGGGGATTGAGCAATTTCATTCCCAGCAGGACCGCCGCCATGATGCTGCCGGCAAACATGGCAAAAACGCCGCAACCTCCGAAGAAGTGTAGTGGACGGCTCATGTGTTTCAGCAGGAATCGAATGGTCATCAGGTCAAAGAAGACCTGGAAGGTCCGGCCCAGGCCGTAATGGCTTTTGCCGCGCACGCGTTTCAGGTTCCGGATGGGTATTTCGCAAATGGATGCGCCGTACAAACTGGCGAGGGCGGGAATGAAGCGATGCATCTCGCCGTAAAGTGGAATGTTCTGGATGACCTCGCGGCGATAGGCTTTGAACGTGGTGCCGAAGTCGTGAATGGAAACTCCGGAGAGCCGCGCCATAATCCAATTGGCGCAGGCGGAGGGAATACGGCGAAAGATGAAGTTATCGATGCGCACTTTGCGCCAGCCGGAGACGACGTCATAGCCCTCATCGAGTTTTTCAAGAAAAGCGGGAATGTCATTGGGATCGTGTTGCAGATCTCCGTCCATGGCCAGAACAAATTCGCCCGAGGCATGATCGAAGCCGGCCGCCAGGGCGGATGTCTGGCCGAAGTTGCGGCGAAGCTTGACGATGAGGACGCGGCTATCGACGGCAGCCACCTCCTCCAGGAGCTTAAACGTGCGGTCGCTTGACCCGTCGTCAACGAGGATCAGCTCGAAGGATTCGTCCACCTGTTCCATGACTTGCTTGAGCCGGGCATACAGGATGGTCACATTCTCTTCTTCGTTGTGAAAGGGAACAACGATCGAGTATTTCGCCATATTGCTCCTCTAGACGCCTTAGATGCATGAGGGATGTCTGGGGCATCCCCTTTGAATGAAATGGATGCAGTTCAGCGCCTAAATTTGGATCTCGCTGCGGAGTGGAGAGTCAATTTGCGCTGAGGCCGGTGGGCTACTCCCGCATCTCCATCTCGCCAAGCATCGTCTGCATCTCATTAAGGGCATGTGTGTTACCGCTTCGCGCGGCACAAGCGATACCAGCTCTGAGCCGTCCGATAGCCTCTGGCTGTCTGCCCGCGCCGGCCAACGTCTGCGCAGACATGAAGTAGCCTGGGGTGTAATCAGGATCGTTGGCTAAGAGTGTATCAAATTCTGAAATCGCAGCATTGATTTCGCCGCGGCTCGCCAGTTCCATGGCGATGCCATAACGGGCGAAGCTGTTCTTTGGGTCGAGCGCGAGAATCTCTCTCAATCCTGCAACTTTATCCATTTTGCCTGTGTCCGGCCGTTTTCGCTTGATCGGGCCGTTGGGATTTGCAGTTTTCCCGCGGATTGCCCACACTGATAGAAGAATGGGCAAGAATTCCGGGCCAAAGCTGCCGCTGGTTTTATTTTAACTGGCGCACGATGAAGGCGGTCAAAAGAAGCAGTGGAAATGGAGGCGGCATGAGTAGCCAGGAGTTGCAACCCAGTGTGCGCACGGTGGCCAGCACGCAGTCGGAGAAGACGGAGATTGTGCTGCCCAACGACACCAATATGCTGGGCCATCTGCTGGGCGGGCGGCTGATGCACTTCATCGACCTGACAGGCGCCATGGCCGCATATCGGCACGCGCGAACCAACGTGGTAACGGCATCCATGGACCATATCGACTTCATCCGCCCGGTGCACCTGGGCGACCTGGTCACGCTGAAGTCGAGCGTGAACCGGGCGTTCAAGAGCTCCATGGAAGTGGGCGTGAAAGTTTGGGCGGAAAACACGCGGACCGGCGAAGTAGCGCACGTGGCCAGCGCGTACCTGGTGTTTGTGGCAGTCGACGAACACGGGCGCGTGCAGAAGGTTCCGCAGTTGAAGCCGGAGACGCCCGACGAAGTGCGGCGCTATGAGGATGCACTGCGCCGCCGTGAACATCGCGAACGGGAGAGCGTGCGGCGCACAGAGGGCAAGCTGGCCGTGGCGGCGCTGGCCAACGAGCGCGACAATCCCTCCTGACGCGTCGACTCTTCATTTTTCCTGAGCGGCGTTCCGAAACCCGGCGCCCGATCTGAAACAATCGACTAAGGAGCAACGAAGAAACAATGGCTCATTCCCATACCATGCCTTCGCCGGTGGCTCTGCCCGGCGTTTCGAAGATCGTCGCGGTCGGTTCCGGTAAGGGCGGCGTAGGAAAAACCACGGTGGCCGTGAATCTGGCCATTGCGCTGAGCAAACTGGGCCAGCGCGTAGGACTGATGGACGCCGATGTGTACGGACCCAACGTGCCGCTGATGATGGGCAGCTCGCAGGCACCGAAGATCGGTGAAGGCAACATGATCGAGCCCAACCTGACGCACGGCCTGAAGACGATCTCCATCGGGTACATTTCGCCCGGCGACAAGCCGATGGTGATGCGCGGCCCGATGCTGCACCAGATCATCCGCCAATTCTTGCAGCAGGTGAACTGGGGTGAGCTCGATTACCTGATCGTCGATCTGCCGCCGGGGACGGGCGATGCGGCCATCTCGCTGGTGCAGACTGTGCCGCTGACCGGCGCGATCGTCGTGTCGACACCCAGCGACGTGAGCCTGGAGGATGCGCGCAAGGCTCTCGAAATGTTTGCGCAGGTGAACGTGGAGGTGCTGGGCATTGTGGAGAACATGAGCCACTTTACCTGCCCGCATTGCCACCAGGAGATCGATATCTTCTCGCGCGGCGGCGCGGAGCGAACGGCAAAGCAATTCAACGTGCCGTTTCTCGGTGCGATTGAATTGATTCCCGCGATCCGCGAGGGCGGCGACCGGGGATTGCCCGTGGCGCTTGCCGGACCCAAGAGCCCGCAGGCAGCAGCGTTCTACACGATGGCGGAAAAGGTGATGGAGCAGGCCGAGAAGGCGGCCGCAGCGGCAACGGACGTGATCGAGATCAAGTAACGGAAGACCCGCGGCCTCGCTGAGCGCAATTCATGGTCTGGAAAGCAGAAAAAGCGGGGCGTTTGCCCCGCTTTTCCATTATAACTGCGGGCTATTGCCAGTGGCCTTCCACCAGAACCCAGCCTTCGCCGCGCCGCTCCCAGCGATGAGCGACCCAGACAGCGCCGGGATGCGGTGGATGTGCCCAACGGCCATGAACCCAGACGTAGCGGTGGCCATCCCAGCGGTGATAGCCGTCGACCCACACCCATCCGGGATGCGGTGGACGATCGTGATGCTCAACGATGGGTGGCGGTGGTGCAATGCGGACGACGACCTGTGCGATTGCAGCCGCAGGAGTGAGACACAGAGCGAGCAGCCCTGCCAAAAATGTCTTTTTCACAGGAACCTTAAACCTCCGTGGTTTAGATCTGCCGGAATCGGGGAGCCTTTTCCTGGCGATTAATAGTATCAACCCTATGGCTCGGCATTCGTTGCGCGTTGTTGAAAAAAGCGCCTCCCCCGAATCCCCCTCCATTCAGTTAAGACGCGCGTCCGGCGCCGTACGGCTAGCCGGCAACAGCAACCGGCTCCCTACGGCATTTCAGGAAATTGTGCCTTGTTTCTCGCGCCGTGCAGGGTTGTCGCTTCCTGTTGCTCCCACCCCAACGACCAAGACCCCTCGTTGGGGGCCCCGGGTTGGTCGCGCCGACTCCTAGATCGCGGCTTCGCCCTGCAAAGTTTCCTGAAATGCTTTCGGCGCAAAAACATTGCCCAGGCGCTGGATTTGGGCGCCCACGCCGATCAACTTCTCCTCGAAGCGCTCATAGCCGCGGTCCATGTGATACACGCGATCGACGATGGACTCACCCTCGGCCACCAGAGCCGCCAGCACCAGCGAAGCGGAGGCGCGCAGGTCGGAACACATGACGGCGGCTGAGGTGAGCCGCGCCGGGCCGCGCACCATGGCGGCGCTTCCGTCCACCTTGATGTTGGCGCCCATGCGGACCAACTCCTGCACGTGCATAAATCGGTTCTCGAAGATGTTCTCTCGGACCTGGCTCACGCCGTCGGCCTGCGTAGCCAGGGCCATGTACTGGGCCTGCATATCGGTGGGAAAGCCGGGATACTCCTCGGTGGAGATGTCGGCGGCGCGCAGTCCGGAGGCGCGGACGCGAACCGAATCGGGACCGAGCACGTCAATCCGTGCGCCGGCCTCCGTGAGCTTGGCCATGACGGCGCCAAGGTGAGACGTATTGCAGTTGGCGACGATGAGGTCGCCGCCGGTGATGGCGCCGGCGATGAGAAAGGTTCCCGCCTCGATTCGGTCGGGATTGATGCGGTAGCGCGCGCCGTGCAGGCTGCCGACTCCATGCACGCGGATCGTGGCCGTGCCCGCGCCCTCAATCTGCGCGCCCATGGCCGTGAGCAGCGCGGCGAGGTCGCCGACTTCCGGCTCGCGAGCGCAGTTTTCCATCAGCGTGTCGCCCTCGGCGAGCACGGCGGCCATCAGCAGGTCCTCGGTGCCGGTGACCGTGATTTTGTCAAAGACAAGATGCGCACCCCGAAGGCGATCCGCGCGAGCCTCAAGATAGCCATGCTCCTGCGCGATCATCGCGCCCATTTTCTCCAGGCCTTTGATGTGCAGGTCAATGGGCCGGCCGCCGATGGCGCAGCCGCCGGGCATGGCCACGCGGGCCACGCCGGCACGAGCGATGAGCGGGCCCAGCACCAGAGAACTGGCACGCATGGTCTTGACGATCTCGTAGCGGGCTACCGGATCGGAGAGCGTGCGGCAACTGATCGTGGTGCGGTCCTTCAGCTCGCCTTCGCGCAGTTCCACTTCGGCGCCCATGGAGGCCAGCAGCCGCCGCTCGGTTTCAATGTCGCGCACTTGGGGAATGTTTTCGAGGGTGACTTCATCCTCGGTAAGGATGGCCGCGGCCATGCAGGGCAATGCCGAGTTCTTGGCGCCGGAGACGCGAATCGTGCCGACCAGCGGATTGCCGCCGCGAATCACAAACTTATCCATAGATATGCGGGCCTTCAGCCTTTAGACGCGCGAGAACTTGCAGCTTTCAGCTTGTAGCTCTCAGCTCAAAGTGTCAATGCGGAAGGTAGACGATTCGAGGTACAAAGGTGTGTGCCGGCCAACCGGCCGATGGCGAGAGAATCATCCGCCAGCCCGCCGTGATGAGCAGGCTTTCGACTCTGCTTGCGCTCGAATCATAGCGGCGCGCGGGTTCTGGCCGGCGCGCGAGCCGGCTAGTTCGACCCCTTGACAGAGGGTGCGAACCGGGACGCGAACGTCTGCCCAACCGAGGAGAATCTCACCGCACTCCAGCGATAAGAATCCGTGGACTGGGGCTCGGGACTTTCGCTGAAATTCCGATCGGGTTGCACCGGTCGTTCCCAATTCGTCGCCGTGCGCCGTTCAGATAGCTGACTGCAGTTCATTGCTCGCCTCCTGGAACCGGGAAGAACGGCTCTCGCCGCTCTCCCAATCTACCTAGCAAAACCTAATTGCCGGTTTGAGCCGCAGGGACTAGATGGAGCGGCTCATTGAGCGTGAACAGAAGGACTGCGCCGTCTTCCAGCGTAGCCTGCGGATGATCGACCAGCAGGTGGACCGTGATGACGCTTGCGCCGATGATTCCGCCCGCCAGCGCGCCACCGGGCCCGGCGACAATGGCGCCCGTGACCACGCCGGCGCCCGTCGCAGCGCCGTATTCGATGCCAACTTTCTTGATGCGCGAGCCGGGCGTAATTGCGCCTTCACCGCCGACGCGATCGTTGGAGCCGGGCGCGCCGGTGGTTTGAGCATAAAGATGAAAGCGCGATCCGTCGGCCAGAATCACAAACTCAGGCTGCAGGCGCATGGAACCGTGGCCCGCGAAGTGACCGCTGGAAACCGAATCAACTTTGCCGTCGATCTCGGCTCCCGCGGGAATGAGAACCTGGCCATCCTGCATCACGTCGGACACAACGCGCGTGCGGAACGGATTGCCGTTCTCGTTCATGGCGGTCGAGAGCCGATCCATCAAACGAACGCGAATGACGGCGCCCTCGCCCAGGGTTCCTGGCGGCAGCGGAGCCGGGTGAACGATGTCGCCATCGGGATCGCTCGTGGCCATGCGCTCATTCAGCGCAGGCGCGGCCGAATTGTCCGGCGCTACCTGCACGATGCCGTCGTCGGTGCCGTCGGCCTGGCTGGCCTGCATGTTCTTGGCCGGAATGTTGTCGGTCGGAATGGTGTAGAGCGAGCCGTCGAGAGAGCGCTGCCCCGGCTGTGCCTGTGCCGAAGGCTGCGCGACCATCGGATGGCTGGGGGAGGGCTTGGCGATGGGCGCAGCTTGCGCCTCTGGAGTGGTAATGGTGTCATCGGGCGGCGGATTCGAAGTGCCCGTGTATGGAGAAGACTGGCTTGCCTGTTGCGCTCCCAATACGGCCGCGGTGGCGGCCAAAACGACATAGACAACAACGGTCCGCTTCATCCCGATCTCCTCTCCCGGAGCAAAGATCTCCTTACCTCGGTTAGACCCTGCGGGGACGGGAAAGTTCCGCGCCTGCCGCCTCCGTCCCGCCGCAGGCGTAAAACCACCCAATGTAAGCGTAGCGCGACATTGAACAATGGCGAATTGGTGGATGATCGGCACGTGCCGCGAACGGCAAGAATCAAGATAGTTATCTTCGCGCTGTGCCGTGACGACTCTTCGATGTGTGACCACCGCCACAAGGGCGATCCACAGCCGGTTTGCTAGAATCGAAAGGAAAGACCCATTTTTTCCACAAGTACTTCTTCGCTGGACGGAGAGAATTTTTTGCGCGAACCAGGGCTTTTGGACACCATTCAAAGCGCCGCCGGAGAAACCCTGGCCGTGGATCGCCGTCCGCAACTGAATGACCGGCTGCAGCACCGTATTTTGAGGAGCGATATGACTGAGATTGTTGCCATTCGTGCCCGCGAAGTTCTGGATTCGCGCGGAAACCCGACCGTGGAAGCTGACGTCATTCTGGAAAGCGGCGAGATGGGCCGCGCGATTGTGCCTTCGGGCGCTTCGACCGGCGAGCATGAAGCTGTGGAGCTGCGCGACGGCGATAAGAGCCACTACCAAGGCAAGGGCGTGCTGCAGGCCGTAGCCAACGTGGAGACGGTGATTGCGCCGGAGCTGGAAGGCATGGACGCAGCCAATCAAAGGCTCATCGACCAGTCGATGATTGCGCTGGATGGATCGCCGAACAAGAGCAAGCTGGGCGCGAATGCGATCCTGGCTGTCTCGATGGCGACCGCCCGTGCCGTGGCGCAGACGCTGGAAATTCCGCTCTATCGCTACCTGGGCGGCGTGAATGCCAGTGTGCTGCCCACGCCGATGCTCAACGTGCTGAACGGTGGAGCGCACGCCGACTCGAACGTCGATTTCCAGGAGTTCATGATTATGCCCGTGGGCGCGGAGCGCTTCAGCGAAGCGTTGCGCTGGGCGTCGGAGACCTTCCACACGCTGAAGAGCGTGCTGAAGAAGAAGGGCTATAACACCGCGGTGGGCGACGAGGGCGGATTCGCGCCTTCGCTTAAATCGAATGCCGAGGCCATCGAGCTGATCCTCGAAGCCATCGAGCAGGCCGGCTACAAGCCGGGAGAGCAGATCGCCATTGCGCTCGATCCTGCGTCGAGCGAATTCTATGACTCCGAGAAGAAAAAGTACGTGTTCAAGAAGGGCGACAAGAGCGAGCTGACCAGCGAGCAGATGGTCGGTTTCTACGAGAACTGGATCCGCCAGTACCCGATCGTTTCGCTCGAAGATGGCCTGGCTGAGGAAGATTGGGCAGGGTGGAGAATCCTTACCGACAAGCTGGGCAGCCGCATCCAGTTGGTCGGCGACGACATCTTCTGCACCAACATCAAGCTGCTGCAACGCGGCATTGAAGAGGGCGTGGCCAATTCGATCCTGATCAAGCTCAATCAGATCGGCACGGTGACCGAGACCCTGGAGGCAATCGAACTCGGCCGCCGCTACGGCTACACCTCGGTCATTTCGCATCGTTCGGGAGAGACGGAAGACACGTTCATCGCCGATCTTGCCGTGGCTACCGGCGTGGGCCAGATCAAGACCGGATCGGTGAGCCGCACCGACCGCATCTCGAAGTACAACCAGTTGCTCCGCATTGAAGAAGAGCTCGGTTCGGGCGCTGTGTACCTCGGACTCGAGGGGCTGAACTACAACGAGTAAGCAATCGACTAAGATTGCTGCGGCAAAGTGGAGGGACCAAGGTTCGTTCGCTTTGCCTTACGGACAGTCGTCGGTCGAGGACTGGGCATCACCGGGCCCGAGAATCCTCCCGCCTGACCGCTCATAATCTCGAACAACGAGTTCGCCATTCGCGAGGATCAGCCCGTCCACCGAGCGCACATTGTAGCCCCGCTCTTTTCCGAAATCGCTGAATACGTTGTACTCCACCACAACTTCTTGGCCGCTCTTGGGCATGAGCCGCCTTCTTAATTCACCGGAATCAAACGCCACATAACAATATCCAGCCCCCACGCGACGATACAAGACTACCGGCGAAGTTGTGCCCGAGTCTCCCACATCTCCCCAGGGTGCATGTCCATCAATCGCGATGTACATCTGGTGGCTGCGAACGGCGACCTTGTTTGTAAAAAGCCTATCAGTGGCGAATGCACACGTTATAAACAGGAAGGACATCGATACCGGGATTGGCCATCTGCGGAATCCTCGTAACGCTAGTGAGACAAGCGCAACCGCTGACAGCAAGGCGACTGCAAAAGCGGCTGCCCATACTTTCGAAAACTCCCACATCCCTGGGAAGCACCGCAACATCAGCGCCAAAGAAAGAAGGGGGCCAATACTCAGAGCGGCTCCTAGATTCGGTTTCCAAAACCAAAGCAGTCCGATAAGCGGAAAAGTCCAGAAGCAGATCAGATACCAGAAGCTGGGGGCGGCTCCCATCATCCCCATGAGTGACAGCAGTCCCCCGCCAACTACGAATACCAAAGCACCGATCAGGCGCACGAGAGTCTGAGATCCCATAGCTTCGCGGTATTTTAGCCCTCCGTTGAAGGGGTCGACAACAGTGGTGCTATCGGCTCGCGCCCGTGCTCTTTGCTTTATTGACCGCCTGCTCGATCTGCGCCGCGTCGCCAAGATAATAATGACGAATCGATTTCAGGTTGTTGTCAAGTTCCTGCACCATGGGCACGCCGGTCGGAATGTTGAGATCGACAATCTTGTCGTCCGGAACGTCCTCAAGATACTTCACGAGCGCCCGCAGGCTATTGCCATGGGCCGCGATCAACACCTTCTTCCCCGAACGGATTGCGGGGGCGATCGCTTCGTGCCAGCAGGGTAGAAAGCGCTCGACGGTGTCCTTCAGGCATTCGCTCAGGGGCAGTTGCTCCTTTGTAAGACCGTGATAGCGCGGATCCTTCCCCGGATAACGCGGATCGGTCTCTTCCAGCGCCGGCGGGCGAATATCGTAACTGCGGCGCCAGATCTTCACCTGTTCCTCGCCATACTTCGCCGCCGTCTCCGCTTTGTTCAGGCCTTGCAGCGCCCCGTAATGCCGTTCGTTCAGCCGCCAGTCGCGCTCGACGGGAATCCACATCAGGTCCATCTGGTCCAGCGTGATCCAAAGAGTGCGTATCGCGCGCTTCAGCACCGAGGTATAGGCGATGTCGAAGCGATATCCCTGCTCGTTCAACGTCAGGCCGGCCCGCGTGGCCTCTTCCCTGCCCTTGTCTGACAGGTCAACGTCCGTCCAGCCCGTAAACAGGTTTTCCTTGTTCCAGATGCTCTCGCCATGACGCAGTAAAACGACTTTATACATCTCGGTACTCTCTTTCTTAAGCTGGAATCTGTTTTTTCATTCCTGATTTGTTCCAATTATACGGAATGTCTGTTTTGACTTTCGGCTTACCTGCAAGTGCCGCTGGCGAATTAATCCCGAGACGCACAAAGGCCTCCCGCGTCGGGAGGCCCTTTGCATTGGAAGCTTCAGTTCGGCGTCAGCGAGGACGCAGCGACTTGATCGCCGCGGGCAGGTGCTGCTCAATCAACCGCGCGCGCTCGGCGGCGATGCCGCCCAGGTACGACGGCGCGGGCGTGGCCATCAGAACCAGTGCCATGGCGATCAGCGAGAAGCAAAGACCCGCAATGCCTGCTGAAATCAACATGTGGTACATGTCGAAGATATCCAGGCCGAGAACCTTGAAGGCCACGTGTTCCAGCGGCTTGATATGCTTCAAAACCGCAAGCGCGAAAAGGAAGAATAGCGCGGAGAGCGACGTCAAAACAGCCAAGGTCACGTCAAGACTGCGATGGAATTTTAGACGAGCCCTGCAACGGGCACACTCGGCAAAATGACTTTCGTAATCCCGGCGCATCTCCGGCGAAATTCCTGAAATGTCATAGCGCCAGCTTGCCAAGATTGCGCCTACGACACGGTCGGTACACTTATTGGCCAGCGTAGACATAAAGAGTCACCCTGCAAAGAAAGTCAGTTCAGCCACAGAGCTCCCACCCGCGGATCGGGTGAAGCTGCCTATTGGACGCCGAATCCCTGGTGACCGATGCACAACGTCCCAAAAATACATTCCGCCAGGCAAAGCCTCCTGGCGCCCAGCTGCGGCCCATTTCACGACTGTTTTGGCCGTAACTTACTTTTATTGTATCCTTCCTGGCTAGAAACGGATAGCTGAAAGTGGCTCGTGTTGTTCGGCGAGTAACAGGCGGTTGGCCAGCAGGCTTGCCCGGCCCAGCAGCGCGCGTTCGGCCGCAACCCTGGCGAGCTCTGGAAGATTATTATTTTCAGATAGATGGGCAAGAATCACATACGCGGCCTGGCCGTCGTAGGCAGTCGACAGGAACTCGGCCGTAGCGTCGTTCGAGAGGTGGCCGACGCGGGAAAGCACCCTCTGCTTGACCGACCAGGGATAGGGGCCGTCGCGAAGCATTTCCAGGTCATGATTGGACTCGAGCAGGAGCAAGTCCAAGTCGCGGAGCTGTTCCTTCACGTTGGGGGGAATGTAGCCGAGGTCTGTGGCAAATCCCATGCGGACTCCCTCGGAACTTAAAACAAAGCCCACCGGATCGGCGGCGTCATGGGGAATCGTGAAGGGACTGAGCGTAATATCGCCGATGCAAAAGGCCTCTCCGGCGCGGAAGTACTCCAGCGCAGGTAACCACGTGGGATCTTCCTTCATTGAAGGCGGTGCGTCCGAGGGCGGTTTAGCCGACCCAGTTTCCTCGGCCGGGCTCGGCCCCGCGTTCGCAGGCTGGACCGCTCCGATGCCGTTGGTCTGGCATTCGATCTCGGCTTCTTCTGGGTCATCCTCTTCGGTTGCGGTTTCAAGAACCGAAGCTTCCGGCTCAGCCTCTCGCTCTGCGGCCTGCTTCCGGCACTGTTCCAGCCACTGGGCATAAGTCATCTGGCGGCGCGGCGTGAGCCAGCGCATCCAGGCGCGATGTGTGGCCTCAGTAAAGTAAACCGGAATGCCAAGTTTGCGCGCGGTCACCGCCAGGCCGTTGACGTGGTCCTGGTGCTCGTGAGTGATTACGATGGCGTCGAGTGTCTCCGGGGCTTCTTCGGCAAGCCTCATGCGCCGGAAAAGTTCGCGGCAGCTCAGCCCGGCGTCAACGAGAATGCGCGTGCGCCCGCCGCAGACAACCGTGCTGTTTCCTTTGGAGCCCGAGGCCAGCACCGTGAAGCGCACCATGCATTGAGAATACAATCAACCCCGCCGGCCGGGGAGAATCTGCCGTTGGATGCGATAACGACCGGTCATTCAGCAGCCGAAAAATCCGCGTGCGCCCGCTCGCACATCAGTTCTATCGGGTTGCCGTCCGGATCGCGGAATGCGGCCAGCCACAGATCGTGGTCGGCCATCCGCGCAACTCGAAACGGCTCCTGAATGAAAACCACGCCCTTGGCGGCAAGCGCTTCATGGGCTTGCACGATGTCGGGAACGCGAAAATACAGGATCGTTCCTCCGGACGGCGTCTTGTCCGGCGAGGTTCCAATGGCGAATCGGATCTTGCCGCACTGGAAGAACACCATGCTGCCCGCGTCAAAGAGAAAATGCATGCCGAGAACGTTTTGGTAGAAGCCACGGGATCGCGCCAGGTCGGTAACAGTAACCGCAATCTGACCGATCTCATCGAGGTTTACCTGAGGCGGATTTGGCGATGCGCTGTTCGTCACACCACCCTCCTTTTGCGATTCTCCCGCATTACACGGCCCCCGGCAGATCCGCCGGAATCTCAATGGAGACTACTGTGCCGCGGCCTGGATTGCTGATCACGTTGAAGGTGGCCTGATTGCCGTAGAGAACTTCCAGCCGCTCCTGCACGTTTTTCATGCCGATGCCTGAACCGGTGCGGCGAATCGCGGACTCGGGACGGCCAGTCATGCCCACGCCGTCATCGGAGACCTCGATGAAGATCCTGTCGCCCTCGAGGCGGCTGCGCAAGGTAACGGTGCCGCCGTGAATGCGCGGCTCCAGGCCGTGCTTGATGCTGTTCTCGATGAGCGGTTGCAACAGAATACTGGGCACCAGCACATCCAGCGTGCGCGGATCAATATCCTTTTCAACACGCAACTTGTCGGCGCCAAAGCGGACGACTTCGATGTCGAGGTAATCGTCGGTGAATTTCAATTCATCGCGCAGGGGCACGTAGGCATCGTGATCCTTGAGCAGCGCGCGGAGGATGTTGGCCATCTTGACGGTCATCTGGCGCGCCATCTCCGGCTGGTTGCGAACCAGCGAGGCAATGGAGTTGAGCGTGTTGAAGAGGAAGTGGGGATTGATCTGCCGCTGCAAGGCGTCGAGTCGCGCTTCGAGCACCAGGCGCTTTTGCTCTTCGAGCGACATCTCGACGCGCAGGGCATTCCACACTTTAATGGCGACTCCGACCGAAATCGGCGCGCACAGCCAGACCAGCGCCTGCAGCCAGAGATTGCTGGCCAGCAGCGCAAACAGGCGATGAGGGAATGCGCGGGCGATCCAGTCGCGAGCCATCTCCATCACCGCAATAAGAACCAAAAGCAGAAACTGGCGGTCGATGCGCGGCTTGATCAGGTTGCGACGGACCCAACGGTAGAGGCTGAGATCGATGAAGGGCGTAAACGACCAGATCTCTTCCTTCTCTACAAAGCGGCCGATCATGCCGGCGGCGAGACCCAAAACAACGTCGAACGGCAGCGCGAGGTATTCGTGGTGCAGAACGGCGGGGACTGACAACACTCCGCCGCTGAGCATGGCCCAGCCCGGCCCGATCAGCAGGCCGAGCAGAATCACGGTTTCAAAAGAAATGTCGGCGGCGAGAAAGTTGGGAACCCTAAACCGAAGCCAAACCCCAAGAGTAAGCGGCACCAGGAAGAAAGCCAACAACGCCAGTGTCTGCCGATGAGTTCGCTTCTCGGCGAAAAACAGACGCCGGAATGTGGTCACGCGCGCCAGTACGCTGGCCACCGAGGCCACCACGCCCAGTTTCACCAGCAGCGTGATCCAAATGAGGTTGTCGGTCACAGGATCAATGTATCGCGGCACGCGTGCTGAAAGCGAGAAACGTCGGGACCTCTAAAGCTGAATGCGGATGAAGATCGCACCTTCTGTGGGATGCTCCGAGTATGGCTCCCCGCGCTTGAAGCCCATGCGGTCGTAGAGCGCCAATGCTCCATGCATCGCCGGCATCGTGTCGCCCACAACCTCTCGGTAGCCGGCGGTGCGCGCCTCGGTCATCATCCATTCGAGCAGGGCGCGACCAAGGCCGGTGCCTCGGAATGCCGGGCGAACGTAAAGGCGCTTGGCCTCGGCGCGGAGCTCATCCACGCGACGCAATGCGATGCATCCGGCCGGCTCGCCATTGACGGTGGCCAAAGCGAGGCGGCCACCGGGCGGCGCGTAGGCGCCGGGGAGGCTCGCGACTTCGTCACCGAAATTCTGAAAGCAGGGCGTGAAGCCAAACGAGTCCCAGTATTCCAGCAGCATAGTGCGCACGGATGCAACTGCGGCCTCGCCTTCAGCGGGTTGAATCTGCCAGAGGGTGCCCATCTCGCTTCGCCTTTGTATCGAGACCTATCGCCACTCGATGGACGGTGTCAAGCCAGCAGCGAGTGAACGCCGGAATTGTGGCCGCACCGTAGAATGAAAGTATGGCATTGGAAAGCGTAAGAAAGGTCGCCGAGGCCGATTTCCCTACGCGCTGGGGCAACTTCCGCATCCTGGGCTTTGAGGGAGCGCGGAGCGAAACACAGCCCGGATGTGACCCGGCCCGGACGGTCGAGGATCTGGTGGCGCTCGTGATGGGCGACCTTCATGCCGTCCCTCCCTTGGTCCGCATTCACTCGCAATGCCTCACCGGCGACGTCTTCGGCTCCCTGCGCTGCGATTGCCGGCTGCAACTGGAGATGGCATTGTCCAGGATCGCCGAAGAGGGCGCGGGCATACTGCTCTACGAGCAGCAGGAGGGTCGCGGCATCGGCCTCATGGCCAAGCTGAGGGCATACGAACTGCAGGACCAGGGACTCGATACTGTGCAGGCGAACGAGGAGCTGGGCTTCGCCGCCGACTGCCGCGATTACGACCTGGCGGCAGGAGCATTGAAGCTGCTCCAAGTATCGAGCGTGCGACTGATGACCAACAATCCTGGCAAGGTTGCCGCACTGGAGGCCGCGGGGATCACCGTAACCGAGCGTGTCTCGGCGGAGGTCGAGACCCAGGAGAGCTTCGAGCGCTATCTGCGAACCAAGCAGGAGAAGATGGGACACATCCTCGATCACTCCAGCACAATGAATCGTTGACCCGCGTCACGCGCCATTTCTGTGATCGGTTTCAAACAGGATTGCACACTGCGCGTCGGATCGAAGCTTCGCTTAAGTGTTGCGAACGCCAGGTCAGTGTTGCGTTTGCAGGCGTTTCAGCAGCTCGCTTCAGCGCCCGCCGAACAGCGCCAGGTTCTTGAATGATCGTGCTAGAATCGCTGTCACTGGATGTGCGATGATCGAGGCTCAAGCGCAGTACGGAACCACGCCGGAACTGACCGCGGAGATGATCCGCGCGCAGCTTGAACTGCTGGTTCGCGATGAGGTCTTCCGCTCCAGCAAGCGATCCGTCGCTTTTCTTAGGTACGTGGTCGAAATGACGCTGAACGGGTCAGCGGATCAGATCAAGGAACGCACCATCGGGGTCGAGGTCTTCGGCAGAGACCCATCGTACGACACGAATCTCGATCATATTGTGCGCACCGCGGCCACCGAGCTGCGCAAACGACTCGCCTCCTATTACGTTGACGAAAAGCACCGCTCCGAACTGCGCATGGGCCTGATCCCGGGTTCGTATGTTCCCCGATTTACACTTCCCGGGCAAACCAGGCACATCGGCATCGAAACTGAGATCGAAACGGAACCGCCCGAGCCGCTGTTTGAAACGCACGCTGCGCGCATTCAGATTGGACCGGTTCCTGTAAGTGGATTGAAAAAAACGGCGGCTTGGTGGAAGCGATCGCATGTTGGAGCTTTCGCAGCCGTTGTCGTTGCGGCCGCGGCGTTCTCCGCATACACATGGTTACATCGAGCCAATCCCGAAGACCTGTTCTGGAAACCAGTGTTGGATACGCCGGGCCCGGTGCTCCTCGTGGTGGGGGATCATCCGAATGGCCCGCCGACCGTACCGGACGTGGGCGGAAATGGAAGCCCCGTCACCCCTGTTCCCAGTTCCGACTCATCGCAAACGGTTCCCTTCGCGGACACCGTGACCATTGCCAAGGTTGTTGGCGTCCTTGAGGCGCGAAACAAGCCGGTCCTCATTCGTAGAGGCAATGAGAGCTCATTCTCCGATCTCCGCAACGGCGCAGTCGTGCTCATCGGCGCCTTCAATAACGAGTGGAGCCTGCGCCTGACCCGGCAGTTGCGTTTCAGCCTGGCCATGGACCCGGACCAGCATCTGATCTACATTCGGGACGCGAAGAACCCCTCCTCGCGCAATTGGAGCTGGGGCACCAACCAGCCCCGCGAGCCGGTCACCGGAGCCAACAGCCCCAAGCTCGAGGACTTCGCCCTGATCTCCCGGATCAGGGACTCCGAGACCGGGCACGTTGTCGTTGTGATTGGTGGGCTCTATACCTATGGCACTGAAACCGCCGGCGAATTTCTCACCGATCCAAGCCTTATGCAGGCCATTGCCAGGGATGAGCGCCTGAATGGAAATGAGCAGAATCTGCAGGTTGTTTTGGGGACGACCGTCACCGATGGAACCCCTGGCCCTCCCAGGGTCCTCGCGGCATCAGCCGAATAAAACCATCTTTCCACATGCCTTCTTGACGGTTTTTACAAGTGAGCTAAACTAAAGAATACAATAAAGATAGAGTCAATTCCTGACTGTCACGGACGGTACCTGTCTCATCAACTGTCAATCTATTTCAATACAAACTTCCCTGCTCGTATTATCGTGCGCCCCGTGTCGTCTGCCCTGGGCGCCAAGCGTTTGTTCCCACCCACAGGGGCAACATTTCAGGAGGCAAACATGAGAGCTTATCCCAGGTTCATCGGCTGTTTTGTCGCCGTCCTCGCGTTGAGCGTCTGTATTTCAGGCCGGTTGTCTGCACAAGGATTTGGAAGCATCAACGGCACGGTGACCGACGCGAGTGGCGCTTTGGTTCCTGGCGCCCAGGTAACGGCAACCCAAGTCGCAACGGGAATCTCGTCGACGACCACGACAGGCAGCCAGGGATCCTTCGTCTTCCCCATTTTGGCGCCGTCGACCTACAACATCACCGCCACGCGCGCGGGGTTTGAAGCCTATACACAAAAAGGCGTGCTGCTGCAGGCCGACGCCGCGGTTACGGTGAACATCACGCTGAAACCCGGTAGGACCTCCGAGACCGTAACGGTAAGCGCCCAGACCGCCCAGGTGGACGTGACGACGGGCACGCTATCGCAGGTGATCGGGGCGCAATCGGTAAATGGCTTGCCTCTGAACGGCCGCAACGCAGCCGCACTCACTGAGGACGTGGCCGGAGTGACGGTTGCTCCGCCTGCGTCGGCGGACCAGGGGGACACCAAGACCTTCCCCACGGCGATCACCATCTCGGCCAACGGCACGTTTGTCGGTCAGACAAACTTCATGCTCGACGGTGGTAACAATGTGGACGAGTACACCAACGTCAACCAGCCCTTCCCCATGCCCGATGCGGTGCAGGAGTTCTCGATCGACACCAACAACTACAGCGCGCAGTACGGCCAGAATGCGGGCGGCGTGGTCAACATCATCACCAAGAGCGGAACCAGCCAGTACCACGGCGACCTGTTTGAGTATGTCCGCACTTCCGACCTGGACGCGCAGGCCCCTTTGACCTACAGCGCCGCCACGGGCAAGGGCACAGTGGACCTGCTCCACCGCAACCAATTTGGCGGTACGGTGGGCGGGCCGTTGGAGATTCCGCACCTCTTCCACAGCAATAAGGCCTTCGGGTTTTTCGGATATGAAAAGACGATCGATCACGAGGCCGCAACCAGTGCCGGCACCACTCTGCCTACCATTGCCCAGGCGGGCGCAAACTCTTCAGGCGGCGCGCCGGGCACCAACAACCTGGTATTTACCGATTGCGTCACCGATCCTCTGATGCCGTCGGCGATTCTTCCTTCCACGATCACCTGTCCGAGCGGCGAATCGAACACGTGGAGCTCGACTGCCCTCAGCCCCGTTACCGCCAACTTTTTCAAGTATGTCCCAGCGCTGACCACGACTGGCTCCGTTCTGTACACACAGCCTAGTCTCTTCGGCTATGCCGAGATCACAGCTCGTGTCGATGATGAACTGACTCCGAAGGACAAGCTGACGGTGCGCTACTTCTCCGATGAGTTCATCCTGGACGGCGTAGAGAACCTCACGGACATCCTCAGCCTGGCCGACGGCGCTTCGAACCACCTCTACAATGCGCTGGTCTCAGAGACGCACACTTTCAACAATCACATCGTCAACAATTTCATCCTCAGCTATCAACACCAGTACGACATTCGTGGCCCCAGCTCAAGCAGCCTCGACGTGGCCGACCTGGGCGTCCAAAACATCTGGCAGCCGGCCTATAAGCAGATCAATGAGATCCAGGTGTCGAACTATTTCACCATTAGCGTGAATCCCCAGGCTGCATTCGTCCGGAACAACTACACGCTCACCGACGACATCCACTTCCTGCTCGGCCGGCACAATATCGACGCAGGCTATCACGGCGAGCTGTCGAAGATCGACGTCAACAACGACTTCGAGCAGCCCGGCGAGTTCTTCTTTAACTCCAACGTCACCCCCGACCCTGCGGCCAATTTCCTGTTCGGTAACCTCTCTGAGCTCATTCAGGCGTCGGGCGAGTACTTCAATGTTCGCGGCAAGTTCCAGGGCGCCTACGTTCAGGATAGTTGGAAGGCGACGCGTAATTTGACGCTCAACTACGGCGTGCGCTACGAGCCGTTCATCCCCTGGCACAATCTCTTCGGCCGCATGGGCGGGTTTAACCCCACCCTTTGGGCATCGGACACTCATTCCACCATGTTTCCCCTGGCGCCTGCGGGGCTGCAGTTCGCCGGCGATCCGGGGTTCAATCCCAACGGCGTCGCCAATGAATACGACCACTTCATGCCGAGAGTAGGCTTTGCCTATGACGTCTTCGGCAATGGCAAAACAGCCATACGCGGCGGAGCCGGCATGTTCTACGACAGCCGCATCAACAGCACCTTGTTCGATATTTACTCGACCGGCTCGCCGCCGTTCCTTGAAGCTGTGACTCTACAGCAGACTGCCACCACACCGATCAACTGGGCTAATCCCTACGTGACCGCTGGAGTTACGAATCCTTTTCCTTCGCCGCAGCCTCCGCCGAACACGACTCCGATCTCGTCGTCGAACAGTTGGCTGACTTTCGACCCCTACAAAGGCTTCCAGGATCCGCGTGACTACGCGTGGAACCTTGCCGTCGAACAACAACTGACGAGCAGCCTTTCGTTGCGCACCGCTTATGTTGCCACGCACGGGAGCCACGAGTGGGAGGATACAGAGCTGAATCCGGAGATCGGCGGCGTACTCAAGTTCGATCAGCCCGGCTGCGCGACCACCAACAGTTGTTTCCCCAATTACATTACGGCAGCCAACACCGGCGGCAACACCAATTACAACTCGCTGCAAGTCTCCGCCGAGCAACGCGTGCGTTACGGCCTGACCCTGCTCTTCAACTACACCTGGTCGAAGGCGCTCAACGACATGCCGTGGAATCAGGCAGCCACGTCGACTGGCGGCGGCGGCTCGTATGTTTACCCGATTACGATGCCGAACTACAAGGCCCTTGACTACGGCCCGGCAGACTTCGATCACCGGAACATCACCGCTCTGTCCTACGTCTACATGATTCCGAAGTTCCTCAACGACGCGCCCAGCGTGGCCCGTTATATTCTCAACGGCTGGGGGACCAACGGAATCTTCCAGTACCACAGCGGCGACCCGCTCACCATCTGGTCCAGCTCAGCCAACAACTCCGCTTCCCACCAGAACCGCGACCGCGCTGTGTATAGCGGGACCGGGGCCTACGGCGGCACTGCATGCGCCGTGGGAGCGACAAACTGCAGAGACTGGCTCAATCCAGCCGCCTTTTCGGTCAATCCCGCCGGCACCTTCGGCAACGTAGTGAAAGGTTCCTTTGTGGGCCCGCATTACGTCGATTGGGACGCCAGCCTGACGCGTAAGTTCGCTTTCGGCGAGAGAACCTCGTTAAATTTCGAGGCTGACTACTTCAACCTGCTCAACCACACCAACCTTGGCGACCCTGGCACGACGCTGGGCTCGACATTCGGCAAGATCACGAGCACCAGCCCACAGAACTGGACCACCGGTCCGGGATCGACATCCGATCCCCAGAACAGCCCTCGAATTGCCCAGTTGTCGTTGAAATTGCAGTTTTAACAACCTTGGGGAGTACGGCCGAATGCCGCACTCCCCAATTCATTTGCTACAGCAATCGATGGATGGTCGAGTGCCGAATGCAGCGGCAGCCGGAGGCCGTTTCTATCTCTAAAAGCAACCTGAGCGGAAGCGTAAAGGCCACTCGATGACTCATAGAGCAGCAAGCTTCACACAGAATCCGTTGCGAAAACTCTTGCTGGCCGTTTGTCTGGCGGGAGCGCTGACCACAGCGCAAGCGCAGGCGCCGCAGCCGGCCGCGCAGGCCGGGGCCTCCGGCAGCCGGGGTCCTCAGGAAGCGACCTCTGCTTCCTGGGGTGGTGACGACAGGTCTCCGTCGTTGGGATGGAAGCCGATGTACCGCAATCCTATTCTCTTCGCCGATTACTCTGACCCCGACGTCATCCGTGACGGCCTGAATTATTACCTCGTCGCTTCTACCTTTCACTTCGTGCCCGGCATTCCCATTCTGCAATCAACCGATCTCGTCCATTGGACGATCGTCGGCCACGTGGTCGACCGCCTGAACATGGACCCGCGTTACAGCATGATTGGCGGAAATCGCTACGGCAAAGGGGTCTGGGCGCCTTCCATCAGAAAGCACGATGGCCGGTTTTTTGTTTACTTCCCTACCCCCAGCGAGGGGATTTACGTGAGCACGGCGGAAAAGATCACGGGGCCATGGAGTGCGCCGGAAGTTGTGATCGCGGGGGCCGGTCTTGAGGACCCCTGCCCCTTTTGGGATGACGACGGAACCGCTTACCTGATTCACTCCAAGACTGGCGCCGGACCGCTCATCCTGCACCGCATGTCGCCGGATGGCAAGCACGTCCTCGATGACGGGAAAATCATTGTCCAGGATCCGGAGCATCTGCCCGTCCTGGAGGGACCCAAGTTCTACAAGCGCGATGGATACTACTACATCTTTGCCCCCATCGGCGGAGTGGGCGGAGGCTCCCAGGTCGTGCTGCGCTCGCGGCAGATTTATGGCCCCTACGAGCATCGCGTGGTGCTCACCCAGGGTTCGACCAATATCAACGGTCCGCATCAGGGAGGGTATGTGGAAACGCCGGACGGCGAAGGTTGGTTTGTCCATTTCCAGGCCGACGGCGGGCACGGACGGATCGTTCACCTTGAGCCGGTGCGCTGGCAAGATGATTGGCCGGTGATCGGCGCCGATCCTGACGGTGCATCTGCCGGTCAGCCCACTCAATCCGGCCCGATTCCCGGCAATCCTCGCGTATCCTCGCGCCAGCGGCCACAGACGTCAGACGACTTTAATAGCCCAACGCTCGGACCGCAGTGGGAATGGAATCACAATCCCGACGACGATCATTGGTCATTGAGCGCGCGGCCCGGATTTCTGCGCCTCATTCCCATGCCAGCAGACGGCTTGCTTTCCGCCCGGAATACGCTTACGCAGTCCATGCAGGACAACACCTTCGAGTTCACCGTTCGTATCGATTTGACCCAAATGAAGCCGGGCGTTCACGCCGGCCTGGCCATGTTTGAATACTCCGTCAGCGGGCTTGAGATCGTGCAGTCGGACCGCGAACGGCACTTGAGTTTTTTTCATCAGCACGACCACGCGGAGGGACCCGCGCTCGTACAGCCTTTGATTCAACTTCGTGTAAACGTGAACGGCGATCAGGCTGTGTATTCTTATAGTCTTGACGATGGCGCAGCCTTCCGCCAGTTAGGCGCGCCCACTCCCATCCACTTCAGCTGGTGGAAAGGCTCACGTCCCGCTCTTTTTGCCTACACTACGCAACCCACCCAACCCGGAGCCGTCGATTTCGACTGGGTCCACTATCAGCCGCTGGGCCCGAACCCCTGGTAAACCAAAAACTGGTCAACCGGAAATTGGTTGGGCCGGCGATTCTCTTCACGCGCTGCCGAAAGGAGCATACATCCCATGCAAACACGGCGAGAGTTCATCGCGGAGGGCGCCAGGGCCGCAGCGGCAATTGCTACAGCCGGATCAGCCGCCTCGTTGCTCGCAGGTTGCGCGCATCGCGCCTCGATTCCGGCCGTTCTGCCCGCCTCATTTCACGATGTCTCGGGTTCGCGCTCGCTCCGTGCTCATGCGCGCCGCCACGGCCTCGTCTTCGGCTCCGCGGTCATCATTCACAATGTCCAGGACGATCCCGACTTTGCCGAATTGATCGGCGAGCAATGCGGCATCGTTGTCCCCACTGGCGAGCTGAAGTGGATCGCGCTGCGCCCCGCGCCCGATCGCTACGACTTTTCGCGCCCCGACTTCCTGCTTGCCTTCGCCCAGCGTCATCACATGCTGATGCGGGGCCATACGCTTTGCTGGCACGAGTCCGTGCCCGACTGGATTCGCACCCCGGAAAATCGTCCCAACACAGGGCATTTTTTTGTCGACCACATCACCACCGTCTGCAAGCATTACGCGGGCCAGATCCAATCGTGGGACGTAGTCAATGAGGCCATTCTTCCCAGCGACGGCCAGCCCGGCGGACTGCGCAGGTCCTTCTGGTACGAACAAATGGGGCCGGATTACATCGATCTGGCCTTCCGGACCGCTCGTGCAGCCGATCCGCATGCCAAGCTCACCTACAACGACTATGGAGTTGAATACGACAACGACAACAACGCGGAACGCAGGCGCCTGATCCTCGAACTGCTGCGCGCCATGCAGAAGCGCGGAGTGCCGCTCGACGCGGTGGGCATTCAAAGCCACGTAAAAGCTGCGCAGCCCGACACTTTTGGCAAAGGCCTCGCCGACTATATTGAGGCCATCCGCCAGATGGGCCTCGAGGTCTACCTCACTGAAATGGATGTGAACGAGGACAACATCTCGACCGACGATCCCGCCAAGCGCGACGCCATCATTGCGCAAACCTATACCGACTATCTCCGCGTCGCTCTTGCCAATCCATCGGTAAAGCTCGTGATTACCTGGGATCTGAGCGACCGGTTCACCTGGCTCAACAACGGGCCAACCCACCATCGCAAGCAGCCCAATCGCCCTCAGCGGTCGCTACCGTTCGATCGCGATTACCGCCCGAAAGATGCCTTCTTCGCCATTCGGGACAGCTACGATCATCGGCCCATCATGTAAATCGGAGAAATTCGAGCCCGCGGCCAGGCTGTGGGAAACTTGGCACTTATCGCTCTGGTAACCCTTTCGAGGCATAGCCACGCGACGCATTTTTCCGTGTCTTCTTGAAGTGATTGCCGCGGAGCTTGCTCCGTAACGTCACCCGGATTTGCGCTGACAGATTGCTGTTGAAGAGAAGGAGTTCCGAATGACTCGCCGTTACGCTCTTCTCCTGGCCCTGATGCTGGCCGCCGTTGTTCTTCCGCTGCGCGCGCAAACCGGATGCACCGACTCACCGGAAGATCCAACCATTGTGCTGGCGCTGGTGGGTGGCGTGGGCGCCCTCGTGGCCAGTGCGCGGGCAGCGCGCAGCCGCAAGCGTTAGCCTCAACCAGCGCTCCCGCTTATACGCAGGATGGGGAATTCAACCGTGAACCTTCCCCGCATTCTTCTTTCGCTATCGATCTCTACTTGTTTGGCCGCGATAACCGGTTGCGGCGGCATTGTCTCCTCTGGAGGCGGTGGTGGCGGAGGCGGTTGCACCCCAAGTGTCAGTTCCAGCACGCCCGCTTCCTGTCCGTCCAGAACCCCGCTCGCCGGCGGAGCAGCGCATCCGGTTCCCATCATGATTCGCATCGACCGTCCCCAGCCTGATCGGCCCCAATCAGACGGGTTGCATTCCGACGGGCCTCTGTCCGCCACGCAAACGGCTCTGACCGCCGAGGCGCAAAAGTTTCTGTCGGGCCTCAACCCCATGAGCCTGAGCCAGGCGTTTCAGTAAACACACCTGTCAATGCGATCTATTGGCCGCGATGAAACAAAGGCCAAATAGGCGAGACGACAGAATGTTTTGGAATCAACCGTCAATCGTGGAATTTCTTGATTGATGGCGGGGACGACGGGGCTCGAACCCGCGACCTCTGCCGTGACA